>NZ_JACCBU010000001.1:0-4800000 GCF_013407955.1 Microlunatus parietis | reverse complement strand
ACGACGGGCCCGCCCTGGCGAATCCGTACGACCCGTCGCAGGGTTTCGCCGATGATGATGAGACCAAGCCGTACGACCCGTGGGAGGACGGCGACGAAGCCCCCGAGGCGGGACCTGAGGCCACTTCCGACTTCCTGGACATCGCCGCGCTACGTCGCAAGGCCGCTGCCAGCAAGGCCAGTCGCATTGACGATGAGGCGGTCGGCTGACCGCATTCCGGATGTTTCAGCAGAATCCACCATTGTCAGAGTTGGCCCGGCATGGTGAAGTCAGTTCGAACCGCGCGGTGTGCACATGATCGTCGACTACGACGAGGCTGGCGAGCAGTCCGTCAACATAGGCGAGTCCGCCGGCCGCCGTACGGTTCCTGAAGTACCAGTCCTTCGCGGCCGCAGCACGCGGTCCGCCGAGCGCGTCAAGCACCGCACCGATCTCTGCCAAAGCGGCATCCATCGCAGTGTCGTCGTCGGTGCGCGCGTGCACGTAGAGCCGGTCAATGCCCTCCGGTCTCGCCGGGCTCGCCCGGATCGTGAGACCGTCGCCGCCCTGGGTGCATTCCATCTCATATTCATTTCGTTCGCAGCGGAAGCCGCGCTGAACGGCAACCGACTCGACCAGGTCCAGGTCGCCCGGAAGCTTGGCCGCGAACAGTTCCGGCGGCTTCCAGCCGGCCCGCAGGAGCCTGATCGTGCTGGTTGAAACCGTGGGGCGTTGCAGTTTCACCTCACCCCAGTCGATGTTGAATTCCGCCTGCTTTCCTGCCAGCTCCCTGCGTACCGCAGCCGCGTCCGCGGCACTCAGCTCGGCGGCCTCGACAAAGTCGCCGACCAGGTCGTCGAACGCACCGGGGGCATCATCCCGATCATCGGCGAGAAGGTAGTCGAGATGGATCTCGACCTTGCTGAGCCTGCCGTCCACCGGGCCAAGGAACTCGACCCGGATGAGATGTTCGGGGTCTTGCCGATAACAACCGCGGCTGAACACCTTCGCGAGTTTCTCGTCAGAACACACGAGGCCACGCGCCCGCAACAACGTGCTGAACGCCTCGGCCTGCCCAGTCGCCGGCCCGCCGGTGTCCGGGACCTTCGTGTACTTCTTCTTCGGATGTTCCGACGTGTTCGTGGCACGCGGCGGGTTCGGGGGAGCCGTGACACTCGACGCAGTTTCTCCGACGTTCCGAAAAGCGAGGACGCCAAACGCCGCGACCGCGACCAGAGCGAGGCAAGACAGCACGATCAAAGCGATCACCCCGGACTGGCGAGGTCGGGGCGGCCTCGGGGGTCTTGGTCCTGCCGGACCGAATCCAGAGGTCATGCCATAGCCCTTTCGTTCACCGGATTCCAATCGGTAGCCGGTTCATCACCGATAGGCGAGTCCATCACAAGCCGCTGACGGGTCACTGACACGAACCTGCCGCGGCGTCTCGCCGGACGGGCATGGATCCCGACCGCATCGGCGGATGGATTGGGCATGAACATGTCGATCAGGCCCGTCCGCCTCACCGACCGGCGCCGGAGCCATCCGCATTAGGGTGATCGACATGGCAGCAACCCTTCCCGATGACGTACGAGAGTTCCTCAAGCAGGCCAATCCGGCGGTCATGGCGACCACCACCAAGGACGGCCGGCCGATCACCGCGGCGACCTGGTATCTGCTCGAGGACGACGACCGGGTCTTGATCAACTTCGACGCCGAACGGGTCCGGCTGAAGCACGTCCGCCGGGATCCGCGCTGTGCCCTGGACGTCCTCCCGCTCGACGCCTGGTACTCCCACGTCGCGCTGCAGCTCGACGTCGTCGAGATCACCGAGGACACCGGGCTGGCCGACATCGACGCGCTGGCGAAGCACTACACCGGGAACCCGTACGGGAACCGGGACCGGGCCCGGTTCAGCGCCCGGGCCGAGATCCGCAGCTGGTGGGGCTGGGGCGAGTTCGCCGACTGACCCGGACTCGCAGCCCCTCCTGCCGGCGTTCGCAGACCGCGTGCTTTCCTTCGATCTGGGAGCTAGGAGGGTGGTCGCCAGCGGTCGAGCTCCTGCTCAACGGCGGTTTGCACCCGAGCCCGGGCTTCGTGCCGCTCGACGCCGGCCATCAGCAGGTCCTCGTACTCCGTGTCCTGGTGCCGGATCGACGCGATGACGGCCCGGGTGATCGCGTCGGGGTCCAGTGCCCGGCCGGCGGCGGTACGCCCGACCCGGCCGCTGCCCCGAACGTTGGTGTGACCCGCGATCGCCTCGGCGCGCTCGGCCGGGCAGCCGGGAAAGAGACGGCGGATCTTGTCGGCCAGCCTCGCCTGCACGGCAAGGTCCTGTTCGGACCGGCGCTCCGCGGCCCGCTCGCGCTGCCGGGCCCGGGCGTCCTCATCCGCCAGGGTCTGCTGCTCGGCGTCGGCCAGCGCCGCCTCCTCCACCAGGAGCCCCTGCCGCTCGTACCGCTTGCGCGTCGTGCTGAACCGCACCACGACCGCGCTGAGCCGGCTCGCCTTCTTGGCCCGCCGGGTGAGCGCGGTGTTGCCGGACGGCAGGAAGACCAGGTGGTCGAGCCCGGCGCAGGTCAGGCACAGCGGGCCCGGGTCCTCCATGATCAACAAGTCGCCGCCGGGCTCCGAACATTCGGCGCAGGTGAACGGCTTGCGGGCCGAGATCACCACCAGGTCCGGCGGTTTGCTCTGCCGTTCGGCCAGCTGTTGTTGCTTCCGCTCCGGCAGGTCCGGTGACAGCCAGTGGGTACGAAAGCGCCGCTCGACCCCGGGATCACCGCTCTCGCTGAACTGGAGCCTGCGACGATCAACCGTCCGGGCGACGTAGTCCGTCTCGCTGGGCCGCAGGCCACGCTCCCGGGCCAGCGTCTCGAGGTAGCCGATCGCCATGGTCGCCTTGGCCAGATCCACCTGCAGGACCGGTTCCAGTCGGGCCGGCTTCCCGTACCGCCATCGTTCGACCGCGGCCTCGGTCAGCCAGCCGAGCCCGATCAGGACGCCGATCGGGCTCACCACGCCCGCATCCGCCAACGACGACTCGGCAGCCCGGACCACTCGGCCCCTGATCTTGCTGCTCATGCAGGGATTGTGCCACCGCGACCGGGCGGCTCAGGCGGTCACCAGCGCGGTGATGTCGGAGCGTTCGGTCTGCACCGGGCGCCCGGTGATCAACTCGCCGTTCGCGACGTAGCCCTCCTCGCGGCCGTCCAGGTAGTTGATCAAGCGCCCGCGCCAGTCGTCGATCTCGGCGGACCGGGTCGGGTCGTCGATCAGGTTGTGCAACTCCTGCGGGTCCTCCTCGAGATCGAAGAACTGCTCGATCCCCTTCGCGGAAGCCCAGAGATACTTGCGTTTCCCGTCGGTGACCCAGTGCAGCGACTGATCGAAGTGGGTGTGCTCGCCGTGCAGGTCGCGGCGCCACACCTCGGGCGCCGGGGTCCCGGTGACGAACGGCTTCAGGCTGGCGCCGTCCACCGTGTCCGGCGCCTCGACGCCGGCGAAGTCGAGCACGGTCGGCATGATGTCGCGCAGCTCGGTGACCTCGGTGATCACCTGGCCGCGCGGTGCGTCCGGCGCGAACCGCGGCGCCGGCCGCACGATCAGCGGTACGTGAGCGCTGCCCTCGAAGCCGACCGACTTCCGGTACATGTCGTGATCACCCATCATGTCGCCGTGATCGGACGTGAAGATGATCACCGTGTCGTCGAGCAGCTCGTAGTCGGCGAGCCCCTCGAACAGCCGGTTCAGCTGCATGTCGATGTGGGTGATCAGGCCGTAGTAGCCGGTCACCGTGCGGTGGTGGGTCTCCGGGTCGAGCCGGCCGAACTTGGTCTGGTGGTAGTTGTCCCGCCGGAACTCCTCGAACGCGCCGGCCCAGTCGCCGCGCGGCGGGTCGGTCCGGGGCCGGTCGATGTACTGATCCCAGGCCCACTGCGGCGGGTTGAACGGCGCGTGCGGCCGGTGGAACGAGACGTAGCTGAAGAACGGCACCGTCGGGTCGCGCCGCTGCAGCCAGTCCAGCGTCTCGTGCACCACCCAGTTGGTCGGGTGCAGGTATTCGTCCCGGTTCCACGGCATCGCCAGCTGCGAGTTGCAGCCCAGCCCGTCGTCGAAGTAGTCGGCGTGCGCATCCATCCCGGGCTGCCGGCGCAGCCAGGTCAGGTAGTCGTCGTTCGACTCCAGGTGCCGGCCGCCGGCCCGCCGGCCGAAATGCAGGAACCCGTCGTGCAGCCGTACGTCGTCGAAGCCGCACCGGGACCGCTCCGGGAACACGTGCATCTTGCCGATCGCCTGGGTCTGGTAGCCCTGCTCGCGCAGCACCCCCTGCATCGTGACCGGATGCGCCTGCGTGAACGGGACCCCGTCGCGATAGCCGTACCGGCCGTGCCGTTCCTGCGACTGGCCGGTGAACAGCGCCACCCGCGCCGGTACGCAGGTCGGCGTCGCCGAGTAGGTCCGGGCGAACCGGGTGCCCTCGTCGGCGATCTCGTCCAGGTGCGGCGTCTTCACCACCGGATGGCCCGCCCCGGACAGGGCGTCGCCGCGCATCTGGTCAACGCAGATCAACATCACGTTCGGCCGGTCCAGCTTGCGGCTGCGACTTCCCGAGGCTCGCGTACTCGGGGCATACGGCACTGACACAGTCAGATCTCCTCTTGTCTCATCCCTTGATCGCTCCGGCGATGCTTTCGACGAAGAACCGTTGCAGGACCAGGAACATGATCACGATCGGCAGCATGGCGATCGTCGACGCCGCCGTCATCACGCCCCAGTCGGCGAAGTAGTCGTTCCGGAGAGCGTAGACGCCGACCGCGAGCGTCTGCAGTTCGGGCCGGGTCAGGGTGAGCACCAGGGGCAGCAGGAAGGAGTTCCAGGACTGCATGAACTGCAAGATCACGGCGGTCGCGGTGACCGGCTTGGCCAGCGGCAGGTAGACCGACGCGAAGATGCGCAGGAAGCCGGCGCCGTCGACCCGGGCCGCCTCCTCGAGTTCGCGCGGCAGTTGGGAGAAGTAGCCGGCGAACAGCAGCACCTGGACCACACCGACACCGCCGGCCTCGGCCAGCGTCACGCCCCACAACGACCCGGACAGTCCGAGCGCGTCGATCAGGTCGTAGATCGGGATGATCGTGTACCCCTCCGGCAGGAAGATCGCCAGCGCGAAGATCGCGATCACCCATTTCTTGCCGACGAACCGGTAGCGGCCGAGGGCGTACCCCATCAGGGCGGCGACGGTGACCGAGATGACGATCGAGCCGGCGGTGACGAAGACCGAGTTGAAGAAGAACCGGCCCATGTCGGCCTCGGTCCAGGCCCGGGTCCAGTTGCCGATCCGCAGCACCGGGTTGAACGGATTGAGCGAGCCGAAGATCTCGGTGGTGTTCTTGAACGAGGACGACAGGTTCCAGATGAACGGGTAGATCCAGGCCAGGCCGATCAGCAGCAGCACGGCCGACATCACGACCGCCCAGATCTTCTCCCGCCGGGAGAACTGCTTCTGTTTGATCTTGCGCGGCTCGGTCTCCGCCGGGCGCTCGGTGGTCACTGTCGCGGTCATGATCGATCACGACCCTCGGTGCCGAACGTCGCCCGCGCCTCGGCGACCTTGCGCGCCGCCCAGAGCTGGATCACCGTGAAGATCAACGTTGCGACGCCGAAGAAGCAGCCGGCCGCTGACGCGTAACCCAGCCGTGGCACCGAACCCATCTCCGGCTGGAAGGCGGTCTGGTAGATGTAGATCTCGATCAACTGGGTGGAGAAGTACGGCCCGCCGCCGGTCATCGTCCAGACGATGCCGAACGCGTGCAGATTGTCCTTCGCGGTGAGGATGATGATGATCACGGCGAACGGCAACAAGATCGGCAACCGGATGTGCCGCAGGATCCCCCACATCCCGGCGCCGTCGATCCGGGCCGCCTCGATGTAGTCCTGCGGGATGGTCTGCAGGGCGGCCAGCCAGTAGATCATGGTGATGCCGAAGTTCTTCCAGACGTGCACCAGCAGCACGGTCCACAGCGACATGCCCGGGTCGGACAGGAACTCGACCGGCTGCTGAACCAGGCCGGAGCCGACCAGCACGGTGTTCAGCGGGCCGTTGTTGGGGCTGAGCACGAACGTCATCACGACCCCGATCACGGCCGCCGCGGCGGTGACCGGCAGGAAGAACATGGTCCGGAACACCGGCGACAGCCGCATCACCTTCTGGTTCAGTACGATCGCCACCAGCAGCGCCAGGATCACCCGGATCGGCGTACCGACCAGCATGAAGATCGCCGACCGGCCGAACGCCGACCAGAACATCGGGTCCTGCACCAGTTCCGCGTAGTTGTCCAGCCCGACGAACGTCATCTCCTCGGTGAACCCGGACCAGCGCATCGTCGAGAACACCCACGACATGATCATCGGATAGAACGTGAACATCGCTGTCAAGATCAACGCCGGCAACAGGAACAGGTAGCACCAGCGGGCGTTGACCCGCTCGTACCAGCCGCCGACCCGGCGCTGGACCCGCTGCTGCAGGTCACCGACGGTGGGGGCGATCGTCACCGGATCACCCGAGCTCGTCGTAGTCGGCCTTGGTGTAGTCCTTCGTCGGATCCCAGTTCGGGAACTTCCAGTCGTCGATCGAGACCTGGGCGCCCTCCTGGCGCGCGGCCTCGATGGCGGTCTCCAGGGACGCCTGCTGCTTCTCGCCGAACTCGGCGAACAGCTGCTCGGGCGAGCCCTTGAGCTGACCGGTGAAGATGCCGGCCATCAGATCCTGCCAGCGCGGCTGGACCTCCTTGCGGAGCAGCGTCACCTTGGCCACCTCGGGGTTCCGGATGGCCGCCTGCGGCGCCGCCTTCATGATCTTGGCCGCCAGCTCGGACGCCGCCTTCGCGTTCGCGTCCAGCAGGCCGGGTTGGTCGGCGGCGTCGTTGTACTCCTGCTGCAGCGAGACCAGGTTGCCCTCGCTCAAGATCACCAGCATCTTCTGCCCGTCCGGAGTGCCCATGTAGTTGAGGATCTGGCCGGCCACCGTCGGGTACTTGGTCTTGGCGTACACCCACGGGTTGTTGGCGCCGGTCTGCGCGAACGGCACCACCCAGTCGGTGTTGCCGTCCGGGCTCGGCACCGGGCCCATCGCGTACTTCCAGTCCGGCGCGTTCCGCTTCCAGGCCGGGATGTCCCACGGCCCGTTGAAGATCATGCCCGCCTTGCCGGCCGGCATCTGGGCCCGCCCGTCGGCGATCTTGAGGCTGAGGAAGCCCGGCACGACGAGCTTGTCGGTGACCAGCTTCTGCAGGAACTCGAACGCCTGCATCACTTGCGGGGCATCGTAGACGTATCTCCCGTCGGCCAGGTCCATCCCGGTCACGGCACGCCAGCCGGCACTCTGCGCCAGCATCTCGACCACACCGGCCAGGCTGTCCGAGCCGATGATCATGCCGACCTTGCCGGAGTCGACGACCTTCTTCAGCGCGGCGTGGAGATCGTCCCAGGTCTTGATCTCGTTGACCGGGTCGTCGTAGCCGGCCGCGGCCAGGTTGGCCGTGTCGTAGAACGACATGAAGGTGAGCCGCCGGTCCGAGCTCAGCGGGAACGAGTAGATCTTGTCGTTGAAGATGTGCACGCCGGGCACGAAGGCCGTTTCGGGGAAGTAGCCCCGCCAGGTCTCGAAGTCGGGGATCACCTCGTCCAGCGGCTGCACCCAGCCCTCGTTGACCGCGGTCGCCGCCGGCACGTTGTTGGGCACCGCGAAGATGTCCGGGGCGCTGCCGTTGCGGATGCCAAGCGGGACCACCTGGTTCACGGTCTCCCAGCCGCTGCCCTGGTAGTCGGTCTTGATGTGAGGATGCTTCTCGGTGAACGCGGCCAGCACGGCCTTCTCGTACACGGACTTGAGGTCGCCGCTGTCGCACCAGCGGAACGTGACGTCCTCGGTCGGCAGCTCGGTGCCGTAGTCCGGGATCGTGATCTCGGACCCGCCCGGCGCCTCGGGTGCCGGCCCCTGGCCGGTGTCGACCTGGCATCCCACCAGGGTGGCCGCGCCGACCGCGGACAGCCCGCCGATCAGCGTCCGGCGGCTCAATCGGGTTGTCATCGTCTGACTCCTCTGCATGGAAGCTGATGGTGAAGCGTCTCGCCAAAATTCCCCATTATCCTAGTAGGCATTAATGGGTATCGGCTGCGCTGTCTCATCGAGCCGATCAGGCTCATCGGGCTTGCCATGACCCGGCTCCTTTGCCGTAGTTTGGTTATGCGCATCACCAAACCTGATCGCCGGGTCGATGTCAACCGGTCGGACGGCAGATCTCGGTTACGATCCGGCAGACGGTGGTGGGAGGAGCGGACATGGCACAGCAGCGGAACGGGCGTCCGAGCACCCAGGCCGACGTGGCCAGGCTGGCCGGCGTCTCGGTCGCCACCGTGTCGTACGTCGCCAACGGCTACCGGCCCGGCCGGAAGAACCCTGCGACCCCCGAGATCACCGCCCGGGTGACCGAGGCGATGCGCCGGCTGGACTACCGGCCGCGGCGGGCCGGCCGGGTGCTGGCCCGGAACCGGACCGACCTGGTCGCCGTCGTCGCGTACTCGCCGTTCAATCCGTGGGCGACGGACCTGATCACGGAGATCGAGGAGATCGCGGCCGAGCGCGGGCTCGGCATGATCATCCTGCGCTATGGCCACACCGAGAAGGCCATCGAGCGGGTGGAGAGCCTGCTCACCGACGGCATCGCCGATGCCGCGGTGATCCTGGGCTCGAAGGCGTTCTCGACAGCACGGGCGCAGCGGATCGGCAGCCGGGTGCCGACCTTGATCACCGGCGAGTGGTACCGGCCGCGCCGGTTCGACGTGATGATCCAGCATGAGGCCGCGGCGGTCCGGTCCGCCGCCGAGCACCTGATCCGGAGCGGGGTCCGGCGACCCGCCTATCTCGCCGTACCGGTCGGAGACCTCCGGCACCGGACCGACGCCTTCGTGGAGACGTTCCGCGAGCACGGCTTCCCGGACTCCGCGATCACCATCGTCGGCCGCGAGCACGAACTGAGCGGGTTCCTGGACTCCCGCCGCGAAGCCGTCGAACTGCTCGACCAACCGGCGAAGCGCCGACCGGACGCGATCATGGCCCACTCGGACCGGGCCGCGATCTCCGCCGTCTGGGCCGCCATGCAACTGGGCATCTCGGTGCCGGACCAGCTCAAGATCATCGGGAACGGCAACATCCTGGAGGGCACCGAGATCACTCCGGCGCTGACCACGATCGGGACCGACACCAGCGCCTACCGGCCGATGCTGGAACGCCTGCTGGATCGGATCGAGGCGCCGGAGACTCCGGCCCGGACGATCGCGGTTCCCTGGCGGCTGATCATCCGCGGCACCGCCTGAGGCCACGAAGGAGACCCATGCCGAGACCGCATATCGTGATCTTCAACCCCGATCAGTGGCGCGGCGACGTGCTGGGCCATGTCGGCAACCCTGCCGCCGTCACGCCGAACCTTGATCAACTGGTGGCGACCGACGGGGTCAGCTTCCGCAACGCGTTCTGCCAGAACCCCGTGTGTACGCCGAGCCGCTGCTCGTTCATGAGCGGCTGGTATCCGCACGTCCGCGGCCACCGCACCATGCACCACATGATGCGTCCGGACGAACCGGTGCTGCTGCGGACACTGAAGGAGAACGGCTACTTCGTCTGGTGGGGCGGCAAGAATGATCTTGTCCCGGCCCAGTCCGGCTTCGACGCGTACTGCCACGTCAAGCACCGGCCCGACCCGGAGTCGGTGCGACCGATGTTCGCGATGGACCGGCAGGCCGAGTGGCGCGGTGAGCCGGGCTCCGACACGTACTACTCCTTCCACGTCGGACGGCTGCCGACCGAGCAGGGCCACCATTACCCGGATAGCGATTGGGCCCACGTCCACGCGGCGATCGACCTGATCCACCGCTGGGCCGACCAAGATCACGACTCGGACGAAGCGCTCTGCCTCTATCTGCCGCTCACCTACCCGCACCCGCCGTACGGGGTCGAGGAGCCGTGGTTCTCCATGATCGATCCGGACCTGCTGCCGGCACGGACGACCGGGCCGGATCCGGCGTCGGCCGGCGAGCCGGCGATGCTGGCCGGGATCCGTTCCAGACAAGGGCTGACCGACTGGACCGAGGACCGCTGGCGAGAGCTGCGGGCCACCTACTACGGGATGTGCGCGCGTGTCGATCACCAGCTCGGGCTGGTGCTCCAGGCGCTGCGGGACGCCGGGATGTACGACGACACGGCGTTGTTCTTCTTCTCCGATCATGGTGACTTCACCGGCGACTACGGCCTGGTCGAGAAGACCCAGAACACGTTCGCCGACTGCCTGACCCGAGTACCGTTGATCATCAAGCCGCCCGCGTCCGTACCCACCGAAGTCGGGGTCCGGCATGCCCTGGTCGAGTTGACCGACGTGCCGGCCACGGTCGAGGCACTGACCGGGATCACGCCCGGGCACACCCATTTCGGGCGGTCGCTGCTTCCGGTGATCAGCGGCGCCGTCGAAGATCATCGCGACGCGGTCTTCTGCGAGGGCGGCCGGTTGCGCGGCGAGCGGCAGGCGATGGAGTTGGAGAGCTCGGCGTCGGACGACCCGACCGGCCTCTACTGGCCGCGGCTGTCGCTGCAGGCCGGGGACGGACCCGAGCACGGCAAGGCCGCCATGTGCCGGACCGCCGACCACAAGTACGTGCACCGGCTCTACGAGACCGACGAGCTCTACGATCTTCGGGCCGACCCGGCCGAGACCCGCAACGTGATCAACGATCCCGGCTACGCCGACGTCGCGCGCACCCTGTCACTGCGGCTGCTCGCCTGGTACCAGGAGACCGCCGACGCCGTACCGCACCGGACGGATCGGCGTTAACCGAACGTTCCCCGAACAACCGGCTAGCGCAGCAGGTTGCGGGCGATCACCAGGCGCTGGATCTGGTTCGTCCCCTCGAAGATCTGCGGCGCCTTCGCCTCCCGCATATACCGCTCGGCCGGGAAGTCACGCGTGTAGCCGTAGCCGCCGAGCACCTGAACGGCGTCGGTGGTCACCCGCATCGCCGCGTCGGTCGCGGTCAGCTTGGCCACCGCCGCGTCGCGGGTGAAGTCGAGGCCCGCGTCGCGCTTGCGGGCCGCGTGCAGGTAGGTGGCGCGGGCCGTGTCGACCGCCGCCGCCATCTCGGCCAGCAGGAACTGCAGTCCCTCGAACTCGGCGATCGGCCGGCCGAACTGGACCCGCTCCTTGGCGTAGCCGACCGCACAGTCGAGGGCCGCCCGGGCCAACCCGGTCGCACAGGCGGCGATGCCGAGCCGGCCGGAATCCAAGGCGGACAAGGCGATCCGCATGCCGTCGCCCTCGGCGCCGATCCGCCGGTCCGCATCCACCCGGACCGCGTCGAAGTAGACCTGGGCGGTCGGCGAGGCGGTCAGTCCCATCTTGCGTTCCGGCGTTCCACTGCTCAGGCCCACCGCGTCGGCCGGCACCAGGAAGCAACTGATCCCGCGCTTCGGATCCACGCCGGTCCGCGCGAACGTGACGTAGTAGTCGGCCACCCCGGCATGGCTGATCCAGGCCTTCGTGCCGTCCAGTTGGTAGCCGCCGTTGTCCCGCTTGGCCCGGGTGGTCATCGCCGAGATGTCGGACCCGGCCGACGCCTCCGAGAGCGCGTACGCCCCGAGCAGGTCGCCCTTGATCAGTTCCGGCAGCCACCGCTCGATCTGCTCCGGCGTTCCGTGCCGCGCCAGCACCGAACACGTCATCACATGCACCGAGACACCGACGCCGACCGACATCCAGGACGCCGCGACCTCCTCCAACGCCTGCAGATAGACCTCGTAGGGCTGGTCCAGGCCGCCGAAGCGTTCCGGATAAGGCATTCCGAGCAGCCCGGTCTCACCAAGCAGCCGGAACGCGTCCCGCGGGAACTCACCCGCTTCCTCCGCCGCCGACGCCCGCGGCGCCAACTGCTCGCGGGCGATCTCCGCCACCAGGCCGACCAGGTCCGCAGCCTCCGGTGTTGGCAGCAGCCGCTCCACCGCCATGATGCATCGCTCCTCTTTGTGTGAACCAAAGGGAACGGGCCCCTTGGGATCCCTCGCGCGCTGGGCGAGCGGACCGGCGTCCTCTCACCAAACGGTACTGAGAAGAGTACGCCAGTACCGCATCAGTTCCCGAGTAGGCTGATTCAGTGATCCCGTTGCTCTCTGGCTCGCACGCCCGCCAGCTGACCCGGCGGCAGGGGCAGCTTCGCGATCAACTCGTTCGGCTGGTCCTCGCCGAGGGTTTCTCGACCTTCACGATGGATCAGTTCGCTGCCCGGCTGCGCTGCTCCAAGCGCACCCTCTACACGCTGGCGCAGAGCAAGGAACAGCTGGCAACGCTGGCGGTACGGGAGTTCTTCCGCGCGGCGACGGAACAGGTCGAGGCGGCGATCCGCCGAGTCCGCCAGCCCGCCCGCCGAGTGGTGGCCTACCTGCAGGCGGTGGCCGCGGCCCTGGCTCCGGCGTCGCGAGAGTTCCACGACGATGTCGCCGCGTTCCGGCCGGCCCGCGAGATCTATCAGCGCAACACCGAGGCTGCGGCGCAGCGGGTCCGGGAGTTGATCGACGACGGCCGGCGAGCCGGCGCGTTCCGCAACGTTCCGACAGCGTTCATCGCCGAGGTGATCGCGGCCACCATGCAGCGGATCACCAGCGGCGAGATCCAGGCGTCGACCCGGCTGTCCGACGCCGCCGCGTACACGGAGCTGGCCCGGCTCGTGGTGGCTGCCGTACGACGGTAGTGGGCGGGCACTCGGCCAATTACGCTTCGGGCATGGACGACGACCTGCATCAACTGGGCGAGGACCTGGTCACCACCTCGGCCCGGATCATGCGGTGGACGCCCAAGGACGGCTATTCCCTGAGTCTCGCGTCGGCCCGGATCCTGGCCCGGCTGATCGACAACGGGCCGACCCGGATCAGCGTCCTCGCCGCGCTGGAACGGTCCTCCCAGCCGACCATCACCAACCACGTGAAGCGGCTCGAGGCCGAGGGGCTGGTCCGCCGCGACACCGACGCCGCGGACGCCCGGGTCTGGGTGATCACCGCGACCGACGAGGGGCGCCGCCAGATGCAGGCGATGCGGCACCAGCTCGGCACCAACGTCGAGCCGTATCTCGCCGAACTCTCCGAGGCGGACCGAGCCAAGCTCCGGGAGGGGCTCGCCGTGATGCTGAAACTGATGTCTCTGCGCCGCCACTAGGCCACTAAGCTTGGCGGGTGCTTCGCTTCTACGACTCGGCTACCCGGCAGATCCGGGCCTTCGACCCGGTGGAACCCGGGAAGGTCTCGATCTACCACTGTGGGCTGACCGTGCAGAGTGCGCCGCACCTGGGCCACATCCGCAAGGAGGTCAACTTCGACGTCCTGCGGCGCTGGCTGACGTACCGCGGGTTCGAGGTGACCGTGATCGCGAACGTCACCGACATCGAGGACAAGATCTTGATCAAGTCCGCCGAGGCCGGGCGGCCCTGGTTCGCGCATGCGTACCGCTTCGAGCGGGAGTTGCACGACGCGTACGCGGCGCTGGGCTGCCTGCCGCCGACGTACGAGCCGCGGGCGACCGGGCACATCCCGGAGATGATCGAGTTGATCACCGCGCTGATCGACCGCGGGCACGCCTACCCGGCCGCGGACGGCTCCGGCGACGTCTACTTCGACGTCCGGTCCTGGCCGGACTACGGCTCCCTGTCCGGACAGCGGATCGAGGACATGGAACCCGACCCCGATCACGACTTCCCGGGCAAGCGGGACCCGCGCGACTTCGCACTCTGGAAGGGCTACAAGCCCGAGGAGCCGGCCACCGCGTCCTGGCCGACCCCGTGGGGTCGCGGCCGGCCCGGCTGGCACATCGAGTGCTCGGCGATGGCCGGCAAGTACCTCGGCGACGAGTTCGACATCCACGGCGGCGGGCTCGACCTGCGCTTTCCGCACCACGAGAACGAACTGGCCCAGTCGACCGCGGCCGGCCAGAAGTTCGCCCGGATCTGGATGCACAACGCCTGGGTCACCGCGGCCGGCGAGAAGATGAGCAAGTCGCTCGGCAACGGTGCGCTGGTCTCGGAGGTGATCAAGCGGCACTCGCCGCGGGCGGTGCGGTTCTACCTTGTGCAGCCGCACTACCGGTCCGCGATCGAGTACGCGGACGCGTCGGTCGGCGAGGCGGCCGCCTCGCTGGCCCGGATCGATCATTTCGTCGAACGGGCCGCCGAGCTGGTCGGTCCGGTCGAAGATCAGGTTCCGGACGAGTTCGCCGCCGCGATGGATGATGATCTTGGTACGGCCGGCGCCGTCGCGGTGATCTTCAACACCGTCCGGGACGGCAACTCCGCGATCACGGCCGGTGATCTTGATCAGGTGGCCCAGCTGTCCGGCCAGGTGCGCGGCATGCTCGCCGTGCTCGGGCTGGCGGCGGACGACCCGATCTGGGGTGCGGCTCCTGGTGATCAGGACCGTTATCGCCGGGTGATCGACGGTCTGGTGGCCGAGTTGATCAAGCAGCGCGCCGAGGCCCGGGGGCGCAAGGACTATGCGGCAGCGGACGCGATCCGCTCGTCGCTGACCGGTCTCGGGGTCGAGTTGACCGACACACCCGACGGGACCCGGTGGACCCTGCGGGCCGCCGCACCCACGACGCCGACGGAGGACTGAGGACAGATGCCGGGCAACAGCCAACGCAAGGGAGCCGTGCGGCGCAAGGGCAAGGGACGTACCGCGGGCTCCGGCGGCCGGGTCCGGCGCGGCCTCGAGGGCAAGGGCCCGACGCCGAAGGCCGAGGACCGTCCGTACCACCCCGCGCACAAGGCGAAGCTGGCCCGGAACCGGGCCCAGGCCGGGCGGCCGGACCGCGGCCCGGACCGGAAGCGGTCCGGCGGCGCCGACTGGGTGGTCGGCCGCAACCCGGTGCTGGAGGCGCTGCAGGCGGGCGTGCCGGTGAAGACCGGCTACATCGCCGACGGCGCGGACCGGGACGACCGGCTCCGGGAGATCCTCCGGCTCGCCGCCGAACAGCATCTGCCGCTGCTCCAGGTGAGCCGGTCCGAACTGGACCGGCTGACCGCCGACGCCGTGCACCAGGGCGTCGCGCTGCAGTTGCCCGAGTACAACTACGCGCATCCGGACGACCTGCTGGAGCAAGTCCTGGACGCCGGCGACCGCGGCCTCGCCGTGGCGCTGGACGGAGTGTCAGACCCCCGCAACCTCGGCGCGATCGTGCGGTCGGCGGCGGCGTTCGGCGCCCAGGGCGTGCTGATCCCGGAACGCCGCGCGGCCGGCATGTCGGCCGCCGCCTGGAAGTCCTCCGCCGGCGCCGCGGCCCGGCTCCCGGTGGCCCGGGCGACGAACCTCAACCGGGCCCTGCGGGCCTATTCCGAGGCCGGGGTCACCCTGGTCGGTCTCGACGCGGGCGGCGAGGCGTCGATCGCCGAGCTGACCGGTGACAACGCCGGCGGCCCGACCATGCTGGTGATCGGCGGCGAGGGCGCCGGGCTGTCCCGGCTGGTCCGGGAGGCCTGCGACGTGATCGCCTCGATCCCCATCGCGGCCGACGTCGAGTCCCTCAACGCGGGGGTTGCCGCCGGGATCGCGCTGTACGAGCTGTCCCGCTCGTAAACGCGTTGCGCGCTCGCCCGCCGCAAGGGCACAGTGTCGGCATGCTCACGTAGGAGAATGATCTTGGTCCGGCCATGCATTCCGACATCCCAGAGGAGGAGTCGCGATGGATTCCCGTCGCTGCACCTGCTGAGAGGGGACGACGCCGAGGCCGGTGCGACGAGATGACACCTACCGGTGGCCATTGGCCTGCGCTGATGGACAGTGGTCAGGACAGTTCTCAAACCTGACAGAGGTTCGGATCCGTACGCGTTCGATCGTTTGAACGTGGCGGTGAAGCAGGAACCGGAAGTAATCGCCCCAGCAGCGGGCGGTGAATCGCGTCCCTCTCTCGTCCAGCCCGGCACCCCGCTTCCGGGGAAGAACCAACGGAACCCTCCGCCTTCGCAGTCGTTTTCCTTCGACCGCGGAGCGGCAGAGTGTCTCGCGAATGCGAAAACCAGTCCTTCACCTGCGCCCATTGCGGCGCCGGGGTTCGCCCGCTCGCCGGCGGCAGCTATCGCAACCACTGTCCGCAGTGCCTGTGGTCGGTGCACGTCGACGTCCGCCCGGGCGACCGCGCCGCCGACTGCGGTGGCCCGATGCGCCCGGTCCGGCTCGTCCAGCCGCGCGGCAAGAGGCTCGCCGTCGTCCACCGATGCCTCACCTGCGGCGTCGAGTCGACCAACCGGCTCGCCGTCGACGACCCGATGCAGCCCGACTGCGCTCTGGCCGTCGCCGATGTTCAGGCCTCGGCGCTGCCGAACCCGATCAGCGGAGCGGCCCCGAACGACTCGCCGCTCGAGCGAGGCGGCCGGCGACGGCGGCCACCGCGTCGGTGAGTTCCGCCGGTTCAAGCACCGTGAACTCGGCCTCGAGCAGGCCGACGTAGACCGCGATCTCGGTCAGCGAGGCCGAGCCGGTCGTCACCTCGCAGCGGCCGTCCGGGAGCGAGGTGACTGCGGCGACGGTCGGCCCGAACACCTCGCGGACCCGTTCCGCGGAGGCCTCGACCAGCAGCCGGCACTGGTAGCGGTACCCACTGGTGGTGATGCCGCGGACCAGGTCGTGCTCCAGATCGTCCGGAAGCGGGCGGGGGACGAACTTCGGTCCGTTCGGGGTCCGCAGCCCGAGCCGGTCCAGCCGGAAGGTACGCCAGTCCGACCGGTCCAGGTCCCAGGCGTAGAGGTACCAGTGGCGGCCGGCGTGCAGCACCCGGTACGGCTCCACGGTGCGCCGGATCTCCGTGCCGTCATGCCGCCGGTACGTCAGCCGCAGCTGGTCATGCTCCTCGACCGCCCGGGCCAGGTCGAGCAGCAGCTCCGGATCCGCCGATCGTCCGCCGCCCGGCAGCGCCCCGATCCCCTTCGAGATCGTGTCCACCCGGCGACGCAGCCGCGACGGCAACACCTGCTTGAGCTTGATCAACGCCCGGATCGCTGCCTCGTCCAGTCCGGCCAGACCGGCCACCGTCGCCTGCTGCAGCCCGACACTCACCGCGATCGCCTCATCGTCCTCGAGCAGCAGCGGCGGCAGCTCAGCGCCGGCCCCCAGCTGGTAGCCGCCGCGGACCCCGGGCAGCGCGCTGACCGGATAACCGAGCCGGCGCAGCCGGTCGACGTCGCGGCGGACCGTACGGTCGGTGACCTCGAGCCGATCGGCCAGCTCGGCGGCCAGCCAGGTCCGCCGGGACTGAAGCAGGGCGAGCAGCCGCAGCAGCCGGCCGGAGGTCTCCAACATGGTCCGAATTCTTCCAGCAATTCCGGACCGAACCTGTCCGGGTGGACCGGAACCATGGAGTCATGAACAACGAGAGCGACCGCGCCATCCACCCCTTCACGATCGAGGTCCCGCAGGCCGAGCTGGACGATCTGCGGCGCCGGCTCGAGCTGGCCCGGCTGCCGGAGCCGCTGCCCGGCGACGCTTGGGACACCGGCGTGCCGCTGGCGTACCTGAAGGAACTCGTCGAGCACTGGCGGGACGGCTACGACTGGCGCGCGGAGGAGGCCAAGCTGAACGCCCGGCCGCAGTTCCGGACCGTGATCGACGGCCAGCCGATCCACTTCCTGCACGTCCGGTCCGAGCGGGAGGACGCGCTGCCGCTGCTGCTCACCCACGGCTGGCCCGGCTCGATCGTCGAGTTCCTCGACGTGATCGATCCGCTGACCGACCCGGACGGGCACGGAGCCCCCGGCGGGCCCGCCTTCCACGTCGTCATCCCGTCGCTGCCCGGCTTCGGCTTCTCCTCCCCGCTGGCCGGGCCGGGCTGGGACGTCGCCCAGATCGCCCGCGCCTGGGTCGAGCTGATGGATCGGCTCGGCTACCGGCGGTTCGTCACCCAGGGCGGCGACATCGGCGCGGCCGTGTCGCCCGAGGTGGCCCGGCAGGCGCCGGACCGGGTGATCGGCGTCCACCTGAACGGCAATGCCGGGATGCCCTGGAACGTGAGCGACGAGGAACGCGCGCAGCTGACCGACCTGGAACGCGACCGGCTCGCCCGGGTGAGCGCCTTCATGAACGAGGAGTTCGGCTACATCTCGATCCAGAGCACCCGCCCGCAGCTGATCGGCGCGGCGCTGTCCGACTCTCCGGTTGGTCAACTGGCCTGGATCATCGACAAGTTCCGGCAGTGGACGCATCCGCGGACCACGCTGCCGGACGCGATCATCGACCGGGACCGGCTGCTGACCAACGTGATGCTCTACTGGCTGACCCGGACCGCAGGGTCGGCCGCCTATGTCGGCTATGCGCTGGACGGCTCGGCCTGGGGCGAACCGCCGCAGCCGTCCGGGGTGCCGACCGCGGTGATCGTCTTCGCGCACGACGTGGGCATCCGCAGGTACGCCGAGGCGGAGCACACGATCGTCCGCTGGACGGACGTCCCGGACCGCGGCGGGCACTTCGCGGCGCTGGAGGAGCCGGAGCTGCTGCTCGCGGACCTGCGCGCGTTCGTCGGGGCCCTTCGCCCCTGATCATCCGTCCTCCCGGGCGAGCGACGTACAGACGCAGACCCGATTTCCGTCGGGGTCGGCGAGCACGGTGAACGACGGGGCGTTGTCGTCGTCCACCACCGTGCCGCCGGCAGCGACCGCTGCGGCGATCCGCGCCTCGGCCGACTCCGGCGCCAGCCAGAGGTCGAGGTGCCAGCGCTGCCGCGGCGGATCATGATCATCCGTGTTCTGGAACCAGAGCGACGGCACCCGGTCGGTCGGATCGAAGACCTCGTCGCGCACCGTACCGTCGCCGTCACCGGTGAGCAGCGCCGCCCAGAACGGTGCGAGTGCCGAACGGTTCGCGGTGTCCAGCGCAAGCTCGAGCTGGGTCACCTCGGCCGGCTGCGCGACCAGCTCGTGATCACCGGCCAGCCGGCTGACGGCGCGAGCGAGCTCCACCTCGCGCCGGGTGACCCGTCTCCCCTCGGTTCGGTCACACAGGGCCAGGTCGAGCACCGCGCCGAACAACCGCACCTCCAGCCGGTCGCCGGCGCCATCGAGCGCGAGGAAGTCCGCGGCGGCCCGGCCGGCGGCACGGGCGTCCGGCGCCCGATACCGCGCGTGCAACCGCTGGGCCAGCTTGCGCCAGTCGGTCAGTTCCTCGGCCCGGAGCTGTTCGTTGTCCAGAACATCCATGGATCAGAACCTGGCACACGGCTCTGACAGTCCGTTCCCCATCGAACTGGGGCCGAGAAACTGTCACTCCCTTCTGGTACGGGAGCCGGCCGCGAGCCCGGCCAGGGCGGTCACGCCGAGCGCCAGCAGCCCGACCAGGCCGAGCGCCGTCCCGATCGACGTTCGCTGCGCCAGCAGCCCGATCAACGGCGGCCCGGTCAGGAACGCGCCGAAGCCGAGCGTCGCGACGGCCGAGATCGCGCCGGCGGAGTTGTCCCGGCCGTGCTCGCCCGCGGCGGTGATCGCGGCCGGGAACACCACCGACAGCCCCAGGCCCCACAGGCCGGCCCCCAGGAACGGCCCGGCCGGCGAGGGCAGGAACAGCACGGTGGCCACGCCGGCCGCGGTGATCACGCCGCACAGCCGCAGCGTCGGCACCCGGCCGAGCCGGTCCAGCACGTACCCGCCGGTCAACCGGCCGACGGTGATCATCAGGCTGTAGCAGGTGAACGCCGCGGCCGCCGCGCCCTCGCTGAAGCCGCGCTCGTCGTGCGCATAGAGCGCCAGCCAGTCCGACGCCGAACCCTCGCCGACGTTGGAGAAGAGCAGCATCACGGCCAGCAAGATCACCGGGAGCGAGATCGCCTTCGCACTCGGCCGGACCCGCCGACCGTCCCGTACCGGAGCGCGATGATCACGCCAGAACAGGGTCCCGACGGTGTTGGCGACGGCGAAGATCGGCAACACGATCCAGAAGTGCGGACCGAACGAGAGCCCGAGGCCGGCGACCGCCGCGCCGAGCGCCGACCCGAGCAGCAGCCCGCCGCTCCACAGTCCGTGCAGGGCCGGCATCACGGACCGGCCGACGGCGCGCTCGACGTCGGCGCCGTGCACGTTGAGCATCACCTCGACCAACCCGGTCGCCGCTCCCGCCAGCAGCAGCACCGCCCCGAACGCGACCGGCGACGTGACCAGCGGCAACGCAGCGTAGATCACGGCCAGCACCAGCCCGGCCACCAGGCACACCCGTCGGCTGGCGAACCGGCGGGACAGCCGGCCGCCGAACGGCATGCTGGCGAAGGCCCCGATCCCGAGACAGACGAGCACCAGACCGACCGTCTGCAGGTCGGCCTGGAGATGATCACGAACGGCCGGGATCCGGGAGAACCAGGTCCCTGAGACGAGCCCGAGCAGACCGAAGCAGACGAACGTCGCCACCAGATCGCGGCGGGTGTCGGGTCCCATGATGCAGAAGTCTCTCAGTGGGTTCCCCGGCGGCCGACGGCCGGGTTGTCCACAGATCGAGGCCTACGAATTTCGTTATCCACAGACTTTTTCTGCCGGCGACAAACCTCGGATCGTCGCCCACGATGGTCCCGCTGCGGTCGTCCGGCCGCGGTGTTGATCATGAAAAGGAATCCCCATGCATCGCTTCCCTGCTGCCGTCGTCGGCGCACTCACCACCCTCGCCCTGCTGTTCACCGGCGCCCTGACGGCCGGTGCCGCGAGCCCGCCTCGCTCGCTGCCGCCGGGCTGGCTGGACGGCTTCCGGATCGGCTGGGTGCCGCCCGGCGCCGGTGACCTGGTCACCGACTTCGAGTCCGAATGGGAGGAGGTCCACTTCCGGACCCGGGTCTGGGAGTCCGGCCCGGCCGAGGACGGCGGCTACCGGGTCGATCTCCAGGTGGTGATCATGCGCAGCCCGACGTTCACCGACCCGGCCGCGGTCCGGGCGTTCTTGATCAACTGGCTGGAACGGGACCCGGACGGCTGGGCGACGCTGCCGTACGTGCACCCGGACGGGCCCGGCTTCGGTGACGACGACGAACTGTTCTGGCTGGTCGAGCCGGGCGTCGCGGTTCGGGTCTCCGGCAACCCCGAGTCGGTCGACACCCGCGAGCTGCGCCGGACCGCGCGATCCGTCAGGGTCGAGCAGGCTGTCCGTGCCCTGTCGGGGCGGTGAGACGCCGTGGTGGGCAGCGATACCCTGAGCAGGCACTGCCGATCCAGCCGAGGAGACCTGCCGCATGACCGATGTGTTCGCGCCCACCACGAACTCGAGCGAGTACGCCGAGCAGGCGTCGACGGCCTATCGCGCCGCCCTGTCGGTGATCGAACAGGTGGAACCGCGGATCGCCGACGCGACCCGGGCCGAGCTCGCCGACCAGCGGGCCTCGCTCAAGCTGATCGCGTCGGAGAACTACGCCTCGCCGGCGGTGCTGCTGACCATGGGCACCTGGTTCTCCGACAAGTACGCCGAGGGCACGGTCGGGCACCGCTTCTACGCGGGCTGCCAGAACGTCGACACGGTCGAGGCGCTGGCCGCCGAGCACGCCCGGGAGCTCTTCGGCGCCGAGTACGCCTACGCGCAGCCGCACTCCGGCATCGACGCGAACCTGGTCGCGTTCTGGTCGATCCTGGCCCACCGGGTCGAGACGCCGACGTTGGCCGACCACGGCGCCAAGACGGTGTACGACCTGTCCGAGCAGGACTGGGAGAAGCTGCGCCGGGCCTTCGGCGAGCAGCGGGCGCTGGGCATGTCGCTCGACGCCGGCGGCCATCTGACCCACGGGTTCCGGCCCAACATCTCCGGCAAGATGTTCCACCAGCGCTCGTACGGCACGGACCCGGAGACCCAGCTGCTCGACTACGACGCGGTCCGGGCTGCGGCGCGGGAGTTCAAGCCGCTGGTGCTGATCGCCGGCTATTCGGCCTACCCGCGGCGGGTCAACTTCGCCACCATGCGGGAGATCGCGGACGAGGTCGGGGCGACGCTGATGGTCGACATGGCCCACTTCGCCGGCCTGGTCGCGGGCAAGGTGTTCACCGGCGACGAGGATCCGGTGCCGCACGCGCACCTCACCACGACGACCACCCACAAGTCGCTGCGCGGCCCGCGCGGTGGACTGGTGCTGGCCACCAAGGAGTACGCGGACTCGGTGGACCGCGGCTGCCCGATGGTGCTCGGCGGCCCGCTGTCGCACATGATGGCGGCCAAGGCGGTCGCGCTGGCCGAGGCCCGGACCGCCGAGTTCCAGACCTACGCCCAGAACGTCGCCGACAACGCCAAGGCGCTGGCCGACGGGTTCCTCCGCCGCGGCGCGAAGCTCGTCACCGGCGGCACCGACAACCACCTGGTGCTGCTCGACGTCTCCGGGATGGGGCTGACCGGGCGGCAGGCCGAGTCGGCGCTGCTCGACGCGGGCATCGTGACGAACCGGAACTCGGTGCCGAGCGACCCGAACGGCGCCTGGTACACGTCGGGGGTCCGGCTGGGCACGCCGGCGCTGACCAGCCGCGGGTTCGGCACGGCGGAGTTCGACCGGGTGGCGGAACTGGTGGTCGACGTGCTGACCAACACCCAGCCGGCCGCCACGAAGTCGGGCGCCCCGGGCAAGGCGAAGTACGTGCTCGCCGACGGCGTCGCCGACCGTACCAAGGCGGCGTCCGGGGAACTGCTCGACAAGCACCCGCTGTACCCCGGCCTGGAACTCTGAGGTCGCCGCCGGGCCACCCGGCTCGGCTAGGGTCAGGCGTCATGAATCCGACGACGGCCCCGGTTCGCAGCACGATCACGCCCACCCAGCGGGTGATCGGGGCGCTCTTGATCATCCCGGCGTTGATCTTGTGGCTGGTCCAGTTGGTGGTGCCCTCGATCCGGACGTTGATCATGAGCCTGCAGCAGGTCAATCCGCTCCGAGCGCGTGCCGACCAGTTCGTCGGACTGGAGTTCTACGAGCGGCTGCTGCCGGAGATCGTGGCGACTCTGCCGCGGGCGCTGATCTTCACCGGGCCGGCGATCCTGATCGCGATCGTCGTCGGGCTGGCCGTCGGGCCCTTGGTGGCCCGCGGCACCAGGCCGGTGCGGCTGATCACCCGCGGCATGCTCGGCCTGCTGCTCGTGTGCTACGCGCCGGTCGGGGTCGCTCTGACGTTCGACACGCGGGCCTTCGCCGATCCGGGCACCGCCGGACTCGCGCTCGCCGGCATCGTCACAGTCTCGGTGCTCGCGACGGCCGGTGCGGCGGCGGCGCTGGTCTCGATCGCGGCCTGGCGGTCGGCCTCCGGCCCGGCCACCTGGCTGGCCACAGCAGCGCTGACGCTGGCGGTCGGGCTCGGGCTGGCGATGCAGCTGTTCGCGGTTCCGTACGTCCTCACGGCGGGCGGCCCGAACCACAGCACGGAGACCCCGCTGATCCTGGGCTTCGTGCTCGGCTTCATGCAGATGCAGTTCGGCGGCGGCGCCGCGGTCGCGGTCGTGACCGGACTGTTCACCGGCCTGTTCGGGCTGCTCGCGGTGTTGATCATCCTGGTGGCGCGGCTCCGGGTGGAGATCGATCCGCCCGGGACCCCGGACCGCGGATCGGGCCTGGGCTGGGTCGGGCTGGGCGTCGCCGGGGTGTTCCTGGTGATCACGATCGTGCTGATCGTGCCCTGGCTGGCGGGCAGCGCGCGTCCGGTGTCGCCCGACCTGCCGGCCGGCGCGGTGATCAACACCTGGCTGCCGCCGTTGCTCGGCGCGCTGATCCAACTCGTCGTCGCCCTCGCCGCAGGCTTCGGGCTCGGCGCCCTGCGCCCGCTGGGCCGAGCCAGCGAGTGGGCGCTGTTGATCTTCGCGCCGTGGCTGCTGGTCGGACCGGGGTTGCTGGCGCTGCAGCACTTCGACTTCCTGCGTACCCTCGGCCTGCTCAACACCTTCCCGGGGCTGCTCCCCCAGGCCATGATCAACATCCCGGCCGTGGTCGGGTTCACGCTGTTGTTCGCGGGCGCGCGCCGGCTCCGGGACAGCGGCGCGCCGGCCGGGGCGGCGCTCGCACCGGTGCTGGGCGGGACGCTGACCACGTTCGTGCTGCTCTGGGTGATCCAGGCACAGGACCTGATCATCGGCTACGTCAGCGGCACCCGGCCGGACTCGATGACCGGGCCGGTGCTGCTCGCGATGGCTCGCAACCAGCGTCAGTTCTCCGGCGCCGGCGATCTGCCCCAGGCGCTCAGCACACCGCTGCCGTTGATTGTCGTGCTCGGGCTCGCCTCGATCGCGATCCAGGCGCTGTGCCTGGACCGGCTGCGGCTGGCCACCGGCCGGCCGGCTCCGAGCGCACCAACCACGGCCCCGGCGACTACACCTCCGGTCGCCCCGCGTTGAGCCAGGACGCGCGCAGCACCAGGAAGCGCCGTTCCGGTTCTCCGGTGGCCAGCCGGGCCGCCTCCAGGTAGTCGGCCCGGGCGGCCTGGTGATCACCGGCCTGTTCCAGCAGGTGAGCCCGGACCGCATACAGGCGTTGCTGCCCGGCCAGCACTTCGGCCACGTCGTCGACCACGGCCAGCCCGGCCCGCGGCCCGTCCACCTGGCCCACCGCAACCGCTCGGTTCAGGGTCACCACCGGGCTGGCGGTGATCCGCTCCAGGGCTCCGTACAGGGCGACGATGTGCGGCCAGTCGGTCGCCGCCGCGGTCGGCGCGTGATCATGGAGCGAGGCGATCGCGGCCTGCAGCTGGTACTCGCCGACCGGACGCCGGCCGAACACCTCGTCCAGCAGCTGCCGACCCTCCATGATCAACTTCCGGTCCCAGCGGCTGCGGTCCTGCTCGGCCAGCGGGATCGGCAGGCCATCCCGGCCGATCCGGGCGGCGCGGCGGGCGTCGACCAGGAGCAGCAGGGCGAGCAACCCGGCCACTTCGCCGTCCTCCGGCAGCAGGCCGCGCAGCAGCCGGGCCAGCCGGATCGCCTCGTCGCTCAGGTCGACCCGGTGCAGCCGGTCGCCGGCGGTCGCAGTGTGTCCCTCGGTGAAGATCAGGTAGAGCACCCGGAGCACCGAGCTCAGCCGGGCCGGCCGCTCCTCCGGCGTCGGCGGGACGAACCGGCCGCCGGCGCTCTTGATCTTGCCCTTGGCCCGCGAGATCCGCTGCCCCATCGTGGCCGACGGGACCAGGAAGGCCCGGGCGATCTCGTCGGTGGTCAGGCCGCCGACCGCACGCAGGGTGAGGGCGATCGCGGACGCCGGGGTCAGGGCGGGATGGCAGCAGAGGAACAGCAGGGTGAGCGTGTCGTCGGTGCCGGCCACCTCGGCGTCGTCTACGGTGCGCCGCTGATCTTGTTCCTCCCGCTCCCGGCGGGCCAGTTCGCTGCGCCACCGGTCGATCAGCCGGTGGCTCGCCGCGGTGATCAGCCAGCCGCGCGGATGCTCCGGTACGCCGTCGCGGGGCCACCGTTCCAGCGCGGTGATCATGGCCTCCTGCACCGCGTCCTCGGCGCCGTCGAAGTCCCCGTACCGCCGGATGAGCGCGCCGAGGACCTGCGGCGCGAGCGTTCGCAGCAGGTCCTCGATCGCGGGCTGGGCCTCCGACACGGTCAGGACTGGCCGTCCGCCGTCGCCAGGTAGTCCACCATCTCGTCGGCGTTCGCCGGGCCCTGCTCCATCACCCGGCGGAGCTGGATCGGCTGCTGGGTCGGCTTGCCGCCCGGCCCGGGCACCGCCGAGACCAGAGCGGCGATCTCGATCGCCCGCTGCTCGGTCTCCACGTCGATGACCTGGAAGCCGGCCACCCACTCCTTGAACTCGGTGAACGGCCCGTCGGTGACGACCGGCGTCGTGCCGTCGGAGGTGACCACCTTGGCCACGTCCGGCCCGGTCAACAGCTCGTGCCGGACCAGTTCGCCGCTGGCGGTCAGCAGGTCGTTCAGCCGGCGGTAGTAGTCGAGGTGGGCGGTGATCTCCTCGGGCTTCCACTCCTCCATCGGCTCCTGCACGGCGCCGCCCTCGAAGTTCACGATCAACAGATACTTGGTCACGGGGGTCTCCTCTGGTTGCGCGGTGCCCGGCGGCACCGTCACCCCGGGAACGGGGCCGGCGACGACATTTCGACATCCTCTCAGCGAATTGTCGGCGAGTCCGGGCAGGATGCCTGATGTGTCCGCAACGACGACCGTCTCCCGTGCCACGCTGAACCGCACCACGCTGGCCCGCCAGGCCCTGCTGGACCGCGCCGACGAGTCCGCCGCGACGATGATCGAGCGGCTGGTCGGCCTGCAGGCCCAGGAGCCCCTGGAACCGTACGTGGGTCTGTGGTCCCGGCTCGCCGCGTTCGCGCCGGCGGAACTGGTCGGGCTGCTGGAGCGGCGCGAGGCGGTCCGAACCGTGATGATGCGGCGGACCCTGCACCTGCACACGGCGGCCGACGCGCAGCGGTTCCGGCCGGTGCACCATTCGATGATCGTGCGGCGTACGGCCTCCGCGAGGTCCCGGGAGCTCGGCGGCCTCGACCTGGACCGGCTCGCCGACGCCGCAACGCCCCGGTTCGATCGGCCCCGGACGACCTCGGAGGTGGCCCGCGCCGTCGCCGCCGACTGGCCGGACGTGCCGATCCCCGCCTTGAGCGACCTGATCGGCGTCGTGGTGCCGCTGGTCCAGGTGCCGCCGCGCGGCGTCTGGGGACAGCGGGCGGCGGCCCGCAACCTGACCCTGGCCGCTTGGCTCGGCGACGCCGAGCCGGTACCGGCGGACGACGTGCTGGACGGGCTCGTGCTGCGCTATCTGGCGGCGTACGGCCCGGCGACCAGCTCCGATGTCCGCGCCTGGTCGGGGCTGGCCGGGCTGCCGGCGGTGATCAAGCGGCTCCGGCTGCGGCTGCGCAGTTACCGCGACGAGGGGGGTCGCGAGCTGCTCGATCTCGCCGACGCCGAACTGATCCCGGCCGACCGGCCCGCCCCGCCGCGATTCCTGCCCGCCTTCGACAACGTCGTCCTCGGCTTCGCCGACCGGTCCCGGATGATCGATGACGAGCACAAGCACCACAGCGTGGCCGGTGCCCGGTTCCTGCTCGTGGACGGACGGGTCGCCGGCACCTGGATCAGCACCGGGGACGCCGAGTCCGGCGTCACGGTCCAGATCGCCCCGTTCCGCGCGTTGCGGAAGCCGGAACGAACCGCGGTCGTCGCCGAGGCCGAGACGCTCGCCGCCTTCCTCGGCGACGGCACGGCCGGCCGCGTCGCCCTGGCCTCCTGAGGTCCCGGACGGGTAACCTTCCAAGCGTCACCGCGACTGGCGTCGGATGGGCCACCATCGGGAAGCACCGGTCGAGAAGTCGTCCGCCTGGGCTTCTCGCGCACCTCCCCAGGAGTGCCCGATGCAGCTCAGGTACGGACTCAATCCCCATCAGCAGGCGACCGCCGCCCCGATCGGCCGACCGCCGTTCCGGATGATCAACGGCGAGCCTTCCATGATCAATCTGCTGGACGCCGACAACGGGTGGCAGCTGGTCAGCGAGGCCAGCCGCAGGCTGGGCCGGCCGGTCGCCGCGTCGATCAAGCACGTCGCCCCGGCCGGTGCCGCCGCGGCCGGCCCGGTGGACGACGTGATCATGGACAACTGGCCGGTCGGCGATGCACCGACCCCGGTGCTGGCGGCCTACCTGCGGGCCCGGGACGCCGATCCGCGCAGCAGCTACGGTGATCTGGTCGCCGTCTCCGATCCCGTCGATCTCGAACTGGCCCGTTTCCTCGGCGGCGTGATCAGCGACGGGATCGTGGCTCCCGGCTACCAGCCGGGAACGGTGGAACTGCTGCGCCGCAAGAAGCGGGGAACCTTCCTGATCATGGAAGCCGATTCCGAGGCGGCGATTCCGGCCGAGGAGCTCCGGCAGGTCGGCGGGCTGATGATCACCCAACAGACCGATCACGACGGAATCGGCCCCGAACTGTTGCCCCACCTCGAAGCCGACGACCGCGACACCGCGCTGCTGGCCATGATCACCGCCCGGCACACGCCGTCCAACACGGTGGTCGCGGCCCGCGACGGCGCCGCCATCGGAGTCGCCGCCGGTCAGCAGTCCCGGGTGGACTGCACCCGGCTCGCGGTCGGGAAGGCGTCCGCCTGGTGGTTCCGCCGCCACCCGGCGACCCGGTCGATCACCGGCCCGCCCGGAACCCGCCGACAGGACCGGCTCAGTCTGCAGCTGGCCCTGGCCGCCGGAGACCCGACCCCGCTCGAGGCCCGGCAGTTGCACGCCGAACTCGGCGACCGACTCCCGATGACGGCCGACCGCGCCGCCTGGCTGGCCCGGCTGGACCGGGTGATCATGGTCCACGACGGCGCGATCCCGTTCCGGGACAATGTCGATCACGCCGCCCGAATCGGCACCACCATGATCATCGAGCCAGGCGGCTCCACGGCCGCGGACACGGTCGAGCAGGCCTGCACCGAGCACGGCATCACCCTGATCCGGACCGGCCGCCGCCTCTTTCTCCACTAACCCGAGGTGAGCAGGGGAAGCAGGATCTTGCGCATCAGCTCGACCAGAACCGTCACGTCCGGGAAGCCGGTCCGCCAGGCGAGCACGTCGCGCAGTCCGCGCGGGCAGGTGACCAGCGAATCGCGCAGGGTGCCGGCCCTCGCCTGCAGCTGCCGCCGGTCCGGTGGGTGCTCAGCCGGGTGATCGGTCTCGGTGTCCGCCCGGAGCACGTCCGCCGAGCCCGATCGTGATCATGATCAGCGGGCGAACAGGTTACCCGCGACGGTGCCGATGAAGTTGCGCAGCGAGTCGGGCAGGTCGCGCAGGTGCCAGTTGTCCGGGCCGTGATACCAGGACAGGTCGGTGGAGTCGGGATCCTCGTCGGCGTCGGTCGCGACGATCGCGTCCAGCCACCGCTCGGCGCCGCCCAGCACGACCGCGTACGGCAGCACCTCGGACAGTTCGCGCAGCTCCCGGCCGGGCGGCATCTGGTCGGTCGGCTGGCTCAGCAGGTCCGACCGGAGCGCCATCAGCCCGGCCTGGACGGCCGCGCCCTTGCCGGTCCGGGCCGGCATCTCCTGGGCCACGAAGACCAGGCCGAGGCCAAGGATCACCAGCGCCAGCCCGACCAGGCCGAACGTGGTGAACGCGGCCAACAGGCCGGTGGCCACGACGGCGACGATGAGGCCGACGAGGGCCAGCTGGGTCCACCGGTTCCGGATCGAGTCCGGCCGACGCTCGTACCAGCCGTTGCTGACCACCTGGTCGTACAGCTTGTCCTGGACCCTGTCGATCGAGGAACGGACCTTGTCGCCCAGCTCGGACACCTTGATCTGCCCACCGGGCGCGGCCAGGCCGTCCAGCAACTCCACCTCGAACGGGTGCAGGGTGCCGGCGTCGGCGGTCGTGGGCCGGGTCAGCACCCAGTCGGTACGGGCGAACTCGGACTCCCGCGGCAGCTCGGTGATCCGCAGATGACCCCGGACCGCGAGATCGAGCAGGCTCGCCGTCACGTCGATCGGATCGACCCGCTCGTCGACGACCGTGCCGACCTGGCCGGGCCGGATGTCGCCGACGACGCGGAACTCGGACTCGCCCTCGCCGACCGGCGCGAACTCGCCCACCTTGGCCACCTGGCCGCCCGGCCCGGCGTCGGCCCCGGCCATCCGGTGCAACGCGAACAGCGCGATCCCGCCGAGAACCAGCAGCGCCAGCGCGATGCCGAGCTGCAGCGGGCCGGCCGTGAACGCGCGGCCGAGGGTCCACCGGGTCTCGATCTGCTCGTTCGGCACGATCGCCCCAGGCGCGAAGTCGACCCGGACCGCGACCTCCTCGTTCTCGCCGCGCGGACCGTCCCGGAAGGTCGGGTTCGGGTTGTCGTGTGTTCCGCCGGCGGCGAAGTCACAGCTCACCTCGGACCCGGGCGGGCCGGCGGTGCAGTCGATGTTGGCGAGCTGCGCCGGGATCGTCACGGTCGCGGTGAACTCGTTGACCTGGAGGCTCAGCCCCTGCAGCAGCCGTACGTCCAGCGCACTGCTGCCGTAGTCGGCGGCGATCACCGCGCCGGTGACCTGGTAGCTCAGCTCGAGCTCGGTCGCCCCGTTGGTCGGCAGCGTGACCGTGACCGCCCTGTTGTCCCGGTCCTCGGCGACCGCGACGTCGGCGCCGCCGGCCAAGGCTCGGAACCCGCCGATCTGCAGCACCCGCTCACGGTCGGTGTCGTGCTTCAACGGTTGCCGCAGCGCGAACCGCTGGGTGACCTGGGCCGGCACCGAACCGCTGAAGACGATCTTCTGCTGCACGTTCAGGACGCCGTCGAGGCCGAGGTCGGCCTGGACGTCCATCGACGACGCGGTGCCCTCGGCGCGGGCCGGCTGGGCCAGCGGGCCAGCCAGCAGGGCCACGGCCAGAGCCGCCAGCAGGAGCGGAAACACGGTCAGCCGAACCAGGCGCCCGGCACGCGGTGATCTCAACACGCGGTACAGCCTCCCATCAAACGAGGTTCCTCGCGACGTGGACCCCGCGGCGCGCCCGGATTTGCGGTCCGGACCAGGTCGGGTCGTCGCGCCGGACGCCCGCGCCGACTATCGTGGCCGCCGTGACGCAACCGCAGTGGGGAGCCCCGTCGCCCGGCCAACGACCACTCGGCCAGCAGTCCTGGCCTGGCGCGCAGCCCTCGGCCCGGCCCGGATTCGGGGCGCCGAGCGGCTTCACGCCGTACGGGCAGCCGCAGGCCCCCGCCGCCCGCCGCAAGAGCAGCCCGGTGGCCAAGCTGCTCGGCGCGATGATCGTGCTCGCGGTGATCGCGTCGATCGGGCTGGTCGTGACGCTGATCGCCAACCCGGGCCAGGCGGGCTACCAGAACGAGGCCTACCAGGTTCCCGACCCCGACCTGAACCCGCCGGCCCTGCCCCAGCCGCAGACGGTGGAGGAGGCCACGGACGCGATCGAGAAGAACCCGTTCTACGACCAGGACGTGCCGATCCCCGTCCGCTGCGATGAGGGACCGATCGACGTCACCGCCGCCGACGACGCCGAACTCGAGAAGCACCTGAACGAACTCATGGCCTGCCTGGTCCGGGTCTGGGAACCGCCGGTCACCAGTGCCGGCTGGGTGATCGTCCGCCCGTCCGTCACCGTGTACGGCGAGAAGATCAAGACCAAGTGCGGCGAGATCCCGGTCAACGCCGCCTACTGCGGTGCCGACCAGCAGGTCTACTTCTCCAACCAGCTGGTCCGGGCGCTGCCGGCGGTGGGGGACAACGAGTGGGTCGCCTACATCATCATCGCGCACGAGTTCGCCCACGCCCTCCAGGCCCGGACCAACATCCTGATCTCCGCGAAGGCGCTCGGTGCCGAGTCCAAGGACGAGCAGCAGGAGCTGCAGATGAGCCGGCGGATCGAGGTCCAGGCCGACTGCCTGTCGTCGATGTTCCTGCGCTCCGTGTCCCGTTCGCTCGACATCAACCAGTCCGACCTCGAGGGCATCGAGGAGACCTACCGGTCCATCGGCGACGACTCCTTGAGCGACAAGTACGCCAACGGCGGCGGAAACCACGGCCTCGCCGTCTCCCGCCTCTACTGGGCCAACCAGGGCCTCGGCAGCAGCCAGGTCGCCACCTGCAACACGTACGTCGCCGACGAGAAGCTCGTCCGCTGACCCAGCCGAGCCCGATCGATCCTGCTCGGCTGCGGCCGGGTGGTCGTCGCCTCCGATAATCTGGGTTGTCCAGAGGCACAACACGCGACGACGCTGTGGGGGACGTAGATGGCCGGCGGTTACTGGTCTCCACACCATCCCGTGCTGGAGGTCCTGCGATCCCGCCGTCAGCGTGGCGATCTGGCAGCCGAGCGCGCCGATCCCTATCGGGTCGGCCTCGCGATCCAAGGCGGCGGCATGCGCGGAGTGATCACCGGCGCCATGCTCGCCGCCCTGGAGGATCTCGGTCTGCACCGCGCATTCGACGCGGTCTACGGCACGTCGTCCGGCGCGATGAACGCGGCGAGCTTCATCGGTGGCGGGATCTGGCGCCCGCTGCAGATCTACTGGAACCACCTCCGCACGCGACGGTTCGTCGACGCGCGGCGGTTCTTCACCGGTGACGTGCTCGACCTCGATTACGCGTTCGACACCGTGCTCGGCGAGCTCGAGCCGCTCGACTACGACAGTGTCCTCGACTCGAAGGTGCCACTGCACGTCGCGCTGACGCTGGTCGACGAGTTGCGCACGGATGTCGTCTCGGGGTTCGAGTCGAAGCAGGACCTGGTCGATGCGCTGCGGGCGACCACCTGGCTACCGGTCGCCGTCCGCGGTACGGCCACCTTCCGCGGCAAGCGGGCGATCGACGGGTCGATCCTCACCGTGCACCCGTACCGGATGGCCCTCGCCGACGGCTGCACCCACGTGCTGTCGCTCAGCTCCCGCCCGATCGACGCGAGCAGCTTCGAACTCCCCCTGACTCGGTCCTTCTGGCGGTGGCGGCTGGACCAGCTCGAGCCGGGCCTGGCCGAGGCGAACGCCCTCGCGATGCGCGACTACCGCCAGGACCGGCCGGCGTTGTTGGACTGGAGCCGGTCGCCGGACCAGCCGCCGTACGTGCTCGACATCGCCCTGCTGCCGGGCATGCCGAGCGTCACTCCGTACGAGCTGCGCGCCGAGCGGCTGATCACCGCCGGCCGCTGGGCCCACAACGTGCTCACGGCCGCGATCGAGGACGAGGACCCCGAGGTCCTGCGCACCGCCGTCCGGTTCACTCGGACCGAGGGGGACAGCCGGCTGTGATCTACGACACCAGAACGCTCTTCCAGGCCATTCAGCGGGTCCACCGTGATGCGCCCGATCTCGCCCTCGACGACGTCGTGCTGCGGTGGTCCGCGTACGACTGGCGGGACGTCCTGCTCGACCTCCCGATCGACAGCAGTACGTTCGCCTCCCAACTGGAGATCTCCTGGGACGTCGCGATCACGACGCTGGACGGCTGGTGCCGGCGGTTCGGCGACCGCCACCCGGAACACGTCCACGGCTACGTCGGTGTCCTGCTGATCACCCTGCTCGCCCTGCGTCATTCCGAACTCCGCCGCGCTCCCTGGGGCAACCGCGACGGTGGCAGGCCGGGAACGGTCGAGCACACCGATTGCTCGGAGACCTGCCATCGGCTGGTCAAGACCCCTGCCGTCCAAGCGGCCCTGCGCGAGCTGTACGCGCCTCAGCTGACCGAGTCCACCGACCCGGCCGTGCTGCGCGAATGGGACGGCTTCGACGTCGACACGCTGCGGTTCCACCGGCACGGCACGACCTCGATCATCCTGTCGGGCCGGCTCCGGGACGTCACGCACGGGCGGCTGCCGTCGTTCGCGCTGAAGCTGATCATCTATCCGTTCCTGCGGATCCCGACGATCGCTCGGGCCACCCGCGACTACGCCGCCGAGTTCAACCCGCCGGCCGGAGATCTCGAACACCTGGTGAGTGTCTGGGCCAGCTCCGGCAGCTGGATCCTGATGGACTTCGTCCCCGGCCAGACACTCGCCGAACGCCTCGACCTGGAGTTCCCGCAGCAGCGCTCGAACGAGCTGACCGCCACGTCCGAGATCAGGCTCGACCTGATCGAGAAGTTCGGCAGCGAGTTGTTCCGGGCGCTCGGCGACCTGAAGCGGCTCGGCAAGCACCACGGCGATCTCACGGCGTCGAACATCATGGTCGAGCAACGGGACGGCCTGGAGAAACTGCGGCTGGTCGACCTCGGCGTCAACTATCTCTACCTCCGCAAGATGCCGGGTCATGGTGGCGTCGATGCGGAGTACGTCGCGCCCGAGATCCGCGACCGGGAGGACCAGCCCTCGGGCGAGGGGGAGTCCGACGACGGGTTCGGCCGCAGCGACCTGTACTCACTGGGCCAGTTGATCGTCCTGCTCGGCTGCGGCTCACCCGCGACCGGCGGGCACGTGCCGGAGCCGTTCTACGCGCAGACTCCGCTGATCGCCCGGTTCGTCGAGGACCTGATCGACGCGGAGCCGGAGCAGCGGCTGCTGCTGTTCCGCGCCCGGCAGGGATCGGACGGCCTGCCGTACGAGCAGCTGTGGACCGACCTGACCAACGAACTCGCGGCTGCCCGGACCGGTGTGTCGGGACGGCGGTGGTGGTCGGACTTCGCGGCGCTGGCCGACCCGTTCTTCGGTACGGTCGGGCGGCTCGGCCGGCTGTGGCTCGAGCGGCGGCGGCAGAACGCCGGCCGGGAGACCGAGCCCTGGCAGGGCTGGCTGTTCCTGTGTTCGGTGCTGGCGGCGGTCCTGGCGACCCTGACCATGGTGTTGATCAGCATCTGGATCCGGCGAACGGTCGGGTGGGACTGGGACAACGACTTCATCGTCGCGCTGCAGCGGCTGTTCGGCGCCGGGCCGGACGAGTTTCCGGTCGTCGACCAGCTGAGGGCTCCCGGGTACGGCTTCCCGGCCGGTACGCCTCCGGTGATCTTCGGCGTCCTGGCGATCACCTTCACGCTGATCGGCGTCAAGTACTACCAGAGCCTGTTCGCCAGCGCCTCGCCGCTCACGCTCGGGCGCGGCGCCGGCAGGCTCGGCATCCACGCCATCGCGGCAGAGATCGCCATGCGGATGACGACGGTCGCGTGCCTCGTCGTGGTGCTGCCGATCCTGCTCATCCAGCCGCTGTGGTGGGCCTGGTTCGTGGCAGCCGGCATGACGCTGGTGACGATCTGCAACTGGCTGACCGCGTCGTTCGGGCAGGCCGTGGTCCGCAAAGCCGGCGACCTGAAGTTGTCGACGGTCCCCAGCCGGATCAGCGGGATCAGCACGTTCCGCGCCTGGATTCCCGGCAACGTGCTCTACGCCGTCATGCTCTGGACGATTGCGATCCTGCTGCAGTTCGGACTCGCCCAGGACGCGCCCGTCTACATCGCGCTGATCGCTCTCGTGAACGTCGTTCAGCTGTACGTCGTCAAGTGCAGCATCCAGGGACCGGGGATCCGGGCCGGCCTGGGCCGCGCGTGCATCGCCGCCGAGCGGATCCGCCATGTGCGGCTGGCCGCCGGGGCCGACGCTGCGGTCGTTCCGCGCCGAGACGCCGGCGAGACGCATCCCTCCGGCCTCAAGATCTCGTGATCGTGAGGCGCGTCAGGGGACGTAGATCAGGGCGGTGGCGACGGCGGCGATGCCCTCGCCGCGGCCGGTGAGCCCCAGGCCGTCGGCGGTCGTACCGGAGACGGAGACGGGGGCACCCACGGCGGCCCCGAGCACCTGTTCGGCCTCCGCGCGGCGCGGGCCGAGCTTGGGCCGGTTGCCGATCACCTGGATGGCGACGTTGCCGATCTCGTAGCCGGCGGCACGGACCAGGCGGGCCGTCTCGGTCAGGAACGCGACGCCGCCGGCGCCGCTCCACTCGGGCCGGTCGGTGCCGAAGTTGGAGCCGAGGTCGCCCAGGCCGGCCGCGCCGAGCAGCGCATCACAGGCCGCGTGGGCGGCCACGTCACCGTCGGAGTGGCCGTGCAGGCCGGCCGGCTCATCGGGAAAAAGGAGCCCGGCAAGCGCCATCGCCCGCCCCCGCTCGAGACGGTGGACGTCGACACCAATACCGGTGCGTACGTTCATCTCGAGTGGAGACGGGCGATGGATTTGTCGATGACTACGGCTGGATCAGGACGCGAGGACCTCGTCCAGCAGGATCTCCGCCTTGTCCTCCTCGACCCGCTCGGCCAGAGCGAGTTCGGAGACCAGGATCTGGCGAGCCTTGGCGAGCATCCGCTTCTCGCCGGCGGAGAGGCCACGCTCACGCTCGCGACGCCACAGGTCACGCACGACCTCGGCGACCTTCATGACGTTGCCGGAGTGCAGCTTCTCGAGGTTGGCCTTGTAACGCCGGGACCAGTTGGTCGGCTCCTCGGTGTGTGGGGCCCGCAGGACGTTGAACACCCGTTCGAGTCCGTCGGCGTCGACGACGTCACGGACGCCGACGAGGTCGAGGTTGCAGGCCGGAACCCGGACAACCAGATCGTTTTGACCGACGATGCGCAGAACCAGATAGAGCTTGTCTTCGCCCTTGATTTGGCGGGTTTCGATGTCCTCGATGACAGCGGCCCCATGATTGGGGTAAACCACCGTTTCGCCGACTGTAAAGGTCATGTTGTTTTGTACCCCTTTCGCAGGCTCAAGTTTACCACGGAGACGGGGCCTCCCCGGGAGATGTTTTCGCTAGCCAGAGGCCAATAACGTGCACTGTCCACAGCTTGACAAAGAACTCGAACTGTGCGTCCCGTCACCGCTTGTCGACACCTCCAGGCCGGTTCTGCAAAGCGGCCCCGCCGACCGCGGATGAGGATCGTACCGCCGAAGAAGGACGCCCGTCGAGACCTCCGCGTGATGGACCGCTAGGCTAAGCCGACCGATCCGTTGACCTGCCAGGAGTGAATCGTGCCCTCGTCGGTGCCCTTCGCGTCGCTGTCCTCCGCGACCCGTCCCCGCCGCCTCGCCCGGGCCGGAGCAGCGATGATCCTTGCGGCGGCACTCAGCCTGGCCGCAGGTTGCGGCTTCGACGTGCAGACCAACCGGCCGTACACGCCGGGCGAGGGGATCAATGCCAACGTCGGCCCCCGGAGCGAGCCGGTGGGCGTCCGCAATCTGCTGATCGTCAGCAAGGAGCCCGGCCAGGGGTTCGTCTCGGCCAGCCTCACCGCCACCAGGGACGACGTCCTGCAGCGGATCACCGGGCGGGCCTACCGCGCCGACGGATCGGCCGGCACGCCGCTCGCCGCGACCCTGCCGGCTCCGGTCACCGTCGAAGCCGGCACGCTGACCGTGCTGACCAGCGAGCGGCTGATCGAGGTCACCGGCGACGACCTGCGGGCCGGGCTGGAGGCCGAGCTCACGCTCACTTTCGCGACGGCCGGCGAGGTGACGCTGCGCGTTCCCGTGGTCACCGCCGACGATCCGCAGTTCGCGACGATCTCCCCGTCGCCGTCCGCCTCGCCGTCCCCGACAGCGTCCAACTGACCCAGCCTCGGGTAGCCGGGTCAGCCGCGCGGGACCAGCAGCCGCAGCGCCTCGACCGCGGCATCCCGCAGCGCCCGGGCGGCCTCGGCGTCACCGGCGAGGTGCCGCAGCAACGCCTGTTGGAACAGCCCGTCCAGCACCGCGTACGCGGCCGCCGGGGGCAGCACCGGGTCGGTGCCGGCCAGTTCGCCGTACCTGCTGACGACGCGCCAGATCATCGCCTCCCGGCGCGCGTCGATGTCGATCACGTCGGCCCGGAACGAGGGCTCGAACAGGCTCTGGTTGCGCAGGTCGTACCAGAGCCGGTGCATCGGGGCGTCGCTGCTCAGCGTCGCGGCCATGGCCGCCGCGAAGTCGTGCTCCAGCCCGTCGGCGGCGGTGGCGGCGGCCACCAGCTCGTCGTAGCGGGTGACGCAGACCTCCTCGTACTGCCGGACGGCCTGGGTGATCAGGTCGACCTTGTCGCTGAAGTAGTAGTGCAGCACACCGTGCGAGAAGGGCGAGTTCTGCGCGATCTCGCGCAGGCTGGTGCGGGCGTAGCCGAGCTCGGCCAGCGTCTGCAAGGTTGCGGTGGCGAGCTCCGCCCGCCGCTCGGCGAACTTGGCCGTCTGAGGAGGTGAGGCCCGGTCGTCGCTGCGCTCGGACACCTCGGTCACGGTGGGTCTCCCGGTCAGCCAGGCTCCCCGTACCAGGGGGCTGGACGTGAGTGTAGCCCCGGACCGGCCGGCCTCCGCCGGTGCCGCCGAAGGTCAGGCCCCGTAGGTGACCTCGTCGCTGAACAGGCTGCTCACGGACTCGCCGCAGTGGATCCGGCGGACCGCCTCGGCGAACAGTGGTGCGACCGACCGGGTCTCCATCTGCGGCAGCCGCTTCTCCACCGGCAGCGGCACCGTGTTGGTGATCAGGATCTCCTCGACGTCGGCCTCGGCCCGCAGCCGGTCGATGGCCGGGCCGGTGAACAGGCCGTGCGTGCAGGCCAGCGAGAACCGTTCGATGCCCTCGGCCCGCAGCATGGACAGCAACTCGACGATCGACCCCGCGGTGGCGATCTCGTCGTCCAGCACGATCGCGTGCTTCTTGCCGTGCAGGTCGCCGACGATCCGTTCGATGATCACCTTGTCGTCGGCGATCCGCTTCTTCGAGCCGGCGACCACCTCGAGGCCGAGGATCCGGGCGAAGTCGGTGGCCACCTTGGCGTTGCCGAGGTCGGGCGAGACCACGATCGACTCGGTCAGATCGCGCGCGGTGAAGTGTTCGGCCAACTCGGCGGTCGCGCTCAGATGATCAACGGGTACGGAGAAGAAGCCGTGCACCTGGGGCGCGTGCAGGGCCATCGTGAGCACCCGCCCGGCGCCGGCCGTGGCCAGCATGTCGGCGACCAGCCGGCCGCCGATCGAGATCCGGGGCGCGTCCTTCTTGTCCGACCGGGCGTAGCTGTAGTGCGGGATGATCGCGGTGATGTGGGCCGCCGAGGCGCCGCGGGCGGCGTCCAGCATCAGCAGCAGCTCCATCAGGTGCTCCTGGACCGGCTCGACCAGCGGCTGCACCAGGTAGACGTCGCGCTGCCGGCAGTTCGCCCGCAACTGCACCTGCAGGCAGTCGTTGCTGAACCGGGTGGTCCGCGACGGAGAGAGCGGGATGCCGAGGATCTGGCACATCTCCTTGGCGAACGCGGGGTGGGCGGAACCCGAGAAGACGGTGATGTCGCCAGTCACGGCACCACCGTATCCGTTGCCTTCGGCCGGAGCGAAACGCCGGTCAGCGCCATCGCAATCCACGCGTAACGAATCCGGTTTAGAGTCCGGGCATGGCGGACCTCTTCGACGGCTACCCGACGGGGGTGAGTTGGGACGAGGCGTTCAGCGCGTCCGACGAGACCCGTCGCTCGTACGAGCCCGTACTCAATGCGCTGCGGCCGCTCGGCACCGAGGAACTGCGGCCGCGGGTCGACGCCCTGGCCCGGACGTTCATGAAGCAGGGCGTCACGTTCGCCTATGACGGCCAGGAGCGGCCGTTCCCGGTCGACATCGTGCCCCGGGTGCTGGACGCCGACGAGTGGGATCTGATCGAACGCGGCGTGCAGCAGCGGGTCCGGGCCCTGGAGGCCTTCCTGGCCGACGTGTACGGCCCCGGCCACGCGATCAAGGACGGCGTGGTGCCGCGCGAGGTGGTCGTCACGTCACGGCACTTCCACCGCGAGACGTACGGCATCGAGCCGCCCAACGGGGTTCGGATCCAGGTGTCCGGGATCGACCTCGTGCGCGACGTCGACGGCCGGTTCCGGGTGCTGGAGGACAACGTCCGGGTGCCGTCCGGGGTCAGCTACGTGATCGAAAACCGGCACGCGCTGACCCAGGTACTGCCGGAGGCGTTCGGCACCTCCCGGGTCCGCCCGGTCGCCGGGTACGCCAACCAGCTGCTGGCCGCCCTGCGCGCCGCGGCGCCGGTCGGCGTGGCCGACCCGACCGTCGTCGTGCTCACCCCCGGCGTGCACAACGCCGCCTACTTCGAGCACGCCCTGCTGGCCCGGCTGATGGGCGTCGAGCTGGTCGAGGGACGCGACCTGATCTGCGCCGGCAACCGGGTCTTCATGCCGACCACGTCCGGCGACCGGCCGGTGCACGTGATCTACCGCCGGATCGACGACGAGTTCATCGACCCGGTGCAGTTCCGGCCGGACTCGATGCTCGGCTGCCCCGGCCTGGTGAACGCGGCCCGGGCCGGTCACGTGGTGATCGCGAACGCGCTCGGCAACGGCGTCGCGGACGACAAGTTGATCTACACCTACGTCCCGGACCTGGTCCGCTACTACCTCGCCGAGGAACCGCTGCTGCCCAACGTGGACACGTACCGGTTGGGTGATCCGGACGTCCTCGAGGACGTGCTGGGTCGGCTTGATCAACTCGTGCTGAAGCCGGTCGACGGCTCCGGCGGCAAGGGCCTGGTGATCGGCCCGCAGGCCGACGAGCCGACCCTGGCCGAGCTGCGGACCAAGATCATCGCCGACCCGCGGGCCTGGATCGCGCAGCCGGTGGTGTCGATGTCGACGGTGCCGACGTTCGTCGACGCCGGGTTCCGGCCGCGGCATGTCGATCTTCGCCCGTTCGCGGTGAACGACGGTGATCAGGTCTGGGTGCTGCCGGGCGGGCTGACCCGGGTGGCGCTGGGCGACGGCGCGCTGGTGGTGAACTCCAGCCGGGGCGGCGGTTCCAAGGACACCTGGGTGCTCGCGGCGCGTGATCAACCGGCCGATGCCGGCGGGCCGGGCGGTGCGCTCGGCGTACCGGACGAACCGCCGCTCGCCGAACCGAGCCGGCCGCAGGATCCCGGCCCGGCCCTGGAGTCCGCCGCCGCCCGACAGCAGCAGTGATCATGACGACGACGTGGGGAGCCTCCATGGACCCGAACCGGGGCGGCCTGCTCCGCCGGATCGCGGAGTCGGTCTTCTGGATCGGCCGCAACCTCGAACGCGCCGACGCAACGGCGCGGATCCTCGACGTCCACCTGCAGCTGGTGCTGGAGGACCCGTGGGTCGAGGAGGACACGGCCTGCCGGTCGCTGTTGTCGATCATGGGAATCCGGCCGCCGGACGACGTCGCGGTGAGTACGACGGTGGTGCTGGACCGGCTCGCCTACAGCGCCGAACCGACCGCCATCCGGGGCTCCCTGATGGCCGCCCGGGAGAACGCCCGCGGTGCCCGGGAGATCCTGTCCTCGGAGTTCTGGTCGGCGCTGAACAGCACCTGGCTCGGGTTGCCGGAGGCCCGCCGGATGGCCGAACGGCTCGGCCCGCACGTCTACTTCACCTGGATCCGGGAGCAGACCGCGACGCTGGCCGGGGTGGTCGACCTGGCGATCAGCCGGGACACCGCGTGGCGGTTCCTCACCCTCGGCCGCAGCCTGGAGCGGGCCGACATGACGGCGCGGCTGCTGCTCACCCGGGCCGTTCCCGGGGCGCCGGGACGAGGCCGGCCGTCCTGGTCGGCGCTGCTGCGGTCCTGCGGCGCGTACGAGGCGTTCCTGCGCACCTACCGGGGCGACCTGGACGAGGCGGCCGCGGTGGAGTTCCTGCTGCTGGACCGGCTGTTCCCGCGGTCGGTGTTCTTCGCGCTGTCCGCGGCCGAGGCCTGCCTCAACGAACTCACCCCCGGCCGGGCCCGGGCCGGCGTTCCCGATCTGGCCCGGCGCCGGCTCGGCCGGGCCCGGACCCAGCTGGAGTTCCGCAGCCCGGAGGACCTGTTGGGCGACCTGACCACCGTGCTGGTCGATCTCGAGCGGACCTGCTCGGAGGTGAGCGAGGCGGTCAGCCGGACGTTCTTCGAGGCGTCGCACGCGATGGCCTGGGCCCAGGGGGAAGCATGATCAACAAGACCGAATCGGTGCTGGCCCGGCGCTACCGGATTCGGCACGAGACGAGCTTCAGCTACGACGCCGAGGTATCCGCGTCGTACAACGAGGTACGGATGACGCCGGTCAGCAATGATCATCAGATCGCGGCCGACAACCGGATCGTGGTGCGGCCGGCCTCGACCTCGTACCGCTATCGGGACTACTGGGGCACCATCGTGCACGCGTTCGACACCAGCGCGCCGCACCGCGAGCTGCGGGTGGTCGCCTCCAGCCTGGTCGACACCCGGACCGGTTCCGGCCGCAGCGGCGAGCCGGCCGGCTGGGACGGGCTCAAGGATCCCAAGATCAGGGACGGGTACGCCGAGTGGCTGATCCAGACCAGCCGGACCGAGCCGGACGCCGAGCTCCGTGAGCTGGCCGCCGAGGTGGTTCGCGGCGCGACGCCGGGCGAGGCGGCCCGGGCGGCCAGCGAGTTCGTCCACGACAAGATCGACTACGTGCCCGGGGTCACCGGCGTGCACTCCCGGATCGGTGACGTCTGGTCCGAACGCAAGGGCGTCTGTCAGGACATCGCGCATCTGACGATCATGCTGCTCCGCCTGGCCGGCATCCCGGCCCGGTACGTCTCCGGCTACCTGCATCCGAAGGCCGACGCCGAGGTCGGCGAGACCGTGACCGGCCAGAGTCACGCCTGGGTGGAGTGGTGGGACGGCGACTGGACCGCCTTCGACCCGACCAACGCGATCCCGGCCGGCGAACGGCACGTGATCGTCGGCCACGGCCGCGAGTACGGCGACGTGACGCCGTTCAAGGGCCTCTACTCCGGTAGCGCCGGCAGCACGCTGGAGGTCACGGTCCAGATCGCCCGGCTCTTCTGATCATCCCGATGGACCCGTGGCAGGCCGGCCTGGCCCGCGAGTTGATCATGAGACTGCCCGCCGGCGCCGACAGCGCTGCGGCCGGATCCGTATTGCAGCCGGAACAGCTGGACGGCTGGAGCGATCTCGACCTGCACGTCGACCTGCCCCGGTCCGCGGAACCCGTCGATCTCCTGGCCGGGCTGGAGATCTGGTCGGTCACCGAGGAGGCGTCGGCGGACCGGCAGGTGCTCCGTGCGGTGATCACCGACGGCCGCCGCGTCGACCTGGTGATCACCGGTGGTGGCCGGGTCCGGCTGCCCGACCGTGCCCCCGACAACCACATCCGGGCGCTCGTCGCGCAGGCAGCGGCGAAGCTCGGCCGCGGCGATCGCCTGATCGGCCTGCACCTGACGCTCGAACTGGTCCGGCACTGCCTGGTCCAGGCCATGCTGCTCCGGGACCGTGATCAAGGAACCACGATCCACCGGTCCGGCTCCGCACGGGACGCCCTGGCCGACGAGATCGCCGGGCTCGATCTCGACGACCTCGGCGTCACGCCGCGACCGAACGTCGTCGAGCGCACCGTCGACCTCTACGCCCGCTGGCGCAGCGAGCTGGAGCCCGACTACCGCCCGGACTGGTCAGGCCTCCGAGCCGTGATCGACCGGGGCCTCGCCGGTCGCTGACGGAGTCCGGCCCTTCACCACTGAGCCCGTCGGTTTTTCACGTTCCGTGAAAAACTGGCGCAATACCACAGAAGCTTCTCGGGTAAAGCGACAAGAAACCTGGTGAGGTGGGGCGCTTGGGGCTGGTGAGCCTCGAGCTCATGGCGATCGGCGGAGCAGCCGGCGGACCAGCAGCAGCGGGCCGAAGGCGCCGGCGGCGACCAGCAGTGGGACCAGGGCGACGGTTCGCAGCTGCCGGGGCCAGGCGAGCGTGCAGGTGGTGCCGTCGGGGCCGGTGACGATCATGGACCAGGCGGCCTTGGTCACCCGGTCGCCGGCCTTGACGCAGGCGGCCGCGTTCGGGTCGACCCGCAGGGTGCGCCGGTCGGTGAGGATCTGAGTCAGATCGTCCCGCCCGGGCTGGTGCTCCGGCCGGACCCGGACGGTGATCACGGTCTCCGCCTCGATGCCGTACGGAATGATCGTCCGGGACAGCGTGATCATGATCCCGGCCACCCAGAACAGCACCGCGATCATGATCATCGCCCACACGGCCGGCTTACCAGAACCCGACAAGCCAGGCTCCTCCGGCCAGGAAGGCCAGTGCCAGCAGGACCCAGACCGCCAGCGCCGTCGCGCCGTCGACCGGCCAGCTGACGAAGATCAATCCCGCGGTCACCGCACCGAGGCTCTGGTTCGAGACGTCGACCAGATCGAAGCCGCCCTCGACGAAGATCAACGCCTCGCAGCCGGCGCCGATGCCGCAGGACAGCGCCGTCACGGCCAGCGCGGACCAGGCCCGCGGCAGCACCGGCGGCAGGAGCGCCACCAGCGACAGCAGCAGCATCGTGCCGCCGAGCCCGGCCACGTAGTGGGCCGCGAAGTCCAGCCGGTCCGAGCCGAGGTGGTAGAAGAGCACGCCGATCCCGGCGGCCAGCAGCGCTGCCGCCCCCGGCACCTGCGATCGGGCCAGGCCGATCGTGTCTTCCCGCAGTGGAGACACGGTCTACCCGGCGAACTCTCGGACCGGCCTGCCCCGGATGCCGGGTCTGACCCCGAACAGTGACCCGGCCGGCCCGGCGTCGTCGTCCGAGAGGCCGTGGCGCGACGTCGTGATGATCAACTGGTCCAGGTCCGGCCCGGCGAACGTCACCGCGGTCACCTGCCGGGCCGGCACCTCGATCACCGCGTCCAGCCGGCCCTGCGGCGTGTACCGACGGACCGCCCAGCCGCCGTACAGCGCCACCCAGACACCGCCCTCGGCGTCGACGGTCAGCCCGTCCGGCCCGCCCTCGCCGTCGATCTCGACGAACGGCCGGCGGTTCCGCAGCCCGCCCTCGGCGTCCCAATCGAAGACGTCGATGCGGCCGGTCCGGGTGTCCACGTAGTACGCGAGCGTCTCGTCCGGGCTCCAGTCCAGGCCGTTGGAGATCGTCACCGCCGGCACCGCGACCGTCGGGGCCAGGTCGGGCCCGAAGCGATAGAGGTTGCCGCCGCCGTCTCGCCCGTCGTAGGCCATCGAGCCGAGATAGAGATTGCCGGCCGGGTCGCAGCCGCCCTCGTTCATCCGGACCTCGGTGCTGTCCCACACCTCCGGCAGCACTCGCACCGGCGCGTCCAGCGCGTCGTCGTCGGCCAGCAGCAGGCCGCGTTCGCCGGCGATCACGTGACCGCCGCCGAGGCGCGGCCGGATCATCGCCGCGACCGTGCCGACGTGATGCCGCCGGGGCCCGGAGTCGGGGTCGAGCTCGAGGATGTCGCCGGCCAGCAGGTCCACCCAGCGCGGTCCCGCCCAACGGTCCGAGAAGACCGGTCCCTCGCCGTGGTCGACGATCGGATCGGTCAGCTGCTCTGCGTGCATGACCCAACTCTGTCAGTGACGCCCCGCATCCCGGGACCGGCACCGGCCCCGGCCGTGGAGGTGTGACAGGATCGAGACCTCACCCAGCCTGGAGGTTGATCATGATCATCCGGTACGCACTCGACGGCACGATCGCGGTCGGTGTCCGCACCGGCGATGTGGTCCGGCGGATCGGAGATGATCTTGCTTCGCTGGCCCGCCTGCCGCTGGCCGAGTTCCGGGAGGCGGTCGAGCAGCCGACCGGGCCGGAGCTGCCGCTGGACCGGGTGACGGTGCTGCCGCCGGTCGACGGGCGGACCGAGGTGTGGGCCGCCGGCGTCACGTACAAGATCTCCCAGACGGCCCGGATGGCCGAGAGCGAGACGTCGGCAACCGTCTACGAACAGGTCTATGACGCGGACCGGCCGGAGATCTTCCTCAAGTCCGTTGCCTGGCGCGTGGTCGGCGACGGCGGCGAGCTGCGGGTCCGGGCCGACTCCGAGATCGACGTCCCGGAACCGGAGCTGGCGTTGTTGATCAACAGCGGCGGAGAGATCATCGGCTACGGCGTCTGCAACGATCTCAGCTCGCGTTCGATCGAGGGCGAGAACCCGCTCTATCTGCCGCAGGCCAAGATCTACAACGGCTCCTGCGGGCTCGGCGCGGGCGTGACGCCGGTCTGGCAGGTCGACGACCCGTACGCGCTGGAGCTGGCATTGATGATCACCCGCGACGGCGAACAGGTCTGGAGCGGCAGCACCAGCACCGCGCAGCTGCACCGCCGGTTCGATGATCTTGTCGGCTGGCTGCGCCGGGAACTCGACTTCCCGGACGGCGTCTGGCTGTCCACCGGCACGTCGCTGGTGCCCGAACTGCCGTTCACGCTGGCCGACGGCGACCGGGTCACCATCACGATCCCGGGCGTCGGCGAACTGAGCAACCCGATCCGCCGCGGCTGATCGGCCCCGCCGGCGCCGGCCGGGAGGTACCGTCGAATCCTCGGAGGGTGGGTTCGGAGGTGTGGCCATGGGCGTTCCGGGAGCGGCCGGGCGGGCGTACCGGATCTTGATCAAGGTCGGCCTGGCCGGTTACGGGCTGATGCATCTGGTGCTCGGCGCGCTGGCCGTCCGGCTGAGCTTCGGCGGCCGCAGTGAGGCTTCGCAGCAGGGCGCGCTGGCCGAGCTGGCGACGCAGCCGTTCGGCCGGATCGGACTCTGGGTCGCCGCGATCGGGTTGTTCGCCCTGGTGCCGTGGCGGCTGATCGACGCCGCGGTCGGCTACCGGTGGCACGACGAGCCGCGGCGGACGTTCCGCCGGGTGACCGCGGTCGGCCAGGCGGTGGTCTATCTCTGGCTCGGCGTCAGCGCGGTCCGGATCGTGCTCGGTGCGGGTGCCGGCGGCAGTCGCGGGGAGGAGACCGCGAGCGCCCGCCTGCTCGCCCTGCCGCTCGGGCCGACCCTGCTCATGGCGGTCGGTGCGGTCGTGATCTGGATCGGCGGCGCGCAGGTCGTCAAGGGCCTGCGCAAGTCCTTCGTCGACGACCTGTCCGGCGCCGGGCGGCTGACCGTGACGCTCGGCCGGATCGGGTTCCCCGCCAAGGGGATCGCGCTGGTGCTGGTCGGCGTCCTGGCCGGCTGGGCGGGGATCAGCTACGACCCGGCGAAGGCCGGCGGACTGGACGACGCGCTGCAGGCTCTCCGCGGCCAGGCCTTCGGACCGGTACTGCTCGCCGCGGTGGCCGTCGGCCTGATCGCGTTCGGGCTGTTCTGCTTCGGCTGGGCCCGCCGTCCGCGCGTGCAGCGCTGACGGACCGGCACCCGGTCAGCGCTTCTGGTCCCGCTTCAGGGTACGGATCCGCAGCGGCCCGACCAGCCGCGGGCCGGACAGCCGCCGTTCCAGCTTGCGGGCCTCGCGGCGGACCGGCTGGGCGATGTACTCGCCGAGGATCACGCCGGAGGCCAGGGCGATCGCGACGGCGCCGGCGGTGACCAGGTCGACCACGCCGCCGGAGTCGCCGGCCGTGAACAGGGTCAACGCCCGGTAGATCGACAGGCCGGGCAGGAACGGGGTGATCCCGCAAACCACGATCGCCAGCGGCGGCACCCGGACCCGGCCGGCGACCCCGTACGCGACGACGCCGATGCCGACGGCGGCGACCGCGGCCGCCCAGGGCCGGCCCAGCCCGACCGCGAGGAGGACCGAATAGATCACCTCGCCCGCGCCGGCGATGAGGCCGATCGGCAGCAGTGCCCGGAGCGGGGTGTACGCCACATACCCGAACGCCATCGCACAGATCGCCGCACCGCTGAGCACCCAGGGAGCCTCGGCCAGCCCGGCGGCCCCCGGCACCAGCGTGAGATCGACCCCGATCAGCCGGCCGACGGTGATCCCGCCGCTGACCCCGACGATGATCCCGGCTGTCGACAGCATCACCTCGAGCAGCCGGGCGTTCGCGGTGATGTAGAACCCGGTCAGGGCGTCCTGGGCGGCGCCGATCAGGCCGAGCCCGGCCAGCAGCACGGTGATGTTGGCACTGACCACGACCGACGGGTCCAGCGGTAACGGCGTCGCGGCGAGCCCGACCGCGAGCAGCGTGGCCAGCAGTCCGCCGGCCATCTGCTGGTAGAACGACGGCAGCCGGCCGACCGTCATCAACCGCTGCAGCCGCTCCACGGCGATCGAGGTGACCAGCGCGATGATCATCACCAGCGGTCCGCCGCCGAGCAGCATGGCGATGCCCAGGGCGAGCACCCCCCAGCCGACGGTGACCGCCCAGCGGGGCCGCTGATGGCCCGAGGAGGTGATCTGGGCCAGTTCGTCGCGGGCCCGGTCGCGGTCGATCCGGTCCAGCAGCAACGCCTTCACCAGGTGGTCCACCCGGGTCAGGTCCTCATAGTCGACGTCGCGTTGGGCGACGTTGCGCCGGCGGACCAGGGTCGGTTCGTCCGGCGACTCCTGGTGCGCCACGACCAGCGCGGTGAACGTGACGTCGACGTCCGCGCCGGCCAGTCCCAGGTGGCGCAGGATCGAGTCCATCGTCGCTGCCACGTCGGCGGCACCGGCCCCGTTGGCGAGCAGGGCCTCACCGACCCGAAGCGCGAGGTCGAGCGCCTTGATCGTCTCGGCGGTACGGTCCTCGTCCGGCTGGTCGGCCCGGGCTAACGACATCGGGGTCACCGATCGTTCGTGATCACGATCATCGTCCGAGTGTCGCAGACCGGTGCCGTGCTGCGCCCCAAGCGTGGCGTCTGGCGGCGTCCGGGTGCGTGCATCGCCAGGCCGACGAGGAAGACATATCGGGTCATATATCGACTGAGGAGAACGCCGCGAGGTGCGTGCCTGGGCGTCGCCAACTGTTAAGGAACTAGGGACGCACGACACTAGGCCCTTCGACAGGCTCAGGGCACGATGGAGGATGACTCAGGCACGGAGTTGATCAGCCCTCGAACTTGTAGCCGAGGCCCCGTACCGTGATCAAGTACTTCGGGTTCGCCGGATCGGATTCGATCTTGGTCCGGAGCCGCTTCACGTGCACGTCCAGGGTCTTGGTGTCACCGACGTAGTCGGCGCCCCAGATCCGGTCGATCAACTGGCCCCGGGTCATCACCCGGCCGGCGTTGCGGAGCAGCATCTCCAGCAGTTCGAACTCCTTCAGGGCCAGCTTGACCCGTTCCCCGTTGACCGACACCTCGTGCCGCTCGACGTCCATCCGGACCGCGCCGGCCTCGACGACGTCCGGCACCAGCTCGACGTCCTGGCCGCGTCGCAGCACGGCCCTGATCCGGGCCACCAGCTCCCGGTGGCTGAACGGTTTGGTGACATAGTCGTCGGCACCCAGTTCGAGCCCGACCACCTTGTCCACTTCGGAATCCCGGGCGGTGACCATGATCACCGGCACCGGGCCGCGGGTCCGCAGCTGCCGGCACACCTCGGTGCCCGGCAACCCCGGCATCATCAAATCCAACAACACGATGTCGGCGCCGACACGGTCGTACTCGGCGAGGCCTTCGGTCCCGTCGGCGGCCTCGACCACCTCGAAACCTTCCCGACGCAGCATGTACGCGAGCGTCTCGCGGTATGTCTGCTCGTCCTCGACCACCAATACGCGGGTCATCGTCGTTCTGTCTCCTGCTGCTCAGGCCGGCGGGTCGTGCCCGGCCGGATGATGGGTGACGACTCCGCCGCCACCGGTAGGCGGCCGGTCGGAGTCGAGGTGGACCTGGACTGGTGCGCCCTTCGATCGGGGAGCATCGCCGGGTCCCGGGTCGCCGGGAGATCCGGCAACCCTTGATCAACCGCAGTACCCGGCTTCAGATGGGCCGGAATCTTGATGGTGAACGTCGAGCCCTGACCGATCTGGCTCCACACCCCGACGTCGCCGCGATGGCTGGCCGCGATGTGCTTCACGATCGCCAGGCCGAGGCCGGTGCCGCCGTCGGCCCGGCTGCGTGCATAGTCGACCCGGTAGAACCGTTCGAAGATCCGCTCCAGGTCGCTCGGCGGGATGCCGATCCCGTTGTCGGAGACGGTGATCTCGATGTAGTCGTCGTCGGTGGCGGCGACCCGGTGCGCGGCGACCACGACGCGGGCCCCCGGGTCGGAGTAGATCACCGCGTTCTCGACCAGGTTGCTGATCGCGACGCCGAGCTGGCGGGCGCTGCCGAGCACCCGGCAGTTCCGTTCGCCGGCGACGGTCAGCTCGACCTGGTGGTTCTCGGCGTCGACCCGGCACCGGTCGACGGCGTCGGCGAGCACCTCGTCGACGTCGACCTCTTCCGGTTGCGACAGCGGGTCGTCGGCCTGCAGCCGGGACAGGTCGATGATCTGGGCGGTCAGGTCGATCAGCCGAGCCGACTCGAGACTGAGCCGGCTGGCGAACCGGCGGACCGCGACCGGGTCGTCCGCGCCGTCCTCGATCGCCTCGGCCAGCAGGGACACCGCGCCGATCGGGGTCTTCAGTTCGTGGCTGACGTTGGCGACGAAGTCACGCCGGGTCGCCTCGATCCGCCGGGACGTGGTCTGGTCCTCGGCCAGCACCAGGATCAGCTCGGGGTCCAGCGGAGCCACCCGGGCCGAAAGGTAGGTCGCCGCGATGCCGCGGCCGTGCTCGATCTGCAGGTCCGCGGCCGTCGGCTCGCCGGACTGCCGTACCTCGCGGACCAGTCCGAGCAGTTCCTTGTTGACCACCCGGGAGCCGCGGACCAGGCCGAGGTTGTGCGCCGGCGTGCTCGCCTGCAACACCTCGTCGTGCGGCCCGACCACGATCGCGGAGGAGCGCAGGACGGCCAGCACGGCGGACACCCCGTCGGGCACGGCAGGGGCGGTGTAACGCAGTTCGGAGTCGTCGAAGGGCTTGCGCCGGGACCAGATCCAGACGGCGAAGCCGCCGATGATGATCCCGACGACGAGGGCGATGAGCGTGGCGCCGATCGGGTTCACACTGCCGATACTAAAGGGAAAGCTGGCGGTCACCTCACCACCTGCCCAGCAGTCGGCGACCGCCTCGCCGAGCGTTCCAGCGATGTTCACCCGGCGTTCACGAATGGCCTTTTCCGGCGCTTCAGCGCCCTGGCATAGGGTTGGGCCGATGCGAGGCGGCCAGGTGGGCCGCACGGCGAGACGAGGTGGATTCGGCATGCGTGACTCGTACCGGGAACAGCTGGACGAGATCCTGAACGACCTGGTGGAGATGTCCCAACTCGTCGCCGAGGCGGTGCGGGCGGCGACCACGGCACTGCTGGAGTCCGACATCCACCAGGCCGAGCAGGTGATCACCCGCGACGACGACCTCGACAACCGGCAGCACGACATCGAGAACCGCACCTTCTCGCTGCTGGCCCGGCAGGCCCCGGTCGCCGGCGAACTCCGTACCCTCGTGGCGACCCTGCGGATGGTCAACGAGCTGGAGCGGATGGGCGACCTCGCCGTGCACGTCGCCAAGATCGCCCGGATGCGCTACCCGGACCCGGCGGTGCCGGACCGGTTGCGGCCGAACTTCGTCCGGATGGGCGACGTCGCCGAGAAGATGGTGGTCAGCGCCGGCCAGACGCTCAGCGACCGCAACCTCGAACTGGCCCGCGAGCTGCGCGAGCGGGACGAGGAGATGGACGACCTGCGCAAGTCGCAGTTCCGGGTGCTGCTCAGCGACGACTGGGAGTACGGCGTCGAGGCCGCCGTCGATGTGGCCCTGCTCGGTCGCTACTACGAGCGCATCGCGGACCACGCGTCGTCGATGGCGCGGCGGGTCATCTACATCGTCACCGGCAGTTATCCGGACGACGAGAACCAGGTTGTGTCCTAAACCGTGTCCGTTTTGGACATTGCGTCTCAATGACCCACTTTCGCGTGGAACGACACCACTCGTTCTGCTAGTGATCGCGCATTTCCGCGGGGGCCCTTTTCCTCGGGTGCCCTACCATCCGTTCGAGCCTCCGCCGCTGCCCTGATTTCCTTGTACGCAAGGCACTCCAGACGATCCGACAGGGCCTCCGCACATCCCCGGCCGGGGCTTCAACGAGAGACCCCGGAGACGAGTTCCCGACCGGGCCGAATACGAATGGTGACAACCGAACTCGATGTCGCTATCTTCATCCGCAGGGAGAAACTCGGGGGCTCGGGGAATTGCGGGGGTCGGGGAACGCATACGACCATCTCGGATCCATAAGGAGTGAGTTTCTTGAAGTCGTCTTGGAGGCCGTGGGGCAGGCCGCTTGCCATTGCCTCGGCTACGGCCCTCTTGATCGGCACCGTTGGGCTCTCCCCCTCGGCGGCTGTCGAAAACTACCCGGACGAGGCCTCGGAGGCGTCCGCGAGCGTGCTCGCGTCGACGCTCGTGAAGGAGAAGCTCCTCGGTGCCGCGTCGACCTCTGCCGGGCTGAAGACCTCGCCCGGCCCCAACAACGACGCGCTCAACGTCGACCTGCTCGGTGATCAGGTCGTCCAGCTGGGCGACGTGTCCGTCCCGCTGAACGACTTGATCGACTTCGGCTCGATCGGTGCCCTGGGCAGCTCCAGCGAGGCCACCTCGCCGACGAGCACCCGCTCGGTCAGCGGCCTGGTCGCCGAGGGCGGCTCGGTCACCCTGTCCGGTGACGACGCCTCCTTCGGCGCCGCCACGATCAACCTGCTGTCGCTCTCCGAAACGGCCGATGTCGAGGGCCTGACCGATCTGGCCGTCGACCAGCTCGAACTGAAGCTCGGCGCGTTCGGCTCCGAGGTCGTCGTCGAGGACGGCAAGATCCTCGATCCCGACGGCGTCGGCGGGCCGGGCCAGTACCGCGTCGCGCAGGCCGACCTGCTGGTCCGTTCGCCGCTGGTGAGCGACGCGGCGAACGGCATCTACGGCGCCGCCGGCACCGTGGACACCACCGTCGAGGACCTGATCAACGACAAGCTCGATGTTGCGGCGCTGACCGGGCTGCTGGCGGCCGTTCCGGCCATCCCGGAGCCCAAGGTGACCGTGGACAGCAACATGCATGACACGCTGTTCCAGCGGGTGCTGAACCAGCCGCTCACCTCGCACAGCAAGCTCGTCACGATCGACTTCTCCACCGGCGAGCTGCAGATCCACCTGGATCAGCTGGCCGGCAAGGGCGGGCTGAACGCCCAGGAGCCGAACGCGGAACTGATCTCCTCCGAGATCTACCCGCTGATCGCCGAGAGCGTGCACGACATCATGCACGACGCGACCAACCTGATCGTCGGAGCCATCGAGGACTCGCTGGACGCGGTCGAGATCACCCTGCAGTTCACCGACGACTACGGTCTGGTCGGCGGCAAGCTGGACGTGACCTGGACGTTCAGCCTGGCCGACATCGCCTCCGGTGAGGTCGGCGAGGTCGTCGACAACAGCTCCGGCCTGATCGGCGGCACCACGGGCAACACGCTGACCACCACGATCAACACGCTGGGCGGCACGCTCGGCACCGTGGTCGGCCCGGTCTACGACCTGATCATCAGCGACGCCGGTGATCACATCTTCGAGTTGGCGATCAACGACATCAAGTTCGGTTTCACCTCGACGATCGTCAACATGCTGTCGCCGCTGTTCGACGTGCTGAACGAATTCGTCTCGCTGCAGGTCAACCGCCAGGAGATCGGCACCTGCAAGAACACCGCCGGCGAGGACGTGACGAACAGCTTCGACCTCTCCGCGCTGAGCCTCGGTCTGGCCCGCTCGGCCGACGGGGCGCGGGTGAACTTCGGAAACTCGGCCACCCGGTTCACGCCGGAAGGGTGTGGCGCGAGCAGCTAGGACGGACGGGTAGCCGGGCCACACTGACCGGCCATCTGTGAATGAGGACCGTCGGCCCTCCGGGAATCTCCCGGAGGGCCGACGCCTTCGTACGAAGCGGGGAAGTTTGATCATGAAGCAACGACCACGCCGCGGCCGGATCTTGATCATCTCGGCGATGATCACCGGGCTGATCGCCGCCGTTGTGGTGATCGCGGTGACCCGGGCCAGCGGCGGCCCGGCGGAGAAGCCGATCGCCACCACTTTGGACTGCGCCCAGAACCAGCCGATCGCCGCGGCCCTGTCCAGCGGCTCCTCCTGGGCGATGTGCTGGCGGATCGATCCGTACTCCGGCCTGACGCTGGAGAACATCCACTTCACGCCGGTCGGCCGGGCGCCGATCATGGTCCTGGCCTCGCTGGCGATCGGCCAACTCGAGGTGCCGTACGACACCGGCGAGCGGACCACCGAGGACATCACCGACCACGGCTTCGGCGGCCGGAACCTGCAGACGCTGTCGCCCACCGAGTGCGCCGGCGAGATCCTGACCACGCACGTGCCGAACTTCGGCGACGGCAAGGTCGGCGGCGGCGAGGACCGGGGCGTGCTGTGCCAGGCGGAGGTGGACACCGGGATCGCGTACCGGGCCCAGTCCGGCGGCAAGGTCGACGTCGCCCGCGGCACCGCGCTGAACCTGAGCACGATCTCCAAGGTCGGCTGGTACGAGTACGTCAACAGCTACCAGTTCGGCGCCGACGGCTCGATCCGGCCGGCCCTCGGCGCGACCGGCGACCTGTCCCCGGAGGACTACACCGACGATCCGGCGCAGGGCCGGGCCGTCGGGCCGGGCGAGCATGATCACGCCGCCAGCCATTCGCACAACGCGGTCTGGCGGCTGCACTGGGCCCTGGGCGGCCGCGGCGGTCAGCGGGCCGAGCAGTACGACGCCGACTTCACCGGCGAACAGGGACCGAAGTCGCCCGAGCTGGCCGGCGGGCTGACTCCGATCACCAAGGAGACCACCCGCAAGATCGCGAACCGGCGCTGGTGGCGGGTGGTCAACCCTGCCGTACTGAACGAGGACCGGCACCCGATCTCGTACCAGATCGAGATCGGCGACACCGACTCCTACCGGTTCACCGACGAGGCGCGTGATCATGGCGCGGACGCCCCGGAACCGGCCTACGACATCGCCTTCACCGAGTACGTCGAGTGCGAGCGGTTCGCCACCAAGAACCGGAGCTGCCCCGAGCGCAGCGTGATGGGCTACCTGCGTGATCAACAGACCCTGGACGACCTGGTGTCCTGGGTCGCCGTCGGCTTCCACCACGTCGTCCGGGACGAAGATCAAAGCCCGATGGACCTGCACTGGCAGGGATTCACGCTGCTGCCCCGCGACCTCACCGCCCAGCGGCCCGACCTGCCGGAGGATCGGGCCAAGATCAACGGAAGGCCCGAGCCCGGCGGCCGCTGAGCTTGATCAACTGCTGAGCTTGATCAACTGAAGGTGGCGGTCACGTGGTAGACCCGGCCGCCCCAGCCGTCCTCCGGGAAGGAGTCCCGGACCCGGAGATAGACCGGCGACTCGCCGTCGGCGGCCAGGTAGGGCGTCAGGTCGACGGTCAGGTCGGCTTTGTTCGACCCGTCCCGGATCGGTTCGTCCTCACGGAGCACGGTGGTCCAGTTCTCGCCGTCCGAGCTCAGGTCGACCAGATACTGGTTCTCGATCGTCAGCGTCGCCTCCGCGGCCGTCGTACCGGCCGGGAACGGGAACCGGTAGACGAAGTAGCTGTTGCCGTCGGCGAACCGGCGCTGCGGCCCGTTGTTGCCCGAACCGTCGGCATCCCAGAGCCACGGGATCTCCGCTGCTGTACCGGTGTCGAAGTCGATCTTGTGCGCCACCTCGATCTCGGCCTGGGCGGTGAACTCCAGCCCCGCTGCCGTCGCCGACGCGGTCACGAGGTAGGTCCCGCTCTCGGTGTCGGCCGGAATCTCGACGGTCACGGGCACGGTGCGCTGCACCGGCTCCGCGGCGCCGCCGGTGATCAACCGGAACCGGGTCCGTTCCGGCTCGACGGTCCACCCCGAGGGTGCGTCGAGCTCGACTCCGCCGGCCAGTGACCGGCCCGGCTTCCCGGTCGCCTGGACAGCGAGTTCGAGCTTCACCTCGGTCGGCTCGCCGGCGGCCGGCAGGATCGCCGTCCGGGCCGGGCTGAGGGTCGCGGACAGGGAACGGGCCGGCTCCTGCTCCGGCACCGCGGCGATCAGGGCGCTCAGTGCGCTGGCCTGGGTCCGCCAGTCGAAGGCGTTCGGATGATCATCGTTGGTGCCGCCGGCCCAGCGGCAGCCGAGCCGGTTGGCCACGTCGCGATCATGCTCCCAGATGGTGGTCGCCTGGGTCCGGACGAACTCGCGATATCGCTTCGCTCCGGTGGTGTCGGCGAGGTCCATCAGGTAGCGCAGGAAGATGCCCTTGAACTGCTTGCCGTTGTCGTCGCAGGTCCGGTCGAGCGCATCGCAGGACTCGGTGAGCACCCCGTCCACCAGCAGCCCGCCGTCAGCCAGCGCGGCGTCGGCCAGCTCCCGCGCCTTGGCCAGGACGGCTTCGTCACCGTTCGCCCGCCACAGCTCCAGGCCCGCGCCGATCGCCAGGCCCTGGTTGTAGGTCCACACCGTCTGCCGGTTGTTCTCGCAGTCGTCGTTCAGGCCGTCGTTGACCAGGCCGTCGGAGTTGATCATGCCGCTGTCGAGATACCAGGCCCAGGCCTCCTCGGCCCGGTCGAGCCACGCGGTGTCGCCCGGGATCCGGTTGTGCAGTTCGGCGGTGAGCCGGATCCACTGGCCGTTGGTGACCGCGTTCTTGTACGTCCGCTCCTCGTTCCACCAGATGCCGCCGCCGCAGCTGCTCGGGTCCCAGAAGTCGTTCATGAACTCGGCGATCGTGACCGCCATGTCCAGGTACTTCGGCTGCCCGGTCAGGTCGTAGGCCTGGATCCAGTTCAGCGCCCACCAGCCGGCGTCGTCGATGGCGCGGCTGGTGAAGTTGCCGTAGATCTCGTCGGTGGACAGCTCGCCGGCCGGGAACGGCCCCTTGTTCGTCTCGAACGTGTGGTCCAACTGCGCGAGGTAACGGCGGTCACCGGTGCGCTGCATGTAGTCGCCGACCGTCTGCAGTGCGACGGCCGAGTTCCACCAACTGGAGGGGAACCACGCCTTCTTCTGGTCGTACGAACTCATCAGCACGTCGGCAGCGACCCGGGCCCTGGCCAGCGCCGTTTCGGGAGCGATCCCCGGCGGCTTGGCGCTGGCCGGGCCGGTCCCGGTGAGCGCGGTGATCAGGACGACGGTGAGCAGGGTGGCACCCAGGCGACGGAGCAGGAACATCGTTGTGTCCTTTAATCAAGCGGATGGACTTTCACCATCCTGACCCAGGACCACCCGGGCCGTCCACCCCTGTCCCGAACACCGACCAGCCCAAGAACAAGCCAGCCGCGACCGTTGTTCGTGTCCGCGACCGTTGCAACGGTCGCGAACGCGAGGAACGGTCGCGGCTGTGGAGGAGGGGACGGGCGCGCGGACTACTTCTTGCCCTGGTTCTTGACGGCTTCGATCGCGGCGGCCGCGGCTTCCGGATCCAGGTAGCGACCGCCCCGCGTGACGGGCTTGAGGTCGTCGTCGAGCTCGTAGGCCAGCGGGATGCCGGTCGGGATGTTCAGCCCGACGATGTCGGTGTCGCTGACGTCGTCCAGGTGCTTCACCAGGGCGCGCAGCGAGTTGCCGTGGGCGGCGATCAGGGTCACCTTGCCGGCCTGCAGGTCCGGGACGATCTGGTCGTACCAGTACGGCAGCGCGCGGACCAGCACGTCCTTCAGGCACTCGGTGGCCGGCCGGGCCTCGCTGGGCAGGTGGGCGTACTTGGCGTCGTTGAAGTTGGCGAACTCGTCGTTCTGGTCGATCGCGGGCGGCGGGGTGTCGTACGAGCGCCGCCAGATCATGAACTGCTCCTCGCCGAACTCGGCCAGGGTCGCCGCCTTGTCCTTGCCCTGCAGGGCTCCGTAGTGGCGCTCGTTGAGCCGCCAGGACCGGCGGGTCTCGATCCACATCCGGTCGGCGACACCGAGCGCGATCTCGGCGGTACGGATCGCCCGCCGGAGCAGCGAGGTGTGCACCACGTCGGGCAGCAGGCCGGCCTCGAGCAGGAGTTGACCGCCGCGCTCGGCCTCGGCGATTCCCTTGTCGTTCAGGCCGACGTCGACCCAGCCGGTGAACAGGTTCTTGGCGTTCCATTCACTCTCGCCGTGTCGCATCAAGATCAAGGTTGACGTCATGGCGCCGAGCCTATCGAGCGCCCCTCGGCCGGCCGCGAGCGGCGGGGAGTAGCGTCTCGGCCATGGCCCGCAGCATCGCAACGTCTCGTACCGTCGAACGCGAAGAGCTTCTCGACTTCCTGCGCACCCGGCACTCGATGGTGCTGGCGACCACCCGTGCCGACGGCCGGCCGCAACTGTCACCGGTCACCGGCGGCGTCGACGACCAGGGCCGGATCGTGATCTCCACCTACCCCGGCCGGGCCAAGGCGATCAACGTCGCCCGCAACCCGCTGGTCTCGGTCGCCGTCTTCTCCGAGCACTTCAGCGACCCGTGGGTGCAGGTCGACGGCGACGCCGAGGTGCTGCACATGCCGGAGGCCCTGGACGGGCTGGTCGACTACTTCCGCTGCATCTCCGGCGAGCATCCCGACTGGGACGAGTACCGCGAGGCGATGCGCCTGCAGGACAAGTCCTTGATCAGGATCACGCCGACCCGCTGGGGTCCGATCGCGCGCGGCGGCTTCCCGGCCGACGTCGCGGCCAAGCTCGACGCCCTCGACTAGGAACGACGTTCCCTGTCCGCAGCCGGATCGAGGTGGCGGAAGGCGGCCAGGTTGGCCGTCGACTCGCCGCGGGAGCGGCGCCAGGCCCACTCGCGCCGGATGCTGTCGGCGAAACCCAGCTCGAGAATGATGTTGAACATCGAGTCCGCCGTGTCGGCGACGATGCCGAGCACCCGATCGATCTCGGCGGCCGTGACGCCCGCCAGCGGCAGGCCTCCGGTCAGATGGATGTCGCCGTCGGCGTCGACGCTGAACGCCACCGCGGACAGCTTGAGGTTGCGCTCCAGCAGCCGGCGGTAGACGACTTCGTGATCTTGGTCGGGGTTGCGGGCGACGAACGCCCGGATGCCGAGCTGATAGCGGCCCACCGCCAGCGCGCATTCGGTGCGCAACTTGCGGGTCCCGGGCAGCGTGACGAGGAACAGGCCGGGCTCGGACTCCGACCAGTCCAGGGCCAGCTCGGCCAGCGCGCGCCGGATCTCCGCCATCGCCTCCGTGCGTGCGTCTGCCATGTCCGCATGGTACGCAAGCATTTCACCGTAGGGTGTACGATGATCGACCCGCCCTCCCCGAACCCGAAGGGATCCCGATGTCGATCTTGGTCACCGGAGCGACCGGAAACGTCGGCCGCCTGGTCATCGACGAACTCATCGCCCGCGGCGCACCGACCGTCCGCGCCCTCACCGTCGACCCCGCAAAGGCCGATTTACCCGACGGCGTCGAGGTCGCCGTCGGCTCGATCCACAAGCCCGACAGCGTGGTGCCCGCCCTCCAGGGCATCAGCACGCTCTACCTCGCGCCGCACCCGCCGACCGCGCAGGCGGTCGTCGACCGAGCCGTCGCCGCGGGCGTGCAGCGGATCGTCGACCTGACCGGACCGGAAGGCTCCTGGTGGGACGAGATCGAGCCGGTCGTCGAGGCGTCCGGCCTCGGCTGGACCCACCTGAAGCCGGGCGAGTTCACCCACAACGCGCTGATGTGGGCCGACCAGATCAAGATCAGCCGCGAGGTCCGGGACGCCTACCCGAAGTCGGCCAACGCGCTGATCGACCTGGCCGACATCGCCGCCGTCGCCGCGGTCACGCTGCTGGACGACCGGCATCTGGGCCGGGCCTATCCGCTGACCGGCCCGGAGACGCTGACCAGGGCCGAGAAGGTCGCGATCATGGGCCGGGCGGTGGGTGCCGACGTGCCGTACCTGGAGATCGACCGGGAGGCCGCGATCGCCCAGTGGGAGCCGTCGATGGGCGAGTTCGCGCAGTGGTACGTCGACGGGGCGGCCGACCTGGTCGAGCATCCGCAGCAGGTCGATCCGAGCCTGGCCGAGCTGCTCGACCGGCCGCCGACCACGTTCGCCGACTGGGCCGAGGCCAACGCCGACCAGTGGCGCTGATCCGGCCCACGCGCCCCGAGCCTGTCGAAGCATGTCCTGAGCCTGTCGAAGGGGGCCAAGCCGGACGTGCCCTTGCCCTTCCGCCTTGCTCAGCCCGGATCCACCGTCTCAGCGCTGGTCCCGGACCACTTCCTGCCCGGGAGTGATGTCGCGAAAGCTCTTGGCGCCGACCGCAACAGGCCGGTACAACGTTGCACCCTTTGATGCGAAGAGAAATCGCGACACCGCGCCCTGCTCGGGTCACTGAGCCGGTCAGGACCAGGTACCGGTGATGCCGCCGGGCAGGTCGGCGGCCGGGTCGTAGGGCGTCCGGGTGAGCCGGAAGGAGGCCAGGTCCCAATGGCTCACCCGGCCGTCGACCCGGATCGCGCGCAGGGTCTCGCCGAGGTAGTACTCGTCCAGCCCGACCCAGGTGTCCGGTCCGGCCGGGCGGAACCGGGAACCGCGCCCGTTCCCGTACGGGCTCAGCTCGAGCCAGCCGTCGGCGGCGGTCCGGAGCTCGAACGGCGCCGGCCCCCAGTACCAGGTGCCGGTCAGCTCGACCAGTTCCCGCTGCCCGGCGTCGGCGACCCAGACCGGCGGGTCCTTCGGCGCATGCTCCGCCACCAGATCGAACAGCTCCGGCACCAGCCGGCCGGACAGCCCGGCGGTGGTGTTGGCGAGCATGATCACCGCGTCGCCGTCGTCGTCGAACCGCAGGCTCGCCTGGAAGCCGGGCATCGAGCCGCCGTGGCCGTACCGGCGGCGGCCGTCGGTGTTGAAGACCTGCAGCCCGAGGCCGTACGCGCTCGCCCAGGGCTGACCCGGCACGTCGATCACCGTGCGCGGCACCCGCATCGCCAGCCTGGCCTCGTCGGAGAGCACCGCCGGATCACCGGCGTGCAGGAAGGCGGCCCACCGAGCAAGATCATCGACGGTCGACCAGAGCTGCCCGGCCGGCCCCATCGCGTCGGCGTCGTGCTCCGGTTCGACCATGATCAACTCGGCATGCGGGTGCACCGCGTAGCCGTCGGCGTGCGGCGGCGCCGGCCGTGCCGTGGTCCGCGCCATCCCCAGCGGGGCAAGGATCTCGTCGGTCAGCACGTCCAGCCAGGGTCGACCGCGGAGCTCGCTGATCAGCCGGCCGAGGACGCCGTACCCGACGTTGGAGTAGTGGAATACGCCACGCGCCTCCGGCCGCAACACCAGCTGCGGTTCCAGCGTCGGCCAGCCGATCCCCGGGGACCGCTCCCACCAAGCACCCTCGCTCTCGGCGCGAAGGCCCGAGCCCTGGGCCAGCAGGTCGATGATCAAGGTCTCGCCGATCGGCGTGCCGGGCAGGTGCCGGTCCAGTTGATCATGAACGTCGAGCAGGCCCTCGTCGGCCAGTCGCAGCACGCCGACCGCGACGAACGTCTTGGTGATCGAACCGATCCGGTACTGCCGGTCGACCCCGACCGCACCGTTCCCGCGCCCGTCCGCAGTCCCGACCGCGTCGGCCCACGCCACCGCACCGTCTCGCACCACACCGGCCACCAGGGACGGCACCCGACTCCGGGACTGCTCGAGCCGGAGTGCCCGCCCCAGCCGCCGGCTCAACTCGCTGTCAAACATCCGCCCATCCTGCCGCACCCGGCGCACGGAAGAGGGCAGAATTTCCCCGGCCGCGATCCGACGGCAAATCCGTCAGAGGAGCCAGCCACGTGACTGATCAAGGACGCAACGTGAGAGCACGGCTGCCGTTCATGATCAGATCAAATCCCAAATCGGGTTACGTCGCCGATTGGGATGATCTTCCCGAATGGCAGCGGGAGACGGATGCCGACATCTTCGACGCCATCGAGGCCCGATCCACCTGATCAGGCAGCGACGCCCGAGTCTGCTCCGGCCAGCCGGCCGAGGAGGTCGGCCGCGTCGTCGCGGGACACCCGGTAGTGCTCCGGCCAGGCGGTCAGCGCGTCGCGCCAGTCGGCCGCGTGCGGATCGTCGGGTGACCCGTCCAGGTCGGCCCAGCGGCGCCAGTGGCCGTCGAAGCGATCTTGGTCGACGATCCGGCCGCGGGCTCGTTGCCCGGCCAGCGCCTGCTCCCGGTCCACTTCGATGAAGATCAGCACCGGGCGCCAGCCGCGGGCCTGCGCGAGGGTGCCGATGATCTTGAGCCGGGCCGGGCGGGTGGCCGGGTCGTGCACGATCAGGCCGTTCCGGCCGGCCGGGCCGCGGACCAGTTCGGCGAGGGCGCGGGTCTGGTGCACGGCGTGCACCATCGGCCGCAGGTACGGATACGGCACGCCGGGCGCGATCGCCGACAGCCGCCGCCGTTCGTCCTCGGAGTCCAGGGCGTCCACCCCGCGCAGGTACGGCAGTACGCGGGCCATCGCCGTGCTCTTGCCCGCTCCCGGAACCCCGCCGACCATGATCAGCGGGGGCCGCTGCTGTCCCCTGTCCATCGTGACCTCCCTGTCGTTCCAGGGTATGCGCGTCGCGAAGTCGTCCCACAGCGCAGTACTAGCTTCAGCCGACCCGGTCCGGGTGCGGCACCAGCTCGGCGCCGACCCGGGCGATCCGGCCCTGCCCCCAGGCCCCGAGCGGCGCCAGTGCCTCGTTCAGTGATCGTCCCTGGTCGGTCAGCGAGTATTCGACCCGCGGCGGGACCTCCCGATACACCTCGCGATGCACCAGGCCGTCGGCCTCCATCTCCCGCAGGTGCTGGATCAGCATCTTCTCGCTGACCCCGGGCAGGCCGCGCCGCAGTTCGCCGAACCGGCGCACCGGGTGGGCGTCGAGCTCCCACAGGATGAGCGACTTCCACTTGCCCGCGATCACGTCCATGGCGGCGTCGATCCCGCAGATGTACGGACCGCGCCGTTCGTTCCGAGCCATCGCATCCTCCACGAGTGTTCAAGACTTACCGCCGGGTGGGTATTGAACATAATAGTCGGTACTTGTCGGCTCTCCAGTGTCAACGCAGCATAGCTGCATGACCAACGACACCACCGCGTTCACCCTCCTCGGCACCGGCGAGATGGGCCTGGCCCTCGCCCTCGCCCTGCTCACAGCCGGCCACTCGACCACCGTCTGGAACCGCACCGCTCACCGCGCCGAGGCCCTCCGGGCCGACGGCGCCCAGGTCGCCGGCGATCCCGGCGCGGCGATCACCGCGAGCCCGGTCGTGATCACCTGCCTGTACGACCACGCCTCGGTGCACCAGGTCCTCGACCCGGTCGTGGACCGGCTTCGCGGCCGTACGGTGATCAACGTCACGACCACCACCCCGGACGAGTCCCGCGAACTCGCCGCCTGGGCGGCCGAGCGCGGGATCACGTACCTGGACGGCGGGATCATGGCGGTACCGGAGATGATCGGCGGCCCCGGCTCGTTGATCTTGTACAGTGGCGCCGCCGAAGCGTTCGAACAGCTGGAACAGGTGCTGTCACTGTGGGGCCGCAGCCGTTATCTGGGCGCGGACGCCGGACTGGCGCCGCTCTACGATCTGGCGATCCTGACCCCGATGTACACCGCGTTCGCGGGCTTCCTGCACGGCGCCGCCATGGTCGCGTCGGCGGGCGTTCCGGCCACCGAGCTGGCCGAACTCGCCGGCCCGTTCCTGACCGCGGTCGTGGAGCCGTCGGTACGGCACTCGGCCGAGGTGGTCGACGGCGGCGACTTCGCGGTCCCGGGACAGCAGAGCCTCTCGTTCTCCGACCTGACCAAGTTCATCACCGCCAGCGAGGCAGCCGGCGTCGATCCGGTCCTGATCAACGGCGTCCAGCTGTTGATCAAGCGGCAGATCGACGCGGGCTTCGGTGATCATGGTTTCGCGAGGATCTTCGAGAGCCTGCGCCGGTCATGATCATTTCGAGCCGACCGGCAGCCGCTTCTTGAACTCCTCGGTGAACGCCTTGCGCAGCTCGGCCGAGTCGAGCATCTTGCCGGCTGTCTGCAACTTGCCCTGGGCGACCCGCTGACAGACGCCGAGCCAGGCCTGCCCCATCGCGTACGTGAACGAAGAGGCCACCGCTGCTCCGATGGCGCCGCCGGCGACCGTACCCGCGCCGGGAATGAGCTTGAGCAGGCCGGTGAACGCGGCCCGGCCACCCTGGGTGGCCGCGGTCGTCGAGGCGATCGCCATCAGCGCCGCCCGCTCGAACTTGATCTGGTAGAGCTGCGCGATCTTGGCCATCATGCCGAGCTGGATCGGCACCAGCAGGGTCGCGTCGGCGAACGGGATCGGCGTCGCCGCCGCGGCCGCGGCGCTGGTGGCGGCGACCGCTATCGCGCGTTGCGCCTGCTGCGCCTTCCGAGCCTGATCAATGGTCTGCGCCGCGGTGAGGGCTCCTTCGACTCCTTCGGGCGCAACGCGAAAGGTGGCATCGAGGACTTCCTTCAGCCCGTGCGGCTGCTGTCCGGTGAAGTCGTCGTAGCGGGCGTTGGTGAGGAACGGCCGGCCGCCGGCGATCGGCAGCCCCTTGGCCATGATCAACTCCGCCAGCTGGACGGCGTCGGGGTGGTAGCGGCCGTCCCGCATCGGCACCTGCGTCAGCACCAGCACGACCGGCAGCCCGAGCTCCTCCAGCCGCCGGATGAACTCCGCCTCGGTCTCTTCGAAGCGGCGGTCCATGCCGCGGACGCAGTACCAGGCGACGTGCAGCTGCTCGCTCAGCGGCAGCTTGCGCATCTCCTTCATCACCTTGTCCAGGTCGGCGATGATCGCCTTGTCGTCGCGGCCGACCTCGAGGCCCTGGGTGTCGACGATGCCGAGATGGCCCACCTTGTCCAGATACAGGTGGCTGCCCCGGGTCACCGGTTCGCCGATCCCGGTCCGGGCCACCTCCTCGCCGAAGATCGCGTTGATCAAGGTCGACTTACCGACGCCGGTCTTGCCGAAGATGGCCAGGTTGAACCGGCCGAGCGAGTTGGACTGGCGGTCGAACTCCTGCCGGAAGGTCTCCGTGAACCAGTCGGGCGGATCGATCATGGTCACCTCCGCGGTGCACCGGGTTTGGACGCGTCCAGCGTACGGTGCAGCCGACCGGACACCGGTCAGGAGACCGTTCTCTCAACCCCGGGTCGCCCCGGAGCCGACCCCGGGCCGGCCACCGAGTGGTCACGTCCGCAGCGACACGCCGGCAGAACACCTGCTTTGGTGACCGGTCGGCGGAATCGGGGGTGTTGACCGGGCGACCCCTGGTGGTTACGTTGTAGCCAGAAACCGCTTTCTTCGACTCGGAGCCGCGTCATGGTCACTCGCACCCCACCCCTGCGCGCGTTCGGCGCGATCGCGCTCGCCCTCGTCCTGTCGCTCGTCGGCGCCGGCTGCGGCCGGAACAGTGCCGGGCCGGCGGAGGACGGCAGGACCACCCTCCGGTTCGCCTGGTGGGGCAACGAGAAGCGGGCCGAGGCGACCCAGCAGGCCCTGCGCGCGTTCGAGGCGGCCCATCCCGGGATCACCGTGATCGGTGAGTCCACCGAGTTCAGTGCGTACTTCGACAAGCTGGCGACCGGGGTCGCCGCCGGTGACGCCCCGGACGTCTTCACCTTGGGCGGCGCCTACCCGGCCGAGTACGCCGGCCGCGGTGCGCTGCTCGACCTGGCCTCGGTGTCCGGCAGCCTCGACCTCGACGCCCTCGACGCGTCGGCCCGGCAGAACGGGCAGGTCCGCGGCGCCCAGTACGGCGTCTCGACGGGCGCCAACGCGCTGGCGATCGTCGCGAACCCGAAGGTGTTCGCCGCGGCCGGCGTCGAACTGCCCGACGACGACACCTGGACCTGGGACGACTACGCCGCGCTGGCCACCGCAATCACCGAGAAGAGCCCGAAGGGCACCTACGGCACGGCAACGCCGCTGACCCACGACTCCCTGGACGCGTACGCCCGGCAGCGCGGTGAGTCGCTCTACACCGAGGACGGCAAACTCGGGCTGACCGAACAGACCGTCGCCGCCTTCTTCGACTACTCGCTCCGGCTGATGAAGCAGCAGGCGGCGCCGCCTGCGACGATCACCGTCGAGGAGGAGGGCGCCAGCACCGAGCAGACCCTGATGGGCCGCGGCCAGGCCGGGATGATGCTGGCCTGGAGCAACTCGGTCAGCGCGCTCGGCACCGCCACCGGCACCGAGCTGAAGCTGCTCAAGCTGCCCGGCGAGACGCCGACCCCCGGCATCTGGCTGCAGTCCTCGCAGTACTACGCCATCTCGGCCAAGACCGAGCAGGCCGACGCTGCGGCGAAGTTGATCAACTTCCTGGTCAACGACGAGCGGGCCGCCTCGGTGCTGCTGACCGACCGCGGCGTCCCGGCCAACCCGGAGATCCGGACCGCCATCGCCGATCAGCTGTCGCCGGCCGGCAAGGTCGAGGTGGACTACATCGACGCGATCGGCAAGATCGAGTTCGCGCCGACCTTCATCGGCCCGGTCGGCTCGACGAAGGTGGCCGATATCACCAGCCGGGTCAGCACCGACGTCCTGTTCGAGCGGATCACGCCCGCCGAGGCGGCGAAGCAGTGGCTGACCGAGAGCCAGCAGGCGATCGCCGGCTGACCCTGGGAGCCCGGCGTGCGCTTCTCCGCCGGCCTGGGTCACCGAACGGACGCTAAGGGCAGTCTCCGGGCACCGGAACCTGCCCTAATCGTCCGCTCGGCGACGCGAGGATGCTCGCTGCGACCTGGTCGAGCTCCGCATCTCATCCCGGCCCCTCGCGTGAGTTTTCTCCACCCAAGTCGAGTTCCGCACGCCCGACCCGGCAATCCATGGGGCGCTCTCCACCCAGGTCGAAGGCGCCGGGCAACGAGGCTGCCGAGGTCGCGGTGCTCCGCACGCCCCACGCGGCATCCTGCGCGCTTCTCCGCCCAAGTCGAGCTCCGGACGCTCCCGCGCGCCACCGCGTTGGCAATTTGCACCCAAGTCGAGTTCCGCACGCCCAAACCCGGCATCCCGCGGGCGCTTCTCCAACCAGGTCGAGTTCCGCACCTCCACATGGCATTCCGCGGGCATTTCCCCCACCCAGGTCGAGTTCCGCACGATCCCGCCCACGACCCCGCGGGCGCTTCTCCCACCCAAGGCCGAGCTCCGCACACCCACCCGGCACCCCGCGGGCGCTTCTCAACCACGGTCGAGTTCCGCACGCTCCCGCCCGCCACCCGGGAGTTGTTGCGCATCCGGCACCGCCGGGCGACGCGGAAGATCCTGTTGATGCGGTGACGTCGTCGAGCGGACGCTTCGACCGGCAGATCAGCCGAAATCGAGGTCAAGGGGTCCGCTCAGTGGGTGGGAGCGCCGGCCGGGGAGCTGACCGTGTTGTGGATTCAGCCCGGTTCACCAAAACGACACGACCGCTGTGAATTTCCGCCGCGACTGACCGGCTGAAAATCACTCCGGTCGGGCGGCTGGAGTCGGGGCAGGACCGCAACATCCTCAGTGATGGTTCCTAAGGGAGCCGGATTCTGCAAACACCCTCACCCCGCGACCGCTTCCCGTCGAGTTCCGCACGCTTCCGGCCGGCTCCCCCCGGGCTCGGGTTTTCGTTCCGGTCAGGTGGAACAGCTAGAATCGCCGCGGCCGTCCGCCTGCTTGTGGACGAGTCATCCACCCGATTGAACGGAAGTAGTCACGCATGCCCCTTCGCCAAGACCGGCGTAACGTCGCGATCGTCGCCCATGTCGATCACGGCAAGACCACGCTGGTGGACGCCATGCTGTGGCAGTCGGGTGCCTTCCGGGCCAACCAGGACGTCGCGACCCGGGTGATGGACTCGATGGCCCTGGAGCGGGAGAAGGGCATCACGATCCTGGCCAAGAACACGGCGGTCGAGCACCGGACGCCGGCCGGCGAGGACATCGTGATCAACATCATCGACACCCCCGGCCACGCCGACTTCGGCGGCGAGGTGGAACGCGGCCTGGAGATGGTCGACGGGGTGCTGCTGCTGGTCGACGCGTCCGAGGGACCGCTGCCACAGACCCGGTTCGTGCTGCGCAAGGCGCTGGCCAAGAAGCTGCCGATCATCCTCGTGATCAACAAGGTGGACCGGCCGGACGCGCGGATCGAGGAGGTGGTCGAGGAGACGTACGAACTCTTCCTCGATCTGCTCGACGACGCCGACACCGACGTGCTCGACTTCCCGGTGGTGTACGCCAGCGCCCGGGCCGGCCGGGCCTCGCTGTCCGCACCGGAGAACGGCGCCATGCCGGACAGTGACGATCTCGCCCCGCTGTTCGCCACGATCTGCGAGCGAATCCCCGCCCCGAGCTATGTCGAGGGCGCCCCGCTGCAGGCCCACGTGACCAACCTGGACGCTTCGCCGTATCTGGGCCGGCTGGCCCTCTGCCGGATCGTCGCCGGCGAACTGAAGCGCGGCCAGACCGTGGCCTGGTGCCGCGCCGACGGGACCATCCGCAACGTCCGGCTGTCCGAGATGTTGATCACCAAGGCGCTGGACCGGGTGCCCGCCGAGAGCGCCGGGCCGGGCGACATCGTCGCGATCGGCGGCATCGAGGAGATCACCATCGGCGAGACGCTGGCCGATCCGGAGGACCCGCGGCCGCTGCCGTTGATCACCGTGGACGAGCCGAGCATCTCGATGACGATCGGCATCAACACCTCGCCGCTGTCCGGCCGGTCCGGCAAGAACCTGACCGCCCGGCTGGTCAAGGCGCGTCTTGATCAAGAACTCGTCGGCAACGTGTCGATCCGGGTCTTCCCGACCGAGCGGCCGGACACCTGGGAGGTGCAGGGCCGCGGCGAGCTGCAGCTGGCGATCTTGGTCGAGATGATGCGCCGGGAAGGCTACGAGCTGACCGTCGGCAAGCCGCGGGTGGTCACCCGCGAGATCGGCGGCAAGCTGCACGAGCCGGTGGAGCGGCTCACCATCGACGCGCCGGAGGACTTCGTCGGCGTGGTCACCCAGCTGCTCGGCCTGCGCCGCGGCCGGCTGGAACAGATGATCAACCACGGCACCGGCTGGGTGCGGATGGAATATCTGGTGCCGGCCCGGGGCCTGATCGGCTTCCGTACCGAATTCCTCACCGAGACCCGCGGCACCGGCCTGATGCACCACGTGTTCGAGACGTACGAGCCGTGGGCGGGCGAGCTGCGCACCCGGCCGACCGGCTCGCTGGTCGCCGACCGCAGCGGCGCCGTGACCGCGTACGCCCTGTTCAACCTGCAGGAGCGCGGCACCATGTTCGTCGCCCCCGGCGTCGAGGTCTACGAGGGCATGATCGTCGGCGAGAACGCGCGCAGCGACGACATGGACGTCAACCCGACCCGGGAGAAGAAGCTGACCAACGTCCGCTCCTCCACCGGCGAGGAACTGGAGCGGCTGGTGCCGGCCAAGCCGATGGGGCTGGAGCAGGCACTGGAGTTCTGCCGCGAGGACGAGTGCATCGAGGTCACCCCCGACGCGGTCCGGATCCGCAAGGTCGCCCTGAACGCCGCCGAGCGGGCCCGCAGCCGGTCCCGGAGCCGCGCCGTTACGCAACCGTGACGCCCTGAGCGCGGGAACGGTTCGCCGAACCATCCCGGCATGGTTCAGGATTTATTCAGCAAGTTCGTGACTCGAAAGCATGCAACCTACGGTCCTTCCCCGCCGTATTCGAGGTACGAGCAGCAAGGCTCGCGGGACAGGGGGAAGGACCATGGTGAAGAAGTTCGCGCGCGTGATCGTGGGGGTCATCGCGGCGACAGCGTTGGCGGTCGGCATCACAGCCGCGCCGGCGTTGGTGGCACCGTCGCTGGTGGCTCCGGCCGCGGCGGCGTCGTACGTGTCCACGAAGTACGCCTCGCCGAAGTACGGCGAGCGTTCCAAGGACGTCACGGCGCTGCAGCAGCGACTGGTCAAGGCCAAGGTGCTGGCCAAGAAGTACGTCACGGGCTACTACGGACCGCTCACCAAGAAGGCCGTCAAGAAGTTCCAGAAGAAGGTCGGTCTCAAGGCCACCGGCAAGGTCTCCAAGGCCACCTGGTCGAAGCTGGTCAAGAAGACCGGCAAGATCAAGATCAGCAAGGCCAAGAAGTCGAGCAAGAAGATCGATCGCCGCTGCAAGAAGGGCGAGGTGCTCTGCATCGACAAGACCCGCGACAAGGTCTACTACATGAAGAGCGGCAAGATCATCAAGACGATGGACGCCCGGTTCGGCTGTGCGAACACGCGGACCCGGGAGGGCCGGTTCTCCGTGCTGCGCAAGAAGAAGCACGTGATCTCGAACCTCTACGGTTCGCCGATGCCGTACTCGATCTTCTTCAGCGGCGGCCAGGCCGTGCACTACTCGTCGGACTTCAAGAAGCGCGGTTACAACGGCTGCAGCCACGGCTGCGTCAACATCCGCGACAAGAAGACCCTGGCCTGGGTCTACAAGCGGATCGACGTCGGCGACCCGGTGATCGTCTACCGCAGCTGATCAGCCGCCCCGAACGCCAACTGAGCCTGCCGAAGGATCCCTTCGGCAGGCTCAGTTCTTGGTGTGGGGCTCAGGCCCCTTTCAGGTTCACTCGGCCAGGTTCACTCGGCGGGCGTCGACTTCTTCGCGGTACGGGGAGCGGCCGGCGCCTCGGCCTTGCCGGCGACGGTCTCGCGCAGCTTGGCGACGCCGTCCTGCAGCCGCTCCAGCACCGGGTCGAGCGAGCCGGCGGCCTCGCCGAGGACACCCTCGACGCCGAGCTTGCCGCGGCCGGCCAGGTTGGCATAGGTCTTGCCGGCCTTGGCCCGGCGGTCGTCGGCGTACTCGCCGATCCGGGCCAGCTGCTGCTTGGTGAACTCGGGCATCCCGCGGACCAGGTCGGGCAGCGAGCGGGCGTTCAGCTCGCCGGTGGCCTGGTTGAGCCGGTCGCCGGCCTCGGTGACCCGGTCGTTGACCCGCGCGACCCGCTCGTCGGAGTAGGCGCGCAGGGCGGCGAGCCGGTCGTTGACCAGCTGCCGGGACTCGGTGGCGGCGGCAATCAGGCGCTCGGCGACGACCTCGGTCAGGCCTGCGACCGCGTACAGCGGTGCCAGCTCGGAGGAGGTGGCGGCCTTGCGGACCTGCTCGTTGACGCGCTTGCGCTTCGTGGTGGTTGCCATGGTGATCATTTCTCCTTGGAATCGTTGGATGGCCGGTGGCCCGCAGCGTTCTCGTTGACGAACGAGGTGTAGACGTCGAGCAGCACGCGCTTCTGCCGCTCGTTGATCAAGGGGTCGGCCTGCACCGCCTCCTCGACCCCGGTCGGCGGCCGGTCTTCCTCATCGAGGATCCCGGCGCGCACGTACAGGGATTCGGCCGACACCCGCAGTGCCTTGGCGAGCTGTTGCAACACCTCGGCGGACGGCTTGCGGAGGCCGCGTTCGATCTGGCTCAGGTACGGGTTCGAGACACCCGCCTTGGCCGCCAGCTGCCGCAGGGACAACTCGGCCGACCGCCGCTGCTCGGCGATGAACCCACCGAGCGAGTCGAGCGGGGAACGTTTGCTGGTCACGCACCTATAGTGCTTGCAATTGCAAGCAGATGCAAACTCTGGTTAGCGTGACTGCGGTCACGCCGGCGTTGCGGGCCCGCCCGGGTCGCCGACCTGCCAGTCGTGCCGGTCCCGGCGCCGATAGTGGTGCCGGATCATCGCCGTGAAGGTCGTACCGTCGAAATGCCGGGTCTCCACGGTGAGGTCGTCGCCGATCACCTCGATCACGTTGTAGCTGTTCGGTTCGCCCTTCAGCCGGTCCGAGATCGCGGTGCCGGACTGGGCCACCACCATGCCGTCGACGACGTCGCTGTAGGCCAGGTGAATGTGCCCGCCGAGCAGCAGATCGGCCCGGCGGTGCAGCCGGCGTAGGGCCAGCGCGGAGCGGCCGACCAGGCCGCGGCGAAGGCCGGCCGGGGTGAGCAGGAACGGGTGGTGCGCGATGACGACCCGCAGATCCGCCGGCCCGGCCCGGTCGAACTCGGCCAGGATCCCGGCCAGCTGCCGGGCGTTGACCCGGCCCCGGGACCAGTCCGGATGCAGTCCCCACTTGCGGGCCGTGTTGATGCCGACCGCGAGGACGCCGTCGGCCGTGCAGGTGACCGCGGCGTGCGGGTCGGTGCCGATGTGCCTGCGCCAGCGCCGCCACGGCCGGGTGAACCGTGACCAGATCCGCCAGCCGGGAAGATCATGATTGCCGGGCACCACCAGGGCCGGTGACGGCAGCCCGTCCAGGAAGGCCCGGGCGGCCCGGAACTCGCCTTCCCGGGCCCGCTGGGTCAGGTCGCCGCAGACCGCGATCATGGTCGGCCCGAGCTCGCGCAGCGAGTCCAGCAGGGCGTCGGCCACCGACGGCAGGTGCCGGCCGAAGTGCAGGTCGGACAGCTGCGCGATCCGGATCGGCTGGCCGGCCATGATCGACTTCCCGGCATCAGGACGGTCAGGGCCGCCGGCCTGATCTCGTACCGCAGCGGCAATCGGAGCTGACTGATCTCGCCGTCGCTCATGACGCTCATGTACGACAGCGTCGGCGAGGAGACCTCGACCTCCCGCCCCTGCAGCGCGACCACCCGCCGGTCCTGCTGCCAGCTCCCGTCCAGCAGCCGGCCGGTGATCACCAGCCGGTCCCAGTTCGTCCGGTCCTCCGCGACATAGACGGCGAGCCGGCCGGTATCCAGCCGATCCCTGCTGTGGAACGGTTTTCCGGCCGCCAGCAGGTTGTTCGACACGACGATCAGCCGGGTCCGTACGGAGTGCGCGATGCCGTCGACGGTGACGGTCAGCGGCATCCGCGGATAGCGCCAGAGCAGCCGGGCGAACCGGCCGAGCAGCGGCACGGTCTGCCAGCCGGCGCCGCCGCGCAGCCGTTCCCGGAGCCGGCCGAGATGTGGAGTCATCGCCAGCGTCGAACTGCACAGGAACGGCAGCCCGTTCACCGAGGCGACATCGATCTTGCCGGCCGGCGCGGTCAGCAGCGCGGCGACCCCGTCCTCAAGATCAGCCGGCACGCCCAGGTCCTGAGCCAGGACGTTGAGGGTGCCGACGGGCAGCACGCCGAGCGGCACCGTACTCCCGTCCAACTGGGCCACGACCGCCCGCGCCGTCCCGTCGCCGCCGGCCGCGATGATCGCCTGCGGGTCGTCCACCAACAGTTCCCGCACGTCGGCAGCGACGGTCTGCGGGTTGAAGGCTCGCAACCGGGCTGTGACGCCGTGCCGGCCGAACAGCCCGGCGAGCCGCTCCGCCGGCGCCTCCCGGCCGGAGAGGAACCCGCCGGCCCGCGGGTTGTAGACGACCGCGACCCGATCCACCGTCGGCCTAGGTCGCGGCGCCACGGATCGCCGGCGCGGGCCGTGGGGCGTCTGGATGATCTTGGCTGCCGGACGGCACCGGATCGGCCGTGATCGTTTCGGCGCGGCGACCTCCGGGTACTGGGTGCGTCATGGATACCACCGTACGCACTCTCCTGATCGTCATCCTGGTCCTCGTGATCATCGGGCTGGCGGTCAGCATCTTCGGACTGTTCTGATCACGTCAGCGGCCGGTCGTCCGACATCGCCGACGATGCCCTGACCGCCGCTCCACCATCCGCAGAACACCCCTGTCCCGGAGCCTGGGAGGGTCCTTGGCGCCGGTCCGCTACGGCGCGGTCTCTTGTGCCCCAGGCGGCCGATCGGCCAGAGTTAGGGCACGTTCAGGGGCGAATTCTGTGGAGGAGCGAGCGAGATGGCCGAATCGACCGCGCAAACCGAGACCCCGGGGGGTCAACCCGAGCTGAAGCGTGTGCTCGGGCCGAAGCTCCTCCTGCTGTTCATCGTCGGCGACATCCTGGGCACCGGCATCTACGCGGTCACGGGCAACGTGGCCAAGGAGGTCGGCGGCCTGGTCTGGGCGCCGTTCCTGGTCGCGTTCATCGTCGCCACGATCACCGCGTTCTCGTACCTGGAATTGGTCACCAAGTACCCCCAGGCGGCCGGCGCGGCGCTCTATACGCACAAGGCGTTCGGGGTGCATTTCGTGACCTTCCTGGTCGCGTTCACCGTGATGTGCTCCGGCATCACCTCGGCCTCGACGGCCGCCCGCGCGTTCGCGGCGAACTTCGAGGCGACGATCAACGTCGTCCGCGGCACGATGAGTCTCGAGTCGATCGACGTCACCGACGGTCTGATCACCGTGCTCGCGATCTGCTTCATCGCGCTGGTCCTGTTGATCAACCTGCGCGGCGTCGCCGAAGGCGTCTGGACCAACGTCGTGCTGACCTGCGTCGAGCTGACCGGCCTGCTGATCGTGATCTTCGTCGGGATGTTCGCGCTGACCCAGGGCAAGGCGGACTTCTCCCAGGTGGTGTTGTTCGACGACCCGAAGGACAAGGGCGTCTTCCTGGCCGTCACCGCCGGCACCACGCTCGCCTTCTTCGCGATGGTCGGCTTCGAGGACTCGGTCAACATGGCCGAGGAGACCAAGGACCCGTCCCGGATCTTCCCGAAGATCCTGCTCACCGGCCTGACGATCACCGGCGTGATCTACCTGCTGGTGTCGATCTGCGCGGTGGCGATCGTGCCGGTCGGCGAGTTGGCCGCGTCGTCGACGCCGCTGCTGCTGGTGGTCGAGCAGGGCGGCGCCGGACCGTTCTTCAACTCGATCTTCCCGTTGATCAGCATGACGGCGGTCGCCAACTCGGCCTTGATCAACATGATGATGGCGAGCCGGCTGCTCTACGGCATGGCCAAGCAGCGCGTGCTGCCGCCGATCTTCGGCCGGGTGCTGCCCGGTCGCCGGACGCCCTGGGTGTCCATCCTGGTCACCACGGCGATCGCGATCGGCCTGATCACGTTCGTCGGCCAGATCAGTGATCTTGGCGGTACGACGGCGCTGCTGCTGCTCGCGGTCTTCACCATCGTCAACATCGCCTGCCTGGTGCTGCGCAAGGATCCCCAACCACACCAGCATTTCGTGGCCCCGACCGTGCTGCCGATCATCGGCGCCCTGTGCTGCGCCTTCCTGGTCGGCCCGTGGACCGGCCGAGCCTCCTTCCAGTACGTGATCGGCGGCATCCTGCTGGCGATCGGCGTCGTGCTCTGGGCGATCACCTGGTTCTTCAACCGGGCGATCTATGGCCGCAAGACGTACCTGAAGGATCCCGAGGCGCTGGACACCGACGGCCCGCAGAACTGACACCGGGTCAGCCGGACGGCGTCGCGTCGAGCGCTGTGTGCAGGACGGGACCCGTTCGTCCCAGAGGATTCCGTCGCGGAGTGTCCGGTACTGGTCCACGCCGCGCTGGTAGGCGTCGAGTTCCAGCTCGGCGTGGGAGCAGATCAGTGCAGACTGCGCCGGGACCGGCCCTGGGGAGATGTACTCGCCGAGCGCAGAAACCCGCCGGCCGGGGAGCCTCGCGGTCGAGCAGTGCGAGGTCCCGGAAGCGGTTGGGTTCGCGTGGCCAGAGATGGGTCTCGACCTAGGCGAAGCCGTCCGGCGCGCACACCCATGCCGCCGAGAGCCGCAGCGCCGACCGGCGGTGACCGGTCGGATAGGTGATCAGGACGGCCAGGGGATCTCCTGGCTCGGGCGGCCGCTCCTGCCACGGCGTGACCAGCGCGGCCGGGTCGCGGTCCCAGACCACCCCGTCCTTGATCCGGCCGCGCTCGCGCCGTGCGTCCGGCTCGCCCGTCCCGCGAAGCCCTCCGGATCTTGATCAACACGATCCCGAACGTGCCGAGCTCCGTGCTCCGGCAGGCGACGGCGAACCGGCTCAGGCTGATCACCCAGCCGCCGAGGACCCCGAGGTCTCCAGCCGGCGAGCGATCCCCAGGGTCCGGATGAACCGATCGAGGTTGTCGAGCGCCCAGAGTGTCGCGATTTCGCTTCGCATCGGAGGGTGCAACGTTGCACCGGGGCGGTTGCGGTCGATGCCAAGAGAAATCGCGACATCACCTGCGCGAGATCGACGGAGCGACCGGCGGTTGGCGACTCCGGGCTGGCCTTTCGAAGGGCGGGCCACTTCGGGCTCGCCCTTCGAAAGGCTCAGGGAGTGTTCGGGTGGTCAGGCGGTGGTGGCGGCCGGCACGGTGGCGGTGATCAAGGTGCCGTCCGGGCGCTTCTCGCCGGTCCGCAAGCGCGGCCCGTCGGTCAGCCGCGGGCCCTGGCCGTCCAGGGGTACGGTGACCGGGCCGGACTCGTCGACCAGCACGTCCTGACCCCGGACCACGACCGCCGCAGTGCCGCCGTCCTCGACCGTGAAGGTCATCCTGGTGTGCTCCAGGTCGACCCGGAGCCGGGTGCCGCGGATGGTCACCCGGAACGTCAACGACGGCCAGCCGTCCGGCAGTCGCGGGTCGAAGGTGATCATGCCGTTGTAGTCGCGCATGCCGCCGAAGCCGTACACCAGCGAGGCCCAGATGCCGCCCGTGGAGGCGACGTGCACGCCGTCGGTGGTGTTGCCGTGCAGGTTGGCGAGGTCGACGAACAGGGAGTTGAGGAAGTATTTCAACGCCAGTTCGTGATAGCCGACCTCGGCCGCGATGATCGACTGCACGACCCCGGACAAGGTCGAGTCGCCGGTGGTGATCGGGTCGTAGTAGTCGAAGTCGGCCCGTTTCTGATCAAGGGTGAAATGATCACCCTGCAGGAACAGGGCCAGCACGACGTCGGCCTGCTTCAGCACCTGGAAGCGGTAGATCACCAACGGGTGGTAGTGCAGCAGCAGTGGCCGCTTGTCCTGCGGCGTGTTCGCCAGGTCCCACACTTCGCGATCAAGGAAATGCGCGTCCTGCGGGTGGATCCCGATCACCGGATCGTACGGGATCGCCATCGCGGTCGCGGCTTCCTCCCACTCGTCCGGCTCGTCCGGTTTCACGCCGCAGCGCAACACCAACCGCTGGTACGCCAGCTCGTCGGTGGCGGCCAGCTGCCGTACCGCCTCGGCGGCCTTGCGCAGGTTGAACCGGGCCATCACGTTGGTGAACAGGTTGTCGTTGACCACTGTGGTGTACTCATCCGGCCCGGTCACGCCGTGGATGTGGAAGGTCCGGAAGCCGTCCTCCCGCCAGAAGCCGAGGTCGGCGAACATCCGGGCCGTCTCCACCAGGATGTCCACGCCCTCCCGGCGCAGGTAGTCCTCGTCGCCGGTGGCCGCCACGTACTTGCACAGGGCGTACGCGATGTCGGCATCGATGTGGTACTGCGCGGTGCCGGCCGCGTAGTAGGCCGACGCCTCCTCGCCGTTGATCGTCCGCCACGGATACAGGGCGCCGCGCTGGGCCAGCTCGGCCGACCGGCGCCGGGCCGCGTCCAGCATGTTGAACCGGAACCGGAGGTTGCTCCGGGCCGCCCACGGCGTGGTGTAGGTGAGGAACGGCATCACGTAGATCTCGGTGTCCCAGAAGTAGTGACCGCCGTAGCCGGAGCCGGTCACGCCCTTGGCCGGGATGCCGAACTGCTCCGACCGTGCGCTCGCCTGGGCGAGCTGGAAGATGTTCCACCGGATCGCCTGCTGTACGGACGTATTGCCGGGCACCTGGACGTCCGACCGCGCCCAGAAGGCGTCCAGCCAGGCCCGCTGGTCGCGCAGCTGCAGGTCGACGCCGTGCTCCTTGACCCGGTCCAGGGTGCGCCGGCAGCGGTCCACCAGTTCGCGGACCGGCACCCCGCGCGAGGTGTGGTACGCCACGACCTTGGTGATCTTGATCGGGACACCGGGCTCGGCGTCGATCCGGAACACCATCTTCCCGGTGTCCTCGTCGGCGTGGATCAACTCGGTGTGCTCGCAGGCCGTCTCGATCTCGTGATCGGTGCCGACCGCCAGCGTCATGCCCGAGTTCGCGCACCGGTAGCCGAGGGTGATCCGGCGGTCGCCGCACCAGTGCGCCTCCGGCAGCAGCACCCGAGACTCGAACTCGGAGGCCTTCCGCGGGTCGACGCCCTCGCCCATCGCGGCCGCCTTGACGTGATACTCGTCCTTGCCGTCCTGGCGGTTCAGGATCTGCGAGGAGACCACCACCGGCGCCGCGTCGTCCAGCATCGTGACCTCGATGGTCATGATCGCCAGGTGCCGCTGGGTGAACGACACCATCCGGGTCGACTCCACCCGGACCCGCTTGCCGGCCGGGGTCCGCCAGATCACGCTGCGCCGCAGCGTGCCGTCGCGGAAACTCAACGTCCGCTGGTAGTGCTCGAGATCGGCGACCGACAACAACAGCGGTTCGTCGTCGACGTACAGCTTCATCACCTTGTTGTCGGGCACGTTGACGATCGTCTGCCCGACCCGCGCGAAGCCGAACGCCTCCTCGGCGTGCCGGATCGGCCAGGTCTCGTGGAAGCCGTTGATGAACGTGCCGTGCGCGTGCGCGTCGCGGCCCTCCTCGACGTTGCCGCGCATGCCGAGATAGCCGTTGCCCACGGCGAACAAGGTCTCGGTCAGGCCGAGATCATGGGAACTGTAGGAGTTCTCGCTGAGCTCCCACTCGTCCAGGCCGAATCGAGTCCGGTCCATCGGATCGGACTCGGTGAATTGCTTGATCATTCCTTGATTAACTCCGCCAGGTCAGCGACCACGAGGTCTGCTCCGGCGGCGTGTAGGCGCTCCGGACCGACACCGCGGTCAACCCCGATTACGAGTCCGAATCCCCCAGCGCATCCGGCCTGGACGCCCGAGATGGCGTCTTCGATCACGATACTGCGATTGACCGGCGCACCGAGCCGACGCGCCGCGAATTCGAACGTGTCGGGGGCCGGCTTCCCGGCCAGTTCCTCGGCCGCGGCGACCGCGCCGTCGACGACCAGGCCGAACCGATCGGCGAGGCCTGCGGCGGCCAGCACGGCGGGCGCGTTCTTCGACGACGAGACCACCGCCAACTGCGGCCCGGCGTCGCGGAGCCGGTCCAGCAGGTCCACCGAGCCGGGGTACGGCTGCACGCCGTCGGACTCCAGCACGGCGGCGAACAGGTCGTTCTTCCGGTTGCCCAGCCCGCACACCGTCTCGGCGTCGGCGGGGTCGTCCGGGCTGCCTTCGGGCAGGTCGATGCCGCGCGACCGCAGGAACGACCGGACGCCCTCGTAGCGGGGCTTCCCGTCGACGTAGTCGAAGTAGTCGTTGTCCGTGTACGGCTCCGCGACGCCCCGGGCAGCCAGGAACTCGCTGAACATCCGCTGCCAGGCGCGCATGTGCACCTCGGCGGTCGGCGTCAGCACGCCGTCCAGGTCGAACAACACCGCGGCATAACCGGTGAAGTCGACCTGCGGATGGTGGCCGGCGTGGTCCGCCCGGGCTGGTTCGGAGTCAGTCACGGCGTAAAGCGTAACGAGTGGTTCACCGTGCGCCTCACCAGTCGGCCGGGAGCACCGCGCGCAGCTCGCCGACGGGCTCGCCGCGGCCGAGCACCGGAGGCCGGGCCTGCTGCCGTACGGTCTCGTGGTCGAAGCCGAGCCGGAGCAGCAGGGCGGCGAGCAGCACCGCCCGGGCCCGGGGCGACCCGTCGTCGATCTTCAGCGCGATCCCGCGGCCGTCCGGCAGCCCGGCCGCGTAGACCGCCTCGGCGCCGCTCTTGGCGACCAGGCCGGGCACCGCCCGGAGCAGCGCGCGTTCGTCGCGACGGGTGCCGGACACCCGTTCCGGATGGGTACGGATCGCGGCGGCGACCCTGGCCTCGGGTGTTGAACCGGTCGCGGCGGCGAGCCGGCCGAAGGCGCGGGCCAGGCCGGTCAGGGTGATCCCGGCCAGCGGAGCACCGCAGCCGTCCACGGCGAACGGTCCGGGCTGATCACCGGTCAGGTCCGCGATCGCGGCCAGGATCCCTTGCTGCACAGGGTGTTCCGGGTCCAGGTAGCTGTCGACCGGCCAGCCGTTGAGCGTGGCGGTCATGATCATTCCGGCGTGCTTGCCGGAACAGTTCATGGTGATCGACTGCGGCGTCCCGCCGGCCTGCTGCACGGCCAGCCGCGCGTCGTCGTCGAGCGGCCATTCCGGCGGTGTCTGCAGGTCCGCCTCGGTCCGGCCGGCCCTGGCCAGCAGCTCTCGTACCGCGGCGACGTGGAAGGGTTCGCCGGTGTGCGACGCGCAGACCAGCGCCAGCAGCTCGGGCGGCAGGTCGAGACCCAGCCGCAGCATGCCGACCGCCTGCAGCGGCTTGACCGAGCTGCGCGGGAAGAAGATGTCCTCGGCGGCCCCGAGGGAGGCGGTCAACGACCCGTCCGGGCCGGTGATCGCGACGCGCCCGTGGTGAACGCTCTCGGTGAACCCGCCGCGGACGACCTCGACCAGAACCGGATCTCTCACCAGGCGAGAGTAGCCAGGCAGGACCGGGGTCAGCGGAGTCGGGCACGGACGTGCAGGCCGACCTCCGGGTCGACCAGCACCTCCTGAGCGGCAGCGATCTCGACCTCGCCGCCGACGGTCAACTCGGCGTCGGTCGGCACGTTGCGCTTGACCAGGCCGAGCGCGATCGGGCCCAGCTCGTAGTGCCGGGCCGAACTGCCGGCGAACCCGACCACCCGGCCGCCCGCCTGCAGCGGCGCGCCGGGCTCGGGCAGCGCGTCGACGCTGCCGTCCAGGTGCAGCAGCACCAGCCGGCGCGGCGGCCGGCCCAGCGTGTGGATCCGGGCCACCGTCTCCTGGCCGCGGTAGCACCCCTTGTCCAGGTGGACCGCGACGCCGAGCAGGCCCAGCTCGTTGGGAATCGCCCGCTCGTCGGTGTCCGGGCCGAGCCGCGGCACCCCGGCGCCGATCCGGCGCGCCTCGTACGCCCAGGTCCCGGCCAGCTCACGCCCTTCCAGCAGCCCGGCCACCGCGTCCCTCGGCAGGAACAGCTCGCGGCCGCCGAGCGAGTCCGCGCCCGTCCGTTTGGCGATGACGCCGGACTCGGGCAAGGCGAGAGCCTCGGGTGCCCAGACCAGGCCGAACTCCGCCGAACGGTCGGCGACCTCGACCTGCATCATGAACCGCATCCGGTCCAGCCAGGCGGCCGCTGCCGCGCCCGCTCCGGGCTCCGTGTGTGCCCAGAACGTCGTCCCGTCGTCGACCCCGTACAGGGCGTGCTCGAGGTGTCCCTGCGGGTCCAGCACCAAGGTCGTGGTGCCGACCCAGGGCCACAGCGATTCCAGGTGCTGGGTGGTCAGCGAGTGCAGCCAGGCCAGCCGGTCCGGCCCGGTGACCGTGATCACGTCGCGATGCGACAGATCGACCAGCGCGGTCCCCTCCTCCAGCCGCCGCTGCTCCCGCATCGGGTCGCCGTAATGCCACACGGCGCCCGCGTCGATTCCGTCCGTCACCAGCACGCTCACGCCGTCAGCCTATGCCTGCTCGGAAATTCCGGCCCCGCGATCTTGATCACCGGATAGCCTGACCCGATGCCCCTGCATCCCCTCGACCCGGTCCGGCGTGCCCGCGTGCTGGACCGGTTGTCCCGGCTGGCCGGCGAGACCGTACGGGCGCAGGGCGAGGAGTACGTCGGCCACGTAGCTGCCCCGGTCACCCGGCTGATCCTGGACCGGGAGCTGCCCGGGATCGGCCGGTCGGTGATGATCAAGACCCGCCGGGTCGACGGCGCCGGTCACGGCGGGCCGGCGTTCCTGCGGCGGGAGGCGGCCGGGCTCCGTACGGCGGCGACGAGTGGGGTCGCAGCCGAGTTGATCGACTTCGACGACGACGCCGGGGTGGCGATCCAGTCCGACCTGGGAGCGTGGCCGACGCTGCATCAGTTGCTGATCGGTGATCTTGCCGAGGCTGCGGCACGCGGCATGATCGACTTGGCTACGGCCACGGCCCGGCTGCACGCGACAACCCTGGACCGGCGCGATGATCATCAACGGGTTCTGGACGGCTTCGCCGCCGATGTCAGCACCGGCGCGGTCTACGCGTTCGGCCTCGAGGCCTGGGACGAGATCGAGCGCGCCTGCAACGAACTGGCCCTGCCGCCGGCGGCCGCCGCCCGGGACGACGTCGCCGCGCTACTGCGGCGCACGACTGAACCGGGGGATTTCGGAGCGCTGATCCACCTGGATCTCAATCCGAGCAACGTGCTGATCACGGACGCCGGCGCGCGGTTGATCGACTTCGAGGGCTGCCGGTACGGGCACCTGGGGATCGACGCCTCGTTCCTGCGTTACCCGTTCCCGCACCACAGCCATCCCTGGGGCGTACTGCCGGGATCGGTGATCGAGGAGGCCGACGCCGCCTATCGGGCCGCGTTGGGCGCGAACGGCGCGGCGGCGGTGCTGGACGGCTACGACCGGATGATCGCCGACGGGGCCGCGATTCCGCTGATCGGGCGGATCCGCCGACTGCGTCTGGTCGCCGACGCGGACCAGTCGGCGCAGGACGGCCGGCGGCGGCGCGGCCAGATCGTGCACCAGATCGGCGTGTTCGGCGAGCTCGCCGACCGGGCCGGCGGAATGGGTCGGCTGGCTGCCTGGCTGCGCGCCCTCGCGGCCGCGATCATCGACCGCTGGCCCGATGCCGTCGATCCGCCTCCCCCGCTGTATCCGGCGTTCGGGCAGCTGAGCGAGCGTCCGGCCTGACGTCGCGAAGCTGATCACTTCCACGCTGCGAGCAGATCGGCCGCCGAGTAGGCGACGGCGGCGCCTTTCGGGGGTCGGCCGCCCGGGCTGACCACACCCAGCAGGGCATTCTCGCTCCGTGGCACCCGTTCGCGGTGCTGCCTGAGCTGATCGAGTTCAGCGGCCGTCACCCCGCCTCGGGCACGCCACTTGATCGTCGCGACGAGAGCCGTCCGCTTCGTCGTCGTCGCGACCACGTCCACCTCCACGCTGTTGTCCCGCACCCACCACGGCAGCACCGACTCGACGCCGTCGAGGTCGCCGCCTTCGCGGGCCAGTCGCAGCAGCGCGTCCCGTACCACCGGCTCGATGCTCTGCCCGCGCCACGCTTCCCAGTCCCGGTCGAACGCGCTGACAGCAAGATCGGCGCGGCCTCGGGAGATGCGGTCGACGTTGCGCTCGACGTAGCGGAACCAGAACCGCAGATAGGGGTCGGTGACGCGGTACCGCCGCAGTTTCGACGTGGCGGGCGCCCAGGCAGGAAGCTCGCGCTCGATGAGGCCCTTGATGTCGGTCAGGGTCCGTAGTGCACGGGTGGTCGCGGTCTCGGCTCGCTTACGCTCGTCGGCGTCGGTGATCGCCCCGAGAACATCCTTGAAACCGGGGTGCGAACTGTCGCTGGCGCCGATCGCTGACAGGACCTGATAGGCGTACTGCGGCTCGGGAAACTCCGATTCCAGATTCAGCCGTGCCGTGGCGACCAGGGCACTGTAGGCATCGGTGAGCGAGTTCCGGACGAAGTCGACGGTACTTCCGGAGCGCCGGGTCAGTTCGGTCACGAGCCGCGGATAGCCGCCGGTCACCAGATAGGCATCGAACACCTCCGCCGCAGAACGTCCTGGGGCCGCCTCAGCAATCTCGGCCGGGTTGAGGGCGGGGACGACCAGTGGCGTCAGGCGCCCGAACAGCGGACGGCCATGTCCGGCCAACCGGTCCATCATCGCCACGTCGGACCCGATGATGATCAACAGCACCGGCAGCTTGGCCAACGTCCTGTCCCACTGCGCTTGCAGCTCGCCCTCCAGAGCAGGATCGGCGTCGGCCAGCCACGGGAACTCGTCGAGGACGGCGATGACCGGCCCTTCTCGCGCTGCCAGGGCGAGCCGGCCGAACCATTCGCGCCATGATCCCGCGGCAGATTGGGTCAGCAGTTCTGCGTCCGGAAGCCGTCGGGTCGACTCGTTGATCGCGATCGTCGCATCGTTCAACTGTTTGATCATGGAAGCCTGGAAGACCCCGGTGACGAAGACGTACGGCACCTTCGCGGACTGGACGAACCGTTCGACCACCGTCGACTTTCCCACCTGACGGCGCCCGCGCAAGGCGATGAGCTGACCTGCCTTGGTCTGCGTGACGGTCTCCAGGTGGCGGCGCAGCACGCTCAGAACCTCGCGCCGCCCGAAGAACCGAGACCCACCCGCACTACTAACAGTCATGGACTGAATCATACATTCGATGTACGTTTACCTGTCGATCGGTCAGACCTCGAGCCGCATCAGGACGAAGTGCCAGGGATAGCGCGGGTCGTCCGAGCCCCGGTACGGGTCGCGGGCGACGGCCTGGAAGCCGACCTTCTCGTACATCGACATCCGGCCGGCGTGATCGAGGGTTCGGCTGGAGGCGCCGCAGGCGTTCAGCCGGCCGATGCCGGGGATCTCCCGGCTCGGCCAGTTCTCCCGGATGTGGTCGGCCACTTCGGGCGAGGCCCAGCCGAACGTCTTGCGGAGCTTCGGCAGCAGCGGGTCGTGGTGCGGGAAGGCCATCGTGGTGACCTCGACCCAGCCGCCGCCGCGTTTCCTGATCGCCGCGATCGTGGCCTTCAGGGCCCGGGTCGCGACGCCCTGCCGGCGATGGTCGATCCGGGTGACGTAGCAGTTGATCCGCCACCGTGTGGTCGGGTCGCGGGCGAACATCCGCGGCGGTACGGATTCGTCGCGGTGCACCGGGATCTCGTCGGTCCGGCCGTAGTGGCACCAGCCGACCGGCTCGCCGTCGGCGTACACCAGGATGCCGGTGGCCGTTCCCTGCTCGATCAGTTCGCGGACCACCTCCAGCTCCCGGGCTCGCATCAGGTCACGATGCGGGAAGTGCTTCTGGGAGCGGTCCGGAGCGCCGAGCAGCCGGGCCCGCTCCTTCGCCGAGCCCGGCAGCGGCGTCAGGTGCCGGCCGAGCAGGTAGAGGGTGCAGTGACAACCGTGTACCTGGGTGAAGAAGTGCGCGAAGTCGTCGAACGTGCGCTTGGACAACTCCCGCGTGGTGAACCTCGCCATCGCCCCTCCAGCCTCAGAACAGGCAGAACGGGTGGCCCTGCGGGTCCAGCAGCACCCGGACGTGCGGCTGCGGCTGGTCGTCGGCCAGGGTGGCACCGGCCTCCAGCGCCCAGGCGACCGCGGCGTCGAGGTCGTCGACCCCGATGTCGAGATGGATCGTGGCGGTCTGCTCGCCGGCGCGGCTGGGCCAGACCGGCCGCCGGTACTCCCGGTCGCCCTCGAAGTTGAGCGTCGGCCCGGTCTCGCCCTCGGGCGGACGGAGTTGCGCCCACCAGCCGTCTTGTCCCTCGTTGGAGATCGGCCAGCCGAGCAGCCGGTGATAGAACTCGGCCAATCGTCGCGCTCCCGCCGGCTCGGTCCCGATCGTCAACGCATCGGCGTACATCCTCGGTCGCTCCATGCGCTCATCAACTCCCTCTTCGTCGGGTGCCCCCTGACACCAACCCTGCCGGTCCGAAGGGGACACCCTGTGTCCGCTACCGCGAAGGGAATCAGGCGCCGAGACCGGGTCGGCCTTCGCCATGTCGAGGTTCTTCGGCCGCTGGACCGCCGGAGGCTCGGCCGCGGTGGCCGGCACCGAACCACCGGGCGGCGGCTGCTGGCCGGCCGAGGTGCAGCCGACGAGACCGGCGACGAGGGCCAGGGCCAGCAGGGCGGCTCCCCGTCGGGTTCCCATCGTCGAGCGGCGATCTAGGCGCGGCGGAGCCGGGCCCAGAGGTGGTTCTGCAGGTCGTGCCCGCCGGCGGCCTTGTCGAAGGTCCAGAGCAGGTCCCCCTCGACGTTGCCGTACAGGCGCTGGCCCGCCGTGTACTCGTCGGCGGTCGCGGTCCGGACCACGGCGTCGGTGGCGAGTTCGATCTTGGCCCCGGTGATCTTGCCGTACCAGACCTCGGCATAGCCTTCCGGCTGGCAGAGGACGACCTCGAGCGCGCCGTCCGGCTTCGGCCGCCAGAAGCCGGTCTCCATCCCGAGCGGCCGGACGGCGCGGCCGTCCTCGCCGACCTCGAAGGTCTGGGACAGATAGTGCAGGTAGTTCCCGCCGTTGTGCGCGAAGTCGATCTGCTGTCCGAAGTCGAAGTCCTCGGTGCCGGGATAGCTGCCCTTGCCGCGGCCCTCCCAGCGTCCGATCATCCAGGCGAGCCCGTACAGGTCGGTGTGCAAGCCGTCCGGAATCTCAAAGGCCATTGATCATTTCCCGTCGTCGGTCCGTTGTCGTCTGACGATCCTCACCGTCGGTGACTCGACCGTCTGTTGTCGTCTGACGATCTTCACCGTCGGGGATTCGATGAACTCGGTGTCCATCACATCCTGGTCCGGCACGGTCTGCGGCGGTCGCGCACTGTTGATCAAGATCAACGTCAAGTACGCCAGCGCGGCAAGGCCGATGGCAGCGAATCCCCCGATCAACAACGTCACGAAGACGGCGGTGATCGTCATGGCGGCAGTCTAGTGGCGGCACCGCCGAACACCGGTGAACCGCCCTCCGGCCTGGTGAAATAGAATTCCAGCCGTGCGTCGCTACATCATCATCGGGGCCGGGGCGATCGGCGGTGCGATCGGCGGACGGCTGACCCAGGCCGGGCTGCCGACCGTGCTGGTGGCCCGCGGTGATCATCTCGCCGCCTTGCGTCGATCCGGACTGCGGCTGCGTGATCCGGACGCCGATGTCACGGTGCCGGTGACCGCCGTCGGCGCGCCGGCCGAACTGGAGCTGACGCCGGACGACGTGTTGGTGCTGTCCACCAAGACCCACCAGGCGCAGGCCGCGCTGACCGAGTGGGTCGACCAGCCGGTGCACGCCGACGGCCGGGTGCTCGGCACCGCCGGCGAGCTGCTGCCGCTGCTGACCGCGCTCAACGGGGTGGCCAGCGAGCGGATCGCGCTGCGCTACTTCCGCCGGGTCTACGGAGTCTGCGTCTGGCTGCCCGCCGTGCACCTGGTGCCGGGCGAGGTGATCGTACGCGCGGCTCCGTCCACGGGGACGCTGCATGTGGGCCGGGTGCCGGCCGGGACCGCCGGACCGGATGATCATGAACTGCTGGCCGAACTGAAGCATGATTGGGAACGCGCGCCGCTGGTGGTGCCGCTGCCGGCCGACGTGATGCCGTGGAAGTACCGGAAGTTGATCAGCAATCTCGGCAACATCTTCCAGGCCCTGGACGGCGGCAGCGGTGATCACCGGGCGCTCGTCGCAGCGGCCGTGGCGGAGGCCCGGAACGTACTCGCCGGCGCCGGGATCCCCGTCACCTCCGACGAGGAGGAGGCCGCGACCCGGGCCAACAGCTTCACCGTGCGCCCGGTGCCCGGGCAGCCGGCGCAACTGGGCGGGTCCACCTGGCAGTCACTGGCCCGCGGTTCCGGGTCGGTCGAGACCGACTACCTGAACGGCGAGATCGTCCGGATCGCCAACGAGTACGGGCTTCCGGCGCCGGTCAACACGAGAGTCGCCGCGCTGGCCCGGGCCGCCGCCCGGTCCGGCCAGCGACCCGGCGACGTGACCGCCGAGCAGCTCGGCCGGGATCTCGGCCTCGCCGAAGCCCCGTAACGGAGCGCCTCAGTAGACCAGGGCCTGGACGCCGTCGGCGAGCACCGACTCGACGAAGACGGCCGCGCCGGCGATCCGTACCCCGGGCAGAAGTTGATCTTCGGTCAGCTCCCGGCGGGCCGCGCACTGGCTGCAGACGATCACCGAGCCGCCGGACCGTACCGTCTCGACCAGGTCCGAGACCTCGGCCGCTTGCGGCAGCGCGAGATCGGGCTGCCGGTCCGGCACCGCGAACCAGGTCGCCTCGCCGGTCAGCCAGACCGTCACCTCGGCGCCGGCGGCCAGGCCCATCGCCGCGACGGTCCAGCCCTGATTGGCCCGCTCCGCCGCCTCGGCGCCGCAGGTGATCTTGACGACCAGTGACCGTGACATGGTCCGACTCCCTTCGCTCCGCTGCCCAGCACAGTACCGGTCGGGCATCATGGGGCGATGACCGATCAGCTGGTGGCCGTCACGACGACGGACAGCGAGGAGGAGGCCGGCCGGATCGCCGAGGGCCTGGTCGCCGCAAGGCTGGCCGCCTGCGTCCAGGTCGCCGGCCCGGTGCGCAGCGTCTATCGCTGGCAGGGCGAGTTGCACTCCGAGCGCGAGTGGCAGCTGTGGATCAAGACCGCCGCGGACCGGCAGGACGCGGTGATCGACTGGATCGACCGGCATCACTCCTATGACGTGCCGGAGCTGGTGTTCCTGCCGATCTCGGCCGGCCTGCCGGCCTACCTGGACTGGATCGTCGAAGAGACCCGGCACTGATGCGGGCGGTGGCGCAGCGGGTGACCTCGGCTGCGGTCGAGGTGGCCGGCGAGGTGGTCGGCGCGATCGACCGGCCCGGCTTGTTGATCTTGGTCGGGGCGACCCACGACGACACCGCCGCGACGGCGGCCGGGCTCGCCGACAAGCTCTGGAACCTGCGGATCCTGCACGACGAGCGGTCCGCCGCCCAGGAGGGGGCGCCGATCCTGGTGGTCAGCCAGTTCACCCTCTACGCCGACGTACGGAAGGGACGGCGGCCGTCCTGGAGCGCCGCCGCGCCGCGGGAGATCAGCGAGCCGCTGGTCGAGGCGTTCGTGGCCGCCCTGCGCGGACTCGGTGCCGAGGTCGCGACCGGCCGGTTCGGTGCCGCGATGGCCGTCTCGTCGGTGAACGACGGGCCGGTCACGATCATCGTGGACACCGACCGGTAGTCGCGCCCGCCGACGGCAGGAAGCCGGCGTTCCGCGTAACCGTCGGACGACGGACACCGGCCGTTGGCGTCCGGTTCGCCTGATCCGCTTAGAACGTGACCATGCGCCGCTCACTTCGGATCGCCCTCGCCTTCCTCGCCGCCCTCTTCCTGATCCCCGCCACGGCCTCCGCCGACGACGGACGGGATCACGACATCGACGTGATCAGCTACAACATCCACCACGGCCGGGGCGTGGACGGCGTGCTCGACCTGGAGCGGATCGCGCGGCTGATCGAGGACAGTGGCGCCGACGTGGTGGCGCTGCAGGAGGTCGACCGGCATTTCGGCGACCGCAGTGACTGGGTCGATCAACCGGCCTGGTTCGCCGACCGGCTGCGGATGCACGTCAGCTACGGCGCGAACCTGGACCTGGAACCGTTGACACCCGGCGCGCCGCGGCGGCAGTACGGCACCGCACTGCTGTCCCGCTTCCCGATCGTCGAGTCCAGCAATACGTACCTGCCGAAGTACCCGGGTCAGGAGCAGCGCGGGCTGCTGCAGGCGACGCTCGCGGTGCACGGGCAGTCGGTCCGGGTGGCCAACACCCACCTGACGCACAACAACAACGCCGAGCGGCAGGAGCAGGCCGACGCGGTCCGGCAGTTGCTGTCCGGCTCGCGCCGCCCGACCGTGCTGGCCGGCGACCTGAACGCCCGTCCGGACGTGCCGGAGATCAAGACCCTCACCGCTGTGCTGCGGGACGGCTGGGTCGGTGCCGGAGCTGGTCCCGGCTACACCTACCCGGTCGCCGCCCCTGCCAGCCGGATCGACTACCTGCTGCACTCCGGCAACGTGATCACCCGGTCGATCGAGGTGCCGCACAGCCCTGCCTCCGATCACCTGCCGGTGGTGGCCCGCATGCGGGTCCCGGCGGGCGCCTGACGCACTCACCCACCCGGTGGCCCGGCCTGTTCACTGCGTCACATCCGGGCGCTCACGAGCCGGACGCCGTACGGATTCGGGCAGAACCGTGTCAGACTTGGCGCACAAGCAAGGCACGACGTGCTCCGGGGTCGGTGTAATTCCGAGCCGGCGGTGACAGTCCGCGACCCGCTCCAGTTCGCTGGAACGGTTGATCTGGTGAAACTCCAGAACCGACGGTGAAAGTCCGGATGGGAGGCAGCACGCGGGCCGCGGCATACCCGCCGGCATGAGTTGATCATGCTCGGGGTGCGGCGGTCCTGTCCTGCGTCGGCGTGATCATGGACGCCGGCGTTTCGACCATTCCCCGGATCCGGACTGCCGTGAACCGGAGGGGATGGATGTTCACCGGAATCATCGAGGAACAGGGCGCCGCCGTCGCGCTGCTCGAACTGGAAGGCGCGGCCCAGCTGCGGATCAGGGCCCGACAGGTCCTGGGCGGGCTGAAGCCCGGCGACTCCGTCGCCGTCAACGGCGCCTGCCTGACCGTGATCGAGTTGCACGAGGACGGCTTCACCGTCGACGTCATGCCGGAGACGCTGCGGCGTACGACGCTGGGCGGGGTACGGCCGGAGCAGGGCCTCAATCTCGAGCGCGCGGTCGTGGCCGGCGGCCGGCTGGACGGCCACATCGTCCAGGGACACGTCGACGGCGTCGGCACGATCAAGTCGCGCACCCCCGGTCCGCGCTGGGACGACGTGGTGATCACCGTGCCCGCCGAGCTCGCGAAATACGTTGCGGAGAAGGGATCCGTGGCAGTCGACGGGGTGTCGCTCACCGTGACCGAGGTCGGCGACGACTCGTTCGGGGTCTCGTTGATCCCGACCACGCTCGACGTCACCACGCTGGGCAAGCTGCAGCCCGAGGTCGCGGTCAACCTCGAGGTCGACGTGATCGCGAAGTACGTGGAGCGGCTGCTGCACCAGACCGAGCGGGTGGGATCATGATCAACTCCGTCGAGGAGGCGCTGGCCGCGCTGCGCGACGGCCTGCCGGTGCTGGTCGCCGACAACCCCGACCGGGAGAACGAGGTCGACGTGATCGTCGCGGCCGACCGGGTCACGCCGCACTGGTTGAACTGGACGATCCGGCACTCCTCCGGCTTCGTCTGTGCACCGATGCCCGCGGCCCGTGCGGACGCGCTCCGGTTGCCGCTGATGGTGCCGCACTCGGAGGATCCGCGGCGCACCGCGTACACGGTGACCGTCGACGCGGCCACCGGCATCAGTACCGGGATCTCGGCCGCCGACCGGACCCGTACCCTGCGCGTGCTGGCCGATCCGGAGTCGGTCCCGCAGTCGCTGATCCGGCCGGGACACGTGCTGCCGTTGCGTTCCGTACCGGGCGGCGTGCTGGCCCGGGCCGGGCACACCGAGGCGGCCACCGACCTGGTCCGGCTGGCCGGCACCGGTGCGGTCGCCGGGATCGCGGAGCTGGCCAACGAGGACGGCGAGATGAGCCGGCTCGCCGACGGTGAGCGGTTGGCCGCCCGGTTCGATCTTCCGTTGATCACGATCAGCGACCTGATCGCCTGGCGCCGGGACCATGATCATCAAGCGGTCGCGGAACTGGAAGCGGTGCTCGGGACGAGCGAACGGGCCACGCTGCCGACCGAGTTCGGCGACTTCACCGTGCAGGCGTACCGCGATCCGGCGACCGGTGATGATCATCTGGTGCTGACCTCAGCCACACCGGTCAGCGGCATCCCGCTGGTCCGGGTGCATTCCGAATGCCTGACCGGCGACGCCTTCGGCTCGCTGCGCTGCGACTGCGGCCCGCAGCTGCGGGCGTCGCTCCGGGCCACCGCGGCCGAGGGCGGGCTGATCGTCTACCTGCGCGGGCACGAGGGCCGCGGGATCGGGCTACTGGACAAGATCAACGCCTACCGGCTGCAGGACGACGGCCGGGACACGGTCGACGCCAACCTGGAGCTCGGCCTGCCCGCCGACGCCCGCGATTTCGGTGCCGCCGGCCGGATCCTGCGCGCGCTCGGCATCCCGGAGGTACGGCTGCTGACCAACAACCCGGACAAGATCACCGCGCTGGTCGCGACCGGGGTCTCGGTGGCCGAGACCGTACCGCTGCGGGTCGGGCTGGACCCGCACAACCGCGACTACCTGATCACCAAGCGGGACCGGCTCGGCCACCGGTTCGGCACCACTCTGGAGGACGACACGATCATGATCAAGAACGGTTCGAGGCTGACCGAGAACGGAGCCCGCCGATGAGCGGCGAGGGCGCACCCGACCTGAACACCGACGGAGCCGGGCTCCGGATCGTGGTGGTCGCGGCCAGCTGGCATACGACAGTGATGGACGGCCTGATCGGCGGCGCGCTGCAGGCGCTGGACCGGTCCGGCGCCGCGGTCGAACTGATCCGGGTCCCCGGCTCGTTCGAACTCCCGGTCGCCGCCGCCCGGGCCGCGGCGTCCGGCGCCGACGCCGTCGTCGCGCTCGGCGTGGTGATCCGCGGCGGCACGCCGCATTTCGAGTACGTCTGCCAGGCCGCCACCGTCGGCCTGACCGAGGTCAGCCTCCGAACCGGCGTCCCGGTCGGCTTCGGCGTCCTCACCTGCGACAACGAACAGCAGGCCCTGGACCGCGCCGGCCTGCCGGACTCCAAGGAGGACAAGGGCCGCGAAGCCGCCGAAGCCGCCCTGGCCACCGTCCGAGCCCTCACCTAAACCGCCGACCGGTCACAAAAGCAGCGTTTTTGGCGGCGTGTCGCTGCGGAAGTGACCGGTCGATCGGGGAATTGAAGCATCGTGGTCGACGTTCTGGGCCGCGAAGCCCGCCCAACCACCAGCCCAAAGCCGCACCCGCGACCGTTCCGCCCAACCGCGACCGTTGCAACGATCGCGGACGCGAGGAACTGTCGCGGATCGCAGTCGGACAGCACCAGCCCGAAGCCACAGCCGGACGGGGCGCGGACACGGCACGAGGTCGCGGATACCGGGCTGGGTGGCCGAACGGGCCTGGACATGGATGCGGCCCTGCCGGGGAGCTCCCCTGCAGGGCCGCAATCACGTCCGAACCCTCACCCACTGGTCACTTACGCAGCGACACGCCGCAAAAAACGCTGCTTTGGTGACCGGTCGGCGGGATTGGGGAGGGTCAGGCGGCGTCCAGGTCTACGTCGATCTCGGCTACGCTGCCGCGGGCGGCTACGACGGCGCGGTCGGCCTTGGCGCCGGGCGCCAGGGTCCGCAGGGTCCAATTGCCGTCGCCGGCGAAGAACCGGAAGTGGCCGGTCGCCGAGGTGGGCACCTCCGCCGTGAACTCGCCGCCCGAGTCGAGCAGCCGGACGTAGGCGTTCGGGACCGGGGTGCCGCCGCGCAGCACCCGGCCCTGGATCACGGCCTCCTTCGTCACGTCGACACCGGCCAGGGCGAGCCCGCCTTCAGTCGCTCCGCACATGATCAACTTCCTTTCGTCGTCGTTGGCGTCAGGCCTGGCCGGGCTCGTCGCCGACGGCCACCGGCACGCCGACCAGCGAGCCGTACTCGGTCCAGGAACCGTCGTAGTTCTTCACGTTCGGCTTGCCGAGCAGCTCGTGCAGCACGAACCAGGTGTGCGCGCTCCGCTCGCCGATCCGGCAGTAGGCGATGATGTCCTTGTCCAGATCGAGGCCGGCCTCGCTGTAGAGCTGGGTCAGTTCCTCCGGCTTCTTGAACGTGCCGTCGTCGTTGGCCGCCTTGCTCCACGGCACGTTGGCCGCCGTCGGCACGTGGCCGCCGCGCTGGGCCTGCTCCTGCGGCAGGTGGGCCGGGGCGAGCAGCCGGCCGGCGTACTCGTCGGGGCTGCGGACGTCGATCAGCGCCTTCTGCCCGATCGCGGAGACGACCTCGTCGCGGAAGGCGCGGATCTCCAGGTTCGGCTCCTGCGCGGTGTAGCTGGTGGCCTCGCGGTTCGGGGCCTCCGTGGTCAGCTCGCGGGCATCCAGTTCCCACTTCTTGCGACCGCCGTCCAGCAGCCGGACGTCGGCGTGGCCGTACAGCTTGAAGTACCAGTACGCGTACGCGGCGAACCAGTTGTTGTTGCCGCCGTACAGCACCACCGTGTCGTCGTTGCCGATGCCGCGCTCGGACAGCAGCTTCTCGAATTGGGCCTTGTTGACGAAGTCGCGGCGGACCGGGTCCTGTAGGTCGGTCTTCCAGTCCAGCTTGATCGCGCCGGCGATGTGGCCGCCGTCGTACGCGCTGGTGTCCTCGTCGACCTCGACCAGGACGACCTTCGGGTCGTCGGCGTGCGCGGCGACCCAGTCGGCGTCGACGAGAGCGTCGACGGCGGTTTGCGTGTTGCTCATAGGTGGCTTCTCCTGAGTTCGGATGGATGGCGAGGGACACCCCGGCCCGGGTGCATGTGCCCGGGGCGGGCCGTGACTGGCGAAGTGAGGAAACGCGTCAGCGGCCGTCGGCGGGGCACGACCCCGGACAGAACGACGACCGCATGCGGCAGAGATCGACCGCGAGCCGGCGGGTCAGCAGGGACCCAAGGCGGTTCGTGGACATGCTGGTCACTGTACGGGCGACTTCCGACCCTCCTCCGAGCCGTCTCGCATCCTGACCTCCTTGACCGTGATTTGAGACACCTTCCGCGCGCGACTCTGCGCAACGCGCAGGGTCCGGATTACGGACGCTCAGCCCCCGGCGAACGGCGGCAGCACCTCCAGCTCGACGGACCCGGTGACGGGGCCGTCCAGGTCCTCCTCGTGAGCGGCGCGGCCGTCGATCAACAGTGACGACGCGGCCAGCACCCGGTCGAACCCGGCATCCGCGCGCCGCCGCCGAGCCTGGTCCAGCGCCTGCCGCGGGGTGTCGGCGACGACCTCCTCCAGCGCCGTTCCGGCGGCCGCCTTGGCGCCCGCCCAATAGCGGATCCGTACCGTGCCCATGGGCGCCAGTCTGGCCGACGTGGACGAGAAATCGTTCACCCGGGGCCGGGGGTGATTTGGGATCGGCTTCACCGACCGGTCAGAATGTGTCCATCGGGGACACAGAAGGAGACCGACATGGCCACCCTCTTGTTGTTGACCAACGACACGAGCGCGTCTGCGGAAATCCTTCCAGCGTTGGAGTTGCTACCGCATCAGGTGAAGATCGCACCGGCTGAGGCGACCGCACTGCTGGACGCCCCGGCGGCCGACGTGATCCTGCTGGACGCCCGCCGCGACCTGGTCGGAGCCCGCTCGTTGTGCCGGCTGATCGGCACCACCGGCAAGGACGGCCCGCTGCTGGTGATCGCCAGCGAGGGCGGGCTGACCGCACTGTCGGCCGACTGGGGCTTCGACGATCTGCTGCTGACCACCGCCGGTCCGGCCGAGGTCGACGTACGGCTTCGGCTGGCGCTCGCGCCGACCGCCGCCGCGGCGACGGAGCCGCTGATCGACACCGGCCACATCGTGATCGACGAGGCGGCCTACTCGGCGAAGCTGGACGGTGAACAGCTCGACCTGACCTACACCGAGTTCGAGTTGCTGAAGTATCTGGCCCAGCACCCAGGCCGGGTGTTCAGCCGGCAGCAACTGCTCAGCGACGTCTGGGGGTACGACTACTACGGCGGCACCCGGACCGTCGACGTGCACGTCCGGCGGCTGCGGGCCAAGCTCGGCCCCGAGTACGAGTCCGTGATCGGCACCGTCCGCAACGTCGGCTACCGCTTCGTCGCCCAGCCCGACCGCCGGGCCCAGGCCGACGAGCCCGAAGCTCCGGCCCACACCAACCCTCCGGATCGTTCGGAGAGCCGCGCCGACGGTTGATACCTCAGTGGCTCGACAGAGCTCAGGTCCGCGGGCTGCGGCTGTCAGCGCCCTCGCTCGGCGCGCTTCCGTTCCCGTTCGATCAGCCGTCGCATGTGGGCCGGGATGGTTCCGGGCGGGCCGGCGGTCCGCAGGTACTGCACCCCGGCGAGCACCTGACCGCCGATCGCGCAGACCAGGCCGAGCGTGGTCAGCACCGCCGAGGTCGACGACCAGCCCGATTCCCGGCTGGCCGCCATCGCCGCGAGCAGGGCGACCACGGCGAGCAGGTACGACACCCAGTGCGCCACGTACGAGATCAGGGCGAGCCGGTTCAGGTTCCGGTCCGGGCCGCCGCGCCACTCCGCGAAGGCCAACTGCCAGCAGACCAGCTGCCAGCCCGCGACCACGAGCAGCAGGATCCCGGCGACCAGGGCGACGACCGCCGCCGCCGGACCGGTGCCTGACCCGGCGAAGACCGGGAACGTGATCAAGGCCGCCGCGTCCAGCACCACGGCCGCCGCGGCCACCGCGACGCCGATCCGGGTCAGCAGCAGATGCGGCCGCATCCGTTCCACGGCGGCGTCCTGCACCGCGCGTCCGTACTCGGCGATCTGGTCGGGCCGGTATTCCTCGTCCAGCATGGCCGTCAGCCTAGTGCTTCGGCTCAGGTCCGCCGGCGCCCTGCCGTTACGGTTGCCCTCATGGCTCCCCGCATCGTCCGTACCGCCGCGATCTCAGCCACCGAGGTGCCCGCCATCCACCGCTTGGTCGGCGAGGCCGAGGAACGGGACGGATTCGGCGCGATCAACGAGGCCGGGCTGCTCGCTCTCGCTGCGGGCACCCCGGCCGAACACGCGCTCGCCGTCGAGGACGACCGCCTGATCGGGTACGGCCAGTTGCTCGACGGCACCGGCAGCCTGGTCGTCCATCCTGATCATCGCCGGCAGGGCATCGGCACGGCGATCCTCGAGGCCTTGCTGGAGACGCTTCGACAGCCTCAGGGCACGACGACGGTCGCGTTCTGGGCGACCCGGGACACCGCCGCCGCGCAGGCGCTCGCGGCCCGGCACGGCCTGACCCGCAGCCGCGAGCTGTTGATCATGAAAAGGTCGCTGGCCGATCTTCCGGAACCGCCGCCGGTCCCTGCCGGGGTTGAGATCCGGCCGTTCCGGGTCGGTACCGACGAGGAGCCCTGGCTGACCGTGAACGGGCGCGCCTTCGCGCACCATCCGGAGCAGGGCGGGATCACCCGGGCCGACCTCGACCAGCGGATCGGGCAGGACTGGTTCGACCCGGCCGGCTTCCTGGTCGCCTACGCCGGACCGACCATGATCGGCTTCCACTGGACCAAGCAGCATCCCGGCACCCTCGGCGAGGTGTACGTGATCGGCGTCGACCCGGACCGGGCCGGCGGCGGCGTCGGTGCCGCCCTGCTGTCCCGCGGACTGAGCCACCTGGCGTCCCGCGGCGACACCGAGGTGATCCTGTACACCGAAGGTGACAACACCGGCGCGATCGCGCTCTACCAGCGGTACGGCTTCGCGATCGTCTCCTCCGATGTCATGTACTCAACAACAGCGATTCACGGTAGGTGATTACGATGCGTTTCGGGGGACCGGGAGGAATCGTCGAGCGGTTCCGCCGTTATCGCAGCCGCCACACGGAGCAGGAGACTCAGGAGGGTGCTGAGACCATGAGCGCTGGCGACTTCGACGCCGGACTGAGTTTCGACACGGGCCTCGCCGAGGCCTACGACGACGACCGGCCCACCGCGGACTCCCCCGACCTGCTGCCGTCCGGCCCCGAACTGCCCCCGGACCGGTTCCTGGACCGGGAGCTGTCCTGGCTCGCCTTCAACAACCGGGTGCTCGACCTGGCCCGCGACGCCGACCGGATCCCGCTGCTGGAGCGGGCCAAGTTCCTGGCGATCTTCGCGTCCAACCTGGACGAGTTCTACATGGTGCGGGTGGCCGGCCTGAAGCGCCGGATCGCGGCCGGCGTGGCCGTACCGACGATCAGCGGCATGATGCCGCGCGAGGTGCTCACCAAGATCCTGGACCGGACCCGGGAGCTGTACGCCGAGCAGACCCGGATCTTCACCAGCGAGATCCGGCCCGAGCTGGCCAAGTACGGCATCGAGATCCTGCGCTGGGACGAACTGGAGCCGGCCGAGAAGAGCCGGATGGACGAGCTGTTCGCGGACCGGATCTTCCCGGTGCTGACGCCGCTCGCGGTCGACCCGTCGCACCCGTTCCCGTACATCTCGGGCCTGTCGATCAACCTCGCGGTCCTGGTCCGCAACCCGACCACCGGCAACCGGCAGTTCGCGCGGGTCAAGGTGCCGACCGTGCTGCCGCGGTTCCTGTCGCTCTCCGAGGGCCGCTACGTCGCCCTCGAGGACGTCATCGCGCACCACCTGGACCAGTTGTTCAGCGGCATGCAGGTGATCGGCCACTACACGTTCCGGGTGACCCGGAACGAGGACGTCGAGGTCGAGGAGGACGACGCCGAGAACCTGCTGGTGGCGCTGGAGAAGGAGCTGCTGCGGCGCAAGATCGGCCGGCCGCCGGTGCGGCTGGAGGTCGAGGACGACATCGACCCCAAGATGCTGGACCTGCTGATCTCCGAGCTCGACATCAGCGAGAAGGAGGTCTTCCTGCTGCCCGGCCCGCTGGACCTGGGCGGCCTGTTCTCGCTGACCGGCGTCGACCGGGCCGAGCTCAAGTACCCGACCTTCCTGCCGGCCACCCACCCGCACCTGGCCGAGGTGGAGACGGCCCGGCCGGCCGACATGTTCGCCGCCCTGAAGCAGCGCGACGTGTTGCTGCACCATCCGTACGACTCGTTCTCGACCAGCGTGCAGCGGTTCATCGAGCAGGCGGCCGACGACCCGCACGTGCTGGCCATCAAGCAGACGCTCTACCGGACTTCCGGCGACTCGCCGATCATCGACGCCCTGATCGAGGCGGCCGAGGCCGGCAAGCAGGTGCTCGCGGTGATCGAGATCAAGGCCCGGTTCGACGAGCAGGCCAACATCGCCTGGGCCCGCCGGCTGGAGCAGCACGGCTGCCACGTCGTGTACGGGATGGTCGGCCTGAAGACGCACTGCAAGCTGTCCATGGTGGTCCGCGACGAGCCGGACGGGCTGCGCCGCTACGCGCACATCGGCACCGGCAACTACAACCCGAAGACCGCCCGGCAGTACGAGGACCTCGGCCTGCTGACCGCCAACCCGATCGTCACCGACGACATCGGCCGGTTGTTCAACCACCTGTCCGGGATGAGTCAGGAGACCAATTACCGGCGGCTGCTGGTCGCGCCGGACGGGATCCGGACCGGGCTGCTGGACCGGATCGCGGCGGAGATCGCCAACCACCAGGCGGGCCGCCCGGCCGGGATCAAGATCAAGGTCAACTCGCTGGTCGACGAGGCGATCGTGGACGGGCTCTACCGGGCCTCCCAGGCAGGCGTACCGGTCGATCTCTGGGTCCGCGGCATCTGCACCATCCGGCCCGGCGTGCCCGGCCTGAGCGAGAACATCCGGGTCCGCAGCATCCTCGGCCGGTTCCTCGAGCACAGCCGGATCTTCTGGTTCGCCAACGGCGGCTCGCCGTCGGTCGGCATCGGGTCGGCGGACCTGATGCACCGCAATCTCGACCGCCGGGTGGAGGTGCTGGTGTCGATCACCAACCCGGCCCACATCGACGAGATCAGCGGACTGTTCGACCTCGCCTTCGACGACCGTACGGTCTGCTGGCTGCTCGACACCGAGGGCCGCTGGACGCCGCGGACCACCGACGCCGACGGCAGCCCGCTGCTCGACCTGCAGGAGTTCCTGATCAACGCCAAGACCCGCAGACGTCCCAATTCGCCACCCGAGCGCGCCTCCCGGACGTGATCGCCGCGGCCGGCACCATGATCACCGCGGCGGGCGCCGTGATCACCCGCGGCACCGGACCCGAGACCGAGGTCGCGGTCGTGCACCGGCCGCGCTACGCCGACTGGTCGCTGCCCAAGGGCAAGCCCCGGCCGGCCGAGTCGCTGCCGGCCTGTGCCGTCCGCGAGGTCGCCGAGGAGACCGGCCTGACCGTCCGGCTCGGCGCTCCCCTCGACTCGGCTCGGTATCAGCTCGACGGCCGGGACAAGCGGGTCGACTACTGGCGGGCCGACGTGGTCGCCGGGGAGCCGTTCCGGCCGAGCGACGAGGTGGACGAACTCGGCTGGTGGCCGGTCGCCGATGCGGCGCTCCGGCTCTCCTACCCGCACGACCGGTTCCTGGTCGGCCAGCTGGCCGAGGTGCCGGACACGGTGCCGCTGGTGATCGTCCGGCACGCGAAGGCGATGGACCGGTCGACCTGGACGAAGTCCGATCTGGCCCGCCCGATCGTCGCCCTCGGGCGCCGGCAGGCCCAGCTGTTGGTCCCCCTGCTCCGGGCGTACGGGGTCGAGCGGCTGATCAGTTCCCCGGCGATCCGCTGCGTCAGCACCCTGCAGCCGTACGCTGCGGAGCGGCACCTGGAGATCATCCAGGTCCCCGAGCTGACCGAGGAGCGCGGCAGCGACGACCCGGCCGGTGTCGCCGCCGTGATCACCGAACTGGCCGGCCGGGTGGTCGAGCGCCGGATGCCGGCGGCGCTCTGCGGTCACCGGCCGGTGCTGCCGCACGTGCTGGCCGCGCTCGACGTACCGGAGCGGCCGTTGCGGACCGCGGAGCTCATCGTGGCGCATCTCAGCCCGGCCGCGAAGGATGAGCCGGACAGGTCGTACATCTCGGCGGTGGAGACGCACCGGGTCAACCCGTGACGACATCCTTCGTTCACCGTTTGTTCATCTTTGTGGGTCGGTCGCTTCACACCTCACTCCTACTGTCGGTGGCGAAAGTCAGGGCCGACAACCACGTTTCACGCCCAGAGGGGAACCTTGTGAAGATCTCACGCTTCGGCGCTTCCGTCGCCGTACTCGCCGCGCTGTCGCTCGGCCTATCGGCCTGCGCCGCCAACGAAGCCCCGGACCCGGGCACCGGCGGTGGCACCACCGGAAGCAGCCTGAGCGGCCAGCTGGCGGGGGCCGGCTCCTCCGCGATGGCCAGCGCGCAGGAGACCTGGGCCGCCGAGTTCCAGACGAAGAACCCGGGGGTCACCGTCAACTACTCGCCGGACGGCTCGGGCGCCGGCCGCGAAGCCTTCGCCGGTGGCGGCGTCGACTTCGCCGGCTCCGACCGCGCGATGAAGCCCGAGGAAGTGGCACCGGACGCGCTCGCGAGTTCCCGGTGCGCCCCGGACTCGATGGCGATCAACCTGCCGGTCTACATCTCGCCGATCGCGGTGATCTACAACCTCGAAGGCGTGGAGGAGCTCAACCTCGACGCCGCCACGGTCGCGCAGATCTTCTCCGGCAAGATCACCAAGTGGAATGACCCGAAGATCAAGGCGCAGAACGCCGACGCGCAGCTGCCCGACCTGAACATCACCGCGGTCCACCGTGCGGACGACTCGGGCACGACCGAGAACTTCACCGAGTACCTGAGCCAGCTGGCCTCGAAGGACTGGCCGCACGAGCCGGACGGCGTCTGGCCGATCGAGGGCGGCGAGGCTGCCCCGCAGACCTCCGGCGTGGTCGACGCGGTGACCAACGGCACCGGCACCATCGGGTACGCGGACGCCTCGCGCGCCGGTGACCTCGGGGTGGCCAACATCAAGGTCGGCGACAAGTACCTCAAGTACAGCCCGGAGGCCGCCGCCGCCATCGTCGACGCCTCGCCGCTGGACACCGAGGGCGGCGAGCGCAGCCAGTACGACCTCGCCTACAAGCTGGACCGCAAGGCCTCGGGCGACGTGTACCCGATCGTCCTCGTCGCCTACGCGATCGCCTGCGAGAAGTACAAGGACGCCAAGGCCGCCGAACTGGTGAAGTCGTACCTGGGTTACCTCGCCTCGACCGAGGGCCAGGCCGCGGCGAGCGAGAAGGCCGGCGCCGCTCCGCTGTCGGCTGAGCTGTCCGGCAAGGTCGCCGAGTCCATCGCGGCCATCTCCTGACCGGCCGAGCGCCGGGCGCTCCGCCACGGATGAGGGGGCTACGATGACCCAGACCTCCGCTTCGTCGACCCAGAGGGATCCCTTGTCCTCTTCGACTGGTTCGCCCGGCACGGCCGGCGCAGCATCCAACGAACTGCCGCAACCTCCCGGGCCGGGCCAGGCCCGGGAGGTCCGGCGGATCGGTGACCGGATCTTCTCCGGCCTGTCCACCGGGTCCGGCATCGCCATCCTGGCGGTGCTGGCACTGGTCGCCGGATTCCTGATCCTGCAGGGCATTCCGGCGCTGACCTCGCCGATCGAAGACCTGCAGTACAAGCAGCCGTTCTTCGAGTACGTCGCACCGTTCGCCTTCGGTACGGTCTGGGCGGCGTTCCTGGCCCTGGTGATGGCGGTGCCGGTCGCGATCGGCATCGCGCTCTTCATCTCCCACTACGCGCCGCGGCGCCTGGCCACCAGCCTCGGCTACGTGATCGATCTGCTGGCGGCGGTGCCGTCGGTGGTGTTCGGGCTCTGGGGCATCGGCGTGCTCGCTCCGCTGATGCAGCCGGTGTACCGCTGGCTGGAGGACAATCTCGGCTGGTTCCCGCTGTTCGCCGGCCAGGCCTCCGGCACCGGCCGGACCATCCTCACCGCCGCGATCGTGCTGGCGGTGATGATCCTGCCGATCGTCACCGCGCTGTCCCGCGAGGTGTTCCTGCAGACGCCGCGGTTGCACGAGGAAGCTGCCCTGGCGCTCGGGGCCACCCGCTGGGAGATGATCCGGATGGCCGTGCTGCCGTTCTCGCGCTCCGGCATCATCTCCGCCGCGATGCTCGGCCTCGGCCGCGCCCTCGGCGAGACGATGGCCGTTGCCATGGTGCTCTCCCCGTCGACGGTGATCAGCTTTGTGCTGATCAGTTCGACCAATCCGAACACGATCGCCGCGAACATCGCGCTGAGCTTCCCGGAGTCGTACAACCTCGGGGTGAATCAGTTGATCGCGACCGGCCTGGTGCTGTTCGTGATCACGTTGGCGGTCAACATGCTGGCCCGCTGGATCGTCAGCCGGCGCAAGGAATTCTCGGGGGCGAACTGATGGCGACCATTGCCGCGCCGGCTCGGCGCAACCTCTACACCGCCGGCAAACTGCCCGTCTGGGTGCTGCCCGTCGTCCTGGCGACCGCGCTGGTGCTGACCGGACTGCTGTTCGCGGCCCTCGGCGCGTTCGGCATCGGCCGCACCGTCGTCATCGGCGCGATCGTCTTCACGATCGCGATGGTGTTGATCTCCGGTGCTGTCGAGGGGGCCCGGAAGGCGAAGGACCGGCTGGCCACGATCCTGGTCACCTCGGCGTTCTGCCTGGCGCTGCTGCCGCTGGTCTCGGTGGTGTTCGAGACCCTGTCGAAGGGCCTGCCGCGGTTCGACATCGAGTTCTTCACCTACTCCATGCGCAGCATCGTCGGCGCCGGCGGCGGCGCGGTGCACGCGATCACCGGCACGCTGTGGACCACCGGGATCGCCACCGTGATCTCGGTGCCGATCGGGATCATGGCCGCCATCTATCTCGTCGAGTACGGCCGCGGCCGGCTGGCCCGGGCGATCACGTTCTTCGTGGATGTGATGACCGGCATTCCGTCGATCGTGGCCGGCCTGTTCGCGTACGCCCTGTTCGTGATCTTCTTCGGACCCGGCACCAAGACCGCAATTGCCGGCGCTGTGGCGCTGAGCGTGCTGATGATCCCGATCGTGGTGCGTTCCGCCGAGGAGATGCTGCGGCTGGTGGCGAACGAGTTGCGCGAGGCAGCCTATGCGCTCGGGGTGCCGAAGTGGCGCACCGTGGTCAAGGTCGTCCTCCCGACCTCTGTGGGCGGCCTGATTACGGGCGTCATGCTGGCAGTGGCTCGCGTCATCGGCGAGACTGCTCCGCTCCTCGTTGCAGCCGGCTTCACGCAGTCCCTGAACAGCAATCCCGTCAACGGGCCGATGATGACGCTGCCGGTGTTCGTCTTCCGGTCCTACGCCGACCAGGGCCAGGACGCGCAGGCGTACCTGGACCGGGCCTGGACCGGGGCGTTGACGCTGATCTTGATCGTGATGGTGCTGAACCTGACCGCGCGCCTGATCGCGTCCCGGTTCGCACCCAAGGGCCGTTAGCGGCGAGAGGAACCACTGAACCCATGTCCAAGCGGATCGAGGTCCACGACCTCAACGTGTACTACGGCAAGTTCAAGGCGGTGGAGGGGGTCAGCCTGACCGTCGAGCCGCGGACGGTGACCGCCTTCATCGGCCCGTCCGGCTGTGGCAAGTCGACGTTCATTCGGACCCTGAACCGGATGCACGAGGTGATCCCCGGCGCGTACGTCGAGGGTCGGGTGCTGCTGGACGGCGACAACCTGTACGGCCCCGGCGTCGACCCGGTCCGGGTCCGCCGGACCGTCGGCATGGTGTTCCAGCGGCCGAACCCGTTCCCGACGATGTCGATCAAGGAGAACGTGCTGGCCGGGGTCCGGCTGAACGGCCAGCGGCTGTCCGCGACCGCGTCGGCCGACCTGGTCGAGCGGTCGCTGCGCGGCGCGAACCTGTGGAACGAGGTCAAGGACCGGCTGAACTCGCCCGGCTCCGGACTCTCCGGCGGCCAGCAGCAGCGACTCTGCATCGCGCGGGCGATCGCCGTCCAGCCGGAAGTGATCTTGATGGACGAGCCGTGCTCCGCTCTGGACCCGATCTCGACGATCGCGATCGAGGACCTGATCGGCGAGCTCAAGGAGCAGTACACGGTGGTGATCGTCACCCACAACATGCAGCAGGCCGCCCGGGTGAGTGATCAGACCGCGTTCTTCAACCTGGCCGCGCAGGGCAAGCCGGGCCGGCTGATCGAGATCGGCTCGACCGAGAAGATCTTCTCCAACCCGGACGAAAAGGCCACCGAGGACTACATCACCGGCCGCTTCGGCTAGACCCGTCCCTGTGAAGAACCTGTCGATGCGCCGCCGCCCGGTCGGTGGCGGACCGCGAGCACCTAAACTGACCGCGTGAGTGCGCAGGCAGGCTGGTATCCGGATCCGGGCGGCGGTCAGGGACTCTACCGCTATTGGGACGGACGGGCCTGGTCCGCCGCGACCACGCCGAACCCGAACGCCGCCCCGCCCTCGACGACGGCCGCCGGCACGACCGGGCAACCGACGCAGCCCACCCAGCCGCTCGGCGGCCAGCAGTCCCAGCAGCCGCACGGGCAGCAGGGGTACGGGCAGCAGGGTGCCTACGCGACCTACCAGCAGACGGAGCAGAAGAAGTCTCCGATCGGCTGGTGGATCGGCGCCGGCGCCCTGGTGCTGGTGCTGGTCCTCGTCGGCGTGCTGGTGATCTCGCGGCTGGCCGGCGGCGGCGACGGGAATTCCGCCAACCCGCAGGGTCAGACCAGCCAGGACCTGTGCCCGACGAACGACCCGTCCAACATCCCGTCCGAGCCGGAGCAGCAGGGCGACGGCCGGGTCCATGGCGGCCCGCTGTCGTACCCGATGTTGCCGCCGCCGTGGAGCTCGCCGCAGCCGGACAACCGGGTCCCGTTCGGGACCGACGTCGCCGTGCAGCAGGTGACCATCGAGCCCAGCTACCAGCCGGGCCAGAGCTGGGTCGCGTCCGTGCTGATCGGCAAGCTCAACGCCGGCGACGGGTTCTACACCCCCCAGCAGGGCTCGGAGATCGTCGTCAAGTGCATCCTCGGCGCCTTCTACGGGGACAACCCGGTGCAGAGCGACGTCAAGGTCAACAAGGCGACCGAGATCGACGGGCACGAGGCCTGGCTGGTCGAGTCGCAGCTCCACTTCGACATCAAGGGCCTGCAGGCCAAGGGCGAACTGCTGATCGTCGCGATCGTCGCCACCGGCGCCGAGGACGGCTCGGCCGGCCTCTACTACGCCTCGATCCCGGACAACGCGCCGGAGCTGGTCCAGCCCGCCCGGGACGCCCTGAAGCAACTCAAGGTCAACTGACCGCGCCACCCCGATGACCGCGACGCCGGGCTGGTACCCGGATCCGGCCGGGACCCCGAACCGCTTCCGCTACTGGGACGGCACCCGCTGGTCCGACGACACGGCCGGCTCCCCCGGAGACCCGCCGACCCGCCGTCGTGCCCCACTCCTGATGATCATCGGCGCCGTGGCCGCCGGATTGGTGTTGATCATCGTCGCCGTCCTGGTGATCAGATCCGGGACCGGCGGCGCGCTCGGCACCGGCGGGCCCGCGGAACAGCCGACCGGGACACCGAGCGTCGACTGCCCGCCGGCCGACTCGGCCCCACCGACGGCCGAACCGCGGGTCGGCGCCGACGGGCGGGTCCGCGGTGGGCCGCTGTCGTACCCGGCGCTCGGCCGGCCCTGGACGGGCCCGACGACGGAGGACCGGGTCCCGTTCGGCCGGGACCTGGTCGGCCAGTGGGTCACCGCGGACCGGAACACCAGGACCGGCCACATCTGGGCCTCGATGGTGCTGGTCGGCGAACTGAACTCCGGCGACGGGTTCCTCGGACCGGAACGGGCGGCACTGCTGATGGCGGAGTGCATCACCGGCACCCTGTACGGCGACGACCGGATCGACACCACGATCAAGATCAGCAAGCCGACGAAGGTCGACGGGCACGACGCCTGGCTGCTCGAGGCCCGGCTGGCGTACGACATCGCCGGGCTGAAGACCAAGGGCGAGACCATGATCATCGTGATCGTCGACGCGGGCAGCAGCACCGGGCTGTTCTACGCGGGCCTGCCCGACTCCGGGCCGCAGTACGTCGAGCCCGCCCGCAAGGTGCTGAGCCAACTCAAGATCGGATCCTGATCCGGAACGAATCCTTGACATGGAATGACCGGCTGGCCCTACCCACAGAGGCCCCGCCGGCCCTTCCACCACCCCTTCACCACCCTCCCCGCTCCAACCGACCGGTCACTTCCGCAGCGACACGCCACCAAAACCGCTGCTTTGGTGACTGGTCGGCGGGGTCAGGGGGCGCAGGAGGCGAGGCCCAGGTGGGACTTGACTTGGACGACGCGGGTGGCGGACTCGGTGATCCGGCGTTCGAAGTCCGGGTCGTCCTCGATCTCGTCTGCCACGGCCTCGGCCATGTGCTCGGCCTCGCTCGGGTCGCCGATGATCATCAGGTCGCCGCCGGCCTGGAGGAACCGGACGGCGCGCTTCTCCGGAGTCAGGTCGGAGACGGCCTCGGCGGCCAGGTCGTCGGAGATCACGACGCCGTCGAAGCCAAGATCACCGCGCACGATGTCGGTGATGATCTTCTTCGAGAACACGGCCTGGTGATCGGGATCGATCTTGTCGTAGTACGCGTTCGCGATCATGATCATGTTCGCACCGGCGTCGAGGCCGGCCCGGAACGGCGCGAAGTCGGGGTCGTCCGGACCGGTCTTGGTGTCGGTCACCTTCGCGGTGAAGTCGGTGTTGCCGCGGACCTTGCCGAGGCCCGGGAAATGCTTCAGCGACGTACCCACGCCGGCCTCGGCCATCCCCTCGACGAACGCCGCCACCTTCTTCCCCACCTTCTCGGGATCCGACCCGTAGCCGCGGTCGAGCCCGGCGATCGGTTCGTTGACGTCCTCGAACTCCTTCGGTACGACATCGGCGACCGGGGCCAGGTTGACGTCGATGCCGGCCTTCTTCAGCTCCTCGCCCCACTGCTCGGCGTTCTTGCGCAGCTCGGCGTCCGACTGGTCGGCCTGCTCCTCGGCGGACGGGATGTCGTCGAAGCCGTTGCCGGCGAGCCGCTGGACCTGGCCGCCCTCCTGGTCCGCGGCCAGCAGCACGCCGACTCCGGGCGGTGCCTTGATCGCCTGCCGGGCATCGGTGGTCACCGCCTCCACGGCCTTCCGGCCCGCCTCGGTGTTGCCGAGCAGCAGCACCGAGCCCGCGTGGACGTCGTCCAGGGTCTCCCCCGTGGACGACGCCAACCCGCTCGAGTCGATCGCCACCATGAGCAGCTGACCGATCTGTTCGTCCAGGTCCATCCCGCCGACCAGCGCGGAACATTGGGCGACGCTGGGCGTCGGGGTGCCGGAGGGTTCCGGACTGGCCGACGCGGTCGCCGGAACGGACGGGGACTCGGTCGCCGGCGAGGAGCCGGAGGGCGTCGAGGTTCCCGACGGCACAGTTGACCCACAGCCCGCAATCAATCCGAAGAGCGCCGCCGCGGCCAGCCCGGCCGCCGCCCTCCGGTTCCTGAGAATCTTCACGAAGCCCACCCTACGGAGCACGGTGAACTCCGGCCGGCCCGCCGCGCAGGCCGAGTTCACCCCGCCGTCGTTTCACAGTGCGGGCGGGCCCACGACCGGCGGGGACCGCTCCAAATACGATCGACTGCGACGGGCACCACCGTGCCCGTACCCCCTTGATTTCGTGAGACCTGGAGGAACCCATGTCGAGCATCAGCAGCGTCGGGCCGCGCACCCTGGCCGACACCCTTCCCGGCGGACTGGTCCGCAACATCGCCCTGGTCCTCGGCTCCGCCGGCTTCGTCGGCCTGGCCGCCCAGGTGAAGATCTTCCTGCCGTTCACCCCGGTGCCGCTGACGTTGACGACGTTCGCTGTCCTGCTCTCCGCCGCAGTCCTGGGCGGCAACCGGGCGGCCCTGTCGCTCGGCCTCTACCTCGTCCTCGGCGTCGCCGGGGTGCCCTGGTTCTCCGGGCAGGCCAGCGGCTGGGCGTTCGCCTCCTTCGGCTACATCGTCGGCTATCTGCTCGCCGCCTACCTGGTCGGCCGGCTGGCCGAGCGCGGCGCCGACCGTACGCCGCTGAAGACGGCCGGGCTGATGGCGCTCGGCAACCTGGCCATCTACGCGGCCGGCGTGCCGTGGCTGATGGCCTTCCTCGGCGTCGATCTCGGCAAGGCGCTGATGCTGGGCGTGCTGCCCTTCCTGATCGGCGACGCGATCAAGCTCGTGCTGGCGGCGGGTCTGCTGCCGGGCACCTGGGCGCTGGTCCGGCGGTCCGGTCGCGACTGACCTTCCGTATCGCGGCAGCCGACTTCACAGGTACGGAGTTCGGGCCCGGTTCGCTGGTGATGATCGTCACGCACCGCGGGTCCCCCTGCAAGCATGAGGACACGACCGAAGTAGGATTGAACTTCGGTCGCGCGCGGGCACGATCGACCCGAGCACGTTCATAGGCGTGCCAGGAACCTGGTTCGAGAGGATGTTGCGTGGCGTGACGGCGCAGAGCTACCTCACCAGCACCGGTACCCCCTGCCTTTCGCTGACCCAGTTTCGGGTCCGCCGGGTGTTGGAGTCGCTGCCGGGTGCGATGGTGTGGCTGACCCTTGCGGCACCTTTCCTGCTCGTGTCGCAGGTGCCGCACATCGCCCACTGGCTGCTTCCGCTGTACGTCGTCTACTGGATGATCCAGTACGCCAACCTCGCGGTCCGGCAGGTCTGGGAGTTCGTCCGGATGCGGCTGCGCAGCCGCGCCGACTGGCTCGTCCAGGCCCGCGCCAACCACGGCGAGGACCTCGATCAGGTGCACCACCTGGTCGTCTTCCCGACCTACAGCGAGTCGCCGGAGATCCTGCGCCAGTCGCTCGGCGCCATCGAGGACGCCAACTACGACCCGCAGTCGATCAGCGTCTGCGTCACGTTCGAGGAGCGGTCTCCCGTCTGGACGCCGGAGGCGATCGCCGAGCTGGAGGCCCGGTTCCGGGGCTCGTTCGCCCGGTTCCTGACCACCCGGCACCCGGACGGGCTGCCGGGCGAGGAGCGGGTGAAGGGCGCCAACCTCACCTGGGGCGCGCAGTACGCCCGCAAGATCCTGCACGAGCAGGGCTACACCGACGACCAGGTGATCGTGTCCGCGTTCGACGCCGACACCCGGGCCAGCCGCGACTACTTTGCCGCGCTCGCCGACACCCACCTGAGCAACCCGAACCGCGACTACGACGCGTACCAGCCGATCCTGCTGTTCCACAACAACGTCTGGGACGTGCCGGCCGCGTCGCGGATCGTCGGCTCGATCGCGACCTTCTGGACGATGGTCGACTCGACCCAGCCGCACCGGATGAAGATCTTCTCCTCGCACGCGATGGGGATGACCGCGCTGGTCAACGTCGGCTACTGGTGCAAGACCGTGATCCCGGACGACTCCCGGCAGTACTGGCGGATGTTCTTCGCGTTCGACGGGCGTACCGTGGTCCGGCCGCTGCACACACCGGTCTACCTGGACGCGGTGCAGGCGGAGTCGTACCAGAAGTCGCTGAAGGAGCAGTATCTGCAGCTGCGGCGCTGGTCGTACGGGGTGATCGACTTCACCTACATCGCCGAGCAGAGCCTCAACTCGCCCAAGATCAGCTTCTGGACCAAGGCGGTCCAGCTGAGCCGGCAGTACCTGCAGTTCCAGTTCTGGGCCACCGCGCCGATCATCTTGTTGATCATCCCGCGGCTGGTCGGCGAGTTGCGCCCGCTGCCGTTCGATCTGCTGGCCGGTTTCATCAGCCCGCTGGTGGCGGCGATCTCGAACGTGATGTCCACGATCGTGCTGCCGATCGGCCTGACCGTCTCGGTCGCCGTCGCGACGCTGCTGCTGCCGAAGCGCCCTGAGCACAAGCCCTGGTGGTGGTCGCTCAAGGTGATCGTCGAGTGGCTGCTGATGCCGGTGATCGTGCCGCTGTTCATCTGCTTCCCGGCGATCGACGCGCAGACCCGGTTGATCTTCCGCCGCTACCTGGGCTTCCGGGTGACGGTCAAGGAGCGCACGTCGGTCCCGGCCGGCACCGAACTCGCCTGACCCTCGCTTCCTCGGGTCTTGACGCCGAGGTGCGACCGGGGCGACAGTCTCGGTAGGAAGTTTTCGCACCGGCGCGAGGATGTGGGCAAATGTTGCGTACCCGGGGTCTGCTGCTGTCGTTGATCATGGTGCTGGTCGCACTGCTGGCGCCGTGGCCGGCCGCGGCCGTGATGGGCGAACCGGCCGACATCACCTTGCAGCGTTGGGATTCCCGCCGCGATTTCGTACGAGGAGCGGCGGACAACCTGCGCTTCGACCGGGACGGGGCGCTCGTGGTCCGTGCCGGTACGAAGACGGCCGCCTACACGGACCCGTTCGGTGACGGCACGCCCCGCCACTACGACGTCGGCAGCTGGACGTCGCCGGTCGTCGAACTCGGCTACGCCGGCGACGAGGCGGTGGCGTCCTGGAACGCGCGGACGCCGACCGGCACGTTCGTCGAGACCACGTTCCGCGGCCGCAAGCTCGACGGCTCCTGGACGAAGTGGTACGTGCTCGGCCGCTGGGCCTCCGGCAACGACTTCGCCCGCGGCGACATCCACCGCACCTCGCTGAACGGCCAGAACGACCAGGACGCGGCGATCTACACCGATACGTTCTCGGTCCGCACCGGCAAGGAGATCGGCGCCTACCAGGTGCGGGCGACCTTGTTCCGGCCGCGCGGGTCGCAGGCGACACCGAGACTCGGCGCCCTGACCGTGATGAGCAACGAATACATCGGCGCCTACGACCGGCCGACCAGCGCGTTCACGCTGGGCCGGCAGGTGGAGCTGGCGGTGCCGCGCTTCTCGCAGAACATCCACCGCGGCGAGTATCCCGAGTTCGGCGGCGGCGGCCAGGTCTGGTGCTCACCGACGTCGACCTCGATGGTGCAGTACTCGTTCGGTGCTGATCATGAGGTGCCGGCGGCGGAGCTGGCCGGGATCGTCGCGCCGAACGGTGATCCGCAGGTCCCGTACGCGGCGATCAACACCTGGGACTACACGTACGAGGGGGCGGGCAACTGGCCGTTCAACGCGGCCTACGCGCACCGGTTCGGGTTGGACACGTTCGTCACCCGGCTGCGCTCGCTGGCCGAGGCGGAACGCTTCATCGCGGCCGGAATCCCGGTGATCACGTCGTTGAGCTGGGACCTCGAGGAGATGCCCGAGGCCGGCTACGAGACGAACGGCCACCTGATGGTGATCATCGGCTTCACCGCCGACGGCGATCCGATCTTGAACGACCCAGCCTCGAGCAGCAACGACGCGGTCCGCAACGTCTACACCAGGGAGAACTTCGAGCGGGTCTGGCAGGACTCCACCGACGGGATCGTCTACATCTACCACCCGGCCGACGTGGCTCTGCCCACTCCGGTGGAGGGCGTCACACCGAACTGGTGAGTAGAAGACCGCGCCCTGAGCCTGTCGAAGGGCCAAGCCGCATCGAGCCTTGCCCTTCCGCCTTGCTCAGGGAACGTTGTGGCCGACCGGGATCGGCTCGCGGCAGCTCTGCCGGACGGCGGCGATCAGAGCTTCGGACTTGAGCAGGGCCTCGGCGTACTCGTCGTCCGGGTCGGACAACGTGATCACGCCGCCGCCGACGCCGACGCTCAACTCCTCGGCATCGCGGGAGACGAGGGTGCGGATGATCACGCTCAGGTCGGCGGTTCCCGAGTAGCTGAAGTAGCCGAGCACACCGGAGTAGATGCCGCGCGGGCCGCGTTCCACCTCGTCGATGATCTCGCAGGTACGGTGTTTCGGCGCTCCGGTCATCGAACCGGGAGGCAGGGCAGCCCGGACGCAGTCGACGGCGTCCAGCCCGGGCTCAAGGTCTCCCTCGACGGTGCTCACCAGCTGGTGCACCGACGGGTGCGATTCCACGAGCATCAGTTCCGGGACCCGGACCGAGCCGAGCCGGCAGCTGAGCCCGAGGTCGTGCCGGAGCAGGTCGGCGATCATGAGATTCTCGGCCCGGGTCTTCGTCTCGGTCCGCAGCCGCTCCGCCGCGGCAGCGTCCCGGAGCGGGTCGGCATCGCGCGGCGCGGTCCCCTTGATCGGCCGCGCCTGCACCCGGCCACGATCATCGATCTCCAGGAACCGCTCCGGCGACGAGCTGAGCACGGTCGCCGACGGCAGTTCCAGATAGGCCGCGTGCGGCGCCGGGTTGAGCCGGCGCAGGTGCCGGTACAGCTCGGCCCGGTCGCCCCGATACGCCAGCCGGCGCTGGAACGTCAGGTTCACCTCGTAGCTGTCGCCGCTGTGCAGATACTCCTGCACGCGGCGGTACGCGGAGCGATACCACTCCTGGTCCGGCTCGTTGAGCACGCCTAACCGGCCGTCCCGTCGCGGCTCGCCCGCGGGCCCGGTGCTCAAGATCATCGACTCGGCCCGGTCCAGCCAGGCGGGCGCGCCGACCGCGGCCGCGTAACAGCGCCGCTCGGCATGATCGAAGACGAAGAACCGGTCCAGCCGACCGAACTCCGCCTCCCCACCGCGGCCCGGTTCCGGGTAGCCGAGGTAGCCCACATAGCCGCCCTGGAAGGGAAACGGCGCGGCGGACTCACCCTGGGAGCGGTTCAGTCGGTCGGCCAGCTCGGTGAGCACGTCCTCGGTCGACGGGTCGTCGTAGCGGCCGGTCAGCACCTCGTCCGGAGCGCCGAGATAGGAGAACCTGGACCGCGGGCCGACCCGGGCGGCGTCGAGCCAGCAGACCGGGCCTCGGCCGGCGTAGTGGGCAACGAAGACGTCCTCCGGATCGCGCCAGGGCAGCTCGCGGTATTCGATCCTCGTTCGTTCCCTGAGCTTGTCGAAGCGTCGTCCTGAGCCTGTCGAAGGGGGCCGAGGGGATGCAACCTGGCTTGGCCCTTCGACAGGCTCAGGGCACGGTAGGCCGAGGAAGTTGATCATGAGGTCGCGGCCGTGCTCGGCGGCGACGGACTCGGGGTGGAACTGGACGCCGTGCAGGTCCCGGCTGCGGTGCCGCAGTCCCATGATCACGTCGTCGTCCCTCGCCCGGGCGGTGAGCTCCAGCTCGGCGGGCGGGTCGACGACGGCGAGCGAGTGGTAACGAACGGCCCGGAAGTCCTGCGGCAGCCCGGCGAGTACGCCACGTCCGTCGTGCCGGATCCGGCTGATCAGTCCGTGGTGCGGCCGGACCTTGATCACGGAGGCCCCGAAGAGCAGCCCGAGCAGCTGGTGGCCGAGGCAGACGCCGAGCACCGGCCGGTCGGTGTCCATGATCAACTCGGCGAGCCGCCCGACCCGCCGCGGATCGGCGGGGTGCCCGGGCCCGGGCGAGATCACCAGGTGCGAGTAGCGGCGCGGATCGACGCGCTGATCATGGTCGACGACGTGCGGCGGCCGCCCGGTCAGCTCGCCGATCAGGTGATACAGGTTGTAGGTGTAGGAGTCGTCGTTGTCGATCAGCAACACCCGGGGCCCGGACACGGGAGTCGTCTACTGCCGGTTTCGCAGCGGGAGCGCGAGCAGCGCGTTCTCGACCAGTTCGGCCATGGCTGGATGGATCCAGTACTGGCCGCGGGCCATCCGGTGGGCCGGCAGTCCGAAGCTCATCGCCTGGATCAGCGGCTGGATCAGCGACGACGCCTGCGGACCGATCAGGTGCGCGCCGAGCAACAGCCCGGTGTCCGGGTCGGCGAGCAGCTTGGCGAAGTGGTCGGTGTCCTCCATCGCCCAGCCGTAGGCGATCGAGGCGTACTCCTGAATCGCCGTCACATAAGGGATTCCGCGCTCCTCGGCCTGCTGCTCGGTGAGCCCGACCGAGGCCACCTGCGGCTCGGCGAACACGGCATGCGGAACGTACCGGTGGTCGGCGGTGATCATCGCGTCGGGATGCAGCAGGTTGTGCTGCACCACCCTGGCCTCGTGGTTGGCCACATGCTTGAGCTGGTAGGGGGAGCAGACGTCACCCAGCGCGAAGACTCCCTTGGCCGTGGTCTGCTGATGATCATCGACGATCACGTACCCGTCCTGGTCGACCTCGACCCCGGCCGCCGACAGGTTGAGCGTGTCGCCGTTGGGGACGCGCCCGGTCGCGACCAGCAGCACGTCGGCCTCGAACCGGTGCTCCGCCCCGGCGGCGTCGGCGGCGATCACCGCCACCCGGTCGCCCGCGAGCGGCTCGACCCGCCGGACGGCGTGCCGCAGCCGAAGGTCCACCTTGCGGGCGGTCAACTCGGTGAACCTCCGGGACACGTCGCGATCCTCCTGCCGCAGCAGGGCTTCCGACCGCTGCAGGATCGTCACCTGCGTCCCGTACGCACCGAAGATGTGGGCGAACTCGGCGGCCACGAAGCCGCCACCGACGATGATCATGGAAGCGGGCTGCCGGTCCAGGCGCATCACGGTGTCCGATGTGTGCACGGTGACCTGATCGAGACCGGGCACGTCGGGCAGGGTGGCCCGGCTGCCGGCGGCGATCACGTACTTCTCCGCGGTGATCACCTCGCCGGTCCCGGTGTCCAGCGTCCGTGGGCCGACGAAGTGGGCCGGCGCACGGAACAGGGTGACGTTGTCGCTGTCCTCGCGGTACTTCGCGCCGCCGGCGGAGATCGCGTCGATCCGGCCGAAGATCCGGTCCCGGATGTCGGCCCAGCGGACTCCGTCGAGATCCAGGTCGACGCCGAGCCGACGGGCCTGCGCGGGCGAAGCGGCGAGGTCGGCCGGGTAGACGAACATCTTGGTCGGGATGCAGCCCACGTTGAGGCAGGTGCCGCCGTAGACCGGGTTCTTCTCGATCATCGCGACGCGCTGGCCCGCGAAGCGGTCGTCGGGAATGGAGTTCCCGGACCCGCTGCCGATGATGCACAGATCGAAGTGATGCACGACCCCTATCCTGCCCTCTGCCCGAGATAGTGCCGCCGGGTGTCCGGATCGAGCCGTTCGATGGCGTACCGCAGGGCCGTGCGCGGCATCCGGCCGGCCCACCGGTCCAGGAACGCCAGCAGTTCCGCCTCGTCGACCCGCTTGCCGGCCTCCCGCATCATCCAGCCGACCGCCTTGTGGATCAGGTCATGGTTGTCGTCGAGCAGCAGCTCGGCGATCCGGTACGTGTCCGCCGTCACTCCGGCCCGGATCAACTGATGCGTCGCCACCATGGCGATCCGACGGTCCCAGAGCAGCGCCGACCGGGCCAACCGGTCCAGCAGAGCATGATCACCGTCCGGATCCAGGATCCGCCCGCCGACGATCGGGCCCGCGCTGGCATCGACCAGGTCCCAGTTGTTCACGCGGTCCGTGTTGGCCAGGTAGAGCTCGGCGATCGCGGCCCGTTCGGCCGTCTCGCCGCGCTCGGCCCGTTCGGACCAGATCACCAGGCAGGCCAGCCGGTGCTCGTGCACCGGGCTGTGCAGCAGCGGCAGCCAGTCGGCCGGGTCGACCGGAGTGCGGGTGTACGGACGGGCCAGCACCCGGAGCCGACTCAGCTTCAGGCCGACGAACACGTCGCCCTCGCCGTACCCACCGGGCCGCACCTGGAAGAAGCGGGCCAGGGTCGCGGCGACCTCCGGATCCGCCTCGGCGGCGATGCTCTCGACCAACGGCTGCACCACGGCGGCCATCCTAGGCTTTCACCGCGGCCGAGATCGTCACACATCCTGAGATGCCGATATTCCCTAGTATCTCACCCTGCATTATGGGTCCATGAACACTCCGGAACCGCCTCGCCTCGACCTCGCCTCCATCGCCCTGCGGCTCGCGGCCCAGGCCAGGCTCTGGCAACCGCAGGTCAGGTACACGCCCGCAAGCCGGCACTACGCCCGACTGGTCGCGGCCGCCGACTACGAGGCCTGGCTGCTCACCTGGCTGCCCGGTCAGGGCACCGACTGGCATGATCACGGCGGTTCGGCCGGCGCCTTCGTCACGGTGCGCGGAACGCTGACCGAACGGCACGCCTGGCTGGACGACTCCGGGACGCCGACGATCCTGCCGGAGGAGCGGCGGCTGTCGGCCGGATCGCTGCGCTCGTTCGGGTCCCGGCACGTGCACCGGGTGACCAACGACGACCTGGAACCGGCGGTCAGTGTGCACGTGTACGCGCCGGCCCTGGTCGCCATGACCACCTACCGGCCCGACGGGGATCGCCTGATCGCGACCTCCTCCCAGCTCGCCGGACAGAACTGGTGACCGCGAGCCGTCGGCGCAGCATCGACGAGGTGCTCGCCGAAGCCCGCTCCAGGCTGGACCGGGTCACACCGGTGCAGGCCGACCGGGCCGCGGCCGAGGGAGCCGTCCTGGTGGACATCCGTCCTGAGGCCCAGCGCAGGGAGGAGGGCAGCTGGCCGGGCGCGTTGATCATCGAGCGCAACGTTCTCGAGTGGCGCTTTGACCCCGCCGGCGACGCCCGGCTGCCGATCGCCTCGTACGACCTCAGGGTGATCATCTTCTGCTCCGAGGGCTACACCTCGTCCCTCGCCGCAGCCGCGCTGCAGGACCTCGGGATCACGCGGGCGACCGATGTGATCGGCGGCTTCAAGGCCCGTCAGGGGAACCGGTAGAGCCGACGCGCGTTGTCCACCCGCACAGCCCGGGCTTCGGCTTCCGTACACCGGCCCAAGATCAGGTTCACGGCGTCGACGTAGTCGGGATAGGCGGGGTCCCCGCGACGCAGTTCGGGGGAGCGAAGTGGAGGAGAACTGCGTCGTGGGGTGCGTTGAAGCCCACAGACGGCCCAACGGCCAGTTGCTTCCAGTGCTCGAAGTACTCGGGGCTCGCCGTCTCCCGCGGACGGGTCCTCCCGGGCCAGATCGCGGGCCTTGATCATGTTCTGCCAGGCGCAGTCGAGGTCGAGCAGCAGTCCCCGGGCGGCGATCCGTGCCACGCCGCGACGATCAGCAGCGGGATCGGCCCGGTGCCGGCCAGCTCGGTCAACCATTCGGTCTCCAGCACCGGATCGGGCGTGCCCACGGCCGCCTGGACATGGACCGCGGCGACCGTACCGGCGAACCGGGACTCGGCGTGCAGCGCCTCGAGGTCGTACCGGATCGACTTCATCGGGTCGATCGCGCCCAGGATCGGATGGATCGCGTCCGGCCCGAGCTTAGTCGTAGCTCACCTTCGGATTGCGCAGGTCCCAGAAGTGCACGTGGGTGTCGATCCAGTCGGGCCGGAGCGGCATCCCGGGGACATCGGTCATGATCAACTCCTGGTGGTCGGCGACATGATCGACGGCGGGCTCCGATCCTAGCGACCGCCCGGTGGGCGGGACGCCGAGGCACCGCCGGGAGACAGCAAACCTAGAATGTCGGGCACCATCGCCGAGAGGATGATCGTGGCCGCCGACCTGCCCGCGAAGCCGACCCCCGCCACCCGCCTTGCCGATCTGCTGCCGCCCGACAAGGTCACCGCAGCCCTGGCCGACCCGCCGCCACGACTGGCTCCGGCCGCCGAAGATCATGATCGCTGGGCCCAGGTCTCGGTGGCCGATCGGGCCGAGATCCTTGCCACCGCTGAGGAGTTGGCGGACCGGCCGTGGCCGATCCTGCTGGCCAGCGAGTACGCCCGGTTCCACCAGGAGGGCAACCGGGTGGGCTACGAGGAGCCGTACTTCGAGCGCCGGACCCGGCTCACCGCCGTCACCCTCGCTGCCGCGCTGACCGGCGATCCGCGCTGGCTGACCGAGGCCGTCGACGGGATCAGCCTGATCTGTGACGAGCTCGCCTGGACCGTTCCCGCGCATTCCTGGAAGAACCGGGAACGGGACAGTGCCGTGCCGTCACCGGACGACTGTGATCTTGATCTGTTCGCGGCCGAGACCGGCTCCGTACTGGCCTGGACCGACCACGTGCTCGGCGCCGCCCTGGACGGGTATGCGTCGACGATCCGGCCGCGGCTGCGGGCCGAGGTGAACCGGCGGGTGCTGGAGCCGTACCGGACCCGGCGCGACTGGCACTGGCTGACCACGTCGATCAACAACTGGAATCCGTGGATCCACTCCAACGTGCTGGCCTGCGCCTTCCTGCTCGACCTCGCCCCCGAGACCCGCGCCGAGATCGTCAACCTGACGGTCGACGGCCTGGATCTCTTCCTGGACACGTATCCCGTGGATGGTGGCTGCGACGAGGGCGCCTCGTACTGGGGCCGGGCCGGCGGCTCGCTGGGCGACTGCCTGGCCCTGCTGCACGACGCGACCGGCGGCCGGCTGAACGGGTTCACACATCCCAAGGTGGCGCCGATCGCGCGTTATTTCCCGGCGGTGCACATCGCCGACGACTGGTACGTCAACTTCGCCGACGGACCGGCCCGACTGCAGGAGCGGACCCTGGCCGCGCCGGTGCACCGGCTCGGCGTGCACACCGGCGACGACCTGGTGCTGCGGCATGCCGCGATGATCAACACCCGGGGTGGCCGGCTGATCGGGCGGCTGGCCTCGTTCGGCCGGGTGCTCCAGGTGATCTTCACACCGGAACTGCGGGAGACCGGGCCCGACCGTCCGGCCGACGGTGATCATTTCTGGTTCCCGGACACCGAGGTGATCACGGCCCGGCTGGCCGGCCTCACGCTGGCCGCGAAGGGCGGCCACAACGCCGAGTCGCACAACCACAACGACGTCGGCAACGTCGTGGTCGCGGTCGACGGGGTACCGCGGGTGGTGGACCTCGGCGTCGGGACGTACACCCGGCAGACGTTCAGCCCGGGCCGCTACCAGATCTTCACCATGCAGAGCGAGTTCCACAATCTGCCGGTGATCAACGGGTACGGGCAGCTGCCCGGTCGTGATCACCGCAGTCGCGGGATGACCGCGGACGTGACGGCCGACCGGGTGCAGGCCTCGCTCGACCTGGCCGACGCCTACCCCGCCGAGGCCGGCCTCGAGTCCTGGATCCGGGACACGGCCCTGACCGCCGAGGGCGCGGTGATCACCGACCGCTGGAAGCTCGACGTGGCGCCGACGTCGCTGGTCTGGCACCTGATCGTCAACGGCACCGCGACCGTCGAGCCCGGTGCGGTGCGGGTGGCCGGCGACGAAGGGCGCGGCGTGATCATCACGCATCCCGCCGCGGCTCCGTGCACCGCCGAGCCCGTACCGCTGCCGGATCCCCGGCTGAGCCAGGTCTGGGGCCCGGAACTCACCCGGCTCACCTTCACCGGGTCGCCGGACCTGCTGCAGCCGACCGGCGAGTTGATCTTGACCGTCAGCCCCGGGTAAGCCACAACGCTCAGCGGACGCTGACGCCGACGCCGCCCCGGGTGTCCCGCCCGTAGCGCTCGATCTCGGCCGGGAGATTGAGCGGGGCGACGGTCATCTGCTCGTCGCCGGTCAGCCGGTCCGCCGGCACCAGCCAGACGATCTCGAACTCCAGGCCGTCGGGATCCTTGCCGTACAAGGATTTCGTGGTCCCATGATCGGACGTGCCGACCAGCGCCCTGGCGTCGGCGAGCCGCTCCCGGATCTCTTCCAGCTCGCCCAGGGTGCCGACCTCCCAGGCGAGGTGATAGAGCCCGGCCCCCTGCACCGGCCGAGCACCGCTGCCCTGGAACAGCCCGAGATCATGATCATTGGTCGAGTCGGCGGCGCGCAGGAACGCCGCTCCGGGCAGTTCCGCGACCACGGCGAAGTCCAGCACCCCGGTGTAGAACTCCACCGAGCGAGCCAGCTCGCCGACGTACAGCACAGCGTGATTCAACTGATGGATGCCCATGCCTACTCCCGACGACTAATTTAGTCTTCAACTAAAGGGTAGCAGGCCAGATTCCTACGAAGTGTCGGCTATTGCCAAATGGCAGAGACAGACATAATCTCGACCGATGGCAGCCACTCAGGAACTCCTCCGGACCCTGCACCCGGAGCGCGACTACGGGCAGATGTTCGAGCTGATCCAACGGGAGTTCCCCACCCCGATGGCCATGGCGACGGCGGACCAGACGCTCCGGACGTTCTGCGTACCGGCGATGAGCCGGCTGATGGCGACGACCGGCGAGTTCATCCGACGCGGCGTCAAGCGGATGGTGGACACCGCGCTGCTGCAGGACGCGTGGGACCGAAACGGCCTGGACTCGCCGGCCGGCCGGGCGGCCCTCAGCCGGGTGAACCGGATCCACGCCCGGTACGACATCGCCGCCGACCACTTCACGTTCGTCCTCGCGGTCGACACCGTGGTCCCGGTCCGCTTCATCGAGCGGTACGGCTGGCGGCGGATCACCCCGGCCGAGAAGGCGGCGGTGCACGCCTTCCGAAGCGAGCAGGGGCGGCGGATGAACATCAAGGACTTCCCGCCGACCTACGACCAGACGGCCAGGTTCCTGGACGAGTACGAGCAGAGCACGTATGCGTACACGAAGGCGAACGAGGAGCTCGCCGAGGCGGCGATGTCCGCGACCTTGGCTGCCACCGGGTTGACCGGGCGGTCCGCGAAGCTGACCCGGCAGTTGTTGCTCGCCACGATTCCGCCGCGGGTCCTGGAGACCTGCGGACTGCCGCCGGTACCGCGCTGGGCGCGGCGGCTTGCCGACGTCACGATCCGCGCCATGGCTCAGGCCGACCGACACCGCCGCTCGGACGACGCCCTGAACGACCTGCCCGCCGTCAAACTGCTCTACCCGGACGGCTACCGGATCGACGACCTCGGGCCGGACCGGTGACGGCCGAGGGCTTGCGGGAGCGGAAGAAGCGGCAGACCCGAAACGCGCTGGTCGACGCCGCCCTCCGGCTGTTCGAGACCAAGGGTTTCGGCCGGACCACGGTTGACGAGATCGCCGCGGCCGCGGACGTCTCGCCCCGTACGTTCGCCCGCTACTTCACGTCCAAGGAGGATGTCGCGCTCACCGCGCAGCTCCGGATCGACGAAGCGTTCCTGGATCGGCTGTCCGCCCGGACCGCCACCGGATCGCTGGCCGCCGACCTGGCCGCCGCGGCCGACGAGATCGTCGTCGAACTGGTCGCGGACCGGCCGCGCTGGGACCAGTTCCTCCGCAGCCTCCCCATCATCGCCGCCAGCCCGGCCCTGACCGGCCGCTACCTGGAGCGCCAAGATCGACTGCATCAGGACTGGTTGGAGCGGCAGCCCGGCGCCGACCGGCTGCGGCTGCGGCTCGCGCTCGGCTGGGCCAGCATCGCCCAGTACGTCGCCCTCGACGAATGGGCCCGCTCCGGCAGCACCGATCCCGCCGCGCTGCGCGCCCAGCTCGCCGAGGTCTTCCGGTTCCTCGGGACCGGCCTGTCGGAAACGACCCTCGGCCTGAGGTGAAGCGCCGGCTCAGGCGGTGAACCGGCCGGAGCGAGGGAGCTTCGCGATCGTCACGGGATCAGGGTCGCGAGGGTGGCGACGGCCCGGTGCCGACGCCGGGCTGCCGTCTCGTCGAGGCCGGTGCCCCGTTCCGCCGCGGCAGCGAAGGGGGTGGCGAGGCGGCGCAGTGCCTCCCGGGCGAGGGTGGCCCAGCCGGCTGCAGGGTCGGCACCGTACGACGCGAAGCTCGCCTCCAGGTCGGCGCGGGTCGGGTCCTGGCCGTGCAGCTGAAAGAAGTAGACGGCCGAGCCGAGGCCGAGCAGCACGCTGTCGTGGTAGGGCGTGAAGTCGATGATCACCAGCCCGGCTCGATCGGCCAGCACGTTGTCCGGGCCGAGGTCGCCGTGGACGAGTTGCCGGCCCGCCGTCGAGGTCAGCCGGTCCGGCCCGTCGCTCAGCACGCCGAGCAGCCGGTCGATCGGCGCGCGGTCGAGCCCGAGCTGCGGCTGCCGGGCCAGCAGGCCGGGCAGCTCGGCGATCAGGTAGCCGGGCCGAACCACCCTGGTCCAGACCGAGTCCCGGGCAGCGAGCTCGGCCGGCACGGCGAGACCGGCCAGCGCGCTGTCGTACTCGGCGAGGTGGGTCAGGAAGCGCCGGGTCAGGGCCGGTCCGGGATGGTCGGCCAGGACCTCCCCGGACAGGAACTCCTGCACCGCATGGCCGGTGCTGGCCAGCAACGCTCCGGCAGACGTACGCAGCTGACGGGCCTGCCTGATCCCGAGGTCGTTCAGCCGGACCTCGACCCGGCTGTACAGCTCGACGTCGAGCGGGTCCCAGGGTTTCTTGATCACGAAGTCGCCGGTCGCGCAGGTCAGCCGGAGCACGTCCGGGTGGCCCGGCAGCGGCCGGCTCTCGTACACCCGACCAAGATCGAATTCCGGGCCAGGACGTCCAGCAAGATCAGACGCCGGCGTAGGAGTGCAGGCCGGAGAAGAGCAGGTTGACGCCGATGAAGTTGAACCAGAACGAGACCAGGCCGATGATCGCGATCACGGCCGCCTTGGTGCCGCGCCAGCCGGCCGTGGAACGCGCGTGCAGGTAGCAGGCGTAGATCACCCAGGTCACCAGAGCCCAAGTCTCCTTGGGATCCCAGCCCCAGTAGCGACCCCAGGCGTACTCGGCCCAGACCGCACCGGCGGCCACCGCGAAGGTCCAGAGCGGGAAGGCGAAGGCGTGGAACCGGTACGCGTAGAGATCGAGCCGACGGGCCGACGGGAGCTTCGCCAGGTAGCCGGTCACCGACCCCTTGGCCTCGGCTCGTTGCTTGATCAGGTAGAAGATCGACAGGCAGGCGCCGATGTTGAACGCCGCGCCGCAGATCGCCGCGGCGACGATGTGGATGATGAACCAGACCGAGTGCAGGGCCGGCACCAGCGGCGCCACCCCGACGTGGAACACGGTCGCGGCGAGCCCGTTGCCGACAGTCGCCAGCAGCGCCACCGGCAAGCCCAGCCAGCGCGCGCCGACCAGCTTGACCATGATCAGGTACGCCAGCACGGCGAAGGCCAGGGCCGTGATCGTGAACTCGTACATGTTGCCCCACGGCGCGCGACCGGCCGCGACCCCGCGCAGCACCGTACCCGCGGTGCTCAGCGCGAAGCCGATCACGGTCAGCCGGAGCCCGATCCGGCCGGCGAACTCGCTCCGGTCGACCCCGCCGCTCGTCACGGGTTCGGCGGCCGGCGGCTGCTCCACCGTGGCGGCCGATGACCCGACGGTCGCCCCGACCAGTTCGCGCGTCTCGGCCGGCGCGGCCGCGACCCGGCGGGCGGTCGCCCATTCGGCCGCATGGGCCAGCAGGGCCAGCAGATACACCACGACCGCGGAGACGATCGCGAGGTTGGAGTAGTACTCGAAGTTCATGATCAGTCGTCCTCGCTCGCCGGATCCGGAGCGTTCGGCCGGTACCGACCGGTTCATCCTACGGCTGCCGCTGGTGGCGAGGGCATCGGGCCACCTGAGCACGGCGAGGGAGTTCTCGGATGCGGAGACGAGAAGTGATCGCCCCACCAGGGGTGTCGCCGGCCAGCTGGAGCGGGTTCTGCCGGTCAAGCGGTCCGCTCGGCGATGTCGAGGCTGCGATGGTGAGGCGAACGGTCGCGGTAGGCCCGGGGGCAGTCGCGGCTGCGGAGGTCGGGGCGATGTCGCGATTTCTCTTCGCATCAAAGGGTGCAACGTTGTGCCGGTCTGTTTCGGTCGACACCAAGAGGTTTCGCGACATCCCCGAGCAGGGACAGCTGTCGGTGGTACGGGGCCAACAGTGACGGGTAACGGTGGGTCCGGGCTGAGCTTCGTCGAAGGCAAGGCACATCTGCCCTGGCCCTTCGACAGGCTCAGGGCGCGTTCATCGACAGGCTCAGGGCACGGACGCAGGGCCCAACGACCAGGCTCAGTGCTCTTTCTTGGCGAGGTCGTCGGCGAGGGTGGCCAGATCCTCGTCCAGGCCGGTCCGGGCGTCGACGCGGTCCAGGCCGCCGATCTCGAGCGTCCGGCTCCCGTCCTTGCCGGTACGGATCCGGACCCAGACCCGGCGCGGCCGGATGAACAGGGACAGGCACAGGCCGAGGACGGCGAGGCTCACCGCGACCAGGGTGAGCACCAGTCCGGGCGTCTCGCTGATCTGCAGCTTCACCCAGCGCTGCCAGCCGTCCATCGTGATCACGCCCTTGCCGTCCGGCAGCGTGATCGACTGGCCGGGTCGCAGCTGCAGCCGGACCGGGTCGCCCTTCTCGTCCTTCAGCTGGGTCATCCCGCGGGCGTCCAGCGAGTAGACGTTCTCGGGCTCGCCGGTCTCCTCCTTCGGCGGTCCGGACCAGGCGTTCAGGAACAGCGCGGGATCGATCGCGTCCGGGAAGGTGGACCGCGGACCTTGATCATCGACGACCGCGGTTGGCAGGAAGAAGCCCTGGAAGGCCAGGCGTTCCGGCCGGCCGTCCGGCGCCTTGATCGTCCCGGCCGAGGTGAAGTTGCCGTCCTGCGGCAGGAACGGCACCGGCCCGGAGAACGCGATATTGCCGTCGCCGTCGAGCACGGTGACCACCGGCGCGTAGCCGTGGGCGATCAGGTGCACCGAGGTGCCGCCGATGGTCAGCGGGTGGTTCACCTCGAGCACCTGCTCCCGGGCCGGCCGGCCCGGCTCGGACACCTCGATCAGCGCCTCGAACACGCGCGCGGCACCGGTCTGCACGTCGCCCAACTCGAACTGGGCGTCGAAGTCCTTCACCCGTACGGTGAACGGCCGCAGCATCTGTTCGGAGAAGGCGGCACCCGCGCTCAGATCGTCGTACTGGGAGAGATTGTTGGAGAAACCCTGCCCGGTGATCACCAGGCTGCTGCCGCGATAGCCGAGGAGGCTGCTGATCGCGACGCCGATCAGCAGCACCACGAGGCTGATGTGGAAGATCACGTTGCCGGCCTCGCGCAGGTAGCCGCGCTCGGCCCGGACCGTGGCCCCCTCCCCCGAGCCGTCACCGTCGCGGAGCACTCGGTAGCGGGCCTTCCGCAGCCGCTGCACCGCCTCGTCCAGGACCTCGTCCCCGTCACCACCGAGCGGGCGGGTCTCGTGGACGGGCAGCCGGTGCAGATGGCGCGGCGTCCGCGGCGGCTCGGCCCGCAACGCGCGCAGGAAGGTCGCGGTGCGCGGCAGGATGCAGCCGATCAGGGAGACGAAGAGCAGCAGGTAGACGGCGGAGAACCAGACCGAGGTGTAGACGTTGAACAGCCCGATCCGGTCGTAGATCGGCCCCAGCGTCGGGTTCGCGGCGATGAAGTCGGTGACCCCGATCGGCGACACGGAGCGCTGCGGCACCAGGGAACCGGGGATCGCCGCCACGGCCAGCGTGAACAGCAGCACCAGGGCGGTCCGCATCGAGGTGAGCTGGGTCCAGCCCCAGCGGAGCAGGCCGAGCGGGCCGAGGGCCGGGGCATCCTGGCGTTCCTTGGACTTCAGCATGATCACGAAACTCCTACAGTGCCGGGAGGAAGCCGCCGGCCCACTGCAGCAGCCACTCGGTGATCAACTTCCACAGCCCGGTCGCCATCAGCAGCCCGACCACGATCATCAGCCCGCCACCGATCCGCATGATCGCCACCTGGTGCCGGCGGACGGCGTCGATGGCCCGCGCCATCCGGCCGTACGCGACGGCGGCGGCGATGAACGGCAGCCCGAGACCGAGGGTGAAGACGAACGTCAGCAGGGCGCCCCGGACCGCGGTCTGCTGGTTCCAGGCCAGGCCCAGCACGGCGCCGAGCGTCGGGCCCATGCACGGGGTCCAGCCGAGCGCGAAAACGCCGCCCAGCAAGGGCGCCGCGGCGACGCCGACCCGGGGCCGCCAGTCGGTCCGCAGGGTGCGCTGGGCGATGCCGGGCAGGCCGGTGAAGATCAATCCGAGCAAGATCAGGCCGACCCCGATCACCCGGTTGATCGGGTCCCGGTACTGCAACAGCGCCACCCCGGCCGAGCCGACGACGGCGCCGATGATCACGTACACGACGGCGATGCCGAGCACGAACAGACTCGCGCCGGCGATCAGCCGGCCGCGCCCCTTCCCGGCCAGTACGTCGGCGGCGCCGACGCCCGAGGTGTACGCGAGGTAGCCCGGCACCAACGGGACGACGCAGGGCGAGAAGAACGAGACCAGGCCGGCCAGCAGCGCGACCGGCACGGCCAGCAGCATCGACCCGCCCATGGTCGATGCCGCCCAGCCGCCGAGGTCGAACATGCCGGGCCTACTTGCCGGCGGCGACGTCGTCGATCATGTCGACCAGGGTGGTCTTGGTGATCGGGCCGAGGATCCGGACCGCGACCCGGCCCTCGGCGTCGATGATCAACGTGGTCGGGATCGCCGACGGCGGCAGCTCCCGGGAGAACTGGAGCAGCGTCGCGCCGTCCGGATCGAAGATGCTCGGGTACGTGATCTTCTGCTCCTCGACGAACCGCAGCGGTGCGGCCTGGGCGAAGTCCCGGGAGGTGATGCCGAGGAACTGGGCCTTGTCCTTCGTCTCCTCGCTGGCCTCCCGGAGATCGGGCGCCTCCTTGCGGCACGGCGCGCACCAGGAGCCCCAGACGTTGATCACCAGCACCTTGCCGGCGTAGTCGGCGGTGGAGATCGTCTTGTCGGTGCCGAGCTCCGGCCCGGACACGACGGGGGCCGGCTTCCGGTCGGCCGGCTTGATCTGGGTCAGCTGCGGCTGCACGCCGACGTAGCCGTTCTCACCCGAGGCCCGGTTCGGCTCATCGGCCGTGCTGACACTGCAGCCGGTGATCACCAGGACCACCGCCGCGATCAGAACGACCATCCTCCTAGGCACCGGCGACGAACTTCTCACTGCGCTTGGCCGGCAGCAGGTCCTTGGCCGGCTCGGTGTACTTCACGCCGGCCACCCGGCCGTCGATGATCGTGATCGAGGTCAAGCTGGCCAGCGTGCACTCGCGCTTGCGCGGGTCGTGCGCCAGCCGGCGGCCCTCGATGTCGCAGCGGGCCATCCAGATCGGCAGCTGGTGCGAGACGATCAGGGCCTCGTGGCCCTTCGCGGCCTCGGCCGCGTCGCGGATCGCCAGCCGCATCCGCTCGACGATCTCCGGGTAGCGCTCACCCCAGGTCGGCCGCAGCGGATTGCGGAACATCAGCCAGTTCCGCGGGCGGCGCATCGCGTTGAGCTTGTTCTTCAGGATCGACGAGACGCCGAAGGACACCACGCTGCCCTCGAGGTAGTTCTCCGCCTCGATCACCCGGCCGTCGGTGATCACCGGAAGATCATGGAACTCCAGCTGCGGCCGCATCGTCTCCTGGGCCCGTTCCAGCGGCGAGCAGCGCAGGTGGGTCAGGTCATGATCACGCAGCGTCTCGGCGACCCGTTCGGCCATCTGCCGGCCCCGGTCGGACAGGTGGTAGCCGGGCAGCCGCCCGTACAGGACGCCGTCCGGGTTGTGCACCTCGCCGTGCCGCAGCAGATGCACGATGGTCTTGGTCGGCATTGATCTCCTTACAGCTCCTCCGCGGCGGCCTTCGCCGCCGCCGGCAGCGCCGCGACGATCCGGCCCAGGGCCTCCTCGTCGTGGGCCGTGGACAGGAACCACGCCTCGTACCCGCTCGGCGGCAGGTAGACGCCCCGATCCAGCATGGCATGGAAGAACGCGGCGTACGCCTTCGTCGACTGGCCCTGCGCGCCCGCGTAGTCAGTCACCGCGGACCCACCCTCGCCGAACAGGAACACGCTGAACAGGTTGCCGGCGGCGTTGATCACGTGCGGCACCCCGGCCGCCGTCAGGGCGGCGGAGATCTCGGCCTGCAGCAGTTCGGCGGTCTGGTCGATCCGGGCGTAGACGTCGTCGATGGCCAGCCGCAGCGTGGCCAGGCCGGCCGCGCTGGCGACCGGGTTCCCCGACAGGGTGCCGGCCTGGTAGACCCCTCCGACCGGGGCCAGGTGGGCCATCAGGTCGGCCCGGCCGCCGAAGGCCGCCGCCGGGAAGCCGCCGCCCATCACCTTGCCGAACGTGACCAGGTCGCCCGCCACACCGTCCCGGCCGTACTGCCCGGAGCGGCTGACCCGGAAACCGGTCATCACCTCGTCCAAGATCAACAAGGCGCCGTGATCATGGGCCAGGTCGCGCAGGAAGGCGTTGAAGCCGATCCCGTCCTCGGTGCCCGGTTCGATCACGCCCATGTTGCCCGGCGCGGCCTCGGTGATCACGGCCGCAACCTCGTCCCCGTACCGCTGGAAGGCCTCGCGGACCGCCGTACGATTGTTGTAGGGAAGGACGATCGTGTCCGCCGTGGTCGCCGCGGTCACCCCCGGCGTGCCCGGCAGCGCCAGCGTGGCGACCCCGGACCCGGCCGCCGCCAGCAGGGCGTCGACGTGGCCGTGATAGCAGCCGGCGAACTTGATGATCTTGTTCCGGCCGGTGGCGCCGCGGGCCAGCCGGATCACCGACATGGTGGCCTCGGTGCCGGAGTTGACCAGCCGCACCTGCTCCACGGCGGTCCGGTCGATGATCTCCGCGGCCAGCTCGACCTCGGCCAGCGTCGGCGCTCCGAACGAGGTGCCGCCCTGCGCCGCCCGTTGCACCGCGGCCAGCACCTCGGGGTGAGCGTGGCCGAGCAGCATCGGGCCCCAGGAGCAGATCAGGTCGACGTAGTCGTTGCCGTCCACGTCCGTCAGGTAAGCGCCCTTCGCGGAGGCGATGAACCGCGGCGTCCCGCCGACCGCGGCGAACGCCCGGACCGGCGAGTTCACCCCGCCCGGCGTCACCTGCTTGGCCCGCCCAAAAAGCTCCGCCGACCGGTCAGTAACGCAGCCGTTCTGACGGCGTGTCGCTGCAGAAGTGACCGGTCGATTCGCGGGAGCTGGGGTGGCGCCGGGACCCGGGCCGTGGTCGGGAGAGCTCATGATCGGAGTTCTGGCGTGCGGCGCGTCTGCTGCAGCGCCCAGTAGGTCAGGATCAGGTCGGCCCCGGCCCGGCGGATCGAGGTCAGCACCTCGGCCGCGGCGGTGTCGCGGTCGATCCAGCCCTGGGCGGCGGCCGCCTCGACCATCGAGTACTCGCCGGACACGTTGTAGGCCGCGACCGGCAGCCGGGTCGCCTCGCGGACCGCCCGGATCACGTCGAGGTAGGCGAGCGCGGGCTTCACCATGACGATGTCGGCACCCTCCGCCTCGTCCAGGGCGAGCTCCCGGAGGGCTTCCCGGACGTTCGCCGGGTCCTGCTGATAGGTCTTGCGATCCCCTTGCAGGGAAGAGGAAACGGCCTCCCGGAACGGCCCGTAGAAGGCCGACGCGTACTTCACGGCGTAGGCCAGGATCGCGATGTCGGTGTGCCCGGAGGCGTCCAGCGCGGACCGGATCGCGCCGACCTGGCCGTCCATCATCCCGCTCGGCGCGACGACGTGGGCGCCGGCCTCGGCGTGCTGGACCGCCATCTCGGCGTACAGCTGCAGGGTCGCGTCGTTGTCCACCGTGCCGTCCGGTGTGAGCACGCCGCAGTGGCCGTGGTCGGTGAACTCGTCCAGGCAGACGTCCGTCATCACCAGGCAGTCGTCGCCGACCTCGGCCGACACCGCCCGGACAGCGACGTTGAGGATGCCGTCGTCGGCCAGCGCGCCGGACCCGGTGGCGTCCTTGTGCTCAGGGATGCCGAACAGCATCACGCCACCCAGGCCGGCCTCGGCCGCCTCCGTCGCGGCGGCGCGCAGGGTGTCCAGGGTGTGCTGGACGACGCCCGGCATCGAGCCGATCGGCCGCGGCTCGGTCAGTCCCTCGGCGACGAACAGCGGCAGCACCAGCTGCCGCGGCTCCACCGAGGTCTCCCGGACCAGCCCACGCATGACCGGGTTGGTCCGCAACCGGCGCGGCCGCTGAGTGATCGGCCGGCGTATCCCGGACGGAACGTGTGCTGAGCCTGTCGAAGCACCAGGCCCGGCGCCCGTCGAGGTGCCCGGCTCTCCCTCCACCGCCTGCTGACCGGTCACTTCTGCAGCGACACGCCGCGAAAACAGCTGCTTTTGTGACCGGTCGGCGGAATCTTGTGGGGCGGATTCTTGGGGGGCGGGCTTCATGAGCGGCGGCGGGTCGTGGTCTTGCGCTGCGACGGCCGCAGGACCGGCTCGCCGGCCTCGACCAGGGCGTCCCGGCGCTCCGCGGCGAACGCGGCCAGGGCGTCGGCCAGGTCGACCGCGCTCGGCTTGGCGGCCATCACGTCGACCCGGAGGCCGTGCTCGGCGCAGGTCTTCGCGGTGGCCGGGCCGATCGCGGCGACGACGGTGCTGGCGTGCGGCTTGCCGGCGATCCCGACCAGATTCCGTACGGTCGACGACGAGGTGAACACCACCGCATCGAACCGGCCGGTCTTGATCGCCTCCCGGATCGGGGCGGGCGGCGGCGCGGCCCGCACGGTCCGGTACGCGGTCACGTCCTCCACCTCCCAGCCGAGCTCCACCAGTGCGGCGGCCAGCGTCTCGGTGGCGATGTCGGCGCGCGGCAGGAAGACCCGGTTGATCGGGTCCAGCACGTCGTCGTACGGCGGGAACTCGGCGGCCAGGCCGGCGGCCGACTGCTCCCCGCACGGCACCAGGTCCGGCTCGATCCCCCACGCCTGCAGCGCCTGCGAGGTCACCTCGCCGACCGCGGCGACCTTCAGCCCGGAGAACGCGCGGGCGTCGAGGCCGTACTCGGAGAACTTCTCCTTCACCGCGCGGACCGCGTTGACGGAGGTGAACGCCACCCACTCGTAGCGGCCCTCGACCAGGCCGCGGATCGCCTTGTCCATCTGCAGCGGGCTGCGCGGCGGCTCGACCGAGATGGTCGGCACCTCCTCGCTGTGCGCCCCGTACGTCCGAAGCCGGGCCACCATCGGCGCCGCCTGGTCCTTGGTCCGCGGCACCAGCACCCGCCAGCCGAACAGCGGCTTCGTCTCGTACCAACTCAGCTGGTCGCGCTGCTCCACCGCGACGCCGAGCACGACGTGTACCGGGTCGGTGCCGCGGGCCCGGGAAGTCTTCAGCGTCGCCGGCAGCTCGGCCAGGGTGGTGCTGACGCTGGTCTGCTCGGTGCTGCCGCCGTGCAGCGTGATCAGGGCGGGATCGGCCTCCGGCCGGCCGGCTGCGATCGCCGCCGCGGTCAGGTCGCCGACCACGCCGGCCCGGGTGCTGATCACCAGCGTCGCCGCAGTCGCCCACTGCGCGGTGGCCGCCTTGGTGAACCGGCCCTCCGGCGCGGAAACGAAGTGCACCCCGCCGCCGTGGTTCAGGTCGACACCGGCATACTCGGGAACGGCGGTCAGCCGGGACACGCCGGGCACCACCTCGAAGTCGATCCCGCCGCGGACGCAGGCGGCGGCCTCGTCGGCCACCCCGTTGTCCAGGAACGGGTCGCCGGCCACCAGCCGCACCACGCGGGCTCCGGTGGACGCGTGCTTGAGCACCAGCTTGGCCCGGGCCGACGGGGTGAGCGGCTTGCCGGCCTCGGTCGGCCCGAGCGTGCTGACCTCGGCGTCCGGGCTGAGCGTGATGGCCGGGTGGCCCAGGAGTTCCTGCTGCTGCTCCGAGTCGAGGATCACCGCGCCGGCATCGGCCAGGGCCGCGATCGCACCGAGCGTGAGCAGGTCGGGATCGCCGGGCCCCGTACCGACGAAGATGACGCGGCCGCGAGGCGACGGCGCAGTGGGAACCTGGGCAGGCTGACGTGACGATTTGCGGACCGACGTAGTGCTCACGGCATATCTCGCGTTCTGTTGTTTCAGCCTCGCCGCGCCTGGCGCGCCGAGTCCTGGGCGGTACGTCTCAACTCGATCAGGGCACGATCGGCGGCTTCAGTGGCGAAGCGCAGCGGCGCGTCGAACGAATCGTCGACGGATCCGTCGGTTTCCACCCGCAGGACGGAACCTTCTCCGATCGACGCAGTGTTGTCTCCGATCGACCTGGGCGGGTTGCTCCCTAAGCTTCCCCCAACCACTGCGGTCAGAGTCAAATCGTGTCTTTTACCATGGACCGATTTGACTTTCGCACGGGCACCCACCGGAGCGGTGCAACCGGCCTCCAAGCGAGCCAGAAAAGCCCGTTCGGTACGGGTCTCGACGGCGGCCGCCGGATCGTTCAGCGCGGCCACCGCGGCGGCCAGGTCCGGGGCCAGCGACTCGGCGACCTCGAGCCCGAGCGCACCCTGTCCGGGCGCCGGCAGCATGACCTCCTCGGCCAGCAGCTCGGCCGGCAGTCCTGTCACCTCGAGCGGCTGGTCTCCGGTCGGGTCGAGCAGGCCCAGCCGGCGCAGTCCGGCCGCGGCCAGGACGACCGCATCGACCTTGCCGGACCGGACCAGCTCGATCCGGGTGCCGACGTTGCCACGGATCGGTACCGCCTCGATCGGCTGCCCGCTGGTCCGGCCGTAGTCGATCAGCTGCGCCGCGCGGCGCGGGGCTCCAGTGCCGACCCGGGTCGGGCCGTCTTCGTTGAGGTCGGCCAGCCGCAGCCCGACCAGCACGTCGCGGGTGTCCTCGCGTACCGGCACGGCGGCGACCCGCAAGCCCGGCTCGGGCAGCGTCGGCAGGTCCTTCAGCGAGTGCACCGCGAGGTCGATCGTGCCGTCCAGCAGCGCTTCCCGTACCGCGGCGGCGAAGATGCCGGTGCCGCCGATCCGGGTCAGCTCCCGCTGGTCGACGTCGCCCTTGGTGGTGATCCCGACGAACTCGGTCTCGACGCCATGCTCGGCCAGCCGGGCCGCGACCCAGTCGGCCTGGGCGCGGGAGAGCGGCGAGGTGCGCGCTCCGAGGCGAAGTTTCACGGTCCGACCTCCGGCTTCATCACCGCGTTCACGGTCTCCGGGTCGAGGGCGAACAGCTCGCGCAGTACGGCCGCGTAGTCGACGGTCTCGCCGCCGGAGGCCAGCGCCTGCACCCGTACCGTCGGCGCGTGCATCAGCTTGTCGACGACCCGGCGGACGGACCGGTGGATCTCGTCCCGCTCGCGTTCGCCGAGGTCGGGCAGCCGCGCATCCAGCCGGGCCAGTTCGGCGGCCATCACCTCGGTCGCCATCGAGCGCAGCGCGACCACGGTCGGCGCCACCTGGGCGGCTCGCCGGGAGCCCAAGAAGTCGGCCACCTCGGTCTGGACCAGGTCCCGGGCCGCCTCGGCGCCGTCGACGGCTGAGCCGCGCAGCCGGTCGCCGAGCCGGGCGATGTCGATCACGGTGATCCCGCTCGCCGCGACGGACGGGTCGAGATCGGCCGGCACGGCCAGGTCGATCACCGCGCGGAGGCCGGTGCCGGCCAGCCGGTCGGCGTCGAGCTTCAGGTCGCGGCCGCCGGTGCAGGTGAGCAGGACGTCGGCGTCGGCCAGCGCGCGGTCGAGCCCGGCCAGCGTGACCGAGGTGCCGCCGACGGCCTCGGCCAGCCGCTCCGCCTTGGCGTGGGTCCGGTTCACGATGGTCAGCCGGGCCCCCTGGGCCGCGGCGGTCCGGGCCGCCAGGCCGGCCATGGTGCCGGCGCCGAGGACGACCAGCCGGGCCCCGTCGAGAGTGCCGTACTCGGTCTCCAGCAGGTCGTACGCGGCGGTCACCAGGGACCGTCCGGCGGAGCCGATCGTGGTCTCGGTCTGGACCCGCTTGCCGACCCGGAGGGCCTGCTGGAACAGGGCGTTCAGGCTGGTGCCCGCGGTGCCGTGGCGCTGCGCCGAGGTCAACGCGAGGCGCACCTGGCCGAGGATCTGGCTCTCCCCGACCACCATCGACTCGAGCCCGGCGGCGACCGCGAACGCGTGCGCGACGGCGCCCTCGTCGAAGTAGACCGCGCACTCGTCGCGCAGCTCGGCGACCTCGATGCCGGCCACCGCGGACAGCTCCGCGGTCACCTCGTCCAGGCCGCCGTGGAAGCGGGCGACCGAGGCGTACACCTCGGTCCGGTTACAGGTCGACAGCACCAGGGCCTCGTCGACGTGCTCGCCGGCGACCAGGGCGTCGGCGAGCTTGGCCGCGGTCGGCGCGTCGAGCGCCAACCGGGACAGACGTTCGATCGAGGTCGTCTTGTGCGAGACGCCGACCGCGAGGATGCTCACGGTTCACCTTTCCCTGCAAGTTCAGCCTTACGCTGCTCGTGATAGGCGAGGATGTGCAACTCCTGGCCCAGATCGACCTTACGCACGGTGACGCCTTCGGGCACGGCGAGCACGGTGGCGGCGAAGTTGAGGATGCTGGTCACGCCGGCGGCGACCAGCCGGTCGGCGATCTCCTGGGCCGCCTCGGCGGGGGTCGCGATCACGGCAATCACGGCGCCGGTGCCGCGGACCACCTGTTCCAGGTCGGCCAGGTCGGAGATGGCCAGGCCGTGGATCTCCCGGCCGATCAGCTGCGGCGACGGGTCGACCAGGCCGACAACCCGGAAGCCGCGCGAGTAGAAGCCGGAGTAGTTGGCCAGCGCGGTGCCCAGGTTGCCGATCCCGACGATGAGTACGGGCCACTCGTGCGCCGAGCCGACCTCGCGGCCGATCTGGATCCGCAGGTAGTCCACGTCGTAGCCGACGCCGCGGGTGCCGTACGAACCGAGGTAGGAGAGGTCCTTGCGCAGCTGGGCCGAATTGACCCCGGCGGCCTTGGCCAGGGCGCCGCTGCTCACGGTCGCGACGCCGCTCTCGGCGAGCGCGGTGAGGACCCGGAGATAGACGGGAAGGCGCGCGATGGTGGCGTCCGGGATTCCTGCCGACATGCTCTCCGAGGCCGGCCGGTCGGCCGATTTCGGGTGCGGTGTTGTCGGCACATCACTCCTTCGGACAAGAGCCACTCTACGAGCTTGTGAATGCTTGCACAAACTCTGTTTGCACACAGCAGCCCAGGGCCGGCTCGGGTGCACCGGCTCGTTGAATCGTGTAGGAAAGATCCACAGTGACGTCTCATGGACGGGAGTGAGGTCCTGAATTTCGGCGAATTCCTCATCCGACGCAGCGACGACATGCTGGAACTGGGGCTGCAGCATGTCGCGGTCGTGGCGATCTCGGTAGCCCTCTGCTCGATCATCGGGATCGGGCTCGGCGCCGCCGTCTACCGCACCGACCGGGCCCGCGAGGTGATCCTCGCGGCGGCCGGAGTCACCCTGACCATCCCCTCCTTCGCCCTCTTCGTCCTGTTCATCGGGCCGTTCGGCCTCGGCGCCACACCGGTGGTGCTGGCCCTCTCCCTGTACGGACTGCTGCCGATCCTGCGGAACACCATCACCGGCCTGCGCTCGGTCGACCCCGCGGTCGTCGAGTCGGCCCGCGGCATGGGCATGAGCCGGTTCCGGCAGCTGATCACGATCGAGTTCCCGCTGGCCTGGCCGGTGATCATCACCGGCATCCGGGTCACCACACTGATCTTGATCGGGATCGCGGCGATCGGCAACGTGGTGCTCGGCCCGGGCTACGGCGAGTTGATCTTCGGTGGGCTGGCCCGGGTCGGCACGCCGGTCGGCGTCCACCTGGTGCTGGCCGGGATCATCGGCGTCATGCTCGTCGCCGTGCTGTACGACATCGTCCTCAACCTGCTGCGGATCTTCACCACCTCGAAGGGAATCCGATGACCAGCCCGACCCTGCCGGACACCGACGGGCGCCGCGTGATGATCAAACTGGAGCACCTGACCAAGGTCTACCCCGGCTCCGCCAAGCCCGCGGTCGACGACCTCTCGCTGGACGTGTACGAGGGCGAGATCGTGATCTTGGTCGGCCCGTCCGGCTGCGGCAAGACGACCACGATGAAGATGATCAACCGGATCATCGAACCGACCTCCGGTCGGATCGTGATCGACGACGCGGACGTGACCCGGGCGAACCCGGACCTGCTGCGCCGCCGGATCGGGTACGTGATCCAGCAGACCGGCCTGTTCCCGCACCGGACGCTGGCCCAGAACATCGCCACCGTGCCGAAGCTGCTCGGCTGGGACCCCGACCGGGTCAGGGCCCGGGTGGACGAGCTGCTGGAGCTGGTCAACCTGGATCCGGCGATCTACCGGGACCGCTACCCCAAGCACCTGTCCGGCGGCCAGGCGCAGCGGGTCGGCGTGGCCCGGGCGCTCGGCGGCGATCCCGAGGTGATGCTGATGGACGAGCCGTTCGGCGCGCTCGACCCGATCACCCGGGAGCGGCTGCAGAGCGAATTCCTCCGGCTGCAGGCCGAGTTGCACAAGACGATCGTCTTCGTCACCCACGACATCGACGAGGCGATCCGGATGGGCGACCGGATCGCGATCCTGCAGGAGGGCTCGACGATCGCCCAGTTCGACACGCCGGAACGGATCCTGGCCGCCCCGGCGAACGACTTCGTGGCCGAGTTCGTCGGTTCCGGCGCCTCGCTGCGCCAGCTCGGCCTGACCCGGGTCGGCGAGTTGAAGCCGGCCGAGTGGGTCACCGTCGGGCCGGACACGCCGCGGCAGGAGGCGATCGAACTGCTCCGCCGGGACGGCGGCCCCGCGCTGCTGGCGCTCGACGCCGACGGCCGGCCGCGCCGCTGGCTCGACCTCACCGCGCTGCACAACTTCAACGGGCAGCCGCTGGACCAAGCCGGCGTCCCGGCCGCGGCGATCCTGACGCCGCAGGCCACCCTGCACGACGCGCTGAACGAGATGATCACCGCCGACTACGCGCTCGGCGTCGCGGTCGATGATCAAGGTCGCTATCGCGGCGTGATCGACATCCAGACCCTGAACGGCACGGCCCGGGGCGGCAGCGGGCAGGACCTGCGATGACCGTCGCCGCACCGCCGGTCACGGAAGCCGGCACGCCGCCGACCGTACCCGTCGAGACCCACCGCCGGACCGCATTCGGCTACCTGATCCGGCCGTTGCTCTGCCTCGGCGCGCTGGCGGTGCTGTTCGCGGTGATCAACGCCCGGCCGCTGGACACGATCGAGCAGCGCGCCCTGTCGTCCGCCAACCTGCTGGCTGCGGTCGGCGAGCACCTGGCCCTGACGCTGGTCTCGACGGTGCTGGTGATCATGGTCGCGCTGCCGCTCGGGATCCTCTTCTCGCGCAGGCTCTTCCGGCCGATCCGGCCGTTCCTGATCGGCCTGTTCAATCTGGGCCAGGCGTTGCCGACGATCGGCATCCTGGTGCTGCTCGCGGTCGCGTTCTCGCTCGTCGGGTTCGGCGCGGCGATCATCGGCCTGGTGATCTACGCGATCATCCCGGTGATGCTGAACACCGTGGTCGGCCTGCAACAGGTCGACCCGGCCGTGCTGGAATCCGGCCGCGGGATGGGCATGTCGTCCGGCCAGGTGCTGTTCGGGATCGAACTGCCGTTGTCGGTCCCGATCATCCTCGCCGGTATCCGTACCGCTCTGGTGATCAACGTCGGCACCGCGACCCTGGCCGCCTACATCGACGCCGGCGGACTGGGCCGGGTGATCGTCGCCGGGATGGCGACCAATCGGCAGCTGATCCAGATCACCGGCGCCGTGCTGACCGCGGTGCTGGCGCTGCTGATCGACTACCTGGCCGGGGTGGTCGAGGACGCCGTCCGTCCCTCCGGCCTGTAGCCGTACCCCTTCTTGATCTTGTTGCGATGAAACCCATGTGAAGCCCGTACGGAACCAAGGAGACAACGTGAAACTCAGGGCACGATCGACCAGCATCCTGGTCGCAGCCGTCGCCACGCTCGGCCTGCTGGCCGGCTGCGGCGGCGGTCAGAACGCAGGCTCGCCCGGCGGGAACGGCGAGCTGTCGGGAGTCACGATCACCGTCGGCTCCAAGGAATTCACCGAGTCGAAGGTGCTCGGCCAGCTCGCCGCCGTCGCACTGGAGAACGCCGGCGCAGAAGTGAACGACAAGACCGGCATCACTGGCAGCGCCACGGTGCGGGAGGCGCTGACCACCAAGCAGATCGACCTCTACTGGGACTACACCGGCACCGGCTGGGTGAACATCCTCGGCAACGAGCCGACCGACGTTCCCGATGATCTCTATGAGCAGGTGAAGCAGGCCGACGCGAAGAACGGGGTGGCCTGGCTGCCGCCGGCCAAGTTCGAGAACGCGTACGGCATCGCCGTCAAGAACGCCTTCGCCACCGAGCACAACATCAAGAAGCTCGGTGATGCGGCGGAATTCATCAAGCAGAACCCGGACCAGGGCGCCGTGTGCGCGGCCAGCGAGTTCATCAACCGCGACGACGGCCTGCCCGGCCTGCAGAAGGCGTACGGCTTCAAGTTCTCCAACGTCGTCGAGCTCGACCTCAACCTGGTCTACCCGCAGATCGGCAAGGACTGCGCCTTCGGCGAGGTGACCACCACCGAGGCCCGGATCGCCGCGAACGACCTGCTCGTGCTCGAGGACGACCGGAACTTCTTCATCGAATACCTGGGCGCCGTCACCCTCCGCCAGGAGACCCTCGACCAGCATCCCGCCATCGCGGAGATCATGGCGCCGATCAGCGAGAAGCTGACCGCCGAGGTCATGATCGACCTGAACGGCAGGGTCGACCTCGACGGCGAGAGCGAACGGGACGTCGCCGAGGAGTGGCTCAAGGAACAGGGCCTGATCTAGGCACTGAGCGGACGCCAAGGGCAGGATTCGTCGCCCGGATCGTGCCCTTTGCGTCCGTTCGGTGAGTCCGGAAGAGTCGGCAGCAAGATCGGCAGTGAGGAAACGATGATTGAGGCGGGCAAGCTTCGCGTCGGGCTGGGGCAGGGCGCCGGAGCGCACCGAGGTGTGAGCGCCGACGACATCCGCCGCAACGGCGCTACCATCCGGGCCTTGATCGGCGCGGCCGCCGCCGAAGGAGCCCGACTGGTTGCGTTCACCGAGGGCGCGCTCTCGTACCCGACCAAGCGTGCGATCTCCGCCGACCCCGACCAGGTGACCGTGGCGGACTGGTCCAAGTACGCCTGGGACGCGGTCGAGGAGGAACTGCGAACCATCGGCGAAGCCGCGGCCGAACACTCCGTCTGGGTGGTGGTCGGCTGCCTCACCCGTTCACCGGATCCGGGCCGGCCCTACAACAGCCTTGTCGTGTTCGACGATCATGGAACGACCATCGGCCGGTACGACAAGCGTCACCTGTCCAGGAACGAAGATGCGGTCTATCGACTCACCCGGGGCAGCGAGCCGTTGATCTTCACCGTGGACGGGATTCGCGTCGGCTGTTTGCTCTGCATCGAAGGGATGCTCCCCGAGCTCGTGATCGAATACGAACAGCTCGAGGCCGATGCCCTCATCCTGGCCACGATGACCGAAGGTCCCAGCCCCGCGAACGAGGACAAGCGGGTCCTCGCCCTCGCCGAAATGGCAGACCTCTGGGTCCTCCAACCCACGCCCGCGCTGCAGCCCGACTGGCTCGGCAGCAGCGTGGCCTGGCCCGGCTACCGGTGGCTGGTGCGCGGGACGCCGGGCGAGCAGCCGTCAGTCGTGATCGCCGGCCTCGACCTGACTGTCGACGATTGGCGGGTCAGGGCGGGGCGAGAAAGTGGACGACCGTGGCGGCAACGCCAGCGACTGCTGCTGGATGGCCGGTGAGAGGCGACTTCGGGCCCGAGTGTCCTAAACCTGCAATGCAACGCCCTTCGAGGCAGGTTTTCGGCGTTCTGAGACGGTTGCGTTGCAGGTTTAGGACACTGCGCCGGCCTTGGTCTGGTTGGTCGGGTGGGCCCAGATCCAGGGCAGTTCCACGAGATTCTCAGTCCCGTACCGGTCTCCTCCTGCAGTTCTCGGCGCGCTGCCGCGGCGTGCGATTCACCCCTGTGGCCGCCGACGATCGGCGGGTCAGGGCGGGCCATCCTCGGGCCTGAAGGGATCGGGGTGGGTTTGGCCGCGTGTACCCGGCAGGATGCGGCCCGCTTCCTACGGGCGATCGGCGTAGCGGTCCGTCAGGGACCGTCCGAGCTGGACCAGGTGGTCGCGCAGTTCGGCGGGTTCGATCACGTCGACGTCCAGGCGGAGCGAGACGACCCAGCGGGCGGCGCCGGCGAGGTCGTCGGTGGCCAGGTGCAGTTCGCAGCCCTCGCCGTCCTCGATCACCTCGGCGACGGTGGCCGGGACAGCTCGCCGGACCACCTCGGCGGGAGCGTCGACGCGCAGCCGGAGCTGGTGCCGGCGGCCGCGGGCCAGGGAACGGGTGACGAAGGCGACCGGGTCCTCGGGCGGCTCGGGCGCCGCGAGCTTGGTGCCGAGGAGTTCCGCGCGCTCGATCCGGTCCAGCGCCCAGGTGCGCCATTCGCCGACCTCGCGTTCGGCGGCGATCAGGTACCAGGTGGTGCCGGCGTGGACGAGCTGCCAGGGCTGTACGGTGCGCGGCCGGTCTTCGCCCCGCCGCCGGAGTCGTACGGCCTCCTGCTGGCGGCAGGCCAGTGCCAGGGTGACCAGCACCGCGCCGTCGACGACCCGGCGCGGCGCGTCCGCCCGGGCGATCCGGGACAGGGCGCCGAGCCGGTGCCGCAGCCGGGACGGCACGATCGCGGCGATCTTGGACAGCGCGGTCAGGGCGGCGGTGTCGCCGTCCGGCACCCCGGTGAGGGTACGGAGACCGAGCGCGACCGCGAGCAGCTCGTCCTCGTTCAGCATCAGGGCGGGCACGGTGCTGCCCGGGGCCAGCCGGTAGCCGCCGGCCCGGCCTGCGCTGCCCTCGATCCGGTAGCCGAGGTCGCGCAGCTGCCCGACGTCGCGGCGCGCGGTCCGCTCGGTGACGCCGAGCCGCCGGGCCAGGGTGGCGGCCGAGATGCCCGGCTGCGCCTGCAGCAGGGTCAGCAGCTCGAGCCGTCGGCCGGTCGCCGTCATGTTCTCGATGATTCCTCACTACCCGGACAGTTTCTGTCAGGGTAACCGGGAACGATGGTGATCATGGAAATCACAGTGATGCAGCCGGCCGGCCTCGTCGCGAGCCCGGCCTTCAGCCATGTCGCCGTGGTGCCGCCCGAGGCGACCACCATCTACGTCGGCGGCCAGAACGGCATCGACCAGACCGGGGCGGTGGTGTCGGACGACGTCGCCGAGCAGTCCCGTCGGGCCGTCGACAACGTCGCCACCGCGCTGGCCGCGGCGGGCGCGTCGCTCGCCGATGTCGTCGTCTGGACGGTGTTGATCAAGGAGGGCGTCGATCTCGGTGCCGCCTACGGGGCGATCGCGCCGAAGCTCGCCCGGGACGGCGCGCCGCCGCTGGTCACGGCCGCGCTGGTCGCCGGGCTCGGCGTCCCCGGCGCGTTGATCGAGGTGTCGGCAGTCGCGGCGGTCCTACCCGGCTGACGTTTCTGCTCAGGCGAGGGCGGCCCGGAGCCGGTCCGGGTCGACCCGCCAGAAGTCGTGCTGGGCGCCGTCGACGAACGTCACCGGGACCTGGTCGGTGTAGCGCCGTACCAGGTCCGGGTCGGCGTCGACATCGTCGGCGGTCCACTGATCACCGGTCTCGGCGCAGACCGCGGTGATCACGGCGATCGCCTCCTCGCAGAGGTGACAGTTCTGCCGGACCAGCACCCGGACCCTCGGTTGATCGGCCATCAACGTCCTTCTCGATCTTGGTCGGTCATCCGTCGCAGGACGGACTTCTGGACCTTTCCGGTCACTCCGCGCGGCAAGCCGTCGACCAGCCGGATCGACGCCGGGCGCTTGAACTTCGGCAGCAGAGCTGCGCAGTGCTCGGCGATCCGGTCCCGATCAAGATCAGGACCGACCACGAAGGCGATCATGCCGGCCGGGTCGCCGATCACGGCGGTCTCCAGCACCCCGTCGAGCTCGGCGATGATCCGTTCCACCTCGGCCGGATAGACGCCGAACCCGTCGACCATGATCAACTCGCGGCTCCGCTCGACCAGGTAGAGCTCGCCGTCGGCCAGGTAGCCGAGGTCGCCGGTGTCGTACCAGCCGTCGGCATCGGGGCCGCCGCCACCGTCCGGCCAGTAGCCGGCGAACAGCTGCGCGGACCGGATCCGGATTCGGTCCGGCTCGCCGGGATCGGAGCCGTCGCCGATCCGTACCTCGACGCCGGGCATCGGGTGGCCGACATGCCCGATCCGGTGACCGGTGCCACCGGTGCCGTCGGGCCGCAGCGTGGTCGTGACGCCGCCGGCGGCTTCGGTGAGGCCGTAGCCGGATTCGACCCGGTGCCCGCTGGCTTCCGTGAACCGGTCGGCGAGATCGACCGACAGGGGCGCCGCCGCCGACAGGATGGTACGGACGCCGCGCAGCCGGTCGGCCAGGTCCGGCGCCCGGAGCAGGCGCTCCAGCAGCGCCGGCACCACCGGCAGCACGGTCGCGCCGGACTCCGCGACGATCTCGGCCAGTTCCGGTCCGGCGTCGTGGCCGGTGATCACCAGCCGACAGCCGCTGGCCAGCCAGCCGCCGACGACCACGCCGAGCCCGTACACGTGCCAGAGCGGCAGCGCCGCCAGCACCGTGTCGTCCGCGGTGACCAGCCCGGCCCCGGCCAGTCCGCGGGCCGGCAGCAGCAGCGACCGGTGGTTGATCATCGCGATCTTCGCCTCGGCCGACGTGGCCGCGGTGCGCAGCAGAACGGCGAGCGAGTCCGGGTCGGCCGGCGGCACCACGATGGCGTCCCCGCCGCGATCATGATCGGAATCCGGCGTCAGCACCAGCCGGGCACCGACCCGGCCGGCCAGCCGCTCCCGTTCCTCGGCAGCGGTACGGGGATCGATCGGCACCGCGACCAGCCCGGCGCGCAGGCAGGCCAGGTAGTCGGTGACCAGGCGGACCGAGTTCGGCAGCGCGAGCAGCACCCGCTGCCCGGCCACCAGGCCCGTGGCGGACAGTCCGGCGGCGGTCGAGGTGACCCGGCGGTCCAGCTCGGCCCAGGTCAGACCCGCGGAGCCGGCTTCCCGTACCGCGACGGTCTCCGGCGCCTGCGCCGCCCGAGCGGTCAGCAGGTCAGCCAGGTTGCGCAGGTCTCCCACGCTGCGAGTGTTGCATATGGGACTGAGGCTAGGGTGGTCGCCGTGTCTCGCTCAGAGCAGCGGCGATCGGTCGCTGCACCGCCGCCCCCGGTGATCGGTCCCGATCCCCGGGCCGCGGCGTTCTTCGACCTGGACAACACGGTGATCCAGGGCGCTTCGCTGTTCCACCTGGCCAAGGGCCTGTACAGGCGCGGGTTCTTCCCGACCCGGCTGATCATCAAGGGCCTCTGGCTGCAGACGTACTTCCGGCTGGTCGGCCGGGAGAACCCGGAGCACATCGCCGACGCGCGGGCCGCGACGCTGTCGTTCATCGCCGGGCACCGGGTGATCGACCTGCAGGCGGCCGGCGAGGAGATCTACGACGAGTCGATCGCGCGCCGGATCTGGCCCGGCACCCGGGCGCTGGCCCAGGTGCACCTCGACGTCGGCCAGCAGGTCTGGCTGGTCACCGCGGCGCCGGTCGAGGTGGCCACGATCATCGCGACCCGGCTCGGCCTGACCGGGGCGCTCGGGACGGTGGCCGAGCACACCGACGGCGTCTACACCGGCCGGCTGCGTGGCGACCTGCTGCACGGCGCCGCCAAGGCCGAGGCGGTACGGGAGCTGGCCGCGACGCTCGACCTCGACCTGGCCCGCTGCTTCGCCTACTCGGACTCGTTCAACGACCTGCCGATGCTGTCCTCGGTCGGGCACCCGTGCGCGGTGAACCCGGACGGGCGGCTGCGCGAGCACGCCGAGGAGTTGGACTGGCAGATCCGCGACTTCCGCAGCGGCCGCCGGGCGATCCGGCTAGGGCTGATCGGGGCCGCGGTGGTCGGCGGGATCACCGGGGCCGTCTCCGCCGGGCTGGCCGTACGGCGGATGCTGCGGCGGCGCTGACCTCCGCCGGTCGCCCCAGACCGCCCGTTCACCCCAGATCGCCCGGTCACCCCAGATCGCCCGGTCACCCCAGGCCGAGCGGACCACCCGGCCGGAGATCACGATCACCGTCCCGGCGATCAGCAGATAGAGCACGAAACCGAACACCGCCAGCACCCCGAGCGTCTCGGCGGTCCCGTTCGGCGGCGCCAGGATGCCGACGATCAGGACCAGACCGCCGAGCGTGATCGCGGCCCCGGCGCCGACCATCCCGAAGCCTCGGGCCTGGTCGTGGGCCGGCCGATGATCATCGTTCCGGTCGACGTAGCGCAGGATCAGCCCGAGGAAGACTCCGACGGCGATCAAGATCACCGCGATGGGTCCGTACATGATCAGAAGATTCCCGGGCGCCGGACCAGCAGCGCGTGCAGGGTCTGCTGGATGGTCTCCCGCACCTGGTCGGTGACGTTGAAGATCACGGTCGGGTCGTCCGCCGCGGCCGGCGCGATCTGGTCGGTCGGGATCGGCGTACCGATCTCGATGATCCACTTGCTGGGCAAGGGAATCGCGCCGAGCGGGCCGAACCACGGGAACGTCGGCGTGAGCGGGAAGTACGGCAGCCCGAGGGCCCGGGCCAGCACCGGCGCCTTGCCCAGGATCGGGTAGATCTCCTCCGAGCCGACGATCGAGATCGGCACGATCGGGACCTGCGCCCGGACTGCCGCCGAGACGAAGCCGCCGCGGCCGAACCGCTGCAGCCGGTAGCGGTCGGTGTAGAGCTTGCCGAGGCCCTTGAAACCCTCCGGGAACACGGCGACCAGCTCGCCGGCGTCCAGCAGCCGCTCGGCGTCCTCGGCGCAGGCCAGCGTGGTGCCGGTCTTGCGGGCCAGGTCGTGCGAGTACGGCGTCGCGAAGATCAGGTCCGCGCCGAGCGAGCGGACGTGCCGGCCGATCTCGTCGTACACGACGGACTGCAGCACCATCCCGTCCAGCGGCAGCGTCCCGGCGTGGTTGGAGACCAGCAGCGCCGCGCCGTCGGCCGGGAGCAGGTCCGCTCCGCGTACCTCGACCCGGAACCAGTGCCGGACCAGCGGCCGCAGCAGCGGCAGGTAGACCTTGGTGGTGAACTCGGGGTCGAAGCCGAACTGGTCAGTCGGGTAGTCGCCGTGCAGCCGGGACCGGGCGAACTCCGCCGCCTGCTCGACCGCGGCCACCCATTCCGCACCGGCCCACCGGGCCAGCCCGGCCGCGGTCCGGCGCAGCCCGTCCAGCAGCGTCGTTGCCGGCTCGTCGGCTGAATCGTCCGGTTCCGGCTCGGGCTTGGGTCGCGGCGCGAAGTCGTAGATCTCTGCGTCCGGGCCGGTCTGCTCAGGTTCAGCGTCCATCGGCCCGGCCTCCCGTGAGCAGTCCGGCCGCGGCGTCGACCAGGCCGTCGGCCCGCTCGGCCGCGAGCAGTCCCGGGCCCAGCGCCTGGGCCCAGTCGGTGAGTGCCTCGGCCGAGCTGTACGAGGGTCGCCAGCCGGCCGCCTCGGCGAAGCGGGAGCAGTCCATCACCCGACCGTAGGTCAGCACGTCGAGCTGTTCGTCGGAGATGTCGGTGAAGCCGACCCGGCGGGCCAGTCCGGCGAGCAGCGGGCCGGCCGGCCGCGGCACCTCGACCCAGGGACGGCCGAGCCGGCGCAGCGCCTGGCTGAGCAGCAGTACGTCGTCGGCGCCCACGTTGTACGTCCCCGGCAGATCGGACCGGGTCACGGTGAGCAGAGCCTCGACCGCGTCCGCCGGGTGCAGGAACTGCAGCCGGGCGTCGAACCCGGCGACCTTGGGCACCACCGGCAGGGCCAAATAGGAGGTGATCGTGCTGTCCACGCCGGCGCCCATCAGCGGGGCCAGCCGGAGCGTCGTCACGACGCCGTCCTCGCGGCGCCGGGCGAACCCGCGGACGTAGGACTCGACCTCCACCGAGTCCTTGCCGAAGCCGCTGCGCAGCGTGGTCCGCGGCCCCATGCCCTCGGTGAACCGGGCCGGGTCGCGCGGCGAGGATCCGTACACCGACACGGATCCCTGGACCACGAGCTTGCGGATGCCGGCCGCCTGCTGGCACGCAGCGAGCAGCTGCATGGTGCCGATGACGTTGATCTCCTTCATCGAGGAGCGGCCACCGACGCGGCCGGGGCTGGCCAGCACGGCCATGTGCACGACGACCTCGACCTCGTGCGCCGCGATCACCTTCGCGATGATCGGCGCACGGATGTCGGCGCGAACGAAACCGGCCCGGCCGAGATCATGTCGCGGCGGTACGACGTCGACGCCGACCACCGTGATCTCGGGGTCGGCGGCCAGCGACCGGGCGAAACGAGCCGCAAGATCGCGGGACACGCCGGTGATCATGACCGTGGTCATCGCCGCGTACCCCCTGACCTCAGCTGCTGGGTTCGACTCCCCGAAGCCGGACTACTTGCCGGCGCGACGTCGCTGGATGCGTGTCCGCTTGAGCAGCTTGCGGTGCTTCTTCTTCGCCATCCGCTTGCGACGCTTCTTGATGACCGAACCCACGTGTGAACCCTCTTACCCAGAAATGATTTGTGAACGTGCTGGTGAGTCGGCGGAGTGCCGTCGACTGCCGTGCATGCTACCGGTCGCGCGGCGGCCGAGGCCAATTCCGAAGCCCAATCGCAATATCGCTGATCAGGTCAGCTCCACCTCGATGGACGCGCCGGCCGGGATCTCGACCGCCTTGCCGAGGGTGACCACGGCCCGGGTGCCGTCCGCCTCGACCTCCGCAGCGACACGGCGGCCGCCGTGCCGGACGGTGACCAGGCGGGCCGGTTCCACGGTCCGGAAGGTCAACGTCTTCAGCCCGAGCTCGCCGTACCTGACCTCGACCTTGGCGACCAGCCGGCGGCCGCGCCGGGTCTGGCGGTACGAACCCCAGCCCCCGGCTGCCGTGAAGGCGCACCGGAAGTCGTCCGCGCCGAACCGCGGGGCGAAGCCGAGGTGGCCCTTGGGCCCGTGGTGCTCGTAGCCGATCGCGGCCAGGTAGACGCCGAAGCTCATCATCGCCCGGGCGTAATGATCACTCGCCTCGATCTCGTTGTACGGGTTGCGTTTGCGACCGTGATAGCGGTCGTAGACGGCTTTGATCACGGCCAGCCCCTCCGCGGTCATCCCCTCGGCGAACAGGTGCGCCGCGAACTGGTGCTCCTGCCCGGTCCACACCTCGTTGAAGTACATCAGCCCGCCGGATTCGCTGGAGCCGCCGTGCGGCCAGGTCGTCATGATCACGCCCGGCTCGTCCTTGGTCGCATAAACCCGGCCCGGGTTCACGCCGGGCGGCCGGTAGGAGCCCGGGTCGGCCAGGAAGTTGTTCGCGTAGATGCTGGCCAGTGCCGTCCGGGACTGATCTTGGTCGAAGACCCGGGGCAATCCGAGCTGAGCGGCGTAGGCCTGCCCGTACAGCTGGTCGATGTGGCAGCCGCGGTTGCTGTTCACCGAGGGATGATCGGGATCGGTCAACTGCTCGAAGTAGCCGTACTCGGCGTTGAACAGCTTTCCGGCCAGATGGTCGGAGCCGGACTTCGCGATCTTGGTGTAACGGTCCGCCGCCTCGTCGTCGCCGGCCTCCTTCGCGAGCTCGGCCGCGGCCCGGAGCGCTGCGACGTAGAGCCCGCTCAGCCAGGGCACCTCGCCGAACCACTCGGTGTCCAGCGTGTTCCACTGGCTGCCCCGGAAGATGCCGTCGATCTTGTCGCCGCCGGCCCCGTCGCGGGCGGTGATCACGTACTCGCAGGCCTTCTTGATCTTGGCCCAGTTCCGTTCCAGGAAAGCGGTGTCGGGACTCATCTGGTGTTCCCGGTAGAACCGCAGGATGGTGCCGCACTGGCCGTCGGCGAACGAGGACGACGCGTCGCCGCACTCGCCCCGGTTGCCGATCTCGCCGGAGTCCCGGAACGCGATGCCAAGATCAACCCGCTGCCGGGTGTCGCGCTCCAGCTCCGGGAACAGCCGGCCGATCGCCTGCCCGTAGCTCCAGACGTGCTGGCAGGTGCCGGCGCAGCAGTAGGTGCCCTCCCAGGCGTAGAAACGCGCGCCCTCGTACGCGGGACTCGTGAAGCGGTAGCAGGTGCTGGTGGCCAGCGTCGACGCCGTGGCCAGGGTGCGTTCGAGGAACCAGTGCGGCAGCGTCGAGTCCTCGTACCAGGTCTTGACGAACGCCAGCGTCTGCTCGGACAGCCGATCCGCTTCCTGGGCGACATGGTGCAGGACGGCCTTGGCCGAGTCGAACCGCTCGCCGTACTCGCGGCGCAGCGTGGCCGCGCCGACCAACTCGGCGAACAGCTCGCGTTGCGGGACCGGGAAGTGCCAGCCGTACCCGAAGCGCACCGTTCGCCGCTCTCCCGGCGCCAGCGTGATCGTCGTCGCCACCGTGCCGAACTGCGCCGTGGTCCCGTCCACCTCGGCCGGGCCGTCCGGGGCGTCGAACAGGGAGTCCGGCTCCACGGGCCCCTCGGTGCCCTGAGCCTGTCGAAGGGCAATCGACGGCCGGATCGTCGCCCCCGAATCGAGCGAGGCGAGGGCGAAGCTGCCACCGTCCGGCCGTTCCGGGACCGGGAGCCGCCGGATCGGCCGATCGCTGAACACGATCCGGTCGCAGTTCACGTGACCCCAGCCGCCGGTGTGGCTGTCGACCAGTCGGATCTTCGCCTTCTTGCCGCGGTAGCGGCCGACGTCCATCGAGATCGCGGTGACGGGCTCGATGTCGGTGCCGGTCGCGGTCGCCACCACCTCGCCGTCGATGATCACGTCGAAGCAGGTCTCGCCGCGGTGGCTGCCGCCGCCGACCCAGGCGGTGACGAACCGGCGGTCGACCGTGAATTCCTTGCTGGTCAGGGTTCCCTGGTGCCCGTCCGGGTTGCCGTCGTCGGCCCGGAAGTTGTACGAGGTTGCGAACTTGCCCTTGACGTTCAGTTCGGTACGGATGCCGAACGGGCGTCGGAAGCCTTCCGGCGTCTCGCCCGCGGTGACCGGCCCGTCGCCGAACGCGGTGCCGGTGACCGTCCAGTCCTGGTAGCCGTCCTCCCAGTCCTGGAACAGGATGTCGGCCCGGTCGGTGAACCAGATCGCGTCACAGCTGACATGACCCCAGGGGCCGGTCACCTCGTCGACGATCTTGATCGTCGCGGTCTTGCCCTGATGATCTTCGAGGTCCAGGAACCGGGTGATCATCGGCTCGGTGTTGTCACCGGTCGCGGTGGCCACCACCTCACCGTCGATGATGACGTCGACGCAGGTCTTCCCGGCGTGATCACCGCCGCTCAGCGCGACCGCGACGTAGCGCCGCCTCACCGGGAACTCCTTGCTGGTCAGGGATCCGGTGGCGTTGTCGCCGTCACCGCCGGCCCGGAACGCGTACGACGTGACGAACCGGGTGCCGGACAGGTTGAGATCGCCGAACCGCTTGACCAGGTTGGGCAGTTCGGTCTGGCCGACCGGACCGTCGCCGAACGCGTCGCCGGTCACCGTCCAGTCCCCGAAGCTGTCCGACTCCCAGTCCTCGAACAGGATGTCCTCTCCCTCAGCGGAATGATCATCGGCGGCGGTGAACTCGAAGCCGCGGTCGAAGGATGCCGTACGGAGCAGCGTCGGCTGGCTGCGCCGACTGTCCAGGCAGACCGGGTTCTCCGCGTAGCCGAGCACGGTGGCCCGGACCGGCGCGGTGCCCGGGTTGTGCAGCGTGTAGGCCATGATCGTCGCCGGCAGCGTGGAGTCATCGACGGCCAGCGGGATGAACGGAGCGTAGGCCTGCAGCTCGACGGTGATCGGCGAGTCCGGGTCGGCGAAGCTCACCCGGCCCACCGGGTACTGGCCGACGAAGCTCACCTCGGCGAAGCCGTGCGCGTCCAGTGTCACGGTCCTGGTCGCACCGCCGCTCTCCGTACGCACGGCGAAGCCCTGCCGGAACGGTGCCGCCCCGGGCTGGTCGGCCGACAGCGGGTCGGCGTAGTTGCTGCCGGAGAAGTCGGCGCCGCCGAGCGGGAACGAGGTGGGGTTGAAGATGTCCCAGGCCCAGAGCCGGCCGTCGCCGGCGAGGAACACCTGGCCGGCGCAGCCACCACCGACCGGCATCCCGATCTTGGGCAGCGCCGCGCCGGTGTACTCGGTCGGCGCACCGCGCTTGATCAACTCCGCCAACTCCTTGCCGCTCGGCGGCTCGGCTGCTCTGGTTTCAGCGGCGGCGGGCCACGGATTGAGGGTGGCGGCGCCGATCCCAGTCGCGCTGAGCGCCAGGAAGGTGCGGCGGGTCAGGTTGGCGCGAGGGCAGTCACCGGAACAGGTCCGACCGGAACACCCCGCCGGCTGTTGATCATGATTCATTCGAAGCTCCCCTGATTCGAAATGTCGAAATCGATTTCAAGGTAACGGGCAAGTCCGGCCCGGGTCAACGGGCCGGACCGGACCAGTTCGATGGATCAGCAGGGAGTGTCGCGAGCGGGGACCACGCGGTCGGTGAAGTAGGCGTCCATCAGCCGCCGCGCGCACTCATTCGACAGGTAGAGCGTGTGCCCTGAATCATCGTGGCTGATCGAACCACTGCCAGGCACCTGATCCGCCACCGGTTCCAGCGCGTCGAACTCGTCCCAGGCCCCCGCGGTCAGGAACGGCGGCAGTCCCTTCGGCAAGGCGGCCGGCGGGTTCGTCGTCGGAGTCGGCCAGCCCACGCACTGCAGCGTGTTCATGGTCATGGTCGCGACCGCCCCGGTGTTCGGGGCGATCCGTTCGAGACGTTTCACGGTCCCGGCCAGCTCCTCGTACGACTCGATCCTCGGCATGTCCAGGCACTCGGTGATGCCGAGGGGCAGATCGGGGTACGGGCTCTGCGGCCGGTCGGGCAGGAAGCCCGAGGCATCGCCGCGTGACGCGTCCTTGATCGCGACCGCGAGCTCCGACCAGTTCTTGCGCCGGGCCAGACCCAGTCCGAGGCCACGTACATCGGTGCCGTTGTAGAAGTACGACTCGCTACCACGCCGGGCCGGCAGCGGTGATCGATCGGCCCGCCTGATCAGGCGTTGCCAGGCCCGCTCGACGTTGCTGCCGAACATGGCACAGGAACGGTCGGATTCGCACCAGTCGACGAACCGGCCGAAGGTCCGCTCGTTCCGCCGGGCGTGCGCGTCCAGCTCGCCGTCCCAGCCGCCGGTCGCGGCCGTCGGGCTGTGCGAGAAGCCGCCGTCCAGCACCATGGTGCGGATCCGATCGGGGAACAGCCGGGCGTAGCTCTGCCCGTAGAACGTCGCGTACGAGGCGCCGTAGAAGTTGATCTTCGGCTCGCCGAGCGCGACTCGGATCGCCTCCATGTCGCGGGCATGATCGGCCGAGCTCATGTTGTCGAAGAACTCCTGATCGCGGGTCCGGCACGTATAGGCCGTGCCGAAGTTGTCCTGAGCCAGTCGGCCGAACTCGGCGGCGTCGGCCGGCGCGTTCGGGACCGGGAGCCGGGTCCAGCTGCAGTCCAGGCCGGTGCTGGTGCCGCCGAACTGCTTGCCGTACCCGCGGGTGTCCCAGGTGACGATGTCCATCCGCTGCCGCAGCTCCGCCCACGGCTCGCCGAACTCCTGCGTGATCGCGATCCCGGGCCCGCCCGGGCCGCCGTAGGCCACCAGCACCGAGCCTTCGGCCGGCTCCTTCCCGGTGCTGGGCAGCCGGCCGAGCTGCAGCGTGATCATGCGGCCGTCCGGCTTGGACCAGTCCACGGGCACCTCGAGCGCGGCACACTGCATCCCGATCTTGTCGTCCTTGCAGGGTTGCCAGTCCAGGCCTGCGGACGGCTCGGCCTGGGCACTGTTGGCCGTGATCACGACCAGGGCCGGAAGCAGGGCCAGGAAGGCGACCAGGCTGATCAGTTTTCGTCTGGTTGTCATGTCCCGCAACCGTGCCCGGATCGGCGGCCGGACACATCGGAGCCAGGGTTGACCGACCACGGGTGGAGGTCGTCCCTTGCCGGCCCGGCTACGGTTCCGAGCGTGGGCATCGAAGTGATGGCGCCGATCCTCGGCCTGGCCCTGATCGCCTATCTCGCCGCGGTCCGGTTGCCGAAGCTCCGCTGGGTGCCGACCCGGGTGATCGGTGGAATCAGCGCGGTCGGCCTGCTGGCGAGTGCCGCCGCTGGTCCGGCCATCCCGCTGCCGGCGGACCTCCTCCGGGTCGTCGGGCCGGTGCTGCTCGGGTTCTCGATCATCGGCGCCGGCTGGGCGATCGGCCGCGCAGTCCGGGATCGGCGGGCCTACCTGACGCGGACCGCCGAGGAACTCGCCGCTCGCGCGGTGGCGGAGGAGCGGCTTCGGATCGCCCGTGACCTGCATGACATCGTGGCGCATCATCTGAGCCTGATCACCGTGAAGGCCGGGGTCGCGGCCCACGTCGCCACGGCCCGGCCGGCCGAGGTACCGGACGCGCTCCGGGTGATCGAGCGGACCAGTCGGGACGCGCTGGACGAGACCCGGCACCTGCTCGACCTGCTCCGCACCGGGTCCGCGGCCGATGATCTTGCCCCGGCCCCGACGATCGACCGGCTGCCCGAGCTGGTCACGGCGGCGGGGACGGCCGGCGTCGAGGTGGAACTCGCGGTGGACGGCCTCGAGGGACTGCCGGACGACGTCGGGCGCTCGGTCTATCGGATCGTCCAGGAGGCGGTGACCAATGTGGTGCGTCACGCGGTGACGAAGCGCTGCCGAGTGCGCGTCGACGGCCAGCCGCACGAGGTCCGGGTCGAGGTGATCAACGACGGCCCGGCCAAGCGTGGCACGCCGGAGCGGCAGGGTCACGGACTGATCGGGATGAGGGAACGCGTGGCCCTGCACGGCGGCGACTTCGAGGCCCGGCCGGGCGTTGACGGCGGGTTCATGATCACCGCGGTGCTGCCGTACCTCCCACGCGGCCGGCTTCAGGTCGCCGGATGACCGAGACGACCAGGGTGTTGATCGTCGATGATCAAGCTCTGCTTCGGGGCAGTTTCCGGGTGCTGCTGGAGACCGAGCCCGGACTGACCGTTGTCGGCGAGGCCGGCACCGGCACCGAGGCGGTCGCCCTGGCCGCGGAGCTCGCACCCGATGTGGTGCTGATGGACGTACGGATGCCGGAGCTGGACGGCCTGGAGGCCACCCGGCGGATCTGCGCCGACCTGCCCGACGTCCGCGTGTTGATCTTGACCACGTTCGATCTCGACGAGTACGTCTACGCCGGGCTCCGGGCCGGCGCCAGCGGCTTCCTGCTCAAGGACACTCCGCCGGCCGACCTGCTGAACGCGATCCGGGTGATCGCCGCCGGCGACGCCCTGCTGGCTCCGAGCGTGACCCGCCGGCTGATCTCCACGTTCGCCAGCCAGCCGCCCGCCACCGCCGTACGCGGACTGGAGGCCGTCACCGACCGGGAACGCGAGGTGCTCACCTTGATCGCCCGCGGCCTCTCCAACGCCGAGATCGCCGATCATCTGTATCTGAGCGCAGCCACGGTGAAGACCCACATCGGCCAGCTGCTCCGCAAGCTCGCCGCCCGCGACCGCGCCCAACTCGTGATCGCCGCGTACGAGAGCCGGCTGGTCACGCCGAGCAGCCGCTGATGACCCTGGGCGGACGCGGGCGGGTGGTCGAGGCGATCTCGCGCGGGCAGGAAGCCGGTGCGCGCATCGACGCGTTCCTGTCACTGGCAGGGACAGGAACGGCTCGGGCCGGCGGCGCATGATGGTGGCATGACCACAGCGGACCAGCTCGGCGACCGGACGGCGGTGGGCGGCGATCTCGGCACGTTCCTGCGGACCCGGCGCGCGGCCCTGCGGCCGGATCAGGTGTGCCTGCCGACGTACGGTCAGCGACGGGTGCCCGGGCTGCGGCGCGAGGAGCTGGCCGAACTCGCCGGTGTCTCGTCGACCTACTACACCCGGCTCGAGCAGGGGCTGGCGACGAACGCCTCGGATCAGGTGCTGGACGCGGTCGCCCGGGCCCTGCGGCTGTCGACGGTGGAGCGGGCGCACCTGTTCGAGTTGGCCCGGGGGCCACGACCCGAGCTGCGCGATCCGGACGCCGAAGGCCCGGCCAGGAACGGATTGGTCCGGGTCCTGGACGCGCTGGCGGACGCGCCGACGATCTTGCTCGGACGCAGCCACGACATCCTCGCCTGGAACCGGCTCGGCCACGCGCTGCTGGCACCGCACCTTCCGTTCGCTGCCCCGAACGACCTGCCGCGGCGACCGAACAAGATCGCGTTGCTGTTCCTCGACGCCCCCAGCCGCAGCCTCTACCGGGAATGGGAGTTCGAGGCCGAGCTCGCGGTCGCCAGCCTCCATTACGTCGCCGCCCAGTATCCCGGCGATCCGGCCCTGACCCGGCTGATCGGCGAGCTGACCGTCGCCAGCCGCGACTTCGCCCGGATCTGGGCGGAGCACCCGGTCGAGCTGTGCATCAGCGGCGTCAAGCGCTATCACCATCCCGAGCTCGGTCGAGTTGATCTTGACTACGAGGTGCTGCACGTGCCCGGCGACGAGGGCCAGCGCTACCTGATCCACACCGCCCGGCCCGGCTCGCCCGACGAGGCGGCCCTCCGGTTGCTCGCCAGCCGGTCCATCACCGGCTGATCGCTTTCATCCCCTTCCCGGCTCGCGGCACCGCGGGCCGGCCGATCCCGCGCGCCCGGGACCTGCTCCTCGGCGCCGCTCAGGAGTTCTCTCATGCCCGAAACCCTTGCTCAACGCACCCAGGCGCCAGGCCTCGAACGAACGTTCCACCCGGGGCTGCTGGCCCTCAGTGCCGGCGGTTTCGGGATCGGCCTGACCGAGTTCGTGATCTCCGGTCTGCTCAGCGACGTCGCCGCCGATCTCCGGGTCACCATCCCGGCCGCCGGTTACCTGATCTCCGGCTATGCGCTGGCCGTGGTGGTCGGCGCGTTCGCCGTCACCGCCGCACTCTCCCGCCGGCCGCCGAAGACGGCGTTGATCATCCTGCTCGGCTTCTTCCTGGCCGGTAACGTCCTGTCGGCCTGGGCACCGACGTACCCGGTGATCATGGCCGGCCGGATCGTCGCCGCGCTCTGTCACGGCGGCTTCTTCGGCATCGGTGCGGTGCTGGCCGGGACGCTGGTCTCGCCACGCCGGCAGGCCTCGGCGGTGGCGGTGATGTTCGGCGGGCTGACCGTGGCGACCGTCCTGGGCGTCCCGTTCGGGACGTTCATCGGTCAGCAGCTGGGCTGGCGAGCGGCCTTCTGGGTGATCTGCGCGGTCGGGGTGCTCGCCGTGGTCGGCGTGATGATCTTGATCCCGCGTACCACGACAGACATCGCTGCGCCGCCGCTGCGTGATCAACTCGCCGTGCTGCGCCGGGGTCAGGTGCTGCTGAGCCTGCTGTTCACGGTGCTGGTGTTCGGCGGGCTGATCGGCGCCTTCTCCTATGTCGAGCCGCTGCTCACCCGGGTCACCGGGTTCAGTTCCGCGGCCGTACCGTGGCTGCAGGTGCTCTTCGGGGTCGGCCTGGTGCTCGGCAACATCGTCGGCGGCCGGGCCGCGGACCGCAACCTGGACCGGGCCTTGATCGTCTTCGCCGTCCTGCTGCCGATCAGCCTGCTCGGTTACGCGCTCGCCGCGCCGAGTCAGCCGGGTGTGGCGATCTTCCTGCTGTGCATGGGATTCGTCGGTTTCGCGACGACTCCGGCACTGCAGACGCGGGTCGTCCGGTACGCCGCGGACGCACCGACCATCGCCTCGGCCGCCAACATCGCCGCCTTCAACCTCGGCAACGCGATCGGCATCATGATCGGCGGCGCCGGGATCGCCGCGGGACTCGGCTGGACCGCTCCGGCCTGGTCCGGGATGATCATGGCCGTCCTCGGCATGATCGTCGTCGTCATCGCCGGCCGGACGAGATAGTCTGCTCGGGCATGACCGACGACGAGTTCCTGGACACGCTGCACGCCCGGTTCGCGGCATCGCCGGCGGAAGTGGCCGCCTTGGTCACCAGGACAACCGGAGCGGGAATCGACGGGCTCGAGCGGCTCAAGGTCGGCGACGAGAACGAGGTCCACCGCGCCGACCTGAGCGACGGCAGGACGGTCTTCGCCCGGATCCGCAAGCCTGGCGACGGCACCTTCGACTCCGAGGTGTGGGCGATGGAGCAGGCACGCGCAGCCGGCGTACCGGTGCCTCGAGTCCTTGCCGTGGCAGGGATCCCGAGCGACACCGGCGAGCGTTCCGCGATGGTGGTCGAGCAGTCGCCCGGCCGCCCGCTGGGTGATGTCCTGCCCGGCCTCGCCGTGGACCGAAGCCGGACGGTCATGATCAACGTCGGCCGGGTGCTGGCCCGGATCCACTCGGTCGCGACGCCGGGGCCGCGCCGGCCCGACGCGACCGGCCGGTGGCCCGACCCGGTCGAGGTCCGGCACAGCCTGATCATGGAACGCGAGAGCCAGGCGCCGAGCCTCGAAGCCGCCGGGCTGTCGGCCGCGGAGATCGCCGCGGCCCTCGAGCAGGTGCACGGCTCGCCCGACGTACCGCCCCGCGCCGACCCGGTGCTCTGTCACGGCGACCTGCACGGCGCGCACGTCTTCGTCGACGACGACCTGGCGGTACGCGGCGTGATCGACTGGGGCCTGTGGCACGGCGGCAGCCGGATCGGCGATCTCGCCATGACGTCGACGAAGTACGGGGAGCCGGAGTTCGCGGCGATCCTGGCCGGCTACGGCATCGACCCGGACGCCGAGTTCCGGGAGCGGCTCGCCCAGGCCGTGGTCTCGCAGTCGATCCCCCATCTCGCCTGGCACGACAGCTTGGGCAACGCCCGAGGCCGCGCCTTCTACGCCCAGCAGATCCGGTCCGCCCTGGCCCGCCTCTGAACGTCGGCGTCTAGTGCCGATCACCCGGACCGGTGTACGGTCCGGGAAGCCAGAAACGGGGAGGAAGACACACATGCGACTGCCGTGGACCGTGCACGGACAAGGACGAGCGGTGGCCGCCGACGCGATCGTCCGACCGGAGGAGCGACTCAGCTGGCCGCGCACGATCGGCATCGGTGCCCAGCACGTGGTGGCCATGTTCGGCGCGACGTTCCTGGTCCCGGTCCTGACCGGCTTCCCGCCGAGCACGACGCTGCTCTTCTCCGGCATCGGCACGTTGCTGTTCCTGATCATCACCCGGAACCGGCTGCCCAGCTATCTCGGCTCCTCGTTCGCCCTGATCGCGCCGATCACCGCCGCCACGGCCAGCCACGGCCAGTCGTCCGCCCTGCTCGGCGTGGTCGCCGTCGGCCTGCTGTTGTTGATCATCGGTGTGATCGTCCAGCTGGCCGGGACCCGCTGGCTCGATGCGCTGATGCCGCCGGTGGTGGCCGGCGCGATCGTCGCGCTGATCGGCTTCAACCTCGCCCCGGCGGCCAAGAACAACTTCGAGGCGGCGCCGGTCACCGCCTTGATCACCCTGTTCGCGGTGATCATCACTGCGGTTCTGTTCCGCGGACTGATCGGCCGGCTGTCGATCTTCGTCGGCGTGATCATCGGCTACCTGGCCGCGGTGATCCGCGGCGAGGTCGACTTCTCGGCCGTCGCGGCGGCACCGTGGGTCGGGCTGCCGCAGCTGCAGGCGCCGGCCAACCCGTTCGCCGAGCCCGGCGTCTGGCTGGTCATTCCGGCCTTCCTGCCGGTCGTGCTGGCCCTGGTCGCCGAGAACGTCGGCCACGTCCGCGGCGTCGCCCAGCTGACCGACCCCAGCGTCAACAAGCTGACCGGACGGGCCCTGATCGCGGACGGCCTGGCGACCATGATCGCCGGCTCCGGTGGCGGGTCGGGGACGACGACGTACGGCGAGAACATCGGGGTGATGGCCGCCACCCGGGTCTACTCGACCGCCGCCTATTGGGTGGCCGGTCTGGTCGCGATCGCGCTCGGCCTGTCACCCAAGCTCGGCGCGGTGATCAACACCGTGCCGGCCGGGGTGCTCGGCGGCGTCACCACCGCCCTGTACGGGCTGATCGGCATCATCGGCGTGAAGATCTGGCTGGACAACAAGGTCGACTTCACCAAGCCCGCCAACCAGTTCACCGCGGCCGTCGCGTTGATCATCGGCGTCGGCGACTTCACCTTGTCCGGCGGCAATCTGAGCGTCGCCGGGATCGCGTTGGGCAGCATCGCCGCGATCGTCGTCTACCACCTGATGACCTTGATCACCCGGCTCAGGGGAGCGGGAGCAGGGTCCACTCCCTGATCTCGTCGACGGTCGCCACCGGCTCGGGCCGGTCGAAGTACGGGTCGGCCGCGAGCACCGCGTCGAGCTCGGCCCGGTCCGCGACCTCGTAGATCAACATGGCGCCCTGCTGATCGGCGAAGGGGCCGGCCAGGCGGAGCCGGCCGTCGGCGGCGAGTGAGGCGAGGTATTCGCGGTGCTTGGGCCGCACCTCGAGCCGGGCGGCGTCGTCGCGGTCGAACACGAGTCGTACGGCGAAGGTCGTCATGGCGGAAGGCTACTGGGGCGCCCCGCGCGGAGGACTGTCAGTCCGCTCGGTCAGGATGGCCGGCATGACGACTGATCTGCCCAAGCTCGGCCTCGCGTTCGTCCCGACCCTGCCGCCGGAGCGCTTCCGCCCGCTCGCCGCGACGGCCGAGGAGGCGGGGCTGGACGAGCTCTGGATGTGGGAGGACTGCTTCAAGGAGAGCGGCGTGGCCGGCTCCGCGATCGCCCTCGGCGCCACCGAACGGATCACCGTGGCGCTCGGCCTGATGCCGGCCCCGCTGCGCAACGTCGCCCTGACCGCGATGGAGATCGCCACCCTGGACCGCGCCTTCCCCGGCCGGTTCCTGCCCGGCATCGGGCACGGGGTGCAGTCGTGGATGGGTCAGGTCGGCGGCCGGGTCGGCTCGCCGCTGACCCTGCTCCGGGAGTACGCGCTCGCGCTGCGGGCCTTGTTGGACGGCGAGGAGGTCAGCACCGACGGGCGGTACGTGAAGCTGGACCAGGTCAAGCTCGACTGGCCGCCGCAGCGCCGGGTGCCGCTGCTGCTCGGCGGCACCGGCCCCAAGTCGCTGGCCCTGTGCGGCGAACTGGGCGACGGCACCATGCTCGCCTCTCCGCTGTCCGTCGAAGAAGTGGGTACGGCAGCGAAGGTGATCAAGAACGCCGCGGCGAGCGATGATCATCCGATCGTCGCGTCGCTGATCGTGACGACCGGTGCCGGCGCACAGGAACGGCTCGACGCGGAGATGCCCCGCTGGCACCGCGAGCCGAGCCCGGAGCTGGGCGCGGCCGGGGATGCGTCGGCGATCGCGGACGCGGTCCGGCAGTTGGCCGCGGTCGGCTGCACGTCGGTGGTGTTCCAGCCGACCGAGGACGAGCCGGACCTGGACGGCCTGGTCCGGTTCCTCGGCCAGGAGGTCAAGCCGCTGCTCTGAGCGGTCAGAGCCCGAGCCGGTCCAGGTAGTCCAGCAGGGCCCGGGTGGCCACGGCGGCCGCCCGGGACGCCCGCTCGACCTTGGCCCGCCGCTCCTCCAGGGCCTCGATCGCCTTGGTTCCCGGGGATTCCTCAAGATCACGGACGACCACGGCGATGGCGCCGAAGCCGTACCGGATGTCGCGCAGCAGCTTGATCAGCTGCAATTGCTGGAGCAGCCGGTAGTCGTACCGGCGCCGGCCGGCGACCCGTTGCGCGGTGATCACACCGCGTGACTCCCAGTAGCGGACCGCCGAGGTCGTCGTGCCCACGGCCGCGGCGGCCTCGCCGATCCCGACCGTCCGCCCGCGATAGACCCGGAGCCCGGCCAGCGCCGAGATCCGCCCCCGGGTGCGCCGCAGCGCGTCCAGCGCCTGCGCCACCTGCTCCCGCTGCGCGTGCAGCGACGCGTGCCGCTCGTCGGCCACCGCCAGCGAGGCCGTCGCGTCGCCCCGGTGCGCCGCGGCCAGTGCGTCGCAGGCGCGCTGCCAGCCGTAGCCGGTGATCATGGTCCGCGCCGTCCGCAACGCGACCAGGTGCTCCTCGCCGAACCGCCGATACCCGTGCGCCGTCCGGTGCGCCGGCGGCAGGAAGCCGAGCCGCTCGTAGTTCCTGATCTGGGACGGCCCGAGCCCGACCGCCCGACCCAGATCCACCGGTCGGTAACGTACCGCGGCTTCTTCAACCACGGATACAAGGTTAGAGCGCAGCACCGACAGTGCTCAGGCCGGCGACCTCACGAAACCTTGCAACTGAGTCGAGGAACCTACATTGCCGCAATGACGCCCCATTCTGACGACGCGGTGATCGTCGAGGAGCTGACCCGCACCTATCGCGTGCCGATCCGTGCCGGCGGTCTCCGGGCCGCCCTGGCCTCCGTGGTCCGCCGCGAGTTCCGTACCGTCGAGGCGGTCACCCGGTTGTCGTTCCGGATCCCGGCCGGCCAGGTGGTCGGCCTGATCGGCCCGAACGGCGCCGGCAAGACGACCACGATGAAACTGCTGGCCGGAGTGCTGCAACCGACCGCCGGCTCCGCGACCGTGCTCGGCTACCGGCCCGGCCGCCGGGAACGGTCCTTCCTCGCCTCGATCGCACTGCTCCGCGGCAGCCAGCCGATCGGCGGGGCGACCGAGCTGACCGTGCAGGACCAGTTCCAGTTCCGCCGGTTGCTGTACGAGATCCCGCGGGCCGACTGCGCGGCCCACCTGGCCGAACTGGAGGAGCTGCTCGGCCTCGGGGATCTGCTGCACCGGCAGGTCCGCGCGCTCAGCCTCGGCCAGCGGATGCGGGCCGGGCTCGCGCTGGCCCTGCTGCACCGGCCGCGGGTGCTGTTCCTGGACGAGCCGACGATCGGCCTCGACGCGTCGGCGGCCCTGGCGTTCCGGGACTTCGTCGCCCGGTATGCGGCCACCACCGGAGCCGCGGTGATCTTGACCAGCCACTACCTGGCCGAGGTCGAGGCGCTGTGTTCGCGGATCATCCTGATCGACAAGGGACGGCCACGCTTCGACGGGGCACTCGCCACGCTGGCCCGGGAACTGTCGTCCTGGAAGGAGATCCGGCTGACCTACGACCTGGACCGTCCAGTGTCGTGGCAGCAGTACGGCGACGTGATCAGTGATCAAGATCGTACGGTGTCGCTGCGGGTCGACCGGGACCGGGCGCCGGAGGTGGCGGCGCGGCTGCTGGCCGAGATCCGGCCGACGGACGTATCGGTCGTCGATCCGCCGCTCGAGGTCGTCCTGGACCGCTTCTACCGCGACGAGGTGTCCGGCGGATGAGAATGATCAAGCAGCTGGCGATCGCCGCCTGGGAGAGCTCCGTGCAGCAGTGGAGCTGGCGCTCGTTCCTGGTCACGCTGGTGCTCAACCAGGCGATCGGTCCGCTGATCGGGCTGCTGCTCTGGACCGCGGTGATGCCGGACTCCTCAGCGGTCCGCGGCTACTTCTTCGCCGTGCTGGCGGTGCAGCTGCTCACGGTCAGCTACGAGGATCACACGTTCAGCAACAGCATCTACGACGGCACCATCGTCGACGGGTTGCTGCGGCCGAGGCCGGTGATCATGAATGCCGCCGGCGCGAACCTCGGGCTCCGCTTCTGGCACGGGATCTTCGGCCTCCCGGTGCTGCTGCTGGTCGCGATCACCGCCGGCCTGCCGCTGCGACTCGGTGATGTGGTGCTCGCCGTGCCGGCCTTGATCATCGCCGGGGTCCTCCGCTTCCTGTTCACGATCACGCTGGCGTTGACGGCGTTCTGGACCGACCGGGCGTCGGCCCTGGTGTCGTTCGGCGACACCGGGATCGCCCTGCTCGGCGGGATCGCGGCACCGCTGTTCCTGTTGCCGGGACCGATCGCCGAGGCCGGCCGCTGGCTGCCGTTCTGGTCGATGCTCGGGCTGCCCGGCGAGATCGCCGCCGGCGTGCTCACCGGGCCGCAACTCGTCGCCGGCTACGCGGTCCAGGCCGGCTGGCTGCTGGTCCTGATCGTGGTGACGGCTCTGGTCTGGCGCCGCGGGTTGCGCGTCTTCACGGCCGTCGGCGCCTGAGGAGGATGATCATGATGCGGTTCGTCCGGCTCTATGCCTTGCTCTTCTCGCTGTCGTTGCGTCGCCAGGTGGCCTTCCGCGCCGACCTGGCCTTCGAGCTGGTCCGTACGCTGATCGCCCTGACCGCGTCGCTCGGTGCCCTGCTCGCGGTGTTCACCAGGACCGATCAACTGGGCGGCTTCACGCTGACCGAGGCGGTGGCCCTGCTCGGCACGTTCCAGCTGATCTCCGGACTCCGGCAGGCACTCGTTGAGCCCAACCTGCGCTTCTACGGCGGCCAGGTCGCCGACGGCCGGTTCGACGCGGTGCTGACCCAGCCGGCGCCGTCGATCTTCCTGGCCAGCCTCGGCGGCGCCGCGCCGATCGCCCTCGCCCAGGCGGCGCTCGGCCTGGTCGTCGTCGTGATCACCGCCGGCTCGGGTCCGACCACGCCCGGCCCGACCGCGATCGCCGGCTGGCTGGTCCTGGTGATCGCCGCGACGGTGATCATGTGGGCCACCCGCTGCCTGATCGCTGCGTCGGTCTTCTGGGCTTTGGGTTTCAGCCTCGACGTCGCCTACGACGCGCTCTGGCAACTCGGCGGCTACCCGACCAGCATGCTGAACCCGCCGCTCCGGCTGCTCACCACCATCCTGCCGGTCGCCTTCCTGGCCACCGCCCCGGCCGGAGTCCTGGTCGGCGCCTGGTCGCCGGTCTGGGTCGGCGCCGGCGCCGCGGTTGCCGCGGTCAGCGCGGTGCTGGCGGTGATCGTCTGGAACCGCGGGGTCCGCAACTACGGCAGCGCCACCAGCTGACCGACCCGATGGACCCGCTCCGGCGGAGGCCAGGGCAGACTAGGTCCGTGCCTGTCGACCCGGCCCTGCTGGCCGAACTGGAAGCGCTGGTGCCCGGGGGCGTCAAGGCCCGGGCCACCGACCGGCTCGCGTACGCCCACGACGCCTCGCACTACCTGCTCACGCCGGAGGCCGTCGTCGTGCCGCGGGACGCCGGTCAGCTGGCCGCGCTGCTGCGGGCCAGCGCCGTCACCGGCCGGGCGCTCACCTTCCGGTCCGGCGGGACCAGCCTGTCCGGCCAGGCCTCCACGGACGCGATCATGGTCGACACCCGGCGCAATTTCCGCCGGATCGACGTGCTCGACGACGGGCTCCGGGTCCGGGTGCAGCCGGGCGCGACGGTGCGCCAGGTGAACACCCGGCTGGCCCGGTACGGCCGCAAGCTCGGCCCCGATCCGGCCAGCGAGGCGGCCTGCACGATCGGCGGCGTGGTGGCCAACAACTCCTCCGGCATGTCCTGCGGGATCACCGCGAACACGTACCGGACGCTGGAGTCGGCGGTGCTGATCCTGCCCAGCGGCACCGTCCTCGACACCGCCGCCCCGGACGCCGACGAACGGCTGCGGCTGACCGAGCCCGAGCTCTATCTCGGCCTGGACAAGCTGCGCGACCGGGTCCGGGACAACCCGACCTCGGTCAAGATCATCAACGAGCAGTACTCGATCAAGAACACGATGGGGTACGGACTCAACTCGTTCCTCGACCATGATCGCCCGGTGGACCTGCTGCTGCACCTGGTGATCGGCAGCGAGGGCACGCTGGCGTTCGTGGCCGAGGCCACCTTCCGTACCGTGCCGGCCCATCCGGCCGTCGGCACCGGGTTGTTGATCTTCGACCGGCTGGCCGACGCGACCCGCGCCCTGCCGGTGCTGGTCGACACCGAACCGGTCAGCATCGAACTGCTGGACGCCACCTCGCTGCGGGTGGCGCAGCGGGATCCGCAGGCCACCACGGACCTGCTCGGGCTGGCCGTTCATGATCACGCCGCGCTGTTGATCGAGTACGCCGAACCGGACGCCGAAACGCTCCGGGGCCGGACCGAACTCGGGCTGGCCACGATCGCCGAACTCCCGATCACCGGGCTGGCCGAGCTGAGTTCCGACCCGGGCCGGCGCGGCGATCTGTGGCACATCCGCAAGGGTCTCTACGCGACGATCGCGGGCAACCGTGCACCCGGCACGACCGCGCTGCTGGAGGACATCGCGGTCCCGGTGCCCTCGCTGCTGGCCACCTGCGAGGAACTGACCGGCCTGTTCCAGCGGTACGGCTACCACGACAGCGTGATCTTCGGCCACGCCCGCGACGGCAACCTGCACTTCATGCTCAGCGAGCAACTCGGCAGCCGTGATCAACTGCGCCGGTACGCCGACTTCACCGAGGATCTGGTCGACCTGGTGCTGGCCCAGCACGGCACCCTGAAGGCCGAGCACGGCACCGGCCGGATCATGGCGCCCTACGTGCGGCGTCAGTTCGGCGACGAGCTCTACCAGGTCATGATCGAGATCAAGCGACTCTGCGACCCGAAGACGATCTTGAACCCGGGGATCCTGATCAACGACGACCCGCACGCCCACCTGGAGCATCTGAAGACCGCGCCGGAGGTGGAGCCCGAGGTCGACCGGTGCGTCGAGTGCGGCTATTGCGAACCGGTCTGCCCCAGCCGCGACCTCACCCTGACGCCGCGGCAGCGGATCGTGCTGCGCCGGGAACTGGCCCGCGCCGAGGCCGAGGGTGATCATGAACTGGCGGCTGAGCTGCGCGCCGAGTACGACTACGACGGCCTGGACACCTGCGCCGCCGACGGCATGTGCGCCACCGCGTGCCCGGTCCTGATCGACACCGGCCAGTTGGTCAAGCGGCTCCGCGCCGAGCAGGCGCCGGCGGCCGGGCGAGCCGGCTGGGGTGTCGCGGCCCGGGGCTGGGACGCCGGCTCCCGCGCCGGCAGCCTCGCCCTGTCGGTCGCCCGGCGCGCCCCGGCCGCCGCGGTGACCCGGGTCAATCAGCTCGGCCGGGCGCTGCTCGGCACCGACACCGTGCCGCTCTGGCAGCCCGACCTGCCCGGCGGCGGCCGGGTCCGGCGGCCGCACCCGACCCGCGAGCCGGAGGCGATCTATCTGCCCGCCTGCATCCAGACGATGTTCGGGCCGGAGCAGGACTTCGCCGGTGAGAAGGGCATCGGCGTGTCCGAGGCGCTGCTCAACCTGTGCGGCCGGGCCGAGGTGGAGATCGTCGTCCCGGACGGCATCGGCGGCGTCTGCTGCGGTACGCCGTGGAAGTCGAAGGGCTTCCTGTCCGGCTGGCAGGCGATGCGGGACCGGGTCCGGCCGATCATCAGCGCCGCCTCCGGCACCGCCCGGCTGCCGGTGATCAGCGACGCCGCCTCCTGCACCGAGGGGTTCCGGACCCTGCTCGACGGGACCGACACGATGATCATGGACGCGGTCGACTTCGTCGCCGAACGCGTACTGCCGAAGCTCACGATCAACCGCCGGCTCGGCTCGCTCGCCCTGCACCCGACCTGCTCCTCCACCCAGCACGGCGGCAATCCGGCCATGATCTCCATCGGCCGCGCGATCGCCGACGAGGTCGTGGTGCCGGACGCCTGGGCCTGCTGCGGCTTCGCCGGTGACCGCGGCCTGCTGCACCCGGAACTGACCGCCTCCGCGACCCAGGCCGAAGCGGCCGAGATCGGCGGCCGCCACTTCGACGCGTACGCCTCCGTCAACCGGACCTGCGAGCTCGGGCTGACCCGGGCCACCGGGCGTCCGTACCGGCATCTGCTGGAGCTGCTCGACGAGGCCACCCGACCCTGAATTCGCTGGCGGCCGACCGTCGAACCTGCTGGGATGCGGGCGTGGACCTGGAACGCGACTACGGACTGGCGATCTCCTCGCTGGAGCCGCACCCCGGCGGCTTCGCCAGCGACTGCTGGGTTGCCGACGGGCGCTGGTTCGTCAAGGTCTGGCCGGAGGGTGAGCAGCCGACCGGTCTGCGGCAGCTGGGCGAACTGGGCGCACTCGGGTTGCCGGTCGTGGAACCGTTGCGCTCCGTCCGCGGCGAGCTCTCCGTCCCGACCGGCACCCGCAGCTACGCCGTCTTTCCTTACCTGGAAGGGCGTACGGCCACCTGGAACGACTGGCGGGTGGCCGCCCGGGCACTGCGCCAGGTGCACGAGGCACCGGTCCGGGTCGAACTACCGCCGGTGGACACGACCGAGCCGGAGATCCGAGCCCTGGGGCGGCAGCTTGATCATCCGTGGATCGCCGACCGCGCCGCCAAGCTGACTGCCGCGATCGACCGGCTGGACGACGTACGGGCACGGCTGGCCGGCAAGGCGGTGCCGCAGGTCGTCTGCCACACGGACTTCCACGGGCTGAACCTGCTGATCGACGACGCGGGTGAGGTGGCGGCGATCCTGGACTGGGACTACGCCGTGATCGGGCCGCGCGAGTTCGACCTGTGGGTCGCCGCCGACGGCGGTGATCGCCTGGCGGAGTTCCTCGACGCCTACGCCGCCGACGACCTCGACCTTGATCATCTGGAGTTCGCCCTGCTCGCCCGCGGCCTGCGCGACCTGTCGGCGCGAGTGTCGAACGAGATGGACCGTCCCGGAGTCGAGACCTGGGGCTTCGACCGGATCCGGAACGTGGACCGCAACCTCGAGGTGTTCCGGCCCTACTGCCGGACGTAGCGAACGAGTTGGACCTGGTTGGGCTGCGGACGATCGGCCTTGTCCGCGGTGAGGAACACCAACCGCTGAATCCCACGCTCGCCTTCACCGTCGACCGTGGGATGCGACTCGTCTACCTGGATCGGCAGACCTACCGGGACAAGGACTCACCCAGGTTCCTTGATCAACTTCATCAAGAAGACGCCGGAGTTGTCGGAGTTCATCGACAGCTTTGAGGATCAGCACGGCACTCGACTCGAGTGGGTGTACGTGGCGAAGATGCTGTACGGCGTCATCGATCTCTGCCAACGCGGAGTCGTCGTTCCGGGGAGCACCGTAGTCGCGGTGATCACCGGCCCGGATGAGGGAGTCTGGCGAGGCTACAGCGCGAGCTCGTACTGCTGAAGGCCGCGTCGCGACAGGTTGCCGTCGACAAAGGTCAGGACCCACCGACCGTTGTTGATCTTGAAGTTCTTACCGAACCCGCTCCACCGGCCTTCCCTACGACGCCCGGCTAGGTCGGCCACGAGTTGGGTCGTGGGTGAGGTTCGTTCAACCCCAAGACGCCGCTGCCGTGCCAACAGCTGAGGGGCGTCCTGACCCCTTGACGAATGGCGGACCCCGATAGTCAGGGTCGGAGTGAGTTTCGGCCGGTCAATCAGGGGTGTTGCGGAATTCGATCCGTAAGCGCCATCGCCGAAGATCTTGCGGCCCGGCCCGTACCCAAGGCCCACGACCGGAGTGAACTTCAGCCGGTCAGTCGCGGCGGAAATCCACAGCGGTCGGGTCGTGAGGTGGACGCCATTCAGGCCGACCGGGCGAGTGGCACGATTTTGCACTTTGCTGCACTGGGGACCGATTTCTCGGCCGTTGAGCCGCAGCAAAGTGGGCGGATTCGCCGGTCAGGGCGTCCGCTCGACGACGTCACCGCACCAACAAGATCCTCCGCGGTGTCGCACGGCTGTGCCGAATCCGCAACACGCTCCAGTCGCGGCGGAAATCCACTTCGGTCGGGTCGTGGGGTGGAGGCCGTCAGCGGACCTGCCCGGCCGTCGGATACGGAGACGTTCCCGCGGGAACGCCGCTCAGGTCCAGGGCGTGGTCAGGCCACGAGCGCGGGCTTCCTCGCGGCAGCCAGGACGCGTTCCAGGTGCGCGACGGTGAGCGGGGTGTCGAGCAGGCCGGGCAGCTCCCGGGCGGCGTGGTCGCGGGCCTTCTCGTCGTTCGCTCCGAGGGCGACGTTCACCCGGCTCTCGACCCAGGTCAGCCAGCCGGTCACGGTGCCGCTGAACATCCCGAGTTCGAGGTACGGCTCAGCACCCGCGGCCTCCCGATAGCCGGCGACGATCGCGCTGACCGTCGCCTCGTTCAGCGCACCGCCGGGCTCGGTCCCCCAGTGTTCGAGGACCGAGCCGAGCTCCCAGCTGGGCGGGATCGAGCAGGCGTGATCCCAGCCGGTGAGCAGCAGTTCGCCACCGTTGCGGCGCAGGAACGTGCCGGGCCCGGGGCTGCCGTGACTGAGGATCGGTTCCTCGGCCGGATCGCGGTCGTCGACGACGGTCGCGGCCAGCGTGAGCAGACCGGGCAGCGCCCGTTCGAACGCCTCGGTCCACGGCGCGTCCGCGGCCCGGGAGCGCTCCAGTTGGCGGCGCAGCAGGTCCTCGTCGGCTCGGCAACTGATCCACTGGTTCACCGGGCCGGGCGCCGGCAGCCGGAGCCGGTGCAGGGTGCCGACGATGCGGCCGATCTGGACCGCGGTCCCGGCGGTGATCGGGATCGCCACCTCGGTGCCCGCGCCCAGGTCCCGGTGCACCCGCCAGCGGCGGCCCTCGACCTCGGCGAGCGGCCGGCCGGTCCGGTCCCGGACCGGTTCGGCGGTCGGCACCCCGGCCGCGACGGCCGCCTCGACGAGCCGGAACTCGACCTCGAGGTTGTCGGTCGGGGTGTAGTCCAGGAACTCGGTCAGGCGCCAGTTCCCCCGGTCCGTGGTGAGCGCCCAGACCTGGCCGGCCCAGCTGAAGGTCAGGGCCTCCATCGGACCGGTCGGCCGGCCCAGGTCGAACCGGTCGGCCAACTCGGCCGCCAGCTTCGGAGCGGCCGTCTTCACGTCGGCGCGACGGCGGTCCACCTCCGCCTTGAGGGTGGGCCAGTCGCGGTAGCCGTACTGCTTCGCGAGCAGGGTCTGGGCACCGCTCAGGGTGAGGTTCGGTTGGTTCTCGCGCAGCCCGGCGAACAATTCCTTGGCCTGTTGCCGAAGGTGGTCCATGCTCGGGCGGTCGGGCAGGGTCTTCACGTCATTCCTCGTCTCTCACCCGGACTCGCACGGGCGATCCACGAGTCGACGCACAACCACGCGACCATGATCAAGAAACGGGTGGCTTCCAGCCTTCCGGCGAGTCTCGGCGCGTCCCGAAGCGCTGAAACCGTTGTATCACAACGATCCGGGCCGCACCAGGGGTCAGCCGCCCGAGTCTCGGCCGTCCCGGAGCATCGCCCGCACCAGTGCCGCGGCCAGCCGCGGCAGATCCTCCGGCGGGACCAGAGCGGCGAGCCGGTCGGCCGATCGGGGCAGCCCGCACCGCTCCGCGCCGTCGGCCGTGCGCTCGTCGACATAGGGCGCGAGGTCCGGCCACACGCCCTGCGCCTCACGGGCGAAGATCGACGCCCCGGCCGGGCCGATGCCGGGGAACTGCTGCAGCCGGTCCAGCAGGTCCGCGGTCCCGTCCGCCTCATCCCGGAGCCGCCGCAGATCGCCCCGGTAGCGGTCCAGCAGCAGCGTCGCTCCGTCGCCGAGCATCGTCGAGGTCCGCTCGTCGTAGCGCCGGTAGTGGCCCCGGCCGAGCGCGTCGACCCGTTGCTGCCAGGTGGCCTTCGCCATCCGTTCCGGGGTACGGAAGCCGGCCGCCGACAACTCCCGGGCCGCGGCGACGGCGATCGCCGCGTCAATCCGGGCCGACAACAACAGCGCCAGGACCAGCAGCCGATACAGCGGCGACGGCTTGTCCCGCAGCGTGATGCCCGCTTCCTCCGCGTAGGTCCGGCCGTGCTCGGCGAGCAACTGCCGCACCGTCTCGTCGTCCGATTCCGTCATCCTCGAGTGCCCCTTCCGCTCGCGGGTCCGGTACCCAGCCACACCGGCGTTCGAACCGGCACAGGGCGACCTGTCATGATGGTGCCGCACGAATGTGAGCGTTCACGAAAGGTCAGCGTCGAGCCATGGTCATCCCCGTTCCCTCGTACGTCACCGACTACCAGCCCGGCTCCGGACCGCGCCGGGCCCCGCGCTCGTGGCTGCACTCCGACGCCCCGCGGCTCAGCCTGAACGGCGACTGGAAGTTCCGGCTCTCGCCGACCGCGCGCGTCGACGAAGCGGCCGCGGCGCCGGACTTCGACGACCGGGACTGGGACACCCTGCCGGTGCCGTCGCACTGGGTGCTGCACGGCGACGGGAAGTACGGGCAGCCGGCGTACACCAACGTCCAGTACCCGTTCCCGATCGACCCGCCGCACGTCCCGGACGAAAACCCGACCGGTGATCATCGACGCACCTTCACGCTGCCGGACTGGGACGTCGAAACGATCGTGCTCCGCTTCGACGGCGTCGAGTCGATCTTCAAGGTCTGGCTGAACGGGACCGAGGTCGGCGTCGGCAAGGGCAGCCGGCTGGCCACCGAGTTCGACGTCACCGGTCTGGTCCGGCCGGGTGAGAACGTGATCATGGTCCGGGTGCACCAGTGGTCCTCGATGTCGTACCTGGAAGATCAGGATCAGTGGTGGCTGCCCGGCATCTTCCGGGACGTGACGCTGCTCGGGCGGCCCCGTGGTGGCCTCGAGGATGTCTGGCTGCGGACCGCTTATGATCATGAAACCGGATCCGGCACCGTGACCCCGGAGCTGGTCGCCCACCCCACCGCGTTCCCTGTCACGATTGAGATTCCCGAGCTCGGCATCGGCCACATCTACCGCTCCATCGAGGATCTGGAGCCGATCCGGCTGCCGCAGGTCGAGCCGTGGAGTGCCGAGCGTCCCCGCCGCTACTCGGCGACCGTGCGCTCGACCGGTGAGCAGGTGGAGGTGCAGCTCGGCTTCCGCACGGTACGGATCGAGGGCGAACGCCTGCTGGTGAACGGCCACCAGGTGATCTTCCACGGCGTGAACCGGCACGAGACCCATCCGGAGCGCGGCCGGGTGTTCGACGAAGATCATGCCCGGGCCGACCTGATCACCATGAAGCGGCACAACGTGAACGCGATCCGGACCAGCCACTACCCGCCGCATCCGCGGGTGCTGGAGCTGGCCGACGAGCTCGGTTTCTGGGTGATCGACGAGTGCGACCTGGAGACGCACGGCTTCGGGACCCTAGGCTGGCAAGGGAATCCGAGCGATGACCCGGCCTGGCGGGAGGCCTACCTGGACCGGGTGGTGCGGACCGTCGAACGGGACAAGAACCGGCCGTCGGTGATCATCTGGTCGCTCGGCAACGAGTCCGGTTCCGGCGCCAACCTGGCCGCGATGGCGCAGTGGATCCGGTCCCGCGACCCGGAACGCCCGGTGCACTACGAGGGCGACTACACGGGCAGCTACACCGATGTCTACTCGCGGATGTACCCGAGCCTGGTCGAGATGGCGTCGATCCTGTCCGACAGCGGAGAGATCATGGGCTGCGGTCCGGCCGAGGCGCAGCGGGTCCGCCGGCTGCCGTACCTGCTCTGCGAGTACGTCCACGCGATGGGCAACGGGCCCGGCGCGATCGCCGACTACGAAGCGTTCCTGGACGTTTCGCCGCGCTACCACGGCGGGTTCGTCTGGGAGTGGCGTGATCATGGTCTGCTGACCAAGGCCTCGGACGGCACGCCCTACTACGGCTACGGCGGCGACTTTGGCGAGGTCGTGCACGACGGCAACTTCGTGATGGACGGCCTGGTGCTGCCCAATGATCAACCGAGCCCCGGCCTGGCCGAGGTCGCCGCCGTCAGCCAGCCGCTGCTCTTCCGGCGCGACGGCTCGACCTTGATCATCAAGAGCCGCTATCACTCGGCCGACCTGGCCGGGCTGCGGCTGCGCGGACTGCTCGAGATCGACGGCGAGCCGGCCGTCGACACGGAGTTGGCCGTGCCCGACCTGGCGCCGGGCGGCGAGGTGGCCGTCGAGCTGCCGGAGAAGTTGATCACCGCGGACGTGAGCGGTGAGGCCTGGTTGACCGTGCTCGCCGAACTGGCCGAGCCGACCCCGTGGGCCGAGGCCGGGCATGTCGTCGCGCGCGGGCAGTGGCCGGTGTCCGCACGGGTCGCCCCGAAGCCGATCCCGGTGCGGGCGGCCGAGAGCGTACCGGCGACGGACACGGTCGAGCTGGGTCCGGCGGTTTTCGACGCGACGTCCGGAACCTTGACCTCGTTGCACGGGGTGCCCGTCGCCGGTCCGCGGCTTGAGCTCTTCCGCGGGCCGACCGACAACGACCGGAGCAGCAGCCGCGGCTCGTACGAACTCGGCGCCCCGGAGGAGACCCGCGGCGAGGGCGTCAAGGGCCCGTCGTCGGCCGAACGGTGGCGCCGGCGCGGCCTCGACCGGCTGGTCCACCGGGTCCTGGCGGTGACCGCGAGCGACACCGGGCTGACCACCCGGGTCCGGGTCAGCGCCGCCAACAGCGGCCTGTTCGTCGACGTCGACCAGCTCTGGACAGTGACCGACGGCGAGCTGTCGCTGCGGGTCGAACTCACCCCGTCGCAGGGCTGGGACTGCACCTGGCCCCGGGTCGGCGTCCGATTCGATCTGCCGGCCGACTGCGAGTACGCGGACTGGTTCGGCACCGGGCCGCTGGAGTCCTACCCGGACAGCGCGGTCGCGGCGCGGGTCGGCCGGTTCGGCGGCTCGGTGGACGAGCTCAACGTGGTCTACTCGCGACCGCAGGAGACCGGGCACCGCGCCGAGCTGCGCGACCTGGCGATCGGCACCGGCGAGGCGGTCCGGCTGCGCGTCGCGACCCTGCCGGACCAGGCCGGGCACCGGCCCGGGTTCACGCTGACCCGGCACACGCCGCAGGACCTGGATCGCGCCGAACACCCGTACCAACTGCCGAGCAACGACGCGATCTACCTGTACGTCGACCATGCGGTGCACGGCCTCGGCTCGCGCTCCTGCGGCATCGACGTCCTGCCCCGGCACGCGCTCTGGCCCGGCGCCCACACCTTCACGCTCACCTTCCCGACCCCCTGACCAGGGCTTCCGGAGCCGGTCGGTTTTTCACGTAACGTGAAAAACTGTCGCTATACCAGAGAAGCTTCCCTGGTAAAGCGACAGGAAACCTGGTGAAGTCAGGCGACCTTCTGCTTGGTGACCTCGAGGTAGCGGAGCAGGGCGCGGCGGGACGACCGGAGGGCGTGGATCCGGTCGTCCAGGCCCTGCAGCCGTTCCTGCAGCAGGTCGATCAGCTCCGGGCACGGCTCCAGGTCGGGGCCGGTGCCGGTCGCGCACGGGAGCAGGAAGGCGATCTCCTCGGTGGACAGGCCGGCGGCCAGCAACTGCCGGACCTGACGGACGGTCGTGACGGCGTCCTCGTCGTACTCGCGATAACCGTTGCCGCCGCGCACCGGTTCGAGCAGCCCCTGGGCCTCGTAGTACCGCAACTGGTGCGTCCGCACCCCGGTCCGCCGGCTCAGTTCACCGATCCGCATCGTCCCTCCTTGACCTTCATACCGTTCTGAAGGTTGAGGATACGGTCATGATCAACACCACGACATCTGTGTCCGTCCTCGGCCTCGGTCTGATGGGCCACGCCCTGGCCGAGACTCTGCTCGCCGCCGGCCATCCCACCACCGTCTGGAACCGCACGGCGAGCAAGGCCGACCGGCTCGTCGAGGCCGGTGCAACACTCGCCGGCTCGGCCACGGCCGCCGCCCATGCGAGCCCGCTGGTGATCATCTGCGTCACCGATCCAGCTGCCGTACGGGAGATCCTTGATCAACAGGACGGTACGCTCGACGGCACGGTGGTGATCAACCTGACCTCGGGGCCGTCCTCGGCCGCGACCGAGTTCGTCGGCTGGGCCGAGCGGCACGGGGTGGAATTCCTGGACGGCGCGATCCTGGCGTCGCCGGAGATGATCGGCACCGCCGACACGACGATCATCTACAGCGGGCCGCGGGCGGCCTTCGACCGACACGCGGAGACGCTGGGTCGGCTCGGCACCGCGATCCACGTCGGCGATGATCACCGGCAGGCCGCCCTGCTCGAGATGGCCGGCCTTGGCCTGATGTGGGGAGCCCTGAACGGCTACCTGCACGGCGCCGCGCTGATCGGCGCGGCCGGGGTCGACGCGGCGACCTTCGCGCCGCTGGCCGCGGCCACCCTGCGCGCGGTGGCCGACTGGCTGCCCGGGTACGCGAAGCAGATCGACGACGGCGAGTATCCGGCCTTGGACGGGACCCTGGACATCCACCTGGCCGCGATGAACCACCTGCTCACCGAGAGCGAGACCCTCGGGCTCAACCTGGACCTGCCCCGCTACGTGAAGTCGGTCGCCGACCGTGGCGCGGCGGACGGCAAGGGCCAGCAGGGGTACGCCGTACTGGTCGAGCAGTTCGCAAACCCGGCCTAGCGCCGGCGCGGCGGGGCGGCCAGCCGTTCGACGCCGGCCAGCAGCAGGGACAGCCCGAACTCGTCGTAGGCCTCCGGGTCGTCGCAGCGGCTGAGCGGCCCGGCGGCCTCGACGATCCGCGGGAATCGGTCCGGCGGCAGCGCGGCGAGCCTGGCCTGCACCCGCCGCTGCTCCTCGGCCGAGGCGACGCCGGCGCGGGTCCGGCCGGGCTCGGAGCGGACCATGCCGAGGATCGCCGTCAGCGCATGGCCGGACACGTTCGCCGCCTGCTCCGGGGTCAGCCCGGCCTGCCGGAGCACCTCGAGGGCGCACTCCTGCACCGCCAGTTGATGATCACCGAACCCACTCGACCCGGCCAGCAGCTCGGCCGCCGCCGGATGATCACGGACGACCGCCAGGACGGCCCGGAGCAGCCGCTCGAACCTGGTCCGCCAGCCGCCGCGGCCAAGATCACGATCGACGTCGGCGAAGATCCGGTCGGCGACGGCGTCGAGCAGGTCCTCCTTGGTCTTGAAGTGCCAGTAGAGCGCCATCGGGGTGACGTCCAGCTCGCGGGCCAGTCGCCGCATCCCGACCGCGCGAGCACCCTCGGCGTCGGCCAGCCGCAACGCGTGATCGACGATCAGGGCTGGGGTCAGCCGCGACTGCGGTGGGGTGGTCGGCACGCCGACAGCCTACGACTCGCCGAAGTTCCAGCGGACCGCGTCGGAGGGGAAGTGGTTCAGGGTCCAGGTGTGGGCCAGGCGCGGTGTCAGTCGATAGATCATCCGGTCCAGCTCGACCCCTTCGCTCGCCACCGCACCCTCGGCGGCGTACTTCGCCAGCCAGGCACCGAAGAAGTCGCCGACCGACTCGGCCGACAGCTCCACGACCGAGCCCTCCATGATCAACACCTGCTCGGCACTCTCCAGATGCACCGTGGCAAAGGGATTCTCGGCGAGATTCCGTGCCGTACGGGTCGATCGCAGCACCGTGAACACCAGTGCGCCGTCGACCCAGAGTCCCCACAGCGGCCGCGGGCACGGCCGGCCGTCGGCAGCCGCCGTCACCACCCAGTAGTTCTTGGCCGCGGCGAGCCGCGCCGCAACGTCGTCCCAGGCAGGGACGGCGGGAGCCGTGCTGCTCACGCCGTCCCGCCCCTGGTACCCGGCATCGATTCCGGCCCGGTCGGCCGTCGGTGTCTTCGCGATCATGCTCTACACCGTACATGTACAACGTAAAGGACCCAACCAGCCCGAGCGCGTCGAGTGTGGACTTAACGACCTGGATCGCGAGATTTCAGGTCCCTAACCTCACAGTCGATTCGATGAAGTGTGGTCGGGTACGCGGTGGTACGGGGAATGGTCGGGTACTCGGTGATCGTCGAGTTGGGCAGGAGTCCGGGGGCGGTGATCGGGTTGCGCGTAATCGTCACCGCCTCACCCACCCATGGGTCCCCGGTCCAGTCAGGCCGTTCCGGCGTGCGCCACCAGTCGTGCCGGGGTGTCGTCGTCGAAGCCGGCGAAGAAGCCGCACACCTCCTGGACCAGGCCCTCCATCGAGGGCGCGGCGAACAGGGTGTCCTGGTAGTGGGTGATGTCGTAGTCGATCGTGCCCATCGCGTGGAAGTCCAACGGCCGGATGGTCATGGAGCGGAACTCCTCGATCTCGCCGTAGCTGGACAGGATCCCGGCACCGTAGGCACGCAGCTCGTCGCCCTCGTACACGACGCCGAACTCGATCGTGAACCAGAAGACGTCGGCGACGAACTGCACGCCAGCGTCGGTCTCGGACCGCCGGGCCGCCTCACCGGCCAGTCGGTTGATCTCCGCGAACTGCGGGTCGGCCAGCAGATTGGCGTGGCCGATCACCTCGTGGATCAGATCCGGCTCCGGGGTGTACAGCGGCGCGGAAGCGTGCCGGATGTATTGCGTGGAATGGAATTCGCGATCGGCCAGCGCACCGTAGAACTCCTTCACCGGGACGATGCCGGCGGCCGGAACGTAGCGGAACCCGGTCAGCGGCTGCAGCGCCACGGTGACCTCGGACAACTGCGGGATCCGGTCCTTCGGCAGGTTCAGCCGATGGGCGGCGTCGCGGAACGCGCGACACGCGTACTTCTCGTGCTTGATCGCCAGTTCCCGCTGGACCGTACGCCAGACCTCCTGCTCCGACTCCAGGTAGTCGATGACCGGCGGATTCGTGCCGGCCGTCCACGTCAAGGCCTGGGCCGCGATCGCGTTGCGACGCTCCCGGTATGCGGGATCGTTGCGGCCAGGATGGTCAGCGGAAAGGTGGACCGTGACCGTACCGTCCTCCCCGGTGGTGACCGGGGAGTACAACTGTGCTTCCTCGAACATGTTGCCCTCCTTCGCCACCCACGTTGCCACCGGCGAAGGCGTCTCGCAATCCGAAACGTCCCCCGTCAGGCCGCGATTTTGGCCAGCACACGGTTTCCGGCGCGAAGTCCGGCCCGGGCCGGGTTCGTCGGCGGCTGCACGGTCCGCCACCAGGCCGCGGACAGCACCGGCAGGGTGGTCGACGGCTCCGCCAGGATCGCGGTACGGATCCGGTCACTCACCTGGTCCGGCAGTCGGCGACTGCGGCCCCACTCCGTGAGAAGTTGATCAAGCTCAGCCATGGGTACGCTCCAGTTCTGATTCCAAGATCATTCTGAGGGTACGTCGAGCCTCCGACAACCGGTAGCGGACGGTCCCGGCGGGGAGCTCCAGTGCCTCGGCGACGTCGACCGCGCGCAGACCGCCGACGGCGATCATGCTCAGCACCACTCGCTGGGTCTCCGGCAGCGTCGAGATCGCCCGGTCCACCGCGGCCAGGCGTTCCCGGTCGATCGCAACCTCGGCGACGTCGGTCGCGGCCTCGTCCCCGGCGGCTCTCGGCCGCAGGTCGTCGGCCACCTGGCGGACCGCCGTGCGCGCCGCGGCGGCGGTCCGGTAGGCATCGATGCTGAGGTTGCGGGCGACCCGGAAGATCCAGCCCCGTTGGGAATCCGGGCCGAGCGGCGCGACCGCGTCGATCCGCCGCCAGAGCCGCAGGAACGTCTCCTGGGTCAGCTCCTCGGCCACCGTCCGGTCGCCGTGCCGGCCCAGAAACAGCGCCCAGACGCCCTGCCGATGATCATCGTAGAGCCGCTCGAACGCCTGCCGGGTCTCGGCCGGAACGATCACCCCGGTGCGTCCCCGGTGATCACGATGGTGCCACCGCCGTCCCGGTTCAGCAGCCGGACCGCGGCCTGCCCGGCCGGTGGCACGGTGATCGTCCCGATCAGCACGATGTCGGCCACGGCCTTCTTGATCAACTCGTTGGTCACGTCGTCGGCGAAGGTGAGCTTGCCCGTCACGATCAGACTCAACGGTTCGTCGACCAGGGACAGGAAGTCGGCGTCGTAGGTCTCGTCGCCGCCGACGACGCGTGGATTCGCACCGCGATACCAGAAGCCCTGCCCAGCCAGCTCAAGCTTCGAGCCGAACCGGTCCCGACTCTCCCGCGGCGCGATCAGTTGGCCGGAGACGATGACCTGTTGATAACCGACCGTCTCGACCGGCTCGTCGATCAGCACTTCGCCCGAGGCGAGCAGGACGTCCTTCGGGTTCCCGTCCTCGTTGGCGATCATCGCCGCCGACAGCGTCGCATCGCCGGCCACCGACCGCACCTGCGTCCCCTCCTCGTACTCGTAGGTCCGGGCGCCGCCGATCAGGTGGGTCAGGCGCCCGCCGAGCGACTCGGAGCCCCTCGGGATCAGGATCATCCCGACCACGGAGATCTGCCGATAGGTCACCTGGCGGACCGGCTCGGTGACGATCAGCCCGCCGACCACCACCAACGCGGTGTTCGGCCCTTCCTCCGGGGCGAACGCGTCGCCGCCCAGCGTCGCCATGCCGGCCTGGATCCGTACCGCGACGTCGTCCGGCACGGTGATGGTGGCGCCGACATTGGCCGGGATCTCGGCGGCCGCGACGGCCAGCGACTCGCGGACCACGATGCACCCCGCGTTGATCTGGCTGATGTGCGCGAGCTCCTCGGCGGTGCGATAGGCGGTCAGGTCCGCGACCGGCCCGGAGATCTCCCGCCCCGGCGTCTCGGTCTGTTGTGCGGTCATCGGTTGCCTCCTGGTTGCGATGTCACCAAGGAAGACGGACCGGCATCGCAAACGTTGGGTCGGCGCCGGTGCCCCGTGGCAGACCAAGGTTGCCAGGTGATGTCGCGATTTCTCTTGGCATCGACCGAGACCGGCCGGTACAACGTTGCACTGTCTGATGCGAAGGGGAATCGCGACATGCCCCGACCTCCGCATCCGCGACTCGGCCCAGCTGTTCAGTTCGGGGTGTCCGGCTCAGGAAACGTGTCCGGCGCCGGAGCCGGAACCCTCGGGTCGGCGGCGGAGTTCGGGGAGCCAGCCGACTAAAGCGAGCAGGAGTAGGGCGATCACCCAGATGGTGCGCGAGGCCGGACCGACCGCCGACTCAACTTCCGGGACCGGGTCGGCGACGAGCGGGCGGACGCCCTTGGCCCAGGCGACGAAGGTGTCGCCGATCGGCAGCAGGCCGGCCGCGTACCGTTTGCCGCCGGGCAGGTCCAGCGGCAGCCCGATCAGCTCGCCGGCCGTGCCGATCTCGGCCGCCAGGGCCCGATCGCCGTTGTTCTGCGCCGCACCCAGGGCGACCACGGTCGCGGACAGGCTGACGCCGCCGATCAGCGGTCCGGAGTCGACGTCGCCCGCCCCCGAGGTTCCACGCGGGAACTCACGGACCGCCGGGATGCCGAGCGGGGTGATCAAGAACGTGTCCCGGAACCGTCGATACGCCTCGGCCGCGAAGCCGGGATCGACGTCGGGCAGGAAGACCAGCGCCACCGTCAGCGAGGTCGCCCGGGCACCCTCCAGCGGTCGGCCGGTCTCGGGGTCGGCCCGGTGCGGCAGCAGTCCGGTGGCGGGGTCGAGGTGGTCCCGGGAAGCGGCGAGCCAGCGGTCGACGACGGCGGTCACGGACACCTCGCCGGTGAGTTCGCGGTAGAGCGCGAGCGAGGCGACACCGACCACCGAGTCGCACGGCCAGGCCTGCCCCGGATAGGAGGTCAGGTACGGCGACGGCGCCGCGACGAAAGCGGCAGCGATGGCCCGCGCCTGCTCGGTGAACTCGGCCAGCAACTCCGGGTCGCGCGGCTCCTGCTGCTGCAACAGGGCGCCGCGCAGCCAGTTGGTCCAGCCCGCGTAGAAGATCCCGTACGGCAGCGGCTGATCGGCCCCGAACCGCTCCCGTACCGCGGGCGCCGTGGCCAGGTCCAACGCCCGCCGCGCCTCCGCGAGGCCGGCCGGATCGCCGCCGCGGGCGACCTCGTCGACGCGGGCGAGCCCGTACAGGATGAAGGTGAAGAACTCGCCCTCCGGGAACAGGGCCTGCGCCTCGCGCGCCGAGCCGTCGGTGAGCCGGGTCTTGAGGTGATCGAGCTGGCTCGCGACACCCGGAGCCCGGGCGTCAGGGGTATCCAGCACGGACGGAAGGATCAACCGGAGCAGCCCGGCGATGGCCAGCAGCGACAGCAGCGTCGCGAACCCGCGCCGCAGCACGGGCGGCCGGCGGTCAGCCGGCGACGTCGTAGGAGCGACGCAGATAGGCGTCGACGTCGGCCTCGGAGACCCGGAAACTGCGGCCGAAGCGGGCCGCCTCGAGCTGCCCGTTGTGGATCAACCGGTAGACCGACATCTTCGACACCCGCATGATGGCGGCCACCTCGGCGACGGTCATGAACTTGACCCCCGACAGATCGGACGGCGCCGACCTGCCTTTCCCCGGATGCGCGGCTTCAGCCATCGTTCCTCAACCCCAATCTGGTAGGGCTCCGCTGAGACACGGGCCCGCGCCGGCTTCCCCTCCGGCGCACGACTAGTTCTTCCTGTGAGAGTAGTGGCAACTGAGGCAGTTGGGAAAGTAGTCAGCGCAAATTCAGCGGCGACACGCCGACGATATCGTTGACGAGTCGCCCTTCGAAGCTCAGAATTCGGGGTCCAGTCCGAGGTCCGGGAAAACGGCCCGGCGAGTCGCCAGGATCGCCCGGTCCAGCGCGCTGGCCGGATCGTAGCCGTGCTCGAACCGGGAGAACGACACCTCGGCGCCGTCACTCATCGACTTCGGCCCCACCTGGTCGGCCTCGTCCAGCCAGGCCTGCGGCAGCGGAGTGTCCGGCGGCACCGGCTCACCGGACACGATCGCCAGCAGATGGGTCCAGGCCCGCGGCACCACCGAGGCACTCGCATAGCCGCCGCCGCCGGTGGAGATCCAGCGCCCGTCGCACAGTTCCGCGGCCAGCTCGGCCAGCGCCAGGTAGGACGCCCGCTGCCCGTCGACGCTCAGGTCGAGGTCGGCCAGCGGATCGCTGCGGTGGGTGTCGCAGCCGTGCTGGGTGAGCAGCACCTGCGGCTCGAACGCGCGCAGCACGTCCGGCGCCACGGCGTGGAACGCGCGCAGCCAGTCCCGGTCGTCGGTGCCCGGCGGCAACGCCACGTTGACCGCCGAGCCGGGAGCGTCCGGGCCACCGGTCTCGGTCGGGAAGCCGGTGCCAGGAAACAGGCAGGTCGGGCTCTGGTGCAGGCTGATCGTGGTCACCCGCGGGTCGTCGTAGAAGATCGTCTGGACGCCGTCGCCGTGGTGGACGTCGACGTCGACGTACCCGACCCGTTCGCAGCCCTGGTCGAGCAGCCAGTGGATCGCGGCGGCGACGTCGTTGTAGACGCAGAAGCCGCTGGCGCTGGCCGGCATCGCATGGTGCAGGCCGCCACTGATGTTGCAGGCTCGGCGGGCGGCCCCGGTCCAGACCGCCTCGGCCGCCGTGACGCTCGCGGTCAGCACCAGGCCGGCGATGTCGTGCATCTGCGGGAAGATCGGGTTGTCCGTGGTACCGAGCCCGTACTGGGCGTCCGGGCGGCCGGACTTCACCGCCTCGACGTAGTCAGGGGTGTGGACGGTCGTGATCAGCGACTCGTCCAGGGGAGGCGGCGGGACCACCTCCAGCCGATCGAGGACTCCGAGCTGACGGGCCAGTGAGATGGCTCCGCGGACCCGGCCGGGCCCCATCGGATGGTGCGGCCCGAAATCGTACCGGGTCAGCTCTTCGCCGTAGATCAGCCGTGCACTCACCCAGTACCCCCATGATCATTCCCGCTCTGATGATCTTGTACGGCAGCGGCCCGGGCTGCGGCAGCAAGATCACGACTGCGATCCCGGGCGGCCTCCATCGCGCCCATGAACGCGGCCCGCACCCGGTGTTGTTCCAGCTCGCGGATCGCCGCGGCCGTGGTCCCGCCCGGCGAGGTGACCCGTTCCCGGAGCACCGTCGGGTGCTCGCCGGTCTCCCGAAGCAGCTTCGCCGAGCCGAGCATCGTCTGCACCACCAGCTCGGTCGCGGTGTCCCGCGGCAACCCGAGGTGGACGCCGGCCTCGATCATCGCCTCGACCACGAAGAACAGGTAGGCCGGGCCGGTGCCGGAGATCGCGGTGACGGCGTCCTGATACTTCTCCGGTACGACGAGCACCCGGCCCGTCGCCGCCAGGATCGCGCTGACCCGCTGCACATGATCATCACCGGCGTGCCGGCCGGCGGAGATCGTCGCCATCCCCTCGTCCACCTGGGCCGGCGTGTTCGGCATCACCCGGACCACCGGCACCCCGGCCGGCAGCAGGTCCTCGATCAAGATCGTTTCGACGCCGGCGGCGAGCGAGACGATCAAGGTGTCCGGGCGGACCGACGGGCCGATCTCGGTCAGCAGGTCCCGCATGTCCTGCGGCTTCACCACCATCAGCACGGTGTCCGCCTCGGCGACCGCGTCGAGGTTGGTCAGCATCCGTACCCCGTACCGATCCTTCAGCTCGGCCTCCCGGGCCGGCCGCCGGTCGGTGGCCACGATCCGGCCCACATCCCAGCCGGCGCGGAGCAGCCCGGAGAGTACGGTCTCCCCCATCACCCCCGCGCCGAGAATGGCGAGCCGATCATGATCAGCCATGGACCAGTTGTTTCTGGACGAGTTCGGCGATCTGGACCGCGTTCAGCGCGGCGCCCTTGCGCAGGTTGTCGTTGCTGACGAAGAAGATCAGGCCCTTGCCGGCCGGGGCGGACTGGTCGGCGCGGATCCGGCCGACGTAGCTCGGGTCCTGCCCGGCCGCATCCAGCGGAGTCGGTACGTCGAGCAGCGAGACGCCGGGCGCCTCCGCGAGCAGCGCCGTGGCCTGCTCCGGCGACAGGTCTTGCGAGAACTCGGCGTGGATGGCCAACGAGTGACCGGTGAACACCGGCACGCGGACGCAGGTGCCGGCCACGAGCAGGTCCGGCAGGTGCAGGATCTTCCGCGACTCGTTGCGCAGCTTCTGTTCCTCGTCGGTCTCGCCCGAGCCGTCGTCGACCAGCGAGCCGGCCAGCGGCAGCACGTTGAACGCGATCGGCTTGGCGTACACCTCGGGCGCGGGCAGTTCGACCGCGCGGCCGTCGAAGGCGAGCGCCGCGGCCCGGTCGGCCACCGCCCGGACCTGCCGGTCGAGCTCGGCCACCCCGGCGCCGCCGGAACCCGACGTCGCCTGGTAGGTGGTGACCTGCAGCCGGACCAATCCGGCCGCGCGGTTCAGCGGCGCCAGTACCGGCATCGCGGCCATCGTGGTGCAGTTCGGGTTGGCGATGATGCCCAACGGAGGCTTCCGCGCGTCCTCCGGGTTGACCTCGGCGACGACCAGCGGCACCTCGGGATCCATCCGCCAGGCCGACGAATTGTCGATCACGATCGCGCCGGCCGCGGCGACCTTCGGCGCGACGGCCTTGGAGGCGTGCTTGCCGGCGGAGAACAGCGCCAGGTCGAGCCCGGCGAAGTCGGCGGTCTCGGTGTCCTCGACCACCACCTCACCGTCACCCCAGGGCAGCTTGGTCCCGGCCGAACGGGCCGAGGCGAAGAACCGGATCTCCGAGACGTCGAACCGGCGCTCGGCGAGCAGCGTGCGCATCACGCCGCCCACCTGTCCGGTCGCTCCGAATACACCAACACGCATGCCGACAGCCTACGGGCGGGCGCCCCGGTCGAGAAAAGTCTGTCCGCATCGAGGAAGGGCCGGTCGGGCAAGATGGACCCCGTGACCGTGCCCACCTCCGAGCCCGCCCTGGCCGGACTGGTTCCGACGCGCCGGTACGGCCTCGAGATCATCCTGCTGCTGGCGCTGTCGCTGGGCCGCTCGGCGATCTATTCGATCTTGGCCATCGCGGACCGGCTGACCCGGCCGGAGGCGCTGAACCAGCAGACCTCGACGCTGAACCCGTCGATCGTGCCGGACCGGCCCTGGCTGGACCTGACCTACCAGCTGGCCGCGGTCGGATTCGGCGTGGTGCCGGCCCTGCTGGCGCTGTACCTGCTGAACCGCGACCCGGGTGACGGCCCGCGCACGATCGGTTTCGATCATCGGCGGCCGGGCTTCGACGCCTGGTTCGGCACCGTGATCGCCGCCGGGATCGGCATCCCCGGCCTCGGCCTGTATCTCGCCGCCCGGGCGCTCGGGATCAACACCCAGGTGCAGGCGTCCGCGTTGACCGACCAGTGGTGGACGATCCCGATCTTGATCCTGTCCGCGGCCGAGAACTCGATCGTGGAGGAGGTGATCATGATCGGCTACCTGTTCACCCGGTTCCGCCAGCTCAACTGGCCGGTGGTCGCGATCTTGTTCACCAGTGCCGTCATGCGCGGCTCGTACCATCTCTATCAGGGGTTCGGCGGCTTCATCGGCAACCTGATCATGGGCTTGGTGTTCGGGTTGATCTATCTGAAATGGAAGCGGGTCGCCCCGCTCGTCGTCGCCCATCTGCTGCTCGACATCGTGGCGTTCGTCGGTTATTCCCTGGTGGCGCCGCACGTCGACTGGTTGTGATCATGGTCGGCGATCGATTGATCAACAAGCAGCTGGGGATCCGTGGTGTAGGCTGGTGGTAACCGCGGTGACGATTCCTCGTGCTCCGACAGCCGATGACTCCCCGTCGCCGCTCACCGCTGGCAGCCGCCTGCAGGACCGCCGCTTGGACGCGGACCCGACGCGACCCAGTCCGACGCCTCTGGCGAGACGCGGCGAAGCTCGTAAGGCCCTCCGACCCCCTCCGGGGAAACAGCGGCCGAGCTACCCGTCCGCCGGCCAGGGGTTCCGGCTTCTCGAGGCGGAGTCGGGAATTTTGGGGCTCGGCGCCTAGGCTGGGGGCAACACCGGTTCGGCGCCACCGCCGAACGTAGCCGTTGAAGGGCATCCCGGGACGCCTGGTCTCGCCTTGATCACGCGGGTGCAGTTTCCGACCTCGAGCAAGGACCGATGACCACAACCACACACACCGTCACCGATCGCCCGGAGAGCTCCCATCACTCGCTGATTCAGGCGGTCCAGGAGGCGGGTCTGCTGAAACGGACCCCAGGTTTCTACATCACGCTGCTCGCTGTCCTGGTCGGCTGCACCGCGGTCGCCGTGACGGGTGGCGCACTGCTCGGTTCGTCCTGGTTCCAGCTGCTGATCGCGGCCGGGCTCGGCGTGATCTTCACCCAGTTCGCGTTCTTCGCCCACGAGGCCGCTCACAAGCAGGTGTTCGCCTCCGCCCGTAAGAATGATCTTGCGGGTCTGTTGATCGGCTCCGGCGTGGTCGGCCTCAGCTATTCCTGGTGGCAGTCGAAGCACAGCCGGCACCATGCCAATCCGAACAAGATCGGTCGCGACCCCGACATCGACATCGACATCCTCTCCTTCGACGAGGAGCACGCCCGGGCCAAGCGCGGCATCTGGGCCGCGATCACCCGCAAGCAGGGCTACCTGTTCTTCCCGCTGCTGCTGCTCACCGGCCTCGGCCTGCATGTCGACTCCGTGAAGAGCGTGTTCAGCCGCTCCGGACGCGCGACGACACTCGAGCGGGTCCTGCTCGTCCTTCGGCTGACACTCTTCCCGACCGTCGTGATCCTGTTGCTCGGGCCCGGCATGGGTGCCGCGTTCCTGGGCGTCCAGGTGGCGGTGTTCGGGTTCTACATGGGCATGTCGTTCGCCCCGAACCACAAGGGGATGCCGATCATCTCGGCCAAGAGCAAGCTGGACTTCGTCCGCAAGCAGGTGCTCACCTCGCGCAACATCCGCGGCTTCGGGACCACGACGCTGATGGGCGGGCTCAACTACCAGATCGAGCACCACCTCTTCCCGAGCATGCCGCGGCCGCACCTGCGTCGCGCGGCGGCCATCGTCCGGGAACACTGCCAGCGGGTCAAGATCCCCTACATCGAGACGAGCCTGCCCGCGTCGTACGCGCGGATCGTGAGCTATCTCAACCGGGTCGGCCTGCACGCCCGCGATCCGTTCGACTGCCCGGCCGCCCGCAACCTCGCCTGACCGCGGGGCCTAGAATCCGGGCCATGGCCCAAGTCGTCGTGTACGGACATCGGGAGCCACTCACCCGGCGCCGTGCCGCGCTGTCGGACGCGATCCACGGTGCCGTCATGGTGGCGCTGGACTATCCGGCCGAGAAACGGTTCCACCGCTTCGTCGGATTGGCCGCCGAGGACTTCGTCCATCCCGCCGATCGCGGCGAGGACTACACGATCATCGAGATCTCCCTGTTCTCCGGCCGCTCCGACGACGCCAAGCGGCGGCTGATCGCCGAGTTGTTCGCGCGGATCGAGCGCGACGCCGGCATCGCCCCGCACAGTGTCGAGATCACACTGACCGAGACGCCGAAGGTCAACTGGGGCATCCGCGGCCGGAACGCCGCCGACCTCGACCTCGGCTACCGGGTCGAGGTCTGAGCCGGGTCGCCCGAGGACTGGAGCTGGAGCGAAAGGTGGGCCGCGACCGCCTCCAGAGTGCGCTCCAGGACGCCGAGCGAGGCGCGCCAGTCGGTGCCATGGTGCAGGGCGTGGTCGGCGCCCTCGAGTTCCAGCACGGTGCCGCGCAGGTCGCGGACGGCGGCCGCGTCCCAGAGCTTGTCGGCCGTCCCGCCGACCGCGAGCGAGGGCGGGCCGGGGATCGTCAGGCTTCGGCGTACCGCCGGATCGGTGAGCAGCGGGGTCAGCCAGACGCCGGCATAACCCTTCCGCGTCGCCCAGGGCGCGGCGAGAGTGCCCAGCGACTTGGCGATCACCATGGTCCGCGGTGCCAGCGGTGCGGTCGCGTCGAGCAGGTCCGCGCCCTGCTCGACGAAGCCGACCCGCTCCGCCGCGGTCACGCCCTCGGTCTGCCAGCGCATCGTGGTCACCTGCCAGCCGGCGGAGGCCGCGACCTGGCAGGCCCCAGTACAGGATCGGCGCGTCCGCGGTGTAGTTGCCGCCGGGCAGCACCAGGGCGCGGCCGATCGGCTCGGTCTCGGTGTCCCAGACGGTGACCTGGTACGGGTCCACGGCGACCTCCTCAGTTCTTGCTGACCAGACTCCGGGCGAAGAAGCTCACGTTGGCCGGGCGTTCGGCGAGGCGGCGGACCAGGTAGCCGTACCAGTCGTTGCCGTACGGGAGGTAGACCCGGACCTGGTGGCCCAGATTGACCAGCCGCTGCTGCTCGGTCGGCCGGATCCCGTACAGCATCTGCAACTCGTAGCTGTCCACCGGCCGTACGTTGTCCCGGGCCAGCTTCAGCGCGATCTCGATCAGCCGCGGGTCGTGCGTCGCGAGCATCGGGTAGCCGGGCCCGGCGAGCAGGATCTTCAGGCACCGGACGTAGGCCCGGTCCACCTCATGCTGATCGGTGAACGCGACGCTCTCCGGCTCGTTATAGGCGCCCTTGCAGAGCCGGACCCGGGAACCCTCGACGGCGAGGTCGCGACAGTCGCCCTCGGTCCGGTACAGATACGCCTGCAGCACCGCCCCCGTACGCGGAAAGTCCCGGCGCAGTTCGCGCAGCACCGACAACGTGGAGTCGGTGGTCGTGTGGTCCTCGGCGTCCAGCGTGACGGTCGTGCCCGCCGTCTCGGCCGCGGCGCAGATGGTGTGCGCGTGCTCGAGCGCGATCTTCTCCCCGTCCGGCAGCTGCTGCCCGAGGGCGGACAGTTTCACCGACACCTCGGCGGCGCCGGTCAGCTCGGCCTCGCGGAGCCGGCCCAGCAGGTCGACGTACGCCAGCGCGACGGCATCGGCCTGGGCCCGCGAGGTGGTGTCCTCACCGAGATGGTCGATCGTGATCTTGAGCCCCGCGCCGGCCAGTTGACGGGTCGCGGCGACGGCCTGGTCGACCGTCTCCCCGGCCACGAACCTGGCCACCACGTCGGAGGTCACCGGAAGCCGGGTGAGGAGATTCTTGATCCCCTGGCTGCGAGACATTCCGAGCAGGGCGCGACGCAGCATCCCGACCTCCATCCATGATCACGTACCCCGCCGGACTGACGAACCGGCGCGCTCGGCAGCCTAATGCCGCAGCCCCGCGCCCGTGAAAATTCCGCCGACCAGTCACAAACGCAGCCGTTTTTGCGGCGTGTCGCTGCAGAAGTGACCGGTCGATGCGGAGGCGCGCTCAGCCGACGTTCGCGATGCCGCCGCTGTTGACCACGAAGTCGGCCGGACGGGTCAGGTGACTGCGGGCGAACGCCAGGGACTCGGCCAGGTCGATCTCCCGCTTGGCCCGGGTCTCGCTCTTCCGGGAGTTGATCTCCAGCACGACGTGGCCGTCGAAGCCCCGGCGGGCCAGGTGGTTCAGCACCTCGGCGGCGCGCTGGTCGCCGCGGCCCGGGACCAGGTGCTCGTCCTTCATCGACCCGTTGCCGTCGGTCAGGTGGACGTGCCGGAGCCGGTCGCCCCAGGCCTCGACCAGGTCCACCGACTGCTGGCCCGCGGTCGACGCGTGGGACAGGTCGAGGGTGAGGTGCTCGTAGTCGAAGTTCGTCGGGTCCCAGCCCGGCAGGTACGCCTTCAGTTCACCGCCAGGCGTCCGCCAGGGATACATGTTCTCGACGCAGAACTTGATCCCGGTCGCGTCGTTCAGCCGCTGGATGCCCTCGGCGAAGTTCCGCCCGTACTCCCGCTGCCAGCGAAACGGCGGATGCACCACGACCACGTCGGCGTCCAGCCGGTGCGCGGCCTCGGCGGACCGCTCCAGCTTGGCCCAGGGATCGGTGCCCCAGACCCGTTGGGTGATCAACAGGCACGGTGCGTGGATCGCCAGCACCGGCACCCCGTGGTAGTCGCGCAGCTTCTCCACGGCGTCGATGTCGGCGGCGACCGGGTCGATGCCGACCATCACCTCGACGCCGTCGTACCCCAGCCGGTGGGCCAGTTCGAAGGCGCTCGAGGTGGTCTCGGGATAGACCGAAGCGGTCGACAAGGCGACCTTCGCGGTCGTGGCCCGGGCCGCAGTCCCCGGGGCGCTCTCGATATCCGGCACGACTCTCAGCGTACGCGATCTTGACCTCACTGCGCGCCTGCTCGTTCGAGCCCTGGTCAGCCGGGCGTAGGCTGCCGCCGTGCCGGAAGTTCTGCTCCCCTTTCCTCGTGCATTCGCCGAGTTCACCAACCCCGACGACGCCGACGAGGTGTTCCGCTGCGACCTGACCTGGTTGACGTCGCGCTACACCTGCATCTTCGGGCGCGGCTGCAAGGGGATCTACGCCGACCGGCCGAACGACGGCTGCTGCACGCTGGGCGCTCATTTCGCCGATGCCGACGACGAGAAGCGGGTACGGAAAGCGGTCAAGCAACTGACTCCGGAGCTCTGGCAGAACCACAAGGAGGGCCGCAAACGCGGCTGGGTCGAACTGGAGGACGAGGACACGGTCGCCCCGGGCGAGAAGCCGGGACGCAAGACCCGCGTCTTCAACGGCGGCTGCATCTTCCTCAACGAGCCCGGCTTCCCGGGCGGCGAGGGCTGCGCGCTGCACCACCTCGCGGTCGGCCAGGGCCGGGACTTCCTGGAGACCAAGCCCGACGTCTGCTGGCAGCTGCCGATCCGGCGCCAGTTCCGTACCGTGCAGCGGGCCGACGACACCAGCTATACCGAGATCTCGATCGGCGAATACAGCCGCGACGGCTGGGGGCCGGGCGGGCATGACCTGGACTGGTACTGCACCGCCAACACCGAGGCGCACGTCGGCAAGGAGCCGGTCTACCGGTCCAACCGGCCGGAACTGGTCGCGCTGATGGGCCAGGCCGCCTACGACGTGCTGGTCGAGCTGTGTGCGGACTTCGAGGACCGGCCGGGGCGGGCGCTGCGGCACGCTGCGGACCCTGCCGCGAAGGCTCCGCGCTCCCGGTCCTGACCCCGGTCCCCGGCCGGCCGGACGGCATGGCCAGAATGGCCCCTATGCGTCTGGATCATCTCTCGTTCGCCGCCGGGCCCGACGGACTCATGGGAACGACGGAGCAGTTGAGCCGGCAACTCGGTGCCGACTTCCACGACGGTGGTTTCCACCCCCGGTTCGGCACCCGCAACCAGATCCTGCCGCTGGCCGGCGGGCTCTACCTCGAGGTGGTCGAGGCCCTGGAGCACCCGGCGGCCGAGAAGGCGCCGTTCGGCCAGGCCGTCCGGGCCCGGTCCGAGATGGGCGGCGGCTGGCTCGGCTGGGTGGTCGCGGTCGAGGACCTGGCGCCGATCGAGGCCCGCCTCGGACGGAAGGCGGTGCCCGGCAACCGGCGCCTGCCCGAGGGCGAGGAACTGCAGTGGCAGCAGATCGGGATCAAGGGCCTGCAGGCCGACCCGCAGCTGCCGTTCTTCATCAAGTGGCTGAGCGACGCCGAGTCGCACCCGTCGGTCGGCGGCGGCGACATCCGGTTGGCCAAGCTGGAGATCGCCGGCGACCCGCACCGGGTGGACGAGTGGCTCGGCGGCAAGGCCGACCACGTCGTCGACGGACTGGAGATCGCCTGGAACGCGCCCAACGGGCAGCCGGGGATCGACGCGGTCACGTTCCACACCCCGGCCGGACCGGTCCGGATCTGATCATGGTCGGTTCCCGGTGCTGAGCCGGTTCCTCCGGCCGGAGCTGGCGGCGCTGCCGGCGTACGTGCCCGGCCGGCCGGCGCCGGTCGGGCCCGGCGGCGTCTCGTACAAGCTGTCCAGCAACGAGAATCCCTATCCGCCGCTGCCGGGCGTGCTGGCCGCGGTCGAGCACGCGTGTGCCGGGATGAACCGGTATCCGGACATGGGCAACACCGCGGTGATCGCGGCGACCGCGGCCCGGCTCGGCGTCGACCATGATCAACTCGCGTTCGGGACCGGCTCGTCCGGCGTGCTGTACCACCTGCTGCAGGCGACCTGTACGGCCGGCGACGAGGTGATCATCGCCTGGCGCAGCTTCGAGGCGTACCCGATCGCGATCAAGCTGGCCGGCGCCGTTCCGATCATGGTCCCGCTCGGCCCGGGTGCGGTTCATGATCTTGACGCGATGCTCGCCGCGATCACGCCGCGGACGAAGATGATCATCCTCTGTACGCCGAACAACCCGACCGGTCCGGCGATCTCCCACGACGACCTGGTCGCCTTCGTCGAGACGGTCGACGGGCGAGCCCTCGTGGTGGTGGACGAGGCGTACGTCGAGTTCGCCGACGCTCCGCCCCGCACGATCGAGTTGATCAAGAACGGGACGCCGGTCGTCTCACTGCGCACCTTCTCCAAGGCGTACGGCCTGGCCGGGTTCCGAGTCGGCTACGGCATCGCCGACCCCGAGATCGCCGTCGCCGTCCGCAAGACCGCGATCCCGTTCGGCGTCTCGCTACCCGCCCAGGCCGCCGTGATCGCCTCGCTGGAGGCGGAGAAGGAACTGCTGGACCGGGTCCGCCTGATCGTCGAACGTCGCGACGTCCTGCTGGCCCGCCTCCGCGAGGTCGGCCACCAGGTCCCGGACAGCCAGGCCAACTTCGCCTGGCTCCCCCTCGGCGCCCGCACCGGAACTGCCGTCGAGACCTTCAGCGCCGCGGGCCTGATGGTCCGAGGCTACGGCGACGACGGCCTGCGGATCACCGTCGGCGAACCAGAGGCCTGCGAGCTGGCCGTCGAGGTCGCCGCCACCCTGCTCTGACCAGGCGGCCCGCCGCGTGTCACAAATCTGCAATGCAACGGCCCGGATTTCGCCGGTATTGGCTTGGCGGAGGCGTTGCGTTGCAGATTTGTGACAGGGCCAGCATGATCAGCGGATGCCGGTACGGAATCCATTCGATGCCCTGCTCAGCCAGGATGGCGGCGTCATCGCTCTGCGCCGATATCCCGACCACCGGCGCGCCCTGCACCGACTCGTCGAACGCGGCCAGCTGGCCACTGTGCTGCCCGGCGTGTTCGCCCCACCCGAAGCGGTCGACCGGCTCGACGTCCGGCTCCGCGCCCTGGCCTGTTGGGACGACGACCTCGTCCTGACCCGCTGGGCCGCCGCCCGACTGACGTTCTGGCCCGACCTCCCCGTCCCGATGATCACGGCCGCCCTCCCGCGGAAACGCACCGCACCGCCAGGCTTCGAGCTCGTGCAGGAGACGATCCCGCGCCCGCTGATCCGCTCGGTCGACGGGATCCGGGTCACCGCACCGGAACTGACCGCCCTCGACCTTGCCCTCACCGACCACGGCGCGGCGATCGAACGGGTCCTGCGTACCCGCCTCCTCACCGTCGACAGCCTTGACGACGCGCTCGCCCAGACAGCGCGCCGCCGCAACAACGAGCTACGCCGCCGCTGGCTCGACAGGTCCCGCCGTCGGCCTTGGTCGACAGCGGAACGCACCCTGCACGAGTTGTTGCGGGGTGCTCGGATCGATGGCTGGGTTGGGAACGCCACGATCCGGGCCGGCGAGGTGCGCTACGTGGTCGACCTTGTGTTCCGTGAGGCGCGGGTCGTGATCGAGGTCGACGGGTATGAGTTCCATCGGTCCGAGGAACAGTTCCATCGCGACCGGCGCAAGTGGACCGATCTCGCGGCCGCCGGCTGGACCGTGCTGCACTTCACCTGGCCGCAGCTCACCGAGGACCCCGACTGGGTCCTCCGATCGATCCGCCGCATTCTCACCAGACACCGCCGCAGTGCTTGACCACACCTGTCACAAATCTGCAATGCAACGCCTCGCCAACGCCGATCTCGGCAAAATCCAGACCGTTGCATTGCAGATTTGTGACACTTCCTACCCGAGAACGCGGGCGCAGTGGTCGGCGACCTCGGCGAGCGGGGGGTCCAGCGGGTCGGCGTCGGGCTCGGCGGCGCTGGTCAGGCAGCTGATCAGGACCGGGTCGCCGGAGGGGGTCCAGGCGACGCCGACGTCGTTGCGGGTGCCGTGGTCGCCGGTGCCGGTCTTGGAGGCGAGGCGCCAGCCGGGCGGCAGGCCCTTGCGGAGCGTGTTGTCGCCGGTCCGGTTGCCCAGCATCCAGTCGACCAGCCGACGCCGCTCGGTGGTACGGAGTCCGTCGCCGACCAGCAGCTTCGCGTAGGTTCGGCCGATCGACCACGGGGTCGTGGTGTCGATCAGCTGGCCGGGCTGCCAGGCGTTCAGGTCCGGCTCCCACCGGGTCAGGTTGCTCGTCTCGTCGCCGAGGCAACGGGCCAGCCGCGTGATCGCGGTGGGGCCGCCGATCAGCTGGAGCAGCCAGTTGGCGCCCGCGTTGTCGCTGTCACGGAGGGTCACCTCGCAGATCTCGGCCTGGGTCGGCGCGTAGCCCTGGTCCTGCCACTCCTGCAGCCGGGGCGCGTACCCGGCTCCGGCGACCAGCGACGGCGGATAGTGGGCCCGCCGATCCAGCACCTTCCGGTCCGGAGTGACCAGATCGCCGCGGAGTACGGCGGCGACCGCAAGGGTCTTGAACGTCGAGCACATCACGAACCGCTCCCCCGCTCGATGGGCCAGCCGGCGCCCGGTGCGCAGATTCGTTGCATACAAGCCGATCCGGCGGTCATGGGCGGCTTCGATCCGGGCCAGCGGACCGGAGTCGGCGTGGGCGGTGCCGGCGACCGCGCCGAACGCCAGCGCCGCTCCGCCGGCCAGCGCGACGCGTCGGGTCAGTCGGGTGTTCTCCATGATCACTCCTCAGCCGAGTCGCTCGATGCAGTGGACGAAGGCCTCGGTCAGCGGCTCGTCCTTCCGGGTCGCTTCCGGGTCGTCGGCCCGGGTCAGGCAGCTGACCAGGATCGGGTCCTGGCGTTCGTTCCAGGCGATCCCGACGTCGTTGCGGGTCGCGTAGCTGCCCGACCCGGTCTTGTCGGCGAGCGTCCAACCGGCCGGCAAGCCCTTGCGGAACGGCGGATTCGCACGGTTGCCGAGCAGCCAGCCGGTGATCGTCTCGCGCTCCCGGTGCTGCAGCGCACGACCGAGAATGATCTTGGTGTAGCTGGTGCCGAGCGCTCGCGGGGTGGAGGTGTCCACGACCTGTCCCGGCACGTATTCGCTCAGGTCCGGCTCCCAGCGGTTCAGCCAGGTCACTCGGTCACCAAGATCACGAACGAAGTCGGTCACCGCCGCCGGGCCGCCGATCGCCTGGACGACGAGGTTGGCGGCGCCGTTGTCGCTGTCCCGGACGGCCACTTCGCAGACCTCGGCGAACGTCGGTACGTAGCCCTCGGCGAACCACTTCCGGGTGTACGGAGCCCAGACGTCGCCCGCGACCAGCGACGGCGGATAGTGCACCGGGCGCTGCTGCGCCTGCCGGTCCGGGGTGACCAGCCGGCCGTCCAGCGCGGCCGCGACCGCGAGGGTCTTGAACGTCGAGCAGAGCGCGAACCGTTCGTCCGGCCGGTGGGTAAGTTCCTGGCCGGTGCGCAGGTTCTTGGCGTAGAGGCCGATCCGCCGGTCGTGCTTGGCCTCGAGCGCCTCGATCGCCCCGGCTGCCTCGCCGGGCTGGTCCGCGCGAGCGGTCCGGGGCAGCGCGACGGTGGCGGCGAGAGCGGCGGCACCGGCCAGGACGGTCCGGCGGGCGATCGGCTTGCTGGGTGCTGATGCGTTCAGGTCCATGGCGGCCAGGGTTCCCGCGAGCCGGCCGGGACACCAAGACACCACGAGGCCGATCGATACGGAATGCGTATGGTTGCCCGCATGGATCTGCTGGAGGGGCTGCGCTGCTTCGCGGCCGTCGCCGCCGAACGCAGCTTTACCCGCGGCGCGGCGCGCTGCGGCCAGCCGCAGCCGGTGGCGAGCCGGCGGATCTCCGCGCTCGAGCAGCGGCTGGGCGCGACGCTGCTGCTGCGCACCTCGCGCCGGGTCGAGCTGAGCCCGGAGGGCGAGCGGCTGCTGCCGCTGGCCGGCGAACTGCTGGCCCGGGCCGACCGGATCGACAGCCTGTTCACCGCGCCGGAGCGGAGCCTGCTGATCGCGGTCCCGACCGGCCTGACCGCGGCGGCGCGGGCCGCGATCCGGCGCGGGCTGCCGGACCGGACCGTCGGGTTCGTCGACGAGGAACCGCCGGACCGGGAGGAGTTGCTGCGGGCCGGGCTGGCGCAGCTGGCCGTCCTGCCGACCTCGCCGCAGCAGGCCGAGTTCACCGTCCCGCTCGGCATCGCGCACCATGATCACGCCCCGGCGGCGCGGTTCCACCTTGATCAACTCCGGCGCCCGGTCCGGGAGCGGGACCTGCCGCCGCGCGCGGTCCACCTGCTGGCCGAGGACGACGTGCCGACCGTCCGGGACCCGGTCACCGAAGCCTGCTACGGATTCGGGCTGCGGGCCGATCAGCTGGTCGTCGGCACCCCGGAGACCGAGGCCTGGACCCGGGTGCACGAACGCGGCGATGTGCTGCTCGCCTCGGCGGAGCAGGCCCGCCGCGAGGACCTGGCCTGGTCCCCCTTGGCCCGTCCGGTGGTCCGCCGGAGTTATCGACTTGCCGGTTCGGCCGACCTCGATGATCATGACCAGGTGGATCTGATCACCCGACTGGCGACGGGACTGGGCGGCGGCCGAGGACGTACTCCATGATCACGAACCGGACCGCCTTGATCGACGACGTGCAACGGGACTGGCGGGCCGCCGGCCTGCAGGGTTCCCTGTTGGCCCGCAATCTGATCACCGGCGCCGAATTCGGGTTCGACACCGGGCTGGTCTGGCCGCTGGCCTCGGTGATCAAGCTGCCGATCGCGCTGGTGATCTTCGACGCCTTCGAGCGCGGCGAACTCGACGCTGCGGAACCGTTCGAAATCGCGCCGCAGCACGCCACCAGCGGGCCGACCGGGGTGTCGCTGTTCCGGCACCCGAGCCGGGTCGCCGCCGAGGACCTGCTCCAGCTCAGCCTGGCGGTCAGCGACAACGCCGCGACCGACCTGCTGCTGGACCGGTTCGGCCTCGAGCAGGCGAACGCGCGGCTGACCGAGCTGGGTTGTCCGGAGTTGATCATCCGGCACTCGATGGCGGCGATCTACGGTACGGCAGCCGCCGTCACCAAGATCGGCGCCGGCCTGGCGCGGGCCGGCCAGACCCGGGACGGCCATCTGATCGAGGAACTCGACCCGAACCGGGCCAATGCCGGCACCGCCCGCGCCCTGGTCGATCTGCTGGACCGGGTCTGGACGGACCGGATCGCGAGCCCGGCCGCCTGTGCCCGGCTGCGCGGCGCCCTCGGCCGGCAGCTGGTGCTGCACCGGCTGGCCGTCGAGCTGGCCGCCGACGACGTGGGGATCTTCACCAAGACCGGCACCTTCCTCGACCTGCGGCACGAGGTCGGCGTGGTGCAGCTCGGCGACGACCGGATCGCCGTCGCCGCCCTGACCCGGTCCGACGTCGCCGCGTTCGTCCAGCTGGAAGCGGATTTCGCGATCGGCCACGCGGCCCGGCTGGCCGTCGACGCGGTCCGGAGTTGATCATGAGTCGGGGCATCGTCCTGCTCTGCGGCCGTGCGTTCTCCGGCAAGAGCACTGTCGCCGGGCAGCTCGCCAATGGGTTGCCGGGCATGATCATCAGCCTGGACGCGATCAATGCCGAGCGCGGGCTGTGGGGCGGCGACGGCATCCCGATCGCGGAGTGGGCCCGCACGCTGGATCTCGCGCACGACCGGGTGACCGAGGCCGTCGGCGACGGGACGACGGTGATCATCGACGACACCAGTTCCCCGGCCTTCCTGCGGGACCGCTGGCGGGAGCGGGCCGCGGCGCTCGCCGTACCGCTGGTGCTGGTGTACGTCGAGGTCGACGAGGCGACCCTGCGCGAGCGCGTACAGCGAAACCGGGCCGACCGACGCCGCGGCGACGTGACCGACGCCGTGCTGGCCGAGCATCTGGCGTCCTTCGAGCCGCCGACCGAGGCGGAGGCAGCCCTGGTCGTCGACGGGGCGACGCCCGCCGCCAAGGTGGTCGCCGCCGTACGGAAGGTCCTGACGGCGCCTCGCTGACGGTCAGGGCACCAGGACGTCGAGATCGGCCAGCCGGCCGAAGTGGCGCAGCTTGTCGTGGTTGATCACCGAACGGAACGCGACGATCCGGCCGTCGTCGGCGATGTCCAGCGCGATCACGTTCACCAGGGCGCCGTCCTCGGTCCGGACCAGGACGCCCGGCGAGCCGTTGATCTCCGCCGGCTCGAGGTGGCCCTGCAGCCGGACCAGCTGGCGCAGCAGCCCGCCGAGGAACCGGGTCACCTGCAGCCTGCCGACCACCGGGTGCTTGATGCCCCAGCCGTTGCCGCCGCCGTCGCCGTGGAACACCACGTCGTCGGCGAGCAGCTGGACCAGCCCCGCGGTCTCGCCGCTCTCGAAGACCCGGAAGAACTCCGCGGCGACCTCGGCCCGGCGCTGCGGCGAAACCTCGAACCGCGGTCGGTTGGCCTGGACGTGCTTGCGCGCACGGGACAGCAGCTGCCGGCAGGTCGCCTCGGACTTGTCGATGATCTTGGAAATCTCCGGGTACGGGAAGTCCAGCACCTCGCGCAGCACGAAGACCGCGCGTTCGGCCTCGGACAGCTGCTCCAGCAGGGTCAGTACGGCCAGCGACAGCGCGTCCTTGGTCTCGGCGTGCCAGGCGCCGTCCTCGGTCAGCAACGGCTCGGGGATCCACTCGCCGAAGTACCGTTCCCGCCGCACCCGGGCCGACTTCAGCTGGTCGATCGCGATCCGGGTGGCGACCGTGGTCAGGAACGCCTTCGGATGCCGTACGTCCTCGGCCTGCAGTGCGCGCAGGAACGTCTCCTGGACCACGTCCTCGGCATCCGCGGCGCTGCCGAGCATGTGGTAGGCGATCGAGAAGACCAAGGGCCGGTACTCGGAGTAGAGATCCTGATCCATGTTTCTTCTCCTGACCTGTCACAGCCAAACCTGGTCCCTCGTCTCAGAGGGCGATCCAGAGTCTAGGGAGGAACGAACATGAAGGTTCTCGTGGCAGGGGCGACGGGTGTGGTCGGGCGGCGGTTGGTGCCGATGCTGCTCGAGCAGGGACATCAGGTGGTGGGCATGATCCGGAGCAGCAGGGCCGACGATCTTGCCGCCCTCGGTGCCGAGATCGTCAGCGTCGACGCGTTGGACGCCTCGGCCGTGCTGGAGGCCGTACGCAAGGCCGAGCCGGAGGCGATCGTCCATCAGTTGACCGCGCTCAGCGGGGCCTCGATGCGCAACTTCGACCGCGGGTTCGCCCGGACCAACGAACTCCGGACCACGGGCACCGACAACCTGCTCGCCGCGGCGAAGGCGGTCGGCGTCGGCCGGTTCGTCGCGCAGTCGTACACCAACTGGACCAACGACCCGAACGGGCCGGCGGTGCAGGACGAGACGGCCGGGCTCGACCCGAACCCGATCCCGACCCAGCGGCAGACGCTGGCCGGGATCGCGTACCTGGAACGGGTGGTCCCCGAGGCCGGCGGGGTGGTGCTGCGGTACGGCAACTTCTACGGGCCGGGCACGCATTTCAGCCCCGGGGCCGAGTACGAGAAGCTGATCCGCTCCGGCGGGTTCCCGATTATCGGCGGCGGCACCGGTATCTGGTCCTTCATCCACGTCGACGACGCCGCCACTGCTGCGATCGCCGCGCTCGACCACCGGGCGCCCGGGATCTACAACGTCGTCGACGACGAGCCCGCACCGGTCGCCGAGTGGCTGCCCGAGCTGGCCCGCGAGCTCGGCGCGAAGCCGCCGCGCCGGGTGCCGACCTGGCTGGGCCGGCTGCTGGCCGGGCCGGCCGTGGCGCATCTGTCGACGCGGGTCCGCGGATCGTCGAACGCGAAGGCGAAGGCCGAGCTGGGCTGGACGCCGCGGTACGCCAGCTGGCGGGACGGGTTCCGGCACGGCCGCGGCTGATCCGGCTTCTTGTCAGTGCGGGGATCTAGGTTGTCGGTCATGGCGAAGTCAACCTCCCGTCCGGCGTACCGCTGCACCGAGTGCGGCTGGACCACGGTGCGTTGGGTCGGCCGCTGCGGCGAGTGCCAGGTCTGGGGCAGTGTCGTCGAGGACGGTGCGCCGAAGGTGACCAAGGTCGCCACCTCGCGGCCGACCGCGAAGGCGATCCCGATCTCGGAGGTCAACGCCGACGCGGCGACCCGGATGCTGACCGGCGTCGGCGAACTGGACCGGGTGCTCGGCGACGGGCTGGTGCCCGGCGCCGTGGTGCTGCTGGCCGGCGAGCCCGGCGTCGGCAAGTCGACGCTGCTGCTCGAGGTCGCCGCCCGCTGGGCGAAGGCCGGGCGGCGCACCTTGTACGTCACCGGCGAGGAGTCGGCCGCCCAGGTCCGGCTGCGGGCCGGCCGGACCGACGCGCTCGCCGACGAACTATTCCTGGCCGCGGAGAACGACCTCGGCACCGTGCTCGGCCACATCGAGGAGGTCGGGCCGTCGCTGCTGGTGCTGGACTCGGTGCAGACCATCGGCATGGCCGAGGCCGACGGCTCCCCCGGCGGCGTCAGCCAGGTGCGCGAGGTGACCGGCGCCCTGGTCCGGGTCGCGAAGCGGCGCGACATGGCGGTGATCATCGTCGGGCACGTGACCAAGGACGGCGCCATCGCCGGGCCGCGGCTGCTGGAGCACCTGGTCGACGTCGTGCTGGCGTTCGACGGCGACCGGCACTCCGGCTTCCGGATGGTCCGGGCCACCAAGAACCGGTTCGGCCCGGCCGACGAGGTCGGCTGCTTCGAGATGAGCGAGAGCGGGATCGTCGAGGTGTCGGACCCGTCCGGGCTGTTCACGTCCCGGCACGACGAGCCGGTGCCCGGCACCTGCATCACCGTCACGATGGAGGGCCGCCGGCCGCTGCTCGCCGAGTTGCAGGCCCTGGTCGCCCCGTCCTCGCTGCAGGTGCCCAGGCGCACCATGCACGGTGTCGACTCCGGTCGGCTGGCGATGGTGCTGGCCGTGCTGGAGCGGCGGGCCGGGCTCAGCCTGGCCCAGCGGGACGTCTACGTGTCCACCGTCGGCGGCGCCCGGGTGACCGATCCGTCGGCCGATCTGGCCGCGGCCATCGCGGTCGCGTCGGCGGCGATCAACACCCAGGCGGCCGTCGGCACCGACACCGCCCCGCGCTACGTCGCGATCGGCGAGCTCGGGCTGGCCGGCGAGCTGCGCCGGGTGCCGGGTACGGATCGCCGGCTGGCCGAAGCGGCCCGGCTCGGGTTCTCCGACGCCATCGTCCCGGCGCAGAGCCGGCGCGCGGCGGACCGGATGCCGAAGCTCGTCTCGGGGCTGCGGGTGCACACCGCGTCGACGATCGGCCAGGCGTTGCAGGCCCTCGACCTGGTCCGGCGGCCCCGGTCCGTCGAGCCCGTACCGGATCGTCCGGGTCCCGTGCTGCTCAGATGAGTGTCCGGGCCCGAGGCCGTACGGGTTCGATCATCGGGGCAAGCCCGCCATTACTATGGGCGCCAGCCTTGGCCTGCCGGGATGCGGGTAACGGAAGACAAAGCAGACGGACGGGGATCGAAAAGTGTCGGATTCGCACGACCCGCAATGCCGCCTGTCGGCATACCAGGCGGAGTTGGCGCCGGGGACGCCGTTGCGGGAAGGGCTGGAGCGCATCCTGCGCGGGCGGACCGGTGCGCTGGTCGTGCTCGGCGTCGGCCGGGATGTCGACAGGATCTCCACCGGCGGATTCGACCTCGATGTCGCCTTCACGCCGACGGCGCTGCGTGAACTGGCCAAGATGGACGGCGCGATCATCTACGACCCGGACAGCAAGCGGATCGTCCGGGCCGGCGTCCACCTGATGCCCGATCCGGCCATCGAGACGGTCGAGACCGGCACCCGGCACCGGACCGCCGAGCGGGTGGCCCGGCAGACCGGCTGCGCTGTGCTCTCGGTGTCGGCATCGATGGCGACGATCACGCTGTATCTCGACTCGCACCGGCATCTGGTCGAGCGGTCCGAGCAGATCCTGTCCCGGGCCAACCAGGCGCTGCAGACCCTGGAGCGGTACAAGGCTCGGCTCTGGGAGGTGACCAGCAGGCTGTCCGCGCTCGAGGTGCAGGACCAGGTCACCGTGCGCGACTTCGCCCTGGTCGCGCAGCGGCTGGAGATGATCCGCCGGCTCAGACTGGAACTGGACCGGTACGCAATCGAGCTCGGCACCGACGGCCGCATGCTGACCCTGCAGCTGCACGAACTCGGCGGCGGGGTCGAGGACCTGCGGCTACTGCTGGAGCAGGACTACCGCCCGGCCGGCAGCGACGACTGGGCCGGCCTGGACGGGCTGACCGCGCTCGGCACCGCCGAACTGCTGGAGCCGCTGGCCGTCGCCCGCGCCGTCGGGTTCACGGCGCATGAGCACCTGGACACCAAGATCAGCCCGCGCGGCTACCGTCAGGTCGCCCAGATCCACCGGCTGCCGACCGCCTTCGGGCACCGGCTGATCGAACACTTCGGCAGCCTGCAGGCCCTGTTCGCCGCGAGCACGGCCGACCTGCAGGAGATCGACGGCGTCGGCGAAAGCCGGGCCCGGGTGATCCGGGACGGCCTGGTCCGGCTCGCCGAATCCGCTTACACGGAACGGATGGACTGACCTTCGTCCGGTCCGGTCGGGCTCGCACCGGCGACGACCAGGTCGAACAACCGGTCAGCCTCGCCCGCGGGATCCGGATGGTGCGCGGTGGCCAGCGCGATGCCGACGATCAGCGTGATCAGGTCTGCCAGGGTGACGCCGGGCGCCACGAAGCCGTCCGCTCGGGCCGACTCGAGCAACGGCGCGCCCGCCTCGAGCAGGACACCGGTGCAGGAGTTCTCGTACACGGGATCGTGGTCGAGCCCGCCGTACGACAGCGCCGCGGCCAAGCCGCGCGCGGTCACGCAGTAGGCCACGACCTCCCGGAGCCAGGTCAGCAGCACGGACCGGCTGTCCGCGGTGCCGGTCAGGTCACGGGCGCGGTCGGCGAGATCGTCGATCCGTTGCCGGGACACGGCCTCGAGCAACGCCTGCCGGGTCGGGAAGTGGCGCCGCACGGTGGCCGAGCCGACCCCCGCCGTACGGGCGATCTGCTCCAGTGACGCGTCGGCGCCGCGCGCCGAGACCTCCTCCTCCGCGACCGCCAGGATCAGGGCGTAGTTGCGCCGGGCATCGGCACGCCGATGGTCGGGCACCGCGATCACCTCCGAACTTTGCTAAATGGCGGACCCCGCCATATTGTAGCGAGACAGGAAACGGCGGGCCCCGCCGTTTTAAGTCGAAGCTCTCGGAGGAAACCCGTGTCCACACCTTCCGCACCCGTCCTGGTCACCGGCGCGACCGGTCGCCAGGGCGGCGCCACCGCCCGCGCCCTCCTCGCCGCCGGGGTCCCGGTCCGGGCCCTGGTCCGCGATCCCGCCCGCGCCGGGGCCATCGAGTCGCAGGGCGCCGAGCTGATCACAGGCGACCTGCACGACCGCGCTTCCCTGGACCGGGCCGTGCAGGGGGTCCGGGCCGTGTTCTCGGTCCAGATGCCGGCCATGAACGAGCAGGGCGTCGACTTCGCGGGCGAGGTGACCCAGGGCGTCAACCTGATCGAGGCCGCGCGGGCCGCGGAGGTGCCGCAGTTCGTCCACACCTCAGTGAGCGGCGCCGGGCAACACAGAACGACCCCGGGCTGGGCCGAGGACCGCTGGGGAATGCTGGGCCCGAGCCTGAACGCGAAGGCCGCGATCCAGACCAGGCTGCGCTCGGCCGACTTCGAGCAGTGGACGCTGCTGAAGCCGGGCTTCTTCATGGACAACTTCCTGCCCTCGATGCGGTACCTGTTCCCGCTCGGGGTCGAGGGTGGCTTGGTCAGCGTGATCAAACCTGACACTCGGCTGTCCCTGGTCGCGACCGCCGACATCGGCGCCGCCGCGGCCGCCGCGATCTTGAACCCGGGACGTTTCGATCGGGTCGAACTCGAGTTGGCGAGCGACTACCAGCCGATGTCCCGGATCGCCGAGATCCTGTCCGGCGTGCTCGGCCGCCCGCTCACCGCGCCGGACCTGACCGAGGCCGAGGCCGTCGCCGCCGGCATGCCGCCGATGGGCGCGTCGCTGGAGTGGATGAACGTGGCCGGTCAGCCGGCCCGGCCCGAGTTCGCTCGCGATCTCGGCATTCCGGTCACGTCCTTCGAGACCTGGGCCGGCACGGAGTTCGGCGCCGACCGCTGACGGTCAGCCGGTGACGGTCATCCGCCAGCGCACGGGCTCGACGCCCTCGACCGTCGCGGTGGCCCAGTAGATGCCCGGCCGCGGCGTCTCGGAACTGATCTTGCAGTCCTCGCGGGAGCGCTCGCCGTCCCAGGTCATCTTCCAGGGCAGGGATTCCTGGCTGTCCAGGGTCTTGCTGACCGGCTTCAGCGAACGCTCGCAATGATCACTCGACCAGATCGGATCCGTACCCGACGTGATCTTGAACTGGAACGAGTCCAGATCGATGGTGATCTTGCACGGCGCGGCTCCGCCGTTGATCACCGACAGGTCGTACGTCGAATCCTGCCGGGCCCGCACCGTGCGCTTCCCGATCAAGGTCACCCGGAGATCGTCCGGCTCGCAGGCCGCTACCTCGGCCGGCTTGGTCGGCGTCGGGGACGGGGCGCTCGGGTCGGCGCTGCTGCTGGGTGACGGCGCGGGGCTCGTCGGCGGCTTCGGCGTGGCTGATCCGGACGGGGTGGAGCTGGGTGTCGCGCTCGGCTTCGGTTCGGGGGTCGAACTCGGTTCCGGACCTGTCGAGGGGGTCGGACTGTCCGCCGGCGGTACGGCGCTCGTCGGCTCCGGCCGGGTCAGCGTCTGGACGGCCAGGATGACGATCAGGGCGAGCGCGACCACGGTCCCGATCACCAGTGCCCGCCGTATCCAGTACGTACGCGCCGGCTCGGGCCCTACCGGCCGCAGCACGCCGCTCATGTCATCGAGCGTAGGGATCACCGTCCCCGGCTGGGGCGAGGCACGCCGGACGGGGGTCCGAGTCTGCCTCCGCTGGGCACAGGAAAGACTGGTCCGGTGACTATTCGACTGATCCATGTTGGCCTCGGCGGCTTCGGCCAGGACTGGGAACGGCGCCGGTTGCCCCAGGTGCCCGAGGTGGAGCGGGTCGCCTGCGTCGACCCCGAACCGGCCATGCTGGCCCGGGCCCAGCAACGGCTCGGGGTGCCGGCCGAGGACTGCTTCGGCTCGCTGGCCGAGGCGCTCGAGGCCCGGGAGGCGGACGCGGTGTTGATCACGACGCCGGTCGACGGGCACGCGCCGCTGGCCATCGAGGCGATGCGGGCCGGCAAGCACGTGATCACCGAGAAGCCGTTCGCGGCCAGCCTGGACGACGCCCGGGAGGCGATCAAGGTCGCCGACGAGACCGGGCGGATCCTGCTGGTCAGCCAGAACTACCGCTACCAGCCGGCCGCGCGGACCGCCGCCAAGCTGATCGCCGAGGAGGCGCTCGGCCCGCTCGGCGGCGTCCGGGTCGACTTCCGGAAGTGGGCCAACGACAAGGAGCCGGGCACCAACAAGCACTACCGGCTGCACCATCCGCTGCTGTTCGACATGGCGATCCACCACTTCGACCTGATGCGGTTCATCCTCGGCCGCGAGGCGAAGTCGGTGTTCACCCAGGTCACCGACCCGCCGTGGAGCCGGTTCGTCGAGGAGGCGTCCGCGACCGTCACCGTGACGTTCGAGGACGACCTCGTGGTCAGCTACCGGGGCAGCTGGGTCAGCCCGGGCGAGCCGACCACCTGGAGCGGCGACTGGCACCTGGAGTGCGAGCAGGGCGAGATCTTCTGGACCGGCCGGTCGGGCGACGACGACGCCCCGCACGAAGTGGTACGGCTTCGCCACCGCGCCGAGCGGGGCACCGACGACGTCGAGTTGATCAAGCTGGACCGGCTGGGCCGGGCCGGTTCGCTGACCGCGCTGGTCGAGGCGATCGAGACCGGCGAGGAGCCGGAGACCTCGGGCCGGCGCAACCTCGGCACCCTCGCCCTGATGGAGGCCGCGGCCCGGTCGGCCGTGTCGGGCCAGGTCGAACAGGTCTGACCGCTGTGAACTCGGCGGTGGTGTCGGCGGTGCTGCGCTGGTACGGGTCCGAGGCCCGCGACCTGCCCTGGCGCCGGCCCGGCACCACCCCGTGGCAGATCATGATCAGCGAGTTCATGCTGCAGCAGACCCCGGTGGCCCGGGTGCTGGAGCCGTGGCAGCGCTGGGTCGACCGGTGGCCGGTGCCGGCCGCGCTGGCCGCCGAACCGTCCGGCGAGGCGGTCCGGGCCTGGGGCCGGCTGGGCTACCCGCGCCGGGCGCTGCGGCTGCACCGGGCCGCCGTCGCGATCGACCAAGATCACGACGGGGAGGTGCCGGCCGACCTGGCCGCGCTGCGCGCGCTACCCGGCGTCGGCGACTACACCGCAGCGGCCGTGGCCGGCTTCGGGTTCGGGCAGCGGCACCTGGTGCTGGACACCAACGTGCGCCGGGTGATCACCCGGATCGGCGCCGGTGTGCAGTATCCGGCCACCTCGCTGAGCGCCGCCGAACGGGCGCTGGCCGAGACGTTCCTGCCTCGGCAGGCACCGCGCGCCGCCCGCTGGGCCGCCGCCTCGATGGAACTCGGCGCCGTCGTCTGCACGGCCCGCTCGCCCCGCTGCGACGACTGCCCGGTCCGGTCCCGCTGCGCCTGGCGGGCCGCCGGCTATCCGGCCTGGGCCGGTCCGCCGCGCCTCGGCCAGACCTACACCGGCACCGACCGGCAGTGCCGCGGCGCCGTCCTCGCCGTACTCCGGGAGCGCGACGAGCCCGTACCCTCCGAAGAGCTCGCGACGGCCTGGCCCGACCATGATCAATTCGAGCGGGCCCTGGCCGGGCTGCTCGCCGACGGCCTGATCAGCGAGGGCCCGGCCGGCTACGCGCTGCCGATCTAGCGGGCGGACTCAGGCCATGATCATCGGCCGCTGTCGAGGTCGGTCCGCTGCCTGCCGAGCCGCAGCTCGGAGCCGACGAAGTCGATCTCGTAGATCTTCCCGCGCGCATTGGTGAACGGCCGGTGCAAGATCAACAGCGGGCGGCTGTCCGGGCCGAGGGTCGTGAAGATCATTCCGTGCCCGCTGTCCTGGCGCACCAAGGGCCGGTGTTGGAACCAGGGTCCGGCCAGTTCGCCCGAGTTCGCCACGGCATAGGTCTGCACATAACGGCCGCCGACCTGCTCACCGTTCGTGTTCTTCTCGTAGGTGGACCAGAGCATGATCAAGGCTCCGCTCGGCGCCCGGTAGAGCTGCGGCCCGTCGGTGACGTACGGAGCGAGCTGGCCCGTCGACGGCGCCGGCAGCTCCTCGCCGATCCAGGTCGCGTCGGATCCCTTGAAGAGGTGGATCGGGTCGCCGGCGGCCCGGCTGAGGTCTGCCTCGAGCGGTACCGCCTCGATCGTGCCGTCGATCTTCTGCAGCCATTCGTGCGCGTACACCATCCAGGGCCGGCCGCTCGGATCGACGTAGAGCGTCCCGTCCAGGTGCATGAAGTTCTCGGGTCCGGCCGGGCGGTCCTGGAGCGGCCGGAACGGTCCGAGCAGGCTGTCCGAGACGGCGATGATCGTGCCGCGTTGGTAGTTCTCCAGTTGGACCGGCATCCCGTACGGGCCCGGCGGCGGCACCGGGAGCGGCTTGTCCCGGTTGTGCAGCGTGGTGAAGAGGTAGTAGCGGCCGCCGTACTCGTGGACCTCCGGGGCCCACGCGCCGTCGGTCGCCCACATGCCCGGTTCGGTCCGGAACACGACGGCCGGCTCGGTCCAGTCCCGCAGGTTGCGGCTGCGATAGACCATCGTGCCGGTGCCGTCCTCGCCGGTCAGCGACGAGACGTTCGCGGTGTACAGGTGGTAATGCTCGGTCTTCTGGTCGACCACGACGCACGGATCGTGGAGCGGCATCTCGGGCAGCCGCAGCGGATAGCCGGGCTCGGCGGACGGTGACATGCGTGATCACGACTCCTCGGTGCGGTCATGCGATCCGGCGGGGAAGCGAGACGGTTGATCCTTACAGCTCTGAGCGTAGGTTCCGAGATCTTGATCGAACTTCGGGCGCCCGGCCGGCGATCTGCGCGACAGGCGCGTCTGGCCCCGAGCACGCGCGCCGAGGCCCAACGTCCGACCGGCGTTCCCGCGGGAACGCCCGGTCCAGCAGATCGGCACGGCGACTGCACCGGGACGCGGGGCCGCCTCAGCCCGGGCGGTCCGCCACTCACGTCGAGCGCTCCTGGTGCGAGTCCCGCAAGGTTCGTACCGGGGTAGGCGACTCCGGCGCCCGGCACGGGCACTGGGCAGGGGAGCGGATCGGCTTCAGGGTTGCGGTTACGTCAAGGGGAGGCGGACCCGGAACGTGGCGCCGCCGTCGGCGTTGTTCTCCGCGGTCACGGTGCCGCCGTGGGCCTGGGTGACCGCGGCGACGATCGAGAGGCCGAGCCCGGCCCCGCCGTGATGCCGTACCCGCGACTCCTCGGTCCGGTAGAACCGCTCGAAGATGTGCTGGCGCTCCTCCTCGGGCAGCCCCGGGCCGCTGTCCGACACCTCGATCACCGCGTCGCCGGCGTCGCGGCGGACCCGGACCACGGCCGGGGTGTCCGGCGGGGTGTGCTGGATGACGTTGGAGAGCAGGTTGCCGAGCACCTGGCGGAGCCGGTGCGGGTCGCCCTGGACGACGACCGGCTCCTGGCCGGCGCCGGTGTCCGGGGCGTCCAGCCGGATGCTCCGGCCCGGATCGGTGACGACGGCGTCGGCGACCGCGTCCGAGGCCAGGTCGGTCAGGTCGACCGGCTCCCGTTCCAGCGGCCGGCCCTGGTCCAGCCGGGCCAGCAACAGCAGCTCGTCGACCAGCAGGCCCATCCGGTGCGCCTCCGACTCGATCCGGCGGAGGATCTTCGCCAGGTCGTCCGGCCGGGCCGCGGCGCCGCGGCGGAACAGCTCGGCGTGGCCGCGGATCGTCGCGATCGGGGTCCGCAGCTCGTGCGAGGCGTCGGCCACGAACCGGCGCAGTTGCTGTTCCGAGGCGGCCCGTTCGGCGAAGGCCCGCTCGATCTGGCCGAGCATCGCGTTGAGCGCCGCGGACAGCCGGCCGATCTCGGTACTCGGCCGGGACGGCGGCACCCGGCGGGTCAGGTCGCCGGAGCCGATCTCGCGGGCCACCTCGGCGATGTCGTTCAGCGGCCGGAGGCCGCGCCGGACCACCGACAGCGACAGCAGCGCGACCGCGATCAGGGCGACCAGCCCGGACACGGTCGCGGCACTGGCCACCCGGCTCATCAGTTCGTCGGTCGCCTGGGTCCGCATCCCGACGATCAGCTGCTCGCCGCCGTCGCCGACCCGGCTGGACCGGATCAGCCAGCCCGGATCGTCGGCGCTGCCGTCGGACCGCATCGTCTCGGCTTCGCCGAACGCCTCGCCGTCCGGGTTCTCCGCCGTCGCCTCGACCGGCCAGTACGCCTTCGGCAGCGGCTCGGGCAGGTCCGGCGCCGACCCGTACACCACGGTCTGGAGCACCATCCCGTCCGCCGACCGTAGCTGGAAGAACGACGGCACCTCGCCGTCCTGGGAGGCCAGCGTCGACCAGGTCCGCCAGACGTCGTCCTCGGCGCCGGCGTCGCGCAGCCGCAGCCGGGGCTCCGGCCGGGCGGCGAGCTCGGTGCCGAGCTGCCGGCCGACCGAGGTCAGCACGTCGTCGTTGCGGTCGGTCTGCCAGTCCTGCAGCGCGCCGGCGGTGGCCCCGAGCGCCACCCCGCAGCCGAGGACGAGCAGGCTGAGGACGGTCAGCACCAGGCGGGTGCGCAGCGACATGTCAGTTCCCGGCGCCGCGCCTGCGGACCGAGCTGTCCCCCTCCGGGAGCCGGACGATGTAGCCGATCCACGGGATGGTGTGGATCAGCGGCGGGTCGTAGGCGTCGATCTTGCGGCGCAGGTACGAGATGTAGGTCTGCACCACGCCGTCGTTGCCGGCGAAGTCGTACTCCCAGACGTGGTCCAGAATTTGCCGTTTGGACAGCACCTTGCCGGCGTGTGCGACCAGGTAGCGGAGCAGCTTGAACTCGGTGGGAGTCAGCTCGATCGGCTCGCCGTGCCGCCGTACCTCGTGCGCGTCGTCGTTGATCTCCAGGTCCGCGAAGCCGATCCGGTTGCTGCCCGCGTCCGGCTTGGACCGGCGCAGCACCGCCTGGACCCGCAGCATCAGCTCGTCCAGGCTGAACGGTTTGGTGACGTAGTCGTCGCCGCCGACGGTGAGGCCGGCGATCTTGTCCTCGGTCGCGTCGCGCGCGGTGAGGAAGACGACGGGCGCGTTCTTGCCGTTGGCCCGCAGGGTCCGGCAGGTGTCCAGGCCGGAGCCGTCCGGCAGCATGACGTCGAGCACGATCAGGTCCGGATCGAACGTGGACACCTGTTCGATCGCCTCCCGGCCCGTCCCCGCGACGGACGTCTCGAACCCCTCGTACCGCAGCGCGGTCGCGATCAAGTCAGCCAGATACTGCTCGTCGTCGACCACGAGGACTCGTGTTGTTGATCCGCTCACGGGGTCCAGTCTGACGGGTCGGTGGCCGGAGAGTTCATAGAGAACTCTGTGACAGCGACCTCTCAGACCGATCGCACGCCGATCGAAGATCAATTTGATGGTCTGGTGCCGTGGAAACCTTGTCGCGCTTCGTCCTGGCCCGTGGTCGGCTGATCACGCTGCTCACCGTCATCGCCGTCGCCCTCGGCGGCGGCGCGCTCGCCGTCGTCATGGCGACTGTATCCGAGAAGAACGAGTATCCCGGTCTGCCCGGCTACGAGGCCAATCAGCAGATCCTGCAGACCTACGGCACCGGCGGGTACGAACGCCCGTACCTGCCCGTGATCACGCTGCCGGAGGGCATGACCGCCGACAGCCCGGAGGGCCGCGAGGTGCTGACGGCCGCGTTCGCCGCAGCCGACCGGGCGACCGGTGGCCGGGTCGTCTCCTACGTCGACACGGGTGACCCGAGGTTCCTCGGCGCCGACGGCCGGACGACGTTCGGCCTGATCTTCGGCGGGCCGGTCGAGCAGGGCGGGATCCCCGGCAGCGCCCTCGGCGAGGGCAGCACGCTGAACCTCACCATCGAGGAGGCGATGCGGCCGGTGCTGCCGCCGGGCACGACGCTGTTCGTCACCGGGCTCGATCCGCTGGCCACCGGGGCGGACGCCGGCGGGCTCAACGTACCGGTGAAGTTGTTGATCACGCTCGCCGCGGCGATGGTCGTGCTGGCCTGGGTGTTCCGCTCGGCGCTGGCCGTGGTACCGCTGCTGACCGCGCTGATCGCGCTGCCGGTCTCGTTCATCGGGCTGCTCGGAGCCGGTCTGATCATCGACGTGCACGAGACGACGATGACCATGATCCCGTTGCTCGGGCTGGGCATCGCGATCGACTACGCGTTGATCCTGGTCACCCGTTGGCGCGAGGAACGGGCCGCCGGGCGGGTCGGCGACGAGGCCGTCCACCGGGCGATGGCGACCGCCGGGCACGCGATCGTCTTCTCCAGCGTCGCGGTGGCGATCGGGCTGTTGGCCATGATCGTCCTGCCGATCCCGATCATGCGCAGCCTCGGCGTCGGCGGGACGCTGGTCACCGCCACCAGCGCCGTGGTGTCGCTCACCGTCCTGCCGTTGATCTTGTCCTGGACCGGCCGCCGGCTGGACCGGCGGGCTGCGGCAGGGAAGCCGGTGCGACCGACCGGGTACGAGCGGGCCGGTCGGTTCTGGACGGCGTGGGCCCGGACCGTGGTCCGGCGCCGCTGGATCGTGGCGATCGGCTCGGTCGCCGCCCTCGGCGCACTGACCGTGGTCGCGCTCGGGATCAACCTGAACGTGCCGGTCAGCGGCGGCCTGTCCCGGTCCGGCCCCGGCCACGACGGGCTGGTCGCCCTGCAGCGCGCCGGCGTCCCCTCGGGCCCGCTGACCTCCTTCGACGTGTACCTGCCGCCGGGCACCGACCGAGCCGCGGTCGCCGACGGAATCCGTTCCCTGGAAGGGATCTACACGGTCGTCGCGCCGGACGGGCCGGACTGGCGGGCGGCCGACGGCTCGGCTCTGCTGACCGTGCTGCCGGTCGACGAGGGCGGCTCGCCGGCCGGGCGGGAGACCGTCCAGCGGGTGATCGACGCTGTGCCGGACGGTGTCCTGGTCGGCGGCAACGTGACCCAGCAGATCGACTACATCGACGCGACCTACGCCGCGTTCCCGTGGATGCTGGCGCTGATCGCGTTGATCACGTTCGTGATGCTGGCCCGAGCGTTCCGCTCGGTGCTGCTGCCGCTGAAGGCGATTGCGCTGAACCTGCTCTCGCTGGGTGCGGTGATGGGTGCGATGGTGATCTTCTGGCAGTGGGGCTGGGGCACCGAGGCGCTGCTGGGGATTCAGCCGAACGGCACCGTCGGCACCTTCATCCCGGTGACGATCTTCGCCTTCCTGTACGGCCTCTCGATGGACTACGAGGTCTTCATCATCGCCCGGATGCGGGAGGAGTACGACCGCACCGGCTCGACCGAGGAGGCCATCGTGCAAGGCATCGGCCGGACCGGCCGGCTGGTCACCTGCGCGGCGCTGATCTTGTTCTTCTCGTTCGCCTCGATGGCCGGTGGCGGTGAACTGGATGTCGCCGTCTTCGCCTCCGGCGTCGCGCTCGGCATCATTCTGGACGCGACCTTGATCAGATCCCTGCTGGTGCCGGCCACCGTCGCCATGATGGGCCGCTGGAACTGGTGGCTGCCGGCCTGGCTCGCTCGCATCCTGCGGGTCGAGCCGTCGCCGGTCCGGAACGAAAGAACGGCCCCGATTCCGGAGCCGCGGGTGCCGGTGAGCACCGGCGTCTGATCTTCTGTTAGGTCAAGCTTATCGCAGTCCCACCCCGCTCCGCCTCCGGTTTATCGGCCCGTGAAATCGGGCTTCCGGGGCGGCTCGGAAGCTGCGCACAATGACCCGGCTCGGCCAGGAGACTCCTGGCTGACCAGGAGGTTCGTTGTGGCAGCGGGCGACACGGCGACGGCCGGCGGCGAGGTTCGCCGCCGGCTCGCCGACAGTCCGGGTCGCTATCTCCGGCACGCGCAGGTGCTCTGGCGAGCCTCCCGCCGGTGGACCGCGCTGACCACCCTGCTGGTCCTGCTGGACGCCGCCGTCCGAACCCTGTTGATGATCATGATCGGCTGGTTCGCCGGCTCGGTCGCGGCGGCCGTCCGGGCCGGCGCCCCGGCGTCGGACGCGGAGCAGGTCTGGACCTCCCTGGTCGCGGTGGCGGCCGTGCTGCTGCTCGGCCCGGTGCTGCAGTCGCTGAAGGCGGTGACGGCGGCCCGCTGCTCGGCGGCCTACCTCGCCTACGTCCTCGACCTGCTGGCCGAGGCCGGCGTCGGGCCGCGCGGGATCGGGCACCTGGACAGCCCGGGCCCCGCGGGCCGCCTCCGCGCCGTCGCCGACGCCACGAAGGACTGGTCGTTCCTGATGGGGATCGACTCGACCTGGTCGGTGCTGACCTCGCGCCTGGCCGCGCTCGGCGCCCTCGTGCTGCTACTGCCCTGGCGCTGGTGGGTGCCGCTCCTGGTCGCCGCCACGTTCGTCGTGCTGTCGTACGTCTTCCTGGGCTGGATCAGCCTGGCGTTCGACCGGCTGCTGCAGACGACCGGTGACCAGCGTCGGCGGGCCGGCTATCTGCGCGGCCTGATGCTCGGGACCGAGACGGCCAAGGAGGTCCGGCTGTTCGGCCTGGCGGACTGGCTCGGCGAGACCTACCGGTCGACCTGGACCGAGGCGATGACGGGACTGTGGCGGGCCCGGCAGCACGGCCTCGGGCCGGTCCTCGGCGCCTGCCTGGCCGTGGCCGCGGCGACCGGCGGAGCATTGATCATGATCGGGACCGATGTCGTCGCCGGGGCGGTGACGCTGGGCGGCGCGGTGATGCTGGCCCAAGCCGTGCTGCGGCTGCAGCAGTTCGGTCAGCTCGGGAACTTGAGTTCCGCCCTGACCCGGACCACCTCGACGCTCAACGCCCTCGCCGAACTGCGCCGTGACCTGGGTCTGCCGGCGGTCCGCACGCTGCCCGGTTCGGCCCGCCCGGCCGGTTCTGATCGCGGCCCGGCAGCGGTCCGGCTGGACGGCGTCAGCTTCGGCTATCCGAGTCGGGGCACCCTCGCCCTGGACGGGGTCAGCCTGGACATCCCGGCCGGGCAGTCGGTCGCCGTCGTCGGCAGCAACGGCGCCGGCAAGTCGACCATGATCAAACTGCTCTGCGGGCTCTACCGGCCGGATCGGGGCGCCGTCCGGGTGGACGGCGCGGACCCGGCGGCCGACGAGAGCGCCCGGAGCCGGGTGGCGGTGATCTTCCAGGACTTCGTCCGCTATCACCTTCCGCTGCGGGACAACGTCCGGCTCGACGCCGACGATCATGATCGCGAGGTGCTGCAGCGGGCCCTCGCCGATGCCGGCGGCGCAGGCCTGCTGAACCGGCTCGATCATGGCTGGGACACCGTGCTGTCACACGCCTACGACGGCGGCACTGACCTGTCCGGCGGCCAGTGGCAGCGGGTCGCCCTGGCCCGGGCGCTGGCTGCGGTGGCCGACGGTGCCGGCGTGTTGATCTTGGACGAGCCGACCGCCGCGTTGGACGTGCGGGCTGAGGCGGAACTGTTCGACCGATTCCTCGAGGTGACCCGCGGCGTCACCACGATCCTGGTCAGCCACCGGCTGTCCAGCGTCCGGCACGCCGACCGGATCGTCGTACTGGCCGACGCCGCGGACGATGATCGTGGAATCGTCGAGGACGGGACGCATCAGGAGCTGCTGGCCCGCGGCGGCCGGTACGCGGCCATGTTCCGGCTGCAGGCGCGGCGCTTCGCCCGCGACGATTCCGGCGAGGACCCCCGATGAGCCCGGCCCTGCGCGGGATCGGCATCGTGCTGCGGACGGCCGTCCGGGTCAGCCCGTGGCAGTCGCTGCTGTGCCTGGTCGAGACGGTCGGCAAGGTGCTGGCCGCGCTGGCGCCGCTGTTCGTCGGGATCTTCGCCGCCGGGGCCGTCGACCGCGACCTCGGCCGGATGGCCGGCGCGGCCCTCGCCCTGGTCGGTTCGACCGCCGTCACGAACGCCTTCTCGGCCGTCGGCGTGAACGCCCAGGTGAAGCAGCACGAACTCGTCGGGCACACCCTGGACGCCGAGATCGCCCACCGCACCGCGAGCCTGCCGACCCTGGATCACCTGGAGTCGGCTCGCTTCCAAGATCGACTGCAGCTCCTGAAGGACGGCGAGGGCGTGCTCGGCGGAGCCTTCAGCCTGCTGGTCCACACGATCAACGTCGTGGCGTTCTCGGTCGCGGTACTGGTCGTGGCGGCCACGGCGGACTGGCGGCTGTTGATCTTGATCGCGATCGGCGGGATCCGGATGATCAGCGCCCGCTGGTCCGTCCGCTGGGAGCGGGACGCCGAGGAGGCCGGCGCCGCCGCGAGCCGGCTGTCCCGCCATCTGCTCGACCTGACCGGTTCGCCCGCGGCGGGCGCGGAGACCCGGGTCTTCGGCCAGCAGCAGGCGCTGCGCCGCCGGCTCCGGGCGGCGGTTCGCGGCTGGCGTACCCCACTGGTCCGGGCCGGTGACCGGACCGCGGTGCTGGACGCCGTACACCTGCTCGTCTTCTACGCCGTGGCCGCGCTGATCCTGGGCTGGATGACCCGGGATGCCTTGGCCGGAACGGTCCCCGTGCAGGCTCTGGTGGTCGCCGTGGGGGTGCTCGGGTCGCTGCACGGAGTGAGCTCGTCCTTCGTCGAGGCGATCCGCAACTTCACCCGGATCGGCCGGAACTGTGCCCGGCTGGTGTGGCTGATCGACTACTCCGACCGGGTCACGGCGAACCAGCCGGCCCGGACCGTACCGCCGACCCGCCTCGAGCACGGCCTCCGGATCGAGAACCTGAGCTTCGGCTACGGCGACGCCGACCGGCCGGTCCTGACCGGCATCGATCTCGATCTGCCGGCCGGAACGGTGATCGCCCTGGTCGGCGAGAACGGCGCCGGCAAGTCCAGCCTGGTGAAGTTGATCACCGGTCTGCACCGGCCGACCGGCGGGCGGATCATGATCGACAACGTCGACCTCGCCGACCTCGACCCGAGCGCCTGGCGGCCCCGGCTGTCCGGAGCGTTCCAGGACCACGCCCGCTTCGAGTTCACCGCGCAGCGTTCCATCGGCGTCGGTGACCTCCCGGCGCTGGACCGGGAGGACCGGGTCCGCCGGGCCCTGCACGACGCGGCCGCCGAGGACGTCATCGCAGCCCTGCCGCACGGGCTCGCCACCCAGCTCGGCACCGCCTGGGCGGACGGCGTCGACCTCTCCGGCGGCCAGTGGCAGCGGATCGCCATCGCCCGCGGCATGATCCGCCCGGCCCCGCTGCTGCTGGTCCTCGACGAACCGACCTCGGCCCTCGACGCCGCCACCGAACACGCCCTGTTCGAGCGCTATGCCGCCGCCGCCCGCACCGCCGCCGGCCACGGCGCGATCACCCTGCTGGTCACCCACCGCTTCTCCACCGTCGCCGCCGCCGATCTGGTCGTCGTCCTCGACCAGGGCCGGGTCGTCGAGACCGGCACCCACGAGGAGCTGGTCGCCGCCCAGGGCCGCTACGCGGAGCTGTACGAACTCCAGGCCCGCGGCTACCGGTGAGGAGTCACCGATCCGAGCCCAACGACGATGACGCCGTGATCAACTCACCGACGAGAGCCGCGAAGGCCGGCGGAACGGTGGGGTCACCCTGCGCGGCCGATCCGGCGATGCGAGGTATCCGACTTTCCGGAGCTGTGGCCTGCCCTCGCAGGATGTTGAGCGCTTCGGTGGTCGCGGCCGAGGCGTGCTCGTCCTCCTGGTGCCGGCGGAATCCGAGGACGAACTCGCTGACGTCGACTGCCTGGAGCAGCCTGAACACGTCCAGCGCATCCTTCTCCTTCACCCGATCGGGCTGATTTGCTGCTTGCTCGAGGCGCTCGCCGATCTTGATCACCTTCGCCGTCAGCAGCGCAGCCGGGCCGGCCACCCGCAGGTCGCTCGCCCTGGCGTCGCTCGGATCAAGCGAGACAAGGGTGACGATCTCGTTGTCGATCAAGGCCGGCTCGAGACCGTGAGCGATCCGTGCGGTGGCCTTCTCGTGAGGCGCGATCCGTGCCGCACGCGCGGAGCGCCTGTCAGTACCCGCCTGGTGCGGCACGACCATGAGATCAATCGCGACGTCACTCAGAGCCACCCAGTGGCCGGGATTGGTGCCTGGCCTGAATCCGGCTGCCCGCAACTGCGATCCGATCTCCGGCGAATCGGCAAGCCTACGCGTGTCGACGGCAAGATCAGCATCCGTCGTCATGAGCGGAACGTTCAGGTCCGTCGCTCCGGTGTGGTGGTAGATCGCCTGGGCACCCACGAGAACGAGGCTGCTCAGGTGGCTGTCCAGAGCCGCGAGTGCCTGGAGCAGGACGCTGCGAGCAGCCACGTACTCCGGTGCAGGTTCGTCCATGATCATGCCTTCCACAGTGGGTCCGATGCCGCGAGCGCGTCCATCAATTGCTCCGCCTCCGCATCGGACCGGCCGGGCAACGTGAGCAGGTCCGCGAAGACGAGCGGCAGCGGCGCTGTCACGAGTACGCCGGGATCACCGACTGGTGTGAGGATGTCGGGGTCTTGCGGTCGCGCGATGATCACATTGGCCGTCGCCGGTTCAGCATCGATCAGGCCGAGGTCGGCGGCGACCTGCGCCGGTTCCAGCGTGTAGAGGGCAAGCAGGCGGAGCGGAACAACCGAAGTCGCGGACTCGGGAAGCAGCCGGCGGGCTGCGGCCGAGCCGGTGAGCGCAACCCCGGCCAGCTCACCGACACGCGTTAACGCCCGGTCCAGCCCCCTCGCCGCGATGAGGTACCGGACCGGATGGTTGGTCTTCGCGAATGCGTAGTCCGCCACCCACCGACGCAGCAGCCTGCGGCGCCGAACGGCGACGACGCCGCCATCGTCACTCCGGTCGACGATGCCCTCCGAGGCCAGGGTGGCCAGGAGCTTGGACACCGAGCCTGGCGACACACCGGCGATGCCGGCGAGGCGTCGGACCCGGACGGGCAACTCAGTCGTCGCCAGACTGCGAATGATTCGACTTGCTGCGAGCCCGTTGAACCGAGTCACCGCCGACCCGGCTGGCACCCGCGGCGATCGCGCGGCGCCTTGTCCGGTGAGAAGCACGAGAGGCTCGGCCGACACGACCCGAATCCAGCCGGTCGAGTCGGCGAAACTGAGCTCCTCGGCGGCCAGGGCGTCCCGCAGTGCGGGGCCGATGTAGTCGGATACGAACAGGACCGGAACACCGCCGGTCGTGCGCTGAAGATCTCGGAGCGCGCGAATCAGCAGTGAGGCCGAGATCGAGCCGGATCGCTTCGCTTCGACCAGGAACGAGAGCCGTTCGGACCCCGGCCCCACCAGTTCGACGAGGCCGTCCGCTCGCGAGTCCCCCGCCCCGGGTCTGTAGTCGAGGCGCCAGGAGGCGGGCAGCTGCGCCGCAAGGCGATCGAGCGCCTCATCGATCAGTGTTTCCCTAGAGGGTGTGTTTCCCATGACTAGAAACAGGCTAGTTCAGGAAACACAACCTGCCAAGCCGCGATCGACAGGGAACGAGTGTCCGATCCACCGGGGTCCGTTCGTGGGGAGGGCAAGGAGACGCTTCGTACGAACTGAGGAGATTGATCATGAACGTCTTCGCCAACAAGCCCGGTACGAAAATCGCGGTGTGGATCGTGTCCGCGCTGCTCGCGGCGTTCTTCGTGTTCGTCGGCAGCAGCAAGGCCCTGATGGCCTGGGAGGTGCTGGAGGCGGCCTCGATGGGGATCCCGGTGATCCTGCTCAAGATCGCCGGGTTCGCGGAGCTGTTCGGGGCGGTCGGGTTAATCGTGCCGGCGCTCACCCGGATCGCTCCGGTGCTGACCCCGATCGCGGCGGCCGGGCTGGCCGTGACCATGATCGGCGCGACCGGGGTGGAGATCGCGCTGGGCCGTCCGGTCACGGCCGTCGAGGCCGCGGTCGCCGGGGTGCTGGCCGCCTTCGTCGCGATCGTCCGGTTCGCCGGGCTGCGCGCGACGACGCCGCGACGAGTTCCGGAGATCGGCACTCGTCACGGCGTGTCTGCTGGTGCGGCCTGAGACCGTAGGCGATGATCTTCGGACTCAGGCGGCCTGTTCGTCGCGATCGGCGACGAGCAGGCCGTCGACGAATCTGGTGGTGTGCCGGGCGGCGGCGAAGTCCGGGTGGGTGATCAGCCGGCGCAACAGCGGGATCGTGGTCCGGACTCCCGGGCCCTCGACGACATACTCCGCCAGGGCTCGATCCGCGCGGGCGATCGCCTGCTCCCGGGTCGGCGCCCAGACGATCAGCTTCGCGATCAAGGAATCGTAGTGCGGCGAGACGGTGTCGCCCTGGACGAAGCCCGAGTCGATCCGCACCCCCGGGCCGCCCGGCTGCCGCAGTTCGGTCAGCCGGCCCGGCGTCGGCGCGAAGCCTCGGTCCGGGTCCTCGGCGTTGATCCGGCACTCGATCGCCGCCCCGCGCGGCCGGACGTCCTGCTGGCCGTAGCCCAGCGGCTCGCCGCTCGCGACCCGGAGCTGCTCGGCGATCAGGTCGAGGCCGGTCAGCATCTCGGTGACCGGGTGCTCGACCTGGATCCGGCCGTTGATCTCCATGAACGTCGCCCGGCCGTCCGGGTCGACCAGGAACTCCATCGTGCCGGCGCCGACGTACCCGATCGCCTTCGCGCCGGCCACGGCATAACGCCCCAAGTCGGCCCGCAGCTCCTCGGACAAACCGGGCGACGGGGCCTCCTCGACCAGCTTCTGGTGCCGCCGCTGCAGGCTGCAGTCCCGCTCCCCCAGCGACACCGCGGTGCCGTGGCCGTCGGCCAGCAGTTGCACCTCGACGTGCCGGGCGGCGGGCAGGAACCGTTCCAGATAGACGTCGCCGTTGCCGAAGATCTGCCGGGCCAGGGCGACCGTCCGGCGGTACGACTCCGGCAGTTCGGCCGCCGTCGGCACGACCTGGATGCCGCGTCCGCCGCCACCGGCCGCCGCCTTCAGCACCACCGGAAAGCCGATTTCCTCGGCGATCCGGACCGCGTCGGTGACCGTCGGCACCGCCCCGTCGCTGCCCGGCAGCACCGGCAGCCCGGCCTCCCGCATCGCGACCCGGGTCCGGGCCTTGTCGCCGAGCTCCTCCATCACCGCCGGCGGCGGGCCGACGAACACGATGCCGTTCTCGGCGCAGATCTGGGCGAAGTCCGGATCCTCGGACAGGAAGCCGTAACCGGGATGGATCGCGTCGACGCCGTACCGCAGCGCGGTCTCGATCAGGCTCGGCAGGTAGAGATAGCTGCGCTTCGCGGCCGGCGGCCCGATGTGCGCCGTCTCGTCGGCGTAGCGGGCCACCGCGCTGTCCAGGTCGGCGCTGGAACAGACGGCGACGGTACGGATGCCGAGCTCGCGACAGGTCCGGGCGATCCGCAGCGCGATCTCGCCGCGGTTCGCGATCAGCACCGACCGGATCGGTTTCGTGATCATGCTGGTGTCGATCATGAAGCCGCCTCCCGGACCCGGACCAGCGGCTGGCCGAACTCGACCGGCGCGGCGTCGGCGACCAGCACCTCGACCACCTCGCCGGGCCGGTCGGCGGCGACCGGGTTCATCAGCTTCATCGCCTCGATGATGCCGATCGTCTGGCCGGCCTCGACCCGGTCGCCCGGCCGGACGAACGGGCTCGCGCCCGGCTCCGGCGCCACGTAGAACGTGCCGACCAGCGGCGCCGGAATGACCTCGCCGTCCGGCTCCGGCTCGTCCTCGACCGGCACCGCCGCCACCGGTCGCGCTGCCGGCGCGGGGGCCGGCCCGCCGTCCGGCAGGACCGGCGCGGGGTCGGCCCAGGTCACCTCGAGCGAACACTCGCCGGCCCGGACCGACACCCGCGACACCGGGCCCGGCACGGTCTTGACCAGGCTGCTCACTTCTTCCCGGAGCAGCCGCAGCGTGCTCTCGTCGGGCTCCGTGGTCACGCGATCACCCCCAGCGCGCGGAACCGGTCGTAGCGCTGCTGCCGGCACTTCTCGCCGGACCAGCCGGCCACCGCGTCCAGCTCCGCCATGATCATCGAGCGAACGGCCGTCGTGGTCTCGTCCGGCGCCGTGTGCGCGCCGCCGTCCGGCTCCGGCACGATCGCGTCGATCACGCCGAGCTTGATCAACTCCGGCGCGGTGATCTTCATCGTCTCGGCCAGCCGGGCCGCCTCGCCGGCGTGCCCGTACAGGATGGTCGAGCAGCTCTCCGGGCTGATCACCGAGTAGCAGGCGTTCTCCAGCATCAGCACCCGGTTGCCGACGGCCAGTGCCAGTGCGCCGCCGCTGCCGCCCTCACCGGTGATCACGCTGATCACCGGCACGGTCAGCTCCGCCATTCCCGCGATGCACTCCGCGATCGCCCAGGCCTGGCCGCGTTCCTCGGCGGCGACCCCGGGCGCGGCGCCCTGGGTGTCGACGAACGTGATCACCGGGATGTCCAGCCGCTCGGCCAGCCGGAGCAGCCGGAGCGCCTTGCGATAGCCCTCCGGCTGCGGCATCCCGAAGTTCCGCAGCACCAGTGTCGCGGTGTCGTGGCCCTTCTCGTGCCCGAGCACCATGACCGTGCGACCGCCGATCGAGGCCAGGCCGCCGACGACGGCCGGGTCGTCGCCGTGGGTACGGTCGCCGTGCAGCTCGACGAAGTCGTCGCAGATCGCCTCCAGGTAGTCGGACGTGACCGGCCGCTGGATCTGCCGGGCCAGCTTGAGCACCTCGGCCGCCGGGCGCTGCCGTACCTCCGCGGTGCCGAGTCGATCATGAAGCACGCCGCTGCGGTCGCCGCCGGCGGACCGGCCGGCGTCCAAGATCAACAACCGGGTCAGCGTCGAGCGCAGGCTCTTCCGCGGCTCGACCCGGTCGATCATCCCGGCCCCGTGCAGGTACTCGGCGGTCTGGAAGCCCTCCGGCAGGCGTTCCCGGGTGGCGTTCTCGATCACCCGTGGCCCGGCGAAGCCGATCATGGCGCCCGGTTCGGCGATCAGCACGTCGGCCAGCGTCGCGAAGGACGCGGTCACCCCGCCGTAGGTCGGGTCGGCCAGGACGCCGATGGTCAGGATGCCCCGCCGTCGCGCCTCGCCCATCGCCTGCGCCGTCTTCGCCAGCTGCATCAGCGACAGGCAACCCTCCTGCATCCGGGCACCGCCGGAGGAGACCAGGATCAGGTACGGCCAGCCGCGCTCGATCGCGTCCTCGGCCCCGCGGGTGATCACCTCGCCGACCGCCGAGCCCATGCTGCCGCCGAGGAACCGGAAGTCCATCGCCGCCAGGACGACGGGCCGGCCGTCGATCGTGGCCGTGCCGTGCACCGCCGCCTCGTCCAGCCCGGACCGACGACGCGCCCGCTGCACCCGCTCCGGGTACGGCAGCGTGTCGCTGAACCCGAGCGGGTCGGCGCTCCGCGGTTGATCAGCGGCCGGCACCCAGGAGCCCGGATCGACCAGCTGGTCGATCCGGGCACCGGCCCCGATCCGGTGGTGGTGGCCGCAGTCCGGGCAGACCTGCTGTTCCCGGCGCAGCCGCGGCTCGTACAGCGTCACCGAGCAGTTCGGGCAGCGCACCCATTCGCCGGCCGGCTGGCCCGTCGGCTGCGCGACCGGTGGCGACAGGGTCATCGTTGATCACCACTAGGAGTCCAGCTGTAGAAGCCGGACGCCATCGCGTCGGCCGGGCTGCGCCAGGTCGCCGGGTCGTACGGCGAGATGAACGCATCGAGGTCCGCGCTCAGCTCACGGAAGTCGTCCCGTCCGCGGGCCTCGGCCATCGCCGCGGCCGGGTCGCCGGCGAACTCGACCTGGTGGAAGTACAACCCCTGGTACTCGTAGAGGTCGCGCCGGACCACGCCGAGCGCACGCGGCAGCTCGGTCCGGTCCGAGGCGCCGAACAGCCGGGCGACGTCACCGGCGGCCCCCGGCCTGATCCGGGCCACGATCAGCATCCTTGTCGTCACTGGAATTCCTTTCCCTGTGAGGAATCGCGGTCGATGATCATGAGACTAGAAACCCGTCCGGCCGCTGTCGCCCGCCCGGAATGGGAACTTTGATCTCCCCCCGTGGTCGGTCCTCCACTCCCGCAGGCGGAGATGCGGACGGGATCCCGTTCTCGTAGGCGTAGATCACGACCTGCACCCGGTCCCGTACCCCGAGCTTCTGGTACAGGTGCTGCACATGCGACTTGATCGTGCTCTCGCCGAGCACCAGGTGCTGGGCGATCTCGGCGTTGTTGTAGCCCTGCACCAGCAGCAGGAACACGTCGTATTCGCGACCGGTCAGCGCGGCCAGGCCGGTGCCGTCGGTGGCCGGCCCGAGAGCGGGCCGGCGGACGAACTCCCTGATCAACATCCGGGTCACCGTCGGCGACAACAGCGCGTCGCCGGACGCGACCGCCCGGACCGCCTCGACCAGCTGGGTGCCCGTCGATTCCTTGAGCAGGAAGCCGCTGGCGCCGGCCCGCAACGCCTCGAACACGTGCTCGTCCTGGTCGTACATGGTCAGGATGATCACCTTCGGGCCGGGCCGACCGTCGGCACAGAGCTGCCGAGTCGCTTCCAGGCCGTCCATCCGCGGCATGTTGATGTCCATCAGGACGACGTCCGGATGGTGCCGGCGAACGTCGCGGATGGCCTCGATCCCGTTCCCGGCCTCGCCCACCATGATCATGCCCGGCTCGTCGGCGATCACCGACCCGACTCCGTGCCGGACCAGCGGCTGATCGTCGACGATCAGGATCTTGATCTCGTCCACGACCTCTCCCCCCGCAGTGCCGAAAGCGCCCCCGGGCAAGCCGGCAGGATCGCCTCGATGAAGAAGCGACGATCCGACATGCTGCCGTAGCCGAACGAGCCGCCGTGCTCGGTGACTCGCTCCTTCAGGCCCAGCAGCCCGCCGTCCTCCCGGGCGCCGGCGCCGAGGTAGCTGTTGCTCGCCGCCACCTCGTTGATCATGGTGATCCGGACCTGGTGTCCGAACGACACCGTCACGTCCACCGAGCCGGTGCCGTACTTGAGGGCGTTGGTCAACCCCTCCTGGACCACCCGGACCGTCGTATGCCGGACGCCCGCCGGCAGGGTCCGTTCCAGTTCCGCGTTCTCGAAGTGCAGGCCGCCACCCGGGTTCACCCGGGCGAACAGCTCCACGATCTCGGCCACCGCGTCGCTGGTGCCGGTGTCGATCTCCTGATCCCTGACGGCCGTCGTGCGCCGGAGCAGTCCCAGGATCCGGCGGAGCTCTCCCATCGCGTCCCGCGACGTCTCCTCGATCGAGCGGGCGTGGACCGCCGCTTCGTCCCCGTCGAGTCCCAGTCGACGGGCCGTCATCATGATCACCACCAGACGATGGCCGATCACGTCGTGCAGTTCGCGCGCGATGCGCCTCCGTTCCCGACCGACGGCGTCGCCGATCTGCTCTGCCCCGTTGACAATCCCCGCATCCGGTTGGATGACGTTCCCCGCTGAACTTCGGACTCCCTCATAGTTGCCGAACTTCAAGCCGATCACCTCCCTTGCGAAGACCATAATCTTCGCAGTGAGGAGTCACAAGGTTTCCCAAAGATATCGTTCGTTACAGTCGTACGAATTCTTCCCCACACGCGGAAAGATGCATATTCGGAATAACTGTTGAAGGTCGAAGCATTGCGGGATTGCTTACAAACAAGGGATTTGCCAGAGCCCAGCCAGATAGTGGACACCAAAATTCGAGCGCAGGAATTCGCAAAGATTCCTCGAATTAGGTCGCTCGGATCACGACCTCGACGTCGCCGCAGAATTCGAATTCATCCGACCAGGACCCGGGGAGATGAGCGCACCACGAACCCCCGGAATCGGCGCTGGCAGGACTACACCGTAACCGACCCCGGTGCCGACCGGCCAGATCAGTTTCTGTGAGCTTTGTGTGAAGTCGCCCAGGAGTCGTGGTGTGCGGCGTGTCACCCGCGACTCAGGTGCCGGGACGACGCAACACCGCGGCCGCGTTGAAGCCGCCGACGCCCCGGGCCAGGACCACGACATGGCGCAGCTCCGGCGCCGGCCGGGACTCCGTCACCAGGTCCAGCGAGGTCGCCACGCCGTCCAGATTGACCGACGGCGGCAGCACCCCGTGGCGCAGCGCCAGGGCCGCCCAGGCGACGTCCAGGGCGGCGCCGCCGGAACAGAGCCGGCCGACCATCGTCTTCGGTACGCAGACGGCCACGCCGCCCGGCCCGAACACCTCGTCGATCGCCGCCTCCTCGAGGCGGTCCAGCCGGGGATCGCCGGCCCCGTCGGCGAACACCGCGCCCACCTCGTCCGGAGCACAACCGGCCCGGTCCAGTGCGGTCCGCAACGCCCGGGCCAGCTGCCGGTGGTCGGGCGCCGGGTCGGTCGGGTGGTGCGCGTCGTGGGTGGCGGCGGTGCCGGCCACCTCGGCGTACGCCGTCGCGCCCCGCTCGGCCGCGAACCCCGGCGATTCCATGATCAACATCGCGCCACCCTCGCCCGGCACGTGGCCGGTCGCGTCGGCCGCGAACGGCCGGTAGGCGGTGGCCGGATCCTTGCCGGTACTCAGGCCCGGCTGGCTGGACTGGCAGACGATCGCGTACGGGGACAGCGGCGCCTCGGTCCCACCGACGACGACGGCTCCGACCCCGCGCCGGATCGACCGGCCCGCCGCGGCCAGGGCGTCGAGCCCGCCGGCCGCATCGGAGACGATCACACCGCAGGATCCCTTGAGCTGTTCCTTGATCGAGATCTGGCCGCTGCTGGCGGCGTAGAACCAACCGATCGACTGATAGGCGCTGACGGCCCGCGGGCCCTGGCCCCAGAGCGCGTGGATCTCCCGCTGGCCGAACTCGTTGCCGCCGGACGCGCTCGCGGTCACCACCGCGAGCCGGTACGGGTCGTGGTCGGCCGGGTCCAGCGCCGCGTCCGCCAGGGCCAGCCGGGTCGCCTCGAGGGCGTACCAGGTCCAGCGGTCGGTCTGCACCCGGAGCTTGCTGTCGGTCCGCTCGGCCGGGTCGAAGCCGGGCACCTGGCCGACCACCCCGATCGGCAGCCCGCTCGCGTCGTAGCCCTCGACCGGGCCGAGCCGGCAGGTCCTGGTCAGGGTCTGCTGCCAATGCTCGGCAACCCCGATCCCGGTCGGCGCGACGACGCCGATGCCGGTGATCACCGGATTCATCATGCTGCTGCGACCTCTTCCACTCGTGAGAACACCATCGCCGACTGGAAGCCGCCGAAGCCGCTGCCGGCCGACAGTGCATGATCAACTCGGACCTCGCGGGCTACCTGCGGCGTGTAGTCGAGGTCGCACTCCGGGTCCGGCGTCTCCAGGTTCGCCGTCGGCGGCACGACGCCGCGCTGGATCGCCAGCGCACAGGCGGCCATCTCGATCGAGCCGATCGCGCCGAGCGAGTGCCCGACCACGGATTTGATCGAACTGATCGGCACCCGATGAGCATGATCACCGAGCGACCGCTTGTAGGCGGCCGTCTCGTGCCGGTCGTTCTGCTTGGTACCGGAGCCGTGCGCGCTGATGCAGGAGATCTGGTCCGGGTTCAGCCGGGCCTGGTCCAGCGCGTCGACGATCGCGTCGCCGAGCTCGATCCCGTCCGGGCGCAGCCCGGTCATGTGGAACCCGTTGGCCCGCGCCGCGTAGCCGCCGATCTCGCAGTAGATCTCGGCGCCCCGGGCCAGCGCGTGGCCCAGTTCCTCGACCACCAGCACGGCAGCGCCCTCGCCGAGCACGAAGCCCTGCCGGTCCGCGTCGAACGGGCGGGAGGCCCGTTCCGGGTCGGCGTTGCGCGGCGTGGTGGCCCGGATCGCGTCGAAACAGGCCACCGTGATCGGCGTGATCGGCGCGTCCGCCGCGCCGGCGATCATGACGTCGGCCTCGTCGTCCTGGATCAGCCGCAGCGCGTGGCCGATCGCGTCGATCCCGGACGTGCAGCCGGTCGACACCACGGTCGCCGCGGCCCGGGCGCCGAACCGCACCGCGAGCTCGGTCGCGGCACTGGACGGCACCAGCGACTGGTAGAGGAACGGCATCGCGTGCCGGTGATCGACCAGCCAGTCCCGACCATGATCACTGGCGACGACGTACTCGTCCTCCAGGGTGATCGACGAGCCGACCGCCGAACCGAGGGACACCCCGCGCCGGTCTCCGCTATTCTCGTCGGGCAGCTCGGCCAGCCCGGAGTCGGCGACCGCCTCGCCGGTCGCGGCCAGGGCCAGCTGGACGAACCGGTCGGTCCGCCGGACGACCCGCGGCGTGAGACCGTACCGGGACGGCTCGAAGTCCACCTCCGCGGCGATCTGGGACCGGAACGCGGTCGGGTCGAAGGCGGTCACCCGGCGGATCGCCGGCTTCCCGTCGACGATCCGCTGCCAGAAGTCCTCCCGAGTCGGGCCGCCCGGCGCGACCACGCCGACGCCGGTGACGACGACTCGTCTCATCGCGCCGCTCCCGCTCGGCTCGCCCCGCCGTCGCCGACCAGGACGGCCTGCTCCTCCTCCGGGCCGGGTTCGGTGTCGACGTGGCCGAGCTGCGGCGCCGGTGCCAGCGGGCTGAGCTGGAACACCGCCAGCGCCTCGTCGTCGCCGATGTTGATCAAGCGATGCCGTACGTTGCGCGGCACCAGCAGCGCGTGCTCGGCCGGCACCGTCACCGGCTCGCCGTCCAAGTCCACCTGCAGCGTCCCGGAGGCGACGAACAGATATTCCTCCGAGTACGGGTGGTAGTGCTCCGAGACCCGTTCGCCCGGGGCCAGCCGGACCGCGCCGCAGAAGCCGGACGAGGAGCCGACGTTCGGCGGCGCGATCATGGTCCGCAGGTCGCCGCCGCGCCGCCGGTTGGCCGGCACGTCGCCGAACCCGACCACCAGCCGGCGCCGCTGCTCCACCCGGTCCTTGATCAACTTCAGCTGGACGGTGCTGTTGCGGTTGATGTTGTCGGTCATCCAGGCCGTGTCGACCGGTGCGTCCGGCCGCATCTCGAAGTCCTGGACCCAGCGCAGCTCGGTCCGGTCCGGCCCGAGTTCGCGGTAGGTCCAGGTGATGTTCATGAACTCGAACGGGCCCTTCTCGATCCGCCGGGCCCGGACCACGCCCTGCTCGGTGTCCCAGTGCCGCTCCGAGACCCAGGACCAGACCCGGCCCTGGTCATCGGGGTGCATGGTGAGCCGGAACGTCGCGGAGTTCTCGGTCTCTTCGAGGATCTCGATCTCCGCGTACTCGGAGAACAGGTTGGGCCAGTCGCGCAGGTTGTTCGTCTGGGTCCAGACGAACGAGCTCGGGGCGTCGATCTCGATGGCGTTGTCGGTGTGTCCGATCATGGTGCGCGCTCCTCTCAGGCCCGGCCGGCCAGCCGGTCGTTGACCAGGTCCCGGATCCCGGCCGGGGTGGCCTCCGCGGTCAGGTCCGGCTCGATCTCGACGCCGAACTGATCTTGGATCCGGCTGGCGATCTCCACCCGCGCCAGTGAGTCGAGATCCAGGTCGGTGAAGCTCCGCTGGTACGACTCGGGCACGGCCGTGGCGGCGTCCAGCCCGACCGCGAGCAGCAGCTGGCGAAGATCATCGTCGGTCAACCCGGTGGTGGTCACTACGGTCTCGTTGGTCATGATCAAGTTCCCTTCAGGAGGTCGTGGTCGCCGGCTCGGGTGCCGGCTGGGCGGAGGTCTCGGCGCAGATCTCGAAACGGAGCGAGCGCGCCTCGGTGAAGCATCGACGCAGCGGTGCGGCGAGTTCGCGGTGTTCCTCGGTGGCCTCCCAGGCCACGAAGGAGTCCAGGTCGCGCCACTCGCTGGTGATCATCCACTGCTCGGGATCGGTGGCCGACCGGCAGACCTGATCACGCAGGTGGCCGGGCACGCCGCGGGCCACCTCGTAGCGGATCTGCTCGTAGGCGTCCAGGAAGTCGTACTCGTACTCCAGCGGGACCTTGAGCAGGAAGACGATCCGGGCCCGGAAACCCTCCGTGCCGGTCATCGGGCACCTGCTTGGGCCGGCGCCGCCGCGGCGGGCCGCGCTGCAGCGGTGTGGGCTCCCGGCGGCGGGCCGCCCACCCCGGGCGGCGGCCCGCCGGCCAGGACCGAGCTGTAGGAGAACTTGCCCAGCACCGGGACGACGCTGCCGTACAGGCCGTCCGACTCCGGGCTGGTCAGGAAGCCGACCGCCCGGGCCACCAGCGCCGGGTCCACGGTGTGATCAAGATCGAGACCGGGCCGCTCGGCCCGCATCTTCGGGGTGTCCGCGATCGTCATCGACACCACGTTGGCGTGGATGCCGCGCCGCTTCACCTCGTGCGCCATCGACCGGACCCAGGTGGTCAGCGCGGCCTTCGCGGCCGAGTAGGCCGACAGTGCAGCCAGCGGTTCGACCGCCAGCGGCGTACTGAAGTAGACCAGCCGGCCGCCCTCGGTCAGGTGCGGCAGCACCGCCTGGGTGGCCACCACCGCGGACCGGAAGTTGGACATGATCAACTCGTCGTAGACCGCGATGTCGGTGAGCATCACCGGGCCGAAGCCGAACCGGCCGATCAGGTGCACCAGGCCACCCAGCCCGTCGAACCGTTCCGCGGCCCGGGCGGCCGCCTGCTGGGCGCCGTCCGGCTGGGCGGCGTCGACCTGGAACGTCTCGATCACGCCCGGCGAGCCGTACCGCTGGTCCAGTTCGGCGAGCTTCTCGGCGTTGCGGCCGGTCAGCAGCAGCCGGTGGCCGCGGTCGGCGAGCACCCGGACGACCGGCTCGGCCAGCGGTCCGGTGGCGCCGGTGATCAACAGCGCGGGGGCGTTCACTTCGATTCCTCGAGTGCCGCGACCCGGGTGGTGACGTGCTCCATCATGGCCCGGCCGAAGAAGGCCCGAGCGCCGTCCGGCGTGCTCAGGTCCCGCGGCTCGGCCAGGAAGGGATCGAGATCCCGCTCCAGCTGCTGGATGCTCGGCTGCCGGGCCAGGTGCGCCATGATGCTCGGCAGCGGCCCGTCCACCTCCATCATCCGGACCACCAGGCCGTCCTTGATGAAGATCGAGGTGCCGAGCAGGCGGGCCCCGTCCGGGGTCACCCACTCAGGCGGCTCGTAGTTGGCCAAGAGTTCCTTGACCTGGTCCTCGGTTCCGGGCCGAACCCGGAACATGATCGCGTGTCGCTGCATGGTTCCTCCCGCGTCGTCGTCTGCTCCCAGCCTGGGCTGCGCGCGCCGTCGCTGTCTTCCACCGCCTGGAGGAGATCCGGGCTCCCCTGCCTGGTGGACCGGGAGTTCATTCCGCCGACGGAAGACGATCACGGTCTCGCTTGCGTACCGTCGTGATCATGATCTTGAACGAGCGGAACGCACCGTGAACCCGCCGGCCACCGCCGTGATCATCGGCGGCGGGATCGGCGGCCTGGCGACGGCCCGGGCGCTGCACCGGCAGGGCATCGAAACCACCGTGTACGAACGCCGCGCCGAGGCGACCGACGCCGGCGCCGGCAACGGCCTGGTGGTCTGGCACAACGCGACCATCGCGCTCCGCGGCCTCGACCTGGAGCCGGACCTCGCCGACATCGGACTTCCCTTGCAGCGTTACGTTTTCCGGTCCGCCGCCGATCGTGACCTGGCGACCTGGTCGTTGGCCGACGGGGCCCGGCGGACCGGCGCCGCCGCCTACACGGTCGCTCGTCCGGACCTGCACCGGCTGCTCGCCAAGGCGGCGCCGGACCGGATCGAGTACGGCGCCCAGTGTGTCGGCTTCGAGGAGGACCGCGACGGCGTCCTGGTCCGGTTCGCCGACGGCCGGGAGGTCCGGACCGACCTGCTGATCGGCGCCGACGGGATCCGTTCCGTGGTCCGGCGGCAGCTGATCCCGGCCGAGCCGCCGCCGCGGCACGCCGGCGTACGGGCCTGGCAGGGCGTGGTGGCCGATCCCGGCGGGGTGCCGGACGGCGCGTTCCTGAACACGTTCGGCCACGGCCTGTGGTTCGTCTTCTACAAGTTGGCCGGCGGCCTCGTCTACTGGGACGGCGTGGTCAGCGACGAGGTCGCGCGTGATGATCACCGGCTGCGCGACGGACGGCTCGGCGAGCAGGGAAAGGCGTTCCTGACCCGGCTGTTCGGGGATTGGCCCGGCCCGATCCCGGACCTGATCGCGGCGACGCCGGCGGACGAGCTGCAGCCGGTCGACATCGCCGACCGCGATCCGGTGCCGCGCTGGAGCACCGACCGGGTCACCCTGGTCGGCGACGCCGCGCACCCGATGACGTTCAACCTCGGCCAGGGCGCCAACCAGGCGATCGAGGGCGCCGGAGTGCTGGCCGGTTCGCTGGCCGCCGAGCCGGACCTGTCCACCGCCCTGCGCCACTACGACACGGCGCGGACCGTCCGGACCGCCCGGCTGGTCCGCCAGTCCCGCGCCAACGGGGTGTTCAGCCGCTGGCGGCATCCGGTGGTCTGCGCGGCCCGGGACGCGTTCATGCGGGTGGCGTTCCCGCGCCTGGTCTACCGCAAGACGTACCAACTGACGATGGACCTGCATCCGCTCACCACAACCGAAGGACGGCCATGACGACCCTGCAGCAGCCCACCACCGGCGTCAGCCGGACCGCCGTGATCATCGCCCAGGCCCGGGCCGAGGAACACCGCCGGCCGGACCGGCTGTTCGACGACCCGCTGGCCCAGCACTTCGTGGACACGATCGGCTGGATCCAGGTCGCCCAGGCCGGCCGGATGAACCAGGAGCACTTCGTCCTCCGGACCCGCTTCTTCGACGACTACCTCCGCTCGGCGACGGCGGCCGGCCGGCGGCAGGTGGTGCTGGTCGCCGCTGGCCTGGACACCCGGGCCTACCGGCTGGACTGGCCGGACGGCACCGAGCTGTTCGAGATCGACCTGCCCGGCCTGGTCGCGTTCAAGCAGGCTGTGCTCGGCGTCCAGCGAGCCGAGCCGCGCTGCCGCCGCTCCGTGGTCCGGGCCGACCTCCGCGACGACTGGCCGGCCGACCTGATCGCCGCCGGTTTCGACCCGGCGCGACCGACGGCCTGGCTGATCGAGGGGCTGCTGATGTATCTCGAACGCGCCGACAACGACTCCCTGCTGGAGCGGGTCGGCGGCCTCTCCGCGCCCGGCAGCGCCATCGCGCTGGAACACATCAACCAGGCCTACGTCGACCTGCCGGAGATGCGGGCCGTGCACGAGCGGCTGAAGAACGTCGGCGCATCCTGGCACTCGACGGTCGAGGACCCGGTCGCCTGGCTGGCCGGGCACGGCTGGACCGCGTCCGTGACGCCGCAGACCGCGCTGGCCCAGCGGCACCGCCGGCCGGTGCCCCGGCTGACCGACCCGGCGATCGTCGACGACGCTCGGATGTGGCTGGTCAGCGGCGAGCGCCCCTGAACGGCCGGCGCAGGGCGTGCCATGATCGGGACCGTAATCACCCCCGATCCGTTGGAGGCTTGCATGACCGGCGTCGCCCCGCTCATCCAACTGCGCAACGGCGCGAAGCTGCCCGCCCTCGGCCTCGGCACGTACGGGCTGACCGGTGACTCCGGCGTCGCGTCCGTACGGACCGCGCTGCAGGCCGGCTACCGACTGCTCGACACCGCCGAGAACTACCGCAACGAGGAGACCGTCGGCGCCGGCGTCGCCGGGTCCGGCGTGTCCAGGTCCGAGGTGTTCGTCACCAGCAAGTTCAACCGCGAGTGGCACAGCGTCGACGGCGCCCGGCAGGCGTTCCAGGCCAGCATCGAGCGGCTCGGCCTGGACTACCTCGACCTGCTGCTGATCCACTGGCCGAACCCCGACCAAGATCAGTACGTGGACGCCGTCCGCGGCCTGCAGGCGCTGCTGGACGACGGGCTGGTCCGGGCGATCGGCACCTCGAACTTCAAGCCGGCCCACCTGCGCCGGGTGATCGACGAGACCGGGATCGTGCCGGACGTCAACCAGATCCAGCTCAACCCGTACCACCCGCGGGAGGAGGACCGGGCCTTCGCCGCCGAGCACGGCATCGTGATCGAGTCCTGGACGCCGATCGGCGGCTCCGGCGACGGCCTGCGCAGCGCGCCGGTGATCACCGAGATCGCCGAGGCGCACCGCCGGACGGCGGCCCAGGTGATCTTGCGCTGGCACCACCAGCTCGGCCTGGTGGCGATCCCGAAGTCCGGCGATCCGCAGCGACAGGCGGAGAACCTGGCGATCTTCGACTTCGAGCTCACCGACGCAGAACTGACCGCGATCTCGGCGCTGGACCGCAAGGGCGAAGGGCTGGCCGACTCCGACCGGCAGGGCCACTGAGCCCGCGGCTGCTCCATGATCACGGGCTACTTGGTGGCGACCAGGATCTCCACCGGGCCGGGCAGGACGACGATGTCGGAGAAGCCGACCCGGCCCAGCAGCTCGGCGTACTCGTCCAGCTCACGGAGCATGCTGGAGCAGCTGTCCACCCCGATCAGGAAGTAGGACCAGAAGAACTGCTGCGCGAGCCGCTCGGCGGTCCGGAACTCCTCGCTGATCATGATCGTGCCGCCCGCTGCCAGGGCCTGGAATCCCTTCCGCAGCAGCAGTTCCGCGGTCGCCGACGGCCAGTCGTGCAGCACCCGGACGAAGGACAGGGCGTCGTAACCGGTCGGCAGCGGCTCCGCGAGGAAGTCGCCGCCGACGAACCCCAGCCGGGATCCGCAGCCCAGCGCTGACCGGGTCCGCTCGACCAACGACCGGACGGCCGGCAGATTGTAGACGTCGACCGCCAGCCCGGGATTCGCCGGCAGCAGGTGCGCGGCCAACGTGCCGTCGCCGCCGCCGACGTCGAGCAGCCGCACCCGTTCCCGGCCGCCCCAGAGCCGGGTCGTGTTGAGCCGGAAGCTCTCGACGAACGGCCCGATCCCCGCCGCCATGCTCTGCTCGAAGGAGACGAACTGCTCCGGACCGGACGGGGGCCAGTCGAAGGCCTCCGCGGGCATCGCGACGTCGCCCCGAAGGACCTCGGGCAGCCGGCCGTGCAGCACGGTCCAGGGATGGCGGTCGCGATCACGCTCGATCGACGCCGGGCCGAGGACGTCGGCGGCCGCCGCCAGAAGACCGGCGACCGCTCGGTACTCGAGCCGCCGCACCTCCGCCGCTCGTGGCCGAACCGGCTCGACGACGCCGAGGGACTCCAGGCAGTCGAGCAGCTTGTGCAGCCGCCCGGGGACCAGACCGAAACGATCACTGAGCTCACCCAGCCTGACCGGCCCCGGGTCGAGAGCCTCCAGGATGCCGAGGTCGAGCGCCGCCTGCAGCACGTCGACCGCCTTGGATCCGTTGTACAGCAGGCTGATCAGGGCGCGCGGCGTCATCGGGCCAGCTCGGTCACGGCGTCCAGGAACAGCTCGACCTCGTCGATGGTGTTGTAGAAATGCGGCGCGACGCGCAGCCCGTCACGCCAGCTGCAGATCATCCCGCGCCGCGCCAGCTCCGACGCGACCAGTCGATCACCGGGGAACCGCAGATTGATCATGCCGCCGCGGCGCGCCGGATCCCGCGGAGTACGGACCTCGATCCCGGCGGCGTCGGCCCGCTCGATGATCTTGTCGGTGCAGGCCAGGGAATGTGCCCGGATCTCCGCCGAGCCGACCGCGGCCACCAGGTCGAGGCCGACCCGCGACATCATCGCGGCGACCGGGACCGGTGTCCCGCCGGCGAAGCGCCGCGCATCGGCCGCCGGTTCTGCGGACGCGGAGACCTCGAGGGGATGAGCAGCGGCGAACCAGCCGGTGGCGGCCGGCCGCAGTTCCGGCAGCAGGTCGGACCGGACGTACAGAAAGGCCGTGTGGGCGCCGCACAGCCACTTGTGGGCGCCGCCGAGGACGAAGTCCGCGCCGAGCGCGGTCACGTCGAGCGGCACCGCGCCGACCGTCTGGAAGGCGTCGACCGCGACGAGCGCTCCGGCCTCGTGGGCGCGCGCGACGATCCGCTCGAGGTCGAGCAGGGCGCCGGTGGTGGCGCTGCCGTGAGCCACACAGACCAGCCGGGTGCGCTCGTCGATCGCGCCCTCGATCGCGTCGAGATCGAACTCCGGGCCGCCGGATCCGGCCACCACCAACTCGGCGCCGTAACGGCCGAAACCGGCCCAGATGCGTGGCACCGTGGGGAACTCGAGGTCCGTCGTGATCACGCGGTTCCGCTCGCCGCGGAAGTCGAGACAGGTGCCGATCCGGCCGAGCAGGGTGCTGACGTTCACGTCGGTGATCACGGTCCCCCGCGGCGCTCCGATGAAGGTCGCGAGTGCTTCCCGGTAGTCGGTGAGCTCGTCGAGCCAGCCGGTCCAGGCGGTGTCGCGCCAATGGCTCAGCGTGTGCCAGTAGTGGTGCAGGACCGGCTCGACACCGCGCGGGATCGCACCGGTGGAGTTGCTGTTCAGATAGACGCAGTCGGTCAGCACCGGGAACTCGCCCCGGACGGCGCCGAGCCGGCCGGTCACCCGGCCCGCTCCGCGCCGGGCTGGTGTCCGCCCTCCCGGTTCCAGTCAGCGGTCAGCTCGTCCCGGGCCCGCCAGAGCGGTCGGAACAAGGGCTTGGTCATCCGCCCGATCAGGATCCTGGCCGGTACGCCGTCGAGGGCCTTGACGTCCCGGCCGACACCGATCGTCCGCCGGACCAGCATGAAGTGGGCCACCAGCCACAACTGGTACCGCTCGTCGAAGTCCACGAACAGTTCGCAGATCCGTTTGACCTCGTCGTCGCCGCCGGGGGCGTACACCTCGCTCGGCTGTAGGTTCCGGCGGCCCAGCAACCGGTCGAGCGCCTCCGCCAGATACCGTGCCGCGGTCTGGATCGCGTTGAAGCCGGGTGACTCCTGACCGCTGCCGTTGCCGAGGCTGCGCCGGATCACCTGATAGGTGTCCGGCGTGAGGGTCTCCAGGACCCGGATCTCGTCGCCCAGGCAGGAGCTGATCCTGATCACCCGGTCCAGCCGGGCCGCCGCCGGCCAGAGCCGGTCCCGGTCAAGATCATCGACGAGCTCGGTCAACTCGTGGGCGATCAACTTGAGCCAGAGTTCCTGGGCCTGGTGGACGATCTGGAACATCAGTTCGTCCGGGTCGGTCAGCAGATCGGCCGAGGTCTGCAGCGACAGCAGGTCCTTGGTCCGCAGGTAGATCTCGTAGTCGTGACTGCCGTCGCCGACCCAGCTCTTCAGCACCGGGTTGAAGATCGGCTGCGACAGCAGCCCGCGCAGGCTGTCGGCTGGGCTCCGGCCGTCGGCCTGCAGGTGTGGGTCTCGCATCGGTGATCGCGTTCCTCTCGTCGAGTTGATCATGGTTCCCGAGTTTGATCATGGTTGAGCAGCTGGCGGGCGACGATGTGGCCCGAGCCGCCGTTGACGCCGTGGCCCGGCCAGGTCGCCGCACCGACGAGGTACACGTTCGGCACGGTCGACCGATGGCTCGGCTGGCCGGGCAGCGGCCGGAAGGTGTAGCTCTGGCTGAGATCGTGGCTGCCCCCGTACGGATCACCCGGGCCGCAGTTCGGGTTGAACCGGGCCAGATCGTCCGGACCGAGGACGTACCGGTCGAGCACCGCCCCGGGCAGGTTCGGCGCATGCCGCCCGGCCAGTTCGATCACCCGGTCGGCGAACGCCTGCTTCACCGCGTAGGTCCAGCCGTCCGGGCCGACCGGGATCAGGCCGGCCGCATCACCGCGCAGCACACACGGCACCTCGAGCAACTGCAGCCGGGCGACGGCCTTCCCCGGTGGACACCGGGACGGGTCCAGTGTCGACGGGGTGTCGAAGGAGATGGTCGGCTCGGCCGGCAGCAGTCCGCGGGTCGCCTCGTTGATCGCCCTCGACGTCGCGTCGAGACCGCCGCCGAGGTGGGGCTGCCCGACCAGGGCCAACCGGTCGTCGGCGAAGCGGGGTGGCTCGGAGAGGGCGAGATGGACCTGGACGCACCCGCGGCCGTAGCGGTACGCCGCGGCCTGCCGACGGATCCGGGCCGGCACGACGGCGGGCTCGTGGGCGAGCAGGTTGAGGTACAGCTGATCGGGGTTGACCGAGGCCACCACGGCCCGGCCGGCCCGCACCACGTCACCGTCCGCCGTGACCACACCGACCGCACGACCGTGGCGGACCAAGATCAGGTCGACCTGCCGGTCGCACTCCACGACCCCGCCGTGGCGCCGGATCAGGGCCACCAGGGCGTCGATCAGGCGCTCGCTGCCGCCGGCCGGAATCGGCATTCCGGCGCCGGTCAGCGCCAGCAGCACCAGCACGGCCCAGAGGGCGCTGTTCGCGTCGTCCGGTCCTCGGCCGAGATGTACGACCCAGGGCGCGAGCAGGCCGCGCAGGACGGGCGAGCGGAACCGCTGCTCGAGCAGGTCGCGCGCGGTCCGGGTGAACAGCTGCGCGAACTCGGAGTGGCCGCCCCGGTCGTCGTACAGCAGGCTCTCGATGATCTTGGTCGAGGCGCGGCTGGTCAGGTCCGCGCCGAACAGCCCGAAGATCGGTCCGGCCAGCGGCTCGAACTCCTCGAGCAGCTGGGCCAGCGCCGCGCCGTCGCCCGGAGCAAGGCGGTCCGCCTCGGCGAGGTTCTGGTCCGGATCGGTCGACAGCACCGCGGACTCGCCGGTGGGCAGGGAGATGCCGGTGGGGTAACGGGTGTTCCGGTAGTCGAGCCCGTGCTCGGCCAGTTCGGCACCGAGCTCGGCGTACGCCGGTCCCGCCACCAGCAGCGGATGCGCGGTCGCGTACGTGTCGTGCTGGAAGCCCGGCAGCGTGAGCTCGTCGGTCCGGACCAGACCTCCCGGCCGGTCGTTCCGTTCCAAGATCACGACGCTCCAACCGGCCCGGGCCAGGTAGGCCGCCGTGATCAACGCGTTGTGGCCGCTGCCGATCACGACGGCATCGAAGGACTGCGAAGTCATGGTTCAGGACCCTGCCAACGGCAGCTGGGCAAAAGATCGGAAAGTCCTCGGCAGCCCGCTGCGGATCGGCCTTCGCCACGGCGGAGACCGTGCGAGCATCAGGGAATGGACCGCAGACTTGTCGAACGAGATCGTGAGCTGGCCGATCTCACTCAGCTGGTTCGGCAGGCGGCCACCGGTACCGGCCATGTGGTCCTGGTCTTCGGCGAGGCCGGCATCGGCAAGTCCCGGCTCGTCGAAGCCATGCGGGCCCGGATGCCGGCCAGCGGCCGCATGTTGGTCGGCCGCTGCGACGATCTGGCGACACCGCGCACCCTCGGGCCGTTCCGGGACATCGTCGACAGCGTGAGTGCCGACCTCGCCGCCCAGTTGGAACGCGGCGACCGGGACCGGCTGCTGACCGCCTTGCTGGCGGAGCTCCGGCACCGCGACCGGCCGACGCTGCTGGCCGTCGAGGACATCCACTGGGCGGACGAGGCGACCCTGGACGTCCTGCGCTACCTGGCGCGGCGGATCGAGCAGCTGCCCGCCGTCCTGCTGCTGACCTACCGTGACGACGAGTTGCCCGTCGGTCCGTCCCTGCAGCAGCTGCTGGTCGCTGCCGGAGGAAGCCACCGGTGCCGACGGCTGCCGCTGAGCCGGTTGTCGGCCGCCGCGGTCCGGGAGCTGGCGGCCGGCAGTACGCTCGACCCGGAACAGCTGTATCAGATCACGGCGGGAAGCCCGTTCTTCATCAGCGAACTGCTCGCGTACGGCTCGATCGGCAACGTGCCGCCGACCGTGGTCGACTCGGTCCAAGACCGACTGCGCGGCCTGCCTGCCGCCGCCCGCGCCGCGGTGCAACAGCTCGCCGTCATCCCGTCGGCGATCGATCGGTGGCTGGTCGACGAGATCGTTCCCGGCGGCTTGCTGACCCTGGCCGAGGCGGAGGAAGCCGGCCTGCTGGTGGTGACGCCGCAGCGGGTGTCGTTCCGCCACGAACTCGCCCGGCGCGCGGTCGCCGACTCGCTGTCCGGGATCCGGCGGGCGGAATTCCACCGGATCGTCCTGGCGGCGCTGATCGGCCACCCGGGCTCTGATGTCGGCCACATGGTTCATCACGCCTCGGCGGCCGGGGATCGGGAAGCCATCCTCCGGTTCGCGCCCATCGCGGCCAAGGATGCGGCCGTCAGCGGTGCCCATCGTGAGGCCGGCACCCACTACCGCGCAGCGCTGGACTACGCCGACGGCCTGAGCCCGGACGAGCACGCCGGCCTGCTGGAGGGCTATGCCGTCGAGTCGTACGTCGTCGGCGACGGAGCCGAAGCGGTCTCGGCCCAACTGGCCGCGATCGAGCTCCGCCGGTCGCAGGGGAACCATCGCGCGATGGGCCAGGGCCTCAGCTGGCTGGCCCGGATGCAGTGGTGGGACGGCCATCGCCAAGCAGCGGAACGGACCGCCGCGGAGGCCATCGCGGTCCTCGGCCGGCTCGGCCCGTCCCGGGAACTGGCTCGTGCCTACGCCCATCAGGCCCAGCTGGACGTCCTGGCGCACCAGGCCGCCGAGGCCCGGCTGGGTGCCGAACGGGCGGCGGCGATGGCCCGGGCGACGGGCGATCAGGCCACCGTCGCCCACGCACTGACCACGATCGGCGCCTCCCGCTGGCAGCAGGGCGAGCCGGGGGCGACGGAGATCCTGCACGACGCGCTGCGGATCGCGCTCGACGCGGGCGCGGCCGACGACGCCTGCCGGGCCTACGTCTATCTCGCCTGGGATCTGGTCGACAACTTCTGGGTCGGTGACGCCGAGCCGTACCTCGCAGCGGGCCTCGAGCTCGCCGAGCGTACCCAGCAGTTCGGCTGGCTCGACATGCTCAGCATCATCCGGGCCACATCACTGACCGCGCGCGGTCAGTGGGCCGAGGCCGCGCGCGCCGCGAACCTCGCGATCGGTCCCCGGGCCCACTTCCGTTGCCCCGCGCTCGCGGCGCTGGGCCGGGTCAAGTCCCGGACCGGTGATCCCGAGGCCACCGCGGTGCTCTCGTCCGCGCTGGAGCTCAGCCGCCGGATCGGGGAGACGCTGTGGATCGGCTACGCGGCCGCCGCCGCGGCGGAAGCTGCCTGGCTCCGCGGTGATCTCCGAGCGATCCCGGAGATCGCCGCCGCATCGTATGAGGAGGCCCGGCGGCTCAAGATCAGGACCAGCTGGCCCTGGCCCGAGCTGGCCTTCTGGCTGTCGAAGGCCGGCCACCCGGTCGAGCCCTCCGGGATCGACAGCCCGTACGAGACGCTGATGGCGGGCCGGTGGCAGGAGTCGGCGGAGCGCTGGAACGCGGCCGGCTACCGCTACGAGGCCGCGCTCGCGCTGAGCGAGAGCCCGAATCCTCAAGATCAACTCGCGGCCCTCGACGTGCTCCACGCGCTGGGCGCGCGTCCGCTGGCTCAGCTGGTCCGGCAGCGGTTGCGGCAGCAGGGCGTCAGTTCCGTGCCGCGCGGCCCCGCCGTCACCACGCGGTCCAACCCGAAGGGACTGACCGCCCGTCAGTACGAGGTCCTGCAGCTGCTGGCCGCCGGTGTCAGCGACGCGGAGATCGCCGAACGGCTGGTGATCTCGGTACGCACCGCGAGCAACCACGTCGCCGCCGTCCTCACCAAACTCGGCGTCCACAGCCGGGTCGAGGCCCGGAAGCAGGCGGCCAGGTGGCTGGACGAAGCCGGCGACCGGCCGTGACCCAGCCGGCTCCCAGCGTCTGCCCAGCGGTGTCGGCGACGATTCCAGCTCGGGGATGTGCCCGGCCGGAATCAAGGGAGACGATCATGCAGGGACAGCAGCTGGGCTGGGTGGAGCGGGATGGGGTACGGATCGCGTACGAGAAGGTCGGTCGGGGGGATCCCACCCTGGTCTTCCTCCCGTCGTGGATGATCACGAACAGCCGGCTGTGGGCGGGTCAGCGGGACGGCCTGAGCGAGGAGTTCCGGTGCCTGTCCTACGACGCCCGGGGCAGCGGACGGTCGGACCGGCCGACCGATCCGGCGCGCTATCAGGCCGCCGACCTGGTGGCCGATGCGATCGCGGTCCTGGACTCCACCGGCGTCGACCGCGCCGTACTCGTCGGCAACTCACTGGGCGGGCTGGTCGGCTACCTGGTCGCAGCGCTGCATCCCGACCGGGTGGCCGGACTGGTGCTGATCTCCGCGACGATCGATCTCACGGGTGACGAGAACGCTCCGCTGGTGCGCGCCGTCGCGAACTTCGACCGGGAACTGCCGTCCGCCGACGGGTGGGCACGCTACAACCGGCATGCCTGGCAGCGGGACTACCCGGGCTTCGCCCGCTGGTTCGTCGGTACGGCGCTCGGGGAGGAGGCCACCGCCGAGGCCCTTGCGGACGGAGTCCAGATGGCGCTGGACACCACGCCGGAGGTGCTCGCCGCCGGTGTCTCCGCCCGCTCGCGCCAATCGACGGCCGAGCAGGCAGCCGGTATGCGCGCGCTCGCCGGGCGGGTGTCCTGCCCGGTGCTGGTGATCCACGGCGACCGGGACGCTGTCGTACCGCCCACCTGGTCGGCCGTTCTGGCCGAGGCGCTGGGCACCGTCGTCACGCCGCTGCCGGGCGCCGGTCACTGCCCGCAGGTCACCCGGATCGCCGAGGTGAACGCACTGATCAGCGACTTCGCCGGCAGCGCGGGCGCGGGATGAACAATCCGATCCGCGGGCCGCTGAACGCCGCCACGCTGCGCGCCGTCGACAACTACACGCACCGGCTCGTCGGCGTGCGGAAGCAGCGGCTGTTCGCCGACCTGCCCAGGCAGGTCGTGGAGATCGGCCCCGGGACCGGCGCCAACCTGCGCTACTACCGGCCCGGTACGTGGCTGGTGGCGATCGAGCCGAACGTCCACATGCATCGCCGGCTCCGGGCCGCCGCCCGGCGCCGCGGCATCGACCTGGAGCTCCGGACCGAGACGGCCGAGCGGATCTGGCTGCCCGACGCCAGCGTGGACGTCGTGGTGAGCACCCTGGTGCTGTGCACGGTGCCCGATCCGGACGCTGCCGTACGGGAGATCCGCCGGGTGCTGCGGCCCGGCGGCAGGCTGTTGTTCCTCGAGCACGTACGGGCCGACGGCGGGAGTGGACGCGTACAACGGCTGGCCGCCCGACCCTGGCACTGGCTCTTCGAGGGCTGCGACGTCCGGCGCGACACCGAGCGCACCCTCCGCGATGCGGGCTTCGCCTCGGTCGACCTGGAGCGCTATCAGCTGCGTTCCGCGTTCCTGCCGATCAATCCCCAGATCGCGGGCACGGCCGTCCGTTAGTCGACCGGCGGCGGGTCGGCGGCGCGGCGGGTCCGGGTCGCGCCGACGCTGGCGATCACCACGCAGGCCAGCGCGATCCACTGGGTCACGCTGAGGAACTCGGCCAGCATGATCATCCCGGCCAGTGCGGCGACGCCCGGCTCGAGGCTCATCAGGATCCCGAACACGCCCGGCGGGATCCGCCGCAGGGCCAGCATCTCCAAGCTGTACGGGATCACGGAGCTCATCAGGCCGACGGCGACGCCCAAGATCAACACCTGCGGCTGCAGCAGGCCCGGCCCGGACTCGGCGATCGCGAACGGGGTCAGCCCGATCGTCCCGATCGTGCTCGCCACGGCGAGGCCGGACAGCCCGGACCAGCTGCGGCCGGTCCGGGCACTGAGCAGGATGTAGCAGGCCCAGCACAGGCCGGCCAGCAACGCGAAGCCGACGCCGGGCAGGTTCAGCCCGGCCGGCGAGAAGCCGAGGATCGCGACGCCGGCCCCGGCCAAGATCACCCAGGCCAGGTCCCGGGCCCGCCGGGACATGATCACCGCCACCGCGAGCGGCCCGAGGAACTCGATCGTCACCGCGACGCCGATCGGGATCCGGGCCATCGACTGGTAGATCGCCCAGTTCATCACCAGCAAGGTGATCCCGAAGCCGGTCACCAGCAGCCAGTCGGTCCGGGACCGGCCGCGCAGCCGAGGCCGTACCATGATCAACAACAGCACCGCCGAGCTGGTCAGCCGCAGCCAGACCATCGAGGTCGGCGAGATCACGGGGAACAGGTTCTTCGCGATCGCGGCGCCGAACTGGACCGAGACGATCCCGATCAGGACCAGCCAGACCGCCGGCACCCGACCGGCCACCCGATCCAGCCGCCCCTGCGGGTCGGCCTCCCCCAAGGGCTCCGCGGACGTCACCATCCCACTGTGTCAGACCCCCGCCGCGACCCCGCGAGCCGTCCACTTCCCCACACTTCTTGGCGCAATACCAGAGAAACTTCTCGCGTAAAGTGCCAGTTTTTCACGTAACGTGAAAAACTGCCGGGTCCCGGGTGGCGCCGATCGCGACGGCCAACTCGAAGGCGTGCTGGTAGGCGCCGAGGTTGGCCGAGCGGGTGCCGACCAGGTCGAACGCGGTGCCGTGGGCCGGGGTGCAGACGCCGACGCTGAGGCCGCCGGCCAGGGTCACGCCGCGGTCGAAACCGAGCAGCTTGACGGCGATCTGGCCCTGGTCGTGATACATCGTCAGCACGCCGTCGAAGGCGCCGTCGCGGGCGCGCAGGAAGATCGTGTCGCTCGGGTACGGTCCGGTCGCGGCGACGCCGCGCCGGGCCAGTTCGGCGACCGCCGGCTCGATGATCTCGATCTCGTGCCGGCCGAACCGGCCGCCCTCACCGGCGTGCGGGTTGAGCGCACAGACGCCGATCCGGGGATGCTCGATGCCGCGGGCGCGGAGCACCTGCTGGAGCAGCAGGCCGCGTTCGACAACGAGGTCGTACGTGATCAAGTCGGCCACCTCGGCGATCGAGCAGTGCGAGGTCACCCGGGCCGTGATCAAGTCCGGCAGCACGTTGAGCTCGGTGGCCCGGGTGCCGTCGTCGAGGACGGTCTCGAACCACGACATCTCGTCGTTCTCGGTCATCCCGGCCAGATGCAGCGACGACTTGTTCAACGGGGCGAAGACGATCGTGTCGACGGCGCCCTCCTTGGACAGCTCCAGCGCCCGGCGCAGGCTCGCCATGGCCCACCGACCGCCCGCCTCGGTCGCCTCGCGCCGGGCGAACCCGCCGGCCGGCCGCTCGCCGCCGTTGTCGACCAGGGTCGGCCGGCCGTCACCATGATCACGCGACCAGTCGAACTCGACGCCGGCGTCGGCCATCGCGTCGGTCAGCTCGGTCTCGTCGCCGACCAGGACGATCTCCGCGTGCCGGGAGCTCTCCGGGTCCGCCACCTGCCGGGCCACCAACTCGGGTCCGATGCCGGCCGGATCGCCGAAGGTCAACGCGATCCTGGGTTTCGTCGTCATGATCAACTCCTGTCCTTCCGTGGCAGCAGACCCCGGAGGTAGCGCTGGTTGGTGGCACAGACGCCGAGACTGTCTCCACCGTAGTGTTCCATCAGCAGGATGCCGTCGTAGCCGGCGGCCACCGCGTCCTTGATCACCTGCCGGTAGTTGATCAAGCCCGTCTCCAGGGTCGCCGGGGTCGAGCTGAACCAGCTACCGTCGGCGGCCTCGTCGCGGTGGTAGTTCTTCAGGTGCCAGTAGTTGGCGTACGGCAGCGTCCGGGCGTAGAGCTCGCGCCAGTCCTCGACCCGGCGGTGCAGCCGGATCAGGTTGCCGACGTCGGGATTGAGGCCGACGTTGTCCAGGCCGACCTCCTCGATCAGCCGGACCGCGCCGGCGGCCGTGCCGAGGTAGGTGTCCTCGTACAGCTCCAGGGACATCTTGAGCCCGACCTCGCCAGCGTGCCGGCCCAGCTCGCGGAGCCGGGACACGGCGGCCGCCCACACCTCCGGGTCGTCCGGGTCCTCGGGGCCGGGCGCGGTCCAGAACCACAGCGCCGACCGCTGCGCCGCGCTGAACGGCTGGTGCAGCCCGGTCGAGAACACCTCCATCCCCCAGGCCGCGGCGGCGTCGATCGACCGGTGCGCGTAGTCGAGGTTGGCCTGCTCGTGGCCGGGCATGATCACGCTCCGGCGCGCGACGTGCAGGGACGGGATCGCGATCCCGTACTCGGCAGCGAGCTTGAGCAGCTCGTCCCGGCGGCCGGGGTCGTAGTCGGCGGGACGGAGGTGGCTGTCGGCCAGCTCGATCCGGTCGAAGCCGACGTCGGCCACCTCCCGGAACACCGCCCGCCACGCCTCGGGCTCGGCGTCGTGCAGCGGTACGCCGTCTCGGCCGGCCGTGGGGATGCCGTGCAGGCAGGTCGCGATCGGCCAGTCGTCCGCCGGATAGGGCGGGACCACGTCACTGGGGGTCATGGTGCTCCTCTCGGGGCCTCGATGCCGCCCTTGGCAGCATCCACCTATATCCTATAGGATGTTCGGCACTGAATCCATCCTGCGGCGGACGAAGGAGTCTCCATGGCGGCAGAACACCCGGCGGCTGAGGCGGCCACCGAGCGGCACGATCCGGGCAGTGGGCGCGCGACCTGGGTCCGCTGGCAGATCTTCGCGATCCTCTGGATCCTGGTCCTGCTCAACTTCATCGACCGGTCGACACTGTCGATCGCGATGCCGTTCATCTCGCAGGAGTTCAACCTCACCCCGGAGCTGCAGGGCGTCATCCTCGGCTCGTTCTTCTGGACCTACCTGCTGTTCCAGATCCCCGGCGGCTGGCTGCTGGACCGGTTCGGCCCACGGGCGATCGTCGGCGCGGCCGGCGTGGTCTGGGGTGCCTTCCAGATGCTCGGCGGGTTCGTCAACGGCGCCCTGTTCCTCACCGTCACCCGGCTCGGCCTGGGCGCCAGCGAGGCGCCGGTCTTCCCGGCCGGAGCCAAGCTCAACTCCAACTGGCTGCCGCCGAAGGAACGGGCCCGCGGCGCGACGTTCATCGACGCGGCCGGGCCGTTCGGGTCCGCGGTCGGCGGGCTGATCGTCACCTGGATCATCGGGGCCACCGGCGGCTGGCGCTGGGCGTTCGTGATCACCGGGGCGATCACGATCCTGGTCGCGGGAGCGTACTGGTTCTATCTTCGTGATCAACCTCGTGATCATCACCGGGTGAACCGGGCCGAACTGGCCCGGATCGAAGATCAACTCGGCGGCGTCGACGCGGCCGAGGCACCGCAGGCCCTGCCGCGGATCACCGACTATCTTCGGTCACGATCGTTCTGGGGCATGATGGTCGGCCGGCTCGGCTGGGCCACCATCTGGTGGGGCATCATCTCCTGGACGCCGAGCTATCTGGCCCAACAGTTCGGCTTCGGCCTGGCCGAGCTCGGCTGGGGCACCTTCCTGGTGTACGGCGCCGGCGTGCTCGGCCAGCTCGTCGCGGGATTCACGGTCGACCGGTGGCGGCAGCGGACCGACCGCTACAACCGGGTGATGAAGACCGTCTTCGGCATCTCCGGGGTCGGCACCGCGCTGGCGATCTTCGCCATTCCGCCGGTGACGAACGGAATGGCGGCCGTCGCGCTGCTCGCGGTCGCGGTGTTCTTCATCAACTTCGGCGGCCTCTACTGGGCGATCCCGGCCTGGCTGGCCCCGAAACCACAGGTCGGCACGGTCGGCGGCGTGATGAACGTCGCCTCGTCCGGCGGCGGCGGCCTGGCACCGGTCGTGATGGGCTTCGCGATCGGGGCCGCGGGTGGCGGCTTCGGCGGCGCGTTCCTGTTCCTGGGCGTCGCCGCCGTGGTCTACTTCGTCGGGTCGATGATCATCGACTTCGAGCGGCCGCTGGCGGCGGTGCGGGCGTGACGCGCTACACCGGGGTCCTGGTCGACGCCCACCACCACTTCTGGGAACCGGCCGCCGGGCGGCAGCCGTGGCTCCGGCCCGAAGTCCGGATTCCCTTCCGGTACGGGGATTACGAGGCGATCAAGCGGGACTACCTGCCGCCCGACCTGGTCCGCGACGCCGCCTCCGCCGGGCTCCGGCTGATCGGCTCGGTGACCATGGAGACGGAGTGGGACGACGACGATCCGCTCGGCGAGGTCACCCACATCGAGGGCGTACGGGAGCGTCACGGACTGCCGTCCGCCGCGATCGGCCGGGTGCAGCTGGACCGGCCGAACGCGCCCGGCCTGATCGAGGCGATGGCCGCCCGGCCGATCGTCCGCGGGATCCGGCACAAGCCGGGCCAGACCGCGTCGCCCGCTGATCATGGTCCGACCCTGCTCTCCGATCCGGCCTGGCGGGCCGGCTATGCCGAGCTGGTCCGGCACGGCCTGGACTTCGAACTGCAGACCGCCTGGTGGCACCTGGACGAGGCTGCCGATCTTGTCCGCGCCTTCCCCGACACCGCGGTGACGATCAACCACACCGCGCTGCCGGCCGACCGGTCGCCGGCCGCGATCGAGGGCTGGGCCGCGGCACTCGGCCGGATCGCCGTCCTGCCGCAGGTATGGCTCAAGATCAGCGGGATCGGGCTGCCGGGCCGGCCGTGGACCGTCGCCGCGAACCGGGAGATCGTCGAGCGAGCCGTCGCGGCCTTCGGGGTGCCGCGGATCATGTTCGCCAGCAACTTCCCGGTCGACTCGCTCTGCGGCACGTACGCCGAGATCATGGGCGGGTTCGCCGAACTGACGGCCGGCTGGTCGGCCGACGAGCAGTACGCGGCGTTCGCCGGCAACGCGATCCGGCGCTACCGACTGACCCTCCCGGAGGACCCCGATGACGCTGCGGCTTCTTGATCATGGGGTGATCGACTGCTCGATGCCGATCGAGGAGCACTGGCGGCCGAGGTGCCGCTGCAGTCGATCATGGGCCCGGCCGTGATCATCGACGTCTCGGCGGCCGGCGACAACGCAGCGATCGGCGCCGAACTGCTCTCCGGCACCGACGTGCGGCTCGGCGAGATCCTGCTGCTGCGCAGTGATCATGAGCGTCGCTGGCCGACCACGACGCCCGAATACTGGCCCCGGGCGCCCTGGCTGACACGGTCCGCCGCCGAATGGGTGCGGGCCGCCGGAGTGTCCGCGATCGGCTTCGACTTCCCCCAGGACCGCGGCATCCGGGCCGACCATGCCGACGGCTGGGTCCCGGCGGCCGAGCTGGACGACGACTGGCCGTGCCACCGGATTCTTTTGGCGGCAGGGATTCCGCAGATCGAGTACCTGACCAACCTGGCCGCGATCCGGGCCGAGCGGTGCACCTTCGCCGCCGTGCCGCTGCGGGTGCCGCGCTCCGACGGGGCGCCGGTACGGGCCCTCGTCTTCGTACCGGAAGAAGACCCTTGATCGGCACGGCCGTAGCGTGTGCGCATGCCCTCGAACCTCGCCTACCACGGCTCGCTCGGTGATCATTTCAACGCCAACGCGGCGAACAGCGCCTACAACGCCCACATCGACCGGCCGGCGATGCTCGAACTGGCCGGCGATGTCACCGGGCAGCGGATCCTCGACGCGGGCTGCGGCGCCGGCTTCTACGCCGCGGCCCTGGCCGACCGCGGCGCCTCGGTGCTGGGCCTCGAGGACAGCACGGCGTTGGTCGAGCACGCCAGGACCAGGGTCGGCGATCGGGCCAAGATCCGCCAGCACGACCTGAACACCCCGTTGGACGGGCTCGCCGACGGCTCGTTCGACGGAGTGCTGTGCGCACTGGTGCTGCACCATCTGGCGGACCGCCCGCGGTTCCTCGGCGAGGTGTTCCGGGTGCTCCGCCCGGGCGGCTGGCTGGTCCTGTCCACCACGCACCCGACGGCGGACTGGCAGCACTTCGAGGATTCCTACTTCTCCGCGGACTGGGTCGACCTCGCGGTCCGGGGCACTCCGCACTCGGTCCGGTTCCAGCGGATGAATCTGGAGGTCCTCCTCGGCGAGCTGCTCGGTGCCGGGTTCGTCCTGGAGCGCCTGGTCGAGCCGCGGCCGGTCGAGGCCCTTCGCGATCTCGATGCGGACCGCTACGCCCAGCTGGTCCACCGGCCCACCCTGCTGGCCGTACGACTGCGCCGTCCGTGACGCGGCGAACCTGATCAAGGTTCGAGCCGGTACTCCCAGCCCTCCCGCCAGGCGAAGTCGGCGTTGATCAACGTCTCCAGCGGCGTGCCGTCGACGAAGTGATCAAGAGCCCAGCGGGTCGTCACGTGGCCGATGATCAAGATCCGGGTGCCGGCCCAGCGCAGCGGGAGGTCCTGCAGGAATCGTCCCGCGCGCTCGACCGCCTGGCGCCAGCTCTCCCCGCCCGGGTACGGCAGGTCGAGGTGATCGGCCCGGTTCCGGTGCAGGTCCTGGGCCGGCATGCCGTTCCGGTCGCCGTAGTCACACTCCCGGAGGCGCCAGTCCAACAGGATCGGCACCTCGGTCCCAGCGAAGGCGACCGCCGCGGTTTGCGCGGCCCGGGTCAGGTCGGAGGCGAACACGGCGGCCAGTCGGTCATCGCGCCGGCGTGCCCCGAGTTCCTCGGCGAGTCGACGTCCCCGCGGCGAGAGCTCACTGCCCCGCCAGCCCGAGGCGAGGCCCTGCTCGTTGTCCTGGCTGATGGAGTGGGTCTCGTACACGATCTCGACGGCCATCCGCCAAGCCTGCCAGCAACTCCTGCCGCTGCCCCGCCGAGTGGTCAGTTCTGCAGCGACACGCCGTCAGAATGCCTGCTTTGGTGACCGGTCGGCGGAGTTTCAGTGGCCGGAGAGGGAGCGGTTGCGGACGCCGGTGACGTGGCGGCGGAGGGCTTCGGAGGCGGTGGCCGGGTCGTTCTCGTACGCCTTCAGCACCGCCTCGTGTTCGGCGACGGCCTCGCGGACGTCCTCCGGACCACGCAGGGCGGCCTGGCGCATCCGGTGGGTCAGCGCGCCGAGGCCGTCGTACATCTGGACCAGGTAGCGGTTGCCGGAATGGGCGAAGATCACGTCGTGGAAGGCGCGGTCCGCGTCGAAGTAGCGCTGGGTCACCGGCAGCGGGACCGGCTCGGCGCCGGCGGCGAGCACCTCGTCGCTGGCCGCGCGGTGCCGGGCGTGCGCCTCGCGGAGGTCGGGCAGCAGCCGGTCGGTCGCGGCGGTCGACAGCCGGGCGGCGGTCTCCTCCAGCATGATCCGCGCGTCGAACAGCTCGGTCAGCTGCTCGGGATCCAGCGGCGGCGCGACCCGATAACCCTTGAGCGCCTCGCGGGTGACCAGCCCGGTGCGTTCCAGCTGGACCAGGGCCTCCCGGACCGGGGTCGGCGACACCGACAGGTCGCGGGCCATGGTGTCGATCGAGAGCCGCTCACCGGCCGCGATCTCGCCGGACAGCAACAACTCGAGCACCCGGTCGTAGACCTGGTCCCGCAACGCCCGCCGGTCCAGCCGGCCCTCACCGGTGCTCATGCCGAAATCCTATAGGAAGAAGGAAAACCTCGGGCTCAGTTGATGCCGGCCCGCATCACGACGGCCAGGGCGTCCAGGGTCGCCGGGTCGCCCTCGGTGATCACTGCTCCGTACGGGGTCCGGCGCCAGAACCAGCAGTCCAGGTCGGCGGCCGTGCCCGAGATCACGGCCGACGGCTCGGTGCCGGGTTCGGCGACGTCGAGCGTGAGCAGGTCGTGCTCCTTGCCGGACCGGCTGGTGCCGGTGAACCGCCCGACCTGGGTACGCCAGCGATCGCCGGTGTCGGTGCTGACCACCTCGATCACCCGGGCCGGGTCGGGCCGGAACTCGCCCCAGTCGCGCGGCGGATCGCCGTACATCACCGTGAGCACCTCGGCCACCCCGTCCGCGGCCAGCGCGGCGTCCAGCGGCGTCCGGTCGGCCGCGGTCAACTCGGCGTCGACCCGATGGATCAGCGCCTCGTGCGCCTGCCGCCGCCGGCTGAACCCGGCCGTCTGTTCCTCGGCCCAGGTCCAGGCCGGCGTCTCCGGCGGCACCGCCGCGAGGGCCTCCCGCAGCGCGGTAGTCGCCTTCGCGAAGAACGCACCAAGATCAGCGGGACGCTCCGGCTCCGGCAAGGCCTCGACCTCGGCCGTCTCGGTCAGCGGCCCGCCGACGATCCGCGCCCAGAACCACTGCACCTCAGCAAGGTGGAACCAGAGGTCGGCCGCGGCCCAGTCCGGGCAGCTGGGCACCCGCCGGTCCTGCGGGGTCCGGGCGATCACCTCGGCGAAACGATCGGAGTCGGCGGCGAGGGCGCCGAGGTAGTCGAGTGTGGGCACGGTCGTACGGTAGGAGACGGGGGGTGACGATGACGAATCCTTGGCTGCCGTCGATCCCGGCCGCGGAGCTGCTCGAACGGCTCCAGCGGTGGGAGGCGTCCGGTGCGACCTGGCACGTGCTGACCAGGTCGGAGCGCGGCGTCACGGTGTCGCTCTGCCGGTGCGACGACGGCGAGGAGGTCGAACGGCTGCGTTCCGAGGACCCGGCCGCGGTCACCCTGCTGGACGGCCGGACCGGCAGCGACGACGCAGGCTGATCGACCCCCGGACCCGGAGACGGCGAAGGGCCCCGCGATCTCTCGCGGGGCCCTTCGGTCCGGACTGTGCTTCCGGCTATCAGCCTTCGGCCGCGTGCTTGTCGCCGTCGCTGGTACCGCTGCTCTTCAGCACGTCGAACTCGGCGGGCGGGACGTCCGGCATCGACGAGCGCGGCGTGCCGGTGAACGTGAACGGATGCTCCGAACCCTCGTCGGCCACGTCCACGACCACGATCTCGCCGGACTTCAGCTCCGAGAACAGGATCTTCTCGGCCAGGATGTCCTCGATGTCGCGCTGCAGGGCCCGCCGCAACGGCCGGGCGCCGAGCACCGGGTCGAACCCGCGCTTGGCGATCAGTCGCTTCGCGGCCGGGGTCAGCTCGATGCCCATGTCCTTGTCCTTCAGGCGACCCTCGATCTCGGTCACCATCAGGTCGACGATCCGCTCGATGTCCTCCAGCGACTGCTGGTGGAACACGATGACCTCGTCGATCCGGTTCAGGAACTCGGGCCGGAAGTTCTGCTTCAGCTCGTCGGTGACCTTGGCCTTCATCTTCTCGTACGAGCCGCCGGCGTCACCGGCCTGCGCGAACCCGAGGCTGACCGACTTCGCGATGTCCCGGGTGCCCAGGTTGGTGGTCATGACGATCACCGTGTTCTTGAAGTCGACCACCCGGCCCTGGGCGTCGGTCAGGCGACCTTCGTCCAGGATCTGCAGCAGCGAGTTGAAGATGTCCGGGTGGGCCTTCTCGATCTCGTCGAACAGGACCACACTGAACGGCTTCCGGCGCACCTTCTCGGTGAGCTGGCCGCCCTCTTCGTACCCGACGTAGCCGGGCGGGGAACCGAACAGCCGGGAGGCAGTGTGCTTCTCGGAGAACTCGCTCATGTCGAGCGTGATCATGGCGTCCTGATCACCGAACAGGAACTCGGTCAGCACCTTGGTCAGGTGCGTCTTGCCGACACCCGACGGCCCGGCGAAGATGAACGAGCCGCTCGGCCGGCGCGGGTCCTTCAACCCGGCCCGGGTCCGGCGGATCGCCCGGGACAGCGCCTTGACGGCGTCCTCCTGGCCGATGTAGCTCTTGCCGATCTCGTCCTCCATCTTCAGCAGTCGCGAGGACTCCTCCTCGGTCAGCTTGAAGACGGGGATGCCGGTCGACGAGGACAGCACCTCGGCGATGATCTCCTCGTCCACCTCGGCCACCACGTCGAGATCACCGGACTTCCACTGGGCCTCCCGCTCGGCGCGCGCGGCGAGCAGCTTCTTCTCGTCGTCACGCAACCCGGCGGCCCGCTCGAAGTCCTGCGCGTCGATCGCGGTTTCCTTCTCCAGCCGTACGGCAGCGACCTTCTCGTCGAACTCGCGCAGGTCCGGCGGCGCGGTCATCCGGCGGATCCGGAGCCGGGCGCCGGCCTCGTCGATCAGGTCGATCGCCTTGTCCGGCAGGAACCGATCGGAGATGTAACGGTCGGCCATCTGGGCCGCGCCGACCAGGGCCTGGTCGGTGATCGTGACCCGGTGGTGCGCCTCGTACCGGTCGCGCAGGCCGCGCAGGATGTCGATCGTGTGGGCGATCGACGGCTCGGCGACCTGGATCGGCTGGAACCGCCGCTCGAGGGCGGCGTCCTTCTCCACGTACTTCCGGTATTCGTCGAGCGTCGTGGCGCCGATGGTCTGCAGCTCGCCGCGGGCCAGCATCGGCTTCAGGATGCTGGCGGCGTCGATCGCGCCCTCGGCGGCACCGGCCCCGACCAGGGTGTGGATCTCGTCGATGAAGAGGACCACGTCACCGCGGGTGCGGATCTCCTTGAGGACCTTCTTCAGCCGTTCCTCGAAGTCGCCGCGATACCGGGAGCCGGCGACCAGGGCGCCCAGATCCAGCGTGTAGATCTGCTTGTCGCGCAGGGTCTCCGGCACGTCGCCGCGGACGATCGCCTGGCTCAGGCCCTCGACGACGGCGGTCTTGCCGACGCCGGGCTCACCGATCAGGACCGGGTTGTTCTTGGTCCGCCGGGACAGCACGGTCATCACGCGCTCGATCTCGGTCTCCCGGCCGATCACCGGGTCGAGCTTGTTCTCCCTGGCGTCCTTGGTCAGATTGCGGCCGAACTGGTCCAGCACCATCGAGGAGGACGGAGCGTTGCTGCCCTGCTCGGGAGCGCCGGAGGTCGCGGCCTCCTTGCCCTGGAAGCCGCTCAGCAACTGCAGCACCTGGTTGCGGACCCGGTTCAGGTCAGCGCCGAGCTTGACCAGCACCTGGGCCGCGACACCCTCGCCCTCCCGGATCAGGCCGAGCAGGATGTGCTCCGTGCCGATGTAGGCGTGGTTGATCTGCAGGGCTTCCCGCAAGCTCAGTTCCAGCACCTTCTTGGCCCGCGGCGTGAACGGGATGTGCCCGCTCGGCGACTGCTGGCCATGGCCGATGATCTCCTCGACCTTCTGCCGGACTGCCTCGAGCGAGATGTTCAGCGACTCGAGCGCCTTGGCGGCGACCCCTTCGCCCTCGTGGATGAGACCCAGCAGGATGTGCTCGGTCCCGATGTAGTTGTGGTTCAGCATCCGGGCCTCTTCTTGCGCCAACACCACGACGCGCCGGGCCCTGTCGGTAAACCGTTCGAACATTCCCATCTCCCTCGGCTCGGATGCGGGGCCCCGACCTCGAGCAGGGGGTCCGCATCTCGTCACCACTGTACTCAGCGGGACCGACGCGACCGCCGGTGTTCCGCCCCGGATGCCGCCTCATCGCTAACAGCGAAACTGCGCCGGTCCGTGAGCGGTGCCCGGGTGGCCCGGTGTCGGGCCGGCTGCGACCGGGCCGATTGCGGCTCGGTGGGCCCGACGAGGCCGGGCCGCAAGCGGGTTGGTCGGGTCGATGTCGCGATTTCACTTGGCATCAGTAGTTTCCACGTGGCCTTCGCGGGCCGCCGCCGGTGCCAAGTGAAATCGCGACATCGCCACCCTGCGTTGACCTGCGTACGAATCCACGCGATCCCTTCCGGCCATTCCAGACTTCCGCGTTCCCGCGGGAACGTCCACCGCCGCCAACTCCGCTCCCGTCAGGTAGGTCATGCCGGGAGTCCGCGACGCGTGACTCCCCGAGTGGGAGCCCGGACCAGGCCGCCGGAGCAGAAGGCTGGATCACGCCGCGAGCGCGGCCGAGGCAACCAGGCTTCCCTGCGGAGCTGCGGCCCATTCGAACACGCAAGCGGCCGGAGAGAATGATCTTGGTGCGGTGAAGTCGCCGAGCGGACGCTTCGACCGGCCGATCCGCCCGGAATCGAGGTCAAGGCGTCCGCTCAGTGAAGGGCGGCACCCGCGCAACCCAGCTGGGAATCCACGACCGACGAGGTCCGAGGGGTGTCCCTTGCAGACAAGAACGGGCCGGAGGAACTCCGGCCCGTTCTTGTCAGCGTCGGTTTCGCGCGATCTACTTGTGCGCCTTCTCGTACGCCTCGCGGATCTCGGCCGGAACCCGGCCTCGACTGCTCACCTCATAGCCCTGATCCACGGCCCAGGCCCGGATCTCGCTGGTGCTGCCACGGTCCGCGGTCTTTGCCGATGCGGCGCGCGCCGAAGAGCGCCGGCGACGGCCGCCGGTCCGGCGAGCCACGGTGAGCCAGGGATCCAGCGCATTGCGCAGCGCCTTTGCATTCTTGGTCGACAGATCGATCTCGTAATCGACACCGTCGAGTCCGAAACTGACCGTCTCCTCGGCCTTGCCGCCGTCGAAGTCATCCTCGAGGATGACCTGAACGCGTTGTGCCATGAAGGTCCCTCTCCGTTCTGAAAATTGTGCCGGGTGGCCAAAAAACTCACGTCATAGTAACGCCGAAGCTTTGGCCGAACAAACCCCGACTTTTCAGGCCTCAACGAAATCCAGCGCGAGGTCGAGAATTGGCGCCGAGTGAGTGATTGCGCCGACTGCGACAAAGTGAACGCCGGTGGCCGCGACCTCCTGCGCGACGGACAGCGTCAATCCACCGCTCGCCTCGAATACCACGCGATCACCGAATTCCGCAACAACAGAACGCATGGTTTCCGCGGTCATGTTGTCCAGCAGAATCTCGGTCGCCCCGACCTCGACGAGTTCGGCGACCTGTTCGGGTTTCGTCACCTCGACCTGAATGGGAAGGTCTGGATAGCGATGCCGTACCGACTGGAACGCCGGCACCACGCCGCCGGCCGCGATCACGTGATTGTCCTTGATCAACGCCGCGTCGGCGAGGCACTGCCGGTGATTCACGCCGCCGGCGGTCCGGACCGCATATTTCTGGAGCACGCGCAATCCCGGGATTGTTTTCCGGGTATCGCGGACCGAGGTCTGCGTCCCGGCCAACGCGTCGACCCAGGACCGGGCCGCCGTCGCGACGCCGGACATCATGGTGATCAGGTTCAACGCGACCCGTTCCGCGGTCAGCACGGCCCGGGTGTTCCCGTCGACGGTCAGCACCAGGTCGCCCCGGCGGACGACGCCTCCGTCCGCACCGGTGACCTCGATCGTGTACGACCCCGTCGGCTCCAGCACCCGGGCGAACGCGGCCGCCGCGACCGCGGTGCCGGCGAGCACCCCGTCGGCCCGGACCACCAACCTGGCGGTGGCTCTGGCGTCGACGGGGATGGTCGCCTCCGAGGTGACGTCGACCCCGTACCCGGTGCCGGCCGGCAGCACTCCGCGGCCGCCGAGATCCTCGGCCAGCGCCTCGTCGATGATCATGATCACCGCGTCGGCGTCCAGCCCGGATTCCTTGATCAACTCCGTGGCGTCGGCCAGCGAGGAAAGGAAGGTCATCGTCACTCCTGGGTCGGTACGAACTCGTGCGCCAAACCGGCCGTGATACCGGGACCGGATTCCGCCAGCCGGGTGATCAAATGCCCTTGCCAGGCGTCGGATCGGCGGTCGAAATCATCCCGCCAGTGCGCACCGCGGGACTCCTCCCGGAGCCGAGCCGCGGCGACGACGGCGGCCGCTACGGTGATCAGGTTCGTCGCCTCCCAGGCCTCCAGCCCGGGTTCGGCGCCGTTCTTCTCGGCCAATCGCCGCATTTCCTCCGCGGCGCGATCCAGTGACGTCGCGGAACGCAGCCCGCCGGCATCCCGGCTCATGATCAACTGCAGTTCGGTGACCACCGCCGGATCGATCAATCCGGCCGGCCGGGCGTCCGGCGCGGGCGGTCGGCGTTCCGGCAGCCCTTCCCGCAACCGGGCGGCGATCCGCCGCGCAAACACCAACCCTTCGAGCAGGGAATTCGAGGCCAGCCGATTCGCTCCGTGCACCCCGGACGAGGCCGCCTCGCCGCAGGCATAGAGCCCGCCGAGACTCGTCGCGCCGTCAAGATCGGTTTCCACGCCGCCGCAGAAATAGTGACAAGCCGGCGCGACCGGGATCAGGTCCCGGGCCGGATTGATCCCCATCTGGCGACAACTGTGCAGAATGGTCGGGAATCGGACCCGCCAGGTTTCCTCGCCGAGCATCGTCCCGTCGACGAAGACGTGATCGGCACCGGCCGCAGCCATCTCGCGCATGATCGCCTTCGCGACCACGTCCCGCGGCGCCAGCTCGGCCAGCTCGTGCTGGCCGACCATGAAGCGTTCGCCGGCCGGGTTGAGCAGGTGACCGCCCTCGCCCCGGACCGCCTCGCTGACCAGGGGCAACTGCCCCCGGGCCCCGGCGCCGAGGAACAGCACGGTCGGATGGAACTGGATGAACTCGATGTCGCGCAGCCGGGCTCCGGCCCGCAGCGCGGCCGCGATCCCGTCGCCGGTGGAGACGCCCGGGTTGGTGGTGACCGCGTAGATCTGGCCGATGCCGCCGGTGGCCAGCACCACGGCCCGCGCGTGCACCGCGCCGACGCCGGTCCGGCTGCCCTCGCCGAGCACGTGCAGCGTGACGCCGGCGACCGCCGGCGGTTCGTCCGGCCCGGCCTCGGCCGGGATCAGGTCCAGCACCAGTGCGTGTTCGATGACCTCGATCGCCGGTTCCGCGCGGACCGCGTGGACCAGGGCCCGGGCGATCTCGGCGCCGGTCGCGTCACCGCCCGCGTGCGCGATCCGGTTCCGCCGGTGCCCGCCCTCCCGGGTCAGCTGCAGCTCGCCGTCGGGGTGCCGGTCGAACTCGGCGCCACGCGAGATCAGGGTCTCGACGGCTTCCGTACCCTCTTCGACGAGGACGCGGACCGCGTCCTCGATGCACAGTCCGGCGCCCGCGATCAGGGTGTCGCTGACGTGCTGCTCGACGGTGTCGCCCTCGTCCTGCACCGAGGCGATGCCACCCTGCGCCCAGGGCGTCGAACCGGCCGCCAGCACGTCCTTGGTGACCACCAGGACCTTGCCCAGCCCGCGGCACTCCAGAGCAGCGGTCAGGCCGGCGATGCCCGAGCCGACCACCACCACGTCCACCTCACGGATCCAGCCCGGCTCCTCCGCGGCGAGCCGCAGCGGCAACTCCGGCAGCGGCGGTCCGTCACCGGGCGTCCGGCGAGGCGGCAGAGAAACGACGGGCGGGTGACCCTGGCTTTCCGGCACGGTGAACATCGTCCCCCATCACTCGGGGGATCCGCCGGCCGGGTCCGTACCGACCGAGGGTGATCAGCCGGTCACATGGCCTGCTTGTGCTCCGTCAGCTCGCGCTGGGCGCGCTCCTCGGCCTCGACCAGTTCGATCATCGCGGCGACGGCCTTGAGATCGACCACGGTCGGGTGGTCGCCGTCGCTCCACAGCTCGTCGGCCTGCGGCAGGCTGTCCCAGAGCGACTCGTGCTCGGTCTTCACCCGGCGCGGCAGGCCCAGCACCTCGGCCTCGCCGCTGGTCTCGGCGGCCGCGTCGCGCGGGGCCTCGATCAGCTCGCGCAGGCCGGCGATCGTGTTCTCGCGGAGCGCGAGTTCGGCCTTCAGCGCTGCCTTGTCACCGTGCAGCGAGGCGATCACCCGCTGCAGCTGGACCCGGTCGACGCGGAGCCGTTCGGCCTCGCCGGCCGCATTCTTGGCGCGGTCGGTCAGGGTGTCGACGACGGTGGCGTTGTGCCGGCGCTCCTCGGTCAGTGCCTTGCCGTGGTTACGGGCAGCGGCGAGCATCGCGGCGGAGTGTTCCTGGCGGGCCTGGGACAGCTCGTTCCAGGCACAGGCGCAGGCGACGACGGCGGTGATCACCAGGGCGCCGACACCGGCCCGGATCACCCAATCCGGTCCGAAAGCGGCAGCCACCGCGACGGCGATGCCGAGGACCAGCACAACCTTCGACGTGGTGACCAGGGTGGATGTGGCGGCGCGGCGTCGAGCCGAAGGGCTCAGTGGGCGCGTAGGGGCATCGGCAGGGGAAGTCACACGCGAAACGATAGGACGAGGGCCGCGGAGATTGTGGGATTTTGACCCCGGTGTCTGGCCTCCGATGTCGGTGAATCAGCGGTCGCGATCGGCCGGATCGTCTTCGGGCCGGGAATCGGATTCCGAGTCCGGGTCGTCGGGCACCTTGCAGGCCCGTTCCAGCAGCAGGCCGGCCGTGCCGAGGGCGAGCCCGCCGAGCACGGCGACCAGAGATCGGACGACTCGCTCGCGCGGCGAATCGCCGGCGATCTGGGCGACGAACATGAACGCGTACGCCAGGTAGCCGCCGGCGACCAGCGCGCCGGCCAGCGCCGACGCCTTGCCCAGCACCAGGAACGACACCGCGCGCTGGGGGTCGATCCGGAGCCGCCGCCGATGGATCCGCTGGTACGTCTGCCAGGCCAGCAGCCCGATCGCGACGGCGACCACGATCATCGCAATCGGCGCCGACCAGGGCACCTGGGGCGGGCTGATGTTCAGCGCCCGCGCCCCGACCACGACGAGCCAGCCCGCCAAGCCACCGAACAGCGCCGCGACGGCCAGCGCCAGGGGCGGGGTCGTCTTCAGCGAGCCGTCGTCGGTCGGTTCGGCCAAGGTCAGTCGGTGATCGTCAGGTCATCCCGGCGGACCACGCCGGACAGGTCGGCGGTCCGGATCAGGTCGGCGATCCGGCCCTTCCCGGGCACCTCGCCGGCCGGGTCCACCTCGAGCCACGGCGCCAGCACGAAGCCGCGCTCGTGCGCCAGCGGATGCGGCAGCCGGAGGCTGTCCTCGTCCTTGGTGGTGGTGCCGACGATGATCAGGTCGACGTCCAGGGTCCGCGGTGCCCAGCGGTCGCTGCGTTCCCGGCCGTACGCGTCCTCGATCGCCAGCGCCCGCTCCAGCAGCGTCCGCGGCTCGAGGGTCGACTCGGCGACGATCACCAGGTTGAGGAACTTGCTGGCATCCTCCGGCCCGCCCAACGGCTCCGTCTCGTACACGGAGGAGACGTCCACCACGATCACATCGGGCGTGTCCTTGATCGCGTCGACGGCGCCCTGCAGGATCGTCAGCCGATCGCCCAGGTTCGACCCGAGCGAGTAGACGACCTTGCGCAACGGTTTCATGCCGCTGAGCGTGTCGGCGTCGATCGCGTACGGGTTGGGGCTGCTCATATCCGTCTGCTCCTCGTCACTGTGACGGCCACGTCGGCCACCTCTACCGGCATCGGCGCCCCCGGTTTGTGCACGGTCACCTGCACCGTGTCCACCCGCTGATGCTGCTTCAGGCACGTCTGTGCAATTCTCTCCGCCAAGGCCTCGATGAGGTTCAGCGGGTCCCGCTCGATGTCGGCCACCACTACCGATGCCAGTGCGCCGTAATCGATCGTTCGGTCAAGATCATCACTGGCTGCGGCCGGAGAGAGATCAAGAAAACAAGTGACATCGACGACGAATCGCTGACCCTGGCGTCGCTCGAAGTCGAACACGCCATGGTGTCCGAACCCGACAATACCCCGCAGGGCAACGCGATCCAGCCCCTCCGGCATGGCCGAAACCGCGTCCATCGCCCCCGTCATCTGCCCTCCTTCGCCCGCCGACCCTATCCGACCACCCCCGGGGCGGGGCAGTCGGCGTCCGCGAATCCGAAGACCGTAGCGCCTTCCGGCGACGCTTCGCCTACGATGCGCGCGCGTTGCGACGTGGCAGCCGTACGGATTCGCCGAGCCGTCGGCGTCCGGACGCCCGTCGTTAACCCGGCTGGGCGAGTTGGTCGATCACCGCGATCGCGTCCCGGTTGGGCCGGACCGCATGCACCCGGACGCCCCAGAGCCGGTGCTGCGCGGCGACGACGGTGAGCGCCATCGAGGCGTCGTCGCACTGCCGGGCGGGCCGCAGCCGGTCGCCGTCGGCGAGCAGCCGGCTGAGGAACCGTTTCCGGGAGACGCCGAGCAGCACCGGCAGTCCCAACACGGCCAGCTCGTCGATCCGGCGCAGCAGTTCCCAGTTGTGGTCGGCGGTCTTGGCGAACCCGAAACCCGGGTCGACCACCAGCCGGTCCGGCGCGATGCCGGCCGCCACCGCCTGGTCCAGCTGGACCCGCAGTTCGGTGATCACCTCGGTCACCACGTCGTCGTACACGGCCTGGCTGAACATGTCCTCGGAGTGGCCGCGCCAATGCATGCAGAGGTACGCGACCTCCAGCTCGGCCACCGTCGACAGCATCGCCGGGTCGGCCCGGCCACCGGACACGTCGTTGATCATCTTCGCCCCGGCCTCGACCGCGGCCGTGGCCACCTCGGACCGCATCGTGTCGACGCTGACCACGGCACCGGCCCTGGTCAGCTCGGTGATCACCGGCAGCACCCGGCGCAGCTCGGTCTCGAGATCCGGCCGGGTCGCGCCGGGCCGGGTCGACTCGCCGCCGACGTCGATCACGTCGGCACCCTCGGCGATCAGGTCGTGGCCGTGCCGTACCGCGTCGTCGGGGTCCAGCCACTCCCCACCGTCGGAGAACGAGTCGGGGGTCACGTTCACCACACCCATCACCAGCGTGCGGCCCGGTGCCGGCAGCCCGGTCACCACGGGAATCTCCTTCACCGCCGTGATCCTAGTGTCGTGCGGCCGTCGGGCTCGGGCGGTAGGGTCGGCGGGACACCCTTTCTTCCCTGGCCGGAGCGTCGCATGCGCATGCCCGAAGCGGAGGTCGACGTCACCGTCGCCCTGGTCGAGAAGTTGATCAACGAGCAGCAGCCGGACCTGGCCGGTCCGCTCCGCCTGGTGGCGAACGGCTGGGACAACGTGATCTTCCGGCTCGGTGACGACCTGCTGGTCCGGCTGCCCCGCCGGATGCAGGCGGCGCGGCTGATGATCAACGAGCAGCGTTGGCTGCCGGTGATCGCCGAGGCGTTGCCGGCGCCGGTGCCGGTCCCCGTCCGGGTAGGTACGCCGAGCGATCACTTCCCGTGGTTCTGGACGATCACCCGCTGGCTCCCCGGCACCCCGCTGACCGACGTCCCGGTCCCGGCTCGGACCCCGCTGGCCGGGCCGGTCGCCGAGTTCCTGGCCGCTCTGCACCGACCGGCCCCGGACCAGGCCCGCAGCGGCCCGGACCGGATCTTCAACCCGGTCCGCGGAATCCCGCTGGCGGAGCGGAACGACCTGGTCGAGGAGCACCTGGCCGGCAGCGCGATCCCCGAGCCGGACCGGCTCCGGGAACTCTGGCGGCAGCTGCTCGAGACGCCGGTGCTCGACACGGAACCGGTCTGGGTGCACGGCGACCCGCACCCGGCCAACCTGCTCGCCGACCATGATCACTTGGCCGCCGTGATCGACTTCGGCGACCTCACCGTCGGCGATCCGGCCACCGACCTGGCGACCGGCTGGCTCAGCTTCGACACCGCCGGCCGGCGCGCGTTCCAGGCCCGCTACACGGAGCTGACCGGCGCCGGCACGGACCTCTGGCAACGGGCGCGGCTGGGGCCTGGCCCTCGGACTGTCACTGCTGGCCAACTCCGACGACAACCCCCAACTCGCCGCCGTAGGCCGGCACACCCTCACCCACCAACTCCGCTGACCAGTCACAAAAGCAGGCGTGGCGCCTGCCCTGAGCCTGTCGAAGGGGCGGCGTGTCGCTGCACAACTGACCGGTCGATCGGGATCTGGACGCGGTGCTGTGCAGCCGGCCGCCGCGGGGATAGGTTGCTGAGGGAGGCCCCGAGGAGTCACCCCCGCCCCGAGTTCGACCACGGACTCGCCGAGTGCAGGGAGTGATCTCGATGAACCACCAAGCCTCGACCCCGGCCTGGCCGCGTCTCAGCCTGTCCGCGGTCGCTCGGACGCTGGACCTCGCACCGGAGGTCGTGGACCGGTTGACCCCGGTGGCCGGGCCGGACGGTCCGCGGCTGGACGTTCCCGATCGGGAAACGGCCGACCGACTGCTGACCAGGATGAACACCGAGCCCGAAGACCGCGCCACGACGCTCGCCGCCCGTCCCGATCCGGACGGCGATCCCGAACTCTGCTGGCTGCTGGACCGGTCGGCGCGGCTGCTGATCAGTCAGCTGGGCCAGCGGCGGCCCGGCAACCCGGCTTGGGCGGCGCTGCCCGGCGGCCCGGTCGCCCGCCATCTCTTCGTGTGGGTGTTCCTGACCGTCACTCCGTACGTACGCGATCACCACGCGGCCATCGGGCTCAGCGACGACGAGTCCTGGGCCTCGCTCAGCGCTCTCGGGTCGTCACTGGCGGGCGATCGCCGGATCAACGGCCGGCCGGGGCTGGACGCGACCTGGGGCCTGCCGATGACGTTCTCCGGTACGGGATTCCGGCTCGGCCGGCTGGCGTACGAACGGCAGCCCCGGCACACCGCGCCCGGCCATCCGATCCTGCGTCCCGGCGAGAGCGCGCTCAACACGCACATCCCCGGCAACGCCGGTCCGCTGACGCCGGCCGCCTGTGACGCCTCCTTCGACCGCGCCCTGGACCTGGCCCGCGGCTTTCCCGAACAGGTGGCCGGGTTCGGCTGCCACTCCTGGCTGATGGACGAGCAACTCGCCGACCACCTGCCCGCGGAGTCCAACATCGTCCGCTTCCAGCGCCGTTGCACAGCCTTCAACGATCGGGTCCGGGCGGACTGGGCGCCGATCCTGCACGTCTTCCGGCGGCGGTTCGAGGGTCCCGAGGTCCCGCGGGCCCTGCTGGCCGAACTGCCTCAGCGCACCGCACTGGAACGTGCCGTCGTCGGCCACCTCCGCGCGGGCGGCCACTGGTACAACCAGACCGGCTGGTTCCGCCGGCTCCCCTGACCGCGGTGATCACGCGGCCTGGCGGACAACCTCCGCATACAGGCTGTCCTCGCCGACGAAGACTGCACGGCCCTGGCGGACGGCCGCGACGATCCGCTCGATCATCGCCGGCTTGTCGGCCCGGACCGCGGCGACCCAGTCCGGTGGCGCACCGGTGTCGGGGTCCGCGTCGACGCCCCAATCGGCGATCTCGACCAGGATCGGGATCGCCCGCAATCCCTGCTCGGTCAGCGAGTACGCCACCCGACGGCCGTCCGACGGATCCTTGCCCTTGCTCAGCACCCCGGCCGCGACCAGCTGCTCCAGCCGGCTGGACAGCACGCTCGGCGCGATGGCCTCCTCGGAGGCGAGGAACTCGTTGAACGTGTGTTTGCCGAAGTAGACGATGTCGCGCACCACCAGCAGGGACCAGGGATCTCCGAACGTCTCCAGGCCGTAGTTGATCGGGCAGTGCGACTTGCCACTCGAACGCTTCACCAGGATCACCTCCGCGAAGACTTGACTACGATCATCATAGCGATTAATTTAACTATCGTCATCATAGTGATTAGTCCGAGACCAGGAGCCCGAGATGAGCACCACCGCCACCGAGACCCAGGGGCCGGCCCCCGACGCCACCCGGCTGAGCCCGGCCGACCCGGCCGTGCGCACCTTCCTGCAGCTGCTCGGCAATGTGCTGTCGGTGTCGGTGGTGAACCTGTCGATGTGGTTCGCGATCACATTCTTCGTCTACCTGCAGACCGCGTCGGTCTTCGCGACCGGCATCATCGCCGGGATCTACCTGGTCAGCACGGCCGGCACCGGCATCTTCTTCGGCGGCATCGTCGATCATCACCGCAAGAAGACCGTGCTGCTGGCCTCCGCGGCGATCTCGCTCGGGCTGTACGCAACGGGGCTGGTCTTCTACCTGGCCAACCCGGCCGACGCCTGGCGGCACCCCGCCGACCCCCGGCTGTGGGTGCTGGTCGTGCTGCTGATGGCCGGCATGATCGCCGGCAACCTGCGCACGATCGCCCTGCCCACCATGGTCACGGCACTCTTCGACGAGGCCCGCCGGGGCAAGGCCAACGGCCTGGTCGGCACCACCTCGGGGATCTCCTTCCTGATCAGCTCGGTGATCAGCGGCGTGCTGGTCGGCGCCACCGGCATGCTCGGGATGCTGGTGCTCGGCGTGGTCGTGCTGGCCGGCTCGCTGCTGCACCTGCGATCCGTCCGGGTTCCGGAGCGCCTGACCGTCGCGGCTGCCGATCCGGCCGACAAGAAGCTGGACCTGCGCGGCACGATCCGCATCGTCGGGCAGACCCGCGGCCTGTTCGCCTTGATCATCTTCACCACGATCAACAACTTCCTGTTCGGCGGCTTCATGGCGCTGATGGACCCGTACGGACTGTCGATGATGTCGGTCCAGGTCTGGGGTCTCGCGCTGGGCGCACTGAGCTCGCTGACCATCGTCGGCGGGTTGTTGATCACGAAGACGGGCGTGAGTTCCAATCCGGTGCGGCTGCTGCTGTTGATCAATCTGACCCTGTGGACGGTGACGATCATCTTCCCGCTGCAGGCGTCGGTGATCCTGCTGCTGGGCGGGATGGCGCTCTTCATGCTGCTGATGCCGTTCGCCGAGGCGTCGGAGCAGGCGGTGCTGCAGCAGGTGGTTCCGTACGAGCGTCAGGGCCGGGTCTTCGGGTTCGCCCAGAGCGTCGAGCAGTCCGCCTCGCCGCTGACCGCCTTCCTGATCAGCCCGCTGGCCCAATTCGTCTTCATGCCGTTCATGACCGACGGCGCCGGGGCCGCCCTGATCGGCAGCTGGTTCGGCACCGGTCCGGAACGAGGCATCGCGCTGGTGTTCGTGATCATGGGCCTGGCCGGTCTCGCCCTGACCGCCTTCGCGCTGACCACCAAGCACTACCGCGCCCTGAGCGCCCGCTTCCGGGGCACCGCCCAGGCCAAGGACACGACCGGCGACCGCGAGACCGTGGACGCTCCCCTCTCACTGGCCCCGGCGGCCTGACGGCCCACCTTCCCCAAACTCGTGATATCGTGATATCACCGAAGGTTGCCTGGAGGTGTCAGATGACCGATGTCCTGATCCGTGGTCTCTCCAAAGAGGCCGTCGCACATTTGGATGCTCAGGCAGCGAGGGCGAATCTGTCTCGCAACGAATACCTCGTACGGACACTGGAGGCCGGAGTTCATCACGACGATCCGCCGACGATCACCGAGCAGGACTGGGTGGATACCGCGGCGGTGTTCGCCGACCTGGCCGACCCCGAGGTCATGAAGGGCGCCTGGGAGTGACGACCTGGCTGATCGACAAGTCCGCACTGATTCACCTCGGCCAAGGACGAGCAGCCGACCGTGAGGAGTGGGATCAACGAATCCGCCGCGGTCTGGTCCACCTCAGCACGATCACGCGCCTCGAACTCGGCTACTCGGTCCGCAACGGCAAGGACGGGCGTGCCGCCTTTGCCCGGCCGCCCCTGTCGCTGATGCCGATCGAGTACTGCACACCGCGTGCTGAGGATCGGGCGCATGAGGTGCAACTCCTGCTCGCGGACCGTGGTCGACACCGAGCGCCTTCCGTGCCCGACCTGCTGCTCGCCGCGGTCGCGGAGACGGCGGGGCTGACGATCCTCGCCGTCGACAAGGACTTCGATCTCATCGCCGAGGTCACCGGTCAGCCGGTCCACCAGCTGACGCCCGCCTGACTAACGCAGCGGCAGCCGCATCACGAGTCGCTTGCCGGGATCACGGATGACCGTGAACCCGCGAGCGTCGTACCAGGAGCGGCGGCCCATCCAGTGGTAGTTCTCCTCGGCCCGCCGGCTCGAGCTGATGTGCGGCGCGTCGCCGGCCTTCGGGAACACGTCGACCGCCGAGGCACCCAACCGCCGGGCGTAGTCGATCGCCGCGTCGAGCAGGGCGGACGCGATCCCGGAGCCTCGGGCCTCCAGTTGGACGTAGAAGCAGGTGATCGCGAAGACGTCCGCGTCGCCCGGCTCGGGGCCGTAGTGGCGGGAGCGTTCCAGCCGGGGCTGGTCGGACCTGGGCGACACCGCGACCCAGCCGATCGCCGGCCCGTCGACGTACCCGAGCAGTCCGACCGTCCGCGACGCGTCGACATCGGCCTTCATCGCTGCCTTCCGGACGGGTCGCGGCTGGTCGGATTCCTCGTGCCAGGCCCGACACCAGCAGGACCCGGGCATCGGGATGCCGCCGCGCGGGCCTTTGCGCTCGAAGAACTCGACCAGTTCGTCCCACCGGTCGGCCGTGACCGGATGAACCTCGACCTCGGCCGGTTCCATGATCATCACACCGTCCTCCCCTGGAGTCGGGGTGGCTTCGAGCCTTCCGGCGGGGTCGGCGCGGCCCAGTCCGCGGACGCCTTGGCACGCTAACCGAGCCCTTGTCGAGGCGTCAACGACGTGGCCCGCCACCCACCGGACCATGCTGGAACGTTCCCGCGGGAACGTGGGCCGGGGCTTGGGAATTGTCGCCCGGGCCATCGGCCTGGTTGGGCCGATCTCGCCCAGACCGAAGATCCTGCGGTCCCGAGTCTGGCGCGGTCGGTTGTCTCCGGGGCCGGCGGTCCGAGTCGGTGATGACTCGGCTCAAGAACCTCGGCCTCGTCGGGGCGCACGCCGAACGCCGGGATAACCGAGTGCGCCGGCATGGAGTAGCCAGGATGCAACTGACCCTTCGGGAGGCCGAATCGAACTCCGCGGCGTCGGTTGCGTCCGATGTGAGCGGATCGCCGGCACCTGGACATCGGGCGACGCTCCACCCCCTACCCTCCACCGACCGGTCACTTCTGCAGCGACACGCCGTCAGAACCGCTGCTTTGGTGACCGGTCGGCGGGTTTCAGAGGGGGAGGGGGGTGGGGCGGGGGAGGTTGGCGACTTGGGTGGTGGGCCAGGCGGGGTCGAGGGTGAGGATCTCGAAGCCCGTTGCGGTACGGAGCACGGTGTCCTCGACCTTGCAGCCGGAGGCGGTCGGGTTCCAGGCGAAGGCCTGGCCGGCGACGATCCGGTCTGCGGCGTCGACGGTGGCGCGGGGGTCGCGGCCGTTGTAGCCGGCGATCCCGCCCTGGTGATGCCGCTGCCACTCGTCGGCCGCGAACCCGTGCTCGGCGTAGCCGACACAGCCGGCCCGGAAGGCCTCGCCCAACGTCGTCCCCGGTACGGTCGCGGCCAGGAAGCCGGCCTCGACGGCGAGGATCCGCTCGTCCGCGTCCTGCTCCCCCGGCGCGGCCGGGCCGAAGCGCACCCAACGGGTCAGGTTGATCACCAGGCCGTGCCGGCGCGCGCCGATCACGGCCATGAAGCGGCGGCCGACCGGAGCGAGGGTCGGCAGCGGATGCCGGTACGGCATTCGGTCCGCGCCACCGACCAGCACCACGAGCGGCTCGGCGCCGACCTCCACCAGGGCGCCGGTCAACGCCGCGGCGACTGCGCGCTCGGTATCGACCGGACTCCGCGCGCTCAGCACCGCGGTCATCACCGCGGCCGCGTCCCGGCCGAGCTCCCGATACCGCGCCAGCTCCCCCGGCAGCAGCGGCGCCCGGGCCGCCCGCAGCTGGTCGGCGACCTGATCCTCGTGCAGGGTGTCCGGCTCCAGGGCGATCCCCGCCGGCGGCTCCGACCACCCCAGCTCCCGGATCTCGACGCCCGCCGGCAGCTCCTCGTCCCGCAACCGGGCCGACTCGTTGCCGGTCAGGATCACCTCGTCGCCGCCGCTCCCGACCAGGACCGCGACGAACGGCGGTGCGGCGAGGTTGACGTGCACCCGCGCCCCCTCGAGATACCAGGCCAGGGCCGGCTGCGAGGTCAGCAGCAGCCGGCCCGCTCCCTGGTCCGCGATGATCTTCAGCAGCCGGTCCCGTTTGATCCCATGATCATCGGCGGTCCGTTCACCCATCCCAAGCCTCACTTCGGTTCGCTCATTTCAACCCTGTGGTGGCGATTCCCTTGATCAGGAATCGTTGTCCGAAGAGGAACGCCAGGAAGATCGGCAACAGCGAGATCACCGACATCGCGAACATCGCGCCCCAGTTGCTGCCGCCGGTCGAGTCGATGAACGACCGCAACGCGATCGGCACCGTGAACATGTCCGGCGCGGTCAGGTAGATCAGCGCGGTGAAGAAGTCGTTCCAGGTCCAGATGAACGTGAAGATCGCCGTCGTGGCCAGCGCCGGCACCATCAGCGGCAGGATGATGTAGCCGAAGATCTTGATGTGGCCACAGCCGTCCAGCCGGGCCGCCTCGTCGAGCTGGGTCGGGATGCCGCGGATGAACTGGACCATGAGGAACACGAAGAACGCGTCGGTGGCCAGGAACTTCGGCACCAGCAGCGGCCAGAACGTGTTCACCCAGTCCAGCTGGGAGAACATGATGTACTGCGGCACCACCGTGACGTGGAACGGCAGCATGATCGTCAGCAGCATCATGGCGAACCAGACCCGGCGCAGCGTGAACCGGAGCCGGGCGAAGGCGTACGCGGCGAGCGAGCAGGACACCAGGTTGCCCAGGATCGAGCCGAACACGACGATCGCCGAGTTGGCCAGGTACTGCCCGAAGGGGTACGCCAGCGCGTTCCACCCCAACTGGTAGTTCTCCACGTTCAGGCTGGTCAGCCACAGGCCCGGCTGGCGGAAGATCAACTCGTTCGGCCGGAGCGAGCTGACCGCCATCCAGAGCAGCGGATAGATCATCAGGATCCCGGCGGCGATCATGAGTACGTGCTTGAGCACGGACCTGATCACCGATCCGGCCGGTCGGGTCCGGGCCCGGTAGTGGTGCACCGGCGGCGGTACGGTCTTCGTCCGGTCGGCCTCGATCAGTTCAGTCATCGTAGAACACCCAATACTTGGCGGCCAGGAAGTTGACCGCGGTGAAGCCGGCGATGATCACGACCAGCAGCCAGGCCATCGCCGAGGCATAGCCCATGTCCAACTGGCCGAATCCCTTCTGATACAGGTAAAGCGTGTAGAACATCGTCGAGTCCGACGGACCGCCGGAGCCGCCCGAGACGATGAACGCCTGGGTGAACGACTGGAACGCGCCGATCAACTGCAGCACCAGGTTGAAGAAGATGATCGGCGACAGCAGCGGCAGCGTGATGCTGAGGAACCGGGTCCACCGACTGGCGCCGTCCACCTCCGCCGCCTCGTAATACATCCGCGGGATCTGCCGGAGCCCGGCCAGGAAGATGATCATCGGCGAGCCGAACGTCCAGATGTGCAGCAGGATGATCGTGCCGAGGGCCGTGTCCGGGTTCGAGATCCAACCCGGCGGCGACTGGACGCCGAGCAGCTGCAACACCTGGTTGACCAGCCCGGTGGTGCCGAAGATCTGCCGCCACAGGATCGCCACCGCGACCGAGGAGCCGAGCAGCGACGGCAGGTAGAAGATCGAACGGTAGAAGGCCAGCCCGCGCATCCCGCGGTCCAGCAGCAGGGCGATGCCGAGCGCCAGGGCCAGCTGCAGCGGCACCGAGACGATCACATAGACGAACGTGACCCGGAGCGAGTTGTGCAGCCGGGCGTCGTTCGCCATCGCGACGAAGTTCTCCAGCCCGATCCAGTTCGGCGGCTGGAGCAGGTTGTAGTCCGTGAAGGACAGCACCAGCGACGCGATCATCGGGCCGATCGTGATCCCGAACAGGCCGATCAGCCAGGGCGCCAGGAACAGATAGGCGACCTTGTTGTCCGGCGTCTCCTCCTTGCCGCCCTTCACCCGCCGGCGCAGTGTGCTGAGCTCGCCGACAACACTCATCGCTTCACCCCGTCCGCCGTGATCATGAAGCTACTTCTGGATGTTGGCGTTGATCTCGTCGATCATCTTCGCCGCGGCGTCGGCCGGCTTGGTCTGGCCGAACAACACCTCCTGGCCGTACCGCTTGACCACGTCGGGCAGGTTCCCGGCGCCGATCGGCGGAGCCAGCGGGGTGTCGCCGAGCTCCGGCTTGATCGCGTCCAGGAAGGCGATCACCTTCTTGTCCGACGCGTTCAACTCGGACTCGATGGCCGCCCTGACCTCGGTGTTCGGCGGGACGCCTCGCTCGGTCAGCCCGATCTTGCCCGACTCGGTCGAGTTGACCAGGAAGTTGACGAACGCGACCGCCGCGTCCGGATCGCCGGTCTTCGACGAGATCGACCAGAACTGGGAGGCCTTGTACCAGAGCTTCGTCTCGGCCGCCCGGCCCGCCTCGCTGGGATAGCGACGCAGTGCGATGTCCTCGCCCGAGGCGTTGTCGTAGGCGCTGACCTGGTTCGACCAGGCGAAGCCGAAGCCGAGCCGGCCGGTCGCGAACGCGCCCTGGTCCAGCGACTGGCCGTCCTCCTCCGCCACCACGCTCGCCGGCTGGCCGGCCTTGGCGTTCATCACCTCGAGGTTGTACGTGTACCAGTCGGTGGCGTCGGCGACGTCGAAGGCCAACCCGGTCGGCGTGAACAGGGCCTTGCCGCGCTGCCGCAGGAAGGCGCTGAAGGCCGCGTCGTTGGAGATCAGCGAGCCCATCCCGAACGTGCCGGCCGGGCTGCCCTTGGTCACCGCGGCGGCGACCTTGATCAACTCGTCCCAGGTCCAGCTCGTGTCGTCGGGCGGTTCGACGCCCGCCGCGGCGAAAACCTTCGGGTGGACCATCGCGACCGGCGCGTTGACGCCGGCGTTGATCGCCATCAGACCGGTGTCGGTCTGGCCGGGCTCGACCGTTCCCGGCGCGAACTTGGACACGTCGACCTTGCCGTTCAGGTCCAGCAGCGCGCCGCGGCCGCCGTACTCGCGCACGTACTTCTCGTCCATCTGGATGATGTCCGGCGCGCCGTTGCCGGCGACCTGGGTGGCCAGCTTGTCCCAGTAGGCAGCCCAGTCGGTGAACTCGGGGCTGATCGTGACGTCGGGTTTCACGGCCTTGAAGGCCTCGATGATCTTGAGCGTGTTGGCCTGCCGGGTCTCGTTGCCCCACCAGGTGGCGCGGAGCTTGCCGGTGCCGGTACCGCCGCCGGTGCTCTGACTGCGGCCGCAGCCGGTCGCGGCGACCAGGCCGGCGGAGAGGCCGAGGCCGAGCAGCGCTCGCCGGCCGAGGGTTGTGGGCGGATTCGCCCTTCCAGGAATCATCGTCGATTCGTCCTTCCCGAGAGATTGCGGGACTGAGCCGCGCTCAGTAACCGCTTTCTAACAGTCGTTCAGCGATCCTGTCAATGGCACGGAGAACGACGAATCCACGGATTTCCGTTACGACCCGACTCAGCCGCCGATCAGGCCCGATGCCGGCACCAACCGGACCGGCCGGGAGCTTCACCGGCGCCGGAAGAGAATGAGAAAACGATTCCGTAACGCCCGACGCAACCGCGAAACGCTCCCTGAGCTTGTCGAAGGGAACGGCCCGAAATCCAGGCCCAGCACTTCGACAGGCTCAGTGCACGTTCTCGGTGCGCGGCGATCAAGCGGGCTTGGCGGCGCGTCCGGTGCTGCTCCGGGCGACCAGCCGCGGCCGGAACATCGCGCTCTGCTCGGGCTTGCGCCCGTTCAGCATCTCCCACAGGCTCGCCCAGGCCAGTTCGCCGAGCTCCATCTGTGGCACCGAGGCCGTGGTCAGCGCCGGGCTGGTGAACTGGGCGAACGGGATGTCGTCGAAACCGGCCACGGAGAGCCGGTCCGGAACCTCGACGCCCAGCTCGTGCAGGGCACCGAGTAGGCCGAGCGCCACCACGTCGTTGAACGCGATCACGGCAGTCGCCCCGGAGTCGAGCACCTCGCCGGCCGCGGCATGGCCGTCGGCGAACATCGCACCACAGGGGATCGGCACCAGTTCGATGGTCGACCCGAAGCTCTCGAAGCCGCGCAGCCGGGCCGCGTTGGAGGCGCTGATCGGCGGGCCGGCCAGATAGGCGATCCGGCGATGCCCGAGGCCCATCAGGTGCCGAACCAGGTCACGGATCCCGGACGCCCAGTCGATGCCGAGCAGCGGCGAGGACTCGTCGGTGGGTTCCCGGTTGAGCAGCACCACCGGCGCCAACTCGGGCAGCAGCCGGCGCAACTCCTCCTCCGGCATCCGCGGCGCGCAGAGGACCAGCGCGTCGCAGCGGCGGCGCGACTCGACGGCCAGGATCGGCTCCTCCTCGACCTGCTCCGCCGTGTCGGCGACGAGCACCCGGTAACCCTCCTTGGCCGCGGCGAGGCTGAGCCCGCGCATCGCGCCGTGGAAGGCCGGGTTGGTCAGGTCGGGAACGATGTAGCCGATCGTGTGGGTCCGGCCGAGGGCAAGGCTGCGGGCGGCGGCGCTCGGGGTGTAGTTCAGCTGCTCGGCGGCCTTCAGCACCCGCTCGGCGATCTCCCGATCGACGGTCGACAAGCCGTTCATGACCCGGGAAACGGTTGCTCGGGAAACGCCGGCTTTCGTTGCCACGTCGGCAATGGTGACCCTGGTCTTGTCCCTCGAACGCGCCATGATCACCCTGCTCCCTGTCCCGCCGTCTCTCGAATTACCTTGTCGCCCCGCCACCTCGTCTCGGTCACGGGCAGCATATCCGGTTGCCGCCCAGGTCGGGACTGTTTGGCTTGCGATTGCCGATGCTGGCCGAATAGAGTTAAGAAATCGGTTACTCAGATCGGCACTCACAGCGTCCGGCCCGATCTGGGGTGACAGCGAGGGAGACAGCGATCATGACCAGGAAGAAGTACGCACTCGTCGGCACCGGATCCCGGGCCCGGATGTATCTGAAGGCCCTGACCGACAGTCACGCGGACGTCGGCGAGATCGTCGCCCTGTGTGACACCAACCCGGTTCGGCTGGCGTACCACGCGGAACAACTCCAGCCGGCAACGGTGCCCACCTACGCGGCCGCGGACTTCGCCGCCATGCTCGACGAACGGCAGCCGGACTGCGTCATCGTCACCTCGATGGACGTCACCCACTCCGACTACATCTGCGCCGCGCTCGACCGCGGCCTCGACGTGATCACCGAGAAGCCGATGACGACCACGGCCGAGCGGATCGCCAAGATCGTCGAGTCGGTGGACAAGTCGTCCGGCACGCTGACCGTGACGTTCAACTACCGCTACTCGCCGCGGAACTCGATCATCCGCCAACTGATCGCGGCCGGCGAGATCGGCACCGTGACCGCGGTCCACTTCGAGTGGCTGCTCAACACGGCCCACGGGGCCGACTACTTCCGCCGCTGGCACCGGGAGAAGGAGAACTCCGGCGGCCTGCTGGTGCACAAGTCGACCCACCACTTCGACCTGGTCAACTGGTGGCTCGGCGAGGTCCCCGAGTCGGTGTACGCCCGCGGCGGCCTGCGCTTCTACGGCCCGGAGAACGCGGCCGCCCGCGGCCTCGGCCCGCGGCCGGCGCTGAGCCGGGACACCGATCCCGCGACCGATCCGTTCCACATCGACCTGGCCGCGAACGAGACCAACCGGCGGCTCTACCTGGAGGCCGAGCAGGCCGACGGCTACCGCCGGGACCAGGACGTGTTCGCGCCGGGCATCACGATCGAGGACAACCTGAGCCTGCTGGTCGGCTACACCGGTGGCGCCCACCTGACGTACAACCTGACGGCGCACGCACCCTGGGAGGGTTATCGGGTCGGCTTCACCGGCACCGCCGGGCGGCTCGAGCTCGAGGTCGTCGAGTCCTCCTGGGTCCGGCCGGCCACGACGACGATCGACCCGTCCGCGAACGACGACGGCGAGCAGGCCGATGTCCGCCCGAAGGGCGCCCGGATCCTGCTGCAGAAGCACTGGGAACAGGCGCAGGAGGTGGAGATCCCGACCGGCACCGGCGGCCACGGCGGCGGCGACGTGAAGCTGCTGGACGACCTGTTCCGGGAGCCGGCCGCGGACCCGCTGGGCCACAAGGCCGGCTACCTGGACGGCATCCGCAGCGTCCTGGTCGGAGTGTCCGGCAACAAGAGCCTCGAATCCGGCCTGCCGGTGCGGCTGGCCGACTTCGGCCTGCCGCTGGAGGCCTGACGATGAAGGTCGTGGTGACCGGCGGCGCCGGCCGGCTGGGCCGCAGCGTCGTCGCCGGGCTGGCCGAGCGTGGCCACGAGGTCGTCTCGGTCGACCTCCGCGCCTTCGACGGTACGGTCCCGGACGGAGTCGTCGAGCGGCAGGTGGACCTGACCGATCCCGACGGCTGCGCGCAGCTCTTCGCCGAGGTACGGCCGGACGGGCTGGTCCACCTGGCCGGCATCGCGGTGCCGTTCGCGGCGCCGGAACGGCACATCTTCACCACCAACGCGACGATCGCGTTCACCACGCTGCAGGCGGCGGTGGACCACGGCATCCGCCGGATCCTCGTCGCCTCCAGCCCGACGCCGCTCGGCTACGGGTCGCCGCACGGCTGGCTGCCCCGCTATCTGCCGATCGACGAAGATCATCCGCTGCTGCCGTGGAACGCGTACGCGCTGTCCAAGCAGACCATCGAGCAGACGGTGGCGATGTTCAGCGCGCAGACCGGCGGTGCGGTCCGGCTCGGGGTCATCCGGCCCTGCTTCGTGATCTCCCCCGAGGAGTGGCGGGGCGCGCCGACCCAACAGGGCCACACGGTACGGGAGCGGCTGGACGACCCGGCCCTGGCCGCGGTGTCGCTGTTCAACTACGTCGACGCCCGGGACGCGGCCGGCTTCATCGACACCTGGCTGGCCGCGGCCGAGCAGCTGCCGGGCGGCGAGGTGTTCTACGTCGGCGCCGCGGACGCGATGGCCCGCAAGCCGCTGGCCGAGTTGATGCCGCTGTACCATCCGGGCACGGACCGGCTCGCCGCCGGGCTGACCGGCACGGCGCCGGCGTTCTCGATCGCCAAGGCCGAGCGTCTGCTCGGCTGGCGGCCCGAGCGCAGCTGGCGTACCGAACTGGTCGACCATGATCATCCGCATGCTTGAGGAGCAGCCGTGACGTTGAGCTTCGATGGGGTCCTGTTCTTTCCAGTCACCCCGTTCGACGAACAGTCCAAGATCGTCGAGGGTTTGATCACCGAACAGATCCAGTCCCGGCTGGCACACCGGCCGGGCGGCATCTTCGCCGCCTGCGGCACCGGGGAGTTCCACAGCCTCTCGGTCGCCGAGGTCGGCACCGTGGTCGGCGCCACGGTCGCGGCGACGAACGGTGCGGTGCCGGTGATCAGCGGCGCGGGCGGGCCGCTCGGGCATGCGATCGACTGCGCCAAGGCGGCCGCGGACGCCGGCGCGGACGGGCTGTTGCTGTTGCCGCCCTACCTGGTCTCGGCGCCGGTCGACGGCTTGATCAACTACGTCGAGGCGGTGGCCGCGGCGACCGAGTTGCCGATCATCGTCTACCACCGCGCGAACGCGAAGTTCACCGCCGCGGCGATGGCCCGATTGGCCGCGAACCCGCAGGTGGTCGGGTTCAAGGACGGCATCGGTGATCTTGCCGAGACGCAGCGGATCGTGCTCGCCGTCGAGGCCGCCGGGCGGACCGACTTCCAGTTCTTCAACGGCCTGCTCACCGCGGAACTGTCGCAGGCGGCGTATCGGGCGATCGGGGTGCCGCTCTACTCGTCGGCAGCGTTCGCGATGGCGCCGGAACTGGCCACCGCGTTCTACACCGCACTGGCCGACGGCGACGAGCCGCGCCGGCTGGAGTTGCTGGCCGGGTTCTACGAGCCGCTGGTCGCGCTCCGGGACAAGGTGCCCGGCTACGCCGTGTCGTTGATCAAGGCCGGCGTGGTCGCCGGCGGGCTGGCCGTCGGCGGAGTCCGGCCGCCGCTGATCGATCCGACCGCCGAGGACCTCGCCGCGCTGAAGGAGATCCTGGCCCGCGGTCGCGACCTCGTCGGCTGATGACCGGGCGGCTCATGATCATGGGGGGTACGGTCGCCGGGTTGCGCACCCGGCTGCTCACCGCACCGCTGCCCCGCCCGTGGGGCCCGGACGTCGGTGAGGTGCACGTGATCGTGGTCGAACTGACCACGGACGACGGCCGGACCGGGACCGGCTTCAGCTGGACCCCGACGATCGGCGCCGCGGCCGTACAGGCGCTGCTCGATCACGACATCGCCGCGTTCATGATCGGCAAGCCGGCCCATCCGGCGGCGGTCTGGGACGACCTGTGGCGGCACCTGCACGAGGCGGGCGGCGGCGGGATCACCACGATCGCGATGGCCGGCGTCGACCTCGCCCTCTGGGATCTGCACGCCCGCAGCCTGGGCCGCTCGGTGCCGTCACTGCTCGGCGTCCGGCACGCCGAACTGACCGGGTACGGCAGCGGTGTGAACCTGCACTATTCGACCGAGGACTTGCTGGACCAGGTCCGCCGCTGGCTGTCGACCGGCTACCGGGCGATCAAGATCAAGGTCGGCAGCCCGGACCTCGAGCGCGACCTGGACCGCGTCGCGGCGGTCCGCGAGCTGACCGGGCCGTCGGTGGCATTGATGCTGGATGCCAACCAGCGTTGGGATCTGGCGGCCGCGCTGCGCGCCGTGACGGCGTTGGCGCGGTTCGATCCGTACTGGATCGAGGAGCCGGTCCGGGCCGACGACACCACCTCCCACGTCGAGCTGCGGCGCCGCACCGCGATCCCGATCGCGGCCGGCGAGAACGTCCATCATCGATACCGGTTCGCCGAGTTGATCATGGCCGGCGGGATCGACGTGGTGCAGCCGAATGTGATCCGGGTCGGCGGGATCACCCCGTTCCTGCGGATCGCCGACCTGACCGTCAGCCACGGACTGCAGTTGGCGCCGCACCTGCTGGCCGACCTGTCGGCACAGTTGTCGGTGACGCTGCCGGGTCCGGTCTGGGTCGAGGAGGTCGAGGACACCTCGTTCGAACGGTTGGGTCTGGTGACGGGGCCGACGCCGGTCGTCCGGGACGGTCCGCTGGTCCGGGTGACGGACCGGATCGGCCTCGGGCTGGACTTCGCCTGATCACCACTGCCTTTCCCGGCTCGGCTTGTCTATGCTGACTTCAAATGAATCAGCCTTCGGGACCACCGGGCTGGCCTGCGGCGGGCCGGCCCGCCTGGGGTCCGCCCGCGGAACCGGCCGCGGGTGCCGGCGGTCCCGGAGCCCGGTATCCGCCGCCGCTCCCGCCGCCACCGCCCGAACCACCGCGCCGCGGCGGGCTGATCGCGGCGCTGGTGATCGCGATCTTCGTTCTGTTGATCGGGACGATCGTGGTGACCTCCGGAGTGATCTCGGCGATCCGCGACGTCGCCGGTGATCTTGGCCAGGTCCCGACCGCCTCGCCCCGGCCGCGCCCGACCTTGACCAAGCCGACGCCGACCAGGCCGACCCCGGAGCAGCCGCAGACCAGCAGGCCGGAACCGACCCCGGCGCCGTCGAGGCCGACCTCCACGCCGAAGGGCCCGGACACCGGGTTGATCAAGAACGCCCTGTACGACCTCGAGCTGGAGCGGGGCGACGGCGACTGTGACATCGAGGTCCGCCGGCCGAAGCCGCCGCTCAAGGACTCGCGGCTGAAGCCGTACCTGGAGGACGTCGTCGACTGCATGGTCAAGCTGTACCGCAAGCCGCTGGACAAGATCGGCTTCGACCTGAGCACGCCCAAGATCAAGACCTACGGCGGCACCGTGCGGTCGCCCTGCGGCCGGCTCGATCAGAACGGCTCGCCGGCGTACTACTGCTCGGCCGACAAGACGATCTACTGGCCGGAGACCAGCGACGACGACCGCGAGGCCTACACGTTCGCCCGGCTCGGTTATGTCGGGCTGCTGGCGCACGAGTTCGGGCACCACCTGCAGGCCGAGGCCGGGATGTTCCGGGAGTATTCGTACGCCTGGGCCGAGGCGAGCAACGCGAAGCAGCTGGAACTGAGCCGCCGGCTGGAACTGCAGGCCCAGTGCTTCGAGGGCGTCTTCCTCTCCTACGCCTCGGACTCGATCGACTTCAGCGCCGACGACCTGTACGAGATCCGGGAGTGGCACTCCTACACCGGCGACGAGGACCCGCCGGAGTCCCGGATCGCCGACCACGGCACCAGCCGGGCCCAGATCCGCTGGCTCGAACGCGGCTACGACAGCACGGACTTCGGCCGCTGCAACACCTGGAAGGCGAGCACCAAGTCGGTGAAGTAGGTCAACGGTTCAGCGCGGCGTTCGGCCGGTCGGCCCTGGCCGCAGCTCCGATCAGCAGGGCGGCGACGACGGCGAGTTGGGCGACGATGCCGATGATCGTGGCACCCGGGCCGGCGTCACCGCCGGTCGGCGACTCCTCGAACGTGTCTGCCATCGCCATGCCCATCGAGAAGCCGCTGATGCCGTGGCTGTAGCCGGCCAGGGCTAACAGGATCAGGCCGGCGCACACGGTCCGTCGGGGCGGGCCGACGAAGGTCAGCCGATCGCTGCGGCAGATCAACGGGAAGGCCAGGGCCGCTCCGCCCCAGACCACGGCCCACGAGATCACCCACGTGACGCTCAGTGACTGGTCGGCCGCGGACAGGCGTCCGTAGATCTCGTCCAGGCTCAGGCCCGGGAGCTTCACCTGCGGATTCCAGACCAGCACGTGCAGGATGCCGAACGGCAGCAGCGCCAGCACGGCCAGCGAGAACGGCAGGGCGAGTCGCAGGCGAGCAGCCGGCGGCGGCAGGGCGGCGTCGCGGTCGACGTACTCGAGCAGCGTCACGGCTGCCGCGATCAACACGATCGTGCCGGCGAACGGCAGGATCATCATCGCGGCCGCGGTCAGGACGACGACCGCGCCGAGCCCGAACAGCCCGACTGCGCGCAGGCCGTCGCGCCGCACCGCGTCACGCGCGAACGGCAGGCCCGCGGCGAGGCCCAGCACGGCGAGCAGGACGCCGATGATCATCAACACCAGGCCGATGCCACGCAGCACGTCGGCTCCGGCGCCGTCGTAGTGGACCGTGCTGACGTGACCGGTGATCAGGACGACCGCCGCGCCGAGGAACGCCGCGGCCCAACGGATCCGGATCCCGTCGTCGGTGCCCCGCTGCGCAACCTCCATCATCGGATCGTAACCGAGCGGCCCGGGCTCAGGGCCCTCCTGCCGGTACGGGTTCCAGCCGCGGCCGCCAGGCCGGGCAGCCGACGAACAGCGCTGCGACCACCGCGAACTGGGCAACGATCACGACGATCGCGCCACCCGGCACCGCATCGCCGACAGTCGCCAGCTCGAAGGTCTCCCCCAGTCCCAGGCCCATGGCGAACCCGAGGATCGTCTGGCCGTAGCCGACCATGGCGACGAGCAACAACCCAGCGAGCACGACCCTGCGTGTCGTCGCCACAACGGGAGTGCGTGCGAACCGGCAGAACACCGGAAAGGCCAGGACCAGCAGTCCCCAGAACAGAGACCACCCGATCATGATCGAGCCGATCGTCGGCCCGTCCTCGTCCAGCCGGCCGTGGATCTCGGCCAGGCTCAGTCCGGGAACCTGAGCCGCCGGATTCCACACCGTGGAGTGCAGCATCCCGACCGAGAGCAACGCCAGCATGGCCAGCGAGAAGGGCAGGGCGACGCGGACGCGGGCGGTCCGAGGCGCAGCCGGAGCGCCGGGTTCGACATAGGCCAACTGAGATCCACCGAGCACCATCAGCACGGCCAGATTGCCGTACGGGATGATCATGATGACGCCGAGGACCACCATGACCAAGACGCAGGCCACGACCAGCAGGAAGACCACCGGCTTCGGGCTGCGGACCGCGTCGGCCAGCAACGGGACCGCGACAGCGAGGCCCACCGCAGCGACCAAGCCTCCGATGATCAGCAGCGCGATCGCGATCGCCCGCAACACCCCGGCTCCCGCACCCTCGTAGAAGATCGTGTAAGGGTGGCCGGCGATCAACACGACGGCGGAGCCGAGGAGCGCCGCGGCCCACCGCGCCCGCGCCGCGGTTTCGGAGCCGCGCAACTCCTCCATCATGACTGGATCGTACGTCCTGTCGAACCGGATCTGGCGTGAATCAGGTTCCCACCGTCGCCCGCTTCCAGGCCGGAGCTCCGATGACCAGGGCGAGGACCGTGGCCAGTTGGGCCACGATCGCGACGATCGTCCCGCCCGGCGTCGTCGCCCCGGCCAGGCCGAGACCGGTCAGCCAGTGGCCGTAGCCGACGATCGCAACCAGGAGCAGGCCGGCGCAGACGGTGCGGCGCGGCGGACCGGCGAGAGCCGGAATCTCACGGCGGCACAGGACCGGGAAGGCCACGGCCGCCGCGCCGCCGATCACGGCCCAGACGATGATCATCCAGGTGCCGGCCGGGTTCCCCGCCAACACGTGCAGCACGCCGACGGGAAGGATCACCAGCACGGCGATCGAGTACGGGAGCGCGAGCCGCAACCGACTGGCCGGTGACGGGACCGGCGCGCCCCGCGCCACGAACCGCAGTTGGGTCGCGGCGACCACGACCAAGATCACCAGGGCGGCGAACGGCAGGGTCATCAGGGCGGCGGCGGCCACGACGCCGAGACCGCAGAGCGCGCTGAGCACGATGGGACGCGGGCTGTCGGTCCGCTCCGGGTGACGCAGCAACGGCGCCACCACGATGAGGCCGAGTAGGCCGGACACGATGCCCAGAGCGATCAACAAGATCGCGATCGGACGGATCGCTCCGACGCCCAAGCCGTCATAGAAGATCGTCTGGGCGTGCCCGGAGATCAGGACGACGGCGACGCCCAGGAGCGCCACCGACCAGCGGACACGGATCGGTCTGTCGGATTCCCGCAAATCCTCCATCACACGATGGTAAGCCCGTCAGCGCCGTCCATTCATGATCAACGACATGGCCTCGGCGCGCGTCGCGGCATTGCGGAGCTGGCCGCGGACGGCGCTGGTGACGGTCCGGGAGCCGGGCTTGCGGACGCCGCGCATGGTCATGCAGAGGTGTTCGCACTCGAAGACGACGATCACGCCGCTCGGCTGCAGGAACTCGACCATGGCGTCGGCGACCTGCGTGGTCAGCCGCTCCTGGACCTGCGGCCGCTTGGCGTACACGTCGACCAGCCGGGCCAGTTTGCTCAGCCCGGTGATCCGGCCGTTGGGGTTCGGGATGTACCCGACGTGGGCGACACCGGTGAACGGCACCAGGTGGTGCTCGCAGCAGCTCCACACCTCGATGTCCTTGACCAGGACGAACTCGTCATGATCAAGATCGAACGTGGTGGCCAGCACGTCCTCCGGCCGCTGGGTCAGGCCGCGGAACAGCTCCGCGTACGACCGAGCCACCCGATCCGGTGTCGCGCGCAGCCCGTCCCGGTCCGGGTCCTCGCCGATCCCGATCAGGATCTCCCGGACCGCCTTCGCGATCCGGTCATGATCGAACGCACCGGGACCCAGCCCGGCGAGCTCCGGCTCGGTCACCGAGACTCAGGCCCCTGGGGCGGCTGCCCCTGCGGCGGCTGACCGTCGCCGGGCTGCCCGCTGTCGGACGGCCCGTCCGACTGGCCCTGGTAGCCGTACGGCTGCTGCGGGTGGGGCGGCCAGGTCGGCTGATCCTGCTGCTGCTCCGGTGCCGGCTGACCGGGCTGCTGCTCGTACTGGCCGTACGGCTGCTGGTACTGGGGCTGGTGGTACTGGGGCTGCCCGTACTGCTGGGGCTGCCCGTACTGCTGGGGCTGCCCGTACTGCTGATCAAGGGGCGGCTGGCCCTGCGACGGCGCGCCCGGCCCAACGGACGGCGGCTGCCCGGGCAGTCCCGGCGGCACCGGCTGGTGTCCCGGCGGGAGCTGAGTACCGCCCGGCGAACCGTGCGAGCCGGAGGTTCCGTTCGGCGACGGGGCCTCGATCTGCGGCGGCGGCGGAGTCACCGGCGGAATGCTGGACGGCTGCCGCTGGTCCGAACCGGTCCAGGCCGGCCGCTTCGGCCACAGCTTGAGCGGCTTGAAGACCTCGGCGACCTGCTCGCGGTCCAGCGTCTCCCGCTCGAACAGGGCGCGGACAAGATCATCCAGCACGGCCCGGTTCTCGCTCAGGATGTCGAACGCCTCCTGGTGCGCGGTCGCGATCAGCGCCGCGACCTCCTCGTCGACCGCGGCCGCCTTCTGCTCCGAGTAGTCCCGGTTGCTGCCGAAATCCCTGCCCAGGAACGGTTCCGCGTCGCCCGTGCCGAGCTTGACCGCGCCCAGCCGCTCGGTCATCCCGTACTGGGTGACCATCGCCTTGGCCAGGTTGGTCGCCTTCTCGATGTCGTTGCTGGCGCCGGTCGTCGGGTCGTGGAAGACCAGTTCCTCGGCCGCCCGGCCGCCCATCATGTACGCGAGTTGATCAAGGAGCTCGGCCCGCGAGTTGGAGTACTTGTCCTGCTCCGGCAGCACCATCGTGTAGCCGAGGGCCCGGCCGCGCGGCAGGATCGTCACCTTCTGCACCGGGTCGGTGCCGGGCAGCGCCGCGGCGACCAGCGCGTGGCCGCCCTCGTGGTAGGCGGTGACCAGCTTCTCCCGCTCGTTCATCAGCCGGCTCCGCTTCTGCGGCCCGGCGACGACGCGGTCGATCGCCTCGTCCAGGTGGAAGTTGGTGATCATCCGGGCGTTCTGCCGGGCGGTCAGCAGGGCCGCCTCGTTGAGCACGTTGGCCAGGTCGGCGCCGGTGAAGCCCGGGGTCCGCCGCGCCACGGCCTCGAGGTCGACGTCGGGCGCCATCGGTTTGCCGGCCGCGTGCACCTGCAGGATCGCGTACCGGCCCTTGAGGTCCGGTCCCTCGACCGAGATCTGCCGGTCGAACCGGCCCGGCCGCAACAGCGCCGGATCCAGCACGTCGGGACGGTTGGTCGCGGCGATCAAGATCACGCCGCCGCGGACGTCGAAGCCGTCCATCTCGACCAGCAGCTGGTTCAGGGTCTGCTCACGCTCGTCGTGGCCGCCGCCCATGCCCGCACCACGGTGCCGGCCGACCGCGTCGATCTCGTCGATGAAGACGATCGCGGGCGCGTTCTCCTTGGCCTGCTCGAAGAGGTCCCGGACCCGGGAGGCGCCGACGCCGACGAACATCTCGACGAAGTCCGAACCGGAGATGGAATAGAAGGGCACGCCCGCCTCGCCGGCCACGGCCCGCGCCAGCAGGGTCTTGCCGGTGCCGGGCGGCCCGTACAACAGCACGCCCTTGGGGATCTTCGCGCCGACCGCCTGGAACTTCGCGGGCTCGGCCAGGAACTCCTTGATCTCCTCGAGCTCCTCGATCGCCTCCTCGCAGCCGGCGACGTCGCTGAAGGTGGTCTTCGGGGTGTCCTTGTTGGCGATCTTGGCCTTCGACTTGCCGAACTGCATCACCCGGCTGCCGCCGCCCTGCATCGAGTTGAGCAGGAAGAAGAACAGCACGCCGATGATCAGGAACGGGATCAGGGTGCCGAGCAGGGACGAGAAGAAGCCCGGCGTCGGGTTCTCGCCGTCCCACTTCTCCAGCGTCTTCTCGGCGTAGCGCTGATCCAGCCGCTCCCGCAGCGCATCGTCCTGATTACCGACCCAGGTCGCCTTGTACTTGGTCGTGCCGTCCCCCATGGTGACCTCGATGGTCTGCTCACCATCGATCAGCTTGACCTCTTTCAACGGCTCGTTGCCGTTGATGATCGAGACCACCTGCGACGTCGGTACGTCGGTGAAACCGCCGGCCAGCCGGCCGCTGAAATCGAGCAGCAGGCCGATCACCACGACGCCCAGAATGATCCACAGGATGGGCCCGCGGAGAATGCGCTTCAAGTTCATAACCTGCCTGCTGAGTCGGAATCATCCAGCACACACCCGTTCCCTGGGTGTGCGCGTACGCAACGCACAAGTCACGTACGCAACGCAAGAGTATCGTTCGCGGCCAACCCAGGCCCGGGACCGGTGGCCCGGATCACCCTGCGGGAATCGTGCGGCGGCCGGGAAGTGGCGTGGATCACGGCGCCGCAGCGGCCGGAGCTACGCCAGGGCAGGTCCGGCCCGGCCTTGCCGCCGCATCTGGTCAGGCGTTCCAGTGGCCGCGGGCGGTGACCAGGTCCGCCCGGGCGAGTTCCGCCTTCCCGTCCGGGTCGCTCGGTTCGGAGTATTCGGCGGTGAGGCAGACCGGCTGGTCCCAGCCCCGGTCGCGCAGATGACCGAGGATCCGGCCCCAGTCGGCCATCCCGGAGTCGGCCGGGCCCCACCAGTGCCGGTACCGGGGCGGTGCCGGATCCGGCCGGTAGTGGCCGCTCTTGAGGTTGACCAGGCCCAGCCGCGGCCAGGCCAGGTCGAGCGTGGTGACGGGATCGACGCCGGTCAGGGCGTCGTTCCCCGCATCCCAGACCAGGTCGAAGCCGGCCAGGTCGTCGATCAGTTGCAAGACGCCCAGCGTGCTCTCGACGAACCGGCCGCGGTGCGGCTGGACGCCGACCCGGACCCCGTACCGTTCGGTCAGTGGTTGGAGCGTGGCCCATTCCCGGCGCAACCGTTCGGTCGAGGCCCGATAGCCGTCGTCGCCGAGCGGCGCCATGATCCTGATCAACGGCACGCCGGCCTCGGCGCAGGCCGCGAAGACCGGTTCGGTCGCGTCGGCGGCGACGCTGATCACCGTCACACCCCGATCGGCGAGGGTACGGACGAAGCCGGGCAGCAGCCGGCCCGCGGAGTCGGGATCGACATACGCGCCCGGCCGGACCGGCACTTCCGCGCCGCCGAACCCGAGCCCGGCCAGCCGCTCGCCCAGCGGCCCGGGCGCCTCGGCCGCCCAGGGCTTGCTGAACACGGCCCACAGCGGCTCCGGTGAATGATCATGATCAGCGTGCGGTGCCACGGATGCGCTCCTCGTCCACGTCGACGCCGAGGCCGGGCCGGTTCGGCACTTCGGCGATCGCGTCGGTGATCCCCAGCCCCTCGACATAGAGGTCGGCCAGCAGTTCGGGGCCGTTCAGCTCGGCCGGCAGGGCCAGGTCGAGCAGGCTGAACAGGTGCAGCGCCGCGGCGAACCCGACGCCGCAGTCGGTCAGTCCGCTGGCCAGGATCTCCAGCCCGTGCGCCTTCGCGACCGCGGCGGTTCGCAACGCCTGCCGCAGACCGCCAGCCTTGCAGACCTTGATCACGACCAGGTCCGCACCGCCGAGCACTGCGGTCCGGGCCAGGTCGGCGGCGGTGAAGCTGCCCTCGTCGATCGCGACCGGCAGCGGCGACCGTTCCCGGACCTTGATCATACCGGCCCAGTCGGTGCTCGGCACCGGCTGCTCGACGCAATACAGCTGCGGTACGTCCTCGATCTGCTGCAGCAACCGGTGCAGCGAGGACGGCCGGTAGGACTGGTTGGCGTCCAGCCAGATCGGCTTGCCCGCGGCGGGTTCGGCGATCGCGTGCAGGGCCGCGGCGTCGGCGTCGACGTCGCCACCGATCTTGATCTTGTACGCGTGGTAGGCGGCACTCCCCCGGACCCGGTCCGCCATCGCCTCCGGAGTGTCGATGCCGATCGCCGAGCAGAGCGGGATCTCGGTGTGCACGGCGCCGCCGAGCAGGGCGTGCACGGGGAGCCCGGCGAGCTTGCCGGCGACGTCGTGCAGGGCCAGGTCGACCGCCGCCCGGGCGAACGGGAACCCGTTCGACACCGACGGGCTGAGCGCCCGGTCAGCCCTTGCGTGGAAGGCTTCCACGGCGAACGGGTCGGCCCCGATCAGCAACGGCGCCAGGTTGTTGTTGATCACCGCGATGATCGTGTCGGTGGTCTCGTAGCTCCAGCTGGGCAGCGCCCGCTGCTCGCCCCAGCCGGAGACTCCGTCGTCGGTGGTCAGCTTGACGAAGATCACGTCGCCGGTCCGGTCGGGTTCGCTCACCGTACCGCTGCCGATCTTGAACGGGTGCGCGAACGGCACCGGCACGACGAACGTCTCGACCCTGTTGATCTTGGTCATGCGAGCAGGCTCCAGCGTTGCGGGTCGACCCAGCTCGGGCCGCGGGACCCGTCGGCGAGGAAGGCGATCACGTCGTCGAGGACGTACCGGACCAGGGCCAGATGTCCCTCCAGCGAGTCGCCGGCGATGTGCGGCGTGAGTAGCACGTCCGGTGCGGCGAGCAGCTCCGGCGACAGCCGGGCCGGCTCGGGATCGTAGACGTCCAAGGCGATCCGGAGCCTTCCGGACAAGGCCTCGCGCTCCAGCGCGACCGGGTCGACGGCGCCGGCCCGAGCCGAGTTGATCAAGACCGAACCGTCCGGGATCCGGGCCAGCAGGTCGGCGGTGATCATGCCCTTGGTGGCCGGCAGGTCCGGTACGTGAATCGAGACGACATCGGCGTTCATGGCGGCCGGCAGGTCGACCGGGGTGACGTCCAGCTCGCGGGCCCGCTCCCGATCAAGGTACGGGTCGTACACCAGCACCGTGACGCTGAACGGCGCCAGCAGGCTCCGGAACGCCCGTGCCGTCGACGAGGCGCCGATCAGCGAGACCGTACGCCCGCGCAACTCCCGGCCCCGGAACTCCCCGCCCGGCTTCCAGCCGCCGGCCCGGGTCCGGGCGTCGTAGGACGGCAGCCGGCGGTGCAGCGTGAGGCAGGCGGCCAGACAGTATTCGCCGACCGACCAGGCGATCCGGGTGGCGGCGGAGAAGACGGTCACCCGGTCGCCGACCAGCGCCGCCGGCACCAGCCGCTTCACGCTCCCGGCGGCGTGCCCGACGATCCGCGGCCCGTTGTCGCCGAACAGCTCCGCCGGCAGGGTCGGCGTGCCCCAGCTGGTGATCATGATCTCGGCCCCGTCGGCCAGCCGGGCCACTTCGGCCTGGTCCAGTTGATCACCGGCCCAGCGCACCTCGAACCGCTCCTCGAGCAGGGCTCGCGTCTCGTCGTCGCAGACGTCGGCGGCGCGGGTCGGGGTCATGGCCATGGCCAGAGTGGTCATGCCGGTCAAGGTACGGGTCGACAGCGATACTCGTCCAAGTCAAATTGAGCATCACCCGATACCGTCACGACATGGCGCACTGGAGGTAGCATCCGCGCCGTGGATGCCAAGCCCTCGCCGCGCGGCCCGCGCCAGCGCCTCGGCGAAGATCAACGACGGCAGCAGCTCATGGCAGCAGCCGTCCTCGAGGTCGTCGACCGCGGCTACGAGGGCGCGACGCTGACCCGGATCGCCGCCCGGGCCGACGTCGCCAAGGGCCTGGTCTGGCGCTACTTCTCCGGCAAGGACGACCTGATGGAGGCCACCGCGAAGGCGACGCTGGTGATCATGCGGGAGGCCATCGTCGAGGTGCTCGACCTGGACCAGCCCGTACCGGACATCGTCCGGGCCGCCCTGCGGCTGGCCGCCGCCCAGCTCCGGACCCGCCGCAACGAACTGATCGCCCTGAACCGCATCCTGCCCAACCTGCCCGGCCCCGACGGCACCGAACGCGTGATCACGGACTTCTACGAGGAGTCCTACCAGGGCCAGGAGGCGCTGTTCCGGCGCGGTCAGGAGGAGGGCAGCCTGGGCGACTTCGATCCCAGGGTCATGGCCGTCACGTACCAGGGATCGATCGACGCGATGCTCGCGTACCTCGAATCCCATCCGGAGGTCGATTCGCAGGACTACGCCGACCGGCTCGCCGAGATCCTGCTCGGCGGCATGCAGGCCAGGGCCTGACCGAACCCACCCGACGTTGGATTATTGACCATGCGGTCATTACTATTGACCACATGGTCATTAAAACGGCAACCACGGACCGCGTGCCGAACCCGCAACGCGAGGTCGCCCTGAGCCTTGTCGTCAACGCCGCGGTCCCGATCGCGGTGTTCTACGGCCTGCGCGCACTCGGCGTCGACCCATGGACGGCGCTGCTGCTCGGCCTGGTCGGCCCCGCCGTCATGACGCTCCATTCGGTGATCACGAAGCGCCGGATCGACCAGCTGGCAGCGCTGGTCATGACGGCCCTGCTGCTGAGCGTCGCGCTGTCGTTCCTGACCGGCAGCCCGCGAACGCTGCTGGCGCGCGACGGCTGGGTCACTGCGGTGGTCGGCGGCTGGATCCTGCTCACCCTGCTGCGCACCCCGTACTACTTGTTCGCGCTGCGCACCTTCACCGGCGGCGCGCTGCGGGACGGGATCAACGCCGCCTGGCGGGACATCCCGGCCTTCCGGCGGGTGGTGCGCCGCTGCACGGTGATCTGGGGATCGGCGTTGCTGGCCGACGCGGCGAGCACGGTCGTCCTGGCGTACACGCTGCCGATCGACCTGGTTCCGGTCATCGGCGCGGTCAAGCTGGTCGTGCTGATCGTCCTCGCCGAGGGGTGCAGTCAGCTCTACTTCCGGCGGCGGGGTGTTCCGCTGCTCGGCGACGAACCGACGGAGGAGGACCGGTGACCGGGCGCAGGTACGTCGTCACCGGCTCGGCCTCGGGCATCGGCGCCGCGACCGCGAAGCTCCTCCGGGATCAGGGCGCCACGGTCCTCGGCTGCGACCTCGACGACGCCGACATCATCGCGGACCTGTCGACGCCCACCGGCCGCCGTTCCCTGGTCGACCAGGTGGCCCGCTGGGGACCGATCGACGCGGTGCTGGCGGTCGCCGGCGGCGGCCGGACCGGCCTGCTCGAGACGAACTATTTCGGTACGGTCGCCACGCTCGAGGGGCTCCGCCCGCTGCTGGCCCGCAGCCCGGCCCCGCGCGCCGTGGCCGTGTCCTCGACCTCGTCGCTCGCGCCTGCGGACGAGCGGGTCCTGCGGGCCTGCGCCGCCGGCGACGAGGCCACGGCGACCGCGCTCGTCGGGCGCGACCCGGAGCTCCAGCGCTCCGCGTACGGCCTCGCCAAGCGGGCCCTGAACGCCTGGATCCGGCGGACCGCCCCGACTCCGGAATGGGCCGGCGCCGGCATCCCGCTCAACGCGGTCGCGCCGGGCGTCGTCGACACCCCGGCCGCGGCCTGGATCCTCGCCGACGACGAGGTCCGGCAGGCCGTCGAGTCGGCCGCGCCGCAGCCGCTCGGCTTCCCCGGCCGGCCCGAGTGGATCGCCCATCTGATCGTCTGGCTCGCCGGACCCGAGAACCGGTTCGTCACCGGCCAGGTGATCTTCGCCGACGGCGGCGCCGAGGCGACCCTGGTCGGAGACCGGGCCTGGGCGGCCGGGTGACCAGCAGGGATACCGTCACGGCATGGACTATTCGCTGGCCCAGCTGCGCGGCTTCGTCACCGTGGCCGAGGAGCTCCACTTCGGCCGGGCCGCGGAACGCCTGGCGATGACCCAGCCGCCGCTGACCCGGCAGATCCAGGCGCTGGAGCGGGCGCTGCAGGTGCGGCTGTTCGACCGCGGGCCGCGCGGGGTGAGCCTGACCGCCGCCGGCCGGACCTTCCTGGCCGACGCCCGCCGGGTGCTCACCCTGGTCGAGGCGGCGCCCGAGTCGGCCCGCCGGGTCGCCACGGGTCAGGCCGGCACGCTGCGGCTCGGCTTCACCGCGATCGGGGCCTACGCGGTGCTCGGCGACGTGCTCACCCTGCTCACCCGGGTGCTGCCGGGCGTCAGCGTCGCGCTCGACGAGCAGACCAGCGAGATCCAGTTCCCGGCCCTGATCAGCGGCACCCTCGACCTCGGCCTGGTCCGGCCGCCGGTCCCCGATGAGCTCGCCTCGGTGCCGATCCACACCGAGCAACTCGTGATCGCTGTGCCCGAGGCTCATCCGCTGGCCGCCGTGGACGGGCCGGTCCGGCTGAGCGACGTCTCGGCGGACTACATCGGCTACAGCCCGGAGGGCTCGCGCTACCTGCACGACGTCTGCGCAGCGCTGGTCGGGATGCAGGACTTCCTGCGCGCCCAGATCGCCTCCCAGGTGCCGACCATGCTCGCCCTGGTCCGGGCAGGCCGCGGCTTCGCACTGGTGCCCCGGTCCTGTACGGCGATGCGGGTCGAGGGCGTCGTCTTCCGAGAGTTGGCGGAGGCCCGGACGGTCAGCCTGCACGCCTGCTGGAACCCCGACTCGACCAACCCGGTGCTGGAGCGGCTGCTGCCGCACCTGTGACCGAGATCCAGCGCACTTGGACCGGATCGGCCCAATGCGGCCCGGATCCGCGCGAGTGCGCTGGATTTCGGTCAGCGTCTCAGCTGTAGATGTGCGGGGCGAGGGTCCCGACGCTGCGCAGGTTGCGGTAGCGGCCGTCGAAGTCGAGGCCATAGCCGACGACGAATTCGTTCGGGATGTCGAAGCCGACGTAGGCGACGTCGACGGCGTTGCGGGCGGCCTCGGGCTTGCGGAACATCGTCATGATCCGCAGGCTGGCCGGGTCGCGCGACTGCAGGTTGCTGATCAGGTACGACAGCGTCAGGCCGGTGTCAATGATGTCCTCGACGACGAGCACGTGCTTGCCGCTGATGTCGGTGTTGAGGTCCTTGAGGATCCGCACTACGCCGGACGACTGGGTCCCCGACCCGTACGAGGAGATCGCCATCCAGTCCATCGTGCAGTGACTCCGCAGGGCCCGGGACAGGTCCGCCATCACCATCACGGCCCCGTTCAGCACGCCGACCAGGACCAGCCCCTTGTCGGCGTAGTCGGCGTCGATCTTGGCGCCGAGTTCGGCGATCCGCTCGGCGATGTCCTCGGGCGTGTACAGGACATTCGTCAGGTCGCCGATGATGTCGGTGTCATCCACGATCGCCAAGCCTGCCACACGTGATCAGCCGTCCCTCGCGTCGGGTGACGGTCACCCCGGGCAGGTCGATCCCGGCCTGGCCGTGCCAGTCGGTGACCAGCCGGGTCACCTCCGCCAACCGCTCCGCGGACACCTCCCGGGCGCCCCGTTCCTGCAGCCAGGAGCGCAGCACCCGAGCCCGCAGCGCCGCCGGCAAGGCGAGCGTCCCGGCACACTCCAACCCGTCGCCGGTACGGACCTCGGCCGCCGCCCGCTCGGCCAGCTCGTCCAGCAGGTCGGCGTCGTCGCGGGCCAGCCGGGCGGTCCGGGCCAGCGCGGCCGCGATCCCCGGGCCGAGTTCGGTCTCCAGGACCGGCAGCACCCGGTCGCGGACCCGGACCCGGGCATAGGCCGGGTCGGCGTTGTGCGGGTCCCGCCACGGCGTCAGCCCGGCCTCGGCGCAGGCCTGTTCGGTGGTCGCCCGGGGCAGCTCGAGCAGCGGCCGGACCAGCCTTCCGGATCTCGACGCCATCCCGGCCAGCGACCGGGTGCCGGAGCCGCGGGCCAGGCCGAGCAGCACGGTCTCGGCCTGGTCGTCCCGGGTGTGCCCGAGCAGGATCGTGGTCGCGCCGAGCCGGTCCGCGGCCTCGTCCAGAGCCCGGTAGCGGGCGGTCCGGGCGGCCGCCTCCGGCCCGTCGCCGGAGTCGCGCGCCACCTCGACCTTGATCACCTCGACGGCGGAGAGCCCGTACCCACTGAGTTGATCATGAACGCGCTCGGCGACCTGACCGGAACCGTCCTGCAGCCCGTGATCGATGATCACCGCGGTCAGCGGCCGGCCGGTCCGGCGGGCCACCTGGTGCGCGCCGACGGAGAGGGCGAGCGAGTCCGGACCGCCGGAGCAGGCGACCAGCAGACCATGATCGACGTCGGTCAGCGCCCGGGTGATCGCCTGCACCACCTCGAGCTGCGCCGGCCCGAGCGCCTTCACGGCCATCCGGATCCAGGTCAGGCCGGGGTGCCGTGCACCCGGTTCAGCCACAGGTCGGGGAACGCGATCTCGTCCTTGCTGGGCAGGGTTTCCGGCGAGATCCAGACCTGGTTGAGGCCGTTCATGCCGACCCGGTCCAGCACCCGACGGCAGAACGCCGCGCCGTCGCGGTACTGCCTGATCTTGGCGTCCAGCCCGAGCAGCCGACGGATGATCTTGTCGAACCCGTGGCCCTCGCGGCGGACGTTGAACTTGCGCCGGATCTCGGTGATCGTGCCGATCACGTCGGGGCCGACGCTGTCCATGACGACGTCGGCATGCCCCTCGAGCAGCGACATCACGGCGGTCATGGCGTCCACCGTCTCCCGCTGCTCCGGCGTCTGCACCAGGTCGATGATCGAGATCTCCTCGTCGCCGCGGAGCCCGTCGCCGATCTTGCGCGCGGCGTTCTTGATCATGTCGCCCATCACGCCGGCGTCCAGGTCAGCCGAGGCGACCAGCTTCTCGATCAGGCCGTTCAGGTGGTCCCGCAACCAGGGCACCGCGGTGAACTGGACCCGGTGGGTCTCCTCGTGCAGGCAGACCCAGAGCCGGAAGTCGGCCGGGTCGAGTTGCAGTTCCCGCTCCACGTGCACGATGTTCGGCGCGACCAGCAGCAGCCGGCCGCCCGGCTCGCCGTCGGTCCCCGGATGGAACGGGTCGAACTGGCCGAGCACCTTCGGCGACAGGTAGCTGAGCAGCGCACCGATCTCGACCCCGGTCACCCGGGCGCCGACCTGCGCCATCGTCTGCTGCACCTGGGACGGGTTCTCGGCGAGCCGGTGATCGAACTTGGCCGACAGCGGGGCGACGATGTGCCGGAAACCGTCCAGGTTGGCCTGGATCCAGCCGGGCCGGTCGACCACCAGCACCGGCGCGGTCGGCCCGGGCACCCGGAGGCCGGTCACCTCCGCGACGTACGCCTCCGCCCGCACGGCCGCCTCGCGGAGGGCGGCGACGGCCGACCGGGCACCGGCCCGGGAGATCTCGGGTCCCGGCTTCACCAGCCGGCGTGCGGTCTGGGTCGCGACGTTCCAGTCGACCATCGTGGTAGCCATGCCACGATGCTATGCGCAACCGCAGCGCGCCAGGGCGGTCGAGGCCTTGGCCACCCATTCCCGGGCCAGCCACGGATCCTTCGGCTCGTTGATCACGAAGGCGTACGCCAGCAGGGCGCCGTCCTCGGTGCGCACGATGCCGGCCAGCGAGGAGACCCCGGTCAGGGTCCCGGTCTTGCCGCGCACGACGCCGATCCCGTCCTCCGCCGCCGGGTCGGTGAACCGGCTCCGCAACGTACCCTCGGCACCGGCGACCGGCAGCCCGGTCAGCACCGCCCGGAGTTCCGGATGATCATCGGAGGCGGCGGCCCGGAGCACGGCCACCAGTACCTCGGCCGGCACCCGGTTCTGCCGGGACAGCCCGCTGCCGTCGTACACCTCGGACTCCTTGTCCCAGGCCTTCAGCTCGGTGAGGCTCTCCTCGAGCTGCTGCTGCGCCTCGTCGATCGACCCGGGCCGGTCCGCCGCGACGGCGAGGTGCCGGAACAGCACCTCGGCGCCGTCGTTGTCGCTGGTCAGCAGCACCTGCTCGACGATCCGTTCCAGCGGCATCGACGACACCGAGGCCAGCGGCTTGGCCTTCGCCGCCGCCTTCTGCTCGGTGATCTTGGTGACGGAGATCTTCTGCTGCTTCAACGCCTTGGCGAACGCCGCGGCGGCCGCCTTGGCGGGATCGGTGTCCCGCGGCGCGCCCTGGTGCCGTCCCTCGTTGACCCACAGCGCCGAGGTCGGCGTGACCTGGTCGCGGTAGTTGCCGGGCCAGGTCGCGTTCCAGGCCCGGCCGGTGAACAGGCTCTCGTCGTAGCCGAGCCTGATCGTGGTCTGCCCGCTCTTGCGGAGCTGGCGGGCGGTCTGCGCGGCCAGGACGTCGAGCGAGCCGCGGGCCGGATAGCTGTCCGGGACCGTTGTGTCGGTCAGGTACGGGTCGCCGCCGCCGACCAGGATCACCTGGCCCTTCGCGCCGGCCACCACCTTCGTGCTGAACTCGTGGTCCGGGCCGAGCGCGGCCAGTGCCGCCGCTGAGGTGAGCAGCTTCACCGTCGAGGCGGGCAGCACCGGATCGTCGCCGTTGCGGTCGTACAACGTCTTGCCGGTGAACACCTCCTCGACCACGGCCCCGAGCTCGGCCTTGGGCGAGCCGACCCGCTCGATCGCGCGCTTCACCCGGTCCGGATCCGGGACCGGACCCTTGCCGACCGGCTTCAGGACGGGTGCCGGTGCGGCGGCCGGCTCGGCCGCAACGGTCGGGGTCGGCGTCGGCGGCGCGGTGCTGGCGGGCGGCGGCGTCTGGTCGGTGGCCGAGACCTGCGGGAACGGGCTGCACGCGGAGCCGAGCCCGAGCAGCGCCAAGCCGATCCCGAAGCCGGCGATCGCCGGTCGTCGGCGGCGCCGATCCGTCCGCGACACCCGCATTCGTTCCTCCCGTGGGCCCCCCGCCGGCCTTGGAAGGCGGCTGCGATCAGCCACTATGCTCGGCGTGCCCGGGCCATCCTAATCGGGCGTGCGTGGAGGAGGAGCAGTGAGCGACCGGCTAACGTTCGATGTGACCGTCGAGATCCCGAAGGGACAGAAGAACAAGTACGAAGTCGATCACCAGACCGGCCGGATCCGACTGGACCGGACCCTGTTCACCTCGACCGCCTATCCGGCCGACTACGGCTTCATCGAGGGCACCCTGGGCCAGGACGGCGACCCGCTGGACGCGCTGGTGCTGCTGCCCGAGCCGACGTTCCCCGGCTGCCTGATCGAGTGTCGGGCGGTCGCGATGTTCCGGATGAAGGACGAGGCCGGCGGCGACGACAAGGTGCTGTGCGTGCCGGCCGGCGACGCGCGCAACGACGCGATCTCCGACATTGCGGACATCTCCGACTACCTGCTGCTCGAGGTGGAGCACTTCTTCACCGTCTACAAGGACCTGGAGCCCGGCAAGTCCGTCGAGGGCGCCACCTGGACCGGCGTCGAGGAGGCCGAGAAGGAGGTCCGAGCCTCCTTCGAGCGGGCCAAGGAGCAGCACTTCTGACTCGACGGGTCGGAAGCCGGGAGCTCGGCAGATCGGAAGTGAAAGCCTCGGCAGATCTAAGGTTTCGGGATCGGCAGATCTATGATTCGCGAGTCGGCAGATCTAAAGTGATAGATTCGGCAGATCTCACCCGACAGTCCGCCAGATGGGTGGCCCGTGAGCCAGAACGACAACCGAGGTCTCGTCACCCGCTTCGCCTCCGCGCAACTGCAGGAGTTCACCGAGGCATTCCGTGTCGTCATCGTCAACGGTCCTCGCCAGGCGGGCAAGACCACGCTCCTGCACGAGCACCAGCGGCACCGCGGCGGAGAATACCGAACCCTCGATCTGCCTGCCGTCCGCCGCGTGGCAGAGACCGACCCGGCCACGTTCGCCCAGCCTTCGGAAACGCCACTCATCATCGATGAGGTCCAGCTCGGCGGCGACCGACTGGTTCGGACGATCAAGCAGATCGTCGACTCGAATCGGCAGCCTGGACAGTTCATCCTCTCGGGATCGACCCGGTTCCTCACCACACCGGGGATTTCAGAGTCCCTGGCGGGCCGCGCGGTATTCATCGACCTCTGGCCACTGAGCATGGCCGAGCGGTCGGCGGGGCAGGTGCCGCACCTGATTCAACGCGCACTGGCTGAACCGAGGTCGCTCATCGGACATCACTCGCGGTGGACCAGGGACGCATACCTCGAGGCCATCTGCACCGGCGGATACCCTGAGGCGATTCGGCTTCGCTCGGACCGCCTGCGCGGCAGTTGGTACTCCTCCTACGTTCAGACGATCATTTCCCGGGACATCGACGCCTTCGCCTCGATCCGGGACGTTCGCCTACTGGAGCGGCTGCTGGGCCTGATTGCCGCACGATCAGCAGGCCTTCTGGTCTACAGCGACCTGGCCAGGGAGCTGGACGTTTCGATCCCGACCGCTCAGACCTACCTGGCCCATCTCGACACGGTCTTTCTCACCGCAACTGTTCCGGCGTGGTCGACCAATGCCACGTCCCGACTCACGAAATCGCCGAAGGTGTTCCTGACCGACACCGGCCTGTTGGCGCAGCAGTTGGGTGCGACGCCGGTTTCCCTGCGGAGGCCCGGCGCCCCGGCTCTCGGCGGATTGGTCGAGTCCTTCGTCCTGACCGAGTTGCTCAAGTCGGATGCGGTCGCGGAGGACGTGAGGCTCAGCCACTTCCGAGATCGGGACGGGCGAGAGATCGACTTCATCTGTGAGGGAAGGGACGGACGGATTGTCGCGATCGAGGTCAAAGCCTCGTTGTCACCCCGAGCCGACGCCGACCGACACCTTCGATGGCTGCGCGGCAAACTCGGGGATCGGTTCGCGGCTGGCATCGTGTTCTACCTGGGAGAGCAGGGCTTCTCCATGGGGGATGACATCTACCTGCTTCCGATCTCATCGCTCTGGAACCACGGGATGGTGCGAACGTGACCGAGTACGTGATCTTGCTGGCCCCGTCGGCCAATCGGGTGTACGCCGACCAGGCGGCCCGGCTGGTCGGCGCCGAGCTGGCGATCCTGTTGCACCAGGACGCCGCGCTGGACCGGGTCACCCTGGCCGGCGTCGAGTATCTGGCGGTCCGGGTGGCCGACCCGGCCGAGCTGGCACCGCTGGGCTTCGGCTCGGCGACGCTGGCGCTGTATCGCAAGGACGATGATCATCTGCTGCCGGTCCGGCTGGACCGGCCGGACGAGTTCGACGACGACCTGGTCACGATCCCGAAGTACTCCGGCAAGACCAACGAGCAGTTCACCCGGTTGTTGATCAACGTCACGCTGGCCGCCCGGCCGGCGGCGCGGGCGGACCGGCCGCGGCGCCCGTCGATCCTCGATCCGCTGTGCGGGCGCGGCACCACGCTGAGCACCGGGCTGACGCTCGGCTACGACGTGAACGGCGTCGAGCTGGACCCGGCCGCCTTCGAGGCGTACGCGGCGTTCCTGCGCACCTACCTGCGGCGGAAGCGGATCAAGCACACGCTGACGGTCAACCCGGTCCGCCGGGACGGCCGGCACCTGGGCAGCCGGCTGGAGGCGACGATCGCGCCGCGGCCGGACCGGCAGTTCAAGATCACCGTGTTCACCGGCGACACCCGGCAGTCGGCCGCGCTCTACGGCCAGCGCCGGTTCGACGCGGTGATCACCGACGCGCCGTACGGGGTCGCCCACGGCAGCCACGGTGCCGGCCGCAAGGCGAGCGGACGGGACCGGTCGGCGGCGAACCTGCTGGCCGAGGCGGTGCCGGTCTGGGCCGAGCAGCTGCGCCCCGGCGGCGCGCTCGGGGTCGCCTGGAACACGTACGGGCTGAGCCGGACCGACTTCGCCTCGATCGCCACCCGGGCCGGGTTGATCATGGTCGACGGCGGGCCGTACGCCGAACTCGGCCACCGCGTCGACTCCTCGATCAACCGCGACATCCTGGTCGCGATCAAGCCCCAGTAATCACCCTTCGACAGGCTCAGGGCGCGCGGAACAGCTCGCCGAACCAGTCGAGTTGGGCCGCCGTCTGGTAGATCCCGCCGCCCTCGTGCTCGTTGTGCGAGTAGACGTTGATCGACTTCGTGACGTCCGCGTCGCCGCCGTAGAAGTTGTACGCGGCGTAGACGGTGGACGGCGGGCAGACCGGGTCCATCAGTCCGACCGAGAACAGCGTCGCGGCCCGGGCCCGCCTGCCGAGGTTGACCCCGTCGAAGTAGCTCAGCGTCCGGTAGGCCACGTCGACCCGGTCCCGCCAGCCGGCCAGGTAGTTGGTGATCTCCCCGTACGGGTTCCGGCCGGTGATCTGCAGCGCGCGCTGGAAATGGCACAGGAACGGGACGTCCGGCGCCGCGCCGAGCAGCTCGATGCCGGCCGCGGGGGCCAGCCCGGCCGCGGCGATGGTGATGCCGCCACCCTGGCTGCCGCCGGTGACGATGATCTTGGACGGGTCGGTGGTCGCGTGCCCGCGGACCGCGTCGAGCAGCCGCACCGCGTCCAGGTAGACCCGGCGGTAGTAGTAGTGCTTCGGGTCCTCCAGGCCGGAGGTCATGAAGCCCGGCACGTGGTTGATCCCGGCCTCCGGCGCCAGGTCGGGCGTCTCGGAGTTGCCGCCCGAGGACCAGCCCTGGCCCCGGGTGTCCATCACCCAGTGCGCCCAGCCGGCCTGCGCCCACTGGGTGAACGAGTGCGGGAAGCCGCGGCCGCCGGAGTAGCCGTGGTACTGCACCACGGTCGGCAGCGGGCCGGTCGCGCCGACCGGCAGGTGCAGCCAGGCCTTGACCGGAGTCCCCCCGAAACCCGGGAACGTCACGTCGTAGGTGTCGATCACGGCCAGCTTGTTGTCGATCCTGGTCACCTCGACTCCGGCGGCGGAGCCGGCGGCCCGAGCCTCCTCGATGGATGCGGACCAGAAATCGTCGAAGTCCTCTGGTTCGGACACCTGCGGCCGGTAGTCGCGCAACTCGTCCAGGGACAGATCGAACATCGCCATGGACGGTCATCCTAAACGGGCCGGCCGGCCGCATCGGGTGCGGCCCCGGGCTCGGTTGTTTCCATTCACCGTAATTCCCGAGAAGGTAAAGTGGCCTTACTGACCGGCTATGGAATTCCGGAATTGTCGACGAGGTTCCACGATTGCTCCGATTCCGGTGAATTGTTTCCCTACGTCTAGCGCTTTCCCGAACGGAGGGTATCCTGAGAGTATCCCCAGCCAGGTTGTTCGCAGAGTCGCGAACTGTCGACCGGGGTGCCCTGAGGGAGATCCTCAACGAATCGGGGGAATTTTGCAGCCGAGCTCACAGCGTTTCGGCACCATCTGAACGTTTGCACTGACCGGCTTCGGGGCAGCCGGCAGAGGCAGCAAGCTTCGACGGATTCACGGACCGCGTACGGCGGTCGACGACCATCGCCGGGCATCGAGATCAGCCCCCATCGGTGCCCCGAGCGTCGTCGTCCTCGGGCCTCGACTGCAGCGAGGCCGGCCGTCGTACGCCCTCGAGACCCGCCACCAGACAGGGATTCCGGGTCTTTCGGCCCTGGTCGGGCAGGGCCGAAGCCATCCGTCACAAGCGCGTCGCCACGAATTCACCGGTTCTGCTGGCGGAGCCCCGAAACAGGGGTTACGCTCCAGCTACCTTGAGTCACGGGGGGAGAAATTCGCTCGAGGGGATTGTAGGCGTTCTGCGTCGCGTACCACGCCGCCTACCTATCCTCGGCCAAACCCACGGAGTCTTGGTTATCGACGTGCGCCGTCACGGGGGGTGACGGGCGGTTCTGGGAAAGCCGGGGGCACATGGGGATCGTCAGGAACCTATTTTTGCGTGCGCGAATCAGGGCGCACGAGTTCTACCGGGGCGGCGTCTGATGGCTGCCGTTTCGACGAGGCCGGACAATGTCGCCGGCTCGGCGGCCTACGTCCATCCGAGTGGTCTGTGTGACAGCGACGAGGTGGGCGCCGGGACCCGGGTCTGGGCCTTCGCACACGTCATGGCCGGGGCCCGGGTCGGCCGGGACTGCAACATCGGCGGCGGCGCGTTCGTCGAGCAGGGTGCCGTGATCGGCGACCGGGTCACCGTGAAGAACCAGGTGATGATCTTCGACGGCGTCACCGTCGAGGACGACGTCTTCCTCGGCCCGGGAACGATCTTCACCAACGACCTGCGGCCGCGGGCCCGGATCCGGCGGGACTGGCCGGAGCTGCGGCCGACCCTGGTCCGGACCGGAGCGACCCTCGGCGCTGGCGTGATCGTGGTCTGCGGCATCACCGTGGGCCGCAACGCGTTCGCCGCCGCGGGCGCCGTGCTGACCCGGGACGTCGATGATCATGCGCTGCTGGCCGGCAACCCGGCCCGGCGGATCGGCTGGGTCTGCGGCTGCGGCGAGCGGCTCGATCCGACCCTGGTCTGCCCGGCCTGCGGGACCCGGCACGCGCAGACCGGCGCCGGGCTCGCCGTCGCGGCCGAACCGCGGGTGAGCTAGATGTACGTCACGCTGCGCGAGAACCGGGACCGGCGCACCGCCGCGCCGCCCGCCGAGGTGCCGCGCCGGATCCCGGCGACGGTGCTCGGGCTCGGCATCGTCAGCCTGCTCACCGACATCTCGTCCGAATCGGTGACCGCCGTGCTGCCGCTCTACCTCACCGTGGTGCTCGGCTTCGGCCCGCTGGCGTACGGGTTCGTGGACGGGATCAACCAGGCGGTGTCGGCACTGGTCCGACTGGCCGGCGGCTGGTGGGCGGACACCACCCGGCGGCCCAAACGGATCGCCGTCCTCGGCTACGGCGGCTCGGCGCTGTCTCGGGTCGGTTTCCTGCTGGTGCAGGGGTTCTGGCCGCTCACCGCCATGATCACCCTGGACCGGCTGGGCAAGGGCCTGCGCACCGGCCCGCGGGACGCCATGATCGCCGCCGCCTCCGATCCGCGGGCCCTCGGCCGGAACTTCGGCGTGCACCGGGCCCTGGACACGACCGGTGCCTTGATCGGCCCGCTGCTCGCGTTCGCGATCCTCTTCGCCGTCCCGTACGGCCTCGGCGGCTACCGTTCCGTGTTCGCCGTGTCGGCGGCCTTCGCCGTGATCGGCGTCGCCGTGCTGCTGCTGGCCGTGCCGGCCACCCGGTTCCGCCCGGCCACCGCCCCCGCCCTCACACCCGCCCCCGCCGAGCCTGCCGTTGATCATCGTCCGGCCGGGCGGAGCCGGCGGCTGCCGGTGCCGGGCACGCTGCTGGTCGCCGCCGGCCTGCTCGGCCTGGTCACGATCGGCGACGGGTTCCTCTATCTCGCGCTGTCCGAGGCCGGCTCGGTGCCGCCGCAGTTGTTCCCGCTGCTGTTCGTCGGGACCAGCGTGACCTACCTCGCGCTGGCGGTCCCGTTCGGTCGGCTGGCCGACCGGTTCGGCCGCTGGAAGCTCTTCCTGGCGGGCCATCTGGTGCTGCTCGTCGGTTACCTGACCACCGCGGCCGGTCCGGCCGGGCTGCCCGCCGTGATCGCGGTGGTCGGCCTGCTCGGGGTCTATTACGCGGCCACCGACGGAGTGCTCAGCGCGCTCGCTGCGCAGCTGTCGCCGGAGTCCCGGCGGGCCAGCGGCATCTCCGCCGCCCAGACCGTCGTCGCGGTGTCGCGGTTCGGCAGCGCGGTCGGCTTCGGCCTGCTCTGGCAGCTGACCGACCAGCAGCTCGCGCTGTTCGTCGTCGCCGGCGCGCTCCTGCTCATGGTGCCGGTGGCCGGGCGGCTGCTGGCCACGTCGGTCCGGCGCGGGAGCGTGACGGCATGATCACGACCGGAGCCCGGATCGGTGCCTTGATCGGGATCAGTGTGCTGCTGCTCGGAGCGGCCGGCATCTACCTGGTCCGCAACAGCCTCGGCGCGCCCGTGCCGAGCCGAGCCGGGCCGGCGGGCACCGATCCCGCCGGCCTGCTCGGCGCGCCGCACATCGTGTTCCGCTCCGCCGCCCTCGGCACCGACTACGGCCGGCTCGCCGTGGTCGCGGTCACCGACCCGGGCGGACCAAGGGCCGTGCTGGACGTCGACTGCGAACGGGTCTACGTCACGGCCACGGCCGGCACCTGCGTCGCCGCCCGCCGCGGCATCCCGCCCCGCTACGCACTGGTCCGGCTCGATGATCAACTCCGGCCGGTCGCGGAGCAGGAGCTGGCCGGCCTGCCCAGCCGGGCCCGGATGTCCCGCGACGGCACCCTGGCCGCCACCACCACGTTCGTCACCGGCCATTCCTACGCCGGGTCGTCGTTCTCCACCGAGACCGTGATCTGGCGGGGGGCGCAGCGGATCGGCAATCTGGAGGAGTTCCGGACGACCGTCGACGGACGCCCGCTGACCGCTATCAACCGCAACTTCTGGGGCGTCACGTTCGCCGACGACGGCGACACGTTCTACGCGACCGCGGCCGTCGGCGGCCAGACCTGGCTGGTCCGCGGCTCGCTCTCGGAGCGGACGCTGACCGGGCTCCGCCAGAACGTCGAGTGCCCGTCGCTGTCGCCCGACGGCCGCGCGATCGCGTACAAGAAGCGGCTGTCCTCGACCGGCACCCCGGTCTGGCGGATCGCCGTTCTTGATCTTGCCTCCGGCACCGAGACCATGATCGCCGACGAACGGTCGGTCGATGATCAGGTCGAGTGGCTGGACGACGACCACCTGTTGTACGCGATCTCGCGGCCGGGCGACGAGGCCACGGTCACCGACGTCTGGGTCACCCCGGCCGACGGCAGCGGCATGCCGCGGATCGCCATCCCCGAAGCCGGATCACCGGCTGTGGTACGAGGAGGAACTCGATGACGACCCCGACCCGCACGGACTCGCCGGCCCGCCCGGCCGAGCCCCCGGACGCCCCCGGCCAGCACATCTTGATCATCGTGCAGAACCTGCCGGTCCCGCTGGATCGCCGGGTCTGGCTCGAGTGCCAGGCCCTGGTGGCCGCCGGCTACCGGGTCAGCGTGATCTGCCCGAAGGGTCCCGACGACCCGCCCGAGCAGTGGCTGGACGGGGTGCACCTGTACAAGTACCGGCCGGCGCCGGAGGCCCGCGGCCTGGCCGGTTTCCTGCTGGAGTTCAGCTACAGCTGGCTGCGCACGGCCTGGCTGTCCCGGACCGTCTGGCGGCGGCACCGGTTCACCGCGATCCAGGCGTGCAACCCGCCGGACACGTACTGGCTGCTGGCCTGGTTGTGGCGCCATCGGGGCGTCCGGTTCGTGTTCGACCAGCACGATCTCAATCCCGAGCTCTTCCTGTCCCGCTTCGGGGTTCCGCGATCGGCCCGGGAACGGGCCGAGCTGGCCGGACTCCGTTGGCTGGAACGGATGACGTACAAGATCGCCGACCGGGTGATCGCGACCAACGAGTCGTATCGCAGGATCGCGATCGACCGCGGCCGCCGGCAGTCGTCCGACGTCACGGTGGTCCGCAGCGGACCGGACACCCGGGTGATGCGCCCGGTCTATCCGACCGGCCGCCGCCGGACCCGGTTCAACCTGGTCTACCTCGGCATCATGGGGCCGCAGGACGGCACCGAGTTGATCATCGACGTGATGGACGACCTGGTCCACCGGCGCGGCCGGCAGGACATCCACGCCACTCTGCTCGGCTTCGGCGACTGCCTGGCCGCCCTGCGCCGGCGCACCACCGAGCTGGGGCTGGACGACTATGTGACATTCACCGGCCGGGCCGACCGGTCCATGATCGCCGAGCATCTCAGCGCCGCCGACGTCGGCCTCAGCCCCGACCTCAAGACGCCCCTGAACGACGTCTCGACGATGAACAAGACGATGGAGTACATGGCGTACGCACTCCCGTCGGTCGCCTTCGACCTGGTCGAGACCCGGGTCTCCGGCGGCGAATCGGTGCGCTACGTCGAGTCCGGCGACGGCAAGGCCTTCGCCGACCAGATCCTCGTCCTGCTGGACGATCCGGAGCTCCGCGCCGACCTCGGGGTACGGGCCCGGCGGCGGGTCTCGGCCGCGCTGGACTGGCGGCCGCAGTCGCTCGCGTACGTCGGCGTCTACGACCGGCTGTTCGGCGTCAGCCGGCCGGCCGACGAGGTCCGGGACGAGATCCATCCAGCCCCCTCCTTCGACGAACTGGGCCGGCGTTACGTCGATCTGACCGACGAGACGGAGCTGCGTCGCTTCGTCCGGGAACGGACCGCACCATGATCAACTTCGACGGAGCCGACGACGATCTGGTCCTGTCCGTGATCGGCTGCGGCTACCTGGGTGCCGTGCACGCGGCCTCGATGGTGGCGCTCGGCCACACCGTGGTCGGCATCGACGTCGACCGGGCCAAGATCACCGGGCTCGGCCGGGCCCGGCCGCCGCTGTACGAGCCGCGGCTGGCCGAGTTGCTGTCCGACGGCCTCGGCTCCGGCCGGCTGCGCTTCACCACCGACCCGGCTGCGGCGCACGGCGCGACCGTGCACTTCCTCTGCGTCGGGACGCCGCAGCAGCCGGGCGGCGCGGCGGCCGACCTGCGTCATCTGGACGCTGCGGTCACCGCCCTGCTGCCGTACCTGAAGCCGGGCGATCTCGTGGTGGGCAAGTCGACCGTGCCGGTCGGCACCGCGGCCCGGTTGCGGGCCCGGATCCGGTCGGTCGAGCCGGCCGCCGAACTGGCCTGGAATCCCGAGTTCCTCCGCGAGGGCCATGCGGTGGCCGACACCCTGGCGCCGGACCGGATCGTCTACGGCGTGCCCGGCGGCCCGGCCGGAATCGCCGCCGCGGACCTGCTGAACCGGATCTACGCCAAGGCCGTCGCCGACGGCACGCCGGTGATCAGCACCGACTACGCGACCGCCGAACTGACCAAGGCCGCGGCCAACGCGTTCCTGGCGACCAAGATCAGCTTCATCAACGCGATGGCCGACCTCTGCGACGCGACCGGCGGCGACGTGGTGCGGCTGGCCGACGCGCTCGGCCACGACCGGCGGATCGGCCGCCAGTTCCTCGGCGCCGGTCTCGGGTTCGGCGGCGGCTGCCTGCCCAAGGACATCCGGGCCTTCCTGGCCCGCGCCGAGGAGCTGGGCGCCGGAGCCTCGCTGGCGTTCCTGCGCGAGGTCGACGCGATCAACCTGCACCGCCGGGCCAGGCTGGTCGAGCTCGCCCTGGCGGCCTGCGGCGGGGCGCCGGCGGGCAAGCGGATCGCGGTGCTCGGGGCGGCGTTCAAGCCGGGCAGCGACGACATCCGCGACTCGCCCGCCCTGGAGGTCGCGGAACGGCTGGCGTCGGTCGGCGCGGACGTGGTGATCACCGACCCGCGAGCGTTGGACCGGGTGGTCGAAACCAGACCGCACCTCGCGGTGGCCTGCACCCTCGACGAGGCGATCGGCGGCGCGGAGTTGATCTTGCTGCTGACCGAATGGCCGGAGTACGTCGAGTTGGACCCGGTCGCCTTGCGCGAGGTCGTCGACCGGGCCGTGATCATCGACGGCCGCAACGCACTCGACCCGGCCCGCTGGCGAGCCGCCGGTTGGAGCTACCGCGCGCTCGGCCGGGGTGGATCATGATCACCGGGCTGCCGCTGACCCGGCTGCACCACCTGGTCGAGCACACCGCCGCCGCGCTGCCGGACCGGCCGGCGCTGACGTACGGCGAGGAGACGCAGGCCTACGCCGAGCTGTGGCGGCGGATCGCCGCGGCCGGCGACCTGCTGACCCGGCTCGGCCTGCAGCCCGGCGACCGGGTGGCGGTGTTCGCCGAGAAGCGGCTCGAGACGGTGACGGCGATCTTCGGCTGTTCGGTGGCCGGCGGCGTCTTCGTACCCGTCAATCCGGTGCTCCGCCCGGCCCAGGTCGGGCACATCCTGACCGACTGCGAGGCCCGCTTCCTGATCACCACCGCCGAGCGGCTCGGCACCCTGTGGCCGACGCTCACCTCGTCAACGGTGGAGCACGTGATCGTCATCGGCGCCTCGGCGGCCGAGCCGGCCGAGACCGGCGGGCCGCAGCGGCACGACTGGGCCGCGTCCATGATCACGGATCCGCCGGCCGGACCGACCGGCCACGGTGTCGATCTTGATCCGGCGGCGATCCTCTATACGTCCGGCAGCACCGGCCGGCCGAAGGGGGTGGTGCTGAGCCACCGCAACCTGATCGCCGGCGCGGAGAGCGTCGCCGGCTATCTCGGAAATGATCACCACGACGTGATCCTGGCCGTGCTGCCACTCGGCTTCGACGCCGGCTTCAGCCAGCTGACCACGGCGTTCCGGTCCGGGGCCCGGGTGGTGCTGCTGAACTACCTGCTGCCCCGAGACGTGCCGCGGCTCTGCGAACGGCACGGCGTCACCGGGCTGACCTGCGTGCCGCCGCTCTGGCTGCAGTTGGCCGGGCTCGACTGGCCGGACGCCGCCCGGCAGCGGCTGCGCTACTTCGCCAACACCGGCGGCCGGCTGCCGCGCAGCACGCTGGCGCGGTTGCGCGAGTTGTTCCCGGCGGCGCACCCCTATCTCATGTACGGACTGACGGAGGCCTTCCGCTCCACGTACCTCGATCCGGCTCAGGTGGATCTCCGCCCGGATTCGATCGGGAAGGCCATTCCGAACGCGGAGATCCTCGTGGTCCGTCCGGACGGGTCCCGTTGCGGTCCCGGCGAAGAGGGTGAGCTGGTGCATCGGGGGAGCCTGGTCGCCCTCGGGTACTGGAACGATCCCGTCCGGACGAGTGAACGGTTCCGCCCGGTCCCGGGCCCGACGGCGAGCTGGCGGCAGCCGGAACTCGCGGTCTGGTCCGGGGACCGGGTGGTCGCCGACGCCGACGGCTATCTCTACTTCGTCGGGCGGACCGACGAAATGATCAAGACCTCCGGCTACCGGGTCAGTCCGACCGAGGTCGAGGAGGCCGCGTACGCCACCGGGATGGTCCGGGACGCGGTCGCGCTCGGCGTGCCGGACGACCGGCTCGGTCAACGGATCGTGTTGCTGGCCACGGAGAACGGCCACCCGCTGACGACCTCGGCGCTGCTCGCCGAACTGCGCCGGGAGCTGCCGCACTTCCAGGTGCCGTCCGAGGTGATCGTCCGGGCCGAGCTGCCGCGCTCGGCGAACGGCAAGTACGACCGGGCCCTGCTGCGGACGGAACTCGGATGACCGCGAGTGAGTTGATCATCGGGTCCGGACCGGCCGACTTCGGTACGGTTGCCGGTGAGCTCGCGATCGGCGGGATCGGCCTGTCCCGGCTGGCCGCCCGGATCGGCAGCACGCCGTTCTTCGCCTACGACCGCTCCTTGATCACCGAACGGGTGCAGCTGTTGCGGCAGACGCTGCCGCCGGCGATCCGGCTGCACTACGCGGTCAAGGCGAACCCGATGCCGGCCGTGGTGCAGCACCTGGCCGGGCTGGTCGACGGCCTCGACGTCGCCTCCGCCGGCGAGCTGGCGGTGGCCCTGGACACCGGGATCCGGCCGGACCGGATCGGCTTCGCCGGGCCGGGCAAGGCACCGGCCGAGATCGGGCGGGCGGTGGCCGCCGGGATCACCCTCGAGTTGGAGTCCGAGACTGAGGCGCGCCGGGTCGCCGAGGCCGGGGTCCGGCTGGGCATCCGGCCGCGGGTCGCGATCCGGGTCAATCCCGACTTCGCCGTCCGCGGCTCGGGCATGCGGATGGGCGGCGGCCCGCAACAGTTCGGCGTCGACGCGGAACGGGTGCCGGACCTGCTCCGGCTGATCACCGCCCTCGACCTCGACCTGATCGGCTTCCACGTGTTCGCCGGTTCGCAGAACCTCAACGCCGACATCCTCGGTGAGGCGCAGCGACGTACGGTCGAGTTGATCATCGCCCTGGCCGAGCTCAGCAGCACGCCGGTCCGCTATCTCAATCTGGGCGGGGGTTTCGGGATTCCGTACAGCGAACGGGACCGGCCGCTCGACCTCACTCGAGTCGCCGCGAACCTCGCGGAGTTGATCGACGGGCCGATCGCCAACCGGCTGCCGGAGGCCCGCCCGGTGCTCGAACTGGGCCGCTACCTGGTCGGCGAGAGCGGCGTGTACGTGACCCGGGTGCTGGACCGCAAGCTGTCCCGCGGCGAGCAGTTCCTGGTCGTCGACGGCGGGATGCACCACCAGCTGGCCGCCTCCGGCAACCTGGGCCAGGTGATTCGGCGGAACTACCCGGTCGCGGTCGGGAACAAGATCACCGAGCCGCCGGCCGAGGTGAGCACGGTCGTCGGCCGGCTCTGCACCCCGCTCGACCTGCTGGCCGACAAGGTCGTGCTACCGACCACGGCGGTCGACGACCTGATCGTGATCTTCCAGGCCGGCGCGTACGGCCTGACCGCGAGCCCGACCGCGTTCCTGGGCCACCCGGCCCCGGCCGAAGCCCTGATCTGAAAGGACACCATGACCATCACGTCGACCACCCTGCCCCGGGTCCAGGCGATCATCGCCGAGACGCTCGGCCTGCCCGACGGCGGGCGTGCGCTCACCCCGGGCACCCCGCTCTACGGCGCCTTGCCGGAACTCGACTCGCTCGCCGTCCTCGACCTGTTGGCCGGACTGGAATCCGAGTTCGGTTTCATGATCGATGATCATGAATTCGGCAGTGACTTGTTCGCCTCGGTAGGAACCCTGGTCGCGTTCGTGGACGGCAAGCTCGCCGATGCTGCTTGAAGCCGGGCGCCGTCCATGATCGAGAAAGGCCCGGCCAGGCGCAGACTCGCCGTCGCGGGGATCGTGGCGGCGCTGCTGGCGTCCGCGGGAATCGGCTACGGCGTGGGCCGGCTGCAGTCCGCGATGTCGAGCGCCTTCGAGACGCCCAGCCCCGCGGACAGGTCACCTGCACCCACGGCGACGCCGACCCAGCCGACCGAACCGTCGACCGGTGCCGGCGGGCCTCCGGACGGGCTGCCGAACGAGGACACCACCGGTGTGCCGGCGGGAACGAAGCTCACGGCCTATACGGGACCGGAGACGATCACCGAGAACGGGACGGTGATCGACGGCAAGACCGTCGACGGCGCCTTGATCATCAGAGCCGCGAACGTCACCGTACGCAACTCGATCATCAACGGTTCGATCACCACCGACGAGGATTCGACCGGCTTCTCGTTCACGATCGTCGACTCCGAAGTGCGGATCGGCAACAACGAAGGCACCGGGATCGGTGCCGTCAATTTCACGGTGTTGCGGGTCGAGGTGACCGGCGGGAACCGTTCGATGAACTGCTGGAAGAACTGCGACATCCGCGATTCCTATGTCCACGGCCAGTTCCGGGACGAGACCGGTGTCGCCCACGAGTCCGGTATCCGGATGGGCGCCGGCGGCAAGATCATCGGCAACACGATCATCTGTGACGCCCCCGACGTCCCGCCCGACGCCGGCTGCTCGGCCAGCCTCACCGGGTACGGAGACTTCGCCGCCGTCCGCGACATGGAGATCCGCGGCAACCTGATCGGCGCCACCACCGGCGGCTTCTGCGCCTACGGCGGCAGCTCGGGCGGCAAACCGTTCTCCGACGGCGCCCGGGACATCCGGTTCATCGACAACATCTTCGAACGCGGCCCGGGCGGAAAGTGCGGCTTCTGGGGCGCGATCACCGACTTCGACTCGAACGCTCCCGGCAACATCTGGGAGGGCAACCGCTGGGACGACGGAACCCCCCTCCCACCCGACAACTGACGACCATGATCATCCGGACGGCGGCACCATGAAGGCTCTTCTCGCAGTGACGCTCAGCTCCGACCCCGGCGGGCCGGCGATCGACGAGCGGTCCTTGGCCCAGGCGGTCGGCTGCCTGAACGATTCCCTGCCGGCCGAACCGACGCTCCGGCGTACCGACGACGGCTGGATTGCCTTCGCCGGAACGGATCCCGGCGACCTGACCGACCCGGCCGGCGGGTTCACGGTGCGGCTCGGCCGGGCCGCGCGTACCCGGACTCGTGATGTCGCCACGACCGAACTGCCCGCGATGATCGCCAACGGCGCCGCCCTGACGGACCTACTGCCGCCGTTCGCCGCGGCCCACCGCCCGGCGCCCGGCGCGCCGATCATGATCGCCGGTGACTGGCTGGGCTTCCATCAGCTCTATTGGTGGCGCGGGCCGGGCGTGTCCGCCGTGTCCACCAGCGCCCGCGCCCTGTCGATCCTGGCCGGCGGCGCGCTCGACCCGGCCGGCCTCGGAGCGCAGGCGCTGATCGGCTGGCAGATCGGCGACGCCACCCTGTTCGCCGGCGTACACACGTTCGGCCCGGCGACGATCGCGACGCTGCACCGGGGCGGGCTGGACCTGCGCCGGTACGCCGAGCCGCCGGCCCGACCCGCAACCGCGCCGCAACTCGACGAGGCCGTCGAGGCGATGGCCGCCATCCTGGTCCAGTGGCAGACGGCTTACCTCGATGATCATCCGGACGCCATGCTGCAGCTCACGGGTGGCCACGACTCGCGGATCCTGCTGGCGGCGATCCCGGAGCAGCGTCGGGCCGGGATCCGTGCCCTGACCCTCGGCAACCCGGACAGTCCGGACGTCATGATCGCCGCCCAGCTGGTCGAAAGGTTCGGGATGGCGCACCAGGTGTACCGACTCGACGAACAGCGTCGGCCCACGCCCGCCGAGACCCACGCCCTGGCGCTGGCCGCGGCCCGGGAGCTGGAGTGCGCGGCGAGCCCACTGGCCCTGGCGCCGCTGCTGCTCGCCGAATCCCATCTGGAGCAGGGCCATCGGCTCGGCGGGCTGGGCGGCGAGGTCGCCCGCGGCTTCTACTACGCCGGCCAGCCGGCCCACGCCACCACCTCGCCGCACCTGGTCGATCGGCTGGCTCGCTGGCGACTCTTCAGCAACGAGGCCGTCGAGGCCGACGCCTTCGAGCCGGCCTTCCTCGACCACGCTCGCGCGACCACGCTCGGCACGCTGCACGGGCTCTTCGGGCCCGGCGACTGGCTTCGGTCCACCGACGACTTCTACCTGATGCAGCGGATGCACCGCTGGGCCGGCGTACACGGCACCGTCGCCGCGATCCGGCGGCACTACATCAACCCGATGTTCGACCGGACCTTCGTCGAACTGGCGCTCGCGGTCGCCCCCGGAGACAAGCGCGACTCGATGCTGCTCGGCCGGTTGATGCGGCGGCTCGACCCGGAACTGGCCCGGGTCCCGCTCGACTCCGGTCTGGTGCCGGCCCGGCTCGGCACCCGCTCGGTGTTCACCCGGCTGTCGACCGGCACGGTGACCGCGCGCAAGATGGTACGTAAGGTGCACCAGCGCGTGACCCGGGGCCGGCGGGCCCAACTCGGTGCGGCCGATGCCGCCGCGCTGGTGCTGGAACACTGGCGGGCCGAGCCCGCAGCCTGCGAAGCGCTCTACGGCGTTCCGCTGCTGCGGGCCGGCTGGCTGGACCGGGTGCTCTCCGGGAGCACGCCGGCCCAGCCAACCACCGTGGCCTTCCTGATCAACCTGCTGGCGGCCACGGACCGAACCGCCAGGGCGCCGGTCAGTTCGACGGCTTGACCGGTGTTCCGTCGTCCCAGACGTTGCCCTGCCAGACGTTGCCCGGAGCACCCGAGTCGAAGTCGGTGATCGGGCCCCAGAAGCCGCACTGGCCGGTCTTGCCGCGCTGGAAGGTGTTGTCGATGAACCGGATGTCCCGGGCGCCGTCGGAGTACGGTTTGCCGCCGGAGCTGCCGCCGTAGGCGCAGAAGCCGCCGGTGGTGGCGCCGATCAGGTTGCCGCGGATCTCCATGTCCTGGACGGCGGCGAAGTCTCCGTACCCGGTGAGGCTGGCCGAGCAGCCGGCGTCGGGCGGGACGTCGGGGGCGTCACAGATGATCGTGTTGCCGATGATCTTGCCGCCGGCGCCCATCCGGATGCCCGATTCGTGGGCGACACCGGTCTCGTCCCGGAACTGGCCGTGGACATAGGAATCGCGGATGTCGCAGTTCTTCCAGCAGTTCATCGAACGGTTCCCGCCGGTCACCTCGACCCGCAACACCGTGAAATTGACGGCACCGATCCCGGTCCCCTCCCGGTCCCCGACCCTGACTTCGGAGTCGACGATCGTGAACGAATAGCCGGTGGAGTTCTCGTCGGTGGCGATCGTGCCGTTGATCACCGAGTTGCGTACGGTGACGTTCGCGGCCCGGATGATCAAGGAACCGTTGACGGTCTTGCCGTCGATCACCGTACCGTCCTGCGTGATCGTCTTCGGGCCGGTGTAGGGCTGCAGGTTCGTCCCGGCCGGCACGCCGGTGTTGCCCGCGTTCGGAAACTCCCCGTCGTCGACCGGCGGCTCGGACGGCGCCGGCGTCGGAGTGGGGGTGGGCTTCGGCGTCGGAGCGGGTTCCGGAGTCGGTGTCGGCGTCGGTGTCGGCTTCGGTGACGGAGCCGGGTTCGGCGGCGTCGGCTTCGCGGCGCGGATCAGCGGCTGCACGCCGGACTCGGTCCGGTCGGAGCCGACCGTGCGCCAGTCGCCGCGAAGGCGCAGCACGGCGGCCGCGTTCTCGAGCTTGCCGGTGTCCAGCCGACCATGATCGAACAGCGCCATGACGGCGCTCCGTTCCGCGTCGGTACGGAAGCCGGCGCGGATCGTGGCCAGGAAGGTCTGGCCGGCCCGGACCTTGACGGCCCGGTCGAATTTCGCGTACTGCCAGCCGGACCCGGCGCCGCGGAACTCGACCCGGGCCAGCGGCTTGCCGGACTGGTCGCGGAGGGTGCCGTGCCTGGTCGCGCTCTCCTCGCCGCGGAGGTAGCGCAACCCGACGATCGAGCCGTCGGCCGACACGGTGAACCGGAGTCCGAGATCGAGGTGAGCGAGGCGGCGGCCCGAGCGGTCCCGGTCGGAATGCGACCACTCGGAACGGTCCTGGCCGGCACTCGGCCGTTCGGTCCGCCTGTGGTCCGGCGCCGGCTGGTCGGACTGGTTCCGGTCCGTGTTGCCGGGCAGTCGGTACGGCGGGCGTTCACCCGAGGCGGCATCCGCGACAGCGGGTTCGGCGGCCCGGTCGGCCGGAACGGCCGCGACGGTGCTGGTGATGACGAGACCCGTACTGGCGCCGAACAGAGCGGCGATCGCCAGCAGGGATCGGACGGAGCGACGTTTCCTGACGAAGCGTGCAGATCGAATCTGCATGAGGCCTTCCCCTTCTCGACAGCATGCAGCATCGCCCGGGCGACCCCGGGATCGACACTGAAACTGTCAGTTGTGAAGCCCCCACAACTGCATCTACGAGCCCCGGCGCCGAACGGCTCGTACGCTCAGCACCGGAATATAACGGCACGATAACGGTCCGCGGTGAGCTTGGCAACCGCGGCTCACCACGGCACGCAGGTCAACTCGCTGTAGAGGTAGTCGACCTGCTCCGCGGTCAGGTGGTCCGACCGGAACATCTTGCGCCGGGTCGCCGGCAGATCGACCGCTCCCGGTGGCCGGCCGACCAGGCGCACCTCGGCCAGGGTCGCGATCAGCCGGTCCCGCCGGAGGAAATAGGCACGCAGGTCGGGCAGCGCCCGTCGGAGCAGGTCCGGCCGGCTCGCGTACAGGATCGAGGCGAAGGCGGAGATCCCCTTCCGCCGATCCCGCCGGTAGACGACCAGGCAGTTCTCGCCGCCGTGCGTGATCAGGACCTGCCGGGCGGCGAGGCAATCACGGTGGTCGCGGTAGTAGCGGAGTTCGTCCCCGGTCAGCGCGGCGGTCAGGGCGACCGGCTCGGCGGTGATCGCGATCGAGCGGTTCGCCCGCCACGGAAGGTTGGGCAGCAGCACCGACCGGGTGTCGAACTCGGTGAACTTCAGCCGCTGGTTCACCGCGATCACCGAACCGCTCGGTGACAGGTCGGTGAACGTGTAGCCCGGCTGGGCCAGGGCCGAGCGGAGCAGCCGTACCCCGTGCAGGCGGTAGTCGTCCAGGACGCACCAGGCGGCGAGGTTGCAGAACCGTTCGGCCCGGCCCATGATCATCCGCTCGGAGTAGATCGCGAGCTGGACGCCGACCACCCGCCCCGAGTCGGCCAGCAGGAAGCCGTGATTCGGTGCGGTGACCGGCCAGGGCGGCACGATCGCCGCGGCCCAGGTCTCGGCGGAGAGCCGACTGTTGAGCTCCGCGGCGAGGAACCGTGCGACCTGGTCGACATCCTCCGCGGTGATCGGCCGGACCTCGAGTCCGGTGCCCTCGGCCACGGTTCGACGATACGTCGATCGTCCAGTCCTGGCAGGGATTCCGTGATTTTCGACCGCGCCGCCGAGGACGGCACTATCGTGGTCTCGACGGTGCGTCGCGCTACTCGGGGGGAGGGCCGATGACGACCACGGAGACCTTGATCAGCATCATCGTCGCGGCCCACGACGAGGCGTCGGTGATCGACGCCTGCCTGGCCGCCATCGAGGCGCAGCAGGACGCCCCGCCGTACGAGATCATCGTCGCGGCGAACGGCTGCCACGACGACACCGCCGAGGTCGCCCGCCGCCACCGCGGCGTGACCGTGCTCGACCTGCCGCAGCCCGGCAAGACCGGCGCCCTGAACGCCGCCGACCGGGCGGCCCGCGGCTTCCGCCGGGTCTATCTCGACGCCGACATCCTGCTGCCGCCGGACTACCTGGCACAGCTGGACCGGGCGCTGCCGCCGCAGGGCCCGCCGCGCGCGGCGGTGCCGCACCGGCGGCTCGAGCTGACCGGCCGGCCGTGGCCGGTCCGGTCCTACTTCGCCATCAATCAAAGACTTCCGGTCTACCACCGCGGGCTCTTCGGGCGCGGTGTGATCGCGCTGTCCGGACGAGGCCGGACTCGGTTCGAGCGCTTCCCGGACGTGATCGCCGACGACCTGTTCCTCGATTCGATCTTCGACGACAGCGAGAAGGTGCGGCTCGACACCGTCGTCGAGGTCGCCACCCCGCTGCGGACCGGCCAACTGATCCGGCGGCTGTCCCGGGTCCGCCGCGGCAACAGCGAGCTGCGGCAGTCGGGTCACGATGATCAACTGCCGGTGACGGTACGGCCGGCGGACCGCTGGGCCTGGCTGCGCGAGGTGGTGTTGCCCGAACCGCGGCTGGCCCCGGCCGGCGCGGTCTACGCGGCCGTCACGGTGATCGCCGCCGTGCTCGCCCGGCGCGCCGCGCACGGCACCGCCTGGGACAGCGGGAACGCCCGGTCATGATCATCAACGTGTGCTTCCACGGGATCGGCAACCCGCAACGCGAGCTGGAGCCTGACGAGGCCGGCTACTGGATCGAACCGGAGTTGTACGAGGACGTCCTTGATCGTTTCGGCTCCCGGCCAGATGTGCGGCTCAGCTTCGACGACGGCAACGCCTCCGACCTCGAACTCGGTCTGCCCGGGCTGCTCCGCCGCGGGCTCACCGCCGCGTTCTTCCCGCTGGCCGGTCGGCTCGGCCGGCCGGGCAGCCTGAGCGCGGCCGACGTGGACGCGCTCGGACGGGCCGGAATGATCATCGGCAGTCACGGCCTGACCCATCGCCCGTGGCGGGATCTCGATGATCATGATCTTGATCGGGAGTTGATCGACGCGAGGGAGCTGCTGTCCGACGCCTGCGGCCGCCCGGTGAACGAAGCCGCTCTGCCGCTGGGCCGCTACGACCGGCGGGTGCTCGGCCGACTCCGTACCCTCGGCTATCGCCGGGTCTTCACCAGCGACCGGGCCCCGGCGAGCGCGGGCTCCTGGTTGCAGCCGCGCTACAGCGTGCGGTCCGACGACACCGTCGCCTCCCTGAACCGGGAACTCCTCGGCCCGCGGTCGCTGACCCGGCGAGCACGAAGCCGCGCCGTGACGTTCTACAAGAGCATCCGGCCCGCGCCGCGTTGACCAGGACCGCTAGGCGGCCTCGCCGAGGTCCTGTTGGAGATCGAACAGGACTCGGGCTGCGGCATCAAGATCGAAGCGTTCGCCGTACTGCTTGGGCCTGATCACCAGCGCGTCCGGATGGTCGAGTCGGTCGACATGATCAACGTCGTGCACCCTGGCCAGCCGATAGGTGAGATCCTGCGCCGAGGGCACGGGCCAGTTCGGCCGGTCGACGCGTTCGCCGTTCGGCATCGTGAACAGCCAGGCCGGCGCGCCGGTTGTTGCCCCGGCGAAGGGAACGTCGCCGTTGCGAGTGATCGCGATCCCGCCTTCGTGGACGCACAGGTGGTGGAAGCGGCAGAGCAGGATCAGGTTCTCCAGGTCGGTCGGTCCGCCCCGGGACCAACTGATCACGTGGTGAGCCTGCAGGTGCCGGGTCTGGCTGCACCCGGGGAACTGACACGCCTGATCGCGCAACATGAGCGCCCGCCGCTGCGCCTTCGAGACCAGTCTCCGGCTGCTGCCGAGGGCGAGGACATCGCCTTTCCGATCGATCACGGCACCCAGAAGGCTGCCGGTGCAGCTGAGCCGGCGCGCCGTTTCCGGTTCGATTCCGCCATTTCCGCGGATCGTGCAGGTCTCGGACGCCGCCGGAGGCGTTCCCGCGGGAACGTCTCCCGGCTCCGACGCCGGCTCGATGAGCTGCTCGGCCGCCACCTCGACGACGACGATGCTCCGGTCCTCCCCGGACTCGTCGTCCGCTCCAGCCGTCTCCAGGTAGTGCCGGCAGATGTCCAGAAACCCGTCGACGTCGCGGTAGCGGGGCGTTCCCGCTCCGTCGCCCGCCGGGTCGGAGGGCGGCGGCGCGTTCAGGTCGCGGGCGCGGATCAGTGCGGCACTCACGATCGCCGCTTCCTCGGCGGGCAGGCGACCGGACACGGCCGTCATGCCGTCGCCGGTCCACTGAGCCAGCCGGAACCGCCGCAGCTCCTCCTGCCTGATCCGGGTGCCGCTGGCGGTCCGGTAGGAGGAGATCGTCCGGGCCAGTTGCGAGGCCGATGTCGCCTTGGCCAGCTCACACAGGCCGGCTCGTCGACCAGCCCAACCACTCGGGTCACCTCGCGCATCTTCGAGTACGACAGCTCACCGGCCCGAAACGCCGCCGTGATCGTCGGCATGCGCCGCATGGCCCGGGCGACCCGGACGTGTTCCCGAGCCGCCCCGGGGGACATCGAGCAGGAGAAGGCGACCCAGTGCGCCACCGACTTCACACCGGACATCCAGCCGACGCCACCGCCGGCGTCGAACTCGCCGATCAGTTCGAGCAGCTGGCACGACGCCACCGCCTGCTCCGCCGCCCGCGCGCAGATCCGGCCCGCCAACGCCTCGGCCGCGGCTCGATCCAGCCGCTCCGCCTCATGATCAACAACCGTCATGGTTTCACCCCCGTAGTCAACCGACAACGAGGACCCTAGAAGGCACCACTGACACTGCCGCCCGACCTGCCGCTGCGCCTGTTCTCCCGAATTGTCCGGATACCGCAGATGACGGGAATTTCGGGGTTAGGCTCCGCCTATGGGGGGAGATCGGGGGTATCTGCCGCCGCTCGATGGGATCCGGGCTTTCGCCGTGGTCGCGGTCGTACTGTTCCACACGGTCGTGCCGTGGTTTCCCGGCGGCGGCGTCGGCGTCGACGTGTTCTTCGTCCTGAGCGGATTTCTCATTACCCGGATTCTCGTGGCCGAACTCGACCGCACCGGCCGGATTTCCTTCGGCAGGTTCTATCTGCGTCGGGCCCTCCGGTTGCTTCCCGCACTCTTCGCCCTCGCCATCACGCTGACCGCCGCCTACCTGGTGCTGCAGGACGGGGCGGAGCAGCGGGAAAGCCTGTTCGCGGTGTTCGCCGCGTTGACCTATATCGCCTCGCCCGTGCTGGCCTCGGGACATCACCTCGGGCCGCTCACCCACACCTGGTCGCTGTCGGTCGAGGAGTACTTCTACGTCGTCTGGCCCCTGGTGCTGCTGCTGGTGACCGTCCGGGCCAGGCGGCTCCGGCTTCCGATCATCGCCGCCCTGGCCGCGCTCGCCGTGGTCTATCGGCTCGTGGTGACCCTGGCCGGCTGGCCGGTCGAGCGGGTCCACTACGCCGCGGACACGCGAGCCTCGGATCTCCTGATCGGTTGCGCGCTCGCGCTGGTGCTGGCTCGGCATCGGCTGCCGCTGCGGGATGTCCACGCGGTGCCGGCGGCGTTGTTCCTGGTCGCGTTCGTGGTGCTGCCGGACCCGGTGACCTCGCCGTTCTATCGGTACGGCGGGTTCCTGGCCGTGGCCGTCGCGGCGGCCGTCTTGATCGCGATCGTGGTGCAGAGCCGGCAAGGACCGACCGCCAAGCTGCTCGGCTCCGCGCCGCTGGTCTGGATCGGGAAGCGCTCGTACGGCATCTATCTCTGGAATCCGCCCTTGTCCGCCTTCGCCGGCTTTGCGTTACCCCAAGGGATGCCGGTCGTTGCGGTGGTGCTCGTCCTGAGTTTCGTGGTGCCCGCACTCTCCTATCGCATCGTCGAACAGCCGTTTCTGCGGCTCAAGACGACGCTGGCCGAGAGGACGAAGATTTCACAGCGATGATCGACTTGGTCAGTCCCGCGACGCGCTCGTGCAGAATCTCCGAATCCGGAAGGTAGTGCCGCAATTCCGTGATGCCGATCAGTTCGGTCCACATGACCGAGGATCGCGCGTCGGCGACGGACGTCGACCGCGTGTGGGTGAACGGCCACCAGAGTTCGATCTTGGTCTTGGCGGCGACCGGCAGGAATTGCATGCCGGGGAACAACCAGTGCGGCTCCAACGGGAAATAGCGATAGGGCGTCTGCACCCAGTGGTACGGAGCGAGCTCGCGCACGGCGTCGGCGAGCCGCTGCCGGTTGGCGTGCCCACCGACGTGCTCGATCAGCGAGTTGGAGAACACAAGATCGAATCGCGTGGGACCGACCGCATCCTCGAGCACCCGTACGGCATCGCAGGCGTCGCCGGTCACCGCGGAGATCCGGTCGCTGCTCTCGCCCGGCTCGGACAGGTTCACGACCGTGACGTGGGCGGGTTGGACGGGTGAGCGGAGCCAAGACTCGGCGGTCCCGCCGAGGTCGACCACGTGCATCTCCTCGATCGCGGGGAACCGTTGCCGGAAGAGCTCCCAGCGCCGTTTCCGGGCCCTGGCCCCGAGCGAGGTCGGCGCGTCGACGAACGCGTTGCGCAGCATGCTGGCGACGGACATGATCAGACCTCTCCCAGCATCCGCGGGACAGACCGCGGATCGATCAATCGGCGTACGGCGGCCCGGCTCGTCCGCCGGCCCAGGACGGCGCGGCTAGCCTCCCGGAGCAGGATCGCCAGCCAGAACAGGACCGCCCGGGGCAGCCCGTTGCGGCGACGGAACAGCCGCACCCGGTTCAGCACCAGCAGCGACCACAGCGCCGGCGTCTGCCCGGATCCGCCCTCCAGATGAACGGCCCGCGCGGCCGGGACGTAGCGAACCGCGAAACCATGATCACCGGCGCGAAGATCGAAGTCGGTCTCCTCGGAGTAGAGGAAGAACGACTCGTCCCAGGGACCGCAGCTGCGAAGACACTCGGCACTGATCAACTGGGTCGACCCCTCGGCCCAGTCGAGGTCGGCCTCCCCCTGGTAGCGGGCCGGATCGCTGACCACCTCACCGAACCGCACCGTACGCCCTGCTCGTTCGGCACCGACCAGGGCATCGGCGAAGGCCCGGGCCAGGGTCGGCTCCCGGCGCTGGGACAAGATCAACTTCCCGGCCGCGTCGATCAGCCGCGGCACGGCGATCCCGACTCCGGGCGCCCGCAAGGCCGTCACCAGCGTCGCCAGGCAGCCCGGCTCCAGCCGTACGTCCGGGTTCAGCACCAGCGCGGCGGTGTACGGGGCGGCGGCCGCGAGGGCGGCGTTCACACCGGCCGCATAGCCAGCGTTGCGGCCGAGCTGAACCAGCGTGGCTTCCGGCGCCAGCCGCCGCACCGTCGCCACCGAGTCGTCGGAGGAGGCGTTGTCGGCGACGACGAGGTGCCAGGCCACGCCGCTCGCCCCGGCGGGAAGCGAAGCGAGCAAGCCCGGCAACTGATCCGCACTGTTGTAGCTGACGACGCAGATCGCCACTCGTTCGACGGCATGATCGGTCATGTCCTGGTTCCCACTTCCGTGCCGCGTGGTGACGTCGTGATCACCGTCGGTTCGACCGCCGGATCAGCCCGGCGCCTGGTCAGATTGGCCGCAGCTCCCGCGAGGCCGAAGAGGAGGAAACTGAGCCCGGCGGCGATCGGGAAGCCGAAGGCATCGAAGGTCGCATAGCTCAGGACGACCCCGCAGATCGCGCCGGCCACGGCCAGGGCCAGGTGCCGCAGCGCCGGGTCCGCGGTTCGCCGCCGGGCCAGCAGCGCGCCGCCGAACGCCGAGCCGAAGGCGATCACCAGGGCCAGCAACCCGAACAGACCCAGCTCGATCAAGATCATCAGCAGCTGGTTGTCCAGGATGCGGTAGTACCGCGGCACGAACGTGAACAGGCCGCGCCCGAACCACGGGTTCTCCGCGTACAGCGCCAGCACCACGGCGTAGTCGTCGGTCCGACCCGAGACGCTCGGATCGTTCTGCAGGTTGGCGAACAGCGATCGGATGGTCCCCACCAGGCCCGGGGCGAGCAGTCGCATCCCGACCACAACGAACGGCAAGATCAACAGCGCCCGGATCCGCCACCGCCAGGGCCAGCCGATCAGCAGCACCAGCCCGGCCACCGCGGCGGCCAGGATCGCCGACCGGGACACCGACATCGGCATCGCCGTCCCGATCAGGATCGTCGGCAGCCAGGGGAGGATCCGGCGGCGGCTCGTCTTCCGGGGGAACAGGCTCTGGTGTACGGCGAGCGGCAGCAGTCCCGCCATCACCACGCCGAACTCGATCGGGTGCGTCGCAGTGCCGACCACCCGGTTCAGCACCGATCGGGAGTCGACCGCACCGAACTCGGAGTTCGCGCTCAGCCCGGGCAGCTGGAACAGGCCGGCGATGTTGAACCCGGTGAAGTACTGGATGATCCCGAGCACCGCGATGACCGCACCGAACCGCACCAGCCATCGGATCACCAGATCCAGGTCGTCCCGCGATCGAAGTCCTTCCGCAGTGATCAACAGGATCCCGAGCCAGCCCGCGAAGGCCAGCAGGCCACGGTCGGCGGCGGACATCATCGTCGCGGTCACCTCAGCGACGGTGGACGGCAACAGGGTCCAGAACTCGTCGGTGGACTGGCGGATGCTCGGCGGCGCGTACCAGCCGGTGAGGTGCCCCGCGGCATAGCCGGCCAGTACGGCCAGCGTCAGCAGGCCGAAGCCCAGGCGCAGTCCGGTCAGGCCCCGGACCGGATTGTGCCCGCGCAGCGTGATCAGGATCCACCAGAGCAGCGCGCCCAGACCCCACAGGGATGCCGGAGCGCCGACCGCGCCGAGCGGGCGGATCACCAGTTGTGCCGGGATGCACAGCAGCAGCGCGGCGTAGCCGATGACGAAGATCACCGCCGGCAGAGAGTGGCCGGGGGTGCGGATCTGGACCAGCCAGGTCCGGATCCGGTCGAAGGCCCGCGCGATCATGATCATCAGTGGCGTCCGGCCGGCTCCGGTTCGGCGGGCTCCGGCCGTGCGGCGACGGTCGTCTCGGCGGACCTGCTCGGGCTCGGTCCCGGGACGGGCTCCGGGCGCGGCGGTTCCGCCGATTCGGTTTCGGCAGCCTTCTTCGAGCGTGCCGCGCGGGGCCGGGCCCGGCGGCGGGACGCCATCCGGTCCCAGATCACGACGACCAGCAAGACCGTCAGCAGGCCCGCCGCGGCGACGGCCGCGACCGCCTTGATGCGGTCGCCGGTGAGCACCTCGGCCCCGTTGAACGTGCTGTTGGTCCGGGTGTGGATGAACTGGCGTTTGGGCGCATCCTCCTCCGTCTGGATCCGCTTCAACTCCTCCTGCAGGCGGCGTATCACTTCGTCCCGGGTACCGATCGCCTGTTGCGGGTCCCGGGCCTCGGTGGTGATCACCAGCAGCGGCCCAGTGTCCGGGCTCAACGCGATCGAGTACTCGGCCAGGTAGCCGGCCGACTCCACCGCCCGCTGCGACTCCGGCGCGTTCAGCGTCGAGGCGATCAGGGCGGCCGTGGTGGCCAGACCCGAATCGAGGTTGAGGTACGGATTGATCGGCTGATCACCTCCGGCGGCCTGCGGCGGCAGCAGCAACAGCAATTGGCCGGTGGCCTGGTAGTTGAGCGGCGCCTTCAGGTAGGCCGCGCCGGTCCCGCCCGCGACCAGCAGCAGTCCGACCAGGACCACGTACCAGCGTCGCCGCAGCATGCCCAGTACGTCGCTCAGGTAGATCCCCGTCGCCGGTCGATCAGGTGTCGCCGCACGTTCAGGAGACGAGTTGCCGTCCATAGACTTCCTCCTCCACCACTCGGACCAGATCGGCCTGGGCCGGCCCCCAACCGCGGCGGACCGACGCCGCAGCGGCGGCCGGGCGGTCGGGATCACTGTCGGTGACGATCAGGGACAGGGCATCCGCGATCGCGGCAGGTGTCGGGCTGGACCACCGGGCATGATCATTGACCAGGTCGGCCCGAGCCCGCGGGCTGTCGTTGATCACCGGGATCGTGCCGGCGGCCAGCATCTCCTCGGCCACCAGCGAGATGTTGGTGAAGGACAGCGCCAGACCCGCGATGCAGCTGTTGTACAGCGAGTTCAGCTCGTCCGGGGTGAGCCGGCCGTGCCGGATCGCCTGGAACGGCAGCGAGCGCGGTGTGTCGCCGTAGACGTGGATCGGCACCTCCCGATGCCGGCGCTGGAACTCCGCCAGGGCGAGGCTGCCGAGCCAGAAGCCGCGCCGTGGCGCGCCGGGCCGGGCGTACCAGACGATCCCGGTCCGCGGACCGCTCGGCGCCAGCCGGTAGACGTCGGTATCGCAGCCGAACTGCGTCACGTCGGGCTCGATCCCGACCTCGGTCCGCAGCGCGTCGGCCACCATGTCGCCCAGCGCGATGCACCGGAAGCCGAAGCGGTACGAGTCCTCGGCCAGGGCGTACTCCGGCCCGTGCGCGAAGAAGAACGGCTCGTAGTCCTGGACGAAATAGAGCCGACGCATCGGCCCAGCCCCGTGCCGAGCCAGAGCGTGGGCGGACTCCCACCCGGTCGCGATCGCCGCGTCGACCCCGGTGATGCCGTCCGCGGCGTGGCGGACCTCGGCCTGGACGGTCGGCCAGCCCTGCCGGATGATCGTCCGCTGCTGGTCCAGGTCGCCGCCCCAGCGGTCGTAGAGGAACAGCGTGCAGCGATGCCCGGCCGCCTCCAGGGCGGCGACCATTCGGAACATCGTGGTGTGTCCGCCCGATCCGAGGGCCGGCGGATCTGCCACCCACCCGACGTGGAGGGCACGCCCCCGCGCGGGCGGAGTCGTCGGCACCGGCAGCCGCAGAGTCCGAGAGTCGGCGATGTCGTCGGTGAGCAAGGGCGGGTCACCGGCCCCGATCTGCCGGTACGCGAAGCGCACCATCCGGTCGGCCGCGGCGGAGACGCCGCCGCGACGGACGGCTCGCACCCCCTTGCCGGCGAGCATGATCATCCGCTGGGCGGCGCCGGGCAACCGCGGACCGGTCATCGAAGTGCCTTGATCAGCACGTCGACCACCCGTTCCTGCTGGCCGGCGGTGATGCCGGGGAAGATCGGCAGCGACAGGATCCGCTCGGCCGCCGCCTCCGCCTCCGGGTAGCGCTCGCCGAGAAACCGGTCGGCAAAGGCCTTGATCCGGTGGATCGGCGCCGGGTAGTGGATCCCGGCCCCGATCCCGGCGGCACCCAGCTCGGCCAGCACCCGGTCCCGGTCCGGCACCTTGATCACGAACAAGTGCCAGACATGATCATTGCCGGGCGCGATCTCAGGCAGCTCGATCGCCGGGTGCTCGGACAGCAGCTCCCGGTACCGGGCGGCGGCAGCCTGCCGAGAATCGTTCCAGCCGCGCAGCCGGCGCAACTTGACCGACAGCACGGCCGCCTGGATCGAGTCGAGCCGGGAGTTCCGGCCGAGTTGATCATGCTGGTAGCGCTCGACCCCGCCGTGGTTGCGCAAGGCCCGGAGGTTCGCGGCCAGGTCGGAGCTGTTGGTGGTGACGGCTCCGGCGTCGCCGAACGCACCGAGGTTCTTGCCCGGATAGAAGCTCGTGGCGGCCGCGACTCCGAAGGATCCGGCCGGCCGGCCGAGCCGGGCCGCGCCCTGCGACTGGGCGCCGTCCTCGAACAGCAGCACGTCGTCCGGCACGGCCGCCCGCAGCGTGCCGAAGTCGGCCACCTGGCCGTACAGGTCGACGCCGATCAGGGCCCGGGTGCGCCGGGTCAGCCGGGTCACCACCTGGTACGGATCGATCAGGTGATCACTCCGGCAATCGACGAGCACGATCGTCGCCCCGACCTGGACCACCGCCTCGGCGGTCGCCACGAACGTGTTGGCCGGAATGATCACCTCGTCGCCCGGCCCGATGCCGGCGGCGCGGAGCGCCAGTTCGATCGCGTCGGTCCCGTTGCCGACGCCGACACAGTGCCCGGTGCCGCAGAACGCCGCGTACTCCTCCTCGAACCGGGCCACCTCCGGACCGAGCACGAAGGCGTTGCCGGCCATGATCGCCGCCAGCCGGTCACCGACCTCGGCGACGATCTCGGCGTGGGTCAGGCTCAGGTCGAGGAACGGCACCGGCTGGGCCGGATCGAGGTCCACCGCCGGATCGTCGAGCGGAATGTCCAGAGTCATGAGCGAACGCCTTCCAAGGTACGGATCCGCCGCAGCCACCAGCGGTGCAGCGGTACGACATAGAGCCCGGCGGCAACGGCGAGGCCGAGCGCGAGAACGGCCAGGTCCGGCAGGCCGAGCCCGGCCAGGCCGAGCAGCGCGGCGGCCGTCGGGATGATCACCAACAGCGGGATCAGACAGGACCGCAGAATCGCGGCCGGCCGTACCCCGACCCGGTGCAGACAGACCAGGTAGGCCGGCAGCACGAAGCCCAGCCCGATCACCAGGTGGGCCAGCCCGGCGCCGGCCAGGCCGAGCCAGGAGACGCCCGCGATCATGCCGGGCACCATGATCAGCAGCCAGCCGATCTGGACCAGCAGCACCGGCCGGGTCGCACCGAGCGAGATCAGATAGGTCGCGAACAGATCGAACAGCACCCGGGCCGCGCCGAACAGGGCCAGGCCGGCCAGCGCCGCGGCGGCGGGCCGCCAGCGATCCCCGTACAGCAGGCCGATGGCGGGCTGCGCCAGTGTCGCCAGGCCGACGCCGACCAGCAGCGCGACGGCCCAGACCGGTCCGGTCGCAGCGGTCAGCGCCCGGCCCTGTTCGGCCCGGGTCTCGAGCCTGGCGAACGCGGGCAGCGCCACCACCCGGATCGACTGGCCGATCGCGGTCATCGGCCAGGACGAGACGTTGAACGCGAGCACGTACAGGCCGAGTTCGAACGGGCTGAGCACCCGCGCCACGATCAGGTTGTCCAGGGTGATCAACAACCAGGACAACAGGTTGGCGGACGCCAGGGGCAGGCAGAACGCGGCCGACTCGGCGGCGATCCGGCGGTCGAAGCCGAACCGCGGCCGCAGCCGGGTGGCGAGATACAGCCCGAGTACGGTCACCACCTGCGTGGTCACCTGGCCGATCGCCAGCGCCATCGGCCCGTGGCCGAGCAGGGCGAGCAGGGTCAGGGTCACCGAGGAACAGACCAGGGCGATCCCGTTGATCAGGAACAGAGTGCCCTGCCGGATCGCCCGCTGCAGCATCGCCGCCGGTACGATCCCGAGGCCGAACACGGCCAGCGCCGCCGCCATCACCATGATCACTGGAGCCGAGTCCGGCGACTCGAACGCCGCGGCGAGCGGGCCGGCCAACAGGGCCATTCCGGCGGCCAGGCCACCGCTGGTGAGCAGGCCCATGGTGGCGACGGTCGGAATTCGGCGTTCCGGGTCTCGGGCCCGGACCAGGTCCGAGCCGAGCCCGAACTCGGCCAGCGTGCCGAGCACGCTCCACACCGTGAGCGCCACCGCGAACACGCCGAACTGTTCCGGCGCGATCAATCGGGCCATGATCAAACTCACCGCGAAGTTGCCGACCCGGAGCACCAGATTGCCGGCAGTGCTCCAGCCGAGCCCGCGGCCGATCACGCCGGCCGGTCTGACGTCGGTCTTCAGAGTCGCCATCAGCCGCCCCGCCCCCTGGCCCGCAGCCCGGTGGCCCGCAGCCGACCGACGACGGCCCGGCCGCCGGGACCGGCCAGTTCAGCGGCGGTGCGGTGCAGTGTGGTCCGCAGGACCGCACGGAACCGGTCACCGGGGCCGGCCGCGACCGCGTCCCGGCAGGCCTCCTCCAGCCGGTCGGTGGCCACCCGCAGCCCGTACTCGTCCATGATCATCCGGCGCGACCAGGTGCCGAGTTCGCGGCGCCGGCCGGGGTCGGCGATCAGGCCGGCCAGTTCCTCGGCCAGCGGCCGAGCCTGGTCGAGGCCGACCCCGTAGAAGCCTTGTCGCCGGAAAAGCTCGGCCGATTCCGGCTCGCACAACCGGGCGAAGCCGCGGGTGCCGAGTACCACGAGCGGCTTCGCGTACGCCATGCCGCGCAGTGCCGAGCCGCCCATGCCGAGCAGGAGATCGGCGCCGGCGTAGCAGGGCCGGGGATCGGTCCGGACGCCCACCATGATCACTGCCCCGCGGCCGAGCCGGGCGTTCGCCGCCTCCGCGTGTTCCCGCAGGGTGGCCGCCGACGGGCCGGTCCCGACGATCGCGAGGATCAGCCGGGGGTCGTCGAGTGCGACGACCGCGTCGATCGAACGCCGGATGCCCTCCTCCTTCATGTCGGGTTCCAGCCGGGACACGATCGCGGCCAGAACGCCGCCCGGGCCGGCGCCGCACTCGGACCGGAACGACGCGCCGTCGACGACCGCCGGATCGTCCTGATCGAGATCGACCGGCGGAACGATCAAGGTCGATCGCAGGCCGTACGACCGGGCGACCTCGTGCAGCTCGGCGGTGCCGACGATCACCGGCGCGTTGCGGGGCAGCCAGCGCGGCACACCCATCCCGTACACCGTGCCGAGCACGGGAACTCCGAGCCGGAGACCCGGGCCGTGGGCCGCGTCCAAGATCATCGACCACTCGTACCCGTGCACCAGGTCGGGCCGGAACGCCCTGGCGGCCCGCACCATGGCCCGCCGCACCCGACCCCGGTACGGCGCGGTCGGCGGCACCGCCACGTGATCGTCCTCGACCAGGACCAGCTCCAGGCCTCGCCGCCGGACCAGGTCGGCGACCGGCCCGACCGCCCCGTCGTGGTTCGCGAAGATCAACACCCGATGGCCGCGGCGGGTCAGTTCGGTGGCGAAGTCGACCGCGTTCAACTGGCTGCCGCCGAGCTCCAGATGGTGCAGCGCCACCATGATCCGCAGCCCGTTCCGCCGCGGCGCCGCCGGCACCCCGACCCAGGTCTCGCCGGCCGGCACCTCCCTCAGGACCGCGGCCGACATCCCGACCGTCGCGTCGGGGCCGATGATCACCCGCTCCCGGACCGCCGCGTTCGTGCCGAGATAGGCGCCGGCACCGACCCGCACGCCGCCCGCCAGCGCGACCCCGGCACAGAGCGTCGCGAAGTCATCGACCACGTCGTCGTGGGTCAGCGTGACGTTGGGCATGATCACGACGTGCCGGCCGATCCGGACGTCCGAGGTGAGCACGGTGCCGGCCAGCACGATGCTGCCGGGACCGACCGTGCAGGACTCCGGAACGTCGACTGTCGGGTCGATGATCGTCAGGTAGCGGTCGTCGCCGACGCCGACGTCGGCCAGCTGCTCGACGATCGCCCGCCGGGAACGACCACGCCCGGCCGCCACCACGAGGCCGGCGTCGGGGAAGGCCTTCACTTCCGAGACCGCCCCCAGCACCGGCACCCCGTGGATCGACGTACCGGTGAGCGCCGGGTCGTCGTCCAGGATCCCGTACGGACGGAAGCGGTCGGACCGGCGCAACTGCATGATCACCTCGCGGGCGAGCCCGCCGCCGGCGACGATGATCACGTCCACGGGCGCCGGATCGGTCATCGTGACCTCACCGGCTCGATCAGCGCGCCGATCACCCGATCCTGCTCGGCCTCGGTCAGCCGGTGATACAGCGGCAGGATCAGCGTATTGTCGGTCAGTCGCTCGGTGACCGGCAGCGGGCCGGTGATCAACTCCCGGTGCGGCGGCTGCCGGTGGGCCGCCATGATGCCGCGCCGGGCCGAGATCCCGCGTTCGGCCAGCTTGATCAACACCTCGTCCCGGCTGAGCGGGAAGCCCGGCCCCACCTCGACCCAGTACGACTGGAAGTTGCTGGTCCCCCACTCCGGGTCGGTCACCGGCCGCAGCCCGTCGATCCCGGCCAGCGCGGCGGCGTAACGGGCGGCCAACGCACGGCGGCGCGCGATCAGGTTGTCCAGCCGGCCCAGCTGGACCAGACCGACCGCGGCCTGCAGGTCGGTCATCCGGAAGTTGAAGCCGACGTCGACGTAGCTCTCGGCCGGCGCCAGCACGGACGCATGCCGATCGGCGGCGGACACGTCCATGGCGTGTTCCCTGAGCCGGCGGGCCCGGTCGGCCCAGTCCCGCCGGGGCGTGCTGAGCATGCCACCCTCGCCGGTGGTGATGATCTTGCGCGGATGGAACGACCAGGCGGCGACGACGGCCGACGCACCGACCGGTGCCCCGCGGTAGGTCGAGCCGGCCGCACACGCGGCGTCCTCGACGATGACGATGCCGCGCGGCTCGCAGAGATCGCGGAGTTGATCAAGATCGACGGGAACTCCGCCCTGGTCGACCGCGATGACGGCTCGGGTCCGCGGCGTCAGCACGCGCTCGACCGTCTCCGCGGTGACGTTTCCGGTCCCGGCGTCGACGTCAGCGAAGACCGGCCGGGCGCCGACATAGCGGGGCGCGTTGGTCGTCGCGATGAACGAGAACGACGGCACCACGACGTCGTCGTCCGGACCGATCCCGGCGACGACCAGAGCCAGCTGGAGGGCCGTGGTGCAGGATGACGTGGCCACCGCATGGCTGGCCGAGAACCGTTCCACGAAGGCGTTCTCGAACGCGGCGACCCGTGGGCCCTGGGCCACCCAGCCGGAGTTGATCACGTCGGTGACGGCGTCGATCTCGGCCTGTCCCAGCTCCGGCTGCATGACGTTGATCCGGGACAGCGCGGTCTGCGTCATCTCAGCTCACCGGCACCGGATCGGCGGAGTCGATCTTGGCCTGGTCGGCCCGCCACCAGGCGACCAGCCGGCGGAGGCCGTCGGCCAGGCCGACCTGAGCGCCGAAGCCGAGGTCCTGTGCGGCGGCGACCGTGCTGGCCAGCCGGCGGCGGACGCCGTTCACGGTCCGCTGCGGACCGAACTCGAGTTGCAGGTCCGACCCCATCGCGACCAGCAGCGCCGTCGCCAGGTCCCGCAGCGACGTCTCCGACCCGCTGGCGATGTTGTAGACGCCGGCGTCCACGTCGCTGATCGCCGCCAGCACGTTGGCCCGGGCGATGTCGGTGGTGTAGACGAAGTCCATCGTCTGGCTGCCGTCGCCGAAGATCATCGGCGGCTGACCGGCCTCGATCCGTTCCATCCACCGGACCAGGACCTCCGTGTAGAGACCGTGTACGTCCATCCGCGGGCCGTACACGTTGAAGTAGCGCAGCGCGACGAAGGGCAGCCCGGTCATCGCGTGGTAGCTGCGCAGCAGCCCTTCGTTGTACGTCTTCGCGGCGCCGTACAGCGTGTCGTTGTGGTACGGGTGCTGCGCCTCCGTGGTCGGGAACTCGTCGGCCAGCCCGTAGACCGAGGCCGACGACGCGGCGATGATCTTGCGCACCCGGTGCCGGGCGGCCGCCTCGACCACGTTGAAGGTGCCGTCGACGAGCACCTGGTGGGCCAGCCTCGGCTCCTCGGCGCACTGGGTGATCCGGATCGCCGCCTGGTGGAAGATCAGGTCGCAGCCCCGGGTCGCCGCGTCCACGCAGTCCAGGTCCCGGATGTCGCCGATGATCATGGTCAGTCGAGGGTCCGCCGCCGCGTCGGCGAGGTTGTCCTCGCGCCCGCGGACCAGGTTGTCCAGCACCCGCACCTCGGCCGCGCCCGCCGCCAGCAGCTGGTCCACCAGGGTCGACCCGATCGTCCCGGCGCCGCCGGTGACCAGGGCGACCGATCCCTCGAGCTGGTTGGGGTTGCTCATGCATACTCCTTGATCATCGACGCTGAGTGGTCCTGCACCGGCGCTGGTGCGCCGGCCGCGGCAAGGCTCGCCGACGTCGCCTCCAAGATCGACAACACCCGCAGCCCGGCGGTGCCGTCGGTGCTCGGCTCGCGCCGCTCGGTGATCGCGGCGGCGAACTCGGCCACCATCGCGGCCAGCGCCTCCCGTTCGCCGAGGGCGGGGGCCACCATGTCCCCCATCCGGTACGACACTGCGCGGGCCGTGCGCTCGCCGACGTCGGCCGCCGGCCCGGTCAGGTCGACGCCGCGGTCGTACACGGAGATCCGTTGCTGCGGGTTGAGGTCGTCCCAGATCAGGGTGCGCCGGCTGCCCCCGATCACCACCTGCCTGATCTTGGTCGGGGACAGCCAGTTGACGTTGACGTGGGCCGAACCGCCGGACGGCAGCGGCATCGTCAGATAACCGATGCAGGCCCGGCCGGTGCCCAACGGATCCGCGCCGACCGCGGACACGGCAGCCGGCCGCAGCCCACCCGGCAGCACGAAGTCCAAGATCGACAGGTCGTGCGGGGCGAGGTCCCAGAACACGTCGACGTCGGGCTGGACCAGGCCGAGGTTGATCCGGGTCGAGTCGACGTACAGCACGTCGCCGAGGTCGCCGGCCTCGATCGTGTCCCTGATGTACCGCGCGGCCGGCGTGAAGCAGTACGTGTGATCGATCATCAGCACCCGGCCGGCCCGGCGCGCGCTGTCGATCATGAGTTCCGCGTCCGCCGCGCTCTCGGCCAGCGGCTTCTCCACCAGCACATGCTTTCCGGCCGCGAACGCCGATAGTGCCAGCGAGGCGTGGGTCCGGGCCGGGGTGGCGATGGCGACCGCGTCCAGGTCGGGCCGGGCGAGCAGCCGGTCCACCGAGGTCTCGACGTCGACGGCAGTCCGGTTGCCGATCACCCGGCGGGCCCGTGCCTCGTCGAGATCACAGACGGCGACCAGGTCCCAGTCCGGCGAGGCGAGGAAGTTTCGGATCAGGTTCGGCCCCCAGTAGCCGGCGCCGACGACGGCGACCCTTGGTACGACCCCCGTCATTGCGGGACCACCATGATCACGTCGACCCAGTAGTTCGTGTTCGTGGTCGTGCCCGGGAAGCCGCTGGGATAGCGGTACCCGCCGCCGCCCGCGGGCACGGACAACGGGCCGGACGTGTGGCCGCCGCTGAACTGACCGCCGGTGACTGCATAGCGTCCGACCGCGGCCCGATAGCTGGCGACGTAGAGGGTGTTCGCGGTGATCGGCACCGCCGTGTCGAGCTCGACCTCCCGCCACCCGGTGGTGGTCGTCGCGGTGGCCGTACCCGTCGCGAGCGGCGTGCCGTTGGCCGCCCACAGGGTGACCGTGCTCCCGGTGTTGCCCGGACCGGCATAGAACTTGATCTTGGTCACGACGCCGGCCACCGTGGAGCGGAACCAGACGCCGACCTCGACCGAGTCGGTGTCGTCCCAGGCCGGGGTCTCCGGCGTCGCCGACGCCGGGAACAGGCTCACCTCCTCGCCGGTCGGTGGCGCCGAGGTCGTGCTGAACTTCCAGACGTACGGCGAGGTCATGGCCACGCCGGCCGCGCTGCTCGCGGTGACCGTGGCCGTGTAGGACGTCGCATACGCGAGCGCGGTGGCCGGCCGGAATGTCGCGGTCCGGGTTTCGGCGTCGTACGTCGTCTGGCCGCTCACCGCCGCTCCGCCGGTGGCCGCGAGACCGAAGCGCAGTGTCGCCGGGTCGATCGCACGCCGGAACCGCGCTGTGACCGCGGTGTTGATCTTCGCCGTGGACGAGTCGGCCGCCGGGGCCACGCTGGTCACGGCCGGGCCGGACGTGTCGTCCGTCCGGAACACGACATCGACGAAGTAGTGGCTGTTCTGCCAACTCTCGGACGGGAACCGGTCGGAATCGTACCCGTACACCCCGCCGCCACCGACCGACTCGAGCGGCGGATTGATCACCGGCTGGTCGAAGTAACCGAGGGCAACCGCATAGTGTCCGTTCGGCGCGAAGTAGCTCGCCACGTATTCATCGCCGGCCGTGATCTCCACGCTCGTGTCGAACGAGGCGGTCTGCCAGCCCGGTGGCCCCTCGGCGAACGTGACCGACGCCAGCCGCGCCCCGTCGGCGGTCCAGAGCGATCCGCGGTGGTCGCCGGTGTTGGCCGCCGACCGGTAGTACCGCAGCCCGGACACGTAGCCGTCGACCGTCGCCGTGAACCGCAGCCCGAGGCTGACCGCCCGATCGTCGCCGCTGTCGTCGATCACCGGCACCGTACTGGTGTCGATCAAGGAACAGGGACACGCGCCGGCACCGGAGGTGGTGAACGTCGACGTGTACGACGCAGCCATCGGGACCCCGGACAGGCTGCGGGCTCCGCTCACCGTCACCGTGTAACCGGTACCGGGCTGCAGCGGATCGCTCGGCGTGAACGTCGCCGCCGAGTTCGAGGTCTCGCCCGCCACCGTGCCGGGGACCGTCTGGCCGCCGGCCGTCGTCAGCGTGATCACCGCCGAACCGGGTTGGATCAGGCTCTCGAAGTTCACGGTGACGCGCGTGGTCGTCGGCACGGACCGAGCCTCATCCCCGGGTGCGACCGACTGCACCACCGGCTTGGCGGTCGGATCCGTGGTGAACACCGGATCCACGTAGTAATTGGCGTCCGACGGCGACAGCGGTGCCGCATCGCCATAGTGGAACCGGCCGGCGCGCTCGTCGGAGCGCAACGGTTCTCGGACCCGTGGGGCGGCGAGCCCGTCGGTCTGAGCCGAGTAGACCCCGTTCGGCGACGTGTACGACGCGAGATAGGTGACGTTCTTGGTGACCGGCACCGGGTTGGCGAAGTTCGCCTGCTGCCAGCCGGCCGTGCTCTCGTTCGTGACCACGGCGGTCGCCAGCTTGCTGCCGGTTGCGCTCCACAACGAGACCTGGTGCTGCCCGGCGTTCCCGGGGGCCTTGTAGAACCGCACCCCGGTGATCACGCCGGAAATCGAAGAACGGAAGGCGATGCCGAGCTCCAGCAGTTGCCGATCATTCACCGGCCCGTCGGCCGGCCGGTCGGTGTCGGCGAACAGTGTGCACGGGCAGCTGCCCGTCGGCGGCGGTGCCTGGGCCGTGGTGAAGACCCACTGGTACGGCGCCGGGATCGGTTGTCCGTCCGTGGTCGTGGCGATCACCGACGCCGTCAGCCGGGTGGCCGGCGCCAGGTTCTGCGTTGGCTTGAAGGCGAACCGGCGCGCCGTCTCCCGGGTGACCGTGCCGGTGATCTGACGGTTCTCGCCGTCGAGCAGCGTCACCCGGACCGAGTCGGCGGCGACGTCACGCGAGAAGTCGATCACCAGCGACGTGTCGTACGGTACCGAGGTCTCACCGTCCACCGGCGAGCTGGAGGTGACCCCCAGCGGCGTCGTGTCCGTCGGCGAGAAGATCGCGTCGACGTAGTAGTTCGTCTGCAGATAGCTCTCCCGCGGGAAGCCCTCGCCGCCGACGAATACGCCGTTGGGCGAGTCCGGCCCGCCGGGCGCCGTCATCACCCCCGACGTGTGACCCCGGTAGGAGAAGAAGCGGGTGTCCGCGGCGTAGCCGCCGTTCGGCGCCAGGTACGCGGCGACCAGTTCCTGCCCGGCGGTGACCGGCACCGCGGACGAGAAGAGCACCGTCTGCCAGCCGGTCTGACTTTCGTTCTTGAACGTCGCCGTGGCGAGCACGGCGCCCGCCTTGTCGTACAGCGTGCCGGTGTGGGTGCCGGTGTTGCGCTGCCCCTTGTAGAACCGGATCCCGGTGATGAAGCCGCCCTGGTTGACGGTGAACCGGGTGCCCAGCGTGACCGGGGTGGCGTCCTCGGTGCTCGGCGTGGTCGGGGTCAGGGCGCCGAACAGCGTGCAGGGGCAATCCGATCGCACCGTGATCTTGGTCGGCGTGGCCTGCAGGTTGCCCGAGTCGTCGACGGCGCGGACCTGAACCGCCCCGGCGCCGCGTCCGATCAGGATCCCGGAATAGCTGTAATCCTCCCGACCCTCGGCCGGGTGCCAGGTGGCGCCGCCGTCCACCGAGACCTCGACACCGCCGATCCGGCCGCCCACGTCGGACGCCTTGCCCTTGACGGTGATCATGGTCCCGGACGGGATCGAGGCGTTGTCGGCGGGCGCCGTGATCGTGCTGGTCGGCTTGGTCGTGTCGGTCGACTTGGTGGACCGGACCAGATCGGGAGCGATCGTCCCAGCCAGGGCACCCATGTCGGCCAGGATGTTCACGGTCGCCTGCCGGATCCGCTGATCGGGTGGCTCGACCTGGCCGTCGTGATTCTCGTCGAGGCCCCAGGCCCACTGGATGGAGCCGGCGGAGAAAACGAGGGCGCCGCTCGGGGCCCGGTATTGGGTCAGATGATGCGTCGTGGTTCCGGGAGTTACGACATTTCCGAAATCCTGTAGGAGTTCCGGTGTCGGGCCGACCGTGGTCGACATCCGGATCAATCCGGTAGGTCGATATCCGTTGTCCCGGTCTTCGTTCGACTCGTAACCCACGGTGTGTGGCGCGAGCTCGACCTGGCTGCCGCTGGGCAGACTGCCCAGCGTCGTATTCCGCCAGAGTCGCAATTTTCCTTCCTGCGCATTCACGGTGATCGGCAGGTCGACCGAATTCGCCTGATAAAGCGTTCCGGTGAGTTCGTTCTCCGGCCCGTGGCCGAGGTCACCGAAGCGCGGATCACGCCAGGTCGGCGTGGCCTGCACCGGGTCGATCGGGCCGTTGGCCCAGGTGTCCTTGTAACAGGTCAGCGTCCGGTTCGGCGTGTTCGTGCCGTCCTGCGACGGCTCCCACCGGGTCTTCCAATAGACCTCGTTGCCGGAGAAGAAGGCGAGGTTGGTGCCGGCGTCCCGGGCCGCCTTGACGTGGTCGCGCTGGGCCTCGGACCAGTACTCGTCGTGCCCGACCGAGAGGAACACCTTGTGCTTGGTGATCAAGGCCGGGTCGAGGTGCGTGTCCAGTCCGGAGACGTAGGAGACGTCGTACCCGTTCGACTCCAGGAACCTGATCATCGGGTACTCGTTCGCGAACAGGAAGTCCCGCCCGTTCACCACTCCCCTGGTGCTGAAGGGACGGTTGTAGCTGAGCTTGTAAGCGCGCCCATTGTCCTTGCCCTGATAGAAATTCGAGCCGCCGTACGTGTTGTACGCCTGCCAGGTGGTGTCCGCTGTCTGGAACAGCACGTCGGACGTGTTGCCGTCCCGCCGGACGATGAACGGGATGTGCGAATCACCCAACGTGTCGGACCGGATCAGCCGCGCGATGTAGACCCCGGAGACGGCGTCGGCGGGCACGTCCCAGGATGCCGAGATGGCCCAGGTGCCGCAGTCGTAGATCTCCGTCGCCGGGTCGGTGGCACAGGCGGGCTGGCGCTGCGGCAGCGCCGCCCGCAGCGTTCCCGACCCGACCTCGCGGGCGCCGTCGCCACCGTAGTAGCCGAGCCGATAGATCTCGACCTTGTAGTTGCGGGCGTCGGTGTCGATCTTGAAGTCGATCCGACTCCCGGCATTGACGCTGATCTTGGTCGCAAAGCCCTGAATGGACTCGTCACCAACCCCGCTGATATCCCATTCGGTGCGCGGCGTGCCTTCTTTCTGGTTCTCGCACACGACCGCATTTCCGGTGCACACGGCCGCCGCCGGTGGCGCGGTGGCGACCAGCATCGACATTCCGAGCACCACAACAAGTGCGAGCACCCAGAATCGGCGAACCGAATTCGGGCGTGCGCGCAGCACGGGTCGTGCCATGAGAACTTCCCCCGATATCCCCCATCGGTCCGTCGCACGGACCAGATTTCCCCCCCCGTCGACGGCGATGCATGACACCTCGGCCGTCGAGCAAATGCAATCTAACCCCGCACCCTCAGGACCTGCTTGACCGTGACCAAAACGTGATCTTTGCTTTCTTGCCGCGTTCATCGCCGGCCCGGTGAAGCGTTCACCTCTCCCGATTTTCGCCCGCGATCTCGAATCCGTGCTTATGATCTTGATCAGGTGTGCGCCGGGCCGGTCAGGGGGGCCGGCTCGGCGCGGCGCCGGAGGAGCACCCACCATGGCCTCGCGCAGGCTGTCGTTCATGATCATCTTCGTCCTGCTGACCGTCGTCGGCTGCAGCCAACCGCAACCCGTGGTGCCGGGGCCAGCCCCGGGTAGCCCGATCCCGTCGGTCTCGCAGACCACCGAGCCGCCGGCGGAGAAGAAGAAGGAGACCGCGGTCCGCAACGACCTCAGGTCGGGCAAGCTCAGCCACCGGCTGGAGACGGACGATCTCGAGCTGCGGGTCGAGTATCGGACCACACTGCCGACCCGGGAGTGGACCGCCGGAGCGATCAAACCGTTCCGCGTCACCGCGTCCGCCTCGACGCCGAAGGCGGAAAGCCAGCCCAAGATCTATCTGTCCAAGCTGACCATCGGCATGAACGCGCGCGACGACACCGAGCCGGTGGAAGCACCCGATCCCGAGGTCGACGAGGCTCCGATCGTGCCCGGCTTCCTGATCTCGACGCCGGCTTCGTACGGCCAGGAGTTCTTCCTGCCCGCGTTGCCGCCGGGCACCAGGACGCTCACCCTCCGACTTCGCTACGAATTGCTGCTCGCGTCGACCGGATCCTCGTCGCAGGAGGAGCGGGACTATTCGCGCCGGACCGTCACCGACCTCCTGGTGGTGCCGATCGCCGCCCCCTGAGGCCGCCGAGATCGATAACGAAAAGGTTGCGGTCACCGGATTGCCGATCCGGTTGGGGTCTGCGTACGATGAGCCAGCAAGGCCCGGGAACCGCGTGCGATGACGGTCGTACAAGGCGATCGGGCCGAGTTGTGAGTCGGTGGCTTGCCGCCGGTTCGCATGGAGACTCGGGGGACTATCCATGGTGAGCGCGTCCGTTCGACGTGTTCCCTTCTGCTGCCCTGTTCATGCTCCGCCGCCCTGGCGTGGCCTGGATGAGGTGCCGGGAAAGCTCGACGAGTCCGCAGGCTGCGTACGGTGGTCGGGCTGAGACCGCGGGGCAATCCGTAGACGCCCCCACCCCGTCCGGATGCCCGACGGATCATGCCGTGGGCCTTCAGCGCCCGGGCTGCCCGACCGCCGTACGCTCTCCTGAAACAGGCCGGCTTCCCCGTTCTGCGGGAATTCCGCCGAACGTCTCGACCGCGCTCCGATTCCGGGTTACGCTGCATTCGCCTGGAGATTCGGGGGATTCGCTCAGGCGTTCCTCAGCTTTTCGGCGCCGCGCCGTGCGCGCCCGAGACGGCTGAACCATCGAACGTCCGCACCTCCTGGCACGCATGATTCTGACCCGTCGGGGGACGGGGGGCTTTCGGGGGAAAGTTGGGGGGACATGACTGTAGTCGAGCGCGTTTTCGCGCCCGAACGGACGAAGGACGGGGCTGGGGGGCACAAGCCTGAACCAGGTCGAGAACCGCGGCGGGGGCCGCGATTCCAGGTCTGGAGCCGGCGCTACCTCGCGGCGTTGATCTTGGTCGACACCGTGGTCGGCGTGGCCAGTCTGCTGATCGGGCATGCCGTCACGGGCGCACATTACGAGCAACGGCCCGAGTTGCTGCCGCTGGCGCTGGCCGCTGCGGTGGCCTGGCCGATGGCGATCGCGCTGAACCGGGGTTACCTGCGCCACAACATCGGCGTCGGCAGCGACGAGATGCAGGCGACCGCCCGCGCCGGCATCGCCGTCGTCGTGCTGGCCGCGGTCGTCGCCGAACTGCGCAGCGCCCACGGGGTGCTCGGCATGGTGCTGGTCGCCGTGCCGGTCGGCATCGTGCTGACCGTGATCGCCAGGTTCGCCGCCCGCAAGGTGCTGCACCGGCGGCAGCGGGCCGGCCGCAACGTGAAGGCTGCCCTGTTGATCGGCCACACCGGATCGGTCCATTCGCTTTCCGAGGTCCTGCAGCGGGAAGCGCACGCCGGCCTGCGCATGGTCGGTGTCTGCGTCCCGGCCGAGGAGGTGCCGCTGGCCCGCGATCTCGGGCTGCCGGTCTTCGGTGATCTTGATCAGGCGGCCCGGCTGGCTCGCGATCTCGACTGCGAGGCCGTCGCCGTGACCACCGGGGAACAGACCAGCCGGGATTATCTGCGCCGGCTCGCCTGGTCGCTCGAGGGCGCCCGGATCGAGCTGCTGGTGCACCCGGGACTGGTCGAGGTGGCCGGCCCGCGGATGCACATCCGGCCGCATGTCGGGCTGCCGCTGCTCAAGATCGAACAGCCGCACTTCACCGGCTGGCGACGGCTGGTCAAGCGCGGCGCCGATCTGATCATGACCGGAGCCGGCCTGGTGATCATCAGTCCGCTGATGATCGCGATCGCGCTGGCGATCAAGCTCTCCGACCGCGGGCCGGTCTTCTTCCGGCAGACCCGGGTCGGGCTGGACGGCAGCACGTTCACCATGTGGAAGTTCCGGTCGATGCACGTCGACGCCGAGGAGCGGCTGGCCGCGCTGCGCGCCAACCACCCCGAAGTCGGCCTGATGTTCAAGCTGCACGACGATCCGCGGATCACCCGGGTCGGCCGGTTCCTGCGCCGCTACTCGCTGGACGAGCTGCCGCAGCTGTTCAACGTGCTGACCGGTTCGATGTCCCTGGTGGGTCCGCGGCCGCCGTTGCAGTCCGAGGTCGACGCGTACGAACACCACGCGCACCGACGGCTGCTCGTCACGCCGGGCCTGACCGGGCTGTGGCAGGTCAGCGGACGTTCCCTGCTCAGCTGGGAGGAGACGGTGCGCCTCGACCTGCGCTACGTCGAGAACTGGACCCTGACGCTCGATCTGTTGATCTTGTGGAAGACGTTCTTCGCCGTCGTGGCGAAGCGCGGCGCCTTCTGATCATCAGGCTTGCGGCGGGCCGATCAGCCGGGTCCCCGCGGGTACGCCGAGCGCCGCCGCCACCGCGTCCGGCAGGGCGACCGCCGAGCCGGCCAGCCGGTCCAGCTCGGCGGCGTCCGGCCGGGCGCTGCCGGTGATCAGGTTGGTCCAGGCGGGGTTCTTGGCCGCGGCCAGGGCGCTCGGCGTCCGGTAGACGGTGATCGTCTCGTTGTCGTCGCCGCCCCAGGCCGCCATCCGTTCGGACTCCAGGCCGCCCGGCGCGCTGAACAGGTTCCCGTCGACGGTGACGTTCATCGCGTCCAGCGGGACCCGGGTCCGCTTGTCCAGCCCGTAGAACTGGAAGCCGGTGTTGTCACCGCCCGTCTCGCCGGCGAACACGTTGTTGATCACCGTCAGGTCCTGCAGCTGCCAGGGGCAGGTCGGGTCCGGCACCGGGTGCCGCGGGTCCCGGCCCACCGGATGGGTGGCCTGGCGCCGCTCGTCCTGGGTCAGCCCGATGTCCCAGACCGTCGTGTGCCGGATCAGGTTGTTGGCGATCACCACCCGGCCGGTGTTGTAGAGGGTGATGCCCTCCTTCGGCCCGCTGATGTCGTTGCCGGCGATCACGCCGGTGTCGGACAGCTCGGCAACGATCCCGGTCGGCCCGTCGTCGGTACGGATCGTGTTGCGGGCCAGGGTGAACCCGACGACGCTCTCGTCCAGCCAGATCCCGTTGACACCGAGGTTGCCCTCGAGCCGGGACCCGGTCACCGTGACCCCGCGGCTCCGGCCGATCTTGATCCCGGCCGCGGCCGGCGCCGCGTTGAAGTGCTCCGTGTTGTTGCCGGTGATCAGCGAGTCCTTGATCAACAGCCCGTCGGCGTACGCCGCGTGGACGCCGACCATGCCGTTGTCGCGGGAGGTGACCCGGTCGATCAGGACGTTGCCGGTGCCGACCGAGATGCCCTGGGTCGCGTTGTCCTCGACGACCAGCTGCTCCAGCACGCTGCCCCCGGTGCTGCCACCGAGATAGATGGTGCCCATCTGCGGCAGCGACGTCGCGTACCGCCGGATGCCGAGGCCGCGCAGCGTCACCTGGCCGGAGACGACGACCGCCCGGCCGAGCACGCTGGCCCGTACCTCCCGGCCGCCCGGGTCGGTGCCGATGATGATCAGGTCGGCGGCGTAGTCGGCGGCGAACTGGCCTGGCCCCGGGGTGGTCCCGGCCGCGACCTGGACCAGCGGCTCACCATCGACGAACACCTGGTCCGGGTGCGCCGCCATCGGGTACCGCGGATTGACGAAGCCGCCCTCGTTGGAGCCTTCGGTGTGGCTGGCCCAGGACGAGAACTCGGCGGGCAGCGGCGCGGTCCAGGTGGTGCCGGCCGGGGTCCAGTGGGTCAGTGGTGCGCTGCCGTCGAGCCAGACCGCCTCGCCCGGATAGGGCTGGATGGTCAATCGCTTCGAGGACGGGACGTGGATCTGTTCGGTGTAGCTGCCGGCGCGCAGCACGATCGTGGCCTCGGCCGGCGCCAGAGCGATCGCCCGGCCGAGCGAGCCCAGCGGCGCGGCCTCCGAACCGTCGGCCGCGTCGGAACCGTGCGGTGCCACGAAGATCGCGCCGGCCGGCACCGGATAGGCGGCGGCCCCGACCGGCAGCGCCCCGACCTGCCCCGACGCGGCGGCCCCCGGAGCCGGGGCGGCCGACCGGGACAGTTCCGCCCCGGCCAACCGGTGCAGCCGTACGGTGGCCGGCCCGGAATCCCGGGCCAGGTAGCCGCGGAACCCGACCGCGCCGGCGGTACGGATCCGGTCGGCGTCACCGTCCTGCCGGACCAGCCAGCGGCCGGGCAGCCGATCGGCCGGCTGGACCCGGATGCCGACCTCGACCGGCTGATCACCGGCCACGTACGCGGCCAGGGCGAGCCGCTGGCCGGCGGCGACCCGGACCCCGCTGTCGGCCGCCGTGCCGATCCGGGTCTCGCTGCCGCGGGAACGCCGGCTGACGCCGAGCGAGACCGTACCGTCGGGAGAGACCGTGGCCGTGGCGAGATAGCCGCCGTCGCCCTGCTGCCGGAGCAGCAGGCTCACCGAGGCGCCGTGGCCGTCGGCCGGCAGGGCGGGCAGTTCGATCACCGCGGAGAGCCGTTGGTCGGCCGTCCGGACGTCCGGCAGCCGGGCGGCGACCGCCGAGCCAGGCCGGTTCAGCCGCAGTTCCGCGTACCCCTCCGTGGCGTCACCGCCGACCGTCACAGCGCCACCCTCGACGACGTACCGGCCGCCCTGCGCCGCCGAGCCGAGGCCCTTGGCGGGCGCCCGATCGAAATCATCGGCGAGGTTGGCGGCCTCCGCGAAGCCCGGGATCTCGGCCGTCGCCGCGGGCGGTCCGACGAGCACCAACCCCGTAGCGAGGATGGCCGTGGCCACTGGAACAATCGCCGCATGCAGACGGAATCGGGGCCAACGGATGCGGGGGAACTGAGGGCGCGCGCCGGTGGATGACGCCTTCACCCTTCTCATGGTGTGCACGGCCAATCGCTGTCGATCGCCCATGGCTGAGCATATCTTGCGATCCCGGCTGGCGGAGTCGCCGCTGAACTGGCGGATCTCATCCGCGGGCACGCACGCTGTCGAGCACACGGAGATCATGCCGAACGCGGCCAAGATCCTGGACCGGATGGGCATCGACACGGCCGGATTCCGCAGCCGCCGGGTGAATCGGCAGCTGATCGGCGAGGCGGATCTGATCTTGACCGCCGAGCAGCGGCAGCGCGAGTTGATCGCGGCTGTCGAGCCGGCGGCGCGGCGGCGCACCTTCACCCTGCTGCAGTTCGCCCGGTTCGTCGACGACCCGGACCGCGACGGTGAGCTGCGGACCGGCCGGGAACTGCTGCATCTGGCGCTGGAGATGCAGGGGGCCAGCCAGCCGCCGGCGCACTCCGAGGACCTCGCCGATCCGGTCGGCGGGCCGCGGCGCGGCTATCGGGTCTGCGCGGACCTGATCGAGACCGCGATCGATTCGATCCTCGGCTACACGGACTGGCGGCCGGCCTAGGCTTCGCGGGCGGACGGCGGCGGGGTCACCGGGGACAGCGCCGGAATCGTCCTGTCCTCGTCCGGAACGATCGCAGGAGTCTCTTCGGTCGCGGCGTTGTCCGCCGCCGGCCCGGGTTCGGTCCGGATCGACTCCTCCGGCGGCCGCGGCGTCTCGCCGGCCCTGCGTACCTCAGTCGGCTGGCGTACCTCAGCCGGCCTGCGCACCTCGGTCGGCCGGCGCACCTCGGCGAGCTGACGTGTCTCGATGGGCTGACGTGTCTCGATGGGCTGACCGGCCTCGGCCTGCCGCAGCCGGTTGACCAGATCCGGCTGCTCGATGGTGTCGTTCTGGTCGATGTCCTCGAGCCGGGTGACCGCGGCCGGCGGCTGGGCCCGCGCGGGCCGCGGTTCGACCGGTTCCTGGTCCAAGTCGTCGTTGAAATCGTCCGGTTCGGCCGAACTCAGACCGGCGCTGCGGCGGGCCTTGAACGTGGCCACCTGGTACGAGTCGCCACCGTACGTCCGCTGCTCGCGCCGGCTCGACTTGCGCATGTTCAGCACGCCGCCGATGATCCGCGCACCGACCGCGTCCAGCGTCTTCCGCGCCGCCGTCAGCTGGGTCCGGGTGGTGTGCCCGTCACGGACCACCACGACGACGCCGTCGACCAGCGCCGACGCGACCGCCGCATCGGTCACCGGCAGCAGCGGCGGCGCGTCCACGATGATCTTGTCGAACCGGCCCCGGAGCCGTTCCATCAGCTCGGCCATCCGCTCGCCGCCGAGCAGCTCGGACGGGTTGGGTGGCAGCGATCCGCTGCCGATGTAGAAGAGTTGGCTGTTGCCCCACTGCTGGATCGCGTCGTTCAGCTGGGTCTGGCCGACCAGCAGCCCGGTCAGGCCGTTCGACTCGGACAGCGTGAGCAGCGAGCCGAGCCGCGGCCGGCGCAGGTCGGCACTGATCAACAACACCCGGTCGCCGAACTCGACGAAGCTCAGCGCCAGGTTCACCGAGGTCGTCGTCTTGCCCTCGTTGGGCACCGCCGACGTGATCAACAGGACCTGGGTCGCGGCGGCCGCGTCGACGAACTGCAGGCTGGTCCGCAGATGACGGTACGACTCCGACCGCGCCGACGCGGCCTGCTCGCCGATGATCAACGGCAGCCGCTTCGTCGTCGGATCGAAGTTGATCGTGCCCAGCGCCGGTGCGCCGAGGACCTCGCTGAGCGTTTCCTGGCTGCGGATGCTCGTGTTCAGGAGTTCCCGGAGCAGCGCAGCGAACACACCGAGAATCAGCCCGCCGCCGATCCCGATCGCGCCGTAGATCCGCAGGCTCGGCGCCACCACGATCGGCGGGGTGGGTCCGGAGACCGTGGTCAGGACGACGACGGCCGAGCCCGACTTGCCCTTGTTGTCCAGCTCGTCGACCATCTCCGGAAACTTGTCCGAGACGGCTTCCGCGATGGCGAACGCGCGGCCCGGGTCGGCGTCGCTGATCGTCGCGGTGACCAGCACCGTGTTCAGTTCGGCCGAGCCGGTGATCATGTCCTCGTGGCTGCCCGGCGGCGCCTCGAAGCCGACCTCCTGGGCGACCTCCTGGGCCAGCTTGTCGCTGGACAGCAGCTCGACATACGAATTGACCCGGGTCACCGCGAACTGGCCGGACGACTGCGGATTGCTGCCGTCGGAGATCGGGGTGCTGACATAGAACGTGACGCGGCTGGCGTACGTGTTCGGGGTGAGCACCAGGGCCGCCACCGCGATCGCCGTACCGGCGGCGGAGATGACGAGGACCAGCCACCAGTTCTTGCGCAGTGCACTGAGGTAGCTGCGTAGGTCCATGCCCCGGTTCACCTCCTCCAACGTCAGCCGCCGGTAGTCTATGCGGCGAGTCGTCAGGGGGTGCCGTGTTACGCAAGGTCATGCGCATCGGACGACCAGTGGTCGAACGGGCGGCGGCCCTGGTGGGTTCCGTCATTGCGGTACGGACCCGGGCGCCCGAGATCGTCCTGACCTTCGACGACGGCCCGGACCCGGTCGGCACCGAGCAGGTCATGACTGCCCTCGCCGACCGCAACGCCACCGCCACCTTCTTCGTCCTGGGGACCCGCAGCCGCCGCCACCCGTCGCTGCTCGCCGAGATCGTCGCGGCCGGCCACGAGATCGGCCTGCACGGCCCGGACCACCAGCCCCTGCCTCGCTTCGATGCTTCCGCCACCGAGCGCCGTACCGCCGATGCGGCGAAGGAACTGGCCGACCTGACCGGCCGCGAACTCCGCTGGTTCCGCCCCCCGTACGGCCGGCAGACCCTCCCCAACTGGCGCGGCATCCGAGCCGCCGGCCTGATGCCCGTCTTCTGGGGCCCCACCACCTGGGACTGGCGCGACCTCCCGCAGCAGGAACGCGTCGCGAAGGCTCAGCAGGGCGCCCGCCCCGGCGCCATCCTGCTCGGCCACGACGGCTTCGCCGGCACTCTCGACGGCGCCCTCGAAGAGGTCACCCACACCCTCGACCGGCACGACCTGATCGGCCAGATCCTGGACCGCTACACCGCGAAAGGCTGGCGAACCGTCTCCCTCGGCCACGCCCTGGAGAAGGGCCGCCCGATCATCGCCGCCCGCTTCTCCCGCTGATCCCCCGCCGGAGTTGTCGCAAAACCTCCACCGGCCGAGCGGTACGCCCACGTACAACGTTGCACGACCACGCCGGTGGAGGAATCCCGACACCAGCAGCCGCGACCGAAGACCTTCCGCGTCCCACCCGGCCCCTGCCCTCGACACCACCTCACCGACGTTCCCGCGGGAACGCCTCCGTCCCGAACCAACGGCCGCGTCTGAAGCCTTGGTTCCGGCCCGTTCGGCCAACCACCAGCCCGGATCCGCCCTTTGTCCCCGCACCCCGCCGCACTCGACCCGCGCCGCCGCGAGCCCGCGGCCCGCGACCATCCCGGCACATTCCGCGCAACCGCGACCGTCCCTCGCACCCGCGACCGTTGCAACAGTCGCGGACCGGTGCAACGGTCGCGGCTGGAAGGCACAGATGGGGATCTCGGTCAGATCCTCAGCCAGCAAGGGATTCCCGCCGCCACAGACCGGCGCGGCCGCGGTGAACCTGCCGCCGCAGTGGGCAGCCAGGGTCCAGGTGCCGGAGCCGCCCATGCTGGGGCCCGTCACCATGATCGCCCTCGGGTTGATCGGGTACCGCGCCATGGTCTCGTCCACCACGGCGCCCACCTCGTCCGGGAACTCGGACCAACTGTCTCGATTGGGATGCGGCGGATTCGGACAATGCGGGGCGGCGACGACGCACGGCGGGGCGAAGCCTTGCTCGATCTGCTTCGGGAGCCCGCCCCGTGCGGCGTTCGACGGATGACCTCCGGTCTCCGCACCTCCGTGCAGGAAGATGATCAAGGGCCATCCATGATCACCGGGCTCACCCTCCGGCTCCCAGATCAGGTAGTCCAGGCCGGCCTCGCTCGCGCACTTGATCTTGAGCCGATGCAGCTCGATCGGCTCGCCCGGACCGATGCCTGCTCTACGCAGCAGTGACTCCTCAGCGATCGGCGGTTGCCCGCAAGCCAGCTCCCAGGTGCGCTTCCACCATCGCCCGCACTCGGCGCACCGCCAGAGTCGCTCCGCTGCAGCCGCCACGTCCGTCCAGGGCACCGCGCAGGCATGCGTCGGATCGAGTTGGAGGCGATAGTCGGGCGCCGGGGCGCCGGCCTCGATCCCGAAGCGCCCGGTTCTGTGAGTCATCACCCGATCCTGTGCCTTCAGCCCGCTCGAAGGTCAACCCCGCCGAGCGGACTGGTTGACCCGGTTCGGGGGCCGATATCGGGGGTCAACCCGTCCGCTCGGTATAGCTGATCCGCTCCGGGCGGGACCGTCCCGCAAACACTCCGGCGCACGCACTGTGCCCGCACCCGCGGCTCCCGCACCGCGACCGATCCTCGCAGCCGCGACCCCTGCAACAGTCGCGGCCGGGTCCAACGGTCGCGGATGGGAACCCGTCGCCTGCCCGTCGACGCCGCGCACGTCGTCCCCTCCCCGCACCCACGACGCGCACCGCACCCGCGCCCGGAACTCCCCGCACCCCGCCACCGATCCTCGCAGCCGCGACCGCTGCAACAGTCGCGGCCGGATCCAACGTCACCGCTGAGGTGTGACTGCTGCCGAGGGCGGCGGATCGACGTGGTTACGCTCCAGCCAGCCCTTTGATCATGGACCGCCACCGGGCAGCCGGACCGCATCGACGCCCGTCGCGATCACCGCGATCACTCCGATCACCGGGGTGCCGTGACGGAACTCGCTGCCAAGCGCCGAGGGGTCACAGTGGTCGACCCGGCGTCGCGGTGATCATCAAGCTCGTCCGCCGAACCTCGGCCCTCGACACGACCGGCCCGGCGCGCCCTATCCCCCGGGGCCGCGCCGACCGGTCACTTCTGCAGCGACACGCCGTCAGAATCGCTGCTTTTGTGACTGGTCGGCGGAGGTTTTTGGGGGGTGAGGGTGAGGGCCAGGATGAGGATCAGGGTGGGGGTGGCGGAGATCAGGGGGCTGAAGAGGAGGTTCCAGCCGGTCCAGCAGGCCAGGAAGAGCAGCAGGGCGCTGGCGGTGCCGTGCGCGACGTGGCGGACGATGCCGATGATCACGATGACGGCGATCATGATCGCCAGCGCGATGCCGGGCAGGCCGGTCTGGGCCCACAGGTCGCCGGTCACCGAGTGCAGTTCGATGCCGGAGCCGAACATGAAGCGTTCGACGTAGCCGTTCTCCGCGTCGTAGCCGGTCGCGGTCATGCCGGCCTTCGCCGCGTTGACGCCGGCCAGGTCCAGGACCGCGCCGAAGCCGAACCCGATCGGCCGGTACGCCAGCAGGGCCAGGAAAGCGCCGAGCTCGGGGCGGCCGCCGAGGATCAGGTTGCCGGCGGTGTCCAGCTGGGACAGCGTGCGCTGCTGGGCCTCGGTGCCGAGCACGCCGCCGACCAGCAGTTCGGTGCCGAGGAGATAGACGGCGGCGCCGGCGGCGACCAGCAGGATCGCGGTGCGCGCCACGGTGCCGCGCTGGCTCAGCTTCCGCGGCTTCAGCTGCCACACGACCAGGATCCCGGCCAGCAGGAAGGTCGCCATGTAAGAGCGGGAGTCGAAGATCACCGACACCCCGGCGAGCATGATCAACACGACCAGCTCGACGATCCGGGACCGGGACGCCGACGCCACGCCGAGCAGCAGCATCGCGACCGGCACGGCGAGCGCGAACTTCCACGGGTTGCCGGAACCGAGGCCGTCGCCGAACCCGGCGCTGATCAAGGAACCGAGCCCGAAGATGATCGCGATCGTTGCCGGTTCCAGCTTGGTCCGGGCCCACAGCAGCGCCGCGACCGAGAGGAAGAGGCCGGCGTAGAAGGTGATCGAATACAGCTGGTTGCCCGTGTCGATCCGGTACGCCCCCGGAGCCAGCACCGACAGCCCGACGCCGCCGACCAGTGCCACCCCGGCCAGCACGAACAGCGGCACGGCCAGCCGGAACCGTGGCAGCACGGCCAGCAGTAGCGGCGCCAGCACCACGGCCAGGCCGATCCCGGGCGTGAGCGCGGAGAACAGGTAGAACCGGACCGCGACCGCGAACACCAGCCCGGCCGCGAGCAGCTTCTCGGTCGCCACCCAGCGCTCATCGACCGGTGCGGCGGGGGTGACCCGCGGGACGACGGGAGCCACGACCACCTCCGACCGGGGAGTCTCCACTCTGCTACGTCGGCCCACGATAGCCCGCGGTGCGTCGCTCACCGGAAACCCAGCCGGGCCGAGCGGACCACCGAGGCGACGTCCCGGCGCACCGACGGTACGGCCAGCGAGGCGGCCGCGACCACCACCGCCACCCCGACGGCCGCACCGAGCCGGGCCCAGTCGCCGGCGCCGGCCAGCTGTTGACTGACCAGCCAGGTCGCCGCGGCGATGGCCAGGCTGACCGCGACGATCCGCAGCCCGTTGATGATCAACGGGACCACGTCGAGGCCGGAGCTGCGCCGCAGCCAGGCGAACGACAGCGGCCAGGAGGCGACCTCAGCCAGCGCGAAGCCGGCCGCGACGCCCTCGACGCCCCACAGACTGCCGATCGAGATGCCGATGATCTTGAGCGCGGTGGACATGATCGTGAAGTGGAGCAGCTTCCGGACCAGGCCCTTCGACACGTACGTCCAGTAGCCGACGAACGCCAGTGTCTCGAAGATGCCGCACAGGGCCAGCCAGCGCATGATCGGCGCCACACCGGTCCACTGGTCGCCGAGGAAGATCGCGACCACCGGATCGACCGCGCCGATCACCAGGCCGAGGCCGAGGACCAGCGTGTAGCCCATCGCGCGCTGCCCGATCCGGAGGTACTCGCCGTACCGGCGCTCGTCGTCGGTCAGCCGGGACAGCACCGGCAGCGCGACCGAAGTGAGCGGCGCCCGGAGCTGGCCGAGCGGGCGCATCAGCAGCTGGAAACCGCGGTTGTAGAGGCCGAGCGGGTTCGCCCCGAACCGGGCGCCGATCAGCAGCGCGTCGAAGTTCGCGCCCAGGTAGTGGATCAGCTGGCCGCCGGCGAGGTTGCCGCCGAAGGCGAGGAACGGGCGCACCGGCGCATCCCGGCGCCACCACCGCGGCAGCCAGCCGGCGGCGATCACGACCATGATCAGGTTCGCCAGGAACTGGACCACCTGCTGCCCGACCAGCGCCCAGTAGCCGGCCCCGCCGAGGGCCAGGCCGATCGCCACCCCCAGGGCGACCAAGGGGGACCCGACGTCGGCGACGGTCAGCCGGGTGAACAGCAGCCGGCGCTGCAGATCAGCCCGGTACTGGGTGGCCAGACCGCTGAACAGGAAGGAGAATCCGACCACCGCGCTGATCATGGTCAGCTCCGGCTGCCGGTAGAACAGGGCCAGCAACGGGCCGGCGGCGATGATCACCACCAGCAGGATCAGCCCGGTCAGCGTGTTCACCCAGAACAGGTTGTCCCGCTGCGCCCGGGAGAGCTGCTTGGCCTGCACCGCGGCCGATGACAGGCCGAAGTCGCGGAACACGTCGGCCACACCGACCACGGCCATCACCATCGCCAGCAGCCCGTAGTCGTACGGGGTCAGCAGCCGGGCCAGGATGATCACCGAGACCAGCTGAATGATGATCTTGGCCAGCTGCCCGGTCATCGTCACGACCGCGCTCCGGGCAGCGATCCCGCCCAGCCCGCGGCCGGACGTCTCGGTCCGTTCCTCGGCCGTGGCCTCCGGACCGTCGTCCTGGGCGGTCATCCCAGCGCGGCCCGGGCCAGAGCGGCCAGCTCGCGCCGGTAGCGGCCCGGTGCGTGCGCCGCCCGGACCCCGGCCGCGGCCCGGGCCGCCGCCGCCGACACCGCCTCCCAGTCCTTGATCAACTCGGCCAGCGCGTCGGCCAGTTCGTCCGGCCGGTCCGGGGTCACCACCCGTACCGACGGGAGCTCGCCGACCGCCTCGATCAGGCCCGGCTGATCGGTGATCACCACCGGGCGTCCCGCGGCCGCCGCCTCCACCGCCGCGTTCCCGTACGACTCGTCGCCGATCGACGGGACCACGACGAGGTCGGCGTCGGCCAGCCAGGCCGTCGGGTCGGCGTGGAAGCCGCGGAACCGCACCCGTTCGCCCAGCGGCGCGGCCAGCTCCCGCAGTTCCGCCTCGAAGCCCTCCTGGCCGGTCACCGGCGCGCCGAGCAGCTCCAGCCGCACGTCCAGATCGCGTTCCGCCAGCAGCCGGACCGCGGCGATCGCCGTCTGTGGCCCCTTGCGCCGGGACAGTCGACCGCAGTAGACCAATCGCACCGGACCGGTCAGCGCCGGCCGCGGCGGCTGCGGCTCCGGCAGCTCAAGTCCGTTGTGGACAACGGAATTCCGGGTCCCTGCCGCGGCCGACGCCACGCCCAGCACCTCGGCGGTGAACTGGCTGTTCGTGATCACCCGGTGGGCCAGTCCGAGCGGTGCGGTGAGCACCCGCCGGACCACGGGCGACAGCCGGCGTTCCGCCTCGTGCACGTGGCAGACCACCCGCCGGCCGGTCAGCCGGCCCAAGATCATCCAGCCGGGCCCGACCAGTGTGTTCACATAGACCAGGTCGGTGCCGGCTTCGCGGATCAGCCGCACCGCCGCGCCCGCGTACCGTACGGAATCGATCATGAACCGGGCCAGCCCGGCCGGCGTCAGCATCGCCTTGCGCAGCGCCGGCAGGCCGCAGGTCCTGACATCGAAGCCGCGCTCGTCGAGCACCTCCAACAGCGGCCCCTGGTACGGCAGCACGACGGTCACCCGCCAGCCGTCGCCGCGCAACGCCTCTGCCGACTCCAGCAGCATCCGGTCCGACCCGTACAGGTCCGCGCTCGGATGCGCCAGCAGCACCCGCGGTGCCGCCGGCCGACGCCGGCGGCGTCTCCGCGGCCGGAGCAGCAGGAACAGCCCGGCCAGCGTCCCGCGGAGCGCCGCCAGCAGGCCGGCCGGGTGGCTGAGCAACTGCCGTCGCCCGCCGCGCAGATAGATCTGCCAGCTCTGCGCCGGCGTCGCGGCCAGCCAGCGCAGCCGCTGCCGGCGGCCCAGCAACCGGCGGGCGAACAGCAGCCGGTTGCGGCAGTTGTAGCGGTAGTAGAGGTCCGACTTGGCCGGGCCGATCGAGCGCTGGGTGCCGCCCTCGTCGTGCGCCGCCACAAGATCATTCCGCAGCACCAGCCGGGCCCCGGCCCGGGCGCACCGAACGCTGAAGTCGACATCCTCCCAGTACAGGAAGTAGTCCTCGGCCAGCCCGCCGGAGCGCTGCCACAGCTCGACCGACACCGCCAGGCAGGCCGCGGTCAGCCAACCGAACCGGTCGGCCAGCGACGGCAGTACGAGTTCGTCGGCGAAGCCTTCCTCCGGCGAGGAACGCCAGTTCCGGATCGCACCGGTGGCCAGCTCGACGAACGCGCCGGAGAAGTACGGCTTCCCGGCCGAGTCGACCAGCCGCGGGCTGACCAGGTCGTCCGGGCGGTCGCGGCAGTGTTGGTGCAGCGCGTCGGCCGTCGCCGGAGCGAGCACCGCGTCGGGATTGAGCAAGATCACGGTTTCGGCACCGAGCTCGCTCGCCCGCCGGACGCCCGCGTTCACTCCCGCACCGAAGCCGCGGTTGTCCGGCAGCGGCACCAGGCACCAGCCGCGCTCGGCCGTCAGCCGCTGCACCGCGGCCCGTTCCTCGGAGCCGGAGTGGTTGTCGACGACGATGATCAACCGGCCCGGCTGCGCGAGCACGTTCGCCGGGTCGGCGGCGGCCGCGGCGAGCAGCCGGTGTGAGCCGAAGTTGACGATGACGATCGCGGAGCCCGCATCGCTCCCGCCCACGTGATTCACCCGAGCGGGCCCTCGAACCTGACGACCGGCAGGTCACCGGTGACCGTGACCGCGAGCGAGATCTTGTCCCGCTGCTTCTCGTCGATCACGAAGACGTACCGGCCCTTGGCTGACCGGCCCGGCTCCAGCACGCCCTCGAACGGTTCCGCCGGATCGCTGCTGATCCGGTTCACCGGCGCACCGGTCTCGTCGGTGCACTCGACCACGACGGCGACCAGGTCGATCGGCTTCGAGGTGTCGTTCTCGATCACCAGATCGAACCGGACCCCCGGACCGGCGACCTCACCGGGCAGGGTGGCCTTCGCCTTGATCGACTTCGTCCGTTCGATCCGGACCGTGATGCCGTCGGCCACCTGGGCGGACTTGTTCAGCGGCACCGGCTTGCGGGCGGTGATCGACTTCTCCTTCACCTTGTCCCGGATGTCCCCGCTGCCCTGGGACGGCGGCGGCACCGGCTTCTCGACCGGCGGCCGGGCCGCGGACGGGGTCGCGGCCGGCGGCAACGCCTCCCGGCCGGGCGTCGCGCAGCCGGAGAGCCCGACGCCGACCACGAGGGCGCCGGCGGCGGCCAGAGCGGCGAGACCGCCGCGGAACTTGATCATGGTGCGATCACTTTCAGGTTGTCCACGGTGAGCCGGATCGGCGCGTTGCCGACGTTGCCGGACAGGTAGCCGAGGTAGCCGATCGAGCCGGCCGTCTGCAGCGACGGCGTGCCGTCGGTCCGGGTGATCTGGGCCGACGCCGGCTCGGTGCCGCCGACCGGCCAGACCTTCCCGGACAGCGTCGTCGTCCCGGTGCCGGAGATCGTGAACGAGACCCGCAGCGCCTGGCCTGCCTGGTAGGTCACGCTCGGCACGTTGACCTCGCCGAGGATCGTCTCCGAGCCGTTCACCGCCGCTGCCAGGACCAGGTGAGTCTCGCCGCTCGGCAGGAACCGCACCTTGAGCCGGTAGTCGGAGTTGCCCACCACCCGGCCCTGCAGGCTGATCGCGAGCCCGTTCCCGGTCAGCACCTTGTCCACCGCGAGATCGGTGATCATGGTCAGGTCGGCCGCCGACGGCTCGCTCAGCGAGGCCGCGAGCAGCGTCCCGGGCGCGGCGAAGTCGATCCGCCCGGTCCCGCCGGACGTGGCGAAGGCGCTGCCGCCGGAGGTGCTCCAGGCGCCGCCGACGTCGGCACTGCCCCAGCCGGTCGCGACCGTCCGGCCGAACGCGTCCCTGGCGACGACACCCGCACCGGCCGCGGTGACCCGCTTGGTCACCTGGCTCGTCATGCCGTCGTCGTCGGTGACGGTCAGCGTGACGTCGTAGCCGCCGATCGCCGGGTAGCTGTGCTGGACGGTCTCGCCGCTCCCGGTCGTACCGTCCCCGAAATCCCAGTGGTAGGAGACGATCTGGCCGCCCGCGTCGGTCGAGTCCCCGGCGTCGAAGGACAGGTCAAGATCATCGGCGGTCCAGCTGAACTCCGCCACCGGCGGCGTGTTGGTGCTCTGCCGGCCGGACGCCGCGTAGTGCAGCGCCACCTCTTCGGCGCTGAGCGGCCCCGGGTAGACGGCGACCTCGTCGATCCTTCCGTTGAGGAAGTTGCTGGCGGGCCGGTTCGGCCAGCCGCTGAGGTTGTCGCCGCCGATCCGCCAGTAGCCGTTGTAGGTCGGGCCGGTGGTCACCGCGGGATCGACCGCGACCCGGTCGCCGTCGACGTACAGCTCGAGGCCGGCCGAGGACAGCTGGCCCACCACGTGGTGCCAGGCGCCGTCGTTGTACGCCTTCGCCGACCGGACCGTCTTCGCCGAGCCGACGCCGAACGTGATCCGGCCGCCGGAGTCGAGATAGACGTGCCGGTCGTAGCTGCTGGAGGTGCCGGTCTGGCTGTTGCCGTACCCGATGATCTTGCCGCCGCTGCTCGACGTCGAGGAGAACCAGCCTTCGACGGCGAACGTGCTCGGTGCCGGCGCCTGAGTCAGCGAACCGGCCCGGCTGAGCGAGGATCCGCTGAACACCGCGGCGCCGTCGTTGTGGTTCAGCAGGGCACCGGACGAGGTCCGGCTGACGCTGTTGGTGCGCAGGTCGTCGCCGCCGGTCAGGTCCGGCGAGGTGCCCGACGTGAAGCTGTTCAACCGCCAATAGCGGCTCGGTTGATCACCGAGCACACCGATCGCGTACGTGCCGAGCGACGTGTTGGCCGGCATCGTGATGTCCACGTAGTCGCCGGTGGCCCGATTGCCGTCCGGGTCGATCGCCACGATCCGGTAGCGGTACGTCTTCCCCGGCTCGGCGGTGCTGTCGACGAAGGACAGCTTGGGCCGGTTCCAGAACTGCGAGACGCCCTTGACCGTGCCCAGCGGGGTGCCGACCTTGTCGGACCGGACCACCTGATAGCTGAGATCTTGATCATCCTGGTCCCAGTTGGAGGTCCAGGTGATCTTGGCTGCGTGCCCGTCCATCGCGCTCACGGTCGGCTTGAACAGCGCGCCGCTGTCCACCGGACCACGCTTCTTCGGCGCCTTACTGGAGGTGGCGAACCGGACCAGACCCTGCTGGCCGGCGCCGTTGACCTTGGTGAACTCGCCACCGGCGACCAGATAGTCGCTGTTGCCGGTAAGGCTCCAGGCGGCCTGCCACTGGCCGGTGAAGTTGGCCGCGGTCAGGGTCGGGAAGTAGTTGATGATCGACGGCGCCGGCTGGCCCTCGAAGTTGCCGTAGCCCGAGCCGGTCTGGCCGTTCTTGGCCACCGTCCCGGTGGCGTCCTTCGTGTACGCCATCAGGTAGTGGTGCTGCCGCGGACTGGTGTCCGGGTAGCCGCCGATGTTCCTGCAGTAGTGCGGATGCCCGGCTCCGTAGACGACGCCGTTGGCGCTGAACGCCGAGTACGTGTCGCCGTGGCAGTCGTCCAGCCACTTGATCGCGCCGCTGGTCGGGTTGGCCGCCCAGACGCCCTCGAAGTTGCCGGTGCCGAAGTTGAAACTGGTCCCGTAGACCGTGTCCCCGTCCCGGGTCAGGTAGTAGGTGCCCGCGGTGTCGCCGGCGTTGCGCACGACCGTGTTGATCGAGAACGGCAGCAGCGAACCGTTGGAGGCGTTCAACGACGCGATGCCGTACGCGGCCGCACCGTTGACGTTCTTGAACTTGCCGCCGATGATCACCTTGCTGTTGTCCGGGGTCAGCGTCATTGCCTGGATGTCGGCGTCGGCCGTGGGCGCCCAGCCCAGCAGCGACCCGTCGGCGGCGCTGAACGCGGCGAGCCGGGTCCGCGCCACGCCGTTGGCCTGGGAGAACCAGCCGCCCACGTACACCACCGTGTTGGTCACCGCGATCGCCGCGATGGTCGCATTGGTGGACGGGGCGAAGCTGCTGATCAACGCGCCGGTCGCCGTGTCGTAGGCCGCGATCCGGTAGCGGTTCTGCCCGTTGGCCGTGGTGAACGAGCCGGCGACGTAGAGCCGCTTGCCGTCCGGCGAGACCTTGACGTCCTTGACCGTGGCGTTCAGCGACGGGTTGAACGAGGTGATCAGCGCACCGGTGGTGACGTCGAAGGCGAGCAGGTTCTGCCGCGTCGTCTCGTTCTGGCCGGCCGGCGAGCCGGCGGGCCGGGCCTTGGTGAACTGGCCGCCCGCGTAGACCGTGTTGCCGTTGATCGCCTGGGTCCAGACCACCCCGTTGATCTGCACGGTCGGCAGGGCGTCGGCGGTCACCATCCCGGCCGGGCGCTGCTTGATCGGTCCCGGCGCCGCGGCGGCCTGCTGCACCGGCAGCATCGCCAGCAGGGCAACCGCGAGCAGGATGGCCAGAGCGCGACTCGGTGCGCGCCTGGCAGGCATGAAGCTGCGCATTGACTTCCCCGACAATTTCGTGACTGACGCGGCCCCCACCGCCGCAGACACTCCCCCTGAATCGCCGACCGATGGCCGACCAAGGGAATGCTAACCGATCGCCGTGCGCTTTTCACCCGCTTCGGGAAAACTCCCTGAGACACTGGGCCGGTGCCACGCCTCACCGTGCTGCAGTCGTTTCCGACGCCGCGGCCGACCACGAATCCGTACCTGATCATGCTCGCCGAACGGCTGGAACGGACCGGGCAGGTCCGGGTGCTGACGTTCGGTTATCGGACCGCGCTGCTCGGGCGGTACGACGTGTTCCAGGTGCACTGGCCGGAGATCCTGCTGCACGGTTCGAGTCCGCTGAAGAAGCTGGCCCGGCAGCTGCTGGCGTTCGCGTTCATGATCAGGTTGGCGATCACCCGGACGCCGGTGGTCCGGACCGTGCACAACGTCGAGCGACCGGAAGGGCTGACCCGGCTCGACCACCGGCTGCTGGATCTGATGGACCGGTTGACGACGCTGCGGATCCGGTTGAACCGGCACACCCCGGTACCGGCCGGAGCGCCGTCCATGATCATCCCGCACGGCCACTACCGGGACTGGTTCGCCGGCCACGCCACGGAATCCCTTGTTCCGGGGCGAATCGGCTATGTCGGCCTGATCCGCCGCTACAAGGGGGTCGAGCGGCTGTTGGAGACCTTCGCGGGTACGGACGCCGACGTCACGCTGATGATCGGCGGCCAGCCGTCGACCGCGGAGCTGGCCGAGGCGATCACCGCTGCGGCGGCGGCCGATGCCCGGATCACCGTGGTTCCGCGCTTCCTGGACGACGCCGAGCTGGTCTCGATCGTGACCGGCTCGGAGTTGATCGTGCTGCCGTACCGGCTGATGCACAACTCCGGCGGCACCCTCGCGGCGCTGTCATTGAACCGGCCGGTGCTGGTCCCGGACAACGAGGTCAACCGGGACCTGGCCGACGAGACCGGGCCGGGTTGGGTCCACCTGTTCGACGGTGAGCTCCGGGCCGAGGACCTGATCACCACCCTCGATCGGGTACGCCAGCCACGCACCGCCGAACCGCGGCTGGTCGGCCGCGACTGGCCGGAGCTGGCGGCCGCGCACCTGGCCGGCTACCGCCAGGCGATCGCGATCCGGCGGGCCGGCGGATGAAGATCACAGTCGGCATCCTGACCTTCCGTCGCCCGGAGTCGCTGGCCCGGTCGCTGCCGGTCGTGCTGGATCAACTGGGCCGGAACCCGGACCTCGACGCCGAGGTGCTGGTCGTCGACAACGACCCGGCCGGTTCCGCCCGGGCCATCACGGAATCCGTTCCGGGCAAGGCACTCCGCTATCTGGTCGAGCCCGAGCCCGGGATCGCCGCCGCCCGCAACCGGGTCCTCGCCGAGACGACCGGCTCCCGGTTGTTGATCTTCCTGGACGACGACGAGGTGCCGGAGCCGGGCTGGTTCGACGCCCTGCTGCGGACCTGGCGAGCCGCCGGCCGACCGGCCGCGGTAATGGGCCGGGTGCAGTCGGTCTTCGATCATGACGTCGACCCCTGGGTCGCGGCCGGCGAGTTCTTCCGCCGGCGGCGGATGCCGAGCGGCACCGAACTCGACGCGGCGGCCGCCGGCAATCTGCTGCTCGATCTTGATCAGGTCCGCCGGACCGGCGTCCGGTTCGATCCGGGCCTCGGGCTGGGCGGCGGCGAGGACACCCTGTTCACCCGGCAGCTGCACGCCGCCGGCGGCCGGATCGTCTGGTGCGACGAGTCGGTCGCGGTGGACACGGTGCCGGCGGGCCGGACCACCCGGCGCTGGGTGAAGGCCCGCTCCTGGAGCCAGGGCAACAACCAGGTCGCCGTGGAGCTCCGGCTCGCCCGCGGCCCGCTCGGCCGGGCGTTGGTCCGGGCCCGTGCGGTGCTCGGCGGAGCGGTCCGGGTCAGCGGCGGCATGGCCCGCGCGTTCGCCGGAGTGATGACGAGGTCGTTGCGGCACCGGGCCCGCGGGATCCGGACCGCCTGCCGCGGCGGCGGCATGATCGCCGGCGCACTCGGCGCCCGCTACCGGGAGTACGCCCGCGATGCGTAGCGGCTACCGTGAGATCCCGATGATCACCGAGGAGGACCATGACCGAGCCGATCGTCAAGCGCGGCATCAAGATCACCGGCGAGAATCCGATGATCGTGCTCTATCGAGAGGGCACCGAGGACGACGTCGTGGCACTGGTCAGTCTGTGGACGGCGACCTATTCCCCGGTCGGGACCGGCCGGGCGTTGCTGATCTGGGTGGATCCCGACTACTCCGGCCTCGGCGCCGACGCGCCGGTCGGCATCTACACGGACAACGCCGCGCTCGCCGACTACGTCTGGCAGAACTTCTACCGTGACTACCCGCGGATCCGAGGTCGCGGCATCGAGACCGCTCCACCGATCCCCGCGCTGTTCACCGAGACCTCGGGTGGGGACCGGTTCCATCGGATCACCTGCGCGACCGGCCCGACCATGATCGAACTGGAGTGGCGCGACGTGCTCGACTGCAAGCAGGTGATCACCTACCCGCCAGGCTTCGAGTGCAGCGTGGTGGTCTGCCCGTGCGCCCACGGCGAGATCCGGGTCAACGGAGTGGCCGCGCGGGGCGAGGTGCACCAGCCCGAGGAGTGGGCCGGCAGTTCGGCCACCCTCGCCTTCGCCGAGACCTGGCGCGAGATCTAGCCGGCTAGGCGTATCGCGGCGTGGCGCCGGCGGTAGGCCGAGGGCGGGACGCCGCAGTCGGCGGTGAAGGCCTCGTAGAAGCGGGACAGTGAGCCGAAACCCGAGCGATGCCCGACTTCGGCGACCGAGGCGTCGGTGGTCAGCAGGATCCTTTGCGCCACAGCGATACGGGAGCTGGTGAGGTAGCTGTTGATGGTCCGGCCGAGGGCCTGTTTGAAGATCATCATCGCGTGGTGCGGATGCACGTGGATGGCGTCGGCGACATCCTTCACCCGCAGCGGTTCGTGGCAGTGCAGGGCGATGAAGTTCGCCATCTCGGCGGCCTGGGAGAGTACGGACCGGACCGGCGAGCCGGTGCGCTCCGGGCTCGCGGCCGGCGACTGCAGGACACGGGTGATGAAGGCCCGGAGTTCGAGGGCGACGAGCTCGCGGACGTCGGCGTCGGGTGCGGCCAGGTCCCGTTCCCACTGCCGCAGATGCGCGGCCGAATAGAGCGCGCTGACATCGCGGGTGCCGATGATCACTTCACCGTCCAGCAGTCGCCGGACCTGATCGGCAGCCAGTCGCCAGGTGAGGAACTGCGCGAGCGGCACGGTCAGCCAGGTCATCTGAACCAGCGGTCCCTGCACCAGAAGCTGATGCGGCTGCGCGGCCCAGAACACGGCCGCCTGCCCAGGCCGCAGCGTCAGCGGGCGGCCGCCGATCAGGTACTGCAGTGGGTCGCGGGCGTAGTTCAGCTCGATGTCGTTGTGCTGATGGGCCTGGACCATCGTCGGCGACCAGAGATTCTGGCACGCCAAGCCGTAGGTCGCCGGTTCGGTGATCGTCACCAGGGTCCTCCGTCGGCCGCGGTGTTGATCTGAGGATACCGGAAGTCTGGCGGGCAAGACCGGAGGAACCTCCCGCCTTCGGTGAATATCGTCGCGCCATGAACCCGATCAGACGACGATCACTGCTCGGTGCCGGGACCGCGACGGCCGCGCTGGCCGCATCGGGTTGGCTGGCCGGCTGCACGGGCGAGCAGGGCGGCGGAGGCGACCGGCCGAAGTCGTTGCAGGACGTACCGATCAAGGAACTCGGGCCCGAGACGCCGGGCGTCAACTATCCCGAGGGCTACGTCGGCGCACGGGCCACGGTGGTCGAACCGTTCGGGGACGGCAGCACCGAGTTCCGGGTCGTCGTACCCCAGGACGCCGAGGTGGTCGGCGACTGGAACAAGAACACCATGACGTCCTGGTTCGAGAAGCGCACCGGGGTCAAGATCAAGTTCACGTCCGTGCTCGCCGCCGCGACCGACGGCTCGCCGGACCTGACCAAGGTCAACGCCATGCTGTCGTCCGGTGATCTTCCGGACGCGTTCCTCGGCCTGCCCTTCTCCAACGACCAGGTCTCGTTGTACGGCCAGCAGGGGCTCTTCGTCGCCCTGGACGAGTACATCGACGTCTACGCACCGCACATGCGGCAACTGCGGTCCGATTATCCCGGCCATCAGGCGCTGACGCAGGCGACGGACGGGAAGGTCTACCAGTTCGCCGGCATCAACGACTGCTACCACTGCGCCTCCAGCCCCGGCCGGGCCTGGATCAACCAGCGCTATCTGGACCAGGTCGGTGCGGAGCTGCCGACCACGACCGAGGAACTGCGCGAGGTCCTGAAGCTGTTGCAGGAAAAGGATCCGACGCCGAAGGGCAACCTGATCCCGTTCGCCGCGAGTGTGGAGAATCCGGTCGACACGTTCATCATGAACGCGTTCCTCTACAACCCCGGCGGCAGCGCCAGCGGCGGCTGGCTGGCATTGGCCGACGGCCGGGTCGAGTTCGTCGCGACCAAACCCGAATGGCGCGAGGCGCTGCGCTTCCTGCGCACCCTGCACGACGACGGGACGCTGGGCCGGGACGCGTTCACGATGACCGACGCCGCGCTGCTGCAGGCCGGCAACCAGGGCCGGCTGGGCTTCGTCCGGGCCTATTACTGGGGATCCTTCAGCGACATCGAGTACCAGCCGGGCGCACTGTGGAAGGACTACGTGGCGGTGCCGCCGCTGCGCGGACCGGCCGGCGTGCAGTACGCGCGCTGGGACCACTTCGGCTACAAGACATCGCCGCTGGTGATCACCTCGGCCTGCAAGCAGCCCGAGATCCTGGTCCAGTGGGCCGACGCGCAGATGGAACTGGAGGCGTTCCAGCACCACGTCGCCGGCAACCAGGGCGAGAACTGGGACTGGTCGAAGAAGGGCGCGAAGGGCATCAACGGCAAGCAGGCCCTGTACGAGTTGAAGGCGTACCCGCCGCCGGCCGGGACCTCCTGGAACCAGTTCGGCGCGATGTACAACTCCAACGACGCCCGGCTCGGCATCCAGATCAACGAGGCGAACCCGAACTTCGAGGCCGAGCTGTACCGGGCCGCGCAGTCCTATCAGCCGTTCGCGGAACCGGAGACGATGCAGGTCCCGCCGTTGATCTTCGACGACACCGACGCCGCGACGAAGGCCGACACGGCGGCCACGATCTACAACCGGGTCCGGACGGCGCTGGCGTCGTTCGCGATCGGCGAGACCGACATCAACGACGACCGGGCTTGGGACGACTACGTCGCCTCGTTCGACGAGATCGGCATCAAGGCCTATCTCGAGCTCTACCAGCGGGCCTACGACAAGCGGCCGAAGTGACGGTGCTGACGTGACTGAGCCGAGGGTACGCCGACTCGGCGTGATCGGGCTGGGCGAGGGACGCAGCATGCTGTCGGCCGCACGCTCGTCGGACCGGTGGCAGGTCGCCGGGGTCTGTGATCTTGACGAATCCCTGATCCGGCAGCGGCTGCGGGAATTCGATCTTGATCGCTGGACGACGAACTACGACGACCTGTTGGCCGATCCGCGGATCGACGCGATCGCGATCTACACGCCTGATCATCTGCATCGTGATCATTGTGTCCGTGCCCTCGAGGCCGGCAAGCACGTGATCTGCACGAAGCCGCTGCTGGACTCCCTGGCCGGTGCCGACCAACTCCTGGACGCGGCGCGCCGGTCGCCGGGGCGGTTGATGGTGGGCCAGAGCACGCGGTTCTTCGAGCCCATGATCAGGCAGCGGCGCGACGTCGAGGCCGGCCGGCACGGCGACGTCGTCGCGGTGGACGCGCACTACCGCTCCGACTCCCGCTGGTTCCTGAGCCGGGACTGGAGCACCGGCACGGCGTTCTCCTGGCTGTGGAACTTCCTGATCCACGCGGTCGACCTGGTCCGCTGGTACCTGCCGGACGTGGACGAGGTCACCGGCTTCGGCACCGCGAGCCCGAACACGCTCGGCGCGGGCCTCGACCGGCCCGATTCGCTGCGCTTCGTGCTGCGCGATCCGGCCGGCCGGATCGCCACCGTGTCCGGCGACTACACGCTGCCGAAGATCGACCAGCGACTCGAGCCGGCGATCGGTTGCCAGGTCCGCGGCACGGACGGATCCAGCCGGGCCGACTACCCGGGGCTCACGTACCACACGCGCTTCGCCGGCGAATCCCCGCAAACGAAGGATTTCGGCCACCTGGCCGGGCACTACTTCCGGTTCGGCGGGACCAGTCACCACGCCGGCGAGTACCAGAACTATCTGGACTACTTCGCGACCTGCCTCGACGACGGGATCGACCCGGCGCCGGGACCCGCCGAGGCCATCGGCACGCTTGCCCTGCTGGAGGCGATGGAACGCAGCATGGACAGCGGCGGCCGACCGGTCCGAGCCTCACAGCTCCTGGCCGACCGCAACCTGATCACCCAGTGACGCCCGGGCCCAGACGTACGGCAACGGCAGCGCCAGCAGGATGACGACGGGGAAGGCGGCGTGGCCGCTGGCCAGCACGAAGATCACGAAGGCGGCGACCGTCCCGAGGGCCGCAACCGGCCGGATCATGATCACCCTCAGTGCCTCCCGGTAGGCGGCGACCGCAGCGCAGCGGGTCCGGAGCGCGTACGGCAGGGCCGTGATCATCAGCAGGCCGCCGATCCCGGCCAGCGCGACCGAGACGCCGGCGGAGAGCAGCATCCAGGACTGGCGGCTGATGTCGTAGGCCGTGATCGCCGTCGACGCGAGCCCGAGCGCAGCCAGGCCCGGCCAGCCGATCCGCACGGTCGCCACCCAGGCGCCGGGAAGCGTACGCAGAATGGCGCCGAGACGGTGCTGCTCACCGGTCAGCAGCATCTCGCAGGCCCGGGTCCAGGCGAGCAGGGTGGGCAGCACCAGCAACGTCACCGCGGCGATCGTCACGAGTGGAGAGCGCGGCAGCACCCGCGGCAGGCACCAGCCGGCCGCGCAGAGCACCCCGCCGACCAGCAGGATCGGCAGGTTCTCCCAGACGAAGCGCACACTCGCCGGCCACCGCACGGGCGGTCACCCCCGGATCCCGACCGTGGCGATGGACTCGATGAACTGGCGCTGGAACGCCAGGAACAAGATCAACATCGGCAGCACCACCAACACGATCCCGGCGAAGATCACCGTCGCCTGGCCACCACCCTGCTCGGCCGCGAGGAACACGAGGCCGACCGGCAGCGTCATGTTCTCCGGCGAGCTGAGGAAGATCAGCGGTCCGAAGTAGTTGTTCCAGGACGCCTCGAAGCCGAGGATCGCCAGGGCGGACAGGGCCGGGCCGGACAGCGGCAGCAGGATCTGGAACAGGATCCGTGCGTGCCCGGCCCCGTCGATCCGGGCGGCTTCGTCGAGCTCCCTCGGGATGGAGTTGAAATACTGCCGGAGGAAGAAGATCGCGAACACGTTGATCAAGCCGGGCAGCCACAGGGCGACCAGGCTGTCGAACAGGCCGAGCGTGCGCATCATGATGAACACCGGGATGATCGTGAGCTGCCCGGGCACCATCAGCGCGGTGAGCAGGCCGACGAAGATGATGTTGCGGCCGCGGAACTCGATCCGGGAGAACGCATACGCGGCGAGCGACGAGGTGAGCAGCGACCCGCCGACGATCATCACGGTGACCAGCACGCTGTTCAGGGCCATCCGGAGGATCGGGACGGCGTGGAACACCTCACCGAAGTTGGTCAGGGTGACCTCGGGCGGGATCCAGGTCGGCGGAAGCTGGAACGCCGCTGTCGGCACGGTCAGGCTGGACGAGATGAGCCAGACCAGCGGAGAGATCATCAGGACGCCGAACGCGATCAGCAGCAGGCTGACGATCAGGCGGGCGACCACGTTGCGGCGCACCGGACGCCGGCGCCGGATGGTCCGGGTGGACTCGGTCATGCGTTGTGCACCCACTTCCGCGAGCCGACGAACTGGACGACGGTGACGAGCATGATCACCACGAAGATCACCAGGGACACGGTCGAGGCGTAGCCGATCTGGAACGACTCGAAACCGATCTGATACAGGTACATGACGGCCGAGATCGTGGCGTTGTCCGGCCCGCCCTTGGTGATGATCTGGATCGGATCGAAGATCTGGAACGCGCCGATGAACGTCACGACGGTGGCGAAGAACAGGCTCGGCGTCATCAGCGGCACCGTGATGTGGAAGAACCGGCTGACCGCTCCTGCGCCGTCGACGCGGGCCGCCTCGTGCAGCTCCTTGGGTACGGTCTGCAGCCCGGCGAGCATGATCAGGAACGTGTAGCCGATCGTGTGCCAGAAGTCGATGCCGATGATCGACGGCAGCGCCCACGCCGGATCGGTCAGCCAGATCGGCGGGGTGATGCCGATCTGGCCGAGATAGTACGAGACGTACCCGAACGTCGGGTCCAGGACGTACCGCCAGAGCAGCGCGACGGCGGCCCAGGAGATCAGGAACGGGAAGAACGTCGCCACCCTGACGAAGTAGGACAGGATCTTGCTGATCCCGGCGTTGACGGCGACCGCGAGCAGCAGCCCGACCGGCAGATGGGTGATCATCGAGCCGAGCGCGAACAGGAACGTGTTGCGCAGCGACCGGGCCAGCAGCTCGTCGGAGAACAGCCGGGCGAAGTTGTCCAGGCCGGTGAACTCCGCCGGCGTCAACAGGTCGTAGGAGAACAGGCTGAGTGTCAGCGCGGCGATGAACGGCCCGAGCACGAAGATCGCGAAGAGCAGCATGGCGGGGCCGATGAACAGCCAGCCCGCGATGTTTCGCCGGCGCCGCTGCACCGCCCGGCCCGGTCGGGACGGGCTCGCGGTCACGACCGGCGTCTGGATGTCGATCATCGGGGCTGCAGGAGTTCTTGAAGCTTCGCGTGGGCTTCGCCGAGCGCCGCCTCCGGGGTCTTGTTGCCGGTGATGCCTTGCAGCCAGGCCTCCTCGATCACCTTCTGGCATTCGGTGGCCCGTTCCGGCGACGGAACGGGCGTGGCGAACTCGAGCTGCTCGTAGAGCAGTTCGGAGTTCTTCGGCGCCTTGGCCAGGAAGTCCTTGCCGGTCGCGTCGGAGATGCGGGCCGGCACCGAGGTGGACTGGCTCTTGGTGAACGCGTCCCCGAACGGCTCCGACATCAGAAACTTGATGAACGACCAGGCGGCGTCCTTGTTCTTCGAGTTCTTCAGGATGGGGATGCCCTCCCAGCCCACGGGCGCGCCGGCCGCCTTGTTCTTGGGCCAGCGGTAGAGCTGCACCCGCTCGGCGACCTTGAGCCGTTGCAGGTCGGGCGTGGGCCACCGTCCGCCGCCGAGGCAGGCGAGCTTGCCCCGGGACAGCTGGGTGCCCGCGTCGAACGTCCCGCCCGGCTTCGGCGAGAGCCCGTCGACGATCAGGGACCGGACGAACGTGAGAGCCTCGATGGCCTCCGGGCTGCCGAACGTCGATTGGGTCCAGGTCGGGTCCATGGTGCTGGTGCCGTTGGTGACCAGCCAGGGCATGACGTTGACGAAGTAGCCCGACCCGCTCGGCATCAGGAAGGCGCCCGTCTTGTCCTTGATCGTCCGGCCGGCCTGCCGGAAGTCGTCCCAGGTCCACTCCTCATCGGGGAGGTCGAGGCCGGCGGCCTTGAACACGTCCAGCGCGACATACATCGCCATCGTGTTGTACGCCAGCGGCATGTAATAGGTCTTGCCGTCCGGCGACGCGAACTCCTTCAGCCACGTGATCAACTGCGGCGGCGTGTCCTGATACAGCTCGTCGACGAACGCCTGATCCTTGGCCAGGTAGTCGTCGAGCGGTTCGAGCAGGCCCTTGGACGCGAACAGACGCTGACCTTCGGTGGCCACCAGGACGGTGTCGATCTGCTGACCGCCGGCGAGTCTGGTCGAGATCGTGTTGAGGAAGTCGGCCCAGGTCGCTGCCGGGACGCCTTGGGCCTTGATCGCGATGTCCGGATTGGCCTGGGTGAAGGCGTTGAAGAGCGCCTGGTACTCCTTCTGCCGGTCAGCGTCGCCGTAGAAGACGAACGTGACCGTGGACTTGCCCGGTGCGCCGCCGCTGCTTCCGCCGCACGAGGTCAGGGTGAAGGTGCCGCCGGCGCTGAGTGCGGCGGCGCCGAGGCCGAGGGCTGCCCGCCGGCCGATCCGGCGGGTGCTCGGCGTGATGATCTTGGTCTCCATGACAATCTCCAGTGATTGAAGTGACCGGGAGCTAACGACGTTGGCTCTCCGGGAAGCTGTTCCAGCCGCCGTCGGTCAAGGTCCACGGGCCGGTCCGGTCCGGGACCCTGTCGATCGTCCCGGCGTTGTACGCCAGCGGGAGATCGAGGTGGCAGATGGTGAGGGAGTGCGGCGGAAGGCTGGTCCGCCCGTCGGTGAACTGAATCTTGGTCTCGACCGGGGCAACCGGCGTCGAACCGATCTCGTTGGAGGAATCGGGGCTCGGGCCGGTCAGGACGGTCGCGGGCAGCCGGCCGGTGATCGGCCGCCCGGCGATCTGCACGTCGCAGTCGACGGCGTCGGCCGGGTCGCGGTTGATCAACGCCAAGCTGATCTTGGTGCCGGCCGCGTCGATGGTGGCGAGTTGATCAACGACCGGCACCTCGGCACCGGCGAGCTGTGCGCCGCTGCCGACGCTGTGCAGGACCCGTTCGCCGAGCAGCTTCGCGTACAGGGCGAAGACGTGGAACGTGGTCCGACGGACGACTCCGTCGGCGTGCACGAAGAGCGGGCCGCGCGTGTTGATGCTGGGCGCGATATTGGCCATTGAGACCACGTCGGCCTTGCGCAGGCACGTGTTCAGGAAGCTCGCCGTGAACAGGGCGTCGGCCATCGTGTACGTACTGTTGTCGTCGTTGCGGTCCCGAGCCGCGATCGCCTCGCTGCTCGTACCGGAGGGATGGTGCCAGCCGCGCAGATTCCATTCGTCGAACGCGATCGAGATCTTGCCGGCGAAACCCGCGGCCTCGATGATCGACTCCGTCCGGACGATGTCCTGCTGCGGCTTCAGCGACTGGCCCACCGCCGTCAGATAGTCACTCGGATGATCTTGCTCGGCCAGGCCGTCCCAATAGCCGTGGACCGCCACCGCGTCCAGGTACGGTCCGGCCGCCGCGAGCAGCGGCAGGGTCCAGTCGAGATCCGCCCGGGCCGCGGTGATCAGGTGCGCCGACTCGTCCACCCGACGGATCATCTTGGCGGTCTCGCGAACCAGGGCCGCCCATTCGGGAGCCTGCTTCGCGCCGATCTCCCAGCTGCCGTAGTTCTCGTTGCCGATGCTCCAGAACGGCACGGCGAACGGTGCGACGTTGCCGTGTTCGGCGCGGAGGTTGCTCCAGCGACTCGCCCCGCCGGGCAGATTGCAGTACTCGACCCAGTCGCTCATCTCCTCGGCCGTGCCGGTGCCGGCGTTGAGACAGATGTACGGATCGGCGCCGATCGCCCCGCACCACCGGACGAACTCCCGGGTGCCGAAGGTGTTCGGGTCGGTGACCCGCCAGGCCTTGTCGTAGTGCGGGGTCCGCGTCGGCCCCACGCCGTCCAGCCAGTGGTAGCTCGACACGAAGCACCCGCCGGGCCAGCGCACCACGGGCGGGGCCAGCTCGCGCATGGCGTCGATCACGTCCTCGCGGAAGCCGTCGCCATTGCTGAGCCGCGAGCCGGGGTCGTACAGACCGCCGTACACCTGACGGTGGAAGTGCTCGATGAAGTGGCCGAAGATGTTGCGCGAATAGGGGGTGGCGGGTCGCGTCAGAACGACGTCGATCGTGGCGGATGGCTTCACCGGCCAGGCCTTCCTGCAGAGGGATGAGATGTGGTGAGGAACGAGAACAAGAACGAGATTAGAACTGATTCGTTGTTCTTTGCAATACTCTGATCTTGTTCTGATTTTGTTCTTGTTCGATAGGCTGCGCTCCAGCCGTGGCGGAGGGTGAGAGACCATGACGAACGCGCAGTCAGCAGCGACCAGCAAGCCGGCCACCATGCGCGATGTCGCCGAGGCCGCCGGCGCGCCGCTCTCCGCCGTGTCGCTGGTCCTGAACGGCAAGTCCGGTGTCTCGCACAGCCGCCGCCAGAAGATCCTCGAAGCCGCCGAGCAGCTCGGCTACGCGCCGCCGGCCCGCTCCACCGAGAGGACCCGGACCCCGGTGATCGGGCTCGTCATGGAGGCCTTGTCCCCCAAGGCCGCCGAGGACGGGTTCATGGCCAGTGTGGTCTCGGGAGTCGAGGCGGGCCTTCGGCACTTCGGTATCCAGATGCTGCTGCACCTCTACCGTCCCGATGGCGACCCGTTGGCGACGTTCCGGTCGATGGTCGGCCGGGACGTGGACGGAGTGATCGCGGCGAACGGCGGCGACATCGACGCCGACGCGATCGAACGCATCGCCGCAGCCGGCACGCCCCTCGTGCTGGTCGAGAACTATCTCGAAACAGACCCCCGCATCCCCGCCGTGGTCGCCGACAACTTCACCGCCGGCCACCAGTGCACCCAGCACCTGATCGAGCTCGGGCACGAACGCATCGGCATGCTGCTCGGCTCGACCAGGTACGTCAGCCTGACCGACCGGCGCCGCGGCTACGAGATCGCGCTGCTGGAACACGGCCTGGTCCCCTCGGCCGAGCTGATGCCGCCGCAGACCAGCGGCGAACTCGTCAAGGGTTACGCCCAGATGAAGCAACTGCTCGGCCTGCGCAAGCCGCCGACCGCGGTCTACGCCGTCAGCGACAAGAGCGCGTTCGGCGCCTACCAGGCGATCACCGAGGCCGGCCTCCGGGTGCCCGACGACATCTCCGTCGTGGGCACCGACGACGTCCAGCAGAGCGCGGCAACGTCCCCGGCCCTGACCACCTTCGGCGTCCCGACCTTCGAGCTCGGCCGCACCGCCGCCCAGGCCATGCAGGCGCTCCTGACCAACCCCGGCAGCGCTCCGACCCGGACCGTCCTGCTCGGCCAACTCGCGGTCCGGCAGTCGACCGCCCCGCCGCGGCGGCGGTCCCGCCGCTAATCCGCCCAGTTGCCCAGGGCGAACTGGATCGTGTTGTAGATCAAGATCAGCAGGCCGATGATCATGATCGGCCAGAACCGGAAGACTCGTGGCCGCGACACGGTCAGGGAGGCGAGCAGGATGAACAGCGGGAAGACGGTCAGGGTGTTCCGGGCCAGCGAGAGATAGGTGTTGCTGGTCATGAGCGACAGCGCGGTCAGGCCGGCCAGCAGGGCGGCCGGCCAGTCCCGCCGGCGCAGCAGCAGGATCACCGCGAGGCACAGGCCGATCGCGAAGATCAACTCCAGCACGCTCTGCACCCGCCAGTCCGGCAGGGGCTCCGCGATCACGTGGATCAGTTGCTGGCGCAGGGTCTGCCAGGGCCACTGGGTGATCCGGTTCCAGCCGTCCCGCTGGGCGTCGAACCAGACCGTCAGACTGCCGGTCCGCCACCACAGCCAGCCCAGGTAGAGCGCGGCGCCGAGCCCGCTGGCCGCGACCATGATCAACCGGTGCGGCCGGAAGCTGCCCGGATTCCGGCGGACGTCGACCAGGTAGAGCGCGATCAGGGCGGGCACCAGGAACAGTCCGCTGACCCGGGTCGCGGTCGCGATCATGCCGAACGCCGCGGTGAGCAGGTAGCGGCGGCGCAGGCAGCACCACCAGGCCGCGGTGGCGCCGAGCAGGTAGAGAGCTTCCGAGTACGAGACGACGAGGAACAGCGCGTACGGCCCGGCCAGGAAGAAGATCACCGCCCGCCGGGCCACGGTCGTCCCGTGCCAGTGCTCGGCGATCCGGTAGACCAGGATCCCGGCACCGAGCGAGCACAGCGCCGGCACCAGCCAGAGCGCGAAGGTGCCCGCCGCCGCCCCCGAATCCCCGAGCGGCACCGTGCCGAGACCGAACAGCCAGCCCAGGCCGCGGGCCAGCAGCGGATAGCCGGGGAAGAAGGCGACCCGCTCGATCGTCGTCCCGTCGGCGCAGGCGGGGCCGAAGTAGCCGGCCTCGAGGATGCAGGCGAAGTAGCCGGAATCCCAGTTGAAGAAGGTGCCGAACGGTCCGGGCCGCGCATGCTCGGGCACCCCGGCGACGGCGACGACGATCCAGCCGAGGCCCTGGATCAGGGCACGGGCGGCCAGCCAGGCGAAGACCGGAAACCGGACCCACTCCGGGATCCGCACCAGCCGCTGCCGGACCGCGGCCGCGACCGTCGTCATGATCGGGACCGCCCGCTCAGCGAGGATTCGGCGACCGGGCGGCCAGCCGGTGGCAGAGCTGCTCGTAGCCGTCCGTCACGTCGTCCCAGTCGTAGCGCCGGATCGCCGCCTGCAGGGCCGCGCCGGCCACCCGGACCCGGTCCGGTTCCCGTTCCGCGGCCATGATCTCCGCGGTCACGTCGGCCGGCTCGGTGAAGTAGCCGCCGTGGTGTCCGATCACCTCGCGGTTGAAGATCACGTCGTACGCGATCGGGTATGCCCCCGCACCGGCCGCCCGGAGCAGCGACGGATTCGTACCGCCGACGGAATGGCCGTGCAGGTAGGTCCGGCAGTGCCGGTACAGCTGGTCGAGTTGATCTTGGTCCCAGATCGCTCCGAGCAGTAGGACCCGGTCGTCGGCGGCCGCCTCGACCCGGGCCGTGTAGGCCTCCGCGTACGGCGCCGAGCCCACCACGACCAGCGGCAGCCGGGCACCGCTTGCCGCGTAGCCGGCGACGATCTCGCGGACGTGGTTCTCCGGCTCGAACCGGGCCACCACCAGGTGGTAGCCGTCCGGTTCCAGGCCGAGCGGGGCCAGCCGGTCGGCCAGCGGCGAGTGATTGATCGGCGCCCCGTACGCGATCATGGTCGTCGCCGCGTCGAACTCGCTGCGGTAGTAGTCAGCGATCCCGCGGGCGTCGGCGATCAGGTCGTCCGACCAGCGCACCGCGAGCCGCTCGGCCAGCCGGTAGTACCGACGACCCAGCGCGCCCCACTTGCCCCGCTGCCATTCCAGGCCGTCGACGTGGGTGGCGACCGGGATCCGGCGAGCCCGGATCACCGGCAGCAGCAGCGCATTGGCCGCATTGAACACCAGGGCCACCTGGACGTCCCGCAGCGCCGGATTGATCACCGACAGCGCCGTGTGCGCCAGCGTCTCCAGGGACCGCTTCCGGACGATCGGCAACTCGACCCGGCGCATCCCGAGATGCTCCTCGCCGGGCCCGTCCGGGTCCGGCCGGCAGAACACCGTGACGTCGTGACCGCGCTTGGCGAGCCGGCTGCCGACCTCCTCGACCGCGGTCTCGAAGCCGCCGTACCGGGCCGGTACGCCGCGGGTCCCGATCATCGCGATCCGCAACGTCGCGCCGGCCATGTCAGGCCCGCCCGGTGACGGTCGTGCGCAGAACGGTGCTCGAGGTGTGCGCCGTGTAAGGGAAGTAGCGCACGATCACCCCGACCGACGCCATCGCCTGCTCCAGCCGGTCGCCCTTCGGCGTGCCCCGCCAGTCGTCCCCCTTGAAGATCACGTCGAAGCCGTAGCGGCGCCAGGCGTCCAGCTTGTCGCTGGCGTGATCGACGACGACCTCGTCGACCAGGTCGAGCGCGCCGACCACCTCGAGTCGCTCCACCAACGGCACCACCGGCCGCTTGCCCTTGGCCGACTCCAGCACCTCGTCGGTGACCACGCCGACGATCAGCCGGTCGCAGTGCGCCCGGGCCCGCTGCAGAATATTGAGGTGTCCGATGTGGAACATGTCCCAGGCCCCCGGCACGTAACCCACCAGGGCTCGACGCGACCCGCTCACGGAGCGACCCGGCTCAGCGCCAGCACGTCGGAACGCCATTTGATCACCACCAGAAGGAGATAGCCGGCGGTCGCGACCGCCATCAGCGTGTAGCCGATCCCGAACACCCAGGGAACGCCCCAGAACAGGAAGAGCAGACAGAGCAGCCCGTAGTCGGTCGGCAGCTTGAGCAGAGTCTTGATCAAAGAGGCGGCCTGCGGCTGCGGCGGCGGCTCACCGCGCTCGGCCCGGGCCAGCCGGCCCATCAGGTCGACCAAGATCATTCCGAAGAAGTGCACGCTGGACACCAGCGCGAAGCCGAGCGGGACCAGCAACAGGGGCTCCGGCACGGCCGGCACGAACCGGTCGGCGTAGCGGAACCAGGCGATCAGCACGACCAGGTGGACGGCGACCACCTTCACCGCGTCGATCATGTGGTCCAGCCACTCGCCGTCCGGGCTGCCGCCGCCGCGCAGCCGGGCCAACTGGCCGTCGGCCGAGTCGAGGGCGTACCCGATCATCAGGCCGGCGCCGACCGGCAAACCGAGCCACCAGACCGGCGGAGCCAGCGCGAGCACGGTGATCGACGCGAACGTGAAGACGGCGCTCAGCCCGGTGACCTGGTTCGGCGTCAGCCCGAGTCGGTACGCCGACGCGGCGAACACCCGGCCGACCGGTCGGTTGACGAACAGCGAGTACGGCGGCGCCCCCTTGGCCGACTTCTGCGCGGAGCGCAGCTCACCCAGCGAGGACCGGAAGGTCGGCCGCGCACCCCGCATGCCCATCAGGGCCCTCCATGATCATTCAGGCCGGTATCGGCACGGCACCATCGTGTTCCGCGCGTGGGGCGCGTTCGGAACGCAAGGCCGCCTGCAGAGCCGGGCTCGCCGTCGACCGCCGCGGAGTCAGGTCGATCTCCCGGACGCCGAACGGCCGCGAGCGATCAACCGAGTCTCCATCGATCAGCAGCAGCGTCGCCGCTGCGGCCGATCCAGGCACGGCATCGTGCACGACGACCTCGTCGACGCCGCGCACATGGCCGACCAACGCCGTTCGCTCGGCCAGCGGAACCACCGGTGGCCGACCGTCGGCGCGCTCGATCGCCTCGTCGGTGTAGACGCCTACGATCAGCCGATCGCACAGGCTGCGAGCCTGGGCGATCAGGTCGAGGTGACCGACGTTGAGCAGGTCGAACGAGCAGGCCAAATAGCCCAAACTCATACAAACCCCCGAAAGCACATTTCCCCCACGCATAAGGCCTCCCCCGAGACCTGAGGAGAACCTTAACCCGCCGGGGCCGCAGAACCAAGACCTTCGTCACACTCCGGTGCACGGCCCGAGAATGTGCTGTACGGTAGGTGAGGCTCGCCTAAGCTCGCCACGTCATCCAAGGGGATTCAGTCCGTGACCGTGATCGAAACCGCACCGGCTGCGCCGGTCGACACCCGGCCCTACACCTCCTTCCTCGGCAGCGTCTCCCGAGTCGTCGAGCTCTCCTCGTCGATGATCCGGATCACCTGCACCGGCCCCGAGTTCGAGAACTTCGGGCCGAGCCGCTATGACCAGCGGATCAAGTTGATCTTGCCCGTGCCGGGCCGTGGCTTCGCCGACTTCCCGACCGGCGCGGACTGGTACGAGCAGTGGCGGCTGCAGCCGCCGGAGCAGCAGAACCCGATCCGCACCTACACCGTGCGTGCGTTCCGCAGCGATCCCGCGGAGCTGGACATCGACCTGGTCCGGCACGGCATCAACGGGCCGGCGTCGGCCTGGGCCAGCCAGGTCGCCGAGGGTGATCCGGTCGCCGTGCTCGGCCCGAATCGCCGCTACGACGGCGATCCGGGCGGCGTCGAGTTCGTACCGCCGCCGGCCGGGACGCCGATGCTGCTGGCGGGCGACGAGACCGCGCTGCCGGCGATCGCCGCCATCCTGGAACAGGTCCCGCACGACGTCCGCGGGAAGGCGATCATCGAGGTGCCGCACGCCGACGACCGGCTGGAGTTGATCAAGCCCGGCGGCGTCCGCGTCGAGTGGCTGGTCCGCGACGGCGCCCCGGTCGGCCGGCCCATGATCGACTGCTTCGCCGACCACGCGGCCGAACTGTTCGGTGGCCAGGCCGGCAGCGGGACCGTCGTCGCGACGGACGACGAGGATCCCGACGTCGAGCCGTGGGACGTTGCCGAGCAGGGCAACTACGCCTGGATCGCCGGCGAGGCGGCCATGATCCGCACCCTCCGGCGCATGCTCGTGAACGACCTCGGCGTGCCCAAGGCGTCCGTCGCCTTCATGGGTTACTGGCGTCTCTGAGCACCCTCGGGCCGGCGGGTAGCCTGCCCGGGTGAACGACGAGAACGCGCGGCTGCTGGCCGCCTACGACCGGCAGTTGCGGACCAGCGCCGAGGCCCAGGGCGCGCTGGCCCTGAACCGGCTCGGTCCGCTGTGGCTGGTGAAGAACGCGGGCGGCCGCGGGTTCATCACGTATCGCGATCTTGATGGCGCCGACGCCGACGGGGTACGGAAGCTCGTCGCGGCCGCGGTCGACCACTACCGCGCCGACCCCGCGATCACCACGGTCGAGTGGAAGACCCGGGGCCATGATCACGCACCGGAACTGCACGAATCCCTGCTGGAGCACGGCTTCACGCCGGAGGAGCCGGAGTCGATCATGATCGGCGACGCGGCGGCACTGGCGGTCGACGTGCCGCTGCCCGACGGCGTCGCCCTGCACCGGGTCGAGGACGAGGCCGGACTGCGGAAGTTCTGCGAGCTCGAGGCGGTCGTGTTCGGGATCGACGCCGAGCCGCTGCGACAGGCCCTGCAGGAGCGTCTCGCCCAGGACGACCTGCTGGAGGTCTGGATCGCCGAGGCCGACGGCGTCGCGGTCAGCGGCGGCCGCCTGGAACCCGTACCGGGCACCGAATTCGCCGGCATCTGGGGCGGCGCGACCCGGCCCGGCTGGCGCGGCCGCGGGATCTACCGTGCCCTGACCGCCGCCCGCGCCCGTTCGGCGATCCGGCTCGGCCGGACCATGATCAACAGCGATTCGACGGAGGGCTCCCGGCCGATCCTGGAACGCTACGGGTTCATCAAGGTCTCGACCACGACGCCGTACCAGCTGACGGTCAACGCGGCCGGATGATCTTGCGCAGGGTGTCCAGGCAGTGCGTGGTCGCCGCGTGCCGGTTCATCGTGCCGGCCCGGACCTGGGCCCAGGCCGTGAACAGTAGCGACCAGAGCAGCCCGGACAGCCAGTCGGGCGACATCGCGTCGTCGATCGACCCCTCGCGGTGGCCGCGCATGATCAACTCCGCCAGCGCCTCTTCGGCGGGGCCGCCCTCCTCGGTCCAGAACTCCTCGTTGTCCGGCTGGATGGACTGGGTGAACATCAGGGTCAGCCAGTCGCCGAGTTCGAAGTACTCCTGACAGAGCCGGACCAGCACCTGGTCGGCCGCGCCGTCGCTCAGCCGGGCCCGTTCGGTGGCCTCCTCGACGCGGCGATCGGCCTCCTCGGTCAGCGCGGTGATCAACTCCGACCGCTCCGCGAAGTAGCGGTGCACGGTGGTGCGGCCGACGCCCGCCTCGACGGCGACGTCGGACATCGAGGCGCCCGGGTTGCGGGCCAGCAGGGCGACGGCGGCGTCGATGATGGCGCGCCGGGTGCGTGCCCGGGTGCCGGACTCGGCCGCGGAGGTTTCGGTCACATCGCCCCTTTCTTCGCGAACACGGTACACGTATGGAACATCGCTACCCTATACGGAAATTCGGTTGTCGTAATGGAACAGTGCTGTACCATTCCTGACCATGGAGACCCACAAGCCTTCCTTCGCCCGCCTCCGGGTGCTCTGGTCGTTCGCCTATCCGCACCGCCGCCGGCTGCTGCTCGGACTGGTCCTCGGCCTGGTCGTGTCCGCGGCCGGGCTGGCCACGCCGATGGTGACCAAGTGGGTGCTCGACACCCTGGCTGCCGGCGGTTCGCTGGCCACACCGGTGCTCGGCCTGCTGGTTCTGCTGGTCGTCGGCGCCGCGGTCTCGCTCTGGCAGTGGATCCTGCTCGGCACGCTGGGTGAGCAGGTGGTCCGGGACGCCCGCCGTTCGGTCGTCGGGCGGCTGCTCCGGGCCAAGCTGCCCCAGGTCACGGTGCGACAGCCGGGCGAGCTGGTCACCCGGGTCACCTCCGACACCGTGCTGCTCCGGGAAGCGGCGGCCTCGAGCGTGATCGGCCTGGTCAACGGCGCGATCATGCTGGTCGGGACGCTGGCACTGATGGCCGTGCTCGACCTGGTGCTGCTCGGCACCACGGTGATCGCGGTGGTCGTGGTGGCGGCCCTGTTCGGCCTGCTGATGCCGCGGCTGGCCAAGGCCCAGGAGGCCGCCCAGGAGCAGGTCGGCCGGCTCGGCGCGCTGCTGGAGGGGACCATGCGCGCGATCCGTACCGTCAAGGCGAGCCGGGCCGAGGACCGGCAGGACGCCGCGATCGGTGCCGCTGCCGAGCAGTCGGCCGCTCACAGCATCCGGGCCGTGCGGCTCGAGGCGACGGCCTGGACCATCTCGTTCTCCGGGATCAATCTGGCCATCATCGCGATCCTCGGCTTCGGTGCCTGGCGGGTGGCCACCGGCGATCTGGCGGTGTCCAGCCTGGTCGCCTTCCTGCTGTACGCGTTCGGGCTGATGGGTCCGATCACCGAACTCAGCCAGAACGTCACCGCCCTGCAGTCCGGGATCGCCGCGGCCGGCCGGATCCGCGAGGTCGAGGCGCTCGAACCCGAGGCAGCGACGTCCGAGGTCCGGCCGCTGCCGGTCGCCGAGGAAGGGCCGCTGGTGCGCTTCGAACGGGTCGGCTTCGGCTATCGGCCGGACCGGCCGGTGGTGTCGGAGATCGAATTGGACCTCCCCCGCCGTGGACAGCTGGCGATCGTCGGCCCGTCGGGCGCCGGCAAGACCACGCTGGTGTCGCTGCTGTTGCGATTCGTCGAGCCCGAGCAGGGCCGGCTGCTGCTCGACTCGCGGCCGTACCAGGACTTCACGCCGACCGAGGTACGGTCCCGGATCGCTTATGTGGAACAGGAAACGCCGGTGCTGCCCGGAACGATCCGGGAGAACGTCGCCTTCACCCATCCCGACGCCACCGAGGCGGAGATCTGGGCCGCGCTGGCCAAGGTGCAGCTCACCGAGTTGATCAACGAGCTGCCGGACGGGCTGGACAGCCAGCTCAACGGGTCGACGATCTCCGGCGGCCAGCGGCAGCGGATCGCGCTGGCCCGGGCGATCCTGCGCTCACCGGATCTGTTGATCTTGGACGAGGCGACGGCGCAGATCGACGCGCTGACCGAGGCTGCGGTCACCGCGTGTGTCACCGAGCTCGCCCGCGATCATGCCGTGCTGACCATCGCGCACCGGCTGTCCACGGTGCTGGACGCCGACCGGATCGTCGTCCTCAACGAGGGCAAGATTCGGGCGATCGGTGATCATCGGCAGCTGCTCGCCACCGACGAGCTGTACCGAGAACTCGTCGCCGCGCTGCGGATCGCGGAGCGGACCGAACCGGAGTCTGAGACGGCAGTGGCCGGAGTATGACCCGAGGTCGACTTCGGACCTTGGCCAACTCGTTAGTCTTGGCGGGTGCCAATCGACTTCGACCTGATCGCCGACTGGGCCGTCCAGCTGATGGAGCGGCTGGGCGCCCCCGGCGCCGGGATCGCCATCGCCCTGGAGAACCTGTTTCCACCGATTCCCAGCGAGGTGATCCTGCCGCTGGCCGGCTTCGCGGCCAGCCGCGGCATCTTCCCGATCTGGCAGGCGATCCTGTTCACGACGCTGGGTTCGCTGGTCGGAGCGATGGCCCTGTACGGCATCGGCGCGGCGCTCGGCCGGGATCGGATGCGCAAGATCGCGGTCAAGCTTCCGTTGATCAAGGTCGCCGACGTCGACCGTACCGAGGCCTGGTTCTCCAAGCACGGCGCGAAGACGGTGTTCTTCGGCCGGATGATCCCGATCTTCCGCAGCCTGATCTCGATCCCCGCCGGGATCGAACGGTTCCCTATCCCGCTGTTCCTGTTGCTGTCCGGCGCCGGCAGCCTGATCTGGAATTCGATCTTCGTCACCGCCGGCTACCTGCTGGGCGAGAACTGGCATCTCGTCGATCAATACGCCGGTATCTTCTCCAAGCTGGTGATCGTCCTCGTCGTCGCCGCGGTGGTGATCTTCATCGTGCTCCGGGTCCGGGAACGGCTGCGGGAGCGGAAGGCCACCTCGGCCAACGGAACTTGAGCCGGGTGACGTGACCGAGCACCTGGTCGAGCCGGACCCTGCGGCGGCCGAGCTGGCCGCCGCCCGGGCGGGTGACGCGGCAGCCTTCGACCGGCTGGTCGCACCACTGCGCCGTGAGTTGCATGCGCACGGTTACCGGATGCTCGGCTCGGCCCACGACGCCGACGACGCCGTCCAGGACGGGCTGCTGCGGGCCTGGCGCGGACTCGCCGGCTTCCGTGGCGAGCCGGCGGCGTTGCGGTCGTGGCTCTACACCGTGATCACCCGGGTCTGCCTGGACAGCATCAAGGCCCGCGGCCGGCGGGCGCTCCCGTACGACCTCGGACCGGCGAGTGATCGGGTTCATCTCGACCCGCCCGGGCGGACCGACCTCGCCTGGCTCGGGCCGTACCCGAGCGCAGCGGCCCCGGCGGACCGCTTCGAGCGGCGGGAGTCCCTGGAACTGGCCTATGTCGCGGCCTGCCAACGGCTGCCGGGCAACCAGCGGGCCGCCCTGGTGCTGTTCGACGTCGTCGGCTTCGACGTGGCCGAGATCGCGATGATCATGGACACCTCGACGACCGCGGTGAACTCGGCACTGGCGCGGGCCCGCCGGGCGCTGGCCGCGGCGGATCCCGGTGAACCGTGCGAGGGTCCCGACGACGAGCGGCTGCGAGCCGCCGCGACCGGCTTCGCGAATGCCCTCGAGCACGGCGATCTGGACGGGCTGGTGGCCCTGCTGGCCGCCGACGTGACCTGGTCGATGCCGCCGGTTTCCGTGTGGTACCAGGGAATCGAGCGGGTGGCCGAGTTCGCCGCGCGGGTTCCGCTGGCCTGCGGCACCTGGCGTTGCCGCATCGTCGAGGCGAACGGCCGCCCCGCGGTGGCCGGCTATCTGCGCCTGCACGGCGACACCGTGCACCGCGCCTGGTCCCTCACCCTGTTCGAGGTCCGGTCGGGCCGGATCACCGCGATCACGTCGTTCCTCGGCGAAGATCATTTCGCTCGGTTCGGACTGCCGGACACGCACTGAGCCGGACCCGGCGACGGTCCGGTCGTGGACAATGGGCTCACTGTGACCAAGCACGCGACGGTGCGGGAGTTCCTGCTCCAGCAGATCGAGCAGCGGTCGAAGGCCCACGACCGGCTGCCGACCGAGCGCGACCTCGGCGAGCAGCTGGGCGTCAGCCGGCTCACCGTTCGGCACGCACTCCGCGAACTCGAGTCCCAGGGCCTGATCTACCGGATCCAGGGATCGGGGACGTTCGTCGCCGAACCGCAGATCCGCAAGGGCACCGAGCTGACCTCGTTCTCCGAGGACATGCGGGCCCGCAACCTGCGGCCGGCGGCGCGGCTGCTGCAGGCGTCGACCGTCGCCGCCACGGCCGAGCAGAGCTGGCGACTCGGGGTGAGTCCCGGCACTGATCTGCACTACCTGTCCCGGATCCGGCTGGCCGATGATCAACCGATGTGCCTGGAGGACGTCTGGCTGGTGGCCTCGCTGGCGCCGGATCTGCTGGAGCACGACCTGCAGGGCTCGTTGTACGAGACGCTGGAACGGGACTACAAGATCATCATCGACCGGGCCGATCAGGAGGTCCGGGCCACCGTCCTCGACCCCGAGCAGGCCGCTCTGCTCGCGGTGCCGCCGTACACGCCCGCACTGGAGGTGGAACGAATCGGCTACACGCGCCGCGGCGCCGCCGTCGAGTTCGCCCGGTCCCGCTATCGCAGTGATCGTTACAGCATCGCCAGCAGCCTGCGCCGCCGCTGAAACGCGAACCGGCCCGGTCACCCCTTGCAGGGTGCCGGGCCGGTTCACGGCTGATGATCTTGCTCGGATCATGCTTCCTTGCCGGCACGGAGCTTGGCACCGAGTGCCTGGGCGGCCAGCACCAGGGCACCGCCGACCAAGATCAGGTCCTTGAACACATACTGGCCCTCAAGGGTCGGCAGTCCGCCCGGGAACAGCCGGTCGGTGAACAGGATCAGCGGCGACACGATGCCGGCCAGCGACATCCCGAGCACGACCACGCCGAACCGGTAGAACAGGCCGGTCAGCATGGTGAGGCCCACGATGCACTCGGCGACGGCCACGAACAGTACGGCCGGGTAGCCGCTGAGGATGCCGAAGGAGAGCTTCTCGATCGTCATCCCCGCCAGTTCCTCGGCCGGGCTCGCGCCGGGGAAGAACTTCAGCACGCCGAAGGCGAGGAACACGATGCCGAAGGTGCGCTGCAGGATCGAGACGCTGTGCCTGGACAGCAGGCCGGCCACGACCTCGATCGGATTGCGGACGGTGTTGGGCTGGGGCAGTGGTCGCGGTGCGGTCTGGGTTGACATCGGAGGACTCCAACTCTGTGGTGATCTTGAACGGGACGGCACAAGACTCCATCGAGAGGGCCTGTCGTCACATCCGATGCACAGCGACAGTTGGGTACGCGATCGCATGTAAGGGGGATGCCCCAGTCAACGTACGGGGATCCCCTTGCTTCGTTGGGGTTCTAGCTCCCCGAACGGCGGAGGACCCGCCGGAGCCGACGGGCGGCGACCCGCCAGGAAACGCTCAGCTCGCCCGCGTCCCGGTCGATCCTGAGCAGCTTCGGCTTGCGTCGCGGTCCGCTGGCGGCCCTGCGCTTCAGTGCGTACAGGCGCTCGGGGTCTGCCCCCATCAGGGTTTCCACCGGCGGCGGGAAATCCGCCGCGGCCAGCTCCGCGTCGAACCGCTCGGCGCTCTCACCGGGCCGGTAGACGTGCCGCAGTCGGTGCCGGTCCAGGAAGGCGGCGAAGGTCTCCCAGCGCTCGGCATGGCCGGCGTTGAGCGGTTCCCAGTCGGCCTCGGCGTAAAGCTCGGCGGCGTCCGGTCGCTCGGGCAGGTCGGTGATCTTGCGGTGCGGGATCCGGTGGTACTGGGCCAGCTCGAGCGTGCGCGAGTCGTGCGCCAGCACCAGGGCCGGCGTCCCGGCGAGCAGAGCGGCGATGTTGCCGTGGATCCGAGTCCCGAAGGAGAAGTCGTACTGCGCCAGATGCTCGAACCAGGTGCGCGGATCGAGGAAGAAGCGGACCCGGTTCTGCCGGATCAGCGGATGATCGAGGGTGACCGGGACTCCGGTCGTGAGCATCTTGGCGCCCTCGCGCATCGGGTAGGTCCCGTTGATCATCAGCTCCAGCGTCTGCCAGTTCTGGGCCTGGTAGATCAGGTTGGGGTAGCGCTCCGCGTGGTCGAGCGAGATCGGGCCGAGCGCGGCGACGTACGGCGAGATGTTCAACGCGATCGGCGACTCGGGAGTGAGGGCGTCGACCTTGCGGGTGATCTTGAGGTCGGGCCCGTACATGAACATCGACGGGCAGCCGATCACCTCGACCTCGTCGGCGCCGAAGCCCAGCGAGTTCAGATAGTCGAGCGTGAACTCGCCACGGACGCCGATCGTCGGCGACTTGCGCAGGGCGGCGCGGACGAACCGGCTGACCGCGCGGTCCAGCACCTCGGCATCGCGGCGCCGACCGCCCAGGGAGGCCTGGGCGCCGACGCCGACGACGGTGACCGGGATGGTCAGCTGCTCGAGCAGTTCGGACAGCCGGTCCAGCCGGTCCGCGTAGGTGGGCCGGAACGCGTTGGCCAGCGGGATCACCAGGTGATCGAAGTCGGCGTTGATCCGGTCCGGCGGGTGCCGGAAGATCCCGGTCGTGATCTGGGCCTGCTCGGTGGAGAGCAGGCGCCGTACGGACTGGCTGAAGACCAGGTTGCCGGTGTTGCCGCCGATCAGGTCCTGCCGCAGCGTCGCCTCGGCCGAGGCGACCCGGAGCGGGTCCTTGTGGGCCCGGAGCAGGATTCGGTACGGGTTCGCGTGGTCAGTCATGATGCTGCCCGCAGTCTAGCTTTCCCGGTCCGCCGCCGATGATTTCAGTCCTCGATCGGCCAGTCGTACCGGCGCAGCGCCGCGAGCACGTCCTGCTGGGAGACGTCGAGCTTCTTCCGGATCAGGTCGACGTCCTGCGGGTCGCGCAGCACCAGGTGGCCCTCGTCGAACAGCGCCGCGGCCACCTGGGAGCGGGCGAACCTGGTCTTGTCCGATCCCACCACGATGGTCAGGTCGCGGGCGGTGACCCGGAGCCCGACGAGGCCGCCGAGCATGACCAGTCCGAACACCGCTCCGGCGACCCCGCCGACGACGATCAGCACCCAGGCTCCCCAGGAGTTGATGACCCGCTGCAGCAACTCCATCGGTTTCTCGAACGGGAGGCCGCCGATGCCGAGCGCCCAGTTGATCACCAGGGGTGCGATCCAGCCCAGCAGCAGGCCGGCGACGACCGCCCCGGCGAACAGGATCGCCTGGTGTACGCCCTTCGTTCGCAGCTCGATCGCCTCGTCCGCAGTCTTCTCGCTCACGTGCCCAATGAAACATTGATGTGCCATTTTTGGCAAGCCAGGTGCCACAGCGGTACATTGCGTTCGTGCCAGCACAGACCCCGGGCCGGGCCGAGCCTCCCCCGCCGGCCGACTCGACGGACGCGGAGTCCCGGACGTCGGCGCGCACCCGGCGGGCGATCATCGAAGCGGCGATGGAGACCTGGGCGGGCGACCGGAACGCGACCCTGGCCGACATCTGTGCCACCGCAGGCATCGGCCGGTCCACCCTGCACCGCTACTACGCCGACCGGGCCGCGCTGTTGGCGGCGGTGAGCGAGGAGTGTCATCGCCAGTTCACCGTCGCCGCCATCCGGGCCCATCCCGACGACGGGCCCGGACTCGAGGCGATCCTGCGGCTCAGCGAGGAGCTGCTCCAGCTCGGCAGCGTGCTCTCGTTGATCTTCTCCGACAACGCGCTCGTCGACCCGGACACCTGGTCCGACGCCGAGGAGTCCGACCGCGGACTGACCGGCGTGATCCTGCGCGGTCAGCAGGACGGGTCGATCGACCCCGACCTACCGCCGGACTGGGTGTCACTGACCTTGTGGATGCTGCTGGCGGGCGCGTGGCAGCACGGGCTGCTCGGCCATTCGCGGCGCGAGACCGTACAACTGTTCGCCCGCAGCCTTTCCGGTGCCATCGGAAACCGGGTCTAGCGTGTGACCCACAGGACGACACCAAGGAGGGGCCATGACCTCGATTCTCAATCCGTACCTCAGCTTCGACGGCGAAGCGAAGGAGGCGATGGAGTTCTACCAGCGGGTGTTCGGCGGCGAACTGACCATGAACACGTTCGGCGAGTTCGGCGCCGAGGACGTCGCGATCAAGGACCGCATCATGCACGCCATGCTCAAGACGCCGAGCGGCTACACGCTGATGGGTTCGGACCTGATGCCCGGCATGGAGCACAAGCCGGGCACGACGGTGACGATCAGTCTCAGCGGCGACGAGGACGCCCTGCTGCGCGGCTATTTCGATCACCTCTCGGCCGGCGGCACCGTCGGAGTGCCCCTGGAGAAGCAGGCCTGGGGCGACGAGTACGGGCAGTGCACCGATCAGTTCGGCATCGCCTGGATGGTCGACATCCATCCGAAGGACGCCTGAGCTCGGGACAGACATGAGCTTCCGGCTGGCGGCGTACGCCATCGCGATCGGGGACGAAGCCGTGCTGCTCGTCCATCACGCGAGCGGCGCCTGGACGCTGCCGGGCGGGCGGGTCGAGCAGGGCGAGGATCCCTTCGAGACCGTGGTTCGCGAGGTGCGCGAGGAGACCGGGCACAGCGCCGTCGTTGAGCGGTTGCTGGGCGTCGACTCCCGAGTGATTCCCGCCGCCGAGAGCCGGGCCGGAGTCGAGCACCAGAACGTGGGCATCTTCTATCGGGTCCGGATCACCGGCGGGGAGCCTCGCCCGGAGCCGAACGGGGACACCACCGCGTTGGCCTGGACGCCGTTCGACGCCGTGGCCGCGTTGCCGAGATCGTCCCTGGTGGACGTCGGGCTGACCCTGGCCCGCGAACTCCCGCCGACCGGCCATGTCGCGGAGGTCCGGGTCGGCGGGTTGATCCAGCACTGACAACGGTCGCGCCATGGCTTCGAGACGGGGCCGACGCGACCCTGCACTGAGCAACGGAGAATCTGATCATGGATTCGGGCGATCCGATAATCCGGAGTTGACCAAGCGCTACTTCCGCGAGGTGCCGCCGCGGCCACGCACCCATGTCCATGTCCGTCGCGCCGGCAACTTCTCCGAGCAGCCAGGTTGACCGGCTCAGCGGGAGATCGCGGTCCAGAGGGTGTGGGCGACTGGCCCGTCACCAAGATCATGAGTGCCGGTACGGTTCGTCAGATACACGTTCCCGTGCGGTGACCGGAAGATCATCGTCGTCGGATCCGGTCTCCGCCTCCGCCACCCTCCATGCGTCACCGCACGAGTGCGCCGTGAGGCGCTTGTTGATCGAGTGGAGGTGAGAGGCCTGCACCGTGGTTCTGTCGCAGCAGGACTGCGAAGCTGAGGGCAGCCTGTCCCGGGAGGTGCCGGGATGGGTGGAAGCGGCCCTGACGATGCCGGGACGTGTCAGTACTGCCAGATGGTGCGGGTCCGGCTAGCGAGGACGGAAAGGTAGACGCGAGAAACCGGCGTATACGTCCCTCAATGACACACCGGCTCGAAACCTGGCGGATCAGGGCCGGATGCGACGCGCACCCGCTGTTGATCATCGATTGGTGATCTTGTGGGGAACTTCCTGGAGCTATTCGAGCGGCGATAGGAAGGCTGTGGTGAAGGTCTGTGGCGTAGCCACAGCGAGGTCGCAGGGTCCAAGTCGGCTGCCTCCTTCGTCGAGCGATCAACAAGTGAACACGGGAACCGTCCCCGGTCCGCCTCAGAACGCCACACAGCCGGTGTGAGCGTGGGGGCTGGGTTCACCGTCGACCGATCGGTCGGGGACGGGGCGGAGCCGTCGTAGTAGTCGCGGGAGTCACGACCCGCCATCGGAGTCCGGGAGAGCCGGTCACAGGGCGAAGGGCGGCAGTGGTATCGAGAAGAGAATTGGAGATTGTCATGCCGAAAGACGCTGCCCCGAACGGGGACGCCTCGCTGCCGATAGTGCCGGATGGTCCTCGGCGGCGGGTATCGGGGATTCAGGCCAAACTTCACCGTTGGGCGGTGGCCGATCCCGGCCGCCGGTTCGACGATCTGTTTAATCTCGTGCATGACCCGGCCACGCTGATCATGGCGTGGGATCGGGTCGCGGGCAATCGCGGAGCTGTGACGGCGGGTTCGGACGGGTGGACAGTCGCCCGGATCGAACGCGAGGTCGGAGTCACGCGGTTCCTGGACGATCTACGCTCCTTGATCAAGTCTGGGGAGTTTCGGCCGCAACCGGTGCGGGAACGCAAGATTCCCAAACCGGGCGGGGCCGGGAAGGTCCGCCGGTTGGGGATTCCGACGGTGATTGACCGGGTCGTCCAGGCCGCGTTGAAGCTGGTGCTGGAACCAATCTTCGAGGCCGACTTTCAGCCGGTCTCCTACGGGTTCCGGCCCGAACGGCGCGCACACGACGCAATCGCCGAGATCCACCAGTACGGCACCAACGGATACCGCTGGGTGCTCGATGCTGACATCGAGGCGTGTTTCGACCGGATCGACCACGCGGCCCTGATGGACCGGGTGCGGCTCCGGGTCAAAGACAAGCGCGTGTTGCGGCTGGTGAAGGCGTTCCTCAAAGCCGGGATCTTGACCGAACTCGGCGAGGTTGAGGACACCAACACCGGCACTCCGCAAGGCGGCATCCTGTCCCCGCTCCTGGCCAATATTGCGCTGTCAGTGCTCGACGAGCACGTCCAGCAGCCATGGCAGCCAGGCGGGTCGATGTCGACTCAGCAACGACGTAAAACACGGGTCCAGAAAGGTGAGCCGAACTGGCGGATCGTCCGCTACGCCGACGATTTCGTCGTTCTGGTCCACGGTGAACGGGCCCATGTCGAGGGCCTACACGAGAAGATCATTCAGGTGCTTGCACCGATCGGATTGACGCTGTCAGAGGCGAAAACCCAGATCGTGCACATGAGTGAGGGGTTCGACTTCCTCGGGTTCCACATCCAGTGGAAACGAAAACGAGGAACGCAGAGATGGTACGTCTACACCTTCGTCGCGAAACGACCGATCCGGTCGATCCGGGACAAGATTCGTGCCCTGACCCCCAGAACGTCACAGCAAGAGCTCAGGAACGTGCTGATCCGGATCAACCAGATCAGTCGCGGCTGGACCAACTATTTCAAGCACGCCGTCGCGAAACACACCTTCAGCCACCTCTATTGGTTTACCGGGTGGCGGATCGTGCACATGATGCGAACCCGGCACCGCTGGAAATGGAAGGACGTCCGACGCTGGCTCGTCACCCCCACCGGAAGATGGAGGCCGATCAGCGCGGACGGGATCGTACTGTTCAACCCGGCAGCGGAACCGATCACTCGCTACCGCTACCGCGGCTACAAGATCCCCAACCCCTGGACCCACACTGTCTGAACCAACCCACCGGCAGAACCATGGAGAGCCCGGTGCGTGGAAACACGCACGCCGGGTTCGGAGAGCGGCCTGGGGAAACGGACCGGGAGCAATCCCGACACCGCGCCCCAGGCCGACTCAACTGCTCGAACCTCGAGAACGGACAGAGCTTCTCCACCCGGGTCTGACCCGGCGGGCCGTTCGGCTGGTACGGGTCGGTGTGATCAAGATCGAGCCTCCGGGCCGCGGTCGACCACGGGAACGCACTGGCCGGTTGCCGCAAGAACGCGTGATCACGGTGGCGATAGGGAATCTCGTAGGCGTCCACGGGTGGTGGGGCATCGTTGAGATCAATCACCGGCCGCACCACCACCCGATCATGACCGAGCCACTCACCGACCACACTCTTCAGCACCGGACCGACCCCGGGCACCCGGCACACACCCTCGGACCCGGCGAGGTCTTCGGCGGAGATGTGCACCACTACGGTCGACGTCGGCATCAGCAGCTTGGGATCCAGTTCGGCGACGAGCCGTTCGACCGCCTCCGCGAAGATCATCTCCTCGACGTCCACCGACACTGACCGGTCCCGCAGAGCCGGATGGACCTCGGACTCCTCCACCACGGAATCGGGTTCGTCGTCCGGGGTCAGGGCCGCGACCGCGTCGGCGAGGTCGTCGTCGAACAGTTCCGGCTGCCGCCGCTTCGCCAGCAGCCTGGTCAGCGCGCCGACATCACCCAACAGGCCGAACGCCTCGGCGCGCCGCTCATCAGCAGTGCCCTCGGTCAGACAATCCGCCAGCTCCTGCACCCTGCCGAACAGGCGGGCCGCCGCCAACGGCTCCAACCGGCCGAAGACGCCCTTCAGACCGTTGTCGTCGGTCTGCGACAACCACACCCCGCGTTGCTTGCGCCGCCGCTGATACTCGGCCCGGGCCCGGTCACCGTCGACCCGCAAGATCGCCGCCTCGGCCACGTCCCGCAACTTCCCGAACGGCTGCCTCCCGGCACACTGCGCGACCGCCCGATCCACCTCCGCCGCCTGTCCCACCGTCAGGTGGTGGGTCAACCGGGCGATCTTGCAGGCCTGCCACTCCTCCACCTCACACCGCATCGCCCGCGCCCACAGCAGCGGCAACCGATGCCGCAGATCCAACACATCCCCGATGAACACCATCCCGGCGGCATGACTCTTGCCGATCTTGGTCACGAACTCCAGCATCGCCAGATCATTCACCGCCGGGGTCCCCTCACCACCGGGCCGGATCGCCTGGGCCATTCCAGGACCCGATTCCATGATCGACTCCGCCGGGTGCGCATCCGCCCAGGCCGCCGTCCACACCAGGAGTTCGTTCGCGGCCGCGATCCGGGCACGCTTCACCCCGCCCGCGGCCTTCAGGATGTCGTCGGCCCCATACCCGCAGCCCTCGACTCCAACGATTCGAACATGCATGTCATTCTACCGCACCGGACTGACAGAAACCCAACAAAACAAGGGATCTGTGGACAACTTCACCAGCTGCCGCCTCGTGCCGAACTGATCAGGCCGGTCACCGGGAGGGCCACGTCCTTGAGCCAGCTCCAGGGCAGCCGGCCATGCCTGGCGATGGTGGCCTCGTCCGCTTCGGCGAGGTTGGTGATCCAGGCTTGGCTCCTCCGCAGCGGCGCGAGTCGGAGCGCGTCGGCCATGATCATCCGCAGCTCGGGCAACGGAGCGTACTCCGTCCAGCTCTCCAGGTAGGCGTCGACGATCCGGTGCAGCACCGGGTAGTCGAGGTTGAGCGTGCCGGGAAGATCAGGAACGGACCAGCGGTAGTGGCACTCGATGATCATCATGATCAGCGACAGGAACGGATGAGTCCAGGCGGCGTCGCCGAAGTCGATCAGCCGGTAGTGGGGCCGACCGGGGCGGGGCGGCAGCGCGTTGCCCGGCCAGAGATCGCCGTGATCAAGACAGACCGGTAAGGGCGAGGCCGCCAGCCGTTCAGCGGCCCGATCGAGGTCTGCGGCGGCGGAGCGGATGTGGTGCAGCTGCTCAGCCGAAACGTGCCGGGGGTCCGAGGCCGGGAACTCGTGCAGCCGATCGGAGAGCTCCATTGCGCTCCGGCCGGCGACAGCGCAGTCCCAGAAGGGGATTCCCGCCTCGGCCGCCTGCCGGCCGCGGCCGACCGTGGCCTGCTGGAGTCCGGCATAATCCCGGAGCAGCGCGGTGATCGTCTCGACGTGGACCCCTCGATGATCAGGGTCGCCCTCGAAGAGAGTCGGGCCATCGTCGCGCAGCAGGTACCGAGCGGTGGACGGGTCGACGGCGAGCGGTTGATCAACAAGCTTCGGTTCGCAGTCGGCCGCGAAGGTCACCGCCAGCCCTTCGTGCCGATGAGCCGGCGTGGTCTGCTTGATCAACACCGGGCCCTCCAGGGTCGGCAGCCGCCAGACTGCCGACCAGGCCTGGACGGAGACCTCGGCCATTGGACCGGTCGGTTCCAGGCCCAGGTCCCCTAGTCGGTCCCGCGCCCATCGCTCGGCCGCTGCGCGCCAGGCCTCCGTGCCCCAGGAAGGCGTCACGTCCCGTCCCAGCCCGGCACGTGTGTCGCCCGCAGTTCCGCGCACCGGCGGTAGATCTCTGCGCAGGGAGCACCGCGAGCTCGGGCCCGTTCGACACAGAGCTCAAGGGACTGCCCGAGACGTACGGCGTCCGGGCCGGACAACCTCGACAGGTCGGCCCACGCCGCGATGTGCCGCAGGAAGTCCGCGGTCCGTTCGGGCCGGCCGCGCAGTTGATCCTTGACCGCGGCGATCCACATCTTGAAGATCTGCGGCCAGTGGTAGCGGCGACCAAGATCAGCATCGGCCTCGTGCAACGGGCCGGCGGACCCGATGTCGAGGTGCCAGAACAGCGGGTAGTCGGCGAGGTAGATCGTCCGGACATAGGTGTCGGGGAGTCGATCCAGTCCCCAACCAGTGATCAGTGGCCGACCGAGTGGCGCGAGATGATCAGGGATCTCCTGGGCGAACGTCAGGTCCGAGACGCCGTCGAGTTCGACGACAAGATCGATGTCGGAGTACGCGTCCGCGCGGCCCGAGGCCAGGCTCCCGAACGGCCGCACCCCGACCACTCCCGGCACGCCGGCGAGACGAGCGATCACCGCCTCGGCCAGCTCGGCGCGCCGAGCGACGTCGCGTACGTCCTCCGACCCCACCCGCTCAGCGTAAGAGCTGCGGACGGACTCCTGGATCCGGCCGGTTCACCCGTTCTGCCTGACGCCCTTCACGCCGGACTGAGTCTCGTCCACCCAGGCGAGCACGTCGCGGGCGATCTCGGTCGGGCTCGATCGGTCGGTACGGAACTCGCGCGGGATCAGCGCCTCGATCTCGGCGTGACCGGGATCTTCGAGGAACTCCGCGACCTCGGCCGCCGACCAGCCCCGGGCCAGCAACCGCTGCTCGCGCACCGCGCGGTCGCAGGCCAGCCGGGCCCAGTGGGCCGAGGAACCGAACGGCTCCCCAGCCGCCAGCACACTCGCCCGGGGAGTCGGGCAGAGGAAGATCACCGGGTGCCCAGCGCGACGGACAAGATCGACGACGCGCGTCCAGAGCCGGTCGTAGTCCGCGCCGATGTCCGGCGGGAGGTCCGGACCGATCCGGTGCCCCAGCAGAACCCCGTCGTCGAGCAACTCGTCCATGTCCAGCACGATCGGGCCCGCCGCGAGCCGCACCAGCTCCGGGCACAGCGTCGATTTGCCGGCCGCCTGACCACCGGCCAGCACGAACAGGGTTCCGCTCATGCCACGACTCTCGCATCCCCTTGACTCTCGGGTGGGCCGAGACCCCAGGATGGGATGGTGACGCAAGGGCTCGAAATGATCAACGCGGCCGCCCGGCAGGCGCCGCGGGAGCCCGGGATCTATCTCTTTCTCGGCGCGTCGGACGACATCCTGTACGTGGGCAGGGCGACCGACCTGCGGCAGCGGCTGCGCCAGCACGCGGCGGCGAGGCCGTCGGACTACTGGCTGGACCAGAAGTATGTCCTGGTCCGGAGGATCGTCTGGGAGGTCGCGAACGACGAGGTGGAGGCGTCCTGGCGCGAGGAGGAGTTGATCTTCGCGCTGCGGCCGGCGCACAACGCGCAGCGGCGCCGGGACGGCGACCCGGCCACTCTGCCGCGCTCGCCGTACCTCACGATCACCGAAGATCAGCACGACCGGGTCCGGTTCACCCTCTGCCCGGCCCGCCCGGGCACCGGTCGGAGCTACGGCTGTTTCCCGCACCTCGGCAAGGGCAAGGGCGCGCCGCTCGGGATCGCTTGCAGTGATGGCTATACGGCGCTGCTTCGGCTGCTCTGGGCCGCGTCCTCGACGGGCTCGCACACCCCGGCGGCGCTGACCCGGTCGGCGCCGGACACGTACGCGGTCCCGGTCGATCCGGCGCTGCGCGAACCGCTGCACCGGTTCCTCTCCGGCACCAGGGCCAAGCTGCCCGCCGATTTGCTCGAGCGGGCAGCCGGCCGGCCGGACTTCGTGCGGGCGGGGTTGCGCAAGGATCGCGCGCTGGCCGAACGGTTCTACCGCGCCGGCCCGCGCCGGCTCCGTGATCGCCGGCTGCGGCACGGGCTGCGGGCCGGGCCGATCGACGCCGATACTCTGCGCGCCCTGATTCGCGCGGAGATCACTCCGGTCCTGGGTCCGGTCGGCTAGATTCGCGGTGTGCGGATCGCGCTGGCGAAGGAGTCGGAACCGGGCGAGGCCCGGGTCGCGATGGTGCCCGAACTGGTCGGCGGCCTGATCACCGCAGGGTACGAATTCGCGGTGCAGCCCGGGGCCGGGCAGGGCGCGATGATCACCGACGAGGCGTACGCGGCGGCCGGCGCCACGATCACCGAGGACGCACTGCAGGGCGCGGAGTTGATCATCAGCGTGCAACCGCTGCCGCCCGAGCTGGTCGCCGACCTGCCGCCAGGGACCGCGACGCTGTCCTTCCTGCCCTACTCCCACGACCTCGAGGTGGTACGGATCCGTCGGGACGCCCGGGTCACCTCGTTCGCGATGGACCTGGTGCCGCGGATCTCGCGGGCCCAGTCGATGGACGCGCTGACCTCGCAGGCGATGGTCGCCGGCTACCGCGGCGCGATCGTCGCGGCCGGGATGCTGCGCCAGTTCTTCCCGATGAGCATGACCGCGGCCGGCACCATCCCGCCGGCCCAGGTGGTGGTGCTCGGTGCCGGTGTGGCCGGGCTGCAGGCGATCGCGACCGCCCGGCGGCTCGGTGCGGTGGTGAAGGGCTACGACGTCCGGCCGGCCGCCTCCGAGGAGATCGCGTCGATGGGCGCCATCGCGATCGAGCTTGACCTGCCGCCGCTGGACGGCGCCGGCGGTTACGCCCGGGAGATGTCCCCGGAACGGGCCCTGCTGCAGCAACAACGCCTCACCCCCTATCTGGCCGCGGCGGACGCGGTGATCACCACGGCCTCGGTGCCGAATCGCAGGCCGCCCATCCTGATCACCCGGACGATGACCGAACGGATGAAGCCGGACTCGGTGATCGTCGATCTCGCCGCGGACACCGGCGGCAACGTCGAGGACGTCCGGCCCGGGACCGTCACCAGGGTGGGCCAGGCCAGGGTGTGGGGCGGCGCGAACGTACCCAGCCAGCTGCCCGGCCCGGCCAGCAGGCTCTACGCCCAGAACGTCGCGAACGTGATCATGCTGATGACCGCCGACGGACGGTTCGCGCCGGACTACGGCGACGAGGTGGTCGCCGGCATGTGCCTGACCCGCGACGGCATGATCACTCACGGACCGGCCGCGTCCTTGATCGACACTGAGTTGATCAACGACGGGGTGGTGATTGCCGATGAGTGATCCGATGGTCTGGCTGATCTTCTTCGTGCTGGCCGTCTTCGTCGGCATCGAGGTGATCTCGAAGGTGTCCTCGACGCTGCACACTCCGCTGATGTCCGGGGCCAACGCGATCCACGGCGTGATCCTGGTCGGCGCGATCATCGCAGCCGGTACGGCGACCACGACGCCGGTCCTGGTGCTGGCCCTGATCGCGGTCGTCCTGGCCTCGATCAACCTGGCCGGCGGGTTCGTCGTCACGGATCGGATGCTGCGGATGTTCGCCGGCCGCAAGGAACTGCGCTCGCGCGGCCCTTCTACGGGTTCAGGGCGCGTTGAGGGGACGGGCTCGGCGCGCAAGGAAGTCGAATCGTGATCACGCCGACCTGGGTGCAGTTCGGCTATCTTGTCGTCGCGGTCTGCTTCATCCTTGCGCTGAAGGGATTGTCGTCGCCGAAGACGGCCCGGCGCGGCAACCTGATCGGTGCCGCCGGTGCCGTGGTCGCCGTCGTGATCGTCTTCTTCGCCGCGCCGCTGGACCACGTGCTGCCGATCCTGCTCGCGATCGCCGTCGGTACCGCGATCGGCGTGATCGGCGCGAACCGGGTGAAGATGACCGGGATGCCGCAGCTGGTCGCGTTGTTCAACGGCGTCGGTGGCGGCGCGGCGGCGATCATCGCCCTGGTCGAGTTGGGCGCGCTGGCCGACCATCACCCGCCGGCGTTCGATCTGATCGCCACCGCGTTCACGATCTTGGTCGGCTCGATCAGCTTCGCCGGGTCGATCGTCACGTTCCTCAAGCTGCAGGAGTGGATGACCACCCGCCCGGTCACGTTCCTCGGCTATCCGATCGCCTATGTCGCCTGTCTGGTCGCGGCGCTCGGCGCTGCGGTCGGCGTGGTGCTGGTCCCGTCGGTCGCGGTCGGCGGCCTGCTGACCCTGCTCGGCCTGGCCCTCGGCGTGCTGCTGGTGCTGCCCGTCGGCGGCGCCGACGTGCCGATCGTGATCTCACTGCTCAACGCGTTCACCGGCCTCAGTGTCGCCGCCACCGGCTACGTCTTCGAGAACCTGCTGCTCCTGGTCGCGGGCACCCTGGTCGGCGCGGCCGGCACCCTGTTGACGATCTTGATGGCCCGGGCGATGGGGCGTTCCCTGTTCAGCACCCTGTTCGGGGCGCTCCGCGGCGGCTCGACGCTCGGCGCGACCACGGCCAGCGACCGGCCGGTCCGCTCGGCCGGGCCGACCGATGTGGCGATCATGCTCGGGTACGCGAACCGGGTGATCATCGTCCCCGGGTACGGCCTCGCGGTCGCCCAGGCCCAGCACACGCTGCACCAACTGGTCGAGGTGCTGCAGCAGCGCGGCACCCGGGTCGACTACGCCATCCACCCGGTCGCCGGCCGGATGCCGGGGCACATGAACGTGCTGCTGGCCGAGGCGCAGGTCCCGTACCAGCAGCTCAAGGAGATGACCGAGATCAACGGCGAGTTCGGCCAGGCCGACGTGGTCCTCGTGGTCGGCGCCAACGACGTGGTCAATCCGGCCGCCGAGACCGATCCGAAGGCTCCGATCTACGGGATGCCGATCTTGAAGGTGAACCAGGCCCGGCAGGTGGTCTTCATGAAGCGGTCGATGCGGCCGGGGTTCGCCGGGATCGAGAACGAGCTGCTCTTCGCGCCGACCACCACGCTGCTGTTCGGCGACGCGAAGGACACGATGAGCAAGTTGCTGGCCGAGGTCAAGAGCCTGTGACGCCTCGCCGCGGTCGCCGAGCCGGTCAGGCCGTCGCCTTCCCCTGGTCCGCGCCGTGATCGAGCTGGGTCCGGTAGATCGCGATCTTGGTACGTAACGCCTGCAGGTTGGCCTGCAGCCGGACCAGCTGCTCGCGGATCTCGATCTCATGCTGCTCGAGCAGGTCCAGGCGTTCCCCGAGCGTCGTCTCGCCCTCGGCTCGCAGCCGCGCATAGTCGCGCATCCGCGCAATGCTCATGCCGGTCTGGCGGAGCCGCAGCAGGAACTGCACCCACTCGATGTCCGTACCGTGGTAGCGCCGTTGATTTCCTGGGGTGCGCTCGATCGAGTGGATCAGCCCCGCCCGCTCGTAGTAGCGCAGCGTATGCGCGCTCACGCCCGTGGCCTGGGCCATCTGGGCCACGGAAAGGCCCTCTGCCTCGTCGTCGCTTCCTTCGGTCGCCATGGCATCCAGCTAAGACTTCGAGCCAGGTCAAAGTCGAATCGCCGGTCCGGAGCCGTTGACTTCGAGCGCGCTCTCACCCGTACCGTCCACCAGGTCATATCCCTGAGGCCTGACGGAGTGAACCATGATGGAGTCGCCGACCCGACCGTGCGTCACCGAACGGCATAGGAAGGGGTGGACGCCGAGCTGGGCCGGGCGTCACCTGGTCGCTCCCGCGGTGGCCCTCCTCGTCGCTGCCACGGCGTGTACGGCCGCCGAACCCGCAGCACCGGCGACCACGCCCCGGTCCGAACCCGCGCCGGTGACGAATTCGCCGCCGCCCTCGGCGACCGGGAAGCCGCGGCCCACGTTGCCGCAGCAGCCAGGCCGGGCGCGGTGGGACGGCCTCGCGTCACCGGTCGGGATGGCGTTCGACGGCGACGGCACGCTCTACATCGCCAACTGGTCGGGCGGCACGATCGAGCGCTTCACCGCGGACGGCGAGCGCAGCACGTTCGCCGACGGACTCGGCGGCCCGTCGGGGCTGGCGGTCGCCGACGACGGGACGGTCTACGCCGCCTCGTACAGCGGCAATGTCGTGTGGCGGTTCAGCGAGGACGGCGAACCGACGGTCTTCGTCGACGGACTCGGCACGCCTGCCGGACTGTCCTTCAATTCCGCCGGCGAACTGCTGATCGCCAACCGGGCGACCGACGAGATCCTCGCTGCCGACGCCGACGGGAAGACCAGGGTCGTCGCCCACGGTCTGCAGACCCCGGTCGGCGCTGTGGAACTCGACAACGGTGATCTCATGATCAGCAACATCAACGGCGGTGTGTCCCTGGTCTCCGGCGGTCCCGAGGCCGTGACGGTCAACAACGAACTGGCCAGCCCAGGCCCCGGCATCGCCCCTGCCGGGGGTGACGCCGTCTACGTCGTGGACTACGGCGGTACGACCGTCGACCTGATCGAACCGGACGGCAGCCGGACCACCATCGCCGACGGTTTCGCCAACCCCACCAGCATCACCGTGGCGCCCGACGGCCGCCTCGCCGTCGCCGACTGGGGCACCGACTCGCTCTACTTCATCGAGTCCGTCCACTGATCGTCGACCCGACCGGCGGGGCTCAGTGGGCCGACCAGCTGGCCCACAAGGCGGCGTAGCGGCCGCCGGCCGCGACCAGTTCCTCGTGGCTGCCGGCCTCGACGATCTTGCCGTCGTCCAGTACGACGATCTTGTCGCACTCCCGGGCCTGGGTCAGCCGGTGCGCCACGACCAGGGCGGTCCGGTCCTTGATCAACGCCCGGCCGGCCGCCTCCAGCTGCCGTGCGCCGGCGCTGCCCGCCTCCGCGGTCGCCTCGTCCAGCACGACCAGCGGCGGGTTGCGGGCCAGCAGCCGGGCCAGCGCCAGTTGCTGCACGTGCGCCGCGCTGAGCACGGCCGTGTTCGGCCCGACCGGGGTGTCCAGGCCGTCCGGCAGCGCCCGTACCCAACCGTCGGCGACGACCCGTTCCAAGATCATCCAGATCTCGTCGTCGGTGATGCCGGGCCGGGCCAGGGTCAGCTCCTCGCGCAGGGTCCCGGTGAAGACGTACGTCTCCTGGGCCACGATGCCGACCCAGTCGCGCAGCTCGTCCTCGTCCACCACCGTGTCCGCGGACAAGATCAATTCCCGTTCGCCGTCGCTCAGCACGACCCGGCCCTGGGTCGGCGTGATCGCGCCGCCGATGATGCCGGCCAGGGTCGTCTTGCCGGCCCCGCTGGCGCCGACCAGGGCCACCGAACCGGCGGCCGGCAGTTCAAGATCAACGCGGTCCAGCACCAGCCGGCCCTCGACGTAGGCGTGATCAACACCCTCGGCCCGTACCGTCACCGGGCCGCGCGGCGCCGGCAGTGGGGCCGGCTCGGGATCCGGAATCCCTGCCACGCCGACCATTCGGGACAGCGCCGCGCCGGCCCGCTGGACATCGTCGACCGACATCAGCAGCCAGCCGAGCGGCCCGAACAGCCGGTGGAACAGCAGGGCCGCAGCGGTGACCGCGCCGACGCTGACCAGGTCGGCGTTGACCAGCAGGAACCCGGTCGCCAGCACCGCGCTCAGCCCGACCGCCTCTGCCCCGTTCAGGCACAGGCCGAACCGGGCCACCAGCCGGACCAGACCGACGGTGGCCTCCAACGCCGACGCCGACGCACTCCGCAGCCGGCCGGACTGCAGCTCCGCCATCTGGTACGCCTGCACGGTGGGCCGCCCGCGCAGCGAGGACAACAGCACCCGGGACCGTTCGGCGGCCAACCGGCGCTCGGCGGCATAGCGGGGACCGGCCTTCGGCAGATACCAGCGCAGTCCGATCACGTGCACCGGCAGTACGGCAGCGAACGCGAGGGCCAGCCGCCAGTCCAGGCTGACGAAGCCGATCGCCGCCACGACCACGGTGATCAACGACGCGGTCACCCCGGACAGCACCGGGATCGCCTCCATGAACAGCTCGACGTCGTCGGTCACCCGGGACGCGATGTCGCCGTGGCCGGCCCGCTCCAGCACCCGGGTGTCCAGCCGGAGCGCCCGCTCGACGACCCGTTCCCGGAGGTCGGCGCCGACCTGGGCGGCGAGCCGTTGCAGGGCCCGGCCGGCCGCGGCCGTCAGCACGACACCGGCCAGCATCACCAGCACCAGCGCGACGATCAGTGCGGCCAGCGGACCCGTGTCGCCGGTCCGCGCGACGATCGGGACCTGGTCGACCAGGGCGCCGAGCAAGATCGGCAACGCCACCGTGCCGGCACTGCTGGCCAGGCTCAGCAGCAAGGCCGGGATCCACTGCCGGGGATGCGCCAGCACCTGCCGCAGCACGGCGCGCGCCGTGACCCGCCCGGTCGCGATCGGCAGCAGTTCACCGGTCGTCGTGGTCATCGCAGCACCACCGCCGCATAGCCGGGATCGGCCAGCAGTTGATCATGGTCGGCGACCCTGGCCGGGCCGTCGGCCGGCAGCCAGGCCACCTGGTCGCACCGCGCCAGCAGGGCGGGCGAGGTGGTCAGCACGACGGTCGCGGCGCCGGGCGTGATCCGAGCTCGTGCGTCCCGGAGCCGGCCGGAGACCTGTTCCTCGGTGACCGCGTCGACGGCGGTCAGCGGGTCGTGCAGCACCAGCACCGGCCGGCCGGCGGCGAGGGCGCGGGCCAGGGCGACCCGCTGCCGCTGTCCGCCGGACAGGTTCGCGGCCTGGTCGAGCAAGATCATCCGATCCGGGTCGTCGTCGCCGGAGCCGTGGCTGAGGCTGATGATCACGTCGTCCGCCCCGGCCGCGGCCAGCGCCGCGGTCCGGATCGCCGGGTCCGCCGGACGTTCGTCGGTCCGCAGGGCCTCGCCGAGACTGCCGCCGAGCAGCTCTGTAGCGTGCGGTTCGGCGAGCAGGTTGCGGCGCAGTTCGGCGGCCGGCAGCGAGGCGGCCGGGTGGCCCGCCCAGGTCACCGATCCCTTCGTCGGTACGGATTCGCCGGTGATCACGCCGAGCAGCGCGGTCGCCGCGGCCGGGTCGGCGTACGCGATGCCGGTCAGGGTGCCCGGCCGGACGGTCAGCCCGAGTTCGCGGACCGGGCCCTCGCCGACGCCGTCCAAGATCAACGGGCCGGTCGCTGCCTCCGCGGCGGCGGCGCTGCCCGGCTCGCCGAGCAGCGGGGCCAGTCGGGCGGCGCTGGCCCGGGCCGCCGCCAGGCCCGCGATGCAGGAGGCGACGGTGCGGACCGGGTCGGCCAGGAAGGAGACCATCGCCACTACGGTGACCAGCTCGCCCACGGTGATCCGGCCGGCCAGCGCCATCATGACGGCCGCGATCGAGGTGCCGGCCATGATCAGCCCGGTGGCGAGCAGGCCGGAGCCGGTCACCACCGCGGAGGCCGTCGCGGCGGCCCGGGTCGCGTCGAGCGAGGCCCGGCTGGCGAACCCGTACCGCCGGATCGCCTCGCCGACGCCGCCGAACCCTCGCAGCGGACGCAACCCGGCGACCAGTTCGGCGGCGGTCGCGGCGGCGAGCCCGCCGGTCTGCTGCTGGGCGTGCAGCCGGCGTTCCAGCCACGGGCTGAGCCGGTCGACGCCCCACAGCAGCAGCGGTACGACGATCACCAGGGCCAGGCCGAGCACCAGGTCGACCCGGAGCAGGACGACGATCGCCACGATCATGCCGGCCGCGGCGGCGAACAGGACCGCCGCGTTGTTGTTCACCCGGGCCGTCGCCACCGCGTCCGAGGTGGCGATCGAGAGCAGTTCGCCCGTTCGCCGGTCGGCGGCGCGGGCCGGGTCGGCCAGCACGCCGTGGACGGCGTCGGAACGCAGCCGGTGCGCCTCCGTGTAGGCGGCCGTGTCCACCGTGCGATAGCCGTACGCCGCCGAGAAGGCCAGCACGGCGAACAGCCCGAGGACGCCGATCACGGCGATGATCATGGACGTCGGGTCGCCGGTCGACACCGCGAGATCGATGGTGAGGCCGATCGCCAACGGGACCAGGGCTTCGCAGACCTGGTGCGAGGTGACCAACAGGCCGCCGACGATGGTGCGGCGGCGCTGGTTGCGCAGCACCGTGCGCAGCAGGGCCCGGGCCGTTGCCCGGTCGGTCGTCATGGGCGGGCCCGTCAGCTGAACCTGGTCGGCCAGCCGGATGGCGGGCCGAGCCAGAGCAGGGTGCCGAAGATCACCACGACGGCGGCCAAGGCGATCGCGACCGCCGGCAGCGGATGACGCAGCACCCAGCCGGTCAGCCGGGCCAGCCGCCCGTCGCCCTCCCGCTGCCAGTCGCCGGAGAGCAGCCCGCGCCGCTCCGCCCAGCGTTCGAACGGGATCGTGGCCCACGGCACGATCGCGGAGCCGAGCCCGGCCAGAATGATCTTGGGTCGCCAGCCGAGGTTCAGGCCCGCGAAGACCGTCACCAGGACGTAGCAGAGGAACGCGAAGCCGTGCACGCCGCCGCCGATCCGGACGCCCAGCTCGGTGACGCCGGCCGCGCGCAGGATCAGGCCGATGATCAACAACGTCCAGGTGATCGCCTCGGCCGTCGCGACGATCCGGTAGAGCAGGCGCGGGGTCATGAAGGAGACCCTAACTCCCATCCGCACGCGGGTCCGTCCCGGCGTCCAGTCCAGCGGGCACCGCGCGGACCAGGTGGGCGTGACCGAACCGGTTGTCCGGGCCCTCGATCACCTGCGCGGTGAACTCGGTTTCCAGCACCGCGCGGACCGCGGCGGGGGCGGCGGCCTCGACCAGCACCTCCGGCACGCTGCGGGGTCCGGTGCCGGGCGTGACGACGATCCGCGGCGCCCGCAGGGCCTGGTCAGCGGTCGCGCCGCCGGCCAGCCGGGCCAGCAGCTGGGCCACGATCGCCGGTTGGCTCCGGCCGCCCATCGTGGCGACCGTCGTGTCCAGCCGGCCCTCGCGCCGGACCAGGCACGGCATCAGCGTGTGCGGCGGTCGGCGCCCGCCGGCCAGGACGCCCGGGCGGGCCGGGTCGAGGCTGAACCCGCTGGCCCGGTTGTGGCCCAGGATGCCGGTGGTCGGCTCAACGACGAGCGACCCGAACGTGCCCGCCACGCTCTGCAGCGAGCTGATCCAGAGCCCGGCGCCGTCCACCGCGGCGATCCCGATCGTGTCGCCGTCCAGGCGGATCCGGTCGGGCGCGGCTCGTCTGTCGGCCGAGCCCAGGGCGGCGGCGTCCCGGCGGACCGCGTCCGGGTCGAGCACCGCGGCCAGGTCGACCTCGACGGCCTCCGGGTCGGCGGACCGGGCGTCCCGCTGGGCCCCGGCGAGCTCGAACGCCCGCACGAACGCGGCGGCCTGGGCCGGGTCCAGCGGGTCGGTCAGGCCGAGCGCCTCCGCCAGCGCCAGCATCTTGAGCAGCGCGAAGCCCTGCGAGCTCGGCGGCGCGGTGATCACCTCGGCGTCCCGCCAGCGCAGGGTCAGCGGTGCCACCACGTCGGCCCGGTGCCGGGCCAGGTCGTCCCGGGTCATCGTGCCGCCGAGGGCCGCGAGACCAGCGGCGTAGGCGGCGCCGAGCTCGCCGCCGTACATGTCCGCGATGCCCTTCTCGGCCAGCGCTTCCAGGCTCCGAGCCAACGCGGGCTGCCGATAGCGGTCGCCCAAGGTCAACGCCGAGCCGTCCGCGTTCAGGAACAGGGCCCGCGCACCGGGGTCCTCGGCGAGCCGGTCGGCGTACTGGGCCAGGTCGCGGGCCAGGCTCGGCGCGACCTCGGCGCCGTCCCGGGCCAGCTCGATCGCCGGCGCCAGCAGCTCGGCGAGCGGCCTGGTCCCGTATCGCAGGTGCAGTTCGTGCCAGGCCGACGGCAGCCCGGGCACGCTGATGCTGTGCACGCCCGACCCCGGCATCGTCGTCTGCCCGAGCCCACGCAGGTGCTCCGGGGTGAGGCCCTGCGGGGCGCGGCCGGTGCCGTTGATCGCTTGTACGGCGCCATCGGCCGGGCCGGCCAGGGTCCAGCTGTCGCCGCCGATCGTCACCATGTGCGGCGACACGACGCAGAGCACGGCGGCGGTCGCGATCACCGCGTCGGCCGCGCTGCCGCCGTCGGCCAGCACCTGCTCGCCGGCTCGGGTGGCCCGCGCGTCCGGCGAAACGATCCGCCCCGTGAGTTCACCCGTCATGATCATCAATCTAGGCGATACGCTTTCCGTCGAGGCAGGGTGGGTGATGATCTTGATCAAGGCCGAACAGCTGCACGGGGTCCACGTCGCGCTGGCGACGCCGATCGACCCGGCGACGGGTGATCTTGATCCGGCCGGGTTGTCCCGCCTGTTGGACCGGGTGGTCGGCGGCGGGATCGATGCGATCTGCCCGACCGGTTCGACCGGCGAGGGGCCGCGGCTCACCCGGGCCCAGCGGCTGGCCGTCCTGCAGTCGGTACGGGAGCGAGTCGGACCCGGCCGGATCGTCGTCCCGGCCGCCTCCTCGCTGAACCTTCCGGACGCGGTCGCCGAGGTGGCCGCCCTCGCCGCGGCCGGCGCGAGCGCGGTGTTGCTGGCGCCGTCCCCGTACTATCCGCAGGCACCGGGCGAGGTGCTCGCCTGGTATCGGACCGTCGCCGAACGGACCGGCTGTCCGCTGGTGCTGTACAACATCCCGGCGATGACCAAGATCAGTATCGCGCCGGCTGCGGTGGCCGAGCTGGCCGCGTTGCCCAACGTGATCGGGATCAAGGACAGCAGCCGCGACGTGGAGTACCTGCAGCAGGTGCTGCACGCCACCGCCGGCGCCGACTTCGCGGTGCTCACCGGCAGCGACACCCTGCAGCTGGTGTCCCTGGTCGCCGGCGCGCACGGCATGATCGCTGCCGGGATGAACCTGGTGCCGCGGCTCGGCCGGGCCGTCCACGACGCGGTCGCCGCCGGTGATCTTGACACCGCCCGACGTGCGCAGCGGGAGCTCACGGCGATCGTCACGGCCTGCCGGGTCGGTCAGTCGCCGGCCGGCTGGAAGGCCGCGCTGGCCTGGGCCGGCCTCTGTTCCGACGCGCTGGTGCCGCCCGCCGCCGCGCTCTCGGCCGAGGTCCGGGCCGATCTCGGCGCGGCCCTCGACCGTCTGGTCCGGTCGGCGTAGGGTCGCGATCATGGCGACCGTCAAGGATGTCGAGAAGATCATCGCCGAGCTGCCCGAGGTGACCACCGGCGAGCGACACGGCCACCCGACCTGGTTCGTCGGCAAGCAGGCGTTCGCCTGGGACCGGCCGTTCAGCAAGGCCGACGTGAAGCGGTACGGCGACGAGACCCCGCCGAGCGGGCCGATCCTTGCGGTGAGCGTCGGCGACCTGGCCGAGAAGGAGGCCGTGCTGGCGGGGAGCTCCGCCGCCGTCTTCACCATCCCGCACTTCGACGGCTTCGCGGCGGTGCTGATCCAGCTCGAAACCGTCGGCCGCAAGGAGCTTCGCGAGTTGATCATCGACGCCTGGCTGGCCAAGGCACCGAAGGCGTTGGCCGACGCTTATCTGGCCGGCTGACTGCGGAACTTCTGTTGCAGCCAGACCGCCGACGGGTGGGCGACCCGGTGCAGATCGGCCAGCACCTCGTCCAGGTCGTAGTCGACCCGCCGCGGCTCGGCCGTGTGGCCGTGTTCGTCGGCGGTGAGCAGGGTCCAGCAGGCCCGGCGTTCGGCAGTCGCGGGCAGGCTGACACTGCCGGAGTTGATCACCCGGATCCCGTCGACGGTGCGGTCCAGCGGCTTGTGGGTGTGCCCGACGAAGATCAACTCGGCCTCGGCACCCGTGATCGCTGACCGTATCCCGTCATCGGTCAGCGTCGGGTCGATGCCCGACCCGTCGTCGGTGCCCGAAGCCGCGTGCACGAGCAGGACCCGGGTGCCGTCCGGCAGCGTCGTGCGGGCGTCCAGCGGCAGGGAGCTCAGCCAGGGCAGGAAGCCAGCCTCCGTGATCACGCCGCGGGTCCACGAGATCGCGGCCACGGTACGGAGCAGCACGCCGATCTCCTCCGGCGTCCGTACCGTCTCGACCGAGCCCGCCACCCGCGGATGATCACCGGTCGCCACGTAGCGGTCCGTGTTGCCCCGGATGATCTTGGTGCTCGGCAATCCGGTGAGCCGGCGCAGCACCTCGGCGGGACGGGGACCGTTCGCGGCATGATCACCGACGATCCAGAACTCGGTCACCCCGGCCGCGGCGGCGTCCGCGAGCACCGCCTCCAGCGCCGGGACATTGCCATGCACGTCGGAGAAGATCGCAATCCTGGACGCTGTCACGGGGCCAGCCTACGGGCGCTCGCGGTTGGGCTGTCGTCAAAGCTCTTCAACTCAGCAAGTTCAACGTTGTAGCGGCTTCCAGTGCTCGAGTTGAGGAGTTTTCGCGACAACATCGCTAGGCTCGCGAGCGTGAAGCTGTGGATCGTTCCGTACGGCGGGTTGATGACGGTCGACGGACTCGATCGGCGCCTATTCGCCGACTTCGGCTGACCCGTCAGCCGGGCGCGACCGGGCGAGCCGGAAGCCAAGATCATCCATTCGGAACGTCGGGTGACTCTTCCGCCGGCAGGAGGCCCGGCAGGCCTGCGGTTGATCATTCCAGCCGCCGCCGCGGAACACCCGGTACGGGCCGTAGAGGTCCGGGGCGAACAGGTCCCAGCACCACTCCCAGACGTTGCCGATCAGGTCCGACAGGCCCCAGGCGTTCGGCTCCTTCGTCCCGACCGGGTGCGGGGTGCCGCCGGAGTTTCCGGCGTGCCAGGCGATCTCGTCCAGGTCGCCGTAGCGGGCGCCGGTATCACCTGCCCGGCAGGCGTACTCCCATTCGGCCTCGGTCGGCAGCCGATAGCCGTCGGCGTCCCGGTCCCAGGTCGCGTCCAAACCGTCGCGATCTTCGGCGATCACGTAGCAGGGCCGCAGCCCGGCCGCTTCGGAGAGCCGGTTGCAGACGTCGAGGGCGTCCAGCCAGGAGAGTTCGGTCGCGGGGGCGTCCGGTTCACCCGGCCCGTCCGGCCAGTTCCCGTTCAGGCCGGCCAGGTCGGCCCGGGTGACCGGTCGCGCCGAGATCGCGTACGGCTCCAGGTCGACCGGCCAACGACGGCGGCTGCCCTCGTCGACCAGGCGGATCCAGCCCGCCGAGATGTCGATCATGGACTCGGCGATGTCCGGCTCGGTGCTGGTCACCGGCCCATCCTGCCGCAGGGCTCAACCTTGGGCGAGGCCAACCTGGTTGCCGTCCGGGTCGAGCAGCCCGGAGCTGCGCGGCATCCCTTCCGCATCGGACGGCGGATGCAGCTCCGTGGCGCCCGCCGCAAGGGCCCGGGCATGGACAGCGTCAAGATCATCGACCAGGAACGAGAAGGCGGCCCGGCCCGGCCGGTCGAACCGTTCGTGATCATCGATGAGGTGCAGCAGGAAGAAGCCGGGCTTGCCGTACTCGCCGAACGTGATCGCCGAGAAGTCGCCGTTTCCGGTGCGCCGCACGGTCTCGTACGGACCCCCGAAGACCGTTGTGTAGAAGGCGATGCTGCGATCGAGATTGTCGACGGCGAGCTTCAGCTGACACGGCGCCGGCGAGCCCGGCTGACCTTGATAGAGCCAGATCCAGTTGCCGCCGGCGTCCTTGATCGCGGAGCAGCGCGGCATCCCCTCCGGCGTGTGCGGGCAGGTGACCTCGACGGCTCCGGCGGCCAGCGCCGCGGCATGCGTGCCGTCGAGATCTTCGACGAGCAATCCGAACGTGGACGGCCCGGGCAGGTCGGCGCGCTGCGGATCGTCCAGCAGCCAGATCAGGAAGAAGTCCTCCTCCCCGTAGGTGCCGAACGTGAGCGCCGACGCGTTGCCGTGGCTGGTCCGCCGGGCAACCCCGTACGGCAGGCCGAGCGCGTCGCGATAGAGCGGCAGGGCCGCCTCGTGATCGTCGACCCTGAGCTTGAACTGGACCGGCCGGCAGCCGGTCTGCAGGGTGGGCATGGTGAGTCCCTTCTCCAGGAAGCGGTTGACATCGGCGATCCGGATGTCCAGGTGGCTTCGCTCCAACTGCAGCCGGCGGCGGTGCTCGAGCAGCACCCGCTCGGCCTCGGCCTCGTCGCTGTCCAGCACCTGCCGGACCGCCTCGATCGGCAGATCGAGTCCGCGCAGGGCCCGGATCAGTTTGGCCAGCCGGATCTGTTCGGGACGGTAGCGGCGATAGCTGGTGTCGCCGTCCACCTCGGCCGGCCGGAGCAGCCCGACCTCGTCGTAGTGGCGCAGCGCGTGCACGGAAACCCCGCTGAGCTTCGCAAAACGGCCGATCGCCATCAGTTCGTCGTCCACGCGTCCACTATCGGGTCTCGGGTCACCCGAGAGTCAAGACACCGATTGGCCACGTCGGCGCCACCGTCAGTTCCGTTTCTGCTCGGCAGGTTCGGGCAGAATGCTCGCCAAGGCTCTGCGACCAGATATCGGGGAATCATGATCATGAACCTTTTGGACCGGCGCCGGTTCCTGGTGCTGGCCGGCGGCGCTGCCGCGACCACGGTCGGCGCCCAGACGTTGTGGCAGGAAGCGGCGTCGGCGGCGACGCTGGACCCGGCACCCTTCACGCTCGGTGTCGCGTCGGCAGATCCGGACCCGTCCAGCGTCGCCCTGTGGACCCGGCTCGCCAACGATCCGGCGGCCGGGGGCGGGATGCCGGACCGGGTCATCCCGGTCCGCTGGGAGGTGTCCCGGGACGAGGGGTTCACCAAGATCGTCAAGACCGGCGTCGCGCAGGCCCGACCCGAGCGCGCGCACTCGGTCCAGGTCGTGGTCGACGGGCTCCGGCCGAACGCCTGGTACTGGTATCGGTTCACGGCCGACGGTGCGACCAGCCGGGTCGGCCGGACCCGGACCCTGCCGCTTCCGCAGGACCGTGCCGAGCATCTCCGGTTCGCGTTCGCGTCCTGCCAGGCCTGGGCCGGCGGCCGCTATGCCGCCTATCGTGATCTTGCCGAGCAGGATGTCGATCTTGTCGTCCACCTCGGCGACTACATCTACGAGACGGCGGCCGGCAGCCTGGCCGAGTTCCGCCGGCTGCACGCGCTCTACAAGTCATCGCCCGATCTCCGGGACGCCCACGCCCGGTTCCCGTTCGTCACGGTCTGGGACGATCATGACGTCCTGAACAACTGGGCCGATGATCATCAGGGCAGCCCGGACGGCACGCCCTGGGCACAGCGGCAGAGCAACGCGTTCCAGGCCTACTACGAGCACCTGCCGATGCGGACCGCACCACAGGGCCCGGACTGGCAGGTCTACCGGCGGTTCCGCTGGGGCCGGCTGGCCGAGTTCTCCGTGCTGGATACCCGGCAGTATCGCAGCGACCAGGCCTGCGGCGACGGGATGAACAAGCCGCCCTGCGACGAGGTGTACGAGGAGGACCGGACCATGACCGGGCCGGAGCAGGAGCGCTGGCTGCTGGACGGGCTGGCCACCTCGACCGCCCGCTGGAACGTGATCGCGCAGCAGACGATCTTCGCCAAGTTCGACTACGACCTCGGCCCGGGACTGTCGTACAACCTTGATCAGTGGGACGGCTATCCGGCCGCCCGGCAGCGGATCCTGGACGCCCTGCGGAAGCACCGGCCGTCGAACCCGGTGATCATCGGCGGCGACTGGCACTCGGCCTGGGTCAACGACGTGCTGGCCGACTTCGACGACCCGACCTCGGAGGTGCTGGCCAGCGAGTTCATCGCGACCTCGATCTCGTCCGGCATCGGCTGGGACGCCGCGGTGCGGCAGGGTCTGCCGGCCAATCCACACGTCAAGCTCTACGAGGGCGGCTATCGCGGGTACGTGCTGTGCGACGTGACGCCGGACCGCTGGCAGGCCGACCTGCGGATCGTGCTGGCGCCCGGCGACGGCGCCTCGCCGGCCTACACGCTGGCCCGGTTCGAGGTCCGCGACGGCGAACCCGGAGCCCGCCAGCTCGGCGCCGCGGACGGCATCGCGGGCGTGATCAGGTCCGGATCGTCGGGCTTGATCAACGCCGAGGTCCTGGTCCGCCGGCCGGACGGGTCGACCATGATCAGGACCTGGACCGACGCGAATGGGCGCTGGCACCTGTTCGTGCCACCGGGCAGCTACCGGCTCGAGGCACACGCCGTCGGGTACGGCTCCGCCGGCCGCGAGATCACCGTCGAGTCCGGCGGCACCGTCGACGGCGACTTCACCCTGGCCGCGATCAGCGAGCCGTTCGCGGCGGCCGGGCGCTATCTGCCCGGGCCGAACGCCGAGGGCACGGCGAAGGACCTGCTGATCGGCAACGACAGCGTGGCGATGACGGTGGCGGCCCAGTTCGCCGACCCGCAGCTGCCCGGAGCGACCCCCGGCAAGCCGATCAACCTGGCCGGCATCGGCCACCTTGATCAACTCGATTGGATCAACCTCGGCCTGGTCGCCACCAGCCGGCCGACCGGAACAGAGGCCTGGCAGCGCGGGCTGGTCCGCTGTGATCAGGTGGCCGCCGACGGAACCGAGGCCGTGATCACCACCAGCGGAGTCGCGGCCGAGGCGGCCGGGATCACCGTCGCCACCCGCTATGCCGCCGCGACTGACCCGTGGATCAGCGTCGAGACGACCCTGACCAACACGGGCGCGGCCCCGGTCACGCTCTGGGTCGGCGACGCCGTTGATCATGACGGCCCGGGCCAGCGCAGCGGCGTACCGGGCCACGGGACGATCTCGACGCCGTACGGAAGCCCGGCCGAGTACCGGCCCACCGGGCCGTGGATCGGGATGACCGGCAGCGATCGGCAGACGTACGGAATCGTCTACCAGGACTCGGAATTCACGGCGTACGGCAACGGTAACTGGATCATGAGCCTGCGCGAGATCACCCTGGCCGCCGGTCAGGATTGGACGCTGCGCCGGAGGATCACCGCCCTGGACAGCGGCGCCGGCACCGACCCGTGGACCGTGCTGGACTGGCTCGGCGCGGCGGACTGACCGGGTCCGGGCAGAATGGCCCGGATGCGAGGACCGGAGGCGGGTGGCGGTGCCGGGCAGCCGCGCCTCGGGACGGTCCTGACCGGTCTCTGCGTGACCGAGATCGTCAGCTGGGGTGTGCTCTATTACGCGTTCCCGGTGCTGGCACCGTCGATCCGGGCCCAGACCGGCTGGTCACCGTCGCTGACCACCGCCGCCTTCTCCGGGGCGCTGGTGGTCGCCGCCGTGGTCGGCATTCCGGTCGGCCGGCTGCTGGACCGGCATGGTCCGCGGGTGATCATGACGCTCGGTTCGGTCATCGCCGTGCTCGCCTGCGCCGTGATCGCCTGGTCACCGAACCTGGTGATCTTCGCGCTCGGCTGGCTGCTGGCCGGGGTGGCGATGGCGGGGGTGCTCTACCAGGCGGCGTTCGCCGCTTTGACCCGCTGGTACGGGACTCGACGGCTCCGCGCCCTGACCGCAGTCACCCTGGTCGCCGGGCTCGCCAGCACCGTCTTTGCCCCGCTCACCGAGGCGCTGAACTCGCTGCTGGGCTGGCGGGCCGCGTTCGCCATCCTGGCCGTCGGGCTGGCGGTGATCACGATCCCTGTGCACGCGATCGTGCTCCGGCGGCGCTGGCCCGCCGACCGGCAGCCGACACCGCACGTCGAGCTCGGCATCGATGATCATGTCCGGAGCGTGCTCGGCAGCCGCCAGTTCTGGTTCCTGACCGTCGGGTTGACGGTGGCCTCGCTGGCGATCTTCGCCGTCGTGATCAACCTGGTCGCGCTGCTGACGGAGCGCGGCATGAGCAGTGCCCTGGCCGCCTGGACGCTCGGTCTCGGTGGCGTCGGGCAGGTCGCCGGGCGGCTGTTCTATCCGGCGCTGGCCCGGCGCCTCGGGGTACGCTCTCGTACCTTGATCATCTTCGGACTGGCGGCGGTCAGCACGGCCGCCCTGGCCCTGGTGCCCGGCCCGGTCGGCGCCCTGATCGCGATCGCCATGATCGCCGGGGTCGCCCGCGGCATCGGCACACTGCTGCAGGCCACGGCAGTGCCGGACCGGTGGGGCGCGCTGGCGTACGGCAGGATCTCGGGGGTGCTCGCGGCCCCGGTCACCATCGCCTCCGCCCTGGCTCCATGGATCGGTGCCACGCTGGCGGTGCTGGTCGGTGGGTATCCCGCCATGTTCGGCATCCTGGCCGTGCTGGCCACCGGCGCGGTGATCTTGCTCGCGTTCAGCGTGCCACGGCGTTGATCACCGATCGTTCTTCCAGTTTCGGAAGGCCGAGAGCAGCGTCGACTCCGCGGCCGGATCCAGGTCGTCCGGTTCCAGCCGGCCGGCCAGCCCGATCGTCCGCCGGAACTGCTCCAGATAGGTCGTGCAGCCGTCGCAGCCGGTCAGGTGGCGATCGAACCGGCGGACTTCGGGCTCCGGCAGCGCGCCCTCCAGGTAGTCGGTGATCAGCCCGACCAGCTCCCGGCAGGTCAACTCCGCGGTCACGGCACCTCCTCCGCGAGATAGTCCTCGAGCGCGGCCCGGACCCGGGTTCGGGCCCGGTGCAGCAGCACCCGCTGATTGGTCTCGGTCAGCTCCAGAACGTTACACACCTCGGCCGAACCGAGGCCTTCCACGTCGCGCAGCGTGATCACGGCGCGCTGGCCGGCCGGGAGCCCGTCGATCGCCTGCTGCAGCCGCGCGGCCGTCTCGGCGCCGATCAGCCGGTCCTCCGGCCAGGGTTCCGGCAGCACCGCCCAATGGCCCGGCCAGTGCTCGTGATCATCGGGCAGGAACCGGTCCGGGTCCGGGCCGCGGTCGTCGGGCTCGAGGGCGGAGAACGGGATCGTCCGCTGGTCCCGGACGCCGCGCGTCTTCGCCGTGTTGGTGAGGATCCGGAAGATCCAGGTACGCAGCGACGCGCGTCCCTCGAACCTGTCCAGGCCGCGCAGCACCCCGAGCCAGGCCTCCTGCGCGACCTCCTCGGCGGTCTCGGCACTGCTCACGTACGCCCGCGCGATCCGTACCATCGACGCATGGTGCCGCCGCACCAGCGCCGCGAACGCCGCCTCGTCGCCCGACCGTAGCGCGGTGAGGACGGCCTGCTCGTCGTACCCGGCCGCGGACATGGCTGGACTGTAACGAATCCCGGCCGCCCGGGACTACCCGATCATGAACTCTCACGTCTCGCTGGCCCGCCGGCTGTTCCCGCTGCACGTCTCGGTGTTTCTGGCCGGCTTCGGGCTCTGGGTGCCGGTGGAGAAGCTGTTCCTCGGCGAGCTCGGCTTCCAGCCGTTCACGATCGGTGTCATGGCGGCAACGTATGCGGCCGTGGTGCCGGTGATCGAGGTGCCGTCCGGCATCCTGGCCGACCGGTGGAGCCGGCGCGGGGTCATGATCATCGGCACGGCCGCGCTGATGATCAGCGTGCTGCTCGGCGGTCTGAGCACCGGTGTCGGCGGCTATCTCGTCTGCGTCGCGGTGCTCGGCGTCTACTTCGCGCTGACCTCCGGGACGGTCGACGCGATGGTGTACGACACCGTGGTCGAGCACGCCGGGAGCGGAGCCGCGTTCGCCCGGCGGATCGGCCGGATCCGGCTGATCGAGAGCGTCGCCCTGGTCGGCAGCGGGCTGGCCGGCGGCTGGCTGGCCGCCCTGACCTCGACCCGGCTGACGTACCTGATCACGGTGCCCGTGGTCGCCTTGTCGATCATCGCGCTGCTCCGGTTCCGGGAGCCGCCGCGGCTGTCCGGCGAGCGCCGGGAACCGTTGCGGGCCCAGGTGTCGGCGACGTTCTCGACCATGATCGGCTCCCCGGCCGTCCGGCGGGCGGCCGCGCTCTCCGTGCTCAGTGCCGTCCTGTTGAACACCCTGTACGAGTTCGGCCCGCTCTGGCTGGTCGCCCTGTCGGCGGCGACGGTGTTCTTCGGGCCGGCCTGGGCCGGGCTGATGGCGACGATCGGGATCGGCGGCCTGGTCGCCGACCGGGTCCGGCTCGAGCGGCCGGTCCCGTACCTGATCACCGCGAGTGTCGCCCTGCTGGCAACCTTGATCATGATCATGAACCGGGACCTGCTGCTGGTGACCGTGGCGCAGATCGCGCTGGCTCTGGTGATCATGGTGATCAGCCTCCGGGCCACCACCCTGCTGCACGATGCGGTCCCGTCGGCGGTTCGGGCCGGTGTCGCCTCCGGGGTGAGTTCACTGTCCTGGCTGGCCTTCCTGCCGTTCTCCCTCCTGTTCGGCGTGATCAACCAGGTGGCCGGGGTGTTCGCCGCCGGGTGGCTGGTCGCCGTGATCGTGGCCGCGGCGCTGATCGTCGTGTCCCGCTGCGTCCTGGTCCACCGGGCGGATCGGGAGTCGTGCCACGCTCCCGTGCTGGCCGTGCGCCAGTAGAGTTTCGGCCATGTCCCTGCTCACCGAACGCCATTCCGCCGCGCCCTATCGCGACCTCGCTGTCGCCGCCGGTGCGCCGGCGGATGATCTTGATCGGGTGGTGGGCTTGTTGCCGCTGATGGCGACCGGCTTCGAGGCCTGTCGCTACGACCTCGTCTGGGCGCTCGCCTGCCTGTGCCCGCCCGGACCCGACCTCGAGGCGGCACGGCCGGTGCTGGACCGGCTCGGCTGGACCGACGCCCAACGAGACGAGCTCGCCGCCGGACTGGACCGACTGCTGGTCGATCCGCGCTATCCCGAGGAGTGGGTCGCCCACGACACCGTCGCGGCGGCCCGAGGGCTCGCCGAGGCGCGGTGGATCACGCCGATGGGCGTCCGGACCCAGGGAGAGCTGGCGCCGCCGGAGACCCCGAAGGCCGGGCTGCTTCCGGGCCGGGTGGGTCTGCTCGCCGAACTGGCCGACCGTGCGCTCGCGTACCGTCAAGATCATCCAGGGCCGCTGCGGATCGCCGTGGACGGCGGCACCGGTGCCGGGAAGTCGACCCTCGCGGACGAGCTCGCCGACGAGTTCCGGCGGCGCGGGATCTGGGCGGTCCGGGCCTGCGCCGACTTCTTCAAGGTCCCCGTCGAACTGCGCACGGCGGACGGCGTCGAGAGCATGTTCGATCGCCCGGCGCTGCGGCGGGAACTGCTGGAGCCGCTGCTGCCGGGCGGTGATCGCCTGGTCCGCACCGCCTCCTGGGACGGTTGGACCCAGCGGGATCTGTTGGACCGCCCGCAGCTCGCCGTGCCCGAGGACGGCGTTGCGGTGGTCGACGGGGTCATGATCACCACGGCCCCGGAACTGCGGGAGTTGTGGACGCTGCGGATCTGGGTCAGCGCCGGCACCGACACCCGGCGCGAGCGGATGGTCGTCCGGGACGCCCTGTGGTCCGACGATCCGTCACCGGAGGCGCTGCGGAAGCGGTTCGATCGGCGCTACCAACCGGATGAGGAGAAGTATCGGTTCGAGAGCGGCGTCGAGGCGATCGTCGACGCCGTGGTGGACAACGACGATCCCGGCCGACCGGTCCTGACGTTGGTCAGATCGCGATCCGGCCGAGCTTGATCAACGTCTGCTCGTCGGCGAAGTCGAACAGCCGCCGACCCGGCTGGAGCGGTTGCGGCTCGCCGACCAACTCGTGGCGGGTGACGCCGAAGTGGTCCTCCGGGTCGGCCCAGCGCGGCTCGAAACCGTACCGTCGGAAGGCTTGTTCGGCTTCGGCGTACAGCTCCGGCGCCGTCCGGTTCGCGGTCCAGATCACCTGAGCGTTGGCCTGGCAGAGCTGCGGCAGCCCGGCCACCAGGCGATCGATGTCGGTGTCGGTGAGGCTGCCGAAAACCCCGCACAACAGAAGGATCCGGGCCGGAACCGCGCCGGCGTAGGCATCGGTCAGCCCGGCATCGCCGTGACACACCTCGATGCCAGCCAGCCCGGCCTCGGCGACCTTCCGGCGGGCCTCCGCGACGTTGCGCTCGTCCCCCTCGACCAGCCGAGCCCGTACGGCAGCACGCCGCGGCGAGTCGCCCAGCGTGGCGACGACATCGTGCCCCTGGCCGGCGCAGACGCTGATGATCTTGATCGGACCCGGCGGCGCGTCGGCGATCACCCGCCGCAACTGATCTTGTACCCGAGCCAGGCGGATCAGCAACCCACCCCCGGGCCGGTATCCCTCGTGCCAGCGGTGCTAGTCCATCACCCGAGTCTAGGAGGGTGGTGACGCACGGTGACAGCGAAAGACCGCGACGAAGCCGCGGTCTTTGCTCGCCGGACCGGACGCCTGAGAACGGCCCGGCGGCCGGCCCGATCGTCGGGCCGGAGGTCCCGGAGTCGGCTGACGCGTCGCCCGAGGTTCGGTGCTGTAGTACCCAGATCGGTCGCCCTCGCACCGCAGCGACCCGCACCTCGGCTCCCCTCCCCAGGTCGCGGATGACGGGATCCTGTTCGTTCCTCAGCCGATCGCGGCTACGGTGTGATCAGAACCCGAGATCTCGGGGCGGCCGAACTCGGGCTGGAACGTTGCCTTGGTGAGACCGACGAATGTAGGCACGCCGCAGGGGCACAAGAAGGAGCCGGATGGGCACGGACAGTCTTGACGAGCAGTTCGCCGAGTTCGCCTGGCGGACCACTCAGAGCGATGCCGACCTGGTCTCGACCATGCTGGACATCACCGACACCGCCCGGAAGGTGATCGGCGCCGATGGTGCCGGGCTGACCGTGATCCGGGCCGGCGGCAGGCTGGAGAGCCTCAGCGACTCGGAGTTGATCAAGCGCAGCGACAAACTGCAGCACGAACTGCGGCAGGGACCGTGCGTGGAGGCCGCGACCGAGAACCACAACACCGTCTCCGGCGACCTGGCGGTCGACGAGCGCTGGCCGGTGTGGGGGCCGAAGGTCGTCGACCTCGGCTTCCGGAGCGTGATGTCGGTCAGCCTGCACACGGCAGGCCGCCGTCGGCTCGGCGCCCTGAACCTCTACGGCCACGCCCGGCAACAGTTCACCAGTCGGGACATGACCGTCCTCAGTCTGTACGCCGCGCACGCCACCGCCGCCCTCTGGTCGGCGGTCAACGCCCACAACCTGACCCAGGCCATCCAGACCCGAACCCAGATCGGCGAGGCGATCGGCATCCTCATGCAACGCTACGACCTGACCGAGGATCAGGCCGCGAGCGTGCTGAAGCGGTACTCGCAGAACACCAACACCAAGCTCCAGACCCTGGCCCGGGACGTCATCACCCGCCGCGAACTGCCCGCCGACGGCGTCGACCCGGTGTCAGGATCTTGAGGGCGGTTGCGGCGGCTGACTGCTCAACCGCCGCAACCTGAGCCGGCCGGCTCCCAGGACGCCGGGGATGGCCTGAGCTTCCTGTACCCGAAGGCACCCGGCCACACGCGCCGCAGCTCCGCCGAACCAGGCGCCGCCGCCGGCGCGCCGCCGGATCAGGGGACGTCCCCTCGCCAGGCGCCCGTTTCGGAGCCGCGCCCTTCGATGAACTCCTTGAACCGCTGGGCATCGCCGCGTACCTGCCGCTCATCGACGCCCGCGACGGAGCCGAGCTTCTCGACCGGGGTCTCGGGATCCCAGTCGAGCTGGATCATCACCTTCGACCGGTCATCGCCGAGCCGGTGGAACGTGACGACTCCGGCTTGCCGGACGTCGCCGCCGACGCTGTGCCAGGCGATCCGCTCGTCGGGATGCTGTTCGGTGATCTCGGTGTCGAACTCGCGGCGGACACCGCCGATCTTGGTGACCCAGTGGTTGTGGGTGTCGTCGAGCTGAGTGATCGACTCCACGCCGGCCATGAACTTGGGGAACGATTCGAACTGCGTCCACTGGTTGTAGGCAGTGGAGACATCGACGTCGACCTCGACGGATTCTTCGATGGCGCTCATCCGGTTTCCTTTCCTGGAGAACATCTGCGTCGGTCTCCAGGTACCCGGACGGCGGTCGGGTCAACCCTGCGCGGCTCAGGCCGGACCGCTGTCCCGCTCGCCCGTCGTACCCGCTTCGTAGAGGGCATGGTCGATCAGGTTTCCGTTGCAGCCTTGATCGTCGGGGTCGCGTTGGAACACCTCGGTCAGGATGCGGCCGCCGCGGTCGTCGACCCGGCCGGCGAACCCGACCCCGACGTCAATCGGGAGCCGGTCGAACCGGTCGGCCCGGTGCGCCAACTCGGCGGCCCGGTGCAGCGTCGGCCCGGCGTAGGCGAGGTTGCCGCCGGTCGCGGCCGGGTCGAGGTCGGTGTTGATCATGATCAGTCGGCCGTACTCGATGCCGATGCCGTAGCCGATCATGAGGTTCTCGTTGGGGTACTGAAGTTGCCGGTTGATCATCCACCGCACCGTGTTGGCCCGAGCGGCGAGGTCGAGGACGGCCGAGGCGTCGGCCCCGGTCGGGGTGTCGTAGATCGCCCACAACCGGTCCCCGTGGAAGGAGAGGTGGCGCACCTGCGGGCTGGTCAGGATCGCGGTCAGCTCCGAGGCCAGGGCTCGGTACAGCCGGGCCAGGTGGATGGCCGGGTACTTCCGGGCGAGCCCACTGGAATCCCGTACGTCAACGACGAGCACGGTCCCGGACACGACCGCGCCCGGGCCGTGCAGGCGTGGCGGCAGCGTCTCGGCGGACTCTTCGATCGGGTCCTCGTGCAAGATCACGCCGATCCTGGCGTAGCCGGCGTCCGGGTCGTACCGGCCCACCTCCGGCGCATCGTTGTTGATCATGATTCAGGCCTCCAAGTCAAGATCGGTCGGCACGTCGGCGGCGGTGAGGTCGGGCCGGAGCCGGAGATGCCGGAGCCGGTGCCGCCAGTGCCCGACCTCGCCGGCGGCGCCGTTGCTGGTCGCGACGTCGACCCGGATCTCGGCCACCACCTCCGGCTTCACCCGGTGGTACGGGCGCGGCTCCCGGTCATGCCACGACGGCGGCAACACCTCCGGCCACGGATGATCATCATCGACCGGCGTGATCACCGCGGCGATCTGTCCGGCCGCTGCGGGCGACAGCTCGGTCGTCCGGCCCGCGACGTGCAATTGTCCGTCCGTGGTGTGGATCCGGCCGACGACCAGCGACTCGGGCTGGTCGAGGGAACCGGTCACACCGCCGATGATCACCTCGGTCGTCGCGTAGCGCTTGATCTTCGACCAGCCCCGCGCACCCGGCCGGTAGCTGCCGGCGGCACGCTTGGCGATGATTCCCTCCACACCGACCTGGGCCAGCGCGTCCAGCCACACCTCGGCCGTACTGACATCGTCGGTCTGCAGGCCGAGCACGAGCTGGTCGCCGGGGTCCGGCTCGCCGAGCAGGCGCTCCAGCAGCGCGCGCCGCTCGGTCAGCGGCCGGCCGGTCAGGTCCTCTTCCTCGGCGCGCAGCAGATCGAAGATGATCAAGTGGCACGGCTCGGTTCTCGCGAGTTCACGGGCACCTCGGCCGGCCGAGCGGTTGCGCCGCTGCAGCGCCTCGAAGTCGAGCCGGCCGTCCGGCGCCCACCGTACGATCTCGCCGTCGACCACCGTGCCCGTGGGCAGCGCCCGGGCGACCGCGGCCGCGACCTCCGGGAACGCGTCCCTGAGGTCGGTGCCGCGGCGGGAGTGGAGCGACGCCGAACCCGGCTGATCGACGCTGGCGATCGCGCGGAACCCGTCCCACTTCGGCTCGAACAACCAGCCCGGACCGGTCGGCAGTCGATCGGTCAGGGTCGCCAGCATCGGCCGTAGCTCCATCGTCCTAGTGTCCAGCCGCGAGACCGACAACGGGTCGTCCGTGAACCATCACCCTCACCTTCCTCGGTGGCTCACGGGTGCTGTACCCAAACTTCGCGCAGCTTGATCGCCCCGGTTCAGTGGTGAGGTGGCGGACGGCCGGAACAAGGCCCTCGCGGCCGGGGTCAGCCGAGTTCGTCGCCCAGGGTCCGGACCGGCACGGCGAGGTCTTCGAGCAGCGCGATCACCCGGCGTCTGATCTCGTCCCGGATCGGCCGGACCGCCTCGATGCCCTGGCCGGCCGGGTCGTCCAGCACCCAGTCCTCGTAGCGCTTGCCCGGATAGAAGGGGCAGGTGTCGCCGCAGCCCATGGTGATCACCACGTCGGACGCCTTGACCGCAGCGTCGGTGAGGATCTTGGGCTGCTCGGCCGTGATGTCGATGCCCACCTCCGCCATTGCCTGGACGGCGACCGGATTGATCTGGTCCGCGGGCTCGGAGCCGGCGGACCGGACCTCGACCGCACCCTGGGCGAACCGGGTGAGGAAGCCGGCCGCCATCTGGGACCGGCCGGCGTTGTGGACACAGACGAACAGGACAGCGGGCTTGTCGGTCATGGCGTGGGCTCTTTCTCCAGGTCGGGGGCGAGGCCGAGTTCTCGGAGCAGACCGGTCACCCGGTCGGCGAGATCGTCACGAATGCTGCGGACCACCTCGATCGGCTGTCCGGCCGGATCGGCGACATCCCAGTCGAGGTAGCGCTTCCCAGGGTAGATCGGGCAGGCATCTCCGCAGCCCATGGTGACGATCACGTCGGCCGCCCGGACGACCTGGTCGGTGAGCGGCTTGGGGTAGGCCTCGGCGAGTTGGATGCCGCGTTCGGCGAGCGCCTCGATCGCCAGCGGGTTCACCACGCCGGTGGGCTGCGAACCCGCTGAGCGTACGTGGACCCGGCCGCCGGAGAGATGGTCGGCGAGCGCTGCGGCCAGCTGGGACCGGCCGGCGTTGTGGACGCAGACGAACAGCAGTTCCGGCACCTGCTTGGCGATCTTGCCCTCGGCCTGGGCCGCGGCGGTGAGTTGTTCCTTGGCGAACCGGGCGGTCAGGACCGGCAGGAAGGTGTGGATCTTGGCGTTCGGCTCGAGGGCCGCGCGGGCCGCCAGGACCGCGCGCTCGATGGCCGCCCTTTCGAAGACGCCCTCGTAGTCGTACGTGAGCTCGTCGACGATCCGGTTGTAGGTGGCCCTGTGCTCGTGATCGAAGCTGGTCATGTTCCGGCCTTCGTGTCGATGATGGATCTCGCGTTCTGGGGCGCCGATTCGGGGAACCGGCGGCGGAGGGCGAGGCTGACGTACACCAGGCCGACCAGCACCGGCACCTCGATCAGCGGCCCGACGACGCCGGCCAGGGCCTGGCCCGAGGTCGCGCCGAAGGTGGCGATGGCGACGGCGATCGCCAGCTCGAAGTTGTTCCCGGCGGCGGTGAACGCGAGCGTCGTGGTGCGCTCGTAGCTCAGCCCGAGCAGCCGGCCCAGCAGGTAGCCGCCGCCCCACATCAGCGCGAAGTACGCCAGCAGCGGCAGCGCGATCCGGGCCACGTCCAGCGGCCGGCCGGCGATCTGGTCGCCCTGCAGCGCGAACAAGATCACGATCGTGAACAGCAGCCCGTACAGGGCCCACGGGCCGAGCTTGGGCAGCAGCTTCTCCTCGTACCAGGTCCGGCCCTTGGCCCGTTCGCCGAGCAGCCGGGTCAGGAACCCGGCCACCAGCGGCACCCCGAGGAAGATCAACACCGACTGCGCGATCTGCCACGGGCTGATGTCCAGCCGGGCCTGCTGGAGGCCGAGCCAACCCGGCAGCACGCCGAGGTAGAACCAGCCCAGGATCGCGAACGCGATCACCTGGAACACCGAGTTGATCGCCACCAGCACCGCCGCCGCTTCGCGGTCGCCGCAGGCCAGGTCGTTCCAGATGATCACCATGGCGATGCACCGGGCGAGGCCCACGATGATCAGGCCGGTCCGGTACTCGGGCAGGTCGGGCAGGAACAGCCAGGCCAGTGCGAACATCAGCGCCGGGCCGACCAGCCAGTTCAGGAGCAGCGACGAGATCAGCAGCTTGCGGTCGCGGGTGACCGTGCCGATGCGGTCGTACCGGACCTTGGCCAGCACCGGATACATCATGATCAACAAGCCGAGCGCGATCGGCAGCGAGACGCCGTCGATCTCGACCGCGCTGAGCCAGCCGCCGAGACCGGGAACCAGCCGCCCGGCGAGGAGCCCGGCCACCATGGCGGCGATGATCCAGACCGGCAGCCAGCGATCCAGCGTCGAGAGGCCGCGCAACACCTGGGCGGATCCGCCCGTGGGCGGCGACGCGGCCATCAGCACTCCCGCCGTTCGTTCGCGGTGTCGCGGGCCCGTTCGGCGAGCCTGGCGACGTGTTCGGCCGCGGCGTCGAGCGAGGCCGGGACCAGCCGGTAGTACGTGTAGCGGCCGTGCGGCTCCGCCTCGACGACGCCCGCCTCGCGCAGCACCTTGAGGTGGTGCGAGACGGTCGGCTGCTTCAGCCCGGTCTCGTCCACCAGGTGGCAGGTGCACGCCGGACCGTTGGTCAGGCGCTCGATCAACAGCTCGCGCTGCGGATCGGCCAGCACCTTGATCACATCAACCGGTGTTGATATCAACATGTGTCGATGAAACACGGCCGCGGGTCCTGCTGTCAACTCCGGGGCCGGCTCGGCGCCGAGGCCGGGTTAATGGGTCTCGAGGTGCCCGGTCAGCACGCCTTCGAGTTCGTCGGCGTAGCCGAGCTGGCGCTCCAGTTTGGCGCGGCTCTCGCGGGTCCGCTCGAGGCAGCGCCTCAGGATCTGCACGGCACCGGCCCGGTCGGTGGCTCCGGCCGGGTCGTTGAGCGTGTCGAGAGCCGCGAGGAGTTCCCGCATCTCGTCCAGCGTGAAGCCGAGCGGCTTCATCCGGCGGATGGTGCGGAGTCGTTGCACATCGTCGTCGGTGTAGAGGCGGAAGCCGCCCTCGCTGCGCGCCGATGGCGGGACCAGGCCGACCTCGTCGTAGTGACGCAGGGTGACGATCGACAGCTCGGTCAGCTCGGCGACGACACCGATCTGCATGTGGTTGGGTTCCCGTGCAGTCACGGGATCAGTGTGACGCGCCGAGCCGGCCGCTGAGCCGGTGCCAGGCCGAGCTGGGCTCGTTGAGTCCGACGATCTGGACGTTCTTGCCCTTCTGCCGGTACTTCAGCTCGATGGCGTCCAGCGCTGCCACGGTCGAGGAGTCGTAGATCTGCGAGTCGGACAGGTCGATGATCACGTTCTCCGGATCCCCGGCGTAGTCGAACTGGTAGACCAGGTCGTTGCTGGAGGCGAAGAACAAGACGCCGCGCACGGCGTAGACCCGGGTCGATTCGTCCGGGTGGGCCACGTCGACGACCTCGGTGAAGTGAGCCACCCGCCGCGCGAACAGTACGATCGCGACGATCACGCCGAGGATGACACCGATGGCCAGGTTGTGCGTGATCACGGTGGCGACGACCGTGACGGCCATGATGAGGGTGGCACTGAACGGCATCTGGCGCAGGGTCGACGGCTTGACACTGTGCCAGTCCAGGGTGGCCACCGAGACCATGATCATGACCGCGACCAGGGCGGCCATCGGAATGACCGCGACGATGTCGCCGAGGACGACGACCAGGACCAGCAGGAACCCGCCGGCGAGGAACGTCGAGATCCGGGTCCGGGCACCGGAGGCCTTGACGTTGATCATGGTCTGGCCGATCATGGCGCAGCCGCCCATGCCGCCGAACAGTCCGGTGACCAGGTTGGCCACGCCCTGCCCCCAGCCCTCCCGGGTCTTGTCGGAGTGGCTGTCGGTGATGTCGTCGACCAGCTTGGCCGTCATCAGCGACTCCAGCAGTCCGACCACCGCCATGGCCAGCGCGTACGGCCCGATGATCTGCAAGGTCTCCAGCGTCAGCGGGACCTGCGGCAGCAACAGGGTCGGCAGACTGCGGGGCAGTTCGCCCTCGTCACCCACGGTCGGCACGTCCAGGCCGAGTACGACGACGACCACCGTGACCAGGACGATCGCGACCAGCGGCGCCGGTACCACCTTGGTCAGCTTCGGCAGGAGGACCATCACGACAATGCCCGCGGCCACCAGCGGATAGACCAGCCACGGGACCCCGATCAAGTGCGGCAGTTGCGCGGTGAAGATCAAGATCGCCAGTGCGTTGACGAAACCGACCATCACACTGCGCGGTATGAACCGCATGAGCTTCGCCACACCCAGCAGGGAGAGGACGATCTGCAGTACCCCGGCGAGCAGGACCGTGGCGATCAGGTAGTCGATGCCGTGTTCACGCGCGATCGGCGCGACGACCAGCGCGATCGCTCCGGTCGCGGCCGAGATCATGGCCGGCCGGCCACCGACGAACGCGATCGTCACCGCCATCGTGAACGACGCGAACAGGCCGACCCGGGGATCGACTCCGGCGATGATCGAGAACGAGATCGCCTCCGGGATCAGAGCCAGCGCCACCACCAGTCCGCCGAGGACCTCCGTCCGGAGCCGTCGCGGCGACCGCAGTGCCTGACGGACCGTGATCAGACGACCATCGGGACTTTCAACCGGCGCAGACGCAGGCGTGCCGAGACTCATGAATCCACTTGTTCCGTTCCGTGCAGACGGGCCACGAGCCCTGGGCGGGATGCTGCGCCGCACTGCGCAAACCGGACGACGTTCCTGAGCACTCCCCCTGAGGAGCGCCTGACCAACGATTCCTACTCTAACCTGAGGATAGGGTTTGCCCGAATCCACCGTCCGCGGGTTTGGTCGGGGCTCGCTCCGGGTACCGGCAGTGCTCTGGCACCTCTGTCGTGTGAGGCGAATCGATGATCATGGGTAACAAACGAGCTGGTGATGGCGGACTCGGCGTGATCGCGGTCGCGGCCATCGCCGTAGCGGCGGGCCTGATCGGCTGGATCCTGGGCGCTCGCGGCGGGAACAAGCAGTACGGGCAGCTGTTGGAGCAACTGAAGCAGATGCTGGACCAGGCTCAGGCCCGCGCGGCGGAAGCCCAACAGCAGATCCGGGAGAAGACCGCCGGGGTCACCGACGCCGTGAAGGATGCCGGCGAGGAGGCCCAACAGAAGATTCAGCAGGCGGCGAAGAAGGCTCAGTCCAAGTCCGAGTAGCCGCAAAGCCTCGGCGCCGTCGCTCAGTCGGTGAGCCGGAGGGTGCTGCGCAGGCTGCGGCTGAGCAGCGCGCTCGCCTGGGCCGGATCGAAGTCATGATCATTGACGTGCAGGATGATGCCGTCGATGGTCCAGACCACCCAGCGCGCGGCCTCGTCGGGAGTCAGCGACTTGTCCATCAGCCGCCGCCGCTGGAGGCGTTTGATCATTCCGGAGAGGAGATCGAGGACCAGCTTCTCGTGGTCTGCGAGGATCTTCTCCAGGTCCGGATCGGCGCTTCTCCGTTCCAGGATCGCGCCGACCAGGCCGGGCGCGTTCGGATCGGTGAAGTCACTCCGCAGGATGTCGACGGCGGACCAGAACGCGGTCGGTGCGCCGGCATCGATGGCCGCGAGCCGGTCCCACTGGTCGGCGCAGCCCGCTTCGATGATCGCGCGGAACATGCTGGCCTTGTCCGAGAAGTAATGGAACAGCGTGCCTGAACTGCAGCCGGTGGCACGCTGCAGTTCGGTGATCGTGGTGTTGGCGTAACCATGCTGGGCGAAGCTGTTCGCGGCCCCGGTCAGGATCTCTTCGACGCGTGCGGCGTGACGCTGCGGATTGACGGTCCTCACTCGTCAGAGCCTACGTTTCCGCATCACCCATGAGGATCACCGAATCTCAGGCCGTGTAGAAGCTGGTCAGCAGCGGACCGAGGACGTTCGGGTCGGGGACATGCCCGGGGACCTTGATCGTTTCCCGCCGCGCGCGTGGCAGGCAGGCCGCGGCCGCGTCGGCCGCGGCCCCGAAGAAGTCGACCGGGAGGCCGGCGGAATGCGGGTCGATGGTGACGCCGGTGGTCAGCAACACCGGTTGCCTCACCTGAGCCAGCCGCTCGGCCGGAGGACCACCGTCGCCGAGGCAGGCGGCGTCATAGCGGAGCGTCGGAGCGAGTGCCCGCAGTTTCGGCCACATCGGAGTCGCCTCGGCGCCGGCGATCTCCTCCTCGGCGGAGCCGGCGAGGCGCATGAAGAGTCGCAGCGCCTCGTCGCGGTCGTCGGAGTCGAGAGCCGCGGCAAGGTCGGACCGGTAGGCCTGCCAGGCGGCCAGCATGGCGTCGCCGATCAGGTACGGGACCTCGTGAACGGCGATCCGATCGACCGGAAGCCCGGCGGCGGCCGCCTCGAGGGCGAGCGCCCCGCCGGAGGATGCGCCGAACAGGTGTGCCCGGCCCCCGGTCGCGTTGATGACCGCTCCAAGATCATCGACCTCCCGCTGAACGGCGTACGGCTGCCGATCGCCGCTGTCGCCGCGGCCCCGTCGCCGGTAGGTGATCACGCTGAACCTGCGGGCCAGGTCCTCACCCAGCGGGATGTTCTCGGTGCCGTCGTCGAGTCCGCCGCTGACGAGCACCACGACCGGGCCGTCCTGGCTGAGCTGGTCGTACCCGATGGGCGTGCCATCGGACGAGGTCACCTGCGGCATGGCCGAAACTCCTTCGCGGATTCGGGTCTGACCTGGATCAGAGCGTCGACAACGCCCGGTCAAACATTACTAGATTGATCACTCTAGCATTCCAGCAGCATGATCATCGCGATCACCTCGGTTCTGCCCCGGTCGCCAGGAGTGCCTGATAGTGCTCGGCCAGTGCCGGGTATTGGTCCCAGACGTCCGCCCAGGACCGGCCGGCGAAGTAGCGGTCGAGGACGTCGAGAATGATGTGCCAGCCGACGGCGAAGTCGGTCGCCGGTTCGGTCGGCAGGTCGACATGGGTCAAGATCAACCGAGTCCCGACCTCGTGCGGTTCCAGGCGCCAGGTGACCTGGGAGGTCGGAATCGAGTCCCAATCCCAGGTGTGGACGAGTTCGGCCACCGGATCGGCCTCGCCGGCGGAACGAATCGCGGTGATCACGCCGGTCGCCGAACCCTCCTCGCCGAAGTCGAAGAACACCTCGCCACCCACCCGGGGATCGATCCGGCAGCCCTGCATCCAGGTGGCGAACTTGGCCGGATCGGTGAGCGCAGCCCAGACGGCCGGCAGCGGGTGTCGCAGGGTCCGGTCGAACCGGATTCGGCAGCGGCCGTCGCCGATCATTCCGAGGATTCCGGAGCCGGCCGGGGGATTCGTGGTCATATCTCTCCTTCGTCGAGGGCGCTCTCCAACGCGTCCAGTACCCGGGTCCAGCGAGAGGCCTGGGCCTGCAGCCAGTCACCGGCCTCGGTCAGCGAGGCGGGGTTGAGCCGGAAGTACCGCCGGGTCCCCGCACGCCTGACGTCCAGGACTCCGCCGTCGACCAGGATCGCCAGGTGCTGGGAAACGGCCGGCCGGCTGAAGTCGAAGTGCGCCGCGATCGCCGACGCGTTCAGCTCCCCACCGGACACCAGCTCCACGATGTGACGACGCGACGGGTCAGCCAGGACGTCCAACGCAGCCATACCACAAGCGTAAGCAAATCCTTACGCTCTGGCAATCACTGAAATAGTGGAGTGATCACTCTGACCAACGAGAAGATCGCCTGCGCGCACTATCGACTCACCGTCGATCTCACCGCCGCCGACGAACTCCACCCCCTGGGCCTCGACTGCCGAAAGGTCCCCGTCGCCTGCTGCGCCGAGTGCGCACGCAAGTGTGGCTGGACGACGCCGGCCTGGCCCGGTGATCACGGCGGAGCCGGCCGAATGGCAGTGCATCCTGATGGACGAAGGCTAGGTCCAGGATGACCGGTGGCGGCGGCGCTAGCCCGTTCGTACCCCATGGTGGTGGGGATGTTCGCCGGCGTCTCTGATCGCGTCGGCGAGGTCACCGGCCTTGTCCTTGATCAGGTGCGCGGCCTCGAGGGCTTGTTGCTGGGCCAGCGCTGCGGCCTCGTCCATCCGGGCTACGAACTCGCGGTAGCGCCGCTGCCCGGTACGGGTCCGCAGCCAGCGCGCCAGAATGATCACTGCCGCCGTCGCGAAACCACCCACCGCGACCGCACCCACTCCCCGATCCCGCCGATTCACCATGATCATCACCTCGTTCCGACGAAACCCTTCGACGGTCAGGTACCCCCGCCGGACGGGGCCAAACGACCCGCGCCGCCGGCATGCAGCCGTGGCGCCTCCATCGGGCGGCGCGCGTCGGATCAGGGATGATCGGTGCGGCGTTGCCGGGTGGACTGTTCGGTCCGGGTGGTGCGGAGCTGGTGGTTCTCGTCGCGGAGGTCGAGGACCATGGTGATGCCGGCCAGGTTGAGGCCCTGGTCGAGCAGGGCGGTGATCTGGCGGAGGCGGTCGATGTCGGCCTGGCTGTAAAGGCGGTTCCCGCCGGCGGTGCGTTGCGGGGTGACGAGGCCGGCCTTCTCGTAGGCGCGGAGGTTCTGTACGCCGGTGCCGACGAGGTCGGCGGCGACGCTGATCGCGTAGACACCGGTCGTCGGGTCCGGGGCTCCGTCCGGGGTGGTCACGATCGATCTCCTCCTTCACCATCTCCGCTCTGACTTCTCTGGTCCTGGGTTGAACTTGATTTCATTCTATGCTAGAAGAGATCTGTAGCAGTGACCATAGATAGTCGATGGTCGATGGGACATACGCACCCCGTCGGCTGGGGTGTCGGATTTCTGTGGAGGTGACTCATGGTGTTGATGCGAACCGATCCGTTCCGTGAGTTGGACCGACTCACTGAACGCGTGCTCGGTACGACGAGTAGGCCGGCGTTCATGCCAATGGACGCCTGGCGCGAGGGTGATCATTTCGTGGTCGAGTTCGACCTGCCGGGCGTGGACCCGGGATCGATCGACCTGGACGTCGAGCGCAACGTGCTGACGGTGCGCGCCGAACGCCGGCTGGCCGATCAGGACGTCGAGATCGTGGCGTCGGAACGGCCGCGCGGGCTGTTCTCGCGCCAGTTGATCTTGGGCGACAATCTGGACCTGGAACACATCACGGCCGCGTACAACGGTGGCGTGCTGCGACTGCAGGTTCCGGTTGCCGAGAAGGCGAAGCCGCGCAAGATCAGCATCCAGACCGACGGCCACGACCAGCAGACCGCGATCACGACCAACTGAAGAGATGTGCCGAGCAGCCTGGCGGCGGGACTCACGTGGGGACCGGCGAAGTCCGTAAGACCCGCATCCCCTTCCCTGCACAGGTACAAGAGGCCGGGCTACCCGTCCGCCCCACACCATTCCCCGCCGGGCTACGGGTGCCGGAACCTCGGGAGCCGCTGTGGACCCGGGGTTCCGGCGACCCACCCCCGAGCGCGGCTCCGGTTGAGAGGACTGCCACCGACACGTACGACCCAAGGAAGGAGGCCCGCCGATGGGCGAGACACCCGAGGCGGACTGGATCGAGCAGCACCAGCCCGTACGCGCGTTCGAGGTCGACGCCGACGGCGACATCCTGCCGCCCACCGAGACCGGCACGACGGAGGCCGATGAGGCGGACCGGGCGGATCAGGCAAGACCGGTCCCCCTCGACGACGATGACGATCCCGCAACTGGGTACAGAGTGACCTGATCCTCCCGGTGGCGGGAGAGACGGAAGGAAGGTTGCGTGATGGCTGACAAGAAGAAGGACACTGAAGCAGTCCCGGCCTGGTTGATCATCGGCATCATGGCCGCGCTCGCGGCTGCCGTGATCGGACTGGCCGGCCGCAACGCGAAGGGCCGCAAGCAGTATCAGCAGCTCGTCGACTCGATCCGCGAGATCGTCGAAGAAGGCCGAGCCCGAGCCGAGACCGCCGCCGAAGTCCTGACGGACACCGGTCACGACCTCGCCAAGGACGTCCAACGCCGCGCCCGGAAGGCCAAGCGCCGCCTCGGCTGATCTTCCACGGTTCCGTGCCGGCGGTCCGTCGCTAGCCCACCGGGTCGTCCTGTTCCGGGTCGCCCAGTTCCGGCCGACCCGGCTCGGGCTCGATGCGGTAGGAGTAGAAGCGTTCTCGATCGTCGGCGTGGGTGAAGATCATCCCGGCCGCCTCCATCACTCGCTGTGAGGCGACATTCTCCAGGTTCGCGCTGCCGTCGATCCGCCTGGCGCCGAGTCGACGGGCGAGTTCGAGCATGGCGCGCAGGGCTTCGGCCGCATAACCCTGTCCGCGTGCCGCCGGGATCAGCCCGAACCCGACGGTCGTGGTGCCGTGCTCGTCCAGCGGATGATTGAACCCGGCACCGCCGATCGGCTCACCGGTGCCGCGGAGCCGTACTTCATAGGCACCGAACGGCTGCGGATCGCCGCTCTCACGGCAATGCTTGACGAAGTCGACGGCCGCTTCGACGTCGGCCGGACTCGGATACTCCGGGCCGCCGTGGCCCGCCTCGATGATCGCTTCAGCCTCGGCCGCAGTCAGCGGATGGAGGATCAGCCGGCCGGTCAGGAGATCAGTCACGGTGTCAGAGTAGGGTCGCCCGGGTCGGACGACCGATCATGCGCCGCACTGCATGATCATCTTGGGACATGACAGCGTTATGGAATTGCACCCTTGACGGGTACCCGACACCGGTTTAGATTCGGATCAATCTCCCTTTTGGCGAAGTTATCTCCGGTATTCAGAAGATAGGCCTTTGTCCGGTATCGCACGTAATCGATTTCATGGCCTCCGCCGGCCCCGCATCCGAATGAGGTAGACCCATGAGCCGTTCCCTGGACCGCCGCGATTTCCTGAGGATGGGCTCGACCGCCGCAGCCGCCGCGACCCTGACCAGTTGCTCGGCGCTCGAGATCGACCCCGACACCGACACCGACAACACCGGCCCCGCGATCGACACGACCCAGAAGCAAGCGCCGATGCTGCAGAAGCTTGTCGACGAAGGAAAAATCCCCGACCTTGCCCAGCGGCTGCCGGCCAACCCGTTCGTGGTGCAGATGCAGGAATCGCTCGGGGTCTACGGCGGCACGATGCGCCGCGGCCAGGCCAATACCGGCGAGACCGGCAGCAACTACATGACCTTCGGCGGCCTGACCGAATGGAGCCCGACTACGCCCAGCCAGCCGCAGCCCGGCCTGGCCGACACGTGGACGATCAGCCCGGACGGCCGGGTGTATACGTTTACGCTCCGGCAGGGTCTGAAGTGGTCCGATGGCAAGCCGTTCACCACCGAAGACCTGATGTACGTCTACGAGAACGTCCTGAAGAACAAGGACCTGAACCCGGCCTTCCCGGCCTGGCTGACGGTCGCCGACGAGGAAGCGATCTTCGCCGCCCCGGACGAGATCACGCTCACCGTGAGCTTCGCCGCGCCCCACTCGCTGTTCCTCAAATACCTCTGCTTCGCGCCGTTCGGCGGCTCTGTGCTGCAGCCGAAGCACTACCTTTCCCAGTTCCACAAGGAGATCGCGAAGAAGAGCGATCTCGATGCGGAGATGAAGAAGGCCTCGGCCCCGACCTGGATGGATCTCTACTGGGCCAAGGCCAATCGCCACCTCAACCCCGACCGCCCGGTGCTTGGGCCCTGGCGGCTGGTCAAGACGGTCAACGCGACGAACACCACCGGCCGGATCGAACGCAATCCGTATTACTGGAAGGTGGATGACACCGGCCGTCAGCTGCCCTATATCGACGCCGCAGTCTTCCAGGTGCTGTCCCTGGAGGCGATCGGGCTCCGGGCAGCCAACGGCGAACTCGACCTCGCGCTGTGGGACCTGCCGCCGACCGCACTGCCGGTGTTGATCAAGAACCAGGACACCAAACCGTTCCAGGTGCTGCGCTGGCAACCCGACGCCCACACCGCGCTCGCACCGAATCAGAGCCACCAGGACCCGGTGATCGCCGAACTGTTCCAGAAGCTCGACTTCCGCGCCGGCATCAGCCACGCGATCAACCGCGCCGAGCTCAACGACGCGCTGCTCGCCGGCCAGGCCAAACCCGTCCATCCCTGCGGACAGGTCGGCGACCCCTACTTCGACGAGAGCTTCGGCCAGCGCTTCATCACCTACGACCCGGACGAGGCCGACCGGCGGCTGGACGCGGCCGGGCTGACCGAGCGCGACGAGAAGGGCATGCGGCTCCGCCCGGACGGCAAGCCGATGCGCTTCACCATGCTGACCTTCGCCGTCGGCATCGGGCTTGATCAGCTGACCGTCGTCGAGTACGCCAAGCGCCATCTGGCTGATGTCGGCCTCGACACGGTGATCAGAACGGTCAGTCAGGATCTCTGGTACACCGACGTCCCACGCGGCAACTACGACATCATCTGCTACTCGTTCGCCGGTTACCAGTGGGACATCGACCCGCTGTGGTACGTCCCGAACACCGAGTACTGCTATTGGGCTCCGCGGTTCGGCCGATGGAGTTACGACCCCGAGCACAAGGACTCCGCCGAGCCGCCGGAGGTGATCAAGAACCTGTTGACGCTCTACGAGCAGCTCAAGGTCGCCCCCAACGACGAGGAACGCCTCCGCCTCGGCCGGGAGATCCTGAGGCAGCACGACGAGAACGTCTGGATCATCGGCACCATGCCGATGCCGTACCAGCCGCTGGTGATCGCCGACGATCTGATGAACGTGCGCCCCGAGGCGGTGGCGAGCTTTCGGCAGCACTACGAAGGGGCGACCGACGTGGCCCAGTTGTACTTCGCCGAACCGGACCAGCATTCGTGATCTTGGTCATCACGCCCCAGGGGACGGATCACAGTCCCTGGGCGCGTACCCATTCCCTGGCGAGGGTCCAGGCTCGTTGCAGCCCGGCGGGATCGGCGAGGCTCGGTGCGTCGTCGTACCACGCAGTGACGGCTGGAACCAATGGCCGGGTCTCGGCCGGCAGGTCAAGATCGCCCACCGCTCGCGGTGGAATCCGAGGGCCCAGTCCGGAAGCGACCGCGGGCATGCTCAGCAGGTTCAAGGTCCGCTTCGCGAGCCGCCGGGTCTCCGCCCGGGTGAGCGCGGCCCGGGCCAGCAGGCGATCTCCGTCGTCGATGATCACCGGCGTCAGCAGGTTCGCCAGCCGCGGTGGCTCCGGCACCGAGTCCACCAGCTCCGCCGGATGCATACCCCGGATCAGCCTGCTGTCGTGAAGACTCGACACGCACCAGTACGCCCGCGTCGCCTCGTCCATCTGGTCGAGCCGCTGCCGGTCCAATCTCTGGAGCACCACGGCACTGCCGCCGGGAAGCCCTTGGAGGTCGACCTCGCCCTTCAGTTGATTGTCGGCGGCGGTCGGCCGGTCGAACCAGAGAACGAGATCCAGATCGGAAACGCCCCAGACCGCATCGCCGCGCGCCACCGACCCCCTGATGAAGATCGATTGCAGCCGCGGGCCCAGCTGGTCACCGAACCCGTCGGCGACCAGCTGCGCGAATCTCAGGTAGTCCTGGTTCATCTCACTCTCGGCCCACGTGGAGGCGCCACCAACCAGTCGGATGATTCGATCATGCACCAGAGATCATGACTGCCGGTCGAGCGATGAGGATTGTCCCATCGGCCTGATCCGTGTCAGTCAGGACTGGCGCACCTGCAACGGTCGGAGCGCCCGGTCGAGCAGGAGGCCCGTGACACTGGCGACCACGGTCCGGTGGGCGAGCCCGACGGCCTTCTCCAGGACCGGCTGGTCGCCCCGCGGCGTACGGTCGTCGTCGGCTGTCCCGAGCGCCCGATCCGCGCCCAGCCGGAGCACCGTGTGCGCGGCCGCCGCGACCGGGCCACGCAGGCCGGCGACGACCCAGATCCCCTGACCCGCGCCGAGCAGCGCACCGGTGCCGAACCGCGCCAGGTAGTTCCAGGCCGCGGGAACCTGCCCGTCTCGCGGCTCGCGGCCGAGCAGCTTGAGCAGTTTCCTTCCCGCCTGATCGGAGCCGGGCCGTCGGGTGATGGCCTGTTCGACCCTCTCGGTCACCAGCATCACCCCGGTTCCGGCGAGGCCGGCGACCGCCCCCCGACCGGCGGCTACCGCGAACCGGCCGAGACGCGATCCTGCAGTGGTGTTCTTCATGCCGGCTCCCTTCCGCCGTCCGTGGTGGTGCGGCCCAACACCAGGCCCAGGGCGATCATGCCGACACCGAGCACCACGTGCAGCACGTTGTCCGCGGTGTTGACCGGGATGAAGTTCGCCGCCGATTCCATCGGCACGACGAGGCCGTAGATGAACAACAGCAGATAGACGATGCCGCCGATGATCAGGAAGCCGCGCGCCGTCCGGAAGCCCCGGGCGGCGACGATGCCGACGATGCCGAAGGCCAGGTGCACGATGTTGTGCAGGATCGACACCTGGAACAGACCCAGCAGCAACGCCTCGGAGTGGTGCGAGGCGAAGCTCATGGTGTCGTAGTTGGTGGTGATGCCCGGGATGAATCCCAGGATCCCGACCAGCAGGAACAATGCGCCGACCACCAGGCTCGCGGTCTGAACGGGTGATCGCCGGAGCGTTCCCGCGGCCGGTCGGTTCGCGGGTGTTGCCATGTCGCTCTCCTTCAGTGACGGGCATCGTCGTTGGACGGCCCGGTTCGTGGTTGAGCCGTACCCGGTCCACCACAGCGGCAACCACGCGGCGAGCCGGACGCGCTGAATCGGCCGGCGACTCGACTGCCGGTCCGGTGATCGGTTTCACCGTGCCCGGAGTTGGTACGGGCGCGATCTGGCTGATCGGTGTTCGTCCGCGGCGGATCGAGGGGTGCCAGGTTGGCCGCCGACGGATCCGGGTACCTCCCGAGCATCATCAACACGAGTGGAGGAATTTCGGATGGGAACCGCAGTGGAAGATCGCCAGAAGGCCGCCCGGCTTCCCGAGGGTGATGTGATCGGTGTCCTGCTGAACCAGCACGCGCAGATCAAGGACCTGTTCGCTGAGGTGGAACAGGCCAGCGGTGATCAAAAACATGACGCGTTCGAGGAGCTTCGCGGGCTGCTGGTGACGCATGAGACAGCCGAGGAGATGATCCTCCGGCCGGTCACCGACGACGTCGCAGCCGAGGGAGTCGCCGAGGCACGGAACGCCGAGGAACAGGAAGCCAACGAGGTCTTGAAGCGGCTCGAATCGATCGACACCGACACCGCCGACTTCGATCGCGAACTGGCCGAGCTGAAGTCCGCCGTGGAAGAACACGCGGAGAAGGAGGAGACCGAGGAGTTCCCCGCTGTTCTGCAGCACTGCGACGCGGACCAGCGGGCCAAGCTGGGCCGTCGTGTCCTGGCCGCGGAACGGGTGGCGCCGACCAGGCCGCACCCCAGCACGGCGGGATCACCCGCCAAGCAGTGGACGGTCGGACCGTTCGCCTCGCTGATCGACCGCGCCCGGGACGCGATCGACAAGGCGACAGACTGAGCCGTAGGTCACCGCCATGCCGGCGTCGCGGAAGATCGTGGTCGATGGTCATCCGCTCCGCCTGACCAACCTCGACAAGGTGCTCTATCCCGAGACCGGCACCACCAAGGGCGACGTCCTGGCCTACTACGCCCGGGTCGCCGACCGGATGCTGCCGCTCCTGGCCGGTCGGGCCGTCACGAGGAAACGCTGGCCCGACGGCGTCGGCACGGCCGAGCGTCCCGAGCCGGCGTTCTTCACCAAGAGCCTCGACTCCGGCACCCCGGAATGGGTCACGCGCACGACCCTGACCCACAACGAGGAACCGAAGACCTACCCGCTCATCGATTCCACCGCGACGCTGCTGCTGATGGCGCAATATGCCGCCCTCGAACTGCATGTCCCGCAGTGGCGAGCAACTACCGGCGGCGAACGGGGCAGCCCGGATCGACTCGTGCTCGATCTCGACCCCGGCCCGGGCGCCGGCCTCGCCGAGTGCATCGAGATCGCCCGCCAGGCCCGTCACCTCCTCGACAGCATCGGCCTCAGCACCTGCCCCGTCACCAGCGGCAGCAAAGGCCTCCACCTCTATGCGCACCTGAACGGCGACCTGACCTCGGCCGATGCCAGCAACCTGGCGCGCGAACTGGCCCGCGGTCTGGAGAAGGCCAACCCGGACCTGGTCACCAGTCAGATGAGGAAGTCACTTCGGCCGGGCAAGGTGTTCGTCGACTGGAGCCAGAACAACGCCGCCAAGACCACCATCTGCCCGTACTCGCTGCGCGGCCAGCCACGGCCCATGGTGGCCGCACCGCGTACCTGGGACGAACTCGACACCCACCCGGACCAACTGGATGGTGACCAGGTCCTCAGCAGACTTGATCATGAGGATCCTCTCGCCGAGTTCGTCAGCTCCTGAGATCGTCTGCTTCGTCGGGTCGGTTGTTGATCATGGATCCAGACCGCGCCATCACAGCGACGGCCGGGTTGGCCCCCGCCACGGTCCGGGCCGACCCGGCGTCATCACGTACGCCTTCCTGTGGCCGGGGGTTCAGATCTGGCGCGGGTACCCCTGGTAGGTGTAACCGGGGGTCCAGAACGGTGCGTAGCCGTAATAGCCGTAGACGCCTTCGTAATAGTCGGGTTGCGGAGCCGGCACCAGATCCGGGTCATAGACCGGCGCCCCGGCGACCTGTTCGCGATCCTGATCGATCTTGACCCGACCATCGCCGACCTCGACGATGGCCTCGACCGGGATCAGCTGCTTCTTCTCGCCCAGTCCCAGGAAGCCGCCCGACCCGACCTGCAGGAATCGGACCTTGCGTTCCGCCTCATCGACCAGCAGGCCATCGACATCTCCGACCTCCGCACCGGAACGATCGACGACGTCCATCCCGCGGACGTCGACCTGATCATCGCCGACGACAAGGTCGGTGTCCTTGAGCCGTACCAGGGTTGCGCTGTGTGCGTTCTCCATCATGTCCTTTCATCCTTCGGCGGCCGATTCCCGAGTCGGGTGCCGCGATCGGGCAACCCGACACGGTGCGGGGCAGATTCGACTCGTACCGTCAAGCAGCCGATCTCAAACGCTGGCCGGACGGGACGAGACGAACTCGTTAGCCACGGACCCGACGGGCCCGGTCAGTCGACGAAAGGGGGGCGATCGCCCGCGGGCCGTCACGCGGACGGCATTCGGCGAACGCGCAACGGCGCTTTCCGCTCGGCGAGCACTCCTGTGGCCGCCCGTTGACGCCACGTTTCGGTCTCAGCCGAAAGGTTTCGCCGCGGTCAAACTCGTTCGCCGACCATCGCTGGATGACGTCGCGGAACACGATCGATCGGCTCGGCCTGCTCCTGGCTGCCCGTATCGCTGCCTTCCTGCTGGCCGGAGTCGGAATCCTGGGCGGGCTCGCCTGTTACCTGATTCCCTCGCCGGCCGGATCGATCGGCGGACGGGCGGTGGGATATCTGTTGGGGACGCCGGCGGCCGTGGAGCTTCCCGAGTCGTGCGAATCCGGGCCCGTGCGGCGTCGAAGCGGCGGGACCCGGAACGTCACCTGTAAGGGAGCGACCTGGACGATCGACGGCCGTGAGGAATCGGGCACGCTCTACGGTGAACTGGCGCAGGTCAGCGACGGCGGCTACCTCAAGCACGTGGTGGCCCGGGTGTACGAGAAGTCGGCATACCTGGCGCCGCCGGCACTGGAGTTCAGCGCCGGGATCGCGCCGCCGGTGCTGCTCGGGTTCGGCCTGCTGGCAGGCATCCTCAGCATCCCCTGCTGGCTCCATCCTGGCCTCCGGGAGACGCTGGCCGGCTGGGAGGTCGAGGATGTCATGCTCTGCGCACTCGTCGGGCTGGCGCTGGCCGCCTCGATCGGCGCGATCCCGGGCTTTCTGCTGGCCGATGACGATGAGAACCGGCTCACGGCAGTGGCGGTCGTGGTCGGCTCAGTCATCTGCGTGGGGCTGGGGATACGTCACCGACGCCGCCGGTACTGAGTGGCTGAGCCCACCGTGCACCTGCTATCTGGGAGTGGACGCGCCGGCCTCGATCGCCAGGTGTACCGCCTGCCGGGTCATCGGGCCGATCCGATCGGCCGGGGCGAAGCGGCGTCCGGAGTGGGTCCACAGCAGGAGCAGGCCCAGCGCGGCGTCCAGCCGCCAGCCGTCGAAATCGGACTCGAGCAGCAGTCGTCGCGTCTGCGGGGTGAGCCCGGCTCGAACATGAGCCGGATCGTCGGCGGTGACCCGGAAGCGCCGGTCGAACGCCTCGTCGTCGGTACGGAACCACTGTCCGGGTCGCCACCCGTCATGCGGCTGGCCCAGGCTGGCGGCCTGGACCCAGTACGGCACAGCGGGCAGCCGGACGGCCCACACGGTGTGCAGACGAGTGACCGACGCCCGACCGCTTCCGCTGCCCCGCCCGACCAGCCAGTCGAAGACCTGGATCCGGTGCTCGTCGACTTCGCCGTCCAAGACGTTGAGGATCCGGGAGCTCACGGCCAGGCGCGGCGGATCATCGTCCCGCATGATGCCGCTGAGGATCACGTCGCGCGCATGCCCGGTCGCCTCGGGCAGCCCTTGGACGAGCGCAACACGGTCCGGATCCTCCGTGGTGTACCGCCAGCCCTCGTTCCGGGCCAGCGCCGCCAGGCTCTTCCTCCGCACCTGAAGCGACCGCCGGCCACGGATCCGCGGCACCACCACCGCCACGATGATCAATACGAACACCGCGATGACCACGATCTTCGTCACCAGAGCATCCATGTGATCCTCTCGTCAGCCTCACCGGTTTCGTCCGGACCGGCCGGCCCGGCATCCGTATCATGATCAAGAACCACCGGAGCCGACCGCCAACTGTTTCGGATCCAGCCGAATCGTCGACGACCACGGTCACGGCACCGAGTGCCATGACAACCACGACCGTTAGGCGGCCGTACTGCTGGACGGACCCGTGGGATGCAGAAAAGGGGACGCAATGCTGCGGATCGCATTCACCCTGGCCGATGTGGGACGCGTCAGGATCGCCGACCACCTCGACCCGATGTGGGAGATCGTCCTGAGCTTGCACCAGCTCGGGGCACGGCAGGACCGGACATCGCCGTTCCGCAGCTGGGCCACCTGGATGCGGACCATCGCGCGTCAGCGGGTCGGGGCTGCCGCCGCCAGCCTGTATGACCTGGCGCCGCCCCGGCGCTACTTTCCGGACTTCCTCACGCCCGTCCCGACAACAGCCTGCCTTGACGAGGGCGTCGACGCCGTCCTGCACGTACCCCGCGCCCGTCTGAGCCGGGAACTGGCCAGAGCGATCGGCGATCCACACCGGTCGCCCTGGCCGGCCGGGATCGCCGCGGCGAAACCACGACACCTTCACCGACTCGGGGCCTCCCTGCACACGTACCACGCGAACGCGCTGGCACCGTTCCACGACCAGATCACTGCCCAGCTGGCTGCCCACCGGCGCCAGCTCACCCGGCGCCTTGCCGACGGCGGAGTCGACGCCGTCCTACGGAATCTGGCCCCGGGAATCCGCTGGGAGCCGCCGGTCCTCACCGCGCCGTATCCCGTAGATCTCGACCTGAACCTGGCGGGTCGTGGCATCACCCTGATCCCCTCCTTCTTCTGCCAGGGAAATCCGGTGACCCTGGCGGACCCGGACCTGGACCCCGTGCTCGTCTATCCGATCAACCCGCCGCAGCACTGGATGCAGCCGCAGACCGGCGCCGGTGACGGCATCGACCGACACTTGGGGCGCTGATCGGAACTCCGCGGGCCGCCCTACTGAAGGCCTTGGTGATGCCGCTCGACACCACCCAACTCGCCGCCCGCGCAGGAATCTCCCTCTCCTCGACCAGCGAGCACGGCGCGATCCTCCGCGACTGCGGTCTGGTGACGTCATACCGCGACGGCCGGCACATGATCCACAGCCTCACCCCGCTCGGCCGGCACGTGCTCACCGGAAACCACCGCTGGAGCCCAGCTGCGTCTCGAGCGCCGGAAACCCACCTTCCGTGAGCGGCTGGGTCCTCGGCGATGCTGGTCACTCAATAGATCGCGCAAGCTGAATGAGTTCGTGGCGCGGCGTGTCACGGCTGTGCCGATCGGGAGGACGAGATTCGATCTGCAGCCTGCACGAGCGTCGCGCCGCGGGAGGGACCCCGCTCGGGTGGTGAGTTAGGCGTCCGGGGTGGTTGGCGAGTGGACGAGACTCTGGGTCATGCGCCATACGTCGAGCGCCTTCCGGCGGCGCCTGATCTCGGCCGCGATCAGTCGCCGACGAACCGACAGAATCGCGACCTCGCGCATCGCCATGTTCCTGGTCCGGTTCCGACCGGCCCCGTCGGGCATGCTTACCGTGCGGATCGACTCGTCCACCTGGCGGAGCTGAGTCTCCAGGTCACTCAACGAACAACCGGACAAGTCGGAATCTTCATCAGCACCCGGCATCCCCGGTCGCGCTTCCGCCCAAACGGCACCCTGACGCACGCGTGTCGCAACCGCCGGATCACCTTCGTCCACGATCACGTCCTGGACCGCTTCGGCGAGTTCTTCCCAGTGCCGCACCCAGTCGCCTCTCCCAGCCGCGCGCGCCCGCTCAGCCTCCCGCAGCAGCTGGTCGCGCAACTCGTACAGACTCGGCGTCACTGCCTTCGTCCCGGCTGACCTCATCCTGGCTGCACCCCCTTGATCACCAGGTCCCATTCATCGGCTCACCCGCAGCCACCGCACGCACCAGGATTACCGACCGACCACCGGCAGCGTCAACCCTGTCCAAGGTCACCGACGCCGCAAGGTACCGCATTTCCGCTTGTATCTAAAGGGATGGTTGGGGGCGTGAGCGGCGGCATGCTGATTTCGGGAATTCGCGTCGATGGACTAGGTGCGGCCGGCGGGCCGGTCGTGGCGGCGCCGCTGTCTGGTACCCCAAACGGCGTTAGTCCCCACACAACCGGTAACCAGGAGCAATGCCGCCATCGTGAAGACGACCGCGACCGTGCGGTCGGCACCAGCAACTCGGCTCCTGCGAAACAGCGACTTGGAGCGATTGGTGTCTCGCATTGACACCTCGGGCTGCCCCGCCAGCTGGGCGCAGCCTTGGAGTGGTGGTCGGGTTTCAGGGCCCTCATTGCTCGGGCTCGGGCTGGTCTTCGAAGACGTCAGGCATGCCGTCGCGGTCTCGATCCTGCTCCTCGGCCTCGAGGATCCGGCGGTAGACCCGATTCCGGAGCTTCAGCATGACGGCCGCGATCGCGGCGGCCAGTACGGACCCGACCAGCACGCCGATCTTGACATGCTGATCCCGCACCGAAGCCGGCCCATAGGCGAGATCCCCGATCAGCAGCGACACGGTGAACCCGATCCCGGCCAGCATCGCCAGGCCCACGATGTCGATCCACCGCAGATCCGAGTCAAGCTCGGCACGAGTGAACCGCGCGACCAAGAAGGCAGCTCCGGCGATGCCGATCGTCTTGCCGACGACCAGTCCCAGGACGATCCCCAGCGTCACCGAGTCCGTCAGCGATACCGCTAGGCCCTCGATGCCGCCGATCGTGACTCCTGCTGCGAACAGTGCGAACACCGGCACCGCGAAACCGGTCGACACCGGGCGCAGCACGTGTTCGAACCGATGGGCCAGGCTCGGCTGCTGATCATCTCCGCTCCCCCTGCGGAGGACCGGAACCGTGATCGCCAGCAGCACACCCGCCACCGTGGCATGCACCCCCGAGGCGTGCACCAGGACCCACGTCGCCACGGCGAGCGGCACCAGGATCCACCAGGCAGCGATCCGCCGCTGCACCAGCAGCCCGAACAAGATCAACGGCAACAACGCCGCACCCAGATAGGCGAGTTCCAACTCGCGCGTGTAGAACACCGCGATGATCACGATCGCCAACAGATCGTCGACCACCGCGAGCGTCAGCAAGAAAGTCCGCAACGCCGCCGGGAGATGGGTATTGATCACCGCCAGTACGGCCAGCGCGAAGGCGATGTCGGTCGCTGTCGGAATCGCCCACCCAGCCAGCGCGTCACCGGCGCGCGCGTTCACCGCTACGAAGATCAGCGCCGGCACCGCCATCCCACCGATCGCAGCCGCCACCGGCAACGCCGCGACCCGTGGATTGCGCAGATCGCCGGCGACGAACTCCTGCTTCAGTTCCAGTCCCACCACGAAGAAGAAGATCGCCAACAGCCCGTCCGCGGCCCACGACCCGATACTCAGGTCCAGGTGCAAAAGATCCGGCCCCAGCCGGAGGTCCCGTACCGCGACGTACGACTCCGCCCAAGGAGAGTTCGCCCAGACCAGGGCCACCGCGGCCCCGACGAGCAGCAATCCGCCGCCGACGGTCTCCTGCCGCAGCAACGACCCGATACGAAGCGTCTCCCGCCATGACCCGCGCGCAAACAGGCGCCGCACTCGTGTGCCCACACTCCACCTCCCTGGTCGACAGCACCACCGCCGACCAGACTTCCCGGCACACCGCCAGCCACCCTATCCGCCGCGAACCCCAGACTGCGGAACACTCTTCGCGACGCACGACCCTCGATCGCGGCCTACACCTTTTCGTTGGCTGGCCGTAACCTTCGACGGCCAGGCTCGCTCAGGTGCCTGTGGGACGGCTGACGAACGTGGATCTGATGCGGGTGATCGTGTTCACCTTCGTCATCTCGGCGCACGTCGTCACCTACACGCTGGACCAGGAGGAATTGCCTGTCGCGGCCTGGGGCCTCACCGTCCATTTCGCCCGCTACGCCTTCGTCTTCGTCTCCGCGCTCGTGCTCTGCCACGGCTACCAGGACCGGAACCTGTCGGCCTGCCGGTTCTGGAGACGAAGGCTCGCAGCCGTCGTACCGCCCTACGTACTGTGGACCTTGATCTACTACGGGATCGACACCGCCCAGTACGGTTGGCCAGGCCTCGTCCCCTGGCTCCAGCTCCTGCTGCTCCATCTGGTGTGGGGAACCGAGTGGTACCACCTGTACTTCCTCCTGGTCGCCATCCAGCTCTACCTGGTACTTCCGGCGCTGCGCTGGATGACTGACCAGTGGCCCGCAGCTCACGGATTGATGATCGGGATCGCGGCCGTGATCCAACTCGGCTACATGACGCTGATCAACCTTGTCCCAGCCCCAGCAGGGCCCTGGGTGATCATCTGGGAACACGCCGAGAAGTCACTGCCGCTCTACGCCCTGTTCGCTGTCGGCGGCGCGGTAGCCGCACGCCATCTCGACCAGCTGGAAACCGGGCTCCTCCGGCACTGGCGCCTCCTCGTCCCCATCGGCGTGCTGAGCCTGCTCGGCACACTGGTCGCGTTCAACCTGCGCGCCGCCGGCACAGCAACCTGGTCCGCAGCCGCCGCCAGTTTTCCCTCCGTCTTGCCCTGGGCCGTCGCCGCAACACTGATCTGTCTCCTGGCGAGCACCGCCTGGACCCGACACCACGCAACACCCCGAGGGATCAACCACATCGTCCGCGCCGGCGCACGCCGTGCCTTCGGTGTCTTCCTGATCCACCCACTCTTACTCTGGATCATCGTCATCACCCCGAGCCCCTTGGACCAATTGCCCGGAACCCTCAGTCGAGTCTTGATCATCTTCATCCTCACCATCACCGGCTCACTCGCCGTCGTGGAACTCCTGCTCCACACCTCGCTCAGCAAACCGCTGCTGGGGCGATCCAGAACCACCCGACCATCACAGACCGAACTCCAACCAGGATGACGGGCGCACCCCACCTATCGGACGCAACCACCGGCGGCCGTCAGGGGCAGCGCCTGGTGTGACCGGCGTGAAGCACCGCGGCGCGGACGACGACACCACCAGCCTCCACCGGTCAACGGCGGTGATCTCGTCGACGCGGCCCGGCTCGGCGTCGACCCGCTCACGGCGAAGGTCAGCGGCCTGGCCGGACACCCTGGAGGAAATCGGTGGCCGGTCTCCTGAGTGAATCGCTAGCGTGCGCTGGATGACGAAGACCGCTGATCATCCTCCGGTGCCGGCCGAGGTCCTGGCCGCGTTCGGTCTGCGTTCGGAGCAGGGGTGGCGGCTCGATCATGTTCGAACCCTGCACAACACGGTGTTCAGCCTTCGTCACGAAGCTGATCCTGAACCGTCGTGGGCCCTACGAATGCACGGGATCGGATGGCGCACCGCGGACGAGGTCCGCGCGGAACTGGCGATGCTCGAGTTCCTTGACCAGGAGATGCCGCAGCCTTTCGCCGTTCCACGGCCGCGGCGAACGGAGGCCGGTGATCTGGTGACCGAGATCGACGGGTCGTTGTACTCCCTGTTGGGTTGGGTTCCCGGCCACGCTGCTCGTCCGGACACCGGGTTGGGCGTCGACGCCGTACGGCTGCTCGGCCGCGGTCTCGGCGCACTCCACACGGCCCTCGATCAATGGCCCGGCCCAGCCCCCGTGCATTGGGACGTCGACTCGTTACTCACCGACAACGCCCCCGGCCTGATGGGCAAGAAGTCCGCGATTCTCAACGACGTGCTGTCGGCGGCCGAGTTGGCGCTGTTCGACGAGGTCAAAGACTGCACCCGGCAGGTGTTCGACCGCTCCACGGACTGGGGCATCATTCACGCCGACTACATCCTCGGCAACTGCCACTGGTCCTCGGATGACGGCCATCAACGGCTCGGCATTCTCGACTTCGACGACTTCGGATTCGGGCCACGGTCGTACGATTTCGGGGCCGTTCTGGGAAACCTCCGCGACTTCACCGAAAGCTGGCCGGCCCATGCTGCAGCCTTCGTTGCCGGCTATCGAACAGTGCGTGAGTTGTCGGAATCCGTGGTCGCGACTCTTCCGATCATGATGGCGGCCCGCCACGCATCCATGTGCTTGTCGATCATCGGACACACCGATCTCGACCGTGATCACCTCAGGCTGCGCATGCAGCTGGCTCGTGACTGCCTGGCGGTCGATCCCGCCGCGGTCTTCGCCACCTAGGCGGCAGTCGGCCGGGGCCATCCAAGCAGACCTGATCGTGGCATAGCGGCAGCGCAGAAACGGCCGTTAGAGTCATTCCTGACCCCAGTCCAGCTGCTGGCCGAAGCGTCCGGACCGTCTCCCGAATGAACAGACGTGAGATTCGGCAGACAGCCGGACAGCCCGCTGGCCTACCTGGGTCCCGCCAAGCCCCAACCCGGTCAGGCCGCTCCGCTGTCGTGCCCGCAGACCGTGCCGGCTTCGTAGAGGGCGCCGTCACGTGAGGAGGGCTTCGGGAAAGGCCCGGCCCTGCTGCTTCAGCGCGGCCCGATAGCGCAGTGCCTTGTCGAGGTCGGCGGCTGTGCCGATGGCCGTTGAGCGTCGGCGGGCCGCACACAGCATCTCCTCGGCCGTCCGGGCCGCCGCGACGCTGTCGGCAGCGGACGGCAGATCGACCACCGCCCGGCCCTCGATGACGTCGGCGAACCGCTCGGCCAAGACGTCGAGCCGCTTGCCCTGGTACGGCCCGGCCCGCTGGACCGTGGACGACCGGCCGTGACACTCCACGATGACCTCGGCGAAATCGTGCCGCATCCGGACCACGCCGTGACTGCCGACGACCTCGAACTGACTGCGCGCCGCGACCTGCTCGGCCTGCTGTCCGTACCCGAACGTCTGGGCGATCCGGAACAGAGTCCCGTTCCTGAAATGGCCGTGGACATCGACCCACCAAGGGTCCGGCCAATCCCAGAGCCGGAGCCCGCGAGCGTCCCACTCGGCGAAGTCGCTGCCGGCGTACCAGCACACCAGATCGACGTAGTGCATGCCGCAGTCCCGAAACGGTGGTCCTTCGGGTTGATGGCCCTCGGTCGGCAACAGATCCGGAGTCAGGTGCACGGCCTCGATCGACACCAGCCGGCCCAGTTGGCCGGACCGGACGAAGTCGATCATGAACTGGTGGTACCAGGTGTTGCGATTGAACAGATTGACCACCACCAGGCGCCCACTGGACTCGATCCGTGCCAGAAGCCGCTCCTCCTGAGCGGCATCGGAGCCGAGCGGCTTCTCCGCCAGCACATGCAGACCTTCATCGAGAGCCCGCTCGATCAACCCGGGCCTGGCATCGGCCAACGTGAACACGCCTACAGCGTCGGTGCGCTCGCGCTCCTCCCGCATGAGTCGCAGCCCGTCGGTCCCGACCCGGAGGCCGGGAATCGACTGCTGAGCCCAGGCAAGGGAGTCAGGGTCCCGATCGCAAGCCCATGCCAACTGCCACCGAGGACTCGCCGCCAGTGCTGTGAAATGACGCCGACCCATCCGCCCCAAGCCGATCACACCAATCCGGTACTCCCCCACGATCAGGTCCTCGCCTCCGCATCACGACCCATGCCCAGACTCGCTGCTCGGTACCCAAACGGCGTCGCGCCGAACCAGAGCACGATGGCCTCCGCCTGAGCCTTGGTCACCGGCTCGGCACGCAGGAGCAGCGGGCAGGGGAACGGAATGCAGAGAAGGTCCAATCCCCGCTGAAGGACCCACGCCGGCGCCGCACGTACGGAACTTTCCGAGCTATGCACTTCCTACTCGCGTTCAGGCGGATGTCGCCCTTCGATGGGAACGGCGGGCTTGGGTTTCGTCTGCGGAGTAGGCACGGACGATGGTGGTGGCCGCGGCCTCGGCCACGCCCTGCGCACCGCGTGGGCGCGGTGACCCGCCGAGAAGGCCAGCGTCAAGCGAATCCCCGATGAGCATCCAGAGGAACTGCGAGGCCATGGTCCGAGGGTCGGCGTCGTCCATGATCATCCCGCGTCGTTGCAGCGCGACGAAGTAGTCCTTGAGGGATTCCGTCGTGGCGAGCGTGGTCGCGCGCCGCCAGGCCTCGGCCAAAGATGGATGGCGGGCCTGTTCCGCGATCAGCACCCGACGCATGGCCAGCACCTCCTTGCTGCGTACGGTCCTGACAAGATCAAGACCGATCGCAGTCAAGACCGCGTGAAGCTCGGACGGATCAATCCCCGGATCGAGGGCGGGGCCGCCGGCAGAACGTGAGGCGATCACCCACTCCATGACTCTCCTGAAGAGGTCCTCCTTCGAGCCGAAGTGGCTATAGATCGTCACCTTCGACACGTTGGCTTGCGCGGCGATATCGTCAACGTTCCCGGCCGCGAATCCGTCACGGAGGAACGCCTCCTTCGCGGCGCGCAGGATCGCATCGTGTTTCGCTCCGGAGGGACCGTTTGCACCTGACATGTACTCAAGAGTACAGTCATGGCGGAACTGAACCCGCGAGTACAGGGGAGGGATCGCATGAACGGCCAGTTCACTCGTGACGGATATGTGATCCACTTCGAGACAACGGGGACAGGCCCTCGGCTGATCTGGGTCGACCCCGCACTCGGGTCCAGTGCGATGCGCCCGATGGAAGCCGCGCTCGAGATGCTCACGTCGCGGTTCGAGGTTGTGACCTATGACAGACGAGGACGCGGGTTGAATCGGGAGGCCAGGCCATCGGCACGCGACGAGATCGACGATCTCGCCGGCCTCGTCGCCCACCTCGGTGGCGCGGATATCGTCACGGGATTCTCCTCGGGCGGCGCCCTTGTGCTGCGTGCGGCCAGGCACCTCCGACCAGCGACCATCGCGCTGGTAGAGCCGGCGGTCTCGGACGCCCGGGACGGCAGCGGCTTGCGGGAGCGCATCGATCAGGCCCTCGCTGCCGGCGCTCCCGAGACTGCCGTTCGGGCGTTCTATGACGCGACCGGGACGCCGGAGGAGATCATCCGAACCGTGGTCGAGTCGCCCGCCTGGAAGGATGTCGTCCGCTGCGCCTCGACGCTCCCCGCCGAGCTCGATCTCACCGAAGTCACCGCTGACACCTTGGCCGCCGTACCCACACCGATCCACGTGATCATCAGTGACGGCTCACCGCCGGAGATCACCGGAATGGGAGAGACGCTCGTCAGCCGTGCCGACGCCACGTTGTGGCGAGAACCCGGCAGCTGGCACGGCATCGATCCAACCGCGTTGACGAATCGCCTGACGTCGCTCAGCCAATCTGCAACCGAGAACGGTCCCAGTGGCCAGCCATGAGCATTGACATCCTCGCGGCCGCGCGTGAGCGTCACCTTCGCGCCCCATGACCGCGCCAGCACCGGACCCGCAGCAGCAACCCCGCTTCCCACAAGGGGCACCGTCCGGATTGCTCCGGTTCTCATCCCTTACGGGCATGAATCCCTTATTCTCAAGGGATTCAGCCAGTGGGCCCCGTGGGACTCGAACCCACAACCCGCGGATTAAAAGTCCGCTGCTCTGCCAATTGAGCTAGAGGCCCCGCGCGCGTACGTACTGTACCTGGCACCCTGCCCGGAGACCCAACGGAATCAGGGTCTCGCGACGACCGGGGCCGCCGCGTCAGTGTCTCGTCAGTGGGGAGATCCAGGATCAGGCATCAAGAGTGGATGGGCCGGGCGCGTGGTTAGGATCTGAGACCGAATGCAGGCAGGTGGAGGGAGACCCATGGGCTGGCCCAACCAACCCGGCCCGCCGCCACCGCCGGATCAGCCGCCGTGGGGCCGGCAGCCGTGGAGTTGGAACAAACCGTCCATGCCGCAGCCGGTTCGCCGGCCACCACGCCCTTGGGGACCTGCACCGCAGGCACCCCAGCCGTTGCCGCCCTACCAACAGGCACCGCAGGGCGGCTGGCCGCCGCAGCCACCGGTTCAGCCGCCGCCTCGCCGCAGTGGTGGCGGCATCGCCGCATTGGTGATTATCGGGGTCGTTCTGGTGCTCGTGCTCATCGGCGGAGTCGCCGGGGTCAATCTCTACTTCGATCGGCTGCAGGCGGCGTCCGATCGGCCCGGGCCGGTGTGGTCGCCCCGACCGACGGACGGACCTCGTACGACCAGGGCGCCGCGGCCGTCCGATCCCAAGCCGACGAAGGCGACCAAGGCGCCCCCGCACACGACGGCGCCGCCCCGGACGACCGCTCCGCCGAGGACCACGCGGCCGCCGACCAAGCCGGCCACGACCCGACCGCCGACCACCAGGAAGCCGCCGACGAAGAAGGCCGTGCCGGCACACCTCGAGCCTCAGCGCGGCTACGACGAGGTGCCGCTGCCGGGTTACGGTTCCTCGCTCGCGGAGGCGGCGGAGGTGGCCCGGAGCAATGCGCTGTACGGGCAGAAGGTGTCCAAGTCATCGTGCTCGAAGGTGCCGAGTCTCTACGATCGCCCGTACCCGCGGCTGTCCGAGAAGAGGATGCGCAAGGACCTGCAGAAGATGGCCGACTGCCTGGCGGCGATGTGGCGCAAACCGTTGGCACGGGCAGGATTCCAGGCGACCAAGGTCAAGATCAGCACCTATCTGGGCCGGGTCAAGTCGCCGTGTGGCACCAGCGGCGGGCGGGTGCCGGCGTTCTACTGTTCGGCCAACCAGCAGATCTACGTGGGCCGCGGACTGGGCCACGGCCGCAACGGCTCCGGGCTGCGCTGGTCGGCCTATTTCGACATGATGGGCCACGAGTACGGGCATCATCTGCAGGCCCGGACCGGCATCCTCCTCGCGGCCCACTGGCACGAGTCCACCACACCCCGGTCGGAGTCGTTGGTGATCAGGCGACGGATCGAACTTCAGGCCACCTGCTTCAGCGGCATGGCGATGAAGCAGACCGGGAAGATGAGCCGCTCCTTCCATCGGGAAGTGATCAGCCGCTACTACGGCGACGAGACCCACGGCACCACTGATCATGTCGTCGCCTGGGCGATCCAGGGCTACCGGCACCGGGACATCTATCAGTGCAACACGTTCCGCGCCTCGGCGAAGGACGTTCGTTAGAGCGGTTCCGGCTGGCCCGACTCGATGGACCGGTGTACGGCCTCGAGCAGGGCGATCACGTCGCGGGACGACTGCGGATCGACCAGCGGCCGGTGATCTTGGAGGATGCAGTCGATCATGTGCTGCTGGGCCGCGGTCACCGCACCGCCGCGACGCCCGTGCAGGTCGGCACCGATCGACAGCCGCGGATACTCGTGACCGTCGTCGGTGGTCAGCTGAAGTTGATCATCGACCCGGGGCAGTTGGATCACACCGCGTTCGCCGACCACCTCGATGAACGAGTCGGTCATGGTCGGGAACGCGTCCGGATAGATCCAGCACGACTCGAAGGTGGCCACCGCGCCGCCCTCGTACGTCACCTGGGCCTGGATCGCATCCGGAGTGTCGATCCCGCGGTCCCGCAGCACCCCGGAGACGGCGCTGGCGTACACCCGAACCGGGCGGGCGCCGAGGAACCAGCCAACCAGATCCATGTCGTGGCTGGACAGGAACCAAGCGCAGGTGGTCCGTTCCGACCAGGACAGCATCGTCGTGGGCACGTGGATCCGATCATTCTTCCGGGCGTACGCCAGCCGCGGCCGACCGATCCGGCCGGCCGTGATCTCCGCGTGCGCCTGCGCGTACGCCGGTATCCAGCGGTGGTTGAACGACACCATCAGGGTGCCGGCGGACTCCCGCTCGAGGGCCAGGATCCGGTCCGCCTCGGCGAGTGACGTGGTGAGCGGCTTCTCCACCAGCACGTGCTTGCCGGCAGCCAGCGCGGCCAGGCAGATCTCGGCGTGCAGGTGGTCCGGCGTGGCGACGATCACCAGGTCGATCGACGGATCCGCCAGCAGCTCGGTGTAGTCATCGGTCACGATCGCGATCCGGTACGTCTCCGCCAGCCGGACCGCCGTCTCCCTGGGCAGACCAGCGACCGCGCGCAACCGTACCCGAGGATCCCCGACCGCCGAGGCCGCGTGACTGCTGCCCATGATTCCGGCCCCGATGATGCCGACGCCGACGGTTCCCTGTCTTAAGTTCAAGATCAACTTCCTGCCGCGGGACACCACGTTCGGGACCCCGATTGCATCGAGGGTACGGATCGGCGATGATCAAGGTCAAGCGTGGAACGGGGTGTCTGCATGAAGATCGCCGTCGTCGGCCTCGGCGTGATGGGCCGCCTGCACGCCCGGGTGCTGCTCGGGGAACCGGCCGTGGAATCGGTGGTCGGCGTCGAGACCGATCCGGCCCGGGCCGCCGAGATCTCCGCCGAGCTCGGGGTGGCGGTCCGGGAGACGCTGGACGAGGTGCTGCCCGAGGTCGATGCGGTCTCGGTCACCCTTCCCGATGATCTTCACGTGGCCGCTGCGACCCTCGCCCTGACCGCCGGAAAGTACGTGCTGGTTGAGAAACCGCTGGCCACTTCGGCGGTCGACTGCGAGGCGATCCTGGCCGCCCAGCCGCTGCCGGGCCGGCTGATGGTCGGGCATCTGCTGCGGTTCGACGAACGGCTCCGCGAGCTCAAGCGACGGATCGACGCGGGCGAGTTGGGCCGGCTCCGCTACCTCCGGATCCACCGGGTGAACACCCGTACCACGGCCGACCGGATCGCCGCCCGGGCCTCGGTGACCGCCTTCCTCGGCGTCCACGATCTCGACCTGCTGCACTGGCTCACCGGGCAGGACATCACGTCGGCGGCCGCGGCCGGCCGGCGGGTGTTCGGCAGCTATTCGGACGTCACCGTCGCGACGCTCGATCTCGCGGACGGGACGCTGGCCCTGCTGGAGAACCACTGGCTGCTGCACCCGTCCTCGGCCCGGAGCTGCCTGGCGGGCGTCCAGGTGTTCGGCGACGACGGCTCGGCCCTGGTCGACCTGTCCACCGACGAGCTGGAGTTGATCACCGAGGCGGAGCGGCGGTCGGTACGGATCGACAGCCGCAACTGGACCCACGACCCGCAGGTCTCGGGCGGTTCCCTGCGCCGCGAACTGGCCTCGTTCGTCAACGCGGTCGCGACCCAGACGCCGGTCGAGGTCAGCGGCGAGGACGGGCTGCGCGCGGTTCGTGCGGTCGAACTGGTCGAGGCGGCGGCCACCGCGCCGGAGGGTGCCTGAGGCAGGTCAGGGCCGGACCGGGCGGCCTTCGGCCTCCCGACGAGCACGCCACGCCTCGACGATCGGATCGACCTCGAGGGTCGCGATCGTGATCTTGAGACCGTCCGTGCGGCGGCGCCGGGCGTCGACGATCCGGGTGTTGAGATCGGTCACGATCTCCCGGACCACCTTCTCCGACCGCTCTTCCGCGACGGTGTCGGCGATCTGCTCGATCTCCTTGCGCAGGGCCAGGGTCTCCGGCAGCGGCATGTCCAGCTTCTCCCGCTTCAGGTAGCCCTTGAGCCACCAGTTCGGGTCCTGCCGCCGGCCGAGACCGGGAATCGGCTTGCCGCTGCCAGGAAGATCGTCGAAGTCGCCGCGCTCCTCGGCCTTGCGGATCTGCGCGTCGATCCAGGATTCGCTCATCATGATCACCTCCGACGGGGATCGCCTCATTCTAGCCAATCCCGGAAAGGGATTGACGGGTGGGTCAGGATGGCGGCATGACCACCCGCGCGCTGACCTTCGGTGCCGATGCGGCCGGCTACGAGCGGCATCGGCCCGGCTACCCCGACTCGCTGATCGCCAAGATCATCGACTACGCCGCGCTGCCGATCCGGACCGCCCTCGAGGTGGGCGCCGGCACCGGCAAGGCGACCCGGGTGATGGCGGCGCACAAGATCACCGTGATCGCCAGCGAGCCGGACCCGCGGATGCTCGACATCCTTCGGGAACAGACGGCCGGGCTGCCGGTACGGACCATGGCCGGGGCGTTCGAGCAGCTGCCGGTGGACGAGCTGGCCGGCCAGGTCGAGCTGGTCTACGCAGCCGCCGCCTGGCACTGGACCGATCCGGCGACCCGGTGGGACAGGCTGGCCGCGATCCTGCCGGCCGGCGGAACGGCCGCGTTCTTCGGCGGCGAACTCGAGCTGGCCGATCCCGAGGTCCGGGCCCGGTTCCGGCAGGCGATCGGTGACGAGGCCGATCCGCACGCCGGCCCCCAGCTGAACCCGGTGGACCGGGTCGGCTGGGCCTGGCCGGCGAGCGAGATCGCCGAGGACCCCCGGTTCGGCGGGATCGAGGAGCACGCCATCCCGCGGCGGCTCTGGTTCGGCCGGGACGACTTCATCGGTCACATCGGGACCCAGTCCCGCTTCCTGATCATCGAACCGGAACAGCGGAAGTTGATCTTCGAGCGGGTCCGGGCCGTGATGCCGGACCGGATCGAGTTCGTCAGCGACCTGGTGCTCCACCTGGCTCGCCGGGCCGGCCCGGAATGAGCAGCACCTTCCCGGAGATCTCCCGCGCCTCGATCGCCCGGTGCGCCTCGGCCACCTGATCCAGCGGATAGGTCCGGCCGATGATCGGCCGGATCGTGCCGGCCGCGGCCAGCCGCTGCACGTCGGCGAAGCGGCGCGACCGCTCGGCCAGGAACGACTCCAGTTGCTCCATCCCGCGCAGCCGGATCCCTCGCCCGGACGCCTCGTCGGGGGTGACGAACGACTCGGCACCGCTGGCGTTGCCGTAGTTCGCGTACCGGCCGCCGGCCCGGACCGTGCCGAACGCCGCCCGACCAAGATCACCGCTGACTCCGTCGAAGACGACATCGACCGGTCCGGCCTGATCCGGCCAGCCGGGCTCGCCGTAGTCCACCGCCTGGTCGGCGCCGAGCTCCTTGATCACGGACAGCTTCGCCGAACCACGGGCGGCGCCGATCACCCGGGCACCGGCGATCACCGCGAGTTGCACCAGGACCGAGCCGAGCCCGCCGGCGGCCGGCAGCACCAGTACGGTCTCGCCCGCTTCGACCGGCGTCTCCTCGAGCAGCGCGGCGGCGGTGCTGCCGTCGTGCAACAGCGCCATGGCCTGCTCCAGGTCCAGATCGTCGCGAACCGGGAGGACGTCGTCGACGCCGGCCACGACTCGGCTCGCGTAACCACCGCCGGTCAGGCTGGCCACGACCCGACGCCCGAGCCACGCCGGGTCCACGCCGTCGCCCACCGCCGCGACCACACCGGCCGCCTCGAGGCCCGGCGCATAGGGCGGCGGGCCGGGCAGGAAGTCCGGCCACGCGCCGCGGCGCAGATAGCCGTCCAGCGACTGGACGCCGGCCACCGCGACGTCGATCAACAGCTGTCCCGGACCGGGCCGGGGATCGGGACTCTCCTTGATCGTCAAGACCTCGGGGCCGCCGAATTCGATCACTTCCACTTGTCTCATGCACCGAGTCTGCAACTTCAACCTTCGTTGAACTCAAGAGCCGGGCATGATCAAATCACGGAGTACGGATCACCAGGCCGGCGTAGGCGAACCCGCCGCCGAAGCCGAACAGCAGCGTCGGCGTGTCGGCCGGCAGCTCGCCGGCCTTGGCGAGCTTGGAGAACGCCAGCGGGATGCTCGCCGCGGACGTGTTCCCGGAGGCCGTGATGTCGGTCGCGACGATCGCATCGGTCAGGCCGAGCTGGCGGGCCAGCGGTTCGATGATCCGCAGGTTCGCCTGATGGCTGACGAAGACGCCGATCTCGGACAGCTCGTAGCCGGCGCGCCGGACGCTCTGCCGGGCCAGCCCCTCGGCCGCGGAGATCCCCCACTTGAAGACGGATTTCCCTTCCTGGGCGAACTTCTCGGCCGGCGGCTCGATCCGTACCGCACCGGCGAGCTCGGGCACCGAACCCCAGGTGACGTCGCTGACCGTCGGCCGGTCGGTGCGTTGCAAGATCATCGCGCCGGCGGCGTCGGCGACCAGGACGCAGGTGGTCCGATCGGTCCAGTCCGTGTAGGCCGACAGCTTCTCGGCACCGATCACCAGCGCCGTCGTCGCCGAGCCGGCCCGGATCGCCTGATCGGCGACGGCCAGGGCGTGGACGTATCCGGAACAGGCCACGTTGACGTCGATGATCGCCGGGCCGTTCAGCCCCAACCGCTGCGCCACCCGGCCGGCCGTGTTGGGCGAGCGTTGATCAGAGGTGCAGGAGGCGACGATCACAAGATCGATCTCGTCGGCCGTGACGTCGCCGGAGTCGAGCGCGTCCCGACCGGCGGCCTCGGCCAGATCGACCACCGTCTCGTCGTCGCGAGCGATCCGCCGGGTGGCGATGCCGGTGCGCAGCCTGATCCATTCGTCCGAGGTCTCGACGATGGTCGCCAACTCGTCGTTCGTCAGCACCCGGTCCGGCTGGTAGTGCCCCGTTGCCACGACCCTCGAACCGATGCGTGCCGTCTCGCTCATGATCAGACTGTAATCCAGCAGCGCTGTGGCAGGCTGAACGGTATGGATTCCTGGATCCTCGGTCTGATCGTCGTCGCAGTGATCGGCGTCGCCGTGATCGTCTACGGCGCCGTCTCCGACCGCCGGCGGCGACAGCATGCCCTGGACCAGCTCGCCTCGCCGCCGAAGCGGGACATCCCGAGGTTCTCGCCGGACTCGCCGGCCCCGCACTACCTGAACGACCTGGAGGCGCACCGCCCACCGGAGAACGCCCCGAGCACGGACCTGACCGAGGACCAGCGCACCGAGCTCGCCGCGTTGATCAAGGACCCGGCAACGATCACCCTGCCGGTGCGGCGGGCGTCCGCTCATTTCGTCACCGACAAGGCGAGCGGCTGGGCTGTGCTGGACACGCCGCGGGTGCTCCTCTGCGCCGACCCCCTGCACTCGGTACGGGAGCTGCTCGGCGTCCTGGAGCGGACGATCGCGGCCCGCGGATCGTTGGTGATCATGGCGCCCGAGTTCGCCGAGGACGTACGGAGGACGCTGGAGGTGAACCAGATCCGCCGGATGCTCGGCGTACTCGCCGTGATCGGGGACGCCGAGGCCCTCGCGGCCGCCGCCCAGGCCACCGGCGCGACCGTGACACCGGTCGGCGATCTGCGGGCCGGCTACGTCCCGGACGACGCGCTCGGCCGCTGTGCCCGGTGGATCGCCGAGGCGCGGGCGAGCCACGTCGTCCTCGCCTCCGCGGACTGAGCCCGGACGGCCACGACTAGGATCTCCAGCGTGACCGAACCGCCGTCCGGAGAACCGGACCGCCGTTGGCCGCGCCACGTCTACGGTGCCGGCACGGAGCCCGATCCGCGGTTCACGCTGGCCAACGAGCGCACCTTCCTGGCCTGGATCCGTACCGCGCTGGGATTTCTGGCCGGCGGCGTCGGCGTGATGGCGATCGCCGGGATCGGCGGGCCGGTCCAGCTCGAGGTGCGGGTCGCCGCGATCGCGCTGATCGCCTGCGGACTGGCCTGCGGCGTCGGCGGGCTGACCCGGTGGATCCGCAACGAACGGGCCCTTCGTCTGAAGCTGCCGCTGCCGTCGTCGCCGTTGCTCACCCTGATCGCCGTCGGGATCGCCGTGGTCGCCGTGGTCGCGGTCGTCGTCGTCCTCCAGTAGTCGATCATGCCGACGGACCCTGGGCTGCAGAACGAACGGACCACGCTGGCCTGGCAGCGCACCACCCTGTCCGGTCTCGCCTGCGCCTTGATCATCGCCCGCTTGGTCTTCGGCGAGTCACCGGCGATGGCGTTCATGGTCGCCGCCGTCGCGATCATCGCCGGCGGCGCGCTCGGCTGGCTGTCCGGGCTCCGCTACAAGATCAACAACGCCACCTGGCACACGAACCGACTGGCCACCGACGGCCGTACCGTCGCCGCGTTGACCCTGCTGGTCGTGATCATCGCGCTGGGGGCCACCAGCTACATCCTGCTCGGCTAGCGTCTCGGATCGATCAGGCGAACAGTCGGCCAAGAGTTTGCACAGGCCTTCCAGTGGGGGTAAGGATCTGCCAGGATCGTGAGGGTGATTCCATCGAAGCTTCTGCGGGGCTCGATCGTCGCCGCCGCCACCACAGTCCTGGCCGCCCTGCTCAGTTCGCTGGGCGTCACGCCCGCGCAGGCGGTCGCTCCCCAGTTCGTCGCCCTCGGCGACTCCTACTCGGCCGGCGTCGGCACCCGGGACAAGCAGGACGACTGCTACCGGTCCCCGTACGGCTATCCGGCCCTGCTGGCCGACGCGTACGGCCTCGCCCTGAGCTACCAGGCATGCAGCGGCGCCGTCACCGCCGACGTGGCCGCCAACCAGCTGCAGGCCCTGAGCAGCGGCACCGCGTACGTCTCGATGACGATCGGCGGCAACGACGCAGGCTTCGCCGACGTCCTCACCGAATGCGCCCAGCCGGGCTGGCTGAGCGACTGCGAGGAGGCCATCGCGGAGGGCAATGCGATCATCGCCAACCGACTTCCGGGCCGCTACGACTCCCTGTTCGGCGCCATCGCAGCCGCCGCACCGAATGCCGAGGTGGCGGTCGGCGGGTACCCGTGGCTGTTCAACGGCGAGGACTGCAATCTCGCCACCTTCTTCAGCCCCTCGGAGCAGTCGGCACTCAACGCCGGCTCCGACAACCTCGACACCCTGATCGCCGCCAAGGCCGCCGACCACGGCTTCACCTTCGTCGATCCGCGAGCCTCCTTCGACGGCCATGCGGTCTGCGACGACTCGGAGTGGATCAACGGCCTGAGCAACCCGATCGAGGAGTCCTACCACCCGAACCGGGACGGCAACGTCGGCTACGCGGCCCTGTTCGGCCCCGCGCTGACCGGGTCCCCGTTCGACCCGACCAGCCTGGCCCGCAAGGTCCTCAAAGCGCCCGCCCCCGAGAGCCGGGCCGCGGCTTTGCGGCGTGAGGCCGACGCCGTGCTGGCGCTCGACCTGGACACCCTGGCCAACCTGCGCGCCGCCCGGCAGCACGGCATCGCCCCGGCCGAGATCAAGCGCCTGGTCCGGAAACTCGGTTCGGACGACCCCGACTCGATCGCCGACGCCCTCGCCGAGCTCCGCCGCCTGGACCGCCAAGCCGACTGACCCGCCCGACCAGCGAGCTTGCACGACCCCGGACCGAACCGACCTCGGTGCCGCCCGAGCCCTGCGGGGAGGTCCTGCCGCAAATGAGCCTGTAGCGGATTCGCAGGCGACCTGCTGCGTCCGCGCCCTACACCCGAGGGCGCGGACCTGAGCCCTCAACGCGGGCAACGCCGGGGCCCGGTGCGTCCGACCTTCCCGCTCCGCCCGACTTGCCGCTCCGCCCGACCTTCGCGCTCCGCCCGGACCTCCCTGCGCGCCGCAGCCCGCACTGCGGTCCGCCCCCGCTCGCCGACCTCTCCCGCACCGGCCTACCACCCCTGTCCGGTAGGCTCACCCAGCTCGGCCGACCTTCGGCCCAGGCCAGCTGACCAACCATCCACCGACGCCAAGATCGACCGGTCAGTTCAGCAGCGACACGCCGTCAAAACCGCTGCTTTTGTGACTGGTCGGCGGAGTCTTTTTGGGTTAGGCGTAGCCGAGGGCGTGGAGGCGGTCGTCGTCGATGCCGAAGTGGTGGGCGATCTCGTGGACGACGGTGATGTGGACCTCCTCGACGACGTCGTCGAGGGTGTCGCAGATGGCCAGGGTGGGGCGCCGGTAGATGAAGATCCGGTCCGGCAGCACGCCGGCGTAATCGGTGCCGCGCTCGGTCAGCGGGATGCCGTCGTAGAGGCCCAGTAGGTCCGGCTCGTCCGGCGGCGGATCGTCCTCCACCAGGATCACGCAGTTGTCGATCAGCGCGGCCAGCTCGGGCGGGATCTCGTCGAGGGCGAGCGCGACCAGTTCCTCGAACCGCTCGGTCGACAGGTCGATCGCCACGCCCCACCTCTCGCGTTCCCGTACTTCTTCTCAGGCTTCTGCCGCCGGTTCGAGTTGTCCCTGAGGGTTCCGGCGCACCCGTACGGAGATCGTAACCATCCCGCAGAGCGGTTCCGCCGCTGGTCAGAGCGGAATAACACGGGTGTGATTTTTGACCCGCTCACGGCGTGTCGACTTGAAATCAACCTTAGATCCCTACTCAAACACTTGCCGTGACGGATGTTACGAGATTAAAGTCCTGCGCAGCTTGGGGTTGTTGTTACTGGCGTGACGTGGGGGGCGCAGGTGACGGCGTCACCAGGGGAATCCGTTCAGACGGTCCGGGAAGGCCGCCTTAGGAGGAAGAGTCCGTGAGTATCACCATCCGCGCGGTCAAGACCGTGTCGGCCCTCGCCGTAACGGCGGGCGTGGTGGTCGGCCTGCTGGGGACGCAACCGGCCGAGGCCGGCTGGCAGGCCACCGCCACCGAAGGGGTCAACATCAGGTCCGGCCCGAGCACCTCGAAATCGATCATCGGCGGCCTGTACCGAGGCGGCACGATCACCGCCCTCGGCTCCAGCAACGGCTGGACCAAGGTCCGGTTCAACGGCAGCATCGCCTACATCTCCAGCAAGTACCTGGAGAAGGAATCCGACCTGCCGGCGCCCGGTGACATCAACACCGGCAGCGTCAAGATCACGACCACGGATCTCAACGTACGCAAGGGTCCTGGCCTCTCCTACGACCGCATCACCACCCTGCCCGAGGGCATGAAGGTGACGCTCACCGGCAAGACCTCCCGCGGCTTCGCCGAGGTCACGCTAAGCCAGGGCAAGGGCTGGGTCAGCACCCAGTACCTGGCCAGCTCCAACGGCCTGCCCAAGATCACCGGCACTCGCACCGCGACCGCCGATCTCTTGATCAGGACCACGTCGGACGACGACTTCGGCATCATCACCGAGGTCAAGAAGGGCACCAAGCTCAAGATCACCGGCGCCACACAGAACGGCCGGGCCCAGATCATCTACGGCGACGCCGTCCGCTGGGTCACCGCGAAGTACCTGTCCAACACCAAGGTCAACACGCCGGTGGTGCCGGAGCTGCCCAAGGTGGTCGGCACCCGGTACGCGACCACGGAGCTCATGATCAGGTCGAGCAGCTCGGACAACTTCAAGGATCTCGGCGACGTCCCGAAGGGCACCAAGCTCAAGATCACCGGCGTGATCAAGGACGGCCGCGCCCAGATCATCTACGACAACGCCGTTCGCTGGGTCACCGCCAAGTACCTGTCCACGTCGAAGCCGAAGAGCGACGACGCGGACGACGCGGACGACTCGGGCAACGACGACGGTCCGTCGTTGGACGCCGGCGACTACGCGGTCGAGAGGGGCCTGCAGGCGAACTCGATCAAGGTCCACCGCGCGATCCTGGAGAAGTTCCCGCAGGTCAAGACCTTCTACGGGGTCCGGGCCGACTCCTGGAACGCGGAACACCGGGACGGTCGTGCGATCGACATCATGATCCCGAAGTACGGCACCTCCGCAGGCAAGGCGCTCGGTGACGAGATCGCCTCGTACCTGAAGAAGAACCACAAGAAGTACGGGATCAACTACCTGATCTGGCAGCAGCGGATCTGGAACATCGAGCGGGACAGCGAGGGCTGGCGCTGGATGGCCGGCCGCGGCAACGACTCGGCGAACCACTACGACCACGTGCACGTCACCACCTACTCCTCCGGCCACCCGTCGGCGGGCGGCTCGGGGACGGTGGACAAGTCCGGCGACGACGACAAGGCGAAGAAGGGCACCTGCAAGGCCTCGTACTACGACGAGCCCCAGGTGACCGCGACCGGCGGCTGGTTCGACCCGTCGAAGCTCAGCACGGCGCACAAGTCGCTGCCGTTCGGCACCAAAGTCAAGGTGACCAACCTCAACAACGGCAAGACGGTGACGGTCCCGGTGACCGACCGCGGACCGTACATCGAGGGCCGTTGCCTCGATCTCTCCACCGCGGCCATGAAGGTCATCGGCGGCATCAACGCCGGTGTCGTCCCGGTCAGGTACGAGGTGCTGTAGACCCGGACCCGGGTTCACCGCCTCCCACGGACCATCCGGCCCGTAGCTCACACCGAGCTGCGGGTCGGATTCCGTTCCCGGCCATAATGAGGGCGTGACCGCACGCATCCTCGACGGAACCGCCACCGCACAAGCCCTGCTCGACGAGACCGCCGAACGCGCGGCCAAGCTGACCGAGCAGCTGGGTCGCAAGCCGTGCCTGGTGACGGTGCTGGTCGGCGAGGACCCGGCCTCCGTGACGTACGTGAAGATGAAGGGCAACCGGGCCAGGAAGTACGGGCTCGAGTCGCGCCGGATCGTGCTGCCGGAGACGAGCACCACGGCCGAGGTCGTGGCCCAGGTCGAGGCGCTCGCCGCGGACAACACGGTCGACGGCATCCTGGTCCAGCACCCGGTGCCGAGCCAGGTCGACGAGCCGGCCGTCTTCGAGGCGATCGGCGCGGCCAAGGACGTGGACGGCGTCACGATGGCCTCGTTCGCCGCGATGGGACTGGGCCGCCCCGGCTTCCAGTCCTGCACCCCGGGCGGCATCATCCGGCTCCTCGACGCGTACGAGGTGCCGCTGGCCGGGCAGCACGCCGTCGTCGTCGGCCGCAGCCCGATCCTCGGCAAGCCGGTCGGCCTGCTGCTGCTGGAGCGCAACGCCACGGTCACCTACTGCCATTCCAAGACGCGCGACCTGGCCGAGGTGGTCAAGACCGCGGACATCGTGGTCGCGGCGGTCGGCAAGCCGGAACTGATCCGGGGCGACTGGATCAAGGAGGGCGCCGTGGTCGTGGACGGCGGCTACAACCCGGGCAACGTGGGCGACGTGGAGTACGCCGCAGCGGCGGAACGGGCCAGCTGGATCACCCCGGTGCCGGGCGGCGTCGGGCCGATGACGATCGCCACCCTGCTCGCCCAGACCGTCGACGCGGCCGCGGCGCGGGTCGGCTGAACCGAGGCCCTTCGACAGGATCAGGTCAGGCGGCCAGCAGCATCGCCAGCGCGGCCGTGTCGGCGTCGGTGTTCGGATCAAGATCACCACGGCTGACCAGGTGCGTCACCGTGCCCTCGATGTCGGCCTCGACCCAGGCCGCCCGATGATCAAGACCGAGGTACGGCAAGCCGGGCAGGAACACGCAGCCCGAAGCGACCTCATGATCACGCACGGTCGGGATGGTCTGCGCCGGCGGATGCAGCACGAAGAGCCCGGGCGGTTGTTCGTCGCCGGCGAACTGGCCGGGCTGCAGCGCACCGTCGCCGATCAGTGAGCCTTCGGCGACGACCAGCCCGACGGCGGTCGGCGTCAGGTCCGGTTTGTCCTCGCGGACCCGGTAGACCGTGGTCGTCGGCACCAGGCCGGGCACTGCGGCCAGTTGAACGGCCAAGATCAGCACCTTGGACCACTCGACCATGTCCTCGGGCCACCGGCCCGAGACGACGAACCCGTACAGAGATCCCTGGGACTGCAACGGAGCGATCTCGATCGAGCCGGAACGTTGATCGTCCATGATGACCCCCTCCCGACGAGGCGCCCGACCTACAGGCCTTCATTTCATGATCATCGATCAGGGTGTTAGCAGACAAGGGAGCGGGAGTGCCAACCGTGTAACAACAATGCCGGAGCGGGGCACGGCCGGGTGGAACCGGTTTGGGTTGCGGGCGCGGTTCCGGCTACAGTTTTCCGGTCCGAGTCCCCATCGTCTAGTGGCCTAGGACACCGCCCTTTCAAGGCGGCAACGCGGGTTCGAATCCCGTTGGGGATGCCAGTGAGAAGTGGCCCTGGCCAGGCAGAACGCCTGGTCGGGGCCGTTCGGCTCCGGCCGGAAACGGTTGCCGCGGGCTGCTGCGCGACCTGACGCCGAACGCCGGGTTCCGGGCCGAAAACCCTTTGCCGACGACCGACCGGGCACTGTTACGTTGCAGGTCCAAGGTCAGATCCGGGGCGCTCCCCCGGAGCACTCGACCACAGCGACTCTCAGCGAGCCGCGTGGTGTGGCGTGCTCCGGGTTGCTGTTCCCGGAGTCGGGTCGCTTCCGCGTCGTTCGCGTGGAAGGACCACATGATGTTTGCCCTTGATCCCGGCCGATCGATGCGAGAGGCGGCTGGAGGATGAACGAGCCGACCCCGAAGACACTCGAACCACGCCGGTACTCCGAGCGGCTCGGCATGATCGACGGCGCCCAACTCCAGGCCGTCGCCGACGAGTTCGGCCTGGGCCGCCTCATCGCCGCCGAGCCGGCCCTCGCGGGCCTGTTCGGCCAGATCCTGCTCCTCAAGACGACCGGCGGCGAGTACGCGCTGCGCGGACACCCGCACGGTCACGGCCAGCTCACCAAGGAGCGCTGCGTCGCGCAGCTCATCCACGAACGGTCGTCGCTGCCGGCCCCGTGGCCCTACACGATCAGCGAGAACACCGAACGGTTCGGGTGGACGTACGCCGTCATGCCCAGACTGCCCGGTGCGAACGGCTCCACCGTCTGGGATTCGGTCGACGATCACCATCGGGTGGCGATCGCGGCGACCTGTGGGGATGCCTTGGGCCGGCTGCACGAGTCGGCTGCGCCGTTCTGCGGGCCGTACGACTTCCGGCTGGACAGGTTCACCGCGGTGGACGACTATCCGCGGTGGGTCCTGCAACGCCTCGAACAGTGCCGGGCCGCGTGTCGTGAGGTCGACGCGCTGACGCCCGCGGCCGAGGACTTCGTCGACCGTCTGATCGAGGAAAGCGTCGAGTCGTTGGCCGAGCCGTTCGAGCCGGTCCTCGTCCATCACGACTTCCGGCCGGGCAACCTCAATCTCGAACAGTCCGGCCGTCACTTCGTCGTCACCGGCGTCTTCGACCTGTTCGAGGCCTACTTCGGGAACGGCGAGGAAGACCTGGTCCGGATGCTCAGGACCGTCCAGACGGGCGAGCAGCGCCGGGCGTTCGTCGAGGCGTACACGGCTCACCGTCCACTGCGTCCGGGCGCCGCCCAGCGACTTGCGCTCTTCGCCCTCGCCGACTGGCTGATCGTGTGGGGGTACGGCAAACGCCATCGTGTCTGGTTCGAGGACGACGCCTCCTTCCTCGGCCTGGTCGGCCCGATCATCGACGCGGTCCGGGAGATCGCCCCGCCGTGACGGCCCGGGCCTTGGGCGGCAGCGACGCGGCGTAGGCGACACCGATGCCGACCCACTTCGCCAGCTCGGCCTCGTCGGCGACCAGGGTCTCCGGGACCAGCAGCCAGCCGTCCAGTTCCCGGCCGCGCATCACCATCCGCTCGGCGCCGGCGGCGACCTGCTGGTCGGTCTCGGCCGGGTCGCAGCGCAGCATCAGGCCGCCCTTCGTGGCGGCCGCCGCCATCCGCCCGCGGAGCAGGAACGCCAGGCCGCCGAACATCCGCTGCTCGGTCACATCGCCCGCGTGCTCCGGATACTCCGCCAGCGCCGCGCCGATCCGCCGGGCCAGTTCCTCGTCGTAGGCCATGCCGCCACCGTAAACGCCGGGTCCGACAATCATCGGCGCGCACCGTGAATTCTCGCCGGGTACGACCGGGAGTGAATTTCAGCCGGTCAGTCGCGGCGGAAATCCACAGCGGTCGGGTCGTGAGGTGGACGCCAGCAGCAGATCGGGTGAGTGGCACGAATTTGCACTTGCTGTACGGAGAGACGGCCGACTCGCCTCGTACGCCTTGCGCTCCTCGCGGCTCAGGGCTCGATCGGGCGGATCCGGCTCCCGTAGGCGGCGAGCCGGGCCGCGTTGGCCCGGTCACCGTCGGGCAGGTTCATCGAGCGGTAGACCGGTGGGGTGACGCCGGCGGCGAGCATCCGGCGGGCGACGCCCTCGGTGAGCAGCTGGACGATGACGACGCCGACCAGATTGGACAGGGCGCCGACCCGGGTGCCGTCGGGCAGCTCGAGCGCCGCGTCGCCGGGCGGTGCGCCGTTGTCGATCACGAGGTCGGCCAGGTCCGGCAGCCGGAGGCCGCTCGGGTGCCGGCTCGGCACCGTACGGCTGTGGGCGAGTGAGCAGACGGCGATCACGGGATGGCCGGCCTCGCGGACCAGCCGAGCCAGCTCGACGACGGAGCCGTTGATGCCGGAGTTGGACGCGATCAGCCACGGGTCGCCCGGCCGCGGCGCGGCCAGCTCCAGCACCTCGGCGGCCAGGCCGGGGTCCCGTTCCAGGGTCGGGTCCAGGATGCTGGCCGGGGAGCGGTCGCCGAAGAAGACCACGTCCTGGAGCCGGACCAGGTTGACCGGTATCAGCCCGCCGGCCCGGCCGGCCAACTCGTGCACGATCAGCCGCGCGTGCCCGGTACCGAACGCCTGCAGCACGCCGTCGTCCAGCAGCGCCGCCGCGACCAGGTCGGCGGCGGCGTCGACGGACTTCAGCTGATCCTTCAGCAGCCGGTCGATGGCGGTCTTGGCCAGGCCGGGATAGTCATAGGTCATGGGGTGCCTGTCGATGGAGGGTGGTCAGCAGGGTCACCGCGCCGGCGACGACGGCCTCGGCCCCGGCCTCGTCGAACAGGCTGCTCAGCGCCTCGTAGCTGCCGTTCGCGATCGCCTCGGCGTCGGGCAGGTAGCCGAAGTAGCCGTCCGTGTAGCCGATCACCCTGGTCCGCCGGTACGGGCTCGCCCGCTTGATCCGCAGACCCAGGGACGCGAACGGCTCGACCGGGAGATGGATCCAGGCCAGGTCGCCGAGTGCCACGGCCGTGATCGGCAGCGTCCACCGGTCCGGCAGGTCGGCCGCGGCCAGCTCGGCCAGCACCCGGGCACCGTCCAGCCTGGTCTGGGCGATCCGCGTCGGACCATGATCGACTTCGGCCGGCAGGGCGGCCAGCGCGGCGTCCGCCTCGGCCACCGCGACGCGCGCCTGATCATGATCGGGAACCACCCGGCCGGGCACGAGCAGCCCACTCCGGATGATCATCGGCGCACCGTCGACCGACCGGGCGCCAAGGCTCGCCTCGAGCACCTGATCGGCCAGCCGGGCGCCGATCCGGTCCGCCTCCGCGAACGTCTGACCGGACCTGACGAAGCGGGTGCTGATGTCGCCGGCGGCTCCCTGCAGGAACAGCACCGGCGGCTCGCCCGGCAGCGCGGCGGAGATCCGGCGCCGGCAGGCGCCCGGCCAGTCCGCCGTGTGCTGGAGATTGGCGGCCGGCAACACCGTGGGATGACAGCCGTGGTCGATGATCACGGCCGCCGGCTTGTCGTCCGAGATCCGTTGCAGGGTGAGGATCCCCACCGTCGGGTCGTACGGGCCGCCCGGGTGCAGCCGGTTGCTGCCGACCCCGGCGACCGGCCGTTCGGCGAACGTGGGCCGTACCTCGACGGCGGATTGATCATGAACCGCGGCGAACAGCCCGGACAGCCGCTCGCCCAGCTCCGCGACCGCGACCGGGTCGACGTCGGCCGGATGCCCGGGATGAATCGACCCGACCCAACCGGACGGGGCCGCATGGGTGTGGGACGCGGCGATGATCAACTCCGGGACCCGGTCGAAGACCATCGCCAGCCGCCGGCGGCAGACGTCCCGCAGCGTCGGCGTCACCCCGATCACGTCGAGGGCGAGCCAGATCAGCCCGGCATCATCCGGGCCGGACCGCAGCCAGACAGCGCCGGCCGCAAGATCATCGTGGGTGCCCGTGCTCACGGCTCCGGCGCGCGCCGCGTAGCCGGCCAGCGGCCCTGGGCGTGCGGGCGTGATCATCGTCGTGGCCGCACTGGCCAGCAGCGCGGTGGCACGCACCGGCACGCCGGCGTCGTCCCGGTCGATCACGCGGACCCGCTTCTCATGACGCCAAGTTGACCCGATCCAGTACCGGATCGACCAGCGACGTCCGGCGATCGGACTAGACCACTGCCGGCCGGCTCCGGTACGAAATCCACGACTGGACGCAGATCCGACGGTCCAGGCGGCCGAACTTGGTCTATTCCGGGCCGGGACCGACGATGCCGGCCCAGCCGAGCCGGACACCGAATGCGCCGATCCCGGTGGCGGCGCGGCGGGATCGGTGCCTACCATCAGGCAGTGCAGCGATTCGGGGCCCGTTTGACGATCACCGACGGCGATTCGGACCGGACCGCGCCAGCCGAGGAGACGCCGCGAAGTTGACCACCCCGACCGAGGACGACACGCCCCCGGCGCGACCGACCGCCCGGCCGGCTCGCGAACTGGAGGCCCCGGACCTGGACGCCCCGCACCTGGCCGCCCAGAACCCCGCCGCCGCACCACGACGCGGCAGCAAGGCCTGGCTGATCCCCCTGCTCACGCTGCTGCTCGGCCTGGCCGTCGGCGCCGGGATCGGGCTCGGCTGGGGCCGCTGGTGGCAGCCGCAACCCACCGTGATCGCGTCCGCCCCGCTGCAGGCGACCGCGGACTGGCCGACCGCGAGCGGCAACGTCACCGTCGAGGTGACCCCGCAGGGCGAGCGGTACGTGATCGCGCAGATCTCCACCCCGCCGCCCCGGGACGGCTACCGACAGATCTGGCTGGTCAGCGAGGACGGCCAGGGCTACTACCCGCTCGGCGCCATGGTCGGCGACGAACGCCGGTTCCCGCTGCCGCCGGGCGTCGACCTCAGCGCCTATCCGACCGTCGAGGTCAGCTACCAACTGGTCAACGGCCGCCCTGGTCCCTCCGGCGACACGATGCTCCGTGGCACACTGGGCTGAGTGCCTCGCCCGGCGTCTCAGAACGCATTTGGCGAACCCGGGCAGGCGTGCGTTATAGTTTCGCGGGCACCGAGTTTGAGGGTGCTCCTCCAGGCCCCGTGGCGCAGTTGGTTAGCGCGTCGCCCTGTCACGGCGAAGGTCGCGGGTTCGAGTCCCGTCGGGGTCGCGAGGGTGGTGCTGCCGGAAACGGCAGCACCTCCAACGGCTGGCGGCCGGCTTTGGCGCCGGCCATGGCCAGGTAGCTCAGTTGGTAGCAGCGTTCGCCTGAAAAGTGAAAGGTCGCCGGTTCGACCCCGGCCCTGGCCACCCGAGCCTTCGGGCTGTTCAGTTGGGCTTCGCCCGACTTTCCCGGGTCTCGGGTTCGTTTCTGTACGGGGGCCGAGCCCCCGTAGGCCCCCACGTTCCGACCGGGTTGAGGTTTCGTTGTGGTGTGGTGTGGGCGAGCCCGGACGCGGCTAGTCCTGCAGACCAGCTCCGTAGTGCCAGGTATCGTCCTTCTCGATGATCTTGGCTCCGCACTTCCGGAAACAGTGGCCTGAGGCTCCTCACGACTTCTTCGCCGTGGAGGCGGCTGGGCTTCGGTGGTTGGCTTCGGCCGGGGCCGCGGCCGTGGTCTCCGTGCTGGACGTCGGGGCGACCGAGATCACGGTGGCTCGGCTCGATCAGGCACCACCCACGCGGGCCGCGGCCGAAGCCTTCGGTACGGCGCTCGCGGGGACGCATCGGGCCGGGGCCGACGCCTTCGGGGCTCCGCCGGACGGTTGGGACGGGGACGGGTACATCGGGCGGCAACGACTCTCGTTCCGGCCGGAGCGGCAGTGGGGGCGCTTCTACGCCGAGCAGCGGATGCTGCCGTACGCCCGGACGGCTCGGGACCTCGGCCATCTCACGGCCCAGCAGCTGCGGGTGATCGAGCGGATCGCCGAGCGGATCGCGGCGGGTGAGTTCGACGACGCTCGGCGGCCGGCCCGGATCCACGGCGACCTCTGGTCGGGCAACCTGATCAGCACGGCCGACGGGATGGTGTTGATCGACCCGGCGGCGCACGGCGGGCACGGGATCACCGATCTGGCCATGCTCGCGCTGTTCGGCGCACCGCACCTGGACATCATCCTCGCGGCGTACGCGGAGGCCGCCGAACTGCCGCTCGGCTGGCGGACGCTGATCGGGCTGCACCAGCTGCACCCCCTGCTCGTCCACGCCGTCTCGCACGGGCCGTCGTACGGCTCCGAGGCGGCCGCGATCGCCCTGCACTACCTCTGACCCGACGCGTGACAGGCCCGGCCAGGGCGATGTCAGGTCAGTGTCAGCCCGGTGACAGGCGGTGCCGGAAATCTAGGGGTCACGGAGGCGGAACACCCGCCACCACCACCCCGAAGAGAACGGCAGACGATCATGACCACGACCCTCGCAGAGTTCACCACCAAGATCATCGGCGACAAGCGGCGCTGGCGGGCCTACCAGGCCCGGACCCGGCAGCTGCCGGAGCCGTACCGCAAGACGATCAAGGCGCTGGAGCGCTACCTGCTCCGGTTCGGGCCGGCGGACGCCGACCAGGCGGCCACCGCGTTCGAGGACCTCGCCACCCGGTTCGAGCAGGCGGCGGCCGCGGGCACCCCGGTCCGCGAGATCGTCGGCGACAACCCGGTGGACTTCGCCAAGGCCTACGTTCGGCAGTACGCCGACGCCGGCCTGTCCGCCCCGCAGCGGGAGCGCCTGATCGCCGAGATCGCCGGTGACAACCCCGCCGTGTTCGACGCGTTCCTGCTGGACTACGCCCGGGGCGGCTGGGTCGCCCGCGAGCGGCAGCGCCTGACCAAGGCCGTCGACCGCGCCGACGCACCGGCCGGCCACCGATGAGCACGACCACCACCCGGCCGGAGGGCGGGGCAGTCGCCCCCGCCCTCCGGGTCCAGGGCATCACGAAGTCCTTCAAGGACCTGCAGGTGCTCCGCGGCGTCGACTTCGAGGTCGCACCCGGCAGCATCCTCGCGCTGCTCGGCTCCAACGGCGCCGGCAAGACCACGCTGGTCCGGATCCTGTCCACGCTGCTGAAGGCCGACGGCGGCAGCGCCACCGTCTACGGCCACGATGTCGCGACCAACCCTGCCGCGGTCCGCGAGTCGATCAGCCTGACCGGCCAGTTCGCGGCCGTCGACGAGGTGCTCACCGGACGGGAGAACCTCGTCCTGATCGCCAAGCTGCGCCACCTGAGGAACCCGGGCGCGGTGGCCGACGACCTGCTGGCACGGTTCTCGCTGACCGACGCGGGTCAGCGCAGGGCGGCCACCTACTCGGGCGGCATGCGGCGCCGGCTCGACATCGCGATGAGCCTGATCGGCGACCCGCCGATCATCTTCCTCGACGAGCCGACCACCGGGCTGGACCCGCAGGGCCGGATCGAGGTCTGGCAGACCGTCCAGCAGCTCGCCGACAACGGCACCACCGTGCTGCTGACCACCCAGTACCTCGACGAGGCCGAGCAGCTCGCCGACCGGATCGCCATCCTGCACGAGGGAACGATCATCCAGAACGGCACCCTCGCCGAACTCAAACAACTCCTGCCGCCCGCCAAGGTCGAGTACGTCGAGAAGCAGCCCTCGCTCGAGGACGTCTTCCTGACCCTGGTCGGCTCTTCCTCCGAGAAGGAATCCCGATGACCACCCACGTCCTCGCCGACACCGGCGTCCTGACCAGCCGCTCGCTGCGCCACATCCTGCGCAGCCCGGACACGATCATCACCACCGCCGTCACGCCGATCGCCCTGATGCTGCTGTTCGTGTTCGTGCTCGGCGGCGCGATCAACACCGGGACCGACACGGCCTACGTCAACTACCTGCTGCCCGGGATCTTGCTGATCACGATCTCGTCCGGCATCGCCTACACCGCGTACCGGCTGTTCCTGGACCTGCAGGGCGGCATCTTCGAACGCTTCCAGTCGATGCCGATCGCCCGGTCCAGCGCGCTCTGGGCGCACGTGCTCACCTCGCTGGCCGCGAACCTGGTCTCGGTCGCGCTGGTGATCGGCGTGGCGTTGATCATGGGCTTCCGTACCGGAGCCTCGCCGCTGGCCTGGCTCGCCGTCACCGGCATCCTGATCCTGTTCACGCTGACCCTGACCTGGATCGCCGTGATCGCCGGCCTGTCGGCGAAGTCCATCGACGGCGCCACCGCGTTCAGCTACCCGTTGATCTTCCTGCCGTTCATCAGCTCGGCGTTCGTCCCCACCTCGTCGATGCCCGGCCCGGTCGCCTGGTTCGCCGAGCACCAGCCGGTCACCGCGGTCGTGAACACCATCCGGGCCCTGTTCGAGCAGCAACCGATCGGCGGCGAGATCTGGATCGCGCTGGCCTGGCTGGTCGGCATCCTCGCCGTCGCGTACGGCTTCGCGATCGTCATCTACCGACGCAAGATCAACTGAGCGTGTTTGCACTTCGACAGGCTCAGTGCACGTTCGGAGCTAGTGTCGTGCGTCCCTAGCCGAACAGGCGGCCGAGCAGGCCCGGCCGGGGAGCGGCGGCCGGGCCGGTGCCCGGCAGCCGCTTCGTCCAGTCCAGCGGAGCGATGTCGATCTTGCTCCGCTGGTCTCCGTTCCAGCTGGCCGGCAATTCCTCCGCGATCAGCCGGCTGAGCACCTTCGGCATCATCCGGGCGATCCCGGCGTCACAGGCGGCGGCGTCCGGCCCGACCGCGAAGTAGCCGAGCCGCAGCACCCGGGTGTCCAGTGCTGTCTCGATGTCCTGCTCGGTGTAGTAGACGCCGCCGAGGATGCCGGCCCGGGAACCGCCCCGCTCCTTGCATTCGGCCGCCACCAGCTCCATCGCCTGGTCGCGGGTGTAGCCGGCGTTGTGCACCGCCACCACCTGATCGGTCCGGTTCAGCCGGGCGAAGGCCCGGTCCAGCCGCTCGAACGCCGTCGGCCCGGTCCAGTCGCGCTGCCTGAGCTCGGCCTCGGCCACCCGCCGGTCGATCTCGGCACCGATCGTGACCCGCTCCTCGTCGGTGACGTTGCCGTCCAGATACTCGTCGAACAGAGCCGTCCGGATCTCGCTCGGGGTCAGGAATCCACCGTCGATCAGATGGTCGAGAACGCGATCGTCATCGTCGTCCAGCGGTGCCATGCGGGCAGCCTACCCGGCGATCGGTCAGGTGAAATCAGGGAGATCCCGGGGCTCAGGAGCCCTCGATCGCCTTCTTCCGGGCCGGCGTGTCGAGCACGTCGCCGACGATCGTCCCGGACCGCTTCGGGCCGCCGTACCGGGAGATCAAGTTGATCATGGTCTGGAGCCGGTTCCGGTTGCCCAGCAGGGAAACGATGTGGACGGCGATCCAGACCAGCCAGGCGATCAGGCCGCGGCCCTTGATCCCGATCGGCAGCTGCATCACCGCGTCGGCCCGACCGATCGTGGCCATGGTGCCCTTGTCCCGGTACGCGAACGGCTCCGGCTGTTCGTGCCGGTGCAGCCGCGCGATCTGGCGGGCCGCGTGCTTGCCCTCCTGGATCGCCGGCTGGGCCAGCTGGGCCTGCGGATCGCGCACGATCAGGGCGATGTCGCCGGCCGCGAAGATCCGCTCCTGGCCGATCACCCGGAGATCCGGCTCGACCTCGATCCGGCCGCCCTTGCCGAGCGGCAGGCTCCAGTCGGCCAGCCCCTCGTCGCCGGCCACCCCGGCCGCCCAGATCACCAGGTCGACCGCCATCGAGGTGCCGTCGGCGAAGTCCACCCGGTCCGCGTGCACCTCGGTGATCGCCGTCTTCAGCCGTACGTCCACGCCGCGCTTGATCAACTCGCGGAGGGCGTACTGCCGCAGCGAGTCGTCGAACGGCGGCAGCACAGCGTCGCCCATCTCGACCAGGACCACGTGCACCATGGCCGGGTCCAGCTCCGGGTAGACGGACCGGACCGCGTTGTCGCGCAGTTCGGCGAGCGCCCCGGCCATCTCGACGCCGGTCGCGCCGCCGCCGACCACGACGACGGTGAACCGGCCCGGACCGACGGCCGGGTCGGTGTGGCTGGCGATCGTCTCCAGGCCGCCGAAGATCGTGTCCCGGACCCGGAGCGCCTCGGCGCGGGTGTACATCGACATCGAGAACTCGGCGGCACCCGGGATCCCGAAGTGGTTCGTGGTCACCCCGGTCGCGACGATCAGATAGTCGTACGGGATCCGCAGGTCGTCCGCGCAGAGCAGGGCCCGATGATCATGATCGATCCCGGTCACCGTGGTCCGCCGGAACCGTACCCCGCGGCGGCGGGCCGCGAAGAAGCGCAGCGAGTAAGTGACGTCGCCCGGGTTCAGCCCGCCGGTGGCCACCTGGTAGAGCAACGGCTGGAACGTGTTGTACGGGTGGTGGTCGACCAGGGTCACCCGGAATCCCGACTTCGCCAGCTCGGCGGTCGCCGATATTCCTGCGAATCCTGCCCCCAGCACCACGACATGAGGCATCTCGGTCACGTTCCTAGTCAACCAGTCCGGGCCGGGCCGGATTCCCGGGCCACCCTGTGGCGTCGCTCTCGCGGCGTGCCGGTCGCCGGTCCGTACGCGCCGAGCCAGTGGCCCAGCTCGTCCAGCACGGTGGTCCGGACCGGCTCGGCGGACAGCAGCAGGTCGTGGATCCCGCCGTCGAACCGCAGCACGGTCACCTGCCGGCCGAGCTTCGGCGCCCGGGCGACGATCTGGTCGACGTCGAGGATGATGTCGGCCTCCAGGAACGTCTCCTTCCAGCGCAGTCCGAAGTCGCTCCGGCCGGCCGCCATCACCAGGATCGGCTGGGTCAGCGCGAGCCCGGCCGCGATCCGCTGGTGGCCGCGCAGGATCGCCCGCAGCCAGCCCACCCGGACCGGCGGCGACGGCGACTGCTTCCAGGTCTGGTCGTAGTCCCATTCGCCGCCGAAGCCGCGGTGCAACGTCCGGGCGTAGTAGCCGCGGTCAGGCGGCAGCGGCAGGGTGGCGGTGGGCCGCCGGCCGCCGATCGCGTCGATCACCGGCGAGCCGAGCGCCCGGACCACCCAGGAGCCCTGCAGGTCCAGCCAGGGCGAGTTGAGCACCAGCGCGGACAGCCGGTCCGGGTGCCGGTCCGCCCAAAGGCTCGCCACCAGCCCGCCGGTCGAGTGGCCCATCAGCACCAGGTGGTCGTGCTCGGCCAGCACTTCCGCACTCGCGGCGTCCAGCTCGGCGTCGTAATGGTCGAGGTCGGAAACGAAGCCGGCCAGCTGCCCGGGTCGCAGGCTGCGCCCGTACCGCCGCAGTTCGACGGCGTAGAAGTCGTAGCCGAGGGCGATCAGCGCGTCGGCCAGATGGGTCTGGAAGAAGTAGTCGTTCCACCCGTGCACGTAGAGGACGGCCACCCGGGTCCGCGGACCGGGCCGCAGCCGGCGCACCAGCGTGCCGACCAGTTCGGTGTCCGGCTCCTCGCCGATCGCCACCTCGGCGCCCGGCAGCTCCAGATCCCGTCGTTGATAGCCGTCCAGGATGTCTTCCCGCCAGCCCGTCATTGCGCGGGTCCCATCTACCGCACGATCCGCAGATTCACCGGATAACGGTACAGCTCGCCGCGATGGGCGGCCATGGCCGCGAGGATGCAGACGATCACCGCGGCGATTCCGACCAGCGGCACCAGCACCACGCCGATCAGGATCACGACGAGCAACGTGGAGACGACCTGCGCGATCGTGTACAGGATCGCGAAGTTCAGCGCCTCCGCCATCGACTCCCGCAGCCAGGCACTGCGGCGCGCGAACCCGAACCACACGATGGTCGGGCCGACGAACCCGAAGACCGGGATCGAGAGATGCGCGAGCGTCGCCCACAGCCGTTCGTCGCCCTGGGAGAGCGGCGGAGTCTGGGCCACCCCGAAGGGAACAGTGCCGGGATGACCAGGCCACTGAGGACCTTGACGGTACGGGTCGGCGCCGCCCGGGCCGGGCCGAGGGTCGTGGCTCATGGGCTCAACGTAGACCGGCACCGCCGGTCGTCCGCGGGATCATCCGGACTTGCGGAGATCCCCGTAGCCGTCCGAATCGGAGTCGGAGCCCTGGTCGTACTCGGCTGCCAGATCTTCATAGGCCGGGGGTACGTGCTGGCCCCCGTCGCCTCGAAGCTCCTGCTCCAGCGACGAAATATCCATATCCATCGGACGATATTTCAGTTCGCGGGCAACCTTGGTCTGCTTCGCCTTCGCACGGCCGCGTCCCATATTGGGTCGACCCCCTCGCATGTGTCTGCCGGCGGAGTAAGCCGCGGGCTCAAGTCGGTCATGTCGTGACAGACAGGCTACCCAATGGTCGGGACACCGCCAACCTGAGGGCTGTTGTCCCGCGCGCCGGAATCGGAGTCCGGACACCGCTTACCTCCGGGGGTGATTCCCGGCGAGAGAAACCCGTTCCGCGGTGTCGGACGGGTCCGCGGCCACGGCTTCCCCGCAAACCCAGGCCTGGACACCCCGATCGGCGAGTACGGCGAGCGAGGCGTCGGCCGCCTCGGCCGGAACGACGGCGATCATGCCGACGCCGAGATTGAGCGTCGCCTCGAGATCGGGCACCGAAATGTCGCCGATCTCACGGATGAGATCGAAGACCGGCTGCGGCGTCCAGGTCGACCGGTCCACCGTGACCCGGACCTGGTCCGGGATCACCCGGGCCAGGTTGGCCGCCAGGCCGCCGCCGGTCACGTGGGCGAACGTGTGCACCTCGACCGCGTTCAGCAGGGCCAGGCAGTCGAGGGCGTACACCTTGGTCGGAGTGAGCAGTTCCTCGCCCAGGGTCCGGCCGAGCTCGGGCACGTCGCGGTCGAGCGCCCAGCCGGCGTCGGTCAGCAGCACCTTGCGGGCCAGCGAGTAGCCGTTGGAGTGCAGGCCGGAGGAGGCCATCGCGATCACCGCGTCGCCCGGGCGGACCCGGTCCGGGCCGAGGATCTTCGAGCGCTCGACGACGCCGGTGGAGGCGCCGGCCACGTCGTACGCATCGGGTTCGAGCAGGCCCGGGTGCTCGGCGATCTCGCCGCCGACCAGGGCACAGCCGGCCGCGACACAGGCCTCGGCGATGCCCTTGACGATCGCCTCGATCCGCTCCGGTACGACCTTGCCGCAGGCGATGTAGTCGGTCATGAACAGCGGTTCGGCACCGCACGCGACGAGGTCGTCGACCACCATGCCGACCAGGTCGAACCCGATCGTGTGGTGCACGTCCATCGCCTGCGCGATCGCGACCTTGGTGCCGACGCCGTCGGTCGAGGTGGCCAGCACCGGGTGGTCGTACCGCTTCAGCGCGGAGGCGTCGAACAACCCGGCGAACCCGCCGAGGCCGCCGATCACCTCGGACCGGGCCGTCTTGCCGACCCATTCCTTGATCAGGTCGATGGACCGGTCGGCGGCGTCGATGTCCACGCCGGCGGCGGCGTAGGCCGACTTCTCTTCGGTGGTCATGGTGATCCTCAGGGGCGGGACAGCGCGTCGGCGGCGCCGAGGCCGGCGGTCAGGGTGGGGACACCGTCGAGGTCGGTCCGCCGTTCGGTGTCCAGGACCTGTTTGCCGAGCCGTTCGGCCAGCGGCAGCTCGACCGGGTAGACGCCGTCGAAGCAGGCCCGGCAGAGGTCGTTCTTCGGCACCGTGGTGGCCTGGATCAGGCCGTCCAGGCTGACGTAGCCGAGCGAGTCGGCGCCGATCGAGCGGCAGATCTCGTCGGTGCTCAGGCCGTTGGCGATCAGCTCGGCCCTCGTGGCGAAGTCGATGCCGTAGAAGCAGGGCCATTTCACGGGTGGCGACGAGATCCGTACGTGCACCTCGGCGGCGCCGGCCTCGCGGAGCATCCGGACCAGGGCGCGCTGGGTGTTGCCGCGGACGATCGTGTCGTCGACGACCACCAGCCGCTTGCCCTCGATCACGTCCCGGAGCGGGTTGAGCTTGAGCCGGATGCCGAGCTGGCGGATGGTCTGGCTCGGCTGGATGAACGTCCGGCCGACGTAGGAGTTCTTGACCAGCCCGACGCCGTACGGGATGCCGGACTGCTCCGCGTACCCGATCGCGGCCGGGGTCCCGGACTCGGGCACCGGGATCACCAGGTCGGCCGTGGTCGGGTGCTGCCGGGCCAGGATCCGGCCGATCTCGACCCGGGTCGAATGCACCCGGCGGCCGGAGATCGTGGTGTCCGGCCGGGCCAGATAGATGTGCTCGAACAGGCAGCCCTTCGGCTCGGCCGCGGCGAACCGGCGGGACCTGAGGCCGGCGGAGTCGATGGTGATCAACTCGCCCGGCTCGACCTCGCGGATGAACGAGGCACCGACGATGTCCAGTGCGGCGGTCTCGCTGGCGACCACCCAGCCGGACTCGAGCCGGCCCAGCACCAGCGGGTGGATGCCCTGCGGATCCCGGGCCGCGTACAGGGCCTCCTCGTCCATGAAGACCAGGCAGTACGCGCCGCGCAGGCGAGGCAGCACCTCGGCGGCGGCGTCCTCGGTGTTGAGGTCGGGGTAGGTGGCGATCAGGGCCGTCACCAGCGAGGTGTCGTTGACCGCCTCGCCGCTCAGCGCGCCCGGCACCAGCGAGCCGCCGGAACGGTCCCGCTCGGCCAGCCAGTCGGCCAGCTCGACGGTGTTGGTCAGGTTGCCGTTGTGCCCCAGCGCGATGCCGCCGGTGGCGGTCGGCCGGAACGTCGGCTGGGCGTTGGCCCAGACGCTGGCGCCGGTCGTCGAATAGCGGGTGTGGCCGACCGCGACGTGGCCGCGGAGTGACTCCAGCGAGCGCTCGTCGAACACCTGGGAGACCAGCCCCATGTCCTTGAAGACCATGATCTGGGACCCGTTGCTGACCGCGATCCCGGCCGACTCCTGGCCGCGGTGCTGCAGCGCGTAGAGGCCGAAGTAGCTCAGCTTGGCGACTTCCTCGCCGGGCGCCCAGACGCCGAACACACCGCAGGCATCGCGCGGGGCGTCAGCGTTGCTGGGGGTGTCGGAGGAGTCGCAGAGGTGGGCCGGTCGGTGCTCAGCGGGTACCACCGCTTCATCGTAGCGTGACCTGCTGTTCCGGCCGCATTTCCGCATCGGGCACGCTCGGTGTCGGGTCCCCGCCGGTACGGGCCAGGCGGAGCCAGCTGGCGACCGCGACGGCGGCCAGGACGACCGTGCCGAGCACCGCGACCGCGACCAGGCCGTGGGTGAACGCCTGCCGGGCGGTCGCGGCCAGGACCTCGCCCTGACCGGACGGGAGTGTGGCGGCGACGGCCAGCGCCTTGGAGATGCCGGCGTTGACCTCCGGGCCGGCGGCGGCGCCGAGCGAGGCCCGGTAGACCAGCGTGCCGACGCTGCCGAGCAGGGCGATGCCGAGCCCGATGCCGAGTTCGTTGCCGGTCTCCGAGATCGCGGACGCGGCACCGGCCTGGTCGGGCGGCGCCGAGCCGACCACGAGGTCGGTGGCCAGCGCGGTCGCGCCGCCGATCCCGCCACACGCGACGGTGAAGCCGATCACCGGGATCAGCGGGCCGCCGGTCGCGGAGGTCAGGGCGAGGATCGCGAAGCCGATCATGGTGACGGCGATCCCGACGAAGATCAACAGGCCACGGCGCACCCAGCGCAGCAGCACCGGCGCAGCCAGGCTGGAGATGATCATGACCACCATCTGCGGCAGCAACCAGATCCCGGCCTGGATCGGGGTCAGCTGGGCCACCGTCTGCAGGTAGAGCGACAGCAGCAGGAAGGTGCCGCCCATCAGCGAGGCCGACACGACCATGATCACGATCACGGTACGGAAGGTCGGCTCGGCGAACAGCCGAAGCTGGAGCAGCGGGTCGGTCAGCCGGCGTTGCCGCCGGACGAAGATCACCGCAGAGGTGACGCCGACGATCACCGGCAGCAGGCTCAGCCAGAGCGGGGCGCCGCGGGCGAATTCCTTGACCCCGAAGACGAACGGGAGGATCGCGGCCAGCGACAGCGCGACGCTGGGCAGGTCGATCCGGCCCGCCTTCGGTGCCCGGAACTCGGGCAGCAGGAACGGCCCGGCGACGAGCAGGATGATCATCACCGGTACGGCGATCAGGAACACCGAGCCCCACCAGAAGTGCTCCAGCAGCAGCCCGCCGACCAGCGGCCCGACCGCGTTCCCACCCATGAAGCAGCACATCCAGGCCCCGATCGCGATCGCCCGCTGCCGCTCGTCGGTGAACAGGTTGCTGATCAACGCCAGGGTCGACGGGGCGACCGTGGCACCGGCGATCCCGAGCAGGGCACGGGCGGCGATCAGCACCTCGATCGTCGGGGCGAACGCGGCGATCACGGAAGCGATGCCGAAGATCACCGCGCCGATCAGCAGCAGGCGCCGCCGGCCGATGCGATCGCCAAGGTTGCCCATCGTGATCAACAGGCCGGCCACCACGAGGCCGTACACGTCGGTGACCCACAACTGCTCCGTCTGCCCGGCCCCGAGGTCCGTACTCAGCCGCGGTAGGGCCAGGTACAGCACGCTCATGTCCAGCGACAACAGAACGGTCGGCAGACCGAGCACGACGAGCCCGAGCCAGCGCTTCAACGACCCCGCTTCCTTTGGCATGCATCGCAGCATACGTCATTCTGATTGCAGAGTGCAATCAGTTCTTTCGAAGGGGCGGTGAGATGGCGCGCGAGGGCTGGGGTCTGGGGTGTCAGGCCACCGCGGAACCACGGCGAACGGGGATTCCTCGGGCGGCAGTTCGAGTGGTGAGAAATCGACGTGAAATTCGCGCGGAGGACGTCGTTAAGTCTCCACTCGAATGGGACTGCTGGACGCGTGATCAACCCGCGACCCTGATCAGCCCTCGACCCTGCATTCCTCAACGAGCCAAGGGAAGGCGCCCGCCGCCAACTTCAGTCGGCGCTCCCGTGGGTCCCGACCAAGCGCTCGGTCTGGCAGTCGCGGAGACCAGAGCTCGACCGGCTCGGGACCGAGAACCACGACCCGTGGGCACCAAGGGACGTGGGAGGTCTGGGGGTCTGTGCGCGGGCGTGGATGGGACTGCCGTCGCGCGCACACCCAGGCCGCGGCAGCGGCACCAAACCGCCGCGCGCGACTGGTTGCCCGCGCACAGGCCCCCAGACCTCCCGCGCCATGATCCTCTCCCCTCCCGAAGGCCCAGGGCACGAAGATGATCAAGACGGCGGGCACATGATCAACACAGCGCCGCAGGCGCTCCCGGGTCAACCGCCGGTGATCACGCCGATCGCGATGCCGAGGGTCGCGGTGTTGTAGAGGAACGACAGCACGGCGTGCGCCAGGAGCTGGGCCCGGATCGGCGTCGATCGCGTCTCGACGTCGGAGACCGCGAAGGAAACTCCTACGGTGAAGGCGAAGTAGGCGAACTCGACCAGGGTCGGGTCGGGCTGCTCGGGGAAGTCCAGGATCCGTTGCGGCAGCGCGTCCTGGTAGAGGTGCGCGTAACGCTCGGCGTACCCGAAATGGAGGATCGCCCAGGAGATGATCACGGCCGGTACGGCGAACAGTTTCGCCGCGTCCGGCGGCAGCCCGCCGAACATGGCCTCGCCGAACCGGTCCCCGATCACGATGGACAGGCCGGCGCCGATCCCGGTGAGGCTGATCAACAACGTGAACACGTAACCGAGCCGGCGCGGCATCAGGGCGTCGCGCCAGTCGGGATCGCGGCCGAGCCGGACCCGGCGGACCCTTCGGATCCGGATCAGCAGATAGCCGATCGCGGCGGCGGTCCAGGCCAGCAGGACCAGGAGATCGTCGAGGAACACCAGGGTGAAACTGAGCCCGATCAGTGCGATGTCGAGGATCAGGGCGGGCAGGTATTTGAGCTTCCGCATCCCCACTCCCTCCGCAGCCGATGGGCCCGACCGTAGCAGTGGGCGGCCTTGGTCAGAGACGACCCGCCTTCATCTCGGTGATCAAGTAGTCGGCCTGGCGGATCGCCAGCGCGACGATCGTCAGGGTCGGGTTGGCGGCGGCCCCGGTGGTCATCACCGACCCGTCGCTGATGAAGAGGTTCGGTACCGTGTGCGCCCGGCCCCACCGGTCCACCACGCCGTCCTCGGCGCGCTCCGACATCCGGCAGGTGCCGAGGTTGTGGGTCGACGGGTACGGCGGCGTGTGGTGCACGCTGAGCGCCCCGACCGCACCGTAGATCGCATCGGCGGCCGCATAGGCGTGCTCGCGCATCGCCACGTCGTTCGGATGATCATCGAAATGGACGTTCGCCACCGGAACCCCGTGTCGATCATGGACCTCGTCGTTCAGGGTGACCCGGTTGGTCGGCTGCGGCAGGTCCTCGCCGACGATCCACAGCCCTGCCGTGCGGACGTAGGCCTCCAGCTTCTCGGTGAACGGCCGGCCCCACTCGCCGGGCTCGATGAAGCTGGCCAGGAAGGCCGGGCCGAGCGAGAGCGTTTCGAGGTAGTAGCCGCCGGCGAAGCCGCGGCCGGGATCGTGCCTGGCCTCGTCGGCGATCACGCCGGCCATCGTCTCGCCGCGGTACATCCGGACCGGCTGCTCGAAGATCGCGTACGCCGAGCCGGTGGTGTGCCGCAGGTAGTTCCGGCCGACCTGGCCGGACGCGTTGGCCAGCCCGTCCGGGTGCAGGGTGCTCGCGCTGAGCAGCAGCAGCCGCGGTGTCTCGATCGAATTCCCTGCCACACAGACGATCCGGGCCGCCTGCCGGTGCAGCCGGCCGGCCGCGTCGACGTACTCCACCGCGTCGACCTTGCCGGCCGCGTTGTGGCTGATCTTGGTCGCCTGGCACTCCGGGCGCAGGTCGAGCCGGCCGGTCGCCAGCGCCCGCGGGATCTCCCGGACCAGGGTGGACCACTTCGAGGTGTTCTTGTCGCCCTGGAAGTTGAACCCGTCCTGGATCGACGCCGGGCGGCCGTCGTAGGGCTCGGCGTTCGTCGCGTACGGGCCGGTCGCGTAGAACTTGTAACCGACCCGCTCGGCCCCGTTCGCGAACACGAAGTAGTTGTTGTTGGCCGGCAGCGGCGGCCGGCCGTGCCGATGGGTGGAGCCCAGCGCGATCTCCGCCTTGTCGTACCAGGGCGCGAGTTCCTCGAGCGTGATCGGCCAGTCCAGCAGGGCGGCGCCGTCGATGTCGCCGTAGGTGCTGCGGGTGCGGAACTCGTGCGCCATGGACCGCGGCGTCGCGCCGGACCAGTGGGTGGTCGAACCGCCGACCGCCTTGACGGTCCAGGCCGGCAGGTTCGGGAAGTCCTGGGCTATCCGCCAGGAGCCGCTGGTGGTCCGCGGATCCAGCCAGGACAGCTGCTGGAACGCCCGCCACTCGTCGTTCTCGTAGTCGTCGTTGGTCAGGTGCGGCCCGGCCTCCAGCAGCACGCAGGGCACGCCCGCCCCGGTGAGTTCGTACGCCAGCGTGCCGCCCCCGGCGCCGGACCCGATGATCACCACCACCGGCTCGGCGGCGTCGATGGCGGCCATCAGTGATCACCGCCGGCGGGCGGGACGACCTCGGCCCGCTGCTCCGCGGTGTATTCCTCGATCCGCGGCCGGGGCAGCCAGTCAAGATCATCGAAGCCGCGGTCCAGGTAGCCGCCCTTGTCGAAGGACGGCCCTTCGTAGCCGAGCAGCTCCCACATTTCATGATCATCGTAGAGCGCGACGATCACCGTCCCGTGGACCAGACCGAAGAAGTCCGAGTCGGCGATCCGCTCCACCACGGCGGTCGCCTCGTCGTCACCGAGCTCGATGAAGGAGCCGCCGGCCTCGGCATCGAGTTGATCAAGACCCTCGGCGAGGGGTCCGACGGCGTCCTGGACCGCCTCCGCCGCTCGCTGGTACGGGCCGTCCGGGAAGTCCGGGTGCGGATAGGCGAGGCGGATCAGCCGGACCAGGGTGCGGCGTTGCGCCTCGGTCAGCGGCTCCGGTTCATGATCAGGTTCGCTCGTGGTGTCCTGGCGCAGTCCGCCCGGTGCGAGTTGATCTTCGACCGAGGATTCGTCCGGCATCAGTGCCCCCTTGTCCCGCGCCGCAGCGGGATAGCAGGAGGCTAGTCCCGCCGAAGTTCCTTGACCACAACGATTCTCACTCGTCGAGAGGCGATCGATCAGGTCTCGGAGCCCCGCAGACAGGCGCCGACGCGGGACGCGACCTGCCGCAGCCGGGCCGCCACCCGCTGTTCGACTCCGGTCAGCCGCTCGGGTTGGGCGGACACCGCGACGGCGCCGAGCAGCGCCGAGTCGCCGCCGCGGACCGGTACCGCCGCGCACGCCCAACCCGGGAGGAATTCCTCGTGCTCCCAGGAGATCCCGCGCCGGGCGACCTCCTCCAGCTCGGCGTCCAGCGTGATCCGTTCGGTGATCGTGTTCGCGGTCAGGGCTCGCAGCGGGTGCCGGGCCAGGAACAGATCGCGGCCGGCCGGGTCCAGGTCGGCCAGCAGGATCTTGCCGAACGCGGTGCTGTGCGGCACCTCGTGGAAACCGAACCGCAGCGGCTTCAGCCGCGGGCAGTCCGGCGAGTCGACGACGTGCACCAGGACCAGTTCGCCGCCGCGGTAGAGCGCGAGATAGGCGGCGAACCCGGTCGACTCGTGGAGCGCGGCGATCTCCCGGGCGACCGGGCGGGACAGGCCGAGCTGGCGGTGCAGCGCCAGGCCGAGCCGGTGCAGCTTGTAGCCGAGCTCGTACCGGCCCTCGCTGCGGATGTGCACCAGGTAGTCGCTGTCCACCAGGTCCTTGGTCAGCCGGTAGACGGTCGGCAGTGGGAGGCCGAGGGCGTTCGCGACCTCGCGCGCGCCCGCTCCTCCTCGCTCGGCGACGAGTTCGAGGATCGCCAGCGTGCGCTCCACCGGGCCGGACCTGCTTTGATCAGGCGACCGCGCCTGCTCGACCATGGGTCCATGGTGCACCACCGAGCCCCGCCGCGTGGCCGATTCGGTGCCATGATGGCCGCAACCCGTACCCCTGAGAGCGGAGGCGCCGATGCACTTCATCGTGGTCAAGTTCACCACCAAGCCGGACTGGTCGGAGCGCTGGATGGACCTGGTCGCCGGCTTCACCGCGGCGACCCGCGCCGAGCCCGGCAACCTCTGGTTCGACTGGTCCCGCAGCGTCGAGAATCCCGCCGAGTTCGTGCTGGTCGAGGCGTTCACCGACGACGGCGCCGGGCCGCACGTCAACAGTGATCATTTCAAGAAGGCGATGCAGGACCTGCCGCAGGCGCTGGCCTCGACGCCCAAGATCATCAGCCGCTCGATCGACGGCGACGACTGGGACGTCATGGGGGAACTCACCGTCGAGTGAGCCGCCCGCCCCGGGTGAGGTCGCGCACGTAGTCCGCCACCGCCTCGGCCGACTCGGAGCCGTGGAACGGCCCGAGATAGTGGGTACGGAGCTCGGCCCGCCGGCCGGCCAGCGGGTCGGCGCCGAGCAGTTCGTCCAGCACCCCGTCCAGCTCGGCCAGTTCGCGGTCGATCACGTACCCCGACCGGCCGATCGGGAACGCGGCCCGGAACGCGTCGGGGTCCGGCTCGGCCATCGCCGTCATCGCGTACGGCCGGCCGGAGGCGAGGAAGTCGGTCACCACGCCCGACACGTCGGAGATCAGCGCGTCGGCGGCGTTGATGCAGTCGGCCAGTGACCGGTCCAGTTCCGCCGCGGCACCCCACAGGTGCTTTCGGCCACTCTGGTCGCGGTCCTCGGCGAGCATCATGTGTGCCTCGGCGATCGCCGTCCGGTCCTCGGCGTGCCGGCCGCTGAACGGGTGGCCGCGGAAGATCACGGTCAGCTCGCGGTCCAGCAGGGCCTCGATCAGCCGCGGCGCCAGCGGCAGCGACGTGTGATCATCGCGGGGATCGACGCCCCGCCAGGTCGGAGCGTAGAGCACCGTGGTCGGGCTGCCGGCGGGCCGCGGGCCGTCCGCGATGTCGCCGGCCTGGGGCCGGCCCAGCACGTCGAACCGGTTCCGCGGGATCTGGACGCCGTGGGCGGCGTACCGCTCGATCCCGGCCTCGCCGCAGGTCACGACCCGGTCGTACTCGGCGTGTCGCTCGTTGGCGTTGGCCCGCTTGTCGGAGTCGCCGTGGTTGAGCCAGACGTGGGTCATCCGATCCAGCTCGAGGAAGGCCCGGTTCCGCTTGCTGTTCTGAACATAGAAGGCGGCCCGGACGGTTTTCGGCAGCACCAGGTCGAGGTCGTCCGGCGTCGGGTCGGCGATCAGCAGCAGCGGCGCCCGGGTCACCTGACGGATCAGGTCGGCGGCGCCGGGGTCCGTGGTGATCATGAGGTACGGCTCGCCGGAGGCGGCCAGGTACGGCTCCCACATCTGGCACTGGTAGCGGGCGCCCCAGTGTCCCGCGTACGGCATCGCGAAGGTCGGCCGCAGCGAGCGCAGGGCCCGCGCCAGCCGGGCCCGGTCGGACCGGCCGATCCGCGGATCGGCGGACGTGGCTGCCGGTGCCCCGGGCAGATTCCAACTCGTGATCACCGGCAACGGCTCGCCGCTCGCCGTGCCGTCGCCCCGTCGCCGCGGCAGCAGCCGACCGATCGCTGCCCGCACGTCACGCTCCATCTGCCCCGCCATCTCCCGGAAAGAGCTTGCCTCCTCGCCGAGGTCCCACCGTACTGGGCGCGGATAGCGACCGCGCCCGGGTACGAAGGTCTACGCTGACCCGATGATCGCTCTCCGGGCGCGACTCGGGAAGCTTCGTCGCCTCCCGACCGACCCCTTCTGGCACGGCCTGATCAACCTCGGCGCGATCGCCGCCGTCTGTCTGCTGCTGGCCGGCGGCGGCACCGTGCCGGTGATCATCGGCATCGGCTGCGGCCTGATCAGCCTGGTCCTGCTGGTCCGGCGACTACGCCGTCCGCTACTCCGTCCCGCGGGCGCCCGGGCCGAGGTCGCGACGGTCGCGGCTCGGGCCTTGCTGGTCCTGGCGGTCGCCGCCGGTGCCGTACTGCGCCGCCCCGAGGATGCCGGCTGGTGGTATCTGGCGGCCGGCATCGCGATGCTCACGGTGCTCACCGAACCTTCGGTACGGACCCTGCTGGCGGCCCGTGGCCAGCGGACCGTGCAGCTTCCCAGCGCTCCGGCGATCCCCGAGCCGCGGCTGCCGTCCGGGATCCAGGTGCAGGCCTGGCTGGCGGTGATCGTGATCGGCGTGATCCTCGCGGCGGTCGGTGCGCCCGGCTGGGTCTGGCTGGTGGTCGCGCTGCTCGCCGTACCACTGCAGGCCGTGGTCGGGTTCGACGCGCTCCGGGCCCGGCTGGCCGAGCGCCGTGCCGTCGACGGTGTCCCGGCCGCGCTGGCCAAGTATCGGCCCGAGTTCGCGGTCTACTACGCGGCCAGTTCGGGCGTGAAGTACCAGCTGGGCATGTGGCTGCCGTACCTGGAGCGGCTGGGGCGGCCGTACTTCGTGATCACGCGGGATGCGTCGACCGTGCCCGCGATCGCGGAGCTCACCCCGGCGCCGATCCTGGTCCCGGACCCGGCCGACGTGTCCCGCTGCCTGGACCGGATGGTGGTGCCGACGCTGCGGGCCGCGTTCTACGTCCAGGGCAGCCCGGCCAACCAGACGTTCCAGCGGTTCCGCAACCTCACCCACATCTGGCTGAACCACGGCGACTCCGACAAGCCGGCCAACTTCCATCCGCGGCACGCGAGCTACGACCGGCTGTTCGTCGCCGGGAAACTCGCGATCGAGCGGTACGCCACCCACGGCATCACGGTGCCGGAGGAGAAGTTCGTCCTGATCGGCCGGCCTCAGATCGAGCGGATCGCCGTGGCCGACGACGTTCCGCCCGGCGAGCCGCGGACCGTGTTCTACGCGCCGACCTGGCGCGGCGGGAGGGAGAGCACGAACTACTGCTCACTGGCCTGGGGCGCGGAACTCGTCCGGGCCCTGCTCGACCGCGGCGCGATTGTGATCTTCCGGCCGCACCCGCTGAGCCACCGCGATCCCACCGACGCCGGCCGGATCGCCGAGATCCACCGACTGCTCGCCGATGATCATGAACGGTCGGGCCGGCCGCACCGCTGGGGCGCGGCGGCCGAGGTGGAGGCCGAGGTGGCCGACTGCTGCAACGCCGCCGACGCCTTGATCACCGACGTCTCGTCGGTCGCCTCGGACTTCCTGGCCTCCGGCAAGCCGTTCGCCATGATCACGACGAAGCTCGACGCGGACGCCTTCCGGGCCGAGTTCAAGGTCGCCGGAGCCGCGTACGTGATCGGACCGGACCTGGCCGGGCTGGCGCCGAACCTTGATCAACTTCTCGGGCCGGACGAGTTGCGGCAGACCCGGCTCGCCTTCCGGACCCACTGTCTCGGGGAGCGGCTCGGGCCAGACGCGGCCGAGCCGTTCCGGGAGGCGGTCATCGCGATCCTGGACCGGACCAGCGATACTCCACCTCAGGCCGCCCCGGCCCGCCGTAGCGAGAGTCCCGCTCGGCCAGCCTAGCCACGGCCAGATGCTCGAGGTAGCGTCGCGCGGTGACCCGGGAGACACCCACCGCCGCCGCCACCTCGGCCGCCGACGCGGGCCCCTGCCGAAGCAGCGCCGTGACCCGCTCCAGGGTCTCCGGGCTGAGGCCCTTGGGCAGTTCCTCGTGGCCGGGCGGCGGCCGGAGCAGCCCGATCATCGCGTCGAGGCCGGACTGGTTGACCACCTCCGGGCCCGCGGCCAGCTGCTGCCGGTAGGCGGCATAGGACTCGAGCTTGGCCCGGAAACCGGCGAACGTGAACGGTTTCAGCAGGTACGACACCACGCCCTGCGCCACCGCCTGCCGGATCAGGGTGACCTCCCGGGCCGAGGTCACCGCGATCACGTCGCAGGGCCGGCCGGTGCCGCGGACCAGCCGGAGCAGTTCCAGGCCGTGGGTGTCCGGCAGGTTCATGTCGAGCAGGATCAGGTCCAGCCCGGAGTCGGCGTTCAGCACCCGGACCGCCTCGGCCGCCGAATGGGCCACGCCGGCCAAGGCGAAACCGGACAGCCGGCGCAGGTACTCCGCCGCGGCCTCCGCGGCGATCGGCTCGTCCTCGACGACCAGCACCCGGAAGGTCATGATCGGGCACCTTCCGGCGCCGGCTCGACCATGATCACGAACTCGGCACCGCCCAGGTCGCTCCGGCCGACGTCGAGCCGGCCGGACAGCCGCCGGACGGTCTGCACCACCAGGGCCAGGCCGATGCCGCGGCCGTGCGCCCCGGCCGGTTTGCTGGACCAGCCGCGGTCGAACGCGTGCAGCCGGGCGGCGGCACTGAGCCCGGGACCGCTGTCCCCCACCACGATCCGCAACGACTCGCCGCACAGCGTGATCTCGACCCTGACCTGCCGGATCCCGTCCGGCCGCGAGGCCGCGGCGTCCACCGCGTTGTCGATCAGGTTGCCGATCATGGTGATCAGGTCCCGGGACTGGAACCGGTGATCACCGACCACGTCCGCCGCTCCGATGATCAACTCGATGCCGCGCTCAGCGGCCTGTTCGGCCTTGCCGAGCAGCAGCGCCGCGACCACCGGGTCGTCCACCTGCCCGACCACCCGGTCGGTCAGCCGCTGGGCCAGCTCCAGCTCGGCCGTCGCGAACGCGATCGCCTCGTCGGCCCGGCCCATCTCGATCAAGGACACCACCGTGTGCAGCCGGTTCGCCGCCTCGTGGCTCTGCGCCCGCAGCGAATCGGCCATCCCGCGCACCGCGTCCAGTTCGGTCGCGATCGCCTGCAGCTCCGTGTGATCGCGGACCGTGACGACGAACCCGAGACTCCGGCCCTCGATGGTGGTCGGCCTCCGGTTCAGCACCAGCAGCCGGTCGCCGACCAGCTGCACCTCGTCGAGGACCTGATCATCGCCCATCAGGGACTCGGTCAGGGTCTCCGGCAGGCCCAGCTCACCGATCGGGCGGCCGCTGACGTCGCCGGACAGCCCGAACAGGCGCAGCGCCTCGTCGTTGGCCAGCCGGACCCGGCCGGTCCCGTCGAGCAGGATCAGCCCCTCCCGGATCGAGTGCAGCACAGCGTCGTAGTACTCGTACATCCGGCTCAGTTCGGCCGGACCGAGCCCGTGCGTCTGGCGGCGCAGCCGGCGGCCGATCGCGGCCGCGCCGATCACGCCGATCAGCAGCGCAATCCCCATCGCGCCGGCCAGCGCGGGCAGGCTGCGCAGGACGGCGGCGTCGATCCGCGCGATGGTGATCCCGACCGAGACCAGGGCGACGACCCGGTCGTCGGCGGTCACCGGGACGACCGCCCGCATCGACGGCCCGAGCGTGCCGGCATATTGCTCGACGTGGCTGCGGCCCTGCCGGGCCGGTTCGATCGTGCCGAGGAAGCGCTGCCCGATGTTGGCCGGATTCGGATGTGTGTAACGGATCCCGTCCGGAGTCATGATCACGACGAAGTCGGTCTCGGTGTCCCGCCGGACCCTTTCCGCGTACGGCTGCAGGGTCGCCGGCGGGTCCTCGGCGTCGATGGCCCGGACGATCTCCGGCGAATCGGCCACGCTGCGGGCGATCGCGAGCGCGCGGTCGCCGGCCGACTGCTCGGCGTCCAGCCGGGCGTCGACGTACCCGAAACCGGCGGCCAGCCCGATCACCACCAGCGCTGCCGCCAGCTGCAGCACCATGATCTGGCCGGCGACGGTCGGACCCCGTGACCTCGTTGCCACCTGCTCTCCCTTCGGGAAGAACTCTATGTACGAAAGCCCGCCGGGGACGCAGACCTGCCGCACCGTAAGAGCACCGTCCGGAAGAACAGCGTCGTCCGAGGAGTCACCATGTCATCCGTTGGCAGCGAAACCGTAACCCCGCCACCCCTTCCTGGTCCCAGGCGCAAGCGCGACAAGACCCATTTCCTCTATCTCGCGGTGATCGCGGCCGTCCTGCTGGGCATCCTGGTCGGGCTGGTCGCCCCGGACGTCGGCAAGGCCATGAAGCCCCTCGGCGCCGGCTTCGTCGACCTGATCCGGATGATGATCACGCCGGTGATCTTCTGCACCCTGGTGCTCGGCATCGGCTCGGTCCGCAGTGCCGCTCAGGTGGGCCGGGTCGGCAGCATCGCGCTGGTCTACTTCATCGGGATGTCGACGGTCGCGCTGGCGATCGGCCTGCTGGTCGGCAATGTGCTGCATCCCGGCGAGGGACTGCGGCTGTCCGACGAGGTCGCCGAGCAGGGGCAGCAGCAGGCCGAGGGCGGCGAGGAGACCACGGTCGACTTCGTCCTCAACATCATCCCGGACACGCTGTTCTCGGCGCTGACCACCGAGACGGTGCTGCAGACGCTGCTGGTCGCCCTCCTGGTCGGCTTCGCGCTGCAGGCCATGGGCAAGTCCGGTGAGCCGATCCTGCGCGGCATCGGCCACCTGCAGAAGCTGGTCTTCCGGGTGCTGGCGATGATCATGTGGGTCGCCCCAGTCGGTGCCTTCGGCGCGATCGCCGCCGTGGTCGGCGCGACCGGCGTCGACGCGCTGCGCAGTATGGCGGTGATCATGGTCGGGTTCTATGCCACCTGCATCGCCTTCGTCTTCGGCGTCCTCGGCCTGCTGCTGAAGATCTTCACCGGACTCAACATCTTCAAGGTGCTGCGCTATCTGGCCCGGGAGTTCCTGTTGATCGTCTCCACCTCGTCGTCGGAGTCGGCGCTGCCCCGGCTGATCGCGAAGATGGAGCATCTCGGTGTGTCCCGGTCCACCGTCGGCGTGGTGGTGCCGACCGGCTACTCGTTCAACCTCGACGGTACGGCGATCTACCTGACCATGGCATCGCTCTTCATCGCCTCGGCGATGGGCGACCCGCTGCAACTGCCGGAGCAGATCTCGTTGCTGATCTTCATGATGATCGCCTCCAAGGGCGCGGCCGGGGTCACCGGCGCCGGCCTGGCCACGCTGGCCGGCGGCCTGAACTCGCACCGGCCGGACCTGGTCGACGGCGTCGGCCTGATCGTCGGCATCGACCGGTTCATGTCGGAGGCGCGGGCGCTGACCAACTTCGCCGGCAACTCCGTCGCGACGCTGCTGGTCGGCACCTGGACCAGGACGATCGACCGCGACCAGGTGAACCGGGTGCTCGCCGGCCAGGATCCGTTCGACGAGACGACCATGGTCGACGATGATCATGAGCCGGTACGCGAGCCCGCCAAGGAACCCGCGAACGCCTGACTGAATCCACAACGCTCCCTGAGCCCGAATCCGCCGAACCCCGACCGAAGCGGCTGGGCCGAAGTCGCGGCAGTCGCGGCCAGGTGCGGGCGCGCAGCTCGCCGAGCGGACGATCTGACCTCGATTCCGGCGAGGTTTCCCGGTGTCCTGACTTGTGTTCGACCGGACAGTTATGTCTCGGGTTCGTCCGGACAGTTCGGACGAACGCATGCTGGCGTTCATGGCAGACAGGGTGGTCTCGGTGGACATTCGTGTTCAGATCGCGTTCTGGCCCGAGGACGCGCCGCGGGGCGCGGTCTCTCGGTTCTGTGAGCGGCACAAGCTGTCGCGGTCCTGGTTCTACGAACTCCGGGCTCGTGCTCGAGCGGAGGATCCGGCGGCGGCGGTCCAGCCACGTTCGCGGTCGTGGCCGCAGGGGCATCCGCTCGCGGTCGGGCTGGAGATCGAGGAGTTGGCGGTCCGGCTCCGGAAGGAGCTGAGGGATCAGGGCTGTGACTACGGACCGGTCTCGGTCCGGTTCCGGATGGACCGGCTGGGTGTGACGCCGCCGGCCGCGTCGACGCTGGCCCGGATCTTCTCCCGTCGCGGGATGGTGGTCCCGCAACCGCAGAAACGACCGCGGTCGGCGGTGCGACGGTTCGTGTTCGCGCTGGTGCATGAGTGCTGGCAGCTCGACGCGTTCGACTGGGTGCTGGCCGCTGACCGTGCGTGTGTGATCTTCCAGCTCGTGGATGATCATTCCCGGTTCATGATCGCCTCGCTCGCGGCGTGGGGTGAAACGGTGGAGGCGGCGATCCTGGTGGTCGACAGGGGTATCGCTGCGTTCCAGGTGCCGTGTCTGCTGCTCACCGATAACGGCAGCGCGTTGAATCAGACCCGGATCGGCCGGCGGAGCCGTCTGGTTGATCATCTGACCGGACTGGGGTGTCGTCCGATCACCGGCCGGCCGGGGCATCCGCAGACCCAGGGCAAGGACGAACGGGTTCATCAGACCGTGCAACGCTGGCTGAGAGCCCGGCCGAGGGCGACCTCGTTGGCCGAGTTGCAAGCACAGCTGGATCAGTTCGACCGCTACTACAACCACGACCGTGGCCATCAAGCCCTCGGCCTGCGCACACCGGCCGAGGTCATGGCCGCTGGGCCGGTCGCGGTCCCGCCGGTCCCGGCCCCACCGGCACCGGCACCGGCACGGCCGGCACGGTCGAAACAGCCCAGAGTCGCCGCGAACGGCAGCGTGCGGGTCGACGGTGTCCGGATCCAGCTCGGCCGTGAACATGCCAAGACCACCGTCACCACGATCAGCACCGGTCAGACCGTGACGATCTTCGATGGCCGAGGCCGCCACCTCCGGACCCAGGTCCTCGAACCCGGCAAGACCTACTACAGCAACGGACGGCCCCGCGGCGGCCGGCTGCCCCTGCTGATCCACCAACAACGACAACGCAAGGAACAACCATGATCAACAACGATCGTGAACCAGACGCCGCTGAACCAGACGAGACCAAGATCGACCTCCGCGACATCCACGGTCCAGGCTTCACCCAAGATCAATACCGGGCAGCCCTGGAAGCCGGCTACGAAACCGGCTGGTGGGACGACACCGGCCGGCCCGCACCCTGGCCCGACGACTTCCTCGACGAATCCAGCGGCTGGCAACCAGAACACGGCAGCCGCGACGCCACCGAGCGGTCCCAACCCTTCTAGCGGCTTCGGCCCAAACCCGCCACGCTGAAGCTGACCGCGAATCGGCAGGCGCCCGGAGACGAGGTCAAGGCTTGGCCGAAGGCCAACCCGAAGGGCCCCGGCCTTGACCACGACGAGGACGACGCCACCCTCCTCGCAGCTCCCGCGCGGCCCCGACCCTTGACCAACCACACCACCATCTGTCCACACTGACCTCGGACATACTGTCCGGACGAACCCGAGACATGACAGGCGAGGTTTCCCGGTCAAGCAGTCCGCTCGGTGACGCAGGGGCTCCGATCGTGAAGCGACGGGCGTGGTGAGGGGTCGTAGTGCGCGCACGGCCGGGCCGGGCCCGCGATGTCGCGATTTCTCTTCGCATTGGAGTTGTGCAACGTTGCACGGAGCAGTTGCGGTCGATGCCAAGAGAAATCGCGACATCAGGCTCGGGGCACGGTCTGGCTTGGCACGACAGGCTCAGGGCGAGTGGGAGGCCGACCAGCAATGATCGCAATCGGTTGCATCGGATCGCGGTGCACGACAAGCTTGTCCGCAAACCCGCCGTGGACAAGGAATCCCCATGAGCACAGCGCCAGCACCCGCCCGGACCGGACTGCGCGGCCGGCTCGGCCCGGCGTTCATCACCGCCGCCCTGGTCTTCGGGCCCGGCAGCATCACCACGGCGAGTTCGCTGGGCGCCGGGTTCTCGTACCAGCTGGTCTGGGTGCCGGTGATCGCGACGCTGCTGATGCTCTGCTTCGTCGATCTTGCGGTCCGGATCGGGCTGAGCACGGACACCGGCCCGGTGGCCACGATCGAGCGCCGGCTCGGCCGGGTGGTCGCGGCGGGCGTCGGGATCGGCGGATTCCTGGTCACGGCGTCGTTCCAGGCCGGCAACTCCGCCGGCACCGGCGCTGCCGGCTCGGTCCTGTTCGGCGGCGGTACGGCGGTCTTCGCGGCCGTCTTCACGCTGGTGGCGATCGGGTTCCTGTGGCTGCCGTCGTTCTACCGGTATCTCGAGCGCACCATGGTCGTGATCATCCTGGCCATGCTGCTGATCTTCGTGATCACCGCGGTCGTGTCCCGGCCCGATCCGCTGGCGGTGCTGGGCGGGCTGGTGCCGTCGCTGCCCACCGGCTCCTCGGCGCTGGTGGTCGGCGCGACGGCGACCACGTTCTCGGTCGTCGGTGCGCTCTACCAGATCCAGCTGGTCCGCGAGAAGGGCTGGGGCCCGGCGGACTACCGCTCCGCCCGCCGGGACGCCGTCGTCGGCAGCCTGATCCTCGGCGCGCTGTCGCTGGTGATCATGGTCGCCGCGGCCGCGGTGCTGCACCCGGCCGGGGTCAAGGTGACCGCCCCGACCGACATGGCGACGATCCTCACGCCGACCGTCGGGCGGTGGGCCACCGTCCTGTTCGCGCTGGGTCTGTGGGCGGCCGCGTTCTCGTCGCTGATCGGCAACAGCACGATCGGCGGCGGACTGCTGGCCGGCACGTTCAAGATCGACCGCGGCGGGCTGCAGTCGGTGCCGGTCAAGGCGTGCATCACCGCGGTGATGGTCCTCGGCGGCGTGGTCGCGATCACCTTCGGCCGGGTGCCGGTGCAGTTGATCATCACGGCCCAGGCCGTCACCATCCTGGTCGCCCCGCTGATCGGGATCGTGATGCTCGTGCTGGCCCGGCACCGTGATCGCGGCGCGCTGCGGATCGGCCTCCCGCAACTCGTGCTGGCCCTGGTCGGCCTGGCCTTCCTGTTCCTGCTCGCCGCGAACTACGTCCGCAACCTGCTTCCCTGACCCGCCGCCGGGACGGCCTCGATCAGGCGGTCGCCAGCCGCTCCAGGAACAGCGCCTCGGCCAGGCAGGCGGCCCGGAAGTCCCCGAGGTGCAGTGATTCGTCGATCCCGTGCGCCCGGCACTGCGGGTCGCCGACCGCGGTCAGGAAGATCGCCGCCTCCGGGTAGGCGATCGCGAACTCGGCCGCCATCGGGATCGAGCCGCCCTGCCCCACCAGCACCGGCTCGACGCCCCAGGCCTCCGTGATCGCCCCGCCCAGCGCCGCGGCGATCGGGCCCTCGAACGGGATCCGGGACGGACCGCCGAGATCACCGGGCGTGACCGTCACCTGGGCACCCCAGGGCGCGTTGGCGGTCAGGTGCTCGGTCAGGTTGCGGAGGGCCCTCGGCGCGTCGTCGCCGGGGGCCAGCCGCATGCTGATCTTGGCCCGCGCCGTCGCGTGCAGGGTGTTGGACGCCTTGGCCACCGGCGTCGCGTCCAGCGCGATCACCGCGATGGCCGCCTTCTCCCAGAGCCGCTGCCCGACCGATCCCTCGCCGAGAGTCCGTACCGAATCGAGCATGCCGGACTCGGCCCGGAACCGTTCCTCGGGATAGTCGAGGTCGGGGCCGGCACCGGAGACCAGCCCCGGTACGGCGACATTTCCTTGATCATCGTGCAGCGTGGCGAGCAGCCGGCAGAGGGCGGTCAGCGCGTCCGGGGCGACCCCGCCGAACGAGCCGGAGTGGATCGCGTGATCAAGGGTGCGCACCTCGACGACGCAGTCGGCCAGGCCGCGCAACGTCGTGGTCAAGGCGGGCCGGCCGGCCTCCCAGTTCCCCGAGTCGGCGATCACGAACGCGTCCGCGACCAGCGCCTCGCGGTGCGCCGACAGCAGCTTGCCGAGGCCCGGCGACCCGATCTCCTCCTCGCCCTCGATGAACAGCTTCACCCCGACCGGAGGGCGGCCGTCGAAGGCCCGCAGCGCCGCCAGGTGCACGGCCAGGCCGCCCTTGTCGTCCGCCGTGCCGCGGCCGTACAGCCGGCCGTCCCGTTCGGTGGCCTGGAACGGCGGCGTGGTCCACTGCGCCGCGTCGCCCTCGGGCTGCACGTCGTGGTGCGCGTACAGACAGACGGTCGGGGCTCCCGGCGGGGCCGGGAACGACGCGATCACCGCCGGCTGGCTGGCCTCGGTGGCGATCTCCACCGTGGCGGCCCCGGCGTCCCGGATCAGGCCCGCCGCCAGCTCCGCGCTGGCCAGCACCTGGTCGGCGCGGGCCGGGTCGGCGCTCACCGATTCGACCGCGACCAGCCGCTTGAGATCGTCCAGGACTCCGGGCAGCACCCGCTCCACCGCTTCACGTACAGTCATACGGCACACCCTACGAAATGCGAGCAGCCATGCGTCCGATCATCCAGAGCCGCAAGCTTCGCGGAGTCCGCTACGACGTCCGCGGCCCGATCCTCACCGAGGCGGAGCGGCTCGAGGCCGAGGGCCACAAGATCCTCAAGCTCAACATCGGCAACCTGGCCCTGTTCGGCTTCGACGCCCCGGAGGCGATCGTCGCCGACATGGTGCACCACCTGCCGAATTCGCAGGGGTACGGGGATTCCCGCGGGCTCTACTCGGCCCGGACCGCGGTCGCCCACCACTACCAGTCCCGGGGCCTCACCGAGACCACCGTCGGCGACGTGTTCATCGGCAACGGGGTGTCGGAGTTGATCACGATGGTGCTGCAGGCGTTCGTGGACGACGGGAACGAGATCCTGGTGCCGGCCCCGGACTACCCGCTCTGGACCGGTGCGGTGACCCTGGCCGGCGGCACCCCGGTGCACTACCGCTGCGACGAGGAGAACGGCTGGGACCCGGACCTGGCCGACATCGAGTCCAAGATCACCGAGAACACGCACGCGATCGTGATCATCAACCCGAACAACCCGACCGGCGCCGTCTACACCGAGGAGACCGTACGCCAACTGGTCGACATCGCGCGCCGGCACGACCTGGTGATCTTCTCCGACGAGATCTACGAGAAGATCATCTTCGACGACGCCGTACATCACCACACGGCCAAGTTCGCCGGCGACGACGTGCTGTGTCTGACCTTCTCCGGCCTGTCCAAGGCCTACCGGGTCTGCGGCTACCGGGCCGGCTGGGTGATGATCTCCGGTCCGCGCCATCTGGCCGGCGACTTCCTGGAGGGCCTCACCCTGCTGGCCAACATGCGGATGTGCCCGAACGTGCCGGCCCAGCACGCGATCCAGACCGCGCTCGGCGGCTACCAGTCGATCAACGAGTTCATCGAGCCGGGCGGTCGGTTCTACGAGCAGAGCAAGCTCGCCTGGCGGCTGCTGAACGAGATCGACGGGGTCAGCTGCGTCGAGCCGCGCGGCGCCCTCTACTGCTTCCCGAAGCTGGACACCGAACGGTTCGGCATCGACGACGACGAGAAGTTCGTACTGGACCTGCTGCGCGCGAAGAAGCTGCTGGTCACCCACGGCAGCGGCTTCAACTGGCCCGCCCCGGACCACTTCCGGCTGGTCACGTTGCCCGACACCGAGGTGCTCACCGAGGCCATCGAACGGATCGCCGACTTCCTGGACTCGATCCGTCGTTGATCAGGCGGACAGCCCGCCGAGGATCGCCAACGCGTCCGCGGAACTGGCGTCGTCCGGGGTGTAGAACTCCAGCCGGTGGTCCGGGCTGTCCGGCTGCAGCCAGACCTGGTACGTGACGTCCACCGGGCCGACCGTCGGATGCTGCAGCTTCATGGCGCCGACGGTGCAGTCGGCGACCTCCCCGGTCGCCCACAGCGCCGCGAACTCGTCGCTGCCCATGGTGAGCTCGCCGATCAGCTCGGCCAGCCGCGCATCGGTCGGGTAGCGGCCGGCGGTGAGCCGCAAATAGGCCACGTGGATCCGGGCCAGTTCGGCCCAGTTGCGGTGCAGGTCCCGGGTGAGCGGGTCCAGGAAGACCATCCGCGGGATCGACGGGCGATGGCGTGGCGAGGCCGGTGCGTCGAAGTCGAGATGCTCGGCGAACAGCGCGTGGCCGGTGCGGTTCCAGGCCAGCACGTCGCCGCGCCGGCCGAGCAAGATCACCGGAGTCGCGTCGCCGAGGGACTCCAGCAGCGCGAGCGCACGAGGGTGCGGCTGCTCGGGCGGCGGCTCGGCCAGCCCGTGCCGCGCCGTCTGGCGGGCCAGATTGTGCAGATGCAGGGTCTCCACGTCGTCGAGGCGCAGCACCCGGGCCAGCGCGTCGAGCACCTGCGCGGACGCGGTCTCGGCCTGGCCCTGTTCCAGCCGGGTGTAGTAGCCGGCGCTGACTCCGGCCAGCTGGGCCAGCTCCTCCCGCCGCAGCCCGGGCACCCGGCGGGCGGTCCCGTACGTCCGCAGCCCGATCCCGGCCGGCGTGACCCGGTCGCGCCGGCTCTTCAGGAACGCTCCCAGACTCTCCACACCGTCGAGGCTAGCCGCGCCGGGCCGCGCCAGGGTGCACCTGTCGGGTCTACCCATGGCACGGGGATGGCTGTCCGGTGCGGCAGGCCCGAGCGTGGACCTCATGTCGCCACACCTCACTCGCACGGTCCGCTCCGGGCCGCAGCTGCGCGCCGTGCTCGGCCTCCTGATCGTCCTCGGTCCGATCCTGCTCGTCTCGATGGACGGGTCGATCCTGTTCCTGGCCATGCCGCGGATCAGTCAGGCGCTGGCCCCGAGTGCCGACCAGGCGCTCTGGATCCTCGACGGGTACGGGTTCGCGGTCGGGTCGTTGTTGATCACGTTCGGCAACCTCGGCGACCGCTACGGCCGGCTCCGGCTGCTCATGATCGGCGTGACGATCTTCGGCATCGGGTCGGCGGCGGCCGCACTCGCGCCGAGCCCGGAGCTACTGATCGCGGCCCGGGCCCTGATGGGGGTCGCCGGCGCGACGCTGCTGCCGTCCGCGCTGGCCGTGCTGAGCGAGCTGTTCACCGATCCGCGGCAACGGGCCCGGGCCATCGGCGTGTTCGCCGCGACGTTCTCCGCCGGGTTCGCGATCGGTCCCGTGATCGGCGGGGTGTTGCTGGAGCGGTTCTGGTGGGGCTCGGTCTTCTTGATCAATCTCCCCGTGGTCGTCCTGTTCGTGATCTTCGCCCCGGTCCTGCTCCGCGAGGTCCGGTCCACCCGGCCGGGCCGCATCGACCCGCTCAGCGTGATCACCTCCGCCGCCGGCCTGCTGCTCGTGATCTTCGCGATCAAGCACGCCGCGACTGAGGGGGTCTCGGCCGCCGTCATGATCACCGGTCCGGCCGGGATCGCCCTGCTCGCCTGGTTCGGGATCCGGCAGCGCCGACTCGAGACCCCCTTGATCGACTTCTCGCTGTTCCGTGATCGCGTCTTCACCGTCGCGATCGTCACCGGCCTGCTGCCGCTGGCCGCGTGGTCCGCCACGGCGTACCTGTCCGGCGTCTACCTGCAGTCCGTACTGGGAATTCCGGTGCTGCAGGCCGCGCTGCTCGCGCTGCCGGGAGCGGCCGTGCTGATCGCCACCTGCGTCCTCACCCCGCTCGTCGCGGACCGCCTCGGCAAGCGCACCGTGCTGCAGCTGTGCCACTTCACGGTCGCCGCCGGCCTGCTGCTCCTGCTGCCGGCCGCCGCGACCGGCACCGCCGGCCTCAGCTGGTACGTCGCCTCGACCATGATCGCCGGTGTCGGGTACGGCCTCTCGTTCTCCGTCGTCGCCGACACCGCGGTGGGCGCGGTCCCGCCCGAACGGGCCGGCTCGGCCGGGGCGATCGCCGAGACCAGCAACGAGCTCGGCAACGCGCTGGGGATCGCCCTGCTCGGCTCACTCGCCGCGTTCCTGTTCCGGCTGTCCGGGCCCGGCCTGGCCCCGACGCTCGCCGAGACCCTGGAACTCCCCGGCCTGCCCGCCATGATCATCGGCGAGGCGAAGTCCGCGTTCGTCCTCGGGCTGCAAGCGGCCGCCCTAGTTGCCGTACTGCTCCACCTGGCGCTCGGCCTGCTCAGTGCTCGCTGGCTGCCCCGCCCCGACCCGGCGCAAGATCCCGACGGCGGACGTTTCTCATCAATTGAGCGATAACGGCCCCGGCCACCCAGCCTTCCCCGTGCGTCTTCCATCAGCTGATGGACAACGACCCCAAACCCGGCCATGACAGCGTGCGTCATCGCTCAGGTGATGGGAAACGACGCCGGCGGTGGCCGAGTCAGCCGACGGTTGAGGCGACCCCGAGCGCCGCGGGTACGGGAGCGGTCCAGGTCTCCCGGATCCGGTCCAGCGGCAGCGTGAACTGATCTTGGACGACCAGATCACCCGACGCGGTGACCTCGCCGAGCTTGGTTCGCGGGACGCCGTGGGTGGCGCACAGACCGAGGAACTCGGCGCGCGACTCCGGGCGGACCGAGACCAGCACCCGGCCCGAGCTCTCCGAGAACAAGGACACGAACGGTGTCGGCCCGGCCGGCAACTCGACCCGGGCCCCGAGGTTGTGCCGCAATGTCGTCTCCACCAGCGCCTGGGCCAGGCCGCCGTCGGACAGATCGTGCGCGCTGGCCAGGATGCCGCGTCGCGAGCCGGTGATCAACAACTCGGCCAGCCGCCGCTCGTGATCAAGATCGAGCTCCGGCGGCCGGCCGCCGAGATGATCATGGACGACGCTCGCCCAGACCGAACCGGCGAGTTCGTCGGTGGTCCGGCCGAGCAGGAAGATCACGTCGCCGGCCTGCTGGAAGCCGGACGGGGTCCGCTTGGTCACGTCGTCGATCACACCGAGCACGCCGACCACCGGCGTCGGCAGGATCGCCACCTCGCCGGTCTGGTTGTAAAAGCTCACGTTGCCGCCGGTGACCGGCGTGCCGAGCTCGCCGCAGGCGTCGACCAGGCCGCGGATGGCCTCGGAGAACTGCCACATCACGGCGGGTTCCTCGGGCGAGCCGAAGTTCAGGCAGTCGCTCACCGCGACCGGGCGGGCACCCGACACGGCGACGTTGCGGTAGGCCTCGGCGAGCGCCAGTTGTGCGCCCTGGTACGGATCCAGGTAGCAGAACCGGCCGTTGCAGTCGGTCGCCAGCGCGACGCCGAGCCCGGTCTGCTCGTCGATCCTGATCATGCCCGCGTTCTCGGGCTGGGCCAGCACCGAGTTGCCGCGCACGTAGCGGTCGTACTGATCGGTGACCCAGGAACGATCACACAGCGCGGACGAACCGGCCAGCTTCAGCAGCGTGTCGGCCAGCTCCTCGCCGGTCTCCGGCCGAGCAAGATCATCGACGCCGCGGGCCTGCACCTCGTCCTGCCAGGCCGGCCGGGCCAGCGGGCGTTCGTACACCGGTCCCTCGTGCGCGACCGTACGCGGATCGACGTCGACGATGGTCTCGCCGTGCCAGTCGATCACCAGCCGCTTGTCGCCGGTCACCTCGCCGACCACGGTCGCCTGCACGTCCCACTTGGCGCAGATCTCCATGAACCTCTCGACGTCGGCCGGCGCGACGACCGCCATCATCCGTTCCTGGGACTCGCTCATCAGGATCTCTTCCGGCGCCAGCGTCGGGTCCCGCAGCGGCACCAGGTCGAGCTCGACATGCATCCCGCCGTCGCCGGCCGCCGCCAGTTCCGAGGTGGCGCAGGAGATCCCGGCCGCGCCGAAGTCCTGGATGCCGTTGATCACGCCGGCCGCGAACAGCTCCAGCGTGCACTCGATCAGCAGCTTCTCCATGAACGGGTCGCCGACCTGGACACTGGGCCGCTTCGCCGTACTGCCGTCCTCGAAGGATTCCGAGGCCAGGATCGATGCGCCGCCGATGCCGTCGCCGCCGGTCGAGGCGCCGTACAAGATCACCTTGTTGCCGGTCCCGGTGGCGTGCGCCAGGTGCAGGTCCTCGTGCCGCAGCACGCCGACGCACAAAGCGTTGACCAGCGGATTGCCGAGATAGGTGGGATCGAAGGCGACCTCGCCGCCGACGTTGGGCAGGCCGAGGCAGTTGCCGTACTGGCCGACGCCGGCGACCACACCGGGCAGCACCCGCGCGGTGTCCGGGGCGTCCAGCGGGCCGAACCGGAGCGAGTCCATCACGCCGATCGGCCGGGCACCCATCGCCAGGATGTCGCGGACGATGCCGCCGACGCCCGTCGCCGCACCCTGGAACGGCTCCACGTAGCTCGGGTGGTTGTGCGATTCGATCTTGAACGTGACCGCGTAGCCCTGGCCGACGTCGATCACGCCGGCGTTCTCGCCGATCCCGGCCAGCATCTTGCCGACCGGCGTCTCCTGGGTCAGCTCGCCGAACCGGCGCAGGTGCACCTTGGACGACTTGTACGAGCAGTGCTCCGACCACATCACCGAATACATGGCCAGCTCGGCCGAGGTCGGCCGGCGGCCCAGGATCTCCCGGATCCGCTCGTACTCGTCGGCCTTCAGGCCGAGGTCGCCCCAGGGCTGTTTCTGGTCGGGCGTCTTGGTCGCGTTCTCAACGGTGTCGGCCACGTGAACAATTCCTAGGTACGGGGCCGTCAGGCCCGGGCGGCGAGGAAACTCAGGACGCTCTCGAAGAACGGCCGGCCGTCGGTGGTCGGTCCGGTGAGGGTCTCGACGTTGTGCTCCGGGTGCGGCATCAGGCCGACCACGTTGCCGCGTTCGTTGCAGATGCCGGCGATGTCGCGGTACGAACCGTTGGGGTTGCCGTTCAGGTAGCGGAACACGACCTGGCCCTCGCCCTCGAGCCGATCCAGGGTCGCCTCGTCCGCAACGTACCCGCCCTCACCGTTCTTGAGCACGATGGTGATCTCCTGGCCGGGCTGGAACGCCGACGTCCAGGTGGTGTCGGTCGACTCGACCCGCAGCCGCTGGTCCCGGCAGACGAACGTCCGGACGTCGTTGCGGACCAGCGCGCCGGGCAGCAGATGCGCCTCACAGAGGATCTGGAAGCCGTTGCAGATGCCGAGCACCGGCATCCCGGCCTCGGCCGCGCCGATCACCTCGGTCATGATCGGGGCGAATCGGGCGATCGCGCCGCAGCGCAGATAGTCGCCGTACGAGAAGCCGCCGGGCAGGATCACCGCGTCGACCCCGTCCAGCGAATCGCTGCCGTGCCACAGCGGGACCGGCTCCGCGCCGGTCAGCCGGATCGCCCGCAGGGCATCGTGATCATCGAGCGAACCGGGGAAGGTGACGACACCGATGCGAGGCATCAGGCCTTGACCTCGGCCGCGGCCGGCTCGTCCGCTTCGACCCGGACCGTGAACGTCTCGATCACGGTGTTCGCCAGCAACGTCTCGGCCGCCTTCTCCACCTCGGCCAGTCGTTCCGGGGTCGCCTCGCCCTCCAGTTCGAGTTCGAACCGCTTGCCCTGCCGGACCGAGATCCCCGAGAAGCCGAGTCGACCGAGTGCGCCGGTGACGGCCTTGCCCTGCGGATCGAGAATTTCCGGCTTCGGCATCACATCCACCACTACGCGCGCCATGCTCGGAATCCTATCGGCAGTGCCCCCGTCACTCGACATCGCGGCGGATGGTGAGCAGGGTCCCGATCACGCCGGGAACCAGACACCAGCCGATCAGCACCAGCATGGCCAGTCCGGGCGGGAATGGGTTCGCGCTGAGCATCATCAGCGGACTGTGGCTCTGCACCATCGCGGCGGTGGCGCCGCTGGGCAGCAGATTCTGCACCAGGGTCCAGCCCTGCTGTGCGAAGATCGCGGCGAGCGTCGGGTCGACCAGGAAGCAGAACCCGAGCACCACGGCGAGGGTGATCACGACGTCGCGGATCAGCACGCCGGCGGCGCAGCCGATCAGCGACCAGATGGCGATCGACAGCACCCCGAGCAGCAGTGCGCCCCAGGTCCCGCCCTGGTCGAGGAACAGCGAGCCGCCGGCGGCGATCACGAATCCGATCGCGACGACCAGGCCGATCACGACGCTGATCAGCCCGATGATCAGGCCGACCAGGAGCTGGGCGCCCGCCTTGGCGCCGATCACGCTGTAGCGGTTCGGGGTGGAGAGGTACGTCTGCGCCAGCGTCTTGTGGCTGTACTCCCGGCACATCGCCATCACGCCCGAGACGACGGCCAGGATCCGGGTCATCGGGATCGCCCCGTTGAGGATCGCGATCACCGCGCCGGGCTCCCGGGTGAGCACCGTGACCGGCTGCCCCGCGGCCAACTCCGGTTGGATCACCAGCAGCCCGGTCAGGACCGCCGACCCCAGGCCGAGCAACAGGCCCAGCAACACCAGCACCCGGCTCGGCCGGTCGGCCCGGACCTTGAGGAGTTCGGCGCGGAGGACACCGATCATCCGGGGTCCCCGCGGCGTAGTTCGGTGGAGCGCAGCGGAGGAGAAGTACGTCGTGGGGTGGTCATGCAGCGCCCTCGAGCGCGCTGAAGAACAGCTGCTCCAGGTCCAGTTCCTCGCGGACGAGTTCGTACACGATGACGTCGGAGCGGTAGAGGCGGAAGCCGATCTCGTTCACGTCCTGGCTTCGTACGCGAAGGAAGCGGCCCTCCTCGTCACCGCAGACGATCGTCTCGGCCAGGTCGGCCAGGGCGGTCCGGGCCGCGCTCAGGTCGTCCACCCGGACCCGGGTGGTGCCGCCGCCCGCGGCCAACTCGGCCATGTCGATCGTGTCGAGCAGCCGGCCGTCCCGGATCACCACGACGTCGTCGACGATCTGCTGGGCGTCCTTGAGCAGGTGGGACGAGATCAGCACCACCCGGCCGGTCGCCGCGAACGAGCGCAGGAACCCGCGCAGCCAGCGGATGCCCTCCGGGTCCAGCCCGATCGCCGGCTCGTCGAGGATCAGGTAGTCCGGCTCGCCGAGCAGGGCGCCGGCGATCGCCAGCCGCTGCTGCATGCCGAGGGAGTACGTCTCCGCGGGCCGGGCCGCCGCGTCGGCCAGGCCGACCAGGTAGAGCAGGTCGTCCACCTGCTCGTCGCTGACCCCGGCCGTCGCGGCCGCCACCCGAAGGTGGTCCCGGCCGCTGTGCCGCGGGTGGAAGTTGCGGCCGAGCACCGTGCCGACCCGGCGCTGCGGGTGCCGGAGGCTGGCGTACGCGTAATCACCGAAGGTCGCCGTACCGGAGGCCGGTCGGGTCAGCCCGACCAGCATCCGCAGCGTCGTCGTCTTGCCGGCGCCGGTCGGCCCGAGCAGACCGGTGACCCTGCCCGGCCTGGCGGTGAAGGACAGGTCGCGGACCGCCCAGCGGTCGTCGAACTGCTTGCTCAGCCCGTCGATCAGGATCGGCTCGACATCGACCGCGGACATCAGCTTCGCGTCGACCTGGAGCGCCCCGCTGCGGGCACCGGAGCGCCGGCCCCGGCCGCGGGACTCCGGCTCCGGGCGGGACCGCGGCTGCGGCCTCGGCTCGGGACGGGCGGCCGGCTCGGGTCGGTCTCGCCGCTCCGGCCGGGTCCGCGGGTCCGGCTTGCCCCGCGTCTCGGGAGCGAGCCACGAACTGGGGTCGATCCGCCGTTCGGTCCCGAGTCCCGGCTCCGACCTGTCCCGCGCCGCCGGTGGCGGCGCATCGGCGGCGAACCGCGACACGCGAGGCGAGGATTCGGCCGGGCTGGCCTGGGACGAACTGGACCGAACCGGACCAGGCTGAGCCGGACCGGACGGTGCCGGAACCGACGGTGCCGAAACCGACGGGGCCGGAATTGGCGGGGCTGGAACCGACGAGGCCGGAACCGACGCGGCTCGGGACTCCGCCCGGCGGCTGGTCCGCGGGGTCGGCACCGGGGCGCCGGAGATCAGGGCTTCGAACGAGCGCTCGCTCAGGTACGCGTTGCCGACCCGCTCGGGTTCGCGACGCTCGGGTTCGGGACGCTCGGGTTCGGGACGCGCGGGTTCGGGACGCGGCGGTTCGGGCTCGCGGGTCGGCGTCGGGTCGGAGCGAGCGGCCGGAACGGTGGACTCCCGCGCCGACACCTCCCGTGCGGCCGGGGACACCTCGACCGGACGGGACGCCGCCCGGGAGGGTGCCCGTTCGGCCTCCACCGAACGGGGCGGCGGCTCCGCGGTACGCGTCGGTTGCGGCGACCGGAACAGGTCGGTGGCGGACGACGCCTCCGACCAGTACGAACTGTCGACCGTCATCGGCGACGGCAACGACTGCGATGCCGACCCGGCGGACCGCGCCGGCGCTGGATCGGCCGACCGCGGCGTCGGGATCGGGTCCGCCGAACGAGACAACGGAACCCCGGAACGTGGCGAGGCGACCGGGTCGGCGGGCCGAGTCGACCGGCCCGGATCGGCGGACCGGTTCGACGGGCCCGGATCAGCGGACCGGGTCGGCCGGCCCGGATCGGCGGACCGGGTCGGCCGGGCCGGGTCGAACGAGCGTGAGGGCTCGGCGGCCCGCGACGCCGGGGGTTGCGGTTCGGCGGACCGAGATGACGGAGTGTGGGTCCGGAGGGAGTGATCCGAGCGAGCCGGTCGGTCGTGCCGCTCCCGAGACGGCACCTCCGTGCGCGACGGGCGACCCGGCTCCGGGGCGGGCAACCGCTCCCTCGCGGCCGGTCGGTCCGCGACCTGATAGCGCTCCGCCGGCTGCGACTCCGGCGCCGCCTGCCGCTCCGGCGCCGCCTGCCGCTCTGGCGTCGGTCGCCGTTCCGGCGCGATCGAGCGGTCCGGCGCGGACGGGTGCTCCGCTGCGGACGGGCGCTCCGGAACGGACGGGCGTTGCGGCGATCGATAGGGCTCCGGGGCCACCGAACGAGCGGGACGCCAGGAGTCCGCCGACGCGCGGCCCGGATCGGGTGCGGCGTCGCGACCAGGCTCCGAATAGGCCCGCGACGGTCGGTCCGTCCGGCTCCCGGCCGAGCCCGGATCCACGGCCCGGCGACTGGCGGACGCTGGAGCGGACGACTCGGCGGCTCGGGATCGGGCACCCGCAGCGGGTTCGGGCGGAGCGGCCCGGCGGCTCGGGCCCGCTTCCGCATGCTCCTGTCGCGACGGCGTGGCGGCCGACCGGGCGGGTCCAGCGGAACGGGACGACCGGGGTGACTCGCCGTAGCGGCCGGGATCCGCGGCCCGGCCGGGCTGGACCGGGCGGCTGGGATCGGCACCGGCCGAACGGCCCGGTGCCGCCGGACGCCCCGGCTCTGCGGTCCGGCCGGGAGCGGCGGACCGTCCGGCCTGGTCGCCGTACCCACGAGAAGTCGGTGCAGCGGCACGACCCGGGTCGGCGCGGCGGCTGCCGGCGGGGTCGCCGGGGCCGGAGCGTCTTGGCGTGGGCCTGGGTTCCGGCGGGATCACCGGGTGCTCGTCGGTGTCGTCGGCCTGCCGCGGCGGCCGAGCTCGTTGCTGTGTCGGGGTCTGGGGTACCGCCGCCCGCCCTGCCGCCGCTCGGCGCGAAGGATCGCGCTCCTGCTCGGTCACCGGGGCCGATTCCCGTACCGGAAGGGTTGTCGGCGCAGCATCATCCGCGTCGTCAACGACCGCTCGGCGCGGATGAACCACGTTCGCCTACCTCGTCCGGAGAAAGGTACATCGCAGCAACCCCCGAAGCCGCCCAGGTTCAGGCCACGGGTTAGCGGAGTGAGTCACCGAGGCCTGAGGGCTAACCTACAGCGCTCGGCGGCGCCCCGGAGGCAGGGTCGCCGAACGTGTCCACATCCGGGGACATCCGTCGTCTCGGGGTGTCACCCATCGGGTCCCTGAGCGACTCCCGGAGGATGCCTGCACAAGGGCCTTCAGGCGGGTACGGATACGGCAGAGTGGGGCACATCGAACGAAACACCGATCCAGTCCAGGAGGACACCATGGCTTCCCTCGCTCGACCGCGCAACGACCGGATGATCGCAGGGGTGTGTTCGGCCATCGGACGCCGCTTCGGCATCTCCGCCAACGTGGTGCGCGTCATCTTCGTCCTGTCGATGCTGCTGCCCGGCCCGCAGATCCTGATCTACATCGGCGGCTGGCTGCTGATCCCGGAAGAGGGCTCCTCCCGGCTGTGAACCGGGTCACCCTGCGGAACCTGGCCCGGTCGCCGAGACGTTGCTCCGATACCGGCCGACGCTGTCAGACGTCAGGTGTTCAGTAGCGGCCACAGTCCTGAAGGAGACAAGAATCATGAAGGAGATCACTCTTCCCAAACCCACCGCGGCCGATTACCTGGCCGAGGAAATCCAGGCTCGCGGCTGGGGGGTCGCCGGGTTCGCCGCCCGATCGGGGATCGCGCTCGAACTGTTGAAGGACATTCTCAGCGGCGCCAGTTCGATCAATCTGCAGACCGCACGCCGGCTCGCCGTCGCGACCGGCACCACCATCTGGACCTGGCTCCGGGTCGGCGACGAGGACTTCGCCTTCGCCTGATCGGGGGTCAGGACGCGACCTGACCGTGGTAGAGAGTCCGGACGATCTCCTCGATCGCCGGCTCCTCCAGGGTCAGGTCGACCACCTCGGCCTGCGCCGAGACCTCCGCCAGCACCCGCGCCGCCGTCGTCTGTTCCGGCGAGAACGCGAGCCGCTGCCGCTGTCCGTCCAGCTCGGTGCCGATGTTCTCGGCCCCGGCCACCCGGAGCGGCGCGTGCGCCTCGGTCAGGTCGACCACCAGCACCCGCTGCAGCGCCACCCGTTCGGCCAGCCCGTTCAGAGTTCCGTCGTACGCCAGCCGTCCGTGGTCGACCACCAGCACCCGTTCACAGAGCCGCTCGATGTCGCCCATGTCGTGGGTGGTCAGCAGCAGCGTCGTACCCTGCTGGGCCCGCTCGGCCTGGAGGAAGTTGCGCAGCCGTTCCTTGCTGATCATGTCCAGGCCGATCGTCGGCTCGTCCAGCACCAGCAGCCGCGGCCGGTGCACCAGCGCGGCCGCCACCTCACCCCGCATCCGCTCGCCGAGCGACAGCTGGCGTACCGGGGTGTCGAGGAGGTCGCCGAGTGCCAGGTCGGCGATCAGCTGGTCGATCCGCGGCCGCGCGTCCGCGGCCCGGATCCGGTGGATCGCGGCCAGGATCCGGAACGACTCCCGCAGCGGCAGGTCCCACCAGAGCTGACTGCGCTGGCCGAACACGACGCCGATCTCGCGGGCCAGCCGGCGCCGATTCGCCACCGGCTCCATCCCGCAGGTCCGCACCGTGCCGGCCGACGGCACCAGGATCCCGGTGATCATCTTGATCGTGGTCGACTTGCCGGCCCCGTTGGCGCCGATGTAGCCGCACGCCTCGCCCGGCTGGATCGTGACACTGATCCCGTCGACGGCGTGCACCTCGCGCTTGGCCCGGCGCAGCAGGCCGGCCTTGGTCCGGACCACGAAGGTCCGGCGCAGGTCGGTGAACTCGATGATCGGTTCGGACATCGCTCTAGCCTCCGGCTCCGGTGAATTTGCGGACTCCCGACCGCCAGGCGAACCCCGCCAGCAGCCAGGCCCAGATCGCGAACAGCGGGGCGAACCAGCCGAGCCAGCTCGGCAACAGCTCCGGGCCGGGCTCCCCCAAGATCAACAGCGCCGGCAGGTACGCGGTCACGGTGGCCGGGATGACGAACGTGAACAGCACCCGGACCGGCATCAGCAACACGCTGCCGGGCAGCTGGCCGGCGTAGCCGCCGCCGTACACGAACGCGTTGGTGAACTCGGCCCCGTCGATCACGTAGAACTGGATCCCGCCGGCCAGCGTGAACATCGCGCCGTAGATCGCGGCGCCGGTGATCGGCGTGATGATCAAGAGATAGAGCGTGCCCGGTGTCATCGGCAGGCCGAGCAAGGCCCAGGCGATGATCAGGATGACCAACCCGACCAGGGCCCGGCCCAGCCGGCGCAGCTGGAGGTCGGACGTGATCATCTGGGTCATCAGCGGCATCGGCCGGACCAGGAAGGACTCCAGCTTGCCCAGCCGGAGGTACTGCGGGATCGAGTCCAGCTGGCCGAAGATCATGTCGGCGATCGAGAAGCCGAGGTTGGCCAACGCGAACACCAGCGCCGCCTGGGCCAGGGTGAGCCCGCCGAGCTGCGGCACGTTGGCCAGCAGGACGTAGATCTCGGCAAACTCGACGATTCCGACCAAGATCGAATTGAAGGTCTCGACGGTGAAGCTCAGCCGGTACGAGGCCTGGGCTCGGATCCGCGAGGCGACAACGGTCCGGTAGGAGTCGATCAAGGACAGTTCAGCCACCCTGCACCACCAATCGTCGCGACGCCCGGTGCTGCACCAGCCGAGCCAGGGCGAAGGTCCCGGCCAGCCAGCCCGCCTGGACGCCGATCACCTGCAGCGCCTCCAGACCGGAGGCGCGACCGGAGAAGACGTCGATCGGGAACTGCAGGATGGACGGGAACGGCGTCGCGTACGCGATCGTCTTGAGCCAGTCCGGGAACAGGTGCACCGGGACGAACAGGCCGCAGAAGAAGCTGCTGACCACGACCGAGACCCCGACCAGGCCGCGGATGTCGATCACCCAGAACGCGGCCAGATTGATCAGGAACTTCAGCGTGAAGCTGATCGACACGGCCAGCACCATGCTGACCACCCCGATCAGGTACGACAGCGGAGTCGGCGGCAGAGCGACGCCCATGACCAGCGCGCCGACCAGGAACGGCGGCAGCCCGCGCGCCGGCAGCGTGAACGCGGCCCGGCCGAGATCCCTGGCCCACCAGGAGAAGTAGAGGTCCACCGGACGCGCCAGGTCAACGGCGATGTCGCCGTTCTTGACCCGGTCGGCGATCTCCGACCAGCCCCAGATGGCCACCGAGGCGAGCAGCGCCTGCCCCAGCCAGACATAGCTGGACGCCTGCTCCCTGGTGTAGCCACCAAGATCACCACCGGCGCTGTCCACCGCCCCCAACAGCACGCTGGCTCGGATGAATCCGAAGACCGAGTTGGTGAACACGCCCGCAACGACCGCCATCCGATAGCTGCTGAACCTCCGGAACTCCGCTCGGGCGAGTTCTGCGAAGGTATGCACAATCGCGGGACTCTAGGAACCCTCGGGCCCGCCGGTCAACGGGGCAAGGTGTGTCGCCGACCCGGGTCGGCGTGTCGGCTCGGGCTTCGGTTCAGCTCTCGGCGTTGGCCTTGAGCGCCTCCGCGAAGGCGCGGCCCGGGGCCGGGTCGACGCCGAACGCCGCGGCGTAGCGCTCGTGCGTCTCCGCCCAGTCCTGATGGGCGACCTCTTCGGTGACTGGCTCGCCGGACAGGTGCGGCTCCAGCCGGGACAGGTAGGTGTGCCAGCCGGCCGCGGTCTGCGCCAGCGGCATCCCGTCGCCGACCACGTGGATGAAGACCAGCTTGGTGCCGTTGCCCTCCTCGATGAGGTCGAAGCTGTGCAGCTGGCCGGCGTAGGTCCAGGCCAGCCGGTGCGGCGGGTCGACCTCGGTCACCTCGCCGACCGCGCCGCCGGCCTCGAAGGTCTCGCCGACCGCCGGTGTCCAGTCGGCTGCGGCCGGGAACCAGCTGCCCAGCTCGGCCGGGACGCTGACCGCCCGCCAGACCCGTTCCACCGGGTAGGGCAGCACCCGCTCGAAGCGCAGGGCCGGCCGGCCGTCGATCGTTTCCAGGGTCCCGTCGCGTGGCGTGCTGTTCATGGGTTCTCCTCAAGATGTCGTTCCAGGGCGTCGAGTCGTCTCGACCAGTGCGCGCGGTACGGCTCCAGCCAGCGGTCCACCTCGGCCAGCGGCTCCGGCCGCAACGCGTAGAGCCGCTGCTTCCCTTCCGCCCGTACCACGACGAGCCCGGCCTCCCGCAGCACCTTGAGGTGCTTGGACACGCCCGGCTGGCTGAGATCGAGCCGCTGCACCAGCTCCCCCGCAGCCCGTTCCCCGTCACGCAGCAGATCCAGGATCTGCCGGCGATGCGGCTCGGCCAGGGCGGCGTACGCGCTCATGCGGAACATATTACCGATCGGAAATATGAAGTCAAGGGAGGGACCGGGGAGTCTGGTGCCGCGACTACCCGGCCTGGATCGCCCCAGTAGCGAGAGTCGGACAGTCCCGGCACCGCAGAATGGAACCTGGCCAGCCTCGCTGGGCCAGCACCGTGGCGACCTGGGCAGCAACGTCGCAGGGCCGCTCGGCGACGTCCGACCAGCCGTAGCGAAGCGTGACCAGGCCGTCGGCGAGAGCGCCGTTGTCTCGCCGAAAGTCGCGGAACCTGTCCTCGCCCGCGTGGCCCCGCAAACCATCCAGTTCGACCAGCACACCGAACTCCGGGTAGCCGATGTCGTGCCGTCCCGCGCGCTGGTGCCGCCGGGCCTGGCGAATCCCCTGCGGCAGGGCGTGCGGTCGCGCCACGCGATGGAGATAGCGATGTTCGAGCGGCGACTCGACTCCGGCCCGGGTCTCGGCGACCAGGTCCGCGAGCAGGGCTCGTTCGGACTGCCGGGACCGGTGTCGCAGCGCGGTCGCCAGCCGGGCGGGCGTCGTGCGACGACGCTGCACCGCGGCCGTGACCCAGTGCACAGCCGAACGAGAGTCGGTGCAGAGGTCGAGCACCGTGTCCTCCACGGTCAGCCGGGGCGGAGTGCCGGGCGACCGGTCCGACCTGACACCGACGCGTTCACGTTGGAAGATCAATGGCCAGCGGTCGGCGACCCTGCGCCGGTGCGGAACCATGATCAGGATCTGGCCCGGTTCCGCATCGGTCAGGCCGTGCAGGAAGGCGGCAGCCTCACCACCGACGCGCGACTCGGGCCCGCCCGAGAGCACCCCGGCCCAGGCCTGCGCCAGCCAGGGCGGTTGATCGCGGTGCACGAAGAGGAGCCCGGTCCCGAGCCGCCGCCATTGTCCGGCTGTCACGAGCCGTGCCACGCTGTGCCGGCCGAGTCCGGTGCGGGCCGCCTGCTCGACGGTCACGACGCCGGCCTGCGCGTCGGCCAGGTCGAGCAGCTCCGCTGAAGGGTCGATTCGAGGGTTCACGCCCGTGACTCTGCGCAGAACCCTAGGAATCAGCCGCCCAGAAGAAAATCTGTGGACAACCGAATTCGCCTCACCCCGTCTGTGGGTAACTTCCGGCCGCGAACGCCCGGCCAGATCCACCCCACTCCGGGTCAACGGCCGGAGGACCGGCGGAACAGTTCCACGAGCAGGTTGGCGTAGCCGAGGGCGTCGTCGATGGCACGGTGGGTGTGCGGCACGTCGCCGAACCAGTCCGGCGGCAGCGTCTCCGGTCCGGCGTCGGCGACCGGCAGGCCCGTCACCGCCGCCGCGTAACTGCGCAGGCAGAGGCCGGGCCCGTCGAAGAGCCGCTCCGCCTCGTACGGTCCCTGGGCCAGGCCGTAGCTGGTGTAGCGGCGCAGGTAGTAGTCGAACCAGGTGCCGTCGAACGCGATCGGGCAGGCGGCGAACATGCGCCGGCCGGGCAGACCACCGACCCAGGCCGTGAAGTCGGCCAGCACCTCGGGAATCGGCCGCTGGCCGGTGGTCGCGGCCGCCCAGGCATCGCCCTGGGTCTGGAACCAGGCCAGCGTGTCCGGGTTCGGTGCCGCCCCGGGCAGCGGTTCCAGCACCGCCTCGAAGACTCCGAGTTGCTCGCCGACAGCGGTGACCGCGACGGAGGCGAAGGATCGCATCGAGTTCGGACCGGGCCACGGCCCGTCGGTCTCGATGTCGGTGACGACGTAGGTCCAGTCGTCGCTCGTGATCATGGACCGGCTACAGGGTTGGGCCGGGGGTGTAGCCGGCGGCCTCGGGGTGGGCGCCGGTGATCTCGGTGATGCGGGCGGCGAGGGCCTGGACCTGTTGCGGGGCGACGCCGGCCAGGTCGAGCGGGTCGGCGGCCAGGGCGTCCAGGTCCGCTCGGGTCAGGCCGAGCCGCGGGTCGGCGGCGAGGCGGTCGTAAAGATCATTCCCGGGGCGGCCGGATTGGCGTTGATCAAGAGCGACGGCGACCGCGTGTTCCTTGATCGCCTCGTGCGCAGCTTCCCGGCCGACGCCCCGCCGGACCGCGGCCATCAAGATCTTGGTCGTGGTCAGGTACGGCAGGTAGCGGCGCAGCTCGGCGTCGATCACGGCCGGGTAGGCACCGAAGTCGTCCAGTACGGTGAGGAACGTCTCGAACAGTCCGTCCAGCGCATAGAACGCGTCCGGCAGCGCGACCCGGCGGACCACCGAGCAGGACACGTCGCCCTCGTTCCATTGATCACCGGCGAGCTCGCCGATCATGGAGACGTAGCCGCGGATGATCACCGACAGACCGTTCACCCGTTCGCAGGAACGCGTGTTCATCTTGTGCGGCATGGCACTGGACCCGACCTGGCCGGGCCGGAAGCCCTCGGTGACCAGCTCGTGCCCGGCCATCAGCCGGATGCTGGTGGCCACGTTGGACGGTGCGGCCGCGGCCTGGGCCAGCGCGGTGACCACCTCGTAGTCCAGCGAGCGCGGGTAGACCTGGCCGGTGCTGGTCAGCACCGCGTCGAAGCCGAGATGCTCGGCGACCCGCTGCTCCAGCTGGGCCAGTTTGTCGGCGTCGCCGCCAAGCAGGTCGAGCATGTCCTGGCCGGTGCCGACCGGGCCCTTGATTCCCCGTAGTGGATAGCGGGTGATCAACTCCTCGATCCGGCGGTAGGCGATGATCAACTCGTCGGACGCGGTCGCGAATCGCTTGCCCAGCGTGGTGATCTGGGCCGCCACGTTGTGCGACCGGCCGGCCATCGCCAGCTCCCCGTACTCGACGGCGAGCCGACCGAGCCGGGCCAGCACGGCGACGATCCGGTCCCGGACCAGCCGCAGCGAAGCCAGCTGCTGCAGCTGTTCCACGTTCTCGGTGAGGTCCCGGCTGGTCATGCCCTTGTGGACGTGCTCGAAACCGGCCAGGTCGCTGAACTCCTCGATCCGCGCCTTGACGTCGTGCCGGGTGATCCGTTCCCGCTCCGCGATCGAGGCGAGGTCGACCTGCTCGACGACCTTCGTGTACGCGTCGATGACGGTCGCCGGGTCGTCGCCGCCGAAGTCGACACCAAGATCACGTTGCGCGGCGAGCACGGCCAGCCAGAGCCGGCGCTCGGCGATGATCTTCTGCTCCGGCGACCAGATCGCGCGCATCGCCTCGGAGGCATAGCGCGAGGCCAGCACGTTCGGCACGACCATGATCAACTCCCTACCGTGGCGGCAGCGGCCGCTGTACCGATGTCACGCCGATAGAACGACCCGTCCAGCCCGATCCGCTCGATTCCCCGGTACGCCAGCTCCCGCGCGGCCCCGAGATCGGCACCGGAGCCGACGACGGCGAGGACCCGGCCGCCGGCGCTGACCAGCCGACCTTGATCATCGAGCGCCGTACCCGCGTGGACGGCGTGCACGCCCTGGGGCAGTTCCGGGATGATCAACGGATCGCCGCTGCGCGGTGATTCCGGATAGCCCTGGCTGGCCAGCACCACCGTCACCGCGGCACCGTCGGCCCACTCCAGTTCGGGCTGTCCGGCCAGTGTTCCGGCCGCGGCGGCGGCGAGCAGCGTGGCCAGCGGCGTCCGCAGCAAGGGCAGCAGGGCCTGGGTCTCCGGGTCGCCGAACCTGGCGTTGAACTCGACCACCCGGATGCCCCGAGCGGTCAGTGCCAGGCCGGCGTAGAGCAGCCCGACGAACGGGGTGCCGCGCCGGCGCAGCTCGTCCACGGTCGGCTGCAGCACGGTCGCCAGCACCTCGGTCACAAGATCATCCGGCGCCCACGGCAGCGGCGTGTAGGCGCCCATCCCGCCGGTGTTCGGGCCGGCGTCGTCGTCGTACGCCCGCTTGAAGTCCTGCGCCGGGCGCAGCGGCCGTACCTCCGTCCCGTCGCAGATCGCGAACAGGCTCACCTCGGGCCCGTCCAGGAACTCCTCGATCACCACCGGCGCGCAGCGCAGCGCGTGCTCCAGCGCGAGCGACCGGTCGTCGGTCACCACGACGCCCTTGCCCGCGGCCAGCCCGTCGTCCTTGACCACGTAGGTCGGCCCGAACTCGTCGAGCGCGGCCTCGATCTCGGCCTGGGTCGAGCAGTTCCGCGACTGCGCGGTCGGCACGCCGGCGGCGGCCATGACCTCCTTGGCGAACGCCTTGCTGCCCTCGATCCGGGCGGCCGCACCGGACGGCCCGAAGACGGCGATGCCCGCTTCCCGTACCGCATCGGCAACACCGGCCACCAGCGGCGCCTCGGGACCCACCACGACCAGATCGGCCGCGAGGCCGGCGGCCAGCGTGGCCACCGCGGCGCCGTCCAGCTGATCGATCGGGTGCAGGGTCGCGATCTCGGCGATCCCCGGGTTGCCGGGGGCGACGTGGACCTCGTCCACCGCCGGGTCTGCAGCGATCGCGAGGGCGAGCGCGTGCTCGCGCCCGCCGGAACCGATGATCAGGACGCGCATGCCGGCCAGCCTAATGGGCGGGCCTGGCGCGGGAATAACCGGCGGCGGAGCGGGCTTGCAGCCGGATGTGACCGATTTCGAGCCCCGCGACCTGCTCGCGGCGAGCACCCTCGGCGTCCTGGCGACGATCAAGGCCAACGGCCTGCCGCAACTGTCCCCGGTGACCCCGTTCTACGACCGGGAGAACGAGACGATCCTGGTCTCGATCACCGACGGCCGCGCCAAGACGGCGAACCTGCGCCGGGACCCACGCGCCGCCCTGGAGGTGACCAGCGCCGACGGCTGGGCCTGGGCCACCGCCGAAGGTCCGGCGACGCTGATCGGCCCGGGCACCGACCCGGCCGGCCCCGAGGTCGAGGCCCTGGTCGACTATTACCGCAAGGCCGCCGGCGAGCATCCCGACTGGGACGAGTACCGCTCCGTGATGGTCTCGGACCGGCGCGTGCTGCTGGTGCTGAAGGTCGCGCACGTCTACGGCGCGAAGATCCGCTGATCAGCGCCGGGCGATGCCGTCCAGCCGCAACTCGGTCGACGGATCCCGATGCGCACCCGTACTGCCCACATGCTTGTCGCTGATCGTCGCCCCGTCCTTGATCACCTTGTACAGCGCCATCGCATGCCCACGTCCGACGCCGTACTCCGAGGCCAGCCAGTCGACCACCACCTGGGCCTTGGCCGTCGACGTGATGCCCCGCTCCTGCGCCTCCGCGAGCAGCTCCGCCGGAGTCCGGCCGGTCTTCTTCTCGAGATTGTCCAGGTAGGCCTGAAAGCTCATGGATTGCTCCCCCTGCTTCGATAGGTGACGTTGCCCTGGATCAGACTGCCTCCGGCGACCGAACTCATCGGGTACGTCAGCAGCGACTCCGGTGGCCGATCAGAGCCGACCGGCCGCGGCGGCGACGAACGCGTCGAGCGCCGGATCCGGTTCGACGTCGCTGCCGGTCCAGGAGATGACGTCCGTGAGATCCCAGTACGGGTGGTAGTCGGCCGTTCCGGACACCGTCTGCCAGAGGCCCAAGAACCGGTCGGCGACATCAAGATCGAACTGGCGCGCCAGGTTGGCCCGGCAGTGCCCGACGTCCGCCTCGGCGGCGCCGACACACGCGCTGGGCCAGTCCACGATGCCGCTGACGTGATCTTGTGACCACAACACGTTGCCGGGATGGTAGTCGCGGTGCAGGAAGACCTGCGGCACGTCCGGCTGCGGCCCCTCGAAGAGCTCGACCGCGCGCCGCCAGGCGTCCGGGTGCCGTGACCAGGACGGCGGCAGCGGCCGCTCCGGCGGATAGGGAGCGAACCCGCGCAGCCGGCCGTCGACCGGCACGGCATGGATGGTCGGCAGGGCCTCGGCCAGCCGCCGCAGCCAACTCTCGAGGTCGCGCGGCCGCCAGTCCACCCGGCCAGGCAACCACGACATCACGACGGTCGGCGCACCGGAGACGGCGCCGTCAAGATCGGCCGCAAGCAGCCGCGGGGCCGCGACCGGGCTGTCGGCCAGCAAGCCGAGGACGTGGGCCTCGTTGCCCGGAGTCCACGGCTCCTCGGCAAGCCAGTCCAGGACGTAGCGACGGAGGATGACGGGAAGCATCGTGCCGTTGCGGCTGCCGAGCAGCACCTTGTGCACGGCTGAGGACGTACCGCCGGGGAGTGCTTCCACCTCGACGATCTTGGTCGCACCGAGCTGGTCGAGGAGCCAGTTCAGCACTGCGGCGGGCGGCCGTCCGCGCAAGGTGCGGTGCAGTTCGGGTTCGAGCTCGTAGCCGTGCGGGGTTGGCTGAGCGAAGGACATGTGGTGACTCCTGGAGTTGATCGAGGACAAAGGAACCGGGCACGCGGACTCCAGGTGGTCCACGCGCCGCAGGCCGTCCTCGCCCAGGCTGATCAGCCCGGGGCGATCAAAGGGTCAGCATCACGCCAGACATTCTCGCAGACGGTTCATCAGCTGGCTGCGGGCAGGCTGATCTTCGGCGCGGCACACTGCGCACGACCGCAGTGAATTTCAGCCGGTCAGTCGCGGCGGAAATCCACATCGATCGTGGCCGGGGTGATACTTCACGGACACCGGAGCAACCTTCTGACCTTCTGCAGGAGTCAGTCGGCCGGAAGGGTGGTGTCAGATGGTCCAGCCCGAAACGAGCAGCCCCGGCACGGCGACCTTCGAGGAGTACGCCGGCGGCGCCTGGCCGGCGCTCTATCGCTCGGCGTACCTTCTCACCGGCAACCATGCCGACGCCGAGGACGTCGCTCAGCAGACGCTGGAGAAGGCCTACCAGTCCTGGTCGCGCGTGGTCGCCGCGGCCGTACCTGAGGCCTATCTGCGGCACATGCTCACCAACACGTTCCTGTCCGGTCGGCGCTCGAAGCGGCACCGTCTGGAACTCTTGACCGACTGCTGGTCCGGGCACGAGCAACCGCACCCGCGGCCGGGGCCGGAGGACCAGCTGATGCTCTGGCCGCACCTGAGATCACTGCCGCCCCGGCAACGGGCCGTGATCGTGCTGCGCTACTTCGAGGACCTCAGCGAGGAGCAGATCGCCGAGGCTCTCGGCTGCTCACGGGGCAACGTGAAGTCCACCGCACACCGTGCGCTCAAGGCACTGCGAGCGGCGCTCGGAGCGGCGGATCTCGGCCGCAGGAAGGGAGAAGTGAGATGAACGAGCAACTGGAAAATGCCCTGCGCCGCGAACTCCGCGAGGTGGCCGATCAGCTGCCGATTCCACCGCGGCCCGCGCTGCGGCAAGCCCCGGCCCGAGCCGTCCGACGCTGGCGCCCGTTGCTGGTCGCCGCCACGGTCGGGCTGATCGTCGGCATGGTCGCCGCCTTGGCGGTGGTGTTCGGGACCGGCCGGTCGATGCAGCCGGCACTCCCGCCGACCCCGACGATCGGGACACCGATCCCGACCGGGGAGACCGCACCGCACGACGGTTTCACCCTGTACGTGTCCGCCGCACCGCCCCACGTCCTGATCGCGACCCGTTCCGATCTCCCGGTCTACGACCCGTCGGGCGAAACCTGGTCCGGACGTCTGCTGTACAACGACGACTGCGAGTGCTTCGTCCTGCTCGAGGACGGAGCCGACGGCGCCGTGACCATCGTGGCGTGGCTGCCTGCCACCGAGGGCTACACCGAGGGCAAGAAACGCGGAGTCGCGCAGTACCACGGCGCTCGAATCCTGGAGGGGACGCACGTCACGGGAACGGGAGTCCGCGTACCGGACTGCGAGGACACACCGCTCAGACTGCCCGCCTCGGTCCGGCGCCTGGGTCCGGAGTGCCTGGTGGTCCTGGGAGTCGACTTCTAGCTCTCGTTGGCGATCTCGTCCATCTTCGCGGCGACCTCGGCAACCGGGGTCTTGTTCAGGAACAGGTCGGAGGCGGCCTTGTTGATCTCCGGGTCCTTGGCGACCCAGTCCTCGCCGACCGGCATGTTGAACGTGGTGCCGGCGGCCGATTCCAGGTACGGGGTGACGTCGATCCCCTTGCCCTTCCAGTACGCCACGTAGCCGTCGCTCGCGCCGTTCAGGGCCGGGATGACGTAGCCGGCGTCGCCCATGATCTTCTGCGCCTTCTCCGAGCCGAGGAACATGATCAACTTCATGGTCTGCTCCGGGTGCTTCGAGGCGGCATAGGCGACCTCGCCCAAGCCGTTGATCATCACGGAGCGACCGGCCGGGCCCTTCGGGATCGGGGCGACGCCGATCTCGAACTTCACCTCCGGCAGGGCGAACGGCAGCAGGGCGTTGTTGGCGTCGAACATGGCCACCTCGCCGCGGTAGAACATCTCGGTGGCCTGGCCGGTCGGCGGGTTGGTCCGGGTGCCGTCCGGGGACACGTGCCATGTGAAGATCAGGTCCCGGGCCCACTGCAGCGCCTCGACGGACTTCGGCGACGCGTACGCGAACGTGCCGGTGGCCGGGTCCTTCACCTGGCCGCCGTTGCCGGCGATCCAGTTCAGCCAGGTGGTCTGGCCGTGGTTCCAGGACAGGAAGCCCCATTGTTTGATCTTGGCCGGGTCGAAGCCCGCCTCGCCGGCCGTCCTGCCCGCCTTGTCGACGGTCAGCTTCCGGGCCAGCTCCTCGAACGAGCCGGAGCCGTCCGGCTTCCACTCCAGATCGCCCGGCTCGTCCACTCCGGCCTTCTTGATCAGGTCCTTGTTGTAGAGCATGCCGACGACGCCGAGGTCCTTCGGCATCCCGTACTGTTGATCTTCATACTTGTACGAGTTCACGACGTTCGGGTGATAGTTGGCCAGGTCGATCCCGGCCTCGGCCAGTTGATCTTGGATCGGCGCCAGCACCCCCTTCGAGGCCAGGTCCGGGAACCGGTCGACGGTCAGCCAGAACACGTCCGGGCCGTTGCCGGAGGCCAGTTCGGCGGTGAGCTTGGTCCAGTACTGGTCCCAGGGCAGCAGTTCCATCCGAACCGTGATGTCCGGGTTCTCGGCGGTGAACGCTTCGAACACGTCCTGGTAGCCGACCTCCTGCTGCTCGTCCCAGAGCCGGTAGACCAGCTCGACCTTCTCCCCGGGCGCGCTGGGCGTGGGCTCCTGGTTGCCGCAGGCCGACAGGGCCACCGTCCCGGCGGCGCTGATCAGCAACGTGCGTCGTGGAAAGGTGCGTGACATGAGAGTGCCTCCTGATTGTTGCCGGCCTACTTGAGGCCGGTGACCGCGACGGAGCGGACGATGAATCGTTGGAAGAAGACGAACAGGATGAGCAGCGGCGCCAGCGCGATCAGGCTGCCGGCCATCACCGCGTTGTAGTCGACGCCGACTTCGCCCTTGAACAAGGCGATCCCGACCGAGAGCAGCCGTTTCTCCTGGCTGCTGGTGATGATCAACGGCCAGAGGAAGCTGTTCCAACTGCCGACCACGGCGAGCGTGGTCACCGTGACCAGGATCGGCTTGGACAGTGGCAGGATGATCGACACCAGCGTCCGGACCGTGCCGGCGCCGTCGATCCGGGCCGCGTCCTCGAGGTCGGCCGGGATGGTCCGGAAGAACTGGCGGAGCAGGAAGATCGCGTACGGCGTGCCGAACATCGTCGGCAGCACCAGCCCGGCCCAGCTGTCGATCAGGCCGAGCCGCTGCATCATCAGATAGAGCGGGATCATCGTGACGACGGCCGGCACCATCATCGTGGACAGGTAGATCCAGAACAGCACGTCCCGGCCGGGGAACGCGATCCGGGCGAACGAGTACGCGGCCAGCGTGCCGAAGATCAACTGGCCGGCGACGATGATCACCGTGACGACGACGGTGTTGAGCAGATAGCCGCCGAACCCGGACTCGAACAGCCGGTCGAACGCGGCCAGGCTCGGCGGCCAGGACGGTTGCCAGGGCAGCGTGGCGAACAGTTCGCCCGGCCCCTTGAACGCGGTGAGCACCGTGATCAGGTACGGGAACACGGCGAACACGGCGCCGATCACCAGGATCGCGTACGCCGCGATGCTGGCCGGAATCGATGATCGTGACATGCCGGACTCCTCAGGAGACGTCGTACGTCGTGCGACGCTCGAAGTAGGCGAACTGGGCCAGGCTGACCGCGAGGATGATCACGAACAGCGCGACCGAGATCGTCGAGCTGTAGCCGAAGTCGAACCTCTCGAACGCCTGGTGGTAGATGTGGTACGTGATCACCTCGGTGCTGTCGCCGGGCCCGCCCTCGGTCATCACGTAGATCGTGTCGAACGCCTGGAACGAACCGATCACGTTGGTGATCAGCACGAACAGCAGCGTCGGCCGGAGCAGCGGCAGCGTGATCGTGAAGAAGTGCCGCACCGCCGACGCGCCGTCCAGGGCGGACGCCTCGCGCAGGCTCTCCGGGATGTTCTGCAGCCCGGCCAGGAAGAACAGCATGTTGTAGCCGGCGAACTGCCAGACGTGCACGGCCGCGACCGACGGCAGCGCCAGCTCCGGCGTCGAGAGCCAGGACGGACCGGCGATGCCGACCAGGCCGAGGAACGAGTTGATCGCGCCGCGGGCCGGGTCGAAGATCCAGCCCCAGACCAGGCCGAGCGCGACCGGTGCGGCCATCCACGGGATCACCAGCAGCGCCCGGAAGTACTTCATACCCTTGAGTTTCCGGTTCACCAGGGTGGCCAGCAGCAGGGACAGGATCGTGGTGCCGGGCACGCAGATCAGCACGTATCCGACGGTCACCAGCAGCGAGTGGCCGACGCCCTCGTCGCCGAACAGCTTGGCGTAGTTCTTCAGTCCGACGAACCGCGGCGTGCCGAGCAGCTTCCAGTCGAACAGGCTGACGATGATCACGATCAGCACCGGTGCGAGCAGGAAGCCGAGGATCCCGATCATGCTCGGCGCCAGCATGGCGTAGCCGGTCAGCCCGCGCCGAAGCGTCTGCCGGCTGCGGGTGTGGCGGGCGGTCGGTCTAAGCATCGACCGGGTCCGATGAGCTGGCGATCAACAGTTCCCTGGTGCGGGCCAGGCCCCAGTCGTCCAGGGCGGCGATCGGGTCGCTGGCCAGCCGCAGACCGGGCGAGCGTTCGATGTGGTCGGCCCACGCCTCGCGATCTTGAACTCCCGGGCGGACGATCAGGCAGTCCGGGTCGTTGGCCCAGAACCGGCCGTGCAGGAAGTCCCGGGCCTGCGAGGTCACCCGGGCGCCGTGCTGGCCGGGCTGGCTGATGTCGCCGCTCGGCGGCTCGACCAGCGGGTCCGTGTCCGGCGACACCCGCATCAGGTCGACCAGGCCGATGCTGGGCAGGATCGGGGCGCCGCAGCCGTGCAGGATCCGGTTCTCCCCGACCGCGTTCCTGATCAAGGACATGCCGAGCCGGTACGCCTCGATGCCGTCGACCTGATCATGGCGGCGGCCCTCGATCGCCCCGGCGTAGACGAAGTCGAGCTTGAAGTGGTCGTAGCCCTGCCGGCACAGCTCGGTGAACACGTCGGTCAGGTGCGCGGCCGCGCCCGGATGGGTCACATCCAAGATCAACTGCTGTTGTTTCCAGTTGTGCCCGGCCGTCGCGCCGCCGACCAGCCACTCCGGATGCCGCCGGGCGATCTCGCTCTTCGCGCCGACCAGGAACGGCGCCACCCAGATGCCGGCCCGCCGGCCCGACGACCGGATGTCGTGCGCGAGCCGTACCGTGGAACCGAAGTCGTCCCGGGTGGTCAGCCAGTCACCGATCTCGGACTGGTAGCCCTCGTCGAGCAAGATCAGGTCGACGCTCAGGTCATGATCATCGATGGCCCGGACGTCGGTCATCACGTCCCGCTCGGTGACCTTGCCCCAGTAGGCGTACCAGCTGCACCAGCCTGGGCCGAAGACCTGCGGGTCGACGGTGCCGTGCCGAACTGCGAACTCAGCGGCCCAGTCGGCCAGCGCCTGGTCGGGATCCCGGTACGCCTTCGTCCGGTGCTCCACGTCACCGTCCGCGGTGATCACCACGGAGCCCGCCCGCACCTCGCAGCGCAGCGTCGGCACCCGGTCCGGCGTCGGCGCAGCGAAGACCGCCACCTGATCGTCGTACGCGACCGCCAGTAGACCCTCGCCCTGGAACCAACCCAGCGGCAGCGGCTCGACCGGGCGGTTCACCTCCGGCCGGTACGCCATCACGAGGTGGTTCGGCGCCGTCGGCCGGGGCGGCTGTTCGCCCGGCCGGTACCAGCCGCTCGGGCTCCAGGACTGCCAGCCGTGCTCGAAGATCTGCACGGTACGGGGATCGCAGGAGATCTCGGCGACCGGTTCGAAGGGCATGGACGAAAGGACCTTCCACTAGCAGGATGTTGCTCGACACTAGGGTGAGATCCAGGGGGATGACCATGAACGAGGCTGCTGAGATCGAGCACGATCTTGCTACGCAGCTGCTGATCGAGCTCTACAGCGAGACCCCGCCGCCGAGCCGGCTGGTGACCGGGCACTTCCACAGCGGGCCGGACTACCGGGTGGTCCGGCCGGACGGCGTCGGCAGCTGGTACCTCGTCTACACCGTCGCCGGCGCGGGCCGGTTCCGGGTCGGCGACAACACGGTCGCGCTCCGGCACGGCGACCTGGCGCTGGTCCGGCCGGGCACCGAGCACGACTACGCGACCGTCGGCGCGCACTGGGACAACTGGTGGGCGCATTTCCAGCCCCGCCGGGACTGGCACTCCTGGTTCGCGCTGCCGGAGGCCCTGCCCGGGGTCCATCACGTCCGGCTGCAGCGGCCGTCGGAGACCGACCGGGTGCTGTCCGCCTTCACCCGGCTGCACCTGGACGCGCAGCGGGCCGGCCTGTCACCGACCGGCGACACCTACCTGCATCTGCTTGATCAAACTCTGGCCACCCAACTCGCGTTGAACGGCATCGAGGAGGTGCTGCTGGTCGCGATCAGCAGCCTGCGCCAGGGCACCCGGCAGCTCGACTCCCGGGTCCAGCTGGTGCTCGACGCGATCACCACCGATCCCGCGAAGGCGCACACGTTGACCCAGCTGGCCGGGATGGCCCAGGTCTCGGTCTCCCGGCTGGCCCACCTGTTCAAGGAGCAGGTCGGCGATTCGATCATGAACGTCGTGCTCGGGCTGCGGCTGCAGCGCGCCGCCGAGTTGCTCGCCGCGACCGACCTCTCGATCGCCCAGATCTCCCGCGCCGTCGGCTTCGACGCGCCGCACTACTTCAGCCGCCAGTTCGCCCGCCGCCACGGCCAGTCCCCCTCCGGCTACCGGGCTGCCAGCGCGTCGCCCGGGCCGACGCCAGAGATGTGAACTGCATCACGTCACCTGACAGAGTCGGCAGTGGAGCCGTCAGAGAAATGACGGCAGGGCAGGAGACGCGGTGCGCACGGGGGTGGATGGCCACGATCATGCGGGTCGGTTCGGGCCGAGCCCTTCGCTGCGGCGACCTCGGCCGTGATCACCGCCCGATCAGGCGGACCCGTCCCGTACCCGAAACGATCAAGGAGTCGAGTTGTCCCCCTCTTCAACCCGTGCCCTCTCGGCGGCGGCCGCCGACACGTCCGCCGCCAACCTGCGGACCGGCGGGATCCGGCACTGCGTCCGTACCCTGCTCTTCTGGGCCGCCACGTTGGCGATCGGGTACGAACTGGCCTCCGGGGCGGTGTGGAACCTGCTGACGATCGACTGGATCGAGGCGCAGCTGCGGCACCTGGGCTACCCCGACTATCTGGCGTACGTTCTCGGCGTCTGGCAGGCCGGCGCCGCGGTCGTGATCATGGTACCCGGGCTGCCGTTGATCAAGGAGTGGGCGTACGTCGGGGCATTCTTCCTGTGGTCCGGTGCCGTCGTGTCGCACCTGGTCCTCGGCGGCGGGTTCGATCTCTGGGGAGTTCCGCTGATCTTCGCCCTGCTGGCGATCGTGTCGTGGGCGTTGCGTCCGGCCGACCGCCGGCTCGTCGGGCGGTCGGCCGGACCCCGTACCCACAGCAGTGATCATCGCGCCTGGCTGGTGACGTTGGGCCTCGTCGTCCTCCTGTACGCCGTCTAGTTCCTCACCCTGCCCGCCATCGACGCGTCGATGCGCACGCGAGCCGTCGAGCTCGGCTGGATCCGCGAGTAGCGACCCGCCCGAAGCCGTCAGGCCCCGATTCGCCGCCAGGTAGATCCCCTCGACGCGATCGATGGCCGGACGGTCTCGCCAGGTCCGGCCCGGCAGGTCCAGGGCACCGGTACGTCCCTTCGCAGTGGCGGTCCGGCGGAAGGTGGTGCGGTCGGCCCGGATCCCGCACCGAGGAGCGCGCCGTGAGCAGGGCCTCGCCAACCCCCAGCCTCGCGACGGACCGACCCGACCCTCGGCGGTCGCCCCGCACCGGCCTACCCTCGCCGACCGGTCAGTTCTGCAGCGACACGCCGCCCAAACCGCTGCTTTGGTGACCGGTCGGCGGGTTGGTCAGGGGGTGAGGGCGATGTTGAGTTCGCTGGCGGCGGCGTAGTCGGCGCCGCCGGCCACGCCGACCAGGCGGACGTAGCGGGCCTGGGTGCCGGCCGGGAACCGGGCGATCTTGGCGTCGATGGTGCCGTCCCAGGTGCCCGTAGTGATCGTGGTGAAGGCCTGGCCGTCGGCACTGCCCTCGATCCGGTACTCCGAGATCCGGCCGTTCGGCACGGCGGCGTCCTGGCGGGGTGTGTAGACCAGGGCCTCGATCGCTCGGGACTGACCAAGATCAAGAGTGATCGACTGCGGCAGCGGGGCGTGCGGGGCCCAGGCCGAGTGCCACATGGTGGAGCACTTGCCGTCGATCGCCGAGGCCGGGCCGTGCGCGGCGTTGCCCTGGCTGGTGGCGGTGGCCTTGATCTCCTTCTGGGGAAGGAATTCCAGCGGACCGAACGGGCCGTCGACCGGAGGCGGAGTCCCGGGCACCTTGGTCACCCGGCCCAGCCCGGGATCACTGACCCGGGCGTGGGCCCGCAGGTAGTTCAGGAGCACCTCCTGGCCCATCCGCGGCGCGCGCACCATGTCCTCGTGCTGCTCCTCGACGGTCGGGTAGCCGTACTGCCGACCGTGCAGCAGGAGGACCGCGGTGGTCGCCACCCGATAGGTCCGCAGCTCGCGCAGCGGCTGCCCGTTGATCAGTACGTTCGCCGGGTCGATCCGCTGGCCGGGCGGCTTGCCCTCGTCATAGCTGTACGAGACGTTGCCGGACACCGCGAGCGCGGTCGACCGGCTGCAGCCGTAGGCCGGCGGCAGCCACTGCTCCTCCAGCACTTGATCGAGTTCGGCGCCGGTCAGGCTGACGGTGGTGATCGGGGAGATGCCGACCACCGGCCAGGCCTCGCCGTAGAGCACCCGCCCGGGCGCGTCCGCCGGCGAGGTGCCCGGTGCGTAGGCCAGGCCCTGCGGCACCACGTCGACCCCGATGTCCGGCGGCACCAGCGCCAGGTCGGCGTTGCCGTGCCGCCGGTGCTTCGCCTCGGCCAGGTAGAGATCCGCGGCCAGATTCATGATCCGGCTCTCCTGGGTGGTGGAGAACTCAAGATCACGCGTGATGCTGCTCAGCGGCTCGTCCTGCCGGGCCCGCCACTTGGCCAGCCAGTAGTCGACGATCTTGGTGATCTTGGGATCCGGCGTGACGTCCTTGGTCACCGGATGGTTGGTCGCCCTGGTGGCGTCCCGGATCACGTCACCGGTCGCCGGGTCGATCGACAGTTGCACCTCCCCGATCAGCTTGGCGTTGTCGCCGGCCTCGATCACCGGCCGCGGGTCGCCGTTGGGATCGGGGATCATGCAGTTGAACTGGGTGTGCCAGTGGCCGCCGAAGATCGCGTCGATCGCGGGCGACATCTTCCGGGCCGCGTCGAACAGCGAGCCGTTCGGGTTCTCGCACTCGTTGTAGAGGCCGCTGTGCTGGCCGCCGTCGTGGGCGGAGACGACGATCGTCTCGACGCCCTTGGCCTGCAGCTGTTCGGCGGCCCGGTTCGCGCCGGTGACCAGGTCCTCGAACTCGAAGCCGCTGCCCCCGATGGACAGCGACTCCTCCGGCGTGCCGGGCAGGGTCACGCCGATGAAGCCGATCGGAATGATCTTGCCGCCGGGGCCGCGGACCTCGCTGATCCAGTACGGCGGCAGCGCGCTGCGGTTCGTCTTCGGGTCGATGATGTTGGCCGAGTGATAGCCGTAGTCGGCACCGGCGAACGGCTGCCCGGTGGAATCAGGGAAACAACTGTCGAAGCCCGGCTTGCCGTAGCATTCGCCCGACATCATCCGCTTCAGGAACGGGAACTCGCGGTCGAACTCGTGGTTGCCGGCGACGTCGAAGTCCATCCCGAGCGCGTTCAGCACCTCGATCGTCGGCTCGTTGGCGAAGGCCTGGGTGTAGTCCGGCCAGCCGCTGAACTGATCACCGGAGCCGATCAGGAACGAGTTCGGCTGATCCGCCCGAAGTCGATCAAGGTGCGCCTTCAGGTACGCGGCGCCGCCCACGTCGATCGCCCCGGTCGGCCCGGTCACCCGCTGGTTGTGCGCCGGATCCAGATAGCCGTGCAGGTCGGTGATGCCGAGCACCTGGACGGTGATCGGCTCGTCTTCGGCCTGCGCCGGCAGTGGGATCAACACCAACAGGGCGGCGGCCAGCACCGCGATCAAGGTCTTCGTCGATGCCTTCACGAGCGGCACGCTAGCCCGCGCCGCCCCGCTCCGGAACGCAGAATCCTGCTGAGCTCGTACACGATCCTCTTGAGTACGGGCCCCGGGTGAACGGCCCGTGACGGGATGCGGAATTCGGCTGGACCACGGCCCGCACGGCAGCTACGGTCGTGGCATGTTGCCACACCGATGAACCTTGGCCCGGACGGTCTACGCGCTGTCCGCGCTGCGCGACGCGATCCCGCTCTACCCGGTCTATGCGTTGTTGTTCGCGGCCAGCGGGCTGTCGGCCGCGCAGATCTCGTCGCTGTTGATCATCTGGTCGGCCGTCGCCTTCGCGCTGGAGATCCCGTCCGGCGCGCTGGCCGACCGGGTGTCCCGGCGTCGCCTGTTGATCATCGCCGCCCTGATCCGCGCCGCCGCCTTCGCGCTGTGGGTGACCGTGCCGTCGTACCCGGTGTTCGCGCTCGGCTTCGTCCTCTGGGGTGCCTCCAGCGCGGTCCGGTCGGGCACCTTCGAAGCCCTCGTGTACGACGAACTCGCCGCGACCGGTGCCGCGACCCGCTACGGGCCGATCATCGGGACGGCCGGCACGGTGAAGCTGCTCGCGAACGTCGGCGCGACCCTGGCCGCCACCCCGCTGTTGATCATCGGCGGCTTCCCGCTGGTCGGCTGGGTCAGCGCGGCGGTCTGCGTCGCCGAAGCCGTCCTGTCCTGGACCCTGCCCGAGCGGCCGCGGACCGGCCGGGTCGGCGGCGGATTCCGCGGCTATCTGGGCACCCTGCGCAGCGGGCTGCTCGAGGCACGCCGCAACCGGACCGTGTTCGCGCTGTTGATCGTGCTCGTCGGCCTCGGGCTCGGCGCATTCGACGAGTACGTACCGCTGCTGCTGGACGGGCACGGCGTGCCGACCGAGCTGATCCCGATCCTGCTGGCGGGCCAAGGAGCCCTGTCCGCCGCCGCGAGCTGGGCCGCCGGGCGCTGGTCGACGACCGGCCGGCTGGTCCCGACCACGGTGTTGATCATCGGCGCGGCGGCGCTGGCCGCCGGTGCCCTGGCCGATCACCCGGCGGGCTTCGCCGGGCTGGCCGTCGCGCTGACCGCGACGACGTTCGTCACCGTGCACGCCCAGATCCGGCTGCAGCACGCGATCACGGGGGAGGCCCGGGCCACCGTGACCTCCGTGGCCGGCTTCGGTGGCGAGTGCACGGCCTTGATCACGTTCGGCGCGATCGCCGGGTTGTCGGTCGGCCTGCCGATCACCGTGGCCGTGGCCGCGATGGCGATCCCGATGCTCGCCCTCGCCGTCGCCCTACCGGCCTTGCTCCGCCCGCGCCCGAACGCTCCCTGAGCTTGATCGTCGGGCCGACCACCTCTGGCTTGGCCCTTCGACAGGCTCAGGGCGCGGTTGGGAGAATTCCGGGCATGAACCAGCCCGACCCGTCCTTCCCCAGCCTGCACATCCGGCCGCGGCGCGGCTGGCTCAACGACCCGAACGGGGTGTGCCGGATCGACGGGCGGTATCACGTGTTCTTCCAGTACAACCCGGCGGCGCCGGTGCACGCCGACGTGGTCTGGGGGCACGCCAGCTCGACCGACCTGCTGCACTGGACCGAACACCCGGTGGCCCTGGAACGGCGGCCGGGAACGATCACCGAGGTCGGCTGCTGGACCGGTTGCGTCGTCGACGACGACGGGGTGCCGACCGCTGTCTACACCGCGGTCCATGATCGAGCCGGCAACGCCCAGGTGGCGCTGGCCCGCAGCGACCGCACCATGATCACCTGGACCCAGGATGATCATGGCGTGATGGGGATGCCGGATCCGGCGTTCACCGATGTCCGGGACCCGTTCGTGTTCACCGTCGACGGCCGCCGGTACGCCATCCAGGGCGCCGGAAAGCCCGGGGGTGAGCCGGCCGTCCTGCTCTACGGCTGTGACCGGCTGGACGACTGGACCGAGCTGGGCCGACTGGTCGATCATGCCGATCCGATCGCAGCCGAGCACGCGCCTGGCGACATCTGGGAGTGCCCGAACCTGGCCCTGATCGACGGCCGCTGGGTGTTGATCATCTCGCTGATCCAGACCGCGGGCCGTGACGCTCCGTCCGATGTCGCCTATCTGGTCGGTGATCTTGTCCCGGACGGCGATGGGTTGCGCTTCGTGGCAACGTCCGGCGGTGGGCTGGACACCGGCACCACGTTCTACGCGCCGCAGCTGGTCGCGCTGCCGGATCGGACGCTGCTCTGGGGTTGGGCGAGGGAGACCGGGCGGGCGGCCGAGGACATCCTGGCGGCCGGTTGGGCCGGAGTGCTGACGTACCCGCGGGAACTGAGGGTTGTCGACGGGGTCCTGGTTAGCAGCCCCGCCGCAGAGCTGACCGGGCTGCGCCGCGCCGAGCTGGACCCGCGGACCAAGATCACCGAGTCGGCGTTCGAGATCACCGGCCGGTTCCGCGGTCGGTTCACGCTCGCCACGACGGCGCCGGTGGTCGACCTGACCGCGGAGACGGACACCGAACTCCGGGTGCTGGTCGACGGCAGCCTGATCGAGGCGTTCGTCGACGGCCGCCAGCCGATCACCGTCCGTGCCTATTCGACGGCCGGCACCGCCTGGCGGGTCGAGTCCGGCGACGCCGACCTCAGGGCTTGGCGGCTGGGCCTGCCGGAGACCAGCTGAGCAGCGCGTCGGCGAGTTCGGCGGGACGGCTCAAGGCGTTCAGGTGGCCGCCCGGAATCACCGTGAGTTGATCAAGGCCGAGGCGGTCCCGGACCACCCGGCGCTGGAAGTCGAGCGGGAAGAACCGGTCGTCAGCTCCCTGGATCACCTGGGTCGGCACCGCCGGCCAGGACCGCAGCGGCCAGGGCTGGGCGAAGACACCGCCCAGCTCGGCCACCTCGGCATCGGCGAACGCCTGTTCGGTGATCTCCGGCGGGACGTCGTGGAAGAAGTCCCGGACCAGCTCGAACCCGGCCGGGCGCCCATCCCGAGCCGCCGCCTCGGCGCTGGCCGGTCCCTGCCCGGTGTGCTCCCACCAGTCGCCGGCGGTCTCCCCCGGACTGGGAATCATCGGGTTCACCAGCGCCAGCCGCTCGACCGGCAACCGGGTGCAGAGCAGCGGAGCCGTGAAGGCCCCGAGCGACTGGGCGACCACGATCCACGGCCCGTCGCCCGCGGCTGCCGCGGCCGCCGCGTCGGCGTAGTCGTCCAGCGTCGAGTCGGCCGACTTCGGCAGGTCGGCCGCCACGGCCCGGCACCCACGGCGGTCCAGTTCGGCGACCAGCCGATGCCAGAACCAGGGCCGGCCGTCGGCGCCGGGAATCAGCAGCAGGTCGCCCTGCCTCGCGTCGGTGATTGCCATACTCCTAGATTAGGAGTGATCACTCCTGAATAGCAAGAGTCTTGGTTAGGCTGGTGGCATGAAGGTCTTCAACGATCCCTGCGGCACCGCCCGAGCACTGGACACCATCGGTGATCGCTGGGCGCTGCTGGTGGTCCGGGAGTTGCTGTACGGGCCGAAGCGGTTCGTCGACCTGGCCCGCGGCCTGGCGCCGATCAGTCAGAACGTCCTGTCCCAGCGGCTGCACAAGCTGACCGACGCCGGGGTGGTACGGCGACGGACGCTGGGTCCGCCGGTCGGCGGGCCGGCCTACCAGCTGACCGAGATGGGTGAGGAACTCCATTCGGTGCTGGTCGTTCTCGGCCGCTGGGGCAGCCGGCTGCCGCTCGATCCGGGCGTCACCGCGGACCTCAGCGTCGATGCCCTGACCCTGGCCCTGGAGACCACCTTCGATCCCGGAATCGCCGGCACACTGGCAACGTCGGTCCTGTTGCGGCTGGGCCACGACAGCTTCCTGGCCACAGTGACAGCGGGCGAGTTCACCATCCGGCGCAGCGAGTCCGCCGACGCCGAGATCATGATCATCACCGAACCGGGCGACCTGCAGCGCCTGGTGTTCGCCCGGACCGACCTGGCTCAGGCCGTCCGGGACGGGACCGTCATGATCACCGGCGACCGGCGGAAGGCACGACGCTTCCTGCGCTGCTTCCCGGTGCCGCCGCCCTTTCCGGACGCGCTCCGGCCGGGAGGTGCAGACCGCTGACGTACGGTCAGCCGAGCAGGTCGTTGATCACGATCACTTGCTCCCGGCTCGGCCCGACCCCGATGCCGGAGATCCGGGCGCCGCACAGCTCCTCCAGCCGCCGCACGTAGGCCTGGGTGGCCTTCGGCAGGTCGCGGAAGAACCGGCAGCCCGAGATGTCCTCGGACCAGCCGTCCAGGAACTCATAGACCGGCTTCGCGTGGTGGAAGTCGGACTGCGAGACCGGCATCGTGTCGTGCTTCTCGCCGTCGACCTCGTACCCGACGCAGACGGGCACCTTGTCCCAGCCGGTCAGGATGTCGAGCTTGGTCAGGAAGATGTCGGTGAACGCGTTCGCATTCGTCGCGGACTCGACCACCAGCGCGTCGAACCAGCCGCAGCGGCGCTTACGGCCCGTGGTGGTGCCGAACTCGGCCCCCACCTCGCGCAGCCGGTCGCCGTCGGCGTCGAACAGCTCGGTCGGCATCGGGCCCTCACCGACCCGCGTCGTGTACGCCTTCGCGATGCCGACCACCCGGTCGATCCGAGTCGGGCCGACCCCGGCACCGACACAGGCACCGGCCGCGATCGGGTTCGACGACGTGACGTAGGGGTAGGTGCCGTGATCGACGTCGAGGTGATGCGCCTGGGCGCCCTCGAAGAGCACCACCCGGCGCTGGTCCAGCGCGTCGTTGAGCACCCGGCTGACATCGGCGACGTGCGGCCGGATCCGTTCGGCGTGGGAGAGCAGGTGCTCGGTGACCTGGACCGGGTCGAGCGCCCGCCGGTTGTAGACCTTCACCAGCAGGTGGTTCTTCTGCTCCAGCGACGCCTCGACCTTCTGGCGCAGGATGGAGGCGTCGAATAGGTCCTGGATCCGCAGGCCGATCCGGTTCACCTTGTCCGCGTAGGCGGGGCCGACGCCGCGACCGGTGGTGCCGATCTTGGCCTTGCCGAGGAAGCGCTCGGTGACCTTGTCGATGGTCTGGTGGTACGAAGCGATGATGTGCGCGTTGGCCGAGACCATCAACCTGGACGCGTCCACGCCGCGGGCGGCCAGCCCGTCCATCTCCTGGAACAGGACGTCCAGGTCGACCACGACGCCGTTGCCGATCACGGGGATGCAGTTCTCGTTGAGAATGCCGGACGGCAGCAGATGCAGCGCGTACCGTTCCCCGTTGACCACGATCGTGTGTCCGGCGTTGTTGCCACCCGAGTACCGGACGCAGTAGTCGACGCGGTCGCCGAGCTGGTCCGTCGCCTTGCCCTTGCCCTCGTCGCCCCACTGGGCTCCGACGACAACGATGCCAGGCATCTGATCACCGCCTTCACAACCGAAGAAAGCCCCCTTCACGCCAGGCCGCGGGCCTGGACACAAGCGGGCTCGTGCGCGGTCACTCTACCGAATCCCGCCGCCCGGCACCGTCGAACCACCTCGTCGGGCGACCGATGACGGTGCCCGCGAGCCGGCGCTTCAGCGGCTCGTCAGTGCTGCCTGATCGTGCGACGGCTCGGTTCCGGCCGCGCGCCGCGGGCGAAGACCACGGCCGCAACGGGGGCGGCGGCGAGTTGGTAGCACAGCCACAGGGTCCAGGCGCCGGTCGCGCCGAGGGCGGTGATCAGCAGCACGCTCGCCACGGACGCCAGCACCCATCCGGCGTCATAGGCGACGAGATACTTCGTGTGCGACCCGGCCCCGCTGTGGATTCCGAACGCGATCTCGGCCGCTGCGCTGGCCAGGACAGCGACGGCGGTCAGGCCGAGCAACCACCCGGGGGCGTCGGCCGAGCTGATCAGCCACGGCAGCAAGGCCAGCATCGCCGCCCCGACCAGCGCCTTCCAGACGCCGTCCGCGACGAATCCGAACCTCAGCACACGCCACTCCTCCGGGTAGTCAAGTTGTACTAGTATCCCATGCCGCGGGAGACGACCGGAGGGAGTCCCATGTCAGCCACCAGGCTGCTCGTCCTCGGCGCGGTGATCGATCGGGAGGTCGCGCACGGTTATCAGGTACGCAAGGACCTCGCCGCCTGGCGCGTCGACCTCTGGGGAGGCATCGGGCAGGGCTCGATCTACCACGCCCTGCGCCGGCTGGCCGCCGAGGGACTGCTGGAGAGCATCGACGACGAGACGAGGTCGGCCGGCCCGGCCCGCAGGCGGTACCGCCCGACGAGCAGGGGCCGGAGCGCGTTCGTCGACCTGCTCGAGCGCACGCTCCTCAGCGAGGAGAACGCCCCCGGCGAGACGATGGCCGCGATCGGGTTCATCGACGCGCTGACCCGGCCGCGGGCGATCGAACTGCTCGAACAACGAGTCGACACCTACCGGGCGAAGCGTGATCGCGTCGCCCGGGAATACGACCAGGACCCGGAGGCCGAATGGAGGCACCACCTTGAGGCCGTCCGCTACTGGACCCAGGTCGCCGATGCGGAGATCGGCTGGACCGAGCAACTCCTCGAACGGCTCCGCGCCGGACATCACGAACTGGCCGAGACCGGACCGCGATCGGCCACCCGCCGAAGGCAACAGCGGTAGTCTTAGTGATCTTGTCGGTCGACCCAGCGGGGGTACGTGAGCGAACTCGAGCCGCACCGCACCGACGCCGACGGCCAGGAGATCCGGGCCGACGGCCCGGTGATCGTCGTCACGGCGATGAGCCTGACCGCCGAGGCCCGGGACGCCCTGGCCGCCCAGTTGGGTCCAGGCCACGTGGTCCGAGACATCCGAGACGCCGGCAGCACGGCCGACCTGGTCCTGGTGCCGCCGGTCAGCCGCCGGCTCATCGGCGGCCTGAAGGCCCTGTTCCCCGGCGCCCGGGTGCTGATCGCCGAGTTCTCCGATCCGCGCTTCGGCGCCGACTTCGCCGGCCCGGTGGCCCGCAGCGTCGCCGCCGGCGCCGACGGCTACTTCGTCGCCCCGTCGCTCGACGAACTGGCCTCGATCACGTACGAGGCAGCCCAGGGTCGGCCGATCGCCGGGGTGCTGACTGGAGGACCGGAAGAGCAAGCCCACGAGCTCCCGGCAGCAGGGCCGCCGGACGCCGGCCCGGGCTCGCCGGTGATCATGATCGATCTGACCGCCTGGCCGGACGACGAGGTCTTCCGCCGGTTCGCCGGGACGATTGTCGATCAGCTTCGTGATCAAGGAATCGCCGTCGTGCTGCGTACCGCCGAGCAGGACTGATGATCACGAGACGTAGCTTGAAGCGTGATCGGATGATGGCCAGGACCAGCACGTCTACGTCAAGATCGAGTGCGAATGCGCCTGGGATCCGGAACACGGCCTGATGCTGGTGTTCCGGGACGGGCTGCAGGTGTCCGAGGTCGGTCGGACCCCACGAGTGAAAGGGCGATGATCATGGCCGACGACGCGGTGCAGAAGTTGATCACGTCGTTCTGGAACCAGGTCGCACCCGGGTACGACGAGCCCGCCAACGTCGCGGCACCGGGCACGGCCGCCTACGCGGACTGGCGGGAGGCCATCGGGTCCGTCCTGCCGGGGTCGCCGGCTGAGGTGCTGGACGTCGGCACCGGAACCGGGTTCGTGGCCCGGATCGCGGCCGAGCTCGGGCACCGGGTGACCGGAATCGACCTGTCGGAAGGGATGCTGGCCCGGGCCCGGGCGGCGACCGGTGCCGAGGCGTCGGTGGCGTACCGGGTCGGTGACGCGGTCGCGCCGCCGTTTCCGGCGACGAGCTTCGACGCCGTGATCTCCCGCAGCGTGCTGTGGACCCTGCGCAAGCCCGGCCAGGCCTTCCGCAACTGGTTCACCCTGCTCCGGCAGGCCGGCCAGGTCGCCGTGATCTACGGGCTCGCCGACCGCCCGCCGCCGCAGTCTGCCGCGCCGGAGCAGCGGGCCGGCCTGTTCCAGCGGACCTACACCGACGAGACCCGGGCGGCGCTGACCGCCATGTACCTCGATGATCATGGTCCGCTGATCGAGCTCGCCGAGGCCGCCGGCTTCGCCGACGTGACCGTACGGCCACTCACCCGGCTCACCGGCTGGGAGAACTCGCCGGGCTCCGCGCTGCCGTACGCGCTGGTCGGCTACCGGCCCGTCGAGCCGGGGACCGCGCGCGGCTGACCGGTCGGCCCGGCCTCCGGCCCTACACTGCCGACATGGTCGCCGGCAGCCGCAGGGTCCGAGCCGCCAGGCGCCGGCAGCGGCGACTGGCGCGGGGCACGCATGACCTCACCGAGGTTCAGTGGACCGCCCTGCTGTCCGCCTGGGGCGGCTGCGCGTACTGCGGCTCCGACGACGCCGCGCTGCAGCGTGACTGTGTCCTCCCGATCTCGCGCGGCGGCACGTACACGCTGGACAACGTCGTTCCGGCCTGTCGCTCCTGCAACGCCAGCAAGTGCAACTTCGAGGTCACCGGCTGGCTGCGGCGCAAGCAACTCGACGAGCAGGACTTCCTGCTGCGCCACGCCGAGATCCGGTCCTCGCTCCGCCGAGCCGCCGATGACCTGCCGAGTTGAATCATGCGGCTGACCGGAACCCCCGAGGCACTGGCCGATCTGGCGTCGGCCGAGGTCGATCCGCGGCTGCGGCGGCTGGTCGAGGTGCTGCTTCGTGATCATGTGCTGGACGTGCGGCGAGTACGGACCGGGCACCCGATGGGGCCGGTGACGCCGGGCGGGCGGGACAATGATCACTACTTCTACCGCGCCGTCGATCTTGCCGCGGTCGACGGCCGACCGGTCGCCGGGCGGCCGATCGCGGAGCCGGTCGTCTCCCTCGGCCGGACCCTGCTCACCCTGCCGACCGAGCTGCGACCGACCAGCGTGCTCGGGCCGGCCGAGTGGCATGCCGCGCTCGGCGGCGGCCAACGGACCGGCTTCCGTGACGTGCCGGCGGTCAACGCACGACACCATGATCATCTTCATCTCGGCTACGGGGCTCCGGCCCGGACGACGTACGTGCGCCGATCGGCCCGGGTCGTGCTCGTCGATCCGGGCGGCGCGGTGCTGCTCGTCCGATCGCGGTTCCGGTCCGAGATCCCCGGCTCGGAACTGGCCTGGTTCGTCCCCGGCGGCGGACTCGAGGCGGGCGAGACGCCGGAGGCGGCGGCCGTCCGGGAGATCCGTGAGGAGACCGGCATCGAGCTGACCGGGATCCCGCTGGTGCCACTCGCCTACGCCGAGGGGGACGGAACGCTGGGTGAGCTGTCCGGGCCGATGCGGGACGACTTCTTCCTGGCCGAGGTGCCCCGGACCGAGGTCTCCACCACCGCCCTCGAGGCGTACGAGCGCGAGGCCCTGGACCGCTATCGCTGGTGGCCGCTCGCCGAGCTCCGCCGGACCACCGAACCCGTCGTGCCTTCCGGCCTCCCCCAACTGCTGCACGCCTACCAACAATCCGACACCTGGCCCGAGCCGCGCCGGCTCGACTGGTGACGAGGTCATCGCGATGCCTGGTGTGAATTTCAGCCGGTCAGTGAGCGTGTTGCGGATTCGGCGTCGTCGGGCGACCCCGCGGAAGATCTTGTTAGTGCGCTGACTTCGTCGAGCGGACGCTTTGACCGGCAGCTCGGGCCGGAATGGCGGTCAGGGCGTCCGCTCAGTGAGTGGGAATGCTCGCCGGGAGGTGACCGTGTTGTGGATTCGGCTCCGTTCATCTCACGCCACGACCGCTGTGGATTTCCGCCGCGACTGACCGGCTGAATCTCACTCCGGTCGCGTGCCGCGAGGATGAGCAGGACCGCAACATCTTCGGCGATGGTTCCAAACGACCGATCTCTGTAACACCCTCCCGTCCCGGCCGGATCTCGCCCGGATCCGGAGCCCACCACCCGGCGTGAGGTGGGATTGTCGACAACCCTACGTCGTCGACCGCCTGCAACGTGGGACTGTCGACAACCCCACGCTCCCTGAAACGCACGAGGTCGGAAGGGGGGAACACCTCCAGCCTCGCGACGGCAGCTCCATGCGGAATCTCGCCGGTCAGTGAGCGTGTTGCGGACTCGGCGCCGTCGGGCGACCCCGCGGAAGATCTTGTTAGTGCGCTGACTTCGTCGAGCGGACGCTTTGACCGGCAGCTCGGGCCGGAATGGCGGTCAGGGCGTCCGCTCAGTGAGTGGGAATGCTCGCCGGGAGGTGACCGTGTTGTGGATTCGGCTCCGTTCATCTCACGCCACGACCGCTGTGGATTTCCGCCGCGACTGACCGGCTGAAATTCACTCCGATCGTGGGCATTGAGTACGGGCCGGACCGCAAGATCTTCGGCGATGGTTCCTACCGACCGAGCTCTGCAACACCTCCAGTCGCGGCGGAAATTCACTCGAAGCGAGGCAGGGCCGCGCGGAGACCCAGGCAGAACGGGACGTCGTCGCCGCGGTCGGGTTCGATCACACGCTCGACGGTCAGGCCGCTGTTGATCATGGCGTTCCAGAAGTCGGCCAGGGTGAGGTGGCGCATGCCGAACCGGGACCGGATGCCACCCTTGCTCCACCAGGGCGAGGAGTGGTGCCAGCCGGTCTCGCGGTAGGTCGGGTGCACGATCCGGACCGTGCCCTCCGTCTGCACGTGCGGGCCGTTGAAGCAGGGGTGGACACCGTAGTTGATCAAGATCCCGCCCGGCCGCAGGATCCGGGCGATCTCGCGCAGGACCGCACCGAAATCGTCGACGTCGGTGGAGATCCAGGCGGCCAGGACCGCGTCGAGCGAGTCGTCGGCGAAGGGCAGCCGCTGCGCGTCGCCGAGGACCACGCCGCCCTCGTAGCGAGACCGGGCGTGCCGAAGTTGATCAGCGGTGACGTCGAGGCCGACCGGAGTCCGGCCGGATTCCTTGATCACGTCGGCGTACGCTCCGGTACCGCAACCAAGATCAAGACAGCGCCCGGTCCCGGTGCCGAGCAGGTCGCGGAGCGGTTGCAGGTTGCGGCTGGCCGGGTCGCTGTTGATCGACTCGTACCAGTCCGCCTGACCGTCGTACCGCGCCATCCACAGAGGTTAGCCTGACGGCATGACGCGCGACGAGGTGCTGGAGCTGTGTCTGTCCCTGCCCGGCGCGGTGGAGGACTATCCGTTCGGCGACGACCTCGCGGTGATCAAGGTCGGCGGCAAGATCTTCGCGCTGCTGCCGCTGGGTGGCGAGCCCGGCACGGTGAGCCTGAAGTGCAACCCGGCGCTCGCCCTCGAGCTGCGCGACCGGCATCCGGGGGTCGTGCCGGGCTATCACCTGAACAAGCGGCACTGGAACACGATCATCCTGGACGGCAGCGTGCCCGGCGACGAGGTAGCCGAGCTGATCGAGCATTCGTACGAGCTCGTCGTCGCCAGCCTGACCCGCGCCGTGCGGGCGACGCTGCCCGACACCTCCAGGTGATCCCCGCGGCCCGATTCGTACGCCATCGGCAGACACCCATTGACCGCGCTCCGTCGGTACGGGTTCGCTGGGGACCGTGATCTCCCAGTGGCGGGTCCTGGCCGCGCATGCCGACTTCCGCCGCCTCTTCGCGGGCGGCTCGGTGTCGCAGCTCGGCTCGACCGTCACCTCGGTGGCGCTGCCGCTGACCGCGGTGCTGCTGCTGGACGCGTCGCCGCTGCAGATGGGGCTGCTCGGCGCGGCCGGGTTCCTGCCGCATCTGGTGCTCGGGCTGCCGGCGGGCGTCTGGGTGGATCGCTGGCCGTACCGCAGAGTGCTGGTGCTGACCGACCTGATCCGGGCGGTCGCCCTCGCCGCCGTGCCGGTCCTGGCCGCGCTGGGACTGCTGCAGATCTGGCAGCTCGCCGTGATCGCCGTCGTGACGGGCACCTGCTCGGTCTTCTCGGCGATCGCCGAGGGGTCGTTCCTGCCCGACCTGGTGCCGCGCGGGGAACTGCTCGCCGCCAACAGCGCGATCGCGATCCGGAACTCGGTGGCCAGCACCAGCGGCACCGCTCTCGGCGGGCTGCTGGTGCAGTTGCTGACGGCCCCGGTGGCGATCATCCTCGACGCGGTGTCGTACCTGGGCTCGGCCGTCTGCGTGGCCCGGATCAGGGTCCCGGGTCACCGGTCGGCTCCGGCCCGGGAACGCCGGTTCCTGCGCGACATCGGGGAGGGCATCCGGGTGGTCTTCGGCCGGCCGGAACTGCGGGCGTTGACCACGTCCGCAACCATCGGGGCGCTGGCCGGCCAGCTCCAGGCGGTCGTGGTGATGTTGTTCCTGGTCCGGGACCTGCAGCTGGCGCCCGCCCTGATCGGCATCCTGCTCGCGGTCTCCGGAGTTGCCGGCATAGCCGGGGCAGCGGTCGGCGTGCCGATCACCCGCAGGCTCGGCCACGGGCCCGCGTACATCGCTGGAACGCTCGTGTCCAGCCTGGCCGGGGTGGTGCTGGCGCTCGCCGGCGGGCCGCTGCCGCTGGTGCTGGCGGTCGTCGTGACGGCGCGGCTGCTGCAGGGCTGGGGCCCGACGCTGTACGGGATCAATCAGCAGACGCTGCGGCAGACCCTGATCCCGACCGACCTGCTGCCCCGGGCGCAGGCGACCTGGCGGTTCCTGGTCTTCGGGATGCAGCCGGTCGGCGCCCTGCTCGGCGGCGTGCTCGGCTCGTTCGTCGGGCTGCGCGGCACCCTGGTCGCGGGCAGCGTGATCATGCTGGCCGGCACGGTGGTGGCCTGGCTCAGCCCGCTGCGTTCGCTACGAGAACTGCCCGATCAGCCGGCATCGGCGGCGGGGGCCTCGGACCTGGACACCAGCGGTACGGACTCGGGCGCCACCGGCCCCGGAGTCACCGGTTCGGGAGTCACCGGTTCGGGAGTCACCGGTTCGGGAGTCACCGGTTCGGGAGTCACCGGTTCGGGAGTCACGGGCTCCGGTTTGGCCGCCGACGGGAGGGCCAGCTCCGTGTAGGCGGTCTCGGACGAATCGCGGAGGAACTGGGCGCACCGCTCGTACTCCTCGGCCTCGCCGATCCGCCGCGCCGCCTGGGCCAACGCCCACAGCGCGCGCAGGAAACCACGATTGGGTACGTGCTCCCACGGGATCGGGCCGGCGCCCTTCCAGCCGGCCCGACGCAACGCGTCCAGCCCGCGGTGGTAGCCGGTCCGGGCGTACGCGTACGCGGCGACGTCGCCCTCGCGGGACCCGATCCGCAGCGAGCCTTCGGCGAGCAGGGCCCAGCACAGGCTCGAGGCCGGGTGCGCGGCGACGATCTCCATGAACCGTTCCCGGCCCCGCTCGGCGATCAGAGCGACGGCCGGGTCGGCCGGAAGCTCGGTCGGCGCCGGACCTGCGCCGGGTGCGGCAAGCAGGTTCTGGTGCGTGTGATCCTGACTCATCCGGATAAATGTAGCCCAACCGTTGCGAAGGTCCACGGCGCCTCACCCCTGCCCGATCAGCCTCGCCCGCAGCCGCCGGCCCTCGAGGAACGCCGTCTTCCCCACACTTCTTGGCGCTTTACTCGAGATACTTCTCGCGGGAAGCGCCAGTTTTTCACGTAACGTGAAAAACTTGTGACCAGAGTGACGGCCGGCGCCGACATCAGATCCAGTTGTGGCGGCGGAACAGGATGAACAGCACGGCCGCTGCGGCGACCATGATCACCAGGTAGAGCCAGAATCCCCACTGGGTGCCGTCCCCGGGGAAGGCCACGTTCATCCCGACGAACCCGGTGACCAGGGTCGGCACCGCGATGATCGCGGCCCAGCCGGTGAGCCGCTTCACGTCGGTGTTCATCCGCTGGCTGGCCAGCGCCAGGCTCGTGTCGAACACGGAGGCGAGCGCGTCCGCGACCGCCTCGGTCGCCCGGACCACCCGGTCCTGCCGCTCCGCCAGCAGCGTCCAGTGCCGGGCCTGGAGTTGATCATGGACCTCGGTGTCCTGGCTGAGGTCGGTCAGCACGTCGAGGGTCGGCTGGGCGATCCGGCGCAGTTCGGTCAGGGCCCGGCGCAGCCGGAAGGCGCGCAGCTGCTCGTCCCGGGACAGCGGGCGTTCCTGGAACAGGGCACCGGCCAGCTCGTCGCTCGCCGACTCCAGCCACTCGACCGCGTCGGCCTGGCTCTGCACGGCGCATTTCACCAGCACCTGCAGGGCGTCCGCCACCCCGCCGTCGGCCAGCCGATCGCCGTCGTCGACCAGCGCCCGGGCCGGCCGTACGGTCGCCGGGCCGGGCCCGGCCAGGCAGATCAGCACCCGGTCGGTGATCACCATCGCCAGCGGGTCGGCGGTCAGCTCGGCGGCGTCGCGGTCGACGGTGATCACGCTGGTGATCAACAACCGGGTGCCGCCGAACGTCTCGTACTTCGCCCGGCGGTCGGTGGCCAGCAGGTCGTGGATCGCCCCGGCATCAAGATCGAGTTCCTGGGCCAGCGGGCGCAGCCGCAGTTCGAGACCGGGCTCGCGCGGCACCACCCACCAGGCCACCGAGCCCGAATGCAGCTCGAGCACGTCGCCGAGGTCGTCGCCGTCCAGGTCCTCGGCGATCACCGCCTGCCCGGTCCAGACCCGGCTCATCGGCGTCACGCGCACGCCGCTCGTCCGTGGGGTGCTCACCCCGGTGAGCCTACTCACCTGGCCAGGTAGATCTCCGTCTCGATGATCCGGGAGTAGTCGCCGTTGTTGTTGCCCCAGCAGAGGATCCGTACCGCGCTGGTGGTCTCGGCCGGGAACGTCGAGGTGACCACGCCCTGTTTGTTGCCGCGCACCTCGGCGACGGTGGCCCAGTCGCCGTCCCGCCAGACCTGGACGTCCCAGTCAGACAGCCCGTACCGGCTGGCCGGCTCGGCCGCCGAGTCCAGCGTGTAGAGGACCACCCGGTCGATCTCGGTCGGCTCCACCAATTGGTACGAGACCCAGTCCGGCCAGGCTCGGGAGGTGGCGTCGTTCCAGCCGGTGAACGTGGCCCAGTGGTTGCTGTCGGTGTCGCCGTCGTTGGTGCCGCAGACCGAGAACCGGCCGTGTCGCGACGACATCGCCGGGGTGGCGGACAGGGCGACGTTGCCGTTGTCCGGCGGCGGTACGACCTCGACGGACACCTCGGCCGACGAGCTGCTGCCCGCCGTCAGCTTGATCGGGTAGGAGGCGGGATCGGTCCCGTACGGCACGGTGACCGTGATCGGCGCCTCCAGCGTGAACCCGGCCGGCAAGTAGCTCGACACCAGCTTCCGGGACAGCTGCAGCGGCCCGTCCTCGGCCAGCCAGGCGTCGCCGTAGACCGCCTGCCGCGTCGGGTTGTGCAGCCGCAACGTGAACCGGGCCGTGGCACAGTCCAGCGCGGCCAGGTCGACCGACTCCAGATCAGCGCTCACCTGCAGCCGGTCCACCGGTGCCGCGGCGGCCGGCGGCGCGGTGATCATGAACCCACCGATCACCAGCGCCATGACCGACAAGGCCCCTACGAGAGATCGCGAGATCATGATCATTTCCCCCTCAAGATCAACAAGCGTCAGGCGGAGTCGAGGATCAGCTCCGGCTTTCCGGATTCGACGACGATCCGTTGCCGGACCGAGATCGGGGCGTCCCGCCGGGTGACGTACGGAACGATCTTGAAGTCCGTGCTGAGCAGCTCGGGCGTGACCGTGCAGAGCAGGTAGCCGCGCTGCTGGTTGGCGAACTTCAGGTGCGGGTTCTCCACCAGCCGGGTCTGCAGCGCCGGCGTCGTGTCGGCGCCGTCCCGGTCGCTGCAGATCGAGGTGCCGACCAGTTCGACGCCGACCGGCTGCGACTCGAGGTTGTCGAAGTCCGCCAGCAGTTCCAGCGCGTAGTTGGTGTGCGCGTCGCCGGTGAGCACCACGAAGTTCTCCGTGCCGGATTCCCGTACCGCATCGAGAATCCGTTGCCGGGCTGGGAGATAGCCGTCCCAGGCGTCCATGTTGAGCGACAGCCCGGAGCCGCCGGCGCTGTCCAGCTGGGCCATCGGGATCTGCTGCGGCACGAGTTTCCAGCGGGCCGGCGAGTTGGTCAGCCCGTTCAGCAGCCACCGCTCCTGTTGATCACCGAGCACCGTCCGGGACGGGTCCCGGCGGACCGCCGAGTCGCCCGAGCCCGGTGCTTGATCATCGCGGTACTGCCGGGTGTCGATCACGTCGAGCTGGGCCAGCTTGCCGTACCGGAATCGCCGGTAGAGCTTGAGATCCGGGCCGTCCGGCTCCGGCAGCCGCAGCGGCAGATGCTCCCAGTACGCCCGGTAGGCGTTGGCCCGCTGCACCGCGAAGTCGATCGGCTGGTTCCAGCTGTCGGAGTCCAGGCTGACGTAGTTCGAAGTGACTTCATGATCATCCCAGGTGGCGATCCAGGGCGCGCTCTGGTGTGCGGCGATCAGATCCGGCTCGGACTTGTAGAGCGAGTATTGGAGCCGGTAACGCTCCAGCGTGATCGCGTCCGAGGCGAACTCCGGCGGCAGCGGCTCCGGCACCTCGTGCAGGCCGCCCTCGGAGTTGATCCCCGACTCGTAGATGTAATCGCCGAGAAACAGGACGGCGTCCAGGTCCTCGTCGGCGATGTGCCGCAGCGCTGTGTAGTAGCCGTCCGGGAAGGACTGGCAGGAGGCCACCGCGAACTTCAGCCGGTCCGGGTTGGCGTCCTCGGCCGGCGCCGTCTTGGTCCGGCCGGTCTCGCTGACCTGGCCGCCCGCCTTGAACCGGTAGAAGTACTCCCGGCCCGGCCGCAGCCCGCGGACGTCGACGTGCACCGAGTGGTAGTACTCCGGATGGGCGAGCGTCCGCCCGCGCAGCACCCGGCGGCTGAAGTCCGGGTCCTCGGCCATCTCCCACTCGACGCGCCAGCTGGCCTGCGGCATGCCGCCGTACGGTTCCAGCGGCTTGGGCGCCAGCCGGGTCCAGATCACCACCGCGTCCGGCAGCGGATCGCCGGACGCGACCCCCATCGTGTACGGGTACGGCAGCGCATCCTCGACGATCTTGGCCTCGCTGCGCTGGGGCGTGCCGACGCTGAAGGCCAGCGCCGCCGCGGCCGTGGTCGCGGTCAGGAACCGGCGCCGGTCCCATCCCGCTGCGACCGCGGCCGGGAAGTCTGCCGTATCGATCCGTTCTGGCCGTCCCATGGTTCCCCCGTTCTCCGCGGCCGCATCGCCATGATCAGGCCGGTCGTTCCTTCAGCGCGGTCTCCAGCTCCGTCCGGATCTGGTCACCGCCCTGGCTCCGCCATTGGTTCAGGAACTCCTTCAGATCGGTCATCGGCCGCTCACCGACGACGATCCGGTTGACGAAGTCCTGCTGCAGCAGCTTGAGCTGCGGATCCCGGCGCTCCTGGGTCTCCGAGGTCAGGCCCTGGGTCGGGTCCGGCTCGGCGGTCGCAGCCATCTGCTCGTTGATCTTGATGCACTCGTCGACGCCCTCGAAGATCCACGCCTGCGGGCCGAGCCCGTAGTTGAGCGCGCCGCGGTCGGTCTCGAGCGTGGTGCCCTCGATCATCTTCGGTTCGCCGTCCGTGCCCGCCGGGCGCGGCTCGTAGTAATCGCCCGGAGCGCCGTACTTGAGGTAGTACCACTCCTCGCTGCCGAACGGAGCCCGCCGGTAGTTGAACACCCGCAGGATCTCGGCCAGCCGTTCCTTGTCCTCGGCCACCTTGGCCGAGATCGCGTTGATCCCGTACGAACCTGAGGACCGGACGAACTGCGGTTCCACCGAACCATCGTGGCCGGGCGGGATGAACGGCGAGAGACCACCACCGCTCGCCTTGACGGCCTCGGAGTAAGCGTTCGGGAAATACCAGTTCTGGGCCGAGATCGAGCAGAGGCCGACCTGGCCGGTCGTGATCAACTCCAGATCCTTGGCGGAGTTGGCGCCCAGGGCCAGCGTGTCCGGGTGCAGCCCGCCGGCCTTGAACAGGTTCGCCGCCCAGGTGACGGCCTGCTCGTACTCCGGCGTCTCGTAGGCGTGGATCAGTTTCTCGCCCTCCAGCCGCCAGTTGTTCGGCACCCGGAACATCGCGTTCGCGACCGTACCGATCGTGCTGGTGAAGCTGTACCCGCCGCCGCCGAACACCTTGCGGCCGGGCTCGGGGTTGCCCTTCGACATGGCCGCGAGCACCTCGGCCAGTTCCTCGGCGTTCTTCGGATCCTCGTTGAAGCCGAGCTTCTCGGCCCAGTCCCGGCGCAGCCGGTACTGGGTCTGGACGGCCGGGATGTCGATCGGCACGCCGTAGATCCGGCCGTCGATCGCGCTCGCCTTCCACTGGTCCGGGCGGATGTTGGAGAGATTCTTGTACTCCAGGATCCCGTCGCCGCCGAGCACGTCGCTGAGGTCGGCGAACGCGCCCTGCCGGCAGGCCTTGGCGCAGGCCGCCAGGTTCATCAACTGCACCACGTCGGGCAGGTCGCCGCCGGCCAGCAGGGTGGCGAACTTCGCCTCGTACTCCGCGTACGGGATCGTGGTCATCTGGAAGTCGACGTTGAGCCGCTCGTTCAGCCCGCGCCACCACGGATTCCGGTCCAGCGGCGGCACCGGGGCGCCCCAGGTGACGTGCACATGGGTCATCGGGCCGCCGGTGCCGGGCGGCGCGTCGACGGTCTTGATCAACTCCGCGGGCAGGGTCTCGTACCCGATCGGGACGCCCGCCTCCTTGGAGACGATCGCACCCTCCAGCCGCGGCGTTTCGGTATGGGCCGGCGAGGTGAACGGCGGCTTCTTCTCCGGGCCGGCTCCGCCGCCCGGGTTGGTACCGCAGCCGGCCGCCGCGATCGCCGCGGCGCCGAGCCCGAGTCCCAGGAATCCCCGGCGACCGAGGACGCTGGATTCGATCATGATCAAACTCCTCAACCCTTGATGGCGCCGGTCAGGACGCCCTTGGTGAAGTACTTCTGCACGAACGGATAGACGATGAGGATCGGCAGCGTCGCCACCACGACGATGGCCATCTGGACCGACTGCGGCGCGACCGCACCGATGTCGGGGTTCTCCATCTGGCTCATCGGCGAGCCCTGGAGGACGTACTGGTTGAGCACCAACTGGATCGGCCACTTCGCCGGATCGTTGAGATAGATCAGCGGATTGAAGTACGCATTCCAGTAGCCGACCGCATAGAACAGGCCGATCACCGCGAGCACCGCCTTGGACAGCGGCAGCACCAGCGAGGTGAAGATCCGCCACTCCCCCGCGCCGTCCACCCGGGCCGCGTCGAACAGCTCGCTCGGCAACTGCATGAAGAAGTTGCGCATCACGATCATGTTGAACGCCGAGATCAGCACCGGGAAGATCAACGCCGCGTACGTGTCGATCAGGCCGAGGGACTTGACCAGCAGGTAGTTCGGGATGATCCCGGCGCTGAACAGCATGGTCAGCAGGATCATGATCAACGCTGCCCGGGCGAACGGCACCTGCCGGGTCCGGGTCAGCCCGTACGCGAGCATGGCGGTGAAGCCGACCGACAGCACGGTGCCGACCAGCGTGACGCCGGCGGACACCAACAGGGACCGGGTGACGATGCCGCCGGTGAAGATCGTCTTGTACGCGTTCGTGGTCCACTCCGACGGGAACAATCCGAACTGCCGCTGGGCCGTCGGGGCGCCGAACGAGGAGAGGATCACGTACACGAACGGGTAGAGCATGATCAGCACGATGCCCGCGATGACGAGGCCCTTGATCACCCGGATCGCCAGCGGCGGCTTGCCGAGCCAGACCGGCCGGTTCGAGCCGGTGGGCGGGGTGACCCGGACCGAGTCCAGTGCGGTGGCCATCAGATCAGCCCCTCGTTGCCGGTCCGCTTGGCCACCAGGTTGGCGACGATGATCAACGCGGTGCCGACCACACCCTTGATCAACCCGGCCGCGGCGCCGATGCCCCAGTCGCCGCCCTGCACGCCGCGGAAGTAGACGAAGGTGTCCAGCACCTGCGCCGCCGCGACGCCCACTGACGGCTGCTGCAGCAGGATCTGCTCGAACCCGACGCTGAGCACGTCGCCCAGTCGCAAGATCAACAGCAGCACGATCACCGGCAGGATCCCGGGCAGCGTGATGTGCCAGATCCGCCGCAGCGAACCGGCCCCGTCAGCGGCGGCGGATTCGTACAGCTCGGTGGGAATGGCAGTGATCGCGGCGAAGAAGATGATCGTGCCCCAGCCGATGTCCTTCCAGATCACCTGCGACGTGAGCAGGATCTTGAACGTCTCGGCGTTGGCCATGATGTTCACCGACCCGCCGCCCAGCTGCGCGATCAGGTCGGCCACCGGGCCGGCGCCGCCGAGCACCTGCTGCCAGATCGAGATGACGATCACCCAGGAGATGAAGTGCGGCAGGTAGACGATCGACTGGACCATCCGCTTCACCCGCTCCGACAGCAGCGAGTTGAGCAGCAGTGCGAGCAGGATCGGCGCCGGGAACGCGAACAGGATCTGCAGGCCGGAGATCACCAGCGTGTTGCTGACCGTGGTCCAGAACTCGATGTCGCCGACCAGCCGGGTGAAGTTCTCCATCCCGACCCAGGTCGAGCCGGCGAAGCCGAGGAACGGCGAGTAGTCCTGGAAGGCGATCACGATGCCGCCGAGCGGCAGGTAGTGGAAGATCACGAAGAACAGCACGCCGGGCACGATGAACGTGTACATCCAGCGTTCCCGCCAGATCCGCTGGCCGAGGGACAGCCGCCGGATCGGCGGCACGCGCGGGGACGGACCGGCATCATCCGCCCGCACCCTGGTGACGGTCGAGACATTTCCCACGTCGTCGGCCACGGGCTTAAGTTAACACGCGCGATTGCGAAGTTAACATACGTTCCGGTAACCGTGATCCGAACGTTCCCGTAACCCTGTCCCTGGGCAGGCTGCCAGTTTTTCACGTAACGTGAAAAACTGTCGCTTTACCAGGGAAGCTTCTGTGGTAAAGCGACAGGAAACCTGGTGAAGTGGAGCCGGCGGGCGCGGTCAGGCGCCGACCTTCACCGTCTCCACCCGGCCGCCGGAGTCCCGGACCGCGGACAGGAACTCGGGGTCGGAGCTCTCGTCGACGACGATCAGATCGAAGTCCTTGGTCGGCGCGATCGAGTGCAGCGCGGTCCGGCCCAGCTTGCTGTGGTCCATCAGCAGCACGCGCTTGGTGGCCGAGCGCATCATGGCCCGTTTGATCAGCACGATGTCCGGCTCCTGGTGGAACACCTCGCCGGCGGTCATCGCCGACGTGGAGGCGATCAGGATGTCGGCCCGCAGCGTGTCGATCATCTCGTTGCACATCATGCCCAGATAGGAATCGTGGGTCTCGGAGTATTCGCCGCCCAGCACGATCAGCCGGTGATCGCCGTCCTGCCGTACGATCTCGGCGACCGGCCGGGAGTTCGTGATGACAGTCAGCGGGCTGACGTCCTCCAGTTGCCGGGCCAGCTCGAGCGTGGTCGTGGAGTCGTCCAGCAGGACCGCCATGCCGGGCTCGATCAGGGTCCGGGCGTACGTGGCCAGGGCGACCTTGATCTCCCGGTTGACCTGCATCCGGTAGCGGATGTTGGCCTCGAACACGTTCGACGGCTGGGCGCTGACGCCGCCGCGGAACTTCCGCACGACGCCCTGCCGAGCCAGCTCGTCCAGGTCGCGGTGCACCGTCATCAGGCTGACCTCGAACCGCTCGGCCAACTGGTTGGCGGAGATCGAGCCCTCCGCCACCACCAGGTCCGCGATCCGGTGCAACCGGGACGCCCGGCGAGTGGCCGGCTCCACGCTGCCGGTCACCGGATGCTCGTGAGATCTGGAAGTGAAGCAGGTCGAGTTATCACGAAATCATGTTATCTTCACTTTCGCGGGGGCCATAGCGTCCCGGGTGGACCGGCTCAGATCCGTGTCCCTGCGGGCCTGGGACGCTTGGCACGCACCTGTCGCGTCGCGCAGAGGAGAACCATGGGGCTCGTGCTGACCGCTCACCGGGGATCTCCGGACCGGGCACCCGAGAACACGCTGCCGGCGTTCGCGGCCGCGATCGCCGACGGGGCCGACGAGCTCGAGCTCGACCTCCAGGTGACCACCGACGACCAGCTGGTCGTCTTCCATGATCAGACCGTGGACCGGATCACCGACGGCACCGGCCCGCTGGCCGACTTCTCGCTGGCCGAGCTGCGCGAGCTGTCGGTGTCCGGTGAGCGGATCGCCACGTTCGACGAGGTGCTGGACACCGTCGCCGGGCACCCGCTGCAGGTCGAGCTGAAGGCACCGAAGGCCGCGCCGCGGCTGGCCGCCCTGTTGCGGGAGCGGCCCGAGCTCGAAGATCAATTCCGGGTCAACACCGGCGAGACCACCTGGCTGGCCGACCTGCACCGGCTGCGGCCGTCGGCCAGGCTGGCGTACAGCGCCGAGGGTGCGTCGACCTCCCTGGTCGACCGGGCGGTGGGCCTGGGCGCCGAGGCGGTCTATCTCAGCCTGCCCGACCTGACCCCGGAGATCGTCGAGTACGCCCACGGCCGCGGCCTGCGGATCACCGGCTGGCTGGCCAACACCCAGGCCGACATCGAACGAGCCCTCACCCTCGGCCTGGACGGCGTCACCACCGACTACGTCAGCGTGGTCCGCCCCGTGATCGACCGGCTGCTCCCCGTCTGAGCCCCAGCTCGCCGACCGGTCACAAAAGCAGGCGTTCTGACGGCGTGTCGCTGCTGTTGTGCCCGGTCGGCAGTTGGGTCGGCCGCACTCCGGGCGTAGGCCGCAACTGATCGTGGGGCCAAGCCCGAGCCCCCCGCGGTCCCGAGGTTCTGCATGGAGCTGGACCCTGGTGCAGAGTTGCCTGATGCAGCGCTCTCCGCTGTGTGGTCCAGCCAGGGCCCGAGAAGGTCCCGCGCCGCCGCGGCAGTGCCGCGGCCCATCTTCCGACCCATCGCCTTGGACCTCGATGTCACCCGGTCTCCTACCGAACGCTCAATTCATCGCCGACCGACCCTGGTTGGGTCGTTCTCCATCAACCGAGCGACATCGTGCCCGTCGCGTTCCCCGCTGACCGGGCACAAGTGCAGCGCCACGCCGTCAGAACGGCTGCTTTGGTGACCGGTCAGCGGATTCGATGGGCTCAGGACAGGTCGCGGCGGAGCGGGACCAGGACGGCGACGGCGGCCGACACCGCCGCGTAGCCGAGCAGGATCAGGGCGCCGCCGACCGGGGACAGCAGGGCCGGCAGGCCGAGGCCGGCCTCGTTCGTGATCACGTCGGTGAGGAACGTGAAGTTGATCAAGGCCGAGGTCGCGCCGCCGGGCAGGACCGGGTAGATGGCGTTCAGGCCCGGGATGATCATGAGGACGTACTCGAGGAAGTAGAAGTAGCCGAGCACGACCGCGATCGCCACGATCTGGTTCCTGGCCAGGGCACCGATCGCGACGCCGAGCACCATGTAGACGGCGGCCGCGACGGTCAGCTGGCCGAGCATGATCAACAACGTTCCCGGGCCGATACCGAGCGCGACGCCGCGGACCGCGGCCGCGACCAGCACCGCCAGCCCCGAACTCGCGGCCGCGATGCAGCCGTAGCCGAGGCCGAACAGGGCGTACACGACGAGCTTCGCACCGAGCACCCGGCCGCGCCGGGGCGCCGCCAGGAAGGTGCCGCCGATCGTGCGGTGCCGGTACTCGCCGGTGATCGCGATGGTGCCGATCAGCGCCGGGACGAAGAGCACCAGGCCGCTCAGCCCGACCGCGGTACCGACGCCTTCCGCGGTGTCCAGACCGGGCAGCGGCGGGGTCGCATTCTCGGGCCCGATCAGGCCCAGCACGAGGGTCAGCGCGCCGCCGCAGACGACGGCCACGATCGCAGCCACCCAGGGCAGCCGGGTCGAGAAGAGCCGCGTCAGTTCGCCCTTGATCGTGGTGATCATCGTAGGGCTCCTTCCTGGGTGATCGAGAGGAACGTCTCCTCGAGGGTGCCGCCGGCCGCCGTGACCTCGGTCAGCGGCCCGGCCCAGGCGATCCGGCCGTTGTTGATCAACACCACGTCGTCCACGCTGTGCTGTACCTCGGTCAGCAGATGGCTGGAGATCAACACCGTCCGGCCGGCCGCGGCGAAGTCGCGCAGGAAGTTCCGCAGCCAGACGATGCCGGCCGGGTCCAGGCCGTTGGACGGCTCGTCAAGGACCAGCACCCGCGGCTCGCCGAGCAGCGCGGTGGCCAGGGCCAGCCGCTGCTTCATCCCGGTCGAGTAGCCGCCGACCCGGCGGTCGGCGAAACCGTCGATGCCGGTGGTCGTGATCACCTCCGCGACCCGGGTCGCCGGGTGCCCACCGAGGGCGGCATACGTCCGCAGATGGCCGCGGGCGGTCGTCGCCGGGTGTGCCGCCGCCAGGTCGACGACTGCGCCGACGGTAGCGGTGGCGTTCGGCAGGTCGCGGTAGGCCCGGCCGTTGAACCGGGCGGTGCCGGCGTCGGGCCGGACCAGGCCGAGCAGCATCCGCAGGGTGGTGGACTTGCCGGCGCCGTTCGGGCCGAGGAAGCCGGTGATCCGGCCCGGTTCGGCCGAGAACGTCACGTCGTCGACCGCGCGCACGGAGCCGTACACCTTGGTCAGTCCGTCGACCCGGATCGCGATCCCCGTCATCGGGCGACCTCGGCACGCAGCGCGTCGGCGATCGCCTCGGCGTCCGGAGTGCTGACCAGCAGCTCGTCGAAGCCGGTCGTCTCGCGCCGGACCCGGACCCGGAGCAGCGGCAGGCCGCGCTTCATCGAGACCAGCCGCCTGGTCCCGTCCGGATGGGTGAACGTGCCGAGCTTGCGAAACCCGGAGATGACCAGGCCGGACCGGGCCCCGAGCACCTCGTACGACCAGCCCGCCGACGCCTGGGCGCCGAGGACCGAGGCAGCCGGCACCGCCAGCGCGGACCGGCCGGCCATGAGCGCCTCCCAGCCCGGGAAGTCGATCCGGAGTTCGTCGTGGTGGTGGCGTACCTGAGTCATCGAGGCCCTCATTCCTTCGCGATAGCATCGTTCTAGTTGCAAGAATATTATCACGATGAGAATGGTGTAGCAGAATGGCTTCCTCCGCGATGTCGATCGCCGAGATCGTGACGCACCCGGTGCGGGTGCGGATCATCCAGCAACTGGGCGGGCGGGAGCTGACCACCGCACAATTACGGGCGGCGCTGCCGGACGTGTCCCAGCCGACGCTGTATCGCCAGGTCGCGATCCTGGTCGAGGCCGGCGTGCTCACGATCGTGGCCGAGCGGCGGGTGCGTGGCGCGGTCGAACGGACGCTCGCCCTCGGCGAACGGCTGGCCCATATCGATCACGAGGGCCTGCGGGCGATGAGCGACGCGCAGTTGCGCAGCGCCTTCCTGAGCTTCCTCGGCCAGGTCGGCCGAACCTTCGACCTGTTCCTGGACGCCGGCGACCCGCAGCTGCGCGAGTTCCTCGGCTTCGGGACCGGTTCGCTGTACGTCAACGCCGATGATCTTGCGACGATCCAGGCGGGGCTGACGAAGGTCCTCGCCCCGTACCAGGTCGACCAGGGTGGCGGCCGCCGCCGCGTCGACCTCTCCACGATCTTGATCCCCGAGGCCGTACCGCCCGCCGACCCGGAGCCCTGAGGCGTCAGCGCTCGCGGCGCCGCCGGCTCAGCAGGGCGGCACCGCAGAGTGTGGTGAGCAGCGCCGCCGCGGCGGTGATCGAGAGCGGACCGGACCCGGTGTCGGGCAACTCCTTGCCGTCGGCATCCTGATCACTGACACCGGCTCCGCTGTCGGAGTCCGCGTCACTGGCCGAATCCGTATCGCTAGTGTCGCGCGTCCGGAGCGACCCCCGCCAGGCGTTGCACGCTGGGTGCCATGACTGCCTCACGTTTTGGGCGAGCGACGGCGAGCACCGTCGCCCGGAGTCTGAAACAAATCCCGGACCTCGGAGAACCACAGTGTCCTGATCCGCCCGCGCTGTTCGTGAGTAGGTTGAAGGCGGGATCAGCCCGCCAGCAGTGGATGAAGGAGTCCCGCATGAACCAGTACCTGCTGTCGGTGTACGAGGTGGAGGGCAAGGTCGAGGGTTCACCCGCGAGCCAGGAGGAGATGCAGTCCTTCATGGCCCGGGTGGTCGCGCTGGAGGACGAGATGGACGCGGCGGGTGTCTTCGTGTTCGGAGGCGCGCTGCACGGCCCGGATGCGGCCACAGTGGTGAGCGGTGGAACCGGCCTGGACAAGGTGACCACCGACGGGCCGTTCACCGAGGCGAAGGAGCACATCGGCGGCTTCTACGTGATCAACGCCGAGGACCTGGACTCCGCGCTCTCGTGGGCCGGCAAGGTCGTCGAGGCGACCAACCACGCCATCGAGGTGCGGCCGTTCCGCGCCACTGGCCGCGTCCGGGACCACTAGCGGAGCGCACGAGGAGCAAGGTGGGCAGGTATGGAGGAGGTCGAGCGCGCGTTCCGCGAAGCACACGGGGCGGCTGTGGCCTCCCTGGTCCGGCTGTTCGGCGACATCACGCTCGCTGAGGACGCCGTGCAGGACGCTTTCGTGGCAGCGATGCACCACTGGCCGCGAAGCGGGATCCCGCCGAACCCGGCGGGTTGGATCGTGATCACCGCCCGACACCGGGCCATCGACCTCAAGCGGCGTGCCGACCGGGGACGCGAGTTGTACGGGAAGCTCGCGGCCGCCCGGTCCGAGCCTGCCGAACACCCCTGGGAGGCGGTTCCTGAAGGGGACCCGGATCTGATGCGCGATGATCAGCTGCGGCTCATCTTCACCTGCTGCCACCCGGCCTTGAGGGTGGAGCATCAAGTAGCGCTCACATTGCGGCTGATCGGCGGCCTGTCACCCCAGGAGGTCGCGCGGGCGTTCCTGGTCAGCGAGGCCACCATGGCCAAGCGGCTGGTGCGGGCCAAGTTCAAGATCAGCGCGGCCGGGATCCCGTTCCGGGTGCCCGCTGCCGCCGAACTCCCGGCCCGCCTGCGCGTTGTGCTCACCGTGCTCTACCTGATCTACAACGCTGGCGCCGACAACCGCAAGGGGCGTGGCGACCTACGCCGCGAAGCGATCCGGCTCGCCAGGTTGCTGGTGGCCGTGATGCCCGACGAACCCGAAGCGCTCGGCCTGCTCGCGCTCATGCTGCTGTGCGAATCCCGGACACCGGCACGCGGCACCGACGCCATCGTTCTCCTGCGCGACCAGGACCGGTCACAGTGGGACCGCGGGCTGATCACCGAAGGCCACAATCTTGTGCTGCGCTGTCTCCGGCGCGGCAGGATGGGCCCGTTCCAGCTCCAGGCCGCCATCCACGCTGTGCATGGCGACGCGCCCACGTACCACGCCACCGACTGGGCGGCGATCGTCAGGTTCTACGACCGGCTGCTCGTGGCCATGCCCACGCCGATGGTGGCGCTGAACCGCGCGATTGCGGTGGCCGAGACCCAGGGACCCGCCGCCGCCCTGGACCTCGTGGACGCCGTCGCAGCGGAACTCGACGGCTACCACCTCCTGCACGCGACCCGCGGGGCCCTCCTGAGCCAACTCGGACGGTCCGCCGACGCCGCAGTCGCTTACAGCCGGGCAACCCAATTGGCCCCGACCGAGCCCGAGGTCCAGCTTCTTACCGAGCGACTCGCCGAAGTCATCGCGCCCGGACAAACCAGTGGCGGCAAGGAGCAGTCGGGACCGGCGGACTGCGATTGACCGGACCCGTACCTGCTACGCGATCCAGGCCGCTACCAGGTGACCTCGTCGAGCGCCGGCCAGGGTGGACCGTCCCGCAGAGCGCTGAGAAAGGCAACTCCGGATTCCCTGCCGCTCGGGTGCCGGTCGTCGCGACGCCACCGGTACGCAGTGACCATCGCCACGACGAGGCCGCGGCACCCGTCCAGCAACCCCTGGTCGACGCCTGGATAGTGATCGCCCACTGCTCTGGGTACCCAGCCGAGGTCGTACTCGACGGGTCCCCGGGCGGTGTTCTCGAAGTCGATGAAGAGCGGCCCGGTCTTGGCGTTGATCACGTTCGCCGGGTGCGGCTCGCCGTGGAGCAGTTGCTCAGGAGCGTGCCAGGTGGTGACGGACCGCCTCAGCTCATACAGCGTGTCAGCGAGAAACGTTCGGTCGGCATCCGCAAGGTCTGGCGTGATGTCACGGCTGGCAACGTCGTGTTGTACGGCGGCGACGCGAGCCATGACATGCGGCGTAGCGATCTCCAGTTGCCGCAGGCCGGCATGAAGACGCCGAAGTACGTGCGCGTAGTCGGCCGCAGTCGGTGGGGCCTGGATCGGCTCGTAGTGGGTCCACAAGGTGATCTTGAAACCGTCACGCACGTAGATCCGCGGTTCGACCCGATCGTCCAGCGTGGCAACGGGGCTGTCCGTCTGCGCCAGCCGGTACACCAGTTCCACCTCGCGTTCCGGGCTCGCTTGATGGCCTGCGTGGTGAGTCATGGGTGTGACTCGCGCGACCGTGTCGCAGGGCGTCAGGCGGACGACCAGGCGGTTGGATTCGTTGAGGACGACGGCGTCGTCGACCGCCAAGTCAAGCGTTGCGGCCGTCGCCATCGCTGCAGCCACGGCCTGCTGGGCGACGGCACGGTGATCATCATCGGATTCGGCAAGGGACATGCTGAAGTGGCCTCCCAAAGAGAAGGGACAAGGGGCGCGGATGATCGCGCTGACCGCTTCGGTGAGCGACCGGCCGAAAAAGAAGCAGGTGGCAGGCACGCCAACTGGCGCAGGGTCAGCGCGTGCCCGTGACACCGGGAGAACACGTCACACCGCCGACTCTAGCAAGCCGCTCCGTTGCGAAGCCTGGGGATTACTCGGGCCAGCACCAGACCTCGGCGTCTGCGATCGCGGCGGAGGAGTAGAGCGGATCGGTGGTGATCTTGAGCTCGCCCTCGACCGGTTCGCCGTTGATCTTGATCGTGCCGATCCGGCAGGGCATCCAGACGGTCGACAGGATGTTGGTCACCTCGCCCAGCTGGTACGCGTCGTTGCGGCCGAGCTGGCGATCGATCGGGTCGGCGACCTCGACCTCAAGATCATCGGCCTTGGCGCGCAGGCCGGTGGCGAGGTCCAGGTGCCAGTCCACCGGGGCCTTGATCAACTCCGGTTCGTGCCAGGGCAGTCCGGCGCAGACGTCTTGGAAATAACGGTTGTACGACTCCGCGAGCCAGAGCCCGAGGTCCGGATCCGGGCCGATCACCCGGACCCGTTCGGCGTCTCCGTACACCAGCGCATGGCCGGCGCCCCGCTCGGACCAGTCGACCCGCCAGACGGAGGCGTAGGCGACCGGCGCGCCGTCCCGATACAAGGTCAGGAACGGATTCGCGCCGATCAGCCGTACCCTCATCCGGGCCTCAGGCGTTCAACGAGGTGCCGGTGCTGCGCAGGTGCTCGCAGGCCTCGACGACGCGCTTGGCCATGCCGGCCTCGGCCAGCTTGCCCCAGGCGCGCGGGTCGTAGGCCTTCTTGTTGCCGACCTCGCCGTCCACCTTGAGGACACCGTCGTAGTTGGTGAACATGTGCGCGGCGGCCGGCCGAGTGAACGCGTACTGGGTGTCGGTGTCGATGTTCATCTTCACGACGCCGTAGTCGACCGCGGCCCGGATCTCCTCCAGGGTCGAGCCGGAACCACCGTGGAAGACCAGGTCGAACGGGCGCTCCTTGCCGATCTTGGCGCCGACCTCGTCCTGGATCTCCTTCAGCACCTCGGGCCGCAGTTTCACCGCGCCGGGCTTGTAGACGCCGTGCACGTTGCCGAAGGTGAGGGCGGTGATGTACTGCCCCTTCTCACCGGCGCCGAGCACCTCGACGGTGCGCAGCCCGTCCTCGACGGTGGTGTAGAGCTTCTCGTTGATCTCGTGGCTGACGCCGTCCTCCTCGCCGCCGACGACACCGACCTCGATCTCCAAGATGATCTTGGCCTTGCTGGTCCGCTCGAGCAGCTCGGCGGCGATCGAGAGGTTCTCCTCGACCGGCACCGCGGAGCCGTCCCACATGTGCGACTGGAACAGCGGGTTCTCGCCGCGCGCGACGCGCTCCTCGGAGATCGCCAGCAGCGGCCGGACGAAGCCGTCCAGCTTGTCCTTCGGGCAGTGGTCGGTGTGCACGGCCACATTGATCGGGTAGTTCTTCGCCACCTCATGGGCGTACGCCGCGAGGGCCACGGCACCGGTCACCATGTTCTTGATCGTCGGACCGGAGGCGTACTCGCCGCCGCCGGTGGAGACCTGAATGATGCCGTCCGAGCCCGCCTCGGCGAATCCCTGCAACGCGGCGTTCAGGGTCTGGGATGAGCTGATGTTGATCGCCGGGTACGCGAAGGCGTTCTGCTTCGCCTTCTGCAGCATCTCGGCGTACACCTCGGGGGATGCGATGGGCATCGGTCACCACTTTCTTGCTGTACGTGTGCTAACAGCCGCAGTCTGTCAGAGCCGCCCCGGCGGATTGTAGACCGGGTTCCCCGGTGGTTTCTGCGGACGAGCCCGAACCGGAAGCAATTCGTCCGGAACCTCTCGTACGGTGCGGTCATGACGACGAAACCCGTACTGGATCTGATCATCCTGGACTGCCCGGACGCCCTCGAACTCGGCCGGTTCTACGCCGACCTGCTCGGCTGGACCATGCCGGAGGACGCCGACAAGGACTGGGTCACGCTGGAGCCGCCCGGCGGCGGCGTCTCACCGGACAACCCGGAGGGTCGGCCGTCGCTGGCGTTCCAGCGGATCGACGACTGGGTGGCGCCGACCTGGCCGGGCGGCACTCATCCGCAGCAGTTCCATCTCGACTTCAGCGTCGGCGACATCGACGCGGCCGAACCCGGCGTGCTCGCCCTCGGTGCCCGCCGGCACGAGCACCAGCCGTCGACGAACGGCGGCTTCCGGGTCTACCTCGACCCGGCCGGGCACCCGTTCTGCCTGATCAGGTGATCAGCTGTCCAGCTCGGACAGGTCGACGCCGTGCCGGCCGGCGGAATAGGCCCGCGCGGTCTGGTCGATCGTCGCCGGCTTGACCGCCATCGCCTCCAGCGCCACCGACACCGGCTCACCATCGGTGCGACGGAGCTGGAGCCGCTCGGCGCGCAGGAAGCCGCCCTTGATCACGACCAGCCCGGCGACCTGCGGCCAGCCGACGAACGTCCCGGCCAGTTCGACGCCGGTCCGGTCGATCCGCAGCGCCAGCCCCTGGCCGACCTCGGCGAGCTCCTGCCGGGCCAGCCGGAGGCCGACCCAGCAGACCACGATCCAGGCCAGCGCGATCACGATCACCGCGGCGTAGATCGCGATCACCCACGGCCCGGTCAGGTCGTCCCGGCGCCAGACGTAGAACACGGTCATGATCACCAGCGTGATGACGAGGCTGATCAACCGCGCCCGGAGCTGCTGCTTGCGCCGGGTCACCCGGTTCTCCGCGGCCGTCGGGTCGTACGGAACGGCGAGCGCCTCGACACTGCGATCGGTCATGCCAGACATTCTCACAGCGACCCAACTGCAACACGGACCGATCCGACCCGAATCCTTCATCTACTCGAACATGTATGACATACTAGAATCATGGCAGAGATCCGGATCACCGCGACCGCCAGGAAGCACCGCATCGCGCAGAGTCGGATCATCGCCGCATTGAACAATGCAGTCCACACCGGATCGATCGGCGATCAGGAGCACTTCCTCGGAGTCGATAGCCTGGGTGTTGAGCTGGAGTTGATCATCGTCCCCGACGACAAGCGATCCGGTGAGTATGCCTGCATCCACGCGATGCCGACCCGCTACCGCAACCAGCAGCAGGAGGAGGAGTGATGGCGACTTTCAAGGACATGCATGGTGAGGCGACCTTGTCCACGAGCGAGGAGCCGTTCATCTACCACGGCGAGGAACTGACCGAATCACGCGCAGAGCAGATCGCACAGGAATCCCTGGCCGAAGCACGGCGACGCAACCTCGTGCCGGGCGGCAAGTCGATGTCCGGGGGACGGAAGCACTCGCCGGTCGTCCAGTTCCGCGTTCCCGAGTCGATGGAACAGGCGCTTGAGGCTCAAGCGGAGCGGGAGGGCGTGACTCGGTCCCGCCTGGCTCGGAAGGCACTGGACGAGTATCTCGAACGGCACGCCGGTTAGCGGCACTACTGGCACTGCGTTTGCTCAGGCCACCGTGGCCGTGCCGAAGAAGGCTCGGCACTGGTTCTCGGCGAAGTCGGTGGCGATCTCCAGGATCTCGCCGCGGCCGACGGGGAGCAGGGTCGAGGAGTAGTTCGGGCAGGGGTGCCGGAACGGATCCGGCACCGCGACCGGGGCGGTCACCTCGCGCCAGGGCTTGGCGGGGTGGCCGTCGGAGACGAACAGCGTGCTGCCGTTGCCCGCGGCCGGCGTGCCGTCCGGGTTCTTCAGCTGCTGGCCGACCAAGATCAGCCGGCCGTCCCGGGTGCCGTCCGGAGCCCAGGTGAAGGTCGGCGCGGCGACGAAGTAGTTGCCGCTCTCGGCGACGACGCGGCGATGCCCGCCGAGCGGATCGCCCCAGTGGATGCCGTCCCGGGAGGACCGGGTGTAGACGGCGCAGTCGTACTGACTGCCGGGGACGCCGCAGATCTCGTACACCATCAGGTACGAGCCGTTCGGCAGCCGCCGCACGTTGGGCATCCCCGGTCGGCCGGCGCCGGGCTCACTGTCGACGACGTAGCGCTTGTCGGTCCAGGTGACGCCGTCGTCGGTGGTCATCCGGGCCAGCCGCTGGTCCCGCGGCGCGGTCGCGGTCTCCTCGGCGAAGTAGACGGCCAGCCGCCCCTTCCGGTCGACCGAGAACTCGGGCTCCCAGGTGCCGCCGTCGTGCGGCGAGGTCATGATCGTGCCGAGCCGGCGCCAGGTGCTGCCGGCGTCGTCGCTGCGCCAGACGTCGAGACCGGTCCGCATCGGCCGCGCCTCCTGGCCCATCGTCCCGGCCCAGAGCACGGTGCCGGCCGGCATCCCGGCGGCGTCCTGCGGCAACTCGTAGATCGAGCCGCAGCACAGGCCCGGCTTGCCGAAGCCCTGCGCGGCCGGGATCAGCGTGACGTGCTGGAAGCTCTTGCCGTCGTCCGTGCTGCGGAAGATCGCCACCTCGCCGCCACGCTCGGTGAAGGTGGTCGCGCTGGCCAGGATCTGGCCCTTCGCGTCGCCGTGCTGCAGCCGGATGACGCGCGGATACATGCTGGTCGAGTCGTACAGCGGTTCACCGGTGGTGGGTACGGCAGCGGCGGGAACGCTCGGCGTCAGGCCGATCCCCAGCACCACGGACAGCAGAATGATCAAGGTCAAGCGGGGTGTCATCGTCGGCATCCTCTCTTGGCACGTCATCGGGCTGCCAGAAGGTTACAACGTTAAGACCCCGCGTGGGCAGGGGTTGTCCAGGCGCGTTCGAACGGCCTGCCCTGCGACAGGCTCAGGGCCTTGGGCGCCTAGTTCTCGCGGGCGCCGCGCGGGGTGATCGCCATGTGGATCCGGTACCGGTCAGCCCGGTACCAGGACGTGGAGAGCTCGATCACCCGGTCACCGGCGTGGGTGACCCGTTCCTGCACCAGCAGCGGCGCGCGGCGGGCGATGCCGAGGATCCGGGCCTGGTGGGCGTCGGCGGACTCGGCGCGGACGGTCTGTTCGCCGCTGGTCACGACGACGCCGTACTCGCTGGCGAAGATGTCGTAGAGGGTGCCGAGCTCGCGCTGCAGCAGGCCCGGGAACAGGGCGGCCGGGTAGTAGCCGACCTCGTACGCCATCGGCGTGCCGTCGGCGGTGCGCAGGCGCTCGACCCGGATCACCGGCTGGCCGGGCCTGATCCGCAGTGCGTACGCGACGTCGTCGCCGGCCGGTTCGTCGGTGGCCGACAACACCACGGTCGCCGGGATCAGGCCGCGGTCGCGCATCTCCCGGGAGAACGAGGTCAGGTGCAGCCGCGAGTCCACCTGCGGCCCGGTAACGTAGGTGCCCTTGCCGTGCACGCGTTCCAGCACCCCGGCCTCGACCAGGTCCGCGATCGCCTGCCGTACGGTGACCCGGCTGACCCCGAGCCGGACCACCAGCGCCCGCTCGGACGGGATGGCGTCGCCGGGATGGAGCTCGGCGTCGATCAGGCGTTCCAGGATGTCGCGGACTTGGGCCCGCTTCGTGGTCGCCGCGCCGATCGGCCGGTCGATCCGGTAGCGACCGATGTCCATGGCCGCGGTCAACGTCGCTGGCTCGAGCTGAGGTGTGGAGCTGGGAGGCATGGGGCTCGTCACGTCCATGCTCGGGTCGTTCGCATCGCGCTCCTGAAGGTAGACCAGTCAATACCAGTAATTTACGGACATGTTTCGGCCACGACAAGCAGGTCCGGCTCAGGTGCGCCCAAGGTTCACGTCAGCGTCACTCCCTGACGCCGAAAAGTCGACCACAGATCGCCGCGGCACAACGACCGGAGATCGCTGACTGGGCACCTCTGCAGCGACGCACCGACAGATCGGCTGCCTTGTGCCCAGTCAGCGGAGGTGGGAGACGGGGCGGCTCAGCCTGGCTCGGCCAGCCGGGCCCGGAGCAGTTCCTGCTCGATCGGGTTCGCGGCCAGCTCCAGCGCCCGCCGGTCCGCGGCCCGGCCCTCGTCGTGGCGGCCGACCCGGTGCAACAGCCGGGCCCGTACGGCGTGCAGCAGGTAGTAGCCGTCCAGCCGCTCGGCCAGCGGCTCCACCTCGACCAGCGCCGCCGCCGGCCCGGCCAGCTCGGCCACCGCCACGGCCCGGTTGAGCCTGATCACGGGCGACGGGTCATGGCGCAGCAGCAGGTCGTAGAGCGTGACGATCTGCAGCCAGTCGGTGTCCGTCCAGGACGGTGCGGCGGCGTGGCAGGCGGCGATCGCCGCCTGCAGCTGGAACCGGCCGGGCGCGCGGGCTTGCGCGGCCAGCTCGAGGAACCGGTCGGCCCGGTTGATCATGGCCAGGTCCCAGCGTTCGCGATCTTGATCCGCCAGTAACACCAGCCGGCCGTCGGTGCCGAGCCGGGCTCCTGCCCGAGCCTGTTGCAGGGTGAGCAGGGCGAGCAGGCCCCATGCCTCCGGCTGGTCCGGCAACTGCCGGGCCACGAGTTCGGCCAGCCAGAGCATGTCGCCGGCCAGCTGTTGATCATCGGCGTCGAGATAGCCGGTGTTGTACGCGACCGTGATCACCGACAGCACGTCGTCCAACCGCGCCGGAAGTTGATCTTCGTCGGGAAGCGCGAAGGAGATCCCGGCCGCGGTGATCTTGCGCTTGGCCCGGACCAGGCGCTGCGCCATCGTCGCAGTCGGGGTGAGGAACGCCCTGGCGATCTGCTCGGTGGTCAGGCCGACCACGGCCCGCAGGGTCAGCGGCAGCCGGGTCTCCGCCGCAAGCGCCGGATGGCAACAGGCGAACAGCATCGGCAGCCGTTCGTCCAACTCCCGCCCGGACCCGGTCGCCGCCGGCTCCCGTACCGCCGGCTCGTCGACACCTTGATCATCGAGCCGCCGGAGCTCCCGGGACTGGCGACGGAGCAGGTCGATTGCGCGCCGGCGGGCGGTGGTGGACAGCCAGCCGCCCGGATTCGGCGGCGGGCCGTCCCGCCGCCAGACCCGGAGCGCGTCGGTGATCGCCAGCTGCACCGCCTCCTCGGCGACGTCGAAGTCACCGAGCCGGCGGTGCAGGTGCGCGACGATCAAACCCGCTTCGGCCCGGACGATCCGTGCCAACTCTGCGTCGGCATGATCGGCCGGAGGTGCGGTCACATCGCCGCGTGGTCGACGATCGGCCGGATCTCGACAGCCACCCCGGGCAGGGCCAGCGACGGCCAGCTCTTGGCCAGGGCGATCGCCGCGTCGAGGTCCGGGACGTCGATAATGCTGAAGCCGCCGATCGACTCCTTGCCCTCGATGAACGGCCCGTCGACCACGACCGGGTCACCGCCGCCGTCGCCGGACTTGACGGTGGTCGCGGTCTCCTGGCCCTGCAACTCGGCACCGGAGTCGGTGATCGCCGCGCCGTTCTGCTGGAACCAGCCGAAGATGGCCTGGTAGACCTCCTGCTGCCGCTCCGCGGGCACGGCCGCGTCGAGGTCGGGCCGGCTGGTGAACATCAAGACGTACTTCATCGGATTGTCCTTCCGTCGATCGATTCTGACACCGGATCCACGACGGCCGGCGACAGAAATCGACAGTTCACCGGAAGGAATTCTTCAGGCCCAGCGTAAAGCCCAGTGATACATGGCGATCGCCGCGGCCGCGCCGGCGTTGATCGAGCGGGTGGACCCGTACTGCGTGATCGCGACCAGGTCCCGGCAGGCGGCGACCAGCTCGTCGGTGAGCCCCGGTCCCTCCGAGCCGAAGACCAGGCAGCAGCGCTGCGGCAGCTCGGTGCGTTCCAGCGGCAGGCTGCCGGGCAGGTTGTCGACACCGATCATGATCGTGTCCAGCTCGGCCATCCGGTCCGCGAGGTCGGCGACGGTCGGATGGTGTTCCACCTGCAGATAGCGGTCGGTGACCATCGCGCCGCGCCGGTTCCAGCGCCGCCGGCCGACGATGTGCACCCCGGCGACGTTGTACGCGTTCGCCGTGCGCACGATCGAGCCGATGTTGAAGTCGTGCTCCCAGTTCTGGATCGCGACCCGGAGCGGGTGCCGTTGTCGATCAAGGTCCGCGACGATCGCGTCCAGCCGCCAGTACCGGTAGCGGTCGATCACGTTGCGCCGGTCGCCGGCCGCGAGCAGTTCCGGGTCCAGCCGCGGGTCGTCGGGCCACGGCTCGGGGTGCGGGCCGACGCCGGGCTGGTCGAAGGGCTCGCTGCCGTCGGGGTCGGTCACCGGAGCATTCTGTCTCAGCGCGCGGTCCCGGCCGATTCGTTGCCCGGTACGGGATCGAAGGCGAACCGGTAGTCGTTGCGCAGCACCGAGAGCCCGGCGGCGACGGTGAGCGTGGGGCTGACCACGCCGGTGTTCTGCACGGTGCCGGCCCCGGCGAGTGCACCGGCGCCGGCCAGCCGGCCCGAGTTCATCAGGGTCGCTCCGGCCGGGACCAGCAGGGTGCCGGAGTCGATCGTCACCGTGCCGGCGTTGCTCAGCGAGCCGAACCCGGTCGAGCCGGCGCCGGCTCCGATCGCCGAGCCGGTCACCGAGGAGGCGGTGACATCCGCGCCGGCGCCGATGATCACGGTGCCGCCGGCGGCCAGATCGCCGCCGCCGATCCCGGCGCCGCGCTGGGCCGTGGCCCGGACCGTGCCGCCGTTGATCGTGATCGTCCCGGCGGTACCGCCGGTCCCGTTGCCGCCGCCGATCCCGGCCGCGAAGTCGGCGCCGTCCGCGGTGACCGTACCGCCGGTGATCATGGTCGTGCCGCCGGCGCCCTCGGTGCCGCCACCGATGCCGGCCCCGGTCCGGCCGCCCATGGCCGCGATCGTGCCGCCGGCGATGGTCACCTCGCCCCCGGCACCGTTCCAGCCGCCGCCGATCCCGGCGGACTCGGCGCCTCCGGTGGCCGTGACGGTACCGTCGTTGATCATGATCCGGCCCCCCGGATTCTCTATCCCGCCGCCGATTCCGGCGCCGGCGGGCCCGCCGGTCGCGGTCACGGCGCCGCCGTTGATCATGATCGCGCCTGCCGGCGTCGCGACGTTGCCGCCGAGACCCGCGGCCCGGTTGCCGCCGCGGGCGCCGACCGTTCCACCGTTGATCGTGATCATGCCGCTGGCCCCACCCTGGCCGCCGCCGATTCCGGCACCGTACTCGCCACCGGCCGCCGAGACCGTACCGCCGGTGATCATGATCGTGCCGCCGCCGCCGAGATAACCGCCGCCGATCGCCGCGCCCGAGGTGCCGCCGGTCGCCGAGACCGTACCGCTCTCGACGGTGATCTTGCCGGCACCGGCGTTGTCCCCGCCGCCGATTCCGGCACCGCCGGGCGCGCCTTGGGCGGTGAGCGTTCCGCCGCCGGCCGAGTCGCGGATGATCAAGGACGCCCGCTCCGGTACGCCGAGCCCGGCGCCGCGGTCCCGGCCGGTGATCGTCAGCGCATGCCCGGTCAGATCGAGGACGGCTTCCCGCCCGGCCGGCACCATGATCGCTTCGTCGGTCGCGGTCACCGTGATGTCCGCGGTCAACCGGACTACGCCGTCGCCGTTCGCCTTGCCGAACGCGGCCGCCAGTTCGCCGGGCGTACCGACCTCGGTGGTTGCCGCGATCACGGGCGAGGCCGGCAGGATGATCCAGGCGGCGGTGAGCAGCGCCGCGGCCAGCACCGGCCAGAGTTTCCGAAGGGTCAGCGGCCTCCCGAGCCGCCCCCGCAGTTCCTGCATCCCGCACCACTCCGCTCGCCCTCAACAAACCCGGGCAAGCAAGCAGGCCCGAGATTCCCCGAGAACCGCTATTGATCGTCCCGCATCTGAACGGTTTTGACCAGATGGACGAGTCGATCTTGTTGAAGCGAAGTGGCGCCAGAACAATTCGACCTGTCGGCTGTCCCCGCTTCAGAGGGAGTACGCAATGACCAGACTCGGAAAATCCACCCTGCTCACATCAGCCCTGGCCTTGGTGCTGATCGTTACCGCATCGCTGGCCACGGGGCCGATCGCGGCGAACGCCGCCACCCCCTCGTCGACGTTCCCACTCGCCGATCCCAACACGGTGCTGGCCAAGGACGGCACCTACGTCACCTACGGAACGAACGTCGGCTCCGGAGCGGGCCCACGCTGCGGCGCCCCGACGGGCGTGAAGCTGTACGTACCCTTCCTCAATCACGGATCAGGCGACACGGTGGGCATGTCCAACTGCGCCGCAGGCGATGCACTGCCCTCAGGCCCTGGCCCCTGGGCGGATGAACTCGACGAGAACAAGCTCAAAGAGGTCTGGGCGCCGGGAGTGGTCGAATTCAACGGCACCTACTTCATGTACTACACGGCAACGAAGAAGGGCACCAGTCAGAAGTGCATCGGGCTGGCCACGTCCGGCGGTGCCAAGTCGCCGTTCACCGATCGGGGCGAGTGGGCGTGCCCAGGCGGCGGCCGGTGGGCCATCGACGCTGATCCCTTCGTCGCTGATGGCAAGCTCTACGTCGTCTACCGGGACGACGCGATCACCTCGTGGCCGCAGACCGGGATCTCCGTCGTGCAGGTCGGCTCCAACGGGTTCGCGCTCTGGAACACCCGTCGGGACCTGTTGAAGAGCACGGACCTCGTCTGGGAATCCACGAACATGTCCGGGACGACCCACGTGATCGAGAATCCGTCGATCTTCGTCGGCGGCGCCGGCCACTACTACCTCATGTTCTCCGGCAACAACTGGCGCAGCGCCCGCTACTCGACCGGCATCGCCGACTGCGGCACCAGCCCGCTGCCGTCCAGCCGTTGCCGACTGTTGCAGGACGGCGCGAACCAGCCGTACTTCGGCTACACCGGTGCCGGCGGGCTCGGCCCCTACCGCGGCCTGCCCGGCAACCACGCCGGCCCCGGCGGGATGGACGTCTTCTACACCTCCGGAAACCGCCGCTGCGTCGTCTGGCACTGGTACGACACCGCCGCCGACCGGCGCCACCCGATCATCGGTGAGCTCAAGCTCAACTCCGGCGGCTTCTACGTCGACTGACCGTCCCGGGCAACCGTGACGCCAGGAGCCGGGCTGGGCCACCCAGCCCGGCTCCGTCCTTTTGTCAGTACGGTCTGGGAGGCTCACCGCCATGATCGGCTACGACGTCAACCTGGTGTTCGACTGCCGCGACCCGCACGGCCTCGCGCTGTTCTGGCTGACCGCCCTCGAGGGGTACGACTTCCCGGGCAGCGACCCGGACCGGCCGGCCGGGGCACCGCCGCCCGGGTTCGACAGCTGGGACGGCTGGGCCGACGAGCAGGGATTCCCGGCCGAGGGCCGCAACCGGGCCCGGACGATCATCGACCTCTCGGGACGGGACCGGCCGGACATCTTCTTCCTCGCCGTGCCCGAGGACAAGACCGCCAAGAACCGGCTGCACCTCGACCTCAAGGTGTCCAAGGGGCTTCCGGCCGAGCAGGTCCGGCAGCGACAGGACGACGAGGCCGCCCGGCTGGTCGCGGCGGGCGCAACCGTACTGCGCCGGGTCGACGACGACGACGGCTCGCACATGATCCTGGCCGACCCGGAGGGCAACGAGTTCTGCGTGATCTAGAGGCGACGCAGGGCCCGGGCGGGGTCCGGTTTCAGACCGGCTCCCGGTAGCGACGGACGGTGTCGGCGTAGACGCCGGCGCTGGGCTTCGGGGTGCGCCGGAACGTCTCCCGGTCGACCTCGACGAGACCGAGCTTTGCTCCGTAGCCGAAGATCCACTCGAAGTTGTCCATCAACGTCCAATGGCAGTAGCCGAGGATCGGCGTACCGCGCTCGACCTCGATCGCGAGCTCCGCGAGCGAGGCCGGGATGAAGTCGGCCCGCACGGCGTCGTCGTCGGTCTGGATCCCGTGTTCGCTCACCAGCACCGGGACACCCGAGACCTCGTACGCGTAGCGCGCGGCGCCGGCGACCGAGGCGTAGGAGATGACGGTGCCCATGCCGTTGCGGGGCCCGTCGGGGAACACCTCGCCGTCGGGCCCGTGCCACACCCGCTCGTAGTTCTGCACGCCGATGAAGTCGTCGTTCCGCGCCTCGTGCAGCCAGAAGTCGTACACCTGCTCGCGCCGGGCGTCGCGCCGGGCCTCACCGCCCGCGACCGCGACATCGTCGCCGATCGCGACGGAGACGCCAACCGGAAGGTCGGAGCGTCGTGCCTTGATCGCCGCCTTGCCGGCCCGGTGGGCCCGGAGGAACCCGTCGCGCAGCGCGAACTGATCGTCCGCCGGGATGACGTTGGCGGCGTAGTACCGCTCGGTTCCGGCATTGCGCGCCGCCGCGGCCAGCATCGCGCGCTTGGCCTCCTCGGCCTCGGGCGGCAGGTGCCCGAGCGCCTGCAGCAGTTGCTCGAGGTTCGGCTCGTTGAGCGTGATGCCGGCGCCGATCCGGTCGCCGACCCGCGCCATCACGCGGTCGCAGTGGTCGCCGAACAGCTGCGGCGCGTCGGGGCCGAGCCACGATCCCGACGCCGCGAACCAGTGCGGTGCGGCGAAGTGGCAGAACGTGATCAACGGCGTGATGCCGCGCTCGAGCGCGCCGTCGACGACCTGCTCGTAGTGGTCCAGCGCGGCGGCGTCGACGGTTCCGCGGGCCGGCTCGATCCGGGCCCACTCGACGCTGAAGCGGTACGCGTTCAGACCCAGGTCGCGAACGATGTCGAGGTCGGTCTCCCACAACTCGTACGCGCGGCAGGCGGGCCCGCTCGGCTCGCGGAAGATCGTCGGCTCGGTGTGCTCGAGGGTCCAGATGTCGCTGTGGACGTTGTCTCCCTCGTTCTGATGCCCGGCGCTGGCCACGCCCCCAGGAGAAGTCGGTCGGGAACGTCATGGCACTCCTTCGATCAGGCGTCGACCCGGAGGTCGGCCAGGGCCTTTCGGGCCGGCGCGACCAGTTCTGGGGTGGTGTTCGGGATCGAGGCGTAGAACAGGCCGCCCTCGCCGTCGCCCACGTCGACGACGACCACGATCAGTAGTTCGCCCTTGGTCTTGATCCCCGGCACGTCGAAGGACAGGTTGGATTCGATAAGCCAGGCGTCATGCCCGTCCACGGTCGTAGCCTGGTTCTTCACGTCGTCCCTGGCCACGGTCGCGTTGCCGTAGAAGACGCCGAGGATGCAGGTCACCACGAGGTCTGCGCCCTGCTGCGGGCCGTAGAACCCGTCGCCGGCCAGCAGCCGCGCGATCAGCACGCCGGCCAGCCAGGAGGTCCTGCCGTCGGCGCTCACCTCGACCGGTGCGTCCTGGCTCTGCACGTCCCGGCCGAACGGCACCCGCGGGTCGTACCGCGGTGCCTGGAACGGCGGACCGAGCCGCGGTACGGACAGCCGGCCGCTGACCACCCGGTCGCCGGACTGCGGCGGAGCGGACCCTTCGACCGCGCTCGCGGTCTGGCAGAGGTCACCCGACGGCTGGCCGCCCGGATCCGCACCCGGGCTGGCGATTCCGGTGCCCCGGACCACCAGGACCACCACCACGACCAGCACGACCACTCCGACCACGAACAGCCCGAGCAGCCAGCCGGCGGACGATCTCCGGGCCGGCTGTCCAGGCCGGATTGGCTGGCTCGGCTGGCTCGGCTGGCTCGGCGGCGGGGTGGCCGGCTGCGTCGTGGTCGCGGCCGACCAGGCACGCCCGTCCCAGTAGCGGAAGTGGCCGGCGCGGCCGCCCGGATCGGGATACCAGCCCGGCGGGGAACTCATACCCGCAGCGTAGGCGGTGCCTCGGGCGGTGCGGTCGGCCCCGCCTGCGAGGAACGGCCGGGGCGCTCGCCGCTGGTCCGGACCGTCTGGCGGGCCGAGCCTCTCCAGCCGAAAGGGCACCGAGCGGACCGCTTGACCGGCAGAACCCGCCGAAACCGAGGTCACATCGTCTCAATGAACTGCGCCCGCACGTCCGGCCACGCGGGGCGCGGTTCGTCGGGCCGGCGCCAGCTGCGGCAGCTGCCGGTCCAAGATCGCCGCGCTGCTGGAGCAGGCTTGGGAGCCCCGTGCCAGGACTTGGGTCGCTCCACGATCACTGGGCCGGTCGGAGAGCCAGGCCGAGTTCAGCAAGCGTGCGGAGCGTTCGAGGGTTACCTGGGCGAGCGTGAGTGGGGCGTCGAGCTGGCGGCGCACGTGGCCATTCCGGACGTCCCGAAGGTCCTGGGCGAGACGGTGCCGCTGCCGGTCGCCGACGGCATGATCCGCTTCGTCACCGAGGTTGGTCGACGCCGTCGACCGGCCCGAGACGCGCGATCGACGACGACGGCCTGCTGCTGCTCGCCGAACTCCAGCCCGGCGACTCGACGATCATGATCGCCGAACGGAAGCCGGCTGGCCGTCCTCCCCGCCCTGCTCCAGGTGTACGTCGCGGAGGCCGCCTGCCAGCGGGCTGAGTCCCTCGGCGCGGAGACCGTGGCCTGTCCAACCGCGTTTTCGGCGAGGCCTTCTCTCGAATTCTCGATCCCTGGCACAACCTCTGGTGGGTCTACCGCGCCGGCGCCGATCCCGAAGCGGCGGCGACTGACTGGGCGGCAGAGGACGTCGGCCAGAAGAGCTGGCAACCGACCCCGGAGCTGACCTACATCCAGGACACCCTGATCGAGGTGATCCCGCGGCTCCGGGACCCGCCCGCCCGGCGCCCGCCTCCACGGTGTCGCGATTTCTCTTGGCATGGACCAGTGGACGCCCGGTGCAACGTTGAACCAGCTGGTGTCAAGAGAAATCGCGACATCGGTACTCCCTCCCCGTCGACCCCGATTCCTCGCGCCGTCCCGACTCCTCCGTCGACCCGGGCGGCGCCCAAGTGCTCGGTCCCGGCCACGGCTGGTGGGCCCAGACGCTCCATATGACGACCCGGCTCGCCGGTCCTCCCGCCGCCCCGGATCATCCCGCCGGATCCAGAATCTGCGCCCGAAGTCCGGGCTGAGCCGGCCCCGACTCCCTCCCCGCCGACCCGACTCCCTCCGCCGACTCGACTCCCCCTTCGACCCGACTCCTCCGCCGACCCGACTCCTTTCCGCCGACCCGATCGGCGCCAGCCGGCCGCGACCCCCTCCCCGCGACCGACTCCTCCCGCCGACCCGCACACCTGCGCGCCCGCCCGACCCCGACTCCTTCCGCCGACTGGGCACAAGTGCAGCGACACGCCGCCAGAACGGCTGCTTTTGTGACCGGTCAGCGGGATTGGGGGGTGGGGGTGGTGAGGGTGTCGAGTTCGGCGAGGTCCTCGTCGGTGGGTTGCCAGAGGCCTGCGGCGACGTTGGCGGCGATCTGGTCGACCTTGGTCGCGCCGGCGATGACGGAGGCGACGGTCGGCATCGCGGCGAGACCGCCGATCGCGACGTCGAGAAGGGTGATGCCGCGCTGGTCGGCGAAGGCCTGCAGGGCCTCGATGGTGTCGAAGTCGGCGCCCTGCAGGCGGTCCGGCTGCTTGGCCAGCCGGCTGCCGTCGGGTGCCGCCTCGCCGCGCCGGTACTTGCCGGTCAGCAGGCCGGCCGCCAGCGGGAAGAACGGCAGCAGGCCCTGGCCGGTGTGATCAAGGGCCGGCACCAGTTCGGTCTCGATGTCGCGCTTCAGCCAGGAGTAGTTGTTCTGCGCCGAGACGAACGGCTCGTAGCCGCCGGACCGGGCCGTCCAGTCGGCGTCGATCACCTGCCAGCCGGCGAAGTTGGAGCTGCCGAGATAGCGCACCTTGCCCTCGGCGACCAGGTCCGACAGCACCGCGAGGGTCTCCTCGATCGGCGTGTGCGGGTCCGGTCGATGCATCTGATAGAGGTCGATCCAGTCGGTGTTGAGCCGGCGCAGGCTGTTCTCGACGGCGATCCGGATGTAGCGCCGGGAGCCGCGGACACCCCAGTCCGGCCCGTTCGCGCCGCCCATGTCCATGCCGAACTTCGTCGCGATGATCACCTGATCCCGGCGAGCGCCGAGCGCCTGGCCCAGCAGGGTCTCCGAGCCGCCCTGGTTGCCGTACACGTCGGCGGTGTCGAACAGCGTGATGCCATGATCAATGGCCGCCGCGACCACCTCGGGCACCTGATCATCGGCCATTCGCCCGCCGAAGTTGTTGCAGCCGAGGCCGACGGTGGACACGGTCAGGCCGGATCCGCCGAGCTGGCGGTACGTCATCTCAGAGATGGTCACCCCGGCATTGTTTCAACGCCGGGATGATCACTCACTGCTGGGTCGGCGGCTGTTGCGGCGGGTAGCCCTGCTGCTGTTGCGGCGGGTAGCCCTGCTGCGGCGGCTGCTGGTACTGCTGCGGCTGCTGGTCGTACTGCGGCTGTTGATACTGCTGCTGCTGGGCCTGCGGATTCGGCAGCTGGTTCGGATCCGGATACGGCTGCCCGGACTGCTGCTGCGGCAGCTGGCCCTGCTGCTGCTGTTGTTGATCACCGCGGTACGCGATCTCGCCGAAGCTGACGTCCGGCGCCTGCCGTACCGCCGGGTCGTTGACCTCGAAGTAGGTGGCCTTCTCGAACTTGAACATGTTCGCGATGATGTTGCTCGGCACCGAGTCGACCTTGGTGTTGTACGCCCGCACGTTGGCGTTGTAGAAGCGGCGGCCGGCGGCGATCCGGTCCTCGGTCTCGGCCAGCTGGCGCTGCAGCTCGAGGAAGTTCTGGTTGCTCTTCAGATCCGGGTACGCCTCGACGCTGACCATCAGGCTGTGCACGGCGCCGGACAGAGCCTCCTCGACCTGGGCCCGCTGCTGGCTCGGCAAGGCGCCCTCGGACTGGGACAGCTGCTGCGCCTGGCCGCGGAGCCGGGTGATGTCCTCCAGCGTGTTCCGCTCGTGCGCCGCGTAGGCCCGTACCGTCTCGACCAGGTTGGGGACGAGTTCGTACCGCCGGTTCAGTTCGACGTCGACCTGGCGCCAGGACTCCTGGATCAGGTTCCGCGCCTTGACGAACCCGTTGTAGGACCCGATCCCGACCAGCGCCACGATGGCGACGATGACCAGGATGATGACGATCACGGCGATGGCTGTTCCCATCGGGAATCTCCCTTGCGGTTGGACCGGGCTTCACCCGAAACACTAGTGGGTGCGCGGTGCCCCGTCCGTCAGACCTGCAGGTCGGTCACCGGGATCGCGAAGCGGTACGGCAGCCCGGCCGCCTCGATCCGTTCCCGGGCGCCGGTGTCCCGGTCCACGATCACGGCCACACCGACCACCTCGGCGCCCGCCTCGCGCAGCGCGTCGACCGCGGTCATCACCGAACCGCCGGTGGTCGAGGTGTCCTCGACGGCCAGCACCCGCCGGCCCTTCACCTCGGTGCCCTCGATCCGCCGCTGCAGGCCGTGCGCCTTCTCCGCCTTGCGGACCACGAATGCGTCCAGCCGGTCACCCTGCGCGGCCGCGGAGTGCAGCATCGCGGTGGCCACCGGGTCGGCCCCGAGGGTCAGCCCGCCGACCGCCTCGAAGTCCCAGTCCGCGACCAGGTCGCGGAGCACCCGGCCGACCAGCGGCGCAGCCGCCCCGTCCAGGGTCACCCGGCGCAGGTCGATGTAGTAGTCGGCCTTCTTCCCGGACGACAGGGTGACCTCGCCGCGTACCACGGCGAGCCGGTTGATGGCCTCGATCAGGGCCGTACGATCCTCGGACACGGCGGCAAGCCTACTGACGGGTCAGCTGGCTTTGGACTTGCGCTCCGTGTCGATCAGGTGACCGAAGCCGATCGAGCGGTCCGGCGAGTGGAACAGGTCCTCGCAGGTGATCAAGGTGAGCGCTGCCTTGCTCGCCTTCTTGCTCTTGGTGCCGGGCACCGGATCGGTCACCCAGGTCTCGTTCGCCTTCACGGTCAGGTCGCTCGGCGGGGTGTCGAGCGCGTACGTGTAGATGGCGTCCCGGGTCTCGATGACGATCTCGTCACCGGCCTTCAACTCCAGCAGCCGGGCGAACGGCTGGCCGTGGGTGACCCGGTGGCCGGCGATGACGAAGTTGCCGAGTTGGCCGGGATCGGCCGTCTTGTCGTAGTGGCCGATGCCGCGGGACAGCGTCTTCTCGTCGGTGCCGGCCAGGATCGGGACCTCGTAGTCCTTGCCGAGAGCCGGGATTCGGAGCAGCGCGATCGCCTTGCCCGGGATCACCGACCCCTTCGTCTCCTTCTTGTCCTCCTTGGAGCCCTGGTCCGGCTGCTGGTCCCACTCCTCGCGGAGCTGACTCTTCTCGTCCTTGAAGGCCTGCTCGGCGGCCGCGTTGGTGCCGAAATACTGGTACGCGACCCAGCCGAGACTGGCCAGGCCGGCGATCAGCAGCAACAGTCCGACCGCGGTGAACGGCGACATGCCCCGCTTGGGCCGCCGCGACGGCGGGCCGGCAGCCCGGCGCGGTCTCGTGTCCCCTTGTCGCCCGCGGTCGTTCGGGTCATCATCATGACCGAACTCATCCATCAAGGTGCTCACTTCGGCCATTCTGCCTCGTTCCGGGTGCTCGGTGCCAGGCGCGTGTCGCGGCGTAGGCTCTGGCCGTGCCCTCCGCCTGGAAAGCAGCCCGAGTCGCATCCTCGGCGCCGACGATCTTCGCCGAGATGTCGGCGCTCGCCGTCCGCACCGGGTCGATCAACCTCGGCCAGGGCTTTCCCGACACCGACGGCCCCGACTTCATGCTGGCCGAGGCGCGGCAGGCGATCGCGGACGGACTGAACCAGTATCCGCCGGGTCGCGGCATCGAGCCGCTGCGCCGGGCGGTCGCCGATCACGCCCGGCGGCACTACGGCCTCGACTACGACCCGGAGACGGAGGTGCTGATCACGACCGGGGCGACCGAGGCGCTGGCGGCGGCGATCCTGGCCTTCGTCGATCCGGGCGACGAAGTGATCGCGCTGGAACCGTTCTACGACTCCTACGCTGCGGCGATCGAACTGGCCGGCGGCGTCCGGGTCGGCGTCGGCGTGTTCGGCCCGGACTTCCGGCTGGACACCGAGCGGCTGCGGGCGGCGGTCGGGCCGCGGACCAAGGCGTTGTTGATCAACTCGCCGCACAACCCGACCGGTGTCGTGCTGACCCGGGCCGAGCTGGAGTTGATCACCCGGCTGGCGATCGAACACGACCTGATCGTGATCACCGACGAGGTGTACGAGCATCTGATCTTCGACGACGCCGAGCACCTGCCGCTGGCCACCTGGCCCGGCATGCGCGAGCGGACGGTCCGGATCTCGTCGTCCGGCAAGACGTTCTCGGCGACCGGATGGAAGATCGGCTGGGCGATGGCGCCGGCGGAGTTGATCACCGAGGTGACCGCGGTGAAGCAGTTCCTCACCTACGTGTCCGGGGCGCCGTTCCAGCCCGCGATCGCGCGCGCCCTGAACGAGGGCGACGCCTGGGTGGCCGGGCTGCGCAAGGAATTGCAGGGCAAACGGGACCGGCTGGCCGAGGGTCTGCGGGCGATCGGGCTGGACCCGGTGATCCCGCGCGGTACGTACTTCATGACCACCGATGTCCGGCCGCTCGGCTATGACGACGGGATCGCGTTCTGCCGGGACCTGCCCGGCCGCTGCGGCGTCGTCGCGATCCCGCACCAGGTGTTCTACGACGACGTCGAGGCCGGCCGGCCGTACGTACGCTGGGCCTTCTGCAAGTCCGACGCCGTGATCGACGAGGCCGTGGCGCGGCTGCGTCAGCGGTCCGCGGGCTGAGCCACCGACGCCTTCGGGTCCGGGTCCGGGTTCGTGGGCTCGGGCGGGTCGCCCTCGACGATCTCCTCCCGGCCGGGGCGGAACCTGAACAGCAAGATCACCACGATCACGGCAGCGACGAAGACGATCAAGGACGTGTAGTTGTTCAGGCGGAACCCGCCGACCTCGTTCACCGGGTCGATCCGCAGCGCCTCGATCCAGAACCGGCCCGCCGTGTAGAGCGCGACATAGAGGGCGAACACCTTGCCCCGGCCCAGCTTCAGCCGGCGGTCGATCATGATCAACACCGCCGCCGCGGCAAGGCACCAGAGCAGCTCGTACAGGAACGTCGGGTGGAACGTCTCGTACTGTTCGTAGCCGGCCGGTCGGTGCTGCGGATCGATCACCAGGCCCAGGGCAGCACCGTCGGCGTACCGAAGAGTTCCTGGTTGAACCAGTTGCCGAGCCGCCCGATCGCTTGTGCCACGAGGATTCCGGGCGCGGCCGCATCGGCCAGCGCGGCGAACTTGATCTTGCGCTTCCGGGCCACCAGCCAGGCACCGAACGCGCCGAGCGCGACGCCGCCCCAGATGCCGAGCCCGCCCTGCCAGATCTTCAGTGCGTCCAGCGGGTCGCGGCCCGGGCCGAAGTAGAGCTGATAGTCGGTGATCACGTGGTAGATCCGGGTGCCGACGATCCCGAACGGCACCGCCACGGCACAGACCAGTTCCATCGAGTCCGCCCGGCCACCGCGCGCCCGCCAGCGCCGGTTCGCGATCAGGAACCCCACCAGAATGCCGGCGATGATGCAGAGCGCGTACGCCCGCAACTCGAACCCGCCGAGGTTCCACGACGACACCGGCGGGCTGGGGATGCTGAGCACCGGAATCCCGATCACGCGGATGAGCCTCTCACGCGCAGCCCGACAGCACTATCCTCCTTCTAGTAGGATTGCGCCATGAGTTCCTCGGGCGCGCTGGAGAAGCACTCCATCACGATGCCGGCGGCGACGTCGGAGGGCGTACGCGCTCGCGCCGGAGCCCGCGGATTCTCCTCCTATGTCGCCGAGGCGGTTGCCCGGCAACTCGAACGCGATGCGCTGGACGACGTCCTGGCCCGGATGGAGGCCGAACACGGTCCGGTCGACGAGGACGAGGTGTCCGAGATTCTGGGTCGACTTGCCCGGTGATCATCCGCCCGCATTCGATCCTGCTCGACGCCGAGGCCCTGTCCGCCCTGGCCGCCGGCACCAGGACCATGCAGGCCTGGGCGACGGCCGCGCGCCGGAGTGACTCGATCCTGCACGCCTCCGCCGTGACCCTGGCCGAGGTCACCGACGGGACGGCACGCGATGCGGACGTCCGCCGCATCAGCAAGGCCCTCCGGATCGTGCCGGTCAGCGAGGAGATCGGCTACACCGCCGGTCGACTGCGCGCCGGCGCGGCGAGCACCCGACGGAAGCCGCGGGACCTGGCGGTGGACGCGATCGTCGCCGCCACGGCCTTGGTCCTGCCGCCTCCGGTCGCCGTACTCACCGGGGATGTGAGCGATCTGCGCCATCTCCTCGCCGACACCGAGGTCAGAATCGAAGGCCTCCGGTAACCGGACAGCGCCGCTTCCGGGGCCGAGTGACACCAGGGCCGCGACAGCCACCGAACGAATGTTGTGAAGATACAACATCGCGTTGTATCCTCACAACATGGTGGGGCGCCATCCGAAGAAGGAGATCGCAGAGGTCATCCGTTGGCTTCCTGACCACCTGATCGCAGTGCAGACTGATGCCGGGCATCGGTGGGGTTATGTCGAATGCATCCGGTGTGGAGAGCGAGTCAGCATCTGGTCGACGCCCAGAAGCGCAGGCAACCACGCCAAGGACCTTGCGAGGTTCGCACTGCGGCACGAACACCTGGAGAAGCGGGACGATCGGGTCAAGGAGGGGAGATCGACATGACGACCTACGAGTTCACGGCGGTGCTGGACCGACCGGTCGAGACCGATGCCGACCATGATCGACTGTTCGAGGCCGGGCTGGACGACACCACTCCGGAAGGACGGCAACTTCGGGTCCACCGGGAGGCGGACCGGCTTCTGGACGCGATCCGCACGGTGATCATCGACAGCCGCAGGGCCGGATTCGAGGTGGTGGGTCTCGACTACGAGGATCTGGTGACCATCGAGACCATCGCCGGGCGACTCGGACGCACCTACGAATCGGTTCGCTTGTGGAAGGCAGGGAAACGCGGACCGGGCGGATTCCCGGAGCCGGTCAACTCCGGCGGATTCAACCTCTACAGCTGGACGGCGGTCCGGATCTGGCTGGCCGAGCACGAGTTCGAGGTCGATGGACTTCCTGCCGCCGAGGACGAGCTGCTGCTCGCTGCGGCCGACCACCTGCTGCGCGCCCGTTCACTGGCAGGTGATGCCTGGGCGGCCCTGGCCAAACTGGCCGCGTGACTCCGATCAGGGAGCCGAGCGGTACCAGCGACCGACGCCGGGGAGCCACAGGATCAGGCAGGCGACGCCGATGTAGACGGCCGGGGCGATCCACCAGAGCAGCGACACCGGGTAGAGCCACCAGGCGGACCAGCCGAGCGCGGCGACGCCGACCGCGGTGTGCACGATCCGGGCCCAGGAGCGGCGGACCAGCACGATGAAGCCGGTGATGAACGACGCGGTCGGGAACAGATAGAGCGGCCAGGCGAGGCCGTCGATCAACCCGTAACTGAACCGCTGCAGGGCGTGGTAGACGCCGCCGTCCAGCCCGTCGGTGCCGAGGCTCTGCGCACCGACGGCGGCCATCAGCCAGGCGAAGGTGAGGCAGCAGATCCATTGCAGCGATGCGGTGACGGCCATCGTCGCCGCCATCGCGATCACGGCCGGCCGCTGCACCGGCAACGGGCCCGGCACCGGACCGGTCGGGTAGGTCATCGGGCCGGCCGTCAGCGGCGGCTGGCCGGCGGGCATGGGCGGCGGCAGCGGTGGTCCGACATAGGGGTCGATCCGGGCCGGCGGGGCCTGCGGATCCGACGGGGACTGGCCGTACTGCTGCAGGGAGCCGCCGTACCCTCCGTACGGTCCCCCGGTCTGCGTCATGCCCACCACTGTATTTCAGCCGCGGGGAGCGAATCCCGGTGACGGTGCCGTGATACCGCGCTGATGCCGCCGTGAAACCGGACCGGCCGAGCATCGGGGCCATGAACACTTCTGCTCCGTCACTCGCCGTGAACGCCGAGGGTCTGGTCAAGGCCTTCGGCAGCCATCGCGCCGTGGACGGGATCGACCTGGCGGTCCACCCCGGGGAGATCTTCGGCGTCCTCGGACCGAACGGCGCCGGCAAGACCACCGTGCTGCGGATGCTCGCCACGCTGCTCACGATCGACGCCGGCCAGGCCGAGATCTTCGGGTACGACGTCCGCCGGCAATCCCATCAGGTACGCCAGCTGCTCGGCGTCACCGGCCAGTACGCCTCCGTGGACGAGAAACTGACCGGCCGGGAGAACCTCTGGATGTTCGCCCGGCTGCAGCGGATCTCCTCCGCCGAAGCCCGCAAGATCGCCGACCGGCTGCTCGAACAGTTCGGCCTGACCGAGGCCGCGAACCGCCCGCTGGACCAGTTCTCCGGCGGCATGCGGCGCCGGCTGGACCTGGCCGCCAGCCTGATCACCCGGCCGCCGTTGATCTTCCTCGACGAGCCGACCACCGGCCTCGACCCGCGCACCCGCGGCCAGATGTGGGACACCATCCGGGAACTGGTGGCGAGCGGCTGCACGCTGCTGCTGACCACACAGTACCTGGACGAGGCCGACCAGCTGGCCGACCGGATCGCGGTGATCGACCGCGGCGTGAAGGTCGCCCAGGGCACGCCGGACGAACTCAAGTCCTCGGTCGGCAACTCGACCCTGCAGCTGCGGCTGACCGACCCGGCCGCTCTCGGCACGGCCGTTCCGGTGATCACCCGGACCACCGGCGCCGAGCCGGTCCTCACTCCGGAGGTCGGCGCGCTCAACGTGGCCCTGGCCGATGCCGACCGGGCCGCGGCGATCTTGATCGCCCTCCGCGACGCGGGCGTCTCGATCGCCTCGGTCTCCGTACGGAAACCCACCTTGGACGAGGTCTTCCTCGCCATCACCGGGCACGAGGCGACGACCGCCGAGCCCGACGACACCGACGAACTTCTGGAGTTGGCACGATGACCACCCTCGATCTTCCCGCGGCCACGATCACGCCGCCCCGGGCCCACCTCGACCCGGCCGACACGGTCAGCCAGACGCTGACGATGGCCTGGCGCGCGTTGAAGCGGATGCGCCGCAACCCGGAGCAGTTCTTCGACGTGACCATCCAGCCACTGCTGTTCACGGCGATGTTCGCGTTCATCTTCGGCGGCGCGATCTCGGGCGACGTGCAGTCCTACCTGCCGCTGCTGATCCCCGGCATCCTGGCCCAGACGGCGCTGACCGCCTGCATGGCGACCGGCGTCCAGCTCCGCGAGGACATGGAGAAGGGCGTGTTCGACCGGTTCAAGTCGCTGCCGATCGCCCGGATCGCGCCGCTGGCCGGGCCGATGGTGGCCGACCTGGTCCGCTACGCGATCGCCTCCACCCTCACCTTCGCCGTCGGCATCGCGATGGGTTACCGGCCCGGCGGCGGCGTCGCCGGGGTCGCCGGCGCCATCCTGCTGGTGATCATCGGCAGCTGGTCGCTGGCCTGGGCGTTCACGTTCGTCGGCACCGTAGCCCGGTCCGCCCAGGCGGTGCAGGGTATCTCGATGATGATCATGTTCCCACTGACGTTCCTGTCCAACGCGTTCGTACCGGTGGAGACGCTGCCGGGCTGGCTGCAGTGGTTCGTCAACCTGAACCCGGTCTCGCACATCGTGTCGGCGGCTCGTGATCTTGCGAACTCCGGTGCGGTGACGATCGAGGTGCTGGTCGCCGTGATCGGCTTCGCCGTGGTGATCGCGATCTTCGCCCCGCTGTCGGTCTGGTCCTACAAGCGGAAGCTCTGATCATGGTCCGTGGTCAGCCGACCAGGCTCAGGTCGTGGCTGGTGATCCAGGCGTCCAGGTCGTGCCAGCCGACCTCCGGGTAGTTCCGGCGGAGTGCCGCGAGGTCGACGGTGTAACCGCCGTTGCGGAAGAACCTGATCATCCGCAACCCGTCGTCACCCAGCTGATCAGCGATGGCCGCCTCCGGGATCTCCTGGTACCTGATCGGCCGGCCCAGTCCGGCCGAGAGCCGCTCGGCGACCTGGCTTCCGGTGGCCTCGATCGAGGCGAGCTCGATCCGGTCGCCGGCGAACCGGTCCGGGTCCTCGATCACCAGCGCCGCGAAGGCGGCCAGGTCGGCCAGCACGATCTGCTGCAGCGAGACGTCGGCCGGCAGCGCGAAGGCGTACGTCCCCGCTCGGAGACTCTCCTGATACCAGGGCGACGTGAGGTCGCCGAGGAACGCGGCCGGCGCGACCACCGTGTGCGGGATTCGCCCGGCGGTGAGGTGCCGCTCCACCTCCGCCTTGCTCTCGAAGTGCGGGATGCCGGTGCCGTCCAGGGCGCTGGCGACCGAGGCGTAGACCAGGTGCGGCACGCCGACCGAGCCGATCGCGTCGGCGGCGGCGATCGACTGCCGCGTCTCGGTCGCCGGATCGACCTCGAACGGCGTACCCATGAGATAGGCGGCGTCGGCACCGCGAGCCGCGGTGGCCAGCGAGGCCGGGTCCTCGAAGTCGCCCTGCCGGAGCTCGGCACCGAGGCCGGCCAGCGCCGTCGCGGCGGCCGAATCCGGGCGCCGGGTCAGGGCCCGGACGGAATGCCCGCGGCGCAGCAGTTCCCGGGCGACGGCGCCGCCCTGGTTTCCGGTGGCGCCGGTGACCAGCACCGTACGAGGCTCGCTCATGATCATCTTTTCCTTGTCTCGGCAATACTTGTCTAGGCAAACATTGACTGATCAAGAGTTATTCCCGGTCTACGATGCGGATCATGAGAGAGCAGCCGGACCGGGAGCTGGCCTGGCTCGAACTGCAGCAGGCGACGTCGCGACTGCGGTCGGCCCTGAGCCGTCGGGTCGCCGAACACGCGGGCATGTCGGCGACCGAGCACGACGTGCTGTGGCAGCTGGCCAACGACGTCGACCGCCGGCTGACCATGTCCGATCTCGCCGAGCGGGCCATGATCACGCCGAGCGGCGCTACCCGGCTGGTGGCCCGGCTGGAGCGGGAGGGCTGGGTCCGGCGCGAGACCGACCCGGACAACCGGCGGATCGTCTACGCGGTCCTCACCCCGGCCGGCGCCCGAGCCACCCGGACCGGCCTGAAGCCGATCCACCAGGCCCGACAGGAACTCTTCGACGACAGGCTCACCGACACCGACGTCGCCGACCTCCGCCGAGTCCTCGGCAAGCTGCTCCGGCGGCTACCCACGGTCGACTGACCGCACCCTGAACCTGTCGAAGGGCCAAGCCGGAGGTGGCCTTGCCCTTCGACAGGCCCATGGAGCGTTGTGGCTTGGCTCAGGCAAGACCGCCGATGTAGGCGTGGTTGTCGGCGACGTGGTTGTTGGTGCCAAGGTTCTGCACCGGCGCCGGCGCGGTCCCGGAGTCGACCTGGCTGAGGTTCGAGTGGGCCACGCAGCCGCGCGTGGTCGCGGCGAGGTGGACCACCCCGCCGCTGGCCGCGCCGGTGTTCCGGCCGATGTTGTGGGAGACCATGCAGGCGACCGAGTTGTGGAGCTCGAAGCCGTTCTTGCACGAGTTCGCCTGGTTGTGCAGCAGGGTGATCAGGTTGCTGTCGCGTACCTCGATCGGCACCTCGCGCTCCGCCAGGCCCGATGTGTCGAACAGCTGGTTGCCGGTGATCCTGCTGTTGTTGCAGTCGACCACCCGGACCCCGGCCCAGTCCTCGCTGCTGCCGGCCAGCTTGTAGATCAGGTTGTCGCAGACCCACGAGTCACCGGTGCCGCGCAGCTCGACACCGGCCACAGCGGTGTTGAAGTGACTGTCCCGGACGGTGGTCCACGGCCCCTTTCGGCCGTTGTCGCCGACCTGCGTCTGGACTCCGATCTTCCCGCCGACGGCCACGGCGTTGTAGATCACCGTGCCCTCGTTCAGCGGCCCGATCCGGATCCCGACGCCGGCGCTGGACAGGTGCGGGTTGCTGATCAAGCTGTCCACGCAGCGGCCCTGCAGGTCGATGCCGATTCCCGAACCGTTGCTGCGGTAGTTGATCGTGTCGATCATGGACTTCCAGCCGTCCTGCAGCGCGATGCCGGTAGCCCAGTGCCCGGTGGTGCCGGACAGGTCATGATCAAGTTCGAGGTTCCTGATATTGCAGTGCGGGTACTGCCCGGTCGGCTTGCTCCACACCGCGCGGATCGCACTCCGGCCGTCCGGGTTGCGGGTCAGGACGGAGAGGTCACGTACGTTCAGGTAGTCGAAGTCCCGGGTGGCGTCGTCGCTGACCAGGCTCAGGTCGAAGCCGTGGCCGGCTACGGTGAAGATCACCCGCGTCACGCCGATGCCCGAGCCGATGATCGAGAGCGAACGGGCCTGACTGGTGATCGTCCGGTCGCAGCGGTACGTGCCCGGCGGGAAGAAGATCGCGCTCAGCTTCCCGGACTGATCGATCGCCTGTTGGATCGCGGGCGCGTCGTCGGTCACGCCGTCGCCGGTGGCGCCGAAGTCCTTGACGTTCTGCCAGTCACCGCTCGCCTCGGCGTGCGCCGGCCCCGCACCGGCCACGACGGCCACCGTTCCGATCGCGGCACCGACGGCGCCCAGACCGAGAAAATGCTTGCGGCTGATCGACTCGGACATCCTCGTCCTCCTGGGTCGGGCCGGAGACGGCCATCGTGAATCGATTCATTGAAACGATTTACGGGGGACTCTAGTGGCGACGAATCGGCCCGGTCAAGGGCCGGGCGCCCGGATCAGAGGAGTTCTTTGATCAAGCCTCGGACCTGATCGCGGAGGTCGCGCGGCAGCCGTCCGGCCAATTGGGCGCCGAGCTGGTCGAGCTCGCCGGGGCAGGCCTGCTCGATCTCTGCGAGGACGAGCTCGGCCCCGGTCGACGGGAGGGTACGGACGACCGTGAAGGCCTTCGCGTACGCCAGCAGCCGGACCGCCTGGTCGGGCCGGTGCGACGACAGCCAGGCGCCGAGGGCGAAGACGACGGTGCCGACGATCGGGAAGTCGGTGAACGCCGCGTCCGGGCCGAGATAGCTGTCCAGCTTGCCGAGCAGGACCCGGTACAGGGCCTCGGCGTCGTCCGGCGCGCCGAACCGGTGGAAGGCGCACAGCGCCGCCGACTCGGTGAAGAGCAGCCAGGGTGCGTGCTCGGTGATCATGGAATCGGGCAGCCGGAACTCGCGCATCCGGGGCAGCGCCTCGCGGTACTCCTGCAGGCCGGCAGCGATGTCGCCGCGGGCGAAGGCGAGTTCGGCGTCCAGGGTGGCCAGCACCGTGTCGCCGCCGTTCAGGTAGGACCTGATCTGGCGGGCCCGCAGCCGTTCGATCTGCTCCTCGGCCCGGTTCAGCCGGCCGGCCCAGATCGCGGTCAGCGCCAGCAGGCCCTGCAGGTGGGCGGCGTCGTCAGTCGCGTGCAGCCGTTCCATGATCGGGAACGCCTCGGCCGCGTACCGTTCGCCGGTTCGCCAGTCGCCGAGTTGCAGGTGCAGCTCGGACAGGCCGTTGAGCAGGACGGCCCGCATCCACGGCCCGTCGGCCGGCCGGCACAGCTCCAGGCCGCGTTCGCCGGCCGCGATCGCGGCCTGCGGGGCGCCCTCGTTCTCGGCCAGGTGCATCAACCACTGACTGGCCTGCAGGGCAAGGTCGCGGTCGCCGGACCGGGTGACCTCGTCGAGTCGGTCGATCCGGGCCTGCAGGGTCTCGTCGTCACCGAGCATCAGCATGGTGCGGGTCAGGCCGGCGATCCGCGGGTCCGCGGTTCCCGGACCGAGTCGCTGCAGCAGTGCGAGGCCGGTATCGACGGAGTTCTCGCCGTAGTAGATCACGGTGTTCACCAGGACGGTGACGATCGCGGCGCGGGTCGCGTCGGCAAGATCATCAGGTGGGTCATAGCCGGTCAGCGCACGCTCGACGCCGGACACCAGCCCGACGATCCGCTGATGATCACCGATGATCCACCAGAAGCCGCCCATCGTGGCCAGGATCGCCACGATCGCGTCGGTGTCGACGTCCGCGACCGCCTGCCGCAGGGCTTCGTTGAGGTTGCCCTCCTCGATCACCAGGCGGTCGACGGTCTCGTACTGGCCGGGGCCGTGGAGCGACCCGTACTGCTGCCGGCACAGGTCCACTGCCCAGCGCCGGACGGCGCGCTCCACCGCCGCGGTCTGGCCGAGCCGGCGCTGCTGCAACAGCCCGTACTCGCGGACGGTCTCCAGCATCCGATAGCGAACCGCGGCACCCTCCTCGACGGTGATCAAGGACTGATCGGCGAGTTCCTCCAGCAGGCGCACCGGATCGCCACCGACGACGGCCGCCGCGCCGGCCAGGCCGAAGCCGTCCCGGAACGCGGCCAGCCGCCGGAGCGCGTATCGTCCCTCCTGATCGAGCAGGTTCGCCGACCAGTCGATCACCGCCTCGAGCGTGCGGTGCCGGTCCGGAGCCAGCGGGTCCCGGCTGCGCAGCAGTCCGAACCGGTCGGCCAGCCGCTCGGTGATCTCCGCGACCGACATCACCCGGATCCGGGCGGCGGCCAGTTCCACGGCGAGCGGCAATCCGTCCAGCCGGTCGACCAGGACACCGATCTGATCATCGTCCAGGACCGCGTCCGGCCGGGCCGCGGTCGCGCGGCGCCGGAACAGCGCCACCGCATCGGACCGGCTCAGCTGCGGCAACGGATAGGTCCGCTCGGCCGCGAGGCCCAGCGGCGCCCGTGACGTGGTCAGCACAGTCAGTTCGGGCAGGTTGGCCACCAGCGGCGCGACCAGCCGAGCCACGCCGTTGATCACGTGCTCACAGTTGTCGATGATCAACAGGGTCGGCGCCCCGGCCAACTTCTGGGCCAGCCGGGACCGCAGATCGGCCCGCTGCTCCGGGGTCAGCGCGCGCCGCGACGCCACCGAGTCGCGGACGCCGAGCGCCGACGCGACCTCGGTGATCACCTCGTCGTCGCCGGTGATGCCGACTAGTTCGACCATGTGCACGATCGGCTGCGGCGCCGACCGGCCGACCGCGTGGGCCAGTCTGGTCTTGCCGAGCCCGCCGGGGCCGATGATCGACACCAGCCGGGCCGTCGTGATCAAGCCGACGACGGCCCGGGTGTCGCCGGCCCGGCCGATCAACTGGTCCGGCTCGAACTGGACGCCGGCCCGGACCGGCCGATCCAGCGCCAGCAGATGGGACTGGACCCGCTGCAACTCCGGGCCCGGGTCGGTGCCGGTCCGCGCGGCCAGGTCGCGCCGGTGCTCCTCGAACCGCTCCAAGGCGGCGGCCGGACCGCGCACCGCCGCCTCGCTGCGCAACAGTGCCGCGAGTACGGACTCGTCGACCGGGCCGCGTTCGACCAGTGGGGTGAGGGTGGCCAGCGCCGCCGGATGATCACCGCTGCGGCTCTGGGCCAGGCCGAGCAGCGTGGTCAGCGCGGCCCGGTGCCGGTGTCCGGCCGCGCGCAGGTCGGCGATTGGCTCCGGCAGGTTCGGGTCCGGGGCGGCAACCGGGATCGCGAGTGCCTGCTCGGCCAGCCGGCGAGCCTCGGCGGTCGTTCCCGACGCCAGCGCGGCCCGGGTCTGCGCGACCGCCCCGGCCAGCGCCCGCGCGTCCACGTCGATGCCCGCGTTCAGCCGGTAGCCGGTCTGCGTGCGCGTGATCAACTCCGCCGAACAGGCCGCCCTGGTCCGCGACACCAGCACCTGAAGCGCCTTGGTCGGATCAGCCGGCGGATCGTCGCCCCAGACCTCCTCGATCAACCGGGCGTCGCCGACCGGCGTCCCGTCCGCCCTGGCCAGCGCGGCCAGCAGTGTCTGCGGCCGAGTCCCGGATACGGGTTCGCCCTGCCAGCGGACACCGTCGAGGACGGTCAGGGCGTACTGCACGGGTGCCAGCATAGGAGTGCGCTGCCGGTACGGTTGGACGATGGCGTACGAGAGCGTCGAAGTCGACACGAGTCTGACCGTTGATCAGATCGCGAAGGTGTTCCGGCGCGCGATCAAGACGGCCGACCCCGACGCCGGCTTCGGGCCGATCGAGATCGCCGAGGGACAGCCCGACGTGTACGGCGCGTACGCCTCCGGCAAGAACCTGATCATCCGCTGGTGCATCCAGATCTTCGTCCGCGAGGACGGCGATTCGCGCCGGGTGCAGTTGATCATCCTCGGCTCGTCGATGCTCGGCGCGGCCTGGAAGGGCACCCGGAACTCGTACTCGGCATCGATGGGGCGGAGTCGGGCCGAATTCGTCGTGGAGGCGCTGCGCGAGGTGGAGAAGCAGCTCAGTTGAAGTGGCTGAGGCCCTCCGGCGGGGCCGGCGACTCCTCCGCGTCGGCGTCGGTGTAGGGCTCCGCCCCGCCGGCCAACTGGTCCAGCCGGGCTCCGTGCACCACCCGGTACGGGAATGCGGCGCTGCCGGCCCGCTCGGCCAGCCGGTTCACCGGCAGCGGCACGGCCGAACCCATGATCAGGATGTTGCCGAACCGACGCCCCTTGAGCGTCGCCGACTCGGCAACGAACACGGTGTCGGCGAACGTGGCGCGCAGCCCGGCCAGCACCCGGCGGGCGTACGTGAGCGGAGCCCGGTCGGTGATGTTGATCATGAGCGTGCCGTCCTCGGCCAGCACCCGGGCCGCGTCGGCGAAGAACTCCACACTGCCGAGGGCGGCCGGTACCCGGGCCCCGACGAACGCGTCGACGATGATCACATCGGCGTAGTCGTCGCGCAGCCCGGCCAGCCCGGCCCGTCCATCCTCCGGCCGCACCTTGATCCCGCTCCGCTTGTCCAGCGGCAGGTGCTGACGGACGAACGCGGTCAGCTCGGCGTCCGGCTCGAAGACGAGTTGGGCCGAGGTCGGCCGGGTCGCCGCGACGTAGCGCGGCAGGGTCATCGCGGCGCCGCCGACGTGCACCACCCGGAGCCGGCGGCCGGGCACGGCGTGCGCGTCGACGGCGTCCGCGATCCGTTGCACGTAGTCGAATTCGAGGCGATGCGGGTCGTCCAGGTCGACATAGGACTGGTCGGTGAAGCCCATCCGCAGCGTGTACGCCCGCGGGTAGGCGAGGTCGCGGATCAGCCGCACGCCGCCGGGACCGGGGCGCAGTTCGAGATCGGTCATGAATGCGGTGCGTCCCGCTCGATGATCTTGCGCGCGGTGCCGAGGTCGGTGATCAACACGTCGATCCAGCCGCCGGCCGCGGCGGCCCGGATCGCGTCCACCTTGCGGTCACCGCCGGCGATGCCGATCACCCGGGGCACCTTCCGAAGTTGATCACTGCCGATGCCGACCACCCGCTCGTTCAACGGCGTGGTGATCAAGGTGCCCCACGCGTCGAAGAAGCGCAGACAGATGTCGCCGACCGCGCCGGCGGTCCGCAGCGCGGCCAGTTCGGCGTCGGGGACCGCGTTGCCGGACTCGCGGAGCAGTGGCGAGGGGCTGAGACTCCCGATGCCGGCCAGCAGCACGGTCAGGGCGTCCCATTCCCGGGTCAGTTCCGCGATGAACGGGTCCTCCATCAGCGCGTCCCGGACCGCCCGGGACTGCACGATGCCCGGCGCCGCGAGGAACTTCGGCGCACCGCCGGTGACCCGGGCGAACTGGTCGGTGAGCCGGGTCGCGTTGACCTGGACCCGCGGGTCGCCGACGCCGCCGAGCACCTGGACCACGTCGGTCGCGGTCGAGATCGTGCTCGGCCGCATCGCCTCGGCGGTGGCCAGCAGCGTCGCCGACCAGGAGCTGATCCCGATCCGGTCCGAGCCGGTCAGGGTGGTCTCCAGATAGGCGGCGCCGGCCGCGCCGAGTGCCAGCAGCAGGGTCGATTCGGCGTCCCCGTCGTAGTCGGCGACGACGACGTCGGTCAGCCCGTACCGCTGCCGCAGTTCGTCCTCCAGGTCGGTGTGAACGCCGGTCGGCGCCACGACGACGGTACGGACGATGCCGAGTTGGGCCGCCTCCTTGAGGAACCGGGACACCCGGCTCTGCGACATGCTGAGCCGAGTCGCGATCTCCGGCTGACGCACCCCCTGCTCGTGGTACATCCGCGCGATCTTGGTCAGCAACGCGAGCCGGTCGGTGCTCAACCGGGTACGCGGGGTCGCGGGTCGATCGAGCATGCTGCTCAGCGTAACCTGACACCGCCGCACCACGGTCCCGCCCGCGAGGTGCCGAGAACTACCGCTGCCGACCGATCGCCGTACTGCGGCCGAACAGGACCAGGGCCCAGCCCAGGCAGACGGTGGCCAGCACCGTGGCGACCGCCCGGACGTGGTTGAGCACGGTCCAGGTCTGTTCCTGGAACGCGGCCCGGACCGCGCCCGGATCGGCCAGCTGGTACGGATCGCCGGCGTACCGGATCGCCTGGTTGAGCGGCTCGTTCGCCGCCATCGTGATCATGATCCCGGCCAGGTCGAGCACCAGCGCGGTGATCAGCCAGGGCCACAGGTTCCGCCGCCCGGTGCCGGCCAGCGCGGCCCAGGCGATGCCGGTCAGCAGCAACGATCCCGCGATGCCGTAGCCCATGAAGAACGGCCCGAAGATCGCACTGTCCAGCCGCTGCTCCACGATCACGAACGTCCGGTCGTCGGTCCCGGCGAGCGCCGGCATGATCGTCTCCGACCAGTGCAGGTAGACCGCGGCGACGAGTCCCATGGCCAGGGTCGCCGCCAGCAGGACAGCCGCCCGCAACCGGTCCGCAGCCGTCATCCGCGGGACCGCATCGGTCGAGCGCGGGAGGTTCGGAGCAGAGTACGAGTGCGTCATGCCGATCAGTCAACCGGCGGTCGGCCCGACGGGCCATGTCCGAGCGGCTCACCCCCATATCCATCCGTCCTCCAAGCCATCGAGTGTGACGTTACGGCCTGGCGAGATTTCAGTGGTTCTTTCGTCACACTCGATGCCCGGAAGCCTCAAGGTGGTCGGGTCCGTTCTCCTGGTCGGGAGACAGTGGGCTGCTCGGTCTCACTCCGAGGCGATTCCCGGCAGCCGCTCGCCCTTGCCCCGTGCGCCACGCGGGATCGACCGGTCACAAGTGCAGCGACACGCCGCCAAAACGCCTGCTTTTGTGACCGGTCGGCGGGTTTTCTTGGGGGTTCTAGTTCATGAACATGCCGCCGTCGATGTTGATCGCCTGGCCGGTGATGTAGACCGCTGCGTCCGAGGCCAGGAAGAGGAGCAGGTTGGCGACGTCGTCGACCTCGGCGGGGCGGCCGAGCGGGATGTCGTCGATCCATTCCTCGATCAGCTCGCCCGGCCGGTAGTCGCCGAGGCGGCGGCCCCACTCGCGGTCGTTGTAGGCCCACATCTCGGTCCGGACGATGCCCGGGCAATAACAGTTGACCCGGATGTTGGCCGGCGCCAGTTCCTTGGCCAGCGACTGGCTCATCCCGACGATGCCGAACTTGCTGGCCGCGTACGCGGGCGTGTAGATGAAGCCCTGCCGGGCCTGGCCGGAGGCGGCGTTCAAGATCACGCCGCCGTCGCCCTGGCGGAGCAGCGGCAGGGCGGCGCGGGCGGTCAGGAAGGCCGCGGTGGTGTTCACCGCGAGCACTCGGTTGAAATCGTCCAGGCTGGTGTGCTCGAGCTCGTTGATCGTGATCACGCCGGCGTTGTTGATCAAGACATCGAGCCGGCCGGTCAGCTCGGCCACCCGGTCGAAGACGGCGGCGACGTCGGACTCGCGGGTCACGTCGGCCGGCACAGCGGTGAGCCGCAACCCTGCGGCCCGGCCGTCCTCCGCCGCCTGGCGTACCTGATCGTCCCGGTCCACCATGATCACGTCGGCACCGGCGCCGGCGAATGCCGTCGCGATGCCGAGCCCGATACCCCGTGCGGCGCCGGTCACGACGACCGTCCGCCCGGCGAAATGATCACGGAACAGGCCCGCGTCAGCCATGGTCGAGCACCTCCCGTGCCGCGGCGGCGACGCCGTCCGCGGTGAGTCCGAAATGGTCGAGCAGGAACGCCGTGCTGCCGGTCGGCGCGAACTCGCGCAGCCCCAGCATCCGGACCGGAACCCGGCGCGCCCGGTCCAGCCGGACCACCTCGGCCGCGACCGCGGCACCGAGGCCGCCGGCCAGGTTGGCCTCCTCCGCGGTGACGATGCCGCGCGTCTCACCGGCCGCCGCTTCGATCGCCGCGACATCCAGCGGAGCGAGGTAGGCGGCGTTCAGCACGCGAGCCGCGATCCCCTCCGCGGCAAGGATCTCGGCCGCCGCGACGGCCCGGGAGACCAGCGTCCCGGTGCCGATCAGGGTCACGTCGCCGCCGTCGCGGAGCTGCTGGAATCGGCCGCGTTCCAGGGCGACGCCGTCCGGGGTCACGTCGGGCACCGCGAACCGGCCGACCCGGATGAACGTCGGCCGCGGGCGTGCGGCGGCCTGCCGGATCGCCTCGGCGGTCTGCCGGCGGTCGGCCGGGACCACGAGGTCGAGGCCGGGCAGCGCACGCAGCCAGGACAGGTCCTCCGGGGAGTGGTGGGTCGGGCCCAGTTCCCCGTACGCGAGGCCGGGACTCATCCCGCACAAGATCACGTTCTGCGCGCTGTAGGCGACGTCGGCCTTGATCTGCTCCAGCGACCGGCCGGTGAGGAACGGCGACGCGGCGCAGACGAACGGGATCAGCCCGGCATTGGCCAAGCCGGCGCCGACGCCGACCAGGTTCTGCTCGGCGATGCCGACATTGATCAACCGGTCCGGGAACCGGTCCCGGAAACCGGTCAGGCTGCTGGAACCGACCGAGTCGTTGGAGACCGCGACGATCCGGCGGTCCTGCTCGGCGAGTTCGATCAAGGTCTCGGCGAACGCGGTCCGGTTGTCGTACGTGGGAGCCGCGGTGATCATGAGGCCACCCCCGCGGGCTCCTCGATGATCAACTCGGCCAGGGCCAGTTCCACCTGCTCGGCGCTCGGCACCTTGTGGTGCCACTCCACCCGGTCCTCGATGAACGAGACCCCCTTGCCCTTCACGGTGTTCGCGATCACGGCGACCGGACGGTCGGTGCCGGCCGAGGTGAGCGTGTCCAGCAGCGCGAGATGATCATGGCCGTCGACGATCCGTACCTCGCAGCCGAAGGCGGCCAGCCGCTGGTCCAGCGGATCGAGCCGGTTGGTCTCCTCGGTCCGTGCCCCCTGCTGCAGCCGGTTCCGGTCGACGATGATCATGAGGTTGGTCAGCCCGTGGTGGCTGGCCGACATCAGCGCCTCCCAGTTGCTGCCCTCCTGCAGTTCGCCGTCGCCGAGGACGACGAAGACCCGCGAGTCGCGGCCGGCCAGCCGGACCCCGAGCGCGGTGCCGAGCGCGACCGGCAGGCCGTGGCCGAGCGGTCCCGTGTTGGTCTCCACGCCGGGCACCTTGGTCCGGTTCGGATGCCCGTTCAGCGGGCTGAGCGGCGCCATGAACGTGGTCAGCTCGGCCGGCGGGAAGTAGCCGGCGGCGGCAAGCGTCGCGTACAGGGCCGCGGCGCAGTGGCCCTTGCTCAGGATGACGTGATCACGGTCCGGCCGATCCGGCCGCGCGGGGTCGATCCGCAGCACGCCATGGAAGAGCACGGTGAGCAGGTCGGTCACCGAGAAGTCGCCGCCGATGTGCCCGGCCTGGGCCGCCGTGATCATCTCGACCACCCGCCGCCTGGTCAGCGTCGCCGCCGCAGCCAGCACGTGCCGCCGCTCCGCCGCGTCGCCGGCCCGCACCCGGCGGCACCGCTCCGCCCAGTCCCGCCCGGCGGCGGCGTCGAACTCAAGCGTCGACATATCTATTCACTACTGACGAGTCGCCCACATGCGTCATCATCCCTTCCCGGCGCGGCCACGGTCAACCCCGGGCCCGAAGAGGACACCAGACGTCCGGTACGACTGTCAGGATGAGGTGTCATGACCGAATAGGCCGCGGTGGACTGGCTGCTGGAGTCCGACGAGCCCGGCATCCGCGACCGGACCCATCGCGAACTGCTGGACACCCCAGGCGACGAGAGTCCGAGCAGGATCCTGGCCGGACCTCGCGTGTCGGCCCTGCTCGCCGAGCAACAGCCCGACGGTGCCCTTGGCCCGGACCTCGCCAGGGTCGGCCGCTATCGGGGCTCCAGTCGCAGCCCGGAGAATCTGCGCACCGTCGAGACCGTCAGGCGCAGCCCGAGTCGTCGCTGGTCGACCACGCTGTGGCGGCTGGCCAGCCTGATCGACCTGGCCGCGCCGGCCGACGATCCACGGATCGCCGCCGCCGTCGAGTACGTGCTCGACCACGCCGTCGACCTGCCCCGGCACCGGCACGGGCCGACCATGATCAACGGACTGGCCCGGGTCTGCGCCGGCGGTGAGGGTTCGGTGCTGCGGATCGCCTGCTGGGCCGGGCTGGCCGACGATCCCCGTACCCACCGAATGGCCAAGGCGCTGCTGGACTGGCAATGGCCGGACGGCGGCTGGAACTGCCACCGCAACGCCTCCGGCCGCCGGTCCAGCTTCGACGAGTCACTGCTGCCGGCCTGGGGCCTGCACGAGTACGCGACCGCGATCGGCGACAGCAGCGCGGCCGAGGCCGTCGACCGGGCCGCCGAACTGTTCCTCGATCACCGCCTGCTGTACAGCCTCGGCAGCGGGATCCCCAGCCGCTGGCGACCCAAGCCGCCGCCGGCCGGCCAGATGATCAACTCGCGCTGGGCCAAACTCAGTTACCCGTCGACCTGGCACTACGACCTGCTCTCCGTGCTGCGCTTCCTGGCCCGGACCGGCCGGATCGACGATCGGCGCGGCCGCGACGGGCTGGATCTGCTGATCCGGAAGCGCCGCCGGGACGGGCTGTGGGCGGCGGACGCGCAGTGGGGGAGGTCGCCCGACAACCGGGCCCCGCACCCGGCGCCGGACTGGGGCGCACCGAAGGAACCTAACCCGATGATCACCCTGCTCACCCTCGGCGTCCTCCGCGCCGCTGCAGCTGCGGGCAGCGGTGCTGCATCAAGGTGACCTGCGCCGACGACCGTCGAGTACGGCGAGCGGTCGAGGCCGGGCTGATCCCGTTGATCATGAGCCTGGTCGCGCCGGGCGAGACGATCTGCGCGGCCGACTGAGCCTGCCGAAGGGCAGCACGATCCGGCCACCCTTCGACAAGCCCAGGGAACGCTAGGCCACGGGGACCTGAGCCACGACGACCAAGCCGTCGCTGGCGTCGTCGACGTCGAACGTGATGGTGTCGCCGTCGCCGATCTCGCCGGCCAGGACCCGCCTCGCCAGTTGATCTTCGATCGTCGACTGGATCAGCCGGCGCAGCGGCCGGGCACCGTAGACCGGGTCGAAGCCGGTCAGGGCCAGCCAGTCCTTCGCGCCCGGCGTCACCTCGACGGCGATCCGGCGGTCGGCCAACCGCTGGTTCAGCCGGTGCAGGTTGATCTCGACGATCTTGGCCAGGTCCTCGGTGCCGAGGGCGTCGAACAGGACGACCTCGTCGAGCCGGTTCAGGAACTCGGGCTTGAACGACCCGCGGACGATGCCCATCACGGCGTTCCGCTTGGACTCCGCGTCCAGCGTCTGGTCGGCCAGGAACTGCGACCCCAGGTTCGAGGTCAAGATCATGATCACGTTCCGGAAGTCGACGGTACGGCCTTGGCCGTCGGTCAGCCGGCCGTCGTCGAGCACCTGCAGCAGGATGTCGAAGACCTCGGCGTGCGCCTTCTCGACCTCGTCGAGCAAGATCACCGAGTACGGCCGCCGGCGGACCGCCTCGGTCAGCTGGCCGCCCTCCTCGTACCCGACATAGCCCGGGGGCGCACCGACCAGGCGAGCCACCGAGTGCTTCTCGGAGTACTCGCTCATGTCGATCCTGATCATGGCCTGCTCGTCGTCGAAGAGGAACTCCGCCAGCGACTTGGCCAGCTCGGTCTTGCCGACGCCGGTCGGGCCGAGGAACAGGAACGATCCGGTCGGCCGGTTCGGATCGGAGATGCCGGCCCGCGAGCGCCGTACCGCATCGGAGACGGCACGCACCGCGGTCCGCTGCCCGATCAGCCGTTCGCCCAGCCGCTCCTCCATGCTGAGCAGCTTCTCGCTCTCGCCCTCCAGCAGCCGGCCGACCGGGATCCCGGTCCAACTGGACACGACCTCGGCCACATCGGAGGCACCGACCTCCTCCGAGACCATCGGCTTGGTCTGCTTCTCCGCCTCGCTGGCGACCGCCAACTCCTGTTCCAGGGCAGGGATCTCGCCGTAGTTGATCTCGCTGGCGCGCACCAGGTCACCGTCGCGGAGGGCCCGGTCGGCGGCGCCGCGCAACTCGTCGATCTTCTCCTTCAGCTCGCCGACCCGGTTCAGGCCCTGCTTCTCCGCCTGCCAACGGGTCTCCAGGCCGCGCAGGTTCTCCTCGGTGTCGGCCAACTCCTCGCGCAGCCGGGCCAGCCGCTCGGCGCTGCCGGGGTCGGTCTCCTTCTCCAGCGCGAACTGCTGCATCTTCATCCGCTCGACGCTGCGCCGAAGTTGATCAATCTCCTCCGGCGAGGAGTCGATCTCCATCCGCAGCCGCGAGGCGGCCTCGTCGATCAGGTCGATCGCCTTGTCCGGCAGCTGCCGCGAGGTGATGTAGCGGTGCGACAGCGAGGCCGCGGCGACCAGGGCGGAGTCGGTGATCGCGACCTTGTGGTGCGCCTCGTACCGTTCCCGCAAGCCGCGCAGGATCGCGATCGTGTCCTCAACGCTCGGCTCGCCGACGAACACCTGCTGGAACCGCCGCTCCAGGGCGGGATCCTTCTCGATCCGCTCCCGGAACTCGTCCAGCGTGGTGGCGCCGATCATCCGCAGCTCACCGCGGGCCAACATCGGCTTCAGCATGTTGCCGGCATCCATCGAGGAGTCGCCGCTGGCGCCCGCGCCGACCACGGTGTGCAGCTCGTCGATGAAGGTGATGATCTGGCCCTCGGCGTCGCGGATCTCGTTCAGGACCGCCTTCAGCCGCTCCTCGAACTCGCCGCGGTACTTCGCGCCGGCGACCATCGACGACAGGTCGAGCGAGACCAGCCGGCGGCCCTTCAGCGAATCCGGTACGTCACCGGCGACCAGCCGCTGCGCCAGGCCCTCGACGACGGCGGTCTTGCCGACGCCCGGCTCGCCGATCAGCACCGGGTTGTTCTTGGTCCGGCGGGCCAGCACCTGGACCACGCGCCGGATCTCGGCGTCCCGGCCGATCACCGGGTCGAGCCGCCCCTCTCGGGCCTGTTCGGTGAGGTCGACGCCGTACTGGTCCAGCGCGGAGGAGGTGCCCTCGGCCTCGGCGCTGGTCACCCGCTTGCTGCCCCGGCTCTCGTTGAACGCGGTGGTCAGCTTCTCGGCGGTCGCACCGAGATCGGTCAGGATCTTCTTGGCCTCGGAGTCGATCGCGGCCAGCGAGATCAGCAGGTGCTCGGTGGCGACGAAGGAGTCGCCGAGCTGCTCGGCCCGGTTCTCCGCGTCAGCCAGCACCCGGGCCAGGGAGCCGGACAGCTGCGGCTGGCTCACCGACGAACCGCTGGCCGACGGCAGCTTCGCGATCGCGCCGCGGGCGGCAGCGTCGACCACCTGGGGATCGGCGCCGACCGAGCCGAGCAGCGGCCCGACCGTGTTGTCGGGCACCATCAGCAGCCCGTGCAGCAGGTGCTGCGGCTCGGCGCTCGGGTTGCCCGAGGTCAGCGCGTTGCGCAACGCGGCCGAGACCGCGTCGCGACTTTTGGTGGTGAGCTTGTTGGTGTCCATACCTTGGCTGTACTCCTGTACGACGACCTAGTTGAGTCTTCTGGGCTCAACTTTACGGTGATGGGCGCGCTGGATCAACAAGGTTGAGTGTGATCCACTCAACCTTGCCGTCACCCCTGGCCAGAGGCCCGATCGCCGGGTCGGGGCGGAGCGGCCGTCCCCCGACGGCGAGCCAGCAGGACGAGCAGCACCACGATGGCGACGGTCGGCAGCGTCGCGATGGTGATGATGACCAGTTCGGTCGGTCCGGGAAACGCCAGTGGAACCACGACAGGACTCCTCAGTTCGGGGACGACGTCCATTGTCGCCGACGGACGGCGCGCAGCCTGGGCCCTCGCCGCACCTCGAGCCGGCGGAGCCGACCGAGCACGAACGAGGCCGGGCGCCGGCTCAGCGCCGAGGCGGCCCGGCGGATTTTCTGACCAGGACGTGAAGAGCAGGTAAAAATCCTGCCCAGTTCCGACAGGTCTCGACAATTGGTGACCAGCCTGGCAGGATCGGCAGCGGATCACGGATCCGTAACGGGGGTTCTCGGGGATCAGTTCATCGATCAACGACGACCAGGAGGTCCGATGTTCTCCGAACGCCGTGTCAACTTCCGCTTCCGCTCTCTCGCCGTCGCCGGCGCCTTCGTGCTGGCCCTGATCGGCACCGCTCTCGCGGCTCCGGCCGCAACCGCCCAACCGCGCGAGGTCCCGGCCGCGGCCGCCGGCGTGATCCGGGCCAACGAGGAAGTCGCCTTCAACTACTTCGTCGGCAAGGGGCTCACGCCGATCCAGGCTGCCGGCGTCGTCGGCAACCTCGACCAGGAGTCCTACATGGACCCGACGATCCACCAGATCGGCGGCGGGCCGGGCCGCGGGCTGGCCCAGTGGAGCGCGGGCGGCCGCTGGGACACCTACCCGGGCGACAACCTGGTCGAGTTCGCCAACAACGCGGGCGTCGATCGTTACGGCCTACAGGTTCAGCTCGACTTCATCTGGTACGAGCTGACCGAGTTCTCCTACTACGGGCTGGCCCAGCTGCGGGCGGCGACCACGATCGAGGCTGCGGTGATCGCGTTCCAGGACAAGTTCGAGGGCTGCGGGACCTGCCACACCGATCGCCGGATCGCCTACGCCCAGGACGCGTACAACCTCTACACCTGACCCCGGGATCAGGGGCTGGCCGAGATGAGCGAGTCCCCGGCGGCGGTACGGACGTGCAGCGTGCGCCGGCCGGTCCGATGGGTCCGGACCAGGCCGGCGGCGCGCAGCGCGGTGAGGTGCTCCGAGGCCGTACTCACCGAGAGCTCGACCCGGGCCGCGGCTTCGGTGGTCGAGAGCGGCGCCTGGAGTACGGCAAGCAGCCGGGCCTTCGACCGGCCGAGCACCTCCTCCAGCGCCCCGGGCGGGCCCGACTCGTCCGCTTCCCACAGCGTGCCGATGCCGCGGCACGGGAACGCCAGCTGGGCGGTCTGCTCGTCGGCGACGACCAGCACCGTCGGCCAGACGAAGACGCTCGGCACCAGGCACAGTCCGCCGCCTTCGAGGTCGCGGGCGCCGAGACATCGGGTGCCGGACACGGTGAGCTGGCGACCGTCCCAGCCGACCCGTTCGTGCAGATCATTGAGCAGGGCCGAGGTCCCGTCGGCGGCCTGCTGCCGGGCCCGGTGAAACACCTCGGCGTCGGCGACCGCCGACACCCGTGACCAGTCCGGGGCCAGCGCCACCTCCCAATAGGAGGCCACGACGTCGGCCAGCCGAGCCAACCAGCCGGCCGGGTCGTCGGCCATCGCCTGCAGCCGCGGCGTCCACCGATCCCTCAGGTACGCCAGCTGGCTGCGGACCACCTCGGCCGGGGTGCCGGCCAGCTGTTCGAGCTCCGCGGCCAGGGACGGCTCCAGCGAAACCGGCGGCGGGGTCAGCAGGTCCGGCATGTAGTGCCCCAGCGCACCGGACCCGACCAGGTCGCCGAGCAGCGCGAACGCCGCACCGGTCCGCTCCGGGACCCGGGCCAGCAGCCGGTCCAGCTCCGGCCGGACCCGGCGGACCCACGGCCGGTGGACGCCGTGACCGGCCGGGTGGCGCAGCACCCGGATGCTGGCGACCGTCTCCCACAGACAGGACCGGCCGAACCGCACCCGGGCCGCGTCCTGGGCGGTGAAGCCGATGGTGCGGGACACGGGCGATCCTCGAGTTCGGGAATTTCCGAATCATTATCGGCCCCCGCCGGCCGCGGCCATAGTGATCAAGGTGACGAGCACTCAGCAACGGCAGGCCGAGGAGTTCCACCGCCTGCACGACGACCTCCTGATCCTGCCCAACGCCTGGGACCCGCCCAGCGCGCGGATGGTCGAGGCGGCCGGAGCGGCCGCGGTCGCGACCACCAGCGCCGGGGTCGCCTGGAGCCGCGGCGTCGCGGACGGCGGCGGGCTGGACCGGGCGACCGCGCTCGACGCCGCCGCCCGGGTGATCGGCGCCGTCACGATCCCGGTCACGGTCGATCTCGAGGGCGGCTATCCCGGCGAGCCCGGCGGCGTCGAGACCGCCGTCGAGCAAGTGATCGAGGCCGGCGCCGTCGGGATCAACCTCGAGGACTCGGCCGGCGGCGCGTTGCTGCCGCTCGCGGCCCAGGCCGAAACCCTGCGCCGGGTACGGAAGCTGGTCGATTCGACCCCGGTCAGGTTGTTCGTGAACGCGCGGATCGACACGTTCCTGCTGGCCCCGGCCGGCAGCACCGGTCCAGACCTGGTGGCGGCGACGATCGAGCGGGCCCGGACGTTCGTCAAGGCCGGCGCCGACGGCGTCTTCGTCCCCGGCGTCACCGATCCCGCCCTGGTCCGGGACCTGGTCGCCGGCGTGCCCGCGCCGCTCAACCTCATGGTCGGCCGGGGCGCTCCGCCGCTGGCGCGCTACGCCGAGCTCGGAGTGCGCCGGATCAGCGCCGGCCCGACGCTCACCCTGAGCGCGTACCGGCAGGTGCGGGACTGGGCCGGCGCGATGCTGGCCGGGTCGCTCGAGGACGTACCGGAAGGGATGGAGCCGGGACCGCTCCAGGCCGGCCCGGTCCGCTGATCGTCAACCCAGGGCGACCAGGGCGGTGTTGACGATCGTCAACAGATACATCCGGTCGCCGCGGTTGCGGGCGACCTCGCAAGCGAAGTGCAGATCGCTGGTCTGGATCCGGTCCCAGGCCAGGCCGTGGCCGGACTCGGCGAGCAGCTGGGCGAAGAACTCCCGCTGGGTGCGGCCGTTGCCCTCCCGGAACGGGTGCGCGTAGTTCAGCTGGTCGTAGAGTTCCGCGATCTCCCGGGTCAGGTGCGGCGGCGGCAGCTGCCGGAGCCGGTCGGTCCGGGCGATCCGCTGCGCGACCCGGGCCACCAAAGTCGGGATCTCCCGCGGCGCCAGGAACGGATGGCCGACGCCCTTGGTGAGGCCGACGGTACGCAGATCGCCGGCCCACGCGTACACGTCCTGGAAGAGTTGCCGGTGCAGGGTCCGGAGATGATCAAGGTCGTACGTGCGCGGGACCAGGGCCGGATTCTCGCGGAGCTCGGCGAACCGGTACTCCAGCAGGTCGTTCTCCGCGGCCCGGAGCTCCTCGTCGCCGGCCGCCCCGACCAGGTTGCGCAACACGGAGTGGTCCGGCGGGATCAGATAGCCGTTCCAGCGTTCCTCGTCGTCACCGACGGTCCACGGATCGGGTCGGTTCAACCGAGGCCGTAGCGGGCCCGGACGCGCTCACCGAGCTCATCGATGTCGATCTCCCCGCGTACGTAAGCATCCTGGTCGGCCCGGGTCTCGTCGGTGCTGCGCGAACCCTCCAGTTCGGAGGTACGGCGCGCCTCCGCGATCGCCCGCCGCCGGCGGGTGGTGTCCAGTTTCGCCCTGAGCACGGCGACTCTCCCTTCGCTGATCCCAGATTACCGCCGCCGGCCTCCGCTGTCAGGGAACGGCCGGACCTGCGGCGGGTGCGATGTTGTGGTTCAGGTGGAACACGTTGTCCGGGTCCCAGGTGGCCTTGAGCGCCTGGAGCTTGGCCAGCTTCGCGGCACCGTACGCCTGCCGGACCCCACCGGCACCCTCGTCGGTGAGCGCGTTGACGTAGGCGCCGCTGGCGAACGGGGCCATCGCGGCGCCGTAGCGGCGGGCGGCGGCGATCCGGTCCTCGTCCTCGGCCGGGTCGGTCCAGCGAGCGGCACCGACGAACTCGACGAACGCGTCCCGCTGGCTGAACGCGGTCGCCTCGTCGGGCACGTCGGCGATCGCTCCGCCGTACACCTGGAAACTCGCGTACGGCAGCCCGGCGCCGGTGCCGTCGGCGGTGCCGCGCCGGATGAACGCCTCGATCGCCTCGTCGGACAACTCGGTGCAGTACTGGCCCTTCCAGTAGCGGCGCTGGGACGGGGCCTCCAGGTCGTAGTCGTCCTGCTGCTGCAGTTCCAGGTACGACTTCCGCTGCACCTGCTCGGCCAGCGGCCGGCCGATCGATCTGAGGTCGGCGAGCAGCTCGTCGTACCCGGTCAGGGCGCCCACCCAGACGAACCCGAGCACGACCTGCGGGACGCCGTCGACGTCGCCGACCCAGGCGGTCGGAGTGGCCTGCCGAGGCGCGGTCAGCGCCAGCTCGCGCCAACCGCGGAACGCGTCGACGGCCCGGTCCAGCGGGAAGGTCAGCAGCACCTGCACGGTCTGGTCGGGGACCGGGTGCAGCTGGAACTCGAACGTGGTGACGACGCCGAAGTTGCCGCCGCCGCCACGCAGACCCCAGTAGAGGTCGGGATGCTCGGTCTCGCTGGCCCGCACGATCCGGCCGTCGGCGGTGATCACCTCGAAGGAGATCACGTTGTCGCAGGTCAGCCCGTGCTGCCGGGCCAGCCAGCCCATCCCGCCGCCGAGGGTGAGGCCGCCGACGCCGGTGTGCGAGACGTTGCCGGCGGTGGTGGCCAGGCCATGCGGCTCGCCGGCCCGGTCCAACGCGCCGAGCAGCGCACCGCCCTCGACCCAGGCCCGGCGCCGGGCCGGGTCCACGGTCACCTCGTTCATCGGGGTCAGGTCCACGACCAGCCCGCCCTCGGGGATCGCGTGGCCGACGATGCTGTGGCCGCCGCAGCGGATGCCGAGTTCGAGATCGTGCTCGCGGGCGTACCGAATCGCGGTCTCCACGTCCGCCGGATTGGCGCAGCGGACGATCAGCCGGGGCCGACGGTCCACCATCGCGTTCCAGACCGTACGGGCCCGGTCGTAGCCCGGGGTCTCGGGCGTCAGCACCATCCCGTCGAGCTGATCCTGGAGCTTGGTCACGGTCGGCGAGAGGGACATCGGCGGATCCTTCCGGAGCGTCCTTGGTCGGGCAGTCGTTACGGTAATCGCGCCGCCGACCCGCCGCACGGCGTAGCGAGAATCAGTTCCGTCGGGTTGCGATGATCGCCACCGGGTGGAGGAGGGATCTTGCGGTGCTGCGCTCGACCGGAGTGAATTTCGGCCGGTCAGACGCGGCGAAAATCCACAGCGGTCGGGTCGTGAGGTGGGCGCCATCAGCGGATCGGCGGGATCTGTCGGTCACATCGTCCGCTCGACGAGAGTCACCGCGCCGCGCGAGCCCGCTCGATCCGGTTCAGCGGCCGGGGAGCGCGCGGGGTGGGCGGCGTCCGGTGCGGCCGAGGTGGACCCCGCCGATCGGGTCGGCGGTGAACACCCGGCGCGCAGTCGAGCTGGCCCGGTCCGAGGCGAGCAGCGCGGCGAGCTCGTTCACCCGCGCGCGCAACTCCTCGACCTCGTTCTCCAGCTCGAGGATCCGCCGGATCCCCTCGAGGTTGATCCCCTCGTCCTGGCTGAGTCGTTGGATCAGCCGCAACTTGGCGATGTCGCGGGCCGAGTACCGGCGGCCCCGGCCCGCCGTGCGGCGCGGCGAGACGAGGCCCATCCGGTCATAACTGCGCAGGGTCTGCGGATGCATCCCGGCCAGGCCGGCGGCCACCGAGATTACGAACACCGGTGCGTCGTTGTCGATCCGCTGGGGAAGGTTCACGCCCATCGTCGATCACCCGCCCGCCCCGGCGGCCTCGGCGAGCAGCCGGGCCCTGGGGTTGGCCGGGCCCAGTGCGCTGGCGTACGACTCGAGGGCCTGGCGGGCCGCGTCGTCGAGCTGGTCCGGGACCACGACCTCGACGGTGACCAGCAGGTCCCCCTTGGTGCCGTCCCGCTTGCTCGACCCGCGGCCGCGGACCCGGAACGTGCGCCCGTTCGGCGTACCGGCCGGGATCTTCAGCCGGACCGGCGCCGCGCCCAGGGTCGGCACCTCGATCTCGGCGCCCAGCGCCGCCTCCGGGAACGTGACCGGAGCCGTCAGGGTGAGGTTGTCGCCGCTGCGCCCGAAGATCGGGTGCGGCCGGACGTGGACCACGACGTAGAGATCGCCGGCGGCGCCACCGTTCTCGCCGGCCCCGCCGCGGCCCTTCAGCCGGATCCGCTGGCCGTCGGTGACGCCCGCCGGAATCCGTACCTGCATCGACTTGGTCGACTTGCCGCGACCGGAACCGTGGCAGACCGGGCACGGGTCGTCGACCACCATGCCCCGGCCCCGGCAGTCCCGGCACGGCTCGGTCACCGCGAAGACACCGCCCGACGTGGAGGTCTGCATGCCGCTGCCCTCACAGGTCGGGCAGACCCGCGGCACGGTGCCGGCCTTCGCGCCGGTGCCGTGACAGGCACCGCACGCCGCGTCGGACACCATCTGCATGGCGACCGTCACGCCGTCCACCGACTCGGTGAAGTCGATCGTCACCTCGCCCTCGACGTCGCTGCCCCGGCGCGGACCACGGCTGGTCGTGGTCCGGGTCCGGGTGGCGTTGCCGCCGAACAGCCCGCCGAACAGGTCGCCGATCCCGCCGTCGCCGCCGGCGTTGCGGAACAGGTCGTCCACCGACGGCCCGCCCGGACCGCCGCTGCGCGGGAACCGGAAGCCGCCGTTGCCGAACAGCCGGCGCGCGTCGTCGTACTCCTTGCGCTTGGCCGAGTCGGACAGCACGTCGTTGGCCTCGGAGACCTCCTTGAACTTGCGTTCGGCCTCGGCGTTGCCGGGGTTGGCGTCGGGGTGGTTCTCCCGGGCCAGCTTCCGGTACGCCTTCTTGATCTCCTCGGGCTTCGCGTCGGAGGAGACGCCGAGGACCTTGTAATAGTCCTTTTCGAGCCAGTCCTTCGTGCTCACCGACGACCCCCTCCTCCGCTGTTGTCTTCCATGATCATCCCGCGGCGCAAGGAAGGATCAGGCATCCGGTTGCTGATCTTGAACCGGTTGATCTTGAACCTGTTGATCCTGACCGGGAGCCTCGGCCGCCGCGTCGCCGTCCGGCGGATCGGCCACCGCGACCCGGGCCGGCCGGATCACCCGGTCGCCGATCTTGTAACCCGGCTGCAGGATCTCCACGCAGACCGGGCCGGTCGCGGCCTCCGCCGTGACGCCCGGCTGCGCCGGTACGTGCATCAGGGCCTCGTGGACGTGCGGGTCGAACGGGTCGCCCTTCGCGCCGAACGGTTCGAGCCCGTACTTGCCGGCGACCCGCTGCACCTCCTCGGCGACCGCCTTGAAGCCGCCGGTGAGTTCCTCGTGCTCGCGCGCCGAACGGATGTCGTCCAGTACGCCGAGCAGGTCGCGGAACACGTTCTCGACCGCCAGCGCCCGGACCAGGTCACGGTCCCGGTCCACCCGGCGCTTGTAGTTGATGTACTCGGCCTGGAGTCGCTGCAGGTCGGCGGTGCGCTCGGCCAGCGCGGTCTTCAGTTCGGTCACTTCACCATTCTGCTCGGTGGCCGCCGGCTGGTCCGTGGGGGCGGCGGCCCCGACGGGCTGACCGGGCTGACCGGCCGGCTCGGACCCGCCGGGGGCCGAAGTCTCCTTCGGCTCTCGTACCTCATAGGTCTCCGGGTCGATCCGGCGCTTGTCCCGGATCACCGGGCCGTCGGGCTCGCCTTCTTCGCGAGGATCGGCTGGACTCACTTGGCATCACTCGCGTCGTTCGGCTTCTCCTCGTCGACGATCTCGGCGTCCACCACGTCGTCCTCGCCCGCGTTCGAGGTGCCGGACTGACCGTCCGTCGGGGCACCGTCGGCCGGCGCACCCTCGGCCTGCTGCTGCGCCTGGGCGGCCTTGTACATGGCCTCACCCAGCGCGGCGCTGGTCTGGTTCAGCTTGTCGACGGCGGCCTTGACCCGGTCGTTGTCCTCGCCCTCGAGCGCGGACTTCACCTCGGTGATGGCCTCCTCGACCGGCTTCTTGGTGTCGTCGTCGATCTTGTCGGCGTTCTCGCTGAGCAGCTTCTCGGTCCGGAAGACCAGCGCGTCGGCCTCGTTGCGCAGCTCGACCGCCTCGCGCCGCTTGCGGTCCTCCTCCGCGTGCGACTCGGCCTCCTTGACCATCTTGTCGATCTCGTCCTTGCCCAGCGCGGAACCGCCGGTGACCGTCATCGACTGTTCCTTGCCGGTGGCCAGGTCCTTCGCGTGGACGTGCACGATGCCGTTGGCGTCGATGTCGAAGGCGACCTCGATCTGCGGCACGCCGCGCGGGGCCGGCGGCAGGCCGGTCAGCTCGAAGTTGCCGAGCGACTTGTTGTCCCGGGCGAAGTCACGCTCGCCCTGGTAGACCTGGATCATCACCGACGGCTGGTTGTCGTCGGCCGTGGTGAACACCTCGGACCGCTTGGTCGGGATCGTCGTGTTGCGCTCGATGATCTTGGTCATCACGCCGCCCTTGGTCTCGATGCCGAGGCTCAGCGGGGTGACGTCGAGCAGCAGGACGTCCTTGACCTCGCCCTTCAGCACACCGGCCTGCAGGCTGGCGCCGAGCGCGACGACCTCGTCCGGGTTGACACCCTTGTGCGGCTCCTTGCCGCCGGTCAGTTCCTTGACAAGATCAACAACGGCGGGCATCCGGGTCGAGCCGCCGACCAAGATCACGTGATCGATCTTGCCGATCGAGATCCCGGCGTCCTCGATCACCGCGTTGAACGGCGCGCGGCAGCGATCCAGCAGATCCTGGGTCAGCCGCTGGAACTCGGCCCGGGTCAGCTTCTCCTCCAGGTGCAGCGGACCGGACTCGCCCAACGTGATGTACGGCAGGTTGATCTGGGTCTCGCTGGCCGAGGACAACTCGATCTTGGCCTTCTCCGCGGCCTCCTGCAGCCGCTGCCGGGCGATCTTGTCCTGGGACAGGTCGGTGCCGTTCTTGTTCTTGAACTGCTTCACCAGCCAGTCGACGACCCGGCTGTCCCAGTCGTCGCCGCCGAGCCGGTTGTCGCCCTTGGTGGCCTTCACCTCGAAGACGCCGTCGCCGATCTCCAGCAGGGACACGTCGAACGTGCCGCCACCGAGGTCGAAGACCAGGATGGTCTGCTCGGTGTCGCCCTTGTCCAGGCCGTACGCCAGCGCCGCGGCGGTCGGCTCGTTGATGATCCGGTCGACCGTCAGGCCCGCGATCTCGCCCGCCTCCTTGGTCGCCTGCCGCTCGGCGTCGGAGAAGTAGGCCGGGACGGTGATCACCGCGTTGGTGACCTGCTCGCCCAGGTAGGCCTCGGCGTCCCGCTTCAGCTTCTGCAGCACGAACGCGCTGATCTGCTGCGGCTTGTAGTTCTTGTCGTCGATCTGCGTGCTCCAGTCGGTGCCCATGTGGCGCTTGACCGAGCGGATCGTACGGTCGACGTTGGTGACGGCCTGGCGCTTGGCGACCTCGCCGACCAGCACCTCTCCGCCCTTGGCGAAGGCGACGACCGACGGCGTCGTACGCGAGCCCTCGGCGTTGGGGATGACGGTGGGTTCGCCACCTTCGAGAACCGCGACGACCGAGTTGGTCGTCCCGAGGTCGATACCGACTGCACGAGCCATGGTTGTTTCCTCCGTATGAACTGCTGCAACGCTTGAGTCTTCGGCACTCAACTTAGTGGTTGAGTCTGCCGCACTCAACTATGCAACCCAGTGGCGTCGAACACAAATCGGTTGAGCCGAGAAGACTCAACCCTATGTCCGGTGACCTGGAATGGGTGCACATCGTGCCCGGGCGGAGTGCCGCAGGGGCTCGGTCAGCGGCGGCGAGGAATGAACAGCAGATCGGCGGGTCACGAACGGCGACGCGGCCGAGTCGAACACGGCGCGGGACAGGTAGGCCAGCCGGCGGCAAGGGAAGGCCAGCAGACCGGCGGGCCAGGAACGGCGACGCGGCCGACCCGAGTACGGCGCGGAACAGCTCGGCCAGCCGGCGGCGAGGGACGGGCAGAAATCGGCGGGTTCGCGGACGGGCAACAATCCGCGGATTCGGGGACGGCGAAACTGTCGGTTGGGGCGACGCCGGAAGTGCCATTCGGTTCGCGGCGGCGAGCCGGAGGCCGGCGAGGTCCGGGTACGGCGAAGCGGCCAGGTCGGGGCGGTGCGGGATGGGCGGTTGGGCCAACAACGTGAAAGGCGAGCAGCAAGATCGCAGCAAAGAAGGACCTCGGGCAACGGCACACACAAAGCCAGGCGACTGTCCACGTCATCCCGCCGCCGTCAACCCGCGTTCGCACCACTGCGCGCCCGCGGCGCCCTCCCAAGTCGTCGAGTGTGACGTTACGACCCTGTGAAATCGATTTCGAGCGTCCGTTTCGACACACTCGGCGAGCTTGGCCGGGTCGGCACGGCACGACGGGACCTGGCTGCGAACGGGTCCGCAGACGGAGGCGGTCGCTGCCAGTCAAGGGCACGCGGGTCGGCCCGGACGGGCTGCCTGTCGGGCCAGCCGAACCGCGTGTGGTTGTCGACATTCCTACCTCGAAATTGCCGAAAGTCGTGGCATTGTCGACAACCGCACGCTTCCTGCGGGATCGGGGCGCTGCCGACCTCGATGTCACCCGGTCGACGACGCGGTGGACACCGCAATCGCGCGGCGGCGGGCTCCGTACCCGACCAACCGCGCGTCCGGGACTTGCCGCTCACGCGGCGGCGTCCCCTCCCACCGAGTCGGCCAGTCCGGTATCGAGTGGACGATTGTGGCAACCAGATCGCGTTTGGAGATGCCAAACGAGTCCAGTCAGTGCACTCGCGGGCCTCGGAGCGCGGGGTGTCGACTTTCCCACCTCGAAACGCGCGAAAGCCGCGGGATTGTCGACAAACCCACGGTTCGCAGGTTCGGGGGGGTCGCGGAGGAGGTCCGGCCGGACGTCAGGGGCCTGGGCCGGGCGTCGGCTGCATGGGCTTCGGCCGACCGCGGAAGAGGTGCAGCCGGACGTCGGAAGAGTTGGGGTCGAGCGCCGGGAGTGCGCGGGGGCGGGCCAGCCGCTAGAGGGGCCTGCCAGCGCCGAGGTGTCGGGCTCGGGATCACGGGATGCGGCGGTCCGGGTTGGGCTGCTGCGGGATCGCCGCCCGAGTCGGCTGCCTGCGGGATGCCGGCCGGGTCGGGCTGACTGCGGGGTGGCTGGTCGGGTTCTGGCCGGGCCGACCGCGGAGGAGGTCCGGCAGGACGGCAGGGACGTGGGCCGGCGTCAGAAGAGGTGCCGAGCGCCGGGAGTGCGGGGGCGGGCCAGCCGCTGCCAGCGCCGAGGTGTCAGGCTCGGATCACGGATGCGGCGGTCCGGGTTGGGCTGCTGCGGGATCGCCGCCCGAGTCGGCTGTCTGCGGATGCCGGCCGGGTCGGCTGCCTGCCGGGTGGCTGGTCGAGTTCTGGGCCGGGGCCGACCGCGGAGCCGGTCCGGCCGGACGTCAGAGGCGTGGGCCGGGCGTCGGCTGCGTGGGCTTGGACCGACCGCCGAAGAGGTGCAGTCGGACGTCGGAAGAGTTGGGGCCGAGCGCCGGGAGGTGCGGGGCGGGCCAGCCGCTATGGGCGCCCGCCAGCGCCGACGTGTCAGGCACGGATCACGGGACGCGGCGGTCCGGGTTGGGCTGCTGCGGGGATCGCCGGCGGGTCAGCCGGGCGGGCCGAAGCCGGAAGGTCCCCCTCGCGCGACCTCGTGGCGGGGCGGACCCCGCGCGACCTCCTGGCGGGGCCGGCCCGCGCCGGCTGGTGGCGCGGGGCCGGGCGGGCCGGAGCCGGAAGGTCCCCCTCGCGCGACCTCGTGGCGGGGCGGACCGCGCGCGACCTCGTGCGGGTTCGGCCCTCGCCAGCTCGTGGCGCGGGGCCGGGCGGGCCGGAGCGGGGGGTTGCCCTCGCGCACGACTTCGTGGCGCGGGGCCGGGGTGACGGAGTCGGGCAGGGGGTCCGCTCGGGTGCGCGTGGCAGGCGCCCTCGATGGCAGTTCATCTGCGCTTCGGAGCAGCGCCTAGGATGCGGCCGGTACGAGGGAGGGTGATGAGCGAGGCGGATCGGCGAAACGCGGACCCTGTCGGCGACGCTTCCGTTCCGCGGGGATCGGACGCCACGATGGGCGGTATCGGCAGCGACGCCTTCGCTCCCCGTACAGGCTCCGGAGCGGTGGAGCCAACCGGCGACCGGCTGCCGCCGCAAGAGCCTTCCGTCGCAACGAACCGGATGCCGCGGCTGCGGTCGGAGTGGGCCCGGATCGGGCTGGCCCTGCTCGTGGCCGGGGTCGGAGTGACGGCGGCGTTCCTGATCGGAGCGATGGCCGGGGTGCGGCAGGGGACGTTCACGGTCGAGCAGGTCACCGGGCCGGCGGGGGTCGCGGTGCTCTACCTGGCGTTCTGGATCGGCTACAGCGTGATCTACCTCGCTACGACGCTGGTGACGTTCGGCCGCGCGGACGGCGCGACGTTGGCGCTCTGGTTCCGGGAGAGCCCGGAGGGCCGGGAGCGGCGCCGGGTGCTGGAGCTGCTGTTGCTGGCCAGCGGTCCGGCCGGTTCCGTGAGCCTCTGCATCGCCTCCCTCGTCGCGGTGGTCGTGTTCGCGATGTCGGAGGAACTGCACGGCAACCTGCCGGTGGTCGGGCTGACGTTCGGCGTGGTGCTCTGCTCCTGGCTGGTCATCGCGATCACGTACGCCGAGCACTACGCCCGGGAGAACAGCAACGACCGGCAGCTGGTCTTCCCCGGCGAGGAGCGGGACGGGCCGCCGGAGTTCTCCGACTACATCTACCTGGCCGTGCAGGTCGGCACCACGTTCGCGACCTCCGACGTCGCGATCGAGCGCCGTTCGATGCGCCGTACGGTGACCGTGCACAGCGTCGTCACGTTCGCGTACAACACCGTGGTGGTCGCCCTGATCGTCTCGCTGTTCCTCGGCGCGGCCGGCTGACCCTGCGACCCGGATCACATCAGCCAGGCGACGAATTCCCGCCCGGTCCCGCGGTCCGGTGAGACATGATCAAGCCATCGATGACCACCGACGAACTCTGGCGTGCCGTGACCGCGGAGCGGCTGGCGCTCGCCGACGACCTCGCCGCGCTCAGCGAGGCGCAGTGGCAGCAGCCGACCCTGTGCCGACGCTGGACGGTGGCCGAGGTGGTCGCCCACCTGACCGCGGGCGCCGTCACCACGCCGTTCCGCTGGATCCGCAGCGTCGTCGCGGCCGGGTTCGACTTCGCGCGGCACAACGACGCAAGGCTCGCCGAACAGCTCGGCGGCACTCCGGCCGAGACGTTGGCGTGGTTCCGGGCGGCGGCCGATCGGAAGGGCCCACGGCTCGGGCCGCCCGCGGAGGGCACGCTCGGCGAGGTGATCATCCACGCCCAGGACATCCGGCGGCCGCTCGGCATCCCGACCACCCCGCCGATCGAGACCACGACCGTGCTGGCCGTGTTCCTGGCCCGGACCGATTTCACGGTGCCGAGCCGGAAGACGATCACGGGGCTCCGGCTGACCGCGACGGACGGGCCGTTCGAGGCCGGCGCCGGTCCGCTCGTCTCCGGGCCGACGCTCGCGCTCGCGCTGGTGATGGGCGGTCGTCCCTCGTACGCCGACGAACTGAGCGGGCCCGGCCTGGACCGGCTCCGGGCTCAGTGCCGGGCGGCCAACAAGATCACGGAGTGACCGGGCGGACCTTGTCGGTGAGCAGCTTCACGGCCAGCAGGCCGAGCACCGTACCCATCAGATAGCGCTGCAGCCGCAGCCAGGTCGGCCGCCGGCCGAGGAAGCCCGCGATCGAACCGGCGGCGAGCACGATCAGCCCGTTCACGGTGACCGCGATCGCCACCTGGATCCCACCCAGCGCGAGGCTCTGCAGCCAGAGCGGGCCGCCGGCCGGATCGATGAACTGCGGGATCACCGCGAGGTAGAGGATCGCGATCTTGGGGTTGAGCAGATTGGTCACCAGGCCCATCAGGAACAGCCGGCGCGGCGGGTCGGCGGGCAGCTCGCTCGGCTGGAAGACCGACCGCCCGCCCGGCCGGAACGCGGTCCAGGCCAGGTAGCCCAGATAGGCGGCGCCGCCGAGCTTCAGCACCAGATACAGCTGCGGTACGACAGCGAACACGGCCGCCAGGCCGAGGGTCGCCGCGGTCAGATAGACCGCGAACCCGGCCGCCACCCCGGCCAGCGAGAGCAGCCCGGCGCGGCGGCCCTGGGTGACGCTGCGGGAGACGAGATAGATCATGTTCGGGCCCGGCGTGAGGACCAGTCCGAGCGCGACGACGGTCACGCCGAGGACGGCGGCAACAGTGATCATGAGCTCGAGTCAAGCCTCACGCGCGCGGCCCGGGCCAGGGCCAATCCGTGATCTGTGGCCCGGTCGTGACCTGCATCGCGTACCAAGTCACTAAGGTCTGCGGGAGGGAGTTCACGCGAACGGAGCTCAGTCATGGCCAAGACCCTGCAGGTGTTGCGCGACATCGTCTTGTTGATCACCCGGATCGGCCTCGGCGCGATCCTGATCGTGCACGGCTGGCGGCGCTGGCAGGTGGTCGGGCCGCAGAGCCAGATCGACTACCTGGCACAGTTCAGCACGCCCTATCCGCAGGTGGTCGTCTGGGGCACGATCATCCTCGAGCTGGTCGGCGGGCTGTTCCTGATCGTCGGCGCCCTGACTCCGCTGGTCGCGGCCGCGGTGCTCGCCCAGCAGGTGCTGATCATCTGCTACACCAACTGGTACGGCTATCAGTTCCTGGCCGCCAACGTGCCCGAGTTCTCGGTCTCGGAGCGGATGATGAACAATCTCACGCTCGGCCTGCTGGCGCTGATCTTCCTCGTCTTCGGGGCCGGCCGGGCCTCGATCGACCGGCTGTTCCGGCGGGAGAAGGTGGAGGAACCCGAGCAGCAACAGCAGCAGTACGACTACGACGACACCCAGCCGCTGGGCTGAGCCACACAGGTTTCCCACAGGTCGGACATAGCTGGCACTCGGTCTGCCGTGCAACGCTTGAGCGCATGGCAGCTACCGATACCGGGCGTGAGGCACTGGTCCACGCCGACGGATCGCCGATCCGGATCCTTGCCGTCGACGACGAACCCAGCCTGACCGAACTGCTCTCCATGGCCATGCGGTACGAGGGCTGGCAGGTCGCCACGGCCGCGTCCGGGTCGGAGGCGGTCCGCGTCGCCCGGGAGACCAGGCCGGACGCGATCGTGCTGGACATCATGCTGCCCGACTTCGACGGGCTGGAGGTGATGCGCCGGATCCGTACCGACCTGCCGGACGTGCCGGTGATCTTCCTGACCGCGAAGGACGCCGTGAACGACCGGATCAGCGGGCTGACGGCCGGCGGTGACGACTACGTGACGAAGCCGTTCAGCCTGGAGGAGGTGATCGCCCGGCTGCGTGGGCTGCTGCGCCGGTCCGGCGCCGCCCAGTCCCGGAACGACTCGCTGCTCGTGGTCGGCGACCTGACCCTGGACGAGGACAGCCACGAGGTGACCCGGGGCGGCGACGCGATCCATCTGACGGCCACCGAGTTCGAGCTGCTGCGGTACCTGATGCGCAATCCGCGCCGGGTGCTCAGCAAGGCGCAGATCCTGGACCGGGTCTGGAACTATGACTTCGGCGGCCAGGCGAACGTGGTCGAGCTCTACATCTCCTACCTGCGGAAGAAGATCGATGCCAACCGGGACCCGATGATCCACACCATGCGCGGCGCCGGGTACGTGCTGCGACCAGCAACGTCATGACTTGTTGATCATGGCCGACATGATCAAGACTGCGGAACCGCCCGGTCCCCATCAGGGGCCGGGACCGTTCGCCCGGGGCACCCTCGGACGGCGGCTCGTCCTGCGTGTCGTGGCACTCGTGGCCGGCGTAGCGATCGCGCTGGGCGTGATCACGACCCTCGCAACGCGACAGCTGCTGCTGGGCACGTTGGACGAGCAATTGCGGGACGTGGCCGGGATGCTGCGTCCTGGCCCGAGCAACTCGCTGGGCGATCCGGGTGGGCAGCCGGACGGCACCATGTATGTGGTGCTGGATCAGGACGGCGCATTTGTCGATGGCCAGGTGCTGTCCGGTCGCAAGACCCACCGGCTTTCCGCGCAGATCGGGGACGCTCTGAGTGGAATCCCTGCCGGCCCACCCCGGTCGGTGACAGTGCCGAAGTTCGGCAGCTACCGGATTGTCGGGCTCGAGGTGACGATCGTGCCCGGCGGCCGAGGCACCCTGGTTGTCGGCGTTCCGGCGGACGAGGTGGACTCTACGCTGGCTCAGCTGATCATCGTCGAGGCTGGCCTCGCACTGTTGGCCACTGGGGGAGCCTTCCTTGTTGCACGTCCCCTGATCGAGCGCAGCCTGCGTCCGTTGAACCGTGTGGCAGGTGTTGCTCAGCAAGTGTCCCAGTTCCGGCTGGATCGCGGTGATGTCGCCGTTGAGGTACGGGTCTCGGACGCTGATGCCGATCCCACGTCCGAGGTGGGCCGGGTCGGGCAGGCGCTGAACCACCTGCTGGCTAACGTCGACGGCGCCCTCGCCGCCCGGCAGGCCAGCGAGACCAGGGTGCGCCGGTTCGTTGCGGACGCCTCCCACGAGTTACGCAACCCGCTGGCGGCGATCCGCGGCTACGCTGAGCTGACCCGGCGCGACCGTGATCAACTCGAGCCGGACACCTCCTACGCCCTGGACCGGATCGACGCCGAAGCCGGCCGGATGTCCGTGCTGGTGGAAGATCTGCTGCTGCTCGCCCGGCTGGACGACCGGCCCGAGCTCGATCTCAAGCCCACCGATCTGTCCGAGCTGGTGATCAACGCGGTCAGCGACGCCCGGGTGGCCGGCCCTGATCATCAGTGGGAGCTCGACCTGCCGCCCGAGCCCGTCCAGGCAGAAGTTGATCATCACCGGGTGCACCAGGTCCTGGTCAACCTGCTCGCCAACGCCCGTACCCACACCCCGGCCGGCAGCACCGTGCTGACCCGGCTCACCGAAGCCGACGACAAGATCACGATCATGGTCCGGGACGACGGACCGGGCGTCCCGCCGGACATCGTCGACCACGTCTTCGAACGCTTCACCCGCGCCGAGGCCAGCCGGGCCCGCGCCGCCGGCGCCGCGAAGGGCGCCAGCACCGGCCTCGGCCTGGCCATCGTCGCCGCCGTCGTCGAGGCCCACCACGGCACCGTCTCGGTCGCCAGCCGCCCCGGCCTGACCGAGTTCACCGTCACGCTGCCGAAGGGGCCAAGCCCGAACGCTCGCTGAGCCCGAATCCACCGAACCCCAACCGAAGCGGCTGGGCCGGAGTCGCGGCTTGTCGCGGCCACGTGCGGGCGCGCAACTCGCCGAGCGGACGATCTGACCTCGATTCCGGCGACGTTTCCCGGTCAAGCAGTCCGCTCGGTGATGCAGGGGCTGCTGTCGTGACGCAACGGGCGCGCGGGCTGTGAGGGTCGAGGTGCGCGCACGGCCGGGCCGGAGTGTCGCGATTTCTCTTCGCATCGGAGAATGCAACGTTGCACGGAGCGGTTGCGGTCGATGCCAAGAGAAATCGCGACATCAGGCTCAGGGCACGGTCTGGCTTGGCCCTTCGACAGGCTCAGGGCACGTCCTGGCTTGGCACGTTGCTGGTCAGGTTGAGGAGCGCAGGACCAGATTGGGGGTCGGGCCGACCTCACGCCGTTCCCGACCGGCCAGCGCGTCGACCAGGCAGCGGGCCAGGCCGCGGCCGAGGTCCTCGACGTGGTGGTCGAGGGCGGATACCGGAGGATCGGCGCGCAGGCAGGCCAGCGAGTCGTCCCAGGAGACCAGGGACACGTCGCCCGGCACCGAGTGGCCGAGGCGGCGTAGCACCTCGAGGCTGACCGTCGCCAGGTGGCCGCCGTCCAGGACGAAGGCCGTCGGCGGCCGTTCCCGCTTCATCGCCGCCCGCACCAGGTCGCGACAGCGATCCTCGTCGTACTCGGCCGGGCTCATGACGCCGTCGATCAGCCCAGCCTCGACGTACTCGGCGAAGGCCAGCTGTCGACTGTGGGTCTGCCATTGGGACGGCGGCCCGGTGAGCCAGTCGATTCGCCGATGCCCGGCCGCTCGCAGATGATCAAGCACCGCGCGCAGGGCCCCGGCGTTGTCGACCAGGACGGCGTTCGCGGCGATCGGCTGGTGTGAGTCGCCGAGCACCGCGTACCGCAGACCGAGCCGGTGCAGTTCGTCCTCGATCCCCTCGTCGAGGGTGATGTCCTTGCACACCACGGCATCGACCGGACCGGTCTCGGCCCACCGGACGAACGTGGCGCGTTCCTCGTCCCGGTCGGCCACCAGCTTGACGATCATGGCGTGGCCCTGCCGGAGCAGCTCCTCCTCCAGGCCGACCAGCAACCGGTTGTAGAAGTGCTCGCTGCGCGGAGTCCAGCCACGTCGCTGCACGGTCATCCCGAAAGTCGGCACAGTCATAGTGTGTATCCGCTCCGCGGCCAGGCCGCGATCGGACCCTGCCTATCACGTGTGATTCGGCATCGGTACGCCCCGCCGCGCGGCCTCGGCCAGGAACCGGCTGCTGGTCGCCGGCTCCGGCGAGGCGTTCCGCAGCGCCCGGGTGAACTCCGCCTGCGGGTTCAAGATCACCTCGTCGGCCGGGCCGCGCTCGACCACCTCACCGCGATACATGACCAGGATCTCGTCGGAGAAGTGCCGGGCGGTCGCCAGGTCGTGCGTGATGTAGAGCATCGCCAGCCGCTCCTCCTGCTGCAGCTTGGCCAGCAGATTGAGTACGCCGAGCCGGATGGACACGTCCAGCATCGAGACCGGCTCGTCGGCGATCAGCACCTTCGGCCTCGGCGCCAGCGCCCGGGCGATCGCGACCCGCTGCCGCTGCCCGCCGCTCAGTTCATGCGGCCGGCGGTCGACGAACGTCTCGGCCGGCGTCAGATTGACCCGCTCCAGGAGCTCCAGCACGGCCGGGCGCACCGCCGCCCTCGACCGCACCCGGCCGCTGATCATCAGCGGACGTTCCAGGTGATGCCCGATGGTGTGGAACGGGTTCAAGGACGCGAACGGGTCCTGGAACACCATCTGCACCTCGGCCCGATACGTCCGCAGGGCCGCGCCGCGCCGACCGACCGGCCGGTCGCTGAGCAGGATCTCGCCCCGGGTCGGCCGTTCCAGTTGCGCGATCATCCGGGCCACCGTCGACTTGCCCGACCCGGACTGCCCGACCAGCGCGACGGTCCGGCCCCGGTTCAGGTCGAACGAGACGTCCTGGACGGCGCGCAGGGTGCTGACCCGCAGCCCGTCGCGCAGCCGGTAGTCCTTGCCCAGTTCCCGTACCGAGAGCACACCGGACTGTTCCTTGATCACGGTCATCGGCGCTCCTGGTAGCCGGCTCGGACGAAGTCCCCGGCGTCGCCGGTCAGTGACGGGAACGACGACAACAGGGTCGCCGTGTAGTCGTGCTGCGGGTCGAAGTACAGGTCCTCGGCCGTGGCCAGCTCGACCAGTTCACCGCGCCGCATCACCGCGATCCGGTCCGAGATCTCCAACAGCAGCGGCAGATCGTGAGTGATGAAGATGACCGCGAAGCCGAGCTCCTGGCGCAACCGGAGGATCTCGTCCAGGATCTCCCGCTGCACCACGACGTCGAGCGCCGTGGTCGGCTCGTCCATGATCATCAGCTGCGGATCCAGGGCCAGCGCCATCGCGATCATGACACGCTGCCGCATCCCGCCGGACAACTCGTGCGGGAACGCGGAGATCCGGCGCCGGTCCACGCCGACCAGCTCCAGCAGCTCCTCGCTGCGCCGGAGCCGTTGCTCGCGGCTCAGGTCCGGCGCGTGGGAGGCGAACACGTCGGCCAGCTGCGCCCGGATGCTGATCACCGGGTTGAGCGAGTTCATCGCGCCCTGGAAGACCATCGAGACCTTGGCCCAGCGGAAGCGGCGCAACTTTTCCCCGGCCAGCGCCAGTACGTCGACCGCCCGGCCGGTCTCCGCGTCGTGGAAGATCACCGAGCCGCCGGTGATCGCGGCGGGTGGCTTGTGCAGTTGATTGAGCCCGTACGCCAGCGTCGTCTTGCCGCAGCCCGATTCGCCGGCCAGACCGAGGATCTCGCCCCGGAACAGGTCGAACGACACCGACTGCACCGCCCGGACCGGCTCGGCGACCAGGTAGTCGATGCTCAGGTCGCGAACGGTCAGCACGGCCTGCTGGGACTCGCTCATGCCACCACCTCCCGCCGGCTCGACTTGATCAACTTCTTGGCCCGGTGCAGGTGCTGGGTCCGCAGCCGGGGATTGATCACCTCGTCGATGGCGAAGTTGATCAAGGCAAGACCCATGCCCAGCAGCGCGATCATGGCACCGGGCGGGCCGAACCACCACCAACCGCCGAGCGTCAGGGCCTGCCCGTTCTGCGCGTACGCGAGCATCGAACCCCAGGTCTGGGTGCCCACCACACCGAGCCCGATGAAGGCCAGCCCGGCTTCGCCGAGGATGGCCCAGATCATCGCGAAGACGAAGCTGGACGACATCACCGGCAGCAGGTTGGGCAGGATCTCCACCGTGATGATCCGGACCGGGTTCTCGCCGGCCACCCGCGCGGCCAGCACGTAGTCGCGGTTGCGCAGCGACAACGTCTGGGCCCGGAGCACCCGGGCGTTGGCCGCCCAGGAGGTGACCGCGAGGACGAGCGAGATCAGCAGGATCCCCTTCTGCTGCACGTACGAACCGATGACGATCATCAACGGCAGGCCGGGCAGGATCAGCACCACGTTGGTGAACAGCGAGAACACCTCGTCCAGCCAGCCGCCGGCATAGCCGCCCAGGACGCCGAACAGGAAGGAGAGGAAGAGGGCCATCGCGCCCACCAGCAGGCCGATGATCAAGGACCCGCGGGTGGCGTACGCCAGCTGCGCGAAGACGTCCTGACCGGTCTGCGTGGTGCCGAGCAGGTGCTGCGGGCTCGGCGGCGCCATGCCCAGGTTGTCGATCGCCAGCGGGTCCTGGACGAAGAACGGCCCGACGATGCCGAACAGGAAGATCAACACGACGACCGCGAAGCCGACGACCGACTTGCGGTTGAGGTAGCTGCGGAACATGACCCTCCCCGTCAGTGCCCGGCCCGGGTGCGCGGGTCGAGGAACCCGTACATCAGGTCGACCAGAAGATTGGCGCAGAGCACCGAGAGCGTGATCACCAGGAACAGGCCCTGCATCAGTGCGTAGTCGTTGTTCTGCACGGCCTGCAGCATGGTGAAGCCGATCCCCGGGTAGCTGAAGACGGTCTCCACCACGATCGAGCCGGACACCACGAAGCCGAGCGAGATCGCGAACCCGCTCAGGCTCGGCAGGACGGCGTTCCGGGCCGCGTAGGTGATCATGGTCCGGACCGGGGACAGCCCCTTGGCCTCCGCCGTGAGCACGTAGTCCTCACTCAACGTCGACACCATCATGTTGCGCATGCCGAGCAGCCAACCGCCGATCGAGGACAGCACGATCGTCAGCGCCGGCAGCAGGGCGTAATAGGTGGCATTGGCGATGAACGGGTAGTCCCAGGCCGGCCGGACCAGATTGACGTCGTAGCCGCCGCTGATCGGGAACCAGCCGAGGTTGACCGCGAACAGGTAGACGAAGATCAACGCCAGCCAGAAGTACGGGATCGACTGCAGCACCGCCGTCGACGGGATCAGCGCGTCCAGCCAGGTGCCCCGGCGCCACCCGGCCACGGCGCCGATGCCGACACCGAGCACGAAGGTGATCACCGTGGACAGCCCGACCAGCCACAGGGTCCACGGCAGCGAGTCGACGATCACCTGCGACACCTGGCCCGGGAAGAACGTCACGCTCACGCCGAGATCACCGCGGAACAGGCCCGCCAGGTAGTCCAGATACTGGCCCGCGAGCGACTGGTCCGTGTCGGTCCCGAGCATCTTCTCGATCGACGTCCTGGTCTCGTCGGTGACCGGCCCGCGGAGCGCCAGCTTGGCCAGCATCGCGTCCACCGGACTGCCCGGCAACGCCCGCGGGATGAGGAAGTTCAGGGTGATCGCGGCCCAGGCGGCGACGAGATAGAAGCCGAGCTTCCTGATCACGTACACGACGGGGGTCCCTCCCGGCCCGGCTCAGGGCGCCGGGGTCAGGTTGACCAGCACCTGGGCGTTGTCCGGCGCCGCCCAGGCCGCCGGGAACGCGTACAGGTTGTCCTCGGTCGGGAAGCCGGTCACCTTGCTCGTGTTGAACTCGGTCAGGGTCGAGCCGATCAGCAGCGGCACGTAGGGCAGGTCGGCCGAGATGATCTTCTGGATCTCGAAGTAGGCAGCGCGCTTGATCTCGATGTCGTTGCTGCCGGCGGCCCGGGTCAGCGCCGCGTCGACGGCCGGGTCGGAGAACCGGGACGTGTTGCGGTACGGGTTCGCGTTGCCGCCGACCTTGTCGGTCGCCTCGGTGCTGAAGAAGTTGTTGTAGACGTAGTACGGGTCCGGCGCCGGCCCCTGGCCCAGCGAGTCGATCACCAGCTGGAACTTGCCGGTGGACTTGGCGCTGTTCCACTCGTTGACGCTGACCTGCTGCGGGACAATCTCGATGCCGATCGCGGCGAACTGCTGCTTCAGCGTGTCCACCGCGGTGATGAAGTCGGTCCAGCCGGAGACGACCTTGATCGACAACCGGAGCGGCTTGCCGTCCTTGGCGTAGACACCGTCGGCCAGCTGGTAGCCGGCGTCCTCGAGGGCCTTCTTCGCCGCCGCGACGTCGGCCGTCCAGGGGGCGTCGGCGATGCTCGGCTCGATGAACGCACGGTCCCGTTCCGGCAGGGCGAAGGCGGGCGAGACCGGCTTGCCGAGCTTGTAGAACGCGAGGTTGGACAGTTGCTCCCGGTCCATCCCGAGATACAGCGCGCGGCGCACGGCCGGGTCGGTCTGCGGTCCCTCGCAGCCGAGTTCGGCGTTGGCACAGGTGAACAGCGCGGCCTGCGCGGTGCCGGTGTTGAGGTAGGTCAGCTCCGGCTTGTTCTTGATCAGTTGATCAAGGTTCGGGATCGCGGCGCTCTGGTAGTCGATCTCGCCGGCCAGGTACTTGTCGGTCGCGGCCTGGTTGCCGGACAGCGTGATCACCCGGACGCCGCCGATGCCAGGCTTGCCCTCCTGCCAGTATTCGGGGTTCCGAGTCAGCGCGTACGACTGCTGGGTGAAGCTGTCCATCATGAACGCGCCGGTGCCGACCGGCTTCTTGTTCGGCTCGGTGACCGGGTCCTTGATCTTGGACCAGAGATGCTCCGGCACGATGTAGGTGCGGCCGAGCACGTTCGGGCCCTCGGCGAAGGACGGCCGGTCGAAGGTGAGCTCGACCGTACTGTCGTCGATCAGCTTGGACTTCGGCGAATGTCCGCTGGTGTTGAGCTCCTCGGTCTTCTGGATCAGGTCGAACGTGAAGGCCACGTCCTTCGCCGTCATCGGGGTGCCGTCGCTCCACTGCACGCCGGTCCGGACCTTGATCGTCAGGACCGTACCGTCGTCGTTCCAGGTGTACTCGGTGCCGAGCAGCGGGATCGGCGCCTGATCGATCGGCTTGAGCTGGTTGAAGTAGAACAGCGGCTCGTAGATCACGCCGTGCACCAGCGTCATCACGTTGGGCGAGAACGGGTTGAAGTTCTCCGCGAACGGGCCGGCGCCGCCACCGACCGTGATCACCGGCAGTTCGGTGCTGCCTGGTGACGAGGATGACCCGGGCGAACTTCCCTGGTCGAGGTTGGAGCCGGCGTTGCAGCCGGCGAGGGCCAAGGCGACCGTCGCGGCAAGCACGGTCAGCCCCTTCGTGAAGCGGGCACGGCGTGACATCAGGTCTCCCCCAGGTGCATCGGCGAACCAGGACGTCCTCAGCATCGAGGACACTTCCTTAAGTCATTTAATAAACTTGCGCTAGTGTGCATCCCGCCGGCCGCTGCTGTCAACGGCCCCGTCCAGCGGTGGCCGGGTCACCGCCGAGACGCCGCAGCCTCGGCGTACTGTGCCCTCGTAGCGCGGAGCGCCCGAGGCACCCGGCGCTGCGGAAGGACGTGGCCCGAAGGGAGGCGTGCATGAGCCGGAGCCGCCGCCACCTGGACGGCGCGGTGCTCGACCTGACCCGCCGGCGCGGCGTCGTCACGCGGCTCGAACTGGCCGAGGACCTCGAGGTCACGCCGGCCACGATCACGAACGTCGTCAAGCGGCTGCTGGCCGACGACCTGTTGATCGAGACCGGCTACTCGGCCTCGACCGGAGGCAAGCGGCGCACGCTGCTGCGGCTGAACCCGGCCTCCCGGTACGCGGTCGGGCTCAGCCTCGACCCGACCCGACTGATGCTCGCCCTCACCGACTTCGCCGGCACCCTGGTCGGCCGCGCCGTGACGCCGATGCCGGCCGCGGGCGACCTCGAGGACGTCATCGACGAGCGGCTCTCGCTCACCCTGCGCGCGGTCGGGGTGGCCCCCGAAGCGGTCGCCGGCTTCGGCATCGTCTCCACCCCGAACCGGCCGGACCCGTGGCTGCCGTCCGATCCCGCGACCGCCGACCTCGCGAGTCAGGCGGCGCAGCGGCTCCGGACCGCCGCCGGCCGGCCGGTGATCGTCGGCGACGAGGCGTCCTGCGCCGCGATGGGCGAGCTGTGGGCCCGGTCGGCCGGCACCGAGCGCCGGTTCGCCACGGTCTACATGTCGGACCAGCTGAGTGCCGGGATCGCGCTGCACGGCCGGGTCAACGACGCCGTACCGCGGGGCAACTTCGGGCACATGTCGATCGACCGGAACGGGCCGCCGTGTCCGTGCGGCTCCCGTGGCTGCATCGACGTCCTGGCCTCCCCGGCCGCCGTGGTCGCCCAGGTGCTGACCAACCCGGCCCATGCCGTCCGGCTCGGCCTGTCCGGAACGCCGGCCGGCCTGGTCGCCGACTTCAGCCGGATCGCCCGCGGCGCGATGCAGGGCGACCGGACCTGTGCCGCCGCCATCACCGACGCCGCGAGCGCCCTCGCCGTCGGGATCGCCAACCTGGTCACCGTGCTCGGGCTGGAGCAGGTCATCCTGTCCGGACCGGGATTCGTCGAGGCCGGCGGGCTGTACGAGCGGGTGATCGGGGAGCGGCTGAACCAGTTGCGCCGGGTCGGCAGTCCCGCCGCGGCGGTCACCCTGTCCGCGCTCGACCTCGGCCTGGAGGCGGCGACGATCGGGGCGGCCGCGCTGGTCCTGCAGGCGAGCGTCGCGGACTGATCCGGCCGGGCTTAGTTCATTTCGTGAAAGATGGAGGACGCTGATGACCGAGCGAACCGCGCTGCTGACCGCCGTCGCCGAGACGATCGTCGGGACCGGCCCTTCGACAGGCTCAGGGCACGATTCGACAGGCTCAGGGAACGGCGGCTGGGATGCGGCAGAGTTCCTCGACGAGGCCGGCGCCGAACTGGCGGACCTGGGCCCCGCGGTCGAGTCCCTGCTGGACCGGGTGACCGGCGAAGCGCCGGACTTCAGCACGCTCGATCACGATCGGCGGCAGGCCGTGCTGGACCGGATCGCGGTGCCGCCGCGGCTGGTCCGGTTGGTCAACGCCCACTACTACACGACGCCACGGGCCTGGGCCGAGGTGCGCTGGTCGCCGGCGCCGGCCGACGCCTGGCCGGACCCGCTGCCCACGATCTCGTACGGACAACAGGGCTGGATCACGCCCGATCAACTCCTGGACCGCTACGACGCGATCGTCGTCGGGGCCGGCGCGGGCGGCGGCGCGGCGGCCCAGGTGCTGGCCGAGTCCGGTCGGCGGGTGTTGATCATCGAGGCCGGTACGGCTCCGAGCGCCGCCGAGCTGAGTCGTGATCATCTGCGGAACCCCAGGGTCAACTTCGGCCTGGACCGTCTGACCGACCTGCGCGGCGGCGGCTGGCCCCGGACCATCGAAACCCCGGACGGCGGCGAGGCCGTCGTCGGCCCCGGCGACCCGGGCTGGGGCGGTAACGCGCACACGCTCGGCGGCGGCACCCGGGTGTTCGGCGCGCAGGCCTGGCGGTTCGCGCCGGACGACTTCCGGATGGCCAGCCGGTACGGGGTTCCGGACGGCAGCGCGCTGGCCGACTGGCCGATCACGTACGACGACCTGGAACCCTTCTATGACGAGGCGGAGCGGCGGTTCGGGGTGAGCGGCGCGGCGGGCGGCGATCCGTGGGCCGGGCCGCGCAGCCGGGACTACCCGATGCCGCCGATCGCCGGCAACCGGCCCGCCGAGCGGCTCGCCGCCGGGGCGGCCAGGCTCGGCTGGTCGACCGTGCCGGTGCCGTTGTTGATCAACTCCGAGCCCTACCAGGGTCGGCTCGGCTGCCGGCGCTGCCCGCAGTGCGTCGGGTTCGCCTGCCCGGTCGAGGCGAAGTCGGGCACCCACAACACCGCGATCCCGGCGGCCGTCGCAACCGGCAACGCCAGCGTCCTGCTCGGCAGCACGGTCGAGAAGTTGATCACCGACCCGAACGGCCGGGTGATCAAGGTCGCCGTCGTCGGCGATCATGGTGGCGGAGTCTGGCGGCGCGAGGTCGCGGCCACGGAGTTCCTGCTCGGCGCCGGCGCGATCGAGACGGCCCGGCTGCTGCTCAACTCCGCCCATGATCAGGAGCCGGACGGGCTCGGCAACCTCCATGATCAGGTCGGCCGCTACCTGCAGGCACACCCGTACGGCGGCGCGACCGGACTGTTCGACGAGGAGGTCACCGACCTGGTCGGTCCCGGCCCGGCGATCGCCACCTGCGACTTCCGGCACGGCAACGACGGCCTGGTCGGCGGCGGCATGATCGCCGAGGAGTTCGTCCCGACGCCGGCGAGCACGTACGCCTATCTCACCGACGCCGGCCTCATCCCGCGGCACGGCCGGGCCGCCCACGACGGGATGCGGCACTGGCTGCGCCGGATGCTGCGCGTGGTCGGTCCGTACCAGGAGATCAGCACCGCCGACTCCAGGGTCCGGCTCGATCCGAAGCTCACCGACCGGTACGGCATCAGGGTCGCCCGGCTCACCGGCACCCTGCACCCGGAGGACGTCCGCGGCCGCGACTACCTGAGCGAGCGGGCCGCCGAGTGGCTGACCGCGGCCGGCGCCGCCCGGGTCGTCACCGCGCCGCGCGGAGGCCGGCCCGGCGGGCCGAACGGCGGCCAGCACCAGGCCGGCAGCTGCCGGATGGGCGACGACCCGACGCGCTCGGTGACCGACCCGGTCGGCCGGGTCTGGGGCCACGAGAACGTACGGATCGTCGACGGTTCGACGCACGTCACGAACGGCGGCGTGAACCCGGTGCTGACGATCCTGGCCAACTCACTCCGGATCACCGGCGACCTGGTGCGCTGAGCAGGATCTGCCAGACTGACGATCATGGACCGCGCCACCGCTCCGGCCACCGAGCTCACCTTCCGCGACGCGACCGTCGCCGACGTCGCAGCTTTGGTCGCGCTGGTCGAGTCCGCCTACCGTGGCGACGCGAGCCGGGCCGGTTGGACCACCGAGGCTGACCTGCTGGACGGCCAGCGGACTGACCCCGACGGCGTCCGGGCCGTGATCGAGTCCCCGGACAGCCGGATGATCATCGCCGAGCGGGAGGGCGTGATCGTGGCCTGCTGTCAGCTGGAGCACCGCGGCGCCGCCGCCTATTTCGGCATGTTCGCGGTCTCGCCGGCCCAGCAGGGCGGCGGGCTCGGCAAGGCGGTCCTGGCGCAGGCGGAGTTGATCGCCGCCCGGGACTGGGCGGCACGCACGATGGAGATGACCGTGATCACCGCCCGTGAGGATCTGATCGCCTGGTACGAACGCCGCGGCTACCGGCGGACCGGCGAGCTGTCGCCGTTCCCGTACGGGGACGAGCGGTTCGGCATCCCCCGCCGGGACGACCTGCGGTTCGAGTTGTTGATCAAGGACCTGGGCGGCGGCTCGCGCTGACGCCGGCGGTCGAGGTCAGCGGTACGAAGCCGCGCAGTGTGTCCAGATCCGCGTTCACCTGTCCGAGATCGATCGATCCGTCAGGGCGTACCGAACTCGACTCCAGGCACAACCGGATGCTGCTCGATGACGAAGCCGCCGCCTCGGCGACTGCGGCCAGGTCGAGCCGGCCCTGCCCGGGATGGAGATAGCGGCGCCGGCCTTGCCGATCGACGAACTCGCCGTCGTAGTCCTTGACGTGGATGATCTTGGTGCCGGCGAACAGGTCGGCATCGGCCAAGGCAAGATCAAGTTCGTCGTGCAGGGCGAGGAACTCGGTGTCCAGGGTCCACCGGCAGCGCGGATCCCGCCGTTGCAGTTCGCTCAGCCGGGCAAGCGGGGTGGCCTCCAGGCACGGGATGGTCTCGATCCCGAGCGTGACGCCGAACCGCTCGGCATGATCAAGACAGTCCGAGACCGCCGCGAGGTTCGACGGAAACCGCCGGTCCGAGTCGGGCATGCCCCACAGGTGCAGCACAGCGATCTCGACCCCGAGCGCCGTGGCCAGGCGAAGATCGGCATCGAGGAGAGCGAGCGCTCGTCGACGGTCGTCCGCCGTACCGGAACTCAGCAGCGGCCCGATCGCCTTGCCGGCGTGCACCGACGTCCACGGCAGCCCGGAACGGCTGAAGATGCTCGTGGAGTCCTTCGGGTCGTCGGCGAACGCCGGATAGGAGAGCAACTCGAAGCCGTCGGCGTCGACCCGACGGGCGGCCGCGACGATCCCCGCCGCATCGACGACGTCCGGATCGCGCGAGAAGGCCCCCGTCGAACACGTCACGGCGATGATCACAAGAGGGCAGCCTACGGGTTCGACGGGCGCCGACTGAGGGCTCCTGGGGTGTCGCCGAAGGCGCGGCGGAATTCGGTGATGAAGGCGCTCGGCGAGGACCAGCCGCAGGCGGCGGCGACCTGGGAGACGGTACGGCCCTCGGCGAGCAGCAGTGCCGCCCGGTGCAGTCGGAGCTGGGTGCGCCACTGCGGGAAGGTCATCCCGAGCTCGGACCGGAACAGTCGGGAGAGGGTACGGGCGCTGCAGCCGATGCGGCGGCCGAGCCGGTCCAGCGATTCGGGCTGGGACAGCTCACGTTCGACCAGCTCGGCGACGGCGCGCAGTCGGTCGTCGGCCAGCCGCGGCAGCATCGTCGGCGGGCCGGGGGCCAGCACAAGTTGATCACGCAGCACGCCGAGCAGCCGCCGGCTCGCCGCGGTGTCCCCCGCACCGTCGGTCGCCGCCATGATCAACTCGCGGAGCAGCGGGGTGATCTGGAGCAGTCCGGGTCGCCGGCCCGGCAGCGGCGATCGGCCGGGCAGGCCGACCAGGTGCACGGTGGAACTGCCGTGCACCAGCCACCGGTGCACGACGCCGGCCGGCACCCAGATCGCGCGGTTGGGCGGCGTGAACCAGGTCCCGTCGGCCGCGGTCACCTCCAGGACGCCGGCGCTCGCGTACACGAGTTGCGGCTCGTCGTGGCGGTGCTCGTCCACCTCGGCGCCGGCGGGCAGCCACCTGGTCTCGGTCGGCGCCCGGGGGACGTGGCGGATTTCTGACATGATTCGGCAGATTACTGGAAGCCGGACAGGCCGGGGTGCGACCAGGATCGACTCATGCACCAGCCCAGGCCCGCCCGCCACCGCCTCACCGCGCTCCTGCTCGCCGTCGGTCACGGCGGGGTCGACTGCTACCAGGGCATGGTGGCCGCGCTGGTTCCGGTCTTCGTGCTGGAGCGCGGTTACAGCCTCCCGGCGGCCGGCGGCCTGGTGTTCGCCGCCTCGCTGACCTCGTCCGTCGTGCAGCCGCTGTTCGGGCTGCTCGGCGACCGGCGGCCGGCCCGCTGGATCGTGCCGGTCAGCGTCCTGGTCACCGGTGCCGGCATCGGCGCGCTCGGCCTGGTCGGCGAGCCCTGGCTGGTCTTCCTGCTGGTCGCCCTGTCCGGCATCGGGATCGCCGCGTTCCACCCGGCGGCCGCCCGGCTGGCCCGCGAGCTCAGCGGCGGTGATCACGTGCAGATGAGTTGGTTCGCGCTCGGCGGCAACATCGGGTTCGCCGTCGCGCCGTTCCTGGTCGCCGGTACGGTCGGGGCGCTGGGGCTGGCCGCCAGCCCGTTGTTGATCATGCCCGCGGCGGTCGCGTTGATCATGGTTCTGGGCTGCCTGCGCACCCACCGCGCCGCCACGTCCGGCACGCCGTTGACGCGGACCGCGGCCAGCCTCGCGGCCGAGGATCGCCGGTCGTTCGGTCGGCTGACCGTGGCGATCATGGCCCGGTCGATCATCTTCGTCGGCCTCGGTTCCTTCATCGCGCTGTACGCCCAGCAGGATCCGGCGCTCGGCCCGGCCGGCGGAACGGGGGCCCTGTTCGTGCTGTACCTCGGTGGCGCCTTCGGCACGGTGCTCGGCGGCCGGTTGGCCCGGCGTTGGCCGCGGACCCGGATCCTGCGCTGGTCGTACCTGCTCACGGCACCGGCCATGGTCGGCCTCGTGCTCGCGCCCGGGGCGATTCGGCTGATCTTCGTCGCGGTCGTCTCGTTCCTGCTGTACGTGCCCTTCTCGCTCCACCTGACCCTGGCGCAGGACTACCTGCCGCGGCACGTCGGCACGGCGAGCGGGGTGACGCTCGGGCTCGCGGTGAGCGTCGGCGGACTGGCCTCGCCGGCTCTTGGTGTTCTGGCCGAGCAGATCGGGTTGACCGGCGCGTTGCTGTCCTTGATCATCGTCGCGGGGTTGGCCTGGCTCGCCCTCCGGCGGCTGCCCGAGCCGCAACCCTTGACCTCGCCCCTGGGGCAAGGAACATCATGAGCGCAGGCGTTTGGAGGTGGCGATGGAGTTGCTGGAACCGCCGCGGGTGGTCGAACTGCCGCTCCGGCACAGTCTCGGGATCAGGGTGATCACGCCGTTCCGCGGCATGCTGGGCGAGCGCGACCGGTTGCTCACCGAACTGGCGGGCTGGCTCGACGAGCACGACGTCGGCGAGGTCGGGCCGTTCTTCCTGCGCCTGCACGTGATCGACATGGAGGGCCCGATGGACCTCGCGGTCGGCGTGATCATGCCCGACCCGATCGAGGGCGACGACCGGGTGCTGCCGGACGGGCTGCCGGCCGGGCGGTACGCGACGCTGACGTACCGGGATCATGCGCTGCGGGCGAACCGCGCCCTGATCGAATGGTCCCGCGAGCAGGGGCTTCCGTTCGACCGGGAGGACGTCGCCGAGGGCGACCGGTTCGGCTGCCGGTACGAGGCGTACCGCACCGATCCGCGGACGGAGCGGCGGAAGACCCGCTGGGAGGTGGAGCTCGCCATCCGGCTGGCCGACTGACCTGGCAGGATCGGGCCATGAACGATGATCATGGACTTCCGCCGATCGTGTCCCGTGCGGAGTGGCAGGCCGCCCGGGATGCCCTGCTGCTGCAGGAGAAGGCGCTGACCCGGCTGAAGGACGCGGTCAGCGCGCAACGCCGCCGGCTGCCGATGGTCGAGGTGACCACACCGTACGAGTTCGACGGCCCGGACGGGCCGGTGACGCTGCTCGAACTGTTCGACGGTCGGCCGCAGTTGATCATGCAGCACTTCATGTTCGGTACGGACTGGGAGGAGGGCTGTGACGGCTGCTCGATGATGGCCGACCACATCGGTCCGCTGTCCCACCTGCACGCCCGGCGGACCTCGTTCGTCATGGTGTCCCGGGCGCCGGTGCCGAAGCTGACCGCGTTCGCGCAGCGGATGGGCTGGTCCCTTCCCTGGTACTCATCCGGCCGGTCGACGTTCAACGAGGACTTCGGCGCCACCGTCGACGGCGAGGAACGGCAGGCGATCAGTGTGTTCCTCCGTGATCAGGACCGGATCTTCCACACCTGGTCCACGTTCGCCCGTGGCGAGGAACCGTTCATGCTCGTCTTCGACCTGCTCGACCTGACGCCGTACGGGCGTCAGGAGAGCTGGGAGCTGACGCCGCCCGGCCGCCCGCAGGATCCGCCGTACGCGTGGATGCGGCTGCACGACAGTTACTCCGACTAGCAGCCGCTCTCCTGCCCGGCATCGCCTGCTGCGGTGAATTTCCGCCGGGTGTTCGCGGCGGAAATTCACTCAGGAACTCGGCGATCGATCCGCGGCCTCCCGGATCCTGTCGGGCAGCGTGCGGAACGGGCGGGCCGGGATCGCGGGCAACCCGTGCGCGGCCGCCTCGGTCCGCAGCCATTCGCCGTAGCGCCGGCTGACCTCCGCCCGCATGGCCTGCGGACCTTCATCCGGTTCACGATCAAGGAAATTGGCGATCAGCTGGTCCTCGTCCGGCTCGTAGACGAAGACCGCCCGGACCTGGGGACCGGACAGGGCGGCGGCTGACGACGGCAACAGGTAGTCGCCTTCCATGATCACCGGCGGGCCGTGGTCGAGGTGGGCGTTGACCACGGCGGCGACGGCCGGTGCGAGGGCGGTCACGGTGGCAAGGGTGACGTCGACGATCTCTTCGGCGGTCCAGGTCCGTTCGGTGGCGTGGGTCGACCAGTAGTGCAGCGCGGGCTGCTGGTCCGGCGTCGTCATCGCGACGACGGCCGCGTTCAGGTCGTCCAGCTCGGCGGTCCCGATCCCGTACTCGCGCATCAGGGTGGCACAGGCCGTGCTCTTGCCGGTCCCGGAGGGCCCGGCGACGAGCAGGACGTGCCAATCGCGTTCCGCCACGAGCCGATCCTGCCGCCCGGATCCCTCGCGCGCCAGCGGATTTCAGACCGACGGCACCACCGGCTCCGGCGACACCGGGGAGGCCGCGAACTGGGTCGCGTGGAGCTCCGCGTAGCGTCCGCCGGCGGCGAGCAGGTCCTCGTGCCGGCCGCGTTCGACGACCCGGCCGCCCTCGAGCACGACGATCTGGTCGGCGTTGCGTACGGTGGACAGGCGGTGCGCGATGACGATCGCGGTGCGGCCCTCCAGCGCGTTCTCCAGGGCGGCCTGGACGGCGGCCTCGGAGGTCGAGTCCAGGTGGGCGGTGGCCTCGTCCAAGATCACCACGCGCGGGCCGGTGAGTAGCAACCGGGCGATGGTCAGCCGCTGCCGTTCGCCGCCGGACAGCCGATAGCCGCGTTCGCCGACCACCGTGTCCAGCCCGTCCGGCAGCGACTCGACGAGCGGCCGCAGCCGGGCCCGTTCCAGGGCGCTCCAGATCTCGTCGTCGGACGCTTCGGGCTTGGCCAGCTGCAGGTTCTGCCGGATCGACTCGTGGAACAGGTGGCCGTCCTGGGTGACCAGGCCGACGGTCGAGCGGAGCGCGGCGAAGGAGAGGTCCCGGACGTCGACGCCGGACAGCCGGATGGCGCCGCCGTCGGTGTCGTACAGCCGAGTGATCAACTGCGCGATGGTCGACTTGCCCGCACCGGACGAGCCGACCAGCGCGATCATCTGACCCGGTTCGGCCCGGAACGACACCTCGTGCAGCACCTGCGCACCGGCCCGCGGGTCGAGCACCGCGACCTCCTCCAGCGAGGCCAGCGACACCTTGTCCGCGGACGGGTACCCGAAGTCGACCCGGTCCAGTTCCACCGAGACCGGACCCTCCGGCGCGGGCTTCGGCTGCTCGGCCTCGGTGATCAACGGCTTCAGGTCCAGCACCTCGAACACCCGGTCGAAGCTGACCAGCGCGCTCATCACCTCGACCCGGGCGCTGGCCAGCGCGGTCAGCGGCGCGTACAGCCGGGTCAGCAGCAGCGCCAGCGACACCACGTCGCCGGCCGGCAGGGTCCCGGCCAGGACGAAGAACCCGCCGAGGCCGTACGTCAGCGCCAGGGCCAACGCCGCGACCAGGGTCAGGGCGGTCACGAAGATCACCTGCACCATCGCCGTCCGGACCCCGATGTCGCGCACCCGCGCGGCCCGGGCGCCGAACTCGGCGGACTCCCGCTCCGGCCGCGCGAACAGCTTCACCAGTGTCGCCCCGGGTGCCGAGAACCGCTCTGTCATCTGGGTGCTCATCACCGAGTTGTGGTTGGCCGCCTCCCGTTCCAGCCGGGCCAGCCGGGCGCCCATCCGGCGCGCCGGCAGGACGAAGATCGGCAACAGGATCAATGCGCACAGGGTGATCTGCCAGGACAGGCCGAGCATCACGACCAGGGTCAAGATCACCGCGACGACGTTGCCGATCACGCCGGACAGGGTCTCCGAGAACGCCCGTTGGGCGCCGATCACGTCGTTGTTGAGCCGGCTCACCAGGGCGCCGGTCCTGGTCCGGGTGAAGAACGCGATCGGCATCGTCTGGACGTGGTCGTAGACGGCCTGCCGCAGGTCCAAGATCAATCCCTCGCCGATCCGGGCCGACAGCAGCCGGGTGATGATCCCGACCGCGGCCTCGGCGATCGCGATCACCGCGATGATGATCGCCAGCCGCAGCACGACCTCGAAGGCGGTGCCGGCGAACAGCGCGTTCACCACCTGCCCGGCCAGCAGCGGCGTCGCCACCGCGAGCACGGCGGTGACCACGCTGAGGACGACGAACCCGATCAGCTGCCAGCGCCGGTCCCGGACGAAGCCGAAGATCCGGCGCAGCGTGGCGCGCGAGAACGGGCGCCGGTCCTGGGCGGCGTGCATCGCGTTGTACAACGAGTTCCAGGCAACGATCTCCATGCTCACGCCGGACAATCTAGAACCTCAACGAAGGTTGAGGTCAATGCCGTGCCAGGTTATGCGTTGTACGGCATCACCGGCCACCACCAGTGACCCAGCCGGCTGCCCAGCCGGAGCACCCAGTAGACCAGGAAGAATGTGCCGGCCAGGATGAACGCACCGGCGGAGAATCGGGCGGCGCGGCCCGGCTCACGGGTGAGCCAGCGCTGGAACCCGCCCCGGGACACCACCATGATCACCACGAAGATGAGGGCGACGCCGAGGACGTTCCCGATCGACTGCAGAGCGAGGGTCGCGAAGCCGAGCAGCGGGTTGTGCGTCGAGACCGCGTACTCGAGCAGGTTACGGAAGGGGCCGAACGGCCGGCCGATCAGGAACGCGCCGATCAGCGCGCCGAAGAAGATCAGTTCACTCCCGGGGTGCCGCCGGAACAGCCCCTCCAGCGGGTTCTTGACGAGGCCGAGGTACGCCAGCCCGCGCCACACCATGATGACGCCGATCAGCCCGAACACGATGCCGGACTGCACCGACCGCAGCGGCACCCCGGTCACCGGATCGCCGATCCTGACGGTGGAGAGCTGCGGCAGGTTGGCGCCGAACAGCACCACGATGACGCCGTAGATCCCGGAGACCACGATCGCGCCGGCCAGCAGCAGGCCGAGCGCCCGCAGCATCGTCACGGCCTGGCTGCGGGCCGACTCCCGGTGGGCCGTCATCGGCGCCAGTGCGCTGAAGACGGCCACGTTGCAGGCGGTGAACATGCCGGCGGCGCCGGTCACGAAGGCGAACACCGCGGCCATCCCGGCGCCGGTGATCGCCACCTCGCTGATGTCGCCGCCGAACAGCGGGTTGGCGATCCCGCCGGCGATGACCTTGTCCACCAGGCGTGGCGACCACAGCACCGCCATGATCACTCCGGCGAGCCCGCAAAGCAGGACGAGCCGCCAGGGCCGCTCCCTCCGTTCGGCGGGCTGCTCGACCGGCATCACCGACGTGTCCGTCATAGCGTTCCTCTCAGAGTGAGGCCGAGCGGGAGATCGAGGTCCAGGAGGCCGTCGAACAGGCCCTTCCGCTCGGCGGGCGTGGTCTGCCCGTTGAAGTACTGCTGCGCCTTCTCCCACACGACCGCACCGACCTCGCGGCCCAGGCGGCGCCCGTCCAGATCGCCGGCGCGGAAGTGGATGCCGCCGTAACGGCGCGACAGGCCGCACTGGGCGGCCGCCTCGGAGAACGTCGGGCAGCCGAGGACGACGTCCGTGTCCGGCCCGATCCCGGGCTCGACGAGCGACTTCCCGGCCAGGAACGTCGACGAGTAGCCGAACCGGTCACTCCCGGTGAACCGCTGCAGCACCTCGGCCGCGGCCGAGCTGAATGTGCTGTGCCCGGACGGGTACTCGCCGAACGGCGGGGTGGGGAACCAGGTCGGCTGGTACGGCAGCCACTGGCCCCCGTCGATGACGCCGTTCCAGGTCTTCACCTTCAGCCCGCGACACATCAGCCGGATCGCGGTGATCGGCCGGACCGAGTCGTATTCCCGTTTCAGGCCCCAGCAGGCGATCGAGGCGTCGAACAGGGCGTTGGCCGTCAGGAAGAACAGCTTGACGTCCTGATCGAGACTGTTCCGGTCCCGGCGGGACACGAACTGCGTGAACTTCAGCCAGTGGCCCGGCGGAGCCTCCGTCATCGGGCCGTCGGCGTAGTACTCGGCGATGGCCTTCTGCCGCGGGGTGAGGCGCGCCGTGAGGTCCATCAGTTCCTGGCACTGCCGGGTGAACTCCGCGGTCCCCCAGCGGGCCGGGCCCGGCAGCTCACGGCCGTAGCCGACCGGAGGCTTGGCGAAGGGTTCGACCTGGAACCAGTGCGGCGCGGCCCACGGCGGCGTCTTCAGCCGGCCCGCGCGGTCCGGATAGGTCAGCGGCTGCCATCGGTTCCTGTCGATCACCGAGTCGGGATCGATCTCCTTCGCCGCGACCATCGGCGCGTTCGCGGGCCGATAGCCGGTCGTGTCCGCGTAGTCGTTCAGCTGGTTCGACCCGTCGCCGTGGCGATACTCCAGCAGTGCCACGGCGGCGCGCCGGCCGATGCCGGCCGGCGACGAGTCGGCGGGGTGGTGCTCCGGGTCGTACCCGAGCTCGCGCAGGAAGGCGTCGAACCGCGGCGCGTGCCAACCGAACAGGTCGACCGCGGCGGTGTGGGCGGCGTAGCTGATGGCCGCGACCACATGGCTCTCGGTGCGCTCGGCGATCGGCCGCCTCAGCTCGCCGCCGTACCGGGTGCCATGGGCGACGGCGTCGTAGGCGGCCCAGGCGTCGTAGATGGCCGTGTGCACCAGGGCGAACGCCCTCGCCAGGACGGGCGGCCCGAGGGTGCCCCGGCGGGCCGCCTCGAGCAGCAGGTCGTTCCACTTCCGCACCAGGCCGGCCGAGTTCGGTGCGGCTTCGGCCGTACGGGTGCCGGCGATCGCGGTTCCGGCGGCGGCTGCGCCGGCCAGGAACAGGCGCCGGCTGACTCGGCCCGCAGTACCGCGGGCCCGATGGTTCTCGCTCTTCACGTCCTCAGACCCAACTCGAACGTTCGCTTGCCCGAATTCGCATGACTTGGGGCGCAAGGCGGGCCGTTCAGCAACTTCCCTCGTTCGAACGGCCCGCCCTGCGATTCCCGATTCAACTGATCCTTGGGTGAGGGCACGTCCCTCGCCTGCCGCGTGCCCTCACGTCAAGGATTCGCGGTTCGCCTCAGTTGAAGAGGCCCCCGCCGAACAGCCCCGAGAGGCCGTCCAGGGGTGATCCCGAACCGCTGTTCTCGGCGCCCGGCAGCGGATTGGTCTCCGCGGTCACGCCACCCAGCAGCGAGCCCGGATCGAGCAGCCCGCCGAGGCCGGACGTCCCTTCACCCTCGGCCTGCCCACCGGCGTAGCTCAGGGTGTAGGTGCTGATGCACTCGCCCTTGTCCCCGTGCTTGCCGGAGAAGGCGATCTCGAACTTCTGCTCGCCCGTCTTGGGCGTGAAGACGAGGGTGCAGGTGGCCGACTCGCCCGAGGCGAGCTGCGCGGCCGAGCAGTTCACGGTGCCGCCACCGGTCGTCGTCGCCGTCACCTCGGTGATGGTCGTGTCGCCGGTGTTGGTCAGCGTGAACTCGATCGTCGCCTCCTGGCCCGCCGGAAGCACGGCCGGCTTGGTCCAGTCGAACGGCTCGCCGTTCAGCGACTCGACCTTGGCCGTCAGGACCAGGTCCTCGTCGCCCGCGCCCGGTCCATCAGCGTCGGCGTCACCCTGCGCATCGGACCCGTCGGCGTCGGCGTCAGACCCATCTGCGTCCGCGTCCGACCCATCAGCGTCCGCGTCGGAACCATCAGCGTCGGCGTCAGACCCATCAGCATCGGCATCGGAACCATCAGCGTCGGCGTCAGACCCATCAGCATCGGCGTCAGACCCATCAGCATCGGCGTCAGACCCGTCGGCGGCCGCGTCGGCGTCGCCCGGATCGCCCGTGATGCCGACAACGCCGGCGTTCCAGTTCAGATCGGCCTCGCCGCGCGACAGCGTGATCCGATCGGTCCTACCGGTCTTCGGGCTCGGGTTGGAGGTGTTCTCGTGGGTGCTGTCCGCGACGTGCTTCGTGGTGAAGCTCGCCCCCTCGGGCAGCGAAGCCGTGTCGAACACCAGGTGGTAGCTCTGCGGATCCGTGGTCGGGCGCAGGTTCTCGAACACGTAACGGCCGGCATCGTCGGTCGTCTTGGTTCCATGATCATTCCCGTTGACGTCGGTCAGGGCGACGTCAACGCCCGGGACCGGAGCCTCGCCCTGATCGCGAACGCCGTTCTCGTTGGCGTCGTGCCACACCATGCCGCCGAGCTGGGTCGTCTGCACCGGCTTGTCCGAAGCCAGCGGGGTCAGCACCGTGGTGACGTTGTACTCGAGGTTCTTGACGCTCCAGTCGAACGGGATGCTCAGGATGCGGCCCGGGTTGGACAGCAGGTAGGTCGCATTCTGCAGTTGGCCGGAGATCACGCCGCCCGGGTTGGACAGCAGCTCACCCGGCATCATCGCGGTCTTGCCCACGAACATGATCGCGTAGTTGGCGGCCTTGCCCTCGGTGCCGTTCTCGATGTACGTGATCAGATCGCGCGGGTCGGAGCTGGGGATGGCTTCCTTGCCCAGCATGTAGCCCAGGAACTGACCGGTCTCAAGATCAACAACGGCGAAACCGCCACTGGCTTTGTCCAGCACCGGCCCTAACGGCCCCGACAGCACCTTCTGCGCAACGTCCGTCAGCGGCTTGGCGCTCTGGCCGAGCTTGTTGGTCGCGGGGCACAGGTCTGCCGCGTTGCCGGACAGCAGGGCGGCGACGCCCTCCGACGGAGTGCTGTTCACCTCACACGAGGTCAGCGCATCCTTCGGGTGCTCGCCGTCGCCCTTGGTGGCGGTCAGCTTGATGTTGTCCAGGTCCACGTTGCCCCAGTTCAGGGCGGTCTCGGCGTGAACGACATCGACCATGACCGAAAGGCGGTAGTTCTTGCCGTAGATCAACTTCGACCCATCGAAGCTCGCCGACTTGTGCTTCCACTCGTTCAGCGGCACGGTGCCTTCCGGCCCGTACGCGGTGGTCACCACTCGCCCGGCCTCGTCCAGGATCTGAACGTTGAAGGTCGAGTGCCCGTCGCCGACGAGCAGCGTGGTCTGCCGGACGTCCATGTCGATCGTCCAGCTGTCCGCGTTGGCGGTGTTGTACGTGAAGAGCGGGGAGACCCAGCGCGCCACGCCGTTCTGCGCGGTGCACGGCGCGACCCCGAGGGAGGTCCCGTTCGTCCGGATGAACGCGTCGCCCTCGCCCTTCGGCCCGTCGGTGGGCATGTGCTCGAAGTTCCAGTTCACGCAGGTCACGCCGCGCGCGAAGCACAACGGCGAGTACTCCTGATAGGCGGACCAGCCGCCGGCGTCCGCTGAGCTGAAGTCCTGGGCCTCCGGCTGCGCCGGGTAGACGGTGGTCCCGTCCTCCCGTACGTCACCCGGGGTCGCCTCGGCGTCCATGGTCCCGAAATAGGTGGGGCCGTCCGGCTTGCTGACCGGGGCACCCGGCGTGGAATTGTTCGGCGACTCGCCGCCCGAAACGCCGCCGGGGTCTCCGGGCAGCCCACGAATGAGCGAATCCTCGACCGGTATCAACTCAGCCGAGGCCACGCCCGTCATCCCGGCGCCCAAAACCACGGCGACCGATGCGACGGTCACCGTGCGCAGGGCATTACGCACCGCACCCTTGAAACGTCGGCGAATTGAACCACCGTGAACTGCATCAGCGCGACAGCGCTGCGCAGTAGGTGTTCTACTCATGCTTTCAGTCCGTCCTTCTGGAGATGGTGAGTCGAGTAATCGGATCTGCCGGCCACTCCGCGATTCGGTCCCACCGAAGAAGAGACTGTTTACGTAGCGGTCGACAATCCCCCGGTTACGCAATCCCCCGGTTACGCCCATGACACATGGACATGACGTGCCGTACACGTCGGACCACCTGCCACGTCTCAGAGACGCTTCCGCCGCTACGGTCTCGGGCATGCTTCGTCAAGGCGAACCATCGCGAATACGAGGCTGACCTCACGAGCCTGAGAAACGTGCGGGGGAGGCTCTGGGCCGTACGCTCCCGTGATTGCAGGGCACTTGTCAAGGCGACGTGTTGATCATCAGAAAGAAAAGTTCCCAGCAATTGTCTTCATGATCATGACGGCCGATGTCGAATCTTGACGCACGCCCGAATTCGCAAAGTGCAAAGAGTGCAGATTTGGTGCAATCACTGATCCGGGCCAGGTATCCCGGTGGCCGCCGCAGTGCCGATCCCCTAGCTTGTGGAACCGCATCATCGTCACCATCCGAGATCCCGAAAGGATCATTCTGAATGGCTTTTCTCCGTAGGATCGCTGCCACCGTCGGCGCCGCGGCGATCATTTCTGTCGGCTGTGCGTCCGTCGCCAGCGCCGAAGTCCCGGTGATCGGTGGGCTGCCCGACGGCGGGCTCCCGGTAGTCGGCGGGCTGCCGACCGGTGGCCTTCCCGGACTCGGCGACCTGCCGACCGGCGGACTTCCCGGACTCGGCGGGCTGCCCGGCCTGGGCGGGCTTCCACTGCTCGGCGGCGAGGACTCGTCGGAGCGCACCATCGCCCCGAACGAGGACCTGCGCTGGTACGGAGTCAAGAAGACCGGCGGTCTGGTCGAGATCACCGACAACAACCTCGGCCCGTTCCAGGCCTGTAACAACGACGTGCCGATCAACGCCGTCGGCGGAGCGCTGGACGCGTCCAGCCTGTTCGCCATCCTCGGTTCGGACGGCAACTCGCTGACCGAGATCCGTAACTGCGATCAGTCGAACGCCCAGTTCAACGGCGACTCCGGCATCGTGCCGCTCTGGTACCAGATGCAGGGCGACGGCTCGCTGGTCCAGGTCGAGGACAACAACCTCGGGCCGATCCAGGCCTGCAACAACGACCTGCCGATCAGCGCCGTCGGCGGCGCCGGCGTGGTCAGCGGCCTGTTCGGCGTCCTGTCCGACGGCAACTCCGCCGAGTTCGTTCGCGGCTGCTACCAGGAGTCCACTCAGGACAACTGAGTTCGCCTCCGCCCCACGACAGCCCCACTTCGTGCCGGGGACAGACCTGCAGCGGGACCCGGCACGGGGTCAGGGGTGATCAGGAAAAGGGTTGCGACCGACGTCGCGCCGGCCCGGCACCAACTCACAAACTCACTCCTTGCCGAGTCGGCCTCGTCGGTCGCAACCTTTCTGCACCTTCCCTCCGGTGCAGGCGGGTCTGGGCTACCGTGGTCTTCCGAGGGGAACCGCAGGTCAGGGAACGGGGAGGACGACGCATGCCGATCGGGGGCGCCGGGGACGATGCCGGTGATCTTGTGCTCGCCGAGGTCTTGATCCATCGCGGCTGGAGTTCGATCATCGACGGCCAGGTCTGGGAATGGCGCGGCAGCCGCCCGGCCGCCGGAGCCTTCGCGCCCGGAGCGTGCGTCCTGGTCGATGACGACCTCGGCGGGTACGTCGTCGAGGGCCCCTCGCAGCGCGACGAGCCGACCGACATCCTGCGCTATCGGTCGCGGCGCGACCTGCTCACCCGGCTCCGCGTGATCGAGAACTGGACGCTGCCCCTCACCGCGGGCGAAGTCGACGCCGAGCACGCCGAGGCCAGCTGAGGCCGACGCGCGGCTGGGCCTAGTGTCGTGCGTCCCTAGTTCCTTAACAGTTGGCGACGCCCAGGCACGCACCTCGCGGCGTTCTCCTCAGTCGATATATGACCCGATATGTCTTCCTCGTCGGCCTAGCGATGCACGCACCTGGACGCCGCCACCTGTCAAGGACCTAGGGACGCACGACACTAGGAGCGGCGGTCGGCGATCCAGGGCGGCGGGTTGCGCAGGATGAGCGCGGTCAACTCCGACTTGCTGGTCACGCCGGCGAGTTCGTACAGGGCCTTCAGCCGGTTGGCGACGGTGCGGCGGGAGATGTAGCCGTCCCGGGCCAGTTGCTCATGAGTGAGGCCGGCCGCCACGCCGGTCAGCAGCGACCGGTCGCGCTCCCGGACCACGCGCCGCCACGGATCGTCCGACCGCTGCGGTACGACGACCTGCGGTTGCGGCCGGACCAGCCCGTCGACGTGGCGGACCCACCCGGACAGTCCCAGGTGACTCATCAGCTCGCGGCCGTCCCCGAGCCAGGGCTGCGCTGCGGCGACCTCGCCGGTCATGAGCAAGGCCCGCCCGGTCGCGATCAGCGTCCGGGCCCGGTCGAGGTCCGGCACCGCCTCCGTACACAGGTCGAGCGCGCGCTCGCCTGCCGCCGCGACCGCGTCGTGGTCCGCGGTCAGCGCGTGACAACGAGCCATGAGTGCCGCGGTTCGCGGGCAGTCCCGCTCCGCCGCGCGATCGGCCGCCCGCCGCACGGCCGCGGCGGCCTGGCCGGGCCGGCCCAGCGCGACCAGCGCCTCGACGAGGTCGGCCAGCACATCGGCCCGGCCCTGATGCAGCGGCTGACCGGCCCGTAGGGCCGCATCGAGACAGATCGCGGCGGACTCGTAGCGGCCGGCGACCAGGTGGCCGAACCCCAGGTCGGCGTCGAACGAGGCCACCGCCGGCGTTCCGGACAGCCGGGGCCGCAGCTTCGCGGCCTGAGTCGGCTGGTACGGCCGGTCGAGCGCCGCCCGGATTCGTACGTTCGGCCCGACGAATGGAGCCAGCCCGGCACTGGCCGGGTAGCTGCGTTCCAGTTCCTGAAGCCGGCGCTCCGCCACCTGGTAGTTGCCTTCCCACAGGTCGATCGCGAGGAGGGCGGAGGTGAGGTGGACGACCGTCAGCACGGTGTGCCGGTTCGGATCCGCCAGCACCTGGCCGACCAGCCGGCGCGCGGTCTTCACCCGGCCGCCCGCGACCAGGAGGCCGGCGATCCCGGCGGTCAGCGACGCCGAGGCCCGCCGGCCCGGTTCCGCCGGCGCTGCCGCCAGCCGGCTGAGATCGGCCGGGTCGAGAGACGTACCGCCGGTGATCAACTCGGCGACGATCCGCCGCAGCGCGGCCAGTTCGGCGGTCGCGGTGGGCGGAACGTCGGCTCGACCGAGCACCAGCCGGGCTTCCCTGGTCGCGCCGGTCAGGGCCAGCAGGTGGGCCGCGTGCAGCGCCAGCCAGGCGTGCTCCTCGGCCGGTTCGGCGTAGCGCGGCGGGATGTCGTCGGCGGTCAGGAAGGTCGGTTCGTCGACGCCGGCGAGCACCGCCGCCGCCAGGCCGGTGACCCGGAGCCAGAGCTCCGACCGCGGGTCGGGGCCGGCCCGCAACCCGGCGGCGGCTTCGGCCAGCGCGGCCCGGGCGTAGCCCTGCTCCAGCAGCACCCGGGCCCGCAGCGCCCGGAACCCGGGCGACTCGGCGCACCGCGGCTGGTCGAGGGCCCGAGCCAGCAGCCGTGCTGCCCGGTCCAGGTCGCCGCGTCCGTACCGGGCGACGGCGAGCATGATCAGCCGGTCGGCGGTCTCGGGCGGCAGCGGCCCGAGCCGGCAGCGGTGCAGGAGGGCGGCCGGTTCGTCGCCGATCGCCGCGAAGCCCGCCTCGGCCCGCCGGTGCAGCAGGTCCCGTTCCGCTCCGGACAGCCGGGCCATCGCCGCCGGCGGCAGTACGGGCTCGGCGGGCCGCCAGTGATCACGCTCGGCCCGGATCAGGCCGCGCCGACACAGCCGGGCGACCGCCTCCGGAGCGTCGGCGAGCCGGTCCAGCACCTGCGCCGGGATCCGCTCGTGATCATCGAAGGCGGCCAGCGGAATCAGTTCGCCGGGCGCCAGGTCGTGGACCAGGTCCAGGGTCCGGGCGACGAACTCGGCCGGCGGGTCGAAGCGCCGCGGCAGCGGTGCGGCACCGGCCAGCTGGTCCGGCGTCAGCCGCCGGGCGTGGTGGCGGAGCAGGCCCGGATTCCCGTGGCAGGCCCGGGCCAGCCGGTCCGCGACGCCGGTCGCGACCGGCACCTCCACGGTCTCCCGGAGCAGCGCAGCCGTCGCAGCCGGATCGAGCCCCGTCAGCTGCACCGTCGGGTGCCGGGCCAACCGGCCCGCCGCGGCGGAGTCGACGACCACCACGTGGGACCACGGCCACAGCGTGGCCCGCCGGAGGAACTCGGCGCACAGCTCGAGACTGGCGGGATCGCAGAGTTCGACATCCTCGTGGACGATCACCGCCGGCCGGATCAGGTCACGGCACTCCGCGAGCCGGTCGGCCAGCCGGTCGACGATTCTGCCGATGCGCGCGGCCAGGTCGTCGTCGGCTGGCGCCGCGAGCTGGTCGGCCAGCTCGTCCAGGAACGGCAGCCCGGCCCGGCCATGGATCAGGTCGAGGGCCGTACGGAAGGGTTCCCGGCCCGGGGTGTACCGAAGCTTGATCACCGGCGTCCGAGCGAACTCGGCCAGCACGGCATCGACCAGGGTCGACTTGCCGATCCCGTGCGGCCCGCTGACCACCAGGACGCTCGGACTGGGGTCGTCCAGGAGATCAGTCAGGATCTGCACTTCGCGGCGACGACCGGTCAGGGAAGGCGATGTCCGGCCCGCAGCCAGCATGGTTTGGTGGTTCTCCCCACTCGATGCCCGGTGGTCTGTACGGGAGCCCAACCTAGGGCTCCGGCCGTTTTCCGTACAGGGGCGACCGCTGGATCCGGGCGGCATTCACCGGGCCGGCTGCGCCAGATCTGCACTAATTGCACCGTCCGCCCGGGCGTCGTCGGCCGGTTCGGAGGGGATTTCCCCACCCCCGTTCGGCCGGACAGCAGGATGGTTCCGGCACCGCCGCGGCGGCAGGGTTGAGGTCATGACGAACATCGGCAGCGAGCTCGAGTTCAGCCAGGGTGCGGAGCTCGGCGCCACCCCTCAGAATGGACCCGACATGAGCGACCTCACCCAGCCCTCCCCCATCGACAGCGGCAACGCGCTCGCCCGTACGATCCGGCAGGCCGGGCGGGACCTCGGCTGTGTCGCCGGTGGCTTCTTCATCGCGCTGTTCGGCTTCATCGTCTGTGTGCCGCTGTTCAGCCTCGGCGTCGGCACCGCGGTCACGGTGTTCGGCCTGTTCGTGCTGACCGCGGCCCTGGTCGTGGCCGGCGGCTTCGCCCAGTTCCACCGCAATCTGCTGGCCGGTGCCGGGTACGAGCTCCGCCGCCCGGTCTATCCGCGCGGCAGGATGCGGTTCTGGGGCCGGATGCGGCGGCTGCGGTCCGCGCAGGGCTGGCGGGACCTGCTGCACATCCCGATCGCGTTCGTGGTGAACACGGCCAGCTTCTGCATCGCCATCCCGTGGGTGGTCGCCGGTCCGGGCGGGCTGACGTACTGGTTCTGGAGCCAGTACCTGCCGGACGAGGACCGGACCGGCCTGGCCTGGCTGCTCGGCTTTCCCGGCGTCGTCGCCGATGTCATCCTGACCACCATGCTCGGCGCGTTCTTCCTGATCACCGCGCCGTTCGTGCTGCGTGGCCTGGTCATGCTGCAGGCGGCGATCGCGAAGGGTTTGCTGGTCGACGAGGCGTCCCATCTGCGGCAGCAGGTCAGCGAGCTGACGCACAGCCGGGCCGCGGCCGGCGAGGCCGAGGCGCACACGCTGCGACGGCTGGAGCGGGACCTGCACGACGGCCCGCAGCAGCGGCTGGTCCGACTCGGCATGGACCTCGGCGCGGTGGAGCGCCGGCTGGACACCGACCCGGACACCGCCAAGCAGATCCTGCGCCAGGCGATGGAGCAGTCCCAGGAGGCGCTGGCCGAGATCCGGACCCTGTCCCGCGGCATCGCGCCGCCGATCCTGACCGAACGTGGGCTGCGGGCCGCCGTGACCGCGCTCGCCGCGCGGGGCGTCATCCCGACCACCGTGGACATCGACGAGGACCTGGACCAGGCCCGGTCGCTGTCCGACGCGGCCCAGAACGCGGTCTACTTCGTGGTCGCGGAAACACTGGCCAACAAGGAGAAGTACAGCCAGGCCTCGACCTGCGCCGTGGAGGTGCGGCGGCTCGGCGGGGTGGTCGTGATCACGATCACCGACGACGGCGTCGGCGGCGCCAGTGTCGCCAAGGGGCACGGGCTGGTCGGGCTGACCGACCGGCTGGCCGGGGTGGACGGCAACCTGCACGTCTCCTCACCGGTGGGCGGTCCGACCATGATCACCGCGACGGTGCCGGTCAACGCGATGCCGCAAGCCGCTCCAGGAATGCGCTGATCGCTGCGAGCGCGCGGTCGGTGGCCGGGTTGCCGAGGGCGTACACGAAACCGTGCTTGGTTTCGGGTACGACCTCGGTCTCGGTCCACCCGCCGTGCGTTTCGATGATCTTGGCCAGCTCCCGTACGTGATCATGGGGGAACAGGTGCTCGTACTCGGCGAGCAGGAAGAGGAACGGTGGGCAACCGTCCCGGACCTGGCGGTCGGGTGAGATCTCCTCGGCCGTGGTGCCGTCCTGCAGCAGCCAGTTGATCTTGGTCGCGATGTTGGCGTCCTGGTCCGGCCAGGGCACCATCGTGCCGGGTCCGTTGACCGAGACGCAGCCGGCGATCTCGGCCGAGCCGAGCGCGATCATGGTCGCCAGGTGGGCGCCGGCCGAACTGCCGAGCACGACGATCCGGTCCACCTCCGGAGCCTCCTCGGCGAGCCTGGCCCGGAAGCGGTCCAGCCCGGCCGTGACGTCGGTCAGCTTGTCCCGGTAGCCGGTCTGCTCGTCGATCCGGTAGCCGGTGGCAGCCGCGGCGTAACCGAGGCCGGCGAAGTGCTCGACGTGGCCGTGGAAGTCGGCCCGCTGCCCGGCGTACCAGCCGCCGCCGTGGATGTAGAAGAGCCCGATCGGCCGGAGCGGCCGGTCCGGCAGCCGAAGATCAACGACCTGCCGCTCGTCCTCGCCGAACCGCAGTTCCTCGGATCGCATTGATGATCATCCCCCACTCGAGTCCCGTCAAACGCTACCGGTGCCGTCGGGCGGCCTGCGATGGGGCACAGTTAAGGCATGCGCGTGGTACTCGCCGATGACTCCGTCCTGCTCCGGGAAGGGCTGATCCGACTGCTCGACGAGGTCGGTTGCGACATCGTGGCCGCCGTCGACGACGCACCGTCGTTGATCGCGGCGGCGGCCGAGCACAAGCCCGATGTCGCCATCGTCGACGTACGGATGCCGCCGACGATGACCGACGACGGGCTGAAGGCCGCGGTCACGGCGCGGCTGCAGAACCCGGCGCTCGGCGTGCTGATGCTGTCGGCCTACATCGAGCTGTCCTACGCCGATGTGCTGCTCTCCGACGGTCGCGGCGGCGTCGGCTATCTGCTCAAGGACCGGGTTACCTCGCTGAACACGCTGGCCGAGGCGCTGCAGACGATCAAGGGCGGCGGCACCGTGCTGGACCCCGAGGTGGTCGCCCAGCTGCTGGTCGCCCGCCGCTCCGATCCGCTGGCCGCGCTGACCGCCCGAGAACGGGAGGTGCTCGCCCTGATGGCCGAGGGCCGCAGCAACTCGGCGATCGCGGGCCAGCTGTTCATCACCGGCGGCGCGGTGGAGAAGCACATCTCGAACATCTTCAGCAAGATCAATCTTCCCGACGTCGGCTCGGACAACCGCCGGGTGCTCGCCGTGCTGGCCTGGCTCAAGTCGCGCTGACCGTGACCATGGAACGCGGCTGATCATGGAAACGGTACGGATCGGGGTGCTCGGTGCGGCGCGGATCGCGCCCGCCGCCCTGATCGAGCCGGCTCGGACCGTGCCCGGCGCCGAGGTCGTCGCCGTCGCCGCGCGGGACCTGAGCCGGGCGGAGGATTTCGCGCGACGGCACGGGATTCGCACGGCTTACCGCGACTACCGGGCCCTGCTCGATGATCAACGGATCGATGCGATCTACAACCCGCTGCCGAACGGGTTGCACGGCCGCTGGACCCTGGCGGCGCTCGAGGCCGGCAAGCACGTGCTCTGCGAGAAGCCGTTCACGGCGAACGCCGAGGAGGCCCGCACCGTCGCGGCGGCCGCGAAGGCCAGCGGGCTGGTCGTCATGGAGGCGTTCCACTACCGCTATCATCCGCTGGCCCGGCGGCTGCGGGAGTTGATCTTGTCCGGCGAGCTGGGCACCTTGCGGCATGTGGAGACCGCGATGTGCTTCCCGCTGCCGGTGTTCTCCGACATCCGGTACGACTACGGGTTGGCCGGCGGGGCCTTGATGGACGCCGGCTGTTACGCGGTCCACCTGGCCCGGCTGCTCGGCGGTGAGCCGGAGGTGATCAGCGCCGTGGCGAAGCTGCGGGACCCGAGGGTCGACCGCGCGATGACGGCGGAACTGCGGTTCCCGGGCGGTCACACCGGAACGGTCCGCTGCTCGATGTGGTCCCGCGACGTGTTGCGGATGTCGGCCCGCGTCGTCGGTGATCGGGGCGAACTGCGGGTGATCAATCCGTACGCCCCGCAGTACGGGCACCGGCTCTCGGTCCGGATCGGTGATCATCGCCGGGTGGAGCGCTTCTCCCGCCGCCCGACCTATGCGTACCAGTTGTCGGCGTTCGTCGCCGCGGTCCTCGACGGCGTACCGCCACTGACCCCGCCGGAGGACTCGATCGCCTCCATGACCGTGATCGACGCGATCTACCGGGCCGCCGGCCTGCCCCTCCGCCAACCGTCCTGAGAATCATCGGGCCTGCCCTAGCCAACGCGCCCTGGGCCTGTCGAAGGGCCGAGCCACGTGATCATCATCGGGTTATCCCCAGTCCGGATCCGCCGGGCGACCCCATCGACCCCGCCCGCCGCGGCGACGATGCTGATGATCATGAAGAACGCAACGAGACTGGGGCGTGCCTGCACGCTGCTGACGCTGGCGGTGCTGGCCGGCGTCGCGGAGATGATCATCGGACTGCTGAGCTTCGCGGCGGCCGGCGAGCCGCCGCCGGGACTGGCCTTCCTCGTCGGCGCCCGGGTCGCCGTCTACGCGACCGCCTTCGTCCTGATCGGCCTGACCTGGCGCGGCAACCGAGTCGCCCGCTGGCTGGTGTTGATCATGCTCGGCGGCGTCGGCACCGCCTGGTCGTTCCGTTGATCACCGAGCTGGCGGCCGGCGCGGACCTGGCCGAGGCGTTGGGCGGCGCGACGTCGCCGTACTTCCCGGCTGTCCGCGCCGCCCATCTCCTGTTCGTCGTCGCCGGCTCCGTGCTGCTGCTCGCGGCCCGCCCGGTGCCGAGGCTCAGAGCGCGCGGTGCCGTTGGTTGATCCCCGGCTGCCCGTACGGGTAGTCGTCGACGATCGGCTGGCTCGCCTCGGTGAGCAGCTTCGTCTCGTCCTCGGAGAGGTGCAGTCCCGCGGCGCCGAGGTTGTCGTCCAACTGCTCGACGGTCCGGGCGCCCAAGATCACCGACGTCACCGCCGGGCGGTCGTTGAGCCAGGCCAGCGCGACCTGGGCCATCGAGATCCCACGGTCCTTGGCGACCTGCTCGACGGCGCCGATCACCCGCCAGGTGCGCTCCTCGGCGTTGCGGCGGGCGTACGCCTCCATCCCACGACCGGGGTCCTCGCCGAGCCGGCTGGCGCCGGTCGGTGTGGTGTCGCGCTGGTACTTGCCGGTCAGCCAGCCGCCGGCCAGCGGCGACCAGGGCAGGATGCCGATGTTCTCGTTCTCGCAGACCTGGGTCAGCTCCAGCTCGATGCTGCGCTGCAGCAGGTTGTACTGCGGTTGCAGGGTGACGATCTTGGGCAGGCCGCGGAACTCGGCCACCAGGGTCGCCTTCTGCAGCTGCCAGCCGGTGAAGTTGCTGACCCCGACGTAGTTGATCTTGCCGGCCCGGACGGCGTCGTCGTAGAAGCGCAGCGTCTCCGCGATCGGCGTCAGCGCGTCCCAGGCGTGCGCCTGGTAGAGATCGATCCGGTCGACCTGCAGCCGCTTCAGGCTGGCGTCCAGCGCGCGGGACAGGTTGGTCCGGGACAGACCAAGATCATTCCTGCCGTCGCCCATCGGGAACCGGCCCTTGGTCGCGATCACCAGCTGATCACGAACGGCGCTGCCTCGGTCGGCCAGCCAGCGGCCGATGATCTCCTCCGAGACGCCGCGGCCGTACACGTTGGCGGTATCGACGAAATTGCCTCCCTGCTCGACGAACCGGTCGAGTTGGGCGTGCGAGACGGCCTCGTCGCTCTCCTGGCCGAACGTCATCGTGCCGAGGCAGAGGGTCGAGACGACCGTGCCGGTGCCGCCGAGGGTGCGGTACTCCATGGATGTTGTGCCTTCCGTAGAACTGATGGCACCCACTCTGCGCCGCCACGTTTATCCTGTCCAACAGAAGAATCCGATTCCACTGATCACCGATACGGATGACCCATGGAACTCCGCCACCTCACGTACTTCATCGCCGTCGCCGAGGAACGCCACTTCACCCGGGCCGCCCAGCGGGTGCACGTCGCCCAGTCCGGCCTGTCCACCGCGATCCGTTCCCTGGAACGGGAACTGGGCGCCGAGTTGTTCATCCGGAACACCCGCAGCGTCGAGCTGACCGACGCCGGCCGGGCCCTCCTGGCCGAGGCCCGGCACACGGTCGGCGCGGCCGAGGCGGCCCGGGATGCGGTCGCCGCGGTGCAGGGTGTGGTCACCGGACGGCTCGCGATCGGCACCCTGCAGTGCCTCGGCGGGCTGAACGTCTCGGCACTGCTGACCCGGTTCCACCGGGCCCATCCCGGCGTCGAGATCCGGCTCCGCCAGTCCGGGTCGACCGAGCTGCTGGGTCTGGTCCACGGCGGCGACCTGGACGCAGCCTTCGTGTCGGTGCCGTTCGTCGAGCAGCCCGGGATCACGCTGCGGCCGCTGTCCGCCGAGCCGCTGCTGCTGGCCTGTGCGCCCGATCACCCGCTGGCGGCCGAACGGCAGATCGGGGTGCTGGACCTGAAGGACGAGACGTTCGTCGACTTCCATCCCGGCTGGATCACCCGGGACCTGACTGACCGGGTGCTGGCCGCGGCGTGCATCGAGCGGCGGGTCGCGCTGGAGGCCAATGATGTCCACTTCCTGCTCGACCTGGTCGCCGGCGGGCTCGGCGTGGCCGTGGTCCCGGACAGTTTCCGGCACAAGCGGACCACGGCGAAGTTCGTCCCGCTGGCCGACGAGGTGCCCCACTGGGAGCTGGCCGTCGCCACCCCCACCGGCCGCCGGCTCAGCGCCGCAGCCCGAGCCTTCCTGTCCGACCCCGCCCTGACGCCCTAGCGGAGCACTTCCCCACACTTCTTGTCGCAATACCAGAGTTACTTCTCGCGTAAGTGCCAGTTTTTCACGTTACGTGAAAAACTTGAGGCCAGAGTGACGCGCGGGACTCAGAGGTGGGCCAGCAGGTCGGCGGCGGTAGTGCGAAGGGCGTCGCGGACCTCGGCGGAGGCCTCCAGCTCGTACGGGACGGCCGGGATGATCAACGCCAGCACGACCCGGACCACGCCACCGAGGTCGTCGTCGCCGAACTCGACCCGCCGGCGTCCGTCGTCCAACTGCCGGATCCGGCTCGGCAACAGGTAGCCGACCCGGGCCCGGATCTCCTCCTCGGTCGCCGCCAGCGTGATCACCGCCCGGTAGCGGTACGGGGTCGAGGCCAGCGATCGATTCAGATACGCCCGCGCCCCGCCCGGCGGCTCCCGGTCACCGAATCGCTGCCCGGTGCCCTCCGGGGCGGCGATCCGGTCCAGCCGGAACGTCCGCCAGTCCGTGCGACCGAGGTCGTACGCGACGAGATACCACCAGCCGTAGCCGGTCACCACGCGGTGCGGCTCGACCCGGCGCCGGGACAGCCGGCCGGCCCGGTCCCGGTACCCGAACCCGATCACCTCGCGGTCCCGCGCCGCCAAGGCCAGCCGGGCCAGCACCTCGCCGTCGATCGGCGCCTGCCCGCGCGGTCCGGCGCCGGCCAGCGGCTCCGAGCCGGACACCGCGGCGATCGCGGCGACCCGGTCCCGGAGCCGGCGCGGCAGCACCTGGCCGAGCTTGCCCAGGGCCCGGGCGGCCGTCTCGCCGACTCCCTCGATCGGGTTCGTCTCGGCATGCCCGAGCAGGGCGGCGATCGCCACGGCCTCGTCGTCGTCGAAGACCAGCGGCGGCAGCCGGGTGCCGGCGGCCAGCCGGTAACCGCCCGCGGTCCCGGTGGTGCTGTCGATCCGATAGCCGATCGTCCGCAGCCGGGCGACATCGCGGCGCAGCGTCCTGGGCGTGATCCCGAGCCGGTCGGTCAGCTCGGCTCCGGTCCAGGAGGATCGGGCCGCGAGCAGCCCGAGCAGCGCCAGCGACCGGTCCGTGACATCCGTCATGAGTTCAGGTTCTTCTCCGTTGAGGACACGATCCGTCCTCAAGCGTCCCTAGTATCGCAGCCATGACCACAGAGACCATCGACCTGATCCGGCCCGGTGATCCCGACTACGACCAGCGCCGGACCGGATTCCAGACCTTCAACCCGCTCCGGCCCGACCTGATCGCCACGCCCGCCGACACCGACGAACTCACTGCCGCCGTCCGGTACGCCAAGGCCCAGGGGCTGCCGATCGCGGTCCAGGCCACCGGCCACGGCTCGCCCGGCCGGACCGACGGCGGCCTCTTGATCAACACCTCCCGGCTCACCGGCGTCACGATCGACCCGGAACGCCGGACCGCCTGGGTCGCCGCCGGCACCCGCTGGGACCAGGTCGTCGCCGCGGCCGCCGAGCACGGACTGGCCGGACTGGCCGGCAACGCCCGCTCGGTCGGCACTGTCTCGTACACGGTCGGTGGCGGGATCGGCCCGCTGGCCCGGCGGTACGGGTTCGCCGCCGATCATGTGAACCGGGTGGAGTTGATCACCGCCGACGGCGAGCGCACCATGATCACCGCCGACAGCGACCCCGACCTGTTCTGGGCGGTCCGCGGCGGCGGCGGGAACTTCGGCGTCGTCGCCGGAATCGAGATCGGGCTGTTCCCGCAACGGGAGCTGTACGGCGGCTCGCTGTTCTTCGACACCCCCTTGATCGGATCCGGGCTGGCGGCCTGGTACGACTGGCTGCAGACGCTGCCGGACGAGGTGACCTCGACCGCCGTCGTCGTCCCGCTGCCCGATCTGCCGGTGTTGCCACCGCCGCTGCGCGGAAAACACGTCCTGTCGATCCGGGCCACCTCGACCGGCCCGGCGGATCAGGCCGAGGAACTGTTCCGCGGACTCGGCGCGATCGGCGACCCGCTGCTGGGCGGGTTCCGGACGCTGCCGTACGCGGAGATCGCGACGATCAACAACGACCCGACCGACCCGTCGCCGCACCGCACCCGCGGCACCCTGCTGGACGGCCTCGACCAGGGCACGATCGAGAAGTTGATCAAGGCCGCCGGACCGGGTAGCGAACGCCCGCCGGTCCTGGAGTTGCGGCACCTGGGCGGAGCCCTGGCCCGGCCACCTGCCGTACCGAACGCGGTCGGCAACCGCGACGCCGCGTTCACCGCGTCCATGATCATCGGACTCTCGTCGGCCGAGCCGGAGCAGACCGAGCTGGACCGGGTGACCGCCACCCAGGAACGGGTCCTCGAGGCGCTGTCCGCTCACGACACGGGCGGCCGGCACTTCACCTTCCTCGGCGCCGGCGCCACCGAGGCCGACGTCCGGGCCACCTTCGAGCCGGACGCCTGGGACCGGCTGACCAAGATCAAGTCCCGGGTCGATCCGGACAACGTGTTCCGCTACAACGCGAACATCCCGCCCGCCTGAGGATCAGTGCATGTAGAGGCCGCCGTCGACGTTCAAGGTCTGCCCGGAGACGTAGCCCGCGTCGTCAGAGATCAGGTACGCGACGGCGGCTGCCACATCACGGGTCTGCCCGATCCGGTTCACCACAAGATCATCGGCCAGCTCGCGCTTCCGTTCCGGGCTCAGCGGTCCGCCCATGATGTCGGTGTCGATCGGCCCGGGGGCGATCGCGTTCACCGTGATGTCGTACGGTCCGAGCTCGCGGGCCAGGGACCGGGTCAGCCCGATCAGCCCGGCCTTGGCCACCGAGTACGGCGTCTTGCTGAACGTGCCGCCGCCGCGCTGCGCGGACACCGAGGCCAGGCTGATGATCCGGCCGCCGCGCCGGTTCCGGACCATCGTCTCGGCCACCCGCCGGGTCACGTAGTGGGCACCGGTCAGGTTGATCCCGATCACCCGGTGCCACTCGTCCGAGCTGACGTCGAAGTAGTCGAGCGGCGAGCTGACGCCGGCCGAGTTCAACAGCCCGAGGATCGGCGGCAGGGCGGCCTCCATGGCATCGATCGCGGCCCGCGCCTGCTGCTCGTCCGACACGTCGGCGGCCGCGCCGTAGGCCGCCACGCCGTGCCGCGCGGTGAGTTCACCGGCCAGTTCGTCGCAGGCCGCTTGATCAAGATCCAGCACACCGATGCTCCAGCCCTGCGCCGCCAGCACGTCGGCGGTCGCCCGGCCGATGCCACGGGTCGAGGTCGCGCCGGTGATCACTGCCGTTCGCTGACCGCTCTGCTCCATGATCAACCACTCCTACTTCGAGTACGCGTAGTCGGCGCCCGGTTTCCAGTCCGGGAAGGCATAGTCGTCCAGCGCGACCTCGGCACCGTCCGCCTTGGCCGCCGCGATCGCCTTCTCCCGCTCGGTTTCGTTGGCGTCGCTGAGCGTCTTCAACGCGGCCCGGAGGTCGGGGACGTCACCTCCGAGGTAGCCCTGCACGATCGCACCGAGACCGGGCGTGACGGGCTTGCGGCGGGCCTCGGCGAGCGAGACGTCCGGGTTCCGGACCACCGCCTGCGGCCCCTGGAACACCTGCTCCTTCAGCATCGTCACCGCCTTCTTGTAGGGATCCGTCACGTCCGCAGTGGCCACAAGATCGAGATCGATCGGCGGCGCGTCCATCGCCTCGGTGATCTTGACCAGGTAGTCCTCGCCGGTGAACGACTCGACCAGCTTCGAGGCCGCCTCCGGATCTTTCGTGCTGCCGGAGATCACGAAGGTCGGGCCGCTGAGGTTGCGATACAGGGCGACCGGGGCTCCGGCCTCCGGCGTCACCACCTGGCCGACGCCCATCTTGGGTAGGAAGTCCGGCTGCAGGACCCGTGATCCGCCGGGCGACCAGGCGCCGTCGATGAAGATCGCGACGCCGCCCGAGGCGTACCGGGTCCTGGCGTTGACCACGCTGAACGTGTTCGTACCGCTCAGCATCAGGCCGCCGGTGAAGAGCTCCTTCCAGAACTCGATCGCGTTCACGTACGTGTCGTCGTGGAACCCGTACTCCCCGGTGGCGTAACGGACTCCGCCGAGACCGGGGAAGCCGGCGACCTGGGCCATGTCGTTGATCTGATCACCGGCCCGGCCGCCGTCGGCGCCGAGCGCGATGGTCATCGGCGCGACCCCGGCCGCCTTCAGCTTCTGGCAGGTCGCCCGGAAGCTGTCGTAGTCACCCGGAATGTCCGCCGGGTCGAGGCCGGCCTTGGCGAACAGCTCGACGTTGGTCCAGGTGAAGCTCGGATGGGAGCGGAACGACTGCAGCGGGACGCCGTAGAGCTTCCCGTCGATCTTGGTCACCCCCTCGACCAGGATCTCCTTCGGCAGCCGCTTCAACGTGTCGTCCGACAACTCGACCTCGCGGATCCATTTGTCGGCGACGAGCGCGGCCAGCGGCAGGCCGACGACGTTGGAGAACACGTCCGGCAGCTTCTTCGCCTGGTTGGCCAGGCGCAGCGATTCGCCGGCCTTGGACGCCTCGTAATAGGTGTAGGTGACCGGCACGCCGAGCTGCTCGGACTGGCCCTTGGCCCATTCCTTCTGGAGATCCTGGTAGGCGCTGAAGTGGTCCCACCACTGGAGCCCTCCGCTCGACGTACCGGAACTGCCGCCGGAACACCCGGCGACGGCCGCTCCGATTCCCAGGGCCGTGATCCCACTGAGGAATCCACGGCGATTCATGGTCGGTCTCATGCCGACACCCCTTCCTCGCTTGGCGAGAGTTGGCTAGGACTTCACTGCTCCGGCGATGCCTTCGACGAAGTAGCGCTGCAGGAAGAAGAACAGGAGGACCACGGGGACGATCGAGATGATCCCGGCGGCCGTCATGCCGGACCAGTCCACGGCGTCCTGGCCGATGAAGGCCTGCATCCCGACACTCAGCGTGCGCAGTTCCGGACGGCTGAACGTGAACACCAGTGGCAGGAAGAACGCGTTCCAGGTGCCCAGGAAGGTCAGCAGGGCCACCGTCGCGGTGACCGGCATCGCCAGCGGGAACATGATCGACAGGAACGTGCGCAGGAACCCGGCGCCGTCGACGATCGCCGCCTCCTCGAGTTCTCGCGGCAGCTGCCGGAAGTAGCCGGCGTAGATCAGGATCGAGGCAACGTTCGCGCCGCCGCTGAGCGCCAAGATCATTCCGGCCAGCGAGTCGATCAAGCCGAGCTGCAGCGACACCTGGACGACCGGGATGATCGTGTAACCGGTCGGGACGAAGATCGTCGCGACCAGAATCCCGACGATCAGGCGGGAGCCGCGGAACCGGTAACGGCCGATCACGTAGCCGGCGGCGGCGCAGCGCAGCGTCACGATGATCACCGTGATCACGGTGACCAGCACCGTGTTGAACAGGTACCGGCCGAACTGCGCGTCCTCCCAGGCCCGGCCGTAGTTCTCCCAGACCAGCATCTCCGGGATGAGGTTCAGACCGGCCGCGAAGACCTCCGTGTTGTCCTTCAGGGACGCCGACAGCATCCAGACGAACGGGAAGATCCACAGCAGCACGGCACCGATCAGGAACACCGTCGCGATCCACCACGGCAGCCTTCTGATCAGCCGGCGCACCCGCGGGGCGGTCATCATGCCCCCGCCCGCAGCCGGCGCGCAGCCCAGACGCCCCAGAGCTGGATCAGTCCGACCACGAAGACGAACAGGCCGAAGAGGACGGCCGCCGCCGACGCGAACCCGAGTTGCGGGATCGGCGCGGTGAAAGCCCGCTGGTAGATGTAGATCTCGATCACCTCGGTGGCGAAGTACGGGCCGCCGCCGGTCAGCGTCTGCATCAGGTCGAAGGCCCGGAACGAGTCCTCGATGGTGAGCAGCGAGATGATGATCAAGAACGGCTTGAGCAGCGGTACGGTGATCTGGGTGAACAGCTGGACCGCCCCGGCGCCGTCGATCCGCGCCGCCTCGTACAGCTCGGACGGGATCGTCTGCAGCGCAGCCAGCCAGTAGACCAGCGTGATGCCGAAGAACTTCCAGACGTAGACCACGGACGCGGTGATCAACGCGGTCTGCGAGTCGCCGAGGAAGCTGATCCCGCCGCCGTGGCCGAGGGCTTGCAGCAGGCTGTTCAGCGGGCCGCTGGCGGGATCGAGCACGAACTGCATCACCACGCCGACGATCGCCGTGGTCGTCACCACCGGCAGGAAGAAGGCGGTCCGGAACAGCCGGGCCAACGGCAGTTTCGGCGAGTTGAGCACGATCGCCAGCAGGAAGCTCAGGATCACCCGGGCCGGAGCCACCAGCAGCATGAAGATCAACGTGATCTTGAACGAGCTCCAGAACATCGGGTCGGCGAACACCGCCTGGTAGTTGGCCAGGCCGACGAACCGCTGCTCCGATTCGAAGCCGTTCCACTCGACCAGGGAGTACCAGTAGCTCGCCACGATCGGGTACAGCGTGTAGAGGCCGTACAGGATCGCGGTCGGCAGCAGGAAGAGCCAGACCCAGAGGGTCAGCCGGCCCCGCTGGCCGCGTCGCGCAGGCCGTTCGGCCCGCTTGTCCTCGGGCCGCACTCCTCGCATCGCTAATGTCGTCATTGACGTCAACCTTCGAGAGTCGGATCAGTCGGACGCGAGGTCCGGGATCGGGCGGAGCTGGCTGGCGGCGAAGGTCTGTGGATCGTTGCCGGTTCGGTGGCCGGCCTCCAGCCCGTTGATCTTGGTCACCTCCTCACCGGACAGCGCGAAGTCGAACACGTCGGCGTTGGCTCGGATGCGTTCCGGCGTCGCCGATTTCGGGATCACGATGTGGCCGCGCTGCAGGTGCCACCGGAGCAGCACCTGCGCCGGCGTCCGACCATGATCAGCGGCGATGGCGTGCACCGTCGGATGGCCGAGATCGGCACCGCGGCCGAGCGGGGAGTACGCCTCGACGGCGATCCCGCGCTCGGCGCAGTGGCGCACCACGTCGGCCTGCTGGTACGTCGGGTGCAGTTCGAGCTGGTTCACCGCCGGAGTCTGCTCGCACTCCTTCGCGAGCCGCTCCAGGTGTTCGGGCAGGAAGTTCGACACCCCGATCGAGCCGACCCGCTGCTCCGCGGCCAGCCGTTCCAGCGCCCGCCAACTGTCGACGTAACGTTCGGCGGCCGGGTTCGGCCAGTGGATCAGGTACAGATCCACCCGGTCCAGGCCGAGCCGGCGGCAGCTGTCGTCGTAGGCCCGCAGCGCGGACTCGTACCCTTGATCACCGTTGCGCAGCTTGGTCGTCACGAAGACCTCGTCGCGCGGCAGCCCGCTGGCCCGGATGGCGGCGCCGACCCCGGCCTCGTTGACGTACGCGGCCGCCGTGTCCAGGTGCCGGTAGCCGGCCTCCAGCGCCACCTCGACGACGCTCTGGACCTCCGTCGGCGGGATCTCGAAGACGCCCAGGCCGAGCTGCGGCACCGCGGCCCCGTCGCGCAACGTGATCATGGTCGACCCGGACATCTCAACCGCCGGGGGTCAAGATCAACAGCGACACCGCCGGTAGCGGCAGCGTGACCTCGATCGAGAGCGTGCCGGACGCGTCAGCCGCGAGGGCGCGGGCCGGCTCGAGCTCCTCCAGCCCTTGCCGGGCCTGGATCTTCGCGATCTCGTCCGGGCCGGGATCGAACGGCGCGCCGAGCGACGTCCAGACCGTGTGCGCGTTGCTGTGATCATGATCGATCCGGAAGTGGGTCAGCCGGTAGGCGGTCCGGTCGAGCCCGGACAGCGCGAGCCGCACCGTCGTCTCGGCCTCGGCGCGCTGGTACTGGTCGTCGGTGTGCCGCCAGACCAGGATCGCCAGGGTGCCGTCGGCGTCGGTGGTGGCGAGGGCGTCGACTTCCTCGGGCATGCTGCTGCCATCCGGATCGTCGAGAGCCTCGATCGACCAGGCCCGGTCGGACCGGGCGGCGATCCGCCGGCCGCCGAGCCGGCCGAACATCCGGTAGGCGTTGAGCAGCGGCTTCTCGGTGCCGTCCGCGGTGAGGAAGGAGCGAGTCCCCTCGAACCAGCGCTCGGCCTCGAAGTAGAAACTCCACGAGGTCGCCTGGTTCACCGAGACCGGGCCGGCGGCGTTGAGGTCAAGGATCTTCTTGAACAGTTTCGCCTGGAACACCGGATAATATTCGGTGTTCTGGAACTCGTAATTGGCGTTGTCGTAGCGCCCGAAATGCGCCGGCACCGCGGCGTCGCACTCGTCGACCAGGATCTCGAGTTCACGATATTCGGGGTAGTCGGCGATGATGCGATTGCACCGTACGATGTCGTACAACATCTTCGTCGAGGAAGGGCTCGCCTGTTCGGTCGCGGGTGCGCCGATCGGCCGATAGTCCCGGGTCGGGAAATGGCAGCCCTTCGTGTGATACGAGATGAAATCGAGCGGTTCGCCCCTCGAACTCGTGTAATCGAGGAATTCCTTGAGGAACTCGAGGCCGCCGCTGGTCACCGACGGCCCGCCGACCTTCGCGCCGGGGATCGCGGCACGGACGGCCCGCGCGGTCACGGTGTAGAGCTCGTTGTACTGCTGGACCGTGCCGCCCCAGTAGAAGATGTCGGGCTCGTTCCAGAGTTCCCACAGCCATTGGCTGACCTCGTCCATCCCGTAGCGCTCCGCGCAGTGCCGGGCATGCGCCTCGACCAGACCGCCCCAGCGCTCGTAGTCGCGCGGCGGGAAGCGCCAGGCGCCCGCTTCGTACGCGCCGTACAGCGTCGGGCTCGACGGCACCGTGAATTCCACATCGGGCACCAGGTCTCGCGGGGTGAAGCCCAACTCGACCAGCACATGGTGCCCGGCGCCGACAATGGCGTCATAGGCCTGGTCGACGAGCGTGAAATCGTAATAGGGATTCCCCTGCTCGTCCTCGTGATAGACGTTTCCGGAACTCCAGTGCGGAATTCCGAAGCCGCTGCCCGAGCAGAAGACGTAATGCGGCCGGACGTGGTAACTGTCGCCGCTGATCTCGCCGAACGTGCGCAACAGGCGCTTCCCGGTTCGGGTATAGGTCCAATTGAATTCGTCGTAGCCGATGCTGCGCCAGACCGGCTCGATCGGGCCGAGGTCGGCGGCGGCATCGATCTCGACCAGCGCCTGGTCGACGTGCGGTGCATCCGGGTCGCTGGGCGCCGCCGGCGGGAACGGGCTGCGGGCCCGGCGGCTGACATGGGGGTTCTGGGTCTCGGTGCTCACGGGGGTGGCCCCTCGCTCTCACTGCGTCGTGTGACGGGCGGCGACGCGACTCGCCGCGTCCGGTGATCAACTCCTCCATCGAGTTTCACGACCCGAACCCCATATTGTCAACGATATATTGTTAATGATTTGTAGTTCGTGACATGATCCGGGGACACGGCCAGGAAGGAGGCGCGCGTGCTTCCCCAGGGAATCCAGCGACCGATGCAGGTCCAGCCCGCGCTCGGCACGATGGTCGCCAACCTGCTCCGCGAGATGATCACCAACGGCCAGTTCGAGCCGGGCGAGCACCTCAAGGAGGCCGCGATCGCGGAAGCCATGTCGGTCAGCCGCGGGCCGGTCCGCGAGGCGTTCACCCAGCTGGAGGCGGAGGGGTACGTCGAGCTGCGCCGGCACCGCGGCGCCTACGTGGCCGCGCTGACCCGGGTCGACGTGGAGGAGGTGCACACGCTGCGCGGGGCCATCGAGCGGCTGGCCGCCGAGCGGGCCTGCACCCGGATGGGCGCGGCCGAGTTCGCCGAGATGGACGAGGTCCTGGAACGGATGAAGGCCGTCGACACGACCATCGATCCGGACAGCGCGGTCGTTCTTGATCTTGCCTTCCACGACATCGTCTACGCGTCCTGTGATCACGCACGCGTGCAGCGGGTCTGGGAGTCGATCCGCGGTCAGGTCCGCCTGTTCCTGCGAGCCCGCAACATCAACTTCCCCGACTTCTCAGAGGTCGGCTACCCCGAGCATCGCGAGCTGCGCGACGCGCTGGCCGAGGCCGACCCGGAGCTCGCCCGGGCCGCCGTCGACAAGCACATCCTCGGTGCGTACGAACGCCTGAAGCGGCTCGACCTCCCCTGATCAGGCCGGGTGTCGACTACGTCCGCTGAGCCTGACGAAGCATGCCCTGCCCAGGACGCCGCCTCCTCAGGCGGTGACCCGCAGCCCGCGCTCAACCCCAGGTGAGCCTCGCCCGGGTGGGATCAGGAAGGGTCAACCAGAAGCTGGCGAACCCGCAGTCGGTCGACCTCAAGATCGCCGATCTTGAGGGTACGAATTGTGGCCCGCCGGATCACCAGCCGCCCGATCGCGATCACGCCGAACGCCAGTGCACCCCCGGCCAGCGCGCCGACCGCGAGCCCGGCCAGGCTCAGCCCGCCGATCGCGCTCGCCCCGCCCGCCCGCGCCCCGGGCAGCGGCGCGCCGGTCGAGCTGCGGCCGGCCGGCTCGTCGATCGGGGTGGGATCCGGTCCATGATCAGCACTCATGAAATCCACAGTGGCACAGATCGTCGACCGCGGTCACGAGATCAACCTGCAGCGCAGGCACGGCTACTGCTTCCACGCAGCGAGTTCGTCCTCTGGCAGCGGTTCGAAGAAGCTGTCCGGGACTCGGTAGCCGACGAAGCCCATCTCCCGCCGCGAACCGTCCTGCATGGCCACCAGCCGTGCCACCGGTCTACCGCCGCGAGCGATGATCACCTCTTCGCCCGCCTCGACCGCGACCAGCAAGGCAGCCAGACGCGCGTTCGCTTCCTGCACGTCGACGAGCTGCGTCATGCCTCAAGCCTGGGCTGACCAACCTGTCTGGTCAACGGGTTCGAGGGATTCCTCCGACGTCTCGAGCTCTGCTGCGATGTCCGCGGCCGGCTCGGTCTCGGCGTAGCTGGTCACGGTGGCCAGGTCCAGGGCGAGGTCGATCTCGAAGTCGCCGAACATCAGGCGGGTGGCGGTGTGGGCGGCTTCCCGTACCGAATGTTCGGCCTGATCGGCGAGCCGGTCCGGCGTGTGCACGATGATCTCGTCGTGCAGGAAGTAGACCAGGTAGGGCCGATCGTCGGGCGGGCCGAGCGTGGCGAGCCGGTTGCGCAGGTCGGCCATCCAGCACAGCGCCCACTCCGCGGCGGTGCCCTGGACGACGAAGTTGCGGGTGAACCGGCCCCAGTCGCGGGCCTGTTGCCGGGCCCGGCGCTGCTCGGTCGGCCCGGCCTCCGGCTGGCTCGCCGCGTTCTGGCCCTCGTACCACCACGGCCCGGGCCGCGGTGAGCTCCGGCCCAGCCAGGTGGTCACCACCTCGCCCCGTTCGCCGGCCCGGGCCGCGTCCTCGACCAGCCCGGTGGCCCGCGGGTAGGCCTTGATCAACCGCGGCATCAGCTGCCCGGACTCGCCGGTCGTCGCTCCGTACAGGGCGCCGAGCATCGCCACCTTCGCCTTCGCGCGGGTCTCCACCACTCCCTCGTCGACCAGGCCCTGATAGAGGTCGCCGCCGCGCGCGGCCCGGGCCAGGCGATGATCACTGGCCATCGCAGCCAGCACGCGCGGTTCCAGCTGGGCGGCGTCGGCCACCACCAGCCGCCAGCCCGGTTCCGCGGTCACCGCACCGCGGAGCAGCTTGGGGATCTGCAGCGCGCCGCCGCCGCGGGTGGCCCAGCGACCGGTGACCACGCCGGCCGGCACGTACTCGGGGCGGAACCGGCCGTCCCTAACCCACTGATCGGCCCAGCCCCAGCCGTTGGCGGACAGCAGCCGGGACAGTTTCTTGTACGTGAGCAGCGGCGCGATCGCCGGATGATCAAGCTTGCTGAGCTCCCACTGCCGGGTGCTGGTGGCGTCCAGCCCGACCGTGTGCAGGGCGCGGAGCAGTTCGGGCGGCGAGTCGGGATTGAGGCCGGGCTGCCCGAGCGCCGTACGGATCTCGCCGAGCAGCCCCTCCAGCACCGCCGGCCGGCCACCGAATCGCGGCTTCGGGCCGAGCAGCTCGGTCAGTTGTCGATCATGGACCGCGACGTCGAACGGCAGCCCGTGGTGGTGCAGTTCGGCCGCGATCAAGGCACCGGCCGACTCGGCGGCGAGCAGCAACCGGAGCCGGTGCCGGTGCGGCGAGTCGGCGACCGCCGCGGTCTGCAGCCGGTGCTCGGCGACCACCTGATCCAGGTCGGCGCGCTCCATCGGCCGGGCCAGCAGCGTCGGCTGCTCGTCCTCCAGCAGTTCGGCCGGCGACCGGTCCCAGAACGTGTCGGAGCTTTGCAGCGGCTCGGCCAGATAGGTCGAGGCGGCCAGGATCGCGTGGCAGAGGCGAAGATCGACGCAGCGTTCGAGCCGGACGCCGGCGCGGAGCAACTCCGGATAGAGCTCCCGGGTGTCCGCCCACACCCACCGTGCGCCGGCGCGCTCCAGTTCACCGAGCCGGACCGGTGCCGCGGACCGGTCGATCGTCTCGTCGCTGGCGCCGCCCAGCGATCGCAGCACGACCAGGTCGTCCGCGACCGCGACGGCGATCTCCTCCACGGTCGCCGACTCTACGGAGGGGCTCCGACAGTCAGTCCAGCGACGGTCACCGGGGGAAGGCACGCATCTCCCACATCTCGTCGGGGACATTCCCGCGGGAACGTCCCCGACCTGTTCGGTCGGGGGCCGGCGGTGGCCGCGTCAGACCCGGGTCGCGGGGGAAGATCCGGCGCGGCGAAGTGAGCCTGGTGCAGATTCGCATGGCGAAGTGCACTGGGCTGAAGCCTTGCTTCGGGTGTGGCTCACGGCGAAGCGGCGGACGCGCGGTTCGCGCCGGGCCTCGCGATCGCGAGCTAACAAGCCGAGAACGGTGGCGGGACGCGTTGCCTCGCAGATTGTGTTCCTGGCCCGGGACCGGAACGAGGCCGCCCGCAGGCGGTCCGACTGGCCCGCTCCCGGTTGAACAGCCTTGCGCCTGGTCGGGTCCCGTGTCTCGGGCCGCGGCGTTCACACCGAAGGTCTTGCGGTCTGGCCTGCCGGATCGCTCCTGTCATGACCCCGGACCCGCAACCGCCCCACGCACAGTTCCGCCGCTGGCGCCGGCCCGGGGGAACCCTCCCCGCTGGAATCGGTACTCAAGGCGGTCTGATCCGCGTCGGCGGACTCGGGCGGGTGTCAGCTGCGTTCCCGCGGGAACGTCGGTGACGGTTGTTACCGTCCGGGCATGACCACGGTCGATCAGCTCGCCCATCGGTTCGGCATCGTCCTGGACCCGGACTCCGTATCCGGAGGCCTGTCCGGCTCGGCGGTCCGGCGGGGGACCCGGGCCGACGGGACGCCTGCGGTAGTCAAGATCAGGTTCGCCGAATCGGGCTTCGACCGCGTCGCCGCCGAACGCGAGCTCACCTTCTATCGGGAGCTGGCCGGCGATCTCGGGATCAAGACGCCCGAGTTGCTCGCTCACCATCAGTCCGACGACTGCGTGGCGATCCTGCTGTCCGCGCCGGGGACGATCCGGCCGGCCCCGGACTGGACCCATGATCACTGGCTCGCGCTGGCCGGCGATCTGGCCGCGCTGCACGAGACGCCGGTGCCGGACGGCGGCCTGTGGCGGCACGCGCCGGACGGGGAGGTGCCCGGCTCCGATCCGGACCGGTGGCGGAGCTACTGGGACCGGCCCGGCGAGGCGGAGCTGTTTGCGCCGATCTTCGACGATCCCGGTGCCCTGACCGCTGCCGTACGGGCGCAGCCGTTCTGTTTCAACCACGGCGACTGCCACACCGACAACATCCTGATCACCGAGGCCGGCCTGGTCTGGGCCGACTGGCAGGTCGCCGGATTCGGCCGTCCGGCGGGCGAACTCGCCTTCGCCGCCGGCCGCGCCGCGCCGTCCGGAGCGACGCCGCCGCTGGCGGAGATAATCAAGCTCTACGCCGACCGACGCGGCCTCGACGCCGCCGAACTCGCCCGTTCGGTCCTGGCCGCCGAGCTGTCGACCGCCCTCTTCGCCTGGCCCGCCTACGCCGGTTACAACTCCTCGGCCGGCATCGATCGGGTCCATGGCCGGGCGGTGGACCTGGCCAGACGCTGGCTAACCGAGGTCTGACGAGAGCCAGTGCTCCGGCCTCATGAAGATGCCGGAGTGCTCGCCCATCTGGGTCAGCTCGAATTCCACGTAGCCGGCCACCCGGTCCGGCGGCAGGTAACGCGCGGCCATCTGCTGGGTCCTGTCCCGGCTGCCAGGCTCGATCCTGGTCACCGGTCCCTCGACCGACACGTACCGGATCGTCGGCACGACCCGCTGCACCATCAGGCTGAACCGTCCGGCGGCGCGGATCGCACGACCCTTCCGGGACTCCAGTTCGGTGTTGACCCAGAGCTCTCCACCGGGGGTGTAGCCGTACCAGATCGGCACGACCAGCGGGGCGCGGCCCTCACCCTCGGACACGGCCAGGGCACCGATGTGCGGCTGGGCCAGAAACTCTTCGCGTTCGGTTTGGGACAAAGGCATGGCCCCGAACCTAGCCGCAGCCACCGACACTGCCGTACACTCACTGCCCGACCATGTAAGCAGCCCCAACTGTAGGCGGCCGTTCGGCCGGTGGAGTGGTCGCGTTCCGCGCAGGCGCTTCGGCGCCGGTGATAGACAACAAGTGGGCGCGTGGGCACAGGACACGGAGGCATCCGCAATGCGCCGTTCGCCGCTGCCCACCCAACAACGATTCTCACTGACCCGGCTGCTCGGGTTGCCGTCGATCCGCGGCCACCTGCCGCTGGTGCTCGCGCTCTGCATCGACGCGATCGGGACCGGCCTGGCCGGGCCGCTCGTGCTGCTCTACCTGACCACCGTCGTCGGACTGCCCGTCGCGACCGCCGGCCTGGTGGTCACCGGCTCCGGTGTGCTCTCGCTCGCCGTGCCGGCCGTCGCGGCCGCCGTCGCCGGTCGGTTCACGCCGCGGACGATCGTGATCTTCGCCCTGATCCTGCAGTCGATCGGCATGGCCGGCCTGCTGCTCGCCGTGCTGCCGGCCGGCCGCGCGCTGCCGATCCTGGTCTCCTGTTGCCTGCTCACCGCGGTCGGCGGGCGGGCGTTCTGGTCGTCGATCTTCGCGCTGATCGCCGACGCCGCCGACGCCGCCGGGTCCGCCGGCAAGGAGTCCTGGTTCGCGCTGTCCGGGATGACCCAGGGCGTCGGCTTCGCCGTCGGGGCGCTGATCGCCGGCGCGTTGTTGATCATCCCTGGTTCGCTGCCGTACGTCATCGCCCTGGCGGCCAACTCGGTGAGCATGATCGCTGCCGCCGTCCTGTTGGCCCGCGACCCCGGCCACGCCCGCCGGCCCGCCCCGGCGACCGGTGATGATCATGAGAGCGGCCGGGTGCACCGGGACGGCCCGTACCTGCTGCTGATCGGGGCGAACACCCTGTTCGCCTTCTGCAGCACGATTCTGGCCGTCGGTCTTCCGCTGTACGTGGTGCACGGCCTGGACGCGCCGGCCTGGCTGATCGGACCGCTGCTGGCCATGAACACGGTGATCGGGGCGACCTGTCAGGGCCTGGCGGTGCGTGCGACGAGCCGCTTCCGGAGGATCCGGGTGCTGGTCGTGGCCGGCCTGATCTGGGCGGCCTGGGGCGTGGTCACCGCGGTGCTCGGACTGGCGCCGGTCTGGCTGGTGATTCCCGGCTTGATCATCTCCGTCCTGGTCTATTCGATCGCCGAGCTGATCCACGCCCCGGTGTCGATGGGGCTGGCCTCGGACGCGGCGCCGCAGGCGTCGCGGGCCGGTTATCTGTCCTGGTTCCAATACTCGTTCGCCCTGGCCACGATCGCGGCGCCGGGCGCGTTCGCGGTCGCCTTCGCCGCCGCTCCGGAGCTGCCCTGGCTGATCACGTCCCTCATCGGGCTGCTCGGTTGTGCGGCGATCTTGGTCGCTGGTCGCGGCTTGGCCCCGCGACTGCGGCGCTGATTGTTAAGGTCAAGGCATGGTGGAGCGCGTCGAACTCGAGGTCGGCGACCGGGTCGTCAAGATCAGCAACCCGGACCGGGTCTACTTCTCCGCGCGCGGAGAGACGAAGCTCGACCTGGCGAAGTATTACCTCTCGGTCGCGGACGGCGTCGTCAACGCGCTGCACCACCGGCCCTGCATGCTGCACCGGTTCCCGGACGGCGTCGACGGCGAGAAGGTGCACCAGAAGCGGCTGCCGCACGGCGCGCCGCCGTGGATCCAGACCGTCCGGGTCGACTTCCCGTCCGGCCGGCACGCGTACGAACTCTGTGTTGATCATCCCGCCGACGTGATCTGGGCGGTCCAGATGTCGACGGTGGAGTTCCATCCGTGGAACTCCCGCAGCGAGCACGTCGAGCAGCCCGACGAGTGGCGGATCGATCTTGATCCCGGGCCGCAGGCGAGCTACGAGGACGTGCGCCGGGTCGCCGCGGTCACCCGCGAGGTACTGGACGAGCTGGGCGCCACCGGCTTCCCAAAGACCTCGGGCAGCAAGGGGATCCACATCTATGTCCGGGTCGCGCCGGTGTACGAGTTTCCCGACGTGCGGCGAGCCGCCTGGGCCTTCGCCCGGGAGGTCGAGCGGCGGGCCGGCGGCCTGGTCGACCTGACCTGGTGGCGCAAGGACCGGGACCCGGCGACGGTGTTCGTCGACTACAACCAGAACGCCCGTGATCACACCGTCGCCTGCGCCTATTCGGTACGGGGAACGCCGGAGGGCCTCGTGTCCGCCCCGGTGACCTGGGACGAACTGCCCGAGGCGGATCCGCGCGACTTCACGATCGCCACCATGCCCGCCCGGTACGCCGAGCTGGGCGACCTGCACGCGGGCATCGACGACGAGATCTACAGCCTTGATCAACTTCTGGAATGGGCCGAGCGGGACGAGAAGGACGACGCACCCCCGCCCGACGAAACCTGACCCGCCTTGTCGCCCTGGCCCTGTCGTCACCCTCCGGTCGGTTTTTCACGTTACGTGAAAAACTGTCGCTCTACCACAGAAGCTTCCCTGGTATAGCGACAAGAACCTTGGTGAGGTGGGACGGGGGTGACCCTTGGGATCTCCCGGGCGGACTCACCGGCCGGTGTGATCGCCTCAGCTTGATCTTGTGACGTAGGTCAGATGCCCGGGACCGGAACGGCTGGCACGATCGGCTCGTGATCAACCCACCCACGTCGCCGACGCTGCCGGCCCGGATCGGCTGGGCGGCGCATCTGCTGCTTCGGATCGGTCTGGCCGGCTACCTGTTCGTCTACGGCTGGGCGAAGGTGTTCCTGGCCCAGATGGGCCGGGCCGACTTCGGCGACGCCCTGGTGGCGTACGGAGAGATGAGCCCGATGGGGTTGCTCTGGCGGATGATCGGCTATTCGGTCCCGTTCCAGTTCCTGTCCGGCGTCGCCGAGGTGCTGGCCGCCGGCCTGCTGCTGTGGCGCCGGACCGCCGGCGCCGGCGCCGCGATCGCGGCGTTCGACATGTACTTCGTGTTCCTGCTCAATCTGTCCTACGACGTGCCGGTGAAGCAGCTGTCGCTGGCTCTGGCGATCGGCGCGACGATCGCCGCGATCCCTTATGCGACAAGGTTTCTGCGGTCCCTGTTCACCTCCGGCCCGCTCCCGCACGGGCCGCTGCCGACGATCATCACCGGTCGAGCCGGCAAGATCATCAACGTCGCCGGGGCGGTGCTCGCGGTGCTGGCCGTGATCACCTCCGGGGTGCTGTTTCGGCTGACCTTCCCGGCACCGCAGGAGGGGCAGGCGCTGGCCGGGGTCTACCGAGTGGTGGACGACACCGCGAAGCCTGCCGCACAGTTGGCCGATGATCAACGATGGCAGCAGGTCGCCTTCGGTCAGTGGGTCGTCCATGGCAAGTCACGGTGGTCGATCCGGCAGGCCAACGGTGATCTCCGCACCGGCTCCTTCTCCGAGGCCGGACCGAACCTGATCATGGCCGAACTCAAGGCCGCCCAGCGCGGACCGGTCCGGACCACCGAACCGGTCACGACGAGACTCGAACTGCGTTGGGAGCGCCTGGCCGACGGCCGGCTCCGGCTGACCGGCGGCGGCCAGGATCTCACCCTGGCATCCGATCCGGAGTTCCGCTTCCTTTTCGACCGCGACTTCTCCTGGGACGCGCGCCCGCCGGTGAATCGCTAGTGAGCCGGCGGCTGGGCCGGCACCAGGTCGACCAGAGCAGGGCGGCCTTGCTGCTGGTCGCGGCGAAGGCGGCGGGCGTGTGCAGCAGTAGTTGCTCGCCCACGGTCGATCGACTGGCCTCGGCGCGCGTCGCGGTCGGGGGTAGCCGCCCGGTTCACGATCGGCGAGAGCCACACTCGGATAGCGGCCGAGCGCGTCGGCGATGCGATCGGGACGGGACGCCGATCCGTCCGGACCGTTCGTCACGGGTCTCCGCGGCGATCCCAAGCTGCTTCTCCCGCTGATCCAGCGCAGCGATGGCGGAAAACCTCCTCAGTCCAAGCGGTATGGGGGAGTGCGACGTTGCACCGCCGCGCGTGTGGAGGAATCCCGACACGCCGGCCGCGACCGGCTCAAGGACGGGTCGGCACCATCGCCGCATCGGCATCACCGAATGGACGGTTGACCGGCAAAGCCCGAATCGAGGTCAGACCGTCCGCTCAGCGGCGTCCGCCACCCGCCCGGCCCGGCGCGCGCTCGGGCACGGTGACTACCCGAGGCCGCGGGCGGACAGCCAAGCGGCGGCGACCTTGTCCACCGGCTCACCGCTGCCGACCTGGCTCTTCAGCACCGTGAGTTCCTGGGTGGTGAGTGCAGCATGGACGGCCTCGATCGCCCCCAGCGCGGTCGGGTTCGCCTTGATCGCGGCGCCGCCGACGGCGGTGACGTTCTCCGGTAGCACCATCGCCTCGGGGTCCTCCAGCCGGACGAAGCTGTCCCCGGCGAGGACCGGATCGGTGCCGCTGAACGCGCCGACCGAGACCGTACCGGCGCCAAGGTCACGAGCCAGGGCGGCCGAGTCGGGGTACGGCCTGAAGGAGGCGAACCTCGCCCCGTAGATCGCGGTCAGCGCCTCGGGGCCGTACTTCTGCCGGGGCAGGTCGGCCGGGCCGCCGAGCACCGTACCGTCGGAGATCTTGGCCAGGTCGTCGAGCGTAGCCACCTGCTTCGCGTCGGCGGTGGCCTTGGTGATCACGAAGCTGACCTTGGCCGAGGCGGACGCCGGCTTGACCACGACCAGGTCCGGGCCGGCCGCTTCCGGAAGCTGATCTTCGACCTCGGAGGCCGTGCTGGCGGCCTGGGCCGGGTTGAGTTCGGTGAGCAGGGCGCCGGTGTGGTCCGGGACCAACGCCAGTCTGCCCTCCCGCAATCGCTGCAGGTAGTCGGCTCGCTCGCCGACCGGCTCGGTGCCGGCCGAGAGGCCCTTGGCCTGCAGGGCGCCGACGTACAGCTGGGCGAGCAGGGCACCCTCCGCCGATTCGGGGGCGCCGACCACGAAGTCCGGCGCGGCCGAAGCCTGGCCGCTGCTACGCAGCGGATCGGCATCGAGCGTACAGCCGGCCATGATCATCACCAGCAGGATGATCATGGCCGGACCGGCGAGACGGCGTCGCATCGGCGTCAGGCGACGCGCCGCCGGGCGGCCCAGCCGAGCCCGGCGAACGTCAGGTAGAACAGCCAACCGAGACCGATCAGCAGCACCGCGCCGGCGAACACCTGCGGGTAGCCGGAGTCGAAGCCGGTCTTGATCACGCCGCCGAGGCCCGGGGCGCCGATCATGCCGGCCACAGCGAGCGCGGTCACCGTACCGGCGCCGACCCGGGCCAGCGTGCGCAGCACCGGCGGCAGCACCAGCGGGATCCGGTAGCCGAAGAACAGGCCCGCCCGGGACAGGCCCATCGCCCGGCCCGATTCGATCACCGCGGGATCGCCGGCCCGGAGTTCGCGCGCGGTCACACCGGCGACGGAGAGCATGATCAACAACAGCAGGCAGCCGGCCAGCACCGGCAGTCCGGCGCCGAAGATGATCACGCCGACCGCGAGCAGGCCGAGCACCGGTACGCCGGTGCCGAGCCAGGAGACCAGGCGGACCACCGGCCGGCTGCCCCGGAAGGCACCGAACAGGCAGCCGAGACCGAGGCCGAGCAGACCGCCGACGACCAGCAGCACCAGCGTGCTCAACGCGTGGACCGCGAGCGCGATCAGCAGCGGGCTGCTCCAGGTCCAGTTGGCCGCGTCGAACAGGTATCCGGTCAGATTCATGCTGCCACCTCCTCGATCGGCTCGGCCGCCGCGAGACGGCGGAGGCCACGGAAGATCAGGTCGACCATGATCGCCAGCGCGACCACCAGGACGATGCCGCTCAGCGCCTGGGTCAGGTCCCGGGTGTCCAGGCCGCGCCAGATCAGGCCGCCGAGCTCACCGCCGGGACCGAACGCCGCGGAAACGATCACCCCGCCCAGCGTGGTCAGGACGACCGTCGCCACGGCGACCCGGCCGACGGTGCCGAGCACCCGCGGCGCGAGGTAGGCCAGGTCGAGCCGGAACCGGGTCGCGGCGCCGAGACCGGCCACCTTCAGGTACGCATACGGGGCGGCAGGGCGCCTCCGGTGCGCCACCAGCACCGACCGGCAGATGCGCAGGACGGCAAGAGTCCCGAAGGCCAGGATCAGGTTGAGCCGGTCGTCGATCGCCGTACCGCGGACCAGCGGGGCGATCAGCAACAACCCCAGCGACGAGGCGTACGAGAGCAGGTCGAGGACCGGCGCCAGGACCGGGCCGACGCGCAGCTTCGCCAACAGGTAGCCGAGCGGGATCCCGATCACCACGCCGGCGGCCAGCGACAGCCCGAGTACGATCGCGTGCCCGGCGAGCAGGGTGCCCAGATAGCCGCTGTTCTGGACGACCCAGTCCCAGTTCACCGCCGGCCCCCGGCCGCGACCGGCTGCCGGGCGCTGTCCGCCGCTTCCGGGTCGGTCTGGACCTTGCCCGGACGTACCTTGTCCACGCCACCGGCCTGAGCCCGGCGCGCGACTGCGGTGCCCGGCTTGGCTTCCGCCGCCTCGTCGGTCTCGGCGTCGTTCTCCTCGGCCTCGTCGGCGACCCGGATCGTCGTCTCCTGGTCGGCCTCGTCGACCGGGCGGACCGTGGTCTCCTGCTCCGCCTCGTTGATCACGACCTCCGGTGAACGGGGGCTCGTTGCGGCCGGCTGGTTCGGGGTGGTCTCGGCCGCCTCGATCCCGGCCCGGACGGCCGTGGTCCGCTGCTCGACCGCGGCGGCGACGATCTCGGCCGCGCTGAGGACGCCGGCATACCGCCCGGTGCCGCGGGTGACCGCGACCGCGAGCCCGACCGGCGAGGTGAGCGAGGCGTTCAGCGCGTCCTGCAGGGAGCCACTGCCCGGATCGAACACGTCGCCGAGCGGCAGCACCGTGCCGGTGCGCTCCGGGTCCACCCAGCCGAGCGGCACCGCGTCGTTGTCGACCAGCAGCGTCGCGCCCGCGTCGGGGTCGGCCGAGGCCGGATCGCGGACCACCGGGACCCGCTGCAGCGGCAGCCCGATCGTCGTCGCGTACGCCAGCGCGCGGTAACCCCGTTCGGCGCCGACGATCTCGGCGACCAGAGAGTTCTGCGCGTCCAGGACGGCCACCGGGGGGCCGGCGTCGATCACCCTACCGTTGGCGAAAACGACCAGCCGGTCGGCGATCGCGAGCGCTTCGTCGACGTCGTCGGTGGCGACGATCGCGGTGAACTCACGCTCGGCGTGCAGCCGACGCAGTAGGTCCTGCATGGCGGTCCGGTCGCCCGGCTCCAGGTCGCCGAACGGATGGTCGAGCAGCACCAGGGTCGGGTCGCCGGCGATCGCCCGGGCCAGGCAGACTCGCTGCCGCTGAGCGGCGGTCAGCCGGGACGGCTTGAGCCGGCCGGTGGCGCGATCCAGCCCGACCTCACGGAGCAGGTCGTTGGCCTCGGTCAGCGCCTTGCCGCGGCCGGTCGCGCGGACCCGCGGCACCGTGGCGATGTTCTCCGCCGCGTCCCGGTGCGGGAACAGCCCGCCCTCCCGCAGCAGGAAGCCCTGGCCGCGCCGCAAAGCCTTGCGGCGAAGGGTTCTCAGCGGTTTGCCGTTGATCATGATGCGGCCGTCGGCCGGTTCGATCAGGCGGTTGATCATGCGCAGCACGGTGCTGGTCCCGGAGCCGGGTTCACCAAGCAGCACCGTGATCTGGTTCTGGTGGGCGGCGAAGGTGACGTCGGTCACCGCGGACGAGCCGCGTCGAGAAGCCCGACTCACCGATTCGAACTCGATCACAGGGATCACCAACTACTCTGCCCAACCGTTCGGGGAAGTTTTCTGTGGCCACGGGGGCAGACTTAGCCACGAATCCGAGGCTAGAGGGAGGTTGCCGCCATAGCACGGAACCGCCCCGGCGCGCCCCCACTTTCACGCCCCACAACCCGCCGCCGACCAGCCCGGCCACCCCGATCCCGCGCCCCTTCATCCGCGACCGTTCCTTTCGTTCGCGACCGTTGCAACAGTCGCGGACGCGAGGAACGATCGCGGCTGCGAGGAGATGGCTTGGGTCCGAGCGAGCGCAGATCGGCCTCTCGTCAATCGATGCGCATCAGCGACCGTTCCGCTCACCCGCGACCGTTGCAACAGTCGCGGCTGCGAGGAACGATCGCGGCTGCGAGGAGATGGCTTGGGTCCGAGCGGGCGCAGATCGGCCCCTCGTCAATCGACGCGCAGCCGCGACCATTCCGCTCACTCGCGACCGTTGCAACAGTCGCGGCTGCGGGGAACGGTCGCGGCTGCGAGGAGATGAGCTAGGGGCGGGGGCGCGCGGTCAGGTCGCGACGAGGTCGGCGGCGAAGTGGCAGGCGGAGCGGCGGCCGGGGGCGACCTCGAGGACCGGGGGCGGCGGATCCGTACGGCAGACATCCTGGGCCCGAGCGCAACGCGGATGGAACGGGCAGCCGGCGGGGATCCGGGTCAGCTCGGGCGGCCGGCCGGCGATCACCTCGAGTTCCTGGCCCTTCCGGTCCACCCGCGGGATGGACCGCAACAGAGCCTCCGTGTACGGATGCGCCGGCGCCGCGAAGAGCTCGTGCACGCCGGCCTGCTCGACGGCCCGACCGGCGTACATCACGGTGATCTCGTCCGCGACGTCGGCCACCACCCCAAGATCATGAGTGATCAGGATCAGGCCCATGTCCCGTTCGGCCTGGATCTCGGCCAATAGCCGCATGATCTGGGCCTGCACCGTGACGTCCAGCGCGGTGGTCGGCTCGTCGGCGATCAGCACCTCGGGTTCCATGGCCAGGGCCATCGCGATCATGACCCGCTGCCGCATCCCGCCGGAGAACTCGTGCGGGTAGTCCCGGACCCGCTGCGCGGAGTTCGGCACCTGGACCAGGTCGAGCAGTTCGACCGCCCGGGCCCGGGCCGCACGCCGGGACATCCCGCGCCGTGCCACGAGTGCCTCGCCGAGCTGGAAGCCGACGCTGTACACGGGATTCAGGGCGGCCAGCGCGTCCTGGAACACCATGGCGATGTGCTCGCCGCAGACGGCCCGGTGTTCCCGCCGCGGCATGGTCAACAGGTCGACCCCGCGGAACTTGATCGTGCCGCCGGTGATCTTGGCCGGCGGCGTCTGTAGCAGGCCGAGCACGGCCTGGGCGGTGACGCTCTTGCCACTGCCGGACTCGCCAACGATGGCCAGGGTCCGGCCGGCCTCGACCGCGAACGAGACGCCGTTGACGGCCCGGACCACCCCGTCATCGGTACGGAACTCGACGGCGAGTTGATCAACCTCGAGCAGCGGCCGGTCACCGCCGGGCTCGTCGAACGGGTCCATGATCACCTCAGCTTCGGGTCCAGGGCGTCCCGCAGGTTGTCGCCGATCACCACGAAGGACAGGATCGTGGCCAGCAGACAGCCGAGCGGGAACAACAGCAGGTGCGGGAAGCCGCCGGTGAACCACTCGGCGCCGTCGGAGATCATGATCCCCCAGCTGACAGCCGGCGGCCGGACGCCGATGCCGAGGAACGCCAGTACGGCCTCGGTCGCGATCACGCCGGCGATCGAGGTCGGCACCAGCGCGGTGACCGGGCCGATCGCGTTCGGCAGGATGTGCGAGAACATCAGCCGCAGGTCCGACGCGCCGAGCGACCGCGCGGCGGCGACATAGTCGAGGTTCTTCGTCTCCAGCACGCTGGCCCGGACGTAGCGCGTGTAGCCCATCCAACTGAACAAGATCAACACGATCGCCGGTTGCACGATCGAAGCCAGCTGACCGCCGCCGAAGTCGACGTTGCGGAACAGCGACAGCAACAGCAGCGCGGCCAGCAGGAACGGGATCACCAGGAAGATCTCCAGCACCCGGGAGGTGACCGCGTCCACCCAGCCGAGGTAGTAGCCGGAGACGGTGCCGAGCACCAGCCCGATGATCAAGGACGCGCCGACCACGGTGAACGCCAGCACCAGCGACGGCCGGGCGCCGTGCACCAACTGGGCCAGCACGTCGCAGCCGTGCAGGTTGGTGCCGAACGGATGCTCGCCGCCGAGACCCGTCGGCGGCAGCCGGGACTCGGAGATGTCGCAGCGCTGCGGGTCGGTGGCCGTGAACAGGGTCGGGAAGAGGGCCACGACCACGAAGAACAGGCTGATCACGGTCGCGATGATCACGTCCGGTCGGCGCCGCATCCGGCGGAACACGTCGGACCAGAGCGACCGCGCGGCCTGGTCGACCCGGCCGCCCGGTTCGGTCTCGGCCGCGATCGCCGCCTGGGTGGTGGGATCAGTCATCGTGAAACGCCTCAGTCATAGCGGATCCGGGGATCGAGGACCGCGTACAGAAGATCGACGAGCAGCATCACCGCGATCGTGATCACGGCCAGGATGGTCACGACGCCGATCACCACCGACACCTCGCTGCCCCGTACGGCATCCCAGAGCACGCCGCCCATCCCGTAGATGTTCATCATGCCCTCGGTGATCACGGCCCCGGCGAGCGCCTCGGCGAAGACGAAGCCGACGGCGGTGATCACCGGGATCGCGGAGTTGCGGACGATGTGGTAGGCCGCGACGTGGGTGTCGCCGAGCCCCTTCGCGCGCGCGGTCCGGACATGATCGGCGTTGTAGTTCTCCAGCTGGCTGGCCCGGACCAGGCGGAGGAACGGCGCCGCCCCGGCCAGGCCGAGCAGCAGCCCGGGAATGATCACGGTCGCCCACGGATGCTCGGGCGAGAACGACGGTTTGAACAGCAGAGCCGGCAGGCTGTCGTCGCCGAACCGGTCACTCATCCAGTTGCTCACCGGCACCGTGATGATGAACTTGTAGACCAGCAGCATCACGAACACCGGGAACGCGTCAATCAGGATGCTGATGAACCGGATCGAGTGATCGGGAGCCCGGCCGCGGAACCGCGCCGCCACCGACCCCAGCAGCATGCCGGCGATCATCCAGGTGAGCGTGACGATCACGAACAGGCGCAGCGTGTTCGGCGCCGCCGTGGCCACGATGTCGGCCACCTCGCGGCCCCGGTGGTTGGTCCCGAAGTCGCCGGTCAGGTAGTCGCCCATCCGCTTCACGAACGGTCCCAGGCAGGGATTGCCGAGCTGGTCGTAGCAGGGATCGGCGAGCCCGAACCGTTCCTCCACCGCTGCCAGCTGGGACTTCGACGGCACCCGGTCGCCGAAGAAGGCCAGCGCCGGGTTGCCGTTCAGCTGGATCGCAGCCGTCATCAGCAGATGCAGGAGCAGCATCACGCCGACCAGTGAGCCGACGCCCTGCAGCAGCCGCCGGACGATGTAGCTACCCAATGATCTTGCCTACCACCGAACTCGGACTGATCAACCGACGTACTTCAGCAGGCGCAACTTGGTCGCGCCGCTGAACGGATCGAGGACGACGTTCTCGACCCGGTCGCTGTGGAACGTGACCGCGAGCGCGAAGCTGAGCGGGACCGTCGGGAAGTCCTGGGCCAGCACCTTCTCCGCCTCGGCGTACTTCGCGACGGCCTCCTCGACGCTCTTCGACTGATCACCCTCGGCGATCAACTTCTCGAAGTCCGCGTTGTAGTAGCCGAAGTTCGTGTTGCCCTTCTTCGCGTCGCCGCTGGCGTACACCGGGGCCAGGTAGTTCTCGTTCAGCGGGTAGTCCGGGAACCAGTTGTTGCGGAACGCACCGTCGAAGTCGCGGGCCCCGCGCCGGGCGAAGAAGTCCGGGGTCGGGTCGAGCTCGTACTCGATGCCGAGGTTGAGCTTGATCTGATCACCGATGGCGCGGAAGTACTGCTCCTGGGTCTCGTTCTGGCCGAGCGAGATGGTCAGCTTCTTGCCCTCCGGCCAGCCGCCGGCCTTGGCCAGCGCCGCCTTCGCCGCGTCCGGATCGAACGTGCACCACTCGCAGGTACCGGCCTCGCCGCCGGGAACCCCGCCGGGCACCACCCAACTGTCGGCCGGGACGGCCTGGCCGGGCAGCACCTGCTCGATGATCGTCTTCCGGTCGATCGCCATCGAGATCGCCTTGCGGAACTCGATGTTGTTCCACGGAGCGCCCTTGTACAGCGGGAATCCGAGGTACGTCAGCCCGGCGCCGGGACGCTCGACCTTGCGCGCGGTCAGCTCCGGATCGTTGTTGGCCGACTGCCACTCGGCCGGCGGCGGCGCCCCGGTGTCCAGGTCGCCGGCCTGGAAGTCCGGCCAGGACGACGAACCGGAGTACTCGGTCCACTCGATCCGGTCGTAGTTGGGCGTCTCCTCACCCTTGTAGTCGGCCCACCTGTCGGCGGTCAGCTTGACGCCCTGCTCCCACTCCTCGACCTGGAACGGGCCGTTGCCGATCGGCTTCACGGCGCACGCCTTGACGTCGTCGATACAGGCCTTGGCGACCGGAAAGAAGCCGGTGTAGCCGAGCATCGTGGAGAAGCCGACGAACGGCGCGTTGAGGGTGACCTTCAGGGTGCTCGGATCGACCACCTCGACGCCGGACAACTCCTTGGTCGTCGGCTCCTTGGTGACCGTGACGTTGCCCTCGTCGTCCTCCTCGTACTCGCCCTGCATCTCCTCGTAGCCCTTGATCCGCTCGAAGAAGTAGTTGTTCTCCACGGCGTTCGGGCCGTACGCGGCGTAGTTCCAGGCCCGGGCGAAGGCCTCGGCGTCCACCGGCTCACCGTTGTGGAAGGTGAAACCGTCCTTGATCGTGATCGTCCAGACCGTGTTGTCCGGCGAGCTGATCTCGGAAGCGATGTAGTTGTACGGCTCGGTGGTCTCCGGCCGGTAACGGACCAGGCCGTCGTAGATCACGTCCAGTACCGCGATGTTGTCGTTGACGTTGGAGTCCATCGGCAGCAGCGTCTCGACGTCCTGGGTGAGCGCCAGCCGGACCGTCTTCGGCCCCTCCGGCTGCTCGCCGCCGGGAGAACTCCCGCCTCCGCAGCCGGACAGCGCCAGCACCGACGCGGCCAGCAGCGCGAGGGCCGCCGTCACCTTCGGCTTGATGATCGACATCGATTTCCTCCCGGTCGGCCGAGCTCAGGGTGAAACGGATCATGCCACGATCCGCCGCAACAGGTGCCCACGGTGCACATTTGTTACACCGCCGTAGCTGGGCGACGGGTCGGTGACAGGTGCGGATCATGGCGGACCGCACTGGTTACCGGCCAGTAAGGTGTGCTCTGTCGGCGTGCCACGGGCCACCATCGGGCGCGCCGCTGACCCCATCTGGCCCCGGGAGTGTGCGTGAGGATCATCGCCATCGTGGTGGCGCTCGCCGTATCGGTCGTCGGCGTCGCCCTCTTCGCTCGTGCCATCGCCGGCATCGCCGGCGTGGTCCGGCTCGGCCGGCCGGTCGCGGGCCGGCGATCCGACGCGCCCGCCGAGCGCTGGAAGCACCTGCTCGCCGAGTCGCTCGGCCACACCCGGATGCTGCAGTGGACCAAGATCGGGATCGCCCACTGGTTCGTCTTCGTCGGCTTCGGGCTGCTGTTCTTCACCCTGGTCACCGCGTACGGGCAACTGTTCGACCCGCGCTTCGCCCTGCCCCTGATCGGGCACTGGGTGGTCTACGAGTGGGCCAGCGAGATCATCAGCTGGGTCATGATCATCAGCATCCTCTTCCTGATGATCATCCGCTTCCTGCAACGCGACAAGGGCCGCGGATCGCGCTTCTTCGGCTCCCGGACCTGGCAGGCCGTCTACGTCGAGCTGACCATCCTGGCCATCGGGCTCTGCATCGTCGTCCTGCGCGGGCTGGAGTACCGGCTGCTCGACGCCGAAACCTCGGCGATCCACTTCCCGCTGACCAACTTCCTGTTCCCGGCAGGGATCCCGGAGGAGACCCTGGCCACGGCGATCGTGGTCGTCGCTGCGCTCAAGATCATCGTCTCGATGGCCTGGATGATCACGATCAGCCTGAACCTGACGATGGGCGTGGCCTGGCACCGGTTCACCGCCTGGCCGAACCTCTGGTTCAAGCGCGAATCCTCCGGACGCCCGGCGCTCGGCGAACTGCAGCCGATCATGGTCGACGGCAAGCCGCTCGACTTCGAGCAGATCGAGGACCTCGACCCGGAGGCGACGCCGCTCGGGGTCGGCAAGGTGGAGGACTTCACCTGGAAGGGCCTGCTCGACTTCACCAGCTGCACCGAGTGCGGCCGCTGCCAGTCCCAGTGCCCGGCCTGGCACACCGAGAAGCCGCTCTCGCCGAAGTTGTTGATCATGGATCTGCGGGAGCACGCGTACGCCAAGGCTCCGTACCTGCAGGCGGCCGAGGCGGCCCGGGAGAACCTGCCGGACGAGCTGCGCAACGAGGCGGCCCGGCCGCTGGTCGGGCCGATCCAGGTGACCGACGGCCTGGCCGGCGTGATCGACCCGGACGTGCTCTGGTCCTGCACCAGCTGCGGCGCCTGCGTGCAGCAGTGCCCGGTCGACATCGAGCACGTCGACCACATCATGGATCTGCGGCGGCATCAGGTGCTGCTGGAGGAGGAGTTCCCGGCCGAGCTGAACGGGCTGTTCAAGGGGCTGGAGAGCAAGGGCAATCCGTGGAACCAGAGCCCGCGGAAGCGGATGGACTGGGCCAAGGGCCTGGAGTTCGACGTGCCGGTGGTCGGCGCGGACGTGGAGGACCTGACCGGCGTCGAGTACCTGTTCTGGGTCGGCTGCGCCGGCGCGTACGAGGACCGAGCGATCAAGACCACGCGCGCGGTCGCGGAGCTGTTGCACCGGGCCGGGGTTTCGTACGCGGTGCTCGGCAACGGCGAGACCTGCACCGGCGACCCGGCGCGGCGGGCCGGCAACGAGTTCGTCTTCCAGCAGCTGGCCCTGGAGAACGCGGCCACCCTGACCGAGGCGAAGGCGAGCAAGGTCGTCACCACCTGTGCGCACTGCCTGAACACCTTGAAGAACGAGTATCCGCAGGTAGGCGTCGAGCTCGAGGTGGTGCACCACAGCCAGCTGTTGAACCGGTTGGTCCGGGACGGCAAGCTGACCCCGGTCGCGCCGCCCGAGGGTTCGGTGGCCGGGCGGACGATCACGTACCACGATCCTTGTTATCTGGGCCGGCACAACGAGATCTATGAGGCGCCGCGGGAACTGCTGGAGGCGCTGCCCGGGTCGACGGTGGCCGAGATGCCGCGGAACCGGCAGCGGTCGTTCTGCTGCGGGGCCGGTGGCGCGCGGATGTGGATGGAGGAGACCCTCGGCACCCGGATCAACGCGAACCGTACGGACGAGGCCGTCGCCACTCTGGCCGCCACGAACGGTCAGCAGAAGGGCGCGATTGCGACCGGCTGCCCGTTCTGCCGGGTGATGCTGACCGACGGGCTGGCCGCGAAGCAGGCCGACGGGACCGCGCCGGAATCGGTCGAGGTGGTCGACGTCGCGCAGCTGCTGCTGGAGTCCGTACAGCGGTCCGAGCACTAGCCGAGCGGAACTTTTCGAAGAAAGTCGCCACCGGCTGTCCATTTCGCGGGGCTCGTTCGACGGAGGGGTGTCCACACCGACAGCGAGACAGAAGGGTGGCCCACCATGGCCCAGTACGCAGTCCTCATCTACAACGGCGATTCCGCCCATCGGCCGAACCGCACCGCCCAGGACACCGAGACCTGCGACCGGCACGCCGAGGAGTTGGAGCGGACCGGCGCCATGGTCGCGGCGTGGGCCTTCACCCCGCGGGACCTGGCGACCTCGGTCCGCGGCGACACCATCGTCGACGGGCCCTACCTCGGCGACCGCGACATCGTGGCGGGCATCTACCTCCTCGAGGCGCCCGACCTCGACGCGGCGCTGGCGATCGCCCGGCTCAACCCCGCCTGCCAGGAAGGCGGCGGCGTCGAGGTCCGGCCGGTGGCCGGCGGCGGGGTCGTCCAGCCCTGACCCGACCCCGAAGGGATCAAGATCATGACTCTGTACGCGGTACTGATCTACAACAGGGACTCGGCCCACCGGCCGGACCGGACGGCCGAGGACACCGAGGCCCATGATCAGTACGCGGAACTGCTGGAGCGATCGGGTGCCCTGGTGGCGGCCTGCGCCCTGGCTCCCCGCGATCAGGCGAAGGCGGTCCGCGGTGACCTGGTGACCGACGGCCCGTTCGTCGACGCCAAGGAGATCGTGGCCGGCTTCTATGTCCTCGAGGCGCCCGACCTGGACGCCGCGCTGGCGCTCGCCCGGCTCAACCCGGCCTGCCGGGAGGGCGGCGGCGTCGAGGTGCGGCCGATCGCGGACGGCGGGGTGGTCCCGGAGACCGGTGCATGACCGACCGGTCCGCCGTCGAGGCCGCGATCACCGAGGCGCATCGAGACGCCTGGGGCCTCGTCCTGGCCGCGACCGCACGGACCACGGGTGAGCTCGAACTGGCCGAGGAGTGCGTGCAGGAGGCGTACGCAGCCGCGTTGCAGAGCTGGATTCGCGACGGGATCCCGCGGAACCCGGCCGCCTGGCTCACCACGACGGCCAAGCGACGCGCGGTCGACACGGTCCGGCGTCGGCACACGCTGCGCTCGAAGTTGCCGCTGCTGGTGGAGCCGGCGGCCGGCGTCGCGGACCCGACGCCGGACCGGGCAATGATCATCGACGAGGACCCCGACGAGGCCGTACCCGACGAGCGGCTGCGGTTGATCTTCACCTGCTGCCATCCGGCGCTGGCGCAGGACGCCCAGGTGGCGCTCACGTTGCGGCTGGTCTGCGGGGTTTCGACGCCGGACATCGCCCGCGCCTTCCTGGTGCCGGAATCCACCATGGCGAAGCGGATCAGCCGGGCCAAGAGGAAGATCACCGAGGCACGGATCCCGTACCGGATCCCCGGAGCGGCCGAGCTGCCGGATCGGCTGCGGTCGGTGCTGACCGTGATTCATCTGGTGTTCACCACCGGGCACACCGCTCCTTCCGGGGCTGCCTTGGTGCGCGTCGAGCTGGTCGAACGGGCCGTCCAGTTGACCCGGGTGCTGGCTGCCCTGATGCCCGACGAGCCGGAGGTGCAGGGGCTGCTGGCGCTGATCCTGGTCACCGACGCACGTCGCGAGACTCGGGTGGACGCGGCCGGCCGGCTGCTCCGGCTGGAGGAGCAGGACCGGTCGCGCTGGGACCGGGCGGCGCTGGCCGAGGGCCACGAGTTGATCATGAAGCTGCTCCGCGGCGGGCGGGCCGGGCGCTACGTCGTGCAGGCGGCGATCGCGTCGCTGTACTCGCGGGCCGAGACCTACGACCGGACCGATTGGCCGCAGATCCTTACGCTGTACGACCGGCTGCTGGAGCTCTGGCCGTCACCGGTCGTCGCGCTGAACCGGGCCGTGCCGTTGGCGATGGTCGCCGGCCCGGCCGCCGCCCTGTCCGCGGTGGAGGAGATCGAGGCGGCGGGCGACCTCGCCGAGTATCCGTACCTGTTCGCGGTCAAGGCGGACCTGCTGCACCGGCTCGGCCGGCGGTCCGAGGCGACAGCGGCCTACCGCCAGGCCCTCGATCTCACCGACAACGACGCCGAACGCGCCTTCCTGTCCCCGCGCCTGGTGGACGACAGCGGGGAGGATCCCGCCGCGAACTCCCGGCCGAATCCGCCCCGCTGATCATCGGCTGCGGACCTGATCAGCCGAACATGCCCGGTTGGTAGTCGCCGGCGGGCTGCTGGACCATCACGTTGACCCGGTTGTAGGCGTTGATGATCGCGATCTGGACCACCAGCGCGGCCAACTGCTCCTCGTCGAAGTGCTTGGCGGCCCGCTGCCACACCTCGTCCGGGACGCCGCCGGCCGCGTCCGCGATCCGGGTGCCCTGCTCGGCCAGCTCGAGGGCGGCCCGCTCGGCCTCCGTGAGGACCTTCGCCTCCCGCCAGGTGGCGACCAGGTTGAGCCGCTGCTGGGTCTCCCCGGCCGCGGCCGCGTCCTTGGTGTGCATGTCGGTGCAGAACCCGCAGCCGTTGATCTGACTGGCCCGGATCTTCACCAGTTCGGCCGTGGTCTGCGGCACGATCCCGGACTCGGCGGCCTTGCTCGCCGAGGTGATGTACTTCAGGACCTTGCCGCCGACCGCGCTGCCCATCAGGTTCAGTCGAGCTTCCATCGTGCGCTCCTTATGCCGTGTGTGCTGACACCTCTTTGACAGCACGGCATCGCTCTGTGTGACAGCGCTCGACGTGATCCGACCCACACCCGGGCTGAGCCTGGATCCAGGGTCAGAGCCCGTACGTCTCCAGCAGCCGGAGCCAGACCTCGCTGATCGTCGGATACGACGGCACCGCGTGCCAGAGCCGGTCGATCGTGACCTCGCCGGCGATCGCGATCGTCGCGGAGTGGGTCAGCTCGGCGATCCCCGGCCCGACGAACGTGGCGCCGACGACGGTCCGCCGGTCCTCGTCGACCACCAGCTTCGCCGTGCCGGTGTAGCCGTCGGCGAACAGCGAGGCGCCCGCCACGTTGCCGATCTCGTACGTCACCGCACGGACCCGCAAACCGTCGGCCCTGGCCTGCTCCTCGGTACGGCCGACGGCGCCGACCTGGGGCACGGTGAAGATCACGCTCGGCGTGGCGTCGTGATCGGCCGTCGCGACCGCCGTACCCCAGGCCTGATCGTCGATCTTGTCGCCGGCGGACCGCTGCACGATCGCCGTACCGCACATCCGGGCCTGGTACTTGCCCATGTGGGTGAGCAGGTTGCGGCCGTTGGCGTCGCCGACCGCGTAGAGCCAGCCGTCCGCGACCCCGGTGACCCGGCAGGTGTCGTCGACGTCCAGGTAGCGGCCGGGTTCCAGGCCGACCGTGTCCAGCCCGAGATCGCCGGTCGCCGGGGTCCGGCCGGCCGCGACCAGGACCTGTTCCGCGGTGATGGTCTCACCGCCGGCGGTGAGCCGCACCTGGCCGTCCTCGCGCCGGGCCGCGTCGACCGAGACGCCGGTCCGGACCTCGACGCCGGACTCGCGCAGCGTCGCGGCGACCTGCTCACCGGCGAACGGCTCCAGCCGGTCCAGCAGCCGCTCCCCGCGGACGAGCATGATCACCTTCGTGCCGAGCGCGTTCCAGGCCGTCGCCATCTCGCAGGCCACCACGCCGCCGCCGATGATCGCCAAGGAGGCCGGCGGTTGCTGCGCCGACGTGGCGTTGCGGCTGGTCCACGGGTCGGCGTCCGTCAGCCCGTCGATCGGCGGGATCGAGGCCACCGAGCCGGTCGCCAGCACGACCGCCTGCCGCGCGGTCAGCGTCGTGCTGCCGCCGTCCGGCCCCTCGACCGTGACCTGGCGCGGACCGGACAGCCGGCCCCGGCCGCGGCGCAGCGTGATGCCCGCACCGTCCAGCCACTGCACCTGGCCGTCGTCCTTCCAGTTCGAGGTGAACGAGTCCCGCCGGGCCAGCGTCGCCGCCACGTCCTGGCCTCCGGTGACCGCGGCCGCAGCTCCGGAGACCGCCTTCGCGTCGACCAGCGCCTCGGTGCCGCGCAGCAGCGCCTTGCTCGGCATGCAGGCCCAGTACGAACACTCGCCGCCGACCAGCTCCGCCTCCACGATGGCCGCCGTCAGCCCGCCGTCCACCACTCGTCCCGCAACGTTCTCGCCCGGCGGTCCCGCACCGATCACCACGACGTCGTATTCGAGTTGCTCAGTCATGCTGGCCATCCTCGCCCCTCCCCGTGAGCACGACTATCCTGGCTCACGGTGACACTTGAAGTGACGCCATGATGGTGTCATGATGGCGTCATGGATCTCTCACCGTATTTGGCCTCGGTCCGCGAGGGCGTCACGAACGCCGCCGCGCTGGCCGACGAGAACACGCAACAAGTCGCGCAGCGCCTCGGCACTGCGATCGACTCCTCCACCCGGCTGGCGATGATCCGGGCCCTCTCCGACGCGGCGAGCACGATCAGTGCTGACCTCGCCCCGGCCTCCGTCGAGGTACGGATCGTCGGCGGAGACCCCGAGTTCGCCGTGTCGGTCCCGACCGCCCCGAGCGAGCCGACCATGATCGCGCCCGCCGCCGAGGAACCGGCCGAGCCCGAGGAGCCGGAAGTCGGCGCCGAGGACGAGCCGATCGCCCGGATCAGCCTCCGGCTGCCCGCCTCGGTCAAGACCAAGGTGGACGAGCTGGCCGATGCCGACGGCATCTCGACCAACGCCTGGCTGCAGCGCGCCATCCTGGACGCGATCAACGAACGCCGCCGGCCGCCGCACATCCCGCATCCGCCGACCCCGCCAGGCCCGCCGGGCGGAGTGTTCGGTCCGGACGGACCGTTCGGCCCGAACGGCATCTTCGGTCCGGGCGGCGTCTTCGGCCACGGCGGCCCGGCCGGCAAGAACCGCAATCGCGAGGGCCGCGGCCGGTCGCATCCCGGCGGCCAGAGTGTCCAGGGGTGGGTCAAGTGAGCCTCTTCGAGCAGGTCTATCGCGGCATCTCCTCGGTGTCGGTGAACCTGCCCGGCGAGGGCGACGTGTTGATCAACTCCGGTTCGGAGCCGGACCAGGTCCGCTGCACGATCGACGACTGGGACGGAGGAGACCCGTACGCCCTCCGCGTGGAACAGCGCGACGACCGGCTGATGATCTCCGCCGACCGGATCTGGGGCCGCGGCTCCAGCTCGGACGTGTTCCTCGAGATCCCGGCCGGCCTGGACGTCGAGGTGACCACTCAGTCCGGTGACGTCGTGATCAACGCCGACCTCGGCTCCAGCCGGATCACCACCGGCTCCGGTGACATCGCCGTCGGCACCGCCCGGGCCCTGTCGGCCAAGTCGGGCTCCGGCGACATCGCCGCGGGTACGGTCACCGAGGCCGCCGAGGTCAGCACCGGCTCCGGCGACATCGTGGTCCGCGAGGCCACCGGCCCGGTCACGGCGAAGTCCGGCTCCGGCGACGTGCAGTTGGCCCGACTGAAGGCGGCCACGCTCAGCGTGTCCACCGGTTCGGGCGACATCAGCGCCGCGTCCACCACCGGCTCGGTGGATCTCCGCTCCGCCTCCGGTTCGATCGAGGTCGGCGTCGCCGACGGGCTGCCGGCCTGGCTCGACCTGAACACGGTGAACGGCGACATCCGGATCGATCTCGACGCGAGTCAGCAGCCGGAGGACGGCCAGCCGTACGTCACCGTCCGCTGCCGTACCGCCTCGGGCGAGATCGACATCCACCGCGCCCGGGACTGACCCCGTTGGGCCGGGTGCCGGTGCGGGTCAGCGCGGCTGGGCGGCGGCCGCTTCGGCGAGTGCCTCTGCCGAATCCCGGACCGCCGCCTCCAGTTCGAGCGCCAACTTCTCCAGAGCCGCCGTGTCGGGCTTGCCGCCGGCCGCCTCGATCAGGGCCTCGGCCCTGGCCCGGGCCTGCGCGACCTCGGCCAGTCGGATGCCCTTCTCGACCCGCGCCAGTAACTCCCGCGACGGCTCGTACATCTCGATGTCCCCGCGAGCGATCTGGAGCTGGTCGGCGTAGGCGTCCAGCCGGATCTGGGCGGCGGACCGGGGCGGGCACGGCTGTGCCGTGTCGTCCCGGCCGGTCGACTCGCAGTAGACGGAGGCGACCGCCTGGCTCGACGCCGCCGTGTTGGTGGCCAGGCCGACCACCCCGACGCCGGCGGCCAGCACGGCCGCCGCTCCCGCGATCGCGAGCACGGTCCGCCGCCGCCGTCCGGGCTCGGACTTGACCGGAACCGGAACCGGAACCGGGGCCGGCGGGTCGGCGGGAGCAGGCGGTGTCAGGTCCGCCGTCAGGGCAGCCAGCGCGCTGGGCGTCCTCGCCTGCAGCGCGAGCCCCACCCGATCATCGAGATCGTCCTGGGTCAGCCGGCCCAGCGCATACTGCCGCTGGATCTGTTCGATGCACGCCTCGCGTACGGCTTCGATCATGGGCTCGAGCTGTTCCGGCATGGCAGTCCTCCTCGGTCGACATCGGGAAGGATGTCGGCTCCGAGTCTGCCCCAGCCCGCCCCGCCACCCCCCGCTGCCGCGCCGGAATCTCAGGCGTTGAGTGGGGGCGTCGAGCGGACGGAAAGGGCAGCGATTCTTGGCTCAGCGCTGCCCCTTGGGTCCAGTCGGCGCAACGACGGACTGCGCCGTGACCAGTGGTCAGGTGGACGGAGGTGGGTCAGGGGATGTCGGTGCGGTGGAAGTTCAGGTGCGATCGGCTCGGGGTGGGGCCGCGCTGGCCCTGGTAGTGCGAGCCGTACCGCTCCGAACCGTACGCGTGCTCGGCCGGCGAGCTGAGCCGGAAGAAGCAGAGCTGGCCGATCTTCATCCCGGGCCAGAGCTTGATCGGCAGCGTCGCGACGTTGGACAACTCCAGCGTCACGTGGCCGGAGAAGCCGGGATCGATGAAGCCGGCGGTCGCATGGGTCAGCAGGCCGAGCCGGCCCAGCGACGACTTGCCCTCGACCCGCGCCGCGACATCGTCCGGCAGCGAGACCGACTCGTAGAGCGAGCCCAGGGCGAACTCGCCCGGATGCAGGATGAACGGATCCGCATCGGTCACCTCGACCGGCCGGGTCAGCTCCGACTGCTCCTCCGCGGGATCGATGTGCGGGTAGCGGTGGTTCTCGAAGACCCGGAAGTGCCGGTCCAGCCGGACATCGATGCTGGACGGCTGAATCAGCCCGGCCTCGTACGGCTCGAGCACGATCCTGCCCGCTTCGATCTCCGCGCTGATGTCGCGGTCCGAAAGCAACATAGGCAGACCCTATCGACGACGGGCCGCCGGAGCCCGGTCAGGGGCGCTTGACCTCGAGCCAGTGGTCGCCGAACGACACGATCGTGCCGACGTCGACCTGCACCACGTCACCCGGCGCGCAGGGCCTGGTCTGCCCCTCCGCGTCGGTGGCCGTGGAGCCGTTGGTCGAGCCGCGATCCATGACGTACATCCCGCCGGCGTCCACGCCCAGCGCCAGGTGGGTCTTGGAGACGGTACGGGTCTCGTCCGAGATCTTGATCAACTGGGCGTCGTCCTCGTTGGGCCGAGCCTGCGGGTTGCGACCCAGCAGCACCAGACCGGTCACCGCGATCTCCCGGCCGTCGTCCAGCGACGCCCGCCAGCCCTGGTCCAGCGGCCGCGGGTCGGCCTCCCGGTAGTCGGCCGATCCGGCGCTGCTGCCGGACACCGGCGGCGGCGCGGCGGCCGGGAACTGGGTGGCACCGGGGATCGGGGCTGCGACCGGGCCCGAGCCGTAGCCCTGGTCCTGGCCGTATTGATCTTGGTACTGGTCGCCGTAGCCCTGCTGGTACGCGTCCTGCCGCTGACCGTATTGATCTTGACCGTACTGATCTTGCTGACCGTACTGATCTTGCTGCTGGCCGTACGGGTCCTGCCCGTACTGGTCCTGCTGGTAGGCGTCCTGCTGCGGGTACTGGGTCGGCTGGCCGTATTGATCTTGCTGGTACTGGTCCTGCCCGTATTGATCTTGCTGATACTGGTCCGGCTGCGCGTACTGGCCCTGCTGCTGGCCGTACTGGTCCTGCTGGTACTGGTCCTGCCCCTGCTGCGGGTACGGACTCGGCTGCGACTGCGGCCCGTGATCGGCGGCCGACGCGCCGTACTGATCGCGGCCGTAGCGGTCCGTCTGGCCGTACCGGACCGGCGTCTGCACGCCGTGCTCCTGCTGCGGGAACAGGCCGCGGTCGCCGGGGCCGGCCGGGCCGGGGGCGTACTGCGGTTGCTGGTGGTCCTGCGGCAGCTGCTTCGGCGCCAGCGCGCGCGCCTGGATCACGACGGCGTCGGCGATCTGGTCCGGCCAGGTCTGCCGGCGCGGGTTCTGCAGCATGAAGACGAGCAGCAGGATTGCGCCGATGCCGGTGCCGGCGATCACGCCGAGCAGCAGCCAGCGCAGGATGACCCGGCCCCAGCTGAGCGGCCGACCGTCGGAGTACCCGACCAACTGCAGCCCCATCAGCTTCATCCCGGGCCCGGCGGCCTGGCTCACGTAGCTCCACCAGACAAAGACGACCCAGCCGATCAGGGCGATGAACGATACGACGCCGAGAACCAGGGAGAGCACGGCGCTCTGGGCGAGCACCCCGATCAGGGACAGCAGCCACACCACGATGGCCGGCGCGGCCCACTCGATCAGGTAGGCCGCGATCCGCTTCCCGACATCACCCGGCTGCACACCCGGCGGCAGGCCCGTGCCGGGCGCCGGTCCTGGCTGCGGCGATTCCATCTGTGGCTCCTATCCGGACGGCGATCGATCCCCCGTAACGACAACTTATGCGTCACGACAACCTTCTACGGTTCAGGCCACAACCTATTGGCTCTGCCGTCAACCTGTGCCGATTATCAGCCCTAGGGAAATGTAACTTGGCATCCGGTATCCGAAATTCAGACTCAGGGGGCCGGGTCGACGGCGATGCTGACGCCGTCGCCGAGCTCGAGGATGCTGCCCAGCGGCACCACCATCGACTCGCCCGGCGCGAGCCGGCGGCGGACGATGTCGGGCCCGCCGAGGACCACCGCGGTGCCGTTCGTCGAGTGCAGGTCGGTGACCACGATCTCCCAGCCCTCGGCCTCCACCTGCGCGTGGGTACGGCTGATGTCGTGGCCCGGGCTGAGTACCGTCATCAGGCTCGGGTTCTCCGCCGTGCTCCGGTCCGCGTTCGGGGCCCGGCCGATCACGACCGCCCCGTCCAGCTCGGCGGTGACCCCGTCCGGGCCGTGCAGCATGGCCAGCGACGGCCGGGTGACCAGCCGCGGGTTCTGCGGCGGGATCTGGTCCCCGCAGACCCGGCAGCTGATGCTCTCCGGAGGGTTGCTGTGCTGCCGTACGCAGAGGACGGCCATGATGAGCGACTCGCCCGCCATCAGCTCCGCGTCCGGTGCCGCCCGGCGTCCGCGCGGCTCCTCGGCGTAGATGCCCGCGGCGTCGGCGGCCGAGACGTACGGCTCCTGATACTCCTCGCGGACCCGCTGGGTCGGCTCGACGTCCTCCTCGGCCCAGCCCTGCTGGTCGTCGTACTGGTCGTCGAAACCGTGCTCTTCGACGGCGTAGGGGGCGGCAGCCTGGCCGTACTGGCCCGCGTTCGGGTCGTACGAGTAGTCGGCGTCGGCCGACATCAGTTCGGTGTCGGCGTTCTCGGTCTCCAGTTGCGCGGCCGACACCGGTCCGCCGGCCTGCGGCGAGACGACCCGCGCGTCCACGCCGGCCTCCAGCGTGATCGACGAGGCGGTCACCACACCGACCACCAGCGGCAACTCGAGCAGCGTCTGGTTGCCGTTGCTGGCCAGGTCGACCCGGACCTGCTCGACCGACTCCAGCCCGACCTCCCGCCAGGTCTGCATCCCCTCGCCGTCGGCGACGATCTTGCCGTCGGCCAGATTCATCACGGTGATCCCGCCGCGGATCAGGGAACGCATCCCGTCCGGCGACCAGAAGAACGCCGCGAAACTCGCCATCTCGTCGATCCGGTAGTGGGCCAGCCGTTCGGCGACCTCGGGCAACGACGAGGACCCCATCACCTCGGCCCACAGCGTGTTGATCAGCGAACTGTGCCCCATCGACGACGGCTCCAGCACCACCAGCGACGTCGGCCCGGACAGGACCACCCACTCGCCGGGGGTATAGGCCGCCCGCCAGCGGCTCACTTCCCCGCTGCCTCGAACGGACTCGGCTGTGTTCGTCACGCACACTCCCATCGTTTGCCCCGTTCACCGGCAGGCCTGCGCCTCAGCCAACGCGCCACACCGGATCCCCCGACGCCGCCCAACCTTCGAAGCCCCCGCCACCGGCTCCGACCGGGCATGATCGTGCCTATTGTCCATGCGATGGGTGACGATGGAAAGCCCGCGACGGGCGAGCGGGCGGCCCGGGCGACGGAACGGAACCGTCAGCCGACCAGGGCCTCCCGTTCGGAAGCCTCCATCTCGGCGACGAACTGACCCTTCGTCGACTGCCACTTGTCCTCGGTGTAGTCGGTCCGCCAGTAGCCCGAGATGGAGGCCAGCGAGCGGTCCAGCTTGGCCTCGACGAACAGGAACCTGCGCAGATCGCGGACCAGGTAGGCGTTGCCGTGGACGAACGCCTGGACCCGGCCCTGGGGCAGCCCGGTCGTGCGGACCGCCTGGGCGAGCGCGACGCCGTAGTCGGTGCCGGTGTCGTCGCGGTGCACCCAGGTGATGGTGGTGTTGTCGGTCCGCCGCAGCGGGAGTTCCTCGTCGGCGTTGGCCACCTCGAGGAAGACGTACGCCTTCGCCTGCGGATCGAGCCGTTCCAGCGCGGCCGCAATCGCCGGGATCGCCGCCTCGTCGCCGACCAGCAGGTGGGCGTCCGCCTCGGGATCCGGGGCGTAGGCGCCGCCCGGGCCGTAGAAGCCGAGCTGGTCGCCCGGTTGCGCGCGCGCCGCCCACGGACCGGCCAGGCCGGAGTCGCCGTGCACGACGAAGTCGATCGCCAGTTCGTTGCTCTCCGGGTCGTAGGACCGGATCGTGTACGTCCTCGTCACCGGCCACCGCTCCGCCGGCTCGGTCTCGCGCAGCTCGTCCGGGTCGAACGGCCACCGGTAGCCGGCGCCCTCCGGCGGGAAGATCAGCTTCACGTAGTGGTCGGTGAACGTCAGCTCGGGAAGCTGGCGCAGGTCGTCGCCGGTGAAGATCACCCGCACCATCGAGGGCGCCAGCCACTCGGTCCGCACGACCTCGGCGGTCCTGGCAACCCGCTTGCGCCGCTGCTTCTCCTGGCTCGGCGCCTGCTGCTGATTCAAGGGTCCTCCCCCAAGAGATGTGGTTAGGTCGACCTTACCTGACCGGGAACGGCTACCGTCAGGGCATGGTCCACGCCGCGGAATCCGCAGTCCGGGAGTACTTCGACCGGATCTTCGGCCGGCGGGACCTGACCGCCTGCCAGGACCTGCTCGCGGAGAACTATGTTGATCATGATGCTCCGGCCGGGACGCCCGCGGGGCCGGCAGCCACCAGGGCCTTCCTGGAGACCTTCCTGCGCGAGCACGATCCGCTCGAGTTCGAGCTGGTCGAGCTGGTCGCCGGCGGCGACTCGGTGGCGGTCCGGGCCAGGTGGCGCGGCCGACGAACGGACACCGGAGCTCCGCTGCAGCAGGACGGGTTGTTGTTGATCAAGATCGATCCGGCCGGCCGGCTGGCCGAGCGGTGGTCGGCGTACCGAGAGGAATGATGGGGACATGTCCGATCTGACCAGCTTCATCGCCGGCCTGCCGAAGGCCGAGCTGCACGTCCATCACGTCGGTTCGGCGTCGCCGCGGATCGTCGCCGAGCTCGCTGCCCGGCATCCGGGCGTGGTGCCGGTCGACCCGGCGGAGCTGGTCGACTACTTCACCTTCACCGATTTCGGCCACTTCATCGAGGTCTACCTGTCCGTCGTCGACCTGATCAAGACCGCCGAGGACGTCCGGATGCTGACCTACGAGGTGGCCGCGGATCTCGCCGCCCAGCAGGTCCGGTACGCCGAACTGACCGTGACCCCGGACTCCTCGATGATCCGCGGGATTCCGGGCCAGGCGTTCGTCGAGGCGATCGAGGACGCCCGGGTCGGCGCCGAACGTGATCATGGAATCCGGCTGCAGTGGATCTTCGACATCCCGGGCGAGCGCGGCCTGGCGGCGGCCGAGTCGACCCTGGCCCTGGCCCTGGAGCACGGGCCGTCGTCCTTGATCGGATTCGGCCTCGGCGGCCCGGAGGTGGGCGTGCCGCGGCCCCAGTTCAAGCCGTACTTCGACCGGGCCCGGGCGGCCGGCCTGCACTCGCTGCCGCACGCCGGCGAGGTGACCGGCCCGGAGACGATCTGGGACGCGCTGCTCGAACTCAAGGCGGAGCGGATCGGGCACGGCACCTCCTGTGTCCGCGACGAACGGCTGCTTGATCATCTGGCCGAGCACCGGATCCCGCTCGAGGTCTGCCCGACCTCCAACTACGCGACAGGTGCGGTGGCCGGGACCGATGTCCACCCGGTGGTACGGATGGTGGAGCGCGGATTGGTGGTGACGATCAACAGCGACGACCCGCCGATGTTCGGCACCACCCTGAACACCGAGTACGGCATCGCCGCCGACCTGCTCGGACTGGACCGGCAGGGCCTGGCCGAGCTGGCCCGGACCGCCGTCCGGTGCAGCTATCTTGACCCGGCCGGGCAGGCCGCGCTGCTGACCGAGATCGATGATCATCTCGCCGAGACCGATGATCAACTGGCCGTACCCCGATGATCATGGGCGATCAGGTGAGCCGGGTGATCATGGCCGAGGTCGACCGGCTGGACCTCCCGGCGCCGCGCCGAGTGGCGGTGCTCGATGATCACGACGGTTCACTGCTGCTGGCCGCGGCCGAGCGGTGGCCGGACGCCGAACTCGCGCTCTGCTGCGACGATCTGGCCGACGAACGAGACGGCCGCGCGCAGGCCGAGCAGGCCGGCCTCCGGATCGAGGTTGATCGTGATCTTGACCAAGCCGCCCGCGGAGCGCAGCTCTGCCTGGCCCGGCTGCCGAAGAGCCTGGACGCCCTCGACGACCTCGCCGCCACCGTGGCCCGGCACGCCGCTGCGGAGGTCGTCCTGCTCGCCAGCGGCCGGGTGAAGCACCTGACCCGCTCGATGAACACGACCCTGGAGCGGCACTTCGGCGAGGTGCGCGGTTCGCTCGGCCTCGGCAAGGCGCGCGCCCTGGTCGCCGCGGCGCCGCGGCCGGACGGTCCGGAGCCCGAGCCGCGCCGGGCGGCCGTGGCCGGGCTGGAGGTGGTCGCGTACGGCGGCGTCTTCGCCGGCGCCGCCCTCGACCCGGGCACCCGGCTGCTGCTGGCGCAGGCCGACCGGTTTCCGACCGCGGCGACCGCGATCGACCTCGGCTGCGGCACCGGTCTGATCGCCTGCACGCTGGCCCGGGACCTTCCGGACGCAACGGTGATCGGGATCGACAGCTCCCTCGCTGCTGTTCGGTCGGCGCAGGCGACCGCGGCGGCCAACGGCCTCGCCGAGCGGATCGACGTACGCCGAAGTGACGGGCTGACCGAGGTTGGTGATCATGCGGTCGACCTGATCGTCTGCAATCCGCCGTTCCACCGCGGTACGGCGAAGGACAGCTCCACCGCGCTGACCATGATCACGGACGCGGCCCGCGTGCTCCGCCCCGGCGGCGAACTCTGGCTGGTCTACAACACCCACCTGCCCTACCGTTCCACGCTGCGCGCCATGATCGGCCGGACCGAGTTGATCACTCAGGACCAGGGCTATCTGGTCACCCGCTCCCGTCGCCCCGACTGAGGAACGCGACGAGAGCAAACCTCAGCCGGGACGACGGCTGCGCATGATCAACGCGGCCACGTGATAGCTGCACTCTGCGGCGGTGCGATTGGCATACCCGTGTGGCACGTCGGCCGCGAAGTAGACCGAGTCACCGGCCTTCAGTTCGTACCGGTCGTCGCCGATGGTCAGCGTCAGGGTGCCGGTATCGACGACGACGTACTCGTGCGACCCGGGTGCGTAAGCGGGAAAGGTGCCGGCGTCGCAGCCGGGCGGCAGGGTGGACCGGATCCACTCGAAGTTCACCCCCGGCACCACCGGCGTCAGAATGGTGCGCCGCCAGCCGCCCGGCTCGTCGGCGACGTCCTGCTCGGCGGCCCGGCGCACGATCACCCGGCCGTCGGACTGGCCGGCCAGCAGCTCCGCGATCGGGGTGGCCAGGCCCTGCGCGATCTTGTCCAGCACCACCACCGTCGCCGCCTTGTCACCGCGCTCGACCGAGGACAGCATGCTGACGCTGACCTCGCACTGGTCGGCCAGCTGCTGCAGTGTCAGGCCGCGCTCGAGGCGCAGCCCGCGGAGCCGTTCGCCCAGCACCCTAAGATCCATGTCCGCTATAATATTCACGTGTTCCGCTATAGCGAAATCACGGCACCTTCGGTGTCCGTCCGGGATGCGGTTCCGAGTGATCTCGACGCCGTGACCGAGATCTATGCGCACTACGTGGAGCGAACGGCGGCGACCTTCGAGCTCACGCCGCCGAACCGGCGGGACTGGTCCCAGCGCTACTGGACCGCCGCGGCGGCTGGGCTCCCGTTCCTGGTCGCCGAACTGAACGGGACGGTGGCCGGCTATGCCCACGGTGCCCGGTGGAAGCCGCGTGCCGCGTACCGGCGGACGGTCGAGGACTCGGTCTACGTCGCGCCGACCGCCACCGGACTCGGCGTCGGTGGCGCCCTGCTGGCCGCGCTGATCAAGGCCTGCGCCACCGCGGACGTCCGCGAGCTGATCGCGGTCGTCGTCGACACCGGCGACCCCGCCTCGCTCACCCTGCACCGACGGCACGGCTTCCGCGAGATCGGCCGACTCACGGCGGTCGGCTTCAAGCACGGGCGGTGGTGGGACACCGTCCTGCTGCAGCGCAGCCTTCGCTAGTTCTCGGCTGCGACGCGGAGCCGGCGGCGACCGAAGTCGCGCAGGGCTCGGACGAAGTCGAGTTCGCGGAAGCCGGGCCACAGGGTGTCGCAGAAGGAGAACTCGGCGCCGGCGCTTTGCCAGAGCAGGAAGTTGGACAGCCGCAGCTCGCCGCTGGTCCGGATGATCAGATCGACCCCGCTCATCGTCGGCGCGTAGAGCCGGCTGGCCAGGTCGGCCACCTCCACCCGTCCGGCCAGGTCGGCCAGGTTGCCGCCGGCCCGCCGCTCGTCCCAGAGCAGCTCCCGTACGGCATCGACGATCTCCTGCCGGCCGCCGTAGCCGATCGCCAGCGCCAGCCGGCCGCCGGTCAGGTCGGCGGTGGCCTCGGCGGCCCGCTTCAGCGCGTGCCGGGTGCCGTCCGGGAGCACGTCGAGCCGGCCCATCAGCTCGATCTTCCAGCGGTTGCCCGGCCGGCCGGCGCGCTCGGTGACGACGCGCTCCATCGCGCCGAGCAGGAAGTCGACCTCCTCGGCCGGCCGGCGGTGCAGGTTCTCGGTGGAGCAGACGAAGATCGTCACCTCGTCGATGCCGTACCGGGTGCACCAACCGAGCAGCGTGTCCACATGGTCGGCGCCGTGGGCGTGCCCGACGCTGGGGTTGTCGAAGCCCTGCTGCTTGGCCCAGCGCCGGTTGCCGTCCATCACCAGCGCGACGTGCCGCGGCCGGGCCAGCCGGCGCAACTCGCGGCGCAGCCCGGCCAGATAGACCCGCCGCAGCAGGTCGCCGATCAGGCTCATCAGGCGTACGGCTTCGCGGCCTGGACCAGGGCGTCGCCGGCCAGCCGGTGCACGGTCCATTCCTCCATCGGGACGGCGCCGAGGCTGTGGTAGAAGTCGAGCGCCGGCTGGTTCCAGTCCAGCACCGCCCACTCGAACCGGCCGTAGTCGCGGGCCGCGGCGATCGCGGCCAGGGACTGCAGCAGCGCCTTGCCGAGACCGCTGCCGCGGCTCTCCGGGCTGACGTAGAGATCCTCCAGGTAGATGCCCAGTTTTCCTTCCCAGGTTGAGAAGTTGAGGAAGTAGATCGCCATCCCGGCCACCCGCTGTTGATCTTCGGCGACCAGCGCGTAGACCCGGGGATCGGGGCCGAACAGCAGCGCCGTGAGCTGCTCCTCGGTGATCTTGACCGCGTCCGGTTCGCGCTCGTACGTGGCGAGTTCCTTGATCAGGCCGATCAGGGCCGGCACGTCGGCCTCGGCGGCCGGGCGGATGGCGGGATGGAGCTCGGGCATCGGAAGAGTCACCCGACCAATATGACCGATTCGACCCGCGCGGTGCTTGTCCGGGTGATGTTAATGAGATTAACATGGCGGTCATGGACAGACGCCGACAGCGCATGGCACTCCGGACGCTGCACCTCGTGCTGGCCGTCGCGCTCGGCTGTTACGTGTACCTGCCGCCCGCCTGGACCGGCGGGCTGCGGACCGCGCTGATGATCATCGGCGTCCCCCTCACCGTGATCACCGGCCTGGCCCTCTGGCAACACGCCCGGGTACGGCGCTGGTTACGCAGCCGCCGGACCGTCGCCGACCGGGGCCGATGATCATGACCGACGCCTGGCCGACTCGGACGCCGTCCGCGGCTGGTACCGGCAACTGCAGGAGCAGCAGACCTTCGGCTGGATGGTCGGCACCGTGTCCCGGCTGGTGAGCCGGCGGCATCCGGCAGCCGCTACGGTGTTGCGCCGGGCGGCACCGTGGGTCGCGCTCGCGGCGGTGTCCCGGGTGAAGCTCGGTGCCATGATCGCGGTGGGCGTCGCGGTGCCGGGCTTCGCCCTGGTGGCGTACGTCTTGGGTGGAGGTGGTCGCGATGGAGGCGAAGGTGCCGTACCACCACGGCTCGCTGCGCCGGACCCTGATCGACGTCGCCGTTGAGCTGATCGCGAGCCACGGCGTCGACGGCTTCACGCTCGCCGAGGCCGCCAAGCGGGCCGGGGTGAGCGCCGCGGCGCCGTACCGACACTTCGCCGGCAAGGCCGACCTGCTCGGCGCGATCGCGGACGACGGCTTCGAGCGGCTCGCCGCCGATCTTCGCGAGGCCGTCTCGGAGCAGGCACCGGACGGTGGGCTGGTCGACCTGGCCCTGGCCTACGTCGACTTCTCGGTACGGGAGCCGGCCCGGTTCACCGTCATGTTCGACGCCGGCGGCCGGGCTCCGCGGAGCAACGCCGGCCTGGCCGCGCTGGGCGTCCTGGGCGGTGTCCTCGAATCCCTGCACGCGCGAGGCCGGTTGGCGATGCCGGTCGACACCGCGCTGCGGGCCACCTGGTCGCTCGCCCACGGCATGGCCGTGCTGCGCCTCGGCGGCATGCGTACGATCGCGGAGGAGGACTCGCCGCAGCTGCGTCGCCAGGTGTTCACCGCGATGCTCGCCGGCGTCCTGCGACCCGACTGAAATCCCCTGCCTGGTGGAGGCTTCCGATGGCGTACGACCCGACCAGTTACCGCGGTGCCGCGATCCACTATCGACCGGGCCGGCCGCCGTACGCGCCAGAGCTGGAGGCCATGCTGACCAGGGAGGCGGGCCTGGACGGCACCGGCCGGCTGCTCGACGCCGGCTGCGGGCCGGGCATCCTCACCGTCCGGCTGGCGCCGCTGTTCGCCGAGGCGGTCGGGCTCGATCCCGATCCGGACATGTTGGCCGAGGGCCGCAGGGCCGCGGAGGCGAGCGGGCTGGACATCCGGTGGGTCCGGGCGGTCGCCGAGGAGCTGCCGGAGGCGGCACCGGGCCCGTACCGGATGGTGACGTTCGGACAGTCCTTCTTCTGGACCGACGAGTCGCGGGTCGCCGAACTCGTCTACGACCTGCTCGAGCCCGGCGGCACTCTGGCGCTGATCGGGCATGCGGTCGAGGGCCGGCCGAAGCCGCCGAACCCCGGATCGCCGCCGATCCCGCACGACGAGCTGACGGCCCTGGTGCGGCGCTATCTCGGTCCGGACCAGCGGCTCGGGCAGGGGGTGGCCTCGACCCGGCCCCGCCCTCGGTTCGAGGAGGTTCTTGCCGGGACCCGGTTCGGCGTCCCGCGCACGGTCTTCGTACCTGGGATCCCGAACCTCCGGCGCGACACCGAGAGTGTGCTGTCCGGCTACTTCTCGCTGTCGTCCTCGGCGCCGCACCTGTTCGGCGACCGCGCCGACGACTTCGCCCGCGACGTCCGCGCGCTGCTCGCCGAGCACGCCCCGGACGGCCTGTTCTGGGACTGGCCCGGCGACACCCAGGTCGTGCTGGCCCGCAAGCCGACCTGACCGACTAGATCGGGTACGCACCAGCGAGCGGTGCACCGATCCGGACGGTGATCGGCACCGGGCCGCCGACCGGCGGGATCGGGGCGGCGTCCACGGCGAGCACGGTGCCCTCGACGATGCCGAGGTAGTCCTGCCGGGCCTTACGGGCTTCCTCGATCTTTGCACCGACCGCCGACCGGACGGCCGGGCTGAGGAACGTGAGCCCGCGCGGGAAGACCTCGGCGAGCGTCTCGTCCCCCGCGACGACGAAGTCGGCCGTGATGATCCGGTCGCCGCGCAGCGAGACCCGGAACTCCTGGAACTCCCGGCGACAGTAGACCTGCGGCGGATAGAAGCACTCGAAGCCGGAGTCCTGGAGATCGCCGACGGCCACGCTCATCCGGCTAGCGTAGTGGGCCGCGTCCGACGGCCACCGCTCGACCTCGACGTCCCGGGCTTCCATGATCAGCCCGTCGACACTGGACATCGTGTAGTCGGCATGATCATCTCGCCAGCTGCGGGTGAACGCACCCTCGACCGAGCGACCGCGTTCGATCAGGTCGCGATGATCATGGTCGTACCGGGTCAGCTCGTCGCCGAACCGGTCGGCGGTCTCCGGCCACAGCGCGCCGAGGCTCGGTCCGGCCAGCCCGGCCAGCCGCTCGGGATCCGAAGCCCGGTTGGGATCCGGCTCCTCGGGTTGCGGCTGGCTCGGGAACCAGGCCCAGGCCAGTCGGTCTTGATCATCGAGCAGGAACTGGGCCACCCAGGGATCGTCGGCGTCCCGGTGCCGGCACCACAGGGCCCGGCCGTGGGCGTTGCTGCGGACCTGAGCACAGAAGGCGCCGGCCGCGACCAGCGGGGCGGTGATCGTCTCGGCCGTCCCCGGCGGCACCGGGCGGGCGACGCTGTCCTCGCCGACCGGATCCTGCGGCCGGTACGTGTCCGGCGGCGGCAGTTGCACCCGCGGCGGCTCGACCGTGCACGCCGCGGACATGATCACCGACAACACCATGATCACGAGCGCGCCGATCAAGCCCGCCGGTCCGCGCATCCGTACCTCGATCCCTGGTGTCGACGCGATTCAGGATAGCCGCGAACGCACACCCCTCCAGCCGGCCTGTGCGGCGGCTTTCACGGCCCGGAGACCGCGCCGTAACACGGCCGGAACCCGACGCTCTTACCGTCGGCCAACAACGCCCGTCGCACGCATGCCCTTCAGCCCGGGGAGGCTCCAGCCCATGTCGTACGTCAATCCCACCGAACTCGCGCACCAGATGATCAGCGCCGGCGCGGCCAAGGTGCAGTTGAGCACCCGCGACACGCTGATCCGGGCCTTCATGGCCGGTGCGATCCTCGCCCTGGCCGCCGCGTTCGCCGTCACCATCTCGACCAGGACCGGCCAGCCGCTGGTCGGGGCGATCCTGTTCCCGATCGGGTTCTGCCTGCTCGTCCTGCTGGGCTTCGACCTGCTGACCGGCGTGTTCACGCTGGCGCCGCTCGCCTGGCTGGACCGCCGCCCCGGCATCACCGTCCGGGCGGTGCTCCGCAACTGGGGCCTGGTCTTCCTCGGCAACTTCGCCGGCGCGCTGACCGTCGCGCTGATGATGGCCGTCTACTTCACGTACGGCTTCACGCAGGCACCGGACGCCGTCGGCGAGGCGATCGGCCAGATCGGCACCAGCCGGACGGTCGGGTACGCCGACCACGGCGCCGCCGGGATGCTGACCCTGTTCCTCCGCGGCGTGATGTGCAACTGGATGGTCTCGACCGGCGTGATCGGCGCCATGATCTCCAAGAGTGTGCCCGGCAAGATCCTCTGCATGTGGCTGCCGGTGCTGGTCTTCTTCTACATGGGCTTCGAGCACTCGATCGTCAACATGTTCCTGTTCCCGTCCGGGCTGCTGCTGGGCGGCGAGTTCACCGTCGTCGACTACCTGCTCTGGAACGAGATCCCGACCGTGCTGGGCAACCTCGTCGGCGGCCTCACCTTCGTCGGACTGCCGATCTTCCTCACCCACGCCCGCACCCAGCGCGCCCGGACCGTCGTACCCGATGCCGTGGTGACCGAGGCCAAGCCGACCGCCCCCGACCGGGTCCCGGCCGTCGCCGGCGCCGAGGGCTGATCATGGAAGAGTCGATCATGGACGCGTCGATCATGGACCGGGCGACCGCGGCGAGCCTGATCACCTCGGCCAGGATCCGCCGCGGAATCAGCTGGGAGAAACTGGCCACGGCCGTCGACGCCCCGCTGGTCTGGACCACCGCCGCCCTGCTCGGTGCGCATCCGATGTCGGCCGAGCAGGCGACCGCAGCCTGTGCCCTGCTCGGGCTCGACGACCGGGTCGCGGAGAGCCTGCAGCAGCAGCCCATGCGTGGCCCGGATCCCCGGCTGGCCGCGGACCCGACGGTCTACCGGTTCACCGAGGCCCTCGCCGTGTACGGGCCGGCGCTGAAGGAGCTGATCCACGAGGAGTTCGGCGACGGCATCATGAGCGCGATCAACTTCAAGATCGACTTCGCCCGCCGGCCCGATCCGGACGGCGACCGGGTGGTCGTGACGTTCGACGGGAAGTTCCTCGACTACCGCTGGTGATCAACTCTTCCGTGGCACACTGCGGCGATGGACGAGCTGACCGGGTATCGCGGCACGGACTTCTACTGCGACGTGGCGCTCCGGCGCACCGGTGAGCTCGACGTCGTCGCGGAGACGGATCAGGTGTTGGCGTTCCGGCACACCCGGCCGTACTGGCGTGATCATGTCGTCGTCATCCCCAAGGTCCATCTGGCCTCGCTGATCACGGTGACCGAGGCCGACGAGCCGGTGCTGCGGGAGCTGTTCGCGGTGGTCCGCCGGGTCGCCGCCGAGCTCACGGCCGACCGCGGCGCGGCGCGCGTGCTCACGAATCTCGGCGACTACCAGGACTCCAAGCACCTGCACGTGCACGTGTCGAGCGGCCCCGTACTGCGCTGACCTACGTCCGGCGGCGCAGGGCCCGGTCCAGCACCACCAGACCGACGCAGCCGATCAAGGTCAGCCCGGCCGGCAGCAGGTACACCCGGGGCAGACCGAACGTGCCGACGGCGATCCCGCCGATCAGGCCGCCGACGGCGCCGGCCACCGGGATCGTGCTCATGAACAGGCCGGAGGCCGTGGCGACCCGCTCCGGATAGAGGTCCTGGGCGATCGTTACGCCCAGCGCGCCGATGCAGGCCCAGAGCAGGGCGATCTGCAGCTGCCCGGCGAACAGCCCGACGGCGTCGCTGGAGAACGCGAACGTGAGGTTGCCGGTGACGCCGAATGCGACGCCGACCGGCAGCACCCGGAGCGCGCCGAACCGGTCGGCCAGCCGCGCCGCAAGCGGCATCAGGGCGAACTCGAGCAGCGGCTGGACCCCGATCACCGCGCCGCGCAGCAACGGCGACAGCTGCAGTTGCTGCTCCATGTAGATCGGCAGGTAGCCGAACTTCATCGTGTCGCCCGCCATCGCCAGCACGATCATCGCCATGAAGATCAACAACGGCAGCATCCGGCGGCCGCCCGGATCCGGCGCCGGCCCCGGATCCCCGGGCCGATGGAAGCGCGGCACCCGCTGCCGGCCGAGCGGCAGGATCTGCAGCAGGACCAGGGCCGCGGTCGCGAACACCATCGGACGCAGGCCGGCGACGCTGCCGTACCAACTGCCGAGGACGGGCCCGAGCACCCAGCCGGCGGTGAACGCCATCCGGACCAGCGCGATCACCTGGTTGTCCACCGTGGTCGGGTGCCGGCTCAACTCGTCGCGGCAGGCGGCGAACAGCTGACCCATCGCGGCGCCGCCGATGCTCAGCGCGAGGATGCTGATCACGAACGGGACCCAGATCGCCTGGGCCAACCCGATCACGACCCAGCCCGCCGCGCCGACCACCGCACAGACCCGGAACATCGCGAGCCGATCGGTGGACCGGTCCGACCTGCGCCCGACCAGGTAGCCGGCCACCGGCGCGGCCAGGTTGGTCAGGTAGTACAGCCCGGCGACCGGCAGCGACGCGTGCAGTTCCTCGACCAGGAACAGGGTCAGTTGCGGCGTCACCGACGAGACCCCGAGGCCGGAGCAGAACAAGGCGATCACGGCGGCCCGGAGGAACCGGGAGCGGGCGATCACACCGATCGCCGAGTCGCCCGCCTGCATCGCTCCGTACGCCTCCCCGCGGGCCCGATCGGGCCGGCCATTCACACGGTACGGTCAGCGGCTCCGTCCGGCTGCGGCGGGTGGCCGGGGTCAGGCCGCCGGGACCGCGAAGCGGATCGGCATCAGCCGGTTCGGCTCGCGGGTCAGGAACTCGCCGACCAGGGCGATCGCCTCGTCCGGTCGTTCCCACAGCAGCAGGTGGCTGGTGCCGGGCAGGATCGCCAGCTGGGCGTCCCGGATCGCCTGGTAGACCTCGACCGTGTGGGCCAGGCTGACGATGTCGTCGTCGGCGCCGAGCACCAGCGTCGGGCAGTCGACGCCGGCCGGATCCAGCGCCGGCCCCTGCTCCATGCCGGCGAACTTCCGTACCACTTCGGGAAAATGATCACGCCCGTCCGGCGACACCTCCGCGTACGCATCCACCACCACGGCCGGGAATTCTCCGTCCGGGTCGGGATGGACGAGCCAACCGTCCGGGCTTGCGGCGGTGTTGATCAAGATCAGCCGGCGCACCAGGTCGGGCCGCCGGAGCGCCGTGGCGAGCGCGACGACGCCGCCCGAGCTGTAGCCGGCCACGGCAGCCGGCCCGCCGACGACGTCGGAGAGGAACGCCGCCGCGTCGTCGGCCAACTGGTCCAGCGTGACCGGGCCGGGGACGTCCGGCGTCCGGCCGTGCGCCCGCCGGTCTAACCGGTAGACGGTGAACCGGTCGGCGAGCCGGGCCAGGTTGTCGTCGAAGTCACGCGAGTCGGAGAAGCCGCCGTGCAGCAGCACCAGCGGTTCGCCGCTGCCCCGGACGTCGTACCAGGCAGGGTGGCCGTTCAGGGTCAGATTGCCGGTCATGGAGATCCTTTCGTTGTTCGCACTCACATTCCGGTTGTACGAACCGTGACCCTGAAACTCATCGGAACTCAGCAACCAGCAGCTCGACCGGCAGGCCGAACCGGGCGAAGTCGCCGGCGGCGTCCAGGAACGTGGTCATCCCGACGATCCGCCCGTCCGCGAGGTCCAGCACGTCCAGCGCGAAGGGCCGGTAGCGGTCGCCGTGCGGGTGGTACTGCCCGAACGCCGGCGACCCGTTGACCGCGACCGGCAGCAGCCGGGCCCCGTGGCAGGTCCCGTCCGAATGTTCCAGGGCGGTACGGATCGCGGCCCGGCCCCGCAGCCACCAGGGATAGGGCGGCATCGACATCGTCGCGTCCTCGTGCAGCAACGCCGTCAGCGCCTCGATGTCGAACCGTTGGAAGGCGTCGACATACCGGTCCAGCAGCGACCGGTGCGCGGCGTCCAGCGGTGCCGCCGGGGCCGGCCGCCGCAGCGTGGCCCTGGCCCGCTGCAGCGCGCTGTTCACCGAGGCGACCGAGGAGTCCAGCAGCGTCGCAACCTCCGCGGCGGGCCAACCGAGCACCTCGCGCAGGATCAGCACCGCCCGCTGCTTCGGCGGCAGCTGCTGCAGAGCCGCGACGAAGGCGAGCCGGACCGACTCCCGCTGCGCCGCCAACTCGGCCGGGTCGTCCGGCAGCACCCGGGCATCCGGCATCGGCCGGATCCAGCGGTCGTCCGGCAACGGAAGTCCCAGCTCGGGGCCGTTCGCGGCCGGACCCAGGTCGGTCGCGATCGTCCGGCGAGCCGCACCGCGGAGCAGGTCCAGGCAGAGATTGGCGGCGATCCGGTAGAGCCAGGTGCTGAACGCGCCCCGGCCCGGATCGTAGGAGCCGGCCGCCCGCCAGGCCCGCAGCATCGTCTCCTGCACCGCATCCTCGGCCTCGGCCGCGCCACCGAGCATCCGGTAGCAGAACCCGGTCAGCCCGATTCGGTGAGCTTCCAGTTGCTCGGCGGAGAAGGGCGTCACGTGCGCGAGGGGTGCCAGGCCGGGAGGTTCTCGGGGCTGCGCGGGTACGCCTCTTGATCATCTTCCAGCATCACGTCGACATAGTCGCCGTTGTACGGCGGGTTGTCGTAGTCGAAGTCGGTTTCCAACTGCCCATCCGGCGTCAGGGTGAAAGTTGCGTTGTACCAGGTGCCGACTCCCTCGGCGTACATCGCTGCGCGGAGATCGCCGATCGCGAAATGGCCATCGGCGCTGATGCCCTGCGACCGATCGACATTGCCGTCGCCTTTCTCGATCGCCAACTTGGTCTGGTTGCCGGAGGCCACAGCCGACGCGAAGAGTTGGATGCGTGACCAGCCCTTCGGCGCGGGCTCCACCATGGCTGAGGCAATTCTCTTCAGGGTTTCTGGGTCGGGGGTCATGTTGTCTCCGTGTCGTTGGGGCGTGGAGTGTTGTAGATGAATCGCTCGTCTCTCTCACCGTCGATCCACCAGGTCAACTGAAGGGCATCTGGACGCGGCGTGTCCGTGGCATAGACGAGGGAGATGTCGACCTTGACGTCACGACCAGCTTCGACGGCTCGCCGCCAGGCGTTCTCAGCGCTCTTGAACTGTCCGAGGTTGACCTTGTTCGCTTCCATCGCCGTGAGGTTGATCGTCTCTCCGGGGCCTTGGAAGATCCTGGCGAACAGGTGCCCGGCATGATCACCGGGGAGCTTCCCGATCAACTGCGCCTGGGCCGACTTGTCCCGCGGATGATCAAGGTCGACGACTTCCAGCTTCGCCGAGGCGTGGACGACGCGACCCAGGTGATCGGTGCGGTAGGTGAAGCGCTCGTCGACCACCACGGTGCTGTCCGGCGGCGGTTGGTTCAGCAACTCCTTGTGTTCGGGGTCCGCGGTCGACAGTCGCAGCGATCGGTCTTTCGGTTCGTCGGCGTGCCCGTACTGCTCGTGCAATTCGGTGTCGACCAGCCACACCGTCCGCCCGTCGCCCGACTTGTGCCAGGTCTTGCCCTCCGGGGTGCTCTCCCAGCCGAAGATCAGGTTGGCCCGATCGTCCACCTCGGCGTGCTCCGGCCGGTCGAAACCGTTCCGCAACTCGACGGTCTTGCTCGCGTACCGACCAAGATCAGGATGCCCGCGCTCCGAGAACTCGACCCCCGCCGGATAACGCTCCCGAAGCGGTTCGGCGACCGGCTGGATGCTGCCGGCAAGATCAATCCGCCCACCGGGCAACCGGAAGGACTCCGCCCCACGCTCACGCTCGGATGCCTCGTACCGCTTGTACACCAGCTCGTCCCGGCGGCCCAGATCGCCCGCCGGAAACGTCGGATCCCTACGGGTCCACTCCGTCACCGGAAACACTCGTCGCCGATCCGGGTCGAGCGGCGTGTTCTCGGGTCCCTCGATCGGCGCGGTCCGGAAGTGCTCCAGCGCCCGGTCCTGCCGCTCGTACGGCTCCCGCCGCTGCGCCTCGTGCGTCTCGGGCGGCCCCCAGAGAGCCGGACTGCTGATCTTACGGCGCGACTCCTGCAACTCCTCGGCCTGCCGGGCATCCTCGTAGGCGACTTCCTCCTTCGCCACGAACTCCTCGCGGGAGACGCCCCGCTCGGCCGCCTCGGCGATCCGGGCCTCCCGTGCCTCGTGCCGCCGCCGGGCATACTCCAGCCGCAACTCGTCCATCGCGCGCTCCGCCCGGCGCCAGTCCTCCTCGGACCGGCCCGACCGCTGCGACTCCGGAAGATCACGCCCGTCCGGTGCCTCCCGCTCGCCCTCGGCCCGACCCAACTCCCGCACCGCCATCACCTCCCGCCGCTCCGCCGAGGCTAACCGACCGCGCCGGCCGGGAACACGGCCACACCCACGGCGCTGTCGACCTTTCCGCGGTCCGGGTCGTGACGCGACCGGTGTGATGTCCGCCGGTTACTCAGGGTGCTGCAGCATTCGATCCGTAGGCACCGTCGCCGACGAACTCGCGGCCCTCCCCGTACTCGAGGCACACGACCGGAGTGAATTTCAGCCGGTCAGACGCGGCGGAAATCCACAGCGGTCGGGTCGTGAGGTGGACGCCAGCAGCGGACCGGCGAGTGGCACGATCTTGCACTTTGCTGCACGGGCCGACTCCCCGGCCGTCGGGGGGCAGCAAAGGGCAAACGGCAAGATGCGCTGCCGGGCCACCTTTACTGAGCGGACGCCTTGACCTCCATTTCGGCGCGGATTCGCCGGTCAGGGCGTCCGCTCGACGACGTCACCCACCAACAAGATCTTCCGCGAGGTCACACGACTATGCCGAATCCACAACACGCGCTACTCGCGGCGGTCAATCACGGAGTCGGCTGGGGTCGCGTTCCGGCGGGAACGTGACCGGGCGGGCCCGGTGGTAGGGCGGCCCGCGGTACCGACTCGATCGTGCCGCCATCGAGCGGACGCTGAGGGCAACCAAACGTGCCCGGGACCTGCCCGTTAGGTCCACTCGGTGAGGTCGGGCTGTGCAATGCGATCCTGGGCCCAGCGGGTCACACCCTCCGTTCGCAGCAGCGCGGCTCCACGCCCGGCCGATTCTCGCTCGCGAAGCCCGGTCCCCTCCCAGCCCGACCGCGGCATGGTCGACACTCCCCCACCTTTCGCGACCCACCCGCGGAATCATCGAGAAAACCCCGCATCCTTGGCGGCCCGGAGCGTGGCGTTGTCGACATTCCTGCGCATTTCGGGACCCAACCCGTGGCGTTGTCGACAAGCCCGCACTCCCGCGGCCCGAACCGCGGCCAGGTTGACATTCCCGTGGGCTTCGGACCGCCCAGCTCGGACGGCCCGCCGTCACGAAGGCCTGCCCGTGACGGCGACCCGCCGGCCGGTCAGGGCGTCCGGTAGTCGATCGCGACCTGGCCTCGTTCGGGCAACCGGGCAAAGACCCGGGCGCCTGCCGGGGTTTCGATCCTGAGCCGGTTGGTGGCGGCCGTGGTGACCGGGCCGCGGCGCACCAGGTGACCCCGGAGGTCGAGCGCGGTGTCAGGGCCGAGCGGCAGCACGCCGTCGCTGAAGTTCTCGTTGTCACGACCCAGCTTCTCCTCCGCCCGACGATCGAAACGTGGGTACTGAAGCCGGTGGTGGCGCCCCAATGCCTCACGACAACGACCGCGGCCCGGTCCTCCTCGAGAGCCGCCACCCGGACCGCTCGCGCGGGTCCGGACCGGCGCCGCACCCTGCCCCGCCGAATATGCCGAACAAGATCAGCAACAGGTCTCCGCGGTCGCGGGACACCATGAGGCGGGATTCGCCGAACCGGGCCCCTTGCGGAACGTGTAACCGATCGGTTACGCTTTCGGGCATGGACGGAGCACGAGCGATCGCGGACCCGGTTCGCCGGGAGATCCTCGAACTGCTGCATGCCTCCCCGCTGCCGGCCGGCCGGATCGCGGAGCACTTTCCGATCAGTCGGCCCGCGGTCAGCAAGCATCTGCGGATCCTGATCGAGTGCGGGGTGGTCGAGGCCGAACTGGTCGGGCGGCAGCGGATCTATCGGCTGCGGCCGGAGCCGTTGGCCGAGGTCGCGGCGTATCTGAACCGACTGCTCGGGCCGTCGCTGCCGAGCCGACTCGATGCGCTGGTCACCGAGGTCGCCCGAGCCCGCCGCGATCGCCGTACCGAAGCGAACAACCCGAAGGAGCAATCAGCATGACCACACCGACCCCCACCGGACGCCTGGTCCCGAACGCCGACGGCGTCGACCTCGTCCTCACCCGGACCCTGCCCGGTTCGATCGACGACGCCTGGGCCAGCATCACCGAACCTGACCGCACGGCCCGCTGGATCGGCCGCTGGGAAGGCGAAGGCGCCGTCGGCTCGACGGTCAGGATGCAACTCGGCTTCGAGGACGACACGCCGTGGGCCGACGTCAAGATCACCGAGTGCGCGGCACCGCGGCGACTGCGGGTGCTAACCATCGATGATCAGGGCAGTTGGGACGTGAGCCTCGAACTGAGCGGAGCCGGTGATCACGCCGAGTTGCGATTCGTCATGCACCGGGTCGACCCAGCCGCTGTCGGCGAGATCGGCCCCGGCTGGGAGTACTACCTTGATCAACTCGTGGCCTCGGTCACGGACGCACCGACGCCGAACTTCGACGACTACTTCCCGGCCCTGCGTTCTCACTTCGAGGCTCAGGTTTCCTGATCATGAACGGGCCGTGCTAGAACACGAGGTATGGCCTTCCCCTCCTTGATCGTCGTCAGTGGTCCGCCCGGTTCCGGCAAGACCACGCTGGCCCACCTGATCGCGCAGGGCGTCGGTTGCCCGGCCATCTGCCGGGACGAGCTCAAGGAAGGCATGGTCCACGCCCACCCGGGTTTCGTGCCCGGCCCGGTCGACGAGTTGAACCTGCGCACACTGCCGGCGTTCTTCGGGGTTGTCGAATACCTGCTGCGGGCCGGGATCACGGTGGTCGCCGAGGCCGCGTACCAGGACAAGCTGTGGCGTCCCGGCCTGACTCCGCTGCTCGGGCTGGCCGCGGTCCGCCTGGTCCGCTGCCGGGTCGATCCCGACACGGTCGCGGCCAGGATCCGCCGCCGGTACGAGGAGAACGGGCTCCGCGCCGCCGCCCACGGCGATCTTGATCATCTGGCCGAGGTCCGCGAACGCACCCTGAACTTCGACCCGATCACTCTCGACGTCCCCACCGTCGACGTCGACACCACCGAAGGCTACTCGCCGACGCTGCCCGAGTTGATCACGTTCGCTGGGGAGCGAGCCAGTCGATGATCGTCTGGCGGTAGACGTCGAACCAGTCGCCGCCGGCCATCAGTTCGTAGTGCAGCGCGTCCACCCGCTGGATGGCGCGATAGCAGGCGAGGGTCCGGGATAGTTCGGCTTCCAGCTCGAGCCCGTACCCCTCCAGGGCCGGCCGGAAGATCGCATCCTCGGCCACCGAAAGCCGGGCCAGGTCGTAGCGGGGATCGCCGTAGGACGTGTCGCCCCAGTCGATGATCGAGGACAGCCGCCCGTCGGCGACGAAAAGGTGGGCCGGCTTCAGGTCGCAGTGCAGCAGGACGCCCTCGCCGTCGTACGCGATCGCGTCGGCATGATCATCCACGGCCGCCCGGAACCCGTCGGCGAGCTCGGCGGTGATCACGCCGTGCCGGACCAGCGGCTCGGTCTTCGCCACGATGTCGGCGAGCCGCTCGGCCCAACTGCCGAACCGGCCGCGAGCTGCCCCGGCCTCGACGTCGGCCAGCCCGTAGCCCGGCCCGCCGACCTCGTGGTAGCGCCGGATGGCCCGACCGGCCTCGACCAGCGCCTCGGTGTCGGCGACCGTCGCCGGACCGCCCGGAACCCAGCCGGTGATCATGAACCCGCGGTCGCCGCCCAGTTCGCCGGCCGCGGCGACCCGAGGCACCGGAACCCCGGCCTCGGCCGCCCGTTCCAGTCCCCAGCGCTCGCCGGCGAGTTCGCTCTCCGCGGCGAGCTTGATCGAGAACCGCCCCCGCTCGGTGTCCAACCGGAGATTCTGGTTGCCGACCGACCCGGCCAGCGGCGCCGTCGCGGACACGGGGACGCCCAGGGCCCGCTCGGCGAGGGCGCGGATCTCGGCCTCGGCGAGCTGAGGAGTGGGTACGGGTTCACTCTTTCCGGGGTCCCCGCGGAGTTGTTCGGGGGAGCGAAGCGGAGGAGAAGAACTCCGTGGGGTGGTGTTCACGAGCCGTCAGCCTAGGCACGGGCTCGCTTAGGGCGCGACCGGATTTCAGGCGACCGGAGCCCGTCTCGTACCCTCGACCGAGTGAGTCCCGTCGAGATCCTGCTGATCCTGCTCGCCGGAGTCGGCGCCGGCACGATCAACGCGGTGGTCGGTTCCGGCACCATGATCACCTTCCCGACCTTGATCACCTTCGGGTACGAGCCCGTCGTGGCCACCATGTCCAACGCGATCGGCCAGGTGCCCGGCAGCGCGTCCGGATCCTGGGGCTACCGCCGCGAGCTCAAGGGCCAGGGCCGCCGGCTGCTGCAGCTGCTGCCCGCCTCGCTGCTCGGCGCGGTCTGCGGCGCCTGGCTGCTGCTGCACCTGCCGCCGACGGTGTTCCGGGTGATCGTCCCGGTGCTGCTCGGGCTGGCGGTACTGCTGGTCGTGCTGCAGCCCAGGATCCAGGCCTGGGCCCGGCGCCGGGCCGAGGCGGCCGGCGAGGACGGCGAGACGCTGTCCCGCGGCAAGACGGTCTTGTTGATCTTCCTGGTCTTCCTGATCGGCATCTACGGCGGCTACTTCACTGCCGCGCAAGGCATTCTGCTGGTCGGCGCGATGGGCGCGCTGATGCCGGAGAGCATGCAGCGGCTGAACGCGCTGAAGAACGTGCTGGCGCTCGGGGTCAACATCGTCGCCGCGCTCGCGTACACGATCGTGGCGTTCGACCGGATCAGTTGGCCCGCGGCGGGTCTGATCGCCGCCGGCAGCCTGATCGGCGGCTTCATCGGCGCGAGCGTCGGCCGCCGGCTGCCGCCGATCGCGCTGCGGACGATCATCGTCATCCTCGGCGTGATCGCGATCGCCCGGCTGCTGCTCGGGTGATCACCGGAACCGGCCGGCCAGGAAGCTAGGCCGGGCCCGGCCTGGATCCGCAGGTACGGCGCCACGTCCTCCTCCCGGCCTGAGAGCCACGCCCCGCCGTGGATCCGGACGACGACCGGCAGCGAGCTGGCGACGCCGGCCGCGCCCCGCCACCTAGTTGTGAAATCGATACCAATCTGGTTGTGAAATCGATTACAATCACCTATCGTCAGGCCGACGGATTCCGAGGCCGAGGAGGGTCAGTTGGCCACCGCAACACCGAGCCCGCCGGGCACCGCCGCACCGCCGCGGCCGGCCCGCACCGCCGCACCCCGCCGGACCGGTCGGCTGCACCGCTCGAACCTGATCGCCTACCTGATGCTGGCGCCGCTGATGGTGCTGCTGGCGATCTTCGTGATCATCCCGTTCTTCCAGGCGGCGTCGCTGTCGTTCTTCGACTTCTCGTTCTACCTGCCGTCGACGTTCATCGGCTTCGACAACTACCGCAACGTGCTCAGCGACCCGATCTTCACCCAGTCGATCGTCCGCGGCCTGCTGTTCATGGTGCTGGTGGTGCCGATCGGGCTGGTCCTCGCGTTCGTCTTCGCCTCGGTGGTGAAGGGGATGGGCCGCCGACTGGCGTCCTTCGTCAAGACGTCGATCTATCTGCCGACGATCGTGTCCGGCGTGATCGCGTCGATCGTCTTCATCCTGATCTTCGACTACTACGGCGGCATCCTGAACTGGTTCCTCGACCTGTTGGTCAGCCCGTTCCGCGAGTTCGAGCCGATCCCGTGGCTCGGCGACCCGGCCACCGCGCTGCCGTCGCTCGCCGTCCCGGCGGTCTGGATCGGTTTCGGCGTCACCGCGTTGATCATGCTCGCCGGCATGCTGGACATCCCGGACTCCTACTACGAGTCGGCGTCGCTGGACGGCGCGACCTGGTGGCAGCAGACGATCCACATCACGATCCCGATGCTGAAGAACGTGCTGATCTACCTGCTGATCGCGGGCTGCACCGGCGCCATCCAGCAGTTCGAACTGCCGTTGATCATGACCGGCGGCGGCCCGCTGAACTCGACGATGATGCCGAACCTCTACATCTTCCAGCACTTCACCCAAGATCAACGGCAGGGCCAGCCGCTGGCCGCCGCGCTGATGCTGTTCGTGGTGCTGGGCCTGGTGTCGGCGTTGATCTTCCGGTTCATCAACTCCGAGAAGACCCAGGAGGGCTGAGGCGTGGCCAAGAGTCCTGCTCCGGTCCGGTTCGGCCGGACGGTCGTCGCGCTGCTGTTCGCCGCCGTCGCCCTGTTCCCGCTGCTCTGGATGGCCCTCTCCGGCTTCAAGCCCAACAGCGAGGTCACCGCGACCCCGTTCAAGCTGCTGCCGACCGAGTGGATGGTGTCGAACTACGTCACCATCGCGACCGACCCGGCCTTCCAGCGCGCGATGGTGATCACCTTCGTCGGCGCGGCGATCTTCACCGTCGGCACGTTGGCGGTGAACTCGATGGCCGCGTACGTCTTCGCCCGCCTGGAGTTCTCCTTCAAGCCGCTGCTCTGGGTGCTGGCGATCGGCACCATGTTCGTTCCGTCGATGGCGATCCTGCTCACCTCGTTCATCATGGTGACCCGGCTCTACATGCTGGACACGCTGACCGTGTTGATCTTGCCGGGGATCGCCTCGGCCGGTCAGATGTTCTTCATCCGGCAGTTCTACCTGTCGATCCCGACTGCCCTCGAGGAGGCGGCCATGATCGACGGCGCCGGGCGGTGGCGGATCTACACCCGGATCTTCCTGCCGCTGTCCCAGCCGGCCTTCGTCGTGGTCGGCGTGGTCTCGTTCCTCGCGTACTGGAACTCCTACATCTGGCCGATCATGACGATCACCAGCCCGGAGCTGTTCCAGATCCAGCAGTACCTGGCGAACTTCCGCTCCGAGCGGTCGCCTGAGCGCGGACTGCTGATGGCCGGGTCGTTCCTGGCCGCCCTCCCGGTGATCTTGCTGGTGATGATCTTCCAGCGCCGGATCATCAGCAACATCAAGATCGCCGGCTTGAAGTAGACCCGAATTCACGAAGGAGTGTGCCATGACCTCACCCGCCCGGCGGCTGCTCAGCCGCCGCAACCTGCTCGCCACCAGCGCGGTGGCCGGCACCGGAGCCCTGCTCGCCGGCTGCGGCTCCGGGACGCCCGGCCAGTCCGCCTCCGAGGCGCAGAAACCGCAATCACCCGGAACGACCATCACGGTGCAGTTCTGGCAGACCAAGCTGACCAACGGCGAGGACGCCTGGTACAAGAAGATGGTCGAGCAGTTCAACGCGGCCCAGTCCGAGGTCAAGGTGGTCCTCACCCAGGTCCCCGGTGACGCCTGGGAGCAGAAGATCAAGGCCGCGCAGGCGGCCGGCAAGGCGCCCGACATGTACATCGGCGTCGGCAACAACGTCTGGGTGCAGGTGGAGAACGGCGAGCTGGCCGATCTCACCGACGTGCTGCCCAAGGAGTCCTGGGACGACCTGACCGACACCGCGCGCGAACTGGTCACGGTGAACGGCAGGCACTACGCCTACCCGATGCTATTCGAGCCGCAGACCGTCCTCTACTACCGGAAGGACTTCTTCGAGGCCGCCGGACTGGACCCGGAGACGCCGCCGAAGAGCTGGGCCGAGCTGGTCGACTTCGGCAGCAAGACCAAGGCCGACGGCCGGTTCGGGCTGGTCATGGGTGTGACCGGCGGCGACTTCGGCTGGCAGTCCTGGCCCTGGCAGCGCAACGTCGCCGGGCATCTGCCGATCAGCGACGACTGGTCGACCGCGCAGGCCAACGATCCCGCGTACCACAAGCTCGCCCAGCTCTACCGTGATCTGTTCGACGCCCAGGCGATCCCGAAGCAGTCGCTCGGCCCGGCCAACGACTCGACGCCGTTCGGCCAGAACAAGGCCGCGATGATGATCAACGGCTCCTGGGCGATCAGCCAGATCCTGGACGAGTTCGAGGGCCTGCGCGACAAGGTCGGCGTCGCGCCGATCCCGACCCACGACGGGACCGGGGCGGCACCGGCGACCAACGGCAACATGAAGTGGATGATCGACGCCAAGTCCAAGCACATCGAGGCCGTCGGGAAGTTCTTCCTGTGGGCGCTGGCCGGACCGGATCCGGCGATCATGCTCGACTACTTCACGGTGACCGGGTTCTCGAAGTTCCCGACCCGCAAGTCACTGGTCGACGCGGTCGCCCAGGCGCCGGACGCGGACACGCTGAACCCGTGGCGCAAGGTCATTCAAGATCAGGTGCTGCCGTCGGCCGCCCTCGAGCCGCAGTACGACTGGACCGTCGCCGAGGCGTTCGGCCAGGCGATGGAGAAGGCCATGCGCGGCGCCGACATCCCGAAGACCATGGAGGCGGCGAACAGCCAGATCCAGGACATCATCACCAAGCTGAAGCTGGCCGGGAAGGCACCCAACAGCTGAAACCTACGGTTGCGGCAGAATATCGTCCATGAGTGACGAAGCCTCGAGTGATCATCCACAGTCGCCCACTGACGATCTTGTGGTCACGACCCATCAGATCGGCAGTGGGCGGTCCAAGCTCAACTACACGGCGACGACCGGCCGGGTGGTGCTTCGGGAAGAGGTGATCACCGACGGCAAGTTCACCGGACATCAGCCGCGGGCCCAGATCTTCCACACCAGTTACGTTCTCGACGACGCCGACCCGGCCACGCGTCCGGTGACGTTCGCGTTCAACGGCGGGCCCGGCTCGTCCTCGGTCTGGCTGCACCTGGGGCTGCTCGGCCCGCGCCGGGTGATCATGGGCGATGCCGGTGAGTTGGCGCCGCCGCCGTACAAGATCGAGGACAACCTCGAGTCGCTGCTCGCCGTGTCCGACCTGGTCTTCATCGATCCGGTCACCACCGGCTTCTCCCGGACCACCGAGGGACACCAGGCCGACGACTTCCACGGTTACGGCCGCGACATCGAGTCGGTCAGCGAGTTCGTCCGGCTCTGGACGTCGCGGAACGGCCGCTGGCTGTCCCCGAAGTACCTGGCCGGCGAGTCGTACGGCACGACGCGGGCCGCGGCCCTGGCCGCCCGCCTGGCCGAGAACGACGGCCTGTACGTGAACGGGCTGATGTTGATCTCGTCGGTGCTGGACCTCGGGTCGGTGCACTACAGCGAGGGAAATGATCTTCCGTACGCGCTCTACTTCCCCACCTTCACCGCCACCGCGCACTACCACGGCAAGGTCTCCGGCCGGCTGCGCACACGGGTCGCCGAGGCCGAGCAGTTCGCGGCCGGTGATCTCTGGGTCGGGCTGGGCCGGGGCAACCGGCTCTCGGTGACCGAGCGCAGCGATCTGGTGCAGCGCTACTCGGCGCTGACCGGGCTCGATCCCGAGTACGTCGACCGCGCCGACCTCCGGGTCACGCTGCACGCGTTCGCCGCCGAGCTGCTCCGTGATCGCGGCCAGGTGATCGGCCGGCTGGACATGCGGTTCGCCGGCTGGCCGACCGACCACAACGGTGATCACATGGAGTACGACCCGTCGCACGCGGCGATCACCGGGCCCTACTCGGCCGCGCTCAACTCCTACGTGCGCTCCGAGCTCGGCTACTCGACCGATGTCGCCTACAACATCCTGACGCCGAAGGTGCAGCCCTGGTCGTACAAGGAGTTCGAGGGCGAGTCGGTCGAGGTGGCGACGTCGCTGACCAAGGCGATGCGGGCGAACCCGCACCTGCGCGTGCACGTGGCCTGCGGGTACTACGACGGCGCGACGCCGCACTTCGCCGCCGAGCACGTGTTCGCCCACCTCAAGCTGCCGGAGCAGGCCCGGGACCGGATCGAATGGGCCTACTACGAGGCCGGCCACATGATGTACGTGCACGAACCGAGCCGGCTGCAGCAGTCGGCCGATCTGGCCAAGTTCGTCACGGAAACCTCCGCACGATCCTGACCGGACCATGAGACTGGACGAGGCCACCTGCCGACGCCTGGTCGAGGGCGCCGCGGTGGCCCGGCTGGCCACCACCGGGGCGGACCAGCAGCCGCACCTGGTGCCGGTCACGTTCGCGATCACCGGCGACACGGTGATCATCGGGATCGACCAGAAGCCGAAGTCCACCACGAACCTGCGCCGGCTGCGCAACCTGGCCGAGAACCCCCGGGCCGCGCTGCTCTGCGATCACTACGAGGACGACTGGACCCGGCTCTGGTGGGTACGGCTGGACGGCAGCGCCTCGGTGATCACCGACGGCCCGGATCGGGTGGCTCCGGTCGCCGCCCTGGTCCGGAAGTACCCGCAGTACCGGGACAACCCGCCGGCCGGTCCGGTGATCATGATCACCGTCGACCGCTGGACCGGCTGGTCCGGCGAACCCGGCTGACCAGCGACCAGAAGATCATCCGGACCAGCGCCGCCGGCCGGTAGCGGACACCGCGCCGGTACGGCTCGTCGCCGCGCAGGATCACGTCGGCACCACCGTCGACGAAGATCAACTGGCCGGCCATGAACGAGTTCTCCGCGCCGACGGTCCAGGCGACCGCAGCGGCCGCGGCCGCCACCGGACCGGGGAAGCCGAGCGGTTGCGGCAGCGCCTCGGCCAGCACCCGGGCCTGAGCCGGGTTGCCGAGCATGGTGCTCCGCGCGGTCTCGGTATCCACGATCCCGGGCACCACGACGTTGAGCGGGATCCCGCTGCCGGCCCAGTCCGGGCCGCCCGCGTGGCGGCGAACCCAGCGGTTGATCGCGATCTTGGTCGACCGGTAGATCACCGTGCCCCGGCCGCCGGCGATGGCCCGCTCGGCGGCGCGGTCGGCCGCCGCCTCGTCACCACGCAGGCAGGCGTGGATCAGGTCGGCGGCGCCGGCGGAGAGTGACGAGGCCGACGAGACCAGCACGGCCCGCGGTGCCGCAGACCGCAGCAGCAGCGGCCGCAGCGAGTGGAGCACGGCCAGGGTGCCGAAGTAGTTCAGCCGTACGGTTCGCGGCGACGGCTCGGCGATGCCGGCGACCAGGGCAACGCCGTCGAGCCCGGCCGGGGCCAGCCGCTCCGCCTCGGCGGCCAGCCTGGTTGCCTCCGCGGGGTCGGACAGGTCGGCCCGGATCTCCAGGCCGGGACCGATTCCGCAGCGGATCACCGTACCGCCGGCTTCGGTCAGCCGTTCCGCGACCAGCGCACCGATCCCGCTGTCCGCCCCGGTCACCAGATACGTACGATTTCGATGCACATGTGCAATATTACACTTGTGCAACCAAAGGGTTTGCGGGAGCGAAAGCGGCAGGCGACCCGCCGGGCTTTGGTCGAGGCGGCGACCACGCTGTTCCTGCGGGACGGCTTCGACGAGACGTCGGTCGCCGCGATCGCCCGGCTGGCCGGGGTGTCGCCGCGGACCTTCTTCGTCCATTTCACGGCGAAGGAGGACATCCTGTTCCATCACGTCGAGCGCTACGCGGAGCTCGCCGTCGCCGCGGTCGACGCACTGCCCGACGACGCGACACCCTGGCAGGCCGTCCACGCGGCCATGATCGCGATGATCGATGCCGCCGACCCGATCGGCGACGAGGCCGACCGTCTCGCCCCGGTCCGGGCCGAACTGGCCCGCCGCGGCCACGGCGCGCCGGCCTCCCTGGTCCGCCGGCTGCAGGGTCTGCAACTCGCCGTCCTGGAAGCGGTCCGGGCACGATTCGGGCCCCAGACGCCGGGCGCCAACCGGGCCGCCATCCAACTCGGCGCCGCCATCGGCGCGGTCACCGCAGCCGCCGTCCATGATCAAACTCCCGACCGGACCCGGCTCGCACGGCGCCGCGCCATGCACCGCGCCCTGCGCCTGGCCGAGGCCGGCTTCGCACCCTCCTAGTTCGGTGCAGGCGAACCCGCGCCACCGTTACCCGCCACAAGCCGACCCCGAACCACCGGCCGCTGTTCCTGCCGAGCGATGTCGCGAAACCTCTTGGGGTCGACCGCAACGGGTAGGTGCAACGTTGCGACCCTTGACGCGAAGAGAAATCGCGACACGCCCCGACGTCCGCACACGCGACCGCCCCCCGGCATACCGGGACCGTTGCCTCACCAGCGCAGCTTCGCCATCACCGAACGGACCGCTTGACCGGCAGTACCCGCGAAAGCTGACCTGGCCTGGCACGCTCAGTGCGCGTTCGACCCAGCTAGCGCGGGACGACGACGTGGTGGGTGCCGTGCGGCAGCGGGATCCGCTGGACCGGTTGCAGACCCCGGTCACCGGGCAGCACCCGATAGACCTGGACGCCCGAGCCGGGCCCGTCCGGGCGGGCGGGTTCGTACACGGTGGCCAGGAACCAGCGGCCGGTCGGGTCGAACGTCCCGCCCTCCGGCAGCCGGCCGTCCAGCGGATAGTCGCCCACCTTGCTGAATCGCCCGGTCCGCGAGTCGAACCGGAGCAGCGACACGGTCGCCTGTTGATCATGCTCGGGGCTGTCCGCGGGCAGGGCGGTGCCGCCATGTTCACACGAGCCGCCCGTCCGGGCTGATCGCGAGCCCCTCGGACGACCGGTCGGTGTCCGCCTCCGGACCGGGCCGGTGCCGGGCCCGCGGGTCCCCGGGCGCCGCCAGCTTGATCGCCTGTACGGTCGACGGCACGTCGGGCAGCCGGCCCTCGATGTCCGGCGCTTCAAGATCACGGCCCCAGTTCGCGGTCAGGTAGTGCCGGCCGTCGGGCGTGAACCGGCCGACGAACGGATCCGTACCGGTGATCACCGGCGCGCCCCACGGGACGACATCACCATCGCGTTCCACCTCGAAGAAGCCGACCCGGTTCTGATCGGTGACGTTGATCGCCAGATAGCGGCCGGACGGGTGCCACTGCACCTGGGTGACAAGATCACCGCCCGCCGGATCGGTCAGGCCGAGCCCCGCGAGATCGTACGTGCGCGGCGAACCGGGCCGCCCGTCGGCGCCGACCGGCAGCAGCTGGAGCACCGACCGCTCGGAATCGTTCGCAACCAGGGCGACGGTCCGGCCGTCCGGGTTGACCGCGAGGGCCTCCGGCGTCGACGCCACGGCGGTGCCGCCGATGATCTTGGGCGCTGCGGGGTCGGTCAGGTCGATCGCGGTCAGCGTCCGACCGGCCGGGAGCTGGCTGGCCAGGGTGTCGCCCGGGCTCCGGCCGCCCAGCCGTTCGAGCACGTACGCGATCCGGCCGCCGGGACTCAGCGCCAGCACTTCCGGTGGCGCGGTCACCGAGTTGGACGCGGCGACCGACGCCGACCGCACCTCGCCGCGGATCAGCCGGGAGACCGTGAGCAGGTCGCGGTGACCGGCCGTCTCCGGGGTGAGCACGCCGTCGACGTGCTCGCCGCATGCTCCGCGTCGGCGACCGTGACGAACATCGGGATGGTCGGCGCCGGACCATGATCACGTTCCGCCGCCGCGACGGTCCCGGGCAGGGCGAGGGCGGGCAGCGTGATCAGGACGGCCGCGACGCGCGGCAGGGAACGGGACATGACGACTCCACCTCGTTCGGTCGGACGATTCACTACCGCCCAGCCGACCAGCGCCGTGTTCGCCGAACAATCGGAATCCGGCCAACGGTGATCGGAGATGCCGATCACCGACGTAGCCTCGCTGCCATGGACACCCGTGCCGTGGAAGGTTTCGTCGCGGTCGCCGAGCGGCTGCACTTCGGGCAGGCGGCGACCGAGCTGCACCTGAGCCAGCCGGCGCTGAGCGGCCGGATCGCTGCCCTGGAACGCGAAGTGGGTGCGCGGCTGCTCGACCGCAACCGGCGCCAGGTCGCGCTGACCGAGGCGGGCCGCACGTTCCTACCGTTGGCCCGGGCGATGCTCGAGGCCGCTCGGACCGGCGTGACGCTGGCCCGCCGGGCGGTCACCGGCGAGGCCGGCCGGCTGCGGCTCGGGTTCACGGTGATCGCGGGCTTCACCGAGCTTCCGCGCCGGGTGCAGGAGTTCCGTCGCCGCCATCCCGACGTCGTCCTCGAGCTGACCGAGGTGGACAGCCCGAGCGTCGAACGGGCCCTGGCCGAGGGCCGGATCGACCTGGGCGTGCTGCATCCGCCGGTCAGCGGTCCCCGGCTGGCCGTGGCCGACTGGCGCAGCGAGCCGCTGCTGCTTGCGCTGCCGGACGGCCACCCGCTGCTCGCCCAGGAGCGGCTCACGTTCGCCGACCTCGCCGGTGAGCCGTGGCTGGTCGGACCGCGGGTGATCGGCCCGGTGATCTACGACCGGCTGATCGCCGGGTTCAGCCGAGCCGGAGTGCGGCCCGAGATCGTCCAGGAGGTCTATCCGATGCCGGTCCTGGTCAGCCTCGTCGCCGCCGGTGCCGGCGTCGGCTTCGTCACCGCCGGGATCGCCTCCGCCGGCCGGCCCGGCGTTGCCTACCGCCCGGTCGTCGACGCTCCCGACTTGCCGGTCGCCGCGGCCTGGCTCGGCGACCGCCCGATCCCTACGGCTGTCCGGTTCCTCGAGACCTGCGGCATCCGTACCGACGATCCCTGAGCCCACACCCGAACCGAAACAGCTGAGTCGAGTCCCCGAACCGCGGCCGGCGTGGCCGAGGTGTGGGCGCAGTCGCGGATGCGGTGGAGCCGTGTCGCGATTTCTCTTCGCATCGACGGCTGCAACGTTGTACCGGCCCGTTGCGGTCGACACCAAGAGGTTTCGCGACTTCACCCGGGCAAGCCACATCGACCCTCGCCCTTCGACAGGCTCGGGGCACAAGGGTGATCAGACCTGGAACAGCTGCCGTTCCATCCAGTCCGCCGCGACCTGCAGCGCGCCACTGCGCAGGCAGTCGGCGCCGAGGTCGGAGTAGATGATCTTGGTGTCTCCGTAGAGGTACGGCTTCAGGGCGGCCCGGAACGGGTCGAGGAAGACGTCGCCGGCCTCGACGATCTCGCCGCCGACGACGATCACCGGAGGATCGAGCACCAGCAGCGAGCCGACCCGCTCGGCGATCTCTCCGGCGTAGCGGGCGACCAGGGTCCGGGCCCGCCCGGGCTTCAGCCGGGCCGTCCGGAAGATCGCGGCGAACGACTGATCACGTTGCTTCGCGTAGTCGCGGATCGCCCGGTTCGTCGCCGTCCAGGACCGGGAGGTGTCCTCGCCGAAGAACTCGCCGGCCGCGCCGTGGGCACCGCGGTAGAGCTCGCCGTTCAGCACCAGCCCGCAGCCGAGGCCCTCCCCGATCAGCAGGCCGACCACGTTGTCCGGCCCGGCCAGATTGCGGTGCTCGGCCAGGGTGGCCAGGTTCGCGTCGTTCTCGATCAGGACCGGGCAGTCGAACGCCTCGGTCAGCCGCCGGTGCGCGTCCTCGCCGACCAGCGACGGCAGCTCGCCGGAGACCTCGACCACCCCGGTCGCGGAGACGATCCCGCGCACCCCGATCACGGCGATCCGCAGCCCCGCCGGCGACTGGGCACACTCATTCAGCGCATGATCAACAGCGGCCTTGATGCACCCCGGCGGGTCCGGTTCCGCGTTCAGGTCGTCGAACCTGAACCGCCGCTCACCGATCACCTGATCACGCAGATCGGCGATCACCACCAGCAGTTCGTGGTTCGTCACGGTCACCGCAGCAAGGCAGCCCGCCCAGGCGTCGAACCGGAACTCGCGGGCCGGCCGGCCGCCGCGCGGTGAACTGACGGTCTGGGTCGTCTCCAGCACCAGACCCCGATCGGCCAGGTCCCGCAACGCAAGATCAACGGTCGGCCTGGACAGCTCGGTCTCCCGGGCGACCGCCGAGATGCCGTGCGCCTCGCCGGAGGTGCGCAGAAACCGCAGCACCTCGTTGCGGTTGAGGTGTCGCAGCAGCGACGTCTCGGCCCCGTAGACATCGATCGCATCCTTGAGCGTCAGCGTCGGTCTGCCGGACCGCTCCTGCATCTGGCCAACCCCTTCCGCTCCGCTCGACGATCAGTCGATCCCACGATATGCGGTTATTCGTATCACCGAGCCCGGTTCGCCAGACCCGTCAGGGCCGGCGGCTCTGCAGGATCGACAGGTACGCGATCGCGGCGATGAACAGGTTGTCCCAGTCGCTGTCGATGATCAACTTCAGGTAGCGGCCGGGCAGCTCCGGGAAGCGTACGGACTGGGCCGGCTGCTCGTTGGCCAACGTCCCGGACCAGGCCTCGTGCCAGCTGTGCCGGTCCGTGCTCACCTCGATCCGGATCGCCCGCGGCCGCGCCTTCGTGTGGTGGAAGTCCTCGACGATCTTGCCGTCCTGGCGCGGCCACACCTCGACGCCGGCCAGCGGCCGCACTTCGCCCGTGTCGATCACGACCTGGTGCGGCGTGATCATCAGGTCGTTGCGGTACTGCGTGACCCATTGGGTCTGCGGGTTCGGATCGAGCAGGTGCTGCGCGGACCCGTCCTCGTCCTTGACCTCCTCGCTGCTCACCTCGACGACCCGGCAGTCCCGGACCGGGACGGCTGTACGTTCGTCGTCGGCCGCACCGATCGCGTCGGCGCGGGCGTAGAAGTCGGTGGCCGACGCGGCGGCCGGGCCGCCCCAGGTCCGGTCGGCCAGCACCTGCAGCGGCCGGTGCGAGAAGAAGTGCACCCAGGAGGTCGAGCGGGCCTCAGCCTTGTCCATCCACCGGCCGAGCCGGTGTCCCTCCAGCAGATCGTCGCTGGGATAGTCGTCGTCGGCGTAGATCCGCTCGGCCGGCATGTGGCCCTCCCACCCCTGCGGCGAGGTGCCGGTCGGCGTGGTGCTGTAGCCGGGGGTGACGTAGTTGCCGCCCCAGTTCACGCCGACCGTCCGGTAACCGCGCCTGGTCAGGTCCGCCGGGTCACCGTCCAGCCACTTGCTGATCCGGATCTCCGGGTGGGGTTCGATGCTGGCGGGCTGATCACCGTAGGTCCACCACTCCCAGAGCTCGGTGCGCTTGCCGTGCTCGCGCAGCGTGGCGGCAAGATCATTGGCGAAGTCGATCAAGGCGTCGCCGGAGTAGCGGAACCCCTTGGATTGCGCGTACGCCAGCAGCTCGGGATCCTGCTTCTCCGCCGTCTGCAAGGGAATCTCGTCGCCGCCGATGTGGACGTACTCGCCCCGGAAGACGCCGGCCAGCTCGATGATCAACGTCCGGACGAAGTCGCGGGCGAACTCCGAGGTGAGGTCGAGGGTCCAGCCGCCGCCGAGGCCGCCCGGCCAGCCGGCGTAGTCCATCGCGGGTGATCGCAGCCGGAGCCGAGGCTCGTAGCGGGTCAGCCAGACGGCGTGGCCGGGCAGGTCGATCTCGGGCACGATCGTGACGCCCCACTGTGCGGCGTAGGCGTCCAGGTCGCGCAGCTCGGCCTGGGTGTAGTGGTCGGCCGAGGCCAGGCCGGGGAACTCGAGGCTCTCGAACCGGAAGCCGTTCCATTCGGTCAGGTGCAACTGCAGGCTGTTCAGCTTCAGCCAGGCCATCCGGCGGATCTCCGACCGCAGGTACGTCAACGGCAGGAACTTCCGGCCGACGTCGATCATCTGACCCCGCACGGCGCAGAGCGGCCGGTCCACCGCCCAGCCGCGCGGCAGGGCCCGTCGCTGCTGATCCTGCTTGATCAACTGGCCGATCGTCTGGGAACCGTAGAGCAGGCCGGAACGCCCGGCCGCCACGACCTGGACCGTGTCGCCGATGTCCAGCCGGTAGCCCTCGGCACCAAGCTCATCGAGGCGGCCCGGGTCCAAGATCAGCCGGATCTCCGCGCTCGCCGGATCGGCGACGATCACCGGCCGCGCGCCGCGGAACAGCAGCAGGTCGTCGGCCAGCAGCTCGGCCACCTCGGCCGCCGCACCGCCGGAGTGGCCGATCGCGCCGGGACTGCCGAGCAGCAGCCGCCCGTCGCCGGGCGTCCACTCGCGCAGCGCCGGCACGGTCGCCGGGATGGTCGCCGAAGTCTTCGAACTCATCGCGTCGCCTCCACTGTGGCCGGTCTGGTGATCAGGTGTGTCCCGCCGCCGACCCGTTGTCGATGCCCGTCCGGGGTCTCGATCAGGCAGGCCGAACCGTCCGGGATCGCTGCCTGCAGCCGGAACGCGTCGCCGTCGATCCGCCACTCGACGGCGAAGTTCCCGCGCTCGGTGCGGTAGCTGGCGCGAGCCCAGTCGATGCCGCCGCACGGCCGCGGCCGGATGATCAACTCCCGGAAGCCGACATCACCCGGCGCCTGCTGCAGCCCGGCCAGGTGGGCGAAGAACCAGTCGTCGATGGCGCCGAGCATGAAGTGGTTCTGGCTGATTCCGTAGGTCGGGCCGTCCCAGGTCTCGGTCAGCGAGGTCGCGCCGTGCCGCAGCTGGAAGCCGTAGCCGGGCCGCTCCTCCTGCCGCGCGAACCGGAAGATCGTCTCGTGGCGATCATGCTCGGCCAGCAGTTCCAGCAGCGCCGGCAGGCCGACCTCGCCCACATCGGCCACATAGCCGTCGTCGATGATCCGCCGCTCCAGCCGGTCCACCACATCGGCGACCCGGCCCGGCGGCACGATCCCGTACCGGGCGGCGATGGCGAGCTCGCCGAGGGTGTCGCCGCCAACGGTCAGGTCATGATCATTCCAGAACTCGGAGCGCACCCGTTCGGTCACCAGCCGGGCCTCGTTGCGCCACAACGCCGCGTCCGCGAGCCGGCCGAGCCGGTCCAGGGCGTCGGCGAGCACGCCGAGCAGTCTGGCCAGGGTCGCCGTGCTGACCAGGGGTACGGCACGGAACTCCCGGCCGTCCCAGTCCCCGTACCGGATCAGCCCGTCGACCCGGCTGTCCAGCAGGTGCCGGGCGTACCGGCCCATGGCCTCCTCGTTGTCCCGCAGTACGGACTCGTCGGCGTAGGCCCGGTGCAGCAGCCAGGGCAGCATGATCACCGCGCCGCCCCAGTTCACGTCGCCGCGCCAGGGATCCGGGAACGGGTCCCACTCCGGCACGTACAGCGGCAGGTGACCGTCCTGGCCCTGCGCCTCCCGGATCAACCGCAGCGTGTTGGCCAGGATCGCCAGCACGTCGTAGTTCCACCGCAACACGGGGAAGGCGAGGTGCAGTTCCTCGAGGAAGTTGAGCTTCTCCCGGTGCGGGCAGTCGGTGAACACCGAGAACATGTTGGACGTGACGGCGCGGCGGATGATCGTGTGCAGCGCGGTGATCTTGTCGTCGGAGCAGGCGAAGTCGCCGGCCGACCGGGCGTCGGCGGAGATCACCAGGCCGCGGACGTTCTCGGCCCCGAGCGGGCTGTCGAGGCCGCTGATCTCCAGGTAGCGCAGGCCGTTGTAGCAGAACCGCGGATGCCAGGTCAGCGGCCGCGCGCCGGCGGCGACCGTGTGATAGACGGGATCCCAGCCCTCGGTCCGCGGATCGATCGTGCCGTCCGGGTGCAGCAGTTCGGCGGGCCGCAGCTTCACCCGGGCGCCGGGCGGAAGATCGACTTCGGCCCAGCCGGCGAAGTTGACCCCGAAGTCGATCACCTGGGCCCCCGGTGCGACCGTACGCAGCTCAACGGGGTCGAGCACCTCGCGGACCCGGAGCGGCGGCGTGGTCTTGGCGCTAAGCCGCAGCCGGGGCGGCACGGCCGCGATGACGGCGCGGGGCCAGCCCGGGATCCCGTCGACCGACGCGTCCAACGGCAGCCCGGCGTCGAAGTCCTCGCCACCGGTCCAGTTGGAGGACCGGGTCTGGCCGACCGTCGCGCCCCAGTCGATCCCGGTGATCACCGTCGTCGCCGGACGGTCCTGGTACTCGAGGGTCAGCGACGCACAGGCCGCCAGCTCACCGTACTCGGTCTTGATCTTGGTCCAGCGGTCGTCCAGCCGCTGCGAACGATACAGCCCGGGCCCGAGTTCGATCATGATCACGTTGTCGCCGGGCGTGATCAGGTGGGTCACGTCGTAGCGGCAGAACTCGGCCCGCTGGGCATAGTCGGTGTAGCCCGGCTCCAAAAGGTCAGCCGAAGCGGCGCCGTCGTTGATCGACGCCGAGAACACCCCGAGCCCGGCGATCCGCAGCACCGCCGACACCGGCGTCGCCGCACAGTGGAACACGGTGCCGAGCACCGGCAGCGGACCGGCCGGATCGGCGCGCCAGGCCGGCGCGGTGATCCAGTGCGCGCCGTGCGCCGGCGGGTCGTCGCGCTGTTCCTCGGGATCGGAGTTGATCATGCCAGGCCGGCCTCGAACTCTTTCCGGATCGTGTCGCCGCCGCGGCTGCGCCAGCGCTCCCGCCACTCGGCCAGCTGGCTGATCGGCCGCCGGCCGGTGATGATCCCGAAGAGATAGTCGTCAGTGAGCTGACCGAGCGCGGCGGACTGCCGGATGTCGGTCTCCGAGATCAGGCTGCGGACCGGGTTCTCGATCGACAGCGGCACGGCCTTGGCGATCGCCTGCTGCGCCTCGGTCGCGGCCTTGTCGTCGCCGGGAAAGAAGAACACCGCCTCCAGCGGCTGCACCAGGAACGACGGACCGGCCACCTCGGTCAACGGCCGGTCACCGTCGACGGCGATCGGGGTGCCGCGGTCGTCATAGGTGAAGTGCCGGCCCTCGATCCCGTAGTTGATGAACGTGTGCTCCTCGCTGCCGAACGGGGCGCACCAGTAGTTGATCACGCGCAGCAACTCCGCCAGCCGCGCCTGATCCTTGCCGACCTCGGACGGGATCGCGGCGATGCCGAAGTAGCCGCCGCCCTGGTGGACGACCGGGTCGCCGCCGTCATGCCCCGGCGGACTGACCGCCACCACCTCGGCCGACGGGTCGTTCTTCCGCAGCGTCGGCACCATACTGCGGTAGTGCGGCGCGATCCCGGCCGGCATCAGCCCGATCCGCCCGCTCATGAACAGGTCCTGCGAATCCAGTGTCGGCAGGGTCGCGGCGTCCGGATGGAACGCGCCGGCCTTCCACAGCTCGACCAGCCAGTTGATCGCGGCCTCGTACTCGTCGGTCTCGATCACGTTGGTCAGCGTGCCGTCGTCGTTCAACCGCCAGTCGTTCGGCACCCGGAACATCTCCATCGCCCAGCTGACCCCGTTGCCTAGGGTGGCCAGCCCCCAACAGTCCCCCTTGGACTTGCCGCGATGATCACCCTTGGTGAACCCGACCAGCAGCTCCTTCACCTCCTCGGCGTTCTTCGGCGGCTCGGCGAGGCCGAGGTCGGCCGCCCAGTCCGCGCGGTACATCGTCACGCCGTTCACCAGCGGCAGCGCCCGCGGGACGCCGAGGATGCGGCCGTTGATGCTGGAGTTCTTCCAGGCATAGGTGGGCAACCGGGCCAGGTTGGGGTACGCGTCGATGCCGGACCCGGCCAGCAGCTCGCTGAGATCGGTGAACGCGCCCTGCTGCATCGGCTTCACCACCGACGGCGCGGCGCTGCGTTCCACGAAACAGATGTCCGGAAGATCACCGCTGGCCATCAGCGTCTGGACCTTCTGGCCGTACGCGTCGCCGGCGCCGAAGGTCGCGTTGATCTTGGCCCCGAGCCGCCGTTCGAACTCGGTCAGCCACGGGTTGTTCGTCGGCGGCGGGGCCTGGAACAGCACCTGGAACGTGGACACCTCGGCGCCACTGCCGGGCGTCTCGGTGACCGATTTCGCTTGTTCGCTTGGATACTGGCTGTAGGCGGGGGAGACGCCGTCGATGTCGCTGATCATGGCGCCGGGCACCTGGTCCGGCGGCACATAGTTCGGTGCGACGAACCTGGCGGTCGGCTCGGAGCCCGGGGCCGGATCCTTCGGCTGGGTACGGCAGCCGGCCAACGCGGCCAGTCCGGCGCCGAGGCCCAACACGCCGCGGCGGGACAGTCGGCTCTGCGGCAACGATTCGTTGATCATGGAAAACTCCTTGTCTGGTCAGCCCTTGACCGCGCCGGTGAGGACGCCCTTGGTGAAGAACCGCTGGAGGAAGGGATAGACGACGAGGATGGGCACGGTGGCCAGCACGACCACGGCCATCTGGACCGACTTCGCCGGCGGTGGCGGTGCGGCCGGGTTCTGCAGCTGGGTCAGCGGGGTGCCCTGGAGGACGTACTGGTTGAGCACGAGTTGCACCGGCCACTTGGCCGTGTCGTTGAGATAGATCATCGCGCTGAAGAAGTCGTTCCAGTACGCGACGCCGTAGAACAGCGCGATCACCGCGATCACACCCTTGGACAGCGGCACCATGATCATGGACAGGATCTGCCAGTCGTTCGCGCCGTCGATCCGGGCGCACTCGATCAGTTCCGCCGGGATGCCCTGGAAGAAGTTGCGCACCACGACCATGTTGAACGCGCTGATCGCACCGGGCAGGATCAGCGAGGCGTACGTGTCGAGCAGCCCGAGTTCCTTGACCAGCAGGTAGTTCGGGATGATCCCCGCCCCGAACAGCATGGTGAACAGGACCAGGTACAAGATCACCCGGCCGCCCGGGACCTCGCGGGTGTTCATCAGGCCGTACGCGAGCAGGATGGTCAGCACCACGCTGAGCAGGGTGCCGACCACGGTGACGCCGATGCTGACCAGCAGGGCCCGGACCACGATGCCGCCGGACAGCACCGACAGGTAGGCGTCGAGCGACGGGCCGCTCTCCCCGGGCGGTGCGGCGAAGCTCTGCGCGATCACGTACAGGAAGGGATAGATCATCACCACGACGGTGACCGCCAGCACGACGGCCTTGAGCACCGTGGAGGTGAGGGTCGGCTGATTCCAGCGCGGCCGGACCGCGACGGCGACGCTCATCAGAACGCCCCCTCGCCGCCGAGCCGCTTGGCCAGCCAGTTGGCACCGAGCACCAGGACGGTGCCGACCAGGCCCTTGACCAGCCCGGCCGCCGTGGCCAGGCCCCAGTCACCGCCGAGGACACCCCGGTAGTAGACGAACGTGTCCAGCACCTGCGCCACGTCGGCGCCGACCGCGTCCTGCTGCAGGATGATCTGCTCGAAGCCGACCGTCAGCACCGAGCCGAGCCGCAAGATCAACAACAGCACGATCACCGGCGTGATCCCGGGCAGCGTGATGTGCCACATCCGGCGCCAGCCGCCGGCACCGTCCACCGCGGCCGCCTCGTACCGCTCCACCGGGACCAGGGCCATCGCGGCCAGGAAGATGATCGTTCCCCAGCCGATCTCCTTCCAGATCACCTGGGAGGTGATCAACAGCGCGAACGTGTCCGGGTTGGTCATCAGATTCACCGGGCGGTCGAGCAGCCCGGACAGCACCTCACTGATCGCCCCGGTGCCGCCGAACAGGGCCTGCCAGATCGAGACCACGATCACCCAGCCGATGAAGTGCGGCAGGTAGACCACCGACTGGACGAACCGCTTGATCTTGTCGCTGATGATGCTGTTCAGCAGCAGCGCCAGCAGCAGCGGGGCCGGGAACGCGAACACGATCTGGAGCAGGCTCAGCACCAGCGTGTTGATCAAGGCGTCGGCGACCTCGGGGTCGGTGATCAGCCGCTCGAAGTTGTCCCAGGCGACCCACGGGCTGCCGGCGACGCCGAGGTAGGGGCTGTAGTCCTGCCAGGCCACGGCGTTGCCGAGCAGCGGAACGTACCGGAAGATCACGAAGTAGATCAGCCCGGGCAGGATGAACAGGTAGCACCAGCGCGCCTGCCAGAGTCGACGCTTCAACGTCCGCCGCCTGGCGACGCGTCGGTGATCAGCGGTGGGTGGCCGGTCACCGGGCGCGTCGGACGACGCCCGCGAAGTCTCCCGTGACAGCGTCAGCCGGTCCAACTCTCCGCCTCCCTCGCGAGTGCCCTCATCAAAACCGACCGCGACGGAGTTAGTCAAGATGGTTACATATCCTGTCTTCGTTTCTGGGATCGTCCTCGGCCCGTTAGGGTCTGCGCATGATCGACCATCGGAGTTCGGGGCCGACCGAGGTATTGATCGTCGGCATGGCCCACCTGACCGCCGACGTACCCGATGCGGCGATCGCCGCCGGCCGGGACCGGCTGCTGGCCTGGCGCCCCGACCTGATCGCGATCGAGAACCTGCCCGGTCACCTCGTCGTCGAGTACGAGGAGCGCGGCGGCGCCTTCGCCGACTTCCCGGTCGGCGGCGCCGCCATCGCCCGTGCCTGCGCCGCCACCGTGTCCGGGCTCCGACCCTGGTCGGTGTGGCGGGCGCGGCGGGTCGCGCTCGACGTCGATGCATCCTTGACCGACCGGGTGATCGGCTGGCTGCTCGCCCGTGAACCCGAGAACGCACTGCTGTTGCCGTGGCGGGAGGCGGACCTGCCGGTGGCGGCCGTCGAGGCGCTGGCCGAGCTGGAGCAGGCGCCGTCGGAACGGATTCGGGTCGGCGTCGCGATCGCGCGCGAGCTGGGCCACCCGTACCTGGTTCACTTCGATGATCACGCCGGCGTCGAGCTGCTGGAGCACTGCCCGGACGGCTGGGACGACACCGAGGAGGCGTACTACCGCACGATCCGGGAGGGGACCCGGCTCCCCGCAGGCTCGACGGACCATGATCATTGGCGCAAGTGGGTGGACGTCGGGACGAGCCCGTACGCGGACTACTGGGAACATCTGGAGAGCGGTGGTCGAGCCGGCTACCCGGATCCGAGCGGTGTGGTCCGGGTCCGGTTGGCCCAATGGCGGACCCGGAATCTCGCGATGGCGGCCCGGTTACGGGAGGCGACCGGCCTCGTCCCTGGCGGCCGAGTGCTGGCTGTCGTCGGCAGCGCGCACGCCCGGCCGCTGCGGGCCGCGCTGGCGACCGATCAACATGACCTGAAGCTGCTCGTACCGGGCGATCTGGAGAATCTCGAACCGGCCCGATGAGTTTCCGAGACCGCCCCGGTCTCAACCAGCACAAGCAAGGACAAAGGGAAATCTCAAGGAGAAATGATCATGGGCAAGATCCGCGTGCACGAGTTCGTCAGCCTCGACGGAAGCTACGAGGACCCGAGCTTCACCTTCGACTTCGGCTGGACCGACGCGATGTTCGAGCGGATGGGCGCCGTCACCAGCAGCAGTGACGCCATCCTGCTCGGCAAGAACACCTTCGAGGGCTTCGCCCCGGCCTGGAAGGACCGCACCCCGGAGGACGACCCGGGCGCGCCGTTCTTCAACAACAGCCCCAAGTACGTCGTGTCCTCGACCCTGGAGAACCCCGAGGAACAGTGGCAGAACTCGTCGGTGATCGGTGGCTACGACGCGGACAGGATCCGTGAACTGAAGGACCAGCACGAAGGCATCTACATCAGCGGCAGCGGCACGCTGGTCCGCGCCCTGCTCGCCGATGGCCTGGTCGACGAACTGCATCTGCTGACCTACCCGGTCGTCCTCGGCACCGGCGCCCGGCTGTTCCCCGACGGCTCCGACAAGCTCACCCTGTCGCTGGTCGAGTCGACCACCTACGACAACGGCGTCGTGCACCTGGTCTACGGCCCGAAAGCCGCCTGAAGGACAAATGCACCCTGAGCCTGTCGAAGGGCCAAGTTGATCAAGTCCTTCGACAGGCTCAGTGCTACCGTCACGGTGGTGATCGAGGCGCAGCGGGTCGAGGTCTACCGCGGTGGCCACAAGGACGACCCGGGCGATCTGTTCGGACCATTGCCCGGGATGCGCCGCGGCGACGTGCTGGCGTACGAGATGCGGGCGCCGGATCGCTTCGAACCGTGGCCGGGCCGATCCCGGGTGGAGCGGATCTACGTGCTGCTCGATCTCGGGATCAGCCTCAGCATCCCCAGCTGGAGGCGGGCGCTGCTCCGGGACGGGACCCGGATCGAGATCCCGGCGACCGAAGAGGAGACCTGGTACATCGATCTGATCACGGTGGACCAACCCGAACCGGGAACGTTCCTGTTGCGCGACCTCTTCATCGACGTGATGGTGCCCTCCGATAGCCGGCACTACCGGATGCTGGATCTGGACGAGTTCGGCGACGCGATCGAGGCTGGCAAGATCAGCATCAGTGACGCAGCGGACGGGCTGCGGCGCTGGCAACGGTTCCTTGATCGGCACCTGCACCACGATCGGTTTCCGCAGGCCGGCTGGACCGACTTCCCGCCCGCCGCCCTCCGACCCCTGAGGGAACTCCCGGGCCTCTTCGGTCCCGCGGTCACCTGGCCCGACTGACCGAAATCCAGCGCACTCCGGCCGATTCGGCCCGATTCTGGCCCGGATGAGCAGAGTGCGCTGGATTCCGGTCATCACCTACGGTCGGGGCATGTACAACCACGAGCCGGCCGGCTACGACTGCCCGTTCTGCCGCGAGGACCCGGCGCTGGCCACCCGCCCGATGGAGGTCCTGCACCGCTACGAGCGAGTCACGGTCCGGCTCAACCCGAAGTGGTGGCCGAACAACCCGGGCGCCGCGCTGGTCGTACCGCATGATCATTTCGAGAACGTCTACGACCTGCCGCCGGAGCTCGGAACCCCTTTGCAGCGAGCGATCCGGGACACCGCGCTGGCACTCAAGACCGCGTTCGACTGCCCCGGAGTCTCGACCCGGCAGCACAACGAGCCGGCCGGCAACCAGGACGTCTGGCACTACCACGTGCACGTCTTCCCGCGATTCGTCGACGACCGCCTGTACGGTTCGCTGGGCGACTGGGTCGACGCGGACCGGATGCGCCGCTACGCGGACCGGATGCGTGCCGCCTGGCCGCGATCATGATCAGACGTGCAACCGCATCAGACGTGTAATCGCATCAGGACGCCGGTCTCGCCGTCCCGTCCGGCCACGGTGAAGCCGAGGCGCTCGAACATCGACATCAGGCCCCGGTGTGGCGCGGTCCGCACGCCCGCCTCGGCGGCCCGCACCCAGCCGACCCGGGGCACGTTCTGGACCGGCCAGACCTCGAGGTGTCCGGCGACCTCGCGGGACCGCGGCCCAAACTCCCGGCGGGCCTTGCCGAGCTCGGGATCGTAATGACAATGGACCACCGGCCGGGCCTCGATCCAGCCGCCGCCCTGCCGCCGGATCGACTGCACGGCCACGGCCAGCGCGAGCGTGGCGACTCCCTGGCGCCGGAACGGCAGCAGGGTGAGGAAGCAGGTGATCCGCCAGTCGGAGGTCGGGTGGGCGGCGACCATCCAGTCCGGAGTGCTGCTGGTCCGCGTGATCGGCAGATCCTCGACCCGGCCGTACTGGCACCAGCCGATCACCTGGCCGGCGCCGTACACCAGGATGCCGCGCGCCCGGCCCTGCTTGATCAACGCCCGCATCTCGTCGAGGTTCTGGTCCCGGCGAAGATCACGGCTCGGCAGCTCCTTGCCGACCGCGGGTTCGGCGGTGGCCGGCGGTCGCCCGTACGGATAGCGCATACAGCCGCAGCTGCCGCGTCCGTTGACCCGGAAGAACCGCTCGTAATCGCGCCAGGTCTTCGTCGAGAGTTCCTGCGTCGTGAACTGACTGACTTCCATCCATCGCCCCCAAGCATCGACGGTGAACACCACACACCCTGGAGCCCCGCCGGACCCGGCGTCAACGCTAAAAGCCCTGGCCAGACGGCAACCCGGTGTGACTTGATGGTGCCATGGCGCCCTCCGAATTCCTGGTTGATCTGCATCGGCGCTTCGCGACCCCGCGTGTCGCGGTGACGGATTTCGTGCGCCGTACGACCGGCGCCGAGGCCCTCGAGTTGGACCGGATCGCGCGCGGGTACGACAACGAGGTGTACCGGGTGACGCTGGCCACCGGGGCCTGCGTCTTCGTACGGATCAGGCGCAGGGAGGACGGTTTCACGAACGAACTGTGGGCCATGGACCAGGCGCGTGATCACGGAATCCCGGTCCCGGAGGTCCTCGGAGTCGACACGATCTCCGGTGATCAACGGGAGCAGTCGGCCATGGTGATCACGCCTGCTCCGGGACATCAGTTCCTGCAGGTCGCCGAGGAACTGCCGGATAACGAGCGCAGGGCGACCCTCGCCGACCTCGGCCGCGTCGTGACCCGGCTGCACGAGGTCAGGACGCCCGGCATCTGGCGCCCTGACGACGAGGGCCGATGGCCTGATCCGTCCGAACTGCGGGAAGGATACGTTCAGGAGCGAAGAGCCGAGCATGATCGACTCGTGACCGCGGGACTGTCGGCGGCCGAGATCGAGGCGACGTTCGCGGCCCTGGAGGCCTCGCCGGAGCCGCCGGCCGCCGGATTCGTCCTCTGTCACGGCGATCTCAGCCCCGAGCACGTCTTCGTCGAGGACGGCCGGGTGAGCTGCTTGATCGACTGGGGCATGTGGCACGGCGGCTCACGGCTCGGCGAGCTGACGTACCTCTACAACACCTTCGAGGACGAGGATTTCGCCGCGATCCTCGCCGGCTACGGCCGCCCACTGGACGACGAGTTGCGCCGCGACCTCGCGACGGTGACCCTCTCCCAGCGGATCGGCCACGTCGCGCACCATGTGGCTATCGGCGACCGGGCCGCGACCGAGCGCAACGTGTCCCTGATGCGCCGCGCGCTCCGCGAACTCAGGACACTGGGTCCGGCCAGCTGACCTCGGCCAAGCGCCGCTCGGCGAGTCGCTGCCGGTCCGGATCGCCGGAGGCCAGCTCTGCCTCCTGGTAGTCGCGGTAGAGCATCTCGTCGGCCACCTCGCGGCGATACAGGTCGGCGCAGGCCGCCTTGTCGCGAACATAGAGGCCGGTGCGCAGCGCGATGATCGCCGTCGCGGTCCAGCCGACGGTCGCCACCAACAGCTTGGTGCTCGGGCGCTCGATCCCGTCCGGTCCCGGCATCGCCCACTGCTCGAAGCCGAAGAACGCGCCGGCCGGATCGAGGTGCTCGAGCGGGTACGTGAGCGCACCGGCATCGCCGCGCTGACTGGGAAAGCGGTAACTGTTGAACGGCGTGTGGATCACGGACCGCCGGTAGCTGTCCGGCTCGAACTCCGGCAGACCCGGGCGGACGTCCGTCCCGTACACCAGTCTCGTGCCGAGCTTGAAGTCCAAGGCCGTACTGACCGCCTCCGGGAGCCGGAGGACTCGCTCACCGATCACGATGATCTCCAGCAGGACCGGGCTCAGTCGAGCGCAGTGATCAGCCAGCGCCCGCGCCCGGTCGAATTCGGCCCGATCGACGAACTGATCATGGAACAGGACGTACAGATCAAGATCACTGCCGTCGATGCTCGCGCCGCTGGCATGACTCCCGCGGAGGTAGACGCCCAGAACCCTGTCTGGGAAGGCGATCTCGAAGATTCCGATCAGACCCTGAGTGATCAGGTCGCACCGGCGATCACCGGTCGACTCGATCAGCTCAGGGCCCATCGATCGATACTACGGGGTGTTGTTCGCGAGCGCCCGGAGCCGGGCGTCGCTGCCGTTGAACACGTTCCGGTCCACCGCTCCGGAGATGCCGGAGACGGAGCCGGAGTCGGTCCACTGCCAGAACGTGTAGGTGCTGAAGCCGGTCGGCATGGTCGGGCTGGACGCCGACGTCCAGCTGGCCACCCAGAGCGGCGTCAGCGGGGCGAATTGGCTCGTGCCGCCGGTGCAGGCGTTCCACCAGCTGCGCGAGGTGTAGATGACGACGTCCCGACCGGTCCGCGCCTTGTAGGTGTCGTAGAAGCTCTTGATCCAGGTCCGCGTCGCGGACTGGCTCAGCGTGCACGAGCCCTCCAGGTCGAGGGCACCGGGCAGCGTCAGGTTGTCGGCGCTCCAAGCACCGCCGTTGGACGCGAAGTAGTTCGCTTCGGCGCGGCCGTCGGTGACCGGGTCACCGTTCGGCCGGGCGAAGTGGTAGGCGCCGCGGATGACCCCAGCGGCGTGTGCGCTCGGATAGTTGTAGTTGAACCGCGGATCCTTGTAGGTCGTGGACTCCGTCGCCTTGATGTAGGCGAACTTGATGCCCGCGTTTTTGACCGAGGTCCAGTTGATCGAGCCCTGCCAGTGTGAGACGTCGATGCCGGGCAGCCCGGCCGGTGCCGCCTGGGCAGGTTGCACGAACGTGAATGCGAGTGAGACCGCAGTAAGAGCGACGGCCGCAGACCGCGCCAGACGGCGCAGGTGAACACTTCCCATCATGCCCACTCCTTCGGTAGAGATTTGCCACCCCCCCAGGACAGGAACCTACGGCACCGAAGTGGACTTGCCTAGACCCGGAAGTGAACCAAGTCACACCCTTGGTTAACGGATGGCGGAGTGACTGCTCCGCAAGATGTTCCCGGCCACACCGTGCACCATCCGGTGAAACCGCTCTACTGTATGACCCATGCCGGGGGACATCTGGACGTTGCTGTTGCAGACCCAAGCGCCGTGGTTGGTCGGTCCGCTTGGTGTCCTCGTCGGCGTGATCCTCGGCCTGATCGGCGCGGCCTGGGCGGCCGCGGCGCAGCGGAAGGCGGATCTGGTCCGGGCCGCTCAGGATCGGGCTCAGACCGCGACGCTCAGCGAGATCGAGCGCGTCCGGGAGGTCTGCACGTCACTGTTCCGCGATCTGCAGGACTACTCCCGGCAGGCGCTGTTGCTGCGGACCGACGCCAACCTCGGCCGGAAGGCCAGCTTCGAGGTGACGCTGGCGATCACCGAGTCGCAGGCGTCGGTGATGGAGACGTACGCGACCGCACGGCTGAGCTCGCCCGGCCCGGTCAGCGACGCCACGGCCCGGATCGTCAGGGCGGTCGGCGATTGCCCGATCCTGGAGAGCCAGGAGGAGTTCGACATCTGGTCCGAGTCGTGCCGGAAGCTGTCCGGGTTCCTGCTGGAGGTCGGCGAGCAGCGGATCAAGGAGTTGTCCGGCGGGACCGTACCGAAGAATTGGTACGAGAGCCTCGTCCGCACCGAGCTCGGCGGGGAATCGGCGCCGGCGGCCACCCTGCGCGGACCGAAGCGAGGAGCCTCGACCAACGGCCGCAGCTACGCCCGGTCCAAGTCCAACTAGGTCCCGCGGACCGGGTGGGCCACCATGGTGGCCATGTCCGCCGAACCGTACGAGAGCTTCGCGCTGCCGCATTACGCGGACCGCGACCCGGCCCATAACGCGGACCACATCCGCCGGATCCTGCGGCGGCTGCCCGATCTGTCCCGCGGCGTCGAGCCGGAACCGCAGCCGCGTCTGCTGTACTTCCTGGCCTGCTTCCACGGCCTCGCTGACCGGATCCGCCGAGACGAGGCGTTCCGGGCCGAGACCGAGGCCTTCCTGATCATGAACGGCTGGACTGCCGAGCAGGTGGCCGAGGGCTTCGTCGCCCTCGGCCGGCACCACGTGATGCCGATGACGTCGGCGGAGAAGATCGTCCATGACGCGAACCACCTCGAGCGGCTCGGCGCGTTCGGGGTCGCGAAGGCGTTCACGCGTGGTGGCGCGGACGGGCAGAGCTACGAGAAGACGTTGGCGATCTTCGAACGGAACCTCAGGATGACCCGGTTCCTGACCCCGCGCGGTCGGGCGCTGGCGATCGATGGGCTCGCGTACTGCCGGGACTTCATCACCCGGCTGCGGCTGGAACTTTGATCTTGAGATGTCAGGCGCCGAGGACGGTGCCTGCCCGGTCGACCCATGATCGCCAAGCCGTGCCGAACGGCTCGAACCCGTCTCGAGCCGCGATCAGCACCTCGTCCGCGGTCGCCCGAGTTCTTGCCACCAACTCCTCCGGATAGCCGTACCGAACGATGTGCGCGGCGAACTCATCCTCATCTTCATCCACGTCCGCCCCTCCACCCCGCGAACGACGTCGAGGTCCAGGTCGACGGCGGTGAGGGTCCACCCGGAGCCACGATCGCCGAACTCCGGCAAGGTCGTGATGTCGGCATACATCGCCGTGCGATTCGGGGCGCGTCCCACTTGCGCTGCCGAAGAGTCACCTCAGCGCCGATCACCGGCTCGATCTCTTTCATCCGCACTCCCCGGAACCACCGATTGTCGGGAACGCCGCTTGGTCTTGACCCGATTGTGCCCGCCTGACACCGTGAGTCGCATGCCTGAGGAGCCGAGACCGCTCGCGGTGTCCGAGGTCATGCGCCGCCGGCTCAGGGCCCAGCCGGTACTCCGGTTGCGCGAACTCTGGAATCCGGGCGACCCCGACTCTGGGGCCGGGCAGGCGCTGGGCCGAGTGTTCGAGGAAATGGCGCGACAAGGCCTGACCCAGGCTGGCACCGTCTCCATCTGCACCTGGCCTGCCACGGAGGCTGGGCTCATCCCCGGTGAGGCCGCCGTGCCGGTGGACCGGCCCGGCCGATCCGCAGGGGAGGTCGAGGCGCTGACCCTGCCGGCCGGGACCGCCCTCTCGATTCTCTACCGCGACGACATCCACCTGACCTCCAGCGAACCCGTCGTTGATCAACTGCGCACGTACGCCGACGCCCAGGGGCTTGCCTTGACCGATGCCCCGCGCTGGATCTACCACACCGCACCAGACTGGAACCTGGAGCCGGATGATCACCTCATCGAGGCCCTCTGGCCGATCCGCGACGAGGAGTGATCACGATGGTGCGACGCGAGGTGCCACCGTTCGGCGACGAGAAGACGAGCCTGGTCGCGAGCCTTGATCGACACCGGGACGCCGTCCTGTGGAAGTTGGACGGTCTCGACGATGATCAACTACGCCGCCCGCTGGTGCCTTCGGGAACCAATCCGCTCGGCCTGGTGAAGCACCTGGCCTCGATCCAGTTCGGCTGGTTCTGCGAACCGTACGGACGGCCGTCGGAATGGATCGCCTGGGACCCGGAGGACTGCGACGCCGACGCCCGGATCCGGCCCGACGAGACCACGGCCGACATCCTGGCCTACTACGCCCGGGCCCGCGAGGCCGCCGACTCGGTGATCATGGACTTCCCGCTCGATGATCAACGCGCGACGCCGCCCGGCCTCGGGACCGGCGAGCCGGTCTCCCTCCGCTGGATCATCCTGCACGTCCTCGAGGACACCATCCGCCACGCCGGCCACCTGGACATCCTCCGCGAACTGATCGACGGCCGCACCGGCACCTTCCCTAGCTGACCGGCTTGTCCGAGAATCAGTTCGCGCTCCAGACGAGATAGCGATCCGCCGAACCGAACCCGGCACCACGATGTTCCGGAAGTACGAAGAGCCGCCCGAGGTAGGCCAGCTGCCCGGCGTCCCGACCCGGAGTCGGCATCCGCGGGATCGCGAACATGGTCAGCAATCCGACCGCCTTCGGACCGACCTCGGCGAGCCAGGAGAAGGACCAGCCCTCCGTGCGCCGGAACCATTCGTCGAACCGCTCCTCGAAGCCGGGATCGGAATCGGGAGCGAGGGCGCGGCGTTCCGCCCCGTAGTCTCGACGCAACGACGCCAGCCGGTCCGCATCGGCCGCAGCGGCCCGACGAATCACCGGAGCTGACGCAAGCGGTGTCGCAAATTTGACCATAGTTCGCAAACTAGCGGGTTTCCAACGATGGAACGGAAACTATCGTCAGTTCTGCGACAGCCATGCCGAGCCGAGGAGTCCGGATGACCGACCTCAAGGATGAGCTGTGGGCAGCCCTGCGGGCCGCCCGGTCCAAGATCATCGGACGGCTCGACGGGCTCTCGGAGTACGATCTCCGCCGGCCGCTGACCCCGACCGGCACCAACCTGCTCGGCCTGGTCAAGCATCTCGCCGGCGAGGAGTACGGGTATCTCGGCGAGTCGTTCGGCCGCCCGCCGGTGGAGCGGCCGACCTGGTTCCGCGACGACCCGTACACGGAGATCGATCTGTGGGCCACCCCCGACGAGACCAGCGACTACATCCTGGACGCCTACCGAAAGGCCTGCGCCCACGCCGACTCGACCATCGCCGAACTCGCCCTGGACAGCCGGGGCCGGGTCGCGCACTGGAACCAACAGGAGACGACCCTGGCCGCCCTCATGATCAGGATGATCAGCGAGACCGCAGCACACGGCGGGCACGCCGACATCGTCCGCGAGCTGATCGACGGCCGAGTGGGTGACCACGACTCAGCCGGCGCCGAACACTGGCAGAGTAGGCATGCCGAGATCCAGACTGCAGCTGAGAGGTTCCGCGACGATGATCACTGACCCGATCCTGGCCAAGATCGGCGAGGCCGCCGCACTGAATCATCATCAGGGACAACGCGAGGCGGCCCGCGACCTGCTCACCGAACTCTGGGACGAGATCGGCGGCGAGGAAGGCGATCCGCTGCACGTCTGCGTACTCGCCCACACGATGGCCGACGCCCAGGACGACCCGCACCAGGAGCTGACCTGGGACCTCAAAGCCCTGGCCGCCGCTGACCGGATCGAGGAGGACCGAGCCCAGGAAGCCGGCGTCGCCCTGCCGGTGGCCGGCCTGTATCCGTCCCTCCACCTCAACCTCGCCGACTGCTACCGCAGGCTCGATGATCTTGATCGTGCCCGTGATCATCTTCGGCAGGCACGGGAGTCGATCGGCGAGCTCGGCGACGACGACTACGGCCGGTTGATCAGGGACAGCCTGGACCGGCTGACGATTCAGCTGAGCCAGCACTGGTCATCGCCTTAGGGTTGCCCCGTGGAGTGCGTGTTCTGTGACATCGTCGCCGGCCGAGCGAGGGCGAGCATCGTCTGCGAGGACGCGACCACCATGGCGTTCGTGGATCGACGACAGCCGAGCTGGCCGCACGGCGGGCACATCCTGGTGGTGCCGAAGCCGCATGTCGAGTTCCTCTACGACCTGCCGGATGAACTCTCGGCCGCCGTGATGAGAACCGTGGTCCGGGTCTCGGGGAGCCTGCGGACGACGGTGGCAGCGGAGGGCATCAGCGTCTGGTCGTCGAACGGGCCCGGCGCCGATCAAGAAGTGCCGCACGTCCACCTGCACGTCATGGCGCGCTATGCCGAGGACGGGGTGCTGCGCATCTACCGGGATCGACCGCACTACCCGTCGCCGGACGAACTGGACGCTCTTGCCGGGTTGCTCAGCCGCCCCATTCGTTGACGCCAAGGGCGAAGTCCCAGTGGCCCACCCCGTTGCCGGCGAGCCCCATCGTGACGAGGCCCATACCTTCCAGCCAGTGCGCCATCTTCAGGCCGCCGACGTCCAGCGGGCGCAGCCCGATGCTCTCGATGAAGGCCTTCACGCTCGCCTTGGCCTGCGTACCGTCGCCGGCGAGGAAGACGGCGGGCCGGCCCTTCTCCAGAACATTGCGGAAGACGGTGTTGAAGGCCTTCACCACGCTGGCGCCGGCCGGGGCCACCTTGGCGACCTCCTGCGCGATCGAGGTCTCCTCGCCGTGGGCCAGCCCGTCGATCGTGGCGTTGAAGGGGTTGCTGATGTCGACGATGATCTTGTCCGCGAGGGCGTCACCGTACTCGACGACAACCGGGACGACACCGTCGGCCAGCAGGGCCGTGATGACGATGTCCCCGACCGGAGCTGCGGCCCACTTTCCCGTCGCCGCGCCGCGGCCGAGAGCCTCGACCAGGTCGTCGACCTTGGACTGATCGCGGCCCATGACCTCGACGGTGTTGCCGCCCGCGATCGCCAGCGTGCCGATGGCGCGGGCCATGTTCCCCGTACCGATGATGCTGATGCTTCCCATGAGCTGTGCTCGCTTCCTGATCTTGGTCTTCGGGTGGGTGGTCAGATCGCGGTGGTGCCGCCGTCGGCGACCAGTTCCAGGCCGTTGACGTAGCTGGAATCGTCGGAGGCGAGGAACAGAGCGACGGTGGCGATTTCTTCGGGGCGGCCCATCTTTCCGCGGGGGATCAGCGACTCGAAAGCTGATCTTGAGGCCTCGTCGAACAGCTCTTCCTGTTTGGCGGTGGCGACCTGGCCGGGGGTCAGCACGTTGACCCGGATCTTGCGGTCCCGCAATTCGTTGAGCCAGACGCGGGCCCAGGCCTGCTGGACGGCTTTGCTTCCGGCATAAAGGCTCCAGCCGGGGAAGGCGCCGAGTGCGGCGTTGGATCCGGTCATGAAGATCGAGCCGTTGTCGTTGATCAGCGGCAGCGCCTTCTGCACAGTGAACAGGGTGCCGCGCGCGTTGAGCGAGAAGGCCCGGTTGAACTGTTCCTCGGTGATCTCGCCGAGGACGGCCGGTTCGCCCATCCCGGCACTGGCCCACAGCACGTCGATCGAGCCCTTCTCCCGCTTGACGGTGTCGTACAGCCGGTCCAGGTCGTCCAGGTCGGCGGCGTCGCCCTGCACGGCGGTGACGTTGCGACCGATCAGCTTGACGGCTTCGTCCAGGGCAACCTGGCGCCGGGCCTGGATGAAGACGTACGCCCCTTCCTCGACGAACAGCTTGGCTCCGGCCAGCGCCATGCCGGTCGATCCGCCGGTGATCACCGCGACCTTGCCATCGAGCTTTCCCACGGTCACTCCTCTTGGATTCGGGTGTTCGGGACAGTCGGCAAGTTATGTACACCGTGCTGTTTGCATAACGTACCGGAGCCCCGCACTGCGGCGCAAGCTATGTACACCGATTCGTACCCAAGCGGTTTACACTGAGCCCATGACGGAGTTGGAGAAGGGCCCCCAGGGCCGGCGCCGCGGGCGCGGCGCGCGCGAGCGCATCCTCAGCGCGTCACAGCAACTGTTCCGTGCTCAGGGCATCAACCGCACCGGCATGGACCAACTCTGCGCGGTGGCCCAGGTGTCCAAGCGCACGGCCTACCAGCACTTCACCAGCAAGGACGAACTCGTCGCCGAATACCTGCGTCGATTCGATCCCGACGTCATGCCCGGGGTGTTCGACCGCACCGACCTGACACCCCGCGAACGACTCCTCGCCGCCTTCGACCTGCCCGAGTCCACGCCCCTGTGCCCCTACATCGCGGCCGCCGTCGAACTCCACGATCCCGAACATCCCGCGTCCCAGTACGCCCGCGACTACAAGACCGCCCTCGCCGCGAAGTTCACCGAAACCGCCCGCGAAGCGGGCGCCAGCGACCCCGAGCAACTCGGCGAACAATTGGCGCTCCTGCTCGACGGTGCCTCGGCCCGCACCCGAGTCCTCAACCGTGAATCCTTCTCCACCGCCGCCGCCATCGCTGCCGTCCTCATCGACAACGCCATCCCTCAGTGATCAAGGTGATCGCAGAGTCGCTGAAGGCCATGCCTGCCACAAAGGGCTGCGATCTTGGAGCGAATGACGAGAATCGAACTCGCATTCTCAGCTTGGGAACCGGCCCAGGGCTGACGGTCCGATCCGGATCCGGCGAGTCGATCATGGGCGCTGCTGGCCTGGAGTGACCTCGTCGGACCCGGCTAATGGCACGGGAATGGCACGCCGAACACCTGCTGTTCGAATCCTCGGCCCACACCAGCCGCGTCCCCTCGTAGGCGCCAATCGTAGGGCTCCGGGCCGTGCGTCAAGGGTGAAATCCGAAGGACGCGCAGCGCCCTTGACACGCGGACCGGAGACCGGAGACTGGTCCGGAGAGGGGACGCGGACGTAACTTCTTCTGGCTTAGTCAACTTCAACGGGTCCGTATTTCTCGGTTGCACGCCTGCATTCGGCGAGAAAGCGATCTAGCCCGGTAGCGAGGCCAACCATTACGTCTGTCCACGATGAGCCTTTGAGACCATCGACCTGCTCAGGAAGGGTAAGTATCGTTAGCCTGCCATCGATCGGCTGCGGCCCACGCGCTTCATAGCTCACAAGGAGGTCAGCCGCGGCCTTCAAGGCGGCTTCCTGAGCAAGCACGGCGTTGGCGTACGCCCTTCCGCACGAGTCGGTCACCCGATCGCACAGAATTTGGGCGTCTATTACCCCGCTCATGGCTGAGAGATCCCGCTTGACCGTGCTTCCCCACCCATTCCAGGCCAGAAGCTCCTGCGGTGGGAGTATCGCGCTGGCGGTCACGGATCTCTCGCCTGAGTCGTCGAGTTTCTCGTTGATCTCCAGTCGCATGACGGTTCCAGCGTGCTGCATGAAGTTTCTCAGCTTGTACGCGATTCGGTAGGCAGCCTGGTTGTCGTATTCCAAGCTCAATGCAGCCTTGAAGACTCGGTACGGCTTCGACTCCTTGCCGTATTTTGCGGATAACGACGCACACGTCTTATCGTCGAACGCACGGAGCGAGGACAGAAAATTCTCCAATGCAGTTGAGACACGCCGGCGTAAGGCCATGTATTCCGCATCCTGGTTGCTCCACTCCTTGACGACGTCCGCCAGCACCAGGTCCAATGCTCGCCGCTGGTCCCGTAGGACGAAGTAGGCAGAATTCGTGTTTGCATCGAGAAGCTCGTTCTCCGCGTGATGAATCGCCTTGACTTCGGCCGAACTCAGCTGATCCGTCGTGTGGAGCGGCGCCGTTCTATCAGACGTCTTGGGGCGCCAACGGCCAAGGTAGTGGCGCACCGGATGCGAGTCGCTGATCATGTGATCAATAATGCCAAGGCGGATGCAGAAGCGGCGCGGCCCGCAGCGAAGCGAGGACACGCGCCGCCGCGCCGGCGGAGCCGGCGCCTTGATCTAGTAGAGGTCAATCCGGCAGATTGAGCGGGCCGTGTCCCAGATCGGTGCGCGCCAGGTGATCAAGGCGCCAAAGACGGCAGCCGGCATCCGCACCGTGACCTTTCCTGAGTGGCTGGTTCCCGAGGTCGAGCAGCACTTTGCGACCTTCGGCGAGCTCGGCGGTCTCCGTCGCGTGTTCGTCGGACCGTACGGTGTGACGCCGGCCCGGACCAACTTCTCGAAGATCTGGGCACGTGCCCTGAAGGACGCCGGCCTGGCCGGGATTCACATCCATGACCTGCGGCACACCGGTAACCACCTGGCGGCGATCTCGGGCGCCAGCACCCGCGAGCTGATGGCTCGGATGGGGCACGCCAGCGTTGACGCCGCGCTCGTCTACCAGCACCGGAGTGACAGCCGGGACCGGGTGATCGCCGAGTCGTTGAACGCCATGATCAAGACCGCCCGACCGGCGAACTCCCGTCGTTCGGGGCACGTTGAGGGCACGCACACTGGCTAGCCTCGATGTTCGAATAAAACCCCTAGTGGCGATTTGGCCTGCCACTAGGGGTTTCGATCTTGGAGCGGATGACGAGAATCGAACTCGCATTCTCAGCTTGGGAAGCTGATGTTCTGCCATTGAACTACATCCGCGCTGACCGGCAGCATACCGGCGCAGAGAGCAGTGTAGCCAACTCGTCCGGGCGCTGCTTGACCCTCCCATTGTCGGAGGGTGCAGTGTTGCGGTCATGAGCGTATCGGTACCGATCGGGGAGTTCTCCCGGTTGACTCATCTCAGCGTCAAGATGCTCCGGCACTACCACGAGATCGGGCTGCTGGAGCCGGCCGAGGTGGATGCGACGACCAGCTATCGGCGGTACGGGATCGGGCAGGTCCCGACCGCCCTCCTCATCGCCAGACTCCGCCACCTGGACATGCCGCTGCCGGAGATCGCGACGGTGGTCCGGGCGGACTCGGAGGAGGCGCGGAACGCGATCATCGCCGACCATCTGCGCCGGATGGAGGAGGAGCTGGACCGGACCCGGGAGATCGTCGGGTCGCTGCGCCGGCTGCTCTCCCAGCCCAGGATCGGGTACGAGTTCCGCTCCACGAATCAACCGGAGCAGCGGGTCGCCGCGATCGTGGACCGGGTCGACCGCAGCGTGATCGACCTCTGGTGCGCGCAGACGTTCCCGAGGCTGTACGAGAGCCTCGGCGCGGCCGGGATCGCACCGATCGGCCCCGGCGCCGCGACGTACGACGACTCCTTCTTCACCGACAGCATCGGCGAGGTCGTCGCCTACGTCCCGATCCCGACCTCGGCGCCGCCGGGCCTGCGGGAGCTCACGCTGCCAGCCGGCCGGTTCGCGACCACCGTGCACCACGGCAGCTTCACCGACATCGACCGTACCTACGCCGCGCTCGGCAGCTACGTCGCCGAACGCGAGACTCTCGCGCCCGGACCCGTGCGCGAGCTCTACCTGGTCGGTCCGGGCGACGTGACCGATCCGGCCGACTACACCACCGAACTCTGCTGGCCCATCGCCGGCTGACCGAAAGGACCAACTCAGCATGCAACTCGGACAGATCGTGATCGACTCCGCCGACCCGACCCAGCTGGCCGGCTTCTACGCCGGCGTGATCGGCCGGCCGGTCGCCGACGGCGGCAATCCCTTCATGGCCCAGATCCACGGCGACGGCGCCTTCCCTTCGCTGATGTTCCTGGCCGTGCCCGAGCCCCGTACCGGCAAGAACCGGCTGCACCTCGACCTCGTCTCGGACGACTTCCAGGCCGCGGCCGAGCGGGCAATCGGGCTCGGCGCGACGAAGGTCGGCGAGTTCGAGGAGTACGGGACGGCCTGGGTCACGTTGGCCGATCCGGAGGGCAACGTCTTCGACATCGGCCGTCCGCATTGATCCGCGCTCGGGGTTCGCCCGGGTTCCTCCATTGTCTGACCGACGAGCAGTTCGGACCTCGGAAGGAACGCGTTACGGTACGGGGTGTGACCGCGAGCAACAACGTGCCGGAGCCGTTCGGTCGGGAGCCGCGCGACGTCGGACCGATCGCCGGTGGCAACCTGCGCGCGTCCGACGCCGACCGGGAGCAGGTCGCGAACCTGCTCGGTACGGCGTTCGCGGAGGGCCGGCTCACCCACGAGGAATACGACGAGCGTCTCGAGCAGGCGATGAGCGCGCGAACGTTCGACGACCTGGTGCCGATCACCAGCGACCTCGTTCCGGTGACCCCGCCCACGCTGCCGCAGCCACAACCGCAAGCTCAGTCCAACTTCACCATCGACCAGTCCCACCCGGCCGAGGAACGCGACACCATGATCGCGATCTTCGGTGGCGCGTCGCGCAAGGGGAAGTGGCGGATTCGCAAGTCCAGCACGGCGATCGCGGTGTTCGGCGGCGTCGAACTCGATCTTCGCGACGCGGTCTTCGAGGCTCCGGTGGTGGAGATCATCGGGTTCTGGTGCTTCGGCGGGATGGACGTCCTGGTGCCGGAGGGCGTCGAGGTCCGTGATCAGACCGCGGGCGTCTTCGGCGGCACCGACATCACCCGGCTCGGCGATCCGGTGCCCGGCGCACCGGTGATCGTCCTCAAGGGGATGTCGCTGTTCGGCGGCGTCAGCGTCAAGGGACCCAAGAAGCGCCGCTGACGTGCGTCAGGCGTAGGACACTAGGGTGGGAGTCGCTATGGATGACCTGTTCGCGCCCCCGCAGTACGAGTGGAAGCGCCTCGCTCCCCCGTACCGGACCTTGCGCCGCCTCACCACCGGAATCGCCGCGGTCGTCTTCCTCGTTCCGGCGGTGATCTTCGGTGTACTGACCCAGCTCTGGTGGGTCAGCGCGATCGTGATCGCCATCGGCCTGGCGATCACCGTGCCCCGGTGGCTGCTGGTCGAACGGCACTACCGCTCCTGGGGGTACGTGGAGCGCGAGGACGACCTCTACATCACGCACGGCGTCATGTTCCGCACCTTGGTCGCGGTGCCGTACGGGCGGATGCAGTTGGTCGAGGTCGAGTCCGGCCCACTGGAACGGGCGCTCGGCCTGGCCCACGTCACCCTGGTCACCGCCAGCGCATCCACCAACGCAACCATCCCGGGCCTGGTCCCGGATGAGGCGGCCCGCCTGCGGGACAGCCTGACCCAGCTGGGCGAGGCACATGCCTCGGGCCTGTGATCGCCGGAAGCCCGGACGATGACCGACCAAGATCATGATCAGGCGACCGCGCCGGCCGAGCTGGCGCCGGTGGTCGAGGGCGCGCCCGCGGTCAAGCAGACCGAACGTCCGCACCCGCTGACCCCGTTCATCCGCGGCTGGCTCGTGCTGGTCGCGATCATTGTGGCCGGCGGCCGCGAGTTGATCCCGGACTCGTCCAACGGCCGGGGCGGGTTCGTGCTGCCGGAGCTGCGCTGGCTGCTGCTGGGGATCGCGGTGATCGTCATCCTGGCCGCCGCCGTCGGCTTCGTCAGTTGGTACTTCACCCGGTTCGTCATCGACGACGAAGAGCTCCGGGTCGAGACCGGGGCGATCTTCAAGAGTTCCAAGAAGGTCCCGTTCGAACGGCTGCAGTCGGTGGACATCATCCAGCCGTTCGCGGCCCGGATCTTCGGCCTGGTCGAGCTGCGGCTCGAGGTCGGCGCCGGCGACAACACGATCAAACTCCGTTATCTGCAACGGGATCGGGCGGCCCGACTGCGGGACTACCTGCTGGTCCGCGCGCACGGTGAGCAGAGCAGCCTGCACGGTGCCGAGCACGGCGAGAAGACCAGCGCCTTCACCGACCTGCGCCAGTCCGACCGGCCGCTGGTGGTGATCAATCCGGCGATGCTGGTGGGCAGCTTCCTGCTGTCCAGCGAGTTCTTGATCACCGCCTTCCTCACCGTCGGCGCGCTGGTCGTGACCGGCGTCCTCGGCGTGATCATCTACGCGCTGCCCGGCCTGGTGCCGGCGGTGATCGGTCTGGTGTCGCTGGTCGGCCGCCGGCTGATCGCGATGTTCAACTTCACCCTGGCCGAGTCGTCCCGGGGCCTGCGGATCACCCGCGGCCTGACCGCCCTGACCAGTCAGTCGGTGCCGTTGGACCGGATCCAGGGGCTCTCGGTGTCGCAGCCGATGCTGTGGCGCCGGCTCGGCTGGTGGCGGGTCGACGTCGACATCCTCGGCTACGGCACGTCCGAGGGCGAGAACAACGACAACAACGCCACCAGCGTGCTGCTGCCGGTGGCCAACAAAGATCAACTTCAGGTGACCCTGGACCGGGTGCTGCCCGGCGTCGACCTGTCGGCGATCGAGTTGCATCCGTCGCCGCGCCGGGCCCGCTGGCCGGCCTGGTACAACTTCTGGACCCTCAAGTACGGCTACGACGACCGGGTCCTGATCACCGAGCACGGTTGGCTGACCCATCGCCGCGACATCGTGCCGCACGCCAAGAGCCAGTCGGTACGGATCGAGCAGGGCCCCTGGCAGCGGGGGCTGCGGCTGGCCGACGTCCACGTCGACACCCCGAAGGGCCCGGTCAACGCGGTGGCCCGGCAACTGGACGAGACCGCCGCCCGCGAGCTCGCGCTGACCCAGCTCGACCGGGCCCGGACCGCCCGTGCCGCGGACCGCCAGCGACGGCTGTCCGCGGGCCGGCCCGGTGCCACCGACCGCGACGAACTGGCCGTGTTGGACCGGTTCCGGATCGGGCCCGAGGCGCTGCTCGGCGGTGGTTCGGAGTCGCAGGTGTTCGCCCTCGACGACGACCGGGTGCTGCGGCTGCAGGCGCCCGGCGCCCGGCCCGAGGTCGCGGCGCAGCGGCGGGCGCTGGCCGACCTGTGGGCCGCCGTGGATCTCGGCTACGCGGTCCCGCGGGTGCTCGACGCCGGCGAGTTCGCCGGCCGGCGCTACACCGTCGAGCACCGGATCGAGGGCGAGGAGCTGCGCGACCATCTCGCCGCGACGCCGGATGAGGGCCTCCGCCGGCTGAGCCTGGAGCGCTATCTGACCGCCGCGATGGATCTGCAGCGGCTGCCCGTACCCGTGGCCGGCTTCGCCCAGCTGATCGGCCCGGATGCGCCCCGCCGGTTCGACACCCTGGCCGACCTGCTGGCGGCACAGCTGCACCGGACCGTCGGGTCCGTACGGCCTCGGCTCGAGGCCGACCTGCCGGACCTGACCGAGCGGTGGCAGCAGCTGTTCGACGCGCTGGCCCGGCGGCAGACCTGGCCGGCGCTGGTGCACGGCGACTACTTCCCGGGCAACGTCCTGGTCCGTCGCGAACCGGACGGGTCCGCGTGCGTCACCGGCGTGGTCGACTTCAGCCCGCACACGCTGGCCGCCGATCCGATGATGGACGTCGCGGGAGCGATCGCGTTCCTCGGACTGGAATCCAGGACCGCGCATCCCGGTGACGAGGAGTGGCTGACCGACCTCGCCGTCGCCCGGCTCGGCGACGAGGCGCGGTTCTGGATCGAGGTCTACCGCAGGTTCTACGCCTTCTACTTCGCCGAGGATCCGGCCATCTATGACTGGTCCGTGGAACAGCTGCGGCGCGACCTCCGGGGTACCGAGACGCGCCGCTAAGCTCAGCGGCATGACCGAACGTCCAGTGTTGGGGATCGATATCGGCGGGAGCGGAATCAAGGGAGCCCCGGTTGATCTCGCCGAAGGTGTGTTCGCGGAGAAGCGTCTCCGGATCGAGACCCCGCAGGAGTCGACGCCGGAGAATGTCGCGGCCGTCGTCAGCGAGATCGTTGATCATTTCGCCGACCAGATCGGCGACGGACCGATCGGGGTCACCGTGCCGGCCGTGGTGACCCACGGGCGCACTCGGTCGGCCGCGAACATCGACAAGTCCTGGATCGACGCCCCCGCGGAGAAGATCTTCGAAGATCGACTCGGCCGGCCGATCGTGCTGGTCAACGACGCCGACGCGGCCGGGGTCGCCGAGGTGCAGTACGGCGCGGCGAAGGGGCATCCGGGCCTGGTCCTGATGACCACCCTCGGCACCGGGATCGGCAGTGCGCTGATCTACCGCGGCGTGCTGATCCCCAACTCCGAGCTGGGCCACCTGGAGATCGACGGCCACGACGCCGAAAGCCGGGCCGCGGCCAGCGTGAAGGACAAGACGGGCATGTCGTACGAGGAGTACGCGGTCCGGCTGCAGCGCTACTACGAGGTCGTCGAGGCCCTGTTCTGGCCGGACCTGATCGTCGTCGGCGGCGGCGTCAGCAAGGACTCCGACGAGTTCCTGCCCCACCTCAAGCTGAACAGCCCGATCGTGCCGGCCACGCTGCGCAACAAGGCCGGCATCATCGGCGCCGCGTGGCTCGCCAACGACGCCCAGGAGCACCCGGACCCGATCAAGCACGTAGGCCCCAACGCACCCTGAGCTTGGTCGTTGGGCCGAGCCCATGTGACCTGCCCTTCGACAGGCTCAGGACGCGGAGTTTGGTTACATCCGTTCCAGGGCTTCGATTCCGAGCAGGTCCAGGCCGGCGGCGAGGACCCGCTTGGTGGCCAGACAGAGGGCGAGCCGGGAGGCCCGGATCTCGCCCTCGGCCTTGAGCACCGGGCAGTTCTCGTAGAAGTCGGTGTAGGCGACCGCGAGGTCGTACAGGTAACCGCAGAGCCGGTGCGGTTGCAGCGTCTCGGCCACATCCGCGACGGTCTCGCCGTACTTGGTCAACTGGAGCGCGAGAGTCTGCTCCGCCGGCTCGTCGATCACCGTGATCTTGGTCGGCACGTCGAACTGCTCGGCCTCGGCCTTCCGGAGCACCTGGCTGCACCGGGCGTGCGCGTACTGCAGATAGGGCCCGGTGTTGCCCTGCGCCTTGACCATCCGGTCGATGTCAAAGACGTAGTCCTTCTGCAGCCCGCTGGACAGGTCGGCGTACTTGATCGCCGCCAGCGCGATCGGGGGTGACGCCTTCTCCTCGGCCGCGTCGAGCAGGTTGATCAACTTCATCGTGCCGCCGTCCCGGGTCCGCAGCCGCTTGCCGTCGGCGCCCAGGATCAGGCCGTAACCGGCGTGCTCGGCGACCACGTCGTCCGGGAGATAGCCGGCCTTGCGGCAGACCGCGAAGACCTGGTTGAAGTGGTACGTCTGCTCGGTGCCGACCACGTAGATCATCCGGTCGGCCTTCAGATCCCGGACCCGGTGCCGGACCGCGGCCAGGTCCGTGATGCCGTAGCCGTACCCGCCGTCGGACTTGCGGATGATCATGGGCGAGTTGAAGCCCTCGACGAAGACGCACAGCGCGCCGTCGTCGATCACCGCCGTGCCGCTCTCCTCCAGCTCGCGGGCGACCACCGCAAGATCATCGTTGTACGTCGACTCGCCGGCAAGATCATCGTCGGTGAGCTTGACGTGGAGCCGCGCGTAGACGCCGTTGAAGCCCGCCACCGAGAGCGTGATCAACTGTCGCCAGATGGACAGCGTCTGCTCGTCGCCGGACTGCAGCGCGACCACCCGCTTCCGCGCCTTGTCGGCGAACACGGGGTCTTCCTTGAAGTGCTCGTTGGCCCGCCGGTACAGCTCCTCGGCCTTGATCAGGTCGAACGTGGACGCGTCCAGGCCCTCCTCGAGGATCTGCTCGACCAGCATGCCGAACTGGGTGCCCCAGTCGCCGAGGTGGTTCTGCGGGATCACCGTGTGGCCGAGCGCGGTCAGCACCCGGTTGAAGCAGTCCCCGATCACCGTCGACCGAAGGTGGCCGACGTGCATCTGCTTGGCCACGTTGGCGCCCGAGTAGTCGATCACCACCCGCTGCGGCATGTCGGTCGGCACCACTCCGACCGCCGGGTCGGTCAGTTGCCGGCTCGCCTCAGCAGCCAGCACGTCGGCCTTGATCCGGAAGTTGATGAAGCCCGGGCCGGCGATCTCCAGCGGCTCGCACCATTCCGACACGTCGAGGGTGTCGACGATCCGCGCCGCGACCTCGCGCGGCGGCTTGCCCTCGGCCTTGGCCAGGCGGAGCGCGACGTTGGACTGGAAGTGTCCGAACTGCGGCTTCGTGGCAGGCCGGAGCTCGGGGTCGACGCCGGCAATCGCCTCGACCGCGGAACTCAGCAGGGTGGGAATCGATGACACGGGAAGCAAGTATTCCACTCTCCGAACGGCCGCTCCGCCCGGTTTCCGATCGCCCCCGTACAGTGCGGCTCATGGCTGCCGCGGCTCTCGTGCTGATCGGCCCGAGCGGGGCGGGCAAGTCGACCCTGCTCCGGGCCCTGAGCGCCCAGTTGCCCGATCTGCGGACCGTACGCACGCTCACCACTCGACCCCGCCGCCCGGGCGAGACCTCCGACACCCACGAATTCGTCGACGAGGCCGAGTTCGCGGAGCGGAAGTCGGCGGCGCTCGGGGTGCACCGGCACTACGGCCACGACTACGCCCTGCCGCGGCTGGACTCCGAACCGGGTCACCCGGTCGCGGCCTGCCTGCGGGCCGTCGTCCTGGACCGGCTGCGGGCCCTGCATCCCGACCTGTATGTGGTCGCCGCCGAGGCTCCGGTCCCGGACCTGCTGCGGCGGCTGCGCGAACGCGGCGACCTGGAGCGGGCCGAGCCGGAGGTGCTGGCCGCCGAGCTGGACCACGGTCGCCGGCTCGCCGACCTGGTCGTCGACACCCGCGAACCCGTACCGGAGTGCCTGGACCGGATCCGCGAGGTCTGGCCATGATCACCGCGGTCACCGTGGTCACCACGGTGGCGCTGCTGGCCGGCTTCCTGGCGATCAACGAGGTCGTCGCCCGGCGGTGGGAGCCGCCGCCCGAGCTGAGCCGCAAGATCGCCCACGTCGGCTCCGCGCTGCTCGCCGTCCTGTCCTGCCTCTGGCTCGACTTCCGGTGGTACGTGCTGATCGGGTTGCTGTTCTCCGCGGCGCTGCTGCTGGCCCGCCGCTACCTGCCGCTGCGCAGCCTGAGCTCGCGCGCCGAGGGATCCTGGGGCGACCTGCTGTTCGGGGTCGGCGTGGCACTGGCCGCGTTGCTGGCCGACAACGCGATCGTCTTCGTCTTGGCGGTGCTGATCCTCGGCCTGGCCGACACCGCGGCCTACCTGGTCGGGCGGCGGTGGCCGATCCGGACCATCGTGCTGGGCCGCTCGGTCGGCGGGGCACTCACCTTTCTGGTGGTCGCGTTCCTGATCACGCTGCCGGCCGGTCCGATGCCGGCGGCCGTGGTTGCCCTGGGCTGTACGGTCACCGAGCTGGTAAGCCCGCGCGGCACCGACAACCTCACCGTGCCGGCGATCGCGGCGATCCTGATCAGCGCGCTCGCCTGAGCTCCTCGCGGTACGGCAGGAACGAGAACGCGAACATGATCACGCCGAGCGCGGTCACCACCTCCTGCTGCCACCAGGGTCCTGGATTCCAGCGGCTCACGGCCAGCGACACCGTGCAGCAGAACGTCCACAGGCTGGCCAGCCGGCCGACCAGGCCGACCCAGAGCAGCCGCCGGTTCAGCCCTTCGGCCAGGCCGACCTTGATCAACAACAGCGGCGCGCCGACCGCCGTGATCACGGCCGCGAGGATCAGCGCGTACCGGGCCGGCGGCATGATCGCCAGCGCCATGATCACCACGCCGAGGACCAGCAGCACGGCCGACGCGACCAGCGTGGCCGGCAGCCCGTGCCGGACCAGGAAGGTCCGCTTCCCGGTCCGCCGGTCGCCCTCGACGTCGCGGATGTCCTTGAGGAACAGCCTTCCGCAGAGCAGCAGGTAGAGCCCGGCCACGCCGATCAGGCCGCGCCCGTCGACCGGCGGCTGGCCCGAGATCGCCCAGACCACGACGGCCGGGAAGATCACGTACCCGATCGGGAGCAGCAGCTGGGCGGCACCGCCGCGGCCGGACAGCCGGACCGGCGGCAGCGAGTAGGCCAGGTTGAGCAGCACCATGATCAAGCCGGCCAACCCGAGCCACGGCGATAACAGCAGCCCGATGATCACCACCGCCGCGGCCAGCAGCCAGCCGGTCAGCCGCAGCCGGCCCACGCTCGCGGTCCGGTTGATCAACGGCCGGTCCGCAGCCCCGGCCAGGTTGATCGCGTCCGTATCGGCGTCGCTCAGGTCGTTGATCGCCACCGCGTGGGCGTACCAGAGCGCAAGCAGGACCAACCCGCCCAGGAAACCCAGCGGATGCGGCGCGGGCAGGCCGAGCAGCAGGTGACAGAGCAGAGCCTGCAGCAAGATCAGGATCGCCGTGCCAGGCCGCAGCAGCTGCCACAGCAACGGCGAGCGCCTCTCCCTCGTCCGCACCACCCTCCCGACCCTAATCCCCCACCCCCACCCAAACCTCCGCCGACCGGTCACCAAAGCAGCGGTTTTTGCGGCGTGTCGGTGCACAACTGACCGGTCACCGGGGTTTCGGACAAGGTCGACGGACTTACGGACCGCGCCGTTCGGGCGGTTGATTCGGCGAAGTGGGACGATGCGGGCATGGACACCGGACCGCTGGCCATCATCCTGGTGAACCTCGTCGGAGGCGCCGCGGTGCTCGCCCTGCTGCTGCCCGCGTACGTGCTCGGGCGGCGACGGCTGGTCGCGTCGGAGGAGCCGCTCGCCCACGACCCGGCGCTGCTGGCCGGCTATCGCCACGTCACCGGTGGGGCGCGCCCGGTGTTGATCTTCCTGGCCGTGGTCCTCGGCGTGATCGTGGTCGGCCTGGTGATCCAATACCTGATCACCGAGCAGCTCGAGCCCGACGCCGGCATGATCGCCGCCGGGGTGTCGGCCCTGGTCTTCATCGCCGCGCCGGTCCCGATCGTGCTGGCGATCGTGCTGATCGCCATGCTGATCTGGCTGATCGCCACCACCCGGGCCCGCTACCACTACCTGGAGCAGATCGCCCACCAGCCGGGCGCACCGGAAGCGGCGGCTCAACTGCGCAACGAGCGCGGCTCGCTCGGCATCGCCGGTGCCGCCGGCTTCGCGGCCGTCACCTGCCTGCTGCTCGGGATCGGCTGGATCGCCCTCCTGTTCGCCGCCGCCGGCGGAGCGATCCAGTGCGTCCGCAACCCGAAGTGCCTTTAGCCCGGTTCCCCGGACGGGCGGCCTGGCGCACGGACGACACCACCACATACCCTCCCGGTGCCGGCCGCAAGGCGTCCGGTCGAGGGACTGTCGACGCAAAGCGGTGCCCGAGCGGCGGTCGAGCGTCAACGCCGCAGCCACCACGCTCCGCGCTGGCGCTCACAGACCCGGATGGCGGGCATGTCGGAATTCCTCCACGGACGGGGCATTTCCACGTGGCAGTCGCGATCGGTTGCTCGCCCGTGGAGAAATAACGACATCACTTTGGAGGCAGGTGCGCGGCTGAGGCGACGGGTCCACGGATCCAGGTTGGGCTCGAGAGGCCGGCGGCTTCGGCAGCGAGTGATCGGCAGCGGCCTGGGTAGGTGGAGCGAGCCCGGACACGGTGCCCGGGACCCGCAGATTCGCCAGGGCGTGCGCCGAGCGAATCCTTGGCCCTGCGCCTGCCGCCGGATCGAGGTCAAGGCGTCCGTTCAGTGTCGGGACCCGCTCAGTGTCGGGGACCGGGCCGATCGTGGTCTGGCTGCAAGATCTGCGTGGCACGCCTGGACGGAGCGATCCAGCGTCGACCCGATGTGGCGCCAACGATGGTGGGGTTGTCGACATTCGTACGTCTGGCTGGCGAAATCAGGGTGCGGTTGTCGACAAACCCACGCTCTCGATCCGGCAGGATCCCCTACCGCCGGAACTCGGCCAGCCAAGGTGACAGATCGGGGCGATCCGGGCGTTCCCAGCGGTTGATCGCGATCGGTTCGAGGCCGTACTCGCCGAACCGTTCGACGTCGGCCCGGTCCAGCGGCCAGGGCGGCCCCGGTTCCCGCACCGCGTCGTCGAGCGCCGAGGCGATCACCAGCACCGTGCCGCCGGGAGCTGCCAGGCGGGCGATCGCGGCCGTGGCGTCGCTGCGCTGCTCGCGCGGAATGGACTGCACGGTCAGGCTCTCCACCACGAGGTCGAAGGCGCCGTTCCACTCCGGCGGCAGCGCGAACAGGTCGGCCACCCGAAGATCGAATCCGGCGTCGGGATGGCGCCGCCGGGCACCCTCGATCGCGTCGGCCACGTAGTCGAACCCGGTGGTACGGAAGCCCAGCGAGGCCACGAACGCCGCATCGTCCCCGTACCCGCAACCGACGATCATCGCCGACCGGCCGCTGCCGCTGATCTTGTTCTCCCGCACCCACCGGACCAGATGCGGGTGCGGCGCCTGCCAGTCCCAGGGCGGTTGCCGGCCGCCGGCGTTCGCGGCCCGATACGTGTCGGTGAACATCGTGATCATCTCGCCCTGCTGCGGTCGGCTCTGACCGGACATTCCGATCCTCCCTACTCCTGCTCCGGTGGCGGGCACCATCGTGCCGTACCCGGGTCGATTCCGCATCGCGGATCGGAAATACTCACCTCTGACAACCCGACACGAGAAGGAGCAACGGTCATGAGCCAGGTGCCCACGATCACCCTCAACGACGGCAACGAGATCCCGCAGCTCGGGTTCGGCGTATGGCAGGTCTCGACCGAGGACATCGTCACCTCGGTGGCCAAGGCGCTCGAGGTCGGCTACCGGCACATCGACACCGCCGCGATCTACGGCAACGAGGAGGGCGTCGGGCGCGCGATCGCCGAGTCCGGCATCCCGCGCGAGGAACTGTTCGTCACCACCAAGCTGTGGAACGACAAGCACGCCCACGACGACGCGCTCGCCGCGATCCAGACCAGCCTGGAGAAGCTCGGTCTCGAGTACGTCGATCTCTACCTGATCCACTGGCCGACGCCGGAGAAGGACAACTACGTCGAGGCCTGGCTGGCGCTCGAGGAGATCAAGTCGAAGGGCTGGTCCAAGTCGATCGGCGTCTCCAACTTCCTCGAAGATCATCTTCGTCGCGTCGTGGCCGAGAGCTCTACCGTGCCCACGGTGAACCAGATCGAGCTGCACCCGACGTTCAGCCAGGAGCCGCTCGTCGCGGTGAACAACGAGCTCGGCATCGTCACCCAGTCCTACAGCCCGCTCGGCCTGGCCAAGGACCTGGCCAACCCGCAGATCCAGGAGTTGGCCGGCAAGCTCGGCCGCACCCCGGCCCAGGTGATCTTGCGCTGGCACATCCAGAAGGGCTACGTGGTGTTCCCGAAGTCGGTCACGCCGGCCCGGATCGAGGAGAACTTCGACATCTTCGGGTTCGAGCTGTCCGCCGACGACATCGCAGTGATCGACGCGGTGAACGTCGACGGCCGGAACAACCCGCACCCGAACGAGTTCAACTGATCATGAGTGCCGGCGGCTGATCATGGTCGCCGGCACCAGATCCGGTCGTCGTCGACCCGGTCGCCGAGCATGAAGGTGCACCGGCCGACCTCAGTGAAGCCATAGCGCCGGTAGAAGCGCTTCGCCCGCTCGTTGTGGTCGAAGACGGTCAGATAGACCTCCGGTGCCTCGGCAGCGGCGGCCAACGCCCACTCCATCAGCCGATCGGCGACGCCGGTGCCGTGCCATTCCTTGAGTACGTACAGCTGCTGCAGTTCCAGAGCGCCCGGCAGCGGAGCTTCGGCCGGAGCCCGGAGCGGGGTCAGCTTCGCGTACCCGATCGGGCCGGCGTCGCCGACCGCGACGAACCACCGTAGTTCCGGGTCCTGGAGGTCGCGCGCCATGCCGCCGTCCGGGCCGTAAGTGGTTTCCAGGAAGGCACCGAACGGCTCCGGATCGTAGTGCCGGGCGAACGTGTCCGCGAAGCAGCGGCGGGCCATCGCCCGCAGCGCGTCGTGCTGGTCCGCCGTCGGGGCGGCGTAGTCGATCACTCGTTGATCATCCATCTGCGTCTCCTCTCGTGGAAGACGCCCTTGACTGATCATCCGGTCGGTCCGAGCGTGGCGGGTCTCCTCGCTGCAGCGTCTCTCGGACTCGCGCCCAGTGTAGGAGATAGCCTCGACACATGAGTCGACTGCATCCGTTGCTGCACGACGTCCTGATCTTGGTCGCCGCTCCGACCCAGGTGCTGTCCGGTGCCGACGGGGCCATCCGGGCCGACGCCCGGACCGCGCATGGCGTGCTGCACGCAGACTGCCGGGTGATCAGTGAGGCGACGGTGACGGTGGTGGCGCCGGACGGTGGCGAGAGCGCCGGCGAGTCGATCGCCCGCCTCGGTTCCGGGACCGCGGCGACGTTCACCGCGCTGCTCCGCGAGCTGAGCGTGGCGCCGAGCCCGGACCCGGTGCTCCGGCTCGACCGGGAGCGCACCGTCGCACCCGGCACCGTGACCGAACGGATCACCGTGTCGTCGGTCCTCGAGGATCCGGTGGAATGTCTGGTACGGCTTCGGCTGGCGGCCGACCAGGCGGGCATGGACGCCATCCGGTCCGGGACTCCGGTGGAGCCGATCGAGCTGCCGGAGCCCGACGGCGGGTCGGTGACCTGGGCCGACGTACGGACCTCGACCACGATCACCGCCGACGACGCCCGGCTGCGGCGAACCGACGACCACCGCACCATGATCATCGAGTGGCCGATCACGGTGCCGGCGCGCGGATCGGTGACCTGCGCCTGGCGAGCCGAGATCACTGATCAACAGCCGGTGATCATCGCGGCGGGCAGCGCCGGGCTCGCCGTTCATGATCACGTACGGGCCGCCGGGGAACGACTGGCCACCCGCCCTGAACCGCGGCTGGGTCGCTGGCTGGAGCTGGCGTTGACCGACCTGGACGCCCTGCGGATGGCGTTGCCCGACTCGCCGCCGGACGCCTTCTTCGCGGCCGGGGCGCCCTGGTATCTCACCTTGTTCGGCCGGGACAGCCTGTGGACCGCCCGGCTGCTGCTGCCCGTTGATCATCGCCCCGCCCTGGGTACGTTGCGTACCCTCGCCGGGCTGCAGGGCAGCAAGGACGATCCGGAAACCGGCGAGCAGCCGGGCAAGATCATCCACGAGCTGCGCCGGGCCACCCAGGGTTACGGGGACAGCTGGCTGCCGCCGCGCTACTACGGGACGATCGACGCGACGCCGCTCTGGGTCTGCCTGCTGCACGACACCTGGCGGGCCGGCGGGGTTCCGGAGCAGGAACTGACCGCCCTCGCGCCGGCGCTGACCGGCGCGTTGTCCTGGATGATCGACTTCGGTGACGCCGACGGCGACGGGTTCTTGGAATACATCGACGCCAGCGGTCGCGGGCTGGCCAACCAGGGCTGGAAGGACTCCGGCGACGCGGTGCGGTTCAGCGACGGCAGCCAGGCCGACGGGCCGGTGGCCCTGTCCGAGGTGCAGGGCTACGCGTACGAGGCCGCGATCAAGGGCGCCGAACTGCTGGACCTCCTGGGTCTCGACGGCGCTCATCGTTTCCGCAGCTGGGCAGCCGCTCTCGCCGACCGGTTCCGCGGCGCCCTCTGGTGCGAGCGGGACGGTGAGCGCTACCCGGCGCTGGCCCTGGACGGGTCGAAGCGTCGCGTGGATTCGCTGACCAGCAACATCGGCCACCTGCTCGGCACCGGCATCTTGGACTCCGACGAGGAACGCCAGGTGGCCCGCATGATCGCCACCCCGGAACTCGACTCCGGACTGGGCCTGCGCACGATGTCGATCAAGGACGGCGGCTACTCGCCGCTCAGCTACCACTGCGGCTCGGTCTGGCCGCACGACACCGCGATCGTGATCAACGGCCTGGTCCGCTCCGGCCAGGCCGAGCACGCGACCGGCCTGATCGAGGGCCTGCTCCGAGCCTCGGTCCTCTTCGAGCAACGGCTCCCGGAACTCTGGTCCGGCGAAGGCCGCCCGGTCCCGTACCCCGCCGCCTGCCGCCCCCAGGCCTGGTCCGCCGCAGCCGCCGTCACTGTCGCTCAAGCCCTCGGCGCCCTGCCCTGACGACATGGGACTCGGGTTCAGCGGCATCCATCACCTGACCCTCCGGGTCCGTGATCTTGATCGCGCACGCTGGTTCTACGGCGAGGTGCTCGGCCTGGAGATCGATCAGGACTTCCCGCCCGAACCGGACTATCCGGGGAAGCTGCGGCTGCGGCTGCCGGACGGAACCAGGATCGTGCTGGTCCGGCCGCTTCCCGGCACCGCTGCCGACGACCGATTCAGTGAGCGCCGGATCGGACTGGATCATGTCTCGCTGTCAATGCCGGGCGAGCTGCTCGAGCCGCTGGTCGAGCGGCTCCGCAGCCACGGCATCGACACCGAGGGAGCACGGCACGATGAGCTCGGACCGCGACTGGTTTCGTTCCGGGACCCGGACAACATCGCCTGGGAGTGCTTCGAAGATGATCAAGGCTGACTTCGAGGCACCAGATCGGGGGTTACGCCGCAGGCAGCTGACATAGATGCTGCAAGACCCTTACGGCGAAACTCGGGCAACCCACGTCACGTAGCGCTTGCGCCAAGGACTTCGAGCCCGGGATAGCGCTCCAGTACTTGTCCTGTTCCGCCGTCACCCTCCGCACGATGTACGGCCAGGAGTCATCGACGAAAACGAAGAAGTCATCTGGCTTGTAGACCTCGTACGGCAGATCATCAAGCTCGATCGTTGACGATCGGAACCCGCCGTCGACCGTCATCAGATAACTGGCTTCACAGGCCATGGCGGCCGCGTGCACGTGCTGGTCCTTCGGATCGGGACCGGGATAACTCCCGTCGATGACGAAGTCGGCCACGCGTCCGCCTGACATCGCGCCGGTGATGCCGTCTCGGATCGCGGTGATCTGCCCGCCATCCCAAGAGGGATGGTCCTCGCGGAGGTTGGTGACGACCTCCGCGAGGATGTCCTCAGTCCAGTAGTTCTTGAAGAGTCCACCCTTGGAGCGCAACTCCAACAGGATGAGCCAATCTCGCAGTGTCCTGGACTAGAGCACGTTGGCATCCGCAAGCACCCGCGTGACCACCATCGGAGAAGGCTGGTTCACTCCGCAATCGTCCGCTCCAGTTCACGCAATCTGTCGAACGCGATCTGCTGTTGCTCCAGGCGGTCCCGCTGGAAGTCCAGAACATCGGCCAGCTTGAGCCGTCGATGACTGCCGACCATGTGAGCCTTGATCTCTCCTGCCTTGATCATTTTGACGAGCGTGGGACGAGACAGGCCCAACAGATCCGCCGGCACGCTCCGCCGCCCCGGAGTATGCGCGCTGAGCGTCGAGGTCCGTGGTGTCTTCTCCACCAGTTCGCGGGCAAGGCGCAACACGATCGCTCAAGCCACCTTGATCAGGGCTGGCAGGTCGGGCACCAGTAGCTGCGCCGCTCCTGGCCGTCCGGGCCGAACTCCTCACTCATGATCATGGTCCGGCAGCGGCGGCACGATTCGCCGGCGCGGCCGTACACATAACTGCGGGCGCCCGCGCGAAGATCACCGGTGCTGGTCTGCTCGGGGCGCTCTCGATTGGCCATGATCAACCGGTGAGCCCGGTCGACCAGGCGGCGCAGGTTCGGCACCTCGGCGACGGGGCGGCGTGGATGGATCCCTTGCAGGAAACAGATCTCGGCCCGGTAGAAGGTGCCAAGGCCGGCCAGGTTGCGCTGGTCGAGCAGCGCCTCGCCGATCGCCCGGTCGGGGTCTGCGCCGAATCTGCGTACCGCTTCGTCGAGGTCCCAGTCCGGGCCGAGCAGGTCTGGGCCGAGGTGACCGATGACCAGGTCCTCGTCGGCGGTCGGCAACAGGTCCAGCACCGGCAGCCGGTAGCCGACGGCAACCTGGTCGGCGTTGGCCAGCAGGGCCCGGATCTCGTGCGCCGGACCGCCCCGGACCGGTCGCCCGCTCGGGAAGATGCGCCAGGTGCCGTCCATCCGGAAATGGCTGTGCAGGGTCCGCCCGTCGTCGAACCGGAACAGCTGGTGCTTGCCCCGGGACACCACCTCGCGCACCGTACGCCCGACCAGGTCGGCGGTCGCCAGGGTCGGTACCCGGAGTTCGGCACGGACCAGCGGGCGGCCGGCCAGGGCGGCGTGCAGCCGCCGGCAGGCCAGCCAGACCGTGTCGCCTTCGGGCATGCCGCCCATTGTGGCCCACCCTCCTAGGGTGGGACGCGTGAACAGCCCGGCACCCCTGCTCGACAACCTCGGCCGACTCGTGACCGGCGGCGCGGTGTTGGGAGGGCTGGGACTGCTCGCCTCGATCGGGTACGTCCGCGGCGCCGCCGTCGGCCACGTGCACACGCTCGAGGACGTACCGGCGGCACCGGTCGCGATGATCCTCGGCGCCAAGGTGCACCCCGACGGGCACCCGTCCTCGTTCCTGTCGGCCCGGCTGGACCTCGGCCGGCGGCTCTTCGAACTGGGCAAGGTGGAGCGCCTGCTGGTGTCCGGCGACGGCCTCCGCCCGGAGTACGACGAGCCGGCCGCCATGATCAACTACCTGACCGACGCCGGTGTCCCGGAGGACGTGATCATGGCCGACCGGGCCGGGCTGGACACCTACGACTCGTGCCTCCGCGCCAAGACCTTGTACGGCTGCCGCGAGTTGATCATCGTCACTCAGACCTACCACCTGGCCCGCGCGGTCGGCATCGCCCGCCACCTCGGGCTGGTCGCCCACGGCGTCGGCGACCGGTCCGTCCGCCGGCACCGGCGTCCCTGGCTGATCGGCTCCGTGCGCGAACAGCTCGCGTACCTGAAGGCGGCCGGTGACCTGATCAGCCGCCGCGACCCCGCCACACCAGCCACCTGAGTCCCACTCCACCAACCTTCTTGGCGCTTTACGCGAGAAGCATCTCTGGTAAGGCGCCAGTTTTTCACGTTACGTGAAAAACCGACGAGGCCCCCCTACCAGGATTGACGCGCGCCTGCAAGCGTGTAATGCTGTAATCAAGTAACGCGAAAGGAGAGTCAGATGACCTGGCACTCACCATGGGACGAGGGCACGCGGGAACGCCGCGGGCGCCCCGGACTACGAGACGACCGCCGGCGTGGTGCCGGCGAAGGCCGCGGGCGGGGACGCCGCCGCGGCGAACCTGAAGATCCGACCGCCGAGGGGACCGAGGACGACCCCCGCGAACGTCGCCGCCACGAACGTCGTGGCGGACGTGGCTTCGGCCGCCCGGGCGGCTGGCAGAACGTTGACCTGCCGCTGGCCGACGACGCTCAGGCCTGGTTCGAGGGACGACTTCCCGACGGCTGGTTCTCCGACGTCGAGGTCAGCGTCGACCGCGAGGAGATCCTCGTCATCGGCACGCTGCCCGACGACACCACCGACGACACCGCGGCGGCGGAGGGCCGGATCAGCCGGTTCCGCGCCGACACCCGCAGCACCCGGATGCAGATCGCCGACGAGGCTCAGGCCCGGTACCGGCGGAAGGTGTCCTGGGGCGCCGAACTCGGGGACGTACGCACGCTGTTCACGCACATCTCCGTTCCGGTGATGACCCGGCTCCGGCAGCCCGAGCGGCAGGTCCTGGACACCCTGGTCGACGCGGGCGTCGCCCGGTCCCGGTCCGAGGCGCTGGCCTGGGCGGTGAAGCTGGTCGGCGAACACACCGAGTCCTGGTTGTCCGGACTGCGCGACGCCATGGCCGAGGTCGACAAGCTCCGCGCCACGGGCCCGAAGCTCGACCGGGACGACGATTCCGACGACTGACCGAGGGCTGGTCGGGCCCGCCCTGTGGATCCCCGGCTCGCGGGTCGCGCTGCGACCCGAGCCGGGACGATCCAGCGCACCGGAGGCCGTACCACTGCTGTTGCGGGTGCTGGCCGAACTCGGACTCCGAGCCCGCCGGCCCGGGCCGAAGGGCCCGACCCGAACTCCCGGGCCCGAATGACACGACCCGGCCCTACACGGCTCCCTTACCGGACCGCCCTCCCGGCCCTAACCACAGAATCCGTGGATCGGCCACCGTTGCGGTGAGCATCGGCTGGACATTGAGTGGATGACCCAAAGGGCACGGATTCCCGGAACAGCCATTTGGGTCCGCTCGGAGTGAGCCCGGCACCGGTCGAGGGGCCGTAGCGAGCGGGTATGGGGGGGCGCGCAGTCGGCGGGCCATTCACGGATCGAGGCCAAGGCCCTGCCCGGCCGACTCGGGTCAACCCGAACCGAACCGATGGCACTCCCGCCGACCCGAACCGATAACCCTTCCGACCACCGAACTTCTGATCGACCGGTCAGTTCTGCAGCGACACGCCGCAGAAACGCCTGCTTTTGTGACTGGTCAGCGGGTTCTTTGGGTGCGGTAGTAGGTGATCAGGGAGCGGGTGGAGGAGTCCTGGGCGGCCAGCGCGGCCTCGTCGCCGGCGACCGCGGGCGCGAGCTGCAAAGCCAGTTGCTTGCCCAGCTCGACGCCCCACTGATCGAAGCTGTCGATGCCCCAGATCGCACCCTGGACGAAGGTCAGGTGCTCATAGAGCGCGATCAGCTGGCCGAGCACGGCCGGCGTGAGCGCCGGGGCCATGATCGAGGTCGACGGACGATTACCGGAGAACACCCGAGCCGGCACGATCGGCTCGGGTGTTCCCTCCTCCCTGACCTCGTCGGCCGTCTTGCCGAAGGCCAAGGCCGCGGTCTGGGCGAAGAAGTTGGCCAGGAACAACTCGTGCACGTCGGTGTCGCCGTCCCGCAGCGGGTGCGCCGGGTTGGCGAACGCGATGAAGTCGGTCGGGATCAGCCGGGTGCCCTGGTGGATCAGCTGGTAGAACGCGTGCTGGCCGTTGGTGCCCGGCTCGCCCCAGAACACCTCGCCGGTCTCGGTGGTGACCGGCGACCCGTCGTAGCGGACGCCCTTGCCGTTGGACTCCATGGTCAGCTGCTGCAGGTAGGCCGGGAACCGGTGCAGATATTGCGCGTACGGCAGCACGGCGTGGGTCGCGGCGCCGAGGAAGTTGCCGTACCAGACGTTGAGCAGGCCGAGCAGGATCGGCAGGTTCCGGGTCGGTTCGGCGGTCCGGAAATGATCATCGACGGCCCGGAAGCCGGCCAGGAACTCGGCGAACCGCTCCGGGCCGATCGCGACCGCGAGCGAGGTCCCGATCGCGGAGTCGACCGAGTAGCGGCCGCCGACCCAGTCCCAGAACCCGAACGCGTTGGCCGGATCGATGCCGAACGCGGCCACCTTGTCCAGCGCGGTGGAGACCGCGACGAAATGCTTCGCCACCGCCGTCTTGGCTTGATCATCTCCGGCGTCGATCACGCCGGCGGCGCGCAGGCTGTCCAGCAGCCAGGCCCGGGCCAGCCGCGCGTTGGTCAGCGTCTCCAAGGTCCCGAACGTCTTCGAGGACACGATGAACAGCGTCGTCTCCGGGTCCAGGCCGGCGGTCTTCGTGGCCAGGTCGGTCGGGTCGATGTTGGAGATGAAGCGGGCCTCCAGGCCCTCCTTGACGTACGGCTTCAGAGCTTCGTACGCCATCACCGGACCAAGATCGGAACCGCCGATGCCGATGTTGATCACCGTACTGATCGGCTTGCCGGTGACGCCGGTCCACTCGCCGCTGCGGACCCGGTCGGCGAAGGCATACACCTTGGCCAGTTCGGCGTGCACCTGCTCGACGACCTCGTGGCCGTCCACCGCCAGCCGCTCGCCCTCCGGGGCCCGGAGCGCCGTATGCAGCACGGCCCGGTCCTCGGTGACGTTGATGTGCTTGCCGGCGAACATCGCCGCGATCCGGTCGGGCAAGCCGACCTCGCCGGCCAGGTCAACCAGTGCCGCCAGCACCTCGTCGGTGATCAGGTTCTTGGACAGGTCGGCCCGCAGCTCGGCCGCTTCGAAGGTCAGCCGCTCGGCCCGGCTGGGATCGTCGGCGAACCAGGCCCGCAGGTCGGGTCGCAGCGAGTCGGCCAGCCCGGACAGGGTCCGCCAGGCCTCGGTTCGAGTCGGGTCCACCGGTGCGCTCATGGAGGCCATCCTGCCAGGGGCGGATCCGGGCCGGGATCAGAGCCAGCCCTTGACCTCCGCACGGCGGGCCGCCTCCACCCGGTTGCTGGTGCCGAGCTTGCGGATCGCGTTGGACAGGTAGTTGCGTACGGTGCCCGGCGACAGGTGCAGCCGGTCCGCGACGGCGCTGATCGAGGCGCCGTCGGAGGCAGCCCGGAGCACGTCCCGTTCCCTTTCGGTCAAGGGGTTCTCGCCGTCGCGGACCGCCGTGATCGCGAGGTCGGGGTCGATCACCCGCTCGCCCGCGGCGGCCTGCCGGACCGCCTCGGCCAGCTCGGACGCCGGCGCGTCCTTGAGCAGGAAGCCGACCGCGCCGGCCGCCATCGCCCGCCGCAGATAGCCGGTCCGGCCGAACGTGGTCAGCATGATGATCTTGGTCCCGGGCAGCTGCCGGGTCAACTCGGCGGCCGCGCTGATCCCGTCCGTGCCGGGCATCTCGATGTCCAGCAGCGCGACATCCGGCCGGCCCGCCAGGGCGGCCGGCAGCACCTCGTCGCCGCGGGACGCCTCCGCGACGATCTCGATGTCGCCCTCCAGCGAGAGCAGCGCGGACAACGCCCCGCGCACCATCGCCTGGTCCTCGGCGATCAGCACCTTGATGATCATGGAACCTCCGGTTCGGCCGGCACAGTGACCCGGAGCCGGAAGCCGGGTCCGAGATCCTCGATGGTCAGGGTCGCGCCGTCGGCTTGGTGCACCCGCTCCGCCAGCCCGGCCAGCCCGCTACCCGGTCCGGCCAGGCCACTGCCCGGACCGGCCTGGCTCGGCAGGGTCCGGGCCGGCCCGCGGCCGTCGTCGTCGACGACCAGGCAGATCAGCCGGCCGGACCGCCGGAGCTCGATCCGGCACCGACCGGCGCCGCTGTGCCGGACCACGTTCGTCACCGCTTCCCGGACGGCCCAGGCCAGCACCGCGTCGTGCCGGATCGGGTCGCCGTCGAGTTGATCATCGATCACGGTCTCGATGCCGGCCGATTCGAGCAGTTCCCGGGCCCCGTCGAGCTCGGTGGTGAGGACCGGGCGGCGATAGCCGCCGACCGCCTCGCGGACCTCGCGCAGGGAGCGCCGGGCCACCGCGTGCGCGTCGGCAATCTCCGTGCGAGCCCGTACCGGATCGGCGTCGATCAACCGCTCGCCCAGCTCCGTCTTCAGGCTGATCAAGGAGAGGCTGTGGCCGAGCAGGTCGTGCAGGTCGCGGGCGAACCGCAGCCGCTCCTCGGCCACCGCCAGCTCGGCCAGCCGTCGCCGGGCCATGATCAACTCGGCCAGATTCGCGGTCTGGCCGATCGTCGCGGCACCCCACAGGCCGAGCAACCCGACCGGCAACCCCAGGAACGACAGCCCGTACGGCCAGCCCAGCACGAGCAGGACGACGACCAGCACGGCCACGCCGAGATACGCCTCGCGGACCGGCAGCATCACCCCGACGGCCATACCGACATGGAAGAACAGCGAGAGCCAGGCCGGACCGGTGACCTGGGCCAGCATGATCAACAGCACGGCCAGAGCGATGATCAAGCCGCGGCGCAGCCACAGGCCGGCCGCGGCCGGCGGGCCGACCAGCAGCGGAGCGGGCCGCAGCCAGCACATCAGGTACGTGAAGCCGGCCGCGAACAACACCGCACCCGCGAAGCTGATCATGGACGTCGGCAGCGCCGGCCCGGCCTCGACCGCGTTCCGGATCGGATAGCCGAGCATGATCAGGCTGAGCGGCGTCAGCACCTGCCACCAGTGCCGGTAGAACAGCCGTGGCAGTGAGCGCAGGTCCGCTCCGTTGATCACGCCGAGCGCCGCTTCCGGATCCGGCCCCACGGCTTGAAGACCGCCAGCACCATCGCGATGGTCAGCGCGGTGGGCGAGACGATCGGCGGGTAGATGATGTTGCTCAGGTCCGCCGTCGCGGTCGGATCGGCGGCCAGCAACCGCCCGTACGCGCCGAGCTCCTGCACTCCGCTCATCAGCGACAACGGCACCAGCGCGGTCAAGATCAGGTTCAGCACGAGCTTGATCAACACCCACCAGTAGCGGACGATGCCGTACCGCGAACCCCAGCCGAGGAGCACGCCGGTGATCAAGCAGACCAGGCCGGCGCAGAGCAGCGGCATGACGGTGATCGTCTCCAGAGCCTGGAACAGTGCCGCGGCCAGCTGCGGGTCGTCGGTGGTCAGTCCGGTGAAGACCGCGAAGGCCATCGCCACGTCCAGCCCGATCCAGATCCCGGCGGACATGATGTGCAGCAACAGCACGAGCTTGCGTACCGGAGCCTTGAGCCGCAGCCGGATCGGTGACCCGGCGCTCTTCGTCGTGGTCGCCATCTCGTCGCCCTCCTCGCTGACGCCAACCCTGCCCGGAGGCCGGTCGGCCAGGCCAGTGACTTCTGTCATTCCGAAATCCTCGCCGAGCGGGCCGCCGCTGTCGTCGGTCGAGCAACGGCCGTCGGCTCAACATCCGGCGCAGGCCCGCCGCCCGTCACTACGTTTCCCGACGTAGTCGCCGCCGTGCTCGCGGATTCGCCCGGCCTTTCTCGGCGGCGGTGTCGATCTGGCGACCGGGACCTTCGTCGGTGGGGCAAAGAAGGCTTCACGGAGGGAGAATCCGATGTCCAGCACCGCAATCCAGACCGAACCCGCCGCGAGCGTCGCGACGGCCAGGCCGAAGCGCGCCGCAGCCGGCCTCGTGCTGGGGCTGGCCTGCGCGGCCGACGCGATGGTCGGCCTGGACATGGCGATCGTCAACGTCGCGCTGCCGTCGATCCAGCGAGATCTCGGCGTCGGCCAGGGCGCCGTGCAGTGGGTGATCGTCGCCTACGGGCTGCTGCTCGGCGGCTTCCTGCTGTTCGGCGGGCGGCTGGGCGACCAGTTGGGCCGGAAGCGGGTCTTCATCGCGGGCCTCGCCGTCTTCACCGTCTCATCGCTGCTGGCCGGTCTCGCCGCCGAGGCCTGGCAGCTGATCGCGGCCCGGGCGGTCCAAGGCTTCGGCGCCGCGCTGATCGCTCCGACCGCGCTGTCCCTGCTCGCGGTCAGCTACGCCGAGGGACGTGAGCGCAATCGCGCGCTCGGCATTTTCGGAGCCGTCGGCGGCGTCTCCGGCTCCGTCGGGGTGGTGGCCAGCGGACTGCTCACCGGCGGTCCGGGGTGGCGCTGGGGCTTCTTGATCAACGTACCGGCGGGGATCTTGATGATCACGCTGGCCGCCGTCTTCCTCGCCTCCGACCGGGTCACCCGCCGGACCGCCCGGCTCGACACGGCCGGCGCGACGACGGTCACCGGCGGCCTGCTGCTCCTCGTGTACGCGCTGCACCACGGCGCCAGTCACGGCTGGCTGACCTGGTCGACCCTGGCGCTGGCCGCCGCGGCCGTGGCGTTGTTGATCGTCTTCGTACGGATCGAACGCCGCAGCGCCAACCCGCTGGTGCCGCCGTCGACCTGGCGGAACCGGACCCTCGTGGTGGCCAACGCGGCGGCGTTCCTGACCACCTGCGCCTTCCTGTCGTTCATCTTCATCGCCTCGCTGCTGATGCAGCAGGTGCTCGGCTACTCGCCGCAGCTGACCGGCCTGGCCTGGCTGGCCACCACGGCGACGATCTTCCCGGTGGCCATGATCGGCGGCCGGCTGACGGCCCTGGTCGGGGTCCGGCCGCTGCTCGTCGTCGGGCTCGGGCTGTTCGCCGCCGGAGCGTTCTGGCTGGGCCGGGTGCCCGCGACGGGCAGCTACTGGACCGACCTGCTGCCGTCGTTCCTGGCCGCCGGAATCGGCTTCGGGTTGTGTGTTCCGGCCTTGCAGGTCGGCGCGCTGGCCGGGGTCTCCGAGAAGGACTCGGGGCTGGCGTCCGGGCTGGTCGAGACGATGCGCGAGGTCGGCGGTGCGGCCGGCGTCGCCGCCGTGTCGACCGTGCTGGTGGCCGGTTCCGGGTTGGCCGGGTTCCACCTGGCCTTCCTGTTCATCGGCATTGTGGCCGCGCTCGCGCTGGTCACCGCCGCCCTCGGGTTCGCCGGCCGGCGAGCCTGACCATCCGATCCGGGCCGCTGGCGCTGCGGGGTTCGGCGTCCCAGTAGATTCCCCATCATGGGTACGGACAGCCGGCAGGCCCGGGCGCGCGCCGAGCAGGCCGAGCAGCCCGTCCGGGACGGCGCGCCGACGGGCACGTCGCCGTACCGGACGGATCTAGAGCGGATCCGCTTCGCGCCGTCGTTCTCCCGGCTGGCCGAGGTGACCCAGGTGGTCGCCTCGGCTGCGACGGCGGGCGTCGTGCACAACCGGCTGACCCACACGATCAAGGTCACCGCGGTCGCCCGGGCGCTGGCCGAGCGGCTGGTCCGGAGCGAGCCGGCGGAACTTCTGCGGGAGCTGGGCGGGCTGGATCAGGTCGTGGTCCAGGCGGCGGCCAGTGCGCACGATCTCGGCCATCCGCCGTTCGGGCATCTGGGCGAGCGGGTGCTGGACCGGCTGGCCCGGCAGCGGTTCGGCCTGCACGACGGCTTCGAGGGCAACGCGCAGACGTACCGGATCATCACCGAGCTCGAGGTCCGCGGCCCGGGCGAGGAGGGGCTGAACCTGACCGCGGCGGTGCGGGCGGCCGTGCTGAAGTATCCGTGGGGTCGGCTCGACGTACCGGATCCGCATCCGAGCGGCTGGCCGGAGACGCCGCGCGGGGCCCGGGTCGGGATCGACGGTCCGGGGTCGGCGAAGTTCTCGGCGTACGTGATCGACCTGCCCGAGTTGATCGCGGCGCGGGCCGCCTTTCCGATGCTCGGGCCGGGCCGGCAGACCGTCGAGTGTTCGGTGATGGATCTGGCCGACGACATCGCCTACTCACTGCACGACCTGGAGGATTTCCACCGGTCCGGAGTGCTCCAGTTCTCGCCCGTGTCGGCCGAGTTCCGGGCCTGGGCGGCCGACCGGAAGACGCTGGCCGGCCTGGAATCCGAAGCCGTGCAGCAACTGGACCGCAAGCCCGGCGCCGGACTTGAGCGGCTGCGGCGCCGGTTGCGGGACCGGGACGGCTGGATCTTCGACGAGGAGCTCTTCGCGGGGGCGGTGGCCCGGGTCGGCGACGAGTTCGTCGACGGGGTGCTGGACCGGCCGTACGACGGGTCGATGGCGGCAGACCGGACCATCTCGGGCTTCACCGGGCGCTGGATCGACGAGTTCATCGCGGCCGCCCGGCTGGATCCGGCTCCGAAGATCAGGGCCGGCTGGGTCGAGCCGACCCCGGAGGCCTGGCACCGGGTCCAGGTGCTCAAGTTCGTGCACGCCTACTTCATCCTGGAGCGGCCGGATCTCGCGATGTTCCAGCGCGGCCAGGCCGAGATCCTGTCCCGGCTGGTGGCCGCCCTGGACGACTGGCTGTCGGACCGGCTGGACGCCGGCCGGGCGCCGCGGCGATTGCTCGATCTGGTCCGGGTGGCGACGCTGGCGTACCGGAGGATGGCGGAGGAGCGCCCGGACTGGCTGGGCGGGCGGACCGGCGACGGCGAGCTGGCCCGGATGGGGCGGGGCCGCGGCATCATCGACTACGTGAGCGGACTGACCGACGAGCAGGCGGTCGCGTTCTCGTCCCGGCTCTCCGGCGGCAACAGCATCCTGTGGAGCGGGGCGGTCTGACCCTTGGATTCGCTGCAGGAGTTCGCCCGGGCCGCCGGGACGGTGTTGCGGGAGATCATCAACCGGGCGGTGTCGGTGCAGCCGGCGCCGCCGAGCGAGGTGATCCTGGTCATCGCCGCGATCGCCGCGCTGGCCGTGCTGCTCCGGCCGGTCTGGCCGGCCACCCGGCTGTTGATCACGATCACCCACGAGGGCGCGCACGGCGTCGCGGCGCTGCTGACCGGGCGCCGCCTGCACGGCATCCGGCTGCACTCGGACACGTCCGGCGTGACGCTGTCCAGCGGCAGGCCGGACGGGCCGGGCATGATCATCATGCTCGCGGCCGGCTATCTCGGGCCGGCCGTGGTGGGCATCGGCGCGGCGCTGCTGCTCGCCGCCGGCCGCAGCGTCGGCCTGCTCTGGCTGTTGTTGATCTTGCTCGCGCTACTGCTGGTGCAGATCCGGAACTTCTACGGGCTGCTGGTGATTCTCGGAGTCGGCGCCGGCCTGGTGGCGATCAGTTGGTACGCGCCGCCGACGGTCCAGTCCGGGGTCGCGTACTTGATCACCTGGATTCTGCTGATCGCCGCGCCGAAGCCGGTGATCGAACTGATCCGGCACCGGAACCATCCGCAGACCGCCGGTTCGGACGCCGCCCAGTTGGCCGGGCTGACTCGGCTGCCGGCGCTGGCCTGGTCGCTGCTGTTCCTGGTCGCCAACGTCGCCGGACTGGTCCTCGGGATCAGCTTCCTACTGCCGGGCCTGATTCAGCGGCTGATGGCACTGGCCGGCTGAATCGCCTGTAAAACAAAGGACTCCCGGCCGGAGCCGGGAGTCCCTTTCTGGGGAGGAAGGGAAGTTCGATCAGCGGTGCGGGCTGAAGACGCCGTGACGCTGCGCGACCATGATCAGCTCATCGCGCATCGCCGGAGTGGCGGCGTTGCTGATGGCGCGGGTGATCTCGCGGCGGGTCCGAACGATCTCACGGCGGCTTCGAAGAGCCTTCGCGAGGCGTGACATGCGTGGTCCTTTCACAGGGGTTGGTGAGTGGCAGCTTCGGCGTCGAAACTTTCGATTTCGAATTAATCTTACCTCGCCCGGCAAGCCGATCCGAAGCCGGCAGCTATGATCTCGCCCACACGGCTGGGAGGTGTCGGATGCCGCAGGTGGAAGCCCGGGTTCGGGTCGCGGTCGACCCCGCGACCGCCTTCGCGGTGTCCCAGACCACCGGGCCGACCAGGCTCCGCTGGGACCCGTTCATCCGGCGCCAGCACTTCCTCGACGGTGCCACCACGGCCGGCCGCGGCGTTCGTACCTTCACCCGGTCCCGGCACGGACTTTCCATGATCAGCAGGTACGGCTCGTACGCCCCGCCGGCGCCGGGCCGGGACACCGGCAACGTCGGCATGACCATGGAACGCGGGCCCTGGTTCTTCGAGACGTTCGGCGGCGGCTGGCGCTTCGTACCGGACGGCGAGGGCGGCACGGTGGCCACCTGGAAGTACACCTTCAGTTGCCGGCCGGCCTGGGCGCGGCCGGTGCTGGAGCGGCTCGGCAGCTGGCTGCTCGGCCGGGACATCCGCCGCCGGATCGCCGGTTTCGCCAACGGGTGCAGCGATCCCGAGGTGCTCGCGGCAGCCCGGTCCGGGTCGGGATAGGGTCGAGCGTCATGGACACCGAACCGTTGGCACGGTTGCTCCGCAGCGGGCTCGCGGCCCATCCCCGACCCCTGTTCCCCGGTGCGGTGTGCGCCGTCGATCATGGCGGGGAACGCGACGTGATCATGGTCGGCGACGCGTACCGCTATGCGGCTCTGGACGGCGCCCGGGTGCCGGAAGAGCAGCGGACGCCACTGGCGACCGACACCGTCTTCGACTTGGCCTCGCTGACCAAGCTGTTCACCGCGATCTTGATCATGCAACTGGTGGACCAGGACCAGGTGGAGCTGGACGCGCCGGTCGCGGACTACCTCGAGGCGTGGTCGGACCGGGAGCGTTCCTCGGTGACCGTACGGCAGTTGCTGACGCACACGAGTGGTCTCGCTGCCGTACTCGGGCTGTGGCACGAGCCCGACCCCGACGCCCGGGTCCGCGCGGTCCTCGAGGCTCCCCTGGAATCACCGCCGGGCACGGTCTTCCGCTACTCGTGCGTCGGCTATCTCAACCTCGGCCTGCTCTACCAGGCGATCACCGGCATCGACCTCGCGCACGCGGTGATCAACCGGATCTGCCGGCCGCTCGGGCTGATCGAGACCGGCTATCGGCCGTTGGCCGCCGGGATTCCCCGGGAGCGGATCGCGGCGACCGAGATGCGGCCGATCGCCTGGTCTGCGGACCTGCCGCCGGCCGGGCCGGACGAACCGGCCCAGGACCACCGCGGCATCGTGCACGACGAGAACGCCGCCTCCCTCGGCGGGATCGCCGGGAACGCCGGAATCTTCGGTACGGCCGCCGACCTGCTCACGTTCGGCCGCGCCGTGCTGACCGGGCTCGCCGGCGACGGCTCGGCCCTCGGCCTCCGATCGGAGACCCTGGCCGAGATGGCCAGGCCGCAACTCCCGGACGGCCTGAACCCCGACTTCCAGCAGGGGTTGGGCTTCCGGATCGGCCAGACCGGCTTCATGGGGCGGCTCGCCGAGACCGCGGCGATCGGGCACACCGGCTACACCGGGACGTCGATCACCATCGACCCGTCCCGAGACCTTGTGCTGGTGCTGCTGACCAACCGGGTGCACCCGTCCCGGGAGTGGTCCGAGCTGAACCCGTTCCGCAGCCAGGTCTCCGACCAGGTCGCCGACCTCCTCGGGCCTCCGGCCTGACGCGGGGGTTGCGCAAGCGGGGGACGGGCACCGACTCCCGGCCCACGCGGCCAGTCTCATGCCCCCCCCCCGCGACCACGTAGCGAACCGGCCGCACCGCCGCGTCCCGCTGCGTCCGCCATCCCGCATCGCCGGCCGATCCCCCGCCGTGCCCGGGCACCGACATCCGCGGCCGACCCGAGGATCAGCCCGATCTGCTCACGAGCCTCGTACCGCTAGCCCCCGGACCGTTCCCGGTCCGCCCGAACCGGCCGGCACGCCTCCTGACCCCGTGTCCGCCAACGATTCACGCTTCCGCGACCGCTCCAAGATCAGACCCGGCACCTCAGCCGTCGGGTGCAATTCCTGCGCCACCTCAGCGCGTTGCAGAATTCCATCCGTAGGCGCGATCGCCGACGATCTTGCGGCCCTGCCCTTACTCGATGCACACGACTACTCGATGCACACGACCGGAGTGAGTTTCAGCCGGTCAGTCGCGGCGGAAATCCACAGCGGGTCGGGTTGTGGGGTGGACGCCATCCAGCGGGCCGGCGAATGGCACGGTTCTGCACTTCGCTGCACTGGGTCACCGATCTCTCGGCCCTCGAGCCGCAGCAAAGTGCAATTTTGTGCCACAACCCGTTGAGCAACAGCAAGCTGCGCGCCGCGCCACTCCCCCTTCACTCAGCGGACGCGTTGACCTCCATTCGGGCCGGATTCGCCGGTCAGGGCGTCCGCTCGACGACGTCACCGCACCAAAAGACCTCCGCGGGGTCGCACGACCGTGCCGAATCCGCAACAAGCTCACTTGACGCCGGGCGCAGGCCCAACTCTGCCCGGACGGTCAGGCCTCCAGTCCGGATGGCCGGGGTGCGGCGGTCACGCAGGCGGCGAGGTCTTCGCGGAGTCGGCGTTGCCGCTCGGGCGACAGGGGCGAGAAGACCTGCTTCTCGACAGCACGGACCGCGACGCTCGCCCTCCGCAACAGCGCCCGGCCGTCGGGCGTGAGCTCGGTCGGCCGGCTCCGGCCGTGGGGTGCCTGATCGGGCCTGGTGAGCAGTCCGTGATCTTGGAGCCGGCGGACCACGAGGTTCATCGACTGGCGGGTGACGAACGCACCGCGGGCCAGTTCGGAGTTGGAGAGTCCCGGACGCCGGCCGAGCAGCTCGAGGCAGGCGTATTGCGGAACCGTCAGGTCCAGCGGCCGCAGCGCCTCGTCCATCGCCGTGCGCAGGGACGCATGCACCTGCTTGAGCACGTACCCGACCGACAGCCCGAGGTCTCCGACCATCTCTTGCGCCATGTCAGTAGTCTGACATAGCCTCGATGTCAGCACACTGACATCGCCGAAAGGAAGATCATGAACGGGAACGTCACGTACTTCGAGGTACCGAGCCGCGACATCGCCGCCACGGAACGCTTCTGGGGCACGCTGTTCGACTGGAAATTCAAGGGGGGCAACTTCCCGGGCTACTCGATGATCGACGGCCCCGAGCCGATGGGCGGCGCCCCGCACGACGACGCGTCGCGACACCCGCGGATCTACTTCGCCGTCGACGACCTCGAGACCGCCCTCGCCCGAGTACGTGAGCTCGGCGGCACCGCCCAGGACCCGGTGACGATCCCCTCCGGCGCGTTCGCCCACTGCACCGACGACCAGGGCGTGGAGTTCAGCCTGTTCCAGGATCCCGTCCCCGCGGACTGACCGACAGGCGTCGCGAACGTCCCCGCTGTGGGCCCATCCGGCCGAATCGCGCGGGTTCTGCCCAGAGCGAGAGATGTTCGCGACAACGCGGGCTTCACCGCGCACCCGCGACAACGCGAGGCCCCCACCATCAGCCCGGCCGCGACGAGTCCGGGCCCGCACCACCATCGGTCCCGACCGACCCCGCGAGAACGCCGGGCCGCCCGACCATCAGCTCGAGCCATCGGAGCGGTCCCGGCCGAGCAGCCGGGCCAGCTCACCGGCGTGCGGAGGGCATCGCCGCGCGACCGGCAGCCAGCGGCCTCGACCGACGCCGGGATCGCGCTGGCGACCGGCCGCCCGACCGCGCCCTGCCCGGCGACCTGACCGCCCTGTCAACCTGGGCCGGTCTGATCGTCGCCCGGAGGAGTCCCCGCCCGACCTTCGCGTAGGCAATCCGACAAGCATCAGCCCGATCCTGCCGGGCGGACTCCCTTCGCACCACTCCCTCCACCACGGCGCGACTCCCGGCCGCGCCATCCCTGCCGACCGGTCACCAACGCAGCGACACGCCGCAAAAACACCTGCTTTTGTGACTGGTCGGCGGGTTTGTCAGGCGGCTCGGCCGTAGCCGGTGGAGAGGACGACGCCGGCGCGTTCGAGTTCGGCCTCGACGCGGAGGCGCTCGATGTCGCGGGCGTGGCCGGCCAGGCCGCTGTCCAGCTCGTGTTCGATGCCGAGCATGGCGCAGCACTGGACCAGCAGCCGGTCGTAGGCGAGGCGGTTGCCGAGCTGGTGGGCCGCCGACGAGCCGGCATCGGCAGCGACGATCCGGCGCAGCCGACGTAGGTCGGCGGCCAGGCGTTCGATCGGGATGCCGCACTGGTGCCGGAGTGCGGACACGTTGCGGTGATGCTCGGCCCGCTGTCTTACGGCTTCGGCGACTCGGTCCAACAGGTCCGCCTCGGAAGCTTGGAGCCGTCGGCGACGGCGCCACCGGGAACCGGCCCACCAGAGGGCCGCCAGTCCGCACAGCAGGCCGGCGAACACCAGGTATCCGAGCACCAGCCAGCCCACAGTTGAACTGTAGGCACGGTGTGAGCTAACACACAAGGAAGTTCAGACATGGCTCTGCCCGGCCGGACATGTTCCGGCCGGGCAGATCCTCAGGCGTTGGATTATCCGGTGCCTTCGTTGCCGTACACGGAGACGTGCACGTGGTCGTAGTGGTTCGCGGTCGCCGAGCCGCGATCCTCCATCGAACGCCAACCTTCGCTGCTGCGCTGGACCGTCCAGATCTTCTGGGAGTAGATCACTTCCATCACACCCAGCTCCTTGGCGTTCGCGCGGACCCAGCGGGCCACCTCCCAGCCGAGATCGCCGTCCACCATCGCGTCGAGCGCCCGGCCGGAGCCGTGGTAGCCGTACGCAGCAGCCCGGACGCCGCCGTAGTCGGTGATGGACGGGAACCTGTGGCAGATCGCGCGGTGCACCCGGATCGCGTCCTTGGTCAGGCCGTCCTCGACTCCGGATCCGCTCGGGCAGGGCTCCGAGGAGAACCCGTCATCGCCCGACGAGTCGCCGCCGTCGTCCTCACGCGGCTCCGGCTTCGTCTTGGACAGGTACTCGGTGGCCAGCCAGCGCGGCTCGCCCGAGTAGATGACGAGGGTGTAGTCGCGCTCCTCGGTCGAGGTCGCGGTGACCTTCTCACCCTCCGGCAGAACCTTGAGGATCTTGCCCTCGGGCGACGGCTCGAGGCGGAGGTTGAGGGCCGTGGTCACGTACCGGTCGCCGACTTCCTCCCAGTCAGTCGGCGCCCGGTACGCATCCTCGGATCCCGAGTCCCCCGACTTCTCCTCCGAGTCCCCAGACTTGCCCGATTTCTCGGACCCGTCACCGGACTTCTGCGACCCCGCTCCCTCGGAGTCGCCGTCCGATTCCTTCTCCTGGGCCTTCTTCTCAGCGGCTTCCTGCTCGGCCTTCTCCTTGGCCGCCTTGTCCTTGGCGGCCTGCTCTTCAGCCGCCTTCTTGTCGGCGGCCTTCTGCTTGGCGGCCTTTTCCTTGGCCGCCTTCTCCTTGGCCGCCTTCTCCTTGGCGGCCTTGTCAGCGGTGGTGGGCGGTGTCGACGGGCGGTCGGTGCTCCGATCCGGCCGGTCCTCGCGGGAATCGGTCAGCGGTGTCGCTGACGAGGGGATTGGTGGCTCCGCAGTGACTGACTCTTGTTGGGGCCAATACGCCACAGCAACCCCCGTCGCCAGGGCTACCGCAGCCACGGCCGGAATCCCGATGCGGGCGATCCGGACGATCATGGGCGGTCGCGCCGCGCGGCGGGGTCGTACCACGAAATCTGCCTCCTGCGTTTATCAAACCGTTACCAAACGCTGGCAGTCTAACCACACGGGTGCCGGATTCGGCAAACGTGGCCGCAAAAAACCTGCAGGAAGTCCTCCGGACCAGGCCTTTCAGGACCTTTCCGGTACGGGAGCGCGGGGGCTTCTGCGGTATGGCGACACGCTGGGATCACCGTCGAGCCAGAACCGCCACGGCCGGTCCGCGGCGACCGAGACGCCCACCCGCGGGCCCTGCGCCACGCCGCGGGCCGGCCGGGTCGCGAGCGTGAGGCTGACCGGCCCGTCGCCGAACAGGTCGGCACCTCGATGCTCACCGGTCAGGCCGAGCGCCTGGGTGAGCCGGCCCGGGCCGCGAGCAAGATCACGATCCTTCCTCGCCGACAGCCGCCGGCTCCGGGCCAGCTCGATCCCGTCGATCACTTCGCCGGCCCGGAGCAGCACCGCGGCCGACTGCCCGTCGGGGCCGCAGACGACGTTCGCGGCCCAGTGCACGCCGTAGGAGAAGTAGACGTAGAGGAATCCGGGCGGGCCGAACATGATCGCGTTCCGCTGCGTCAGTCCGCGGTATGCGTGCGAGGCGGGATCGTTCCCGCCGTCGTACGCCTCCACCTCGGTGAGCCGGACCGCGACGTCACCGTTCCGCAGCACCGCGTTGAGCAGCCGGGGCGCCACCTGCGCCACCGGGCGGGCAAGATCGATCATCGGCGGCGGCGCTCCCGGAGTCGGATCATGATCATGATGGTAGTCAGGTCGTCAGGGACTAAGGTCTGACCCATGGCCATCCGTGCAATGACGCTGATCATGGACGATCCCTCGCGCGCGGTCCGCGCGCTCAGCGACGTCTTCGGCTGGACGATCGAGAGCGACTTCGGCAGGTTCGCCTCGGTGTTGCCCCCGTCCGGCATCCCAATCTGGATCAACGTGCCCGGCGAACCCGGCGCCACCACCGCCCACCTGGTCGTCCACCTGGCCACCGAAGATGTCGACGCCGATGCCGCGGCTGCCGTCAGCCGCGGCGCGCGGATCCTCCGCGGCCCGGTCGACATGGGGTACGGCGAGCGGTCTGCGGTCGTCGAGGTCGAGGGCGTCCCGGGCGTCACCTTCGACTTCTCGCGCCCGCTCGCTTAACCCCTCACGATCACGTCAGCAGTTCGACCGTCCCGGCCGACCCGTCCACCCGGATCCGGTCCCCGGAGCTGATCCGCATGGTGGCCGTACCGGTGCCGACGACGGCCGGGATGCCGAGCTCGCGGGCCACGATCGCGGCGTGGGAGAGCGGTGCGCCGATGTCGGTGACGACCGCGGAAGCCCTGGGAAACAAGGGAGTCCAGCCAACATTGGTGATCGACGTGACGAGGATCTCGCCCGGCTGCAGACGGTCACCTTCGGCCGGGTCGATGATCACCCGGGCGACGCCCTCGACGGATCCGCCGGCGCCGGCGAAGCCCGTGATCTTCGCGCCGGTCTCGTGATCATCGGCCCGGCCGGGCGCCCACAGGTCGGTCCGCCGGTTCGGCTGCGCGGCCCAGCGGTACGGGTCGAACGGGCCCAAGATCAAACTCGGCGGGGCGGGCAGCGCCCGGTAGTGCTCGTACGCGTCCCGCCGCTCCATGATCAACGTCGCGTCCACCGGCGCGCAGCGCAGGGCGGCGATCAGTTCGTCCAGGTCGAGGAAGTACGCGTCGTCGCCGATCCCGAGCAGCTCGCCGGCCCGCCGGACGAAGTCGCGGATCACCCAGAAGTAGCGGACCACCTCGCTGCGGGTCTGCTCCCGGTCCCGGCTCATCTTGGCCCAGCGCGCCAACAGCGGGCGCAGCCGGGTGGCCTGCTTCGGGTGTGCGGCGGCCAGCCGGTCCCACGCCTCGCGTTGCTGTTCCTGCTGCCGGGTGATCATGGTGGCGAAGTCCGGCCCGTCGCCCTGCTCGGCGAGCCGCTGCTCGATCCAGTGTGGGTCCTCGGCCGGCCGCGGGCTGGACAGTTCGAACTCGTGCGGCCCGCGGTGGGCGTAACGCCGGTTGAAGGTCTCGACGTCGAGCTCGCCGCGGGCCAGTTGATCAAGGCCGGCCACCAGACCGAGGCTGGCCAGCTGGCCGGCGCTGGCGCCGAGCCCGGAGGTGATCTTGGCCGCCTCCGCCTCGCCGACCAGGGCGGCCAACTTCTCCGGCGTCGTGATCGGCCCCATGCCGGTGCTGCGGGTCGCGGCGGTGAGCATCTCGCTGGCCCGGTCGAGTTCCGGCCGGAGGGTGTCGGTCCACAGCGCGGCCAGCATGCTCGGGTCCTCGATCCCGGCGATCTCGGCCCGGCGCCGTTCGCAAAGCGCGGGGTGTTCGGCGACGTACTGATCGATCTTCGGGGCGTTCCGGCGGACCAGGATCCGCATCCAGATCACGATCGGCAGCAACGACCGGATCGCCCGCCACCGGCCGATGGCCGCCTTCGGGATCGGCAGGTCCTCCGGGATCCGGCCGAACACCGTGCCGATCATGGACCGGAACCTGGCCTCGCCGACGCCGACCGCGCCGAGCAGGCTGGCCTGCATCGACAGGTCGAGATAGATCCGGCCGGCGATCCGTCCGTAGCCGAGGTAGCCCGGGATGCTCGCCGTCGGCATCGTCCCGGCCATGAACAACTGCACCGCCGACCAGGAGGCCGGCGTGAGCACATCCGGGATCGCCTCGCCGACGTTGGTGTTGGCCCACAGATGATCACTGAACCGGGCGTCGTTCCACGGGTCCGGTCCGCTCGCCGGCACGGGCTCGGCGGCGACCGCGGTCACCGGCCGGGACTGCAAGATCTGCAGCCGGTCGCCGGTCCGGCACCATTCAACGTCGCGTTCGGAGCCGGACCAGTCGGCCAGCCGGATTCCCAACTCCGCAAGGGAGACCGCCTGTTCGGTGGTCAGCGCGGGCGCGGTCCGAAGGTCGGCCGGGACCGGGCGTTCCTCGGTGCCGCCCTCGGTCAGCACGGTCATGATCGTCTTGTAGGCGACGGTCGCCTCGATCACCGTACGGTCTCCACGCCGGACCCGGTAGACGTCCGGCGTGACGGCACCGCTGACCACCGCCTCGCCGAGTCCCCAGGCCGCGTTGATCACGATCTGGTCGGCGGCTCCGGTGACCGGGTCCACGGTGAACAGCACGCCCGAGGCGTCGGCCTCGACCAGCCGCTGCACGACGACGGCGAGCGCGACCTGATCATGGTCGATGCCCTGCCGGACTCGGTAGGCGATCGCCCGGTCGGTCCACAGCGAGGCCCAGCAGTCCCGGACCGCGGCCAGCAACGGCTCCGGCCCGCGGATGTTGAGGAAGCTGTCCTGCTGACCGGCGAACGACGCCGACTCCAGGTCCTCGGCGGTGGCGGACGAACGGACCGCCACCGGCGGTGCCCCCAAGTCGGCGTACGCCTTCTCGATCGAGGTCGCGACCGCCGCCGGCACCGGGTACGACCGGAACAGGCCGATGATCTCGGCCGACGCGGCGGCGGTGCTCGCCGGATCGCCGGGTTCGACCCGGGCCAGCGCCGCGTCGATCGGGCCGCGCAGTTCATGATCGTCGACGAAGGCGCGGTAGGCGTCGGTGACAACCTGGAAGCCGTCCGGGACGTCGAAACCGGCGCCGATCATGGCGGCCAGTGAGGCGCCCTTGCCGCCGACGTCGGCCAGCCCGGCACCGGGATCGGCGAGCTCGCGTACGAAGATCATGATCATTCCTTCGGGGGGAGGAGGATGCCGCGGCTCCGCAGGTCGTCCGCCGCGGCCTTGACGCGCTCGAGGACGTCCGGGTCGAGCAGGCTGACCCCGCCCAGCCGGGCCGCGATGGCGTCACCGAGCATCATGGACGCGGCGTTCCAGCTGGCCAGGATCGCCGCGTAGGCCTCGAGATCGTCCACCGGCCGGATCCGGCCGGCCTCGATCCCGGTGACCAGGTTGTTGCGAGCGGCGTCGATCATCCGGTCGAACATCCGGCGGCTGGCCGCGCCGCCGATCAGCAGTGCCTGAGCGAGATAGCGGGTCATCGCGATCAACTCCGGGTGATCACCCAGGTAGTCGGCGACCGAGTCGATCGTTGTGCCGCCGCGCAGGTAGTCGTCCCGCAGCTTCTCGATGTGGCCGAGGACGTAGTCGTCGCAGTGCCGGATCAGGCCGTCCTTGCTGCCGAAGTGGTGCATGATCAACGCTGGCGAGACCTCGGCCCTCGCGGCGATCGCCCGCACCGTGGTGCCTCCGAAGCCGGCCCGGCCGAACAGCTCGACCGCGGCCTCCCGAATCCGGATCAGACCCGAGTCGTCACTCACCCCACCAGACTAAACATGTGTTCAGCCAACGGTCAACGGTCGTTCATGCGACGTTCATCACCACGGCCACCGACACCCGCGCAAAGGGCCGTGATCCCTGCCAGGACAGCCATTCCGGCGAACACGATCGCGGTCAGCCAGGCCCAGCCGGGCGAGTGCACCGGACCGTGCGGTTCGGCGAACAGCACCGCACCGAAGACCGCCGCACCGAGCGCGATGCCGATCTGCTGAGTGGTGGTCAGCACCCCGGCGGCCGTTCCGGCCCGTTCGGCCGGCAGCTGGGCCAGCACCTGGCCGAACACCGGGATCATCACCAGACTCTGTCCGATGCCGAGCATGATCAACTCCGGCAGCAGGGACGTCCCACTGAGGGTCGGGTACGTCAGCCAGGACCGCACCGCGATGATCAGGTTCGCCACCACCAGGATTGCCGCGCCGGCGATGATCACCCGGACGCCGAACCGCCGGACCAGCCACGGAATGATCATGGAACAGGCCAGGAACCCCAGTGCGTAGGGCGTGAGCACCAGGGCCGCGCCGAGCGCGCCGAGGCCGAGGCCGCCCTGCAGCACGAAACCGATCACCAGGAAGAAGCCGCCGAGGCCGAGGAAGAAGGCGAGCGCGGTCACCAGCCCGCGCCGGAACGGCCGCAGGGCGAACAGCGACGGCGGCAGCAGCGGCATCCGCCCGGCCGCCTCGATCCGCCGTTCCACGGCGACGAAGATCACTACCGCCGGGACCGCCGCGAGCAGGCTCAGCCAGGTCCACACCGGCCAGCCCAGCCGCGCACCGAGGCTGAGCGGCAGGAGCAGCAAGATCAACGGCAGCGCCAGCAAGGCGCCACCGAGGATGTCGATCTTGACCGCCTGCCCGGTCGTCTCCGGCACCAGCCGGACGGCCAGCAGGGCCAGCAGCGCCGCGACGACGACCAGCGGCAGGAAGATCGCCCGCCAGCCCAGGCCGCCGAGATCGTACTCGGCGATCACGCCACCGAGCAGCTGACCGCCGGCCGCCGCCAGACCCAGCGTCGAACCGAACCAGGCGATCGCGCGTTGCCGGGCGGCTCCGCTGAACGTGGCCTGGATCGTGCCGAGCACCTGCGGCGTCAGCAGAGCCGCCGCCGTACCCTGCACCAACCGGGCCGCGACCAGGGTCCAGAAATCTGGCGCGATCGTGCAGCACAGGGTGCCCAGCGCGAAGGCCGCGGCGCCGATCACGAACATCCGGCGCCGTCCGTACCGATCGCCGAGCCGGCCGCCGGCCACCAGCAGAGCCGCGTACGGGGTGCTGTAGCCGGCCACCAGCAGCGGCAACAGCCCCGGGTCGGCACCGAGCTGGCGACCGATCGTCGGCAGCGCGACGTTGATCACGAAAAAGCTTCCGGTGGCCAGGAAGGCCCCGGCCAGGATCACCACCAGGCCAGGGATCCCGCCCGTCGTCCGCTCGCGCGTCGTCAGGTTCCGGGTCAAGTTCCGGGCCCGAGTTCGGGGTCGGGTCAACACCCGTTCGTCGGTCACGCTGATCACCCTCGGCTCGCCGGGAACCTGGTACCAGAGCGTCTTCATCCTGGTACCGGAAGCACCTGGAAACCGGTCAGCGGCACGGGGCACGATGGACGCATGTCGACCGCGGTCAGCCGTACCGAACTCGCCGCCTTCCTGCGCTCCCGGCGGGAACGTGTGCAGCCGGAGGAGGTCGGACTGCCGAGCGGTGGTCGGCGCCGGACGCCCGGGCTGCGCCGCGAGGAGGTCGCGCAGCTGGCCCGGGTCGGCGTCACCTGGTACACCTGGCTCGAGCAGGGCCGGCCGATCAACGCCTCGCCGTCGGTGCTGGAGGCGATCGCCGGCGCGCTGCGGCTGGACGGCGGTGAGACCACGCACCTGTTCACGCTGGCCGGGGCGACCCCGCCGCCGGCCGTCGACGACGCGGCCCAGGTCGACCCGGTCACCCGGCACGTGCTCGACGCGGTCGCCCCACTGCCCGCCTGCCTGGTCAACACGAGGCTGGACGTGATCACCCAGAACGGGCCGTCGGAGCAGTTGTTCGGAGCCACCCAGGAACTGCCGCCGGGACGCCGGAACAACCTCTGGCTGGCCTTCGCCGAGCCGCGCTGGCGGACCATGATGGCGGACTGGGACCTCGAGTCGGCCCACCTGATCGGGCTCTACCGGGCCGCGCTGGCCGAGCACCTCGGCGAGCCGAGTTGGCAGGATCTGGTGGACGAGTTGATCGAGATCTCCCCGGAGTTCCGGAGCATCTGGGCGGAGCACCGGGTCGCCCAGCCCGGCGGCCGGACCAAGCTGTTCCAGCACCCGACCGCGGGGCTGCTCCGCTTCCGTACCGCCAGCCAGTGGTTGCAGCCGCGGGCCGGGCTGCGGATGGTGATCTACTGCCCGGTCGACGCCGCCACCGACCACACTCTGCACCGGTGGCAGCAGGACGGTCCGAAGCCGTTCACCCACTGGTCCGACCTGGCCCGATACGGCCGCTGTGCGAGCGCGCCGCTGCAGCAGGTCGGCTGACGATAGGTCGGATTTCTTCAAGCTCGCCCGGGCCCGTTGCGGTTGACTCGGCGTCATGAGTACAGAGGAAGCTGCCAAGGCAGCCGCGCCGGCCAGCGTGGCGATGTTCACGATCGACTGCGCCGATCCGGCCCCGCTGGTCGACTTCTACACGAAGCTGCTCGGGATGACCGTCGCCTACCAGGACGAGAACGTCGCCATGATCACCAGCGACGGCGGCCCGGCGATCGGTTTCGGCAAGGTGGACCACTACACCCCGCCGCCGTGGCCGGACGACGACAGCGCCAAGCAGTTCCACCTCGACCTCAAGGTCGACGACATCGACGCCGTGGCGAGGCAGGCCGTCGAGCTCGGCGCGACCCAACCGGAGCACCAGCCGGGCGAGACCTGGCGCGTGCTGCTCGACCCGGCCGGCCACCCGTTCTGCCTAGCTCTCTGGCAGAGCTGAAATACATCGAAGCGAATATTTCGTGATCAGTTGGCGATCTTTCTGACCTAGCCGATGCGGCATTAGGACCCGAGTCACCCTTGTGTGGCTCGGGTCTTGGCCCGTCCGAGCGGTTGACATCGCCTGGGACGAGGCGCATGCTGAACAAAGTCGTACGAATCTTTTCGTCGACCTGCGACATTTTTCGTTCATCGCCGAACAGCAGCCCGCGACGGCGCGTGGCCGCGGAAGGGCAGATCATGGCGACATCGCTCACCGCGCTCGCTCGACGGGGATTCCTCGGCCTGGCCGCGACGGCCGGCCTGGCCGGTGCCGGCGCCCTGGCCGGCTGCAACCGGGCGGCCGACAACGGCGGGGCCGGCGGGACGACTCCGCTCAAGTTCTGGAACATGCCCTGGGGCAACACCGAGTTCAACGTCGTCGACGAGAAGATCACCACCGCCTACCAGCCGGCCGACGGGCTCAACCCGGCCAGCTACCAGGTGATCCAGTGGGCGAACTTCACCCAGACCTTCTCCTCCGCGGTCGCCTCCAACACCGGGCCCGCGGCCAGCTCCGGCGGCGGCACCCAGGCGTTCCAGTTCGAGGCACAGGGCAAGATCGCCTACGCCGACGGGCTGCTGGAGTCCTGGAAGGCCGACGGCCTCTACGACGACTTCCTGCCCGGCCTGATCGACACGATGAAGGTCGAGAAGGGATACGCGGCGATCCCGTACAACCTCGACATGCGGGTGCTCTGGTACAACGAATCCCTGCTGCAAAAGCGGATGCGGAGCCGCCGAAGGACTGGCCGGGCTTCCTCGAGACCTGTGCCGCGCTGAAGAAGATCGGCGTCTACGGGTACGGCACCGCGGCCGGCGCCGGCGCGTACACCGGCAGCCACATCCTGGTCAGCTGGATGATCAACAACGGCGGCGGGCTGTTCGGCGCCGACCAGCAGCCGGACATGCTGACCGACGCCAACCTCGAGGCGATCGAGTTCGTCCTCGAATGCGTCGGCAAGGGCTACGTGGACCCGGCCAGCCCGACCTACACCAGCGACAACGCGCAGTCCCAATGGCGGGCGCAGAAGTACGGGATGGGCTTCGACACCGCGGGCCTGGCCAACAACGTCGGCGGCGACATCGCCAAGCAGCTGGCCGTCGGCAGCCCGCTGACCAGCCCGGCCGGGAAGCAGGGCATGCTCTACTTCCCGAACAACATCATGATGTACACGAACACCCCGAGCCAGCCGGCCACCGAGGCGTTCGTCACCTACTACTACAAGAACATGGCGCCGCTCTGGACCGAGAACACCGGCATCGGGCTGCCGCCGCTGAAGTCGATCACCGAGACCGAGGGCTTCCGCAAGGACGCCAACGCCGTGAAGGCGATCACCGAATACCAGCCGATCGCCCGGACCTGGGCCGCGCCCGGCTCGGACGCCCTGTTCCTCGGCGTCACCACGGTCGACGGCACGCCGGCGATGGACACGTTCACCCAGTCGGTGCTCGGCGGCAAGACCACGGCCCGGGACGCGCTGACCAAGCTGCAGGACGCCGTGGCCAAGGCGATCGAGGCCCAGGGCTGAGCGGGCGGGTGTCCGACGTGACACGCGCGACCGCCGGTCTGGCCGACCGCCTCGCCCGAGCCGGGCGCGGCGTCGGGATGGCCGGTCCCGGCCGCCGACCGGCCCCGAGCCGCTCCGGCGGCCGTCCCCGCCGCGGCGTGCGCCGGTCCGTGATCACGCTGGTGCTGCTGGCCCTGCCGTCGTTGATCTTGCTCCTGTTGATCAACCTCTATCCGCTGCTCTACGCGGGCATGCAGTCGGTCCGGGCCGGCAACCTGATCAGCCTGGGCCGGTTCGTCGGGCTGGACAACTACGCCGACGTACTGCAGAACCCGGACTTCTGGAGCTCGGCGCGGTTCACCGTGATCTTCACCGTGACCGGGGTCTTCGGCAGCTGGGTGATCGGACTGACACTGGCGCTGCTGCTGCGGACCAGGATCCCGGCCGGCGGCGTGTTCAAGGTGCTGCTGCTGTTGCCGTGGGTGGTCCCGATCGTCGTGTCCGCGACGGCCTGGAACTGGCTGGTCGCCACGCCGCAGAGCCCGCTGCCGGTGCTGGCCGAGGCGATCGGCTTCGGGAATGTCTTGTTCCTCGCCGATCCGCTGCTGGCTCAGGTCACCGTCTGCGTGTTCAAGGTGTGGGTCAGCTTCCCGTTCATGATGATGATGATGAGTTCGGCGCTGGCCGGAGTCGATCAAGGTGTGTACGAGGCCGCGAAGGTGGACGGGGCGACCGGCTGGCAGGCGTTCCGGACGATCACGATGCCGTTGATCTCCCGCTCCACGTACATCAGCTGGATCCTGATGACGATCTTCTGCGTGAACGACTTCCCGACGATCTTCCTGCTCACCGGCGGCGGCCCGGTCAACGCGACCACCTCGCTCGTCGTGCTGGCGTACCGCACGGTGTTCCAGAACTTCCAGACCGGACCGGGCGTGGCGATCGCGTTCCTGATGACGCTGGTGCTGGTCGTGATCTCGGTGCTGCTCTACCGGCAGATCAGGAAGGTGGCGATCGAATGACGGAGACCGTACGCGAGCGGCGCCGGAACCGGCGAGCGCCGCTGGAGGACCGCGGCCGGTGGTGGCGGTTCGTGCTGATCTTGATCGTCACCGCCGTGACCGTGGTCCCGATCGCGGCCGTGGTCTACCTGTCCCTGCAGCCCGGCCTGGGCAGCGCGACCACCGGCGTCACGCTGGAGAACTTCGCCCTGGTGTTCAGCCAGACCAACGTGGACTACTGGCTGGAGAACAGCCTCGGCGTCACCCTGGTCACGGTGATCATCTCGCTGGCCGTCGCGGCGCCGGCCGGCTACGTGCTGTCCCGGGTCCGGAACCGGCTCGTCTCCGGCTATTCGCTGACCCTGTTCATCGTGCAGTCGCTGCCGGTGGTGACCGCCGTGATCCCGCTGTTCATGCTGTTCTCGACGCTCGGCCTGGTGGACAACCTGGGCGGGGTGACGATCATCTACGTCGGCTCCACGCTGTCGGTGGCGATCTGGATGATGGCGGCCTACTACGACTCGATCCCGATCTCGCTGGAGGAGGCGGCCTGGATGGACGGCTGCTCGCTGTTCGGCGGGTTCGTCCGGGTGGTGCTGCGGAACGCGCTGCCGGGCGTGCTGTCGACGGCGATCTTCTGCTTCCTGCTGGCCTGGAACGACTACCTGATCTCGGTGGTGTTCCTGCGTTCCGACGTGAACTACACGCTGCCGGTCGGATTGCAGACGTTCTTCCAGCAGAATGCGACCAACTGGGGCCCGGTGATGGCGGTGGCCGTGATCATGATGCTGCCGCCGGTGATCTTGTTCGCCGCACTCAACCGGTACTTCAGTGTGGGAGGCATCGGCGGTGCGCTGGCCGGCCGCTGACCGGAACACGGTGCGGCGCGAATCCCTGGTTCTGGTGCAGGATGGGCCCGAATGACCGCGGGAGCGGTCCCGGAGGGAGGCAGCGTGGACACCACGGACAACGGCAGCGACGTCGCGCGGTCGACCCTGTCCCGGATCGCGGCGGACGCCGACGTCTCCACCTCCACCGTGTCGAAGGTACTGAACGGGCGGGCCGGCGTCTCCGAGGCGACCCGGGCCCGGGTCGAGGCCCTGCTGCAGCAGCACGGCTACCAGCGGCGCGGGCTGCGCGATGCGGCACCGCTGATCGAGCTCGTGTTCGCCCGGTTCTCGTCGGTCTGGGCGCTGCAGATCCTGCGCGGCGTGCAGCAGGTGGCCCGGGAGCGTGGTCTCGGTGTCGTGGTCACCGAGAGCGGTGATCATTCCGGGCCGGGACCGGAGTGGGTGGACGGGCTGATGCAGCGCAATCCGGCCGGCATCGTGCTGGTGCTGTCGGGCATCTCGCGATCACAGCGGGATCAGTTGCGGGCCCGCGGGATTCCCTTTGTGGTGGTCGATCCGGCCGGCGATCCGGCGCCGGACGTCGCGTCGGTCGGCTCGGCCAACTGGAACGGCGGGCTGCTCGCGACCCGGCATCTGCTGTCCCTCGGCCATCGCCGGATCGGCGTCGTCGGCGGCCCGGTCGACACCATGTGCTCACGGGCTCGGCTGTCCGGCTTCCGGGCGGCGATGGAGGAGGCCGGCGCTCCGGTCTGCGAGGAGTTGATCGTCTTCGGCGACTTCGAGCGGAACAGCGGTCTGGCCCGCGGCCGCGAGCTGTTGGACCGGCCCGAGCGGCCGACCGCGATCTTCGCCTGCAACGACCTGATGGCCCTCGGCGTGTACGAGGCCGCGCGGCTGGCCGGGCTCGCCATCCCGGAACAGCTGTCGGTGATCGGCTACGACGACCTGAGCGTGGCCGAGTGGGCCGGACCGCCGCTGACCACGATCCGGCAGCCGCTGGCCGAGATGGGTCGGCAGGCGGCTCAGCTGGTGCTCGACCTCGACGACACCGCACCGGCGCCGCGGCTCGACCTGGCGATCGACCTGATCATCCGCGGCAGCACGACCACTGCACCGAACCTCGCGCCCTGAGCCTGTCGAAGGGCCAAGCACGCTGTGACCTGCCCTTCGACAAGCTCAGGGAGCGTCGGAGAAGCTCAGCCGACCTTGACCCAGGTCTTCTCCGCGTCGGAGCGCAGCATGGCGTCGCAGATCTCGGCGGCACGGACCCCGTCGGCGAAGGTCGGCAGGCCCTGCGGGGCCTCGCCGGTGCCGGACGTCTTGGCGTCGATCGCCGCATACGAATCCGCGACGTAGTGCTCGAAGCACTGCGCGTAGCCCTCCGCGTGACCGGCCGGCAGCCCGGCCAGCCGGCGCTGCTCCGGCGAACCCTGGTTGGGATCCCGGACCAGCAGCGTGGTCTCCGCGTCGGCGCCGATCCACAGCTGCTCGGCATGTTCTTGATCGAAAACGGCGCTCTGCGTACCGCCGTCGACCTCGATCCAGAGCCGGTTCTTCCGGCCCGCGCTGAGCTGCGAGATCACCGCCGAACCGGCGATCCCCTTCTGGGTCCGGAACAAGATCAACGCACTGTCCTCGGTGGTCACGTCGACCAGTTCGGCGTCGCCGCCCTCGACCGCGCTGAACGAGGCCGCGGTCGCCGCCGGCCGCTTCGGGATCGTGATCGACGTGGTCGAGACGAGCTCGGCGATCCGGTCGCCGGTGACCCATTCGGCAAGATCACACCAGTGCGAGCCGATGTCGCCGAACGCCCGGGAAGGCCCGCCGGCCTTGGCATCGACGCGCCAGCCGCTGGCCATCGGGTTGAGCATCCAGTCCTGCAGGTAGCTGCCGTGGATCAGGTTCACCGCGCCGAACGCGTCGGACTGCACCCGGGCCCGGAGCTCGCGGGCCATCGGATGGAACCGGTACGCGAACGGGATGGTGTTGATCATGCCCGTCCGCTCCGCGACCGCCGCCGCCTCGCGGGCCTCGTCCAGCCCGGTGCCGAGCGGCTTCTCGCACAGGACGTGCTTGCCGGCCTCCATCAGCTGGATCGAGTACGGAACGTGGGAGGAGTTCGGCGTGCAGATGTGCACCGCCTCGACATCGGACGCGGCCACCTCGTCGATGCTGGCGTACGCCGTCTCGACACCCCATGCGTCCGCCACCTCGCGGGACCGCTCCGGGCTGGAGGCCATCACGCCGGCCACCTCGGCCCCCGCCAGCACCGCCGCCCGCCGATGCACCTCGCCGATCATGCCGGCACCCAGGATCGCTACTTTTCGCCTCGTCGCCATGCCGATCATCCTATTGAGATCGACTCCTGCGCCGCGCCCGGATCCTCGCATTCGTGGACGGCTGGGTTGCGCGGAGCACTGGGCTTCGGCTAGCCCAGTGATTCGGTGCCCTGGCAATGATCTCTGATCTGACATAGGCTTGGCCGCATGGCAGACCGGATGGACTTTGACACGAAAGTGAGCAATGAGGGCCGGGTCGTGATCCCTGCCGCTGTCCGCTCGGTCCTGGGTGTCGGGCCGGGCGACCGGGTTCGGTTCGTGGTTCAAGACGGTGAGGTGAGGCTCGTGACGGCCAGATCTCTGCTGTTCGCCATCTGGGCCAACAACAACAACGGTGGCGATGCAGGCGATTCGACGTCAGCCGTGCGACAGGCGCGGCGTGTCGACATCGAGCGGGCGGCCGGCAAGTGGGCCCGGGTCGAGATCACCGCGCGCGAGGAAGCCCGCACCGAGGATGAGATCGAGGACGGACTCCTGGCCCAGCTCGGGCTTCGACGGTGACCGCCCTCTGTCTCGACTCGTCGATCGTGTGCACGCTGCTGCTGCAGGAACCCGGCTGGCAAGCCGTTCACCGGGTCATCCTGCGCGACGACGTCGACGGCATCCTGCCCGGCCCGGCCCTGACCGAGTCCATCACGGTGGTGCGACGGAAGGGCAACACGAGCACGCCGAAGCACCTCTACGAAGCCCTCACTGCGCTCGGCCTGGCAGTCGAGCACCCGACCGACACCGACCTGATCCGAGCCGCAGAGCTGATCGAGATCTCCATCGACAACCCCGGTCCCCCGTCACCGCGATCCGATCAGGACGCGACTCTGTCGCTCGGCGATGCGCTGATCCTTGCCGTGACGGAGCGTCTGGGCTGCATGGTGTTGACCCGGGACACCTACTGGAAGTGGATGGTCGATCAGGGCCTGCTCGGCGTCCGGGTCGCCGTTCCCTGAAGCGAGTTCCAGCCCGCCGAAGGACTGGCCTTCGACGGGCTGGGCCCGACTGATCCGGTCTTGTCAGCCGGCGAAGAAGGTACGGATGTCGACGGCGACGTCGGCCGGGCGTTCCATTGCGGCGAAGTGGCCGCCGCTCTCGTACCGGCTCCAGTGGTCGATCGCGGCGTTGTCCCGTTCGGCGAAGACCCGGATGGTCTGGAAGTCCGAGGCGAAGACGGCGACGCCGGTCCGGGACTTGTTGACCTGCGGCTCGGCCTGGGCCCGGGCCTCCTCGTAGTAGAAGCGGGCGGCGGTCGCACCGGTGTTGGTCAGCCAGTAGAGCGAGACCTGGGTGAGCAGCTGGTCCCGGGTGATCAGGCTGGTGCCGTTGCCGAAGGACTCGAGGAGTTCCGAGTACGCCAGCTGGGCGACCGGCGAATCGGCGAGGCCGGCGCCGATGGTCTGCGGCCGGGACGCGTTCATCCCGTTGTAGCCGCCGACCGACTGGAACCACTGCATGTGCTCCAGGCCCGCGTAGTCGGCCGGCTCCAGCTTCTCGAACTCGGCCGGATCGCCGCTCGGGAAGGAGAACAGCTGCAGCACGTGCAGGCCGAGGAAGCCCTCCGGCTCGAGCAGCCCCAGCTCGCGGGCGACCATGGCGCCGGCGTCGCTGCCGTGCACCCCGTACGCGTCGTAGCCGAGGTCCCGCATCAGGGTGTCGAAGGCCTTGGCCACCCGGGCCAGCGTCCAGCCGCCCTCGGCCAGCGGGGTGCTGAAACCGAAGCCGGGAATCGATGGGACGACCACCGAGCAGGCGTCCTCGGCCTTGCCGCCGTGGGCCTCCGGGTCGACCAGCGGGCCGATCACGTCGAGGAAGTCGGCGAACGATCCCGGGTAGCTGTGCACCAGCAGCACCGGTGTCGCGCCTTCCACCTTCGACGGGACGTGCAGGTAGTGGATGGTCTGGCCGTCGATCTCGGTCAGGTACTGCGGGAACGCGTTCAGCCGCTCCTCCTGGGCCCGCCAGTCGAACTCGTCCTTCCAGTACGCGACGGTCTCGGCGAGGTAGCTGTTCGGGGTGCCGTAGTCCCAGCTGTCGCCGGGGGCGGCCTGCGGCAGGCGGGTCCGGGCCAGCCGAGCCTTGAGGTCGTCGAGGTCGGTCTGCGGGATCTGGACGGTGAACGGGGTGTGGTTCGTCATGGGCACTACTATGGAGCCCAATCAGGCACGTTTCGTTCCTGTTTGAAGAACTCCGTCGAAGGAATTTCTCGATGGCAACGCGTGGGACTGGTGAGGGGGCCGGCCGGCTGCTCGCCCTGCTCGGGCTGCTGCAGACCCGCCCGGACTGGACCGGACCGGAGCTGGCGCAGCGGCTCAAGGTCAGTGAGCGTACGGTGCGCAACGACATCGCCCGGCTGCGCGAGCTCGACTATCCCGTGGATGCGGTCCGCGGCGCCGCGGGTCACTACCGGCTCGGGGCCGGCGGGAAACTGCCGCCGCTGCTGCTCGACGACGCGGAGGCGGTCGCCGTGGCGCTCGGCCTGCGCGCCACCACGGGCGTCGGTGGCATCGAGGAGAGCAGCGCCCGGGCACTGGCCAAGCTGGAGCAGGTGCTGCCGAACCGGCTGAAGCGGCGGGTCACCGCCCTGCACGAGGCGACCAGCCAGGGACCCCGGAACACCGCCACCGCCGATCCCGAGGTCGAGGTCGACGCCGAACTGCTGAGCACGCTGGCGGCGGCGGTACGGGACCGCGAGCTGGTCCGCTTCGACTATCCGAACGCCGAGCTGCCGCTGACCGTCGAGCCCTATCGGCTGGTGGCCTGGCAGGGCCGCTGGTATCTGGTCGGCCGCGAGTCCGACCGCTGGCGTACGTTCCGGGTGGACTGGATCGAGCCGCGGATGGCCACCGGACGGCGCTTTGCGCCGGTGCCGCTGCCGGGCGGCGACTTCACCGCCTTCGTCCTGCGCGACGTCGCCGCGACCGGCTGGAACGTGCACGTCCGGATCACCGTACTGGCGCCCGCGGCGGAGGTGCTGTCCAAGATCAATCCGGCCGTCGGGCTGGTCGAGGAGATCGATGATCATCGCTGCGTGCTGGTCACCGGCGCCGACAGCGTGGACACGGTCGCGGTTTACATCGGCATGCTCGGCCTGGACTTCCGCGTCACCGAGCCGCCGGAACTGGTGGCCGCACTCCGTACCGTCGCCGAGCGTTACCTGCGGGCGATCGAGACCGCCCCATGATCATCAGGGGCCGGCGGCGAAGGTCATCGCCGCCGAACCGGATCCTGATCATGTTCGGAGTCAGCCGTTCGGCGCTCAGCGCTGCCGGTCGTACTGCAGCACCAGGGCACCGGTGTCGGTGCTGACGACGTCGGTCAGGCTCCACGAGGTCGACGGGAAACCGTCCTCGAACATCCGGACCCCGCCGCCGGACAGCTCCGGGCACAGGGTGACGATCAACCGGTCCAGCTCGTCGGCGGCCAGCAGCGCGCGGATCAGGCTCAGACTGTTGTTGATCACGATGTCGCCGCCGGGCAGATCGCGCAGCTCCCGGATGATCTTGGCCGGATCGTCGTTGACCATCCGGGCGTTGTTCCAGTCGGTCTCGGTCTGGGTGGTGGAGAAGATCACCTTGTCCACCTGCTCGATCCACTGTCCGTAGGCGCGGTCACGGGGGTCGGCGGTCTCGTCCCGGCCGACCGGGACCCAGTAGCCGCGGAACCCTTCGGCGTTCACCCGGCCCAGCACGGCGGTGGTGCCGTTGACGATCCGGGTCAGGATGTCCCGCGCCTGGTCGCTCACCGCGTGCTTAGCCACCCAGCTCATGTCGGCCGGCCCGCCCGGCCCGGTGACGTAGCCGTCGATCGACATCGTGAAGTTGGCCAGAACGGTCCGGGTGGTGGTCTGCTGCTCGGTCATTTCGGTCGTTCCTCTCGGTTTGGCTGCGGTGTTTCGCAGTGATTCGATCCTGTCCGGAGGGGGTGGGCGGCTACATCTGCCAGGTGGCCGATCTTCCCGAGCCGGGTGGCAGACTCGACCACCATGGGGATCCCTCCTTCGACAGGCTCAGGACGGCGGCTGCCGGGCGAGCTGTCGTCGTTCGTCGGGCGCGCCGGCGAGTTGGAATCGGTCGCCCAGGCGCTGGCCGGCAGCCGGCTGCTCACCCTGGTCGGGCCGGGCGGCTGCGGCAAGACCCGGCTCGCGATCCGCGCCGCCCGGAAGGCCGGCCCGGCCGACGTGGTCTGGGTCGATCTGTCCGAGGAGGGGCGCGACGAGCAGGTGGTGGCGCGGGTCGCGGAGGCCGTGGCGGCACCCGTCCCGGGTTCGGATCCGACCGCCGTGGCCGCAGCGCTGGCGGACCGGCCGGCCCTGATCGTGATCGACAACTGCGAGCAAGTACGGGCCGGGGTGGCCGCGTTCGCCGAGACCGCGCTGCGCCGGCACCCCGACCTGACCGTGCTGGCCACCAGCCGGGAGCCGCTCGGCGTGACCGGGGAGCGGGTCTGGCGGCTGGCGCCGATGATCTTGGACGAGGCGATCGCACTGTTCCTGGACCGGGCCGGCGCCGACCCGGAGGACCCCGACGCGAGGGCTGCGGCACGCCGGATCTGCGACCGGCTGGATCGACTACCACTGGCGCTCGAACTGGCCGCGTCGTGGTCCGGAACCCTTTCCCTGCAAGAGATCTCGGAGTTGTTGATCAAGGAGTCGGGGCATCCGCTGCTGGACGGCGACGGCCGGTCGGCACCGTTCCGGCAGCGCACGCTGGCCGAGTCCTTCGCCTGGAGCCATCGGTTGCTGACCGAGGACGAACGGGTGCTGCTGCGCCGGCTGGCGCCGTTCCAGCAGTTCGGCGTCGAGACCGTACGGGCACTGGCCGAGGGCACCGGCCGGACCGCCGAAGATCAACTCCGGGCGCTGCGTAGCCTGATCGACAAGTCCCTGGTGGTCTGCGACCCGACCGGTCCGCGGGCCCGGCACCACCTGCTCACGATCATCGGCGAGTACGCGCTGGCCCGGCTCCGGGAGGCCGGCGAGGAGGAGGAACTGCGGCATCGGCACGCGCGGATCGTGGCCGATCAGCTCGCCGCCCTGGCGCCGCTGCTGATCACCGACAAGGACGCCTGGCGGGACCGGGTCCGCGACCTGCGGGCCGACCTGGTCGCGGCCGCGGAATGGTGCCTCACCCGCCGAACGCGCACTGAGCCTGTCGAAGTGCCAAGCCAGACCGGGCCCCGCCCCCTTCGACAGGCTCAGGACGACGCTTCGACAGGCTCAGGGAACGTGTCCGACACCATCCAACTGGGCCGGCAGCTCTGTGCCGACGCGGCCTGGTGGTGGCACCTCACGGGCGACCGCTCCGGTTTGCGGCTGCTGCAGCGAGCCGCCGAACTGAACCCGGGCACCGACGGCGCCTTGCAGGCCAGGGTCCTGGTCGGACTCGCCCTGGTCGGCGACGTGGTCGATCCCGGCGTCGGCTATCCGTCCGCCGAGCGTGCCCTGGCCCTGGCCGAGGCGGCCGGCGACCGGGCTACGGTCGGGCTGGCCCGGCAGCTGATGGCGATCGGCCGGATCGGTTTCGACCTGGCGGCGGCGCGTGAGCTGGCGTACCTCGGGCATCAGGAGGGCGCCGCGAGCGGCGACCTCTTCGCCCGGGACGCCGGCGGAGTGCTGGTCGGTCTCGTTCACTCGCTGCTGGATCAGCACCGGGAGGCGATCGACTGGCTGAGCCGCTCAGTGCCGGGACTGGTCGACCGCGGCGACCGCGGGATCGCCGGCACCGGCCTGTGCGCCCTGGCCCTGAGCCAGGCGGCGGTCGGGGACCTGGCCGCGGCCGAGCAAGCGGCCCGCCGGGCCCGGGAGGTGACCGAGCCGCTGCACGACTTCGCCCGGGTCGGCGTGGCCACCTGGGGGCTGGCCCGGATCCTGGCCCTCCGCGGCGGCCTGGCCGAGGCCGAGGCCCTGCTGGACGAGCTGCAACGGCTGATCGATCGGGCGGAGGAGGAGCCCTACTTGCCCGGCTGGTACGCCACTCGCGCCCGGATCGCCTTGTGGGGCGGCGATCCCGCGGCCGCGACCGGTTGGTGCGAGCGGGAGCGGTTCGCGGCGACCCCGGACCTGCTGATCGTCCAGGCGGCGGCCCGCCGGACGGCCGGTGATCATGACGGCGCGGCCGCCCTGCTGGACCGGGCGCAGGACTCGCCGATCCTCGCGGCGATGCCGGCGATCCGGGCGGAGTTGATCTTCGAACGGGCTCGGCTGCGCGAGGCGGACGACCCGGTCGGCGCGGCGAGTGCGCATCGGGAGGCGCTCCGGCTCCGGTCCGAGCACGGCCTGGTGCTGGGCCAGGTCGACAGCCTGGAGGCCCTGGCGGCGCTGGCCGGGACGCCGGACCGCGCCGCGATCCGGTACGGCGCCGCGGACCGGGCCCGTACCGACACCGGCTACCGGGCCGGGCGTCCGGAACTGCCCCGGGGTGAGGAGTTCGCGGCCGGACTCGACCGGGGCCGCGCACTGACCCTGGAGCAGGCGGTCGAGCGCGCCCTCCGGGTCCGGTCGGCCGACCGCGCCACCTCCGGCTGGGCCAGCCTGACCCCGGCCGAGCGCTCCGTCGTCGACCTCGCCGTGCGCGGGCTGTCCAATCCCGAGATCGCCGCCGAGCTGTTCATCGGCCGCGGCACCGTGAAGACCCACCTCGCCCACGTGTACGCCAAGCTGGGCGTGGCCAACCGGACCGAGCTGGCCCGCAGCGCCGGCGAGTCCGGCCCTTGATCGGCGGCGATCAGGCCGGCTGCCGCTGTCCGCGGACCGTGGCCACGCACTGGTCGTACAGCTGCTCGAGCGGCACCGAGTCGTCCTCGATCCAGGTGTCCAGCGCCGCATCGAAGCAGGCGAACGAGGTCGCGATGACGGCCCGCGGCCGAGGGTCTGCGGGCTGGTCGCCGAGTCCCATCCGGTCCGCGATCAAGGGCAGCAGGTCGGACTGCCAGCGGAGCCGCTTCTCCAGGTAGCGGGCCCGCAGCGTCGGGATGGTCAAGATCAACCGGAACCGGTCGCGGAAGTGCTCCGGCGCGTCATGCGCGGCCAGGACCGCGACGATGCCGGCGCGCAGCGCGGCCCAGCTGGACGCCCTGGCCGGCTGCTCCGCCACGGCTTGGCGGAGCACGTCGCCGAACACCTCCTGATCACCGCCGATCAGGTCCTCTTTGGTCCCGAAGTAGCGGAACAGGGTTCGCTGGGACACGCCGGCCTCGCGGGCCACCTGGGCGATGGTCGTCGCCTCGAAGCCTTGTTCGGCGAACAGTCGCATGGCGGCGTCCATGATCGACTGCCGAGCCAGCAGGCGAGAGCGGTCCCACAGTGTCGGCGGCGCCTCCTCGGTTGACCTGGTCACGAGGACACCTTAGGCGAACCCTGCCGACAAGACAGCTTCCGCCAGCTTGGCAGTCGCTGCCACTTCTGTCTAGACTCGATGGCGAACACAAGGAGTGGCCATGGACGAGATCTGGATCCTGGGCGCGACCGGCCGCATCGGACGCGCCGTCGCCGCGCGCCTGGTGGAGCTGCACCGGTCGGTGGTGCTGGTCGGACGGGACGAACCACGGCTCCGCGCCCTCGCCCGCGAGCTCGGCGACGCGCCGTCCGTGCTGACCGAGGAATCACTGGAAGGCGTCGCCCGGCGGATCGCGGAACGCGCCCCGGCCGTCGTTGTGAACACCGTTGGCCCGTTCGGGACGACCGGCCCCTTGATCGCCGACAGTTGCCCGGCCGGAACGCACTACGTCGATCTGGCCAACGAACTTCCCGCCGTGACGGGAATGCTGGACCGCCACGACGCCGCGGCCATGAGCGGCCACTGCGTGGTCACCGGCGCCGGCTTTGGCGTCCTCGGTACGGAGAGCGCGATTCTGCAGGCCCGTGCCGACCGGTCCGCCCCGGTCCGGGTCCGAGTCGATGCCCTCGCCGAGTATCGCGGCGGCGGCACCGTCGGCGCGGTGCTGGCCGAGACCATGGTCGACGTCTTCGCCGGCGGCGGTTTCAGCTACCGGTCGGGGCGACTGACCCCGGCCCGACTCGGCGGCGGAGCCGAGCAGCTCACCCTGCCCGACGGGCGAACCGCCACCACCGCCGCGGCGCCGTCCGGCGAACTCGTCGCCGCCCAGCGCGGCAGCGGCGCACCTGAGGTCGTCGCCGCTTCCAAGGAGATCCCGGCCGGGCGGATGGCAAGCCTCGCCCTGCCGATCGTCGGCGCCCTGCTGAGGGTTCCGCCGCTCCGGCGCGCCGCAGTCCGGTTGCTCGCCGGGATCGAGGTCAAGGACAGCCTTGGGTCCCGCGAACCGACCACCTGGGCTCGAGCCCGCGCCACCTGGGCCGACGGTTCCGACCGGGTGGTCTGGTTGCGCGCCGACGACGGGATGGACTTCACCGCGGCAGTCGCCGCCGAGGTCGCGGACCGCCTGGTGAGGGGCGCCGGCCGGCCGGGTGCCTACACCCCCGGCGCCCTCTTCGGCCCGGACCTGGCCGAAGCGGCCGGCGGCACGTTCCTGGTCGAGGACCGGGTCGACTGAGCGCTGATCAGCCGGCCGCGGACGATGCGCCGTCGCGGGTGAGATCGACGGTGATCGGCGGCTCCCCGTACGGCGACAACTGGGTCACCGTAGCGGTCGGCCGCAGCCGCGGATCGGCCCGGAACCGCTGCTCCAGTTCGGTCTCGGCTTCCTCGTCGCCGGCGTCGGCCTTGATCAACAGCGCCGCGATCCGGTCCGTCTCCTGGTCCGTGACGCCGGTGCCGACGACGTCCCAGAGCAGCAGTTCGTTGCCGTACCGGTGGTTGAGTTCGAGGAAGACGTACGTCTTGATCAACGCCGGCCCGATCAGCTCCGAGCCCGGCATCACCCCGTAACGGTCGGGATCCAGCCGACCGGCCCGGTAGCCGGTCCAGACCTCGGCCGCGGTCGGGAACGGTGAGTCCTCACCGATCGCAAGATCGAGGACGTCGAACGGATGATCTTGCTGCCGCAGCCCCGGGTCGGACCGCTGCCAGCGGTTGCCCTGCCACCATTCGGCGACGACGTGGTCGTAGTGGAAGTCGGGGCCGAAGTAGCCGGCGAAGCCGACCCGGGTGCGGGCCGGGATCCCCTGCTCGCGCAGCCCGGCGACCGTGAACAGCGAATGATCACGACAGCAGCCGGCGACCCGGCTGTCCGGCGGCCGCGGGGTCAGCAGGGAGCCCGGGTGGCGTTGCTGGTCGACGTCGAGGATGACCCAGACCCACCGGGAGTTGATCTCGTCCTTCCGGTCCTCGTGGAGCAGCTCGGCCTCGCCCCGGTAGTGCAGGATGAGGTTCCGCGCCGTTGCGCAGAGTTGCTCGATGCCGACCGGTTCGCGGAGCAGCGCGGCGTGCCGGCCGGGATCGGTGAATGCCGTGTGGGCGGCGAAGCGGTGTGGTGTGGTCATGGTCGCCAGCGTGCGCCCTGACACCGTGTCAGAGTCCAGCCCGGACCGGCGGCCCGGCCGCGAGATCGATGATCACCGGCGGCTCCCCGTACGGCGACAACTGGGTCACCACCGCCGGCGGCCGCAGCCGCGGGTCGGTCCGGAACCATGGCTCCAGTTCGGATTCGGCCGCCTCGTCACCGGCATCCGCCTTGATCAACAACGTCGCCAGCCGGTCGGCGTCCTCATCGGTGACGCCAGCCCCCAGTTCGTCCCAGAGCAGCAACTCGTCGCCGTACCGGTGATGGAGTTCCATGATCACGGAGAACTTGATGAAGGTCGGGCCGGTCAGCGCGGCAACGCCCGCGACGCCGTACTGCTGCGGGTCGAGCCGCCCGGCCCGGTAGCCGGCCCAGACCTCCGCGGCGGTCTCGAACGGCGCGCCTTCGCCGGTGGCCAGGTCGTGCACGTCGAACTCGCGCGTCCCCGGCACCAGCTCCGGATCGGCCCGCTGCCAGCGATCACCGTTCCACCAGTCGAGGACGACATGATCACCGTGGAAGTCCGGATCGAAGTAGCTGGTGAAGCCGACCCTGGTGCGGGCCGGGATCCCCTGCTCCCGCAGCATCGCCACGGCGAGCAGCGCATGATCACGACAGCAGCCGGCCACCCGGTCGCCGGGAGGCCGCGGCACCAGTACTGGTTCCGGGTGCCGTTCTTGATCAAGATCAAGGATCACCGAGACCCAGCGCGCGTTGATCTCGTACCGTCGATCGTCCGGCAGCAGATCCGCCTCGGCCCGGTAGTGCAGCACCAGATTGCGCACCGCCTCCCCGATCGACCCGATGCCGACCGGCTCGCGCAGCAGCGCCGCATGGCGGCCTGGATCGGAATAGGGCGAGTGAGCGGCGAAGTGTTCCCGAGCGGCCATGACCCGATCTCACGCCAGAACCCGCCGAAATGTCCAGAAATCCGCCGCCGTCCTGGACGGTCCGCGGGACGGCCGGTGGCGTCACCCGGTCGCTGCCGTACGTTCCCGTAGAGTTGACCGGAAGTTCACGAGGGAAGGGCAACTGCGATGGCTGACACGACGGTGATCACGTTCGGCACATTCGACGTGTTCCACGTCGGGCACGTCAGGGTCTTGAACCGGGCGGCCGAGTTCGGCGACCGGCTGCTGGTCGGCGTCTCCTCCGACCAGCTCAACCTGGCCAAGAAGGGCCGGCGGCCGGTGTTCACCCAGGACGAGCGGATGGAGATCCTGACCAACATCAAGGTCGTCGACGGCGTCTTCCTCGAGGAGAGCCTCGAGCTGAAGCGGCAGTACGTCGAGGAACACCAGGCCGACATCCTGGTCATGGGCGACGACTGGGCCGGCAAGTTCGACTTCCTGAACGACATCTGCAAGGTCGTCTACCTGCCCCGCACCCCGTCCGTCTCGACCACCGCGATCATCGAGCACATCACCACCATCGCCTGACCGCAGTTGTCCCCAGGACCCTGTGCACAACATGTGGACGAGGGTAGGGAAACGGTGGGTATCCGGCCGGTGACTGTGGATCGACCGGTGGACGAAGAATTGCTCAGAATTCTTTTGCAGGAGGCCTTGCGGACCCCTGGCACCGGGTGTAGAACTTACTCACTGGAAGCCGCAAGGCAACCGGGATCGGATGAAGGAAGGTCCATACGGAGGGTTTCGGCCCACCGCGTCGGTCGTGACGGACCGCGGGACCGGAGAGCATCCGATGGTCAGACAGCGTCACCCGTCGGGCCCCACCAGTAGGGCCCGTCCAACTCATACTTGGACGGGCCCTACACCCATTTTCACACACGTCCATTCCCGGGGCGAACCTACGAAACTGCTCCTGACACCGACTGCGGAACAGCCGACGTTAGGTCACCGATGACCCGTGTCCGCCACGGCTCCGAGCGCGAGTTGCTGCAGGCGTTCATCGATCAGCAACGCGACGTTGTGCTGTGGAAGATCGACGGACTCACCGATGAGCAGTTGCGCCGGCCCGTCGGAGCGTCGCGGCTCTACCTGCTGGGCATCGTCAAGCACCTCGCTGCCGCAGAGCAGTACTGGCTGTGCGAGCTGTTCGGCCGCCCAGCCGAGCCGCTCAGCCTCGCAGCAACGGACGACCTCCAGGCCGAACCCGGCGACACGACCGATTCCGTCCTCGCCTATTACGCCAGGGCACGTGCCGCCTCGGATGCCGCGATCGCCGTCGTCGATCTCGATACTTCGGCCAGGACCTGGACCCACGACACCGTGAGCTTCCGGTTCGCCCTGCTGCACATGATCGAGGAAACCGCTCGGCACGCGGGACACATCGACGGCATCCGCCAACTGCTCGACGGAAGGACCGGCTACCTTCCTCACGACGCGCCGTACTAGCCGGCGATCGTCGGCCCGGTCCCCTGGGTCAGGGCAGCGCGAGGTCGACCAGGTCGGCGTTCGTCCCGGCCGAGCGGACGGACACGGTCTGAAGATCACGAGCTGGAAGGCCGGCGGTACCGAGCGGGTCACCACACCCGGCGGGCCCTGACAGCGCGGCGCGGCTCGCCTGCCAGACTGCTGCCCGTGACCGAGTTGACGCTGCTGCATCAGGGCAAGGTTCGCGACATCTACACCGATCGGCCGGGTGAGATCCTGCTCGTCGCGTCCGACCGGGTTTCGACCTACGACGTCGTGCACCCGACGCCGATCCCGGACAAGGGAAAGGTGCTGACGGCACTCTCCCTGTGGTGGTTCGAGCAGTTCGCTGACGTACCCAATCATGTGCTGTCGGTGACCGATGTCCCGGAGCAGTTCGCCGGGCGGGCGATGCGCTGCCAGCAGGTCGAGATCGTGCCGGTGGAATGCATCGCTCGCGGCTATCTCTCCGGCACCGGGTTGAGGGCCTATCAGCAGTCCGGCGAGATTTCCGGGGTACGGCTTCCGGAAGGCCTGGTCGAGGCCTCGCAACTGCCGGAGCCCACGTTCACGCCGTCCACCAAGGCGCCGGTCGGACAAGGGCATGACGAGCTGATCACGTTCGACGACGTTGTCGGCCTGGTCGGCGCGGAGACCGCCGAGAAGCTGCGCAGTCTGACCTTGGACCTTTACACTCGGGCCGCCGAACTCGCCCGGAGCCGGGGCGTGATCATCGGCGACACGAAGTTCGAGTTCGGCCGCACACCGGACGGCGAGATCCTCCTCGCCGACGAGATCTTCACCCCCGACTCGTCCCGCTTCTGGGCCGCCGAGGAATGGGAACCGGGCCGCCCGCAGAACTATCTCGACAAGCAGTACCTGCGGAACTGGGTCGAGACGACGGACTGGGACAAGACACCGCCGGCGCCGGAACTGCCGGCCGAGGTCGTCGCCGAGACCCGGCGCCGCTACATCGCCATGTACGAGCGCTTCACCGGCAACACCTGGTCCGGCTGACCGCAAGAACCCCGCGAAAGATGCGGACCCTTGACCGGTAGATCCGGGGGCCGAAATGGGGGCAAGGCGTCCGCTCAGTGAGTGGGAGCGCTCGCCGGGGGTTGACCGTGTTGCGGATTCGGCCCGTTCACCTCACGCCACGACCGCTGTGGATTTCCGCCGCGACTGACCGGCTGAAATTCACTCCGGTCGTGCGGCTCGAGTCCGGGGCGGAGAATCACCCTCGATCGCTACTCCGGCGCGAACAACTCGGGCGACATCGCGATCGGTGTGCTGATGTCCAGCACGGTGCCGGCCGGATCGCGGGTCAGGAACCGCCGTTGACCGTACGGCTCGTCGCGGAGCCGGAGCACGATCGGCAGCCCGATCCGTTCGGCCTCCGCGAACACCCGGTCGACGTCGTCCACGACGACGTTGATCACGCCGCTGCCCTGGCCGCGGACCGCCGGCGGGACCAGGTCATGATCACGTTGCCAGACCGCGACCTCGGCAGCGTCGTTGCCCGGCGCCTTGAGGTTGGCGAACCAGTCGCTGTCGAACGCGATCTCGAAGCCCAGCAGGGACACGTAGAAGTCCCGCACCCCCGCGACATCCTCCGCGAAGATGATCGGCATCACCCGGGTGATCAACAAACCGCGGCCCTCCATGGTCGAGACTGCTCCCACCCTAGCGATGCGTCGCGAAGGCGACGGCCAACTCGATGAACCGGCGAGCTTGCGGCCCGACCCGGACCGGCACCGCGGAAAACAGGGCCGGGCCGGCGGGTCGCAGTTGGTCCATCCGATCCGCCAACGCGGCGAGAGTGCGGAACGGGTCCGGGGCCGGAGCCGGCGCTGCCTGGTCCCGACCGAGGAAGCGCGCGACGTCGGCCACCGCGCCGATGGTCGCGGCCAGCATCGGCAGTGAGCCGTCGTGCCGGGCCGCGTGCTTGGCGTTCCACAGCAGCGTCATCCAGAACCATGGGACAGCATGACAGGCGATCTCGAACTCCGTACGTTCCGGTGCCGGGCCGGGCCCGGTCGGCTCGGTCGCCGACATCCGCACGGATGGAAGCTCCCGGTCGATCAAGATCACCGACTCGGCCGGCCTGCGGGCGGAACGCCGGGGCAGCCATGCCCAGTCGATCTGCTGCGGACCGGCCTCCCCGGCGGTCAATGACGTCAGGAAGGCTCCTCCTGGCGGTGCGTTCTGCGGCGCCTCGAGCAGCAGCAGCGGGTCGACGACGGACGCCACCCAGCGGCCCCGCGGCGAGTCCAGCACGCTCCGATAGTCGACCGGCGACCGCGGCCCGGCCGCGACCTCATTGATCAACTCGTCCCGAACGACGACCACGAGGTCAAGATCACTGAGTGCGTCACCGCCGCCCCGGGCCGACGAGCCGTACAGCCAGGCCGCGCAGACGCGCTCGTCGTCCGCCAGGGCGGCGGTGATCGTGGCCAGCAGGCGTCGACGTTCGTTCAGCCGCCGGCCGATGAGGTCGTCCAGGGCTCAGCCGAGAGTGTCGGTGAGGAACAGGTAGCTCTGGGCGATGCCGTCGAAGGTGTCGCCTTCGTAGTGATCGAATTCGACCACCGCGTAGGGAATCGTCAGGTCGGAGGTCAGCACGTCGGCCAGCGGGACGTCGCCCTGGCCGGCGGGCTGCTGGTCGTTCGGCAGTTCCCGAGCGCTGATGCCCGGGCGCATCGGGCCGTCCTTGACGTGCACCGCGATCACCCGGTCGCCGAGCTTGCGCAGCAGCGGCAGCAGGTCGGCGCCGCCGGCGAACGCCCAGTACAGATCGACCTCCAGCAGCACCGACGGGTCGAGCTGCTCGGCGAAGAGCTCCAGCACCGGGCGGTCGTCGATCTTGGCGGTGAGTTCGTGATCATGGTTGTGGTAGCCGACCTTGAGGCCGAACTCCTTCGCCTGCTCGGCCCGCTCGTTGAGCCGCTCGGCGTTGCGCTTCACGTCGTCCGCGGTGGCCCAGCGGTCCGGAGCGACGAACGGGTCGATCACCACCTGGACGCCGAGAGCGTTGGCGGCGGCGAAGGTCTCCTCGGCCGGCGGCACGGACAGCAGGCCGTCCGGCGTGGCCACGCCGGCCTCCTCCAGCAGCAGGGCGTGCGCGGTCGGCGAGGTGAGACCGTGCTTCTCGAAGGACGCCTTCAGCGCATCGACGCGGCGCACGAAGTCGAACGCCTCGACGGTCCGGAACCCGATCTCGGCGAGCTTCGCCAGGGAGCCGTCCAGGTCGGCCTCCAACTCGGGGTGGATGGAATACAGCTGCACAGAGATCTCGGGCGTCGCCATGTTGATCATCCTCACGTGATGCGGGCAGGGACGGCCAGTATCTCCCGCCGCCGCCGGGCGTCTGTTACCGGGCGAGGCTGAACGTCACCGTTGAGGATTCGCCGCGGTCCATGCCTGCGGCCGCCGTCCTCACCTCGGCGTTGAGGGAGCCGTCGGCCACGCCAGGGATGCCCAACGGTTCACAGTCGGCCGGGATCGTCGCGGTGCCGTGCCAGGTCGCCACGACTTCGGACTCGGGCGGCTGGTGGGTCGAGGCCGGCACCTGGAACGTCACCGTGTCGGCGAACGTCGCGTTCTCGCAGAGCGCCTCGATGATGATCTTGGTCCCGACCGGTTGCTTGCCGTAGTTGTGGAAGTCGAGTGACAGGTGGAGCGTCTGACCGGGCCGCACCAGATACTGACCCTCGTCGTTCGTCGGCCCGTCGACCTTGAGCTCCCCGGGTTCCGCTCCGTCCAGGACGCCAACGCCCTTCGTCGGCGGGCCGAACGAACCCACTGGCTCCTCGGGTAGGGGCGGGCTCGGCTGTGGCGCGGGTGCCTCGGATGTGCACGCAGTCACTACTAGTACGACGAGCAGCGCGAAGCCGCCTCTTCGCAGTCTCATGCACGAACGCTACCTCCGGGCGGCGCCGAAGCAGGCGACACCACCGCTTGGCCTGCCCGCCAAACTCGAGCCCGCCCTAGAGCCGAATCCGCGACCGTTGCAGGCGTCCGCGACTGTTGCAGCGGTCGCGCACGAGTGGAACGGTCGCGGATTCGAGTCGCTCGCACGTCGGGTGGAGGCGCAGTTGCGCGATCTCGCGTTCGGTCAGGTGATCATGCTGTCCGGTCATCGCCGTTGCCTTCCGGATGATCATCCTGAGCGGGGACGGAGTGGTCGATCCAGACGTTCGGCTCGACGTAGCAGCCGATCCCGAGGGAAACGGAGACGGCCAGCGGGGCCAGGCCGCCCGGGATCGCGACCGGCCCGTCAGCGTCGAGCGGGAGACCGGTCCAGGTCCGCCAGCGGTCCAGGCCGGCCGAAACCGTGGCCGAGCACGGAGCGATGGCGCGGATCCGGCCACCTTCCCGGACATGGACCCGGAGCCACGGATCCTCCGGCAGGCCGTCGTCACGGGTCCGGCGCGCGTACTCCACCATCGGGGTCCACGGCTCGTCGGCCTTCCGCGGCGGCCGGACCGGGGCGATGAAGCGGGCGAATCCCGCGTCCACCGCGTTTTGCCGCATCGCCTGCAGGGCCCGGATCGAAAGGCCTCGACGTTGGTGATCCGGGTGTACGGCGATCTCCAGGGCGCACAACGTGTCCGGCTCGCGACCGTCCAGTGCATCCTCGGTCGCCCAGACCACCGCCTGTTCCCAGCCGGCTTCCGGGTACGGATCCCGTCCCGGCACCGTCGACGCGTACGGGATCGTCACGCCGCGCGCCACGCAACTACCGTCGTCGTCGACCAGGGCAACACTCAGTTCCGGCCAGCGACGAGCCAGCCGGGGCCGCGACACGAGCTTCGCGATCAGGTGGCCGGCCATGAAGCCGCCGGGGCCCTTCCCGTACGGGATCGCGAACGCCGCCTCGGCCACGGCGTCGGACTCGGCGAGGTTCGTCCAGCGCATGGCCGCCAGTCAACCAGCCCGGACGACGCCCGCGTGTGAGAATCGGGGCCGTGGAGTTCTCCGAGATCGCCGCCGAACTGTACGCCGGGTCGCCGGACGGGTTCGTCGCGCGGCGGAAGGAGTTGGCCGACCAGGCCAAGAAGGAGGGCGACAAGGAGCTGGCCAAGCGGGTCGGGGCGCTGCGTCGGCCGACCAAGTCGGCCTGGCTGGTCAACCTGTTGGCGCACCACGACCCGGATCGGATCGAGTCCTGGCTCGAGCTGGGTACGGCGCTCTCCGACGCGCAGCAGCGGCTCGCCGGTGATCAACTTCGGGAGCTCAACCAGCAGCGGGCGACGGCCGCCCGGCAGCTGTCCCGGCGGGCGGCGGAGCTGGCCAAGGAGGCCGGGCAGTCGACCACCGACACCGCGCTGCAAGAGGTCGCCTCCACTCTGCAGGCCGCCTGGACCGACCCCGAGCTGGCCGAGGCGGTCCGCAACGGCTGGGTCAGCCAGGTCGTCGCCTACGGCGGGTTCGGCCCGCTCACCCCCGGAGCCGTACCTGCTCCGGCACCGGCCAAGGCCGCCAAACCCAAGCCGGACGAGAAGGCCGCCGAGGCGAAGCCGAAGACCGAGGATCCCGAGGTACGGAAGGCGCGCGAGGAGGCCGAGCGGAAGCGGGCCGAGCAGGCCCGGCTGCGCAAGGAGTTGGATCAGGCCAAGGCGGAGCTGGACGCCGCGGCCGAGGTGCTGGCCGAACTGCGGGAACGCCAGTCCGAGCTTTCCGAGCAGCTCAAGCAGGTCACCGCCGAGGAGCGGGAGCAGGCGAAGGTCGTTGCCGAACTGCGGGCCAAGGCGACCACGCTGCGCCGCGACCTGCCCTGAGCCAGACGTGCCGCGAGCCTGTCGAAGGGGGCCAAGCCACAACGTGCTGTGGCTTGGCCCTTCGACAGGCTCAGGAACCGTGGGAGTTCAGGAAACCTTCGCCGGCTCGGCGTCCTGGTCGGCAGCCTCGGGCAGCCGGCTCCGGCCGGTGAGCCGGCCGACGATCTTGTCGATCGCGAAGCCGATGATCATGGCGGCGACGATCGCGATGCCGGCACCCAGGATCGGGTTGTCCTTCACCCAGTGGCCGGCGAGGGCGCCGATCAAGATCGAGTACGCGGCCCAGGACGTACCGGCCAGAATGCTCAGCGGGAAGAACCGGCGCCAGGAGAAGCCGGTCGCCCCGGCGGTCATGTTCACCGCGACCCGGCCGACCGGGATGTAGCGGGCGGTCAAGATCAACAGGGCGCCGCGGTGCTGCAACTGCCGGTGCGCGAAGTCGAACACCCTCGCGACCCGCGGCCGGCGCATCCAGGCGAACCGGCCCACGCCGAGCTTCCGGCCCATCAGGAACGCGATGTTGTCACCGGCGATCGCACCGAACGCGGCGACGATGGCGATGCCGATCACCCACGGCTGGCCGGTCGCGACGCCGACCGCAGCGAGCGCGACGACGACCGACTCGCTGGGGACCGGCGGGAAGAACCCGTCGATGCAGGCGGCCAGCAACACCAGCACGTAGACCAGCGGCGAACCAGCGGCCCCCAGAATGAAATCGGTCAGCGTCTCCATATCCACTATCCAACGCAATTCCGCCGGACAGCACATTGAGGTAGTCACCCGAATCGGTGTCGGGTTAGCCCTACCCGGAGCCGGGGTCCGGGATGACCCCGACCCTGATTCGCTCCCGCTGCGTCAGGGCAGTTCGAAGACGATCGCGAGCGGCGTCTGCTGGCTGCCCTGGCCGAGCGGATTGTCCGCGAACATCTCCTCGTAGACCCGCGGCTCGCCCGGCACGTCCTGGCCGAGCGCGTTCCGACCAAGATCATTCGCGTCCATCACGACGGTGCCGGCGAACGTGCTCGCGTACGGCTCCGGGAGCAGCGGCCGGATCGCCGCGGTCAGTTCCGCGGCCACCTTGTCCGGGTCCTTCGGCGGCAGCTTCGCCGACACGTTCGAGGGATAGGCGGAGTATTCGGTCGGCCCGTCGATCGCCCGTACGTCGTGCCCGACCAACTGGTAGAAGACGCCCGACTTGCCGGCCAGCTTGCCGACCACGCTGCCCGCCGACGCGAACAGGATCCGCGGCAGCCCGGCCTCGCCGATCGCCAACTGCATGGTGAACGGCGACCCGAGCCCGATCCCGGTCGGGGTCCGGGTGACGAAGCGGGACAGCACCCGGGCCGCCCAGCTGACCTTGATGTCCCAGACGAACATCGAGCGGCCCTGCGTGATCGCCACGATCTTCTCGCTGATGAAGAAGTACCAGCGGCCGGCGGTCGCCACGCGATGATCTTGGTCCGCCGTACTGCTGAGGGTCTGGAAGAACTCGCCGACGCGCTCGACCACGCGTGCGGTCAGATCGTCGCTGGCGCTGAACAACTCGGTTCGCAGCGGGTAGCGCCGCACCGAGCGCCCGTTCGGCAGGACAAGATCAAGTTCCTTGCCCTCGTTCGCCTCCAGGTCGGTCTTGATCTTGACCTCGGGCGCCGGCTGGGCCTTGTCGAAGAACTCGCGACACCAGAGCTCGACGTTGAGGATCCGCCAGAACACGGCGGCCGCGGCACTGCTCGGCCGCTTGATGAACGCCTCGAACGACTCCACCACAGCGGTCTGGTCGAAGTAGCCGCGGTTCGCGAACGACTCGCTCATGAACACGTCGTACACGGTGTTCTTGATCCGCAGCAGCCAGTCGGCCTGCGACGGCTCGCTGTCGTGCTGGGTCGCCCCGCCCAGCAGTTTGATCAAGGTCTCGTCGTCCTGGCCGAGCAGCCAGCGGACCGTGCCGAGGTCCAGGTACGGCAGCGCGAACCGGGTCCCGAAATGGTCGGCGGTCTTGGCCAGTGACCGCAGCCGGTACGGCAGCGAAGTCGAGGTCAACGCGTCCACCCGGAGCCGGACCGGCTCGACGGCCAGCGGCGCCGGCCCCTCGTCGGAGTAGCGGGACCGCAACTCGTCCGAGAGCAGGCTCACCGACAGTTCGGCCCGCCCGCCGCTCGCCGCCCCGGTCACCGCCCGGACGCCGCCGCGGACCACCGCGCCGACCAGCATCACGGCACCGGCGATCCTGTTCACCGACGGCGCGGTGCCGAGCAGCAGCTGCGCGGCGCCCTCGGAGTTGATCAAGGTCTCCAGGTCCGCGCCCTCCTGGGCCAGCCGGTAGTGCAGGTACGCGGCGGCCGAGCCGGTCGGCTCCTCCTGGACCCGGATGAAGTCCGACCAGTCCGCCTTGAACTGGTCGGCGGTCAGCCGCACCCGGCCGGGCAGGGGCGCGGTGCTGGCCTGGGCGTGATCCGGATACTCCGGGGTCAGGGTGGTGTCGGCCAGCCCGGACAGCGCCGCCGAGCCCGGACCGGCGACGACCACGGCCACGGGCTGGTCGGGCGTCCCGACGGTCGCGGCCAGCCGACGGCGCAGCTCGGCCTCGGGGTCGGCGGACGACGCGGACGGGTCCGGACGCAGCAGGTCGGAGACGTGGCGAGGGGTCGGGCGCAGCAGTTCGGTCCCGGCCCGCAGAAACGCCTGGCGCCGGACGCCGCTCGACTCGGCGATCAGGGCCTGGCCGGGCAGCACCCGCTCGACGCCCTCGAAGAAGGTGGCCGGCTCGTCGTCCAGCGCGCCGGTGGACAGATAGCGGTGCACCACGCGGGCGGACGGTGTCGGCTCCGGACCGTCGGCGAGCACGGCCGCGATCGTGGACCCGTACCGCACTCGGCAGCCGTCCGCGTCGTGCCGGAAATAGAGCTGCTCGACCCCGAGCGGGTCCCGGGCCAGCACCAGCCGATCGGCGTCGGAGATCGCCAGCGCGAACGTGCCGGACAGCCGACGGAACCCGTCGATCCCCCAGATCCGGTACGCCTGCAAGGCCAGCGTGGCGTCGTCGGCCCCCGCGGCCGGAGCCGCCTCCGGGTCGGCCTGCCGCATCTCGGTGACCAGCGACTCGGTGTCGGTGAGCCGGCCGCTGAACTCGATCGTCCCGTCCGACGACGTCAGCTCGGCACAGTGGTACGACCCGGCCAACGCGATCATCGAAACGTCCTTACATCCAGGGGGCTTTGGGGGCCGGACGATCCTACCGAAGCGTCCGACCGCCCGACCTTAACGTGTACTGGACACTGACCCACACAACAACGAACTCAAATAGCCGACGTGGCTCTCCAACATGTCCTTCGGCAGGTACGGCAGCAGCCGGTGCCACGAGTTGTACCGGTGCAGGCGCCCGATCACCAGGGCCGGCTCGACCAGCCGACGCAGCTCGGCGAGCGGAGCCAGGTCCGACCAGCACTCGAGATAGGCGTCGACCAGCCGGTCCAGCCGCGGGTCGGCGCCGGTCACGGACCACTCGTCGCAGGACCACTCCTGGGCGAGTACGACCAGCGTCACGTGCAGCACACAGAACGGGTGGCCCCAGACCGCGTCGCCGAAGTCGAAGAACTGCAGCGGGTGTCCCGGCTCGGCGGCGAACGCGTTGTTCTGGTGCAGGTCGTTGTGCTGCAGCGACGACGGGATCGGTGTCTCGGCGAGTCGGTCGGCGGCGGCCACGAGCACCGGGCGGTAGCCGGCGGCCCGAGCCAGCAGGTCGGCGCGGGCGTGCAGCGGGTGCCCGGCCGGAAGCGCCGCGAGTTCTGCGACCTGGCCGGCCACGTGGTCGGCGGTCCGTTCCGGTTCCAGGGCCGGCAATCCGGTGCCGACCAGCTCGGCGCCGTGGCCGGCCAGTTGTCGCTGCAGCTCGGCGTACTCGGTCAGGATCCGGGTGAAGCTCGCCTCGTCGGCACCGCCGGTCTCGCGCACCGTACGGCCGCCGTCGGGCACCAACAGCCAGCCGCGGTCGGCCGCCACCGCGACCGGATCCAGCACCCGGCCGGGGATCAGGTCGGAGAGCCGGGCGACGAGGGCGGCCTCGAAGGCCATGGCCGGGTTGTTCTCCTTGAACCAGTACCGGCCACGGTCCGTCGGCACCACCAGTTGGGTGGACCAGGGCCGTACCCGCGGCTGCTCGATCGCGCCGGTGACCACAATCCCGGCCGCGCCGAGCTGGTCCCGGATCCAGTCCTCCGCCTCCGCCCGCCAGGCCGCGCTGGTCCAGAGCGCCACCAGGTCGACCCTCGCCGTAGTCATCAGGGCATCCTGGCAGTTCGTTTCCGCGACGACCGGAAGGCCCCCGAGGATGAACGCGCAGTTCCCGCCCCCGATCCCCCGGCTCGATCCCGCTCGGCTGATCATGGCCGTGGCCGAGCAGCACGGCATCCGCCTCGACCTGATCGGCACCGCCGCCGAGGGCGAGGTCGGCGCCGCCTTCGTCCGCTGGCCGGACGGCCGGGAGGGCGTCCTCGGCACCGTCGGCGATGCGAGCCCCGAGACCGGCCACCGGTTGGGCCGGACCGCCGAGGCGCTGCAGCTGGCCCGCACCGCGGGCGTTCCGGTGCCGCGCTATGACCTGATCGTTCCCGTCGACGGCACCCATGTCGTGGTGCAGGAACGCCTGCCCGGCCGGCCGCCGGCATCGGTCGACGCCGCCCTGATCGACCGGATGATCATGGTCACCGAGCCGTGGGCCGGGCTGCTCGCCGGGTTCGAGGCAGCACCGGCCTCACTGCACCTGACCGAGAGCGGCCCCGGGTTCTGTGTGCACGAATCGTTGGAGCGCTACGATCCGCGGACCCGGCGGCTGCTCGGTCGGGTACGGGAGATCGGCCGCACCGGGCCGAACGTGATCATGGGCGATGATCTGGTCCACCTCGACTATCACGCGGGCAACATTCTGGTCGAGGACGCCGGTGTGATCACCGGGATCATCGACTGGGACGCCGCCGCCCGGGGCGATCGGTGGTTCTCGCTGGAAACCTTGTCGCAGTGCGTGATCCGGGCCGGCCGGGCTCCGGAGTCGCAGCACCGGCTCCGGGAACTGATCGAGGCCGCGGTGCCGCCGGACCGGCTGCGGTCCTACCGGGCTCATCTGGCGCTGCGGCAGGTCGACTGGTCGATCCGGCACCACGGCCCGGCCGACGTGGACTTCTGGCTGGACGTCGCGGCCGACCGGCTCGAACCATGGTGATCAAGATGCCGGGGTAGGCCGAACTCCCACGCGTGGCGGGCCGGTTCACCCGTGCCGGGGAGGCCTTGGCGGCCGGGGACCGTGAGCATCGAGGCATGCATCCTCGTCGAGCTCGGAGCTTGTTGATCATCGCGGCGCTGTGGTCGGCCGGCTATCTGGTGGTCGCGGTCGCGTGGGCCGCCGGAGCTCCCGGCTACCCGTACGGCGATCACTGGGATCCGGCCCCGGGACCGGTGTCGCTGCTCGATGCCGTACCGGCGCCGACCGGTTCCTTGATCATGATCATCGCGGCCGGGCTCGGGCTGCTGACCGCCGCCTGGCTGCTCACCCACCCGCGCGGCGGTGGGCCGGCCCGCGTGCTGACCGGCGGCATCCTGGCGGTCGGTGCCGGGATCATCGTCGCCGGCGACTACCGGCTCCTGATGGCGATCGGCCGCACGCCGGTGTTCCTGATCACCAAGCTCACCACCGGCTTCCCGCCCGACATGAGCTTCGGCCTGTTCTTCGCCGAGATGTACAAGCTTCCGGTCCTGCACCAGCTCTGGCTCCTGGTCGGGCTCGCGATCTGGCTGATCGCGCTCCGGGCCTACTGGACACACGCACGAGGCGGCTGCCCTGCCTGCGGCCGGCCCGAACGGCTGCGCTGGTGGGCCACCCGGCGCGGCGCCCGGCGCTGGGGGCTGGTCGCGACCGCGGTCGCCGTCGTCTGCCCGCTGCCGTACGTGGCGAGCCGGTATCTGCTGGCGGCCGGCATTCCGGCCGGCGGCTTCAGCCGGGACGAAATGGTCCAGATGAACGCGGAGGCGCCCGGACTCTGGCTCTTCGGCGCGGGCCTGGCGACGTTCGGCCTGATCGGGGCCCTGCTCACGTTGGGCCTCGTCCAGCGGTGGGGCGAACGCTGGCCGTTCTGGGTGCCGGTCCTGCGCGGAAGGCAGATCAACCCGCTGGCCGCCGTCATTCCGGCGGGCCTGGTCTCGCTCCTGCTGCCGGGCGCGGCACTGATGCTGGTCCGGATCGACCTGGTGCGCTATGCGGCCGGCGAGTTCAACATCGTGCCCCTGCTGTTGACCGCGCCCTGGGTGCTGTGGGGCTTCGCCCTGGCCGCGGCGACGCTGGCGTACTGGCTCCGCCGACGGCCCGACTGCCCGGTCTGCCGGGTCGACGCGACGGTTCCCGACCCGTCGCTCAGTAGTGCAGGAAGCGCCGCCGCAGCCCGTTGAACCGGGCCAGGTCGTCCTGCCAGCCGGCGACGATGGCGTCCACGTCGTCGCCGGCGTCGACCGCGAGCCGGACCCGGTCGGAGCCGGTCAGGTGGTCGATCCACCACTGCGGCTTGGCGTCCGTACCCGAGTTCAGCCACGCGAAATCCCTGGGATACAAGGACTTCAGCGTGACCAGCAGCGCGATGCCGAGCGCGACCGCGTCGACCTTCGCCTGGTCCGTGACGTTGATGTCGACGCCGCCACAGTTCTTGCCCTGATAGGTGGAGAACGTCGGCGTGAAGTAGGCCTCCCGAAACGCCAGGCCGGGCAGCCGGCGTGCGGTCAACTCGGCCGCCCACCGGTGATCGATGAACGGCGCTCCGACCAGCTGGAACGGGCGAGTGGTGCCGCGGCCCTGGGACAGGTTGGTGCCGGAGAAGAGACAGCTACCCGGGTAGACGTACGCGGTCTCCAGGGACGGCAGGTTCGGCGACGGCAGCACCCACGGCAGCCCGGTCCGGTCGTACGAGAGCTCGCGGCGCCATCCGCGCAGCCACTGCACCGACAGCTCGACCGGGCCGCTCGGCCGCTCGGGCAGGAATTCGGCGTTGAACAGTTCGGCCAGCTCGCCGACCGTCATCCCGTGCTGCTGCGCGATCGGCGCCCGCCCGACGAACGTCGCGTACTCCGGATGCAGCACCGGGCCGGTGGCACGGCGCCCGGTGATCGGGTTCGGCCGGTCCAGCACGACGAACCGTTTGCCGGCCAGTGCGGCCGCCTCCAACGAGAAAGAACATCGTCCAGATGTAGGTGTAGAACCGGGCGCCGACGTCCTGCACGTCGAACAGGATCGTGTCCGCCTCGGACGCGGTGAAGAGGTCCGCGAGCTGCTGCCCCGACGTCTCGAACGTGTCGTACACCGGCAGCCCGGTCTTCGGGTCGGTGAAGAAGTCCTCCGAGTCTCCTGCCTGGGCGGTGCCACGGAACCCGTGCTCCGGCCCGAACACCGCGACCAGGTCGACGTCGTCACTCTCGGCCATCACGTCGACGCCGTGCCGCAGGTCCGGCAGCACACCGGTCGGGTTCGTGATCACGCCGACGCGCTGGTCGCGAAGATCACGGAAGCGGTCCCGGACCAGGAGTTCCAGGCCGGTACGCACTCGGCCCTCGTGAGCGCCGGCCGGTGCTCCGAGCCCGAACGCTCCGGCCAGGGCGCCGGCGCCGATCAAGGCTCCGCGTCTGGTCATCGTCATGATCATGAGGCTAACGACGCCCGGTGACCGGCGGCTGACGTACGGGTGTCGGGAGGCTGGCGTACCGTGAGGTGGCATGGAGAGCCGGGAGCCGAAGCCGCCGAAGATCACCGCCGTCCGACTCGGGGAGCTGACCCGGCCCGACCTGCGGGACGTGCTGGACGGGGACCTGCGGGAGGGCGAGCAGTATGTCCGGGCCGACTTCACCGACCGGGACCTGACCGCCGCCTCGTTCACCGGTTGCGAGTTCGATCAGGTGCAGCTGCTGGACGCCGAACTGCGCGGTGCGCACTTCGCCGGTGGCCGCTGGCGTGACGTCGACGCACCCGTACTGCGCGGACCGCGGACCGGCTGGCGGAACATGATCATCGAGCGGTCCCGGATCGGCTCCGCGGAGTTGTACGAGTCGAACTGGCGCGACGTGACGATCACCGACTGCAAGCTGGGCTACCTGAACCTGCGCGGGTCGGAGTGGCGGGATGTGATCATCGCCGACTCCGGGATCGAGGAGCTCGACCTCAACGGCGCCAAGATCAACCGGCTCGCGATCCGCAACTGCCGGATCGGCACGCTCGACCTGACCGACGCGAAGCTGACCGATGTTGATCTTCGTGGCGCCGAGCTGTCGACGATCAACGGGCTGGCCGGGATCGCCGGGGCGACGATCAGCGAGGAACAACTGATGCTGATGTCCCGCCTGCTGGCCCGACAGCTCGGGCTCAACGTCCTGTGACGTCCGTCAGGATATCTTGACAACCTTGGGATTGTCAGGGATTCTTGACACATGATCGCGACCACGGAACACGAAGATCAGGACGGCACGCCCGTCCACGTCAAGGTGACCGTCGGCATCAGCGGCGACTGGCGCGCCGAGCCGATCAAGGTCATCACCGGTATCACGGAAGGCATCCGCTCGCTCGACAGCACACTCGCCGAGGCCGTACGGCTGGCCCGGAAGCAGGGCGTGACCTGGGCCGAGATCGGCTCGGCACTCGGCGTCAGCCGGCAGGCCGCGTGGGAGCGCTTCTCGGTCGACTGACGTTCACGGCACGACGTGGTTGACTCGTTCGATGAAGATCACCGAGATCAACCTCGTCGTCGAGGACCTCGCCCGAAGCCACGCGTTCTATGCGGCGCTCGGCTGCACCCTGCGCCAGGTTTCCGAGTCGAGTGAGGAGACCTCGGCCTGGCTCACCGCCGGTGGGCCGATCCCGGTTTCCTTGCACAGCAGGGAATTCGCCGCCTGGTGGGATGCGTCCGCACCACCCGTCGCTCCCGGCTCGGCCACCATCGATCTCACCGTCGACTCCGCCGAGGAAGCCGAGGCCGTCCTGGCGAAGGCGGAGCAGGCGGGCGGCCGGGTGATCGCCGCGGCCCGGCCGATGCCCTGGGGCCAGCAGTACGCGATCTTCGCCGATCCCGACGGCTACCGCTGGGGCATCAAATCCCCGCCCCGCCCCAGCTGATGATCAACCTGCGTGTCCCGATTTCTCTTGGCATCGAGGGCTCCCGGGCACCCAATGCGCTTTATCGGTTCATGCGAAGAGAAATCGCGACATGCACTTCGCCAGCTGTGAGTTTGTGGTGCAGACTAGTTTCCTTTGCGCGGTACTTTGTGTAGGCTGGTCGCATCGGCGAGATGGGGGCGATGACGTGACGGGCGAATTCGATCAGGGGCACGCATCGGTCCGCCGCGCAGCCGACATTGCCGCCGACTACGAAGGTCTGCAGGGGCTGGTCAACGCCGGACTCGGCGTCGCCTTGCTCTACATGGCGGCCAGCGGCAATGTCGCCGCCGGCGTCGCGCTCATGGCCGGTTTGATGGCGGCAGGTCAGGGCTACTACCTCAAGAAGTACGGGCGGGCGATCAATTCCCCACGCCGCACCTGGGCGATTGTTGCCGTGTCGATCCCGGCCTGCTTGCTCACGGTCGGCGGTCTCGCCCTTGACGCCTCTGGCGGGGCACCGATCGCGTTGGGGGCTCTCTTCGCGGCGGTCGCCCTGGTCGGAGTGGACCTGATCACCTACCGCCATGTCGGAGTGACGGCTCTCCATTGGGCCCTGATCGTGATCTTGGGACTGGCCGCGCTCGTGCCGACGCTGGGCTGGCCGAGCACCGGTCTTTGGCAGTACTCCCTGACCTTGATCGGGACAGCGCTCCTGATCCAGGGCGCGAGTGACCACCTGCGACTGACCCGCGCCATGGCGCCCGCCCGATGAGCCAGGCACAGAAACGCTCGCGGCCAGGCAGACAGCCGGAAGAGATTGACAAGCTCGTCCGCGATCACACCCGGATGGGCATCTTGACTGTCCTCTCCCGACTCCAATCGGCCGAGTTCCTGTTCCTGCAGTCGACCCTGAAACTGACCCAGGGGAATCTGTCCAGCCATCTCGCCAAACTGGAGTCGGCCGGGCTGATCAGCGTGCTCAAGTCATTCCGTGGCAAGAAGCCAGTCACCACGCTGGCCATCACCCCGCTCGGACGAGAGGCGATCGACCGACACTGGGAGCACCTCGAAGCGCTGCGCCGGATCAGCTGACATCCCGGCCGGCAGGGCCCCATTCGCGGAAGTACGCCGCCGCGGCTGACTCCCTGGAGACGGACGATGCGATCTTCGGCGGTCACGACGGCTACCGCTGGGGCGTCGAGTTCCCGCTCGCACAGCCTGCCGACCATCCAGTCAGCGAGCTCCGGTCAGGGCGCCGAGCGGGTACAGGTCGGCTACCGAGGAGAAGTGGATGCCGGTCATGCCGAGCGCCCGGGCCGCGTCGACGTTCTCGCGCCGATCGTCGATGAAGAGGCATCTCCTGGGTTCCGTACCGGCAGCCTCGGCTGCGAGCTCGTAGATGCGGCGGTCGGGTTTCGCGACACCGACCCGCGCGCTGCTGATCACCGCATGGGCGTAGTCGGTCAGGCCGACCCGTTCGAGATGCTCGTCCAACGTGTCGGTGGCGTTCGTCACGATCACGACCGGCACGTGAACCATCGCGCGATCCAAGATCTGCTTGACTTGTTGATCAACCGAGAACGGAACCTCGACGAACTCCTCCATCGCCCGGCGAGCCCGCTGATCACCACCGAGTGCGTCGATGACCGACTCGATCCACTCCCGTTCGGTCGCCTGGCCGAGAGTCGCCGGCCCGATGAGCGCGGGGTCGAAGGCGGTACGCATCAGCGGCAACGCATAGCGAGCCTCGATCTCGGCCTGGACCTCATGATCGAAAACGCGAAGCACCCCGTCGAGATCGCAGAGCACGGCCCCGATGTCGTTGATGATCTTCACAACTCGACCTCCGGCTGATCGCGGTCGCCCCAGGCTACGACACGCCCGCCGCCCCAACCCGGATCGCCCATCCTCAGCGCCGGGAGCGGTCAATGGGCGTCGGCGGAGTCACGCCGCGACTGACTGCCGGGCCCCGGACGGTTCGCCACGACCCATCAAAAGCGCCCTCGCCCGTGTCCCACCTGCGCTCTGGCCGAACCTTCCACCCCCACCTCTTCCCGCCTGCAGGCCGGCGGAACACCCGGGACTCTCGCCGCAACTCCCACCACCGTGCACCCGCGCTGCCGGCAAGCGAACTCATCGACCGGACGCTAAGGGCACATCCCGGGCGCCCAGAGTTGCCCATCCCGTCCGCTCAGTGACCACACCCCGGCCGGGCTGACAGGTTAGTAGTTGTGCGTGCAACTACGGTTGGGGTTAGAGTTGGGCATGGACAAGCTGAATTGGGGATTGACCTTCGACGACGTACTGCTGCAGCCCGGGGAGTCGGAGGTGATTCCTTCGCAGGCGGACACCCGGTCTCGGGTGTCTCGCAACATCTCGGTCAAGGTGCCGCTGCTGAGCTCTCCGATGGACACGGTGACCGAGGCTCGGATGGCGGTGGCGATGGCTCGGGTCGGCGGGCTCGGGGTGATCCATCGCAATCTCCCGCCGGACCAGCAGGCCGCGCAGGTGGATCAGGTGAAGCGGTCCGAGTCGGGCATGATCGACGACCCGGTGACCATCTCGCCGGACGCGAGCCTGCGCGACGTCGAGGAGGTGTGCGCGCATTACCGGATCTCCGGGGTGCCGGTGGTCGACGCCGACGGGCGGCTGGTCGGGATCGTGACCAATCGCGACCTGCGGTTCGAGACCGATCCGCTGCGCCGGGTCGACGAGGTGATGACGCCGATGCCGTTGATCACGGGGCGGGTCGGCATCGGGCGTACGGAAGCGCTCCGGCTGCTGGCTGCGCACAAGATCGAGAAGTTGCCGCTGGTCGACGAGCATGATCGACTTCGCGGGCTGATCACGGTCAAGGACTTCGTGAAGGCCGATCAGCACCCGGACGCGACCAAGGACGAGCAGGGCCGGCTTCGGGTCGCGGCCGCGGTCGGGTTCTTCGGTGATGCCTGGGAGCGGGCGATGGCGTTGATCGATGCCGGGGTCGACCTGTTGATCGTGGATACGGCGCACGGGCACACCCGGGCCGTGCTGGACATGATCAACAAGCTTCGGGTGGAGCCACGGGCCGACCAGGTGGACATCGTCGGCGGCAACGTCGCGACCGCCGCCGGGGCGCGGGCCCTCATCGAAGCGGGTGTGGACGGGATCCGGGTCGGCGTGGGGCCGGGCTCGATCTGCACCACCCGGGTGGTGGCCGGCGTCGGCGTGCCGCAGGTGACGGCGATCAGCGAGGCCGCCTCGGTGGCCGGTCCGGCCGGCATCCCGGTGATCGGTGACGGCGGTCTGCAGTATTCGGGCGACATCGCCAAGGCGCTGGTGGCCGGCGCCGACACGGTGATGCTCGGCTCGCTGCTGGCCGGCTGCGACGAGAGCCCGGGCGAGTTGATCTTCGTCAACGGCAAGCAATACAAGGAGTATCGCGGGATGGCTTCGCTGCCCGCCTTGTCCGGCCGGGGTCGCCAGGGCTCGTACTCGAAGGACCGCTACTTCCAGGGCGACGTCACGGCCGAGCGCGACCTGGTGCCGGAGGGGATCGAGGGGCGGGTGCCGCACCGCGGGCCGGTCGCCGCGGTGGCGTACCAGCTGGTCGGCGGGCTGCGGCAGTCGATGTTCTACGCGGGCGCTGCGACGATTCCTGAGCTGAAGGAGCGCGGCCGGTTCGTCAGGATCACCTCGGCCGGGCTCCGTGAGTCGCACCCGCACGACATCCAGCTGACCGCCGAGGCTCCGAACTACACCGGGCGCGGCTGAGCGGCAGGGTCAGCGGAGCAGCCGCAGCACGGCGCTGACCACCTCGGACCCGCGATCACCGTTGGTCAGGACCACCACCCCGAACCGTTCCCGCGGGTTCACCACCAGCCGGGCGTAGTAGCCGCGGTTCACGCCGAGATGCCCGACGTGGTCCGGGTGATCGATCTCGACGCCGAGCCCGTACTTCCCGTCGGTCCCGGCCTCGGCCGTACGCAGCCGCACCGCAACCGGGTCGGCCGAGCCGAGCCAGGCCGCGAACCGACCAAGATCATTCGCGGTGCTGCACAGGCCGGCCGCGGCCGCCTCCGGATAACGGTAGCCCGGCGTCGGCCGGCCGTGTTGATCATGACCTGGTACGACCTCGGCGCCACAACCGAAGCCGCTCCGCTCGAGCCGCAGCGGCGCCAGCACCTGATCATGGACCAGGTCGGCGAACGGCCGGCCGGTGTCCGACTCGGCGAACAGCTGCGCGACGGTGTAGCCGCCGCCACTGTAGCGGTACGGTCCCGGCGCCTCGCTCTGCCGCACCGGATCGGCCCCCGTCCGGCCGTTCAGTGAGTCGATCGTCGAGCCGCCCTGCACCGTGCCGAGGTAGCCCGACACGTTCATCCCGGCCGTGTGGCTGAGCAGCCGGCGCAGCGTGATCGCCTCCGGATCGGGCCCGCCGGGCGGCAGGGTCCAGCCGCGCAGCCTGCTCACGATCGGCTCGTCCAGCCGGTCCGGATAATGCCCGACCAGCGCCGCCGCGGCGACGGTCTTGGAGATCGAGCCGGCCTGGAAGACGGTGTCGCCGGTGACCGGCGCGCCGGACCCGCCCGCGATGCCGTACCCGCGGGAAAAGATCACCCGGTCCCCGGACACCAGCGCCACCGCGGCCGCCGGCACACGCGTCGCGGCCAGCAGGCCGGGCAGCTCCCGGTCCAGCGCCGCGGTCGTCCCGGCAAGATCACGCGGCGGCCAGAGTCGCGGCGGCTCGTCGGCGGACCACCAGAGGCCGAGCCCGGCACCGGCGGCCAGGATCAGGATTCCGGCCAGGATGCGGCGGAGCCAGCGGCTGATCATCGGGTCCGCCCTTCGACAGACTCAGGGAACGTTCGGGCGAAGGACCATGGCCGCGGCGGCGTCACGCAGACCATGATCATTGAGCGCGTCGGTGCTGTCCAGGTACTGGTCCGCGGCGCCGACCCGGGGCAGGCTCCGCAGCGCCGGGTCGGTGATCGACTCGATCAGCGCGTCGGCGTAGCGACCGGCGGCCGGCACCAGGAACGGCCGGGTGTGGAACGGGACCAGGGCCGGCTCGATCGGCGCGGTCAGGCCGAGCGCATTGTGGGCGCGGCCGGCCGCCAGATAGGCCTGATTGAGCAGCCGTTCCCGCTCCGGCCAGTCTCGGGCGGTGAGAGCGCCGGCCAGCAGCGGCTCGATCTCGGCCGCGATCGGCAGCCGGCGGAAGGCGGTGCCGAGCCATTTCGGGTACGGCGGGTAGCAGCGCTCCATCAGCAGGCACAGCTTGATCACGTCCCGGGCCAGCCGGCCGGCGATGATCATGGAGCCGACATCGTCGCCGACCTCGGCGCAGCGCCCCGGGAACGGCTCCTCCTGGCTGATCCGCGCCCACTGACAGGCTAGCAGGTAGCGCCACACGTCGTCCGGATACCAGGCCAGTTCCTCCCGAATCCGGCCCAACTCGCCGGGTTCGTCGTGGAAGACCGCGCCACCGGTGACCTCGGCCAGCAGCTGGGCCGGCACGCCGAGCCAGTCCCGCAGCCCCGTTCCGGCCCGCGGATCGAAGCCGAGCCGCCGGCGCAGCCAGTCGCCCAGCCCGGCGACCGCGACCCGATGATCACCCTCCGGGAAGACCGTCGGGAACCCGTGGAACCGCTCCGGCAGCCGCCGCCCGACCGCCTCCCGGACCTGCGCAGCCCGTTCCGCATGATCATCGTCGAGGAAGATCAACAACCGCGGTCCCCAGTCGTGATCGGTGGACCGCTCGGTGTCGTACCCGAGAACCTCGGAGCCCGGACCGATCAGAGCAGCCGCGTACGGCAGCCCCGGGTAGTCCGCCGCCAGCCCGGGGCCGACCACCTCGACGTACAACCGGCGGGCGAGTTCGATCCCGGACAGGAAGGCTGGCGGCACCCGCCAAGTCTGGCCAGCCCGCCGCCGTCTCGTCCAAGGGGTTTCCGGCAGGATGGCCCCATGAGCCGGGCCGTCGAGGACACCCATCGGCGGATGCTCCGCGCCCGGGACGCGATGGATCGCAGCTACGCCGAGCCGTTGGACATCGCGGAGCTGGCCCGGCTGGCGCACGTCTCGGAGGCGCACTTCATCCGGACCTTCCGGGCCACCTTCGGCGAGACGCCGCACCGTTATCTGCAGCGGCGCCGGGTGGAGCGGGCGATGCGGCTGCTCCGGGAGACCGAGCGCAGCGTCACCGACATCTGCCTCGAGGTCGGGTTCAACAGTCTCGGCACGTTCAGCCGGACGTTCCGCGACATCATCGGAGAGTCGCCGACCGAGTTCCGCCGCCGGATCGTCGGGCTGCCGCCGCTCGTCGCGCCGACCTGCTTCGCGAAGGCCTGGCTCAGACCGAGCAGTTTCGGATAAGCACCGGACCGGCCGCGACCCCTAGGTTCGAGGCATGTTCAACGCCATCACGATTTCCTCGATCTTCGTCCTCGACCAGGACGAGGCCCTCGCCTTCTACGTCGACAAGCTCGGCTTGGAGGTCCGCACCGACCAGGACCTCGGCTTCATGCGCTGGCTCACCGTCGGCGTGCCCGGCCAGCCCGACCGCGAACTGTTGCTGGAACGGCCCGGCGCGCCGGCGCACGACGACAGCACCGCCGAGCAGGTCCGCGAGCTCGTCACCAAGGGCGCCGGCGGTGGCTGGATCGGCCTGGCCACCGACGATGTTCACAAGACGTACGAGGAGCTGACCGCCAAGGGAGTCGAGTTCACCGAACCGCCCACCGAGCGCCCGTACGGGATCGACTGCGGGCTGCGGGACCCGTTCGGCAACGCGATCCGGATCAACCAACCGAAGTAGTCCCTACCCAGCGGTATCCCTGCCCGGCGACCGGCGGGCCGGCCACCCAGGTCAGCCGGCCGGTCGTCAGGTCAGGAGCTCCACCAACTTCTGCACCGTACGCAGGTTGCGCCCGGTCGCGGTGACGCCGATGACCTTGTCCCCGGCGCCGGCGAGCTTGCTCCGGCCGATCCCGTCCCGGTAGTCCACCACGACCTCCTGGCCGACCACGGCGACTGGTTCCGCGTCGGTGGCCAGCCGGGCCATCCGGTCCAGCACGTCGGGCGGCGGCGGGCTCGCGCAGAAGTTGATGATCAGCCGCGACGGGTCCGCGTCCGGAAACGGATTCGCGGCCAGCACCTCCCGGAGTTGATCAACGGTCCGGACGACGACCGGCACCTCGAAGCCGAACCGCTCCGCGATCGCGGGCTCCAGCAGCTCCCGTACCGCCTCGGCCTGGTGGTCGCTCGCGATGATCAGATTGCCGCTGTTCAGATGGGTCCGGACGTCCTCGAAGCCGGCCGCCTCGGCGACCTCGCGCAGCTCGGCCATTGCGACCTTGCGCCGGCCGACGTTGATCCCGCGCAGCAACACCGCGTACCGCGTCATGGCCCCATCGAACCACGGCCGGACCGCGGACTTTGTCAGGATGTGAAGATCATCAAGATTTTGCTTGTACGGCAGAAAGACGGGACCAACTTCCCCTACCGCGACGGGTCGCCGAAACCTAGAATGTAGCTCTCTCTTCTGCCGGGTATCTCCCCGGAATCCGGCAGGTCAGGAGTGTGAATCGGCGAAGCTCGTAAGACCGCACTCAACCCCACCTTCTCGTGGCCCGTGTGGCCGAGCTACCCGTCCGTGCTGATCACACCCTGCTCGAGAGAGTGACGCCGGGTGAGGCCATGGTGCCTCACCCGGCGAATCACTTTGTCCGCGACCGTTCGCCCGGATCGGCTTGCCAGGGTTACCAGCGAGTAGCATACTTCTGGTTACTGGCGGGTAACTTCGGTCCTGGCGAGGAGTCCCATGGCGCACTACAAGTCCAATGTCCGCGACATCGCGTTCAACCTGTTCGAGGTGCTGCACACCGAGAAGGTGCTCGGCACCGGCCCGTACGCGGAGCTCGACCGGGAGACGGCCGAGGCCATGCTGGCCGAGGTCGACCTGCTGGCTCGGACCAAGCTGGCCGAGTCCTTCGTCGACGGCGACCGCAACCCGCCCGTGTTCGACCCGGTGACGCAGACGGCGCCGCTGCCCGAGTCGTTCAAGAAGTCGTACCAGGCCTATATCGACTCCGACTGGTGGCGCGTGGTGCTGCCGGAGGAGCTCGACGGCCAGCCGACGCCGCCGAGCCTGGCCTGGGGTCTGGCCGAGATGGTGCTCGGCGCGAACCCGTCGATCTACATGTACGCGGAGGGCCCGCACATGGGCTACGCGGTGTGGCGCAACGGCACCGAACGGGACAAGAAGATCGGCAAGCACATCGTCGACCGGAAGTGGGCGGCGACGATGGTGCTGACCGAGCCGGACGCCGGCTCCGATGTCGGCGCGGGACGGACCCGGGCCGTACCGCAGCCGGACGGCTCCTGGCACCTCGAGGGCGTCAAGCGCTTCATCACGGGCGGTGAGCACGATCTCACCGAGAACATCATTCACCTGGTGCTGGCGCGGCCCCACGGCGTCGAGGGCGAGGGCGGGCCCGGCACCAAGGGGCTCAGCCTGTTCATCGTGCCCAAGTACCACTTCGATCATGAGACCGGTGAGCTGACCGGGGAGCGCAACGGCGTCAACGTCACCGGACTGGAGCACAAGATGGGGCTCAAGGTGTCCAACACCTGCGAGCTCACCTTCGGCGACGGCGACACTCCGGCCAAGGGCTGGCTGCTCGGCGAGGTGCACAACGGGATCAAGCAGATGTTCGAGATCATCGAGCACGCCCGAATGCTGGTCGGCACCAAGGCCATCGCGACCCTGTCCACGGGTTATCTCAACGCGCTGGAGTATGCGAAGGCGCGGGTCCAGGGGCCCGACCTGGCCAAGGCCGCCGACAAGGCGTCGCCCCGGGTGACGATCATCAACCACCCGGACGTCCGGCGTTCGCTGATGACCCAGAAGTCTGCCGTGGAAGGGATGCGGGCCCTGGTGCTGTACGCGGCGAGCATCCAGGACCGGGTGGCGGTCGCGCGCGCCGAGGGCCGTACCGACGAATTGGCGGAGCGACTCAACGATCTGATGCTGCCGATCGTCAAGGGGTACGGGTCCGAACGCTCCTGGGTGTTGCTCGGCACCGAGTCCCTGCAGACGTTCGGCGGCTCCGGCTTCATCGCCGACTTCCCCCTGGAGCAGTACGTTCGCGACGCCAAGATCGACACGCTCTACGAGGGCACCACCGCGATCCAGGGCCAGGACCTGTTCTTCCGCAAGATCATCAAGGACCAGGGCAAGGCGCTCGGGGCCCTGTCCGCGGAGATCGGCGCGTTCGCGGCCGGCGGCGATGATCAAGGTCAGCTGAAGGAGGAGCGAGAGCTGCTCCAGAAGGGCCTCGAGGACGTCGGTTCGATCGTCGCCGCGATGATCACCCGGCTGCAGTCCTCCGCCGCCGGCGAGCCGCGCGACCTCTACCAGGTCGGGCTGAACACCACCCGGCTGCTGATGGCTGCCGGCGACCTGATCTGCGCCTGGCTGCTGCTGCGCGGCGCCGAGGTCGCCCTGCAGGCCCTGGCCGGCAACGTGTCCGACGCCGATCGCGCCTTCTACGAGGGCAAGGTCGCCGCCGCCCGCTGGTTCGCCCGGACCATGCTGCCGCGCCTGACCGCCGAACGGACCATCGCCGAGCAGACCGACAACGCGGTGATGGACCTACCCGAGTCCGCATTCTGAGCCGATCCCGGACCGCATCGAGCGGGGCGCTTCCGACGTCCTTCATCCCCCCGAAGTGAAGGAACCGCCCCGCTCGGTGCCCGGCTCGACGCCGAGCGGTAGTCGCCGGCCGCTCCAGCCTCGTATCGTCGAGCCATGCGGATCGACCGACCGTCAGGCCGGCCAGACGACCCTGGCGAGATCGAACGACCACGGCCACCGGAACCGGTCCAGGAGGACCGGTCCCGCTACGCGTTGCGCGACGACAATGGGCTGACGCCGGCCGAGTACATCCGCGAGTGGAACAAGAAGGTGGATTCCGGACAGGCCGAGACCGAGCAGGTCGATGCCGAGCGTCCTCGCCGGGACCCGGTCATGAGGGACGCCGACGGTATGACCGCAGCCGAGCTGCGGTTCGAGCGCAACAAGCGGATCGACGAGGCCAAGGCCGCGACGGACATGAGCGCGCCTGTGGAGAAGGTCGAACCCTCGGCCGAGCCGCGCCGAGATTCGGTCATGCGGGACTCGAACGGGCTGACGCCCGTAGAGTACATCCGCCAGCACAACCGTCGGATCAAGGAAGATGCCGAGAAGTCGGCGCCCGAACCGGCCAACGAGGGCGACGAGAAGCCCGAGAAGCAGCGCGAGTTCAAGACGCTCACTGAGGAGTTCGGAGAGTCCAGGACCTTCAGCACCTTCGACGCGGCCCGGCGGGCGAGCATCCGGGAGCACGGGCCGCGGCCCGGCCAGGACTTGCATCACCTGGTGGAGCGCTCGCAGGCCCGGCCAGAGCGCTCCGGGTTCACCCCGGAGCAGATTCACTCCAGTGACAATCTGGGCTGGCTCGATCGACCAGTGCACGAGAAGATCACGGCACGCTATAACAAGGGCATTCCGGGTTTCTCGCACCTGCGGGACTCGCTCGACGGGCTGCCGTTCGAGACGCAGCACGCCTTCGGCCGGAACGTGGTCGACGAAGAGATAGGGAAGTACCGTGGCGACGCTTGACGAGGACCGTAACGAGGTCCGGCACCAACTGCTGGAAGCCGAACGCCTGCTCAGCGGCGACGACCCCGAAGCCACTGCATCGAACGCAGCCACGGCCAAGATGGAAGCAATCGCCGCGCGTCACGACGCCGCGGGACACCTCGTTGAGCTGCTAGCTCCCCTGCTCGCGGAGGCCGAGGACAAGCAGGTCCGCTTCGGAGCCGCAACGTTCCTCCTGAGCCGTGGTCACGCCGACCTGGCCGTGCCCGTGCTGGAGACCATTGATGTCCTTGAGGCCAGCATCGTCCTGGCCCAGTGGCGTCGCCGGCAACAGCCGGGCACCGCGTAGCCCCCTGCTGTGCCCGAGTGGCACAGAATTGCATCTCGCGACCCCGCCGAAGCCGAGAAACCGATCTCCGAACCCAGCAGAACGCAATTCTGTGCCACTCGCCGCCGAGGCCCGCTGCGCAGGTGACGTCTGCGCGAATTTCTTCGGAGTGGGTTGCGAACCGGGGCCGGGCGCGAGAGGTTGTCCCAGGGGATTTCCGCGGTCCGATCGGGGTCGCGGTGGCGGACTCGGAGGAGACGTAGGTGCTGGTGTCAGGTCACGGCCGCAGGATTCGGATCATCCTCTCGACGCTCTTGGCCGTGGCACTGGCCCTCGGGCTGTTCCTGACCGCTCCACCGGCCTACGCGGCCGAGCCGGTCGCGATCGCCGACATCCAGGGCACCGGTGACAGCACGCCCCTGAACGGCCAGGAGGTGACCACCGAGACCTCGGTCGTGACGGCGGTCTATCCCAAGGCGGGCAACGGGTTCAACGGGTTCGTCATCCAGACCCCGGGGACCGGCGGCGAGGACAAGGATCCGGCCGGGGCATCCGATGCGATCTTCGTCTACGCGGGCAATGTCGCGTTCGACGTCGAGGTCGGCGACGGCGTGACGGTGACCGGCACGGCCGGCGAGTACCGGGGCCTGACCCAGCTCGCGCTCAAGTCGGTGACCGTCGTCGAGGCCGACGTCGAGCCGCCGGCGCCGGTGACGACGGCCTGGGCGGAGACGGCGGAGCACCGCGAGAACTTCGAGTCGATGCTGTACGAGAGCGACGAGGAGTTCCTGGTCAGCGACACCTACCCGCTGCTGGCGTACGGCGAGCTCGGCCTGGCCGCCGGCGGCGAACTGCCGGTGCAGCCGACCGACGTCGGGGCGCCGGGTTCGGACGCCGCCGCGCAGCAGGCCGCGGCCAACCTGATCAATCGGGTCAACCTCGACGACGGCACCAACCGCGGGACCGCCGGCCAGACGCTGCCGTACCTGAAGACGGGCGAGGGCGTCACGGTCGGCGACACTCTCGAGCTGACCGCGCCGGTGATCATCGACTGGCGCAACGACAAGTGGAAGTTCAACCCGGCCGGACCGATCGAGGCGGGCGACGAGCCGGCTAAGATCGACGCGGGCGAGACGCCGGCGGCGCCGAAGCCGGAGGGCGACTTCTCGATCGCGTCGTTCAACGTGCTCAACTACTTCACCACCACCGGCCAGGGCCGGACCGACTGCGTCGGCGGCAACAAGTCGCTCGACGCCACGTTCAACGTGACCTTCGACTGCGACGTGCGGGGCGCCTGGGACACCGACGACCTGGCCCGGCAGCAGGCCAAGATCATCAACGCGATCAACGAGCTGGACGCGTCCGTGGTCGGCCTGATGGAGATCGAGAACTCGGCCAAGCTCGGCGAGGATGTCGACGAGGCGACCGCGACCCTGGTGTACGCGCTGAACGGGGCCGCCGGTAGTGACAAGTGGGCCTTCGTCCCGTCCTCGACGCAATTGCAGCCGGTCGCCGATCAGGACTTCATCACCAACGCGCTGATCTACCAGCCGGCCGAGGTGGAACTCAACGGCAACGCGTACGCGCTCGGCTCGGCGGCAACCGACGACGGCGCGTTCGCCAACGCGCGGACCCCGATCGCGGCCAGCTTCACGGCGGCCGAGGGCGGCGAGCCGACCCTGGTCGTGGTGAACCACTTCAAGTCCAAGAGCAGCTCCGGCGCGACCGGCGACAACGCGGACACCGGCGACGGGCAGGGCGCCTACAACGGCGACCGGGTCCGGCAGGCCGAGGCGCTGGTCGACTGGCTGCCGACGCTGCGCCGGAGCACCCGGGCGAACTCGATCGCGCTGGTCGGCGATTTCAACGCCTACTCGCAGGAGGACCCGATGCGGGTCCTCTACGACGCCGGGTTCGCCGCGGCGGCGCCGGCCGACCAGTACTCGTACAACTTCTCCGGGCTGGCCGGCTCTCTTGATCACATCCTGATCAACCGGCCGCTGGCCCAGCGCAAGACCACCGCCGCGGTCTGGAACATCAACTCCGGCGAGTCGACCGCGCTGGAGTACTCGCAGTACCGCACGACCAAGATCGACTACTACACCGACGACGTGCGCCGGGCCAGTGATCATGATCCGGTGATCATGGGGATCACCGCCGGTCGCGGCGGCACCCCGAAGGTCGCGGCCGCCGGCGACGACCTGACCTTGCTCAACCTGAACGACTTCCACGGCCGGATCGCCGAGGAGTTCCCCAACACGGTCGCCCTGTTCGGCACGGTCGAGCAGCAGCGCGAGCAAGCCGGCGAGGACAACACGCTGTTCCTGAGTGCCGGCGACAACATCGGCGCCTCGCTGTTCGCGTCGTCGATCCAGCAGGACCAGCCGACGATCGACGTACTGAACGCGGCCGAGCTGGCCGCGGCGGCGGTGGGCAACCACGAGTTCGACCGCGGCTTCGCGGACCTGACCGACCGAGTGATCAAGAACGCCGACTGGACCTACCTCGGCGCGAACGTCTACCGCAAGGGCACCACGACGCCGGCGCTGCCGGAGTACGCGACGTTCGAGAAGGCCGGCCGGACGGTCGCGGTGATCGGCGCAGTCACCGCCGAGACCCGGTCCCTGGTGGCCCCGGACGGCATCGCCGACATCGACTTCGGTGATCCGGTGGACGCGGTGAACCGGGTCGCGAAGAAGCTCAGCGATGGCGACGATTCCAACGGCGAGGCCGACGTGATCATCGCCGAGTACCACGAGGGCGCCGTCGAGGGCGAGCCGAACGGAACCCTCGAGGACGAGGTGTCCAAGGGCGGCACGTTCGCCAAGATCGTCAACGAGACCTCGGCGGAGGTGGCGGCGATCTTCACCGCGCACACCCACCAGGCCTACGTCTGGGACGGCCCGATTCCCGGTGTCCAGGGCAAGACCCGGCCGATCCTGCAGTCGGAGTCGTACGGTGCGCTGCTCGGCAAGGTGACGCTGCGGTTCGACGAGGCCGGCGCCGTCGCCTCGTACACGGCGGAGAACGTGGAGATCACCGAGACGCCGAACGACGAGTTGATCACGAAGTACCCGCGGGTCGCCAAGATCAGCAAGATCGTCGCCGACGCGCTGGCGAAGGCGGACGAGCTGGGCAGCAAGGTGATCGGCGAGACCACCGCACCGATCACCCGCGGCGTCGTCGAGACCGACGAGGGTCCGCTGGAGGACCGGGCCGCCGAGTCGACGATCAGCAATCTGGTCGCCACCATGTTCCGGGAGCAGCTGTCCGATCCGCAGCGCGGCGGCGCCCAGATCGGCATCCAGAACGCCGGCGGCAACCGGGCCGATCTTGATCAGGGCGACATCACCTACTCCGAGGCGGCGGCCGTGCTGCCGTTCGCCAACACGCTGGTGACGCTGGACCTGACCGGTGATCAATTCAGGACGCTGCTGGAGCAGCAGTGGCAGACCAACGCGGACGGTTCGCCGTTCACCGGGTCGAGGCCGTACCTGCAACTCGGGCTGTCCGACAACGTCAGCTACACCTACGATGAGTCGCAGCCGTGGGGCCAGCGGATCACGACGATCATGATCGACGGGAAGCCGTACGACCCGGCTGCCACCTACCGGATCGGCACGGCCAGCTTCCTGGCCGCCGGCGGCGACAACTTCCACGTGCTGGCCGACGCCGCGAACAAGCGCGACTCCGGCCTGATCGATCTTGATTCCTGGACCGAGTACGTACAGCAGGCCTCACCGCTCAGCCCGTCGTACGCCAAGCGAGCCGTGTTCCTCGACGGGCCGCTGCAGGACCTGAACCGCGACGACTGGTCGATCCTGAAGATCGGCAGCGCGGACCGGACCACCGGCGGCCCGCTGAACACGATCGACTTCACCGGTGCCGAGGCACCGAAGAACAAGACGATCACGGCCAACATCGGCGATCGCACGGTGGGCACCGGGACGGTGCTGGACGGGGTCGCCGAGTTGCGGATCGATCTCCCGGCCGACCTCCCGACCGGCCCGGCGACGATGGTGATCACCGCCGAGCCGACCGGGACGACGATCAGCTTCCCGATCACGATCTACAACAATCCGGACGAGTTCGAGCCGAAGATCAAGATGCCGGCCGAGGCCTCCCCCGGCGAGCGGATCAAGCTTGAGTTGTACCAGTTCGAGCAGAACGGCGACACGATCGAGATCAGTCTGGTCCGTGGCGACGCCCCGAACGACAGCGAAGCCGTGCCGCTCGGCTCCGTCGATCCGGACGAGAACGGCAAGGCGACGGCCTGGGTGACGATCCCGGAGGACACCGAGCTCGGCCCGTACGTGATGGTCGGGTCTGATGGCAAGGCGCAAGCCCGGACCAGGTTCATGATCGTCAAGGGCTCCGATGAGCCCGGCCCGGGCAACGGCGGCGAGAATCCGGGCGGCTCGGGTGAGGATCCGGGGGACGACGGCGAACTGCCCAACACCGGCTCCGACATCGGGCTCTGGCTGCTGATCGTGGCCGGGGTCGCGGTGGTCGGCGGCGGCACGTTGTTGATCATCTCGCTGATCCGGAAGCGGGCTGCCGCGAACAGGTCGGCGTCCTAGCCACGGAGAAGCAAACAAGAGATAGTTGGGGACATGTCACAACAGCCAGGAGACCCGAACGACCACGGTCCGAACCAGGACGGACCGGCGAACGAGCCGGGTCCGGCGGCCTTCGGCCAGTCCAGCGAGACGCCGAGCCGTCCCGATCAGGGGCCGGCCGCCACGCCGCGGCACGCGTTCGAGCAGCCGGAGGACACCGCGCCCGGCGGCTCCGGGCCGGGTTCGGACCAGGGCAGCGGCTCCGACCGGCCGAGCTTCGGCTCCTCGGATCCGGACGCGACCGTGCTGTCGCCGCCGCCGCCGAGTGCTGCCGTACCGCCGGTGCCGCCGAACCGACCGGAATCGTCCTCGGCTCCGTCGGCCTCCTCGCAGTCCAGCGCACCGCGCCCGACCCCCTGGGGTTCGCCGGCCGGTTCCCCGGTCTCCAGCTCGGTGCCCGAGGAGACCCAGCAGCTCGGCGGCCCGGGCCAGTTCAACTGGGGTGACCAGCAGCAGCCCTACGGCGGCCAGCAGCAGTACGGCGGTCAGCAGCAGTACGGCCAGGCCCAGAATCAGCCGCAGTACGGCCAGGCGCAGCCGCAGTACGGCCAGCCGCAGCAGGCCCAGCAGCAGTACGGTGACCAGCAGCAGCAACCGCAGCAGCAGTACGGCGAGCAACAGCAGCAGTACGGTCAGGCGCAGCCGCAGTACGGGCAGCAGCAGGGCTATGGCCAGCAGCAACAGCAGCAGTACCAGCCGCCGCAGCAGCAGCAGGGCTTCGGCTATCAGGGCGGCCAGCAGCCGGCTCCGGTGGCGTCGCCCTACAAGATCGACAAGGGTCCATCCGACGCGAACCCGGTGGCGGCTCTGTTCGACCTGTCCTTCGGCAAGTACGCAACGCCAGGACTGGCCAAGATCGTGTTCGTCGTGGCGATCGCCGTCGGCGTCTTCTACTGGCTGATGGCGATCATCGGAGGCTTCTCCGCCGGTTCCGGAATGGGCGGCGGCAGCCCGGTGCTCGGCATCCTGGCCCTGCTGCTCGGCTGGATCCCGGTGCTGTTCTGGATCCTCGTCGTCCGGGTCGGGCTGGAGGCCGCCATCGCCAACGTCCGTACGGCGACCGACATCCGGGCCGTCCGGGACAAGCTCGCCGAGGCCGACGAGGACGAGCAGAAGACCGACTGACCGTCAGGTATTGCGGCGGATGATCTCCGGCGGCTCCGGGCAACCGGGGCCGCCGATCCGTTCCCGCTCCGCGGCGTCGATCAGGCCGAGCTCGTCGAGGATCCGGGCGGATTCGCGATGCTCGGTGGCGGCGCGTTCGGCGTCGCCGAGATCGTGGTGGGCTCGGCCGATCCCCCACCGGATCTCGGCGTCCAGGAAGGTCTGGGTCCGCTCCGAACTCCCGCTCGCGTCCAGGGCCCGGGCGAAGACGGCGAGCGCCTCGGCGGGTCGGCCCACCCGTCGGGTCGCCTCGCCGAGGTTCGCCAACACGTTGGCCAGCCAGTTCCGCTCCGGCAGCGTCTCGGCGATCGCGGCGGCCTCGGCGTGGACGGCGAGTTCGGCGTCCGGCTTCCCCATCCGGCGGTACGTCAGCCCGAGGCTGGTCAGGCAGTCGACCAGCGCGGTCCGCCGGGCGATCCGGCGGTTGATCTCGATGGCCCGGGTGGAATGCGCGACCGCCTCGGGCAGCCGGCCGAGCAGCCGGAACGCGGTCGCCATCGCCGCCAGCTGGACGGCCGCACCGGCCGGGTTCCCGGCACGCTCGAACCCGTCGCACGCCGACCGCAGATGGTGCAGCGCCTGCTCGGGATCACCACAGCGCAACAGCGCCGAGCCGAGACAGTCGTGCGCGATCGCCCGCAGCTCGTCGTTCTCGGCGGCGGCCGCCAGCGCGACCCGGCCCAGCTGCAGCTTGTCCTGCGCCCGGCCGCGGAGCGTCAGCACCAGCCCGACCGCGGCACAGAGCGCGCCGACCAGTCGCGGCCCGTCGTCCGGCAGCGCCGCCGCCTGCCGGAACACGCCCGGCAGGTTCGGCGACTCGGCCCGCAGCCAGGCGTAGGCCTCGTCCCGGTCGCGCAACCCGAGCCCGGCCCGGCGCGGCAGGTCCGGGCCGAACCCGGTCCGCCAGGTCGCGTCGGCGTTGAGCAGCAGGCAGGCGGTCCGCGCCGTGGCCAGATAGAAGTGCACGGCCCGCCGGGTCAGCCCGTCTCGCTCCGCCGAGGTCGTACCGGCTTCGAGGTGTTCCCGGGCGTACAGGCGGATCAGGTCGTGCAGCCGGTAGCGGCCGGGCGACGGACTGTCCACCAGTTGTACGTCGACCAGGCCCTCCAGCTGAGCCTCGGTGGATGCCGGGTCGGCGCCGGCCAGCGCGGCCGCGGTGGGCAGCCCGATGTCGGCGCACTCGAGCAGGCCGAGCAGGCCGAAGGTCCGCTGCTGCCGCGGGTCGAGCTGGCAATGGCTCGCCTCGAAGCCGACCCGGACCGCGCGGTCGGCGGTGGCGAGTTCGTCGAGCCGCTGCGCCTCGTCCCGGAGCCGGTCCGCCAGGTCGCGCAGGGTCCAGGCCGGCCGGGAGTTCAGTCGGGCGGCGGCGATCGAGATCGCCAGCGGCAGGCCGCCGCACCAGCGGAGCATCTCGGCGGCCGCCGCGCGGTCCCAGCGGACCGGGTCGACCAGCGCCTGTGCCATGGCCAGCGCCCCGGCCTCGTCCAGTACCTCGACCGGCAGATGGGTCACCCCGGCCAGCCCGACCAGCGGCACTCGCGCGGTGATCACGACCCGGCAGGTCCGGCTGGCCGGGATCAGCGGCGCGACCTGGGCGGCGTCGCGGGCGTTGTCGAGCACGATCAACAGCCGGCGGCCCTCGGTCAGCGACCGGAACCGGGCTGCGGCCTCGTCCGGGTCGGCCGGCACCGAACGCTCGTCGGCGCCGAGCGAGCGCATCATCCTGGTCAGCGCCGCCAACGGCGTGACCGGCTCGACGCCCGGGGTCGAGCCGCACAGGTCGACGTAGAGGCGCCCGTCGGGCAGGTCAGCGGCGGCACGGTGCGCGGCCTGGACGGCGAGTTCGGACTTCCCGATCCCGCCGGGGCCGGAGACGGCCACGACCACGGTCTGGTCCGCCTCCGGGCAGCGCAGCAGGGCGGTCAGGCGCTCCAGCTCGGCGGTCCGGCCGCTGAAGCCCGGACTGGCCCGCGGCAGCTCGGCCGGCACCACCGACCTCTCCGGTGCCGGTGCGGGTTCGGGTTCGGACTCGGGTTCGGGTTCGGCGAGGATCCGCTGGTGCAGGCGGCGCAGCGCGGAGCCGGGCTCGACCCCGAGTTCCTCGACCACCTTCGCTCGCCCGTCGCGGAAGCAGGCCAGCGCCTCGGCGCGTCGCCCGGTCCGCCACAGCGCCGTCATCAGCAGCGCCCGCAGCCCCTCCCGGATCGGCGCGGCGTCGACCAGCCGGGCCAGCTCGTCGATCAGCCACGGTGCGCGGCCGCGGGCCAGTTCGAGCCCGTACAGGTGTTCCGCGATCCGCAGCCGCAGCTCCTCCAGCCGGTGCGCGACCGGTTCGAGGACGTCCAGCTCGACGTCGTCGTACGGCCTCCCGCGCCACAGGCCCAGCGCCGACCGGAGCAGCCGGACCGCCTCGTCCCGGCCCGCGGCAGCGGCGTCCCGCAGCGCCCGTTCGGCGAGGTGGGCGTCGATCCGTACCGCCTCGGAGTCGAGCCGGTAGCCGGTGCCCGTGGTCTCGATCGCGTCCGCGGGCGCGCCGGCCCCGGCGAACGCCCGGCGCAGGCCGGACACCTGGATGGACACCTGGGTCCGCGCCGACGCCGGCGGGGCAGGCCCCCAGACGGCGTCGATCAACCTGTCGGTCGACACCGCATTCCCGGCCTCCGCAGCGAGCACCGCCAGCACCTGGCGCGAGCGCCGGCCGGTCAGTGTCACGAGTGCGCCCGACTCCACCACTTCGAGAGGCCCCAACACTCGTAGGTCCACCCGCTCAGGCTAAGCAGCGCCCGGGTCCCGGTGACCGGACCCGGGCATGCCGAGAACCGAATGGGCCGGTTCGGGGGCGGTTATAACCGCTCGATAAGGCGCCGATAACGCTGCTGCCTACGCTGCGGAACCTTGCTTCGTGCACAGCCTGACTGACGGGAGACTGTGGTGTTCCGGACCCCCGCTGGACGATCGCCGCTGCTCGTCGCCGTGCTCGCGGCGGCCCTCGTCGTGGCTGGGGCGGTGATCGCGATCGGGCCGGCGGCGGCCGACCCGAAGGCGGCATACTGCGCCAGGACGGGTGCGATCTTCAACAACCCGCACACCGATCCGCGCCGGATCCACGAGCACCTCGAGTGCCTGATCGACGGCACGCCCGAAGGTGCCGAGATCCGGCTGGCGAGCTATCGGTTCGCCGACGCGGAGGTGGTGGCCGCGCTGCACCGGGCCGTCGATCGCGGCGTCAAGGTCAAGATCATCGTGGAGCACCGGTTCGTGTCCGACGACGAGCAACCCGACTTCGCCCTGTTCTGGGGACTGCAGGAGAGGATCGGCAGTGACAAGGCTCAGGACTCGTGGGCGGCGCCTTGTCCCGGCGAGGGTTCCGACGGCGCCTGCATCGGCAGCTTCAAGATGCACAACAAGCAGTTCACGTTCTCCGAAACTCACGGCGTTCCCGACGTCACCTTCATCACGTCCTCCAATCTCGAGGACCAGAAGATTCCGGAGAAGGACAACGACGGCATCTTCATGTGGAACAGCGGTTATACCGCCGCCGATGATGCACCGCTCTACGACTGGTTCGCCAACCAGTATTTCCATGATCTCGCCGCCGATCATCCGGCGAACGACGACTATTACGCCGACCGGGGACTTCCGGTCCGCATCGGGAATTATCAGGTGTTCCACGCGCCGCGGAAGTCCGGGAACACTGTGCTGGACATTCTCGACAAGGTGGAGTGCCACGACAACACGACCGGCGGTACGAATCCGGGGAATCGCACCATCGTTCGCGTCGCGGTGTGGGCGATCAGCGGCAACGAATTGAGCGACCCCGGGGTCAAGATCGCGAAGCGGCTGTGGGACCTCGACAACGAGGGTTGTTACGTCGACATCGTCGCGGACCGCATCGATGCGGGAACGAACGGCCCGCTGCGGACCTTGTTGCGCAAGCCCGAGCGGACGGAGATCGGCAAGCAGCAGAACTACCACGGCCCGGAGGTGCGGGAGTTCTACAGCCGGCAGCACCGCGGGACCCATCAGAAGAACCTGCTGATCGAGGGCAACTACGACGGCCGGCCGAATCAGAAGATCGTCTTCACCGGCAGCGTCAATTTCACCTACCGGTCGGTCCGCGTGAACGACGAGACCTGGCTGCAGATCAACGACGCAAACGTCTACGACCGGTTCGCCGAGAACTTCGCCGAGGTACGGAACGCGGCGCACACCTGCTGGCAGACCAGCAAGGCCGACGGCTGCACCGACGATCGCGAGCGCCCGGAGCCCGTCAGGCCGTTCACCTGTCACGAAACGGCGGACGAGTACCGCGACTCCGGAAACCTGTACCTCTACCGGGGCGAGGTCTGCGATGGCGGCAACGACGCCAAGGATGCCGACAACGACCAGGACTACGGCGATGGCAAGGGCGACATCAAGGACTTCGACAACGAGACCGTGTCGATCGTCAACACCACGAAACGGCACGTGAAGTTCTACAACTATCCGCGCTACAACGCCGGCCATCCGGAAGGAGACAGCTTCTGCGTGCGCCCGGGCCAGTGGGTGAACCGCCTCTCACCGTACAGCGACAACGACGGAGGCTGGACCGGCAGCATCAGTTCCCACGAACTCGTCGACAAGCGCGACTGCGACCGCTGGTTCGGCGGCTATCACGAGCCGAATCAATGATCATGAGCTAGGCGGACAACACCGAATATCTCCCGAAATTGCCGGGTTGAGCGGACCCGGCAATTCGGCATGCCTTCAAGGAATTCCGCACAGTTGATCATGATCGTTCTCGTATATCTTCGGTGACCCTTTCATGTGCCAGTTTTGTGCAGGAAATGTATCTGGAAATGCCAGCGTGGACCACGGTTGCGAAATCCGCGACCAGGGAAGGGAGAGATCATCAGCATGATCAACGACGAAATCGGAATCCAACCGCGAAGCGCAGCTCGGCGCGTCTTGACTCGCATCCTGGCCGGTGCGGCCGGCGTGGCCGCGACGGCGGCGATGCTCTCGATCGGGCCGGCGCCCGCCGCTGCGGACACCCGGGCGAGCTGCGGCAGCGACAGCGGCGGGAAGAACGTCACGGCCAAGTACGGCAGCAACTACGTCGCCAAGTTCTGTGCCCGTGGCGAGAAGCTGCACGTCAGCGACGGCGTGACCGACGGCAAGGCGGCCTATGCCTACGTCCGGGTGCTCCGGCCGGACCCGCACTCGCCGGACGGCTGGATCCACTACGACTCGGACTCGTTCAAGGTCCCGTGGCGGGCCACCTACGGCCTCGACTCGCCGGACAGCGCCAGCGGCATCACCGAGGGCTATCCCGTCGGGGTCCAGGTCTGCAAGGGCGCCAAGAAGAAGGATGAGAGCAACTGCTCCAAGATGGTCTGGGGCCGCGCCTGATCCACTGACCCGCGCCCCCCAAAACCAGCCGACCGGGCACAAAAGCAGCGTTCGGAGCCTGTCGAAGGAGCGTGTCGCTGCTCAACTGCCCGGTCGGCGGTCAGTGGTAGCCGCGGGACTGCAGCCGGTAGAGCTCCGCGTAGTGCCCGCCGCGGCGGATCAGCGCGTCGTGGGTGCCCTGCTCGATCAGCCGCCCGCGGTCCAGGACGAGCACCAGGTCGGCGTCGCGGACGGTGGCGAACCGGTGCGTCACCAGCAGCGTGATCGCGCCCCGGTCGACGCCCTCCCGCGCCTGCTCGATGTAGCGCTCGAACAGCTCGTGCTCGGTCTGCGCATCGAGTGCCGCGGTCGGCTCGTCGAAGACCCGCAACAGCGGCGATTCCCGCACCATGGCGCGGGCCAGGGCGAGCCGCTGCCACTGGCCGCCGGAAAGATCAACTCCGCCGTGCCACTGCGCGCCGAGCTGGGTGTCCAGGCCGTCCGGCAGCGCCTTCCGTAGCCCCTCCGCGGCGGCCAGCCGGAGCGCGCGGCCGGTCGCGTCCCGATCGTCGATCCGTTCCGGGTCGCCGAACCCGACGGCCTGCTGCGCGGTCAGTTCGAGCCTGAGATGATCTTGGAACGCAGCGGTCAGATGCCGCCGCCAGTCGTCGACGTCCAACTCGGCGAGGTCCACGCCGTCGACCAGGATCCGGCCGGTGCTCGGTCGGTAGAGGCCGGCCAGCAGCTTCACCAGGGTCGACTTGCCGGCACCGTTCTCGCCGACCACCGCGACGACCGACCCGGCCGGCAGGTGCACCTCGATGCCGTCCAAGGACGGCCGATCGGCCCCGTGGTACGTGAAGCCGACGTCGTCCAGGGTGATCCCGTGGCGCAGCCGATCCGGCGTCGGGCGGCGGCCGGCGAAGTCGTGGCCGACCGTGGCGGCATGATCATCGAGCCAGATCATCCGGCGTACGTTGCGCAGGATGTCGGCCATCGAGCCGAACTGGCCGACCAGGCCGAACACGGTCCACTGGATCTGCCGTGCCGCGACCACCGCGACGGCGATGGCCGGCGCCGCGGTACCGGAACCGAGTTGCAGAATCAGCCAGAGCAGCACGGCCACCAGGACGGCGAGGAAGATGATCTCCTCCACCGCGGTGGTGATCGCGCCGCGGCGGGTGGCCCAGAGGGTGGGCCGGCGCCAACGATCAAGATCGGCGATCAGCCACCGGCCGAGCGTCGCCCGGACGCCGAAGGCGCGAAGCTCGCTGCCCGTACTCGGGCGCAGGGCCACGCCGGCGAGCTGCCGGGAGCGGCGGCCGGGCAGCGCCGACTCCTCTTCGGCCCGGGCCTTCCAGCGGTTGCGGAGCCGGGTGCCGATGATCGCCGGGATCGCGCTGAGCGTGATCAACAACAGCCGCGGGTCGATCGACGCGGCGACGCTGATCGAGGCGACGGCCATCGCGATCACGTTGACCGACCAGAGCAGCGAGGCGAGCCCGGTGCCGATCAGTCCCCGGGTGGAACGCAGGATCTCCAGTTGATCGAGATAGTCAGCCCGTTCCAGGTGTTCGATGCTGGGGATCGACGCGTTCAGCCTGGCGACCCGCCGGTCGAACGCGAAGCCGAGCTTCTCGGACAGGGTCATCCGCGCCTCGGCGCCGGTGAGACTGAGCGTCCAGCCGCTGGCGATCGTGATCACCATCGCCACCAGTCCGAACCAGATCCGGTCCGGCTGGCGTCGGATGACGCCGTCCACGATGATACCGATCCACAGCGCGGTGAGGATCTCGGCGACCGAGCCCAGCACCTCCAGCAGGACCAGCAGGCTCCGCCCCGGCGCGACCCGGGCACTGGTGCTGATCAACAGCCCGAGCGCCCGTAGCGTGTCACGCATCGTGATCACCCTCCGCTTCGGCGGTGACGAAACGCCGCGCCTGCAGCCGGAACATTCGCGCGTACGCACCGTCGGCGGCCAGCAGCGACGCGTGATCACCGTCCTCGGTGATCCGGCCGCCGTCGATCACGACGATCCGGTCGGCGTGCCGGACACTGTTCAGGCGGTGCGACACCAGGATGGAGGTACGGCCGCGGCTGACCTCGAGCAACCGCTCGAACAGCTCCGTCTCCGCCCTGATGTCCAACGCCGCGGTCGGCTCGTCCAAGATCAACACCTCGGCGCCGCGATCGAGGGCGTACAGGGCTCGGGCCAGCGCGACCCGCTGCCACTGCCCGCCGGACAACTCGGTGCCGTCCGGATAGCCGGCGGCCAGGACGGTGTCCAGGGTCAGCCGGGTCAACAGCTCCTCGGCCCCGGCCGCCGCCAGGGCCGCCTCGATCGCCCGATCATCGTCACGGTCGTCCCGGAAGGCCACGTTCTGACGCAGGCTCAGCTCGTACCGCCCGAAGTCCTGGAAGATCACCGCCGCACGGCGGCGCCCCGCCAGCGGAGACCGGCCGCCGATCGTCACCCGTCCGGAGTCGGGCGCGTAGAGGCCGGCGAGCAGCTTGATGCAGGTCGACTTGCCGGCCCCGTTCTCGCCGACGATCGCCAGCGCCTGCCCCTCGGGCACGTCCAGGGCGAAGTCGCGCAGCGTCGGTTCCGCGCGGCCCGGATAACGGAAGCTGACCGCGTCGAACGCGACCGTCACGGCGGATCGCCGTACGGAATGATCATGGTCCGGCTCTTCCGCCGGCTCGCCCTCCGCCGGCTCGTTCTCCGTCTGCCGGTCGAGGTCGTGCTCCAGGGCGTCGAGCTGCCGCAAGGCGGAGCCGGACCGGCTCAACTGGGCCCCGACATCCCCGTAACTGCTCAGACTCTCCAGCCCGTTCGCGGCCTGGATGATCACCACGACCGCCCCGGCCCCGAGGACGCCGGCGATCGCGGTCCAGCCCAGCCAGCCGAAGACAATCGCATAGGCGATCAGCAGCGCCAGGATCCCCAGCAGCAGGGGCCCGGCCGCCCGCCCTCGGCGCCGCCACAACCCGGACATGACGGCCTGCCAGGACTCGCCGAACCGGGCGTCCAGCCAGGGCACGGCTGCGAAGATCCGCAGTTCCTTCGCCCCCGCCGGCTCCATCAGCAACCGGCGCAGATATTCCGGCCGGCGGCGCTGATCCGCCACCGCCTCGTCCAGGTCGGCATAGATCGTGGCCAGCCAGCGCCGGAACATCCCGGTGAAGATCAGATAGCCGGTGACCAGCACCGGCGCGATCCACCAGGAGTACTGCAACAGCAGGATCGCCGCCGCAACCCCGGAGACCCGCCAGCGCAGCACCGTGAACACGGCGGTCACCGCCACCAACTGCACGCCCTCGCGGTGCGCCTCCGCCACGCCGTCGATCCGGCCCTTGAGCCGCGGGTCCTCCAGATGCCCGATCGTCGTCGGGGCCAGGGCCGCGGCAACCAGCGAACGCTCGACCTCGACCACGAACCGCCGGGACAGTTCGGCCTGGGCGACGTTGTGGATCGCGGCGAGCACCGGACTGATCACCGAGAGCCCGCCGAACCAGGCGAGCGCCGTCAACGCAGCGGTCACGTCCGCCGCCGCCACCGCGTCGACCAGGCGACCGGACGTGATCATGACGAACACCGGCAGCACGCCGAGCACGAGCGTCGTCGCCGTACAGCCCAGCGTCGGGCCCGGAGCCAACCGAAAGAAGGTCCGACCGAGCGTCGCGAGATTCTGCGGCCACAGCCTGCTGAGCCGGTCCCACCACCGACCGGTGCCGCCGCTCATGGCGCCCACTGTGCCAGAGGGCCGCCGCGCCGGCAGCCGATCGCGTCGGACAACTCACGACCCGGTCGGGACTCGCACCTGACGCCCTGCTCACCGCGCCGCCGTCGGGCCCGCATCTGACGCCCATTTATCGCCTCGCCGTCGGCCCCGCGCCTGACGCCCGTTCACCACCCGCCGTCGGCCAACGCCAGACGCCCCACTCACCACCGCTGCCGGACCCCGCGACGCCCGTTCACCGCCCCGCAGTCGGGCCCGCGGCAGACGCCCTGTTCACCGCGCCTCCCGATCCGGCCTCACGCTGACGCCCGCCCCATCGGGCTTCGGTCGCTCCCTTCCCCGATCGACCGGTCAGTTCTGCAGCGACACGCCGTCAAAATGCCTGCGTTTGTGACCGGTCGGCGGGCTTTTTGGGGAGGGTTTAGAACAGGAGGGCCTGGGCGGGGTCGGTCAGGACTCGGGCTACGTCGGCGAGGAAGCGGGAGCCTTGTTCGCCGTCGACCAGGCGGTGGTCGAAGCTGACGGCGAGGGTGGTCACCCAGCGGGGCTCGATGCGCTCCTCGGCACCCGTACCGACCACCCAGGGGCGGCGTTGGATCGCTCCCATGCACAGGATCCCGGCCTCCCCCGGATTGAGGATCGGGGTGCCGCCGTCGATGCCGAAGACGCCGATGTTGGTGATCGTGAACGTACCACCGCTGGTGTCGGCCGGCTGCGTCTTGCCCTCCTTGGCGGCCTTGACCAACTTGTCGATCCGGTGCGCCAGGGTGACCAGGTCGTCGGCGTGGGCGCCCTTGAGATTGGGCACCAGCAGGCCGCGCGGAGTGGCCGCGGCGATGCCGAGGTTCACGCCGCGGCGCAGCACGATCTCGCGGTTCGCCTCGTCCCAGGACGAGTGCAGTTCCGGGGTACGGCCGAGCGCGAGCAGGACCGCCTTGGCGACCACGACCAGCGGCGTCCAGCGGACCTCACCAAGATCACGGCGCTGCTTCAGCCGGTCCAGCAGTTCCATCGTCGCGGTCACATCGCAGGTCAACCACTCGGTGACGTGCGGAGCCGTGAACGCCGACGAGGTGACGGCCGCGGCCGTCGCCTTGCGGACGCCCTTGATCGGGATCCGCTCCTCGAACAGTTCGTGCACTGAGCTTGTCGAAGTGCCCAGGACCGGTGTGGCCTGACCTTCGACAGGCTCAGGGGATGTTGTGGTGGCGGCCTGTTCGACATCGGCGCGGGTGATCACGCCGCCCTCGCCGGTCCCGGTGATCGTGGTCAGGTCCAGGCCCAGATCCTTGGCCAGCTTACGAACCGGGGGCTTGGCCAGGACCGCGCCGCCGGTCGGGGCGGGTTCGGCCGGGGCCGGTCCGGGGTCGGGCAGCGGGCTGCCGCTCGGCTCGGCCTGGCCCGGGCGCAACGGCGCCTGCTCGTCGGCGCGCCGGGACACCGGGGCAGCGGTCTGGAACGCCGCCACGAACTGATCATGAGCCTCGGCCGGACCGGCCTCGGCCGCCGCCGCACCCTTGCGCGGCCGGCGTCTGGTCTCCGACTTCTTCGGCCCGCTGCCGACCAGGTTGGCCACCGGGGCCTCCTCGTCGGGCTCCTCGCCGTCGTCGATGATCACGATCGGCGTACCGACGTCGATCAACTGGCCTTCCGGAACGAGCAGTTCCTTGATCGTTCCCTCGAACGGGCTGGGCAGTTCGACCAGCGACTTGCTGGTCTCCACCTCGACCAGGATGTCGTTGATCTTGACCTGATCACCCGGCTTCACCCGCCAGGTGACGATCTCGGCCTCGACCAGGCCCTCGCCCGGGTCCGGGAGCAGGAAGTTCTTCATGATCGGACTCCTCCTCAGTAGGCGAGCGAACGGTCGACGGCGTCCAGGATCCGATCAAGATCGGGAAGGTAGTCCTCCTCGACCCGGCTCGGCGGGTACGGCATGTCGTAGCCGCCGACCCTGATCACCGGGGCCTCCAACGAATAGAAGCACTGCTCGGTGATCCGGGCCGAGATCTCCGCGCCGACGCCGAGGTTGAGCGGCGCCTCCTGGACGGTGATCAACCGGCCGGTCCGCTGTACGGACTCGACGGTGCTGGACAGGTCGAGCGGCGCGATCGTCCGGAGATCGATCACCTCCAGCTCACGGCCCTCCTCGGCGGCGGCCGCGGCGGCGTCCAGGCAGATCTTCACCATCGTCCCGTACGCGACCACGGTGGCATCGCGGCCCGGCCGGACCACCTGTGCTGAGTGCAGCGGCGGCGGGCTGGCCTTCTCGTCGACCTCGACGCCCTTCTCGTGGTAGCGCCGCTTCGGCTCCAGGAAGATCACCGGATCGTCGGAGGCGACCGCCTGCTGGATCATCCAGTAGCCGTCCACCGGGTTGGAACAGGTGACCACCTTGAGCCCCGGAGTGTGCGCGAAGTACGCCTCCGGGGACTCGCTGTGGTGCTCCACGGACCCGATGCCGCCGCCGTACGGAATCCTGATCACGAGCGGCATCCGGAGCTTGCCGCCGGACCGGTAGTGCAGCCGTGCGACCTGGCTGACGATCTGGTCGAAGGCCGGGAAGACGAACCCGTCGAACTGGATCTCGCAGACCGGCCGGTAGCCCCGCAGCGCCATCCCGATCGCGGTGCCGATGATGCCGGCCTCGGCCAGCGGCGAGTCGATCACCCGATGCTCGCCGAAGTCCTTCTGCAACCCCTCGGTGACCCGGAAGACGCCGCCGAGCTTGCCGATGTCCTCGCCCGCCAGCACCACCTTCGGATCGGCCTCCAGCGCGCGCCGCAAGCCGGCGTTGAGCGCCTTGGCCAGACTCATCTTGGTCATGCCCGTCCCCCTTCGCCCGTCTCCGCGAACGACGCCTGGTATTCCTCGAAACCGGCCCGCTGCTCGGTGAGATAGGGAGTCGTGTCCGCGTACACGTTGTCGAACAGTTCGCCCAGCTCCGGGTCGGGCAGGCTCAGGCAGGCCTGCCGCAGCTCGGTCGCGACCTGCTGCGCCTCCGCGTCGACCGCATCGAAGAAGTCATGATCAACAACGCCGGACCGGGTCAGGTACGCCCGCAGCCGCTCGATCGGGTCCTTCAGCCGCCAGTGCTCGACCTCGTCGCTGAGCCGGTACTTGGTCGGGTCGTCGGCCGTGGTGTGCGCGCCCATCCGATAGGTGTAGGCCTCGATGAACGTCGGGCCGTTGCCGGAGCGGGCTCGCTCCAGGGCCTCGGTGGTCACCGCGTGGACGGCCAGCACGTCGTTGCCGTCGACCCGTACGCCCGGGAAGCCGAAGCCAGAAGCCCTGCGATACAAGGGGATTCGGGACTGCCGTTCGATCGGCTCGGAGATCGCCCACTGGTTGTTCTGACAGAAGAACACCACCGGCGCGTTGTACGAGCTGGCGAACACCATCGCCTCGCTCACGTCACCCTGGCTGGTCGCGCCGTCGCCCAGATAGCTGATCACCGCAAGATCACGACCGGGCTCACCGGTGCCGACCAGGCCGTCCCGTTCGACGCCCATCGCGTAGCCGACCGCGTGCAGGGTCTGCGCCCCGATCACGATCGTGTACAGGTGGAAGCGGGACTCGGCGGTGTCCCAGGCACCAAGATCAACTCCGCGGAACATCGCCAGCAGCCGGACCGGCGGAACGCCGAGGCAGTAGGCCACGCCGTGCTCGCGGTAGGTCGGGAAGACGAAGTCCTTCGCGCCCAACGCTCGGCCGGAGCCGACCTGGGCCGCCTCCTGGCCCAGACAGGAGGCCCAGAGGCTGAGTTCACCCTGGCGCTGCAGGGCGGTTGCCTCGGTGTCGATCTTCCGGGTGATCACCATGTCGCGGTAATAACCCTTGATCGTTTCGTCGTCGCCGTTGAAGGCGTACCGGGGGTGGCTGAGCCGATCACCCTCCGGGGTCAGGAGCTGTACCAGCTCGACCTCGGCGTCGTTGACCTCGGTCACGTCGTACATCCTCTCGTCGGGACACGTCGGTATCCGTGCTTGCCGGCACCCGGTCGTGGGGTGGGCGTCCGGGTGAACTTGAGGGATTCCGCGGCCGCGGAACCGGGCCGTGATCATGCTGGGTGTGGCATCAACCCCGACCGTTCCCACAACGTACATCTTGATTGCCGGGTGCGAGAAAACTCCTCGGATGTCCTAGTGGTGAAGGGCACCTGAACGAGGCTCGAAACGCTCCGCCGACCATTGCGGTCGTCCGTGAATTCAGAAAAGACTGCCCTATGACCCTCGTCACGCGGAGTGATCAACCATCCCGGACCACCCCTCTACGTGCCGCGCTGACCGTGCTCCTCGCCGTCGCGGTCGCGCTCGCCGGCCTCGCCGTACCAGGACGGGCGCAGGCGGCCACGATCGTCGCCACCGCGATCGCGAACCAGGACGGATCGACGGCCTCCGTCACCGGCTACGTCGTCGGCCAACCGGTCGGCAGCGACCAGGTCGTCACGACCGACTTCCCGAACGACTACGCCCTCGCCCTGGCCGATGCCGCCGGCGAGACCGACCCCGCCGCGATGCTGTACGTGCAGTTGAGCGGCGCCTTCCGTGCCGACTGGGGTCTGAGCTCCAACGCCGGCCTGCTCGGCGACCGGATCACGGTGACCGGCACCCTGACCCCGTACTTCTCGCCGCACGCCGGGCTGAAGAACCCGACCGCGATCACCGCGGCCGGCTCGGGCGACCCGGATCCCGGCCCCGGCGATCCGGGAGATCCGGACCCGGGTACCGGCGACGACTACTACCAGCCGGCGATCGGCAAGACCGGGCCGGAATTGCGGGCCGCGCTGCACGGCATCATCGACGACCACACGCAGCTTTCGTACGACCAGGTCTGGGACGCGCTGAAGCGGACCGACGAGGACCCGGCCAACTCCTCGAACGTGATCGAGCTCTACTCCCGCCGCTCCGTACCGAAGTCGTCCAACGGCGGCGACCCGGACGACTGGAACCGCGAGCACACCTGGGCCAAGAGCCACGGCGACTTCGGCACCTCCCCCGGACCGGGCACCGACATCCATCACCTGCGGCCGACCGACGTCAGCGTCAACGCCGACCGAGGCAACCTCGACTTCGACCTCGGCGGGTCGGCCGTCGACGAGTGCTCCGGCTGCCGGCGCGACGGCGACTCCTTCGAGCCGCCGGACGAGGTGAAGGGCGACGTGGCGCGGATGCTGTTCTACATGGCGATCCGGTACGAGGGCGACGACGGCAAGCCGAATCTGGAGCTGAACGACCAGGTCGGCAACGGCTCCGCCCCGCTGCACGGCAAGCTCTCCGTCCTGTTGGCCTGGCACGCCGCCGATCCGGTCTCGGCGAGCGAGCAGCGCCGCAACGAGCTCATCTACACCGACTACCAGCACAACCGGAACCCGTTCATCGACCACCCGGAGTGGGCCGAGTCCATCTGGTAGCGGACCGGAGTGACTTTCCGCCGGTCAGTCGCGGCGGAAATCATCCACAGATCGACCGCACCCCAGCGCCTCATCCACAGACTTTCTTCGGGGCGGCGGAAACCGGGGATTCTGCACAGAATCCCCGGCATGAACCAGACCATCGATCCGCCATCGCTGCTGCTCCGGCTGGCGGCCGCGCAGGACGGAGTGCTGACCGCGGCGCAGGCGGCCGAGCTCGGGGTGGGACGGCACAGCATCGCCCGGTTGGTGCGGTCCGGCCGCTGGCGCCGGCTCGGTCCGTCGGTGTTCTTCGTCCACGACGTCGATCCGCCGTGGATCGCCCTGGTCTGGGCGGGCGTGCTCCGGGCCGGGCCGGCCGCGCGGGTCGGCGGCCTGGCCGCGGCCCGGCTGCACGAACTCTGCGACGACGAGCCGGAACTGATCACGATCTTGGTGCCGCGGCGGCAGCTGACCTCCCGGCCGCCGTGGGACTTCCACCGCGAACATCCTGGAGTCAGATCGCCCCGTTCGCCCGGAAACCCGCCTCGGCTGACCGTCGAGGACACGGTGTTGGACCTGTGCACCGACCCGAGCGCGACCGTGCAGTGGGTGACCGCCGCCGTCCAACGCCGGCGCACCTCGCCGGCGCGGCTCCGCGAGGCGGTCGAAGGAAGGGCCCAGCTGCCTCATCGGCGCCTGCTCGCCGAACTGCTCGCCGACACCCGGGAAGGAGCCGAGTCGCCGCTGGAGGTCCGCTATCTGCGCGAGGTCGAGCGTGCCCACGGGCTGCCCCGGGGTCGTCGCCAGGTCGGCCGGCACGGGCGCAGGGCCTGCCATGACGTCGGCTACCGCGAGTTCGGCCTGATCGTCGAACTCGATGGACTCCACGGGCACGAGGGCGCGGGCCGGTTCCGGGACATGAGTCGCGACAATGCGGCGCTGATCGACGGCTACGTCACCCTCCGGTACGGCTGGGCCGATGTCACCGAGCGCCCGTGCGAGGTGGCGATCCAGGTCGCCGACCTCCTCATCCGCCGCGGCTGGACCGGCCTCCCCAGCGGCTGTGCCCACTGCCGCCGCGTTCCACGGTGAATTTCCGCCGGTCAGTCGAGGCGGAAATTCACTCAAGACCTCGCTGGCGGGCGCGGTAGGCGGTGACGTGCATTCGGTTGGCGCAGTTGCCGGTGTCGCAGAAGCGCTTGGAACGGTTGCGGGAGAGGTCGATCAGTACGTCAGAGCAGTCGGTGGCGGCGCAACGCTTCAGCCGCGACCACTCGTCGGTCCGGATCAGGTCGAGGAAGGCCATCGCGGTCTCGGCAGCGATCCGCTGCTCCAGCGGCTGGTCGTTCCTGGTCAGGTGCAGATGCCAGTCGAGTTCGTCGTGCCGGATCAGGTACGGCCTCGCGTCGCACTCGGCCAGCAGTTCGTTGACCAGGTCCGCGGCCTGATCACGGTCGTCGACGTCCCAGAACCGGCGCAGCCGCGGCCGCAGGGCACGGACCTGGCGCAGTTCCTCGGCCGTGCCCAGGATGTCGCCGGAATAGCGCTCGTTGGTCAGGAACTCGTCCAACTGCGCCCGCTCGGTGAGCCGGTCCCCGTCGGTCGGGCTGAGCGAGTTGACCAGCCAGACGGCAGCCCGCAACACAGCCTCGGTGTCATGGGCGAAAATCACATTGACTCCTGACATGGCGGCGAACTACTGTCATGGGCGAACCAACTCTTTACCCCTTACAGCCTAGGCAGCCCATGTCCACTACCGAAGCGGTCACCGAGGCGGCGCGCAAGCACGGCGCGCGCTCCGGCCTCACCCTGGCGTTGTTCTCCGCGATGGCGTTCGGCCTGTCCGGCTCGCTGGCCAAGCCGCTGCTGGAGACCGGCTGGTCGCCCGCCGCCGTGGTCGCGGTCCGGATCGGCGGCGCCTTCCTGGTGCTGTTGGTGCCGTGCCTGCTGATGCTCCGCCGGTACGGGACGGGCGGCCGGCTGTGGCGACCGACCGGGCGGCAGGGCCTGCGCATGATCGGGTACGGGACGACCGCGATGGCGTTGGCCCAGCTGTGCTACTTCAGCGCCGTGCAGTACGTCTCGGTCGGAGTGGCCCTGCTGCTGGAATACCTGGCCCCGGTCCTGTTGATCTTCTGGCACTGGGCCAGGACCCGGGTCCGGCCGGAGCCGCGCCGCTTCCTCGGCGCCGGGCTCGCCGTCCTCGGGCTGTTCCTGGTGCTCGACGTGGTCCGGGGCGCCGCGGTACACCCGCTCGGGCTGCTCTGGGGTCTCGGCGCCGCCGCCTGCCTGTGCTGCTACTTCATCCTCGGCGACAACGGTGCGGACACTCCGGTGCCGCCGCTGGTGATGACGACCGTGGGCACCGGCGTCGGTGCCACCCTGATCCTCGGCCTCGGCGGGCTCGGCGTCCTGCCGCTGGCGGCCGCAGCGGCACCGATCCACATCCTGTCGGCGGCCGAGCTGCCCTGGTGGGTGCCGGCCCTGCTGTTGATCTTGATCACCTCCGTAGCGGCGTACCTGGCCGGAATCGTCGCCGTCCGCCGGCTCGGCGCTCCGATCGCCTCCTTCGTCGCGCTGACCGAAGTGATCTTCGCGGTGATCTTCGCCGCCGTCCTGCTGAGCGAGTCGCTGAGCCCGGTCCAGCTGCTCGGCGGCGCGCTGGTGATCGCCGGAATCACCGTGGTACAAGGGATCCGACTGCGCGGCAGAGCGAGCCGCAACTAGGTTCGCGTCCACTCCAGCGTGTACCGGAAGAACAGCCGACGCCTGATCCTGGCGCCCGGCAGCACCCGGCGTGCGGTCGCCGAGATCTCCGAGAACGTCTCAACGGGATCGCGTACCGGCATCTCGGGTCCGTCCTGATCATGAGGCCTCAGGACGGGCCGGGGATGCTTGATCAGCCCGACCACCGGATTGAGCAGCGATGACGCACCGTCCCAGGCGAAGTCGGCCGGGGACTCGGCCCAGGCCAGACCGACGACCAGCAGTCGGCCACCGGGTTCGAGCAACTCGGACGCGTGCCGCAGCGCGGGCTCCAGCGGCAGGTGGTGCAGCGATGCGATCATCGTGATCATGTCGAAGGTGCCGTCGATTTGCTCGAACCCGGCGTACCGCACGCTGACCGACGGATCCTCGGCGAACCGGGCGCCCGCGGCCGCCGCCATGGCGGCGTCGGCGTCCACACCCAGCACCTGGTCGAAGGCCCCGCGCAGCCGGTCGATCAGCAGACCGGCACCGCAGCCGACGTCCAGCGCGCGCCGCCGCCGGACCGGGAGCCGCCGCAGGATCCAGGCATGGAAGTGGTCGTTGTGGCTCCACGGGTGCCGGGCATTGATCGACGCCAGCCGCCGGCCTGCCGCACGGATCAAGGGGTTGGGCACAGTCCGGATGTCCATACGTTCACCGTAACGGCGCTGGCCGGCGCCTCGTTCGTGCTGCCCGGACTCGGAGCCGTGGCCAGGCGCTGGCCGCGATGTTGATCATGCTCGGCTTCCTCGGCTTCGGCTGGTACGCCCGCGGGGCCCGAATCGCCGAGTTCGCGCCGCCCGGCCGAACCGGCCCGATCCTCTGGCTGGCGATGGCCGGCAACCAACTCGCCGCCGCCCGGCGCCCCGCCGCTGCGCGACCTGCCCGCCCTCGCCCGCCCTCGCCCGCCATCGCAACACCTGACCCACCTCACCAACTTTCCTGTCGCTTTACGTGAGATGTTTCTCGCGGAAAGTGCCAGTTTTTCACGTAACGTGAAAAACCGACCGGCGCCGGCGAGTCGGGGTCAGGGGGCGGGGGCGAGCCAGCGGGTGGCGTCGGGGAGCCAGCCTTGGCGGAGCATGCCGGCGCCGACCAAGGGGTGCAGCCAGGCCTGTTCGGCGTCGGTGAGCGGGCGACGGTCGCTGTAGGCGGCGAGGAAGAGTTGCTGGGCTTCCGGGGTGATCGGCCGCCAGTCGCGATACCAGGTGCCGAGCAGGACCAGGGCGTGCGCGAGGTCGATCACCGGCGCCTCCAGCCGGGCCTCCTCGAAGTCGAGCACCGCACCGATCCGGCCGTCGTGCCAGAGCAGGTTGGCGCCGCGGAAATCGGTGTGTACGGGTTGCCGGCCGGGGCGGTCCGGCAGGTCGGCCGCCAGCCCGTCCAGCCGAGCCGTGAGCTCCGGCGCCGCCGCGGCGCTGTGCTCGGGAATCGCCAGGAAGTCTGCGCGTCCGTCGGGTGGACCGTCGGGGCCCCAGCGATGATCATGGTGCAGGGTGGGGCGGTCCGGCCAGGCCGCCAGATCCTCGTGCAGCGCGGCCAGGGTCGCCCCCGCAGCTCGTACCTGATCATGGTCGGAGCCGTCCAGGAGCTCACCCGGCAACACCGGCTGGATCCCGATCGACCAACCGTCCCGCCGCAGTTGCAGCTCGCCCGCGACCGTGCGGACCGGCCGAGCCACCGGCTGCCCGCGATCGGCGAGCCAGTCGACCAGCGCGGCCCGGGGCAGCAGCCAGTCGTGGCTGCCGCCGAAGCGGCAGACCTTGATCATCAGCCGCTGGTCGGCGCCGGTGACCCAGATCATCAGGTTCTGGGCGCTCAGCACCAGCCGGTCGACCGACCGGAGGGCGATCCCGTATTCGTCGGCCAGCAGGGCGGTCGCCCACCGGCCCGCGGCCTCGGCCGTGGCGAAGCCGAACCGGCGGGAAAGCTCCGCCACCGGATCGCTGGCCTCCCAGAGCATCTCCGGGGCCGGCGCCGTGATCATGACTGGCCGAGCTTCGACGGTACGACCTCGAGCAGCGTCTTCGTGTAGGGGTGCGTCGGCTCCAGCAGCACCTGCTCCACCGGCCCGGACTCGACGATCTTGCCCTGGTGCATCACCAGCACCCGGTCGGCGATGTTCCAGGCCAGACCAAGATCATGAGTGATCACCAGGGCGCCCAGCCCGAGATCGCGCTTGAGTTGCAGCAGCAGGGCCAGGATCTCGCCGCGAACCGACGCATCGAGGCTGGCCACCGGCTCGTCGGCGACCAGGTAGGACGGCTCGAGGGCCAATGCTCCGGCGATCACCACTCGCTGTCGCTGGCCGCCGGACAGTTCCTGCGGAATCGCTCCGAGGTAGCGGCTGGGCGGGGTGAGCTCGGCCTGGGTGAGTGCCTTCGCGACCCGTTCGGCCTCGTCGCCCGGCAGCCGGTGGATCCGGATGCCCTCGGCGACCGCCTCGTAGACGCTGTGCTTGGGATTCAGCGAAGCGCTCGGATCCTGCAGCACGAACTGCACCTGGCGGCGGTACGCCTTCAGACCGGCGCGATCGGTCGGCATCGGCCTGCCCTGGTACGAGATCCGGCCGGAGGTGGGCCGCTGCAGCCCGAGTACGGTTCGGGCCAGCGTGGTCTTGCCGGACCCGGACTGCCCCACCAGGGCGACGATCTCGCCCGGGTGGCAGGCCAGCGATACATGATCAACAGCCCTGGTGTGGCGGCCGCGGGCGTGGAAGTCCACCACCAGGTCCTCGACCGCGAGCAGCGGAGCCGATGCCTCTTCGACAGGCTCAGGGCGCGGGGAGTTCGGGCGGCCAGGGCGCGGTGGGTTGGGGGCGTCGGGGCGCGGGGAGGTGGTGATCATCCGGGAGGCCGGGTCGCCGATGATCGGGAACGCGGCGGCCAGCTCGCGGGTGTGCTCGTGCTGCGGGTTGCTGATCACCTCGTGCGCGGGGCCCTGCTCGACGATCCTGCCGTCCCGCATCACGACGATCCGCTCGCACACCGCGGCCAGCACGGAGAGGTCGTGGCTGATCATCATCAGGGTCAGGTTGCGGTCCCGGACCAGGCCGCTCAGCACGTCCAGCACCTGCGCCTGGATCACCACGTCCAGTGCCGTGGTCGGCTCGTCGGCGATGATCACGTCCGGGTCGCAGGCCAGCGCCATCGCGATCATGACCCGCTGTTTCTGCCCGCCGGACAACTCGTGCGGGTACGAGTCCGCGCGGGCCGCGGGCAACTCGACCAGCCCCAGCAACTCCGCCACCCGAGCCGCCCGGGTCTCCTTCGTGGATCCCTTCTCAACATGGAGTTCCAGCGCCTCGAGGATCTGCTTGCCGACGGTCCGGACCGGGTTCAGCGAGTGCATCGCACCCTGGAAGACGATCGCCGCCTCGGTCCAGCGGACCGCGCGGAGCCGGCCCCAGCGCATTGAGCCGATGTCCTCGCCGGCCAGTTCGATCGCCCCGCTGATCTCGGCGTTGCGCGGCAGCAGCCGCAGCACCGACATCGCCAGGGTGGACTTCCCGCAGCCGGATTCGCCCGCGATGCCGACGGTGCCACCGGCCTCGATCGCCAACGACAGCCCGTCCACGGCGGCGATCTCGCCGGAGTCCGAACGCGCCGTCCGGTAGGAGATCCGGACGTCCTTCCACTCCAGGGCCGTCGTCGTCTTTGGGGTGCTCATCAGCGCGCTCGCAGGGTGGGGTTGAAGACCGCTTCCAGCGCGCGGCCGACCAGGGTGAAGCAGAGCACGACGGCGACGATCGCCAGGCCGGGCGGGATGACGTACCACCAGTAACCGGCGGTCGCGGCGCCGGTGTCCAGGGCGGTCTTCAGCATCGAGCCCCACGATACGGTGCCCGGATCGCCGAGGCCGAGGAAGCTCAGTGTGGATTCCGAGATCACCGCCGAGCCGACGGTCAGCGTGGTGTTGGCCAGCACGATCGGCAGCACCGCGGGCAGCACGTGCCGGCCCAGGATGTGGCCGTCGCCGGCGCCGAGCGCCCGGGCCCGTTCGATGTAGGGCCGGGCCTCGATGGTCAGTGTCTGCGACCGGACCACCCGCGCGGTGCCGGCCCAACTGGTCACGCCGATCGCGATGATGATCGTCCAGACGCCGCGGCTGAGCACCGAGGACAGCACGATCGCCAGCACCAGGCCGGGAATCACCAGGAAGAAGTCGATGACCCGCATGATCACGGCCTGCGCCATCCCGGTGAAGTGGCCGGCCGCCATCCCGACCACGGTGCCGATGATCATGGACACCGCGGTCGCCGCAAAGCCCACCAGCAGGGAGATCCGGGAGCCCCAGAGCAGCATCCCGAGCACGTCCCGGCCGGCCGGGTCGGTGCCGAGCGGGTGGGCCGCGGTCGGCGGCTCGTTCTGCTCGGCAGTGATCTTGGTGACGTCCAGCGTCTCGGCCGGGACCAGGATCGGCGTGATCACCGAGAGCAGGATCACGATCAGCAGCAGCACCGCGCCGACCAGCCCGGACCGGGTCCGGGTGAACTCGGTCCAGTTGTCCTTGAACTGCTGCTTGCGCCGTTCGGCGACGGCGCTGCCACGAGTGATCGTCGCGCTCATGCTGCCTTCAATCTCGGGTCGAGCAGCCGATAGACCAGCTCGGCGACCAGGTTCATGACGATCACCAGCGCGGAGAAGACGACGAAGGTGCCCTGCAGCAGCGGCAGGTCCGGCGCGTCGAGTCCCTTGAACGTCAGGAATCCGAGCCCCGGCCAGGAGAAGACCGTCTCCACCGTGACCGCCCCGCCGATCAGCCCGCCCGCGGTCAGGAAGATCAACGTCACCGTCGGCAGCAGGGCGTTCGGCACCGCGTGCCGAGTCCGTACCTTGTCCTCGGGCAGACCCTTCGCCCGGGCCGTGGTCAGGTAGTCGGACGTCATCTCCTCCAGCACCGAGGCCCGCATCACCATCAGGTACTGGGCGTAGACGACGGCCACCATGGTGAGCACCGGCAGCACCAGATGCCAGGCCACGTCCAGCACCCAGGCCAGACCGGTGGCCGTGGTCCCGGCGGTCACCATGCCGCCGGCCGGGAACAGCCGCAGTCCCCCGCCGAAGATCAACAACAGCAGCAGGCCGAGCCAGAACGTCGGCACCGACCAGAAGATCAACGCCAGCCCGGTCTGCCCCTTGTCGAACAGGCTGCCGCGCTTCCAGGCGGCCCGCTGCCCGATCCACAGGCCGAGCACGATCGACACCACCGCGGCAGTGCCGGTCAGCAGCAGAGTCGGCGGGATCCCTTCCAGGATGAGATCCCCGACCGGCCGGTTGTAGACGTACGACCAACCAAGATCACCGCGGAACAGGTCGCCGACGAAGTTGAAGAACTGGATGATCAACGGCTGATCCAGGCCGAACTGGTGCCGCAGCCGCTCCACCTCCTCGGCACTCACCCGGCGACCCCGGGTCATGTTGATCGCCGGATCGGAACCGGGCAGGATCCGGAACGCGAAGAACCCGACGACCACCACCATGGCCAGGCTGACCAAGGCACCGCCGGCCTTGGTCAGCAGGTAGCGCGGCAGAGTCGAGCCGCGCGGAGCCTCCTCCTCGACGACCAGCGTTTCGCCGGCGGGGGTGATGCTCAACGCATCACTCCCGGTCGTCGGCGGTACGCCTACCGCGGAGCACCAGCAGCACCGCGCCGCCGGCGATCACGACCAGGACGGCGATACCGACGCCGATCGCCCAGCCGGGCACGCCGCCGCCGGTACCGGCTTGATCACCGGGCGCGCCGTTCCCGGCCTGTACCGGAGTCGCGCTGTAGAGGCCCCAGTAGCTGTTCTGGCCGGTGATCGGACCCTGGCCCTCCGGCTGCCGGATGAACCCGCCGAACTTGTCGCTGCGGTAGGCCTCCAGGCTGTCGGCGTACCAGAGCACCATGTTGACGGCGGACTCGTGGATCATGCTGAAGGCCTGCTTGACGATCTCGCCCCGCTTGGCCGGATCCAGCTCCGTGTGCTGGGCCTGGTAGAGCTTGTCGAACTCAGGGTCGCACCAATTGTTCTCGCTGGTGTTGCCGGAACCGTCGGCGTTCGGCCGCGAGTTGCACTGGTTGATCGACAGCTGGAAGTCCGGGTCCGGCCCGATGCCCCAGCCGGTGAAGTAGAGGTCGTACTTGCCCAGCGTCGAGTCGTCGTTCACCTGCTGCGGCGTGACCATCGAGACGGTGATCTCGATCCCGATCTCCTTCAGCCACGGCTTGAGGAAGTCGGCGATCAGCTGGTGCGACGGCTCGGTGTTGCGGCCCATCAGGCGCAGCTTGAGCGGTTTGCCCTCCTTGTCCAGCCGAATCCCGTCCGGACCCTTGGTGTAGCCGGCGTCGTCGAGCGCCTTGTTCGCGGCGGCCGGATCGAACGGGTGCGCCTTCACGCCCGGCGCGAAGCCGTAGTACTGCGGGTAGACGGTCGGCATCTCGGTCTCGCCGAGCTTGCCCAGCCCGTGCAGCACCCGGTCGAACAGGGTCTGCCGGTCGATCGCCATCATGATCGCCTTGCGCAGCACGGGATCCTTGAGCGCCGGGTGGCCGTCGCCCATCGGCTTGCCCTCGGCGTCGATGGTGCCCGGGTTGATCGCGATCGAGCTGTAGCGACGGCCGGCGCCGGTCACGGTGGTGATGCCGGGTGCGCTCTTCAGCGATTCGAACTGGGCCGCGGTCAGGCCGCTGACGATGTCGACCTCGCCGGTCTTCAGCGCCTGCACGGCCGCGTCGCCGTTCTTGTAATAGACCCAGGTCAGGCCGGACAGCTTCGCCGCGCCGCGCCAGAAGTGCGGGTTGGCGACGAGCTGGACGTTCTGGCTCTGCGCGTACGACTTGATCGTGTACGGCCCCGAGCCGACCGTGTCCGTGTCGTTCTCATACGTCGCCGCGTCGACCTTCTCCCAGACGTGCTTGGGCACGATCGGCAGCTCGCCGCCCGGGTTCGCGGCCTGCGGCGCGGTGAGCACGATCTCCAGCGTCTGCGGATCCTTGACGTTGACCGAGGCGACGTTCTCCACCAGACCGCCGTTGGCCTGCTGCAGCTTGTTGTCGTTCTTGATCGCGTTGAACGTCCAGGCCGCGTCCTCCGCGGTCAGCGGCTGGCCGTCGGACCACTTGCGGTCCTCGGGAATGTGGAACGTCCAGGTCTTCCCGTCCGGCGAGGTCTCCCACGTGTCGGCCAGGCCGGGCACGGTCTCGTTGTTCTTGCCCCAGGTGACCAGGCTCTCGTACTGGAACCGCAGGATCGCCGTGCTGGAGGCGAGGATCGCCTGGAACGGGTTGAACGTGTCGATGTCGGTGGTGATCGCCACCTTCATCACCGTCGCGGGGTCGTCGGCGGCAGCGCGCGGCGTCACCGGCCCGGTCAGCGCCGTGGTCACCGTCAGCGCGAGCGCGGCCGCGAGGCCCGCCAGGATCCGCTTCGGCTTGGCTTTCATGTCCGCCCCTTCGCAAACGTCGGAGAAAGAATCAAACGACAACCTACGGCCTCCGGCCCGGGTCGACGGGCCGTTCGGCGGCCCGTGGGTGAAGATTTACATAGGCGTGACAGATCAGGGAAGACTTCACCCTGAACTGGTCGTCAGCCGAGGTGGCGAACGTCGGGCCACAAGTCGGCCCAGGAACCGCGCGGCTCGGCGCAGAGGCGGAACGGGGCGCCGTCCTCCTCGTTGTCGACCCCGGGCGGCGAGGCGTACCGGAGCAGCAGGGTGCAGCGGCCGAACCAGCGGTCCAGGTCGGCCTCGTCGAAGTCCCCGATCACGAGCGCTGTGCGTACGGACTCGGGCGGCGGGCCCCACTCACCGAAGGCGTTGTGCCCGGAGTAGACCGGCGGCAGCGCGCCGGCCGGACCGGCCGGAGTGGCCAGGTCGAGCCGGCGGGCCCGGGCCAGCGACCCGGCCTCGCCGTAGTTGGCCGTCAAGATCATCGACGCGTCCGGCTGCTCGCGCGCGAGCCGGACCGCGGTCTCGGTGAAGCCGTCCCAGCCGACCGTCTCGGCTGCGTCCGGATTGACCGCGGTGGCCACCTGGAAAACCGGCGAACCGGGCGGCGCCAGCGGCAGCGAGAAGATCGCGGTCGGTACGGCGAAGATCACCAGGAGCGTGATCGCGAGAACCCGGCGCCAGGCGATCCTGGTCAGCCAATCCGACAGGGCCAGTACGCCGAGCCCCAGAGCCACCGGGAAGAACCCGGCCAGGTAGTACGGCTTGCCGCCGGTGACCACGACCATGATCAACATCAGGGCGTACGCGAGCGCCAGCCACCGGTGATCATGCAGCCGCCGCAGCGCGAAGGTGGCGACCAGGCCGGCGATCGCGAGCACCGCGAGCAGCGGGCCGATCAGCAACAGGTGCAGCGGGACGATCATGATCCGGTCCGCCGACGACACCGAGCCGCCGGCCGCGATGTTGGCGGCGATCTCGCGCATCGGGAACCCGTGCACGGCCTGCCAGATCAGGTTCGGTGCGGCCAGCAGCAGGGCGATCCCAGCGGCCAGCCACGGACCCGGACGGGCCAGCGGCGCCCTCGGCCCGATGATCAACAACCCGGCCAGGCAACAGGCCAGCACCAGCGCGGGCAGCACCTTGACCTCGAGCGCCACACCCGCGATCACGCCGAGCAGCAGCCAGCCGGGGAGCTGGTCCGGGGTCCGGAGGGCGCGGAGCAGGAGCATGATCACCGCGGCCGTGAGCAGCAGGTCGAACGTCGAGATCGAGAACAGGTGGCCGACCGCCATCGGGAACGAGCTGAGCGCCGTGACCAGGGCGGTCAGGGTCTGCTGCCGGGCGGTGCCGCCGAGCTGGCGGGCGGTCGCGGCGGCGGTCAGGATCGTGCCGGCCGCGGCCAGGGCGGGCAGGATCCGGAACAAGATCAGGTTCCCGCCGACCAGGTCGTGCCAGGCCGTCGCCAGCAGCGGGACCAGGATCGGGTTGTCCGGCTGCGCCCAGTCCGGGTGCCGGCCGCCCTCGATGAAGTAGAACTCGTCGCGGTGGAAGCCGTACCGGGCGGCGACCAACATCAGCGCCAAGAACAGCAATCCGGTAACGATCCAGGGACCCCGGGGACGCGGCGACACCGACCCACCCCCGTTCGCTCGATCCCGACGGCTGAATTCAACGCTCTGAGAGGCCTCCCGCGCAAGATCATCGAGGTACGGCGGACGGCGGAGCCGGTCCGGCCGGACGGATCAAGCGCGCATCGACCCGTCGGGATCGCGGTCCAATTGGCCGATGAGCAGGTGCCGGAGCACCTGCCGGGTGCGCCGGGGTGTCAGCCGACTGGGGTAGTGCACGCCGTTGAAGGCCAGCCCGTCGATCGCGGCGGCGATCGTCTCGGTGCGCAGCGCCGGCTGATCGACGGCCGCCCGGTCGACGATCCGCCGGATCAGGGTGCGAGTGCCGTCGAACAACCGCTCCACCGCGGGCCGGAGCGAGGGCACGGTGCGGGCCCGCTCCACCATGGCCAGCCAGACCGTCACCTCGCCGCGCCGACGCTCGTCCAGCGGCAGCAACTCCTCGAGCATGTCCAGCGCCACCTGGTAGCGACCCGCACGGTCACCGGGCGGCGGCAGCCGGTCCAGGTGCTCCAGCAGGCGGTCCGAGATCCGTTCCACCAGCGCTTCGCCGGCCGCGGTGAGCAGGTCGTCGTAGTCGGCGAAGTAGTGCCGGACCGAGCCGATGTTGAGTTCGGCCTCGTCGGCGACGTTGCGCAGCGAGGCCCGCTCGACCCCATGGTCGCGGACGAGTCGGAAGAAGGCGTCGATCACGACCCTGCGGCGCTCCTGCGCGTCGACCAGCTTCGGCATTCGATCATTTTATCCCACCTGTGCTAACTTTGTTTTATCGCGAGCGTGATAAATAAAAGGGAGGCTTGTCGATGCGTGATGTCCTGATGCCGGTACTGATCATCGGCCTGGTGATCTACGTCATCGTGCGGCGGTTCCGGGGCGAGCCGCTGGTCGCGAAGGACCTGGTCGTGACGCCGCTGATCATGCTCGGCATCGGCGTCTACAGCCTGACCAAGGTGACCGGGTGGACCGGCCTGGACGTCGGCTGGCTGGTGCTCGGGGTGGGCACCGGGCTGGTTCTCGGCGCGGTTCGCGGGGCGTCCAGCGAGTTGTTCGTCCGGGACGGCGTGCTGCACCAGCGCTACACCTGGAAGACGCTGGTCGTCTGGGCCGGTTCGGCCGCACTCAGCTTCGGTCTCGGTATCGCCGGCACGGCGCTCGGCGTCCACCCGGAGACCCGGCCGTATCCGCTGTCGATCGGGATCGGTCTGTTCGGTGAGATGATCACCTGCGGCCTGCGCGCCCTGCGGACCGGCGAATCCTTCGCTCCGCCGCGCCAGAACGTGCGCTGACCCGTAGGCTCGTGATCATGCACGTCGATCCGGCCGAGTTCCTGCCTCGATTGGGCGTGCCCGAGCCGGCGTCGGTCGAGGCGGTGACCGGTGGCGCGGACGGGCTGCTCTGGCGGGTCCGCTGCGGTACGCAGACGTACGCGCTCCGGGTGCTGGGCACCGATCGGCAGGCGCAGGCGAGCCGCGAAGTGACCATGCTGCGGTCGCTGGCCGACACCGAGATCCCGGTGCCCGGCGTCCGGGCAGCGGCGATCGACGCCGAACGTCCGGCGTACCTGATGGACTGGATCGACGGCCGGCCGTTGGCCGCGCGGCTGCTCGACCCGGCCGCGACCGAGGAGGTCCGGCGCCGGCTGATGATCGAGTTCGGACGCATCCAGGCCATGATCAACGCGCGCACCGGCCCCGCGCTGGACGACGGCCCGGACTGGATCGCCCGGCGCGGCGACCCGGTCCCCGGCGCGACCGGTCCGGCCCGGCTGCTGCACCTGGACTACCACCCGCTGAACGTGATGGTCCGCGACGACCGGATCGTCGCCGTCCTCGACTGGGCCAACGCGACCCTCGGCGACCCGCGCTACGACCGGGCCCGCACCGAATCCATCCTCGCCCTGATGCCCGATCCGGACGGCACGCTGGAGCCGCTACTGGCCCAGTGCATCGCCGACTGGCGCGCCGGCTACGGCGACCCGACCCCGCCCGGGCCCGAGTTCCGTCGCTGGGCCGGTGCCGCCATGGCCGCCGACCTGGCCCCGCGCCTCGACGACCCCGCCGTCGGTTGGCTCACCCCCGCCCACCTGGCCCGCATCCGCGCTTACCGCTGACGCGAGGCGGCCAACCCGCGTGTCGCGATTTCTCTTCGCATCAGAGCGTGCAACGTTGCACCGAGCGGTTTCGGGTCGATACCAAGAGAAAACGCGACATCACCCGGGGATCGCAGGGAGCGATCCGGGCTGACCGCGGAACGTCGACGCCCCCGGGCGAAGGGTCGGGTCCGATCGGGCCGAGCGCCGGCACTCGTTGCCGCACCGACTGCCCGCTTGACCCAGGCCTCAGCGCGGAACCTCGAGGCCATCCGAGATCTGTCGCAGGGACGTGTGGCGACATGCCGTGTCGCTCGCCGTGCACCCGACGGGCGCGGACCTGATCCCCGTAGCTCGAGCGGCGTCCGACCGGGCGCATCCCGTGCGGCCCGCGCCGATCCCGGCAAGGTGTCCCAAATCTGCAATGGAACCGATGTTCGAAAGCCATGAAAACGGTTGCAGACCTGTTCCATTGCAGATCTGTGACAGCCAGGCCCAGCCGCGGCCGGACTTCGACGCTCACCGTGGGGCGGAGGTTCCGGCTCGGCCGGTCCCGGTAGCGTCTGCGGTGTGGATGAGGTTGGGGTGGCCGGGTGTGCCGTGCTCGTGGTCGGCGGCGGCGCCGGAGTGTTGGCGACCGTGGCGGCGTTGCGCGAAGCCAGGGCTGTGGTCACGGTCGCGGCCGAGGACGTCGTGGCCAGTCTGGAGGACCTCGCCGACCGCGGGCTGATCCGGTGGCACCGCGGGCCGGTCACCGAAGACCTGATCCGGGCCGCTGCGCTGGTGGTCGCCGGCTCGGGCGACGCCGACCATGATCAGGACCTCGCCGAACGGTGCGAACGAGCGGGCCGGCCGGTCCGGCGACTGGAGGTTGATCAAGGAGCACCCGGGCAGGCGGGCGGCGAGGTGATCTTGGTCGGCGGCGGGCCGGGCGACCCGGGGTTGCTCACGGTCGCCGGCCTGGCCGCGCTGCGCCGGGCGGACGTGATCATCACCGACCGACTGGCACCGCTGGCCAGTATCGCCGAGGCACGGCCCGGCACCGAGGTGATCGACGTGGGCAAGGTGCCGGGCGGGCGCTCCACCCGCCAGGAGTCGATCAACGCGCTGCTGATCGAGCACGCGCGGGCCGGCCGGGTCGCGGTCCGGCTCAAGGGCGGCGACAACTTCGTGTTCGGCCGCGGCGGCGAGGAGTGGGAGGCCTGCAGCGAGGCCGGGATCCCGGTCACGATCGTGCCCGGCGTCAGCTCGGCGACGGCGGTGCCCGGGCTGGCCGGCATCCCGGTCACCCATCGCGAACTGGTCCAGGGCTTCACCGTGGTGACCGGGCATGTGCCGCCCGATCACCCGGGCAGCACCCTGGACTGGGCCGGGCTGGCCCGGTCCGGCACCACGCTGGTGATCATGATGGGCGTCGCCACGCTGCCCGCGATCGCCGCCGAGTTGATCAAGCACGGGATGCCGGCCGACCTTCCCGCCGCGACCATCGCGGACGGCGGTCTGCCCAGCATGGCGGTGGTCCGCGGGCCGCTGGAGCGGATCGGCGAGCTGACCGAGCGGGCCGGGATCCGACCGCCAGCGATCACCGTGATCGGCGCCGTGGCGGGACTCTCGTTCGGATGATCGGGCATCCGCTGGTCCGGAGCTGGGTCCGGCGGCATCCCGATCACGAGTTCGAGCAGTCGGCCAACGCTCCGGCGGTCCGCCGACTGCTCGACGAGCTTGATCTTGGTCCCGTTACCTGCGTCCTGAGCGGGGAAGATCATCTCAACCTCCTGGTCGGCGCCGGTCGGCTGGTGCTGCGCAGCTACAAGCCGTTCGTCACCCGGCCCCGGATCCTCGACCTACAACGGATCCGGGCCGGTCTGGCCGTGCAGGGGCTGCGGGTCACGGTCCCGATCATGATCGGCGGCCGGTCGGTCTTCCGGTGCGGCACTCGGTGGGCCGAGGTCGAGCCCTACCTTGATCATCAGGCCGGCCATGGCACGCCGGAGGAGTTGTTCGCGGCGATCGGGCGACTGCACCGCGCCCTGCGTCGGCTACCGCCACCGACCACCCGTGACCTGCGCCCCGCGTACGTCGATCCCGACCTGCTGGGACGCTGGCTCCGCCGCAACGCGGCCGACGGTGCGACGTCAGACCCGGATGAGCTCGCGCCGATGATCAAGGAGCTCGGGCGACGCTGGATCCCGGCCGAGGAAGTCCAGACGATCCACGGCGATCCACACGGCGCCAACTTGGTGCGCACCGATGACGGCCCGGTGTACTTCGACTTCGGCGGCCTGGCCACGGCACCGCGCGCCTGGGACCTGGCCGTCGCCCATGCCTACCTGCTCCGTACCCTGCAGGCACCCGACCCGGCCGGCCTCTACGACGCCTACGAGGGTGCGGCGGCGTCCGCGTTGACGCCGGGCGAGCGATCGGCGCTGCGGGTCTATCCGGCCGCGGCCGCGCTGATGTACGCGATCTGTGGCTGGGGCGAGGGCTGGCGCCGGATCGCCCGGGACCAGCTCACTGGTGATCACCAGTGACCCGCAGGGTGGTCAGCGCGACCAGCCGGGACACCACCAGCGCGACATAGCCCAGCCCGGCCAGCTGTTCGATCATGACCACGGACCGGGCATGGCCGGTGACCGGGACGATGTCGGACAGGCCGGTGCTGGACAGCGTGGTGAAGCTGAGGAACAGCAGTTCGGTCCAGGTCCGCGGCTGATCGGAATCGACGGCCGCGATGAAGCAACCGGGCTGCAGCACCTGCAGCAGGACATAGAGATAGGCGAAGCCCCAGGCGACCAGCGTGAACGTCGCGCCGACCGCGAACAGCTCGTCCGTGGTCACCTTCCGGTCGGCCAACATGTAGCGCAGCAGCACCACGGTGGCCCAGAAGTAGAAGGCCGCGTGCAGTGCGGCCGAGGCGACCTGGAGCACCGGGTTATGCCAGAAGATGTCGATGATCGCCAGCGCCGCCGCGGACGAGGCGAGCGTGATCACCACCCAGGTCGGGCCGGGCAGCTCGCGTACCGAGAAGATCGCCAGCAACAGCACCAGCAGGCCGAACGTCTCGAACGCCAGCCGCCCCGGCGTCGAGGAGCCCATCGCCGGGTAGAGCAGAACGCCGATCAACTGGACCGCGAGCAGCACGGCCGAAGGATGCCGGCGGACTTGACGGAACGCTGAGCTCACACTCATTCGCGAAGGGTAGCGTTCTACCGCTTCAGGCCGCGCTCGATCGCGTTGATCAACTGCGGCCGCAGTTCCTCGGGCGTGATCACCGCGTCGACGGAGCCGACCTCGACGGCGCGCCGGATGCTGTGCACCTGGTCGAACTCGTCGGCGACCTCACCGATCTTCTCCGTCCGTACGGCAGCGCGCAGCTCCGCCAGCTCGGCGGCCAGCCCGGCCCGGTCGGCTTCGTCGGCCTCGGCCAGCCGAGCCTCCAGTTCGATCACCCGCGGGTCGGCCGCGATCCGGCGCCGCACGTCACCGGCGAAGACGACCGCCGCGGCCGGCGCCCCGCCGATCACCGAGGCGAACGACCCCTCGACCGCGAGCACGGTCATCTTCGGGTTGAGCGCCTTGGAGAACACGACGAACGCACCACCGTGGTAGCGGGAGATGACGCAGAACACGATCGGGCCGCGGAAGTTGACGATCGCCCGGCCGATCTCGGCGCCGTACTCCAGCTGCAGGTTGCGCATCGAGTCCGGTGACCCGTCGAAGCCGGACAGGTTCGCCAGCACCACCAGCGGCCGGTTCCCGCTGGCCGCGTTGATCGCCCGGGCCACCTTCTTCGATGATCGTGGAAACAGGGTGCCGGCGGTCCAGGTGTCCGGGCCATCGGTGGGCGGGAATCCCCGTCGTGGCACGGGTTTCGACTCGATCCCGATCAGGCAGACCGGCAGCCCGCCGAGCCGCGCGTCCTGCACCACGGCCGTCTCAGCGTCCGCCATCCCGGCCCAGCGTTCCAGCACCGGATGATCAAGGTCGGCGACGGCCCGCATCACCGTCCTGATGTTGAACGCCTTCTTCCGGTCCGGGTTCGTCGCGGGCGAGAAGATCTCCCCCACGGTACGGAAGCCGCCCTCGCCCGGGTCGTGCGGATAGGCCGTCACGTCCCGCTCGTACGGGTCGGTCGTCTCGGCCCGCCGCGGCGTCGACTCGCCCGGCGCCAGATACGTGTAGTCGTAGTGCGACAGCAGGATGTCCCGCGCCCCGGCGAGATCCGGCGCCCAGTACTGCGCCTGCCCGTTCGGCCCCATCACGCGGTCGTACCCGCCGATGCCGAAGTTGTCCTCGGCCGACACCCCGCCGGAGAAGTCCAGCGACTGCTTCCCGGTCAGCACCATCGCGCTGTCCGGGGTCATGATCAAGATCCCCTTGGTGTGCATCAGCATGGTCGCCTCGGCGTTCCAGTACGGCTGCGCACCGACATTGATCCCGGCCACGACGATGTTGATCTCCCCGCCGGCCTGGGTGAACTCGACGATCCGCTTCAGCGCCTTGGCGACCCAGTCCATGTTCTCGGTGCCGGAGTCCATCGAGATCTTCGCGCCGGAGGACAGCGCGAACCACTCGACCGGCACCTTGAGCTTGGTGGCCAGGTCGAGCGCCGCGATGATCCGGGCGCACTCCGGCTCGGCCAGCGCACCGAGTGCCTTGGTCGGATCGCCCAGCAGCACCACCCGGGTCAGGCCCTTCGGGTAGCGCCGGGTCGGCGTGCTGACCACACCGGCGATGATCGCCGACGTGTTCTGGCCGCGCGGCCGCTTCACCGGGGCGAGCGTCCCGTTCGGCTTCAGGTCGTGCTCGACGAACGAGCCGCCGGTGCCGGCGATCATGCCCGCGAGTTCGTACGGGTAGACGGTGTTGCGCCGGCGCGCCCGGACCACCTTCTGCGCATAGTCGTCCAGCGGCAGCAGCGGTTCGGTCGGCGGCCGCTCGACGACGGTCTGCACGCCCGCCCCGGGCTGGTTGTAGAACCGGCCGACCACCGGCAGCGGGTCGCCGTGCGAGCCCGTGACCCGGCCCTGGATCAGCACCTCTTCGATCCCGGCACCCACGGTCAGCGGGGTGATGTTGCGTTCCAGCGCGGTGAGTTCGGCGACCTCGGCGTCGATCACCGGCCAGACCGTCACCCAGACATGGTTCATGTCCAGCTTGGCCCCGTCCGGCCGTTCGGTACGGGCTCGGCGGATCCCCTCCAGGCAGTTGGCGATCGCCCGCTCCACGTGCGGCAGCGAGGTGATCAGTCCGTCGTCGTCGCGGACCACCGCGAACTGGCGCACCTGGGCCAGCGCGACCAGCCGGACATCGGCCGGGTTCTCCCTGGCCACACAGTGATAGAGGAGGACGTCCTCGGGCGCGTCCAGCCTGGTGATCATGAAATCGCGGAGCCGCCACAGGTTCAGCCGGCGGCCGACCATCGGGTGCACCCCGCGGACGTTCTCGTCCTCGACAAGATCACGACGCTGCGGCCGGTAGGTGAAGTAGAAGACCGGTCGCCCGTCACCGGCCGCCACCGCAATGGCGATCCGGCGCATCCGCTTCCGGAACGGCAGCGCCGCGACCAGTTCCCGGAGCACGTCCGAGGCCTCCTGGACGTCGGTCGGCGCCTCCGGCCAGTGCAGATAGAGATCGGCCACCGTCTCGTAGCCGGACGGCCGGCCGCCGACCGCCGACTTCAGGTCCCGGACCAGCGTGCTCCGGCCGCTGGCCAGCTCCTCGACGGTGCCGACCGTGCTGACCAGGTACGTCTTCCGGTCGTCGAGTTCGTAGCCGGCCATGGTGAACGGGCGCCCGTGCAGGCTCTTGTTGGCGACGTCGTGCAGGCCGTACTCGAGGTAGTGCCGGCGGATCAGCACCTCGAGCATCGGCTCGGTCCGCGGCACTCCGCGTTCCAACCGGTCGGTGAGGAATCTGATCAACTGCTCCGGGATCGTGGCCAGCGCCTCGACCCGCTTCGCGTAGTCCCGCGCGTGCGGATGCGCGGCCAGATCGGCCAACTCGGACCGGACGCCGGCCAGCACCTCGGCCCGATCCTCGTCGACCTGCGGCTGGTCGAACCAGCGGAACCGGACCGACCGGGCCAGGTCGCCGATCTCCGGGAACCGAAGCTGGGTGGACAGCACCAGATGATCAAGGACCGCGTGGGTCTCCTCGGTCCGCTCCGGGGCGGGCCGCGGCTCCACCAGCCAACGCTCCAGCAGCGAGGTGACCAGCCGGACGTCCGGCGCCACCCGCTGCTGCGCCAGGAAGATCCGGAACACCGCGTCGACCAGCGGCTCGCTGCGGTCGAGGTCGGTGATGCCGTAGTGCCCGAGCACCCGTGACAGCCGGCCGACGAACGACTCCGGCAGCGCGGCCCGTTCGACGTCCAGTGTCTGCAGGTAGGCGTGGAACAGTTCCCGCGGCGTGTGCACCCGAAGTTCGGTGTCCAACTCCTCGCCGGCCGGCCGGTTCCGGCTCAGGTCGGCGACGTCGGCGAACAGCCGGAGCAGCGCACTGTCGGAGTCCATCGGCGGCTCGGGCAGCTCGGCCCGCGCCGCGAAGTACTCGGTCAGCGCCCGGCCCTCGTCGCGCGGATCAAGATCAAATCCGAGCAGCATGCTGCGCAGATCCTCGTACCCGCGGGCCAACCGCTCGGCCGGGCCCGGCTCGGCCGCCGGCGCCGGCAGTTCAAGATCAACGGAGGCCGACGACTCGGCGGCCAGGTCCTCCTCGCCGAGCGGCTCCAGCCGGATCAGCGGGGCGCCGGTCTCGACCTGGGTGCCGGTGCTCACCGACAGTTCGCGGACGACGGCCCGGAACGGCGCCGGGACGACCGTCTCCATCTTCATGCTCTCCAGCACCAGCACTGGAGCGCCGGCCTCGACCTCGGCGCCGACCGCGACCGGCGTCGCCACCACCAGGGCCGGCACCGGTGACCGCAGCACGCCGCCCTCGTCCCGGGTGACCCGGTGCGTGACGCCGTCCACCTCGACGAAGTGGACCGGGCCGTGGGTCGCGGTGATCAACCGGAATCGCTGCCCAGCAACGGAAAGCCGGGCCTCGTAGCTGTCGTACCGCTCCAGCTCGGCGTCGACCGTGCTGAGTTCGTCGCCGCTACGGACCGTGACCCGATAGCGGCGCGGGCCGATCCGCGCCACCGCCAGCCGGTACGGGGCCCCGCGCAGCTTCACGTCGATCGCCCGGCCCGCCTCGTGCTGCACCTGGGGCCGGCCGCCGAACGCGGACACCAACAACTGCTGGCGTTCCAGCGCCTCGGCCTCCTGATAGGCCTCGATGCCGGCCGCGACCAGCGCCACCCCGGAATGCCGATGCGTGATCAACTCGCCCTGCGCCCGGACCCGGTCGATCCAGCCGGTGTCGGCCCAGCCGGTGCCGCCGCCGGTGATCACCTCGGGCCGGCCGAGCAGCTCGAGGATGAAGCTCTTGTTCGTCGTACCGCCGTCGAGCACCACCGTCGTGTCGGCCACCGCCCGCCGCAACCGGCCCAGGGCCTCGTCGCGGGTGCGTCCGTACGCGATGATCTTGGCGATCATGGAATCGAAGTCGGCCGGAATGGTGTCCCCCTCGCCGACGCCGGTGTCGACCCGGATGCCCGGGCCGCGCGGCAGGTCGAGCCGGACGATCCGGCCCGGCGACGGGGCGAAGTCGCGGTCCGGATCCTCAGCGTTCAGCCGTGCCTCGACCGCATGGCCGATCTCCGGCGGCGGTTCCTCGGTCAGCCGTTCACCGGCCGCCACCCGCAACTGCAGCCGGACCAGGTCGACGTAGCGGGTCGCCTCGGTGATCGGGTGCTCGACCTGGAGCCGGGTGTTCACCTCGAGGAACGCGAACAGCTTCTCGTCCGGGTGATACAGGAACTCGACGGTCCCGGCGCCGCAATAGCCGACCGCGAGGGCCAGCCGCTCGGCCGACGCCTTCAGCTCGGCCACCTGTCCCGGATCGAGCACCGGCGAGGCGGACTCCTCGATGATCTTCTGGTTCCGCCGCTGCACCGAGCAGTCCCGTACGCCGAGCGCCCAGGCCGTGCCCTGCCCGTCGGCGATCACCTGCACCTCGACGTGCCGGGCGCCGGTGACCAGCCGCTCCAGGAAGACGACCCCGCTGCCGAACGCCCGTTCTGCCTCGTCCCGGGTCCGCTGGTAGGCGTCCCGCAGTTCGGCGTCGGATTCGATCACCCGGATCCCGCGCCCGCCGCCGCCGGCGGTCGCCTTGAGCATCACCGGGTAGCCGATCTGGTTCGCCACCGCCAGCGCGTCGTCCAACGTGTCCAGGGCCCCGCGGCTCCAGGCCGCGACCGGGACGCCGACCTCCTCGGCGATCAACTTGGAGCCGATCTTGTCGCCCAGCTTGCGCATCGCCTCCGGGCTCGGCCCGATGAACGTGACGCCGATCCGCTCGCACAGTTCGGCGAACCCCGGATCCTCGGCGACGAAACCCCAGCCGACCCACGCGGCGTCCGCCTCGGTCTCGATCAGGGCGCGCTCCAGCACGGCGTGATCGAGATAGGGGCGGTTGGCGGCCGGACCGAGCGGGTGGGCCAGGTCGGCCTCGCGGACGAACATCGCGGTCCGCTCCGCCTCGGTGTAGAGCGCCACCGTTTCGATCCCGGTGCCCTGTTCGGCATTCAGCTCGCGAACCGCGTTGATCAGCCGCATCGCGGCTTCCCCCCGATTGACGATGGCGATGCGCCTGAACACTGAGCGTTGCCTCCTGACCTCGGGGTTACGGTACGGGTTCGGACCGAAGGGACCAAAGAGACACATTTCCACCGAACCCGCCCGGGCGTCGAGTCGGACCCCACCAACATTCACCGTCCGGACTTGTGCCCTCCCTACAGTCGGTGCTCGCCGTGCGGCACAATCGGCTGACATGTCTGCGACCTCCCAACTTTCCCGCGTTGCCGGGCTTGCCCTCGGCTATCTCGCCGGGCGCATGATCGAACAGCCGCTCCGCCGCAAGCCGGTCGAGGGGTTCGAGCGCGTCTCGACCGCGATCGAGGACCGTACCTATGCCGACGACGCCAACTGGGGCACGGTGCACACGGCCACCGTGGTCGGCGGGATCGCCGTCGCCGGGCTGGCCGTGGAGCGGCTGACCCGGAACGTCCCGGTGCTGCACGCGCTCGCCACCGCCGCCGCGACCGCCGTCGTCCTGGAGGGCGGGCCGGACGACGAGCCGCGGCCGGCCCGGGCCGTGATCGGGCCGCTGATCTGGGGAGCCGCGTTCGGCATCCCCGGGCTGCTCGGCTACCGGGCCGCGCACGTCGTCGCCGACCAGATCGGCACCGGCGACGAGAAGTACGCCAGCTTCGGCCGGTCGGCGATCCTCCTGCGCGACCTGCTGGACTGGCTGCCGAACCAGCTCACCGAGATCGTGGAGGATTCGGCCGCGAACTCGCGGCCGAATCCTCCCCGCTGAGCTCGGATCAGGCCAGGGACTCGACCCAGGCGTCGTGCAGGGCTGCGTACCTGCCGTCCTGGGTCGCCATCAGCTGCTTGGGGCTGCCGTCCTCGAGGATCCGGCCGTGCTCCAGCACCAGCACCCGGTCGGCGATCTCGACCGTGCTCAGCCGGTGCGCGATGATCACCGCGGTGCGGTCCTTGAGGATCGTCTGCAGCGCCTGCTGGACCAGCCGTTCGCTCGGCACGTCGAGGCTCGAGGTCGCCTCGTCCAAGATCAACACCGCCGGGTCGGCCAGGAACGCCCGGGCGAACGCGACCAGCTGACGCTGGCCCGCGGACAACCGGGAACCCCGCTTGGCCACGTCGGTGTCGTAGCCCTGCGGCAGCGCGGTGATGAACTCGTGCGCGCCGACCGCCTTGGCCGCGTTGATCACCTCGTCCCGGCTCGCTGCGGGCTTGCCGAAGGCGATGTTGTCGGCGACCGTACCGTCGAACATGAAGTTCTCCTGGGTCACCATCACCACCGACTGCCGGAGATCGTCGTTGCCGATCTCGCGCAGGTCGGTGCCGTCCAGCGTGACCCGGCCCTCGGTCGGGTCGTAGAAGCGGGCCATCAGCTTCGCGATCGTCGTCTTGCCGGCGCCGGTGGTGCCGACCAGGGCGAGCGTCTGCCCGGCCGGGATCCTCAGTTCCAGGTCCGGCAGCACCGGCCGGTCCTTCACGTACGAGAAGGTGACCCGGTCGAAGTGCAGTTCGCCCTTGGCGTCGCGGACCCGGACCGGGTTCTTCGGCTCCGGCACGCCCGGCGCCTCCTCCAGCACGCCGGACGCCTTCTCCAGCGCCGACGAGGCCGACTGGAACGTGTTGTAGAACTGGCTGATCTCCTGCATCGGCTCGAAGAACATCCGCAGGTAGAGCAGGAACGCGGCCAGCACGCCGACCGTCATGTCGCCCTGGATCACCCGGTAGCCGCCGTACAGCAGGACGCCGCCGATCGTGATGTTGCCGATCAGCTTGATCCCCGGCTGGAAGATCGCGACCAGCCGGAAGGAGGTCAGGTTCGCGTCGCGGTAGCGCTCGGACAGGTCCTCGAAGATCTGCTGGTTACGCGGCTCCCGGCGGTACGACTCGACCGCACGGATCCCGGTCATCGTCTCGATGAAGTGGACGATGACCATCGCCGAGTGCTCGCGCACCTTCCGGTACGTGAGTTGGCTCTGCCGGGAGAACCAGCGGACCAGCACGATCAGGATCGGGAAGCCGATCAGGCAGATCAGGCCGAGCTGCAGGTCCATCGTCAGCAGCAGGATCGCGACGCCGACCAGGGTCAGTACGGCGGTGACCAGGCCGTCGAAGCCGCCGGCCAGCAGCTCCATGATCGCGTCGATGTCGTTGGTCAGCCGGGAGATCACCCGGCCGGACGTGTAGCGATCATGGAACTTGACGTCGAGCTTCTGGAAGTGCCGGTAGAGCCGCCGCCGGATCTCCAGCAGCACCTGCTGGCCGACCCGGCCGGAGTTGCGGAGGAAGAACCAGCGGGCGCAGCCCTGCATGATCAACGCGCCGAGCATCACCCCGAGCACCTTGAGCAGTTCGGTGGCCACCCCGCCGTTCGCCAGCGGCGGGACACCGAAGTCGATGCCCAGCTGGACCAGCCGCGGAATGCTTAGCCGGGCCGCGTTCTCGACCAGGACCACCGCGATCAAGATCACGATGAACTTGCGGTACGGCTTCAGCAGGCTGCCCAGCAGCGCGCGGCTGCGGCGCTTCAGGAAGACGCTGCCGCGGGCCTGGATGTCCTCGTTCTCCTCGGCCCCGACACCACGCCAGTCCTCGACCGCCAGCTTCTTCTTGTCCCGGGACTCGGTCTGGACGGCGGTCATCGGTTGGTCTCCTGCAGTTCGAGGCGGTCCAGTTCGGCCAGCTCGTCCTCGCTGTCGAAGTCGGCGCTGAGCAGCTCCCGGTACTCCGGCACCGTCTTCAGCAGCTGGGCGTGGGTGCCCACGTGGCTGATCGTGCCGTTGCTGAGCAGGGCCACCTTGTCGGCCAGCATCACGGTGGACGCGCGGTGCGCGACCACGATGCCGGTGACGCCGACCAGGACCCGCTTGAGCGCCTCCTCGACCAGTGCCTCGGTGTGCACGTCGAGCGCGGACAGGGTGTCGTCCAGCACCAGCACGCCGGGCTTGGCGAGCACGGCGCGGGCCAGCGCGAGCCGCTGCCGCTGACCGCCGGACAGGCTCATCCCCTGCTCGCCGATCCGGGTGTTCAGGCCCCACGGCAGGTCGTACACGAAGTGGGCCTGGGCCACGTCGATCGCCTGGGTGATCTCGGCCTCGGTCGCGTCCGGGTTGCCCAGGGTGAGGTTCTCCCGGGCGGACATCGAGAACAGCGTCGGGTCCTCGAACGCGGTGGCGACGATGGAGCGGACCTGCTCCAGCTTGAGGTCGCGAATGTCGACGCCGTCGATGGTGATCCGGCCGGCGGTGACGTCGTACAGGCGCGGCACCAGGGCGGTCAGCGCGGTCTTGCCGGAGCCGGTCGCCCCGACCACGGCAACGGTCTCACCCGGCTTGATGGTCAGGTTGAGGTCGTGCAGGACGTCGGTGTCGGCATCCGGGTACCGGAACGCGGCGCCCTCGAAGCGGAGCTCGCCGCGCACGTCGGTGAGCTTCTTGGTGCCGTCGGTGATCGTGTTTTCGGCGTCGAAGATCTCCGCGATCCGGTCGGCCGCCGTCATCGCCTCCTGCGTCTGCGAGAGCAGCAGGCCCAGCGCGGCGATCGGCCAGACCAGCGACAGCAGCATCGTGATGAACGCGACCAGGGTGCCCAGGGTGACCTCGCCACGGCCGGCCGCGAGGGCGCCCAGGCCGAGCACGATGATCACGGTGCCGCTCGGCACGATCTCCAGGAAGGTGCGGAACTTCGCCAGCAGCCGGATCCGCTGGTACGTGGTGTCGAACAGCTGGACGGCCTTGCCGTCGAACTTCTCGAACATGTGCTCGGAGCGGCCGAACGACTTGATCACCCGCAGGCCGTGCGCGCTCTCCTCGACCGAGGACGCGACGTCGCCGGTCTCGTCCTGCATCTTGCGGGACAGCCGGGTGAGCTCACGCTCGTTCTTCAGGCACATCAGGGTGATCGGGACGATCGCCGCCAGCACCACCAGGCCGAGCGGCCAGTACATGTTGAGCAGCAGCCCGACCACGACCGCGATCTGGACGATGTTGATCATCAGGAAGATCGCGCCGAAGTTGAGGAACCGGCGGATGGTGGACAGGTCGTTCATGATCCGCGACAGCAGCTGGCCGGACTGCCAGCGGTCGTGGAAGCTCATCGGCAGCCGCTGCAGCTTCGCGTACAGGTCGGTCCGGATCGTGTTCTCCGTCGCCAGGGTGCCCTTCGAGATCACCCAGCGACGGCCGAACACGACCAGCGCCTCGACGATGCCGATCGCCATCGCGGCCGCGCCGAGGGTGTAGAGCCCCACCTGGTCGCTGTTCGCGATCGGGCCGTCGATCACCGCCCGGGTGACCAGCGGGATCACGATGCTCGCCGCGACGCTGAGCACGGCGAAGATGATCATGACCACGAACCGCCACACGTGCGGCCGCAGGTAGGGACCGAAGCGGAACAGGGAAGAGAGCCGGCTGTGCCGGACCGTGCCGTCACGCTTGGGCTTGCCGGGTCGTGGTGGCGCCATCAGTGGCGGCCGATCCAGCGAGGTCGGCGGCGCAACCGGTGCGGTGCGTTGCGCGGGCTCGGCCGAATCGGGAGCTTCGTTGGGCGGGCAGGACGTGGGAGCCGAAATGTCGGCAGACATGAAAGGAGTCCTCAAACGGTGAGAGAAGATCGTGCAGACGTACGAATCTGTAACTATCCAACCCCATGCAAGTGCCCGATCCCAAACAATATTCCCGACCTCTGGGGTATTCATTACGTACGCCGATAGATCATGATTCAGTGATTAGCGTCACAATCCGGGGTTCGAGAACTCCTACGCCACCGTAGGGTTCTGGTCATGATCGAGCAGCCCGCCCACGCGTCCCCGCCGCCTGCTGAACGGCCGCCGGAGAACAAGATCACCATCGGTGCCAACGCGGCCGGGAAGCGGATCGGACTACCCGAATTCGTGATCGGCGCGCTGGTCTACTTCGCGATTCAGATCGGCGGAGTCTTTGTGATCTTGGCCGCATTCGGCGGCGACGCGCTGACCAGCGGCGCACCGGGTCCCACCTTGGTGCTGGTCCTCATCGCCGCGGTGTCGGCGGGTTTGGCGGCGCTGGTCGCCCTGCTGCCGCGGATCCGCTCGGCGGCAGCGCTCGGGCTGGTCCGGCCGGCGGCACGCTGGCTGCTGATCGGCGCCGGCTGCGGCCTGGCCGGCTTCCTGGCCAACCGGATCGTCATCCTGCTGTACGTCGCGATCACCGGCGACCAAGGCAATCCGCAGCAGAATCTGGCCGACACCGCGATGGGCGGCTCGGTGGCCCAGTTCGCGCTGCTGCTGCTGTTCGGCGCGGTGCTCACGCCGATCGGTGAGGAGGCGCTGTTCCGCGGCATCGGGTACGGCTGGCTGCGCCGCTGGGGCTTCGTGCTGGCCGCCGTGGTCAGCTCCGCGATCTTCGGCCTCGCCCACGGCATCAACGTCGTCCTCCCGGCCGCCGTGCTGTTGGGCCTGGTGCACGCCTGGCTGTACGAGAAGAGCGGCTCGATCTGGCCGGCCGTGATCTCGCACGCGGTCAACAACGGGATCATCTTCATCCTGACCCGGGTGGTCATCTCGCTCGGGATCAGCTGAGGCCCCTCCCGTAGGGGCGTTGTCCGTCAGGTGAGGGATAACGACCCCTTGGCAGCACGAAATCGGGTGCGTTGTCGCGCACTTGATGGAAGACGAACGCGGGGGGAGCGTCAGCTGAGGGCGGCGGCCGCGTGGATCTCGTCGGCCGGCGGCTCGGTCAGTCGATGATCTCGATCGAGAAGGAGTCGACCAACTCGCGGTCGGCGTACAGCTCGATGCCGGTGATCCGCCCGTTCCGCACGGTGAGTTCGAAGACCGAGATCGGCCGGCCGCCCGGCGCGTAGGTGGCGCCGATGTAGCCGTCGACCAGGGCCAGCTGAGCGCCCCGCGCGGTGCCGGACAGAGCGCTCGCGACGGCCTCCGAGCCGCGCAGCTCGGCCGCGATCCGCGGTGCGCCGCGATCGCCGAACCGGGTCGCGGCCAGCACGGCCGCGGCGTCGGCGCGCAGCACCACGTCGGGATCGAGCAGTTCGAGCAGCCGGTCGAAGTTGGCGTTCCGGGCGGCGTCGAAGAACGCACTGACGACCTCGGTCTCGCGGCCCTGGTGCCGGCGCCCGTCCCCGCCCGGCGGTTCCTCCGGCGGCCCGCCTCGTACTCGGCGCCGGGCCCGGCTGGCCAGCTGCCGGGTCGCGGCCGGGGTCTTGTCGACGATGGTGGCGATCTCGTCGAACGGGACGCCGAACAGATCGTGCAGCACGAACGCCATCCGCTCGGCCGGCGCGAGCGTGTCCAGCACGACCATCAGCGCGGCACCCATCGCGTCGGCCTGGACCGCCTGCTCCTCCGGCCCGGCCTCCTCGTCCTCGGCCGGTTCGACCGGCCGGACGTCCAGCGAGTCCTCCCGCCGTGCGGTACGGGAGCGCAGCTGGTCCAGGCAGATCCGGGAGACGACCGTGGTCAGCCAGCCGCCGAGGTTGTCGATCCGCTCCGCCTCGGAGCGGTTCAGCCGCAGCCAGGCCTCCTGCACCGCGTCCTCGGCGTCGCTGGTCGACCCGAGGATCCGGTACGCGACGTTGCGCAGCCGCGGCCGGTTCTCCTCGAACGCGGTCGCCAACACGTCGCCGTCGGATGCCATCCACCCATTCTGTTCGTTCTTCGATTCGGTAGCCACATCACGGTGACGAGCCGTGGCCCGCGGGTGTGACAGCGCCTGCCCCTCGCTGATCGCGGCTGACTACGATGCTGCCGAGGATCCTGACCAGATCACCAGTTCAGCGAGGAGCAGCTGTGCCGCAGCAAGTGAAGGGCGTCATCGCCCGTGCCAAGGGAGCACCCACCGAACTCGTCACGATCAACATCCCGGATCCGGGCCCGGGCGAGGCGGTGGTCAAGATCAGCGCCTGCGGCGTCTGTCACACCGATCTGCACTACCGCGAGGGCGGGATCGGCGAGGACTTTCCGTACCTGCTCGGTCACGAGGCCGCCGGCATCGTCGAGGCGGTCGGCGAAGGCGTTCGTGATCTTGAACCGGGCGACTACGTGATCTTGAACTGGCGCGCCGTCTGCGGGACCTGCCGGGCGTGCAAGCGCGGCCGGCCCTGGTACTGCTTCGCGACGTTCAACGCGACCCAGAAGATGACCCTCGAGGACGGCACTGAGCTGTCACCGGCGCTCGGCATCGGGGCGTTCGCCGACAAGACGCTGGTCGCCGCGGGCCAGTGCACCAAGATCGACCCGAGGGCGCGGCCGGCGGCGGCCGGGCTGCTCGGCTGCGGGGTCATGGCCGGCATCGGCGCGGCAATCAACACCGGCAACGTCGGCCGCGGCGACTCGGTCGCGGTGATCGGCTGCGGCGGGGTCGGTTCGGCCGCGATCGCCGGCGCCCGGCTGGCCGGGGCGAACAAGATCATCGCGATCGACATCGACGACCGGAAGCTGGCCAAGGCCAAGGAACTCGGCGCCACCGACGTGATCAACTCCTCCGGCGGTGATCCGGTGGAGCAGCTGCAGCAACTGACCGGCGGGTTCGGCGCCGACGTCGTGATCGAGGCGGTGGGCCGGCCGGAAACGTACCAGCAGGCGTTCTACGGCCGTGATCTGGCCGGCACCGTGGTGCTGGTCGGCGTCCCGACGCCGGAGATGAAGCTGGAACTCCCGCTGCTCGACGTGTTCGGGCGTGGCGGCTCGCTCAAGTCCAGCTGGTACGGCGACTGCCTGCCGGACCGGGACTTCCCGATGCTGATCGACCTCTACCTGCAGGGCCGGTTGCCGCTGGACGCGTTCGTCTCCGAGGAGATCGGGATCGACGGGATCGAGGGCGCGTTCGAGAAGATGCACCACGGCGACGTGCTGCGCTCGGTGGTGGTCTGGTGACCGCCCGGATCGATCATGCCGTCACGTCCGGTACGTTCTCGCTGGACGGCCAGACGTTCGACGTCGACAACAACGTCTGGGTGATCGGCGACGACAGCGAGTGCGTGGTGATCGACGCGCCGCACGACGTGGACGCGATCGCCGCCGTGATCGGTGATCGCCGGGTGCTGGCCGTGCTCTGCAGCCACGCCCATGATGATCATGTCCGCTACGCGCCCGAGCTGGGCGAGCGGTTCGAGGCTCCGGTGCTGCTGCATCCGGACGATCTGGTGGTCTGGCGGCTGACCCACGACTCCGAGCCGGACGGCGAACTGGCCGACGGTCAGCGGATCGTGGTCGCCGGCACCACACTGACCGTGCTGCACACGCCCGGCCATGCCCCGGGCGCGGTCTGCTTCCACGCGCCGGAGCTGGGCGTGGTGTTCACCGGCGACACGTTGTTCAACGGCGGGCCGGGCGCCACTGGCCGTTCCTACAGCAACTACGACACGATCGTCGCGTCGATCAAGGACCGGCTGTTCGCGCTGCCGGACGAGACGGTCGTCAAGACCGGGCACGGCGAGGACACCACAATCGGCGCCGAACGCGCCGCGCTGGCTTCCTGATCATGGTCGGAGCAGTTCGGCGCCGAGGTGGTCGACCGACTTCGAGGTGTTGCTGAGGACGACCGCGCCGAGCCGCGCGTCCGGCCGGAAGCCGAGGAAGCTCCGGTAACCGGGCAGTGATCCGTTGTGCCAGATGCCGTTCAGTCCGTCGCCGTCCGGCACCGGGCCGATGTGCCAGAGCAGGCCGATCCGGTTGTCGCCGAACGCGTCCGCGCGCGGAGTGGTGGTCAGCCGCAGGGCCGAGTCGGTGTCGGCGTCGCCGGTGCCGGCCCAGTGCGCCCGGACCAGGTTCAGCAGCGCCTCCGCCGACGCGATCAGGCCGCCGGACGCGACGCCGAGCGGATAGTCCGGGGTCGCGCAGGGCGCGCCGGCCGTGTCGTGACCAGGTGCCAGCCCTGCCCCGGCGAGTTGATCAACGATGCCTGCGGTGCCGGGGATCATGCCGAGTCCCTCCCGGAGCAGCGTCCCGAACGGCTGCCGGGTGCCGCCAGTGAGGGCCATCCCGATCAACTGGGCGCCCAGGTTGGAGTAGGCGTACTGGGTGCCGGGCGGGGTCGACGGCCGGAGCCCGACCAGCCCGCTGACGTAGCCGGCCAGGTCCAGCGGGCCGCGCTCGGGTCCCAGCCGCACGGTTCGGGGGAGCGTGGCGGAGGCGGCCTGCGCCGTGGGATGGTCCTGCAGCCCGTGCGGCAGACCGGCCCGGTGGGTGGCCAGGTGTTCCAGCGTGATCGTCTCGTACGGGTCCGCCGGCAGCTCCCACTCCGGCAGCAGTTCGCGGATGGGCCGGTCCAGTCCGACCTCGCCCCGGACCACGGCGCGCGCCAGCAGGGTCGCCGTGATCGGCTTGGTCACCGAAGCGATCCGGAAGCTCGTCAGCCGGTCCGGAATCCCCGCGCCGGACCCGCCGACCCGGCCCGCTCCCGCGATGACGAGGCGATCGTCCTCGACCACGCCGGCGACCACGCCCACGTGCCCGTTCCGGACCGCACGCTCGGCCAGCTCACGTACCTTCGCCTCGGGGTTCACCACCTCACCGTAGCCGCCGTGCCGATCTTGGCGTCCCGTGCCAGGATCGAGGGCATGAGGATGATTCTCCGCCTGCTGGCCAACGCCGCGGCCCTGGCGATCGCAACCTGGCTGCTGCCCGGGATCTCGCTGACGGCCGACTCGACCTCCGACAAGGTCATCTCGATGTTGATCATCGCGCTGATCTTCGGCGTGCTGAACGCGGTGGTGAAACCGATCTTCACCCTGTTCACGTCGCCGATCGTGCTGCTGACGCTCGGCCTGTTCCTGCTGGTGATCAACGCGGTGATGCTGCTGCTGGTCTCCTGGATCGCCGGCCTGGTCAGTCTCGGCTGGCACGTGGACAACTTCTGGTGGGCGGTGCTCGGCGCCCTGATCGTCTCCGTCGTCAGCTTCCTGCTGAACGCGTTCCTGAAGGACAAGAACGAGGGGCGGCGTGACTGATCGCGAACCGGTCCGGGTGATCTTCGTCTGCTGGGGCAACATCTGCCGCTCCCCGATGGCCGAGCGCATCGCGATCTCGTACGCCGAGCGGGACGGGCTCACCGGGGTCGAGTTCACCAGCGCGGCGACCAGCAGCGAGGAGCTCGGCGAGCCGATGGACCCGCGGGCGGCGCGCACCCTGCGCCGGCACGGCTACCCGGCCGATGATCATGTGGCGCACCAGATCGACCGGGCCGAGCTGGGCCGGGCCGACCTGGTGATCGCGATGGAGGACCTGCACGTCCAGCGCCTGCACCGGCTCGACCCGGACGCCGGGATCGCGCTGCTGACCGACTTCGACCCGGCCGCCGAGCCGGGCTCGGGCGTCCCGGATCCCTGGTACGGAAGCGAATCCGGCTTCCTGGACACGCTGAACGCGATCGAGGCGGCGATGCCGGGGATCATCGACCGGGCGCGCACCCTCGCCGAGTCCCGCGCCTCCGGCTGAGCCCGTACCGCTGAAGCCAAACGCGCAACAGCAGCCCCACCTCACCAACTTTCTTGTCGCATTACCAGAGAAGTTTCTGTGGTATTGCGACAGTTTTTCACGTTACGTGAAAAACTGCCCGGGGCCCCGGGAGTCAGGCCAGGGCGGGGGCCTCGGTGCGGCCGGCGACCACGTCGAGGTAGGCCTCTTGGAGGCGCTGCCGGACGGTCTTGCCCTCGGGGTCGGGCGGGATCACGGTGCCCAGGTGTTCGGCCCGCAGCTCGTCCATGAACCGGTCCCACAACGGCTGGCCGCCATCGGTGAGCAGCCTGGCCCGGATCGACAACTCGTCGCTGACCGGGAGCCATTTGGTGCCCCAGGTGCCGAGCGCGGCCATGATCGGGATCAGTTCGATCGAGCGTTCGGTGAGGCTGTAGATCGCCTTCTGCTTGTGGGTCGGGTCGTCCGATCGGGTCAGCATGCCCGCCTCGACGAGCCGCTTCAGCCGACTGGCCAGGATGTTGGAGGCGATCCCCTCCTCCGAGCCGGTGAGCAGTTCCCGGAAGTGCCGGCGGCCGCCGAAGATCATGTCGCGCAGCACCAGCAGGCTCCACTTGTCGCCGAAAACCTCGAGTGAGAGGTTGATCGGGCAACCCGAACGGTGTGCCTCGGTCATGTCCACCCCTTCTAGTTGCGCAATGCAACCATTGTAGCCTACCGTTCATTGTGCTTGCACTTCGCAAGCAGTTGCCTGGGAAGGGGCATCACCATGGGCCGGCTGATCTATTCGATGATCACCTCACTCGACGGCTACACCGAGGATGCGAACGGGGCCTTCGGCTGGAACGCCGTGGAGGACGAGGTGCACGCGTTCGTCAACGAGCAGTACGCGGACCTCGGCACCTACCTCTACGGCCGCCGGATGTACGAGACGATGGTCTACTGGGAGACCGCCGACCAGGAGCCCGGCCAGCCACAGATCATGATCGACTACGCCAAGGTCTGGCAGGCGGCCGACAAGATCGTCTACTCCAGCACCCTGGCCGAGGTGACCAGCAAGCGCACCCGGATCGAGCGGACCTTCGACCCCGAGGCCGTACGCAAGCTGAAGGAATCCTCCGACCGCGACCTGTCCGTCGACGGCCCGACCCTCGCCGGCGCCGCGATCAAGGCCGGGCTCGTGGACGAGATCCACCAGCTGGTCTGCCCCGTGATCGTCGGCGGCGGCAACCGATTCTTCCCGGACGGAGCCCGGCTCGAGCTCGAGTTGATCGACGAGCGGCGATTCGACAACGGCGTGGTCTGGCTTTGTCACCGCCCACAGAGTTGACGCAAGTTCTTCCCCTGAGGGGTGGATCTGGCGCAAGATAGGCGGGTCTCGGGGACAGCGTTGGTCAAAGTAAGGGGTAGGGACCACATGCGGTTTGCCGACGCCCAGGCTGTTGCCTGGCATGATCCGTGGCCGAGCGAGATGAAGATCGCCACCACGGTCGACGATGAATTCCTGTTGCAGTACTTGTTCTTCCGGGCCTCGCACGGGCTCCGGTCGTCGACGCCGATTCCGGAGCTCGAGCCTGATCCGCCGCCCAGTGTCCGTCATCTCTCCCGGCTCCAGCGGTCCGAGTGGGACGCCGCCTGGGACCAGGGTTGGCGTGACCTGTGGGCCTGGCGGAGCCGGCTCGACGGCTGCCGCAACACGGGCACCCTGCAGGGCTTGTTCACCCGGATCGGGAAGCCGCCGCTGTGGCCGATGGAGCGGGGCGCGTACTTCGACCGGGACGCCTTCAGCGCCTGGAAGGACACCTTGATCGACGCCGACCGCAGCCGAGCGGCCCGCGAGCGGCCGGAGAACCGGTTCGTCGCGGAGCTGGCCTCGGCCTGGCGGCGCGGGCTGCACGAGATCGTCGTGCTGCCGTACCGCGGGGAGTTCTATCGCTCCGTCGGCGGGTTCGCGTTGGAGCTGTCGCGGACGAGTTACCTCAGCCCGACGTCCTTCCCGGCGGCCTTGGCCGAGTTCGGGGTCAGTCGGCTCCGGTACGCCTAGCCGGCGAGTACCGCGAAACCGATCAGGACCAGGGCGACCGCCACGGCAACGGCGGCGGCCAGGACGAGGTCGGCCGGCCCGAACGGGACCGGCCGCCAGACCGTCCTGGGCCCGTCGCCGAGGCCGCGCGTCTCCAGGGCCAGCGCGGTCCGTTCCGAGCTTCGGATCGACGCCACCAGCAGCGCGAACGCCGCGCGGGCGAACTGGCGCGGACCGAAGCGCGGCCGGCCGCCCAGGCGGACCGGTCCACGGACCGCCTGGGCGGCCCGGATGGTCGACCAGCGGTTCGGCATCGCCTGCAGCATGCGGTGTCCGGCGAGGATCGCGTACGCGTAACGCGGGCTGAGCCGGGCCTGCCGGACCAGGCTGATCATCAGGTCGCGCGGCGGAGTCGAGGCCAGGAAACCGATCGTCAGCACGCCGATCACCAGGCCGCGGAGTGCCAGTGCGACGCCGAACGTGACGCCCTCCGCGGTGACCCGGACCGGCAGCTCGGGCAGCAGGTCCCGGCCGGGCCGGCTCAGCGCGTTGACCGCGACCAGGCCGACGCCGAAGGCCAGGAACGGCAGTTGGGCCGTCAGCAGGGTCCGCCACCGGACCCTGGCACCGAGCCGGATCGCGGCGAGGGCGCTGCCGTACAGGATGAGCAGCGGGTACGGATCGGTCAGGAACAACGTCACCACCGAGACGGCGAACAGCAACGCCACCTTGACGGCCGGGTTGCGGCGGCCGAGGACGCTCGTCATCGCGACACCTGCTCTCGGAGCGCGGCCGCGTCCAGCCCGGTGAGGATCCCTCGGAGCGAGGCCTCGTCGATCGGCTCGGCGGCGAGCCTTTGCAGCAGGCGTGGGGCCCTCAGTCCGGCTTCGGCCAGCAGGGCGTCGTCGCGGAGCAGGCTCAGCGGCGTGGTGTCGGCGAGCAGGGCACCCCGGCCGAGGACGAGCACCCGGTCGGCATAGCCCGCGACGGCACGCAGATCGTGACTGGAGAACAGGACACCGTGGCCGGCTGCCGCCGTTTCGGCGAGGATGCGCAGCATGGTGATCGTGGCCGGCCGGTCCAACCCGAAACCGGGCTCGTCGGCGAGCAGGAACGGACGGTCGTGCAGCAGCATCGCGGCCAGGCTGACCCGGCGCTGCTGACCACCGGAGAGCCGGTACGGGTTGCGGTCGGCGAGCTCGGCCAGGCCGAACCGACGGAGCAGCTCGGCCACCCTGGATCGACGTTCCGGCGGCAGGCCGAAGGCGAGTTCGTCGGCGACCGTGGCCGCGGCGAACTGGTGCTCCGGGTTCTGGAACACCAGGCCCGGCCGAGGCCCGTCGACGGTGCCGGCCAGCGGGCGTTCCAGGCCGGCCAGGCAGCGCAGCAGCGTCGACTTGCCGCTCCCGTTCGCCCCGACCAGCGCCGTCACCTCGCCCGGGCGTAGCTCCAGCTCGAGCCCGTCCAGCACCGCTCGGCCGCCCCGACCCACGGCCAGGTTTCGTGCCCTGAGCCTGTCGAAGGGCCGAGGTGATGCCACCTGGTCTCGCCCTTCGAGAGGCTCAGGGCGCGGTGGGGCGAGCCGGAGCAGAGCGTCGAGCACGGCGGGATCTTCCAGCCCGCCGGGCAGGCCGAGGGCGGCCCGGAGTTCCAGGTCGATCGGCAGCCAGCAGCCCTGCTCGACCAGATCGCGCAAGGCTTCCGTACCAAGATCATCGGGCGGTCCGTCGTGCCGGACCAGACCGTCGGAGTCGATCATGATCCAACGTTCCGGCAGCTCGAAGCCCTCCCCGGTCAGCTCGTCCAGCCGGTGCTCGACCAGGACGCAGGCCGCCCCGGTGCCGCGGCGCGCGGTCGCGATCGCGTTCCGGACCGCGTCGACGCCGGCCGCATCCAGCATCGAGGTCGGCTCGTCGAGCAGCAGCAGCCGCGGCTCGGCGGCGACGGCGGCGGCGAGTGCGACCCGTTGCAGTTCGCCGCCGGACAGCTGGCCGGTGTCCCGGTCGGCGAGCCGGGCGGCGTCGGCCCGGTCCAGGGCCTTGGCGACGGCCGGTCCGATCGCGGCCGGGTCCACGGCCAGGTTCTCCAGCGGGAAGGCGACCTCGTCGGCCACACCGGACAGGCAGACTCCGGACTCGGGATCCTGCGCCACGACGCCGATCAGGTCGGCCAGTTCGGCGATCTCGTGGTCGGCGACCCGGCGGCCGGTGACCGTGAGTTCGCCGGTGACCTCGGCGTCGATCGCCCGGGGCACCGCGCCGTGCAGCAGCCGGAGCAGCGTCGACTTGCCGGAGCCGGACGGTCCCAGGACGAGGACGTACTCCCCGGGCCGGACGACGAGGTCGACCGGACCGAGCCGGCCGCCGCCGGGATAGCGCGCGGCCAGCCCGACGGCGTGGACGGTCGGCTCAGCGGGCACGGCCCGCCTCGCGGACGATCGCGAACTGGTCCAGGACGCCGGTCCGGAGCAGGGCGTCGACGATGATCTTGGCCAGCAGGCCGCCGAGCACCAGGCCGGACGCGAGCTGCAGGCCGAGCCGGAGCAGCAGGATGTCCTGCCCGAACCAGGCGTACCGGAACGCCGAGAAGATGAACACCAGGCCGGCGCCGCACAGCCCGGAGAGCGCGTACGTCAGCCAGCTGAACCGCCGGTACCGGGTGATCGCGAACGGCAGCTCGCTGCCGGCACCCTGCAGCGCCGCGGCGACCATCAGCAGCGGACCGACCGGCGAGCCGAGGAACACGACCTCGATGACGGAGGCGATCACCTCGGCGATGATCCCGACGAACGGCCGCCGGATGATCGCCACCGCGATCGGCGCGACCAGCAGCCAGCCGCCGAGCAGCAGATGCTGAGCAAGATCACCGGCCGGCCCCATCGCCACCGCGAGCAGGTTCCAGGCCTGCACCAGCGCCCAGTAGAGGAAGCCGAACACGACGCCGAGCATCACCATCAGGACGATGTCGCGCAGCGGCAGCCTCTTGTTGATCTTCGCCCGGTCAGCCATGGGACGGACTGTTCAGCGAGACGGTCAGGTGGCTGGTCACGTGCTGCACTCTGCGGCCGACCATCACCCAGCCGGCGACCACGGTCGCCAGCACGGTGCCCAGGTCACCCTCCAGCCGGGTCACGAAATGCTCCGAGGCGCGGAACGTCCCGTTCTCCTTGGCCAGCTCGATCGCGGCGTAGATGTCGCGCATGTGATCCGGCTCGATCCCCGCCCGGACGTCGTCGGCCAGCGGGTAGAGCGCCCACTCGGCCGCGGCGAACCGCCCGGTCTCTCTTCCTTCCGGTACGTCGACCGGGCGCGGCCCGGCCCCGCCCGGCAGCTCGCAGACCACTTCGCCGGGGCAGCCGCGGGACAGCTGCACGGTGATCGAGGCGTGCTCGCCGGTCGCGGCGATCGCGGCGGCGAGGTCGGTCAGATAGCGCAGCAGCTCGGTCTCGCTGCCACCCAGGTAGGTGCTGACGTCGCCGGTCTGCACCACGAGGTCGCCCGGATCCGTTGTCTGTAAGGCGTTCGTGATGACGTCGACGTACCGGTCGGTCATCACGGCCACGGTCACCCGGGCCCCGACGCCGAACCGCATCGGGTCGTCGATGATCTTGGTCATAGCAGTCCCCCTTGCCTTCTCGTCGGCACGGGGACCGGGGCACGCTGCCCCACCCAAGTTCGCTTCCTGCGCTGGCATGACCCAGATCAGGTTCAACGGTCGGAGTTCGAGTACTCCCTCTCAGCCCGGCTCACCGGACTCCCGTGCTCATGCTGAACGTACTTCACCCACCTTGGTCTGGGTCACGCCGGTCCACACCGTGGAACTCCGGGCCCCGCTGTCGCGATTTCACTGCTGACGGGCCGTTGCCGCGTGGCAACGGCGCTTGGTGGCTGATGCCAAGAGAAATCGCGACATCCAAAGCAAGTCACCACCCGGTCAGGTGGCCTCCGCGGGCAGCGGTTGCAGGATGCGGCGCCTTGCAACAGCGAGGAGACCGGCGCCGAGGCCGACCACCAGCCAGGCCAGCAGGGAGAGGATCGCCGAGCTCACCCCGGGTCCGTCGGTGACGATCGCGCGCATGCCGTCCAGCGCCGGGGTCAGCGGCAGCAGGGGGCGGATCACGTCGAAGACGGCGGGGACGGCCGCGGTGATCGCACCGGCGGTGGCCAGCACGACCATGATCACCGAGACGAACCGGCCGACGCCGCCGAACCAGGCGACCAGCGCGTGGTTCACCGCGACGAAGGCGAGACCGCCGAGCAGGGTGAAGCCGATCAGCCCCGCGGTCTGGCCCGCGGACAGGTCCAGCAGCACCCGCAGCATCACGGCCAGCACGACCGACTGGACGGCCGCGATGATCACGCCCGGCAGCCAACCCTCCACGGCGATCCGTACCGACGACTTCATCGAGGTGAGCACCCGGGAGCTGACCGCCTGCACGATCAGGTACGTGGCCAGGGCGCCGATCCACAGGGCGAAGACGGCGAGGAACGTCGTCGTGGCGCTGTCGGCGAAGGCCTGGTCGGGCCGTTCCGTGGTGACCGGTGTGGAGACCACGTCGGCCAGCGCGGTCCGGTCGGCCGCGGTGTAGCTGGGCACCTGTTTCGCCCCGTCGGCCAGCCCGTCCGCGAGCTTCGTGGTGCCGTCGGCCAGTTGATCGCCACCCGCGGCCAGCTGGACCACACCTTGGCTCAGTTCGGCGGCGCCCGCGGCGGACTGCCCGGTGCCGTCGGCCAGCTGCCCGGCGCCGTCGCTCAGCTGCGCGGTGCCGGTCTTCAGCTCCGCCGCACCGGCGGCAAGCTCACCGATCCCCTTGGAGAGCGCCGGCATTCCTTCCGCCAGCTGCCCGGTCCCGGCCGCGAGTTGATCAAGACCGCCAGCCAGCGCCTTGGTCCCGGTGGCCAGTTGCCCGGTCCCGTCGGCGAGCTGATCACCGCCCACGGCGAGTTGATCAAGGCCACCGGCGAGCGCCTTCGTTCCGTCGGCCAGCTGCCCAGAACCCAGCGCCAATTGATCGCCGCCGTCGGCGAGTTGATCAAGACCGCCGGCCAGCTGCTCGTTGCCACCGGCCAGTTGAGCCGAACCCTGCGCGAGCTGGTCGGCACCCGCCGCGAGTTGATCAAGTCCGGGGGCGAGCTGGTCGATCCCGCCGGCCACCTGGCCGGAACCCTTGGCCAGTTGATCACCGCCGCCGGCCAGCTGCTCCAGGCCATCGGCCAGGCCGAGGTTGCCCGCGGCCAACCGCTGCAGGCCTTCCGCGAAACCGCCGACGCCTTCGACCAGCCTGGCGATCCCGGTGCTCAGTTCCTTGGCTCCCGCGGCCAACTCGTCTCCGCCGTCGGCCAGCTCCGGGCCGCCCTCGGCCAGCGACCCGGACAGCCCGATCAGGCTCGGATTGCCGTCCTGCTTGCGTTCCAGGCCTTCGACGGCGGCACCGGCACCGGCCTTGAAGCCCGCCTTGAAGGCCGGGCAGGCGGATTCGGGGATCTCGTCGGGGCAGGCGATGCCGTCCTCGGCCAGCTCTTCCATCGAGTCGCGGTACTGGTTGAGTCCGCGGTCCAGCCCGGCCACGCCCTCGGTGTAGTCGCGGACACCCTCCGCGTACTTCCGCACGCCGCCGGCGTTCTTCTCGGCGCCGGCCTTCAGCTCGTCCGCCCCGCCGCTCAGGTCGGTAGCGCCCTCGGCCGCCTTCTCGGCGGCGCCGGACAAGTCCCGCGACCCTTCGGCCGACTTCCGGGCTCCCTTCGCCAGCTCCTCGGCCCCGTCGGCGACGCCGCGGGCGCCCTCGGCCAGTTCCTTCGTTCCGCCGGCGGTCTGCCGCATCCCCTTCGCCAGTTCCGTGGTGCCGTCGGCGACGCCGCGGGCGCCCTTGGCCAGCTCCCGGGCACCGCCGGCCGACTGCCGGGCGCCCTTGGCCAACTCGCCGGTCCCCTGCGCGGCCGCGTCCGCGCCCTTGGCCAAGTCACCGGCACCCTTCGCGGTGTCCCGGATCCCCTTCGCCAGCTGGCCGGCACCCTCGGCCGTCTTGGCGGTCCCGTCGGCCAACTCACCTGCGCCCTGGGCCGACTGCCGCGCACCGTCGGCCAACTGGCCGACCTGGACCGGCAGGTCTCGCGTCTGCCGGGCCAGCTCGCCGGCGCCGTCGGCGAACTGGCCGACGCCCTTGTCAAGATCACGAATGCCGCCCGCGATGCCCTTCGCGCCGGTGTCCAGTTCGGCCAGGCCGCCGGCCAGTTGCTCGGTGCCGTCAGAGGTCTGGTGCAGGCCCTTGGCCAGATCACCGGCGCCATCGGCGAGCTTGCCGGCGCCGTCCGCCACTTCCTGGAACTGCTTGCCGGTGTCGTTGAAGCCGACGTAGATGTTCTTCAGGTACTCCTCGGTGAGCTGCTTGTTCACCGCGGTCTGGGCGGCGGCCGCGATGGCCTGCCCGACCACCGGGTCGGCGATGCCGGAGACCTGCGAGGTCTTCACGTCGAGCGTTGCCGACCGGGCCGAGTCCGCGTCGTTGGCCGCATAGGAAGTCGCGTCGGCTGAGAAGGATTCTGGGATCGTCACCACGGCGGCGTACCGGCCACTGGCCAGCCCGTCCGCCGCGTCGGCCTCGTCGCTCAGCACCCAGTCGAAGTTCGGTGCCTCCGCGTCGTCGGGGTCTCCCTCGACCAGGGCGCCGGCCAACTGCCGGCCCAGCGGCACCAGCTGCCCGTTCAGCTCCACCGCCTCGTCCTGGTTGACGATCGCCGCCTGGACCCGGCCGAGTCTCGTGTCGGACTGCCAGGTCGCCAGCAGCATGCCGCCGGCGATGATCAACGGAATCAGGATCAGACCGATGATCGCGATCGGACCGACCGGGTTCCCGGAGCGGGCGCGTTCCAGCTTCAGCATCGTGATGTTTCCTTGATCATCCGTGGTGGACGTCGGCGAGTTCGTTGACCCGACCGAGGGTGAGAAAGTTGTACGGGCCGCCGACGACCGGTTCGATCCGGTCCCGGTCCGGCGCGGACCAGACCAGAGCGCGGCCGAGTTCCCGGAGGGCGTCGACCTGTTCGGCCAGCCGGTCCCGCCCGGCAGCCGTACCCTCGCCGTCGACGAAGATCAACGACGCCCGACTGCGGACCGCTTCGTCGATCGCCTCGGCGTCCCAGTCACCCGCGACCACGGCGGTACGGGAGCGCAGTTCACCGGCCTGGCTCGGCAGCACCAGCCCGGCCACCTTGACCAGTCCCTCGGTCAGCCGCATCCGCCCGGCCAGGGTCAGCAGCAGGGCCCGGCGACCGGTCTCATCCGGCCCGTCCATGATCAACACGTCGCCCGGCCGGACCGCCACCGAAACCGACTCTCCGCCGACCCGTACCCCTTCGGCGTAGACGAGATGATCATCACCGGGGGCCGGCCAGTCGGCCAGCGCCAACTGGTGGGCCAGCCCCTCACCCTCGACGTCGAACGTCGGCAGCCGCCGCTCCAGCCACCTGGGCAGCCACCAGGCGGCGTTGCCGAGCAGCGCCAGGACGGCCGGCACCAGCGTCATCCGGACCAGGAACGCGTCGACGAACACCCCGACCGCGAGCCCGAACGCGATCGCCTTGATCGCCCCCTCGCCCTCCGGTACGAACGCGGCGAAGACGGCGAACATGATCACCGCGGCGGCCGTCACCACCTTCGCCGAAGCAGAGAACCCGGTCCCGATCGCGGCGCGCGCGTCGCCGCCGTGCACGTAGTCCTCCCGGATCCGGGAGACCAGGAAGACCTCGTAGTCCATCGCCAGCCCGAACAGGATGCCCATCAGGATGATCGGCAGGAAGCTGATCACCGGTCCGGTCTGGTGCACGTTCAGCGGGCCGGACAGCCAGCCCCAGTGGAACACCGCGGCGGTCGCCCCGAACGAGGCACCGACGCTGAGCAGGTAGCCGACGGTCGCCTTGATCGGCACCGCGATCGACCGGAACACGATCGTCAGCAGCACCAGCGACAGGCCGACCACGAGGACGCCGAACGGGAGCAGGGCATTGCCGAGCCGGTCCGAGACGTCGATCGCGACCGCGGTGTAACCGGTGACGGCGATCGTGACGCCGTACTCCTCCTCGAAATGATCTTTGAGAGCCCGGATCCGCAGCACCAGATCCTTGGTCTCGTCACTGTCCGGCGCCGTCTCCGGGATCACCTGGACGATTCCGACCTCGGCGTTCTGGTTCGGCGTGGCGAGCGGGATCTCGGCGACGCCGGGCAGCTCACGCAACTCGTCGGCGATGCCGTCCATCACGCCGAGCGGGTCGTCGGAGGTGACGATCGTGGTGGAGACGATCAAGGGCCCGTTGTGGCCGGGCCCGAAATGATCACTGATCAGGTCGTACGTGACCCGGGCCGGAGCACCCGGCGCACCGGCCCCGTCGCTGGGCAGCGCGAGCCGGAGATCCTTGGCCGGAATGGACATCACACCCAGCCCGGCGATCACGATCACGACGGTGATCACCGGGATCTTGGTGACCAACCGGACCCAGCGGGTGCCGAGCGGGATCCGCTCCGCCCGCGGAGCCTTGTTCCTCCGGGGCTTGCGCGGCTTCGGCCGCAGCGCCTCGCCGGCGAACCCGACCAGGGCCGGCAGCAGCGTCAGCGCGACGGCGACGGCGATCGCGACCCCGACGGCGGCGGCGACGCCCATCACGGTGAGGAACGGGATCTGTGCCACGGCCAGGCCGATCAGCGCGATCATCACCGTGATCCCGGCGAAGACGACGGCCGAGCCGGCGGTCGCGACCGAGCGGGCGATCGACTCCTCGACCGACATCCCGGAGCTGAGTTGATCACGGTGCCGGGCCAGGATGAACAGGGCGTAGTCGATCCCGACGGCCAGGCCGAGCATCAGCGCCAGCATCGGCGTCGTCGAGGACACGGTGCCCAGCCCGGTCGCCGCGAAGATCAACGCCATCGTGATCCCGACCCCGAGCAAGGCGGTCAGCAGGGGCATCCCGGCGGCCCGCAGCGAGCCGAGGGTGAAGAAGAGGACGATCAGCGCGATCACGACACCGATCGCCTCGGTGATGGTGAGCTTGGGGATGTTCTCGCTGAACACCTCGCCGCCGATCGAGGTGGTCGAGCCCGGCACCGCCGCCGCGATCGCGTCGGCCTCGTGCCGCAACGCTTCCCGAATGTGCTCCGGAATAGTGGCCGCCGCGCCCTCCAGCTGCACCGACACGATCGCCGCGCTGTCGTCGTCGGCGATGGCCCCGTCGATGTTCTTGTCGTATGGCGAGGCGACGGACTTCACCAGGTCGAGGTCATCGATCCGCTCGACGCCGTCCTCGACCGCGTCCCGGACCGCAGGGCCGCGGACCGACTCGCCGTCCGGCGCGACGACGATGATCCGGGCGGCCGAGCCGCTCACCTCGGGGAACGTGCGGGACAACGAGTCCAGCGCTGCCTGTGATTCCGTACCCGGAAGCGTGAAGGCGTCGTCGAACGACCGGCCGAGCAGGCCGGCCATCCCGCCGACGGCGGCCAGGACGGCGAGCCAGGCCAGCAGCATGGCGATGCGTCGACGGACCGCGTACCGACCGAGCCGGTACAGCAAGGACGACATGAGTTACCCCCGACCGAGCCGCCAGACAGTTCGATACAGTAATGTATCCAATACAGATGTGTATGCAAATCTCGCTGACCCGTGATCAGCACCACAGCCGGTAGGGTCCGGTCTGTCGACCAAGGGGACGGAACCATGACCGAGGCAGGCGCTCAGCCGACGGCCCGGCGCGCCCAGACGCAGGACAAGCTGATGGCCGCGGCGGTCCGGGTGTTCGCCGCGCGCGGGATCATCGGCGCCTCGGTCGAGGAGATCTCCGAGGAGGCCGGCTTCACCCGCGGCGCCTTCTACTCCAACTTCGGCGACAAGGACGAGCTGGTGCTCGCGCTGCTGAAGCGCCAGGTCGAGGAGCAGTACGCGGCGCTGGAGCAGATCGCCGAGCTGCCGCTGGACCCCGACCGGTCGCTCGACGACCTGATCTCCGAGTCCCTCGACGTGCTGCAGGGCGCCGCCCGGCCGGACCCGGAATTGATCTTGATCAACCAGGAGCTGATGCTCTACGCCGCGCGCCAGCGCAGCGTCGGCCGGCAGTACCTGACGTACCAGGACGAATGCCTGGCCCGGTTCCGGGTGTTGATCAACGACCTGCTGCACAAGCTCGGCCAGGAGTTCACGATCGACCTGGACGACGCTGTGACGCTGTGCGCGGCCGCCCACCACCAGGCCCACCTGCTCGCCGCCCTCAACAACAGCCGGCCGGACCTGCGGCCGCTGCACCTGCTGATCCGCGCGATCACCCGCCCGCTGACCCCTTGACGATCTTGGACCGCTGACCTCGGGCCAGCCCTCGTCACTCTGGCCCCAAGTTTTTCACGTAACGTGAAAAACTGGCGCCATACCCGAGAAGCTTCTGTGGTAAAGCGGCAGGAAATGTGGTGAAGACGGACCGGGCTCGTCGTGCTGCGGCCATCACCCGTCTCTGGTCCTGATGATCTTGGGTCGGTGCGGTTCGGCCGTGTCGATCACCAGATCGGCCCCGGCCAGGGGATCGTGCCGCGCGCGATAGAGCGCCTGCCCGGGCAGGTATTTCAGGCGATAGCGCCGCTCGACCTCCGCCGCGTCGCCGAAACGATCAAGGTCGCGCCGGAGCGCCCGCTGCAGGGTCACCCGCTCCGGGACGTGCAGGTAGCAGGCCAGGTCCCAGAACGGCGCCAGCTCGGGCCGGAGCAGGAACACGCCGTCGACGATCAGCACGCTCCGCGGTGGGACCTTGAGCTCGGTCCGGCGAGGTTGGTCCGTGTCCAGGTCGCGGATGCCGACGACTACGGACGGGTCCCCGGCGGCGAACCCACGCAGCGACGCGGCCAGCGCCGCCACGTCGAAGGAGTCCTCCAGGTAGGACTCCGGAGTCAGCCCGCGGGCCCGCCGGCGCTCGGCCGGGTGGTGGAAGTCGTCCACCGAGAGCCTGGTCACGGCCGAGCCGAGGAGGTCCGCCAGGTCGTCGGCCAGGGTGGTCTTGCCGGCAGCATCGGGACCGTCCACGGCGACCAGCGAGCGTGGCCCGGTCAGGGCTCGGATCCGTACCGCGAGAGTTTCGAGAACGTCCACCCCTCCAGTGTCTCGACACGCCGCGAGAGCCCGCGCGCCCGGGAGGTGGCGGCGGTTGGGATGCTTGGGCCATGCACATCCTTGTTGTCGACGACGATCAGGCCGTCCGAGACTCGTTGAAGCGCTCCCTCAGCTACAACGGGTACGAGGTCAGCACGGCCGGTGACGGTGCCGAGGCGATGGCCCGGCTCGCCGCCGTCCGGCCGGACGCCGTGATCATGGACGTCATGATGCCCCGGGTGGACGGGCTGGAGGCGACCCAGATGCTCCGCGCCGCCGGCAATGACGTACCCATCCTGGTCCTCACCGCGCGGGACGCCGTCGGCGACCGGGTGGACGGCCTCGACGCCGGCGCCGACGACTACATGGTCAAGCCGTTCGCGCTGGACGAGCTGCTGGCCCGGCTGCGGGCCCTGGTCCGCCGCGCCGGTACGACAGCGGAGTCCAGCGACCCGTCCAAGCAGAGCCTGACGTTCTCCGATCTGGTCCTGAACACCCACACCCGGGAGGTGCTGCGCGGCGCCCGCCCGATCACCCTGACCCGGACCGAATTCGCCCTGCTGCAGGCGTTCCTGGAACATCCGCGCCGGGTGCTGGAGCGCAGCTGGCTGCTCAACGAGGTGTGGGGCTTCGACTTCCCGACCACCGCGAACTCGCTCGAGGTCTACATCGGCTACCTGCGCCGCAAGACCGAGGCCGAGGGCGAGCCGCGGCTGATCCACACCGTCCGCGGTGTCGGGTACGTGCTCCGCGAGACGCCGCCGTGATCATGGTGGGCTCATGGTCAGCCCGCTGAGGCGGAAGTGGCGGAAGCTTCCGCTGCGCAGCCGGGTCGCCTACCTGACCTCGGTCGCGGTAGCGCTGGCCGTCGCGGTGACCAGCGTCGCCGGCTATCTGACGATCCGGATCTCGCTCTACCGGGCGATGGACGCCGAGTTGACCGCGATCGCGAACGACCTGACCCCTGCGGTCGCCCGGGACATCAGCCGGCTCGGCGGGCTGACCGAGGACGGGCTTCGGGCCGGTGGCATGTCGGTCGCGGCGATCCGGGCGGACGGCGAGATCTACTACGTCCCCGACCAGGGCGCCCACCTGATCCTCGGGCCGAAGGAGCTCGCCGTCGCGCGGCTGCAGACCGAGCCATCGGCCCGGACCGGTCTGACCACCCGCGGCGAGTCGTACCGGATCATCGCGGTGCCGATCCGCGGGCTGCCCTCGTACGCGCTGGTGCTCGGCCGACCGCTGCAGCCGACCCAGGACGCACTCAGCTCGCTCTGGCTGGTCTTGATCATCTTCGGCGGCGCCGGCGTGATCATCTCGGCCGCCGCCGGAGCGGCGATCGCCCGGTCCAGCCTGCGTCCCGTACGGGCGCTGACCAGGGCCGTCGAGCGGGTCACCGCCACCGATGAGCTGAAGCCGATCGAGGTCACCTCCGGCGACGACGAACTGACCCGGCTGGCCGAGTCGTTCAACCGGATGCTGCGGTCGCTGGCGTCGTCGCGGGAACGGCAGCGGCAGCTGATCGCCGACACCGGGCACGAACTGCGGACCCCGCTGACCAGCCTGCGCACCAACATCGAGCTGCTGGTGTCCGACGTCGAGACCGGGATGCTCCGGCCGGAGGACCGCGAGGAGATCCTGCACGACGTGTCGGCGCAGTTGGTCGAGTTCACCTCGCTGATCGGCGACCTGGTGCAGCTGGCCCGGGAGGACCGGGTGAAGCCGGCCCCGGAGCCGATCGACTTTCGCGACGTGGTCAACGCCGCTTTGGATCGGGTACGGCGGCGCGGGCCGGGACTGACCTTCGACGTCGAACTGAACCCGTTCTACGTGATCGGCGAGGCCGACAACCTGGAGCGGGCCGTGACCAACCTGCTCGACAACGCGGTCAAGTGGAGCCCGCCCGGCGGCACCATCCGAGTCCAGCTCGAGGGCGACCGGCTGCGCGTGGCCGACCAGGGCCCCGGCATCGCGGAGGAGGACCTGCCGTACGTCTTCGACCGCTTCTACCGCTCCGACACCTCGCGGAACACCCCGGGCACCGGACTCGGCCTCTCGATCGTGGCCCAGGCCGTACACCGGCACGGCGGCAGCGTCACCGCCGGCCGCTCCGCCCAGGGCGGCGCCGAGTTCACCCTCCGCCTGCCCGGCTCGACCACCCTGGAAGGCTTGGCCGCCACCCCGCCGCGGCTGACCGATCAGCAGCGCACCTCCTGATCCGATGACTGATCTGCTGTGCCTCCGAGCGCTGATCATGGACCAGTACGGCCTCGCCGACCCGCATATCAGCCGGCTCGCCGACGATCATCCGGTCTTCCTGATGATCACCGGCGCGGAGCGCTGGGTGATTCGGGTCGGGCACGACCTGGATCGCTATGCCGCGGTGCTCGATGCCCTGACCCGGGCCGGATTCCCCGCCCCACCTGTGCTGCTCACTCGCGATGGCCGGCCGGTGGTCGAGTTCCAGAAGGCGGCCGAGACCCTGCACGTCATGATCATCGGCTACGTCGACGGAGAGCCGACACCGTTCCGGCCGGAGCCTCTGGGCCGCCTTGGCGGGACCCTCGGCCGGCTTCATCGGGAGGGCACGGCCGCGATCGTGGCCGCCGCCGATCCGCGGCCCGGGCTTCCCGTGATCGACCGAGCCGGCATGTTGCCAGCCGGTGAGCTCCGGTTCGGGCTGAGTCGTTTGGCGGCGGCGAGCGGGCGCGGCACGGCAGCCGAGCGCAACGAGGCCGACCGGCTTGCCGAAGCCTGCCGGGCGGCGCTCGACTTCGGACCCGGTCTGACCTCGGTGTTCCTGCACGGCGACGCGCACCCGTGGAACAGCCTGCTCGCGGCTGACGGGTCGGTGATCTTGATCGACTGGGACAGCGCGGGTCCCGGGCCCGCAGTGATCGACCTCGGGTTCCTCGCCGTCTCCTGCGCGACCGGCGGGCTGGCCGGTCCACCCGCACCGCCCGACCCGGCCAGACTGGCGGCGGTCGCGGCCGGCTACCGGAACGAATTCACGCTGACCCGCACCGACCTCGACGCGCTGCCCTTCGCGGTGAGCTTTCGAGTCCTGGTCAACGCCACCGTCGGCTTCGGCAACTTCCTGATCGCCGGGCGCCACCCGCTGACCGAGCCGTCGATCCGGTGGAGCCTTGACCGCCTGCGCGCCGCGCCGCGGATCGCCGCCGATCTCCGCCAGCTGCTCGAGACCGGCACCTGATCCGGCGGACCGTGTCGCCAAAGCTCTTCAACTCAGCCGCTGGAGCCCGTATAGCGCTCCAGCGTTCGAGTTGAGGAGTACTCGCGACAGGGCGACCCAACCGAATCCTCGCTCGTTCCGTGCTGCTGGTCGCCGATCGGCGGGCCGAGGGCCTCGCCGAGCCGGGACCCGACTTCCCGTTCGGCGCCGACGACCTGGTCGAGGCCGCGGCCGACCTTCGGATCGTCCTCGGTCGGTGATCAACTTCGGCCGCGGGTGGCGTACGGCGTGTGCGTCGGCAGCGTCATCCGCGGGCCGCGGCGCGGGGGCGTGTGACCGGCCATCCCGAGCAGGGCCTGGACCCGGTACCGGTGTCCGCGGTAGGGCTCCAGGAGCTCGGTGCAGGCGTCGTCGTCGAGCTTCTCCCCGGTCAGTGCCCAGGTGATCGCCCTCCCGACGTGATAGTCGCCGATGCTCCACGCGTCCGGGTCGCCGTGGGCTCGCTGCCGTACCTCGGCGGAGGTCCACGGTCCGATTCCGGGCTGGCTCTGCAGGGCTCGGTCGGCGTCGGCGAAGGTCAGGGCCAGGGTCCGTTCCAGGGCGGCCGCCCGGCCGGCGGCGCGGACCAGCGGCCGGCTGCGCCGCTGCTCGACACCGGCCATCAGGAACTTCCAGCTCGGCACCCGGGCCCAGGTCTCGGGCGCCGGCGGCACCCGCATCCCGTACACCGGCGAGTCCGGATCGCCACCCGGGCCGGGCGGCACCTCGCCGTACTCGGTGACCAGCAGCCGCCAGGCGCGGAACGCCTCCTTGCCGGTCACCACCTGCTCGATGCAGGAGGGCAGGATCGCCTCGATCACCCGCTCGGTCCGGCCGACCCGGAAGTACGGGAAGCGCCGGTGCGCCTCGACCAGCGGCGGATGCTCGGGCAGCGGCCGGAAGCCGGACGGGTCGTCGTCGGCGCCGAGCAGCCGGGGCAGTTGATCAAGAGCCCACTGCGCGCCGTCGCCCCAGGCTCGCGCCCGCACCGTCCGGCCGGTTGCACCGATCATGATCAACACCGGTCCGCTCGGCGTCCGGGACGCGCGCAGCCAGCCGTTGCCGATCCGGCGGTGGGTCGGATCGCCCGACCCGCGGCGCAGGCCGAGCATGATCGAATCCAGCATCACGTCGTGGTCCAGGACGATCGTGCGCGTGTCGGGGCCGATCACCATCGCAGCCGGAATCTCACCGCGCCGGGCTCGTCGACATCGACCCGGACGAAGCCGTTCTTGATCAAGATCCGTTGCGAGCCGAGGTTGTCCGGCTCCGTCTCGGCGGTCACCTCGGTGACGCCGGCGTCCCGGGCGATCCCGATGATCGCGGCGCAGGCCGCCGACCCGATGCCCTGTCCCCACAGGGAATCCACGATGTCATAGCCGATCTCCACCCTTCCTTGATCATCGGGCGGTCCGTGGAAGCCGATGTTGCCGACCACCTGGTCGTCACGGACCACGTGATACATCCACCACGGCGTCGTGTCGGGTTCCGGCTGCCCGGCCTCCACCGACAGCCGGTAGCCGATCAAGGTGTTCTCGGTGGGGTACTCGGGATGCCAGCGGAGCCCGTCGGCCGGCCCCGGCAGCAGGCCCGTCGCCTCGAACCCGAGCCGATCCCGCTGGTCCAAGCGGCGCAGCGTGATCACATGATCACGTCCAGCGTGAAGCCGCGCCGGCCCTGGGCGGTCAGCTCACAGCGGTATTCGGCGGCGACCAGTTCGGCCACCCCGGCCGGCGAACGCGGTGCCGCCGGGGCCTCCAGCAGCAGCCGCGCGACCAGCCCGCGGGTGTGCTTGGCCTGGTGCGAGATCGCGACCCGCCGGCCGTCCACCTCGGCGAACACGCGCACGGCGACGTAGCGGTGCGCGGCGGCCGGCTCGGGCTGCCAGGCGCCCGTGTACGTCGACGAGCGGCAGTCGACCACCACCCCGGAGCCGGCCAGCTCGCCGAGCACCGGCCCGAGCCGGGACCGCCAGAACCGTGCCAGCGGGCCGATCCCGGGCAGCGAGACCCCCATCGACAGCCGGTACGGCGCGATCCGGTCACCGGGCCCGACCGGACCCCAGAGCGCGCTCTGCACCCGAACCGAACGATTGGCCCGGCGCCGGGCCGTGACCGACAGGCTGTCGTAGGAGAGCGCGTCGTAGAGCACACCCGTATAGACCTTCGACACCGGCTGAGCGGGCAGGGTGTCCAGCCGCGTGTTGAACTCAACCTCACCGGCCAGCCCGGGCGCGACGCCGAGAATCTCGAGGGCGTCGGCATGCCCGCTGGCCTTGATCAAGGCGTCCCGGACCGCGATCCGGGCCTCGGCGAGTTCGGGATGCGACAGCCGGTCGGGGTCGACCGGACGGCCGCGCCGGGTCGGCGCGGCCTTGCCCTCCGACGGCGGCAGCAAGATCAACATCAGTCGTCGCCCGCCGGCCAGGGATTCGGCCGGCAGCCGTCCACACCCTTGGTCTGCTGCATCATGATCGGCGCCGGCCGGCCCCGGCCCGGACAACCCACATGGCCGAAGCCGAGCGCGTGCCCGAACTCGTGATTGACCAGGTAGCGCCGGTAGTTCGTCACGTCGTCCCCGTACGCCTCCGCCCCGAACGCCCAGCGCTTCGCGTTCAGCACCACCTTGTCACCGTTGCGGCAGGACACCTCGCCACCGGTGAGCAGCGGGGCGCACAACTTGTCGGTGGTCTTCGGCGTCGCCAGATACGCGTGCAGGTCGGCCTCCTCGTCCGGCCCGACCAGCTCGAACCGCCATTGCCCGGTCCCGCTCCAGGACCGCTCGTCGTTGAGGATCGTGTGGATCGTCTTGGCGATGTCGTCGACCTCGTACGGCAGCCCCTTCTCGACCCGGACGTCGTAGGTGATCTTCTGGCCGGAGTCGCCGGCCGGCTTCGCGGTCCGCTGCTGCCGGTCGTAGGTGCCCTTCCCGGCGGCCGGGATCTGCGGCGTCTCCTTCGGCTTGGGCTGCTTCGACGGCGGCGGGTCGGAGCGGGACGGTCGCTCGGAGCGGTCGTCCCGCGGGTCGGGCTCGGGCTCCGGTTCGGGCGGCGGAGTCTCCTCCGGCGTGCCGCCGGGAGCCTCCGGCAGGTTCGGCGGAACCGCTGATCCGGCACCGGCGCTGGTGTCGGTCCGAGTCGTCCAGATGGCGATGCCGGCGGTCAGCGCGACGGCCCAGACCACGACGGTGAGCACCAGGACCATGGGTGCGGTGCGGGAGCCGGATTCGCCGGAACGCTGCGATCTGGGTCGTGAGCGGGTATCGTCGCCGCCGGCCCTAGGCCAACTCGGATCATGTTCTCGTTTCGCCGCGGGCAGACTCGACCGGGTAGCTTTCTTCTTGCCCTTCGGAATCTGGCTCACGGGAACTAAGACTATGACGGAGACTCACACTCACCACGAGGACGACCGCGCCCTGACGCAGGCCGACCGGGTCCGGCACCAGAAGGCGCTGCGGATCATGGTGGTGATTCTGATCCCGTTGCTGATCTGGACCATTGCCGGACTGGTCTTCCTGTGGCCGCGCGACGTCGAGTCCAAGATCGACCCGAGCCTCGCCAATCCGCCGGACATCACGTTCGTCACCGGCAAGGTGACCAACATCAACCAGATCAAGTGCGAGGGCCTGCCGGGCATGGTGACCGGCCGGACCGACCAGGTCTGTGCTGACCTAGCGGTGGAGCTGACCGACGGGCCGGAGCAGGGCCAGACGGTCCAGGTCGCGGTCTCCGACACGATCTTCAAGTCCGGTGTCTCGATCGGCCAGAAGTTGAAGCTGATGCGGGTGCCGGCCGAGCCGGGCCAGCCGCCCGCGTACCAGTTCTCCGATTTCGAACGTACGGTTCCGCTGGCGATCCTGGCCCTGATCTTCGCGGTACTCGTGGTGCTGGTCGCGCGATGGCGCGGGTTCGCGTCGCTGATCGGATTGGCGTTCGCCGGCTTCATCCTGATCAAGTTCATGTTCCCGGCGCTGGTGGTCGGCTCGAGTCCGATCCTGGTCGGCCTGATCGGGTCGGCCGCGATCATGTTCGTTGTCTTGTACGCGGCGCACGGGTTCAGTGCCCGAACCACGACAGCGTTGCTCGGCACCCTGTTCGGGCTGGTGCTGAGCGCGCTCTTCGGCTGGATCGCCACCAAGTGGGCGCATCTGACCGGGGTCTCGGCAGAGGACGACTACGTCCTCGCGGCGACCGCGCCGAACATGGAACTCACCTCGGTGGTGATCTGCGGCATCATCATCGCCGGCCTCGGCGTCCTGAACGACGTCACGATCACCCAGGCCTCGGCGGTCTGGGAGCTGGCCGATGCCGACCCGGACCGGAAGCGGCTGTTCTCCCGGGCGATGCGGATCGGCCGCGACCACATCGCCTCGACGGTCTACACGATCGCCTTCGCCACCGCCGGCGCCGTGCTGCCGGTGCTGCTGCTGATCGTGATCTACCAGCGGCCGCTGATCGAGGTGGTGCAGACCGAGCAGTTCGCGGGCGAGGTGATCCGCACCCTGGTCGGCTCGATCGGCCTGATCCTGGCCGTACCGCTGACGACCTTCATCGGCGTCGCCGTGGTCCGGGTCAGCGACCGGTCCAAGGCCGGATCGCCGGCACTCGCCTCGGGCGGCGGAGCCGTGGCCGCCAACCGCTCCCATACCGCCTCGGCACGGTCCGGCCGAACCTCCGGCTCGGGTCGCTCGGCCGGCTCCGGCCGGTCCGCCGAGTCGCCACGCTCGGCCGAGCCGCGGCCGCGCCCGGCCCGGAGCGCCGTCGGCCGGCGGTCCGAGCCGCCGGCGCCGGAACCGGATCCCGACTCGACGATGACCCAGACCGCGGTCGGCCGATTGTTCCGCCGCGGCGACACGAGCCACGGCGGCGCCCGCTCCCGCCGGGCCCGGGACGACGACGACTTCGGCGACTTCTCCCACCTGCGCGAGACCGACGACGACACCGACGGCGGCCGCTGACCCCCGTCAGCCCGTGAGGCCGATCGAGTGCAGGGCGATCGCCCGATCGATGGTCAGATCGGCGAACCGCTCCCGATAGGACCGGAACAGGGCGGGAGTCAGCCCGACGCTGACCGCGCCCATGATCTCCTCCAGCGGGGCGGACGGGTCGATCGTGTGCCAGTCCCGAATCACCTCGGCTGAGATCCCCATGCTGTGCAGACCGGCGACATCATCGAGCGTGATGCCGGGCCACGCGGCGCGGGCATCGGCGAAGGCCGCCGGGCTGATCCCGAGCGAGCCGAGCATGATCAGGTCGTCGATGCTGAGGGTCGGCTCGACGTCGAGGTAGGCGGCGACGCTGAGGGACGCCGGCTGCTCGGGGCCGCTCGGCTCGGCCTGCTCATCGGTCACGTCCTCGATACCCGCCCCGGCCCAGTCGCCAGAGCCGAACCTTGGGTCCGGTTCGACCCGCTCGTCCGTTTCGACCCGCGCGGTCGGCTCACTCATCTCGGTTGCCTCGCCCGGATCTCCCTGGTCGCGCGGCCCGGCGGCCGCCAGTTGCGGCGCTACGTGCTGGGTGGCGGTGGGCTGGGTGGGGCTGGGTTCGTCCGGGCGCAGCGCGGCCCGGGCCTGGGTGTAGTTCTCGCCGGTACGGGCCATCCGCTCACGTACCAGCTGCTTGAAATCGGCGTCTTCGGTCATGTCGAATCCTCCGGACGTACGACAGCCCCAGCCCGCCGGTCACGCCCAAGGGTCGAGTGACAACGCGCGAATTCCACTACGTCGGAGGATGTGCTCCCCTTCGTCGGTAGGTGCTGGAGCTGGGGTCCGGCACCGGACTGGGCGTCAGACGTACGCCGCTGCACCGATCTTCGCACGCGGCCCCAGCACCGGCAAGGGAGCTTCGCCTCGGGACCGGGGAATTCGGCCGGGTATAGAGGGTGTTGCGGATTCGTCCCGATTGGAGGTCAAGGCGTCCGCTCAGTTGGCGACCTTGATGGCGCGCCCGCCTCACGACCCCGACCGCTGTGGATTTCCGCCGCGACTGCCCGGCTGAAATTCACTCCGGTCGTGCGCAGTGAGTATGGGCAGGAGCGCAAGATCTTCGGCGAGGGTCCCTACGGACCGACTTCTGCAACACCCTCTGTACCCCCGCGGGATGCTCCGCGGTCGCGTGGCTGATCCAGGCCGGGACCGTCAGCGCGGTCGGCGGCAGCGAACCAGCAGCGCCTGCGGCAGTTCGGCGTCCCGCTCGGCGAATTCCTCGAACTCCAGCCCGGCCCGCAACGCCGCGTTCAGGTAGGTGGACAGCATCCGGTGGTTGGCGCCGACATGGCCCCGGACTCCGTCCCGGCCGGTGCTCCAGCGCCGCTCGGTCGCGTAGCCGCCGTCCTCCGGCCAGCTCGACGGAGTGTCGCCTCGGCCCGGGAAGCAGGGGTGGAACAGGGTGAAGACGAACCAGCCGCCCGGGCGGAGCACCCGCGCCACCGTGCTCATGGCGCCGGCCAGGTCGTCGATGTCCATCAGCGCCATGTTGCAGACCGCCCCGTCGAACGGTGTCCCGTCCCACCAGCGGGTGCCGGCGGCGTTCCCGACCAGATAGCGGATGCCGGCCGGATCGGACTGCTCCTGCTCGCGGGCCTTGCTGAGCAGTTGCGCAGCGAGGTCGACGCCGGTGACGACGGCGCCGCGCTCGGCCAGGATCCGGCTCAGTTGGCCCCAGCCGCAGGCCAGGTCGAGCACCGCCTGGCCGGTCAGGTCGGGCGGCAGGAAGTCGGCGGCCGCGGGCTGCCATTCCCGGGTGTGGGTCACGTACCAGTCGGCATGATTGTCGTACCGCGGCGTCGTTGTCATGATCATGAACCTACCCGATCCGGGGCATGATCAACGGCAATGCGGAGGCAATTCCACGGACCCGTCGCGGGGCCGGAATCCCGTGCGCTGGAACAGTTCCCGGACCATGTCGTCGGCCGACAGTTCGGGTCCGAAGACCACCTCGTCGCGCTCCGGCAGCAGGTCGTCGGGGGCGTACCAGGAGCGTACGGTCTCCTCCGGCACCTCGCCGATGTCCGGCTTGGTCCGGTGCCGCCGCATCGTCTCGTCCACCGGGATGTTCAGGTAGACGGCGACGCTCCGGCCCCGGTGATCATCAATCAGCCGGTTCAGCATGGCCGCGTAGCGGTCGACGTTCATGATCCCGTCGATGATCACGTCGTAACCCTCGTCCAGCGCGGTCCGGGCGATCGTGTCGATCATCCTGATGTTGCTCGAGCCGGGCCGGTCGTACTCCTGCAGCAGGATCCGCCGCACGTGGTCCTGCTGGATCAGCGCGACACCCCGGCCGACCCGTTCCCGGAGCAGCCGCGCCACCGTCGACTTCCCGGACGCCGAGTTGCCGCGGATGATCACCAGCCGCGTCTCCGCGCTACCCGTCATGCCGGCCACGCTGCCCCCAATCTCTCGCGCACGGCCGCGGTCAGGGCGGACGCATCCCGCAACGGGCGGCGTGGATCGACCAGGCGCCGAGACCCGATCGGCGTCCCGGCGTACCGCGGAATCAGTTGCAGGTGCAGGTGATTGTGCTCGCCGTCGCACATGGTCACCAGGTAGACCCGTTCGCACCCCAGCGCCGCCTTGAGGGCCAGGCCCACCTCCCGCGCCGCGTTGAACAGGACCGCCGTCTCGGCCTCGTCGAGGGCGAGGAAGTCCGGCACGTGCGGCAGCCACCCGACGATCGTGTGCCCGACCGCGCGCGGGTCGGCGGCGAGGGACACCTGCACCGGCCCGCGGGTGGCGATCACGGTCTCCCGGCCGAGCAACTCGCCGGCCACTTGTTGATCATGGCACTGGTAGCACCGGCCGGCCGCCTGCAGCCGGCGCACCTCGGCGTCCCGGGCCTCCCGCCGGGCCAATTCCGCGTCCGTGTACCCGTCCGGCGGACCCACATCCGTACTCACCGGCATCCTCCATCGCATGTTAGGGTCGCCCCATGCCGCAGCGGACGCACGACTATAGCCGGGCTCTGGGAGGAGCTCCGGTCCTGTCGTCGCGCTCCTAGCCGTCCGGCGCCCTCGCAGAGCCCGTACCCCTGTTCAGTTTCCGGCTCTCATCGAGGGAATCCCATGCCTGCAAGACCTTCCGCATCCACTGTCCTTGATCATTTCGCTCGCACCACGGAGCAGATCGTCGGCCGCGAGTCGTTCGTCGAGCGGCTCGAATCAGGTCGCCCGCTCCGGATCAAGTACGGCGTCGACTGCACCGCACCGGACCTCCATCTGGGTCACGCGGTCAACCTCTGGCTGATGCGCTACCTGCAAGATCACGGGCACCGGGTGGTCTTCCTGATCGGCGATCTGACCACCCGGATCGGCGACCCGACCGATCGGTCCGAGACCCGCCCGGTCCTTTCCGCCGAGCAGATCGACCGGAACGCCACGGCCTACCTGGACCAGGTGACCACCGTGCTCCGTACCGACGACGACCTGCTCGAGATCCGCCGCAACTCCGAATGGCTGGAGCCGCTCGGCGTCGGCGGACTGCTCGACGTACTCGCCCTGGTCACCCACGGCCGGCTGATCGCGCGGGACATGTTCGCCGAACGGATCAAGGCCGGCGCCGACATCGCGGGGCACGAATTGATCTACCCGGTGCTGCAGGGCTACGACAGCTTCGCCATGGACAGCGACCTGACGATCGTCGGCACCGATCAGCTCTACAACGAGATGATGGGCCGGCACCTGCAGCAGCGACTCGGCGCCGAGCCGCAGGTGGTGATCACGACCAAGATCACGCCCGGCCTGGACGGCGGACCGAAACAGTCCAAGTCGCTCGGCAACTACGTCGGGCTGGTCGACAGTCCGCAGGACAAGTTCGGCAAGCTGATGCGCCTGCTGGATCCCTTGATCGAGACGTACGCGACGGTCTACTCCGACCTTCCCGAGGACCGGATCACCGATCTGGCCCGGCGAGCCGAACTGGGCGGCCGCGATGCTCGGGATGCCAAACTGGACGTCGCCGAGGCGGTCGTGGCCCGCTACCACGGAGCCGAGACCGCGGCCCGGGAACGAGCCGCGTTCCTCAGCCTGTTCTCCGCCCGCGAGCTGCCCGACGAGCTGCCGACGCTCACGGTCGACCATGATCAACTCACGGTGATCGAGCTGCTCCGACTGGCCCGGCCCGACGCCAGCCGGAGCGAACTGCTCCGCCTGATCGTGCAGGGCGGCGTCTCCCTCGACGGGACCAAGCTGACCGACCCGGATGCCGTGACCGTGATCAACTCCGGGGCGGTGATCAAGCTCGGCAAGCGCGACCGGCGACGACTTCAACGCTGATCCAGCGACCGATCCGTCGCACGCGTGCTACAGTCGATTCATGAGTGCCGCCGAATCTTGGGACGAAAGCCTGTCGCAGCGAGAGCTGCGCAACGAGTCCGGCCGAGTGCTTCGCGCGGTGAGCGAGGGGCACTCATTCATTCTGACCAACAGCGGGGTGCCGGTCGGCCGGATCGTGCCGCTCGACGCGCCTGCCCCCTCCTTGGCGATAGCTCGTCCGGCACGGCGCGAGGGTGGCTGGGCGGCGCTGGGCATCGAGCGAAAGGCCGGCCGTCGAAGCCTTGAGACCATCCTGGACGACCTGCGCGAGGAAAGACTGTGACAGCTGGTCCGGTCGTCTATGTGGACACCTCCGCTCTCGGCGCCCTCCTGATCGACCAGCCCGAGAGCGAGGCTCTGGTGGACTGGCTCGATCAGACCCCGGCGATGCTGGTCTCCAGTGACCTGCTCGAGACCGAGTTGCGTCGAGTGGCGGTCCGGGAGGGTCTCGATCAGTCGGACGTGAGCCGCATCCTCGATGGTGTCGCTCTCGCAGCGTTGGACCGGGCGGTCTACCGCAGCGCGGGCTTCCTGCCGATGCCGTATCTGCGCACCCTGGACGCATTGCACCTGGAAGCAGCGATGCGCCTCGACGCCGCTGCCATCCTGACCTATGACCGCAGGCTCGGGGAGGCGGCCCGGGCGGCCGGACTCGAAGTGATCGCGCCCGGCACCTGAGGGCAACGCTGTCAGCGCGGCGCCGTACGGTCACCGCTATGGCGACGACGTGGACGAAGGCCCTGGCCGGGAGCTACCGGGGGAGCATCGACGAGCTGGCGGCGGTGCTCCGCGATTGTCCGGACGAGTTGTGGGAGGCCAGCATCATCGAGCCTCGCAAGACGGATCAATGGATGTGGCCGCCGACGGATCCCGAGGGTCGCCCGTTCGACGACCCCGAGATCCGGGAGCGCAAGTTCCGGGCGATGACGGCGGTCTGGCGGATGGCCTCCCACGCGCTCTTCTTCACGGACGTCGACCTGTCGGCAACGGCGGTCGGCTGGGCGCCGCCGGCACCGTTCTCACCGCAGGACGAGGACGGGTACGTGGTGCCGCCGACCTACTCCCGCGACCAGTTGCTCGGTTACGTCGAGCATTGCCGGACGAAGGCCGAGTGGGAGTTCACCGCCCTGACCGATGACCGGGCCGCGCAACTGGTCGACGAGCACCGGAACGGGGTGAAGACGCGGGCGGAGGTCCTGGTCGGCGGCCTTCGCCACCTCACCGGGCACGCATCCGAACTCCGGACCTTCCTCTCGATCCAGGGCGTCCGCCCCGGCGGCTAGTGTCGCGCGTCCCTAGTTCGGCGGGGTCAGCTTCCCGTCGATCCGCTGCCAGATGCCGAGCGGGTTGTCGTCCCGTACGGCAGCGGGCAGCAGGGCCTCCGGCACGTCCTGGTACGAGATCGGCGTGACGAACCGGCGCAGCGCCGTCGGGCCGACCGACGTGTGCACCGAGGCCGTGGTCGCCGGCCAGCCGCCGCCGTGCTGCATCGCCCAGGTGACTGAAACCCCGGTCGGCCAGCCGTTCCAGATCACCCGGCCGGCGTGACCGGCCAGCACCCCGAGCAGCTCGGGGGCGATCGGGTCGTCCTCGTCGCCGTGGATGGTCGCGGTCAGCTGACCGGGCAGCCGCCGGGCCACCGCGACCAGTTCCGCCGGGTCCTCGTACGAGACGACGACCGAGGCCGGACCGAACGCCTCCTCGAACAGCCCGTCCAGATCGTCCAGTGCGTCGTCGATGGTGGTCGCGAACAGCGACGGGCTCAGGCCGTCGGCGGTCTGGGTGCCCTCGCTGACCGGCTGCCACAGCTCCCGCAACTCGGCCAGCCGGCCGGTGAAGCCCTGCTGGATCCGATCGTTCAGCGGCGGCGCCGGCGCAACGGCCTTGACCAGACCGGCCAGTTCGTCCAGCACGGACTGGCTGTGCGGCGCGAACAGGACGCCCGGCTTGGTGCAGAACTGCCCGACGCCGAGGGTGTACGAGCTGACGAAGCCGGACAGGGTCTCGGACTGGCGGCGCAGCGCCGACGGCAGCACGAAGACGGGGTTGACGCTGCCCAGCTCGCCGTAGAACGGGACCGGGTCGGGCCGGCCCGCAGCGATGTCGAACAGCGCCCGACCACCGCGAATCGAGCCGGTGAAGGCGCCGGCCTTGATCCGCGAATCCTTCAGCGCCGCCTGCGCGTCGGCCTCGCTGCTGATCATGGCGAACGTACCGGTCGGCGCCCCGGCCTTGGTCAGCGCCTCGAGCACCAGCTCGCCGGTCCGGTCGGAGAGCTTCGGGTGCCCGGGGTGCAGCTTGAGCAGCACCGGGCAGCCGGAGCCGAGCGCGGAGGCGGTGTCGCCGCCGGCCACGCTGAACGCGAACGGGAAGTTGCTGGCCGCGACGACGAGCACCGGACCGAGCGGGCGGAGCACCCGGCGCAGGTCCGGCCGCGGCCCGGTCGGCCAGTTCGGGTCGGCATGGTCGATCGCAACCTCAAGCCAGGAGCCCTCGACCACGGCGTCCGCCGTCAGCCGCAGCTGGAACGTGGTCCGGCCCACCTCGCCCTCCAGGCGCGGCCGGGGCAGGTGCGTCTCCTCCTGGGCCAGCACGACGAGCTCGTCGCGGTGCGCGTCGAGTTCGTCGGCGATCGCCCGCAGCCAGTCCGCCCGGGTCGCCGGTTCCGAACCGGCCAGCACGATCGCCGCGCGGGCGGCCGCTCGCAGGGCCTGGTCGAGTCCGGGCTGGGTGGTCGGGCGCTCAGTCATGGGGTCCCCTCTTCTTGCACATCGATTCACCGGCGAGTCCGTACCGCCATCATTTCATTGTCGCGTCGCCGCGCTCTGGGGCGTCCCGGCTGCAACAATGACCCCCATGCCGCGACCGAACGGGCCGAGCCCGGTCACGCTGCACGATGTCGCCAGGGAGGCCGGCGTCTCGTTGGCGACCGCCTCCCGGGCGATCAACGGCAGCACGCGCCGGGTTCGCGACGACTACCGAGCTCGGGTGCTCGCCGCCGCCAAACGGCTGAACTACAAGCCGAACTACGCGGCCCAGGCGGTCGCGCGCGGGACCACGACGACGGTCGGGCTGCTGGTCGGCGACGTCTCCGACCCGTACTTCTCCCGGATCGCCGCGGGTGTCATCGAGGCCGCGGACGCGGCCGGGCTCGCGGTGACCATGGCGGCCACCGGGCGAGACTCGTCCCGCGAACTGGACCTGGTCCGCACCATGGCCGCCCAGCGTCCCCGGATCATGATCGTCGCCGGCAGCCGGCTCGCCGGCAACCCGGACCAGCCGGCCCTGATCGAGGAGCTGACCGCGCTGACCGAGTCCGGCGGCCGGGTGATCATGATCAGCCAGCCGGTGCTGCCGTTCCCGACGGTCGCGATGGACAACACCACCGGGGCCCGGCAACTGGCCGAAGCCCTGGCCGGCTTGGGCTATCGCCGATTCGCCGTGCTCCGTGGCAACGACGCGCTGGAGACCTCGAACGAACGGCTGCGCGGCTTCCGCGAGGGGCTGGCCGAGCACGGCATCGAGCTGGCCGACCGGCATGTGATCAGCACCGAGTTCACCCGGGACGGCGGCTACGCCGGGGCACTCGAGTTGATCAAGGAGGCTCGCGGCGAGGTCGAGTTGATCTTCGCCGTCAACGACGTGATGGCGGTCGGCGCCATGTCGGCGCTGCGGTCGGTCGGGCTGCGGCCCGGCGTCGACGTGGCGGTGGCCGGCTACGACGACATTCCGACGGTACGCGACGTCACGCCGGCCCTGACCACGGTCGGCATCCCGCTGGCCGAGATCGGCCGGGAGGCGGTACGGCACGCCCTGGAGACCCCCGAGGAGCGACCCGGCCGGCCGAGCATCGTCTGGACCGCCAAGTCGTCGGTGGTGATCCGGGAGAGTACGCCCGGAATCGGGACTTGAGTTCACGTCAACTTGAGGTTTGATACTGGCTTCCTCCAGTCATCGAGGAGGCAGTCATGCCGAACGCCATCGTCACCGGGGGATCCGCCGGACTCGGCCGAGCCCTGATCACCGAACTGGTCTCCGCCGGGTGGACCGTCACCACCACCGCCCGGACCAGCGCGGCCCTCGCCGAGGTCGCCGACCGTCTCGGCGAGCGGGTCCGCTGGCTCGCCGGTGACGTCGCCGACCCGGACCACCGGGACCGCCTGGTCCGGCTCGCCGCCGAGGCCGGGCCGATCACGCTGTTGATCAACAATGCCAGTGAGCTCGGCGGCAGTCCGCAACCACAGCTGCGTGACCTGGACGCCGACACGTTCGCCCGGATCCTCGCGGTGAACCTGATCGCACCCCTGGGATTGATCAACGCCGCCCGGCCCTGGCTGGCGCCCGACGCGGTGATCATCAACCTCTCCTCCGACGCGGCGGCCGATCACTATCCCGGCTGGGGTGGTTACGCGGCCAGCAAGGCCGGCCTCGACCATCTGACCGCGACGTTGGCCGCCGAGGAGCCGGACCGCCGCTGGTTTGCGGTCGATCCCGGCGATCTGCGTACCGCCATGCATCAGGCCGCGTTCCCGGGTGAGGACATCAGCGACCGGCCGCTGCCGGAGACGGCGGTGCCGGCGTTTCTCCGGTTGATCACCAACCGGCCCGCCAGCGGACGCTATCGGGCCGCCGAGGTCGCCTGAGATGAGCGCCCTGCAGGATCGCCCGCAGACCAGGTTCTCGGCGGGCGCGATCCGCCCGGCCACCGAACCGCCGGAACTGCGCGGCAGCGGATCCCGGCGACCGGCCCGGGACGGCGTGCGCCTACTGGTCGGCCGAGCGACCGGTCTTGATCATCTGCTGTTCCGTGATCTTGGTGACGTCCTGGTCCCGGGTGACCTGCTGGTGATCAACAACTCGGCCACCGTCGCCGGGCAACTGGACGGCGTGCGGGACGATCGGCGGCCCGTCGTCGTCCATGTCGCGAACCGGCTCACCGACGGGCGGCGGGTGATCGAGTTGCGGACCGCGCCCGATGCCGCGGACCCCGTCCTGGACGGCCGGGCCGGCGAGACGATCGAACTGCCGGCGGGTGCGTCGGTGACCCTGCTGGCTCCGTACCCGCGCCTCGGGTCGTCACCGACCGGCGTCGGCAACCGCCTCTGGCGGGCCGCCGTGCAGACTCCGGTCCCGCTGGTCGCCTACCTGGAGCGGCAGGGTCGGCCGATCAGCTACGGCCACCTGACCCGCAGCTTTCCGCTCGACCGCTACCAGACCGTGTTCGCGCTGCGCCCCGGCTCCGCCGAGATGCCGAGTGCCGGCCGCCCGTTCAGCACCGGCCTGGTCACCCGGCTGGTCGCGGCCGGGATCCAGTTCGCGCCGATCACGCTGCACACGACCGTGTCGTCGCCCGAGGCCGGCGAGGCCCCGCTGCCGGAGTGGTACGCGGTGCCCGAGGCGACGTCCCGCATGATCAACACCGCCCGGTCCCGGCGCCGGCGGGTGATCGCCGTCGGCACCACGGCGACCCGCGCAGTGGAGTCCGCGGCCGACCCCGACGGGACCGTACGGCCTCGGATGGGCTGGACCGACCTGGTGATCCGGCCGGCCCGACCGGTCCGCGCGGTGTCCGGCCTGATCAGCGGCTGGCACGAGCCCGAGGCCTCCCACCTGCTGCTCGTCGAGGCGGTCGCCGGTGCCGACCTCACCCAGCGCGCGTACGACGCCGCGATCGAGCACGGCTATCTCTGGCACGAGTTCGGCGACTCCACCTTGCTGCTCCCCTGACTCCCGCCCCGGGCCCGGCTCTCGAGTTCGGCCGCGGCCACGGCCCAGTCCGGGAAGGCGAACCGGAAGCCGGCCTCGAGCAGCCGGGTCGGCACCACCCGGCGGCTCTTCAGCAGGAGTTCGGTGTCCGCGCGCAGGGCGAACGCACCCAGTTCGGCCATCCAGCGCGTCGCCGGCAGCCCGAACGGCCGCCCGCAGGCCCGCCGCAGGACTCGCATGAACTCGGCGTGCGGCAGCGGATTCGGTGCGGCCAGGTTGACCGGACCGGACAGCTCGGGATGATCGAGCAGGAACAGGACGGCGCGGATCAGATCCTGATCATGGATCCAGGAGACGTATTGCCGCCCACCCGCCACGGTACCGCCCAGTCCGAGTCGGGCCAGGCCGCGGAGCACCCGATAGACGCCGCCCCGGCCGGGACTCATCACCATCGCGGTCCGCAGCGCGACCCGGCGCGTGTACGGGGTGTCGGCGTGCTCCTGCTCCGCCTCCCAAGTGCGCGCGATGTCCACGCTGAACGCCCAATAGTCCGGCACGTCCGGCTCGGTGCCGCCGATGATCCCGGTCCGCTCGTCGTTGGCCGCGTCGAACCGGTGGGCGTAGATCGTTGCCGTACTCATCTGCAACCAGACCGCCGGCGGCCGCTCCGCCTCCGCGATCGCCTGCCCGATCACCCGGGCCGAGTCGACCCGGGAATTCATCATGTCCCGCAGATTGTCCTCGGTGTACCGGCAGCCGACGCTCCGTCCGGCGAGATTGATCACCGCATCGGCCCCGTCGACCTCCGCCACCCACGCCCCAAGCGTTTGCCCGTCCCACACGACTTCCCGGATGCCGGAGGCACCGACCGGCCTCCGCGTGAGGACAACCACCTCGTGCCCCGCCGCTACCAGGGCCGCCCCGAGCACTTGGCCGAGATGCCCGCTGCCACCAGGAACAACGATCTTCATCCGCCTCACGACCTTCCACGACCCAGCTTAGACCGATTTTGAGCGATCGCTCAAATCCACGATGGGAGCCGTCGGCGAGTGGACGGGAACGACACGAATTGCCGCCCAGAATTGCCTTTCGGGTCCCGTCGGCGGTCCGGCTGTGTACGCCCCGCAACGCGATATCCGGCGAGCCTCCGATCGCCGTGGTCTCTCTTGCCGAGGTTGCGGTCTGAACCTCGGGAAGGACCGGATCCGCGACCGCTCCTCGCCTCCGCAGCCCGGAGGTTGTTGGCGAATCCGGAACGCCGTGGGACAAACCGCAAGATTTCGCGTCCGATGCCCGCACCGCATCCGTGGCGGTTCTCGGGGTTCATCGAGAGTGACGTTAACGACCGCGATTCGCGCCAGATGGGGTCGTTATGTCGCCACTCGACAAACCGCGTCCGGCCTGGGTAACGGGCCGTTGGGTCCAAGCCGAAGAATCTTCGATCGTGCCCGGGATTGCCGGCATTCGGCACTGGCCGCGCCGTGCGGCCGTACCGCGCCCAACCCCGGGCGGCCCCGCACCCGCCGACCGCCATCCCCTTCCTCGTCGCACCTCCACCGGCCCGACCTGCACGCGCCTGCCCGAGGTCGACGGCCATTCGTACAACCGTTGGCCGGATCCGCGGCCACCGTCAGAGTCGCGTGTCGTGGTGTGGGCTTGAGTCCGCCGCGCATCCATGTTGTGCGTGGGCCGAGCCTGCCGCGCCGACCGCGTTTGGTGCGAGCCGAGGCCGGGCGTCCTCGGAGCGACTCGAGATCTCAGGCGGTCGGCCCGGGCGGTTCGGGTTGCCCGTCACTGCGACGCTTCTCCGTCCCGCGCGGCGAATCGGGCGCCCGAGAACGCGTCCGGATCCACCCCGGCACCTCGCGCCTACTCCTGTGGTGGGCGCGAAGGTCGAGAAGGGCCAAGCCACGGTGGATCAGGGAGAGCGCAGCGGTCGCGCTTGCGAGGAACGGTCGCGGCTGGCCTCCGGGATGGCGGCGGGACAGACGCGAAAGATCGGTCGGCGTGGCACGGGGCACGCGGCGTGGCACGGGGCAGGCGAGGGGGAGCGGGCCACAGCCGCGAACGAGTCCCGGTTCCCAGATGGTGGCGGGCGGCGGGGGCAGGGTGGGCCGGGTCAGACCGCGTTTCGCGCCTCGGCGAGGGGAATCACCCGGGCGGTCGCGGTGGCGGTGGCGATCAGGGTTCCGTCTGGCTCGGTGAGCTCGGAGGCGAGGTGGGCGAGGTCGCCGGACCGGTGGACGATCCGGCCGTGGCCGAGCTTGCGGCCGGGGCGGGTCGGGCGGAGGAAGCGGGTGTTCAGGTCGAGGGTCGACTGGAACTGGTCCGGCTCCAGGGTCGCGATCAGGGCCGGCCCGACGGTGTCGTACAGCATCGCCGCGACGAACGCGCCGAGCACGTTGCCGGCCGGGTTGGTGAAAGCCTCGGTCGCGGTGAAGGCGAGCTCGATCGTGCCGCGGTCCGGGTCGACGGCGACGAACTCGAAGCCGAGGGTCGCGGCCGCCGGCGGCACCGGGGCCTCGCCGCGGACGGCGTCCCAGAACGCACCCGCTCGTTCAGCTCCGCTCATGACTCCGCAGGGTCTCACCCATCGGACACCGACCACAAGGGGCGGACGGCGACCTACGGTGGATTCCATGGCCTCGCTCTGGGGATTCCCCAATCCGGTGAACGAGAAGGCCGCCCGCGTGGTCGCCGGCGGTGTGGTCGTGCTCGCCGCGCTGACCTTGATCACCGGCTGGCACTGGCTGATCGTGCTGCTGGCGATCGGCTTCGCGGCCCGGGTCGCGGCCGGTCCGCGGTTCAGCCTGCTCGGCCGGCTGGCCACCCAGGTGATCGCGCCGAGGCTCGGCCTGCCGAAGTTCGTGCCCGGCCCGCCGAAGCGGTTCGCGCAGGCGATCGGGCTGGTGCTGACCACGGCTGCCGCAGTGCTCAGTCTGGGGTTCGGCCTGACCCTCGCCGGTACGGTGCTGATCGCGATCCTGTTGATCTTCGCGGCCTTGGAGTCGGTGGTCGGCTTCTGCGCCGGCTGCTGGCTGTTCGCACTGCTGATGCGGACGGGGATCATCCCGGCCGACACCTGCGAGTCCTGCAACGACATCTGGCGCAGGTACGGCACCGGCGCGGTGATCACCCAGCGCTGATCATGATCAGCACCCGTTGATCATGATCACCAGCCGTGGAGCATGATCGCCGGCACCCGGGATCGGCCGGCCCGCTCGTCGCGTACGGCCTCGAGCACCCGCAGCTCGTGCGGCACCACGGGATCGGGCAACCGGTCCAACGGGAACCAGCGCAGATCCGCGGCCTTCTCCGGCTCCATGATCTTCGGCTCGCCCTGCCAGGCCGTGACCACGAAGAAGTAGTCACACCGCTCGTCCTCGACCGTGCCGCGCCGCTCGGCCGGATCGTCATTGGTCCGGTGCAGCGTCGTCACGCCGACCAGGTCCTGCTCCCGTACGGTCACGCCCAGTTCCTCGGCGGCCTCCCGCACGCCCGCCGCCAGTACGGACTCGCCGGCCTCCACGTGCCCGGCCGCGGCGACCGCCCAGTGATCATCGCGGTACCCGGTCCCAGACCGATACTGCAGCAACACCTGGCCGTCGCGGAGGAAGATCAGGTACGCGGCCGGCACCACCGTGAATCGGGGAGAGGTCACCGATGCGCTTCCGGCCGGAGCAGCGGAAACAGGATCGTCTCCCGAATCCCGGCTCCGGTGAACAGCATGGCCAGCCGGTCGATGCCGACCCCGAGTCCACCCATCGGCGGCGCCCCGTACTCCAGCGCGGTCAGGAAGTCCTCGTCCAGCTGCATCGCTTCCGGATCGCCGGCGGCCGCGGCCAGCGACTGCTGGACCAGGCGCTCCCGCTGGATCACCGGGTCGATCAACTCGGAGAACGCGGTGCACAACTCGGTGCCGCCGATGATCAGGTCCCAGGCCTCGATCAGTCGCGGATCGCTCCGGTGCGGCCGCGCCAACGGCTCCTTCGACGCCGGAAGATCATGGATGAAGGTCGGCTGGATCAGCGTCGGCTCGACGATCTCGGAGAACAGCTCCATGATCAACTTGTCGGCGTCCCAGGCCGGATCGACCGGAATCGTCCTGGCGGCGGCGATCTCGCGCAGCCGGTCGGCCGGGGTGTCCGGCGTGACCTCCTCGCCGAGCGCCTCGGACAGGCCGGGGTAGATGCCGAGCCAGCGCCACTCGACGCCGAGGTCGACCGGGCCGGCCGCGGTTTGCACCACCCGGCTGCCGAGCCGGTCCGCGATGTCGAGAATGATCTTGCGCAGCAGGTCGGCGACGGTCCGTTGATCACCCCACGCCACGTACGCCTCGAGCATGGTGAACTCGGGGCTGTGGGTGGAGTCGATCCCTTCGTTGCGGAAGATCCGGCCGATCTCGTACACCTTCTCGATGCCGCCGACGACGGCCCGCTTCAGGAACAACTCCAGCGAGATCCGCAGCGTCATGTCGATGTCGAAGGCGTTCAGGTGGGTGCCGAACGGCCGGGCGTGCGCGCCGCCGTGGATCAGCTGCAGCACCGGCGTCTCGATCTCCAGGAATCCCTGCTCGTGCAGCGTTTCCCGGACGCTGCGCATGATCGTCGCGCGGGTGCGGACCATGTCGCGGGCCTGTTCCCGGACGATCAGGTCGGCGTAGCGGCGGCGGACCCGGGCCTCGTCCGAGAGTTCCTTGTGCAGCGTCGGCAGCGGCCGGAGCGCCTTGCTGGCCAGCTGCCAGGAGGTGGCCAGCACCGACAGTTCGCCGCGCTTCGACGCGATCACCCGACCGGTCACGGACACGAAGTCGCCGAGATCGACGAACCGCTTCCAGGTGGCCAGCGATTCCTCGCCCACCTCGGCCAGCGACAGCATCGCCTGCAGCCGTACCCCGGAATCGTCGAGGGTGAGACCCTCCTGCAGCGTCGCGAAGCAGAGCTTGCCGGTGTTGCGGACGAAGACCACCCGTCCGGTCACCGAGACCACGTCGGCGGTCTCCTCACCGGCGGCGAGATGGGCCCAGTCCTTGCGCACCTCCTGCAGGGTGTGCGTACGCGGGACCGCGACGGGGTAGGCGGGAATCCCCTCGGCGATCAGGTCCGCCCGCTTCTGGGTCCGAATGCGCTGCTGTTCGGACTCCTCGATGTCGCTGTCGTGGCTCACGCGGTCACCTTATCGATCCGTGCCGCCCGGCCTCCCGGGGTTTACCTCGCCGAACCAGCCGACCACTACGGTGTCCCCCATGTCTCAACCTCCGTACGGCGCCCCGCAACCGTTCGACAGTGCGCCGCAGCCCCCGATGGGGCAGTCCCAGCTCGTGGTCAACCTGCGCAAGCCGTTCGGCCTGCTGGCCGACCAGATGGTGTCGCCGGTGGTCAACATCAACGGTCACCCGGCACCGGCGAAGTGGGGGCAGAACTTCTACCCGACCCACGCCGGCCACCACCAGGTCGCCTGCTCCTCGCGCTATCTGTGGGAGTTCGGGCCGCAGACGATGGCGGTCGACATCCCGCCGGGCCAGTCGGTCGAGGTCCACTACACGGGCCCCGTGATCACCTTCGGCGCCGGCCGGATGGGCTTCACCGAACAGCCGCGGCCGGGCATGATCGCCTGGGTTCTGCTGATCTCGATCCCGGTCGCGGTGATCTTGCTCATGGTGATCGTCGGCATCGTCGCGGGCCTGAGCAGCTGATCGCTCGACCCCGGCTCGGACGCCGCCGTCAGGCCATGGCCGAGGGGTCTGCCCGAGCACTATGTTTGGCCGCATGAGCAATTACGGCCAGCAGCCCCCTTACGGCCAGAACCCGTACGGTCAGCCGAATCCGTACCCGCAACAGCCGGGCGGCCAGCAGCCGTACCAACAACCCCAGCAGCCGCCGTACGGCCAGCAGCAACAGCGCCCCGGCCAGTACGGGCAGCAGCCCGGCTGGGGCCAGCAGCCGCAGCAGTACGGACAGCAGCCCTACCCCGGGCAGCAGCAGTATGGGCAGCAGCAACAGCAGGTCTGGCCGCAGCAGCCGGAGCGCCCGCAGCCGCCGGAGTTGATCAAGCGCGCGGTGCCGGTCAGCACCACCGAGACGGTGCCCGGCCGGGCGGTGTCGGAGATCCTGGGCGAGGTGGTCGGCGTGGTCGCCCGGGCCCGCGAGTTGCCCCGCGAGCTCCGGACCTCCAATCCGGCCGAGAGCTACGTCGCGCTGCTCACCCGGTCCCGCCAGGATGCGGTCGGCCGGATGGTCGAGATGGCCACCGAAGCCGGCGCCGACGCGGTGATCGGCCTGCGGTTCGACTCCAGCGAGATCACCCAGTCGCTCAGCGAGGTCTCCGCGTACGGGACCGCGGTGAAGCTGCACCCGGCCGAAGCCGACGCCGACGCGACCGATCCCGGTGTCGCGACCGAGGACGAATCGACGCCACGCAAGGCCTTCGGCGGCGACGACATCACCGAGAACCCGCCGCCCGCTCCGGGCCTTTCCGGCTCGCCGACCGGCCGCGTCACGCCGGTCTCCTCGGCCTCGGCTCCCGAGACGGACGCGACCACGCTGAAGCGGCCGGACCAGCCGAATCCGTGGCCGCCGTCGAGCCCGGGCTGGCCGTCGCAGTCCTGACCGTCCCGGGGACCCTGCCCCGTGCCAATAGAATCGGTGTCATGAGTGCCGACAAGAACAAGAAGTCCAAGCCGCCGGTCGACGCGGCCGAGGACGAGACCAAGCGCAAGTTCCGGGAAGCACTCGAGGCCAAGCAGGGTCGCCGGGGTGAGGATCACCTCGACGGCAACGGCCCGAAGGTGCAGCCCCATGGCCGGATCGAGGCCAAGCGGACGTTCCGCCGCAAGACCGGCTGATATCAGCCCGTACGACTGTGCAGCCGGACGGTGATCTCCTCACCGTCCGGCCGGAAGCGGACCGCTGACAGGTTCGGCACGATGGCGTCGGCCTGCAGCTCGGCCGGCTCCGACGTCGTGAGTACGGCGAGCGTCGCGCACCCCGCGGCGTGAGCGGCGCGCAGCCCGTTCGGCGCGTCCTCGACCACCAGGCAGTCCTCCGGCGCTACGTCGAGCCGGCGGGCCGCCTCCAGGAACGGATCCGGGGCCGGCTTGCCGCGCCGGACGTCGTCGATCGTGATCAACACCGTCGGCGGCACCAGCCCGGCGGCCGCCAGCCGGGCCGCGGCGAGCGGGCGACTGGCCGAGGTCGCGATCGCGTTCCGGGCCGAGGCGAGGTCGCGGAGCGCGAGGTCGGCGCCCGGCAGCACCACGATGTCGGCCAGATCGGCCAGTTCCAGTTCGTTGATCCGCTCGATCGCCCGGGCCTGATCCGGCTCGGCGATCAGCCGCCGGACGACGTCCGCGGACGGCAGCCCGTGGCCGCCGGCGAGTTGCTCGGCGGTGATCCCGAAATCGATCGCCCACGCCGTCCACGCCCTGATGATCGCGGGCGTAGAGTCGACGAGCGTCCCGTCCATGTCGAAGATCACGGCGGCGAACCGCCGGTCCGCGAGTCCGGCCAGTGGGTCGGCTGCAGTTACGTCGGTCACCGCCTCATTCAACCAGCGGCTCCGAGATCCTCCGAAAAACCGGCTTGTGAGTGAGTGCTCACTCACCTATGCTGCTGGACATGGCCCGTGCTACCCCGATGTCCGCGGAAGACCGTCGCGCGATGATCATCGCCGCGACCGACCCGCTGCTGCGCGAGCACGGCCGCAGCGTCAGCACGAAGCAGATCGCCGAGGCCGCCGGCGTCGCCGAGGGCACCATCTTCCGGGTCTTCGACAGCAAGCAGGCCCTGATCGACGCCGTCCTGGAGCGAGCGTTCAGCTCTGAGGTGACCCGGCAGCAGTTGCTCGAGATCTCCACCGAGTCGAGCCTGCGGGAGCGGCTGGTGGAGATGGCCCGGGTGATCCAGCAACGCATGATCGAGAGCTTCACCCTGATCCACGCGATCGGGCCCCCGGCCGAGCCGAAGGAGGACGACCGGCGCAAGCTCCGGGACCGGATGATGGCCGACGCCGATCTCTTGACCGAGGCCATCACCGACCTGATCGGCGACGACGCCGACCAGCTCCGGGTGGACGCGACCGCCGCCGCCTACCTGCTCCGGTCGACCGTGTTCGCCGTCTCCCACCCCATGGTCGCCTGGGTCCACGGATTCCACCTCGAGCCGACCGACCCCGAGGCGATCATCGACCTGCTGCTGTACGGCGTCGCCGACGACGACCGGTCGGTGGGAAACCGGGTTGACCTGGCCGCCGCCTTCGCCCAGATCTCGCAGTCCGAAGCCCACAGCTGTGGCCGGCCCGCACCCTGACCCCGGCGCACCGCCCTGCGCCCCGCCCACTCCACCGAAACCCCGAGGACGCTCATGTTGATCAAGCTGCTCCGGACCTATCTGCGGCCCTACTGGGCCGCGGTGGTCGGGGTCGTCCTGTTCCAACTCATCGGTACGATCGCGTCGCTCTACCTGCCGAGCCTGAACGCCGCGATCATCGACAACGGCGTCGCCAAGGGCGACACCGCCTACATCACCAACACCGGAATGATCATGTTCGTGGTCAGCCTGGTCCAGCTGGTCTGCGCCATCGGCGCCACCTACCTCGGTGCCCGCACCGCGATGGCGTTCGGGCGTGACCTGCGCGGCGCGATCTTCGGCCGGGTGCTGCGCTACTCCGCCCGCGAGCTGAATCGCTTCGGCGCCCCGTCGTTGATCACCCGCAACACCAACGACGTCCAGCAGGTGCAGATGCTCGTGCTGATGACGTTCACCTTGCTCGTGATGGCGCCGATCACCATGGTCGGCGGGATCATCGCGGCGCTCCGGGAGGACGTCGGCCTGTCCTGGCTGGTTGCCGTCGCCGTGCCCGTGCTCGGCGTCTCGATCGGCCTGGTGGTCCGTAAGCTCGGCCCGCTGTTCCGCGTCATGCAGGGCCAGATCGACACCGTCAACCGGGTCCTGCGGGAACAGATCAGCGGCATCCGGGTGGTCCGCGCGTTCGTCCGCGAGCCGGAGGAGATCAAGCGCTTCGACACCGCGAACGGCGACCTCACCGCCACCGCGACGTCGGTCGGCCGGCTGTTCGCCTCGATGTTCCCGATCGTCATGTTGATCATGAACCTGTCCAGCGTCGCGGTGCTCTGGTTCGGCGCCCAGCGGGTCGAGAGCGGGGCCATGCAGGTCGGCTCGCTGACCGCCTACCTGACGTACCTGATCCAGATCCTGATGTCGGTCATGATGGCGACCTTCATGCTGATGATCGCGCCGCGCGCGATCGTCTGTGCGGAACGGATCTCGGACGTGCTGAACACCGAGTCGTCGGTGGTCATGCCAGACCGTCCGGTCGCCGTCGGCGGCAGCGTCGGCCAGGTGGAGCTGCGCAACGCCGAGTTCACCTATCCGGGGGCCGATCATCCGGTGCTGCGCGACGTGTCGCTCACCGCCCGGGCCGGTCAGACGACCGCGATCATCGGGTCGACGGGCGCCGGCAAGACCACGTTGATCTCCTTGATCCCCAGGCTCTTCGACGCCACCGGCGGCTCGGTGACGGTGGACGGGGCCGAGGTTCGTGAGCTGGACGGCGAGGCACTCTGGGCGAAGATCGGGTTGGTGCCGCAGCGGCCGTACCTGTTCACCGGGACGGTCGCCAGCAATCTGCGGTACGGCAACCCGGACGCCACCGACGACGAGCTCTGGCACGCGCTCCGGGTCGCCCAGGCCGAGGACTTCGTCCGGGCCATGCCGGACCAGCTGGAGTCGTCGATCGCCCAGGGCGGCACCAACGTCTCCGGCGGCCAGCGGCAGCGGCTCGCCATCGCGCGGGCCCTGGTCAAGAAGCCGGAGATCTACATCTTCGACGACTCGTTCTCCGCGCTCGACGTGGCCACCGACGCCCGGCTCCGGGCCGCGCTGAAGGCCGAGACCGCGAACGCCGCCGTGATCATCGTCGGGCAGCGGGTGGCCACGATCGCCGATGCGGACGTGATCATCGTGCTGGAGGACGGCGCCGTGGTCGGCCGCGGCACCCATGACGAGCTGTTGCTGGACTGCCCGACCTATGCCGAGATCGTCGATTCCCAGCTGAGCGCCGAGGAGGCTGCAGCGTGACCGAAAGTGTTGCAGACAAGGAGAACGCGGTGCAGCCGAAGGCGGCGGCACCGGAGCGCCCGAAGTACCAGCCGTCCGGTCCGAGCCTCGGCCCGCCCGGGCCGAAGCCGGTCGAGAAGTCGATGAACTTCCTGCCGTCGCTGAAGCGGCTGCTCGGCCACCTCGGCCCGGAGCGCAAGGTGCTCGCCGTGGCGATCTTCCTCGCCGTCGTCGGCATCCTGCTCAACGTGCTCGGGCCGATCATCCTCGGCGCAGCCACCGACGTGATCTTCGCCGGCTTCCTGAGCACCCGGCCGGCTTCGGAGATTCCGCCCGACGTGGCCGCCCGGTTGAACATCGTGCCAGGCGCCGGGATCGACTTCGCCCGGCTCGGTCAGATCCTCCTCGGCGCGATCGTGATCTACGTGATCGCCTCGCTGGTGCTGTGGTTCCAGGGCTACCTGGTCAACGGCGCGATCCAGCGGTCGATCTTCCGGATGCGCAACGAGGTCGAGGCCAAGATCAACCGGCTGCCGCTGAGCTACTTCGACCGGCAGCCGCGGGGCGAGCTGCTGAGCCGGGTGACCAACGACATCGACAACGTGTCCCAGTCGCTGCAGCAGACGCTGAGCCAGTTGCTCACCGCCCTGCTGACCGTGATCGGCGTGATCGTCATGATGTTCGTCGTCTCGCCAGTGCTGGCGGTGATCGCGTTGATCACCGTACCGGTGACGATCGTGATCACCACCTTGATCGGCAAGCGGTCGCAGAAGCTGTTCGTCGAGCAGTGGAAGAGCACCGGTGAATTGAACGCGCACATCGAGGAGGCCTACAGCGGCCACACCCTGGTCCGGGTCTTCGGCCGGTCCAAGGAGGTCGCGGCCGACTTCGACGAACGCAACCAGCGGATGTTCAAGGCCAGCTTCGGCGCCCAGTTCGTCTCCGGAACGATCATGCCGTCGATGATGTTCATCGGAAACCTGAACTACGTCGTGATCGCCGTCGTCGGCGGCCTCCGGGTGGCCAGCGGGACGCTCAGCCTGGGCGACGTGCAGGCGTTCATCCAGTACTCCCGGATGTTCACCCAGCCACTGACCCAGGTGGCGTCGATGGCCAACCTGCTGCAGTCCGGAGTCGCCTCGGCGGAGCGGGTCTTCGAGGTGCTCGACTCCGAGGAACAGTCGGCGGAGGCGACCGGGGTGCTCGATTCGACCCGGGGCCGGGTGGAGTTCGAGCACGTCTCGTTCAGCTACGACCCGGACAAGCCGTTGATCACCGACCTGTCGCTGACCGCCGAGCCGGGCCAGACGGTCGCGATCGTCGGCCCGACCGGGGCCGGCAAGACCACGCTGGTGAACCTGATCATGAGGTTCTACGAGCTGAACGGCGGCCGGATCACCATGGACGGCGTCGACATCGCCACCGTGCCGCGCAACGCGCTGCGGTCCCGGATCGGCATGGTGCTCCAGGACACCTGGCTGTTCCACGGCACGATCAAGGACAACATCGCGTACGGACGCCCGGGCGCGACCGACGCCGAGATCGTGGCGGCCGCCGAGGCCACCTACGTCGACCGGTTCGTCCACTCGCTGCCGGACGGCTACGACACCGTGATCGACGAGGAGGGCAGCAACGTCAGCGCCGGTGAGAAGCAGTTGATCACCATCGCCCGGGCGTTCCTGGCCGACCCTGCCCTGTTGATCCTGGACGAGGCGACCAGCTCGGTCGACACCCGGACCGAACTGCTGGTGCAGCAGGCCATGTCGGCGCTCCGCGCGGACCGGACCAGCTTCGTCATCGCACACCGCCTGTCGACCATCCGGGACGCCGACGTGATCTTGGTGATGGAGGACGGCGCGATCGTCGAACTGGGCACGCACAACGAACTGCTGGACCGGCAGGGCCACTACTTCGACCTGTACAACTCGCAGTTCGCCGCGGCGATCGAGATCGACGAGGAGGAGGCTCCGGCGCCGAGCGGTGGTGCTCCCACTCCGGCCCCAGCACTGCGTCGATGATCACGGGTCGATGATCATGGACTGACCACCACCGAACCGCGGGCCGGGATCCCCTCCCGGTCCGCGGTTCGGCGTCTGCACGTCAGAGGGTGATCATGGTTTCGTTCCGATGACGGCTCCGTTCGCCCCGGCCGCCTCGAACCAGACCGTGCTGACGTCGCGGAAGCCCAGGTCCCCGAGCCAGCTGCCGTACTCGGCCGGTGTGTAGTTCCGGCCGCCGGCGGTCTCGATCAACATGTTGAGACTCATCAGGGCCGCGGGCGGCGGCCCGGTCCGCTCGTCGTCGACCAGCAACTCGGAGATGATCACCCGGCCGCCGCTCGGCAGCGCCGCCCAGCACTTCTGCAGGATCGCGCGGCCGAGCTCCTCCGACCAGTCGTGCAAGATCATCGAGAGCAGGATGGTGTCGTATCCCTCCGGCAGCGGGGCGTCGGCGAAGAAGTCGCCGGACACCGTGTCGACGCGGTCCTGGAGCCCGGCCTCCTTGATCTTCTGGGCGGCGATGTCGGCGACCTTCGGCAGTTCGTAGACCGTCGCGGTCAGGCCCGGGTAGCGACGACACAGTTCGATGTCGAACGCTCCGGAGCCGCCGCCGACATCGAGCAGCCGGCGCGCCTCGCTCAGGTCGACGGCCTGACCCAGCACCCGGGCCGTGAACGTCGAGAGCGAGTGCATCGCCTCCCAGAACACCGCCAGCAGCTCCGGATCCTCACCGTCGAAGAGGGACTGCTGCCGCTCGGGATCCCAGGTGGTGGGGCGGTTGCTGCGGATCGCCTCGGTCAGCCGGCCCCACCCGGGATAGAGCCGCCGGTCGAGCATCTCCACCCAGCCGCCGAAGTAGTACGGCCGGCCGCGTACCAGGAACTCCTCGGCCAACGGGCTGTTGCGATAGCGGCCGCCGACCTTGGCGAGCAGCCCGAGCGCCGCGCACCCGGTGAGCAGCATCTCGGCCGGCCGTTCCTCGATCGCGAGCGTCTCGGCCAACTCTGCGCTCGTCGTACCGTCCGTGTCGGCCAGGCGGGAGAACAGGTCGAGTTCGTGCGCCGCGGCGAGCGTCTTGAACGCCCAGAAGCCGGTCGTCAGTTGCATCAAGGGGATGGGAGACAAGGCTCGGTCGGCCTCGCTGATCATGGAACCTCCACAAGGGTTGTCGTCGCTGTCCGGTTGAGGTGGACTCGCCACCGGCCGCAGCCACCGCAGTGCTCGTACGAGAGCAGGCCCTGGCTGGTCCGATGGCAGGACCTGGTCTGCCAGTCGTGGCGATGCGGCGGCTGCGCCGGGACCACCACGAGGTGCCGTTCCGGCCGTCGCGCGGTGCTCATCCGTCCTCCTCGTCGGGTTCGTCTGCTCGATCCTTCGTCGAGCGCCGCCCCGGTGGACAGGTCGCCGACCGGACACCTGGCGGACATCTCGGAGGGTGGGCGTCGGACTCTTAGACTTCGGCGTGGAGGCAGGTGTGAGCGGACCTGGACGACCGTCGAACTTCGGTGAGCTACTGCGTGCGTGGCGGGAGCGCGCGCTGCTCACCCAGGAGGAGCTCGGCCGCCGGGCCGGGCTGGATCCGCGAACCCTGCGGCGCTGGGAATCCGGAGCGTCAGCCCGGCCGCACGGCAGCTCCCTGCGCCGGGTCGCGGAGATCCTGGAACTGGATGCCGACGAGGCAACGGTGCTGGCGGCCGTGGCTCGCGGAGCCGTCCCGCCCGCGCCGGTCGTGCTGCCCGATCGGCCCCACCAACTACCGCCCGCCGCGTCGCACTTCGTCGGCCGCGGCGAGGAACTGGCCGAGTTGCTGGCCCACGCGGCGCCGGGCCGCTCCGTCATCGCCGTCGAGGGCATGGCGGGAGTGGGCAAGACCGCGTTCGCGGTTCAGGCCGGCCGGCTGCTCGCCGCCGACTTCCCGGATGGCCAGCTCTTCGTCGACCTGCACGGCTTCAGTGATCGCACCCGGCCGGTCGGCCCGGCGGAGGCGTTGGCCCGGCTGATCCGGGCGCTGAACGTACCGAGCGATGAGTTGCCGGTCGATGTCGAGGAGTGCGCCGGCCTGTTCCGCAGCCTGGTCGCCGGCCGCCGGCTGCTGCTCGTGTACGACAACGTCGGCACCGTCGACCAGGTGGCACCGCTGCTGCCGGCCACCGGGGCCTGCCAGGTCATCACCACCAGCCGGCACACGCTCGCCGGGCTGAATCGTGACGCGACCCTCAGGTTGGACATCCTGTCCCGGTCGGAGGCCGCCGAGCTGTTCGTCCGGGCCTCGGAGACCACCGGGGCGCCCGACTCCGCGCTGTTGACCGAGGCCGTCGAACTCTGCGGGCGGCTGCCGCTGGCGCTCCGGATCGCGGCAGCGAGGCTTCGGTCCCGGCCGTCCTGGCGGCTGGCCGACCTGGTCGGCCGGTTGCGGGAGCAGCGCGCCGCCGTACTCGACCGTCAGGACGACCAGACTCCGGGGGTGTCCGCGGCCCTCGATCTCTCCTATGCCGCCCTGGACGAGGCGACCCGGCGCGCCTACCGGCTGGTCGGACTCGCGCCCGGGCCCGACCTCGACGCCGCCGCGGCCGCGGCGCTGCTCGGCAGCGGCCTCGGCACGGCCGACGCGGCGCTGGAGAACCTTCAGGATCTGCACCTGCTCGACGAGGATCCGCCTGGGCGGTACCGCTTGCACGATCTGACCCGGACCCACGCGGCCCGGCGGGGCCGGGCCGACGACACCGCAGTGGAGCGGACCGCGGCGCTGACCCGGCTGCTCCAGCATCACTGCGCCTGGGCGAGTGCCGCGATGGATCTTGCGCATCCGTACACCCGCAGCCGGCGGCCGGTCCCGCCGTACGCCGTGTCGCCTTCCTGGACCGCCGAGCAGGCGACCTCCTGGCTCGACGACCGGCTGCCGAACCTGTTGGCCGGCGCCCGTACGGCTGCCGAGCTGGGGCTGCACCGGCAGGTCGTCGACCTGGCCGCCATCGTGCAGCGACAGTTGATCATGCGCCATCGGATCGCCGAGGCGGACGTCCTGAACCGGCTGGCGCTCCGGGCCGCCGAGGTGCTGGGGGACCGCGCCGCGGCGGCCGGAGCCCATCGAGACCTGGGCCGGGTGCGGCGACACCAGCTCGACTTCGGGGCCGCCGCTCGCCAGTTCGAAGACGCGTTGTCCCTGGCCGTCGCGGAGCGGCTGACCCTGGTGGAGATCGACGCCCGCATCGAGCTCGCGTCGATGGTGCAGTACGGGGCGGCCGCCGTGGATCCCGACGAACACTTCACCCGTGCGTTGCGGCTGGCGGAGGAGGCCGGCGACGAGCTCGGACTGCTCGAGTCGCACTACCTGATCGCCCACGCCCGGCTGGGTCGGGGCGCCTACCGGTCGGCGGCGGACCACTTCGACCAGACCCTCACCCTCGCCGGCCGAGTGGGACATCGTTCCGGACAGGTCGATGCGCTGATCGGCCGCGGCAGGGCCGAAGCGAGGCTGGGGCTCCTGGACTCCGCGGTGGACGCCTTTCGACGTGCCGTGGTCCTGGCCCGTCGGGAAGATCTTCCCGTCGGCGAGCTCGCCGCGCTGGCCAGTCTGGCCGACGCCGTCCGCCGGAGCGGCGACCCGTCGTCCGCACTGGACTGCTACCGCGACGCGCTCGCGGTCGCCCAGCGCACCGGAAACCAGAACTGGCAGTACGAATCCCTGCTGGGTCTGGGGCGCGCGTGTGTCGACCTCGGGGCCGGCGGACCGGCCGTCGAGCACTTCCGGCAGGCCCGCCGGCTGGCCGAGCGGGTCCCGGTCCGGGCCGATCTCGTGCGCGTCGAAGACGGACTCGGCGATGCCTGTGCCGTCCTGGGCGACCGCACACCGGCCCGGCGGCACTGGCGAGCCGCCCTCGCACTGCTCACCGACCTCGGAGTCGATCACACCGACGACCCGGAGACCAACCGGGAGTCGCTCACCGGGAAGCTGGCGGCTGCCGGTTCATGATCAACTTGGCCGGGGAGCAGGTGATCAGTTGACCGGACGGATCCAGGAGTCGGCGCGACTCAGGCGCTGGTCCGTGGTCACCAGGTCACAGTCCAGCCGCTCGGCGAGTTCGACATAGAGCGCATCGAGGATCCGGAGCCCTCGGCGTCGGGTCCAGGCTCCAGCGAGCAGACCGCCGAGCGGGTGACGGTCGACCGGCGCCTCGGTGAGAGCCCTGATCGCCTGGCCGGACGCCGTCGGGTCACTCACCGGGGCCGTCGCCAACTCGTCGCGGGCCTCGTTCAACGCGCGCAGCACCTGATCATGGGTGACACCGCTGGTGGCGCCCACATATCTGGCCAGCCAGGCATCGCTGGCGCGTCGGGCCAGCGCTGACTCGATGGCAGCGCGAGCCAGCGCCGAAACGTTCAGCCCCGCTTCGCGCGCGCGATCCGCCAGGTCGTCAGGCAGGTAGACATTCACTCGCGACATACACACATCATCCACACCTGCTGGGGCTGTCAGGCCGACTGCAGCCGGCCGCCGGAGCGGACCCAGCGGGCCAGGCCGCCGTCCAGTCGGCGGACCGGGTGACCGGCCCGTTCCAGCTGCTCGACGGCACGGCCGGAGGCGAAGCAGTACGGGCCGTCGCAGTAGGCGATCACGTCATGATCATCCGGGATCTCGTCCATCCGCTGCCGCAGTTCGGTGAGCGGGATCGAGACCGCGCCCGGGATGTGGCCGCGGGCGTAGTCCTCGGCCGCGCGGACGTCGATGATCACCGTGTGCTCGTCGCGCAGCCGCTCCCGGAATTCCTTGATCGAGACCCGCTGCAGGCCGCCCGGCTTGCGGCTCAACTCGTCCAGTTCGATCTTCATCCCGGCCAGCGTCTCCTCGGCGAACGTCTGGAACTCGCCGAGGAACCTCGACACCCGCCGGCCGGCCAGCCGGTAGTGGATCCGGACCCCGTCCCGCCGGGTCTCGACCAGCTGCGCGGCCCGGAGCTGCTGCAGCTGGGCCGACGTGTTCTTCACCGACTGGTGCGCCGCGCGGGCCAGTTCCTCGACCGTGAGCTCGCCCTGCTCCAGTAGGTCGAGCAGCCGCAGCCGTACCGGATTGGACAGGGCCTTGCCCAGTCGCGCCAGCTGGTCGTAGACGCCGGTGTCGTCGAAATCGTTCGGCTCTGGACGATTCATGATCACTTCCCTGAGGTACGGATCCGGAGGGCGCGGGCGGCGACGACCAGGGCCAGCACGCCGACCACAGCGTAGCCATAGCCCAACACCTGGGCCGATCCGATGATCCCCGGACCACCGAGCCCGACCAGCAGGCCGGCCAGCGCGGAGCCGAACGCGTTGGAGATCAACTGGACGGTGTTGACGCCGGCCGCGGCCTGTTGCGCCTCGGCCGGGTCGGTCGAGCTGGCCATCACCGCCGGCATCCACTGCACGAACGACATCCCGATCCCGGTCCCGGCGACGATCAGCGCGACGAACCAGAGCCCGATCAGCACCGGGCCGGGATCCGTCAGCTGCAACGCGGTGTAGCCGGCCAGCCCGATCGCGACCAGGGCCGGGCCGACCAGCCGGACCACCCGGGTCGCCGCCGGCCGGGACACGCCGCTGGACAGGATCGAGGCGAGGCTCCAACCCCAGGACAGCGACGCACCGAGCAGCCCGGCGCCGAGCGGCGACAGGCCGCCGATCCGCTGCCCGAACAGCGGCAGGAACGTCTCGATGGTGGAGCCGATCGCCAGCGCGGCGATGCTCAGGTAGAACCAGATCAGCACCGAGCCGCGGCGAAAGGTCCGGGCCGGCAGCACCTGGACCGAGCCGGCCCGTTCGGCGATCACGAAGCCGGCGACCAAGATCACGGCCACCGCGATCAGGGCGATCCTGATCACCGGCTGCTCGTTGATCGACGCCACGCTCACCGCAGTGGTGGCCAGGGTGAGCAGCACCAGCGACAGGACCGGTACGGCGGCGGGCGCGCTCGCCTGGCCGGCCGGGTGCTGGTCCGGCATGGCCCGGCGGACCAGGAGCGCGATGCCGAGTGTGCTGATCACCAGCAGCACGAAGGCTCCACGCCAGGCGCCGAACTGCGCGAACAGGCCGCCGAGGACCGGGCCGACCAGGTTGCCGACCCCCCACATCGCCGACAGCAGGCCGAAGGCTCGCCGCCACAACCGCTCCGGCAGGACCGTCCGGATCACCGCGAAGGCCAGTCCGGCCAGCAGACCGCCGCCCAGCCCCTGCAGCCCGCGGCCGACCAGCAGCACCGGCATCGTCGGCGCCACCGCCGCGACCAGGCTGCCGGCGCCGAACAGACCCAGCGCGATCCAGTACGAACGCCGCGGTCCGTGGCCGGACAGGATCCGGCTGACCAGCATCGAGGTGATCACCGAGGCGATCAGGAACACCGTCATCGCCCACGCGTAGAGTTCCATGCCGCCGATCTCGGCGACCGCGCTGGGCAGCAGGCTGGTGGTCAGATAGACGTTGATCGCGTAGAGGGCGACGCCGCCGCCGAGGACCGCCATCGGGCCGCGCGCCGCCGGCCCGAACAGATCTCGCCAGCCGTCTCCTGTTGCAGCCCCGGGCCGTGCCGTGGTCTCGCTCTCCTGACTCATATTCTAAGGATCGTTAGAACATCAGATATTGTCAAACTCTGACGGTACGCCGACCCGCGTTGCCCCGCCGACCGGGCGGGCGCACCATGGAGGGGTGACGACAGCCCGACCTGGCCCCGGCGCGCTCGGCGAGCCGAGCCGAACGCGCGCTGAGCCCGTCGAAGCGCCACGGCCGAATCATCCTGGCCCTTCGACAGGCTCAGGGCATGGAGGCGTCGCCGCACTGGCGGGCGCCGGCACCGGGCTGCTCGGTCTCGGCGTCGCCGAGTTCGGCGCCGCCGTGCTGGCGCCGGCCGGGTCGCCGCTGGTGGCGGTCGGCGACGCGGTGATCGCCGCGCTGCCCGGTCCCATGATCAACTTCGGCAAGACGTTTCTGGGCACCGCCGACAAGCCGGTGCTGATGATCATCATCGCCCTGGTCAGCCTGGCCGTGGCCGCGGTGGCCGGGGTGGTCGAACGCCGGTTCCGCTGGGCCGGCCTGGCTCCGGTCTCCATTCTCACCGTGCTGGCCCTGCTGGCGATCCAGGCCGGTGATCCGGGTGGCTGGCTGGCGTACGTCCCCATGATCATCGGCAGCACGATCGCGTACCTGATCATGAGGAGCCTGATCGGGCACCTGCGCCCGGACGCTCCGGTGGACCCCGCCGGGCGGCGGCGGGTGCTCGGTCTGGCCGCCCTGGTGGCCGGCCTCGGCGCCGTCGGAACCCTCGCCGGCCAGGCCATCGGCGGCGCCCTGCAGGCGGCCAACGAGGCCAGGCAGCGGATCCGGCTTCCCGCTCCGGCGCGTCCGGCCGACCCGGTGCCGGCCGGCGCCGAGTTGGCGGTGCCCGGCTTGGCCCCGTACGTCACGCCGAACGCGGACTTCTACCGGATCGACACCGCCCTGCAGGTGCCGCAGATCGACCCGGCGACCTGGCAGCTCCGGGTGATCGGCATGGTGGAACGGGAGATCACGATCACCTTCGACGAGTTGATCAACAAGCCGCTGGTCGAGCACCAGATCACCCTGGCCTGCGTCTCCAACGAGGTCGGCGGTTCGCTGATCGGCAACGCGACCTGGCTCGGCTGGCCGATCCGTGAGGTGCTGGCGGCGGCTCGGCCGCTGCCGGGTGCCGACATGGTGCTGTCCCGCAGCCAGGACGGCTTCACCGCGGGTACGCCGCTGGAGGTGCTCACCGATCCAGGCCGGCAGTCGCTGCTCGCGGTGGGCATGAACGGCGAGCCGCTGCCGTTCGAGCACGGCTTCCCGGTCCGGATGGTGGTGCCCGGCCTGTACGGCTACGTGTCGGCGACGAAGTGGGTGGTCGAACTCAAGGTCACCACGTTCGCCGACGATGCGGGCTACTGGACGCCACTCGGCTGGTCCGCGCTCGGCCCGATCAAGCTCGCGTCACGGATCGACACGCCGCGCCGTGGTGTCGCGGCGGGCACGGTCATGATCGCCGGCGTCGCCTGGTCCCAGCACACCGGGATCGGCAGCGTCGAGATCAAGATCGACGACGACGCGTGGCAGCAGGCCCGGCTCGCCGATGTCACCGGCCCGGACACCTGGCGCCAGTGGTCGTACGAGTGGGCCGCCAGCCCCGGTGATCACACGATCACCGTCCGTGCCGTCGACGCCGAAGGCACCCCACAGATCGAGGCCTCCGCCCCGCCCGCTCCGGACGGCGCCACCGGCTACCACTCGGTGGCGATCACGGTCCAGTAGTCACTCGAGCCACTCGGTCTCGAACTTGCTGCCCGCGTGGATGTGCACCGCCTCGTACCCCTGCGGGCCGGTGGCGAACTTGTGTGGGGTGTCGGCCGGCACCACCAGCACCTGGCCGGCCTTGCCGACCACCTGTTCGGTGCCGACGGTGAACGTCGCCGAGCCGCGCCGGATGATGAAGGTCTCGGCGTACGGGTGCTTGTGCAGCCGCGGCCCGATGCCCTCCTTCGTCGTCGACTCGAGAATGATCGAGATGCTGGCGTTGCCCGGCAGTTCCTCGTAGTTCTGTTCCCAGTCCTCGCCGTCGTCGCGGCCGTCCTCACGATTGATCACGAAGCCATCCATGGACCGAGGGTAGGTCGCCGGTGGCGTTCAGGCCAGCGCGCGCTCCAGCCAGGCGAAGGACTGCCAGCCGCTGACCTCGTGGCCGCCCGGATGCAGGTCGGTGCCGAACCGGTCCGCCACCCCGGCCGCCGCGTAGGCGTCGGCCACCTGGGCCGCGGCCCGTTCGAAGCCGCCGCGCGGGAAGATCGGGTCGCGCTCGCCCGACTCCAGGTACAGCCGCCGGGGCATGATCAACTCCAGCAGGTCCGGCTGTTCGGCCAGCGCCAGCACGCCCGGCAGGTAGTTGCACAGGCAGTGCCGGACCGAGCGGATCGAGTCGGCGAACGTGTTCGGGTAGCCGCACAGCACGCTGGCCCGGACCCGCTCGTCGAGCGCCGCAACGATCATGGACAGCATCGAGCCGCCGGAATGCCCGACGATGCCGATCCGGTGCGGATCCACGTCCTCCCGGGCCACAAGTTGATCAAGGACGCCGAGCAGTTCCGTCACCCGCAGGCCGGTCAGCGTGGCGCCCTGCATCAGCAGCGTGCTGGCCAGTCGGTAGCAGGCGTTGCCGGCGTCGGCGTCGTAGCTGCGGTCGGACCGGCTGCGCCGCTCGCCGAAGCCGACCACGTCCGGCGCGATCACCAGCAGGCCGCGCCGGGCCAGCGCCACGGCGAAGTGATGGTGCCCGTCAAGATCATCGGGATCCGGTGTTCCGTCGGGGAGCAGCCCGGTGATCTGCCGGCTGCCGTACCCGTGGCCGTGCACGGCGAGCACCGCCGGCGCCCTGGCCGGAGCACCGTCGGGGATCAGGACGTAGGCCCGGAGGCGCATGCCGGCCAGGAGTTCCACCTCGATCCGGTCCCGCCGGTAACCGTCACAGGGCACCTCCTCGATGATCTTCGCGTCGGCGTCGGTCCGCATCCGGAGGAACGGCGCGGTCAGGTCGCGGAGGTACGCCAGCCGTTGCTCCGCCGAGACGGCGTCCCGGTCCAGCGACCGGTCCAGCACGGACAGCGCCGGGTCGGCCCCTGGTTCGTCAACCCGCATCGAGCATCCCCTGCACCTCGGTCGTGAACTGGTCCGCGGCCTGCTCCGGGCTGAGCCTGGTGAAGAAGACGTCGGAGACGTACCGCTTGAGAACGTTCTGGACATCGCTCGAGCCCACCGGCGGCACCGGCGGCGCGTCCTTGATCTCGCCGGCGAGCCCGTCCAGGAAGCGCAACGACTCCAGGTCGACCGGCCGCAGCGCCTGCTCGACGGCCGGCCGGGTGGCCCGGTTGATCGGCGCGCCGCGGTCGACCAGCAGCGTCTTCGCGGCGTCCGGGTCGTTGATCAGGAAGTTCAGGAAGGTGATCGCCTGGTCCCGCCGTTCGGTCCGCGCCGACAGCGACCAGAACATGCTCGGCTTGTAGTAGAGGCCGTTGTCGGCCGCCCGCCCGGTCCGGCTGGGCGGCCTCAGCTGGACCAGGTCGGAGCCGCTGGTGCCTTCCAGCGAGCCGAGCTGATTGGTCCAGTACCAGGTCATCGCGGCCCGGTTGGTGCCGAACGCGGACTGTTCCAGGGAGGCGTCGGCCTCCTCGACGTAGCGCTCCGCTGCCGGGCCGGCGCCGGCGTCCATCAGCCCGTACAGTTCGGCGAAGAAGTCGATCAAGGTCTCCGGTCGGTAGCCGAGCCCGCCGTCCGCCGTGTAGAGCTGCTCGCCGCGCTGCCGCAACCAGATGATCAGATAGGCCTCGTTGATCCCGTACGCAGTGCCGATGATCTTGCCACCGGAGTCCTTGCCGATCTTGGTCGCGGCCTCACGGTAGTCGTCCCAGGTCCACGTCTCGTCGTCCGGCAGGTCCAGTCCGGCGTCGGCGAAGAGCCGGGGATTGGCGACCACCGTGTACGCGTTCTGGCCGGTGCTGATGCCGAACAGCTGGTCGGTGTAGCTGCCGGCGGCGAGGGCCTGTTCGTCGATCGTGGACAGCTCGAGGCCGGCCGCCTCACGGAGGTTCATCAGGGCACCGCGCTCGCCGTACTCGGCGATGTACTTCTGGTCCATGTTGATCACGTCCGGCGCGTCGTTCGCGGCAGTCATCGTGGCCAGCTTGTCCCAGTAGCTGCCCCACTCGCCTGGCTCCGGAGCGACCGGGATGTCCGGGTGCCGGCTGGTGAACAGGTCGATCACCGCCTGCGTCTGCCGGTTCAGGTAGTCGTTGCCCCACCAGGCGAACCGGACCGGCCGGCCGCCCGGCCCGGCCGTGCCGGACCGCCCGCAACCGACCAGGCCGAGTCCCGTCAGCCCGGCCATCGCCCCGAGCACCCCGCGTCGGCTCAGTACGCCCATCGGATCTCCTCGACTCTGAGAACCCTCGATCTGAGAAACCGCTTTCCTAGGCTCCTATCGTACGGGAGCCGTCAAGAGCCGGGTCAGCCGAGCGCAGCCTCCGACTCGGTCGCGAAACGGGCCGCGGCCTCCGGAGCGGTGATCTTCTGGAACAGCACGTCGGAGTGCGCCCGGGCCAGCACGTCACCGAGGATGGTGCCGCCGCCCGGTGGCGGGGACGGCGGGGTGTCGCCGAGGGCGGGCTCCAGGTCGGCGATGAACTTCGCGACCCGGCGGCCCTCCGGCGTCAGCTTGGCCTCGATCGCCGCAGCCACCTCCGTATTGGCGGGGTAGCCGCGTTCGTCCAGGCAGATCGACGCGCATTCGACGCTGTTCACCCACCAGTCGATCAGGGCGGCCACCTGCTCGGGATGCTTGGTCCGGCTGGAGGCGGACCACATCATCGACGGGTGGTACCAGGCCTTGAGGTCGGCCGCCTTCCCGGTCACGCTCGGCAACCGGAGCATCGCGAGCTCGCTGCCGGCGGCCTTGGTCGTCGCGGCGAGCTGGTTCGACCAGCTGATCATGAACGCGGTCCGGCCCTCGACGAGCGTGGACTGCTCCAGCGACTTGCTGCCGTCCTCGATCACCACCTCGGCCGGCGGCATCGCCTTCGCCTCGATGAAGTCGATCATGAGCGCGAAGTAGGACTCCAGATCAGCCGCGGTGAAGGCGAGCCGGCCCTCCGGCGTGAACAGGTCCGCACCGTGCTGCCGTAGCCAGGCCTGCATCGCCTTGTCGCCGAACGGGCTGGCGGTGCCGAAGATCCCGTCCCGCGACTTGGCGGTGACCTCGGCGGCCAGCTCGCGATACTCGCCCCAGGTCCAGGTCTGATCATCGGGAAGCTCGACCTTGGCCTGCTCCAGGACGTCCGCCCGAGCCATGATCACCGGCGTGTTGATGCCGGCGTTGATCCCGACCAGCTTGCCGTCGACCCGGCCCGAGTCCAGCGTGCCCGGCCCGAACTTCGTCACGTCGACCAGATCGGCCAGGTCGAGCAGCGCGCCCTTGGAGCCGTAGTCGCCAACGAAACCGTCGGCCATCTGGATCATGTCCGGGGCGTCGTTGCCGGCGGTCTGGGTGGCCAGCCGTTCCCAGTACGCCGAGAACTCCGCCGGCTGCTGGTCCACCGCCAACCCCGGACGGTCCTTCAGATAGAGCTCGATCGCCTGCCCGGTCTGGGCGTTGCGCAGGTCGTTGCCCCACCACGCGAAGATCAATGACACCGATCCGTCGCTCGCCGGAGCACCGCTGTTGCGGCCGCAGCCGGCGAGCCCGGCCACGGCAGCGCCGCCCGCGAGTCCCAGCAGCCCGCGCCTGGTCAGTCCGGCCATCGTTCCTCCTCGTCGAGAAAGTGGTTTCTGACCTCGAGGCTAAGCCGACGGAGACTGCGGGTCAATATTCACCTCCGCGCAAGCATGCCGACTGGTGTCGATCGAGGTCTGGCTCCTGGGTCGATCGCGCGCGGAGCTTGTCGAAGCGCTGGGTACGGGTTCGGCCCTCGACAGGCTCAGGGCGCTGAGTGATCATGATCACCACGCGGGAGAGATTCCGGCGGGGTTTGGCGGAGTCGTCGCTTGTCGGTAACCCGCAGCTAACCCGGGTCACGGCATCATCGTCCACGAGGCGCTCACCACCGGGTTCGATGCCGCGGGGAACCCGGTGGGGCGCCTCACCAATCGCCCGTGGGTGGCAGGGGACAGCCCGTCGGTCCCCATCAGGGCGCGACGTCGGTCTCGGCGCCCGGCCCCTCGTCCCGATCGACCAGGCCACCGCCCGACCTGCCTTGATCCGATCGGGTCCAAGCGGGTGATCCCCGAACTCGACGGTTGCGGCGGAGCGGTCCCGTCGGCACACCGTGCGAGCGTGCCCGTCCCGGTCCGGCGACCATGGGCGCGGCCAGTTCAGCCGGCACTCGTACCCATGACGGACCGGATGCATTCGTCCCGCCTCCCTGGCCGCGCCGCCCAACCCGCGACGAGGCCGTCACCTCCCTGACCCCGCCCACACCGCGACGAGGCGACAACCCCGGTCGTCGCCGATGCCGCGCCTGCGGCCGCTCCGGCCCCGGACTTCGCCGATTCCTGCCCCTGCCGCACTCGTCGACCGGTCAATACTGCAGCGACACGCCGCAAAAACAGCTGCGTTTGTGACCGGTCGGCGTTAGGGGAGGCGCTTGCGGGGGTCGGGGGCGGCGGCGAGGAGGCGTTGGGTGTACTCGTGCTGTGGGTCGGCGATCACCTGGCGGCTCGGGCCGCGCTCGACGACCTCGCCGTGATACATCACCAGGGTCTCGTCGGAGTAGGCCTCGGCACTGCCCAGGTCGTGGGTGATGTAGAGGATGGCGAGATTCTCCTCGCGGCGCAGGGTGTCGAGCAGGTCGAGCATCTCCTTGCGGATGCTGACGTCCAGCATCGACACCGGCTCGTCGGCCAGCAGCACCCTGGGTTCGGCCGCCAGCGCCCTGGCGAACGAGATCCGCTGCCGCTCGCCGCCGGACAGCTCGTGCGGAAAACGATCAAGGTAGCGCTCGGCGGGTTCCAGGTTGACCCGGCGGAGCAGGTCCAGCGAGCGTTCCCGGATCTCCGCCCCGGTTGTGGCCTTGCCGTGGATCTTCAGCACCCGACCCAGCACGTGGTTGATCCGGTGCAGCGGGTTCAGCGAGGCGAACGGGTCCTGCAAGATCATCTGGACCGAGCCGCAGTAGCGGGTGAACGCTTTGCCGCCGAGCGCCCGCACCGGTTGGCCGTCGAGCAGGATCTCGCCGGACGTGATCGGCTGCAGCTGCGCCATCAGCCGGGCCACCGTGCTCTTGCCGGAGCCGCTCTGGCCGACCAGTGCGGTCACTCGGCCCGGTACGAGCCCGAACGACACGTCGCTCACCGCACGGAACCGGGCCGCGGAACCGATCCGCCGGCCCGCCCGCCGGAATTCCTTGATCAGGTTCCTCGCCTCGAGGACGTAGTCGGTCATAGTTTCGCCCCCAGATCGGCGAGCGAGGTGAGCAACGATCGCGTGTACGGGTGGCCCGGCTCGGCGTACACCTCGACGGACGGGCCGTACTCGACCAGTCGGCCGGCCCGCATGATCGCGATCGAGTCGCTGATCTCCAGCAGTAGGGCAAGATCATGGGTGGTGAAGATGATCGCGAAGCCGAACTCGTCCCGCAGCGCCATGATCTGGTCGAGCACCTCACGCTGCACCAGCAGGTCGAGGGCGGTGGTCGGCTCGTCCATGATGATCACGTCCGGGTCGAGCACCAGGGCCAGCGCGATCGCCACCCGCTGCTTCATCCCGCCGGACAGCTCGTGCGGATAGTTGTACACCCGGTCCGGCTCGATCCCGACCTTGATCAACATCTGCTGGGCCAGCTCGGTCCGCTCGGCCCGCGTCATCCTGGGCCGGTGCACCCGCAGCACGTCGTCGAATTGGGCCCGGATCGTGGTGACCGGGTTCAGCGCGTTCATCGCCGACTGGAACACGATCGCGATCTCCGACCAGCGCAGCGACCGGAGTTCGGGCTGGGACAGCCCCAGCACGTCCACCACGGTCCCGTCGGCCGACCCGCGCCGGCGGTGGTACGTCACCGAGCCGCCGGTCACCTGCGCCGGAGCCCGGAGCAACCGGGTCACGGTGTTGGTCAGGGTCGTCTTGCCGCTGCCGGACTCGCCGGCCAGGCCGAGGATCTCACTGCGGTGCAGCGTCAGCGAGACGCCCTGGACCGCGTGCACCACACCGTGATCGGTCGGATAGTCGACGCTCAGGTCGCGCACCTCGATCACCGGCGCACCGTCCCGGCCGGGCCGATCCCGGATCACCGGCGCGGCCTCGGCGAACTCGCGCCGATCCGCCTCGCGGGCGGTCTCGACCACCGGCTCGCCCTCGGCGACCGGCATCGGTGCCGCACCGGCCGGCGCGCTCGCAGCGGTCAGGTCCAGGGCCGCGGCCCGGCGTCCGACGGTCGCCTTGGCCCGCCGCTTGCCGGTCCGGAGCCGCGGATTGGCGTACTCGTCGATGCCGAAGTTGATCAACGCCAGGCCGGCACCGAGCAGGGCGATGGCAAGGCCCGGCGGCACGAACCACCACCAGGCGCCGTACAGGAAGGCCTGCGAGCTCTGCGCGAAGTAGAGCATCGAGCCCCAGCTCACCGTGGTCAGCGAACCCAGGCCGAGGAACGACAAACCGGCCTCGGCCATCACGCCGCCGATCACCATGAACAGGAAGCCGGAGGCGATCAGCGGCAGCTCGTTGGGGATCACCTCGGTGAAGATGATCCGCCAGCGCGACTCGCCGGTGGCCCGGGCCGCCTCGACGAAGTCCCTGTTCCGCAAGGACATCGTCTGGGCCCGGAGCACCCGCGCCGACCCGGCCCAGGAGGTGATCGCGATCACCACGGCGACCGCCTGGATGCCTCGGTTGGGCAGATAGCCGGTCAACACGATCAGCAGCGGCATCCCCGGGATCACCAGGAACACGGCAGTCAGGATGTAGAGCAGGTCGTCGGTGACGCCGCGGACGTAGCCTCCGATCACGCCGATCAGGATCGCGATGATCTTGGAGATGACCGCCGCGAAGACGCCGACGGCCAGCGACACCCGAGCCCCGTAGACGAACTGGGCGAAGACGTCCTCGCCGATCTGGGTGGTGCCGAGCCAGTGCTGCGGCGACGGCGGCTGGAGCAGGTCGCGGCTGGTCGCGTCCGGCGGGTACTGGGCCAGCAGCGGACCGAACCCGGCGAACAGGACGAAGAAGATCGCGATGATCAAACCGGCGCGGACCTTGCCCGACTCCGGCCACAGACGGCCCAGGGCGGTGCGGATCGGGCCTGGCCCTTCGACAAGCTCAGGGCGCGTGGGGTTGGGCTCAGGGCGCGTTCGTCCGGTCATGGTTGCTCCTGCCGGGTGCGCGGGTCGAGGAAGACGTACACCACATCGGCGGCCAGGTTGGCGATGATCACGGCGAACGAGATGACCAGGAACATGCCCTGCATCAGCGGGAAGTCCTGGTTCTGCACGGCGGTGAAGAGGGCATAGCCGACACCGGGGTAGTTGAAGATCACCTCGGTCAGCATCGAGCCGCCGACGACCGCGCCGAGGGAGAGCGCGAACGAGGTGACCGAGGGCAGGATCGCGTTGCGTGCCGCGTACCCGAGCATCACCATCCGCTTCGGCAGGCCCTTCGCCTCGGCCAGCGTGACGTAGTCCTCACCGAGGATCGTCACGGTCATGTTGCGCATGCCCATCACCCAGCCGGCGAACGACGCCAGCACGATCGTGATCGCCGGTAACGCGGCGTAGTAGAGCACCGAGCCGATGAACTCACCGGTCCAACCCGGCGTGATCGCCGGGTCGTAGCCGCCGGCGATCTCGAACCAGCCGAGCGTCACGCCGAACACCAGCACCAAGATCAACGCCAGCCAGAAGTACGGGATCGCGTTGAGGAACGTGAGCACCGGCAGCAGATGATCGGTCCAGCTGCCACGGCGCCAGGCCAGCAGCACCCCGATCAGCGTGCCGATCAGGAAGCTGATCACCGTCGTGGTGCCGATCAGGCCGATCGTCCACGGCATCGCGTCCCCGACGATCTTGGCCACCGGCACCGGGTAGTAGCCGATCGAGAGGCCGAGATCCCCACGGAACAAGGCGAACAGGTAGTCCCGGTACTGCAGCAGCAGGTTCGTCTCGGTCAGTCCGTACGCCTCCCGCAGGGCCTGCAGCGCAGCCGGATCGAGGGTGCCCTCGATCCGTTCGGTGAGCAGGTCCACCGGATCGCCGGGCATCAGCCGCGGGATCAGGAAGTTGAGCGTGATCGCGGACCACGCGATGAACAGATAGAGGGCGATCTTGCTGATCAGATAGCGCATCGAGAACGCGGGCTACTTGGTCGGTTTCAGCTGCTTGATCACCAGCAGGTTGTCCGGGTAGGAGTACGGCGCCGGCAGCGCGTACGGGTTCTCCTTCGTCGGCCAGCCGTCGAAGTTCACCGTCCGGTACTGGAACCAGTTCGGGCTTTGCAGCAAGGGAATCAGCGGCAGTTCGTCGACCACGATCTGCTGCATCCCGGCGATCGCCTGCTGCTGCGCCGCGGCGTCGTTGCTCGCCTCGTACTTCGCGAACAGCGCGTCGGTCTGCTGGTCGTACCAACGGCTGTAGTTCGATGTCGCCGGCTTGCCCTCGGCGGCCTTGAACTCCGAGCTCATCATCGACCGGTAGAGGAAGTACGGCGCGGTACCGCCGGCCACCGAGGCGATCGTGATGTCGTAGTTGCCGAGGTTCCGGTTCTCCGCCCAGTTCTGCGTCGCGACACCCTGCGGCTTGAGATCGATCCCGATCTCCTTCAACTGCTCCTGCAGCAGTTTGCTCATCGCCACCCAGTCCACGTAACCGGACGGGATCACCAGGTCGAAGCTGAGCTTCTTGCCGTCGGGCGAGGTCCGGATGCCGTCCTCGCCACGGGTGTAGCCGGCGTCGTCCAAGATCTTGTTCGCCTGCGCGGGATCGTGGACGAACTTGGCATCGGCGTACTTCGGATCCATCGCGGACTCGAACGCGGGCAGCACCAGGCCGGTCGGGTGCGCCGGCGGCGTGTAGCCCTGCATCGCGGTGTCGGACAGCACCTGCCGGTCGACGCCGAGGCTGATCGCCTTGCGCAGTTCAAGATCATCGAACGGCGCCTTCTGCTGGTTGACCAGAAGATTGACCGCGCCGTCGCCGGGGAACCAGTACTTGTTGTGCTCCGGGTCCTTGGCCACGAAGATCTGTTCGATGTTGGCGACGAAGCCGCCGGACCAGTCCAGCTTGCCTTGCTGCAGGCTGGTGGTGAACGTCTGCGTCGTCGACGCCGGGAACGCGATCTGCTCGACCTTGATCGACTCCGCATCCCAGTAGCTCGGATTCTTCTGCAGCGTGTAGACCTGATCACTGAACGACTTCAGCGTGTACGGCCCGGTGCCGATCGGCTTCTCGTTGGTGAACTCGACCGGCTTTTCCTTGCCGAACACGTGTTCCGGCAGTGGCGTTGTGTTGCCGATGCTCGGCATCCGGGCGAACGCCGGCTCGGTGAACGCCACCGTCACGGTGTCGTCGTCCACCTTCTTCGCCGACTTCACCGGCAGCGCGCCCGTGTTGGTCGCGGGCTCCTCGACGTACAGATTGAAGGTGTACGCGACGTCGTCGGCCGTGAACGGCTCACCGTCGGACCAGGTCACCCCGGCCCGCAGGTCGAGGGTGAGCTCGGTGCCGTCCTCGTTGAACTCGGCCTTCTCGGCGAGCCACGGCTGGCCCTCGTTGGGCTTCATCGGCGTGTACGCGATCAACGGCTCGTAGATCAACCCGCGGGTGCCCGGCAGGAACGTCACCGAGATCGGGTTGAAGTTCGCCTGGTACGTCGGCGTCGAGCTGGCGTGCACGTTGAGCACCGGCTGCTCTCCCCCGTTCTGGCCGGGCTGTTGGCCGCCGGTGCCGCCCGTGCCGCAGCCGGTGATCATCAACGCCGCGGCACCGATCAGGGCAGCCGCACGGAGCGAGAACCTCCGGGTAGGGAAGGTCCGGGGGTGGAACGTCATGGGTGTCGTCTCCTCATCGCCGCAGCCTGCCGGCAGGGTATTGAGTGACCGTAGGGGCCCGCAAACGTCGATGTCAAGGATTTACAAGATCTGTCGCTGTTTAGTTGTTCTGCGACAGAAACGGTGCTGTTCGCGGGTGCTTCACCGGGCGTTCGACCGCCGGTTCACCGGACCTTCCGAAACTGGGTGACGATCGACTTGGGCCGGGATCGGGGAGGTCGTTGCGTTGAGCGCCACAGCGGTGGGACGCGATGATCACGACGACTCCGTACGGCTGGATCGGCGGTCCGTGCCGCTGACCGCGGTCGGCCGCTGGGCACCGGTGATCGCGGCGGCGCAGACCACCCGGCTCGCGGATGCCGATCAACTGGAGTTCTCGCGGGTTGCCTCCCGGATGTTCCTGCATGTCGTCGCCGGCACCGGCTCGGTCGAGGTCAACCGGACCCGGTTCGAGCTGGAGCCGCCGCCATCGTCGGGATGCCGTGGCTGCATTCGGTCCGTTACCGGCCCAACCCGCGGGACCCACTGGTGATCACCACCGTGCATCTGATTCCTCGGCATCGGCTCGACCACCCGATCGAGCTCGCGGTGCCGCACGAGCCGGACGAGCCGCTGGCCGACGCCTCGTGGCGGGCCGACGGCCCGCTGCAACTTCCGCAGGGCCCGTTCCTGAGTCATGATCGGGAACGGCCCGGACTGGCGGCGTTGATCGACTACGTCGGTCGCACCTGGCGCCGACGGCAGCCGCCGATCGGCCTCGCACTACGGCTGGGCGCGATCCTCGTGTTCGAGCTGAACGCCGGCGTCCTGCAAGCCGAGCCGTACGAAGATCCGGCGTTGCCACCCCGACTCCGGCGGGCGATGGCCTGGGCCCGAGGTCATCTGTACCGGTCGATCACGGTCGATGATCTCTGCTCGGCCGCCGACGTCAGCCCGTCCACCCTGCGTCGCCAGTTCCGGCGCCATCTCGGCACCTCACCGCTGCTCTGGGTGCAGCAACTCCGGCTCCAGCGAGCCACCGACCTGCTCAGCGAGTCGATGCTCGGGATCGGACATATCGCCCAGCGGCTCGGCTTCTCCGACCGGCACTACTTCGCCCGGCTGTTCGCCCGCAGCTACGGGATGTCGCCGAGCGAGTGGCGACGCCGCCGGGCCCAGCACTGACTCCGCGGTTGGCGGTACGTCAGGCGCGCCGCATGATCACTCCAACTCGTTGCCGCGGACGGTGACGCCGCGCGGCAGCGGCTTCGGCTGCTCGAGTGGGTCCGTGAAGCCGGTCAACTCGTTCCGGGCCACCCGGCCGGGCGATCCCTGGCCGATCGCGATCCCGGTGGCCGGGCCGGTGGTGTCGGCCCGGAGGGTGTTGCGCTCGATCCGGTAGCGGCTGCCGGCCAGCGCGATCACCGGCCCGGGGCCGGTGATGCCGGACGTGTCGTTGGAGGTGATCACGACGTCGGTGCAGGAGGCCTCGATCCGGGCCAGCACGCTGCCCCGCTCGAGCTTGTTGCCCGAGACGGTGATCTTCGCGGCGTGCCGGGCCTCGATGGCCGGCGTGCTGCGGCGGCCCTCGTGATCAAGGCCGACGAAGGTGTTGCCGGAGATCTCGATGTTGCTGAGTTCGCCGCCGTTCGGCAGGCCGCGGAGGAAGATCACCGACTGGAGCGGGGTCTCGTCGTCACCGGCGACGAAGCCCTCGAACCTGTTGTTCCGGACGGTGATCTCGCTGCAGCCGAGGGGGTTCTCAAGGGTCTTCTTGATCGGCGGGAAGCTGTTCGGGTCGGACTCGGTCGCGATCACGTACGAGGCGGCCGCGAAGGAGATAGCCCTGATCATCCGGCCCCTGGTCTGGACGAAGCGGTTGTTCTCGATCACTACCCGCTTGGACACCGGGAGGTGTACCGCGCCGAGCGCGATCCCCTGGTTCGGGCTGTCGTCGGAGGACGGGCCGTGGATCGGGTCGACGATCAGGTTGCCGGCGAACCGCAGGTCGCTGAACCACGAGTCCTCCTTGAGGCCGTGGCTGCCGAGTGGATTGGGACACGGATAGTCGACGCCGTCGACGGTGGCCGGCAGGAACTCGCAGTCCTCGACCGTGATCCGGCGGCTCATCAGCCCGTCGTGCGAACCCTCGGAATCGTTGTAGGACAGGGCGCCGTGGTAGCTGTAGTCGACCTGGATGCACTCCGCGCCGTTGTAGGCCGGGCCCTCGTTGTTGTAGTACCCGAGCCAGCGGCAGTTGCGGATCACGATGTCCTCGCAGCCGCCGAGGTCGATGCTGTGCCGGGATCCCTGGACCTGCTCGAAGACGCAGTTCTCGATCACCACGTCGCTGGCATGATGCAGCGCGAACGGGGCCATCAGCCGGGTCCTGGGATAGGAGCCGAGGAACCGCAGGCCGGAGATCCGGACGTTGCGGCACCCGGAGCCGTAGCCGGTCCTGCCGCGGGACAGGGCGACGAACAGGGCACCGTTGGCGCCGGCCTTGAGCAGGGTCGCGTCCTGGCCGATGATCTTCAGGTTGTCCCGCAGCCGCGGACGTTCCGGACCGCCGACCGGGTACGTTCCGGGCGGGAAGATGATCGTGCCGCCACCGTTGGCCTCGACATCGTCCAGCGCGGCGTTGAGGACCGCCGTGTCGTCGGTGACCCCGTCGCCTGCCGCGCCGCGGTCGCGCAGGTTGATCACCATTCCGGTCTCGGCACGGGCCGCGGACGGCGCCCGGCCGGCGATCAGCGATCCGCCGGCGACGGCGGCGGCAACGGTCAGGGCACTGCGTCGGGAGACTAACGGGGCATGATCGGCGCTCATGATCATGACGGTCGGTCGGCCGGATCGGACCGACAAGGGCGGATGTCCCGGGATGCGCGTCCAGTGCACGAACTGGCCGGATCGTCACCCCTCACCGGGACGGCACAGCGTTCCCTGAGCTTGTCGAAGGGCGAGCCCGAGGTGGTCCGCTCGCGGTCAGCCGGCTATCGCGGGCGGCGCGCCTCGCGAACGGTCTGGTCCGTTCGATCCAGGCGATCCATGAGTTGGTCGTACGTGCGCTCGGCGGCCCGCGCGACCAGCGGGTCCGGATCGCCGGCCGCGGAAGCCAGAGCGGGCAGGTGTTCGCCCTCGCCGACCACGGCCAGCCCGCGACAGGCGGCGGCCCGGACCCGCGGCGTCGGGTCGTTCATGATCAACTCGGCGAGCCGTTCGGCGGCGTCCGGAACCTCCCGCTTCGCGATCACCTTCGCCGCCAGCTCCCGTACCCGCCAATGATCATCGCCGAGGGCCGCGGCCACGGCAGGGCCGGCGCCATCGTCCCACACGTAGAGGAGTGCGCGACAGGCCCAGACCCGGGCCCAGTAGCGGTGGCCGGGCGGCTTGCCGCCGGCCAGCCAGTCCCGGGTCGCGCCGCACTCCGCGATCCCAGGCTCGGAGCCGGACCTCAGCATGGTGATCAACTCGAGCGACTCGCCGGAGACGACCTCGGCCGGATCGGTGCCCAGGGTCTCGGCCGCGACACGGACGACTCGGCCCGCACCCCACTGCCGGACCGCGTACGCGACCCGCTCGGCCGGGGTGTCACGGTCGTCCATGACACCCCAGCCTAGGGGCCACGACGCTCCCTGCGGCCCTGCTAGCGGAAGGACCGCAGCCGGAGGCTGTTGCCGACCACGAACAGGCTGGACGCCGCCATCGCCGCGCCGGCCAGCATCGGGTTGAGCAGACCGGAGGCGGCCAGCGGGATCGCCGCCGTGTTGTACGCGAACGCCCAGAACAAGTTGATCTTGATCGTGGACAGCGTTCGCCGGGACAGCCGGATCGCGTCCGCCGCGGCCCGCAGATCGCCGCGGACCAGGGTCAGGTCGGCCGCCTCGATCGCCACGTCCGTCCCGGTGCCCATCGCGAGCCCGAGGTCGGCGGCCGCCAGGGCTGCCGCGTCGTTCACGCCGTCGCCGACCATCGCCACCACCTTGCCCTCGCCCTGCAGCTTGGTGATCACGTCCACCTTGTCCTGCGGCAGCACCTCGGCGATCACCCGGTCGATCCCCACCTCAGCGGCGACCCGGTCGGCGACGGCCCGGTTGTCGCCGGTCAGCAGCACCGGGGTCAGGCCGAGCTTGGCGAACCGTCGGACGGCCTCGGCACTGGTCGGCTTGATCGCGTCCGCGATGATCAACACCGCGCGCGCCTGGCCAGCCCAGGCGACCAGGACCGCGGTCCGGCCCTCCTGCTCGGCCTCCTCGCGAGCCTTGATCAACTCGTCCGGCACGGCCACGGATTCCGAGACCAGGAAGGATTCCCGGCCGACCAGCACCTCGCGCCCTTCGACCGTGGCGCGGACGCCGCGGCCCTCGACATTGGCGAAGTCGACCACCGGCGGCAGCTTCCCGGCCTCGGCCGCGGCGGCTGCGATCGCCCGGGCGATCGGGTGTTCGGAAGCGTCTTCCACCGCTCCGGCCAGCCGGAGCGCCTCGTCCGAGTCCGTACCCGCGGCGGCGACGACGCCCTGCAGCGCCATCTTCCCCGTGGTCACGGTCCCGGTCTTGTCCAGCACGATGGTGTCCACCCGGCGGGTCGACTCCAGCACCTCCGGCCCCTTGATCAGGATGCCCAGCTGGGCGCCGCGGCCGGTGCCGACCAGCAACGCGGTCGGTGTGGCCAGCCCCAGCGCACACGGGCAGGCGATGATCAGGACCGCGACAGCGGCGGTGATCGCTCCCGCCGGCCCGGAACCGGCGCCGAGCCAGAAGCCCAGCGTGACCGCCGAGATCGCGATCACGATCGGGACGAACACACCGGACACCCGGTCCACCAGGCGCTGTACGGCGGCCTTGCCGGACTGCGCGTCCTCGACCAGCCGGGCCATCTGGGCCAGCTGGGTGTCGGCGCCGACCCGGGTGGCCCGGACCACAAGCCGGCCGCCGGCGTTCACGGTCGCGCCGGTCACCGGGTCGCCCTCGGCCACCTCGACCGGCACCGATTCACCGGTCAGCATGCTCGCGTCCACAGCGGAGCGTCCCTCGACGATCACGCCGTCGGTCGCGATCTTCTCGCCCGGCCGGACCACGAACCGGTCGCCCACGGCCAGCTCGCCGATGTCGATCAAGGTCTCGGTGCCGTTCCGCAGCACCGACACCTGCTTCGCACCGAGATCGAGCAGCGCCCGCAGTGCGGCCCCGGCCTGCCGCTTGGACCGCTTCTCCAGATAGCGGCCGGTCAGCACGAACATGATCACGCCGGCGGCGACCTCGAGATACATGTTGGCGGCGCCGTCGCCGAGTTCGATCACCAACCGGAACGGGTGCTTCATGCCCGGCATCCCGGCCGAGCCGAGGAACAGCGCGTACAGGGACCAGCCGAACGCCGCGAGCGTGCCGAGCGAGATCAGCGTGTCCATCGTCGCCGTGCCATGCCGCAGATTGAGCCATGCAGCGCGGTGGAACGGCCAGCCGGCCCAGAGCACCACCGGTGCGGCCATGGCCAGCGACGCCCATTGCCAGTAGTTGAACTGCAGCGCCGGGATCATCGCGAGCAGGATCACCGGAATGCTGAGGGTGACGGCACCGATCAGCCGGTGCCGCAGCGAGGTCAACTCGAGGCCAGCCGGGTCGGGGCGCTCCGGCTCGTCCCGGCCGGCCGGCGGTGCGGGCACCGCCGCGGAGTAGCCGGTCTGCTGGACCACGTCGATCAAGGTCGCCGGTTCGACTCCGGCGGGTGCGGTGATGGCAGCCTTCTCGGTCGCGTAGTTGACCGTCGCCGACACCCCGTCCAGCCGGTTCAGCTTCTTCTCGATCCGTACCGCACAGGAGGCGCAGGTCATCCCGCCGATCTCGAGTTCGATGGCGCGCATCGGCTCAGACTCGGTGGTGGTCATCGCTCTTCCTGTTCTCCTGAATCGTGTCCATGATCATCGGAATCCTCGGATTCGTGATCTTGTTCGTGGCTGTCGTCGCCGCCGAGGACGAACTCCGCGGTGCGCACCTTCCCGTCCACCTGGAAGTCGAAGTAGAGCAGGTAGCGGCTCTCGGTCGGCGCCTGCGCGATGAAGGTCACCTCGGGCCCGGACGTCTCGCCCTTCTTGGGCTCCGCCCCTTCCGGGTGTACGTGCAGATAGCCGAGATCGCCCTGGCGCAGGATCACCAGGTGGCCGTACGCGCCCAGGTAGGGCTGCAGCGTGGTCACCGGCTTCCCGTCCTTGGTCACCGTGACGGTGAGTTCGGACTCGCCGTGCGCGGTCAGCTCGCCGGCCAGCTTCACCTGATAGCCGTCCACCGTGCTGGTGGTCTTGATCTTGGTCGCCGGTTGTGGACGCAGCTCGCCCGGGATGTCGAAGGCGTACCCGAGCGTGGTCGGGTCACCCGACGCGGTCGGCACGAAGTCGGCGAACATCCGGTAGCTGCCGGCCGCCGGCCACTGCCACGGGATCGACCAGGTGCCGTCGGCCGCCATGGTCGGGTGCACGTGCCGGAACTCCCGGCCGTCGTTGCGGACCACGATCAGGTGCAGCTTCTTCTCGTGCGACACCTCGAAGTCGGTGACCGCCTTGCCCTCCGCGTCCATGATCATGAACTCCAGCGTGCCGCGCTGCCCGACCCGGTCGGGCGCGGTCGGCGGCGACAGCCGGAAGCCGTCCTGTTCCAGGGAGAGCCCGCGGACCTCGCCCGAGCCCCCGCCCTCGTGGCCGCCGTGCCCGTCGGACTCGCCGGGGGCCGGCGTCTCGCCCGGCTTCTCGCCGCCGTGCTCGGAGCCGCCGCCGTGGCCGGACATCGTCGGCGACGGCGCCACGGGCGCCGCCTGCTGCGCGGGGTCCTCGGGCAGCAGGATCCGGCCCGCGGCGAAGCTGCCCCCGACCAGCAGGACCAGCCCCACCGCGAAGCCGCCGAGCTTGACGGCCGGGCTCATGCTGCCGGGACGGCCGAGTAGCCGGCCTCGTCGACGGCGGCCTGGACCTGCTCCACCGTGATGGGCGCAGCGGAGGTGATCACCAGGCGACCGGTCGCGGAACTGACCTCGATGCCCTGGACCCCGTCGAGCTGTTCGACCTCGGACCTGATGGCCGCCTCGCAGTGCGCGCAGGACATTCCGCTCACCTGGTATTCGGCGACAGTCATCTCGGTTCCTTTCGTACGATTGATACCCCCTAGGGGTAATTCTTGCCTCAATGTATACCCCTGCCGGGTATGAGAGTCAAGCGCGGCCGGATGCTGACTTCGGGGTGAGTGACCCACTTTGAAGTGCGTACTTGTGAGACCTTCGATTCGGGGTGAGGCTTGCCGTCGGCGCCACAGATCTCCATCCGTACAACGAAAGTGAGCCCATGTCCGACCCCACTCCCGTGACCGTGATCGGCCTCGGCCCGATGGGCCAGGCGATGGCCCGGGCGTACCTGGACCGCGGTCACCCGACCACTGTGTTCAACCGCACACCGAGCCGCGCCGACGCGCTGGTCGCCGAGGGTGCGAAACGGGCCGAGACGGCCGCCGGGGCGCTCGACGCCAGCCCGGTCATCGTGCTCAGCCTGACCCACTACCAGGCGATGTACGACCTGCTCGGGCCGGGCGTCGACCTGCTCGCCGGGAAGACCCTGGTCAACCTCAGCTCCGACACCCCGAGCGCCTCCGCCCGGGCCGCCGCCTGGGCCGCCGACCACGGGGCCACGTTCATCACCGGCGGCGTGATGGTCAACCCGCCGCTGGTCGGGAAGGAGGGCGCGTACGTCTTCTACAGCGGGCCGTCCGAGGCGGTCGAGCGGCATCGGTCGACTCTCGAGGTGCTCGGCCGGGTCGACTACCGCGGCGACGCGCCGGAGCTGGCCCAGGTCTGGTACCAGGCCATGCTCGACCTGTTCATGACGATCCTGGCCAGCACCTCGCACGCCGCGGCCCTGGTCGGCTCCGCCGGCGTGCCGGCCAAGGACTTCTTCCCGTACGCGGAGGAACTGATCGGCCAGATGCCGTACTTCATGCAGGGCATGGCGGACGAGATCAGCAGCCGGAGCTACCCCGACCAGGGCGGCAACACGGCCATGATGGCGGCCGGCATGGAGCACATCACCGACGCCACCGTCGAGGCGGGCCTGGACCCGGGCCTGCCCGCCGCCGTACGGGACCTCTATCGGCGCGCGATCGCCGTCGGCCGCGGAGCCGAGAGTTCGACGGTGCTGTACGAGATGATCGTCGACCCCGCCGCCGGGCGAGGCTGACTCGGAGAACCACCGCCGAGCGGACCCGTTGACCTCGATTTCGGGCCGATGCGCCGGTGTCCTGACTTGTGTTCGACCGGACAGTTATGTCTCGGGTTCGTCCGGACAGTTCGGACGAACGCATGCTGGCGTTCATGGCAGACAGGGTGGTCTCGGTGGACATTCGTGTTCAGATCGCGTTCTGGCCCGAGGACGCGCCGCGGGGCGCGGTCTCTCGGTTCTGTGAGCGGCACAAGCTGTCGCGGTCCTGGTTCTACGAACTCCGGGCTCGTGCTCGAGCGGAGGATCCGGCGGCGGCGGTCCAGCCACGTTCGCGGTCGTGGCCGCAGGGGCATCCGCTCGCGGTCGGGCTGGAGATCGAGGAGTTGGCGGTCCGGCTCCGGAAGGAGCTGAGGGATCAGGGCTGTGACTACGGACCGGTCTCGGTCCGGTTCCGGATGGACCGGCTGGGTGTGACGCCGCCGGCCGCGTCGACGCTGGCCCGGATCTTCTCCCGTCGCGGGATGGTGGTCCCGCAACCGCAGAAACGACCGCGGTCGGCGGTGCGACGGTTCGTGTTCGCGCTGGTGCATGAGTGCTGGCAGCTCGACGCGTTCGACTGGGTGCTGGCCGCTGACCGTGCGTGTGTGATCTTCCAGCTCGTGGATGATCATTCCCGGTTCATGATCGCCTCGCTCGCGGCGTGGGGTGAAACGGTGGAGGCGGCGATCCTGGTGGTCGACAGGGGTATCGCTGCGTTCCAGGTGCCGTGTCTGCTGCTCACCGATAACGGCAGCGCGTTGAATCAGACCCGGATCGGCCGGCGGAGCCGTCTGGTTGATCATCTGACCGGACTGGGGTGTCGTCCGATCACCGGCCGGCCGGGGCATCCGCAGACCCAGGGCAAGGACGAACGGGTTCATCAGACCGTGCAACGCTGGCTGAGAGCCCGGCCGAGGGCGACCTCGTTGGCCGAGTTGCAAGCACAGCTGGATCAGTTCGACCGCTACTACAACCACGACCGTGGCCATCAAGCCCTCGGCCTGCGCACACCGGCCGAGGTCATGGCCGCTGGGCCGGTCGCGGTCCCGCCGGTCCCGGCCCCACCGGCACCGGCACCGGCACGGCCGGCACGGTCGAAACAGCCCAGAGTCGCCGCGAACGGCAGCGTGCGGGTCGACGGTGTCCGGATCCAGCTCGGCCGTGAACATGCCAAGACCACCGTCACCACGATCAGCCCGGTCAGACCGTGACGATCTTCGATGGCCGAGGCCGCCACCTCCGGACCCAGGTCCTCGAACCCGGCAAGACCTACTACAGCAACGGACGGCCCCGCGGCGGCCGGCTGCCCCTGCTGATCCACCAACAACGACAACGCAAGGAACAACCATGATCAACAACGATCGTGAACCAGACGCCGCTGAACCAGACGAGACCAAGATCGACCTCCGCGACATCCACGGTCCAGGCTTCACCCAAGATCAATACCGGGCAGCCCTGGAAGCCGGCTACGAAACCGGCTGGTGGGACGACACCGGCCGGCCCGCACCCTGGCCCGACGACTTCCTCGACGAATCCAGCGGCTGGCAACCAGAACACGGCAGCCGCGACGCCACCGAGCGGTCCCAACCCTTCTAGCGGCTTCGGCCCAAACCCGCCACGCTGAAGCTGACCGCGAATCGGCAGGCGCCCGGAGACGAGGTCAAGGCTTGGCCGAAGGCCAACCCGAAGGGCCCCGGCCTTGACCACGACGAGGACGACGCCACCCTCCTCGCAGCTCCCGCGCGGCCCCGACCCTTGACCAACCACACCACCATCTGTCCACACTGACCTCGGACATACTGTCCGGACGAACCCGAGACATGACAGGGCCGATGCGCCGGTCAAGGGGTCCACTCGGCGACGTTGTGCGGGCGCGGGGGCGCGCAGCGGGCGTCGCCTGGTACGGGAGGGCGGCGCGGAGAAATCGGGCCGGCCTCGCGGGATGAATCGGGCCCACCTCGCCCGGGGCGGGCATCGCCAGGGCAGCCATGACGCAGTGGGGGTGACACCGCCGGGCGGGCATCAGGCGGGAGTCCGCGCAGAGTCGGGCGCTGCCCCCGGGCGGGCACCAGGCAGGAGTCCGCACAGAGCCGGGCGGGCACCAGGCGAAAGTCCGCGCAGAGCGGGACACCGGGGCATCGCGCGAAGCGGGCCGCTGCGCGGGCAGGCACCCGGGCGTCGCGCGGGGCGGCGCACCCCGGCATCGCGCGGAGCAGCGCACCGGGCATCGCGCGGAGGGGTGGCCACCAGGACGGAACACCAGGGCCCGCGCGCGGCGGGACACCGGGGCATCGCGCGGGCCGGTTCGTCGCGTGGGCGGGCGGCGGTTCATCGCGCAGGCACTCTTCGAGCGTCGAACCTTCGAGTGGTGGGCAATCGACCTCGATCACGCCGAACCGCGTCGATCTCTCGCCCACTCGACCGCGGCGCGCCAGGTGCCGGCCGGAGCGAGGTCGCGTCGACGGTCGGGCGGGCGACGGTGACGCGGCGCTCGGGAGCCTTCCGCCGGCTCGCCCTGAGATCGAGGACGCGCGCGGCCTGACCTCGCACCCAGACATGCCCAAGACGTTCCCGCGGGAACGCCCTCAGCCTCCACCCCGCCCCCGGCCTTGCGGGATACGCAACACATTCGAGTGGCGAGAAATCGACCTTGATTCCGCCGAACCGCGTCGATTTCTCGCCACTCGATCCGCAGGCACGACAAGTCGATGAGTGCAGCGCGGATCGAGGAGGGCATGGAGTCCTCGCGGCGACTCCGCGGGCACAAGTGAAGGCTCGGTCCGTCACGCAGGTGCACGGCCTGGTCCAACACGCGGGCACAAGTCCGGTTCACCACGCGAGCACAAGTCCGGTTCACCACGCGAGCACAGCGGCCGGACCATCGCGCGGCGCGAGCATCACGCAGCACCTCGGCCCCGGCTCCAGCACGCCCCAGTACCCGGACGCGAACGCGACTCCAGGCCTCGACCCGATCCACCGGGCACCTCCGCAGCGACACTCCGCAGAAGCGCCTGCCTTGGTACCCAGTCGGCGTAGAGCCCGGTTCCTCACGACCACAGAGCCCGGTCCATCACGCGAGCACAGCGGCCGGACCATCCCGCGGCGCGAGCATCACGCAGCACCTCGGCCCCGACTCCAGCACGCCCCAGTACCCGGACGCGAACGCGACTCCAGGCCTCGACCCGATCCACCGGGCACCTCCGCAGCGACACTCCGCAGAAACGCCTGCCTTGGTACCCAGTCGGCGTAGAGCCCGGTTCATCACGACCACAGAGCCCCGGTCCATCACGCGAGCACAGCGGCCGGACCATCCCGCGGCGCGAGCATCACGCAGCACCTCGGCCCGACACCACCACACTCCCGTACCCGGACACGAACTCGACTCCAGACCTCGACCCGATCCACCGGGCACCTCCGCAGCGACACGCCGCAGAAACGCCTGCTTTTGTGCCCGGTCGGCGTTAGGAGAGGAGCAGGAGGGTGATCAGGGGGAGGGCGATCAGGGCGGCGGCGAGCACGTAGACCAGGGCGGCCAGGGCTCGGCGGCGGGCGGCGGGCGGTCTGGGCTCGGCCAGCCGGATCACCCGGAGGGCGATGTCGCGGTCGCCGGCGGCCAGGGCGGCGGAGGGGCTCGGGGCGCCGGCCATGGCGACCAGGGCGCGGGCCAGCGGCAGCGGTCCGGTCCGGCGCCGGGCGGCATCGTCGGCCAGCATCTCCACCAGCAGTTGGGAACGGTGCCACGGCATCTCGCTCCGCACCATCACCGGGAACGCCCGGTGCAGGGCCTGGAAGCCGTCCAGGACAAGATCATGACGGGCCCGGACATGGGCCGCCTCGTGCTCCAGCACCGCCGTGATCTCCTCCTCGGTGAGCCGGTCCAGGGCGCCGGCACTGAGCACCACGCGGGATTCCCGGACGCTCGGCAAGCAGTACGCCATCGGCAGCTTCTCGGCCAGGATCCGCAGGCCCCGGACGGAGCGGGTGTCGTCCGGCCGGCCGAGCAGATCGACGGCCAGCCGGTGCCGGCGCCGCCGCGCGCTGGTGTCCGCGCCGACCTTGATCAACGACCAGACGAGCCGACCGATCACGATCGCGGTGAAGGCGGCCACCAGGGCGGTGATCACGGCCTCGGCCGGCGGCATCCGGGTCAGCAGCGCCGGATCGGCCAGCAGCGGCAGCGTGATCAACACGCCGGCTCCGATCACCGAGACCAGGGCCGCTACCGTGCCGGCCTGCCAGAGCACGATCGCCGCCCGGGGCACCTGCTGCAGGAAGCGCCAGCGGCCGACCCAGAGCGGACCGGGCCCGACCAGGATCACCGTCAGCAGGCCGAGTGCCGCCGCCGCGAGCGTGATCCCCATGATCAGTCAGCCCTTGGGTGCGCGCGTCTTGCGCCGCTTGGTGACCGGTTCGCCTCCCGAGGTCTCCAGGGAGTCCAGGGCCGCCCGCATCGCCGCCGCTTCGCTGTCGCTGACCCGGCCGACGAACGCGACCAGGGCGGCGGTCCGGTCCTGGCCCGACTCGAGCGCGGTGTGCATCAGCTCGGCGACCATCTCCTCCCGGTTCTGCACCGGCAGGTAGCGGTAGGCGCGGCCGTCGCGTTCGCGCCGCACGACGCCCTTCTTGGCCAGCCGGTCCAGCACCGTCATCACGGTCGTGTACGCGAGCTCCCGGTCCTGACTCAGCGCATGGTGGACATCACGGACCGACTGCGGGCCGGCCGCGTCCCACAGCTGCTCCATCACCTTGCGTTCGAGTTCTCCGAGTGCCACGCCGCCATCCTACTACCCAACCTCGTACTACTTTGCTTAGTACGACGCTCGGTAGTAGATTGCGGAGCGAGGAGGCCACCGCACATGGACGCACTGACCCTGGCCCGCTGGCAGTTCGGGATCACGACGGTCTACCACTTCTTCTTCGTGCCGCTGACCATCGGGCTGTCCGGCCTGGTCGCAGTCCTGCAGACGATCTGGCACCGCACCGGCAACGAGGCGTTTCTCAAGCTGACCAAGTTCTTCGGCAAGCTGTTCTTGATCAACTTCGCGCTGGGGATCGTCACCGGAATCGTCCAGGAGTTCCAGTTCGGGATGAACTGGAGCTCGTACTCGCGGTTCGTCGGCGACATCTTCGGCGCCCCGCTGGCCCTGGAGGGACTGCTCGCGTTCTTCCTCGAGTCGACCTTCCTGGGCCTGTGGATCTTCGGCTGGGACCGGCTGCCGAAGCGGATCCACCTGGCCTGCATCTGGATCGCCTCGATCGGCACCGTGTTCAGCGCGTACTTCATCCTGGCCGCCAACTCGTTCATGCAGAACCCGGTCGGCTTCACCTACAACCCGGTCACCGATCGGGCCGAGCTGACCGACTTCGTCGCCGTGCTGACCAATCCGGTGGTGCTGGTGACGTTCCCGCACCAGATCTTCGCCTGCTATCTCGTCGCCGGAGCCTTCCTGGCGGCGGTCGCCGGTTGGCACCTGTGGCGGAAGCCGAACGGTGATGATCATCGTGCGTTCCGGACGGCACTGCGGATCGGGGCCGCCGTGATGATCATCGCCGGCGCCGGGGTCGCGGTCAGCGGCGACGCGCAGAGCAAGGTGATGGTCGAGGTGCAGCCGATGAAGATGGCGGCCGCCGAGGCACTGTACGAGACCGAGGCGCCGGCCTCGTTCTCGATCTTGACGATCGGCACGCTGGACGGCCAGCACGAGCTGTTCTCGATCCGGATCCCCTACCTGCTGTCGTTCCTCAGCACCGGCGATCCCGAGGGCGAGGTGAAGGGGATCCGGGAACTGCAGCGGACGTACGAGGAGACGTACGGGCCGGGTAGCTATGCGCCGATCATCCCGACCACGTACTGGACGTTCCGGCTGATGATCGGGCTCGGGATGGCGTCGGTCGGCCTCGGCGCGCTGCTGCTCTGGGTGACCCGGGGGGAGCGGGTGCCGAGGGCACGGTTCTGGGGTCCGGTCCTGGTCGCCCTGCCGCTGCTTCCCCTGTTCGGCAACAGTTTCGGCTGGATCTTCACCGAGACCGGGCGACAGCCCTGGCTGGTGTTCGGCCTGCTGCCGACGGCGGCCGGTGTCTCGCCCGGCACCACGCTCGCCGAGGTGGCGATCTCCCTCACGACGTTCACCCTGATCTACAGCGCGCTGGCCGTGATCGAGGCCCGGCTGCTGCTCACCTACATCCGGGCCGGGTTGCCCGACGTCACGCCGCCGGTGGCCAAGGACGGCGAGGAAACCCCGCTCACGTTCGCCTACTAGGAGTCGATCATGGAACTCACCACGCTCTGGTTCTGCCTGATCGCGTTTCTCTGGGTCGGCTACTTCGTCCTGGAGGGCTTCGACTTCGGCGTCGGCCTGCTGGTCGGGCTGCTCGGCCGCAGCGATCGCGAGCGCCGGCTCGTGATCAACACGATCGGCCCGGTCTGGGACGGCAACGAGGTCTGGCTGATCGTCGCCGCCGGCGCCACCTTCGCGGCCTTCCCGGAGTGGTACGCGACGCTGTTCTCGGGCTTCTACCTGCCGTTGCTGATGATCTTGGTCTCGTTGATCCTGCGCAACGTCGCCTTCGACTATCGCGGCAAGCGGACCGATCCGGCCTGGCGGCGGCGCTGGGACTGGTGCATCATCGCCGGCTCCGCGGTGCCGGCACTGCTCTGGGGCGTGCTATTCGGCAACCTGGTCCGGGGTGTGCCGATCGACGCGGACGGGGAGTACGTCGGCGGACTGGCCGACCTGGTCAACCCGTTCGCCCTGCTGGCCGGGCTGGTCACGCTCACCGTGTTCCTCACCCACGGGGCCGTCTTCCTGGCCTTGAAGACGGACGGTGAGATCCGGGGCCGGGCCCGCCGGTTGGCAACCCGGGTCGGGGTGCTCGCGGTCGCGCTGGCGGTGATCATGCTGGCCTGGGCCAATCTGCAGGCGGAGGCGGTCGTCGGCTGGGTGCTCGCCGGGGTGGCGGCGGCAGGTTTGATCGGCGGGCTGGTCGCCAACACGGCCGGCCGGGAGGGTTGGGCCTTCCTGGGCACGGCGGCGGCGATCGTGGCGATCTTCAGCAACCTGTTCGTGATCTTGTTCCCGAACGTGATGCCGAGCAGTCTGGATCCGGCCTGGAGCCTGACGGTCACGAACGCCGCCTCGACCCCGTACACGCTGACGATCATGACCTGGGCGGCGCTGTTCGCCACTCCGGTCGTGCTGGCCTATCAGGGCTGGACCTACTGGGTCTTCCGGAAGCGTCTCACCCTGGCCTCCATCCCGGAGGACCAGCATGCCCACTGAGCCTGGAACCGGGCCGGGAGCGGTACGGGCTCGCGGGCCGGTCGATCCGCGGCTGCTCCGCCGGGCCCGGTCGGTCCGCCGGTTCCTGGTGCTGGCGGTGCTGATCGGGTCCGCGACCGCAGCCGCCGTCGTCGGGCAGGCCTGGCTGATCGCGTCGGCCGTGGGCGCCGGCTTCGCCGAGCGGAGTCTCACCCCGGCGCTGGCGGTGCTGCCAGGGCTGGTCCTGGTGATCATGGTCCGGGCCGGCCTGAACTGGCTCACCCACACCGTCGGTGCCCGCGCCGCAGCGGCGGTCAAGTCGCAACTGCGGTTGGAGATCATGACCGCCCGGCTCTCCGCACCGGACACCCCGGAGGTTCCGGCCGGGCGGTTGGTGACCATGATCACCGGCGGCCTGGACGCGCTGGACGGCTACTTCGCCAAGTATCTGCCACAGCTCGTCCTCGCGGTCACCGTACCGTTGATCATCGGCGTCGCGATCCTGGCCGCCGATCCGGTCTCCGCCCTGATCGTGGCGCTCACGCTGCCGCTGATCCCGCTGTTCATGATCTTGGTCGGCTGGATGACCCAGGCGCTGACCCGGCGCCGGTTCGCCGCCCAGTCCCGGCTGGCCCACCACTTCGCCGACCTGGTCGCCGGGCTGCCGACGCTGCAGGTGTTCGGCCGGGCGCGAGCCCAGGCGGAGGGTTTGCGCCGGTCCGGCGAGTTGCACCGGCGGGAGACCCTGCGCACGCTCCGGGTCGCGCTGCTGTCCGCCCTGGTGCTCGAAGTGCTGGCGTCCCTGTCGGTGGCCCTGGTCGCGGTCGGCATCGGGCTCCGGGTCGTCGAGGGCGACCTGACCCTGACCATCGGCCTGTTCGTGTTGATCCTGGCACCGGAGGCCTACCTGCCGCTGCGGCTGGTCGGCGCGCACTACCACGACTCCGCCGACGGGGTGGCTGCCGTCGAGCAGGCCTTCGCCGTGATCGATCACCGACCGCACCCTGAGCCTGTCGCAGCCGCCTTCCCGCTCGGAGCCTCGACCATCGAACTGGCCGAGCTCACGGTGCGGTATCCGGACGCCGATCATCCCGCGGTAGCGGACGTCGACCTGGTGATCAATCCCGGGGAACTGGTCGCGCTGGCCGGACCGAGCGGTTCCGGAAAGTCCACCCTGCTTCAGGTCCTGCTCGGGTTCCGCCGACCCACCGCGGGCACGGTCAGGATCGGCGGGACCGCGTTGGCCGACCTTGATCAGGACCGCTGGCGGGCCCAGCTGGCCTGGGTGCCGCAGCAACCGGCCCTGATCAGCGGGACGGTCGCCGACAATGTCGAGCTCGGTGCGCCCGGGGCGCCGCCGGGACGGATCCGGGCCGCGCTGCTCCGCGCCGGAGCCCAGGACATCGACCCGGACCGGCCGCTGCCGGCCGCCGGCGCCGAACTGTCGGCCGGCGAACTGCGCCGGGTCGCCCTGGCCCGGGCCCTGCTCAAGATCGACTGCGGCGGCGCGCGCTGGCTGCTGCTGGACGAGCCGACCGCCGGGCTCGACCCGGACACGGAACTGGCCGCCATCGCGGGGGTCCGAGAGCTGGGCGTCGGCGGGCTGGTGGTCAGTCACCGGGCCGCCGTGCTGGACGCCGCGGACCGGATCGTCGCGCTGGCCGGTTCCTCGGGCGATGATCAGGTGGCTTGCCCTTCGACGGGCTCAGCGAACGGTGGGCTTGATGATCATCGTTGATCGGAGGCGGCTGGCCGGAGCGGTCGGGCTCGGCGTGCTGGCGCAGGCCGCCGCGGTCGGACTGCTGGCGACGTCGGCCTGGCTGTTGTCCCGGGCCGCGGAACACCCGCCGGTGCTGTATCTGCTGGTCGCGGTCGTCGCGGTCCGGGCGCTCGGTCTCGGCCGGGGCGTGTTCCGTTACCTGGAACGGCTGGTCGGCCACGACGTGGCGCTGCGGGCGCAGGCGGCGCTGCGGCTGGACAGCTACCGGGCGCTGGCCCGGACCACCTGGCTGGGCCGCCGCGGCGGCGATCTGTTATCCCGGATGATCAACGACGTCGAGGCGATCCAGGATGTCGTGGTCCGGGTGATCGTGCCGATCACCGCCGCGGCCCTGGTGATCGTCGGCGCCCAGATCATGATCACGGTGATCGCCCCGGCCGCGGGGCTGGCCACCCTGGTCTGCGTCGCGGTGGCCGCCGGGCCGGTCCCCCTGCTGGCGGCCCGGCTGTCGGCCGGCTTGGACCGCTGGGTCGCGCTGCTCCGCGGCGCACTGGCCGAGGCTGTCGCCGAGGCGACCGAGGCGGCCCCCGATCTGATCGCGTACGGGCCGCAGGTCGCCCTGGACCGGGTCCGCCGCGCCGACGAACGGCTGCGGCGGGCCGAGCAGCGGGCCGCCCTGGCCCAGGGTGTCGCCGCGGCCGGCCAGACCCTGGGGGTCGGCGCCGCGGTGATCGGGGCGCTGCTGCTCGGCTCGGCCGGGCTGGCCGCCGGAACCGTACCGCCGGTGCAGTTGGCCGTTCTGGCGCTGACCCCGCTCGCCCTGGCCGAGGTGGTCGCCGCGATCCCGCCCGCCGTCCAGACCCTCAGCCGAGCCAAGGCCGCGCTCGGCCGGGTCCGGCAGGTGATCGAGGCGCCGGCTGTCGGCACCGGTGATCGTCCGGACGGGGCGGCGACCACACGGCCGGGCGTCCGGCTGGCCGGGGTCACGGCGGGCTGGCCGGACGGACCGGTCGTCGTCAGTGGCCTCGACCTCGAGCTGCGGCCCGGCCAGCGGGTCGGGCTGATCGGGCCGAGTGGCAGCGGGAAGACCACGGTCGCGGCGACGATCATGGGGCTCATCCCGGCGACGGCGGGCACGGTGGACGTCCGCGGCCGGGTCGGCTACCTGGCCCAGGACGCGTACCTCTTCGACACGACGGTCGCCGAGAACCTCCGGCTCGGTCGCCGCGAGGCGGACGACCGGGAGTTGATCATGATGCTGCACCGGGTCGGGCTCGACCTCGAGCTGGACCGCCTGGTCGGCGTCCACGGCACCCGGCTGTCCGGCGGCGAGGCGCGCCGGCTCGCGCTGGCCCGGGTGCTGCTGACCGACCCGGACGTGTTGATCTTGGACGAGCCGACCGAGCATCTGGACGGGCCGACCGCGGAACGGCTGCTGGCCGACCTGGACCGGCTCTCTGCCGGCGTCGCCGTTCTGATGATCACCCACGATCCGCGGGTGGCGCGGCGCTGCGACCGGCTGATCGACCTCGGCCGTACGGTCGACCTCAGCGTTGCCGAACGCGGGTAGCCTCCGTCCGTGATCATCTCAGGACAGGCCGGCGGACAATGACCGGGCGGCGGTTGGTGCGGGTGTTCTGGGGGTCTCGGCCCGAGTCGGCGGAGCAGTTGGCCGGGCGCTGGCGGCAGAGCCTCGACCGGATCGGCGCGGGCTCCCTGCGGTGGGAGTGTCCTGGAGCCAGGTCCATCCCGACCGGCCCGCGACGACGATCGAGCCGGACCTGGACTCGTTGGTGCGGATGCTCGGCACCGCCGAACAGGATGCGGCCTGGTCCGACCGGACCGGGACCGGTCTGCGGTTGATCGGGACGGGCCTGCCGGGCTGGCGGCTGGAGCTCAGCGGGCTGGGCGGCGGGCGGCCGGAGTTCGTCCTCCAGTCCTTCGTCGTCACGATCGAAGGGCCCGACGACCTGGCGGACCGCCTGTTGGTCCCGCTCGCCTCGGCCTGGGACCCGGACTTCGGCGACGTGACCGACGAGGACGTGCTGGACGCGCTCGAGGACGCCGGCTATGCCGTGGGCGACCCGGTGATCGGACGGGCCGGCTATCTCTCGCCGAGCCGCGCCGCCCGCCTCCCGGCCGCCCTGCGGACTGCGGGCGAGACGCTGCCGGACGGCGGCATCGTGCTCCGTCTCGCCGCCGCGGGTGACCCGGCTGTCGTGGTCGACGGCTACCGGCAGCTCCGGGACCGCGGTGCCTTGGAACCGCTGCCCCGGCCGCTGACCAGGTCCCGACTCTGAACGGCCGGCCTCAGGACGGCGCCAGGCTGGCGGCGCGCCGAATCAGGTAGTCGCGCTCGACGGTGTTGTCGGTGAGCTCGGCGGCGGCCCGGTAGTCGGCGACGGCCGCGGCGGTCGCACCGCCGCGCTCGTGGAGATGGGCCCGCACGGCGAAGACCCGTTGCCGGACCAGCCGGTCGTCGGACAGTCCGTGCTCGTCCTCCAGCCGGGCCAGCAGGGCGAGTCCGCGTTCGGTCCCGTACGCCTGCGCGACGGCGACCACCCGGCTGAGCCGGACCGGAGCGGTCGGCTGGGCCCGCTCCAGCCAGACATAGAGGGAGGCGATCTGCCGCCAATCGGTGTCGGCGGCCGTCTCGGCCTGCGCGTGCACGGCGGCGATCGCGGCCTGCAGTTGGTACGGACCGACGGTGCGACCGGACCAGGCGCGGTTCAAGATCGCCGTACCCTCGTTGATCTTGACCCGGTCCCAGCGGGTTCGGTCCTGATCCTCCAGCGGCACCAGGTGGCCGTCCGGTCCGGTCCGCGCCTCGGTACGGGACTCGTTGATCAACATCAGCGCGAGCAGGCCGGCGATCTCCGGATCGTCCGGCAGCTGCCGGTGCAGCATCCGGGTCAGCCGGATCGCCTCGCCGGTCAGCTCGGACCGCGCCAGCCGATCACCGGCGCTCGCCGTATAGCCCTCGTTGAAGATCAGATAGAGCACCCGCAGCACGATCGCCACCCGCTGCTCCCGCTCCTCTGGCGCCGGCAGCGCGAACCGGGCACCGGCCTGCCGCAGCTGCTGCTTGGCCCGGCTGATCCGGCTGGCCAGGGTCGCCTCCGTCGCACCGTACGCGTGCGCGATCTCGGCCGTGGTCAGCCCGCCGACCGCCCGCAACGTGAGGGCCACCTGCGAGTCCGGGGTGAGCGCCGGATGGCAACACAGCAAGAGAATCTGCAGGCTGTCATCGGCGTCGACGACGTCCGCGGCCCGGGCCGGTTCCTGCATCGCCAGGTCCGCCGCGCCGAGCTCCGACTCGCGCCGGTGCCGGGCCTGCTCGGACCGCAGCAGGTCGACCAGCCGGCGGTAGCCGATCTTGATCAGCCAGCTCCGCGGCTGATCCGGAACGCCGTCCTCGGGCCACTGCCGGCTGGCCGTGAGCAGGGCCTCCTGGACCGCGTCCTCGGCGATGTCGAACCGGCCGAATCGGCGCGTCAGCGCACCGAGCACCTGCGGCGCCTCGGCGCGCAGCAGCTCCTCGATCGCCTTCGGGTCAGGCGAAGTCATCGCCCATGATCGGCCGGATCTCGATCGGCTCGCCGAGCACCTGGACGATCCGGCCGGCGATCTCGACCGCCCGTTCCTGGTCGGCGACGTCGATGATCGCGAAGCTGGCCAGCACCTCCTTCAGCTCGACGTACGGCCCGTCGGTGGCGGTCACCCCGTCGGCCGACTTCCGGACCGTCACGCTGACCGCCGGATGGCCGAGGCCCTCACTGGAGACGAACTCGCCGGTCGCCCGGAGCTCCTCCTCGAACTTCTGGTACGCGGCGAAGGCCGCCAGCGCCTCCTCGTTCTCGTTGTCCGGCACCGCGGCGTCCCAGGCCGCGGCCGGGGTGTAGCCCAGCAGCAGGTACTTCATGATCGTGAGCTCCGTCTCGTCGGGCCGATGCGCGTGGTCGCGACGATGGTAGCCAGGGCCCCTGATCCGAAACGTATGTGACGCGAGTCACACCAGCTCGAGGTCAAGGCAGGGGCCGCCGGCTCCGAGGTAGCAGTGTCGCGGGGAGGCCGCGAACGACCGAGAAGGAGACCACGATGAACACCAACGACATCGCCGGTGAGACCCAGCAGACGCCGAGCGACGCCGTCCGCGCGCTGGACCGGTTGGTCGGCAGCTGGACCGTGACCGGCGGCGCCGAGGGCACCGTGCGGTACGAGTGGGGGCCGGGCGGATTCTTCCTGCTCCAGCACATCGAGTTGATTCAGTACGGGCAGCCGGTCAGCGGGTTCGAGGTGATCGGCCAGCTGCGGCCGTTCGGCGAGCCGTCCAGCACCGACGTGCACTCCCGGTTCTACGACTCGCTCGGCAACACCTTCGACTACGTGTACGAGCTCGACGGCGACACCCTGACCATCTGGGCCGGCGCCAAGGGCAGCCCCGCCTACTTCCGCGGCACCTTCGACGCCGACGGGACCACTATGGACGGAGCCTGGGTCTACCCCGGCGGTGGCGGCTACGACTCGACGATGACGCGCCGTTGAGCTTGACCATCCGTCGAGAAGCGACCCCGGTGCACGCTTCTCGACGGATGTCCGGCCCGGTCCGGATCCGTACCGTCGAAGCATGGACGTGATCAAGAAACTGCACTGGCCGCTGATTCTCGGGCTGGCCACGCTGGCGCTCGTCCAGCCGCTGGTCGGCATGATCACGGCTGCCGGCGGAGTGCCCGCCGCGCCGCCGGTCCGGGTCGGGCTGGCGATCATGATCTCGATCGTCTGGATCGCGGTCGTCGGACTGACCCGGGTCCGGCACCCGGTGCTGACGCTGGTCGTCGCCGGGATCAGCTACGGGGTCTTCGAGACCGTACTCAGCGGGGTCATGTCACCGGTCCTCACCGGTGACCTCCGGGGTCCGCTCGCGATGCCCTGGACGATCATCGCGGTGTTGATCACCAACGCGATCTGGGGCGCGATCGCCGGTTTGCTCGCGCTCGCCGTACAGCGGCTGCGGGGGTTCCGGCCGCAACAGTAGGCTCGGCCCCATGAGCACCGGGTACGAGGCCGTATTGATCAACGGGACCGTCGGCGTGGGCAAGACGACGGTCCTGGATGCACTGGGCGATCAGCTGGCAGCCGAGGGGATCCCGGGCGTCGCGGTCGATCTGGACGAGCTGGGCCGGCTCTGGCCGAAACCGCCCGGCGACGGGTTCAACGTCGCCTTCACGCTGGCGAACCTTCGCGATCTCTCCGCCAACGCCAAGGCCGCCGGCGCCGAGAAGTTGATCATGGCCGGCGTGGTGGAGACGCCGGACCAGCGGCGGCGCTTCGCCGAGGCGGTCGGTGGCCGCCTGCACCTGGTCCGGCTGACCGCCGACTTGGAGTTGATCAAGGAGAGGATCCGGCAGCGACACGAGCAGGACCCGGAGGGCCGCGACTGGCACCTGGACCGGGTCCGAGAGCTCACCGAGATCCTGGACCGGGCCGATGTCGATGATCACGTCATCGACGTCACCGACCTCGCCCCGGAACAGACGGCAAAGCGGATCCGGACCCTCATCCCGCTGTGAGTCATTGCTAAAGAGGGGGTGCCGGTGCCATGAATCGCCTCGTGCGTGACGTTCTGCCCGCGCTGGCACTGGACGAGGCGTCGGTGGAGCGCCTCGACCTCGCGGCCGACGGCGCGCTGTCTGCCGCACTTCCCGTCAACACCCTCGCGTGCGGTTCGGTGGCTCTGGCCGCCCTGGCGGCGGCGGCCCTGCGCGGCAACGGGGCGAGCGTGCGGGTCGAGCCCCGCCAGGTTTCGGTCGCGTTCCGCAACGATCAACTCCAGACGGTCGACGGTGAGCGGGAGCCGGCCTTCGCCCCGCTGTCCGGGTTCTTCGCGGCCCGGGACGGCTGGGTCCGTACGCACGCGAACTACCCGCACCACCGGGACCGGCTCGCCCGTGCCCTGGACCTACCGCACGACGCCGGCCGGGACGCCGTGGCCGCGGCGATCGCCGCCCGCACGGCCCAAGAGCTGGAGGACGTGGTCACCGCCGACCACGGCATCTGCGTACGAGTCCGTACCCACCGGGAGTGGCTGGCGGGCGAGCAGGCGCAGGCCGTCGACCAGCATCCCGTCCTGGCGGTGGACCGGCTGCCGTCCCAGGCGCCGAACGTGCCGGTACCGGCGCGGCCCCGGATCCTGGACCTGACCCGGGTCATCGCCGGACCGGTCGCCACCCGCACGCTCGCCTTCGTCGGCTGTGACGTGCTGCGGATCGACCCTCCCGGGCTGCCCGAGCTGCGGGCCCAGCACCTCGACACGAACGCGGGCAAGCGGTCCACCTTGGTCGACCTGCACGACGAGCACGCCCGCCGGCGCGTCCACGAACTGCTCGACCGGGCCGATGTCGTGGTGACCGGGTACCGGCCGGGCGCGCTCGCGGTCTACGGGCTCGACGCCGAACACCTCGCGCGGACCCATCCCCACGTGATCCACGCCAGCCTCGCCGCCTGGACGCCGAGCGGGCCGTGGGGAGGTCGGCGCGGCTTCGACAGCATCGTGCAGGCGGCGACCGGCATCGCGATGATCGAGTCGGCCGACGGGGTCCGCCCCGGGGCCCTGCCGGCGCAGGCTCTGGACCACGCGACCGGCTACCTGCTGGCTGCCGGGGTGCTCAGCGCCCTGCGGCGCCGGGCTGAGCAGGGCGGCACCTGGCGGGTCTCGGCCCATCTGGCCAGGACCGCCCACTGGCTGCTGCGCACCGATGCGCGCGACGGACCTGCCCACCCCGTCGCCGACCCCGACCCGTGGCTGGTCGAGACCCGGACCGAGCTCGGCCTGATCCGCCAGTCCCGGCCGGCGTTCCAGCTCGACGGCGGCCGACGGGAGTTCGCCTGGGTCGGGCGGCGGTACGGCCGGGACGCCGCGGAGTGGGTCGACTAGTGCTGCGTCGCCGCCGACAGGCAGCCTGGCCTCGACGCCCGAACCCATTCATCGGCTTTGACCGCGCGCCCGTCCCGGCCGGGTGACCCAGCGGCACTCGTCGGCGCCCGACCGCCCTGGTGCGCGCCGCAGCCGCCCATAGCCCTGCGAACGAATCCAACCACTTCTCGATCGTCTCGGCGCACGTCACGCAGGCGCCGCCGCGGCGGCCCACGACGTTCCCTGAGCCTGTCGAAGGGCGGACCCGCAACTGGCCTGCCCCTTCGACCGGCCGGCACCCGCCGACCCGCAGGTCAGGACCCAACTCATCGAGTGTGACGTTACGACCTATGTGAAATCGATTTCACAGATACGCAACGTCACACTCGGCGCATCTTCAGCCCGACAACTCGCTTCATGGCGTCTCGAGCGCGCCATTCGTCCCGTCGACTCCCTCGCCCCCGCGCCGTCGACTCGGCACTCGACCCAACGGCGCTGACCCGTCCATCGACGAGACCCGCCTTCCGACCGGCACCCCGCGCACCGACCCCGACCCGGAGACCCGGCGACCCGGCGACCCGGGCATCCTCGACCCGCGACCGGCAATCGGGCACGCGCTAACCCGCGACCGGGCACCGCGACCCGTGCCCCGGACACCCAGGACCCGCGACGAACTCCCGCGATCCCGCGCACCGCCTTCGCCTCGCCCGAGGCCTCGCCCCCCGCCCGCAGGCTCCCTCGTCCCGGAACCCACGCCAACCCGTCCCGGCCACCAGACACTTCCGCAGCGACATACCGCGAGAACGAAACCCGTGACCCGGACAGCCGCGACCACGACTCTCGACCCACAATCCGTGACCCGGACCCGGACCCGGACACCCGCGACCGGCGACCGGCGACCCACGACCGGGCAGCGCGACCCGTGCCCAGACACCCGCGCCTGCGCTCCCGCGATCCCGCAACACCGCCATCGCCTCGCCCGAAGCCCCCGCCTCCCGTCCGCTGGCTCCCTCGTTCCGGGACCCACGCCAACCCGTCCCCGGCCAACCCTTCCGCCGACCAGTCAGCTCTGCAGCGACACGCCGACCAAACGCCTGCTTTTGTGACCGGTCGGCGGGTTGGTCAGGCGGGGGTCGGGACCTTGGCGGGTTCGGGGTAGGTGGGCTCGCGGCGCTTGAGGATGGCGATCACGCGGTACGTGATCGGCATGACCAGGACCTCGACCAGGGTCTTCCAGAGGAAGCCGACGATCACGTAGTTGATGAAGTCCGCGGCGGTCGAGATGCCGATGGCGCCGGCGGCGATGCTGCAGAAGATCAGCGTGTCGGCGAACTCGCCGACCACGGTCGAGCTGATCAGGCGGACCCAGAGCCGGCGCTCGCCGTACCGGTTCTTGATCCAGACCAGGACCGCGGAGTTCAGCAGCTGCCCGACCAGGTAGGCGATCACGCCCGCCAGGACCAGCCGCGGAACGACGCCGATCACGGACTCCAGCGCCGCCTGGTTCTCGTAGAACGACGCGGCCGGCAACTGGATGACGATCCAGAAGCAGGCCGAGGCGAGCAGCAGGGTGACGAAGCCGGTGATCACGGTGCGGCGGGCGGCCCGGAAGCCGTACACCTCGCTGAGCACGTCGCCGAGGACGTACGCGAGCGGGAACAGGAAGAACGCGCCGTCCGTGTTCAGCGGCAGGATCTGCAACGGACCGAGGGCGAGCGACTGATCACCGAAGAAGCTGACGCCCTTGCTGGCCGCGACATTGGAGATGATCAAGGTCGCCGTGAACAGGGCGGTGATGATCGGGTAGAAGCTGCGGGGCGGTTCGGCGTAACTCACGGGAGACTAGTCTGCCCTGCCGAGCCGGCGGGCCAGCAGTCCGATCCGCTCGATGAGAACGTCGAAGAACCGCTCCGGGTCGGTCCGCACCGCGACCCAGACGTTCGGTTCGCGGCCCCACTTGCCGTCCCAGTCCGCGATCGTCGTACCCCGGGTCAGGGTTCCGGTCAGTTCCACGTCCACGGTCGCGGCGCGCAATTCGGCCCAGTTCTGGTCGAGGGCGACGGCGGCCGCGAACGGGTCGTGCAGGTGGGCGAACCAGCCCCAGTTCCAGTCCCGGTGGAACTCGAAGTAGAACCGGATCGCGTCGGTCAGGTGCCGGATCAGCGGACTGCTCGCAGTCGACCGGGTGCCGTCCGGTTGGTCCGGCGAGGGCGCCTCGGCCGGCGTCGATCGGGCCAGTTCGGCCAGCCTGATCACGTGTTCGGGCCGCAACGCGATCGTTTCGGTGACGTTGAGCCCGCAGACGATCGGGCGCCGGTCCTCCGGCAGGCCGCTGAACGCGTCGAAAACGATCTTGGCCGCGTCCGGGTCGACCGCGATGTTCCACTCCGAGGTCGGCGTCGTGTTGCCCGGATGATCGAAGGTGCCGCCCATGATCACGATCCGCTGCAGCAACCGGGGCAACTCGGGATCCTTGCGTACGGCGAGCGCCAGGTTGGTCAGCGGCCCGGTGATCAACCCGACCACCTCGCCGGGATGGCGACGCGCCACGTCACTCCACAGTTCGACCGCGTGCCGGTCCGAGATCCGGCGGGTCGGCGCCGGCAGCTCGGCCCAGCCGATTCCCTGCGGGCCATGGGTTTCCGGCGACGTCTTCAGCGGCTGGATCAGCGGGATCTCCGAGCCGAGGCAGACCTCGATCTCCGGCGCCCCGACCAGTTCCAGCCAGGCCAGGTTGTTCAGCGCCACCTGCCGGGCGGAGACGTTGCCGGCCGTACCGGAGATGCCGAGGATCTCCGCATCCGGCGAGCCGAGCAGGTAGAGCAGGGCGAACGAGTCGTCGATCCCGGTGTCGACGTCGAGCAGCAGCTTGGTCACCCGATGATCATGTCAGGGATCGGTCGATGCTGATGAGGACGGCCGCCAGGTCGGCGGCGAAGTCCGGGTCCGGTGATCGGACGCCACGCAAGCCGGCGATCACCTCGCTCAGTTCATGTTGCCCCACGGCTTCGCGAACAGTCTTGGGTACGCGGATCTCCTCTGCACGCACCGAGGCCATGCGACGAGCATACGGACGAATCCGTACGGTGACGTGCGGATTTGCAAGGTCAGGCCGCGGCCGCGACCAGCCTCTCCGCCGTGGCCGGGTCGGTGACCAGGCGCTTGAAGTAGCCGGCCTGGGCGCCGGCCAGGATGGAGTTGATCTTGTCCGGACCGGAGGCGACGGCGATCGAGATCGGGATCCGCTGCAACTCCTCCAGGGACAGGGCGATCAGCCGTTCACTGCCCGGGTACGGGACCGGCTTCCCCTCCCGGTCGTAGAAGCGGGAGCAGACGTCGCCGACCGCGTCGACCAGCGAAGCCGCGCCGGCGGGCACGAAGAGCGGCATGTCGGACCGGACCATCGGCGGCGCGCCGACACCGGTCAGCACGCAGCGGGCCCGCGGCCACAGGTGCAGCACCCGCTGGATCGACGGGTCCTTGATCAAGGTCTTGTAGAGGTCCGGGCCGGGCAGGGCGGGCGCGAACAGGTAGGTCGCCCGGCCGCCGACCCGGGCCGCGATCATCCGGGTGATCTCGTTCGTCTGATACCAGCCCTCGGGCTGATCCTGCCCGCCGACGGTCGGCGCGACGACCACCCCGGGCAACTGCCGCAGTTCACAGCGGGCCACCTCGTAGACGGTCCGGCCGGACGAGACCAGCAGCACGTCGCCGGAGGCCAGATTCGCGTCGGCGAGCGCCGTACTCACCGCCGGGGCCAGCGCCGGACCGAGCGTCTCGCCGGCCGGCAAGGCCCCGCGCAGCGACGCGGACAGATAGACCCGCTCCAGGCCGAGGGCCGCGGCCAGCCGGTCGGCCAGGCCGGTATCGGAGTCCTCGCCGGGCGGGATGATCTCGATCCGGACGATGCCACGGCGCCGGGCCTCGGCCAGGATCCGGGACACCGTGGCCCGACTGGTACCGAGCCGGCTGGCCACGTCGGCCTGCGTCGCCTCGTCGTCGTAGTACATCTTCGCCGCGGTGTAGAGCAGTGAAGCCGGGAAGTGGCCGGCCTCGTGATTGCGGCTGCCCTGGGTGGCGCGGCGCCCCGGCTCCGCCGGCCGCTCCGCCGGCGGCTCGGACCCGTTGGTCATGGCCATGCGGACCAGTATGACCCACGCCCGACCCGAAACTGAACGATTGTGCACATCTCTCTCATGCGTGCAACTTTGTTCTGGACATATGTACGGAAGCTCGCCTAGAGTCGTTCTAGCACGCCGGAGCGTGGCTCTCCGGTGCAGGCCCGGACTTGGAGGAGCTCGATGTCGAACCCCGCGGAGATCCCGCAGACCATGCAGGCCGTCATCTGTCACGGCCCCGAGAACTACACGTTGGAAGAGGTTCCGGTCCCCACGCCGGGGCCGGGCGAGGCCCTGGTCAAGGTCGACGCGGTGGGCATCTGCGCGAGCGATCTGAAGTGCTATCACGGTGCGGCGAAGTTCTGGGGCGACGACTCCCGGCCGGCCTGGGCCGAGACCGAGGTGATCCCGGGCCACGAGTTCGCCGGAACGGTTGTTCAGCTGGACGACCTCGCCGCCGAGAAGTGGAAGGTCGGCGTCGGCGACCGGGTGGTCAGCGAGCAGATCGTGCCCTGCTGGAAGTGCCGCTACTGCCTGCGCGGCCAGTACTGGATGTGCGGCCCGCACGACCTGTACGGGTTCAAGCGGCGCACGCCGGGCGCGATGGCGGAGTACATGATCTACAACGTCGACGCGCTGGTGCACAAGGTGCCGAACGAGATCCCGGCCCATCACGCCGCGTTCGCGGAGCCGCTGTCCTGCTCGCTGCACGCCGTCGAGCGGGCGAACATCGGCTTCGACGACGTGGTCGTGGTGGCCGGCTGCGGCCCGATCGGGCTGGGCATGGTGGCCGGCGCCAAGTCGAAGAACCCGGCCAAGGTGGTCGCGCTGGACATGGCGCCGCACAAGCTGGAGATCGCCAAGGAATGCGGCGCCGACGTGGTGATCAACATCGCCGAGGAGGACGCCGACAAGATCGTCAAGGACCTCACCGACGGTTACGGCGCGGACGTCTACCTGGAGGGCACCGGGCACCCGGCTGCCGTACCGCAGGGACTCAAGCTGCTCCGCAAGCTCGGCACCTACGTCGAGTACGGCGTCTTCCGCGACGACGTCACGGTGGACTGGTCGATCATCAGCGACGACAAGGAACTCGACGTGCTGGGCGCCCACCTCGGCCCGCACTGCTGGCCGGCGGCGATCCGGCTGATCGAGTCCGGCGCGCTGCCGATGGACAAGATCTGCACCCACCAGCTGCCGCTGGCGGAGTTCCAGAAGGGCCTCGACCTGGTCGGCGACGGGACCTCGTCGATCAAGGTCTCTCTGATCCCCTGATCTGTGGTGTCGGCCCATCCGGGCCTCGGGTGGGCCGACGCTCACGTACTCAACGGAGAGGCAAGAAACGATGGCTGATCACAGACTGACCCGGCGCGCGGCGCTCGGGCTCGGCGCCGCGGCGGCCGCAACTCCGCTGCTCAGCGCCTGCGGCATCGGCGGTGCTCCGGCCGTCGTCAACGGTGCGGCCGGGGTGACCGGCGGCTTCGACTGGAAGAAGGCGGCCGGGACGACGATCAAGGTGCTGCAGACGCCGCACCCGTACCAGCAGTCCTTCCAGCCGCTGCTCAAGGAGTTCAGCGAGCTGACCGGCATCGAGGTGATCACCGACCTGGTGCCGGAGGGCAGCTACTTCACCAAGCTCAACACCGAGCTGGCCGGCGGCACCGGCAAGCACGACGCGTTCATGCTCGGCGCCTACTTCATCTGGCAGTACGGCCCGCCGAACTGGCTGGAGGACCTCAAGCCCTGGCTCGAGAATTCGTCCGCCACCCACGACGAGTACGACTTCGAGGACATCTACGAGGGCCTGCGGCAGTCGACCCAGTGGGACTTCCAGGCCGGCAGCCCGCTCGGCAGCGGCGGCCAGTGGGCGATCCCGTGGGGCTTCGAGAACAACGTCGTGACGTACAACAAGAAGTACTTCGACAGTCAGGGAATCCGGCTGCCGGACCGCTTCGACGACTTCATCCAGCTGGCCATCGACCTGACCGACCGGACCGAGAACCGGTACGGCGTCGCGGCCCGCGGCTCCAAGTCGTGGGCGACGATCCACCCCGGCTTCATGACCCAGTTCAGCCGGGAGGGTGGCGTCGACTACACGTTCGAGAACGGTGCCTACACCGCCCAGATGAATTCCGACCTCTCGGTCGCCTTCCACGAGAAGTGGATCGAACTGATGCGGCGGGCCGGGCCCACCTCGTGGACGACGTACGAATACCCGCAGGCCACCGGTGATCTTGGTGACGGCGTCGCGATGATGTGTTACGACGCGGACTCGGCGACCTATCCGAAGAACCGGCCCGGGGTGTCCAAGGAGTCCGGCAACCTCGGCTGGTACGCGGGACCGGCCGGCCCGGACGGCAACTACAAGACGAACCTGTGGACCTGGTCGCTGGCGATGAACTCGCAGGCCAAGAACAAGCTCGGGGCCTGGCTGTTCATCCAGTGGGCGACCGGCAAGCAGGCGCTCAGCAAGGCGGTGGCCGGCGGCAAGTTCGCCGACCCGGTCCGAGCCTCGGTCTTCGACTCGGTCTTCAAGCAGCAGCTCAGTGATCAACCGGGCTACCTGGAGGCGTTCGAGACGGTGATCAAGGATTCCAAGATCCAGTTCTCGCCGCAGAAGAAGTTCTTCGGCACCACTGAGGACTGGGCCGTCGCGCTGCAGGACATCTACGGCGGCGAGGACGCCCGGCGCCGACTGGACAGCCTGGCCCGTACCAACACGTCCAAGATCAACTTGTAGGGAGGCCGACAATGACGACGACCGAGACTCCCCCCGACGCCCCGCCGCAACGGACCGCAAGAACCGGGCCGCCGGAGGTGCCGGACTGGCGCCGCAAGCTGCGCCCCTATCTGCTGTCGGTGCCGGCGGTGGCGATCATCATCGGCATCCTCTACCCGTTCGCGATCGGCGCCATCTACACGGTGCTCAACTATGCGGCGGTGAACCCGAACCCGCGCTTCGTCGGGCTGGCCAACTTCGAGTCGGTGCTCACCGACACCAAGTTCTGGGGCAGCGTCGGCGTGACCCTGCTGTTCGCGGTCGCGGCCACCGCGCTGGAGACCGTGATCGGCGTGATCATCGCGCTGCTGCTCAACCGGTCCAGTCTGATCGGCCGGATCTTCGAGAAGGTGCTGATCCTGCCGCTGATGATCGCCCCGGTAATCGCCGGCGTGATCTGGAAGCTGATGTTCAACCCGCAGTTCGGCGTGCTGAACCACATCTTCGGCCTCGGCGCGACGTTCGACTGGCTGAGCCGGCAGAACGCGCTGCTCTCGATGATCCTGGTCGACATCTGGATCTTCACGCCGTTCGTGGCGATCCTGGTGCTGGCCGGGATCCGGTCGCTGCCGAAGGAGCCGTTCGAGGCGTCCGACGTGGACGGCGCGAACTGGTTCTACATGTTCCGGCGGCTGATGTTGCCGATGATCTGGCCGTACATCCTGGTCGCGGTGATCTTCCGGTTCATGGACAACCTCAAGGTGTTCGACCACATCTACGTGCTGACCGCCGGCGGACCCGGCGTGGCCACCCGGACGCTGCAGATCGGCGCCTTCGAGGACTCGATCACCAACATGGACTACTCGCGCGGCTCCACCTACATGTTGATCTTGTGGATCATCGTGTTCATCACCGCGCGCTACCTGGTCGGCGTGCTGGGCAAGGCCCAGGCCCGCGCCGCCGGAACGGAGGGCTGAGTCATGGCTCGCGAGCTGTTGCCCGGCCAGCGCCGGTTCACCCCCGCCGGCATCGGCGGTGACCTGATCCTGCTCGGCTGGTTCCTGTTCTCGCTGTTCCCGATCTTCTGGATGGTGCTGCTGTCGTTGAAGACGTCAGCCGAGCAGACGACGACGTTCTTCGTCTTCTCGCCCACGCTGGAGAACTTCGCCACCGTGCTGTCCCAGCGCGGCACCGACCTGACCAGCGTCGACTACAAGGCGGCCCTGCTGACCAGCTTGATCAACTGCGGCGGCGCGGTGATCGTCTCGCTGGTGATCGGCATCCCGGCCGCCTACGCGGCGGGCCGCTGGAAGTACCGCGGCTCGAACGACCTGATGTTCCAGATGCTGTCGTTCCGGTTCGCGCCGGAGCTGATGGTGATCGTGCCGCTGTTCGTGATCTACAACCAGGTCGGGCTGTTCGACACCCAGGTCGGCATGATCTGGGTGCTGCAACTGGTCACGATGCCGCTGGTGGTCTGGATCCTCAGGTCGTACTTCCAGGACCTTCCCGAGGACCTGGAGCAGGCTGCGCTGCTGGACGGCTACACCCGCCGGCAGGCGTTCGTCATGGTGGCGCTGCCGCTGGTCCGGCCCGGCATCGCCGCGGCCGCCCTGCTGGCGTTCATCTTCGCCTGGAACAATTACGTCTTCCCGTTGATCTTGTCCGACACCGCGGCCAGCACGGTCACGGTGGCGATCACCAAGTTCCTCGGCGGCGGCGGCCAGGCCTACTACAACCTCACCGCGGCAGCCGCGGTGATCGGCGCCCTGCCGCCGCTGGTGCTGGCGTTGACCATCCAGCGCTACCTGGTGCAGGGCCTCTCGTTTGGGGCGGTGAAGTCCTGATGGCAACCGTGGCAGTGGCCAACCTGACCAAGCACTACGGCAAGACCGTAGGTGTCGATGATCTTTCGCTCCAGATCGGCGACGGCGAGTTCTTCGTGATCTTGGGCCCGTCCGGGGCCGGGAAGACGACGACGCTCAAGTCGATCGCCGGGCTGCTCGACATCGACGGCGGTACGGTGCACATCGGCGGCACCGACATGACCCGGGTGGAGCCGTACCACCGCAACGTGGCGATGGCCTTCGAGTCGTACGCGCTCTATCCGCAGAAGACGCTGCGGCAGAATCTCGCCTCGCCGCTGAAGTCCGGCCGCACCGGCAACTACACGGCGGCCCAGCAGCAGGAGCGGATCGACCAGGTCACCACGACCCTTGGCATCAACCACCTGCAAGACCGTTTCCCGCGGGAACTGTCCAACGGGCAGCGGCAGCGGGTGGCGCTCGGCCGGGTGCTGGTCCGGCCGGCCGACGTCTATCTGCTGGACGAGCCGCTGAGCCACCTGGACGCCAAGCTCCGCGCGGAGATGCGGGCCGAGCTGAAGACGCTCGGCGCGATGTCCAACACGACGACGATCTACGTCACCCACGACTACCAGGAGGCGCTCGCCCTGGGCACCCGGATCGCGGTGATCAGGAACGGCAAGCTGGTCCAGGTCGACACCCCGGCGGAGATCTGGCACCACCCGGCCGACACCTTCGTCGCCCGGGCCCTCGGCCAGCCGGAGATCAATCTGGTCGACGCGGTGGTCGACGGCGGCAACGTGATCATCCCGGGCACCAAGTTCGCGATCCCGGTTCCCGGTGATCTTGGGCTGGGCGCCGGCGACAAGGTACGGATCGGCATCCGGCCCAGTGATCTTGACCTTGTCGCGCAGGCCGAGGAGAGCGCAGGCCACGTGACGGTGCCCGGCCGGGTGATCCTGGCCGAGCGGCTGGGCCGCAACATCGAGGTCTCGGTCGATCTCGGCGGCACCACCCTGATCGGGCTCTCCCCCGGCGGTCCGCTGGCCGAGGAGGGCGTCGACGTGGCGATCCGGGTCGACCTCGAGCACGTCCACCTGTTCGCCGCCGGTGACGGCGACACGGCACGACTCGGCAGCGCGGCACAGCGCCGGAAGGAGTTCTGATCATGAGCACCGCAACGGCGACCACCCAGGTGGCGCAGAGCCTCACCCTCGACGCGCTGAACAAGATCTACAACCCGCAGGGCAAGCACGAGTTCCATGCGGTCAAGGGGATCGACCTGGAGATCGCGCCCGGCGAGCTGATCGCCCTGCTCGGCCCGTCCGGCTGTGGCAAGACGACGACACTGCGCATGATCGCCGGCTTGGAGACCGTCACCAGCGGTTCGATCAAGATCGGCGAACGGGAGATCAGCCAGCTTCCGCCGGGCAAGCGCGGGATCGGGGTCGGCTTCGAGTCGTACGCCCTCTATCCGCCGCTGTCGGTCCGGGAGAACCTCGCGTACGGACTCAAGGCGCGGAAGGTGCCCGGCGCGGCCGACCTGGTGACCAAGATCGCCGAGCGGCTGGAGATGACCGACCTGCTCGAGCTGCGGCCGTCCGCATTGTCCAGCGGGCAGAAGCAGCGGGTCGCGCTGGCCCGGGCGCTCGTTCGCAACCCGCCGGTGCTGCTGCTCGACGAGCCGCTGTCGCACCTGGACGCCTCGGCCCGGAACCGCGTTCGGCGGGAGCTGAAGCTGCTGCAGCGGGAGTTCGGCTATACGACGATCGTGGTCACCCATGATCAGGTCGAGGCGCTCAGCCTGGCCGACCGGCTGGCCGTGATGGACGGCGGCGTGATCCAGCAGTTCGGCACCCCGGACGAGGTGTTCGACGACCCGGCCAACCTGTTCGTGGCCCGGTTCGTCGGCGAGCCGCAGATCAACATCATCGAAGGCACCTTGATCGTTTCCGGTGATCGGCGCGCGGTCCGGATCGGCGACGGCGAACTGCCGGTGGCCGTGACCGGCGGCGCCGACGGTGAGCGAGTGCTGATCGGGATCAGGCCGCAGGATGCCTTGTTGGCCAGGGAAGGGGACGGGGTCGAGGTGACCGTGCAGTACTTCGAACACCTGATGGAGTTCGGCCAGGCGACCCTGGACCTGGCCGGTGACGGTGCCGACGTGATCGTCCAGACTCCCGCCGCCGAGACGTACGCGGTCGGCGACCTGGCCTGGCTGACGGCCCCGCCGGAACGGATCTACCTGTTCGACCCGGCCACCTCCGAACGCCTCCGCTGACCGAAGGATTGCGATGACCAAGCTGTGGAACGATCCGGCGACCTTCACCGAGGACCTGGTGGCCGGCTTCCTGGACGCCAACGCCGAGTACGTGGTGGGTGTGCCCGGCGGCGTGGTCCGGGCGACGACGACCCGGTCGGGCAAGGTCGCCGTGGTCACCGGCGGCGGCTCGGGGCACTACCCGGCGTTCTGCGGGACGGTCGGGCCCGGCTTCGCCGACGGCGCAGTGATCGGCAACGTGTTCACCTCGCCGTCCGCTGCCGAGGCCGCCTCGGTGGCCCGAGCCGCGCACGGCGATGCGGGCGTGATCTTGACCACCGGCAACTACGCCGGCGACGTGCTCAACTTCGGGCTGGCCGTCCAGCAGCTGCGCGCGGCCGGGATCGACGCCCGCTATCTCGCGGTCACGGACGACATCGCCAGCGCCGGCCCGGACGAGCACGAGAAGCGGCGCGGCATCGCCGGCGATTTCACCGTCTTCAAGATCATGTCGGCGGCCGCCGAGGAAGGGTACGGCATCGACGACGTGTACCGGGTCGGCAAGGCGGCCAACGCCGCGACCCGTACCCTCGGCGTCGCGTTCGACGGCTGCACGCTGCCCGGCGCCGACCAGCCGCTGTTCACCGTGCCGGTCGGCCGGATGGGTGTCGGACTCGGCATCCACGGCGAGCCCGGCGTCTCGGAGCAAGATCAACCGCGCGCCGATGAGCTGGCGACGTTGCTCGTCGAGGGCGTGCTGGCCGAGGTGCCCGCGGACGCCCCGCGCCGGCTGGCGGTGATCTTGAACGGGCTCGGCCGGACCAAGTACGAGGAACTGTTCGTGGTCTGGGGCACCGCGGCCCGGCTGCTCCGCGAGGCCGGCTTCGAGATCGTCCGGCCGGAGGTCGGCGAGCTGGTGACCAGCCTCGACATGGCCGGCTGCTCGCTGACGATCACCTGGCTGGACGAGGAACTCGAACGGCTCTGGCTCGCCCCGGCCGACACGCCGACCTTCCGCCGTGGCGCCTTGCGTCCTGAGCCCGTCGAAGGACAACGCCGGGACCAGAGCGCTTCGACGAGCTCAGCGCACGTCGAGATGGTTGCGGGTGACGCGGAGTCGCAGCAGGTCGCGACCAAGATCGCGGACGCCCTGGCGGCGATCGCCGAGGCGATGGCTGCCGACGAGGAGGAGCTGGGCCGGATCGACGCCGTCGCCGGCGACGGTGATCATGGTCGCGGCATGGTGAAGGGCTCGCAGGCGGCGAGCACGGCGGCCCGGGAGGCGGTCGCTGGAGGAGCCGGTGCCGGCGGGACGCTGCGGGCGGCCGGCGAGCAGTGGGCGGCCCGGGCCGGCGGTACCTCCGGGGTGCTCTGGGGCGCCGCGCTGACCGCGTTCGGGGCGCGGCTCGGCGATGCCGGCCGGCCCGACGGTGCGGCCGTGGCGGAGGCGGTACGAGCCTCGTACCAGGCCTTGATCGACCTCGGCGGAGCCCAGCCGGGCGACAAGACGATGCTGGACGCCTGGCTTCCGTTCACCGAGACCGTCGAGGCCGAGATCGGCCGCGGCGCGGACTGGCCGACGGCCTGGACCGCCGGAGCCAGGGCCGCCACGGAGGCGGCCGAGCGGACCGCCGAGCTGCGGCCCAAGGTGGGCCGGGCCAGGCCGCTGGCCGAACGTAGTGTCGGGACGCCGGACGCGGGCGCGGTGTCGTTCGCCCGGTGTGTCACCGTGGTGGCTGAGCTGTACCGGAATGGATAGGAACCGAAGATGAGTGAATCGAAGTGGCGGATCGTCGTCGGCTGTGACGACGCAGGCCTGCAGTACAAGGAGATCCTGAAGCAGGACCTGACCGCGGACGACCGGGTGACCGAGGTGATCGACGTCGGCGTCACCGCCGATGAGAACACCGCCTACCCGCACGTCGCGGTGGAGGCCGCCAAGCTGATCGCCGAGGGCAAGGCCGACCGGGCCCTGCTGGTCTGCGGCACCGGGCTCGGCGTCGCGATCAGCGCCAACAAGGTGCCCGGCATCCGCGCGGTGACCGCGCACGACTCGTTCTCCGTCGAGCGTTCCGTGCTCAGCAACGACGCGCAGGTGCTCTGCTTCGGCCAGCGCGTCGTCGGCATCGAACTGGCCCGCCGGCTGGCCCGGGAATGGCTCGGCTACGTCTTCGACCCGTCCTCCGCCTCGGCCGCCAAGGTCGCCGCGATCGGCCAGTACGACGGGTCCTGCTGAGAAGATGACCGTCTCGACCATCGAGGGCAGCCATGGCACCGTCGCGGTGCACGACTGGCCGGTCGCCGACCCGAGCTGGATCGCGATCCTGGTGCACGGTTACGGCGAGCATCTCGGCCGCTACCCGCACGTCGCGGCCCGGCTCAACGCGGCCGGCGCCACCGTGTCCGGACCTGATCATGAAGGGCACGGCCAGTCGGCCGGCGAACGCGTCCTGATCGAGGACTTCGAGACCGTGGTGGACGACCTGGACGCCGTCGTTTCCCGTGCTGTGACAGCGAATCCGGACCTTCCGGTGATCATGATCGGCCATTCGTTGGGCGGCATGATCGCCTCTCGCTATGCCCAGCGACATCATGACCGGCTGCTGGCGCTGGTGTTGTCCGGGCCGGTGCTCGGGTCGTGGCAGGCGACGGCGCTGGCAGACCTGGACGAGATCCCGGACGACCCGCTGGACACCTCCACGCTGTCCCGGGACGACGCGGTCGGTGCCGCCTATGCGGCCGACCCGCTGGTCTGGCACGGACCCTTCAAGCGCCCCATGCTGCGGTCGATCGCCCGTACCCTCGAGACGATCAACCACGGCGGCGACCTGGGCGACCTGCCGACGCTGTGGGTGCACGGCGAGGCCGACACGCTGGTGCCGATCGGGCCCAGTCGGGCCGGCATCGAACGGATTCGCGGCACCGACCTGACCGAGATCATCTACCCCGAGGCCCGACACGAGGTCTTCAACGAGACCAACCAGGACGCGGTCCTGGACGACGTGATCGACTTCATCCGCGTCAAGCTGGCGTAAGGGTTGTCTTTCACAAGGGCATGACCCGACGATGGGTTCGTGTTCCCGCCGCACAGATTCCCCCGTCCCGCCGGCTCGCACGGCTGGTCCGCCGGCACGACCATCGAGCCCGACGACCGCCACTACCAGCGCTGCACCTGCGGCGCCTGGCGGATCCTGCACCGCGGCGAGGAGACCTGGCGCTCGACCGACGCGTCCTGTCCGGACGCGCCCCTGATCGAGCCGGTCCCACGCGGCTGGCCGTACCGCAAGGCCTGGGGCGCCGCCCGCCTCTTCGGCTGACCGCAGTGAACTTCCGCCGCGAGTACCCGGCGAGAACTCACCCTCCATCCGCTCGGCTCGGGCGACAAGGCAGAATCGGGCTGTGATCGAGTATCGAACCCCGGCAGAGATCGAGCAGATGCGTCCGGCGGGCCAGTTCGTGGCCTCCGTGCTGACCGCGTTGCGCAAGCACGCAGATGTCGGCGTCAACCTGCTGGAGCTGGACGAGCTCGCCCACCAGATGATCAAGGACCGCGGCGCGACGTCGTGCTACATCGACTACCACCCGTCGTTCGGCGCCAGCCCCTTCGGCAAGGTGCTCTGCACCTCGGTCAACGACGCCGTGCTGCACGGGCTGCCGCACGACTACCAACTCGCCGACGGTGACCTGCTCAGCGTCGACTTCGCCGCCGAGGTGGACGGCTGGGTGGCCGACTCGGCGCTCTCCGTCGTCATCGGTACGCCACGCCCGCAGGACCTGAAGCTGATCGAGACCACCGAGGTCGCGCTGGCCGCCGGGATCGAGGCGGCCCGGGCCGGCAACAAGCTCGGCGACATCTCGTACGCGATCGCCCAGATCGCCACCAAGGCCGGCTACAAGATCAACACCGACTTCGGCGGCCACGGCGTCGGCCGCACCATGCACGGCGATCCGCATGTGCCCAACAACGGCCGGCGCGGCCGCGGGCTGCCGCTCAAGCCGGGCCTGGTGATCGCCATCGAACCGTGGTTCCTGGAGACCACCGACAAGATCTACACCGACCAGGACGGCTGGACCCTGCGCAGTCAGGACGGCTCCCGCGGCTCGCACTCCGAGCACACGATCGCGATCACCGCGGACGGCCCGATCATCCTGACCCAGCGGGACGCGTGATTCCTTCCTTGTCGTGAGATCGGCCTGCCGGTGACCCCGGCCAGTCCCGCCGGAGGGGCACGCCTGCCCCGGGCGGTGATCGTGCTCGGGATCATCGCCTTCTGCGTCGCGGTCGGACTCGGGGTGCTGATCCCGGTGCTGCCGGTGTTTGCGCGGACGTTCGGTGTCGGCAACTTCGAGATCGGCGCGGTGCTCTCCGCCTTCGCGTTGATGCGACTGGTCAGCGCCCCGTTCTGCGCCAGGATGATCGTCCGGTTCGGCGAGCGACTGGTGCTCGGTACCGGCATGTATCTGGTCGCGATCTCGGCCGCCCTGGCCGGGCTGGCGCAGACGTACCCGCAGTTGTTGATCTTGCGCGGCATCGGTGGGATCGGGTCGGCGATGTTCACCGTGTCGGCGATGACACTGCTGCTGGCGTCGGTCTCGCCGGACCGGCGCGGCCGGGCGACCGGCTTCTTCCAGGGCGGCTTCCTGATCGGCAGCATGGCCGGGCCGGCGGTCGGCGGAGGGCTGTCCACGATCTCGCTCACCGCCCCGTTCTTCTTCTACGCGGCCGCTCTGGTCGTCGCCGGCACCATCGGGTTGGTCCTGCTCCGGTCCTCCGAGACCGGCCGGACCGACGGCGCGAGTGCGTCGATCCCGCTGGCCGATTTGATCAAGGACCGGCGGTTCCAGGCCGCCTGTTTCGCCAACGTGGCCCACGGCTGGACGTCGTTCGGTGTCCGCAATTCGCTGGTGCCGGTCCTGATGGTCGAGGTGCTGCACGGGCAACCGGCCTGGACCGGGATCGCGTTCGCGGTTGCCTCGGTGGTCCAGACGATCATGGTCCTGCCGGCCGCGCGGATGACCGACACCGTCGGTCGTCGGCCGGCCATGATCACCGGCTGCCTGACCGCCGCCGCCTCGGCGCTGGCCATCCCGTTCGCCCCGAATGTCTGGGTCCTGGTGATCATTCTCTGTGTCTACGGCATCGGCGCAGCCTTCCTCGGCCCGGCGCCTGCCGCGGCGGTCGGTGACGCGGCCGGCGGGCGAGCCGGGCGCGGTGTCGCGATCTTCTCCATGTGCGGCGATCTCGGCGCAATCGCCGGGCCGCTGGTCGCCGGCGTGCTGGCCGACCATGTCTCCTACCCGGTCGCGTTCGGAGTCGGTGCCCTGCTGATCTTTGCGGCCGCGGGACTCTCGTTCCGGATGCCGTCCGGCCGCTAGCCCTTGACTTAGAGTTCTGCTTGAAACATCGACCGGCTTGACGGGGGTTCACGGTGCCTCGGTTGACAGCACGCCTCGCTACGGCGGTCTTCGCGTTCGCTGTCCTCCTGTTCGGCGCCGTCCCGACCGCCACCGCGGCGGTCGTCGACAGCCCCGGGGCGCCGACCTCCGGCTCCAGCACGTACGACTGGGTCGGCAGCTGGATGACCGCGGCCGAACGGCCCGGAACGCACGGACCGGCCGGCACCGGCTTCGCCGACCAGACGCTGCGCCAGGTGGTCGACCTGTCGCTCGGCGGGGAACTGGTCCGGGTGCGCCTGACCAACGTGTTCGGCGATCGGCCGCTGCGGGTCGGCTCGGCCTCGCTCGCCCGCCGGCTCGGTCCGTCGGGAGCCACCACGGCCGGTCGGCCGGTGCCGCTGACCTTCGGCGGGCGCCGGGCGACGACGATCCCGGCCGGGGTCGAGGTGCTGTCGGATCCGGTCGAGCTCGCCGTACCGGATCGGGCGCATCTGCTGGTCAGCCTTTACTTCCCAGAGCCCACCGGGCCGGCGACCTGGCATCGGCGCGGCTGGGCGACCACTTTCCTGGCCGAGGGCGACGCCGGGGCCGATCCGCGGGCCGACCGCTTCGCCGCAGTGGGTACGTCGACGTACTTCCTGGCCGGGATCGACGTGCTGACCCGGTCCGCCGGCGCGATCGTGGCGTTCGGCGACTCGATCACCGAGGGCTGCTGCGAGGAGCTCTCGATCGACGCCGACACCAGCTATCCGGACCGGCTCGCCGAGCGGCTCCGGGAGCCCGGTCAGCGGCTGGCCGTCCTCAACGCCGGCATCAGCGGCAACCGGCTGCTCAGCGACGGGTACGGGCCGAGCGCGCTGAGCCGGTTCGACCGGGACGTGCTGACCCGGCCCGGTGTCCGCACCGTGATCATCCTGATCGGCATCAACGACCTGATCCGCAGCCACGGGACCGTCCGGTCGGCGCAGTTGATCAAGGGGTACGGCGAGCTGACCCACCGCGCCCGAGCCGCCGGGCTGCGGGTGATCGGCGCGACGCTGACACCCTACGGCGACTCGCGCGGCTTCACCCGGGCCGGTGAAACCCAACGACGCAACGTGAATCGGTGGATCCGCACCGGTGGCGCGTTCGACGAGGTGATCGACTTCGACGCGCTGCTCCGGGACGGTCGCCATCCGGCCCGGCTGCGGGCCGACTACGACCCCGGCGATCATCTGCACCCGACCGTCGCCGGCTATGCGGCGATGGCCGAGGCCGTCCGGGCCGCCACCGAGTCGACCGTCGTCGACCCGCCCCCGCGGCGGCATCCGGCGGCCACCGTGCTGACCGCGATCCGTACCTTCCTGCGTGAGGACGAGCGTCACGATTGACATCGATTCGAACTTGTGTTCGACTCGATGCACCGGGGTCCCCGCGACGTTGTTCGGGGGAGCGAAGCGGAGGAGAAGAACGTCGTGGGGTGGTCGTGTGCGCTGGGAAGGTCGACGAGTGGATGCGGTCGACGAGCACGCACTGCCGGGCCTCGGCCGCTTCAGCGGGCTGGTGCGGAGCGTCCGGACGCCGGAGTTCGCTGGCATCACGTTCCACGAGGTGCTGGCCCGGTCGGCGCTGAACCAGGTGTCGGCGCAGAGCGCGATCATGCCCGGCGCCTGGACGATCAATCCGTATCGCGGCTGTCAGCACGGCTGCGTCTACTGCTTCGCCCGGCCGACGCACAGCTATCTCGATCTTGACGTCGGCACCGACTTCGACACCCAGATCGTGGTCAAGATCAACATCGTGGACCGGCTGCGCCAGGAGCTCGGCCGGCTCGGTGATCGGGTCGGCGGGGTCAACCTGGGCACCAACACGGATCCGTACCAGCGGGCGGAGGGGCGCTATCGGCTGATGCCCGGGATCATTTGGACGCTGGCCGAGCACGGCAAGCCGGTCTCGATCCTGACCAAGGGCACCCTGCTGCAACGTGATCTCGACCTGCTGGCGGACGTGGCCCGGCGGGTTCCGGTCAGTCTGGCCGTGTCGATCGCGATGTACGACGACGCGATCCGCGACTCGGTCGAGCCGCACACGCCGACCACCAAGGCCCGGCTCGGGCTGGTCCGGGCCATTCGTGATCATGGTTTCGACTGCACCGTGCTGGCGATGCCGGTGCTGCCGTACCTCACCGACAGTGTTGATCATCTCGACACCGCGCTGCGCCGGCTCAGCGAGGCCGGTGCCACCGACCTGCACGTCGGCGCTCTGCACCTCAAGCCCGGCGTGCGGGAGTGGTATTACGGCTGGATTGAGCGGACCCGGCCCGACCTGTTGCCGCGCTACAAAGCGTTGTACCGGCGCGGATCGTACGCACCGAAGGACTACCGGGAGGCGCTCACGGCCAAGGTCGCCCCGCTGCGCCGGCGGTACGGCTTCGACCGGCCGGGCCGGCGCCAATTGATCGTTCCCGCACCGGCCGCGACCGTGGATCCGCAGGCCCCGCTGTTCTGATCAGGGCGCGAGCGGCCGATAGCAGTCGTACCGGCCTCGTCGAGAGGACGCGTTGACCCGGCAGAATCGGACACCCGGCAGAATCGGCCGAACCGAGGTCAAAGCGCTCAGTGACGGTAAATCGGGCGGGCTGCCCGCGCAGCCTGTGGAATCGTCGAGGGGCTGCCACCTGCAGACGACAAGAGCGAGCTTCCGCCGGTCAGTGAGCGTGTTGTGGATTCTGCCCCGTGCACCTCACGACACGACCGATGTGGATTTCCGCCGCGACTGACCGGCGGAAATTCACTCCGGTCAAGCTGCGGCACGCTTCTGCACCTTGTGGCCTGGGGGTGCGGGCGGGGCCGGCCAACCCGCCCCGCACCGACCGGGCACAAGCGCAGCGACACGCCGTCACATCGCCTGCTTTGTGCCCGGTCGGCGGTTTCAGGGGAGTTGGAGGAGGCCCAGGCGGCGGGTGGGTCGGGTGGCGGCGACGTAGAGATCGGCGTGGCCGCGGGGGCCGGCGGCGCGGATCTCGTCCGGGGCGACGATGATCACGCTGTCGAACTCCAGCCCCTTCGACTGCTCCGGGGTGAGGACGGCGACCGGGGCTTCGAGGAAGTCCTCGTCGGCGAAGGAGGCCGCCTCCGGGAACGCGCTCCGGGCCAGGGCGAGGCAGTCGTCGACGCGATCGGGCGTGGTGATCACCGCGACGTTGCCCTCGCCGATCAGGTCCCGCTCCCCGGCCAGGCGCTCCGGCAGTTCCCGCACCAGGTCGGTCGCCGTGCTCGTCCACGGTTCGTCGCCGTCCGGGCGGGCCGCTCGCGGGGCGGTCGCGTCGGAGCCGGCGGCGGCCAGGATGCCGTTCGCGTACTCCAGGATCGGGCCGGTCGAACGGTAGCTGACGGTCAGGGCCTCCCGGCGCCAGCGGCCGGCGGCGACCGGGTCCAGGGCGGCGGCCCAGGACTGCGGGCTGTCCGGGGCGGCGGCCTGGGCCAGGTCGCCGACGGCGGTCATCGAGCCGGTCGGGCAGCGTCGGGCCAGCATCCGCCAGGCCATCGGGGACAGTTCCTGGGCCTCGTCGACGATCACGTGGCCGTACGCCCATTCGCGGTCCCGGCGGGCCCGGTCGGCGAGCGGCTCGATGATGCCCTCGTCGTAGTAGCGGGACAGCACCTCGGAGCCCTCGATCAGGATCTCGCCGTGGTCCTCGTCGGCGTACTCGAGCGCGAGCTCGGCCGCCTCGGCGGCGGCCAGGTCCAGCTCCAGACTCTCCGAGTCGCGCTGCGCCTGGGCCCGGCGTTGTTCGGCTGCCTCCCGGTCGAGGAGTTCCTGGGCGGGGCCGAGGAGTTCGGCGAGTTCGTCGAGGAGGGGTACGTCGGAGATGGTCCAGGGCTCTTCGACAGGCTCAGGGCGCGTGAGGGAGTCGCGTTCGGCTGGCGTGAGGCCGGTCGCGACCCGGTTGCGGAAGTCGGCGTCGGTGTAGAGCTCGGTCAGCAGGCCCTCCGGCGTCAGTTCCGGCCAGATCAGGTCGGCGGCGCGGGAGAACGCCTCGGACTGGGCCAGGTTGGCGCGCATCCCCTTCGGGTCGAGGAAGCCGCGCAGGTCCAGGTCCTCCTCGCCCTCGATCAGCTCCGGTACGTCGACCTCGTCGATCATCTTCTCCAGCCGATCGAGTTCGCGGCCGACGAGTTCGTCCAGCAGCCGCTCGACCACGAACGGGCGAACCCGGTTGTGCGGCAGCTGCAGCTGCGCGGCACGCTCCCGTGCCCTGTCCCTGAGCGTCCTGCAGAAGTCGGCGTCCAGGCTGTGCTCCTCGTCCCCGACCCGGACCGTCAGCCCGTCCTCGGGGTAGCGCTGATGATCGACGATCGCGGCCGCGACCAGGTCGACCATCCGCGGATCGCCCTTGATCATCGCCGTCGCCGGCGGGTCGACGGCGGCGGTCCGCAGCGGCGGGTAGAGATCGCCGATCGAGCCGAGGACGACGTCGGTCTCGCCGAGACCGGGCAGCACCTGCTCGACATAGCGGAGGAAGGTACGGTTCGGGCCGATCACCAGGATTCCCTTGTCGGCAAGGCGATCCCGGTGCGTGTAGAGCAGGTACGCGGCGCGGTGCAGGGCCACCACCGTCTTGCCGGTGCCGGGCCCGCCCTCGACCACCAGGATGCCGGACAGCCCGGACCTGATGATCTTGTCCTGCTCGGCCTGGATGGTGGCGACGATGTCGGCCATCCGGCCGGTCCGGGCCTGCCGCAGTGCGTTCAGCAGCGCCGCCTCGCCGGCCAGCTGCCCGTCGCCGTCGACCGCGGTGAAGTCCAGCACGTCGTCGTCGATGCCGATCACCTCGCGCTGCCGCAGGTGCAGGTGACGGCGGCGCCGGATGCCGAGCCGCTCGGCCGGGGTGGCCCGGTAGAAGGCGGCGGCGACCGGGGCCCGCCAGTCGATCAGCATCGGTTCGGCGTCATCATCGGCCATCCCGATCCGGCCCAGATAGAGCCGGTCGCCGGTATCGGTGTCCAGCCGGCCGATCACCAGGCCGCGCTCGGCGGCGGTCAGCGCGGCGGCGCGCTGGGCCAGCCGCTCGGCGAAGTGCTGGCGCTCGCGTACCCCTTGATCGGTGTCGGAGGTGGCGGCGCGGATGGTGCTGGCGAGTTGCTCCTCGGCCTGCCGGCGCAGGTGGTCGAGGCGGTCGTAGAGGGTGCTGACGCGGGCCTGCTCGGCGGCGATCTCGGCCTGCGTGATCTCGGACTGGCTGGTCTCGGACTGCGTCATCTCGGGCTGGGCGGACGAAACACTCATGCGGAAAGTTCGCTCCTGAATGCCGGATTCCCTGGGCGCCGGATGCGGCGCGGGCGTGAGCGTACCCCATCGGGTCAAGGGCACTAGGGTAGTTGAACGCAAGGAATCCGAGAAGAATTCCGTACGGGGGCCGGAATTTCCGAGACGACGAGGATCGGAGCGCTGTGGGCCGAACCACGACACGCATGTCCGCCCTGCTCGGGGCACTGCTGCTGATCATGGCGCTGGCCGGCTGCGCCGACGACGCCGCCCGGGCCAGGCAGGTCAAGGTCACCCTCGCCAACCACGTCTGGAGTACGGCGATCCAGGAGTTGATCGGCGAGTTCGAGGCGGAGACCGGCCTGGACGTCACGGTGACCACGCTCGGCGAGAGCCAACTGTCCGACCAGTACAACGTGAAGCTCAACGCCGGCACCGACGACATCGACGTGATGATGTTCCGGCCGCTGCAGGAGGGCCGCCAGTTCATCCACAACAAGTGGCTGGCCGACGTGACCGACCGGACCGGCGACCCCGCCTACCAGTGGGACGACTTCATGGAGTCGGCCCGGGACGCGGTCAGCGACGGCGAGCGGGCCTACGGCGCACCGTTGATCACCGAGCGGGAGATCCTCTACTACAACGCGGACCTGCTGCAGCGGGCCGGGATCGACGGGCCGCCGGAGACGCTGGACGAACTGGTCGCCGACGCGGCCCAGGTCAAGGAGCGGGTGCCGGACACGTTCGGCTTCGTCAGCCGCGGCCAGCGGTCGCCGGCGGTGACCCAGTTCTCCAGCTACCTGTTCTCCTGCGGCGGCGATTTCGACGACGGTACGGCCTCGACGCTCGACTCGCCGGAGGCCGTCAAGGCGTACCAGGTCTACACCGATCTGCTCCGCGAATCCGGCCCGCCGGGCACCTCCAACATGAACTGGCCGGACGCGTTCGCGGTGTTCCAGCAGGGCCGGGCCGCGTTCCTGACCGACGCGGACAGCCTGTTCGCCAACGTCACCGATCCGGAGAAGTCGCGGGTCGCCGACCAGGTCGGGTTCGCCCGGTTCCCGGCCGGGAGCGCCGGTTCGAGGCCGTACAACGTGACGTCCTGGGCCCTCGGCATCAACGACGTCTCGGAGCACCAGGAGAACGCCTGGCGGTTCATCCAGTGGGCCACCTCGCCGGAGATCACGCTGCGGATGCAGCAGGCCGGTACGCCGAGCGCGCGCACCTCGGTCTGGGACGACCCGTCCGCCACCGCCGACCTGCCGCCCGAACTGGTCGAAGTGATCAAGGACAGCTTCAACGGCTCGGTCGGCCATGACCGGCCGCGGGTGATGAAGGTGCCGCAGGCCCGCGACATCGTCGGCGGCCCGCTCGTCGTCGGCCAGCAGGGTGGCGACATCGCGGCCGCGGCGGCCAAGGCGGCCGAGGAGTACGACGAGCTGCTGGCGAAGGAGCGCCGATGAGCTCCCCTTCGACAGGCTCAGGGCGCGTAGGTGGCTTCCTGAACCGGCACCGCAAGTGGGTGCTGGCCGGTCCGGCGTTGATCTTCGTGGTGGCGATGCTGGCGTTCCCGCTGGCCTGGACGCTTTATCTCAGCGTCACCGACGCGTCCGGTTCGGTCCGGGCGGACAAGACGTTCATCGGGCTGGACAACTACGCCGAGGTGCTCACCGATGTCGAGCGGTTCTGGCCGGCGGTCGGCCGGACGGTGGTGTTCACGGTCGGCGCGATCGCGCTCGAGGTGGTCTTCGGCATGATCATCGCGCTGCTGCTGTGGCGGCCGTTCCGCGGCCAGGGGCTGGTCCGGGTGGCGATCCTGCTGCCGCTGGTGGCGACCCCGGTCGCGGTCGGCATGATGTGGCTGTTGATCTTCGAGCCGACGATCGGTGCGGCGAACCAGTTCCTGGAGCTGATCCGGATCCCTGCCCAGGGCTGGATCTCCGATCCTGATCAAGCCCTGCCGACGTTGATCTTCGTCGACGTCTGGCAGTGGACGCCGATGGTGACGCTGATCTTGATGGCCGGGCTGACCGCTCTGCCCGGCGAGCCGGACGAGGCGGCCCGGGTGGACGGCGCGTCGGGCTGGCAGCGGTTCTGGCACGTCACGCTGCCGCTGCTCGCGCCGACCGTGATCGCTGCGGTCCTGTTGCGCAGCATCGACGCCCTGAAGACGTTCGACATCCTGTACGCCACCAAGGGCAAGGGCGGCGGCTCGGCGCACGAGGTGGAGACCCTGAACATCTACGCGTACGGCCTCAGCTTCGACTACAACGAGTACGGCCTCTCCTCGGCCGTGTTGATCATCTTCTTCCTGATGATCGTGGCAGTGGTCGCCGTACTCGTGCTGCGGCGAGGAAAGGCGGCACCATGACCCGGAAGCGCCTGCTCGGGATCGGCCGCGGCGTCGCGCTGGCCGTGATCGTGATCGGCTTCGCCGTGCCGCTGATCTGGATGGTGCTGGCCGCGTTCAAGAGCAGCCTGGACATCACCGATCCGACCAAGACGTTGATCTTCACGCCGACCCTGGACAACTTCCGGACCGTGTTCGGTCAGCAGAACTTCCTGCCGTTCATCGGCAACAGCCTGGTCGTCGGCGCCCTGTCCACGCTGCTGTCCCTGCTGCTCGGCGTCCCCGCCGCGTACGCGATGAGCCGGTTCCGGATGGGCGGCTCGGCCGGTGTCGTGCTGCTGGCCCGGATCATCCCCGGAGTCAGCCTGCTGGTGCCGTGGTTCTACGTGTTTGCGAACCTGCGGCTGGTCGGCAACTACTCGGCGCTGGTGCTGTCGCACATGTTCGTCACGCTGCCGCTGATCGTCTGGATCATGATCGGCTACTACGACCAGATCCCCGAGGAGCTGGAGGAGTCGGCGCAGGTCGATGGGCTGACCCCGTTGGCCGCGTTCGCCCGGATCACGCTGCCGCTGTCCACCCCGGGCATCGCGACCGCGAGCATCCTGGCCTTCATCTTCTCCTGGAACAACTTCATGTTCGCCCTGGTCCTGTCCGGCGAGAACACCCGCACCCTGCCGGTCGCGATCTTCAACTTCATCGCGTACGCCAGCATTGACTGGGGCGGCCTGATGGCGGCCTCGGTGATCATCACCGTACCGATCATGATCATCGCCCTGTTCACCCAGCGCTACATCGTGGCCGGGATGACCGCGGGGGCGACCAAGGGCTGATCAGGGAGCGGTCGCGCCGTGCCGGAGCAGTGCAAGCAGTTCGTCCGTGGCGGCGGCCGGGTCGGGGGCGGGATCGTCGGTGAGGAAGCGGGCGGCGATGCCGTCGGCGGCGCCGCCGAGGATGACCGCGAGCCAGTCCGGGTCGAGGTCCTTGCGGTACCCGCCGGACCGCTGGGCGGACTTGATCAAGGTCGCCAAGGTGGCGTTCTTGGCGGACGGATCGGGGTTGCCGGCGGCCTCGTTCGCGCCGGATTCGATCATGGTCTCGGTGAGCAGGCGGGCCTGCGCCGGGTGCGCGGCGACGTAGTCGATCATGCCGGTCAGATAGGCCTCGACGGCGGCCGCCGGATCGGGCGCCGCGTCGACCCGGGCGCCGACGTGCTCGACCACCCTGGCGATGACGAAGTCGTACGCGGCCTTGATCACGGCGTTCTTGCTGGCGAAGTGGTAGATCACCGCGGCCTTGGTGATGCCGGCGGCGTCGGCGATCCGTTGCAGCGACGTGCCCGCGTAGCCGTGCCGGGCGACCAGGTCGATCGTCACCTCGACCAGCTGGGCCCGCCGGGCCTGCTCCGTGAAGGTCGTACGACGCGCGGACATCAGCGGAGTCCCTTGGCGAAGGCGGCAAGATCATCGGCGATCTCCTGCGGATACTCGCCGTTGATCGCGTGCGAGGCCTCCGGATAGAGCTTGACCGTGCCGTGCCGGAGCGTCTGCTCGGCGACCCGCGCCGCCTCGGCGGAGTCGTGCATGACGGACCGTCCGGCCATGATCACCAGGATCGGTACGTCGATCGCGGCGAGTTGTTCGGCCGGGAAGCGGGCCGGCGAGGGCAGTTGCTTGGCGTAGCTCTGCATGCCGACCTCGATCAGGTCCGCGACCGGTACGTCCTCGACCGGCGCACCGTTGGCGGTCCAGCTGTTGAAGTCGTCCCGCCAGCTCTTCGGCGCGAACGGCAGCGCCACCGGGATGGACCGCAGGATCACCGACAGCGGCAGGTCGTTGAACGTCGTCGCCGGGTCCAGGACGACCGCGCCGGCCACCTTCCCGGTGCGGTGCACGACGTGGTTCATCACGTTCCAGCCGCCCAGCGACACCCCGAACAGGATCACCCGCTCCTCCGGCAACTGGGCCAGCGCCTCGTCCAGCCAGCGCGCCTGGTCCGCGCCCGAGGTGATCGGCCGCTCCTGCACGCTCCTGCCGGGCTCGCCGATCATGTCCAGCGCGTAGACGTCGCCGACCTCGAGCAGCGACGGCAGGTTGTCCGCCCACATCGGGGTCGAGGCGGAGGTGCCGGGCAGCAGCACCACCGGCGGATTCCCCGTCCCGGTTCCGGTCCAGCGGTAGAGCCGGACCACGCCGAAGCTCGTCCGCAGATCGATCACCCGCTCCGGCTTCGGCAGTTCGGCCATCGCCCGCTCGTACGCGGCGCCGAACCGGTCGTACCCCTCGGCGGACCGGAAGTGCCCGACCGGCGAGGGTTCCCGCAGCACGAACGTTACGACTCCCGCAGCGACCAGCAGACCGGCCAGCACGGGGATCAGCACCCGTCCTCGTCGTTTCGCCATTCCATTTCTCCTAACCGTATGGTCAGTGAACCTACCACATGGTCAGTCGCGAGGTCGTACGGTAGCCTGCCGGGAACCTCGGGGGTCCCGGGATGCTGCGACCGGGCCCTCGGAACCGAGCCCGCCCGACGCCGAGTAGGTGCCATGTCCCCACCCCGCTCCAGGCCGAAGCTGATCGGCCTGATCATCTACGCGATCGTGTTCGTCACCGCGACCACGACCGCCGTCGTCTTCTCGGTCCGGTCGGCGAGTTCCGGGACGGATCTGCGGTCCAACCTCACGTTCATCGCGCCGGCCGGCGTCGGCGGCGGCTGGGACTCGTTCGCCCGGGAACAGCAGCAGGCCATGCGGTCCGCGGGCATCGTCAACAACGTCCAGGTGGTCAACATCCCCGGTGCCGGCGGGACGATCGGGCTGAGTCGGTTCACCACCATGACCGGGCAGGCGACCAACGTGATGGCGACCGGGACCGCGATGCTCGGCGGGATCGAGTTGAACGACAGCCCGGTGGACCTGAGCGACGTCAAACCGATCGCCCGGGTCGCCCAGGACTACGACGCCGTCGTGGTCTCGGCCGAGTCTCCGTACCGGAGCATCGACGACATCGTCGCGGCCTGGCGCCAGGACCCGAAGGCGGTCACCTGGACCGGTGGTTCGGCCGGCTCGATCGACCATCTGATCATCGCCGCGCTGGCCCTGGAGGTCGGCGTCGACCCGGCCGGCATGACGTTCATCCCCAAGTCCGGCGGCGGTGAGGCGATGCAGACCCTGCTCAACGGGACCACCGACGTCGCGGTCACCGGCTACAACGAGATCGCCGACCAGGTCGAGTCGGGCCGGGTCCGGGCGCTGGCGATCTCGGCGCCGGACCGGCTGCCCGGGGTCGACCTGCCGACCCTGGTCGAGGCCGGCTACCAGGTGGACCTGGTCAACTGGCGCGGCGTGCTGGCTCCGCCCGGCATCACGGACGAGGAGCTGGCCGAGCTCAAGGCGATCATCGAGGAGACTCGGAACTCGACCGCCTGGCAGGACGCGCTGACCCGCAACAAGTGGGTCGACTCCTACCTCACCGGCGCGGAGTTCGACGAGTTCATCACTCAAGATCAACAACGGATCGCGGAGCTGATCAAGGAGTTGGGCCTGTGAGCGCGGCAGCACTGCGCCGCTGGGGCGAGGGGCGGTCCGGTTTGATCATGGCGGCGATCCTGGCCGGGTTCGCCACCTATCTGATCATCGGCGTCGCCGTGATGGAGATCCCCGAGGGCACCGACCCGCCCGGCCCCGAGGTGTTCCCGATGATCATCGCGATCGCCGGGTACGTGATCGCGGTGCTGCTCGCGGTGAGTTGGCTGCGCACCCCGACCCCGGCGAAGCCGGCCACCTACACCGAGGACGACGACGTCTCCGACGAGGAGCGCCGGGAGGCCGAGGCTGCGGCCCAGGTGCCCTACCGGGCCTTCTCCGACTGGCCGTCGCTGGCCTGGGCGTTCGGCGGCTTCGCCGCGTTCGCGGCGCTGCTGGAGTTCGCCGGCTGGATCATCGCGGCGGCCCTGCTGTTCTGGTGCGTGGCCCGGGCCATGGGCAGCCGGCGGCCGCTGTTCGATCTCACCCTGGCGCTGACCGTGAGCAGCCTGGTCTATCTGGCGTTCGACGTAGCGCTCGGGCTCAATCTCCCGTCCGGGATCCTCGGAGGTGGTGCGTGATGGAAACCCTGGGGATGCTGATGGAGGGGTTCGCCCACGCGTTCACCCCGCTCAACCTGCTCTTCGTCGTCGTGGGCTGCCTGCTCGGCACCGCGGTCGGCGTGCTGCCCGGCCTCGGCTCGTCGATGGCGGTGGCGCTGCTGCTGCCGATGACGTTCGCGCTGGACCCGACGGCGGCGTTCATCATGTTCGCCGGCGTCTACTTCGGCGGCCTGTTCGGCGACTCGACGATGGCGATCCTGATGAACACGCCGGGCCAGGCGTCGGCCATCGCGTCGACGTACGAGGGACACAAGATGGCCCGCTCCGGCCGGGCTCCGCAGGCGCTCGCGACGGCGGCGATCGGCGCGTTCATCGGCGGCATGGCGTCCTGCATCGTCGTCGTCTTCCTGGCGCCGACCTTGGCCGACATCTCGACGAGTTTCGGGCCGGCGGAGTATTTCGCGCTGGCCCTGTTCGCGTTCGTGGCGACCTCGTCCGTGGTCGCCGACTCCGTACTCAAGGGGATCGCCTCGCTGATCCTCGGGCTCGGCATCGCCACCATCGGCATCGACTCCGTGACCGGCACCGAACGGCTCAGCTTCGGCGTGCCGGACCTGTTCGACGGCATCTCGCTGGTCACCGTGACGGTGGCGCTGCTGGCGCTGGGCGAGGTGTTCCACATCGCCTCCCGGATCCGGCGCGACCCGGCGTCGAGCTCGATCCGGCGCTCCGGCCGGCCGTTCCTGTCGCTGCGCGAGTTCCGCGAGGCGCTGCCGGCCTGGCTCCGCGGCACCGGCATCGGGCTGCCGTTCGGCGTGATCCCGGTCGGCGGCGCGGACGTCCCCACCTTCATCGCGTACGGCGCCGAGCGGGCGCTGGACCGGCGGCGCAAGCCACCGCAGTTCGGCAAGGGCGCGATCCGCGGCCTGGCCGCACCGGAGGCGGCCGGCAACGCCACCACCGGTACCGCGATGGGCGCCCTGCTGGCGCTCGGCCTGCCGGTCTCGGCGACCGCGGCGATCATGCTCGCCGCCTTCCGGCAGTACGGTCTGCAGCCGGGACCGTTGCTGTTCGAGCGGGCGCCCGAGCTGGTCTGGGGTCTGCTGGCCAGCTTCTTCCTGGCCATGATCGTCTTGTTGATCTTGAACCTGCCGTTCGCCCAGCTCTGGGCGAAGCTGCTGCTGATCCCGAGGCCGTACCTCTATGCCGGCATCGCCGTCTTCTGCGGGCTCGGCGTCTATGCGACCTCGTCCTCGGTGTTCGACCTGTTCCTGCTGCTCGGCATTGGCGTGCTGGCCTTCCTGATGCGCCGGTACGCGTTCCCGATCGCGCCGCTGTTGATCGGGATGGTGCTCGGTCCGCTCGCCGAGACGAGCCTGCGGGACGCGCTGCTCAGCTCCGGCGGCGACTACGCCGTGTTCGTCAGCAGCCCGATCGCGATCGTCATCCTCAGCCTGCTGCTGATCGCCGTGTTGATCTCGATCATCGGCCGGTTCCGCGCCCGGCAGAGGAAGGACTTCTGAGCGCGCTGGCCGTAGGTCGGTGATCATCTGCTCCAGATGCTCGGTGAGCGCCGCAGCCTGTCCGGCCGCGTGCCGGTGGTTGGTCTGATGATCATCGAGCGGGATCTCGGCGGCGACGTTGGCCAGACTCACCCTGAACAGTCTCACTGATGCTCATTGAGGGCTTCATTGATACAGTGAGGCCCTCACGAAACTACAGTGAGGATTCGGTGGGGAGGGAGAGCGTGCATCCAGACCAGCTCGACCAGCTTGTGCGCCAACTCCGGATACAGCGCAACGACGACGCACGGTGTGAAGTCAAAGCATGTACTTCCGATCTAGGAAGTGCCGTTTGGGATTCCGTCAGTGCGTTCGCCAACACCAGCGGCGGAATGCTGCTCCTCGGCTTGGATCAGGAGTCCGGATTCGCACCGGCACCCGGCTTCAATCTCGACCGCGTACGAGACCAGTTCGTCGACGGCATCGGCGACGGCGGCTCACCCGGCCGGCTCGTCAAGCCGCCCAGTTACGCAATCGAGCGAGGCGAGGTGGACGGGGCTCCAGTCTTGCTGGTTGAGGTTGCCGAGAACGACCTCGGAAGCAAGCCCTGTTACGTCCGGGCGAAGGGAGTCCAAGGCGGAAGCTTCAAGCGCGTTGATGACAAGGACATCAAGCTCTCCGCTTCCGAGATCTTTGAGATGCAGGTCGCCCTCACATCGCAGGACACTGACCGGCGCCCTGTCAGCGAGGCCGAGATCGACGACCTTGACGATGCACTGGTGGAAGCCCTGCTGGACAGGCGTAAAGGTTCCAAAGCACTCCGGGGTGCCAAGGGCCGCGCAGAGCAACTGTCTCGCCTCAACGTCACCACGAAAGACGGCATCGTGCGCCTGGCCGGCCTGCTGGTGGTCGGGCGTTATCCACAACAGTTTCTTCCCCGGCTCCTGATCGATGTCACGGTCCACCCCGCGAACGAGAAGTCGGCTCCGGGCGAACCGGTGCGTTTCATCGATCGAGAACAGTGCGAAGGGCCCCTCGCTGAAGCCATCGACCAGGCGGTCTCTGTGACGGCCCGCAATCTGCGAACCTACTCGACGGTTGAGGGAACTGCACGTGTCGACCACCTTGAGATTCCCCGGGAGGTCCTCCGCGAAGCCATCGCCAATGCAGCCGTGCATCGTGAATACCACCAACTGTTTCAGGGCCAGCCCGTCACCGTCGACGTCTACCCCAATCGCGTCGTCGTCACCAACCCAGGAGGCCTGTGGGGCGGCAAGACACTCGAAAGTCTCGACGACGGAATCTCTCGCTGCCGGAACCAGACGCTGATGCAGTTGCTTCAAAGCGTGCCGGTCGCCGACACCGCCGGCGTCACCGTCGAGGGCCAAGGTGGCGGGATCAAGATGATGATTCACGAAATGGAAGCTCACGCGCTCGACCGCCCCCGGTTCCGAATCTCGCCCGACCAGGTTGTGGTTGAGCTGCGTCGTCACGGTGCCGAGATCCCGGCCCTTCGCGCCTGGCTCGGCGGGCTCAGCACCGATCCCCTCAGCGACTACGACGACGCCGCCCTCCTTGTCGCCAAGAGGGAGGGGAAGGTGGGCGTCACGGACCTTCGCGACCTTCTGCGCCTTGATTCCGACGACATCCGCCAACTACTCAGCGACCTCAGCAATCGAGGCCTGCTCCGCTTCATCGGCGGCGAGAGCTACGAACTGTGGAGCGATGAACCGCGACTTCGTACGTCGGACGAGCAAGTCATAGCCGCCTTGTCGGCGGAGTCGCCCTTGGATATCCACGAGCTGTCGGCGGCGGTTGGCAAGTCTCCGAACACGCTGCGCCCGATCCTTCGCCGCCTCATCGGCGACGGCCATGTGACACCGACGGCCCCAGCAACGAGTAGGAGCCGTAAGTACCTTCGGACCCGATGACGATCCGGAAGGTTTGAACAGGCCAACATCCAGGTCGATCTTGATCCGACCCGCCGGACGATCGCGCGTCGCCACTTGGCACGGGCACCAGATCTGCCAAGAATGGGAGCCTGCGAACCGAAGGAGACGGCGATGTCCGATCGAGTGTCCCGACGAACCCTGATCGCGGCCGGAGCTTCGGCGGCAGTCGGTACGACCATGATCGGCGTCCCGGTGGCGCGGGCAGACCGCGGCGGTGGCGGGCCGGTGCCGGAACCGATCAAGGTCCGGGAGGCGATCGGGCGCGGCGGGGCGGTGGCCTCGGTCGACCCGTACGCGAGCGACGTCGGGATCAAGGTGCTCCAGGCCGGCGGCAACGCGGCCGACGCGGCGATCGCGATGGCGGCGACGCTCGGCGTCACGGAGCCGTACTCCTGCGGGCTCGGCGGTGGCGGCTTCTTCGTCTTCTACGACGCGCGCAGCCGCAAGATCAGAACGATCAACGGCCGCGAGACCGCACCGGCGAGCTTCACCGAAGATCAGTTCACCGACAGCAACGGCAAGCCGCTCGACTTCGCCACGGTGGTCAGTTCCGGACTGTCGGTCGGCGTCCCCGGCACGCCGGCCACCTGGGCGGTCGCCGCCCGCCGGTTCGGCACCCGGCGGCTGGCCGACCTGCTCCGGCCCGCCGAGGAGCTGGCCCGGCGCGGTTTCGTCGTCGACGCGAACTTCAACTCCCAGACCGCGGCCAACGCCGAGCGGTTCGCGATGTTCCCCGAGACGGTCCGGGTCTTCCTGCCCGGCGGCGAGGTACCCGAGGTCGGCAGTGCGCTGCGCAACCCGGACCTGGCCGACACCTACCGGCGGCTCCGGGAGTGCGGGATCGGCGACTTCTACCGCGGCCGGCTGGCCCGCGCCGTGGTCTCCGAGGCCCGCCGGCCGTCGACGGCGCCGGGCGTCGAGGTGCTCGGCGGCAAGATCACGCCGGGCGACCTGCGCCGCTATTCGGCGCCGGTGCAGCAGCCGACCAAGAGCAAGTTCGGCCATCTCGACGTGTACGGGATGAGCGTGCCGAGCTCCGGCGGGATCGCGGTCGGCGCGGTGCTCAACCTGCTCGACGCCTACCTCGAGGTGTCCGGGCTGCCGCTGTCCGAGCTGACCGAGGTGGAGTATCTGCACCAGTTCTCGGAGGCCTGCGCGACCGCGTTCGCCGACCGGAACCGCTGGGTCGGCGACGTGCCCGCCGTGCCGGTGAAGGAACTGCTCAGCAAGGGGTTCGCGCACGAGCGGGCCAAGCTGTTCGACCCGGACAAGGCGCAGCCGCGGCCGATCCCGTTCGGCTTCCCGGACGGCGACTACGACGACCCGCCGGGCACCGGCGACCGGCAGTCCGAACCGTACGAGGGGCGCTCGACGACCCACCTCAACGCGGTCGACCGGTGGGGCAACGTGGTCGCGTACACGCTGACCATCGAGCAGACCGGCGGCTCCGGGATCACCGTGCCGGGCCACGGCTTCCTGCTCAACAACGAGCTGACCGACTTCAACTTCGTCCCCGTGACACCGGGCGTGCCGGACCCGAACCTGCCCGGCCCGGGCAAACGGCCGCGGTCCTCGATGAGCCCGACGATCGTCCTCGAGGGCGACCAGCCGGTGCTCGCGGTCGGCACCCCAGGCGGCGCGACGATCATCACCAGCGTGGCCCAGATCATTGCCGGGCACCTGGGGCGCGGGCTGCCGCTGGTCGAGGCAATCGCGACGCCCCGGCTGAGCTCGCGCAACGGCACCGAGCAGGGCGACCTCGGCCTGGTGGACTCCGAGACCGGCGCTGCTTTGCGGTCGCTCGGGCACGATCTCGCGGCGGCGACCTGGATCGGCAACGCCTCCGGCATCGCCGTCGACGGGCGTCGGCTGACCGCTGCGGCCGAGACCGAACGCGGGGGCGGCGGCGCGGCCCGCGTCGTCCGGCCGGACTGAGAAGGAGCCGGGGATGAGTTTCGCCAGCACGATGATGGACGTGCCGCTGCAGGTCCGGCGGCTGCTCGAGCACGGGGCCCGGATCCACGGGTCCAGCCGGGTCGTGACGGCGACCGATGAAGGGGTACGGACGCGGACGTTCGCCGAGACCGGGGCGCGGGCCGCGCAACTGGCCCACGGCCTGCGCGAGCTCGGCATCGGCAGCGGCGACCGGGTCGGCACGTTCCTCTGGAACAACGACCGGCACGTCGAGGCCTACCTCGCGGTGCCGTCGATGGGCGCGGTGGTGCACCCGCTCAACATCCGGCTGTTCCCGGAGCAGTTGATCTTCACCGCGAACCACGCCGGCGACCGGGTGATCATCGTCGACGACTCACTGGTGCCGGGCTTCGCCAAGCTGCTGCCCGCGCTGCCGAAGGTCGAGCACGTGATCGTCGCCGGCGACGGGGCCGATCTCGCCGTGTTCGATGATCTTGACGTCGCCGTGCTCTCGTACGAGGAGTTGATCAAGGACAGGTCGACGACGTACGACTGGCCCGACGTCGACGAGCGCAGCGGCGCCGCGATGTGCTACACGTCCGGCACCACCGGCGATCCCAAGGGCGTGGTCTACAGCCACCGCTCGATCTACCTGCATGCGCTGGGCGAATCGCTGCCGGACGTGTTCGGGCTGTCCTCCCGCGACCTGATCCTCGGCGTCGTCCCGCAGTTCCACGTGCTCGCCTGGGGACTGCCGTACGCGGCGTTCGCGACCGGCTGCTCGATGGCGATGCCGGACCGCTTCCTGGCACCGGAGCCGCTGGCCCGGTTCATCGCCGAGGCCCGGCCCAACAAGGGCGCCGGGGTGCCGACGGTGTGGGCCGGCCTGCTGCAACACCTGGCCGCGAACCCGGACGTCGACGTGTCGTCGATCGAGGAACTGGTGGTCGGCGGCTCGGCGCTGCCGCCGGGCATGCTGCGGGCGTACGGCAATCGCGGCATCACCATGGTGCACGCCTGGGGAATGACCGAGATGAGCCCGCTCGGCACCCTGGCCCGGCCGCCGGCCGGCGCGGCCCCGGTCGACGAAGAGCGCTACCGGCTCAGCCAGGGCCGGTTCGTCGCGTCGGTCGAGCCACGGCTGATCGGGCCGGACGGCGACGAGCTGCCCTGGGACGACGAGTCGGTCGGCGAACTTGAGGTCCGCGGTCCGTGGGTGGCCGACGCCTACTACGGCGTCGATGATCAGGAGAGGTTCCACGACGGCTGGCTGCGCACCGGCGACGTCGGCGTGATCAGCCCGGACGGCTACCTGCGGCTGACCGACCGGTCGAAGGACGTGATCAAGTCCGGCGGCGAGTGGATCAGCTCGGTGGAACTGGAGGGCCAGCTCGCGGCCCATCCCGACGTGGTCGAGGCGTCCGTCGTCGGCGTACCGGACGAGAAGTGGGGCGAACGCCCGTTGGCCGCCGTCGTGGTCCGGGAGGGCGCGGCGGTCACGTTCGAGGAGCTGCGGGAGTTCCTGACCGACAAGGTGGCCCGCTGGCAGTTGCCGGAGCGGTGGACGATCGTGGCGGAGATCCCGAAGACCAGCGTCGGCAAGTTCGACAAGAAGCGGCTCCGCCGGTCCTACCGCGAGCAGGAGCTCGACGTGACGACGCTGACCGCCGACTCATGATCAATGATCATCGAGTACGGGAGAAGGTGGCCTGGATCCTGCTCCGGGATGATCAACTTCTGGTGACCCGGGTGCACGGCCGGGACCGGTTCTATCTGCCCGGCGGCATGCGCGAGGAGGGCGAGACCGACAGCCAGACACTGGTCCGGGAGATCGACGAGGAGCTCCAGGCCGTGATCGATCCGGACACGATGCAGCACGTCCACACCGCCGAGATCCCGCCCGGCCACTCGGCCCACGGGCCGTTCCGGATGATCTGCTACGCCGCCGATCATCGCGGCGAGCTGGTGCCCGCGCGTGAGATCGCGGAGAAGGCGTGGTTCCGTTATGCGGATCGGGATCGGGTGTCCGTCGTGGACGCCCTGGTCTTCGACGCCTTGCACGAGAACGGCCGCCTGCCCTAGCGCCACAACGTTGGGCACGTCCTAATAACTGCGCTCGGCGTTGATGATCAATGTCGCCTCGAGTTCGCGGCGGCGCGGGGGCGCGGCGGGGTCGGTCAGGCGGTCGAAGAGGAGTTCGGCGCCGGCCCTCCCGACCTCGTACGGGAGGCTGTCGATCACCGTGATCCCGAAGGCCGCGGCCAACGGGAAGTCGTCGAAGCTGACCACGTCCGGGCGGGTCTCGGCGAAGGCCGCGGATTGGATCAGGCCGACGCAGAGGCGGTTGTTGTCGACGAAGATCGCGTCCGGTTCGGCCTTGATCAACAAATCTCCGGCGGCCCGCCGGGCGTCCTCCTCGGTGATCAACTCGTCCCGGACCAGCGCGGGATCGACGGGCAGCCCGGCGGCGGTCAGCGCGGCGACGTAGCCGGCCCAGCGCTCCTGCGCGCCACTGCCCCGGCGGGGGTGGCCGAGGTAGCCGATCCGCCGCCGGCCGGCCGCCAGCAGGTGCTCGACGCCCTGCCGGGTGCTGGCCTCGTTGGTGGTGGTGACGGAGTCCATCGAAGCGCCGAGACCGGGCGGCGGCGAGTCGACGAACACGATCGCCGAACCGTACGCGGCCTCGTGGGCCAGATAACCAAGATCATCGCCGACCGGCGCGATGACCAGCCCGGCGACCCGGTGCTCGAAGAACGACCGGATCTGGCGGCGTTCCAGGTCGGGATCGTTCTGCGCGTCGGCGGTCAGCACCAGGTAGCCGCGTTCGGCGGCGACCGCATGGATGCCGCGCAGGATCGGGGCGAAGAACGGGTTCATGCAGTCGCCCAGCGTGACGCCGATCGTCGTCATCGCCTGGCTCTTGCGGCGCAGCCCGGCGGCCACGTCGTTCAGCCGGAAGCCGAGCCGGTCCGCCTCCGCGACGACCCGCTGCCGGGTGGACTCCCGCACGGCCGCGTCGCCGCGGAGTGCCCGCGACGCGGTCTTGATGCTGACCCCGGCCGCCTCCGAAACCTCCTGCAGCCGCGGTCGCCGCGGCACGGGCGGCTCGGTGGTCATCTCGGGATTCTAAGCCGATCGTTGACACCCGAAACGGCACCCGCCTAAGGTCGTCTCACCGCGATGACAACGTTGACATTTCGTGATCGGGAAGGACCACCTGCCATGGCTGGATCTCCGAAGACCGTGGGCGCCGCGCTACTCGCCGGCGTCACCCTGTGCGGCCTGCTCGGTCCGTCGGCGCTCGCCGAGACGACCGGTTCGGCCGCCGGGACCGTACCGGCTGAGCGGTGCAGCGCCGGAGCCCCGTACCACTCGGACGAGCCGCTCGGCGCGCCGACCGCCACCGCGAACACCGAGGTGACCGAGGCGTTCCGGACGTTCGGCAACAACGGCGGCGGTTGGCCGAACCGGGGCGGCTGGGCCGCCTCCGACGGGGTCTACTCGACGACGGTGCCCGGGAAGGGCGTGGTCTGGCTGATGAACGACACGTTCCTCGGCCCGGTCAACCCGGACGAGAGCATGACCGAGCCCGGCTTCATCCACGGGTCGATCCTGCTCGGCGGCCGGGACGGGCTGCCGGACACCACGATCACCGGCGGCACCCGGGAGGACCCGACGTCGATCGCCGACCCGCCGGGCGCCGTCAACGGCGACCCCTGGTACTGGAACGGCGACGGCATCGTCGACGGTGGCCAACTGCGGGTGTTCGAGTACCGGACCGGGAAGACCGACGGCGAGCCGCCCTGGAACTTCGGCTGGATCAGCACCGACATCGTCACCTACTCGAGGGACTTCAAGGTCCGGGAGATCACGACCACCTACGGCGCCGCCGGCGGCGTCAGCTGGGGCACTGAGTTGGTCCAGTGCGGCCGGCACACCTACGTGTACGGGCTCAAGGACAGCTCCATCCATCTGGCGCGCGCCCGCGCGGGTGCCCTGACCGGGAAGGACTGGGAGTTCTGGACCGGCTCCGGCTGGTCGTCCGATCCCGACTCCACGGTGGCGATCACGACCGACGTCGGCGCCTCGTACAGCATCACCCCGATGGGCGGCCAGTTCGTGCTGACCACGACGTCGCGAGCGATCTTCACCGACCACCGGATCTACGTCTCGACGGCGCCGACCCCGCTCGGCCCATGGAGTCCGCGGACCGCCGTCTACACCGCGCCCGAGGGCGGCGTCGGCAACCTGTACGCGCCGTACAACGTGGCCGCCCATCCCGGCCTCAGCAAGCCCGGCGAACTGGTGATCTCGTACAACGTCAACAGCGAGAAGGGCGAGGACCTGCTGGCGAACGCCAACAACAACCGGCCGCGATTCGTTACCATCCGCTTCTGATCATGATCATGGATCACTGCTTCCGGGCGAGCTCGACGAAGTAGCGACCCGCGCAGCCCCGCAGGTGCTCTGGCGGGTCGACGACGTCCTCGTCGACGCCGCCGGTTGCCTCCAGCACCGCACCCAACGCGATGACGCCATATCCGGGCATCTCGATGGCAGTCCCGTCGGCAACAAGCTTGGAGCCTGGCGGCGCCACCAGCACATACTCGTCCCCGCCCACGGTCACACAGCCGGCGGCGTCGATGAGCCGGGCGATGGATCCGGCGGTGGACTGTTCGTGCATCCCGCTGCCGCCAGGATGAGGAGGACGGCCGGGATTCGGGTGCTCATGATGATCATCATCCGCCTGGTACATCCCAGCCGCTGCCTGATCAGGAGTAGACGATCACCTTGTCGCCGACCCGGGCCTGCGCGTAGAGGGCGACGATCGCGTCCCAGTTCCGTACGTTCACGCAGCCGTGCGAGGCGCCGTTGTAGCCGCGGGCGGCGAAGTCGGCCGAGTAGTGCACGGCCTGGCCGCCGCTGAAGAACATCGAGTACGGCATCTTCGTGTGGTACAGGTTCGAGATCACGTCCTTCTTCTTGCGCAGAACGGAGAACGTGCCCTCGCGGGTGGGCAGTTCGTCGGAGCCGAACCGGACGTCCATCTCGAGCTTGGGCTTGCCGTTGATCAGCCAGACCAGGTGGTTGGTGCGCTTGCTGATGCAGATCGCGCGGCCGGTCAGGCAGCGTTCGTCGAGGTCCTTGGCGGAGCCGGTCGGGACGGCGTCGGCCAGTTCGGCCGCGGTCGGCTTGCGGGTCAGGCCGAGCAGCGTGTCCCAGGTCTTCTGATCCACGGCGCCGGTCACGTCGAGCTTCCGCTTCTCCTGGAAGCCTTCCACGCCGGCCTCGGTGACCGGGCCGTACGTTCCGGTGATCAACTCGTCGAACCAGTCGAGCTGCTTCAGCCGGGCCTGCAGCTCCTTCACCTGGTCGCCGGCGTCGCCGCGGGACAGGATCGCCGGCTTGGCGGGCTTGTCGGCGAGTTCGGCCTTGGTGGGCGTACGGGTCCGGTCGAGCAGGGCGTCCCACGTCTTCTGGTCGACCTCCCCGGTGGTGAGGAGTTCGCGCTTCTCCTGGAATCCCTTGACGGCGGCCGCGGTGACCGGGCCGTAGTTTCCGGTGATCTTCTCGGCGAACCATTCCAGCTGCTTCAGCCTCGCCTGCAGCTCCCGTACCTGATCACCGGAGTCGCCGGCGGCCAGGATCGCCTTCGGTTTCGGCGCTTCCGTGGGCTTCGGCGTCATCGGCGGCGTCGGTGTGGGCGTCGACGCGGACGGCGTCGGAGTTGTGGTTGACGGGGTCGACGCCGAGGGCGTCGGCGTGATTGGCGTGGGGGTCGGGGCGACCGGTCCGGGCGGCCTCACCGCCGGGCGGGCGACCGGCGTGGGCTGGCCGGCCAGCGGGTCGGCGAACTGGACCTGCGAGCCGCAGCCGGCGACCAGCAGCGATCCGCCGACGGCCAGCCCGGCCAGGATCCGGATCCCGCGACGGAGCCGGTCAGCGACAACGACCATGTGAGTACGGCCTCCCCTTCGACCGGGACGCTCGTCGCGTGCAAGTTTCCCGCAACTCATGCGTCACACCAGTCACAGAAGTTACACGGACGGGCCACAGTGGCACGAGGTTTCGCGGCGTGTCGTGACGCGACCGGTATCGACCGCTGTGAATTTCCGCCGGTCACACGCGGCCGAATGTCACTCCGGAACGGCTATGAAGTCCGGGCGGCACCTACGCGGTTGTCGGCGGAGTCGTCCTCGGTCGGGGCGGCGAGGGTGAGCTCGACGTTGTCGATCAGCCGGGTGGTGCCGACCAGCGCGGCGGCGGCGAGCAGGGCCGGGCCGCTGTCCTCGTCGTCCAGGACCGCGAAGGTGTCGGGGTCGACCACCTCGGCGTAGTCGAGGACGAAGTTCGGGTTGTCCAGGGCGGCCTGGTCGAGCACCTCCAGCGCCGTACGCCGGGCGGCCGACGCGGTCACCTCACCGCTGGCCGCCTTCAGCGCGCGCCAGAGCGCCTGCGCGGACTGCCGGTCCGGCGGCGACAGGTACTGGTTCCGGCTCGACATCGCCAGCCCGTCGGCCTCCCGGACGATCGGCGCCGGCACGATCTCGACGTCGACGTTGAGGTCGGTCACCATCCGCTTCACGCTGGCCAGTTGCTGCGCGTCCTTCCGGCCGAACAGCGCGATGGTCGGCTGGACCAGGTTGAGCAGCTTCAGGACGACTGTCAGCATCCCGTCGAAGTGCCCGGGCCGCGACGCCCCCTCGAACACGGCGCCGAGCGACCCGGCCTGCACGCTCACCTGTCGCGCCGCCGGGAACAGGTCGTTGACGCCCGGGTTGAAGACGATCTCGACACCGGCCTTCTCGCAGGCCTCGAGGTCCTGCTGCAGCGGCCGCGGATAGCGGGCGTAGTCCTCCTCCGGCCCGAACTGGAGCGGGTTGACGAAGATGCTCAGCACGACGACGTCGGTCAGCTTGCGAGCGATCTCGACCAGCGACAGGTGCCCCGGGTGCAGCGCGCCCATCGTCGGCACCAGGCCGACCTGGGCGTCGCCGAGTTGGGCCCGGGCCAGCTCCAGTTCGTGGATCGAGTGAATGACTTTCATGCTGCGTCCCCTAGGAAGGATTCGTCCGGCCGTTGCCGAAGGTGTGCTCGGCAGTGGGAAACCTGCCCTCCCGCACGTCGCCCGCGTACGTCTCCGCGGCCCGCCGCAGCTCGCCGGCGAGGTCGGCGTACTGCTTGACGAAGCGCGGCAGCGGGCCGGTGCGCAGCCCGGCGAGGTCCTGCCAGACCAGCACCTGGGCGTCGCACTCCGGGCCGGCGCCGATGCCGACGGTGGGAATGGACAGTTCCTTGGTCACCCGGCCGGCCAGTTCACCGGGCACCATCTCGAGTACGACAGCGAAGGCGCCCGCCGTGGCCACCGCGTGCGCGTCGGCCAGCAGTGCCTCCGCGGCGACCCCGCGGCCCTGCACCCGGTAGCCGCCGAGCGCGTGCTCGCTCTGCGGCGTGAATCCGATGTGCGCCATCACCGGGATCCCGGCGGCGGTGATCGCCTCGATCTGCGGCGCGGTACGGACGCCGCCCTCAACCTTCACCGCATGGCAGCCGGTCTTCTTGAGGAACCGGACCGCCGTGGCGAGGGCCTGCTCCGGCCCGCTCTCGTACGAACCGAACGGTAGATCCGCCACGACGAACGCCCGGCGGGTGGCCCGGACGACGGCCCGGGCCAGCGGGACCAGTTCCTCGACGGTGACGCCGATCGTGGTCTCGTAGCCGTACACGTTGTTGGCGGCCGAGTCGCCGACCAGCAGCACGTCGATCCCGGCCGACTCGAAGATCGCGGCGGTGTACTGGTCGTAGCTGGTCAGCATCGCCCACGGCCGGCCGTCCTGCTTGGCTCGCTGCAGGTCACCGATCCGAACCCTGCGTTGGGCAGGGTCCGCGGACGGGCCGTACGGGGCGGGTTCGGGCATCAGCCGTCCCGCTGCAGGACGAGGCCGGGCGCGGCCTCGGCGGGGTCGTGGCCGACGGTGATGATCGCGTTGCCGGCGTCGACGTGAACGACGGTCGGATCGTAGCTGCGGGCCTCCTCGTCGGTCATCGCCGCATAGGAGATGACGATCACCAGGTCACCGACCTGCACCAGGTGCGCCGCCGCGCCGTTGACGCCGATCACCCCGGAGCCGCGCTCGCCGGGGATCAGGTACGTCTCCAGCCGCGCCCCATTGGTGATGTCGACCACCGAGACCTGTTCGCCGGGCAGCAGGTCCGCCGCGTCCATCAGGTCCTCGTCGACCGTGAGCGAACCGATGTAGTTCAGGTCCGCCTGGGTCACCGTGGCGCGATGGATCTTCGACTTGAACATGGTGCGTAGCAACGGTCACGGCTCCTCAGGGGTCGGCCCCGAGGCGGTTGGTTCCAACACAGCACCCAAGCTTAGGACCTCGTGTCCACTGCCCGCTCCCGGAGCCGTCAGGACCGTACCCCCGAGTTCCTCGGTTCGGGCGGGGCGAGGAGGATGAGCGCATGATCAATCCCGGGCCGGAAGACTTCTTCTGGCGATCCATGGAGCTGCCGGACGAGCTCCTCGTCGGGGCGATCGACAGTCATGTCCACGCGGGACCCGTGCTGTCGTCCAATCCCGGCCACACCGACCCGATCGAGATCGCGGTGGAGGCGCGAGCGGCCGGAATGCGGGCCATCGTCTACTACGACGTCTTCGGTGGGGCCTCCGGGACGGCCTGGATGGTGAACCGCCATGTGCCGGGCATCCGGACCTACGGCGGCTACCTGATGAACTCCGGTCACGGCGGGCTGAACCCGCGCGCGATCAAGACCGCTCTGCACATCGAGGGTGGCTGCCGGATGATCAGTTTCGGCTCACACTGCACCTATCATCAGGCCTCCCGCGAGGCGACCGTGATCGATGGGCAGCGGGTCCCGCTGCATCAGGCGTACCCGAAGTTCGCCGCGGACGAACTGTCCCGGGCGGTCCGGATCCCCACCAGTGGGACGATTCCGGAGGAACTGGCCGAGATCCTGGAACTGGTCGCGGAACGGCCGGAGGTCTACCTCAACACCGGGCATGTGTCACACGACGAGGTGTTCCGGATCGTCGAGCTGGCCGCCGAGTACAAGATCGCCAAGGTGCTGGTGGCCCATCCGGCGCGTGGCCTGCTCAGCATCGACGAGCAGCGAGAACTCGCCGCGCGCGGGGTGTTCCTCGAGGGTGCGCTGGTCGACATCTTCGCGACCGGCGTGCCGCTGACCCACTACTACGTCGAGCGGGAGTACATCGACCGCGGCCACGAGTTGCCGCAGACCCGGCAGCCCGTCGCGGACTACTTCGAGACGCTCCGCGCAGTCGGGCCGGAGCACATCGTGCTCGGCACCGACTATGGCGTCCGCAATCTGCCCACCGCCGTCCAGGGCATGCGGACCTGGATCACGCTGCTGCTGGACTACGGTTTCTCGACCGAACAGATTCGTCACATGACGGCGGAGAATCCGGCTCGCCTGATCGGCATCGACCAAGATCAGGAACCCGCACGGAGCCGGATCGCCCGCTATCCCGAACCGACCTGACCGGCCGCCGACTCAGCCGCCGAGCAGCGTGATCACGGCGGTCCGGTCCTGCCCCTCGCTCGCCGCGTGCTCGGCCCAGCCCAGCGCCGTGGCGTTGTGGTTGGTGTCGGTCAGCGTCGGGTCGGCACCCAGGTCGAGCAGGGTACGGACCAGGTCGGCGTCGCCGCGATAGGCGGCCTCGTGCAGCGCGGTATGCCCGCCGCGCTCGGCACCGGCCTGGCCCCAGCCGGTCTCCCGCCAACCGCCGTCGACCGGCACGTCGGACCGGCCGAGGGAGTTGACGTCGAGGCCGAGCCCGACCAGCAGCCGTACGGTCTCGCTGCGGCCGTCCGCCGAGGCGGCCCAGGGCAGCAGGTTCCGGCCGCGGGGCCCGCGGATCGCCTCGACGGCCTCGGGATGGTCCCGGGCCAGCGCCTCGACGGCCGACCGGTCGGCCCGGAACACGGCCGCGACCAGGGCGTCCGCCGGATTCTCCGCGGTGGGCTGATCGACCCCGGCCTCCCGGAGCGCGGCGATCACGTCCGGCCCGCCGTACAGCTCGGCGATGCCGAGCGGCGTCCGCCCGTCCTCGTACGGCGAGCGCACGTCGACCCCGTTGGCGGCCAGCAGCCGGACCCGGTCCGCGAACCGGTGCTCGATCGCCCAGCGCAGCTGGACCCGGAGCTTGCCGGCCGGACCCTGGTGCACGTCGCCCATCCGTTCCCGCCAGGGACCGGGCCGGTCGCCGGTGCCGAGGCCGTACGCGAACAGCAGCTCGAGGTGATCGTTGTCCGGCCGGAACTGCCGGTTGTACAGCGTCTGGTCGTCGACCGGATCGGCCCCGGCCTCGAGCAGCAGACGGGCCAGCGCGAGCGAGTGCGGGCGCCGCGGCTGCTTGACCGGGCCCTGCTCACCCTCGCCGAACGCGCCGGTGAGCAGGGTGAACACGTACGGCCCGCCGCTCCACAGGTAACCCTCGTTCGGATCGCCACCGGCGTCGAGCAGTAGTCGGGCAATCCCGAGCACCCGGTCGGCCGAGACGTCGGGATCGAGCCGGGAGTAGACGAGGTAGAACAGCGGGCTCCACCGGTTCGGCCCGCCCCGCCGGGTGGCCAGCGACGGATCTGCCCGGACCAGCCGAGTCACCTCGGTCAGGTCTGCGGCCACGGCGGCGGACCAGACGTTGTCCCTGGTGAGCCCGGGGTTGTCGGCCAGCAGCGCCCCGGCTCGGGCCCAGCGGTCCGGGCCGTCGACGTTGGAGTACGCGAGGCAGGCGAGCCAGCAGAACTCGTCGGCGACGCCCTGGCCCGGATCGGTCGGGTCCCAGCGGAACTCGGCGACGGTCTCCAGGTAGCGCTTCAGCCGCGGCCAGCTGGGAAAGCCGTACTCGCGAGCGACGACGAGTTGGGCCTCACTCAGCCCGAACTCGGTCGGGTCGGCGGGCACCCCGCCGGGATAGCGCTCGACCACCCGTCCGGCGGCCTCGGCGTCGCCCGCGCGGACGGCGCGCTGCAGTGCCTTGGCCTGCTGGCGCAGGTGATCGAGGTGGGGTTGGTCGGGCAGAGTCTTGGTCGGCATGCCGACCTCCTTTCGACAGGCCCGATGTCCGTGTCGTCGGGCGAAAGGAGGCAGGTGTGTGCCAACTCCAAGATCAAGATTCAGGTGGACTGTGCCCTTCCCACGGACCGGGGGCTGCCTGATCAACCGTCCTGACCATAACCCCCGCCGCCCGGAATGATCAAGCACCACGGTGCGGGAACAAGGCGGCGCCGGCCGCGGTTGTGTCGGACATGGAGGCGCCCCGCGAGATCGACATCGTCGTGATCGGGGCCGGTCAGGCCGGCCTCTCGGCCGCCTATCACCTGCGTCGGCTCGGCGCCGATTTCGTTGTCCTGGATGGGAATGCGCGGGCCGGCGGCGCCTGGCAGCACCGTTGGGAGACGCTCACCATGGCCGACGTGCACGGCGTCGCCGCGCTGCCCGGGATGGCGGTCCCGGCGCACGACGAGGGACGGCCGGCGCGCGAGGTCGTACCGGACTATTTCGAGCGGTACGAGGAGCGGTTCGACCTCCCGATCGTCCGGCCGGCCCACGTCGATCGAGTACAGAGCGTGGATCGGGTCGAGAGCGAGACAGCAGGAACGCTGCTGGTGCGGAGCGATCGGGGCGACTGGCGGGCCCGGGCGTTGATCAACGCGACCGGGACCTGGCGGACTCCGTTCCTGCCGTACTACCCGGGACAGGAGACGTTCCGCGGGCGGCAACTGCATCCGGTCGACTACCCCGGACCGGAGGCCTTCCGCGGGCAACGGGTCGTGGTGGTCGGCGGCGGCGCGTCGGCGGTGCAGCTGCTCGGCGAACTGGCTCCGGTCGCCGACACGCTCTGGGTGACCCGGCGGCCGCCGGTCTGGCGGACCGAGGAGTTCACCGAGGACGCCGGGCGGGCGGCGGTCGCCCTGGTCGAGGAACGGGTCCGCAACGGCCTGCCCCCGCAGAGTGTGGTGTCGGTGACAGGCCTGCAGCTGCGCCCGCAGGAGCAGCGAGCCCTGGAGCTGGGCGCCTATCAACGGCTGCCGATGTTCGCTTCGATCGAGCCGGACGGCGTGCGCTGGGCGGACGGCCGGTTCGAGCGGGTCGACGCGATCATCTGGGCCACCGGCTTCCGGCCGTCGGTCGGCCACTTGGCGCCGCTGCGGCTGCGCGAGGCGAGCGGCGGGATCCGGCTGATCGCCCGGCTGGACCAGCACACGCCGACCACCGCCGCTCGTGATCACCGGATCCAGTTCGTCGGGTACGGCCCGTCGGCCTCGACGATCGGCGCCAACCGGGCCGGCCGGGTGGCCGCCGTCGCGGCCGTGCGGACCGTACAGTCAGCCATGGAATCCGTTGTGGCGTAGCCGTCCGAGCAGATCGGCCATGATCAACAACAGGGCCGGTACGACGAACGTGAGGAACCCGCTCGGCCCGAGCAGGAAGCAGCAGAACGCGGCCCAGCCGAGCAGCCCGTACCCGACCCAGGGGCCACACCGACGCCCCTCCCGCGCCACGCGGATGATCATGAAACCGAGGAACGCCACCGGCACCGCGAAGCCGCCGATGCCGGCCCAGAACGCGCCCAGCCCGAAGTCACCCGGAGCCGCCGCCCGCAGATCACCGGCCAGCCAGCCGGGCCACAGTCCGTGCCCGCTCATCGTGATCAGATGCAGCGCGGCGATCACCAGCATGGCGATGCCGGCCGCGGTCGTGAGCCGACCGGCCGCGACCGACCCGGTCCGGCGTTCAGCGAGTTCCTCCGTGTGCGACGTCATAACCCCACCCTCCCGCGCCCGCCGAACCCGATCCTCCCCCGAGCCAGCGAGTTCGCGGCGCCATCCGGGGGAACACCGCCCGCCCCGGCTCCCCCCAGCCCTGCCGCGCCCGACTCACCCAGCCCGCCCAGGCCCGCCCGACCCGGCGCGCCCCGCCCTCAACCGCCGCCCGAACCGGCCCGCAGTTTTTCACGTCCCGTGAAAAACTGTCGCTTTACCACAGAAGCTTCTCTGGTATAGCGCCAACTTCTCGCGGGTGGTGGGGCTGCTGTGACGGCTGGGATGGACCGGCTCGGATCTGGTTGGCTGGCTCCATGCAGCATGTCGGCCCGTCCTCGCGTTCCCAGGTGCCGCCGTTCACGGTGATGACCGTGCTGGCCCGGGTGGCCGAGTTGCGCGCCGCCGGCCGGGAGGTGATCTCGCTGTGCGCGGGCGAACCCTCGCAGGGTGCGCCGACTCCGGTCCGGCGCCGGATGGCCGAACTGATGACCGAACCGATCCCGCTCGGCTACAGCGAGACGTTCGGGATCCGGCCGCTGCGGGAACGGCTGGCCGGCCACTACGCCCGCTGGTACGGCCTCGAGGTCGACCCGGCTCGGATCGCGATCACCACCGGTTCGTCCGGCGCGTTCCTGCACACCTTCCTGGCCGCGTTCGACCCCGGGGACCGGGTGCTGCTGGCGCGGCCGGGCTATCCCGCCTACCGCAACATCCTGGCCTCGCTCGGCTGCACCGTGGTCGAGCTCGACTGCGGCCCGGAGCTGCGCTTCCAGCCGAGTGTTGATCAACTCGACCGGGCCCTGGCCGACGGCCCGGTGACCGGGCTGGTGCTGGCCTCGCCGGCCAACCCGACCGGCACCATGATCGACGATGATCAACTCGCCGCACTGGCCGGCTGGTGCCGTGATCATGAGGTACGGCTGGTCAGCGACGAGATCTACCACGGGATCAGCTACACCGGGTCGGTCGGCAGCTGTGCACTGGCCCATGATCAACAATCGGTGATCGTCTCGTCCTTCTCCAAGTACTGGGGCATGACCGGCTGGCGGCTCGGCTGGACAGTGCTGCCCGAGGACCTGGTGCCCGGCTTCGACGCCCTGGCCGGGAACATCGCCCTCTGCCCTCCGGTGCCGGCCCAGCACGCTGCTCTGGAGGCGTTCACCGAGGACGCGTACGCGGAGGCCGATGCGGCCGTCGCCGGCTACGGCGAAGCCCGCCAGTTGATCTTGGACGCGGTCGGCGACCTGGGCTGGTCCGGGCTGGCCCCGGTGGACGGCGCGTTCTACGTCTACGCCAGCATCGCTGATCAACTGGGGACGCGCTACCGGACCAGCGCCCACTGGGCGGCGGCCCTGCTGGACGACCAGGGCGTCGCCGTCACCCCAGGCCTGGACTTCGACGGCGTCCACGGCGACTCCTGGATCCGCCTCTCGCTGGCCGCCGGACCGGCCGCGGTGGCCGAGGCGGTCGACCGGATCCTGACCTTCCAGCGACAAGGCCGATGACCGAGCAGCCGGGAGCTTGGCGGCGGGTCACCGGAGGCTGGCGGCGGCTGCCCGGACCGGCCAAGGACGCGCTGCTGGCCGGCCTGCTCTGGCTCTGCGTGCTGCTGCTGCCGCTGCTGGACACCCTCAGCCTTTCCCTCGCCGACTCGCTGCCCGCACCGACACCGGTCGCGGTCGCGACCCACATCGGGTTCGCCACCCTGCTCTGCGCGCCGCTGCTGGTCCGCCGGCGGTTCCCGGTCCTCTCGACCGCGGCGATCGCAGCCGTGATGATCTTGGCGTTCGTGCTGCGGATCCCGTTGTTCCACGGGGGTCTGCCGGTGATCGTGGGGTTCATCGCGGCCACCTCGGCGGCGTACTACCGGACCGGCTGGTGGCGGCTGCTGCTGGCCGCGATCATCGCCTGCGCCACGCTGGCGACCGGCTTCATCGGCCGGCAGGTGCCCACGGCGTCGGATCTGTTCCTGCTGGTCTCGTCGACCTTGCTGCCGGTCACCCTCGGCTGGGTGTTGCGGCTGCAGCGAGACCGTACCCGCGAACTGATCCGGCTCCGCGAGATCACGCATCGGCAGGCCCGGGCCGAGGACCACACCCGGATCGCCCGCGAGGTGCACGACTCGGTCGGCCACCACCTGAGCTCGATCCGGCTCCGCGCCGTCGGCGCCCTGGCCGACCCGGCGACGCCCGCCGCCGAGCCGTTGCGGGCGATCGCCGACACCTCAGCCCAGGCGCTGGCCGAGATCCGCCGCCTGCTCGGCCTGCTGCAGGCCGATCTCGCCGACCCGCCGGTGCCCGTCGCCGACCTCCAGGCGCTGGCCCGCGAGGCGAGCGACCGGAACCGTACCGTCACCGTTGCGATCGGCCCCAAGGTCGCCGACGCGATCCCGCACGACGCCTTCCGGATCGTCCAGGAATCCGTGACGAACGCGGTCCGGCACGGGGCGGCCGGCGACGTGCGGATCAGCCTAGAGCAACTCGACTCCGCCTTGATCGTCACGGTGATCGACAACGGTGCCGGGCGGCCGGGTACGCCGGTCAAAGCCGGCTTCGGCCTGGCCGGCATGGCCCAGCGCGTGCACCGGGCCGGCGGCACCTTCGTCGCCGGTCCGCGAGAACCCCACGGCTGGTCGGTCCGGGCCGTGCTCCCGCCGTCCGGCGCACCGGAGTTCCCATGATCAAGGTCCTGCTCGCCGACGACCAGGAATCCGCCCGGATCGGCCTGACCCAGTTGCTGGCGGCCGCGGCCGACCTCGAGGTCGTCGGCGCCGCCGTCGACGGACGCGACCTGCTCGATCGAACCCGCCGGCTCGCCCCGGACGTCGTCGTGACGGACCTCCGGATGCCCGGCATGAGCGGCATCGTCGCGATCGAGCGGCTGATGGAGTCAACACCACGGCCGGCCGTGATCGCGCTGACCACGTTCGACACCGACGAGCACCTGTACGGCGCGCTGCGAGCCGGCGCGGTCGGCTTCCTGCTCAAGGACAGTGATCCGGCGCTGCTGGTCGATGCCGTCCGGGTCGCGTACGACGGCCAGGGACTGATCGATCCGCAGGTCACCCGTCGCCTGGTCACCCGCTTCGCGGCGACCTCGCCCAGGCCGACGCCGCCGCTGGCCGAGCCGCTCACGCCGCGCGAGACCGAGGTGCTGACCGGCATCGCCCGCGGCTGGTCCAACGCCGAGATCGCCGAGGCGCTCGTGATCACCACCGGCACAGCGAAGATTCACGTCGCCCGGGTGCTGACCAAGCTCGGGGTCGGGACCCGGGTGCAGGCGGCGATCTTTGCCCACCGGCACGGCCTGGTGACCTGGTCCGAGTTGGACTAGCGGCCCGGTAGATATGCCGTTCGGCAGATGCCCGGACGAGTCCCGGTCCGTACGGTCGAAGGATGACCACCGCACTCCGCCGCTCCCTGTTGATCATGATCGCCCTGACCATGATCAACTCGTTCTTGATCATGACGATCCGGCCGGCGGGGGCCGAACCGGAGCGGGGCCTCGAGTGGGTCGACTGTGCTGACGGACTGCAGTGCGCGACGATGCCCGCTCCACTGGACTGGCGGCACCCGGACGGGCCGAGCACGCCGATCGAGTTGGGCCGTCTGCCGGCGCTCGACCAGGCCGCCAAGCGCGGCACCCTGCTCGTCGTCACCGGCGGCCCGGCGCCGACCCTGCCGGTGCTGCGGGCCGTCCCCGAGTTGTTCGCCGACCTCCGGAAGTCGTACGACCTCGTCGGCGTCGACCCGCGCGGGATCGGCGAGCAGCATCACTACGCCTGCCCGAACGGGATCGGCACCTCGGCCTTCGCGAGCGACCTCAGCCGGGCCGCCTGGCAGCGGTTCGCGGAACGGAACGCGGCCTGGGACGCGGCCTGCCGACGCGACACCGACCCGGTCGTCGATCACCTGAACGCCTGGCAGGTGGCCCATGATCTCGAGGCGGTCCGGGTCGCGCTGGACCTGCCCGACCTGACCTACTACGGAAATTCGTACGGCACGGTGTACGGGCAGGCGTACGCCGAGTTGTTCCCGCGCACCGTCGGCCGGATGGTGCTGGACAGCGTCGTCGACCACACCCGAACCGGTCTGGCGGCGCTCTCGAAGGAACGCGCCCTGCGGATCGAGCAGGCGTTCGCCGACCATGCCCGCTGGTGCGCCACGACCTCGACCTGTGCGCTGCACGGGCGAGACGTCCGCCTGGCCTGGGACGCGCTGATGGCGAAGGCGGCCGAGCACCCGGTGCCGGCGCCGTCGGCCGGACCGGGCGTCACCGTCACCGCCGACGAGATCCGGCTCTTCACGGTGTTGTCGGTCGACCAGTTGCCCGGTTCGCCCAGCTGGTCGGCGCTGGCGGAGGCGATCGTCGCCGCCGAGCACGGCGACGCCGCGGCGTTCCGCTACGACGACTCACCGCACGACGTGGTGATCAACCGGTACGCGAACTGCGCCGACTTCCCGCTGCCGCAGACCTACGACGACTACCGGGCTGCCGAACGCCGGCTGCGGGCCGTCGCCCCGAGACTCGGCTGGCTGCAGCCGCGGCTCGACTTCGCCCGCTGCGTCGGCCTGACGATCATCGACCCGTACCGGCCGCACCGGCTGCGGGCTCCCGGGCTGCCGCCGGTGCTGTTGCTCGGCGGCACCGCGGACTCGGCCACCCCGGTCGCCGACGGCCGTCGGGTCGCGCGGCAACTGCCCGGGTCAGGCTTCGTCACCGCCGTCGGCAGCTACCACGGCGTCTATCTGCGCGGGAACCGGTGCGCCCGCGACCAGGTGCACCGCTATCTCGCGACGGGGAAGGTGCCGGCCCGGTCCCTGACCTGCCCGGCCGAACCCGGAGCCGGCTGACGGTCCGGCCGGCCTCCCGCACGCAGGCCGCGGATCAGCCGGTCTGCGACCCGGTGAACCGCCAGACGCCGGAGCTGACAACGAGCTCGCCCGCCGCGTCCACCGCGACGCCGGCCGGCGACTCCAGGTCGACGCCGGGCACCGAGACGGTGGCCGTCGCTCCCGGCGGTACGGTCACGTCGAGCTCGACCCGGTCGTCGGTGCGGGACCAGCGCACGCCGACGCGGCCGCGGACCGTGTCGATCACGTGCGAGGCATGATCAAGATCGCCGAGCAGCCAGGGCCGGACCCGGAACGTACGCCAGCCGTGATCACCGCAGGCCAGGCCGGCCAGGTCCTCGATCAGCCACTGCACGACGGTGCCGTGGAAGTAGTGATCACGGGACCGGGTGGAGTCCTCCCAGAACTCCCACATCGTGTCCGCACCCTGGTCGAACCAGTAACCCCAGCTGGGATACGTGCGCTGCCGGGCCAGCGCGAGCGCCAGCTCGCCGTGGCCGTTCCAAGTCAGTGCCTTGAGCAGGGTCTGGGCCCCGATGCAGCCGACGTTGTGGTGCCGGCCACGGCTCTCGACGTCGGCGACCAGCCGGGCCACGACAGCGGGCACGGCGTCGTCCGGGATCAGCCCGTGCACCAGCGCCGTCGCGTTCGCGGTCTGGCTGTAATGATCACCCACGATGATCGCGTCCCGCTCCGGCGCCAGGCAGCGCTGCAGAAGTCGATCATGAAGCTCGTCGGCCGCCGTGCCGAAGCGGGCACCCTGGTCCGGCACGTTGATCAGTTCTGCGATCTCCACCGCGTACCGGAGTGCCCTGATCAGGAAGGCCGCCGCGGTCAGCACCGAGTCGTCCGGGCCGTTCCCCTGGGTGCCCGGCGCGAGATAGTCGCCGAGTTCCGACACCGGCAGCCCGTCGACCAGCTTGGCCAGCTCCCAGTCCAGGTAGCGGACCACGGCCGGCCAGTGATCATGGAGCAGCGAACGGTCGCCGTAGTGGCGGTACAGCTCGCGCACCAGGTAGGGATAGACGGTGGTCCATTCCGGCGACGGAGCCAGCTCGTGGTAGCCCCAGCCGGCGGTCGGCGCGATCACCGGCAGCGCGCCCTCGGGGGTCATCCCGTCCCGAAGATCATCGAGCCATTTCCGTAACAGGGACTGGACATCGAACAGACTGATCATGGTCGGCGCGCCGAGCTGGGCGTCGCCGGTCCAGCCGTTCTTCTCGTACACCGGGGTGTCGGTCGGCACGTGGTGCAGGTTGTTGGTGATCGTCCGCGCCATCGCGTCGGCGAACGTGACGAACAGCGGCTCGGAGCACTCGAACACCCCGACCCGGTCGACGTCGTTGTGCGCGGCGCAGGCGGTCAGGGTGCGGGCGTCGGGCAGGTGGGTCAGCCCGTCCAGCTGGACATACCGGAATCCCTTGTACGTGTAGCGAGGCTGCCACTGTTGATCAAGCTCACCGTTGCCCCGGTAGCTGTCCACCTGGAACCGGTCGCCCTCGACGTGCACGCTGCGCGGCCGGAGCAGCCCGTCCTCGTCGACCGCCTCGGCGTAGGTGATCATGACCTCGGCGCCGGCCGCCTGGTCCGTCCGGAGCCGGACCCAGCCGGCGATGGTGCGGCCGAAGTCGGCCACCCAGGAGTCGCCGACCCGGGTCCAGGTCGGCCCGCCGGTCCAGGTGACCCGGACCGGCGGATGGGCCTGCGGCCGGAGCTCGCCGGCCGGCGGGTCGACCGGGGCCGCCGGCACCGGGTCTCCCGGCGGCAGTGTCGCGTCGTACGCCTCGCCGGCGTAGTAGCAGTTCAGTGTCGTGCCGCCGCGCGTCACGGTCCAGGACTCGTCGGTCCCGATCAGTTCCCGGCTCCCGTCGGCGTACCGCAACTCCAGTTCGGCGACGACCCGCAGCGGCCCCAGCCAGGGCGGCGTGTGCCAGTTCCAGACGTTGGGCGTCGGCACCGCAAAGAAGCCGTTGCCGAGGGTGATCTCGAGCTCGTGCTCGCCGAGGCCGAGCCGGTCGGTGACGTCGCTCGGCACGTACCAGACCGTGCGGTCGAACGCCGCGAACGGCGGGCTGAGCCGGTGGTCGTTGGCCGGGCGGCCGTCGATCGCCGGGCGCTGCAGGCCGAGTCCGCAGACGTACCAGATCGCCTCGGCGACCGGGCGGTCGATCCGGATCGTGCGCCGCAGCACCGGCTCGCCGAACTCGGCGCCGCCCGGTGCGCCGATCCACCGGCCGACCGTCGGAAAGTCGGCCGGCGCGGTCCGGAACTGCGCCTCCGCCCGCTCGGCACCCGCCTCGACCCGCCAGCGATACCTGGTGCCCGGCCGCAACGGGCCGCCCGCGTACTCCACCCCGGTGGCCGGATCGCCCAGGTCGGTCGCCTGCCACACCGGATTCCCAGGGTCGTCGGCCGGCCAGACCAGGATTCGGGCCTCCGCCTCGGTGCCGGCCCAGCTGAACCGGGGCCAATCGCCGGCCACCGCCAGCGGTGCGGCTTGATCATCGACGCGAAGCCGGCGAGTCATGGCGCCCATCCTGCCGAACCCGATTGAAACGTGCCACAGGCCCAGCCCGGCCTCCCGAGGGACGGGCTGGGGATGCCGTGAGACTGGCGTCACTCTGCCGCCGGCGAAAAACTGGTGACGCCTGTCAGCGGCGACCCGTAGGGTTGACGACATGTGAGTTTCATGCTGCCCGACGGCCACCGGAGACCCCGGATTTCGCGCCGAAGGGCCAAATGGCGGGACTATCCGGGCTCGACCCGACGTTCCCACCGATGACTTTCGGTCCGCCGACCAGTCTCCATGCCTGACCACTCAGCGCCGCTGCTGCCCGACTCCCAGCCCGACGTCACGAAGGACCACCGGATGACCGCGCCAACCCAACCCGTCGACGCGACCTCACGGAGCGGCCAACCCGTCTCCCACACGAAGATCATCATCACGCTGCTGGTCGCCGCGTTCGTGGTGATCCTCAATGAAACGATCATGGGCGTCGCCCTGCCCAGGCTGATGGGCGAACTGCAGATCACGCCGGGGGTCGGTCAGTGGCTGTCCACCGTGTTCATGCTGACCATGGCCGTGGTGATCCCGACCACCGGATTCCTGCTGCAGCGGCTGACCACCCGCCAGGTGTTCATTCTGGCGATGTCGCTGTTCTCCGCCGGCACCCTGCTGGCCGGGCTGGCACCGGGCTTCACCGTGCTGCTGATCGCTCGGGTGATCCAGGCGTCCGGCACGGCGATCATGATGCCGTTGCTGATGACGACGGTGCTCGGGCTGGTGCCGGTCGCCAAGCGCGGCGTCGTGATGGGCAACGTGAGCATCGTCATCTCGGTCGCCCCGGCGATCGGGCCGACCCTGTCCGGGCTGATCCTGCAGTTCCTGTCCTGGCGGTTCATGTTCCTGCTGGTGCTGCCGATCGCCCTGATCGCGCTGGTGTACGGGGCGGTGAAGCTGGTCAACGTCGGCGAGCAGTCCCGGCCGAAACTCGACTTCCTGTCCATCCTGGTCTCGGTGCCCGGCTTCGGCGGCATCGTGTTCGGCCTCAGCCAACTCGGCGAGGCGAGCCACGGCGGCAGCATCGTCGTCGCGATCGCAGCGCTGGTGATCGGTGTCGTCTCGCTGGTGATCTTCGTCTGGCGGCAGAACCGGCTCTACGCGCCGGGCAACCCGCTGCTGGACCTGCGGGTGTTCCAGTTCCCGATGTTCCGGGCCGGCGTCGGCCTGCTCTGCGTGGCGATGCTGGCCCTGTTCGGCACGATCATCCTGCTGCCGATCTACCTGCAGAACGTCCGCGGACTGGATCCGCTGTCCACCGGCCTGCTGGTGCTGCCCGGCGGTGTGCTGATGGGCGTGCTGGCGCCGATCGTCGGCCGGCTGTTCGACCGGTACGGGCCGCGGGCCCTGGCCACGTTCGGCGCGACCGTGATGGTGCTGGTGATGTGGGGGCTGACCACGGTCAACCCGACGACGCCGATCTGGCAGCTGCTCGGCCTGCACCTGACGCTGTCGCTGGGCCTGGCCGCCATGTTCACGCCGGCGTTCACCACCGCGCTGAACCCGCTGCCGGTGCACCTGCACTCGCACGGCAGTGCGGTACTGAGCACGCTGCAGCAGGTCGCCGGCGCCGCCGGCACCGCGCTGCTGGTGACGATCATGACGATCCGCAGCCAGTCGGCACTGGGCACCGGCAGCCCCGAGGTGCTGGCGCAGAACCAGGGCATCCAGCTCGCCTTCGGCGTTGCCGCCCTGATGGGCATCGCGGCGATCGTGCTGGCCGCGTTCCTGCGTACGACCAAGGCCGAGCCCGACGAGCCGGGCGAGCCGACCGTCGAGCCCGAGGTCGAGCCCGGAGCCGCCGAGCTCCGCTGAACCACGACGCGCACCCGGGTCGCTGTCCGCGGCCCGGGTGCCGGCCGGTCAGGAGTTGAGTGACTCCGACGGGTAGCGGGGCTTGATCACCGAGTTGACGTGCCGGCCGATCGACTCCGCCGCCAGCAGTTCTCGGTACGCCGACGGCGGGACCCCGTAGTAGACGTAGCGGCCGCCGCCGGCGAAGTCGATCACCAGGCGGGCGTGCTCGCTGTCGTACCCGACGGCGCGGATGCTGCTGGACTCGACCCGCCGCATCGCGGGAAGCCCGTCCCGTTCACGAGGCATGTCACCGATTCTGCCCACCGATCGCGGTCGTGGCGCCGGGCGGTGCACAATGACCACCGTGTGGGACCGGGAGGCGTTCCTTCGGCGCCAGGCGCTCGGCCAGGCGTCCGGCCTGTCCGTCGAACAACTCGTCGAGGCCCTCGGCGGAATCAACGCGCAGACGGCGCGCGGTCCGCTGGTCGGGCTGTGGACCCGGTCGGCCGAGCTGTCCCTGCCCGCCGTCGACTCGGCCCTGCAGGACTACCGGCTGATCAAGGCCAACCTGCTCCGCGGCACCGTTCATCTCATGACCCGCCGGCAGTACGTCACCTGGCGGCGCGCCTTGCAGCCGATGTTGGAACGGGTCGTCCGCGGCTTCAATCCCGGACTGTGGCAGCAGGTCGACCATGATCAACTCCTGGCGGCGGGCACCCGGCTGCTTCGGGAGCGGCCGGGACTGACCCGTTCCGAGATCGGCGCCGCGCTCACGGAGGACTTCCCCGGCCCGGAACCGCGGCAGCTCGGCTTTGCGATCCGGATGTTGCTGCCGGTCGTTCAGGTCGCCGACCACTCCTGCTGGTCGCCGGCCCGGACCCGCTACCTGCTCGCCGAGCAGGTGATCGACGAGCCGCTCGCCGACCCCGACGCGGCGGACCTGATCCGGACCTTTCTGCGCGGCTTCGGGCCCCGGACCGCCGCGGACGCCGGCTACTGGTCCGGGATGACGCGGCTCCGCCCGATCCTGGCCGACGTGGCCGACCGGAGGACCGGCGAGGCGTACGACGTCGAACCGATCATCGACGAGCCGCCCCGGCGCACCGCGGTCCTGCCGGAGTTCGACAACGTCTACTTCTGCTCCCGGGACGGCTCGGTCGGGCTCGTCGCGGCGAAGCGCCGCCTGGTCCGGGGCGGTGCGATGCCCGGCTCCATGATCACCGACGGGACGGTCCGGGCCGATTGGACGGCCACCACGACGACGGCGCCCGAGTTGCGCGCCTGGAGCGTGCTCGATGATCAAGAGAAGAACGAGTTCGCCCGGTTCCGGGCGTGGTGGTCCGGCCAGCCTCGGTGACCGTACTCACAGCGCGTCGTCGGGACCGCACCTTGACCTGAACTTCACTTGAAGTTCTACGGTGCTGATCATGACGTTGCCCGATCAGCACAGTGATCCGCTGCGCCTCGTCGTCCTGCAGGGCAGCGTCCGCTCGGAACGGGTCGGGCCGGCGATCACCGACTGGGTGCTGGATCGGGTCGACCGCAGCGACCGGTTCGTGCTCGACGTGATCGACCTGGCCAAGGTCCGGTTACCCGAGCCCGAGGAACTGCGGCCGACCGGCACCGGTGCGCGCAGCGAGATCGCCGACCGGCTCGAGGCGGCTGACGGGTTCATGATCATCACGCCGGAGTACAACCGCGGTCTGCCGGCCACCTTGAAGCACGCGATCGACTGCCACTACGTCGAGTGGATGTTCAAGCCGGTGCTGCCGGTGACGTACGGGATGACCGGCGGGGTCCTGGCCGCCGAGCACCTCCGCAGCGTGTTCGCCGAGCTGCACGCCGTCACCACCCGCCGGGCCGTCACCGTCGCCGAGCCCTGGGCCCACCTTGATCAGCACGGCCGGCTGGAACCGACCGCAACCGCGGAGCGGACCCTCGGCATTGCGCTCGGCGAGCTCGCCTGGTGGGCCTCCGCGCTGCGGCGGCAACGTCTCCTCGAACCGTTCCCGCACCCGCGATGAACGGCGTCCGCCGGCTCGCGCTGGTCCTGGTCCTCGGCGGCCTGCTGGTCGTCCTCGACGCGGTGGCGACGATCATCGCGCTGCCCGCGATGGTGGCCGAGTTCGCCTCGACGCTACCGGTCCTGCAGTGGGTCACCACCGGTTACACGCTGGCGATCGTGGGGATCCTGCCGGCCACCGCGGCCCTGACCGGGCGCTACGGGACCAAGCCGGTCTACCTGGGCGGGCTGGCCGTGTTCACCGTCGCGTCGGCGCTGTGCACCGTGGCCTGGAGCCCGGAGTCGCTGATCGCGTTCCGGGTGCTGCAGGGTCTCGGCGGCGGTGTGCTGAACCCGGTCGGCCAGACCATCGCGCTCGGCGCCGTGCCGACGGAGCGTCGCGGCCGGATGATGAGCTACCTCGGACTGCCCGTGCTGATCGGCCCGCTGGTCGGCCCGCTGCTGGCCGGCTGGCTGGTCGACGTGTCGTCGTGGCGCTGGATCTTCGCGATCAACCTGCCGCTCGGGGCCGTCGCCATGATCTGCGCGGCCCGACTGCTGCCGCGGCAGCCGAAGCCGGAGCGCCGCCCGCTCGATGTCCTCGGCCTGGCGCTGCTGCTGCCGAGCGTGGTCGCCCTGGTGCTCGCGGCGTCGCTGATCGGAGACGCCGGCGGCCGGGTGACGCTGCCGCCGGTGATCGTCATCGCGGCGGCGGGAGTGTTGATGATCTTGTTCGTCGGACGGTCGCGCAGGCTGGCCCACCCGCTGCTCCGGATCCGGCTGCTGCTGACACCGGGCTTCGCGGCCGGGGTCGCGGTGCTGTTCTGCTTCGGTGCCGCGTACTTCGGGGTCGGCACCGTGCTGCCGATCTACGTCCAAGCCGTCCGCGGCGACTCCGCGGCCCAGGCCGGGCTGCTCGGCATCACCACCGCGCTCGGCGCCGGGATCACCATGCAGGTGGCGACCCGGCTGATCGACCGGCTGCCGGCGCGCCGGATCGTGCTGTTCGGGACCGGCGTCGGCCTGCTCGGCCTGGCCGGCCTGGCGCTCTCGGTCGGCCTCAACGCCGCCTACCCGGTGATCATGGCGGTGAACCTGTTGCTCGGTATCGGCTCCGGCGCCGCGATCCTGCCCACCATGGCCGCGACCCTGCGCCGGCTGGACGGCGACCAGACCCCACACGGCGCCGCGATCATGGGCACCCTGCAACAGATCGCCAGCGCCCTCGGCATCGCGGCCAGCACCGCGACGCTCACGATCATGCTCACCCAGGCCGCGCCGGACCTGACCGGCGGCCTGAGCACCCTGCTCGAGCTCGGTCCCGCTCAGCGAGCCGCCCTGCTGCCGAGCCTCGGGCCGGCGGCCGGGCTGACGTACCTGATCATGCTCGTGCCGATGCTCGCCTCCTGGCTGATCGCCCTGATCCTGATCCGGGAGCCGGCCCGGGTCGAGCCGGTCACCGCGCGCCAGCCGATTCCATGATCAGTGCTGCATGTCGACGAAGCGGGAGTAGTGGCCCTGGAAGGCGACGGTGATCGTCTTCGTCGCGCCGTTACGGTGCTTGGCGATGTCGAAGTCCGCCTCGCCGGCCCGCTCGGACTCCTTGTCGTAGAGATCGGGCCGGTTGAGCAGCACCACCAGGTCGGCGTCCTGCTCCAGCGAGCCGGACTCACGCAGGTCGGACAGCATCGGCTTCTTGTCGGTCCGTTGCTCCGGGCCACGGTTCAGCTGGGACAGCGCGACGACCGGGATGTCCAGCTCCTTGGCCAGCAGCTTCAGCTGCCGGGAGAACTCCGACACCTCCAACTGGCGGGATTCGACCTTCTTGCCGGACGTCATCAGCTGGATGTAGTCGATCACGACGAGCTTGAGGTCGTGCCGCTGCTTCAGCCGGCGAGCCTTGGCCCGGATCTCCATCATGGTCAGGTTCGGCGAGTCGTCGATGTAGAGCGGCGCCTCGGACACCTGGCCCATCTTGGTCGCCACCCGCTGCCAGTCGTCGTCGCTCATCCGGCCGCCGCGGATGTGCGACAGCGGGATCGAGGCCTCGGCGGACAGCAGCCGCATCGTGATCTCGATCTGGCTCATCTCCAGCGAGAAGATCGCCGAGGTCAGGCCGTTCTTGATCGAGGCGGCGCGGGCCAGGTCGAGCGCAAGGGTCGACTTACCACAACCGGGCCGGGCCGCGACGATGATCATTTGCCCCGGATGGAGACCGTTGGTCAGCTCGTCCACCTCCGCGAAGCCGGTCGGCACCCCGGCCAGCCCGCCGCCGCGGGAGGAGATCGCCTCCATCTCGTCCAGCGTCGGCTGCATCAACTCCGACAGCGGCTTGTAGTCCTCGCTGGCGCGCCGGTCGGTGACCGCGTAGACCTCGGCCTGGGCCCGGTCGACGATGTCGTCGGCGTCGCCCTCCCCGGCATACGTCAATTGGGAGATCCGCAGCGCCGCGTCGGCGAGCCGGCGCAGGATCGCCTTCTCGCGCACGATCTCGGCGTAGTAGCCGGCATTGGCGGCGATCGGCACGCTGGCCAGCAAGGTGTGCAGGTACGGGGCGCCGCCGACCCGGGTCGTCTCGCCCCGCTTGGTCAGCTCGTCGGCCACCGTGATCGCGTCGGCCGGCTCGCCGCGCCCGTACAGGTCGAGGATCGCGTCGTAGATGAGCTCGTGTGCCGGGCGGTAGAAGTCGACGCCGCGGATCACCTCGACCACGTCGGCGATCGCGTCCTTGCTCATCAGCATCGCGCCGAGGACGCACTGCTCCGCCGCCATGTCCTGCGGCGGGGTGCGGTCCGGGGGTCGCGGAGCCTCGTCGTAGGACGGCATCACCTCGGCTACGCTCATCACACCTTCTGTTCCGTGGCTCGTTCGTACGTCGGCGACACTCCGACCGGCCGTCGTTCTCGCACCTGAACGGTGCAGCTCCGGAGGGGTCAGAACCACCCGCGAGAGCCGCTGACGCCGGTGCTGGAACAACGGTAGGACCGAGGACTGACAACCCCGCAGCAGGTCGCCGTTCCGGACGCGTATCGCTCGACTTCGCGCAACCGTACGCCCTGTGAGAGCCAGCCGAAAGCCAGTTATCCACAGGCCCTGGGGACAACTCCGTGCAGCCTGTGCGGGACACGCTCAGACGTTGTGCGCAGCCTGGGTACGAAGCTGGGGACAACTTCGGGACAACTTCACAAACCTTGACTTGACCAGGGAGAACGCGATCTACACACGGTGGACGAAAATCGGTGGGCGAGAATCTCCAGCGGCCCGGACGACCCCGGTTCAACTTGACACCGACACCGTCCGACCAGTAGTTACGCACAGCGACTGGGGATAACCAAAGCAGTCCATCGCTATGTGCCTTTGTCGACATGTCGCTGTAGACGCGGATACCACCGACGGGTTCGATTGAATACCCTAGGGGGGTACACTGCCTGGTGGAGGTGCAGGATGACCGAAGAGCACAGTCACGGCTACATCAGCAACAAGGACGCCTATCTGAAGCGGATGCGCCGGATCGAGGGGCAGGCCAGGGGTCTGCAGAAGATGATCGACGAGGAGAAGTACTGTATCGACATCCTCACCCAGGTGTCCGCGATGACCAGTGCGCTGCAGTCCGTCGCCCTCGGCCTGCTCGAGGAGCATCTGAACCACTGCGTCGCCGGTGCGCTCGAGAACGGCGGCGCCGAGGCCGATGCGAAGGTGACCGAGGCGACCCAGGCGATCGCTCGACTGGTGCGTTCCTGACCACCCTCTCCTGAGCCGGTCACACGAGCCGGGCCCTGACCTGGCCCTCCATCACCTGCTGCAGCACCCGGACGGTCTCCGGGTCAAGATCGACGCCGAGGACTCTGGCGTGCCCGGCCAGTTGCAGCGCCAGGCGCTCGGTCTCGGCGTGGTTGCCGGCCTGGTGTTCGGTACGGATCCTCGCCACCATCAGCAGTTCGTCGCCCGGCGCCGCCACCAGGGCGCGCGCCGCCGACCAGCGAGCCAGGTCGATGTCGTTCCGGTCGAGGGCCCGTCGGCACAGCTCGACACCGAGGTCGCGGACCACGGACACCATGTCGGTCCGCAACTCCTCGGCCCAGTGCCACTGACCTGGCGCGGCATCGGCCAGCGGCGCACCGCGGACCAGTTCGAGTGCCGCGAACAGCGCGTCGTCGTCGGCCCGGTTCACGCCGCCGAGGGTCAGGATCTGGAGCCGGTGCCAGTCGGAACTGACCGCCGGGTGCAGCGCGATCCGGCCGCTGTACGCGTCGGGCAGGTAGGGATCGCCGTCGCTCGACGTACCGAGCCAGGTCCGGAGCCGGCTCATGTTCGACCGCCGGGTCCCCTCCGCGATCGCGAGCGCCGAGGCCATCGCCCGAGCCGTACTGCCGGGATGTTCCAGTAGCCAGCCGCAATACTCCAGACACTGTTTGTCGGCCCGCGGCGGCATCGGGCCGGTGGCGCCGTCGAGCTCGATCGGGCCGAGGATGCGCAGGGTCGGGTGATGAACCGTGCCCGGTCCATTCGATCCCGATCCGTTCATCGCCGCCCTCGCTCGTTCGTGCTCTGTCGCTGACTCGCCCCAGGTCCCGCCGCTCCGGTCGTTGCCTGTCACCGGGTCCGGGGGATCGGCGCCGAGCGGCGGGGGCTCGGCCGTACTGTCGGGCGGCGATCCGGCCGCCGGCTCCGGCAGGTTCAGCGCCGCCTGGTCCAGCCGGTGCCCGCGGGCGGAATGCCCGTTGGTCTCGTGTCGCCACCACGGCGCCGGTTCGGTCTCCTCGGTGCCGGTCGCGGTGATCAATTCGACCACCGCATCGACCGCAGCCGGCCGCAACAGTTGCGGGACGAGTTCGAGGCCGAGCGGCAGCAGTTCGGCTCGGACGGCGGGCACGGTCGGATCGGACGGGTGCAGCCGCAACGTCCAGTTCGACCGGTCTGATCCGCCCGGAACGACGATCGCCATGGTCACGGTCGGGAGTTCATCGATGATCCGGCTGATGCGTTCCAGCTGTTCCTCCGTGGGACGGCGGTCGATCAGGACGATCTCCGGCGCCCACGGGTCGGCGAGGTCCGGATCGCTGCGCAGCAGGGCGACCGGGCGCTCCGCCTGCTCCCGGCGTTGGACCGTGGCGCGCCGCTCGAGCTGGGTGAGCAGGCCATCGAGATCGTCGGTCTGGGTCACGTTGTGCCGGCCGAGCGGCCCGGCCAGCTGTGGGTGCTCGCCGACCAGGGTCAGCACCAGTTCATCGGCCCAGGGAGTGAGGGACAACTCCGTGGCCGCGGCTGCGAGGAAGGCCGGCGCCAGTTCCGGGTCCTCGGACTCGACGGCCAGCACTCCCATTCCTTCAAGGTCGGCCAGCACCGCTCGGCCGCGCGGGTCGGTGCCGATCCCGACCAGGGCCGGGTATGGCCGGGTCGCCTCGCCGAAGCCCGGGATCGTCCGCAGATATCGGAGGTCGTCGGCGGTGACCACCCAGGCGGTGCCACGGACCGTGAACCCGGCCGGTGCCCGGTCCACGAAGGTTTCCATGATCAACTCCAGTTCGGCGTCACCCACCACCGCCAGCCGTAGCGGCGGCAACGGGGCACCGGCCGTGTGGCAGTGGGCCGAGAGCGCCCGCAGCGCCTGATCAAGATCACGCAGGTTGAGCGGCCGCTGCCGCCGGCCGAGCGCCGACTCGACCGCCCGCGCCGGCGCCGTCGGTGGTAGCAGCCGGCGACCGAGCGGGCGCTGGTGCAGTTGCACCAGCCGCCGCGCGGCCAGACCGTTCACCACTGCCGCTGCGAACAGTCCGCCGACCCCGGCCAGGCCCGCGACCGCCGCCGCGACCTCCGGGGCCTCGAACTCGACCGCACCGAGTGCCTGAGCCCCGGCCGCCGTGCCCGGAGCCGCCGGGTCCGGAGCCGACGTGCCCGGAGCCGCCGGGTCCGGAGCCGATGGGCCGGGGGCCGCCGGGCTGGGAGCGACACCGGGTCCAGGAACGGGATCGGGCCGTCGATCGGGAGCGGCGCCGGGGCTCCGGTTGGACGGAGCGGGCATCGGCGATTCCGACCCCGGCGTTGCGGACGGCAGACCCGGGTTGGGACTGGCGCCGGATTGAGTCGACCCGGGAGTGCTCTGGGCGGGACCGGGAGCGCTCGGGGTGGCACCGGGAGTGCTGGGTCCCGATTCGGGAGCGCCCGGCGCGGAACTCGGAACACCCGGCGCGGGACTCGGAACACCCGGCGCGGGCCCCGAACGGCTGGGCGCGGGATGACCGGGGGTGGGTCGGCCAGGTGTGGAGCCGGGATAGCCGGGCTTGGGTTCGGAATGGCCTGGCCCGGGTGTGGGACGGCCCGCCCCGGGTGCACTCGACTCGGGCCCGGGATCGCCCGGCGCCCCATCGGGGGTCCGTTCCTCGGCAGCGCCGAAGCCTGTCCCGGGCTCTGGTCCTGGCTGAGGACCCCGGGACCACCGGTCTCCTTCGTGCTGCCGAGGGTCACCGCGCTGCGACGACTCGCCAGGCCCGGCCCCACGCTCGCGCGTCCCGTCGTCCCCGCCCTCGGTCTGCTTCTGCCGCGCCTCCCTGTCCCGCGCAGCCTCTCTGTCCCGCGCAGCCTGCCTGTCCGGCCCCGCGTCCCGATCGCGCTCCGTGTCCTGCTGCCTCTGGTCGGCGTTCCGGCCCTGGCCTCCATCCCGCCCGTAGCTCCGGTCCCGCCCGGTCTCGCCGTCCCGACCCGTCCCGCCGTCCCGGCCGGCCTCGCGGTCCCGATCCGGCTCGCCGTCCCGCCCCGTCCTGCGGTCCCGCCCGGTCTCGCCGTCCCGACCCGTCCCGCGGTCCCGCCCGGCCTCGCCGTTCCGCCCGGTCTCGCCGTCCCGACCCGCCTCGCCGTCCCGACCCGTCCCGCCGTCCCGGCCGGCCTCGCGGTCCCGACTTGTCTCGCCGTCCCGCCCGGTGCCGTCGTTCCGCCCCGCCCCGCGGTCCCGCCCGGTCTCGCCCTCCCGACCCGTCCCGCGGTCCCGCCCGGCCTCGCCGTCCCGACCCGCCTCGCCGTCCCGGCCCGGCTCCCCGCCCCGCTCCGACGCTCGGCCTTGCTCGGAACGCTCGCCGCGTTCCGGTTCCCGGCCGGGGTCACGGCTCTGCCCGCCCCGGGCGTCCCCTCCGGAGGGCAGCAGGAGCAGCATGCCGGCGTCGAGCTCGTCGGGGTCACTGAGCTGGAACCGGTTGGCTCGGTAGAGCTCCGGCCACCGCTCCGGGTCGCCGTAGACCCTGCCGGCGATCGACCACAGCGAGTCGCCCTGCTGGACGCGGAGCGTGTCTCCCGGCGGCGCGACGCGTCGGCCGGCGTCGGGGATGATCAGCCGCCAGCCTGGTTTCAGCACATCGGGACCGCCGCTCAGCCGGTCCGGGTTGGCCAGGGCGATCTTGCGCCACTGCCGCCCGTCGCCGTAGTAGTGCTCGGCCAGGCTCCACAGATCGTCGCCGGGTTTGACCACGTGCCGTCCCGCGTCCGACCCGGGCGGCTTGGCCGGTGCCTCCGTTCGGGGCGTCCGCAGGTCCGGCGGCCGGTCTCGAACGGCCCTGGGCGAGCCGGTCACCGGCGGCGTCGGGGCTTCCGCGACCTGCGCCCGCTCCTGATCGCCCCTCTCGACCAGGACGGTCGGCGCAGCCTCCGCCCGGGTCTCGGCCTCGGCCGGGCTGCCGATCATGGTGATCACCGCGACGACGAGGCCAGCAGCCCACCGCTGGGGCGCCGCCAGACCCGGCACCTGGAGGGTGATCTCGTACCCGGAGATCCGGCCGGTGATCTCCACCAGGACCGACAGGGTGAACACCAGCCAGGCCACCCAGGCGACGATCGTGATCAAGCCCATCAACACGGTGCCGTCGTCGGGCCGGAACAGCGCGGCGACCAACTCGTCCCAGCCGAAGCGCTCCGGGAACGGATTCCCGCCGAGCAGGATCAGGGCGAACGGGACACCCGCCACGACGGCGACCAGGAGGATCAGGGCGCCGATGCCACGCAGGAATCTCCCCATCACGCACCGCGTTCCGGGGGATCGTTCGGGTGCTTCGGCACGCTCATCCGTCCAGCCTGACCGATCCTGCCGCGCCGCTGAAGTGGCGTGGTGTTGTCCATCGATCCGCGATGTTGTCCGATGTCGATCATGGTCACCAGCCTCCGACGATCCGGAGGACGGCCGGCGTGATGAAGATCAGTCCGAAGATCAACACCGGCACCGTCATGTAGATCGTCATGCCCTCGGCGGCACTGCTCGCCGCGACCTGTTCGGCGTTGATGTGGGCGTCCCGCAGCTCGCGGACCCGGGCCCGCAAGGTCCCGGCCAGGGCGGCGCCGGTCTCGTCCAGTTGCATGATGTCGGCGAGGTCGGCCAACTCGGGAAGTTCGAGTTGGTCGGCCAGCCGACGCAGTTCGCCGTACGGCGGCTGTTGCTCGAGCCGGGCCCGGTCCAGCGCGAGCCGGATCTGCCGGAACAGCGGCACGTCGCTGATCTCCGCCGCGTGGTGCAGCGCCTGGGTCGCCGACGCGTTGGCCAGCCGCTCCAAGGTGACCAGGTCGATGTAGACCAGCAGCGCCTCCACCGCCGAAGACTTCCGCTGCGCCGTCGTACGCAACAACAACAGGTCCGGAACGAAGAAGCCGATCACGAGTCCGATCAGCGCAACGATCACCGGCAGCGCCGGGGTGACGCCGGTGAGCAGGCTGATCGCGGCGCCGACGAAGGCCGGCATCACAGCACCGACGATCGCCATCACGACCTTGTCGGCGTAGAACTCCGCCATCGACTTGCCCTGCATCAGCAACCGCCGGCGCTGCCCGGCCGTGATCACGAACGGCAGCCGGCGATAGAGCCAGGCGCCCAGCTGTTCCGAGGTGCCCTCGGCGGCGACCTGATCACGCTGCGGGGACACCGCCCAGCCTGCCTGGCCCTCGATCCGGGCCAGTGCCGAGGCGAGCCGCGGCGTCGACGGCAGCACGGCGGCGAGACACGCGACGACTCCACCGGCGACGAGTAGCCCGGCCAGCAGCACCAGTCCGACGGTCATCCGAGGCCTCCCGTCATGTCGGCGTTCCGATCAGGATCCGATCACCGGCACGGTGCCGGGCCTTGCGGCGCATCAACACCAACGACCCGACGTACGCCATGATCAACACCGCCAGCAGCACCTGCCCGAGCGGTGTCCGGTACGGCTCGAAGAAGGCACCGTTGAACACGAAGGCGATGGTCAGGACGACCAAGGTGATCACGGTGACCTGCCGGACCACGATGTACGGCTTGGCCCGCTCCGTCTCGATCAACCGGCGCCCCTTCAGCTGTGCCTGCAGGGAATCGGCCAGCGCCTGCAGTGTGACCGAGGCGCCGGTCCCGCCACGCCGGTCGGCCAAGATCACCGCGGCGATCACCGAGTCCGCGTCCGCGGAATCGAGTTCGTCGGCGAACCGGAGCAGGGCGTCGGCCGTCGGCCAGCGGTTGTTCAGCCGATTCACCAACAACTGCAGGGAATCGGCGATGATCGGCGGCGCGGTCCGCCGGGAGGTCCGGATCGAGTCGGTGATCGACTTCCCGGTGGACAACGTCGAAGCGAGCGATCGTACCCAACGGTCCAGGGCTTCGAGCATGATCACGTCCTGCGCCTTCGGCAACAGCAACAGGTACGGGATCCCGAAGGCCAGCACCGGCCCCAGCGGGATCGCGATCAGCCAGCCGGTGATCAGCGCGATCACGAAGCCGACCAGGAGACTGCCGACCAAGATCAGATCGCGCTGCCGGCCGCGGCGTCCCGGTGGCCGGCGGGTCAGTCCCGACCAGGCGGCACCGAGCCCCGAACGCCGCCTGCTGGGCGGAGTCCAGGTCCGCTGCAGCCCGGCGACGACCACGACCAGACCGGCGGCAACCAGGATCCCGGCCGCAGCTGCGAGAACGGCGTTCATCGCGCCTCCCCGTCGATCATCGCCGCGGGCAGCGGGCGCCGGAACGCGGCAAGTTCGGTGGCGAGGTCGGGATGCGGGAAGAAGCCGGCCGGCCCGCTGCTGGTCGGCGCGGCCTGGTACGTCAGGTGGGTGACCGGCCGGTTGTTCTCGATCGCCCGGGTGAGCTGCCGGATCTCGGACACGTAGCGTCGCCGGACGCCGCCGCGCCAGGTCTCGTCGACGAGCGCGATGTGCAGCAGCAGGTCCACATTGAGCGCGATCTGGCGATAGGCCTCGTCGATCGTCAGCACGCCGCCCTGCGCGACCCGGGAGGCGAGCCGGTCCATCGTGGACTCGGCCGAGTGCGAGTGAGTCGTACTCATCGTCCCTAGACCCGTCTGGGCTGCTTCGAACATGGCGGCGGCTTCCCGGCCGCGGACCTCGCCGACGATCAACCGGGACAGGTTCTGCCGCAGCGCCTCCGGCATCAGCTCGGACAGGCCGAACTCGCCGATCGCCGCGCCGCCGGCCGACTCGCCGTGCCCGACCCGCGACTGCAGTGCGAGGACGTGCTGCCGGCCCGGTTGCAGATGGGTCATCAGTTCGTAATCGGTCTCGAGCGTCCCGAACCGCTCGGTCTCCGGGATCGAACTGATCAGGGCCCGGAGCAGAGTGGTTTTGCCCGCGCCCTGGTCCCCGGAAATGATGATCGACTTCCGGGCCAGGACGGCGGCGTCGAGGAAGCGGGCCACCTCGATCGGCATCGTGCCGGACCGGGCCAGATCGGCCAGCGTGACGTTGGTCAGCGTGTGCTGCCGGATCACGACGCTCGGACGGTGGGACAGGCCGAACCCGATCGCATGCAGCCGGAACCGGTCGCCGAGCGCGAGGGTCAGCGTCGGGTGCGCGTCGTCGAACGGGCGCGAGGGTCGACTGTTCTGGCCGATGAAGCGGATCGCGTCCACGAGTTCGGCGTCGCTGTCGGCGACCGGGGGCATCCGCTCCCGGCGTCCGTCGCCGTACTGGACCGTGACACAGTCCCAGCCGTTGATCTCGATGTTCTCCACGTCCGGCCGGAGCAGCAACGGTTGCAGCCGGCCGTATCGGAACACGGCGTCCTCGACCGCCTGGACGTAGGTCTCCTCCTGGGCCGTCGACCACAACTCGGCCCCGGAGCGGTGCAACGCCCGCACATGATCACCGACGATCCGGCGGATCAGTGACCGGCCGAGCAACACCCGGTCGGTCTCGGTCAACGGCGCCCCGGTACGGGAGCGCGCCGCCTCGGTCTCGGCCGTGATCGCGTCCGATGCCAGCCGGCGCAGCTCGACCACCTGAGACCAGTCCACGTCCTGGGTCGGCAGCGCCTCCCGTCGCGCTGCGACGGTCTCCCGATCGAAGCTGCTGAGCCGCTCGAAGTCCGAGTCCGGGCCATGATCATCACCGGCTTCGGGAAGCTGCGACCCGGACGACCCGTAACCGGCGAAGAGCGGAGTGGACGACAGGGCCGGGCCGGTGGTCGTCGAATCGTCCATGATCATCGACCGACCAGTTCGGTGGCCTCGGCGCAGCGGTCCCGGAACGCCTGCGCGGTGGTGTGCAGCGAGCGGGTCAGCGCCGAACGCTCGAACTTGCGCGGGCGCGGGGCTCCGTCGGAGAGATGGGCGGCGGCGACCGGGTCCAGCGCGAGCCGGGCCAGCACCGGCCGGCCGAGCGCCGCGGCGATCTCACCGCCCGCATAGGGCCGGCCCTCGCCGACGACGATCAGTCCCAGACCGGCCGCGCCACCCACCGGGACGCCGCGGTCCTCGATCGCGGCGAGCATCACCCGGGTCGACATCACCGAGCGCAGGCTGGACCGGAGCACGATCCCCACCAGTTCGGCGGCGTCGACGACCGGCGGCGGCAGTCCCTCACCGGTGGATCGGCCGAGGTCGAGGATCACGTCGATCCCGAACTCGTCGAGGCGCCGCATCGCCTCGAGCAACTCCGGCCACACGCCGGCGAACAGGCGGGCGTTGCCGGGTTTGGCGAAGCCCGGCAGGAACAGCCGCCGGGAGCCGGCGTCCTCGGCGAGTTGGATGGCCTGGTCGATGATCACCTCGCGCAGCGGCCGTTGATCCCGGTGCGCCTCGGCGACCCGGACCAGGCCCCGGCCACCCGGATCCTGCCCGGCCAGGAACCCGGCGAGCACGGCCTGGTGCGCACCGGGATCGGCGTCGACGAGCACCACCGAGCGGGGCCAGCAGAGCGCGACTCCGACCGCCGTCGTGGTGGCGCCAGGGCTTCCACCGGCCGCGGTCAACGCAAGGATCGCCATGATCAGCGCCCGCCGTCCGAGTCGCGGACCGCGGCCAACCGGTCCTGGGCGGCCAGCAGGGCGACGGCCGCGGCCTGGTCGGCCGGGACGTCGACGTTGACCAGCACCGACATGCCGTCGGCACCGGGCGTCGCATCCACGACCAGGGCCGGGTACGCGCTGCCGGTGTGCTGATCGGTGAAGTCGGGCTCCGCGCCCTGCGGCGGAATCGCGATCAGCCGGACCGCCGCGCCGGGATGCAGCAGGCCGGTCGCGGGTGCCCGCCCCTCGACCAGCCGGATGCCGACGACCGTCCGGCCCTCCGCCGGGATGATCACCTCGCCGATCGCTCCCGCCGGGACGATGCTGCCGGCCACCAGGTCGTAGACCGCGGTCTGCCCGACCAGGTCGGCGGCCCGGCCGGCCGGCAGCGCGTTGCCGACTCCGGTCCCGCTGACCGTCACCGTCGCCAGGTCCTCCGCGGCGATCACCGAACCGCGATAGACCGTCCTGGTCATGATCAACACGGAGCTCTCGGCGGCGACCTTCGCATAGATCAGGTACGAGAGCAGGGCGCCGAGGCAGATCGCGATCACTCCGAGCGCGATCCACTTCGGATTGCGCCGACCGGGCAGCCGAGGCGGCGGCGAGGTCTGGGCTTCCGGGCCGGCGGCACCGATCCCGGCGGCCGCCAACTGGCCGGCCGGCCCGTCATTGTCCGCACCGTCGCGGCCCTTGTCCCGTCGCTCGATCCTGAGCATCCGTGCCTACCCCTCTCCCCTCGACCCGCACCCGACAAGCCGCACCCGACAACTTGCACCTGACAACCCGCCCGCCCGGCGCCCGCACCGGGTCCGACCCCGTCAGCCGTCCGCCCCGGTCGGGACCAGCCTGGCCTCGGCCGATCCCTGCGCGATCACCTCCCGGATCCCGATCACGCCGAGGAACAGCGTCGGCTGGCGGGTCACGGTGGACACCCGGACGATGCCGCCGCTCAGCCTGACCTCACCGGCCACGTCGGGCTGCCCGGCCAGATACGTCCGGGCGGCCCGTACCGCGGCGGTGGCCTGGCCGTAACCGGCCAGCCGCTGTGATGCCGCGGCATTTCCGGCCGCCCGGGCCGCTTCGGCAGCCACCGCCTCGGCCCGGCTGGCTGCGGCGATCTGCTGCCCGCCGTCGACGACCAGTCCGGTCGCCGCGATCAGCGCGGCCAGCACGACGATCGCGTACACACTGACCGACTGGCCCCGTTGATCAAGCTCCGGCGCCCGACTCATCCCCGGCTCCGGTAGGTGTCGAGCGCTGCCGCCCCGGTCGCCGACAACGCCATCCCGCCGGGGAGACCCGGCAGCACCACGTCGGCCAGCGACACCGTGCAGCGGACCGTCGCCGAGACCGTCGCGGGCCGTCCGGGCGGGACCCGGAAGGCGGCCGTGGCCACCGAGACGCCGACCTGCCGGCACACCAGACCGGCGGTGGTGAGCGACCGCCGCCCGGCCGAGTCGGCCGCGATCCGGGCCTCGGTCGCCGTCCGGGCCAACGACCCGGCCCGGGCCGCCGAGTAGGCCGCCTCGAAGACGATCGTCCGGGCGTACCAGAGCCGACCGCCGGCGACGAGCAGGGCGAGCATCAGCATGAAAGCGGGGACGATCATGGCCAGTTCGGCAGTCGCAGCACCGCGTTGATCCCGCATGCTGAACGGTCGTCGACCGCCGCCGGCCCCGGTCATTGCCCCGGCACTCGTTCCAGAGGCGCGGTCGCGCGTTCCTCCACGCGGCCGATCCCGAAGCCGATCAGGGAATGGGCCTGCCCGGTCACCTGAGCCTCGACCCGGCCCTCGATCCGCAGCACCCGGACCTTCACGTCGCTCAGGCCGGCATGGGTGGCGACGTCAAGAGCGAGGGCCCGGGCCCGGTCCGGCGACCCGGCGGCGCCCCGGGCCTCGTCGACGGCCACGTTGGCGGCGCGAATCGCCGCGTTGCGGCCGTGCAGCCACAGGCCGGTCTGGATGACGGCGACGGTGGCCATCAGCACCACCGGCCAGATCAGCACGAGTTGCAGGGACTCGGCGGCACCGCGCTCCGTCCTTCGCGAGGTCGTCACCCCGGATCACTTGGGCATGTGGTTGGTGACGTAGATCGTGATCGCGCCGATCACGATCGTCGCGACGGCGACGGCGCCGGCCAGCAGGATCGCGTTCTCGGCCGACTGGCTGAGGCCCCGCTCGTCCCGGACCGCCGGAGATCGCAGCGACACGATCATGCCGATCAGGTGCTGGACCTGTTGTCGGAGTTGGTGCATCGAACTTCCTCCTTCACCACCGGTCGAATGCGGGCGTGACCGGTGAAGCCGCCCTGAGGTGGTCCGCAGCAAACGGCCGCACTTGCCCGCCGGTCGCTCTGGTCCGTGGTGCCGAGCCGGGTCCCCGATGACCCCGCCCGGAAGTACGTGTTCGCAGCTAACGCTAGGCCAACCCGCCGCAGATCCGATCCGAATCGCGGTGACCGCTTGATGACATGTCCTCAACCGGACGCGGCTTCTTCGGCGTGTCGCCCCGAACCGCGGCCGAGTGGATGCCGATCCGAGCACGGCCCTGGAGTAACTCCGTGAGTGGCCACTCGACCTCCGGTCCGTGCCCGGATCGACGCTCATGGTCCGCCGTCCGGCCGGGTGGACTCCCCCGACGATGTCCCCCGGACGGCGGCGCGGACCGGCCGCGGGCGGGGTCGGTCGGCCGGGTCCTTCGAAGTTCATTCGCACGATCGGGCTCCTTTCCGGGTCGTTGTCCGTTGTGGTGTCCATGCTGGCGAGCGGGTGTTGGCGGAGGTGTTGTCCGAACGGCCTGATGTGTCGTTCGAGCGCCGTACCTGTTGTCGGATGGGCGTCATCTCGTCCAGGATTGGCACCGAGATTCCAAAGCGGGATGCCTGCTTGGCACCGACGTCGGGTCCCCCAGTGGCTCGCGGGGTCATTCGGGATTGGACGTCGTTGGCCACGGGCGGGGTGAGGATGAGCCGGCAGAGACTGAGTAGGTTGAGGCGGTGATCGCTCCGCGCCGCGCCGTCTTCCCGATGAACGCGCCGCGCAACGTGGTCGGCTGGATCTTCGGGTTCGTGTCCTCGCTGCTCGCCGACAACATCTATTTCATCGCGCTCTCGGTGGTCGCGATCCAGATCACCGATCCGGCGATGGCGGGCGTGATCGTGGCGGCTTCGGCGGTCCCGCGACTGCTCATCCTGCTCGTCGGCGGCACCATCGCCGACCGGGTCAGCGCGAAGCGGATCATCCTGATCACCGACACCGCCCGGGCGCTGATCCTGATCGGGATGGCCGTGGTGCTGTTCACCCAGGCCGACTCGATCGGCGCCTTCGGGCTCCTGGTGATCGCGCTGGTGTTCGGCGCGCTGGACGGCCTGTTCGCGCCGGCGATGGGAGCGGTCCCGGCCCGGATCGCCTCCGATGATCAATTGAGCCGGATGGCGGCCGTCCGCACGGTCGGCCAGCGGCTGGTCCTGCTGGCCGCCGGCCCACTCACCGGCTGGCTGCTGGTCCTGTTCGGTCCGCCCGCGGCGTTCGCCGCCGCCGCGATCCTGTTCGTGGCCTCGGTCAGTTCGCTGGTGCTGTTGCAGGTGCCCCGGCCGCTACCGTACGAGTTGCGCGAGATGGCGGAACGGTCCATCCTCAGCGACACCGTCGCCGGCCTGCGATCGACCTGGGCCAACCGGCCGGTGTTCTGGCTGCTCGTGGTGATCGCCGCGGTCAACTTCGGCTTCGCCGGACCGGTCACCCTCGGCTATCCCCTGCTCGCCACCGAGAGCAGCTGGGGCCCGGTCGGCGTCGGCTACCTGTTCGGCGGTCTCGGGCTCGGTGCCGCCGTCACCGCCACCGTCCTGTTGATCATCAAGCGGCCGCCGCGAGCCGGCCTGTTCGCGTTCGCCTCGCTCGCGGTGATGGGGATCACGCTGATCCTGCACGCGGTCGCCTTGTCGCTCGAGGCTGCCGTCGTGACGGCCGTTCTGCTCGGTTTCGGCACCGGCGCGTACGGAACCCTGCTGCTGGGGCACCTGATGGCGATCACCCCGAAGGCGGAGATCGGCCGCGTGATGGGCCTGCTCTCGCTGGCCCTCGAGGGCGTGGTCCCGATCAGCAACTGGCTGACCGGCGTACTGACCGGTCCGTTCGGCGCCAAGCTTCCGTTCATCTGCGGGGGCGTCATCGTCCTCGCCTCCACCCTGCTGGCCCTGTCCCAGCCCCGCCTGCGCCGGTTCGAACTGACGAGCCAGCAGCGATGATCATGGGCAGCCCGGCTGTTGATCAGAGTCCGAGGTGACGGTTCGGTTCTCGGGCGGCGGGCTCGTACTCGGGGAGCAGGTCGACGGTGATCCCGGCGGCCCGGAGGAGTTCGACGCCTTCGCAGCGGGCGACGAAGAGCGGGGGCTCGCGCCAGGCGATCACGACGCGGCGGATGCCGGCCTCGATGGTCAGCGCGGCGCAGCTGTACGGGCTCGAGGCCCTGGTGGAGCACGGTTCGAGGGTGGAATAGAGCGTGCCACCGGCGGCGGCTCCGGCGGCCAGCTTGGCGAAGGCGGACTCCTCGGCGTGCACCCGGTCGGTCTCCCGGGAATAGCCGCGGGCCAGCTCCCGGCCGGCCGGGTCGATGATCACCGCGCCGACCGCGAAGGCGCTGTCGCTGCGCGGCGACTGCCGGCTCAGCTCGACGGCCAGTTCCATCCAGTGCCGGTCGCTCATCGGACCTCCCCAGTCATGATCACCCGATCGTCGCACAGGTGCGCCGGACCATGACCGACCGCCCGTACGTCACGCTCAGCTGCGCCGTCTCGCTGGACGGCCGCCTGGACGACACCTCGCCGGCTCGGCTGCTGCTGTCCAATCCGGAGGACTTCGACCGCGTCGACGCAGTACGGGCTCGGCACGACGCCATCCTGGTCGGCGCGAACACCGTCCGCCGGGACCGGCCGCGGCTGATGATCAGATCGCCAGAACGCCGCGCAGCAAGAGAAAGGCGCGGTCTCCCGGTGGATCCGGTCAAGATCACGATCACGGCGTCCGGTGATCTTGACCCGGGCTCACCCTTCTTCATCGCCGGTACGGCAGCGAAGATCATCTACACCACCTCGAGCGCCCGTGACGCCGTCGCCGGACGCGGCTTCGACGCCACGGTCGTCGACGCGGGCCAGCCGCTCGCCCTGGACCGGCTGCTGGACGACCTGGCCGGGCGCGGCATCCGGCGGCTCCTGGTCGAGGGCGGCGGGATGATCTTGAGCGAGTTCCTGGCCCACGGCTGCTACGACGAGCTGCACCTGGCGATCGCGCCGATCGTCGTCGGTGACCCGGCCGCTCCCGGGCTGGCTGCCACCAGGCTCGACGACCGCCTCCGGCTCACGGAGGTGCGCCGGCTCGGCGACGTGGCGGTCCTGCACTACCGCACCTCGACCGCGCTCGACCATTCACTACGCCGGCTGCTGGCGCCGGCCCGGGCGGTGCTGCTCGACTTCGACGGGCCGGTCACCCCGCTGCTGGCCGACGGCCGGGACGCGCTGGTCGCCGACCGGGTCCGGCAGGCCCTGGCCGCTAGCCGGATCGAGCTCCCCGACGAGCTCCGTACCACCTCGGATCCACTCGACCTGCTGGACTGGGCCACCGCGACCCGGCTCGGCGCCGACACCGCGGCGGCGGCCGACCGCGCCTGCACCGAAGGAGAGGTGGCGGCGGCCCGGATCGCCCCGCTGACCACCGACGCCGACGCCCTGCTCCGCGCCTGCCGGACGGCAGGACTTCCGGTGATCGTCGTGAGCAACAACGCGTCCCCCGCGGTGTCCGCCTTCCTCGACCGGCACGGCCTGGCCGGCCTGGTCGCCGGCATCGTCGGCCGGGTCCCCGGCCGCCCGGAGCTGATGAAGCCGGCTCCCGACCCGATCCGGCGCGCCCTCACCCTGCTCGTCCCGTACGGCATCGAAGCGGCCTCCGTCTGCGTACTGATCGGCGACTCGGTCACCGACATCGAGGTCGGCCGGCGCACCGGGATCCCGACGATCGGCTACGTCCGCTCGGGCCGGCGGCCGGCCCTGGACCAGGCCGGCGCCGACGCCACCGTCGACGAACACGCCCCGGTCATGGCGGCGCTCATGAATCAGGGGATCCCCCGGTAGACCGCTGTTTGGCCGCTCGGCTAAATTTTTGGCCATGGGGTCAGATTCTGAGCAGCCCGAGGAGAAGCCGGAGAGTTTCATCCGGTCCAACCGGCGCCGGCAGATCCTCGAGGGGGCGATCGCGACGCTCGCCGCGGTCGGGTTCGCCGGCGCCTCACTGGCCCGGATCGCCAAGGATCTCAGCATTTCCAAGGGCGTGATCTCGTACCACTTCGAATCCAAGGACGACCTGATGATCAAGGTCGTCGAGTACGGCTACCAGGCCATGGTCGAGGCGGTGCTGCCGCAGATCCTGGAGCAGAAGACCGTCGCGGACAGCCTGCGGACCCACATCCCCGAACTCGCCCGGTACGCCCTCGACCACCGGCCGACCCTGCTCGCGATCGGCGAGGTGATGGGGCACCTGCGCCGGCCGGACGGGCGGCTCCACTACGGCGCCGAGGGCAACGAGATCTTCTACGAGGGCCTCGAGCAGATGTACCGCTCCGGCCAGGAATCCGGCGAACTGCGCGACTTCGACGTCCGGGTGATGGCGATCACCCAGCAGGCCTCGATCGACGCCATGTTCGCCTACTGGGCCAACCATCCCGAGCACGATCTGGTCGCGCACGCCGAGCAGCTGGCCGACCTGTTCATCCACGCCATCCGTCGCGAGCCCACCCCGCGAGCCACCAGAAGGAAGTCATGAACCTCGACACCCGCGCCGCCCCGGCACCCGACGCCGCCCGACCGTCCGGTCGGCCCCGGCTCTACTGGATCGACACCGTCCGGATCGCCCTGACCGTGCTGGTGCTCGCGCACCATTGCGCCGTCACCTACGGCAACATCCCGGTCTGGTTCTACAACGAGCCGCCGCACGACCCGTCGGCCTCCGTGCTGGACATCCTGGTGGTGATCAACCAGAGCTACTTCATGGGCTTGTTCTTCCTGATCTCCGGCTACTTCGTGCCCGGCTCGATCGACCGCAAGGGTCCCGGAGCCTTCGCTCGGGACCGGCTGGTCCGGCTCGGGCTGCCACTGCTCGCGTTCGTGATCTTGATCCGGCCGCTGGCCAGCTTCTGGTCCTGGCGGACCAACCACGCCGACGTGCCGTACCCGCTCTACTACCTGGTCTCCTTCGATCCCGGGCCGACCTGGTTCCTCGAGGTGCTGCTGGTCTTCTCCCTGATCTACGCCGGCTATCGAGCCCTGCGCTCACGAGCCGTACCGAAGCCGACGGACGACGGCAAGCTCCGCTGGATCGTCGCCGCCGGCACGGTCGTCGGCCTGATCGTGATCATGGGCATCCTGATGGCGGCCTGGCGCCAGCTGGTCCCGGACGGCACCTACTGGCCGATCGTCGGCCTGCCCACGCCGTCCTTCCTGCCGCAGTACGCCCTGATGTTCGCGGCCGGAGTGCTCGCGGCCCGTCGCCGTTGGCTGGAACGGATGCCCGGCTCGCTGGCCTTCCTCGGCGGCGGACTGGCGCTGCTCGCCGCCGTGCTGCTCGGCCCGTCGGTGATGGCCACCGACCCGCTCACGGCCGGCATCGCCGGCGGATTCGCGATGGCCGTTCTCGGCGTCGGGCTGAGCCTGGTGGTGCTGGTGATCTTCCGCCGGTTCGCTCCGGGCACCGGTCCGATCCGGCAGTTCCTGTCGGCGAACGCGTTCGCGGTGTACGTCATCCACCCGGCCGTCCTGGTCGCGATCGCGCTGCTGCTGCAGGGTCTGGTCGCGCCCGCGATCGTGAAGTTCGCGGTGCTGTTGATCTTGTCGATCCCGGCCTGCTGGCTGCTCGCTGCACTGCTCCGCCGGATCCCGGCGGTCGGCAGGATCATCTGATCAAGGTCTGCACGGCGGGCCGGAGCAGCTCGATGATCACCTCCGGATCGGCGCCGTGCAGACCCTCCAGCTTGAGCAGGTCGCGGCCGAGTACGGCAGCCAGCGTGATCATGCCGACCAGCGCGGCCCGGGTCATCGCATCCTCGCCGCCGAGCCCGGCCGCGACCTGCCGTTGCTGCTCGGTGATCGACTGCCGGACCCCCTCGGCGGCGGCAGGGTGGGTCAGCATCGAGCGCAGCAGCGCGAGCGTGCCGGTGTCCCCGGTGGTCAGCTTGTCCCGCAGCGCGGCGAGCAGCAGGTCCTCCACCCGCCCCGGTGAACCCTCGATCGGCGGTTCCGCGCCGGCCTCGGCGACCTGCCGGAAGAGCTCCTCCTTGGAGCCGAAGTAGCGCATCACCAGGGCCGGGTCGGTCGCGGCCGCGGTGGCGACGGCCCGGATCGTAGTCCGGTCGAAACCGTTCTCGGCGAACAGGTCCCGGGCCGCGGTCAGGATCCGCGCCCGGGTCCGCTCGCGGCGTTCGGCTCGACTGGTCGGCTCACTGCTCATCGGTTCAGTCTACAGCCGTTGACTGAACCAAGGGACCGCGCTACAGTTTCAGTCAACGCTTGTTGATTGAATGGAGACCCGATGCCCGAACCCCGCACGCCGCACCAACTGCTGGAGCGCTCCCAGGAGCTCTTCCTGCGCAAGGATCTCGACGCCTTCGCGGACCTGTTCGCCGAGGACGGCACTCACGAACTGCCGTTCGCACCGCCCGGGGTGCCGGCCTACCTGCGCGGCCGGGAACCGATCCGCCGCTACCTCACCTCGATCACCTCGACCCCGCTGGAGATCAAGGAGTTCCGCAACCAGGTCGTCCACGACACGGCCGATCCCGAGGTGATCATCGCCGAGTACGAGGCGGCCGGGGTGGTCACCGCCACCGGCCGCCCGTACTCCGTCCGCTACGTCCAACTGCTCCGGGCCCGGGCCGGCGAGATCGTCACCTGGCGCGACTACTGGAGCCCGCTGGACGGTGTCCGGGCGCTCGGCCTGCGCGGCCTGCTGCCGGTGATCGTCCAGACCATCCGGGCCCGGATCGCCCGTGGCCGTCAGGCGACCAGCGGCGCCAGCGTCTTCCCGGCCAGTTCGACGATGCCCGGTACGTGACCGTTGGTGATCATGTTGATGATCACGCCGTCGACGCCGGTGTCGATCACCTTGCGCTGCAGCTGATCGGCGACATCGTCCGGGGTGCCGACAAAGACCCGATCGGTCATCGCGGCCTTCGCCTGATCGTCCAGAGCCTCGAAGTCCACACCGGTCCGGGCCAGCTGCTCCCGCATCAGCCGGCGGGCCGTGTCGCCGTCCTCGTCCATGATCACCATGGCCAGCGCGCTGGTCTCCAACTCGGCGAAGTCCCGGCCGACCTCGTCGCAACGCTCGGCCAACACCTCGAGCTTCCGCGGCAGCTCCGCCGGTGCGCTGTTGATGTTGAGGTGATCGGCATAGCGCGCGGCCAGCCGGAACGTCTTCTTCTCGCCCTGGCCGCCGAGCATGATCGGCAGGTCGTCCCGGAACCGTGGCTCGTTCAGCGTCCCCTTGGCCCGGTACCAGGTGCCGTCATGATCAGGGGTACGGCCGCGCAGCATCGGCTCGATGATGTCGAGGGCCTCGGTGAGCCGCTCGAACCGATCGCTGAAGGTGCCGAACTCGTAGCCCAGTTGATCATGCTCCAGCTCGTACCAGCCGGCACCGATGGCCAGCACGGCCCGGCCGTGGCTGACCACGTCCAGCGTGGTCACCGTCTTGGCCAGCATCGCCGGGTTCCGGTACGTGTTGCCGGTGACCAGCGTGGACAGCTGGATCGTCTCGGTCGCCGAGGCGAGCGCACCGAGCGTCGTGTACGCCTCCAGCATCGGCTCCTCTGGCCTGCCGATCATGGGCAGTTGATAGAAGTGGTCCATCACGAGCACGGTGTCGAAGCCGGAACCTTCGGCTTCCCGCGCCTGCGCCGCGACGGTGTCGAACAGGGTGGCGGGACCGCCGGGATAGCTGAAGTTGGGGATCTGATAGCCGAGTCGGATGCGTCGTGCCTTCGTCATGATCGCGACGGTAGACCTTAGAGCGCACTCCAACGCAAGCCCCGATCCACGGACCCGGGCCGGGCTAGGGTGAACCCGGTGATCGAGCTGCCCCGGACCCCGGCCGACCGTGCCGCCTGGCTGCTCCGGATCGCCCCGCTGCTGTGGCTGATGATGCTGATCAACGACGCCGGCATGGTCACCCTGGTCGCGCTGTTCGGTGAACCGCTCGCCTTCCCGGGGCAGGACCGCCACGACGCACCGTACGACATCCCGATGGTGCCCATCTCACCGGAGCCGCTGCTCGTGGTCGCCGCGTTCGCCGCCGTCTGCTCGGCCGCCGAGCTGCTGATCGCGAGCCGGCTGCCGGCCGGGCGCGGCCCGGCCCTGGTGCTGCTCGGGGTGGCCACGGCGCCGTACGCGCTGCTGGTGGCGGCCGCGGTCGCGTTCAATCCGTTGACCGTGATCACGTTCGGCGGCGGTGACGCGGGCATGCCGGAGGTCGCCCCAGGTCCGTTCTGGTATCAGCCGACCCGGGGCATGCTGCTGGTCGTGATCACGCTGCTTCGGATCGGAGCCGTGATCATCGCGGGCCTGCGCGACCCGGACCGGACCACGGACGTCGTGCCGACCCGGCGCCGCCCGTTCGGGGTCCTGCTCGCCGCCCTGGCCCTGCCGGCCCTGATCGGCGTCGCCGGCCTGATCATGATCAGCAACGGTCTCGCGGTGGTCGACCAGGTGAACCGCGCAACAGCGCTCGGCCCGGAACCCTTTGCGCTCAAGACGTTCTGGTGGCGCACGGTCAGCCGAATGCTGATCCTGATCGCGCTGCTCGCGGTCGTCGGCGCGGCCTCCGTGATCACGCTCCGACTGGTCCATGCGGTGACGGCGCGCCCGGCCCGGGCCATCGCGGCCGGCTTCACCGCGGCCGCCTGGCTGCCGGTGCTCTATTTCTGCCTGTTGATCAATCCCGGCGGCTGGCGGGCGCCGCTCCGGCTCGGAGCCCAGCGGATGGAGGTCGCCTGGTATCCGCCGGTGCTGACCGTGATCATGATCGTCGCCGTCGTGGCCCTGGTCGCCCTGGCGATCGCCCTGATCTGGCCCGGCACGGCGCACTGGCTGGCGACCGGCACCTCACCGGATCCGCGTCACGTCCCCGCGGCCGACCACGACGGCGTTGATCGAGACGGCGGTGCCGCTGATCGGCAGTGAGGCGCGGGCGGTCGCCACGGCCGGCCCGATCTGCCGTTCCGGCAGGCGTTTCGCGACCGTGCAGTGCGGCACCAGCCGGCCGGGCCGGAGTTGATCAAGCTGCCGTACCGCACCGTCGTCGAGGATCCCGTGCAGCACCCGGTGCAGCTCGGTCAGCTCGGGGGTGAACCGGACGGCGAGGAAGACGACGCCGCCACGGCCCGGGAAACAGCCGGCGGCGTCCAGGTGGATCGCCGGCAGTGGCGGCAGTTCGGCGGCGATCCGGTGGATGATCTTCAGGTCCGGATGATCACCGACCGCGAGCGTGACGTGCGGATGCTGCCGTACCGGAGCCGACGCCAGGGAAGCGATTCCCTGCCGCTGCAGCGTTTCCCAGACCTCCCGTACCGCCCGGTCGGTCTGGTGATCGAAGAACAGCTCGATCGCGATCATGACACCGAAGCCTAGGTGTAGCCAGATCCGGTCGCGGGTACCTACGGTGGAGGCGCGCTCGGATCACACGACGAGGGGACCCGATGTACGAACTGCCGGACTCAGAACTCGCCAGCATCGACGCCTGGTGGCGGGCCGCGAACTATCTGACGGTCGGCCAGATCTACCTGCGGGACAACCCGCTGCTGCGCCGGCCGCTGACACCCGAACAGATCAAGCCGCGGCTGCTCGGCCACTGGGGCACGAGTCCCGGCCTGTCCTTCATCTACGCCCACGTGTCCCGGATCATCCGCGACACCGGCCAGTCGACGATCTACCTCACCGGACCCGGCCACGGCGGTCCGGCCCTCGTCGCGGCCGGCTGGCTGGAAGGGACCTACACCGAGGTGTTCCCGGACGTCACCCGGGACGAGGCCGGGATGCGCCGGCTGTTCCGCCAGTTCTCCTCGCCCGGCGGCATCCCCAGTCACGTCTCGGTGACCACGCCCGGCTCCATCCACGAGGGCGGCGAGCTCGGCTACGTGCTGGTGCACGCGTTCGGCAGCGTGTTCGACAATCCCGACCTGCTGACGATCGCGGTGGTCGGCGACGGTGAGGCGGAGACCGGACCGCTGGAAGGTTCCTGGAAGGGGATCTCGTTCCTCAACCCGGTCCGCGACGGCGCCGTGCTGCCGATCCTGCACCTCAACGGCGCGAAGATCGCGAGCCCGACCGTGCTCGGCCGCAAGTCGGACGCCGAGGTGCGCTCGCTGCTCGAGGGACACGGCTACCGAGTCGTCGAGGTCAGCGGCTCCGATCTTCCCGGCATGCACCGGCGGTTCGCCGCGGCGCTGGCCGAGTGCTACGCGTCGATCCGGGAGATCCAGCGAGAGGCCCGCGATCGCGGGACACCCGGCGAACGCCCGCACTGGCCGATGATCATCCTGCGGACGCCGAAGGGCTGGACCGGTCCGGCGGTCGTGGACGGTGAGCAGGTCGAGGGCACTTGGAGATCGCACCAGGTCCCGCTCTCGGGGGTACGGGAGAATGCCGATCACCTGGCCCAGTTGGAGTCCTGGCTGAGGTCGTACCGACCCGACGAACTCTTCGACCGCACCGGCACCCCGATCGCCGAGATCCTCGCGGCGAACCCGACCGGCCAGCTCAGGATGAGCGCCTCTCCGCACGCCAACGGCGGCCTGCTCACTCGTGATCTTGACCTGCCCGACCTGCGCCGCTTCGCAGTCACCGACGACGAGTTCGGTACGGCGATCGAGTCGACCCGCCGGCTCGGCGACCTGCTGGCCGAGCTGTATCGCCGCAACCCGGACCGGTTCCGGTTGTTCTGCCCGGACGAGGTGAACAGCAACCGGCTGGGCTCGGTGTTCGACGTCTCGGACCGGATGTTCGCCGAACGGGTCGAGCCCGGCGACACCAAGATCAGCGCCGACGGCCGGGTGATGGAGGTGCTCAGCGAGCACAACTGTCACGGCTGGCTGGAGAGTTACACGCTGACCGGGCGGCACGGCTTGTTCGCCAGCTACGAGGCGTTCGCGATGGTCAGCGCGTCCCAGACCGTCCAGCACGGCAAGTGGCTGGAGGAGGCGAACCACCTGCCCTGGCGGGCCAAGGTGCCGAGCCTGAACATCCTGCTCACGTCGACCTGCTGGCGCAATGATCACAACGGCTTCTCACACCAGGGACCGGGGCTGATCCAGAACGTGATCACGCACCGCGGCGACGTGTCCCGGGTCTACCTGCCGCCGGACGCCAACTCCCTGCTGCACGTGGCCGATCACTGCTTCCGGTCCCGCTCCTGCGTGAACCTGATCGTGATCGACAAACAGCCGCAGCAGCAGTGGCTCACCTTCGACGAGGCGGCCGACCAGGTCGAGCGCGGCGCGGCGATCTGGCCGTGGGCGGGCAACGACGGCGGCACCGCCGATCCGGACGTGGTGCTGGCCTGCGCCGGCGACGTGGTCACCATGGAGACGATCGCCGCGACCGAGATCCTCAACGAACGGATGCCCCAGTTGACGGTACGGGTCGTCAACGTGATCGACCTGATGGCGTTGCCGCGCCGCCGTGATCATCCGCACGGGCTGACGGACACGTACTTCCGCGAGCTGTTCACCGATCATGTGGACGTCGTGTTCTCGTTCCACGGCTTCCCGGGCGCGATCCATCAGCTGGTGCACGGCCGCCCGGACGCGGACCGGTTCCACGTCCGCGGCTTCATCGAGCAGGGCAGCACGACCACCCCGTTCGACATGACGGTCCGCAATCGCGCCTCCCGGTTCCATCTCGTGATGGACGCGATCAACAACGCCCGGCGCACCCCGCCGGGAGCGTCGGAACTGCTGGCCTGGTGCGAGGAACGGATCGCCGATCATGAACGCTACGTCGTGGAGGAACTGGAGGATCTGCCGGAGATCCGGGACTGGAGCTGGACCCGGAAGGGCTGATCAGCTCAGCGGTGCACGATCGTTCCGAGGTCCTCGCCCTCGCAGATCCGCTGCATGACGCCGTGGCCGTCGATGTCGAAGACGTGCATGACCAGGCCCTGCTCGCCGGCCAGCACGAAGGCGGCCGCGTCCATGATCGAGATGCCTTTCCGGATCGCCTCGTCATAGGTCAGGTCGGTGTAGCGGCAGGCGTCCGGGTTGATCTTGGGATCGCTGTCGTACACGCCGTCGACCCCGCGCTTGGCGACCAGCAGCGCGTCGGCCTCGAGCTCGAGGGCCCGCTGCACCGCCGGGTAGTCGGTCGTCACGTACGGCTGCCCGATGCCGCCGGCCAAGATCACGATGTAGCCGCGGGACAGGTGCGCCATCGCGCGCAGCCGGATGAACGGTTCGGCGACGCTCTGGATGCCGATCGCCGTCATCACCCGGATCTCGGTCTTCGCCTTCGCGGTCAGCACGCCGCGCAGCATCAGCGCGTTCATCACGGTGCCGAGCATGCCGATGTTGTCCGCCTCGGCCCGGCCGATGCCCCAGGTGTCGGCCATCCGGCCGCGGAAGTAGTTGCCGCCGCCGACGACCACGGCCACCTCGACACCAAGATCATGAACGGTGAGCACCTCGTCGGCCAGCCGGTCCAGCACCGCCGGGTCGACGCCCCAGCCACCGTCATCGCCACCGGCGAGTGCCTCGCCGCTGAGCTTCAGCACGACCCGTTTGTAGCGCGATGCCATCAGCCGTCCCCTTCCAGCACGCGTCGCCAGGCCTCGTGCGCCGCACGCTCATGATCGTCGAGCCGGTCGGCGGTCCAGCGCTCGGCTCCGGCTTCGGACCCGAGCGCGAGCAGGCACCACTCCCAGCCGCCACCGTACCCGACGACGAGCGGCTCCGAGGCCACCGCGTGATGTCGGAGGGTGAGCTCCACGTGATCTTGGTCGACCGGGCGCAGCGCTGCCGTCACCAGCGACGCCGGCCGGCCCTGCCACTCCCAATCCACCGCGAGATCGGTCGGCGGCGTGCAGCGGCGCACCGCGACCCGGGCCGGAGCCAGGGCGTCGCCGGAGCCGATGTTGATCACCAGGGTGCGACCGTCGGCCGACCGTTCGGCGACCGGCCCGAGCCAGCGCGCGATCCGGTCCTCGGTCGTCAGCGCCGCCCAGAGTCCCTCGGTCGAGGTTCGGTAGCGATGCCGGAAGGTCTGGTCGAAGCCGGCTCCGGACCTGGTCACCGACCGTTCGAAGAGTTCGACGACGTTCATGCTGAGGCCTTTCCGGGCTGGTCGGCCGGCGGGTTCCGGCGACGGGATCGGTGTCCGCGCGCGACCTCGGTCTCCAGCGCGGACAGGGCGCCGGCCCAGACCGACCGGCGCCGGCGCAGCCAGCCCTCGGCCTCGTCCAGGGACTCCGGGCGCAGCGTGTAGATCCGATGCCGGCCCTCCGGGGCGCAGTCGGCGACCCGCGCGTCCCGGAGCAGCCGCAGCGCATTCGATACCGCGGGCTGGCTGACCCCGAACTCGTCGATCACCGCTGAGGTCAGCTCACCGGCCGTGTGCGGGCCCTCCGACAGCAGCTCGATCAGCCGGCGCCGGACCGGGTCGGCCAGCACCTCGAAGATGCCGGTGCGCGGATCGTTCACCGTACAGTTATATCATTAAACAGTGATATTTGGGTACGTGAAGCAGCACTGATCCGGCTCGATCAGGAGTTTCCGGCTACTGGTGCGGGCTGGACACCCGGTCCGTCGCCTCGGCCCAGAGCTCCGCATCGGCCTGCATCTGGAGGTTGCGTCGCCGCGCCGCGATCAACGCTCCGGCCACGACGGCCCCGACTACCAACAGCACCTTCCATTTCACCCGGCCACCATAGCCCCCCGTTCGGAGTCGAGGCGATGCGCGGCGTCGTCGACGCTCCGATTACCGTGTGTCCATGAGTCGCACTGCGGCCACCGCCGCAATCTCCCGCCGCACCCGCGTTCGGTGGCTGACCCGCCGCCTGGTGCCGACGCTCACCGCCGGTCTGCTGCTGTTCGGCGCGAGCTGCACCTCGACTCCACCGCCGTCCGCTCCGCCGAGCCCGGCGCCCTCGACGCCCGCCTCGTCGGCTCCCAGCTCCGAGGACGGCTTCACGTTCGACGACATCGCGGAGTTCGAGAACGGCCTGACCATCGAGGTCGCCGGAACTCCGCTGGCCCGCAACGCCGGCAGCCACGAGAAGGGCGCCGAGGAGACCAACGGCGAGCTGATCGTCGTCGCGGTACTGATCAGCAACGGCGGCACCGAACCGTTCCCGGCCCAGGACAGCCTGATCACCGTGCAGTACAAGGACGTCGAGGACGCGAGGCTGATCGTCGACGACACCGGCGAACTGCAGGCCGGCTTCAGCGAACCGATCCCGGCCGGCGACGACGCGACGGTGACGCTCGGCTTCGCGGTCCCGTTCAGCGCGCTGGACCAGATCTCGGTCACCGTCGACCCCGGCGACGACGTGAACGAGCCGGTCACCTTCACCGGCGCCGCGGAACGTGAGGACGAGGCCGGCTGATCCGACCCCGGACACGCACCGGTTCCGACCGTGGACCGATGAACGGGTCCGGATCTGCTTCTAGTCTGGCCCCGTCATGAAGTCGCCCCACACAGCGATCCTGCTCCGCCGCGCCCTGCCGAACCGTGCCGCGGAGGCTCCGTCATGACCGCGACCTCCGGGTACCTCAGCGGGCCCGCCCCGGCCGGCCCGCCGCCGACGGTCCGGGACCCGCACTGGGCCTTCGACTTCGGCTTCTGCGTCGCGCTGCAGATCGTCTGCGTGGTCCCGTACCTGCTGGGTTACGAGGGACTGATGTCCACCGGCGACGGCCTGATCGCCGCCGCCCTCTCCTTCGCGCTGACCGCGACGGTCATGATCCGCCGGCAGCTGCCCCGGCTCGCCGTCCTCGCCGCGGCCGGGCTCGCGCTGATGATCGCGGCCCTGATCAGCGAGCCGGTGATGGCGATCATCGTGGTCCCGATCATCGTCTACACGGCGGCCCGGTGGACCGACCGCCGGTGGGGCCGGATCGCGCTGGCTCTGGCCATGTTCGGGTCCGTTGTCGGCCCGGTGCGGTGGGTGTTCCGGTTCGGCTTCGACGTCGACAAGGGCGCCCTGCTGATCGTCACCGCGTTCGCCTGCGCGTCGATCACCGGCGGCGCCTATCTGCTCGGCCGGCGCCGCAACGAGTGGGCCGAGAACGCGCACCAGCGGGCCCAGTCCGAGCTGGAACGGCAGCGGCTGCTGATCGCCGAGGAGGCGCAGCGGGAGCGGGCCGCGACGATGACCGAACGGCAGCGGATCGCCCGCGAGTTGCACGACATCGTCGCCCACTCGCTGTCGGTGATCGTGGTCCAGGCCGAGGGCGGCAAGGCCCTGGCGGCCAAGCGGCCGGAGCGGGCGCCGGAGGTGCTCGGCACGATCGCCGAGACCAGTCGGCAGGCGCTCGCCGAGATGCGCCAGATGGTCCGGCTGCTGCGCGGCGAGGCGGAGGAGTCCGATGCCGAGTACGTACCGACGCCGGGGATTGATGATCTTGGTGACCTGGTCCGGCGGACCAGCCCGCTGGCCGGCTTCAACGAGTACGGCGATCGGCCCGCGGTCAACCAGGCGCTCGGCCTGACCGTGTACCGGATCGTCCAGGAATCGCTGACCAACGTGCTCAAGCACGCCGGGCCGAACGCCCGGAGCTGGGTCCGGATCGCGTACACGCCGGGCAGTATCGAGCTGGAGATCAGCGACGACGGACGGGGCGCGGCCGCGGTCGGCGACGGGCGCGGCAACGGCCTGCGCGGCATGGCCGAGCGGGTCGGCGTCCACGGCGGTAGGCTCAGCGCACAACCGCGGCCCGGTGGTGGATTCGTCGTGCGGGCATCCCTGCCGCTGGACGGCTTCCGTTCGGGTCCGCCGCATCAGCCAGCAGCACCATCATCACCACCACCGCATCCGAACGTGCGTCCCTTCTAGGAGTCCCAGCGTGCCCATCCGTGTCTTCCTCGTCGATGATCAAGCCCTGGTGCGGGGCGGCTTCCGGATGTTGATCGAGGCCGAAGACGATCTTGAGGTGGTCGGCGAGGCGTCCGACGGCGCCAGTGGATTCGCTGCCCTGCAACGGACTCCGGCCGACGTCGTCCTGATGGACATCCGGATGCCGCGGATGGACGGCGTCGAGACGACGAAGCGGCTGGCCGCTGCCGGGAACCCGGTCAAGGTGCTGGTGCTGACCACCTTCGATCTCGACGAGTACGTCTTCGCGGCACTCAAGGCCGGCGCCAGCGGCTTCCTGCTCAAGGACTCCCGGCCGGAGGAGTTGCTGTCGGCCATTCGCAACGTCGCGGCCGGCGACGCCGTGGTCGCCCCGAGCGCGACCAAGCGGCTTCTTGATCATGTCGTGCCGAAGCTGCCCGGGACGTTCCCAGGCAAGACCGACGAGCGGCTGGATCTGCTGACCGCACGGGAGATCGAGGTGCTCGAGGAGATCGCGATCGGCGCCACGAACTCCGAGATCGCCGGCAAGCTCTACATGGCCGAGGGCACCGTGAAGACCCACATCGGCCGGCTGCTGTCGAAGCTGCAGATCCGGGACCGGGTGGGCCTGGTCCTGTTCGCGTACGAGGTCGGAGTCGTCGACCGCTAGTGCCCTTCAGACCGGGGTCGTAGCGGACTCCGGTCCGCGCTCCGATGTCTGGACCGGGCGTGGTTTCTAGGTTCGGGGGTGCAACGTCACCCATCGAGGAGCCAGCCTGATGTCCACCCCTGCCGCAGCCGCACGCCGGGCCGCCGTCGCCGAACCGCCGGTCGAGGAACTGCCGCGCGTGATCGCGTCGACGCTCAACCTGACCAAGGTGTACGGATCCGGCGCCACCGCCGTCCGGGCCCTCGACTCGGTCAGCGTCAACATCCACCGCGGCACGTTCACCGCGATCATGGGGCCGTCCGGCTCCGGCAAGTCGACCTTGATGCACTGCCTGGCCGGACTCGACTCGATCACCTCCGGCCGGGTGTTCCTCGGCGGCCACGAACTGAGCGGCCTCGGCGACCGGGAGCTGACCCGGCTGCGCCGGGACAAGGTGGGCTTCGTCTTCCAGTCGTTCAATCTCTTGCCGGCGCTGACCGCGGCGGAGAACATCGCACTGCCGCTGGACCTGGCCGGCCGCAAGCCCGACCATGATCATTTCCAGGCCGTGGTCGAGTCGCTCGGGCTGACCGGGCGGCTGCACCACCGGCCCAGCGAGCTGTCCGGCGGACAGCAGCAGCGGGTCGCCATCGCGCGTGCGTTGATCACCCGGCCGGACGTGCTGTTCGCCGACGAACCGACCGGTGCCCTCGACTCCAAGAACGGGCACGCCCTGCTGGCCGAGCTGCGCCGGGCCAGCCGGGAACTGGGCCAGACCATCGTCATGGTCACCCATGACCCGATCGCGGCCAGCTACGCGGGCCGGGTGTTGATCTTGGCCGACGGTCGGCTGGTCGATGATCTTGATCATCCGAGTTCCGAGGACATTCTGGCGACGATGCGGGAGCTGGGTCAGTAGATGTTGCGCCTCGCCCTGCGGGAACTGCGGAACGCGCCCGGCCGGATGGTCGCCGTGCTCGGTGCGATCGCCATCAGCGTCGCGTTCCTCTCCGCCTGTATGACCTTCCTGGAGACCGAACAGGCCGCGGTGGCCAAGGCCGCGACCGAAACCGTCTCCACCAGTGATCTTGTCGTCGACGCCGAGTCCTCCGATCCCGGCCAGCTGGCCGCGATTCGCGCCGTACCGGGGGTGACCGCGGCCGAACCGCTGTGGTCCGGCCGGCTCCAGTTCCGCGGGCCGGAGGGTGCCGGGGTGCTCCGGATCAACTCCGTCTCCGAGACACCCGCACTGCGCTGGGCCGAGCTCACCGAGGGGAGCTGGCCGCTGAGTGCGGACCAGGTCGCCGTCGGCCAGGCCACGGCGCGGCAGCACCGGCTCAAGGTCGGCGCCGAGGTGGCGGTCGACGACGGCAGCGACAAGCGCCGCACCATGATCATCACCGGCATCGTCGACCAGTCCCAGTCCCTGTTCTCCGGGATCCAGGACTCGGGCTACGTCTCCGGCGCCTACTTCCGGAGCCAGCAGGCCGGTGATCCCGCGGGTGCGGACCAGTGGCCGGTCCGCTATCTGATCACCACCGCGCCGGGCGCCGATCCCGGTCAGGTGATGGAGGCGCTGCGGGCGACACTGCCGCCGACGGCCGTGGTCGCCACCGCGGACGAGGTGGCCCAACAGACGCTGCTGATGCTGTCCGGCGGTGTGGACACGTACGGGTATCTGTTGCAGGGCTTCGGCGCGGTCTCGCTGCTGGTCGGCGGGATCATGATCGCCAACACGTTCGCGATCCTGGTCGCCCAGCGGCGCCGGCAGATCGGCCTGCTCCGGGCGGTCGGCGCGACCGGCGGCGACGTGCGCAGGATGGTCCTGACCGAGGCCTTGCTGGTCGGCGTCGTCGGCTCGGTCGCCGGGGTGGGGCTCGGCATCGGGCTGGCCACGATCGGCGCCGCCGTGTCCGGCTCGATCGGCAACGGCCTGGCCCTGCCCTGGCTGCCGCTGGTCCTGGCCGCCGCGGTCGGCGTCCTGGTCACCGTCGTCGCCGCCAGCGTCCCGGCGGCCCGGACCAGCCGGATCACTCCGCTGGAGGCGCTCCGCCCGGTCGATGATCATCGGGTGGAGCGGCGCCGGACCATGATCATCGGCGGCCTGGCCTCGATCTTGATCTTGGCCGGCGGCGCGGTGATCGGCTATGCGTTGACCGCGCGGACCGGGGTGCTGCTGCCGGCGATCGCCGGCGCGTTCGCCCTCGGTCTCGGCATCGTGGTCGCCGCCCCGGTCTACGTACCGCTGCTGGTGCGGGCGGTCAGCCTGGTACTGCGCCGGTTCGGTCCGGTCAGCCGAGTCGCGGCGGCGAACACGCTGCGCCATCCCGGCCGGGCCGCGGCGACCTGTGCGGCCTTGATGATCGCGGTCGGCCTGGTGGTGACGCTGCAGGTCGGCGCGGCGAGCGTCAAGGCGACCACGGACGCCGACGCGCAGCTGCGCTACCCGGTCGACGTCACGGTCTCCGCCGGCACCGAGCCGCTGCCGGTCGACCTGATCACGCAGGTCTCCGACGTGTCCGGGATCAGCGCGACGACCACGGTCCGGCAGGCCGGCGGGACGCTGACCGGGCTTTCCGACGGGCCGCTCATGGTCACCCTGGCCGGGCTCGGGCCGAACGCCGGCACCGTGGTCCGGGACGGCTTGGAGCCGTTGGCTTCCGACGACGTCGCGCTGATCGGTCCGTTTACGGCGCGGCAACTCGGCCTCGCCGAGGGTGATCAGGTCTCGGTCGAGGTCGGGGGCCGTACGGCGACGTACCGGCTGGCGGTCAGCCGGATCCCGGAGGACTTCATGCTGGTGGTCCGCGAGTCGGCTCTGGCCGCTGTGGCTCCGAAGGCGCCGATCGCCGCTGTCTGGGCGTCCGCGTCGGACCGGTCGGCCGCCCAGGCGGTGTCCGCCGGCGTCGTCGCGGCCGTCGACCAGCGGGAGGGCGTGGTGATCAGTGGCTCACTGGCCCAGGCGGCGCAACTGAACCAGCTGATCGACGGGCTGCTGGCGGGCGCGACCGCGCTGCTCGGTGTCGCGATCGTCATCGCCCTGATCGGCGTCGGCAACACGCTGGGCCTCTCGGTGATCGAACGGGAACGCGAGTCGGCCCTGCTCCGGGCCCTCGGCCTGGAGCGCCGGCAGCTGCGCCGGATGCTCGCGATCGAGGCGGTGGTGCTGGCCCTGGTCGCGGCCGCGGTCGGCGTCGGCGCCGGGATCGGCTTCGGCTTTCTCGGGACCACGGCGTTGGCCCGCGAAGCGGGCATGACGGCGACCGTGTACGCCATCTCGGTGCCGCAGACCGTGTTCGTGGTCGCCGCGGCCCTGCTCGCCGGTGCCGCCGCCTCGGTGCTGCCCGGGCTCCGCGCCGCCCGGACTCCCCCGGCCGCCGCCCTCGCCGCCGCCACCTGAGCTCGAGTTCGTATGAACTCAGCGGGGCAACGGCCCCGTGTACGCCGCCCGCGCCTGCTCGACCTCGGGCAGGTGGGCGGCGGACCATTCGCCCAGGGTGGCGAAGACCGGGGCTAGGCTCCGGCCGAGGTCCGTGATCTCGTACTCCACCCGTGGCGGCACCTCGGGGTGGTAGCGGCGCTCGACCAGGCCGTCCCGCTCCAATTGGCGCAGCCGCTGGGTCAGCACCTTCGGGGTGATCCGGTCCAGCCGCCGCTCGAGCTCGACGAAGCGCTGCGTCCCGAACTCGTGCAGGACCCACAGGATCGGGGTCGTCCACCGGCTGAAGACGACATCGACGACCGGCGCGATCGGGCAGGCCTGCACCGGATCGGTCGCCGGGTCCGGTCGCCAGGTCTTCTGCACGGCGCCAATACTATCCAGGGGGAACCTGCTTTCCCGATCCTCGTACCGTGCCGGCATGATCACTGTCACCGGTGCCACCGGAAACGTCGGACAACCACTCGTCACCGCCCTCCAGAAGGCCGGACACCCCGTCACCGCGGTCTCCCGAGGCGTCTCCGGACCGGCTCCGGCGCAGCCCGGGGTGCGTTCCGTCGTCGCCGATCTCGGCGATCCGGCGACCCTGCCGCCGGCCTTCGAGGGTGCCGACGCCCTGTTCCTGCTCGTCTCCGGAGCCGGCGCGCACGTGGACGGACCGCGGGTGCTGGCCCTGGCCCGGGACGCCGGGATCGAGCGGGTCGTCCTGCTCTCCTCGCAGGCCGCGACCACCCGCCCCGAACAGCCGTCGCACGAACCGCTCCGCGTTCTGGAGGAGGCCGTACGGACCTCGGGGCTGGACTGGACGATCCTGCAGGCCGGGGGCTTCCACAGCAACGCGGTCGCCTGGGCGCCGACCGTCCGGTCGGAGAAGGCGGTCTACGCGCCGTTCGGCGACGCGGCGCTGCCGAGCGTCGATCCCGGTGACCTGGCCGAGGTCGCCGCCGTCGCGCTCACCGAGCCAGGACACACCGGCCGGACCTACACGCTCACCGGACCCGTCGCGACGACTCCGCGGGAACGCGTGGACGCACTGGCGGAGGTGCTGGGTCATCCGCTGAGCTTCGTCGAGGTGAGCCGGGAGCAGGCCCGCGCCCAGCTGCTGCAGACAATGCCGGAGCCGGTCGCGGACGGCACGCTCGCCATCATCGGTGCCCCGACCCCCGACGAGGTCGCCGTCGGCCCGGACGTCGCGGCGATGCTCGGACGTGCTCCGCGGCCGTTCCGGGACTGGGCGGAGCGGCACGCGGCCCTGTTCCGCTGACCCGGCCCGCCGCGCCGACCGGTCACTTCCGCAGCGACACGCCGCCAAAACCGCTGCTTTTATGACTGGTCGGCGGATAGGTGGTGGGCTAGGGCGGCGGCTTCGCCGCGGTTGGTGACGCCGAACTTGGTCAGGATGTTCGAGACGTGGACGCTGGCCGTCTTCGTACTGATCACCAGCTCGCGGGCGATCTCGCCGTTGGTCCGGCCCTTCGCGACGAGGGTCAGCACCTCGCGCTCCCGCGGGGTCAGGCCGTCCAGCGGGCCGGCCGGGGCACTCGACTCCTCGGTGGGTACGAGACCGGCGCGGCGGCCCGCCTCGCGCAGGGCGCCGACCAGCAGGCCGGAGCCGAGGGTGGTCGCCGCGGCGGTGGCGTCGGTGATCACCTCGGCTGCGGCTTCGCCGGCGTCGGCCAGCACCTGGGCCAGCCGCAGGCCGACGTACGGACGAATCACGACCGGGCCGTCGGAGCCGTCCGTCGCGGCCCAGGCCCGGCGCCAGAGATCGATGGTCCCCTCGAGTTCGGCCTCGATGACGGGCTCCCAGAAGCCGCGGATCGTCATCGGCAGGCTGCGCCGGAGATGGTCACGGACGACCTCGCCCCGTTCCCCCGGCCCGCCGTCCAGCAGTCGGGCGGCCCAGGCGGCGACGGCCAGCGGCTCGAACACCATGCCGCCGTGCAGGCGGTCCCAGTGCCGCAGGATCTGACCGGTCGCTCGCCAGGTCCGGTCCGGGTCCTCGGTCCAGCGGCCCAGCCACAGCTCCAGGCCGAGCGCCATCATCCCGTACTGCGGCGACGTGAGGTCCTCGGTGATCATGGACCGGAACTCGGCGAGCAGTTGGTCGGCGGCCGCCACGTCGCCCCACCACAGGGTGAGCCAACCCCGGATCATCCGGAGATGGGTCCGGTGTTTCGCCGGCGGCTCCAGCCGCAGGGCGGTGTCGACGATCCGGCCCGCCTCGGCCCAGTCGCCGAGGGCCAGCAGCGGCCAGGCGGCGTTGCCCGCCAGCATCGCGCCCATGGTCCGGTCCAGGCCGAGACCGTAGGCGGCGTCGATGCCGGCCCGGGCCGTGGCGGCCGCGGTCCGGTAGCGGCCGGCCCAGTACTCGGCGTCCGAGCCGTTGATGTAGTACCTGATCATGGTCGACGCGTCGCCGCGGGCGAGCGGTTCGGCGAGCGCCAGTTCGGCCAGCCCGGCCTCTTCCTGCCCGGCGGCGACCAGGACGCTGCCGGCCGAGTTGTGTCCGTGCGACTCCAGGGCCGGCAGGCCGAGCCGCCGGGACAGGTCGATCAGTTCGCGGGCGACGGCGAGCCCCTCGACCTGGTCGCCCAACTCCAGCATCACGTCTATCGCCAGCCGGTTCAGCGCCTCGACCCGCAGCGGCGTCGGCGGGTCGGCCGGCACCAGGGCCACCGCCTGCCGGGCCGCCGCGACACTGCCCGGGCGGATCAGGGTGGTCAGCAGCCTGGCCTTGATGATCAACCGAGCCGCCCTGCCCTCATGATCGTCGGGCGCGGACTCGGCCAGCGACTCGTTGATCAAGGCCAGCGCCCGCTCCGGCTCGACCGCGGCCTGGGCCTGCTCCGCCGCCGCCTGCAGCACGTCCGCCCGCGGGCCGGCGATCGTCTCCGGCGCCTCCACCTGGTCCCACAGCTCCAGCACCCGGTCATACATCAGCAGCGACTCGTGGGCCGCCACGTCGGTCGTCCGGGCCGCCCGCAGCGCCCAGCAGAAGGCGAGTTTCTGATCATGAGCACCGAACCAGTGCCGCGCGATCTCGGTCACCCGGATCCGCTCCGGAAGGTGGGTCAGACCCTCCAGAACCGTTGCGTAGTTGGCGTGCAGCCGGGCCCGCTGACCGGGCAGCACGTCCTCGTTGATCGTCTCCTGCAGCAGGGCGTGGCTGAACACGTAGCCGGTCTCGTCGGTTCGCAGCACCTGCGCGTCGGTCGCCTCGCGGAGTGCGGCGTCGAGCTCGGTCGCCGTCGTCCGGCCGGCGGCCCGGGCCACCCCTTCGAGGACGGTGTGATCAACCCGGATGCCGCCGATCGCCGCAATCCGGAGCACGGCCTGGGTCTCGTCCGACAGGGCCTGGATCCGCAGGCCCAGGGCATCGCGCAGGCTGTCCGGAAGCGCGTCCCGGCCGTCCTGGCTGGAGCGGGCCAACTCCTCGATGAAGTACGGCACGCCCTCGCTGCGCTGCATGATCAACTCGATCATGGTCTGGTCCGGATCCCGGCCGATCAGGTTGATCAACAACTCGGTGACCTCGTCCCGGGACAGCCGGGGCAGCTCGATCCGGCGTACCTGCGGCAGCCGGCCGATCTCGGCCAGGAAGGTCCGCACCGGATGGCGCCGGGTCAGCTCGTCCCGGCGGAAGGTCATGATCATCAGCACCGGCGCGTCGACCAGGGCGCGGGTCAGAAAGCCGAGCAGTTGCCGGGTGGACTGATCGGCCCAGTGCAGATCCTCGATGATCAAGACGAGCGGCCGGACCCGGCTGGCCTGCTCGATCACGTGCGCGACCGCCTCGTACAGCTGAAGTCGCAAGGTCTCCGGCGCCACCGGGGTGGCCACCAGGTCCGGCAGCAGCGCGGACAGCCCGCCCCGGGACGCACCGGCCCAGGCGAGCACCCGGTCCGCACCGTGTACGTCGATCATCCGGCGCAGCAACTGACTGATCGGGGCGTAGGCCAGCCCCTCCAGCGGCACACACTCGGTCAGCTCGACGGCGACGTCGGCGCCCACCAGCCGGCTCGCGAAGGCGTGCACCAACGTGGTCTTGCCGCCGCCGGTGTCGCCGCCGACCAGGATCAGTCGACTGCTGCCACCGGCGACGGCTCCGAGCTGGCGGTGCAACTCCTCGAGTTGCGGCTCGCGACCCACCATGCGCTTCGGCATGTTATGTCCGAATCTCGTACCGCCCGGACGATCCATGCGTCCATCGTGTCATCACGGCGAGCTCCGCTCAGATCCCGTTGACCCGGCCGGTCCCGACCAGTTCGCGGGCCGACGCCTTCGGCCCCGTCTCGACCGGTTCCTGCTGCGGGGCCGGCTCCGGCTGCTGAGCCGGTTCCGGCTGCGGGGCGGGCTCCGGCGTCGGCTGAAACCCGGCGGGGTTGCGGCGCCGACGCTTGGCGAAGTGCCGCTGCAGCCAGTTCGGCCGGCCGGCCAGGGCCTCGCGCGCCAGTCGGTCCCGTTCGGCCTCCGCGGTCAGCTCAGCCACCCGCTGGGTCACTACGGCGGTGATGAAGTAGTCACTGTTGAGGCTCATCGGAGTACCTTCCACATCGTTCTTTCTCGATGTATCCAGACTCGGTCTAAGCCCCGGTCCCGCACATGAGTCAACTGCCCGATCTTTGCCGACCCGGGCACCTCAGTCGGCGCCTAAGGTACCTAAGGCAGCGACTAAGGTCCCCCGTCGGCACTGGTCAGGGAGGCCGGACCGGCCTCGAGGTGAGCCAGGCCGCGGTGCACGGAGCCGATCAGGTCCCGGTCGCCCCGGTCGAACGCGGCGAACAGGCTGGCGATGATCGTGCCCACCACGGCCCCGGTCCAGGCGACCACGGCCTCGTCGTCCGCCGGCCGCCCGACCCGCCGGCCGATCACCTCGGCGAACACCGGCAGGGTCGTCTCGATCTGGGCCGAGGCGGCGGCGCGCAACTCCGGCACCTCGCTGACCAGTCGCCAGCGGCTGGCCTCCAGCGCCAACTCCTCCGGACTGAGCGCCTCCAGCACCTCACGCAGCGCGTTCCGCACGGCCCGGAGCGGCGGCACGTCGGCCGGCTGGGCCAGGATCGCGTCGACGGCCAGCGGATCGAGCCGGTCGTACAGCACGGTGTCGGTCTTGGTCGGGAAGTAGCGGAAGAACGTGCTCGGCGAGACCTCGGCGGCGGCCGCGATCTGCTCCGTCGTGGTGCTGCCGTACCCCTGCTCCCGGTAGAGCCGGAGTGCGTGCTGCTGGATCGCGGTCCGGGTGCGCTGCTTCTTGCGCTCGCGCAGCCCGGGCGGATTCATGCCCGCCATTGTCGCCGCCGGGTCAGACCGAAGCAATGTGACAGTGACTTTTAAATGATGGTAACTGTCATTATTCTGGAGGTACGAACACGACGAGGAGGACGCATGAGGGACATCTCGGGCCGAACGGTCTTCATCACGGGCGGCGCGCAGGGCATCGGGCTCGGCATGGCGAGGGCGTTCGTCGAGGCCGGGGCGAACGTCGCACTGGCGGATCTCGACGAGGCTCGGGTGAGCGCGGCCGCGGCGGAGTTGAACGACCTGACCGGTCGACCGGAGGCGGCGGCGGGCTACCGGCTCGACGTCCGTGACCGAGCGGCGTACGGACGGGTGATCGACGAGGTCGAGCAGCGGTTCGGGCCGATCGAGGTGCTCTGCAACAACGCCGGCCTCGGTACGTTGGCGAAGGCCGGCGACCTCAGCTGGGACAACTGGGACCTGGTTCTCGGCGTGAACCTCGGCGGCGTCGTCAACGGCGTCCAGCTCGTGCTGCCGCGGATGATCGCCCGTGGCGGTCCCGGCCACATCGTCAACACGGCGTCCGGCGCCGGCCTGATCGCGAGCCCGAACCTGACCTACGCGACGAGCAAGTTCGCGGTCGTCGGGCTCTCCGAGTCGCTGCGGCAGCAGCCCGAGCTGACCGAGAACGGGATCGGCGTGACCGTGCTCTGCCCCGGCTTCGTGGCCACCGACGTGATCCGCAACAGCGCCCGGATCGAGGGCCGCGAGGACGATCCGCGGGTGGCGGTCGCGGAGACCCTGCTCAAGGAGCGCGGACTGTCCCCGGACGAGGTCGGCCGCCAGGTGCTCGACGCGGTCCGGTCCGGCGAGCTGTACGTGATCACCGACCGCTACATCGCGCCGGTGCTCGAGCAGCGCTTCCAGCTGATCTTCGACGCACTGCCGTCGGAGACCGAACGGGACCGGGAGTTGGCGCCGGACATCAAGACCCGGCTGGCCACCCTGGTGCCGCCCCTGGTCGGCGCCGATCGCTGACCCGAACGCGGGATGCTAAAGTACACTTTAGTAAACTGTACTTTAGTAAAGCGAGGGTGATGGAGAAGCCGCCATCGGTGTTCGATCGGCATCAGGAGTGGGCCGGGCTCACCGACTTTCTGCCGGCCCCCGGCTCGGCCGCGGGCGGCGCGACCCTGGGGGTGGTCTCGGGCCGGCGACGCCAAGGCAAGAGCTTCCTGCTCCGCGCGCTCACCGAGGCCGCCGACGGCGTCTATTTCGGCGCGACCGAGGCCACCGAGGCCGAGTCGATCCGCCAGTTCACCCGCTCCATCGCGCAGCAGACCGGCTCCGTACCTGGGGCGGATGTCCGAACCTGGGACGACGCGATCCGATACCTGTTCACCAGCGTTCGGGGCCGCCCACGGCCCGTGGTGATCGATGAGTTCCCCTTCCTCATCGCGCCCTCGCCCGCCTTGCCCTCGATTCTGCAGCGCGAGTTGGGGCCGGGCGGTTCCGGCGCCGACAGCAGTGCTCGACTGATTCTCTGCGGCTCCGCTCTTTCGGTCATGGGGCGGCTGCTCTCCGGGACCGCACCACTGCGCGGTCGCGCAGGCCTGGAGTTGATCATGAGACCGTTCGGCTATCGCGATGCGGCCGAGTTCTGGGGACTCAGCGATCCACATCTCGCTCTTCTGGTGCACGCGGTCGTCGGCGGCACTCCTGCCTATCGGTACGAGTTCAACCGCGGCGATGTGCCAGCCGGTCTGGACGACTTCGACGCCTGGATCGTCCGGGTCGTCCTCAACCCGCAAGTCCCCCTGTTTCGAGAGGCGCGCTACCTGCTCTCGGAGGAACCGGACATCAGGGATCCGGCGCTCTATCAATCCGTCCTTGCGGCCATCGCCGCGGGCCATTGCACCAACGGTGGGATCGCGAGCTACGTCGGGCGGAAGGCGGCCGAGATCGCCCACCCGCTCCGCGTGCTCGAGGATTGCGGCTTGACGGAGCGGCAGCCCGACACGTTCGGCGCCAAGCGCGTCCAGTATCGGATCAACGAGCCCTTGATCATCTTCTATGAGGCGATCATGCGAACCCGCTGGGCAGTTCTGGAATCGGGCCGGGCCGCAGAGGTCTGGCGGTCGGTCGAGCACACGTTCAAGGCTCAAGTGCTCGGACCCCATTTCGAAAGCGTCTGCCGTAGCTATGTTCGCGATCATGATGTCGACCTCCTCGGCGAGTTCGCGAACCGCGTGGGCAACGCCGTGGTCAACGATCCCGCAGCCCGCAGCCAGATCGAGATCGATGTGGCGGTGACCGCCGCCGAACAGTCGGAGCGGCCACGCGTCCTCGCCTTGGGGGAGGCGAAGTGGGCCGAGAAACTTGGCCTCAGCCAAGTCCGCCGTCTTCATCGGGCCCGGGATCTCTTGGCACAAAGAAAACTTGACGTCGACGACACCCACTTCCTGCTCTTCAGCGGGGCGGGTTTCACCCAGGAGGTCCAGGCGATGGCCGCGACCGACCCACGACTGCACCTGATCACTCTGGAACAGCTCTATCGCGATGCGGCCTGACCTGAACGCATGATGATGATCATGATCGTCAGTGGAAGCCGCGGAATCTCGGGCTCTCCTCGCCGCACGGACCGCCCCAGGCGGTGGTCTCCTTGGTCACCGGATTGCCGTCGAAGTCCATCATGTGCGGCAGGTACCAGCCGCCGATGTGGGTGGCGCTGACCGGCATGTAGTGGCTGATGAAGGAGCGCCGCCACTCGTTCTCGGTGGCGTTCGGGCCCGAGCCGTGGATGACGCTGCCGGTGAAGAACAGCATGTCACCGGGAGCGAGGTCCAGGCCGACCGGCTCATGGCCCGGCGGCGGCGCGACGTAGTCGTCGACGAAGCTGGTCGACAGGTCGGCGTCCTCGGGGCACGCGAGGTCCATCGTGTGGGTGCCGGGGCAGACCTGCAGGCCGCCGTTCTCCGGGTACGAGCGGTCGACGGCGAGCCAGGCCGCGATGCAGGTGTACGGCTGCACCAACAGGTAGTAGTTGTCCTGGTGGAAGGCCTGGCCGCGGGCGCCCGGCGGCTTGAAGTAGAACATCGTCTGGCAGCCGATGACCTCCTCGCCCATCAACTGCCGGAGCACCCGCTGCACCCGGCGATCGAGGTAGAGGTCGACGTTGGCCGGGTCGAGCTCGTGCGGGTGCATCACCCGCGGGTACCGGCCGAGCACGTCGGTCGCCTCCGGGTCGTACGCCCAGTGCCCCTCGATCGGCTCCCGCCGCTCCGCCAGCCGGTCGAACCGGTCCCGGATCGCACCGACCTCCTCGGCCGAGAACAGGCCCCGGGCCACGTGGTAGCCGTCGGCCTCCCAGGCCCGGAATTCCTCGTCACTCAGCGGAAGCGCCCGCTCGGACTGCACGCTCGTCATGATCACCATTCTCCGCGGAGTGATCACCGGCGAACCATGGAAGATCCCGTCAAGGCACCTGGAAGATTCCGCCGCAGCTTGGTTGCGACATATCTCGGAGATACATTGGTTGCGTGAAGTACTTCATCCTGGGCCTGTTGCTGGCTCAACCGCAGACGCTGTACGACCTGCACCGCCGGTTCGCCTCCGGGATCTCGCACATCTACGCGGCCAGCTTCGGCAGCATTCACCGCGCACTGCGCCAGCTGGCCGACGCGGGCGAGGTCGCCGTGGTCGGGACCCCCGACACGGCCCGGGGCAAGAAGCGTTATCGGGTCACCGCTCGCGGCAGGCGGACCTGGCTGGACTGGATGCGGACGCCCGGGTCGACCGAGGACACCGAGCTGGCCGCCCTGGCCCGGGTGTTCCTGCTCGGCCTGGTCGACGATCCGGACCAGCGTCACGAGGTGCTGCGCAGGCTCCACCAGCGGGCCGTCACCGATCACCGGTCGTTGCAGCAGGTCAAGACCGCCCTCGAAGCCGATCATGAAACCGGCCGCTATCCGCGCCGGGTGCTGGACTTCGGCCTGAGCGCCGGTCAGGGGCTGGTCGACTGGCTGGCCGAGCTGTTGTCCGAGACGCCGGCCGGAGCCCGACCATGATCACGGTCGCGCTGATCGTCGCCCTGACCCTGCTGGCCGGGCTGGCCGTGATGCAGGTGCTGCTGATCGCGGGAGTGCCCCTGGGATCGATCGCCTGGGGCGGTCGGCATCGCGTGCTGCCGAGCCGGCTGCGGTGGGCCGCCGTCGTCGCGCTCGGCCTCTATACGGGCTTCGCCGCCCTGCTGTTGAGCCGGGCCGGGGTGCTGCCCGGCAGCACGCTGCCCGTGATCATGGTGCTGACCTGGATCCTGTTCGGCTACTGCGTCCTGAGCATCGTGCCGAACGTGATCTCCCGGAGCCGCAACGAACGCATCGTCCAGGTCCCGGTCAGCACACTGCTCAGCGCGAGCGTGTTGATCATCGCCCTCGGTCCGACGGGGTGAGGTCGGCCAGGGCGACGGTCGTGCCGGTCTGGCTGGACCGGACCGCGGCCTCGACCATGGCGACGCTGTTGATGTTGGTACGGGCCTCGCTCTGCGGCGCCGCCCCGGTTCGGAGAGCCTGCACGAACTCGGCCAGGCTGCCGGCGATCTGCTCCGGCTCGGTGCCGACCTCGGACGGGATCGCGGTGCCGTCGGCCAGCTCCGCGACCGGAGCATGATCACCGTCCCAGCGGGCCGTGCCGGCGGCGGTGCTGGCCCGCCAACTGCCGTTCCAGGAGGTCTCCAGGCCGGGCGAGCACCAGCTGCCGACGAAGGTGAACACCGCGCCGCCGGCGAACTCGAAGGTGGCCTCGGCCGCCGCGTTGCCGGCGTACCAACTCCAGGACGGGTTGAAGGAACGGCAGCGGACCGACACCGGCTCGGCACCGATCAGCTTCCGGGCCAGGTCGAACTGGTGGATCGCCATGTCCACCAGCAGCGGTTCGGCCATCGCGTCCCGGAACCCGCCGAAGTGCGGCGCCTTGAAGAACTCGCAGGTGAGCAGCTCCGGCGGGCCCAGCTTGATCAACTGTCGCTCGAACGCATGCAGGGTACGGAAGTAGCGCCGGGACTGGGACACCATCAGCAGCCGGCCGGCCGCCGCGGCGGAGTCGATCATGGTCCGGCACTCCGCGACCGACGGCGCCAGCGGCTTCTCGCAGAGCACCGCCAGACCCCGTTCGAGGGCCTGCTCGGACACCGAGAGGTGCGCCTCCGGCACGGTGACGTTGATCAACGCGTCGGCCCCGACGCGCTCGAGCAGGTCCGGCACCGAGCCGGCGACCTCGATGCCGGCGAAACCATGATCGGCCGCGGCGGCCTCGGCCACCGCGGGATCCAGGTCGACCAGGCCGACCAGCCGGACGTCCGGGTTGGCGGCGATCGTCCGGAGCCAGGCCCGGCCCATCCCGCCGGCGCCGGCCTGAATCAACCGGAGCGGCTCAGCCATCGGCACCTTCCTCGGTCGACTCGCTCTTGATCGCGCCCGTGTAGCCGTGGCCGTTGAAGAAGTCGTCGGTCTCGTACCGGAGCAGCACCGGGATCTTCCGCTCGAGTTCCGGTCGGGCCCACTCGACGCCGTTCGCGATCACCGTCCGCACGTCCGCGTGGTGGTAGACCGGGTAGTCCTGATCACCGGGCGAGAAGAAGAAGATCTTGCCGCGACCGCGCCGGAACGTGCAGCCGGACCGGAACACCTCGCCGCCGGTGAACGAGGAGATGAAGATCAACTCGTCCGGCGTCGGGATGTCGAAGAACTCGCCGTACATCTCCTGCTCGTCGATGATGATCGGGTTCGGCACGCCCTGGGCGATCGGGTGGGTCGGGTTGACGGTCCAGACCAGTTCCCGGTCCTGTTCGCTGCGCCAGCGCAGCGTGCAGGTGGTGCCCATCAGCTTGCCGAAGATCTTGGACCAGTGTCCGGAGTGCAGCACCAGCAACCCGAGGCCGGACAGCACGTGCTCGTGCACCCGTTCGACCACGGTGTCGGAGACCTCGCCGTGCGCCGCGTGGCCCCACCAGACCAGGACGTCGGTGTTGGCCAGCACGTCGTCGGTCAGGCCGTGGTCCGGCTCGTCCAGGGTGGTCGTACGCACCTCGGCCCGGTCGCCGAGCCTCTCCGTGATCCCCTCGGCGATCGTGGTGTGCATGCCGTTCGGGTAGATCTCCCGGACGTGCGGCTCCACCTGCTCGTGCCGGTTCTCGCCCCAGACGAGCACCCGTACCGGTGCGGTCATGTTCACTCCCCTGTTTCCTTGATCATTTCACGGCGCCGCCGGCGAATCCGACAGCCCCTTCGCTGGTACTCGTGCGCCTAACCGCTCCGGCACCCCGTGGATCTGTGCGAGAGTGGAAGGAGAGGGATTAAAGCGCTTAACCTTGGCGCAGGTTCGATCCTGCAACGACCGGTTCGGCGCTGTCAAGGGTGTGCAGGAGGTCTACGAGATGGTCACCATGCGCGATGTCGCCGATCGGGCCGGCGTCTCGATCGCCACGGTCTCGTTCGTCGTCAACGGCACCAAGCCGGTCGCCGCCGACACCCGGACCCGGATCGAGCAGGCCATGGCCGACCTCGGCTTCCGGCGCAACGCCGTCGCCCGCGCGCTGGCCAGCCGGCGGACCCACATCCTGGCCATGGCGTACCCGGCGCTGGACCACGATCTGAGTTCGTCGGCGCTCGAGTTCTTCACCAGCGCGGCCGCCACTGCAGCGCGGCTCGATCATCATCTGGTGCTCTGGCCGGTCAGCAACGACGCGGCCGAACTGAAGGAACTGATCGGCGAAGGGCTGGTCGACGGGGTGCTGCTGATGGAGGTCCAACTGGACGATCCCAGGGTCGCCGTCCTGGAGGCGGCCCGGATGCCGTTCGCGCTGATCGGGCGGACCGCCGACCCGACCCCGTACGTGCACGTCGACATCGACTTCGACGCCACCATCCGGGAGGCGGTCGCGCATCTTCACGAGCTCGGCCACCGGCGGCTGGTGCTGGTCTCCGGCGACCGGTCCGACCCGGGCATGATCGACTACGGCCCGTACGTGCGCTCCGAGGCCGCCTTCCAGGCCACCGCCGAGGCGTACGGCTTGGAGCCGACCATCCTGCGCTCCGGTACGACAGCCGCCGCCGGCCGTGAACTGGCCGGGCGGCTGGCGCATGATCATCCCGACGTGACGGCGGTCATGATCATGAGGGAGTACGCCTCACTGGGCCTGGTCTCCGAACTTCGCCGGACCGGCCGCGACATCCCGGGCGACATCTCGGTCCTCCCCCTGGTCGCCTCCCGCGAACTGCCGTCGCTCAGCGATCCCGCCCTGACGATCATGCGGTCACCCGGACCGGAACTCGGCCGGCTCGGCGTCGAGTCCTTGATCACCCTGGTAGCGGGCGGCAGCGTTCCACCACCTCAGCTCATCCCCTGCCGGCTCGAGATCGCCTCGTCGACCGCACCCCCGCCCGAGTCCTGAAGCTCTCGGCGACGCGGCTCGGCCGGCACCCACCCTTGATCGACTTACGTCGTAAGTCTATGGTTGCTTACATTGTAAGCTTCTCGAGAGGGTGGGTGAGCGGATGAACGGATCGGCGCCGGCCGGGCGGATCGTCGCGCCGGACCTTGCGCGCGGGCTGATGCTGCTGCTGATCGCCCTGGCGAACGTGTCCTGGCACCTGTACGGGGCGCCCACGTCCGGACTCAGCGCCCATCGGGCCGGCGCCTCCGGACCGGAGGCGATCTGGCAGAGCATCGCGATCACGGTGATCGACGCGCGAAGCTATCCGCTGTTCGCATTCCTTTTCGGGTACGGCATCTGGCAGCTGTACACCCGCCAGCAGCGGCACGGTCAGGACGAGCGAGCGGCGCGCCGGCTGTTGCAGCGACGACACCTGTGGCTGATCGGGTTCGGCGCGGTTCATGCCGCCCTGCTCTGGTATGCCGACGTCCTCGGCGCCTACGGCCTGATCGGGCTGATCGTGGTCGGGCTGTTTCTGCGGCGCCGGGACCGGACCTTGATCGCCTGGATCGTCGTGCTCGGCGGAATCCTGGTCCTGCTGGCGATCGCCGCCCTGATCGCCGGAATGATCATGCCGCCCGAGGCCGCCCGGCTGGAGTTGACCGGCCCGCAACTGGCCGCGATCACGCCCTACCTCGACTCCGTACTGCCCCGACTCCAGCTGTGGCTGCCGGTGACGGTCGGGCAGGGCGTGCTGGGCCTGGTGGTCCCGCTGGCGGTGTTGATCGCCATCCTCTGCGCCCGGCACCGCGTCCTCGAATCACCCGGTGCCCACCGGGGAGTCCTGACCCGGGTCACGGTCGTCGGCATCGCGATCGGCTGGGCCGGGGCGACACCGTCGGTCCTGGTGCACCACGGGGTGCTGAGCCTGCCGCCGTGGGCGCCGCTGCTGCTGCACGGCTGCACCGGCCTGTTCGCCGCCCTCGGGTACGCGGCCGGCTTCGCCCTGATCGCCGCCCGCATCAGCCCGGCCCGGCCGGCCGGTCCCGTCGTCGGAGCGCTGACCGCCGTCGGCCGGCGATCGCTGTCCAGCTACCTGCTCCAGTCGGTGATCTTCGCCCCGCTGTTGAGTGCTTGGGGCCTCGGGATGGGCGGTCGGCTCACCGAGTGGCAGGCGGCCCTGGTCGCCGTGGCCACCTGGCTCCTGTCCGTGGCCCTCGCCGTCGCCCTCGACCGAGCCGACCGCCGCGGCCCGGCCGAGTGGCTGCTCCGCCGGCTGATCTACCGAACCAAGATCACGAACACATCAGGGCCGCCGGACCGGCGCCCTCACGAGACAGCCGTCCACCCGTCGTAGTCCCGCTCCAGCCGGCCCTTGAGCCGCGGCCAGGCGTCGGCGCCGGCGGGCTCGAGCGGGAGCAGCTCGGTGCGATCGTCGAGGAACCGCCGATAGCCCCAGCTGAACCCGACGACCGGCGTGAGCTCGCGGCCGACGACGTCGATCAGGAACGCGTCGGCCAGCCAGTCGAGGTCGAGATGATCAGGATTCGCCGGTGCGTCGGCGAACGTCGGGTGATAGCCCTGCACGTACAGCGGGTGGCCGTCGATCTCCTCATCGATGGTCTCCCCGTTGCGGACATGCCGGATCAGCTGGATCCAGGAGAACCACCCGGCCGGCCCTCCCCACCGAACTCCACCTCGGCCGTGAGCACCGGAAACCCCCTGAACGCCTCATGATCGAAGTTCTTCGCCACCCGATCATGCCCGGTCGCGTACGGATCGTCATTCGCCCGAACCTTGATCACGATCCGCCCATCCCGACCTCTGGCCCGGAACGGCAGCATCAGCGTCGACATGCGATCAAGGTACCGGCCAGGCACCGATAAATGGGGCACGAGAAGGCCGGCGGCCCGTCTAGCCTGCCGTGGTGGCTATTCGCGTGGGCAGGGCTGACGATGCGGAGGCACTCCAGCAAGTGGGCTTCTCCGGCACACCGGTCGACGTCGTGCGTGGGTGGCTGGATCCGCCGCAGGGTCCGGACCGTGTGCTGCTCGTGGCCACCGACCAGAACGACGTCGCGATCGGCACCTGCACGCTGACCCGCCGCCGGCACCGGATGGAACGGCACCGGGCAGAGATCGGCGGGTTCGTCATCAGAGCCGATCACCGAGGTACCGGGGTCGCCCGGAAACTGGTCGAGGGCTGTGCCGCCTTCGCACGTGAGCTGTGGTCATCGCAGACCCTCGAACTGGGCGTCCGCGGAGGAACGCACGCCGAGGACGCCTATCGCGGCCTCGGCTTCACCGAATGGGCACGGTTCCCCGGTGGCCTCCGAGATCGAGACGCCACCTACGACGACGTGCGAATGTTCCTCCCCGTGGGCGACGACCCGAGCGCAACTGTCGTCATTCCTCCACACCCGGAGCACTAGACGCCGATTCCGGGGCGAACTGGTCGAACTGAGGAGGTTTGACGACAGCGATCCGACTGCGCCACCTGCCAGGACAACGCCCACCCTCGGCACCACGCAACGCGATCGGTTGCAGCAGTCGTCACGACCACACCAGCGCTCGGCTCAAGCCCGTTCCCCCCCCCGGGGATCGGCGGCCGGAAGCGGGAATCTTGGGGGTGGGGGTCTGTGCGCGGGCGTGGATGGGACTGGCCGTCGAGCGCCCACAGAATGGCGGCAGCGGCACAGAATCACCGCGCGCGACTGGTTGTCCGCGCACAGACCCCCACCCCCAAGATTCCCGCGGCACGAACCCTCCCCCTACGCCACCTCGATCTGATCAATCTCAGCCCACCGCGAGAGATGAGTCAGCCGAATCGTGTTGGCTCCCGCCTTCAGGCGCACGTCGACCGACACCTCGCTCCAGTTCTCCCAGCCGCGATCCGGATAGTTCACAGTCACCGGCTTCCCTCCATTGATCGACATCGCGTGGCTGGCGTCCCCGTACCCGGCGGCATAGCTGATGTGGACGGTGTAGTCACCACCGACCGGCACGTGCACGGTGGACTCGACCCACGAGGTCGGGTTGTCGATCTTGGCGACGACCTCGCCCTCGGAGGCGGTGGAGGTCTGCCGGACGACGCAGTCGTTGAGCTTGCCGCGTTCGGCCTCGTACCGGACCCGGGAGCCGCGCATCACCGGGTTCCCGCCGAACCAGCCGAGCTTGGCGGTGTACATGCCGCGTCCGCCCTGGGCGAGATGGCCGTGGAACCAGATCCGGTTGTCGATCACGTCCTGCCCGCCGGGTCCGTTCACGGCGCCGTCGACGCTTTCCGTGGTGAGCAGGGGCCGGTAGGCGCGGGTGTAGGTCCCGCGCAGGGTCGCCGACCGCGCATAGCTGGTGTGGTAGGTGCCCTTCGTGTAGACGCCGGCGGAGAAGAAGAGGACGTACCCCTCGGGCCGCTTGACCAGCGTCGGCGCCTCGATCACGCCCTGGTCGGTCGGCGCGCTGTTGCGAAGCAGTTCGGTCCGCTCGCCGATGAAGTTGAGGCCGGTCTCGTCCACCTCCTGCAGCCAGAGGATCGCCGGCTTCTGCACCGCGTTGCCGTCGTTCTTGTACAGCAGGTAACGCTTCCCGTCGCTGTCGACGAAGCTGGACGGGTCGATGTCGCCGCCCTCGTCGGGGTTGCAGACGAGCGGGGTGTCCTCGCTGGTGGGAATGAACGGGCCGTTCGGGCTCGCGGCGGTCGCGGCGCCGAGGCACATCCGGCCGCTGGCGGTGTGCCGGCCGGTGAAGTAGAGCAGCCAGCTGCCGTCGGGTCGCTGGGAGACGTCCGGGGCCCAGAACCCGTGATTGGCCCGGGCCCAGGCCGGTTTGTGATCAAGGGCGTTGCCGACGATCGTCCAGGGACCGTCCGGTTCCGGCGCGGTGGCGTGCGGAACCGTGCCGATCCCTCCCGAACTGGTGGCGTACGCGTGCCAGGTCGTGCCGTCGAAGACGATGTCGGGATCCGGGAAGTCGCGGTTGATCTGGACAGCCGGGGCGACGGTGCCCGCGGCGTGGGCGGGACTGGCCGGCAGTAGCGTCGCGGCCAGACAGAGTGCGGCACCGGCAATGGCGGCGGTACGGATGCGCATGATCATCTCCTCGCTGGGTCGGTCAGGGGCGGATCGGGTAGTCGGTGCGCGGCGGTTCGACGGTCACGGTGCCGTCGTCGCCGAAGGTGACCTCGCTGAGCCACATCATCCGGCCCGGGATCGATTCGCCGACGGCGTCCGGGGCCCAGCCGTGATAGACCGTCCAGACCCGGCCCTCCTTGGCGAACAAGGCGTTGTGGCCCGGGCCGGCGGCGACATCGTTGCCGACCAGGATCGGTTCGGGTTGCTTGGTGAACGGCCCGAGCGGGTTGTCGGCGGTGGCGATGCCGACGGCGTAGTCCGGCGAGGTGAAGCCGTTGCCGGAGTAGAACATGTAGTAGGTGCCGTCCCGCTCCCAGAGGAACGGGCCCTCGACCAGCGGTCCCTCCCACGGCTGGTCCTGCTTGAACAGCTGCCGGGGTTCGCCGACCAGCTCGGTGCCGCTCTCGTCCAGCCGCTGCACCGAGATGTAGCTGTCCACGCCGACGTGGTTGCCGTCGTTCTTCCAGTACAGGTAGCGATTCCCGTCCCGGTCGACGTACGGGTGCGCGTCGATGCTGCCACCTTGATCGGATTCGCAGATCAGCGGGCCGTCATGATCATCGACGAACGGTCCGCCGGGCGCCTCGCCGATCGCCAGGCCGATGCATTGATGGTCCGGCTCGGGCGCCCTGGTCGTGTAGTACATCAGGTAGCGGCCGTCCGGGTGCCTGATCACCTCCGGCGCCCACACCTTGCCCGGCGTGCTCCAGTCCGGCAGCTTCGGCAGTGCGTCCGGGCCCTGTTCCCAGGTGATCAGGTCGGTGCTGATCAAGGTCTGCACGTTGGCGCCGTTGCCGTTGGTGGCGTACGCCCAGTACTTGCCGTCCTCGTTCGGCGCCCCGTCCGGCCCGGTCAGGATCAGCGGGTCGGGGAAGTTGCTGGCGTAGACCGGATTGGTGAAACCCACGGGTGACTCCTCGAGATCGATCGGTCGTTGGGTGGTGTCCGTGCACCCGGCCATGATCGACACTCCCGCGATGATCATGGCCGGGATACGCTTCGACAGGCTCAGCGCACGTTTCAAGGGTCAGTCCACGGCATAGAACCGCAGGTAGTCGAACGAGGCGACGGTGGCCGGGCTGGCGCCGCCGTGGGCAACCAGGCCGATCTTCGGTGCCTCGCCGGCCGGCAGGGCCCAGGTGGCACCCCAGGTCCAGTGCTCGCCGTCCCGCGAGCTGGCCGCCCGGTAGAGGTGCTCACCGGCCGCGTTCTGGTGGTACGCGAGCCGGAGCCAGGTCGTCTTCGCCGGGGTGCCGATCATGGCCGCCCCGTACGACAGCCGGCCCGCGTCGTTGCCGACCAACTCGCGGCCGTACTCCACCTGCCGGGTGTTCCAGATCGCCACGCTGCACAGGCGGGCCAGGTCGTTGTCATTGCGATAGACGACCAGACCGGCCTGCTGATAGTTGCGCACCGTGTTGGCACCAAGATCAAGTTCGACCTTCGCCTCGGCGATCCAGGATCCCTGCGGTGCCGTGCGCAGCAGCGCGCCGGCCTGATTGCCGGTGCCGACCAGGTCGCCGGCCTGCACCGGCCAGTCGAACGTCCCGTTGTTGATCTTGGCGGCCGGGTCCTCGCGGAGCCAGGTCCAGCCGTCCAGGGCGTCGTCGTCGAACTCGTCGGACCAGAGCAGGTCGCCGGTCTCCGGCGTCGGCACCAGCTTACGCGCCTGGTCCGCGACCGGGCGCACGGTGAGGTTGTCGATCACCGCGTCGCCGGCCAGGACCACCGGCGCCGCCGGCAGTCGCAGCCCGCGTGCCGTGAGCCGGACTTCGGCGCCCGGATCGGCGAGATCGGACTCGCCGATCGATGCGGTCACCTGATCACCGTCGACCTCGACGATCACGGTGCGCCAGGTGTCGGACTCGGTCAGCTTCGCCGTTCCGGTGCTCCGGCCGGCGATCACGCGCAGTTCGTCGCCCGGCTCGGCGGAGACCACGACCCGGTCCCGGCCACCGCCGAGCACCACCGTGAACTCCTCGTCGGTGCGGAAATCGAACCGCACCCTGGCCTCGGACCGCGGCGCGTCGGCCTTGGTCCTCGCGGCGCCGTCCAGCAGCGCGGTCGCACCGGCTTGATCATCGTCGGGCCCGGACTTCAGCCCGAGGAAGCCGCGGGCGGCCGGGTCGTCGGCGACGATCCCGAGCCCGGACGTGGTCACCGGTGCCGGCTGCGGACCGTCGCTCGGTCCGGCCCCGGCGCGGGTCCGCGGCCAGCCGTCGATCCAGTCGATCCGGTCCAGCAGCATCGGCCGCCGGTTGATCCCGAACGGGTTGCTCAGCCACGGTTCGTTGCGGTCGATCGCGTGGTAGACGATCCAGTCCCGGCCCTCGGCGTCGGTGGCGATCGCGTGATGGCCGGAGCCGATCCAGCGGTTGCCGTTCTGGGTGATCATCGTGGTGCCGCCGACGTGCGAGTCGAGCAGCGAGATCCCGTCGGCGTCGACGAACGGGCCGAGCGGGCTCTTCGACCGGCCGGCGAACACGGAGTAGCCGGTGGTCGGGCCGGCGCAGCAGTTCGCCGACGACCCCATCAGGTAGTACCAGCCGCCGCGCCGGACGACGTAGCCGCCCTCGTACCGGTTGTCGATCGCGACCTGGGTCAGTTCACCGGTCGCGGTCAGGCCGTCGGCGCTGATCTTGCTGGCCCAGATGCCGCCGTGGTAGCCGCCGAAGTAGAGGTACTGATCACCGTTGACGTCGGTGAAGCCGGCCGGGTCGATGGTGCCGAGGAACGTGCCGCCACTCGCCCGCGGCGCGATCACCGGCGCGTCGGTCGGCGTCCACGGTCCCGTCGGCGTCGGCGCCGTGGCGACACCGATCGCCTCGTCCTCACCCGGGTTCAGCACGGTGTCGATCACCGTGTAGTAGAGCACGTACTTGCCTTGGATGTAACGGATGTCCGGTGCCCACAGGAACGAGTTCGGCGTCGCCCAGGAGGGCCGGTTCGACTCGTTGAAGACGGTGCCCTGGTAGTCCCAGGTGATCCAGTCCTTGGTCCGGGCAATGTGCATCACCCCGTACGGATCACCGGCGCGGAGCGGGTCGGCGGTGGAGTACGCGTACCACCAGCCGTCCTTGCCCAAGATCACCGCCGGGTCGGCGAAGGTGTCGGCGAAGCTGTCGCTGATCGCGTTCGTGTAGCGGCCCGGCTTGGCCTGGTCGGCCGCGGCCGGGCCGGCCAGGGCGAGCCCGGCGATCACGGCCGCCGTAGCGACCATGATCAAGAGGGTACGGATCGGGCGGGGTCTGATCATCGTTGATCTCCTCGTCGTACAAAGGGGGTTGGGTCAGTCAGCCCTCGGAGCGTGAGCTGGTGGCGATGCGGATGCAGTGCCAGGAGGCGGCCGGCAGGACGCCGGTCAGCCGCCCGTCGTTGAGAGTGGAGGCGCCCGGCTTCGGGACCACGCGGTCCGGCTGCTCGGGCGAGTTGTAGGCGCGACGTTCGTCGTCGGCGATGTGCAGGTGCTCGATGATCTTGAGATCGGCGAACGCGCCGAGGTCGACGGTGAGGTCGAGATCACGGGCCCGGTCCCGGTTCGCGGCGAAGATCACCAACTCCCCCGCGTCGGCGTTCCAGACCGTGGTCGCGTGCAGCGCGCCGACCTCGCCGTACCGCTGGGTGTCGATGCCGGGTCCGCTGACGGCGGGCTGCAGTACCACGCCGTGGGCGTACTTCGCCGTCAGCGCGAACGGGTGGAAGATCGTCTGGCGCCAGGCAACACCGCCGGGCGCGGTCAGGATGGGGGCGATCACGTTCACCAGCTGGGCCTGGCAGGCGATCGCGACCCGGTCGGTGTGCCGGATCAGCTCGATCAGCAGGCTGCCGATGACGACCGCGTCCTCGACGTCGTAGACGTCCTCGATCAGCGCCGAGGTCTCCCGGATCTCGAGCTTCCGCTCGCCCTCCCAGCGCTTCTGGAACCAGACGTTCCACTCGTCGAAGCTGATCATGATCTTCTTGTCCGACTTGCGGGCGGCCGCGACATGATCGGCGGTCGCCACCACCGAGGAGATGAAGCGGTCCATGTCCTCGGCGCTGGCCAGGAACGAGTCGTGATCACCGTCGATCGGCTCGTAGTACGCGTGAGCCGAGATGTGATCGACCAGGTCGATGCAGCGGTCCAGCACGATCCGTTCCCAGCTGCCGAACGTCGGCATCGAGCGGTTCGACGAGCCGCAGGCGACGAGCTCGAGCTTCTCGTCGAACCGCTTCATCGCGCGCGCGGTCTCCTCGGCCAGCCGGGCGTACTCCTCCGGCGTCTTGAAGCCCATCTGCCACGGGCCGTCCATCTCATTGCCGAGACACCAGACCCGCACGTCGTACGGGTCCGCATGACCGTTCTTGGCCCGCCGGTCGGCGAGCTCGATGCCACCCTCGGCGTTGCAGTACTGCAGCAGCTCGCTGGCCTCGGTGATCCCGCGGGTGCCCAGGTTGACCGCCATCATCGGTTCAAGATCAAGTCGCTGGCACCACTGCAGGAACTCGTCGGTGCCGACCTGATTGGTCTCGATCGTCTTCCAGGCCAGGTCCAGCCGCACCGGACGTTCCGAGCGCGGGCCGACGCCGTCCTCCCACTTGTAGTTGGAGACGAAGTTGCCGCCCGGGTAGCGGATGATCGTCGGGCCCAGTTCGCGAACCAACTCCGCCACGTCGGCGCGGAACCCGTACTCGTCGGCGGTCGGGTGCTCCGGTTCGTAGATCCCGGTGTAGACGCACCGGCCGAGATGCTCGACGAAGGAGCCGAAGATCCGGCGGTTCAGCGGGCCGACCCGGAAGTCCGGATCGAGCTTGATGCGTGCCGGTACCGGTGCTCCGGTGGCTCCGTCTGGCTGCTGGTGATCGGTCAATGTTCCTCCTCGAACCGGCCGGCCCGATGGCGGCCACCGGGACGTCATTCTCACAGGGAGGGTTAACCGTTGTAAAGATCCCTTCCGCCCTCGCGGAATGCCGCTCGAGCGGCTCGCCGGGGCGATTCGTAATCGTTGTAAAAGCGCCCCGCTGGGATCGTGGACCTGCTGAGATCCCGATTCGTGGATCGAAATCCCTAGTCAGATCGAGATTGTCGACAGGCGTCTGGATCAGGGCGGATGATCACCCGATCGGGATCGATCGACCGCTCCCGATCCGGTCGTCGGCCGGCTCGGCTCGGACCGTTGCGGCCGGGTGGGGTGCCGGGTATGGTCCCGAGTAATCGTTGTAAGTCAGGGTGATCGTTGCTGGCCGGCCTGCCGCGGGGACCGCCGGCACGCAGACGTCGCACGACGAGTTCGACGATCATGCCCGGGTTCACATGCTTCAGGGAGGAAGACATGGCGAAGGCCAACCCGTTCGGTACCACCGTTCCCCGCATGAGCGGGCCCTCATTCAGTGGAGGGGCGATCAGTCGGCGCGGCCTGCTCGGCGGCGCACTCGGCGCGGCGGCCCTCGGGCTGACCGCCTGTGGCCCCGGCTCCGCCGGTCGGCCCGGCCAGCAGGCGCCACCCACCGGCGACGGCGGCGCCAGCGGCTACGACGGCCCGCCGGTGACGCTTGCGTACTGGAACGGCCTGACCGGTGGTGACGGTCCGATCATGCGCAAGCTGACCGACACGTTCACCAAAGAGAATCCGAACATCAAGATCACCACCACGACGATCGAGTGGGCGGAGTACTACCAGAAGCTGCCGGCCGCGGTCAGCACCGGCAAGGGCCCGGACGTGGGCATCATGCACGCCGACACGCTGGCGACGAACGCGGCCCGTCAGGTGATCCAGCCGCTGGACGACGTCGCCACCGCGCTGAATCTCACCGAAGCCGACTTCATTCCGCTGGCCTGGCAGGGTGGCATGTACGACGGGAAGCGTTACGGCATCCCGCTGGACGTGCACCCGGCCGGCCTCTACTACAACAAGCGGGTGCTGGAGAAGGCCGGCGCGGATCCGGACAAGCCGCCGACCGACCACGACGAGTTCATGGCGATCTTGGAACAGTGCAAGTCCAAGGGGATCCAGGGCTTCTGGGTGTCCGCCCTCAGCGCCGGCGGCCTGCTCTCCCAGTCGCTGGTCTACCAGTTCGGCGGCCACATGGTCTCCGACGACGGCTCGGCGGTCGGCTTCGGCGACGAGCCGGCGATCAAGGCGATCGAGTGGCTCAAGTCCTTGATCGACAACGGCTACAGTCCGAAGAACGCCGCCGGTGACGGCGACCAGGTGTCGCTGAACAACGACAAGGGCGCGTTCATGATCAACGGCCCGTGGATGACGACGCCGTTGAGTGAGAACAAGAAGCTGGAATGGGGTTGCGCCCCGATCCCGGTGATCGGCGGTCAGCAGTTCACCTGGTCCGGCTCGCACCAGTTCGTGCTGCCGCGGCAGCAGAAGGCGGACGAGAACAAGACCAAGGCCGCCCGGTTCTTCGTCAACTGGATCTCCCAGCAGTCGATCTCCTGGGCCGGCGCCGGGATGGTGCCCGCGCGTAACTCGGTCCGCGACCTGCCGGAGTTCAAGGATCTTCCGTACGTCACCGAGTTCGCCAAGCAGGTCGACTACCTGCGCTTCGTCCCGCCGGTGCCCGGCATCTCCGATGTCATGGAGGAATGGGGTCCGGGGGTCAGTAACGCGATGCTCGGCCGGAAGCCGATCGCCGATGCGCTCGGCGAGGCCGCGACGAAGGGCAACAAGCTGCTGGAGTCGAACAAGAAGAAGTACGGCTGATGAGCGCCGCCGTCCAGGAGCAGACGAAACCTCGGACGGGTGCAGGAGCTCAGCATCGTCGGCGCGGCAGGCTGCGACTGCACCATCCGTTGACGCCGTACGCCCTGTGTGCGCCGTACGTGATCTTGCTGCTCACCTTCGTGGTCGGCCCGGCGATCTTCGGCATCTGGATCAGCCTGCACGACTGGGACTACCTGCTGCCGGAGAAGCCGTTCGTCGGAGCCCAGAACTACATCGACCTGTTCGATCCGGAGTCGGTGATCTCGGAGCGGTTCTGGGTCGGCATGACGAACACGGGGATCTTCACCGTGGCCAGCGTGCCGTTCCTGGTCGTGATCCCGCTCGGCGTCGCCTTGCTGTTGAACCGGCGGTTCCCGGCCCGGACGTTCTTCCGGGCGATGATCTTCGCGCCGTTCGTGCTCGGCGTCGCGGTGATCGGCGTCCTGTTCAACTACCTGCTGGAGACCGACTTCGGCCTGATCAACGCCGTGATCGAGTTCTTCTACCGGGCGTTCGACCTCGTGCTGCCGCTGGCTCCGTACGAGCCGATCGGCTGGACCCAGACCCAGCCGTGGGCCTGGATCGCCCTGGTCGCGATGACGGTCTGGTGGACCCTCGGGTTCAACACCGTGATCTACCTGGCCGGCATCCAGAGCATCCCGGCCGAACAGTACGAGGCGGCCGAGATCGACGGCGCCGGCGGCTGGGGCAAGCTCATCCACATCACGCTGCCGGGTTTGCGGATGGTGATGGTCTTCATCATCACGATCACGATCCTGGCCAGTGCCAATATGTTCGGCCAGTCCTATCTGGTGACGAACGGCGGGCCGGGTGACAGTACCCGCACCGCGATCATGGTGATGACCCAGGAGGGCCTGCGCGAGTTCAAGATGGGCTCGGCGTCGGCGATGAGCTACATCCTGGCGATCTTCCTGGCGATCATCGCCGTGATCAACTTCCTGGCCCTGAGGGAGCGCAAGCCATGACCACCTCGACCGAGACCGAACCGACCAGGGCCAAGCCGACCACCGGCCGTCGCCGAGCCTATCGCCGGGATCGCAACGGCCCGGCCTTCTGGGTCGGGTTGGTGATCTTGTCCCTGATCTTCGTGGTGCCGATCCTGTGGATGTTCCTCACCTCGTTCCGGACCCAGGTCGATGCCCGGCGGATTCCGATCACCCTGATCCCCGACGAGATCACGTTCCGGGCGTTCGAGATCATCTTCAACGAGGCGCAGAACCCGGTTCTGCTCTGGGCCTTCAACTCGCTGGTCGCGGCCGTGCTGCACTCGCTGCTGGTGTTGGCGATCTCAGCGATGGCGGCCTACGCGTTGGCCCGAATGCAGTTCCGCGGCCGGAATCTGATCTTCGTCGTGCTGATCGCCACGATGTTCATCCCGGGCTTCGTGTTCCTGATGCCGAACTATCTGCTGATGGACCGGCTGTACTGGCTGGACACGATCTTCGCCCTGGTGGTGCCCGGTGCCGCGGGCGCGTTCGGCGTCTTCTTCTTGCGCCAGTTCTTCCTCTCCATCCCACGGGAGTTGGAGGAGACGGCGCTGATCGACGGCGCCAACACCTGGACGATCCTGACCCGGATCGTGCTGCCGATCTCCCGGCCGGCGCTGGTCACCCTCGGCATCCTGGCCTTCCTCGGCAACTGGAACGACTTCGTCTGGCCGATCTTCGTCCTGTTCTCGCCGGAACGGATGACGCTGCCGGCCGGTCTGTCCAGTCTGCGCGGTGCGTTCGCGGTCGACTATCCGGTGGTGATGGCCGGTGCGACCGTCGCCGCGATCCCGGTGTTGATCTTGTACGCTTTCGTCCAGCGTTACGTCATCGAGGGTGTCGCCACCAGCGGCATCAAGGGCTGAGCCCGCGGAGGGTGGGATGGTTGCCCGGCTGAAGGATGTCGCCGAGTTGGCCGGGGTCAGCGTCAAGACGGCGTCGAACGTCGTCAACGAGTACGAACACGTCAGCCCGGCCACCCGGGCCAAGGTGCAGGCCGCGATCGAGGAGCTGCGCTACCGGCCCAACGTCAGCGCACGGCAGTTGAAGCACGGCCGGGCCGGCTTCATCGCGCTGGCGTTGCCGCAGCTGGACTCGCCGTACTTCGCCGAGCTCGGCGCCCGGTTCAGTGCGGCGGCCGCGAAGCTCGGTTCGCTGCTGCTGCTGGACGCGACCGGCGCCGAGCCGGAGGCCGAACGGCTGGTGCTGAACGGCATGCGGTCGCACGTGATCGACGGCATGATCTTCTCGCCGCTGGCGGTCGACGCCGACGAGATCGCCGACCGGGCCGACGACCTGCCGCTGGTGCTGCTCGGCGAGCGGGCCGTGCCGCCAGGATTTGATCATGTCGCGGTCGACTCGGTCGCCGCGTCACGGGCGATGACCGACCATCTGATCTCGCTGGGCCGGACCAGGATCGCCGCGATCGGCCGGGAGTCGGTGGCCGGCACCGCGTCGGTCCGGCTCGAGGGCTACCGGCAGGCGTTGGCGAGCGCCGGGCTGCCGTACCGGCCGGAGCTGGTGATCGGAGTCGCCCACTACGACCGGATCGACGGCAAGCAGGCGATGGAGCAACTGCTGGCCCTGCCGGAGCCGCCCGATGCGGTGTTCTGTTTCAACGACCTGATGGCGATCGGCGCGGTCCGGGCCTGCGTCGAGGCCCGGGTCGACGTGCCGGGCCGGATCGCCATCGCCGGCTTCGACGACATCGCGGAGGGGCGGTTCGGCAACCCGACCCTGACCACCGTCGCCGCCGATCTGGAGTTCCTCGCCGCCGAGGCGCTGCGGCTGCTGCTGGCCCGGATCGAGGAGCCGTCCCGGCCCGCCGAGTCGATCGCCGTGCCGTGGACCCTCCGGCTCCGCGAGAGCTCGATGGGCCGCTAGGGGCCAAGCCACAACGCTCCCTGAGCTTGTCGAAGGGCAAGTCAGATCGCGCCTGGCCCTTCGACAGGCACAAAGCTCTGGCCGATCGGACCGGGGTTCTGGCCGATCGGGGGCTCGTGCGAAGTCCGTTCCGCTGCTGGGCTGGTGCCATGACCAGTTCACCCGGACGGATGCTCGCCCCGGACCTCGCCCGCGGCTTCATGCTGCTGCTGATCGCGCTGGCCCACGCCCCGTTGTTGATCACCGGTCAGGACCTGGTGAACGTCGACGAGCGGCTGCGGCCGACCGGCAGCCTGGCCGATCAGCTGGCCAACCTCGGCCTCACCTTCTTCGTCTTCAGCCGGTCGTTCCCGTTGTTCGCCGCCCTGCTCGGGTACGGTCTCGTGTTGATCATCGAGAGCCGGCGGCGGCGCGGCGAGCCGGACGACGAGATCCGGTCCCGGGTCCGGCGGCGCGGCCGATGGATGTTGATCTTCGGCCTGGGAATGGCCCTGCTGGTGACCCCGGTCGAGATCCTCGGCCCGTACGGCGTGATCACCATGCTGATCGCCGGCGTACTGGTCCGGGACGACCGGACGCTGCGGCGGGTGATCATCGTGGTCGCCGGCATCGCCGTGATCACCTCCGTAGTGCTGGGTTTCCTGTTGTCGGCCAGCCCGACCGAGGAAGCGCCGGCGCTGGCGCTCGGTCACCTGGGGTATGCACCGGCCGATCTGATCTACCGGCTGATCAGCTGGGTGTCCGGGGTGATCATCAACGTCACCCTGTTCCCGGTCGCGCTGGCCGTGCTGGTCGGTGTCTGGGCGGGCCGCCGGCGACTGCTCGAGGAACCGGAGCGGAACCTCGGCCTGCTGCGCCGGATCATCGCCGTCGGGCTGCCGGTCTCGATCGTCGGCGCGGTTCCGCTGGCCCTGATCAACACCGGGGTGCTCGCGCCGGGCCACGGTTGGTGGGCGCAGGCGCTCCATGTGACGTCCGGGCTCGCCGGCGGCTTCGCGTACGCGGCGATCTTCGGGCTGATCGGCCGCCGCGTCCCGGCCGACGCGCGCTGGGCCCGGCCGCTGACCGCGATCGGGCAGCGATCACTGACCTGCTACATCGTCATGGAGGCGGCGCTGATCCTGCTCTCGTCGACCGCGTTCCTCGGCCTCGGGGCCTGGGTCGGCCCGGCCGGTTCGCTGCTGATCGCGCTCGCCGCCTGGCTGACCGCGGCGATCGTGGCCAACCTGCTGCAGGCGGCGAACCGGCCCGGCCCGGCGGACTGGCTGCTCCGCCGGCTGGTCAACCGGCCGCGCCGGGTCGCCGAGCCGGTGAACTCGAGTGGGTGATCAGCCGCGCGAACCGGCCGGGCGGCGTGCCCGGATCGCAGACCAGCATCTCCGACCACTGCCGCCAGATCGCGTCCAGCCAACCGCGGTAGCCGCCGCTGACCCAGGTGACGTTGCCGCGACCGCGCCGGTGCAGCACCTCGGCCAGCCGGTCGGAGCGGTCGCCTGAGCCGCAGACCAGGATCACGGTCGCCTCGTCGGAGAGGTCGAGCTCGGCCACCTGGTCGGCGCCGAGCTGCAACGCCCCGGGCAGTTCCCCGGACCGGCGGCGTTCGGCCGGTGACCGGAGGTCGATCACGGTAGCGCCGGCGTCCCAGGCGTGCCTGGCCTCGGCCGGGGTCAGCGCCGGGAGTCGCGACGCGATCCGGCGGGGTGGCGCGGTGAGGGTCGTGCCGGCGGGGGAGAGGGTCACTGCGGCGCCCCGACCAGTCGTACGTCCACCGAGTCGAGCAGATCGCCGTAGCGCGCGTACCGCCTGGCCTCGACCAGGGTCGGCGGATACAGGTGCAGGCTGATCGCCGGATCGGGCGAGCTGTTCACCAGCCGGTGGATGTGGAACGGGCCGAACTCGGCGGGCCGCCCGGCCGTGTGCTCGATCGGCTCGGGATCGATCTGGGCCGGCCGGGTCGGGTCGCCCCAGGCCAGGTGCTCCAGCAGGGTGCCCTGCAGGACGAGAATGACGCCGCTGCCGGCGCCGTGGTCGTGCCAGTCGGTCGACTGGCCGGGCAGCCAGGTCTGCAGCCAGGCCTCGTAATCGGGCGCCGAGTGCAGATGGGTACGGAAGCGGCGGTCCGGGTCGAACGTGACCGCGGAGTGCCAGAGCCGCGGCGTGGCCGCGATGATCCGGGCGTGCTGGATCAGGTGGGGATTGGGGGAATCGAAGTCGGACATGATCATCCTCGGGGCAGGGCCGAGCCTCAGGCCGCCGTACGGCGAGCCGGGCAGGGCGGAGTTGTCGAAGGGACGCGGTCAGCGCATTCGACAACAGACGGCGCTCGCCGTCCGAGCAAGATCAACATGGAGCCGGGAGCGGAACGTCGCCGCGGGGTCCCGCCAGAGCGGTTCCGCTGTTCCCTTCGTGATCATTCGTGCCTCCGCATGTCTGGAAGTGGCTTGTCCGACGTTGTGCCGGACCAGGTCCTCACCCGGAGCACCCCACCCGCTTCCGCGAGGGTTGCCGGTCAGCGAGCCGGGGCTTGACGCTGACACTCATGACCTGCCGTCGATGATCCACGACGACCGGCGCCGGATTCAACCGAGTTCGCCGGTGTCCCACATCACGGACGGGGTCCAGGTTGGAAAAATCGCTCACCTGTTCGATACTGACGCCATGGCAGGTGTCAGGGACTCGTTCTGGTGGGAGAAGCTCTCGCCCGAGGAGCAGCAACAGGTCGAGAACGAGGAGTGGCCGGCGGGGGAGACTGCTCGCTACCTCAGCGACCACACCCGGATCGAGGTCGAGGCCCGAGTCGTCTGGGCCCGCGACGGGGAGGAATGGGTCCGCGGCCACGTCACCCGCTGGGTCCGCCCGGTGGTCCTGGTCGAGCTGCACGACCGGCGCCGGCAGCGGGTCTGGCTGCCCGCCGGCGACGTCCGCCGGGTGATCGAACCCGGACCCGACCGCGGCCCGCCGCCGGACGCGGAGCCAGTGGTCTAGTCGGGTTGGTTGTCGCCGTGCTCGGCCGGTTCCAACAATGAGGTTTCCACCGACTGTAGGGGAGTCAGCCGATGAAGCCGTTCCCGTTGTTCGCTGCCCTGGTGCTCGCCGTCGCCTGCGTGGCGACCGCGCTCACCGCACCGGCCGCCGAATCAGCTGCGAAGCCTTTGCTCTGGGCGGCGCGCGCGTCCACCCACGTCTTTCCGGACTCGCTGCCGGACGACACCGGCGGTGCCTCGGCACTCGCCCTCGACTCGGCCCGGAACGAGTTCGAGGCCGGCCAGGTGGTCGTCCGCTGGGACCGCGAGTTCACGATCAAGAAGGTCTCGTTCGGCTCGCTGACCGCCGGCCGGCACACGATCGCCGCGTCGAACCTGACGTACAACTTCGTCAAGTTCACCTCGCTGAACCACAACTCGGTCTTCGACAAGAACGGCAGCAAACAGATCGTCTACGCACCGAGCCGGCCGGCGCCGGACGACTTCCCGGACGGGCTGTCGAACACGCCGTCGATCAAGGTCGGGGCGAACCGGACCCAGCCGGTCTGGGTCCGGGTCAAGGTGCCGCGGGACGCCGCCGGCGGGGTCTACCGCGGCACGGTCACGCTGGAGACAGACCGAGGCAACCTGAGCCTGCCGCTGTCGATCAACGTCCGGCCGGTGACCATCCCGGACGCCAAGGACAGCGGCTTCACCGACGTCGAGTGGACGTTATTCTTCGGTACGGTCTCGTATCAGGAACCGCCGGTGGAGACGATGCTCGCCAACTACGGCTTCTCCCCGTTCAGCCCCGAGTGGTGGAAGCTGATGGAGGACTACGCGCGGATCCGCAAGGACTACCGCAACAACAACCTCTCGCTGCCGATGAGCACGCTGCTGATGCAGGGCGAGCAGACCAGGGTCGATCCCGACGGCACCGTGCACTTCGACTGGAGCCGGGTCGACGAGGTGGTCGAGTTCTTCACCGAGCGTGGCACCGTCAGCCGGCTCGAGGGCCTCTGGATGGCCGGCGGCCCCGGCTACTGGTCGAAGTGGGACGTCGAGACGCTGGCCACCGGGCCGGACGGGAAGTTGATCAAGAAGTACGTCGACTGGGACACCGCCGAGGCCGACAGCTACATCACGCAGTACGTCACCGCGCTGCGTGATCATGTGAAGGCCAAGGGCTGGGACCAGCGCTGGTGGATGCATGTCGGCGACGAGCCGCAGGGCGCGGTCGGCAAGGAGGGCTGGCTCGGCATCTACGGCAAGATCAAGGCGATCTGGCCCGAGGTCAAGATCGGCGACGCCACCTTCCACGAAGGCCTGGCCAGTGAGATCAGCCAGTACGAGGACGTCGTGATCCCCAACCTGCTCAACTACGAGACCCACCCGGCGGCCTGGGACAAGGCACGCGCGGAGGGCAAGGATCTCTGGCTCTACAACTGCAACATCCCGACGCTGGGCTTCCTCAACCGGTTCGTCGACCAGCCGCAGTACTACCAGCGCCTGATCGGCTGGCTGGCCGCGGCGCGCGGCGCGAACGGGCATCTGCACTGGGCCTTCAACAACTGGAACATCTCGATGGACGACCAGGAGGTGAAGGGCGACTTCTGGACGGTCAACGTCGACAAGGAGCACAAGGACCTGTTGGAGCGGACGCTGCGGCTGGAGTCGCTGCGGGACGGCATCGAGGACTGGGAGGTGATCGAGATCCTGAAGCGGAAGCAGCCGGGGCTGGCCACCGACCTGGCCAAGGCCCTGGCCAGCAAGCCGGGCACCTTCACCGGCGATGTCACCTACCTGGAACGGATCCGGGCGCTCGTCCTGGACGCCGCCGCCGGCAAGCCGCTGGCCGGGCGGAACCTGGCGAAGGTGATCAAGACCGGCGGAGCTGTTGATCTTGGTGCCCAGCACCAGGTGGACGGAGTCTTCGTCACCTGGGGTGATGCTCATCCGGAGTCGTACACCATTCAGACCTCCTACGACGGCAAGAGCTGGGTCGACGCCGGCACCCGGACCGGGTCCAAGGGCGGTGCGGAGTTCGTCGGGCTGAACGCCAAGGCGCGCTACGTCCGGCTGAAGGCCGCGGCGCCAGGCCTGGTCGACTTCAAGATCGCGGGGGCTCCGGTCGGCCGGCCGAACCTGGTCGGCGGGATGACGTACCACAAGTCGTGGGAACCGCCGAAGGACTTCGCCGACGACACGCTGCTGGAGTCCACCGACGGTGTCGTGTCGGACAACTTCGGCGACAAGAGGCCATACGTGATCCAGGGTGCTCCGGACGAGACGAAGGATTTCTCGGTGACCTTCGACTTCGATGCCCCGAAGACGGTGCGGGAGGTCGACGTGCAGGGGTACGTCGAGTACTCCTACTATCGCCCGGACACCGTGCGGGTGCTGACCAGCGTCGACGGCACGGCCTGGACCGACCGGGGTGGGCTGACCCGGCCGAACGACGCTTCCGGCAACCGCTACCTGGTCCGGTTCGCGCCGGTCGAGGCCAAGCACGTGAAGATCGCGTTCACCCGAACCTTCACGAAGCGGGACAACGGGGTGTTCATCGACGAGATCGAGGTCTACTGACCACCGCGCCCTGAGCCTGTCGAAGGGCAAAGCCGGCCCGAGGCGAGCCGCACGGTGCGATCAGCGTTCTCGATCGTGCTCGGCCGATGCGCGATGATCAGCAGCGTGCGGCCCGCCAGGTCCTCGGTGATCGCCCGGTGCAGCGCGGCCTCGGTCAGCGCGTCCAGGTGGGCGGTCGCCTCGTCCAAGATCACGATGTCGGGCTGGGCCAGGAACATCCGGGCCAGGCTCAGCCGTTGGCGTTCGCCGCCGGACAGCCGGAAGCCGCGATCGCCGACCACGGTGTCCAGCCCCTGCGGCAGACCGTCCACCAGCTCGGCGAGTTGGGCCCGGGCCAGCGCACGGCGAAGTTGATCATCGTCCGCACCCGGTCGGGCCAGGGTGAGGTTGTCCCGGAGGCTGGCGTGCAGGACGTACACGTCCTGGGTGACCATGCCGATCGCCCGGTGCCGGCTCTCGCCTGACAGCTCGGCCAGGTCGATGCCGTCGATCATGATCTTGCCCCGGGTCGGCCGATGGATGCCGGCGGCGAGCAGGGCCGTCGTGGTCTTCCCGGCACCGCTCGCTCCGACCAGGGCGGTGATCCCGCCCGGCACCAGGCTGAAGCTCAGGTCGGTCACGGCCCAGTCCTGATCAACCGCATCACCGGCCGCCTCGGCGGCAAGGTCCGGCAGGGTCGCGGTGCCCGGAGCCGGGTGCCGGAACCAGACACCGTCGAAGGACAGCCGGGTCGCCCGGCCGGGCAGTGACCGGCCACCGGTGCTCGGGTCGGTCGGCAGGTCGAGCAGTTCGAAGACCTTCTCCAGGGCCACCAGGCCGCCGCTCAGACCGAGTCCCTGGATGCTGATCATGATCAACGGGTCGTAGATCATCTTCACCAGTGCGGCCATCGCCACGATCTCGCCGACCGAGGCCCCGTTGATCGCACCGACTCCGTACACGACCGCAACGCCGACCGCCGCCAACGCCGTGGTGACGAGCTGTGACGTGTAGAACGTCCGGTTCCGACGGATCAGGATCTCCCGCAGCCGGCCGATCAGGCCTCCGAAGGCGGCCAGCTCGGTCGCCTCGGTGCGGTACAGCCGCCGGGCCACCGCGCCCTCGACGTTGCACCGTTCGGTCAGGAAGTGCTCCAGCTCGCTGCTGGCGGCGGTCTGGTCCCGGCCGGCCGCGAAGAGCCGGCGGGTGAAGCTCCGCATCGGGAGCAGGAACAGTGGCACCATTGCCAGGACCAGCGCTACGGCCAGCAGGTCGATCCTCGCCAATGTGATCACGGCGATGATCAACAGCACGCCCTGTCCCACCAAGGTGCCGAAGATCGTCTGGATGACACCCTGCGCCTCGACCGGGCTGCGGGTGAGGCGGGATACGACGGCGCCGGCCTTCGACTCGGCATGGAACGCGTATGGCTGAGTCAGGACGCGCGTGAAGAGTTCGTACCGCAGCCGCTCCGAGATTCGGGCACCGAGCTCGGCGCCGGTCGCGTTGGCGACCGCGTTCACCGTCGCTGCGACCACGCCGGCAGCGAGGGCGAGCCCGGTCCAGCCGAGCGCGAGGTCGACTCGGCCGGGAACCAGGCCGTCGTCGACGATTCGCTGGAACGCCAGCGGAACCGTCACAGCCAGGCCCGCCGAGACGAGCAGGGCCGTGAGATAGCCGACGAGTCGGAATCGTTGCATGATCAGCCGCGGCCAGAGCCGCAGCGGGAGAGAAGAATTCACCGAGACCTCGATTCGCTTCGCAGCGGGCCCCGGCTCTCGGTGTCAGGGTCTAGGTGCGGCTCTCGGGCAACGCTGTCACTGGATCGGACATGATCGTCACCCCCTTCGCACCTGACCCGGGCACGGTAGCAGCGCCGGGGGCGCGGGGGAAAGGACTTTTCAGGTCCGGCGAACCGCGGGACGATGGCCGGGTGGACGACGCCGACCCGACCGATCCGGAGATCCGTCGCCGCATCCTGGAACTGCGGGCAGCGGTGCGGCTCAGGGACGGCCGCCCGAACGACGGTCGCTGCGGTCACGTGTCGGAGGCGATCGAGGCCGAGTTCGGCTGGCCGCGCCGGTGCGGTTATCTGCTGTTGTTGGATTCCCTGATCAGCTGGGTGCACTGCTGGAATGTCCGGGCCGACGGCGCCATCGTGGACGCGACCGCCGACCAGTTCCAGGACCAGTGGCTCGGCGACGTGATCACGATCCCCCCGGGCGATCCGTACCATGATCATTACCGGATCCGGGCGCCGGAGTGGATGATCACGATCGACCCGTCCGGCCCCGTGCTGCACTGCCGGTCCGGTGACGAGACGCAGTTGATCATCGGCGACGATCCGGACCGGCCGTGGTTCGGCCTGGCTCGTTCCTTCGTGCTGATGCTGACCGGCCATGCCGTTCATGATCAAGTCATCGACCTGGCAGCCCGGGTGCTGCGCGCCCGTTCCGGTGCGCCCGACCCGATCCCGTCCCCGGAGCTGCTGCACCCGCTGGTGATCCAGTCCGTCCGGCTTTCGAAGCCCTGGGTCGCGCCGGAGTTCCGCGATCCCGTGTAGGGCTCAGGTTGCGACGGCCAGCAGCCCGACCAGCGCCCGCGGAGGTCGCGGTTCGCAGTACCGTGCCGGGATGACGGAAGCGGGAACCGGTCCCGGCCTGCGCGACGACCTGGCGGACGCGCTGGCGGCCTGGGAGCTCGAGCCGGTGACGGCGGTACAGCGCGCGGCCGGCGGCACGATGAACGAGACGTTCGTCGTGACGACCAGGACGCGCCGCGTGGTGCTGCGGCGGCACCGCCGGACCGATCGCTCCCTGATCGAGCGGGAGCACGCGGTGATCAGGTACGCGATCGGTCGGAGCATCCCGACCCCGCCGGCCCTGCCCACGCCGGCCGGGGAGGTGATCGTGTCCCGCGACGGGGTCTGCTACTCCCTGTTCGCGTACGCCCGCGGCACCCAGGTAGCCCGTGATCGACTCACCGTGGCCGAGGCCCGAGCGATGGGCCGAACCCTGGCCCACCTGCATCTCGCCCTGGCCGACTGTCCGGCGGCTGCACCGCCGCGGCCGCCGACCCCGGCGGACCGCTCACGTACCGAGGCTCGGCTGACCGAACTGTTGAACCTGATCATGGCCCGGCCCGACCGGACTGAGACGGATCGGTGGGCCGAGCAGCATGTGCGGACGAAGCTGGACTGGCTGTCCGGCCATCCCGAGCCGGCTCGGCACGCCGTTCCGATGGCGGCACAGCAGTTGGTGCACGGCGACTTCCAGGAGTCGAACCTGTTCTTCATCGGCGACGAGGTGTCGGACGTGATCGACTGGGACAAGGCGGAGACCCGCTGGCCGCCGGAGGAGATCATCCGCACCCTCGACCTCTCCTTCGACCTCCGCCCGGACCTCTGCGCCGCGCTGCTGGCCGGCTACCGCACCGTACGTGACGTCGCGCCGGACGAGCTCGACCGGGCGGCCGCCAACTACTCCCATGATCAACTCCACGGCCACTGGCTGTTCGACGAGATCTACCGGCGCGGCAATGATCGGGTGCGGGCGTTCCTGGAGCCCGGCCCGTATCTGCCCTTCACCGATCGCTGGGTTGAGCTCGGCTGGACCCTCGACGGAGAGCCTTGTTGATCATGGACGTCCACCGCGGGATCCGTCGCAAGGTGTGCCGGAGCCAGCCGAGGGTCTGGGAGGCAGCTTCGGCCTCTTCCTCGTGAGCCGAGCCGACGGCCGCCCACTGACCCAGCGACCGTTGGGCTTTGAACTCGTACCAACTCGCGATCCCGGCGACCCACTTGGCCCAGTCCGCCAGCCGCAGCGACTCGATCCGCGGCTCGCGCCTACCGGCTTCGTCCCAGTCGAGAATGATCAATTTCGCATCGTGGCCAAGACTGTTCTCCGGTTTGTGATCACAGTGCGTCGAGATCCCGCGCCCGGCATCCTCGACCCCTTCGGACACCAAGGCCTCCGCCTCCGCCAGCGTCGACCAGCCTTCCTTGATCAACTCGGGCCAGCGTGCCGCGAAGGCATCGTAGGTGGCCCGATCGGGCCGCCTCCACAACTGCTTGATCGGCAAAGCCGCGTCCCACGTCGCACCGAACGTCTGGATCCGAGCCAGTGATCGTCCGGCCTCGCAGACCGTCGCCTCGTCCACCGGCCGCCCGAACTCCCGCCCCTGGCTCCAGCCGTGCACCCGGACCAGCGCCGACTTCCCACCCGACCCGACCATCGGCCGCAGCAGCCGTCCCTCCCGATCCACGATCGGCTCCGCCATCGGCACCACGCCGGCCTCGAACACCGCCCGCTCGAACTCCGCAGCCCGCCCGAGCTCCTCCTGCACGGTGGACGCGGGCAGTTCCTTGATCACGCGGATCCCGGCCGCGGTCTCGAGACGCCAGACCAGATTGGCGCTGTTCCCCATGGGTCGGATGGATCGCGGAGCGCCGAGCCCGCACGCCGCGCACACCTCCCGGAAGAACTCCCGGCCACACGCGAGCACCCAGTCTTCCTGGCCCCAAGGCGGGAATCCAGTTGATTCCCGCCCCGAAACCCCGGAGCATCGCTGGATGTCCCGACCCTGCGTCTTCTGCTCTCTCCTCCACGACGAGGGACCGGCAACCTGGCTGCACCGCGGTGATCATGCTTCGGCGCTGCTGCCATTGCCGTCCGGACGGCTCGCCCCGGGCCACACGCTGGTAATCCCTTCCGAGCATGTGCTTGGTGTGCAGGACGCGCCGGCCGAGGTGCTGCGGGACACCGTCCTGTTGGTTCAGCGGGTGGCCCGGAGCCTCACGACTGCCCTCGACGCGGCCGGGGTGAATGTGCTCAACGCGAGCGGGCCGCACACCGGCCAGTCCGTCGAGCACCTGCACTTCCACGTTGTCCCGCGCTGGGAGGGGGACGGCCTGGACACCTGGCTGCAGGGGAGGTCGAGTCGCATGGTCGCAGACGACTGGCTGCACACGGTTCGGTCGGCGCTGCGTGATTCGCTGTCGCAGAATTGACGGTAGTTTCCCTTCCACCGTTGGAATCCGTCCGATCCGGAAACTACCGTCATTTCTGCGACAGTCAGGCTCCGGTCACTTGGTGCCGCGGTGGCTCAGGTCGACCCGCATGAGCGTGTACGGCGCGGCGACCTTCTCCGACAGCGTGAAGTAGGACGTGCCGTCGGCCTCGTACTCGATCGCCTCGCCCTGCCGCTCGGCGGTGTCGGTCAGTTCCACCCGCTCGCCCGTGAACGGCAACAGAGACTGGCGTTCGGCGCGGAACTCGTACACCTTCGTGTAGGTCCGCACCAGCAGCCGGTTCTTGCGCGGGTGGAACGCGGCGGCGGTGATCTGGGCCGAGTTCGCCTTCCCGTTGACGATCGGCAGGGTCAGGTCGGCGACCTTGATCAGCGTGCTGACCACGCCCGGCTTCGGCAGCGGGTTGGGGAACTTGTAGACCGGGCTGATTCCGCTGCTCGTCTTCAAGATCACGTAGATCTCGCCGGTGACCGGATGCACGGCGAGCGCCTCGGCGTCAGGCCGGCGCCCGTCGGGATACACGTACGGGAAGTAGTCGCCGGTCAGGGTGCCGCTGGTCTGGCCGGACGCCAGGTCCGGCTCCCGGACCCGTACCACGGACATGATGTTGTCCGGCTTCTCCGCGTACCCGCTGTTGGTGCCGATGTCACCGGCGAAGATGCAGCTGCCGGCCGGGCAGGGACCGACGGCCATGTCCTCCCAGTCGTACACGTTCGGGATCGGCACGGTGTATTTCCCGAGCACCTCGCCGTCGTGCTCGGACACGGCGATCATGGTCTGCCGGTCCTTCTCGCTCTGTACGTAGAGCACGTCGCGATTGACCCGGCTGGCGCCGAGCCCGGACGGCTGATCGAGCACGCTCAGCGGCAGTGCGGTGTTTCGCTGACCGTCCACGTACCCGTCCCACAGCTGACCGACCACGATCGGGGCACTGGACGGATTGGCGTGCGCCGCGGTCGGCGCGAGCACCGCACTGAGGACGATCAACGGGACGATCAGCCGGACGAAGAACTTCATGGACGACCTACCTGGAGTGATGAAGAGCGACGGGGCCGTTCCCCTGCCGGCGTCGAGCCTGACACAGTTTCTGCTACGTCGCAGACGACTCGGTCAAGGTTCCCCTGCGGTTCATCTGGGGCTCAGCAGACCTTTCCTGTCCGGAGGTCCGATCCCGTCCTGATCTTCGTCGAGGGCCTCCAGCAACCGCAGCTCGGGAACGCCCCGATAGATCGCGGCGCCGGTCAGCAGCGGCAGTTCGTACGCCAGGGCGGTGGCCGCGACCCAGGCGTTGCCCTGGTGCACCTTGTCGGCGAGGGCGTGCCCGCGAGCTCGACAGGCCGCCCGGAGTTCCGCCCAGGCATTGATCACCGCGGGGGTGACGGGGGCGGTCGGCGTGCGCTCGACCTGCGCGGTGAACCGCTCCGCGCTCTCGGCTTCCCACCGGTGGACCAGCGGAAGGAAGCGCAATTCCGCCTCGGTCTGCGCCGCGATCACGGGCTGCCTGCCGACGAGCAGCCGGCGCCACGTCGCGACCTCGGCGCTCTGGTCCCGGCGACCGAGGATGACCCGGCTCCAGACGTCGGTGTCGACCAGGACGAGTTCGTCAGCCATCGAGCGCCGCCAGCAAGTCGTCCAGCTGCTCGGGCGCCAACTCCAGCGGGGCGGGCGCGGGCTTCCTGGCCGCGGTGTGGACGACCTCGGTCAACGACGGTACTTCCGCAGCGCCGATCTGCCGGTCGAGATCCAGCCGCTCCGCGATGACGGCCTGCTCCATCCGATGGTGGCCGGTGCCGCGGCCGAGCGCCAGGACTCCGGTTGCGGTCACGGCCTCGCCGACCAGATGGGCGGCCGTCTCCGCGTTCCGGACGTCGATCAGGTCGATCCCGTTCTGCGCCGCGTCGCGGAGCCGGAACCGGGCGGTCCGCAGATCGACCATTTCCAGTACGCCGTGGATGCCGGACTCGCCGATGCCGCCGGGGATGCGTCGTCGCCAGGGATCGCGGCTGAGCAGGCTGGTCCGCACCTCGACCCGACCATGGCCGGGAACGGTGAGCTCGGCTCCCCTCGCGGCCTTGCTCAGCGCCACGACGAGCTGATCCACCGCGTCCGCGACCGACTCGGAGACGAACGCCGGCCGCCGGTTTGCCCGAAGCCCATGGGCCAGTTCCCAGAACGCCTCGTCCACCCCGGTGCTGATCGGGTCCGCGACATCGAGAACGGCCTCCTCGCCGACCACGAAGATCACCCGAGTGCTGCTCTCCGGAAGCCCGACCCGCACGGTGCCGAGCCGCTCCAGGGCGGCGTCGGTGCGCCCCAGTCCCGGCCGCTCGGCGACGGCCCGGGTGAGCCGGTACGTCAGTTCCTTGAACGCCTTGATCAGCGCCAGCGCATCACCGGCCAGCAAGGTGCCGTCCCGACTCGGATGGCCGAGGAGACGGATCTCGAACTCGCGCGTCATCTCCGCCCAACTTTTCCGTGATCAGCAACCATGGTCGTCGACCTCGACCCTAGGGTGCGGCTACGACAGTCGCGGCGGCCGGGTGGGTGCACCAACGAGCGTCCGGGCCCGCCTGCGACGCGCGGACTTCCGGCTCAATCGAAGCGGTGAGCGATCTTCGTGAGCCGCTTCGTGTACGCCGCCCAATCCGTGGCGTCGGGAAGATTGGAGTGACCAGGGAGGAGACCAACAGCACCGTCGAGTTGTTCGCGGAGGATGTCGACGTGCCCAGCGTGGCGCTGCAGGTCGGCGGTCTTGTGGATCATGACCTGGTGGAGCGTGACCTCCTCGTCGCCCCAATGGGCGACGTGGCCGATCGCGTCCAGCGGCAGGGCGTCGATGGTCTGGTCGGCGAACGACCGCACTCGGCGGTAGAGGTCGACGATGCCGGTGGCCGTCTCCGCTTCGGTGGCGTACCAGCCGGCCAGCGGATCGGGGTCGTCGGAAGCTACAAGCTCCTCCGGTGTGGCCCACGCGCGACCGAACGTCGGGCCGAAGTAGATCACCTCGGTGTTCAGCGCGTGCTTGACGATCCCCAGCAGGTTGGTCCCGGTCGGTGTTCGCGGCAACCGCAGGTCGCGCTCGGACAGACCTTCGAGTTTCCACAGCAGTACGTCGCGCGCACCCTGGAGGTAGTCCTTCAGAACGTCCTTGGCAGCGGCGACCATGCATCCAGACTGTCACGCGACCGGCGCCCGGCCGGACCGCCCCGGCCGAGGCTGAACGCGTGGCCGTCCGGGTCGGCCAACTCGACGCCGTCCGACGACTCGGACACCCGGGTCGCACCGAGCGAGACCAGTCGGTCCGACTCGCCGGCGACGTCCGCGGTGATCAGATCGAAGCGCTGCCAGGTCCTTGGGCTCTTGGCGTTGACCTCCTGCGCGCCCCATGAATCCCAGGAGATCTTGGTGCCGCCGAGCGGCGATTGGACCGCAGTCTGTTCGCCCCGGTCCCAGACCAGCGGCCACCCGAGTGCGTCGCGCCAGAACAGGCCGGCCGCCCTGGAGCCGTCGCACGTGACTTCGCCGAGGTAGCCCGTACCGGCCAGGAAGGTGTTGTCCGGCTCGATCACACACAGTGCGTTGCCGCCCGGGTCGGCCAACACGACCCAAGGGTCGTCGTGCCCTTGGCCCACGTCCAAGTGGCGACCGCCCAGCCGGAGCGCCTTCTCCACGGTTCGCTGCTGATCATCCGGGCTGCTGCTGGTCAGGTGCAGGTGCAGCCTCGACCGGCTGCCGTGTTCGGTGGCGGAGCTGACGAAGCGAAGCCCGACCTGGGTGTTGTCACCCGGCACCAGAACGCCACCCGGCTCCGTCACGACGCCCCGTCCGAGCAGCCCGGCCCAGAAGGCGGCTACCGCTGGTGCGTCCGCCACGTCGAAGCTCACCGCCTCCAGCCACAGAACCATCCCTGCACCCTAGGCCGAGCTTGTCGGCCGGGGCGACTGGTTTCAGCAGGTCGGAACACTCGGGTGAGTCTGGTGATCACCCTCCCGGCCTTGCGGCCCACACCTGCCTCGTTCCACCGTGACCTTCACACCGAATCTGATCGGCTGTCGGTGCCGTGCGGTAGGAAGATGCTCATGCTGGCTGAAGCTGATGCGGCAACTCTCGTTGATGAGGTCAATGCGGCGACGGGCGCCGATCTTGTTCTGCGAGGCATCGCGGCTCAAGGCGGAACTGGCGGCGCGGTGTTCGTGCGGTGGCCGGATGGTCGAGAGGGTGTAGCGACACCGTCGATCGCCCCACTGGCAGCGCTCCAACAGCAGGCTGAACTGATGATCCTGGCGCGATCACGCGGGATCTCGGTGCCCGAGTATCAGCTGGTTGTGCCATTGGCCGAGCGCCGGGTGATCGTGCAGGAACGTGTGCCGGGCGAGGTGAAGCGTCTGGACGTGGCGAAGCTGGAGACGATGATCGAGGTGAACGAGCAGTTCACTGACCTGCTTGCTGATCGCCCCGATGTGCCGGCGCCCATGCTGCTGCTTCGCCATGAGCGGGGCTGCGGCCCGCTGGAGACGCACAGTGCCCGAAGTCGCCGGTTGCTGGACTGCGTGCGTGAGGTCGGCGATGTTGAGATGCACGGGACTGATCTCGTGCATGCCGACCTCAATCACACCAATGTCCTGTTCGACAATGACGACACTTTGACTGGTGTCATCGATTGGGACCTGAGTACGGCTCGGGGAGATCGTCACTTTGGGCTGGTCAAGATGCGCTACATCCTTGAGTGGGAGGCGCCGGACCCCGTCGTACTGGCGCGGTTGGACGAGATTCTTGAGGATCTGATCGAGCCGGAGACGCTGCGGGCGTATTGGGCTCATTGGGGCCTTCGCCTGGTGGATTGGACGATCAGGCACTTCAAACCCAGGGATGTTGACCTGCACCTGCGTCTGGCGGAATCACGGCTGCTAGCCCTGTGAAGGGGCGAGCCAGGGGTCGGAAGTCCACCATCCTGCACTGGCGCCGCAATCCCACACCGGCGCCGCACTCCCACACCGGCGCCGTAGGGGGTCTGGGGGACTCGGTCCCCCAACGGAGGACCCCCGACCTAGGCGAGCGTTGCCACAGCAACCGAGCAGAGCGAGCCAGAGAAGTCGGACGTCCACCATCCTGCACTGTCGCCGCAATCCCACACCGGCGCCGTAGGGGGCCTGGGGGACTCGGTCCCCCAAAAGAGGACCCCCGACCTGGGCGAGCGTTGCCACAGCAACCGAGCAGGGTGAGCCAGAGGGGGTGGGCCTAAGTGGACTTGAACCACTGACCTCTGCCTTATCAGGGCAGCGCTCTAACCGTCTGAGCTATAGGCCCGCGACTGCGGAGTGCCCGAGTGGGCACGAACGGACAGATTAGTCCTTCCGGAGACCTTGCTCAAATCGGTATCTCAGCGGCCGTCCCGGAGCCGGTACGCGGACGGGCTGAGACCGACCTGGCGGCGGAAGCGGGTCGAGAAGTAGAGCGGGTCGGGGTAGCCGACTTCGGCGGCGATCTCGGCGATCGGGCGGGTGGTCAGGTCGAGGAGTTGCTTGGCCAGTTCGATCCGGCGGGCCTGGACGTACTGCTGCGGACTGCTGCCGACCTGCTCGGCGAACAGGTGGCCGAGGCGGGAGGGGGAGAGGTTGGCGACGGCGGCCAGGTCGGCGATGGTCAGCGGGTCGGTGAGGTGGCGGCCGACGTGTTCGCTGACGGCGAGGACCCGGTCGTCCATCCGGCCCTCGGCGGGGTTCTGGGTGTCGCACCAGAGCAGGGCGAGTTCGACTGCGTTGACGGCGAAGAGGCGGCCACGGGCCAGGCCGCTGAGCGAGTTCCGGGCCGCCAGGGCCAGGGCGTCGGCGACGCGGCCGGCCAGGGTGGGGGAGAGGTCGAGGACCCGCAGACCGGGGGCAGCCTCGGGCCAGTCGAGCAGGGCCAGCCACTCGGCGCGCGGGTGGAAGTGGGCGAACAACAGCTCCCAATGATCATGGTGGGAGCCGTAGTCGTGGACGGTCCCAGGCCGGAGCAGCGCGACCGAGTCCGGCCGGACGATCACCTCGGCCGCCCCGACGCCGAACCGGCCGGCGCCGCCTACGGTCTGGATCAGCAGCCAATCCGTGGTGCCGCGGCTGCGGTAGGTCGCGTAGTCCTCGCCCTCCGACAGGTGACCGGCCTCGACAGCGTCGATCTGCGGGATGTGCGACTCGACCCGTGTGATGCCCACAGCACGATCTTCCATGAAGACGGCCGTCGGTTCCATGGTCCGGTTCGAGGACCGGCCCGATGATCAGGTTTATGTCACATATCGTGCTTGATCAGGACGCCGACCTGGTCGACGCCTATCGCCGCAACGGGGTGGTCCACGTTCGGGGACTGCTCACCGCCGAGGAGATCGAAACGATCAAGGTCGCGTTCACCGAGCAGGTGGAGCGGGACAATTCGATCGGACACGACGACGGGGTCCCGCAGGACGATCCGCTGGCCCGCTATCCGCGATTCGTCCAGCCGCACCGCCGCTCCGATCTCGAGGTCGGCCGGCTGGCCCGGTCCTGGATGCTGGAACCCCGGCTGATCCAGCGGGTCCAGCGGTTGCTCGGGCCGACCTTCGCCGCCCAGTCGATGTTCTACTTCAAGCCGCCGACGGCCCGCGGCCAGGCGCTGCACCAGGACAACCTGTTCCTGCAGGCGCACCCGGAGACCTGTCTCGCCGCCTGGATCGCGGTCGACGACTGCGACGCCGAGAACGGCGGGCTGATGGTGGTGCCGGGCTCACACGTGTACGACCTCGAGTGCCCGGAGCCGGCCGACCTCAACGAGTCGTTCTCCGCGGTGCAGGTCTCGATCCCGCCGGGCCTGAGCACCGTACAGACCGAGATGCGGGCCGGCGACGTGCTCTTCTTCCACGGCAGCACGGTGCACGGGTCGCTGGCCAACAGCAGCGCCGACCGGTTCCGGCGGTCGTTGATCTTCCACTACGTGCCGCAGGCGAGCATGGAGATCGCGACGTTCTACCAGCCGCTGCTGACGCCGGGCGGCGACGAGGTGTGGATCGACGAGGCGGCCGGCGGCGGTCCGTGCGGGGTCGGTTGGGAGCTACCCGAAGGACACTGACTTCTGCGCGTACGAGAGCGAGACGCCCTGGGCCCGCGCTGGGCTCAGGGCGCTTTGGCTTGATCGGGGCCTGCCCAACGACCAAGCGACACGCCCCGACCTCCGCATACACGGACCGCCCCCGGGCCTACCGCGACCGTTCGCCTCACCATCGCAGCCTCGACATCGCCGAACGGACCGCTTGACCGGCAGAACTCGCCGAAAGTGAGGTCAAGTAGTCCGCTCAGTGACCTGGCGTCCGCACCTCGGCCGCGACGGCCGCGGTTCGCCGGGAACCCGGCTCAGCTGTTCCGGTTCGGGCGCGGTGGATTCGGGCTCAAGGAGCGTTGTGGTTGGGAAGCTCCGGGAGCGGGTGGCTCGGGATCAGTCCTCGGCGAGGGTGACCTCGAGGCCGCCGAGCATGGTGGCGGCGAGGTTGTAGAGGAACGAGCCGAGGGTGGCCAGGGCGGTCAGGATGACCACGTCGACGCAGGCGATCAGCGCGGCGACGCCCATCACCTTCGGCGTGTTCACGTACTCCTCGATCCGGAACGGCGTGGTGTCGTTCGGCGCGTCGGTGACGGACCCGATCATCAGGTTGACCGACTCGAACAGGCCGGAGCCCTGCAACACGGTCCAGATCGCGTAGACCGCGACCACCAGCACGATGCCGGCCGAGATCGAGAACAGGAACGACGTCTTCATCACCGACCACGGGTCCAGCCGGGACAGCCGGAGCCGGGCCTTGCGGGTCCGGCGGGCCTGACCGGCCTTCGGCGGCAGGCCGAGCTCGGCGCGGGAACGTTCGGTCGGCGAACCCGCCGATGCCGCGGTGCCGACGGTCCGGGTCGGCGAACCGACGTTGAGCATCTCGGTCCGGGGCGCGGACACCGGGCTGGTCGTGCCGGTGCGGGCGGTGTCCGGTCGAGGAACACCGGGCCGCGACGGTTCGGGCTGGCCGGTCCGGGCGGCCGGGCTCGGCTGCGGGCGGGCGCCCTGCTGGCCGGGCCGGGTGACGCCCGGCTGGTTGGCCCGAGCGACCGGAGTTCCGGGCTGCCGCGTTCCCGCAGCCGCTCCGGCACCCGCGGCGCCGGCAGCGCCCGGGCGGGCCACGGGCGGACGTTGGGTCGGAGCGCCGCCGGAGGACGGCGATCCGGCCGATGGACGCGGTGCGCCCGCGCCCGGCTGGGCCTTCTGACCGAGGCCGAGCTTGTTCCGCAGCGACTCCTTGGAGGCCCCCGGTTGCGGCGCCGGCTGGCGCCCCGGCACCGGCCGCGGCTGCGGGGACTGCGCCGAGCTCGGCTGCGGTCCACCCTGCCGCGGCGCACCCGGGCGGCCGGCCTGGCCGGAGCCGTTCCGGCCGTAACTGCCGTTCCCGTTCACCCCGTTGCCGTTCCCGTTCGGGGCCGGCTGCCCCGGAGCGGGAACGGGGCGCGGAGCGTTGGCGGGCCGTTGGCCGGTGACTACCCGACCGGTCCGGTTGGGCGATCCGGCGCTGTTCTGACCCCGAGCGGCGTTAGCCGGGCTGTCACCTCCGCCGGGTCCCGCACCCCGAGGAGGGATTCCCTCACGGGGAATCTGGCTCCGGTTGGCTTCGCTCACGTCTCATCCTCCTCAGCCCCGCCGGCTTCTGGTTCGTCACCAGCATCCGTTGCTTGCGGGGTGTTTGTCACGGCCTCCGGGGACACGTCCTGCGATTCGCCCACTGCCGCCTGATCGTCGGCGTCGGCGGACTCTGCGTCCAATTCGGCCGCTTCTGCTGTTGTCTCCGGATTCAGCGCGATGACCGCCACCGAATCCCCCTCGCGTACGCCAACGAACTTCACACCCATGGTGTCCCGGCCTTTGACCGGCACTTCAGCCACCGCACTCCGGGTGATCTGGCCACTGGCCTTGATGGCGATCACCTGGTCATTGTCCGTTACAACCAGCCCTCCGACCAAAGATCCGCGATCTTCGGCCAGCTTCATGGCCTTGATACCCAGCCCGCCGCGGCCCTGTTGACGGTATTCGGAGACCTTAGTCCGCTTCGCAAAACCGCCGTCCGTGACGGTGAAGACGTACAGCTCGTCCTCCTCGGCCTGCTCCCGGATGGTGGTCATCGAGAGCAGTTCGTCGCCGTCGCGGAACTTCATCCCGGTGACGCCGGAGGTGGCCCGGCCCATCGGCCGCAGCTGCTCGTCGCTCGCCGCGAACCGGATCGACTGGCCCTTCCGGGAGATCAGCAGGACGTGGTCGGTCGGCCCGCACGGCTCGGCGCCGATCAGCTCGTCGTCCTCCTCGCGGAAGTTGATCGCGATCACGCCGGCCTGCCGCGGTGAGTCGTACGCGGACAGGGCGGTCTTCTTGACCAGGCCGTGCTTGGTCGCCAGCAGCAGGTACGGATACGCCTGGTAGTCCCGGATCGCCAGCACCTGGGCGATCTCCTCGTCCGGCAGGAACGACAACAGCCCGGCGACGTGCCCGCCCTTGGCGTCCCGGCCGGCCTCCGGCAGCATCCACACCTTCGACCGGTAGACCCGGCCCTTGTTGGTGAAGAACAGGATCCAGTGGTGGTTGGTGGTCGCGAACAGGTGATCGACCTCGTCGTCCACCCGCAGCGACGCGCCCCGGACCCCCTTGCCGCCGCGCTTCTGCACCCGGTACTGGTCGGTGTTGGTGCGCTTGGCGTACCCGCCGCGGGTGATCGTCACCACGACGTCGGAGTCCGGGATCAGGTCCTCGGCACCGAGGTCGCCGTCGGCCGCGATGATCTGGGTGCGCCGGTCGTCGCCGTACTTGTCGACGATCTCGGTCAGCTCGTCGCCGACGATCTGCCGCTGCCGCTCCGGCTTGGCCAGGATGTCCTTGAGGTCGGCGATCCGGGTCTCGATCTCGGCCAGCCGGTCGATGATCCGCTGCCGTTCCAGGGCGGCCAGCCGACGCAGCTGCATGTCGAGGATCGCGTTGGCCTGGATCTCGTCGATCTCCAGCAGCTCGATCAGGCCGTCCCGCGCCTCCTCGGTGCTCGGGCTGCGCCGGATCAAGGCGATCACCTCGTCCAGCGCGTCGAGCGCCTTGACCAGGCCGCGGTAGATGTGGGCGTCCTTCTCCGCCTGGTCCAGCCGGTGCTGGGTACGGCGCTGGATGACCTCGATCTGGTGGTCGACCCAGTAGGAGATGAACTGGTCCAGCCGCAGCGTCCGCGGCACGTCGTCGACCAGGGCCAGCATGTTGCAGCCGAAGTTGTCCTGCAGCTGGGTGTGCTTGTAGAGGTTGTTCAGCACCACCCGCGGCTGCGCGTCCCGCTTGAGGACGATGACCAGCCGCTGCCCGGTCCGGGTCGAGGTGTCGTCGCGGATGTCGGCGATCCCGGTCACCCGGCCGGCGTTGACCAGGTCGGCGATCTTGACCGCGAGGTTGTCCGGGTTGACCATGTGCGGCAGCTCGGTGACCACCAGCAGGGTCCGGCCGGACTTGTCCTCTTCGATGTCGACCACGGCGCGCATGGTGATCGAGCCGCGGCCGGTCCGGTACGCGTTCTCGATCCCCTCCCGGCCGACGATCAGGGCGCCGTTCGGGAAGTCGGGGCCGGGGATCCGCTCGATCGCGGCGTCCAGCAGCTCCTCGGCGGTCGCCTCGGGATGCTGCAGATACCACTGCACGGCGGCGGCGACCTCGCGCAGGTTGTGCGGCGGGATGTTCGTCGCCATCCCGACCGCGATCCCCGGCGAGGGATTGACCAGGACGTTCGGGAACCGGCTCGGCAGGACGACCGGCTCCTGCTCCTTGCCGTCGTAGTTCGGCTTGAAGTCGACCGTGTTCTCGGTGATGTCGCGGACCATCTCCATGGCCAGCGGCGCCATCTTGCACTCGGTGTAGCGCATCGCCGCCGCGGGGTCGTTGCCCGGCGACCCGAAGTTGCCCTGCCCCTGGACCAGCGGTGCCCGCATCACCCACGGCTGGGCCAGCCGGACCAGGCTGTCGTAGATCGCGCTGTCGCCGTGCGGGTGATACTGACCCATCACCTCACCGACCACGCGAGCGCACTTGTTCCAGCCCCGGTCGGGCCGATAGCCGCCGTCGTACATGGCATAGAGGATCCGGCGGTGCACCGGCTTCAGGCCGTCCCGGACGTCCGGCAGCGCCCGGCCCACGATCACGCTCATCGCGTAATCGAGGTAGGACTTCTGGATCTCCTCCTGCAGATCGACGGGTTCCCGACGGTCCGCCGGCGGTGCGATCTCGCTCATTCAGTCACTCCATGATCATTTCGTACGAACTCGGGGGGACAAGACCCTTCGAGAGGCTCAGGGCACTCAGATGTCGAGGAACCGGACGTCCTTGGCGTTGCGCTGGATGAACACCCGGCGCTGCTCGACGTCCTCACCCATCAAGATCGAGAACATCTCGTCGGCCCGGGCCGCGTCGTCCAGCGTGACCTGGAGCAGGATCCGGTTGTCCGGGTCCATCGTGGTCAGCCACAGGTCGCCGGCGTCCATCTCGCCCAGACCCTTGTACCGCTGGATCGGGTTGTTGTTCGGGGCCGGCAGCTTCTTGTTCTCCTCGACCCCCACCCGGAGCAGCGCGTCCCGCTCCGCGTCGGAGTAGGCCAGTTCGTGCGGCGCGTTGGTCCAGCGGATCCGGAACAGCGGCGGCTGGGCCAGATACACGTGGCCGGCCTCGATCAGCGGCTTCATGAACCGGAACATCAGCGTCAGCAGCAGGGTCCGGATGTGGGCGCCGTCGACGTCCGCGTCGGCCATCATGATGATCTTGTGGTAGCGCAGCTTGTCGATGTCGAAGTCCTCGTGCACGCCGGTGCCGAGCGCGGAGATGATCGCCTGGACCTCGTTGTTCTGCAGGATCTTGTCGATCCGGGCCTTCTCCACGTTCAAGATCTTTCCGCGGATCGGCAGGATCGCCTGGATCCGCGGATCGCGACCACCCTTGGCCGAGCCGCCCGCCGAGTCACCCTCGACGATGAAGACCTCGCACTCCTCCGGGTTGGTCGACTGGCAGTCGCTCAGCTTGCCGGGCAGGCCGCCGCCGCCGAGCAGGCCCTTGCGGTTGCGGGCCGCCTCGCGCGCCTTGCGGGCCGCGATCCGGGCGATCGCCGCCGCCTGGCCCTTGCGGATGATCATCTTGCCCTCGGCCGGGTTCTGCTCCATCCAGTCACCCAACGCGGAGTTCACCGCCTGCTGGACGAACGAACGCGCCTCGGTGTTGCCGAGCTTGGTCTTGGTCTGGCCCTCGAACTGCGGTTCCTCGAGCTTGATCGAGATGATCGCCGTGAGACCTTCGCGGATGTCGTCGCCGGACAGCTTGTCCTCCGGCTTCTTGATCATGCCCCAGTTCTCGCCCCACTTGTTCGCCGTGTACGTCAGCGCGGCCCGGAAGCCCTCCTCGTGGGTGCCTCCCTCGTGCGTGTTGATCGCGTTGGCGAACGTGTGCACCGACGGCTGGTACGAGGTGTTCCACTGCAGCGCGACCTCCAGCCCGAGGCCCTGCTCCGGCCGCTCCGCCTCCAGCGCGATCACCGAGCTGTGCACCGGCTCCTTGCTGCCGGTCAGGTAGCGGACGTAGTCGATCAGGCCATCGTCGTACTTGAACGACTCGGCGAACCGCTGGCCGTTCTCGTCCACGTGATCCGGCCGTTCGTCGGTGATGTTGATCTGCAGGCCCTTGTTGAGGAAGGCCATCTCGCGGAACCGGGTGGCCAGCGTGTCGAAGTTGTACGTCGTCGTCTCGAAGATGTCCTCGGAGGCCCAGAACCGGGTCGTGGTGCCGGTCTCCTCGGTCGCCTCGTGCCGCTCCAGCGGGCCGTCCGGCACGCCCAGCGTGAAGGACTGGGTCCACCGGTAGCCGTCCCGCTTCACCTCGACCTCGAACTTCTGCGACAGCGCGTTCACCACCGAGGCACCGACGCCGTGCAGGCCGCCGGACACCTTGTAACCGCCCTGGCCGAACTTGCCGCCGGCGTGCAGCACGGTGAGGATCAGCGTCACCGCCGGCATCTTCTCGGTCGGGTGCTCCTTGACCGGGATGCCGCGGGCGTCGTCGGAGACCTGGATGCCGCCGTCGGGCAGGATCCGGACGTCGATCTCGTTGCCGAAGCCGGCCATCGCCTCGTCGACCGAGTTGTCGACGATCTCGGTGACCAGGTGGTGCAGGCCGCGCTCACCGGTCGACCCGATGTACATGCCGGGACGCTTCCGGACCGCCTCGAGGCCTTCCAGCACGGTGATCGACTCGGAGTCGTACTCACCGGGGATGCCGAGCCCTGGGCTTGGTTCGAGATCGGAGACCGGGATCTGGACCTGGGAGAGATCCGGTGCTGCGCCGCTGGTCTGGTCGTTGCCGTCGTTCTGGTCGGGCGTCACGGTCTCGTGATCGGTCACGCGCATAGGCTCCTGTCACACAGGCGCCGTCCACGGGCGTGGGGCGCTCGGGCCCCGTGCGGACGGCGCGGTCAAACACTTCGGACCCACCGCGACGAAGCCGCAGCGGACCCGTAGAACTTGTCCTTGCCATCCTAGCGCTTTTCTGCCTGATTCCGCTTCTGCAGCGGCCGGGTCTCGACCTCAGACTGCCATTCACAGACTGTGGGAGGCGGATCTGCCCGATTGAGAGGTACGGGTGACAGTCCCCGTACACGCCCGATGCCTCCACGGCGTTCTGAGGCCGTTTCAGCGAATCGCGCCCGAGCCTGCCGCGGGCCCCGTCGCCACCGCCCACTACTACACTGCTGCGCGTGTCGGAGCAGCAATCCCCGCCCGGGATCCCAGGGCCGCCCGCCGTCCAGGCGCCGCGGCTGGACGAGACGCCGATCGCGTCGGAATGGGGCCCGCCCGAGGACGAACCCGACGAACAGCGCCGACTGCCCGGGCCGGTTCGCGCGCTGATCGTCGTCCTGGTCGTCGCGGTCCTGGTCGGCGGCGTCTGGGCGCTCGGCGGCTTCAAGGTGCGGACCGACACCGACGAGCGGGTGCAGCCGGGGCAGACCATCGAGACCGGTCCGTACGAGCTCGCGTTCAGCGAGGCCACTGCGCAGAAGCACATCGACGACGACGGCACGGCGACCTGGTACGTCACCGTGCTGGGCACCGCCCGGACGACCGGCGACGAGGCCCTCTCGCCGCGGAACACGATGTTCGTGGCGAAGGATCCGGAGACCGTCGAGCAACCGGATGCCGGCGACGCCGAGATCGGGACCGGCGACACCGGGACCCATCCGGCCAATCTCACGCCGGGACTGCCGCCGGTTCCGTACCGGGTGATGTTCATGTTCAGCGAGCACTACCGGCCGACCGACAAGATCCTGTTCGCCGTCTACCGGCTCGAGGAGGGCAACGCCCTCCTCCTCGACACCGGCGAGAAGAGCTGGAACAACACCCGGTACGTGTTCCGCTACGACCTCCCGCTCACCGTGCTGCCGGAGAAGAAGACCTGATCAACGCGGCAGCGGCGGCTGGACCACCTGATACGGCGCGCCGTAGTCGGTGTACTGGACGGCGATCCCGAAGATCTCGTCGGCGAACTGCTTCGGCACCGTGTAGATCTCGACGAACCGGTACGGAACGCCGACCTTGATGTCGTCGGACTGGCAGTTCACCGGGGCCTTGCTGTCCTTGAGGTGGTCGATGTAGACCGACGACCGCGGCTCCAACTGCCGGTTCCCCTGCACGGCGAGTTTGGCCTGGCAGTAGAAGTGCTCGCCCTCCTCGACCCGCAGGATCTCGATCTCCGCCGCGACGAACACGGTGCCGGCGTCGGCGAGGTACGGCTGCTCGGGGTAGTCCGGGTTGTCGAACCGCTCGGTGACGAACAGCCGGTGCACCCGGTACTGCGCCTTGTTGACCGTGGTCGCCGACGGCTGGCCCGGCGGCAGCTGGACGAATCGGTCGTGCATGTGGGTGTCGGCGTACCAGATCCAGATGAGCAGGTACATCAGTACGAGGCAGCCGACGGTGACGAGCATCAGCCAGGACCGTCCGCGCGCGGTCAGCGGGCGCCGGCCCGGCACCGCCTGTTCCGGCGCCGGCTGCGACCACGATGCGGGCTCGGGAGCCGGCCCGGCCTGTTGCGGTACGGGACCCTCCGGCCGGTGGTCGTGCAGGCGCCAGTCGCCCGGCTGCTGCGGCCCGTGGTCCGGCGTACTCACTGGAGGACCCTCGTGCTCGAGATCCGGCGCTCGGTCAGCTGTCCGCCCTTGGCGGCCTCGCGCCACTTGTCGGCGTTCTCGGCCGTGATGCCGAGATGAATCCGGACCCGGTCGTGATAGCCGGACAGGAAGCCCTGGCTCCAGATCTCCAGGGTCAGGTCGTCGATCTGGCTCGGGTCGACCTCGTAGAGGAAGTCCGTCGTCTCGCCGTAGCCGGGATCCGCGGCGACGTTGCTCAACGATTCGTACGTCTTGTAGACCCGGTCGCCGGAGAGCAGTCGGGAATGGCCCAGGATGGACTTCTTCTGGCCGGTCGGGTTGGCCAGGTCGACCTGGACCTGGACGAACATCCCGGTGGCCTTGGCCTCGATCGACTCGTCCTGGATCAGGATCTCGCCGACCCGGACCTCGCTCACGGTCAGCTCGGCCCCGTTGATCATGACCTTCTCGTCCAGCTTTCCGGGAATGACCCGGAACTCCTTCTCCGGGTCGCTGAGCCGGGTCCCGATCGTCGCCACGACGATGCAGGCGACGACGGCCACCACCGCGAGCAGCTTCGAGCGCTGCAGGCGTTGGTTCCGGAGCCGGATCCGCTCCGCGCTCGGGGATGGCGGGGCCGTCGTCATGCCGCCACCTGCACCAGGGCGGCGGCCGGCAGCCGGTCGGCCGGGTGCGCCCGGGCCCGGAACAGCTCCAGGCAGCGGCGGAACGCGACGGCGAGCAGGCAGATCCGGAGCGGCTCGAACGGGAGCGTGTAGATCAGGTCGAGGAGCGGGTCGAACGGCACCCAGAAGTCGATGTCGTGGCCGCCGACGACGCCCTTGACCAGGAGCCGCAGGTAGTTGTCGAGGATCTGGTGGATCGCGTAGACGATCACGTACGCGCCGAGGAAGATCACGCCCGCCCTCAGGATCAGCCGGACCGAGTTGATCGTCGGCAGGTACTTGTCGTCGATGTCGCCGAGCACGGCCTCCTTGAACTCGACCATGGCCCGCTGCACCGGCGCGGACGGCGGCTTGATGCCGCGGAACCGGCGGCGATCGCTGCGGTCGTCGAACGCCGTCGCGCCACGGAGTCGGTTGGCCAACGGCTTCCGGCTCCGCCACAGCTCGGCGACCGACATGACGTGGGTGCCGTACACCAGGGCGGCGACGGCGAGCCAGATGATCGGCTGGCTGACCACCTCCCAGAACGACGGCCAGACGTTGTCGAGATAGAACCGCACCACCTGATCGATCAGCTCGGGGACCCGGAACGGCAGTAGCGCCAGCACGTCCCGGATCGTGTCCCGCGCGGTCGCCAGCCAGCCGACGAACGCGCGGCTCATCACCCAGTTGATGATCGTCTGGATCAGCCGGACGCCGCCGAACACCACGACCAGCATGAAGAACGCCTCGAGCAGCGCGACGCCGATGCCGAGCACCCGCCAGCCGGTCTTGTCGTGCAGCAGGTCTACGCCGCGGCGGACCACGTACGTGCCGACGACGACGGCCAGCATCAGCAGCGGCTGGTCTCTGGCGATGTTGCCCAGGTGGTTGATCACCGTGTCGGTGCCGATCGCGCTGTTGCGGACCATCTGGTTAATCCACAGTTCGTTCGCGGCGTCGTTGAGCTGCCCGAACGCCGCGTAGATGCCCATGAACGGGAGCAGCGTGACCGCGAGCAGGTGGGTGATCGAGTTGTCCCGGTCGTCCTGCGCGTTGTCCTCCTCCGGGATCATCTCCCGGATGCCCAGCTCCCGGCCGACCAGCCGCAGCATCAGCACGATCGGGACCAGCTTGGTCAGGAAGCCGAACGAGAAGATCGCGATGGTCAGCCAGACGTTCTGGCCTTCGACGAACGCCGCGAACTTGAGCGAAACCTGGAAACCCAGCCAGCCGAGCAGGAAGATGACCGCCAACTGGGGAAACAGCCGCCACCAGACCTTGATCGTGTCCACGATCAGGATCCGGATGTCGGTCCAGAGCTGGCTGAGCGGGTTCATCGCCCACGCATCCTATTCGGGTCCGCGGTCACCCCGCACCACACGTCTTCCGGTGCCGGATCGGCCCGACGCGTCCCGAGCCTGTCGAGGGGACCCGCAGACCCTTCGACAGGCCCAGGCACACGCGGTGTGAGCCTTCAGCCGGTCTGGACCAGCGACCGGCCGACCTCCCCGAGATCTCCGCAGACGTGCACCGGCAGCCCGAGCCGGTCGAACAGGGCCGCCTTCGCGGCGAGGGCGCGATCGGCGGTGTCGGCGTCGGGGGCGTACGCGACCTGGGCGTGGTTCGCCTTATGCCGGGCCATGAACTGGTCCCGGCTGACCCCGTGCAGCACGACGTGCATGATCGGCCACTCCGGGTTGGTGGCAAGCTTCCGCCGCTCGGTCTCCTCGGCCGGCAACTCGACCACGGTGGCCCGGCCGAGATCGACCTGGAGCTTGCCCTCGGCGATGTAGACCCGGGACCAGACGATCTCGCCCGGCTTGGAGACGCCGTTGATCGTGCTGCCGCCGGCCGGGAAGAAGACTGGCTGCTGCCGCCAGCCCTCGGCCTTGTCATAGCCGCCCAGGTGGGAGGCCGGGACCGAGCCGGAGATCTCGTACACCCAGACGAACTGGCCGTCGTACTCCTCGCCCCAGCGGACGTCGTGCAACGTGTTCGCCGGGTCGAGGCCCATCGCCGTCCAGATCCGGTTGGTCACCAGGGTGTCCACCGCGACGCCCTCGTCGGCCTCGTTGAAGTGCGGGAACGCCTCGCCGTCGGCGATCACCCGGGAACCGTCGCGAGTGGTCACCGGCGGCCGGTCGACGTTGTTCAGCAGGCCTTCGACCAGGTCGCTGGCCGGGACCAGGTCCTTCAGGCCCTGCTGGTATTGGATGCCGATCGCGTCGCAGCCGAAGTCGTCGGCGATCCGCAGCGCGGCGACGTACATCTTGTACTGCCAGCGCAGCTGGGCCTCGGTCAGTTCGGTCTTCTCGTCGGTGCCGAGCTTGAACGTCATGCCCTTGCCGGTCAGCCAGGCACCGATCTGGTCGGCTTCGGCGTCGTCGACCTTGAGCATCTCGGCGTAGAGGGCGCTCTGCGACAGGCGCTCCTTGTAGATGCCGAGCTGGTTGAGCAGCTCGTCGTCGAAGATCGCGTTGTACATGCCCATGCAGCCCTCGTCGAAGACGCCGATGATCGCCTTCTCCGTCACCAGCTGCTCGGCCAGCGCCTCGCCGAGCGCCTTCTCCGGACCCTCGGCGAACCCGGTCACCGGATGGACGTGGCTGCTGTCGTGGGTGATCGTGCCGGACTTCACCCATTCCGCGATCGCTCCGGTGAAGTAGTCGTCGGTGAAGTCGACGCTCCAGATCGTGCTGTACGGCTTGTTCATCTTGGTCAGGCCGGCGTTGAGGCCGAGCAGGCCGACCAGCCCGGGCCAGTCGCCGGCGAAGTTCGCCACGGTGAGGATCGGGCCCTGGTGGGTGCGCAGGCCGGCCAGCACGTGATGGCTGTACTGCCAGACCGCCTCGGCGACGATCAACGGTGCGTCGAGCGGGATCTGCTTGAACACCTCCAGGCCCATCCGCTGGCTGCTGATGAAGCCGTGCCCGGTCACCGGGTCGACCGGGTTGGCCCGGATCACCGTCCAGCCGTGGCTCTGGAACGCCCTGGTCACCCCGGCCTCGAGCTCCTGCTGGATCGGCCAGCCGGCCGTGTTGGCCGATTCGCGAAGATCACCGCTGGCGATCAGATAGGCGGTGTTCGGCGCCGCCGCCGGTCGGTCCAGCGGCGCCGGGACCGCATAGCTGGTGTTCGCTGACATCGTTGATCTCCTTGTCGAATCTGCCGTTGATCTTCAGGCCGCGGTGAAGCGGGCCGTGCGACCGGCCGGAACCGGTCCTTGATCAGCGGGGGTGAAGCTCCGGTTGTTGATCACCAGCTCGGCCACATCGAGGCTGCCGTGGTCCACGGTCAGCTCGGCGCTGTCGCCGGTGATGGTGACCCGGCCCTGGGCGGTGCCGGTGGTGAAGAGGGTACGGAACGGCCGGCCATGATCACCGACGACCGGGGCGAACGCGAGCCGGCGGGTGCCGGCGTCCCAGTCGAAGCCGGTGCAGGCGATGATCAAGGCCCAGCTGGCCATCGAGCGGGCGTAGTGGTTGCCACACTCCGCCTCGTTCCACGGATTGCGGTTGCGGCCGGTGAACCGCTGCCGTACCGCACGGGTGATCGTCAGCCCCTCGTCGACGAAGCCTTCGAAGATCAGATGCGCGGCGACCTGATACTCGATGCCGGTCCATACCTCGTCGCTGTAGACGAACGGGAGTTTGGGCCGGCCGCCGTCGGGCCAGGAGCACAAGATCAAACCGGCCTCGTCGTTGAGCGCGTAGGTCCGCTGGACGCTGACGTGCTCGGACAGGTCGGACCGGAAGTTGTGGTCGTACACGGCCTTGATCGCCGACCGGACATGATCTTGATCGAGCAGGTGACCGAGACCGGCGATATGGGCTAGGAACTGGCCGAGCAGTTGATCGGAGAGGACGCCGACACCGAACTGGTAGCGGTAGGCGTCCACGTCGTCGAGCTTCTGGACGTAGAACTCGCCGTTGAAGAGCAGCTCGTCCATCGCCTTCGCACCGGTGCTTGCGGCATCGGCGTAGCGCTTGGCGCGATCTTGATCGCCGACCTGCTCGGCCATCGCGGCCGCCGCCCGGAGCGCCCCGTAGAACATCACGCTGCCGAGCGGATTCGGCCCGTGGAACTCGATGTCGTACGTGTTGTGCTGCACCGACTCCAAGATCAGGTCGCCGTCCGGATCCCAATAACCGAAGGCGAAATCGACGGCCTCGGCGACCTTGGGCCAGAGGTCGGCCAGGAATTGATCATCGCCGCTGAAGCGCCACTCGCGATACATCCGGAGCACGGTGCCGAGCTGGCCGTCGACCGCCGGGTGCTCGAAGTCCCACGGCTGTGTGCCGCCGAAGACGCGCTGGCTGCGGAAGTGCATCCGGCCCCCCTCGTCGGTCTCGGTGAGGAACTCGTTGCGGCGGGCGCTGCGCTCCAGGCTCGGGAACACGTACGCGAGCGTCTGGGCGTAGTTCCACACGTGGGTACAGGTGCCGAGGCAGCTGCCCTCGCGGTCGAAGCTGCCCTCCCAGGCCAGGAACTGGCCCTCCGGGGTGCCGTTGTCGATCATGAAGCAGGTGGTGCTGCGGGCCACCGACAGGCTGGCCGCGGCGGCGTCGATCACCTCGGCCGGCAGCGTCGAGTCGAACAGCGCGTCGGTGAAGCCGCGGGTGCTGGCCTCCAGCACCGGCAGGTGTTCGTGCACGTGCCCGGCCACCGCCCAGGCGTCCTTGAACCGGGTGGCGTAGTGGTTCAGCACCACCTGGTGGTACAGCTCACCGCGCTCGTCCCAGGCGCGGTGCCGGTTCGGCACGTGCCAGGAGAGGACGTACTCGAAGTCGCCGGTCTCGCCGGGCGCCAGCGTGCGGTGCAGGGCCAGGCTGCCGATCCGGGCGCCGCCGGTGGGCGGCTTGTCGTCGTAGCTCTGCCGGGTCTCGGCCTCGAGCCGGCCGTCGGCGGTGAGGTCGTTCCAGAACGCCTGGACGCCGTCGGACCAGTGCCCGACCAGCCACTGCGGCTTGACCGAGACGTCGTCGTGGAGCGTGGTCAGCGTCGCGGTGCCGTACCCGAACGCACCCGGATCGCCGGCCGCCGCGAAGCTGAGCCCGCGGATCCCGTCGCCCTCGCGATACTCCACGCTCGGTGCGGTGGCATAGGTGGGGAAGCCGTTGTGCCGCCAGCCGTCCATGCCGACCGGGCTGGCCAAGGACAGCGCGAGGGTGACCTGCTGGGCCCGGTCGGTCGGGTTGTGCACCCGATAGCGCAACACCGCCGTCGGCAGCCCGGACTCGGCGGGGTCGAGCGGTACCAGCGGCGTGAAGGCCTCGAGCGACGGCCGGACCGGAACCCGGTCGTCGGCGAAGTCGGTCGTCAGCAGGGGATAGCGGCCCAGCATCTCGGCCGACTGGAATCGCGGCAGCCCGGCCACCCGGCCCCAGCCGTACCCGTCCTCACCCTCGTGCGGGCCGGGGAACCGCGCCTCGAGCACCTTCGTCACCGCCTCGCCGTCGGCCCCGTCGGCGGGCCGGACGTCGATCGAGCAGAAGGTGAACGGCAGCAGATTCCCCTTGCCCGGACTGTTCTGCATCTCCCAGTCCCGGAACTCGCCGCGGGCTCCGATCGAGACGTTGCCGGTACCGATTCCGCCGAGCGGGAACGCCGCGACAGTGGCGTCGGGACCGAGGGGATGCGTGGATGCGAGATGAAGGTCAGCTGGCTGCTCAGTTGGCACGTCCCCAGCATCGTCGAAATCGATTTCAGTCGTCAAGGGTGCGGGTCGGAGGGGATCGCCCTTCGAGAGCCTTTCGAGAGGTTCTTGGTGCTGTGGCTCGGGGTGGGCTTGGGGGTGGGTGCGCGGACAACCATCCGGCCGCGATGGTCTGGGTGCCGCTGCCGCGGCACTGCGATGCGGCCTCCCGCCAGGCCCATCCACGTCCGCGCACCCACCCCCAAGCCCACCCCGGTTGCGGCGATCCCCCCCTTTGTTTGGACTCAGGACGAGCGCTGATCTGCTCTGTTCTCCTGCCAGACCGGAGCGCTCGGCTGGTGATGAAGGGTGGGGCGTGCGTGGTTAGCGCGAAGGTCGGCGGTCAGGCGTCGTGGTGGGGTCGATCTCGGCGGCGACTCCGTAGTTGCGGGCTCGGCTGTCGCTTTTCCTCCACGGTTGAGGTGTTTCCACGTCGCAATCGCGATTCTCGCGTCACCCGTGGAGGAATAACGACACCCCGCGAGCATGATCAACCACGCTGTCAGGATCACCGACCTAGTCGATGGGCCCAAGGCCTCCGATCGTTCGCCGGATGCCCGTCCACCGGCGAGTCCGAGCCACTGCCATCGCTGCCACGCCGGCGATCGCGGGGCCCAGCCACCCCACGACCTGATCAGCGCTCGGCCACCCGAAGTCCCGCGACCCGGCTCTGGTCCTTAAACCACTGGGCGTGCAAAGGAAGCGGAGGGCTGAGGGGGTGGGGTGCGCGGACGAGGATGGGCCTGGCCGGCACCGACAGGACGAGCTCCGCGCGCCTTCGCTGCTACGCCGTCAACCGCGGGACCCGCGACCCAGGACGTGATCAGCGCTCGGGCACCCGCAGTCGGCGCAACCAGGTCAGCGAACGGCTCTGGTCCGTTAGATCCCTGGGCGGCGGAGACAGGGGAGCGGGGGTTTGAGGGGGTGGGTGCGCGGACGTGGATGGGCCTGGCGGGAGGCCGCATCGCAGAACTGCGGCAGCGGCACCCAGACCATCGCGGCCGGATGGTTGTCCGCGCGCCCACCCCTTCAGACCCCCGCGGGTCCAAGCCTTCAACCCCCATGAACGATGGTCGCCGGCTCCACGCTATGAGACAGAACAACCTCGCGGGCGGGTTCGGTGTCCCCTCCGATCCGGTCCAGCAAAAGCTTCGCCGCCCGTACCCCCATCTCCCGAGCCGGCAACCGGACCAGAGTGATGGCCGTCGGCGTGAGAGTGGTGAAGGGGAGGTCGCCGATCACGGCTACGCCGAACTTGGGTGGGGTGAGGCCCCGTTCGGAGAGCACCTGCAGCGCCCCGACGCCCATCAGGTTGTTCGCGGCGACGACGGCGTCCGGCGGGGGGTCGAGCGCGAGCAGTTCGGCGATGGTGTCGCGGCCACCCTCGACCCGGAAGTTCGCGTGCCGCAGGTAGGCCTGGGGATCGTCGAACTGCCCGTGTTCGGTGACGACGGCGGCCCAGCCGGCGGCCCGTTCCCGGGCGGTGCCGACGTCCTCGGGGCCGGTGATGCAGGCGATCCGGGAGTAGCCGGCCTCGATCAGCGACCGGGCTGCGATCTCCCCGCTGTCCCGGTTGGCCATCACGACCGCGTCGACGTCGTAACTGATCGGGCGGTCAACGGCTACCACCGGCCGGCCACGGCCGACCATGCGCTCGATCTGCGGCTGCTCGGACACGGCGGCGATGATCACGCCGGCCATGTTCTCCAGGGCCGCGATGTCGACGTAGGTGGCCTCCTTGGCCGGGTCGTCGTCACTGTTGCAGAGGACCACCGAGTAGCCGGCGGCCTGGGCGACATCCTCGACGCCGCGGGCGAGCGAGGTGAAGTACGGGTTCTCGATGTCGGGGATGATCAGGGCGATCACCTCCGACGCCTGCCGGCGGAGGGCCCGGGCGGTCCGGTTCGGCACGAAGTTGAGCTCTTCGGCGGCCTGGCGGACCAGCCTGGCCTTCTCCTCCGAGACCGGGGTCCCGTTGTAGACCCGGGACACGGTGGCCGGGGACACTCCGGCACGGGCGGCTACCTCGAAGATCGTCGCCATTTCTGACCTCCCGGTTTCGGACCACCCCGTTGGCATCGCGACGCCGGCCCGCTCCGCCGTCGCTTGTCTCGCAGTATCGCCGATGGGCGACGACAACGCCGCATTCCCATCGCCGGAGCCATCACCCTACCGGTTGCCGACGGGCGTTGAAATCGATTACACGCGCGTGTTTGAATTTGCGGACCCGACTACAAGGAGAAGTACGTGTCCCACTTCGGCTCGCTCGCCTCGCTGCGACAGGTTGAAACACGTTCGATCAGCCCCGAGAACTTCGACGGCTCCCGCGGTGGCGGCGGCCGGGCGACCGAGGGCACCGGCGCCCGTGCCGCGCGTGATCTCGGCCAGGGCTGGAAGGTGTCGCCGAGTGTGGCGATCAAGCCCGGCGAGACGTTCACCTTGGCCGACATCGACCAGGCCGGCAAGATCACCCACATCTGGATCACCACCCACCGTGACCACTGGCGGCAGTTGATCCTGCGGGCCTACTGGGACGGTGCCGCCGAGCCGGCCATCGAGGTCCCGTACGGCGACTTCTTCTGCAGTGGCTGGGGTGTCTTCGACCAGGTCAGCTCCGCCATGGTCGCCGCAAACCCGAACGGCGGCTTCAACTCGTACTGGCCGATGCCGTTCCGCGAATCCGCGCTGCTCACGCTGGAGAACACCACCGATGCCGAGCTGATCGTCTACTACCAGGTGACGTACGAGGTCGGCGGTGAGATCGAGAACACCGGCTACCTGCACGCCCAGTGGCGGCGCAGCAACCCGCTGCCGGACCGGACCACGCACGTCCTGGTCGACGGCGTCGAGGGCAGCGGTCACTACGTCGGCACCTACCTGGCCTGGGGTGTGAACTCGCCGGGCTGGTGGGGCGAGGGCGAGATCAAGTTCTTCCTCGACGATGACGAGGAGTTCCCGACCATCTGCGGCACCGGCACCGAGGACTACTTCGGCGGCGCCTGGAACTTCGACGTGCCCGGTCAGGGCTACACCGCCTTCAGCACCCCGTACCTCGGCATGCCGCAGGTGATCCGGCCGGACGGGCTGTACCGGAGCCAGCAGCGGTTCGGCATGTACCGCTGGCACGTGCCCGACCCGATCCACTTCGCGACCGGGCTGCGCAAGGTCGACATCCAGGCGCTCGGCTGGCACAGCGGCTGGCGCTACCTGCCGCTGCACGACGACATCGCCTCGACCGCCTGGTTCTACCTGGACCGGCCGTCGACGAACCGGCCGCCGGCTCCGACGTTCGACACCATGGAGATCAACGACGGCAGCGGTCATCCGCCGGCCGGCAACGCCTGAGCCTGAAGGATCCCTCGAGCCTGTCGAAGGGGACAATGATCATCAGGCCTTGCCCTTCGACAGGCTCGAGGAACTGTTGGATCAGGGGTACGAGCGGTCCTGGCTCTGGCTGCCGCTGACCGGCCGGTTGGACAGGCCGACCGAACCGTCGCTCTCTCCGTTCGCCGCCGCCAGCGCCTCTTGATCATCGGCGCGGGAGGCCGCATTGCGCAGGTGTACGGCATCGTCCGGCTGATCGAGCTTCCGACGCTGCCGGCCCCGGTACACCAGGTTGAGCGCCTCGACGCCGATCGCGAACGCCATCGGCACGTAGATCAACGCCTTGTCGACCTTGACGCCGAAGCCGTCGACGATCAGGAAGACGCCGATCATCACCAGGAACGACAGCGCCAGGATCTTCACCGACGGGTGCTTGTTGACGAAGCTGAAGATGAATCGGGACGAGAAGAGCATGATCCCGAACGACAGCACGACGGCGGCGATGATCACCAACAGGTTGTCGATCATGCCGACCGCGGTGATCACCGAGTCGAACGAGAAGACGATGTCGAGCAGCAGGATCTGCACGATCACGGCGCCGAAGTTCGCCCGAGCAGCCTTGGTGCCGTGGCCCGGCTCGGCGCCCTCCAGCTTCTCGTGGATCTCCTTCACCGCCTTGTAGATCAAGAACAGCCCGCCGAAGATCAGGATCAGGTCGCGGCCGGAGAAGCCCATCCCCAGAATCGTGAACAGGTCCGCCTTGAGGCTGATGATCCACGATGCTGCGAAGAGCAGCCCGATTCTGATGATCATGGCGAGGGACAGCCCGAGGTTGCGGGCCTTGGCCTGCTGCTCCTTCGGCAGCTTGCTGGCCAGGATCGAGATGAAGATCACGTTGTCCACGCCGAGCACGACTTCGAGGACGAAGAGGGTCAGGAACGCTACGAGCAGTTCGGGACTGAAGTCCAGCGAGAATTCCACCAGCGGAGGATAGCGGGGGCCGAGTCACCGCAGCTGTGCCGGGGCTGAGATTCAGCCGTAGGTGTCCCGAGGCCCGCGGCCGCGGACCGAGCGGCGACCGTGCTTCCAGGACGGCGCGTCCGGTCCGAGCACCCGGATCCGGGTCACCGTCCCGTCGCCCAACTGCTGGTTCAGGGTGGCGACGAGCTGCGGCGCCATCGACCGCAGGGACGTCGCCCACGCGGTGGAGTCGGCCCGGACGGTGAGCACCGTGTCGACATAGCTCTCCGGCTGGGTGTGCTGGGCGTTCGTCGGGCCGACCAGGGCCGGCCACTTCGACAGCAGCAGGTGGACGCTGACCTCCGTGGTCCAGCCACGACTGTCCACCAGCCGCTCGATCGCGCGGCCCAGCAGCTGGGGATCCCGGTCGTCCGGTCGGGCACCGGAGGACTGCGGCTCGGCGGGTTCCGGGCGCGGTTTGCCGGCGGATCGGCGGCGCATCCGCCGGGACTGGGCGCCGATCGACCGGGCGACGTTCCGGGCCAGGTTCAGCCCGGTCGGATCGTGGTCGTCGGCACCGGGTTCGGGAGCGTCCGCGCCGGACCGCGGCGGGTCCGGCTCGGTGTCAGTCACGGGTGACCTCGCCGCCCGCGACCGTGAACCGGCTGCCGGCCAGCTCGGCCGGGACGTCGGCACCGACCGCGGCCGTGACCAGCACCTGCTCGGCACCGATCACGCCGCGGGCCAGCCGTTCCCGGCGCATGGTGTCCAGTTCGGCGAAGACGTCGTCCAGCACCAGCACCGGCTGGATCCCGTCGTCCTGGAGCAACTGGAAGCTGCCGAGTTTGCAGGCCAGCGCGTACGACCACGACTCGCCGTGGCTGGCGTACCCCTTGGCCGGGAGCGAGCCCAGTGACAGCACGATGTCGTCGCGGTGCGGCCCGACCAGCGAGACACCGCGCTGCAGTTCGTCGGAGCGGCGGTCCCGGATCGCCGTCAGCAGTGCCTCGTTCAGGGCCTCGGCGTCGGTCGCCCCGGTGAGGTCGGCGGAGGCTTTGTATTCGGCGGTGGCGTCGTTGTTGGTCGGCGCGATGTCGGCGTAGCTCTTCGACACCTGCGGCATCAGATCGGTCAACGTGGACAGCCGGGCGGCCAGCAGCTCGGCGCCGTTGCGGGCCAGGTGCGAGTCCCACACCTCGAGCGTGGATTCGGCCTCCGGCCCGGGTTTGCGGCCGCCGCGAGCCCGGCCGGCCAACGATTTGAGCAGCGTGTTGCGCTGCCGGAGCACCCGGTCGTAGTCGGCCCGGATACCCGCCAGCCGGGGCCAGCGCGCCACCAGCAGTTCGTCCAGGAAGCGGCGCCGCTCGCTGGGATCGCCCTTGATGATCGCCAGGTCCTCGGGCGCGAACACGACGGTACGCAGCACGCCGGCGATCTCCCGGGGCCGCGACACGGGGGACTTGTTGAGCCGGGCCCGGTTCGCCTTGCCGGGCGTGATCTCCAGCTCGAGCAGCAGCCGGCGCTGATCCTCGATTCCTGCCCGCACCCCGGCCCGGACGATGGCGCGCTCGGCCCCGGCCCGGACCAGCGGGAGGTCGGTGGAGACCCGGTGCGAGGAGAGCGTGGACAGGTATTCGACCGCCTCGACCAGGTTGGTCTTGCCCTGGCCGTTGGCCCCGATGAACGTTGTCACGCCGTGGTCGAGGGCGATGTCGACCGCGGCGTAGGACCGGAAATCGGCCAGCTGCAGATGGTCGACGTACACGAGGCCCAGACTAACCGTGCGACCGGCGCGGACGTTCTACGCTGCCAGCGTGACTGAGATCCGCCTGGCCCGCCCCGACGACGCGGCCGCCGTCGCCCAGATCTGGTACGACGGCTGGCAGCAGGCCCACCGGGGCCGGGTGCCCGACGAGCTGGTCGAGGTCCGCACCCGGGAGTCCTTCGACACCCGCGCCGCCGCCCTCGTCGAGGAGACCAGCGTCGCCGATCGGGACGGCACGATCATCGGCTTCATCATGATCAACAACGACGAGGTCGAACAGGTGTACGTCGCCGAGGCCGGCCGCGGCACCGGCATCGCCGACACCCTGCTCGCCGAGGCCGAACGCCGCATCGCCGCCGGCGGCCACTCCCGGGCCTGGCTCGCCGTCGTCGCCGACAACACCCGGGCCCGCCGCTTCTACGAACGCAACGGCTGGACCGACGAGGGCCTTTTCGACCACCTGGCCCCCGGCCCGGACGGCCCGATCCCCGTCCCCTGCCACCGCTACGCGAAGCCACTCACCACGTGAAACAAACGCTGACGAAGCCTTCCCCTGTCCGATCATGATCAGCGCTCGCTCAGGCATGCCGCCCAGACCACACCGACGCTCGGCTCAAGACCGACTACCCCCACGAGCTCCGCCCGGGAGCCGTGGGCTGTGGGTCTGCGGGGTGTCAGGGCGCGGGCGTGGATGGGACTGGCCGTCGCGCGCATAAGGAATAGCGGCAGCGGCAGAGAATCACCGCGCGCGACTGGTTGTCCGCGCACTGACACCCCGCAGACCCACAGCCCACGGCGGGATGAATCAGATCTCGTCGATCTGCGCTGCTTCCTTCTGCACCGCATGCCCCCCGAACTGATTCCGCATCGCAGCAACCATCTTCATGGCCGGCGAATCCGGCTGCCGGGAGACGAACCGCGCGAACAGGGCAGCGGAGATCGCGGGCACCGGCACGGCCAGGTCGATCGCGGCGTCGACGGTCCAGCGGCCCTCGCCGGAATCCTCCGCATAGCCGCGGATCTCGGTGAGCTGCGGATCCTCCTGCAGCGCCCGGACCAGCAGGTCGAGCAGCCAGGACCGGATCACGGTCCCTTCCCGCCAGGAGTTGAAGGTGGCCGGCACGTCGGTCACCACGTCGGCGGTCTCCAGCAGTTCCCAGCCCTCGGCATAGGCCTGCATGATCGCGTACTCCATGCCGTTGTGGACCATTTTGGCGAAGTGCCCGGCACCGTGGGAACCGGCGTGCACGAAGCCGAACTCGCCCGGCGGCTTGAGCGCGTCGAAGATCGGCTGGACCACCGCGACGTCCTCGGCGTCGCCGCCGCACATCAGGGCGTAGCCGTTCTCCAGACCCCAGACGCCGCCGGAGACGCCGCAGTCGATGAACTTGATTCCCTTGCTGCCCAGGAATTCCGCCCGGCCGGCGTCACCGTCCCAACGGGTGTTGCCGCCGTCGATGATGATGTCGCCGGGCGCCAGCAGACCGGCCAGGTCCTTGATCACCGGCTCCAGCGCCTGCACCGGCACCATCACCCAGACCACCCGCGGGCCGTCGGTCAGCCGAGAGACCAGTTCGGCGAGATCCTTGACGTCGGAGATCTCCGGATTGGTGTCGTACCCGATCACTTCGTGGCCGGCCGCGCGGATTCGGGTGGCCATGTTGCCGCCCATCTTGCCCAGTCCAATGAGTCCCAGCTGCATGGAATTCCTCGCAGTCGAAAGCGGATGAGGGTCAGGCCGGCAGGCGCATCAGCATGATCACGTGCCGGTAGTCGGTCAGCGGCTCGCCGTCCAGTTCGGGCAGGCCGGTCAGCTGACACGGCTTGCTCGGGGCGGTGAAGGCGAGATTCACGTACGGAGTGTCGAAGACGCCGAGTGCGTCGAGCAGGTAGGTGGGGTTGAAGCCGGCGGCCGGCACCGCGATCTCGCCGCCGTCGAGCTGGTTCACCACGGCCTCGATCGCCTCGGAGGCCTGGGCCTGGTCGCCGGTCGCGGCCTCCAGGGTGATCGAGCTCTCGTTGATCAACATCCGCAGCGAGGTGTTCCGCTCGGCCACCAGCGCGACCCGGCGGGCGGCCGCGATCGCCTCGGCCGTGTTGACCCGTACGGTCAGCGCGGGCGCGAAGTTCATGATGTGCCGGACCTTGGGGAACTCGCCGTCCAGCAGGCGGGTCGTGGTCTGCCGGCGGCCCGCGGCACCGTCGCCCTCGAACCCGATGATCCCGTCGCCGGCTCCGGTGGAGGCCAGGCTCAGCGTCACCTTCTCGCCGGCGGTCATCGACTTCGCGGTGTCGGACAACACCTTGGCCGGGACCAGGGCGTTGGCCGAGGTCTGCGGCGACTGCGGGTCCCAGGTGATCTCCTTGAGCGCCATCCGGTAGCGGTCGGTCGCGAGCAGCGAGACCTGATCGCCCTCGATCTCGATCCGGATGCCGGTGAACACGGGCAGCAGTTCGTCCCGGCCGGCCGCGACGACGACCTGGGCGACCGCGTGGGCGAACCCGTCGGACGGCAGCGAGCCGGTGGACTCGGGCATCTCGGGGAGTGACGGGTACTCGTTGACGGGCAGCGCCTGCAGGGTGAACCGGGCACTGCCGCAGGTGAGTTCCATCTTGCTGTCGTCGGAGACGATGTCGACCGGCTTGGCCGGGAGGGACCGTGAGATGTCGGCCAGCAGTCGCCCGGAGATCAGCGCCTCGCCCTCGTCGGTCACAGTGGCGTTGACGTGGATCTGCGCGGACGTCTCGTAATCGAAGCTGGAGAACGTGACTCCGGTGGCGTCGGCCCGGACCAGCAGGCCGGCCAGGATCGGCACACTCGGCCTGGTGGGCAGGCTTCGAGCCGCCCACTGGACGGCCTCGGCCAGCACATCACGCTCGAGTCGGATCTTCACGGTTCCTCCTGTGCGGTGTGGCCCGGTCGCGGAGCTTGGTGGTCGGGAGCGTGACTTGTCGATTGCTGATGGGGGCGCGCTGCCGTACGCGATCCGGGCCGGCCGGGCGAATGCCCGACGATCATACCGACGATGGCTTCGGTGTGAAGCGGGCCAGGAGAGCCGGCCCGAGGTTGTGCACAAGCAGGTGGCCGGGTGACTTCGGCCTTTGAGGAGATGTTTGTCTTCTGGTCGTCGTCGTAGCGGTTGTGCAGACTGGGGACAACTACCTGTCGTACCTGGTCAGGCTGTGGTTCGACGCCGGGACAATCCTGTGGAATGACAAAAATTACACGGGGAGTATCTTGGGAAAGACTGTTGTTCCCACGGCTGTGTCCACCGGTCGTCCAGATACTTTCGGCCCGGTTCCACAGTTGTCCACAGTTCTTTCCCCAGCTGTGTGAGATTCCTCCGCGGCCGGATTGACCTGGGTACGTGATTTTTAACCTTCCGAATCCGGGCAGGCAGACGGGACGTGACGCCCTCGTCCCGTACGGAAGCGAGGGCGAGGATGCGGACTCAGCGCTGGGACTGGTTCTTGATCCGGTTGGTCAGCTCGGTGACCTGGTTGAAGATGCTGCGCCGCTCCGCCATCAGGTTGCGCACCTTGCGATCGGCGTGCATCACCGTCGTATGGTCACGGCCGCCGAACTGCTGCCCGATCTTCGGCAGCGACAGGTCGGTCAGCTCGCGGCACAGATACATCGCGATCTGACGCGCGGTGACCAGCGCGTGGGTACGGCTCTGGCCGCAGAGATCATCGATCGTCAGCCCGAAGTAGGCGGCGGTCTGGCCCATGATCGTGCCGCTGGTGATCTGCGCCTCGCCGCCCTCGGGGATCAGGTCCTTCAGCACCACCTCGGCCAGCGCCATGTCGACCTGCTGCCGGTTCAGGCTGGCGAACGCGGTCACCCGGATCAGGGCACCCTCGAGCTCGCGGATGTTGGTCTGGATCTTGCTCGCGATGAACTCCAGCACGTCCGAGCCGGCGGTGAGCCGTTCCTGGGCGGCCTTCTTGCGCAGGATGGCGATCCGGGTCTCCAGGTCGGGCGGCTGCACGTCGGTGATCAGGCCCCAGCCGAACCGGCTGCGCAGCCGCGGCTCCAGGTTCTCCAGCAGCTTCGGCGGCCGGTCGGACGTCATCACGATCTGCTTCTGCGCGTTGTGCAGGGTATTGAACGTGTGGAAGAACTCTTCCTGCGTCTGTTCCTTGCCCTCGAGGAACTGGATGTCGTCGATCAGCAGGACGTCGACGTCGCGATACCGGCGGCGGAACTCCGCACCCTTGTTCTGGCTGATCGCGTTGATGAAGTCGTTGGTGAGTTCCTCGGTCGAGACGTAGCGGACCCGGACCCGATCGAAGTAGTTGCGCACATAGTGACCGAGCGCGTGCAGCAGGTGGGTCTTGCCGAGCCCTGACTCTCCATAGATCGTCAGCGGGTTGTACGACTTACCGGGATTCTCGGCGACGGCGACGGCGGCCGCGTGGGCGAACCGGTTCGAGCCGCCGATGACGAAGGTCTCGAAGGAGTACTTCGGGTTCAGCCGGGAGTTGCTGTCGGGCCGGCGGCCTTCGCCGCTCGACCGGCCGTCGCCGTCGTAGGAATGCAGGCCGGCCAGCTGAGGCCGTTCGGGCGCGGGCTCCGGATAGGAGAAGGCACCGTCGCGTTGCGGCTGGTCGTCGTCGAGCCGGTCGCGGTCCAGGTGGTTGCGGTCCAGGTGGTCGCGGTCGAGCGGGTCGTGATCGCGCTGGGGACCGGCAGCCAGGTCGTCGTCGAGGCGGTCCGAGTCGGCGGGCTCCAGGTCGAGCGGCGGCGCGGTCTCCAAGGTGTCGTCCACCACGACGCCGAGCCGGATCGGGCGCTCGAAGCGGCGCCGCAGACTGGACTCGATCTCGTCCCGGAACCGGCTCTCCAACTGATCCCGGGTGAAGTTGTTCGGTACGGCGACGACGAACTGATCCTGCTGGAGGGCGAACGGGCGACTGGTGATCCACCAGGGGCGAAGCCGGGGTTCGGCCTCAGCGTGCACCTGCTGCCAGGCGAGGAGGCTCTCATCGGCGGAGCGGTCGGACTCGCTCATGTCAGCTCCGCTGCCGATGACTCACGCACGTCCAGCTCCCGGCTCGTTGAAGATCACTCCGCCATTATGTTGTGCCTGCGACCGTGGGGCCGGTCGGACTGCTGTTCAGACTAGTCGTGCTTCCACACACTTATCCACAAGCTGTGAACAAGACGAAGCAAAGCTTCGCCCAGTCCCGAGTCCAAGGGCGGTTCAATGAGCCGAATATGTGTCCGTCCGGGGGCGCAGCAGCCCAGTAGCAGTCGATCCCGCATCTCCTGCGATCCAGGACGGTAGCAATGGCCGTCATGCTTCTGCAACCCGCGCCGCTGCATTTGTTCATCTCGTCGGCGTGTCGGCTGGACGCTCGGCACTCTTTGTGGTGCGTGAGCTCGGTCTCGCTGGTTTGACCGGGAACGCTCGGGACCCGTACCGTTGGTCCGGTTGCCGGGACCCCGGCGCCCCGTTCGTTGTGCCCGTGCGTTCCACTCGTAGACCGCGGGACAGGTTTCAGCACTATAGATATGGGAGAAGTCCCGTGAGCAAGCGCACGTTCCAGCCAAGCCTCCGTCGTCGTAGCCGTACCCACGGGTTCCGGCTGCGGATGCGTACCCGTGCCGGCCGGTCCATCCTGGCGGCTCGGCGCCGCAAGGGGCGCGCACGACTCTCGGGCTGACCGGGGTGCGGTCAGATGTTGCCCGCCCGGCTGCGGATGCGTGCGTCCGCAGAGTTCCGGGCGACCATCTCGACCGGACGCAGGATTCGACGATCGACCTTGATGTTGTACGTGGCTGAGCCCAGCGACGCGGAGCATTCCTCCGCCGCCGGTCCGCGGATCGGCCTGATCGTCGGTCGTAACGTCGGCAACGCCGTACAACGGAATCGGGTGAAGCGCCGGCTTCGGCACGGTGTCGCGCGACTGCTCGAAGAGGAGCCAACGCAGGCACGGATCGTGATCCGCGCTTTCCCCTCTGCCGCGGCCGGATCGGACCGCGTGATCGAGGATCTTTCGTCGGCCTGGCATGCTGGGCTGAACGAGAAGAAGCGAATCCGGCCATGAAGTACGTGTTGATCGGCCTGTTGAAGGCGTACCGGCTGTTGATCAGCCCCCTGTACGGCGATGTCTGCCGCTACTGGCCGACCTGCTCGGCGTACGCGCTCCGGGCGGTCGAGGTGCACGGTGCGCTGCGCGGATCCTGGCTTGCGGCCCGGCGCCTGGTGCGCTGCCACCCCTGGGCCAGGGGTGGGTTCGATCCCGTACCGGGGACCCCTGAATTCGAGCGCGAGATGCGCGAACGGGCCGAGAAGGCCAGAACAATGGAGCTCCATGATCATGGTGCGTGCCGGTGATGAGGTGTTGTCGTGATTGACGGGTTGATCCCCCTGCTCGTACCGATGGAGACGGCCTGGTACCAGCCGATCGTCGACTTCGGCAGCACCCTGATGCAGCCGTTGTACTGGGCGGTTTCCGGGCTGTTGGTGCTGTTCCACTACCTGTGGTCCCCACTGCTCGGCGCGGACAACGGCTGGACCTGGGTGCTGTCGATCGTCTGCCTGACGGTGATCATCCGGGTGCTGTTGATCCCGCTGTTCGTCCGGCAGATCAAGTCGTCCCGGCAGATGCAGTTGATCCAGCCGAAGGTGCGTGAGCTGCAGAAGAAGTACGGCCACGACCGGCAGAAGCTCGGCGAAGAGACGATGAAGCTCTATCGCGAGGAGGGCGCCAACCCGATGGCGTCCTGCCTGCCGCTGCTGCTGCAGTCGCCCATCTTCTTCGCCCTGTTCCGGGTCCTCGACGGCGCGGCGCACGGAATCCCGCGCGGCCAGTGGCTGAAGGATCGCCGGCCGCTGCTGGATTCCCTGCAGAACGCGGAGATCTTCGGGGCGCGGATCTCGGACACCTTCATGGGTGTGGGGTTCGCCGGTGGAATCACCAGCATCCACATCGTCTGCGTGTTGTTGATCATCGCGATGACGGGCTCGATGTTCATCACGCAGCTGCAGCTGATGCGGAAGAACATGCCGCCCGAGGCGTTGACCGGTCAGTTCGCGCAGCAGCAGAAGATCATGCTGTACGTGTTTCCGATCGCGTTCGCGGTCGGTGGCATCAACTTCCCGGTCGGTGTGTTGATCTACTGGTTCACCTCGAACCTGTGGACGATGGCTCAGCAGTTCTACGTCATTCGCCGGAACCCGTCTCCGGGAACGCCCGCCTACGACGCGTGGGAGGCGCGGCGGCGTGCGAAGGGCAAGCCGGTCACGCCGGCTGACAAGGACAAAGCGTCGGCGCCGAACGGTGTCGCACGGCGGAACGGCAAGGGTGCCGAGCCGGCGACGGTTCCGGTGGAGCCGGACACGCCGAGGGTGGTTCGACAGCAACCACGCCGGCAGACCAGATCACAGCGCAAACGGTGAGCGCACAACCAGGAGGACCAGTGAACGACACCCAGCAGATCGACCAGGCGACGGTGGCGGATCCCGCGTCGGATGAACAGGTGCGCCCCGAGGTCGACGTACCCGAGGTGGCGGCGGACGAGGAAGCGGCGGCTCCGGTCGGCGAACTCGACGCCGACGCGGCCGAGGCCGTGGAGGCCGAGGACTTGGACGACGACTCCGACGACGACGCTGAGGATGACGACTCCGAGGACGACGACGATGACGACTCGGAGGACGCCGGTCCGACCAGCCGACTTGAGATCGAGGCGGAGGTTGCGGCGGACTACCTGGAGGAGTTGCTGGACATCGCCGACCTGGACGGCGACCTGGACACCTTCGTCGACGGCGATCGCGCGCACGTGTCGATCCTGACCGACACGGACGTGCTGGTCGGGTCGAACGGTGAGGTCCTCGACTCGCTGCAGGAGCTGGCCCGGCTGGCGGTGCTGACGGAGACCGGTGACCGGAGCCGGCTGATGCTGGACATCGCGGGCTACCGGGAGCGGCGCCGCAAGGAGCTGACGGACCTGGCCAGCGATGCGGTGACCGAGGTCAAGGAGAGCTCGGAGCGGGTCGCCCTCGCGGCGATGAACGCGTTCGAGCGGAAGATCGTGCACGACGTGGTCGCGGCCGCGGGCCTGGTCAGCGAGTCGGAGGGCGAGGAGCCGAACCGGCGCGTCGTGGTCCTGCCGAGCACGTGACCGACCGCTCGACGCTGGAACAGATCTTCGGGGAGAACACTAAAACCATAGAGCGATATGTCGACATATTGATTGATCGAGGTATCGCTTGGGGTCTGCTGGGGCCGCGGGAGGCGGAAGCCGTCTGGCCGCGGCACATCCTCAACTCGGCGGCGGTCCGGGAGCTGGTGCCGGAGGGTACGACCGTGGTGGACGTCGGCAGCGGGGCCGGACTGCCCGGCATTCCGCTCGCGCTGAGCCGATCCGACCTCGAGGTGGTGCTGCTCGAGCCGTTGCTGCGCCGGGTCACCTTTCTGCAGGGTGTGATCGACGAGCTCGGCCTGGCGCCGCGGGTCACCGTGTGCCGCGGCCGCGCGGAGGAGCACGGGGTGCGGTACGGGGCGGTCCTGTCCCGGGCCGTGGCACCCCTCGCCCGGCTGATCGGCTGGTGCGCCCCGCTGCGTAGCGACGACGGGCAGCTGCTCGCGATGAAGGGCAGCTCGGCCGACCGCGAGATCACCGAGGCCCGCCCCGTGCTCGCCGAGCACGATCTCACGGCCCAGGTGATCACCGTCGGTGGCGACGCCGCCGGAGCCACCGCCACCGTGGTCCGCATGGTGCCGCGACAGATGCGTTGATGATCTTTCCCGTTGCGTGATTCTCCCTTCTGTACAAGGGATTGCTCATGATCAACTTGCGGCCGCCGCGGCGAGAGTTGTTGATCACTGATCAGCTGCCACCGCGGACCCGGCGGTCGTCACTCGAGGGCCGTGGCGGTGGCCACGACCCCGAGATGGTCCGATGGATAGAACCCGTCCTGGTCGGGTCGATCACCGATCCGCCGCGTGGACACGGGTCGGAGGTCTGGGCTCAAGAACACGTAGTCCAGCCGCACGGCCGGGTCGTGGCTGGGCATCGTGGGTCCGGGGTGGCCTGGGTGGACGGCCGCCCAGGCATCGACAAGTTGACGCTCGCCCTGGCCGAGGAGCGCGAGCTCAGGCTTCTCCGGAGCGACGGTGTTCAGGTCACCGACGACGACCAGACGCTCGTAGGGCAGACCGGAGAGGTAGGCAATCAGCGCCTGTGCCGCGTCGATGCGTGCCGACGCCGATCGGGGCGTCCAGTGAGCCACCAGGAAGTTCGTGTCCCCGCCGGGTGCCGCGATGACCGCATGCAGGATGCTGGCTGATCCGTAACCGGCGACGGCCTCGTCCCGGGCGACACCGACAGTGAGCGGAACCACCGTGGACGACCTGATTCGGTGTGGGGTCAGTAGCGCGAGTTGGCCGTCGGGCGTTCTGGCGAGGTTCACGCCCAGTGCGTCGGCCAGCGTCTCCACGACCGGATCCTCACCTCGGCTCTCATCCGAGATCTCCTGCAAACCGACCAGGTCAAATTCGGCCCGCCGTAGAGTGTCCACGATCAAGGGGAGGCGTCGGCTCCAGACGCCGGTCGGCGGACGCATCGTGACCGCGGCACTTCCAGGTACGGCACCGCGGACAGTGTTCCGCTCGGCGGCGTAGCGCCAGGGTTCCCCGGTACGCCAGAGGTTGAAGGTTCCGATGGTCAGGCGCATGGCTTCCTTCTTCGTGGGTGCGGGTTGGTGCGCGACGAGGCGTGACGGACCGAGCTCGGCCGAGCGTCTTCACTGTTCTAGCGGATCTAGGAAGCCGCCAGGGCATCGGATGGCAGTGGTAGGGCGAGGATTGAGTGATCGCAGTTGCCGCCGGCCATGTGCTCGCGTGCCGGGTGGGGACGGCATGACAGGGGCGATGTTCGCCCGGGGAGGGTCTGGTTCAGCGTCGGGCTGTCGGGTGGACCGTCAGGGATCAGTGTGCGAGGTCGGGACGGGCGGCGCGAGTCGTCCAGTTGCGCCGGTAGCTGAGGCGTGAGAGGCGGTCTGGTGCAACTGCGACTGTGTCGCCGGTGGAACTCGGTCATGGAGCTCGTGCCGCACATGGCGGTGAGGGGCTCGCCGCGTCGGGATCCGGTGCCCTGGTGGAGCGGGTCCGTCGGGGTGGGACATGCGGGGATGGGACTCCCGTCCGGCCCTGGCCGGGCGTAGGCAGAGGTGAACTACGGCAGACCTAGCGACCGTCCAGCGGTATCCGCTCTGAGCTACGCCGCCGGCGCGATGATCTTGGACGCCGCCGAGCCGTGGCGGTGTCGGCTCCCGGCCGACTCATTCGAGCAGCGTACGCGGCACGGTCCGGCGCTGCCGGCTCCGCTTGATGGCAGCCTCCTGCTCCGCCGAGACCTCGGCGCCGACCGGGTCGACACTCACGTCGACGCTCGGCGATGGGCGGCGACGACCACGCCTCATCCTCGATCGGTCCCTGGGGCCCGGTGCTCGATTGGTGGTAGGTGCCATCGTGGGCAGGACGGAGCCGTGTGTCCACGGACGCCCGATCGGCGGAGGAGCCAGCGAGACGAGTGGCGATGCCCATTGGTTGCGGTTCAACGGTTGCCTGCCGGTTCCACGTGAAACAGACGGGCATCCAACATGCGAGGTCGGTCCATCCATATCGCGCCGACCTTGGGCGGTCTGCCGAAAGGAGTCGTGCCGATCAGCTGTAACGTTCGTTGGTCCGCCAACGGAGCGTCCCTGGTGAGCGGGCTCGACCACCCAGTGATGCGATCCCGTACCGGTCATGATCGAGTCCACCCAATGGCCGGTCGCAGCGAACTGCAGGCCGATCGATGTGGACGGCGATCTCCGCCGTCCGTCGGACGGACCGGGCGACGGGCACTCGGCCGCTCGCTTCTCTTGCCCTGCCGCACCGGTTCCGGCGCTGGCGTCCCGTGGTCGTGATCGGGACGGGCTGACGTTGGTGCGGCGTTGCCGTCGTCGGTGTGGTCCGTCGCCCGGGCGGGGAGGAGTCGGGCCCGGCGCCGACGTGACGATCCGATCGACCACCGGGCCCGGGCAGTCATGGACGATGCGCGCCGTACCGCGGCTCCGGCGTGCCGCACCGACTGCGACCCACCGTCATCCTCGATCACGACGCTGCGGGCGGCGTGAGGTGGACGGAGTCGACGGGCAGGACGCCGACCTACGGACGCGTGGCCCGAGATCAACGCCGGCAAGGGCCGGCCGGACGGTTCGTGGCTGCCCACGATGGACCGGATGTCCGTCCTGACGTTGGAGGCTCGCGGTTCAGCCTCTGCTGGCGGCCGTGATCGTTCCATTGCGGGGCGGCCGGGTCTTGTCGCCGAGCGAGCTCAATCCCGGAGGTGTGGGCATCGGGGGTCGTGGCGGGCGACGCACCATGGGGGAGACGGCGCGGCCCGCGGCCCGCTGCCTGGGCGTCGCCGGCGGTGCGGGATTCCTGTGGCTGTGTTCGCGGCAGACTCGACAGCGGCACGCATGGGAGGCTGCCTACATGAATCGAAGTCCGCTGAACGACTTGGTGCGACGGGCTGGTGAGGTCGTCGGGCGCGAGCTCAAGCTGACGGGTGAGTTGCTTGGCGGGGGGCATGCAGTAGCCGTGGGTGCTCGGGACGCCGAAGGGAACGAGTACGTGGTCCGTCACTTTCCGGTGGGTGATCGGGCGGTCGTCGAGGAAGTGCGGGTGATGGAACGCCTGGCCTCGTTGGGGCCTCTCGCGCCGCGGTTGGTCGGTCACTCGGTCGGCGATGCTGCCGGGTCCATCATCGCGACGAGCAAGCTGGCTGGTGGACACCCCGTCAAGGAACTGTCGCTTTCTGGGATCGGCACCGAGATGGCACGCGTGCCCGCGCGCATTCATGCGATCGACGGGCGCGGTCTTCGCCCGGTGATGACGGGGCCGCCGTCCGGCGACGGGCCGGCGGCTGCAGCAGCTCGGGACCGGGAGAGTCGTTGGACCGGACCGGAAGGGTCATGGTGCACTACGACTTCTGTGCGGGAATGCCCTGTGGCTCGGGAGCTCGCTATCCGGGGTGGTCGATTGGTCGGGCGCTCTCTGCGGACCTCGGGGGTCGATGTCGCGTGGTGTCGCCAGGACCTTGTTCTCCTTGGCTCGACGGAGGCGGCGGATCACTTCCTTCGAAAGTACGAGGAGGCAGCCGAGGGTGGAGATCGAGAACGTTGCGGCGTGGGATCTCGAGGCTGCTGGGCACGCGTAGGACGTGGTGGAGACGTGGGCGGTGAACTATGCCGGAATCGGCCGCCCTGAGATCACAGGAAGGGTCCTGCGCGAGCGGCTCAGTGCCTGGATTGCCGCGCTGTTGGCCTGATCTGTGAGACGCCTATCCGTGGCGCGGTGTGGATGGCCGAGTTGTGGGTGGGCGTCCAGTAACGTTGCCCTGTCGGTAGGGGAGGACGAACGTGCAGGGAACTGGGATGGTGGCATTGCGGCGGGGGATTCGTCCGGCCGCCCCGGGGGGACTGGGATGGCCAGGCGTCGCGCACGACGCCAAGTCACTTGGTTGGCCGACTGTTTCACGGGAAACATCGACCTCGGGATCCGTACCTCCCACCAACGGAGCGACGCGTGACGAGTTGCCCACGACCCCGGTCGGCGCAGCACCTGCCACAGGCGATCCCAAGATCGTCGTCTCCGCACCGGTTGTCGTCCCGCCCGATCAGTTTGCGGAGAAGGCCGACACGACTGACGCGCTGGCCGAGCCGGCTCACGCAACGCCCGACCCCGCCCCTGCGACGCCGGAGGTACCCAGTGTGGTCGAGCAGGTCGCGGTGACCGAACCGCTCACGGACCCAGTGGTCGCACCGGACAACGAAGCATCGGGCCAGGCGGACATCGCCACCCTCGCGCCGCCCGACGGGATGGCCGCAACCGTCGCGGATGTCCCGGTCCAGCACGAGGTCACGCACCCCGTACCAGCGGAGGCGTCGACGGACGATCTGGAGCCTCCGACGCCGGAGGCTCAGGCCGAGCCGGAGGCGGAGTCTGCTCCGGCACGACCGCTGATCGAACCGCTGCCGGCGCCACCGGACACGCGGATCATGGTGGTCGCCAACCAGAAGGGTGGCGTCGGCAAGACGACGACGACGGTGAACATCGCCGCAGCCCTTGCCATGGGTGGACTCTCCGTTCTGGTCATCGACCTCGATCCGCAGGGAAACGCGTCGACCGCCCTCGGGGTGGAGCACAGCACCGGCACCCGCGGAACGTACGAGGTCCTGCTCGACGGCGACGCGATCGAGGACCTCGTCGTCGTCTCCCAGGAAGCGCCGAATCTGCGGGTCCTGCCGGCGACCGTCGATCTGGCCGCCGCCGAGGTCGAGCTGGTGTCCGTCGTGGCCCGGGAAGGTCGGCTGAACAAGGCGCTCCGCACCTACCTCAAGGATCACCCGGCCGACTACGTCTTCTTCGACTGCCCGCCGTCGCTCGGCCTGCTCACCCTGAACGCGCTGGTCGCGGCGAACGAGATCCTCATCCCGATCCAGTGCGAGTACTACGCGCTCGAGGGAGTCTCGCAGTTGATGCAGACGATCAACCTCGTGAAGGGTGAGCTGAACGACGAGCTCGACCTCTCGACGGTGCTGCTGACCATGTTCGACGCCCGGACCAAGCTCGCCGCTCAAGTCGTCGACGAGGTACGGGCTCACTTCACCGAGCAGACGCTGCCGATGGTGATTCCGCGTTCGGTGCGTATCTCCGAGGCGCCCAGTTACGGGCAGACCGTCCTGACCTATCAGCCGGAGTCGACCGGCGCCGAGTCGTACCTTGCGGCAGCGCGAGAGATCGCCCGCCGCGGAGCAAAGGAGAATTCATGAGCGTCGGCGCCGAGCGTCGTGGACTGGGACGCGGACTGGGCGAACTCTTCCAGCGCACCGAGCCCCGGGAGACTCCCGAATCGCCGGAGCCGGCGCCCGCACACCCGGTCCCGGAGGGTTCCTACTTCGCCGAGATCGACGCGAACGCCGTCACTCCGAACCCGAGGCAGCCGCGCACCGTCTTCGATGAGGACGCGATGGCCGAGCTGGTCGCCTCCATCCAGGAGGTCGGCCTGCTGCAGCCGATCGTCGTCCGGCCGATCGCCGACGGGAAGTTCGAGCTGGTCATGGGGGAGCGCCGGTGGCGTGCCTCGCAGCAGGCGAACCTGGAGAAGATCCCCGCGATCGTGCGGGAGACCAAGGATCACGACCTGCTGCGCGACGCGCTGCTGGAGAACCTGCACCGGTCGCAGCTGAACCCGCTGGAGGAGGCGGCCGCGTACCAGCAGATGCTGGAGGATTTCGGCTGCACCCATGAGGAGTTGTCGCAGCGGATCAAGCGGTCGCGGCCGCAGATCTCCAACACGATCCGCCTGCTCAAGCTGCCGCCGACGGTCCAGCGCCGGGTCGCGGCCGGCGTCCTGAGCGCCGGGCACGCCCGGGCGCTGCTCGCCGTGGAGGACCAGGCGGCGCAGGAGCGGATGGCCCAGCGGGTGGTCGCCGAAGGTCTCTCGGTACGAGCCGTCGAGGAGCTCGTGACCCTCGGTGAGACCGGCGAGGACGAGCCGGTACGCAAGCGCCGATCGAAGCCGTTCGCACCGAAGGTCGCCGAGCTCGCCGACCGGCTGTCGAACCATTTCGAGACGCGGGTCAAGGTGGATCTGGGCAAGACGAAGGGCAAGATCGTGGTCGAGTTCGCCACCGTCGACGACCTGCACCGGATCGTCGCGGCCATGGGCCTGTCCACGCCGACCGCGCCCGGGAACGACCAGAACACCAACGCGAACTGACCACAAACAGATCTACCCCCATACCGATACCGCGACATAGAAATAAGTCGACAAATCGTCCTGGGGAAGTTCTGCGAGAGGCTGGGCAGGATCGCCAGGGGAGGCGGAGAATAGCGTGATGGAGGCCCCCGACAAGCACGTACTCGGTCCAGGTTTGCTCCCGACACCGTTCACGGCGGAGGAGATCCGAGAATCGAGTCGGGCCGGGAAGACGATCCGGCTGCTGGTCGAGGGACCCGACGGCTCGACCTTCGAACGGCTGAACCGCTTCCGCGACGGGGACGACACCGGCGCCACCCTGGACCGGTGGAACGCCGACGCTCCCGACGACGTGTCGACGAGCCGGGTCACCTGGCGGGAACTGCAGGGGCACGCCTCCTTCCCGGCCGATCGCACAGAGGTCCGCAACGAACTGGTCGAGCTCCCGCTCGGCCGCCTGGAATGCGTCCGCTACGACACCAGGCCGACCAGCGACGCCGAGGTGCAGACGTTCTGGTTCGCGCCGGACTATCCGGGAATGCCGGTCCGCTACGAGGTGCCGGACGGCAGCGGGATGATGCGGACCACCGTGCTCAGCGTCGAGACCGGCTGACCGAGGCGCTGAGCAGCACGATCAACGGCCGGGCTCGGCGACCTCGGAGGCTGCGGCACCGGGCTCTGCGGACTGCTCGGCCTTCTCCCGGGCCTCGAGCTTGGCGAGCTTCTCCCGTACGTCCTTGGTGGCCGAGCGTTCCGCGACGAAGGACAGGAACGGCACGGTCCCGGCCAGCGCGATCAAGATCAGCCTCTTCCAGGTCCACTTGGCCCGCCTGCCGAGGTCGAACGCGGTGATCAGCAAGATCATGTAGAGCCACCCGTGCGGCATCCCGGTCCAGTGGACCACGGTCTCGTCGTGCCAGATGTAGCGCATCGGAACCCCGACACACATCAAGATCACCAACAGGACCCCGACCACGTAGGCCATGATCCGATACCGAAGCAACGCACCGCGCATGACTACGACTCTACGTCGTAGTTCTTGTCGCCGTCCGGCCGGGGCCGACCGAGATCGCGGGCGACCTTGATCGCCATCCCGATCGCGAAGGCGGCGAACACCCACCACTGCACCGCGTAGGCACCGTTGCGCAGGCGGCCGGGCGCATCAGGCAGCCGGTACGGTGACGCCGCCAGTCCCTGCCCGGCCGCGTCGGCGGACGTCAGCGTGACGTAACCGTTGACCAGCGAGCCCGGCCACTGCTGCGCCAGCCGCTGCACCCGGATGGCCGTGATCACACCCGGCGCGTCCGGGTCGTTCTCGCCCGAATCCTCGGACGGCAACAGCAGCCCGGACTGGGTCAGCGTGCCGCTCGGCGGGGCCGGCGGCTCAGCCGTACCGGCGGGAAGTGACCCGCGCACCACGGCGACCAGGCTGCCGTCGGTCAGCTCGAAGCCGGTCAGCACCCGTACCTCGGGATCGTCGGACGACCGCACCACCAGCTGCAGGTCCGGCCGGTAGTGACCGGTGAACGTCACCGTCCGGCCATAGCCGTCCGTCACCGTGGCGCCGACCGGCGCCACCTCTGTGAGGGGCCGAGCGGGCTCGGCGGCACGGTGCGCGGCCGCCTCGAGTCCCTGCGACTGGTAGACCTGCGCCTGCCAGACACCGAGGACGCCCATGGCGGCGGCGAGCGCCAGGCCGAGCAGGATGATCCCGGCGCGTTGCACCGGCAGCAGGCGGGATCGGCCGGTGACGTCGGACACGACCGTCATCCACGACCCCGCCGGGCGGCCGCCCGGGCCAGGTCGGCGCAGGTCTCGCCGATGCCCCAGCCGGCGGCCTCGATCGCCAGCGGCACAGAGGACGTCTCGGTCATCCCGGGCGCGACGCTGACCTCGAGGAACACCGGCACGCCGTCCGGGCGGACGATGAGATCGGTCCGGGAAAGGTCGGCCAGGCCGAGCAGGCGGTGCACGGTGAGCGCAACCTCCGAGCAGCGCTGGGACACCGGGTCGGGCAGGTCGGCGGGGCAGAGGAAGCGGGTCGCGCCGGCCGTGTACCGGGCTGCGTAGTCGTAGATCCCGGAGTCGGGCCGGATCTCGACCGCCGGCAGCGCCACCGGGCCGTCGCCGCGGTCGATCACGGTCACCGCCACCTCGGTGCCGGCGATGAACGTCTCCACCACCGCAACCGACCCGTAGGCGAAGGCCGCGACCATTGCCGCCGGCAACTCGTCCGGGGTGGCGACCTTGGTGCAGCCCAGCGCCGAGCCGCTGCGCGACGGCTTGATCATCATCGGGAACCCGATCCGCTTCGCCAGCGCGGACACCAGGGCCTGGGCGCCGAGCTCGCGGAAGATCTCGTGCGGCAACGCCACCTGCTCCGGTGTGGCCAGGCCCGCGTCGGCGACCACGGTCGTCGCGATCGACTTGTCGAAGGCGACCCGGCAGGCGGCACCGTCGGATCCGACGAACGGTACGTCGAGCAGCCGGAACACCTCGCGCAACGCACCGTCCTCGCCGGTTTCGCCGTGCAGCAAGGGAAACACGACCGCACCGGGCAGCCCGTCGAGCCGCTCCACCAGCCCCGAGTCGACGTCGGACTCGATCACCTCGAGCCCCTCGTCGCGCAGGGCCTCGGCGACCTGCCGGCCCGAGCGCAGCGACACCTCCCGCTCGTGCGAGAGGCCACCCGCCAGCACCACGACGGTCCCGACGTCGGTCACCCGATCCCTCCGTTCATGATCATTTCCCATGATCAACAATCCATGATCAACTCTGGTTCGGCCGCGGTGCCTGGTACGGCAGCGCGGGCCCGGCCGGGTCCGCCGGCCCGACCGTGCCGAAGGTCTCGTGCAGGGCCGCCTCCCGGTTGAGCACCTCGCCCAACCGCCGGGTGCCCTCGATGATCCGCTCCGGTGTCGGATAACAGTACGACAGCCGCATGAAACGGCTCCCGAAACCGTCGGTGTAGAACGCGGTCCCGGGCACGTAGGCGACCCGTGCGGTGACGGCCCGGGGGAGCATCGCCTGCGCGTCGAGCCCGGCCGGTAGCCCGACCCAGACGAAGAAGCCGCCGGCCGGCGTGTTCCACGTGCAACCGGCGGGCAGGTGATCGGCGAGCCCGGCGATCATGGCGTCCCGGCGCTCCCGGTACATCTCCCGGAACACCTTGATCTGCCCGCGCCAGTCATGATCACGAAGGTAGGCGGCCACCGCGAACTGGGAGAACACCGGCGGGCAGAGCGTCGCCGATTCCTGGGCCAGCACGAGCTTCTCGCGTACGGCGTGCGGGGCGAGCACCCAGCCGATCCGGAAGCCCGGCGCGAACGTCTTGGAGAACGTGCCGAGATAGATCACCAGCTCCGAGTCCAGCGACCGCAGCGTCGGCAGCGGTTCATGATCGAATCCGAGCAGTCCGTACGGATTGTCCTCGATCAGCAGCAGGTCGGCCTCGCGGGCGATGGCCAGGATCTCCCGGCGGCGCTGCTCGGACTGGGTGACGCCGGCGGGATTGTGGAAACTCGGGATCGTGTAGAGGAACTTGACCCGCTTCCCCTGCTGGCGCAGGACTTCCAGGGCTTCCCGGAGTGCCTGCGGCGACAGGCCTTCGGCGTCCATGCCGACGTGCCGTACCTCGCACTGGTAGGCCCGGAACACGCCCAGTGCACCGACGTAGGACGGCGCCTCGCAGAGCACCACATCGCCCGGGTCGCAGAACAGCCGGGTGACCAGGTCCAGGCCCTGCTGCGAGCCGACGGTCACGGTCACGTCGTCCGGATGGGCGGCGATCCCCTCCAGGCCCATCACCTCGCAGATCGCCTCCCGCAGCATCGGCTCGCCCTGCCCGCTGCCGTACTGCATCGCGACCCGGCCGTCGTCGAGGACCAGCCGCTGCAGCGAGCTGCCGACCACGTCCAGCGGCAGGTCGGTGATGTTCGGCATCCCGCCGGCGAGCGAGACGACCTCGGGCCGATTGGCCACGGCGAACAGGGCCCGGATCGCCGAAGCGGTCATCCCGTGGGTACGCACCGCGTACCGGTCGACATAGTTGTCCAGCCGCGTGTCGCGGCGTCGGACCGGAGGCTCTGCGGGCCGGCTCGAAGGTTCGGGGGACGAGGTCACCCCACCAGGGTGCACCACGTCGGCGATCCGCTACAGCCCATCTCGCAACCGCACTAGCATGTGACCATGAACAGGGCGCGGCGATCCTCGGCGCAGCCGACCCCGGCCGGCCCCAGGCTGCGGCGGTGGTTCGGTTGGTTGCTGACCGGTCTCGCGTTCGGGCTGTTGATCGGCTTCGCCGCGGGCCTGACCCGGCCCCGCCCGGCACCAGGCTTCGCCGACCTCGGGTCTCGCTGATGCGGTCCCGCCGGATCCGCCCGCTCACGGCGAGTGACCTGAACCGGCTGCCGCCCAGCTGTCTCGAGGCGATGCCGGGCGTCGACGCCGGTTGGGCCGAGCAGGTCTGTGGCCGCTGGGGCGCCTGCGGCGTGATGACCGTGAACGCCGGCGAGGTGATCGGCTTCCTGCTGCTGGCTCCGCCCGACCTGCTGCCCAAGGGTTCGGTCTTCGCGGTCGGCGCCAGCCGGGACGCCGCGGTCCTGATCACCGGCTGGGTCGCCGAGCCGCATCGCGGTCACGGTGTCGGGAAACAACTCGTCCGGTCCGCGGCCGCGCTCGCGGTGCGCCGGTCGATCCGTGCGCTGGAGGCGTTCGGCTCCGGCGCCGCCGGCAGCAACGGAACCCGCGCCCATGTCCTGCTGCCGGTCGGCTGGCTGACCGCCGTCGGCTTCGAGGTGACCCGGCCGCACCCGATCACGCCGCGGCTGCGGCTGGAACTCCGCGCCACCGCCCGCTGGCGGTTCGAATTGAGTACGGTGCTCGGCCGCCTGTCCGGACTGGTCGCGCGTCCGGCTCCGCCGGAACCGGCCAGCTACGAGCCGACTCGGTTCGAGTCCGACCGGACCGGGGTGCCGACCCAGCAGTCGCACGGCATCTGAGAGAGTACGGGCCATGGCGGAGGGGTTGCCGCGGCTCGCGGTCGTCGGAATTCACGGGTACGGGGCGTCCCATCTTCGGGCGGCCACCGAACGGCTCGACAAGATCGACCTGGTCGGCGTCTGCGACACGAAGCCGGACGACAGTGGCCGGCTCGATCCCAGGGTGCCGGTCTTCACCGACGTGGCCGAGCTGCTCGACCGGACCCGGCCCGAGATCGTCACCATCGCGACACCGATCCACACCCACCTGCCGTTCGCCGAGGCGGCCCTGCGCTCCGGTGCGGACGTGCTGCTGGAGAAGCCGCCGGTCGCCACCCTGGACCAGTTCGACCGGCTGCTCGCGGTCGCCGCCGAGACCGGCCGGGTGGTCCAGATCGGCTTCCAGAGCCTGGGTTCGGCGGCGTTCCCGGCGCTCGACACCATGATCGACTCGGGCCGGCTCGGCGAGCTGGTCGGCATCTCCGGGGTCGGCGTCTGGCTCCGCACCTTCAGCTACTGGCGGCGTTCCGCCTGGGCCGGCCGCCGGGTGATCGACGGTGTGCCGGTGATGGACGGCGTGATCACGAATCCGCTGGCGCATGCGACCTCGGCCGCGCTGCGGCTGGCCCGCGCCCAGCGGGCGGACGACCTGGCCGAGGTCGAGGTGGACCTGTTCCGCGCCAACGCGATCGAGTCGGACGACACCTCGGTGGTCCGGGTCGTGACCAACGACGGGACCCGGGTCACGCTGGGCCTGACCCTCTGCGCGGAGCAGTCGCAGGAGGCGCCGTACGTCGAGGTGGTCGGCACCGAGCAGGCGGCCCGGTTCTTCTACACCCAGGATCTCGTCGAGCTGCGCCCGGCCGCCGACCTGACCGGTGCGCCGGCCGAGACGCTGACGTACGAGCGGACCAGTCTGCTGGACAACCTGCTCGCGCACCGGGCGACCGGCGAGCCGCTGCTCTGTCCGCTGATCGACACCGGCGGCTTCATGCGGGTGGTCGACGCGGTCGCGGCCGGTGAGCCGCGCCCGCTGGCTCCGTCGGCGACCGAACGGGTCGAGGCCGACGGCGAGCAGCGGATGATGATCCCCGGCATCGACGGCTGGGTTCGCCGGGCCGCGTACGAGCACGCGACGTTCACCGCGCTCGGCGCCCCGTTCGCCCGCTGACCCCCGTCGGTCGCTGAAAGGTATCAGCGGACCACCCGGCGAAGGTCCGGAAGCAGGCTATTGACCGCCCGAGAGGCTCTGGCCTAGTGTTTTGAATCCACGATCAAAACGATTCAATCGCGGATCGACGTACGAGGGGGTGCGTGCCGGTGACCGATGCTGCCAACCCGGATCGGGGTTCGACCGAACGACCATCGCTGTCCCGGCGCTCGTTGCTCCGGGCGGGAGGCCTGCTCACCGCCGGCCTCGCCGTCGGCGCGGGCGCCGGCTGCACGGTGGTCAGTTCGGGGCGCGACGCAATGAAGGTCCGTCCGAACAAGGAACCGGCTCCTGGGCGGAAGACGACGATCGAGATCTACAACATCTGGGGATCGACGACGGGCGCCGGCTTGGTCGAGTGTGCCCGGTTGTTCGAGGAGTCGCAGGACGAGATCGCGGTCCGGGTGACCTTCGGTCCGACGCCGGGCGGCGGCAGCACCATCCAGCAGAAGCTGTTCACCGCGATCGCCGGAAACCAGGCGCCCGACATCGGCTTCTGTGACGCGGCGCTGGCGCCGAGTTGGACGAAGCTCCGGTTGATGAAGGATCTGACGCCCTACTTCGAGCGCGATGGCATCCGCTTGGAGGATTTCTTCCCGGTCTGCGCTGCCAGCATGGCCTACCAGGACCGGGTCTGGAGTGTGCAGTGGGACGCCGACGCCAACTTCCCGTTCTTCTGGAACAAGGGACTGTTCGCCGAGTGCGGCCTGGACCCGGAACGCCCGCCGACCACCATCGACGAGATCGATCTGATGGCCGCCGAGATCAACAGGGTCGAGCGAGGGCAGGCAGTCCAGGTCGGCATCTTGCCGTGGAACCAGTACGGCGCCGCGAACTCGATGCTCACCTGGGGATACTCCTTCGGCGGGAAGTTCTGGAACACGGGTACCAACGACGTCACGACGGATGACGAGCCGAACATCCGGGCGCTGGAATGGATGACCAAGTCCGCCCAGGGCGTCGGCGGTGCCCAGGCGGCGGTCAACATCGCTCCGCCGTCGCTGCAGATCCACCCGTTCTCCACCGGCAAGATCGGCATGACCTGCCTGGTGACGCCGAACCTCGTCCAGATCAAGGAGCTCTACCCGGATCTCGACATCGGTGCCACGCTGCTGCCGTATCAACCGCCCGGCGCCAGCCGACCGGGTGAAGGTGCCTGGCTCGGCGGCTGGTCCTGCTTCATCCCGCGGACCGCCCCCCAAGCCGACGCAGCGTGGGAGTTCGTCAAGTGGTTCTCGATCTCCGACGAGGGAACGAAGGCACAGTGGGACAACATCGGCTTTCCGGTCGGCTATGCCAAGGCACCAGTCAACGAGGAGATCGCGGCTGATCCCGACGCGGGTGTCTATCACGAGACGCTGCGCAAGATGGAACACACCCGTCCGCTGGTCACGGTCAGCGAGTTCCACCACCAGCAGATGGAAACCATGGTTCAGGCCGCGGTCTACGGGCAGCTCAGTCCGAAGGAGGCGCTGACCCAGATCAAGAACCTGAGTCTGCGCGAAGCAGCACGATTCGATCGGGTTGGGTGATCATCGATGACGACGATTGACCGTACCGTGCCAGGCCTCGGACGAACGAAGTTCTCCCGTCGCACCAAGAGCAACATCAAATGGGGCCTGTTGTTCTGTTCACCGGCGATCGCCGGCCTGTTGATCTTCACCGCGTACCCGGTGATCAGGACCATTCAGGCGAGCTTCACCTCGGCGACCATGCTGACGCCGGGCCGGTTCCTCGGCTTCGACAACTATGCGGACCTGTTCACCGACGCCATGTTCTGGCGCTCGCTGGGCAACACCGTGTACATCTTGGCCTGGTCGGTGCCCCTGGGAATCGTTGTCGCCATGGGCTTGGCCCTGTTGCTCAATCTCAATGTCCACGGCCGTTCGATCTACCGGGTGCTCTTCTTCGTCCCGAGCATCGTTCCGCTGGTCGCCACCGCGGTCGTCTGGTACTACGTCTTCAGCCCGCAATACGGGATCGTGAACTCGATGCTCGGTCTCGTCGGGATCACCGGGCCGTCCTGGCTGACCGATCCCGCCTGGGCCAAGCCGGCGTTGATCATCATCGCCGTGTGGGGAGTCGGCAACCTGATGGTGATCATGCTCGCCGGGGTCCAGGACGTTCCGGTCGAACTGTACGAGCAGGCGAAGATTGACGGCGCCGGAGTGCTCTCCCGGTTCCGGCATGTGACGCTGCCCTTCATGTCGCCGCACCTGTTGTTCGCACTGGTCACCGGATTGATCGCCGGATTCCAGTACTTCACCGAGGTTTTCGTGATCACCAGCGGTGACGGACGCCCGGCCGGCTCGACCATGGTCGCGGGCCTGTACCTCTATCAGAATCTCTTCGCGTTCTTCAAGGTCGGCTACGCCAGCGCGTTCGCGTTGGTCCTGTTCATACTGTCCGCAACCTGCGCCGTGATCGTCTTCCGGACGGTCGGCCGCAGGGTCTACTACGGGGGGAGCTGATCATGGCCGATACAGCGACCGATGCATCCCTGGTCGGAGGGCCGACCAAAACCCTGGCCGATATCGAACCGCGCAGGATCGTTCAGCGACACCGGCCGCTGGTTCCACGCCTGCTGCTGGGTCTGGCCAAGCACGCGGTACTGATCGGACTTTCGATCATGTTCATCGTGCCGCTGTTCTGGATGGTCACCGGGGCGTTCAAGACCGCGGCCGACATCAATGCGAGCCCGATCGTCTGGTTCCCCGACGAGATCACCTTCGACAACTTCGTTCAGGCGGCCTTGCTGTTCCCGCTGGGGCAGTACTTCTTCAACACCGCGGTCATCTCCGTGCTGTCGGTGATCGGCGCCGTGTTCTCCTCGGCCATGGTCGGGTACGGACTGGCCAGGATCGAGTGGCCCGGTCGGAACGTCCTGTTCGTGATCATCCTGGCGACGATGATGATCCCGTTCTACGTGACGATGTTCCCGGCCTTCGAGATCTTCCGTACCTTCAACCTGACGAACACCTGGGCACCGTTGATCATCCCGCACTGCCTCGGAGTACCCGTCTACATCTTCCTGCTCCGACAGTTCCTCCGCTCGTTGCCGAAGGAACTGTCGGAGAGTGCGCGGATCGACGGCGCGAACGAGTGGCAGATCTTCATCCGGGTGATCCTGCCGTTGATCAAACCGGCGCTGGTGGCCGTCGGGCTGTTCCAGTTCCTCGCCTCCTGGAACGACTTCCTCGGCCCGCTGATCTACCTGACCGACCCGAACCTGTACACGATCTCGCTCGGGCTGAGCTTCTTCAGGGGGGAGTACGCCTCGGAATACGGCCCACTGATGGCGGTCAGCACCCTCGCCATCCTGCCGGTGATCATCCTGTTCTTCATCGCGCAGCGGACGTTCATCCAGGGCATCACGCTGACTGGGGTCAAGGGATAGCAGAACTACACCATCTGAGCTACCCTTACACCATGGCACTGAACATCAAGGACGCCAGGACCGAGGCGCTGGCTGCCGAGCTCGCCCGGCTCACCTCGGACACGAAGACGGGGGCGATCCGCAGCGCGCTCGAGGAGCGACTCGAGCGGGTGCTGCGGGAGCATCAACACGGGGCGCGGGCAGATCGGCTGAGGCGGTTCCTGGTCGATGAGGCCTGGCCGCAGCTTCCCGTCGAGGTCCGCGGTGTGGCGATCACGAAATCCGAGCGGGAGGAACTGCTCGGGATCGGGGCTGAGGGCGTGTGACCTCGTCCTCAGCGATCGTGGTGGACTCGTCGGCCTTGATCGCGGTGCTGACCGCCGAGCCCACCGGCCGGGCGTTGATCGACAGACTGGCTGCCGCGTCGAGGATCCGGATCGGTGCAGCGACCCTGGTCGAGACGGGGATCGTCCTGGTGGCGAGGATCGGGCTGCCCGGAAAGACCTTGTTGGCAAGGTTCGTCGAGGAAGCGGGCGTCGAGGTCGTCCCGATCGACGATCGGCACTGGACCGTTGCCGTCGACGCGTTCGCCCGCTACGGAAAGGGCCGCCATCCGGCCGGGTTGAACTTCGGTGACTGCCTCACCTACGCGGTCGCCCGGCTGGCCGGCGAGCCGCTGCTCTGTCTCGGCGACGACTTTCCACAGACGGATGTTGATCTTGTGGATAGAGACGTTTGATCAAGATCAGAAAAGGATCCCCTGCGCCAGGACGGACCGTGGCGCAGGGGATCTCTGGTGTTACGGAGCCCTTGTCAGTGACGAAGGATCAGAAGGCCTTGCCGGCGTCCTGTCCCTCGCTGACCGCGGCCGCCTTGCGCTCGGCGACCTTGCCCTTCAGCTCGACCAGCCGATCCTCCGGAGCCGCCCGGCGAGCCATCGCCGGGGGCTGCAGGTCGACGAACTGGCCGGACAGCGCACCGCGGACCCGGTTGTCCGAACCGACCGGAGCCGGGTCGTTGCCCTCGCCACCGAGATTTCCGCGGATGATGTTGCCGATCACCGCGACGCCGCCGTTGTTGTTGGCGATGGTGACGTTGCCGCCGAAGTAGTTCACGTCGGAGCAGTCGTCGATCAGGCTGCCGCCGCCGACCTGGACCGTGCCGTTGCCGTCGAACGAGGCCGCGCCGTCGATCTCGCTGCCGCAGACGACCGAGCCGTCGACATTGCCGGTGACGGTCAGACCGCCGGTGAGGGTGGAGTCGATCACGTCGGCGTACACGGTGCCGGCGCCGGACACCGAACCGGCGACGCTGCTGCCGCCGACGTACAGCTCACCGGAGGCGGACTGCACGTTCTTGGTGATCTTGCTGTCCTCGAAGTACACGAACGGGACGATCGTCTCGTCGCTGGGCGGCTGTCCCGCGTAGCCGGCCGACAGCGTGGAGGCACCGAAGGTGACCCCGTAGCCGCCGCGGCTGGTGACCTTGCCGGCCACCGTCGTGTTGTAGGCGTCGAGGTAGCCGTCCTCGACCACCACGACGGCGCCCTTGAAGACGCCGTCGGTGACGACCAGATCTGCCCCGGCCTGGACGGTCACCTTTCCTTCCACCGTGGTGCCCTCGAGGACACAGGACTTGCCGGCCGGGACGACCAGGTCGCCGGGCACGGTCACCGCGCCGCCGGTGCCGATGCAACGGGTGACGAGATCGGCAGAGGCCGTCGTGGTGACGGCTCCGGCCAGTGCGACGCCGGCCAACGAGGCCAACGCAAGAACGGTACGCGCTTTCATGATCGACTTTCCCCCTCAGTGATGAACGACGCAGCTGCGCGCTGTGACAGGGCGACAGTGCTCGATCGAAGTTTCCACAGCCTTGACGCTTGCCATCGGTTGCATGACGTGCGAACGACGGAGCGTCGACTGAAGGTAACCCGGGCCTAAGTGGCCGTCAACAGATCGGCACAACCGTTCCAGTATGGGCGGAGCCGTGTCCGACGAATTCAAATCCAGGCCCGGAACTACTGGCGTATCGAGGCAATCCTTGATTGAATCAGGACCAATCATCAGATGAATTTCGAGGAGCGTAGGCGATGACGCAGGACCACGCATGGTTCACTCACGACCGGTTCGGGATGTTCGTCCACTGGGGGTTGTACGCGCTGCCGGCGCGGCACGAGTGGGTGATGCACCGCGAGCAGACCCAGGTCGCCGACTACGAGCGCTACCTGCGCTACTTCGAGGCCGATCTGTACGACCCGGAGCAGTGGGCGGCGACAGCCAAGGAAGCCGGCATGAAGTACGTCGTGCTGACCACGAAGCACCATGAGGGCTTCTGCCTCTGGGACTCCAAGCTGACCGATTACAAGATCACCAACACTCCGCACGGCAAGGACGCGATCCGGCCCTACGTCGAGGCGCTGCGCGCGGCCGGGCTGAAGGTCGGCTTCTACCACTCGCTGATCGACTGGCATCACCCCGACTACACGATCGACGTGATCAACCCGCGCCGCGAGGACGACGACATCCCGCAGCAGAACGAGGGCCGCGACATGGCCCGCTACCGGGAATACCTGCACGGCCAGGTCCGCGAACTGCTCACCGACTACGGCCAGATCGACTACCTGTTCTTCGACTTCTCCTACCCCGGCCGGGAGCACCCGAACGGCGGCGCGCCGGGCAAGGGCCGCGAGGACTGGGACTCGGAGAAGCTGATGGCGCTCTGCCGGGAGCTGCAGCCGAACATCGTGATCAACGACCGGCTGGACATTCCGGGCGACCTGGTCACGCCGGAGCAGTACCAGCCGAGCGGGCCGATGATGAAGGACGGCAAGCCGGTGGTCTGGGAGGCCTGCCAGACCCTGAACGGGAGCTGGGGCTACGACCGGGACAACGACGATTACAAGTCGCCCGAGTTGTTGATCAAGATGCTGATCGACGGCGTCTCCAAGGGCGGCAACCTGCTGCTCAACGTCGGCCCGACCGGCCGCGGCGAGATCGATCCGCGGGCCCGCGCCTCGCTGGCCGAGATCGGCGACTGGATGGCGTACCACGACAAGTCGATCTACGGGGCGGGTCCGTCCGAGTTCACCGCGCCGGTCGACTGCCGCTACACGCAGCGCGGTGACCGGCTCTACCTGCACCTGTTCTCCTGGCCGCTGAAGCACGTCCACCTGGCCGGGCTCGGCGGACGGGTGGCGTATGCCCAGTTCCTGCACGACGCCTCGGAGATCTTCTTCAAGGAAGCCGATCCGCAGGCGCAGGCGCAGAACACCAGCCGCGGCGCCGAACCCGAGGGCACGGTCACCCTGTCCCTGCCGGTACGGCCGCCGAACGTCGCCGTGCCGGTCGTGGAGATCTTCCTGAAGTAGACCGATCCGGTGTCGGATGCGGTGCCTGTCGCGGGCGCCGCATCCGCCCGACCCGCGCCTGCGGAAATGGCGTGCGGGGGGTTGAATCATCGGGTTGACTGTCGGCATGTCTGCACGTACTGCGCCGCATCGGGCGACCCCGGAACTCCGCACCGTCACCGAGGAGACCCGGGAGGACTATCTCAAGGCCGTCTCGCGGGGGTTCCACGACACGTTCAACGCCGAGGACTGGGGTCCCGGCGTCGAGCAGATCGAGTCGGAGCGGAACTTCGGGTTCACCGTCGACGGGCGGTGGGTGTCCACCACCGGCGCCTGCACCAGGGTGATGACGACGCCGGGCGGCTCCGTTCCGGTGGCGGCGGTGACCGTGGTGACGGTGGCGCCCGGCTATCGGCGGCGCGGACTGCTCACCCAGATGATGCGGCATCAGTTGACCCAGGACGTGATCGCCCGCGGGACCGAACCGCTGGCGCTGCTGTGGGCATCGGAGTCGTTGATCTACGGGCGGTTCGGCTACGGCCGGTCCACCTCCCTGCTGAGCATCTCCGGCGCGACCCGCGAGATGACGTTCCTGCCCGGAGTCGATCTTGGTGGCGGCTCGGTCGACGAGGTGACCAAGGACGAGGCGCTGGCCGTGGCGCCGGGGGTACGGGAGAGCTTCCTGGCCGACCGGCCCGGCGCTCTGAACCGCACCAAGCTCGAATGGGACTCGAACGCGCACGACCCGGAGAACCGCCGTCGTGGCGCCTCGGAACGCCGTTACCTGCTGCACTTCGCGGCCGACGGCACCCCGGACGGCTTCGCCGCGTTCCGCACCAAGTGGACCGATGACGGCGGCGAGGTCATGATCAACGAACTCGACGCCGCCACCCCGCAGGGCTATGCGCGGCTGTGGCGGTTCCTGCTCGACCTGGACCTGATCCGCAAGTTCCGGTTCCGCAGCGTGCCCACCGACGAGCCGCTGCGCCAGCTGGTCGCCGACCAGCGGGCGATCAAGACCGAGCTGCACGACGCCACGTACGCCAGGCTGACGGATCTGCCGCGGGCCCTTGCGGCCCGGAAGTACACCGCCGAGCTCGATGTGGTCCTCGACGTCGCCGACGCGTTCCTGCCGGACCTGGCCGGGCGCTACCGGGTGCAGGCCGGCCCGGAGGGTGCCGAGGTGACCCGGACCGACGCGTCCGCCGACATCAGCCTGACCGTGCGCGACCTCGGCGCGATCTACCTCGGCGGCACCCCGCTGACCGCCCTGCACCGGGCCGGCCTGATCGGCGAACACACCCCGGGCAGCGTTCAGGCCGTGACCACCGCCTTCTCCTGGCCCCGCGCCCCGCACTGCCCGGACGACTTCTGATCACCGTGCCCTGAGCCCAAGCCCCAGGGGGCGTTGTGGTTTTGCCCTTCGACAGCCTCAGGGAACGCTGGGGCGGGTCGTGACGGTGACGGCGGAGACGTCCACCGTGCCTTCGCCGGCGAAGACACCGAGCCGGCCGGTGCGGTGGTCGTAGATCCGGGCACTGAGCACGACGGCGTCGTCGATCACCGCCACCAGCACGGTGTCCTCCATGATCAACTCGATGGTGTGCTCGCCGGGCGGCAGTGGGCAGGGCCGTTCCAGTTCGATCGCGTACGGGACGTCGCCGGACAGCTGCCACTGCTCGTCGCCGGTGCGCGTCCGCGGCCAGCGATCAAGAACCACCCGGTTCCGCCGTGGCTCGAGCCGGAGCCGGTAGCCGGTCTCACCCTCGTCATCGGTGCGCAGCAGCAACCCGCACTCGGTGATCGGCTCCGGCCACGCGAACCGCGCGGTGACCCGGACGGTCGTGGGCAGGTCGACGTCGTCGACGGCGACGGCGAGACCGTCCGGCGCCGCCAGTCGGCGCGGCTCGGCGAGCACGGTCGGCACCTCGTTCGCGAACGTCGCCGTCAACTCCGGCGGCAGGCCGAACGCGAGCGTGCCGTCCGGCCGCTGCCGGGCCTCCAAGATCGACATTGTGCCGGCCCACTGGTACGCGCCGTCGTCGGCATCCCCTTCCCTGGTGGCGATCCAGCCGCAGAAGAAGCGGCGGTCGCCGTCCCCGACCGTCTTCGCGGCGTAGTAGGCGCGGCCGTCGATCGTGTCCGATTCGGGCACCTGCCACGGGCCGTCCGGGTCGCGGGCCATCCGGTACCGGGTGGTGAAGGACTCGGAGAACTCCGAGTAGATGAGATACCACCAGTCGCCGAGCCGGAACACGTCCGGGCACTCCAGGGCGAGGTAGCGGCCGGGGTCCCAGAACGGTTCGGCCGGTTCCCAGGTCTCCAGGTCGCTCGAGGTGAGCTGGGCGATCACCCCGCGCCGCCGATCCGGGCCGACCTTGTGCCGGGCCGAGACCAGCATCCGCCAGGCCTGGTCCGGGCCGGTCCGGAAGACGAACGGATCCCGCCAGTCCGCCGTCTCGTAGCCGGCCGGCGGCCGCACCACGAAGCCCGGCTGCTTGCGCCAGGTGATCAACTCCTGGTCGCCGACCGCGTGCAGCACGACCTGCTCCGGCCGGCCGTCCGGACCGAACCGCCGCGGATGGTGGCCGGTGTAGAACAGATGCGCCGTGTCGCCGTCGATCAGCACGGATCCCGTGTAGGCGTTGAAATCGGGAGCATCCTCGCCGCCGCTGGGCAGCACCACTCCGTGATCATGGAAGTGGACGAAGTCCGTGGTCGAGACCAGCGCCCACGGCATGCCGGTGCCGTCGCGCGCCTCGTACAGGTAGAAGAGCCAGAACCGGCCGCGATGCCGGAACGGGATGACGTCACCGACCCAGGCACCGGTCGGCGCAAAGAACACGTGAGACACAGGGAACACCTCGGACACAACTCCTCCTCGTCGAGCACTTGACACGTGTCAGGTCCTGGGAGACAGTAAAGCATCCGAAGACCTGACACGTGTCAGGATCTACGAGTTCACAGGGAGGTGAACCCATATGGTCGACCTATCCCGCCGGGCCGTGATCGGCGCGCTCGGCGCCACCGCGGTCGGCACCGCACTGTCCTGGCCGCGGCTGACCGCCCAGGACATCCCGGGCCGCGGCGAGGACGTCCTCACGATCTGCTTGTTCGGCACCGCCCAGGACGCGGCCGCCCGAACCCAGCTGGTCGCCGCGTTCCGGGAACAACACCCCGACATCCGGGTCCAGATCCGGCGGATCCAGGGTGTCGACTGGAGCGACTTCCTGGCCAAGATCCTCACCCTGGTCGCCGCCGGAACGCCGCCGGACCTGGTGCTGGTCGCCACCGAGGGCACCCAGCTGTTCGCCGAACGACTCGGTGAACCGCTGGATCCCTATGTCCGCAGGGATGCCGAGGATCTGCGCGGCTACTTCGCCGACGTGCACCCGGCCCTGGTCGAGTCGTTCATGTATCAGGGCAGCCTGTTCCAGATGCCGAACGGCTTCAATGCCGCGAACCTCTACTACAACGCCGAGCTGTTCCGCTCGGCCGGGCTGGACCGGCCCGCCGACGACTGGACGGCCGAGGACTTCCGGGACACCGCGCGAGCCCTGACCCGGGCGGCCGGGCCGGACTTCCGGGCGTTCTTCTGGACCAACCGGCTCTGGGGCGGCGTCGTGCCGTGGCTGTACGTCAACGACACCTCGATCCTGTCCACCCGCACGATGCCGGGCGGCGACTGGCTCTGGTCGGAGTTCTATCCCGAGGAGACCGGTCGCGGCGGCGGCTTCGCGTACGAGGCGTCGAACGCGCTCGATCCGCGGGTGGAGGAGAGCTTCGCCTATCTGGCCGAGCTGACCGCCGAGGGCCTGGGCAGTTCGCCGGCCCAGGGCGGCGGCTCGGAACTGGTGTCCCGGTTCGCCCGCGGTCACATCGGGATGACGCCGGCCGGCGGCTTCTGGATGGACGGCCTCTACGAGGGCGGCATGTCGTCCGACCAGTACGACGTCTGCTACTTCCCGCGGATGCGCGGCCAGCGGCACCAGTTCGGCGCCGACGGGTACGCGATCATGCGCGAATCGCCGCGCAAGGACGCGGCCTGGGAATGGATCAAGTTCTGCCTCACCCCGGAGGCGGTCCGGCTCGCCATTCGGACCCCGAACACGACTCCGGCCCGCCGCTCGGTGATCACCGAGGAGTGGCTGCAGGGTCGCGGGCCGAAGCACTGGCGGGTCTTCTACGACACGCTGGACAAGTTCGGCGACACGGCACCGATCCCGGCGCCGCCGAACCAGGCCGCGGTCGAGACCGCCATGATCAAACACGTCCAGTCGGCCGTCACCGGGCCGCCGCAGAACCTGCGCGGAGTGCTCGGCGCGATGGATCGTGACCTGACCCGAGCGCTGCGGAGGTCCTCATGATCACGAACACGAACACGGCCAGCCGGCGCACCCAGCGCCGCATCCTGGCCGCCGTCTTCCTCGCCCCGACCATGATCGGCATCGGCGTCTTCGTCCTGGTCCCGATCATCGTCTCGCTGATCTTGGCCTTCTTCCGGTGGGACGTGATCAGCGCGCCCGAGTTCATCGGCCTGGACAACTTCGCCGCGATCGGGAACGACCCGACGGTCCGGATCAGCTTCCTCAACACGTTCGGCTTCGTGATCATCGCGGTGATCTTGCAGCTCGGCCTGTCGCTCGGGCTGGCGATGCTGGTCCAGGGCCGGCTGCCCGGCTGGCTCCGGACCTTCTTCCGGTCCTCGCTGTTCTTCCCGTTGATCTTGTCGGCAGCATCGGTGTCGCTGGTGATGGCGTACCTGTTCAACCAGGAGTTCGGCCTGGTCAACGCGGTGCTCCGAGCGGTCGGACTGCCGGCCGTCGGCTGGCTGACCACGCCGACCGGCGCGGCCGCCGTGGTGATCGCGGTCTACGTCTGGCAGAACTTCGGCTTCACGTTCCTGCTCTTCCTGGGCGGCCTGGCCGGGATCCCGCGGGACGTCTACGAAGCCTCGGCGATCGACGGCGCCCGCGGCTGGAGCCAGTTCCGGCACGTCACGCTGCCGCTGGTCTCGCCGACCCTGCTGGTCGCCTCCGTGATGGCGGTGATCAGCGCGCTGCAGATCTTCGACCAGCCGTACGTGCTGACCCGCGGTGGCCCCGAGGACGCCACCCGGACCGCCGTCATGGTGATCTTCGAAACCGCGTTCCGGCAGCTCGAGTTCGGCCGGGCGTCGGCGATCGGGCTGGTGCTGACCTTGATCATCATCGCCGCCACGGCGGCCCAGTTCGTGATCAGCCGCCGGCTGGTCTTCTACCAGTGAGGAGTTGATCATGACGGCACTCACCACCACGCCTCAGACTCGGGTCGCGGCACCGGTCTCCGGTCCGGTCCGCCGCCGGCCCCGACGCCTGATCACGCCTGGCGACGTCGGCCGGCTGGTCGGACTGATCGTCGCCACCGCGCTCACCCTCGGCCCCGTGCTCTGGACGCTGTGGACCGCGCTCACCCCGCTGGACACCGAGACCGGGCAGCGGGTCTTCGGACTGGCCGCGTTCGCCGATGTGCTGGACCAGGTCAACCTGGGCCTGCTGATCTGGAACTCCGCGCTGGTCACGATCCTGGTCGCGGCCGGCCAGATGATCACCGCGGCAATGGCCGGCTACGTCTTCGCCAAGATCGAGTTCCGCGGCCGCCGGCTGCTGTTCGGGCTGGTGCTGGCCACGATGATGGTGCCGCTGCAGGTGACCATCGTGCCGGTCTTCATGCTGCTCCGCGGAATGGGATTGGCCGACACCCTGCTGGCGTTGATCATCCCGGCCCTGCCGACGGCGTTCGGCACCTTCCTGATGCGGCAGTACTTCCTGACCCTGCCGACCGAGCTCGGCGAGGCGGCCGAGATCGACGGCGCCGGGCCGTGGCGCACGTTCTTCCTGGTCTACGCGCCGCTCGCGGCACCGGGCCTGGCGATCGTCGGCATTCTGGCGTTCAACTACCACTGGAACGAGTTCTTCCGCCCGTTGATCTTGACCATCAGCGAGGAGAACTTCACCCTGCCGCTCGGCCTGGTGTCGCTGCAGGGCAACCTCGGCACCGGGTCGGTAGCCACCGTCCTGGCCGGCGTGGTGATCTCGATGATCCCCGCCTTGATCGTTTTCGTCTTCGGGCAGCGACCGCTGCGCGAGGGCCTGACCGCAGGGAGTGGCAAGTGACCGATCCGTTCTTCCCCAGACTGCACCCGCGCCCGGACCGCGGCTGGATCAACGACCCGAACGGGCTGGCCCGGATCGACGACCGCTGGCACGTCTTCTTCCAGTGGAACCCGGACTCGACCCGGCACGAACGGATCCACTGGGGGCACGCCTCGTCGGCGGACCTGCTGCACTGGCGGGTCGAGCCGGCCGCACTGCGGCCGCGACCGGGCCGCCCGGATGCGTACGGCTGCTACACGGGTTGCCTGGTCGACGACGACGGCACCCCGACCGCCGTCTACTCGGCGGTCACCGACCGGTCCGGGAGATCCGACGTGCTGCTGGCCCGCGCCGAAGCGACCGCGCGCAACTGGCGGCAGGACGAGCTGCCGGTGCTGCCGATGCCGGACGACCCGCGGTTCTCCGACATCCGGGACCCGTTCCTGTTCGAGTTCGATGATCATCGGTGGGCGATCATCGGCGCCGGGCGGCCGGGCGGCGATCCGGCCGTGCTGGCGTACCGGGTGGACAAGCTGACCGACTGGATCCCGGCCGGAACCCTGCTCGATCACACCGATCCGGTGGCCGCGGAGGTCGCCCCGGCCGACATCTGGGAGTGCCCGAACCTGATCCGGGTGGACGGGCACTGGGTCTTGATCATTTCGCTCTGGCGCGCGGTCAGCCATCCGGGACAACGCGAACTGGCCGGCGTCCGGGCGCTCCTCGGCGACCTGGATCGCGACGGTGATCAACTCCGGTTCCGGCCACGGACCGGCGGCCCGGTGGACACCGGCCCGGCGTTCTACGCACCGCAGGTGCTCGCCACGCAGGAGCGGGCCCTGCTCTGGGGCTGGTCCTGGGAGCTCCGGGATGCCGACGAGTCGGTGACCGCCGGTTGGGCGGGCAGCCTCACCCACCCGCGCGAGTTGGCGGTACGGGACGGGCGGCTGGTCAGCCGGCCGGCGCGCGAGCTCGAGGCCCTGATCGGTGCCGAGCTCACCGGGCCCACGACTCCGGCCTTCCTGGTCCGGTTCGCCGGTCCCGGGACGCTGGACGCGGATGGCGCTGCGGTGATCACCGTGGCCGGGCCGGCCGAGGTGTGGGTGGACGGCTCGGTGGTGGAGGCCTACCCCGAGTCCGGCACCCCGTTCACCACCCGCGGCTATCCCCGGAACGGCTGGAGCGTCACCGGGGCGGCCGAGGTGTACGAACTCCGGCTCCCTGGAGACCGTACGGAATAGGGTGACTGCATGCCGAGCAAAGCGACCGCGAAGGACGTCGCCCGCCGGGCCGGCGTCTCCCGGTCGGCCGTCTCGATGGTGCTCAACGGCCACGGTGCCGGCAACATCGCCGCCGACAAACAGGAGGCGATCCGGCGGGCCGCCGCCGAGCTGGCGTACCAGCCGAACCGGGCGGCGGTGAACCTGCGCCGGCAACGGACCCACACGATCGGCGTGGTCACCGACGCGATCGCCAGCCACGCGTTCGCCGGCGCCCTGCTGACCGGGGCGGCCGAGGCGGCGCTGGCCCGCGGCTACGTGCCGCTGGTGATCGACACCGGCGACGACGCGGACCGGGAGCGGCAGGCGGTGGCGACCCTGAACGAGCGCCAGGTCGACGGCTTCCTGTTCGCCGCGTTGTCCTTGCGACATTGGGATCTCGGCGATCTGACCGAGGCTGGCACCGCCGTCCTCGCCGACGCGATCGACCCCACGGACCGGGTCGCCGCGTTCGCGCCGGACGAGGTGGCCGGCGGCCGGACGGCCTGCCGGGAGTTGATCGACCACGGCCACACCAAGATCACCGCGCTGGTCGGCGCCGCGGGTTCGCTGGCGGCCGAGCGCCGCTGGCAGGGCCATCGGGACGCGATGCGGGAGGCCGGGCTGAAACCCGGCCGGCCGGTCCGGACCGGCTGGACCATCCGGGAGGGTTACGAAGCGGCGCAACGGGTGCTGGACCGGCCCGACCGGCCGACCGCGATCGCCTGCGCCAACGACCGGGTCGCCGTCGGCGTCGTGCTGGCCGCCCTCGGCCTCGGGCTCTCGGTGCCCGGCGACCTCTCCGTGCTGGGGTACGACGACGACGAGAACGTGGCGCCCGAGATGGCGCCCGCCCTGACCACGGTCGCGCTGCCGCACCACGCCATGGGCTGGCAGGCGATGACCCGGCTGCTCGACGTCCTCGACGGCGGCCCCGACGAACCGGGCCTGACCCTGCTGCCCGGCCCGCTGATCCGACGCGACTCGGTCGCCCCGCCGCGTTGAGCGTGCCGTTCCGGTCCGTGGGACACATCGGCTGCAACCGATGGCAACTGATGGCAAGCGTTTGCCCCCGCGGTTCGGCCCAGCTTAGGGTCGGTAGGCGTGACCACGACGTGGACCTTGTCCGGTTTCGGGGACGAGATCGACCCGGATCCGGTCGTTCAGGTCGCGGTGCTGCAGGCGCTTGGCGCCCGGCACCTCGAGGTCCGCAGTGCCTGGGGGACCAACGTCGTCGAGTTCGACGATGATCAACTTTCCCGGCTCAAGACCGTCCTCATCGAACGCGAGATGGGGGTCTCCGCGATCGCCTCGCCGATCGGCAAGGTCGAGGTCGCCGCGCCGATCGAGAACGAGCTCGCCCGGCTGGACGCGGCGATCAAGGCCGCCCAGACGCTGGACGCCGGGTTCATTCGGATCTTCTCCTTCTACCGGGCCGAGGGCGTCGCCGTGGAGGCGATCCGGGACCAGGTGATCGACCATCTCGGCGCGCTCGCCGACCGAGCCGACCGGGCCGGCCTGGTGCTGGTGCACGAGAACGAGAAGCACATCTACGGCGACATACCGGCCCGGGTGCACGACGTGATCACCGCGGTCGACTCGCCGGCCCTCAGGGTCGCCTGGGACAACGCGAACTTCGTCCAGTGCGGGGTGCGGCCCTACACCGACGGCTTCGAGCTGCTGCACCCGTACGTGGCGTACCTGCAGGTCAAGGACGCCCGCGCCGCCGACGGCCAGGTGGTCCCGGCCGGCCAGGGCGACGGCGAACTGGCCGAGACCGTCGCCGGGCTTCGTGATCATGGTTTCGCCGGCTTCGCTTCGCTGGAGCCGCACCTCACCCACGCCGGCCAGCTCGGCGGCTTCTCCGGTCCGGCCGCGTTCGGCACCGCGGCCCGTGCCTTCGCCCATCTCGCCGAAACCCAGGGAGTGAACCTTCGATGACGAGCCAAGAACTGCCGCGGACCGCAGGACCCGGACCGACCCGGGTCGTGATCATCGGCTGCGGCGTGATCGGCAAGCACCACGCCCTGGTCGCGACCCAGCACGCCGACTTCGTGGTGACCGGTCTGGTCGACACCGACCCGGCGGCGATGGAGCAGGTCGCCGACGTGGTGGTGGAGCAGGGCGGTGACCGGCCGGGCTCGTACGGCAGCATCGCCGAGGCGCTCGCCGCCGGCGCGGACCTGGCCGCGATCTGCACCCCGAGCGGGTTGCACATCGACGAGGCCGAGGAGTGCCTGGCCGCCGGCGTGCACGTGGTGATCGAGAAGCCGCTCGATGTCAGCGTCCAGCGCGGCGTCGAGTTCGCCCGGCTGGTCGAGACCGCCGAGCAGCGCGGCCAGGTGGTCAGCGTGATCAGCCAGCACCGGTTCGACCCGGGCAGCCAGGTGGTCCGCACGATCATCGAGGAGAAGAAGCTCGGCACCATCACGTCGGCGATGGCGAGCATGGCCTGGTTCCGCAGCCAGCAGTACTACGACTCCGGCGACTGGCGCGGCACCTGGGCGCTGGACGGCGGCGGCGCCGTGATGAATCAGGGCGTGCACACGGTCGACCTGCTGCGCTGGTTCCTCGGCCGGCCGGCCGAGATCTATGCCCACACGGCGCAGTTGGCCCACGAGCGGATCGAGATCGAGGACACGGCGACCGCGACGATCAGGTTCGAGTCCGGCGCGCTGGCCGCGCTGCACCTGACCACTGCCGCCTACCCGGGCCTGACCGTCCGGCTGCAGGTGCACGGCTCGCTCGGCTCCGCGATCATCGACAACGACGAACTGAAGTACCTGCACGCCGGCGACGGCGAGGTCGACGCGAACCTGCGCAGCGCCAAGGACCGGGCCAACCAGGCCGAGCAGGCGACCAAGGCCGGGGACGAGTTCTCCGGCAGCCGGAACGACCCGAACGCCTTCCTGGCCGGGCATCTGCGCCAGTACGACGACATCGCCGCGGCGATCAAGGACGGCAGCCGGCCGCTGGTCGACACCAACGAGGCGCTGCTGTCGCTGGCGCTGGTCCGGGCGATCTACGTCTCGGCCACGCTCGGCCAGCCGGTCGCCTTCGACGACGTCCTGAACGGCAAGTACGACGACGTCGAGCCCGTGATCAAGGGCCGACCGGCCGCCGTCGCGGACGCCTGATCGCCCGGAATCGTTGAGAGACAAGGGACTTCAAGGATGAGCGCACGCGCCGTACATCTCGGACTGGGCGCGTTCTTCCGCGCCCACCAGGCCTGGTACACCCACCGGGCCAACCAGGATCAGCCGGGCGGTCCCTGGCTGATCACCGCCTTCACCGGCCGCCAGGTCGAGCTGGCCGAGACGCTGACCGCCCAGGGCTGCCGCTACACCCTGATCGAACGGGCCGCCGACGGTGATCACGGCACCGTGATCGAGAGCCTCGGCGCCGCCGTACCGGGTGGTGATCATGAGGCCTGGCTGACCGCGCTGGCCGACCCGGGAACCGCGGTGCTGACCAGCACGGTCACCGAGGCTGCGTACCGGATCCATGATCAGGATCGGGACCGGCTGGCCGCGGGCGAGCCCGGAATCTCTGCTCCGGCACGGATCCTCGACGGATTGCGGGCCCGGTTCCAGGCCGGCGGCGCCCCGCTCGCCGTGCTCTGCTGCGACAACCTCACCGACAACGGGGCCATGCTCCGCGGCCGGGTGCTGGACCTGGCCGGTGAGCTCGGCGACGACGAACTGACCGACTGGGTGGACGGGTCGATCACGTTCCCGTCCAGCATGGTGGACCGGATCACGCCGGCCACCACGCCCGATGATCTTGTCATCGCCAAGCAGCTGAGCGGCTGGGATGATCAAGCCCCGGTGGTCACCGAACCGTTCAGCGAGTGGGTGATCACCGACGCCTTCCCGTCCGGACGGCCGGCCTGGCACACCGCCGGGGTACGGCTGGTCGACGACGTCGAGCCGTACGAACAGCGGAAGCTGTGGCTGCTCAACGGGGCCCACTCGCTGCTCGCCTACTACGGGCTGCACCGTGGCCTGGCCACCATCGCGGAGGCGATGGACGACCCGGCTTGCGTGGCGGCGATGGAGGACGTCTGGCGCGACGCCGCCGCCGTGCTGCCGTTCCCGGACGCGGAGATCACCGAGGCGACCGACGCCCTGCGTGAGCGGTTCGGCAATCCGCGGATCCAGCACCGGCTGGCCCAGATCGCCGCCGACGGTTCGCAGAAGTTCCCGGTCCGGTTCGGCGAGGTCTACCGGCGCCGCCGGGCCGCCGGACTCGACCATGGAACCGGGCTGCCGCTCGCCGTGGCCGCCTGGATCCGGCACCTGGCCACCGATCAGGTCAAGGACGCCGGCGCCGCCGAGTTGATCACTCGGCTGGCCGCCACCACGAACAATGCCGACCGGGTCCGGCTGGCCCTCGGTGTGCTCGGCCCGGAAGCGGCCGACGATAATGATCTTGCCCGGGACACCGGAGCCCGGCTGACCGAGTTACAGGAGCACAAGTCGTGAAGATCGAACGCGCCGAGGTGATCGTCACCTCGCCGGACCGCAACTTCGTCACGCTGAAGTTGACCACCGACGACGGACTGACAGGACTCGGTGACGCCACCCTGAACGGTCGCGAGCTGTCCGTCGCGTCCTACCTGTCCGACCACGTCGTGCCGTTGTTGATCAACCGCGACGCGCACCGGATCGAGGACACCTGGCAGTTCCTGTACCGGAGCGCCTACTGGCGGCGCGGGCCGGTCACCATGGCCGCCATCGCCGCCGTCGACGTGGCACTCTGGGACATCAAGGCCAAGGCTGCCGGAATGCCGCTCTACCAACTGCTCGGCGGGGCCAGCCGCAACGGCATCCTCGCCTACGGGCACGCCAGCGGGGCGACCACCGAGGGATTGTTCGACAGCATCCGATCCCACCAGGAGCAGGGTTATCGGGCGATCCGGGTGCAGACCGGCGTGCCCGGCCTGAACGCGATCTACGGCGTCGCCGCGAACCGGACCACCGAGGGCAACAAGGGCAAGCGGTACGACTACGAGCCGGCCCAACGCGCCGCCCTGCCGGCCGAGGAGGACTGGGACACCCGGTCCTACCTGCGGCACCTGCCGACGGTCTTCGAGGCGGTCCGGGGCGAGTTCGGTCCGGAGCTGCCGCTGCTGCACGACGGGCATCACCGGATGACGCCGATCCAGGCGGCCAAGCTGGGCAAGGCCCTCGAGCCGTACGACCTGTTCTGGCTGGAGGACTGCACCCCGGCGGAGAACCAGGAGGCGCTCCGGCTGGTCCGGCAGCACACCACGACGCCGCTGGCGATCGGCGAGATCTTCAACACCGTCTGGGACTACCAGACGCTGATCCGCGAGCAGTTGATCGACTACGTGCGCAGCGCGGTGACCCACACCGGCGGCATCACGCAGCTGAAGAAGATCTTGGAATTCGCCGCGCAGTACCAGATCAAGTCCGGCATCCACGGCCCGACCGACATCTCGCCGGTCGGCATGGCCGCGGCCCTGCATCTTGATCTTGCGATCCACAACTTCGGGATCCAGGAGTACATGAAGCACGGCGAGAAGACGAACGCCACGTTCCAGCAGACGTTCACGTTCGACGACGGCTACCTGCATCCGGGTGATCAGCCGGGGATCGGCGTCGAACTGGACCTGGACGAGGCCGGCAAGTATCCGTACCAGACGGCCTATCTGCCGTTCAACCGGCTGGCCGACGGGACCGTACACGACTGGTGATCACCGACGGAAAGCCCTGAGTCCCGACGCTGGGACTCAGGGCTTTTCGCTGTCCGGGCTCAGATGCAGACGATGCCGAGCAGGTCGATGATCTTGCAGTCCCGATCATCGTCATCGTCGTCGTCCTTGGGCGGCTTGGTCGGCTTGCCGGTCGGGTCCTGGGTGGGTTCCTCGGTCGGCTCGCTGGTGGGGTCCGGATCGTCGGTCGGCGAGGGCTTCTTCGTCGGCTCCGGATCGTCGGTCGGCGCCGGGGCCTTGCTGGTGGGCGCCTTGGTCGGTTCGGGTTCCTTGGTCGGCTCAGCCTTCTTGGTCGGAGCCTTGGTGGGCTCCGGTGCCTTCGTCGTCGGCTCCGGATCCTTCGTCGGTTCCTTGGTCGCCGGCGCCTTCGGCGTCCGGGTCGGTTCCGGCTTCTCGGTCTGCGGATCCTTGGGCGTCGTGGTGCGGCCCGAGGTGGAACGCTCGGGCGGCGGGCCCGCATCGTCGGAGGATTCGTCCCGATCGCCGGACTGGCCCTGCGGCGTACGCTCGGTCTCCGCCGGCGGCGTCGGATCCTGCGACTTGTCCGTCGGCGACGGGTCGCCGGGCGGGGTCGACGGCGGCGGCTCGCCGGTCGTCGGCGGGTCGGTCGGCTGCTGGTTCTGCTCGGCCTCCAGCCGGATCCGGTCCAGCTCCTCCTGCCGTTCCTTGGCCAGACGCTCGGCCTCGGACTGGCCGGGCTCCTCGGCGCCGGCGCTCCAGATGCCGGGCAGGATGATCCGGGTGCCGGGCGCGACGCTCGAATTGACCGGCTGGTTCTGGCCGAGGACGGCGGTCGTGCTGACCGCCAGCGACAGCCCGAAGCCGGCGCCGATCACCAGCAGTCGCCGGAGCCCGGACTTGCGGGGTGGTCGGTTGTCCCCGTCAGGGGGTCCGTCCTGTGGCGACGGCGCTGCCGCCCGTCGCGGGTGGGGTGAGTTGCCGGCTGCGGGTGTGGATCGGCCTGACACCGAGTCGTCCCTCCTCGACGCGCCATCGGGCCCCGGCGCGTGTCTTGCCAACAACGGCGAACGTCCCCGATACACGTCCGTTGTCACACGTACGGCCCCGAACTCCCTCCCAAGGTTCGGAACCGAAGGGCCCAGACTATCGATGCGGTCGGCCCACCGGTACCTGCACAGGCGAGTGATTCTGAGAAAGTCTGAGCCGGGCGTTATCGTAGTGGGGAACGACAGGGGAGCGCCGTAGGGCGCTGAGAGTGCGACAGATCGCAGACCCTCGAACCTGATCCGGTTGACACCGGCGTAGGGAGTCGGGCCTTTCTCGAGCCGCGACGGGTCACCGTCCGGCTTCCCTTCCATCGACCGTTGGAAGGTTCACGATCATGACCACCGAAACCACCTCGGCCGACCCGCATCGCGCGGTCGGGCCGCTGCTGCGCTGGCGTACCGTCGATCTGATCACCGCGGTGATGATCGGCGTCGCGTTCGGCATCGCCTTCATCGGCTGGGCCCAGGTGACCAACCTGACCGGACCGCTGTTCCTCGCCCTGCCGCCGCTGGCCGGGCTGCTCGGCGGCTTCTGGTGGCTGCCGGCCGTGATCGGCGGCCTGATCATCCGCCGGCCCGGTGCGGCGCTACTGGCGATGCTGGTCGGGGCGAGCGTCGAGCCGCTGCTCGGCGGGCAATGGGGGATCAGCACGCTCGGTTCGGGCCTGTTCCAGGGCATCGGCGTCGAGCTCGGCTTCCTGATCTTCGGCTACCGCCGGTTCACCGCGTTGTCCGCGATGCTCGGCGGGCTGCTGGCCGGGCTGCTGGAGACGCCGTACGAGTGGCTGACCTACTACCAGGAATGGGCGCTGCCGTACATCTCCTTGTACGCGGTGACGATGATGATCTCCGGCGCCCTGCTCGGCGGCCTGGTCGGGCTGGCCCTGGTCAAGGCGCTTGCCGCGACCGGGGTGCTGGCACCGTTCCCGCCCGGCCGGGAGCGCGCCGCCGCGCACCAGGTCTGACGTGGCGGAGTCGAGTCCGGTCGGGATCGAGACCGGCGAGGTCGTCGCGGCCGGAGTGTGCTGGCGGCCGCACGGGCGCCGGGAGCCGACGCTGCGCGAGCTGACGCTGACCCTGCGACCCGGCGAGCGGGTGTTGCTCGCCGGCGCCAGCGGGTCGGGCAAGTCGACCCTGCTCCGGCTGCTGGCCGGGCTGGCCGACGAGAGCCTCGGCGAGCTGACCGGCGAGTTGCGGCTGCCCGGTGACGGCCGTCCGGGGCGAGCCGGACTGCTGCTGCAGGACCCGACCCACGCGGTGGTGGCCGAACATGCCGGGCGGGACGTCGCGTTCGGCCCGGAGAACCGGCGCGCGGACCGGCCGGAGATCGCCGACCGGACCCGTCGGGCGCTGACCGCGGTGGGCTTTCCGTACCCGGCGGCACGGCGGTCCACCGACTTGTCCGGCGGGGAACTGCAGCGGCTCGCGCTGGCCGGCGCGCTCGCCCTCGACCCGGAGCTGCTGCTGCTCGACGAGCCGACCGCCATGCTCGACCCGGACGGCGCCCGGACGCTGCGGGACGCGGTGATCGGAGCCGTCGCCGACCGGCCGGTCACCGTCGTCGTGGTCGACCACCGCCCCGGCGACTGGCTCGACTTCTGCGACCGGATGCTGGTGCTCGGCCCGGACGGCCGGCTGATCGCCGACGGCCCGGCCCGGGCTGTGCTGGCCGAGCAACGGGACGAACTGCTCGCGGCCGGCGTCTGGGTGCCGGGCGAACCGCCGCCCGAACCGGTACGGATCGACTGGAGCCGGCCGTTGGCCGGTCCGTCGACGGACTCGGTGCGCGGCGGGATGGGCTTACGGCGCAGGGAGGTGGACCTGGGGCGCGCGGCGGTGGATTCGGCGGCCGAGGGATCGGCGACGGCGCGCGACGCGGAGGCTGTTCTGCGGGTTCGCGGGCTGGGGCTTGGTACGCCCGGGGCCGCGACGCGACCGTTGGTGACGGGACTGGACCTGGATCTCCGCCCCGGCGACCTGGTCGCGGTGTCGGGACGCAGCGGCAGCGGGAAGTCCACCCTGCTTCGCGCGCTGGCCGGGCTGCAGCCGGCCGACGCGGGCGAGTTGGCGGTACTCCGGGAAGGTACCGAGCTCCCGCTGGACCGGCTGGCCCGACGCTCCCGGGAGCTGGCCCGGGTGGTGGCCTGGCAGCCGCAGCATGCGGAACAGCAACTGACCCGGCGGACCGTCGAGGCGGAGGTGCTGGCGACCAGTGAGGCGGTCTACGCCGACGACCCGGAGCGGCTGGCGGCCGCGCGACGGCGCGCGGAGGCGCTGCTGGTCGCCCTCGGCCTGGACCGGTTGCGCGGCGCGGATTCGTACCAACTGTCGGGCGGGGAAGAGCGCCGGGTCGCCCTCGCGGCCGCGGTGGCACATGGGCCCGTTGTCGTGCTGCTGGACGAACCGACCGTCGGGCAGGACCGGCAGACCTGGGCGGCGGTGGCCGGCGTCATCGACGCGCTGCGGTCCGACGGGACCGCGGTCGTCGTCGCAACCCACGACCGGGAGCTGGCCGACCGCGCCGGCCGGCGGCTGGAACTGGACGGCCCGGCGGCGACTGCGGCCGAGTGGCCCGACTACACGATCGCGCCGGTCGTCGAGCCCGGCGACCCGCCCGCCGCACGGTGCAACACGGTGGCGCTGCTGATCATCGCGCTGGGCGCCGCGATCGGCTCGTTCTTCGTGGCGGACTGGCGGGTCGGCCTGCTCACCCTGGCGCTGTCGCTGTTGCTGGCCCCGCTGGCGGTTCGCGGTGTCCGGGCGACGCTGGCCCGGCTGGTGCCGGTGACGCTGGCCGCGATCACGGTCGGCTGGTCGGCGCTCGCCTTCTCGGACCGCGGCTTCCTGGCCCCCGACGCGTGGCCGGTGGCGGCGGCGGAGGTGACTCGGATCGCGTGTCTGGTGATTCCGGGCGTGCTGCTCATCCCGTCACTGCCGCCGAGCCGGCTCGGCGACGCGCTGGCGCAGCGCTGCCGGCTGCCGCATCGGCCGGTGGTGGCCGCCGCGGCGGGCCTGCTCCGGCTGCAGCAGTTGCTCGAGGTGTGGCGGACCATGGCCGACGTACGGCGGATCCGCGGCCTCGATCCCGGCCGGTCGCCCGCCGGCCGGGTCCGGCAGGCGGCCGGGCTGACGTTCGCCCTGCTGGTCTATGCGCTCCGGTCGGCCCAACAGTCGGCGCTGTCGATGGATGCCCGCGGTTTCGCCGGCGCCCGCCGCCGCACCTTCGCCCTGCCGTCACCGTGGCGCGCTGTGGACTGGCTGGCCGTCGCCGTCGCCGCCCTGCTCACGGTCGTGCCGCTCCTGCTGTCCCGGATCCTCAGCTGAACCGCCTCACCAGGTTTCCTGGCGCAATACCAGGGAAGTTTCTCGTGGGAAGCGGCAGTTTTTCACGTTACGTGAAAAACTTGAGGCCAGAGTGACGTCAGAGGTATTCCTCGATCGCGCCGAGCAGGACGGACTTGGACTTGGCGCCCTTGAAGGCTTTGACCAGTTCGCCGCCGACGTACACCTGGATGGTGGGCAGGCCGAGCACGTGGTTGTTGGCCGGGGTGACCGGGTTGGTGTTGGTGTCCAGCTTGACGAAGGTGACCTTGTCGCCGTGCGCCTGCGCCAACTCCTCGATCACCGGGGCGACCTGCTTACAGGGACCGCACCAGTCGGCCCAGTAGTCGACCACGACCGGCTTCTCGGACTTGAGGACGACTTCCTCGAAGGTGTCGTCGGTGACTTCGCTGACGGAGCCCATGTCTCTCCCTGCTCTCCTGTTTCGGTGCTGTCTTCTCAGACGCCGGCCGGGACGGCGACCTCGCTGGCCTGATCCGCGAGATCGGCGAGGTAGCGCTCGGCGTCCAGCGCGGCCGAGCAACCGGTGCCGGCCGCGGTGATCGCCTGCCGGTAGGTGTGGTCGACCAGGTCGCCACAGGCGAACACGCCGGGCAGGTTGGTCCGGGTGCTGCCGGGCTGGGTCAGCACGTAACCCTCGTCGTCCAGGTGGACCTGGCCGCGGACCAGTTCCGAGCGCGGGTCGTGGCCGATCGCGATGAACAGGCCGGAGATCGGCAGCTCCCGCTGCTCGCCGGTCCGGGTGTCCCGGAGCGTGACGCACTCCAGCGCGTGGTCGCCCTTGATCTCGGCGATCTCGGAGTTCCAGTCGAACGTGATCTTGGGATCGTTCTCGGCCCGCTTGGCCATGATCTTGCTCGCCCGAAGTTGATCACGCCGGTGGATCAGCGTGACCGACTTCGCGAACCGGGTCAGGAAGGTGGCCTCCTCGACGGCCGAGTCGCCGCCGCCGACCACCGCGATGTCCTTGTCCCGGAAGAAGAATCCGTCACAGGTGGCACACCAGGAGACGCCGTGCCCGGACAGCCGGTCCTCGTCCGGCAGGCCCAGCTTGCGGTAGCCGGAACCCATCGCCAAGATCACGGCGCGCGCCGAGAAGGAGTTGCCGTACGCGTCCTGGACGGTCTTCACCTCGCCGGTCAGGTCGACCGCGGTGATGTCCTCGGCGACCAGCTCGGCGCCGAACCGCTCCGCCTGCGCCTTCAGGTTCTCCATCAGGTCCGGGCCGAGGATGCCGTCCGGGAAGCCGGGGTAGTTCTCCACGTCGGTGGTGTTCATCAACGCACCGCCCGCGTCGACCGAGCCGGTGAACACCAGCGGCTTCAGCGCGGCCCGCGCCGCGTAGATCGCCGCCGTATAACCGGCCGGCCCGCTGCCGATGATGATCACGTCGCGCACCTCGCCGGACGGCTTGACGGCCACCGTCTCGGCGGCCGGGGTGGACAGCGTGATCGCGTTGACGGCGGGAACGATGCCGGAGAGGTTGCTCATCGAGATCCTTGTGGTCGGGTCGTTTTCGGGGCTGTACGGCTTCCGCCATCGCCACCCTACAGCGACCAAACGCCCTCACCGGGCCGACTATTCCGGCACGGACCGGCGGGCCAGCAGGGCCACGCCGACCGCCCCGAGCAAGGCTACCGGCGGTAGCAGGAACAGTCCCCGGACGCCGAGGTACGGCAGCGCGGCGGCGGCCAGACCGCTGCCGGCCGCGCTGGCCAGCAACGAGGCGCAGACCAGCGTCGAATAGCCGCGGGCCAGGTCCGGCGCCGGGACCACCCGGTCCAGCAGGCTGGAGAGCAACACGCCGAGCGGTGCGCCGAGCAGGCCGCCGCCGAAGCCGGTGACGAGGAGCAGCCACGGGATCCCGGCCACCGCCCAGGCCGCCGCCGCGACCAGCGCTGCGATGCCGGCCACCACGGCCACCCGGGTCAGCGCCCGGCCCGGCCAGATCCGGGCTGCGTAACCCAGGGCGCCGGCGACGTCGCCGAGCGCCGCGGCCGACGCGACCGCCCCGGCCAGGAACGCCAGCCCGGCCGCCGAGGTCACGCCCGGAACAGCCACCGCGGTGATCCCGGCGGCGAGCCCGACGGTGACATTGATCCCGAGCAGCCAGCCCAGGCCGCCGCGCCACCAGCGAGACCCGGAGCGGGCCGCCTCGGCGGGCCGGGTGACGGCGGGGCGCGACCGTACGGCGGCGCGGAAGAGGATCGCGGAACCGAGCATCAGCACGGCGATCAGGCCGAGCCCGGCGGCCGGCATCGCGATCGCCACGGCGAGGCTGACCAGCAGCGGGCCGATCAGGACGGCGGCCTGGAAAAGTACGGCCAGCAAGGCATAACCGGCGGTTCGACCGGCCGGGTCGGTGATCACGCCGGGCAACCAGGCGCGGACCGCGGTGGTGATCGCCGGCACCGCCAGGCCACTGATCGCGACGACACCGATCATGATCAACTGCGGTCCGCCGGCGTACCCGATCATGATCAGGCCGGCGAACCCGGCCGCCGAGACGATACCCATGACCATGATCAAGTTCGCCGAGCGGCGGCCGCTGAGCAGGCGGCCCTGGATCAGCAGCCCGACCGCGTTGCCGGCGCCGAAGACCCCGGCCAGGGTGCCGGCCCACTGCAGGGAGCCGGTCCATTGCTGGACGCTGAGAATGATCGCCAGGCCGGCCATGCCGATCGGCAGGGCGCTGACGAAGACGGCGGACAGGGCGGGAACGACGGCAGGCGTCGACCAGAGTTTCCGATAGGGCTGCAACATGTGGGCATACCTCCATGAGGCTGCCCACCCACCCATGCCGGTGCGACTCACCGGCTCGTATGCGCCCAGGCTAGCCGAGATCCCACCCCGGCAGAACGCTGATCTCGATCGCCGGTCCCCAAACCAGCAGTCGCGGACGGGGAGGAAAGTCAGGGACGCGAGGGGTGCTGGCGGTCGAGCCACAGCCGCGACTGTTGCTCGCATACGCGACTGTTGCAGCGGTCGCGCGTGGGAGGAGTGGTCGCGGCTGGGTTCTGGGAGGACGGTCGCTTTGGCGGCTACTCGGGCAGGGGGGTGGTGGTGCCGGCCTTCGGATCGTCGGGGCAGCCGGTGACGACGGTGACCCGGGCCTGCCCGCCGGACGACGTGTAGACGAGGAGGGCGGGGGCGCCGTCGACGGTGACCCGGGCGATGTCGGTGATCCGGCCGTCGGTCACCTTCCCGGCGCAGGACCAGGACCGGGACAGCCAGTGCGAGTCGAGGTCCTCGGTCGAGCGGAGCGACTCTGCCTGGGCGGCCAGGTCCTTGCTGGTCAGCGGCGACCGGATTGCCTCAGGTTCGCCGAGACCGGCCCGCGCGCTCACCGCGTAACCGGCGAAGCCGATCCCGACGGCGGCCACGCAGGCCACCAGGGCCCGGCCGAAGAAGCGGGACCGGGACGGCTTGTCCAGATCGCTGCCGAGGGTGCCGAGGCTCGGCTTGGGCCGGTCGGCGAGTTCGCGGCGGTGCAGGTCGGCGGCGTCGGCAGCCCCCGAGCTGCGCCGCTGCTGCTCCAAGGCGATGACGTCGGCGAGGCGGTCGGCGACGGCCGCCGGCATGGCCGGTACGGGTTCGGCGGCGAGCCGTACGCTCACCTGGTCGAGGTCGGCCTGGCTGGCGGAGCATTGCCGGCAGCCGGCCAGGTGAGCGTCGATCTCCGCAACGCGGGCAGCGTCGAGCAGGCCGGCGGCTGCGTCGGCCAGTTCGTCGACAGTCAGATGAGCGGCCACAACGGGTTCCTTGGGCTGGAGAGGGGAAGAGCGGGGGCGTGGCGCCGGAGCGCCGTGCGCTTGGACGTCGCTGGCACCGGTTCTGGTTCCCGGCCTGGTCGACGGGTTTTCCGAGTCTCGTTCATGGTGTCACCGCCGCCCAGTCAAGCATGGCCGGAGTCAAGCAGTCCCTGGCTCCGGAGCCGGTCGATCGCGGCCTCGGTCGCCGGATCACGGGTCGCCTGCGGGGCGTACCGAACCAACCAGCGCAGCAGGGTCGGCCCGCCGTCGCGGAGCAGCGAGGTGGTGACCGTTCGCCGGGTGCCGTCGGCCAGGGTCAGCCGGTAGCCGGGGCCGGTCAGGGTCCGCAGTCGCCGTACGGCAGCGACGTCGGTGCCGGCCACCCGATGTTTGGTACGGAAGCGGCGCACGGTCGCCCAGGCGCCGTCCACCTCGAGGTAGGCCCGGGTCCGGGACCAGACTACGGCGAGCAGGACGAGCCAGCAGACCACCAGCACCGCGAGCACCGCCACCCACCCGGCCGCCCGCTGGCTGACCAGCAGCGTGGCGCAGGCGAACAGGCCGACGGTCGACACCAGGATCGGCGTCCGCCAGTTGTAGGCCAGGTCGAGCGGATGGGACATGGAGGGGTCTCTCGGTGGGCCCTTCGACAGGCTCAGGGCGCGGGTGGTGGAAAGGGTTCAGGGTGCCGGACCCTCGCGCTGTCGCCCCGGCGTCCGGACCCGCGGCCCGGCCGGCTCCGGTTCCGGTGCCTCCGGTCCCGGCCCCTCGGGCTCGACGCGCAGATGCTTCAGCAGCGGAACGAGCTTGGCCCGGCCGCGGGCGCAGCGGCTCTTGATCGTGCCCGGCGCGCAGCCGAGGATCGACGCGGCTTCCTCGACCGAGTAGCCCTCCATGTCGACCAGCACCAGGGCGGCCCGCTGGTCGGCATTGAGCTGACGCAGCGCCGCCGCGACGTCGCTGCGTTCCTCCTTCACCTCCATCGGATCCACCGTCGCGGTCACCCCGAGCTCGGCGGCGCGGTCCGGGTCCTCCGGCAGCGGCTCGGCCCGGCGGACCTTGTTGCGCCGGATCCGGTCCAGGCAGGCGTTGACGACGACTCGATGGAGCCAGGTCGTCACCTGGGCGTCGCCGCGGAAGCTGCCGGCCCGCCGGAACGCGGAGATGTAGGCGTCCTGGAGCGCGTCGGCCGCCTCCTCCGGATTCCGCATGGTCCGCAGGGCGATCGCCCAGAGCCGCTCCTGATGCCGCCCGACCAGTGTCGCGAAGGCCTCCGAGTCCCCGGCGACGTGGGCGCGCAACAGCTCGAAATCGCTGGGACCGCCCGGGGGCGATCCAGTCACCGATAAACCTCGACCTCGTGAATCCCACCGCGGAAGCGCTGGGGTTCCTCCTCGGGCAGCGAGGTCAGGTAGACCAGGACGAACCGGGTGGTGACCGGCTGTTCCAGGGGTACGTCGATCTGCTCGCCGGCGTTGTTGACCTCGGCGACCACGCGCCAGTCCTTGTCGGTACCCATCGGAGGCCTGTTCACGCCCTCCTCCTCCGGCACCCGCAGCTCGAAGTCGGTGCCCTTCCCGCTGAGCATCAGCTTCACCTCACGGACCGGCACCTCCTCGCCCAGGTCGAAGACCACGCCGACGCCCCGCTTCAGGCCGCCGAGCTTCGGGTCGTTGCGGTACTGCATGGTGCGCCAGCGGCTGTCCGGTTCGCCGTCGTACGCGTTCGGCACCTCGTCCGGGTTCTCGTCCGACGGGTCGCCCTGCGGATCAAAGTCGCGGGCGTCCTCGATCGGCACCAGCACCGGATCGGCCGGCGGCTGCGGCGCCTCGCTGCTCTGCTGCGGCGGGTTGTTGATCGGGTTCGGCAGGCCGGTCGGGCGGATCACGAAGGTGGCCACGATCGCCGCGATCACCAGCAGCACGACCAGCGCCACCAGTAGGACGATCCAGCGCTGCGGCTTGCTCGGCGTCCCGTTGCCGTTGCGCGGACGTACGTGCGGGACCAGCGGCGCCCCGCCGTCCGGCGGCGGTGGCTGCCGGATCATCGTGGAGCGGGCCGACTCCGGGCTGGTCGGCGAGATCGAACCGGCCATCGGCAGCGCCGGCCCCTGCCGTACCTGCTCCTCGGTCGGATTGTTGTCGGGGGTGCTGGAGATCGGCGAGTCGGGCCGGTCGACGGCCGCCATCATTCCGGTCGGCTGCTCGCTGAGCGGGATCTCGCCGGTCTCGTCCGGGCGGACCCGCGGGATCGGCTGGCGCAGCCGGCGCTCCAGATCGGCCGTGGCATCCGCGGTGCCGAGCACCTTGGTCAGCGCGTTGACGACCTCGTTCGCGGTGTCCAGCTGCGGCGCGTGGTGCCGCGGCGGCCGGCCGAGGATCTGGTCGGTGACGTGGTCCAGCGCCGGTGAGACGCCGGCCCGGACCTGGCGCGGGGTCGCCCAGCGGCCGCCGAGTTGTGGGGCGGCGCCGAGCCCGTACGCCGGGCCGCCGGGCCAGCGGGAGACCAGGCAGCAGTAGAGCAGCCGGCCGAGGTCGTACACGTCGGCCGCCTCGCCGTGCCCCTCGGCCGGTTCGCCGCGGACCGGCCGCAGCGCGGACTCGATCACCAGGCCGATGATCTTGACGTTGCCGGTCGGGGTGACGACGACCGTCTCCGGGTTGATCCGCTCGTGGAACAGCCCGAACCCGTGCACCGCCGACAGGGCGTCGGCCACCTCGCGGGTCACCCAGGCCGCCTCGAGCCCGGTCAGCGGACCCTGAGCCAGGATCGCGCTGAGCGGCTGGCCGGTGGCGTACTCACAGACGATGTAGGAGCCGATCCGGGTGTCGTCGGAATAGACCGCGTCGAGCACCCGGAGGAACCGGGAGTCGGTCGCAGCGGCGCCCCGCCGGGCGGCGTCCAGCACCTCCGTCGCATGCGGATCGAGCGGTGGCAGCAGATGCACCAGGACCGATCGGGAGAGCACCTGGTCGAACGCCCGCCAGGTGATCGTCGGATCGTCCGCGGCCAGCATCTCCTCGAGCCGGTAGCGGCCGGCGAGGACGGTGCCGGGGGCGGTGACGGAGGCGCCGGGAGCGGTGTCGGCCGTGCCCGAATCGTCCCAGCCGGGATCGGCGGCCGCAGGCGTCGCCGCAGCGGCGCTCGGGGACTCCTCCGGACCGACCTGGTCCGGGGTGTCAGCCGAGGGCGCGACTGGTGTGGTCATCTCGGACCCGGGCTTAGCTGACATCGTGATAGGACGGCCATGGTGTGACCGGTCGGGAACGATCTTAGGATGCAAGGCCGCCCGACGAGCGGTCTGGTGCGAATCTGGGACGATCCTAGGCTCCGGTGCGCCCGTTTCGCCGTAGAACTCGCGCAACGGACGGATCACGGTCTGGATGCTGGCCTCGTCCTCGATCGGCGCCGGCGCCGGCTGCCGGCGGCGCAGCACGAACGCGAGGATCTGGCTGACCTCGGAGATCTTGAACAGCCGCGCCAGCAGCAGGAACACCACGACGGCGACCAGCCCGGCGACCACCAGGGCCAGCGCCTGGACCAGCTTCGCCGACGACCACAGCTCGAACCCGCGGGTGATCGCGTACGCCAGAACACCGGCCGGCGCGACGGCGGCGAGCAGCTTGCCGGCGTGCCCGGCCACGCTGCGGATCGGCATCCCGGACAGCCGCCGGGACAGCACGCCGACGGCCAGGATCAGCCCGATCGTGTACGCGATCACGTGCGCGACGGCCAGCCCGACGGCCGTGGTGGCGGGTGAGTTCAGCAGCAGCACGATGAGCACCGCGAGCGAGGCGTTCGCGGCACCGATCGCGATCTGGATCAGGAACGCGGTCTTGTTGTCCTCGAGCGCGTAGAACGTCCGCAGACACAGGTAGTGCAGGCTGAACGGGACCAGCCCGAACGCGAACGCCATCAAGGTCCAACCGGTCAGGTAAGCGTCGCTGGTGCCCTTGCCGAAGCCGAACACGAACTCGGCCAGCGGCACGCCGAGGGCGAAGAAGGCGACCGCCGCCGGCACCATCGCGGTGAGCAGCAGCCGCATCGTGCCGAGCGTCTCGTCCCGGACCCCGGCCAGGTCGCCGGCCGCGACCAGCCGGGACGCCGACGGCAGCATCGCGGTGGCCAGCGACACCGCGATCAGCGAGTGCGGCAGTTGATAGGCGGCGTAGGCGTACGAATAGACCGTCAGACCGCCACCGGTACCGCCCGTGGTCGCGCCACCGGCGACCTTCTGGATCACCACCAGGGCGGCCTGGTTGACCAGCACGAAGCCGAGCGTCCATTTGGCCAGCCGGACCGTCTTGCCGAGGCCGGTGCCCTTGAAGTCGAACCGCGGCCGGAACTTGTAGCCGACCGCCTTCAGGTACGGCAGCAGCACGATCGCCTGGGCGACGATGCCCAGGGTGGAACCGAAGCCGAGCAGCAGCTCCTGCTCGGTGGTGAACGCGCTGGTCCCGTCGCCGCTGCCGAAGACGACGAAGAAGACCGCCAGGACGCCGATCGAGATGATGTTGTTGGCGATCGGCGACCACATCATCGGGCCGAACCGGTCCCGCGCGTTGAGCACCTGGCCGGCCAGCACATGGATGCCGTAGAAGAAGATCTGCGGCATGCAGTAGTACGCCAGCCGCACCGTCGAGTCGTAGCTGCGGGCCAGCTCGGGCACGTGCCAGGACTCCGGCGTGTAGATCCAGATCACGAGCGGCGCGGCCAGCGTGAGCACGACCGTGAGCAGGCCGAGGACCAGGATGCCGAGCGTCATGATCCGGTTGGTGTAGGCGTCGCCGCCGTCCGGGTCGTGCTTGATCGCCCGGACGATCTGCGGCACCAGGACCGTGTTCAGGATGCCGCCGGCCAGCAGGATGTACATGCTGTTCGGCACCGTGTTGGCGTAGTTGAACATGTCGGCCTGCCGGGTGGCGTTGCCGAACAGCGCCACCAGCAGCGCGAACCGGCCGAAGCCGAGCATCCGGGACACGGCCGTCCCGGCCGCCATCAAGACGGTGGCCGAGACCAGCCGGGACCGGCCCTTGGGCGGATCGGCGGACCGGCCGGCCGAGCCGCCGGAAACGTTCGACGAAGCGCGGCCGGACATCGCGGCCGGGTTGCGAGCGGAATTCATGCGGGAGTGCCGTTCATGGGCGCGCCCGTCGCGGCCCGTCGACGGAGCCGGCCGGCGGCGGCGCGGCCGGGTCGACCGGTTCGACCGGGACCGCCGCTCGCTCCACGGTGTCGTCGTCCTCGCGCTCCTGGGCCCGCTCCCGGGCCACCTGCTGGATCCGGAACACGGTGGTCCCGATCAGCACGATGCCGGCGGCGATCGCGATCACCCAGCCGACCGTGCCGGCCTGGGTGACCGTCACCTCGACCCTGGCCGGCTTGCCGACCGGCCGGCCGGTGGCGGTGACCAGCTGGGCGGTCACCTCGACCGGACCGTTGGCCCGCGCCTCGATCTGGGTGTTCCGGGTCACCGAGGCGTTCCGTTCCGGGTTGGCCCGGATGACGATCGGGTCGATCGGCTTCACCGTCAGCCGCTGGGACTGGGCCGAGGTGAACGTGATGCCGACCCGGATCGAGTTCTGATCGCCGGGCTGTTCCGGCCCGGGCAGCGTGTTGGTGACCGTGATCGGGAAGCTGATGTCGTTCTGCCCGGTGGTGGTGAACCGTTGGACCAGGCCGATCTTGACCGCGTCCCCGATCACCCGGTCGACCTGGTCCAGCCGGGACTCGACCAGACCGGTCCAGCCGTCGTCGCCGCGCCAGGTCGCCGAGACCGCCTTGGCGACGGCCGCGTCGGCGTCCTTCTTCGCCTGGGCCGGGTCGAGCAGCAGCTCGGCATAGGTCTGGTACGAGTCCGCCAGGTCGTCCACCTCGCGCAGGCCCCTGGCCGGCAGTTCCGCCCGCTGCGCCGCCTTCGGGTACGCGAGCTTGTCGGCCAGCCGCTCCGGCCGCTGGCGGAACAGGTCCGGCAGCGGCACCGAGCGCAGCCACGGTGCCGTGAGCTGACGTACGCTGCCCGCCTCGGCCGGCGTCGTGATCAGCCGGACCCGGCCGCCGAGATCCCCGCCGGCGCCGCTCGCCTCGATCCAGGTCTCGGCCAGGGTCCGCTGCCGCTGGTGGACGGCGGTGTTGCTCGGGTCGGGTCCGGGACCGCCGGCCGAGCCGGAGCCCTGGTAGTTGATGATCGGCGGCCCGTCGCCGTCGCGGAGCAGCGGCGCGGAGCTGCCGGTGGTGCCGTCGGAGAGCAGGATGCCGGCCGGGTCCAGCTCGGCGGCCGCCCGCAGCGTGGCCGCGTCGGCCGCCCCGTCGCCGGGCCAGACCAGCAACGGCAACGCCGACGTCTCCGGTATGGCAGCGCCGGCCGCCTTCACCCGGTCCAGCAGCTCGGTCCGGTCGGACCGGACCAGCGCGGCCAGGTCCGGCGTCCCGTACAGCAGCCGGTAGCCGGGATTGCGGTCGAGCAGCTGCTGGAAGCCCTGCAGCCACGCAGCCGCGCGCTCGGTGCCGATCCCGGCGGTCAGGTTCCCGTCCGCGTCTCGGACCTGGTAGCCGGCCCGCATCGCGGTCAGCTCCTCGATCAGCGACGGGTCGACGGCGAACGTGGTGCCCGGGTTCTGAGCCGCGGCGAGCAGTTGGGTCAGCCGGCCGCCCGGTCCCACCTCGTCGGCCAGGTGGTCGTCGGTGAAGATCCGGTCCTGCAGCCGGCCCGGCCGCGAGTTCAGGACCACCACCGACGAGATCGGCAGCACCTGGTCGGGCGGCTCGTTGAGGATCGGCGCGAACAGGCGGGCCCGGCCGATCGCCGGCGCCCGGTCGGTGCCGTCCAGGACGTGCACGCCGATCAGGTAGATGCCGGCGGTGTCCGGCAGGTCGAGTTGCTCCGGGGTCGCCGACACCGTGAACTTCGCCGATTCGCCCGGGTCGAGCGTCGGGTCCGCCTCGGTCCACAGGTGGAACCGGTTCTGCACGTCGGCGGTGACCCGGGCGCCGAGCGGGTCGGTCGGGGCCGAGTCGAGTGCGGTCCCGAAACCTTCCTGATCGGTGATCGGCGCCTGGTTCCGCCAGAAGTAGACCCGGGGCCGGTCGATCGGCTTCTTGCCGGTGTTGGTGACGACCCCGGTCAGCGTGATCGTGTCGGTGGGGGTGGGCAGGCTGGGCGACATCGCGGTGATCCGGATCGAGACCGGGGCGTCCGGATCGTCGGCCGCGGCCGGCGTGGCCGTGCCGACGATGATGATCAATCCGGCGAGCGCGTACGACAGTGCGAACGACAACACCCGGAGCACCGTCGAGCACCGGGGTCGCCGGGACGCAACAGTTGCCCCCCGAGCTTCCGGTCTCCCCACCCCGACATCCTAGGGTGTGCCACGCAATCCCTAGTCGGCTTGGCAACGCTCACCGGCGCCTTCTCAGCCAATGTTCGCGATTCGGAGAATCCCAGATGGCGCCGCGGGCGCGCGCGACTACAGTCTTCGCTCGTGACAACCTCTGCCGCCCAGTCGAACGTGGTCGCCGCGCTGCGCCGGATCGCGCCGATCGCCGATGACCTCGGTCGGGTCTTCGCGGCGGCGGGGCACCGGCTGTACCTGGTCGGCGGCAGCGTCCGGGACGCCCTGCTCGGCCGGCTCGGCCACGACCTCGACTTCACCACCTCGGCCCGGCCGGACGAGATCGAGCGGCTGCTCCGGTCGGTCACCAAGGCGGTCTGGACGATCGGCAAGGAGTACGGGACGATCGGCGCCAAGTTCGCCGTCGGCGGCCACGAGTGGGTCGTCGAGATCACCACGTTCCGGGCCGACGCGTACCGGCCGGACAGCCGGAAGCCGCAGGTCGCGTTCGGGGACACCCTGGACGGCGACCTGGTCCGGCGCGACTTCACCGTGAACGCGATGGCCGTCTCGCTGCCGGACAAGGAGTTCCACGACCCGTACCGGGGGTTGACGGACCTCGCCGAGCGGCGGCTGCGGACGCCGGCGACGCCGGAGCAGTCGTTCAGCGACGACCCGCTGCGGATGATGCGGCTGGCCCGGTTCACCGCCCAGCTCGGCTTCGAGCCGGCTCCGGACGCGGTCCGGGCGGCGACCGGGATGGCGGACCGGCTGGACATCGTGTCCGCCGAACGGGTCCGCGACGAGCTGTCCAAGCTGCTGCTGGCCGGCCAGCCGAGGGCGGGACTCAACCTGCTGGTGGCCACCAAGCTGGCCGACCGGATGCTGCCGGAGTTGCCGGCGCTGCGGCTGGAGCGGGACGAGCACCACCGGCACAAGGACGTCTACCAGCACAGCCTGACGGTGCTGGACCAGGCGATCGAGCTGGAGGACCGGCTCGGCGGGCAACCCGACCTGGTGAACCGGCTGGCCGCGCTGCTGCACGACATCGGCAAGCCGAAGACCCGGAAGTTCGAGCCGGGCGGCAAGGTGTCGTTCCATCACCACGACGTGGTCGGCGCCAAGCTGGTCCGGAAGCGGCTGGCCGCGCTGCGCTATCCGAGCGACCTGATCGATGCGGTGGCCAAGCTGGTCGAGCTGCACCTGCGCTTCCACGGGTACGGGGAAGGCCAGTGGACCGACTCCGCCGTCCGCCGGTACGTCCGCGACGCCGGCGACCAGCTGGACCGGCTGCACGTGCTCACCCGGGCCGACTGCACCACCCGGAACCAGGCGAAGGCGAACCGGCTGCGCTCGGCGTACGACGACCTGGAGCAGCGGATCGCCGAGCTGCGGGACCAGGAAGAACTGGACGCGATCCGGCCCGACCTGGACGGCAACCAGATCATGGAGATCCTCGGCATCCCGCCCGGTCGGGAGGTGGGCGAGGCGTACAAGTTCCTGCTCAACCTGCGGCTCGACCGCGGCCCGCTCACCCCGGCGGAAGCCGAGGCCGAACTGCGCACCTGGTGGGCCACCCGCTAACCCCAACCCGCCCGCAGTGCCCAACCCGCCCGCAGCCGCGACCGTTCCTCGCATTCGCGACCGTTGCACCGGTCGCGGATGGGTGCAGCGGTCGCGGCTACGCCGCCGGTCCGGGCACTCACCGTACGGTGGGGATGAAGCCGATCTTCGAGACGTAGCCGTGGTAGAGCCGGGCCGCCTCGCCGACCGGGATCTGCCCGAAGTCGATCAAGGTGCGCAGGCCGTCCAGCTCGGCCGAGCAGGTCTCGGCGGCGGCCACCCGGCTGCTCAACTGCTGGCTGTTGGCCAGGTTGATCGTCACCGTCGTGGCCACCGAGACGATCAGCGCCATCAGACAGAGCACCTGCCAGACGATCGAGGTCTGCTGAAGTCCCACCAGATCGGTCACCGTCTGGGTGAAGCCGGGCCCGCCGAACGCCGGTCCGGCGGTGAAGGCGGCCGACGCACCACTGAAGATGATGCCCGCCACGGCCAGCCGGCTGCCGCGCGGCCGAGCCGTGCGCAGGTAGCCGACCAGGTCCTGCTGCCGCGCGTCGATCATGGTGATCAGCTGACGATCCGGTGTGATCGCGTCCATCATGGCCTCCCCGGCCGACGCGGTGCCCCGTCGCACCGACTCCAGCAGAAGTCTAGGGAGCAAATCCCGAGTCAGCTGGGATTCTGTGCGAGCAGCCCGGCCAGGACGACCGACAGGAACCGCTGCATGTCGGCGACGAAGTCGATCTTGAACACGGCCAGGTCGGGATGTGCGTCATAGACGGCCCGCAGCACCTCGGTCGGCTGGGCGTGGACCCAGAGCGCCCCTGCCGTCAGCTGGGTGGCCGCGGCGAAGAGCCGGGCCGTCTCGTCGTCGAGCTCCGGCAGGGCCCGCCGGACGATCGCACCGAAGTCGGCCATCGCGGCCAGTGACGCCCGCTTGTGCCGGGCGGCGACCTCGACCGACACGTTCCGTTCCAGAACGGCGGCCTGGCTCCCGATCAGATCGCAGAGCACCGGCCGCCGGGCCAGCGACTCGGCGATGGCGGTCGTGAGTCGACGGCTTCGGGTGCTGACGGCACCGCGCGGCTTGGGCAGCCGGGACAGTTCCGCGAGCCAGTCGGTCGATTGTGCGGTCAGCAACTCCAGCAGGATCGCCTCGCGCGAGTCGAAGTAGCGCAGCACGTTGGACTTGGCCAGCCCGACCCGGCGGGCCAGCGCGTTCAGGCTGAGCTCGGCGACCGGCTGCTCGCCGAGCATCGTCGCGGCGACATCGAGGATCGCGGTCCGGCGGGCGGCCCGCTGCTCCTCGCTGCGGGCGCGGTGGAACGTGGCCATGCCGCCAGTATTTCAGACCACCGGTCTCTTGAGAACAGACCACCGGTCTCTTAAAGTGGAGGCATGTATCAGGTACCCGATCAGACCGGCAAGATCATCATCGTCACCGGCGCGAACAGCGGCACCGGCAAGGAGGCGGCCGCCCGGCTGGCCGGCGCCGGTGCGCACGTGATCATGGCGGTCCGGACGCCGGAGAAGGGCGAGCAGGCCCGGCTGGAGATCCTGGGCCGGCAGCCCGGGGCGAGCCTCGAGGTGCGCCGGGTGGATCTGGCGGACCTGGCCTCGGTGGCCGACTTCGCGGCCGGCGTCGACCGGGTGGACACCTTGATCAACAACGCCGGCGTGATGATGCCGCCGACCCGGCACACGACCGTGGACGGCTTCGAATTGCAGTACGGCAGCAACTTCCTCGGCCCGTTCGCGCTCACCGTACGGCTGCTGCCGGTGCTGCTCCGCGCGGCCGCGCCCCGGGTCGCGACGATGAGCAGCGGGATGGCGCACTTCGGCACGATCCGGTTCGACGATCCGCAGTTCCAGCGCGGCTACGGACCGACCCGGGCCTACGCCCAGTCGAAGCTGGCCAACGTGATGATGACGCTGCGGTTGGCCGAGATCGCCACCGAGCGCGGCTGGCCGCTGCTCAGTACCGGCGCGCATCCCGGCGTCACCAGGACCAATCTGCAGACCGCCGGGCCGAACCTCGGCCGGGACCGGCCGCGCCGCGGCTACCACGGCCTCGGCCCGTTCCGGCTGCAGGAGGTCGGCGTCGGCACCGAGCCGCTGCTGTACGCGGCGGCCGATCCCGAAGCACGCCAGGGCGGCTACTACGGCCCGACCGGGTTGCTGGAGTTCCGCGGGACCACCGGCGTCGCCAGGATCCCCCGCCGGGCGCGCGATGCCGGGGCCGCGCGCCGGCTCTGGGACGAGGCGGAGCGGCTGACCGGAGCCTCGCTGGCGGTGTCCTGACCGGCAGGGATCAGAACGGCTCGGTCGGCTGGGTGCTGGCGTTGCCGCCGATCCGCTTCTTCAACTCGATCTCCCAGTTGGACTGCGGCAGGAAGGACAACTGGAACTTCTGGAACGCGCAGCCGCGGGTGAAGGTCTTCCGGTCGTCGTCCCAGTCCGTCCCGGTCTTGTAGTAGACGGTGTAGGTCTTGGCGGCCAGGTTGTACAGCGTGGTGTCGGAGTTGGCACGGACGTAGATGCTCGCCATCGGCTTCTTCGGGTTCTTCGTCACCGCGGCCACCACGTAGTCCGACGGGGTGTCGTTCTTGATCTTGAGGAAGCGGCTGCCGCGGCTGCCGTTGCGTTCGATCACCTCACCGTTGTCGGCCCGCCGCTTCTTCTTCGCCGGCGGCTCAGGCTTGGCCGGCAGCAGCTTCTGGCCCCAGCGGTAGCCGATCTTCTTGAACTGGGCGGTGACGTGCTTCAGCCCGTCGGGCTTGACCGACTCGTGCACGGCCCGCTTGGCCTGGATCACCTGCTCGGTGGTGCTCGGCTTGAGACCGCACTCGTTGGCCTTGGCGTTGCTCGGTTCGAACTTCGGCGCCGAGGCCTTGAGCAGGCGGAGCAGCTCCCCGTCGGCGGCCAGCGCCTCGTCCGGCGCCTCTGTCGTGTTGATCTTCTGCGCCTCGCCCGACATCACCCCGGCCAACTTGTCCGCAGCGGCCTGGACCTCCTTGATCGACTTCGCCGCCATCACCTGGTCGAAGCCCTTCCGGACGGCGGCCTCGGACGCGGTCAACAGCTTCTGGTACGCGTCCTTGGACAACGGCTCCGGCGTCGGCGACGGGGGCGGCGCGACCGGTGCGGAGGAGGTGCCGGGCTCCGGGGCGGCCGGATCCTCGGGCGTCGAGCCCGTACCGCAGCCTGCGCCGACCAGCAGGATCAAGGCAACGGTGGCCCCCAGCACGCGCGTCCTCATGGTCCAAGGTTAAGTTGATCGGCGGCGGCGCGGGTAGAGCCGGCGAAAGTCGGCGAGACGGGTTCAGCCGCGGTGCTCCTCGGCGGCCGCCTCGTCGTCGATGGCCTCCCGCATCGACTCGGTGCCGGCGTTCAGGTCGAGGCCGCGGGTGACGATCAGGAACGCGACGCCGATCAGCGCGTAGCAGGCCGCGAGTCCGATCAGGACCGGCACCGAGCGCCCGTCCGGCGGCATGATCAACGCGGTGATGCAGGCGGCCGCCACCAGCGCGACGTTGAAGATCATGTCGTAGATGACGAACGCGCGGCCCTTGACGTCGTCGTCGACGTGCGCCTGGACCAGGGTGTCGACACAGATCTTGACGCTCTGCGCGGTGACGCCGAGCAGGAACGCGGCGATCATCAACGTGACCTTGGTGTAGATCGCACCCGGGAACACCTGCAGGACGGCGGACAGCAGCAGCGCCGCGACGACCCAGGCCCGGACCCCGGCGCGGGCGGTGATCAACGGCGTGATCGCCGCCGCGACGACGAAGCCGGCCCCGGTGATCACCGCGAACAGGCCGAGGTCGGCGATGGCCGGGTTCACGTCATCGATGCTGTGGAAGTGGTTCCGGAAGATCAGGATCGTGGCCACCGTGACGACGCCGAAGATCAGCCGCTGCAGGCCGATCGTGAGCAGCCCGATCCCGGCCGCCCGGCGCTCGCGCAGGTGACGCAGCGCCACGGCCAGCCCGGCGATCACGTCCCGGGCCGAACGGGTGCCGCGCTCGTCCGGGCCGAGTTGATCACGCGGGATCCGCAGGGCCAGGCAGGCACTGAGCACGTACCCGCCGCAGGCGACGATGAACAGCGTCGCGTCCGCCGCGAAGGAGGGCACCTGGCTGCCCAACACCAGCCGGAGCAGCGTGCCGAGCGCCGCCCCGACCAGCGCGCCGGCCGGGCCGACGGTCGGCACCACCGAGTTGGCGACCATGTATTCGGTCGGCTCGATGGTGTGCGGCAGGGCGGCCGACAACGCGGCCAGCAGGAACCGGTTCAGGCTCATCGCGAGCAGGACGCCGCCGTAGAACAGCGCCTCGACCGAGCCGGTCCGCAACCCGGTGGCGACCAGTGCGGCCAGGCCGAGCACCAGCACGGCCCGGATCAGGTCGACCACGACCAGCACCTGCCGGCGCGACCAGCGATCCAGGATGACGCCGACGAATGGGCCGAGGACCGAGAACGGGAGCAGCGTGATCGCCAGCACGGCCGCGATCGAGCCGGCGTCCGGCTGGCGTTCCGGCGAGAAGAGGACGTACGAGGCGAGGGCCACCTGGAGCAGCCCGTCGCAGGACTGGGTGGCGATCCGGACCGCCATCAGCTTCCGGAAGTAGCCGTGTCGCCACAGCAGTCGCAGGGCGCGGATCCACTCCATGGTCGGCAAGTCTCTCGTAGGGTCTGTCGCCTATTCCTTCGGAGGGTACTTCGCGACGTACTCGTCGAGCGTGTCGTCCCGGAGCGCCTTGGACAGCTCGGCCATCTTCTCCTCGTCCACCAGGTCGATCGCCTGGCCGTCGTCGGAGGTGCCGAAGCCCGAGATCGGGGCCTGCAGGCTGTAGATCTGGGACGGCGGCAGCCGGAGCGAGAACGCCAGGTCGCGGATCTTGTCGTCGGTCAGCGCGTTGTCCACGGTGAGGTGCGAGGCGACGCCGCCGACGAAGGTGGTGAACCGCTGCGGGTTGGCGATCGTCTCCGGGCTGAGGCCCTTCTCCAGGATCGCCTGGATCACCTTCCGGTGGTTCTTGGCCCGATCAAGATCACCGTTCTTCAGGGCCTTCCGCTCCCGGACGAACCAGAGCGCTTCCTCGCCCATGATCGTGATCTTGCCCTTGGGGTAGTGGAAGCCGTGCGAGCTGAACTCTTGATCATTGGTGACCGTCACGCCACCGAGCTCGGTGGTGAGCTCGGTGAACCCGTCGAAGTCGATCAAGGCCAGGTGGTCCATCCGGGCACCGGTGAGCGACTCGACGGTCTTGATCGTCAGCTTCGGGCCGCCCCACGAGTACGCGGCGTTGATCTTGGCCTTGCCCTTGCCGGGGATCTCGACCCAGAGGTCGCGGGTGAACGAGATCAGGTACGCCTTGTCCCGGGCCGCGTTGAGGTGGGCCACGATCAGCACGTCGGACCGGCCGGTGCCGCTCTTGTTGTCCGGGTCGCGGCTGTCGGAGCCGAGCAGCACGAAGTTGACCGCGCCCTTCTCCTGCGACGGCTGCTTCTCCGGCCGCTCGGTGTCGTCGGGGTCCGGCATCGAGTCGTCGGTCCGCTGCAGGTTCTCCGACACGGACCGGTTCAGCGAGGCCGCGTACAGGAAGCCGGCGACCAGGGCCAGGACGAGCACGCCGGCGACGGCGATCAGCACGGCCGGCAGGGCCCGCCGCTTCTTCTTGGGCGGGCGCGGGCGACGCTCTCGCGGTTCCTCCTCCTCGCTGAAGGTGAACAGGTCGACCGGCGTGTCCGGCATGGCGTCAAGACCCTTCGCTGACTGATACTCCCCGAATGTGCCGCGGACCTCTGGCCGCACGGCCTGCCCGATTGTAGTGGTCCGAGCAAGTCAACTCCGGCCGAAGCGGATCAGTTCCCGGGCCACGCGGCGGATGGGTAGGGTCATTCGGGTGACCGATCCGCGCTCCGCCCGCGCCGAGGGCGCCGCCCGCCGGGCCGATCTGGCCCAGGGTCAGCAGCGGACCGAGGCGGTCAAGGCGCAGCGGCTGATCGACGCCTTCGTCGCCGAGGCCCGCCGGCGCGGCCTGCCGACCGAGCGGCTGCGGGCGCGGCTGATGTCCGGCGCCGAGGCCCGGACCGACCGGACCGGCTGGTATCTCCGCCGGGACCGTTCCGTCGCGATCGGCGAGAACGGCGAGTACTTCGTGCTGCTGGTGCCGGGCGGGCTGGCCGAACGCGTCCGCGGGGTCAAGCTGACCGCGACTCCCCCGCCGCTGGTGGTCGGCCGCGGCGGACCCGACGGGGAGGCCGGTGACCTGGCCGAGTTTCTTCGGCGGCGACTGGACCAGGAGTGACGCTCGCGCGGTCGGTGACGGTGGCCGGGCCCGGGATTGGACGGTACGAGGCCAAGGGTTCGGTCTTCCTCGGCCGGGTCGAGCGGGTGGCCACGGAGGACGAGGCGCGGGCCGTGATCGACCGGGCCCGGCGGGAGCACCACGACGCCCGGCACCACTGCTCGGCGTTCGTGCTCGGCCCGGACGGCCGGATCACCCGCAGCAACGACGACGGCGAGCCGTCCGGCACCGCCGGAGCCCCGATCCTGCAGGTGCTCGTCGGGGCCGGAGTGAGCGACGTGGGCGCGGTGGTCACCCGCTGGTTCGGCGGTACGTTGCTCGGCGCCGGCGGCCTGGTCCGCGCCTACACGGCGGCGGCCCAGGCCGCGCTCGCCGACGCCGGGACGCTGGTCCGCGAGCTGCGCACCCTGGTCGAGATCTCCGTACCGGCGGCGCAGGCGGGAAAGCTGGAGAACACGGTCCGCCAGGCCGGCGCCGACGTCGGCGAGGTCCGCTGGGCCGACCCGGTGATCATCCCGGCCGCCGTACGCGACCCGGACGGCCTGGCACGGCTGGTCGCCGAGGTGTCCGGCGGGGCCGCTGAGCTCGCGGTCGTCGGGCAGTCCTGGGTCGACGTGGAGGGAGCGGGCTTATGAGCGACGTACGGGTACGGCAGGCCGTCCCGGAGGATCACGACCGGATCCACCCGGTGCTGGACGACTGGTGGGGCCGCCCGATCGCCGCGGTCCTGCAGCCCCTGTTCCTGGACCACTTCTTCGGCACCAGCTTCGTCGCCGACGACGACCAGGGCCTGGCCGGCTTCCTGGTCGGCTTCCTCTCCCCGTCCCGCCCCGAAGTCGCCTACGTCCACTTCATCGGCGTCCGCCCCGACCTCCGCCGAACCGGCCTCGCCGCCGACCTCTACGACCGCTTCTTCGACCTGGCCCGCCGGAACGGCCGTACCGAGGTCTGGGCCATCACCTCCCCGTTGAACGACCGCTCGATCGCCTTCCACCAGGCGCTCGGCTTCGAGGTCACCCACCAACCCGACGGCCCCATCCGCTTCCGCCGCCCCCTCTAAAACCCGCCGACCGGTCACAAAAGCAGGCGTTCTGGCGGCGTGTCGCTGCAGAGGTGACGTCTCACGGATCGAGCGACGACCGAATCCGAACCCAAGGTCCCGGCGGTAGGCGGCTCGAGTCGGCTCGCCGAGTGGCGACTTAACGACCTCCCGCTGGCCCGATCGCGGTCGCTGACGTCACTCTCGATGCGCTCCGTCGGATGATCTCGTCGACGACCTCGGTGAGCGGTCGTCTGGTGTCGACCACGATGGCGTCCTCGGGGACGCGGAGATCCCGGAGGCGGGCCGCGCGCGTCCGGTGCCGGAGCGCCACGAGGTCTCGTTCGGACTGCTTGCCGCCGAACTCGTCCTCCGGCCGCCGCGCCAGCCGGCTGAGCAGGGTTTCAAGATCGACATCGAGAACGTACACGCCGTCGAAGCGACTGTTGATCTTGGTGACGTTTCTCGAGCCGCCGCAGAAGAAGGTCACCGACTGACGGTGATCGGCGATCATGGCCTGCACCCGATCAAGCTTCCAGACCCAGAACCGGTCGGCCCAGGCCAGGCATTCCAGGCAGTCGCAACCGGCCCCGTGCCGGCCGGCGAACGGACCGCGGGCAGTGACCTCGGCGTCGGTCAGGGGTGCGCCGGTCTCCGGATCGCCCTGATAGGCCAGCACTCGATCGCCGTGGATGGCTTCGTAGCCGCGCCGCAGCAGCTCCGTGCAGACCGCGGTCTTGCCGCTGCCGGACACTCCTTCGATCAGGTAGTTCCGTACGCCCATCGCAGGGAGCGTAACGGTCGATGCCGACGGGACACGACCGGATTTCCTCGCGTCCGTCGAGCGCGGAGCGCGGTCGCTCACGGCTTGGCGAGTGCCTCGCGGCGGATCCACTGGAACAGGGTGGGGTTGCCGACCGTGGTGATCACGCTGACGGTCCTTCGCACGTGCCGATCGTCGTCGAGGAGGGCCAGCAGGCTGGCGGCCACGTCGACGCGGGCGGTGAACCGGCCGTCGGCGTGTCCCTCGACCACGGTGTAATCGGTGATCGACGGCAGGTGGAAGAGCCCGCTCGGGCGCACGATCGTCCAGTCCAGCTCGCTGTCCCTGACCAACGCCTCCATCCGGCGCATGTCGTCATACAGGGTCTTGCCCAGCACGCGCGTCACGTAGGGCAGGAGCACGCGATTGAACAGGATCCCGCCGTCGGTATACGGCCGCGGATCGACCCCGCTCGAGCTGACGACGGCCAAGCGCCGGACCCGATGCCGGCGCATGGCGGCGATGACGTTGATCACCCCGCGCGAGTACGTGCTGATCGGCTCCCGGCTCGCGGGTACGCCGAGCGTCGACAGCACCGCCTCCCGGCCCGCCACAGCCGCGTCGACGGCCGCCGAATCGAGGACGTCGGCACCAACGACTTCGAGTCGATCATGGTGCAACGGGAACGAGTCCGGCCGCCGGGTGACCGCGGCGACCTCGTGCCCGGCGGCGAGCGCCTGCTCGGTGAGCAGGCGGCCGGTGAGGCCGTGGGCCCCGAAGACGGTGATACGCATGCGGCTGTCCCTCCCGTGGTCGGTGGCACTTCGTGCCTAGAGCCGAACGGCGACGCGATTCCTGACCGGGAACGGCTGTGGCGTCGCTCACGGGTGAGGTCACTCAGGAAGGGTGTACCGGAGGATCTCGTCGACGACCCGGCGAGCGGACGGCCGGTGTCGATCACGATCGCCCCTCGGGCAGGCGGCGATCCCGGATGCGGTCCGCCCTGGTCCGGTACCGCCCTGCCAGGAAGTCTCGCTCGGCCTGCTTGCCGCCGAACTCGTGCTCCGGTCGACGGGCCAATCGGCGCAGCAGGGTTTCCCGATCGACATCGAGGACGAACACGGTGTCGAAGAGCTCGATGATCTTCGCGAGGTGCCGCGAACCCCCGCAGAAGTAGGTCACCGGGTGCTGATGATCATCGGCCAGGGACCGCACCGGGATTTCGTCGCGCCAGGGCGCGTGATTCCGGCGTGCACTGAGCTTGTCGAGGTGCCGAGCCAGATCGGGCCTTGCCCTTCGACAGGCTCCGGGAACGTGTTCGACGCGGGAGTGTGGAAGGTTACGCCGGGTCTGGTGGCCCCGACTTTCCACGTTCTCGGGTCACGAGGCGGTTGGGGCGGGACCAGCGGATCCGGGCGACGATCGTGTCGCCGTCGAAGCCGGTCCTCGGGTTGTGTTCGCCGACGGTGATCCAGGACTCGTCCGGGCTCGCGGCGACGGTGGCGAAGTTGCCGAGCATCGGGACGGTGTTGGGTACGGCACGGCCGTCACCGCGCATCCGGACGGCGATCCGCTCGGTGGCCCGGATCAGCCGCAGCGTCCCGGGATCGACCCGGGCCAGGAAGAGCGGCGCGCGGTGCCTCGGCACGGCAGGGTTGTCGGGAGTCTGCCGGGTGTAGCAGAGGTAGAGCCCGTCGCTGTGGGTCAGCCACTGCTGCTGCGTGGTCGTGGTCGGCAGCGGCTCCCCGTCGTCGTACGTCCACGGCCGCGGGTCGGCCCAGTCCAGCCCGTCGACCGACCGGCTCACGTACGCCAGCCCGTCCTCGGCCCGGATGGTCAGCAGGAACTGATCATGAAACAGTGCCAGGCTCGGCTCCAGCAGGCCCCGGTCCACCGGATGCCGCAGGATCCGCCCGTGTTCACGCACGGTCAGCTGCTCACCGTCGAAGCCGCAGCGCAGGGTGGTCGCGGCCCGATCCCGCCGCCCATACGGCGAGCAGCTGAGCGGCACCAGGACGTCACCGTCGGGCAGCACCAGCCGCTGCCCGCAGCCGCAGGACTGCGACGCCGTCGCCTCGGGATGGCCCCAGTCGAGCTTCCGCCGCGGACCCCAGGTCCCGCCCGGATCCCGTACCGCGTAGAAGATGTAGCGATCCTGCAGGGGTGTGCGCAGCGCACCGTCCTGATACCAGGTGTTCTGGCCCATCGCGATCACGGTGCCGGTTTGCGGATGCAGGCCGGGCGTCACATCGAGGATCGACTCCTCCAGCCCGCCGCCATGATCGATTCGGGCCAGCGACGGGATCGGCTCCGGCCGGCTCCAGGTGGCGCCACCGTCACCCGTCCGGGTCCAGTGCGAGCCGAGGTAGTTGTCGTTGTCGATGATCTCCTGCAGCAACATCAGGACCGAGCCGTCGGGGAGCCGGTCGGCGCGGGTCTGGAACCAGGACACTCCGTCGACCGCGTACCGGAAGACGATCTGCTCGTCGATCCCGGTGATCAACTCGTCGGTGATCATGGAACCAGAAGCTTAAGCGCCTCCAGGTTGCCCGACACCCATCCCTCGCCGAGCGTCTCGCTGCCCAGGATGGCCGGCTTGCGGATCAGGTGGAAGTCCAGGTGCTCGATCGTGGCGGCGATCCGGAGCCACGGCAGCGCGGCGAGTTGATCATCGTCAAGATCACGGACGGTACGGTAGCCGGCCAGAAACGCCGGCCACTGCGGCGTGCCGGCGACCCCGGTCAGATCGTCCACCAGCGGTCCCGGGCCGGCCAGGTCGAAGTCGTAGATGATCATGCTATCGCCCGCGAGCAGCAGGTTGTCCAGCGTCACGTCGCCGTGCCGGACACCCGGCTCCAGCGCCGGCAGCAGCGAGGTCAGCCGTCCCGTGGCCAGGGCGGCCGCCCGTTCCACGAGCTCCCGGTCGGCCGGTGCAAGCCCGTCGACTACGAGCACCCGCCGCAGCGGTGCCAGAATCCGCCCGTCGAGGTCGTACGGCCTCCTCGGCAGCTCACAGACGAAGCCGCGGGCCGCCTCGTGCAGCTCCGCGACCGCCACCCCGAAGCGGCGATAGAGCGCGTCGTCGAACGGCGGCCGCGGCTTGTCCCCGACCACGTACTCGGACAAGGTGACCGGCCGTGGTCCCTCGGGAAAGTCGATCACCGGCACCGGCCCGCCATCGAGGCAGTCACGCACCTGCGGCACCCGGATCCCGCACCCGGTCAGGTGCCGCGTCAGGGCCACCTCCCAGGCCACCTCGTCCACACTCGGCCCGCCGTGCCGGTAGACCTTCAGCAGCTGATCGCCGGACCCGGAACGGACCCGGTACACGTCGTTGACGAAGGACCGGACCAGCACGACCGAGTCGACCGCGAGCCCGTACCGCTCACGGATCAGGGTGGCCAGCCAGTCCGGCCGGGCCAGCGATCGCAAGATCGACAAGAAGTCAGATGTCCTCGGTCGTCGTCGCCGACTTCTTCACCTTGAGGAACTTCATGTACGCGTCGACGACCTCTTCCGGCTCGCCGCGCATCATCAGCTTGCCCTTGTCCAGCCAGATCGCCTCGGTACACATCTCCTTGATGCTGCCCAGGCCGTGCGAGACCAGGAACATGGCCCGAGCGCTCTCACGCAGTTCGGCCATCTTGGCGTTCGCCTTCTCCCGGAAGTGTGCGTCACCGGTGGACAGCGCCTCGTCGATCATCAGGATGTCCGGCTTCATGTGCACGGCGACCGAGAAGCCGAGCCGGGCCGACATGCCGGACGAGTAGGTCCGCATCGGCATGTCGATGAAGTCGCCCAGTTCGGTCCATTCGGCGACGTCGTCGGCCTGCTCCTCGACCTCCTTGCGGGAGAGCCCGGCGGCCAGGCCGCCGAGGATGATGTTCTCGCGGCCGGTCAGGTCCTTGTTGAAACCGACGCCGAGGGCGAGCAGGGTGCTGGCCCGGCCCCACACCTCGATGGTGCCGGAGGACGGCGGCAGGATGCCGGCCATCGCGCGCATCAGGGTGGACTTGCCGGCGCCGTTGGCACCGATGATGCCCATTGCGGTCCCGGTGGGCACCTCGAACGAGACGTCCCGGAGGGCCTTGACCTCCTTGACGGCACGCTGGCCGCGGCCGAACCGGATCAGGGCCTGTTTCAGCGTGGGCTTGCGCTCGAAGGACGTCTTGTACGTGATCGAGAGTTCCTCGACCTTCACCGCGAGCGAGGGTGACGGCGCCTTCGAGGTGTCGGGGTCAGACGAGACGGACAGCAAAATCACGCTCCCTCGACATGAAGAACAGGAATCCGACCACGACGGCCGCCAGGGCCCAGGCGGCGGAAGCGATCCAGGTCACCGGGCCCGGCATCGGACCGTTCTGCACCAGGTCGGTCAGGCCGGTCAGCATGTGGTAGGCCGGGTTGAGCTGGACGACCGTCTGGATGACGCGGTCCATCTTGCTGAGCATCTCGAAGTTCCACAGCACCGGCGACAGGTAGAGCCACAGGCGCAGGAAGTACGGCAGGAAGCTCGACGTGTCCCGGAAGTAGACCTGCATGGTGGCGAAGATCGCGGCCAGGCCCATCCCGAAAATGACGATGCAGGCGAGGAAGTAGAACGAGAGCAGCATCCTCGGGTGCCAGGGCAGGCCGAGGGCTATGTGCGCGATCAGGTACACCGGCAGCGTCGGCAGGAACCGGAAGAACGCGGTCCGCACCGCCGACAGCGGGATCAGCAGCCGCGGAAACGCTGTGTTCATCACAAGTTTGCCGGAGCCGGTCACCGAGGTCGCCCCGGTGCTGACCGAGGTCTGGATCAGCGTGAACGCGAACAGGGCCAGCATCAGGTGGGTGAAGAACGTCGGGTCGTGCCGATTCCGGATGATCGTGACCAGCAGGTAGTAGATGCCGGACATCAGCAGCGGGTTGAGGATCAGCCAGGCCTGGCCGAAGAACGTCGTCGAGTTGGCGCCCCGCATGGTCGCCTTGCTCAGTTCGGCGGCGAAGCCGCGCCGGTGCCACAGCTCCTTGAAGTACGGCACGAAGGGCGGCAGGCCGGCCTTGTGCGCGCCGTAGGAGTGGTACACCGGGTTGAATTCGCGGTCGTCCGTGCGCGTCGGCGTACTCATCCCACCACCGCCTTCATCCTCAACTCTCCATGCCTCTCGATTCCGCCACGGCTCGGCGAATCCCCACGTGCCGGCCGGGCGTCTCCACCTTCTCAAGGCCGATCGAGCGAGGCTAGTCTGCCACGCCCACCCCCTGACGCCCGATTCCGCCGTGTCAGGGGCCGGAACGGGTTGCAGTCCGGGCGGTCTCCTCACTCGTCGAAGAACGCCGGCGCGGCATCGTCGGTCGACTTGACCGCGGTGCGTCTGCGTCCTTTCTGCGGAAACTTCGGCCCCGGCCCGTACCTGACTGCCACTCCCCGGGTTTGCTCGGACACGCGAACCAGCAGTTCTCGGCCGACGAGATCACGAAGCAGATCGCGTGCCTGATAGACGTCGACATCGAAGATCCGCTGCAGGGTCGAGTTGTTGATGGTTCCGTAGTCGCGTAGGTGATCGATGACCTTGCGGTCGGTCTCGGAAGCAGTACGCCTGCTGTAGGCAACGGCAGGTCCGAGTGCCGCCAACGCTGCGCCGGTGAATCGGTAGTTGGGTTGTCGACGGTTCACTGTCCCGGCCGTTGGTTCCAGGATCTTGGCGTCGCCGTGAGCGAGCCGCCGGAGCACTCCTTCCGCCTCCCTCGGATCGCGCTGAATTGCTGTTGAGACGTCCTTGGCAGTGACGCTCCTCTTCTGGCAGAGGAGCAGCGTGATCAGAAGGGCATCGGTGTCTCTCTGTTCGGCTTCCGGAAGGTCCGCGACGAAACGGGCCAATCGAACATTGGGTGGGCCGCCACGGAAGTCGACGACCGTTTCGGTCGTCTGTCCTTCGTCGACGTGAACCCTGGGCACGGTGCGCCCGCTCCGCACCATCTCCCGGTACATCCGGTCGACGCCTTGACCGAGTTCTTCCGCAAGCCCGAGAACGCGCATCGTGGCGGCAAGGAGTGGAAATCGCGCCCGCGACCCATGCGTGAGAATGTTCTGCGGCGTGATCCCACTGACCAACGGTCCGGGAGACCGGACCGTGAGGGCCTCCGGAGAGTGCTCGATTTGGATTGCCCGCCGCTCTCGGAGGTCACCATGGATCAGTGCGTTGGCCAGCCCCTCACGAACGGCAGCGGTCGGATAGTCCTCGATCGCGAGTTGCTGACCCCTGGCGGTGTTGACCGGGGTGACACCGATCCTTGCTGCGATCACGGCCATCGACTCGGTGAACGCGGTCAGCATCGGCGGCTGCCAGCGGCGGACCTGGTCTGCCTCTCCCGAGGCCGTCTGCCGGTGCTGGTAGACGATCAAATCGTGGGCCGTTGAGCCGGAGGGCGGACACAGAAGATAGTCGGCTGTTCGGGTCAGCAGGTCGTCCGGCAGCGCGAGCCGCAGTTCGCGAAGGAGTTCGTGGTCCGCCAGGCGCGCGAGTTGTTCCTTGGCTGTTTCGCCACTCGAGCGTAGGAGAACTCGGAGTTGCTGCATGGCTTGCGGATCCACGTCATCAATCGGACGACCGCTGGGTTGAGCACTCCAGTCGATACCGTTGCGGTCGTCGCTGAGACGCGCGACATCCGCAGGACGCATCGGGCGACATTGGTCGGTCCAACGGCGCAGGAACAACCCTTTGCCTGTCGAGTAGACGTCGAGTCCCTCCGGAACTTGAATCTCCACGAGCCTCTTTCCCGCCCAGATCAACTCGCGGATCGCAACGGTGAGGTGCGGTTCGGTCAGGTCGTAGATCCGCGACCGCAGTTGGTGGAGGTCAAGGTCAGTACCGACGAAGGCATCGGTGCCAGTTCCGACGTCTCGGACGCCCACGACGATGCTGCCACCGCCCGCATTTGCGAAGCAGACGGAAGCCTCGGCGAGGTCCTGAAAGGTCTCCTTCGGATTCGGCTTCTCGGTCTTGAAGTCGAGGACCTGCGTCTCAGCCATCCCTGCCGAGGTCTGGCGTCTTTCGATCGCGTGGAGTACGTCCTCGATGTCCGCCACTTTGATCCTCCTTTGGGTGAGGTAACAGTTTGTTGCTTCACTCAAACTCTTGTCAAAGGCGCGTAGTTGGGACTGCTGCTACTCGGTCGGCACGAGGCCGGTCGTGAAGGCGATCACCACCGCCTGGGTACGGTCCCGGGCGCCGAGCTTGCCAAGCAGGCCGCTGACATGGGTCCGTACGGTCTCGACGCCGAGCACCAGTCGGTCCGCGATCTCGGCGTTGGTCAGGCCCTGCGCGATCAGGCCGAGCACTTCGGTCTCGCGCGGGGTGAGCGGCGGCCCGGTGTAGCCGGCCTTCTCCGGCTTGTGCTGGCCGACCAGTTGCCGGATCGACTCGGGGAAGACCAGGCTGTCGCCGCGGGCCACGGTCCGGACGGCGGAGATCACCTGGTCGGCGTCGGCCCGCTTGAGCAGGAAGCCCGAGGCGCCGGCCCGCATCGCGTCGAACACGTACTCGTCGCTGGCGAACGTCGTGATCACCAGCACCCGCGGCGGCTCCGGCAGCCCGAGCACCAGTTCGGTGGCCCGGATCCCGTCGACGTTCGGCATCCGGACGTCCATGCAGACGACGTCGGGACGCTTGCTCCGGACCACCGAGACCGCCTCGGCGCCGTCGCCGGCCTCGCCGATCACCCGCAGCTGCGGGTCGCTCTCGATGATCGTCTGCAGGCCCTGCCGGACGATCGGCTCGTCGTCGACCAGGACAACGGTGATCTCGCCGTCTGCCGTACCCGTCATGTCCTGCTCCCGTCTGGCGCTGCTTCGGACCTGCTCGTGCCCTGCGCCGGCAGTCGTACCCGAAGAACCCACTCATTCTCGCCGTCGGCGCCCGGCTCGACGCCCGCCGACACGGTGCCGCCGAACAACGCCGCACGTTCCCGCATCCCGGTGATCCCGCGGCCGCCGCTGCTGCGGGCCTGCCGGCGTCTCCGGTACGGGTTGCTGATCATGATCGACACGCCGGCCTCGTCGGCGGTCAGTTCCAGCCGGGTCCGTTCCCCCGTGCCGTGCCGCCGCGCGTTGGTCAGCCCCTCCGAGATAATCCGGTACGCGGTCGTCGACAGCAACGGCGCCAGCCCCGGCGTGATCTCCACCGACGCGTCGATCTCGACGCCGAGTTCGCGGTGGGCGGTGATCAACGTCGGTACGGAGTCCAGGCCCGGGTCGGGAGAGCGCGGCGCGGCCCGGTCCCGCAGCACGGCCAGCATCCGGTCAAGATCATCGGCGGCGTTCCGGGAGGTGGTCTCGATCACCTCGAGCGACCGGGCGGCCTTGTCCGGTTGGGTTTCCAGGATCCGGCGACCGGCGCTGGCCTGCAGCGAGATGATGCTCAGCGCGTGCCCGATCCCGTCGTGCAGGTCCCGGGCCAGCCGGCGGTGCTCGGCCTCGGTCCGCAGCCGCTGCTCGGCCAACTCGAGCCGGTCCCGCCAGGTCGGGCCGAGGAAGATCGGCACCAGCCGGCGCAGCAGCAGCCCGACCAGCCAGGCCGCGACGACGGCCGCGATCAGGGTGACCAGGCCGACCAAGATCGCCAGTGCGACCAGGGCCGGCTCGGCGATCAGCCGACCGTCCGGGCCGATCTCGCCACCGCCGGTGGCCACCCAGCCGCCCAGCGCGACCGGTACGCCGACCAGGGCCAGCCCGATCACGCCGCCGACCAGGATGTGCAGGATCACCCAGGCCGCGGCGCGCCAGCGGTGCTCCCAGGTCGGGTGCTGCGGAGTGATCAACTCCCGGTCCACCCGGAGCAGGGTCCGGCAGGCCGCGACCTCGACCTCGCGCAGCCCGGGCAGCAGCCCGACGGCGAACATCGGCGGCACGACGATGATCACGACCGCCCAGATCGGCAGCGGGGTGAGCGCCACCAGCAACTGACCGACGCCGATCTGGAGCAGCACGAACGCGACGAAGATCGCGGCACCCAGCATCAGGTACGCGACGTTCAGCACGATCGGGCGGACGACGGACATGGCCCTATCCTGCCCGCCGCGGCCGTCCGGCCACTCCCCCGCTCGGGTGGTCCTGGCCCGGCTGAACACGAGCACCGCGCCCGCCCGACTCCGGCGTTGTCGGCTGATCGGTGACCGCGCTGGGTGCTGTCGTCATTCCTCCACGGTTCGACCGATAAAGCGCTTCAGAGCCTTCGAGCGCCCGAGCCGTGGAGCTTTGGCGTCACCGAGCCGGTACCCATTGAGTCGTGCACAACTCAATCGCGTGCAACAGTAGCCGCCATGAAGCACGGTCCGGATCTCGACGCGATGCTCTGCTTCGCGCTCTACTCCGCGAACCATCGGATGGCCCAGCACTACCGGGAGTTGTTGGCCCCCTGGCAGTTGACGTACCCGCAGTATCTGGTGCTGGTCGCCCTCTGGCGGGACCGGCAGCTGACCGTGACCCGACTCGGCAATCTGCTCGGGCTCGACTCGGGCACCGTGTCGCCGCTGCTGAAGCGGCTCGAGGCCCGCGACCTGGTCACCAGGTCCCGCGAGGCGAGCGACGAGCGGGTGGTCACGGTCCGGCTGACCGAGCGCGGCGCGGCACTGGAGGCCGAACTGGCCGACGTTCCGCGCTGCCTGGCCGACCGGGTCGGGATCGATGCCGGCACGGCCCGTGCCCTGCTCGGGCACCTGCACGACTTCACCGAAGGAACCCTGACGAAAGGATCATGATGGAGACGCTCTACACCGCCGAGGCCCTGTCCACCGGAGCCGGGCGGGACGGCCACGTCCGCACGACCGACGGCACGGTCGAGTTCGACCTCGCCGTGCCGAAGGAGATGGGCGGTTCCGGCGAGGGTGCCAACCCGGAGCAGTTGTTCGCGGCGGGCTACTCGGCCTGCTTCCACTCGGCCCTGCAAGCGGTCGCCCGGACCCGGAAGATCCCGGTGGCGGACTCCAGCGTCGGTGCTCGGGTCGGCATCGGCCCGAACGGCCAGGGCGGTTTCCAGCTCGAGGTGCTGCTCGAGGTGACGCTCCCCGGACTGCCTGCTGACCAGGCCCGGGAGCTCGCCGAGGCGGCGCACCAGGTGTGCCCGTACTCGAACGCCACCCGCGGCAACATCGAGGTCACTCTCAATGTCGTCGAGGACTGAGTTCGCTCCACAAGATCATAGAAACGAATCTTTCGAAAAGATACTCTCCATGCGTGGAGAGAGCTGAGCAACCCGACGGGGGCTGGTGGCGCGGGGTCCGGCGAGGGGTCCTGCTGGTGGCGACGGCCGGGCGGTGGTGGTTCGTCGGTACGGTCGCGACGATGGCGCTGTCCGGGCTCGGGCTCGGGGCGGTGGTGCTGGTCGGAGCCGAGGTGTCGCGTCGGTTGACCGCGGGCCCGCCGGGTCTCGACCTGGTCCCGTTGCTCGCTGCCGTGGTGGTCCTGGTCGCGCTGATCGCCTTCGGTCGCCTGATCGGTGCCGGGCTGCATCGGCTGCTGGTGGAGCAGGTGATCTACACCAGCCAGGAGCAGGTGCTGCTGTCCAGTGCCTACAGTGAGGCGCTCGCGTTCGACCGGGCCGAGTTCCACGACGAGTTGCGCCGGGCGAAGAACAGCGCGGATTCGTCGCTGCAGTTGGCGATGTCCGTGCCCCAGCTGTTCGGTTCCGTGGTCGCGGCGATCGGTCTGGTGATGGCGGCGGCTGTCACCGCGCCGGTGATGATCCCGGTGGTCGCGCTCTCCGGCATCCCACTGCTGCTCGTGAGCCGAGCCAACGCCCGGGAGATGTACTCGTTCAGCTTCGGCCAGACCCCGGATGATCGGGAGCGGTTTGGTCGTGGCGGCCACCGGTGTGGCCGCGACCTTCCTGCTGGTCCTCGGGCTCGGCTGGTGGCTGGTCGTCAGCGGGACCGCGACCCTCGCCGACACGGCTGTCGCCGGTGCGACCGCGCTGCTGCTTGGCGCTCAGGTCCAGCAGATTGCGACCAGCCTCGGTCAGCTCAGCGAGCACGGCCTCCGGCTGGCCGACTACGAGCGGCTGCTGAGCACGACGAAGATCAGCAGGGCGATCCACCGCGATCCGGCCCCGCCGTTGCGCCGGCTCACCGTGGACCGGCTCGGCTTCGCGTACCCGGGAGCCTCGAGCCGCGCCGTCGACGACGTCTCGTTCACGGTCGAGGCCGGCGAACTGGTGGCGATCGTCGGCGTCAACGGGTCCGGGAAGACGACCCTGGCCAAGCTCCTCTGCGGGCTCTATCGGCCCGACTCCGGTCACGTCAGCTGGAACGACCGGCCGGTGCACGAGCTGGACCTGCGCGGCGAGGTCGGCGCGATCTTCCAGACCTTCGCCCGCTACTGGTTCAGCGCGGCCGACAACATCGCGATCGGCGACGTGGCCCGGGGCGACACGGTCGACCCGGCGGCGGTCCGGCGGGCAGCCGAGCTGGCCGGGGCGGACGAATTCCTGGGCGAGTTGAGTCAGGGGTACGACACCCGGCTGACCGTCGAGCTCGAGGGCGGCACCGACCTCTCCCTGGGCCAGTGGCAGCGGGTCGCGATCGCCCGGGTGCTCTACCGCGACCCATCCCTGGTGATCTTGGACGAGCCGACCGCCTCCCTCGACCCGCAGGCCGAGGCCGCCCTCTTCGCGACGCTGGATGATCTTCGCCGGGACCGTACCATCGTCATGATCAGCCACCGGTTCTCCTCGGTACGGTCGGCCGACCGGATCCTGGTCGTCGATCAGGGACGGCTGATCGAGCACGGCACCCATGATCAACTGCTGGACCTGGACGGCCACTACGCGCGGCTCTACCGGACCCAGGCCGCAGCCTTCGCCTGAGCGCCAAAGATGCCCGGCCACAGCGCAAGCGCTCTAGAGTGCGGTCCGTGCGCAAAGCGTTGACCCTCCTCCTGTTCCTGGCAGTGCTGGCCGCGGCGGGCTGCGGTCCGGAGCAAGAGGCCGGCCCGACGGCGGCGGCGACCCCGCCGCCGACCGGTTCCGCCAGCACCGCCCCGTCCAGCGAAGGACCGGCGACGGCCGGCCCGGCCGCTGGGGGCGGCTCGCTCGAACTGGCGAAGAAATACGCGCCGCTGGTCCGGATGGGCCAGGGCGAGAAGAACCTGCCGATCGATGCGGTGTTCTTCATCAAGAGTTCAGAACTGCGCTGGAACCGCGACGATCGCTGCGACGACGACCTGATCGACCGGACCCCGACGCCGGAGAAGCTCGCCGATCCGGCGGCCTACCGGGCCCAGAAGACGGTCGACGGCGAGTGCGACCAACGGGAGGGCCGGGAGTACAACACGACCGAGCGGACCCGCCCGTACGCGAACGAGGAGACGCTCGGCAAGGAGGGCTACTTCCTCGATGCCATGAACGTCGTCCACGAGGTGGGCAAGGTCAAGGACGACGCCGAGACGCCGGCCTACGTCGAGTACGTCCCCGGCACCGGCGACGACCAGGGCAAGACCGCCTACATCTACTGGTTCTTCTACCCGTACAACACCTGGACCAACCCGACGCCGGGCGCCAAGGGCAAGGGCGGCAACCACGAGGGCGACTGGGAACGGATCACGGTGGTGGTCGGTGCCAACGGCAAGCCGGAGAGTGTGGTGTTCTCCCAGCACGACACGAAGTGCCGGATGGACTTCGCCAAGGTGGCCGGGAAGGACGGGCACCCGGTGGCCTATTCGGCGGTCGGCAGCCACGGCTCGTACCCGATCGGAGACGCGCGGTACAAGATCGAAAGCCTGCCGGGCCCGCTGAAGGCGCTGGGCATGCTCGAGGACCGGACCAGCACCAAGGGCGAGTCGTGGAAGACCTGGCTGCACCTGAAGGAGGTGCAGCGTGAGCCCTGGTGGGGCTATGCCGGCGGCTGGGGCGAGGTCGGCGGCCCGATCGGCGCCATGGATCTGGACAAGCACCAGACCGGGCCGGAGGGTCCGAACCCGATCAAGCAGAAGGAGCAGATGGTCCGGGAGGCGTTCGAAACCGACGCCGCCTGCCCCGACCCGGTGTCGATCGACAACCCAACGGACCCGAAGCAGGCCGCGATCACCCGCCTCGAGTACTACCTGCACGCCATCGGCCGGCACGACGCCGGCAACGCCTGCTCGATCTCCGCGCCCAAGATCAGGCCGCTCTGCCTGTTCGCCCTGCCGCAGGCGTTCAAGGAGATGAGCGAGCAGGAGGCGAAGGTGCTGCGGACGATCAAGATCGATCCGGCGAAGGTACGGAAGGTCTCCGGCAAGCGCTACGAGTTCCCGCCCGCATCCCTGCGCGGCAAGACCACGGTGGACGGCACCCTGGTGATGATCAAGATCAAGAAGCAGTGGTACCTGACCGATGAACAGGGTGCTCCGTAGCGAGGCTTGAGCTGGAGCGCCCTCCAGCTCGTACGGTCGCCGGACGGACTACAGATCTCTCGGAGCCACCGGTCGTCGCGGAGGCCGGCCGCACCGTCCCGCAGGTCGCGGTCCGCTGGCTGCTCCAGCAGCCCGGGGTCACCGCACCCATCATCGGGCCGCGAACGCCGGCCTACCTGACGACCTGCTCGGCTCGATCGGCGGGGAACTCACCCGGGAACAGATGGATCGCCTCGACGTCGCGAGCCGGCCGGTAGCGCGCTCCCTTACCCCCGTTTCCTGTGAATCTCTTGTGCACTTCCTAGGCGTCGGTCGGGGTTCAGTGCACCGTGAACGAGCGGACAGCACGCAATTTGTGCAAGACTGCTCGCGCTGGCAATTCCTGAGTCGTGGTGAAGTAACTGCGCCTGAGATCTTGCGCGGGCACGGGGCAGGCGCCTCAAGGCCCGACAGCAGTTGGGCTGTGAGGTGCGGCCCAAGATGTCTAGGAGAACAACCATGGCAGAAGGAACCGTTAAGTGGTTCAACGCTGAAAAGGGCTTCGGCTTCATCGAGGTCGACGGCGGCGGGGCGGACGTGTTCGTGCACTACAGCGCGATCGAGTCCACCGGCTACCGGTCCCTCGACGAGGGCCAGCGGGTCGAGTTCGACACGACCCAGGGGCCGAAGGGCCCCCAGGCCGAGAAGGTGCGCGCGATCTGATCGCACGTAATGCTTGAGGAACGGCGCCGGTCATTGCGACCGGCGCCGTTTCGCTTGTCCTAGCGCCGTGTCCTGGCGCATGGCGTCGGCCATGGCTGCCGCCCCGGGATCGGATTCGCCGTCGAGCCCGTCGATCACTCCGGCCCGGTCGGCGGCGGAGCGGTTCTGGCTCAGCTTCGCCTTGCCGGTCACCCCGGTCACGGTCACCTCGATGCCGACGATGCCGCGCAGTTGCCCGGTCACGAACGCATCGGGTGCGTCGGTGACGGCCCAGGGCTGCTCCCGGTCAGCCTCCTGGAGGCGGGTCAGTTCGGTCACCGCGTGCCGCAGCCAGTCCGGGTCGCGGTACACCCGGACGGTGCCGGTGAGTTCGACCGCCGTGTAGTTCCAGGTCGGCACGACGCGGCCGTGCTCGGCCTTGCTGGCGTACCAGGACGGCGAGACGTACGCGTCCGGCCCGGCACTGATCAACAGGCACGGCTGATCCTCGCGGAGCAGCTTCCAGTGATCATTCGCGATCGCGAGATGCGCGATCACGGTGGACTCGCGCCAGATGATCGGTAGTAGGGTCGCCGCCGGGCGACCGGCCTCGTCGGCGGTGATCAGCCAGGCGGTGCGGTTCGCCTCGACCATCGCGCGGAGTTCGGTTTCGTCGGTGACCTGGTTGGCTGGCGGGACATACATGGAGCCATTGTCAGCCTCGCCGAGCGACGACCGCGACGGTGGTGTACGTCAGCGTGAAGCGGCCACCGGCGGCGTCGATGGCGGCACCGAACGATGCCTACACCGTCCAGCTCCCGTACCGAGATTCTCCGCGTCTCGCACGTCGCCTGACTCCCTCACGGGTCGGTGTCGCGAAAGCTCCTCAGCTCGAACGCTGGACGGCTCTGAAGCGCCTTATCGGTCGAGCTGAGGAGGAAAAGCGACAACATTCTTGATACGTATTGACAGCCTCGGGATCCCGAGGTTTTATACGTACTAACATCCGTCGGACGAAGAGGTGACCGTGGCAGAGCTGGACGCAGACATCGCCGTGATCGGTGGTGGGCTGGGCGGCGTCGCCGCGGCGCTCGCCGCCGCCGAGTCGGGAGCCCGGGTCGTGCTGACCGAGGAGTCCGACTGGATCGGCGGGCAGCTGACCAGCCAGGGTGTGCCGCCCGACGAGCATGCCTGGATCGAGCAGTTCGGCTGCACCCGGAGCTATCGGCGGCTGCGCAACGAGATCCGCGATCACTACCGCCGCTGGTATCCGCTGACCGCCGATGCCGCCGCCGACCCGTTCCTCAACCCGGGCGACGGCCGGGTCAGTCGGCTCTGCCACGAGCCGCGGGTCGCCGCCCTGGTGCTCGAGTCTCTGGTCGGTCCGCTGATCGCGGCCGGCCGGCTCACCGTGCTCCGCGAGCACCGACCGGTCGCCGCGGCGGCCGACGGCGACCGGATCACCGCCGTCACGGTCCGTGACCGGGAGGGCTCCGAGACCACGATCACGGCGCCGTACTTCCTGGACGCGACCGAGCTCGGCGACCTGCTCGCGTTGGCCGGGGTCGAGCACGTGACCGGCTTCGAGTCCCGCGACGACACCGGCGAGCCGTCCGCGCCCGAGTTCGCGCAGCCGGACAATCAGCAGGCGATGTCGTGGATCTTCGCGCTGGAGCACCGGGACGGCGAGGACCACACGATCGACCGGCCGGCCGACTACGCCCGGATCGCCTCGTTCGTGCCGAACGGCTGGCCCGGCCCGCAGGTGGGTCTGACCGCACCGGATCCGCGCACCCTCGCCACGGTGACTCGGGAGTTCCTGCCGAACGCCGAGACGGGGCCGGTGGTCGCGGACCAGAGCAAGGATCCGGGTGACAAGGAGTTGTGGGCGTTCCGCCGGGTGCTGTCCCGCCGGGTGTTCCGGCCGGGCTTCCTGGCCAGCGACGTGACGCTGGTCAACTGGCCGATGATCGACTACCTCGACGGCAGTCTGATCGGCGCCGACGAGCCGGAGCGGCAGCGTCACCTCGCCGGGGCCCGGGAGCTCAGCCGCTCGATGCTCTACTGGCTGCAGACCGAGGCGCCGCGCCCGGACGGCGGCACCGGCTGGCCCGGCCTGCGGCTGCGCGGTGACGTGCTCGGCACCGAGGACGGCTTCGCCAAGCTGCCGTACATCCGTGAGTCGCGCCGGATCGTCGCGCGGACCACGGTGGTCGAACAGGACCTGTCGTACGCGATCCGCGGCGAGGCCGGTGCGCGCAGCTACCCGGACTCGGTCGGCGTCGGGATGTACCGGATCGATCTGCATCCGTCGACCGGCGGCGACAACTACATCGACGTGGCGAGTTGCCCGTTCCAGATCCCGCTCGGCGCGCTGCTGCCGGTCCGGGTGACCAACCTGCTCGCGGCCGCGAAGAACCTCGGCACCACCCACATCACCAACGGCTGCTACCGGCTGCACCCGGTCGAGTGGAACGTCGGCGAGGTCGCCGGCCGGCTCGCCGCGCACTGCCTGGCGACCGGGCGGTCACCGGGCGAGGTGGGCGAGAAGCCCGAGCTGTTCGCCGAGTTCTCCGCCCTGCTGGACCAGGCCGGGGTGGAGACCGCGTGGCCGGAGATCAAGGGCTACTGATGATCATGAACGGAGAAGGCGGCGAGCTGGTCAGGGGCGTGACCGTTCCGGTGATCACTCCGCTGGCACCGGTCGGCGGGACGATGCGTCCGGACGCGGCCGGCCTGGAGAAGTTGTACGGGGCGTTCGCCGCGGCCGGGATCCGGCGGATCATGCTGCTCGGCAGTAACGGCGAGGGTCCGCTGGTGCCGACGCAGTGGTTGCAGCCGTTCGTCCGGGACGCGGTCGCCGCCTGGCACGCGTACGGGCCCGATCACACGATCGTTGTCAACGTCACCGCGCCAGGCACGGCCGAGGTGCTGCTGCGCGCCGAGGCGATCGCCGACGCCGGCGCGGACGGCCTGGTCTGCAGCCCGCCGACGTACTTCCGGCATCGTGACGACGAGGTGATCAAGCACTTCGCCGCGATCACCGCTCTCGGCCGGCCGGTGATCATCTACAACAGCCCGACCTACGCGACGCCGCTCACCAAGGGCTCCCTGGCCGGCCTGCTGGAACTGCCCGGGATCGTCGGCATGAAGGACAGTTCCGGCGATCCGGAGCAGTTCCGGACCATGATCGACTCCGCCCACGCGGCGGGTGTCGGGATCGCCCAGGGCGGCGAGACGGTGGCACTGAGTGCCTTGCAGTCCGGCGCCGACGGGATCGTGCTGGGCATCGCCAACCTGGCGCCGCGGCCGGTCGCGGAGCTCTGGGCCGCGTTCCGGGGCGGGCGAACCGAGGACGCCTCGACCGCGCAGAAGTTGATCACCGAACTCGTCGGGGTGCACCAGATCCGGCGCGGCGTGCCGACGGTCAAGGCGTTGTTGGCGGCCCGCGGCGTGCTGCCGTACGAGGACTCGCTGCCGCCGCTGATCGCCTGTGACGCCGACGAACGCCGCCGCCTGCTCGACCTCGTCCAACCGCACGACGAGGCCTTGATCAACTCTGCCGCTTGACCGTGACACGAAGGAGTGACACCCGCATGATCGCTTCCGCAGGGGGCCCGCCGTTGAGCCGCCGCACGTTCACCGCCTCGACCGTCGGTGCCCTGGCTCTCGGTGCGGTCGGGGCCGGGCTGCCCGGGATCGCTGCAGCCAACGGCCGCCGTCCCCCGTCGTTCGACGAGGTCACCCTCTGGGACGCCGAGATCGACCCGCTGGAGAACTACCACGTACACGGCCTGGCAGTGCTGCCCGGGGACGTGATCCTGGCCGCCACCGAGGGCCGCTACGAGGTCTGCGACGCCGGACCGCGGGACCTGCTGCTCCGGCGCAGCCTGGACGGCGGCGACAGCTGGCAGCCGACCCAGGTGCTGGTGAAGTCGATCGACGGGCAGTCCTGGGGCAACCCTGCCTTCGTCGTCGACGCCGAGACCGGCACCGTCTTCTGCTTCTACATGCTCTCGATCAGGCTGGACGGCAACACCACCTGCTCTGGCGATCGCGGCGACCTGTTCGTGATCTCCAGCGACGACGACGGCGCGACCTGGAGCGAGCCGCGTGACCTGTCCGGCATGTTCGAGCACTTCCCTTACCAGTGGGCGTTGCACGGACCCGGCCCGGGCCACGGCATCCAACTCGCCGGCGGTCGACTGTTGATCAACGTCTCGCACCGGCGGATCATCCTTGGCACCCCCGCCAACGAGCGCTACTACGGCGTCTCCGCGATCTACAGCGATGATCATGGAGCGACCTGGGTGGCCGGTGCCGAGGTTCCGGTGTCGCTGGACTACCCGCTGAACGAGGCCCGGCTGGTGCAGCGCTCCGACGGCACGGTGTTGATCAACGCGCGGGCCAGCTCCGGGGGCAACCGGCAGCGGATCGTCGCGATCAGCCCGGACGGGGGCGAGACCTGGTCGGATCCCAAGCTGGACGGCGCGACCGGCGTCTTCAACGCGGTCGACGCGTCCCTGATCCGCTACACCGGCGGCCCCGGCAGCGGCGACCTGAGCCGGATGCTGTTCGCCCGGCCGGACGCACCGGTGCGACGCAACCTGACCGTGTCGGTCAGCTACGACGAGGGGAACAGCCTCTGGTTCTCCCGGGTGATCACGCCGGAACGCTCCTACTACTGCGATCTGGCCCGGCTGTCCGACGGCACGATCATCGCCCTGTACGGCTGCGACGGAAACATCCCGAGCTTCCCGAAGCGGGTGGCGCTGGCCCGGTTCAACCTGGAGTGGCTGACCCGCGGCCGGGACGGACTCGGCGACCCGCTCGCGTACCGGGAGCGGGTGATCAGCTTCGCCGCCACCCGACCCGTCGGGGGAGCGCTCCGACCGACCAAGATCACCGACCCGATCGCTCGGCACGGCACCCGGGTTCACGTCGACACGACGGCCACCGGCCAGTTCGTCGAGTACGAGTTCGCCGCCGACCCGGGCGACTACCGGCTGCAGCTGCGCTACTTCCGGCCCATGGACGGGGCCGCTCTCGAGGTCAGTCTCAACGGCAGGCCGCTGCCGACCGCGACCGCCTTCGACTCCACCGGCGAGTCGGCCCCGGGCTACGAGCCGGCGTACCTCGGCACGGTCCGGCTGGCCCGTGGCCGCAATCGCTTCCGGATCACCGTGGCGGGAGCCGGCCGCGGCGGCGGTACGGTGCTCGGGCTGGACAGCCTGTCGTTGATCAAGGCCCCGGACCCGGACCGGCCGACCGAGGTGATCATCGACAACGTCCCGCTGGGCTGGCAGCTGGTCAGCGGCACCTGGGGCACCTCGCCGGCCGGCACCCAGGGCGCCTGGAGCAGCAACTACCGGCACCACCCGGCCGGAACCGGCTCGTCCGTGGTGCGCTGGCAGCCGATGATCCCGGCCGCCGGCCGCTACCGGATCCAGTCCTCGATCCTGCCGTTCCCCAACCGGGCCACGAATGCGCCGTTCACCGTGCACCGGGCCGGGCGTCCGGACGAGGTCGTACGCGTTGATCAACAACAGCACGGGACCTGGGATCCGCGCGGCACGGAGTGGCAGACGCTCGGTGAGTTCGACCTTGATCACGGGTTGTCGACCATGATCAGCCTGAGCGATGACGCGGACGGCTACGTCGCCGCGGACGCGATCCGATGGGAACGGATCGAATGAGCACCCCCAAGAGCCGGCGCAGCAGGCCGACCCAGCTGGACATCGCGAAGCTGGCCGGGGTGTCCCAGGCCACCGTGTCAATGGTGATCAACGGCGGCGCCTCCGCACAGTTGATCAAGGAATCGACTCGCGAAGCGGTGCTGGCTGCGGCGGCCGAGCTCCGCTACACGGCGAACCCGGCGGCGCGCAGTCTGCGCGGCGGGCGGAATCACCTGATCGGTCTGTACACGTTCGAGTCGGTGTTTCCGACCGACGACCGCGACTTCTACTACCCGTTCCTGCAGGGCGTGGAGGAGGAGTGCGCGGAGCAGGGCTACGACCTGCTGCTGTTCACGTCGGCGGGCCGGGGCCGGCGCCCGCTGGCCGACGACCGGCTGCAGCGGCTCCGGATGGCCGACGGTTGCGTCATGATCGGCCGGCACGTCCGGACCGCCGACCTGGAGCAGCTCACCGCCGAGCACTTCCCGTTCGTCTTCATCGGCCGCCGCGAGGCGCCCGGCGCCACGATCCCGTACGTGGCGCCCGACTACATCGCCGCGACCGAGGAACTGATCGGCCATCTGGTCGGACTCGGCCACCGCCGGATGATCTACCTGCGGCAGCCGGAGGACACTGCCCCGACGCTGGACCGGCTGGCCGGCCTGGCCAGTGCCCGGAAGCGGTACGACCTGGCGCCGGAGGCGGTGAGCGTCGACGAGCTGTCGTCCACCGCCGAGCTGACTGAGGACCGCGTCCGCGGCTGGCTCGCCGACGGCGCGACGGCGCTGCTGATCGAGCCGAGCGAGGACCACACCTTGGTATCGACGCTGGACGCGCTGGCCGAGAAGTCGAACCTGAGCATCCCCGGCGACGTGTCGATCGCGCTGCTCGGCGACCGGCCGTCCTGGGAGCCGAGCCACCTGGACTGGACCCGGTTCGCCTTGCCTCGTGAGGAAATCGCGCGGCGGGCGGTGCAGGCGCTGATCGGGATGCTGGACGCCGCCGAGCCCGAGCAGACCATCGTGGACTGCACCCTGGTGATCGGCAACTCCTGTGGAGAACCGGGAGGATCGCCGTGATCGGAATGATCATCAGGCGGCTCGCGATCGGGCTGCTGGTGATGTGGGGTGCCGCGACCCTGATCTTCGTGATCATCCGGGTCGCACCCGGCGACCCGGCCGCCGTGCTGCTCGGCCCGGACGCCGAACCGGGCCAGATCGCCCGCCTACGCGCCGAGCTGGGACTCGATCAACCGATCTTCGTGCAGTACGGGAACTACCTGCTGGACACCGTCCGGCTCGACTTCGGCGACTCGTACCGGCTCCGGATGCCGGCGATCGAGGCCGTCTTCGACCGACTGCCGGCGACGATCGAACTGACCCTGACCTCGACGGCGCTGGCCGTGGTCGTCGGGCTCACGCTCGGCATCCTGGCCGGGATGCGGCCGAACACGTGGACGGACCGGATCGTGTCCGGGCTGACCACGATGCTGCAGTCGTTTCCGACGTTCTGGATCGGCATCATGCTGATCTTGATCTTCGCACTGTGGCTGCGGCTGACGCCGAGTGCCGGCACCGGAACGCCGCTGCACATGGTGCTGCCCGCGGTCACGCTGGCGTTCCCGTTCGTCGCGATCGTGGCCCGGGTGACCCGGAGCAGCCTCGTCGAGAACATGGGTGAGGCCTACCTGGACACCGCCTACGCCAAGGGTTTGACGCTCCGCCAGGCCGTGCTCGGCCACGCGCTGAAGAACTCGCTGATCCCGGTGATCACCGTGATCGGCCTGCACATCGGCGCGTTGCTCGGCGGCGCCGTGGTGGTGGAGAACGTGTTCGCCTGGCCGGGGCTGGGCACCCTGATGGTGGAGGCGGTCGGCAACCGCGACTACACGGTGGTGCAGGCGGCGACCTTGATCGTCGCCGGCGTGATCGTCCTGCTCAACCTGGCCACCGACCTCGTCTACCGGGTCCTCGACCCGCGAATCCGTACCGGGAGGACGTCGTGACGACGCTGACGGATACGCGCCCTGCGCTTGTCGAAGGGCCGTCGCCAGGCTCAGGCCGGGTGCGCCTCGGTGCCGGTGGGATGCTGGTGCCGTTGGTGATCATCGGGTTCTACCTGATCGCCGCGGTGATCGGTCCGGCGCTGGTCCCGTACGACCCGATCAACACGCCGCTCGCCGACCGGCTCAAGCCACCCGGAGCGGTGACCTCCACGGGGGCCACGGCCCTGCTCGGCACCGACGCGCTCGGCCGGGACCTGTTCGGCCAGATCATCCACGGCGCCCGGACGTCGGTGATCATCGGCGTCTGCGTGGTGTTGATCAGCCTCGGCGTGGGCGTCCTGATCGGTGCCGTCGCCGGCTTCCGCGGCGGCTGGATCGACGCCGTCCTGGCCCGCTGCATCGACATCCTGCAGGCGTTCCCGGGACTGGTGCTGGCGATCGTGATCGCCGGCATCTTCGCCCGCAGCCTGCTGCTGGTGATCATCGCGCTGTCGGTGACCAACTGGATCTCGTTCGCCCGGGTCACCCGCGGCGTCGTGCTCACCCTGCGCGAGCGGTACTGGGTGGATGCGGCCCGGCTGATGGGCGTGCCCGGGCCGCTGCTGTTGATCAGGCACGTGCTGCCGTTCACGGCGGGCCCGCTGGTGGCGATGGCCACCCTCGAGTTCGCCCTGGTGGTGCTCGCCGAGGCCGGGTTGAGCTTCCTCGGCATCGGCCTGCCGTCGTCGATCGTCTCCTGGGGCCAGACCGTCGCCGCCGGTCGGGCCTATCTCGCCAGTGCCTGGTGGATCTCCGCCTGGCCCGGCCTGGCGCTGTCCGTGCTCGTGGTCAGTGTCGGCATCCTCGGTGATCAACTCACCGCCCGTTTCGGCCGGGCCCGCAGCCGATGACCTTGCTCTCCCACGTAACCAACGGAGGTACATGATCATGACCCGCGTCAGACTGGTGAAAGGACTGGTCGCGGCCGCAGCTCTGCTGCTCCCCCTCGCCGCGTGTACGACGACGACCGGCGGCGGCGGACCCACGGCCGGCGGCGACGTGCCGCAGGAACTTGTTGCCAGCGGTCAGTATCCGGTCGAGAACCTCGACCCGCACTCGGCCAGCGGCGGTTCGGCCGGCATGGACCTGGTGGCCAAGGAGATCTACTCCCGGCTCACCGCGCCCGACGAGACCGGCAAGATCGTCGGCGACCTGGCAACCGAATGGAAACCCAACGACAACGGCGACGAGTGGACCTTCACGTTGCGTGAGGGGGCGACCTTCACCGACGGCAGTGCGCTCGACTCGGCCGATGTTGTCGCCTCGTTCAAGCGCTTCCTCGAGCTGGATTCGCCGCCCGCGGCCAACTTCCCCGGCGTCACCGTGGCCGCTCCCGATCCGAAGACGGTGACGTTCACGACGGAGAAGGCGGATGCGGCGTTGCCGTCGAAGCTGACCACGTTCTACGTGCTGCCGTCCGAGACGGAGGCGAAGGCCGGCGCGGTCGGCGAGAAACCGGTCGGCTCCGGTCCGTACCAGGTCGAATCCTTCGCCGCCGGGCAGGACGTCGTGCTGGTGCCGAACCCGCAGTACTTCGGCGGTGCGCCGACGCTGACCAAGCTCACGCTGCGCACGATCCCGGAGATCTCGACCCGGCTGACCGCGCTGCAGACCGGCGAGGTCGACGTCGTCTGGGGCGTTCCCGATGATCAACTGGCCGAGCTGCGCGCCGCCGGAACGATCAAGACCGAGGCGGTGCAGAGCGCCGGTTCGATCTTGATCTGGTTCAACAGCGAGCGGCCGTTCTTCAAGGACAAGCCGGAGGTACGGCGAGCGCTCTGGCAGGCGGTCGACTTCGCGACGATCATCAAGCAGATCAATCCGGAGACCGGGACCCCGGCCGATTCGGCGATTGCCCCGACCGTGTTCGGGTACGCGCCGCAGACGCCGGTCACGTACGACCCGGATGCAGCCAAGCAGGCACTGACCGAGGCCGGCTTCGACTTCGACAAGACGTACGAACTGCAGTACCAGTCGCAGTTCAAGCCGTTCGTCTCCGCGATCGTGTCCGACCTGGCCAAGATCGGGGTCAAGATCGACGCCCGGGAGAAGGAGCAGGCGGTCTTCATCGAGGACCTGCTGGCGATGCGCTGGGACATCAACTTCCAGCAGGTCGGCACCGCCGGCTACGACGCGTCGACCAACCTGGGCCGGCTCTACACCTGCGCCGCAAAGCGCAACGGCTACTGCAACCCGGAGCTGGACAAGCTGCTCGCCGAGGCCGGATCGAACCCCGACCAGGCGAAACGCGAGGAGCTGTACGCCCAGGCGGGCAAGATCATCTGGGACGACGCCGTCGGCATGTTCCCGATGTTCGTCAAGACCTCCTACGCCTGGAACGACAAGGTGAGCGGCTTCACCCTCGACCCGCAGGGCCTGCCCGCCTTCCGCGCCGCGAAGGTCGCCGGGTCGTGACCTTGCCCACCTCCGACACCAGGGTCGAGACGACCGTGACCGAGCCTGGTCAGCGGCTCCTCACGGTCGACGGCCTGACCGTGAGCGTCGGTGGGCTGACCCTGCTGGACGGCGTCGGGCTGACCATCGACGCCGGCGAGACCCTCGGTCTGATCGGCGAGACCGGCAGCGGCAAGTCGCTCACCTCGCGGGCGATCATCGGCCTGCTGCCGACGGCGATGGACGTGACCGGGTCGATCGTGTGGCGCGGCCAGGAATTGCTGGCCGCGTCGCCCGCCCAGCGGCGCCGGCTGCGCGGCACCGAGATCTCGATGATCTTCCAGGACCCGATGTCCAGCCTGAACCCGACCATGCGAATCGGCCGCCAGGTCGGCGAGGTACTGCGTCGGCGCGGCGTACCGTCCGTCGAGGTCCAGCGCAGGGTGATCGAGATGCTGGAGCACGTCGGGATCCCCGACCCGGAACGGCGGATCGGCAACTATCCGCACGAGTTCTCCGGCGGTATGCGGCAGCGTGCCATGATCGCGATGGCCATGATCGCCGGGCCGTCGCTGGTGCTGGCCGACGAGCCGACGACGGCCCTGGACGTGACCGTGCAGGCCCGGGTGCTGGAGATGCTGCGCCAGGTCCGGGCCGAGCAGGGCTCGGCGATGCTGTTCGTCAGCCACGATCTGCGGGTGATCTCGCACGTGGCCGACCGGGTGTCGGTGATGTACGCCGGGTCGATCATGGAGCAGGGCCCGACCGTCGAGGTGTTGCGGCGTCCCGCCCATCCGTACACGAAGGCTCTGGTGGCCAGCGTCCCGGCCGTCCGGACCCGGACCGCGATCGCCGATCCGCTGCCCGGTGCACCGGCGACCCCGGCGGACCGGCCAACCGGCTGCCCGTTCCGGACCCGGTGCGCGCTGGCCCATGATCGCTGCGTCGAGGAGCGGCCGGTGTTGCGGATCGTCGGTACGGATCGGCTGGCCGCCTGCCATGTCGCCGAGGAGGTGTCACGATGACGGAGTTGATCAGTGCCGGGCCGCTGCTCGAGGTCCGGCGACTCCGGGTCACGTTTCCCGTGCCCGGCAAGGGAATCGGTCGGGAACGAGCCGTGGCTGTAGCCGGTGCGGACGTCACCGTCGGGCCGGAGGAGACGGTCGCGATCGTAGGCGAGTCGGGCTCCGGAAAGTCCACCATCGCCCGCAGCGTGGTCGGCCTGCAACGCCCCGATGCCGGCGAGTTGATCTTCGACGGACGCCCGCTGCTGCGCCGTCGCCGGGCCGCGGACCGACGCGCGATCCAGATGGTGTTCCAGGACCCGGCGTCGTCCCTGAACCCACGGATGCGGGTGGCGGAGTTGATCAACGAGGCCTGGCAGACCCATCCCGCCGTTGCTCCGGAGGGCGACCGCCGGGCGGCGATCGCGGCGGCGCTCGGGGCCGTCGGCCTGTCCGCGGACCTCGTCGCTCGCTATCCGGGGCAGCTGTCCGGCGGCCAGTGCCAGCGGGTCAGCATCGCCCGCGCGCTGGCCCTACAGCCACGGCTGCTGGTCTGCGACGAGGCGGTGTCGGCGCTGGACGTCTCGGTGCAGACCCAGGTGCTCCGGCTGCTCGCCGATCTGCGTGCGCAGCGGGAGTTGGCGATGATCTTCATCAGTCATGATCTTGCAGTGGTACGCCAGATCGCCGACCGGGTGCTGGTGATGAAGTCCGGCGAGATCGTCGAGACCGGGATGACCGAGGACCTGTTCAACGCACCGCAACACCCCTACACGCAGGCACTGCTGGATGCCGCCCTGGACCTGAAGGACGTTTCGTGACCTACGCTGAGGTTCAAGATCGGCTGCGGAGCGGCTGGAACACCTGGGACACCCGCAGCGTGCTGCGCCAGGTGCTGCTCCCGTACGGCTTCGGCATCTCGCTCGGCCTGCACGAGCTCTACCGCGGCACCACGCTGACCACCGCGCAGATCGGCCGCCGCGGCACCGTCGAAGGTGGCTGGGACGACGAGGACGTCACGTTCGGCCCGCACGCGCCGCTGGGGGAGTACACCCGGGTCACCGTGCGCTGGGCCGAGATCACGATCGAGGTGACCACCGCCCAGGTGCCCGGCACCGACGAGCTGGTGATCAAGGTCGAACCGCTGGCCAACCAACGGCGCCCGGCCCTGTTGATCATCGGCGCGGCCTACCTGTGGAACAAGCCGGGGACCGTGCGCCGCGGTGACGAGACGCTGGTCGGTGATCATGCCACCGTCTGGTCGACCGGACCGGTCGTTGAGGATCCGTACGCCGATCAACTGGGCCCGTATCTGGCCGTGGAACTGACCGGCCCGATCGGCATCGGCACCGGCCCGCGCCGCACCCTGGACGAGATCGACCGGATCCTGGCCGAGGCCGAGCAGCGGCACTGCCCGGCGCCCGCGGCCGGTGATGATCTTGCCGAGCACCGCGACCTGGTCCGCGACGCGATCTCCTGGAACAACGTCTACGAACCGTCCAAGGACCGGGTCGTGACGACGGTGAGCCGGCTCTGGAACGTCGGCAAGCGCGGCGGCTTCGCCTTGTTCTGCTGGGACAACTTCTTCAACGCCCTGCTCGCCGACCTGACCAGCACCGACGTCGCGTACGCCAACGCCGTCGAGATGTGCCGCGAGGTCGTGCCGGACGGGTTCGTGCCCAACGTCGCGCAGGGGACCGGCCGGAAGACATACGACGGCTCACAACCGCCGGTCGGCTCGATGGTCTGCTGGGAGCTGTATCGCCGGCACGGCGAGCGCTGGCTCCTGGACGAGGTGTATCCGATCCTGCTCGGCTGGAACCGCTGGTGGTGGCGGGTCCGGCACAACGGCACCATGATCAGCCCCGGCACCACGGTCTTCGAGCCCGAGTTCCCGTCACCGCAGGACATTCCGAGAATCGGCAAGCACTTCGGCGCCACCTGCGAGACCGGCGCCGATGATCACCCGGCGTTCCGCGACATCCCGTTCGACGAGGGAACCGGGCTGCTCGGCGTCCACGACGTCGGCCTGAACGCCCAGTACGCGATGGACTGCGAGGCCCTGAGCAAGATCGCCGCGGAACTCGGCCGGACGGGCGAGGCGGAGGAGTTGAGTCAGCGTGGCGAGACCGTCCGGGACCTGATCGAGAAGCTGCTCTGGGACGAGCCGTCGAGCACGTACCGCGGACACTTCACGGAGACCGGCGAGCCGACCGCCTTCCTGTCCCCGGCCAGCTTCTTCCCCTTGCTGGCGGGTTGCGGCTCGGACGGCCGGGCCAAGATCATGACCGACGCCCACCTACGCACCGAGGACGGCTTCGGCGGCGAGTGGGTCCTCCCGTCCTCACCGCGCTCGGAGTTGTTGATCTCCGATCGCGAGCACTCCTACTGGATCGGCCGAGCCTGGCCCCCGATCAACTTCCTCACCTACCTAGGCCTGCGCCGAGCCGGTCTGACCGACGAGGCGACCTGGCTCGCCGAGCGTTCCGGCGCCCTGGCCATGGTCGAATGGCGCGACAAGCGTCACATCCACGAGAACTACTCCAGCGAACACGGCCACGGCTGCGACCGCCCCAACAGCGAACCCTTCCACTCCTGGGGCGCCCTGCTCAGCCTCCCGCTCCTGATCGAATCCGGAACGATCCCCTTCACCGCACTCGCGCCCTGAGCCTGTCGAAGGGCCAGTCCATGCCGCGCCCTGAGCCTGTCGAAGGGCCTAGGGTGAAACGGTGCCACCGTCATACGAGCAGCTGAGTCATCTGTTCCGGTTCTTCGGTGAGACCCAGTGCCGCGGCAGATCGGACGTCTACGCAACGCTCAGCGCAGCGGTGGCCGACGATGATCAGCTTCTCGAACTGACGTCCACGGCACCGCCGGATCAGCGTCGGCCGAGTCTCCTCTTCGCCGCGGTCAACCTGCTGCTCGCCAACGATCAGGACGCCGCCTTGCGCAGCTACTACCCGATCCACGGAGGCACCAGGAAGATCGATGCGAGGCTGGCCCCGACCTTCGCCGCCTTCTGTCGTGAGCACTGGTCGGAACTGGAGCAGCTCCTGGCGACCCGATCGACGCAGACCAACGAGATCCGGCGCTGCTTCGCCCTCCGGCTCGGCCGGCACGAGCTGGCACGGCACTGGCCGGGTCCGGTCCATCTGCTCGAGATCGGAGCGAGCGCGGGTCTCAATCTGATCTTCGATCGCTACGCCTACCGCCTGGACGGAAGTCCGTTGGCCGGCGGCGACGAGTCGACTGTGGTGGTCGAGACCGCGCAGCGGGGAATTACGGCGGACCGGTTGTGGGCCGACCGACCGGCGCCCGTACGGCAGCGCCTCGGCCTTGATCAGCACCCCGTCGATCTCGACGACCCCGAGGCTCGGAACTGGTTGGAGGCGTTCATCTGGCCGGAACGCATCGACGACCTGGCCACGTTGCGCGGGGCGATCGAGGCCTTCCGGACCACGGAGGCCGACGTCCGCCTGGTCCGCGGCGACGCGGTCGCCGACACCGCCGCGGTGATCGACGAACTTCCCGGCGACGAGCCGGTGCTCGTCTTCACCGCGTCCCTGCTCAGCTATCTCGATCAAGATCAGCGGACCGCCTTCGATGATCAACTCCGCTCCGCCGCCGAACGCCGTCGGATCGGCTGGGTCTTCGCCGAAGGCCCTGCTCTCCTTGCACGTTCCGGCATCGACGCCGCCGGACTGTCGGGTCCACTGGCGTCGGTCGTCACGAACTATGCCGTCGGAGTCAGCCTGCGATCGCCCGACACCCGGCATGATCAGATTCTGGCCCTCGCCGAGCCCTACCTGCGGTGGATCGCCCCGGCACGGGTCCCGGACGACGACTTCGCCTGGGCGAGCGACCCCACCGCTCCCTGAGCCTGTCGAAGGGCAGCCACACGCGCTTGCCCGACTCGCCCGCCCCCTTGGCGCAACCAGTCGAAGCGCTGCTGGAATAGCGCCCGTGGGTAGCGCAGCTGAAGGAGTCCTTGCGGCGATTCTGGCGAACCCTCCGTTGACGGAGGGAACGCGCACGCTGCGACGAGTCGAACTGGCTGCGGACCTGCTGGGGTTCGCCCGAGTCGAGATCGCGAATCTGTTCGCCGAGTCGTCCCAGACCACCAACGAGATCGCGCTGCTGGGTGCGAACGAGTCCGGGTGGCTGTCCGCCCGGCAGCCTCTGCTGGACTGCATCACCGGTGCCGAAGGGGTCCTGCTGGCCTACGGTGCTGCCGAGCCGACCGGGACCGCTCGCTCCCACTTTCGGACCCAGGTCGAGTGGCTCCGTGACCGAATCGCCGCGAGCCGGCTGCCCGAGTGGCAGGTCGGCGATGGTCCGCGTCATCCGTCTCGTTGGCAGCGCTGGACGCATCGAGCTCATCCTGGCGTCCCCTTCGCTGAGGCGCTGAGGGACAGCCTGCTGCCGACCAGCACGCCTCGGGCGGAATCGCTGCTGCGGTGAGCCGAGGCTACGGTCGTGGCCGAAGCCGTCGGCTCACCTCGTCCCGGATGGCCCAGATGTCGGCGACCGGGCCGAGGTGACCGAGCTTGTCCGGGTTGATCACGGACTGGATCGCCTGGATCCGCCCGTCGAGGATGTCGAGCACGATCGTCCCGATCACGCCGCCGTCCCGTACCCGCAGAATGGCGCCGGGCTGGCCGTTGATCTCGTGCCGCTCCAGCGTGACGTCCAAGTCGAACACGGGCGGGAAGTTCTTCGCCACCACCCGGGCCACCTTGTCGGCGCCGTGGACGGTCCGGGCCAGTTGCGGGGCCTTGCCGCCGCCGTCCCCGACGAGTTGGACGTCGGCGGCCAGCAGTTCGCGCAGGCTTTCAAGATCACCGATCCGGATCGCGTCGAAGAACCGGTTGGCGAGCTCGTCGTGGGCCCGGCTGTCGGCCTCGAACCGCGTCCGGCCCTCGGCCATGTGCCGCCGAGCCCGTACGACGAGCTGCCGGCAGGCCGCGGGGGAGCGCTCGACCGCGGTGGCGATCTCGTCGTAGCCGTACCCGAACACCTCGCGCAGCACGAACACGGCCCGCTCCAACGGGCTGAGCCGTTCCAGCAGCAGGAGCGCGGCCATCGAGACCGAGTCGGCCAACTCGGCCGAGCGAGCCGGGTCCTGGTAGGGATCGGTGAGCAGCGGTTCCGGCAACCACTGGCCGACATAGGTCTCCCGTCGGGACCGCGCCGACTGCAGCAGATCGATCGAGATCCGGGTCACCACGGTCGAGAGGTAGGCCTTCGGTGACACCGGCGTCGACTCCGCCGCCTCGTAGCGGAGCCAGGTGTCCTGCACCGCGTCCTCGGCCTCGGTGACACTGCCGAGGATGCGGTACGCAATCGCGAACAGCAGCGACCGCAGCTCCTGGAACTCTTCGGCCCGCCCCATGCCCGACCTCCCGTTCAGCCGGCCGAAGCCAGGTGAGCCGCGGCCGCACCGGCCTGGTAGCCGCCGGCCTGCTGCCGGGTGATCACGTTGATCCGGTTGGCGGTGTTGATCATGGCGATCAGCATGACCAGGCTGGTCAACTGCTCCTCGTCGAACTGTTCGGCGGCCCGCTGCCAGACGTCGTCGCGGACCCCGTCCGGGCTGTCGGCGAGCCGGGTGCCGTGCTCGGTCAGCTCGAGAGCCGCCCGCTCGGCGTCGCTGAACACGGTCGCCTCCCGCCAGGCCGCGACCAGGTGGAGCCGCTCCGAGGTCTCGCCGGCGGCCGCCGCTTCCTTCGTGTGCATGTCGATGCAGGGACCGCAGCCGTTGAGCTGGCTGGCCCGCAGCGAGACCAGCTCCTGCAGGCTCGTCGGCAGCGACGAACCGGCCAGAGCCTTGTGGGCACCGATCATGGCCTTCATCACCGGCATGGCGGCCGGGTTGCCCATCAGGTTCAGTCGAGCGTTCATGGTGACTCCTCCGTCGAAATCGGATGCGTGACCACCCCGAAGACGAAACAGCCGGCCCGCCTGTGACATGGCGGTCAGATTCCCTGCTCGTGGAGGTAGTCGGCGCCGCCGACGAAGATCGTTGTGCCGCTGGGTGCCGCGGGATCGAGGGCGGCCGCGACGACGGCCTCGGCGAATTCCGGGACGGTCAACACGCGGCCTGCCCCGGCTTCGCGGGCGGCGACGGTGCCGGGCTGGGCACGTTCCAGCATCTTCACGGTGATCGTGTCGGCGATCAGGTCGCCGGACACGACGGTGAGCCTGAGCCCTGCTGCCTCCAGCGCTGGGATCCGCTCGCGCAGGGCGTGCTCGCCGGCCTGCTTGCTCTCCGCCACCGGCCGGTACGCGTCCGGAACCGCGCGCTGACCGAAGAAGTGGGCCTGGTGACTGGTCACGAACACGACCCGCCCGCCCGGTCGCAGCAGCGGCAGCATCGTCTCGACCACGGCGACCTGGGCGTCGCGGTTGAGTCGCATGGCGTACGTCTCGTCGGCGTCGCGTTCCATCCCGCCGGAGGCGTTCAAGATCAGGAAGTCCAGCCCGCCGAACTCCTGACCGATCTCGTCGCGCAGCCGTTCCACGGAGGTGGGATCGGTGACATCGGCCTGGACCGTCAGCACGCGTCCGCCGGCGGAGCGGAGCTCGTCGGCAAGGGCATTGGCCCGGCTGGCCTTGTCGCGGTAGTTGACGACGGCCGCGATTCCCTGCCGTACCAGCCCTCGAACGGTTTCGGCGCCGACTCCCCGGGACGAACCGGTGACGAGCGCGACCTTGCCGGCATGATCATCCACGTTCGTACCCTCGCACAGGACGGATGTCTGGTCCGTGGCAGGTCGGCCGTGAGGGAGGGTGCCTAGTCGAGATGATCGGTCCGGTTGAGCCGGGCGAGCTCGTAGGGATGATGGTGATCATCCTTGCGGAGCAGGCTGATGCCGCCGGACGTCACTCGAAAGTAGGCGCCTGGTGCGGCCTGGATCGGCATCCCGATCCAGGCCGCGAACAGGTAGCTCGCCGTACCGCCGTGCGTCACGACCACCTGATGCTCGGCCGGATCGTCCCGAATCCGTTGCAGGGCGGCATAGATCCGCTCGACGACGGCCATCCTGGTCTCCGTACCCGGGATGCCCTCGTCGTGGCGCGTCCAGTCCTCGCCGTCTGTCGCCGGCACGAGATGATCTTGAAGCCAAGCCTGCGGCTTCCCGCCCGCCTCGCCGAACGAGCGCTCCCGAAGATCGGGATCAACCTTTAGCGGCGACGAGAGCCGGCCTGCGATGATCTCTGCCGTACGCCGGGTCCGCAGCAGGTCGGACGTATAGATGGTGGGAATTGTGTCGCCGAGATCCCCGGCCAGGGCATCCGCGATCCGCCCGGCCTGGGCGACCCCGCGCTCGGTCAGGTCGGAGTCGTACCACCCGCCGACCAGACCGTCGACATGATGAGTGGCCTCGGGATGGGTGACGACGTACACATTCTTCACAATGATCAACCCTCGCACGCCGAGCAGGGAATGATGTTCACCATGACCTGGGACACCGCCGACCTCGACCTCGACGCCTACCTGGCCCGAACCGGCGCCACCGCCGAACCGCCCTCTCTGGAGGCCTTGGGCCGCCTCCAGACCGCGCACGTGCGTACGTTCCCGTTCGAGAACCTGGATGTGCTGCTGGAGCAGCATCCCGGGGTGTCGCTGGCTGCCGTACAGGACAAATTCGTGCGCAGGCACCGAGGCGGCTACTGCTTCGAGCACGGCACACTCTTCCACGCTGTCCTGACCCAACTCGGCTACGACGTCGAACCCCGCCTAGCTCGAGTAGGCGATGCCCAAGCGTCCCCGCGCACCCACCTGGTCTTGATCGTCACCTTCGACGGCCGCCGGTACATGAGCGACCCCGGCATCGGCATCCCACCCCTGGTCCCAATCGAACTAGCCGACGGAGCCGAGACCGAAACTGGCCTTTGGCCGCACCAGATCCGGGTCGCTGATTCGGAACAACCAGGCGGCCAAGCCTGGCAACTCTGGCGCAAGCGAGCCGGCGACTGGGAGTTCATGCACTCCATCGACGAACTCCCCGTCCGCCGAGTCGACGTAGAGATGGGCCACCACTGGACCAGCACCGCCCCCACCACCCACTTCCGCACCTCCCTGATGCTCAACCGCCACGGCCTCGACCCGGACGGAACCCCCACTCTCCTCACCGTGACCCTCGACTACGTGGCCATCGGTCGAGCGGCCGGAGAGCCGGAGCGGCACGACTACGACCCCGACGACCTCCAGGACCTCGCACAACGAGCGGGTGCGAACCTGTCGGACGACGAGGCCAAGCGCCTGGCCGTCCGCGTTCGCGAACTACGCGGGTAGCCCATGTCCTATGAGGAGTCCTACGTCGGATCCCTGCGCCAACTGGTCGGCGATCGCCGCCTGATCACCCCAGGCCCACGCGCCGTGATCACGGACAACCATGATCGACTTCTGTTCATTCGCCGCTCCGACAACGGCGCCTGGGCCATGCCGGCGGGCGGAATGGAGTTGGGCGAATCGTCTCGGACGCCCCGGTCCGCGAGGTCCGCGAGGAAACCGGCCTGACCGTCGAAGCGGCCGCGCCGATCGCGCTCTACACGGAGAAACGCTTCTGGTTCACCAACGCCTACGGCGGCCAACACCAGATGTTCACGGTGACCTTCCAAGTCGACCGCTGGTCAGGATCGCTCCTCAGCGAGACCGACGAAACCGTCGATGCACGCTTCTTCGATCGATCGGCTCTGCCCGAACTTCACCCGGTGTATCGAGAGACGCTGGAGGATTTCGACACCTTCGCGGACTCCCTGGTCCTGAAGTAGATCCCGATTCCGATCAATCCGGATGACTTTGTGCCGAGAGGCCAGCAAAGATGCGATCCTCTGACTGTGGTGGACCTGCCCGGAGAACTCACCAAGCGTGAGGCTCTCATGCACGCACTCGCGACAGAGTTCGCACAGCGCGCTGTGCTGACCTCTCAATGGCTCGGCCGGGTCGACTTCGGTTGGGGTCCGCAGCGGATCAAGGATGTCAGCAAGGGCATCTGGAACCCGTCCTCGTACGCTGCGACGTTGACGATCGTCAGCGACCCCGACAGTGAGTACGACGACGGTGATCATGGCGACTCGCTGTACCGCTACTCCTACGAGAAGCGGCCGATTGGTCAAGATCCCGGCGGTGGCTCGAACGCAAAACTACGTGAGGCCATGCGGCTCAGTCTGCCGATCGTCATGCTGCGCAAGGTTGCCGCAGGTGAGTTCGTCCCGATCATGCCTGTGTACGTGGTCCGAGAGGAGCCCGAGCATCGGCGCTTCCTCCTGGCTCTGGACGAGAGTTTGCGCTTCCTTCCTGACCCGTCGAATCTCACGGATGATCAACGGCGCTATGTCGAACGCGTGATGAAACAGCGGGTGCACCAGCCTGTATTCCGTTCCCGCGTGCTCAGTGCCTACGAGCGCAAGTGTGCGGTCTGCGATCTCAGGAAGCCACCACTCCTCGACGCCGCCCACATCACGCCCGACTCCGCGAGCTACGGCCACCCACTGGTCGCGAATGGGCTTGCACTCTGCAAGATTCATCACTCGGCGTACGACGAGAACATCCTGGGAATCTCCCCTGACTACGTCGTCCACATCAATCACCAGGTGCTCATCGAGGTAGACGGACCGATGCTCAAGTATGGGTTGCAGCAGATGCACCAGCGTCGACTCTGGGTTCCCCCACGAGTTGGGGAACGACCTGACAGGGACCGCCTCGATGCTCGATTCACCGAGTTCAAGCAAGCTGGCTGAGTCAGGGAGCCAAGGACTCATCTTCCTGACCGCTGCTGGTGGAGGCAGGATAAGGAGGCAGCCCGCGGGTCGACTTCCTCGTTGGACTTGTTAGTCGCGTCTGGCACCTCGAGGCCAGATGATCATGACTGGAACGCCTTGTCTGTGCGCGAGCAATTGTGGGGAGTTCTGATCCCGTGATCAGGGCGATCCGCGAGGTGTTATGGTTATGTCCGCGAGTATGGTGGCGGGCGTACTCCTGGTCGCGCCGAAGGTGAGCAAAGAACGGTCCGCTCGCAACGAGTACGCGGCCTCACCCCGTCACCGCGTTGATCGGGGGTCTCCGCGTCCATCACCGTGATCACGAGCTCCTCCACACCCTCCATGGTCTCCGCGTACCGCTCAAAGCACCCCAGCGACCAGCTCGTGATGTCAGCGTCTGGGTTCACCTCACAGAGGCAGGCGCGGCCGCTTGGCGGAGGGCATGCTGGAAGACGTGGTAACGACGGCGCAGAGGGAGTTGGGCGGGCTTCTCCGGAGCCGACGAGAACGGCTTTCGCCGGAGCAGGTGGGCTTGTCCCCGGAAATGACGCTCCGCCGGGTGCCGGGTGCCGGGTCTTGCGGCGGCAGGAGCTTGCCTAGTTCGCTGGCGTGAGCGTCGGCTTCTACACGCGCCTGGAGCAGGGCGTCAGCCATGCCGCTCCCCCCGCAGTGCTCGACGCGCTCGCGATGGCGTTGCAACTGAGCGGCGGGCTGAACTGGTGGCGGACTACGTGGCGGGGATTCCAGTTCGGACGATTGCTGCGAAGTAGGTGAGCACCGGGGCACGATCCCAACGCTGGTTCGTCGCGTGGGTACCGAAGTGAGAGTGGTGGCCCTGGACGCGGAGCAAAGCAAACGAGCGTCATGCTTCTACGAGAGCGGGGACGACGCTCGCGCAGGTCGCCCGGCGGACGGGAATCCGCGACGCGGCGGTGCGCCAGGCGGTACTCGGTCAGGGCGGGGAAATTCGTCCGCGGGCCGCCGTCCAAGTGGTTACTGAGCCGCCCAACTCACCGCCCGTCGCGGTTCGCTTGCAGTCGGGACGCCCTCCGGGCGGGAAACGGTCACGCGCTTTGGCGAGCAGTCGAGTCTTCCTGCCAGTTCACCATCGTGCCACCGATGATGTTGACCAGGAGTGATTCGATGAAGATGACGGTCTCCTCGCGACCCGGCTTGTACCGGGTCGGGTGCCCGCAACGGTTGCGCAGCTTGAGCTTCTCATCGAGCAGGTCGCGGGCGTTGCGGTTGATGAGCCCGGCATCCTCAGCGATCAGCAGCACGTTCGCCTCCTTGAAGTAGAGCAGATCGTCGGTCTTGCCGATCTTCTTGTAGGACGCGGGAGGCGCGTCCCCCTTCCCGAAGCGCGCACGATGCGCCGCCTCCATGGCCTTGATGCCGCCTTGGTGGCCGTCGATGACCGAGAACAGATGCTGGATGCACGCCGACCAGACCATGAGTACGGCGGCGCGGTACATGCCGCCCTCGTAGCAGCGCACCGCCTCGTCGAGGTAGTCCCGGTAGTCCGGCGGAGCGGATGCCGCCGCTTCGCGGAGTGAATGGAGCGCCTGCGCCGGGGCCTCGACTCTTGAGTCCTTCACCGGCAGGGCATGAAGGCGCTGGAACTCGGCGAGCGACGCGAGGCTCGGCACCTGGCTACTCATCACCTTCCGCCACCTCGGCCGTGCCGTCGCTCAGGACGTACTTGCGCATGTTCTTGAAGATCTCCGCCACGGTGGTGGCGGTTGCGTCCGCCGCGATGTGAATCTCCAGATTGATGTGGATCGCGGGGCTAGCTTGGAGAGTCACCTGCGGCGCGGCCTGGACCGGTGCCGCCGCGCCCGGCGCGGTGTAGATCGGCGACGGGCCAGATGGCTGAGGCGCGCTGACGGGCGTGACATCGATGCGTGGCGTCGCGGTCGCGACGTCCGCATCATCGGCCGGCTTCCCCAGCACGTAGGTGTTGTAGAACTGCTCGATCGCGGGACGCTCACCCTTGAAGTAGGTTTCGGGGCGGCGGTTGCCGGCGGTGATGAACTTGCCGAGTCCGGCTGCCTGTGCGACTCGCATGAACATGATCACACCGTCGCCCAACGCCGCTCCCTGCGCACCTTCGAGCAGTTCGCTGTAGTGCTTGTACCACTGGTCCCCCACGTCAGTCTTCGTGGGCTCGCTTTTGTTCGCGTGGTACATCCACTCGACCGTCTGCGCGTAGAGCGGTGCTGCCGCGAGCAGGCCGGCCATGATGCGTGCCCTCTCGGCGGGGTCCTGGGTCGATGCGTACGCGCGGCCAGCATCCGTGATCTCGACGTTCTGGCCGTCGCGCTTGATCAGTCCGATCCACCGTGCGGCTTCGAGCTTGCGGTTGTCAGTGGTCTTCGAGTCGAGGTTCGCCTTGACCTTCGTGAGCGACACCCAGCCGAAGTTCGGGCGCAGGAACGCGAGCAGCTTGTCGATGTCCTCGAACGTGGTCTTGATGGGAATCATGTTGAGTCCCCTTCACAGTCTGTGGTTGAAGGGACAGGGTTGTCATCCTCCACCAGAAGCATGAACCTCGATTCCCCGCATTTCCGACGACACGCGGTCACGAATGTATAACGATAGGTGCAAGTTCTGGGTTGATGTTGATCACTCAGCAAGTGTCCCAGCATCGCTATCCTAGACAGCGAGCAAATAAATACCTAGTCAGAAGGTCCTTTCAGTTCACCACTCTGGTGCGCATGGATCGCACGCTGTCAAGGTAACAGTGCAGCTCGAGTCTGTGAACCAGAATCGACGTTCGGGTCGTCTTGACAGTAGGTCGACGAAGTCAGTCCGGACGCATCTTGACCAGGAGTCTTCATATCAGGCCCCTGAGACGCACTGAGCGGCTCGGACGCTCCACGGCGACCGTTCGATCGGCGCGTGAAGGCACCTTAGGGTTGGGCGATGTTCCTGAGGTGGTCTTGCCGCCACAAGATGATCCTGTGCCGGATCAAGGCGCCTGTCATCGCTGGCGCTCAACGCCGGCCGGGAGTGGAGGGTGCCTTCCGCTTTGCCGAACTGGCCTCTCATTGGCCTGCGTTCGCGACCTTCGGCGACACCCTTTCCCGTGAACCTCATCGGCGCGCTCGTCGGTGCCGTCGTGGCGTGGCTGTTCGCCATCGATCGACGTCAATGCGAGACAGTAGATAGCGACCGAATCCGTCTCGACGGGCCCGGCCGAAGTTGTGCTACTGCTCGGAGAGGTTGACGGTGCGCGAGAATCATTCGTGTGTAGCTCGACCACGTCGACCACGGAGGCAAGATCAGCCGCCGCCGCGCCGGAAGAATGCACCACCTGGCATCGCTGGCATCGGCGACCGCCATCGAGGCACACCCGCGCTAATCCTGACCGACGCCACCACCGCCACCGTCATCCACCGCACCACCGGCGAGATCCTCAGCGAACACACCAATCAACCGCGACAAGGCCTACTGGCGCAACAACAACAAAGAGCCCGGCCGCTGGCCGGGCTCTCAACAATGACCCGACTCATCTATCAACGATGACCCGACTCATCACAGTGGTGGACGCGGGTGGATTCAAACCGAACACCTGGCAGCGGTTCGAACGGCTCGGTTCCGCGTGGAAGCGGGCAAAACTCGGTGTCGGCGATGAGCCGGTGGGGGCCTCTGAGAGCGAGCCGGGCGTCGTGGCGAACCCTAGGAGACGAGCTAGAACACCTCTGACGGAGAGCCAGGTGGACGCTATCCGAACTGGCCGAGCGAACGGCGAGAGCGTGGTGTCCATCTCAAGGCGGTTCGGCGTACATCGGATGACGGTGTGGACACACACGAAGGACTTGCTGCCGTGATCCCCCCGCCGCACAGTCAGAACAGGGTCGGCTGGTCCCGCCGCTGAGTGGGCGGGCGTGCGCCGATGTCGAGATGCAGCGAAGATTGACGAACGCCGTCACGCCACCGGAGAACTTTGACGAAACAGACCTCGGCGCCGCGGTCCCGGCGATGTTCGGCGGAGCGGGTCGGGTGTGGAGGTGTTGACCTCACAGCGAGGCAGGCGCTGGTGACCTGCCGGTTGGGCGCGTGTTGGCATCAGCCTTGCCAGACCAGGTAGATGGCGAGCACGCCAAGTGTGGCGATGAGGGCACTTCTCAGAACCCGGGTGGGCAGCGCGTGGGCGATCTTCCAGCCGATGAGCACGCCGGCGAGTTCGGGGATCCCGACGAGGGCGGCGAGGGGCCAGTCGATGGTGCCGTGGATGAGGTACCCGATGGTGCCGACGGTGGCGATCACGATCGACTGCGCCTGCGCGCAGGCGAGTGAGCGGAGCACGGGGAGGCCGGCTGCGGCGAGCAGGGGCACCGTCAGCATGGGGCCGCCGATGCCCACGATGCCGCTCAGGTGGCGCGTAGCGCCGGGTGGTACTGGTAGTCCAGCGATCTGGTACTGCTGTTCTGGGTGGGTGGTACCGGCCGTGGTTTGATGCGTGCGGGCCGGCACCACTGTGTGGGGGTCTATTCCCAGTACTGCTTGTCTGTGCGGGTTTGGTCCTGGCGGAGTTTGCGCATGTCGATCTGTCCGAGGTTGATGGTTCGGGCGTGGTGGGCGAGCCGGTTCACGATCGAGTCGGCGGCGACGCGGTCTGGTAGGGCCTCGACCCAGTGCGCTGGACCGGTTTGTGAGGCGATCATCGTCGGCAGCCGGTGTTCCCGGTTGGCGAGCACTGCGAACAGGTCGTTGGCTGCGGCGGGGTCGATGCCGACGGTCAGGAAGTCGTCGACGATCAAAAGGTCCGTGTCCGATAGGTCGTTGAGCAGCTGTTGGTGGGCGATGCCGTCGGAGCGGGCGATGATCAGTCGGCGGGCCAGATCGTCCATCCGCGTGTAGTAGACGGCGTGCTCGGTGTGGCAGGCGGCGATGCCGATCGCGCATGCCAGATAGGTTTTGCCTCCTCCGGTGGGTGAGATGATCAAAAGGTTCGTCGGGTCGGCCCGCCAGTGGTGTGCGGCGTATCGTCGCATCCGCACCGCGGTCAGGCCGCGCCCGTCGCGGTAGTCGATTTCGGCGACCGAGGCGTGTGGGATGGGGAAGCCGGCTGCCTTGATCAGCTTGTCGTTCTTGTTGGCGCGCCGAACCTCGAGGGCGTCGTCGACGGCGGTGAGGAACAGCTGCTCGGGTGTGAGGGTGTCGTTGGCCTCGTCGGCGATGAGTTCTTCGAGACGGGTGGCGACGTGGGTGACCCGCAGGGCCCGGAATTTGTCGTAGTCGATGCCGGTGAAGCTCACGGTGTCACCTGCTCGTCGGCGCCGTAGTGGGAGGCGTCACGCACGAATACGTCCGGCCCGACCGCCTTCGGGTCGCCGCGTCTGACGGTCGACGCGGCCGCGACGTTCGGCCGGGCCCGTTTGGCGTCGGAATCGATCGCGGCCATGATCCGCTTGAGCATCGAGTAGGTGGCGTGGCCGTTTCTGTTGACCAGCTCCTGGCAGGCCGCCTCCAAACGTGGGCGGTTGCGTTTCCCGAGCCCGGACAGGATGTTCTGGCAGTCGAGGTAACCCTGGGCCTCGATCACGTGCCGATCCAAGATCTGCTCGATCACCGTCACGGTCGCCGGCCCGAAGGCGTGTGCCCGGTCGACGAACCAGCGCCGTGACCACAACCCGTCGACGTCGCGGTGCTGGGCGGGGACATGCTCGGCCAGGGTCGAGTACTGGCCCTTGCGGCCCTTGAGCCGCCGGTGTTCGCAGACGATGTCGACCCCGTCGAAGACGGTCACCGTCGCCGCGGTCAGCCGCACCCGCAGCAGCCTTCCGGCCAGCCGGTAGGGAACCGAGTAGTGCTGATAGTCGGCGGTGAGGTGGTAGTTCCTGCCCGCCTTGAGTTCTTTCCACTGCACCTCTTCGAACCGGGTGTCGGGCAACGGCGCGAGCAGCGGGGCCTCCTCGGCGGTGAATCGCTCCCACCGGGTCGTATCGTCGGCGCGGCGAAGATCATGGTTGATCTCCCACACCCGCTCCTCGATCGCCTCGTTCAACTCGGCCAGACCCGTCCAAACCTCACCCTCGAGATAGCCGATGACCCGCTTGTTCACGATGTTCACCGCGTTTTCCGCAGCTGCTTTGTCGCGGGGTTTCCGGGATCTGGCCGGCACGATCGCCGTCTGGTAGTGATCGGCCAGCTGCTGGTAGCGGGCGTTGACGACCCGTGCCTTATCGCCCTTGGCCCGCTGGTGCGTGGACGTCGTCGGGTTGTCGGGCACCACGATCGCGACTACCCCGCCGTAGAACGCGAACGCGCGCACGTGCGCGTCTAGCCACGACTCGGATTTCATGTTCATATAGGCCCGGCAGAACAGCGTCCCGGAAAACGGCAACACCGCGACGAACAGCACGGCCCGCGTCACGCCCCCGGTGACCGAGTCCACCAGATCGATGGTGTCGCCGGCCCAGTCGACCAGCATCGCCCGGCCCGGCTCGTGATGCAGCGTCGCGACCAGGTCGTTGGACCTGACGTAGTCGGCGAACAGCGCGCAGAACTGCGAATACCCGTACTTCTTCTTGCCTGCCGCGTCGCCGTCGGCGTAACGGCGCCACCCCAGCAGCAATGTGAAATGCCGGTTCGCCCTCATCGTCGCGAGCACCCGAGCCAGGTCCGGCTGCTCGTACTCCTCCGACACCCGTCGGCGCCCGTCCGGGAACCACTCCGCCAGATCGGCGTCACTCACCGCCGCAGCCGAGGCAAGGCCGCGCTCAGTGACCGCTTGCTTCACCCGCGACACGTCCCGGCGGGAACACGCCGCAACCGCGGCGATCTCGCTATAGCCGCGACCCGCGAGCACCAGTTCCAAAATCGCCCGATAGTCAGCCATCCAGCCACCTCCGAATCAGTAACCGACGACACACCCTGTGCCGCCGCACCGATCAGAGAACCAGCACGGACAAAGCCAGTACCAACTAGCCAGAACCGCAGGACCACATAGCTGGACTACCGGTACCAAGAAGCGCTATGCGCCATCAGGGTCGAGACGCCCAGTCCGAGGGCGACGATCAGCGATGTCGGTGGGTTGAGGAGCAGTGCGGCGTGGGGGCTTCGGGCGCGCCACCAGACGAGCCCGGCGGCCGCTGCCACCACGAGGCCGAGCACCACCGCGAACGCGTGTCGAGACACCGCGGTCCCGGCGAGCACGCCCAGCGGGGTCCCGAGCAGGGCGGTCCCGGCCAGGATCAGCGCGATCCGGCGGGTGGCGGGCTCGCGGAGCTGGCCCGAGCGCGTGTAGGCCGTCGTTCCCAAGGCGCCGGTGGCGACGTGGGTGACGATCGCGGTCCCGGCCACCTGGGCGGGTGAGAGTCCGGTCAGCGCGAACAGTCCGATGGTGGGCAGCACGCCGCCCGGCCCGACGGCGGTGATGCCGATCCCGCCGGCCAGGCCGATGACGGCAAGCGCCACCAGAACTGGCAGACCGACGCCGCTCACGCCGGCCCGCGATACAGGGTGGCCCGAAGCGTCATTCGATCCGCACGGATGCGCAGGGTCTCGACGTCGACCGGTGTTCCGTCCCGCAGGCGGGTGATCCGGCCGATCACGAAAATCGGGGCCCCGGCGGCGATGGTGAGACCCTCGGCGGTCTCGTCGTCTGCGACGGCCGCGCGCACCTCGATCTCAGCTCGCCCCAGCCGATCCCCGATGGTCTCCTCGATCACGGAGAAGATATCCCTGCTCTCCAGGTCAGCCTGAAGCACCCCCTGGCCGACGGAGGCGGTGAGGTAGGTGCTGTCCAGCGAGACCGGCGCTCCGTCGACACTACGAACGCGCTCGATGTTGACCACCGTCTCGCCGGCGGCGAGAGCCAGTCGCATGAGGACATCAGCCGGCGGGTCAGCGATCAGCTCGGCGAGGAGGACCTGGTTGGTCACCGTCCCGTGGCCGGCCAGTGCCTCCGCGAGACCCTCCAGCCGGTCCAGCCCATGGCCGTAGGTCGGTGTCACGACGACCGTGCCGACGCCGCGGCGCCGGCTCACTAGGCCTTCGTCACGGAGCAGGCCGAGTGCTTCCCGCACGGAGTTCCGCGATGCGTCCAGTGTGTGGGCGAGCGTGTGTTCATCGGGCAGCGTCCCGTCGAGGACTCCAGCGGAGATCTGCTCACGGAGGATGTCGGCTACGCGCCGAGCTCGCTCGGCCCTGGGCTGCGTGGAGACCCACTCAGGGGGGATGTGTCGACCAGCTTCGGGTGGCGGGGCAGTCAAGCCAGGCTCGTCTGCCGGTGCCTTGCCCGTCGCCTCCATGGGAACGATGGTACTAGTTCCGCCATAGGTCCGCCACTGGTGCGCCAGAGGTGCGCCGCTCCCGTTACGGGGCGACGGCGCTCCTCGCGCTGCCCCGGCTGGAGATGCCTCGTCTGGCATCTCCAGCCTCCGCACCGCCCGAACCGGCGCGGGAGTGCAAACGCCATCGAAGTCGACTGGGTAAGTAGATCTTGACATTGACAGCGAGTTGTCAATGTTCGCTGCATCTCGACAGCCGACTGCGGTGACGGGAGGCAGCCGCCGCGAGCCGGTGGGCTTCTGGCCGGGACGAAGGTGCTGGGCGAGGACGGCCTTCGCATCGCTCCACAGGTCGGGCCGGTCAAGGTGCGCCTCGCGTTCACAATCGATCGAGAGGTCGCGGACGAACTGCGCCCGGCGCTCGGGTGTTGACATCTGTTCGGCGTAGAAGCCGTAGATGTCGTAGTGGGCGATGAAGCCGAAGTAGCCGTGGGTCGAGAGGCTGAGGTAGAGGTTGCGGGTGAACCGTTCGCGTGGGAAGTCGTCGGCGATGAATCTGAGCAGTGAGTTCACGAACCTTGCCTTGCGGTCGGGTGTACCGCTGTCCCAGCCGGACGGCTGAAAGTGCTCGGCCCGATACCGCGGCACGGCCATCGTGACCACCTCCGTTGACCTGTGCACGGGGACTCCCGTATTCACAGGTGCGCGAAGGGGCGACGCTTGGGCGCGATCGGCTACGTGGTCGGCTCGATCGGGCCTTCGAGGGTTGGTGTCGGTCCGCTGCGGACGATGCGGAACCGAGGGGTGCTGTCGTTGATCCGCTCCACGGCGGTCGGCTCATACGGGGCGAGCGTGCCGTCCGCGGCGACGACGTGCTGGCCGTAGCGTGCGCCGACGGCGACGAGGATGGTGCCGTCGATGTCAGCGGGAGGCCAGCGAACGGGATCGAGATGCCCGGTCACGTCGAGGAAGCCACCGGCTGCAACCTTGGGAACGACGCGAATGTAGCCGGAGGCGTAGCAAACCCCGCCGGAGTCGATGACGAGACGCTGGCGGATGATCCCGGCGACGTGGAGCTGCCGCCGGAAAGGACGTGTACGCCGCCGTGGGCTGCGCCGAGCAGCCGGATAGGTTTGGTGACGCGCAGGAGCGTGCGCTGATCCTCGTAGAGGACCAGCTCGTCGCTGGTTTCGCGGGCACGCTCCGTCATGCTTCTCCACGGTAGCCCGCGGGGATTGGGGCTCACAGGCGACGGTGGTGCTCGACTCTGTGCGCGTCCCTGCGCGGGCCGGTGGTGTCGGGCTGTTTGCTGACGGATCGAGCGCGACGCAGCGCGGCGGCGGCGGCGCGGTACTCGGCGGCTTGCTGGGCTTTGGTGATGTCCTTGGCGTTGCCCAGGGGCGCGGGTTCAGTGATGTCGTAGCGGTACCGATAGAGGGCGATGGTCGTGGCGTGGGCAAGCCACGCAGACCGAGCGCGCTGAGGCGTGGGAGCGAGACCGATCCGCTTGGTCCAGTCCTCGTCAGCGTCAAGGGCGTGTCGGAGCGCACGACGCGCTGCGACCTCGATGAGCTGCTGGCGTTCGCTGAGCGCGGCCTGCATGTCGTCCGGGATCGGCCCGGCGGGCGTGGGGAGCAGTCCGGCGACTCTTCGCGGCGCTGCGTCCCGGCCTCGGGCGAGGTTCATCGTGGCCTTGTCGATCCGGGTGGCGAGCTGGGCGGCGAGGTCGGCTTGCTCCTCACCGGGTGTGATCGAGGGAGCGAGGGCGGTGAGGATCGCGGTGACGTCGTGGCCGGCTGCCTCGTGCCTGGCGAGTGCGCCTTCGAGGTGCTCGTAGTAGGGCCTGGTGAACACGTCGTCGGCGACGTTCTCGGGGAATGGCGCGATCTCGAGCAGGGCTGCCCACCGCTCCGTCTGTGCTTCGCGGGCGAGAAGGTCGTACTCGTCGAGCAGCGTGGACAGCGAGGAGTGTCGGTCAACCTCGAGCTGGAGCGTCTCGGTGGCCGACAGGTCGGCGTCGCTGCGGGCGAGCACTCTGGCCAGTTGCTCGGTCCTGGTTTTGTCCTCGGGCGAGTCGAGGTGCGGTTCGACCTCGTGCGGGTCGGGCTGGATCACGTACGCGTGATTGCGCAGGCGTCCGCGGGTGAGCGCGACGTAGAGCAGTTCGCGTGCCGCGGTCTCGGGGTCGATCAGTGCGTGCGCGGTGTCCACGGTCGAGCCCTGCGCCCGGTGCACTGTCGAGGCGTAGCCGAGCTCCAGGTCTTCGCGCACGTAGCCGGCAGGCAGTACGAGCGCCTTCCCCCGCGGGATATCGCCCTTGCCGAGCCGACGGACAGCCAGGGAGCCGTCCTGGTAGCGGTGGGTGACCTGCCAGCGGTCGCCGTTCTTCACCCACGACCGTCCGGTGCTCAGGCGTCGCTCGTTGCGGCGGGTGACGACGAGATCCCCAACCCCAGCGATCGTGCCGTCGTGGAGCGCCGCACCGCCCGTTTCGACCTGGCCGGCCTCGATCAGGTCGGCGCGGGCGCGTTGGTTCAGCTCGGCCACCGCCTCGCCGTTCCCGGCGATCATCAACGTCGAGAGCCCCTTGGCTCGATCGGTCCGCCAGGCGGCGTAGACGGCATCGAGCATCACGTCCAGACCACCGTCGTGCAGACGGCCATGCTCCTCGTAGGTGTCGAGCACCGCGCCGTTGCCATGACGCAGGGCGAGACTGGCCCTCTTCTCCCATGTGGCGGCGAACCGGCGCACGTCGGTCAGCTCCGGGACGCTGCGCCGGTGGCGCACGAGCATCCCGAACGCGCCGCCGGTCTCCACGGCGGACAGTTGCGCCCAGTCGCCGACGAGCACGACCTTGGCCCCGACTTTGGCAGCATGCGTGGTGATGCGATCCAGCGCCAGAGTTCCCGCGAGGGACGCTTCATCGACCAGCACGAGCTGCCCCGGTTCCAGGCTCCAGCGATCACGGTGGTGCTCGTAGAGGAACTTCGCCGTGTTCTCTGCCTTCACGCCCAGGCTCTCGCCGAGCACTTCGGCGGCGGCCGCAGACGGGGCGAGTCCGATCACCGAGTCCTTGCCGTGTGCCGCGGTCCACGCGCGGTGCAGTGCCCGCAGCGCGGTCGTCTTCCCGGTCCCGGCTGGGCCGACCAACAGATCGAGGGTGAGGCCAGAACGCGCAATCGCGGTGACCGCCGCCGCCTGGTCCGCCGCCAGCCGAACGCCCTTGATCTTGCGCGCGGTGTGCCGGGCCACCAGCCGCCCCGACAGCACCGGCGCATTCTCAGCGGACGCCTGATGCAGCAGACGCTCCTCGGCATCGAGAATGTCCTGGCTCGTCCAGGCAACCCGGTCCACAGGCTGGAAGCGGTTGGAACCATCCGGGCTCAGATAGTCGTCGGGCACCGCGCGGTCGTACTCCGGCGTGAGCCGCAGAGACTGCTCCTCCGCGTACTGGACGACCTGATCGAGCACCGCCGTCCGGTCGCCCGTGGTGGCGAACCGGGTACCCATGATCTGCCGCATGGCCTCGGCGTGGAGGTTCCACCGGGTCCAGGTCGCCCGCCGGTTGCCGACCTCCATCAACACGACCGTTGCGATGTCGTGCATTTGCTCCAAGCCCAGGTCGTCGGCCCGCAACCGGGACTGGTCGGACCCGTGTGCCACGAGTTGCTGCGCCCATGTCGTCGGGTCATCGCCCAGCACCGTGGTTGCCCGTTCGCGCCATTGGGCCGTCAGCTCCGCCAGCGAATGCAACTGCTTCTCCGGCCGCGTCTCCAACGTCGCCTGCTGACGTAGCTTCGCGATCGTCGTCTTCGACGGCGCACGGCCGTGCTCTGCGACGTACTCCTCGATCAGCCGCGCCGTCGCCTCTGCGATCCCCTCGCTACCCTCGTTCGTGCTGCCGGTGGTGCGGCGGGAGAACTCCGTCACGAGCGCACTCGGCACACCGTCGATCTCCCAGCCGACGTTGCGATCGCGACCGCGATCGACCGGACCCCACGAGAAGCCGAGCAGCCGCGCGGTGTGATCGGTCAGGAGGGCGTTGTACGACGCCGAGAGGGCGACCGTGGCCCGGTGCAGGGTCCGCGAGTCCAGGGTCCGCCACCGCCCGTCGACGCCCTGGACCTTGTTCGACACCACGACGTGCGTATGGAGCTGAGGGTCAGCGGCGCGGCTGTCGTAGTGATCGAATGCCGTGGCGATGATCCCGGCGACGGGCATCCGAGCGATCCCGCCGTTCCCGACCCTGGTCGCCGCGACCCGCGCCTCCAGCAGCGCAAGGGTGTCGCGCATCGCGGCGTGATGCGCCTGCGCGATCAGCGCTTGCGTTCCGGCGTCGGCCACGCCCCACACGGCGCTGAGCGACTTCGGTGGCGAGAACGTCAGATCGAAGCCCGCAACCGCGGTGCGCGGCTTCTTCGCAATCTCCTCCTCGCGGATGCGCTCGATGGCTTCTGCCCGTTGCGTGCCAGTCAGCGACGCATCCAGCTGTGCAACCCTGGCTGCAATGCGTTCGCGCGGGGGTTGCAGCCGCGGATACGCCAACCCGAGCTTGCCCCCCGTCACCGGATGCACGCCCTCGCCCAGCAGCCGGGTGAGCTGTTCCTCGGTCACCGGGTCCCCAGCGGCGAGCGCCGGTCCCTGCCCGGTGTCGAGGCTGGCAAGGCCGGTGCCGAGCCATGTTCCGGGAGGGCAACCCGACTCGGTGTAGTAGCGCGTCAGCGGCGTGCCCATGTCTCGGTCACCGTCACCGGCGGCGACGGACTTCAAGAGGTATTCGTACCCGCGGCCCGATGACATCACGCGGATTGTCATGACCACGGCAGGCCCCTCCCGAGACGGACTCGGGAGGGGCCGCCTCAGCGGCCAGGTGCGCTCCGCGCACCGCCTGCACCCTTGGTGCCAACAGTGTGGGGGAATCTTGGGACTCTGATCCGGCCTGCGGCGTCAAAGCTGGCGCCGACAGCGCGCGCAGGGGGCGTCTCTGGGATGAACCGACTCTCCGAGCCAGCGGGGCGGAGTACGGTCGGCCTATTGGCCACGCGTGAAAGACGTTTTGATGGAAAGCCCGATCCAGAGGGCACGAAAGGGGCGGGCACCCTCACACGAAGCATCAGCCGGGTCTGACCAGTCCACTGCCGACCGCGGTGGCGGACAGGGTTACGGGCTGCTGTTGCCAGATCCGCGCCCTCCTGCGCGACATCATTGAGCGCTTGGACGAGCCACGCATAACCGACGACGATCCGCTGTGAGCAACCGCTCAATCCGCCAAGTAAATCTGAACAGACCCGTCCACCGCTGTCCGGGGCCGAAACGGTGAGCCGCATGTCAGACACTCACCGTCCGCCACCCTCCGACGGACACGACAACATTGCGCAATCGACCCCGGCTGGGTGGGCTCGATCGCGGACCGGTCGGAGTGTACAGCGGCACCGCAGGAGGTCACTTGGCCCACGCTCTCGGGACCTTCGGCCCTAGCCGAAGGGTGGCTCATGTGCCGAAATGGTCCAGGTGATCTCTTCGAAGCGAGGAAGATCGGACGCATCGCGGCCACCGTTCCCGGCAACTCGTCGGTGCCGCCGCCGACCGCCGAACGGGGACATCTGCGGCCCATGCCGTACCTGCTGACCCGGAGTGGCCTGACCGGTTGTCGCTGCTGCGGATGGAGATGGACGCGCTCGACCCACGACGCGTACCCGTTCGTTACTGTCCAGACCGGGCGGGACGCGGTGGTCTCCAGGGGCCGACAGGCTGCTGCCTGGACCGCTGATCGCCAAAGGTGTCACCAGCCCGGCCGGAAGTATCGCTGACGACCAGCGTGCACCGCACGCCGGTGCCCACCGAAGGCCAGATGATCGCGCGGACGAACGACGCCCCGCTGACGTACCCGGTCTCCACCCACGCTGGCGCAGCCGCGGCAACTGGCCGGACCGACGCGTCGAGGGCCACCACCGGCCCGCCCCGCCCCGCCTGACCACGAGGCCCCCTCTTGCGAAGGAGCACTGTCCCGTGCCCGATCAATCAAGCCTGTTCAAGGAACTCACCCGTGCCGAGTCACTGTACCGGCTCGGCAGCGTCTCCCTGGGCCGCATCGTATTTACCCACAACGCACTGCCCGCCATCCGCCCCGTCAACCACATCGTCGACGACAGCGGCCTGATCATCCGCACCCACCACGGCGCGGCCATCATCTCCGCAGCCGTTGGCGGCGTGGTCGTTGCCTACGAAGCCGACGTCATCGACCCCGACACCCGTGTCGGTTGGAGCGTCATCGTCATCGGCACCGCACGATTCGTCACCAACACAGAAGAGATCAGCCGATTCCACCGACTTCTGCGGCCCTGGGTGAGTGAACCAACCATGGACCACGTTATCCGGATCGACACCAAGCTGGTCACCGGCTTTGAACTCGTACCCGGCCCGTCAGAACCCGATTCCGCGAGTAATCGGCAGAGTTGATATCGAGCTTCGTTTTCGATCTTGGATCGGTGTGCGGGCAGGTTGCTGGCCCGGCAGAATCAGCTCAGTACTCGGCTATCGGACACCGCACGAAGTCCGCACCGAATACCTGAACCGACTGCAAGCAGCATGATCAACCGCAAATTCCGTTGTCCGGAAAACGCGGGGCAGCCCAGTCTCCGCCCCTCGCCACTGGGCCGGGGCGAACCGGCGCGCGAGCCCGCCGCGGTCGTCGAGGCCAGATCGGGCCACCGGCACCAGCTGCTGGCCCGCGACATCGGCGCGCTGCCGGTTAACCAGGAAGTCCTCCCCGGCTAGCTGCGCCGCCGCCACCCCACCAACATCTGCCCGCGCTATACCCGCGATCGCGTTGCTTGATCGGGCCCGCCGCATCCAGCAACCGGACCACATCCAGCCGATCGGGCAACTCCGTGATCACCGTCATCCCCGCGTTACCCGTCAAACGCGGGTCCGGCGGGCCGATATGCACCTGCCGACGCTTCCCCTTGCCCTTGCGTATCCTTGCTCACCAGATGGGGTGTGAGGCGGGCAGGACGCCGACACGATCCGCCACCTGGTTGAGCTTCCGCGTCAAGCGGCGCGCTCGACGCGTCATTCCATCGGCGTGATCATCGTCACCGACATCCTCCGGCGGATCCTCCTCAGCAGGCGGTAGCACGGGGTTAGACGAGTCGGCGGTGACGGCACGCCGACGGTGGCTCCTGAGGGTAGGTCGCCAGATCGATGATCGAGTCGGCTCGGTCCGGCTCGCGTCGAGACGATAGAATCTCGCACCGTGGAACAGGGCCAGTCGCGGGCAGCGGTGTGGTGGTGGCTGGATGCTCACGTCAACCGTGAAACGGGAGTGGGGATCCCGCCTGGTGGGTCGGTGTTGCCGCGGCCTGACCTCGGCGCCATGGAGCGGCTCCTCGGCGTGCTGGGTCATCCCGAGCGTCAGCTACCGGTGGTGCTCGTGGCCGGAACGAACGGCAAGTCGACGACTGCTCGGGTCCTCGCCCGGCTGCTGGAGGGCAGTGGTCTTCGGGTAGGGCTGTACACGAGTCCTCATCTCCACCTGCCGCACGAGCGCATCGTCATCGGGGACACCACGATCACCGATGCGGAACTTGCATCCGTACTCGGTCCGGCGGTCGAGCATGAGCGGGAGGGATCGAAGCCGGCGAGCTGGTTCGAGCTGATGACCGCCGCCGCCGTCCGCTGGTTCGCCGACCAGGGTGTCGATGTCGCGGTGGTCGAGACAGGCCTCGGCGGCAGCGGCGACGCCACCGCCGCGCTCGGTGCTCGGGTCGTGGCGGTCACGTCGGTGGGGATCGATCACGTCGAGTACTTCGGCGCCACCCGGTGGGACAACGCGGTGGCCGAAGCCGGTGCCATCCCGGTGGGAGCGGCCGTGGTGCTCGGAGAGCCGGATGCCGCGATGCACCCGCCGTTCGCGGCGGTGGGCCCGTCCTCGCTGCTGATCACGGGGCACGACTTCGGTGTCGTTGCTGACTCGCCGGTGGCGGCCGGGCGATCGGTGTCCTTGTTCACACCAGCCGCGACGTACGACGAGGTCTTCCTGAGTTTGCTTGCGCCGTGGCAGACGGCCAGCGCCTGTGTGGCGCTGGCCGCGGCAGAGACGTGGCTCGGCGCGGCGGTGGACGACCGGGTGGTCCGGGACGTGTTCGCTGCGACGCACGCCCCGGGTCGGTTCGAGCTCGTGCACACTCCGGGGCCTCTCGTCGTGGACGGAGCACACAACGCTGCGGCGGCCGCCGCCCTGTCCTGCGGGTTGCGCGAACGGTTCGCCCGGTCTGCTTCCACCGTGGTGGTCGGCATGACTGGGGAGCGCGACCCCAAGACGTTCTTGAGTGCCCTTGGAGTGCGGCCCGCAACTCGGGTCATCTGCACGTCACCTCGCACAACTCGGGCAGTGCCGATCGGCGCCCTAGCCGCTGCCGTGCGAGCGGTAGGCGTACGGACTGTCGAAATCGAGGCCGACGTCGGTGCAGCGGTCCGCCATGCTGCCCACCACCTCGACGGTGCTGTCGGGGTGGTCACTGGATCGCTGTATGTCGCGGGCGAGGCGCTGCCCGTTGCGCGCTCACTGGCATCGTGAACCGGCCACGTCGCCTCACGGTGGCGTGATCGTGTTCCGTGCATGACCGTCCGGTAGCCTGCTCACAGTACGAACACCTCGCCGGCTGCGGAAGGGCCACGGGTGGTTCACACGCCGGACGTCAGCAGTGCGCGTAGCCGAGTATCTAATCTAACCGAGTTGCCGAGTGAGAGGTGAACGGTGGTTCCGCCTCAGGGGGTTATCGCGCCCCATCGCCTAGAGCGCGCCGTTCGCGTTCTGCGCGCGGGCGGCTTGGTCGCCTTCCCCACGGAGACCGTGTACGGGCTGGGTGCGGACGCCGAGAACGTCGGCGCGGTCAAGCGTGTCTTCGAGGTGAAGGGGCGGCCTCCGACGCACCCACTGATCGTGCACATCGGTGACCGCGCACAGATCGACGACTGGGCAGCGGGCGTTTCCGGGCCGGCTCAGCATCTCGCAGAATGCTTCTGGCCTGGGCCGCTGACGTTGGTCTTCCGGCGCAGGTCCCGCGTTCCGCTCGCGGTCACCGGTGGCCTTGAAACGGTCGCGTTGCGGGTTCCGGAGCACCCGGTGGCGCTGGCGTTGCTCGCGGCGTACGGTGGCGGGGTGGCGGCGCCGTCAGCCAACAGGTTCGGAGCGGTCAGCCCGACGACAGCTGGTCATGTCCGCGAGGGGTTGGGTGCTGCCGTGGACTTCGTGCTCGATGGTGGCCCGTGTGGTGTCGGTGTCGAGTCCACCATCGTCGATGCCACGGCCGAGCCGGTGATCCTGCGCCCGGGTGGCGTGGCGCGAGAGGATCTCGAGCAAGCACTGGGCTGCTCGGTGCCGGTCAGTGCGCGAAGTGCTGTCCGAGTCCCGGGCCAGCATCCGTCGCACTATGCGCCGCGGGCTCGGGTTCTGCTGGTCGAACCGGACCAGGTGACCGCTCAAGCCGAGCTGCTGGCAGCGCAAGGGTGCCGAGTCGGTGTCCTGCTCCCACCCGAGGCCGCGAACCTTTCCGGTTCACGCACCGGGCAGGTCATGATCACGGTCCCGGAATCAGATGCGGATTACGCCCGGCAGCTCTACGGGCTACTCCGAGAGTTCGACCGGCACGGCTGTGAGGCGATCGTGGCGTCCGCGCCCGCCCCGGAAGGGCTCGGATTGGCGATCACCGATCGGCTGCGCCGTGCGGCCGGGCCTCGACGCGTGTCGTCGTCGGCAGGATCGGTCCCGGCTACCGCCGGCACGTCGACCGAACCATGGCGTGCGTCGACAGGGAGCGGTCGAGCCTCCAGGTCGGATCTCCAGGTGCAAGTGAGGCCCGGTCGCGAGTCCAGCTGAGCCCCACCGTTCCGATCTGCTGCCCGGCGGCCACCGTGTCACCGACAGTGACGTGACCACCGTCGGTCGTCATGTGTCCGTACATCGACGCGTTTGGCTGGCGCGGCGTAGTTGTTGCCCAGAGCATCGACCGCGCTCCCCGTGATGGGATGGACGCGTTCACCATAGCGGTTGGTGATGGCGAGCGTGTCGGTTCGCAGCAGCACCACCGGGCCCGCGACGCTGGACGGATCCGTTGGCAGGGACATCTGGGACGGCGGTAGCTCGGCCGGTGACGGCGGGACAGATCCTTGGAGGCGATGGCCCAAGTGCAGATGAGCGGGCAGGAGTTCCTGGTCGGGCTGGATCGCTGCCCGCACGGACGCGGCTGCCAGCAGCCTGAACGCGGTCGACCTCGCTGCCCGCGAAGCCACCGTCTTGGGCGGCCACTGCGCGTCGTACATGCGTTCATCTGGCCCTTGCTGCAAGTCCCACTTGGCCCGTCCCCTTCGGGACGAGCGAGGGTGGGCTGCGCCACGAAGCGGAACGCATTGTCGACGATGCGGTCGGCCACGCCCGCGCCGCCGCGCCTGACATCCCCGTCACTGACGAGATCATCACCGGTGCCGCTGTTGCGGTGCTGCTCGGCTACGCCCGCGCTGCGACCTGCTCGTGGTCGGTGACCGGGGCCTTGGCGGGTTCGCCGGTCTGCTGATCGGCTCCATGGCCGTCCAGCTCGCCGCGCACGCCGCATTCCCGTCCTGGTCGCCCGCGGCAGCCTCCACCGGGCCGGGCTGATCGTGCTCGGCGTGGACGGCTCGCCGGCCAACCAGAGCGCTGTCGGCTACGCCTTCGACGCCGCGGCGCGCCGCTACGCACCGCTCATCGCGCTGCACGCCTGGAAGTTCCCACCGGCCCCGGCCACATGCTGCCACTGGTCTACAACCCCGCCGGGCTGGAAGCCGACGAGCAGCGGCTATGCGCCGAAGCCTGCGCCGGTAGGCAGTCCACATATCCCGACGTCCGCGTCGATCAAACTCTGGTAGGCAGCGGTCCCCGCAGGGCGCTGATCGAGGCCAGCCGCCATGCCCAGCTCCTCGTGACGCCGACGCCACGGCGGCGCCGTCGTGGTGACGCTCGTCGGGCTGGTGGGCCTCGGGGACCTCGCCCGCTTGTACGGCGAGCAGGCTTTGGCCAACGGCAGCTTCCTGTTCGTCTGGCTGGCCATCTACCACATCGGGTTCTTCTGGAGGGACGGCAGACTCCCCAACCCGGCCCAGGACCATCCTGCCGATCCTGCTCGCCGCGGCAGCCGCGCTGGTGCTGCTGACCGTGCCGGGCCCGTACCCCGTCAGCATGATCAATGTGCCCGGTGAGCGGCTGCCCAACATGTCACCACCCAGCCTGGCCCTGCTCGCCCTGGCCACCGTCCAGATTTGCGTGGTGCTGCTCATCCGTCGCCCCGTGCGGCAGTGGCTGGACCGGCCGCGACCGGGGATGGGTGTGGTGGCGATCAACACGGTGATCCTCACCGTGTTCCTGTGGCACATGAGCGCGGCGGTCCTGACCGTCGGCTCCCTGCACGCCATCGACATGCTCCCCACACCGGAGGCCGGCAGCGCCGTCTGGTTCGTCTGGCGGGTGCCATGGCTGCTGATGCTGACCGCGACCCTGGCCATCCTCGTGGCGTTGTTCGGCCCGATCGAGATACGCCGCTCTCACCGGTCCCGCCGCCGTCCACGATGGCCAGCCACCGCACGCGGACCGGTAGCAGTCCGGCCATGGCTGAGGCCGCTACTGGCCGTGGTCGCGTTGGCAGCCATCGCGTTGGCGCTGCTGGACAACAGCCTGGTGCCCCGCACCGAACCGGCCACGTTCGGGATCCCGACACTGGCGCTGGTCACCTACGTGACCGGTGCGACAATACAGCGGCTGCTGCGAACCACGCCACCTGCCAGCCCGGAGCACCCACGCTTGCTGCGCTGATCGCCAAGGCGATCAGCGACGGGAACAATGTGGCCGACGATGAGTGAGCATGACAAGATCACCGCATCGCACCGATCCCGGGCAGCAATCATCTCTATGTCCGCCAGCCCACGTTGATGCAGCTGGAGCGGAACACCGAGTCCATCGATGCCAGGTGAGCGGCAGTGCCAGGCTCCATCAGCTGCGCACCTGAGCTGCGAGGCGCTGTATCACCCCGGGTCCAGCCGCGCCCCACCCCGTTCAGCGGCTGCCGGGCGCGAGTCGCTGAGCGCGGTAACGAGGTCTTCGAGGTGGGCGGCCCGGGAGGCTTTGATCAAGACGAGGTCGCCTGGGCGGAGTCCACGGTGCAGGACTTCATGGGCTTCGCGTGCGTCACGGACGGCGAGGATGTCGAGGTTGCCGCCCGTGGTTCGGGCGGCGTCAGCGATCAGAGCAGCATGCTCGTCGCCGACCGCGACCAGGAGGTCGAGAGCGGCGTGTGCGGCGAGCATGCCCAGGTGGCGGTGGGCGTGAGCGGCGTGAGCTCCGAGTTCGGCCATCTCACCCAGGACTGCGATGCGTCGACGCGCGGTCATGGCGGTCAGCGTCGTGAGAGCGGCCGCCATTGAGTCGGGGTTCGCGTTGTACGCATCGTGGATAAGGGTGACGTCGTCGTCACGGACGATGGTTTGCATGCGTCCGGTGGACCTGGGCCGGGCGTTGGTCAGAGCCTGGGCGATCAGCGTGGTGTCCAGGCCGAGGCCGTGGGCGGTCGCTGCGGCGGCGAGTGCGTTGCTGAGGTGGTGTTGGCCGGTGAGCGAGAGTGTGACGGGCGCGGCCCCTTCGGGCGTGTGCAGGGTGAATCCCGCACGGCCGTCCGAGGTGAGGCGCACGTCACGGGCGTGCACGTGCGTTGGATGGGGATGGTGGCTCCACCACAGGGCGCGGGCGCGGGTCTGGGGTGCCATGGCTGCGACGAGCGGATCGTCGGCGTTGAGGACGGCAACGCCGCCGTGGTCAGCCGCGGGGAGTCCGGTGACCAGTTCGCTCTTGGCCGCGGCGATCCCGGCTTGCCCGTCGGGGTACTGGCCGAGGTGAGCGGTGCCGACATTGAGCACCACTCCGACAGTGGGCGTGACCAGGTCACACAGGTAGCTCAGATGCCTGCGGCCTCGAGCGCCCATCTCCAGGACGAGGTAGCGCGTGTCGGTGGTGGCGCGCAGGACCGTCAGGGGAAAGCCGAGTTCGTTGTTGTAGGAACCGTCGGTGGCAGTGACGGTGCCGTGGTGCGCCAGCACCTGGGCTGCGAGATCCTTGGTGGTGGTCTTGCCGTTCGATCCGGTGATCCCGATAACGGTCGCCGACAGGTGGCTTGCCACGTGGCGCGCCAGCGCGCCGAGCGCGATGGTGACATCGGCGACCTGGACGGCCGGGGCGGCCAGCGATCGCGAGGAAAGCACGAGCGCGGCTCCCGCGGCGATGGCGGCCGGAGCATGGTGGTGCCCATCGGTGTGTCGGCCGAGGAGCGCGGCGAAGACGCCTCCGGGATCGACCCGGCGCGAGTCGATGCTCGCAGGCGCCGTGACACGCAAGAGGGGGTCGGTGCCGGCGACGAGGTGGCCGCCGGTGGCCTCAGCGATGGCGGCAGCGGTCAAAGGTATCAAGCCGTGAGGTTCTTTCGCGCGAAGGCGCCGAGTTGATCGGCGTCGAAGTCGTCGGCGAGGTCCAGGCGCAGCCCTGGGATGCGGGCGATCGCTGGGCCGAGTGCCTGCTGTTTGGCGTGTCGGGTGGCCACACGTGCGTCCACGTAAGGGTGGGCGGCGGTCACGCGACGGTGTCCCGCCCGACGCCGGCGACCACGGCCATCAGTTCCCCGATGGCGGTGTCGTGCTCCATCGGGTGCCGCAGCGGCAACTCTGCGTGCAGCTGGTACCGGTTACGGCGCCCTTCGCGGTCTCGTTCCAGGTAGCCGGCCTCGACGAGGTCGGCCACGATACGCTGGGCGGCTCGTTCGGTGATACCCACCTGCTCGGCGACATCGCGAAGGCGTGCGTGCGGATCCCGAACCACGCACAACAGCACGTGGGCGTGGTTGGTCAAGAACGTCCACTCCCGCATGCTCAATACCTTACCGCACCTCCGTAACGCATATCACGCTTCCCAACATACGTATTCTATGTCGTACGATGGCTGGGGTACGCCTCACACACGTCGCCGGTGGCCGGGGAGGTCATCGGGTGCAGGTGTGGATGACGACCTCACGAAGGACGGACCGTCATGACCGCCACCATCGTCGTCGGCCTCGACGGTTCGCCTGCGGTGACCGCCCTCAGGTGGGCGGCCACGGAAGCTTGCTTGCGTGGCTGGAGTCTGCGCCTGGTGTACGCCTTGCGGATGCCGCACGCTGTCCGCCCTTTCGGTGGCTCGGACGTCCAACCGCCAGCTTTCCTTCAGAAACGTGCTGAGGACGCGCTGGCCGAGGCTTGTGATCGGGTTGTATCTCAGGCACCTTGGGTTGAGGTCGAGACGTCCGTGGCGACGCGGCCCGCTCTCGACGCCCTGATGCACGCGTCCCGCGATGCCGAACTCGTTGTCGTCGGCACGCGTGGGCGCGGCGCGCTGGGCGCGCTGGCCTTCGGCTCGGTGAGCAGCCGGCTGGCCGCTCGCGCCTCCTGCCCCGTGGTGGTGGTGCCGCCGGCGTGTCCGACACTGCTGGACCATGGCTCGATCGTGGTCGGAGTCGACGGGTCGGTTCACGGCGACGCCGCGTTGCGGTTCGCGCTTGTCGAAGCCGCCCACCGATCGGCCAGGGTGGTGGTCCTCCACACGTACCACGTCACGTTGTCGGGCGCGATCCAAGACCCGTACCTGGACTGGGACGCTGCCGAGCGGGAATACCGGGACGCCCAGACGTTGGCGCAGGAGACTGTCGGGCGGGCACTGGCCGCGACCGGACTGGCCGTGCCCGTCGTCGCCCGCGCAGTGGCCGGCCGCCCCGCCGACGCTGTGATCAAAGCGGCTCGGCTGGCGGCGCTCGTCGTGGTGGGTTCCCGAGGGCACGGCTCACTCCACAACCTGCTGCTGGGGTCGGTCAGCCAAGGGGTGCTCCACCACGCCACCCGTCCAGTAGCGGTCGTCCGAGCTAGCGCGTCCTCGTGACGCCGTGTTGCCGCCCGGTGTACCGGCGAGGGCGGCGCAGGTGGCTCGAGGTCGACGTTCTCCGGCGCTCAGCGCGGGCTTCACGGCTGATCTGTGGCCTCGTCGCGCTCGGTTTCGGTGGCGTGCGCGCGAAGTGACCCCGCGTGGGCCTTGGCGGTCGGGTCGCGGCGGGTCTTGGCCAGGCTCGCGACGGTGACCACGACCAGGATGACGACGATCACGGCCAGGCTCGCCAGCGTCGGGATCTCCGGGACCCGTTCGTCGAGGTCAACATGAGCCCAGTGCAGCAGCAGTTTCACGCCGATGAACAGCAGGATCAGCGCGAGGCCCGTTGAGAGGTACACCAACCGGTCGAGCAAGCCCTTCACCAGGAAGAACAGCGCACGCAGCCCGAGTAGGGCGAAGGCGTTCGCGGTGAACACGATGTACGGCTCCTGGGTGATGCCGAATATCGCGGGGATCGAGTCAACGGCGAACAGCAGGTCGACGGTGCCGATCGCGATCAGCACGATGAGCATGGGCGTGACCACGCGGCGACCGTCGATCCGGGTGAAGATCTTGCCGCCGACGAACCCGTCGGTGACCGGCAGGACCCTCCGGGCGAGACGTACCACCGCGTTGTCCTCGATCGTGGGGTCCTCGTTGCGGTGCCGGAACAACTGGATCGCCGTGAAGATCAACAGCAGGCCGAACAGGAGGAACATGAAGGTGAACAGCGCCAGCAGCGCGGCTCCGAGCGCAATGAACACCGCCCGCATGGCCAGGGCGAGCACGATGCCGAAGGTCAAAACCTTGTGCTGGTGTTTGGCCGGCACCGCGAAGGTGCTGATGATGATGACGAAGACGAAGAGGTTGTCGACCGACAGGCTCTTCTCCACCAGGTAGCCGACGAAGTACTCGGTGCCGAACTCGCCGCCGTGGCGCGCCGTGAACCACACGCCGAAAAGCACGGCAACCACGATGTAGAAGATCGACCATGCGGTTGCTTCCCGGAATCCGACGTGGTGTGGCTTGAGCGCGGCGATGGTCAGGTCGGCGGCGAGCAGAATCACGATCACGGCAACCGTGACGACCCATGTGGTGATCCCGATGTCGAGCACGTCAGTCCTTCCGGGCATGAGTGTGGTCGATGTTGGCGAGCATGGTGACGAGCGCACGAGGCTCGTCCCGGGGTCGGGTGGCCGCCGGTGGCGCGCCACTGGATGGTTGCGTCAGCATGTGGCGCTGCGGGGATCGGTCACGGATTGCAGTCGGGGCAGTACATGGGGTCGGCGCTGGTTTGACCGTCGTCTCCGGGGATGACGACTACGGAGGGGCCGCTGCGCCGCTCGTTCGGTGATACCCACCTGCTCGGCGACATCCACACACAACAGGACGTGGGCGTGGTTGGCCGGAAACGCCCACTCGCGCATGCTCAGCACCATACCGCATCTCCCGTAACGCATATCACGCTTCCCAACATGCGTATTCTATGTCGTACGATATGTGTCGCGTAATGGCGAGCATGCCATCGGTGTCGTGCCCACGGAGAAGGAGGCGGAGTTGATCGACGTGACGGCCGTACAAGCGTGGGCTGACTGCGGTGGCAAGTGATGTCGGGACTGATGCTGGCGGCGGTGGCGGCGCTCCCCGCAGGCGCGGCCGCGGCCGGATCGGTCCGTCGCCTGCGGGGCATGGCGCCCGTGCTGAGCGTCGGCGCGGCAGTGCTAGCCGCCGCGCTGGGGGTGGCGCTGGCCGTGACGGTGGCTGTCGGCGGGCCGGTGGAAGTGGTGCTGGCCACCCCGGACGGGCGGGTATGGACCGGGTTGGTGGTCGACCACGTCGGGGCGATCGTGCTGTTGCTGGTGTGCGCGGTCAGCGCCGTGGTCCAGGCATTCGCCCTTCGCTACCTGCGTGGTGACCCAGCGGCGGCCAGGTTCGCCATCGCGGCCGGGGCGCTGACCGCCGCCACCACGGCGATGGTGACCGCGGCGACCATCGTCACCCTTGCAGTGGCGTGGTCGCTGACCGGGGTGATCTTGTGTCGACTGGTGGGTATATATCGGCCGGCTCCTTCGGCTGTTGACGCCACCCGCCGCACCGCACGTGCCGTCGTCATCGGGGATGTCGCGTTGTGGGTGGGGGTTGTCCTCGCGGTCGCGGCCTGGGGCGATCTCGACCTGCGCCACCAGAGCAGCAACACCGCGGTCGGCGGCCCGTTGGGCACGGTGGTGGCGTGTTTACTGGTGGTTGCCGCGTCCGCGCGGTGTGCGCAGCTGCCCTGGCATCGTTGGCTGCCGGCGTCCCTGGCGGCACCGACTCCGGTCTCGGCGCTGCTGCACGCCGGCGTGGTCAACGCGGGTGGGGTGCTGCTGGTGAAGCTGGCGCCGATCGTCGGTGCCGCACCAGTGGCGACACACCTGGTGTTCGCCATCGGCGCCGTCAGCGTCGTGGCAGCCACGACGATCATGCTGGCCCGCCCGGACGTCAAGGGTGCGCTGGTGCATTCCACGATCGGGCAGATGGGGTTCATGTTGGTAACCTGCGGGCTCGGCCTCTACGCCGCGATGGTGGTGCACCTGGTGGCGCACGGGCTGTTCAAAGCCACCTTGTTCCTCGGTTCGGGGTCGGCCGTGCAGCGGTATACCCGCCACACCGTGGCTCCTCCCGCGCCTCGGTTGGCTCCCGCGCGCGCGGCGCAGGTAGCTGTATTCGCCGGGGTCGCCGGGGTCGCGGCGGTGGCGGTGGCGGCCTGGTGGCTGCCCCCCCACGCCGGCGGCGCGGCGCTGCTGGTCTTCGCCGTGGCCACCGCCGCCCGGCTGGCGTGGGGCTGGCTGCGTCGCTACCCGACCGCCGGCGCGCTGGTCACGGTGGTGATCGTGCTGCCGGGCGCCGCGATCGGCTATCTGGCTGTTGTGGGTGCGGTCGCGGAGTTTCTGGCACCGAGCCTGCCAGCCGCCGGGCCGGCCGCTGTCTCGGCCTGGTTGCTGGCGACCGTGGTGGTGGTGCTGGCGGCCGGCGCGCTGCTGCTCCATCTGGCACCGGCGAACGGTCTCCGCCGCTGGCGCGACCGGTTGTACGTACTGGCGCTGTCGGCCGGGCAGCAGCGCACGCACGCCGCCACCTGGGGGCACCCGCCGCGGCCTGGCGCCGGCCCCGCGCCCGAGGCCGGTCCCCAGCTGGAAGGAGCTCGGGCGTGATTCCGGCCCTGCGCTCTCGACGGCACCCCGGGAAGGCGGTCCGCCGCTGTAACCCCAGCGTCATCGGCCGTCCCGCACACGCGGTTCCCCGGGGCGGCAAGACGATCGCGCGATTCGCCACCGCTATCAACGTGCTCACGCAGGAGGGTTCGTACTCATGACCACCAGCCCAGCCACCGACGTCACCGCTGATGTCGCTACACAGCTCGCGGCAGTGCGCACCGAGATCGCCGACGCGGCCGGGTTTCTGGCGCCGACCTGGCCGCTGGCCGATTTCATCGCGGTCAACCCGATGGCCGGCCTGATGGACCGGCCGTTCACCGAAGCGGCCACCGTCGCCGCGGATCTGCTCGGAGCACGAGTCACCCCGGACGAGCCCTGGCTGCGCGCTGCCTGGCGGTGCGGGCGGATCACCGACGACGACCTGCGTGCCGTGCTGGCACGCCGCCACCCCGCGGCGCTGCGGCGGGGCCCGCTCACCCTCGGCAGCCGCGCCTACGACCCGGTCGACCTGCTGGTGGCGGATCTGCACCAGGGCGTCACGAGTCCACCGCCGCGCCGTCAAGCAGGCACCGCGGCCGAAGCACTGGACCCGGACCTGGCCGCCCTGCTGAACACCCACACGATCCAGTGGTGCGGGGCCTACCTGGACGACGGCCAGTCCACCTGGCGAATGCCCGGCCGCGACCGCGGCTTCTACCCCGCGTGGCGGACGCTGGCCACCCACGACGCGACCTTGCCGCGCCCAGTGCGGGCGCGGCTGCGGCACCTGCCCGAACGGGCGGAGCACGCCATTGTGCAGGCGCTGACTGCGCTCGGTGTCCCGGACAACCAGCGCACCCGCTATCTGCAGGCTCACCTGGCCTGCCTTCCCGGCTTCGCCGCCCACATCCGGTGGCAGGGCCAGCGGCCCGACAGCGGCATCGACCTGGTCGACTACCTCGCGCTGCGGCTGGCCACCGAAGCCGCCGCGCTCGCCAGCGCACACCCCCACGGCACGGCATGGGCCTCGGCCTCCGCCAGCCGGATCGACACCCGGCAAGCCACCGTAGCTCCGGCCGCCCGCGCCGACCACCTCCTGGGCGCGCTCGAAGTCACCGACACCGACGCCGCCCAGCGGACCGCGCTCGCGGCACTTCTCGACCACCTTCCGCTGGAGCAGCGGGCACTCGTCTGGCTGGACGCCTACGAGGACCACTACCGGGGGCAGCTGCTGCGCACCCTCGACCGACACCAGCCCGAGCAGACAGACGCCCCACCCCGGGCGCAGGTGGTGTGCTGCATCGATCCCCGTTCCGAAGGACTACGCCGACACCTGGAAGCGCTCGGCAACTACCAGACCCTGGGCTTCGCCGGCTTCTTCGCCGTCGCCATGCGCTACCGCGACCTCGCCGGAGGTGCCGCCCGCGCCCAATGCCCGGGCCCGATCACACCCCAGTACGCCGTCACCGAAAAGCCCGTCGCTGGCCGGCAGCGCGCGGCCGAGCGGTCACTCGCCGGCCGCCGGGCCGGCGCGGCCGCTGATCACGCTCTGCACGCCGCCAAGGACGACCTGCTGGCCCCGTTCGTCCTCGCCGAATCCGCCGGCTGGCTGGCCGGCCCACTGGCCGCGGCCAAGACGTTCGCGCCCCGCGCCGCCGGCGCCACACGCGCGTGGTGGGCCCGCCGCATCGCCCCCGACCCGCCCACCGAAATCTCCATCACCGACGCCTTCACCCCCGGCGAGCGCGCCGCGACCGCCGAGACCATTCTCACGCTGATGGGCCTGACCAGCGGGTTCGCGCGGCTGGTGGTGTTCTGCGGGCACCGCGCCCACACCGATAACAACCCCTACCAGGCCGCGCTGGACTGCGGCGCCTGTGGAGGGCATCCCGGCGGCCCCAACGCCCGCACCGCCGCCGCCCTGCTCAACGATCCCCAGGTCCGCCAGCACCTGGCCAGCCGCGGCATCACCGTTCCCGACGACACCTGGTTCGTCCCGGCCGAACACAACACCACCACCGACACCGTGCGCCTGCTGGACCCCCACCTCCTGCCCGACACCCACCGCCGGGACGCGGACATGCTCACCGCTGACCTCCGCACGGCCGGCACCAGGCTGGCCGCCGAACGCTGCGCTACCCTGCCGGGCGCACCCACCCGGCCCCGCCCACGGCGCGCGGCGCGGCATACCCGTGCCCGTGCCCACGACTGGGCCCAGGTCTTCCCCGAATGGGGTCTCGCCGACAACGCCGCCTTCCTCGTCGCGCCCCGCGCCCTCACCCGCGGCGTCAACCTGCACAGCCGCGTGTTCCTCCACGACTACCACCCAGGTCTGGACCCGGCTGGCACCGTCCTGGAAACCATTCTCACCGCGCCGCTGGTCGTCGCGCACTGGATCAACAGCCAGTACTACTTCGCCACCGTCGACCCGCACGCCTTCGGCGCCGGCAGCAAGACCCTGCACAACGTCACCGGTGGGGGGCTCGGCGTCATGTCCGGCCCCACCAGCGACCTTCTGCCCGGCCTGCCCTGGCAGTCCCTCACCGACGGCCACCACACCCGGCACGAACCGCAACGCCTGCTCGCCATCGTGCAGGCACCCTTGCCCAGGCTGGACACCCTCATCGCGCGCAACACGGTACTGCAGCACATGTTCGACCACGACTGGGTCGGCCTCACCGCCCGGGAACACCCCGATCAACCCTGGTCTCGCTACACCCCCACCGGATGGCAGCCCTGGCGGCCCGCCACAGCTGACCAGGACGGCAGCCGGCTGCCGTCACCCGCTGCGTTCATCACAAGCAACGCTACGGCAGAAGAGAGGCGCCCGAGATGAGCATGCTCCTGCTGGTTCGAAGCCTGGACGACGTCAGGTCCGCGGTCAAGGACGTGGGCGGCTATCTGGTCCACCATCGACGGCAGTTCGGAGATCCACCCCAGCCGAGCCCGCTCGTCGGGCTGTGGATCCGCCCCGAACTCGACGCAGGGTTGCCCGCGCTGCTGCCGTGCAGCCCGAGCGGCTCCGACAGCGGACGTAGCGCCGACGGCGCCTCCGCGCAGACCCCCGCCGACGAAGCGCCCGTCGGGATCCGGATGTCGTTCTCACTGGCTGGCATCTGGACCCTGTGCTGGATGGACGGCCCCCTCCTGCGGGAGGCGCAGGACGCACACGAGTACCGGCACCGGATCCTCGATGGCTTCGTGGCGGGCGTGGTGCCCGAAACAGCCCCTGCGGGTGCGTTCGTCCCCGTCTTCGACCCGGCCGACGCCAGCGGCGTCGTGGAGGCGCGCCTGTCGGCGCTACGTGCCCGGCATCCGCGCCTCGTTGCCGAGCATTGGTACGTCGATGACCGAGACCACGGCATCGCCGGGCCGATACAGACCCCAGAAGGGTGAACGCCGGCGTATCGCACCAGACCACCTACACCTACTGGACAGGGCACTCGCCCCAGTCGTCGATCACGAACAGAGGAGAGATCATGACGCCGTCCTCCACACCCGCGCCGATCACCGTCGCCCACGGTGACGGAATCGGTCCGGAGATCATGGAAGCCACCCTTTCGGTGCTTCAAGCCGCAGGCGCGGCCCTCGATATCGAAACGATCACCATCGGAGAGTCGGTCTATCAGGCCGGCAACCCCGCCGGTGTCACTGCCGGGGCGCTCGAGTCGATCCGCCGCACGGGCGTGTTCCTCAAAGCGCCCATCACCACTCCTCAAGGCGGAGGGTTCAAGAGCCTCAACGTCACCGTGCGCAAGACGTTCGGTCTCTATGCCAACGTCCGGCCATGCGTGGCGTACGCGCCGTTCGTTGCCACCAAGCATGCTGGCATGGACGTCGTCATCGTCCGGGAGAACGAAGAGGACCTCTACGCCGGCATCGAGCACCGCCAGACCGACGAGGTCGTTCAGTGCCTCAAGCTCATCTCCCGGCAGGGCTGCGAGCGGGTGATTCGCTACGCCTTCGAGTACGCCACCGCCTACGGGCGAACCAAGGTGACCGCGTTCACCAAGGACAACATCATGAAGATGACCGACGGCCTGTTCCACCGGGTGTTCGACGAGGTCGCCGCCGACTACCGCGATATCCAGGCAGAGCATTGGATCGTCGACATCGGTGCGGCCAAGCTCGCCGACACCCCCGAGGCGTTCGACGTTGTCGTCCTGCCGAACCTCTACGGCGACATCCTCTCCGACGTCGCCGCCCAGATCGCCGGATCAGTTGGCCTCGCCGGAAGTTCGAACATCGGCGGGCGAGTCGCCATGTTCGAAGCCATCCACGGATCCGCCCCCCGGCGAGCTGGCCAAGACGTCGCGAATCCTTCCGGGCTGCTGCTGGCCGCGGTGCAGATGCTGGTCCACATCGGACAAGCCGACATCGCGAGCAGAGTCCACAACGCCTGGCTGCGGACCATCGAAGACGGTATCCACACCTACGACATCTACGAGCCCGACACCAGCACCTCCAAGGTCGGCACCACGGCGTTCGCGGCCTCGGTCATCGACCGTCTCGGCCAAGAACCCACCCGTCTGCCTGCAACGCTCTACGCCCGGCACAGGCCGATCAGCGTCAAGCTCGCGAGCCGACCAGCTGCCGCCAAGACCCAGCTCGGCGTCGATGTGTTCGTCCACAGCCCTGATGCCACCCCGGACGAACTTGCCGCCAAGTTGGCTCCGGTCGCCGCGCCCCTGCACCTTGACATGATCTCCAACCGGGGCCAGAAGGTATGGCCAGGCGGCGCGCCCGAGACCCTGCTCACCGACCACTGGCGATGCCGCTTCCTCGACCCGCGCGGGAACACGACCGCCGCCGAGGTCGTCGCTCTGCAGGCCCGAATGGTCGAGCACGGTATCGAACCGATCAAGACCGAAGGCCTCTACGCCTTCGACGGCGAACCCGCGTTCACCCGAGGGCAGGGCCAATGAACCCCTCCGCCGCCGAAGGCCCACCGCAACCGCGAGAAAGCCCACGTCAGATGGCAACGACCACCAACAGCTCCACATCGACCAGCAGCACCGGGGAGAAGGACACGGACCCGCGTCACCGTAGCCGAATCGTCACCGACGGCGTCACCCGAGCACCGGCTCGGGCGATGCTGCGGGCAGTCGGGTTCGACGACGAGGACTTCATCCGGCCGCAGATCGGTGTGGCCGCGGCCGCCAACGACCTCACGCCCTGCAACATCGGCCTGGACCGCCTGGCAGGCGCGGTGGCCGGCGGAATCAGGGAGGCGGGCGGGGTGGCGATGCGGTTCTCGACCATCGCCATGTCCGACGGGATCGCCATGGGGCACCGCGGCATGCGGGCGTCGCTGCCCAGCCGGGACCTCATCGCCGACTCGGTCGAGTGCGTCATGGAGGCCGAACAACTCGACGCGATGGTCACCATCGCCGGCTGCGACAAGAGCCTTCCCGGGATGCTCATGGCCGCCGCACGCCTCAACGTACCCACAGTGTTCGTCTACGGCGGTTCCTCCCTCCCCGGTAGCTGGCGGGGCCGGCCGGTGACGATCCAGGACGTTTTCGAGGCCGTCGGCGCGCACGCAAGCGGCCTGCTCGGCACCGACGACCTGGACGAGCTGGAACGCGTCGCGTGCCCGGGAGCCGGGTCGTGTGCCGGCATGTACACCGCCAACACGATCGCCGCCGAAGCCGAAGCCCTCGGTATCGCACTGCCCGGCTCGGCATCGGCACCCGCCGTCGACCCCACCCGCGCCGGCATCGCCCACGACAGCGGCACGGCCGTCATCGCCGCCCTGCGCGCCGGGATCCGCCCACGCGACATCCTCACCCGCGAAGCGTTCGAGAACGCCATCACCGTGGTGATGGCCCTGGGCGGGTCGACCAACGCCGCGCTGCACTTGCCCGCCATCGCCCACGAAGCCGGCGTCCGCCTCACCCTCGACGACTTCGATCGGATCAGCCAACGCACCCCCCACATCGCTGATCTCCGTCCCGGTGGGCGCCACGTCATGGCCGACCTCCACCGGGTCGGCGGCGTGCCCGCGGTGCTCGCCGCGCTGCTGGACGCCGGACTGCTCCACGGAGACTGCCTCACCATCACCGGAGCCACCCTGGCCCAGAACCTCGCCGAACTCGCAGCCCAGAAACCCGACGGCACCGTCCTCCGGACACCCGACGAACCGCTCCGCCCCGACGGCGGACTTGCTGTCCTGCGTGGCTCGCTTGCCCCGAGCGGTGCGGTGGTCAAGATCGCCGGCCTGAGCGTCGACCGCTTCCACGGCACGGCCCGGGTCTTCGACACCGAAGACGCCGCCATGAGCTATGTCGCGGGCGGGAGGCTCACAGGCGGGGAGGTGATCGTGATCCGATACGAAGGGCCACGCGGTGGACCGGGCATGCCGGAGATGCTCGCCGTCACCGCCGCCGTCCGCGGCACCGGCCTGGGCGGCCAGGTGGCGTTGGTCACCGACGGCCGCTTCTCCGGCGCCACCACCGGCCTCTGCGTCGGCCACGTCGCCCCCGAGGCCGCCGTCGGTGGGCCGCTGGCGCTGGTCGCCGACGGCGACCCGATCGTGATCGACATCCCAGCACGCGCCATCGACCTCGACGTCGACACCGCTGAACTCGAACAGCGCCGCGATCGCTGGCGCCCACCCCCCGCCCCGACCGGCAACGGCTTCCTGGCCAAATACAGCCGCCTGGTCGGCTGCGCCTCGCAGGGGGCGCTCGTCGGCGCCACGCCGCGATGAGCAGCCCCTCGGGTGACGGCGCCGTGCCGCGCGATGCCGGCCGGCGGCCGGTCGTGTCCTACACCGGCCGCCGGGCGGTTCTGGCCACCAAGCACGACAAGCTTCCCTTGGTGGCCCCGCCGCTGGCGGCCTCCGGCCTAGAGGTTACGGCCGTGGCGATCGACACTGACCAGCTGGGCACCTTCAGCGGGGACATTCCGCGTCCCGGGACGCCGCTGGACACCGCCATCGCCAAGGCCCGCCTCGGCATGGCCGCCGCGGGAACCTCTCTCGGGGTCGCCTCGGAAGGCAGCATCGGTCCCCATCCGGCGAGCCCGCTGCTCACCGCGGACGCCGAAATTGTGGTGCTGGTCGACGCCGACCGCGACATCGTCGTGTGGGACAGAGCCATCAGCCTCGACATCCGGGCCGCCGCCCGGGCAGTCGAGCCCGGTCATGACATGACCAGCCTGACCCGCCGCTTCGATCTCCCCGGCCACGCCGTCATCGTCCGACCCAACCACGGCCCGCCGGCGCCAGTGCTCAAAGGGCTGCGCGACCTGGCCGACATCGAGGCCGCGGTGGCCACCTGCGCCGCGGCATCTCCCGACGGGCAAGCGCGGGTCGAGACCGATCTGCGCGCGCATATGTGCCCGTCCCGGCGACCGGTCATCCGCCAAGCCGCCGAGCGCCTCGCCGCCCGCCTCGCCGCCCGCTGCCCGGCCTGCACGAGCCCCGGCTGGGGACCCGTCGATGCAGTCACCGGTGTGCCCTGCGCCTGGTGCGGCACCCCGGTCGACGACGTCCGCGCCGAGATCGACGGCTGCCCCGCCTGCGGCCACCGGGCCGAGCGCGCCGTAATCGCCCCGGGTACGACTGCGGACCCCGGGCGGTGCCCACGCTGCAACCCCTGAGCCGCGTGCTGCGAGAACTCAGACATCCGGGAGATGACGCAGCGGCCGGTTAGGCGGTGACCACGACCGTGCAAGGGTCGCCCACCGGACCTGCGAACGTCGGGGCCCAGCGCCGTCGACCCACACCAGCACGTCGTGGCGGACGAGGTGGCCGTCCACGGCGACTCGCTTGGCGACCCCGGATCCGGGTGAGGGGCGGACGACGGGCAAGTGGGAGGATAGAAGACGTGCAGATCGAGGAGTGGGCCTACCGGGACCTGGGGTGGGCGAAGATCGACGTCGGACGGCCGGCCCGGACCGGGACAGCCGAGGCCGTGTACGCGGCGGGCAAGACCCCGGAACAGGTCGTCAGCACGCTGGAGGCCCTGCGAGAAGCCCATCCGGGGCGCGTGGCTGTCGCAACCCGCTGCGACGCGGCCTGCGAGGCGGCGGTTCGCAAGGCATTCGGCGACAACGTGTTCGCCGAGGCAGGCGTGTGCGCGGTCGGCGAATTCCCGTCCCCCGAGGCCGGCCCGCTCACGATCGTCTGCGCGGGAACCTCGGACCTGCCGGTAGCCCGCGAGGCGGAGATCACGGCCCGCGGGAATGGGATCGACGCCCGCTTGGTCGCCGACGTGGGCGTGGCCGGGCTGCACCGGCTCCTCGACAAGCTCGGTGAACTGCGGGAGGCGGCCTGCGTGATCGTGGTGGCGGGCATGGACGGGGCGCTGCCGAGCGTCGTGACCGGCCTTGTGAGCGCGCCGGTAGTGGCGGTGCCGACATCGGTCGGCTACGGCGCCGCGTTCGGCGGGCTCGCGCCGCTGCTGACGATGCTGAACTCCTGCTCGCCCGGCGTGACCGTGGTGAACATCGACAACGGGTTCGGCGCGGCGGTCGCTGCGGCCCGCATCCTCGGCGTGAAGGCGGATCGATAACGATTCGCGTGGCTCAACCGGTCGGCGGGCGCCTGCGGCGGCCGTCTCGGTTCGTTGTGATTCAGAGTGCCCCTTCCTCGGCTGAAACACCAGACTCCTTCAGCCGCTCTGGATCACCTCACCCCACTTCCTGACAACACCCGCGAGGTAGCGCGCCACCGGGCCTCCCCACGTCCTCGTGCACACTGTGAGTCTCGTCGTCCGGCGTCCGGTTGACCGGGGCCAACAGCTCACGCGATAATGAAGGCGCGAGGGGAGTACTTCCGCAGGGCTCACCCGGTCATTACGGACACCCCTATGGTGCTCCCCGGGGAGTCGCCTTTATAGGCGAAGGAGACCTCGACACTGCAACGTGTCTAGAGGTGTCCCCTTCATGCTTCTCGCATCGCAACCTGGACTCTGGGCGGTCAGCATCGCCGTGTTGCTGGCCCTGCTGGTGACCGACTTCGTCGTCACTCGCCGGCCGCACGAGGTGTCGCTCCGGGAAGCGGTGGCGTGGTCGGTCTTCTACCTCACCCTGCCGTTCGTGTTCGCCATCTGGATCTGGGCCACCTACGGCAACACCCCGGCGCTGGAGTTCGTCACCGGCTTCGTGGTGGAGAAGTCACTGTCGGTGGACAACCTGTTCGTGTTCATGCTCATCCTCGCCGGCTTCGCCGTCCCCGCCAACATCCAGCAGCGGGTGCTGCTCTTCGGCATCGTCGGAGCCCTGCTGTTGCGCGGCATCTTCATCGCCGCCGGTGCGGCGTTACTGCAGGCCGGCACCTGGGCGTTCCTCGTCTTCGGAGCGATCCTGCTCGTCTCAGCCGGCAAGATCCTGCAGGAGGTGCGCTCCGGCGGCGGCTTCGAAGACCGCGACCCATCGCAGATGCGTATCGTGCGACTGCTACGCAGAATCATGCCGGTCACCGACGACTACCGGGGCACCCGATTCACCGTACGGGAGAACGGCCGGCGCGCACTCACCCCGCTGGCCGTCGTCGTGGCGGCCATCTTCTTCACCGACATCGTCTTCGCAGTCGACTCAGTCCCGGCCGTCTACGGCATCACCAGCGACCCCTACCTGGTGTTCGCCACCAACGCCTTCGCCCTGCTCGGCCTGCGCGCGCTGTACTTCGTGCTCCACTCGGTGCTGGCCAAGCTCATCTACCTCAACCACGGCCTGGCCATCATCCTCGCCTTCATCGGCCTGAAACTGATGCTGCACTGGGCGCACGAGGTCTGGCCGTCCGTCCCGCTGGTCCCCACACCGATCTCGCTGGCCGTCATCGTCGGCATCCTCACCACGGTCACCGTGGCCAGCCTGCGCAGCCGGCGCACTGCCGCACAAGCCCTGCCCCCCGATCCAGATGCCGTCGCAAAGAAGGACTGACCATGTTGGACTACGTGATCGAGGTCGTAGCCACCGTGCTCGTCATCGCCGCACTGATCATCAGCTGCGCTGCGCTCAGCTCACCCCGACGCCCGCCGGGCCCGCGCAGGTAACGGCATGGGCCCGGCGCAGGGGTTCGGTGCATTTGACCATCCGGCGAGCACCCCTGAGGGCGCTGGACCAGCAAGATGACGGTCAGGACCGCGGGCCCGAGGATTCCGATGACAGCGCCGGTGATATGCCGACCAGCTGTGCTGGAGGCGCCTACGATCCGATAGTCGCTCGCACACGCACCGTCCATGATCCCGTTGGGCCAACTTCCTACGACTGTGTGAAGCTGATTGTTGTCCGTTCCGGGTCCGCGATCTTGTTCAGCGAGTTCGGCGAAGAATCGGTGCGCCCCGGGGACGCGGTGGTGCTATGCCCGAACGTGCTGTGCGGAAGCAATCCCGCGGCCCACATCACGGTGACGACCATCTACCTCGACACTGACTATGTGTTCGATCAGCTGTTCTGGCAGTACGCGGGGCTTGTCCGGGATCGCCTCGACGCCCGAAGCCTCGTCAAGAGGCTATACACCGACCCGGCACAGGTGCTGCATCTTGGCCAAGATCGAAGCGACATGCTGGCACCATGGCTGGATCAGCTCGTGACGCACAGCATGGATGGCGGGTTCGCGGTGCACTGCCACCGGATGCAGGCCCTATGGTTCGCGATCGTCGACGTGGTCGCGCCGATTGTTCAAGTCTCGCCGGTGAGGCTCTCGCCTCAACGCAGAAGTATGCGGCCAGCCGTGCCCCGGAACCGACGATTTGCACCCCTGCGAGCCGATGTTCGGCACGTCGCCGAACTGCTCAGGACAGCTCCGGCGAAGCGATGGACGCTTGCGGACCTGGCCAGGCAGGCACACCTTTCGCCGTCGCGGCTGAGCCGCGTGTTCGTCGAGGCGTACGGGAAGACACCATGGGCATACCTGACGATGATCCGAGCCGAGCGCTTGGCGACGATCCTGCGGGAAACGGACATGCCCATCGAGACCGCGATGCGTGAGGTCGGCTGGCGTAGCCGCGGACACGCGGCCCGCGTGTTCCGTCAATGCGTCGGCGTCAGCCCAAGCAAGTACCGCAAGCTGACCCGGCAACCGTCGCCACAGGCCTGAGAGCCCGATCTGACCGCATCCGATACGGATATCGGAGTCATCACGAGTCCTGTCCTCCGAAGTTGAGTCTCATCCGGTAGGCCGGTGGCAACGTCAGGTGCACCGTCGCTTCCTGACGGCCGTCCACTGTCTGTTGCTCGTCGTCCGTCTCGATCCGCTGGTCCTCCTGGCGCACCTCATGGTCGCAAGGCCGCTCGGCACGGGTTGGCCCAGCGGGGAGGAGACCAGACATGACGACGAGGGATGGGGCGCGGAACGCACGCGGCACGAAGCTCGATGAGCTGCACAAGCGCCTGACGGGCGCGGTCGAGGCGCTCGTGTCGGGCGAGAACTGGCGGCGTGCGCCAGAGTACGCGGCCCGGTTCCAATCTCGGTCAGCTGGCAGGACGGGCGTATTCGAAGTCCGTGAACGCTCTGCTTCGGGGTCAGTGTCTGCGGTCGGCGGCGTAGTTCGCCCACTGTCCTTTCGAGTCGGTTGTGTGGCGGTTGATGCTGGCGATTCTGAGTCTGAGGACGCCGGCGAGCATGGCTGGCGGGACCTCTCGGGTGAGTTGTTCGGCGGCGGCCAGCCGCGACTGCTGGAAGACCAAGCACCTACCGGACTGTGGGACGGCCTGTCCGCTCAGGTGGAGTCGGCGGGGTTCGAGGTGATGCGGGTGCCGCATGAAGGGATGATCCACGGCGCCAACGGCCTGGCCGACTACACCACGAAGACGGTGGCGGTGCGAGAGGAGATGAGCCACGCTGCCCAGGTCAAGACCCTCACCCACGTGCTCATGCACGGCCCCGACAACGACGAAGCCGTGGCGCATCGCGGTATCGGGGAGGTGGAGGTGGAGTCGGTGATGATCGGCGCCGCACATGGCATGGACACCAGCGACTACACGATCCCGTACGTCGCGTCGTGGGCGGCCCGCGTGGACGGCAAAGACCCGATGCAGCTGGTGCAGGCCACCGGTGAGCGGGTCCGCAAGATCGCGCTCCAGGTTCTCGACCGGCTCGACACCGCTCAGGTCGCCGATAGTGTCCCGCCTGGTCTGGATCGCGCCGCGCCGGAGCGCGGCCGGCCAGCACCCGAGCAGTCCGGGGCACGACGGTCAGAGGAACCGCCACCGCGACGAGAGCCCCCGGCGGTGTCAGCGATGTCGGTAGGCGCGGGGCTGGGGTTGTGATGGTCGAGCATGATGCTCTCGCCGGCGTCCTTATGCGAATGTCCGAGGCGGCGTCGCTGCCGTTGTCTGCGGCGGCTCGCGCGTTCGCGGGCGCGGGTGTGCCGGTGTTTCCGTGCGTGCCGGGCGGGAAGCAGCCTCTGGTCGAGCACGGCTTCCACGACGCGACCACCACCCCCGAAATGGTGGACGGCTGGTGGCGGCGCTGGCCGAGCGCGAACATCGGCATCCCGACCGGCACGGTCTCCGGGGTGGTGGTCATCGACGTCGATGTGCACGGGCCGGCGAACGGGTTCGCGGCGTTCGAGCGGGCCGAGTACGCCGGTCTGGTGGACGGGTGGCAGGTCATCGTGAACTCGCCGTCGGGCGGGATGCACGCCTACTACCCGGCCACCCCGAGTGCGGTGCAGTCGTGCTGGCAGGCCGCCCGCGCAGGGGTGGACTTCCGCGGGGACGGCGGCTATGTCGTGGTGCCGCCTTCGGCGGTGCATAGCAACGGTGCGAGCGTGCCGTACCGGGTGCGCAGGATCAACCCCGGCCCGGCGAGCACCCTGGACTCAGACCGGCTGCGGGACTTCCTCAACCCACGCCCGGAACTCCGGCCACGACCAGCACCCGGTATCGGACGGGAGGCGGACCGGTCGGCTGATGCGGCACGGTTGGTCGCCTGGGTGGCGCAGCGGCCGGTCGGTGAGCGCAATCACGGGCTGTTCTGGGCCGCGTGTCGGTTGGCGGAGAACGGCATGCGCCCCTCCGACGCCCTCGATGCGCTCTCGGCCGCGGCCGAGAAATCAGGGTTGGGTGAGCGGGAGATCGCCGTAACGGTCCGCTCCGCGTATCGCACGGCCCGCGCCCACCCACGACGATCACCGTCACGAGCCGAGGCGAGGGGCAGCTCGCCGCTGGCGGCAGACGGCTGGTTCAGCCGGAACCCCAGTACGCGCTGCGAACCGAGGGTCCGAGAGCTGTGATAGGTGCGGCCAGCCTGGGCAGGAGATGGGCGGTGATCACCGCCGTGACCGGGACAGTCTTCATCGCCGCCGGAGCGTTCTGGCTCAGCTTTACATCTTTGGCCGATCTCGCTGCCCGTTCCGGGATCGGACGGGGGCAGGCGTGGGCGTGGCCGTTGATCGTGGACGGCATCATCGTGGTCGCCACGGTCGCGGTCGTCGCCCTGGCCGGGCACAAGGCAGCGTGGTATCCGTGGGCGCTGCTGATCGGTGGCGCCACGGTGTCGGTGACCGCCAACGCGTTGCATGCGGTCGTCGCCGCTGATGCGGACGTGCCCGGAGTGCTGGCCGCCAGTGTGGCGGCGGTGCCGCCGGTGGTGCTGCTGGCTATCACCCACCTGACGGTGATCCTCACCCGCGCTACCCCTGCCACCGAGCCGGAGGTTGTGCCGGTGCGGCTACCGGCCACTCAGGCCGGCGAACTGGCGCCGGTCTCGGTAACGGCGAGCACGAGCGCGGACGAGTCGACGGTGCCGGTCGCGGATCGTCGGGCGCGGGGGCGGGAGCTGCGCGAGGCGGGCTGGTCAAACAAGCGCATCGCCCGCGAGCTCGGGGTTCATGCCTCGACGGTCGGCCGGTGGTTTTCCGGCACGCACCTTCCTGACACCACCAACCCCGACATCGGCCGTGATGTCGCGGATGCTGAGGAGGCGAGCTGATGAGCACCGAACACGACCCGATTCGACAACACCGCGAGCAGGCTGAGCCTGCCAAGCATCAATCCGAGCCAGCCGAGGAGACGCGCACGCCGGAGGCCGTTGAGGCGGTGCAGGTCGCCCGTGACGGCGAGCGGAAGGGTCCTGACCGGCAGCGGCGGGCGTGGGGTGTGGAGTGGGTGCGCCCCACCGACCTGATCGCCCGACAGACCGGCACCGTGGCGGGGCGGGGTATCGACTTCCAGGCAGAGCTGGCCCGCCGCGTCCGCGCACGACTCGGGTCGAACACGCGGAGCCTGGGTGAGCGGGCGCGGCGGTTGCCGCCGTTGTCGGCGTTCGGCCGCAGCCGCTTAACGCCGTCGGGTCCGGTGCGCTCCAGGGTCGGGATGAGCTGAGCGGGTTGATGGGGCCATGAACGCCGCAGCACCGAATGGCAGAAGCCCCAGCTCCCGTTTCGGGGAGCGGGAGCGCACCTGCCTGTCAGGAGGTGCCCGGATCATGACCACCACGACGAACGACTCCGCTGCCCGCAACACGACGGGCAGCGGTGAGGATTTCACCACCAGCGAAGGGCTGCGTGCCCTGCTGCACCGACTCCACGAGACCGGACCAGGCGCGTGGCAACACGATCCGGCCGCGCGGGAGCTGATGGAGTACACCGCCGACAAGTACCGGAGCCTGGCCAGGAAGCATGGGCTGGATCCGTGGGAGGCGGTCACCGCGGCGTTCGAGGCGATGCAGTACCGCTCCACCCGTGAGGCCGATGATCCGTGGGCGATCCTGACTCACGCGGTGCGGATCACCTGCATCTTCGAGGAACGCGCTCAAGGACTGCTCTGTTCGGTGCATCAGGCCCGCCGTCCGCACGTCTCGGCCTTCCACGACCCCGAACGGTTCAGCGATCGGGAGACGCCGCTGGCGGACTACCACCCGGCTTTCCACACCACCGATCGACACGACGGTCTCGACGCCGGGTCCGCCGCCGATAATCGCGGGGATGGTGGTGGTCGTGGGTCGGATCGGGCGTGCATATCGGCCGGGTCCGCTGCGGAGGATGCCATCGCGCTGTTGTGCTTGTTGGGCTGGCCGGTCGAGATCGCCCGCGCTGCGGTGGAGCATGTGTGCGGTGCGCTGACCAAGACCGGTACCCGGCAGACCGCCTACGAGGCGCTGCGGCGCGACCGTCATGTCCGTGCGCTGCTCGACCTGCCAGGCCGGTCGTGGACCGCGCTGTTGCGGGCGCTGCTGGGCAACCCGCACCCCGCCTACACGGCCACCACGACCGGGCGGGGCGTGTTGCTGCGGCTGCTGATCGGCGAGTCGTTGGAGGTGCTGCTGCGCGATGACGACCTCGTGCTCGCCCTGTCCCTGGCCGCACCCCGCTGTCACAGCGGAGGCGGTCGTGCTGCTGGGGGTGGGTTGCGGTGAGTTTCGATCCGGGACACATCGAGCTGGAATGGGTGGTCAACTCCATCCGGGTCGGCCAGCGGCACCGCACCGAGCTGGGCAACATCGATGAACTCGCCTCCTCGATCGACCGAGACGGGCTGTTGCAGCCCATCACAATCACCCCGGACGGGGTGCTGGTGTGCGGAGCGAGGCGGCTGGCCGCGATCAAGACGCTGGGCTGGAGGAAGGTCAACGTATGGGTCCGGTCCGGCTTGTCCGACCGGCTCGGGCAGCTACTGGCTGAGCAGGACGACAACCAGCTCCACAAGCCCCTCACCCAACGCGAGGCCGCCGCCCTCTACCGGGAGCTGAAGCAGGTCATGGCCGAGGACGCCGCCCGGCGGAAAGCATCCACGCGGTTCAGCGCGGAGAACCAGCCCGGAAGTGACGGTCCCGCAAAATTTGCGGGACCGTCGAGCGCGCTCGGTGAGGCGCGTGAGCAGGCCGCGGCGATGATTCCCGGCGGCGCCTCGCACACCACGCTGGACAAGATCGGCTACCTCGAACGTCTCGCCGCCGACTCGGCTCAGCCCGACGCGGTGCGGGTCGAGGCGCAGGCCGGGCTGGAACGGATCGAGACCAGAGCCCCAGTGCATCCGATCTACGAGACCATCCGCCAGAGCGCGACCGCCGCCCGTGAGGGCCGGGGGGCCGAGCTGCACGCCCTGGCCGATCAAGCGGTCGCCCGCGCCACCGCGAAGAAAAAGGGCAGCCGGACTGGCCCGCGCCCCATCGCACCGGCCGAAGCCAGGGAGCCGGTGCGGTATCCGGTGCGGGCGTTCGTACAGACCTGGGGCGAGCTGGCTGACTGGTGGGCTCACTACGACGCTGACCACCTTGCCGCCGAACTGACCGACGAGCAGACGGCCGGGTTCCTGGACACCGCGGAAGGCACCGGCCGGTTCGCCGCGCGGCTGCGCGAGGCTCGCAACCGCCTCGCCACCGTCAGCGGTAGCGGTGAGGACGAGGCCGAGGCCGAGGACGAGGACGAGGACGAGGACGAGGACGAGACAGTGGAGCCCACGGGCACGACGGGTCGGCCGCACCTGCGCGCCCTTTGACCCTTGCGCCGCACCCATCCCCTTCTCGTCGGGTACGGCGGCGCACCTGATGGGCATGAAGACTCCGTTCACGTCATCTGATGCCCGTTCCCGTCGGCGCCTGATCGCGCTGATCGCCGGATTGACCGCGATCGTGGTGTTGGCCGGAATCGGTGTCTACGGCCTGCTCACCGGACCCCGTACCACCAGCGACACCGGCACCGACGGTGGCGGCACCCGGCCGGGACCGGCCACGACATCGCCCGGCACGCCGCAGACTCCGCCACGCCTGCCGGCCGTGGCCGGTTCCGATGACCCGGAGACCTTCATCCGCAACGTCGCCGAGGTGCTGTTCGCGTGGGACACCGCATCGGGGTTCATGCCGCTGGACTACACGAGCGTGATCCTCGCCGTCGGCGACCCGTCCGGTGAGGAGCAGGCCGGGCTCGCCTCCGACGTGGCCATCTACCTGCCCACCCGTGAGGCGTGGATCGAGCTACGGCAGTACGCCACCGCCCAGCACCTCACCATCGACAACATCTTCGTCCCCGAGGCGTGGGACACCGTAGTGGAGCAGGCCCAGCCGGGCCAGCTCGCACCCGGCACGGTCGCGTACACCATCGAGGGCACCCGCCATCGCGAAGGTGTCTGGAATGAGGAGCCCGTCACCTCCGAGCATGCGGTGGCGTTCACGGTGTTCATCGTCTGCGCGCCCACCTACGACACCTGCCACCTGCTCCGGTTGTCCCAGCTCGACAACCCCCTCCAATAAGGCCGCGGAGTGTTGTCGTGCTGAAGAAGCTCTTCATCGCAGCACTCGCGCTGCTGTTCCTGGCCCCGATGCTCGCGCTGGTCTCGGTCGGGGTGTTGACGAACCCGGCCGCCAACGCCGCCTGCACCGTCGGCGGTGGTGGGATCGTGGTCAGGAACGTACCCGACTCGCTGGCCGCCACCACAGCCGACGGCACACGGTTCACGCTGAACCGGAAGCAGTTGACCCACGCCGCGACGATCATCGAGATCGGCAACCGGATCGACGGGGTGGGCCGCCCCGGCATCCAGATCGCGCTCATGGCCGCGCTCACCGAATCCACCCTGCGTCAACTCGCCAACACCGGCGCCTACCCCGAGAGCGGGTCCTACCCGAACGATGGCAACGGCTCCGACCACGACTCCCTCGGCCTGTTCCAGATGCGACCCGCAGCAGGGTGGGGCACGGTCGCCGAGCTGATGGACCCCACCTACCAAGCGAAGGCGTTCTTCGGCGGCCCAACCGGCCCCAACCATCCCTCGCCGCGTGGGCTGCTGGACATACCCGGCTGGCAGGACATGGACCCCGGCGAAGCCGCCCAAGCCGTCGAAGTCTCCGCCTACCCCGACAGGTATCGCAACTACGAGCCGGTCGCCGCCACCATCCTCAACACCCTCACCCGAACCGGCACCGGGTCCGGCGGCCCGGCCGGAACACTGCCGGAGTCCTCACGCGTGGTGTTCCCGCTGCCGGAGGGCACCTGGGTGCGGGCCAGCGGCTTCGGCATGCGGGTCCACCCGGTCACCGGTGAGTACAAGATGCACACCGGCGTCGACTTCGCCGCACCAAACGGCACCCCGATCCTCGCCGTCGCGGACGGGACGGTGACCGTCGCTGGGGCCTCGGGCGGGTACGGGAACCTGATCGTGGTCGAACACACCATCGGTGGCCGGACCGTCGCCACCGCGTACGCGCACATGTGGGACCACGGCATCCACGTCGCCGCCGGCGACCAAGTGACCGCCGGGCAGCACATCGGCGATGTCGGCTCCTCGGGCCACTCCACCGGCACCCACCTACACTTCGAGGTCCGCCCCGGCGGCACCAACGCCGCCGCGATCGACCCCGAACCCTGGCTGAACACCCACGGCGCGGCGAAGCTACCCACCCCCGAAACCGGCGGGCCGGACGGCTGCAACCCGGCCACCGGATTGGCGCCCGACACCCCGCCAGCCCCGTTCCAGGGCAGCGATCCCGATCGACTCGTGGATGACCCCACCAGCAACGGGCAGATCACCGCCCGCACCGCCCACATCCTCGCCGAGATCCGCGCCGCGTTCCCGGACACCTCGTGGGCGTGCTGGTCGCCGCGCCCCGGCACGGCATCGGAACATCCCCTCGGCCGGGCCTGCGACGGGACCTTCGGGAACGCCATCGGTCAGGCCGCTACCGGCGACGCGCTCGAGCTCGGGTGGGCCGTCACCAACTGGCTCAAGGAGCACGCCGAGATCCTCGGGATCGAATACCTGATCTGGCAGCAGCGCATCTGGTCCCTCGCACGTGCCGATGAGGGCTGGCGGCCCTACGACGGCGGCGGCATGCACGATCCCGGATCGGTAACCGGTGGACACCTGGACCACTTGCACTGGACAGCACGGTCCGGCGGCTGAATCGCGATGGACGTGTTCCCCGACTTCGACGGGCTGGGCGGGATCGGTGACCTGCGGCACGTGGTCGGTGCACTGCTGACGTTCGTGCTCATCGTCGCCGTGCTGATGGTGATCGTCTCGGCGGTCATCTGGGCGGTTGCGGCCGCGAACGGCAATTACGCGGTGGCCGGGAAGGGCCGTACCGGGGTGCTGGTCGCGCTCGGCGCGGCGGCCCTGGCCGGCGGTGGGGTGGCGTGGATGAACTGGCTGATCGACCTCGGCCGGCAACTCTGACCCTCTCATCGTCCTGTAGGGATGCATTGAAGTTGGCCCTTTGGCCACCCTATTTGGCCCCGAGTTGGCCCTTGGCCGCTTTGTTGGCCCCTGCCTGGCGTGGGGCGCGAGGATCGGCGGTCTGGTTCCGTAGCGTTGCCAGCAATGGTTCCCTGCGAGCGGGAGCGCTGCGGAGGGAACAGCGATGGGCACGTACTCGGTCAGCTTCAAGGACGCCGCCGGTGAGGAGTCGACCACCGATCTCGCGCTCGTGCCGCCGCGGATACTCGTGGCGGGTTCGCCGTGGCGGACGTTCCGTTGGCGGCACGGGCAGCCGCACTACTCGGGCTGGTACTGGTCATCGACCGTCGGCGCTCACGTCGTGTACGAAAGCCGATTGGAGCTGGCTCGGCTGCTGCTGGCTGATTTCGATCCCGAGATCGTAGCGATTGCTGCGCAGCCGTTCTGCGTGACCGCGGAGGTCGATGGGGTGCGGCGTCGGCATGTGCCCGATTTCTTGCTGCTGCACGCGGATGAGTCGGTGACGGTGGTGAACGTGAAGCCCGCCGATCAGCTGGATCGGCCGAAAATCGCCGAGGCGCTGGAATGGGCCGAAGAGGTCTTCACCAGTTGCGGCTGGCGGCACGAGGTCTGGTCGGGGATTGACCCGACGCGGCTCTCGAACGTCCGGTTCCTGGCCGCCTACCGGCATCCCAACCGGGTGGATCAGGCCACGGTGACCCGGCTTGCCGAGCGGTCTCGCGGATCGGCGTCGCTCGGCCAGATCGAAGCGGAGTGGCCCGATGCGGCGGAGGATGTGCGGGCCGCCGCGCTGCACTTGGTGTGGCGGGGCGTGTTCCGCGCTGACCTGGATGCGCCGTTGTCGGCGGCCACAGTGCTGGAGCATGCCGCATGAGCGCGCGGACCGCGGTCGTCGGCGTGGGTACGCGGCTGAGCTGGGATGGCGACTGGTTCACGGTGATGGGCGTGGAGGCGGAGCGGCTGCGGTTGCGCGGGGCCCGCGGTCAGATGGTCACTGTCCATACCGCCTCGTTGCTGGCCGACCCGTCTGTCGCGATCGTCGGCGCTGAGTCCGATCCTGCTCCCGCGTTGGGGCCGGTGCTGGAGAACTTGACCGAGGCGCAAGAAGCGCAGCTGACTGATCGACTGGCGCACATTCACGAAGTTCTCACCGGGTATCGCTCCGGCGACGCCGAGGACGCGGCACTGGGCGAACCACGACCCGAGTACGACCCGGCGCGGCCGCTCATGCAGCGGTATGAGACGAAAGCTGCGGAGATGGGCGTCGGGCTCAGATCAGTGAAGCGCTGGGTGAGCGCGTTTCGTGAGCTCGGGCCAGCGGGTCTGCTCGACCAGCGGGCCGCGAAGACGGCCGATCCGCTGGCCGGGGTGGATGAGCGGTGGCTGGAGATGTGTCGGACGGTTCTTGCCGAGCACACCGACGCGGCCCGGCCGACGCAGACACTGGTGCTGCAACGCATCTCGCAGCGTCTGGCCGCCGAGCACGGCGAGGGGGTCGTGCCCGAACCGTCACAGCGTCGAGCTCGGACCGTCCTGGGCGAGCTCACCCGCGGAAGCAACGCGTTCACCGGCAGCACCAAAGGCAAGCGCTCGATCGCGGCCAGGCCGGAGGGCGCATACGGGAGATTGCGGGCGACGCGGCCGGGCGAGTATCTGCTGCTGGATACGACGACGCTGGACGTGTTCGCGATGGAGCCGATCACGCTGAAATGGGTGCGCTGCGAGCTGACGATCGCGATGGACTTGTACTCGCGGTCGATCACAGGGCTCAGGCTCTCGCCGATGTCGACGAAGTCGGTCGATGCGGCGCTGGTGCTGTTCGAGTCGCTGCGCCCGGACACCCGGCTCACGACGTCGGGCGGGCTGCTGCCGTATGCGGGCCTGCCGGATCAGGTCATCGTCGCAGGCGAGGAGCGTCAGACCGGGTTGGCGGGGGTGGCTGCGGAGACGATCGTGGTCGATCACGGCAAGATCTACCTGTCGAACCATCTGCTGAGCGTGTGCTCCCGGCTGGGCATCTCGGTTCAGCCCGCCCGCCCGCTCACCCCGACCGATAAGGCTGCGGTCGAGCGGTTCTTCCGCACCGTCCGCGAGCAGCTGCTGGAAGCGCTGCCGGGCTACACCGGCCCGGACGTGCACAGCCGCGGCAAAGACCCCGCCGGGTGCGCCTACTTCTTCATCGATGAGCTGGAGTCGATCATCCGCGAATGGGTCGGGAGCATCTATCACCACCGCCCGCACGCTGGGCTCGCCGATGCGCAGGTGCCGGGGCTGGAGCTGTCGCCGGCGGAGATGTTCGCCCACGGGATGACCCGCACGGGCCGGCTGCGGGTGCCGGCCAGCCCGGACCTGGTGTTCGACTTCCTGCCGGTGGCGTGGCGGACGATCCAGCACTACGGGATCGAGCTGAACGGCCTGCGCTACAACGGCCCGGCGTTGACCCGGTATCGGAACCGGACGAGCAACTTCGCGGGTGCTCACGCGGGCAAGTGGCCGGTGCGCTACGACACCGACGACATCTCCAAGGTCTACTTCCAAGACCCCGCCGACCAGTCCTGGCACGCTTTGGAGTGGGAGCACGCCACCGCCGTTGCCGCACCGTTCTCGGCCGAGGCGCTGGCCTACGCCCGGCAACTCGCGCTGACCGAGGATCGCCATGTCGATGACCGGCGGGCACTGTCCGGGCTGCTGGATCGCTGGGATGCGGGCCTGACCCGGCACCCCGCCGAACGCCGGATGGCCGTCCGCGCCAGCGAGCAACGCCAGGCACGCCTCACCGGAACCACACCCACAGCGGAGGTCGCCGCACCTGCGGTGCTGCACGCGGTCGAGAAACCTCCCGAGCCTGACGATGCAGCCTGGGCTGCCAGTGATGATGACACCGAGGACGAGCTCGACGTCGGCGACGAGGAGTTCTACGCCGAGGCGTTTGAGGTGATCTCGTGAGCATCCCGGCGACGACGGCGGAGCTGGCCGACGAGGAGCGTGACTGGGATCTGTCGACCAAGGCAGGCTGGTTCCAGATGGCCCAGGCCCCGCCGCGCACACGGCCACCAGCGCACACAATCGCCGAGATCGAGGCGATGCCCGCACCCGAACGACTGCGCTACAACCACTTGCGGGCGGGCTGGCATGCGAACCTCGGCCCGATCCGCACCCCAGCACTCGGGGCAGTGCTCGATGAGCTGGACGAGATCGTCGGGGCGAACATGCAGGACGGCGAGAAAGTGAAACCCGCCGCCGTCCTCGACGCGCTGCCAGGGCTCGGCAAGAGCACCGCAGCGGTCGCGTTCGCCCGCGGATTCCACCGCGACCAGATCGACCTCTACGGCCCCACAGTCGGGGCCGGCGACGGGGCATGGCAGCGGGTTCCGGTCGTCCATCTCGGACTCACCTCGCACACGACGATGCGAAGCCTGAACTCGATGCTCTGCCGCTTCTACGGGCTGCCAGGCTCCGACCGCGGCACCGCCCAGTCGCTGGCGCACCGGGCCGCAGAATGCGTCGCGGCCTGCAAGACCCGCCTGATCGTCGTCGATGACGTCCACTTCCTCGACATGAACCGGCGCGACGGCCGCGAGGTCGCCAACCACTTCAAATGGCTCGCCAACACATTCCCCGTGACGTTCGTGTTCGTCGGCGTCGGGCTGCACGCCCGCGGCCTGCTCGATGAGGGATTCACCGGAGCCGACGCCGCCTTGTCACAGACCGCGAGACGTTGGACGGTGGTGAACCTGGAACCGTTCGAGACGCGCACCAAGGCGGGACGGGCGACCTGGCGGCAACTGATACTCGCGATCGAACGCGACCTCGTGCTCGCCCACACCCGCCGGGGCACGCTCGCCGAACTGTCGGACTACCTGTTCGCCCGCTCGTCCGGGCACTTCGCGTCGCTGATGTCGCTGATCGGGCGCGGCTGCTACCGCGCGATCAAGACCGGCACCGAGGCGCTCAGCGTCGATCTCCTCGACGGAGTGCGCATCGACCAGGCCGCAGAGACCGCCCGCGCCGGGATCACTGCGGCGCTCGACACGCGCCCGCCTGCCCCGCTCGACCCGACTACGAAGCGCACCAGGCGGCAGCGGGCGGCATGACCCAGGCCGGGCGGCTACCGTTCACACTCGCGCCGCTGCCTGGCGAATCGTTCGAGGTATGGCTGGTCACCTACGCGACCAGGCTGCGAGTCAGCATTCGGACGATGCTCACCGCGCTCGATCTGCCCGCCCCGTCCCAGGGAAGCTGGGGCAGACCAGAGGCCACCGGGGAGGCCGTCGATCAGATCTGCGCAGCGACCGGGCTGAACGCCGTCGCCGTTGCCGTTGCCGACATGCTCCGCCCCTCGCTGCGGGTGCCTCCTATCGCGATGCTCCGAGTGTGGTCGCCGCGGTCGACCAGCCGATTCTGCCCGTCCTGCCTCGCGGACTCCGGCGGCGAATGGTCTGCGGACTGGCGGCTCAGGTTGCAGTTCTTCTGCCTTCGCCACCACTGCCTCCTGGTCGAACACTGCTCACGCTGCGAGGCTCCGCAGAAAGGGTCGATCGCGGGACCCAGTTTCTGGCCCGGTGGCCCATCGGATCGCGTTGCCTCCACCGAGCGGAACCGGCTGCTCTGCGCCTGCGGCCAAGACCTATCCGGCATCGAACCGCCAGCGTGTCTCGACGTGGCTGCTGCGGCAGACGCGCAACGGCTCATCGACCGGCTGCTGACCGAGGTCCGGAATCCCTCCGGGAGCAAGAACTCCCGCCAGGAGGCGATGTCGGAACTGATCGATCTCACCCTGATCGCCGTTCACCTGGCATCGAAGAACCGGCAGTCCTACAGCGTGCAGCCATCGATCGCGATGCTGCGAGCCGACCGGCTCACCGCTGCCGCTGGCCTCCTGCTCAATGGCGAGGATGCCCAGCCCGACCCGCTGCTCCGGGTCGTCGAGGACGCCGATGTCGGCAGGAGACCCAAAGCGATCCCGCACTCCTGGCGCATCGCCAGCCCGCAGCTGCGCACACGAATCGCACGAGGTCGCGCCCTGGCCGGTCTTCTCAGCCCAGTCGATCGAGTTCGCTACGGCACGAGCCTGACGACGATGAGACTGCTCCCGCCGCACCAGCCCAGCAACACAGACCCGGCGATCAAACGAGCCGCGAGGCTGCCCGACCAACTCTGGCCGGCCTGGGCGATACGTCTCTGCGATGAGGAAACGGAAGCCGCCTACTTCCGCACCACGATGCTGGCCGCGCTGCTGCTACCGCACAGCGCACTCCCACTCAAAGGCCACATCCTGCCGCTGGTCGGCGCGGACCTCAAACCGAACACCGTCATGTATTACCTCGGGCGTCTGCTGGACAGGCCCTCCGGCAAGACGACGCTGGGCATGCTCGCCGAACTCGCGTTCGCTATCGACGACCACGACATCCCGATCGACTACGCCAGGCGACGCCAACTCGCCGCGACCACGAAACTGATCGATGCCCGCGCCTGGAACCGGATCTCTCGCGGCTTCCCCGGCGGCCCCGCCAAGACCCTCGACAACGCGCGCCGCTACCTCTACGAACTCATCACCGGCGGAAGCCTCCTCAGCGCCCCGCGCCCATACCAATACTTCTCCGGCACTGCCCGCGCAGATCGCTACCACGCCTTCGCCGACTTCATGTCCGCCGGCGTCGCCGACGCCCTCCACCAGCACGCCAGGCAACTCCTCGACTCGGCGGGCATCACCGGCGAACCCCTCACCTGGGAGCCGCCAACCGACTGGGTGAGCGCGAGCCGATGGCCCGGCGCCGAGCCAGAGCACACCGATCCGGCCCTCGTTCACCGAGCGATCCTGGATCGACACCAGTCGATCCCGACCATCGCTGCCGAGCTTGGCATCTCACTCCAGCACGTCCGCACGGTCCTGCGCGCCCACCCGCTGCCCCGGCCAGGACGGTCCCGCCCCAATCTCTCCCATCGCATCCTCCCTGCACCCACAGGCTCATCCATCCAGCATGCTGCTGCAGAAGCAGGCGTGTTCTACGTCAACCCGTCATGGCTTCACGAGGAATACGCCACCTGGCATCGTGGCATCGCCGACATCGCGCGCGAAGTCGGCTGCACGCGAGAAACCCTCATGACGTTCGCGTGGGTGCACGGCATCCCGACCCACACCGGCCGCAGCCTCAACTACACCGTGAACCGAGAAGCCCTCGGTGATCGCCACCCCTCGGAGATCCCCGAGCCGCTGCGCCGGGCTCTCTATGGACTCGGCGCACGCTCCCGACTGGAACGCTTCATCGCCATCGTCGACCAGCGCAGTCTCAGCCAGGCCGCACACCTCACCGGAAGCTCAACCGGCACCATCAGCAGACAACTCCGACTGCTCGAAGAGTTCGTCGGCGGGCGGCTGTTCCACCGCACCCCGGCGCAGCCCCTTACCTCTCTCACGCCGCTGGGCGAGCAGCTCGCACGCCAAGCACGCGAACACCTCGGGATCGAACCCATCGGGCAGCCCGGCGCGTCACCGAGCTCCGTCGGCCGCTGAAGAAAGGGCCAACTACGGCGCACGCGCCACCCCGACGCAGCTACCAAGCGCAGGCAGTGACCGGCGGATTCTCGGGGCCAACAAGGGCCAAGTAGACGGACGCAGGGGCCAACTCCACCGACTTCCTACACGTCCGACCCCTTCCTGATGGAGCCCTGGTGCGGTCGTCCTGACTGACCGGGATGGCGGGGTGCACCTGACCTGCGAACCGCTATTCGCCTCTCCATCCGTGCGGGTGGGGCCGTTCGTTAGGAGCCTTTCGTGTTCGATCTTGCTGTCTCTGTTCTCACCCTGCCGGTGCTGGTGCCGATGGACATCAACATCGACCCCAACTCCGATGGCCTGCCCGGCATCGCGCAACTGCGCACGATCGTCGGCGCGATCATGACCGTCGGCCTCATCCTGTCCGTCCTGGCGCTGATCGTCAGCGCGATCGTGTGGGGCTTCGGCGCCAACAGCAGCAACCCCCACCTCGCCGGTCGGGGGAAGATCGGTGTCCTCGTCTCCTGCGGCGCCGCGGTGATCTGCGGCGCGTCCGTCACGTTGATCAACTTCTTCTGGAACGTCGGACAACAGGTGTAGGCCCACCCGTCACCACGATCCTGTTGAGGAAGTGATCGCGATGGGCGTCTGCGACGTTCCCGTCATCTCCACGGTCTGCGACACGGCGGGCGAGGCAGCCGCGAGTCTGGTGTCGGCCCCATTCGACTGGCTCGCCTCCGCGATGGGCGAGGCCGCGGGCTGGCTGTTCGAGGCGGTGTGGGCGGTGTTCGACACCACCACCCTGGTAGACGTCACCTCCCCGGAGTACGTGTCGGTCTACAACCTGCTGTTCGGCATCGCGGTGTTCGTGATGCTGATCTTCTTCTGCCTGCAGCTGATCACCGGCCTGATCAGACGCGATCCCACCGCCCTGAGTCGTGCCGCGCTCGGGCTCGCCAAATCGGTGCTCGGCAGCTTCGTGGTGATCACGCTGACCGCGTTGCTGCTGGAGATCGTCGACCAGCTCTGTGTCGGGATCATCCAAGCCGCCGGCGAGACCACGGCGTCGATGGGCGACAAGATCGCCCTGCTGGCCGCCGGGCTGGTCGGGATCAACATCGCCGCCCCCGGTGTGGGGGCGATCATCACCATCTTCTTCGCTGGCCTGGCGATCGCGGCCGCCGCGATCGTCTGGCTCTCCCTTCTCGTCCGCAAGGCCCTGCTGTTGGTGGCGATCGTTTTCGCCCCGCTGGCGTTCTCCGGCTCCTCCTGGGACGCCACACGAGGGTGGATCAGCAAGTGGGCGATGTTCGTCATCGCCCTCGTCGTGTCGAAGCTGGTCCTGGTCGTCATGTTCCTGGTCGCCGTCACGCAGGTGTCCGCGCCGATCGACGAGGACCTGGCCTCGATCAGCGACCCGATCGCCGGGATCGTGCTCATGGCGATGGCCGCGTTCGCCCCGTACCTGACGTACAAGTTCATCTCGTTTGTCGGGTTCGACATGTACCACGCCATCGGGGCCGAACAGGACGCCAAGAACGCCCTCAACCGTCCCGTACCCGCCCCGGCCAAGCCCCAGGGCAGCAATGAGCCGAAGAGGGTCCTCGACGGTGGTCAGGACAGCAAGTCCGGCGCCAGCAGCAACAGCGGCGGCAACAGCAACGGCGCCGGTGGTGGTGGCGGCGGGAAGAAGCCGCCGCAGCAGAAGAACCCTGCACCCGGCGGCGGCTCGGCCGGTGCCAGTGGAGGCAAGGCCGCCGCGAGCAGCTCCGCCGGGGCCGGTGCAAGTGGTGGCGCTGGGGCCGGCGCCGGTGCCGCGGCGGCTGGTCCAGCTGCGGGGGTGGTGATCGGCGCGAAGGTCGCCAAGGACGCCGCTACCGCCGGACCGAAAGCCGGCAAGGCACTCGGCGGACAGGGCGAGGCAGCCGCCGACGCCGCCCAGACCCGAGCAGGCCAGACCTCGGCCGGCCAGCCGCCGGAAGGTCAGCCGCCGCCGTCGAGTCCGGCACTTCCGGCCCCGAGAACGGACCCGGCTCCACCGCCGCCGGACCGAACCCCGCCCGCGGCCGGCAAGGAGTGAGGCCGCAATGAGCACCGCCAAGACAAGTGAGTCGGTCTCGACCGAGCTGGTGCCCGTGAAGTTCTCCCGGCTGTCTCGCCGGGGCATCCTGCTCGGGTTGTCGCTGTCGCAGCTCGTCACCCTCGCCGTCGGCGTCCTGTCGGTCGTGAGCGCGCTCTACTCCGGCGGTGGCATCCTGCTGGCGTACACCGCGCCGGTCTGGGTGCTCGCCACCTGTTTGACGTGGATATCGATTGCTGGGCGGCCGGCGGTGGAGTGGCTGCCGGTGGCGTTCTGGTGGCTCTGGCGTACCACCGGCGGGCAACTGGCCTACCGGCGGCGGGTCGTCGTCCCGCGCCCGGTCGGCACCCTCGCCCTGCCCGGAGATCAGGCTCGGCTACGCGAGTACACCGACCCCGATACCGGCGCCGGGATGATCCACGACCCCCATCAGCAGACCCTCACCGTCGTCTGCGAGGTCACCCACCCCGCGTTCGTCTTGTTGGACCCCGGTGAGCAGGAACGCCGTGTCACCTCCTGGGGACGTGTCCTGGCCACCGTGTGCCGGTCGGGCCGCATCGCCACCCTCCAGGTCCTCGAACGCACCCTGCCGGATTCCGGCACCGGCCTCGCCGAATGGTGGGCCTCCCACGGGACCGCCGATGACACCTGGGCCGCGACCACCTACGCCGAACTGATCAACCGCGCCGGGCCCGCCGGTGAGAGACATGCGACCACGCTGTCGCTGTCGTTGGATATGAAGTCCAGCGCGCGGCAGATCAGGACCGCAGGTGGCGGCGTCCGCGGTGCCGCCGCCGTCCTGCGTCAAGAGATGAACACGCTCGTCTCGGCCCTGCGTTCGGCCGATCTGACCCCCTCGGGCTGGTTGACACCCGGCGAGGTCGCCGTGATCCTCCGTAGCGCGTATGACCCGGCCATCGCCGCCAGCCTGGAACGACACGGTGACCTCGGGCAAGACTTGGCGACCGCGGGGCCAGTCGCGGTCGCCGAAGCCTGGGGCCGCATCCGCACCGACTCCGCGCATCACTCGGTGCTGTGGATCAGCGAGTGGCCGAGGTCGATGGTGTATCCGGGGTTCTTGGCACCGGTGCTGCTGTCCACTGGGATTCAGCGGTCCTTCTCGCTGATCTGCACACCGCTGCGGTCCGACGCCGCCGCTCGTGACATCCGTAAGAAGAAGGTCGAGCACATCTCGGATCAGGCGCAGCGGGCCAAGATCGGGCAGATCGAGGACGCCGCCCAGACCGCTGAGTACCACGACGTTCTCCAACAGGAAGCCGACCTCACCGCCGGCCACGGCGTGCTCCGCTACACCGGCCTCATCAGTGTGTCCGCCTCAACCGTTGAAGAGCTCGACGCCGCGGTCGCGGCGATCGAGCAGACCGCCATCCAAGCCTCGTGTGAGACCCGGCTGCTGGTCGGGCAGCAGGCCGCGGCGTTCACCGCCGCCGCCCTGCCGCTGTGCCGTCGCATCTGACCGCCGGTCGCCGCCGTGTGGGTGGTGTGCACCTGACAGGCGACCCCAGCACCGGGGTTCTCGCTCGTCTCATGGGAGGCTGCTCATGCCCACGTTTCACGACCCGCTGGCCGATGCAGCCGAGGCGTCAGAAGCGTTGCGCGGTCTCGCGCACGCCAGTCGCGTCTTCGACAATCCGGCCGACACGTACACCGTGTTCGGTGACCTGGTGGCAGGCGTGAGGTCGCTGCGTCAGGTGCTCGACCAGCTCGCCGCCGCGCACCTCGCCCATCGCGACCGCGCACACCATGATGACGGTGACCACCTCGCCGGCGCTCAGAGCGCGTTGGCGGCGGCGGACAACCTGCATCAGGCGTGCACCCTGCTCGATCAGGTGCATGACCGGCTCAGTGCGGCGTTCTCCCATTCCGGGCGGATCGCCTGGCACCCCGAGCCCGCATCGGATCGGGTGGCCGCACGCGAGCAGACGGCGTCTCGGCTCGACGGTCTACCTGTCACGACCACGCAGGCCGGGAGGCTGACACTGACGGTGTGGCCGGACACCCCGCTGGGCGAACATCAGCGCTACGCCTACCGGATCACCGACGTCGCCACCAGGCAGGAGCTGGAAGGCCGGGACCTGTTCACCGGCGCTGGAGCACCGGTCGACCCGGACCGGGCACTGAGTGAGCTGGCCGGGTTCCTGACCGCCGCCGGCGACGCCCGCCAGTATGCCCTCGACCACCCCGGCAACACACCGGAGAACGAGGGCCTGTTCCCCGCCTGGGTCGCCGACGCCGCACGCGAGAACGCCGACCCGCTCACGGTCCTGTCCGAGCTGGCCGAGCACGACCCGCCCGAGCCCGAGCCCGAACCCGTGGAGTGGCGGTGGATCAGCGTGGTGTTCCTGCAAGGTTCGGAGGCCGACGAGGTGCTGGACCTCATCGACGCCGAGGGCGTCGACGCGGCGATCGAGCATCTGAAGGGTTTCGACTACGGCGATGAGACCACGCAGGCGGCGTTGGAGAACGGCTACGTCTACGACGAACCGCCGACCGGTGCCCGAGATCAGGTGGTCAACGACGGCGGCTATGCCCTGACCTACAACCCGTTCGCCGGGGACGTCGGCCTGCTACGCGAGCACAGCACCCCGCCACAGGACGCACTCGACGAGTCGGGTGTGGTGTCGGCAAGGGAGGCAACCGCCGGCATCGGTGCGCTCGAGCACACATCGGCCCCGGCACCGCGTGCGGAGAAGGCCGAGGCGCCCAGGACAGGGCCACCGAGGGCAGGGGCTCGGCGGGCGCCGGATGCGTCGTGGTTCACGCATCCCGACATCGCCGCAGCGAAGCAGGCCCGAGGGCTGTCCCGGTGACCGAGCACGAGATGGAGCGGGAGCGGTTGCACACCGCGGTGCTGGTCGCCCCCGCTGCCGAGCGGCGACGGCTGCGCAAGCAGCGCCGCCGGGCGGCGGCACGGTTGCAGGCTGAACAACGCCAGGCAGAGAAGGCCCGAGCACGGGCGAAAGCGGAGGCGGAACGCGCCGAACGCCGAGCGACCACCTACCTGCCCGCCACTGGTGAACCCGGCCCCGCCGCGCTACGCACGCCGGGCCGGTTTCGGCTCGCGCGGCATCAGGACACGTCCGCGACCCTGGCCGGGGCGTATCCGTTCCTCGCCGAAGGCGGTCTCGGCTCGGATGGGGTGTTCGTCGGCCAAGACCTCTACTCCGGCGGCAGCTTCGTCTACGACCCCTGGGTGCTCTACGCCCGTGGGGTCATCACCGCTCCGAACGTCGTCCTGGCCGGGATCGTCGGGTCCGGCAAGTCCAGCCTCGCCAAGTCCCTCTACACCCGCTCCCTGCCATTCGGGCGCCGCGTCTACGTGCCCGGCGACCCGAAAGGCGAGCACACCGCGGTCGCCGAAGCGGTCGGCGGACAGGCCATCGTCCTCGGTCACGGCCTGAACACCCGCCTGAACCCCCTCGATGAAGGACACCGCCCCTCCGGGCTGTCCGACGAGCAGTGGGCGACCACGGTCGCCTCGCGTCGCCGTGACCTGATCGGTGCCCTCGCCGAGACCGTCCTCGCCCGCAGCCTGTCGCCGTTGGAGCACACCGCGATCGACCTCGCCCTCACCCAGGTGGTGCGAGACAACACGGTGCCGATCCTGCCGATGGTCGTCGACCGCATCCTCACCCCATCCACCCACCCGACCACTGACCCGGACGGCCGGTTGGCCGAGGACGGGCGCCTCGTCGGGCACGCCCTGCGGCGCCTGGTCGCAGGCGACCTTCAAGGGCTGTTCGACGGACCCTCCACGGTCGCGTTCGACCCGACCCTGCCCATGATCAGCCTCGACCTCTCGCGGGTCACGGAGAACTCCACCCTCATCTCGGTGCTGATGACGTGCTCGTCGGCGTGGATGGAGGCCGCGCTGCTGGACCCGAACGGCGGGCAGCGGTGGGTGATTTACGACGAAGCCTGGCGGCTCATGTCCCACCCCGCCTTGTTGCGGCGGATGGACGCCCACTGGCGACTAGCCCGGCACTACGGGATCGCCAACATGCTGGTCTTCCACAAGCTCACCGATCTGGACAACGTGGGCGACTCCGGGTCCGCGATGCGATCCCTCGCCAACTCACTGTTGGCGAACGCGGAGACACGGATCGTGTACCGGCAGGAATCCGACCAGCTCGGCCCCACCGCGACCGCACTCGGACTGACCGGCACCGAACAGAAGCTGCTGCCGTCGCTGGGGGTCGGGCAGGGGCTGTGGCGGATCAAAGCCCGCAGCTTCGTTACGCAACATCAGCTGCATCCGGCCGAATACTCCCTGTTCGACACCAGCGCCCGTGCCTCGGGGCGGCCGTCATGACCGCCCGCAACCCCCTGCGCCGTACCAGCCGGCAGGAACCCGATCGAGCGCCGGTGGTGCTGCCGCAGGTGGTCATCACCGTCGCCGACGCCGGCGCCCTCGACGTCACAGTCGACGGCCAACCTCTCCCACCACCCCATCCGGGGGCGGGGCCGTGGACGCGGGAGGGCTTCGGCAGCCTCCTGGATGCGGTCACCCAGAACCGCATGATCGCGGTCCGGGTCGAGGTGCACGAGAGCGACGGGAGCGTGTTCACCGACATCATCCGCGCCCGCAAACCCATCCCTCCCGTCACCGCCGAGACACCTGAGCCGGAGACTCGTCGCAGCCGCCGTACCCACGCCCGCCAAACCCCGGAGCTGGTCGAGGTCACCGGCGAGGGATTCGTGCCTGGCGAGGACGTCGCGGTCGCGTTGATCGTCTCCCACACCGACGCCACCGGCACCGGGCACGCCCGCACCTTCCTCGACACCGCCCAGCTCGGCCAGACGAGCGGGGTGGTGCTCTACGGGTGCATCTCCGGCACCACCGTGATCCGGCGGCTGCCATGAGCACGTCGGGCCAGGGTCGGCAGACCGGCACCTACGGCGATGAGCTGACCAACGCCGCCCTCATCGGACTCGTCGGAATGTTCGGTGTCGCGCTGATCCTGCGCGCCTCTGGATCGGTGGCGGCGTTCCTGACCGGCACACCCCAACCCGAAGCCGGCCCCGCCTCGGGCCTCGGGGTGTTGTTCAACCTCGCCGACCCCGCCACCGCTCTCGCGGCCGAGGGACTCAATCCCGTGGCGTACTGGACCATCACCGTCGTCCTACTGGCTGGCCTCGCATGCGGTGCCGGCTGGGTATGGGTGCGGCTGCGCCGCCACACCCGCAAGACCGAGTCCGACCCGCGACGGCTCGCTGGGACTGCGACCGGCCACGAGGTGAAGACCGCCGCGTCCAGCAAGGCACTGTTGCGCCGCGCCAACACGCTGCGCCCCTCGCTCGACGAGCCGACCGCGGCTGATGTCGGGTACCTGCTGGGCCGGTCCAAGGGCAGCCAGGTGTGGGCCTCAGTGGAGGATTCCATCCTCCTCATCGGCCCTCCCCGCTCCGGGAAAGGGCTCCATGTGGTGATCAACGCGATCCTCGACGCCCCAGGCGCGGTGGTGACCACCAGTACGCGGCCGGACAACATCACCGCCACCCTGCGCGCCCGTCAGCGCGGGAACCGGCCGGTGGCCGTGTTCGACCCGCAGCGCCTCGCCGAAGGAGTCCCCGCGGGGATGCGCTGGTCGCCCGTCCGAGGTTGCGAGGTCCCACTGACGGCGATGATCCGCGCCAACGGTCTCGCTGCTGCCACGGGGCTCAGCGCCGGCGGGGTCGAGTCCGGGGGCTTTTGGGAGGGGATGACTCGGACCGCGCTTCAGTCTCTCCTGCACGCGGCTGCACTGGATGGACGGCCGCCCTCGGAGTTGTACCGGTGGACCCTGGACCCGAGCGCCGCAGCCGATGCGGTCGCGATCCTGAACAACCATCCGCGCGCGGCGACCGGGTGGGCGGACTCGCTCGGCGCGATGATCGACGCCGACCCGAGAACCCGAGATTCCATCTGGCAGGGCGTCTCACTCGCCCTCGGTGCGCTCGCCGACCCGCGCGTCCTCGACGCGGTGTCGCCAGGGCCGGGCGAGGGCTTCGACCCCGAAGGCTTCATCACCGGACGCGGAACGCTCTACCTGCTCGCCACCGGAGCCGGCGCCGGTGCATCGGCGGCGCTCGTGGCGGCGTTCGTGGAAGACCTCATCGAGACTGTCCGAAAGCTCGCGGCCCGCTCACCTGGCGCGCGTCTTGATCCGCCCCTGTTGCTGGCGCTGGACGAGATCGGCAACCTCGCGCCCTTGCCCAGCCTTCCGACGCTAATGGCCGAAGGCGGCGGGACCGGCATCACCTGCCTGCCCGTCCTGCAGTCCTTGGCGCAGGCGCGAGACAAGTGGAACGAGAACGCGGCCGGGGCGATCTGGGACGCCTCGATCGTCAAGATCATCCTCGGTGGCGCATCGAACTCCCGTGATCTTCAAGACCTCGCCACCTTGATCGGGGAGCGGGATGAGTACACCGACTCGACCACGATCGGCGACTACGGCTCCCGCTCCAGCCAGCGGTCGGTGCGCAGAGTGCCGATCCTGCCGCCCGACCGGATCAGGACGTTGCCGTTCGGGACCGGCGTGACATTGCTGCGCTCCGCGCCACCCATCGTGACCGACCTTCGCGCCTGGCCGTCGCGTCCCGACGCCGCCCAGCTGATGAAGGACCGCGCGCAGATCGAGGCGATGCTGCAAAAGGACACCCGATGAGAACCCCTGACCACACCGAATCGGGAGCGACCCGCGACGGTGAGAGCCCGGCGGCGGGGAGGTGGTGCTGATGGCTCGTCGACGCATGCCACCGCCGGGGCAGCTCGAGCTGGACCTGTGGGGTCTGGACGAGGAGACCGCGGAGACGACTGTGGTCGCTACCGCCGTGGAGGCGACCGCCTCGGAGACGCCAGCGGCACGAATGGAGGGTGAAGCGGATGAACCAGTACGGGGCACGAGCCCTGGAGCATTGGAGGAGGTACGCCCCAGATCGGGTGGCGGAGTTGGAGAGCCCGGAGGCGTTCTTCACCGATCTGGGGGCCGAGATCGCGGGCCAGGTGTCGGAGCTGGCGGCGAGACTGGAGAACAACCCGGCGTTGATGCTGGAGATGACACGCTCTTCGGAGCAGACTTACTTGCACGACGCAGCCCGCAGGATGACGGCGCGCAGGATCGCGGAGGAGGTCGTGATGAACCAGCTCGCATGGGTCCACGACCCGAGCCTGCCGCTGGAGCAGGCCCGCGAGGAGTGGGAGCAGACCCGCCCGGCGGACGAGAACCTGATCGTATGGGCGGAGCGGACGCAGGACGCCCCGTACCCGGTCCACTCCAGCGCCGAGCTGGAGGAGAAGGCGACCGAGTGGGCGCTGCCGGTGGAGTTCCTGGAGGGACTGCTGGCAGCGGAGATCCCGAGGCAGTACATGGAAGCGCACGCCGACGTGCTGGCGGAAGCGGCGACGATCCGGTTCCTGCGCGAAGTCCGGTAGACCCCGACTCACAGACACCACCGCGGTTCGTACCCTCGTCCCACGACGACCTGGCCCCCTCGGGTGCGAAAGCCAGGTTTCGCGCGAATGTTGCCGCGATCCAGGTGGTGCGCGAGTTGGCGGACGAGGACCGATACGCCACGGCAGCTGAGCAGCAGGTGCTCGCCCGTTGGTCGAGCTGGGGCGCAATCCCGGATGTCTTCGACGACACCAAGGAAGAGTGGCAGGCGGAGCGAGCCGAACTGCGCGCGCTGTTGAACGACGCGGAATGGGATGCAGCGGCGCGGACGACGATCAACGCGCACTACACCGACCCGTTGATCGCACGGGAGGTGTGGCGGGCACTGCGCGCCCTGGGATTCGACGGCGGGGAGGTTCTGGAACCGGGTTCGGGGCTGGGGACGTTCATCGGCCTCGCACCCGACGGCGCGCAGATGACCGGGGTCGAGCTGGACCCGCTCACGGCCTCCATCAGCCGCGATCTGTATCCACAGCACGCGAGCGTCCGTACCGAGTCGTTCGCGGACACCCGCTTGCCCGAGGGCCACTTCGATGCAGCGATCGGGAACGTCCCGTTCGGGAACATCACCCTGCACGACCCGGTGCACAATGCGACGCGGCAGTCGATGCACAACCACTTCATCCTCAAGAGCCTGCGGCTGACGCGGCCAGGTGGGCTGGTGGCGGTGCTGACCTCGCACTACACGATGGACGTGCAGAACCCCGGCGCGCGCCGGGAGATGAACGCGCTGGCCGACCTGGTCGCCGCGATCCGACTCCCGACCGGCGCGCACCGCCGTGCCGCGGGTACCGAGGTCGTCACCGACCTGTTGATCTTCCGCCGCCGCGACGACGGACAGCCCCCGGCCGATGACTTGTGGGAGACGGTCACCCCGATCCACCTGGACGGCCACACGATCAAGATCAACGCCTACTTCGACCACCACCCCGAACACGTTCTCGGCGACCTCGGCGTCGGCCACGGAATGTACGGCAACGACACGCTCATCGTCAGCGGAAACCTCGACCAGCTCACAGACGAGCTCGCCGACGCGATCGACCAAGTAACGTTCAGCGCCCGCCGCCTCGGACTAACAATGACCGAACGCACCAGTGAGCAGCGGTCCCGGCGGGCCGCGTTCACCCCGGCACCACCGGAGCGGTGGAACGGCAGCATCGTGACCACCGACAGTGGCAAGCACGGCAGCGGGTTCGGCACCGTCGTCACCGGGGCGGTGGAACCGCTCGACGTGCCCAAGTCCGCGGCCGTCGAGCTGCGCGCCCTGCTCGGGCTGCGCGACGCCGCAACCCGGCTGCTGACGTTGGAGGCCGCGACGGTCGATGACACCGACGAGATCAACGAAGCCCGCGCCGAGCTGCGCCGCGGCTACCAGAAGTACCTCGGCAAGTACGGACCGCTGAACCGCTACACGTTGCGACGCACCGGCCGCACCAACGACGCCGGGGAGGACACCTACGCCCGGATCGCCCCGACCCCGATCCGGCTGCTGCGGTCCGATCCGTTCGGGCCGCTGGTGCTGGCGTTGGAGCAGTTCGACGACACCGACCAGACGGCCAGTCCGGCCGCGATCATGACCCGCCGGGTCGTCGCGCCCCGCGCCGAGATACACGGCGTGGAGACCCCGGCGGATGCGATCGCGGTCAGCCTGGACCGCACCGGCGGAATCGACCTACCGCTGATCGCGGACATGCTCGGCATGCCCGAACCCGAGGCCCGTGCCGCGCTGGCCGGGCTGGTGTTCACCGACCCCGACACGAACGCGCTGATCCACGCTCCCGCCTACCTGTCCGGGGATGTGCGCACCAGGCTCGACGCCGCGAAGACCCGCGCGGCCGACGATCCCGCCTTCCAGACCAACGTCGACGCACTGACCGAGGTGCTGCCCGAGACGCTCGGGGTGGAGGACATCACCGCACGTCTGGGGGCGGTGTGGATCAGCGCGGAGGTTCACGAGCAGTTCCTGGGCGAGCTGCTGCGCACCCGCGAGGTGCGGGTAGAGAACCCGTTGCCGGGCATGTGGGAGGTCCGTGGTGGCCCGGCCGGGCTGCTCTCGACCAGCGAGTGGGGCACCGAACGCCGCCCCGCACCCGACATCGCCCAGGCCGTGATGGAACAGCGAACGCTGCTGGTCTACGACGAGATCGAAGGCATCGACGGGAAGAAGCGCCAGGTGCTCAACCCCGTCGAGACCGCGGCGGCACAGGAAAAGGCCGACGCTGTTCAGGAACGATTCGGCGAGTGGGTGTGGGAAGACCCCGAACGGGCCAAGGCGCTGGTGGATGAGTACAACCACCGGTTCAACTCCATCGTGCTGCGCGACTACACCGACGCCGGAGAGTACCTGAGCCTGCCGGGCATGGCGGCGACCTTCACCCCACGTCCGCACCAGAGGGCGGCGGTCGCGCGGATGATCGCCGAACCCGCGGCCGGTCTATTTCACGAGGTGGGCGCCGGGAAGACGGCCGAGATGGTCATTGGCGCGATGGAGATGCGCCGCATGGGCCTGGTATCCAAGCCGGTCGTGGTCGTGCCGAATCACATGCTGGAACAGGTCGGCCGGGAGTGGTTGCAGATCTATCCGCGGGCGCGGATTCTGGCCGCGTCCAGTCAGGACCTCACCGCCGACAAACGCCGGTTGTTTGTCGCGCGCGCGTCGGCGAACGAGTGGGACGCGGTGATCCTCACCCAAGGAGCGTTCGCGAAGATCCCGCTGCGTGCCGAGACCCAGCAGGCATACATCGAAGGCCAGGTCGAGCAGGTCCGGACCGTGCTCGAAGACGCTCAGGGCGAGGACCGGATGAGCGTCAAGCGCATCCAACGCAAGCTGCTCCAGTTGGAGAACAAAGTCAAGGCCCGCGTCGACGCCGACCGGGACGCAGGGGTGTGCTTCGAAGACACCGGGATCGACTACCTCATCATCGACGAAGCGCACATGTACAAGAACCTGGCGACCGAATCCAACATCCGCGACGCCTCGATCGAGGGCTCCGGTAGGGCCAGCGACCTGCACATGAAGCTCGAGTACCTTCGCGGCCAGGGCCGGGAGCGGGTGGTCACCGCGGCGACCGCGACGCCGATCTCCAACTCGGTGACCGAGGCGTTCGTAATGCAGCGGTATCTGCGCCCGGACCTATTGGAACGGGCAGGAATCGGGTCGTTCGATGCGTGGGCGGCCACGTTCGGCCAGACGGTCACGCAGATGGAGATGGCCCCCACCGGGAACAACACGTTCCGCATGAAGACGCGGTTCGCGAAGTTCTCCAACGTGCCGGAGATGTTGAAGATGTGGTCGATCTTCGCCGACGTGAAGACCGCCGACGACCTCGACCTGCCGACACCTGACCTCGCCAAACGCGACGACGGAAAGCGTGCCCCGGCGACGGTGGCGGTGCAGCCGACCGTCGAGCTGGAGCGGTTCATCGAGCACCTGGGCGAACGGGCCGACAAGGTCGCATCCAAGAGCGTGTCCCCGAACGAGGACAACATGCTGGTGATCTCCACCGACGGCCGCAAGGCCGCCCTCGACATTCGCATGGTCGTCCCGAACCGGCCGTCCGGGCCGACCAAGGTGGACGTGGCCGCGGACACAATCTACCGGGTCTGGCAGCAGACACGCGACAACGAGTACCTCGACACCATCACCGGGCAGCCCTCGCCGGTGCGAGGTGCGTTGCAGCTGGTGTTCTCCGACATCGGCACCCCGGCCCAGGACCGGTGGAATGCCTACGACGAACTCCACCTGCAACTGGTCGAACGCGGCATGCCGTCTGAGGCGATCCGGTACATGCACGAGGCCAAGACCGATGCCGACAAAGCCAGGCTGTTCGCCGCCGCCCGCAATGGTCACATCGCCGTGCTGATGGGCTCCACGGAGAAGATGGGCGTCGGCACCAACGTCCAGAACAGGGCCGTCGCGCTATATCACCTGGACTGTCCGTGGCGCCCCTCCGACATCGCTCAGCGTGAGGGCCGCATCCTGCGGCAGGGCAATCAGAACGTGGAGGTCGCGATCGTCCGGTTCGTCACCGAACGGTCCTTCGACTCCTACATGTGGCAAGGCGTCGAGCGGAAGGCGACCTTCATCGCCCAGCTCATGCGGGGGCGGCTCGACACTCGCGAGATCGAGGAAATCGACTCCTCCGCGCTGTCGGCGGCCGAGGCGAAGGCCATCAGCTCGGGCAACCCGCTGCTGCTGGAGCACTCCACCATCCAGAACGAGGTCACCCGGTTGCGGCGGCTGGAGAGGGCCTACCACCGCAACGAGTCCATGCTGATTCACACCCGCGACCGCGCCCGGGATGCCACCCGCCGCGCCAGTGATGACGTCGCCGCGCTGGAAGCCGCGCTCCCCAAGGTCACCGACACCAGCGGCGACCGGTTCCGCATCGAGCTGGCCGACCGCACCTACACCTCCCGCGCCGACGCCGCCCACGCCCTCGCCCAGTGGGCGCACGCCTCGGACCTGAAATGGACCTCCCGCTACGCCACGCGCGACTACGGCACCATCGGCCGGATCAGCGGCTTCGACATCACCCTCACCACCCGGCCCGCGACCGGCGGCGACCCCTTCGTCGAGATCAGCCTCGCCGGTGTGCCCCGCAGCGGCACCGTCATCGCCCGCGACACCTTCCTCGACAGCGGCATCGGGGTGATCCAACGCATCGAGAACCGCGCCTCCGGCATCCCGTCCCTGCTCGACCACGCCCGCGACGACCTCGCCGCCGCCGAACAGGCGATCGCGGATGCCGAGCAGCGGATCGGGCAACCCTTCCGGCACGTCGCCACGCTCGCCCAGGCAGAAGAAGACTTCGCCCGCGTCGAAACCCAGCTGGCCGCGATGCACGAAGACATCGACCAGCCGTCAGCGGCCGAGCCCACGTCGCCGCAGCCCGGCGAGGCGCTCACCGTCGAGGCGGTCAGAGCCCACCGGCCCGCCCTCGGCGTCCGGCCAGACCCACGACGTACCCCTGCGGCACCTGGGCTGTCGCCTGTCGAGCCTGTCAAGCGGGACTCGTTCACTCGGGGTCTGTGAAGCGCACCTGTCTGTCACAGCTGGCCCCGAACGATCGAGGCCGCGAGGACAGGAGGATGCGAGATGGGCATCAAGAACGACAAGGTGATGGTCGGCCGCATCGTCGGCGACCCGCGACTGACCTACAGCGAGAAGACCGGGGTCGCGCGGTTCTACGCGCGGGTCCGCGTCAACCACTGGCAACGCGAGGACGACGGCAACTTCACCAAACAGGGCCAGACGTTCCACGACCTCGTGGTCCGCTACGACCTCGCCGAGGTCGCGTACGGGAAGTTCGCCAAGCACGACGACTTCATCGCCACCGGCGAGTTCCGCAAGTTCACCGACGCCGAGAACGCCGAACGTGAGGAGTTCCGGGCGACAACGATCAGCCACAACCCGACCACGACCGACTACACCATCAACCGGGGCAAGGCGACCGGGGTCGAACACGATGCCCTCGGCCTGGACCGCAGCAAGTCGTTCGAACGGCCCGAACAGACCGCACCAGCCCACGAGTCCGCGGCCCTGGCCCGCTGAGAGGCCGCATCGTCATGAACACCCACGACACACTCGGCCCCGACGGTGGGCCGGACCCGGACCCTGACCTCGATCCGGCGAACCAGACCGACGAACGCGGCGAGATCGAGCCGATGCTCGACGAGCCACCCGGCCCCATCAACTGGAACCTGCTCCGCGCCGACGAGGCCGAGCACACCTGGTTGGAGCTGAACCGGTGGATCGACTGGCTCCGGGTGACCTACGGCCTGCCTGCCAGCGTGGTCCCGCCGATGTGGCACCGGCACTGGGAACTGGTCTGGGAACTGTCCGCGCTCTACACGCACTGGCAGTGCGCCTACGACCCCCAGCAGTCCGGCAGCGCCCCTATCGGCTGGCACCGGGACTTCGCCGACGCGAGACAGCGGCTGCGGGACTGGGTAGCGGCCAGCGGTACAAGGCTGGACCGGGACCGCCCCACCCGACAGACGATCTGGCCCGGAGAAGACCCGGCCGAGCCCATCGAAGACGTCGAAATCGTCAACCGAGACGAGGACTTCGTAGCCTTCGTCATGGCCGACGTCGAACGCCGCCGACAGGCTGAGGAAGAGTTCCTCGCCACCCTCGGCGTCGACCCCGACACCGGCGAAGTCACCTGAACCTGGCCCGGATTCCGCACCAGGGCCGAAACCTCAACAACGGTCTCGGCCCCATCGGTGTGCGCCCAGGTCAGCCGCCCAGCACACGCGACGCGCGGGACGGCCTGTCCGGCGCGCCGCGCCGTTCCCTTCCCGATGTCGGTGCCGGAGCATAGACTGGCAACAGGCGACAGAGAATCAGCTAGGCCACCAGCCTCCGGCCCGGTGGCACGACGGACTCGGGAATCCGCCCGGGCAAGTCCATCCCGCATTGGCGTCGCCGCCAAGGGAGGACTTGACCATGCTCCGACTGATCTGGGCCGCCAGCGGCCACGCCGCCGCTTACCTTCGTGCCTACATGCCGAGCAACATACTGCTCGACCGCATCCGCTGCCGGGACGGCCTCAAGTGGGGCATCCCGGCGATGCTCATCGCTGTCCCGTACTTCGCCATCGCCTACTGGTGCACCACTGTCATCGACGCGGGCGGACCCGGCTGGCTCCACCTCATCGTCCTCGTAACCTGCTGGTCCGGCCTCAAGTTCATCCTCATGGGACCGATCAGCGTGATCCTGCTCCTCAAGGCCCGGCACAGGGAGGGCCGTGAGCGGCGGCGTCAGAAGCAATCGGACGACGCAGCCGGGGCCCTCCAGCTCGTAGACCGGCACGATCAGACCCGGCGTGCACCTACCGGGCATGAAGCACTACCGCACCACGAGCACGGGCCGACGCATCTCGGCCGAGCCTCGGGTGCGCTCGGCACCTGACCGGAAACGTCTGGTCGCGCTCGTGCTGCACGTCGCGGACGAACTCCATGCCCAAGAACTCGATGAGCGCCAGCGTCGCATCAGCACCCAGCGAAACGACGAAGATTCAGCGCCCGCCGCGTCGTTGGCGGGCGAGCAAGGAACAGATGACGATGACACCCATAGCGCCGACGCCTGTGGCTGAGACCTTGCCGTTGCTGACGGCGGTGACGTATCAGCGGGTCTCGACCAAGGAGCAGGCGTCCAAGGGCGGACGCGACGAAGGGTTCTCGATCCCCGCCCAGCGAGAGACGAACGCGCGCAAGGCCGAATCGCTCGGGGCGCGCATCGTTGCTGAGTTCGTCGACGCCGGCGAGTCCGCACGCTCCGCCGACCGGCCGGACCTGCAGCGGATGCTGGAGTACATCGCGACCCATCAGGTCACCTACTGCATCGTGCACAAGGTCGATCGTCTCGCCCGCAACCGTCTCGACGACGTGGAGATCCACCGCCGCCTCGTCCAAGCCGGGGTGACATTGGTGTCAGCGACCGAGAACATCGACGAGACCCCCTCGGGGATGCTGCTGCACGGGATCATGTCCTCCATCGCAGAGTTCTACTCCAAGAACCTCGCCACCGAGGTCACCAAAGGACTCACGCAGAAGTTCGAGACCGGTGGCACGCCCATGCGCGCACCCATCGGCTACCTCAACGTGCGCAAGCGTGACGAGCAAGGCCGCGAGTACCGCACCGTCGAAGTCGACCCGCAGCGGGCGCCGCTGGTGCGGTGGGTGTTCGAGCAGTACGCAACCGGGGAACGCACGGTCGTGGACCTGCTCGCCGAGGTGACCGCGCGCGGGCTGACCACCGTGCCCACACCGAAACGCCCCTCCGGCCCGGTCGGGCGCTCCGGGTTCTTCAAACTGCTGCGCAACCCATACTACATCGGCGTCGTCCGCTACAAAGGAGCCGAGCAGCCCGGCGCCCACGAACCGCTGCTCGACATCGAGACCTGGCAGCAAGTTCAAACACTCCTGAACTCCCGCAAGATCGCCTCCGAACGACGCCGCTCGCACGACCACTACCTGAAAGGCTCGCTGTTCTGCGGCGAGTGCGGATCACGGCTGCAACTGGACTACCCCGCCAACAAGCAACGCGTCCGCTACGCCTACTACGTCTGCTCCGGCCGCGCCTCCAAACGGAAGAACTGCACCCGCCGTGCCCTGCCAGTCGGAATCGCCGAGCAGCTCGTCGCCGACTGCTACCAGCAGATCGCCATCACCGAGGCCGAGTACACCGCGCTCGCCACGCAAGTCGAGGCCGCGTTCGACGAACGCCTCGCCTCCCGCTCCCAAGAACTCGCAGAACTGAACGAGAACCGCAGACGACTCCAGAACGAGAGCGACAAGCTCCTCGCCGCGCACTTCGCCGACGCGATCGACCTCGACACCCTCAAACGCCACCAAGACCGCATCCGCACCGGCCTAGCCGACATCGACCGAAAGCTCGCCAGCGAGCACGACCGCCACGAGGGATCACGCAAACAACTCAACACCGCGCTGAGCCTGCTGGTCGACTGCGCGACCCTCTACGCCCGAACCAACAACCAAGGCAAACGGCTGGCGAACCAAGCCCTCACCAACGGCATCGAGATCAGCGAAGACGAACAGGCGACCATCCGACTCGCCGAACCCTTCGCCGCCCTCGCATCCGCATCAACCGATGTCAGGTGTTCTAGTACGTCTGAAATTGTGGAGCCAAGGGGACTCGAACCCCTAACCCCCTGCTTGCAAAGCAGGTGCGCTACCAATTGCGCCATGGCCCCGGGAGCGGCCGAAGCTGCTCGACGCTCGATGGTACGGCATCGTGGGCGGGTCGGGCCAACGCGAAACCCGCGGTCAACGGCCCCCGCCCACCACCGTGCTGAGGGTGTGCAGGCGGAGGATGCGCCAGCGGCCGCAGGGGCAGGACTGGTAGGCAAGGCGGCCCTGGCTGGTGGTGTGTTCGGAGGCGGTCTGCCAGTGGTGCTCGTGGTCGCGGGTCGCGGTCATGGACCAAGGATGCTGTAATGGGATTATGCAACTCAACCCTTACGGTGTCGACGGTGTGGTGATGGCGCAGGATCTGGCGAATCGGCCGCCGACTTCGGTGGACGAGTTGCGGCAGGTTTGTGACGATCACGGGCTGGTACGGGAGCTGCCGATCACCGCCGACGATCTCGACCTGGTGGGGCGGGCGATCGGGGAGTGGCTCGCTGTGGTGGACGCCGACGACCCGGAGGAGCGGGGGAGGCGGGTGAACGCGATGACCGAGGCCTATTGCTCGTTCCCGACGCTGACCGACCACGCCGGCACGGGGTGGCATCTGCACTATCGGCCGGACAAGATCAGTGTCGGGCATCAGGTGGGGGCGATGATGGCGGCGGGTACGGCCCTTCACCTCGCCGGCCGCGGCATGAACAGGCTCGGGCGGTGCGCGGTCGACGACTGCGATCGCGTGTACGTGGATCTCACCCGGAACGGGCGGCAGCGCTATTGCAGCCCGGCCTGCGCCAACCGGGACGCCGTCCGGCGGCACCGCGCCCGCGCCCGGTGATCACCAGCGTTCGATCAGGCCCTCCGGCCGGGCCGGCGGCTCGTACGGCTCCGGCCAGAAGTCGGTCACCTTGGTGATCACTCCCGTGTCGTCGAACTCTAAGAAGACTTGGGCATCCGCCGTTTCGTCGCCCTCGGGACGCCGGACCAGCCAGCCGAACCAGATCACGGCCCGCCGCCCGTCGCCGATGATCACCTTCGGGGTCAGGTGCCAGTCGCCGGGGTAGGTCTGGTTGAAGATCAGGTACGCCGCTCGGCCGCGGATCCGTTCTCGGGTCTGCGGCAACTCGTACACGACGTCGTCGGCCAGCAATGCCTGCCAGGCCTCCCAATTCCGGGCTTCCAAGGTGGTCAGGAAGCGTTCGGCGAGCGCGGCGGTGTCGATCACGGGTCCGACCCTAGCCAGGGCGATGGCGCGGTGACCACCATCAGCCCGCCGGCCCGATGCAGCCTCAACCCTGGTACATCTCCTCGGAGTAGTCCTGGTTCGGCTTCCAGTTGGGAAAGGCGTACATGTCGGCGCTCACGTCGGCGCCATCCTTCTTCGCAGCTTCGATGGCGTCCGCCCGAGCCTTTGCGGATCGTTCGGACAGGTCCTTCAGTGCCTGCTCCAGGTTCGGGATCTTGCCCGCGAAGAATCCCTCGATGATGTCGGCCAGGCCGGGTTGGGTGGGCTTGATGTGCGCGCTGACCGCTGAGAGATCGGCGTTGCCGACGGCAGGTGACGGTGCAAGATACGTGGTGCCCTTGAAGATGTCGATGGCCTTCTTCCACGCGGGATGGGCATTGGACTCGCTGACCATGTTCAGGTCGGCCGGTGGTTGGTCCATGTTCTCCGACACCCGGCGTGCATAGTCGGGGGAGGCGAACGTGCTCATCACCTCGGAGGCGATGGCCGGGTGTTGTGAATTCTTTCCGAGCCAGAAGACGCCGCCCACCGGCGGGCGATAGGTGACCAGCGGCATTCCTTCGTCGGGAACCAGCATCGGACCGACATCGAGCTTGGGCATGAACTCTTCGGCTTCATCGTTGATCACCCCTGGCGCCCATGGGCCCTCGAACCAGTAGGCGGATTCGCCTGCCGCAAAGCGCAGTCGGGCCTGGTTCGCGTCGATGGAGCGGGATCCGGGCGCCATGAGCTTGTCGACGTAGAGAGAATGCATGAATTCGATCACCCTGAGATACGGCTCGGCGTGATAGGCGAACTCTCCGGTTCGGAATTCGACGCCGTTGAGTCCTTCGAAGCCGGCCGCCTGGGCCATGTCGTTCACGTGACCATCGGGATCGGTCTTGAAGAACCAGAGGTGACCGAACGCTTCGGTCTTGTCGACCACCGCACGAGCTGCCGACCGGAACTGTTCGTAGGTTTGCGGAGGAGCGGCGGGATCAAGCCCGGCCTGCTGGATCAGCTCCGTGTTGAACCAGTTGAGTCCGGTGAACTGACGCCAACTGAAGATCGGGAAGCTGTACACCGCGTCATCGAAGACGGTGATGCCGTCGAGGAGCGACCCGGCGGGCAGTTGCTGCTTGGCTTCCTCCGTGAGGGTGATCGGCTGCAGCCAGCCTTGATCGATCAAGGAGGCGGGCGGATAGTCCGATCCGGCGAGGGTGAACACATCGGGCATCTGGTTGGACTGTTTGGCGACCTGGATGGCCTGCCACATCTTCTCGCCGGTATAGAACTGATGATCGACGACAACGTCGGACCGCTTCGCGTGGTATTCCTCGAACCACGTTTCATGCAGGTCCTGGAGCGGACCGAAATGGTCCCACCAGATGATCTTGGTGGTGCCTCCGCCGCTACCGCTACCGCTGCCGCTGGTGGCGCCGCTGCAGCCGGCAGCGGCGAGAGCGCCGAGCGCCAGGCCGGACTGTTGCAGGAATCGACGGCGATTCGTGGGATTCATCCTTGTCCTCCGGGAGAGTGTGGTGTGCAGCTACTGCTTGACGGCACCGGCGATGCCTTCGACGAATTGACGTTGCAGAACGATGAACAGGGCCACGATCGGGAGCAGGGAAATCGTGGCGGCGGCGGCCATTCCGGCCCAATCTGTGGAGCGTTCGCTGACGAACGCCATCATCCCGACGCTCACCGTCCTCAGATCCGGCCTCGACAGGGTGAAGACCAGCGGCAGGAAGAACGCGTTCCACGTTCCGAGGAAGGTCAGCAGGGTCACGGTTGCGGTGACCGGCCGCGCCAGCGGCCACATCACCTTGCTGAAGACGGCCCAGAACCCGGCGCCGTCCATGATGGCGGCTTCCTCCAACTCCTTCGGCACGCCGTGGAAGTAGCCGGCGTAGAGCAGGATCGAGGCGACCTGCGCTCCGCCGGACAGCGCAATGATCATGCCGGTCAAGGAGTTGAGCAGGCCGAGCCGCATGGTGATGTCGACGACCGGGATGATGGTGTAGCCGACCGGTACGAAGATCGTGGCGATGAGAACACCCATCACGGCTTTGCGACCACGGAAGGCGAACCGGCCGAGGACGTATCCGGCCATGGAGCATCGGACGACGACCACGATGACGGTCACGACCGTGACGATGATGGTGTTGATGAGATAGCGCCCGAAGTTGGCCTCGTCCCAGGCCTCGGCGTAGTTCGAGAACCTCCACTCCTCCGGGATCAGCTGAAGTCCGGCGCTGAAGATCTCGATGGTGGATTTCAGCGACGCAGAGATCATCCAGAGGAACGGGTAGATCCAGATCAAGCAGCCGATCAGCATCAGTACGACCGCGATCCACCACGGTGCCCGCCGCATGATCCTTCCGCGCTGCCACCGCCGGCTCCGGAGCTGCTTCGGCTGGGCTGCTTCGGTGTCCGAACGCCCGGTGATCGAGACGGTCATGATGCCATCTCCGCACGGCTCCGTCGTACGGCCCGGATGCCGATCAGCTGCAGTGCGCCGACAGCACAGACGAACAATCCGAAGATCACCGCGGCGGCGCTGGCATGTCCGAGCTGGGGCACGGTTGCAGCGAAGGCCCAGCGGTAGATGTAGATCTCGACGACCTCGGTGGCAAAGAAGGGGCCGCCGTTGGTCATGGTCAGGATCAGATCGAAGATGTGCAGCGCGCCCTCCAGCTCGAGCAGCGAGATGATGATCGCGAAGGGCTTCAGGAGCGGGAGGGTCACGCTCTTGAACGACTGCCAGGCGCTCGCGCCGTCGAGCCAGGACGCTTCATACAGCTCGGTCGGGACGGTCTGCAGCGCGGCGAGCCAGTAGATCATGGTGATGCCGAACCACTTCCAGATGTCGACGGCGACGACGGTCCAGAACGCCGTCCCGGTGTCGGCAAGGAACGGGATTCCTTCGTCGATGAAGCCAAGATCGATCAGGGCTTGGTTGACCGGCCCACTGGCGGGATCGAAGATGAGCTGCATCACCACGCCGACGATCGCCGTCGTCGTGACCACCGGGAGGAACAGGGCGGTTCGGAACAGGTTCGACAGCGGCATCCGTGGCGAGTTCAGCAGCAGTGCCGCGCCCAGTGTCAAGATCAACTTGATCGGCACCGAAACGATCATGAACAAGAAGGTGGTCTTGAAGGAGTTCCAGAACAGCGGGTCATCGAGCACGGCTCGGTAGTTCTGCAAACCCACGAAGGTCTTCTCGGCGTCGAACCCGTTCCACTCCACGAGGGAGTACCAGTACGACCCGATGACGGGATAGACGGTGTACAAGCCGTACAGAATGATGGTCGGGGTCAAGAAGCCCCAGATCCACACGGCCTGCCGGCTTCCGCGTCGCGGAGCCCGACCCGATCGCTCGGATTGGTCCGGGAGAGCCGTCCCCACGGTCACCATCGTTCGCGCCCCCGATCGGGCGGCGACTCGACTCGGGGAACACCACTGTCCACCATGGGGCACCTTTCCTGCGCTTCGTTGCGTACTCGTGGAGAGTCGATCCGTTGCCTTCGGTCACGGAAGTATGCACATAACCGCTGCAACGTTGCAAGACATGTTCCCAAACCGTGAGGAGATGAGGTCGGCCCGTCGGGCGCCGGTTCTATCCGCGCCGGCGGCGGCGGCGAACGGTGCTCTCCCGCACCGCGAGCTCGAATCGGGCGAGATGTTCGCGGGCCTTGGACGGGTCGTCGGAGAGTCGGGCGAGCAGCATCTCGACCGCGACCAAGGCGATCTGCTCCTTGTCCGGGACGATGGTCGTCAAGGTCGGGGTGCTGTAGCGGCCGTCCTCGATGTCGTCGAAGCCGACGATGGCGAGGTCCTGGGGTATGCGTACGCCGTGGGCGAGAGCGGCACGCATCGCCCCGAGTGCCAGCAGGTCGTTGAAGCAGAAGACGGCGTCCGGTGGCGAGGGCAGGTCGAGCAACCGGCGGATGGCCTGGGCACCGTCTTCGCGGTGGTAGGCGTCGGTGTAGGCGCACAGTGACCGATCGACGGGAAGTCCGGCGTCGGCGAGGGCGTCCTCGTAGCCACGCGCCCGGAGATGCGCCGTCTCGTTGACCTTCGGATGCTGGTAGCCGATGGCCGCGATCCGGCTCCGGCCGAGGCTCACCAGGTGCTCCGTCGCGACCCGGGCCGCCGCAACGTTGTCGATCCCCACGTGGTCGAGTCGGTGGTGCGGTGCTCGTTCGCCGAGCATGACGATGGGCAGATTGCCGGCGAGGTCGGCGATCTCGTCCGCTCCGAGTGCGAGGGAGCTCAGGATCAATCCGTCGAAGACGGTCCCCCGGGCGCCGCCGTCCAGCAGGGCGCGCTCGTGTTCCTCCCGACCCTCGGTCTGCTCGATCACCACAGTGAGCCCGTGCTCACGGCTCGCCCGTACGATGGCGCGTGCCAATTCGGCGAAGTAGGGGACGTCCAGTTCCGGGAAGGCGAGCCCGATCAGGCCGGTCCGCCCTTGGCGAAGATTCCGCGCGATGACGTTCGGCCGGTAGCCGAGTTTCTGCAGGGATGCCTCGACCCGAGACCTGGTGTCCGGGGCGACCCGGACGGTTCCGCTGACGACGTTGGACACCGTGCGAACCGAGACGCCTGCATCCAGCGCGACGTCACGAAGCGTGACTGACATCCAACGGACCCCTCTCCGGTCGGCGATCCAGCCAGTGTCATGCATGAAGCCCGAACTGGCCCATACATGCCACGTAGCGTTGCAGCGTTGCAAGGAATCTTGCTACTTTCTACCAGAGATTCAGCGAAGAGCTCCGAGAAAGTGGTGGGTCGATGATCCAGACCGAGCAGCTACACCCCCGTCCTTCCGGTGCCCGCAGCCGGTGGCAGTCCTTGGACGGCGACTGGGACTTCGCCCGTGATCCGGAGGATCGCGGACTGCGTGAGGGCTGGAATCGCGGCGACACCGGTCCTTGGGATGAGCGGATCACCGTTCCCTACGCCTGGGAATCGCCCGCCTCCGGCATTGAGGCGCACTGGCTGCCGATCGGATGGTATCGACGGCGGTTCGAGGTCTTGCCCGAGTGGTCGGACCTGCGAACGTTCATGATCATCGGCGGCGTGCACCACGAGGCGACCGTGTGGGTCGATGGTGTCGAGGTGGCACACGTGGCCGGCGGGCACGCCGGTCTGGAGTGTGAACTGCCCCGCACCGGCGGCGAGTCGATGCTGATCGTCGTTCGTGTGGTCAATCCGATCGACAAGCGTTTCGTACCGCACGGCAAGCAAAGGTCGCTGCCGGCCGACGACTTCGACGGCTGCCAGTTCACGCCGAGCAGTGGCATCTGGCAGACCGTGTGGGTCGAACCTCGCCCCGAGCTGTACGTTCGGTCGCTGTCTCTGCAGCCGAACGAGGACCTGACCGGCTTCAGGGCCTCGATCGAGACCGGAGGAGTCTCGGAAGCTGCGACGGTGAGCCTCGCCGTCGGCGATGAACCTGCAGTGGTGACAGCGGTCGTCGACGGACACGCGGTGATCGATCTGCCGATCGCCGAGCCGCGGCTGTGGTCACCCGACGATCCGTTCCTGTACGAGGTGACCGCGACGCTGCACCCCGGCGGCAGCGGCAGCGACGATGTGGTGACGTCGACGACCGGCCTGCGCCGGATCGAAGCTCAGGGATCGGCGCTGTACCTCAACGGCGAGCAACTCTATCTGCGTGGAGTTCTGGACCAGGGGTACTGGCCGGACGGTGGGCTGACCGCCCCCGGCCCGGAAGCACTCCTGCGCGACCTCGAACTTGCCCGGGATGCGGGATTCACCTTGGTCCGCAAGCATCTCAAGTTCGAGGACCCGCGGCAGCTCCACTACGCGGATCGGCTGGGCATGCTGATGTGGGTCGAGCCACCGAGCATCGGTCGATTCACGCCGGAAGCCGTGAACGCCTTCGAGAGTCTGGTCCCGGAGATGATCTTGAAGTACGGCAACCACCCGAGTGTGATCATCTGGGGCCTGTACAACGAGGAATGGGGACTCGACTGGCAGGCGGCCGAGGACCCCGAGCGGGCGGCCACGCTGCAGCGGATCAGCGAGCTCGCCCACCGACTCGACCCGACCCGGCTCGTGGTCGACGACTCGGGCTGGTCTCATGTCGAGACCGACATCGTCGACTGGCACGTCTACACCGATGATCTGGTCAAATGGGATGACGTCGTCGCCAGGAGCGCCGCCGGCACGCTTGACATCCTTCCGATCGGCCTCGGCCCCGACGCGCTCGACCGACCGCTGTGGGCCAGGGAGCCCGATGGGAAGGCCCGGCCCAACCTGAACACCGAGTACGGCGTCGGGCACACCAGCCTCGAGCGCGGCTGGCACCTTCGTTGGCAGACCCAGCGGCTGCGTCGGGAGGACGCCATCTCCGGCTACATCTATTGCGAGCTCACCGACATCGAGCACGAGACGGCCGGGACATACACCTTCGACCGGCGGCGGAAGGACCTCGGCGGCACGATTCCGGCCGACGTCCATCGCGACACGGTTCTGATTCCCGACCTGATCCCGGTCCGGCCCGGCGCCGATCTCCTGGCGACCGCGGGACAGGAGATCGTGGTCAACGTGGCCGTCTCGCACCGTGGCTCAGAGCCGTTCGTCGGCCGTCTGGGATGGAGCTGGGAGGGGTCCGACCACGATGCGGGGTCGATCGACGTGACCGTCAAACCGCATGTCTGCAGCGAACCGCTGAGCGTCCGGACGACGGTTCCTCCGGCCAGGCCGGCTGGTGCCGGCCCTCGTCTGCGGTTGGTCGCGCTCCAGACCGACGACACGATGGCCGGTCATACGTTCGTCGACGTCGAGCTCCAGGCGCATTGACTCGGCCCAAGGCACGTCACTCCCGGCGGAGCCGGTGAGCGGAGTTGATCAAGTGGGTACGCATCGCTGCCGCAGCGGCCTGAGGGTCGCCGGAGTCGATCGTGGTCAGGATGGCGTCGTGCTCGGTTCGGACCGGGTCGGCCGGCCGGCCGGCCCGGCGCCGCCCCTTGGGCAGGATGATCATCATCGGGCCGATCGCCGACAGCAGGTCCGCGTAGTAGCGGTTGCGTGAGGCCCGGGCGATCCCGAGATGGAAGTCGAAGTCGGCCTGGATCGAACGGGCCGGTGCGTCGGCGGCGGCCCGCTGCTCCTGGAGCGCCTTCCGAAGCCGTACCAGATCTTGATCATCGCGTCGCCGCGCCGCCAGGGCCGCAGCCTCGCACTCCACCCCGATCCGGAACTCGGCCAGCTCCAGCAGTTCGGGCAAGCTTCGCGCGGCGGTCTCGCCGAACTCGAAGCGGACGCCGCTCGGCCGAGTCAGCACATAGGTTCCGCGTCCCTGCTGCGAGTCGACCAGGCCGGCCGCCCGCAGTCGTGCGACGGCCTCCCGGACCACGGTCCGCGACACCGAGAAGCGCTGCATCAAGGCCGCCTCGGTCGGCAGCCGCTCGCCGGCCGCGACGACGCCCTCGGCGATCTCCCGGGTCAACTCACCGACGACCCGCTCAGTGAGCGATTCAGCCACCGAACGTGGCCGTCTCGACGGTCCAGGCGCGGGCTTGATCACTGAGTGATACGCCGATCCCGGGCCTGTCGGGCACCAGCATCCGGCCGTCGGCGATCTCCAGCCGTTCATTGAACAGTGGTTCCAGCCAGTCGAAGTGCTCCACCCAGACCTCGCCCGGATAGGCCGCGGCCAGGTGCAGGTGCAGCTCCATCGCGAAGTGCGGCGCCACCTTCAAGCCGGCCTCGTCGGCCAGGGCCAGGATCCTCAGGAAGGGCGTGATCCCGCCGACCCTGGGCGCGTCCGGCTGCAGGAAACTCACCGAGTTCTGCGAGATCAGGGCCCGGTGCTCGGCGACGCTGGTCAGCATCTCGCCGCTGGCGATCGGGGTGTCCAGGCGTGCGCTGAGCATGGCGTGCCCGGCGGCGTCGTACGCGTCCAGGGGCTCCTCGATCCACACCAGACCAAAGGGCTCCAGCTGCCGGCCCATCCGCAGCGCGGTCCCGCGGTCCCATTGCTGGTTGGCGTCCACCATCAGCGCGACCGACTCCGGCAACGAGGAACGTACGGCCTCGACGCGGGCCAGGTCGGCCAGCTGATCCGGCTGCCCGACCTTGATCTTGATCCCGCCGATTCCCCGCTCGACGGCCTCGGCCGCATTGTCCAGGACCTCCTCGATCGGCGCATTCAGGAACCCGCCCGACGTGTTGTAGCAGGGCACCGCATCACGATGAGAACCGAGCAGCTTGGCCAGCGGCAGGCTGGCCCGCTTCGCCTTGAGGTCCCACAGGGCCACGTCGATCGCGGCGATCGCCTGGGTGGCCAGGCCGCTCCGGCCGACCGAGGCTCCGGCCCAGACCAGCAAGGTGTCGAGCTTGCCGATGTCGCTCGGGTCCTCGCCGATCACGTCGCCGCCGATCTCGCGCGCATGGGCGAACAGTCCGGGCCCGCCGGCCCGCTTCGAGTAGCTGAATCCGATCCCCTCGAAGCCTGCCTCGGTGGTGATCTCGGCGAACAGGAGCGCCACCTGGGTCAAGGGTCGCTGACGGCCGGTGAGCACCTTCGCATCACTGATCGGTACGGCGAGCGGTAGGTAGGCCAGGGACAGCTTCAGGGTACGGATGCGGTCGGGCATGAATTCATCGTACAAATCCAGGTTTCGTCATGACAAGACAAGCAATTGCACTACCGTACGAACGCGTGACGGTCGTCACGACACGCCGCCCGACGGCCGGTGATGTCTCGCCGCTCGGGAACTCTGGCACCGGCCCATCCGTGATTTCTGCTTGTGCGTCACCACCCTTCGACCCGATCTGCGATATCGCCAACGCCGAAATCGACACGTACCCTGGAGGCCATGTGGTCCCAGCGGGAGGTTGTCGATTACGCACTGCAGCGTCGATCGACCCTGGCCGCGCTGCGGCGTCCCGGCGGCCGGCTGGCCCGGCGCGAGGCCTGCGACGCCGACCCCATGTTGCTCCGCGCGGCGAAGCATCACGGCGAGAAGGTCGACGGCACCTGCCCGGTCTGCGACGCGACGGAACTCACCCAGCTGCACTACGTGTTCGGCGACCAGCTCGGGCAGTACTCGGGCCGGATCAAGCGGACCGCCGAACTGGAGGAGATGGCGCACGAGTTCGGCGAGTTCAAGGTCGTCGTGGTCGAGGTGTGCCTCGGCTGCAGCTGGAACTTCATGATCATGTCGTACCTGCTCGGGGACGGGGTGAAGCGCAAGCCTCCGCGCCGGCAGCAGACGGTCGAGGACATCTATGGCTGAGCGCCCCTTGGGGTCGCGCCGAAACGCAGGACAATCGGGGAAGAACAAGCAGTCGAAGGGCCGCCGCTGGGCCCGCCGGATCGTCCGCAGCCTGGTCGCCCTGATCTTGATCGGGTTGGTCGGCGCCACCGCGATCGTCGTCGTCGGCTATCAGACCACCGAGCTGCCCGACCCGAACGCCGACTTCCAGACCGCGACCAGTTTCGTGTACTACAACGACGGCAAGGCGCAGCTGGGCAGCTTCGCCACCCAGAACCGGCAGCCGTTGACGTTCGACGAGATGCCGCAGTCGATCAAGGACGCGCTGGTGTCGGCCGAGAACCGGGACTTCTGGACCGATCCCGGGATCTCGATCACCGGCATGATCAGGGCCGCCTGGGCGATCTTGCGCGGTGAGTCGCTGCAGGGCGGGTCGACGATCACCCAGCAGTACATCAAGATCATGTACCTGACGTCGGAGCAGACCCTGGCCCGGAAGTTCAAGGAGGTCTTCCTTGCGTACAAGCTCAACAAGGACCTGACCAAGGAGCAGATCCTCGAGGGCTACCTGAACACGATCTACTTCGGCCGCGGTGCGTACGGGATCCAGGCGGCCGCGAAGGCGTTCTTCGATGTGGACGCCGAGGAGCTCACGGTTCCGCAGGCGGCGGCGCTGACCGCGATCTTGAACAACCCAACCGTGTTCGACCCGGACGCCGACGACGGCCACAACCCGAAGCTGCTGGAGCGCTACCGGTACGTGATCCAGAGCATGGCCGAGACCGGCGCGATCACGCCGGCCGAGGCGGCCAAGCACGCGAAGGCCTTGCCGAAGTTCCCGGAGATCGAGAAGAACCAGCGCTACGGCGGGCCGAAGGGCTTCCTGCTCAAGATGGTCGAGGCCGAACTGCTCGCGGCCGGCTTCGACTCCAGCACGATCAACGGCGGCGGCCTCAAGATCACCACGACATTCGACAAGGCGGCCCAGAACGCGGCCGTGAAGTCGGCGCAGAAGTGGACTAAGAAGGCGGCCGACGCGGCGGACGAGAAGAAGTCCGACCTGCATGCGGCGATCGCGTCGGTCGAGGTCGGCACCGGCCGGGTGCTCGCCGTCTACGGCGGCCCGGACTACGTCGCGAACTCGCGCAACTGGGCCACGACCCCGCGGCCGACCGCGTCGACGTTCAAGACGTACGCGCTCGCGGCCGGGCTGGAGGACGGCTACAGCCTGCGTTCGTACTTCAACGGCAACTCGTTCACCCCCGACGGCGACCCGGTCAGGGTCCGCAATGAGTTCAACCACGAGTACGGCACGGTCAGCCTGCGCCGGGCGACGGCGGAGTCGATCAACACCGCGTTCGTCGACCTCACGGTGGAGATGGACGACGGCCCGAGCAAGATCAGCAAGGCAGCCCAGGCGGCCGGCGCGCCGAAGGGTGCCGGCTGGGACGAGAACACCCGGATCGCTCTCGGTGCGGCCGAGGTGAGCCCGCTGGACCAGGCCGGCGCGTACGCCACATACGCCAACGACGGGATTCATGTCGGCAACCACGTGGTCGACTCGGTGACCGACGCCGCCGGCAACGTGATCTATGAGGCCAAGCCGGCCGAGAAGCGCGCGGTCAGCGAGGACATCGCCCACGACGTCACGTACGCGCTGTCCAGCGTGGTCGAGGAGGGCACCGGCCGGACCGTGCAGACCCTGGACCGCCCGGTCGCCGGCAAAACCGGCACCAAGGACGGCGTGAAGGACGACATCACGTCGGCCTGGTTCGTCGCGTACACCAAGCAGATCTCGACCTCGGTCATGTATGTCGCCGGCGACGGCGGCAACGAGGACCTCGACGACTACGCCCGGCCGGGGGACAGCACGTTCTTCGGCGGTACGTATCCGGCACTGACCTGGGCCGACTACATGAAGAAGGCCACCAAGGACCAGCCGGTCGAAGAGTTCGAGGACCCGGCCTGGGTCAACCTGGACCGGCCGCGCGACGACGACCCGGGCCCGCAGCAGCAGGAGCAGACCCGGGACCCGGAGACCGAGGATCCGGAGACCGAGGAACCGAGCGAGGAACCGACCGAGGAACCGAGCGAGGACCCGACGGAGCAGCCGTCGGAGGATCCGACCGAGAAACCGAGCGAGGACCCGACCGAGCAGCCGTCGGAGGACCCGACCGAGCAACCGTCGGAGGAGCCGACCGAGGAACCGACGGAGCAGCCGAGTGAGGATCCGAGCGGCGACGCCGACTCCGGCGGCCAGGACTCGGACAGCAGCTCCGACTCGGGCGGCTCGAACGACCAGTCCGATTCGGACGGATCGAGCGACGGCTCCGACTCCGGCGGCGCAACCGAGGACTCCGGCGGATCCTCCGGCAGTACGGACTCGGACGGATCCTCCGGTGAATCCGACACGAGCGGATCCTCGGGATCGACCGACTCGGGCCGCTCGGGTTCCAGCGGCTCGATTCTCGGCAGCGACGCGACGTCCGACGGCTCCAGTTCCGGCTGAGCCGCGCGTACCGTCAGCGGCAGCTGTAGCCGCCGTCGATCGGCAGACTGACGCCGGTGATCATGGACGCGGCGTCGCTGAGCAGGAAGACGATTGGCGCGGCGATCTCGTCCTCGGTGGCCCACCGGCCCAGCGGCATCGCGTCCAGAAACGGGCGCTCGATGTCCTCGCGGCCCCAGTACCAGGCGGACATCGGGGTCATCACCACGGTCGGATTCACACTGTTGACCCGGATGCCGTACTTCCCGAGCTCCAGCGCCGAGACCCGGGTGATGTTGTCCAGCGCCGCCTTCGAGGAGCCGTACGAGATGTGGCCGGGCAGCGCGACCAGGCTGGCCTGGCTGGACACGTTGACGATCGAGCCACCCCGGCCGAGGCGCTGCATCGACCGTGCCGCGTACTTGATCACCAGCAGGGCGCCGCGGGCGTTGACTCTGATCACCTGGTCGAACACCGCGATGTCGGTCTCGGTCGGCGTCGCGATCTCACCGCCGAAGCCGCCGCAGTTCACCACGCCCCACAGGTCGACCCCGTCCAGGGCGGCCCGGACGCTGTCCTCGGAGGTCAGGTCGAACGGGAGCGCCCGCGCCCCGGTTTCCTCGACCAGCGCCGCCAAGGCCTCCTCGGAACGGCCGCTCGCGATCACCTCGGCGCCGGCCCGGACCAGGTGCCGCACCGTCGCGCCCCCGATCCCGCCGCTCGCTCCGGTCACCAACACCGTCCGCCCGGCGAAGTCTCCCATGCGTCCCTCCCGACCCACGTCACCAAGTTTCCTGTCGCTTTACACGAGAAACTTCTCTGGTAAAGCGACAGTTTTTCACGCAACGTGAAAAACCGGCAGGGGCGCGAGGCAGGGGCGGGGCTGAGTAGAGTCGCCTCCGATGACTGTCGATCAGCCGGCCCGGCCCAGGGGTGTCGTGACGGAGCCGTCGGCCGAGGACGGGTTCGTCCGGCTGGTCAGTCAGCGGCTCGGCGGTCCGCTCGGGCGGCGCGCGGCGGCCGGGCGGGCCTGGTGGAGCCCGGTCCGGGTCACGCTGGCGGTCGCGACGCTGACGTACCTGGTCGGGATGATCTTCCGGATCCCGTGCCGGATCACGGTGCCGGGGCAGGCGCCGGACCACTTCCGGCTGATGTGCTACTCCGACATCGGGCTGCTCTATCAGGGCCGCGGGCTGATGGCCGGCCTGACGCCGTACCTGCAGTCGAGCCCGGACTACCCGGTGCTCGAGTACCCGGTGCTGACCGGCTGGTTCCTGGAACTGGAGCGGCTGCTCACCCGGTTCCTCGGCGGCGCTCAGGGTACCGGACTGAACGACTGGCAGCAGGTTTCGTCCACGCTGCTGTTCGTCGACGTCAACCAGGTGCTGCTCGGGCTGCTGTTCCTGGTCGCGGTCTGGGCCCAGGTGCGAACGGTCGAGGGCCGGCCGTGGGACGCGATGATGCTCGCCGCCTCGCCCTGCGTCGCGGCCGCCGCGCAGATCAACTGGGACCTGCTGGTGATCGCGCTGACCGCCCTGGGCTGCCTGTTCTGGGCCCGCAAGCGCCCGATCGTCGCCGGTGTCCTGCTCGGCCTGGCGACCGCGGCCAAGCTCTATCCGGTGCTGCTGCTCGGACCGTTGATCCTGCTCTGCGTACGCACGAAGAAGCTGAACGACCTGTTCGCGACGCTCGGCGGTTTCATGATCAGCTGGTCGCTGGTCAACCTGCCGGTGGTGCTGCTCGCTCCCGAATCCTGGCTGGCGTTCTGGACCTTCAACTCCGACCGGCAGGGCGATCTCGGTTCGCTCTGGTACGTCTTCGAGCTCGCCGGCCACCCGGTCCCGGCGCTCAACGTGATCAACTTCGTGCTGATGCTGGCGGCCTGTCTGGGCATCGGCTGGTTGATCATGGCGGCGCCGCGGCGGCCGCGGTTCGGCGCGATGGTGTTCCTGGTCGTCGCCGCGTTCTTGATCACCAACAAGGTCTATTCGCCGCAGTACGTGCTCTGGCTGCTGCCGCTGCTCATCCTGGCCCGGCCCCGGTGGCGGGACTGGTGGCTGTTCACGGCCGCCGAGCTCTTCTATTTCGCGGCGATCTGGTGGCACCTGGCCGGGGTCCTCAAGCCGGCCGACGGCTCGGCGGACCGGCTCTACTGGGTGGCCGTGATCCTGCGGATCGGTGTGCAGTGCTACCTGGTCGTGCAGGTGGTGCTGGACGCGCTGCGGCCGGAACGGGACCTGGTCCGGGCCGGTGGCGCCGACGATCCGGGCGGCGGCGTGCTGGACCGGGCGGCCGACCGCGGCTGGTCCCTGACCGGGCTGTGGTCCCGACCGGTCTCGACCGCCCCGGCTCCGGCGCGGGCGGCCGGCCCCGACCCCGATGGCTGAGCCCTCCCCGATGGCTGGACACCGATGACTGACTCGACGCCGGCGGCTCCGGCGCAAGCTCGCAAGGCGCGGTCGAGACCGACACGGGCGCGACGGTGGCCGGCACCGCACGGTCTGCCGGCGTTCGCGACCGGGCTGCCGGAGCGGCTGCTGGCCCGTGGCGGCGGCCGGGCGGTGGTCCAGGCCTGGCTGCTCAGCCGCGGCCTGATCTGCCTGGTCGCGCTGCTGCTCGCGCTGACCCAGCAGCGCACCCTCACCTCGATGGTGAGCAACTGGGACGTACAGCACTTCAGTCAGCTGGCCCAGGGCGGCTATCTCTCGGCGCCGAACCTGATGGCCTTCTTCCCCGGCCTGCCGGGGCTGCTCGCGCTCGGCCTGCAGCTCGGCATCCCGGTCGCGGTGAGCGGCGTGGTCCTGTCCACGATCGGCTCGGCCTTCGCCGCCGCCGCGCTCGCCCGGCTGGGCGGCCAGTGGGCGGCGATCGCCTGGCTGTTCGCCCCGACGGCGGTGTTCACCACCGTCCCGTACACCGAATCCCTGTTCTGCGCGGCGGCGTTCTGGGCCTGGGATCGTGCCCGGTCCGACCGCTGGCTCGCCGCGGCCTGCCTGACCGCCCTGGCCTGCACGCTGCGGGTGTCCGGGCTGTTTCTGATCGGCGCCCTGTTCGTCATGATCATCACCACCCGCAAGATCGGCTGGTCGGCCCGGCTCCGGCGGACCGCGTTGTTGATCATCCCGGCCTCGGTGCTGGCCGCCTTCGTGATCTTCCTCTATCTGCTGACCGGCTCCTGGACGGCCTGGTTCGCCGCCCAGGAGTCCGGCTGGGCGCGCGGCTTCACCTGGCCCTGGCAGTCCTTCCTCAACACGCTGCCGGCGATCGAGCCGGGGGCGTACGCCGATCATCCGGGCTGGGCCGAGGTGTTCCGATTCGAGATGGCCTCGATGGCGCTCGGGGTCGTGGTCACCGTCTGGTGCCTGGTCCGGCGACTCTGGGCCGAGGCCAGCTGGGTCGCCGTCCAGGTGCTGGCGTTCTCGATGTCGTACTGGTTCTTCTCGGTCAATCGCGCCGTGCTGCTGTGGTTCCCGCTCTGGCTGATGGTGGCGAGCTGGGGCACCTGGCAGCCGCGCCGGGCGGCCCTGGCGATCATGCACAGGGTGCTGGTGGTGACCGCGTTCACGCTGTCGGTGTTGATCATGCTCTGGTGGTGCTGGCTGTTCTTCACCGGCCATTGGGCCAGCTGACGGTCAGGGCAGCAGCACCCACCGGCCGCGGGCACCGCCCTTGGCCAGCCACCGGTGCGCGGTACCGGCCTCGGCCAGCGGCAGCGTGCCGGCGACCCGGACCGAGAGCGTGCCGGCGGCGGCGAGCCGGAGCACCTCGGCCAGGTCGGCCGAGTCCGCCGCGACGCGAACGGCTTCGACCGTGATCGGCCGGTCCGTCGTGGGCAGCGCGGCCGGCGTCAGGCTGGCGTACGTCCCGCCGTCGCGGACCGCGGCCAGCGCGGCGTCGTTCAGCACGGCCGCGTCCAGCACCGCGTCGAAGGCGCCGTCCTCGATCGTGGTGACCGCCTCCGCCGCACCGGCGCCGAGCAGGAACTCGCGGTCCTCGGCCCGGGCGAGACCGGTCACCCGCCAGCCCTGCGCGGCCGCAAGCGGCACCGCATAGCCGCCGACGGCACCGGCGGCCCCGGTGATCAACAACCGGTCCCCGGCCGAGCGGTCGAGCTGGCGGAGCGCCTGGAGGGCCGTGGTCGCGTTCAGCGGGAAGGTGGCCGCGGCGACCGGGCCGAGCCCGTCCGGGACCGGGGCGACGGAGGTGGCCGGCAGCACCAGCTGCTCGGCGTACGTCCCGATCGGGACATCGAGCTTGTCCAGCAGCCCGGCCACCAGCTGCCCGGGCTCGATCCCGGCCACCCCGGGACCGACCCGGTCGACGACGCCGGCCACGTCCCAGCCCAGGCCGACCTGGTCCCCGGTGATCCAGCCGGCGCGGTGGAAGAAGCCGACCCGGGTGTCCAGGTCGACCGGATTGACGCCGGCGGCCAGGACCCGGAGCCGGACCTCGCCGGGCCCCGGCTCCGGCGGGTCCAGCTCGATCAGCTGCAGGGCATCGACGTCGCCGGGTTCGGTGATCACAACGGCCTTCATGGTCTTCCTTTCGTGGGGTTGACGGACTTCAGTGTGGCCACGTAACTTCCCATGGGGAAGTAGGCACCTGAAAGTGCGTAAGTGGGAAGGAAGTGAGCCCGATGGCGACCCGGACCGCCCTACAGCGACGGCGCGAGGCGAAGATCGCCTACGACGCGTACCTCGCCGAGTGCCCCAGCCGGCGCCTGCTGGACAGCCTGAGCAGCAAGTGGGTGACCCTGGTGGTCAGCGCGCTGAGTGAGGGCGATCTGCGCTACTCCGGGCTGTCCCAGCGGCTGGTCGGGGTCAGCCAGAAGATGCTCACCCAGACGCTGCGCACCTTGGAGCGGGACGGCATGATCACCCGCCGGGTGACGGCGGCGGTCCCGGTCCGGGTGGACTACTCGCTGACCCCGCTGGGCCGCTCGCTGGCGGTCCTGGTCAGTCAGTTCAAGGTCTGGGCGGAGGCCCACATGGACCAGGTGGACAGGGCCCAGCGGACGTACGACCGCCGAAGCCGCCGACTAGACTCGCAGGCGTGACGCCGAACTGGATTGATCTTGACGGACTGGTGAACCTGCGTGATGTCGGAGGGATCAGTACCGACGACGGGGACAAGATCAAGACCGGTCGCCTGCTCCGATCCGACAACCTGCAGTCGTTGACCGAGGACGACATCGCCGCTCTGCTCCGGTACGGGCTGACCGACGTGATCGATCTGCGCTCGACGCACGAGGTGGACTCGGAGGGTCCGGGCCCGTTGACCGGACGGGACGACGTGCGGATCCACCACCACTCGATGTTCCGCGAGAGCGACCCGGAGGTCAGCAGCGACCAGCCGCACGAGAAGGTCGAGGCGGCGCCCGCCGAGGCGCTGCCCTGGATCGACCTGGAGCCGAGCGTCCAGGTCTCCGACGCCTCCGCCTCGTTCTACCTGTCCTACCTGGTCGACCGGCCCGACTCGGTGCTCGCCTCCCTGCGCGACATCGCGGAGGCGCCCGGCGCCGCGCTGGTGCACTGCGCCGCCGGCAAGGACCGGACCGGCACCGTCGTCGCGCTCGCCCTGTCCGTCGCCGGCGCCAACCGCGCCCAGATCATCGCCGACTACGCGGCCAGCACGGAGAAGGTCCCCGAGATCGTGGACCGGTTGCGCCGGTCGAAGACGTACGCGGCGAATCTGGAGGGCCGCCCCCTGTCCTCCCACCACACCAGGCCCGAGACGATGGAACACGTGCTGGCCTTCCTGGACCGACAGCATGGCGGCGTGCTGCCGTACCTGACGTCGATCGGGTGGACCGACGCCGACACAGAACGCCTGCGCGCCAAGCTCCTCAACGACTGATCAGGAAGGCGCAGCCTGGGCCACGAAGGTGCTGACGATGTAGATCACCTGGTCCAGGAAGGTGAACCCCGTCGGGGTCACGGCGAAGGCGGATTCCCGAGCGCAACTGACCGCCCGGTCGTTCGAGGGATTCGGCAGTTCGGTGGTGGAGATGTTCCAGATCACCACGGCGAACACGGCACATATCAATCCTGCCCGAGCCCAACCCGGCAGAGCGAGCCTCCTGATCGGTCGCACCAGGATGAAAGACGTGGCGATCAGGAGCGCTCCCGAGGTCACCTTGCCGCCGCCGAGCAACACGATTCCGCTCAATCCGGTGAGGACGATCCCGGTCCACGCCGCGATCTTCTTGACGGTTTCCATCAGGGCCTTCTCCTTGTTCGGTCCGTCGTCCAAGCGCGTGGTCATCGACGGTCCCGAACACGGATTCGCTGTTGGCAGCGGACGACGCCGGTGCAGCCACGCTGCTGCCCCCGACCGGCCGATGGACGATCAGAGTGTGGACTCCGAGGGTGCCGGGCCTGCTTGTGAACCATGCGGGACCTGCTTGTGAATCGCCTGTGAGTCCCGGCGGCTCCTGGCCAGCCCGGCAACGGGTGTGAATTCTCGCCGGTCAGTCGCGGTGGAAATTCACCCAAGTCCGCTGAGCACGAGTGGGTAGCCGGTAGGCGTCCGGCAGCGGGTCAAAGGCGTCAGGACTCCCCACGGCTGTTCACATGGCAATGGCGAGAGGTCGGCGCTGACCTCCGGGTCGATCGTGATCTGGAGTCCGGCACGATCCAACTTGTGGCTGATCTGACGGCACGTCGGAGGTCGGTGAATCGGGTTCGGTAAGAACTTCAAGATCAACAACGGTCGGTGAGCCCTGACCTTCATCGACGGCAACCTGTCGAGTCGTGGCGTTCAGCAACACCAGCTTGCGTTGTGACTCTGGACCCCCTCATCCGGGCCGGTGATCACCGCTATCACTGTGCTCCGCGGTGCAACCACGCCTCGCCGGCAAAGATCGATGACCCCGTACAGCATCTTCGCCACGTACACCCATTCGAAGGGTGTTCCATGATGATCTTCGAACTGGTCGACGAACTCCATCAACTCAGGCGTCCTTCTGCCGAAACCACCGAAGTGAAACCCGGTCTCAATGTCCCAATTCTCGAATGCGGTGCCAAAGGCGACTTCTTGCAGACGCCGAACCTCGTCGCGAAGGAAGTCCCCGCCCTTCAACGCGGAAAAGCCCAAGGCCCGGGAGCCCGGGGGTAGCCCGGCTGCCATGCCAGCGAGCGTGCCGCCGGTACCGCAGGGGGTACAGATCAGGTCGAACGGTTCCTCGATCTCTCGGGTGATCTCCGCGCAGTTGCGGACGGCGAGGGCGTTGGTCCCGCCTTCGGGCACGAGGTAGAAGTCGCCGAACTCCCGATGAAGTTGATCAAGGACCTTGGGTGATCCCTTGTCTCGGTAGGTCTGGCGATCCAGGTAGACAAGGTGCATCCCTCGGGCGACGGCAAAGGTGAGGGTCGGGTTCAGAGGCTGGTGCTCTTCGCCGCGGACGGCACCGACCGTCTGCAGACCGACCAAGTGACCAGCAGCCGCGACGGCTCGAAGGTGATTCGAGTAGGCCCCGCCGAACGTCAAGAGCGTGTCATGTCCGCCCGCAAGGGCCGCCTCAAGATTGGGCTGCAGCTTCCTCCACTTGTTGCCCGAAAGCTGAGGATGGATTCGATCGTCCCGCTTCAAGATCAAACGCGTACCCAACCGGTCCAGTTCAGCCGACCGGACAACCTCAAGCGGCGAGGGCATCCGAACGCCCAACTGAGCTGCGAGATCGTCGGCCACAGGGCCAAGGATGCCAGTGCCGCGACGCGTGATGAACTTCGCCGTTCAGTCGCAACGAAGTTCACCCGCGACCCGCTGGCTCGCCCCTTCGCAGGACCGCCAGCACGGCGATCGGTACCAGGAGGAGGGTCAGGGCGCCGGACAGGGCGAGGCCTCCGGCCACGCCGGCAACCTCGACCAAGGGGCCGCCGAGGGACAGGCCGAGCGGCGCGGCGACCACGGAGCCGGTGGTCCACAGGGTCACCACCTGCTGCTGCTCGTCCGGCTCCAGGCCCGACTGCAGGAAGCTGTACGCGACCGGGGTGAACGGGGCCCAGACCAGGCCGCCGAGCCCGAACACGACCAGGGCCAGGGGCAGCGAGCCGACGAACGCGAGGGCGATCGGGCAGAGGGCCCAGAGGGCGATGATCACGATCAGCAGCCGGCGTTGCGGTAGCCGGCGGAGCTGGTTGACCAGCGCGGCCCCGATCAGCGCCCCGACGCCGAGCGCGCCCCAGAGCAGGCCGAGCGCGGAGGGGTCGGCGGCCAGCCGGTCCCGGACCAGCAGCGGCAGCGCGATCTCGATCGGCATGTAGAGCAGATTGAAGAAGAACACGACCACCAGCAGCCGGGCGGCCGCCGGGCGCCGTCGCAGAATCCGCCAGCCCGACCTGGGCCGCACGGTGTCCACGGGGTCGGGCTGCGGCGGGCGGATCGAGCGGGGGACGAAGATGATCACCGCGGCCAGCAGCACCAGCGCTCCGGCCGCGTCGGCCAGCAGGGCGTACCCGGGTGCGGTGGTCGTCGCGATCACGCCGCCGAGCACCGGGCCGACGATGTAGAGGGCGAAGCTGGAGTTCAGCCCGAGCAGCCCGTTGGCGGCGAACCGACCGGACTCGCCGGCCAGTTCGGTGGCGAGCAGCCGCCGGCTGGACGCCGCGGCCATCCGGAACACGGCACCGACCAGCAGCCCGCCGATCAGCACCGGCAGGGTCAGTCGGCCCGTGATTCCCAGCAGGCCCAGCGTCGCGAACGTCAAGGACCGGAGCACGCAGTCGGCGATCAGCAGCAGCCTCGGCGGCAGCCGGACCCGGCCCAGCCCGATCGCCAGCGCCAACACGGTGGACAGCACGAACGGCGCCGCCTCCACCAGCCCGATCGCGATCGCCCGCGGCAACGAGCCGTGGATGGCGAGGGTCTGGATCGGCATCGCGACGATGATCATCCCGGTGCCGACCCCGGCCAGCAGGTCGCCCAGCAGCAGGCCGGCCACCCGGCGGTCCCGCAGCACCTCCCGGTACGAGAGGTTGGCCGGCGCCTCCATCGTGCTCATGGCACCGAAATCTAGATTCGTCCGATCCCCGCAGGCTTCTTCGAACCTGATCGATCAGGTTCCGAGAGGGTCAGCTGCAGGTGAACGTGACGCCGTCGACCTTGTGCACGCCCGGGCCGAGCTCGTTGCACTTGGCGACGACGTTGCCGAGGTTCACGCCGCCGATGCTCCAGCCGACGGTCGCCAGGATGCCGACGATGATCCCGATTAGCGCCGGGATGTTGGTGAAGCCGGCCTTCCTCGACTTGAGGAACGCGATGATGCTGATCACCAGTCCGACGATGGCGCAGAAGAACGCCAGGATCAGACCGACGATGCCCATCACCATGGCCGGGTCCTTGGCCGGGGGCTGCGCGGCGTACTGCGGAGGAGGTGGTTGCGTCACGCGGCACAGACTGGCACACAACGGTGCCGCACCGGGGGATGTCGGCGGTCAGGCCTCGACGATCTGGTCGACGGTCGCCGTGGTCAGCCGCAACTCCACCGGCACCTCCTCGCCGACGGCCGGCGGGGTCTCCTTGGCGGGCAGGAAGACCAGGCTGGACTGCATGTGCGGCGGTTCCAGGAACCAGCGCTTCTTCCCGTTCACGGTGTACGGGCTCAGGGCGCGACCGGCCGCCGCGAGGGAGCCGGTGGCCACCGAGACCGCGCGCTGCCGGACCGAGGTCGCCGGGGTCGGCGCCTCCATCCCGATCCCGTGCGAGGTGCCGCCGGCGATCACCAGGATCCAACCGTCGGCCCAGACCGGGCGCTGGCGGTAGCCGGCCCGCTGGCCGCGCTTGACCCGGTGCACGTCGAGCACGGTCGCGGTCGAGGTCCGGCTGGACGGGTCGCCGAGCCAGAGCCGGGTGCCCAGCCGGAGCCGGGTCGGCACCGCGGCCGCTCCGGCGCCGCCGAGCTGGCGGGCCACCGCGGCGACGTCCTCGGCCGGCAGGTGGGAGAACCAGAGCGGGCCTTGGGCCGCCTCCAGCGCGGTCCGGCCGAGCCGCTCCGCCTCCGCGTACCTTCCCTCGTCGAGCATCGGCAGGTGAATGGTCCAGCCCTCGAACCGGATGTGTTCCAGCAGCGGCCGGACCCGGCGCAGCTCGTCCGGGAAGATCCCGTGCCGGCACATCGAGGTGAGCACCTCGAGCAGCACCCGGGGATCGCGGTTCAGGTCGGTCAGCGCCTCCAGGTCGGCCACCCGGGACACCGTGGTGATGATCCGCGGGTCGCCGGCCAGCTCGGTCGCCAGCTCGTCGTCCGGCCGCCACGGCGTCAAGATCACGATGTCGCCGCCGAACACGTCGTGCACCTCGGCCACCTCGACGGCGGTGCCGACGGCGATCGTGTCCACCCCGATCGTCTCTTCCGCCTCGGCGGCGAGCCGGCGCAGCCCGTACCCGTAACCGTTGCCCTTGGCGACCGGCACCAGGCCGGGCGTGGCACCGGCCACCGTCTGCAGATGCATCCGCCAGCGAGCCGCGTCCAGACGCAGCGTAAGTCCCGTCACGGCGATCAGGTTACCTGCGCCGTTTCAGGTACAGGTCGAAAGCCTTGTACAGCACGGGATTGAGTGGCAGATCCCACTCGCCCAGATACTCCACCGCGTCGCCGCCGGTGCCGACCTTGAACTGGATCAGGCCGAGATGCGGGTCGTCGGCGTCCACGCTCTCGGTGATCCCGCGGAGGTCGTACACGGTCGCTCCGGCGATCATCGCGTCCGTGATCATGCGCCACTGGATCGCATTGGAGCCGCGGACGTCGCGCTTGGCCGTCGAGCTTGCCCCGTACGAATACCAGGCATGATCACCGACCCGGACCCAGGTCGTCGCGGCGACCAGGTCGCCCTGGTGCTCGGCCAGGTAGAGCCGGATCCGGTCCGGGTCCTCGGCCAGCAGCGCGTCGAACATGGTCCGGAAGTACGACAGCGGCCGCGGCCCGAAATGATCACGCTCCGCCGTCTCCACGTACAAGGTGTGGAAGGCGGGCAGGTCGTCCACGGTGCCCTGCCGGACCGTCACGCCGAGCTTGTCGGCCTTCTTGATGTTGCGCCGCCAGAGCTGGTTCATCCCCTTCAGCACCTCATCGGTGGTGCGGTCGGCGATCGGCAGTTGGAACACGTACTGCGGCTGGCCGGCGGCGAAACCCTGCTCGGAGTCCGGCGGCCGCCAGCCGAGGCTGCGCAGCTGGTTCCGGGTCCGGGTCGCGGCGTGGTTGACCACGTCCGGCGACGCCTGGCTGAGCCGGGCCAGCTTCGGGTCGGCAATCGCCGCCTTGACCGTCTCGGTGTGCCAGCGGCGGGCGACCAGCGGACAGCCGATCCGGATCCCGAACGCCTTCTGCCGGCGGAGGTGGTCGGCCAGCGGGGTCAGCCAGGCGCCGATGTCGTCGGACTCCCAGTCGATCACCGGGCCCTCCGGCAGGTACGCCAGGTAGCGCTTGATCCGGGGCAGCTGGCGATACAGCACCAGCCCGGCCCCGATCTGCTTGCCGCCCTCGTCGAACCAGCCCAGCGACTCGCCCCGCCACTCGGATTTGACCCGTGCCCACGCCGGAGTCTGCAGAAAGCTCACGCTGGGCTGCTCGCGGTTGAACGCGACATGCTCCTCGGTCGTGATGGTGCGCACGGTGATGGCCACGGGGAAAGACCATACTGGCGTTCGTCGTTCCCGCCGAACCGTTCCGGCGACTGTCTTGCCGGTACGAGACTCAGGGCGCCGGTGGCAGCGGGGCGAGCGAGGACCCGAGCACCAGGCCGACCCAGGGCAGCACCAGCGCGGCGGCCAGCGCGATGACGGCGATCAGCAGCGGAACGCGGGACCCGCCCGTGGCCGACGGGCGGCTCCGGACCACGGCGACGACGGCCAGCACGATCGCGATCAGGATCGCGATCACGCAGAGCACGGTGAGAGCGATCCAGCGGATCCCGGAGTCGACGTCCCAGCCGTCCGCGTACGCGGCCGTACGGACATAGCCGCCGACGCCGACCAGCACCGCGACCCCGACGGAGACGATCAGCGCGATCCAGGAGAACCGGCGCCGGCCCGGCTGCTCGGCCGGCTGGTCCTCGAACGGGTTCCCGGCCGGACGGCCCGGTCCCGCGGGCGCCGGGTCGTCGCCGAAGTCGAACGGTCGCGGCGAGCCGGCCGGGTCGTGGCTCATGCCGTCACCCTAGTCACCTCACCAGCCCCACTACCCCAAGTTTCCTGTCGCAATACCAGAGAAGCTTCTGGGGTAGAGCGCCAGTTTTTCACGTAACGTGAAAAACTGACCGGCCGCCAGGAACCGGGCCCACGGGCTTTCCCGACTCGGGTAGCTTTTCACCCTGACGACAGACGGTTGGAGGTGGCGGAGTGCCTGACCCCGACCCGTGGGATTTCTCCGAGTTCGCCGATCCGGATCCTCGCCAGCCTCGGCGGCCGGACGGCTCCGGCGCGGGCGACCAGCGCGGCTCCGGCCTGTTCGGCCCGGGCGGCCAGGACAACGCTGGTGGCGCACCGTCGAATGACCCGTTCGGCGGGAGCGGGGATCAGGGCGGCCTCGCCGGGGCCGACTGGACCGGCTCCGGGACCGTCGGGGTCGCGGCGCTGGAGATCGCCCGGCCGCCGCTGCCGTACCTCGGGCTCGCCGCCGGAATCTCGCTGGTCGCGCTGCTGCTGGCCGCGCTGCTCGGTGCCATCCCGGGGCTGGCGATCACCGCCTGGGTGCTGGCCGGGCCGGTCGCGATCGGCGTGCTGGCGTACTTCATCAAGGCCGATACCGCGGAACGGGCCCGGCCGGTGTACGCGGCGCCGGGCTGGGTGCGGCCGGCCTATGTCGCGGCGCTGGTGCTGTGCGGCGTGGCCGTGGTCGTCGCGGCGCTGCGGATCGCGTTCTGGGTGGGCCGCCTGTGACCAGGATCCGCCGCCGGACCCGCAGGCTGCTGCTGGGCACGCTCGCGTACGCGCTCGCCGTGGTGGGGCTGGTGCTGCTGCCGGCGACGCCCGCGGCGGCGAAGGAGAAGTCGGCGATCGAGGTCTTCGGCGGCTGCCTGATGTCGCAGAAGAAGGGCGACCTGGTGCTGCTGATCGACGAGTCGGGCAGCCTGAAGACGACCGACCCGGACGGCGCCCGGGTGACCGCGGCCGGCTACCTGCTGAACCAGCTCGAGGCGTTCACCGGCAAGGGAAAGGTCGCGCTGGACGTGGCGGTCGCCGGATTCGCGTCCGACTACAACGAGGTCGGCGACTGGACCCGGCTGGCCGGCGACGGCACCCGTACCCTCACCTCGGCGCTGGACTCGTTCCGGGACCGCAACTCCGGCTACGAGACTGACTACTGGAACGGCCTGAACGGCGCCCGGCAGGCACTCGCCGCGCGGACCGCGAAGGACCCGGACCGATGCCAGGCGATCGTCTGGTTCACCGACGGCACCCTCGACCTCGATCTGCGCCGCACCGCCGAGGACCGGGAACGCTACGGCGAGCACAAGCCGTACGCGCCCGACCTCGACCTGGACACCGAGGACCGGGTCCGGGAGGCCGAGGCGACCGCCCGGCGCGACCTGTGCCGGCCCGGCGGGCTGGCCGACCAGCTGCGCGGCAACCGGGTCACCCTGTTCGCGATCGGGCTGCGTGGGGCGGACGCGAAGGCCTCCGACTTCGACACCATGCGGTCCATCGCGACCGGTGCCTCCGGCGACGAGACCTGCGGCAGGATCACCGAACCGCCGCCGGGCGAGTTCACCCTGGCCAGCAACATCGACGACCTGCTGTTCGCGTTCGACCGGCTGCGCGACCCATCCAGCGAGCCGACCCAGACCGAGGCCGGCGTCTGCCAGGGCGAGGTCTGCCGGCAGCGGCACGCGTTCGTGCTGGACAACTCGCTCAACTCGGTGCACATCCTCGGCTCGGCGAACGTCGACGGGCTGACCGTCGTCCTGGTCCGGCCGGACGGGAAGTTGATCACGCTGGAGCGCGGCGACCCGGGCCGGACCACCGAGACGGAGTCCGGTGGCGTCAAGATCAACTACAGCTGGCAGTCCAACCGTACGGTGAGCATCGACCTGACCCGGCCCGGCAACGCCGACTGGACCGGGCAGTGGGCGGTCGTGTTCGTCGATCCGCAGGCGAAGTCGCCGAAGGCCAGGTCGCGCACCAACATCCAGGTCTCCGGCGACATCTTCCCGGCCTGGCCGGACGCGAAGAAGACCGAGCTGCGGGCCGGCGAAACGATCAAGAACGTCAAGTTCGGGCTGGCCGATGCCGACGGCAAGGCGATCGACCCGGGCTCCCTGTTGGGTACGGCGAACTTCGGCGCGGTGCTGACCGTGCCGGGCGGCAAGCAGATCGTGCTGGCCGACCAGGCGAACGCCGGCGAGATCGCGGCGCCGCGGACGATCGACCTGACCAAGGTGACCCCGGGCCGGGCCACCCTGCGGCTCGGCGTCGCGATCACCACGGCCGCGACGGTCGACGCGAGCGGCAAGCGGGTGGCCGGCACCCAGCTCGCCCCGCGGGTAATCGAGATCCCGGTCACGATCGCCCCGGAGAAGGGCTTTCCGGTGCCCGCCGGCAAGATCAACTTCGGCTCGGCCGAGGGGCCGGCCGACCTGACCGCAACCCTGCCGGTGACCGGACCCGGCTGCGTCTGGGTGGAAGCGGACGGCTCGCCGGAGATCCAGTCCGGGCCGGACACGATCGGCGCGGTCAAGATCACGTCCAGCAACGACGGGTCCCGGAACTGCCTCTGGATCGACGAGGGTCGGACGGCCGAACTGCCGCTCCGGCTGACCACGGCTGAAGGCGGCAACGGCAGTCTCAACGGCGCGGTGACGATCAAGCTGTCGCCGGACCGCGAGCCGGGCCGGATCCTGGATGTCAAGATCGACTTCACCGCCGACCTGCACCGGCCGCTGAATCCGATCAACTTCGCCGCCGCGCTGATCGCGGCGCTGATCCTCGGCCCGGGCATCCCGCTCGGCCTGCTCTACCTGGCCAAGTGGCTGACCGCGACGATCCCGAGCCGGGCCCTGCTGGCCCGGCGGATCCCGATCACCGTGGAGGCCGGGCCGACCGGCGGCCGGGTGCTCCGCGACGGCGGCCCGTTCCGGCTCACCGAGGCCGACTTCACCGACATGGTGCGGCTGTCCAACTCCGGGTCCCGGACCGCGGAGGCCGACGGCGCGACCCTGCGTACGACGATCGGCCGGTCGCCGTTCGGGGCCGGCTTCGTCGTGGTCACCTCGCCCGGCCTGATCGGCGCCTCGTCCACCGACCCGAACCCGTACGGTCCCGGCCGGGACGCCCGGCTGCCGCTCGCCGTGCACAACACCTGGGTGGTGCAGCACGACCCCGCCGGACCGCCCGACCGGGCCGAGTTGTTGATCTTCATCGGTGCCGATCTGACCCCGGACCGGTTGCAGGCGATGGCCGAGGAGATCGACCGCAAGGTGCCCGACCTGGTGACCCGGCTGCACGCCGCCGGCACCGCGCCGGACGCACCGCCGCCGGTGCCCGCGGGACCGTTCGACGGGCCGGCTGCGCCGGCCCCGGCCGCGAATCCGTTCCAAGATCAACAACCGCCGCCGGGCCCGCACCACGATCAGCCCGGTCAAGATCAACAACGGCCGGCCGCGCCGCCTCGGCAAGATCAGCCGGCGCCGCCGCAGCGGGCGGGCGAGAACGACTGGTCGTTCGATTTCGACGACCTCGACGACGACGGGTCCGGCACCGGACGGCGGGCCTGACCTCGCCGTGACCAACGGCCCTGGCGCTCCGGGGCGGCGGGAGTAAAGTTCGGCCTACCACATCTCACCGTAGGCGGGGCGCGTATGGCGGGGATCATTGGACGGACTGAGGAACTGGCGGCCCTGGATGCCGCCCTGAACAGCATCGACGAGGGGCCGTCGGTGCTCGCCGTGGTCGGGGATCCGGGCATCGGAAAATCCCGGTTGCTGGCCGAGTTGCGACTCCGGGCCGAGCGGCGCGGGCTGCTGGCGCTGACCGGCTCGGCCGGCGAGTTCGAGCAGTCGCTGCCGTACGGCGTCTTCGTCGAGGCTCTGGACGATCATGTTGCGAGCCTGCCGCGGGCCGAGTTCGACCCGCTCGGGCCGGACCGGCTGGCCCGCTGTGGCGCCGTCCTGCCGTCGCTGGCCGAGCACACCGAGAGCACGGCCGCGCCGGGTGCCCGCTACCGGCTGCACCGGGCGATCGGTGCCCTGCTCGGCCTGCTGGCCGGCGAACGCGGGCTGTTGTTGATCTTGGACGACCTGCACTGGGCCGACGCGGCGTCGCTGGAACTGCTCGACCTGCTCTGCCGGCATCCGCCGGCCGGGCCACTGCTGTTGGCGGCCGCCTACCGGCCGCGCCAGGCGAGCAATCGGTTGGTCGGGATCCTGGCCCGCGGCTCGACCCGGATCAGCCCTACACCGCTGACGCGGGCCGAGGTGGCCGAGCTGGTCGACGAGGATGCCGAAGAGCTGCACCAGGCCAGCGGCGGCAACCCGTTCTATCTGCTCGCGCTGGCCGGTGCCGACCGGCTCGACCCGACGGCCCGGCCCAGCGGAGCCGGACTTCCGCCCGCCGTCGAGGCCGCCTTGCTGGCCGAGCTGGACCGGGCCCGGCCGGCCGCCCGGCGGCTCGCTCAGGCCGCCGCGATCGCCGGCGACCCCTTCGACTTCGAGGTCGCCGCCGCGGCGGCCGGGGAACCCGCCGAGGACCTGCTCGGCCGGCTGGACGAACTGGTCGCGCTGGACCTGGTCCGGGTCACCGAGGGAGCGCGCCGGTTCACCTTCCGGCATCCGCTGGTCCGGCAGTTGATCTACCGCTCGGCACCGGAGGGGTTCCGGCTGCTGGCGCACGAGCGGGCCGCCGCCGCGCTGCAGCGACAGGGCGCCGCGGTGTCCGCCCTGGCCCACCACGTCGAACTGTCCGCCGGCGCCGGTGACCTGCCGGCGATCGACATCCTGACCCGGGCCGCGGAGGAGGCGCTGCCCAAGGCGCCGAGCACGGCGGCCCATTGGTTCGGTACGGCGCTGCGCCTGCTCCCGCACGGCGCGGCCGAACAGCACCGGCGGGTCGCGCTCTCGCTGGCCCGGGCCCGGGCCCTGATCGTCTCGGCCGACGTGATCTCGGCTGCCGAGCTGCTCGACCAGGTGCTCGCCGGGCTGCCGGCCGAGCCGTCGCCGCAGCGATTGGAAGCGCTCGCGCTCTACGCGCTGGTGGCACCGATGCTGGTGTCGGGCCGGGCGCTCGGGCTGCTGCACCGCGAACTGGACCAGCTGCCGGACGACGACAGCCAGGCCGCGGCACGGCTCAAGGTCGCACTGGCGCTGGTGGAGACGAACGCCGGCGCCTTCCGCGGCCGGGAGCTCGCCCTCGAGGCGTATACCACCGCGTGCCGGCACGGCGACCTGCTGCTCCAGGCCGAGTCGGCCGGGCTGCTCGCGGTCCGCGCCGCCGGCCGCGGCGAGACCGAGACCGCTCGGCGCTGGTACGGCGTCGCGACCAGCCTGGTCGACCGCCTGTACGACACCGAGGTCACCTCCGGCATCGACGTACTGCCCGCGCTGGCCTGGGCGGCGCTGCTGCTGGACCGCTACGACGACTGCCTCCGCTATGCCGACCGGTCGGTCGAGGTGGCCCGGGCCGGCGGCCAGGGTTACGTGCTGACGTACCTGCTGAACAGCCGGACCGTCGCGCTGCGGGTGCTCGGCCGGCTGGCCGACGCGGCGGCCGCCGCCGAGACCGCCTCGGACGCGATGGAACTGTCGCCGGACGAGGGGATGCGGGCCACGGTCTGGTGCCAACGCTGCTGGATCGCTGTCTGGCAAGGGAATCTGGACGCCGCCCTGGAGAGCGGGCTGGGCGCGGTCCGGGCCGGCAACCTGGCCGGCGGGCAGGCGCGGCCGCTGGCCGAGGCCGGGCTCTACGTGGCCCGGCAGGCGGCTGGCCAGCCGGACGCGATCGAACGGTTCCTGGCCGCGGTCGGCGGGCCGGAGGCACCGGACCTCGACGTCCTGAACCGGACCACGCTCTACGACTACCTGACCGCCGGCGAGATCGAGCGCGGACAGCTCAAGGCCGCCGACGGCTGGGCCAGCCGGGCCGAGGAGATCTGCCCGGCCGGGCTGCCGCGCCGGTTCGGCCATGCCCTGCTGGCCCGGGCCCGGGTACTGCTGGCCCGGGGCGAGGCGGCGGGGGCGGTCGAGCGGTCGCTGGAGGCCGCCGCGGCCTTCGAGTCGGCCGCGGCCCGCTACGAAGTCGCGCTGGCGAACCTGGTCGGCGGCCGGGCGTACGAGCTGCTGGGGGACCGGCCCCGGGCGGTCGCTGCGCTCGACTTCACCCGGCAGCAGGCGGCCGAGTTCGGTGCCCGCCGACTCGAAGCCGAGGCGGTACGGGAGCTGCGCCGGCTGGGCCGCCGGGTGACCACCGGGACCGCCGCGGACGCCCAGGGCAGCGGGCTGACCAAGCGCGAACGCCAGGTCGCCGAACTGGTCGCGCGCGGCCTGACCAGCCGACTGATCGCGGAGCAACTGTTCCTCAGCCCGCGCACCGTCGACACCCATCTGGCCAACATCTACGCCAAGCTGCAGGTCTCCTCCCGAGCCGCCCTGGCCACCCTCTGGGCCCGCGCCCCCACCAAGTCCGACGTCGGACAGCGTGACGGGCTTGTGTCATGAGTGCAGGGCCGCTCGCGCCCGGGATCGATCCCTGTCCGATCTCGTCACGCGATGCCGCCCTTGTCAGAACTGGAGGCCCAGATCGCGTTGCCGGGGTAGCGGGCGGTGTAGCCGAGGGCCAGTACGGCGGCCAGGGCGTCGGTCAGGGTGCCGCAGCTCGCGACACCGGCCGCGTTCGTGACGGCGCTGCAGCGGACGGTGCTGCCGACCAGGAAGTTGATCTTGCGGCCGGCCAGCGGCTCGCCCTCGGCCCGGTCGGTCAGGGTGGCCCGGAAGGCCGGTAGCAGGCGGAGCAGCACCGGCCGGGCGTCGATCGCGGTCGGGTACGGCGTTCCCGGGGTCATCGCCAGCGACGCCGACACCTCGGAGCCGGTTTCGAAGGTCATGATCACGGCCGAGTCGTTGTCGCCGTCGGTGTTCACGCACTCGGAGTCGGGGGTGCTGATGTCGTATTGATCCCAGACCTCGTACGCACCGAACTCGGCGTAGATCGCGTCCGGCCAGCAGACGTACTGCATCGACTCGACGCCCCCGGTCGCCGTCACGGCGGTAGCCAGGGCCGGCGAGGGGCCGGCGACGTTGTCCTCGTTGTCGACCACGGCGATCCGGGTGGTGTCCGTGAGCAACTTCTCGTTGTTGATCACCGGCGCGTACGGGCTGAACTGGCTGGTGGCGGTCAGCTGTTGTAGCGCCGGGCCGTCGTCCGCGCCGGTCGCGACGTCCCAGATGTACTGCACCTGGAGCTCATCGGCCCGTTCCGGATCAACCGTCGTCGTGACCTCGACTCGCGTGTCCGCCTGGGTCTTGCCGACCACCTCGACCCGCTGGCTGATGGTGCCGAACCAGATGCTCGACCAGTAGCTGACGTAACCCGAATCCAGGGTCTCGGTGTACCAGTAGTACTCGTCCAATGACCGCTCGGTGGCGTGGGTGATCAACTGACCCTGCACCCAGTCGGTGATCTCGCCGTCGTCCGTGGACTGTCTGACGATCATGTAGCTGGTGCCGGGCACACCATCGCCGAAGAGGACGTTGAGCCCTTCCCCGGCCGGGTTGTCCGGGCCGGTGAGAACGGTGAACGTGCCGGGCGCCAGTCCACGTTCGCGCTCGACATGCACTCGGTAGATCCCGTTGCCGGTGCCCTCGTCGGCCGCGAGCGTTCGGGCCCGCGGCTGCAGGACGCGCTGCTTGAGCTGCTCATGCGGGCGCTCCTCGGCCACCGCGGTTGGCGCGCCCAGCAGCGATGCGACGAGCGCTGCGGCAACGGCGGTGATCAACAGTTTGCGCATCGTTGTCCCCATTCGATTCGACCCCTTGCGCCTTGCTCAAGGCGGGGAGCTGGATTAGAGCTGTACGGTGTCGGCATAGACGAGTCGGCGATCATCACCCAGCTCCGGCACCTCGAACTCCTTGATCACCAGCCGGAACGGCTGACTCCCCCGCGGCGCGGGGAGGGTGACGTTGCCGGACCAGGTGCCGGGTGAACCCCCCGCCGTCAGTGGGATCGGGTTGCCGACCGTGGTCCAGGCCAGCTCCCCGGACAGGGCCGGGTTCGCGGTCTGGACCAGGGCCTCGACCCGCGCCGGCTTCGTGTAGCCGCTCTTGGGCGCGTAGGCCCTGCCGCCGGCCACCGTGACAGCGAGCTGGCTGGCCGTGGCCGGACCGGTCACGGTCAGCGTCCGGTCCGGATTCAGTTGGGCGAACTGGGCCAGCGCGACCGTGGACAGTTCGACCTTCGAGATCGATCTTGGCTGATAGCGGGCCAGAGCGAGCCGGATGAACGGCATGTAGGCCGGCGTCGCGGTCAGCGTGATGTCGGCGAACCACAGCCGGCGCTGCTTGTCGTAATGCACCTCGTGCGGCGCGACGGCGACGAACTGATCCCGCAGAGTTTGATCACTGTCGGCTTCGGCGAGGATGATCTTGGTCTTCGGCCGCTGGGCCAGCGGGAAGTCGCTGACCAGCGGCACGGTTTGCAGCGGCTCGGCCGGTGATTGGGTCGCGAACGCGGGGTCGAGACCCCAGGTGGTGACGTAGCGGCCGAGCCGGTCGAACAGCTGCTGCCGCGCCGTCGGATCGGCCGGCGGCAGCTGCCGCAACAAGACCACCGCAAGCTGCTCCCCGACGCCGGAGGAGTACCACGGCCGGTGGAGGAACACTCGCAGCCCATGACCGAGGCGTTTGCTGGTGATCGTGTCGCCGGACTTGGTGTTCTGCCAGCCGAACGTCGGCAGCAGGTAGGCGATCTCCGGAATCCGTGGCCGCGCCGAGCTGGGGATGTCGACCACCGCGGCCGGCTTGGTCTCCGTGCTGGATCGGGTGATCGGCGGTGCCACGAACGCGACCTCGACCGTGCCGCCGGTGAACGCGTCGGTCGGCCGCACCGTGCCGGCGGCGTAGTCGATCGTGTAGTCGACGTTGCGGGCGTAGGTCTTCCTCGGCCCGTCGGTCGAGGTGATCACGTCCGACCCGGGCACGATGCCGGCGGTGGAGATCTTGGTGTCGGTGCCGGCGGTCAGGGTCGTGCGCTTGCGTTCGGTGAAGTACTCGGCGAACCGCGTGCTGGCGATCAGCTCGTAGTTGATCACGCGCCGCAAGGTGTCGTGCAGCTCATGCTGTTGATCAAGAACTACCGGGCCCGCATCGTCCTCCCGTGGATCGAGCTTCACGTCGAAGGCATGATCACTGCCCGTGATCTCTCGGGGTCCCGGCTCGCTGAGCAGATCGACCGGCTCCGTCCAGCGCGCCACCAAGTCGATCTTGCTCGTGCTGGGACGGTCGGCAGTGATCTTGTCGGTGATCTTGGCAAACGTGTCACCGATCCTGCGGACCGCGACCGGCTTGGTGAACGCCGGCGGCGTGTTCGGCTGCCGGACCGCGTGCACCAGGCTGAGCGTCCGATAGGGGGTCAGCTGCCAGAGCCGGCCCTTCGTCGCCAAGGATTCAAGCTCCGCGATCCGCTCCTCGGAGTAGTCATGATCGGCCGCGTACTCCATCAGCCAGTTCCACAGCCCGAGCAGCTCCCGGTCGCCCGCGTCGATCCGGCAGCTGTACCGCACGGTGGCGGCGCGTCCCTTGGGCAGCCGGACGGTGAGCAGGCGCGAGCTCGCCGCCCAGGTCGGCGCCCCGGTGCCCTCGAGCAGCCGGAGCCGGAACGGGCGGGCGTCCGGCCAGCGGTGCAGCAGCGCGAAGTCGAAGTCGACCGTGACGACGTCGTCGGTGCCGGGCAGGCCGGCGAAGGCGGCGCCCCGGGCCAGCACGTCGGGCAGATAGGGAACCTTGAGCTGGTCGGTGTCGTAGTACCGCAGGTCGTGGCCGCTCGGATCGGGTTCGCCCCGGTCGGCCAGCGTTGCCGGATCCCGTTCCTTGATCAATGCGTACGCGGCCTTGCTCATCGAACTGGGGTTGAGGATGTTCGGATTGGTGTCGAACATGCCGTGCTGCTCCGCGGTCAGCTGGGCGGTCTTGTTGGGCACGACGTGGCGTTGCGAGTCGGACTTGGCGGCCGTGTCGTAGTTGCTGCGGATCACCATCAGTTCGGGCGACTCACCCTCGGTGCGGGGTCTGCGGAGCAGCAGATTCGGCGGGGCGACCGGCTCGAACCGGTGATACCTGACGGCCTCGGTCGCGGCCGTGAAGTCGTCGTCGGCGAAGTCGCCGAGATTTCGGCTGTTGCCGGCGATGTCGACCGCTCGCGCCCTCAGTCGGTACGTTCGGCCGTACCGCAGCTTCGGCAGCGATCCCTTGGTCGCGGTGAACGACGTCTTCAGCTTGAACCGTTCATCGGGGTCGCTGTCCGGTCCGGCCAGCTCGGAGTCGTCGTCGCCGGCGGTGCCGAGTCCCGGACGCGGTGCGACCAGGCTGTAACCGACCCAGCGAGCCATCGACTCGTGCAGATAGACGGTGTCGTCGTCGCTCTGCTCGGTGTGCGCGGATTCGATCATGCCCTCGTCATCGAGCGTGATCGTGACGTCGTCGAAGGTGTAGCTACCCTTGCGCCGGCAGAGGCTGTGCCATGTCCCGGTCGCGTCGTCCCAGACGTCCAGCCGATAACCACGCAGCAGGTCCTCGGCGTGCAACGGCTCGTCGGCCAGCGCCCTGGTCTGCAGCCGGGACTGCATTCCGGCCACCTTGCCCAACGTCTGGTACAAGATCTTGGCCTTGTCGGTCCGGTGCAACGCAAGGCCGGTGGCCTCGGTGGACGGTGGCGCCAGCGGCTCGGGCGAGTTTCTGGGCGTCGCCTGAACGGACTGGGCGAAGCCGAGCACCTTGTTGGCGATCGCGTCGGAGTCGATCTCGACCAGTTGGAAGGGCGGTTCGTCGAGCCGGAGCAGGCCATCGGAGATCACCGAGTCGGGTGCGGGCGCGGCGCTGCAGCGATCGGCGCTGATCTCGCACAGCGTTGTGGTGTAATCGTCGTTCGGACCGGCGCCCGCCCAGTCGGCCCGGACCCGAACCGCCACCGGGGTGGCTGGCAGGCCAGCCGGGAGCGGGATCGAGATGTCGCGGACCAGGCCGAGCCTGCGCAACACGGCTGGATACGCGCCGAGATGTCCGACGACGGAGTGGAAGTCCAGTTGGTCGCCCGGGTCGGCGAGGACTCGCACCTTGGGCGGGGTCTGACCCGCGTGGTTGTCCGCCCGGCGGCGTCGGTGGAACTGCTCGACGAGCAGGAAATTGACGGCCGCCGCGCTGTAGGTGGTGCCGTCGATCGTCAGCTCGCCGCCGAGGAAGTAGCCGTGCTGATCAAGTTCGGTCCGGATCCGGTTGCGGATCTTCTCCTTGTCGCCCGGCAACAGGGCCACCCGGTGCAGGTCGAGCACGCCGAACGGAAACCCGCCGCCGTTCTGGGGCGCCAGCCCGTCGCCGCCCGGCTCCTCGTAGGCGTAATAGCCGGGCGGATCGGTGGTGAAGCGTGCCCCGGCGATCTGGTACTGCTGCTTGATGAAGGTACGCACCGCGCCGGTCGGCGCCGACCGTACCTTGGGCACGCCGGCCGCCGCCAGCGCTTGCACGCTCACCGCGTCCGGTGCGTCCACCGGCGTCGAGGGCGGAAACAGCTTCGCCCACAGGTCGGGCCGGCGGTCCGGTCCCTCGGCCCGGGCCTCGATTTCGGCGCCCCCATCGAGGGTGATGAAGAACTTCACGTTCTGCTCCGGCCAGGACATCCAGTGCTCGAAGTCGGCCAGTGTCGCCCCGCCGGTCAATCGCGGCCGGACGAAGATCGAAAAGTGGACGCGACCGGCCCCGGCGCCCTTCGGAACGACGGTCCAGACCACGTTCTGGTCAGCCATGTCTCCCCCTAGCCCGCGAATGCTTCGACGTAGTCGTTCCAGTCGGCTTGGCTCATCAGGTCGCCGAACTCGTGCCGTCCCGCTGCGGCCAATGCGCGCGCCGCGGTGCCGCCCGGCCCGGCGAACTTCTTCCGTACCTCCAGCTCGACGGTCTTGGAGAAGAAGAGGACCTCGACGGTGACCCTGAGGATCGCGATCCCTTCCACCGAGTTGTCGGCGGACTGATACTGCAGCGCCAGGTAGAACTCGGCGGTGATGGTGATCAGACCCAGCACGCTGAGCTTGCCGACCGCTCGCAGGTAGCCGGCGAGCGTGACCTCGTCGTTCTTGGTGGTCTCGTTGTACTCCAGCTTGAAATAGATGCCGGCCATCACCGAGAGGCTGCCGCTGGCGATCACGATGTTCAGCGCGAGGACGCCGCCGAACTCGATCGCCGCTTCGAGCTTGCGCAGTCGTTCGGTGCTGAGTTCGAGGGTGAGATAGCCGCCGCCGCCGAAAATGAACACCGAGACCAGGAATCGGTTCTCCGGGCTGCAGAAGCCGAACCGGCCGATCACCGGTGAGCCGTCGAACGGCAGGGTCAGTCCGGCCGAGAAGCTCATGTTCTGCAGTGAGAACACACCGACCGCGACCGACGGGATCTCCAAGGTGTAGCCGACGCTGACCCCGCTGGGCTGCAGATCGATGCTCGGACCGCCCAGGGAGGCGAGGTACTCCTGCAGGGTGTTGATGAAACTCAGCGGTCCCTTGAACCGCACCTGATCGATCTCGGGATCGAACGTGGGCTTGGCGTCGCCGCGCTGTTCGAACGCGAACCGCTTGAAGCTCAGTGCGATGAAGTCGAGCAGGGCGTGGCCGGGTTCGATCAGGTTGAGCGTGAAGTCGCGCAGCTCGCCCTGGATCACCGAGGTGCTCTCGCCGCCGAAGACGGTACGGAACTCGCCGTGCAGGCGCATCGTCGCGTGCGTCCCGTCCGCACCGTACGGGACCAGGGAGAGGACGTGCTCCGGTTCCTGAGGCGGTGCCGGCCTCTGGTCGGGACCGAACACGCGCGGCGCCCAGTCGAGGGTGGTGAGCGTTGCCGTCGGCGGCGCGTTGTCGCCGTTGCCGTACTCCAGCGTGGTGATGATCGTCGGCCCGCCGCCGCCCTGAGCCAGCGGAAGGCTCTGGATGATGTCCCGCAGTTTGATTCCGCCGAGCAGTTGGGCCGACTCGGGAAAGAAGTCCTTGGGATCGAAGGTCCCGTTCGCCAGGTCGCTGATCGCGCCGACGCTGCCGGACAGCGGACCGAAGGTACGAGACAGGGCGCCGACCTGGAGGTCCGGCAAGGCGACGCCGCCGACCTTGTCACCCGTCGGGTTGGCCGAGGTTCCGCCGAAGGAGACGCTGACCTCCCGGGGGAATTCGGGCAGCGGGTTCGTGGCGTCCTCGAGATGCTTGATCACCTTGCCGAGCGCCGTGAGCTCCCACTGCACCCGGGCGAAGGTGTCCGCCTGATTGGCGGCGGCCGCCTTGGCGGCGGAGGTCGTGGTGAACTGCGGGTCGTAGCCGATGTAGGTGGCCTGGTCGAAGAACTGTTCACCCTGACCGGTGACGGCTTCGATCGCCGCCAGTCGCACCCTGGCCGCGAGCATCGCCGGATAGAAGTTCGGCAGATCCCGCTGGTCGAGCTCGGCTGCGGCGGCCTGTCCGGTGTAGGCGCCGAGGTAGAGCCTGGTGATCGGGTAGGCCGTATCGCCGGGCTGCCGTGGTTCGGCGAAGGCGATCTTCTCACCGGACATGATCACCGTGCGGCGCGCGTTGAGCTTCTTCTCGGCGTCGGTCGGGCTGGACTTGCCGAACGTCTCGTAGTCGGCGTACCTCTGGATCAGGTCGGTCAGGACCGCGTGATCGACTGCTTCCTTCGTGTCGAGGTAGGCCAGCGACGCGTTGAACTTCACCGCGCGCCCTTCCCAGTCCGTCGCGATGATCGGGAACGGGAAATCGTGCACGTCGCCGGTGGCCGGGTCCTTGGTCGGCACCCAGAAGCTGGTGGTGCTGGACCCGACCGGATCCGCCTGGCTCAGCGGAAGGTCCGGGGTCACCGTGGTGGTCAAGCGGACTTCTTGGAACGGCGACCGGCGGCCTTCGTACGTTTCGTCGCCGAAGCCGGGGTATTGCTTCACCGGTTCCTTGACCACGATGAACGACTTCCGGAACAGATAGGCGACGCCGTTGCTCGCGATCCGGCGCTGGGTCTCGCTGACGAGAACGGCTCGGTGCCCGAACGGGAAGAGGTAGCCGCGGGTCTCCACCCGGACGTAGTTGTCCCGGCCCATCGTCGATCGGTGCAGCCACTTCGCGATCGACAGTCCAGGGATCTTGCGCCAGTTGCCCTCGAGGTCCACCGAGGAACCGAGCGAGCTGAGCAGCAGCAGGTCGGCCGTCACCGGCTCGACGTTGTCGCCGCGCGCGTAATCCGTTGTGGCGAGGACGATCTCCTGGGGCGCGAACTCCTGCTGGGGCGGCCGGAGCGCGGTGAACACTTCCTCGCCCGGCTGCAACGCCTTGTCGTCCCGGGAGATGGCCCGGATCGTCGGCGGACGGCGGGACGTGTCGGGTCGGCCGTCCTTGTCGCGGAGCCGCAGCCTGGTGTGCCAGAGCTCGGTGCGGCCGTCCCGGGTGACGGGGCGCGCCGGATGCAGCCAGGTCGCCAACCCGTCGGGAGAGAGGTGCAGCCAGTCGGTCAGCAGCAGGTCGGTCTGCAGTTCTCCGGGATGATCGGTGTCCACCAGCGGCAGGGTCCCGGGAATCTGCGCATCCGGCGCGAGCGCGCGGGCGTGCACTCGCATCACCCAGCGCCACCACTCGAACAAGCCGTCCTCGGTGTACGGGAATGACTTCACCGTCTGCGGGACCAGGAACGCGATGCGCGATGGTCCGACGGCCTTGGTGCGGATCGCGCCGACGGCTGGTAGCGAAGGCTCGGGCTGCTCCCACTCGCCCGGTTGCTCCCACTCGGTCGGCTGCTCCATCAGGTGCTGGGAACCCAGCCTGACCAGGACCAGGGACTCCAAGCCGTCGTCGACCCGGTTCAGCATCGGGGTCGGTCCGTCGGTGTTCAGCGCAAGATTGTGGAACTCGAAGGTCAGCACCGCCATGTCTTCGCGGCGTACCAGGTCGAGCGTGAAGGTCGGCTCGGCCGCCGCGGCGGTGAGGATCGGCTGCAGCTCCGTCGCCAGCCCGGTCGCCGCGACCCCCGCCCCGCCGACGATGAGGAACCGTCGCCGGCTGAGCCCGTTCGGTCGGGTCGTATCGTCCGCAACGTCCACCAGAATCTCCCCCCACCCGCAACCGCGCCCGTGCACCGGTCCCAGGCCAGGGTCTCCTCCGGGGGCTAGGAGCCGGTATCCGCAAAATCACGTACATCCCGAAACCGAATCCCGCGGTAGGTTGCCGATATCCCGAAGCGACCGCCTCACGGACCTCGGGCCCGGCGCCTGGGCCCTGGACCGGTCCAGTCACCGAGCGTGAGTGACCGGCCACCCGAGCCGAGAAGCCCGGGTCGAGGAGCGCCGGCTGGCCATCGCTGCGCCGGGGAGCCCACCGAGTGTGAGGAAACGACCGCTCGAAATCGATTTCAAGCGTCCGTAACCTCACACTCGACGACGAGCGGGTCGGCGAGGTGGCGGAATTGGGGTCGGGGGTCCGGGTGATTCCTGGGGTCCCCGGTTCGCGAGCGTGAAAAACTTGGGGCCCGAACCGACGAAAGGGGCGCGGTAGGCGTGAGACGGTTTCTGGTGGTGGGGTGCGGCGGCTCCGGCGGTGCGACCCTGGCCTACCTGATGGACCAGTTGGCCTCCGACCTGGCCGCGATCGACCGGCGGCTGACACTGCCGGCCGGTTGGCAGTTCGTCCATCTGGACGTGCCGTCGGGCCCCGAACCCGGACCGGACGGGCTGGGCAACGTGCCGCAGCAGGGCGGGCGCTATCTGGGCCTCGGGCCCAAGGGCGGTTCCTATTCCGATCTTGACTACGCGGTCTCGCAGAAGCTGCTCGGCGCGCGGGCGCTGGACGAGCTGGCCGGCTGGGCGCCGCGGCAGCCGCAGTCGGTGGCGACGCCGATCGACGTCGGGGCGGGGCAGTATCGCTCGATCGGCCGGATGATCACGCTGGCCCGGGCGGGCGAGGTGCATCAGGGGCTGCAGTCGGCCTGGGAGCAGCTGGCCCGGGTCGAGACGCTGACCGAGATGGGGCAGCTGGCCGACGCGGTCGGGTCCACGTTCAACGCGAACGAGACGCCGATCGTGCTGGTCGTGACGTCGATGGCCGGCGGCTCCGGCGCTTCGATGGCGCTGGACGTGTGCCGGCTGCTGACCCTGGTCCCCGGCGTGAACCCCAAGCTGACCGCGGTCTTCATGGTCGCTCCGGACATCTTCGACTCGCTGCCGCCGTCCGCGCGGAGTGGCGTCCGGGCCAATGCGCTGGCGATGCTCGGCGAGATCGTCGCCGGCCAGACCGGTGCCGCCCGGCGGCACGACGTGGAGATCCTCTCCGGCCTCGGGTACGGCGACGGCCAGGGCACCGAGATCCCGTTCGCCCGGGTGTTCCCGATCGGCCGGTTCATCGGCGCGCAGCGCACCATGTTCGGCGACGGCAGCCCGAAGGCGGTCTATCGCGGGCTGGCCCGCGGCCTCGGCGGCATGATGATCAGCGAGGTGGCGAGCACCCAGTTCGTCTCGTTCGACCTCGGCAACACCGGCAGCATCCCGCCGGACAGCGACTACCTCGCCTGGGGCGCCCAGCTGGACCCGATCCCCTGGGGTTCGTACGGGTTCGCGAGCCTGAGCATGGGCCGGGAACGCTACGCGGAGTACGCGGCCCAGCGGATCGCCCGCGGCGCCGTGGACCGGCTGCTCGACGGCCACCTGCAACCCGGCAACTCGGCCTCCGGCACCGAGCAGGTCAAGGCCCTGGTGGACAGCCAGTGGGCGCGGCTCTGCGAGCGGCTGCAACTGCCCGTCGGGCTCGGCTCCGGGCAGCAGGCCGGCGCCGAGCTGGGCAGTTGGATGACGACGGTCGCCCTGCCCCGGGCCGACGCCGACGCGGCCGCCCGCCGAGTGGTCGACGCCGAGTACGTACCGCATCTTCCGTCGCCGGGCGGGCAGCAGGCCCGGCAGTGGCTGGAGGCGGTGCAACAGCGGTCGAGGTCCCGCGGCCACGTGCTGGCCGAGGCCGCTGGGAAGGCCGCCTACGACTGGGCGTTCGCCTGGCAGCAGGGCCTGCTGGATCGCCTGGTCGCCGTACTCACCGAAGGGATCAGCCGGCTCGGCCTGCCGTACGCGGCCGCCGTGCTGGAACGCCTCGATGCCCACCTGCGCGGCGTCGTCATCCCCGGCACCGAGGCGCTCGGCCGCACCGATCCGGGCAGCCTGGCCGAGCTGCCGTCCGAGCTGCGGCAGGCGGTCGCGGCGATCAAGGGTGCGATCACCGGCGGCGACACGCTGGTCGAGCGGCTGGTCGACGGTGTCCGGATCAAGGTACGGACGCAGCTCTACACCCGGGCCTCGGCGCTGACCGCGGACGCCCTGGCGACGTTCATCCCGGACGTGCTGACGCCGCTCACCGAGGCGATCCGGGAGGCGCAGCGGGTCCTCGAGCAGGCCCGCGGCTCCCAGGTGAAGCACGACGGCCTGGCTCGGCTGGCCACCGACCAGTACGCGGCCTGGCCGTCCGACGCCGACGTCAAGGTGCCGAGCCGGTTCGACGAGGCCGGCAACGAGGTGCTGCTCACTCCGGCCCGTGACTTCGCTGCCCAGTACGCGGCGGACCTGGCCCGGGCCGTGCCGACCGACGACGCCGGCAACAGCCCGGCCCAGCTGGTCCCGAGCCAGGTGATCGAGGGCGTCTGGGAGACCACCGGCGGCGAGCGCCCGCCGGCCCTGGACCCGCACCAACCGAACCTGATCGTGCAGACCGCGCCCTGGCGGTCCCGGGTCTTCCCGACCAACCCGGCCACCGGCGACGCGCTGATCCCGAGCCGGGCCAGGTTCGGAGTGCACGTCAAACCGGGCGAGGTGCTGGAGCGGGCGCGGGCGTTCGTGGCCCGGTCCGAGCAGTCGTTCCAGCGGTTCTGCGCGGTCTCGCTGCGCGACTTCATCAACGGCCCGGAGGTCGCCGAGTCCGAACGGCACGCCCGGATCCGCGACGTGACCACGAAGTTCACCGAGGCGCTGGCGCTGGCGATGCCGCTGATCGGCGTCGACGAGCAGGTGGTCCGGCTGTTGCACGGCGGCCAGCCGGTCGAGTATCGCTACAAGTTCTCCGACGTGCCGTTCGCCGAGTTGCCGATCGCGGATGATCTTGAGCGGATCCTGGTCGACAACCCGAGCATCGACGCGTCCAGCCGGGACAACCTCGGCTCCGCGCTGACCGACCAGGGCAACCCGCGCCGGATCGACATCTTCGGCTCCTATCCCTTGTATTCGCCGCTGGCGTTCTCCTCGGTGCTGCGGCCGATCGCGGAGCAGTGGGGCGCGACGACGGCGCAGGGCCGGGAGGCGTTCTGGGCGCACCGCCGGTCCCGGCCGCTGGATGCCGCGCTGCCGATGGCGAACGTGGAGCGGCGCACCCTGGTCGCCGGCTGGTATCTCGGCCAGATCGTCGGCGAGCTGGTCATCCCGCCGTCGCCGTACGACAGCGGGGTGCGGATCCTGGATCGCGCGGCCGGCGAGTGGGTCGAGTTCCCGTACCCGATGCTGACGCCGCCACAGCAGTTCGTCGCGCCGTACGACTGGCTGCCGGCGGTGCTGGAGTCCCAACTGCTGGCGATCGCCCGGGTGCACGAGTCGCCGGTCTTGTCCTCCTTGCGGCCGTACCGCCTGCTCCGGGCCCTGTACGACAGCAACCCGCTCCGCCCGGCCGGCGGCATCGTGCCGCTGTCCGGTCGGGAGCGGCTGGCCGCCTGGATCCGTGGCGGCGGCGCCGAGACGGGCGTGGCGTCCCGGGTCCCGGCGCTGGCCGAAGCCGCGACGCCGGAGCAGCGCCGGGACGCCGCGAAGGAATGGCTGAACGGGGCCAAGGGGCCGGGCACGCTGGCCTCGGTGCACTTCATGCCGGCCGGGGTGGACGGGGCGCCGGGCGGCGGCGCGTTCGCCACCATCACCAGCCGCGACCAGGCCAGCCAGACGCCGACCTTCCGCGACCTCGCACCGGACATCCACTGGGCCGCCCGGCAGCTGACCCGGCTGCTGGACGACGCGTACCAGCTCGCGCTGGCCGATCCGAACGCGGCCCGGGGCAGCGCGGACGGCCGGCCCGGCCCGGCGCCGCGGACGACGATCGAATTGCCCGAGGGCGGGGTGTACTGACGCTCATGACGAATCTGGTGCTGCTGGCCGCCCCGGACGGCGTGCTCACCGGCGCCCGGGACGCGCTGCGCGACCTGTCCGCGCTCGGTCTGATCGACGAGTTCTGCTGGGTCCGGCTCGGCCATGATCATGATCAAGTCGGTCATGATCAACTTTCGGTGGCCGCGGAGTTGATCAAGGGCGGCGCCGGTCGTCCGGTGACGGTGCAGCAGGTGCTGGCCGAACACCAGTACGACCGGGTCCGGGTCTGCTCGCTGGCCGCAGTTCTTCCGGGCCCTGAGCCTGGCGAAGGGTCTGTCGAAGGGCAGGAACGTGATCTTGTCGACCTGGTCCGGCGCTCCAGCGGCACCAGCCGGATCGAGCGACTGCGTTGCGTGATCACCCGACCCGGCGGTACGGCAGCCGCCGATGATCTTGGTCGGGACGGCTGGCACACGGTGGTGATCTCGCCGGAGGACGCCCGCGGCCCCGGCCTGGGCCACCAGGTGCTGCAGCCGAGCGACGACCCGGCGCTGATCGGCGGTCCGGCCGCGACCGCGGTGGCCGGGCTGACCGGGCTCTGGTCCGGGGTGCCGGACGCGCCGCTGGACGACGTCGCGGTGCCGCCGGGACGGACGGTCCGGGTCGGCCGGGTGTTCTTCCGGTCGCTGGACGCGTCGGCGGTCGAGCAGGCGATCCGGGACGGCGTCACGTCGACGGCCGGCGGGCTGCCCGCGGTCCGGGTGGCCGGCGCGCAGTCCCTGCGCATCGGCGAAGCCCAGCCCAGCAACGGGATCCGGGGCGCCGGCCACGACGACGTGGAGACCGCGACCCGGACCATGGCGGACGCCCTGTGGCGCAAGCACGGCGCGGTGCTCCGCGGCCCACGGGTGCAGCCGGCGCCGAGCCCGGTCAAGGACATCGGCGCGCTGGCCGCGCTGCGGATGCTGTTCTCGTTCATCTGGGCGGCGATCAAGAACACCCCGATGCGGTGGCGCGCCGCGATCACCAACAAGCTCGCCTCGTCCGCGGCGGCCGCCGTGCACGGCAGCGTGTTCGGTCGCGCCCCGTCGGCGTACGCGGTGGTCGTCCGTGGCATCCGGCCGGACGGCACCGGCGCCGACTGGCGGGACTGGGCCCGGGCGTCCAACGAACTGGCCGGCGTGATCGGCGAGTCCGGCGGTTCGGGCGAACTGTCCGCGGGCCGGCACGACCTGTCCACGCTCTGGCAGGACTACCTCGCGGGCGCGTACACGTTGGCCGACGGCGGCGAGCGGATCTCCGACCTGCCGCCGCTCCAGGTCGGCGCGGACCGGGCAGTGCTGGCCGACCCGGCGCAGGTGGTGCCGGGGCCGCAGCACCGCTGGAAGGCGCCGGGCCAGTTGGGCGGTGCCGACCTCGCGCCGTACGACCTGCTCGGGATGCACGCCGCGCAGGCCCGGCTGAACCCGCCCGAGGGCCAGCTCACCCCCGAGCTGGATCGGGCCCGGGCCGGGCTGGACGGCTGGCTGGGTCGCTATCGCTCGGCATACGCGGTCAAGGTGGGGCAGCGGCTCGGCCGCGCGGTCTCCGACGCCCGCGACGAGGCGCAGGCGATCCTCAGCTCGCTGGCCCAGGCCGGCCAGGACGACGAACCGTCGGACGACCTGCGGCGGAAGATGAGGCGGCTCACCTGGTGGATGCGCGGCCTGCTGATCGGGCTTGCCGTGGTGATCGGCATCCTGCTGCTTCTCGGCGGCTTCGAGGCGCTGACCTGGGAGACCGTGACCATCGCCATCGTCGCGGCTGTGGTGGTCTGGCTGCTCGGCAGTTGCGCGGTGTTCTTCGTCAGCCAGCGGGAGCTGTTCCGCGAACTGAACCGGCGCCGCGACGCCGCCTCCCAGACCGACGCCAACCGGGTCAATCTCGGCCACGTGCTGCGCGACCTGAACCGGCTCACCGCGGCGTACGAGCAGTTCCTGGCCTGGTCCCGGATCGCCGGCGTGGTGCTGGCCGCCCCGTTCGGCGGGCCCGCGGCGACCGGCCCGGAGCGGCGGCTGCCGGCCTCCGGACTGCCGCTGTCGGCTCGGATCGGGGTGGCCGAGCTGCAGCCGGAGGCGGTCGCGAAGGCGGCCACGGTGATCCGACGCGAGGTGTTCCGGGCCGGCTGGCTGAGCCGGCCCTGGCAGGCGCTGCTCGAATCGGCACCGGGTCGGCTGGGGCCGGAGGCGATCGACCTGGCCCAGAGCCCGGAGCGGATGTACGCCGAGCAGGCCGGCGAGGGCAGCCTGCTGGTCCGCTGGGCCGACCTGCTCGAGTTCGGCGAGGACGGAGACCCGCTGAGCGACGGCGGCCGCGCGTTGTGGCAGGCCGTCGGCCGGTCCCTGCCGGAGAGTGAGCTGGGCCGGTCTCTCGTCGCATCGGTCCGGATCGCCGGCCAGGAGCAGACTCCGCGCTCGTACCCGGAATTCATGGCCGGACTGGACCAACCCGCCGAAGCCTGGCACGGCCAGCAACTCGACCCGGTCGGGTTCGGCGCCGAGGCCCGGGTGGCCGGTCGGCACCGGATCGTCAGCAACTGGTTCCGCGGCACCGGTCACGAGTTGAGTCGGGCCGCCGTCCTGGTCCAGCTGACCGAGGCCTTCGCCGCGTACGAGCTCGCGGCGGTGCCCGGCTCCGGCACGCCGGACGCGGACCCGGACCGGACCCGGTGGCCGATGCCCGAGATCGACGAGGTGTACTGATGGACGACCACACCCTGGGCGGCGCGCCGGTCGACCCGACGTTCGAGCGGCTCAAGGCCTGGCGGGACCGCGAGGTGCTGGAGAGCCGGCTGCAACTGGGCGAGATCAAGGACACCTATCTGCGCGCCGTCGCCCGGTCCGGCCAGCGCCGGGCCGCCGAGATCGCCGCCATGCTGCCGGCCGCCCTGCGCAAGTACGCGCCCGACCTGGAACGCCTGGTCGCCACACCCGCGGCCGGCCCGTCGACGCCGACGATGCCGGCCGACCCGACCGACACCCCGGTCACCGCGGTCCAGCACCCGACCACGCCCTCGTTCCCTGAGCCTGTCGAAGGGCCGAGCCCCGAGCACTCGCAACCCACGCCCCCCGAGCAGCAACCCACGCGCCCTGAGCCTGTCGAACGGCCATGCCCGAGCACCACCCCCAGCGCTTCGACAAGCTCAGCGCGCGTTGAAGTCCCGCCCACGGAGCCGGACGGCTACGGCCTCGAGCAGCCCGGCCCGCGCCGCGCCGCCGAGCAGCACCAACCGGCGGGCGTGCAGCCACCGGACCTCGCGGCCGGCTTCGCCCCGTACGAGTTCGGTTCCGACCTGGACGCGGCCGGATTCGGCGGCGGCGCCGTACCGTCGACCGTTGCGCTGCGGTCGCTGACCGGCTCCGACGGGGTACGGCTTGCCTGGGACCAGCCGGACGGGCTGGCCGGCGCGACCGCGTACCGCGTGGTGGCCAGCGACGAGCACCGGCCGTACTCCCCGGACCGGGCCGACCTGGTCGCGGTCGTCCTCGGCGACGCCGAACGCAGCACGCTGGACACCCGCCCGTTCACGGCGGCGATCCGCTACTACCAGGTCTGGTGCAACACCGGCCCGACGCTGGCACTGGCCCGGCGCGGCCAGCCGCGGCTGATCGCCGAGAAGGCCGTGGTCAGCCGGGTCGTCGACGTCGAACTGCGCGAGGACGAGGGACGGGTGATCGGCCAGTGGTCGGTCTGGTACGGAATCGACCGGGTGCACATCTACCGGACGCCGGTGGAACGGGCCCGGCCCGGCCAGCCCGATCCGCAGTACCGGATCCTGGCCGCCGAGCCCAACCTGGGCGGCTTCGTCGACAACGACGCCGAACGCGGCCGCCGCTACCTCTACCAGTTCTGCACCGAGGCGACCGTCGACGGCGTACCGCAACTGTCCGGCGCGGTCACCGTCGAGGTCGGCGTCTCGGCGGTCGTCGACCCGATCGATGATCTCGAGGTCTCCCAGCACGGGAACGATGACGACTGGCAGTTCGATCTGCTCTGGTCGCCGCAGCCGGCCGGCCGGGTGTTCGTCTACCGCACCGAGAACCGGCCGCTGGCCGGCGCCGAGCACGGCAGCCACCCGGAGTCGGCGCTGCCGCAGATGAACCTGGCCGACGCCGACCGGCTGGCGCACCCGATCAGCCCGCAGCCGGACGGCCGGGTCGGCATGCGCAACGTGCCCTGGCCGCGCCGCTGGGACCGCGCCTACTTCACCCCGGTCGTCGTACTGGACGGCATCGCCCGGGTCGGCCGGACGGTGCCCGCGGTCCGGGTCCGGCCGGTGCACGACCCGGTGATCGTCGAACGGTGCGACCAGCAGGTGCTCAAGTTCGGCTGGCCGCCGGGCGCCGCGACCGTACTCGCCGAGATCCTGCAGGGCGGTGACGTGACCGGCACCGTTGAGTGCTCGACCGATCTCTACAACCAGCTCGGCGGGGTCCAGTTCGCCCGGCCGCTGCCGAACCGCGGCGCGACGGTCCGGATCACCGGCGTCTCCTTCGTCGGCGGCGAACGGCGGGAGAGCGTGCCAGTCGAGGTGCGCTATCCGGGCCTGATGCGGATCCGGTACGGGCTCGAGCTGCGCCGCACCCTGCTACTGAAGCCGGACCGGGTGCTGATCCGGTTGTCCAGCGAGTCCGACATCACCAACTGCCCGCCGCTGGTGCTGGTGCACCACCCGACCCGGCTGCCGCTGCACCCCGGCGACGGCCAGCAACTGGAGGTCACCGAGGACATCGAGGAGGTGACCCGGCCGGTGCTCCGGTTCCGGCCGGACGGCATCGGCACCCGGCCCGGCGCGGTGGCCTGGAAGGCGTCGGTCCGCGGCCGCACCGGCTACGTCCGGCTGTTCGCCGACCTGCCGCCGGAGCGGACCTCGCTGGTCGCGATCCTCGATCCGCCGGTCGACTCGCTGCGGCTGGGCTGACCCGTGCTTGACACTCTGCCGCGGTACGGGCGGCTGACGTACACCTCGCTGCACGGGGTCAACGCCGCCGGCACCCGGATCAGCGCCGGCGGCTGGCAGATCGTCCAGGAGGACGGCGGGCTGAGCCGGGACGAGCGGGAGCAGCTGCGGGCCCGGGTGGCCACCCAGTTCGATGCCGGGGTGGAGATCCCGCGGTTCCCGACCCCGGAACAGATCGCCGAACTGCCGCGCCGGCTGGTCTACGCGCCGGTCGACCCCGGCGCGGCCGGCGGCGCGACGGCCTGGTGGCACGCCGGTCCCGCGGGCCCGGACGCGACCGGCCGGCCCGGCAACGTCTTCACCCACGTCGTGCTGGACCGGACTCCCGGAGCCGACGAGCCGGCGGCGGTCCGGCCGATTCAGCTCTGGCGCTCGCCGGACTGGCTCGCCCCGTACGGTGCCGACCAGGTCAGCCGGGCTCGGCTCGGCGACCGGCCGCGCCCGGAACCCGGGACCATGATCACCGCCGACTCGGTGATCAGGTTCCTGCTCGACCCGACCCAGTTCCGGTTCGGCGTGCTGGCCGCGCTGCTCGACGCGACCGCCGCGGCCCTGGCCGGCGGGCCGCGGATCGTGTTGATCACCGAGTCCACCGACCGGGCCGCGCTGTGGACCGGGGCGGTCTCGCTGCTGATGGCGGCACACCAGGCCGCCGGCTTCTCCTTCTCAACCCTGGAACGGATCTCGTCCGTCCCGAATGCCTTCGATCAGGGTGTCCAGCTGGCCTGCGTACCGGTCGTCGACCAAGATCAGATCGCCGCGGCCGCGGCCGATCCGCGCAGCCCGCTGCGGGCCCAGGCGCCGGTGGTGATCATCGACGAGGCGGAACCGCTGGCGATCGGTGATCTTGACGGCGAGCCGCACCGGACCGCGGCCGGTGACCGGATCACCGTCACCGAATGGTCGGTGCTGGCCCAGGTGATCTTCGGCGACGAAGCCGGTGCGGCCTGGGCGCTGGCCGAACTGGACCGGGTCGCCGCCCGGCTCGACGGTGCCGAGCTGCCCGCTGCGGCGGTGGCCTGGCCGCTGGCGATGGCGGTCGGCCGGGCCGGGGACCGGTTCGCCGACGCGGTCCGGGAGGCGGCCGCCGTGGTGACCCGGACCGGCCCGAACGGGTTGCCGGCCGACGAGGAGCTGCACCGGACCGCGCGGGAGTTGATCGGGCGCGGCCTGGGCCGGACCACCGCCGACGCCTGGCAGATCGCCGGCAACCCCGAGGCGCTGGCCCGGGTCGGTGCCCAGACCGCCCAGTTGATCATGGAGGCCTACGTCCGCCGGGCGGTGGCGGAACCGGACTGGCTGGCCCGGCCCGGTGCGGTCCCGCTGCCCGACCCGGCACCGCGGCTGTCCATGATCACCGAACGCGAACTGATCGCCGCGGTCGGCGACGCCTGCGCCGCGATCGCCGGGGCCGAGCTGACCGAGGCGGACCGGGCGGTGGCGGTGCTGCACCTGATCGACCTGCTGGCCCGCAGCGGGCTGGATCACCTGGAGCCGCCGGAGCCGTTGGTCGACGCCCTGGAACGCTGCTGCCACCTGCTCGGTGTCGATCAACCCGCGGCGCCTCTGATCGAGCGGGCCGGCCCGGTGTCGGAGCGGGCCCTGCGCTGGGTGATCCGGCCGGTGCTGGCCGGTCAGGAGTGGGTGGTCCGCGGCACCATCGGCCGCCGGCTGGCCGCGCCGGTCGCCGAGTGGCTGTATCCGGACGAGGGCGCGCCGCCGCCGTTGGGCCGGCTGGCCGTCGGCGACGACGACCCGTTGCGGGCCGAGCTGGCGTACCACCGGTGGACGACGGACCCGGACCGGCATCCGGCCGAACGGCCGCTGGTCGCCTGGTCGGCGCTGCGGGCGCTGGCGCCGTACGAGTCGCCGCCGCCCGAGTTGGAACGCGCGTTCGAGGGCGGCGCCTGGCCGGCCGGTGACCTGCTGCTGATCCGGCGCCGCTGGCCGGCCGCGGTCGGCGTTCGGCAGTGGGCGCCGACCGTGAAGTCGGCTCCGCCGAGCGACGACCTGACCCGGCTGATCGACGACCTCCGGGATCCGCTGCTGCGCGGACTGGACCATGATCGCCAGGTCGGCGCCGACCTGCTGGTGCTGCGGCTGCTGGCCCGGGACCAGTACTGGCTGCAGAACCGGCGCAACCCGCCCGACGCCGAGGTGCAGGCGGTGATCTCCGGTGCGCTCTGGGCCTGGGACCTGCCCGGCCGGCTGGCCGAGGACGCGTCCGACGCGCTGCTCTGCGCTCTCGTCCTCGATGCCGTACGGGAGCTCGGCCTGCCTGGCGCGAAACGGCTCCGGAGCAAGATCAACTCCGGTCGCGGCTTCGAACTCAAGCTGGACTCGGCGGTGTTGATCAAGAACCTGTTCTCGGCCGAACGCAAGGAGCCCTGGCTGCGCGCGGCACTGCTGGCCGACCGGGGCTTCGCGCTCGGCGGGGTGGACCGGACGGCGCAGCAGTGGCTCGGCTCGCTGACCTCGAGCCGGAAGTCGCTGCTGAACACCCTGGTGCAGGACTGGGCCGGGAATCAGATCGGGAACCGGTGGGACCAGGCGCGCCGGGTCACCGCGGAGCGGACGGCCCAGCGGTATGCCCGGATGGATGTCGACCGGCGAGCCCTGGAACGGCAGGCCGACGCCCGACTGCGCGCGATCGCCCGAGGTCAGTCAGGCTCGAGTGACCGGCCCGGCTTCCTCCGGGGAAGGAGCAATGGATCATGACCACCTATCTGTTACGCGAGGGTCACTCGGTCCGGGTGGACGCGCTGCCGATCGCGATCCGGGTGCAGCCGGTCGGCGGCGGCCCCTTCGGGCACCGGGTCGAGGTCGCCGGCCAGCACGGGCCGGTGCGCACCGTACGCCGGCCGGACCAGGTGATCGTGCCGGTGATCGACCAGCCGGTCCAGGTCAGCCTGCTGCCGGAGGGCGAGGCGTTCGGGCCGCAGAGCGTGGTCACGGTGGCGCTCGGGCCGGACAGCCCGGCCGGCGGCGACGCGGACCGGGCGGTGCTGGACCAGGTCGACCTGTCCGGGCTGCACCGGCGGGACATCGTGATCATGGAACCCGACGCCGGCCGGATCAAGATCAGCACCGTCGGAGTGGTCAACGACGAGGCACTGCCGCCGACCGCCGAGATGGCCCGGGACGCAGCCCGCGGCGTGCTCGGCCTGCCGCGGCTGCCGGCCGAGCGACGGGTGCGGCTGGCGGTCGGCCTGGACACGTCGGCCTCGATGCGGCGACTGCCGCCGGACCGGCTGGTCCGGCCCTGCCTGGAGCTCTTCGCCGGCCTGAGCGTGGTGATCGCCGGGGACCAGACCGGGCACGGCACGCTGGTCGGCTGGCAGTCCGTTCCGGTGCCGACCGGCCCGGCCGCCGAGTTCGCCTCGTCCATGATCACCGGGCTGGCCGACCGGCCGCTCGACATCGGCTGCCGGTCCGGCCTGTTCGAGCAGAGCACGGCCGGTCCGGGTGCCGACCGAACGGCCCGGTTCTTGATCACCGACGCCGTGCCGCCCGGTCTGGCGGGCCGTACGCTGACCGGCGTCGTGGTGATCGGCGAGGCCCAGCCGCCCGGACCCCTCGGCGGCGGGGCCACCGGCGTGCCCGTACTCTCGGATGATCAACCGCTGGATCGCGACCAGGTGGGGCGGATCGTCGCCTCGCTGCTGGCCGCCGCCGGCCCGTTGATCGGTGCCGGAAACCTGATCGGAACACCATGATCATGACGAAGTGCCCGCGCTGCTTCCGGCGACTGCCGGACGGCGAGTGGGTGTTCGCCTGCCGGTCCGGCCGCTGCCAGGAGTACGAGGATCCGGTCGGCTCCGCGCACACCGGCATCGCGGTCCGGAGCGGGCCGATGCACAGCGTCCGGCGCAACCCCGAGGTGAAGCACTGGCGGCTGCCCGACGACGCCCAGCTGTGCCCGTCCTGCCAGCAGCCCGGCGTCGAGGTCTGCCCGCACTGCCACTACGGCCTGCCGCCGGAGTGGCGGCTCGGCACAGCGACCTGCATCGCGCTGGCCGGTGCCCGCGCGACCGGCAAGAGCGTCTACATCGGCGTCATGATCAAACAGCTCGACTACCTGCTGTCCCGGATGGGCTCGTCGCTGAAGTTCGCCACCGACACCTCGCGGCGGATCTACAACGACGTGTACCAGCGGCCCCTGTTCGAGGCCCGCGGCATCATGCCCCCGACGGCCGCGGCCGGTGTCGCGGACGCGTACCAGCGGGAGCCGTTGATCTTGAGCCTCGGCGTGATCGACGGCCAGCGCCGCTACCTGGTGATCCGCGACGTGGCCGGCGAGGACCTGGAGGCGAGCACAGTCGGCGTCGAGCACCTGAGCTACTTCGCCCAGGCCGACTCGGTCTTCTTCATGTTCGACCCGACCGCGGTCAACCAGGTCCGGGAGATGCTGAAGGACCTGCTGCCGCCGCAGCTGCACGAGGCGGGCAGCCCCGAGACCGTACTCGAGAACCTGATCCTGCTGCTCGGCTCGGCCACCCCGCCGATCGCGATGATCTTGTCGAAGTTCGACACCATGCAGGCCCTGCGCCTGGTCCAGGGCACCGAGTGGAGCCGGATCATGTCCAACCCCGGCGCCGCCTTCCAGCGCGACCCCGGCCTGGCCGCCCTCCGCTACGACGAGGACGACGGCGCCCTGCTCGACGCCGAGGTCCGCAGCCTGCTGATCCGCCTCGGCGCCGAACGCTTCCTCAACACCATGACCGCCCCCCACCACGGCCGCCCCTTCGCCCACCGCCTGTTCGCCGTCTCGGCCCTCGGCGAAGCCGCGGAAGGCGAACGCATCCACCACCGAGGCATCGCCTCCTTCCGCTGCCTCGACCCCATCCGCTGGACCCTAGCCCTCTAAAAAACCCGCCGACCAGACTGGGCTCGGCCCGCTCGCGGCCCCCGACCCGGGACCTTCCCGCGGCAGGCCGCCGACAGGCGAGGATGGTGGCCGAGGACCGACCGGAGTACGAGGGGAGCCGCGCATGCCGTACGTCGAGGTGGAGGGGATCCGGGTACACCACGTGATCACCGGGCCGGACGATCCGGCCGCGCCGACGCTGGTGCTGGTGCACGGGTTCACGGTGGATCACCGGGTGCTGTCCGGTCCGTTCGAGCCCGTCTTCGCCGACCACCCGCAGTGGCGCCGGATCTACCTCGACCTGCCCGGCCACGGCCGGACCGCGGCGCCCGAGGTGGCGAGCAGCGATGACGTGTTCCAGGTGCTCCGGGCCGCGGTCGAAGCCTTGGCCCCGGGCCGGTACGCCCTCGTCGGCCAGTCCTACGGCGGCTATCTGGCCCGCGGCCTGGCCGCCGTACACGCCGATCGGCTGGACGGCCTGGCGATCATCGTTCCGGTCATCCTGCCGCGGCACGAGGAGCGCGACCTGCCGCCGCGCCAGGTACTGATCCGCGACCCGGAGTTCGCGGCGCGGCTCGGTGCCGAGCTGGACGCCGAGGACCTGCTTGTCGTCCAGGCCGAGGAGACCTGGCGCGCGCTGCGGACGTACGTCCAGCCGGGACTCGACCTGGCCGACCCGGACGTCACGGCTCGGATCGCGACGGCGTACCAGGGCAGCTTCCCGGTCGACGTCGCCGACTTCATCCGGCCGTGCCTGATCATGGTGGGCCGGCAGGACCACATCACCGGCTACCGGGACGCCTGGACCCTACTGGAGCGCTATCCCCGGGCGACGTTCGCGGTGCTCGACCAGGCCGGGCACGGTCTCGACGCCGAGCAGCCGGTGCTGGCGCGGGCGCTGTTCGGCGAGTGGCTGGACCGCGTGACCGCCGCAACGACAGCATTGGGCTAGTTTCCGCCGCAACGAGAACCTGTTGCGGAATGGTGCGGTCGGCTCGGCGCCCGGAACTGGCCTGCCCCGGTCGCGGAGCCGCGCAGGCCTGGGCAGAGGTTCAGGCTCCGTGCAGCGCACTCGACCTCAGCGAGTGGATCCAAGGGCATTTCCTGGGTACTTCGGTTGCCCTTGCCGACCGCTGTGGATTTTCGCCGCGTCTGACCGGCTGAAATTCACTCCGGTCGGGCGGCTCGAGGAGAGGCAGGGCCCGCGTCGGGCTGGACAGCGGACCGGACCTACGACCGGGCAGTCCTGACTCGGCGGGCCAGCTCGGCCACGTCGACCGGACGGGTGGTGTCGACCCGGATCACCGGCCCGAGCCCCAGCGGTTCGGCGTGCCGCTCGACCCCGGTGCGCTCCGGCTCGGTCATCGGGGCGCCGTGGATCGGGTGCCGGGACGGCCAACGTTCCTTGTTGCGGCACCGGGCCACCTCCGCCGGAACGTCGCACCAGACCTCCACCACACGATCCACACCGGCGCGGGCCAGGCCGGCGACGACCAGCTCCCGGACGTCGGCGCGCCAGGAGCTCTCCAGCACAGCACCCGGCGTCGCCGCGGCCAGCAGCGCCCACACCGTCTCCGAAGCGGCGGCGCCGAGCGCCCGGTTCCAGTCCCGCTGCGGCCGATCGTCCGGCGGCTCGGAGCCGAGGACGTCGGCGTGGGCCTCCTTGATCACGTCCTTGCTGATCAACGGCAGCCCGAGCGCCGCGGCCAGGGGCGGAGCCAGCGTCGACTTCCCTGCTGCCGGGACCCCGTTCACCAGCACCACGAGTTGATCACTGCGCACGCCGGAGCCGATTCGATCAAGCGGCCGCGAGCGGCCGGGTGGACCGGATGATCGCCAACTGCCGCCAGCCCGCCTTCCGCTCCACGGTATGGATGCCGATCTGGTCCAACTCGGCCAGCTCCGCCTCGACCTCGGCGAGTTGTGCGGGCGTGATGCCGTGGCCGGGCCGCTTGAGCAGCCGTTCCGCGATCAGCATCCGGCCGCCGGGGGCGAGCTTGGTGATGAGGGTGGCCAATCCGGCGGCCCGGTCGTCCCAGTGGTGCATCGAGGCGACGCTGAAGATCACGGTGAATCGTTGATCATCAAACGGTACGTCCTCGGCGCCGGCCACCCGGATGTCGGCGCCGGGCACCCGCCGGGACACCATCTCGACGAAGGTCGGCGACGGATCGACCGCGGCGACCCGATCGGGCCCGAGCGCCTGCGCGGCCAGGTCGACGGCGCCACCGGCACCGCAGCCCACCTCGAGGACGCGGTCATTCGGTTGCAGCCGGGCCTGTTCGACCACGACCCGGGCCGTCGACGGATTCCTCGTGAACAGCGCGTACAGCCGGGAGGCCACGCGAGAGAAGCCTGCCATGACCCGAGCCTAGGGGTACGGCCGCCGGAACGGGGTCGGGGACGCCCCTGAGTCGTCCCTTTCTCGACGCCCACAGCACGCCGCCGATCACCGCGAGACCCGCGATGATCACCACCGGCTCGACCCGCTCGCCGAACGCGACCCAGGACGAGGCGACGCCGACGATCGGCACCAGCATGGAGAACGGGGCCACCTCGCTGGACGGGTGTCGGGCCAGCAGACCGTTCCAGAGGCCGTACCCGATCAAGGTCGCAATCAGCACGATGTAGAGCAGCCCGAACACGGCCGGCACCGCCTCCGGAGTGATCACGGTGATCATGGTCTGACCGATCCGGGCCGGCCCTTCGAAGATCAACGACATGATCAACAACGGGATCGGTGGCACCACCGACATCCACAGGGTGAGCCGGAACGGCGAGGGTGCGCCCGCCTGCCGGCTGCAGATGTTGCCGATCGCCCAGCCGAGCGCCGCACACAGGGTCAAGATCACCGGCAACAGGCTGGCGTACTGCGCCCGGTGTACGGCGATCACCGCGAGCCCGCCGACCGCGACGAGGATCCCGGCGACCTGCCGCCCGGACAGCCGCTCCCGGAGCGCGACAGCGGCGATGATCACCGTGAACGGCGCCGAAGCCTGCAGCACCAGCGAGGCGAGTCCGCTCGGCATCCCGGCCGCCATGCCGACGTAGAGGAACGCGAACTGCAGCACGCCGAGGCCGAGCCCGGTGCCGATCAGCCAACGCAGCGGCACCTTCGGCCGCGGCACCAGCAGCAGGGTCGGGATCGCGATCAGGGTGAACCGGAGAGCACCCATCAGGAACGGCGGGAAGTGATGCAGCGCGATCGCGGTGGCCGGGAAGTTGAGGCCCCAGCAGACGGCGACGAACACGGCGAGCAGGCGATCACGGACGGACACCCGGCCAGTCTGCGCCTCGATGATCTTGAAGGACAATCACAATTCTCTGTCGAATAGTTGTAGGTTGCCTTCATGAACGGGTCGTGGCGCGGGTTGGACCGGGCGCACCTGGTGTTGCTCCGCGAGCTGGCCGATCGGGGCTCGGTCAGTGCCGTGGCGCGAGCGACCGACCGAACCCCGTCCGCGGTTTCCCAACAGTTGAAGGTGATCCAGCGGCAGGTGGGTGCCGAGCTGGTGCAGCGCTCCGGCCGCGGAGTACGGCTCACGGACGCCGGCCGGGCCCTCGCCGACGGCGCGGTCTCGGTGCTGACCGCCTGGGCGGAGGCCGAGGCGGCTTGGCTGGCGTACCGGACCGAGGCGAGCGGCCGGGTCCGGATCGCGTTCTTCCACTCGGCCTCGGAGCTACTGCTGCCCGGGCTGCTGGACCGGCTCCGGGCGTTCCCGCAGATCGCCCTCGAGTTCGGCGACGAGGACGTCGGGCAGACCGAGTTCGCGCCGCTGACCAGGGATTACGACATCGTCGTCGCGCACCGGTCGGACCAGCGACGGACGGCGCGAGGTGGCCTTCGGGTGGTCCAGTTGCTGCGCGAGCCGATGGACGTCGCCGTACCGCTGGACCACCGGATGGCCGGCCGCCGCAGCGTCGCGCCGGCCGACGTGATCGACGAGGACTGGATCGCACCACCGGAGGGCTTCCCGATCGACCGGGTGCTGACCGCGATCGCCGGGCAGACCGGAGCGACACCGCGGGTGCTGCTGCGCACCACCCACCTGCCGCTGATGGAGCGACTGGTCGCCGGCGGCCACGGGATCGCGCTGCTGCCGCGCTACACCACCCGCGATCGCAGCGCCGGCCGGTTCGCCCTGGTCCCGTTGCGCGACGAGCGGGCGGCCCGCTACCTCGGCGCGCTGGCCCGGCCCGACCGGGCCGCCCGGCAAGCCGTCCGGGTCGTGCTGGAGGAACTGACCGCGGTCGCCGAGGCCGTCGCCGATCCCGCCGAGGAAGGATGATCATGGAAGGCAAGCCGTTGCGCCGCTCCAGCCGGGTCCTGCTCTTCGGACCGGCGCACGAGTTGATCTTGATCAGGCGGACCCGACCGGGGCGGGCGCCGTATCTGACCACGCCCGGCGGCGGTGTCGAGCCGGGCGAGACCTGGGACCAGGCGGCCGTCCGCGAGTGCCGCGAGGAGGTCGGCGCCGAGGTGATCATCGGGCCCACCGCCTACATCGCGTACGTGAGCACGCCACGACGGGCGATCCAGCGCTACGCCCTGGCGAAGTTGATCACGTTGGACGACGACGTCCGACACGGCCCGGAGTTCGAGAACCCGGCCCGTGGCCGCTACCAGACGGTCCGGATCGCCCTGGATGATCAAGAACTCGACCTGCTCCGCCCCGCCGAGCTGGTCCCGATCCTCCGTGACTTCGGCGGCGAGTTGGCCGCGGAAGCCCGCGGGCTGAACCCGACCGTTCCCTGAGCCTGTCGAAGGGAAATGCCCGAGGCCCAGCTTCTTCGGCGTTACCCCGTGATCTTGCCGGGGTTGAAGTTCCCCTTCGGATCGAACGACGTGAACAGCCCGGACATCAGCTCGGCCCCGGCCGGTGACAGGTCCTCGGCCAGCCACGGCGCGTGCTCGACGCCGACCGCGTGGTGGTGGGACAGGGTGCCGCCGTTGTCCACGAAGGCCTGCTGGATGGCCTGCTTGACGACGTCGTACTCCTTGAGCGGATCGTCCTGGGAGAACTTGAAGGCGAAGGTGAAGTAGAGGCAGGCGCCGGAATGCTCGGAGTGCGAGAGGTGGCACATGATCCACCCCTTCACGCCGATCTCGTCGAACGCGGAGTTCGCGGCAGCGACCACGGCGTAGTAGAGCGTCTTCAGTTGCGACCAGGGCGCGGCGGTCTCGGACACGTCGCCGGCGGCACCGCGGTCGAGCAGGAAGTCCCGGATGTACGGGGTGTCGAACTTCTTCTGGTCGTACAGCTCGCCGGGTCCCTTGCCGAGGACGATCGCGCCGTGCTTGCTCACGATGTCCTTGACCAGCTTCTTCTGCCGGGCCACGTGCTCCTTGCTGCCCTCGTACCCGATGAAGGAGAGGCAGACTTGATCAAGATCCCAGCCGCGCTTCTCCAGCACCGACATCAGACCCTTGCTGATCATCGACGACAGCGAGAACCCCGGCTTCTTCTTCCTGGTGGCGAAGGAGAATCCGGTCTCGCGCGAGTCGGAGACGCGGGTGATCGACGGAGTCGCGTCGCTGACCGAGATCGCGTGCATGGCGTCCAGCCCGGATTCCCAGCTCGGGAACAGATAGCCGAGCACGACGCGCTCCTCGGGCAGCCGGTGCACCTGCACGGTGACCTCGGTGATCACGCCGAGCCGGCCCTCGCTGCCCAAGATCATCTCGCGCACGCTGGGGCCGGTCGAGTAGCCCGGCAGCGGCCGCAGCACCAGCAGCTTGCCCGGCTGGACGACCCGCAGGCCGCGGGCGATCTGTGCGATGTCGCCGTACTTGTCCGACTGCATGCCGGAGGAGCGGGTGGCCACCCAGCCGCCGAGGGTGCTGTGGGTGAAGCTGTCCGGGAAGTGGCCGAGGGTCCAGCCGCGCTGCCCGAGCTGTTCTTCAAGATCAGGACCGAGGGCACCGGCCTGGATCCGGGCCAGGCCCGAGGTCTCGTCGACGTCGATCACCTTGTTGAGCCGGCCCAGGTCGAGCGAGATCACCGGCCGGGTCTCGCCGGGCGGCGCCTCGAGGGAGCCGGCGATGTTGCTGCCGCCGCCGAACGGGATCAGCACCGCGTCCGCGTCCACGGCCGCGTCGACGATCTGCTGGACCTCGTCCTCGTCGGCCGGGTAGAGCACGATGTCGGGCACCCGCGGGATGTCGCCGTTCCGCAGTCGGACCAGGTCCCGCATGCTCTTCCCGTACGTGTGCACGATCCGGTCCATCGGCTCCGAGATCGCGTTGTCGGCGCCGACGATGTCGGTCAGCAGCGCCAGCAGGTCCGGACCGATCTTGGGCTCCGGGATGTCCAGCGCGTCGAAGTCGACGCTCAGCTCGGGGGCCTCGTTGAGATCGAGGTCGATGGCCTTGATCACGAACGGCGCCATGCCCGGCTTGTCCTCGTGGTGGAAGCCGACCCCCTCGACTCCCCAGCCCCACCACTTCATGTGCTTGACGTTCGGCATCCCACTTCCCTTCCCTTGGCCGCCCCTCGGCGCGCCGGTGATGATCAGCGGCCGCGCGCGGCCCGGTGCTCTTCGGCCTCGTCGATCAGGCCGCGGACCTCCTTGGCCATCCGGGCCGCGAACTCCGGCACGGTCTCGTCGTCCTCGGCCGTCATCGGTGCGCCGAAGTTGACGAACACCGGCGGCCGGCCACGCTTCGGCCAGTTCGCACCGTACGGCATCGCGTCGAAGGCACCGACCAGCCCGACCGGCAGGCACGGCACACCGCGACTCCGGCACAGGGCCGCCGGCCCGGCGGTGAACGGCGCCATTTCTCCGGTACGGGAGCGGGTGGCCTCCGGATACAGCAGCAGGGGTACGCCCTCGTCGAGCAGCGTGCTGGCCATGCCGCGTCGCTCGTTCTTGCCCTTCTGGCCGGCCCGGTTGATCGGGAACAGGTTGAAGAACAGCGAGGTCACGCCGCGGCGCCACTTCACGTCGAAGAAGTAGTCGCCGGCCGCGCCGACCGCCATCCAGCGGGACAGCTTGCGCGGCAGCGCACCGAGGATCAGCGGCGTGTCCAGGTGACTGGCGTGGTTGGACACGACGATCACCGGCGAGCCGACACCCTTGAGCCGCTCCCGGCCGAGCACGGTGACGTCCGTGATCGACCAGACCAGGGACTTCATCAGCAGCCGTTGAGTGACGAACCGTGCTCCCGCCCGGATCGGTGAGGTGTAGCTGCTCGTGCTCGACACGAGGTCAACTGTATTCCCGCGCTGTCGGATCTGTTATTCCGCCTGACCAAAGTCAGGTTCGCGGGCCCCTGCCCGAAGCGTGGTTTAGGGGGTCAGCGACCAGAGCTGTTCGCCGGGCAGCGGCTCCATGCCGTCCGCCACGTCGCGATCGAGAGTGACTCGCAGGCCAGGGAAGCGCCGGCCGATGGCCCGGGCGTATTCCTCGGCAGCGCCGGACTCGGCCCGGTAGGTCCGCAGCACGTGCGGGCCGAACCAGAGCTGCACCCGCTGCTCGGCGGCAGCGGCGTGTTCGGTGCTCCATTCCTGGAGTTCGGGGGTCGTGGTCGCCATGGCGGCGCGGTCGAGCACGGATCGTGGGTCCGCAGAAGTCATGCTTCAAACCTTCTCGTCAGCGAAGGGGACGCCGCTACCACAGTTTGAGGACGTTTGGGACGTTTTTGAGGTATTTTTGAGGAAACACGAACATTCGAGACTTGCGGGGTCGGCATGACGAACGAGCAGTTGCGGGCTGCCATGGCGCGGGCAGGCGTCTCCATTCATGATCTTGCTGCCATGACCGGCCGCGACCCGAAGACGGTGAGCCGCTGGATCGGCGGCCGGGTGCCGCACCCGCGGCAGCGCTACCTGGTCGCGAAGCACCTCGGCACCGACGAGGGCCGACTCTGGCCGCAGTCCCGCCCGACGAGTACGGACGGCTCGCCGACCGGCGATCTGGTGGCCGCGTATCCGTACCGGTCGAACGTGCCGGCCGAGGACTGGTGGTCGATGATCACCGGCGCCGAACGGCAGATCGACCTGCTCGGGTACACGCTCTATTTCCTGCCACTCGACCATCCGGAACTGTTGCCAACGCTGGCGGAGAAATGTGCGCAAGGCTGTCGGGTACGGCTGGTGATCGCCGATCCGAGATCGGACCATGTCGCGAATCGGGATCGGGAGGAGCAGCATCCGATCACGCTCGTCGCGCGGATCGGCACGACGTTGAAGTATTTCGGCAAACTGCGGACCCAGGCGAATCTGGAATTTCGTTATCAGGATGTCCCGCTCTATAACTCGATCTTCCGCTTTGATGATCACATGCTGGTCACCCCACACCTGTACGGCACGCCAGGCGTCCAGGCGCCGACGCTGCGGCTGCGCTGGAACGGCCACAACGGCTTGTTCTCAAGGTTTGCCGACCACTTCGAGAGCATCTGGCTGACCACGGTCCCGGTGCCGGACGAGGACTGGGGCTGACCATGGCGCGGGTCGACTACGACAACGGCGAGGGTCCCGCGCCGAATGCGCTGGTTGTCGCGTCGTCAGCCGTGGTCACGGACGAGCACGGTCGCATTGTGCTCCATCGCCGCGTCGACAATTCACTCTGGGCGCTTCCCGGCGGGGCGATCGAATTGGGTGAATCGGTGCGGGACGGCACCGTACGTGAAGTGCGTGAGGAAACCGGGCTGGAAGTCGTCGCCGACTATGTGATCGCCGTCTATTCCGATCCCGCCCACGTCATGGCGTACGACGACGGAGAGGTGCGCCAGGAATTCTCGATCTGCGTCAAATGCCACGCGGTCGGCGGTGCACTGCGCGTCAGCGAGGAGTCGCACGAGGTGCGCTGGTTCCGCCCGGCGGCGATCGGCGCACTCCGGATCCACCCGCGGATCCTGGTCCGGATCACCGACTATCTCGACGGCACCCGGGCCGCGCTCAGTCCTTGATCAATCAACGCCGGCCAGAGGAGATCCGAGCCGAGACGGCGCCGATCACCCGCCGCGGCAGGTGCCGGGCGAGGAAGATCAACACCTGGTAGCGCTTGGACGGGATCGAGACCGGTCGGCCCCGGGCGGCGTCGGCCAGGCACTCCTCGACGACCCGGTCGGCGTCCAGCCAGAGCGGGTCGGGGATCCTGGACGTTTTCAGGTTCGCCCGCTCGTGGAACTCGGTCCGGACCCAGCCGGGGCAGAGGGCGGTGACGGTGACCCCGGTGCTGCGCAGTTCGACCGCCAGGCCTTCCGAGTAGGAGGTCACCCAGGCCTTGATCGCGGAGTAGTTGCCGAGGACGACGAAGCCGGCGGTGCTGGAGACGTTGATGATCTGGCCGTGGCCGCGGTCGGCCATGGCGCGCCCGGCCGCGCCGCCCAGGGTCAGCACCGCCTTGCACATGACGTCGATCGCGTGCTCGTGCGGCGACGGGTCCTCGGCGGTCAGCTTGGTGTGGATGCCGAAACCGGCGTTGTTGACCAGGATCTCGATCGGCCGCTCGGTGTCCGTCAGCCGCTCGGCGACCCGGAACACGTCCTCGCGGACACCGAGATCGGCCGGCAGCACCTCGACGGCGACGGCGTACCGCTCGGAGAGTTCGTCGGCCGCCCGCTTCAGCCGATCGACGTTCCGGGCCACCAGGACGAGGTCGGTGCCGCGCGCGGCCAGGGCCCGCGCGAACGCGGCGCCGATGCCGGAGGTGCCGCCGGTGATCAGAGCTGTCGCCATGGCAGACACCCTAATGTCGGCCGTCCGCTGCCCAAATCCGTAGCCCAAGAAATGACAAATCGATGGATTTATATCAGGCTTGACGGGTGACGCCGAATCTCGTGGCCGAGGCACTGCCGGCCGTACTCCTGGACGACCTGGTCAGCTCGGTGACGGAACGCACCGGCAGCGAGCGGATCGGGCAGGCGTTCCGGCGCAGCTTCGGCAACACGATCGAGACGACGATCCAGGCCGACGACGAGGGCCGGCCGTTCGTGATCACCGGCGACATCCCGGCGATGTGGCTGCGGGACTCCTCGGCCCAGCTCGCGCCCTATCTCGGGCTGGCCCGTGATCATGCTCCGATGGCGGACCTGATCGCCGGCGTGATCGGCACCCAGTTCCGGTTGATCACCGTCGACTCGTACGCGAACGCCTTCAACCGCGCGCCGACCGGCTCCGGGCATCCGGGCGACCTGTGCGACGACCCGCGGATCTGGGAGCAGAAGTACGAGATCGACAGCTTCGCGTTCCCGCTCTGGCTGGCCCACCGGTTCTGGCGGCTGACCGGCCGGACCGACTTCGCGGGCGACGAGTTCCGGGCGGCGGCGCGCATCATCGTCGATCAACTCCGACTCGAACAGGACCATGAGGCGCGCTCCGCGTACCGCTTCGTGCGGGAGGTCGGCATCGAGACCGAGACCCTGTCCCGGGGCGGCCTCGGCGCACCGGTCGGCTTCACCGGGATGACCTGGTCCGGCTTCCGGCCGAGCGACGACGCCTGCACCTACGGCTACAACGTGCCCGGCAACCTGTTCGCGGCGACCGCGCTGCGGCACCTGGCCGAGCTGGCCACCAAGATCATCGGCGATCAGCGACTGGCCGACGACGCGGAGCAGTTGGCCGGCGAGTTGGCCGACGGTGTCCGGCGGCACGGCATCGTGCGGCATCCCGATCATGGTGACGTCTACGCGTACGAGGTGGACGGGCTCGGCAACACCCTGCTGATGGACGACGCCAACATGCCCAGCCTGCTGTCGCTGCCCTGGCTCGGCTGCGTCGAACTGACCGACCCGGTCTACCGGGCCACCCGGGCGTTGATCCTGAGCCCCGAGAATCCCTTCTATTACGAGGGTTCCGCGGCCGCCGGCATCGGCAGCCCGCACACGCCGCCGCGCTACGTCTGGCCGATTGCGCTCGCCGTGCAGGGCCTGACCAGCGCCGAGCCCGCCGAGCAGCGCCGACTGATCGACTTGTTGATCGACACCGACGGCGGCACCGGGCTGATGCATGAAGGCTTCGACGTGGACGACCCGACCCGGTTCACCCGGCCGTGGTTCTCCTGGGCCAACGCGATGTTCTGCCAGTTGATCTTGGAGCACACCGAGCTCGCCTGACCGAGGAAAACCAGTGGTGGTGTGCCCAGCGGCGCGCCTAGTCTGCAGCTGTCTCACTGCCGAGTGGTTGGAGCCGATCATGCGTCGCGACAACAAGGGCCGGACGGCCCGCTAACTCCTCCACCGTCGGTGCACCGAGAGTGCACCCGGCGTCCGAGCACGCGCGCCGCCGGTGTCGATGTCGACCCTTTCCCGGGTCCGTCGGCCGCTGCCCGCGGGCACCTCTCCGCTTGTCGCCGATGGGCCCACCCCGGCCCTCGGAGACGCATGCCTGCTCACCCCTACCCGCTCGACCCCGACCTTGATCAACATCTGCTCGACCCGGGTCTGGCCGCCGACCTGGTCGCCGGTGCCGAGCTCACCCGCGACGATGTGGTGCTCGACATCGGTGCCGGAACCGGCGCCCTGACCGCCGCGATCCTGCGCCAGCGGCCACGGGCGGTGATCGCCGTCGAGCCCGATCCCCGCTGCCTGGCCAGCCTCGCCAACCTGCCATGCCTCGACCTGCGTGCGGGCCGGATCCAGGACATCGACCCAGCGAGCCTGACCGCCGTGACGATGGTCATCGCCAACCCGCCGTTCTCGGCCCTGCACCACGTGATCGGACTGGCCCGCCGGCTGCCCCGCCTGCGCGCCGTGGAACTCTGCGTCGGTCGCCGCTGGGCCGAGGCCGCGACGGCGGGCCCGGCCGATCCGCACTACTCGGCGATCACGCTCGACGTGTCCGCCCGGTTCTCGATCGCGGTGGCCCGCAGGGTCCCGGGCTCGGCGTTCACCCCGCCGATCGCGACTCCGGCGGCCTGGCTCCGGCTCGTGCCGCTGGCCCGGCCGGACCCGCTGCTGTTGTCCCTCGCCGATGCCGTACGGGCGCGAGCCGGACTGAGGCTGAAGGATTGGCTCCGGTCCCCGGCCGCGAACCGGCAGCCGCAACGGGACCGGATGCTGAAGCTCCGGGCCGACCCGTTCGTCCGCGGACTGCAGCAGCGGCGGCTGTCGGCCCTGACCAAAGCCGAATTGGCGCGACTGGTGCGGCACCTGCAGGAAGGTCAATGCTGACCGATCCACCTGTGGCTCGGCCCGCCTGATCGCGCGCCCGTCTTGAGCCTGTTGCAGATTCGCGTGGCGAAGTGCTCCCAGGGTTGTGCCACCGGCCGGGTCCGGACCGTGGGTGCGGTCCCGGCTGGCCGATCCCGGGCTGAACAGCGCTGGCTGAGCGGGCCCGAACTTCGGGCGGCGGAGTCACACCGAAGATCTTGCGGTCCGGGTCCGGCAGCCCGGCTCCTGCCGCCAGTGACCTTTGACCGCGCTCGGACGTCGCGCAGAGGCCCTGTCGTCCGCTCGCTGCGGCCGGATCACGGACGGCAAGAGACCTTGCGATCTGGCCTGCTGGATCGCCGGCGGGTCGGTCCGGGCATTTCGGACCCGCCACCGGGTCGGGGTGGGAATGGGTGAGGTCGATGGGGTCGGGTCGGTGGGCCGGGGCAGCCCCGATTTGTGGGTGACTTCCGGCTGCGAACACCCGGCCGGATATGACCCACTCAGGCTGCGGGTCGGGCCGGGGGATTGGGTGAGGTCGTGACGCGGGGCGGCTGGGCCGGGGTCAGTGGGGCCCGAGCCGTTGGCCAGAGTCGATGTGGCCGACGCGACACCCGGTTGTGGGTGACTTCCGGCCGCGATCTTCCCCACACTTCTTGTCGCTTTACTCGAGATACTTCTCGCGGGAAGTGCCAGTTTTTCACGTTACGTGAAAAACTTGTGGCCAGAGGGACGGCTGGGACGAGCGCCCCTCGCAAGCTAACCCTCGTCGAGGAGGGGCGGGGCCCAGGTTGGCCGGGGGATCAGGCAGAAGGGGTGGCCGGCGGGGTCGGCGAAGACGCTGTCGCCGTCCAGTTCCCGGGCGCCAAGGGCCAGCACGCTCGCTTTGGCGGCGTCCACGTCCTCGACCATGACGTCGAAGTGCACCTGCTGCGGCACGGTCGAGTCCGGCCAAGTCGGTGGCCGATGGCCGGGCGCGAGTTGAAACGCCAGCCCGGAGGCCTCGGAGTTGGTCGAGACCACCACGAAGTCGTCGCTGTCGTAGGTGATCGGCTGACCCAGGAGCTGCGCATAGAACCGTGCCAGCGACCGCGGGTCGGGGCAGTCGAGGATCGCATGATGCAAGCGTCCGATCACCCGTCCGATGGTGTCACGCCGGGCCCCTGCTGTACGACAGCGATCGTGCTTCGGCTGACCAGGCGCGTACTGGCCACCGAATCCGGGCGGAGGTCAGACCGGCGTCAGCGGGAACCACGGCTCCGGCGGCCGTTCGACGGCGATCGGGTCGCCGGCGCGTACGGCGCCGCCGCGGGACACGATGCTCATCACGCCGGCCAGCCGTTCGACCTCGCCGGTCTCCGTACGACGCAGAACCTGTTTCAGCAGTCCGGGCTGGAACCGGTTGATCTGCTCGCAGGGGTTGCGCAGTCCGGTCACGGTGAGCACGACCGGACCGATCCGGAGCCGGGTGCCGACCGGGAGTCCGAGCAGGTCGAGACCGGCGGTGGTGATGTTCTCGCCCAGCTGGCCCGGGGCGACCCGGTAGCCGGCGAGCGCGACCAGGTCGAACAGTTCGCGATGGATCAGGTGGACCTGACGCAGGTTCGGCGTGGACGGGTTCTTCGCCACCCGAGACCTGTGCTTCACCGTCACGCCGGCGTGCGCGTCACCGGCAACACCGAGGCCCTCGATCAGGTCGATCACGTCCCGACTCGGCTTGCCGAACGTGTGACCGTCGCTGCGATGGACGGAGACGACAGTGGGGCCATGGATTCGTTCTCACGGGTGCCCCGGTGTCTCCCGCCAGTCAACTGGGGTGAACGAGACGTCCGTCGTGGATGTGATGATCTCCACCTCGTCGCCGAGGGCCCACTCGGCGACCCGGGAGGCCATCGCGGCGGGCACGCCTTCGCTGTCGCCCGGTGCCGGTCCGATGTCGAACGTGGCATGGCCGTTGTGCGGAAGGACGACCCCGAACCCCCGCTCGATTGCGGAGCGGGCGGTGGCCAGCACGCACATCTCGGACATCAAGCCGACCACGCATAGCCGGTCGACGCCGTGCCGCCGCAGCGTCTCCTCGAGCGGGGTCCCGTCGAATCCGTCGTCCGCCGACTTCCGGATCACAGTCTCGCGGTCCGATGCCCCCGCCTCGAAGTACAGCTGCCAGCCCTCTCCGCCGGGCTCGTCGACGGCTCCCGGCGGGCCGTCGTTCTGCAGCTGGACGACGAGGGCGCCGGCGTCCCGGGCCCGTTCCAGCAGAGCGCCCACGTTCCCCAGCAACGGCCCACTGGCCGGAGCCGCCCCGGGGCCGGTCACGAACGCCCGCTGAACGTCGATGATCAGGAGCGCGTGGACCGGGTCAGTCATCGGCGGCGAGGGCGGCGGTCTGGCGGGCGATGGCGAGTTCCTCGTCGGTCGGTACGACGAGCACCGCGACCGCGGAATCGTCGGCGGAGATCAGCCTGGCCTCGCTTGCCGCGGTCGCATTGCGGTCGGGATCCACCGCGAGACCGAGACCGGCCAGCCCGTCGGCGACGGCGGCGCGCAGATCGGGGCTGTTCTCGCCGATGCCACCGGTGAAGATCACCTGGTCGAGGCCGCCGAGGATCGCCCAGTAGGCGCCGAGGTAGTGCTTGAGCCGGTGTACGACGACGTCGAACGCCAGTGCGGCGTCATGATCATCGTCGGCTCGCCGCTGCAGCACCTCGCGGAAGTCGTTGACGCCGGCCAGGCCCTTCAGCCCGGATTCCTTGTTCAACAGCGTGTCCACGTCGTCGGGACCGAGACCGGCCTCGCGGTGCAGGTAGCTGTGCAGGCCCGGGTCGACGTCGCCCGACCGGGTCCCCATCACCAGCCCCTGCAACGGGGTCAGGCCCATCGAGGTCTCGACCGGCCGACCGTCCAGGATCGCCGCGGCCGAGCAACCGTTGCCGAGATGGAACGTGATCTGCCGCACCGGGCCAGCGGCCTTGATCGACTCGCGGGCGACACCGGCGACGTAGTCGTGCGAGGTGCCGTGGAAGCCGTACCGGCGGATCCGGTGCCTGGCGGCCAACTCGCGCGGGATCGCGTACGTGCGGGCAACCTCGGGCAGCTCGGCGAAGAACGCGGTGTCGAAGACCGCGACGTGCGGCACGTCGCCGAACCGCTGCCGGGCCGCCTCGATGCCGGCGACGGCGGCCGGATTGTGCAGCGGCGCCAGCCCGGACAGGTCCCGGATCGTCGCCAGTACGTCGTCGGTGATCTTGGTCGGCCGGGCGAAGTCCGGTCCGCCGTGGACGACGCGGTGGCCCACCGCGAGCAGGTCCAGCTGACCAAGATCGGGGCCGTACGTCGCGAACTGCTCGGTGATCAACTCCAGCGCGGCACCGATGTCCTCGGCCGTGTGATCACCGGAGTGGGTCTCGCCGCCGGTCTCGTGACTGACCTCGCCGCCGTGCTCGCCGATCCGCTCGATCGTCCCGTCCGCCAGCACTTCGGCGGAAGCCGGAATGATCAAGCGGTACTTGACTGACGAGGATCCCGCGTTGATCACCAACACCGGAGCTGATGTGGTCATCGGGCCACCGCCTGGGCCTGGATCGCGGTGATCGCCACCGTGTTGACGATGTCGTCGACGGTGGCGCCGCGGGAAAGATCATTGACCGGCTTCTTCAGCCCTTGCAGGACCGGGCCGACCGCGACGGCGCCGGCACTGCGCTGCACCGCCTTGTACGTGTTGTTGCCGGTGTTCAGGTCCGGGAAGATGAACACGGTCGCCTTGCCCGCCACGTCGGAGTCGGGCAGCTTGGTCGCGGCGACGCCGGGGTCGATCGCGGCGTCGTACTGGATCGGTCCCTCCAGCGGCAGGTCCGGCTCCCGTTGCGCGACCAGTTCGGTCGCGGCCCGGACCCGGTCCACCTCGGAGCCCGTACCCGAACTCCCCGTCGAGTACGACAGCATGGCGACCCGCGGCTCGACGTCGAACTGGCGCGCGGTCTCGGCCGAGGCGATCGCGATGTCGGCCAGTTGATCAACGGTCGGCTCGGGGATCACCGCGCAGTCCCCGTACACCAGCACCCGGTCGGCCAGGCACATCAGGAACACGCTGGACACGACGTCGACACCGGGCCTGGTCTTGATGAACTCCAGCGCCGGCCGGATCGTGTGCGCGGTGGTGTTGATCGCGCCGGACACCATCCCGTCGGCCAGGCCGAGATGGACCATCATGGTGCCGAAGTACGCGCCGTCGGTGATCACCTCGCGGGCCTTCTCCGGCGTCACGCCCTTGTGCGCGCGAGCTTCGGCGTAAGCGGCCGCGAACCGCTCGACGAGTTCCGGGTCGTTCGGCGAGATGATCTTGGCCTGGTCCAGCTGCAGACCGAGGCTGGAGGCCCGGGAACCGATCTTGGTCGCGTCGCCGAGCAGGGTCAGCTCGGCGACGCCGCGGCGCAGGATGATCGCCGCTGCTTCGAGGATCCGATCGTCGGTGCTCTCCGGCAGCACGATGTGCATCCGCTGGGCCCGGGCCCGCTCCATCACCTGATGTTCGAACATGATCGGGGTCCGGACCGGCGACGCGGAGACCTCGATGGCCCGCAGCAGCGAGGCCTGGTCGACGTTCTCGGCGAACAGCCGGCGGGCGGTCTCGATCTTGGTCGTGGAGTCCTTCGTCATCGGCCCGCGGACCCGGGACAGCCGCTCCGCGGTGTCGAACGTGCCGAGCTCGGTCAGCAGCACCGGCAGGTCCTGCTCGATGCCGCGGGCCAGCCGGCGGATGGAGTCCGGCAGCGGGTAGCCGCCGGTCAACACGATCGCCGCCAGGGCGGGGAAGGTCCCGGACTGGTGGGCGAGCACCAGCCCGGGAATCAGGTCGGCCCGGTCGCTGGCGGTGATCACGGTCGCGTCCGGGGTGAGCCGGTCCAGCACGTTGGGCAGGGTCATCGCCGCGACGATGATGCCCTGCGACTCGCGGTCCTGCCAGGCATCGACGCCCTGCACGAGGCTGCCGCCGACGGCCCGGCCCAGCATCCGTACGGTCGGCGCGGAGAGCATCGGGCTCTCCGGCAGCGCGGCGACCATCGGCGCCTCCGGGTGCCCGGTCAGGGCCGCGACAACCTCGGTAAGGGCACCCGGATCGACCCGGTTCGCGATCACGGCGACCGACTGGGCGTGCTGGGCGCGGAACTCGGCCAGCGCACCGTCGGCGGCCGCCCGGATCTGTTCCGGCGTACGGTTCCGGCCGTGCACGACGAGCACCACCGGGGCGCCGAGATTGGCCGCGATCTTGGCGTTGAACGACAGCTCGGTCGCGGTCGTGATGTCGGTGTAGTCGGAGCCGAGCACGAGCACCACCTCGAACCGCTCCCGCAGCGTCGCGCACCGCTGCACGATCTGGTGCAGTGCCTCGTCCGGATCGGCCCGGGCGGCCTCGTAGCCGACGCCGACAGCCTCCTCGTACGTCTGCTCGATGCCCGGCCGGCTGACCAGCAGGTCCAAGATCACGTCGCGGCCCTGCTCGCCGGCGGCGCTGATGAGCGGCCGGAAGACACCGACCGATCCGACCTCCCGGATCAACGCGTCGAGCAGGCCGAGCGCGACGGCGGACTTACCGGTCTGCCCCTCGACGGAGGCGACATAGACGGTTCGGTTCACCGGTCGAGCGTATCCGCCAGCCCCCGACGCAGCAGATCGACCAGCTCCGCGGCGTTGCGGGCCAGCCACCGCTCGGCCGTCCGGGACGCCTCGATCCGCTCGGCCACGTCCTCGAGCGAGTCGTGCCCGGCGAGCCAGCGCCCGGTCCGCCAGCCGACCGTGCCGAGCGTCCGCTCCATGATCAACAACGGCTGCTCGGCGATCTCCGCGTCGTCGAGCCGCAGCGCCTCGCCGTAGCCGGTGGCGAGTGCGCGGGACTTCTCCCGCCAGTCCGGCCCGTCCAGCGCGCCGGACTGGTCGAGCGCGATGGCCAGTTCGTTGGCGCGGAGATCACGGCCGGCCACCTCGAAATCGATCACGCCGGTGATCACGGTCGGCGGCCCGGCCGCGAGCAGGTTGGACGCGCCGAAGTCCTCGTGGATGACCTGCAGCGGCAACCCGTCCCGCCGCGGCGGCGGCCCGGAGTGGTCACGCAGCCAGGCGACCTGCTCGGCGGCCAGACCCGCAGCGACGAGGGCGTCGATCCGGTCGTCGTCGATCCCGGCCAGGGCGAGGTCGGGGGTCGTCCAGTCGAACGGCGCCGCCTCCGCGGGTACGTCAGCGAGGGCGGCATCCAGTCGGCCGAGGGCCCGGCCGGCCGCCCGCAGCGCCTCGGGCCGGTCCAGGTCCGGCCGGGAACCGTCGATCCAGTCGATCAGGCTGACCGGCCCGGCCTCGGTCTCGATCACCGTCCGGCCGTCCGCGGCGGGCCGCGGCCGCGGCACCCGGAACGGCAGCCCGGCGCCGGCCAGCCGGTCCAGCAGCCGGTGCTCCCGGATCACCCGGTCATGATCAAGATTCTGGTAGACGCGGATCAGGCCGAGCGGCCGGCCGGTCGGTTCGCCGGCGTCGTGCACGATCCGCATCAGGTTGTTGGTGCCGCGGGCCGGCGCGGTCAGCACGGCCTCGATCGACCAGTTCCGGGCCAGCAGCGCCGAGAGCTCCCGTTCGAGGTCAATCATGATCAGAGCCGGACGAACTCGACGCCGGTGAAATGGTCGGTGAACGTCAGCCGGGCCCCTTCGCAGCAGCCGAACCGTGGTCCCCAGGCGGTGTAGTCGGCGTCGGGCAGGCAGGCCACCAGGGTTGCCTCCAGCTCACCGGAATGGCCGACGACCAGGACCGATCCGGTCGCCGGGAGCGGAGTCATCAGGTCTCGCCAGAGCGCGGCGATGGAGTGGGCGTAGCGGTGGTAGGCGCCGCCGGACCTGATCAACTCGGCCAGGACCGGGAACGGGTTCTCCGCCTGGGCGAGCCCGCCCTCCTCGCCCTCGGCGTAGAGCCCCGGATCGCTGCCGAGCGTCACCACCTCATGATCGACGGCGAACCCCATCGCCAGCGCGGTCTCCCGCGCCCGCGGCACCACGCTGGTCGCGACGAGGTCGTACGGTCCCATCGACTGACCGATCCTGCGCGCCAGATCGACCCCTGCCTGGGAGAGCTGCGACCCGCCGCCGGTCTTGCGCAGACTGTGCCTTCTGATCTCCAGGGTCGCCACGATCATGGAGGCTATCGGCGGTGTCGAGCGGTTTACCCCGCCGCGTTCCGGCGGTTCAGGCCTGGGGGAGCCGCTCCCGCAGCCAGGCGATGTCGGCGCCCTGACCCTCCCGGCCGCCCGGCGTCTCGACGATCACCGGCGCCCCGGCGGTCGTGACCACATGCAGCAGCGACTCGCCGGCGATCTCGCCGTCGGCGAAGTTCGCGTGCCGGTCCGCGCCGGAGTCGAACGTGTCGCGGGAGTTGTTGGCGTGCACCAGGTCGACCCGACCGGTGATCGCCTTCACCCGATCGACCACCCCGGCCAGGTCCTCGCCGCCGGCGTGCGCATGGCAGGTATCGAGACAGAAGCCGACCCGGTCGCCGCCCTCGGCCTGCCCGATCGCGTCCCAGAGCCGGGCAATCCGGTCCAGCCGCCGGGCCATCGCGTTGTCGCCGCCCGCGGTGTTCTCGATCAGGATCGGCACCGGCGCGTCCAGCCGGTCGACGCACTTGCGCCAGTTGTCGAAGCCGGCCTCGGGATCGTCGTCCTTCAGCCCGTGGCCGCCGTGCACGATCACCCCGGCGGCGCCGACCTCGGCCGCCAGCGTGACCGTCTGCTGCAGCAGCTTCCGGCTCGGGATCCGGATCCGGTTGTTCGAGGTCGCGACATTCAGCACGTACGGCGCGTGCACGTACAACGTGATCTTCGCGGCCTCGGCCGCCTCCCCGCAGCGCCACGGCACCGCCGGCGTAGGCGACCTTCGGCGCCTTCCAACCCTGCGGATCGCCGAGGAAGAACTGCGCCAGGTTCGCCTGCCGGGCGACCGCTTCCGCGATCGGATCCTGCTGCTCCCCGTGGCCGCCGATGGCCAGGGTCTCTGCTGTCAGCGTGTCAGTCACCCGGCCGACCTTAGTGGCGGCCACCGACAGCCGCATCGCGGGCCGCAAAGCTCAATCGAGGCTGGACGGGAGCTTCCGCTCCGGGCTCACGATCCTGATCTCCAGCTCCTCGTCGGCGCAGGGCTCCTCGAAGCGCGGATCGGACCGCCCGGCCCGGCCGGGGAGCAGGTGCACGACAGCCCGGAAGCCGGCGATCCGGGCCCGATCCCGCCAGGCCGTGCGCTCCGACCGGCTCCACAGGTTCCAGTCCAGCACCGCGTCGGTACCGGCGCCGAGCACCTGGCCGGCGGTGTCCCAGATCAGGGCCGTGCAGCGGTCGGCGAACTCGCGGTAGCCAGGATCGTCGTCCGGCAGCCGGTAGAGCTGCTGCATCCACTCATCAAGGGTGAATCGGACCGCAGGATGGCTCCGCTCCAGCTCCCGGGCGAGGTCGGAGGTGCCGGAGCCGTCGGGGCTGGCGAGCAGGTGGAGGGTCGGCGCCGTCGCCCGCCGAACCGGGTACTGCTTCATGATCATGATTCTGCACCCACCGGGCCGCCGGATCCGGCAGATCGGAGGATGTCGTCGTTCAAGATCGCAACGATCCTCGTACGAGCAGCTGGTTCAGCCGATCGGCGGCGGCGTCGACGGCGTCGCGATCCCCGGTCAGCAGCAGGTCGAACAGCAGCCCGCGGGCCGCAGCCAGGGCGAGCCGCGCTGTCGCCGCACAGTCCTCTTCCGGTACGTCGAGCTTCCGGCACAGCCGTTCCATGGGCGGCAGCCAGGGATCGATCAACCCGCGCTGCAACGGCCGCGCGTGCTCCCGGTCCTGCATCGCGTGCGCGGCCAGCTCGAAGAACAGTCGGCCGTGCCGCTCGGCAGCCGTCGCGACCGCCTGCCAATAGCGTCGGCCCTGTTCCAGCGTCGGCCGCTCGGGATCCATCGCGGCGTCGAGCAGGTCCCGCTGCTGCCGCTCCACCTCGGCGACGACCGCGGTCAACAGGCCGTCCCTCGACCCGAAGTGATAGATCACCATCCGGTGGCTGGTGCCGAGCTCCTCGGCCAGGCGGCGCAGGCTGATGTCGCCGATGCCGGCCCGGGACAGGTAGTCGACGGCGCGGTCCAACAGCGCCTGCCGACCCGTCACCGAGTGGCCTCGGACCGTTCCTTGAGGCCGGCCATCTCCATCGCGACGTAGTCCCGGGCCAGCTTGCCGAGCAGCAGCCCGAACAGCCCGGCCAGCGGGCCGGTCTGCTCGAAGCCCAGCTTCGCCCGGGAACCGGTCGCGCTCGGTTCGACCGAGTGGCGGCCGACCGTCGTCAGCCCGGTCGAGTGGGCGGTCCAGTCGAACCGGCTGCCCTCGTCGAGTCGGCTCACGGTCCAGACCGCCTTCGGCAGCTTCGGCTGGACGACCTCGACGCGGGCCCCGACCCGGAGTTCGCCGTCGAGCAGCCGGATCGACTTCATGGACGCCGTCCACTCCGGCCAGCGCTCGACGTCGGCGAGGATCGACCACACGGTCGAGGACGGTGCAGCGATCGCGGCCTCTTGTTCCAGGTTCATGTACCAAATGGTACACGCGGCTTCGGTGTCGATTTCCGGGAGGCTCGGACGTGGTAGAGGTGAAACTTCGAGGAAGGGAGTGCGGATGTTCAAGGAGTCGTTTCCGATCATCGCGGTGCCGGAGGTGGACCGCGCGCTGCGGTTCTACCGTGACCTGGTGGGAGCGGAGGTGATCTACCAGTTCCCCGACTCGGGCCCGCCGGACTACGTCTCCTTGACGATCGGTGGGACCAAGCTCGGCATCGGCCGCGACCCCGAGGCGACCGAACCGTCGCGCCGGTTCGCCCTCTGGTTGTACGTGGACGACTGCGACGCCGCCGTTGATCAACTCCGGGCGGCCGGGGTGACGGTCGACGTCGAGCCGGCGGATCAACCGTGGGGCGAACGGACCGCGCAGGTCAAGGATTTCGACGGCAACGTGGTCCACCTCGGCGCGGCGCCGAGTTGATCATGACCCGGCGGCGCGCAGGATGCCGGTTGCACCCTCGGTGGCCCAGTCCTGGAAGATCGGCGCGGTGAACTCCGGGAAGAAGTCGTGCGCGGCCACCACGGCCCAGCGCAGATGGAGGAAGTGGGCGATGCCGTAGTCGGCCGGATCGACGTACGGGAAGGCATCCACGCCGCCGTGGGCGAGCAGCCAGACCAGGTCGGTCCGGGCCGGTGCTACGGCCGGATGCTGCCAGTCGATCACTCGGTAGCCGTCCTCGCCGAGGAGGATGTGCTCAGGTTTCAGGTCCCGGTGCACTACCCGGGACTCAGTAGCGATCTTGTCGATCACCGGCGCCGATGAGGTCCAGTCCGCGATTGCGTTGATCACCTCTGGTCCGGGTTCGGTGAACCGTCCGTCCATGATTAAGCGGCGGAGCTTGTCGAGGGTACGGGCCACCTCGGCGGTCCACAGGTGCGGCGACCCGACGTCGAGGCACACCGGCAGCCCCCGACTCAACCGGCCGAGTTGATCAAGGACCGCCTCGCCGTGTCGCCGCAGCTGATCATGGTCGACCGACAGCTCGCCGACTGACGGTGCGTCTATCCAGTCGATCACCATCGTCGAGCACCCGGCCAGCCGGCCGAGATAACGGTGGCCCGGCAGCAACGGCGACTTCGCCGCGGCGTAGAACTCCGGCTCGATCAGCGGCGGCAGGGTCGACTTGTAGGCGTACCTCCGGCCGTCGGACAGCTCGACACGCTCGGTCAGCGACAGTGGCCAATCGCGGATCGGCTCCCGGTTCACGAGCTCCCCGCCGAGCACAGCGGCGAGTTCGTCGTCGCTGTGCACGACCAACGGCTGCACCATCGGCCGTGGGCTAGCGATCGCCGTCCGGCCGGGCGCCCGGGCCGCTCTTCCACCAGTCGCGGACCCGGTTCGCCGCACTGCCGCTGACTCCGCTGACCACCGACCCGGCCTTGTTGAGCACCTTGAACAGCGGGTCGGCCGAGGTCTCGAAGTCCTTCCGGTATGAGGCTGCGGCGGCCTTCACGTCCTCGCTCAACGGGGCGTCCTTGTCGGCCGAGCGGCGCGGATAGTTGCCGGCCAGCACGTCCTCGTAGCCGGCATGGATCCACTTCTGCAGCTCCGCGGCCCGCAGCGCCGCCATCGGATGAGTCAGGTCGGCGGTCTGCAGGATCTTCAGGAAGCTGTCTCGGATGTCGCCACCGGACTCGTACTCCTTCGCCTGATCGAGGAACGCGGTGGTGTCCATCTCGTCCGGCTCCTTGGCCCCGGCCAGCGCCGCGTGCACCCGCAGCGCCGCCTTCGGGTCCTGGCCGCAGAGCAGCCCGGCCCGGTCGCAGGACAGCTCGGACTTCCGGAACCACTCGTTCAGGCCGAGGATGATCGCCCGCAGGCCCCAGGCGCCGATCGGCATCCACTGGATCGAATTCGCGACGGCGATCAGCTGCAGCAGCATCGTCCGGTAGAGCGCGTGGCCGGACAGCACGTGGCCGACCTCGTGCCCGACGATAAAGCGCAGCCCTTCATGATCAACGATGTCCAGCATCCCGGTGGTGATCACGATGATCGGCTTGTCCAGGCCGATCGCCATCGCGTTGGGCATCGGGTCGCGCTGCACGTACAACTCCGGCACCGGCTGCAGGTCCAGCGTCGTCGCGCATTCGGTGAGCACCTGGTGCAGATCCGGGAACTGGCGCGGCGACACCCGGATCGAGGTGGCCAGGAAGGCGAGCCGGACGCTGCGTTCACCGATCGCCCCGGAGATCGCCTTGAGCACCTGGTCGAAGCCGGGGATCGCTCGGAGCGCCACCAGGGCACCGCGATCGGCAGGGTGTTCGTACGCGCGCGGGCTGATGTCCGGGAACCGGATGCGCCCCGGCCGCGAGGTGTCTTCCGTCATGGCACCGAGGGTAGTCCGCGGCGGAAGCAGTGGGCGGCGATCAGCTGACGTCGAGGTCGACCCGGGCCACGAACCGGCGTTGCCACGGCGTCTCCACGGCTCGCGGGTGATAGTGCCGGCGGGTCCAGGCGACGGCTTCGGCGGCCGGAACGCCGCTCAGCCGGGCCAGGATCGCGACCGCGGTCCCGGTGCGGCCGATCCCGCCGCCGCAGGCCAACTCGACCCGGCGGGTCGCTGTTTGATCATGAACGCGGCGCAGGACCCGGACCGCCTCGGACCGGGAATGGGGCAGCCGGAAGTCCGGCCAGCGGACCCAGATCGACTCCCAGCCGTCCTCCCGGTGCGGCTTCGCGGTCAGGTAGACGCCGAGCTGCGGCCGTTCCGAGCCGTCCGGCCAGCCGTGCCGAAGCCCGCGCCCACGTAGCCGGCGCCCGTCCGGCAGCACGACCAGCCCCCGGGTCCCCTCACTCCACGACTCCATGCGTCCAAGGATGACGGACCGTCGCGACAACCCATTGACCGACTCCACGTCGGCCTTTTAAGATCAAGATCACGAATTCCGTAGTGCGGAGTAGTGATGTTGCACAGCGGATTCAAGGCATCTCAGGTTCAGGGCCGCTGAGTGGTGGGCGGGGTGATCACTGTCGACAGCGCGCAGCTCCTGGCGCTGCCGGAACCGAAGGAGTCCTGATCATGGAAACCCGTCCCACACCGGTCGTTCTCGAGGTCGACGGCTCGGTCGCCGGACCACCGGTCGACTGGGCCGGCGGGATCCTCGCCGATCAGCTGGCCCGGAGCGGAGCGGAGTTGATCACCGCGGGCGACGACCCGGCGGTGCGAGTGGTCGCGGCGGATGATCAAGGTCCGGAGGACTTCGCCTACGAGGCCGGCGACGGCCGGTTGACCGTCCGGGCCGGCTCGGCCGTCGGAGCTTCGTACGCGCTGATCGGGCTGGCCGACCAGGTCGCCCTGGACGGCTCGCTGGATGCGGCGATCGGTCATTTGGACGGGCGGCGGGCCGTCGCTGCCGTACCGACGCGGGGGATCATGCGGTCCTTCTCCAGCGTCGACGAGGACCTGCCCTGGTTCCATGATCGACAGTTCTGGACCGATTACCTGGACTGGATCGCCCGGTGCCGGTTCAGCCGGTTCCACCTGGCCCTCGGCATGCAGTACAACTACGGTGCTGACCGGCACGGCGCGACCGACAACTACCTCTGCTTCGCCTACCCGTTCCTGTTCGACGTGGACGGCTGGGACGTCAAGGCGGAAGGGGTCTCGGCGGAGGAGCGGCGGGCCAACCTGGAGATGATCAAGTTCGTCGCGGCCGAGGCGACCCGGCGCGGCCTGAAGTTCCAGCTCGGCCTGTGGAACCACGCGTACGACTACGGCCGCGACTCCGAGCACCGATTCCCGATCACCGGCCTCACCCCGGAGACCCACGCCGACTACTGTGCCGCGGCGATCACCCGGCTGGTGGCCGAGGTGCCGGAACTGAGCGGGTTCACGTTCCGGGTGCATTACGAGGGCGGGATTCATGATCAAGGCCATGAGGCGTTCTGGGGCACGGTGTTCGACGCGCTGGCGGCGACCGGGCGGGAGCTCGAGGTCGACCTGCACGCCAAGGGAGTTGATCAAGCTCTGCTGGATGCGGTCGACCAGCCCACGCTGCACCCGGTGCTGTCCGCCAAGTATTGGGCGGAGCACCAGGGGCTGCCGTACCACCAGACGTCGATCCGCCGGCGGGAGGAGGCCAAGCCGGTGCCGCCGGGCAAGGAGATGACGGCGATCACCGAGTTCTCCCGCCGGTTCACCCGCTATGGGTACGGCGACTTCCTCAACGAAGATCGCCAGGCGGATTTGATCTTCCGGGTCTGGCCGGGCACCCAGAAGGTGCTGCTCTGGGGCGACCCGGCGCTCGCGGCCGGCTACGGGCGGCTGTCCACCTTCGCCGGCGCCCGCGGCGTGGACGTCTGTGAGCCGCTGTTCTTCAAGGGGCGCAAGGGATCCGGCCGGCCCGGCGGCCGTGAGCTGTACGTCGATCCGGAGTTGAAACTCGGGCTGCAGGACTGGACCAAGTACCGGTACACCTATCTGCTCTGGGGCCGGCTGCTCTACAACCCGGACGCGCCGGCCGACGAGTGGGTGGGCCATCTGCGCGAGGCGTACGGGGACGCCGCCGGCGCTGTGGCGGACGCGCTGGCCCCGCTCAGCCGGATCCTGCCGTTGATCACCGTCGTGCACGGCGTCGGCGGCTCCAACAACGGCTACTGGCCCGAGGTCTACACGAATCTGCCGGTCACCGACGGGGTCCATCCCGGGCACTACCGCGACACCGACGACCCGCCGTGCTGGGGCACCGTCAGCCCGTTCGACCCGACCCAGTTCTACGTGATCGACCAGTACGCGGACGACCTGGCGGCCGGGCGGCTGGACGGCCGCCACACCCCGGCGGAGGTGGCCGGGTGGCTCGACGGCATGACCGACGCTGCGGCCGGGCCGTTGGAATCGCTGCGCTCCGTGGCCGACCCGTCGCCGCAGCTGCGCCGGGCCCTGGTCGACCTGGAGGTCCAGCACCGGTTGGGCCGCTACTTCGCCGGCAAGTTCCGCTCCGCCGCCGACTATGCGGTGTGGCGCCGGACCGGCAACGTCGGCTCGCTGCGGCGGGCCGTCGACCAGCACCGGGCGGCCCTGCGCGCGTACGCCGAGATCCTGCCGATCGTCGACGGCGTCTACACGATCGACCTGCGCTTCGGCCCGGAACGCAACGAGCACGGCCACTGGGCCGACCGGCTGCCGGCGCTGGAGCAGGACGTCATCTCGATGGAGGCCGAACTGGCCGAGGCCACCGGACCCGACCACATCACCGCCGACGAGCCGGCCCCGCTCGAGCATCCGCTCCGGCCTGCCCGGACCGGGCTGCGCCATGAGCCGCCGAAGACGTACGCGCGGGGCGAGCACCTGGTCATTTCTGTGCAGGCCGACCCCGGGGTGACCGCCGTCCGGCTGAACTACCGGCACGTCAATCAGGCCGAGTCCTTCGAGCAGGTCGACCTGGAGCCCGCGAACGGCGGCTACCAGGGCACCATCCCGGCCGCCTACACCGCGTCGACGTACCCGCTGATGTACTTCTTCACCGTCGACCAAGCCGAGCAGGGCGTCACCGTCCACCCCGGCTTCAAGCCCGATCTCGCGAACCAGCCGTACCACCTGGTCACGAGCGACCAGTTCACCGGCGGCCCCCAAGCCCGTGCCACCACCTAACCCCATCCTGAGCTCCGCCTCCGCGACCGTTCCTCCGATCCGCGACTGTTGCATTGGTCGCGGGTGCGTGGAACGGTCGCGGATTGGTCAGCGGGGAGCGGGCTCCGCCTCCGGCCGCCGGGCCCTCCCGCGATCGTCGCCGCCTCCGTTCCGCATCCGCGACCGTTCCTCCGATCCGCGACCGTTGCACCGGTCGCATTTGCGTGGAACGGTCGCGGATTGTCAGCGGGGAGCGGCTCCGCCTCCGGCCGCCGGCCCTCCCGCGATCGTCGTCGCCTCCGCTCCGCAGTCGCGACCGTTCCTCCGTTCCGCGAATGTTGCATGGTCGCGGGTGCGAGGAACGGTCGCGGATGTGGCGATCGAGCGGTTGTCCACAGTTGGCCGCAGCCAATTTCGCGTATCCACAGATTCTCTGCGGCGGTGGCGACGGTGCGGTGGGGTGGTGGAGTTCGAAGGGTGAGCGAGGTTGTGATGGCGCGGCAGTTGGTCGCAGCCGGGTTTCGACCCTCGGAGATCGCGCGGCTGGTCCGGCGGCGGGAGCTGATCCGGATCCGGCGTGGTGGATACGTGACCGACGAGCCTGAAGATGAACGGGAGCGGCACCGACAGCTGATCGACGCGACGCTGCGACTGAGCAGGACCGATGTGGTCGTCAGTCACCTCTCGGCTGCGGCGCTGCACGGATTGCCGATCGTGAGGAACACGCTGGACCGGGTCGAGCTGAGTCGGCACGGCAGGTCGGGTGGCTACGTCAGGAAGGCCGTCCATCTTCACGCGGTACCGCTGACGGACGCGGATCGGGAGGTCCTCGATGGGCGTCCCGTGACGACGCTCGCCCGTACCGCCGTCGATGTGGCCCGCCGACTGCCGGAGCGTCGCGCGGTGTCCGTGGCCGACGCTGCACTTGCCTACGGCATGACGGTGGAGCAGGCCGCGGCCGCGGTCGGCAGACTCGGCAGATGCACCGGGATCGGCCGGGCTCGTCGGGTGTTGGATTTCGCCGACGGGCGGAGCGAGAGCGTGGGCGAGTCGGAAGGTCGGTTCGTCATGGCTGTGGCGGGTCTGCCGCCGCCGACTCTGCAGTACGAGGTGTACGACGAGCGCGGTGAGTTCGTCGCTCGGTGTGACTATGCCTGGCCGGAACAGCGGACCCTCGGCGAGTTCGACGGGCTGATCAAGTACGGCCGGCTGCTGAAGCCGGGCGAGACGAGCTCGGACATCATCGTGGCCGAGAAGCTCCGCGAGGACGCATTGCGCGACCTCGGGTGGGAGGTCGTCCGGCTGATCTGGGCCGACCTCTCCCGTCCTGCCGACCTCACCGCCCGCGTCCGCCGAGCCTTCGCCCGCGCCAGGACCTGACTCGGCGCCCACGGGCCCCAAACCCCGCATCCGCGACCGTTCCACTCATCCGCGACTGCTGCAGCGGTCGCGGATAGACGTAACGGTCGCGGTTGCGCTTGGGCTCGGGTGCGATCGCGCGTCTCGGGGCCGGTTCGGGACTGAGCTTGGCAACCCGTGGACCCGCCGAGATCCGCGACCGTTCCACTCATATGCGACCGCTGCATCAGTCGCGGATCGGTGCAACAGTCCCGGATAGGTGCGGGGCGGCGCGGATTGGCGCGGAGTGGGGACGGGCGGGTAGTCTGCGGGGTCGGTGTCGCTTCGGCGCCGCCGTGCGGGCTGCTCGCGGAACGAGTGGCTCGCTGCATTCGCCCTCCTGCCACGGGGCCGTCCCGTGGCCGCTGAGACCAGAGGAGGTGGAGTTCGCGCATGCGCAAGTACGAGATCATGGTCATCCTCGACCCCGATACTGAAGAGCGTTCCGTTCAGCCGACGCTCGAGCAGTACCTGAAGATCATCACCAACGGTGGCGGATCGGTCGAGAATCTTGACATCTGGGGCCGTCGCCGGCTGGCGTACGACATCCGGAAGAAGTCCGAAGGCATCTACGCGGTGATCGACCTGACCGCGGCCCCGGACGACGTGAAGGAGCTGACCCGTCAGTTCTCGATCAACGAAACGGTCATGCGGACCAAGGTCATCCGGCCCGAACTGCACTGAGCGTCCGGGCACGTACCCGCGATGACGGTCGGGGGACTTGTCCACAAGATTGCGGCCGCAGAGGTGCCGATGTCAGTCGATGCTGGCACCCTGGTGACCGACCGCAGACCGTACTAGCTTGACGGAGACCTCAACGATGGCAGGCGAAACCCAGATCACGCTCGTCGGCAACCTCACCGCCGACCCGGAGCTTCGCTTCACCCCCTCGGGTGCGGCGGTGGCCAACTTCACCGTCGCGTCCACGCCGCGCACGTTCGACCGGCAGACCGGCGAGTGGCGAGACGGCGAGGCGATGTTCCTCAACTGCGCCGTCTGGCGGCAGGCGGCGGAGAACGTCGCCGAGTCGCTGCAGAAGGGCATGCGCGTGATCGTCCAGGGACGTCTGAAGTCGCGGACGTACGACACTCGCGAGGGTGAGCGGCGCACCGTCTTCGAGATCGACGTCGACGAGATCGGTCCCGCTTTGCGGTACGCCTCGGCCAAGGTGACCCGGAACCCTGCCGGTCAGGGTCGCCAGGGTGGCGGCGGCGGAGGCGGTTACAGCAGCAACAGCGGCGGTGGCGGCGGCTACGGCGGCAACACCGGCGGCGAGGACCCGTGGGCCACCGGTGCCCCGGCAGCGCCGCGCGGCGGCCAGCCGTCCGGCGGCGGCGATCCGTGGGCGTCGCCGCAGAGCGACGAACCCCCGTTCTGATCCATTCCCACTATTCACAGGCACATTCCGGCCGGGGAGACAGGCCCTGGCCGGGCTCAGTAAAGGAGAGCACCACAATGGCCACATCACCGCCTGTTCAGCGCAAGCCGAAGAAGAAGTCGAACCCGCTGAAGGCCGGCCAGAACATCGACTACAAGGACGTCAACACCCTGCGCAAGTTCATCTCCGAGCGTGGCAAGATCCGCGCCCGGCGGGTGACCGGACTGAGTGTCCAGGAGCAGCGCAAGGTCGCGATCGCGATCAAGAACGCCCGCGAGGTGGCCCTGCTGCCGTACGCCTCGACGGCGCGCTGAGTCGAAGGAGTCTGACCAGATGAAGCTCATTCTGACTGCCGCCGTGGACAACCTCGGGGTTGCCGGCGACATCGTCGAGGTGAAGGACGGCTACGGCCGGAACTACCTGATCCCGCGCAACTTCGCGATCCGTTGGACCAAGGGTGGCGAGAAGCAGATCGAGGGCATCAAGCGGAGCCGGGACGCCCGGGAGATCCGTGGCCTCGACCACGCCCAGGAGGTCCGGGCCCAGATCGAGGGCCTGACCGTTCAGCTCGAGCGGCGGGCCGGCGACACCGGCAAGCTGTTCGGCGCGATTACGGCCGCTGACGTCGTCAGCGCGATCAAGAAGTCCGGCGGTCCCGCGGTGGACAAGCGGACCGTCGAGATCGGCAAGCCGATCAAGACCGTCGGCGCGCACACCGTCGGCGTGAAGCTGCACGACGCCGTCACCGCGCATCTGCCGGTCACGGTCGTCGCGGCTAGCTGAACCGAAGCACCGCAGCGGCCCCGCACCCGGTCAGGGTGCGGGGCCGTTGTCGTTCCCGGGGCCCGGAGTGAACTGGCCGCGTGGCCAACGCCGCTGGCCGCGCGGCCGATGTGGCGGCGCGTGCGGGTGGCGAGGCTGAACGCATGACAACCCTGCAGACCCCTCCCTCGCTGAATCGAGCGACCCGGCCGCTGAGCCGGCGCCTGTCCGCACTGGGCCTGATCGGCTACCTCGCCGTGGCCGCCACCGCGCTGCTGCGGCCCTGGTTGCCGGCGCTCAGCCCGGAGCACGACTACGCCTCCCACTACGGCTACGCGACTCCGGCCTGGGTCTCGCTGACGGCGGTCACGGCCGGGTTCCTGACCTTGCTGGTACGGCAGCGACGCCCGACCGGCCGTGCCACGCTGGCGGCGGGCGGCGGGACGGTCGTCCTGCTCCTCTGGGCCTCCGCCGGTGTGGTGCTCGACCTATTCCGGGCGTTCTTCTGGTTCACCGGCATCCCGGCCGGCGAGTTCGGGCTGGTCGACTGGCGCGGCGCGGCGGGCCGAATCGCGGCCGCCGCGGCCATGGTTCCGACCGCCCTGATCATGCTGCGCGCCGACGCCGCCCGGCCTGCGGACCGGGAGCCGGCGCGCTGGGCGGCGCTGGTGGCCGCCGGGCTCGCCCTGGTCTATCCAGGGGTGAAGTTCTACTGGTTCCTCGGCGGTACGTTCGCCCGGCCGAACCCCTATCCGGAGGGCTTTCCGGCCGCCGAGTCGGTGATCCTGGTCGGCGGCGTGGCGCTATCGTTGCTGCTCATGCGCGGCATGCGGACCAGGCTCCTGCAGGCCGGCCTGGTCGCCTCCGGCTGGCTGGTGAGTCTGGTCACCCTGAACCAGGGCCTGCTGCCCGTCTTCGGCATGATCAACTACGGCCTGGGCGGACCGCGTCCCGCCGCTGTCGGGGCGTTCGCGGGCGCCAGCTGGATGACCGCAGTTCTGTACGGGAGCTGGGCGGCGCTCGGTGTCTTCCTGGTGATCGCGACCCGTAACTGCCGCCGCCGGAACCGGGCCTGATCATGAACCGCTGGTCGTCCTGGCCGGACCGGCACCCGGCGGCCTGGGATCTCGTGATCACCGCCGCGCTGGCCCTACTGCTCGGGATCCCGTCGCTGGTGATCATGGTCGTCTCGGTGCCGTGGCCGGCCGGCCTGGTGATGGCGGCCGGCCTGCTGGCCGGCCATGCCGCGCCCCTGTGGCGGCGCCGGTCACCGGTGCTCGCGTTGATCATGGTCGCCGTGGGGGTGGTGCTCATGGCGGCCGGCAGCCCGTACTTCCTGTTGTTGCCCTCGGTACTGTTGCTGCCGCTCGCGCTGTGCGACTTCAGCACCCGCAGTCCGGCCCGTCGGTCGCTCGTCGCGGCCGGGGCGGCGGTGCTCGGCCCGGCCTTGATCGGGTTGCGGGCGATCGTCCAGCCGGCCCCCGGACTGGCCGGCCCGACCGCCTGGCTCGTCGCCGGCCTGCTCGCGGTGATCATGGTGGCGGCCTGGCTGATCGGCGCCTATCGCCGGTCCCGGCTGGAGCAGACGGCGTTGCTGGCCGACCGTGCCGCGGCCCGGGAACGCGACCGGATCGCGACCGAGTTCCACGACATTGTCGGCCACTCGCTGGCGGTGATCGTGGCCCAGGCGCGCGGCGCCGGGTTCGCGATCGGCCACGACCCACCGGCCGCCCGGGCCGCGCTCGGCGCGATCGAGGACACCGGCCGGGCCGCGCTCGGCGAGCTGCGGGCCCTGGTCGGCGTGCTCGGCGGGCGGGACGGCCACCTCGGCCCGGTGCCCCGCTTGGACGGGCTGCCGGACCTGCTGCGCCGGACCCGCGACGCGGGCCTGACCGTCGAGGAGACCAGCAGTGGCCGTCCCCGGCGGCTGGGCGACGGGGCCGAACTGGCCGCGTACCGGGTGGTGCAGGAGGGCCTGACCAACGTGATCAAGCACGCCGGTCCGGCGGCGCGGGCCACCGTCGAGCTCGCCTGGCATGATCATGAACTGGTCGTGTCGGTGCACAACCAGGCCGACACGATGCCGCGCCCGGGACAGCCCGGCGGTACCGGGCTGGTGGGGCTCCGGACGAGGGTCGAGGCGGTCGGCGGCCGGGTCGAGGCGGGGCCGGAGCCGGGCGGCGGCTTCCGGGTGCGGGCGCGCTTTCCGTACCAGGGAAGGGATCCGGCATGATCAAGGTCTATCTGGTCGACGACACCGAGCTGATCAGGACCGGCTGTGCGATGGTGATCAACGCTCAGCCCGACCTGACCGTCGTCGGTCAGGCGGGCTCCGGTGCCGAGGCGCTGCGGGAGCTGGCCGAGACGCCGGCGGACGTGGTGCTGCTCGACATCAGGATGCCCGGCCTGGACGGCATCGAGGTGGTCCGCCGGCTGGTGGCCGCGCCCGGTCCGACGCCCAAGATCATCGTGCTGACCACGTTCGACCTCGACGAGTACGCCCTCGCCGCGCTGACCGCCGGAGCCCAGGGCTTCCTGCTCAAGGATGCACCGGCCGCCGACCTGCTGGCCGCGATCAGGTCCGTACACGAGGGCAGTTCGGTGCTGGCCCCGGCGACCGCGCGGCGGCTGTTCGACCTGCTCGCCGATCGGGTCGACCACGGCGGCCCGGATGTGGCCGCTCAACTGACCGAACGGGAGCGCGAGGTGGTCATCCTGGTCGCGACCGGTGCCGGCAACGCGGAGATCGCGGCACAGCTGTTCGTGTCCACCAGTACGGTCAAGGCCCACATCGCGAGCATTCTGCGCAAACTCGACCTGCGGGATCGGATCCACATCGTGATCTGGGCCTACGAGCACCGCTTCGTGCGTCCCTCCTGACTCAAGGGCTTGCCTCCGCAAGGAGCTGCCAGGCACGATCGGCGAGGTCGGCCGGGCCGCGCTCGCCGACCTCGAGATCGATCATGGTCCAGCCGGTCCGCCGCAGCGCCCGCCGGGTCAGCTCGGCCTCGGCTCGAAGGTGGTCGGCGGCGGAGTCTAGGTCCGTCACGTGACCCGTTCCGGGCGAGCGCCGCAGCTTGCTCACGTACCAGTCGAGCCAGGCGGGACCCTCCCGGTCGGCCGCGCGGACCAGGGTGGCCCGCGGGTCGTCGGCCAGCCGGACGATGATCACCTCGGTCGGCGGCGCCACCCGGCCGAGTTCGGCGACGATCGCGTCGATCGCCGGCTCGTCGTAGCCCCAGGCCAGCAGGGAGGGGATGTACGGCAGCAGCGCATCGGTGATCAACACCTCGATGCCGTCGAGCTCGGCCTGGCGGAGGTAGCGCCGAGTGGCCGCGATCAGGGTCGCCGGCCGGACACTGCCGGCGCCACCGGCGAACTCCGTCGCCACATCGGCGAACGCGGGCCGGGTCAGGATGTCCTCTTCGGCGAAATGATCAACCGAGCGGCCCGCCGCGACGAACCGCTCGGCCAGCGCGCCGCAGAGCGTCGACTTGCCGCTGCCCGGGCTGCCGATGACGGAGATCAGGGTGGTGGGCACGACTCCACCCTGTCAGAGTTCGAGTCGGCCCCGGCCACGGTCCGTCGGTGGTCCGAGACCGCAGCCGGCGGCGCAGCGTCGAGTCGACCACGGGCCCCGCCTTGATCAACGACGTCGAGCGCGGCCGCCGCCGGGCTACTGGATGCGGGCGGTGGCTCAGGAACGGCGGCCGGGGCAGGTTCGGCCAGGATGATCAAGTGGGCGCCGCCCGCCCGGCGGGCGGGAGCCATGGAGTTGATCACCGCGAAGGTGGCCAATCCGGCCACGGCGACCGAGGGCGGCTCCGGCGAGAACACGGTCTGGTCGCTGACCCGGCATCCGTTGGTGTGGGCGTCGTTATCCCTTGTCTGGGTGAGGACCCGCGGAGTCCGGCGCTGCGCGAGGGATCTGGGCCGGTGCGAAGAACGGACGGCTGGACCACTCGACCGACGCCGGCGCGCTTCAGGTGAGCTCTCGCCGGTCAGTGAGCCAGTCGCGGATTCGGCGCCCTCGGCGGGGCATCGGTTGCGGCTCGTGGGCGGAGGGTGCGGCGATGCACCTCAATCCGCTGGTGGCACAGAATTGCACTGGCTGTCGCTCAACGGCCGGGGAACCGGTACCCCAATGCGGCAAAGGGCAAAATCGTGCCACAGCCTGCCTGACGGGTGCGAACCGGACGGGACGCGCAGGAAAGGAAGTCGCTCGCGTTGAGGGCTCAGGTCGGCGCCGTCGCTGTCACCATCGGCGAGGCCCGGGTCAGTTCGGCCAGGACGGGGAGCGGCCGAGCAGGGCGACGATCTTGTCCAGCGAGCTCGCGTCGTCGGCGTACGGGACGGCCGGGCCGAACGGGGAGCCGGGGGCGGTGCGGGACGCGTCGTCGGGAATCTGCTCGGACAGGTCGAGCACCGGCTGCAGGATCTCGTCGTCGAACTCGAGCGGCAGGTCAAGAGTCCGGGCCAGGTCCCAGGCGTGCACGACGGAGTCGACGTGCTGCATCAGCACCGCCTGTGCGCCGGGGAACTCGCGCTCCCGGGTCAGCAGCGGCAGGGCGAACGAGCGCTCCAGCACGCCGGGCTCGGCGAACGCCTCGAGCAGCGTCTTGGTGGCCGCCGCGTAGTCGGCCACCGGGTCGGCCCGGTTCGGGTCGCCGGCCCATGGCTCGAGGTCGTTGCCCCGGCCGCGGGCGGCGGCCGCGAAGCCGAGGTTCTCGGTGGTCATGTGGTCGAGCACTTGGCGCAGGTTCCAGCCGGCGCACGGGGTCGGGGCGTCCAGCTGCTGGGGCGTGGCCTGCTCGGCCAGTTCCACGGTACGGCGGGCGGCCACGGCATGCTGGGCGATCAAGGAATCAGTAGGCATGCGTAGATCATAAGCATGCGCGTATCATTTGTTCAAGGGTACCGTCGGATCATGGCGATGAGCGATCGGCCCGATCTCGCGGCGATGCTGTTTCCGTTCGTCCGTGAGCTAATGGCGATGGAGCGGCCGATCCTCGAGGCGAACGGCCTCACCATGTGGGGCTACTCCATCCTGATCACCCTCGGCTCCGAGCCGGTCCGGACCCAGGCCGCGCTGGCCGAGATGATCGGCGCGGACAAGACCCGGATCATTGCGGATCTGGACGCGCTGCAGGAGGCGGGCATGATCACCCGGGACGTCGACCCGGACGACCGCCGGGTCCGGCTGGTGGCCATCACCGCGAAGGGCCGGCGGGCCCGGGATCGGGCCCAGGCAGCGATCCAGCGGGAAGAGGAGCGCATCCTGGCCCCGCTCCCCGCCGCCGATCGCCGGACCTTCCTCCGGGTGGCCCAGTCGCTGGCCGACCTCACCCGGTCCAGCTGACACCCGGTTCCTTGTGCCTGTCCAAGGGCAGGCGGGGTCGGGCTCGGCACTTCGACAAGCTCAGTGCGCGTTCGGTGCCACCGGCTCGGTGTGCTGGAGGGTGGCACGATCACCCGGGAAGGTCGAACCGGAGGGCCGGCGGGTTCGGCTGGTGGCGATCACCGCGTAGGGCCGGTGGGCTCGGATCGTGCTCGGGTAGCGATCATGCGGGAAGAGGAGTGAGCGCATCCTGGCCCGCGCTTCCTGCCGCAGTTCGCCGGACCTCCGGGTGGCCCGGTCGCTGGCCGAACTCCGCGGGCCCGACGACGATCCCGTTCCTGAGCCTGTCGAAGGGCAAGGACACGGTCGGGCTCGGCGCTTCGACGGTGCTCATTGCGCGGTGGGCGCGTTCATCTCGGTCCGGCGGTGCAGGACGTACCCCCAGACGGCGAGCGACAGCATCGGGCCCCAGAACCAGAACGGGAAGATCACTGCGCTGACCAGGCCGTCGACAACACCTTCGGTCGCGAAGGCGCGGATCATCGGGATCGCCGACACCAGCAGGATCGCGGCGACGAAGGAGCCGGGGCCGGCTGCCGCCCAGACCGGGACCGGGCGCCCCGCAAAGAAGGGCACCCAGCGCGGGAACACCTCGCCCCACCGCGCGATCAGGCCGAGGGTCAGGATGAGGCCGGCCCAGCCGCCGGACGAGAGCAGCACACCCCAGATCCGGGTGTCGGGCGTCAACCCCTCCGCGCCGCCGTACGGCCACGGGGTCAGCCAGGTCAGCCGGATCAGGCAGTACGGCAGCGGGCCGAGCGCGGCCAGGATCGTGATCACCCGGCGGTGCCGCAGCACCCAGGCCGCGGGCCGGTCCAGCAGCCGACTCCGCTGGGCGGTGCGCGCGGCGACCAGCAGCCAGAGCAGGGTCGTGGCGGCGAGCGCGAAGACGATCGCGATGTCGCCGAGCCTTCCGCCCAGTCCGGCGACCCGTCCGGCCAGCACCAGCAGCGACTCGGCCGGCATCAGTCCGGTGGCGAAGATCGACACGATCACCGCGACCGCGGCCAGCGCGAGCCAGCGTCCGATCTTGAACTTGCGGACCAGCTGGACGACCAGCAGCACGCTGCCGGCGACCACGGCCAGGGCCATCAGATAGCCGGCCATCATGATCGCGGTCTCGTTGAGGATCCCGATGCCGATCACCGCGGACACCGCGATGCCGATCATGATCACCACCGAGGACGGCAGCGAGCCGGGCCCGCGGAACAGGAGGATCGCGGCCGTGAGGACGCCGATCAGACCGGTCCCGAGCAGGGTGCCGGTAGCGGCCGCGGGCCCGAACAGCCCATTCAGCAAGGAAGGTGCGGCGTTGAACTGGCCGGACGTGTTGGCCATAAGGTTGGTCGCGGGTACGGCGAGCCAGACCGCCGCGAGCACCGTACAGAACAGGCCGGCCAGGCCGGCCAGCAAGATCAGCGGCCGGTCCGTCACGCGGGCAGACCGTCCCGGCTGCGGCCTGCCGCGCTGCTGCAGTTCGTTGATCATGGTGACCCCTTCGACTCGTTCTCGAGTCGACCTTCTCGCCGAGCGGCGGGCCGCGGGATCACCCCCGCGGGTGAGCCGCCGGAGTGTCCGGGGGACTGCGGTGCCCGGACCGGGTGAGGTCGCGTCAGACGGTCGCGCCGGTACGGAGCCAGGCCGTCCCGCGGGCGCGCACCAGCAGGGTGATCACCCGGGCCGCCATGTAGCCGCCCCAGGCGATCCACAGCCAGACCAGGCCGGCCCTGTTGCTGCCGACCAGGAACGCCAGCGGCAGGTACGCGGCCAGCGCGACCAGGCCGGCCAGGGCCAGGTAGCGGCCGTCACCGGCGCCGATGAGAATCCCGTCCAGCACGTACGTGACGCCGGCGATCGGCGTGATGATCACGACGACGACCAGCACGGCCGTGATCAGCCGGACCACCTCCGGGTCCGGCGTGAACAGCCCGACATAGAGCGGTCGGGCCACCAGGGCGATGATGCCGAAGGCGATGCCGGAGACGACGCCCCAGCCGATCATGCGGCGCATCGCCGCCCGGCCGCGCTCGGTATCGCCGGCGCCGAGCGCGGTCCCGATGATCGCCTGGGCCGCGATCGCGATCGAGTCGAGGGCGAACGCGAGCAGGGTCCACAGCGACCCGACCACCTGGTGCGCGGCCAGCGCGGTCGCCCCGCCGGTCGCCGCGACCATCACGGTGATCGTGTAGCCCGCCTGCAAGGCGGCGGTACGGATCACCAGCCAGACCCCGGTCCGGGCGGCGGACAGGATGCCCAGCGGCCGGAACCGCAGCCGGGCCCCGTTCCGCCGGGCCGCTCGGATGACGAACACGGCGAGCACGACCGCCGCGCCGGTCTGGGCGATCAAGGTCCCGAGCGCGGCGCCGGCGATGCCGAACCCGAGGCCGTACACGAACAGCACGTTGAGACCGATGTTGGCCAGATTGGTCGCGATCACGACGAAGAGCGGCGTCTTGGTGTCGTGCAGCCCGCGCAGCACGCCGGTGCTGGCGAGGACGAGCAGTACCGACGGCAGCCCGAGGGCGGCGATCCGGAGGTAGCTGGTGGCCGCGGCCGTGACCTCCGCATCGGCGCGATAGATGCCGAGCACGGCCGGCATGGCCAGCTGCAGGGCGACGCAGAGCAGCACGCCGAGCAGGACCGCCAGCACCATGCCGTCCAGGCCGCCGGTCATCGCGCCGGCCCGGTCGCCGGCGCCCAGGCGGCGAGCGACGGTGCCGGTGGTGCCGTAGGCGAGGAAGATCGCCAACCCGACAAGGAAGGCGAGCACGTTCGCGGCGAGCCCGAGCCCGGCCAGTTGGGTGGTGCCGAGGTGACCGACGATCGCGGAGTCGGCGAGCAGCAGCAGGGGCTCGGAGAGCAGGGTGGCGAAGGCCGGTACGGCCAGCGCGAAGATCTCCCGGTCCTGCTTGGAGAGGAGACGGCCGAGGCCACGGGAGCCGGCCGGACGCGAACGAGGCATCACCGCCATTCTCCCAGGCGTCGCCCGGCGCCGAGCCGTGGGTTCACCAATCGCGCCTGACCAGGGAACACGCCAGCGGAATCAACCGTGAGTCAGGGCTTGCGGCTGACACCATGGGTGCTGGTGGTCCCCTGCCCGCGCGCCCCCACGTCCGTCCGGCCTCTTCCCTATCTGCCGGCGGAACGCCGCTGCGCGGCAGGGGACCCACTCAGGTCAGGAACCCGCAGAAGTTGTCCACAGGGTTACCCCCAACTGTGGAGAATCACACCGGTGTGATTCCTCGGTGTCAGCGCCAGAGGGTGGCGATGACGAAGGCGGCGGCCAGGCCGCCCATGCCGATCAGGATGTTCCAGTTGCCCAGCTCGGACATCACCGGGATGTTCTGGCCGGCCACGTAGTAGACGATCAGCCAGGCGACGCCGAGCAACCCGACCGTGATGAAGGTCGGCGGGACCCAACGCCGGCTGCTCGGCGGCTTGACCCGCCTGGTCGGTGTCGGCTTCGGCTCCGTCGGCTTCTTCGGCTTCTTCTTCTCGACGGATTTCCGGGTTTTGGACTCGGGCACGCGTACTCCTCGCTCGTTGCTGCCCAGGGTAGTCAGTGACCCCGGACCGGCGCCATTCTCCGGGCACGGCCCGGGGGCCTCGTCCGGGGGCACTACTGTCGGAGCATGGCGTCGCGACATCCGGTCGGAGACCTGCTGAACCGGGTCAACCGGGTGCTCGGCCGCGCCCGCGACCGGCAGCAGATCACCGGCCCGAAGCGGCTGCTCGGACGCACCGCGACGACCGTACTCTGCCTGCTGGCCGGGCTGATGATCGTGGTCGGTGGGTTGAGCGCCCGCGGCACCGATCTCCGGCCCGACCGGAACACCGACCTGGTCGGGCTGGTCCGGTCGGAGGCCCGGAACAGCGAGGAACTCCGGGGCCGGGCCGACGAACTGCGCCGCGAGGTCGACGAACTGGCGGAGCAGGGGACCGGGATCGATCCGGAACGGGTCGCCGAACTGGTCCGACAGTCCGATGCCGCCGGGCTGCGAGGGGTCGCGGGTCCGGCCGTCTCGGTCACCCTGGACGACGCGCCCGAGACCGTGGCCGCCGACGGCATCGACGCCGACCTGCTCGTCGTGCACCAGCAGGACATCCAGGCGATCGTCAACATCCTCTGGCAGTCCGGGGCCGAGGCCATGACGATCCAGGGTCAGCGGGTGATCTCGACGACAGGGATCAAGTGCGTCGGCAACACGGTCGTGCTGCACGGCATTCCGTACGCTCCGCCGTACGAGATCAAGGCGATCGGCGACCGTCGGCGGCTGGAGGAGGGCCTGGCGAACTCCGAGTTCGTGAACGTCTTCCAGCGTTACGTCGACGCGTACGGTCTCGTCTACCGGACGGGCTTCGACGCCAACGCGAAGTTCCCGGCCTACCCCGGCACCGAACTCCGCTACGCCCGCTCGCTCGGCGGCGACACCCGGACCCCGGGAACCCGCTGATCCCGCCGTGGGCAGCAGCCCGGCCCACGGGGCACAATGGTCCGGTGCCCGTGAAGATCCTCGTCGTCGACAACTACGACTCCTTCGTCTACAACCTCGTGCAGTACCTCGCTCAGATCGGGGCCGAGGTCGAGGTCTGGCGTAACGACGACCGTCGCTTCGACGATCCGGACTTCGCGGCCGAGTTCGCCGGCATCCTGCTGTCGCCCGGCCCGGGCGTGCCCGAACAGGCCGGAGTGTGCGTCCGGCTGGTCACCGAATACGGCGGGCGGCTGCCGATCTTCGGCGTCTGCCTGGGCCTGCAGGCGATCGGCGTCGCGTACAGCGGCGTCGTCGACCGGGCTCCCGAACTGCTGCACGGCAAGACGTCGAGCGTGCTGCACGACGGCGCCGGTGTGCTGGCCGGGTTGCCGTCACCGTTCACCGCGACGCGTTACCACTCGCTGGCGATCATGCCGGAGACGCTGCCGGACGTCCTCGAGGTGACCGCGCGGACCGACGAGAACGTGATCATGGCCGTCCGGCACCGCGAGCTGGCGGTCGAGGCCGTGCAGTTCCATCCGGAGTCGGTGCTCACCGAGGGCGGCTACCAACTGCTGGCCAACTGGCTCGCGGTCTGCGGTGACACGGGGGCGCCCGCGCGTGCGGTCGGCCTGGCTCCGCTGATGTCTGCGCACTGAACCGCGCAGGCCTCAGAGAGAATCCGGCAGCCGTCGCTCCGGGGCCGCCGGCCGGACCATGAAGGTCTCGTCCGGCTCGGCGAAGCCGTACGAACGGTAGAGCTCGTGCGCGTCCTTGGTGGCGAGCGTCCAGCGGAACCGGGCGCCCGGCCCGTTGTCCACCATCGTCGAGACGAGGCGGCGGCCGAGTCCTTGGCCGCGATGGTCCGGGTGCACGTAGACGTCGGCGAGGTAGGCGTCCGACACTCCGTCGGAGACGGCGCGGGCGAACGCCACCTGGGCTCCGGTGTGGCTGACGTACCCCCCGACGACGCGCCACGCGGTGGCGAGCTGCCGGTCGAAGTCCGCCCGGGTCCGCCAGCGGCCCCAGTACGCGTCGGTGGAGAGATAGGCCCAGATCGCGTCGGCGTCGAGCCGTGCCGGGTCGTCATCGAACTCATAGGTCACTCCCGAATCCTCACAGGACGAACTGCTCAGTGAAAGGTCCGGCCGCACCCGGGTGAATATCGAACACAGTAGCGAATCTTCCGCTATGCTGCAACCATGGCTGGACAACAGGCACTCGCTCCGGACCCGCGCAACTGGGAGCCGGAGCCGATTCAGGGATCCCTGTTCGACGAGGGGACGATCGGGCTGACCCCGCTGCTCGGGCTGATCACCCGCGAGGACCTGGGCCGCGGCGCCTGGGTCGACGTGCTGCCCGGCTGGCTGAGCGGCGCCGACCTGCTCTACCGGAGCCTGGTCACCGACGTCCCGTGGTACGCGGAGCGTCGCCAGATGTATGAGCGGGTGGTCGACGTGCCCCGGCTGCTCTGCTTCTACGACGAACGCGACGAGCTGCCGCATCCGGTGCTGACGGAGGCGCGGGACGCCTTGTCGGCCCATTACGCGCAGGAGCTGGGCGAGCCGTTCCGGACCGCCGGCCTCTGCCTCTACCGGGACGGCCGCGATTCGGTGGCCTGGCACGGCGACACGATCGGCCGCGGCCGGAACGAGGACACGATGGTGGCGATCCTCTCGGTCGGCTCGGCCCGCTCGCTGCTGCTGCGACCGCGCGGCGGCGGCGTGACGATCCGGAAGAGCCTGGCGCCGGGCGACCTGATCGTGATGGGCGGCAGCTGCCAGCGGACCTGGGAGCACGCGATCCCCAAGACCGCCCGCCCGGTCGGACCCCGGATCAGCATCCAGTTCCGGCCCCGCGGCGTACGGTGAGGTCCGGCGGCTTACGGTGAGGTCGGCGGGCGGCGGGCCCGCTCGCAGGATCCGCCGAGGAGGACGCCGATGTGGCCGTTCACGCCGAGTTGCCCGGTGACTCCGGAGGAGCAGGCCTGGATCGAGGAGTCGTCGGACTGGCTGGTCGGAGAGTTCGGCAGCGAGCCGCTGCGGCGGCCGCCGGTGTTGCCGGAGCGGACCTTCTTCCCGGCCGACTACACCGCGGACGAGTCGTCGATCGCGGCCGTGTTCGACCGGGTCCGGCAGCACCTCGGCGTGCCGGCGGACCGGATCGTGCTGGAGTACGAACCGGAGGAGCTGGACCCGGAGTTGCTGGCGACCGTCCCGCTCGCTTTCGAATCGAACGGCGCGGCCGGTCATTGGAGCCGCCGGGACGGCCGGACGGTGATCACGGTCCGGCTCGATCAGGCCCGGCAGCCGATCTCGCTGGTCGCGACCCTGGCCCACGAACTCGCCCACGAGCGCCTGCTCGGAGAGGACCGGATCGACCCGGAGCGGCGCGACGGCGAACCGCTGACCGACCTGACCACGATCTTCTTCGGGTTCGGCATCTTCAGCGCGAACGCCGCGTTCGAGTTCAGCTCGTCACCGTCGGGCTGGCGGACATCGTCGCTCGGCTACCTCACCGAGCGGGCGTACGGCTACGCACTCGCCTACTGGTCCTGGTCGCGCGGCGAAGTCCGGCCAGCCCCCTGGACTCGCCACCTCGACACCAACCCACGGACCTGGATGAAACAGGGCCTCCGCTATCTCGGCGAGCGGCGCCGCGGCTGACCGATCAGCCGCCGTAGCGCCAGCCGAACCAGCCGAAGAAGCCGTTGTTGTTCCCGTTCGCGTTGCCGTTCCCGTTGGCGTTGCCGCCGCCGTTGGCGTTGGCGTTGCCCTCGCCGTCGTCGTCGGCGTCGGCGTCACCGCCTCCCGGCGGGGACTGCGAGTTGGTCGGCGGGCCGAACGACCCGGTCGGCGGCGGGCTGCTCGACGGCGGCGGTGACGAAGAAGTCGGGTCCGGATCCGGTTCAGGCGCCACCGCGCGGTAGGCGGTGATCTTCGAGCCACGCTTGAGCATGGTGCCCTCTTCGGGATCCTGCTCGACCACGGTGTCCGGCGTGGCGTCGGGGTCCTCCTTGGTCTTCCAGACGATCTCGAAGCCGCGCTCGTCCGCGAGTTCCTTCGCTCGGTCGACGGTGCTGCCGATCAGCCGCGGCACCTCGGACTTCCCGGTGGCGACGGTCAGCCTCACCTTGCTGCCGGCCGGTTGGGTCGAGCCCTCCCTCGGCTCGATCGCCAGCACGTCGCCCTCGTTGTCGTCCAGGTCCTCCTCGGTGGCGTCCACGGTCTCGACCTCGAAGTCGAGGTCCTCGAGTTCCTCGCGGACGTCGTCGACGTGCTTGCCGAGCAGGTCGTCCGGGATCTGCACCTGCTTCGGGCCGACGTTGATGTCGAGCTTGATCACCGTACCCTCGGGGACCTCTCCGTCCTCCGGGTTCTGCTTGACCACCGTGTTGACGGTGGCGTCGTCCTTGCCGTTGACGGTCCGTGCGTCCACCTTGAGCCCGGCGTTGGCCAGCTGGCTCTCGGCCGCCTCCTTGTTGTAGCCGATCACCCGCGGCACCTTGACCATCACCACGGACGGAGTCGGCGAGACCGACGGAGTCGGCGAGTTCACCGGATTCTGCCCAGCCAGGGACATCTGGTAGAACGCGAACGCGCCGCCGGCGACCAGCAGCACCGCCAGGCCGACGATGAAGACGATCAGGCCGGCCCGGTTCTTCGGCCGGTCGTCCTCGTCGTCCCAGTCGTCCTCGGGGTCCGGCTCGGCCTCCGCCTGGTAGGCCGGGACGACGGGCACCGGTGGGACCACCCGGGTCGCGTTGTCGTCAGCGGTCGGCACCGGCGGCACGACGGCGGTCGCCTGCTGCCCGGACAGCACCCGGGCGATGTCGCGCCACATCTCACGCGCCGACTGGTAACGGTCATCGGGGCTCTTGGCCAGCGCCTTCAGCGTGATCGCGTCGATGTCCGGCGTGATCACCGGGTCCAGCTCGCTCGGCGCCATCGGCATCTCGCGGACGTGCTGGTACGCGACGCTGACCGGCGACTCGCCGACGAACGGCGGCCGGCCGACCAGCAGCTCGAACAGCAGGCAGCCGGCCGAGTAGATGTCGCTGCGGGCGTCCACGGTCTCGCCGCGGGCCTGCTCCGGCGACAGATACTGCGCGGTGCCGATCACGGCCGCGGTCTGCGTCATCGTGGCCGACGTGTCGGCGACCGCGCGGGCGATGCCGAAGTCCATCACCTTGACCTGACCGGTCCGGGTCAGCATCACGTTGGCCGGCTTGATGTCGCGGTGGATGATCCCGGCCTTGTGGCTGTAGCTCAGCGCGTCCAGCACACCCTGGGTCAGCTCCAACGCCCGCTCGGGCAGGATCTTGCGCCCGTCCCGCAGCACGTCGCGCAGGGTCTGGCCCTCGACCAGCTCCATCACGATGTACGGCACCGAGACGCCGGTGTGCGGATCCGGCTCCTCGCCGGTGTCGTACACGGCGACGATGGTGGGATGGTTCAGGCCGGCCGCGGACTGTGCCTCGCGCCGGAACCTGGCCTGGAAGGTGGGATCTGTGGCCAGATCGGCCCGCAGTTGCTTCACCGCCACCGGTCGGCCGAGCCGGGTGTCGACGGCACGCCAGACCTCGGCCATGCCGCCACGCCCCAGCAGACCCTCCATCTGGTAGCGCCCGCCGACCATCCCTTGGTCGCCTGTCATCGCAATCCTTTCTCGACCCCGTGCCATTCTGGCCAACCGGGAGCCGCAGCGCTATTCAGCGCCGTCACCCTGGACGTGGTCATGCGAGAGCCGCCTTCATCACGTCTCTCGCGATAGGAGCGGCCAGTCGGCCGCCACTGATGTCGTTCCGTTCGATGTCCGCGTCCTCGATCATCACCGCGACCGCGACCTGCTTGCCGTCCACCTCGGCGAACGACGTGAACCAGGCGAAAGGTTTCCGCTTCGGGTCCGACTGCGCGGTTCCGGTCTTGCCGCCGACCGTGAAGCCGTCGATCGCGGCCCGGCCGCCGGTGCCGTCGGTGACCACGCCGACCATCATCTGCTTCAGCAGCCGCGCGTTCTCCGGGCTCATCGTCGCGCCGACCTCGGTCGGCCTGTGCGTGCTGATCGGCTGCAAGTCCGGACCGCGCACCGTGTTGACCAGGTACGGGTCCATCAGCACCCCGTCGTTCGCGATGGCGGCGGTGACCATCGCCATCTGCAGCGGGCTGGCCGCGACGTCGAACTGGCCGATCGAGCTGAGCGCCAGCTCTGCCCCGTTCAGATCGTCCGGGAACTGGCTCGCCGCGGCGCCCAGATCGGACAGATGGCGCTGGTTGAACCCGAACTTCTGCGCCTGCGCCCGCAGCTTGTCCTGCCCCAGTTGCAGGCCGAGGTTCGCGAACGCCGTGTTGCAGGACACGTTCAGCGCCTGGCTGATGGTGATCTGGGTGCCGCCACAGTTCGAGTCGTTGCCGAGATCGGTCTGGGTGCCGGGCAGCCGCAGCTTGTCCGGCGAGGCCACCTTGCTGTCCGGCTTCAGGCCGGCCTCCAACGCGGCGGCCGCGGTGACCAGCTTGAACGTCGAGCCGGGCGGGTAGATCTCGCGAGCGGCCCGGTTGGACAGCGGCCGCTGCTTGTCCGCGTTGAGTTCCTGGTACGCCTTGTCGGCCTTGCTGATGTCGTGGCTGGCGATCTCGTTCGGGTCGAACGTCGGACTGGTGACCAGCCCCAGCACGGCGCCCGTCTTCGGGTCGAGGGCGACGACCGCGCCCTTCTGGCCGTCCAGCGCCTCGGCGGCCGCCTGCTGCACCTCGGGCAGGATCGTCGTCTCGATGCTGGCGCCCTGCGGGGTCCGGTTCGTGATCATGTCGATCAGTCGCCGGACGAACAGCGAGTCGTCGGTGCCGGCCAGCTCGGTGTTGTAGCTGTTCTCCAGGCCGGTCCGGGCATGATCGTAGGAGTAGTAGCCGGTCAGCGCCGCGTACAGCTCGCCGTCCGGATAGGTGCGCTGGTACTTGAACCGGTCCCTGACCTCGGTGGTCTCGGCCAGCACCGTCTTGTTCTCGTCGCCGGCCACGATCGCTCCGCGGTCCTGGGCGAACTCGGCGTCCCGGGCCCGTCGGTTCCGCGGGTTCTCGTTGAGTTCCTGGGTACGGAACATCGCCGCATAGGACCCGTTCGCCAGCAGCAGCGCGAACATGATCATGGCCACCACGGCGACCCGGCGGATCGGCTTGTTCATCAGCGCAGCACCGCCCCGCCGCCGGCCGGTGCCAGCGGAATCAGCTGCGTGGTCTCGTCGTCCGAGCCGCGCTCGGCGATGGTCGGCACCGGCTTGCGTACCTGATGCGAAATGATCATCAACAGGCCGAGCACGATCCAGTTGCAGACCATCGACGACCCGCCCTGCGACATGAACGGCGTGGTCAGGCCGGTCAGCGGGACCAGCCGGGTGACGCCGCCGATGATCGTGAACACCTGCAGCGCAAAGGCGAACGAGAGACCGGCGGCGAGCAGCTTGCCGAACGGCTCCCGGCACTGCAGCGCGGTCCGCAGGCCGCGAGCGACGATCAGCCCGTAGATCATGATCACCGCCATCAACCCGGTCAGGCCCAGTTCCTCGCCGACCGCCGCAGAGATGAAATCGCTCCGGGCCAGCGGCACCAGCCCCGGCCGGCCGAGCCCGAGCCCGGTGCCGAGCAGCCCGCCCCAGGCCATCCCGAACTGGGCCACGATCACCTGGTAGTTCTGGTCGTAGTTGGAGAACGGGTCCAGCCAGGAGCTGACCCGGATCTTCACGTGGTTGAAGTTGAGGTACCCGAGCCAGGCGCCGCCGGCGAACAGGAGGGTGCCGAGCACCGGCCAGCCGGCCCGCTCGGTGGACACGTACAACATCATCACGAACAGGCCGAAGAACAGCAGTGAGGTGCCCAGGTCGCGCTGGAAGATCAAGATCGCCAGGCTGACCAGCCACATCAGCAGGATCGGACCAAGATCACGAAGCCGCGGCAGATCGAGCCCGACGACCCGCCAGCCGGCCAGCGCCAGCACGTCCCGCTTCTCCACCAGATAGGACGCGAACGCCAACGACAGCAGGATCTTGGCCGCCTCGGCCGGTTGGAACGAGTACGGTCCGATACCGATCCAGATCTGCGCGCCGTACACCTCGCGGCCCAGCCCTGGCACCAGCGGCAGCAGCAACAGGATCAGGCCGACCAGGAACAACGTGTACGTGAAGCCCTGCAGCGGCCGGTGATCACGGATGATCACCGCGCACAGGATGAAGAGGATCAGCCCGATCGCGGTCCAGATCAGCTGGGTCCGGGCGCCGAAGATCGGCGGGTCGTTGGCCAGGTCGATCCGGTGGATCACGGCCAGCCCGAGCCCGTTCAGAACGATGCCGCAGGGCAGGATCACGGGGTCCGCGTACGGCAGCCGCCAGCGCACCACCACGTGAGCGGCGACGGCGAGCACGGCCAGCACCCCGGCGTGGACGGCGAAGAAGTCGTCCAGCCGGCCGTTGATGTTGTAGTCGACCATCGCATAGCCGCCGATCCCGATCCCCAGCGCGAGGATGATCAGCATCAACTCGACGCCGCGCCGCTTCCGCGGGACGACGGTTTGGGCCGGTGCCGCCGCACTCATCGGTCGGGAGCCCGGGTCAGCATGGCTGCCCCGGTCCAGCGTTGGGGGAGGCCGTCCCGCCCGGCGTCTTGCACGATGACGAGGCGGGCGGCGACGCGGGCGGCGCGCTGCTCGACGGAGTGGCCGACGGCGTGCCGTTGGGCGGCGTGGTCGGCGGCTCCGGGTCCTCCGTCTTGCCCTGCCCGGCCGCCTCGCTCAACCGCGCCACGGTCTGCCGCGCGGCGGTCAGATCGGCCACCTCGATGTTGGATCGCACCTGGTCCTGGTACGCCGACGGCAGCGCGGACAGGGCCAGCGGCTGCACCTCGTACACGGTGGAGAGGGAGAGGCCGGGCACCGGGTCCGGCAGGCCCTGGAAGATCGCCACCTGATCATCGGCGGCGCCGACGAAGAACTGGGTCCGGGTCCAGGCGTAGCCGGCGGCGACCGCGCCGGCCAGCAGCACCACCAGGGCGAGGATCCCGATCAAGGGACGAAGCAGCCGGCGCCGGCTCGGCGCCTGCGGTGCGTAGCGGGCCTCGTCGTCGCTGTCGTCGGCCTCGACGGCGTCCTCCGACATCGGGTCGACAAGATCATCTTCGTCACCGAAGTCGCGCTCCGCCCGGTCCGGGCGCGGCGGGATCGCCGGGATCTCACGTTCCGCGGCGGCGCCCAGGACCAGCACCCGGTCGTCCGGGTCGCTGTCCACGACGTCGGCGACCACCACGGTGATGTTGTCGATGCCGCCCTCGGTCAGCGCAGCCTCGACCATCCGCTCCATGCTGGTGTGCAGATCCGGCTCGGCCAATGCGATCGCGAGTTGATCATCTTCGACCAGGCCGCACAGCCCGTCACTGCAGAGCAGCAGTCGATCACCGAGCCGCAGTTCGACCGTGGTCAGGTCCGGGTCGGCGGCCGGCTGACCGTTCAACACCTTGACCAGCAGGGAGCGGTGCGGATGGACCGCCGCCTCCGCCTCGCTGATCTTGCCCTCGTCGACCAGCGACTGCACCCAGCTGTGATCATGGGTGAGCCGTTCCAGGGCGCCGTCGCGGAACAGGTAGGCGCGGCTGTCGCCGATGTGGGCCAGGGCCAGTGAGTGCCCGTCGAACAGCCCGCCGGTGACCGTGGTGCCCATGCCCTCCAGCGAGAAGTCGGCGGCGATGAAGTCGGAGATCCGGTCGTTGGCGGCCCGGATCGCCTCGGCCAAGGCGGTCAGCTCGCGCTCCGGCTGGACCTCGGCGTCGGCATGCCGTACCGAATCGACGGCGATCGCCGAAGCAAGATCACCGGCGGCGGCCCCGCCCATCCCGTCCGCGACCAGCAGCAGCCGCGGGCTGACGTACCCGGAATCCTGGTTGTTCTTCCGGATCAGGCCGATCTCGGAGTGCGCGACGTAGCGGAGCCCGTACGGTTCCGCCGGCTCCGTCGCCGGCTGCTCGGCCAGGTCGGGCAGCACGATCGTCTCGGTCGGCAGGTCCGACTCGACGACGTCCTCGTCCGGCTCCACCGGATCGGCCGCATCGACCGGTTCGGTGGGCTCGGTGGGCGACTTGGCCCGGCGGGCGGACGCGGTGGTCTCCGAGTCCGTGGGCTTGCGCGTCATTGCGGCGATCACGGCTCCAGTTTCATGGCGGTCTTGCCGATGCGGATCCCGTCGGCCAGGGTCACCGTCGTCGGCGCGGTGATCCGCTGGCCGTTGACGTACGTCCCGTTGGTCGAGCCGAGATCCTCGATGTAATAGCCGTCCGTGGTGGCCACCACCCGGGCATGCCGGGTCGACACGTAGTCGTCGTCCAAGATCAACTGACAGTCGGCGCCGCGGCCGATCATCACGACGCCGTCGGACAGGCTGGCCTGCTGGCCGGCCTGTGCGCCCGCGCTGATCGCCAACACTCGGGGGGATCCCTTCGCCTTCTTGCGCTTCTTCGGCGGCGCGGGCTGGTCGAGTTCCTGCCGCCGTCCACCGTCCGGGTTCGGCACCGGCCGGCCGAACAGATCGCTGCGGATGACCGACACCGCCGAGAGAATGAAGAGCCACAGTAGCGCCAGGAACAGCACCTTGAGAATGGTGACAGCGATCTCAGACATCGCCGTCCTCAGCGCCCGGCGGGTGCATGCACCAGCATCCGGGTCTGTCCGATCTCGATCCGGGAACCGTCGCCCAGCTGGGCCTGCCGGACCCGGCGGCCGTCGACGACGATGCCGTTGGTCGAACCGAGGTCGACGATCTCCACCCGGATCGTCGCGCCGTGGTGGACGACCCGGATCTCGGCGTGCTTGCGGGAGATGCCCGGATCGTTGATCCGCAGGTCCGCCTCGCTGCCCCGGCCGATGATCAGGCCCGGCGGCTGCAGCGGATGCCGCATCCCGTTCACCTCGAGCACCAGCTGGGCCCGATTGATCGCGGTGATGCTGGCCGGGCTGTCGCCCACCCCGGAGACGGCCTGCGACGCCACCGTGAACCGGCCCACCGGCAGTGACTCGTTGAGCTCCAGATGGATCCGGATCGGGCCGTTGAACTGGTAGCCCATGTCGCGGGCGTGCGACTTCAGCTCGGTGGACAGCTCGGCCGAGAGCGTCTTGCTGTACGGGGCCAGCTTGTCGTGGTCGTGCTGGGACAGCCCGACGACGAACTCGTTGGGGACCAGCCGCTTGTCCCGCGACAGCAGCTTCGCCTCCGAGTCGAGTTCCCGGAGCAGCCGGGCCGCGATCTCGACGGGCTGGACATCCCCCTTGAAGGCGCGCGCGAACACGCCGTTCACTGCGCCCTCGACCTTCTTCTCGAAGCGCTGGAAGATTCCCACCCGTCCTCCTTTCGGTCTCACCGGCGACCCCTCATGCCGCCCTGGACGACCGCCGCGTCCGGCTGCGAGCGACCCAGCCTGTGGCGCATCCGGTCCGGATGCAAGGTCGATGGTATCCGCCGTCCAACGGTCGGCGGATCACCTCCACGCCGTACGTATCCTCGGCCCGCGGTCGTGCACCACAACCGATGCGGAGTTCCCGGGACATCCGTGCTAGCCTTGCTCGGCGTTCGCATCTCACCGATGTGAACCTGCGCGAGTGGCGGAACGGCAGACGCGCTGGCTTCAGGTGCCAGTGTCCGCAAGGACGTGGGGGTTCAAATCCCCCCTCGCGCACGCAGGCGGCCGACTATGTTCGGTCGCCTTTTGGCGTCCTCCCGGGGGCCTGCGTGCCTTCTTTGCGGGGGCCGAGCCCCCGCAGGCCCCGCGGCGGTGGTGGGGTTGGTTGGGCGGGTTGCGTTGGCGGTGAGTTGGGTTGAGGGGTGCGGGGCCGAGCCCCCGCTGGCCCGCGGCGTCGGTGCGGTTGGGTTGTTGCGGGTCGTCGGTGGAGATGCGAGTGGCATGCGCGACGTGTCCGGGGATGCCAAGTTCGCGATGGTTCGCTTCTAGTTCGCGCTCGGAAGTGTGGTTCAGTTACACCTTGTACGTGAACATGGAAGTGGATCGGGCGAGAACTTGCTAGTTTTCCGTCGCGGATCCTTCTCGCTTTACGGCGGTCGAGTTCGGCCGGGCAGTCCGCGAGCCTGGCAACAAGTGGGCCTTCTGGTACTTCAGGCCCGCGCCGATCCAGCGGGAGTTGGCGCTGACGCCGCGCACGGTGAGGGCTCTATCGGATGCCGACGCCTCGCTCGGTCGACTCCAGGGGCTGGGCACTCTCATCCGAGACCCGGAGCTGCTCCTGGGGCCCTATCTCACCCGCGAGGCTGTGGCGAGTTCGCGGATCGAAGGGACGCAGGCATCGCTGTCGGACGTGCTCCAGGCTGAGCTGTCAGGCTCGCCCATCGCAGACGAGGACATCGCCGAGGTGGAGCGCTATGTCGCCGCTCTCAAGCAAGCTATGAGTTGGTCAAGGCGCTGCCGATCACTCAGAGGTTGATCCTGCAGTTGCACAACACCCTGCTGTCCGGAACGCGAGGGGCCGAGCGCCTGCCGGGGGAGCTCCGGCGTAGTCCGGTGTGGGTCGGCTCGCCCACCGACAGTCCGGACTCGGCGGCCTACGTCCCTCCACTTCCTGACGAGTTGCCAGCGTTGATCAAGGACTGGGAGGAGTTCGTCAACACCCCTGGTGATCTTCCGATCCTGATCCGTTGCGGGCTGATGCACTACCAATTCGAGACGATCCACCCGTTCCTGGACGGCAACGGGCGTATCGGTCGTTTGCTGATCAACCTGATGCTCATGGAGGAGGGACGTCTCGGAACGCCGCTCCTCTATCTCTCCGGCTACCTGGAACAGCATCGCCGCGAGTACTACGAGCGTCTCCAGGAGGTTCGTGAGCGAGGTGCCATCCAGGAGTGGCTGCAGTTCTTCCTCACTGCGGTCAGGCGCACCGCCGATGACGCCGTCCGGCGTGCCGAGCTCCTCGTCGAGACTCGTGAGCGGTACCTGGCGGTGAGCACGGCACGCCCAAGGCTCACGACCGTGGTCGAGTTGATCTTCAGCAATCCGTACATGACGGTGGCCCGGCTCCAAGGCAAGACGGGATTGACGCATCAGGCGACCCGCAACGTGATCAAGGACGCCGTGTCACGCGGCTGGTTGGAGGAGGTCGGCCGAAGAGATCGTGGAGGCCGGGTCTACTGGGTTGCTCGCGAACTGTTCGACATCATCGAAGCCCCCTGGACGTACACGACTTAAGCCCGCGGAGGCTTAGGTGTCGTTCGCCCGAGCCAGCAGGGCGGCGAGGCGGGAGCGGGGGAGGGTGATCGGGCGGGTTTCTCGGAGCTCGGCCGGGAGTTCCGCGGCGGTACGGTCTCGGGCGGCGTCTCGGTCCAGCGGAGCGCCGGCCCGCCGGGACGCCTTGACCAGGCCGTCCCGCCAGGCGTTCTCCAGCGAGCGATGGGCGCCGTCCAGGATCGCGCGGCGGAAGGTGTCGGCGGGGGACAGGTCGGCCGGGTCGACCCGGATCGCTTCGACGATCGCCAGCCGCGGGCCGGGCGTGCTGCGGCGGAACCGGAGCTCCCACTTCGCCGCGACCAGGGCGCGCAGGGCCTGTTGGCCGGCCTGGTCGGCCAGGTCCGGATGACCGTTCGGTACGGCGACGGCGATCCGCGGGCCGGACTGGGCGAGCAGGATCCGGGCCAGCCACGGCCCGGGATCGGCCGTCGCGTCCACGGCGACGGCGGCGGACCGGGCGTCCCGGATCACGCCCGGGCCGGCGAGCACCTCGGCCAGGTCCACCCGCGGCGGCTCCGTCCGGACGGCGGGGCGGGATCGCTCCGGCGTGACCAGGGCGGCGACCGGCAGCGGGTCCGGGCCGGCGCCCGCGGCGATCAGCTCGGCGGCCTCGACGCCCGGTCCCGACGACTCGACGGAGTTCTCGCCGTGGGTGTAGATCGCCAGCGGCGCCCGGCCGCCGCGGTCGACGGCGGCCCAGCTGCCGCGGGTGGGCCGCAGCTGATAGAGGTCGGCGGCGCTGCCCACCGCCTGGGCGCCGTGGTAGCGGTTGAAGTGCGGCAGGATCGCCTCGTACGCCAGCGCCAGCGAGGTGAGCTCCCGCTGCACGGCCAGACCTAGGGCGGGCTGATGGCTGCCGAAGCCGTACGCCAGCAGCAGCCGGCCGAGCCGCCGGTCGCGCAGCCCGGCCAGGCCGCGGAGCAGGAACAGGCGCACCCCGTCCGGCGTGTACGGCGGGTCGGTGAAGATCAGGTCCGCCGTTGCGCGCAGGTCGTCCGGCAGGCCGAACCGGAGATCCGCCCAGCGGCAATGGATCGGACCCGGCTGCTGCTCCAGGAAGGCGAGCAGACGTTCGTCGAGGTCGACCACCACCGGCCGGGCGGCCGGGGCGACCAGGGTCAGCCCGACCGAGGTCAGGTCATGATCACCGACGAACAGCACGGTCGCGCCGGCCAGGTCGAAGGTCCGGTCCAGCCAGCGGGCCCGCCGCAGCACGGTCTCCGCGGTCGCCGGTACGTGGTCGAAGGAACGGACCGGAGCCGGCGCGGCGTCGATGATCGTCTGCATCCTGATGATCAACTCGGCCGGTGGACGATCATGATCATCGGGCAACAGTCCGGCCAGCCCGAACCGCTCCCGATAGGCCGGGGCAGTGGCGGGCGTCAACCCGAGCCGCTCATGATCACGTACGAGATCGTCGGCGAGCCGCTCCAGCAGCTCCTCGACCCCCCGCCGCGGCAGCGCCGTCTCCCTGATCAACTCGGCCAGCGTGACGCCGCCCCGGTCCAGCAGGGCCAGCGCAACCCGGTGCGGCCGGGCATACGCGCCGAACTCCGTGATCAGGTCGGCAACGTCGGACAGACCGGTCACGGCGCCTCACCCGGAATCGCCGCATACGCCTCGCTCAACCGCCGCAGCACCGGATGATCATGATCGAAGCCGTCGTCGTCGATCGCCGCGATCGGCCGGACGCCGAAGCCGCTGTTGGTCGCGAACGCGGCCGCGAACCCGCCGAGCTCATCCACCCGCACCGGCTGAGTCACCGAGGCCGGGCCGGCCGCCTGCAGCAGCAGTTGCGTCACACCGGGCAGCACCGCCGCCGCCGGCCAGACGATCTCATGATCACGGACGAAGCCGACGTTCCAGCTCGGCCCCTCGGTGATCATGGTCCGGTCGATCAGCAGGGCGTCGTCGGCACCGGCCTGGCGCGCCTCGCGCCGGGCCCAGAGGGTGCCGAAGAGCCCGACGTGCTTCACCTCGGGGAGTTCGCGCCGCACCGGCACCGTGCGCAGCCGGAGCGGCGGCAGCGGCGACTTGCCGGCCGGGCGGGTGGTGATCAACACGGCCGGCTCGCCGTCCGGGTGCAGCAGGTCGGCGGCCGGGTCGAACACGGTGACCCGGACCATCCGGGTTCCGGGTTCGGCGACGACCGGTCGCAGATACTCCCGCACGCGCTCCGCGGGCAGGTCGACGCCGAACAGGCGGCGGCAGTCTCGGGTCAGGCGGTCACAGTGCGCGGTGAGTCCCTTGATCAGTCCGTTCTCCGCCAGCATCGAGGTGAAGTGGCCGTAGTTGATCAAGGCCAGGGCCGCCAACTGGTCCCGGGTCGCCGGCTCCCCGTTCAGCACTGCCATGCGGCAACCTTCTCATTGAGCACCCTGCGCCCGACCTACGCCACCTGTGGCAGCGCGCTGAAGCGGCGATCTGCTGCGTTGTCGTCGGTCGACGTAGGCACCACTACGCCTCCCTCCTCCGCCTTGCAGCTCACCACTTCATCCCACTGCCACAGGCAACGTAGGTCGGGCGCAGGGTGCTACCAGCCGAGCCAGGAACGACGGCCGGGTCAGCGCCGCGGGCGGGTCGAGCAGGGCCATCACCCGGACGAACTGGCGGGCCACGGCGGCGTCGACGGTGGCGACCCGCTGGATCCGGCCGGTCAGCGCCGCCGTGATCCGGCTGCTCGCGGTCCGCCGTTCCCGGTGCTCGGGCAGGGCGAGGTCGCTGCCGACCGCCATCGCCCAGGGTGCCTCGGTGACGGCCGCGGCGGCCCGGAAGTAGCGCTGCGGCAGCGTCTCCGGGTCGCCGTCGAGTTCGTCCGCCAGGGCCGCGGCCTGCTGGGCGGCCACGGTCAGGCCCTGCGCATAGACCGGATTGAGCCCGCACAGGGCGTCGCCGATCGCGATCACGCCGCCCGGCAGCCGGGTCGCCCGGTCGTACCGAAGCCGGCGCACGGCCGGGATCCGGTAGCCGTGGACGCCGCCGTCCGCCTGGCCGGCCAGCAGGACCTCGGCCAGCTCCGGCGGCGCGACGGTACGGATCACGGCGTGCAGCCCGGCCTCGTCGCGCGGCGCCCGGTGACCGCCGGTGGCGACCGTGGTGACCAGGTGCCGGCCGCCTTCGACGGCCAGCAGTGCGAGCCCGTACGGACACTCGGCGGTCGGCGCGATCAGGGCCCCGCGCACCTGGCCGGGCAGCCCGGACGGCAGCCGGGTGGCCATGCTGGCGTACCGGATCTCGACCGGCAGCCGGTCCGCCGGAACCGTCGTGCCCCACTCGGCGGCGAGCCAGTGGTCCAGCCGGGAGCCGCGGCCGGTGGCGTCGACGACCAGGTCGGCCGGGACCACCTCCGCCGGGCTACCCGGCTCCCGGCGCACGGTCCGTACGCCGGCGCAGCGGGCGCCGATCCCGGCCGGCACCAGGCCGACCACGTCCCGGCCGGTCACCAGTTCGACGCCCGGCCGGGACAGCACCCGGTCCCGCAGCCGGTCGTCCAGCAGGGACCGGCTGGCCTGCAGCGTGGTCGCGCCGATCGGGCCGGGAAGCAGCCGGTGCCCGCCGAGCACGAGCAGCAAATCGGAGCCCGGATCGGCGGTCAGGGCCCCCTCGGAGACCAGCTCGGCCGACAGTCCGGGAACGAGCCGGTCCAGTTCGATCAGGCCGCGGCAGAGCAGGGTGTGGGTGTGCGGGGCCTGCGGCACCCCGCGCCGCGGGCCGGGCCCGTGCGGGTCCCGGTCGATCAGCGTCACGCGCTCGTACCGCTCGGACAGCACGCGAGCCGCCAGCAGTCCGGCGAATCCGGCGCCCAGGATGACGGCATGTCCGTCCATGGCGAACCTCCTTCGGTGAGGTTCGACGATCCGCCGACGCGCTGGTCAGCCGCCAGGCCGGGCGCTGTCCATCCGCTGCCCGATCACTGCCCAGGGCCGGCGACCTCGGGCTGCCGGAGCGGCGTCCGGGTCGCGGTCCGACCCAGCCTCCGCACCTTGCCGGCGAAGCGGACGGCGTCGCGGAGGGCCGCCCCGCCCGGATCGTTGTTGAAGTACGTGAACACGTCCGCGTCGTCCGGCCAGGCGTCGGCCAGCCGCCCGGCCCAGCTGCGCAGCGCCCGATCGCCGTAGCTCGGCCAGGGGGCAGCGGCTCCCTGGTGCAACCTCAGATAGCCCCAGTCGGCGGTACGCCACAGCGGCGCGCGCAGCCGGCCCCGGACGTCGGCCCAGCACAGCGCGGCGCCGCGGTCGGTCAGGACGGCGCGCAGGTCCGGCGTCCACCAGGAGTCGTGCCGCGGTTCCACCGCCACCCGGACGCCGGCCGGAAACAGGGCGAGGCAGCGGTCCAGCCGCTCGGGATCGGCGCGCAGGGTCGGCGGCAGCTGGATCAGCACCGGCCCGAGCCGATCGCCCAGCCCGGCCGCCGCGTCGAGGAAACGACGGACCGGCTCATCCGGTTCGGCGAGCCGCTTGATGTGAGTGAGGTAGCGGCTGGCCTTGACCGCCATGACGAAGCCGTCCGGCGTCCGGGACCTCCAGGACTCGAACGTCTCCCCCGTCGGCAGCCGGTAGAAGGCGCTGTTGTTCTCGACCGTGGCGAAGGCGTCGACATAATGCTCGAGCCACAGCCGCTGGGCCAGCCCGGCCGGGTAGAACCGGCCGCGCCAGTCGGCGTACTGCCATCCGGAGGTGCCGATGTGGACCGGCATCCCTCCATTCAACTACACCGGCGCGGTGCCTCAGGCCGAGCCGGTGGACCCGTCCAGTTCGCGCTGCCAGAGCCGCTCGGTCACGGCCTCGACGGCCCGGTCCCGGTGCCGGCGATAGGTGCTGAACGGCAGGCCGAGCAGTTCGGCCGCCTTCTCCTGCGACGGTGCGGGCCGGACGAAGGTCCGGTCCAGCACCCGGTGCAGCGGCTCCGACCGCGGATCGTCGCGCAACTCGGCGACGGCGTCGCGGAGCAGCCCGGCCAGTGCCTGTTCCGGCGGCAGGTCCGGCTCCCCGGCCCGGCGGACCAGGGCCGAACCGACCAGCGGATTGCCGGCCAGCTCCGCCGGCCGGTGCAGCGCCCGCAGCGCGTCCCGGACCGCGGCGCCGAACTCCTCGTGGGACAGCACCAGCTCGGTGCCGCGCCGGTGCGGCTGCTCGACCGGCTCGCCCAGTTCGCGGGCCGCGGTGAGGTCGATCCACTCCGCGATCCCGATCCGGCGCCAGTCGTGCCCGAACACCTCGTACGCGGTGCCGCCGATCCGGTAGCCCGCCTCCGGCAGGTGATGGAAGTCCAGATGGCCGAGGAACGCGCGCCAGTGGTCGAGGTCCGTGTACGTACCGACGAAATCCCAGGCAGTGCGGGGACGTAACAGGATGTCCTGCGTGTGGAACGCGCCGAGCATCGTCCCGCTCGCCTGCAGTTGCCGCTCGTCGACGGTGTCCCGGTCGACCAGGAACCGCCACGCCTTGACCAGCTCGCCCGGCCGCGGCCGACCGTACCGCTGCGCGTAGTCCCACATCGCCCGGGTGCCCGGATCGGCGTCCCGGTCGGCCGGCGCGGCCCGGTCCAGCGACAGGTAGCCGGCGAACCCGAGCATCGAGCCGTCCTCGCCGCGGAAGACGAGGAACGCCTCCGGCTGCCGGTCCAGCCAGTGCTCGACCCAGCGGGCCTGCTCCCGGCCCTGCTGCCGTTCCGTCAACGCGATCAAGGCCGGTCGGTCGGCGTCGGTGACCGGATCGGTGTAGCCGCTGCCGAGCAGCCCCCAGTCCCAGTGCGCGCCGGCCACCGGGTGGTGCCGGAGCAGGAACAGCAGGTCGGCCATCACGGTGCGCCGGTCGGCCGGCGAGATCTCCCGGGCCCGCAGCCGCTCCACGAGCGAGGCCCGGATCCGGCGGTGCAGCGCCCCGTACCGCTCCTGGTCGCGCCAGCGCAGGTCGGCGTCGAGCAGGTCCCGGACCAGGTCGTGACAGCGCAGACCGGCGGCGGTCTCGTCGACGAACGTCTGCCCCCGCAGCCAACCGAACAGCGCCGGCACCGGCACCGCCGGCTCCTCGAGCACGGCCCGGAGCAGGGCCTCGGTGACGTGCCGGGCGTGGCCGCAGACCTGCAGCGCCGCCAGGTGGTCGGTGCTCGGCGCGGTGTCGATCAGCCGGTTCAGCAGCGCCCGGACCAGGTCCGGGTCCTCGGCCAGGCTGGCCGGCAGCTCGGCGTCCGGGCCGGCCCGGTGGATCGCGTCGACCAGCAGCGACAAGGCCAGCGGGTGGCCGTGGGTCAGTCCGGCGACCCGCTGGTGCAGGGCGGGCGGCACCTGCTCGATCTCCAGGTACTGCCGGGTGCCGTCCGGCGGCAGGCCGCGCAGTGAGATCACCCGGAGCAGGTCGCGCCAGCCCGGATCGGCCAGCCAGCGCGCCGACGGCGGCAGCCGGCCGGCCAGGACGACGATCAGCTCGGCCGGCAGCTGGGGCAGCAGTCGGTCGGTGAACCAGGACTCGATCGGGGCCAGCAGTTCGAACGTGTCGATCAGCAGCACCCAGCGGCTGCCGTCGCCGAGCCGATCCAGGAACCCGTTCGGTACGTGCTCGTCGGCGGGCAGCCCGAGCGCCTCGGTGATCGCGTCGGCCAGCGCGGCCCGGAAGCCTTCGGGGGTGGGCGGCGAGACTCCGTACCCGTCGATCCGGAGCGGGGTCCGGCCGGCCCGGGCGGCGTGGTCGGCGTACGCGTCGAGCAGGGTGGACTTGCCGATCCCGCCGGGTCCGTACACGAAGAGCACGTTGAACGTCTGGTCCGGCTCGGCCAGCGCGGACTCGAACAGTTCGAGTTCCGCGGACCGCCCGACGAACCGCCGGCGGCGGCCCCGGTCGATCCGGTTGGCCAGTCGCCGTTCCGGCTGGGGCGTGGTCGCACCGCTGCTCATTGCTGCGTCCTCCCTGTCCCTGACGTCCTGCGCCCGACAGTATCGACCGGCTCGACCGCGGCCCGGGGGCCGAACGGGGACGGCTGCGCCGATCTTGCGCAAATGCAAGGCCGATGGTGCGCCCGGGGACGGTGGGCAGCGGTTGGTCTGGCGGATGAGCAGTCAGTACGGGAAGCATCCCGGTCATGCCCGAGATCGAACTGAGCGCCGGAACGCTCGACTACTCCGACACCGGGGGCACCGGACCCCTGCCTGGTCCGGCTGCACGGGCCCCTGATCGGCCGGAGCGTGTGGCGGAAGGTGGTCGCCGAACTCGGGCCCGACTACCGCTGCCTGGCGCCGCCGCTGCCGCTCGGATCGACCTGACCGACGTCACGGTAGGAGGGTGGTGTCGAGCGGTGACCTACTGCGCGGCACCCGGGCACGCGCCTCGCGGCACGCGAGTCGCTCGCGTTACGCCCAGTAGCCCCTTCGCGCCTCGTGCGCCCCGAGGCACGCACCCGTGCACCTGCTCGCTACGGCCACCGCTCGACACCACCCTCCTGGTGATCGACGACTGGGCCGTGCGCAACTGATCGTCGAACGCGGCCGGGCCGAGCGGGTGGGCCGGCTGGTGCTGAAGCCGTGCGAGGCGTTCGACAACTTCCCGCCCGGGCGGCCGGGCCGGCTGCTCGGCGTACTGTCCCGGATCCCCGGCGGCCTCGGCCTGCCGGCGCTGGTGATCTGGGCGCCGGAGGACAGAATGATGCCGCCCGACGAGCTGCGAGCCTTCATCCCTTGTTGATCTTGGGATAGGTCCACTGCCGGAGCAGATGTTCGGCCGGGCCGCGGCGTCCGGTTCGGCGGAGCAGCTCGGCGAGCGCGATCGAGACCAGCCAGGTGATCACGGCGACCACGGTCGCGCCGGTCAACCCGAGGTGGTCCTGCAGGTCGAAGCCGGCGAAGACGACGAGGAAGATCACCGACTGCGCCAGATAGAACGTCAGGGAACGTTGGCCGAGGGCCTGCACCGCCACGGTGATCGGCCCCGGCCGCCGACCGACGGTGACCGCGATCAAGGCCAGGATCGCGGCCAGGGCGACGCCCCCGACGTAGCCGGTCAACGGCTGCAGCAGCGAGGCGACCATGATCAACTCCGGGCCGCGCGCCAGCCAGCCGGTCTCGATCAAGATCGCCGGCAGGGCGCCCGCGGCCGAGATCGCGGTGCCGATCACCGCGAACCTCGCGAGCGTCGCCCGATGGTCGACCGGCCGATCGAGGAAGCCCTTTCGGGCGGCCCAGATGCCGAAGATCATCGGCGGCAGCACCATCAGCGTGCCGAAGACCAGGCCGAACGGCAGCCCGGGGAGGCGGTCCAGCAGATACTGCAGCAGGTCCCGGTCGCCGACGGCGATGCTGCCGCTGGCGTACGAGGAGACACCGTTGGTGAGCGGGAGCCACAGGCTCATCGCGGTCACCGCCGTGGCTGGCAGCAGCGAGATCCCGGCCGCGATCAGCAGGGTCCGATCCTTCGCGCGGAGCAGGCCGGCGATCAGGATCCCGGCGAGACCGTACGCGGCGAGGATGTCGATCGGCACCAGCAACAGGAAGTGCGCCAGGCCGAGCCCGACCAGGAGCCAGCCGCGGCGCCGGATCAGCTTCCGCGGCCCCGGCCAGTCGTTGCCTCTGGCCAGTTGCCGGGAGGTCAGCTGGACGAGGGCGTACCCGAAGAGGAAGGCGAACAGCGGCCGGGCGTGATTGTGGACGAAGATCAGGTGGAAGACGCCGAGCGTCTCGTTGACGGCCGCCGGGCCGCGCTCGACGTCGGTCACGAACAGCGGTGCGTGCGCGATCGCGATCAGCAGGAGCATCCCGCCGCGAGCAAGATCCGGCGCGAGCGCGCGGCCGGTGCTGACGGGAATTCTCGGGGCGGCCAGGTCGGTCATGGTTCCGGTTCCTCCTCCGGTCTCGGATCGCGGGCATGTTCGGCGATCTGTTCCAGCACTGCGGCCGGGCCCTGCCAGTTGGTGATCAGACGGTCGAGCGTGGCCAGCGCGAGGCCCTGGGCCGGGTCGCCGAGGACCAGCAGTTTGTCGCCCGGCCGGATGTTCAGATCGCGTCTGGCTTGGGCGGGAATGACGATCTGACCCCGCTCACTCACCGTCACCGCGCCGTAGAACCCGCGTCCGCCCGGTCCGTAGGTGGTGGCACCGGTTTCCTCGGCCATGAAGCCTCCTGCAGTAGATACAAAGAATAACATGTAAATCATGCGGAACCTGGCGGTACGCCAGCGCACCGGGAACGCTACGGTTGTTCGGGTGCGCCCGGAAACCGTTGCCGAATTCGGCACTTGGCGGATCGTTGTGCCCACGGTCCGGGTGGTCGAGTCCCATCTGGTCCTGGTCCGATCCGTAGGTCGAGTCGACTCCCTGAACGAGCGCGAGGCGGCCGACCTGATCGACGCCTACCGCGCTGCGACCTCGGTGCTGCACCGGATCTTCGGTTCCTCCGGCTTCATGATCAGCTTTTCGGTGCTCTGGCAGCCGGATTCGGAAGGGATCGGCGAACCCGACCCGGTTCCGGGTGCCGGCTGCGCGATCCACGTGTTCGGCCGCCGGCCTGGCGAGTTGATCAGCCCGGTCCGGGCGATGGCCCTGCCCCGGCGGGTCCGGCTGCCCGCCCGGCCCGACCCGGAACTCGTCGAACGGCTCCGCCACGAACTGTCCCTGCCGCCGGAACCGCTGACCATCGAGGCCCCGGAGGGCAACCTCTGCGACGGCTGTACGGGCTCGGTGCTCACCGATCAGGAACGCTGGCGCAGCCGCGACGTCCGGGTGATCCGGCCGCGCCGGGTGCTGATCGATCCGCACGTGCTGGTGCTGCCGCTCCGGCACGTGGTCAGCCTGCGCGACCTGGAACCCTCCGAGGTCGTCTCCCTGTCCGCCCGGCTGATCGAATCACTGGCCCAGTTCCGCCTCGGCTCCGGCTCGACCGGCCTCAGCGGCTTCGCCAACGACGGCATCCACGCCCGCCAGGAGACCCCGCACGTCCACCTGCACGTCTACGGCCGCTCGGCCACCGAGCCCGTGAACCCGTACCAGCGCCTAGCCGCCTACCTCTCCCCCAACCGCCCCTGAAAGAACCGCCGACCGGTCACAAAAGCAGGCGTTTGGGCGGCGTGTCGCTGCAGACGTGACCGGTCGGTGGGTGAGGGCAAGGCGGAAGGGTCGGGACCAAGGATGGCAAGCTCAGGCGTCTCGGACCCATTCGGCCGGGTCGGGCAGGGTGAAGGGAGGCTGAGCCGCGAGTTGAGCCTGTTGCAGATTCGCGCGGCGACAGGCTGCATCGGCCGGACGGCGCCGACCTGAGCCCTCAACGCGAGCGGCTTCCGACCCTGCGTTTCCTGTCCGGTTCGTGCCCGTCCAGGCAGGTGGTGGTGTCACAAATCTGCAATGCAACCACTGCCCGTAGGCCGTGGAATCGATTGCAAGACCTGTTCCATTGCCGATTTGTGTCACCTGGGCCAGGACGAGACCTTGACCATCCACACGCTCGACGGCGGACCGCCCGGCACCGGGCCCGATCCGACCTGCAACGCCCTTGCGCACCACTCCGCAACAGGCTCAGTTCGCGGCGGGATCCTCCCCGGTGACCTCGGGCACCGTGACCAGGTGATCCGGACCGCAGCGTCGAACCGGGCCGGCGCCTGCGGACCCGACCGCTCGGCGCGGGATGCCGGTGCGGGCCCTGGCCGGAGTCCGCCAACTGGACTGAGGCACTGAGCGGACGCCTTGACCGGCAGATCCGGCCGAAATCGAGGTCAAGACGTCCGGTCGATGCTCGTGCGCGATGGCGTGGCCCGGGTTCGCGCCGCATGCGGCGTAGCAGCGCTCGGCCGGTGCAGCCGCGCCGCATCCCGCTCAACATCGGACGCAACGGCGATCTCGTGGCCGGATCGGCCCCAGCTCGCCGGCTGCTCCCGCTTCGAGCAGATCGTCGCGGGTGATCCGCGGTCAGCGGCCGGTGTAGCCGGCGCGGCGGAAGGCGTCGGCGATCGCGCCCTGTGGCTCGCGCTCCTCACGCCGCTGGTTCGGCCGGCCACCGCGGCCCTGCCGCCCGTTCCGGTCGCCGCCGGACTTCCGGTCTCCCCGCGCCGCCCCGCCGGGTTTGCCCTCGCCCGGCTTGCCGTCGCGCGACTTGCCGTCGGCCGGCTTGCCCTCGGCCGGCTTGCCCTCGCGCGGCTTGCGCTCGCCCTGCCCGGCTCGGACGCGCTTCGCGCCGCCCGGCCTCGCGCTGCCGCCCGGCTTGGCGCTGCCGCCCGGCTTGGCGCCGCCGCCCGCCTTGGCCTCGCCCGGCTCGGCGTCCAGGTCGTCGTCCAGGCGCAGGGTGAGGGAGATCCGCTTCCGGTCGTGGTCGACGTCGAGCACCTTCACCTTGACCAGGTCGCCCGGCTTGACCACCTCGCGCGGGTCCTTGACGAAGTTCTTCGACAGCGCGGAGACGTGGGCCAGGCCGTCCTGGTGCACGCCGATATCGATGAACGCGCCGAACGCGGCGACGTTGGTCACCTGTCCCTCGAGGATCATGCCGCGGGTCAGGTCGGCCAGGGTCTCCACACCGTCGGCGAACTCGGCGGTCTGGAACGCGGGCCGCGGGTCCCGGCCGGGCTTCTCCAGCTCGGCCAGGATGTCGGTCACCGTGGGCAGGCCGAACCGCTCGTCGGTGAAGTCGGCGGCCTTGACCGACTTCAGCGCGGAGCCGTTGCCGATCAGGGTCTTCAGCTCGGTCCCGGTCGCGGTGAGGATTCGCCGCACCACCGGGTACGACTCCGGATGCACGCCGGACGAGTCGAGCGGGTCGTCGCCGTCGCTGATCCTCAAGAACCCGGCCGCCTGCTCGTACGCCTTCGGACCCAGCCGGGCCACCTCGAGGAGCGCCGCCCGGGACCGGAACGGCCCGTGTTGATCACGGTGCGCGGCGATGTTCTCGGCCAGCCCGGAGGTGATCCCGGAGACCCGGGTCAGCAGCGGCACCGAGGCCGTGTTGAGATCGACGCCGACCGCGTTCACGCAATCCTCGACCACCGCGTCCAAGGACCGGGACAGGGCCAGCTCACCAAGATCATGTTGATACTGGCCGACGCCGATCGACTTCGGGTCGATCTTGACCAACTCGGCCAGCGGGTCCTGCAGCCGGCGGGCGATCGACACCGCGCCGCGCAGCGACACGTCCAGCTCGGGCAGCTCAGCCGACGCGTACGCCGACGCCGAATAGACCGATGCACCGGCCTCGGAGACGACCGCCTTGGTCAGTTCGAGTTCCGGGTGCTTCTTGATCAACTCGGCGGCCAGCTTCTCGGTCTCCCGAGACGCCGTGCCGTTGCCGATCGCGATCAGCTCGACCTGATGCGCCTTGGCCAGCCCGGCCAGCGTGGCGATCGACTGATCCCACTGGTGCTTCGGCACGTGCGGATAGATCACGTCGGTGGCGACGACCTTGCCGGTCCGGTCCACCACGGCCACCTTGACGCCGGTCCGGAATCCCGGATCGAGGCCCAGCGTGGCCCGGGTGCCGGCCGGTGCGGCGAGCAGCAGGTCCTTCACGTTGGCGGCGAAGACCCGGACCGCCTCCTCCTCGGCGTGCTGCCGCAGCCGCATCCGCATGTCGATGCCGAGCGTGATCATGATCTTGGTCCGCCAGGCCCAGCGGACCACGCCGACCAGCCAGGCGTCCGCCGCGCGACCTTGATCACCGATGCCGAACCGACCCGCGATGATCTTCTCGTACCGGCTCTGAGCTTGATCATCGCCGCCCTCGTCCTGGGCGATCTGGATCGCCAGCACGTCCTCGGCCTCGCCCCGGTAGAGGGCCAGGATCCGGTGCGACGGCAGTGTGGTGAACGACTCCGAGAAGTCGAAGTAGTCGGAGAACTTGGCGCCCTCCTTGGCCTTGCCGTCCCGCACGGTCGAGACCAGCCGGCCGTTCTGCCAGAGCAGCTCCCGCAGCTCGCCGATCAGGTCGCCGTCGTCGGCGAACCGCTCGATCAGGATCGCCCGGGCCCCGTCCAACGCGGCCTTGGTGTCGGCCACCTCCTTCGCCGGATCGACGTACGCCTCCGCGGTCGCCACCGGCTCCAGCGTCGGGTCGCCGAGCAGCGCGTCGGCCAGCGGCTCCAGCCCGGCCTCGCGGGCGATCATCGCCTTGGTCCGCCGCTTCGGCTTGTACGGCAGGTAGAGGTCCTCCAGCCGGGCCTTCGTGTCGGCCGCCTGGATCCGCTGCCGGAGGTCGTCGTCCAGCTTGCCCTGGGCCTCGATCGACTCCAGGATCGCCTGCCGCCGGTCGTCCAGCTCGCGCAGGTAGCGCAGCCGTTCCTCCAGCGTCCGCAGCTGGGTGTCGTCCAGCCCGCCGGTGACCTCCTTGCGGTACCGGGCGATGAACGGCACCGTCGACCCCTCGTCGAGCAACGCCACCGCCGCCCGAACCTGGCCCACCCCGACCCCGAGCTCCTCGGCGATCCGCTCCTCGACCGACACAACCGAACCCTGCACGCTGAACCCCTCACTCAACCGGCGAAAATCCAGAGCGACACTAGTCGATCAGCTGTCGGCCCAGGCCACGTGCCCAGCGGAGCCGGTGATGGTGAAGCCGGAGCGTTCCAGCAGGGCGGGTGCGGTTCCGTTCGGGCCGGGCTCGGCCAGGGTGACGATCAGCCGGCCGCCGTCGACCAGGACGTGATCACGAAGGTGCTCGAGCAGCGCGGTTCGGCGGTTCGGCAGGACGGCGTCGGGCCGGACCTGCAAGGTGTCGAAGCGGAGTCCGGCCGGCGGGGTCCAGGTCTGCATGTTGCCGACCCAGAGCCGGTCCGCCCACCCTGGCAGCCGGGCCCGAGCGAGCTTGATCAACTCCGGCCCAAGATCCACGCCGTACGGCTCGACGGCGAGCCCTCGCTCGGCACACCACTTCTGCACCGACTCCATCAGGAAACCGTTGGCGCAGCCGACGTCGAGGAACGTCCCGTCCCGCTCGATCGCGTCGGCGACCGGCCGCCGGCTGCGCTCCCAGTCCTCGATCGTGCCGCCGTTCCCGGACTGGCCCCACGGCGTGTCCGCCCGCAGGTAGGCCGCCTGCAGCAGGCGCAGGTTGTCGGCCGCGGTGCTCTCGTCGGTCTGGGTCCGCCGTGCCTCGGCGGCGTCGACGACGAACCGGGCCGCGGTCGCGTCGCCGGCCGCCGCCAGCCGCGCGGCCAGCCGGTCCGGCGTCAGCTGTTCCAGCGGCACCTCGCGAAACTCCCGCTGTCCTCGGTACGGTGCTCCGACCGCGAATCCGTACAGCTGCAGGCCGGCGGCCGGATCGGCCGGGTCGAGCTCGCTGACGGCCACGGTGTGCAGGCCTTGGGTCCGGACGCCGTGGGTCAGCAGCGGCACCCGCAGCGCGGTGTCGAGCAGCCAGTGCTCGCCGTCGGCGACGTCGCCGGTGCACAGGGCCGGGCTGCCGTCGAGGGGAACGAGGCAGTCGCCGTCGGGTACCAGCAGGAGCAGGGTGATCCGGCGGACCAGTTCGGGTTCGGGGTCGGTGGGCACCAGTCGATAGGGCATCCCGTGATCTTCATCCGGTCCCGCAGCGGCCGCACGTTCCGCGGCGCGCCGCCACGCCCGGGAACCCGTGACCCGTCTGCTTAATTCGTTGCCGTAAGCAGACTCCGTTTGACATGGTGGCCCGGTGGCGTCCGACGAGGGTCCGCTGGTCGATGTCGTCGGCCTGGTCAAGGAGTTCCGCCGGGTCCGCCGGGTGCCGGGTCGGCTGAGCGCGATCCGTACCTTCCTCAACCGGGAGCAGGACGTGATCCGGGCCGTGGACGACATCTCGTTCTCGATCATGGAAGGCGAGCTGATCGGGTTCCTCGGCCCGAACGGGGCGGGCAAGTCGACCACGATCAAGATGCTCACCGGCATCCTCACTCCCACCGCCGGTACGGTCTCGGTCGCCGGCCGCGACCCGTCCCGGGAGCGCCGGGCCAATGCCGCGACGATCGGGGTCGTGTTCGGTCAGCGCAGCCAGCTCTGGTGGGACCTGCCGTTGCGGGAGTCGTTCCGCGCCGTCCGTGACCTCTACGGCGTGCCGAACGGAGAAGGCGACCGGCGCCAGGCGGAGCTGGTCGAACTGCTCGAGATGGACGACTTCCTGGACGCTCCGGTACGTCAGCTGTCGCTCGGCCAGCGGATGCGCGGGGACCTGGCCGCGGCGATGCTCTACCGGCCCCGGCTGCTGTTCCTGGACGAGCCGACGGTCGGCCTGGATGTCGTCGCGAAGCAGCGGATCCGCGAGTTCGTTGGTCACACCAACACCGAGAGCGGCACCACGATCCTGATCACCACCCACGACCTCGAGGACGTCGAGCGGCTCTGCCGCCGGATCGTCGTGATCGACCACGGCCGGGTGCTCTACGACGGTGGGCTGGCCGAGCTGATGGCCCACTACGCGCCCTACCGGGACCTGGTCGTCACGCTCGCCGAGCCGCACGACGTCGACGTCCCGTCGCTGGAACAGGTCGACCGGAACGACCGCCGGGTCACGCTCCGCTTCCGCTCCGACAAGATCAAGGCGCCGGAGGCGATCGCGGCCGTCACCGCAACCCACGCGGTGGTCGACCTGTCCGTCGTCGAGCCCCGGCTGGAGGACGTGATCGCCCGGATCTACACCGAGCGCGGCCTGCCGGACGGCCCGCCATGACCGCTCACCGGATCCGGGCCACCCTGAGCCAGGTCCGGATCGGCTATCTGACGCCGTGGTCCTACCGCGGCTCGATGCTGTTGTCGCTGGTCGTGGTCGCCGTCCAGGTGATCTTGTACGCGGTCGTCTGGCGGGCCATCTACGCTGGCCACGACGGGCCGGTCGCCGGGGCCGACGTCCGGCAGGCGGTCGGCTATGCGGTGCTCGGCATCACCGTGGCGGCGGTGCTGGACACCTGGCCAGGCCAGTCCATCGAGTCCCGGGTCCGGGAGGGCCTGATCGGGATCGACCTGACCCGCCCGCTCGGCCTGCTGACCCAGACTCTCGCGGTCCAGACCGGGTTCGTCATCGCCGCCCTGCCGACGGTCCTGGTCGGCCTTGGTGCCGGCCTGCTGGTCGGCGGCCTGCAGCCACCGGCCGACCCGTTCGCCGCGCTCGCCTTCATGATCAGCCTGGTACTGGCGTTCGGCGTCTCGCAGTTGATCACGCTGCTGATGGGACTGACCTCGTTCTGGACGCTCGAGGTGGGCGGCATCCAGATGGCGTTCGCGGTGGTCCGCACGTTCCTGTCCGGTTCGGTGCTGCCGCTCTGGTTCATGCCGGGCTGGCTGCAGGCGGTCGCGGCGGCGCTGCCGTTCCAGGCGGCCACGTTCACCCCGGTCGCGATCTACTTCGGCCGGCCGCCCGGCGGGCTCGCCCAGGCCCTCGGCGTGCAAGCGTTCTGGGTCGTCGCGCTGGCCCTGCTGGCCGTCCTGGTCTGGTCCCGGGCCCGGCACCGGGTGGTGGTCCAGGGTGGCTGACGTCGCCGCCGCCCGGCCGCCGTCCCTGCTCCGGCAGAGCACCGTGCTGCTGCGGATCGGGTTGTCCTCGGCCCTGCAATACCGGGCCGACTTCGTGCTGACCGCGATCGGGGCGATCTGCTATGAGGCGGTGTCGCTGGCGTTCGTCGGCGTGATCGTGTTCGCGTTCGGCGGGATCGGTGGCTGGGGCCTGGTCGAGGTCGCCTTCGTGTACGGGATCCGCTCGATGGGCCACGCCCTGCACAGCTTCCTGTCCGGCCAGCTCTGGGGCACCGACCGGGTGGTCCGCGACGGCGAGTTCGACCGCTACCTGCTCCGCCCGGTCAACCCGCTGGTGCAACTGCTGACCCGCCGGTTCACCGTGACCGCGTTCGGTGATCTTGCGTTCGGCCTGGTCGTGTTGGTGATCACCGCGGCCGCGGCGCCGATCGCCTGGTCGGGCTGGACGGTGACGTACTTGATCATGGCCGTGATCGGCAGCGCCTTCCTCGAGTCGGCAGTGATGCTGGCCCTGTCCGCGTTGTCGTTCCGGCTGCTGGTCAGCATGCCGCTGCTGCAGGTCGTCGACCGGGTGTTCGTCACGTTCGGCCCGTACCCGCTCAGTGTCTTTCCGCGCGCCGTCGCCTACCTGCTGACGTTCCTGCTGCCGCTGGCGTACGCGGCGTTCTTCCCGGCCGCCGTCCTGCTCGGGCGTACCGACGAACTGTTCGTCCCGCTTTGGCTGGCCCTCGCCTCACCGGCCGTCGGTGCCGCCCTCTACGTCCTCGCGGTGATCTTCTTCCACCGGCAGCTGCGTCACTACGCCAGCCCCGGACACTGAACGCTCGGCGACCCGGCGGAGCCGGTCCAGCGTCTGCTCCATGCCCCGCCGCAGGTCCGCCCGGCGGTCCTTGCCGCCGAACAGGGTCCCGATGATGAACCAGCCGAACCGGGTGATCGGCTCCGTCACCCGGTAGCTCTCGATCACCCGGGTGCCGTCGCCCTCCGGTTGGAAGTCGAACGTCCACTCGACCGTGCCGGCGAACTTCTCGGTCCGGGCCCAGGCGAGCCGCCGGCCCGGCTCGACCACGGTCAGCACCGGCTGGTTCGTCCAGGACGGTCCTCGGGTGACCTTGTTCCGGGCGACGAACCGGGCGCCGACCTCGGGCTCGGTCGCGCCGTCCAGCCAGCGGCAGTCGATGATCTCCGGACTGAACTCCGGCATCCGGGTGACGTCGGCGACGAGCGCGTAGACGTCGTCCGGCCTGGCGTTGATCATGATCTCGACGTGATCATGATCGAGGGTCTGGGTCATGTCGGTTCCTTCGTTCGCGGCCGGTAGGCCTCGGTGAACAACGCAAGGACCCTGCCGAGCAGCCGGGTGAACCGGCCCTTCTCGAAGGCGGCCGACGGTTCGTTCGCGAGCTGCTGCGAGATCACGCCGGAGACCAGCACGGACAGCAGGGCCAGGCCGTCGTCGGTCGCGGCACCGCGGCCGAGGTCCCCGTTGCGGATCGCGGCCCGGACCTGGTCCCGGATCGCGGCCAGGAACTCGCGGCTGGGCGCGTAGGCCCGTTCGGACGGCTCGAAGCCGGGCACCGGGCGCCAGGTGATCAACTGGGCCAGGACCGGGTGCTCGAGGGCGAGCCGCGTGCTGGCCTCGAGTCCGGCGGCCAGTGCCCGGAGCCCGGCCGGCTCGGCCGCCGCTGCCGTACGGAACGCCGCCAGGGCCCCGTTGGACGCGCGCTCGAACAACGCGTCGTACACGGCCAGCTTGGACGGGAAGTACTTGTAGAGCGACGGCGGCCGGATCCCCATCCGCCGCGCGACCTCCGACAGGCTCAACCCGGCCACGCCCTCGGCGGCCATCAGCTCGACGGCCACGTCGAGGATCTCGTCGATGGTCTGCTGGCGGCGCCGTTGGCGTCGGTCCAGGGCAGGAGCATCCTTGCTCATGCCATTAACTTTAGCTACAGGTATTAGCCTGTCAAGCGATTCACGCGGACTTCCGCCGGAAGCCGAAGATCGGCCGCTCCGCCGCCGGCTCGTCCGGCGTCGCGCTGATCAGGGCGCTGAACCAACGGGTCCGGTCGGACATGTCGATCAGGATCGCCTTCACGAACAGGGTGGCCGGCACGGCCAGCAGGGCGCCCAGGCCACCGAGGATGAACGACCAGAAGATCAACGACAGGAACGCCACGGTCGGTGTGATGCCGACCGCGTCACCGGTGAACTTGGGTTGGATCAGTGTCTGGATCACGAAGTTGATCACACAGAACGAGATGATCACCGCGAGCATGTCGCGCGGCCCGTTGTCGCCGCCGCTGAGCAGCGCCAGCAGGGCCGGCGGGATCATGCCGACCACGAAGCCGACGTTCGGGATGTAGTTGGTGACGAACGCGAACACGCCCCAGGTAACGGCCAGCGGGACGCCGATGATCGACAACGCGATCACGTCGAAGACCGACACGATGAAGCCGAACAGCGACGTCACGATCCAGTACTTGCGGACGTTCCGGGCGAAGTTCTCCAAGGCCTCGGCGACCCGCGGCCGGGCCTTCCGGATGATCTCGAGCCGTGGCCCGACCCCGGAGGCGTCGAAGGCCAGGAAGACCACCACGGTGACCATCAGCGCGCCCAGGGACAGCCAGTTGGTGATGCTGCTGAGCAGGCTCTGCGCGATCCCGGTCAGCGAGCTGGGGTCGAAGTTGTCCAGGAAGGACTGGAACTGCTCGGTCCCCACCCCGAACCCGGCCAGGGTGTCCAGCAACAGGTTGTAGAGCCGGACGAACGCCTCGCCGTACTTGGGCAGCGTGGTGGCCAGCTGGGTGATCGACAGGGCGATCGAGCCGAGGATGATCACCAGGATGCCGTAGATGGTGAACAGGGCGATCGTGCTGGCCAGCCAGGCCGGTACGCCGACCCGGCGCAACCAGACCCGGAACGGGTGCACGGTGATCACCAGCGTCAGCACCAGGAACACCGGCCCGGCGATGCCCTGGATCTCGCGGATCCCCATCGCGGCGATGACGATTCCGGCCGCCACCAGCACGCCCCAGAGCGGCGGTGCCCAGCCGTTGTCCGGAGGCCCGGACCGGGTCGAGCGGTCGAGGCTGCGGCGAAGCGAACGTGGTCCCGGCATCTGTTCCTCCCGCTTGCTGACTGGCGCTCGCGAGTGTAGTTCTCGCCGGCGTCGTCCGTCCGAACGAGCGGGACACCGCGACCAGGGTCCGACGTCCGGCTCCTAGGGTGAGACTCATGACAGACATTCCGTATGCCGACCGCCCGTTCCGGGTGGGCGTCCAGCTCCAGCCGCAGCACGCCGAATACTCCGCTCTGCGCGAGGCGGCCGCGGCGGCCGAGGAGGCCGGGGTCGACGTGATCTTCAACTGGGACCACTTCTTCCCGCTCTCCGGCGAGCCGGACGGCCTGCACTACGAGTGCTGGACGATGCTCGGCGCCTGGGCCGAGCAGACCAGCCGGGTCGAGATCGGCGCCCTGGTCACCTGCAACTCGTACCGCAATCCCGAGCTGCTCGCCGACATGGCCCGGACCGTCGACCACATCAGCAACGGCCGGCTGATCCTCGGCATCGGCGCCGGCTGGTTCGAACGCGACTACGACGAGTACGGCTACGAGTTCGGCACCGCCGGCTCCCGGCTGGCCGACCTGAAGCAGGCGCTGCCCCGGATCAAGGACCGCTGGTCGAAGCTCAACCCGGCGCCGACCCGGGACATCCCGGTGCTGATCGGCGGCGGCGGCGAGAAGAAGACGCTGCGCTACACGGCCGAGCACGCCACCATCTGGCACGGCTTCGGCGACGCCGAGACGATCAAGCACAAGAACGAGGTGCTGGACGACTGGTGCGCGAAGCTCGGCCGCGACCCCGGCGAGATCGAGCGGTCGACCGGCGTCAACGGCAGCCCGGACGAGCAGGCCCAGGGCCTGATCGACGTCGGGGTACGGATGGTGACGATCACGACCGACGGCCGGGTCGACTACGACCTGAGCCGGGTCAAGGAGTGGGTGGCCTTCCGCGACGAGTTCAACGCGGCGTAGGCTGCGCGGGTCAGGTAAAAACTGAAGGGCCGGCGGATTCGAAAATCCGCCGGCCCTTAGCGCATTCGCCGACCCCCCTGAGTGCCGGCGAATCAGTCTGTGGTTTGGTACCCCTCCCCGTGCTGGGTACCGATCCAACTGCCCCCTACGCCAAGAATGATGACCCGGCAGCCTCTGCAGGTCCGCCAGGATCCCTCAAGAGTTACGCAAGGTCTGCACAAAACTGACATGAGCCGGTGCCGCGCTGCTCAGGACCCGTGCCACCGAGGTCCGATACCCCGACGACCAGCGCCGTCGTCGACGTACCCCCAACTCCGGACCGGCGACCGATGGCGGATTAGGCACCGCGAGCGATTCTTGAGGCATGGAAGCGATACAGGTACTCATCACGGTGCTGGCGATCCTCGGCATCGTTGTCGTCGGCGTGCTGGCGATCGTGCCCACCATGTTCGACGTCTCGGCCCGCGCGGCCAAGGCTCCGCGCAGCCGCAGTCACGTCGACCTGGCAGCCTGACCCGCTCCGTTTGAGCGGTACGGCAGAATCCAGGACGTGGTGTGCTTCGAGCGGTACGTCGCCATCGGTGATTCCGCCACCGAGGGGCTGGAAGATCCCGACGGCAACGGCGGCTACCGCGGCTGGGCCGACCGGCTCGCGCAGCACATCGCCGACGGTCAGGACGAACCGCTCGACTACGCGAACCTCGCCGTCCGGGGCCTGCGGCTGGACGAGATCCGCAACACCCAGTTCGACGACGCACTGGCCATGAAACCCGATCTGATGACGATCTTCGGCGGCGTCAACGACGTCCTCTCCTTCGGCTGCGACTACGACCAGCTCGCCGCGACGTTCGCCGAGATGTACAGCGAGGCCCGCGGCAACGACATCACCGTCCTCACCTTCACGATGCCCGACCCGACCGCGATCAACCCGTTCGGGCGGCGGCTCCGGGACCGGATGTTCCGGCTGAACGACCTGGTCCGGGCCGAGGCCGCGCGGTACGGCGTGATCGTGCTCGACCTGCAGGCCTACCCGATGGCCGGCGATCCCCGGCTCTGGTACGAGGACAAACTGCACGGCAACCCGCTGGGCCACGAACGGGTCGCCCGCGGGCTGGCCTGGCGGCTCGGGATCGCCCGGATGGACGAGTCCTGGGCCGAACCGCTGCCGCCGGTGTCCACCCGGTCGGTCCGGGAGCAACTCACCGAGGAACTCGACTGGGCGGTGACCCACCTGGCGCCGTGGCTCGGCAAGGGGATCCGCGGCGTTCCGCACGGTGATGGGATCGTCGCCAAGCGCCCGGCGCTCACGCTCGTGTCGAAGACGCGCCCCGACGTGCCGAGGAGCCTGGATCAGTCGACCGGCTCCGGCAAGCTGATGCCCCGCTCCGCCGCCCGCCGAGCCCCTTAGTGCCGTATCGCCCCCGAATCACGGCGCCTGGCGACGCCCGGGCACGCACATCGCCGCGTTCTCCTCGGTCGCGTTGCGACCCGGCAGCGACGCCCTCCCTCGTCGGCCGAGCCCCGCTTGTTCATCCGTTCACCGAGCCTCCACGCACCGGAAAGTGCGTACTTGCGGATCCGTTCCGCCTCGACTCTAGTTTCTGTACGTGATCACCGAATACATCCGCTACCGCATCCCGGCCGAGCGGGCCGACGCGTTCGAGGACGCCTACCGCCGGGCCGCCGAGCAGCTGGCGGCGGCGCCGCAGTGCGTCGACTACGACCTGGCCCGGTGCGAGGAGGAGCCGGAGAGCTACATCCTGCGGATCGGCTGGACGTCGACCGATGATCATCTTCGCGGCTTCCGGGGCGGCGAGCAGTTCGGTCCGTTCCTGGCCGCGATCCGCGAGTACGTACCGCTGATCGAGGAGATGCGGCACTACCGGGCGACCGGGATCGCCGGGGCCGGCGGTTCGGTGCCGAGCCTGTACGCGTGGGCCGGCGGTCTCGAGGCGCTGGAACGGTTGACCGAGGAGTTCTACCGCGAGGTGATCAAGGACGAACTGCTGGCGCCGGTGTTCGCCGGGATGTCGGCCGATCACCCGAAGCATGTCGCGGCCTGGCTCGCCGAGGTGTTCGGCGGGCCGACGGCGTACACCCGTGATCATGGTGGCCACGCGGGCATGGTCCGGCATCACCTGGGCCGGGCGATCACCGAACAGCAGCGGCGCCGCTGGGTGACGTTGCTGCTGGAGGCCGCCGACCGGGTCGGCCTGCCCGACGACCCCGAGTTCCGCGCGTCGTTCGTCGGCTATCTCGAGTGGGGCAGCCGGATGGCCGTCGTCCTCTCGGCCCCGGACGCCCGCCCCGACTTCAAGGAACCGATGCCCACCTGGACCTGGGCCCGCCCGCCCTGGGTCCCCAAGCCCTGAACACTCCGGCTCCCAGCCGCGACCGTTCCTCTCGTCCGCGACCGGTGCAACAGCCGCGGCTGCGAGCATCGGTCGCGGATAGCGCCGTCTGGGTGCGGCGAGTCAGTGGGAGACGACGGCGGGGTGGTGGGCCGGATCACCGGGGCGGCGGCCGGTGGGGCGGAGTTCGACCGGGCCGGACGTGGCCGTCCCGGCTGTCTGCTCGGCCGCCGGGAGTGCAAGCTGGGCGGTGACCCCGCCGCCGGAGTCGGCGCGGACGGTGAGGGTGGCGTCGAGGGAGCGGGCCAGGTTCTGTGTGATGGCGAGGCCGAAACCGTGGGCGGCCGCACCGGTCCGGGTCTCGGGGGTGGGGTTCAGCGCGTGCTCGACCTCCCGCTGGCTCATCACCTCACCCGTGTTGGAGATCGTGATCGTCGGCCGGCCCCAGCCGCGACTGGTGCCGACCCAGACGGTCCCGTGCCGCCGGTTGTAGCGGATCGCGTTGTCCAGCAGCTGATCGACGATGCCGCGCAGGATGGTCCGGTCGGTCGCCGCCCGGGCGTCGTCGATGTCGAAGATGATCTTGACCTGGTGGTGCTGCCGCAACGGCTCCAGCGCGACCGCCGACTCCACGATGATGTCGTCCAGGTTGTGCGCGGTGATCATGGGTTGGACGGTGCCGGACCGGGACAGGGCCATCAGGCCGTCGACCAGGTCGAGTGATCGTTGGTTGGCGTACGACAGCTGTTCGATGAGCCGTTGCGTCCGGGCCGTGATCAGCCAGTCGTCGGCGGCGGCGTCGAGCAGCTGCCGGGTCGTCGCCAGCTGGGTCGGCAGCTCGGTCGCGGCGATCGCGGTGAACCGGCGCCGCGCCTCGAGCTGGTGGTCCAGCCGGGCCAGCATCCGGTTGAAACTGCCGGCCAGGGCGGCGAGCTCGTCGCGGCTGGAGACCTTCGCGGGCTCACGGACCTCGAGCCGCCCGGCCGGCGGACCCTGCGCGGCCCGGGTCGCCGCCGCGTTGAGATCGTTGAGCGGTCGGAGTACGCCGCCGGTGATCGTCCAGGTGACCAGGCTGGTGCCGGCGATCAAGGTGACCAGCGCGACGGCCGAGACGATCATGAGCGCGTCCAGCAGGCGTCCGGTGCCGCCGGTCAGCAGCGGGTCGGGCACCAGCCGGACGGCGAGATTGACCGCGACCAGCGCCGTGGTGGCGGCGATCGCAGCCAGGATCCCGTACACGATCGTCAGTTGGGCGCGCGTGCCGACTCGGCGGCGCAGACGTCGCCAGCTGAACAGGAAGGCCCGGCCGAGCGTGACGTGTTGCGCGGTCATGACCGTCGTTCCGCGATGATCACGTGGCGCATATCAATCCCCCGATCGACAGTGTCGATTATGCGCAGGATCCCGCCGCAGCGGGCGCAATCGGGGTCATCGAGCGCGGCGTGTCCTGAGCCCGTCGAGGGGTCCGGCCGATCGGACCTCGCCCTTCGACAGGCTCAGGGAGTCGATCAGCCGGCCGGGCTGAGTTCGGTACGGACCTGCTTCGCGGCCGCGACCAGGTGCCGCAGCGACTGCTCCACCTCGGCGTAGCCGCGGGTCTTCAGGCCGCAGTCCGGGTTGGCCCAGAGCCGTTCGGCGGGCAGCGTCTGCCCGGCCAGCCGCAGCGCCTCGATCATCTCCTCGACCGGCGGGACGCGCGGCGAGTGGATGTCCCAGACGCCCGGGCCGACCTCGCGCGGATAGCCGGCGTCGGACAGTTCGCCGACCACCTCCATCCGGGACCGGGCCGCCTCCAGGCTGATCACGTCGGCGTCCATCGCGACGATCGCGTCCACGATGTCGCCGAACTCGGCGTAACACATGTGGGTGTGGATCTGGGTCGCGTCGGCCACGCCGGCGGTGGTCAGCTGGAAAGCCGCGACGGCCCAGTCGAGGTAGGCCGGCCGGTCGGCCCGGCGCAGCGGCAGGGTCTCCCGCAATGCCGGCTCGTCCACCTGGATCACCCGGATCCCGGCATTCTCCAGGTCGGTCACCTCGTCCCGCAGCGCCAGGGCGACCTGGCGGGCGGTGTCGCCGAGCGGTTGATCATCCCGGACGAACGACCAGGCGAGCATGGTCACGGGCCCGGTCAGCATCCCCTTGACCGGACGGTCGGTCAGGCTCTGCGCGTACGAGGCCCAGTCCACCGTCATCGGCCGCGGCCGGGACACGTCGCCGACGATGATCGGCGGCCGCACGCACCGGGTGCCGTACGACTGGACCCAGCCGTTGCGGGTGCTGAGGAAGCCGACCAGCTGATCGGCGAAGTACTGCACCATGTCGTTGCGTTCCGGCTCGCCGTGCACCAGCACGTCGACGCCGAGCTCGGTCTGCAGCTTGATCACTTCGGCGATCTCGTCCCGCATCGCCCGGTCGTACGCGGCGTTGTCGATCTTCCTCGCCCGCAGGTCGGCCCGCGCCTGGCGCAGTGTCGTGGTCTGCGGGAACGAGCCGATCGTCGTGGTCGGGAACGCCGGCAGCTTGAGTTGATCATGCTGCGCCTGCGCCCGCACCGGGTACGCCGAGCGGCGCCGGAGTTGATCATCGGCGACGGTGGCCAGCCGCTCCCGTACCGCTTGATCACGGACGATCGGCGACGTCGCGCGGGAGGCCAGCCGGGTTGCGTTCACGGTCAGCTCGCCCGCGACCGCGTCCCGGCCCTCGTTCAGCGCCCGGGCCAGGATCGCCAGCTCCTCCAGCTTCTGGTCGGCGAACGCCAGCCAGCCGGCCACGGTCGGGTCCAAGTCCGGCTCGTCGGTGACGTCGATCGGCACGTGCAGCAGCGACGACGAGGACGACACGTCCAGCCGGTCCACCAGGCCGAGCAGGGTGCCGAGCTTGCCCAGCGCCGCGGCCAGGTCGGTGCGCCAGACGTTGCGTCCGTCGACCACGCCGGCGATCAGCCGCTTGCCGGCGAGGCCCGGCTGACCGGCAAGATCATCGAGGCTGGCCGCGCCCGGACCGACGAGATCGACGGCGAGACCCTCGACCGGCGTCGAGGCGAGCACAGGGGCCGCATCCCCGAGCCGGTCGAAGTAGCTGCCGACGATGATCTTGGGCCGGTTCGGCACCGCGGCCAGCGTCGCGTAGGCCTCCCGGAACCGGGCCAGGTCGGCCGGCTCGAGGTCGGTGACCAGCACCGGCTCGTCCAGCTGCACCCACTCCGCGCCGGCCTCGGCCAGCCGGCCGAGCAGCTCGACGTACACCGGAATCAGCTTGTCCAGCAGGGAGATCGGCGCGAAGTCCGGGTCGTCGGCCGCCTTGGCGAGCAGCAGGAACGTGACCGGACCGACCAGCACCGGCCGCGCCGCGACGCCCAGCTCGGCCGCCTCGGCGAGCTCGTCGATGATCTTGGTCGGGTCGAGCGAGAACTCGGTGCCGGCGGACAGCTCAGGCACCAGGTAGTGGTAGTTCGTGTCGAACCACTTGGTCATCTCCAGCGGCTGCACCCGGTCGTCGCCGCGGGCCATCGCGAAGTAGCGGTCCAGTCGCCCCGCGTCGGTCGTGGTGTCCGGCACCGCCTCGGCGTGGCGCGGCGGGATCGCACCGACCATCCAGGCGGTGTCCAGGACGTGGTCGTACAGCGAGAAATCGCCGACCGGCACCTCGCCGAGCCCGGCGTCGCGGAGCCGCTCCAGCCGCTGCCGGCGCAGCGTCGCCGCGGTCTCCAGCAGCCCGGCCGCGTCGACTCCTCCCTTCCAATAGCGTTCGATGGCGCGCTTCAGTTCGCGGCGCCGGCCCTGTCGCGGATAGCCGTGGGTCGTGGCAATCGAAGTCATCTTGAGAGAACTCTCCTTCGCGAGTCCTGCTGATCAGCCGGAGAGCGGGCAGCACCGGAAGAACTTCCGGCACGACCTTCCTCCGAGATCGTCACCTCCGCCAGGCGGGCGCCGGGCGGACGGCTGGCAGGTCTTCGGACTCGAGGGCATGGGTCGGTCGGACCCGCCTACCGGCCGCCGCTTCCCAGGCCGGAGCCCAGTGCTTGGTGACGACTTTCGTTCCCTGATACCGCTGCGGGGCAGTCCCGGATTCGCACCGGGTTCCCTTGTCCAGCCGCACCCATCACCCTATGCGCGGCACCCGGGTGGATGGGGCCTATCTCGCCGGCCGGATCCGCCGGGAGCTTCAGGCGCGGATGGCGCGGCGGCGGACCAGCTCCGTCTTGGCGTACTTGCCGATCTGGTGGGTCGCCATCCCGTCCATCACGGCGCCGACCCCGCCGCCGATCAGCGGAATCCGCTTGGTCACGAGCAGGGCGAGGTTGCGGCCGCCGACGGCGGCGAGCAGGCCGGACACGACGGCCTGGGCGACCGCGGCATCGAGATCGGGGTCGAAGACCGGGGCGGTGGCCACAGCCAGCGGCGACGTGGGGAACGTGCCCTCCGCGATCCGCTTGGCCACCTGCTCACCGCCGAGCAGACACATCAGCAGCGCGGTCCGGACCCGGGGATCGTCGAGGTCGTACCCGCGCAGGTGGGCGATCGCGGCCACCATCCGGACCTGGACCACGGCGACGCCGGTCAGGTTCGCGGGCAGTGCGACCGGCAGCGTGGCCAGCCCGCCGATGTTGGTGACAAAGCCCTGCGCCGAGCCCAGCATGATGTGCGACTCGATCACCGACTCGATCGCGTCGTCGACGTACCCAGCGCACTTGGTCAGGTGCTTGCCGGCGGCATGCTTGGCGCTCGGCAGCCGGCCGATGCCGTCGATCGCCGCCTCGACGACCCGGCGCAGCACGCCGCCCGCCGCCTGCGGACCCTGGGTCCGGATCGGTTCGAGCGTGCGTGCGATGTTGCGACCGAACTCTTGTGCAGACGGCATCCGACCTCCCGGGCCACGAAATCACCACCAGCGTACGTGCCCGGGGGTGACGGCGCGTCACTCGCGCCCGGGCGGCACAATCGGGGGCATGCAGCCGTCGCCGTTCGGCCCGCCGGCGGACTGGCCGGACGAGGACCTGATCGGGTACTCGCACGGGTTCGACCTGGGGCTGGTCGTCGCGGGCTATCGCACCGGCGTGTTCCCGATGCCGATCGGCCGCGGCACCATGGGCTGGTTCTCCCCGGTCCGGCGCGGGGTGCTGCCGCTGGACGGGCTGCGGGTCAGCCGGTCGCTGCGCAAGACGCTCAAGCGGTACGAGATCCGGGTGGACACCGCCTTCGACGCCGTCCTGGACCGCTGCGCCGACCCGCGCCGCGAGGGGTCCTGGATCAACGGCGAGATCCGGGCGGTCTACACCGAACTGCACCGGGCCGGCGTGGTCCACTCGGTCGAGGCCTGGACCTCCGACGACCGGCTGGCCGGCGGCCTCTATGGGGTCGGGCTCGGCGGGCTGTTCGCCGGGGAGTCGATGTTCCACGACGCCGAGATCGGCCGGGACGCCTCCAAGGCCGCGCTGGTCGGGCTGGTCGAGTTGCTCCGCGCGGGCGGCCCGGCGGACCGGCTGCTGGACGTGCAATGGCAGACCGACCACCTCGCCACGCTCGGCGTGATCGAGCTCGATCGGGCCGACTATCTGGCCCGGCTGCCCGCGGCGCTCCGAGCGGAACCGCCGGCCTGGCGCACCGGAGTGCTCGCCGCCGGGCACCCGCCGCCCGGCCGAGCCGGTGACGGACTAACATCCGGCCAGTGCAGGACGAGCGGAAGACTGTCCGGTTGAACCGGTTCTGGTCCGGCCAGGTCGAGCCCTTCGACGTGCTGCTGGTCGTGTTCGCGGCCGCCGCCGTCGCCGGGATCGTGACCTGCATCGGCGTCGCGATCTGGCTTCAGCCGACCCAGCCGGCGATCTCGGGCGCGGTCGCGATGATGGCCGTCGTCCTGGTCATCGCGTTGGCCGGCATCGGCTGGCTCGGCGTCCGCGGCCGTACCGTCCAGGTGGGCCTGGGCCGGGCCGGGGTGCTGCTCGGCACCGGTGAGTCGCAGCGCGTCATCCCGTGGACCGACGTGGCCAGGATCGTGGTCGAGGACTCCGACGGCAACGGCAAGTTCCTGCCGGTACGGATCCAGCTGAGCGACATGGCTGCCGAGCTGGACGACCCGATCGTGAGCCGGATGTTCGGCGGCGACGGGCTGGCGCTGTCCCCGATGGGCGGCCTGCCGGCGCACCGGCTGGACCGGGTGGCGACCTGGGCCGAACACCGCCTCGAACTGGCCTGACCAATCCGCCGACCGGTCACAACAGCAGCGGTTTTGGCGGCGTGTCGCCGCACAAGTGACCGGTCGATCGGAGAATTGGCGGCGTCCCGGCGCATAGATTGGTGTCATGCCGGAGATGCCTGAGGTCGAGTCCCTCGTACGGTTCCTGCGGCCGGTCTGCATCGGCCGGACCATCGCCCGGGTGGACCTGGTCGCGTTCAGCGCCCTGAAGACGTACGACCCGCCGCTGACCGCCCTGGCCGGGCTCGAGATCGACGGCGTCGAGCGGCACGGCAAGTTCATCGACCTGTCCGCGCAGGGGCTGCACCTGGTGTTCCACCTGGCCCGGGCGGGCTGGCTGCGCTGGAAGGACGAGGTCTCGGACAAGCCGCCGCCGCGCAAGGGCCCGCTGGCGTTGCGGTTCCGGCTGGACGACGGCTCCGGGTTCGAACTGACCGAGGCCGGCACCCAGCGCAAGCTCGCCGTCTACGTCACCGCGGACCCGTCGACCATTCCGCACGTGGCGACGCTGGGTCCGGACCCGCTGTCGGACGCCTTCGACGCCGCCGTCTTCGCCGACCTGCTGCAGCAGGCCGGCCGGGCCCAGTTGAAGGGCGTGCTGCGGGACCAGAAGATCATCGCCGGGATCGGCAACGCCTACTCCGACGAGATCCTGCACGTCGCCAGGCTGAGCCCGTTCAAGGGCGCCAACACGCTCACCGACAAGGAACGGGACCGGCTGTTCGCGGCGATCAAGGAGGAGCTCGCGGGCGCGATCGAGCGGGCCGAGGGGCTGGCCGCGAAGGATCTCAAGGGGGAGAAGAAGGCGGGCTTGCGGGTGCACGGCCGCAAGGGCGAGACCTGTCCGGTCTGCGGCGACACCATCGCCGAGGTGTCCTTCCACGACTCGTCACTGCAGTACTGCCCGACCTGCCAGACCGGCGGCAAGAAGCTCGCCGACCGCCGGCTGTCGAAGCTGCTCAAATGAGAGCCCACCTGGCGGCCCTCCGGTCCATGATCAAGTTCCTGTTTGCCCGGACGAAGGGTGATCATGGGCGGGTGGATGTGATCGAGATCGGACCGGACCAGGTGGAGCAGCACGTACGGGACGGCTGGACCCTGCTGGACGTACGGACCGATGGCGAATGGGCCGACGGCCGGATCGAGGGCGCCGTGCACCTGCCGCTGGACCAGTTGATCGCCCGGCAGGACGAGGTGCCGGACCGGGTGGTCTGCGTCTGCGCGGTCGGCGCCCGGTCGGCCCAGGCGGCGAGCTACCTGGCCGCGCAGGGCCGAGAGACGGTCAACCTGGCGGGCGGCGTCTACGCCTGGCAGTCCTCCGGCCGTTCCCTGACCCGCTAGGAGGCACGGCTGCCGCCGCGCCGAGCCTCGGCTCACCGGTCGTTCACCACCCGACCCTTGATCACCCCGGGAGCCGCGGACTCCACCGAGCGCCGGGGTCGATCCAGACGGTCGCGCCCCCGTCGCCTCGGGCCGTTTGACGCGAAAGCTCCACGGTTCGAGCGCTGGACGGCCCTGAAGCGCTTTATCGGTTGAACCGTGGAGGAATAACGACAGCTAGAGGTAGAAGAGGTTAGACCGGCGCGCGCCCGCTGCACCGGAGGCGAACCCGAAGTAGAGCCGCGGGGCCCCGGAGCCGAAGCCGCCGACGGCCATCCCCTCCGGTTCGCGATAGACCAGGTCCGCGCCCGCGTGGGTGAGCACCCGCTCGGCCAGTTCGCCGGTACGGGTATCGATGCGGGACAGGTAGGCGTTGCCGGGCGGCGGGTTGGTGTCGCCGTACGCGGTGCCGTCCAGCGTGTAGATGTCGCTGCCGTACAGCGCATAGCCCTGGAACACGCCGAGCCCCGGCGGTTGCGCGACGTCGGCGATCCGGTCGGGCGCACCGCCGGCGGCGACGTCGGCCAGCCGGAAGATCGCGATCCGCTTGCCCGCACTGGTGTGGTAGCGGACCGCCATCCGGCCGGCGTCGTGGTCGATCGCGCAGGTGGTCTCCAACGCCTCGGGCACCGGCCGGAACGTGGTGGCCCGTGGATCGTCCCGGCTGAGCGTCGCGCCGTTCTCCCAGGCGAAGCGCTTGAGGACGGTGCCGTAACCGTTCGCGTTCGCCTCGCCCTCGGTCCACAGGTAGGTGCCGCCGCGGAAGGCCTGGGCCGCGAACGAGACGGCGTGCCCGTAGCCGAGCAGCACCATCGCGCCGAGCAGCCGCCCGCGCCGGTCCACCTCGCTGACGTGCAGGTCGCCGGCGACACCGGGGGAGCCGGCCTTCAACTGGGCGACGAACAGCCGGTCGTTCTCCGGATCGAAGGTGAACGACTGCTGGACCGTCGCCGAGGCGAGCGTTGCGCCCGTATAGAGCGCCCGAGCGCGCGCCGACAGGTCGAACGTACGGGTTCCGGCCGAGGCGGTTCGGCTGCTGGCCCAGCCGGCGGTGGCCAGGCCGGCGACTCCGGCGGTGCCGAGCAGTTTGCGTCGAGTCCACGTCGCTGATGCCATTCCGAGCTCCTTCGGCGCAGGCCAGATTAACAATCAGGATGTGAAAGCTAACACTCTGAAGTCGGTTGATTCACAGTTTGCATGGCTGTGTCTCAGTCGGTGGCGAGGCCCGAGACGATCAAGGAACCGGCCAGCCCGACCATGATCACCGCGATCACGCCGTCGAGCAGACGCCAGGTCAGCGGCCGGGCGAACACGGGCCGGAGCAGCCGGCCGGCGAACGCCAAAGTCAGGAACCAGAGCACGCTGGCGACGATCGCCCCGGCGCCGAACACCCAGCGGCCGCTCGGCCCGTGCGTGTTGGCCACGGTGCCGAGCAGCAGCACGGTGTCCAGGTAGACGTGCGGGTTCAGCCAGGTCAGGGCCAGCGCGGTGATGATCACGCGGGTCGCCGAGGTCGAGCCGCCGGTCGCTGCGTCGAGCGTCTGCTGCGGTCCCAGGGCCCGGCGCGCGGCCAGGATCCCGTACCCGATCAGGAAGGCGGCGCCGCACCAGCGCAGCACCTCGATGATCATCGGAGCCTGCCGGACGATCACGCCGATGCCGCTGATCCCGAGCAAGATCAACAGCACGTCGGAGGCGATACAGATCGCCGCCACGACGCCGGCCCGTTCGCGGCTGATCGCCTGTCTGAGCAGGTACGAGTTCTGCGCCCCGATCGCGACGATCAGGGACAGGCCCATGCCGAATCCGGTGGCTGCGGTGTGGATCACCCGGCCGAATCTAGGTTCCGGCGGGCTGTCGTACCAGCTAAAGATTCTGACGAATCATCAGCATTGCTAATGTCGAGGTATGCAGGTCCAGTTCGATCAGCTGGCCACCTTCCTGGCCGTCCTGGAGGAGGGCACGTTCGACGCGGCCGCCCGCCGGCTGCAGGTGACGCCGTCGGCGGTGAGCCAGCGGGTCAAGGCGCTCGAGGTCGGCACCGGGCGAGTGCTGCTGCTGCGCAGCAAGCCGGTCCGGCCGACCGAGTCCGGCGAGGTGCTGGCCCGGCTGGCCCGGCAGACCGCCTTGCTGACCGAGGAGGCGGTGGCCGAGCTTGGCGGTCCGGCCGACCCCGGCCACGCGCAGTCGGCCGAGATCCCGATCGTGATCAACGCCGACTCGCTGGCCACCTGGGCGCTGCCGCCGCTGGCCCGGCTGGCCGACGAACACGGGCTGCGGTTCGACATCCACCGCGAGGACGAACAGCACTCCGTCGAACTGCTCCGGGCCGGTGCCGTGATGGCCGCGGTGACCGCGGTCGCCGAGCCGGTGCAGGGCTGCAGTGTCCGCCGGCTGGGCCGGCTGCGCTACCTGCTGGTGGCCAGTCCGTCCTTCGCCGAGCGCTGGCTGCCCGGCGGGCTGACCGTGGACAACCTGACCCGGGCGCCGGTGCTGGCGTTCGACCACAGGGACGACCTGCAGTTGCGCTATCTGCGCCGGCGGACCCGGCGCCGGCTCCGGCCGCCGCAGCACTTCGTACCGTCGTCGGCCGAGTTCGCCCGGGCGGTGACCCTGTCGATGGGCTGGGGCCTGCTGCCCGAGCCGGACGTCCGGCCGCTGCTCGCGGACGGCTCGGTGGTCCAGCCGGAGCCGAAGGCGTACGTGGACGTTGCGTTGTTCTGGCAACGGTGGCGGCTGCCCTCGCCGGCGCTGGACCTGGTCAGCGAGGCGATCGTCCAGGCGGCTTCGGTTGCGCTCCGGTGAACTGCGCGGTCGTACGATCCGGAAAGCTCCGTGACCATTCGTCCAACTCCGAGCCGGCTCGGTGAGCCGATCGGCTCCGGTGTGCCAGACTGATCGCCGTGATTTCACCGGTGCATGCGGCCCGGCCGCTATCCCACCAGCTCTTCGCCCACCGTGGATTCTCCGGCCGCCAGCCCGAAATGACGATCGCCGCGTATCGCGCCGCGATCGACTGGGCCGGCGAGACCGGCACCCGTCTCGGCCTCGAGTGCGACGTCCAGTTCAGCGCCGACGACCAGCTGATCTGCCTGCACGACAGCCGGGTCGACCGGACCGCCACCACGACCGGCATCGCCTTCGAGTTCACTGTCGCCGAACTCAAGGCGCTCGACTTCGGGTCCCGCCAGACGCAGAACCCGTCCGAGGAACAGCGCACCCTGATCACGCTCGCTGAACTGCTGGCCATGGTGGACGAGGCCCGGCAGCGCGACATCGACGTGACCCTGGCCATCGAGACCAAGCACCCGAATCCGCGCGGCCTGGACACCGAGGACCGGGTCGCCGACATGCTCGCCGACTACGGCTGGACCAAGGCCGGCGCGCCGGTCCGGATCATCAGCTTCTCGATGGAGGCGCTGCTCAAGGTCGGCCGGCTGCTGCCGGAGCTGGAGCGGACCTACCTGCAGCAGTTCGACTTCGGCGACTATGAGACCGGCCAGCTCCCGGACGGCATCGAGGCGTTCGGCCCCGACATCGCCATGCTCCGCGCCGATCCCGACTTCGTCGCCCGCGCCCACCAGCACGGCAAGCAGGTCCACCCGTGGACCCTGAACGAGCCGCACGACATCGACTTCGCCCTCTCCCTCGGCGTGGACGGCCTCACCACCGACTTCCCCGACCGAGCCCTGGACCGCCTGAACACCCCCGCCCGCGCCTGACCCGGCGGGAGGCCCGTTCGGTAGGCAGCCACGCGGTGCCCATCGCCCGGCCCGAGCGTCGAGTGTGACGTTACGGACCGAAGAAAACGGCGCGATTTCGGACGGTCGTAACGTCACACTCGACGATGTGACTGCTCGGGCGAGGAGGCGGCCCCCGGTGATGGGCCCACGGCCCACGCAGCTGCGCCGCTGATCGCTCGCACCGTGACGTCCTCGCCGGGGATTTGGCCGCGCTGGATTGCCGTGCACCAGGTTCTCCGCCCCCTGTAGTCCTGGACCGCGGATCGCCCTCGCCTTACGCGCCCGGAACCCCACCGCCCGCGTCCGACTTGGCCAACGCTCGTCGTGGCCGGATCGTCCGGCGCGATCTTCCACCCGAGCCCTGGCCGCTGGCCCGCCCGCAACTTCCCCACATTTCTTGTCGCTTTACCAGAGAAGTAACTTGCGGGAAGTGCCAGTTTTTCACGTTACGTGAAAAACTTGTGGCCAGAGTGACGACCGGGGAAACCGGCCCAGGGTCAGTCGCGGAGGATGGGGCAGGACATGCAGCGGGGGCCGCCTCGGCCGGAGCCGAGTTCGGAGCCGGCCAGGGTGATCACCTCGATGCCGGCGGCCTCCAGTCGGGCGTTGGTCTCGACGTTGCGTTCGTACGCGACGGCGACCCGGGGCTCGATGGCCAGGGTGTTGTTGCCGTCGTCCCATTGTTCGCGTTCCGCGGTGACCGGATCCAGGCCGGTTGCGATCACCCGCAGTCGGTCGATCCCCATCGCCGTCGCCGCGGCCTCGAGGAACGGCGCTCGCTCCCCGATGATCAACTCGCGGCCCTCGCCGGGCCGGACCGGGATCGCGGACAGTCGGTCGGCCACGTTGGGATACATGACGACGGCGTCGACGTCGACCATGGTGCAGATGGTGTCCAGGTGCATGGTCGCTCGGTTCTGGTCGATCGGTACGACCAGCAGTTGCTCGGCCAGACCATGATCGAAAACGGTCCGGGCGAACCGTTCGGCGCCGGCCGGCGTGGTCCGTTCGCCGACGCCGACCGCGAGCACTCCGGGCGCCAGGGCCAGCACGTCGCCACCCTCGAGATGCTCCCGGGCCCACCCGTGCAGCCGCGGCACGGACTCGAACCGCGGGTGGAACGCGTAGATCAACTCGGTCAGCTGGGTCTCCCGCTGCCGGGCCGGCATGGCCAGCGAGGTGATCGCCACCCGGTCGCCGACCCAGACGCTGGAATCCCTGGTGAACAAGAGATTCGGCAGCGGATCGATCAGGAAGTCCTCGGCCGCCAGCAGCGACGAGACCAGCCCGGTGGAGCGCAGTTCGTCGTTGCGCAGCCCGGCGATCAGCACACCGGACAATTCCTCCGGCCCGAGCTGGACGAGTTGATCACGCAGCTGACGGCGAAGTTGATCACCGAGCCGGAGATCGGTCAGCACGCCGTCGATGGCGTCGGCGGCCGCGGTCGGCTGGGCCAGCGTCTCGATCAGCAACTGTTCCAGGTGCAGCACCTCGACGCCCCGGGCCCGCAGTACCGCGGCGAAGGCGTCGTGCTCGTCCCGGGCCCGGCTCACCCACGGGATGCCGTCGAAGAGCAGGGCGTCGTTGTTCCGTGGGGTCAGCCGCCGCAGTTCCGGCCCCGGCCGATGCAGCAGTACGGTGCGCAGCCGGCCCACCTCGGACCGTACGCCGACCGGGCGCTGATCAACGTTCTCGGCCATAGCGCCCGACCCTACCCCCGACCCGCGCGCCGGATACGAACGCGCGGCGACCAGCAGGAAACCACTAACCTTGCCCTGTGACTTCCCGGACACCGATCGCGTGCGTGATCTGGGCCAAGGACGCGCAGCGGCAGGTGGCCGACGTCGTCCGGGCCGCCGCAGCGCTGCCGGGAATCGACCCGGTGATCGTCTGCGACGACGGCAGCGCCGACGAGACGGCCAAGTACGCCGGCGCCGCCGGCGCGATCGTGGTCACCCACAAACGGGCCCGCGGCTGGGCCGTCGCGATGGAGTCCGCGGTCAACGCGCTCGGCATCCTGGAGCAGCGCGACCGCCGGTCCGAAGCCGCCTCGCTGTTGCTGCTCTCGGCGACCGGCGCCCAACCCGCCGACCTGGCCCCGCTGATCGAGCCGGTCCGCGCCGGCCGGGCCGACCTGACGATCGCCGTACCCACAACGGAGGCGGCTACGGATCCGGGTCTTCCGGAAGCAGCCGCGATCCGCGGCATCGCCGAACTGACCGGCTGGACGCCGCGGGCCCCGCTCGCCGTCGAACGCTGCCTGACCCGGCGCGCGTTCGAGCTGACCAGCCCGCTCGCCGCCGGCTGGGGCGGTGCGGTGAGCATGCTCGTCGACGTTCGGCGGGCCGGACTGACCGTCGAGGAGGTCGAACTGGATCGGCCTCGCCGGGAGTCCTCGCTCGATCTGACCGAGCGGTTCGACCGAGCCGTCCAGCTGGCCGAGGTGACCAGGGCTCTGGCCGCCCGCGGCCTGGTGCAGGCCGGGCTGTCCGAGTTCAAGGAGTCCGGCGGTATCCAAGGAATACTGAAGCGGTTCAAGCGATGACCCGAGCGACCACGAAACCGGCGGGATCGAAACCTGCCGGGCCGACCGGCTACGTCCCCGATGCCTGGCACCGTGATCACCGGATCGCGTTGGCCATGATCATCGGCGCGACCGCGCTGACCTTGATCACCGGCTTCCTCGGCCCGTCCGCGGTCACCCTCACTCTCGGTGCCCGGGCCAGCCTGCTGCCGCCGTGGTATCTGCCGGACGGCAGCCCGGAACCCAACGAGTGGGTCGTTTCCACGATGATCTGGGCGGTGATCATCGTCGGCGGGGTCGGCCTGACCATCGCCCTGCGCGCGCTGTCCCGCGGCTGGCGACCCGATCACCGCAAGATCTTCGGGCTCGGCGCCGGGCTCAGCCTGTCCACGATCTTGGTGCCGCCGATGACTTCGGCCGACATCTTGATGTACGCGGCGTACGGCAGGCTGCAGGTGACCGGGCACAACCCGTACGACACGACCCCGGCGGAGGTCTTCCGAACCGTCTACGACCCGGTGCTGCACCAGATCGAACCGCCCTGGTGGGACGTGGTCAGTGTCTACGGCCCGATCACCTCCTGGACCCAGTGGGCCGCCAACATCATGGGCGGCGAGAACCTGCACGACATCGTGTTCTGGCTGCAGGTGTTCGTGGTGGTGCCGTTCCTGCTCGCCGGTGCCGGCATGGTGGTGCTGGCCCACGGTGACAAGACCCGGCAGGCCCGCACCGCGCTGCTCACGGTGGCCAATCCGCTGCTGATCTGGGCGGTCGTGGCCAGCGGCCACAACGAGGCGATGTCGGTGATGTTCGCGGTCGGCGGGCTGCTGCTGATGCGGAAGAGCCCGTTCGGCGCCGGGATCGGGATCGGCCTGGCCGGCTGCGCGAAGCTGAGCATCGGGCTGTGGGGCATCGCCATGCTGTGGGCGTACCGGAAGGAACCGAAGAAGGCGCTGCTGCTCTGCGTCGGCGCCGCGATCCCGATGGCGCTCAGTTACGTGGTCTGGCAGCCGACCGCCCTGATCCGGGTGCTGAACAACACGACGTACGTCTCGGTCGGGTCCTGGCCGGATCTGCTGTTCCGGCTGTTCGGCCTGTTCCCGGGGCCGCCGGGGATCAAGAAGCTGGCGCTGAACCTGGTCTGCTACGCGCTGATGATCTTGGTGGTCTGGCTGCTGTCCCGGGTGCTGCCGTGGACCGCCGCGCCCGGCCTGGACCGGGACGCCAACCCGCGCGCCGATCCGCTCACCGTCGCGTTACGGACGTCGGTGCTGCTCGCCGTGGCCTGGCTGGCCACCTCGACCTACACCCTGTCCTGGTACGACCTGATCGCCTGGATGCCACTCGCGGTGCTGGCGCCGAGCAAGCTCGACCTGTTGATGATCTTGCGCGGCGTGCCGCTGTCGCTCGCGTTCGTACCGGGGCGTGATCTGCCGATGGGACCCGAACTCGACTTCGTCGCCACCCGGGTCCGGGAGAACGTGTCCCCGGTGATCCAGTTGTTGATCTTGATCGCGATCATCCTGTGGGCGATCCGGCGGGCAAGACCGGGATCGCTGTCGTGGCTCGACCGCTTCGTCGGCGCGCCCCGGTACAGTCGTGTGTCGCGGCTGAAGCGCGGCGTCTGACGACGCCTGGGCACGCACCTCGCGTCGTTCGACTTCGGTCGCGTTACGACCCGGTAGCCCTCCCTCGGCGGCCTGGCGATGCACGCACCCAGACGCCGCCAGACACCACGCTTCAACCGCGACACACGACTATGGCGAGACCAGCGGCGGGTGCAGGTCCCGCATCGAGAACCGCTGCCGCCGCAGTACGGTCAGCGCACACAGTCCCAGCGCCAGAACGGCCACCGCCGCCAGCACGATGACGTCCCGGATCAGGTGACTCGCCTCGCCGCCGGAGATGGTGATCCGGAACGCGTCGATCAGGTACGTCATCGGCATGTACGGCGCGATCGCGGCGAAGAACCCGGGCAGCACCGGCGACGGATAGGTGCCGCCGGCCGACGTCAGTTGCAAGATCAACCAGACCAGCAGGAGTGACGAGCCGGGCGTGCCGAGCGCGGTCCGGAGCAGGTGGGCGATCGCGGAGAAACAGATCGCGGCGAGGGTGACCAGGCCGAGGAAAGGCCACGGCTGTACGGGATCCAGGCCGAGCGCGAGCCACACCACGCCCACCATCAACCAGCCGCCGACCACGGCGATCGCGCCGATCGGCAGCCAGCCGGCCAGCGCGTGCCGGAGCGGGCTGCCGCGGCCGGCCAGGGCCCGCGCGGTGATCGGCCGGACCACCAGGAACACCGAGATCCCGAACACCCACAGGGCGATCGCGAAGAACATCGGGGCCAGCCCGCGGCCGTAGTAGGTGGCCGGGTTGTCCACCCGCATGGTCACGTCGGCCGGCGACGACAGCACCTGGATCGCCTCGTCCTGCTCGCCGGGTGAATAGACCGGGATCCGGTCGGCGCCCTTCTTGAGTTGATCATGAAGCTTCCCGGCTCCGCCCTGCAGGTCGCTGAGCCCGCCGGTCAGGTCGGTCAGGCCCTGGTGCAGCGTGCCGAGGCCCTTGGTCAGGTCGCCGGTCCCGGTGGCCAGCCGGTCCGCTCCGGTGGCGGCGTCGGCGATTCCGCCCGCCAGGGTGTGGGCGCCGGAGTTCGCCTTGACGAGGCCGCGGTTGAGCTCCAGGGCCCCGTCCTCGACCTGGTGGGCGCCGTCGTTGAGCTTGATCAGATCGCTCCGGGCCGATGTCAGCCGCTCGCTCGCCGTGGTGTCCTCGGCCACCCGGCGGTTGATCGCGGCGATCCGTTCGGCGCTGTCGGTGGCCCGGCCGGCCAGCCGCTCGGTCCGGGCGCCGGCCTGCTCCAGCCGCGCGGTGAGGGCCAGGAAGTTCTTGTCCTCGGCCAGTTCCGGGTGGTCGGCCCGAAGTTGATCAAGGGCGACGCCGGCCTGGTCGAGGTCGTCACTGATCGACTTCTCGTTCCCGGCGAGTCCGGCGGCAAGATCATCCAGCGGCTCGGTCGCGGCCTGGGCATCTCGCTGCACCTGGGTGAGCACCTTCTGCACCCCGTCCAGGACCGGCAGCAGCCGGTCGTTCAACTGCTGGGTACCGTCGGCGACCTGACCGGCGCCGTCGGCCAGGTCGGCCGAGCCCGACTCGAGTTGATCAAGGCCCCGGTCCAGGTCGGCCGAACCCCGTTGAGCCGACTTCAGTCCGGTGGCGAGCTGGCCGGCCCCGGCGTTCAGCTTCGCGGCACCGGACTCGGCGTCGGCGGAGCCCCGCTCCAACTTGCCCGCTCCGGTGCCGGCGGACTTGGCACCGTCAGCGAGTTTGCCCGACCCGTCCGAGGCCTGCACCATGCCGGACCGGATCGTGGCCAGGTTCGCGAACACGGCGTCGAAGTAGCTGGCCACCGCTGACTCGTCGACGGCGCGGGCGATCGTGTTCTGCGCGCTGTTGGTGATGCTGCCGATCACGAACCCGTTGGCGTCGTTGCGCCGGAGCATGATCACCGCGCGCCGCGGGTCGTCGCCGGCACCGCTGATCAGGTTCGCCGAGAAGTCCGGCGGCACCACGACCGCGAGGTAGTAGTCGCCCTCGCGCAGCCCGCGCTCCGCCTCCGCCTGGTCCACGTCCCGGAAGTCGAACGTCGCCTTCTCGTGCATGCTATCGATGAAGTCTTTCCCGGCGGCCACCTTCTCTTTGTTGTACGTGACCGGGCGGTCGTTGTTGACCAGGGCGACCGGAAGGTGATCGAGTCGTCCGTACGGGTCCCAGTTGGCGGTCAGGTAGATCGCCCCGTACAACAGCGGGACGATCAGCACGAAGATCAACGCGATCTTGGGCAGCGGGCCGCGGAACCGGCGCAGCTCCAGCCGGGCCAGTCCGGTGATCGGGAACGGCATGATCAGTCCTCTTCTTCCGCAGCATCGGGGCGGGTCAGCGGGATCAGTGTGGTCCCGGCCGGCGCCGCGTCGGCGTGTACGGTGCTCGCCACCACCGTCGTGAAGTCCGAGCCCTGATCGTCCAGCGAGCACAGCCCGGCCAGCACCGACAGCAGCTCGGCCTGCTCGGCCGGGTCGAGGCCGCGGTCGGCGTCGTCGAAGATGACCAGGTCGGCGGCCCGTACCGTCGCCAGCAGGGCGGTCAGAACCGCCCGGTCCAGCGCGGGCAGCCGGCCGATCAGGGCGCCGTCGTCGAGTTGGAGCCCGTACTCGCGGGCGGACCGGTGGATGATCATGGCGGCCGACCGCGGCGCGACGTCGTCGATCAACGCGCGCTCGGTGATCGCCTCGCCGACCGTGTGCTGCGGCTCCAGATCGATCATGGTGTCGATCCGCGCCACCGACGAGATCCGGCGCACCGCCCGGGACTCCCGGGCCGCGTCCCGGCCGCCGATCCGCAGTGCGCCGGTCCAGCCGCGCATCCGGCCGGCCAGCGTGAGCAGCAACGCGGACCGACCGGACCCGGACGGCCCGGCGACCAAGGCCAGCCCGCCCTGCGGCACGCGGAACCGAAGATCACGAAAGACCGGCCCCTCCCTGGTGATCAAGGACAGCAGCTGCGCGTCGATGAACGCATCCGGCTCCTGCTCCGGCACCGTCTCGGCGGCGGTCACCGGAGCACCTTGATCAACAACTCGGCCAGGCACCGCTCGATCCGGTCCCGGTCGGTGACGCGAGGTGCGGCGGCGTGCTCCAGGGCCAACGAGGTCGCCGTCGTGAGGATCAGGTACGCCGCGACGGCATGATCGAAATCACCGGGCAGCCCGATCGCGTCCCCGTGCTCCCGCAGCTGCCCGGCCAGCCCGTCCAGCTGCCGGGCGGACAATTCGGCGTAGGTCCGGGCGACCTCCGGATCGCGGACCGCGAGCAGCCGGAACTCGCCGAGCGCGGTGGCCCAGCCCGGCGCCTCGGTCAGCCGGACCGCCAGCTCCCGGGCCACCTCGGCCAGGATCTCCTCCCGCGGCCGGCCGGACCTGATCAACTCGGACCGGCCCAGCGCAAACCCGGCGATCGCCTCGAACCGCTCCGACCAGACCGCACTGAACAAGCCCGGCTTGCCGCCGAAATTGGAGTAGACGGCGCCCTTGGTGAACCCCGCCGCGGTGGCGATGTCGATCACCTTCACCCCGGCGTACCCGTCCCGCAGGAACGCCGCCGCCGCATGCTCCAGCACCCGGTCCCGCACCTCGCGGCGCGGCGGCCTGGCGCGCACCTCCGCTGCCATCGGATCTCCCTTCCGCAGTCTCGATACCCAGGGTATCGACTCGGGATGGAGATGGCCAAGTCGAGAGGGATGGGTCCGCTGATGGCCAACCGGCGAGGCACGCCCTGGACAGCCGAGCCCGTCTTCCCCACACTTCTTGTCGCTTTACGCGAGAAGTAACTCGCGGGAAGTGCCAGTTTTTCACGTTACGTGAAAAACTTGTGGCCAGAGTGACGACCGGGACGGGCAGGGCTGGCAGAGGCTGACGAAGGGGCCGGGCCGATCGGCCGCCGGTAGGGTGTGGCCGTGTCCGAGCTCCCGTACGGCTACTTCGGCCCGGAGGGGACCTTCACCCATCAGGCCCTGCTGACCCTGCCGCTGCCGGCGGCGGCGCCGATTCCGTACCCGACGGTGCCGAGCACCCTGGAGGCGGTCCGCGAGGGAAAGATAGCGGCCGGGCTGGTGCCGATCGAGAACTCGGTCGAGGGCGGGGTCAGCGCGACGCTGGACAACCTCTGCTACGGCGACCCGCTGGTGATCACCCGCGAGGTGCTGCTGCCGGTCAGCTTCGACCTGTTCGTCCGGCCGGGCACCGCGCTCGCCGACGTCCGCCGGGTGATCACCCACCCGCACGCCGCGGCCCAGTGCCGGGGTTGGCTGGCCCGGGAGCTGCCGCTGGCCGAGCTGACCGAGGACGGGTCGACGGCGGCGGCCGCGGCCGAGGTCGCCCGCCCCGATTCTCCGTACGACGCCGCGATCTGCGCCCGGGTCGCCGGCGAGCTGCACGGCCTGACCTCGGTCGCGACCGGGATCGGCGAGAACCCGGACGCGGTCACCCGGTTCGTGCTGGTCAGCCGGCCGGGCCCGATCGCGCCGCCGACCGGCGCGGACAAGACGACGATGGTGCTGTTCATGCGGCACGACCACCCGGGCGCGCTGCTGGAGCTGCTGGAGCAGTTCGCCAGCCGCGGCGTGAACCTGTGCCGGATCGAGTCGCGGCCGACCAAGAAGAGCATCGGCGACTACTGCTTCTCGGTCGACGCCGAAGGACACATCGACGACGCGCGGGTCGCCGAGGCATTGATGGGCCTGCACCGGATCTCCGCCCGGGTGGTCTTCCTGGGCAGCTATCCGCGGGCCGACGGGGTGCAGCCGGTGGTACGCGGCGGCACCTCCAACGACGCTTACCGCGAGGCGGCCGACTGGCTCGAGCGGCTCCGGCGGTCATGACATCCCTGATCCCGACACCCCTATCCTTGGTGCCGTGACGGACCGGCCAGGATGGTATGCCGACCCCAGCGGCAACCCGGATACCTACCGCTGGTGGGACGGTACGAACTGGACGCGTTGGCTGAGCGACGACCAGCGCGCCCCGGCTCCGACGACCGAAGAGACCGCCGACCTGCTGGCCGGCGACGCCTACGCCGAGGCCGGTCACGACCAGCCGGAGATCCGGTTGCCGTTCGCGGTCGGGATCACGATCGGCGTGGTCATCCTCGCCGTGGTCCTGCTCGGGATCACCGTGTCGATCACGAGCGACCGGCTGCCCACCGGCCCGGCGATCGACCCGCCGCCGCGGAGGGAGCAGGCGGCCGTCGTGCTCTACGACCAGACGGTGCCCGGCTACGTCGCCGGCAAGGTCAGGATGAATCTGCCGGGAGCCCCGTACAACTGCTCCGACTATCTCGGCCAGCTGCGCAGCGGCGGCGACCAGGGCTTCACCTGCGACATCGTGGTGCACGAGGAATTCACCGACGGCCGCAACTGGATGGCCGACACCGGCTTCGGCATGGTGCCCGCGGAACTGGTGGTCAAGGACGACCTCAAGGAGACCTGTCGCAAGGTGCTCGGTCAGCTCGGCCTGCACGGGTACGAGAACGTGAAGTTGATCAACCCGAAGTTCAAGGCCGAGCCGCTGGCCGGCATCACCGATCCGCCGGACGAGGCGATGAAGGTCTCCGGCACGGTGGGCTTCCGGGTGCCGGGCCTGCCCTCCACCAGCTCCACGATCACGTTCGTGGTGATCAAGCTCGCCGACTCGGGCCAGCACGTGGTCTTCTACACCGACTATCCGAACGACGCGCCCAAGGAGGTCGTCGCCGCCAGCGACGCCGCGCTGAAGTCCCTCACCGCTCGCTCTCGCTGAGCACCTGCTGCTTCGGTACGGGATCCGACTCTTCCCCCTCCGGTACGGGAGCGGCCGCGGCCGCCATGATCGCCGGTCGGGCCGTGGCTGCGGCGGCAGCGGGCCAGATCCCGCGCGGCGAGCGCAGCAGCAAGGCACCGGGCAGCACCTCCGCGATCAGCTGGTTGCACTCGCCCTCGGTGTCCCCGTCGAGCTGGTAGCGGTCCCGTTCCTCGACCGTGATCGTCACCCGGCGGCCGGTGATCCGGTCGAGTTGATCATCAGTACGGCGCTGCCGGGTGAGCACCCGCGCGGTCAGCTTCACCCAGTCGCCGATCCCGCGCGGCGAGGCGATCAGCACGTCCAGCAGCCCGTCGTCCGGCGCGGCGTCCGGGATCAGCGGGATGTTGGCCTGCAGGAACCCGACGTTGCCGATCACCAGCACGTGCGCCCGCCGGCGCAGCGGCGGATCGTCGTCGACCTGGATCGTCGCGTGCAGCGCGGGATGGCCGGCGTTCTTCGCCGCCGACACGAAATAGGCGGCCGAGCCGACCGCCTTCTTCAGGTCCGGGTTGGTGGCCTCCATGATCACCGCGTCGATGCCGATGCCCGCCATGACGGCGAAATGATCAACGGTCCGGTTGTCGACGGTGAGCTTGACCAGGTCGATCGGCCGGTCGGCGCCGTCCAGCGCGACCTGCAGCGCCTCGTCCTCGTCCAACGGGATCCCGACGTTCTTGGCCAGCAGGTTGCCGGTGCCGGCCGGGATCAGGCCGAACGGGATGCCGGAGTTGGCCAGCCCGGCGCAGATCACCCGGATCGTCCCGTCGCCGCCGGCGCCGAGCACCAGGTCGACCCGCTCCTCGACGGCCCGCGCGGTCTGCGCCCGGCCGGGGTCGGACTGGGTCGTCTCCAGCCACAGCGTGTCCTGCCAGCCGCGGTTGGTCAGCTCGTAGTGCACCCGGCGCCGGAACACCTCCCAGTTGGTCACCTTGGCCGGGTTGTAGATCACCGCGCAGCGCCGGGCCCGCCCCGGCTCGGCCGGCCGCCGGATCCGGACGATCTCCGTCACCAGGTCGTGCGGGGCCGGGATCGCGACCCCCGCGATCATCAGCGCCAGCCGGGCCGCCAGGGCGCCGTACAGCATCCCGCCGATGATGTCGGAGATGTAGTGCGCGGACAGCAGCCAGCGGTCGACACCGACGATCAGCACCACGACGGCACCGCCGAGCAGCCAGCCGAACTTGGTCGCGATCCGCTCCCGGGTCACCAGCAGGGTGGCGCCGATGCCGACCGAGAAGGCGACGATCGCGACCGCATGCGAGGAAGGGTACGAGAGCCCACCGGCGGTGATCAGCGGCAGTGCTTCCTCGGGTCGCGGCCGGGCCAGCCAGAGCTTGAGCAGGTACGCCCCGCCCCAGCCCAGGATCACGGTCAGCGCCAGCGCGAGCGCCAGCTGCCGGAGCCGCTGCCGGACCGCCCAGACGGCGATGCCCAGCAGGATCGCGTACGGGATGCCGGGCCAGGTCAGGATCGCGATCGCGGACGCGATCTGGGCCACCGGCGAGATCAGTTCCAGGGGCGGCGCCGCCATCCGCCGGTCGAACGCGGCGATCGGCGGCCAATAGCGGACCAGTGCCGTCCAGACCACGAACGCGACGAGGATGCTCGCGGTGATCGCGGAGGAAGAGGCGGAAGGCGGCCGACGCACGCGCCCATAATCGCCGACCCGTCAAGAATGCGTGCAGTCGACGCGTCCTCGACGCGGCGGTAAACGACCTGCTTCCCGCCGGGCGGCCCGGCTAGGCTGGCCGCATGCTCGATCCCAAACTGCTTCGTCAGGACCCAGACCGGATTCGTACCTCGCAACGTGCCCGAGGCGAGTCCGAGTCCCTGGTCGACGACGCGGTACGGGCTGACGAGGACCGCCGGGCCGCCATCGCCGAGTTCGAGGCGCTCCGGGCCGAGCAGAAGGACCTGGGCAAGCGGATCCCGAAGGCGACCGGCGACGAGAAGGCCGAACTGCTGGCCCGGACCAAGGAGCTGGCCGAGGCGGTCAAGAAGGCCGACGCCGCGGCGACCGAGGCCGAGAACCGGTACGGCACCGTGATGGCCCAGTTCGGCAACCTGGTCGCCGACGGCGTACCGGCCGGCGGCGAGGACGACTACGTCGTGCTGGAGACCCACGGCACCCCGCGGGACTTCGCGGCCGAGGGCTTCGAGCCGCGCGATCATGTCGAGCTCGGCTCGCTGCTCGGCGCGATCGACCTGGAGCGCGGCGCCAAGGTGTCGGGCTCGCGGTTCTACTACCTGACCGGCCAGGGCGCCGAACTCGAACTGGCCCTGGTCAACCACGCGGTCGCCTCGGCGACCAGGAACGGTTTCACGCTGGTGATCCCGCCGTCGCTGGTCAAGCCGGAGGCGATGGAGGGCACCGGGTTCCTCGGCCAGGCCGCGCAGGACGTGTACCGGCTGGAGGCCGACGACCTCTATCTCGTGGGCACGTCGGAGGTGCCGCTGGCGGCCTATCACGCCGGCGAGATCCTGGACGCCGACAAGCTGCCGCTGCGCTACGCCGGGTACAGCCCGAGCTTCCGCCGCGAGGCCGGGTCGCACGGCAAGGACACCCGGGGCATCTTCCGGGTGCACTGGTTCGACAAGGTCGAGATGTTCAGCTTCTGCGCCCCGGCCGACGCCGCCGAGGAGCACCAGCGGATGCTGCAGTGGGAGCGGGAGTTCATCGAGTCGCTGGAGATCCCGTACCAGGTGCTGGAGCTGGCCGCCGGTGATCTTGGTCTGAGCGCCTCGCGGAAGTACGACTGCTACGCCTGGGTGCCCAGCCAGCAGCGCTACCGGGAGATCACCTCGACCTCGAACTGCACCGAGTTCCAGGCCCGCCGGCTCAACATCAGGGCCCGGTTCGCCGACGGCACCGGCCCGGTCGCGACGCTGAACGGCACCCTGTGCGCGATGACCCGGGTGATCATCATGATCTTGGAGAACCATCAGCAGCAGGACGGTTCGGTACGGATCCCGGCGGCCTTGCAGCCCTACCTGGGTGGCCGTACGGAATTCACCCCGGTGCGGGCCGGATAGCCGGTGAAGTCCAGGTTCCTCTCGTCGCTGTGGCGGCGCGACCGGCGTCGGCTGCCCGCCGACTGGCGGCCGGAGCTGGTGGCGCTGGACATCGACGGCACCGTTGTCGATCATGACGGCCGGATGCCGGACGCGGTCCGGGATGCGGTACGGCGGGTGGTCAAGGCCGGCGTCCCGGTGGTGCTGGCGACCGGCCGGTCCTGGCACGGCACCCGGGACCTGTTCGACTACCTGGACCTGCCGGCCGGCCCGGCCGTGCTGTCCAACGGTGCTGTCGTCGTCCGGTACCCGCCGCAGGAAGTGATCAAGACGGTGACGTTCGATCCGTCGGACGTGATCAGGAAGGTCCGCGACTTCTCGCCGACGACCTTGATCGCGGTCGAGGAGATCGGCCGCGGCTACCGAGTGACTGATCATTTCCCGGCCGGCGACCTGACCGGCGAGATGATCATCGAGACGCCGGAACAGCTGTCCGCGCGCCCGGTGACCCGGGTGATCCTGCGCGAGCCGGGCCGCTCCGACGAAGAGTTCCTGGCCCTGGCCGATCATCTCGGCCTGCACGGCGTGACCTACTACGTCGGCTGGAGCGCCTGGATCGACATCGCCCCGATCGGCGTCAACAAGGCCACCGCACTGACCGACGTGGCGGCCGAGTACGGGGTCGCGGCGGATCGGGTGCTCGCCCTCGGCGACGGCCGCAACGACGTCGAGATGCTGGCCTGGGCCGGCCGCGGCGTCGCGTTGGGCGACGCCCCGGAGGAGGTCCAGGAGGCGGCGGACGCGGTGACCGACCGGTTCGACGACGGCGGCACCGTGAACGAACTCGCCCGCTGGTTCGGCTGATCCGTCGGGTACCGTCGGCCCGTGACGGAACCTGCCTTGGTGATCTTCGACAACGACGGCGTCCTGGTGGACAGCGAGCCGATCGCGAACCAGGTGCTGGCCGACCTGCTCACCGGGTACGGCTGGCCGACCACGTTCGACGACAGCGTGAACACCTATCTCGGCGGCACCCTGCAACTCGTCCGCGATCTTGTCGAGCCGCAGTTGGGCCGACCGCTCCCGGCCGAGTTCGAAGCTCATTACCACGAGCGGCTGTTCGCCCGCCTGGGCGCCGAGCTGACCGCCGTGCCGGGCGTCCGGGAGGCCCTGGACGCGCTCCCGCTGCCGTACTGTGTGGCCTCCAGCGGTGCCCATCCGAGGATCGAGCGGACCCTGCGCACCGTCGGCCTCTACGACCGCTTCGCCGGCAACATCTACAGCGCCGACGACGTCCCGCGCGGCAAGCCGTTCCCCGACCTGTTCCTGCACGCCGCCCGCGAGCAGGGCGCCTCACCCGAGCGCTGCGTCGAGGTGGAGGACAGCCCGAACGGTGTGGCGGCCGGCAAGGCCGCCGGCATGACCGTGATCGGCTACGCCGGTGTCACCCCGCCGAGCCGGCTGGCCGCCGCCGACAAGATCATCTCCTCCATGGCCGAGCTGAGGTTCTGACCCCACCGGCCACCGGCGCAGCCAGTACGCGAACACGGCGGCGCCGAGCATCGGGCCCCAGAGCCAGAACGGCATGCCGATCATGGAGTACGCCAGGTCGGCGGGACTGTTCTCCAGGATCGGGCCGAGCAGCATGCCGGGAGCGGAGATCGTGACGAGGGCGGCGACCAGCCCGCCCGGGATCACCGCCAGCAGCACCGGGACCGGTCGGCCGGCCAGCACCGGGACCCACCGCGGGAACACCTCGCCCCACCGGCTGATCAGTCCGAGCGTCAAGATCACCCCGACCGCCACCGCCGGCGCGAACAGGAACCCCTGGAGCCGGGTGGCCGCGTCGAGCGGCATGCTGATCACGAGTTCCTCGATCCCGGGCCCGCCGAGCGGCCACGGCGTCAGCCAGGTCAACCTGGCGAATCCGTACGGGATCGGCCCGATCGCCGCAATGATCGTGGCGACCTTGCCCCACCGGGCGGCCGACTCCGGCCTGGCCCAGGAGGCGCGAGGCGCGGTGGTCCGGGCGCCCGCCAGGGTGCCGGCTGCGGCGATCGCCCAGCACGCCGCGCCGGCGAGCCAGCCCACCGGCCAGAGCAGGCGGAGTTCGTACCGCCCGACTCCGGTGGCGAGGTTGCCGAGATAGGTCGCGGCGCCCCCGACAGCGGCACCGAGCACCCCCGAGATCGCGCTGGCGACCCCGAGCAGCACCGCACAACCCACGATCACGATCCCAGTCCGCGGCGACCGGCGAGACACCAGCACGATGATCACCACCGCTGCGGCCGGGACGCCCAACGCGACCACGTACCCGAGCGCCGACATCACCGCGCCATCGCCCAGCACGAAGGCGAAACACAACGCCTCGGCTCCGGCACCGATCCCGGCGATCATGGTGAGCACCCGAGATCGCGGGCGGGACAGCCCGAGCACGGCCACCACGATGCCGACCGCCCCGGCGATCAGCGCGATCACCGCTCCGGCCTCGCGCTCGATCAGATAGTTGAAGCCCGTCCGCACGATGTCGCCGCGTCCGTACGGGTACGACCCGGGCAGCACCAGCCACACCACCCCGATAACCGCGGCACCCACCGATGCCACCAGGGCCAGCAGCCAGACGATCCGCGGCCGCCGGGACGGGGCTGTGGGTCTCGGGTCCGTCGAAGTCTCCATGCTGCAACGGTTTCGCAGGACCGACTTGGTCCGGCTCACCACGCGGTGCGATCCGGTTCCCCCGCCCGGGTGAGAATTTCCGCTCGGCACCGACGCGCGCGCTCAGTCCAGCCGGTTGAGGAGCCGCGACAGCGACTCGTTCTCGTGGCGCTCGTCCTCGTGTTCCTCGTCCGTGATCGGCGCGAAGTCGTCCGGTCGTTCCCGGAGCCTGGTGCGGAACTGCTGCTCGGTGAGTCCGTCCAGCCGGTCCAGCCGGCCCTCGAGCCGGCTGAACCGGGGCTCGTTCTCCGCGCTGTCCCAGTCCAGGCGACGGGCCGCGGCCACGAGGTCGGCGGCTTCGTCCAGCCCGAGGTAGCGATAGCCGTTCTCGGCCGCATCCAACTCCTCGGCGGTCAGGCCTTCGCAGGCGTGCGCCAGTCCGCCGTTGGCGGTCAGGCCGACGAACCTGATCACCGCCGCCAGGGCAAGATCGCCCGACCGACGGGCGACGGCACGGCTGGAGCAGGCCCGGTTCCAGATCACCCGTTCGCTGTCGTTGATCATGATCATCCCTTCCCGGAGGCCTGCGGGTCGTGCCCGAGCAACGTACGGGTGAACAGTTCGGTGTCGGACAACAGGTCGGTCAGGGCCGCGTCCAGGTCGCCGTCCGTGACCGGCCCCGCCGCGCGGAGCACGGCACGGCGGACCAGCTCCTTGGCGAACGAGGCCGTCGCTCCCTCGGTGCGGCCGGCGGCCCGGTGCAGCGCGTCGTCGGAGAACCCCAGCCCGTTCCCGTACAGCCTGAGCAGCCGGAGCCGGGCCGTCGCGTCCGGCTTATCGATCTTGACCGCGAGGTCGACCCGGCCCGGCCGTTCGACCAGCGCGCGCTCGAGCAGATCGGGCCGATTGGTCGTCATCACGAACGCGATGTCGGCGTCGCCGTCGATCCCGTCCAGCGCCTCGAGGGTCTCGAACAGCGCGGCGTTGGTGTCGCCGCCGCGATGCTCGGCGATCAGGTCACAGTCCTCCAGCACGATGATCGCCGGCTGGTTCGCCCGGGCCAGCCGGGTCGCGACCGAGATGTACTGCAGGGTACGGCCGGACAGCAGGACCGCGGTCGTCCCCGGCGTGACGCTGAGCAGGTGCCGGACGACATGGGTCTTCCCGGTGCCGGGCGGCCCGTACAGCAGGATCCCGCGCTTCAGGTGCTGCCCGGCGGTGCGGAGCCGTTCGGCCCCGGACCCGATGCCGACCACATGGCCGACGATCCGCTCCAGTTCGCCGTCCGGCAGGATCACCTCCCGGTCGGTGACCGCCGGTCGGGGCAGGAAGGTCAGCGGGGCGCCGCCGGAGAAGCTGTTGAAGTCGTCCCGGTGGAAGGTGAGCACCTGGCCGCGGAAGACGCTCTCGGCGGCCATCACCTCGCGCAACTCGCGCAGGTAACCGTCGGCGACCGCCGGATCGGGAGACAGCACCTCGAGCCGGTACTCCTCCCGGCCGAACCGGGCGTTCGCCGTCTGCTGCAACACCGCCAGCGGCACGCCGCCGATCCGCAGCAACGAGATCCCGAACGCGATCACCCGCCGTTCGGTGTCCGGCCCGACCGGCTTGCGGACCTGGCTCACCGGCCCCGGCTCGAACCGGAACATGGAGCCCAGCAGCAGATCGAGAAACGACCCGACGTGCTCGCGGTGCGGGCCGAAGACGCCGATCCGCTCGCCGCCGTGGCGCTCGTTCAGGACGGCCGCCGCGTGATCGACGTCGATCGTGAGGTGCTCCCCGAACTGCTCCACCACCGGGTCCATCGTGCCCAGGCCGACGCCCAGGAAGTCCTGCACCCGCTCGCCGAGCGGGCTGGTCCGGGTCACCCCGCCGCCCGCCTCCGCGTTCAGGTGATTGAGGAACTCCTGGAACGCAACCGCGAATTCGAGCCGATCGAATGCCATGATCATCAACTCCCGCAACCGTTGGGGACTCGACTCTAACCGCGACCGCTGCCACGCGAATTTCTCCGATCGCAGTGGAACCCGCCCCGACCTCGCGTCGTCTCAAGCGAGGCCAACTGAGCTTCGAGACCTCCTGGAGACACGATGTCGACCCACACCAGCACCAACGCCGCTCACTCCTATGAGCGCATGTCCTGCCTCGACAACCCCGAGTTGTTCCAGGACCCGTTGCTGGAGGAACCGCCCGCGAGCACCGCCCCGGCTTCGGTCCGGCGCCGGTACTCCATGCTGGAGTCCAAGGCGCAGGACCTGTGCCAGTCGTGCCCGCTGCTGACCGACTGCCTCTACCGCGCCGTCGTCGATCACAACGTCTCGGGCATCGCCGGCGGCACCACCGAGCGGCAGCGCAACGAGATCCGCAGGCGCCTCGGCTGGACCGTCCAGCCCGAGGACTTCGACACCCTGGCCGGCGTCACCGGCCGACACCGGCAGGTGGACCACGACGAGGTCGTACGGCTTCGGCAGGCGAACCCGCACGAGAGCCTGGAGACCCTGGCCCAGCGCCTCGGCTGTTCCCTCTCCACCGTCAAGCGGCACCTGCGCCGGGCACGGACCGAGCCGCGGCGCCCGAAGAAGACGGTCTCCGCACCGTCCATGGCCGCCGTCCTCGCCGCCGCCTCCGCCGTGATCAACCGGCTCCGGGTGGCCGCCTGAAGACGGTGATCAGCCGACCCTGAGCACCCGACAACGCCCACGCGATCTCTTGCAGGTCGCGTGGGCGTCGCACGTCCAGCAGCTACAGATACATGCCGTCGCTGCGGCCCGGTCCGGGGCCCTGACCCTGCGGCGTGGCGCCGGGCGGCAGGGCGCGGCGCATCTGCTCCAGCTGCGCACGGGCGGCCATCTGCTGCGCGAACAGCGCGGTCTGGATGCCGTGGAACAGGCCCTCCAGCCAACCGACCAGCTGGGCCTGGGCGATCCGGAGCTCGGCGTCGCTCGGCGCGGACTCCTCGGTGAACGGCAGCGAGATCCGTTCCAGCTCGGCCACCAGGTCGGGGGACAGGCCGTCCTCCAACTCCTTGATCGACGCCTGGTGGATCCCCTTCAACCGCTGCCGGCTCGCCTCGTCCAGCGGAGCGGCCTTCACCTCGTCGAGCAGTTGCCGGATCATGCCGCCGATCCGCATCACCTTGTCCGGCTGCGAGACCATGTCGGTGACCGACTTGGCCTGGTCCTCGGAGTCCTCCGAATCCTGCTGTGGCGGTCCCTCCACGGCCATCGCCGTCGGTGTCACCACATAGACCTTGCCGTCGTCGGTGGTGCCCGCGACGCCCTGCGGCTCGGCTGCGTTCTGCTCCGGATTCGGTTGGTCGGTCATGGCCTCGATACTAGTGCTGGCGCCGTTCCGGCCGGGGTGCGCGGTGGTCCCGAGACGGCCGGAGAAAATCGGTTCGGGAATGTCGGTGCGACGCCATAGTGTGGTGCGGTCATGTTCGACTTCCCGCCTCAGGTTCCCGAGTTCTCAGCGCGCCCGAACGCCACCAAGCGTTCGTGGACGCGCGGCTTTCGCGATCCTGACACCTCGTCCCCGCGCCGGTTCCTGTTCTGGCTGCTCTGGCAGCAGGGGCCGAGCCTGCTGGTCGCCTCGCTGGTCGCCGTCGTGGAGTTCATCCCGGGCGCCATCGGGCCCTATCTGATCGGCCAGGTGATCGACCGCGGGATCGCGGTTCGTGATCTTGGTGAGGTCTGGTTCTGGTCGCTGCTGCTGCTCGGCGCGATCATGATCGGGATCGGCTTCGGCATCGTCCGGCACACCATGATCGTCAGCCAGTGGCTGATCGCGATGTACGGGTCGATGAAGCTGGTCACCCGGAAGACGACCCAGATGGGTCACGTCCAGTTGCGGCGGGTGCCGGCCGGCGAGGTGCTGTCCGTCTCGTCCGGCGACTCCGACATGTTCGGTGCCCTCTGCGAAGTGGGTACGCGAGCGGCCGGCGCCCTGGTGGCGTATCTGGTGGTGGCGGGCCTGGTGCTCTCCACGTCGGTCCAGCTCGGCATCGTCGTGCTGATCGCTGCGCCGGTGCTGGTCGCGGCGGCGCTGCCGCTGCTGAAGCCGCTGGAGCGGCGGCAGGCGGTGGAGCGGAGCCGGCTGTCCGAGCTGACCTCGCTGGCCACCGACATCGTCGCCGGGCTGCGGATCCTGCGCGGCATCGGCGGCGAGCGGACGTTCGCCGAGAACTACGCCGAGCAGTCGCAGGTGGCCCGCAAGGCCGGCGTCCGGTCTGGCACCTGGAACGCCCTGGTCGACGCGACCGCGGTGCTGTTCTCCGGGTTGCTGCTGGTCACCCTGACCTGGCTCGGCGCGCAGCAGGTGGCGGCCGGCGAACTGACCGTCGGCGCCTTGATCAGCTTCTTCGGCTACGCGGTCTTCATGATGTTCCCGGTGCAGACGTTCTTCGAGCTGGCCCAGACCTGGGTCCGCTGCCTGGTGTCGGCCCGGAAAGCGATCGCGGTGCTCGAGCAACAGCCGCCGTGGGGCGCGGCGGAGCGGACCGGGACCCTGCCGTCCGAGGCGGAGATCGTCGACCAGGCGTCCGGCTTCACCGGCCGGCCGGGTGAACTGACCGTCGTCGTCTCGGCGATGCCGGACGACTCGGCGGCGTTGGCGGACCGGCTCGGCCGCTACCTGCCGGCGGAGTCGGAGCAAGTGGGTCTGGACATCGACGAGTCGATCAAGGGCCGCGAGGCGAAGGCGGAGCGGGCCAAGCAGAAGGCGGCCCGGGCCAGGCAGGCGGCCCGCGATCTCGAGGTGGCCAGCCGGGCCTGGGGTGTCACGGTCGGCGGAGTTGATCTTGCTGCGGTCGACATCGGCGAGGTCCGGCAGCGGATCCTGGTGTCGGACACCACCAGCCAGGTCTTCGCCGGCACGCTGCAGTCCGCGATCGACCCGGTGGGCCGGCTGACCCGGGCCGAGGCGGAGCGGGCGCTGCACACGGCCGCTGCGGAGGACGTGTTCGACGCCATGCCGGGCGGCTGGCAGGGGCGGATCGACGAACGCGGTCGCGGACTGTCCGGCGGCCAGCGGCAGCGGCTGGTGCTGGCCCGGGCGCTCGCCGCGGACCCGGAGATCCTGATCTTGGTCGAGCCGACCTCCGCGGTCGACGCGCACACCGAGGCGATGATTGCCGAGCGGCTGTCCCGGCACCGGGCCGGCCGGACCACGGTGGTCATGTCCACCTCGCCGCTGCTACTGCACCACGCCGACCGGGTCGTGCTGTTGCAGGACGGCCGTGCCATCGCGGACGGCACGCACGAGGAGTTGCTGGAACGAAGCGCCGACTACCGTCGGGTGGTCGTGCGGAGCATGGAGGAACCGGGATGACTCAGCTGATCACCCCCTTGGAGGGGTCGGCCGAGACCTGGCGCGAACAGCTGCACGAGCCGCGGGTGCCGCCGGAGCTGATTCCGCCGGCGCGGGCGAAGCCGTTCGAACGGCTGCGGCACTGGCAGGCCCGGCACCGGCTCCGGGAGCAGCGGGCCCGGGACGTGTTCGAGGCGTCCCGGCGGCCGGAGCGCGGGCTGCCCGTGGCCGAGAACCGCCAGGTCACCCGCTTCCTGGTCGACCTGTTCAAGCACCGCCGGACCATGATCGTGATCATGCTGGTGCTGAACGGGCTGGCCGCCGTGGCCGGACTGTTGGTGCCGCGGATCCTCGGCTCCCTGATCGATGCCGCGAGCGCGACCGGCACCCTGGCAGCCACCCTGAACGGGCTGGCCCTCGCGGTCGCCGGCGTGGTGGTCATGCAGGCTGCGATGACGTTCCTGGCCCGCGCCTCGGCGACCGTGTTCGGGCAGGATGTGTTGGCGTCGGCGCGGGAGTACGTCGTCCGTACGGTGCTCCAGCTGCCGCTCGGCCGGGTCGAGGGCGCCAGCTCGGGCGACCTGGTCACCCGGGTCACCCGGGACGTCGGCTCGATGAGCAACAGTGTCCGGCAGGGCGTGCCGGAGGCCGTGATCGCGTCGATCACCGCGCTGTTGACGATCATCGCGATGCTGCTCAACTCGGTCTGGCTCTCGCTGCCGCTGATCTTCACCGGGGTGCTGTTGATCATCTTCGTCCGGCGTTACCTGCGCCGCGCGCCGAAGGGCTACATCACCGAGGGCGGCACGTACTCCGACATCAACACCACGCTGACCGAGACGGTCGAGGGCGCCCGGACCGTCGAGGCGCTGGGCCTGCAGGGGACGCGGAACCGGACCAGCGACGAGGACATGGCGGCCTCCGGCCAGGCCGAGCGCTACACCATGGCGCTGCGGAACCTGCTGTTTGTCGGGATGGACACCGGCTACCAGGTGCCGCTGGTGCTGACGCTGCTGCTCGGCGGCGTCGGGTACGTGAACGGCTGGGTGACCCTGGGCCAGATCACCGCGGCGGTGCTGTACATCCAGCAGGTCACCGACCCGCTGAGCCGGCTGATCCGCAACCTGGACCGGCTGCAGGTCGGGATCGCCTCGACCACGCGGCTGCTCGGGATCGCGGCGGTGCCGCAGGACCGGGAGCCGGGGGAGGAGCGGCCGACCGGGACCCAGATCCAGGGCAAGGACCTGCGCTTCGCGTACCGGCCCGATCACGACGTGCTGCACGGCGTCGATCTCGAACTGGAGCCGGGCGAGCGGCTGGCGATCGTCGGGCCGAGCGGCTCCGGCAAGTCGACGCTGGGCCGGCTGCTGTCCGGGATCAACCGGCCGCGGACCGGCACGGTGAACGTCGGCGGCGTCGAACTGACCTCGCTACCGCTGCCCGTGCTGCGGACCGAGGTCGCCCTGGTCACCCAGGAACACCACGTCTTCGTCGGCACCATCCGGGACAACATCGTGCTGGCCCGGGAGGACTCCAGCGACGAGGTGGTGATCCAGGCGCTGCGTACCGTCGACGCCTGGGAGTGGGTCGAACGGCTGCCGGAGGGGCTGGACACCATGATCGGCTCCGGCCGGATGAACCTGACCCCGGCGCAAGCCCAGCAGATCGCGCTGGCTCGGCTGGTCGTCGCGGACCCGCACACGCTGGTGCTGGACGAGGCCACCTCGCTGATCGATCCACGGACCGCTCGGCATCTGGAAGGCTCGATGGCGGCCTTGCTGCACGGGCGCGCCGTCGTGGCCATTGCGCACCGGCTGCACACCGCGCACGATGCCGATCGGATCGCCGTGGTGATCGACGGGAAGATCGCCGAGTTGGGGAGTCATGATCAACTCGTAGCGGCGGATGGGGAGTACGCGAGCCTCTGGCGGGCCTGGACCTCGTAGGTCTTGGACCAGCCCGCCGCCTCCGCTCCCATCCGCGACCGTTGCTCGCAACCGCGACTCTTGCAACGGTCGCGGATAAGTGGACCGGTCGCGGCTGCGGTCCGAGCGACACCGGCCCCCGCCGCACCCCGCCGAGCCCGAGCGCACCGTGTCCGTAGCCGACCACCATCACAGCCGCGACCGTTCCATTCATCCGCGACACCTGCAACAGTCGCGGTTGCGAGCAACGGTCGCGGATGGCGGGAGGCCGCCTGGCCCGATGTTGATCTTCCTCGCCGACTGACCGAGCTCCCGGCGGTTCCGTACGGTGATCATGACGGTTCCGAGTAAGGCGAGGAGCAGCCCGAACCCGCCGACGACCAGGAAGCTCGACGGCCAGCCGGCGTGATCGATGGCGAACCCGGCCACCGGCGATCCGAGCGCAGCGCCGCCGGTCAGTGCCGAGCCGTGCCAGCCCATCGCCTCGCCGCGGACGCGGGTCGGCACGGCACGACTGAGTTGATCAATCGTCGCGGTGATCGTCGGCGCACAGAACAGGCCGGCGACGAAGATCAACACGCCGAACGCCAGCGGGCCGCCGGCGAGGGCGACCGGCATCGTGGCCAGGCCCAGCAGGCCGAGCAACGTGAACGCCGAGACGGTCCTTCGCATCGCTCCGTAGATCAGGCCGCCGGTCGCCGAGCCGAGGCCCCAGGCGGCCAGCACGATGCCGATCGAGGGCTCGTGACCCATGGCCCGGAGCGCCGCGATCGCGCCGACGTCGCTGCCCGTAAGAACGATCATGGTCGCCATCGTGGCGGCGAGCACCAGCATCACGGTCGGCGACAGCCACTGCCGCAGTGGCACCTTGGCCGCGGTGGCCTCGTCCGGCTCGGCCGGCCGCAGCACCGGGTTGACCAGCCACAGGGCGACGCCGCCGGCGACGCTGGCGAGCTCGCAGATCAGCAGCGCGAACGGCGTGCCCAACCAGGTGGCGAGCAGGACGCCGAGCGCCGGGCCGGCCATGTAGGACAGCTCGACGGCGATCGAGTCCAGCACCAGCGCGGTCTTGCGGCGTTCGTCGTCGACGGCGGTGATCATCACCTGCCGGATGATCGAGAACGTCGGCACGATGAACAGCCCGGCCACCGCGACCAGCGGCAGCAGCAGCCAGTAGCCGACGAACGGCGCGATCGACCAGCAGACGGTGAGCACGAACAGGGACGGCAACACGGTGCGGCGCAGCCCGTACCGATCCAGCAGCCGGCCCCGCCACGGCCCGCTGATCGCCGACGCGATCGTGACCACGGCGGCGGCGATCCCGGCCGCCGAGTACGACATCCCCAGGTGCGAGACGACGTGCAGGGTCAACGTCACCATCCCCGCCATCAGCGGGGTCCGAATGATCACTCCGAGCAGCAGGGTCCGCCGCGCGGCGGGGATCCGCAGAACGCTGGCGTACGCCGACCCGGAGGCGCGTTGCCGAAGAGTCACGCAGCAAAGTCAATCATCGGCCTCGGACAGTCGCCGAGGAGTTTTCCCGAAGGGCCCGGCCGGGATCCGGCGCGGTGGCGAGCAGGCCCTGAATCGGCTTCAGAACGGCCTGCACGCTGAGCATCCGGGCGGCGGTGTCGCGGACGACGGCCAGCAGCCGGCTGCGCCGGAACATCATCCGGGCCAGCGTGCGGGAGTTGTCCTGGGCCGCCTCGACCCGGGGGCGCTGCGCGATCTCGTACCTGGTCAGTAGGTCCGGCACCGCCAACTCCCGGCCGTCGATGATCATCCGGCCCAGCACCCAGGCCGACTCCATCGCCATCCCGGCGCCGATCCCGGCGGTCGGCAGGAAGCCCGCGCCGGCATCACCGAGGAGCACGATGCGACCGGTAGTCCAGCGCTCGGCCCGGCAGTCGGTCAGCGGCCAGTAGTACGGGCTGGCGTCGGTCGCGATCGCATTAAGGACCCGGTCCGTTCGCGGGCTCACCTCGCGGAGCCGCCGGCGCACCGAGTCGGCGAACGCCACCGGCCCGGCCCGCAGGTCGTCGACCGGACCGCCGAGGATCGCGCCGTACCGACCGGCGACCGGATAGACGCCGAGGAAGAAGCCGGCGCCCCAGAGCTCCTCGCCGAGGTCCGGCTCCTGGTCCGACGGTGCCCAGGCCACCCAGCCGGCCCAGTGCGTGTCGACGGTCTGCACCGCGAGCCGCGGCCGGATCAGGTCCCGGGTGGTCGAGTGCAGGCCGTCGCAGACGATCACCAGGTCGAAGTCCAGGTCGGCCGGTCCGTCCGGAGAGCTCAGCGTCACCCGGACCGTGTCCGGCGCCTCGGCCAACGCGGTCACGGTCGTGCCCGGCGTGACGTCGCAACCGTCCCGGGTGAGCACCTCGAGCAGGTCGCCGCGGCTGATCCCGCGGTAGTCGCCGTACCGGTCGAGGATGGCGGACATCGAGTCGACCCGGAGCCGGCGCCCGGTGTGGCCGTACAGCCCGTAGCGGGACAGCGGGACGCTGGCCGCCCGGTAGGCGTTCCGCACGCCGAGCTCGTCCAGCGCCGGGTCGACCATCGGCATCAGGGCCAGCATGTAGCCGGGATGGCCGCGGTCGTGGCCCCGCTCGACCAGCACCGGTCGCAGCCCGGCCCGGCGCAGCAACTGGGCCACGGTCACACCGGCGATTCCGGCGCCGACGATCAGCACCCGGGGCCCGCTGCCCTGCTGCTCGTCCTGCTGTTGGAGCGAGATCGTACGGAACATTCGTGGGTCTCCTGAGCTGTCTGGACCACCTGGTCCACAGGCAAGGTAACACGATCTGGACCGGGTGGTCCAGAGCGGGCTAGGCTGCGCCCATGACGGACGCGTGGGACCGCATGTCGCCGGAACGGCAACGCCGGCTGATCCGGGTCGCCGCCACCGAATTCGCCGCGGCCGGCTACCAGGGCGCCTCGCTGAACGCGATCATCCGACGCTGCGGGCTGAGCAAGAGCTCGTTCTATTACGTGGTCCCGGGCAAGCGCGAGTTGTACGACCTCGTGATCCGGGAGCTGTCGGCCGACCTGGCCGGGCGGATCCGGATCCCGCGGCCCGAGGAGCTGGCCGGCCCGGCGTTCTGGCCGGAACTGGCGGCGCTGTTCGATCGCCTGATCGCGGCCGCCGCGGAGGACGAGGGCTCGACGGCGCTGGGCCGGATGATCTACGGGCCGGGGCCGGACGAGGCCGCGGGGGCGACCTGGACCGGGATCGAGGGCTGGATCGGCGAGGCGCTCCGGGTCGGCCGGGAGTCCGGCGCGGTCCGGGACGACCTGCCGCCGGCCCTGCAGCGGCGGCTGGTCTTCGCCGTGCTGCGGGCGATGGACGAGTGGAGCCTGACCGAGGTCGAGCCCGGCACCGATCTGGGCGCCCTGGCCAGAGCGCAGTACGACGCGATCCGCCGGCTGCTGCGGGACGAATCCGAGAAGTTCCGAACTTCTCCGTGACGATCCGTGTGGCGCGACGTCTGTCCAGGTGTACGGACACAATGATTCCTTTCGTGTCCGGGGTCGACCGAGAGGAAACGGTGCAGATGAGCGAGACCACGAAGAACCTGCCGGCCACCGGCGAGGAGCGGCGTCAGCCGGGCGACGTCGCGACCCGGGGCGCCGAGATCGAGACCAAGCAGCTCGACGAGCTGCACACCGAGTTCGGTGACACGACCATCGCGGAGGCCGTGGTCCAGAAGATCGCCGGGATCGCCGCCCGCGAGGTGCCCGGCGTCTACGCGATGGGCAACATCGCCCGGCGCACGCTGAACAACCTCACCCAGCGGATCCCGGGCGGTCAGCCGAACGTGACCGGTGGAGTCGCGGTGCAGAAGGGTGAGCGGGAGACGGCCATCGACGTATCGATCGTCGTCGAGTACGGCGCTCAGATCGTCGAGGTGAGCCAGGAGATCCGGGAGAACGTGATCCGTGCGGTCGAGACCGGCACCGGGCTCAAGGTGGTCTCGGTCGATGTCGACGTCACTGACGTGCACCTGCCCGAGGACGACGCGGAGCCTGCGAAGCGGTCCGGCGACGACGAGCTCGCCTGATCGAGGAGATCTCGGTCCGGGAAGTCACTGCGGGGACTTCCCGGGCCGTACCAAGCGAAGGGAGAGCGGCCATGTCCCGTACCACGATCGCGTTGTTCGTCGGGCTGGTGCTGGGGGTGACGGCGGCCTTCGGTGGGTTCGGGGCGTTCCTGATCGTCGCCGTCCTCGGCGGGATCGGCCTCGTCGTCGGGCTCGTGCTGGACGGCCGGATCGACCTGTCGGCCCTGCTCGGCCGGGCCACCGAACGCCGGTAGCGGCGTGGCGAGCACAGTGGTCGCGCCGCCGGTCGACGACCCGCGGACCCGCGGCCGGCTGACCATTCCGCAACGCGTGGTGCAGCGGATCGCCGCGCAGGCGGCGTCCGAGATCGCCGCGGCCGGCGGTCGGGCTGGCGGGCTGCTGGGCCTCGGCGGCCGGGTCGAACAGGGGGCCCGGCCCAAGGTGACGGCGACCCTGTCCAGCGAGTCGGTCGACCTGGCCATCGAACTGGCGCTGGACTACCCGGTGTCACTCCGGACGGCCGCCCGGCAGGTGCGGGACCACGTCGCCGAGCGGGTACGGACGCTGACCGGCGTCGCCGTGCACCGGATCGACCTGACCGTCGTCGCCGTCGGCCTGGCCGACCGTGCGGATTCGGAGGGACTGCGATGACTGCGAGCAGGCCGCGGCTGCGGCGCCGGCCGAACCGCACCGTCCCGGCCGGGATGACGGCGCTGGGTCTGACCGCGCTCGGCGGGCTGGTGGTGTTCGGTGGGGCCGTACGGTTGGCGACCGGGGCCTGGCCGGCGCCGGTCGATTCGATCTTCGCCCTTCTGGCGGCGACGCCGTGGGGATCGGCCGGCTGGCTGGTGATCAGCGCCGCGGTCGCGCTGGTCGGTCTGATCATGATCATCGCCGCGGTGAAGCCGGGCCGACTGAACGCCGCCCGGCTCGCCGTCCCGGAGCAGGCCGGCGGTCCGGAACTGGAGGTGGTGATCTCTCGCCGCGGCATTGCCCGGCTGGCGGCAGCCCGGGCCGAGCTGGTCGACGGCGTCGATTCGGTACGAGCTCGCGCCGACGCGAGGTCGGTACGACTGTCGATCGGCACCGCGACCGAGCACCGGGCGGAACTGCGGGCGGCGGTCACCGATGCGGTCCGGCAGGCACTGACCCGGGCCGGGGTCACGCCGGTGCCGCGCGTCTCTGCCACCGTGACCACCAGGTCGAACTGAATTCGGGCGGGAGAATCTGATGAGCAATCGAGCGGCCGGTGTGAACCGGTTCTGGCTCTGCGTACTCGGCTTGATCATGATCGTCGCGGGCGCACTCGGGGTCGGCATCGGCACCGGGTGGATCGCCCGGATCCCTGTTCCTGTTGCCTCTCCTGAGCCTGGTGAGTCGGTGCTGGCCGGCCCGGTGACCGACCAGGTTGTGGTGATGATCATGGTCGGCGCCGGATTGGTGATCTTGATCACGGGGATCGCCTGGTTGGTCCGGCAGCTGCCGCGCCGGGAGTCCAGCCGCCCGTTCCGGTTGCACGACGACCCGGCGGACGGGATCACCACGGTCGACCCGGCCGTGGTCGGCGACGCGATGCGCGGGCAGCTCGAGTCGTTCCGCGGAATCGCCGCCGCCAGTGTCGGGTTGCGCGGATCCGTCCGCCGCCCCGAGTTGACGATCAAGATCACGGCCGACGAGCGGGCCGACCTCACCGAGGTCCTGGGCCGGATCCGGAGCCAGGCGGTGGCAGACCTCGAGCTCGCGCTGGACTCGACCGTGACCCGGCTAGCCATCCAGGTCGAGATCGATCGGGCGCGCGGCGGCGTCGCCGAGATCAGGATGTGACCTTGATCGAGGACTTGAAGCACGCTGCGGCCGCGGAACGCCCCGCCGGGCCGGACGGGCTGGACGGGCTGGACGAGACGACGATCGTGGTCCGGGCTCAGGACGGCGACCTGGCGGCCTTCGAGTCCTTGATCGACCGGTACCAGCGGCCCCTGTTCCGGCTCGCCGTACGAATCCTGAGGGATCGCGAGCTGGCCGAGGACGTCCTGCAGGACTCGCTCATCGCAGCCTGGCGGAAGCTGCCGACACTGGATCAGCCGGGAGCGGTGCGGACCTGGTTGTACCGGCTGCTCACGTTCCGCTGCCTGGACGCCCTCCGCCGTCGCCGGGACGCCGACCCGCTGGACGAGGAGCGCGACTCGGAGGATCGGGGGCAGGGCCGGGACCCGGCCGAGGTGGTCGAGCATCGGGAACACTGGAGGCAGTTGCATCAGGCCGTGGGCGAGTTGCCGGCGCAGTCGCGGGTCTGCTGGATCCTCAAGGAGATCGACGGTCTCAGCTACGGCGAGATCGCCGAGGTGATCAACCAGCCGGTCAGCACCGTCCGCGGTCGGATCGCTCGGGCGCGGCAACAGCTGGCGGAGAGGATGGCGTCATGGCGCTGACGGACCGTGGTCGGGACCGGGCCGAGAAGCTTGCCTGCGGACGCTCGCTGGACGGGATCTGGGAGCGGATCGCCGGCCCGCCCGATGATCATGAACAGTCGTGCCCGTACTGCACGGAGGCCCGGGAGCGGCTGGCCCGGTTGCACCAGGCGACCCGGGAACTCACCGAACATGAGGCGACCGACCCGGCCATGGAGGTCAGCCCGAACCTGAAAGCCTCGATCCTGGACATCGCCCGGACCGAGGTTCGACGGAGCCGGCTGCTGCCGCTGGTCCAGCCGGACGAACGGGTCGCGGAGCCGGACCAGCTGACCGTCAGCGAACGGGCGCTCGCCGAACGGATCCGGGCCGCCGCCGACAGCGTGACCGGTGTGCACGCGCGGCGCTGCTCGGTCGAACTCGACCTGGCCGGCGAGGGGGAGCGGGCGGATATGGAGGCGCCGGAACCGTCGGAAACGGACGACCGGCCGGCCCGGATCGCCGTCACGCTCCGGATCGCCGTCAGCGCCCGGACCGTCATTCCGGAGGCCGTCGCTCGGGTCCGTACCGCAATCGGCGAGGAGCTGGCCCGGCGCGCCGGCCTGGTCGTGACCATGATCAACATCACCGTGGAAGACGTCTACGATGCCTGACCTCGAACCTGCCGCCGACCGGGCTCCGGTGAGCCGTGCCGAACTCTCCCGGGCCGCGGCCGAAGCCGTGCTCGCCGTACCAGGGGTGTCCCGGATCGAACCCGACCTGCGGCAAGCCCTGCGCAACCTCGGCCGCGGCGCCGCCGAAGGTCTGCCGATGATCATCATCGCCGAGCGGACCGAGGTCGCCGTGGAGATCTCGGTGACCGACCCGCGCACCGCCTACCAGGTCGCGCAGGACGTCCGAGCCGCGCTGCGAACGTGCCTCACCCGGCTCGGGCACCGGCCCGGCGTGATCACCGTCTCCGTGCTGGGGCTGACCGACCGCTAGGAGGGTGGGGTCAGGCCTGGTTGTCCTCGTAGTAGGCGACCAGGTCCGGATCGAGTTCGGGGACTGGTAGGCAGGAGTTGTCGCCGCGGATCGACTCGGTGGCGAGCAGCGCAGCGGCGACGGCCTGGCGGGCCGCGATCGGCGAGGTCCGGGTCGGGCCGCCGTCGGCGACGAACCGGAGGAACTCCGCGATCATGATCGGATCCGCGCCGCCGTGGCCGCCGCTGCCGCCGCCGATGATCATGGACTCGTCCGGCTCGGCCGAACCCATGTGCCGCCGGTTCCACAGGCCGATCTGATCACCCGGGCCGTCGCCGAAGTTCTCCACCCGGCCCTCGGTGCCGATCACCGTGTAGTTGCGCCAGTAGTCCGGCGTGAAGTGACACTGCTCGTACGAGGCGAGCACGCCGTTGTCCAGCCGCATCTGCATCATCGAGATGTCCTCGACGTCGACCACCGGGTTAAGCCCGGTGAGCGAGGTCGGCGGCCAGTTGTCCAGGCTGAACCACTCGCCCATCCGCTCGCCGGAACGGTCCCGGCGGTCGGTGATGTCGCCGTAGACGGAGAGCGAGCCCATGGCCGACACGGCGGTGCTGTAGCCGCCGGCGAGCCAGTGGATCACGTCAAGATCATGAGCACCCTTCTGCAGCAGCAGCCCCGTCGAGTAACGCCGGTCGGCGTGCCAGTCCTTGAAGTAGTAGTCGCCGCCGTGGCTGACGAAGTGCCGGCACCAGACCGCCTTGACCTCGCCGATCCGGCCCTCCGTGATCAGGTCCCGGAGCTGGGTGATCACCGGCATGTGCCGCATGTTGTGCCCGAGGTAGAGCCGGGTCTTGTTCTCGTACCCGGCGCGCAGGATCGCGTCGCAGTCGCCCAGCGTCGTGGCCATCGGCTTCTCGCAGAACACGGCGATGCCGGCCTCGAGCGCAGGCACGGCGACCGAGCGGTGTTCATGATCGGGAGTCGTCACGAGCACCGCGTCGATCCCGGATTCGAGCAGTCGACCAAGATCATCGGTCACGATGGCCTCGGGCAGCGCGGCGGTCGCGTCCCGGCGGCCGCGTTCGCTGGTGTCGCACACGATGGCGATCTCGGCCCCCTCGCGGTGGGCGTGCCGCCACAGCCCCGCCCGCTGACCGAACCCGACGACACCGATCTTGAGCGTCATGCTGATTACTGCTCCCCTCGTGGTTGGGTGGAATCCCGGACGAACAGCGTCCAGGGAAACTCGTGCAAGCGGCCCGGCGAGTCGTCCTCGCCGAGGGCGCGGGCCCGGATGATGTCGGCCAGCCGGACGAAGAAGTCGGTCGGGCCGACCGTGGTCAAGGCCGGATCCATCTGCTCGCTCTCCCGGGTGTTGCCGATCCCGGCCACCGCGACGTCCTCCGGCACCCGGAGCCGCAGTCGTTGCGCGGCGTGGATCGCACTGATCGCGGCGAAGTCGGTGGTGGCGAAGATCGCGGTCGGCCGGTCCGGCAGCGTGAGCAGGCGCATTGCCGCCGCGTAGGCACCGGCCGCATCCCGCGGATAGACCTCGACATAGTCCTTGCGTACGTCCAGCCCTGCCGCCGCAAGGCCGGACGTATAGGCATGGAAGCGATTCGCCTTGGTCCGCCGGGTCGTCGCGGTCAGACAGCCGATCTTGGTGTGCTCCCGCGTCAGATGATCAACGACCATCCGGCTGGCCGGCATCGCCGTGGACCTGATCACGTCGAAGTCCTTCGGTTCCAGCTTCTCGTCGAAGATCACCAGCCGATGGCCCGCCGCCGCCAGGTCGGCCAGCCGTTGCTTGGCGTTCGGCGAGGCGGGTACGGCATCCAGGAACGCCGCGTCACAGGGCTGCCGCTGCAGCACCGGCTCCCAGTCGTCGTCGGCCATGATCAGCGTCGTGACCCCGTGCGGCAACAGGGCCCGGTTGACCGCCTCCGCGACCGCCTGCGACCACGGGTCGGACAGCATGGTCAGCGACAGCAGGACGACGCCGCTCTTCCCGGTCCGCATCGAACGCGCGGCCGGATTGGGCCGGTAGCCGAGCCGCTCCGCCGCCTCACGAACCCGCCGCGCCGTCTCCTCGGACACGCCGGCCGACCGCCCGGCCCGGCCGGACACGACATACGACACCGTCGCCGTGGAGACCCCGACCTCCTCGGCGACCATGCGCAGAGTCGCCCGCCCCGCGCGTCGCACCTTCGCGTCCATGCTCGGCTCCCATGGTCCCTGTGCTCATCCGCCGGTCATTCTGTCACCGGCCCCCAGACCGCCGGCAGCATCCTTTCCCGAACAATGTTAAACGATTAACGCAACCCAGATCCGCCGACCAGTCAGAAACGCAGCGTTTTCGGCGGCGTGTCGCGGCCGAAGTGACGTCTCACGATGTGGGTGCGGGGTGCGGGGTGCGGGGTGCGGGGTGCGGGGTGCGGGGTGCGGGGTGCGGGGTGCGGGGATGCCGGGTGCACGGTGCCGAGGCGCGGGGATGCCGGGGTGCCGGGTGCGCGGTGCCGAGCCGCGGCGGTGCGCGGGGCGCCGGGTGCGAGCTGCTGGGGGTATCGGGTGCGGTGCCATGGATGCTGGGTGCGCGGTACGGGGGTCTGCCGGTATGCGGCCGCGGAGGCCCGGGTGCCGGGGCGGGTTGCCGGGAGGGTGCGAGGTGCGGGCCGCCTGGGTGGCTGGGGGCCGGGCGGGTGCGCGTGCAAGGTTGCGGGATGCCGGGGATGCCGGGGATGCCGGGTACGTGTGCCGGAGCGCGCGGTGCCGGGTTGCAGGATGCCGGGGAGGGCGCACAGTGCCGAGGTGCGGTGGTGCCGGTGGCGCGGGGCGCGGGGGTGCGGGATGCCGGGGTGCCTGGTGCGCGGTTCCGCGCGGGATTCCGGGGGTGCGCGCTGCCGAGGCCCGGAGCGCGGGGTGCCGGGCGTTGCAGGATGCCGGGGTGCCCGGTGCCGGGTACAAGGTGCCGATCGCGGCGGTGCGGGGTGCCGGGCGTGTCGGGTGCACGGTGCCGGGGCGCGGGCGTGCCGGGGGCGCCGGGGTGCCGGGTGCCGGGTACAAGGTGCCGATCGCGGCGGTGCGGGGTGCCGGGCGTGTCGGGTGCAAGGTGCATGGATGCTGGGTGCGCGGTGCCGGGGTATGCCGGGATGCGGCCGCGGGGGCCGGGTGCAAGGGCGGGTTGCCGTGTGCGGTCACCACTTCGATGCTGTGGGCCGACATGGGCGTCACACGCCGAGCCGAGGAGCAGGGCGCCGCTGGTTGGTCCGGGTGACTGTGTCAACCCGAAATTGGCCCCACGTTGACGGGTTTGATTTGGCCCCAGGATCCGGTGCGGGAGGTGGCTTAGCTGGGTGCGTCGTCGAGTGAGACTCGCAATGATCTGAATGCCGAGCGGTCTGACGGCCGGAGGGACCGGTGGGTATCGGTCGGGGTTTCGAGGGCGAAGGTGACGGTCGTGCCCGTCGTGCCGTCGTCGGCGATCTCAACGAGCTCGGTAGCGGGCATCCCGTGGTGATAGGTCTGGATCCAGCCGCCTGAAGCCCGGCGGTTCTGGTGGATCAGTGTGGAGCTCAGCGCCGCGACGACGGACATTCCCCATCGCGGGAGTCCGTCGGGAAGTACCGAGCGATCCGGGTTGTCGAAGAAGCGGACGTCTCTGGTCGCCATGACGGGTTTGCGGATGATGTGTCCCTGAGGGGTTCGCCGGGTGTCGGTTCCCCTGCCGTCGTCGCGGATCGACACCGACCCGTCTGGTCGAATGGTGACGGTGGCCGTGCCCACTCTACCGGCTGCGGTTGCTTCGTCGGCGGCGTAGGCAAGCACCTCCAGCATCATGTGTCGTAGACCGCCTTGGGCATAGATGGCGGGATTCTGACGGATGTGCTCGAGGTGGTCCTCGTCGACCGAGATGGCCCAGTCGTGAGTTGTGACGACCCAGGCAGGGATGTTGTCCACGCCCCTCAGTTTAGGAATCGGTGCTGTCGCGGGCTGCTCAGCCAGCGGCCTGTCTGGTGTGCGCGAGGCGGTAGCTGGTGGTTCCGGTTTCGATGATGGTGCCGTGAGCCGGTCCACGATCGCGGCGCACAGACGAGGCACGCCAGCGGTGGACCGGGGTGCGGATGTGCATGGGCACGGGGGCCGCGGAATGCGGCGTGCGGCGGCGACAACTTCCAACGCCCACCCGCGGGCCGGGCAGTTCGTCGAGTGTGATGTTACGAACCGATGAAATCGATTTCTCCCGTTCGTGGTGTCACACTCGACGATGCTTGGAAGTCCTGGGTCGGGCTCTCGCGCTTGCCGGGTGAGATCGCGCCGCGAGTCCGGGTTTGCTTGCCACTTGGGTCCTGGGTCGTCGCGCGGCGCCGGCTCGGGCCGGAGTAGCGCGAACGGCCGCGGCCCGGCGCAGGCGCGACCGTCTGGCCGGAGTGGCCGTCGCGGTGGCGCCCACGCAGGCCCGGCCGGATCGCGGCTCCCGCCGAGTGGATGAATCGGGGCACGTTCGGCCCGGGGCCTGCCCTTCGCTCGGCGCGGCGCTTCGCGTGCTGGGTGGCGAGAGTGCGGCCGCGCCACGCTGGGATCGACCGGGTGATCCGGACCGGCGACGAAGAGAGTGGCGGAGCTGGTGGCGGCTCATCCGGTGCCGGGTTGAGTGACCGGAATCCAGCTGACTCTGCGGATTTCGGGTCCGAATCGGCCTGATCCGAGAATGCCGGCTGGATTCCGCTCGCGCCCCCTTGGAGCCGAAGTCGGCCAGGTCCGATCTGTCGCCGACCCCTGGCGAGACCGAGAGCCTGTTGACATGGAACGCAGTTCCAGATCAGGCTTGATCATTCGGCACTATGGCGGGGAGGCGATCATGCTCGGGTTCAGGGGTCGGTTCGGGGTCGGGGTCGCGGCGGTGGCCACGTTGGTGCTGGCTCAGGCGGTGATCATGGCGGGGCCGGCAGCGGCGGCGGAGACGGCGGCGCCGCGGACGTTCGACAGCGAGCCGTTGGGGCAGCCGCCGGCGGGGGCGACGGTGCAGGGTTCTGTCGCGGTGGTGAGCAAGCTCGGCGGATCGGGGCGTGCGGTGCAGCTGACCGACAACACCGCGAGCTTGCAGACCAAGGCGTACTTTCCGGCTCCGGCCGTCAACTCCCGGCACTACGAGTTCGATCTTGCGGTGACCGCCTGGCAGAGCGCGAGCCTGTTCGCGATCCGGGGCAGCGGAGACAACCCGGGCCTGGGCGTGTTCCGGTTCATGATCACCGCCAACGCGTCGACGACCGTGATCTCGGTCTACGACGGGTCGGCCTGGCGCACCCTGGCGACGGAGCCGATCAGCATCCGGAACACGTACCGCAGATTCAGTGTCGACGCGACGGCCGATCATGCCGCGGTGTCGCTGAACGGCAACCGTCACTCGACGACGATCAAGGCTTCGGCCGGCTCGCCGATCACCGGGATCGAGTTCGTCTCGGCCGGGACCGCGCCGGTCGGCAGCGCGGCCCAGCTGGACAATCTCGTCATGTACTCGACGGTCGTCGCGCTCGATCCGGTCGGCACCCAGATCCGGTTCCCGGACGTCACCAAGCTGCAGAACGGTGATCTGGCCGTCGTCTACGACAGCGGGGCGGCGCATACGAACGCCAACGAGGACATCAAGTTCGTCACGTCGAAGGACGGCGGCGTCAACTGGAGCAGTCCGCGGGTGATCGAGGACGGGATGTTCGGTGATCAACATTACGATGCCCGCGATCCCAAGATCAGCAGGCTTTCCGACGGTACGTTGCTGGTCAGCTTCTTCGTCACGGAATGGCTGGCCGGTGGCGGCAGCAAGCAGCACGGCACCCACGTGATCCGGTCGGAGGACGACGGTGCGCATTGGAGCGAACCGGTCGAGGTGGACTCGGCGATGGATCCGGACGTCTCCGGCGGCTGGAACGCGAGCCACGGCGCCGCCGTTCAGCTGCCGAACGGCGACGTCCTGATTCCCTTGTACGGAAAGGTTCCCGGCGACGCCACGTCCAGGGCGACGGTGGTCCGCAGCACGGACGGCGGGCGGACGTTCCACCGGGCGAACGAGGTGACCGTCGGGTCCGGCGGTGACGTGAACTTCCAGGAACCCAACCTGTCGGTGCTGCCGGACGGCTCGCTGGCCTGCCTGATCAGGATGGCCTCGGCATCCGGAGGCGGGATCCCGGCCCGGCTCAGCCGCTCCAGCGACGGCGGCCGGACCTGGAGCACGCCCGCGATCACGGACATCTACGCCTCCTCACACCACCAGTTGGTCACCTCGACCGGAGCGATCCTGCTGACCTGGGGCGCGATCACGCCGTCCACCCGTCCGACGTACGGACAGTTGATCAAGAACCCGGCCGGATCCTGGGACGGCATCGGCGAGATCCGGCTCTACGACACCACCCGGGGCGATCAGGCCAACCCGAGCAGCGTCGAGGTCTCGCCCGGACGCTTCCTCACCCTCGGCTACGACGTCAGCCGGCGCACCCTGACCGCGGTGTTCAGCACCGTTGCGAACTACGACTGAGGCAGCAGCAGGACCTTGCCGAGGTTGTCGCCGGACTCCAGCAGCCGGTGGGCGGCGGCGGCCTCGGCCAGCGGGAAGGTGGTCTGTGGTGCCGGCCGGATCCGGCCGTCAGTGATCGTCGGCCAGACCCGCTCCGCGACCCGGGCACAGATCGCGGCCTTCTCCTCGACCGGGCGGGGCCGCAGTGAGGTGGCGTGCACCTGACCGCGCTTCGCCAGCAGTCGGCCGAGGTCGAGGGTGCCCTTGCGGCCGCCCTGCAGCCCGATCACCACCAGCCGGCCACCGGTGCCGAGCAGCCGTACGTGATCTTCGAGGTAGCTGGCACCCATGTTGTCCAAGATCACGTCCAGTCCGGCGCCGCCGGTGATCGACTCGACGGCGGCCGGCCAGTCGTCCCGGTACGACAGCGCATGATCAGCACCGACGGACCGGCAGTAGTCCAGCTTCTCCGGCGAACCGGCCGTGGCGATCACCTCGGCCCCGACCGCCTTCGCGTACTGGATCGCGAAGGACCCGATCCCGCCCGCGCCGCCGTGCACCAGGAACCGCTCGCCGGCCCGCAGCCCGACCAGGTCCAGATTGGCCAGGACGGTCGCGGCCACCTCGATCAGGCCGCCCGCCGTGACCAGGTCGACACCCTCCGGCGGCCGGACGACCTGACCGGCCGGCGCGACCACGTACTCGGCATAGGCGCCGCCGGCCAGCAGCGCGACACACGGGTCCCCGGCCTGCCAGCCGGACCCATCGGGCCCGAGCGCGGCGACCGTCCCGGAGCACTCCAGCCCGAGCAGCGGGCTCGCTCCGGGCGGCGGCGGGTAGTGACCCTGGCGTTGCAGCAGGTCGGCCCGGTTCACCCCGATCGCGGTGGTCTTGATCAAGATCTCGCCCGCACCCGGCACCGGTTGTTCCCGCTGCACCGGGCGCAGCACCTCCGGCCCGCCCGGCTCCGCCACCTCGATCGCCTGCATGATCTCAGGCTGTCACACACGATGGTTCCCTCGACCATTAGGATCGACGATGGTCCGCCGGGCGCAGCTCGGCGGCCGGGCGAGGTCGCATAGTGGACTAGTGCAGGCGCCTTGAAAGCGCCCGAGCGGGAAACCGTTCCGTGGGTTCGAATCCCACCCTCGCCGCTCAGACTGTGGAGTGGCCTAGGGTAGGCCCATGGGTGAGCAGGATGCGCGGGCCGCCAGCCCAGGAACCGAAGTGCATCTGCTCGCCCCGAAGCCCCCGGTCAGGGCGTACGCCATCGCGGCCGGAGCGGCCGTCGTCGGAGCGGGCCTGATCGTCGCCGGTACGGTGAGCGCGCTGCAGGTGGTCCTCGTGATCGGCGTGATCGTGCTCGCGCTCGGCCTCGCCCTGGCCCTGGTCGCGTTGATCATGGTGCTCCGGCTGACCACGACGGTGATCATGGACCGCGACGGGCTCGAGGTGCGCCGGATCGGTCACCGGCAGAAGATCCCGTGGTCCGACATCACCTCGGTGAAGACGACCCGACATCACTTCATCGTCGTCGCGAACTCCGGCGGCACCGAATTCGTCAACCCGCGTGACGGTGAGGACAAGACCGTGATCGCGCTGATGACCGCGATCCGGGACCGGCTGGACGCCAACCGCGGCTACGGCAGCTGAGCCGCGCCGCGCGGCTCAGCCGTTGTACTTCGGCCTCGCCGTTGCGGCGATGTCGGGCCGGAACGCGCAGGAGTCGCCGGCGTCTTCACTGGCCTCGGACGGCTTGTCGCTCGGCTTGTCCGACTCCGGATCCGACGGCTCCTCGGACTGCTTCGGCGGATCGGTCTCCGGGTCGTCCGGTTCCTTGGTGGTCTCCGGATCCTCAGGTTCCTTGCTGGTCTCGGGATCGCCCGGCTGCGGGTCGGCCGGCTTGGGGGTCGACTTCGGCTTCTCCTTCTCGGTCTCGCCGATCGACTTCCGTACCTGCTCCCGCATCAGTTCGAAGTCGGGCCGGTAGACCAGGAAACCGTTCTTGCCGTGCTTGAAGACCAGGCTGCGGAGGTTGCCCTGCTGCGCCCGGCTGGCCAGCTCGACCATCGCCGGCAGCATCTCCTGCGGCACGTCGGTCTGGACGATCTCCTTGCCGGCCTTGGCGATGTCCTCGTAGCGGGTCAGCAGGGTCGCCGGGTTGGCCTGCTTGACGATCGCGTTGATCACGCAGCGCTGCCGATCCATCCGGCTGAAGTCGTCGTACCCGAACCGTCCGCGGGCGTACCAGAGCGAATCCTCACCGTTCAGGTGCTGACTCGGCCCCGGCGTCAGGAAGTCCTTCGGCGGGATGCCGGCGTCGGAATCGCCGCCCTTCGGGATGTAGAAGTTGACGTTCAGGGTGAGTCCGCCGAGGGCGTCGATCAACTCCTCGAAGCCCTTGAGGTTGACCAGGACGTAGTAGTCGATCTTGAGACCGAGCGCCTCGCCGACCGAGATCTTGACGACGTCCGCGTTCAGGTTGTCGGTCTCGCCGAGGACGTCCTTCGGCACATTCGACGGTACGTTCTCGTACATCGCCGTCAGGCAGTACTCGAGATCGTTCGGGTCGCCGTTGGTGAAGCCGTCCGGGTAGTACTCGTGCAGCGGCGAATCCTCCGGGAACGGCATGTTGGCCGTGCACCGCGGCAAGCTGATCAAGGTCGTGTTGCCGGTGTGGGTGTCGATGCTGGCGACCATCACCGTGTCGGTCCGGATGCCCTGCCGCTTCGAGCTTCCGTCACCGCCGAGCAGCAGGACGTTGAGCCGCTTCTTGTCCTTCCACGGGTCGTTCTGCCCGCCCTTCGGATCGAAGCTCGGCCGGGTCGCGCTCTTGTTGTCGTCCTGGCGCTTGAAGACGTTCGCCACCAGATCGGCCTGGTCGTAGCTGTACCGGGCCGCGACCGCCATCGGCGCCGCGACCGCGAACGCGAGCACGCCGACCAGCAGTCCGCCGGCGATCCGCTGCGACTGACTCGGCAGGTTGCGCAGCGCGAGGTGCGAGGCGATCACGACGACGACCCAGGCGAGCCCGATCACGACCGCGACCACGGAGACGATGTTGAGGGCCTCCGGGGTGACGGCGATGCTGGCCATGCCCTTCGGATCGACGACGGCCCACAGGCAGAGCGTGACCAGGCCCATCACGAACACGCCGAAAACGGTGAAGCCCGCCTTCTTCCGGCCGGCCGCGATCAGGCCGGCGCCGGGGATGATCGCGCCGAGAATGGTGAACAGGACGGTGCGCCGGAATTCCGGGGTGTCCATCGTGCGCCGGTTGCGCCGGTTCCGTGCTGCGGTACGCCCTCGGGGTGACTGGCCGGAGCGGGGTGACTGGCCGGAGCGAGGCGACTGGGGGCGGCTGCCGGAGCGCGATCGTGACTGGCCTTGCCGGTTCCGCGGGCGGGCCGGGCGGGCGGACTCGGGCAGGTCCCAATGCCACTGATCCTGCTCATCCACCACCGAACCTGACCCCCAAAACCCTGATCCAACGACTTGAGACCCGCCCAGCCTAGGCGGTCGCGGCAGCAAAGCCGTCACGCCCTCCGTCACGTCCCGCGGACCGCAGTTCCTCGGGCGACACGGCACCAGTCCAACGACACTTTGCTTCACGAGGTTCCCGATCGGTACTCTTGGGCGGTCTCGGCGCTGCCGAGTCGGGAGGCGTCGCCTAGTCCGGTCTATGGCGCCCGCCTGCTAAGCGGGTTGAGGGTTCATCCCCTCTCGCGGGTTCAAATCCCGCCGCCTCCGCCCTAGCTAAGGGATAACGCCGGGTGGCTCCACGTTCAGGAGTCACCCGGCGTCCTTCCGAAACCGGCCCTAGTCTCATTTGTAGTCTCAGTTGTCCTCTCCGCTGGTCCAGAGCAGGCCACCCACGCGCCGCGCAACGTCACGCCGGATCGGGTCGGTGACGTGCTGGTATCGAGCAGCCATGGCCGAGGTCGACCAGCCCATGATCAAGGGCGGCCCTCCGGGCCGCCTGCGGTCGGGCCGGCGCTCTGGCACGCCGCCACTCTGCCCGGCCGCCTCGCCGTCACGAACCAGGTAGATTTCGGCCGATGTGGCGGTCTCATGAACCGGCGGGGTATGTCTGTCCGTTCTGCGTCCTGCTGGCGGGCGGCTCGACGCCGATCAGCACGCCGGACAACGTGGTCTACCGGGACGTGGCGACAGCGGTAATCGTTTCGCCGCACTGGTGGGAGACCAACCCGGGCATCCTGCTCGTCGTGCCGATTGATCATGTCGAGCACCTCTACGTATTGCCGGACGCGTTGACCGGGCCACTGCTCGCAACATGTCGCCGCGCCGCCCGCGCCCTGGTCGAGACCGAACACTGCGAGGGCACATCGCTGCGCCAGCACAACGAGCCAGCCGGGAGTCAGGACGTGTGGCACCTGCACCTACACGTTATTCCACGTTGGATCGGGGACGCGTTCAATCAGGGTGAGCACCGGCTCCGTCCGGTAACACTGGCCGACCAGCATGCCTTCGCTGCTCGGGTCCGGGAAGCCGCGTGCTGGCGGGACAACATCGGCCCTTGGTGAAAGACCGAGTGCCCCGATGGATGGCTGGTACGTCGCGTTGCCCCGTTGCCGGTCGACATCGGAGAAGTCAGAGTCGGTGCCATCTGTCTGATGCAGGTCATGATCGGTCACCAACCGGGTCGGCGTCGGTCCGACAGCCTGACCCAGTCTGACTGCGCCGGTGCGACGACGGCCCGGACCCATCGACTCTGACAGAGTGGCTCGGCATGGCGACCGAACTGTTTCGTGATGATCACGGCATTCCGCACCTGAGAGCCGATGATCATCTCGCGCTGGCGTACGCTCAGGGCAGGGTCACCGCCCATGATCGGGGCTGGCAGATCGAGGTCGATCGGCTCCGCGCCGAGGGGCGGCTCGCCGCGCTGGTCGGGCCGTCCGGTGTCGCCTGGGACGTCTTCGCCCGCCGAGCCAGGCTGGCCGACACGGCGCAGCGTGCGTACGACGCTCTCGCCGAGCCCGAACGGGCGTGGGTCGATGCCTACAGCTCCGGCGTCCGCCGCGGATTGGGTGAGGTGACCGCCACCGAGTTCGCCACCCTCGCGGATCGGTTCGGCGATCGGTTCGAGCCCGGGCCGTGGCCGGACTGGGCGCCGCTGGGCATCCTGCACGCCAACCACGTCCTGTCCGGCAGCGTGGGGTCCGTCCTCTGGCGGGCTCATGTCGCCGACGCGCTCGGTGCCGCCGCGGTCGACCTGTTCACCAGCGAGGACCCGGCGGCCGGAAGCAACGCCTGGGCGCTGCACGGATCCCGTACCGCCTCGGGCCGGCCGGTGCTGGCGGGCGATCCGCATCGGGCCATCGGGTTGCCAGGCGTCTATCAGCAGATTCGGTTGGCCTGTCCGGAGTTCGACGTGGTCGGCCTGGCCTTCCCCGGCGTGCCCGGGATCGCGCACTTCGGGCACACCGGCAGCGCCGCCTGGGGCATCACCAACGCCGCGGCTCATACGGCCGACGTGTTCCGGGAGCGGCTGCGGCGGAGCCGGACCGGCTTCGAGGCGTACGGTCCGGACGGCTGGCAGCAGGCCGAGGTGGAGCGGAGCGTGATCACGGTACGGGGCGGTGACCCGGTCCCCGTCGAGGCGATCGAGACCGTACGCGGGCCGGTGATCACCGACCTGCGGCAGACCGGCGGGCAACTGACCGCCGCCAGCCTGCGGTCGCCGGCCCGGGCCGAGGCGGACCTCGGCTTCGCCGTGTTGCTGCCGCTGCTGCGGTCCCGGACCGCGGCGGACGTCGTCGCCGCCTTCGGATCCTGGGTGGAACCGGCGAACCGGCTGTTGGCCGCCGACTCCGCGGGGACCGTGCTGTCCGCGACCGTCGGCCGGCTGCCGGATCGGCCCGCGGCGGAGCGCCTGCTACCCCTGGATGCCGTGACCGTCCGACCGGCGGCGTCCCGGCGGCTGCCGCCCGCGGTCGTCGTCATCGATGCCGCCGTCGATGCGAACGAGCGCCCGGACCGGCCCGAGATCGACTTCGGCGTGCACTATCCGGCGAGGTATCGGGCCAACCGGATCCGGACCCTGTTGTCCGACCTGCACCCGGCCGCGGTGGACGAGCTGGAACCGATCTGGAGTGACACCGAGCTCGGGTCGGCGCCGCCGCTGCTGGCCCTGCTGCCGCCGCCGGACCGGCTCACCGAGACGGCGCGGGCGGTGCGCTCGGAACTGCTCGTCTGGGACGGACGGATGGAGCCCGACAGTCCCGCCGCCGCCCGGTTCGCGGCCTGGCGAGCGGCCCTGGTCCGGCGACTCGTGGACGATCCGGTGCTGGCGCCACTGAGCCGGCCGCACGGCTTCGGGGCGATCTTCGATCCCGTCATCTCCGCACCGACACGGATCGCCGCAGCCCTGCCGACGCTGCTCACCGAGTCCCGGATCGGACTCGCCGTGGAGACGCTCATTGCGGGAGCGCTCGAGGACGCGGCTGCCGGTCCGGTGCAGGAGTGGGGCGAGCGGCACACGTTGCTGCCGCTCCATCTGCTCCGAGAGGTCGCCGGCCTGCCCGAAGCGGCCGTGCCCGGGGCCGACCTCGCTCCGGCGCTGGCGGGCGACGGCGACACCGTACGGTGCACGGCCAGCACCCCCGGGGTGAGCGACCGTTGCTCCCGCGGCTCGGTGGCCCGCTGGGCCTGGGATCTGGCCGATCGCGACCAGAGCCGGTGGAGCGTGCCGTTCGGGTCCTCCGGTGATCCCGTGTCGGCGCACTTCGCCGATCAACTGGACGGCTGGGTCACCGTCAGACCGACGCGAGTGGTGACGGATTGGTCGCGGCTGCGGCCGGACGACCGGTGGGATCCACCGGGTCGAGGACGCCCTTGACTCCTGGACAGCGTCCGGGTCACCAGAGGCCGAGCGCCTCGACGATGATCGCGGCGGTCGGCAGTTGCGGGCTGGGCCGGCGTTCGACGAGGCCGCCCGGGAGCGGGTGGTCGGGGCGGAGCCGGATCATGGAGCGCCAGCGGAGCGCGTCGGGGAGGGCGTCGCGGACCCGGTCGCCGATCCGGCCGGTCAGCCGCCCCGAGCTCGGCAGGTCCTCGATCGTCAGGCCGCCGGCGAGCAGTCTCGCCGCGGTGACCGTGCCCACGCCGTGGACGCCGCGGATGCCGTCGGACGGGTCGCCGACCAGGCTGGTCCGGTCGCACCACTGGTCCGGCCGGACTCCGTAACGGGCCGTGATCTCGGTCGGCACGATGGCACGGTGGCCGGGCTTCCGGGCCGTGTTGAGGATCCGGGTACGGCGATCGAGGAGCTGGTAGAAGTCGCGGTCGCCGGACATGATCCAGACCTGGCGCCGTGGGGTGGCCCGGCGGCAGGCCTGCACCAGGGAGGCGATCAGGTCGTCGGCCTCGGCCGTGTCGAAGCAGAGCCGGCTCACGTCGAGGAGGTCGAGGCCGCGTTCGACGTCGGCGAGCGCGCGGATCGGGGCCATCGCCTCCGGGTCGGTCGGCCGGTGTGCCTTGTAGTCCTGGTCGACGGCGGTCCGGTCGCCCCAGGCGTTCTCGCCGTCGAAGACGACAACGATCTCCGGCGGTAGGTCGAGCTCACGGACCGCGACCCGGAGCAGGGCGAAGAAGCCGAACACGCCGGTCAGATCCCGGGTCTTGTCGCGGCTGGTGATCCGGGCCGGGAAGCCGTACCAGGATCGCCAGAGCAGATTGTGGCCGTCCACCAGGAGCAGCGGAGGAGTCATCGGGCACGCATCCATCTCTCGCTCATGGTCCGCTGAGCAGAGACGGGCGGGTCGCACCGGACGCGGTGCGGTGATCCAAACGGACCTTCACCGTACGATCTCGCGCCGACAACCCGAGCGTCGACGCGCCGCCTCACGGCAACAGCCTCGGCGGGCCGCCGCACGGGAGCAGCATCACCCGGCCGGCCAGGGTGTCGTCCTCGATCAACGTGACCACGGCTGCCGTGAAGGCCGACAGCGGGATGGGCGGCGGATCGGTGGCACGCTCGGCCGCGGTGACCCGTTCGGTCGCGACCCAGTCCGGCACCAGGCAGGCGACCCGGGCCGGCGCGACGTCGGCCAGGGTCGCGGTGAACCTGATCAGCCCGGCCTTCGCCGCCGAATACTCCGGCGATGGGTGAGGCTCCAGCCCCAGGCCGGCGGTCGAGGCGATGTTGACGATCACCCCGCCGTCCCGCATCCCGGCCAGTGCGTGCTGGGTGGCGCGCATCGGCCCGATCAGGTTCAGCGTGAGCAGCCGTTCCCACTCCGCGGCTGGCGCGTCCGGGAAGTGCGGCGCCAGGTGACCACCGCCGCCAGCGTTGTTGATCAGGATCTCCGGCCGGCTGGTCTCGATCAGGTCGGCGGTCTGGCCCGGGTCGGTCAGGTCCGTCGCGACGAAGCGGCACCGCTGCGGGCCGGCGCGCGCGACCGTCTCGCGAGCACCGGCCTCGTCGACGTCGGCCACCACGACCTCGGCGCCACGCTCGGCCAGCGCGATCGCCGCCGCCCGTCCGGTCCCGATCGCGCCGCCGGTGACCACGGCCCTGCGTCCTTGGATGTCCATGGCCCTTGGCTACCAGGGGCCACTGACAGTAGATCTGGGTCAGGTCGTCCAGATGGTGTCGATGGGTGCGGCTGCCACGCAGTCACCGGTAGCCACGCTCGGTGCCGACAATCTCGGCGACCAGGGAATCTGCGCGTCCAGGGCGACCTCCGGTGACCTCATCCTGGAAGCGACGACGGTCTCGTCGCCGACTCGGCCATGTGCGCTCGCCGATCCGCACCCATCAGGTCGCCGATTCGCTGCCCCGCTCTCGCCGAGTCGCTGGGATGCGTTCGAGGGCTCAGTCGCCGGCCGCTCGGCGTACGGAGGCTGCGTGCAGGTCGACGGCCTCGGAGTAGAAGCCGACCAGCTCGGAGCAGATCGGGCGCCAGCCGCGGTCGATCACACTGGCTCGGGCGGCTCGGCCGAACGCGTCCCGTTTGGCGTCGTCGCCGACCAGGTCACGGACCCGGTCCCGCATGATCATCAGCTCGCCGGGCGGGTAGAGCCAGCCGGTCCGGCTGTGGTCGATCAGGTCCAGCGGGCCGCCGGCGGCGGGGGCGACGACCGGTACCCCGCTGGCCATGGCCTCCTGCACCACCTGGCAGAACGTCTCCGACTCGCCCGGCGTGACCAGGACGTCCAGGCTGGCCACCGTGCGGGCCAGGTCGTCGCCGTGCAGCATGCCGGTGAAGGTCGCCTCCGGCAGCACGGTGGCCAGCCGCCGCCGCTCGGGGCCGTCGCCGATGATCACGAGCCGTACCCCGGGAAGATCACGGAGCACGGCAAGATCATCGAGCTGCTTCTCGGCGGCCAGCCGGCCGACGAACCCGACCAGGCGCTCGCCGTTCGGTGCCAGCTGGTTGCGCAGGTCAAGATCACGAAGCTCCGGCCGGAACCGGGTCGAGTCGACGCCGCGGCGCCACATCCGGAGCCTGCCGATTCCATGATCACCAAGAGCGGTCAAGGAGGCCGAAGACGGCGCCAGGGTCAACGTCGCCCGGGTGTGGATGTCGCGGATTCGCTTCCACAGCAGGCGTTCCGCGTGCCGGAAGCCCGACCGCGCGGCCATCCCGGGCACGTCGGTCTGATAGACCGCCACCGTCGGTACGTCCAGCGCCTGGGCCGCCAGTACGCCACGCCAGCCGAGCAGGAACGGCGACGCCAGGTGAACCACATCCGGGGCGAAGTCCCGCAGCGGCGCGACCACCGGGGCGAACGGGCCGCCGGCGACCCGTACCTCCGGATAGATCGGCAGGGGTAGCGACGGAATGGTGATCACCGGCGCACCGGAGACGATCATGGGGACACCGGCCGGATCGGCCGGCGCGATGACGACGGCCTGGTCGCCCCGTTGCTGGAGGTGTTCGAGCACCCGGAGCACCGAATGCACGACACCATTGGTCTGCGGAAGGAAGGACTCGGCGATCAGCGCGACCCTCATGGTGCCGAGCCTTGCCGCCCGGACGGACCGGTGGGCAACGACCGCGTGACATGTCGGGAACGACCGCCCGTCCGTTCGGCGACCGGCCCTTCTCGGCGCCCGTCAGTTTTTCACGTTACGTGAAAAACTGGCGCTTTACGCGAGAAGCTTCTCGGGTAAACAGCCAGGAAACCTGGTGAGGTGGGGCGGGTGTGTCGGACCGCGGGACGGAGGCGCGGGGCAGCGATCGCCTCCGGCGGGCGGGCACTACGGTGTTGCCATGCGTGAGGCATTCCAGAGCGACCATGCACCCAAGCCCGGGGGCAGCTACTCCCAGGGCATCGCCGCCGGCGGCTTCTACTACACCGCGGGAGTCGGACCGATCGACCCGGCGACCGGGCAGGTCGTGGGCGAGACGATCGAGGAGCAGACCGCGCAGGTGCTGGACAACCTCGAGGCGATCCTGGCCGCCGCCGGCCTCGGCTGGGGCGACGTCGTGAAGGTGACGACGCATCTGCAGGAGTTGCACCGCGATTTCGCCGGCTACGACCAGGTGTATCGGAGCCGGCTGGTCGAGCCGTACCCGGTGCGGACCACCGTCGGCTCGCAGCTGATGAACATCCTGGTCGAGATCGATGTCGTCGCCGTCCGCCCCTGAGTCCGCGGCGACCGACCGCCGCACACCGGGCAGCACGGCCGGGCTGGAGCGGACCGTCGCCGAGCACGCCGAAGTGGTGCTGGACTGGCGCGTCAAGGGCTTCGCGGGCGCCGGGATCACGATCGGCGAACTGCGCGCGTCGGGCCGGCCGCTGTCCTCGCTCGGGTCGCCGATGATGATCATCGACCGATCCGCCACCCGGGCCAACATCGCCGGTATGAACGCGTGGTGCGCCGAGCACGGCGCGGTGCTGGCGCCGCACGGCAAGACCACGATGGCGCCGAGCCTCTGGCTGGATCAGCTGCGGGCCGGCTGCGTCGCGATCACGGTCGCCAACGCGTTCCAGCTCCGGGTCGCGCGGGCGGTCGGAGTTCCGGACGTGATCGTCGCCAACGAACTCGTCGACCCGACTGAGCTGGCCTGGATCGGCGCCGAACTGGACGCCGACCCGGACTTCGGGCTCGTCTGCTGGGTCGACTCTGTGGCTGGCGTGCGGCAGATGCAGGAGGCGCTCACCGGTCACGGCAGTCGGCCGCTGGACGTCTGTGTCGAGGTCGGCGGTGTGGGCGGTCGGGCCGGCGCCCGCGATCAGCAGACGGTACGGGAGGTCGCCGAGGCCGCCGTCGCCGCGGACCGGCTGCGCCTGGTCGGGATCAGCTGCTACGAGGGCGCGGTGCCGGGGATCGGCGCCGACGCCGACGGACTGGCCACGGTGGACGCGTTCCTGGCCGAGGTGGCCGAGATCCATCGCGGGCTCGGGGACCTCTATCAGGACGACCGGGTGCTGATCACCGCCGGCGGCAGCGCCCACTTCGACCGGGTGGCGGCGGCGTTCGCCGGGCTCGGTCCCGAGGTCGATCTGGTGATCCGGTCCGGCGCGTACGCCGTGCACGACGACCTGCACTACGCCGAGGTGACGCCGAGCACCCGCGGTGCCGGCCCCGACCTGATCCCGGCGATCAGCACCTGGTCCACCGTGCTGTCCCGGCCGGAACCGGGCCGGGTGATCATCGACGCCGGTCGCCGAGACGTGCCGTTCGACCAGGATCTGCCGATCGTGCTGGAGGCCCGCCGACGCGGTGATCATGGACTGACCAAGATCGAACCGGGCCCGACGACGGTAATCAGCCTCAATGATCAACACGGGTACGTCGACGTCGCCGCGGACTCCGAGCTTGCGGTCGGCGACCTGGTCCGGCTCGGCCTCTCCCACCCGTGCACGGCGTTCGACAAGTGGCGGGTGATCGGGGTCGTCGACACCAACGACACGGACGATCCGACGGTGGTCGATGCCGTGCTGACGTACTTCTGAACCCGAGCAAGGGAGCCTGATCATGATGACCACTCGTACGGTGCTGCGCGGCGGCCGGGTGGTGAGCGACGGGTGCTCCACCGAGGCCGACCTGGCGATCGTCGACGGCACCATCGAAGAGATCGGCCCCGTCGCGTCGACGCCGGATGATCAAGAGGTCGACTGCTCCGGGCGGTTGATCATGCCCGGGCTGGTCGACGCGCACACGCACGCCGACGGCCGGGTGTTCGACGACGAGGTGGCGTTCGCGCTGCTCCGGCAGGGCGTGACGACGGTGATCGCCGGGCAGGACGGGGTGTCCTATGCCCCGGGCGACGGCAGCTACGCGACCCGCTACTTCGCGGCGATCAACGGCTCGCACCCCACCTACGACGGTGGCGGGGTCGCGGCCCTGCTGGCCGGCTACGACCAGGCCACGCCGCTCAACGTCGGCTACCTGGTGCCGGCCGGAACCGTACGCGAGCAGGTGATGGGCCTGCGGCCCGGCCGGCCGGGGCCGGACGAACTGATCGCGATGCGGGACCTGGTGGCGCAGGGGATGGCGGCCGGTGCGCTCGGGCTGTCCACCGGCCTCGACTACACCCCCGGCCTGTTCGCCGACGCCGACGAGTTGGCCGCCCTGTGCCGGCCGGTCGCCGAGGCCGACGGGGTGTACGTCAGCCACCTGCGCGGCTATGAGGAGGACAGCCCGGCCGGACTGTCCGAGTTGATCAACATCTGTGAGACGAGCGGGGCCCGCGGCCACGTGTCCCACTTCCACGCCCGGCCGGAGCTGATGTTCGAGTTGCTCGCGGAGGCCTCGGCACGAATTGATCTGACCTTCGACTGGTATCCGTACTCGCGCGGCTGTTCGGTCCTCGGCATGGTGCTGCTGCCGCCGGAACTGCTCGCCGAAGGGTTCGACGCGACCACCGCGGCGCTGTCGACGTCGGACGGGCGGACTGCGGTGATCGAGTCCTGGCTACCCCGGCTGGTGGCCAAGGAACACCTCGGCGCCCCCTGGGCGGACAAGCTGGCCCTGGCCCACATCGCCGCCCCGCAGTACGGCTGGGCGCACGGCCTGACGCTGGCCGAGGCGGCCCGCCGGGCCGAGGCCGAGCCGATGGACCTGGGTCTGCGAATGCTGGCGGCCGCCGATCTCGAGGTCAGCGTCGTGATGCGCACCCAGTTCGACCGCGGCGACGACGACCTGGCCCGGATCCTGTCCCATCCGGCTCAGCTGACCGGATCGGACGGGATCTTCATCGGCCGCAGCACCCATCCGCGCGGCTGGGGCACGTTCGCCCGCCTGATGGATGTGTTCGTACGGCAGCGCGGTGACCTCAGCTGGCCGGAACTCGCCGAGCACAGCAGCGCCCTGCCGGCGCGGGCGTTCCGGCTCGGCCGCCGCGGTGAGCTGCGGCGCGGTGCGATCGCCGACCTGTTCCTCCTCGATCCGGCCCGGATCAGGGACAACGCGACCTATCCGGCGCCGCGCCGGGCGGCCGACGGGATCGACGACGTCTGGGTCGCCGGCGAACGCGTACTCGCGGACGGGCAACTGACCGGCACCCGCTCCGGGCGCGGGATCCGCCGCGGCTGAGGTCTGCGTTGGTGGAAATCGCCCAACCATCCGGGATTGATCTGATGTATTGTGGCGATTGCCGTGAGAAAGGACATCATGTCGCGCATCGCCTCCAGTCGGGTCCTGGACGTCCGATTTCCGACTTCGCTCGAGCTTGACGGCTCGGACGCGGTCAACGTCGACCCGGACTACTCCGCCGCCTACCTCACCCTGACCACCGACGCCGGCGACTCCGGCTACGGGCTGGTCTTCACCGCCGGGCGGGGCAACGAGGTGGTCGTCGCCGCCATCGAGTCCGCGGTCGCGCTGCTGCCGGACGCCGACGTCGAGACGCTGCTGGACGACCTCGGCGCCGTCTCGAAGGCGCTGGTCCATGACTCCCAGTTCCGCTGGATCGGTCCGGAGAAGGGCGTCTCGCACATGGCCGTCGGGGCCGTGCTGACCGCGCTCTGGGACCTGAAGGCGCGCCGGGTCGGCCTGCCGCTGTGGGAGTTGATCGCGAACCTGACTCCGGAGGAGTTCGTCGCCGCGGTCGACTTCTCGCACCTGCGCGACGCGATCACCGAGGACGAGGCGCTGGAGCTGCTGCGCAAGGCCGAGCCGGGCAAGGCGGACCGGATCGCGGAACTGAAGCAGACCGGCTACGCGGCCTACACCACCTCGCCCGGCTGGCTCGGCTACAGCGACGACAAGATGGTCACGCTGGCCAAGGAAGCGGTCGCCGACGGCTTCGAGTTGATCAAGCTCAAGGTCGGTGGCTCCGTCGAGGATGACGTACGGCGGATGAAGCTGGCCCGGGAAGCCGTCGGGCCGGACATCAAGATCGCGGTCGACGCCAACCAGAAGTGGGAGGTGCACGAGGCCGCCACCTGGATCAAGTCGATCGGCGACCCGGACATCCACTGGATCGAGGAGCCGACCTCCCCCGACGACGTGCTGGGCCACGCCCGGATCCGGCGCGAGGTGTCGCCGATCAAGATCGCCACCGGCGAGGCCGTCCAGAACCGGATCATCGTCAAGCAGCTGCTGCAGGCCGGCGCGATCGACATCCTGCAGATCGACTCGACCCGGTTCGCCGGGCCCAACGAGAACCTCGCGAATCTGTTGCTGGCCGCGAAATTCGGGGTGCCGGTCTGCCCGCACGCCGGCGGCGTCGGGCTGTGCGAGCTGGTGGTGCACTTCTCCTTGATCGACTACGCGGCGGTCTCGGCGGACCGGGACGGCCGGGTGATCGAATACGTTGATCATCTGCACGAGCACTTCGTCGACCCGGTGGTCGTCGAGCGCGCCCACTACCTGGCTCCGGCGGCGCCGGGCGCCGGCGGCGAGATGCGCGAGGAGTCCGTCGCCCGATGGACCTACCCGGACGGGCCGGGCTGGGCCGAACTGTTCGAGAGCGGCGCCTTCACCCGCTGACACGGGGGAGTCCGGTTCCCCCGCAGTGGGGAGCCGGAGTGTGCTGCAGCCGGACCAGACTCGGCCGCATGAAGCTGATCTTGATCACGGCGGCCGTGCTGGCCGCGCTGACCCCGGGTGCCGCTGCTGCCGTACCGCCGGAGACGACGGTGATCGGTACCGCCGAGATCCGGATCGAGCAACCGGCGTCGACGTTCGACTTCCGCGTGCAGGCGACCGGCGACGGCCGCAGCGGCACCGGAGTGATCTTCCTGACCCACCACGACGACCGCGAGATCAGCTGGGCGGTGGCCCGGGTCGACTGCGTCCGCTGGCACGGCCGGACGGTCACCGTGACCGGTGTGGTGGGCGACGCCGAGAACTACGCCGTCGCCCGACCGGGCGATCGGGTCAGCCTCTCGATCCGGGACGGCCGGCCGGACCTGATCGGCGCGGCCTTCCAGGACGAGGCCCACAGGTGCCGCGGCCCGGTACCGAACCAGCCGGTCGACGAGGGCGACTTCGTGATCACGCCCTGACCACGGGGCGGCGCGGTCGGAGCAGCGTCGCGATCGCGACGCCGATCAGGGTCACGGCGGCCGCCAGATAGCTGAACAGGGTCAGTTCCTCCGGCGCGGAGATCAGGTCGATCACGATCGCCGAGACCACCTGGCCGGCGATCGCGCCCAGGCCGAGGATGAGCACACCGTGGATCCGGACCAGGATCGACGACGCCCAGATGAAGACGATGCCGAGTGAGCCGCCGAGGTAGAGCCACCAGGTCGACGGCAGCCCGCGCAGCGTGCCCGGCACCAGCAGCGAGATGCCGAAGTAGATCGCCAGGCCGGCGAACCCGACCACGAAGTTGTTGAACGTGGTGGCCCAGGACCCGGCGTAGAGGGCGACCCGGCCGTTCAGCGCCTGCTGGACGCTGGTGCCCATGCCGGCCACCAGTGGCAGCACCGCGACCAGCAGGCCGAGCCCGGCCACGGTCGAGGCGCCGCTGCCGATCGCCGACAGGGCGACCGCGACCACGGCGAGCGCGGCGCCGATCATGCGGCCGCGCGAGACCGGCCGCCGACCGCCCGGGCCGAGGCCGTGGTGATCAACGACGAGACCGGCGGTCGACTGTCCGGCGACGAACGCGACGATGAAGAGGGCCACCCCGAGGATGCCGACGGACAGCCCCTGCGAGGCGACGAAGAGGCCACCGGCGAGGCCGCCGAGGACCAGCCAGAGCGGGACCTCGCCGTGGCCGATGCCGCGGTAGAGCCGGGTCACGCCGCGCCGGGTGGCCGGGTGCACCAGGACCAGGATCGACAGCAGCACCAGCCCGGTGCCGAAGCTGATCACCGCCGACAGGGCGGCCGCGCGCAGCCCGGTGCCGAGCTGCTGGGCGAGTTCGCTGTTGATCTTGGACTGGATGGAGACCAGCGCGCCGATGCCGAACAGGGCCGGGATCGTCGCCGCCCGGATCAGCGGTGAGTAGGTCACCGGCTGCGGGATCGGCGGCGTGCCCGAATTCGTCGGGCCGGGGTCGACTGTCGTACGCACGTGTCGATACAACCACCGCGGGCCGCCGCTGATTCCGGATCGCCCGGTCTTGCGTGAACTTCCGCGGTCAGGAAGCTGTCGCAGAATGGCGCGGCCAGTTCGGCCACTCGGCCGGACCGGCGCGACCCGGGACACCGACGCGCGGAGCGGACGGTCCGGCCTGGAACGACCCGCCGGACTCTCCGGGAGACGCCCAGGAGGTCGATATCGCGGCTCTGCCCCACTCGAGGTGCGCGATCGGAGTGGATTTCAGCCGGTCAGTCGCGGCGGAAATCCACAGCGGTCGTGGCGTGAGGTGAACGGGGCCGAAACCACGACACGGTCAGCTCCCGGCGAACGCCGGCTCACTGAGCGGACGCGTTGACCTCCAAGTCGGCCGGATCTGCCGGTCAAAGGGTCCGCTCGACGAAGGCTCCGCATCAGCAAGATCTTCCGCGGCGCCGCCGCCCCGGATCAGGAGCTTCCGAATCCCTGCACTCGGAACTGCATCACCCGGTACGGCCAGTTGTTGGCACCCGGCGTCGTGTTCCACTGGCTGACCGACAGGTGCAGGTCGTCCAGCGTCGAGCCGGGGATGACGTAGCCGCCGTACAGCTGCGCGACGTGGGTGTCGTCCTCGTTGCCCCAGCTGGTTCCGTACAGGAAGGTGGCCCGCTTCGCCTCGTACAGATTGGAGGTCGGGGTGTCCGCGATCAGCCCGTCCATCCGGTAGTCGCCGGCGTTGAACCAGGTCAGGATCCATTTTCCGCCGAGCGGGCGGAACGACAGCTCGCCGAACTTGCCCTCCAGGATCGGCGTCGGCGGCTGCCCCCAGCGCCAGCCGCCGCCGCTGGTCCAGCCCCACGGCTCCCAGGCGTTCGTGTCGGCGAGGTTCGCTGTCCGTACCCGGTGGAGAATGAGCGGCTTGTCGCGCTGGAAGCCGGTCGAGTAGATGTAGACGAAGTCGTCGTTGCCGAGGCCCCAGCCGATCAGTTGGGCCAGCCCACCCGCGAAGTTCGCCGGGATCCGGGCACCGGTGTCGTGCCAGGTGTTGCCGTTGTCGTCGGAGAACCAGATCTCGTTGCGGACGACGTTGCCGATGTCGCCCTTGTTGACGATCGCGTGCAGGTAGATCCGGTTGCCGATGGTGATCACGTCGGACGGCAGCACGGTGGAGAACTCGGGATTGTTGTGCGGGTAGTCCCAGAACTGTCGCGCCGTGTCGCCGCCGACCGCGCCCGACCACGTCACGCCGCCGGCCAGATCGGTGGTGGTGGAGTAGAGCCCGACCGGGGAGCGCCAGTTCGGGTCGCCGATCGTCTTCTCGAACGTGTCGCCGAAGACGAACAGGTTCCGGCCGTCCGGCGTCCGGGTCGGGATGCCGAGATCGGTCGCCTCCATCTCCCATTCGGTGGTCAGTCCGGGGCCGGTCAGGTCGGCGACCTTGGTCACGGTCATCGCGAGCGGCTCGGCCTGAGCCGGCGCGGTCAGCCCGGCCAGCGCTCCGCCGGCCACGACGCCCGCCGTACCCCGCAGCAGGGTTGAGCGAGAGATTCTCGGATTGAAGGCCCGCATGGTTGTTCCTTCCGGTCGATTCACCGATGAAATCGATTACACGCTAACCCGGGCCCGACGCTCGACGCCAGGGCTTCGGGCCGTAGATTTGTGCGTCGGAGCACGAGGTCGAGGAAGAGGCGTCCATGAAGATCGGGGTGATGCTGCCGTTCGGCGGCAGCGACGGGCCGGACGGCACGATGCCGAGTTGGGCCGACGTACGGACGGTGGCCCAGACCGTCGAGCAGACCGGGCTGGACTCGGTCTGGCTGGCCGACCACTTCCTGCACCGCTCGCCCGACGGCGAGCTGACCGGCATGCACGAGGCGTTGTCCCTGCTCAGCGCGGTGGCCGCCGCGACCGAGCGGGTCGAACTCGGCAACCTGGTGCTCTGCTCCTCGTTCCGTGACCCCGGCCTGACCGCGAAGATCGCGGTGACGGTGGACGAGATCTCAGCCGGCCGGCTGATTCTCGGGGTCGGCGCAGGCTGGCACGATCCCGAGTACGAGGCGTTCGGCCTGCCCACCGATCACCGGTTCAGCCGGTTCGCGGAATGGCTCGAGATCGTGGCCCGCCTGCTCCGCCAGGAGACCGTGACCTTCGAGGGCCGGTACTACAGCACCAACGAGGGCGTGCTCGTTCCGGCGCCGAAGCGTCGGATCCCGATCCTGGTCGCGGGCGGCCGACCGAAGATGCTGGGTCTCACCGCAACCTGGGCGGACGCCTGGAACACCGCCTGGTACGGGTCGCCGAATGACGCGGTGGCCGAGAAGCTCGAGACCCTGCATCGTGCCGTCGCGGCCTCGGGCCGGCCCGCCGGCGCGGTGGCGACGACGGTCGGCATCACCGTCCACGACCCGGACCAGGACGACAGCGAGCCGAACCCGAAGGTCATCGGCGGCTCGGTTGAGGAGCTGGCCGAGGCGTTGCGCGGCTATCGGGACCTCGGCGTCGAGCACGTGATCGTCGGGCTGCGGCCCGGCACGCCGCGCTCGGTCGAGCGGCTGGCCGAAGCCAAGCGCTTGCTCTAGCCCAGCCCGTCGGCCAACCGTTCCAGTTCGGTACGGAGAGCGGCCGGCAACCGATCACCGACCGTGGCGAACCACTCCTCGATCCGTGGCACCTCGGCCCGCCACTCCTCCGGCCGGTAGGCCACCGCCTCGGCCACGGCGTCCTCGGTCAGGTCCAGCCCGGACCGGTCGATCGCGTCCGCGGTCGGCACGAAGCCGATCGGCGTCTCGTCCGCGTCGGCCCGCCCTTCCAGCCGCTCGACGATCCACTTGAGCACCCGGGCGTTCTCGCCGAAGCCGGGCCAGAGGAACCGGCCGTCGGCGTCGCGGCGGAACCAGTTCACGTAGAACACCGGCGGCAGCTGCGCCGTCGGGTGCCGGTCGCCGAGCTCCAGCCAGTGCGCGAAGTAGTCACCGACGTGGTAGCCGAGGAACGGCAGCATCGCCATCGGATCGCGACGGACCACGCCCACCGCGCCCGTGGCCGCCGCCGTCGTCTCGCTGGACAGGGTGGCGCCGAGGAAGACGCCGTGCTGCCAGTCCCGGGCCTGGCTGACCAGCGGCACCGTGTCCTTGCGGCGGCCGCCGAACAGGATCGCGTCGATCGGCACACCCTGCGGGCTGTCGTACTCGTCGGCCAGCACCGGCACCTGGTCGATCGGGAAGCAGAACCGGCTGTTCGGGTGTGCCGCCGGCTCGCCGGGGCTGCCGCCGTCCGGGCCGCGCTCGGGGGTCCAGCTGCGGCCGCGCCAGTCGGTCAGGTGGGCCGGCGGCTGCTCGGTCATGCCCTCCCACCAGACGTCGCCGTGATCGGTCAGCGCCAGGTTGGTGAAGATCGCGTTGCCGCGTTCGATCGCCCGCATCGCGTTCGGATTGGTCTGCCAGCCGGTGCCCGGAGCCACGCCGAACAGCCCGAACTCCGGGTTGACCGCATAGAGCCGGCCGTCGTCGCCGTACCGGAGCCAGGCGATGTCGTCGCCGATCATCTCCGCCGTCCAGCCGGGCAGCGTCGGATTGATCATGGCCAGGTTCGTCTTGCCGCAGGCGCTCGGGAACGCGGCGGCGATCGTGTACGAGCGCCCCTCCGGCGAGGTCAGCTTCAAGATCAACATGTGCTCGGCCAGCCAGCCCTCGTCGCGCGCGATCGCGCTCGCGATCCGCAGCGAGTAACACTTCTTGCCCAGCAGCGAGTTGCCGCCGTAGCCCGATCCGTAGGACCAGATCGCCCGCTCCTCGGGGAAATGGCTGATGTATTTGGTGGTGTTGCACGGCCAGGGCACGTCCTGCTGGCCGGGCTCCAGCGGTGCGCCGACGGAGTGCAGACAGGGTACGAACTCGGCGTCGCCCCGCGCGGTCATCGCGGCCAGCACCTCGGCCCCGGCCCTGGTCATGATCATCATGCTGACGGCGACGTACGCGGAGTCGGTGAGTTCGACGCCGAACATCGGCTGGTCAGCGTCGAGCGGCCCCATGCAGAACGGGATCACGTACAGCGTCCGGCCCCGCATCGAGCCGCGGTACAGCTCGGTCATGATCGACTTCATCTCGGCCGGCGCCATCCAGTGGTTGGTCGGCCCGGCGTCGGCCTCGTCGACGCTGCAGATGAAGGTTCGGTCCTCGACCCGGGCGACGTCGTCCGGGTCGGTGCGGGCGTAGAACGAGTTCGGCTTGGCGACGGGATCGAGCCGGGTCAGCGTGCCGGCCTCGACCAACTGGTCGGTCAGTTCGGCTCGCTCCCGGGCGGAGCCGTCGCACCAGTGGATCGCGTCGGGACGGGTCAGTTCGACGACCTCGGCGATCCAGGTGAGGAGCGCGGCGTGGGTGGTCGGCGCCTGCTCGGTGAGCGGCGCGATGCGGGCGGGATCGAGGGTGGCGGTCACGGGGCGGCATCCCTTCAGATGAGACCAGTTGGGGCGGTGGACTGACCATAGCCCACCAGTGCTACTGGTATTACTTCGGGAAAGCGCCTGCTTCGGGGTGAGGCTGCTCACACTCTCGCTAAAGGACGTCTGACCAGGGGGAATGTCAGCAGGGGGTGACGCCGATCACGGTCTCAGATCGTGAGCCAGGCCACTCGGAGCGGTACCGGCCGACCGGATCAGACCAGTGAAACGTGCCAGCCTTCGGCGTCCGTCGCGACCTGGTCAGGCCGGGTCGATCCGCACGGGTTCGGCGGAGAACCGGGCAGTCCGCGGGTCCCGCTCGTCGCCGAATCGGCGGATCAGGATCTCGTACAGTTCCGGCCGCCGTCCCTTCAGCCAGCGCCGGCCGGTGCTCAGCGGCAGCAGTTCAAGATCAAGATCGGCGATGACCATCTCGTCCCGGGCGGCCCAGGTCTCGGCGATGATCCGGCCGTACGGATCGATGATCATCGCGTTCCCCGTCCGTACCTCATCGTCGTCCCGGCCCACACCGTTGCTGAAGATCACGAAGAGCCCGTTGTCGTGGGCGCGGGCGGGCAGCCAGCGCAGCAGCCATTCCCGGCCGTTCGGCCCGCGGAACTCGGCCTCGATCGCGTCCGGATCGGCATCACGGTTGTCCCACAGCGACAGCGGGATCGGCTTGGTCGCGTGCGGGCTCCGAGATCGGGTTCCGCCGGTCTGGTGCGGCGCGATCAGGACGGACGCGCCGAGGAGTGCGGTGGCTCGGACGTTCTCGATCAGATTGTTGTCCCAGCAGATCAGGATCCCCGCCTTGACACCCCAGGGCGTGTCGAAGACGGTGAACCGGTCGCCGCTGGAGATCGCCTCGTGCTCGAACGCGTGCAGCTTGCGGTGCCGGTGCACCTGCCCGTCCGGCAGGCAGACCGCGTAGGCGTTGAACAGTTGATCATCGGCCGCTTCCAGAAACCCGACGCCGATGCCGATCCCGTGCTGTACGGCGAACTCGCGGACGGCGGTGACCGACGGTCCGTCGAGCGGCTCGGCAAGCTCGCGCAGCCGCTCCGGAGTCTGCCGGCGCAGGTGCCAGTAGCCGAGCAGACCCATTTCCGGAAAGGCCACCAGGTGCACCCCGGCCTCGGCCGCGCGGCCGGAGTAGTCGGTGATCAACGCGAGGTTGGCGGCCTTGTCGTCGGGCCGGGCCTGGAACTGCACGGTCGCTGCGCGGAGAAGGTTCACCTCTCCAGCAGACCCCGGACCAGAGCTCCTGTCCAATGACTCTTCATCGTTTCGGACGGTCGGGCCGGTCGGTCGAACGGTGATCAGCGTCAGCGGGGCTGCAGGTGGAAGGTGCCGCCGGTGCGCCGGAACAGCGTGGGCGGCTGACCGTACCGGCGACGGAAGGCGGTGCTGAACGGTCGCACCTCGGGATAGCCGGAGCGTCGGGCGACCTCGGTGACCGGGTTGGTCGACTCCAGCAGCAGCCGGGCGGCCCGCTCCAGCCGGAGCCGGCGGAGGGCTGCCATCAGCGACTCACCGGTCTGGCTCTGGAAGAGCCGTTCGGCGTGCCGCTCCGACAGGTGTACGACGGCCGCGACGTCGCGGACCAGCAGCGGCCGGGCCAGGTTGTCCAGCAGATAACGCTCCATGGCCGCGACGGCGACCGAGCGGCGGTCCACCGGCCGGGTCGCCAGAGCAAGATCATCTTCGTCGGCGAACGCGCGTGCGGTCTCGATCACCAAGGTCGCGCCGAGGCCGGCCAGCATCCCGGCCTGGCCGGACCGGGGCTGCTCGGCTTCGTCGGCCAGGGCTCTGATCGTCGCCGGCAGCCGGCCGAGCCGATAGGACAGAACCGGGCGGGCGGGGTCGAGCAGGCCGCGCCACCAGCCTGGCCGCGACGGCGCTGAGCCGCGACCGGGAGCCAGCGTGAAGCCCCAGAAGGCGATCCCGAGTGCGTCGCGACGCTGCGAGATGATCTCGTGCACCTGGCCGGGCCGGGCGATGAAGACGGAGCCGGTCTCGATCTGATGGAGCTCCCCGTCGATGGTGAAGGTGCCGCGGCCCGAGTAGGCCAGGCACACCTCGTAGAACGAATGCGTGTGCGCGTAGTTGCGCCAGTAGCGGGGCTCGTAGAAGCCCCAGCTGACGAAGTCGCTGGCGTACGTGTCGACGACGCACCGGTCGAGCAGCCCGTGCAGGCGCACGAAGCTGCTCGAACCGGCGACGTCGTCGAGACTCATCGAGGACTGATCATTGCGGATTGCGGTTGGTCGGGTCGATCCCGGCCAGGATCATGCCCTGGCCCAGCGAACCGGAATGCTGGTCGGTGAGCGGCGGATCGGCCGGGTCCCGATACTGGATCAGCCAGGTCGTCCGGGCCTCGTCCGAGGTGTTGATGCCGGAGCCGTGCACCGTCAGATAGCTGAAGAACAGGACGTCGCCGGCCTCGGCCGGTTGCGGTACCGCGTCGCTGAACGGGACATCGGTCAGATGGAAACTGCCCTCGGCGCTGTGCTCGCGCGGGCCGGAGGTGTGGCTGCCCGGGATCACCCGGACGCAGCCCTTCTCGTCCGGCGCGTCGTCGAAGTGGAAGATCGCCGCGCCGACCCGGTGGTACTTGTGCGGGAAGAACGGATGATCTTGGTGCAGCGGGAACGGCGAGCCGTTCTCCGGCGGCTTGATGAACAGCTTGGTGTGATGCAGCTGGACGTTCGGCGTGCCGAGCACTGCGCCGGCGACGTCGGTGAACCGGGGATCGAGCAGCAGCCGGCCGAACGCAGCGTCGTAGAACTGGGCGTCGTGCACGTGGCGCAGGCTGGTGGCCTGACCCATCGCGACGTCGGCCGCCGAGGCCCAGGTCGGGTCGTCGTTGCGGTTCAGCCGCTCGATCAGCTCGTGGCTCCGGGCCCGATAGTCGGCCGCTTCCTCCTTGCTCAGCAGGCCTTTCACCAGGACGAAACCGTCCCGGGCATGATCGGCCGCCAGTTGATCAAGATCGCGGGTGGGGGTGGTCAGGGTCGTCATCGAGGCTCCTCGTCGGGGTTCCGTACGACCACCAATGTAGGAACGGCTGACTCGACCGGGGAAGGCCTGGGCCGGACGCTGATGTTCGCGAGACGGACACGGGCCGATGGCGTTCCGTGAGCCTGTCGAAGGGTCGAGTCACGTGCGGTCTGCCCGTCGACAAGCTCAGGGAACGTTGTGGAGCCGGGCCGCGACGGTCGCCGCGACGTCGGGGCTCGGATTCGCCCCGGTGATCACCGTGGCCAACCGGTCACCGGCGATCGTCGCGGTGGCGATCGCCGCGATCCCCGCGGCACCCGACGGCTCGGGCAGCACGCCGACACAGCGCACGGTGAGGGCCATCGCGTCCAGCAGGGCGGCGTCGTCGACCAGGACGAACTCGTCCACCAGGGCCCGGACCCGGGCGACCGCCTCCTCGATCGGCGTGCTGACGGCGATCCCGTCGGCGATGGTGGCGGCGGGGACGGTCACCGGAGCACCGGCTTCGACGCTGCGCAGCATCGCCTGGCTGCCGGTCGCGCAGACCCCGACCACCCGGACGTCGGGCCGATGCGCCTTGAGCCAGCGTGCCACTCCGGTGATCAGCGCGCCGTCGCCGACCGGCAGCACGATCGTGTCGAACTCGGCGCCGGCAAGCTCGACCCCGATCGTCCCGGCGCCCTCGGCGATCTCCGGCTGCCGGCCGTCCTCGATGAACACGGTCCCCGGCCGCTCGGCCACCTGCTCGGCGGCGACCAGCCGTGCCTCGGCGCTGCCCTCACCGACCGGGGTGAGCCGGGCGCCGAACGTCTCCATCCGGCGCCGCTTGTCCGGGTTGAGGTCGTGCGGCACGAAGACCTCGACCGGCTGGCCACGCTTCCGTCCGGCGTACGCGACGGCCTGGCCGAAGTTGCCCGACGAGGCGCACACCACGGGTGTACCCGCTGGAAGAGTCGCCAGCATCGTGTCCGCACCGCGGCCCTTGAAGCTGCGGATCGGGTTCGCCGTCTCGAGCTTGATCAACACCGGCCGGCCGAGCGCGGCCGCGAGCTGTTCCTCCACGAACTGTGGGGTGTTCCGGAACACCGGGTCCACCTCGCGGGCCGCGCGGGCGATCCGGTCAAGATCAAGATCCATCGCCGGACTCTAACCCGCCGGCCCGGGCGGTGGGAAGGAACGCCGTTCCCTGTGCCCGAATCCACCGCACCGAACGGAAGCGGCTGAGCCGAGTTCCCGACGGATCGCGGCCGTCGCGGCCGAGGTCGGGCGCGGTTCGCCGAGCGGACGATGTGACCTCGCTTTCGGCGAGTTCTGCCGGTCAAGCGGTCCGTTCGGTGAGGTCGAGGCTGGGATGGCCGGCAGTGGCGGCAACGGTGGATCCGGGCTGAGCCTGTCGAAAAGGCCGATCCAGATCAGACCTGGCCCTTCGACAGGCTCAGTGGCGTTGTGGCTCAGTGGCGCTGCGCCCGGCGCCGGATCATGATCATCAATGCGCCGCCGCCGATCAGGGCGAGGGCCGCCGCCAGCAGTGAGGGCGGGATCGACGCGCCGGTCTCCGGCAGTTCGCCCTCGCCGCCCGGGTTTCCGCCGGGCGGCGGCACGCTGGTGCCGTCCGAGGGCGACGGCTCGGCGGTGCCCGGGCTGGGCGTCACCGTGGGGACCGGCGACGCGGACGGCGAGCTGCTCGGCGCCGGCGAATCCGTCGGAGGGGTCGGGCCGGTGGAGGGCGTCGGGCTGTCCGACGGGCCTGGAGTCTCCGATGGCCCGGGACTGTCCGAGGGGGACGGGGTGTCCGACGGGGTCGGGCTACCGGACGGGTCCGGGGCAGAACCGAAGACCTTGTCGCTGTGGCCGAGCCGCAGGAACACGGTCTCGCCGGTCGCGTCGTCCACGCCGTCGTTGTCGGTGATCGCGTACACCTGACCGTCGCCGGCGATCCCGAGCCCTTCGAGCTTCTCCTGGGTCCAGCCGTTCGTCTCCCGCAGCAGCGGCAGTACGTCGACCGCGGTCTCCTTGGTCAGCGCCGTCAGCCCGGTCGCCGCCGGCTGGTCCGGAAGCGTGATCACGGTGACCCGCTTGATCGCGGCGTCCGGCCCGTTGAGCTTGTCCCGTTCGATCAGGGCCAGCCGATGATCATCGACGAGCGTCAGTTCGCTGAGCCCGATCCAGTCGCCCTCGACGCTGGTCCGCTCCAGCGGATAGCCGAACCAGATCCACTGCCCGGTGGACGGGGTGTAGCGGCCGATCCGTGCGGTGTCCTCCGGGTCGCCGTCCAGATGCCGCTGCAGGGCGACGTACACCTGCTCGACGCCGCCGACTGTGTGCGCCGCGACGCCCTCGAAGCCCTGGCTCTTGACCTTGGCGGCCACGTCCTCGGGCAACCGGATCTCTTCCTGTACGGCGCCGTCGGCGGAGATCTTGATCAACGCATTCTCCGGTCCGGTCTCGCCCTCCGCGGCGATCCAGAAGCTGCCGTCCGGGCGCTGGGCGATCCCCTCGGCGTCGACCGGGTACGGGGCGCCGTTCTTGGTGATCACCCGCTCGGAGTCGATCACCGCCGGCGTCGCGGCTGCGTCGATGCCGAGAATCCGGGTCGGCTCGTAGGCTGCATCGGTCACCGTGTAGAGGCGGCTCGGGTCGTCCACGTCGGGGCTCAGCGCGCCGAGGGCACCCCACGGGATCGGCCGGTCACCGGTCGAGTGGATGGTCGGGAAGGCCGGTTTTCCCTGCCCCAGTTGGAAAAGGCTGACGCTGGCCCGGACCCGCGCCTCCGCATCGTCGGCCTCGCTGGACACCGCGAGCAGGCCGCGGCCCGGGATCGGCAGGATGCCCTCCGGCCCGTTGGTGGTCGGCAGCGTCTGCAGGTACTTCGGCTCGGCCGGGTCGGCGAGGTCGTACACGGCCACGAAGTTCCCGCGTTCGGAGGCGACGAACCCGTACCGGTTCCCGTCGAACTCCGCGACGGCGAGCCCCTCCGGCTCGGTGCCCTTGTTCTCCGACCGGTCCTCCGGATAGAGCCCGTTCGCGATCGCCAGCTGCTCGTAGTTGTTGCCGGCATCCCAGACCGTCTTGCCGGTCCGAGCGTCGAAGATCGTCCAGCCGCGGCTGCCGCCCTTCCAGTCACCCTCGTTGGCCGTCGCGACATGATGATCATCGACCCAGGCGATCGCGTCCGGCTCGCGGGGCACGTCGGTGATCGTTCCGGTCGGATCGATCTGACCATCCTCCGTGGTGTCGACACCGGAGATCGTCACCGTGCCGGCGGTGAAGGCCTTGATCAACTTCCCGCGGCGCGGATCGAAGAGTGCAATACCGTTGTTCTCCTGCAGGGTGAGCGCGACGGTGCCCGAATCAGGGGCGTACGCGACGTACTCCGGCTCCGGGTCCTCCGGGGTGTCGATCCCCGGGACGCCGGCGAGCTGATCGGCGAACTCGACCGTCCGCAGCGACCAGCGGGCCGGACCGGTGGGAGCGAGCCTGAGGAAGCTGATCAAGCCGGCCGGCTGCTGTGGCAGGCCGCCGTCGCCGGCGTCCTCGTCCCGCTCGTTCTCGATCGCGATGGCCGCGGTCGAGCCGTCCGGCGCGATGGCGATCGAATCCGGCTGGCCGGGCAGCTCGATGCTGCGGACCCGGGACCGGTCGGCGATCTTGATCACGTCCAGCCGACCGGACGGCTCGGTGAACGACGCGCTGGTGTTGATCACCACGAGGACGTACTCACCGACCACGGCGACCGACGTCGGCTCGTCCTCCGCATCACCGAGCTCGGTCAGCGACAACGTGCCGAGCCCCTTCGGCGCGTGCGGGTCGGTGATGTCCAGGAACCCGATCTGCCGCGCCGCCGCGTCGGTGTAGATCAGCGTGTTCCCGTCCTCGCTGACCGCGGAGATCTCCGCGACGGTCTCGGCCGCCGGGTCGCCGCCGTTGTTGAGATAGACCGGGTAGGTGGCCGTCCGCTGGAACGACACCTCCCCCGCGGCCGACGCGAACTGCGGTGCGGCCGTACCGGTGGCCGCCAGGGCCACCACCAGCAATCCGGCCGCGAGCTTTCCGGACAACCTACGATGCTTCATCGACGACGATCCCCCTGCGATCTCACCTGCGCCCCCTGCGCCGCGCGAGCATCGCAGCCGGACCGTACCGCTGGATGTCCGGGAGGTGTCCACGACGTTGCCGACCAGCAACGGGTTTGAGCCCCGGCCTCCCCGACGCTAAACTCAGGCGTCGGCCGTCGTACGCGACGATCGAGCGCCCGTGGCTCAACGGATAGAGCATCTGACTACGGATCAGAAGGTTGCAGGTTCGAATCCTGCCGGGCGCGCCACCCAAATCAGTACCTGACTAGGCTGCAAGATCTGGCCCAGATTCGAACAGTGCACACGCCGCAAGGCTCTGCCCATGTCGGTGCCCATGGGTACTCTCTGCCCATGGCCGAGAAACGTCAGCGAGGATCCCATCGCAAACGGGGGAACTCCTACGAGATCCGCGTCTACGGCGGAGTCGATCCGTTGACAGGAGAGGATCGCTACCTCACCGCGTCGACGACCGACGAGCGCGAAGTCGAGAAGATCAAGACCAGGTTGCTCGCCGAGGTCGACCAGCAGCGGTCGACGCCGACCAAGGCCGCGCTGGGCCACCTCCTGGACTCCTGGCTCGATGTGCACGACGCCGACGAGACCACGATCGACGGCTACCGCTACCTCGTGAAAACCGTCATCAAACCGGCACTCGGCGACGTGCCGATCGCCAAGATCGACTCACTCGTGCTCGAACGGTTCTACGCCGAGCTGAGGAAGTGCCGCCGCCGCTGCCTCAGCAAGATCGAAGTTGATCACCGAACTCACCTCCCGCACGAGTGTCGAACCGTCCGACATCACCGCCGGCCGGGCCGGCCAAAGGCTGGCGAGACACACGACTGCGAAGAACGAGGCTGCACGGTGATCGAGTGCAAACCTCACGTGTGCGCGACTATGGCGCAGTCGACGATGCGGCAACTGCACTGGATCCTGTCGGGCGCGATGGCCGCTGCCGTCCGTTGGAAGTGGGTCCCATGGAACCCAATGGAGGGCGCGGAGGCGCCGCGACGGCCAGCGCCCAATCCTGAGCCGCCGTCGGCGGCGGATGCAGCCAGGATCGTGAACGCAGCTTGGGAGCGAGGTGACCTTGATTGGGGCACGCTCGTATGGCTGATCATGATCACGGGAGCACGTCGTGGTGAGCTGGTGGCCCTTCAGTGGCGTGACCTCGACCTGCAGGAGGGGGTTGTCGAACTCCGCCGGGGATTCACACATCGCGCGGGCAAGAAGTCCCTCAAGCAGACCAAGACCCATCAGATCCGGCGGATTGGCCTCGACGACCTGACTGTTGAGCTGCTGGCTGACCACCGCTCGCGGTATGAGAAGGAAATGAGGTATCTGCGGGGGATCACCGCCGAGCAGCCTTTCGCGATCGACGCCGAGGCGTTCGTCTTCTCCGCCAAACCCGACCATTCAGCTCCGCGCAACCTGGACGCAGTCTCGCACCGCTACGCCGCCATGTGCGCGAGGCTCGGCATTGACAGTCACCCTCATGCAATGCGGCACTACAACGCGACCGAGCTGCTCACCTCAGGCGTTGACCTCCGCACTGTCGCCGGCCGCTTGGGCCACGGAGGCGGCGGAAGCACAACCCTGAAGGTCTATACAGCCTGGAGCGAGGCCGCGGACAAGAAGGCTGCCGACGTACTCGCCACGAAGGTGTCTCTGCCACCGGGCGCAAGGCGCTCGAACGGCAAGAGGTGACCGTCACCAACGCCGCTGACACCGGCGGAGGAGCCGGGTTGAACGCTTGGGTTGACGAGTCGATGAGGATCGTTGGCGACTCGGGCGATTACATCCTGGCCGCGGCCGTAGGGGACCCGACCGCGCTCGACGCCGTTCGAGACACGCTCCGTGGTCTGCTGAAGGGCCGACAGGTCAGGCTCCACTGGCACACGGAGAACAATCGCCGGCGAGCCGATCTCGCATCGGCCGTTGGATGTTTCGATCTTGCCTCGATCGTCGTCGTCGGAACTCCGATGGTCCGCGCGAAACAGGAACGCGCCCGTCGGAAGTGCTTGGAGCGGCTACTGCACGAACTCGACCAGCTCGGCGTTGAACGCGTCTACACCGAAGCGCGCAGTCCTCGGCTGAACGTGCGCGACCAGCGCATGGTCGACGCCCTGCGTGTTCGCGGAGTCATCGGTGAGTCACTCCGCGTCGAGATCGGTCGACCTACCGAGGAACCCATGCTGTGGGTGCCCGACATCGTGGCCGGCGCGGTCGCCGGGAGCCGAGCCGGAGCGGCGGATCTGGTCGCGCCCTTGCGCCAGGTCCTCACCGAGATCCAGGTGACCCTCTGACATGTCTCCAGAAATGCGCGAAGGCCGGGTCCCGTCATTCCGGCGGGGGTTCCGACCTCACGACTTCCCAACTGTCAGCGGCAGCGGGCTTGCAGCAGAGTCTACCAGCAACGTTGCCCAGAGATGCGCGAAGGCCGGGTCCCGTCATTCCGGCGGGGGTTCCGACCTCACGACTTCCCACCCCCCCATCAGGAGGCGGGCTCAGGAACGAGCGTAGCGGAAGTGCAGTCGGCAGGCCGCTCTTCGATGAAGCCCGGATCAAATCTCCTGCGCTTCAACGTCTTTGCGTGTTAGCTCTTCGAGTTGATCAAGGATCCAGGACCACTCGAACTCCTCCGCTACGCGAGCACCGGTTCCCGATGCGATTGGCTCAGCCGACCCGGCACGACCGGTCGATGGGTCGACGAGCCGGACTCCGGCATACTGCAGCACCGCCAGCGAGCCAAGCCATGCGGGATGACCAGCAAGATCATCTTTGGCGAACGGCACCGCCACGATGGGGACTCTTCGGCCAAGTGCTGCACAGAGCGTCGCCAGTGGATAGGTATTTGCAATGCCGGTTGCCCACGCGTTGAGCGAATTGAAGGTCAGAGGAGCAACGGCGATGGCGTCTGCCGGTGGTAGTCGCTTTTCTTCAGATGGCTGTCGATGCTGTCCCACGACCGGCGTTCCATCGAGCGCAGCGAGGTCGATCCATGCGTGGGCTGCTTCCGTCGGAATGATCGCGACGGTCCAGCCGCGTTGACGCGCTTCTTTCACCCCGTCGGCAATCCTGACTGCTAGGGGAGCTCCGCATACGACCAGGTGAAGGATCCGATCGCTCATGCGAGGACTCCCGCGCTGGTAGCAAGCGTGTTCAACGCTGGTGTGGTTCTCCGTGCTCGTCGCAGTAGCTCACGGAGAGTTTCGCGGGCGATCGTGTTGTATCTGGTCACTTCAGGTGCTTGTCGGTTGACCAGGTGCAGATGGAAGACGGCCTCAGTATCGTTGTGCGCTTGGGTTTGCGCCCACGCAAGATCAAGGTGGACCTGGACCCGTCGGCTATGAAGCCCCTTCGGCAGGCGGTCGGCATCGACCATGGTCGCTTCTTGAATGACCGCCCGAGGATCGCCGAGTTCGGCGGCCACTGAGGCGCGGTGAATCTGGACGTTGGTCGGGCCAAACGCTGTCCATGCACGATTCGCGTCCTGAGCTAGTAGCTGGCTCAACTGTTCCGCCCTCGTCAGCCGTTCGGTAGCCAAACTGCGATCCGCCCGCTGCGCCGCAATAACCGATGCCAGTAGGAGGTTTGAGCCGGCGAGCGAGACGAGATCCGGTTCATCAGAAGCAGCAAGCGGCAGCAGATGCTCGGCGGCACCCACGGCAACGTACTCGGCCTCATCGCTTTGCTCCGCGCGGTGAAGGGCGCAGGCGATCTGGTAGGCCGCCAATCCTCTCGCCACGTCAGAATCAGCGGCCATTGCCGCGTGGCTGGCACGATCAGCGGTTATCCACGCCAGCTCGGACTCACCCATCTTGGTCAGGAGCTTCGAGGCTGCTGCGTAGGCCATGCAGCGTGCGAGATGAATCTCGCGGCTCGACTGGCCTGCGAATCCGTCATATCCATCCGCCGCCCTTAGAAGATCAGGGAGCACGCGAGCTGTCGCACCGTACTTTGCGGCTTGATAGGAACGATGGACCTCGACCGTGGCCGCGCGCAACTGAGGCAGGGGCCACGGCGGAGACTCCGACGGCCGCGCGAGCAAGTGGCCATAGCTGGCGAGGTGAGCACGGATTGCCGCAACTGCGGCCACCTCCGGCGAGCCGTTGGGAGCGTACTTCCAATCGTGGCCAACAAGATCAGCAGGCTTGACCTGCAGCGCTGCCGCCAGGTTATTGATTGTGCTCAGCCGGTCGACCCCGCGAATGCCGCGCTCGACCTGAGACAGCCAGGATCGCGAGCGGCCAACTAGACCGGCCAGGGTCTCCTGGGGTATGCGCTTCCGCTTGCGGTACGCGCCGATTCTTTCGCCGATGTGCATGGAATCACCCTCTCCTCAGGATCAAGGATCTCAGGCTTCCGCCAGGGTAACGCGCACAAAAGTGCGCATCAGTGAAAGTGCACACACCTCCGACATGCCGACGTGAAGGTTGCAGCAATGCCAACCCAAACAGCGCGAGGAGGTGCAGGCACACCATGAGTGTTCTAGGGCTTCTCGGCCGCCCCTTCAAGCCTTGCGATGCGCTCGTCAAGCGCCCGAACGCTTCGAATCAACTCCTGAACCTGCGTGTGGAGATCCTCGTCGAGCGGAGCTTCCTCGCCGGATTCGGCGACGAACGTGCCTCTACCCTGCCATGCCTCGATACGGCCTTCGGTCCTGAGCGTCCGCAGCGCGTGGTGGATCGTCATCTGGGCGACCCCATAGCTCTCAGCGAGCACACGCATCGACGGCAGTCGGTCCCGTGGCTTGAGCTGGCCGGCCTCGATCTGTCGGCGGAGATCATCCGCAATCTGCACATACGGGGGTCGCGGATCGGAGTCACTCACACGGCTCGGCATGCAGTCAATCCAACCACTACCCATGCGATCCAACCTAGGGCGCCCTAGATCTTCTATTGATGATCCACTAACATCTAGTACATAACAGAAGTCCATAGACATCTAGGGCAGGAGAAGCCAGGAATGACTGTTGAAACGTTGGCCGATGAGTCCGGTTTCGGGCGGGCCGATCGAAATCAGAGTCGTGAAGACGCCAGACGCAGCGCGGTTCGCAAGTGGGCCGATCGGGTTCCGAGTCTGACGATCCCCGAGGCCGCCGAGCTGTGCAGCGTCTCCCGAGAACACCTCTACCGCCTAGTTCGGACCGGCGCGTTTCCGGCGGTCCGGATGCAAGGCCGGTATGTCGTCCCGGCAGCGGCGGTCGAGCAGCTGTTCAAGACCGCAGCGGCAGTCGCTGGAGCGGTCGAGGTCGCCGAGTGGGCGGCCGCTCGTCAGATCGAAGGCGGTCCGAGATGACTGCGATGTTCCGAGACCGGCCCCGCCCCGACGCCAATCAGACCGGGGCCGGCTCTCACACCACTACCCAGATGAGTGCAGCGGAGGTATCAATCATGACGGATCGGGTTGTGTCGGCGGAGGCGTGGGTGCCTCGGTTGGGCACGTTGAAGGTGTTGCCGGCGGAGCGGGCCGGGTTGGTTCGCGGTTTGTTCGAGCTGGCGGCTTGGGTTTGTGATCATCCGGAGTTGCCGTTGCCGACGGTCTCGGCCCGGGTGCCGTCGGGCTATCTCGCCCACGAGGTTGTCGACGCGGTCGCCGGCTCGATTGGCATGGAGCCGTTCACGGAGTGTGATCGGCGGAAGTACGCGGTTGAGGCCGGGTTTGGTCCGGTGCGGCTGTCGTGTATCGCGTACGGGCCGCGGGTGCTGCGCGAGTCTCGAATCCGGCCAGGTGCGCCGCGCGGCGGAGAGTCGGCCGGTCTGCTTGGCCAGGTCGTGCGCCGGTCGGGCGGTGCGCGATGACCGGCCGGCCGGAGTTGAGGGGCTATGGGCTGGTCCAGTTGGCTCGCCGGCTCGGGTTCGAGCAGTGGCAGGTGGAGCGGGCGCGTGAGTTGGTGTGGATCCCGTCTCCGGACGTCGACGGCCGGCGTTGGTCGGCTGCCGTAGTCGACCGGCTGGCCGGGCAGGTTGACGAGATCCGGGCAGGGATTGGGTCGATTCCTGATCTTGGCGCGACCAGGGCGGCCGCGGTGCTGGCTGACCGGTTTGGGATCGCGGTCACGCCGGATGCGGTGGTCGAGCTGGGCCGGCGGGGTCGGTTGACGGGTGCGGGTTCGTACAAGGACGCCCGCCTGTTCAGTGGTCTCGGGCTGCAGTATTTCGATGATCGCGACGCGCTGGTGGAGGCGATCCGGGTCGGCCGGTGCGTGCTGGCCGATGATGCGGCGCGGTTCATGGAGATCCGCAGGACTGACTTTGATCACTTGGTGCGGGCCCGGTTGTTGGTGCCGGCGCGGTGGACGTGGAGCCGGTGGCAGCCGCGCCGGGCCGAGCCGGATGTGGCGTTGTACCGGGTGGGTGATCTTGAAACGCTCCTCGCGGATGAGCGGATCGATTGGGCCGCGGTGCGGTCGACTCCGGCCGGCCGACGGTCGCCACTGGCTGATCTTCCGACGTTCGGTCCGGAGGTTTCGTCATGAGGCGGCCGACGGAGAAGGAAGGGCTGGTCATGCCGTGGGCTGGCCTGGTCGGGCTGGCGTTGTTGATCTTGGGTGGCGCGATGTTGGCCGCGCGTCTACCGGTGGGCCTGTGGGTGATCTTGACCGGGGCGCTCTCGGTGATCATGTTCTGCCTGGTGTTCTGGCGCCTGGTCGTCGGCGGAATCTTGTCGGGCGGGCTGTGGCTGACCGCGGCCGGCGTGTTCTGGCTGGTCCAGCCCGGAATCCCGTTCAAGGAACACCACTGGATCCCGTTGGGTCTCGGCGGCGGCGTGTTGTTGATCATGCTGATCAAGTTGTCGCATCGTCGGACGGGTTCGGGTGGTCTGGTGCGGCGTTGGTCGCGGCGGCTGGCTCAGCAGGATGGTGTGGCGTCGTGGTGGGTGTTGTGGCGGCGGGCTTCGGCGTTCGCGCTGCGCCGTAAGGCTCACATCCTGCGGCCGTCGTTGCGGGACGTGTCGTGGTGGGTGCGTTGGTTCAAGCTCTCGGCGACCGAGCTGGGCACGCGGCTGGCGAAGGTCGGCATGTTCGGGATCTGGTCGCCGATCGAGGACGTCACGCTGCGGTTCGGCGGGCCGCGGATCGGGAAGTCGGGCGAGATGGCCGGCCGGATCTTGGACGCGCCGGGCGCGGTGATCACCACTTCCACCCGGACGGATCTGATCGACAACACCGAGCTGCTGCGCGGGAAGGTTGGTCCGCTGTATGTGTTCAACCCGAACGGGTTGGCGAAGCTGGAATCGACGTTGACGTTCGATCCGCTGGCCGGGTGTGAGGCGCCGGCCGTGGCGATGTACCGGGCTGAGGACTTGATCGAGGGCGGTTCGCCGGGTGACGGCGGCGACGGGGATCGGAAGTTCTGGCTGCTGCAAGCGGCGCAGGCGTTGTCGACGATGCTGCACGCTGCGGCCCTGGGCCGGGCGGCTGGCGGCGAGTACGGCATGAGTGACGTGCACGATTGGGCGGCGCAGCCGTCGAAGGACGTCAAGGAGCTGGTGTTACGGCTGCTGCGGCGGTCGCCGGCAGCGAACGCGTTCACGGCTCAGGCGGTGCAGTTCTTCGACAACAACGAGCGGACCCAGTCGTCGATCACGACGACGATCCTGCCCGCGTTGCGGTGGATGATCTCCGATACCGCGAGCGCCGCCGCCAGGCCGGGCGAGTCGATCGACGTGGCGAAGTTCCTTGACGAGAAGGGCACCCTGTACTTGCTCGGCGCCGAGGACGCCAGCACCGCCCCGTTGGTGACGGCGTTGACGGCGCATATCGCGCGGGAGGCACGCCGGATCGCGTCGGAGCAGCCGTCGGGTCGGCTGGATCCGTCGCTGACGATGGTGTTGGACGAGGCCGCCTTGATCTGTCCGATCCCGTTGCCGGAGTGGACCTCCGACATGGGCGGCCGGAACATCACCATTCACATTGCGGCGCAGGGCCGGTCGCAGTTGCGGAAGAGGTGGGGCGATACCGGGGCGGGTTCGATCATGAACAACTCCGCGACCGTCCTCGTCTACGGCGGCGCCCGCGACACGGATGATCTTGCGACCTACTCGAAGTTGGCCGGCGAGCGGGACGAGGACGTCGCGACGCATGATCACAGCTCGCGCGGCTACTCGACCACGAAGCGGCGCCAGGCGATTCTGTCGGAGGCTCAGTTCGCGCAGTTGGAGCCGGGACAGGTCGTGATCATCGGGCGGTCGATGCCGCCCGCGATCGGCAAGGTCGAGATGGTGTGGAAGCGCCCCGACTTCCGCAAGGCCGCCCGGGCCAAGAAGCGGGCCGACAAGGCCGCCGACCGGCTGAACCGGCGGATCGCCGCCGGCCGTCCGGCCCTGGTCGAGATCTCGGTGCGGTCCGGCTGGGCCGGGTTCCGTGCCTGGCTGGCCAGCCTCCGCCCGGCCGACCGGTTCACCCCGACCCTGTCCACGACCCGCCGGGTCGGTGACACGCCCGTCAGCCCGACCGACTTCACCAGCGACACGGATCCGGTGTGGCCGACCGAGCGTGACCGGCACCTGGTGGTCGTCCCGCCGGCCGATGACGATCGGGACCGGTCATGACCGCCCGGGAGTTGGAGGGGTTCGAGTTGTGGGACGGCCGGGTTTGGCCGGCCGTCGTCGAATCGGACGGGTTGCCTGAGTTCAGGTTCCGGCAGGCGCCGGATGGTTTGTTGACGCGGCGGCAGTTGCGTGACGCGGGTTTGTCGCCGGGCGGGCAGGAGCCGTACGGGCGGATCGTGTGGAAGCGGGAGCAGCGGTTCGCGTGGCTGTACCGGGAAGACCTGGCCGCGCCGAAGCGGGTTCCGACGCCGGCGCAGCTCGCCGCCGTCGAGGCAGCCCTGGCCGCCCGCAAGGTCTGCGTCGAGTGCGGCCCGGTCGACCACACCGTCCGGACGACCGATCACCTGTGCGGCGACTGCTACGCAGCCATGGTCGACGTCGACGAAGTTGATCAAGCCGCCACCGATGAGGTGACGGACGAACTGCTCGCCCGCTACCGGACGATCCCGGCGACGGACGACCCGTTCCGGGCCGACATCGACCCCGACGGGATCCAGGTCGAGCCGATCGAGGCCCGGGCGACGGATACGGCCGTTCAAGATCAACACGGTCAAGATCAACAGGCCGTGGAGCACGACGGCGAGACCGGCAACGAGCCCGAGCGGCCTGGTGGGGACCGGGCTCAGATCGCCGCGGTGTGGTCGGGGACCGAGGTCACGGATGCGTTGGAGCGGGCCCGGCGGGCCCTGGATGACCTGGTGGCCCGCCAACTCCGCACGAACAGCCGGCGCGATGAGGATCCCGGCTGGTCGACGGCCGACACGGCGCCAGCTGTCGCGGGCGATGGCTGCGAGGACTGGCGAGAGAGGGGTGTGGCATGACGATCACGATCGAGGAACGCGTCCAACTGCTGCAGCGTGGGCTGGCGGGTTTGGGCCGGGAGGTCGAGGCCACCCGTACGGCGCAGGCCGGGCTCGCGGACCGGGCGGGGCTGGAGCAGCTCGCCGAGGAGGTCCGCAAGCTGGCCGAGCAGGTCGCCGCGCTGCCCGACCTGCTGACGCCGGAGCCGGACCAGGTGCCGCCGGTCGAGTCCTGGCTGGCTGGTCTGCCGGACACGTTCACCCCGTCCGAGGTGCTGACCGACCTCACGCAGTGGTTGCAGACGGTCTATCTCCAGTACGCCGACGGTGCGGCCGGGCTGCCGGAGTGCTGGCTGTGGCACCCGGAGGTGATCGAGGAACTGGTCTGGCTGATGCAGGCCTGGCGCGCCTCCTATCTGGGCCGGCCGTCGATCCGGTCGGCCGCCGATTGGCATGACCGGATGCGGCCCGGCGTGGTCCGCCGGATCACCGACTACGCCGGGAAGTGCTCCCTGGACCACCACCAGACCGACCAGGCGTCCGGCCGGCCGGACGTTCCGACCGCTACCGCCACGGTTGCGATCGCCGCGTGGTGGGAGGGCCCGCACGACCGGCCCGCCCCCGTACCGACCGACGAGCAGATCGCGGCCGCCGACGCGGCGTTCCACCGCCGCACCCGAACCCGAGGAGGACAGTCATGACCACCACCTGGAACGATTTCTGGAAGACCGTGGGCAGCGAGGAGTGGCTGGCCGCGAAGGCCCTGCTGGAACTCTCTCGCGCCGTCGGCAACGATGCGGCCCGGTGGCTGCTCGACGATGTCGAGCACGAGGACGGACCGTGGCAGGCATGGGTTGACGATGTCGACGCGAACGGCCGCGGCTGGTCCTCCACCGAGTGGCGGCTGTTCGGGATCGTCGCCAGCCTGACGACGGGCAGGCCGCTGGACCTGTCGACGCTGGCCTACCTGGGGTCGTGGGAGACCGCCGCGTGGGCGGTCCTGGTCGACTGGGGCACCGGCGGCAACAACCGGGAGTACCCGGGGCGGGCCCGGGTGGTGGTCGCAGGATGATCACCTTCACGCAGATCCGGCGCGCTGCGCGCGACCGGTTCGACGACCTGACCGTCAAGGCCGTCCGCTGCCGGGGGCCGTTCACGCGGCTGGTTGAGCCGTGGTCGTCGGCACACGTCCTGTCCTGGGTCGATGCGGAGATGGGCCGGGTGCCGGTGGCCGGCGGGCTTCACCAGGACGGTTGGGACGGGCATTGGCGGGCCTGGCTCACGGTCGGCCCGGTCGAGTTCGACCTGTCCCGCCGCGCGGTGGTTCGTGCGATCGCCGCGTGCGACCGCGCCCGCGTTCACCAGTTCGCCGACGTTCGGATCGGGCCCGTCTCGGTGGCGGCCCGGCCGGACCTTCGGGCCGCGATCCGTAGCGAGTTGATCAAGCTCGCACGCCAACTCGACCCGCCGCCGCCGATCGGCAAGCCGCTTCCCCTCGTCCCTGGAGGTCTGTCATGAACCCGTTCGATCTGATCCCGTACGGCGTGATCGTCCTGGTCGCGATCTTGGTCGTCGTGGTGATCGTCCGCACGGTGCGGCGGCCGTGCGCGCCTTCCAGCAGCGGGCGCGCCGCAGCACCGGGGCCGGGTCCCGGTTCGGGTTCGGTGTCGCGGTGGCGTTCGCTTTGGTGGTGGCCGGGATCGGCGGTGTGACGTCGTTCGAGGCGGTCTCTGCCGCGTTCGGGTCGCCGTTGGTGCCGCTGGTTGCGGACGGCATGATCATCGCCTGCACCGCGCTGCGGTTGGCGGCGATGAGTCGTGGCTGGACGATCCCGGGCGCGATGTTTACGACCTACGTGTTCATTGTCGGGTCGATCGTGATCAACGCCGCGAGTGTGGAGGGGTGGGCGGCCAAGCTCGGTCACGCCCTGGCCCCGCTCGCTTACGCGATCATCGTGGAGATGCTGGCGCACCTGCTGCGGCAGCACATGGGCCTCATTCAGCCTCGGCAGGAGCGCCGTTTGTCGGCGTTGATGTCGGCCCGGTGGTCTGCATTGACGTGGTTGACGTCGCCGGTGATCACGACCCGGGTGTGGCTGCACCTGGCCCGGACCGGCGGTGACGATCCGGTCGCCGCCCGGGCGTTGATGCAGCAGCTCGTCCGGGTCTCGTCCCGCCTGGCCGCGGTGTGCCCGACCCCGGCTGGCTGGCGGCCGATGCTCCGCGCCCGAGCGGCCCGGACTGCCGTCCTGCGCACGATCCGTGACGGGCTGCTGTCGGCCCGCGATGTCGCGCTGCTGCTGCCCGACGACGACCGGCAACTCTCACCCGGTCAGTTGCTCGCCCGGCTCGACCGAGCCACGATCACCCTCCCCACCTCCGACCCGGCAGTGGGCCGGGTGAGCGGTGAGCTGCACCGGCCGGTGCACACCGCTGTTGCTGCACCGGTGCACCGCCCTGCTGCTGTGAGCGCTTCCGCCCCGGTGCAGCCGGGTGCTTCCGGTAGCGCTTCCGAGCCTGCTACTGCTGCCGCTTCCGTTCCCGCCCCGGCGGTGCAGCCGCCTGCTGTTGCCGAGGGCGCACCGCCCGACGGTGACGACGCTGCCCTGGTCGGCTGGCTGCACCGGCATGCCGCCGCCCACAACGACGGCGAACCGCTGTCTGCGCGCGCGGTGATGAAACTTCTGTCTTCCGGCTGGCCCCGCGCGAAGCGGATCCACGAACTCGCCGGTTGGAACGACACCACCGACACCGACCAGACCGCCGAGACCAAGACCGAGCCAAGACAGCTCCAGTTGATCCCGAACACCAGCAAGTCAGAGCCCAACGAGCCGTCAGATTCCGAGTCCGAACTTGAGGAGAGCCGAGCATGACCAGCCACTTCAGCACGAATCAAGTTTCCGATTTCCATGGCCCGACCCAGGTAGCCAGCGAGATCCAGATGAGCGCACGCGACCCACAAGATTTTCAGTACACACCTTGGCATCACGATCAGATGGGCCGCCGGTCGGCGGGTGCGGCGGTGGCCGGATGCTGACCGTCAATTCGGGCCACAGTGCCTCCTACCTGACCGACGCGATCGCCACCGGCCGGGAGAACTACTACACCGGCGCCGTGACCGAGGGCGAGCCGCCCGGCCGCTGGCAGGGCGCCGGCGCCGCCCTGCTCGGTCTGCACGGCGAGGTCGACGCGCAGGACATGCAGGCCCTGTATGAGCGGTTCCTGGACCCTCGCGCCGACGGTTTCCGCGATCCGGAAAAGTGGGAGGAGGTGGAGAAGCTCGGCCACGACGGCCGGCACTACCCGACTGAGGATGCGATCTACGCCGCTGCACTGGAGCGCGAGCCCGGTGCAGACGCCGAACGCCGGGCCGCACTGCGGATCGAGGCGGGGCAGAAGGCCCGCAAGAACGTCGCGTTCCACGACGCCACGTTCTCGGTCCAGAAGAGCGTCACCGTGTTACACACTGCTTTCGAAGCGCAAGCAGTGCAGGCGCAGAACCGGCTCGACGACGCCCTCGCCGCACTGGCCGCAGCCGAACAGGACGCGGCCGGTGCGGCGGTGCACCCGGCCGGTGCACCGGTGCAGCCGGTGCACGGTGTGCAGCCGTTGGAGGCGGCGGTGCGCCGGGCTCGGCGTGAGGTCGAATCCTGGGCCGCCTACCGGACAGCGGTGGAGGATGCGATCTGGGCCGGGAACAATGCCGCACTCGGCTACCTGTCGGAGAAGGCCGGGTACGCCAGGGTCGGGCACCACGGCGGCAACGCCGGCCGGTGGGCCGACGCCCACGACTGGGTCGTGGCCAGCTTCTTCCAGCACGACTCCCGGAACCACGATCCGCAGCTCCACATACACAACGCGATCCTGAACCGCGTCCAGGGCGAGGACGGGAAGTGGCGCACTATCGACTCCCGCGCCCTGCACAAGTACAAGGGATCAGCCGGCGCGGTCGCCGAGCGGGTGATGGAGCAGCACCTGACCCGCGCGCTCGGCGTCCAGTTCGCGACCCGCCCGGACGGCGCGGCCCGCGAGATCGTCGGGATCGACCAGTCGGTGATGGACCTGTTCTCGTCGCGCAAGACGGCGATCGGGAAGAAGGCCGGCGAGCTGGTCGCCGCGTTCGAGAGCAAGTTCGGCCGGGCGCCGAACGCGTTGGAGCTGAACCGGCTGAAGCAGCAGGCCACGCTCGCGACCCGGCGGGCGAAGTCGCACGACGGCGAGACCGTTGCCGAACGGCTCGACCGGTGGGACCAGCAGCTCCGCGCCGAGGTCGCCGGCGGCCTCGCAACGGTCGCCGATCAGGCCCTCGCGGCCCGCACCGAACAGCCTCCCGGCGGCGGGGAGTGGACCGAGACGGCGGTGCTGCAGGCCGCGCTCGCCCGGGTGCACGAGACCCGGGCCAGTTGGAACGAGTCGGACCTGACCCGGGCGATCAGCGACAGCCTGCCCGACCACCTCGGGAACCTGCAGCCCGGCGAGATCACCGAGCTGCTCGACCGGCTCACCCAGGACGGCGTCAAGCTCGCCACCCCGTTGGAGCCGGAACGTCCCGGCGAGGCCGTGCTGCCCGACGAGCTGCGGCTCGCGAACGGCGCCTCGTCCTATCAGGCGCCCGGCGGCCGGGTCTACGCCACTCCCGGCCACCTGCACACCGAGAAGCTGCTCCACGCCGCGGACCGGTCGACCGACCGGCGCGCCCTCGACCCGGCTACGGCACAGACCGTGATCGCCACGGTCGCCGCGCAGGGCACCGAACTCGGTGCCGACCAGGCGGCCGCGATCACCGGAATCCTAACCTCAGGTGCCCGGATCGAAACCCTGATCGGCCCGGCCGGGACCGGTAAGAGCTTCCTCCTCGGCACCCTCGCCAACGCCTGGGAAGACCCCGCCCTGTGGGGCGGGGAGCAGCGTCGGGTTGTCGGGCTGGCGACCGCGCAGATCGCCACCGACATCCTGGCCGCCGAAGGGCTCACCGCACGGAACACGACCCAGTGGCTCGGCATGCAGGACCGGATCGCCGCCGGCGACGCCCGGCCGGAGGAACGCGCCTGGGCACTCTCCGCCGGCGACCTGGTCGTGGTCGACGAGTCCGGCATGGCCGACACTGCCGCCCTGGCCCGGATCTACGCCCACGCCGAGCAGGCCGGCGCGAAACTCCTGCTGGTCGGTGACCACCGCCAGCTCTCCGCCGTCGGCGCCGCCGGCGGCATGGACCTCGCCGCCGCGGCCGGACCCCGGTACGAGCTGACCGAGACCCGCCGGTTCGCCGAGGACTGGGAGGGCCCGGCGTCGTTGCGGCTGCGCGAGCACGACACCACGGTGTTGGGCGAGTACCACCGGCAGGGCCGGCTGATCGACGGCGGCGCGGTCGAGCAGACCGAACAGGCCGCCGGCCGGGCGTGGCTGGCCGACACTCTGGAAGAGCGACGGTCCCTGCTGATCGTGGACAGCAACGAGCAGGCCGCCCGGCTGTCCGGTGACCTGCGGGCCCGCCTTGTTGATCTTGGCCGGGTCGACGATGAGCGCACCGTCCAACTGGGCCTACAAGGCCTGTTCGCCGGGGCGGGCGATGTCGTGCAGGCCCGGGAGAACGCGTGGCACCTGGCCGGCTACGCGGGTAACCGGCGGGCGCCGCGGAACCGGGACGAGTTCAAGATCACCGACGTCCACGACGACGGGTCGATCACCTGCGCCCCGATCGACCGGGACACCGGCCGCCCGGTCGACGGCGAGACGTTGCGGCTGCCGGCCGACTACGTCTCCGACAAGCTCGCCCTCGGTTACGCCTACACCGTTCACGCGGTGCAAGGCGTCACGGTCGACACCACCCACTCCGTGGTCAGCGCTCGAACGGGAGCGGACGCGCTCTATGTCGGAATGAGCCGCGGCCGGCACGCCAACACCGCCCACGTCGTCACCCGCGACCGGCCCGACCAGGCCCAGACCGGGGAGGTGCTGGAGGCGGTCCACCGCGACCCGCAAGCCGTGCTCGCCACCGTCCTGGAAACCGACCAGCCGGAACTGTCCGCCCTCGCCCACGCCGCCGAGGCCGCCGACGAGAACGCGGCGATCCGCACGCCCGGCGAGTTGTTCGCCGACGCCTGCGAGATCGCGATCGCCGGCCGCACCGAACGGTGGCTCGACGAACTCGTCCAGGCCGGCACCCTCACTGAAGGTCAGCGGGCGACAATCGCCGCCGAAGACGGCGCCGCCACCCTCACCCGGCTGCTACGCCGGGTCGAGATCGCCGGCCACGACCCCCGCGCCACCCTGGTCGACGCCGTCGAACGGCGCGACCTCGACGACGCGCGCCAGATCACCAACGTCCTCCACTCCCGCATCACCGACCACACCACGACGCTCGATCCGACCGGTGACGGCTATGCCGATTGGATTCCGGCGATCGAAGACGGCCAATGGAGTGCCTATCTCCAGCAGCTTGCCGCGGATGCTGACGAGCGGCAGACCGAGCTGGGCGTCGCACTCGCGGCCAGTCCACCCCAATGGGCCGTGGAGTCGCTGGGCTCGGTTCCTGAGGACGGAAACGGCCGAGAAGGCTGGATCAGCAAGGTAGGCATCGTCGCGGCTCACCGGGAACTGACGGGTCATGATGATGCGGCAGAGGCGTTGGGGTCGCCGCCGAAGCCGGGCCAGGTGGAGGCGTACGCGTCCTGGCATGCGGCGTGGCGGGCATTGGGCCGGCCGGTCGCGGACCGGGCCGAGGCGGAGATGAGCACGGGCCAGCTGCGGGTCCGGATCGCCGCCTATGAGCGGGAGAAGACGTGGGCGCCGGCCTACGTGGCGGACCAGCTCGCGGCGACCCGGCAGACCGCCGAACAGCGCCGCAACGATGCCGCACTGCTGAACGCGCAGGCCGATGCAGTCGAGGATCCGGCGGAGCGGCACCGGCTGCTCGACGAGGCCGGCGACGCCGCCGCTCTCGCCGAAACGATCGAGGCGCAGGCGGCCGAGTTAGCTGCCGCGGACGAGGCGCGGGCGCAGTGGTACGCGCACACCGCCGAGACCAGGGCGGCGGCCGAGCGGGCCGCGGCCGAGCTGCCGTCCCGTGACGACGCCGCTCTGGACGAGGAACCGGTGACGGCCGAGGAATGGCTCGCCGCCCGCCGCGAAGCCGACGCCGAAGAGGATCCGCACCGCGAGATCACCGGCGAACACGAACTCGCCGACGCCGAACAGCAGCGCGACCAAGATCTCGCCGCCGTCCGGCCCGAACCCGCCCAGGTCGAGCCAGTCGCCGAACTCGACGAGCCGGACATTCGCGTCGAGACCGAGGGCGCGGTCGAGGTGGAGGACCGGATGCGGGTGCCGTCAGCGGAGGAGTCCGCGGCAGCGGTCCGCAACGCGCAGCGCGCGATCGTCGAGATCCGCAACCGCCAGACGATCGAGGACCAGCGGGTCGTCGACGAGCAGGCCGAGCAAGACGACGAACTCGCCCGCTGGCACACCGACCAGCAGCAGGCCGACAGCCGTTCCGACGTCCGGCAGGACGACGACGGCCCGGCCCTCGAACTCACCAACTAACCAACACCGGAAGGAATGATCATGACCGAGTTCGATCAAGGAACCGCTGCCGAGTGGAGCAGCCCGGAGGAGTACCGCACGGCCTGGGGTGCGGCATTCACCCAACTCGCCTGGCAAGGCCAAACCGAGGAGTCACGCGCGCACTATGCGCGCCTGGCCGGCGAGGTCGACCGCATGGCCACGGAATCGTGGAGCACAGGCGAGATCCTCAGCCAGAGCGGAATCTGGCAGCGCGTCGAACGGATCCACCGAGAAGACGACCCGCCGGCCACCAACGCCGAAGCCCTGGTCGGGCTGGCGGCCGCGGTCGATGCCGGTGAGATGACGATCTTCGAGCCGACGTCCGGTCCGGAGGACGGTCTGGACGCGGAGACGGTCCTGGCTGATCTGGCCCGGCAGATCTCGGGACGTGCGGACCGTGACCGGATCGTCGCCGAGCGGCGCGCGGCTGGTCTACCGGATGGGGCCGCCCATAACGCGAGGGCGCGGGCTGATCTTGCCGCCGCGTTAACCGAGGTCAGCAGCGAGATGACCCGAGCCGCCGAGACCGAGCGGCGTGCCCGAATCGCGGCCGGATTCGAGGGGATCGAGTCGCCGTTCGAGTGGCGGATCCACCGCGGCCTCCTGCACGCGTCTGCCGCGGCCGGCCTGCAGCAGACCTACGAGGAGAGCCTGACCGGCGAGGGATCGGGCGGTGATCGGGTACCGGGCACGACGGACTGGGTCGCCCCACTGAGTGCCGAGTCGATCGCCACGGTAACCGCAGAACTGCGGCGGTACGCCGACTATCGGCGCAACACCGGCGACAGCGACACCGAATTCGACGGTGCGCCATGGTGGAGTGAGGACGAGGCCGCCACCGTGCGGGAGGCGGCGTGGGCACGTCTGGCGGAGCAGGCGGCCGCGTTCGACGAGCTGGCCGACAACATCGACCACGACGGCGAGGCGATGTTGTCGCCGGTCAACGTGGCCCTGTTGGGTGAGGCCTTCTCCGAGGCCTTGTGGGAGAGCACGCGCGGCGATGGCGACCACACGCCGCGGCACCTGCGGCCGTTCGTTGCCGCGGTCGAGCAGGAAGCGAAGCGGATCGACGAACACCAGCGGCTCGAAATGGAGATCGAGACCGCAGTCTCCGATGAGCACCGGGACCAGTTGATCATGCTCGACGCGCACAAGGAGGCCGCCGCGGCGGCCGGTCGGGCACGGTTCGCGCTCGACCAGCTGGTCACTGACCACGCCTATGACCCGGTGAGGGAACCTCATGTGTGGCGAGAACTGGATGATCGGCTCGACCGGCTCGGCACCTCGCTCCGGGTCAACACGGCCGAACTGTCCTCGCCGGACTTTCGGGAGCTCGTTCACAGCGACTGGCTTCACGCGGCCGAAGCCCGCGAGACCGCCGCCGCTGAAGCCATGACGGACGACTCTGCGACCGGCTCGGAAGTCGCGTCGGATGATCATGACGCCGACACCAGAACGGGTGAGGATGACCGGGCGGAGGCTGATCGACCGGTTGCGACCCCGTACGGGGTCGGGCGGATCGCCGAGGCCTTCTACGGCCTGGACGCGGACGCATCGACGCCGGCGGAAGGCTATCGGGTGCGGATCGACGCGACCGGCGCCGAGAAGTTCATCAAGGCCGAGCACGTCTCCACAGACCCGGACAAGATCGCCAAGTCCGGCCTTCAGGCCCGGTACTCCGACGGGGCACCGGTCCAGATCACCCACGACGGGTTCATCCTGGACGAGCACGAGGTGTGCAACGACGACTGGGATCAGCCCTACTGGTACCGGATCCCACAACGCAACACCACCGCCCGCCAGGACCTCGCGGCGGCACTGTTCGACGCAGACACCGCCCTCGGCCGGGCCGAGGAGATCGAAGACCAGGTCCGGGAGGCGGCCGGGTACGACGACGTCACGTCGGAGTTCGCCCTGGAGATCGACTTCGCCCGCGGCGACGTGCAACGCGCGATTGCCCTGCAACGCCTGCTCGAAGGCACCCACACCGCACCGCCGACCGAGGACCAGGCGGACGACGACGCCGACGGCGACCAGTCGCCGATCGCTGAAGCGAACGCCGCCGAGCCGCCGGCCGTGGATGCCGAGCTGGGTGAGGACGGGCACAGTCTCGGCGCCCACCGTGACGCCGACGCCGCTCTGGACCGGGCCCGGTTCGCTTTCACCGCCCTTTTGGGCAGTGACGACGACTACGCCGACTGGGACCGCGCCGACGCCACCCCGACCAACGTCGACGAGCTTGGCGACCTGATCGGCCAAGCCCAGGCGATGACCCGGTCCAATCTGAACGATCTCCAGACCCCCGGCGTCGACGACCGGATCCGGGCCGACTGGGAAGAACAGGACCAGGCGACCCGTGGCCTCGTGCCGGACCAGGCCGGCGCCGACGGTGCCCATGTCGACGACGATCCGTCGTGGTGGAGCGAGCCCGACGCTGAGACTGCGGTCGAGATTGACCGGCTGATTGCCATCGTTGGTCGTGGCGAGGCCGTCCAGCATCGGCGGGAAGCTATGCCGCCAGACGCTCCGAACTATGACCTGTGGCGTGATCTTCGCACCGAACTCGCCGCGGACGCCGGTGACTCCACCGCAACCCCGACCGCCGAACATCACGACGGCGACCAGGATGTCGACGACGACGCGGTGACGCCGGATTTTGACGAACGGCCGGCCACCGAACCTCCGGATCCGACCGCGGAAGCGGTGCAGCGGGCCGAAGAGGCCGTGCACGATCTGCAGCGCCAGACCGAGGAACACCGGCGGACCGCGGCCGAGCGAGCCCGGCACGACGACGACCTGGCCCGGTGGCATCAGCAAGATCAACAACAGCACGCCGGCGCGATCGAACACACCGACAGCGGGCCGGCACTGGACCGCGCCGATCTCGGCGACCGGTAAGCCGGCGGGGCAGCTACCGGTCCCGACCTGGTGCCCACCGCCCTGCGGGCGGGAAAGAGGGTGCCTGGTCGGGTTCGGTGGCCTGGTGCCAGCCCGGTCCCTCCAACCTCAATCAGGGTCCGTGAGGTTCTCGCCTGACGGACGTCGGCGCTCGCAAGCTCGCTTATTTCCTAGTCCGCCAAACGAGAACCTCACGGACCCTGATTGACCTTGGAGCCTCTACCGGGCCGGCATGCGACAGCTGTCGGCAGGCCCCCAAAAACAGGGGGCTGCCGCCACCCAACGGCCACCAGCAGGGGAGTTGATCAACATGGCGAACAACTCAAACCCACCGCGCCGGATCCCCGCCGGCGCCTGCACCTGGTGCGGCCACAACCCCCACACCGGCCCCTGCCCCGACCAGATCGGCACCCACCGCGAGCAGGAGCTGCGCGACCTGGCCGGCGAGATCGACTGGCGGCTAAGCAAGGAACGCGACTGGGCCCGGGCCTGGACCGACCTGGAACCGATCGTGCCCGACGACGCCATCCGTGCCGTGCTCGATCCCGGACCGGTCGACGAGGTCCTCCGGCAACTCGAAGAACTCCGACGCAAGATCAGCGACCGCCTGAACGACCACACCAGCGAGGAGAAATGATCATGACCGAGGAACACGGCGCGGAGGCGCTGACCGAGCGCGACCTGTGGGGCGAGGCCGTGGGGTCGCTGACCGCGGCGGCCCGCCGGCGCCGTACGATCGCTGGCCGGGACGAGCCGGCCGACTTCTCAAGTTTCCTCGCCTCCGTTCTGGCGTCGGTGGCCGCGAATCTGGGCAGCGTGGAGCGGGTGACCGCTGGCCGGCCGGGATCGTGGGAATCGAATCTGGTCGAGCAGCTCGTCACCGGCACAGTCGGTTGGGACGGCGAGTACCTCCTGCAGCACCGCACCGAGCCGGTCAGGGTGCCGCTGAACGTGCCCGAGCTGGTCGAGGACGAGGGACCGGACAACAACCCGCCGGCCGTCTCGTGTGACGAGGCGGTGGACCGGCTGCCGTGGAAGAGCCTGCCCGAGGACATGAACTCTGCGGAGTACCTGCGCGCCGAGGAAGAACTGGACCAGGCCGCCAGCGCGATCGAAGCCCGCTACGCGGCCGCCTACCTGGCCTATGCCGAGCGGTTCCGGGCAGCGGTCGAGGCCCAGGCGAAGACCATGCCTGGCCTCACCACGACCGATCCCGCTACCGGCGCCGTGACTCTGCGGCTTCCGGTCGAGGTCGTCGCGGATACCTCCCCGTTTCCCCGCTACGACAGCGACGGCGTGAGCAACCCCGACCCGTACGAGGAACCCGATCCGTTGGTCGCCGAACTGTGGGCCCACGCCCGACGCACGGTCGGGCTGCCAGATCTCACTGCGGTGCAGGGCTGACAGATGCTGGCACCCTGCGGCGGCCCGTTCTATGGCTACCTGGACGAGCTTGACGTCACCGATTTCTACTGCGGGGCCGGCGGGTCGTCGACTGGCCTGCGCGAGGCCGGGTTCACGATCAAGGTCGCCGCGAACCATTGGCCGCGGGCGATCTTCTCTGCACCAGTCAAGCCAGCACCGTTCGTGTGCGCCGGTCATGAGATAAATCCACTTGCGGAAGGGCCTGCTCGTCTGGGCAGCATTCTCCGGGTGACGGCCACAAAGTTCTTGGACGATCTGTCGCTCGACGGGATGCTCGTCGCCCTTGCCGTAGAGGCTGACGCAAACTCTCTCGACTTCTCGCATGCGGTGCGACGTGAGGGCTGGGAGAGCGTGGTTGTCGAGACCCGCGATTGGATCATCCGATTCCCGCGTCACCGTGATCATGCCCGTTTCGCGACCGAGCTTGCCGTGCTTGCGTATGTCAGTGGACGCCTGCCGGTTGAGACCCCAGAGGTGGCTTGGACCGGGGAACACACCTGCTGCATGGCCTATCCCAAGATCATTGGCACGGAGTTCACGCCGAAGGACTGGCATGCGGCAAGCGATGTGGACCGTCGGAAGCTGACCGATTCGCTGGCTGACCTGCTCATCGCTTGGCGGGAGGCGCTCACTGGTGCCGACGTCTCCAGTCTGGGTGTCACCTCGATCGGCGGGGTTCCGTATGTGGGTCAGCTGACGTCTAGTCTCGCCAGCTTTCCCCCGGCTATGCGGCCTGCGATCGAGAATCTTTTGACCGAATACAGCGCCCTCTATGAACGTGATCTCGCCCACGGTGGGGCGATCGTGCTCCACGGTGATTTCCACTTGGGCAACATGGTGCTCGACGGCCGATGTGGTGCCGTGACCGGGCTCTGGGACTTTTCCTGCGTCGCGACTGGTGCTTTCACGTGGGACCTGCACTATCTCGCTGGAGAGGTCAGTGATCCGGCTGAAGATCTGTCTCCGCCCGGGACAGGAGAGCACCTTGACCTTCTCGCCGGCGTGCTCGCCCGGTTGTCGAACATTGTCACTTCGCCAGAGGCCAATCTCATGCTCTCGGATCTGATGCAGTGCGCCGAATGGATTGGCGACCACGATCCCCAGGAGTCCCTGCACTGGAAGCGATGGCTCGACCAGCTCGCACTCTGATCGCCTCTCTTCCTGGGCCATCAATCTCATGATCATTACGCGTTCCTCGGCCCCATCGAGGGAGCCGTCGGCATCCCGAGGTCAACAACGGCCAGGCGGTTCACTCGGAGGGCTTCCTCGCGCTTGCCGGCTAGGAAGCTCAGGGTCAGGTTGATGCCGTCGATCTCGCCGAGCCATCCCTCGTCCTGGGCACGCTGTCGGCGAGTGTGAAGATCAGCTTCGATCTCATCCAGCCGGTCGAGCATTCTCGGATCAACACGGAGCATGGGGCAGCGGATGCAGGCGTGCTCGTGGCTGCAGGGGGTTGCGTAGGGTCGGCCGCAGTTGCCGAGTTCGAGCTTGCGCTTGTCGAAGTGATCTTCGAACTCCTGCCACTCGGTGTCGGTGACCGGCCGGTACTCCTCGAGCGGGCGCATGGATCGCCGCCGGGCGAGGTGGCTCTGGTAGTGCCGGACGACTTCCTCTTCGAAGATCGCGACGTAGCCGCGTGTGGTTTCTAGGTTGAGATGGCCGAGCAGCGCGGCACCAATGTGGATGGGCAGTCCGTTGTTGACCAGGTCAGTCGCGAACAGCCGGCGGAAGTCGTGCGGCGCGAACTTCACTCCGTCGAACCGCAGGTCGGTCTCGGCCAGCTGGGTGCAGACCCGGGTAAGCATGTTCCCGACAGCTCCGGGCGTCATGACCTCGTTGCGCTGGCCGATTCGTCGCTGAAACAGGAATGGCTGTGGTTCGGTCGTGATCCGCTCGTGGGTGTCGTAGCGGGTTGCCAGCGGGACTGTGGAATGGCCATCGCGGGTGAGCCGGCGGATGATGCGGGCCAGGACGTGGAACAGTTCGGCCGAGACGGGGATGACCCGCTCGCGGTCGGTCTTGGATGGGGCGATGACCAGTAGTGCGACCACTTCGCCGTTGCGTCGCAGGTATTGGCGGATGCTCAGCTGGGACAGTTCCAGCAGTTCCTCGATCCGGACGCCGGTGTGTCGAAGAGTTTCGACGATGGCCCACTGCCAGAAGGCGGTGTCTTCGGCGAGGCTAACGTTGACGGCTCGTCCTGTGGCCTCCTCCTGGAACCTGACATTGGCGTCGCCGTGCGCTCGAGCTCGGCGCTGGTCGGCGAGGGTGAACAGCCGCCGGTAGGCCCGGGACCCAACCGCGACGATCTCACCGACCGGGGTGTCCGCTGCGGCGAGCAGGGTGTTGAGGTCTTGGTGCGTCTCCTCGACGTAGCGGGCCAGGACCGGCAGCAGGGGCTGCAGCCGGCGGGTCTGGTCTGCCTTGGCCTCTCGGGTCCGCCGACGCCGGCGGGCACCCTCCCTGATCTCCCGGTGCGGGATCGGGCAGTGGGCCGACCAGTGCGCCCAGCGTTCCGGCTCGTGCGCCGACCAGGCCTGGATGTCGAAGTAGAACGCGCGGACCGAGGTCAACACCGCGTCGACGTTGCGTCGTGGCTTGCCGTCGGCCCTGACTCCTACTGCTTCGCGCCACCGCTGGTAAACGCCCGGCGCGAGCCGCAGGTCGGTCTGCTCAGGGGCGAGGGTCTCTACCGATTTCCAGAACAGAAGCACGAGCGAGTGGGCCAGGCCCTGCACCGAGCTGTAATCGAGATCGTGGCGGCGCCGCTCGAGATACTGCACCAGCAGATCGGAGACATCGCGCTGGCGTAGCTGATGGCGGTCGACCAGCTCTTGGCAGGTCAGCTGTGGCGTCCGCAGCGCGGCGCGCAGCGTGCTCGGAACCGAGCCCGGGAACTGGCCCATCTCGTGCAGGATTTCCCAGGCCAGGTGGCCGACGTAGGTGGAGTAGGAGTAGGACGCCAGGCCGGCATCGCGGGTGGTGCGGGCGTAGTGCAGGAATGCCTCCGGCGTGAGGTCGGCGAGGGCGATCCCTTGGATGGTCAGCGCGGCCGACACGTCGAACACGGCCCGACGCTTCCAATGCCTGGAGATCACCCGGTCCTCGACCGCGGCGAAGAACTTGTCCAGCTCGGGATCCCGTTGCGCGGTCCGGAAACTCAGCGGGTAGTCGCGGAAGAGGTTCGAGCGGAACGCTTCCAGCGTGGGCTGAATGATGCGCAAGCTCAGCAGTGCTTCGAGTGCCTGGGTCATCCAGGCCCGCGGTCCCTCGCCGACGGCCAGGTCCCGGACCGGCCTGCCGCGGACGTTGAGCCCGGCCGTGTCGAACCGTTCCTGCCAGGTCTGGCCGGGCTGCTCAAGCAGGTGCGTCAGGAGGTTGCGCAGGCCGGCGTCGCGGGTTCGTGTCCGGCTGGGCGCATCGGTGGCCGACCAGGTTTCTTGGGCGATGCGGCAGATGGTGTCGATGTCGGCGGTGTCCAGCCGGCCGCGTGGACGGGGCGGATCCGCCGGCGCCGGGGCCGGGGCGGGAACGACCGCGGGCGTGGTGAACTTCGTCCGGGTGACGTCCGGCCGGGCGGGCCGCGTGTGCGGACGGGTCAGAGTCCTAGCCACCGAACACCGTCTTCACGTCGTCGGCGGCGTAGCCGACTGCGAACTGCGGAGCGGCGACCGGGCGCGCGAAGTGCTCGGCGAGCTTGTCGAACAGTTCCTCCGTCCGCGGCTGCAGATACCGCTCGGTCGTGGAAAGCTGCCGGTGCCGCAGCACCGTCTGCACCTCGACCAACGACATGTTCGGATCGGCGGCCATCCGGTAGGCAGCCGTGTGCCGCAGATCATGCAACGTCCAGTTCGTGCCCAACCGTTCATCGACGCGCTGCAACACCCGCCGGGCCGCCCAATAAGTCAGCGGCCGGACCGGACCGCGGATCGTTCGCCAGACCGGATCGTCCGGACCAGGTGCGCCGTGCTCGTCGAAATACCAAGCCAGGTAACGGAAAGCGGCCGGTGAGGCGGGCACTGCCTCCAGCACGCGAGTCCCCTTGGACACGACCCAGATCCGTTGCCCAGCCCAATCGATGTGCCGGCCGAGCATTCCCAGCAGCTCCTCGGCGCGGCCGCCGCTGGACACGTAGCACTCGAACAGCGCCCGGTCCCGGTTCGTGCGGAGCGCGCCGAACAACTCCTCCCACAACGGCTCCGGAATTGAGCGGGGCGCTCGATCGGCAACCCGCTGGCGCAGCGGCGCCCGGCGAGTCACCGGCCGCGCCGCGATCGGGCTCCGGTGCGCCAGCAACGCGCGGCGCTCGGCAGACTCCGGCACCGGGTTGACCAGCGGCCCGTCCCCATTGCGCAAATGGAAGGCGTAGAACGACGACAGCGACGACAGCGCATGATTGATCGTCGTCTTCGCATAACCCGCGGCCAGGCTAGGCTTGCCCGTCTTCAGGTTCACCGAACCGGGCGACTCCGCATCAGTCCGGGTGCGCCGCCGCTGCGGATTCGGCGCCGACCGCATCCAGCTGATCAGCAACTCGATCTCAACCCTGGTAGCCCGGTCCCATTCGACCTCAAGCAGCGTCAGCAATCGCCACCACCGCAACAGGTCGTGACCGTAAGACCGGCAGGTCAGCGGACTCCCGTCGCCGAGCACGAGCTCGCGGAGGAAAGCACTGATGTAGCCGAGCGGGACACCGTCCCCATCGACCACCCAATACGGAAGCCGGGGATCCCCGGTCACTGTCACGTCACCAAGCTGGGGCATGCGAACCCGCCCCTCCAGCACGGCCTGCCGAAGCTCCACCTGCAACTACCTCCACGTGTGTGGCCCACAAGATCAGGACCAGAGATAGTGCAGTCAACAGTGCGAGACCCACTCGGCGAACCACCCCGACACCGAGCACCTGTGCGCGGACGTGTCCCAGATCGATCTGCGGTATCTGCCGCGGACGTTGGTGCTGTGGGCCTCGCCGATCTGCACCGAGCTGTCACCGGCCGGCGGCCGGCGGAAGAAGGGCCACCAGCTCGACCTGTTCGAGGACCACGGCCACGTGCCGACTGCGGCGTTCGAACGGACCAGGGTGACGTTCTGGGAGGTGATCCGGGCCGCCGAGCTGCACCGCTACCCGTTCGTGGTGATCGAGAACGTCGTCGAGGCGGCCGACTGGGAACTGTTCGACGTGTGGCTGGCAGGCATGGCCGCGCTCGGCTACCAGCAGCAGTTCATTTCGATCTCCGCCGCCCACGCGTTCGACTTGCAGGGCAACGACCCCGCGCCCCAGTGGCGGGACAGGATCTACGGGATCTTCACCCGTACCGGCATCAAGCAGCCCGACATGTCACCGCGTCCCTTGGCCTATTGCCCGCGTTGCGACCAGGTCGTGGAAGCCGTGCAGTGGTGGAAGCCGCGCAAGGGCCAACAGACATTCCTTGGGCGCACGATCGGCAAGTACGGAACCCAGTACCTGTACGTGTGCCCGGTCGGTGACCACGGCGTGATCGAGCCCTTCACCGCACCGGCCGCGGCGGCGATCGACTTCACCGATATCGGGGTGCGGATCGGGGACCGGGAACAGCACGGCATGCGCCCGCTCGGCGCCAACACGTTGCGGCGGGTCGAGTACGGACTCCGCGCGATCGGGAACCCGGCCCTGGTCGCTGCTGGCGGGAACACCTACGACAGCGCGTCCGGCGCCCCGAACTCCTACCTGAGGGCGTGGCCGGTCGACGGCAGCCCGACCCCGGCGCAGGTCACCACCGCGCAAAACGCGATCGCGGCGACCCCGCAGTTCGTGATGGGCGTCAACCACGGCGGATCCAACGGTCGACCCTTCGACCCGGACCAGCAGCCCATGCCGACCGCGACCGTGAAGCGCGAGGGCCTGGTCAGTCCGGGACCGTTCGTGACGATGCTCCGCAACCACGCCGGACCGACCCCGATGGGCCAGCCGCTCGACACCTTCGCTACCGCCCGGCACCACTACCTGACCGTGCCGCCGAGCGCGATGATCATGAAGCAGTACGGCGGCCGGCTCGTCGACCGGAACGCCGTCAAACCCGTCACCGAGCCCCTTCCCGCGGCGGTAGCGCAGTCCGCGCCGACCCTGGTGATCCCATACCGAAAGGGCGCTAAGCCCCACCGGACCGATCAGCCGCTGTCGACGGTCGCGACCCGCGAAGCTCACGGACTCCTCCAGGCCGGCGTTGCTGTCGAGGACTGCTACTTCCGGATGCTCAAGCCCCGCGAAGCCGCCAACGCCCAACGATTCCCATCCGCCTACACGATCCACGGCAACAACGGCGAGCAGCAGATGCAGGCCGGGAACGCGGTCGCGGTCAACGTCGCCCGCTGGATCGGCGGACGCATCATTCAAGCCCTCTAAGAAATCCAACCCCGATGGGGTGGAGTGGACTCAACTCGCTTGGGCCGCTGGCAGGTCCAGTGGGGGCCGGCCCTGCCCCTTCCATGCCCATCTCAACGTCGCGGCTGCGCCCTCGACGATCAGCCGCCGAGGATCGTCAGTGCCAGCGACCCGGATAGCCTTCTTGTCTGCCGCGAGATGTTCGCGCTCCAGCAACTCCTCGTGTGCGCGCCGGGTGGTGTGGGTGATTGGCGCTCGGGCTGGTTCCGGCCGGCCGTTGAATGTGACAGTGGCGCACGCAATCCACCTGCACATCAGACAGACACCAGTTGCGTACTCTTCAGTCTTGCCGAGGAGTTCCGCTGCACGCCAGACTTCCGCGAACGCGGCACGCGGCACCCGGAGATTCCCACGGGGGATCCTCTCGATGTCCTCAGCGCGCACATCCATGATTCAACGATCGCACGACGGACTGACAATTCCCAGAGCTACACCGATCCGGGGGTTCGCCGCGGCGCGGTGTCGTCGGTGACGGGTCGAATCTGGTCGGGGGATTCCCACCGAATCAAGACGTCGCCCTGGTGAGTGTCGACAGCTGCAATCTGGGCCTGCCATTTTCCGCCATCACGTCGGGTGTCGAGCACTAACGCGGGCGAGGGCCTGCCTCCGTCGTAGAGCGGGCCTCGCCATGCGTGGCGGGTGCCCCGCCGGCCCGTCCAAGAGCCAGCCGGCGTCGGGTCTGGGATCGGGTCCAGTAGCTCGGCCGGGACCCAGACGACGCTGACCGATGCGGGGGTCCGCTGCACGGCAACCAGGCACCGCCAGGTCTCGGTTCCGGGTTGTGGGAGCCAGAGGGCTACGATTCCGGGTGACGGCGCGGCGTAGCTGCCGTGGGTGTGCACCCAAACGTGTCGCGACGGCAGATCCGGTACGAGCCCCATGAGCACATCCTCGCAAGGACCTCTGTCAGCCTGGCGGGGCTCATGCCTCAAGATCATTTAGTCCGTGGGGTGGGTTCGAGTTCCACGGCCCTACCACTGGTGGCAAGGTCCCAAAACTAGCCCCGCAGCGCAAAAGGTCCTGTAACTTGATCAGCATGTTGGGGTTCCTGCGTGGCGTTCCGCTTGGGGCGTCGTGGTCGAGCACTCGACGAGGCCGGATGTGAGCGACCGTTCGAACATTCCAAATGCGGTAAAGCGCATTGTGCGTCAAAGGTGCGGCTACGGTTGCGTGATATGTGGGAATCCCATCGTCGAGTATGACCACATGGCTGGAGGCTGGTCAACAACGCGGCGGCATGTCGCAGAAGAGATCACCCTCCTGTGCCCCAATCATCACAGCGAGAAGACCAGAGGATTCTTGCCGGAGAAGTTAGTCGAGCTGGCAGATTGCAGACCCGCGAACCTCCAGGCCGCATCCACGCCAGGATATGCAATGGCATATGGCGATAACGCGATTACTGTGGAGATCGGGACAACGGAATTCACGCTTAAGCGCGGGATGAAGAGGTTCGTTGGGGTCGTTGTTCACGGAATCCCTCTGTTCTCGACTCGTGTCGAGTCTGGTCGTCATCTTGTGTCGGCTGTTGTTCTCGATCTGGCTAACCAGGTGCAACTGTTGCTGGATGACAATGAACTACGCTTCAAGACGCGACACTGGGACGCAGAGTTTATTGGCTCGACTTTAACGATCCGGCACGGTCCTCGCGATGTTATCTTACGGGTTCGATTCTCCGCGCCGGACCGGGTCATATTCGACCGCGGTCGACTCATGTGCAACGGAGTTGAAATAGACACCGCGGGCCAAGCGGGCCCGTTCGCCTTCAGCAGATCCAAATTTGAAGGCCGCGATGCGGGGATTGCTCTTGGCCTGCACGCGAAGGCTATCGACGCCTCGCTTCGGGCAGAGAATGTGATCCGCAAAGAGGGTAATTGGAGTGACAACAGGGTCGGCTGGCTAGCATCTGATGTGCGAAGCAGTGTCTCGACGCGAGCCGAACCGTTCGTCAGGAACTGGCGCATCGGCCCAATCCTTGACTGGAAGTGGATATTCTGACCGATCTTCGGCAACGGTTGATCTGGTGTTACAATCGAGTCTGTGACTCAGTCGCAAGAGGATGAGGCAGACGCAGATGGAATCATTCATGTCGCGCTCGATGAGTCATTTGACCCGATGGTTTGCGTTGGGGCCACGGTCGCGGAGTCCGATTTTGCGACGATTAATGATTCGATCCAGCGACTGTATGAGGAGCTCACTGGATATAGCTGGCTGGACGAATTGGATTCCTTCCAGCGTTTCAAGTCTGACGGATTTCACATGTCGAATGACTCGGCCGATGTCGCTGGTCGATTCGTTCCATTCCTTGGCCACACGTTGGGGTTCAATTCTTATCTCTTCTTTTCTGAGGCGGTCCGCTAGGAAAAGTTAGAACGACTCTACTTCTCTATCGCGAACTGATAAGAACAGTACTGCGCCGGTATCGGGGGAGGCGCGTTATAAAGATGTATTTCGAACAGAATGACGAGCTCCAGCCCTACTTTGACCCAGTTGTGAGGCACTGTCTGCGATCCCTGGGCAGGCGCAAGCCGCTCGTCGAAGTGAATATAACGCCAAAGATGCAGCCGCATCTCCTGTCAGTGTGTGACTATACGATGCTCACCTTCTCTCGTTGGTACAAGGGGTACAGGCAGTGTGAGGCGATGACTCAGTCGCCAAGTGACTTCACTTGGCGCAACCTGAATGTGCTTCGACGGTCAATCTCGCTAATACGTTCGATAGATGATGGCGGCCATACTTTCTCTCGACGGGACCTGCCCTTTAGTCCTATGATATGATATCGCGCGGATGGGGGTGACGCCTTGGGCGTGCTAGGACGCATGCGACAGGAAGTTAGATCAGGCACTTCGGCTCACCTCCATCCTTTAGTCTGGAATTCGAAATGGCAGTCACGGTTGATCAAATCGAACGCATGATGGGCGTTCCGCCAGGAACGCTTGACAAGACTGCTCGGATTCTTGAGGCGGAAACAGGATTCACGATACTGAGGATCCCTTCAAGGCGAGGGAGATTTCGTCGCGTGGTTCGCCTCACGACCACGCTCGACTCAATCATAAAGGGCATTCGGCGAAGTCTTGAAGCTCAACTAAGTTTCGTTCCGCGCGACTGTGTTCATGGATGTGTAAAGCAGCGCGGCATATTGACGAATGCGCGCGCGCATGTGGGGAAAAAGGTAGTTCTCCGGATCGATATTCGTCGATTCTTCGAGTCGATTTCGGTCAGCCAAGTCGAAGATGCGCTTCGGACGTCAGAAGCTGATCCTGAATCAAGCGCGCTTGTTGCACGGTGTACGACTCTAGGTGGATTTCTCCCTGTGGGGTTCAGTACGAGCCCGCTACTCGCGAATATGATCTTCGATGGCACTGATGCGCTTCTCGGTGACTGTGCCAAATCATACTCCCTGAGCTACACTCGGTACGTCGACGACTTGTCATTCTCGGGAGAGCACCTCGATGATCAGATTAGGTTGGAGATTGAAGGAGTTCTGAGGAGCCAGGGCTGGGAGATACAAGACCGCAAGACACGCTTCATGCGTGCCGGCCACGCGCAGTACGTGACCGGCCTGTCGGTGAACGACCCCAACGGCCCGCATATACCGCGAAATATGAAGCGGTTCCTGCGACTTGAAGTCCACCACGTAGTGCGATCGGGCTTTGGGGCGTCAGTCCTCGGGAAGCGTAAGCTCCTGGGCCATATAAATCATGTCAAGCATGTAGATTACGACCTTGGCCTGGAGCTGCACGACGCCATCCGATCCGCAGGCTTGTTGGTCGGGAGGCCGGACGATGAGAGTCCCGAGGACGGCCTGGAACTGTTCTGGGAGGACATCGGTATCGACTTCTAGAGATATTCAGCCCCGCGGGTCTGGCACGGGTCAGGCTGACGTCCCTAGGTGTGGGCCTGAACTCCGGGGTTGGATTGGTGTGGCCCTCTCGTCGAGAGGGCCACACCCTGGTGCTACTTCCGCCGCCGGTTCTGCCAAAACTTAAAGCACTTCGAGAGAGCTCGTAGTACCCTACTGCGATCCTTGGGCGGAACGCCCCAGAGTGAAACAACAATTGCCGCGAGCCGGATCAAAGCTAAGGCAATGAGCACGACCACGGCCATCCAAGTTGCAACCCACATGGTGGTGCTCCCTTCGCTGGACGGTTGGGTCGGGACTTCGACCCCCGGCTTGCGCCGGGCACGAAGCTCCCCCGGCCGCCGATCCCTCCGGGAACTCATGAGGCTGGTTGAATCACCTCGTTCATGATCTCACCCGTTGTGGAAGCTTGCCGGGAAAGTGGGCTCATCCGTGGAATCGACTGTGGGACTCAGAACGCTTCTTGTTGCGGGGAGCGGGCCGGTACTTTCCGTCCGTGCTGGGTTGCGGATCTGAATAGGTGCATCGGTGGTCGAAGGCACTGCCGCGACCTATCGGGAGGCCCGGTGCACCCGGCCACCGCCCAAATCCCGGAGGGCTGGCAGGTGCTGGCCTGGGCCGTGCCTGAGCATCTTCTCGATCGAGCAGTGCGCGGACGGTGTGGTCGTACACGTGTGGCGCAGGGTAACCGGCAGGCCTGCATCGCGGGGATGGACCGTAACACAGGACCTCGGAGTCTTCATGATCATCTGTCCATCACTCTGTCCATCAACAGCCAGCAAGCCATGCCGAATCTGACACTCAAGGCACCCAACAGGTCGCGGTTCCCGCCTGAGACAAGTGGCACTGCGCCAGCCCTCGGACTTTTAATCCGCGGATTGTAGGTTTCGAGTCCACGGGCCCACTGGTTCAGAGTTGATGTTTGAAAGTCTCGGTGCGCTTGCAACCTGGCGCCGTGACGTAGATGTTGGGGTCGTCGCGGGAGCCGACCGCGATTTGCCAGAGGTAGGAGGCTGTGCCCGCATCCGGCAAAGTCATTCGAGGTGGCGGTCGGGACGGCTTGAGTTATCCGCCGGCCGAGATGTCTGTCGACGTGCTGGCGTGCGGCACCGCCCTGCGCGTTGCGATCCAGCTGATGAGGAGTTGGAGTTGATCTTCGGCGTTGCTTCCGGGGTCGGCGGTGTAGGCGACGAGCACAAGGTCGTCCCCGGCTAGATCGAGGGCGTTGCCGGTGAATTGGATGTCGCCGACGATGCGGTTGTGCAGGGTCTTTCGGGCGGTGCGGTGGAGGCGGACGTTCTGTTTGGCCCAGCGGGTTGCGAAGTCGTCGCTGCGGGTGGACAGCTCGCCGACGAGGTCGCTGAGGGCGCGGTTGCGCGGGTCGCGGCCGGCTTGGGTTCGGAGTGAGCCGGCGAGGTCGTCGGCGACTTGCTCCCATTCGAGGTAGATGTCTCGGGCGTGGGGGTCGAGGAACAGGAACCGGGCCAGGTTGACGGGAAGTTTGTCGTTGTCGAGGGCGCCGTCGTAGAGGGCCTGGCAGAGTTCGTTGGCGGCGAGGATGTCCATGGTGGGGGTGCGGACGTAGGCCGGGATACCGGTGAGCCCGTCAATGATGGTGCGCACGGCCGGCCGGAGTCCGGACTGTTTCGGTCGGGTGGACCGGCGAGCTGCTGGAGCGGCTGGGGTGGTGCGGGCGAGGTCGAGGAGGTGCTGGTACTCGGCTTCGTCGAGCTTCAGGGCGCGGGCGACGGCTTCGAGCACGGTGTCGGAGGCTCCGGCGAGGTGACCGCGTTCGAGGCGGGCGTAGTAGTCAACACTGACGCCGGCGAGCATGGCGACTTCTTCGCGGCGCAGGCCGTGGACCCGGCGCCGGTCGCCGAATGTGGGCAGGCCGGCCTGTTCCGGGGTCAGCCGGGAGCGGCGGCTGGTCAGGAATTCCTGGATGTCCTTGCGGCGGTCCACGATTCCGACGGTACGGGCACTGGCCGGGGCCGCACCAGGTACTGGCAATACATGGCACGGCAGTCACTGGTTCGGCAGGTGGCCGACGCGTTTGATGGAGACACATCGAACAGAAGGGCAGAACGTCACCATGGAACAGGTACGACTCGGATCGTCGGGGTTGAAGGTCAGCCGGCTCGCGCTGGGCTGTATGAGTTTCGGTGATGGTTCCCGGATGCCGTGGGCGTTGGGCGACGAGGCCGGCGAGCCGATCTTTAGGCAGTCGATCGAGTTGGGCATCACGTTCTGGGACACCGCCAACATTTACGGCTACGGCAGCTCGGAGGAGATCGTCGGCCGCGCCCTGCGGAAGTACACCAGCCGGGACGACATCGTACTGGCCACCAAGCTGTTCCAGCCGATGCACGACGGCCCCGGCGGTGGTGGGCTGTCTCGGCGGGCCGTGATGGAGCAGGTCGACGCCTCACTGCGCCGCCTTCAAACGGATTACATCGATCTGTACCAGATTCACCGGTTCGACTCGGCGACGCCGATCGAGGAGACGATGGAGGCGCTGCACGATGTCGTGAAGGCGGGCAAGGTCCGCTATCTCGGCGCTTCGTCGATGTGGGCCTGGCAGTTCGCGTCGATGCAGCACGCCGCCGATCTCGGTGGCTGGACCCGGTTCGTGACGATGCAGGACCAGTACAGCCTGCTGCACCGCGAGGAGGAGCGGGAGATGTTCGGCCTGCTCGCCCACCAGGGCGTCGGCTCTTTGCCGTGGAGCCCGCTCGCTGCGGGGCGGCTGGCCCGACCGTGGGGCCAGGCCGGTACCGAACGATCGGCCAAGAACCCGGACGTCGACATGTACGGGACGCCGCTGTTCCTGGACAGCGACGCCGCGATCGTCGACGCCGTCCAGCAGATTGCGGAAGCTCGGGGTGTGTCGATGGCGCAGGTCGCGCTGGCTTGGGTGCTGCACAACCCGATCGTGACCGCGCCGATCATCGGATCGACGAAGCCTCATCACCTCACCGACGCTGTGGCGGCGCTGGACATCGTCCTGACCGAGGACGAGCTGACCGCGCTGGAGCAACACTACGTCCCGCGGCAACCGACCTACTTTCGCTGAAATCTCTTACCTGCAAGGACGTTGACATGATCACCAGAACTCTCGGCGCCAGTGGGCTCGAGGTCTCCGCGATCGGGCTGGGCTGTATGGGCCTGAGTCACGGTTTCGGCCAACCCGTCGCTGATGATCACGGCATCGCGCTGATCCGTGACGCTGTCGACCGCGGTGTCACGTTCTTTGACACCGCTCAGGTCTACGGCCCGTACACCAACGAGGAACTCGTCGGGAAGGCCCTCGCCCCGGTCCGCGACCAGGTCGTGATCGCCACCAAGTTCGGCTTCGGCATCCAACCCGGCCAGCCGAACACCCTCAACAGCCGGCCCGACCACATCCGCGAAACGGTCGACGCGTCATTGCGACGGCTCGGCGTGGAGAAGATCGACCTGCTCTATCAGCACCGCGTCGACCCCGAGGTTCCGATGGAGGAGGTCGCCGGCACCGTCACGGACCTGATCGCCGCGGGCAAGGTCGGCCACTTCGGACTGTCCGAAGCCGGAGTCGAGGCGATCCGGCGCGCCCACGCCGTCCAACCGGTGGCGGCGCTGCAGAGCGAGTACTCGCTGTGGTGGCGCGAACCCGAGGCCGAGATTCTGCCCACTCTGGCCGAACTCGGCATCGGGTTCGTGCCGTTCAGCCCACTGGGCAAGGGATTCCTCACCGGCACCGTCAGCACCGGCACGTCGTTCGAGACCGATGACGTCCGGGGCCGGCTGCCTCGGTTCGGTCGACAGGCCCCGGAAGCCGACCGCCGCCTGGTCGAGCTGGTCGCCGAGATCGGGGCGCGCCACCAGCTCACCGCGGCACAGGTCGCGCTCGCCTGGCTCCTCGCCCGCCAGGAGTGGATCGTGCCCATCCCCGGCACCACCAAGCTCCACCGGCTCGCTGAGAACACCGCAGCAGCCGGCCTCTACCTGACCGCCGACGAACTCGCTCAGATCACTGCAGCCTCCGACCAGGTCGACCACACCGGCGACCGCTACCCGGCCGCCATGCAGGCCTGGATCAACCGCTGACCCCGATGACCGCACCTCTGCCGCGCCGGACCCTCCTGCTCGGCGGCCTCGCCCTCGGCGCCGCCAACTGCACCCGCCCCGCCCCCGACGACCAGCCCCCTTCGTCGCCGCCGGCCGGTCGGTCCGGGCGGGTGCTGCTGGCCTACTTCTCCCGCGCCGGCGAGAACTACTACTACGGTGACCGGCGCAACCTGACTGTCGGCAACACCGAAGTCCTCGCCACCATGATCGCGGAACTGATCGACTGCGACACCTACCGCATCGAGGCCGCCGACCCGTATCCCGACAGCTACGACGCCACCGTACAACGCAACACCACTGAACAAGACGCCGACGCCCGGCCGGCGATCGCCAACCCGCTCGCCTCGATCACCGACTACGATCACGTCCTGCTCGGCAGCCCGATCTGGAATCAACGGCCACCGATGATCATGACCACCTTCGCCGACGCCCACGACTTCACCGGCCTCACCGTCCACCCCTTCGTCACCTACGCCGTCAGCGGACTCGGCAGTACCGAAGATGTCTACACGACCGCCTGCACCGGAGCCCAGATCAGCCCCGGCCTGGCCGTCCAAGGCGAAGAAGTCCCCCAACACCGCGGCGACGTCGAGACCTGGCTTCGCGAACGCAGACTCCTCAACTGAACCTCGCGTTGCTGGACGGGTGGTTGGCCCCGAGGGCACTCGATGCATGCCGGATCTCGAACAGTGAGACGCCTCCTGGGCGACCAAGCCCGAGACTGTTCGAATAAGTTACAGCACCTGAGTTGCTTCCCATGGCCATGCCCATGAAATCGAGACTGCCCATGGCAAAGATGACAGACATGCCGCCGCGGAGTAGTCCTCTGACTAGGTATTACACGCCAGCTAGCGGGCAACTTCGGACTACGGATCAGAAGGTTGCAGGTTCGAATCCTGCCGGGCGCGCCAGTTGAACCGATGGCGCAGCGCGTAACCCTCCCGACCGTTGGGTACGTGGCACGAGGTGACGGTCATCGGCATCCACGCCTCCCACGAACAGATCCACCCCACCGCGCTGCTGGACGCGGTCCGGCGGGCGGAGCAGGTCGGCTTCGACGCGGCGATGAGTTCGGATCACTTCTCGCCCTGGAGTCACCGGCAGGGACAAAGCGCGTTCGCGTGGTCGTGGCTCGGGGCGGCGTTGCAGGCGACGACGCTGCCGTTCGGAGTGGTCACGGCTCCCGGTCAGCGTTACCACCCGGCGATCATCGCGCAGGCCATCGGCACGTTGGGGGCCATGTTCCCGGAGCGATTCTGGGTGGCCCTCGGCACCGGCGAGGCCAGCAATGAGCACATCACCGGCGAGGCCTGGCCGGACAAGGCGACCCGCGCCGCACGGCTTCGCGAGTGTGTGGAGGTCATCCGCGCGCTGCTGCGCGGCGAGGAGGTCACCCACCGGGGATTGGTGGTGGTGGACCGAGCCCGGGTGTGGACCCGGCCCGAGCAGCCGCCGTTGCTGATCGGGGCAGCGGTCAGTCCCGAGACGGCAGCGTGGTGCGCGGAATGGGCGGACGGCCTGATCACCGTGAACGCACCGGCCGAGAAGTTGATCAAGGTACGGGACGCGTACCGGGACGCCGGCGGCCGCGGGAAACTGCACCTGCAGGTGCACCTGAGTTGGGCACCCGACGAGGACGCGGCGCGGGCGACCGCGCATGATCAGTGGCGGAGCAACGTGTTCCCGCCGCCGGCCTGCTGGGACCTGGACCTGCCGGAGACCTTCGATGCGGTGTCCGAGCACGTCTCGGTGGAGCAGGTGGCGCAGGTGGTGAACATCTCGGCCGACCTGGGCTGGCATTCCAAGATCATCCGCGAATACGTCGAGCTCGGGTTCGACGAGGTCTACCTGCACCACGTCGGTCAGGAACAGCGGGCGTTCCTCGATGCGTTCGGTGATCATGTCCTGCCGGAGGTGCGGTGATGCGACTGACCCGGACCGCGGACCTGTGGTGGATGAACGCCGTCGTCTACTGCCTGGACGTGGAGACGTTCCACGACTCCGACGGTGACGGCGTCGGCGACTTCCGCGGCCTGAGCCAGCAGATCGATCACCTGCAGCGGCTGGGGGTGACCTGCCTGTGGCTGATGCCGTTCTTCCCGACGCAGGACCGCGACGACGGCTACGACATCACCGACTTCTACGGCGTGGACCCGCGGCTGGGCACGCTGGGCGACTTCGCCGAGTTCGTCCGTACCGCCCGGGATCGCGGGATGCGGGTCATCGTGGACCTGGTGGTCAATCACACCTCGGCGCAGCACCCCTGGTTCCAGGAGGCGCGCGACCCGTCCAGCCCGCGGCACGACTGGTATGTCTGGGCCGACGAGAAACCCGCCGGAGCCGATCAGGGCGTGATCTTTCCGGATCAGGAGACCTCGCTGTGGACGTACGACCGCAAGGCCAAGCAGTACTACCTGCACAAGTTCTACAAGCATCAGCCCGACCTCAACGTCGCCAACCCGGCGGTGCGGGACGAGATCGCGCGGGTGATGGGGTTCTGGATGGCGCTGGGGTTGTCCGGGTTCCGCGTCGACGCGGTGCCGTTCCTGCTGGAGGCCCCGATCGAGGCCCTGCCCGACCCGCACGACTACCTGGGTGACCTGCGGGCCTTCCTGTCCCGGCGCAACGGCGAAGCGGTGCTGCTGGGCGAGGTGAACCTGCCGTACACCGACACCATGAAGTTCTTCGGCGGCGCCGACGGTGTGGGCGACGAACTGCATCTGTGCTTCGACTTCATCGGCATGCAGCAGCTGTACCTGTCCCTGGCGCGGCAGGAGGCCAGCCCGCTGGCGCACGCGCTCAAGGAGCGGCCGGAGCCGCCGCGCGACTGCCACTGGGCGACCTTCGTCCGCAACCACGACGAGCTGACCCTGGACAAGCTGACCGTGCCCGAGCGGCAGGAGGTGTTCGCCGCGTTCGGGCCCGAGGAGGACATGCAGCTGTACGGGCGCGGTCTGCGGCGGCGGCTGCCGTCGATGCTGGGCGGTGACCTCAAGCGGATCAAGCTGGTCTACAGCCTACTGTTCTCGCTGCCCGGCACGCCGGTGCTGTTCTACGGCGAGGAAGTCGGCATGACCGAGGACCTGTCGGTGCCCGGCCGCGAGGCCGTACGGACTCCGATGTGGTGGGACGCCGCGGCCGAGCAACGCCGCGACCCGGCTTCCCTGCTGGAGTGGATCAAGCTGCTGATCGAGCGCTACCGCGAGTGCCCGGAGCTGGCCTGGGGCGCCTGCCAGATCCTCGACACCGCCGACCCCGCCGTGCTGGCGCACCGCTGCGACATCGACGGCGGCACCGTGCTCGCCGTCCACAACCTCGCCGACCGCGCCGTCACCGTCGAGCTGGGCCGGCTCGACGGAGATCTGACCGACGTGTTGGTCGACGGCACGGTGCCGGTCACGGACGGCACGGCGAGCATCGATCTCGGCCCGCACGACTGCCGCTGGTTCCGGATGGCCTGAACGAACGGGTAACTCCGTTGAGTGGAGGATGGGCCTCTGCCAGGATGTCGCCGATGGGATGGCCGGCGCTGAAGCAGTGGGGTGACGACGCCCGTCGCATCGAACCGTTGACCGGCGGGGTCGGGGTCAACGAGGTGTGGAGCGTCCGGGTGAACGGGCGCCTGGCGGTCGGCCGGCTGGGCCGGCGCAGCGACGCTGATCTTGCTTGGGAGACCGACCTGTTGCGCCACCTCGACCGCGGCGGGATGGCCGTACCGGTTCCGATCCCGACCACGGACGGCCGCAGCTTTGCCGACGGCCTGGTGGTGATGACGTACGTGGAGGGCGGGCCGCCGGAGACCGAAGCCGACTGGCAGCGGGTCGGCGAAACGCTGCGGCAACTGCACCGGCTGACGCGTGACTGGCCGCAGCGCCCGGGCTGGCGATCATCGACCGATCTCCTGCACGCCGAGACCGGAACGCGGGTCGATCTCGGGGCGATGCCGCCCGAGGGTGTCGTGCGCTGCCGGGCGGCCTGGGCGCGCGTCGCCGGAGGTGCCCGGTGCGTCGTCCACGGCGACCCCAATCCGCGCAACATCCGGATGACCGCCGATCGCGTCGCGCTCATCGACTGGGACGAGTCGCATGTCGATGTCGCTGATCTTGATCTCGCGTTGCCGCACAACGCTGTCGGCCTCGACGAGGAGGCGTACGACCTCGCCGCGCAGGCGCGGGCCGCCTGGGAGGCGGCCGTGTGCTGGGATCCCACCGGGGTCGACCCGTTCGGGGCCAACCGACTCGCCGAAGTCCGGGCCCGCGATTAAGCTAGGCAGTAAATCGCCATTACGGGGGTCCGGAATGCCAATGCGGTTGTGTTCTCTGCTGGTACTGGTCGGCTTGTTGATCATGGGCCCGGCGGGGGCGGGCACGCCTGCTTCGGCTGCGGCACCGACTCACCTCCATGTCAGTACGGACGGCTCGGACACGAATCCGGGTACTGCCGAGGCGCCGTTGGCGTCGTTGACCCGCGCGGCGCAGCTGCTCGCCGACGTGCCGGCGGGGGACCAGGGCGGAACGGCCACGGTCTGGATCGCGCCGGGCACCTATCACGAACCGGCGGTCGTGTCCTGGGGCAAGGTCACCCTGGATCGGGTCACGCTCCGACCGACCGATCCGGCGCACCCTCCGACGTTCGACGGCAGCCGAGCCACCGGTACGTCCCACTACTGGATGAACACCGGCGGCGGGCCCAGCCTCGATGTGAGTGGCATGGTGATCACGCACTACCGCACCGGCGGCATCCGGCTCGACACCGACGGCAACGTGATCGACCGGATGGTGTTCACCGAGCTCGGCAACGCCTTCGTGCCCGACGGTCCTGGCTACGCCGCGCTGCACCTGCTCAACTCCTCGAACAACACCGTGACCGACTCCGTGTTCCGTGACCTGGTGAACACGAGCTGCCCCGGCTGTATCCATGCCGCCTATGTCGCGAACGGCAGCAGTGACAACCACTTCGCCCGCAACACCATGGCCCGGATCACCGGTGACCCGGTGCGGTTGCGTCACGACACTCACCGCAACCTGTTCGAGCAGATCGCGTTCACCCGGTCGGGGACTGCGTTCCCGCACCGCGCGATGGCCTCGTTCTGGCGGTTCAGGGACACCGAGGTGTGCGGCGTCGACAACCGCGTCGAGCGAAGCGTCTCCGACGGTCGCTACTACGACGGAACGTCTGGGCAGCGGACGATCGGCAACGGCGCAGAGCCCGGCACCGAGGTGTGTGACCAAGCACTGCGGGGCATCGGCAACGTGATCAACCCGAAGCTGCAGTTGCCCTGATCACTGCTCGCCGCGGGGTGTTCACATCGTGTGCGGGCACTCGCGGCGAAGTTGATCATTCTGATCTACTGAGGCCATGGCTGATCAGGTTCGCATCGGAGTCGTCGGCGCCGGCAGCATCTCGGTGCGGGGGATCCTGCCGCATCTCGCTCAACCTGATCTTGCTGACCGGGTCGCGCTGGCCGCAGTGTGCGACCCGGTGCCGGGCAGGGCCGCGGCGGCAGCCGAGAAGTTCGGGGTCGAGCAGGCGTTCACCTCGTACGAGGAGCTGCTGGCCGCCGGTGACGTGGACGCCGTGACGATCGCCTCGCCGATCGGGTTGCATTACGAGCAAGGGAAACTGGCGCTCGAAGCGGGCAAGCATGTCCACTTCAACAAGACGATGACGATCACCGTCGCCGAGGCGACCGAGTTGATCGATCTTGCTGCGGCCCGGCAGCTGCGGATCGTCGCGTCGCCGGGCGAGATGCTCCGTCCGCATCACGTACGAACTCGCGAACTGATCGCGGAGGGCGCGATCGGGACACTGTCCTGGGTCAGCTGCGGTGCCGCCTTCGGGACGTACCACGAGAACGAGTCGGTCCGCGGCGGCAGCGACGTCCTGACCAACATCGACCCGTCCTGGTACTTCCGCAAACCCGGCGGCGGCCCGATGTACGACATGACGGTCTATTCGCTGCACACCGTCACCGGGATCCTCGGACCGGCCCGGCGGGTGACCGCGATGTCCGGCGTCCGGGTCCCGACGCGGTCGTTCGGCGATCGCTCGGTGGAGACCGACGCCGACGACAACACGGCGGTCTTGATCGACTTCGGCGACAACCTGTTCTGCGTGGCGACCGGTACCGCCGCCGGAACGATGACCGGTGGCATGGGCGGCGCCTTCTACGGGACCGACGGCACGATCAACGGGCTGCTGCTCAACGGCGAGCCGTTCGACTTCCCGGGCCGCAACCCCGCCGAGACGCAGGCCCGCGGGCCGCTCAACCAGGCGCTGCTGCCGCACGTGACCGGGCCGCATCGGGAGATCGAGGAGCAGCACGTGTACGAGGACGTGATGCAGCTCGTCGACTGGGTCCGCGACGGTACGCCCTCGATCGTCACTGCCGAGCACGCCCGGCACGTGATCGACATCATCGAGTCCGGTTACCGCGCGGCGGAGACCGGTCAGACCCAGGACCTGACGACGACGTTCTGATCGAATCGGCCGACGCGGCTACGCGACCACTAAGCTGCTGCCTCACGGTGCCACGGCGGGACCGAGGCAGGGGTGCGCGGAGTTGTCAGGTGGTGACACGGATCTGGACCTCTCGGGCTGGTCGCTGCGCGACCTCGAGGCCCAGCTGCGCCAAGCCGACGAAGCGATCCGGACCGTCAGCATGCTCGACGGCGTCGCGCGGAGCCGGAACAAGAACATGGCGATCCGTGAGGTCGCGATCCTGTCCGTTCGCCGGCGTCGGATCCTGGCCGAGATCAAGCGTCGTCGGAAGGCGCTCGAAATCTGGCGGGCGAACCAGACGCTCGTTCACTCGCCGGCCACGCCCGACGTCTAGTCTTCGGCGGCAGCCCTGAGTCGGGGACCGGCGTGCCCGGCCAGCAGGCGCCACCGGCCGGAGTCCCTGATCCAGGTCATGGTAATCAACAGCCGGAACTCCTCCGGTTCACCGCCCGCGCCGGCGACGATGTCGATCACCGTCCCGGTCAGCACGGCGCAGTCGCCGATCACTCGGATCAGCGGCTGCACGATCTCCTGCGCCGCCCAGCCGACCGTGGTCGTGTTGCGCCGGATGTAGTCGTCCCGATCCAGTACCAGACCGGCGAACGAGGTCCAGCGGCACTCCTCGTGCATCGACGCCCGCAACCCGTCCGCGTCACCGGTCGACAGGGCTTCGGCCCGCCGCCGGGCCGCGGCCAGAACATCCTCCGCGTCGCTCATGCCGCCCAGCCTGGCGGGCCGGGGCCCTTGATCAACACTGGGTCGATCATGCCCGAAGGGTTGCGCCGCGAGCATTTGTTCTACAAGATAGAAGAATGGTTGGACGACGACGCCAGGTGCCGGGCGGGCTCGAGTTGGTCGCGCTGCTCGCTGTGGCGGAGCTCGAGCAGGAGGCGTACGGGTTGAGCATCCGGCGCGAGGTGAGCCGGCGCTGCGAGCACGACTACTCGGTCGGCGCGATCTACACCACGCTGGCGCGGCTGGAGGAGAAGGGCTGGGTCAGCTCGACCGTCTCCGCGCCGTTGGCGGTCCGAGGCGGCCGCTCCCGTCGCCAGTTCACCCTCACCGGCGACGGTCGTCGAGCCTTGGCCGCCGCCCGGCGGCACGCCGAACAGCTGTGGCAGCCCACGATCGGAGAGCAACTCACATGAGGAACATGATCACCGAGACCACGTTCGCGGCCCTGGTCTCCGACCGGGCGACGGCGGACGCCATGCTCGGCGACCTGGTCGAGGAGCGTTCCGAGATCGCCGCCGAGCGCGGCGAGTCGGCGGCCCGGCGTTGGTATCGCTGGGAGTTGATCCGTTCTGCGCCGGCGTTGGTTTGGCGTCGAATGCGGGAGGCGCCGGTGCCGGTGCTCCTGTGGGCTCTGCTCGGCCTGTTGATCATCGGCGCCGTGGCGCCGGTGATCGGTATGGCGATCGAGCTGCTGCAGCAGGTGATCACCGGACCGACGCCGTACACCGACCTGTTCGTTCCGCTCGCGATCGGTCATCTCGTCGGCGGCGTGGCCGCCGGTGGGATCGTTGGCCGGCTGAGTCGGCGCGCCCCGCTGGCCACCGCTGTCTGGGTTGCGTTGGCCTGGATTGCCTGGCTGATCATCTCGGTCGTGCTCAGCCCGGTTGCGGTGTGGATGTTGCTGACGCCGGTCGGGTCGGTGACGGAGGTCAACCTGGCCGGCCGGACGTTCTCGATCGTTGCGGGAGTTCCTGATCTTCTGGTGATCATCGGTGTGCTCGCCGGCGGATTCGCGGTCACGCTGCGTTCCGCTCCCGGACCGCGTACGTCAGGTAGGTCACCCCTCTCGGCGAGGCCTCCGCACTGACCGGCTCCAGGCCGAGACGATCGGCGTCCACGCCTTCGAACAAGCGGATTCCGGTGCCGAACAGCACCGGGGACAGCGTGATCATGAACTCGTCGACCAGGCCGGCGTTCAGATATTCCATGATCGTCGTGCCACCACCGGAGATGCGGACGTCGCGATCGCCGGCGACCTGGCGGGCCTGGACGAGCGCCGCCTCGATGCCGTCGTTGACGAAGTGGAACGTGGTCCCGCCCGGACGTTCCCAGGGATCACGCTGCTCGTGCGTCACCACGAAGACCGGAGTGTGGAACGGCGCTTCCTCGGGCCAGGACAGCTCGCCCGCGTCGAACATGCGCTTGCCCATGACGTTCGCGCCGATGCGCTCGTGCGTCATCCGCGCGACGTCGTTGTCGAGGCCTTCCTCGCCGCCCTGACCGAGCTTCAGGTTCTCCCGGAAGAACCGCTGCGGAAAGGTCGCCTGATGCAGCTCCGACCACTGGGCCAGCCAGCGCCGCACCTTCGGATCGTCCGGTTTCCGCTGCGGCCCGAAAAGATCTTGGGCGGGTACGTCCTCGGGTGCGACGAAGCCGTCCAGCGACATCGCAACGCTGAAGAACACCTTGCCGGTCATCGGTCGATCCCTGTGTTGATCATGATCATGAGTCGAGGCCGGCCAGCAGCTTGCCGATCGCGTCGAGCAGATCGGAAGTGCCGGACTCGCGGCCGGCGGCGGCATCCGGCCCGGGCCCGTGCACCCCGTCGAGATGGACGCCCTGCTCGGTGAACGTGAGCCGGGTCCCCGCATCGATCGGCTCGAACATGATCGTGGTGATCGACGTCGAGGCGTGGGGCCCCGTCGAGCCACATGTCGTAGCTGTAGACGATCCGTTCGTTCGGCACGATGTCGGTGTAGGTGGCACGGAACTGGGACAGCGGACCGTCCTCGCCGTGCCGGGCGTCATCGATCACGAGCCCGCCGACCCGGAAGTCGTCGCTGCGCTCGACGTAGACGAAATCGTCGCTGCCGAACCACTGCTGCTTGATCTCGGGGTCGGCGAACGCGGTCCACACGCGCTCGACCGGAACCGGGTACTCCCGCTCGAGCACGAAGGTGGCATGGGTCTGGGTGCGGTCGGTCATTGTCAGTCCTTCTGATCTTGTGATGTTCGGGTGAGGTAGTCGCCGAGCCGGTCGAGCCGGCTCTCCTGCGGGCGGCGCTGGGCCACGATCCAGGTGTTGGCCGGGACCAGTGCGTCGGGCACGAGTTGGTACGTCCGCACTCGGCCGACCTTCTCCGACGACACGATCCGCGCCTCCTCGAGCACCCGGAGGTGCTGGACGACGGTCGGCAACGCCATGGCGAACGGCTCGGCGAGCTGGCTGACCGAGGCCGGCCCGTGCACCAGCCGGGCGACCATCGCCCGGCGAGTGCCGTCAGCCAGCGCCCGGAACATCCGGTCGAGCTCGGCGTCTCCGCCGCCCTCCTCCGAATACTTAGCCATATGACTAAGTATTCGGGAATCGAGCGGGACGTGTCAAGCGCAGGAAGCGGTGACTCAGACCTTGAGCCGGACGACGACGTGGATCCAGGGACGTCGTTGATCACCGGTGAACTCGTCGAGCGCGGTCGGCTTGAAGCCGAGCTTCTCGTACATCGACAGCATGCCGGTGTGGTCCATGGTCTTGGTCGTGACTGCGCAGCCGTTCACCCGGCCGATGCCCGGGATGTCCTTGGTCGGCCAATGATCACGGAGATAGGCAGCGATCTCCGGCGATCGCCAACCGTGCGCCCGGCGCAGCTTCGTCAGCATCGGGTCGCGGTGCGGAAAGGCCGCCGGGGTCGCCTCGATCCAGCCGCCGCCGCGCTTCTTGATCGCCGCCACCGCCGCCGCGAGGGCGGTTCCGGCCACGCCGCGGCGTCGATGATCGATCCGGGTGAGCAGGCAGGTGATCCGCCAGTCCGAGGACGGATCGCGGGCGAACATGCGTTGCGGGATGGAGTCGTCGCGGGGGACCGGGACCTCGTCCGCCCGGCCGAAGTGGCACCAGCCGACCGGCTCCCCGTCCGCGTAGACCAGGATCCCGTGCGCAATCCCCTCGCGGACGAGCTTCGCCACCGCCGCCAGCTCGCCGGCCCGCCAGTCCTTGCCGGTGAAGCGCCGGCCCTGATCGCCCAAGGTCTCGGCCGGGCTCAGGTGCCGGCCGAAGAGATACAGCGCGCAGGCGCACCCGTTGACCTGCCAGAAGAACCGCTCGAAGTCGGGCAGGGTGCGCACCGAGAGCTCCCGGGTGGTGTAGGGACCTGTCTGCGACGTCGCCATCAGGTCAGTCTGCGCTGTCGTACAAGACATCCTGTGTCCGGTACGGACCGGACGGAGTCTTCGGTCCGGTACAAGACGGGCTGCTCAGCCGGGTGATTGACTCCGGCCCATGCGCAAACTGGTCGAATACGATCACCTCTCCATCGACGGGAAGATGTCCGGCGACGCCTGGTGGGCGGGCCAGCAGAACGTCGTCCCGAACGACAACCACTTCGCCTACCAGCGCGAGCTGCTGTCCTCGGCCGTCGGCCTTGTGCTGGGCCGGGCGACGTACGAGGGTTTCGCCGAGACCTGGCCGACCATGACCGGAGAGGTCGCCGACAAGATCAACTCGCTGCCCAAGCATGTAGCGTCGACGACGCTGACCGAGACCACCTGGAACGCCGAGGTGCTGGCCGGCGATCCGGTCGAGGCGGTCGCCAAGCTGAAGGAGGCCGGTGACGGCACCTTGATCAAGTACGGCAACGGTCCGTTCAGCCGGGCGCTGGTCGAGGCGGGCCTGCTGGACGAGCTGCATCTGAGCGTCTCCCCGTTCGTGGCCGGGTCCGGCGAGTCGCTGTTGTCCGGACTCGCCACGACCGCCGTCGAGTTGAAGAAGGTGACCGACCTCGGCAACGGCACGGTGGTGCTGGCCTACGCCTTGAGTGGTTAGCCTGCACTCCAGATATCCCTTCCACGGCAGACGAAAGGTAGCGACATGGCGCAGGGCGCGTACGCCTCGGTGAACGGCATCGATCTCTACTACGAGATCCTCGGCGAGGATCGACCGGGACCGCCGTTGATCATGCTGCACGGCGGCGCGCTCACGTTCCGGCTGAGCTTCGAGGCCCTGCTGCCGGCGCTGACCGCCGAGCGGAAGGTGATCGGCGTCGAGTTGCAGGGCCACGGGCACACGGCGGACAGCGATCGGCCGTTCTCCCTCCGGCAGTGCGCGGAGGACGTGATCGCGTTGCTTGATCAACTCGGTATCGAGCAGGCCGACTTCTTCGGCTACAGCCTGGGCGGGCTGGTCTCCACCGAGGTAGCCGTCCTGGCGCCCGGACGGGTCGGCCGGCTCGTGCTGGCCGCCTCGCACTTCGGTTCGACCCGCGGCAAGGCCTACTACCCCGAGATCACCGGGCTGGACCTGGAGTCGCCGCGGATGCCCACCGAGGAGGAGGGTGCGGCCATGATCAGCGCCTACCAGGAGGTGGCGCCGGATCCGGATGGCTTCTTCAGCTCCGTACCGAAGTATCAAGCTGCGGTGCACGACTACGAGGGATGGACCGACGAGCAGTTGGCCGGGCTGACCATGCCGATCTTGATCATCATCGGCGACACCGACTTCGTCCGGCTCGAGCACGCCGTGGAGATGAAGCAGGCAGTGCCGGACGCGCAGCTGGCGATCCTGCCGGGTACGAAGCACATGAAGGTCATCCGGCCGGACCTGGTGCTCCCCATGGTGACCGCGTTCCTGGGCCGGTAACCGACCGTTCTCGTGATCTTCCAGCAGCCTCCCGGTTCTCCGCGTAGCGTTGGTGCCAGGGCACGAGAGCGGGGAGGCAGCCATGGCTGTCACGGTGGGCACGTTCAATCTGAACAACCTCTTCGACCGGTGGAACTTCGACGGTGCGGTCGAGGCACTGGCCAAGGGCAGCAAGGAGATTCCGGCGACGTACGAGTTCGCGAGCGAGTCGGAGCGGCGGCTCCGGCTGGACTCCCGCGGCAAGTTGATCTTGGCCAAGAAGCCGGAGGACACGGCCCGAGTCGCGGAGCGGCTGCTGGCCGCCGACGTCGATGTCTGGATCGTGCAGGAGGTCGAGCACGCCGACGCGTTGAAGGAGTTCAACCGTGATCACCTGGCCGGCGCCTACCGGCATCTGATGGTGATCGACGGGAACGACTCGGCCCGGTTCATCGATGTCGGGATCCTGTCCCGGCGCCCGCTCGGCGGAGTGACCAGCTGGCAGCGGACGTTCCACCCCGACGATCCCTCCGGGCCGATCTTCTCCCGCGATCTGATCGAGGTCGAGATCCTGGACGCGCGCGGCCGGCGCCAGCTGACGGTCTTCGGCACTCACCTGAAGTCGAAGTTCGTCCCCTTCGACGACCCCGACCCCGTCGCGGCGGACCGGCGCAACGACCTGCTGCGGACCCGGCAGGCGGACATGATCGCCCGGATCGTGGCGGCCCGGACGAACAGCCGGCAGCGTTACCTGGTCTGCGGCGACATGAACGACACCCCGGACTCGGCCCCGCTGCAGCCGATCGCGTCGGCCGGCCTGATCAACGCCCTGGCGGAGCCGATCGAGATCGGGACGGTGAAGACCACGGTCGACCTGCCGGCCAGCCCGGCCTGGACCTCGACGTACAAGGAATCCGGCAAGCCGCGCACGTTCGATCTGATCGATCAGATCTGGCTGAGCCCGGCCCTCGCCTCGAAGCTGACCGGCGCGTTCATCGGCCGGCGGCGGAAGCTGAGCCGGGACGGCACCGATCACGATCCCGCCTGGGTCAGCTTCGATCTCTGACGGGCTCGACGGCGCGGACCAGGATCACCGCGCCCAGCCCTCGGCCGTGGTGATCGGCCGCTCGTCGTCGCGCCGCTCCACCGGACGTCCCTCGTACTGGGTGGACAACACGATGTGGGTCCGCATCTCGCCGTGGGCGCCCAGCTTCTCGATCAGCCCCTCGAGATCACCCAGCGACGACGCGCGGACCTTGAGCATGGTGCAGTGCTCGCCGGAGAGCTTGTGCACCTCCACCACCTCGGGGTAGTCCTCCGCCGACGTGGTGCGCAGCAGGCAGTCGGCCGGTCGGCAGCGCAGTTGCAGGAACGCGAGCAGCGGCTGCCCGGCCTTGGCGGGGTCGACCTTGGCGCCGTACCCGGCGATCACGCCGGCCGTCTCGAGGCGTCGTACGCGTTCGGCGATCGCCGGGGCGGACAGGTGAACCCGCCGCCCGAGTTCCTTGTACGACAGCCGCCCGTCGGCCTGCAGTTCGCCGAGGATGCGCCAGTCGGTTTCGTCCATCTCGGTCGACTGGAAAGTCTTCATCGCGAAATCCCTTTCGACTGGAATCCGGAGCGCCCGGTACACCGTTACTGTCTCATTCTCTTTGCAGCTTGACTTTTCTAGCGTAGTTCCCGTGACGAACTCGAGGGGACGACTGCGGGGCATCTGGGGATTCGCCGCGCTCGGCGGCCTGGCCCAATCACTCGCGGGCGCGGCGGGCGGACTGCTGGCCCGCGAACTGGGCGGCACCGAACTGATGGCCGGCCTGCCGGCGACGATGCTGACCCTGGGCGCCGCGGGCATGGCGGTCGTGTTGTCCCGGATCACCCGGCGACGGGGACGGCTGCCGGCCCTTCGGCTGGGCAGCATCCTGGCGGCCGTCGGCTGCGCCGCGGTCGTCGTCGGCGGCCTGCCGGGCGTCATGATCGGAAGCCTGCTGGTCGGCTCGGGCAACGCGGCGGTGATGCTGGCGCGGTACGCCGCCGCCGACCTGCGGCCCGCCGTGGCCCGAGCCCGGTCGATCGCCTCGGTGATGGTCATGATCACCGTCGGTGCGGTGGTCGGTCCCAATCTGCTCGCGCCCAGTGCGGCGATCGGGGTTCTGATCGGTGCTTCCGGCCTGGCCGGTGGGTACGTCGTCGCCGGCGTGATCTTCGTCGTCGCGGCCGTCGCGCTGGGACGGACCGGGTCGAGGCCGGCGGGTTCGGACCTGACGGCGGTGCGCCCGGCCGGCCGGTTGTCGGCGTCGGCTCGCAGCGCCGTCGTCGTCCTGGCAGTCAGCAATCTGGTGATGGTCGGCGTGATGACGATGGCGCCGCTGCACCTGGAGCACGGCGGCACCGGGCTGGCCGGCATCGGGCTTGTGGTGAGCCTGCACATCGCGGGCATGTTCGCGCCGGCGGTCGTCAGCGGCCGGATCACCGAGCGCCTGGGTGCGCGGCCGGCCGTGCTCGTCGCCCTGGCGCTGCTGGTCGGGGCGGGTGCCTGGGCGGCGCTGGCCGGTGCCGATCCCGTCCCGCTCGGCGGGGCCATGATCATGCTCGGAATCGGCTGGAATCTTGCCACCGTGGCCGGCAGCGATCTGCTCACCGCTGACGTACCGCCGCTGGAACGTCCGCAGCGGGAGGGCCTGGGCGAGCTCGGCATGGGTCTCGCGGCCGCGCTCGGCGGAGTCGGCTCCGGCGTCGTCATGCATCTGACGAGCTATCCGACCCTGGCCTGGCTGGGCGCCGGGCTACCCGCGCTGCTGCTGGCGGCGCTGTTCATCTGGAAACCCTCGACCGAGGAGATTGATCATGTTCGAACTGATGACCCCGGACCTGCCCCTTCAGCTGTACGCGGAGCTGGTGCGAACCAGGGAACAGGAGCGCCTTGCGCGTCGCCTGAGCCGGGAGCGTAAGGCGACCTCGCGCGCCGAGGATCGAGGTGTTCTCAGAAGGCGGGGTGGGGCGTTGCCGTGCCCGGAACGAACGGCTGAGGCCGCTTGCCCCGGCGGGTGAGCCGGGCGGCGAGGCGGGCGAGCCGCCGCTCCCGGAGGATGCTGCGGCCGAGCCGGTCCTGCCGGGCGATCTCGGCCAGCTCCGCGTGCCGGTGCTGCTGCACCGCGGAACCCAGCAGCGTCTCGTGGCCGGTCGTCGGTCCGTACATGATCATTCTCCTCGGTCGGGGAATCCGTTGTCGTTACCCCTATCGACCGAGCTCGGGGCCAGGACTCATCGGCCGGAGCGCTAGTTCATCCGAGGATCTTCCGTCGGGTCGTCGTAGCGGGCCGGACAGCCTCGGTCGTCGGCGTCGGGCCGCAACTCGTAGTGCCACGGTTCGTTGTCGTAGATCTGGCACAGCCCGTAGTCGGCGCCGTGCTCGGCCAGCCACATCGTCGCCTTCGCCGGACCAAGATCAACAGCGTCACCCGACACGTGCTGCGACTTCTCCGGTGTCGCTACCCAGCGACGGGCTTCCGCCTCCGAGCCGTACTTCTCGATCGCCTCCCGGAGCAGCTGGTTCTGGTACGCCGTGGACCGCCAGCCGCTGTTGACGACGAACTCGACGCCGTCCTGCTCGGCGTCACCGGCGGCCTCGCGCAGCGCCTCGAGCAGGGCCGGATCGAGCTTGCCCACGGCCGGGACCTTGTCGTCGAAGACCGTCGTGCCCTCCGGTACGGCACCGTCGGCGATGCCGAGCTTTCCCTTCCCCTGGGCCTGGCCGCGGGGCTGGCGCTGGTCCTTCGTCTGCGCCTTGGGTGGCGTCTTCGGCGTGGGCTTGGTCTCGGTCCCGGGGGTCGCCGAGGTGGCCCGGGCGGCCGGAAGGGGCGGGGCCGACTCGGTCGCCGGTGCCTGGCAGCCGAGGGTCCCGAGGAGGGCCGCGCCGGCGAAGGCCAGCGCCAGGGCGGTCGCTCGGGAACGACGTTCTGCGGGTCTGCTGGAGGGCATGCCCTCCAGTCAAGGCAATGTCCTGTTGCCGGTCCGTATGCGGTTTTCGATACGCCGACGATAGGTCAGGGCCGCTGCGGCCCGGCCCGGACCAGGGACCGCACGGCCTGGAGATCGAGCGGGTGCGGGTCCTGGTCGGTGAGGATCCAGGTCGCGCCGGCGTCGACGTACGGCGCGGGGTCGGTGCCGGCCTCGAGCGAGACCACGAAGTCGTACGGCGTCGTCGGGTCCTCGCGCAGTGCGGTGATGGCGCCGACCGCCTCGCCGAGCTCGTCCGGGTGCTGCAGATTGACCGGGAAGAACCCCTCGTGCCGGGCCGCCCGGCGGCGTGGCCGGACCTTGCCCGGGAACCCGGCGACCCAGACCGGGATGGTGCCCTGCACCGGCCGAGGAAGGAAGTCCAGCTCGTCCACCGTGTAGTGATCACCGCGGTGGACGACCCGCTCGCCGGACCAGGCCCGCCGCAGGATCGTCAGCGACTCGTCGAGCATCGCGGCCCGGGTCGGCTCGTCGGCCACCTCGCCGGTCCGGGAGTACTCGTCGCCGAAGCGGTCGCTGCCGACCCCGACACCCAGGATCAGCCGACCGTCGCTGAGCAGGTCGAGGGCCGCGGTCTCCCGGGCCACCAGCGTCGGCCGCCGTCTCGCCAGCGGCGTCACCATCGGGCCGATCCGGACCCGCTCGGTCGCGGCGGCGACGGCGGCCAGCGTGATCCACGGGTCGAGGGCGGCCCGCACCGGAGCCCGCCAATGGGTGTGGTCCCAGACGAAGAATCCGTCCCAGCCGGCCTGTTCGGCCTCGACGGCGAGCTCGACCACCAGCCGCGGGTCGGCCAGGGCGTCGAAGAGCGGCAGCCAGATCCCGAAGTTGATCTTGGGCGGAGTCGTCATACCCGGCAGGTTACGTCAGCGTGGCTCCGATCCTCTTGAGCGTCCTGGCGAGCCGGGCGTGCGCCGGCGCGGAGAGGTCGCGCGTGAGTTCCTTGTCGAGCTCGATCGCCGCCTGTACCGCGTTGCGCAGCAGTGCCTCCCCGATCGGAGTGAGGACCAGGAACTGCCGGCGTCGGTCGTCGGTATCCCTCTCCCGCACGATCGCCCCCAGCCGCTCGAGGTCGTCGGCCAGCCGCACCACGCTGCCCGAGGTCATGCCAAGATCCGCTGCGTACTCGTTCTGGGGCGCGCGTTCCGCAACCCTGATCGCCGTGAGCAGACGGACGTGCAGAGGGCGTAATCCCAACCGCGCGAGCCGGTCCGCGTACCGGTCACCCGCGGCGCGGCCGAGTCGCATCAGGTGAAAACCGAGCGTGTCGGGGAGGTCGGTCACGGGACGACCCTAGATTCCTCGACTCAACTGCAAGCTTTCGCCGACTGTCGGGACGGCACGCCGCGGGCAGGAGATCTCAACCCTGCATCGGTGGTTGAAAAGCTGCGGTGGATCCTGAACCGGCGACAACAGGTGGCCCTCGAACCAGGCCCCGACTCTACGTCGCAGGTTGGTGCACGACTGTGCGAAACCTGGTTGCGCGCGGGCGATGGGCTTGCCACGGTGGCGTCATGATCACGCTCCGGACGGCGACGCGGGCCGATCTTCCCGTCAGGGCCAGAGGATCGGCACGTCGTTGATCATCGAGCTGATCGAGGAGGCCCGGGCGACCGGACGGCCGCTGCACCTCATCGTCGACAAGATCAACACCGGTGCCCGCCGGCTGTACGAACGGCTCGGCTTCGGCCTGGAGGCCGAGGAGGAGCAGGAACTCCGTCTCGTGATCAGGCCGACGTCCGTGCCGTACGACACTAGGCGGGGACCGGGTCCCAGCCGGAGGCGAACCAGGTCACCGCACCCGTCGCCGGGTCGTAGCGCCGGCGCTGGATCGTCCCGATGTTGCCGCCGTAGACATGGATCCCGATGGTCGGTACGTCGCCCTCGGCCACCACCGCGTGCACGTCGTCGTCGGTGGTGCAGCAGATCGTCACCTGGCCGGCCCGCCAGCGGGTCTCGCCGGCCGGCGTCAGCGGCGCGGCCGGCGCGGTGGCGGACGGCTTCAGAAAGCGGACCTCGTGCTCGATGCCGGAGTAGATGCCGACGACGCCCCAGGTCTCGTGGCCGTGCACCGGGGTGCGTTGATCAACATCCCAGACCACCGAGGCCAGGCACCAGCTGTCGTCCGGTGCGATGTAGAGCGGATAGGTCATGTTGTGGTCCGGCGACGGCCGGGTGCACTCGTCCGGCAGCCGGTAGCCGTCGGTCAGCAGTTCGGCCATCAGCGGGGAGATCCGCGCCGTGAGTTCGTACTGATCATCGGTGTCGGCAACCACTCGGTCGACGTCCTCGATGAACCGCCGCAGTCGCTTGGTGATCATGATCCGCTCCGGGTCACCCGGTACTTCAGGTGGGTCACGCCCGGTGCCTCGACGGCCCGGACCTGTTCCAGCTCGATGCCCTGGACGTTTGCGTCGAAGATCCGGGAACCGCCGCCGAGCAGCCGCGGGACGACATGGAGCTCGAGTTCGTCGAGCAGGCCCGCAGCCAGGTACTCGCCGATGATCTGGCCGCCGCCCCAGAGCTTGACGTCCTTCCCGCCGGCGGACCGCTTCGCCTGCCCCAGCGCGGCTTCGATGCCCTCGGTGACGAAGTGGTACGTCGTCCCGCCCGCCATCTCGACCGGCTTCCGCGGGTGATGCGTGACCACGTACACGTCGTGGTGGTAGGGCGGGTTGTCGCCCCACCAGCCGGTCCAGGTGTCGTTCCAGGCCCCACCGCCGATCGGGCCGAACATGTTCCGGCCCATGATGCTGGCGCCGATGTTCGCCTGCGCCTCCTCCATCACCGGGGTGCTCGCGTTTACCTCTCCGCCCTCCTTGTCGTGACCCTCCCGGAACGCGGCCAGTGGCACGACCCAGTCGTGCAACTCCTCGCCTCCCACGCCGAGCGGGTCCTGCTCGCTCTGCTCCGGGCCGGCGACGTAGCCGTCCAGCGAGATCGAGATGTCGCACCTGAGCTTGCTCATCGTTGTCCCCTCACGCCTCGGCGCCGTCGTTCGGTGCCCTTGCCAAAAGCATCGACCGGATCGAAGATGACGTCTAATGCCTATTCTTCGACGAACTCATCAAGGTCTTTGATCTATGTTCAACCTGACTCATCTCAAGGTGCTGGCGGCGGTGGCGCGGAACGGTTCCGTCACCGAAGCCGCCCGCGAACTGCACTACTCGCAGCCCTCCGCCAGCCATCACCTGTCCCGGCTGGAGGCGGCCACCGGGGTCAAGCTGGTCCAGCGGGTCGGCCGCGGAATCCGGCTGACACCGGAGGGGCAACTGCTGGCGAACCGCGCGATCGAGATCATCGGCCGGATCGACGCGGCCGCGACCGAGCTCGCGGCGCAGGCCGAACTGCGGACCGGCCGGGTCCGGCTCGCCGCCAACGCCTCCGTGCTGAGCACGATCGTGCCGAAGGCGGCCGCCGTGCTCGCCGAGTCCCATCCCGGTCTCGAGCTTCAGGTGATCGAACGGCACCCGGTCGAGGCGTTGCAGCAGTTGCGGGAGGGCGAGATCGACGCCGCGCTCGTCTTCCGCCACGCGCACTCGCCGCTCGCCGACGAGGAGTTCCGGCTGGTCCCGGTCGGCAGTGATCAGATTCACCTGCTCAGCCGGCAGCCCGACGACAGCGTCGAGAACCATCGCGAGTCGGCCTGGATCGGTGGCTGCGAACGCTGCCAGAACGAGTTGACCGCGATCTGCGCGCAGCAGGGGTTCACACCGCGGATCCAGTCGATGAGCGACGACATCGTGGTGGTCCAGGCGCTGGTCGCGGCGGGCGTCGGTGTCGCGATCATTCCCGGGTACGCCCTCCAGGCCCATCACCGGCCCGGCGTGCAGGCCACCGCCATCCCGGAGGCGATCCGGCACATCCACGTCGCCACCTACGGCGATCCGCCAGACCCGCCGGCCACGACGGCGCTGATCCGGGCGATCAAGGAAGCCGTCGCGGTCTGATCTTCGTACCGGACTGAGGATGTCCGGTATCCCTTGCCACACTGGCCCGATGGGACAACGAACGTCACCGAACGTGGAGATCGTCGATCTGGCGCCGGGGCTGTGGCTCTGGCGTCTGGAGCATCCGTCCTGGAGCGAGGGCCACGACTGGCCGGAGGTGGTGACAAGCGTCTGCGCCGACGCCGGCGAGGAACGCTTGGTGATCGACCCGCTGCTGCCGCCGGAGAGTGCGACCGTGGTCTGGGATCGGCTCGCCGCCCGGCCGCCGACCGCGGTCGCGGTCCTGCTCGGTGATCATCTTCGCGAGACCTGGGACGACCGGAGCCGGTGGAGCAGCGACGTGCTGGCCGACCGTTTCGGCAGCCGCGTGTTCGGGCCGAACGCCTTCGACCCCGACATGATCGAGAACGTCGGTCCCGCGGTCGCCGAGGTGAACCAGATCATTCCGGGCCGGGAACTGCCGGGCGGCGTGCTCCCGTTCCGCGACGTCCGGGGCTGGCACGAGACGCCGCTCTTCCTTCCGGAGCAGGGAACCCTGGTCTTCGGCGACGGGATGACCGAGCGCGACGGGGCGCTGCGGGTCTGGATGTCTCCGACGCACGAGGAGCGTGCCCTGCCCGATCTGCGCGCCATGCTCGACCTGCCGTTCGAGCGGGTGATCATCTCCCACGGCGAACCCGTCCACACCAGGGCGGAGTTCGAGCAGGCCCTGGAGCGTCCACCCTGGCCCGCCTCGTCCCTGCACATCGCGGCCTGGCGCGGTGATCTTGATCAGGTACGCAAGCTGGTCGAGCGCGGCGCCGACCTGACCGCCCGCTCCGACACCGGTCACGAAACCCCGGTGGAATGGGCCGTCAATGCGACCCGGAACGACTGGTCCCGCCAGCCCGGTCACGACGACGTGATCGCCTACCTGCGCGCGGCGATGGCGGCGAACGGGGTATAAAGGGAAGCGACAACAGCACAGCACCATGTTCAGGGACTGAGGTGGGCGAACCCAGGTGAGGTCTGCCCATGATCAACTCGTCCCGGGTGGCTGCTGCCAGCCCCCGTCGCAACATCAACCGGCTGTGGTTCGCCCAGTCGGTCTCGCTGGTGGGACTCCAGACCGGTTCGGTCGCGGTTCCCTTGCTGGCCGTGGATGTGCTGCAGGCCAGCGCGTCCCAGGTCGCTCTGATCGGCACCCTGTCGAGCGCCCCGTGGCTCGTCGCGCCCGTGATCGGGACACTGTTCGACCGGGCGAACCGGAAGCGACTGCTCGTCGTCTCCCATCTCGCGCGGGGCCTGCTCTGGCTCAGCATCCCGGCGGCCTACCTGCTCGGTGTCCTGACGCTGCAGCAGGTGTGGCTGGTTGCCGGTCTGGTCGGCCTGCTCGGCGTCGTGTTCGTCATCGGCTACCGGACGTTCCTGCCGACGATCGTGGCCAAGGCGGAACTCGGTGCTGCGAACGGGAAGATGGCCGGCACCGACGCCGTCGCGCGCGCCACCGGACCAGCCGCCGCCGGGTTTCTGGTCCAGACCCTCGGCTCCGCGTGGACGATCTTGATCCAGACGGCGACCTCGTGGGCGGCGGCTGGGGCGACCGTCGCCATCCGGCCCGGGTCGGCGGCGCCGTCCCGGGCCCGGCGCGAGGGACGGTCGGGCCGGCTCGCCGAGTGGTGGCGGAGCGTGATCGACGGCTTCCGCTGCCTCCACCGGATCAGGCCCTTGCGGTGGCTGACCCTGGCCGACACGGCCTATCTGTTCTGCTTCGACGTCTGTTTCGCCGTCGTCGTGGTGTTCTTCCGGGAGTCGCTCGGGATCAGTGCGGTCATGATCGGGGTGATCTTCTCGGTCGGCAGTCTGGGCGGCATCGTCGGCGCCGCGCTGGCCCATCGGCTGCGCGTCCGGGCCGGCTTCGATGTGATGATCAAGGTAGCCGCAGTGCTGCGCGGCGCCGGACTGATCGCCCTGCCCCTCGGTCTGCTGGTGCCCGGCGGTGCCGTCCTCGCGGTCCTCGTCGCCGGCCGGGCGATCAATGCCTGCGCCTGGAGCGTGTACGAGGTGCTGTCCGACACGTACCAGCAGACCGTCCTGCCCGATGATCACCGGGGCAGCGCCACGGCAGCGAGTCTGTGGCTGGGCAACGGTGCTGCGACGCTCGGAGCCACGACCGCGGCGGTGCTGGCCGCCGTCGTCGACGTCGCCGTCCTGCTCGCCGTGGCGGGGATCGGGGCCGTGGCCGCGGGCCTGATCAGTTTCCTGGTGGACACCGGAGGGCGCGGCGAGCGGATCAGTGACGAGCGACGATGATCAACTCGTTGCCCTCCGGGTCGGCGACGACGTGCCGGTCGCCGTCGCCGCTCAGCAGGCGTCCGCCGGCTCCGAGCGCGGTCTCGAGGCGGGCCGTGGCCCGGTCGTGCGGCACCTGGAGTTCGAGCCGGATCCGGTTGCGCTGCCGCCGCCGTTCGTGGTCGTCCCGGTCGAGGTCCTGGAAGAAGATCACCGGCAGCAGCCGGCGCGGGTCGTAGCGGTCGGTCAGCCAGTCCCGGTGATCGGCCTGAAGACCCAGCGTCGTGGCCCAGAACCCTTGCACAGCGGGGATGTCGATCGCGTCGACGCCGAACTGGACGAACCTGAGCCGGCTCGGATCGGCGGTGAGGCCGAGCCGTCGCGCCGCGTCCTGGACCTGGCCGGCGAGTTCGGTGAACCGCTCGGGGTCCTCCTCCCAGCCGTCCTTGCCGCTGTCGATCGTGACCCCGTCGTGGCGGAGGTCGATCAGCAGCGGGATCGCTGCGTGGTGGGCGAGGGCGACCGTTGCCGCCGCGAGCTCGGCCGCCGTCGTGGCCGACGTGACCGGATAGTGCACCATGGCGCCGAACACGGTGTGCCAGTCGGCGGTGTCCGGGCCGGCCGGCAGCCGCCCGCCGGGCACCAGGTCGATCTCGTTGCCCTCGGTGTCGGCGAGGGTGACCCCGAAGGCACCGTACGGTTCGCGACGGAGTTCGGTCCGGACCGCTGACACGGCGGCGGGCGGGCGGACCACGTCGACGTGAATCCGGTTCCGCAGCGGACGCGGCTCGGTCAGCTCGCCGACCATGATCATCGGGTCGCGCCGGGACGGGTCGATCAGCCCGGAGCCGTCCGCTCGGTAGCCGAACACCGTCTGCCAGAAGGCGCGGACCGCGGCGGGCTCGGTGGCGGCGACCTGGACCCGCAGCGAGGACAGTCCGGTCGGGTCCGCAGTGAGGTCCAGATCCCGGGCGGCGGCGGAGATCGCCTCCGCGAGGTCCGGCTCGGCGGCGGCCACCGTGACCCGTACCCCCTGCGGTCGCACCTCCAGCGCGGGCATCCGGGTGGCCTGGCTGAGCCCGGCGATCCGCCGCACCAGTTCCACCCCGGCCGGCGGCGACGGTGCCTCGAACCAGGCCGTGCAGCCGTTGGCGAGCGGGCGCCAGTCACTCGTGATCATGGTCATGAGTCGACGATAGACCCGGTTCCGGACGTTCCCCGTCCTGATCGGGGATGAGCGCGGCACGGGCCACGACCAGGAGACCCGTACCGCGCAACTCGGGGGATCAGAAGTTGATCTTGCAGGTCACCTTCCGGCTGATCAGGCTCCACTCGGCCGAGATGAGGTACTCGTGCACCCGCCAGCCGTGGCCGGTGGGACCGGTCCAGGTCTTCGTGCGCAGGTACTCCCAGTAGTAGGAACCGGAGTGTTGTCCCTGGGGGATGCATTTCGGCGGCGGTGCGTTCGGGGGCTGGCACAACGGGCAGACGCTGGCCGCTGTCGTGCTCTTCGTACTGCCGGCACCGACCGGCGCTGCCGACGCCTGCGCCGGGGCCAGCATCAGCGCCGCCACCGCGACCAGGGCTGTCACCAAACCCCGCCAGGGCAACACACCGCGTTGTCCGATGTTCGAGATCATCGATCCTCCTCGTTCCGGGACAGCCCCGCATGAGCTGTCCGGACCAGGGGATCAGGTGCGACTGACGTGGCGCTGACGTGTCACTGACCGGCCGCGAGCGCCGCGACGATCAGCTCCAGCACTTCGTCGGGATGCGTCGCGACAAGATCATGGCCGGCCGGCACCCGGCGCACCGTGATCGTCGGCCGGGAGGCGGCCAGGGTGTCGACGGCGTCGCGCCAGGCCTGGTTGAGCTCGCGCGCCCGGTCGCTCTCGGTCCCGGCCATGAACTCGGACATGATCATCGTGATCGGCCCGTCGATCCGGTCGAACCGCTCGGCGGCGGTCCGGCGATGCTGGTCGATCTCGTCCTGCAGCCGGAAGATGTCATCGCCCGACAGCGCGACCTGGTGCGGCGTCCCGGCCAGCGAGCGCTGGAGTTCCAGGGCCTCCTCGCTGCCCATCGCCTGCCGCATCCCCTCCAGCTCCGCCGGGGTGAGCAGTGAGGACGACAGCGGGGTCCCGCCGTCGATCAAGATCAATCCGCGCGGGGCCGCCGGCAGCGCGGCGGCCTGATCCACCAGCAGGTCCGCGCCCATCGAGTGTCCGATCAGCACCAGCGAGCCCGGCCCGCCGAGCGCGTCCAGGACGGCGGACGTGTCGGCGCCGAACGTCGGGTAGTCGTACGGCCCGCCGACGCTGCTCGTACCGTGCCCGCGATGATCGAATGTCGCCAGCCGAAGGTGGCGCCGGAGTCCCTCGAACAACGCCCCGAGTTGGGCCTGGGTCCCGCCGAGACCCGGCACGAACACCGCCGCCGGCCCGTCCCCGGCCACGGTCACCGGAATCGCCGCCCCGTCCCGCCGGATCGTCAGCTTCTCCATGCCCGGCAGTCTTTCACGACCTCCTCCACGATGATCTTCATGGTCTGCCATGATGTTGATCATGCTCAGTGAAGAGGCGCGGCCCAAGGTCTCCGCCTTCGTCACGCGATCGGACGGCCGATTGCTGGTGTTCGCGCATCCCGAGTCGCGGGAGGCCGGCATCCAGGTGCCGGCCGGAGGGATCGAGCCGGGCGAGGATCCGGCTGCAGCCGCGGTGCGCGAGACCGAGGAAGAGACGGGCTTCACCGGGTTCGTGGTCGAGCGCTTGGTCGATCGCCAACTGCTGCAGGAGCGGCGCCGGGGCCGGCTGGAACGACACGACCGCTGGTTCTTCCACCTCATCGCGCCGGCCAGCCTGCCTGATCGGTGGCGGCACGGCGAGGGCTCCGATCCCGGGGCGGACGACTGGATTCCGTTCGACTTCTTCTGGATCGATCCCGACGCCGAGCCGCTGCCCCTCACACCTGATCATGCTGCCGTCTTCCGCCGCCTTCGTGAAGCCACCTAGTCGTCACCCTCGGCCATCAGCGGCCGGCTGTTGTCGATCATGACGTCGGTCAGCCAGTACGTGCAGTCGGGATCCCAGCCGCCGATCAGGCACGCGGACCCGTCGGGCAGTTCGATCGCCTTTCCGGCGGCGCTCAGGTAGCCCGCGGCGGTGAGGTGCACCGCGTCGAACTCGGTCGCGACCTCGGCCCAGTCCGGCAGGCACCAGCGCCCGTGCCGGCCGGTCGCCCGGTACCAGTCGTGCCGGCGGTCGGCGGTGACGTCGATCGGGTGCCGGACACACACCTCGGCCCAGTCCGTCGCGGTCCGCAGCTCCAGGACCCGTGGCTCCCGGTCGAGCACGACCTTGCGGGCGGTCGCGGTCTCCGGCTGGACCTCGTCCTCGGCCAACCACCAGCTGGTCGGCCCGCCCGCCGGCAGCCACCGGCTGGTCCGCGGCAGGTCGTTCGGCGGGGTGGACCACCAGGTGCCGCTGATCGGCTCGCGGGGATCGGCCGGCCGCTCCCGTACCGCTTGGGCCTCGTCGGCGAGCGTCCCGGAACGCCAACGGTGCAACCGATCCGCGGCATCCGTGCCCGTGATCGGCGGTCGGCCGGGTCGCTCGACCAACCACTGGCCGGTCAGGTCGACCGGCGCCGCCCACCACGCCGCGTGCGGGGAGACGACCAGCGCCGCAGCGACCCGCCGCAGCGCCGCTAGCACGGCGGGTTCGGCGGCGAGCACGTCCGCTCCGTCGAGTTCCTGCCAGGGCCGGGCGCTGGCGACGGCGTCGGCGAACGCGGTCCGGACCACCGGCTCCGCGAGTTCGTCGAGCGGGACCTCGTTGATCAGGGTCGCGGTCTCCTCCGGTGTCGCCGGGCGCTGGGAGCTCGCAGTGATCAGCCGCGCTCCGTCGGACTCCCGAGCCGCCGCAGCGAAGAACAGCGCGGTGGTCAGGTCCGCCCCGTCCGGCCGCTCGCTCGCGACCAGGCGGACCAGTTCCAGGCAGCACCGACGTCCGCGCGGCCCGGCCAGCAACTCCTGCGCAGTGATCATCACCCGACCACCTTAGGTGCCGGTCCAGCGAGATGGGATGATCATGAACCGGGAGGCACCGTGATCAGCAGGACGGAACGCCGGGTCGCCGCGGCGGACTCGATCGAACAGTTGCGCCGGATCGCCCGGCGCCGTACGCCGCGGGCGGTGTTCGACTACACCGACGGCGCGGCCGAGGAGGAGCTCACCCTGCGCCGGGCGGAGGCGGCGCTGCGGTCCGTCGAACTGCGGCCCCACTCCTTCGGCCCGACGCCCGGAATCGACACCAGCACAGAGATCCTGGGCCGGCGGGCCACGCTGCCGCTGGTGTTGGCGCCGACCGGTTACACCCGGATGATGCACCACGAGGGCGAGTTGGCGGTGGCCCGGGCGGCCTGGTCGGCCGGGCTGCCGTACACGCTGTCGACGATGGGAACCCGGTCGATCGAGGAGGTCGCCGCCGAGTGCCCGGCTGCTGATCGCTGGTTCCAGCTGTATCTCTGGCGGGACCGGGCCGCCAGCGAGGACCTGGTCGACCGGGCCGGCCGGGCCGGCTACCGAACCCTGATGCTCACCGTCGACACCGCGGTCGGCGGGCTGCGGCTCCGTGATGTCCGCAACGGGCTGACCATCCCGCCGGCGTTGACCGCGCGGACCCTGTTCGACGGCGCCCGGCATCCGCACTGGTGGTTCAACTTCCTCACCACCGAGCCGCTCAGCTTCGCGTCGATGAAGGCCTGGACCGGAACCACCGAGGAACTGCCGAACCTGTTGTTCGACCCGACGGTCACGCTGGCCGACCTGGCATGGCTCCGCTCCGCCTGGGCCGGACCGTTGTTGATCAAGGGCATCCAGCACGCCGACGACGCGCGTGCGGTGATCGACGCCGGGGCGGACGGGGTGATCATCAGCAATCACGGCGGCCGCCAACTGGACCGGGCCGCGACGACGATCGACCTGCTGCCGGGGATCCGGGCCGCGCTCGGCCCGGCGGCGACGATCTTGGTCGACGGCGGCTTCCGCTCCGGCGCTGATCTCGCCGCCGCCCTGACCCTCGGCGCCGACGCGGTGATGATCGGCCGCCCGTACCTCTACGGGTTGATGGCCGGCGGCGAGGCAGGCGTACGGCGAGCGCTGGAGATCTTCGACTCCGGGCTGCGCTCCACGATGCGCTACCTCGGCGCCGGCACCATCACGGACCTCACTGGAACTCGGGCATGATCTTGTCGTGAATCAGCCGGAGCTGGGTGTTCACGTCGGCGACGCCCTCGATGTCGCGGCCCATGAACGTCTTCACCAGCGTGGCATCGGTGATCGCCAGGATCATGTGGTTCACGCCGGCGGCGGCGATGTCCTTGAGCTTGGCGACGCATTCCTCCGGCGTGCCGGCGATCGACAGTGTGTCGCCGATCTCGGGCGTGGTGGCCTCGATCGACCCGGCCAGGTCGCCCGCGCCGAGCTTGGCGATGATCGGTGCCATCGCCTCCGGCGCGATCCCGTTGCGCTGCAGCTGCTCGGCCGGCATCGCCGACGCATAGAGGCCGACCATGGACCGGGCGGCGTCCTTAGCCACGGCTGAGTCCTCGCCGGTTGCGAACACCACCCAGGCGCCGATGTCGAGGCTGTCGACGTCCTTGCCGGCCCGGTCGGCGCCGATCTTCATGTTCTCGTACATGTATTCGTAGGCCTCGCGGGTGTAGCTCAGTGCGTGATGGCAGCCGTCGCTGAACTCCGCGGCGACCTGGAACGACTTCGGCCCGCGCATCGCACCGAGCTTCACCGGAAGATGATCTTGGACCGGGCGGGCGAACGAGAACAGTCCCTGATAGTGGTAGAACTCGCCGCCGAACGTGATCGCGCCGTCGTCCAGCAGGGTCCGCACCACGTGCGCGCCCTCCTTGGTCCGGGACAGCGGCTTCTGGGTCGACCAGTCGATCCCGTACTGGGCCAGCAGGCCGAAGTTGCCGGAGGAGAGGACGACCTCGGCCCGGCCGCCGGTGAGTTCGTCCAGGGTGGCGGCGGCCTGGGCGATCAAGGTCGGCTCGCGCAGGGCGACGGTCGAGACGCTCGGTCCCATCCTGATCTGCTTCGTCTTGTCCGCGGCAGCGGCGAAGATCAACCACAGATCCTTGTGCCAGGTCTCGTCCGCGGCATAGACCGCGTGGAAGCCGAGCTCGTCGGCGAGTTTGATCGATTCGAGCGACTCGGCGACCGGATAGTCGGGCAGGGTGACGTAACTGAACTTCATCGGGAGACCTCCTGATCGTTCACGGGTGGTACGGGTTGCGGGAACAGGGTCGAGTCGGTGATCGCATCGCCGTACGGCGTGCTGCCGCTCCGGTACGGCCGCGCACCGAACAGGTAGACCGCGCCGAGACCGATCACGATCACCGCGCCGAGGACGACGATCCAGTTGTCGTACCAGGGCGCGTCGGGGGTGCGCGGCCAGGCGATGTTGATCATGGCCAGTACGCCGTACGCCAGCGCGCCGATGGTCACCGGCAGACCCCAGCCGCCGAGCCGGAACGCACCGGCCGGGCGCCAGCCCTTGAGCCGGGCGCGCAGGGCGGCGAGGACGACCATGTGGAAGCCGAGATAGATGCCGAGCGTGGCGAAGGAGATGATCTTGGTCAGCGCTTCGGCGGAGGCGATCGAGACCAGGATGATCAAGGCCGGAACGGCCGCGGCGACGACCATCGCGTACGGCGGCACGTGGCGCTTCGGTAGCACGACCCGCAGGGCACGGGAACCGATGATCATGTCGTCGCGGGCGTACGAATACATCAACCGGGAGGCCGCCGCCATCAGGCTCAGGGTGCAGGACAGGAACGAGATCAGCACCACGCCGAGGACGATCAAGCTGGCGACCGGGCCGAACGCGGTGGTCAGGATGGTGCCGATCGGATCGGGGTCGGTGCCGCCGATCACGGCCGCGTAGTCCTGCACGGCCAGGATCAGCGACAGGCAGACGAACATCGCCGCGGCGCCGCCGATGTAGATCGTCATCCGCATCGCCTTCGGGATCCGCCGGGTCGGGTCCGGCACCTCCTCGGCGACGTCGCCGCACGCCTCGAAGCCGTAGTACTGGAAGATGCCGATCAGGCCGGCCGCCAGGAACGCCCCGACGTAGGAGCCGCCGGACCCGGCGCCGAACGAGTCGAACAGCACCTCGAGCCCGTGGTGCCGCTGGCTGATCAACAGCCAGCCGCCGACCACCAGCGCACCGAGCAGCTCGGCGACGAAGCCGATGATCGCCGCGTACGCCAGCCACTTGGTGCCGCCGAGGTTGATCACCAGCGCCGCCGCGATCAAGATCAGCGCGCACAGCACCGTGGTCCCGGTGCCCGCCTCGAAGTCGAACAAGGCGCCGAGATAGGGCCCGGCTCCGTACGCGACGCCGGCGATCGTCGCCAGCAGCGCGAAAAGGTAGACCCAGGCGGTCATCCAGGCCCACTTGCGGCCCCAGAGCCGGCGCGCCCACGGATAGATGCCGCCGGCCACCGGATACTGCGAGACGACCTCGCCGAACACCAGCGCCACCAGTAACTGGCCGAGCCCGACGATCACCAGCGACCAGAACATCGGCGGCCCGCCGGTGGCCAGCGACACCGCGAACAGCGTGTAGATGCCGACGACGGGGGACAGGTAGGTGAAGCCGAGGGCGAAGTTCGCCCACAGACTCATGTCCCGCTTGAACTCCGACCGGTAGCCGAGCGCCGCCAGCTGGGCGTCGTCATCGATCGGGGTGGTCATCGTCCACCTCGGCCAGCAATTCGGAGCCGGTGATCACTCGCTCGGCGAAGTGCCGGTGCATCCAGTCCAGATGATCATGGCGGGCGTTCATGATCCGCAGCGAATCCCAGTTGGGGAAGGTCTGCTGCAGCACCCAGCGCTCCATCAGTCGCGGATCGACCTCGTACAGGTGCGGATGGGTGGTGACGGCGACCTCGCTGACCCGCTCGGCCGGCGGCGGCGAGGACTGCTCGACGTACCGGTAGCCGAGTTCACGAGGATCGAGTCTGGCCATGATCAACCACGCCCTCTCAGCGCGTCCAGGGCGGCCAGCGGATCGCCGGCGTAGGCCGCGTCCAGCAGGTACTTGCCCGGGTTCATGATGTTGTTCGGGTCGAGGGTCCGCTTCAGGTCGAGCATCACCTGGTAGCCGCGGCCGAGCTCGTCCGGCACCAGGTCGACCTCGCCCTCGCGGCAGGAACCGTGGCAGGCGCTGATCGACCCGTTGTTGGCCAGCGCCACGGCGGCGATGTCCCGCTTCGCCTTGACCCATTCGGCCCAGGCGGCATCGCCCAGTTGCTGTTCCCAGATGCCGATGTCGATCTCGGTCAGGTAGTCGACGCCGGTGTCGGCGGACGTGTAGGCGAACATGCCCCAGTCGTCGAAGATGTCGGTCTTGCGGCGAAGCTCGGCGACGATCTCGTGCCAGGCCTTCGTCACCGCCGGCAGCAAGGTGTAGTTGATCGCGGCGTCCTCGCAGTGCCAGCTCATCGGCACCACCTGCCCGGTCCGGGTCCGGCCGTGCAGCGGGGTCGCGTAACGATCATGGCGGGCCGCCCAGTCACCCTCGGAGATCTCGTCGCCGAGGTAGCGGGCGCCGTGTTCCTTGGCGATCTTGAACAGCCGCCGCCCGGCCGGCCGGACCTCGTCCTCGTAGCCGTACATCACGGCACAGACGAGGGCCCGGACGTCGTTCGGCTGCGGGATGTAGGCCTCGTCGTCCCGCCGCAGGTACGCCACCTTCCACTCGTCGAACAGCACGGCGCCGGCGAACGTGGCGACGCCGGCCCGGGCCAGCGCCCCGACACAGCGGTACGCGTCGTCGTAGTTGTCGAAGGCCCAGAACGGGGACAGCTCCGCCTCGGGCTTCGGATAGAGCTTCAGCGTCGCCCGGGTGGCCACGCCCAGCGTGCCCTGGTGCCCCATGAACAGGTGCTTCAGCTGGTAGCCCGACGAGGACTTGGAGATCTTGTGGCCGAACCCGTCACCGACGTGCAGCACCTCACCGGTCGGCAGCACATGATCGAACGAGAGCACCAGATCACGGGTGTGCCCGTAGCGGGCTCCGATCAACGACCAGCCCGAGGTGCCGATCCGGCCGCCGACCAGCGAGCACGGATAGGAGGCGGGATCGTCGGGGTAGATCAACCCGTGCCGGCCGAGTTCCTCGTTGAGCTTGAGCATGTTGATCCCGGTGCCGACCGTGACGGTGCGGTTCTCCAGGTCGAGTTCGTGGATCTGGTTCATCCGCTTCACGTCGAGCACGATGCCGCCACGCAGCGGCACGGCGCCGTCGGTCAGCCCGGTCCCGCCATCGCGCGGCACGATCGGCACCTTCAGTTCGTTGGCGATCGTGATCACCTGGGCGACCTGCTCGGTCGAGGTCGGCAGCACGGCGAGGTCGGGCACCCGTTCGGCCCACCGGTGTACCGGGAACGGCGCCGGCACCCGGGCCCGGTTGTACCGGTCGGTGCGGCTGGTCAGGATCTGGTCCTCGGCCAGCACGGTTCGCAGTCGCTGCACCATCTGATCGAGTTGATCTTGGCCCGGGCGTTCGGTGACAACGGTCATGATCACTCCTTCCCGCAACCGCAGCTGCCGCCGCCACAACCGCCGGTCCGTCGATCGCCGACCTCGCCGCGGCTGCCACCGACCTCGATCCCGACCGACTCCGCCAGCAGTTCGTGGATGTCGATCACATCGATGTCGTGCGCGTCGCCGGCGGCGGACAGCGGCCGTTCCGACCAGGGGCAGGCGCTGACCAGCAGATCGGCGCCGGTCTCCGCGGCCTTGGTCAGTCGGAGCTCGCTGATCGCGGCGGTGAGCTCCGGCTTCTCGATCGGCAGGCCGCCACCGCCGCCGGAGCAGTACGACCACTGGGTGACCCGGTCCACGTCGTTGAACGTCAGGCCGGGGATCGAGCGCAGGATCGCCCTGGGCTCCTGCCAGATCCCCTTGCGCTTGTTCAGCCGACAAGGATCGTGGTACGTGATCGTCCGCTCGACCGGCACCGTCGGGGTGAGCCGGCCGTCCTTGATCAACTCGGCCAGCAGCTCGACCACCAGCACCACCTCGATGTCGTACGCATCCCCGAAGTACTTGGGATAGTCCTCGGTGAATGTGATGTAGTCGTGCGGATCGAGCACCAGCACCCGCTTGGTCCCGGTGGCGTGCCAGTTGTCCAGGTTGTGCTGGGCGAACCGCTTCGCCTGGTCCACGTACCCCATCTCCGCGGCCGGCCCGCCGCAGCACCACTGCTCGCCCATCAGCCCGAACGGGTACCCGGCCTTGATCAACAACTGGGCCACCGCGCGCGGCACCGAGGTGCGATAGAAGGCGGCCTCGCAGTCGACGAAGAGCACCGTCTCACCGCCGATCGGCAGCTCCAGTCCGTCGGCCCAGTCGCGCACCGTCTCCTGGCTGACGTCCGTCTCGCCGAGCACCGGCTCGTGGGTCTGCGCGTTGGTCCGCGCGTTCCAGGTCTGCCAGCCGGGCTGGTGGACGCCCTGGTCGACGGCGAGCGCCCGGACCGCCTTGACGACGTCCACGGTGCGGGTCCGGAACCGGTAGAAATCCCCGGTGAACAAGGTGTTCGGGCAACGCAGCTCGCAGGCGCCGCACTGGGTGCAGTTCACGTAGTCGGCCGCGATGTCGGCGACGTCCAACTGCCCCTGCTCGAGCGCGATCACGTTGGCGTGGAAGGCGGTCGGGGTCCAGGATTCGTTCCGGGTCACCTGCATCACCGGGCAGACCTCGCGGCAGAACTTGTGGCCCGACGAATAGCAGTTGTACGACGCGTTGCGCCACTCCTCGACGAACGCGCGGGTGGTCGGGTCGGGCAGCGGAACGGGCTCCGGCCGGGCCAGCGTCTCCGGGAACTCGGCGAGTCCCGGGTCGTTCGTCGGCGCCCCCGGCGTGAACGGCCGGGCCAGTGCGTCGTCGCGCACCGGAATCTCGGGGGGCGTCGGTCTGGGGTCGGTCTGGGTCACGAGGCCTCCTCGTCGACTGTGACGTGTACCACGGGGTTCCGCTAAAACATATAAGATCATAGGATTAACGGAGTCTCAAGGGCGCGGAGCCGAGGAGGACACATGTCGAGTGCCGAATCCGAATACGCGGTGATCAATCCGGCGACCGGCGAGCGGGTCGCCGACTATCCGACCATCTCCGACGCGGACCTGCGGGCCGCGATCGATGCCGCGGCGGCGGCGCACCGGTCCTGGTCGGTGGCGCCGGTGGCCGAGCGGGCGGCGGTGATCGGCCGGGTCGCGGACCTGCACGAAGAACGCCGGGAACAGCTGGCGGCGATCATCGTGCGGGAGATGGGCAAGCCGGTCGAGCAGGCGCTCGGCGAGGTCGACTTCTGTGCCGCGATCTACCGCTACTATGCCGACAACGGGGAGAGGTTCCTTGCCGACGAGCCGATCGAGCTGCTCGACGGCGACGGCTCGGCGCTGGTCCGCTACTCGTCGGTCGGCGTGCTGCTGGGGATCATGCCGTGGAACTTCCCGTACTACCAGGTGGCCCGGTTCGCCGCCCCGAATCTCGTTGCTGGCAACACGATCCTGCTCAAGCACGCGCCGCAGTGCCCGGAGTCGGCGGCGGCGCTGCAGCAGGTGTTCGACGACGCCGGGCTGCCTCGGGGCGGGTACGTCAGCATCCTGGCCAGCAACGACCAGGTGAAGACGGTGATCGCCGATCCGCGGGTCGAGGGCGTCTCGGTCACCGGCTCGGCGCGGGCCGGCTCGGCGGTCGCCGCGACGGCCGGGAAGCACCTGAAGAAGGTGGTGCTGGAGCTGGGCGGCTCGGACCCGTTCCTGCTGCTGTCCACCGATGATCTTGATGCGGCGGTGCAAGCCGCGGTCGACGCCCGGCTGGAGAACAGTGGCCAGTCCTGCAACGCGGCCAAGCGGTTCATCGTGCTCGATCCCCTGTACGACGCGTTCCTGGAGAAGTTCACCGAGCGGTTCACCGCGGTCCGCCCCGGCGATCCGGCCGACCCGGAGACCGCGCTCGGGCCGCTCTCCTCGGCGACCGCCACCGAGCGGCTGCAGCACCAGGTGGCCCGCGCCGTCGAGCAGGGTGCCGAACTGATCTCCGGCGGCGAGCGGAAGGGCAACTTCTTCCCGCCGACCGTGCTGACCAAGATCACGCCGGAGTCGGAGGCGTTCACCGAGGAGTTCTTCGGGCCGGTCGCGTCGGTCTACCGGGCGGCGACGGAGGACGAGGCGGTGGAGATCGCCAACGGCACCCCGTACGGGCTCGGTTCCTACGTCTACTCGAATGACGAGGAGCAGGCACTCCGGGTCGCCGACCGGCTGCAGGCCGGCATGGTCTTCGTCAACGTGGTCGGGGCGGACAGCGCCGAGCTGAGCTTCGGCGGCGTCAAGCGGTCCGGCTTCGGCCGCGAGTTGGGTCGGTTGGGGATCGGCGAGTTCGTCAACAAGAAGTTGATCAGGATCGCCCCCACGAACCCTGAGTCTGGCGAAGGGCCAAGATCATGACCGCCACCCCGCTGCTGGGCGGGCCGACCCTCCCGCAACGGCGCGAGCTCCGCACCGATCTGCCCGGCCCGAAGTCCCGGGCCCTGCTGGACCGCAAGGTGGCCGCCGTCGCGCCCGGGGTCGGGCTGAGCCTGCCGGTCTTCGTCGCGGCGGCCGGTGGTGGCGTCTTGGTCGACGTCGACGACAACGTCCTGATCGACCTCGGCTCCGGGATCGCGGTGACCACGATCGGCAACTCCGCGCCGGCGGTGGTGGCAGCGGTCACCGAGCAGGTGGCCCGGTTCACCCACACCTGCTTCATGATCACCGGGTACGCGTCGTACGTCGAAGTGGCCGAGGAACTCAACCGGCTGACCCCGGGTGATCATGTCAAGACCACGGCGCTGTTCAACTCCGGCGCGGAGGCGGTGGAGAACGCGATCAAGATCGCCCGGCGGCACACTCGCCGCCCGGCCGTCGTCGCGTTCGACCACGGCTACCACGGCCGGACCAACCTGACCATGGCGCTGACGGCGAAGGTGATGCCGTACAAGGACGGGTTCGGGCCGTTCGCGCCGGAGGTCTACCGGGCGCCGGCCTCGTACCCGCTCCGGGACGGCCTGTCCGGCGAGCAGGCGGCCGCCCGGGCGATCGGGCAGATCGAGAAGCAGGTCGGCGTCGACAACCTGGCGGCCGTGATCATCGAGCCGATCCAGGGTGAGGGCGGGTTCGTCGTACCGGCACCGGGATTCCTGGCCACGTTGGCCTTCTGGGCGAAGGAGCACGGCGTCGTCTTCATCGCCGACGAGATCCAGACCGGATTCGCCCGGACCGGTGATCTCTTCGCGTGCGAGCACGAGGACGTCGTGCCGGACCTGATCACCACGGCCAAGGGGATCGCCGGCGGCCTGCCGCTGTCCGCCGTCACCGGCCGGGCCGAGATGATGGCGGCGGCCCACCCCGGCGGACTCGGCGGGACGTACGGCGGCAGCCCGGTGGCCTGCGCGGCCGCCCTGGCGGCGCTGCGCAGCTACACCGAACAGGACCTGGCCGGACGGGCTCGGGCCGTGGAAGCGATCATCCTCGACGAGCTGTCCGAACTCCGAGACGACCCGCGGATCGGCGAGATCCGCGGTCGTGGGGCCATGATCGGCATCGAGTTCGTCGGCGAGGGCGGCCGGCCCGACCCCGACCTGACCACGCGGATCGTCGCCGCCGTGCACGCTCAGGGCGTGGTTCTGTTGACCTGCGGCACCTACGGGAACGTGATCAGGCTGCTGCCGCCGCTCTCCATCCCGGACGACCTGCTGCGCGAAGGGCTCGCAGTGTTGAGGGAAGCCGTGCGGTCGGTCTAGGTCGGTCTAGGACGGATAGGACGTCCCGCCGTGGTGGAGAATGGCGCGGTGAGCACGACGCATGCGCGCGGCCTGGTGCCGTCCCGGATGCGCAGCGCCATTCTGTTGCCGGTCGGCGACGAGGGCAGAGTCGAGCAGGTGGAACAGCGGCTGATCCAGGCCGTGACCGGAGGTGTGCTCCGGACCGGTGAACGGCTGCCGTCGGAGTCCGAGCTGGCCCGGGTGCTGCGGGTCTCGCCGGTCACCGTACGCGAAGCCCTGGGGTTGTTGAGAGATCGCGGCCTGATCACGACGAAGCGAGGCCGGTCCGGCGGCAGCTTTCTCACCGAGGCGGCCGATCCGGTGGTCTTCGCGCGGGACCGGCTGCGCGGCCTGACCCGGCTCGCGTTGCGCGACCTCGGCCAGCATTACGCCGCGATCGGTTCGGCGTGTGTCGCGCTGGCGGCCCGCCGGGCCCGGGCCGAGGAGGTGGACGCGATCCGCCGCCGGCTCGCGGCCGCGACCGCCCATGATGATCATGAATGGTCCCGGCACCTGGACGAGGCGGTGCTCGAACTGACCGCGCTCGGCCAGTCGGCCCGGCTGACCCGCGAGCAGATGCGGTTGCAGGCCGAGTTCTCGCCGCTGTTGGCGTTGATCGACGGGGATCGCCGGAAGGCCAGGGAGACGGCGTTCCGGCGGGTGCTGACCGCGGTCGAGCGGGGCGAGGCGCGGGCGGCGGCCGATCGGTTCGCCGCCGCGACCGAGGCCGACCTGGTGAATCTGATCGAGATCCAGCAAGATCTACAGCAGTGATCACACAGGAGTGATCATGGAAGGGGAACCGTACCGTGGGAAATCGCACGCAGCGCCGTCCCGCCGTGGCCCGGCTGGTCTGTGACTTCTTCGACACCGCCTTCGATGTCCTGGAGAGCTGGAAACCCGACCTGGCCGCTGAACTGGCGGCGATCACGGACGACACCCGGCTGACCTCGGCCCGGCTGGACGACCTGGTCCGCCCGTACGCGGCGCAGACGCTCAGCGAGACCAGGATCCCGGTCTACGGCGCCGGCTTCATCGCCGCGATCGGCCTGCTCCGCGACGCCCGGGGCCACCTGTCCTGGTGGCAGGGCCCGGACCGCGAGAAGCTGTCCCTGGCCTGGTCGATCATCAACAAGGAACACCTCGACTACAGCGAGTTCGAGTGGTACCGGGTCCCGATGAACACCGGCAAGGCGCATCTCAGCGGCCCGAGCGTCGACTACCTGTGCAGCGATGAGTACACGATGACCATCGCCACCCCGGTCACCATCCGCGGCCGGTTCGTCGGCGTCGCCGCCCTGGACCTGTTGGTGGACAGCGTGGAACGGCAACTGGTGCCACGGCTGCGCCAGGAGGCCGACCGGGCCACCTTGATCAACAGTGCGGACCGGATCATCGTCTCCACCGACCCCAACCTCGCCGCCGGCGACCCGATCAGCCGAGCCAACGCCGACTCCGCCATTCGGCACTCCTGCGGCTCCCTCGCCCTGCTGATCGGCTGATCCGAGCCGGCATGACGCTGTACCAGATCGACGGGCTGTCCGGGACCGGCAAGTCGACCCTGGCCAGCGAACTGCGCCGGCGCGGACACCGCGCTGTGGACGCCGACGCGGAGTTCGGCTACTACGGCGACCCGGCGACCGGACGGCCGTCCAAGATCATGATCCGTGACCACTGGATCTGGGATCTCGACCGGCTGCGTACGTTTGCCGCCGAGGTCGCGGATGGTCACGTGTTCCTCTGCGGCGGCGCCCTGAACCAGGAGCAGGTACTGGACCTCTTCGCCCGCCGCTTCGTGCTTCACATCGACAACGACACCCTGCGCCACCGGCTCCGGACCCGAACCAACAACGACAACGGCAAGGCCCCGGCCGAACTCGCCGAGCAGCTTCGGCTGAACGAGCAGGCGCTCGTCGACGCGGAACGTCAGGGAACCGCCGTGATCGATGCGACCCGCCCGATCGCGGACGTGGCCACCGAGATCCTGGCCCGGGTCCGGCGCCGAGCGTGAGGTTGCGACCCCCGTTCCGGCGGATTACGGGTACGCAACCTCACACTCGACGCCCTTCGAAGAGGGAGCGCCAAAGCGGGGTGTAGGTGGGACGGCGGCCGGAGTAGCCGCGTTCGGTGAGGACGGTGTAGGTGGTCTCGGCGATCTCGCGGGGGTTGGTCAGCCGGCCGTTGGTGACGCGGATGATCCGGTAGCCGGCGGCGACGGCCGCCTCGTGGCGGGCGATGTCGCGGCTCCACTGCCATGGGTCAGTCCGGTGTTGATCGCCGTCGTACTCGATGATCGTCTTGTAGTCCTCGAGGACCAGGTCCATGCGTCCGATCGGGGCAGCGGCGGTGCCGATCCGGGGATTGCAGCGGGGCTCCGGCAGGCCCGCCAGGACCAGCAGGAGCCGCAGCTCGGTCTCCTTCGGCGACTCGGCCCCGGCCCGACACAGGCCAGCGGCGCGGCGGGCCAGTCGGCAGCCGCGCCCCGCCGCCTGCGCCGCCAGGGCCTGAAGCCCATCGGGTGTCGTCCGGCCCAGCCGCGTCAGCCAGTCCGCAGCGGCCACGGCCTCCACCAGATCGAACTCCGTGCAGGCGGCCAGCCAGGCAGCCGACGGCGTCGCGACGCGTCGCCGGCACTCGGGAAGCCGCCCGACGCGGCTCAGCCGGATCTCCGGCCGGACGGACTGAGTCTTGGTGGCGGTCGCAGCCCGGATCGGCATTGGCGAGCCGACCTCGACCCCGTGCAGCCACAGAGCCGTCACCCCGGTGATCACGGTGTCCATTGGGCAGGACGAGGAGCGCGGCGGCGGCCAGCTCGGTCAGGTTCGGATCGTCCGGTCCCGTTGTGTAGACGCCCCGCGCCAGCCGGCGAAACCGGGATCGCCGCTGGAGCTGTCGCGCCCTCAATCCGTGCCGCGCGGCGTGGCGCACGGTCATCAAACGCGGAAGTTCCATCCAGCCACCCAACACGCGCCGCCCCAACTCCGCCATCCCGAAGCCGCGTTATCCACAGGATGGCGCGCCGAGGGCGTCGAGTGTGAGGTTGCGTACCCGAAATCTGCCCGAACGGGGTCGCAACCTCACACTCGGCGCATCTGCGCTGTGGGGTCAGGTCGAGGCCAGGTTCTCGGCGGCGCGGCAGAGGGCCGGGGTCCAGGACGGGACGTCGTTGTCGACGCTCCAGCAGGCGTTGAACAGGTGGTTGATCATCCGGTAGAGGCGGATCCGCCGATGATCGATCTCGCCCGGGTAGGCGGCCAGCATCCTTGGTTGCAGGACGGCGTGGATCGGGTCGTCGGCGGGGCCGCCCATCGAGAAGATCGCGACGTCGAACAGCGGGTCGCCGATGATCGCCGCGGCCCAGTCGAGCAGCCCGGTCACGGCGCCGGTCGCGGGATCCACGAGGACATGGGACAGTCCAAGATCACCATTGAGGATGCTGCCCGGCAACCGCTCGGGTACGTCCTCGTCGATGGCCGCGTGTGCCCTCGTGACGAAGTCCGCGGACAGCCGCGGGCCGAGCTTGGCTGCGCTCTCCGTCACCTGCTGCCGCAGCCACTCGCGCCAGGACGAGGACGTACCGCGGCCGTCGTCGCCGACCCAGCCCCAGCCCGGTGCGCTGAGGGTGGCCAAGATCGACAACAGCCGGGCGACCTGGCCGGTGACGGCGTCCAGCCGCTCGGGCGAGGCGTTGCTGGCATCGAAGCCGACGCCGGGCAGTCGGCGCATCACCAGCCAGCGGCCGCCGGGCAGTCGATCAACGACGCCCTCGCCGACGATCTCCGGAGCGGGCACGCCGGCGGCACGGACCCGCCGGGCGATGATCGCCTCGGCCACGGTGCTGCGATCACCGTTCGCCTTAAGCAGCAGGCCGTCCCGCTCCACCACGATCGAGGCACCCCAGGTCTCGTGCACCGTGACCGGCCCGCGAGCTCCGTACTCCCGACGCAGGATCTCGGCCGCGATGTCGGTGATCATGGTCCGTGAGTCTTCCCGCCTGGGTCGCGGGCTTCAACCGGATTTCGGCTCAGAGCAGTTGGCGCTCCAGTGAGTCGGTGACGAACTGCTCGAACTCCGCCGGCTTCCAACCCGACTCGTCAACCAGTTCCTGGTACACACCCGGTGCCGCCAGGGCACGGTAGACGGCCTGGGCGCGGCGCAGCGGAATCCGTAGTTGATCTTTGAGCGAGGCGATGATCTTGTCCATCACCTGGTTCCGGCCGGCCAGCTTCGAGCGGAGCAGGGCCTTCGTCTCCGCGCTCTCGTCGGTCGCGGCCTCGAAGATCAACACGACGTCGAACCCGGCGACATAGAGCGTGGTGAGCCAGTTGGCCGCGCCCCGCACCCGCTCCCGGGGGTCGTCCAGCGCGAGCACCTGCTGGGCCAGCTCGATCGCGTTCGCGTCGCGGAGCCACTGGTCGCAGATCAGGGACAGGATCTCCCGCTTGGCGCCGAACGCCGAATAGACGGTACGGGTGGCGACGCCGGCCTCCTTGGCGATCGCGTCGATGCTCGTCGCGCCATATCCCTGCTCGGCGAACAGCCGGCGGGCGGCGTCGGCGATCCGGAGCCGCGTCGCCTCCGCCTGTTCCTGGCGGTAGGTTCTTGACAACCTTGGTCACGGAGATCCTGACCGAGGGCTTCGGGACCGGCAACGCCGGCCTCGTCGACGAGTTGTGTGCTCCGGATCTGATCGAGCACCAGTTCGGTCTCGCCGGAGTCGGCGAGCAAGCCCGGAACAACGTCAAGGCCGCCATCCGCCAGGTCCACGCGCTGATGCCGGACGTCGTCTACACGGTGGAGGATTCGATCACCGTGGGTGACATTGTCTGGGTCCGCGGCCGAGCCCGCGGTACGGCGACGGGAGGCTTCTTCGGGCCGCCGAGCCACGCCATGATCGACATCGCGCTCTTCGAGCAGGCCCGGGTCGTGGACGGCCGGATGGTCGAGCACTGGGGCTGTCCGGACCGGTTCGCCCTGTTTGCCCAGACCGGCGTCCTGGAGCGGCTGCAGGAACCTGCACCCGCCGGAAGCGGACTTCCGGCGGGCCCAGGGTGATGATCAGTTTCAGCTCGCCGGACGCCGGTCGGCGACGGTGAACCGGATCGTGTCCGTGTAGGTCCGACCATGATCATCGGTCACCGTGACCCGCGCGGTGTGGGTCCCCTCGGCGAGCTTCTCCGACAGCGGCAGCTTCCACAGGTGCGGCGTGCTGCGCGGTACCGAACCGCTGCTGAGCAGGTTGCGGGTCGCCCCGTACGGATCGGCCCATTCCCAGCCCTGCCGCAGCGCCTCACCCTTGGCGGGCTGGGTGTGCTCGGCGGCCACCGGGTCGCCGCCGTCCAGCGCAACCTCGACCTTGGTGCCGGTCGAGCCGAGGTAGACGTTGGCTGTCAGCCAGCTCCCGCCGGCAAGATCATCACGGGTGATCAGATGCTCGTCGCCGAGCGCCGGAGCGGGGCCCTCCTTGCCGTTGTCCCGCCAGGCCAGGGCCTTCGGCGCCCACTGCCGCCAGTGCGGCGAGTTCAGGCCGAGCGAGAACCGTACCGAATCCGGCTCGTTGCGCACCGTGTAGCGCTCGGAGAACTCGCTGCCGTTCAGTTCCAGGGTCAGAATGCCCGGCCGGGAACCCTCCGCCATCAGCGAGTACGGCAGCCCGCTCTCGTCCAGCGCACCGGAGTACCAGTCACCGGACACGGCGCCGGCGACCAGCTGGGTGAACTGCAGTTCCTCGATGCCCACCTTGGCCCACTCGGCCCGGCGATCACCCGGCCGGTGCTTCTCCGCGGTGTGGGTGTGGCCGCCGATGGTCACCGCCTTGCGGCCCTCCAGCAGGTCATAGAGCGCCGTGCCGTTGACGGTCATCATGAACCGGTGGTCGACGATCGGCGCGTGTGCGGCGATCACGATCAACTTGTCCTTGCTGACGCGCTTCAGGTCCTCGGCCAGCCACGCCAGCTGTTCCTCGTCGAGCTGCTCCTCGTACCCGGTGGCGCCTGGCGCCCTCGGATACAGGATGTTGTCCAGCACGACGAAGTGTGCCTCGCCCACGTCGTAGGAGTAGTAGGCAGGCCCGACCAGGTGCCGGTAGGTGTCCAGGCTGTGCCCAGATTCATTGGCGTCGAAGTCCATGTCGTGGTTGCCCGGCACCATTCGGACCGGGCCGTTGACGTCGCGGTAGATGTCCTTCAGAGCCGGGTAGAGGCTGAGGTCGTCGCCGACGTTGTCGCCGAGCAGCAGCACCCCGCAACCGCCATAGTCGGTGCGGTCGACCAGGTCGGCCACGGCACCGTCACGGGCGTAGCCCATCTGCTGCAGGTTGTACGGCTGCGTGTCGGCGGCGATCGGGCAGTTCTGTTGCTTCGCGCCGGTCGTCTTCGACTTCACCAGCGGGAAGTTGATCGCCTTCGGCAGCGGCCCGGTCGCCGGAATGCCGCCGTACTTGAGCTTCGGCGATCCTGCGGGCAGGTGGTTGTAACTGAACTGGGCAATGTTGTCCTCGTCCACCGGCACGGTCCAGCCGGCCGGCTGGGTGACGAAGACGGTCATGTTGTCGAAGGCGGGGATCCGGTAGCCGCCGCTCCGGTCGGTGATCACCACGTCGCGGCCGTTGGAGACGGCGACGCCGGCGATGCCGCGCTCCCGGCTGTCGTGTTCGGAGTCCTGGTCGGTGTCGTCGAAGACGGAGCCCACCAGGACCTTCTGGTCGGCGGCGGCGCCTTCGACGACCTGGACCTTGCCGACGTACGTGTCGGGCAGGACCTCGGCCGGCGCCTTGGCCGGTGCGGGGTCGGCGATGGCGAGCGGGGCACCGAGCGACAGACCGATCAGGGGGATCAGTCCGATCGCTGCGAGTCGGGATCTGTTCGGGGTACGGGACGTCATGGCGTTCACTCCTCAAGCAGTCTTGGTGGTGACGCTAGGCAGCAGGAGTGACCCCGCCGTGACGACGAGAAATCCTTGCCCGGAACGGATGTGGACGTGCCACACCAGACGTTGATCATCTGCGACGGGACCAGACCCGGGTCGGCGAACGCGACATGATCATCAGGGGACGACCAGGTGAGCAGGCGGTCCCGGTCGACTGAAGGCGAATCCTTGATATCGATTTCGTGTTGCCCCTCCCGCTGCGCGCCGGGAGGCAATAGGGTCCTGCGTGGACCAGTGACGGTCCGGCCACCCGTCCGCACCAGCCGGTGCGGCCCTTCCGAGGAGCACCTCATGAAGCGACGCAGCTTCGTCGGCCTCGCACTCGCCGCGCCCCTGGCGGCCTGCAGCACCGGCACGCCCACCGGTACGGTCAGCAGCCCGGCGCCGAGCAGCGCGCCGTCGACGCCGGCCGCCCAGAGCGCGAAGCTGGTGGTCTGGGTGGACGGATCGCGGGCGCCAGCGGTGAAGGAGATCGGCAAGCAGTTCTCCACCGACAACCCCGGCGTCACGATCGAGGTGGTGACCAAGAACTTCGCCGACATCGGGCCACAGTTCTCCACCCAGGTGCCGTCCGGGAAGGGCCCCGACATCGCGGTCACGCCGCACGACGGGATCGGCAACTTCATCAAGTCGGGCGTCGTCGCGCCGATCGAGCTCGGTGATCTTGCCAACCGGCTGACCCCGCTGGCGGTGTCGGCGTTCAGCCAGGACGGCCAGTGCTACGGGCTGCCGTACTCGATCGAGAACATCGGGCTGGTCCGCAACAACGCCCTGAGCAAGGACGTCCCGCAGACCTGGGAGGACTTGATCACGGCCGGCAAGGAGGCCGGGAAGAAGTACCCGCTGCTGCTCGGCGTCGGCGAGGGCGGCGATCCGTACCACACGTTCCCGTTGCAGTCCTCGTTCGGCAACACGGTGTTCCGGATGAACGACGACGGCACCTTCTCCGACACGCTGACCATCGGCGACGAGACCGGGCTGAAGTTCGCCACCTGGCTGGGAAGCCAAGGAAAGAAGGGAAACAAGGTCCTGGACACGTCGCTGACCGGCGACATCGCGAAGGAACAGTTCCTCAACCAGAACTCGCCGTTCTTCATCACCGGTCCCTGGAACACACCCGACTTCGAGAAGAAGAAGCTGGACGTCACCGTGATGCCGATCCCGTCGGCCGGCGGCCAGCCGGCCCGGCCGTTCGTCGGCGTGCAGGGCTTCATCCTGTCGGCACGGAGCAAGAACGCGTTGCTGGCCACCGAGTTCCTGGTCAACTACCTGGGCACCAAGGAGGTCCAGCTCAAGCTGTTCGAGCAGGGCGACCGGGTGCCCGCCCTCACCGAGGCCGCCGAGGACGCGACCGTCACCGGCAACCCGCTGGTGCAGGGGTACGCGGAGGCCGGCCAGGACGGCCTCCCGATGCCGTCGATCCCGCCGATGGCCCAGGTCTGGACGTTCTGGGGCGGTGCCGAGGCCGCGATCGTCGGTGGCGCCGAGCCGGAACAGACCTGGACCACGATGGCCAAGAACATCGAGGCGGCGATCAAGAAGGCCGGCTGATGCCCGGGTTCCTGATCAAGCTGCTGCTGATCGCGCTGGTCAACGCGTTCGGCGTCTATCTGGTGGCTCGGGCGATCGCCACCGATCACCCGGTGATCGCCGGTGTCTGCGTCGTGCTGGTGATCATCGCCGACATCGTCTACTTCGCCCGCCGGGCGCTGCCGCTGCGCTACCTGCTGCCCGGGTTGATCTTCCTGCTGGTGTTCCAGGTGTTCAGCATGGGCTACACCGGCTACGTCGCGTTCACCAACTACGGCGACGGTCATCTGGTCACCAAGGCCGAGGCGATCGACTCGCTGTTGGCCCAGAACGAGAAGCGGGTGGAAGGCTCGGCGCAACTGCCGGCCTCGGTGATCCGCAACCTGCAGAATCCCAGCGAGTACGGGCTCGCGGTGATCATCGACGGGCAGGTGCAGCTCGGCACCGCCGGCCAGCCGCCGCGCCCCGAGCCGGCCGCGACGATCACCGGGACCAAGATCACCGCCGTGCCCGGCTGGCAGGTGCTGACCCTGACCGACCTGCTGCCGATCCAGGACCAGATCAACGCGCTGCGGGTGCCGGCCTCGGCCGACGCGGAGGACGGTGCGTACCGGACCACCGACGGGTCGCACGCCTACCTCTACAAGTCCTTCCTGATCTACGATCCGGCCGCCGACACGCTCACCGACACCGAGTCGGGCACCGTCTACCGGCCGAACGAGCGGGGCAGCTTCGCCGCCGCCGACGGCCAGGAGCTCGGCACCGGCTGGGCCGTCCCGGTCGGTACGGAGAACTTCACCCGGCCGTTCACCGACACCCGCTACTCGACGATCATGGGCCAGGTCCTGCTCTGGACCGTGGTCTTCTCGATCGTGACCGTGGCGACCACGTTCCTGGTCGGACTCGGCCTGGCGATCACCATGAACGACCGCCGGGTCCGGGGCCAGCGCCTCTACCGGTCCTTCTTCATCGTCCCGTACGCGTTCCCGCCGTTCATGTCGGCGCTGCTCTGGTCCGGCATGCTCAATACCGACTTCGGGTTCATCAACCAGACGTTCTTCGGCGGCGCGTCGATTCCCTGGCTGACCGACCCCTGGCTGGCCAAGCTGTCCGTTGTGCTGGTCAACCTGTGGCTCGGCTTCCCGTACATGTTCCTGATCTGTACCGGCGCCCTGCAGTCGATCCCGGCGGAGTTGATCGAATCGGCCCGGATCGACGGCGCCTCCGCACTGCAGATCTGGCGGCTGATCACGCTGCCGCTGCTGCTGGTCTCGGTGGCCCCGCTGTTGATCGCCTCGTTCGCGTTCAACTTCAACAACTTCAACATCATCTATCTGCTGACCCGGGGTGGGCCGCCGTTCCCCGGTGCTCCGGTCGCGGTCGGCCAGACCGACATCCTGATCTCGATGGTGTACCAGATCTCCGGCCTGGCCGGGCAGGGCGGCACCCGTCAGTACGGCCTGGCCAGCTCGCTGTCGATCATCATCTTCCTGATCGTCGGGGCGATCTCCTTGATCAGCTTCCGGCAGACCCGGCGGCTGGAGGAGATCAACTGATGATCGAGACCCGACGTTCCCCGAGCCTGTCGGAGGGCGACAAGCTGACCGGCACCCGCTGGTGGCGGGAGATCGGCTGGCGGCACGTCATCGGTGTGATCGTCATCGGGTACGCGATCTTCCCGATCGTCTTCGTGATCTCCGCGTCGGTCAACGCGACCGGCAGCCTGGTCGGCAGCAGCCGGCTGTTCAGCTCGTTCTCGACGGCGAACTTCCAAGCCCTGAACGAGACCCAGTTCTGGTCCTGGATCGGCAACAGCCTCTGGATCGGCGCGGTGACCAGCATCGGCTCGGTGCTGATGGGCGCCGCGGCCGCGTACGCCTTCTCGAGGTTCCGGTTCTCCGGCCGCCGGGCCGGTCTGATGACGCTGCTGATCGTGCAGATGTTCCCGCAGCTGCTCACGTTCGTCGCGATCTTCCTGCTGCTCACCGCGCTCGGCGACCTGCACCCGCTGCTCGGCCTGAACAGCCGGATCGCGTTGATCATGGTCTACCTCGGCGGCGCGCTCGGCATGAACACGTTCCTCATGTACGGCTTCTTCAACACGGTGCCGAAGGAACTGGACGAGGCCGCCAAGGTGGACGGCGCCAGCCACCTGCAGATCTTCTTCGTGATCATCCTGCGCCTGGTCGCGCCGATCCTCGCCGTGGTGGGCCTGCTCGGCTTCATCGGCACCTTCTCCGACTACCTGCTGGCCGGGATCATCCTCACCGACGAGAGCAAATGGACCGTCGCCGTCGGCCTGTTCCAGTTCGTCTCCGAGCAGAACTCGGCCCGCTGGGGTCTGTTCGCCGCCGGCGCCGTGATCACCGCGATCCCCGTGGTGGTGCTGTTCCTGGTCCTGCAGCGCTACATCGTCTCCGGCCTGACCGCCGGCGCAGTCAAGGGCTGACTGTCCCGGGTGCGCTGGGGTGCCCTGTCAGTACCTCTATCGGCAGGGCCTCCCGCGCGGGCACAGCATCGGGTTGGCTGAAGGTGACCATGACGCGCGAGGAGGACCTGGCTATGGAGTTGATTCCCGCTGTGCCGACGGCGAAGGGACCGGCGGAGACCTTTGTCGGCGACGTGTACGTGGATCCGATCAAGGAGGCGGCCGAGCCGTCGCGGTTGAACGTCAGCGCCGTCCGGTTCACACCGGGTGCGCGGACGAACTGGCATTCCCATGCGGTCGGGCAGACCCTGCACGTGACCGACGGTTCGGGCCTGGTGGTGAACCGCGACGGCACGGTGATCCGGCTACGCCCCGGTGACACGGTGTGGACACCGCCGGGTGAGGAACACTGGCACGGGGCGACGGCCGACCGGCTGATGTGTCACCTGGCGATGTTCGAGGGCACCGAGAGCAGCAACGGCACGACCTGGCTGGAGCCGGTCAGTGACGCCGAGTACGAGGCCGCGCAGCGAACCTGACGTCCGGGATTCCGGTCCCGGCCGATCACCGCGATCGCCCGTCCAGGGGATCGGTCTCGGGTGGCGCGGCGGTCCGGTCGGGGGCGAGGGAGCGGTCGGGGAGCCAGAGGACGAAGGTGCTGCCGATCCCGGGCCGGCTGAACAGCACGAGCCGGCCCTCGTGGCTCTCGGCGATCTGGCGCGCGATGGCCAGGCCGAGGCCGGAGCCGGGCGTCGACCGGGTGGACGGGTCGCTGCCCCGGTGGAACCGGTCGAAGACGCGTTCCTGTTCCTCCACGGCGATTCCGGGGCCCTGGTCGCGGACGGCGATCCAGGCCCAGCCGTCCCGGCTGCCGGAGGCGATCATGATCGTGCTGCCCTCGGGTGCCAGCCGGACGGCGTTGGACAGCAGGTTGGACACGGCGCGCTCCAGCGACTCCGCGTCGCCGTACACGATCGGCCCGTCATGGCCGCGAAGATCAAGACGGATCGAACGTTCGTCGGCGACCAGCCGGTACGCGTCGGCGACGTTGCGGCCCAGCCGGGCAAGATCAAGTTCCCGATCGACGAACGCCGCCGAGCGCTTCCGGGCGGTCGCCAGCAGATCCTCCAGCAGCCGGGTCATCCGCGCGGTCGCGTGGGTCACCACGGCCGTCGCCTCGCGGCGCTCCGCGATCGTCGCGGATTCGTTGCCCAGCACGGCTTCCACGTTCGCCTGGACCACGGCGACCGGGTTGCGCAGCTCGTGCGAGACGTCCTCGACCAGAGTCCGCTCGGCGCGGAACGCGGTGTCCAGCCGGTTCAGCATGTCGTCGATCGTGTCCGCGAGCGTACGCAGTTCGTCCGGCGGCCCGCTCGCGCCGATCCTCCGGGACAGGTCGGTCGCGGTGATCTCCCGGGTCGCCGTGGTGATCCGCTTCACCGGTCGCAGCGCGCGGCCGGCCACCCACCAGCCGATCACCAGGCTGAGCCCGAACATGATCACCAACGCCAGCACGGAGTAGTCGCGGACCGTCTGCAGCACCGCGAAGTTGACCGCTTTCTGGACGCTGGCCAGGTCCGCGGCCTGGAACTGCTCGCCGGGCCGGTACACGATCGTGCCGTCGGAGTTCTTCTCGAACCGCTTGACCGTCACCGGGTCCAGCGGCTCGGCGACGATCGTCTGGGACAGCGCGACGTAGAGACAGACCAAGATCAACGCGGTGATCCCGAACAACAGCGCCGAGTACGTCAGCGTCAGCCGGACCCGGATCGTCCGCGCCCCGTCCGGCAGTCGCAACCAGGCTCGGCGCAGCAACCGTCCGGCCGGGGTCCGTGGTACGACGAGCTGATCGGCCATGATCATTCCTCGAAATCGTGATCACGGAGCCGGTAGCCGCGCCCGACCAGCGTCTCCAGAAGTTGCGGCTCCCCGTCGACGGTGAGCTTGCGGCGCAGCGTGCCGACCGTGACCCGGACCGTCTGGCTGAACGGGTCCGCGTTCTCGTCCCAGACGTGCTGCAGCAGTTCCTCGGCCGAGACGACCGCCTCCGGTTTCGTCAGCAGATAACGGAGAACGCCGAACTCCTTACGGGTCAGCCGCAGCTCGCGCTCGCCGCGGTGCGCCAGCTGCCGGGCCGTGTCCAGCCGGACCGGGCCGTGGCTGAGCACGGCCGTGTCGCCACGGACCTCGCGGCGGAACAGGGCTCGGATCCGCGCGGTCAGCTCGGCCAGCGCGAACGGCTTCACCAGGTAGTCGTCGGCGCCGACGTCGAGCCCGCGGACCCGGTCCTGCAGCTGGGTCCGGGCGGTCAGCATCAGGATCCGGACGTCGGAGCCGGACATGCACTCGACCCGGCCGTGCCGGATCGCCTCGGCGAGCGAGAAGCCGTCGCCGTCCGGCAGGTTCGCGTCGAGCACCAGCAGGTCGTACTCGGCGGTGCCGAGCTTGAAGCGCGCCTCGGCGCAGGTGAGGGCGACGTCGACCGCGTACCCCTGATGGGCGAGGCCGACCCGGAGGGCGCTGGCGAGCCCCGCTTCGTCTTCCACGATCAGCACGCGCATGAGGTCAAAGCTAGACGTACCGCGAAAATCCCGCTGCTCCTTCTTTCGCTCGATTTTCGGCTGCACTTCCGGAGGCTTTCGGCCCTGCGTGCTGATCTTGAAGCAGGCCCGCACCACCGCGGCGCCGTACGACGGAAGGAACGACTGACCTCATGACTGCACCAGCCAAGCGCCGACTGACCATCGCTGCCGTACTCGCCGGAGCCGGGATCGCGATCGCGACCGTTTCCGGTGTCGCCTATGCGGCGACCGAATCGGCCGAACCGATCTGGGCCACTGTCGTCGACGGCACCGGCTCCGGGGCTCCCGACCCGTCAGGCGCGACCGACGACGGCGCCGCACCCGCGGCGGACCCCGGGAAGGACTGCCCGGACGGCTCGACCGGACCCGGCTCGGGCTCCGCAGCCCCGGGCCAGCCGCAGACCGAGAGCGACGGTGACCTGTGAGGACCGACCAGACCTCCGCCGACGCCGTGACCGGGATCGCCGCGGGCGAACGCCGGCTCGCGCCGGTCGGGATCCTGGAGCGCGCCCTGTTCGAGATCAAGCGCGTCGTGGTCGGCCAGGACCAGATGGTCGAGCGGATCCTGGTCGGGCTGCTGGCCCGCGGCCATGTCCTGATCGAGGGCGTGCCGGGGGTGGCCAAGACGCTGGCCGTCCGCACCCTCGCGGACGTGGTCGGCGGCCAGTTCGCCCGGCTCCAGTTCACGCCCGACCTGATGCCGGCCGACATCGTCGGCTCCCAGGTGTGGCGACCGGCCGACCAGAGGTTCGGTACGGAGCTCGGTCCGGTGTTCGCCAACATCGTGCTGGCCGACGAGATCAACCGCGCCCCGGCCAAGGTGCAGTCGGCCCTGCTGGAGGCGATGGCCGAGCGCCAGGTGAGCATCGGCGGCGCCACCTACCGGTTGCCGGAACCGTTCCTGGTGCTGGCCACCCAGAACCCGATCGAGACCGAGGGCGTCTACGCGCTGCCCGAGGCGCAGCGGGACCGGTTCCTGCTCAAGGTCGACGTCCGGCACGCCGGTGAGCTGGAGGAACTCACGATCGTGCAGCGGATGAGCGTCGCACCGCCACGGGCCCAGACCGTGCTCAGCCTGACCGAACTGCAGGCCCTGCAGCAGGAGGCGGACCAGGTCTTCGTCCACCACGCGGTCGCGCTCTACGCGGTGCAACTGGTGATGGCGACCCGGCAGCCGCACCGGTTCGGGCTCGGCCACCTGGACCAGGTGCTGGACTACGGGATCAGTGCCCGCGGCACGCTCGGGCTGGTCGCGGCGGCCCGGGCGATGGCCCTGCTGCGCGGCCGGGACTACGTGCTGCCGGCGGACGTCGCCGACGTGGCCCCGGACGTGCTGGCGCACCGGCTGGTGCTCGGCTACGACGCGATCGCCGAAGACGTTGACCCGCGGCAGGTGATCGGCGCCGTGCTGGCCGCGGTGCCGAGCCCCCGGGTCGCGCCCGACGACGAGTCGGAGCAGGCCGCGTGACGAGCCGGGATGCCGCGCTGGGACGCTTCCGCAGGCTGGATCTGACGGTCCAGCGGCGGCTGGACGGGCTGCTGCACGGTGATCATCAAGGCGCCCGGCTGGGGCCGGGTGACGATCCGGAGGAGCTGGTGCGTTACCAGCCCGGCCACGACGTACGGCGGATCGATCAGCACGTGACGGCCCGGGCTCGCGAGCCGTACGTCTGGCTGACTCGGGCCCAGCACCCGCTGGACACCTGGGTCCTGCTGGATCGCTCCGCGAGCATGGCGTTCGGTACGGCCACGGACGAGAAGGACGACCTGGCCCAGAGCCTGTCGGCGGCGATCGGCCTGCTCACCGATGCTCCCGGCAACCGGCTCGGGCTCGGCGAGCTGACCGCCGACGGGCTGCGCTGGCGGCGGCCCACGCCGGCTCGGATCGGCGCCCAGCTGGCCCTGCGGACCGAGCCGCCGCCGCGGTCGGGTTCGGCCCCCGTCGGCCTGGCCGAGGGTCTTCGCCAGTTGGCGGTACGGCATCGGCGGCCGGGCCTGCGGATCATCGTGTCCGACCTGGTCGACCCGGACGGGCGGAGCGAGCGGCCGTTCGACTGGGAGGCGCCACTGCGCCGGTTGGCCGCCCGGCACGAGGTGATCATGATCGAGATCGTCGACCCGCGGGAGCTGGAACTGCCCGAGGTCGGCCTGCTGGTCCTGGTCGATCCCGAGTCCGGCCGTCAGCGCGAGGTGGACAGCAGTGACCTCAGGCTGCGCCATTCCTATGCCCGAGCGGCCGCCGCCCACCGGGAGGCGACCGCGGCGGCCGTCGCCGGGGCCGGCGTTGATCATCTGCTGGTCCGGACCGACGGCGACTGGGTCGCCGATCTCTCCCGTTTCGTTCAGCTCCGCCGGCATCGGCCGGCCCGTCGTCGGAGGACACGATGACCTTCCTGTCACCACTCTTCTTGTTGATCTTGATCCCGGTGGCCGGGCTCGCGGTCGGCTATGTCCTGATGCAGCGGCGTCGCCGACGCTATGCGGTCCGGTTCGCGGCGCTGCCGATGCTGGACAAGGTCGTGCCGAAACGCCCCGGCTGGCGACGCCATCTGCCGGCGACGTTGATCTTGGTCGCCCTGGTGGCGCTCGGCCTGGCCGCGGCACGGCCCGAGCTCGCCCTGCGCGTGCCGTACGACCGCGCGACCGTGATCGTCGCGGTCGACATCTCCGGATCGATGGCAGCGACCGACGTCAGCCCGAACCGGCTGTCGGCGGCGAAATCGGCGGCAGCGGCGTTCGTGGCCGATCTGCCGGAGACCGTGAACGTCGGCGTGGTGACCTTCGCCGGCAGCAGCACCGTCGTCGCGGCGCCGACCACTGATCACGAAAGCGCGCAGCGGCAGATCGAGTCGCTGACCACGGCGGGCGGGGGCACGGCGATCGGGGAGGCCGTGTTCTCCTCGATCGACCAGGTCGCCCGGCTGGCCGCCGAGGAGGGCGCCGAGGGCGTACCGGCCCGGGTGGTGCTGCTGTCCGACGGCGACAACTCGGCCGGCCGCGATCCCGGTCAGGCCGCTCGGGCCGCGGCCGAGAGCGGGTTGCCCGTGTCGACGATCGCGTACGGGACTCCCGACGGGGTCCTGCAGAACGGCCGCGGGGTCAGCCAACCGGTCCCGGTCGACGAGGAGGCGTTGCGCGAATTGGCACAACAGACCGGCGGCACGGCCTACACGGCGGCCAGCGGCGAGGAGTTGGCCGCGGTCTACTCCGACATCGGCTCGTCGATCGGCTGGCGGGTCGAGCCGCGGGAGATCACGCCCTACCTGGCCGCGGGCAGCTTGATCATCGTGCTCGTGGCCGGTGCGTTCTCGTTGCGCTGGTTCGCCCGGATCGTCTAGCAGAGCAGGAAAGGAGAACGACCGATGACGTACCCGAATCATGATCAAGATCCCCGGGGATCCGGGGCGGGCTGGCCGGGACTCGGCCGGCCGGCAGGTCCGCCGATGGAGTCAGGCCGGCCAGGTCCGGCGGGCCCGTTCGCTCCGCCGCCGGGTCCCTTCGAGGCGCCGCCGGTGCCCGCTGCCGGCCGACCGGCCCCGCCACGGCGCGGCCGCGCCGGCACCGTCGCGGTCGCTGCGACCGTCGCCCTGGTGGTCGGCGGACTGTCCGGGGTCGGCGCGACCCAGCTGATCGACCGGGCGGAACCGATCACCCAGATCGTCCAGGGCCAGCGGCCGGCCCCACGGTCGGTCGGCGAGACCGAGGCCGAGCAGGCGGCGGCCGTGATCCTGCCCAGCGTGGTCCAGGTCCGGGCCGGCCGCGGCAGCGGTTCCGGCGTCGTGATCGACGGTGCCGGTCACGTGATCACCAATCACCACGTCATCGCCGGCTCGCAGACGGTCCGACTGGTCCGCGCCGACGGCCGGTCCGTGTCGGCCAGGATCATCGGCTCGGACGCCACCAACGACATCGCGGTCCTGCAGGCGGACAACGCGAACGGGCTGCCGGCCGCGGACCTGGGCGACAGCGACGAGTTGCGGATCGGCCAGTCCGTGCTGGCCGTCGGCTCACCGCTCGGCCTGAACGGGACCGTGACCGCCGGCATCGTCAGCGCCATCCAGGGCCGCAGTACGCCGCGGGCGATGATCCAGACCGACGCGTCGATCAACCCCGGCAACTCCGGCGGCCCACTGGTCGACCTGGACGGCCGGGTGGTCGGGATCAACACCTCGATCGCCACCCTCGGCGGCCGGACCTCGGGCAACATCGGCATCGGCTTCGCCGTCCCGATCGACCGAGCGGTCGACGTCGCCGAACGGATCCTGACCGGCTGAGCCCGACCCTTGTCGCAATCCCTCCACACACGGAGTGGTTAAACGTTCAGAGCGCTTCCAGCGTTCGGCTGATGGAGGTTTCGCGACATCAGCCGAGGTCGACCAGCGCGACATCGGGTGCATAGGCGGCCAGGGCTCGCTCCAGGGCCGGGCGGTCGAGGGTCCAGCCCGAGATGGGTCGGCTGACGGCGATGACCCAGGGCGGGACATGAGGGACGAAGTGCGCCGCCGCCGGCCCGAAGCCGCGCAGCGGCGGCGCCGCGATCGGCCCGGTCCGGCCGTCCAGGCCGAGGTAGGGTGGCCGGCTCGGCCCGACGTGTTGCCGGAACAGGACGACGGCGCCGATCTCAGACCACGGCACGAACAGGCTGGAGGCGGGTCCGTGAAAGGCAAGTCGGCCGAGCAGGACTCCGTTCGCGTCGACTCGGAGCGCCGGCTTCCCCCAGACCATGACGGTGCTGATGATCATCGTGACGGCACAGGCTCCGAAGAACAGGATTGAGGCGATGGCCACGATCGGATTCCGATCGAGCAACCAGACGCCGAGGGCGACAAATCCCAGGCCGATGACGATCACCAGGACGTTCTTCGGGGTGATTCCGTGCCTGGCTTCGTAGCTCGCACCGTTCACCCCGAGCATGTTAGGCCGAGCCGGGCTCGGTCAGCCGGTCTCGACCCAGGTCAGGTTGGCTCTGGGTAGCCTGGTCCGGGTGAGCGACGAAGCCGTCGAATGGCTGCTCGCCTCGGACGAGCCGGCGATCCGAGCGCTGACGCAACGGGCTGCACAGGTTCTGCGCCAATGTGGAGGGGCACGCGTTGATCATCGGCTGTCGCCTCGGCCGGGTTGGTGACGATCCCCGGCTGTCGTACCTGGCCGAGAAGTTGATCGAGTGGCAGTGGCCGGACGGCGGCTGGAACTGCCATCGGAACGCCTCGGGCCGCCGCTCCTCGTTCCACGAGTCGATCGCCGCGATGCTCGGTCTGTACGAGTACGCGAGGGCCACCGGTGATCATGATGCCGCGGCTGCCGCCGATCGTGTCGCCGAGTTGTTCCTCGACCACCGATTGATCTTCAGCCTCGGCACGGGACGGCCGAGCCGGTTCCGGCCGAAGCCGCCGCCGGAAGGCCAGTTGATCAACGAGCGTTGGGGAAAGCTCGGCTACCCGTCGTACTGGCACTACGACGTGCTGGTCGCCCTGCGCTATTTGACCCGGATGGGACGGGTCGCCGATCCGCGGAGCGCGGACTGCCTTGATCTGCTGGAGCAGAAACGCGGGCCGGACGGTCGGTGGGCCGCCGACCGGCAGTGGTGGGTGCCACCGGGCCATCGGTTCGCCGAGAATCAGGGCGAGGCAGTGGACTGGGGTGCGGTCCGCCAGCCGAGCGAGTTGATCACCTTCCACGCCTTGCGGATCCTCAAGGCTGCCGGTCGCGCGGCTCCCAGGGATTGATGACTTCCAGGCCCAAACCCTCGAAGTGGCGCACGTTGCGGGTTGCGATCGCCGCTCCATTCGCTGCGCAGATACCCGCGATCATTCCGTCCTCGGCGGAGAACTGCCGGCCCCGGGCCTCATGCTCGGCGCGAAGCCCGGCAAATGCACGCGCTGCGTCTTCGTCGTACGGCAACCGGTGGCGAGCGGTCGACTTGATCATCTGCTCGACCGCCTTGATCATCTCCGTCTGTCGGCGACCGGTCGGCAGACGTCTGGCCCCATAGACGAGCTCTCCGATCGTCACCGTCGTGATCGCCAGGTTGGCCGACTCGGCAAGGAGCCAGTCGAGCACGTGGGGATCCGGTCTGCGTCGGACGGGCTCCGAGACGACGTTGGTATCGATGACGATCACGACAGATCGACGGTGCGTGCCGGCGAACGCTCGGGGATCGGAAGCGGGTCACCGCGAAGGGACTCGGCCGCGTCGAGCCACTCCTCGACCCAGTTCGGGCCGCCGTCACCCACTGCCTCCTCGAGAATGCTGCGAGCCTCGGCTTCCATCGACCGGTTGTTGCGAGCGGCCCGTTCCTTGAGTGCCCGCCGGGTCGCCTCTGGCAGGTTTCGAACCGTGATCGTCGACATGTCGGCACCTCCTCCACGCACTATGCAAGCAATGCTAGCACCCCGCTCTAGCCGGTCTCGACTCGGCTCAGGTGGGTCTCGGGGTCGTAGAAGATCGTGACCGGGCCGCCAGTCGTCGTGTAGGTCATGTTCGGGCCGTCGCGGACGCCGCCCTCGCCGTAGTTCTCCTCCCAGGAATTGTTCAGGGCGATCTTGTACTCGTAGGTCCCGGCCGGGATGCCGGTGAAGGTCTTGGACCAGGTGCCGTCGTCGCCGAGCTCGAGGCGGGCGGCGGCGCAGTCGACCTGCCAGTCCGAGGCGCAGCCCATGGCGGCGTTGTGGGTGCCGGGCACGGTGACGATCCCGTCGCCCGGGTCCGGGACCGAAAGATCGACGGCGAAGCCGACGGAGCCGTACGACGAGGCGGCGGACCGGTGGCCGGCCGCGTCGACGGTGACCGCGCGGTATTCGATCAAGGTGCCGAGAGCAAGATCGGCGACGTCGTGCCGGACGGACGGTGCGGTCAGGTCGCTGGTGCCGAGCGGTTGCCAGTCCTTCGCTCCCGCCACTCGCCAGCCGAACGAGGTCTCCTGCCAGCGGCCCGGATCGACCACGGCCGTCACCGGTGCCAGGCCAGCCAGCGCCGCCCCAGGAGTCGGCGCACCGACCTTGATCGACTGCGCGGCGGCTGGTGAGGCGACCGATCGGTCGGCCTTGAGGACCACGGTCGCCAGCGCCGGTACGGTGATCGTCACAGAACCGTCCTCGGTGGCGGTGACCGGCTCGGAATCGCCGTACAACAAGGAGAACCGGGCACCGGGCGTCAGCGTATCGAACGTCACCATACGCGGCACGGACGCGTTGTTGAGGGCCACCAGGTGTTCGATCCGCTGCTCCCGATCGACCCGGCTGAACGCGTACACGCCGGGTCCGTCGTCGGCGAACCGCTCCCGCTGTGCGCCGGTGGCGAGGGACGGATGGTCGGCCCGGAGCCGGCCGAGTGCGGCCAGGTCGGGATACAGCGCGCCGTTCGTGTCGTAGCGGTCCCGCTTCCCGACCGGCTCGCCGGTGATCAACTTCTGCTGGGCGTACGCGTCGACCTGGGTGGCGAACATGTCCTGCCGCGCGGCCACGTCGGTCCACAGGTCGCCGCCGCCGGTGAAGCCCTGCTCGTCGCCGTAGTAGAGCACCGGCTGGCCGCGGCTGAGCAGCATCAACTCGTGGGCCAGCCGGTCCCGGTCCGGCAGCCGGTCGGCGTCGCCGAGCAGGTGGCCGATCCGGCCGATGTCGTGGTTGGAGACGAACGTCGAGAGGTTCGACGCCGACGCGTTCGGCGTGGTGTAGAGATCATCCGTGGCGAAGAACGCGGCCAGTCCGCGCGCTGTCGTACCCTTCGCGAAGTTCACCGCGTTGCCGGCGAACGCGAAGTCGAGCACGCCGCCGAGCTCGGTGTCGCGGACGTATGGGGCGAGGTTCTTCGGGTCGCCGTCGAACACCTCGCCGAACATGAAGAAGTCGTCGTTGCCGATCTCGCGGGCGTGTTTCATGATCGCGGCCGACCATTCCTGCCAGAACTCGAAGTTCACATGCTTGACGGTGTCGATCCGGAACCCGTCGACGCCGAAGTCGACCCACTTCTTGTACACGTCGATGTAGCCCCGGACCACCCGCGGATGCTCGGTCATCAGGTCGTCCAGGCCGAAGAAGTCGCCGTAGGTCACCGACTCGCCGGTGAACGTCGAGTCACCGCGGTTATGATAGAGCCGCGGATCGTTGAGCCAGTGCGGCTTCTTCGCGTTGCGCAGCGCGGCCGGCACCTCCGGGACGTACGGGAACGAGGTCTTCGGGTCCAGCGGCGGGAAGTCGGCGTCGCCGGCGATCGCCGCGATGTCGATCACCTTGCCATGCCGGTCCGTGTACGGGTGGTCGGCGATCGGCACGTAGTCGGACGTGCCGCCGGTGTACCTGATCACGTCGGCGGTGGTGTTGATCTCGATGTCGAAGTAGATCTTGATCCCGCGCCGGTGCGCGGACTTGATCAACCGGCGCATGCCCTGCTCGGTGCCGAGATGGGCGTCGATCGTGGTCAGGTCCAGTGTCCAGTAGCCGTGGTAGCTGCCCAGGCTGAGTTCGCCGACGGTCTGCACCGGAAGGTTGCCGAACGGCGGCGTGATCCAGATCGCCGTCGTCCCGAGGCCTTTGATGTAGTCGAGCTTCGACTCCAGGCCGGCCAGATCGCCGCCGTGGTAGAAGTTCGCGTCGGTCGGGTCGTAGCCGGAGCTGAGCTTGTCCGGCTTCCGGCCGCCGGTGTTGTTGGTCGGGTCACCGTCGGCGAACCGATCGGTCAGCGCGAAGTAGAACTGCTGGCCGGTGCCGGGCGCCCGGGCCGGCTTGCCGACCAGGCCGGCGTCGCCGGGATCATGATCACCGGGCAGATCCAGCGGGGTGAGCCCGATCCGGTGCACGGTGTCGTCGTAGCGGACCGTGAGCCGGACCTCGCCGGCGATCGTCAGCGGTACGTTCTCCGGCCCGCCGTTCAGGCCCCAGCTGATCTCCCAGCCGTGATCGATCGCCACCTTGTACGCGTACCTCCCGGCCGGCAGAGTGAACGTCGCGGCCCAGCGCCCCGGCTCGCCGGTCGGCCGCAACGCGGTCTGCGGGCAGGCCGGGTCCCAGTCCTGAGCACAGCCGAGTTCGGTCTGCAGATCACCGACCAGGGTGACCGCCGTCGGCGGCTGGGCCGAGGCCGGCGCGGCGCCGAACCAGCCCGCCACCAGCGCCAAGATCAACAACAACGACCAGCCACGTCGCCGCATGCGCGCACCACCTCACTGTGGGGAACTTCCGGCCGCGATGTCCCGGCTCGAACTTCCCCAATCTTGTCACGGAGAACCCGGTAGCGTTCCGATCATGACGCATGCCGTTGGGCGACCGCTGCCGGCCGGGTCGACGGTGCCGGAAGGCTGGATCGCCCGGCAGGCCAGACAGAATCTCGACGGCTTCGTCGGCGCGTTGCCGCGGATCAGCGCCGAGGTCGGTGGCGAGGTCTTCGCGGCCGGCCGGCTCGGCCCGGACTCCGCGGCCGTCGGCGACAACGTCGGCGCGGTCCAGTGGTGGAACGGCGAGAGCGAGGGCAACTGGCTGATCGGCTATGCGGGCCACGTGCGGATGGTCGGCACGGATCGGGAGCGGGCCGATGTGGCGGCGCGGATCGCGGCGGCGGTCGCGCACCAGGACCCGGACGGCTACCTCGGCATGTTCACCGCCGCGGCGCGGCAGGCGAGCCGGTGGCTGCCCGGCGACTGCTGGACGACGAGCCGGCTGCTGCTGGCGATCGAGGAGTGGGCCGGCGCTCACCATGATCATGACCTGCTGGCGGCCGTGGACCGGGCCGTCGACTGGCTCGGCGCCCGGTTCGAGGCCGCGGGTCCCGCGGCCTTCGCCGACGCCGAACCGGAGACCGCGGTCCGCGGCCACGATCTGCAGGTGGTCGACCTGCTGCTCGACGTGGCCCGGCGGACCGGTCGACCGGAGCCGGTCGACCTGGCCGTGCGGATCTACCGCCGGTTCAGCCTGGCCCCGTTGAGCTGGGTGGAGGACGACGGCCAGCTTGATCATCTGCTGTCCGGCGACCCGTTCCACGGCCACGGACCGCACGTCGCCGAGAACCTCAGGATCCCGCTCCGGCTGTACGAGTTCACCGGTGATCAACAACTGCTCGATGCGGCACAGGCCGGCTGGGCCAAGCTGTTGGCCGCGGTCGGCGTCACCGGCGCGCTGCGCAGCGACGAGACCGTGGGTGCCCCCGGTCAGCGGCCCTGGCCGGTGCCGGAGGCCGGCTACGAATACTGCGCGATCACCGAATTAGCGATCACCGCCTCGGAGTTCGCCCGGATCCTCGACCGGCCGGACGCCGCTGACCTGGCCGAGACCCTGTGGCTGAACGCCGCCCAGGCCGCCCGAGCCGCCGACGGCAGCGGCGCGGCCTACTTCTTCGCCGAGAACCAGCCCGCCGCCACCAGAGCCATGGGCGCCCGCTGGGACATCTCGCCCACCCATGACGACGCCGCCGTCTGTTGCGTGCCGAACGCCGGCCGGATCCTGCCGGCCATGATCGACCGGTCCGTGATCATGATCGAGAACGGTCTCCGCGTGGTGCAGTACGGCCCGATGATCACCACGGTCCGGCTCGGCGATCACCGGGTCACCCTGCGCCAGCGGACCGAGTTCCCGTTCTCCGACACGATCACGCTGGAGCTGTCCGGGCTGCCGACGGACTTCGTGCTGGAGCTGCGGGTGCCCGGCTGGTGCGAGAACCTGGAGTTCGTCGCGCCGGTGATCGAGACGCCGGAGGTCGGCACGGTGGTCCGGATCGCCGCCAGTTGGCCGGAACAGGCCGTCCTCACCGTACGGCTGCCGATGCGGATCGGGTCGAAGCGTTCCGTGGACGGCCGGGTGGCGCTGACGGCCGGGCCGTTGATCATGAGCCACCCGATCGAGCACCGAGCGGAGCCGACCAGGAGCTATCCCGGCAGTGAGTTCGCCGACCAGGATCTGACCCCGGCCGACCCGCGCTCGCTGCACGCTCCGTACCTGCTGCGGTCAGGCCTCGACACGGCGACCGTGATCATGAAGGAGCCGGGCGAAGATCCCTGGACCGCGCCGGGCCTGACGGTCGAGGTCGAGGGCCTCGACCCGAATCCGCGCCAGGAGGCGCTCGGCGGGGCGGGCACCGGCACGCTCCACCTGGTGCCGATCGGCTCCACTATGCTCCGCTACACCTGCCTGGTCGTGCTGGAGGGATGATGGCGCACAACGTTGCCGAGCGGACCATGACGGCGCTCCGCTGGTGGGGCCGGCGCGACGTCCGGGTGGACACGATCCCGGTGCCGGCCGAGCTTTCCGACGGCTGGGTGTTGATCGAGATCGAGGCCTGCGGCATCTGCGGTACGGATGTCGAGGAGTACCTGAACGGCCCGATCGTGGTGCCGCTGACCGAGCATCCGCTGACCGGGGCGAAGGCGCCGCTGACCTTCGGCCACGAGGCGGTCGGCACGATCAGGGAGTCCCGGGACCCGGCCGCGCCGCCGGTCGGCACCCGCGTCGTCGTCGAGGGAAACCGGTTCTGCGGTCAGTGCTTCTGGTGCGGCCGCGGCGAGTACCCGCTCTGCGCCCAGGTCGCCTCGCTGGGGCAGATGGACCACGGCGGACTGGCCGATTTCATGATCGCGCCGGGCTTCATGTGCCTGCCGCTGGACGCGGACCTGCCGCCGACCGAGGCCGTGCTGGTGGAGCCGCTCTCGGTCGGTGTCCGGGCGCTGAGCCGGCAGCCGGAACTCGCCGGGTCCTCGGTGGTGATCTTCGGCGCCGGTACGGTCGGGCTGCTGGCCGGACAGGCCGCCCGGGCGATGGGCGCCGCCGACGTGATCATGGTCGACGCGAACCCGGCCAAGCGGGAGGTGTCGCTGGCCTGCGGCGCCAGCACCTTCCTGACCCCGGCCGAACTCGGCGGCCTGCCGCAGCGGTACGAGGCGGGCGGGCCGGACCTGGCCATCGAATGCGCCGGGTCGACCGCAGCGGCGCGCAGCGCGATCGACGTGATCCGGCGCGGCGGCACCGCCATCCTGCTCGGCGTGCACGACGACACGTTCGCGGTGCCGATGCTGCCGTTCGTGCTGGACGAGAAGACCGTCACCTCGAGCCGCTCGCACGCGTGGGACACGGACTTCCCGCGCGCCCTGGAACTGCTCCGCTCCGGCGCGATCGTGACCGCGCCGCTGATCACCCGCGTGATCCCGTTGAGTCGCACGGTGGAGGACGGCTTCGTTCCGCTGTCCCGGCCCGGCCACAGCGAGATCAAGATCGTTGTCGTACCCGATCATCTGCACCCGACCGGAAGTTGATCATGATGGACCTGAATACTGCGAGTGACGCGGAGATCCGGCACTACCTGGACCGCCGGGGCATCCACGCCGGCACCCTGGCCCGCGTGGAACGGCTGCCCGGCGGGGTGTCCGGGATCGTCGTCCGGATCGATCTCCCCAACGGTCCGGTGGTCTGCAAGCAGGCCCTGGAGCGGCTGGCCGTACCCGGCGCCTGGCATGCCGACCGGCGCCGGATCCTCACTGAGGCAAGGGCTCTCGAGGTGTACGGGAAGCTGACCCCGGAGCTGGTGCCGCGGCTGATCGACGTCGACCCCGACCAGTTGATCTTGACCATGACCTGCGCCCCGTCGGAGTGGTGGCCGTGGAAGGAGCGGCTGCTGGCCGGCGAGAAGGCTGTGGTCGCGACCGACGTGGCCGGACGGCTCGGCCGTTGCCTGGCCCGGTGGCATGCGGGCACGGCCGGCGACGCGGCGCTGCTGGCCGCGTTCGATGATCAGGAGACCTATCGGCTGCTGCGCACCGATCCGTTCTATCGGGCACTGGGCGAGGTCCATCCCGACCTCGCCGGCCGGTTGCGCGAGCTCGCCGACGACCTGCATCGCGATCACCGGTGCCTGGTCCACGGCGACTTCTCACCGTAGAACGTGCTGGTCGGCGATGACGGCCTGTGGATCGTCGATCACGAGGTGGCGGTGGCGGGCCGGCCGGTCTTCGATCTCGCCTTCCTGGCCGCGCATCTGACCCTGAAGGCCGTGGAGCGGGAGCGGCGCTTCCTGCTCGACGCCGCGATGACGTTCTGGACCACGTACCGCGAGGCGTGGCCCGAGTCCGGCGTGACCGGCGAGGAGCTCGGTGATCATGTCGCGGCGCTGATGCTGGCCCGGGTCGACGGGGTGTCGAAGGTGCACTACCTGTCCGAGCGGCAGGAGGGTCTGGTCCGCGAGCTCGCCCGTGATCAGGTGGCTGGCGACGGCACGATCGAGGAGCTGTGGCAACGGGTCCGGGTCCTGAACGGGCCGGCGGCCGGAGAACACGCGTGATCAGGAGCCGAATCGAGCAGGTCCAGGCCTGGGAGGCGTTGGACTCACGCGGCCGCCCGACCGTCGCGGCCCGGGTTCGGCTGACCGGCGGGGCGACCGGCACGACCCGGGTGCCGTCCGGTGCATCGGCCGGTTCGCACGAGGCGCGCGAGCTCCGCGACGGTGGGGATCGCTACCAGGGTTACGGTGTACGGACCGCGGTCGCCGGCGTGATCGAGGCGCTCGAGCCGGCCGTCCGGGGTCTGGACGCGAACGATCAGGCGACTGTGGACGCGGCCATCGAGCAGGCCGCGGCCGACGCCGGGCCGGACCGGGTGGGCGCCAACTCGACCCTCGCCGTCTCGATCGCCACGGCGCTCGCTGCGGCCGACCAGGAGGGTGTCGACCTGGCCTGCCGGCTGGCCGGCGACGGGCCGCTGCTGCTGCCGATGCCCATGATCAACATCGTCTCGGGCGGAGCCCATGCCGGCTCGGCGATCGACCTGCAGGACTTCCTGGTGGTGCCGCACGGAGCCGCTTCGTTCGCGGAGGCGATCGCCTGGGCCCAGGCGGTACGTCAGAGGGCCGTCGAGGTGGCCCGCCGGCGCGGGTTCGAGGAGGCCGTCCTGGTCGCCGACGAGGGCGGGCTGGGGCTGCGGCTGGAATCCAACGAGGCCGCGATCGGGCTGGTGATCGAGGCCATCGAGGCGGCCGGACTGACACCGGGGGAGCAGGCCTCGGTGGCGATCGACGCCGCCGCGACCGAGTTCTACGCCGAGGGCGCCTACCGGCTGGCGGCCGAGGACCGCGTGCTCACGGCCGAGGAGTTGATCACCGAGTATGCGGGCTGGCTGGACCGCTATCCGATCGTGTCGATCGAGGATCCGCTGGCCGAGGACGACTGGGCCGGCTGGCAGACGATCACCGCACGGCTGGGCGGGCACTGCGATCTGATCGGAGACGATCTCTTCGTGACACAGCGAGATCGGCTGGACCGGGGCATCGCGGAGCGGTCAGCCAACGCGATCTTGATCAAGGTCAACCAGAACGGCCTGCTGAGCCGGACCCAGGACGTGATCACGGCAGCCCAGCGGGCCGGCTTCCGTACCGTGGTGTCGGCCAGGTCCGGTGAGACGGAGGACGCCTGGGTGGCCGACCTCGCCGTCGGCTGGCGGGCCGGGCAGATCAAGGTCGGCTCGACCCACCGCTCGGAGCGGACCGCGAAGTGGAATCGCTTGCTGGAGTTCGAGGCCACCGCCGACACGGAATGGGCCGGCTGGCCCTGACGGCGCGGGAAGTGGCGCGGCGGTGGCCGGATCGCTACCCTGCCGAATGCCTGCATCCTCGGGGGACGGACGCTTCACGTACGACCAGAGGACGGACATGCCCCGACGCTCCCTGCTGACCATCGGCTCACTGCTGCTCGCCACCTTGTTGATCCTGGCCGGTGCCGGCCCGGCCGCGGCGGCGCCGGCGGGCTGGGCCGCCTGGGAGCCGCTGTCCGGCAGCTCGCGCGACTTCACGACGACGATGCGGCAGCAGGCGGCGGGTTTCCCGGCCGCGTCGGTGGCCACGAACTCCGTCGGCGGTTCGGCGGTCGGCGTCCAGTCCGGCGTCTCGACCTTCCTGGCCCCGCAGACCCCGCCCGGCGAGAAGTACGGGTCGAGCCAGGGGCAGCCGTACCTCAATCTCCGACCCAACGGCCTCAGCGCGGCGCCACCTTCGACGACGACGTACACCTTCGAGCGGCCGACGCCGGCCTCCGGCTGGACCTTCGTACTCGGCGACGTCGACGCGGACGCGGTGACGATCAGCGCGACCGGTGCCGACGGCTCTGCACTGACCGCCGCCCAGCTGGGGTTCCAGGACACGTTCAACTACTGCGCGCCGGGCGTCTCGCCGAAGCCCTCCTGCTCCGGCCCCGGCAACGACGGCTCCGACCTGCCGACCTGGGACGCGGACACCTTGACCCTGACCGGCGGCGGCCCCGACACGGCGGGCGCGAGCGCTTGGTTCGAGCCGACCGTGCCGATCTCGACGCTGACCTTCGTGTTCAGCCGGACCTCCGGCAGCCCGGTCTACCAGACCTGGTTCTCCTCGCTGGCGTACGACATCTCGGGCACGGTGACCGCTCCGGCCGACCGGCAGGAAGGGATCACCCTGCAGCTGCTCGACAGCGACGGCGAGGTGATCGCCGAGACCGAGACCGATGCGGAGGGCAACTACACGTTCCCGGGTTACGCGACCTACGACGACTACCAGGTGACGGTCGTCCCACCGGCCGGGCTGGAAGCGGACGGATCGACCACCCGCGAGGTCGACCTGAGCGACGGTGATCAAGAAGGTGTCGACTTCGTCCTCGTCGAGCCGACCGAGCCGACCGGTTCGATCACCGGCACCGTGACCACCGACCAGGGCGATCCGGTGCCCGGCGCCAAGATCACGATCACCGGCCCAGAGGGCTTCGAACAGACCGTGATCACCGACGACGACGGCAGTTACCGGCTGGACGAGCTGCCCGCAGGCGACTACCAGGTGATGATCACGCCGCCGGAGGGCTACCAGACGTCCGGCCCGGCCGAGGGCGAGGCGACCATCGAGGACGACGGCGACGTCGCCGAGGTCGACTTCCAGCTGACGGCCACCGAGGAACCCGCCTACGACGTTTCGGGTACGGTCACCGATCCGGCTGGCGACCCGGTCCCGGACGTCGACGTCACCCTGACCGGTGACGAACTCGAGGAACCGGTCGTCGTCAGCACCGACGAGGAGGGCAGCTTCACGTTCCCGGACGTGCCGGTGGGCGACGACTACCAGGTGACCGTCGAGCCGCCCGCCGATGGCGAGGTGGTCGGCGATCCGTCGGTCACGATCGACGTCGTCGACGAGGACGTGACCGGGATCGAGTTCACGGTCGAGCTGGCGCAGCCGTCGCCGACCCCGACGCCCTCCGAGCCGACGGACGAGCCCTCCGACGAGCCGAGCGACGAGCCGAGCGACGAGCCGAGCGACGAGCCGACGGGCGAGCCCTCCGAGGAACCGACCGAGGAGCCGTCGGACGAGCCGACCGAGCCGGGTGAGGAACTGCCCAACACCGGTGGCCCCTCGGCCCTGATCGGTCTCGGGGCGGCCACCATGATCACCGCCGGCCTGGTGCTGGTGGCGCGGCGGCGGTCCAGGCTCTGACGGTCAGGCCTGCCAGACCCGGAGGTATGCCATCCGGACGGCGGCACCGTCGAGGTACATGCCGATCGGCTGGTTGTCGTAGCTGACGCCCTGGTAGACGCCGGGCGCGGCTCCGGCGGCCGTCTGCACGATCAGCCGGTCGTCCGAGCCGTCCTCGGCGTGCCGGTGAAAGACGCTGATCCGGTCGCCGGCCCAGGTGATCTTGAAGGAGCGGTACGTCTCGATCGGCGTCGGGTAGCTGACGTTGGCCAGGGTCGTGTACTCGTGGCCGAACTCGCGCTGGATGGTCACATACCCGGACTTGCGGATCAGCAGCACGGCGTAGTTGTAGTCGTTGCTGTGGTGACCGAGCAGTACCTTGAGCCCGCCGTTGGACGAGCGGGTCACCCCGTCGATCACCCGGCCGCCGAGCGGGTCGTACCAGAGCGTACGGCCGCGGACCACGACCGAGTAGTTCTGCTGGAAGCTGCGCCGGGAGCGGACCCGCACCCGCCGCACATTGTGGCCCCAATCGCCACGGTGGAAGGGATCCGTGTAGCTCCCGTTCTCCACGCTGCCGACCGCCGCGTCGTGCACCCAGAGCCCGCCGCGGACTCCGGTGGCGGCGTAGGTGATCAACTCCGGGCCGTCGGAGTAGTTGCCCTCGTCGCCATAGGACGCGGCGTTGCGGAAAAGGTTGTACGTGGTCGCGGCAGCGGCCGGGGTCGGATCGGGCCAGGCCGCGGCTCCGGCGGCCGCGAGTCCGCCGGTCAGGCCGAGGCCGAGCAGGCGACGGCGATTCAACTGCGGATCGGGCTGTTCGAGCATCGGAACCTCCTCGCAGGGGAGGGCGGCGACGCCCTCGGGTACCGACAGCTTGACCTGCAATCGGTTGCAGGTCAAGGGGTTGCCGGGGACCGGCGCGGGATCGGACTCAGCACGAGTCCAGGCTTAGGGTGGGGCGATGGCGTTGATCACCTGTGACTTCTTCTCGGACGTGCTCGAGGTCGGCACGTCGATGACCGTCGTACTACCCCAGGCGACCGAGGAACAGATCGGAGTCTCGCCGGCCGGGCTGCGGACCGACTTCCCGGTGCTCTACCTGCTGCACGGGCTCTCCGATGATCACACAGCCTGGCTCCGCTACACGAGCATCGAGCGGTATGCGGCCGCGGCCGGGCTCGCGGTCGTGATGCCGGCGGTGCACCGGAGTTTCTATGCCGACGAGGCGCACGGTCACCGCTACTGGACCTTCGTCTCGGAGGAACTGCCGAAGATCGTCGGCGCGTTCTTCCGGGTCTCGGATCGTCCCGAGTCGACGTTCGTGGCCGGGCTGTCCATGGGCGGCTACGGAGCGCTGAAGCTGGGCCTGACTCATCCCGATCGGTTCGGGGCGGTGGCCAGCCTGTCCGGGGCGGTCGACGTGCGCCAACTGCTCAATCGCCCTGAGCGGTCGGAGCTCGCGCGGCGCGTGTTCGACGATGAGATCGCCGAGTCCGATGATCTTTTCGCGCTGCTGGCCGGTGCCGCGCCCGGGACCGTACCGCCGCTCTACATCGCTTGTGGAACGGAGGAAGACCGCCTGATGCCGCCGAACCGGAAGCTCGCCGAGCAGGCCCAGAGCCAGGGCGTCGACGTGATCACCGACTTCCGGCCCGGTGTGCACGAATGGGGACTCTGGGACGACGTGATCCAGGACGTGATCACCTGGCTGCCGCTGCCCGGCCGGACCGAGGACTGACCGCGATGATCTTGCTCGTCGTCGGCGGCAGCGGGTTCCTCGGCCGCGAGGTCGTACGGCAGGGTGTCGCCGCCGGCCATCGGGTCACGGCGACCCACCTGACCCGACCGCCCGGAGCCGAGGTGTCGAGCGAGAAACTCGACGTCCGGGACCGGGCCGCCGTCGAGGACCTGGTGTCCCGGGTCCGTCCGGACGTCGTGATCAACACGGCGTACCAGTCGAAGGACTGGGCGAGCACCGCCGACGGCGCGATCCACGTCGCCCTGGCGGCAACGGCGACCGGGGCGCGGCTGGTGCACGTCTCCAGCGATGCGCTGTTCTCCGGCCAACATGATCATTACGACGAGTCCGCCCGACCCGATCCGATCACGCCGTACGGTGCGGCGAAGGCAGCCGCCGAGACCGCGATCATGATCATCAACCCGGCGGCCGTCGTCGCCCGCACCTCCTTGATCATCGGAGACGGCGACTCACCCACCGAGAGACTCGTCCACGCCCTGGTGGCGAAGGAGGCGACCGGGGGCCTGTTCACCGACGACTTCCGCTGCCCGGTCCACGTCGCCGACCTCGCCGCCGCCCTCCTCGAACTCGGGTCAGGCGACCGTGCCGGAATCCACCATCTGGCCGGCCCCGACTCGATCAGCCGCCACGACTTGGGCATCCTGATCGCCCGCCGCGACGGCCTCGACCCCGCCCTGCTGCCGACCGCGACCCGAGCCGGCAGCGGTATCCCCGGCCCCCTCGACGTACGCCTCGACTGCACGGAAACCCAGCGCACTCTTCGGACCCGACTCCGCGGTGCCCGCGAGTTCCTGTCGGGGTGATTGCCCTACTTCCGGGCTTGCACGAGGAACCGTCGGCTGTGCACGTCGAATCCACCGGTCCTGACGATGTGATCATGGATCCGTCTCAGTTCGGACCGATGCCGGATCGGGTCGAAGCCGGGGGCCTGCCAGGAGACGATCCGAAGCTGATAGATCACGGCACCGACGTCGAGGTACCGCGTGCGGATCGAGGCCTCGCGGGCTTCGATGATCACGAGCCCGGCACGCTGGAGTTCCTCCTCGAGCCGGGACAGGGAGATCGGGGCCGTGGGGTCGAAGGCCGGCGGGATGCCGAGAGCATCGTTGAACTCAAGATCGTTCTGCGCCGCGACCTGCTGGGTCAGCAGCAGACCGCCGGGTGTCATGGCCCGGTGGATCTCCGCTGAATCGAGATGGCCGTGGCGATTGAGCACAAGATCGAATTCACCGTCCGCGACCGGAAGTCGTTCGCTCGGGCGTTCGATCACCCGGACGCCGAGCGGACCGAGCCGAGCAGCGGCGACGGGAACATTCGGCGCGTGCGGCTCGACCGCGACACTCCCCGTGGGCGGGCGAAGCGACCCAAGGATCTCGCCGCCTCCGGTGTCGATGTCCAGGACCCGGCGCGCCCGGGCCACCAGCGGGCGGGCGAGGTCCTGGTAGCTCCAGGGCAACGGCTGATCTTCGGTGCGGCCCCGGTTGAACGAGAAGTCCCAGCCCTCGATGGGCACAGACACGGCCTCATCGAACAGTTCGTCGAACGATCGTGCGGATGATGCGTCGAGCAAGATCATGTCCCTTCAGGTGAATGCGAGCACGCTGAATGCGACCCCGGATCCGGGGCCAGGGCCAGACCTGCGCAGAAGACGATTCGGGTGCGGCCCGTCGCGTGAGGAGAACTTCGCGAACGGGCTAGCTAGCTCGGGACATCACGAAACCGTTCTACCACCCCGTCCCCTCGGAGTCCGGCGCGCCATCACTGAGCGGACTCCTTGACCCGAAAAATCGGCCGGAAACGAGGTCAACGCGTCCGCTCGACGTGTTTCGGACCGGGCTTGCAGGGTGGCCCGGAACCGAAGGTGACTGATCACGTCACCAGCGCTCACACGTCGCCCTTCGCTAGGTGCGATCCGAGGAAATGTCGGTGGTAGGTGCCAAGATTGCCTGCATGGGCAACTCTGTGCTGGACCGTGCGATCTACTCCTATGCGGACGTGGATCGCCTGGTCGGCCTGCGCACCGGGACAGCCCGCCGTTGGCTCGAGGGCTACGTGCGGGCCGGTCGCTACTACGACCCGGTCCTGCGACCGGCGGCGACTGGCTCGGACTCTGTCACCTGGGGTGAAATGGTGGAATCTCGCCTACTCGCTGAGTTCCGACGAGACGTGCCCGTGCAGCGTCTTCGGCCGGCGGTCGTTCGCCTCCGGGAGGAGTTCGGCGACTATCCGTTGGCAGTCGCTCGGCCTTTTCTCGACGTCGAAGGCCGGGAACTGGTCCGGGTCGTGCAGGACGAGGTCGGCTTGGAGAAGTCCCTCCAACTCGTGGTCGTCCGCAACGGTCAATTGGTCCTGACCGAGACCACCGAGAGGTTCCGGTCAGCGGTCGAGTACGACACAGATGTGGTGATTCGGCTTCGGCCGGATCTCCGCACGCCCGGCGTCATGATCGATCCGAGTCGATCCTTCGGGCAACCTGCGATCCGCAACGTGCGGACAGAATCGCTGGCGGAGGACTTCCGGGCCGGTACCAGCCGTGAGGAGTTGGCCGACCTCTACGACCTGACCGCGACGCAGATCGATGAGGCGCTGCGGTTCGAGTTGATCGCCGGAAGCGGGCGCGCCGCCTGATGCCGTCCAGGCCCGGGACGACATCGGCTACCCGGATCGACGGAGGTTTCCCGAGGTCGGGCTCGGCGCACTCGATTCGATTGGATGCCGGTGATCGCTGATCATGAGCTCATCGTCATGATCAGCTAGAGCTCTTCCTCTGGCATGAACCTCGGCTCGCGCGCGAGATCACCAAGCGGGGAGCCGGGCCGTGGGCGTTGGCGATGACCGGCACCGGAGTCCGTCCACTGACTCTGTACGCTCCGGTGCCGGTCATCGACGAGGATTCCTGAAGCTCGTCAGCCCACGTGCGCCGGGGTTCGTGTGCCGATCAGGCTCATCTCGTGGCCGGCGTCTTCGAGGACGTCGCCGAGGCGGGCGACGATCTCGTCGAGCAGGTCGCGGTCGCTGATCAAGGGCGGGGCGATCTGGACGACGCTGTCGCCTCGGTCGTCCGGGCGGGCGATCAGGCCGGCTGCCCGGAGTTTACGGGGGAGATAGCTGCGGAGCAGGAAGTCCCGTTCGGACTGATCGAAGCGGGTGCCGCGTTCGTCCTTGACCAGCTCGACGGCCCAGAAGAATCCGGAGCCGCGGACGTCACCGACGATCGGCAGCGAGCGCAGGGACAGCAGTTCGGCGGCGAGGTGCGGGGATTGTGCCCGTACGTTCTCCAGGATCCGATCCCGTTCGAAGATCTCGATGTTGCGCAGCGCGATGGCCGCACTCAACGGATGCCCGCCGAACGTGATGCCGTGCCGGAACGGTGAGCCGGTGCTGATCATGGGATCGATCACCCGGGACCGGGCGAGCACTCCGCCCATCGGCGCATACGCCGACGTGAGGCCCTTCGCGATGCTGATCAGGTCCGGTGCGATGGACTCGGCGGTGATGCCGAACCATTCGCCGAGCCGGCCGAACCCGGTGATCACCTCGTCCGCCATCAACAGAATGCCGTACCGGTCGGCGATCCGGCGCAGTCCGGCCCAATAGCCGGGTGGCGGCACCAGGCAGCCACCGGAGTTCTGCACCGGCTCGGCGATGATCATGGCGACGGTGTCCGGCCCGGCGTCGATGATCGCGTGCTCGACCTCGGCCAGCAGCCGGTCCCGGAACGCGACCGGGTCGGTGCCGTCCGGGGCACGGTAGGCGTTGGTGTTGGAGACATGGGTGACCTCGACCGGCGCCGGCCCGAAGCCCGCCGCATAGCCCGGCAGCCCGGTGAAGGACAACGCGCCGAGAGTCACTCCGTGATAGGCGGTCTTGCGGGCGATCGCCTTGGTCCGCTGCGGTTGGCCGATCGCGATGAAGTGCTCCCGGGCCAGCTTCCAGGCGGCCTCGACCGCTTCCGACCCGCCACTGGTGAAGAAGACCCGGTAGTCCTCGGCCGGTGCCCGGGCGGAGATCGCCTCGGCCAGTTCGATCGCGGTCGGATGGGCGGTCGCCCAGGTCGTGTGGAAGGCGAGCGTGCTGAGCTGCCGGCTGGCCGCCTCCGCCATCTCCTCGCCGTACGAATAACCGAGCTGTGCGCAGAACAGGCTGGACAGCGAGTCGATGTAGCGCCGCCCGTCGGTGTCGAACACATACGGCCCGTCGCCCCGCTCGATCACCAGCAGGTCGTCGATCCGTTGCTTGGAGAAGTGCAGCAACAGGTGGTCGCGTGCCCTCTCCTGCCAAACGTCGTGAGTCATGATGCCGCTGAACCCCTCAATCCCAGATCCCCTGATTTCCTGACGTCCCCGAGTGCTGAAGAACCCATCGTGCGCCCAATCGCGGCATCCGTCGAGGGGTCGAGCCGTCCCCCGGACCGTTGCCCTCGCCGGACCACCGGGAGAATGGTGCTGCCGACGACCGACGAGGGGACTCGCCATGGATTCTCGATCACGCGAAGCGACCGGATTCCAGGAAAGCGCGCCGTACGATCCGCGGATCGATCTTCGGACCGACTTCGTCATGGTGTACGGGCTCGACGACAGCACCGCCGAGCGGATCGCCCGCTGGCGCGAGGCCGGCTATCGAGTCCACCTGATGACCGGCATCTCCTGGGGGAAGTACCAGGACTATCTGGACGGTCGCTGGGACGGTACCGATCACTGGTCCGACGCGCAGACCGACGCCGACGGCAGGCCGATCCTGCACGGCGAGAGCACCGACATCCCTTATCTGGTGCCGACGATCACCTTCACCGAGTACCTGATCGAGAAGCTGGCGCCGATCGTCGATCTTGATCTTGACGGGCTGCACCTCGAGGAGCCCGAGTTCTGGGCCCGCGGGGGCTATGCCGAGTCGTTCCGCCGCGAATGGCTCGCCTACTACGGCGAGCCGTGGCAGCCGCCGCACTCCTCGGTCGAGGCCCACTACCGGTCCGGCCAGCTGATGCAGCATCTGCTGACTCGCAGCCTCGACCGGGTCACCACGGTGCTGCGCGACCGGGCCCTGCACCGCGGCCGGGACCTGCGCTGCTACGTGCCGACGCACAGCCTGCTCAACTACACCCAGTGGCAGATCGTCAGCCCGGAATCGCGGCTCCGTGAGCTGCCGGCCGTGCACGGGGCGATCGCACAGGTCTGGACCGGCACGTCGCGGACGCCGAACGTCTACGCCGGCCGGCACGCCGAGCGGACCTTCGAGACGGCCTTCCTCGAGTACGGCATCGCGCAGGACCTGACCCGCGGCACGGATCGCACGCTGTGGTTCCTGCACGACCCGATCGAAGATCATCCGGGCCGGACCTGGGAGGACTACCGGGACAACTACCACCGGACCCTGGTCGCCTCGCTGCTGCATCCTGGCGTGGACCGATTCGAGGTGACGCCGTGGCCGCGCCGGGTCTTCACCGGGCGCTACCTCCGAGAGGGCAGCGGCGAACGGGTGCCGATCCCGGCCGACTACGCGACCTCGTACCTGATCACGATGAACGCGCTACGTGATCTTGATCAAGCCGACGTCTCGGTCGAGACCGGCGGGCCGCGGATCGGTGTGATGCTGTCCGACACGGCGATGTTCCAGCGCTGGCTACCGGGAGCCGGGAGCGGTGAGAAGTATGACGGCCTGCAGGGCACGCCGAGCGAGGAATCTCGAAGGCTGCTGGACTTCTCGGCCTTCTACGGGCTCGCCCTGCCGCCACTGTTCGCCGGCCGGCGGGTGGTGCCGGTGCAGCTGGAGGCGCTGCTGGACGACCCGACCACGCTCGATGATCATGACCTGATCATCCTCAGTTACGAGTTCCAGAAGCCGCGGCTGCCGGTGATCAACGAGATCCTGGCCGGCTGGGTGCGCCGCGGCGGCGCGCTGCTCCATGTCGGGGACGGCGCGGATCCGTACCACGGTATCCGGTCCTGGTGGACCGGCCGGTATCCGACGCCCGGTCACCACCTGGCCGAAACGCTCGGTGTCGATCATGGAACGGCGGAGCCGGTGCCGGTCGGCAAGGGTTGGGTACGGTTCGTCGCCGAGGATCCGGCCGGCTTCACCGACAGCCCGGAATCCGCCGGCGACCTGGTCGCCGCGATCCGCGGGCTGGCCGAGGCCGCCGGGCAGGAGTGGCGATCGGGCGGCTGGCTCTCGGTCCACCGGGGCCCGTACCTGATCGGAGCGGTGCTGTCCGAGGCGGCCGAGTCGATCTCGCTGACCGGCCGCTATCTCGATCTGCTGGACCCGGACCTGCCGGTGATCACCGAACGCACGGCGATTCCCGGCGACGTGGTCTGGCTCCGCGATCTCGATCATGAGCCGCGCCCCGGCGAAGTGCTCGCCTCCGCCGGTCGGATTCGTGATCAAGAGATCGACGGCGACCGGATCAGCCATGTCTGCGAGGTGCCGGCCGGGATCGAGGCGATCACTGCGCTGCGGCTGCCCGAACGGCCGGGCGAGATCCGGGTCGACGGCGTCGCGGGCGCCGACTGGGATCACGAGGCGGCCACCGGCGTTCTGTGGGTTCGCCATCCCGGCGACCCGTCCGGCACCGCCGTCCAGATCAACCGGTGAAGCCGAGGTCGGCCGCCGCGATCACCGTACCCAGGCGTGGGAAGTCGAGCTCCACCGCCGCCTGGTGTTCTTCCGCGGTGAACGCCGTCATCGCATCCTCGACGAAGATCAACCGGTAGCCATGGTCCAGCGCCGCCCGGGCCGTCGACTCGACGCCGAGGTTGGTCGCGATGCCGGCGAACACCAGCGTTTCGACGTTCCGCTCCCGGAGCCGGTCGTCCAGGCCGGTGCCCTGGAACCCGCCGATGGTCCGCTTGACGATCTCGACGTCGCCGTCCTGCAGCAGCCCGGCGACCAGCCCGCTGCCCGGCGGCTGCTCGGCCACGTTCGGGCGCTCGACCCGGACCAGGACGACCGGCGCACCGTGCTCCCGGAACGCCGTCGCGAGCGATTCGGCCGTGGCGACCACCTCGCGGCCCGGACGCGGCTGCAGAGGTTGGTCGACGATGCGGTCTATCAGGTCGATCAGCACCAGCGCGGTGCGGCGGGGGTCGAAGAGGTCGGCCATGATCAGGAGCCTAGTCGGGACGACGGCGCGAGTACCCTGGCCCGCGTGATGACGGCGGACGACGTGCTGGAGGTGCTCGGGCTGATCCGGCGCGCCGGTGCCGAGGTGTGGATCGGCGGCGGGTGGGGGATCGACGCGCTGGTCGGACGGCAGACCCGTGATCATCGTGATCTTGACCTGATGCACCGGCGGGAACAGGAGCCGGCTCTGCTCACGTCCCTCGCGGCGGCGGGCTTCGTCCGGGGCCTGGACTGGTACCCGATCCGGTTCGTCATGGCGCACCCGGACGGCCGCGAACTCGACCTGCATCCGCTGGTGTTCGCCCCGGACGGCTCGGCCGGGCAGGCCTCCCTCGATCCCGATCATCCGTTCCACTACCCGGCCGACTGCTTCGTCACCGGCATGATCAACGAAACTCCGGTGCCGTGTCTGTCGGCCGAACAGCAGATCAGGTTCCACCAGGGCTACGAACCGGCCGACCGCGACCGGCACGACATGGCGCAGTTGCGCCGTGCCTTCGGCCTCACGACTCACTACTGATTCTGGGCTTGGAGTCTGCCGGTGCGACCGACCGGTCAGTTGTGCCGCGACACGCCGCAAAGACCGCTGCTTTTGTGACTGGTCGGCGGAGGGGTTAGGCGGGTTCGGCTGAGCGGGCCTCGGTGCAGGCGATGCCCAGGCGGTGCAGGACGAGCTCGCTGATCTCCCCGAGCGCTTCGAGCTGGGCCGGGTCGAGGGCGTCGACCAGATGCACCCGGATCCGCTCCTGCTGGAACCGGTCCGCGGCCCGGCGGGCCGTCCGGCCGGCGGCGGTGATCACGATGACCGTGCCGCGGGAGTCCTCGGTGCACTCGGTGCGGCGGACCAGTCCGCGCTGCTCCATCCGCCGCAACTGGTGCGACAGCCGGCTCTTCTCCCAGGCCAGCTCCCAGCGCAGGTCCCGGGCCCGCAGGGTTCCCTTCGGCGCTTCGGCCAGCGCGGCCAGCACCTCGTGGTCGGCCTCGGACAGCCCGGTGGCCTGGGCCAACTCCCGGCCGAGCACCCCGATCAACTGCGACTGCATGCGGTGGAACCGGCGCCAGGCCGCGACCTGGGCCGGGGTCAGGGGCGCACCGCGAGCCATGGGCCCCAGCCTAGCGCAATTTTGTTGATGTATCATCCATTCTGACAAAGGTTGACGTATCACCATGGAGGGGTGCGAGGCATGACGGACTACGGGCATGAACTGAAGTTCGGCGGGTTCCTGACTCCGGACGCCGGCGACCCGGAACGGGTGGTCGACCTGGTCCGGCTGGCCGAGCAGGACGGCCTCGACCTGGTCACCTTCCAGGACCATCCGTACCAGCCGGCGTTCCTGGACACCTGGACCTTGATCAGCTACGTTGCGGCCCGGACCGAGCGGATCAGCCTGGCCGGCAATGTGCTCAACCTGCCGCTGCGGCCGCCGTCGGTGCTGGCCCGCAGCGTGGCCAGCCTGGACCGGCTGTCCGGCGGCCGGATCGAGCTGGGTCTCGGCGCCGGCGGTTTCTGGGAACCGATCAAGGCGATGGGCGGCGAGCAACGGGCGCCCGGCGAGGCGGTCGCCGCGGTCGACGATGCGATCTTGATCATGCGCGAGCTGTGGGACACCGAGCAGCGCGGCGGGGTCCGGGTGCGCGGCAAGATCTACCAGGTCGAGGGCGCGAAGCGTGGCCCGGCGCCGGCGCACCGGATCGGCATCTGGCTCGGTGCCTACAAGCCGCGGATGCTCGAGTTGACCGGGCGCGCCGCCGACGGTTGGCTGCCGTCGCTGTCGTACCTGCAACCGGGCGATCTGACCCGCGGCAACAAGATCATCGACGAGGCGGCGGAGGCGGCCGGCCGATCCCCGAGCGACATCCGCCGGCTGCTCAACCTCGACCGGACCCGGCCCGAGGAACTGGCCGAACTCGCCCTGACCGAGGGGATCGGCACCTTCATCATCACGGCCGACGACCCGAACACGCTGCGCCGGTTCGCCGCCGAAACCGCTCCTGCGGTACGGGAGCTGGTCGCGGCCGCCCGCCGCGGCGGCGGTTCCGGCCCGGACCTGACGCCGGCCACCGGACCCGTCCAGTCCGGTGGGACCGGCAGCGACGTGTTCGACCGGCTCGGCGTCCAGCCGACCCCGGACGACGGCACCCGGCTGTTGCCCGATCAGCCCTGGGACGAGTCGGCCCGGCCGCACCGCGACATCGTGCCGCAGCAGGAGTACGACCCACAGGGGACCGCGATCGGCCAGCACCTGATCGACGTCCATGATCATCTGCGACAGGAACTGGAGACCGTGCGGGATCTGGTCCAGCAGGTCAAGCAGGGCACGATCGAGGCTTCCCGGGCCCGCTCGGTGATCAACGAACTGACCCTGCGGCAGAACAACTGGGCGATGGGTGCCTACTGCGCGTCCTACTGCCGGGTGCTCACCCAGCACCACACGATCGAGGACCGCAGCATGTTTCCGCACCTGCGCAGCACGGACCCGGAGCTGGCGCCGGTGCTGGACCGGCTCGCCGAGGAACACGGGGTGATCCACGAGGTGCTGGAGGAGCTGGATCGCCGGCTGGTCGAGCACCTCAAGGCTCCTGGCGAGTTCACCGAACTCCAGCACGCGGTCGATCGGCTGACCGACACGCTGCGGTCTCATCTCTCCTACGAGGAAAGGGAGCTGGTGGAGCCGCTGGCCCGGGTCGGGATGTACCAGGGCCAGGTCTGACCCCAGACGGGCGGGGCCAGCCGGTTAAGCTCGTGAGCATGTCCACCTCCGACGGGATCACCGCAGCCGGGGGCTGGGCCGTGATCACCGGGGCCACCGGTGGGCTCGGCGCCAGTTTCGCCCGCGCCCTGGCCGGCGAGGGCCGAAACGTCCTCCTGGTCGGCCGCAACGAGACGGCGCTGGACGGGCTCGCGACGGAGCTGACGGACCGCTTCCGGGTGTCGGCCCGGCCGCTGGTCGCCGACCTGGCCGAGCCGTCGGCGGTGTCCGACCTGGTGAAGCAGCTCAACGAGCTCGACATCGACCTCCTGATCAACAATGCCGGTTTCGCCCAGCACGGCCCGTACGAAGCCCTCGACCCGGCCGGCCAGCATGATCAACTCCAGGTCTGTGTGGTGGCCCTGGCCGACCTGGCCCAGGGAATCGCCCCGCAGCTGGTCCGGCGCGGCCGCGGCGGCATGATCAACGTCGCGTCCACGGCGGCGTTCCAGCCGACCCCCTATCTGGCTGCGTATGCCGCCAGCAAGGCGTTCGTGCTTTCGTTCAGTCAGGCGCTGCACGACGAACTGCAGGGCAAGGGCGTGACGGTGACCGCGCTCTGCCCGGGCCCGGTGATGACCGGCTTCTGGGACCAGGTCGGTTCGACCGACGCCGCGTTCGGGCAGCGGCTCACCGCCGATCGGGTGGTGGCCCAGGGCTTGGACGGCTTCCGCCGCGGCCAGGCGGTCGTCGTCCCGGGCTGGCGGAACCTGATCACCGCCCAGGCGAACCGGATCATCCCGCGCCGGCTGGCGGTCAAGATCGCCGGCCTCGCCGTACGACCTCGGGGGCGAGCCTGATGAGTGATCACTGCTGCGCCCCGGAACGGCCGGCCGGCCCGGCCCCCGAGGACTCGAGCCGCCGGACCAAGATCATCCCGGCCGACGGCCGGCACCTGATCGAGCAGGCCGAACTGCCCGGCGGCTCGTTCACCATGGGGGACCAGCACGGCGACGGACTGGCCGCCGACGGCGAGACCCCGGTGCACCAGGTGACGCTGTCCCCGTTCTCGATCGACGTCACCTCGGTCACCAACGCCGACTACGCCCGGTTCGTCGACGCGACCGGCTACCGGACCGACGCGGAGATGTTCGGCTTCTCGGCTGTCTTCCATCTGGCCGTCCGGGCCAAGCCGAGCCAGGTCATGAGCAACGCCGACGGCACGCCGTGGTGGATCGGTGTCCGCGGTGCCGACTGGCGCCATCCCGGCGGGCCACTGTCCGACCTGGACGGCCTTGATGATCATCCGGTGACCCACATCAGCTGGACCGACGCCCGGACCTACTGCCGGTGGGCCAAGCGGCGGCTGCCGACGGAGGCGGAGTGGGAGTACGCCTCCCGCGGCGGCGTCGAGGGCGATCGGTACCCCTGGGGCGACGACCTGGACACCGAGGACTGGGCCTGCAACATCTGGCAGGGCACCTTCCCCAAGATCAACACCGAGCAGGACGGCTGGCTCACCACGGCGCCGGTGCGCAGCTACCGGCCGAACAGCTTCGGGCTGTGGCAGACGGTCGGCAACGTCTGGGAGTGGTGCGCCGACTGGTTCGATCCCTTGTATTACACGGCTTCGCCGGGCACCGACCCGAAGGGGCCGCCGGGCGGCCGGAGCCGGGTGCTGCGCGGCGGCTCGTACCTCTGCCACGACTCGTACTGCAACCGCTACCGCAACGCGGCCCGGTCCTCCAACACCCCGGACTCGTCGATGGGCAACGCCGGCTTCCGGACCGTCTCGGCTCGCTGACGTCGCCTGCCCAGCGGCTTCCCAGCGTTTCTCCAGCGTGTACTCCCATGCTCGGAGTGCTCCGTCGGCCTCGGCGGCCGGTGAGCCGGAGCCTACGGAGGAGAGCACGATGAACCTTGTCCACGGGGGACGCCTGGTTCCCGCCGCGATCATGAGCCTGGTGATCTTGGTGGCCGGCGCGGTGCAGGCGACGCCGGCCCGAGCAGCCGATCCGCCGGTTCCCGGTCAGATCGCGGTGCTGACCCAGAACCAATCCCTCGGGGCGGACCTGCGGCCGGTGCTGAACGCGCGCGACCAGCCGACGTTCCAGCACGAGATCCGGAAGGCCCTCAAGCAGGTGGCCGACAACCCCTTCCAGGTTCGTGCGCTGGCGTTCGCGTACCAGATCGTCAAGGCCGATCCCGATGTCGTGGCGCTGCAGGAGGTCTTCGATCTCCGCCGCAACGGCGAGCACGCCGCGGGCCCGTACCGTGATCATCTCGCGGACACGCTGGCCGCCCTCGACCTGCTCGGCGGCCGGTACCGGGTGGTGGCCAGGGTGCAGAACATGTCCACTACCTTCCCGGTCGACCTCGATCGGAACGGCAGTCTCGAGACCCAGGTCGGCCTGGCCGAGCACGACGTGATCTTGGTACGCGAAGGCCTGACCGCGGCGCCGGTCCCGTTCCCGGACCTCTGTCTCCGGCCCTCGCTCGACGGGTGCCAGTTCCAGGTCGTGTCGATCGCGACCGACCTGCCGAACGGCCGGGTGAACCGGGAACGCGGCTTCGTCGGGATCGACGTCTCGCTCAACGGTCGTGCGTTCCGCGTCGTGAACACCCAGCTCGAGGAGTTCGACGTGGAGCCGGAGACCGGACCGATCTCGCGGACGTTCCAGACGTTTCAGGCCAGCGAACTGATCACGATGATCGAGGCGTCCAACCCTTCGGGTCGCACCGTCGTCGTCCTCGGCGACCTCGCCTCGACCCCGGACGACGAAACCATCCTGCTCGGCACCCTGCCGGTCGTCCCGGGCTACATCGTGCTCCAGACCAATGGGTTCCGCGATGCGCTGACCCTGGATCCCGACAACCTGCCGCTGGGCGACACCTGTTGCCAGGCGCCGGATCTGCGGAACCGGAAGTCCAGGCTCGACCGGCGCGTCGACCACGTCTTCACGACCGACCAACCGGTCGAGGTGCATTCCGACGTCCTCGGCGACTCGGAGCTGGAGCGCCGCCTGCTCAAGCGTTGGCCGTCCGACCACGGCACGGTCTACGCCCGGATTCGTTACCAGTAAGGGATCAGCGGGCGTGTCGGCGCAGGCTGAGCCGACGGAAGATCCGAGACCAGCGGTCCTGGTGCCGCTGGTCCGGATACTCCGGCACGTAGCCCAGGCGCAGGTACGCGGAGATCGCCGGCAACCGGTCGTCGTCGGTGTGCAGGATGCTCGCCGCCAGGCCGTCCGCCGCGAAACGGCGCAGAACGGCGAGGGTCACCGTCAGGCCGAGCCCGCGGCCGCGCAACGCCGGATCGCTCGCGACCCAGTGCAGGATCCCGACGTCCGGCTGGTCGGCCCGCACCAGCGCGGACGCCGTGGCCACCGCGAGCCGGCCGCGACGGACCAGATAGGTGTCCCGGACGTCCGGTTCGTCCAGCAGTTCGCGGCGGACCCGGGCCGGCGTCCATTCCTTGGTGAACGCAGCATCCAGCAGCCGGGCCAACCCGTCGGCGTCGGCACCGGTGGCCCGCTGGACCCCGGTTGGAAGCGGCGGCAGGTCGTCCAGGTCCGGCCGGCGCATCCGTAACTGCATGGGCGGTTCGGTCAGGCGGCGGCGTCGCGCGCGTTGGTCGCGACCCGGTAGAGGCTGGTGGTCGCGGCGATGTAGACGTCGGTGCCGTCCGGGCCGCCGAAGCACAGGTTGGCCGCGGTCTCCGGCAGCCGGATCGCCCCAAGCTGCCGGCCGGCCGGGTCGAACACGCCGACGCCGTAGCCGGTCGAGGTCCACAGGTTGCCGGCCGTGTCGACCCGGAGCCCGTCCGGCACCTTGTCCGCGATCGTGATCACGGTGCGCCCGTTCTTGCAGCGGCCGTCGACGAGGTCGTACGCGCGGATGTGGGCGTTGCCGATACCCGGATGGAGGCCGGTGCCCGAGCCGGAGGAGTCGGCGACGTAGATGATCTTCTCGTCCGGGGAGAAAGCGAGCCCGTTCGGGGCCTCCACGTCCATGATCACCGGGCGGGTCTCACCGGCCGTCTCGTCGTGCCGGAACACGTACTGATCACGGTACTCGCGCTCGCCGGGATGACCCTCCTCCGGGATGGTGATCCCGTACGCGGGGTCGGTGAACCAGATCGAGCCGTTCCGGGCGACGATCACGTCGTTCGGCGAGTTGAACCGGTGCCCGTTCCACTGCTCGACGATCGGGGTGACCTCGCCGTCATGATCACGTTCGACCCGGCGGCGGCCGTGCGAGCACTGGACCACCCTGCCCTGCCGGTCCAGCGTCCGCCCGTTGGTGAACTCGGCCGCCTCGGAGTAGATGATCGTCCGGCCGTCGTCGACGTGGAACTGCAGGATCCGGTTGTTCGGAATGTCACTCCAGCGAACGGCCCGCAGGTCAGGCAACCAGACCGGACCCTCGGACCAGATGGCGCCGGTCCAGAGGCGTTCGACTTCGGTGCCGGAGTCGATCAAGCCGGCCAGGCCCTCGACGACGGGGGCGGGGTTATCAGGCATGGCAGGAATTATCACCGGCCCGCCATGGCCCGCGGCGGGCGGGTGGACCAGAATGGCGGACATGGCTAACTCGACGGAATCGATCGTCATCATCGGAGCCTCGCTGGCCGGCGGCGCCGCGGCCGTAGCCCTGCGGGACGGCGGCTACCAGGGCGAGATCACCCTGCTGGGCACCGAGACCCACCGGCCGTACGAGCGACCACCGCTGTCCAAGGCCCTGCTGCTCGGCGACGCCGACGAGCCGGACTGGGTCGGCGAGGACGGGTTCTTCGACAGCGCCGTCACCTGGCTGCCGGGCACCACGGCGACGGCGATCGACACCGACCGGCACATCGTCGTCGCCGGCGCGGCGGAGTATCCGTACCAGAAGTTGATCATCGCCACCGGATCGACGCCGCGCCGGCTTGACCTGCCGGGCGGCGACCTGGCCGGCGTGCTGACGCTGCGTACGCTCGACGACGCCCTGGCCCTGCGGGAACGGTTCGCGGCCGGCGGTCCGATCGCGGTGATCGGAGCCGGCTGGATCGGGTGCGAGGTCGCCGCCGCGGCCCGGAAGCATGGTGCCGCCGTGACCATGATCGCGCCCGAGGAACAGCCGTTGGTCCGGGTGCTCGGCGAGCAGGTCGGTGCCGTGTTCGGCGACCTGCACCGCGAGCACGGGGTCGAGCTGCGGCTCGGCGCCTCGGTGCAGGGCTTCGAGGGTGACGGCTCGATCTCCGGGGTCCGGCTTGGCGACGGCACCGTCGTCCCGGCCCAGACCGTCGTCCTCGGTGTCGGCGCGGTGCCCAACGTCGCGCTGGCGGAGGCGGCCGGGCTGGACCTCGCCGACGGCGGTATCGCGGTCGACCCGACGTTGCGTACCTCGGAATTCGACGTCTACGCCATCGGCGACATCGCCGCTCATGATCATCCGCGCTATCCGGGCCGGGTCCGGGTCGAGCACTGGGCCAACGCGAAGGACCAGGGCGCGCATGTGGCCGCCAACGTCCTCGGCGCCGAGAAGCCTTATCAGGCAAGCCCGTACTTCTTCACCGATCAGTACGACCTCGGCTGCGAATACCGCGGCCTGGCCGATCCCGATCATGATCGACTGGTGGTCCGGGGCGACCTGGCCGGCCGGGAGTTCATCGCGTTCTGGGTCCGCGACGGTGTGGTGACCGCCGCCATGAACGTCAACGACTGGGATCACGGCGACGCCCTCGGCGCCCTGGTCGACTCCGGTCGCCAGGTGACCGACGACGAGTTGATCAACGGCGAGCTGGGATAGGGCGAGCGCTTTCCTGAACGGCCACCTGTCGGTCACCCGGTGGTCACCGGGCTGACCACCAGGCGTCGGACTGGCGTCGCACGGTGGTCCCATGGGGACTCGGGGGCCTTCGCGCCGCACTCTGATCAAGGCCGGACTGGCCACCGCGACGACGTCAGCGCTGGCGTTCTCGACGAAGGGTGCCGCAGCGGCACCCTCGCCGCGGCAGAACCCGTTCACGCTCGGCGTCGCCTCCGGTGACCCGTGGCCGACCAGTGTGATCTTGTGGACCAGGCTCGCGCTGAACCCGCTGGCCGACGACGGCCGCGGCGGGATGCCGGAGCGGGACTACGAGCTGGTCTGGCAGGTGGCGACCGACCCGGGCTTCCGCAAGGTGGTCAAGTCCGGGCGGGCGGTCGCACGGCCGGAGTTCGGCCACGCCGTGCACGTCGAGGCGACCGGGCTGCAGCCGGGCCGGGAATACTGGTACCGGTTCCGGCAGGGCAGCCACGTCTCCGGGCCGGGCCTGACCAGGACCGCGCCGGGGCGGGGCGAGTCGCCGGCTTCGCTCGCGATGTCGTTCGTGTCCTGCTCCCAGTACGAGCACGGCTGGTTCACCGCTTACCAGCGTCTGGCCGAGGACCAACCCGAGTTGATCTTGCACCTGGGCGACTACCAGTACGAGTACAAGGCCGGCGTCTACGTCGCGCCGACCGGCAACGTTCGTGATCATGCCGGGCCGGAGACCACCGACCTGGCGACCTATCGGCAGCGGCACGCGCAGTACAAGGCGGATCCCGATCTTCAGGCGGCGCACGCGATCGCGCCCTGGCTGGTGGTCTGGGACGATCATGAACTGGACAACAACTGGGCCGACGAGATGCCGGAGAAGCCGGCCGAGGCCGGCCCCGCGTACCTGGAACGGCGCGCCGCCGCGTTCCGGGCCTACTACGAGAACATGCCGCTGCGGCCGAGCTCGGCGCCCCAGGGGATCGATCTGCTGCTCTACCGCCGGATTCAGTGGGGCGACCTGGCCACGTTCCACATGCTCGACACCCGGCAGTACCGCGATGATCAAGGTTGCGGCGACGGCTACAAGACCGACTGCCCGGCCGCCGTCGACCCGGCCCGGACGATCACCGGCGACGAGCAGGAGGCCTGGCTGCTGGACGGCTTCCGGCAGTCGAAGGCGCGCTGGGACATCATCGGGCAGCAGGTCTTCTTCGCGTCTCGCGACAACAACGTCTCGCCGGACATCAAGACGGTCTCGATGGACGGCTGGGACGGCTATCAGGCCTCCCGGGAACGGATCACCCGCGGCTGGGTCGACGCCGGCGTCCGCAACCCGGTCGTCCTGACCGGCGACGTACACGCGCACTGGGCCTCCGATCTCAAGATCAACTACGACGACCCGGATGGCGAGGTGGTCGGGTCGGAACTGGTCTGCTCCTCGATCACCTCCGGCGGCGACGGAGCGGACTCGGCGACGCCGCACCCGTGGCTCGGCTGGAACCAGCACCTGAAGTTCCAGAACAACCTACGCGGCTACGTGAACACCACGATCACCGCCGACCAGCTGGACGCCGATTTCCGTTGCCTGCCGAAGGTTTCGGTCCCCGACCAGCCAGTGTTCACCCGGCGCTCGTACAAGATCGTCGACGGGGAACGCGGCCTGCAGCAGACCGCCGACAACCCGCCCGCCGCCCTCCGGACCACCGGTCGCGGCGCCGAGGAGATCACCCGGGAAACCGTGGCCTGGGAGACCGAACGCCCCTGAGTCGGGCCCAACGTTCCCTGAGCAAGGCGGAAGGGCGGACCACCTCTGGCCGGGCACTTCGACAGGCTCAGTGCGCGTCTTGACCTGGGCTGGTCGGTTCGCGTTGGATGAGGGCAGCCGAGGTGCGGGAGGGTGACCCGATGTCGCGTCCGATTCGTCTGATGGCTGTCCTGTCGTTGGCGGTGCTGGCGGCCTGCGCGCTGCCGGCGGGAGCCGAACAACAGAACGTTTTCCGGGCACCGCTGAACAACGGCGCCGATCCGTTCATGGTGGTGCACGACGGTGCGTACTACCTGATGACGACCCGGGGTGATCGGCTCACGATCAACACGGCGCCGAGCATCGCGCAGCTGCCGGCCGCCGAAGATCACGACGTCTGGATCGGGGCCGAGGACGACCCGAGCCGCAGCACGCAGATCTGGGCGCCCGCCCTGTACCAGTTCGACGGCGCCGACGGCCGGCCGCACTGGTACATCTACTACACGGCCAGTGACGGCGTCGACGCCAACCACCGGATGTATGTGCTGGAGTCGGAGGGCGACGATCCGCTGGGCCCGTACGCCTTCAAGGCCAAGATCGCCGACCAGGGCGAATACATGATCGACGGCGAGCCGATCGTGGTGAACGGCCGGCCGTACTTCACCTGGTCGATGAACGGACGCGGCCACGGCGGCGGGCCGCAGCAGGTCTACATCCAGAAGATGATCAATCCGTGGACGACGGACGGGCCGGTGGTCGAACTGCCGGTCGATGCCGGAATGTGTTCCGAGGTACGGGAGGGGCCGACCTCGATCGTGCACGGTGATCGGCTGTTCCTCACGTACTCCACCTGTGACACCGGCAAGCCCGACTACTCGCTGTATCTGATCTCCATCCCGACCGACGGCGACCCGATGGTGCCGGGCAACTGGACCACCTATCCGGACCCGATCCTGACCCGGAACGACGATGCCGGCGTGTACGGTCCCGGGCACCACTCGTTCTTCAAGAGCCCGGACGGCAGCCAGGACTGGATCGCCTACCACGCGAAGAACACCAGCGACTACACGTACGAGTGGCGCACCACGCGGGCACAGCAGGTGACCTGGAGCGACGCCGGGCTGCCGGTGATCGGCCCTCCGGCGGCGCTCGGCACCGATCTTCCCTTGCCGGCCGGGGATCCCGGACCGGGACCGCGCGCGATCAACGACACCGACACCGGGACCGGCGCCTTCCAGGTCGAGTACAGCGGGACCTGGTCGTCCGGCTCCGGTTGCGGGAATCAGTGCTACCGCGGCGATGATCACTGGAGCGGAGAGACCGACGCGACGGCGACGTTCCGGTTCACCGGGACCCAGCTGGCCCTGTTCAGCGTCCGCGACGTCGGCAACGGCATCGCCGCGATCTCCATCGACGGCGGCCCGGAGACCCGGCACGACTTCTACTCCTCGCCCCGGCAGGGCCAGGTGATGAACTACCGCACCCCGGAGCTGCCGCCCGGTGATCATGTGGTCACGGTCAGGGTCACCGGCGAGCGGCATCCCGAGTCGACCTCGGCCGTGATCAGCATCGACCGAGCCGAGGTCTGGTCCTGATCTCGGCCAGGTAACGATCAAGGTGAGGTCCGGCGCCGGGCAGGAACCGACCGCATACTGCTGGTCGGGGGGCGGTGGCGACGGTCGTGGGGACCGCCGACGGGGGCCTGCCGGGAATTGAGGGATTCATGCGGATCAAGCGCGCGCTCATCGGGCTGGCGGCCGCCTCGGCCCTGCTGGCCGGGACCACGGTGCTGCCGGCGGACGCGGCTCCGAAGCCGAAGTCGTACAAGAACTGCGCGGCATTGAACAAGGTCTATCCGCACGGCGTGGCCAAGAAGGGCGCCAAGGACAAGGTCAAGGGCAAGTCCAAGCCGGTCAAGAACTTCACCGTCAGCAGCAAGGTCTACAGCTACAACGACGGCAAGCCGAAGAAGTACAAGGGCGAGCGGGACCTTGATCGGGACAACGACGGCGTGGCCTGCGAGAAGCGCTGATCATCGGCGTTCCGTACACCAGGACCTGAACGGGGCCGGCGGCAGCGGCGTCGGTAGGCTGCGTGCTGCGTGAGTTCCGCGCAGATCGGGTCCGATGGTGGAGGAAGCGACGTGGTTTCGCTACGCAGTCAGGAGTGGTACGCCGGGCAGGATCGGGACGGCTACATCCACCGGGCCTGGATGCGCCGGGGGCTCCCGGTGGACGCGTTCGACGGCGAGAAGCCGCACATCGCGATCGCCAACACGGCGTCCGACCTGACCCCGTGCAACCTGCACCTCAACGAGGTCGCCAGCAGCGTTCGGGACGGCATCTTGGAGGCGGGCGGGGTGCCGCTCAACCTGCCGGTGGTGTCGCTCGGCGAGACGCTGGTCCGGCCGACCGCGATGCTCTGGCGCAACATGGCCGCGATGGCGATGGAGGAGATGTTCCGCGCCAACCCGATCGACGGGCTGGTGCTGCTCGGCGGCTGCGACAAGACGATCCCGTCACTCCTGATGGCGGCCGCGTCGGTCGACCTGCCGGCCGTCGTCGTGCCGGGCGGTCCAGCGCTGACCGGCACGTTCAAGGGCCGGCCGCTCGGCTGCGGCACCGATGTCTGGCGGCTCAGCGAGGACGTCCGCGCCGGCGTGATGTCCGCGCAGGAGTTCACCGACTCCGAGTCGGCCATGCTCCGGAGCAAGGGCCACTGCAACACGATGGGGACCGCCTCGACGATGGCGGTGGTGGCCGAGGCGCTCGGGATGACCATCCCCGGCGTCGCGGGCACCCCGGCGCCGGACGCGCGGCTGCTGGCGACGTCGCACGCGACCGGCAAGTTGATCATCGAGATGGTGCGCGAGGACCGCCGGCCGAGTGAGATTCTGACCAAGGCTGCGTTCCACAACGCGATCGTCGCGGTCGCCGGCGTCGGTGGCTCGACCAACGCCGTCGTGCATCTGCTGGCTCTGGCCGGTCGGCTCGGCGTTGACCTCACCCTGGCCGACTTCGACGAGATCGGCCAGCGGATCCCGCTGCTGGCCAACCTGCAGCCGTCCGGTACGCATCTGATGGACGACCTGTTCCGGGCCGGCGGCGTCCTCGCCGTGCTGGCCCAGCTCAAGGACCAGCTCCGGCCGGAGGCGATCACGGTCACCGGCAAGCCGCTGGTTGACTACCTCGGCGACCGGCCGATCTATGACGACGACGTGATCAAGCCGGTCACCGAGCCGGTTCTGGAGGACGCCGGAATCGCTGTCCTGCGTGGAAATCTGGCCCCGAACGGCGCGATCATCAAGCCGTCCGCCGCGTCGCCGGAGTTGCTCACTCACCGCGGCCCGGCCGTGGTCTTCCACAGCATCGAGGACCTGCACGCGCGACTCGACGACGAGGACCTGGTCATCACCCCGGATTCGATCATGGTGCTGCAGGGCTGTGGCCCGCGCGGCTACCCGGGCATGCCGGAGGTCGGCAACATGCCGCTGCCGCAGAAGCTGCTTCGCCAAGGGGTACGGGACATGGTGCGGATCAGCGACGCCCGGATGAGCGGCACCGCGTACGGCACGGTCGTGTTGCACGTGTCACCGGAGTCGGCGGCCGGTGGCCCGCTCGGCCTGGTCCGGGACGGCGATCTAATCTCGCTCGACGTACCGAACCGGACCCTGGTGCTCGAGGTCTCGGACGAGGAACTCGCCGCCCGCGCCGCGGCACCGGCCGACTCGTCAACCGCTGCGCCGACCCGCGGCTGGGAGAAGTTGTACGTCGACCACGTGATGCAGGCCGACACCGGCGCCGACCTGGACTTCCTGGTCGGCTCCAGCGGCGCCAAGGTCGGCCGCGAGTCTCACTGACCCGGCGACGGACCCGGTCAGGGTCACCCGGCGGAGGCGAGCAGGTTGCCCAGCAACTCGTGCCGGTTCTTGTCGCCCCAGGCCTCCAGCGGGCGGAGGGCGACGTCGAGTTCCCGGCCCAGCGGCGTCAGCGAATACTCGACCCGCGGCGGCACCTCGGCGTAGACCTCCCGGTGCACCACGCCGCTCGCTTCGAGCTGGCGCAGGTTGGCGGCGAGGACCTTCTCGCTGACGCCGGTCAGCAGTTTGCGGATCTGGCCGAAACGCTGTGGGCCGGCCGCCAGCACCCAGATCAGGTGCAACCGCCACTTACCGCCGACGACATCGATGGCGACGCTCATGCCGCAGACGTCGTGATCCGTGTCACTGCTCATGGTGCCAGTATCCCTCCTGACCTGATTTCGGACCTCGCGGTAAGTAACCCCACCTCGATGTGCGGTCTTCCCCGTTGCCTCGGCAGCCGCTGATCATGGAGCCCGATCCTGATCAACGTCTGAACGAGAAATGGAAGGGACACCCGATGTCCGAACAGAATGCGCGCTCCGTCGCCGTCATCGGCCTCGGCCCGATGGGGAAGGCCATGGTTCGGGCCTTCCTGGACGCGGGCGTGGAGGTGACGGTGTGGAATCGCAGCGAAGGCAAGATCACGGAGATGGTCGAGCTGGGCGCCAAGCGGGCCGGGTCGGTCGCGGAGGCGCTGGACGCCAACCTGGTCACGGTCCTCAGCCTCACCCACTATGCCGCCATGTACGACGTGCTGGGCCAGGCCACCGACCGGTTGGCGGGAAAGGTGATCGCGAACCTGTCGTCGGACTCCCCGGAGAAGGCGCGCCAAGGTGCCGCCTGGGTTCGTGATCATGGTGCGGAGTTCCTCTCCGGCGGCGTGATGTCGGCCGGGAACAACATCGTTCATCCGGCGTCGTACATCTTCTACAGCGGTCCGCGGGAGGTCTTCGACGCTCATGCCGAGCTGCTGCGCCCGCTCAGCCCGCAGGAGTACCTCGGCCCGGACGACGGCCTGGCCCAGGTCTTCTACCAAGCCCTGCTGACGATCTTCCACCCGTGGTTGCTGTCGTTCGACCAGGCGACCGCGGTGATCGAGCGCTCCGGCCAGAGCATCGCCCAGTTCGTCCCGTACGCCGTGCGGTCGGCCGCGGCCTTCCCGTACTTCATGGAGGAGTTCTCGGTCGCCAACCAGAACGGCGGTTGGGCGTCCCTGGCCGGGCTGAAGATGATGGAAGCGGGCGCGCAGCACGTGATCGACGCCAGTGAGGAGGTCGGCGTCGACGCGACGCTCTCGCACACGGCCCAAGGCTTCTGGCGCAAGGCCGTCGCCGCCAGCGAGGAGCGAGGCGAGCCGGTGTCGACCTACACCCTGATGATCAACTCCCCGCGAGAATGATCGCGCTGGTGTAGTAGTGGCCGGGCCCGGTCGGCTTCGGGACCACCACCTCGCTGCGCAGCGTCACGCCGGGCAGGTCGAACGCGCGGAGGGTGGTGGTCTCCTGATCTTCGGGGGAGCTGAGCACGTAGAGCGTCTGGTCCTTGATCGCGATCATGTCGAGGCCGCCGCCGACGTCGAACCGCTCCACCTTGCCGGTCCGGGTGTCGTAGCGCGAGACCCAGCGATACTCCGACCGGTCCCGGTACCCGGGGTTCATGAAGGTGTGGCCGATGTAGAGGTCTTCACCCGACTCGACCATGAGGTACGGAGCCGGTGAGCCAAGATCAACTCGTGAACGTCGCCCGGTCCTCAGGTCGATCACCCGCAGGTGGGTCCCCTCGCTGCCGTTGACGGTGGTCTCCGGATAGTAGAGGCGATCGTCGATGATCGCGCCGGCGTACGGCGAGCCATGCTCGGGAAACACGACCCGATCCAGCTCGACCAGCGAGTCCGCGTCGAGCGTGATCATCATCGTCCGGTCGTCCTCGAGACTGGCGCCCAGCGCATAGAGGCGGTCGCCGTGAACCAGCAGTTTGGTCGGGATCACGCCGGCCAGCGCGATCTCGGCCAGCACCGCCCGGTCCGCGTCGCGACGCCGGATCACACCCTCCCAGTTGAGCGTGTTCGTCGTGTAGACCTCCTGACCACGGGTCTCGATGCTCCAGACGCTGGACTCCTCGACGCCGTGACCGGTGACCGAGCAAACGCCGGTGTCGATGGTGATCAAGTGCCTCGGGCCGAAATAGGGCGAACCATCGGCGGCCATGATCGCGTCCTGACCGGACTGCTCCACGGCCGCAGTCGAGGCGGTCGAGAATCCGATGTACGGCAGGTTCTGGCGTTCGATCCGGCCGTCCCCGGTGACGTAGGCCAGCTGGCTGTACCAGCCACCCTCGGTCGACCAGAGCACCGCCGACTGCCAGCCGGCCGGGCAGGGCCCGCCGGCGGGAAGGCCGGGAACGACCCCGCACCCGGCAGCCAGGGTCAGCGCCAGGACACCGACGATCCACGGCAGCGGACGCCGCCTCCGGATGCCGTAACGCCTCATGATTCCTCCCGCGGTTCAACCATCCCGACGCACCCTGTACGGACAGAGTGCCCGATCGGTTGTCACCGCGACCGAACTTTCTCAGACTCGCCTGGGTACCGGTGAGTCGGACGGCCAGGGCAACCTGCCGTGCCCAGGCCCTGCCCTTGGGGCCTACTCGGGTCGACGGCGACCGGATCGATGATCGGAAGTGGTTGACCCGGGCGCCTGCCGGGTGCGAGGCTTGGAATTAGCAAACCGGGTTTCGCAATTCGTCACGGGAGCGTGCGTGTCAACCGAGGACCCCGCCGGCGCGGCCGTCCGCCAGGCCAATGCGGCGGCCTGCCTGACGGCACTGCGGGATCAGGCGCGGCCGTTGACGATCGCCGAGCTCGCCGTGGCGACCGGGCTGTCCCGCCCCACGGTCAACGCCGTGATCACGGACCTGCTCCGGAGCGGTCCGGTCCGGTCCGCCGGCCCCCGGCAGGCACCGGGTGCAGGCCGGCCGGCGCGGGCGTACGTCTTCGATCCGGAGGTCGGCCGGGTGGCCGGGATCGACGTCGGCGATCGCCGGGTCCGGGCCTGGGTAGCCGATCTGGCGGGCCGGCTGGTCGGGCTGGCCGAGACCAGGGTGCTGAGCGGGACCACCGGAGCCGGCCGGATCACCGCGATCCGGCAGTCGGTCCGGGACGCACTCGCCGACTCCGCGGCCGAGCCGGGCGCGCTGCGCGCCGTGGGCATCGGGGTGCCGGGCATCCTGGACGCCGCGGGCCGGGTGGCCCGCAGCCTCGCGGTGCCTGATCTGGTCGGACTCGACCTCGCCGCCCGGCTGGAACGGTCGCTCGGCTGCCCGGTGCTGGTGGAGAACGACATCAAGCTGGCCGCGCTGGCCGAGCAGCGGCTGCGCTCCGACGACGACGATCTGGTCTTCCTCCAGCTGGGGCACCGGATCTCGGCGGCGTTGATCATGAACGGGGCGATCCTGCAGGGCCGGCATCGGCTGGCGGGCGAGCTGGGCAGCCTGCGCGGGATGCGCTGGACCGAGTCGTCGGTCCGCGGCCGGCTGCGCTGGCGTACGGCACGGACGGGGCGGAAGGTGTTCGACCTGGCCCGGTCCGGTGATCAGCGGGCGGCCGCCGAGATCAAGGCCTTCTGCGCGGAGATCGCGCCCAAGATCGCCACCCTGGCCCTGACCGTCGACCCGTCGGTGATCATCATCGGCGGTGGGCTCTCCCAGGCCGGCGACACCTTGATCGAGCCGCTCACCGCGGCCATCCACCACGACCTGATGACCGACGACAAGCCGGCCGTCGCCGCCGCGCACCTGTCGACCGAGGGCACGCTCTGCGGTGCGCTCGGATCCGCTTTCGAATTCCGTTCGGCCGAGATCGTCGGTGTGCCGGGAGTGCCGGCACGCTGGAGTTCCTGGGCCGACCTCCCGACCACCCACCGAGAGAACACGAGGATGATCAGATGAAGTTCGGCTTCAGCTCCTACAGCTTCAACCAGAAACTCAGCAGCGGCGAGATGACCCTGTTCGACGTGATCGACTGGGTCGCCGAGAGCGAGGGCGAGCACCTCGAACTGGCCGCGATCTACCCGAACGCGGACGGCCCGGTGCCCAACGCCGACAGCGATCCCGGCTTCATCGACAAGATCGCCGAGCACGCCGCCACCCGCGGCGTGACCCTGTCCAACCTGGCCATCGGCGCCAGCTTCCTCGGCGACGAGACCGAGAACGCGGTCGAGGTGGAGCGGGTCAAGGCGCACGTCGATCTGGCCGAGCGGCTCGGCATCAAGCTGATGCGGCACGACGTGGTCCGGCATGCCGGCATCGAGGGCGACGACACCCCGGCCTTCGAGGAGGCCCTGCCCAAGATCGTCAAGGCCAGCAAGGAGATCGCCCAGTACGCAGCGACCAAGGGCATCACCACCAGCCTGGAGAACCACGGCTTCTTCGTCCAGTCCAGCGACCGGGTGCGCCGGATCGTGCACGCCGTCGACGAGCCCAACTTCAAGACCACGCTGGATGTCGGCAACTTCATCTGCGTCGACGAGGACTCGACGGTCGCGGTGCCGGCCAACCTTCCGTACGCGATGATCGTGCACTTCAAGGACTTCTACATCCGGCCGGCCGACCGCAACCCCGGCGAGGGCTGGTTCCGCAGCCGGGGCGGGAAGTACCTGCGCGGCGCGATCGTCGGCAACGGCGACCTGGACACCTGGAGCATCGCGAAGTCGATCAAGGAGTCGGGGTACGACGGCTATGCCTCGATCGAGTTCGAGGGCCACGAGGACTGCCTGATCGGCTGCGCTCGCGGCGTCGCCAACGCCAAGCGGATCTACGACGAAGCCTGACCCGGCAAGATCATCAGACACCGAATTCAAGGAGAACCATGCAGCAGGTCAAGATCGGCGTCGTCGGCACCGGCGGCATCGCCGGCTGTCACCTCAAGGCCTACCAGGGCAACCCGCGGGCCGAGTTGCTCGCGGTGTGCGACATCAACGCCGACCGGGCCACCTCGGTGGCCAAGCAGTGGGGCGCTGCCCGCTCCTACAGTGATCCCGCCGAACTGTTCGCCGACCAGGACGTCGACGCGGTGAGCATCTGCACCTGGAACAACACCCACGCCGAACTCGCCGCCGCCGCGATCGAGGCCGGCAAGCACGTGCTGGTCGAGAAGCCGATGACCCGCACCTACGCGGAGGCGCAGAAGCTCGAGGACGTGGTCAACGCCCATGATCGCGTGCTCCAGGTCGGCTTCGTGCGCCGGCACTCGGCCAACTGCCGGGTGCTGAAGTCGTTTATCGACGCCGGCGAGCTGGGCGACCTCTACTACGGCAAGGCCAGCTGCATCCGCCGGGTCGGCAACCCCGGCGGCTGGTTCGCCAACAAGTCCATCTCCGGTGGCGGGCCGTTGATCGACATCGGCGTCCACGTGATCGACCTGGCCTGGTATCTGATGGGCAACCCGCGGGTCACCTCGGTCAGCGCCAACACGTACGAGAAGCTCGGCAATCGCTCCAACATCACCACCATGCCGCGCTACAAGGTCGCCGACTACGACCCGACCCTGAACGACGTCGAGGACATGGCCAACGCCATGATCAGGTTCGACAACGGTGCGTCGCTGATCATGGAGTCCTCGTTCTCGCTTCACGCCACCGAGGATTCGCTCAGCGTCTCGGTGTACGGCGACAAGGGCGGCGCTGACCTGGAGCCGAAGCTGCAGATCGCGACCGAGAAGCACGAGACGGTGCTCAACGTCACGCCGCGGATCGGCTTCGAGACGTTCAACCTCGACGACGGCTTCAGCCACGAGATCGAGAACTTCGTCGCCGCCTGCCTGGGCGAGGCGGAGAGCATCGCCCCGGTCTGGCAGGGCGCCGAGATGATGAAGATCCTGGACGCCGTCTACACCTCTGCCGCGGAAGGCAAGGAGATCCAGGTCTAGTTGGCGAAACCACAACGCTCCCTGAGCTTGTCGAAGGGCAGGTCCGATGAACCGGGCCCGAACCCTTCGACAGGCTCAGGAAACGAAAGAACCGGCGGGTCGTGGACCCGGGCGTTGATCACCAGCGCCGCGTTGGCGATCTTGCTCGCGCTGACCTGGCTGGTCTCGGATCTTGCGGTACGGCGAGCCGACCCGGCCGTGGTGGCGGCCGGGCGGTCGGCGTTCAGCGCGCTCGGCCTGTGCCTGCTGGCCTTCCGCGGCAAGGGCGCCCTGCGCCGTTCGATCAACCAGCTCCGGCAGCGGCCGCTGTCGCTCGGGTTGTCCGGGCTGCTCGGCGTCTCGATCTACGCGCTCGGCTCGCTGACGGCGATCTCGCTGGTCGGCGTGACCGTACCGAACCTGCTGCTGGCGACGACGCCGTGCCTGTCGCTGCTGATCGGCGTGCTGTTCTTCCGCAAGCGGACCAGTTGGCCGGCGGTGGTCGGCGTCGTGGCCGGGTCGGCCGGCGCGGTGCTCTTCGTCACCGCGAGCTTCGCGCTCCGGCCCGACCTGTCGAGCTCGACCGTGCTGTCCGGGGTGATCGCCTCGGTGGTGGCGGTGATCGCCATCGCCGCGTACGGACAGCACTATGCGCGGCTGGCCAAGGGGCACGACCCGCTGGACCTGCTGCCCGGGATCTTTGGCATCGGAACCCTGGTCGTGATCATCTTCCTGGTGATCACCGGCCAGCTCGGCGGCGTGGCTCGACTGACCTGGCTGGACTGGGGCCTGCTGGCGCTGCTCGGGGTCGGGATCTACGTGCCGGTCTACGTGCTGCAGCATCAGTTGATCCACCTCCGCGGCGCGGTGTTCAAGGCCTCGATCTCGCTGGTGGTCCCGTTCCTGGTCCGGTTCGCCGAGACCCTGCTCGGCGCGCCGCCGCCGACCCTGTTCGAACTGGCGACCATGATCGTCTGCGTGGCCGGAGTCGCGCTGGTGATCCGGCACCCGGAGCGGGACCGGGACCGCGGGTGACACACTGGTTCCCATGGCAGGCAAGGAACACCACTACCGGGTGACGACCACCTGGACCGGCAACACCGGCACCGGGACCTCGGGTTACCGGGACTACTCCCGTGATCACGAGGTGGCGATCGAGCCGAAGCCGGCGCCGCTGCTGGGCTCGGCCGACCCGACGTTCCGCGGCGACCCGCAGCGGTACAACCCGGAGGAGCTGCTGCTCACCGCGCTGAGCCAGTGCCACATGCTGTCGTACCTGCATCTGTGCGCGGTGAACAAGATCATCGTCACCGGGTACGTCGATCGAGCCGAGGGCACCATGGCGACCGACCAGACCGGCGGCCACTTCACCGAGGCGACCCTGAACCCGGAGATCACGATCACGCCGGAATCGGACGCCGAGCTGGCCGCCCGGCTGCACGAGCCGGCCAGCGCCAATTGCTTCATCGCGGCCTCGGTCAACTTCCCGGTGCACCACCGGCCCACGATCACGCAGTGAGCCCACCCGGCGGACCTCCAGGTCACGACCCGACGCACTGGATTTCCGCCGCGACTCGGCCTCTTCGATCCGCTTGTTGCGCAGGAACCGCAACTTGGCTGCGGTCATGCCGTTGGCGTCCCTGGAATCCGACCACCAGTCGGCCGCCAAGGTGCCGCTTCGCAGCGTGTCGTCGCGGTTGGCGCCACTCGAGGTCGGAATCCAGGGTCGACGAGGGCGTTCACTTCGGGGATGAAGGAAACGCCCCGCTCGGTGCCGTCCGGGGTCGATTCAGAAGGCCGACTCGGGCAGGTCCATCACCGCGTTGACTGGGGCGTGTTGCGGATTCGGCACCGTGGGCGTTCACCGTAGATCTTGTGGTTCGTCGTGCGGGCGGCCTGGGTCGCGGTTCGGCTCGTGCGTCGAGTGTACGGATATCGACCTCGAGCTGGCCCGAAGCGGTCGTTACGTCGCCACTCGACGCTCGTGGTGGAGCGCCCGCCGGAGGGATCCGCTCGGGACCGGAGATTCTTCGGTATCCGCGTTGCGCCTTGATCGCGTGGGCGGGGCCGGGGGAGAGAGATCTTGTTGGTGCGGTGACGGCCGATCGGGTGTGGCCGCCGCCGCGGCCGGGTCGCAAGATCTTCGGCGTTGAACCATCCGGAGCGAATTCGCACAGGCTCACTTACCGACGCGAGCTCACTAGGTCGTGTGGAACTGCACCTACTCAGGAGATCAGCCGGACGCTGAACAGCGTTGCCGTGCGGAGCCGGCGGACGTTGTCCGGGTCGCCGCCGTTCTGGCTCTCCCAGTACGCCGACGCGACGTAACGGGCCAGCGAGAGCCGGCTCGCCCAGCCATGATCGACTTCGGCGGCGCGGGCGGCCTCCTTGGTCAGCTCCGCCAGCGTCGCGGTGTCGCCGATCTCGGGCAGCCGGCTCCGGACGATCGTGTGCACCTCGTGGGCGACCGGGCCGGCGACGAGCAGCGGGTCGATCGCGACCCAGCGACCGTCGCCGTCGGAGAGGACATTGTCGAGGCTCAGATCGCCGTGGGTCAGCCGACGGGGCCGGCTGCGGCCGAGCTCGGCGACCGCCTGCAGCGCCTGGGCGAACAGGTCGTCAGGGAACGCGAGGCCGGCCTGATCCGCGGCCTCGTGCTGTTCGATCAACTGGTGCCGCCATGCTTCGGCTCCGTCGTCGAGGCCCGCGATGCCGGCCGGCGCCGGGGTCTGGCCCAGCCGAGCAGCCAGCCCGCCCGCGATCCGTACCGCCGCCTGCGGGTCCGGTTCGGAGTCCAGAGACGGACCGGGCAGCCACTCCAGCAAGAGGGCGTTCGCCGTGGGGTCGGCTTCGAAGAGCCGGACGACGCCGTCACCGTCGAAGGCCTGCAACGCCGTGGCCTCCGTCGTAGCATCGATCGTCGGCCCGATGATCTTGAGTGCCGCCCGGCCTGCCGGCATGATCACCGGAACCACCATCGAGGTGCCCCCGGCGGCGACGGGACCGCTGATCGTCAGCCGCCACCGGCGGCACAGCTCGGCACAGCGCCCGGGCAGCTCGGCCAGCCAGGCCGCGCCGGCGACCGGAGTTCGGCGCAGCACCTCGTGCCGGAACCGGTCCGGGACCTGAAGTTCGGATGCGTGCACACCGCGAGTCAACCACCGGCACGGGAACGCGTGCTGGGGCTTGCCGCGATCGACAGGCACGACTTACCCTATATAAGGAAAAGTCTTTCGAAATATCGAAGCTAACTCGGGAAGGTCACAACGATGCGACGACTCCTGCTCGGGGCGATGCTGGCCCTGCTGATGATGATCACACCGGGGATCGCGGTGGCGAAACCCGCACCAGGTTCGGTGATCCCGAAGGGTACGTTCCTGTCCGCGATGACGGGCGGCAACATCGTCGACTCGCCTTTGCGGGAAGAGAAGCCGCGGGCCGACGGCTATCGGCACATCGACACACCGGCCATGATCAAGCGTCTCCAAGGGCTCAATGTGAATACGTTTACATACGGTGTCTGGGACCAGCACACCGACTGGCAGGACCTGGTCGAGGAGTTCGCGCCGGCGGCCCAGCGGGCCGGGATCAAGATCATGGTCTACATCGTGCCGCCGAGCGAGTGCTTCCTGAACGACGTCACGCACCTGGACGGCCGCTGCTCGCGCCCGTTCAACAAGGATTACCGGGCCTGGGGCAAGGCGATCGCCGAGCTCTCGGTGACGTACGACAATGTCGTGTCCTGGGGCATCGACGACTTCCTGGTCGGCGACAACAGCCAGCTGTTCACCAAGGCGTACCTGGACAGCATCCGGGCGATCATGGACGGGATCAACCCGGGCCTGAAGTGGTACGTCACCATGTATCACTGGGACATCACGCCGGCGCACATGGCGACGATCAAGGACGCGCTGGACGGCGTGATCTATGCCTACAACGGCTACCTCAACAACACCGTGGACCCGACCTGGCTCGAGCCGCGGGTGGACGCGGCGCTGCAGGTGACCGGTGACGCGAACCTCGAGCTGGTCCTGTTGATCTACAACGGCCGGTTCCTGGACGGGATCATCTATCCCGACGACCGCTACGCCACGGCGATGCTGAAGCGGGCCGAGCCGTATCTCGCGGACGGCCGGCTGACCGGCGTGATCGCGTACGGGACCCCGCTGCAGTTGGAACAGCAGGCACCCAGCTGGGACTCCTGGGCGCACGGCGGGATGGGCCGGCTCAGCCTCAGCGTGAGCAACTTCACCGCGACGAAGGACGGTTCCTGGGCGGCGGCCGAGCAGCGGATCAGCGTGCCCGGCGATGATCAACCGCGCAAGCTCACCTTCCACCACCATGATCAGGACGAGGCCGGTCTGCCCGGTTATCAGTACAAGCAGTTGCTGGTCGACGGCGAGGTGGTCTGGCAGACCGACATCACGGCCGACCCGCGGATGGAGTGGCTGAAGACCACGGTCGACCTGACCGAGGCCCTACGTGGCAAGACCCAAGCGACGCTCTCGTTCCGGCTCTTCCATGCCAAGGGCGTCGGCTGGTGGCCGGCCGACGTCGCCATCGACGATCTCAGCGCCGAAGGCTTCACGATCAAGGGCGGCGACTTCGAGTCCGAGACCGGCTGGACCCTGGACCGCAACGAGCCGACCATGCAGCCCTACATCGAGCTGTACACGCCGGATCGGTGGACCACGACGTTCAACGCGATCAGCGAGGGTTTCGCCCGCCTGCAGGGCCGGGAGTTCCGCCCGGTCTCGTACAACTCCTGGCCCAATCTCCGGATCGGCCGGGACAACCGGGCGATGTACGGTAACGGCCGGCTGCAGTTCAGCACCCCGAAGAACACACCGATCCCCGCGAACACCTGCGCGACCGCGACGCAGACCGCGACCGTCCTGCCCGGACTCGGCCGGTACGAGATCTCGTTCTGGCACACCGACTGGTACCAGGCCAACTTCGGCAACCTGTTCAAGCAGTTGCGGATCGACGGCAAGATCATCTGGGACCGCGACGCCGGCGACTACTGGCCGTGGTTCTACATCAACGGATCCGACCATCAGGGCGTGATCGACCTGACCGACCTGGTCAAGGGCAAGCAGCAGGTGGAGATCGAGTTCGCCGTCTGCAGCAAGGCCGCGATCGCGAAGTATCAGACCGAGATCGGCTTCGACCACATCGAGACGATCGGGCTCGATCTGGCCAACGGCGAGCTGGAGAACACGTCCGGCTGGAAGCTTGCCTCAACCGCCCCGATCACCGCCGCGTTCGACCTGCACGGCCCGTGCCAGGTCGACGACGACGCGCGGGTGATCACCGGTAAGCACCGCGGTTCGCTGGTGATCAAGGACCGGGTCTGCCTGGACCGGGCCGAGGTCACCGGCTCGGTGGTGATCAAGGAAGGCGGCTCGCTGGAGGCGACCGGCTCGGTGATCACCGGCAGCCTGTCGGCGGCCGGCGCCGTGTCGATCCGGCTGGCCGGGACCAAGGTCGGCGGGGCGGTGTCGATCACCGGCAGCACCGGTGAACTGAGCCTGGAGCACAGCCGGTTCGGTGGCGCGGTCTCGCTGACCGGCAACCACACCGACGCCTGGCGCACCGTGTTCCGGAGCAGCGAGGTGGGCGGAGCGCTGGCCTGCCGGGACAACCAGCCCCGGCCGACCGACCTCGGCTTCTCGAACCGGGTCCGCGGGCCGGTCAGCGGGCTGTGTTGATCACTCGGTAGCGCAGGTGGGTGGCGTTGGGCGAGTCGATCACCTCGGTCCGCTCCAGCGCCGCCTGCCCGCCGAGGTTGATCGACCTTCCCCGAGACCTCGGTTTCCCGGTCAACGGGGTCCGCCTATAAACGCCGGAACGACGACGGTTAAGTGTGTAACGCAAACCGCTAGAATCTATCTCCTTGACCGCGAAAGTGGCGAGGAGAAGGTTCAGCCATTGCGAGAACGATCATCGGTGAGGTTGACAAGAACGTGATCACGACATATCCGATCAACGCGCACTGTTGAGACATGACCAAACCTGCGTCAACAGCGAGTCTCCTCCGGCGACTTGTCGAGACTTTGGCCAGCCGAGGTGTGCAGCCAGTGATCGAGGGCACCGCATTTGATTCTGTCGTCGATGTCCCCGTTGTGCTCGACCCTCGAACGCGGATGAGACTTTCTTTTACACTTGAAGACTTCGGTCGTGCCGTCGATGAATTGGACGTAGGCACGGCCTCGCTTTGGCCCGATCGCCCGGCGAGAGTGCGCGCACTGCAGCTCATGCTCGTTCATATTGATGAGGATCTGGCTACGCGAACGCATGGCGCTGCAGAAACCGTGATGACGCTTCATCCTGGGGGACAAGCGAGGATTCGTCCCGCCTAGTGCAACTGTCGGACCTCGTGATCGATCGTGGTTTGCTGTCGCCAAAACTCCACAACTCGACTGATGGAGGGTCCTATAGCGCTCCAGCGATCGAGCCACGGAGCTTTCGCGACAGACACGAACCTCGACCTCAACCGGTGCCGCCAGACCCAGACCGCCATGCCGCCAGATCACGTTCGGCTGTCGGCTCGACGGACGGCCGGTTGTCGAGAGCGGGGCCACGATGGTGCATGGCCTTACCTCGGCTTCCCGAACCGGGTCCGCGGGCCGGTCAGCGGGGCGTGTTGATCACCCGGTAGTGCAGGTGGGTGGCGTTGGGCGAGTCGATCACCTCGGTCCGCTCCAGCGCCACCTGCCCGCCGAGGTGATCGAACAGCCTGGTCCCGGACCCGAGCAGGACCGGCACCAGATGCACCTGGAGCTCGTCCATCAGGCCGGCGGCAAGGCACTGCTGGGTGATGCTGGCCCCGTGCACGCCGACCACCTTGTCGCCGGCCGCAGCCCGGGCCTGCTCGACCGCGCTCCGGACGCCGTCGGTGACGAAGGTGAACACGTCGCGAGCCCGTACCGTCTCCGGCTCGGGCACCCGATGGGTCACCACGAAGCAGGGCACCGGACCGGCCGGACCGCCGTCGCCCCAGCCGCCGTCCCCTTCGGCAAGGTCGTAGGACCGGCGGCCCATCAGGATCGCCCCGACGCCGCCCCGCATGCTGGCCAAGAGCTCCGAGTCGAGCCGGTCCGGCTGCCACAGCCATCGGTGCAGGACCGCGCCGCCGTCGCCGAGCTGCTGGTCCCGGGTGACGTTGGGGCCGGTGACGAAGCCGTCCAGCGACATCGAGATTCCGGCGATGACCTTGCCCATGATGGTTCCTCCTTGATCGAGTACGGCGACCTCCGCCGTCACCCCCTCGTCGGAGCCGAACAGCCGGTCACGACAGTCCGCGGCACGAATCTGCCGACTCCTACTCGAAGTGGATCCGGGTGGTGAGGTATTCGGTCAGGTCCGGTTGGTCGTCGAGGTCGTTGGTCAGTTGCGAGAACCGCCAATAGGTCCGGAACGGCTGGAACCGCGGCAGCGGGAGGATTTCCTCGTAGCCGCGGCGGAAATCGTCCGGGCGGGTGAGGCACAGCTCGGCGACCGTCAGCTCGAGCTCGCGCGGCCCGGCGACGTAGGAATCGAGGTCGACCACGCCCGCGATCCGCGCGCCGTCGTAGACGAACTGGTTGGCGGAGACATCCGGCATGATCGGCGCCGGCGCAGCGGCCAGCGCGTCGGGGTCGGTCCGGATGATCTGGCCTTCGAGGAACGCGACCACGTCGGGCCGGTGCGTCCAGTAGCTGTCGACGATGGTCGCCATGCTCTGGTTCGCCCGGGCGATCAGCCGACCGGTATCGAACGGCTGGTGCTCCAGCGTCCCGAATCCCTCCAGTCGGCTGCCGTCGGCGTGCAGCGTGGCCAGGTAGCGCCCGAGCTGCTCGTGCACGTCTGCTGAGTCGGGGAACTCGTCCGGCTCCCACGCCTCGCCGTCGACCCAGCTGAAGAGGTAGGCCGTCGTGTCCCCGAACGGCCCGCTGGCCACCGGCCGAGGCGCGGCGACGATGCCGGCCCGGCCGATCCGCTCCGCCAGCGGTCCGACGTGGCCGAGCTGGGTGCCGTACCGAAGGCCGAACGTGTCCCGCAACTGTTGCCAGTACGCCGACAGCCGATCCGGCCGGAGCAGCGGCACCCGAAGCGAATAGCGGGCGCCCGTTTGGCGGTCCGGTGCGACGGTCGACAAGGTTTGTCGGAAAAGTTCGGCCGAAGTGTCGTGATCGTGTCGACGGCTCCGTACGAGAGGTGACAGCAACCTCGACCAAGGAGTCATCATGACCACGCAGACCCTCTCCGCCACCGCCGTCCGGCCGGCCCGGACCGGCGGCCGAGTTCGTACCGTCTCCTCCTGGATCCTCCAGGTGGCGCTGGCCAGCCAGTTCGCGATGGCCGGCATCCCCAAGCTGGCCGGCGATCCGCTGATGGTCGGCATGTTCGACGTGCTCGGGGCCGGTCAATGGCTCCGGTACGTCGTCGGAGCGCTCGAAGTGGCCGGCGCCGTCGGTCTGCTGATCGCGCCGCTGGCCGGCATCGCCGCGATCGGCCTGTTCGCCCTGATGATCGGCGCGGCCGTGTCCTGCGTCGGGCCGCTCGCGACCAGCCCGGCGATCCCGCTGACCGTGGCCGCCGTCGCGGCTGTCGTGGTCCTGTTGCGGCGGCATCGCCTGCTCGCCTTCGTCACGGTCATCCGCCGGTACGCTGAGCGCACCGCAACGACGAGGAAGGCCCGGTGATCTCCATGAAGTACATGCTGATGACCTTCGGCGACGAGTCCTCCTGGGACTGGGACCAGTGGCCGCGCGAGCGGGTCGAAGATCATTTCCGGAACATGAACGCGTTCCTCGAGGAATTGCAGGCCTCGTCGGAGCTGGTGACGGGGGAGGGCCTCACCCCGCCGTCGCATGCGCTGACCGTGGAGCTCCGGGACGGCCGGCCGGTGGCCTCCGACGGCCCGTACGCCGAATCCAAGGAGGTGCTGGCCGGCTTCCTGATCGTCGAGACCGAGTCCCATGATCGCGCGCTGGAACTGGCCGGCCGGTTCGCCGGGCTGGTCGAGAGCCGGGTCGAACTGCGGCCGGTCGACGAGAACGCCGGGCCGGACTACATCTGAGCCGAAGTGCCCCAAACCACCGGGTTCGAGAGCCTGCTGCGCGAGATTGCGCCGCAGGCTCTCGGCGCGCTGACCCGGCGGTACGGGCGGTTCGATCTCTGTGAGGACGCCGTCCAGGAGGCCTTGCTGGCGGCCGCGACGCAGTGGCCGGAGTCGGGGGTCCCGGACAATCCGGCGGCCTGGCTGACCACCGTGGCCGGCCGCAAGCTGACCGACCTGCTGCGCAGCGAGCAGTCCCGGCGGCAGCGGGAGCAGCGGGAGTTCGTCCGCGAGGTGCCGATGCCGTCGCCGGCCCCGGACACGCCGCGGCCGGAGGATCGCGACGACACGTTGATCACGGTCTTCCTGTGCTGCCATCCGGACCTGAAGCCGCCGTCCCAGATCGCCCTGACGCTGCGCGCGGTCGGCGGCCTGACCACGGCCGAGATCGCTCGCGGGCTGATGATCCCGGAGACCACGGTCGGGCAGCGGATCACCCGGGCCAAACAACGGATCCTCGAGTCGGGCGCCCGATTCCGGATGCCGGAGCCGAAGGAACGGGACAAGCGGCTGGCCGCCGTGCTGCAGGTGCTCTACCTGATCTTCAACGAGGGCTACACGGCCTCGTCGGGCCCCGACCTGCAACGGGTCGAGCTGGCCGACGAGGCGATCCGGCTGACCCGGTTGCTCTGGTCCCGGCTGCCCGACGAACCGGAGGTCGGCGGCCTGCTCGCCCTGATGTTGATCACCGCGTCCCGCCAGGACACCCGGACCGGGCCGGCCGGCGAACTGATCCCGCTGGGCGAGCAGGACCGCAGCCGGTGGGACCGGACCATGATCACCGAAGGGGTTGGCCTGCTCGAGCAGGTGCTGCCGCGGCAACGCCCGGGCAGCTACCAGCTGCAGGCCGCGATCGCCGCCTGCCATGCCGAGGCGGAACGGTACGAGGACACCGACTGGCCCCAGATCGCTGCCCTGTATGGCGTTCTGGACCGGATGTCGGACGACCGGATGGTCACCTTGAACCGGGCCGTCGCGGTCGCAATGGCGGATGGCCCGGTCGCCGGGCTGGCATTGATCGACGGCGTCGCCGACCATCCGCAGCTGGCCGGGCATCACCGCCTGTTCGCCGTTCGGGCTCATCTGCTGGAGCAGGATGATCAACCGGAGGCCGCCCAGGCCGCCTACCAGGAGGCCGCGCGGCTGACGCTCAGCCAGGTCGAGCGGCGCTATCTGCAATCCCGCGCCGCTCGCCTGGCCGACGGTTAGGCGTTCTGCGCCTGCCCTTCGATCGCCGCGACTCGGCGCTGGATGTTGCGGAGCCGGGTCAGGTCGAACTTCGGCTTGCGGTCGAAGAAGAAGACCCCGTTCTGCTCCTGGAACACGTCGGTCAGCTGGGTGTAGCAGTAGCCGAACATGTTCGGGTCGTCCATCAGCACCTTGAGCAGACCCTCGAACCGCTCGTAGAACTCCTCCTCGGTGCGCGGCCGATCACCGTACCCCCAGGAATCGCCCTGCTCGACGCCGGACGCGGCGACCTCGGGATTCCACCAGATGCCGCCGAACTCGCTGCAGAAATAGGGCTGTCCGCGGTACGGCAGCGACCAGAGCCGGTCCGGTGCTTGATCATCCGGATTCGCGTACGGCTTGCCCTCGGCCAGCGGGGCCATGATCGCGGCGAACTTCGCCGGATCCTGCTCGTAGTTGTGCGAGTCGTAGATGTCGGTCTCGGCGACCCGGTGCGAATAGCCGGAGGAGTCGATCACCGGCCGGGTGGTGTCCATCGCCTTGGTGGCCAGGAACATGCCGCGGGTGACGTCGTCCAGGACGGTGACCTGATCACTGATCACCTGCCAGGTCTCGTTCAGCGGGCACCAGCCGACGATGCTCGGGTGCGAGTAGTCCCGCTCGACGGCCTCGAGCCACTGGGTGACGAACCCCTGCGACGGCTGCTGATGATCATAGGGAGCCTGACCGGTGCCACAGCCCCAGTCGCCGAACTCGCCCCAGACCAGGTAGCCCAGCCGGTCCGCGTGGTAGAGGAAGCGTTCCTCGAAGACCTTCTGGTGCAGCCGGGCGCCGTTGAAGCCGGCCTCCTGGCTGAGCCGGATGTCGTCGATCAAGGCCTGGTCCGACGGGGCGGTCATGATCCCGTCCGGGTAGTAGCCCTGGTCCAGCACCAGCCGCTGGAACACCGTACTGCCGTTGATCCGGACCTGCTTGCCGACGATCGAGACGCTGCGCAGCCCGGCGTAGCTGAGCACCGAGTCGATCAGGTTGCCGTCAAGATCACGAAGCTCGATGGTCACGTCGTAGAGGTACGGGTCGTCCGCCGACCACCGCCGGGCCCGGTCGGCCGGCAGTCGTACCTCGGTCCGCGGAGCAAGATCGAGATCGGCCCGGACCGACCGCACCGCGACGGTGCCGGTGTCGTCGGTGATCGCGATCCTGATCATGGTGTTGTCGCGGTTCTCGGACAGCGGCAGCTCGAACTCGAACGAGGTGCCGGCGACGTTCGGCGTGATCCGGGGCCGGCGCAGGTGGTGCTGCGGCACCGACTCCAGCCAGACCGTCTGCCAGATCCCGGTGGTCCGCGTGTAGAGGCAGCCGTACTTCTCGTAACGCGTGGACTGCTTGCCGCGCGGCTGCGGGCTGTCCCGATCATCGCGAGCCCGTACGGTGATCCAGGCGGGCCGGCCCGGCGTCACGGAGTCGGTGATGTCGAGCGTGAAGCCGGTGAAGCCGCCGCGGTGTCGGCCGACCTCCTCGCCGTCGACCCAGACCGTCGCGTCGTAATCGACCGCCTGGAAGTGCAGCAGCACCCGGTCGCCGGCCCAGTCCGCGGGCACGGTCACCTCACGCCGGTACCAAACGGCGGTCATGAAGTCGACGTTGCCGATGCCGGACAACTCCGACTCCGGAGCGAACGGAACCGTGATCTCGTCCGGCAGATCACTGGTCACCAGCCCACGCTGCAGGCCGGAATCGCCCGGATCCTGGGCGAACTGCCATTGGCCGTTGAGGTTGAGCCAGCGCTCCCGACGGAATTGCGGGCGCGGGTATTCGGGTCTCGGGATGTCGGTCACGAGGTTCCTTCGGTACGGATCGGAGGTCACGATGTCAGCGAGCACAGAGCGTCTATCGTGGCAGACTCCACCGGGCGCCACGCCTGGAGGTCGCGATCAGTTGGTCGGGCGGTCACCACGCAGCAGACTGGCGCCATGAACGGCGAACCGGTGCGCCCTGAGCCTTCCCCACCCCCGCGCCCTGAGCCTGTCGAAGGGCCCGGCGCGGGCTGCCCTCTCCCGGCGTCCCTGGCGCCGGCCCGCCTGAACCACCTCCGCCGCGGCATCTCGGGCACCGGGCCGCTGCAGCAGGCGATCATGCCGTTCACCGGCCAGCCGCTGACCGAGTTGCCGACCTCGACCACTGATGATCTTGATGCGGCGGTGAGCCGGGCCCGAGCGGCCCAGACCCGCTGGGCCGAGACACCGGCGCAGGTGCGGGCCGCGGTCGGCCTGCGGCTGCAGGAGGCGATCCTGGACCGCTCCGACGAACTGCTCGACGTGATCCAGGCCGAGACCGGGAAGGCCCGCGGACACGCGTTCACGGAGCTGCTCGAGGTCGCGCTGTTGAGTCGGTTCCTGGGCCTGGTCACCCGCTCGACGCTGGCGCCGCGCACACTGCCGGGCGCGTTGCCGATCTTCACCCGGGTCCGGCAGCATCGGTTCCCGGTCGGACTGGTCGGGCTGATCAGCCCGTGGAACTACCCGTTCTCGCTCGGCGTCGGCGACGGTCTGGCTGCGTTGCTGGCCGGGAACGCCCTGCTGCACAAGCCGGACAGCCAGACCGTCCTGACCGCGCTGCTCGGCCGAGAGTTGATCATGGACGCCGGCCTGCCGGCCGACCTGTGGCAGATCGTGGTCGGGCCCGGCGGCGAAGTCGGTCCGGCCGTGATCGACCGGTGTGACCAGGTGCTCTTCACCGGCTCGACCGCCACCGGGCACCGGATCGCCGAGCAGGCCGGGCGGCGGATGATCGAGGCGAGCCTCGAACTCGGCGGCAAGAACCCGATGATCATCCGGGCCGACGCCGACCTGGATCGGGTGGTGCCGGGCGCGGTCGCGGCCTGCTACTCCTCCGCCGGCCAGCTGTGCGAGTCGATCGAACGGATCTACGTCCACCGGGCGGTCGCGGCGGAGTTCACTCGCAGGTTCACCGCGGTCACCGAGCGGCTGGTGGTCGGCGTCGGGTTCGGCGATGACTACGACATCGGGTCGCTCACCTCGGCCGAACAGCTGGCCAAGGTCCAAGATCACGTCGCCGACGCGATCGCGCATGGAGCACGAGTGCTGGCCGGCGGCCGGCCGGTGCCGGAGACGGGACCGTACTGCTATCGGCCGACGGTGCTGACCGACGTCCCGCCCTCGGCTCGCTGCTACCGGGAGGAGACCTTCGGCCCGGTCGTCGCGATCACGCCGGTCGAGTCCGACGACGAGGCGGTCGCGCTCGCCGCGGACTCCGAGTTCGGCCTGAACGCGTCGATCTGGTCCGCCGATGTCAGTGCGGCCCGGGCGCTCGCCGCACGGCTCCCGTTCGGCAAGATCAACATCAACGACGGCTTCGCCGCCGCCTACGGGTCGGTCCACGCCTCGATCGGCGGCTGGGGCCAGTCCGGCGGCGGCCACCGGCACGGCCGGGAATCCTTGCTCGCCGTCACCCGGGTGCAGACCGTCGCCCGGCAGGCCGGCGTGCCGACCGGCGAGTTCGGCCCCTTCCGCGGCGAGTCCTACCGCCGCCTGATGACCGCGGTCCTGCGAGCCGTCCGAATCCTCCCCGGCCGCTAGCGCGCGAGCGCCCCTATCTACTGCCGCGACCGTTCCTCGCGTCCGCGACCGTTGCAACGGTCGCGGATGGGTGCAACGGTCGCGGCTGCGGCGGGATGCGGGTCGCTACGCGGATTCTGGGCTGATGTTGTGGTTGCGCGCGAACAGGTTGGCCGGGTCGTAGCGCCGCTTGATCGCCGCCAGCCGGTCGAGGGTCCCGGCCGGGTAGACCGCGGCAAGATCATCTTCGGACGTCCCGGTGAGGAAGTTGGCGTAGGCACCACTCACGTGCGGGGCCAGCCGCTCCCACAGGGCCGCGACGCCCGGTCCGGCGGCCTCGAGCACCGGCGGCGGGCCGGCGACCACGGTGATGATCATCAGTTCGGCCTGCCGGTGCGGGTACGCGGTGGCGTCGTCGGCGACCCGGGACACGGCCCCGCCGAGGCTGCGGATCGCGATGAACGGCGACCGGCCCGACGTGCCGACCTCGGCCAGCAGCGACAGCGCCTGCGGCACGGAGTCCCGGTCGACGAAGGCGTTCCGGGTGATCAACTTCAGGCCGGGTGGCAGCACCTGGCCCGGCACCAGGACGTCGCCGTACGGCCGCGGCGCCACGTCGTCGTCGATCACCGGGGCGAGCCGGCGGATCTGGTCGAGGATCCGGGCGGCCAACTCCGGATCGTCCGTGTCCACGGCGACCTGGACCTGCACCGGAGCGGCCGGGCCGCCGGCGAGCGGATTGGCCAGGTCGGCGATGGCGGTCAGCTCCTCGGGGGCGTCGCGGAGCACGTCGGCCCAGCCCTGCAGCACGGCGGCCGCGTGCTCCTGCGCGAAGGTGATCTTGCCGAAGTGGACGTCGGTGGTCGGGTGGGCCGCGAACTCGAAGGCGGTCACGATGCCGAAGTTGCCGCCGCCGCCCCGGAGCGCCCAGAACAGATCATCATGATCATCCGCGCTGGCCCGGACCAGGTCGCCGTTCGCGGTGATCACCTCGGCGGCGACCAGCTGATCGAGTGCGAGGCCGTACTTCCTCACCTTCCAGCCGATCCCGCCGCCCAGGGTCAGCCCGCCGACGCCGACGGTGCGGGTGTCGCCGGACGAGATCGCCAGACCGTGCGGGGCCAGGGCGTCGGCGACCTGACCCCAGGTGGCGCCGCCGCCGATCCGGACCAGGTGCCGGTCTTGGTCGATCACCTCGACACCGGCGAGCGAGCCGAGGTCGATCACGATGCCGCCGTCGTTGGTGCCGAAGCCCGGGAAGCCGTGACCGCCGCCGCGGACCGACAACGGCAGCCCGCTGGCTGCGGCGAACCGTACGGCGGCCCGGACGTCGGTGACGGTCTCCGGGCGGAGGATGGTGGCCGGGCTGCCGAGGGCGAGGGGCGTCCGGCTCGCCGCCGCGTACTGATCACTGGTCGCGTCGATGATGACTCCGCCGAAGTCACGGCCGAAGAGTTCGAGGGTGGTGCTCATGATGGTGTCCTTCCACGTCAACGGAACGCTCACAAGACGCCGCCCGCCGGCCACCTGTGACCGCCCACCGCTGTGACCTAGGTCACGGAAGTGGACGTGTCACACGCGCGCGGCCGGAGGAGTCTTATGGGTGACCGCCGAGCCAGAGGAGCACCATGCCCAGCGACCCGGACGCCGCCACCGAGACGTTCGTCGAGCACCGCAACCTGCTCTTCACGGTCGCCTACGAGTTGCTCGGCTCGGCCGCGGACGCGGAGGACGTGCTGCAGGAGTCCTGGCTGCGCTGGGCGGCTGTTGATCTTGATGAAGTACGTGATCGGCGGGCCTATCTGGTCCGGATCGTCACCCGGCAGGCGCTCGACCGGCTGCGCTCGCTCGGTCGGCGCCGGGAGTCCTACGTCGGGCCCTGGCTGCCGGAGCCGCTGCTGACCACGCCCGACGTGGCCGACGACGTCGAACTCGCCGAGAGCGTGTCGCTGGCGATGCTGCTGGTGCTGGAGACGCTGTCGCCGACCGAGCGCGCGGTGTTCGTACTGCGGGAGGTCTTCGGCCTTGGGTACGACGAGCTTGCCGCGGCCGTCGACAAGAGCCCGGCCGCCGTCCGCCAGATCGCGCACCGGGCCCGGGAACACGTGGCCGCCCGCCGGCCCCGCGGCGAGGTGTCCCGGGAGGAGGCCGGCGCCGCGTTGGCGGCGTTCCAGCGGGCGGTCGAGACCGGTGATCTGCAGGGCCTGGTGGACCGGCTGGCGCCCGATGCCGTACTGCTCGGCGATGGCGGCGGTGTCGTCCAGGCCACGCTGGAGCCGCTGGTCGGCGCCGACCGGATCCTGGGCCTGCTCTCGCTGCGGCTGCCGATCCCCGACCTCGAGTCCATCGAGCAGGCCATGATCAACGGCTGGCCGGCGTTGATCATGCACATCGACGGCAAGATCAACACCGCCGTGACGCTGCGGCTGGACGGCGGCATGATCACCGGCATCTACCTGGTCCGCAACCCGGCCAAGCTCTCCCGCCTCACAGAGCCGACCATGATCACGCGGTGATCGACTTCACGGGATCAGCGTCGTCTGAGCGGGGTGCGCCTTGGCCAGACCGCGGTCGAACGTCGCCAACCGTCCATGTCTGCTCTGGGCGAGCGCGGCGAGGTAGGTGTCGGTGACCTGGCGGTGCCCTGTGACGTGGTCCAGGTCGGCCGCCGAGTAGGAAAAGGAGTCCTCCCAGAACTCGCAGCGAGCTGAATCGTGCATGGCCTCGAGTACGGCCTTGGCGGTGGCCGGAGTCTCGCCGGTTCGGACGAGGAAACGGACCAGCGCACCTTCGACGATCGGACACAAGGCGATACTCTCTGCGTCACGCGCCCAGCGGGCAGCTCTGTCGTGATGCTCGTGGTTGGCGACGACCAGAGCGATCAGGACGTCCGCGTCCAGAAGGTAGGTCACGCGTCGTCCAACACTTCGGCGACATCATCTGAGGTGATGACCCGGTCGCCGAGGGTCAGGGCCGGAAATCCGCTGACCGGATCGGTCGTCACCTGGACCGGTTGCCCCAGCGTGGCGAGGCCACGCGTCGTGAGCTCGGCGACGACCGTTGACAACGACTGATGACGTTCGCGCGCCAGTTCGCTCGCGCGCCGATGGACGGCTGGCGGCAGATCGACCGTGGTTCGCATGCCTGCATCATACCTGCATCATCTTGATGCAACTAGGTGGTGACGCGGTTCGTCGCCGGGAGTGCGGTCCGATCCGGGCGTCGACGATCTTCCCCTCGCCATAGCACCAGCCAGCTGGGGGTGCGGTTGTCGACATTCCGACGCCGAGTCCGGCGAACTGCGTGCGGTTGTCGACAAACCCGCAGTGTTGGGGGAGCGGGTCGACGTCAGGTGTTGACCCGGTCCATGGCGTCGGGGTGCGGGCCGATCCGGGCGTCGGTGTTGAGGGCGGTGATCGCGGCCACGTCCTCGTCCGACAGTTCGAAGTCGAACAGGGCGAAGTTCTCCTCGACCCGGCTGCGAGTGATCGACTTCGGGAAGACGATGTCGCCGCGCTGCAGGTGCCAGCGCAGGGTCACCTGCGCCGGCGTGCGGCCGACTCGCGCCGCGATGCCCTTGATCACCGGGTCGTCGGCGACCTTGCCCTTCGCGATCGGCGCCCAGGCCTCGGTGGCGATCCCGTGCGCCTGGTTGTAGGCCCGGACGACGTCGTTGGTCAGGTACGGGTGTGCCTCGATCTGGTTGATCGCCGGTACGGTCTCGGTCTCGGCCGCCAGCCGGTCCAGGTGGGCCGGCTCGAAGTTGGACACCCCGATCGCGCGAACCCGGCCGCCGGCCAGGATCTCCTCCATCACCTTCCAGGTCTCGACGTAGTCGCGGACGGTCGGCAGCGGCCAGTGGATCAGGAACAGGTCGAGATAGCCGAGGTCGAGCTCGGCGAGCGTCCGCTCGAACGCGGCCAGAGCGTCGTCCCTGGTCTGGTACGGATTGTTCAGCTTGCTGGTGACGAACACGTCCTCGCGGGCCAGCCCCGACTCCCGGACCGCCTCGCCGACACCGCGTTCGTTGCGGTACATCTGGGCCGTGTCGATGTGCCGGTAGCCGACCTCCAGCGCCGCCAGGGTCGACTCCCGGGTCTGCTCCGGCGGCACCTGGTAGACCCCGAAGCCCAACTGGGGGATGGTGACGCCATTGTTCAACGTGATCACTGGCACGGAAGTCATGCGTCCAGCCTATCGGCCGCGGGCGCGCCGGTTCTTCGTGGTCGGCGTGATCACGTACGCGGTCGGGCTGACCCCGCCGAAGCTCAGCACCCGCTCCCGGATGATCTTGATCCCGCCGGTCCGCTGCACCGACTCGGCGAACAATCGTTTGTCGTCGGTGAGCAGCACCGCCCGGCCCCGCGGATCCAGGATCCGGCCGATCTCGCGCAGCGCGGCGGGGTAGAGCTGCTCGTTGTCGCGGTGGCTGCCGACCTGCTTGCCGAACGGCAGGTTGGCCACCACCCGGGCGGCGGCCCCGTCGCGGAGCTCGATCGACTCGGCCGATCCGGTACGCCAGCGAGCCCGGATGCCGAACCGGTCGGCGTTGAGCTTGGCCAGCCGGATCGCCTCCGGGTCGCGATCGGAGCCGAACAGGCGCGCCTCCGGCTCGGCCAACCCGGCCAGGACGAGCAGCGTCCCGGTGCCGCAGAACGGATCGGCGACCAGGTCGCGCGGGCCGATCTTGGCCAGCCGGACCAGGGTCGCGCCGAGCACCGGCGTGCTGGACCAGGGCAGCCGCTCCAGCCGGCCGAAGCGCCGGGACCAGTGCAACGGACCGAGCTCGGCCAGCCAGCGCTCCCCGTACCGGGTGAGGTTGACCAGCCAGTCGCCCGGCGCGTTGACCCAGCCGAACTCCGCCGTGATCTTGTCGGTCAGCGCGGTCCGGACCTCGGCGGAGTCGTGACCCACCCGGAAGGTGATCGCACCGTGCTCGGGCGCGAGCGCGGCGATCATCCCGTGCTCGGCGGACTCCCGCAGCGGCGCCAGGTCAGGATCGGCAGCATCGCCGAGGGGCAGCGCCGCGGTGGAGCTGAGCCGGAGCCGGGTCAGCGTCTCGGGCGGCCCGGCGGCGGTCCCGGTGACCCGGCGCTCACCGAGGGCGAGTTCGGTCAGGCCGGCGTCGCCGAGCTCCTCGGCCAGCAGGTCCTCGGCGCCGCCGATGGTCCGGAACTCCAGCCGGTCGGTGATCATGAGCGGCTCCGTCGCCGGGCCAGCTGTCGCTGGGCGTACCGCTGGATGATCAAGGTGAGCACCCCGGCGACGATGATTGCCGCGAGGTTGATCAACAACTGCACGACCGAGCCGCCGGCCTCCCACGGCACCCAGTAGGCCCCGATGCTGGCGATGATCATGGCCACCGTCATGAGGACCAGGTACGTCCAGCTCAGCTTCGCCTCGTCGCCGGAGCGCTGCTCGATGTCGGACCAGACGATCGCGTCACTCGGCTCACCCGGCGTCCTGTCGACGGCCGAGTCGGCAGCGGTGGAGAGGGTCAGGTCGACCTGCTCGACGCTGATGCCGCCCTCCTTCTCCAGCCCCAGCCCGCGGAGCCGGTCCAGGATGTCCTGGGCACCCTCCCGCGCGATGTCGCAGCTGATCACGTCGCCGGCCGGGCGTTGCGCGGCGCCCCGGAGCACGAACAGGTGGGTCACCGCCTCGTCGTCCCGCAACAGGTCCAGGGTCGGGTCGGTGAGCGCGTCGGGCGAGATCACCCGCAGGTGCAGCATCCGTTCCTCCTCGGCGATCCTCGATTCGCCGTCCAGAATCGCATAGCCTTCCCGACAGCGCGGAAGGGAGCGGGGCGATGGTCGCCGATCGGACTGCCGGAGTGGAACTGTGGACACCCGACGAGGACGCCACCCAGCGGTCGCAGGTGGCCCGGTTCCGGGACTTTGTGGCTGCCGACCTCGGCCTGCACCATCCGGACTACGCCTCGCTGCACCGCTGGAGTGTCGCGCAGCCGGAGGAGTTCTGGGCGGCCGTCTGGCGCTTCTTCCGGCCCGGAGTCGATCTTGGCGCCGAGCGGATCCTGGCCGATCCGACGATGCCCGGTGCCCGCTGGTGTCCCGGCGCCCGGCTCAACTTCGCCGAGGAATTGCTCCGGCCGGTCCCGGACGAGTCGCCGGTCGCGTTGATCGTGATCGACGAGCGGGACGAGCCGGTCGAACTCACCCGGGCCGAGTTGCGGCGCCGGGTGGCCGGCCTGGCCGAGACGCTGCGCTCGGCCGGGATCGGCCCGGGCGACTGCGTCGCGGCCTATCTCCCGAACGTCGCCGAGACCGTGATCGCGCTGTTGGCCGCGGCGAGCCTCGGCGCCACCTGGACCTCCTGCTCGCCGGACTTCGGCGTGGCCGCGGTGGTGAGCCGGTTCGAGCAGGCGGAACCGTCGGTGATCTTGGTCGCGGACGGCTACCGCTACAACGGCAAGCTGTTCGACCGGACGCCGCAGGCCCGGGAGTTGATCACCGCGCTGCCCGGCGTCCGTCTGGTGATCACGGTCGACCTGGTCGGCGGCGCCGACTGGTCCGGCCTCGGCCCGCAACGGATCGCCTGGACCGAGGCCGTGGCACCCGAGGCCGAACTGATCTTCGCCGCCCTGGAGTTCGATCATCCCCTCTGGGTGCTCTGGTCGTCCGGCACCACCGGCCGGCCGAAGGGCATCGTGCAGTCCCACGGCGGCATCGTGTTCGGCTTCCTGGCCTCGATCGGGCTCGGCTCCGACATCCGGCCCGACGATCGCTACTGCGTGATCACCTCGGCGAGCTGGATGATGTGGAACTACCTGGTCGGCGGCCTGATGTTCGGCGCCACCGTGATCTTGTACGAAGGCAGCCCGACGGCCGGCGGCGGCGACGCGGTCTGGCGGATCGCCGCCCGGACCGGGACCACCGTGCTCGGCATCGGCGCCGGCTACCTGGACGCCGGGTTCCGAGCCGGCGCCCGGCCGCGGGATGATCATGACCTGAGCCGGCTGCGGTCGATCCTGCAGACCGGCTCGCCGTTGCCGGCCGAGGCCTGGGTGTGGGTTTCCGAGGCCGTGTCGGACCGGTGTTGGTTCGCCTCGGTCAGTGGCGGTACGGATCTCTGCGGCGTGCTGGTCGGCGCGTCCCAACTGCTCCCGGTGTATGCGGGCCGGATGGCGGCGCCGTACCTCGGCGTCGACCTGCACAGCTGGGATCCCGACGGCAACGACCTGATCGGGACCGAGGGCGAGATGGTGATCACCGCTCCGCTGCCGTCGATGCCGATCCGGCTGCTCGGCGACCCGACCGGCGAACGCTACCGCGAGGCCTACTTCGACCTCTATCCCGGCGTCTGGCGGCACGGTGACTGGCTCACGATCTTCGCCGACGGTTCGGCCGCGATCTCCGGCCGCTCCGATGCCACCCTGAACCGGCAGGGGATCCGGATGGGCTCGGCCGATCTCTACGGCGTCGTCGACGGCGTGCCGGGCATCGCGGACAGCCTGGTGATCGGCGTCGAACTGCCGGACGGCGGCTACTTCCTGCCGCTGTTCGTCGTCACCGAGCCCGGCACCGAGCTGGACGACGCGCTGCGCGACCGGATCAAGACGGAGCTGCGGACCCGGTTGTCGCCGCGGCACGTGCCGGACGCGATCATCGCGGTGCCCGCAGTGCCGCGCACCCTGACCGGCAAGAAGCTCGAGGTGCCGGTGAAGCGGATCCTGCGCGGCGCCGACCTGGCGTCGGTGAGCGGCGGCAAGGGTTCGATCACGGCGCCCGAGATGCTGGACTGGTTCGCCGACTTCGCGCGGCGCGAGCCGCGGCTGGCCCCGCTCCGCGACCAGAAGGGGAGCTGAGCAACGTTCCCTGAGCCTGTCGAAGCGCGTTGCTCTACACTGATCATGATTCGAGACATTCTGTATTGAAATGTGAGACGACCATGATCAGCGAATTCCGCCGCTGGGCCCTGTTGGCGGTGAGCATGCTGGCCCAGGCGACCAGCGCGTTCTTCGTCCATGGCATCGCCTTCATGATCCCCGAACTGCGCGGCCGGCACGGGTTGACGCTGATCGAGGCGGGCGTCGTCGTCGCGATGCCGACGATCGGGACCATGCTCGCCCTGATCGCCTGGGGCGCCGTTGTGGATCGGATCGGTGAGCGTCGAGTGCTGGTCGTCGGCACCGCGCTGACCGCGGCCGCGGGAGCCGGGGCGGCGCTGTCGGACTCGATGATCATGATCTCGGCGTTCCTGCTGCTGGGCGGGATGGCCGCCGCCAGCACGAACGCGGCCAGTGGGCGGGTCGTCGTCGGCTGGTTCCCGGCGCACCGGCGCGGCCTGGCGATGGGGATCCGGCAGATGGCCCAGCCGCTCGGGGTCGGCCTGGCGGCGATCACCGTACCCACCTTGGCCCTCGGGTACGGCCTCGGCGCCGCCCTCTGGCTGTCCGCCGCGCTGGCGGTGGCGGCCGCCGTGCTGTCCTTCCTGGTCGTGCTCGATCCGGCCCGGCCGGAGCGGTCCGACCCGGCCGCGGCGGGTCAGCTGGCGAATCCGTACCGGAGCGGCGGGTTTCTCTGGCGAGTGCACGCGGTGTCGGTGCTCCTGGTGGTGCCGCAGTTCATGGTCTGGACGTTCGGCCTGGTCTGGCTGATCGGCGAGCGCGGCTGGTCGCCGGGCGCCGCCGGTACGTTGATCGCGATCACCCAGGTGCTCGGAGCCCTGGGCCGGATCGCGGCCGGACAGCTGTCGGACCGGGTCCGCAGCCGGATGCGTCCGCTGCGTTGGGTGGCGATCGCGGCGGCCGTGACGATGATCATGCTCGCCGCCGCCGATCAACTCGATTCGCCCGTGGCGGTCGTGATGCTGGTCCTCGCCACGGTGATCACCGTGGCCGACAACGGCCTCGCCTTCACGGCGATCGCGGAGCGGGCCGGCCCGTTCTGGTCCGGCCGGGCTCTCGGTGCGCAGAACACGGCCCAGTTCCTGACCGCCTCGCTGGTACCGCCCGTACTCGGCGCCGCGATCACCGTTCTGGGCTATCCGTTGGCGTTCGCCCTGACGGCGGTTTGCCCGGCGATCGCGGTGTCCCTAGTTCCGGCACGGCAGGAGGAGTTGATCAGCTGATCGGCTGATCGGCTGATCAACTCCTGCCCGGCCGAGCGTCAGTCGGCGGCCTTCTTGCTGCCGAACCGGTTGGAGATGAATCCCCAGATGATCAAGACGATCAGCGAGCCGACGATGGCGAGCAACCAGCTGCGCAATTCGAAGAATCCGCCGAGGTTGACGTTGAAGATCAGCCCGCCGAGCCAGCCGCCGAGCAGCGCTCCGACGACTCCGAGAATGAGGGTGGCGATCCACCCACCGGCCTGCTTCCCGGGCAGGATCAACTTGGCAATGGCTCCCGCAATCAGGCCCAACAGCAAGAATCCAAGAAAGCCCATCTCTGTCTCCCTCAATCGTTAGTTGGACCAAACCAACGTAGCGCTCGTTCGCCGGTTCTGGCGATGATCAGCCGCACGAATTCTTCGCGTCGTGACCGACCGACATCAAACCGTGATCCTGAGTCGCGGTTGATCACCACAATCTGTTTGACGGCCCTCGATCCTGGGTAGCACGACGGGTCGGCCCGGGTCCCGCGGTGCGATCGGGAGTTGACCTCAACCGAGGTTGAGGTCCTACCGTCCAGGGCATGGAACTTGGCAAGGCAGGCATCGCGGTTGAAGTGGCGGACGACTTCACGTCCCAGGCACAGCGGTACGAAGAGCAGGGCTATCGAGCCGCCTGGATCGCGGGCGGTCAACTGAAGTCGCTGTCGCTGGTCGGCGACCTGATCCTGGGCACCCGGGCCATGACGGTCGCGACCGGCATCATCCCGACCGGGGTGTTCCCGGCCGACCAGGTGGCCGCGGCGTACGCGGACCTGGAGGCCGTGGCTCCGGGCCGGTTCCTAGTCGGGCTCGGCGGCGCCCAGCAACCCCGTTCCCTGCAGGCGTTGCACGACTATCTCGACCGGCTCGACCGGGCGGCGACGCCCGTCCCGCGGGAGCGTCGCTATCTGGCCGCGCTCGGCCCGCGCAAGCTGGCTCTCGCCCGCGAGCGCTTCGCCGGCGCGATCACGCTGCTGGTCACGCCCGAGTTCACCGCGCAGAGCCGGCAGGCTCTCGGCGAGGCGCAGCAGATCGTGGACCTGCTCGTCGTCGGCGACACCGATCCGACCCGGGCCCGGGCGGCGGTCCGGGAGACGCTCGGCTTCCTGACCCAGGTGCCGGGCTACCGGTCCCATCTGACCCGGCTCGGGTTCGCCGAGGCGGAGCTGGACCGGGTGGACGATCGTCTGGTCGACACGGTGGTGCCCTGGGGTGACGCGGAGACGGTGGCCGCCGAGGTGCGGCGGCACTGGGACGCCGGTGCCGACCAGGTGGTGATCAGCCCGACCGGCGCCGGTGCCGCCGAGTTCGCCGCCGAACTGAGCGACGTGCTCGGCCTGGCCTGACCCTCGGCCCCGCTCGCCCCGACACCACGGCTCAGCGCAACAGCGCACCGAGCAGCCGGACCGCCGGTCGGTCCGGCGGCAGCCAGTCGACGGTCGCCAGCTCGGCCCGGCCGAGCCAGCGAAGCTGATCATGGGAATCGGCGGGCGCCGGCTCCCGCCCGTCGGCCCGTGTCGCGGTCCAGACCCGGAGCCGCCAGGCCGGCGTGATCATCCAGGGAGTGCCGTCGGAGAGCTCGGTGCCGAGTTCGATCATGACGCCGAGCTCCTCGACGATCTCGCGCACCAGCGCGTCGATCGGCGCCTCGCCCGGCTCCACCTTGCCGCCCGGGAACTCCCACCGGCCGGCCAGTTCGGCCGGCCGGCTGCGTCGCGCGGCGAGCAGCCGGCGAGGTCGTACCGGATCATCGAGGATCGCGGCCGCGACCACCAGCCCGGGCGGTTCCGGGCCGGTGGTCTCCGGCGCGGCTGGGGTCACGAAGGAACGATCGTCCCCCGGTACAGCGACATGACCACCGGGTTGTCGATGTAGGCGGCGCTCTGCCAGATCGGGTCGTCGTCGGCCGGGAACTCCTTCACCCGCGGCCCTTCCTGGGCGGGGTTGTTGCCGAACCGCTCCCAGGCCGGGAGCCGCGGCAACTCGTGGTTGAAGATAATCGCCAGCTGCTGGATCAGCGCCCGCTGCTCGTCCTCGTTCAGGCCCTGGCCCGATCGGATGACGAGGTCCTGGATGTCGACCTGGCCGACGCCCGGGACGTTCCGCTTCAGATCGAAGTCCATCCCGCGGCCGCCCTGGTTGCGGGCGATCGGCTCGTTGTCGTTGATGAACGCCGTGCTGTACGCGTAGTGCGGATGGACCTCCTGGCCGCCCCACGACGCGGTGGCCAGGTCGAACCGGCTCTGGTAGATCCGGTCGGTCATGTTCGGGCTCTCGATGCCGTCCAGGGCCACCTTGATGCCGAAGGCGGTCAGCTTCTCCGCGTAGTACTGCGCGCTCGGCGGGTAGTCCGCGTAGTCGCTCGGGAAGGTGAACTGGTACTCAGCGGGCTTGCCGTCGGGCTTCGCCCACGCGTTGTTGCTGCGCTTCCAGCCGGCCTCCTCGAGCAGGGCCGCGGCCTTGTCCTGGTCGAAGGGGTACGGGTTGAGCTTGGCCTTGGTCTCGTCGTCCAGCCAGCGCTCGTCGAGCAGGCTCGGCATCCCGGACATCGTCTCCGACACTTTGGCGGAGGCGTCCAGCGAGATCAGGCCAGCCTCGGCCCGGTCGACCGCGTGCGCGATCGCCTGCCGGAAGCGGGCGTCCTTGAACTCCGGATGGCGGTTGTTGCCGAACAAGATCGACATGCCGGCGTAGACCGCCGGCTTCAGGGTGCGGTGCTTGCCGTCGGACTCCCAGTTCTTCTGCGTCGAGACCGGGAACCCGTGGGTCGCGTAGTCGATCGTGCCGTCCAGCACCAACGGCGTGATGTCGTTGGTCTCGCCGTTGTAGATGTGGATCGTCTTGAACTCCACCTGGTCGGCGAGCAGGCCGCTGTCCCGCTTGGTCAGGGTCAGCCGGGCATCGGTCATGGAGTCGATGTCCCAGTGGAACGGGCCCGAGGACAGGACCTCGGTGGCGTTGTCCTTCGGGCGCCAGGCCGACACCTCCTCGCGGAGCGCGTTCGCCTCGGTGGAGTCGGTCGCCTTCTTCGCCGCGAAGAGCGCCTTGGCCTCCTCGCCGAACCGGCCGTAGACCGACGCCGGCAGGATCGCGGCCTTGAGGATCCGCCGGTCGAGCACCGTCGACGGGGCGGTGAGGGTGAACTCGACGGTGTCGTCGCCGGTCGCCTCGAGCCCGCTGATCATCGGCCACTCCTGCTGGTTCATCAGCCAGCGCAGCCAGAACGTCATCTCGACGTCCTTGATCGTGATCGGGGAGTCGTCGCTCCAGGTCAGCCCGGACTTCAACTTGTAGGTGAACTTCTGCTCGTCGAACTGGTGGCTCTCGGCGAGCAGATACAGCCACTCCTGCGCCGCCCAGTCCCACATCGCACCGGCGGGCAGGGTGAACTCGCGGTAGATGCCGAGCGCGACGGCCTGGGTCAGGCCCGGGGTGAAGTTGAAGTGTCCGGTCGGCGGCATCACATAGGGGTACGCGGCGTGGAACGCGCCGTCGGGGTTGCTGGACCCGACGTCACCCCCGTCTCCGTCGGCGTTCGGGTCGGCGCGCATGCAGGCGCCGAGTGCGGGCACGCTCGCAGCGCCCAGGACCAGGGCCGTGAACGAGCGTCGGGTGAAGGCCGGGAGCGATCCCGGTCGGGGCCCATCAGTCATGGTGCTTCCTCTTCTCTGGGTGTACTGAACTGCTGCGATCATCGGATCGTTGCGACCGCCGGAGGATGATCATCAGGAGCGTGCACAGGAGTGCCGCCGCGGCCAGCATGATCACGGTGATCACGAACGGGGCGCTGCCGGGCGCCGGGCGGCCGAAATACAAGATCATCGCGGCCAGGACGAAGACGAACATGATCATGCCGAGTCCGGCCCGTCCGACCTCCAGCGGAAGTTTCATCAGGCCGTCGCCTCCTGCAGCCGGCGGGCGGCGCGCTTCTGCTGGGCCAGGTCCGGGTCCGGCTCCGGAACCGCCTCCAGCAAGGCCTGCGTGTACGGGTGCTGCGGCCGCTCGATCACGTCGAGGGTCGGCCCGGACTCGACGACGGCGCCGTGCCGCATCACGGCCATGGTGCCCTCGGCGCCGAAGAACTTGGCCATCGCCAGGTCGTGGGTGATGAACAGCATGCCGACCTGCCGGTCGACCCGCAGCCGGGTCAGCATCTCCAGCAGGCCGATCCGGATCGAGACGTCCAGCATCGAGGTGGCCTCGTCGGCCAGGATCACCTTCGGGTTCAGGGTCAGCGACCGGGCCACCGCGACCCGCTGCCGCTGGCCGCCGGACATCTGGTGCGGGAACAGCGAGATGAACCGGTCGGCCGGTTTCAGGTCCACCTCCAGCAGGAGTTCCCGGACTCGCTGCTCGGCCTCGTCCGCGCCCTTGACCAGCTTGTGCTCCAGCAGTGGCGCGGACAGGATCGTGTAGACGTCCTGGATCGGGTTCAGCGAGGCGTAGGGGTCCTGGTGGACGTACTGCACGCCGCGCCGGAACGTCTTCCAGGCCCGCCGGTTCCGCCGGTCGTAGACGTCCTTGCCGTCGTAGCGGACCTGGCCACCGGTCGGCCGCCGGAGTCCGGCGGCGATCTTGGCCAGCGTGCTCTTGCCGGAGCCGCTCTGCCCGACCAGGCAGACCACCTCGCCGGGACCCACGTTGAGGCTGACGTCCTTGACCGCGACCACGCTCTCCCGGGTCGAGTGGAACACCTGCCGGATCGAGTCGAGTTCCAGCAGCGGACCGGTACCGGGGGACTGGCTGGGTTCAGACATCGCGCTGCTCCTGGTCGGGGCGCCGGGCGGCGCCGGTCAACGTCGGCACCGAGCCGATCAACTTCTGCGTGTACGGATGCTGCGGGCGGTAGAAGATGTCCCGGACGTCGCCGACCTCGACCATCTCGCCGTCGTACATGGTGGCCACCCGAGTGGCCAGCTCGGCCGCAACCGCCAGGTCGTGCGACACGAAGATCATCGCGAAGTCGAGCCGCTCGTGCAGGTTGTAGATCAGATCGACGATCCGACGCTGGGTGAGGATGTCCAGGGCAGTGGTCGGCTCGTCCAAGATCAGGATCTGCGGCTCGAGGAGGATCGCCATCGCGATCAGGACCCGCTGCCGCATGCCGCCGGACAGCTCGTGCGGATAGGCGCGGAGCACCCGCCCCGGCTCCAGGTCGACCTCACGCAGCGCGTGCTCGGCCCGCTCGGTGATCTCCCGCTTGCCGATGCCGTCCTGATGATCACGGATGGTGTCGGCCATCTGGTCCTTGATCTTCAGCACCGGGTTGAACGAGTTCATCGCACCCTGGAAGACGATCGCCGCCTCGGACCAGCGGAACCGGCGCATGGCCGACTCGGACAGGTCCCGCAGATTGATCAGTTGACCCGAACGGTTGCGGTACTCGATCTGCCCGCCGCTGATCCTGGCGATCTTGGGCAGCAGCCGGAGGATGCTCAGCGCGAGGGTGGTCTTGCCGCACCCGCTCTCGCCGATCAGGGCGATGCTCTCGTGCGGATAGAGCTCGAAGCTCACCCCGTCGACGGCGCGGAGCACGTGCGCGTCCGATCGTTGGCTCGCCTCGGTGCGGTATTCGACAGTGAGGTCCTTGATGCTCAGGACCGGGCCGGCGTTCATCGTGTCCACCCCGTTCTCAGTTGTGCCGCAGCCGCGGGTTGAGGATCTCTTCGAACGACCTGGACATCGTGACCAGGGACAGCTGCAGCAGGGAGATGGCGACCACCGGTCCCATCGCCCACCAGACCGACTCGTCGCGGAAGTGGGCGCCGGCCTTCGTGGCCCAGTGGATCGTGATGCCCCAGTTGGTGCCGGTCAGCGGCGCCAGGCCGAGCAGGTAGAGGCCGACCAGCGAGTAGATCGCGTTGATCGCGCCGAGCACGAAGTTCATCATGATGTAGCTCGCCATGTTCGGCACGATCTCCCGCAGCACGATCCGGCCGATGCCCAGGTCGAGCAGCCGGGCCGCCTCGACGTACTCGCGTTCCTTGATCGAGAACGCCTGGGCGCGCACCGTTCGGAGCAGGCCTGGCCAGCCGAGCACGCCGATCAGGACGGCCAGCCCCCAGTCGGAGCCGATCGAGTAGAACGCCGCGATCACCGCCAGCAGGATGATCGACGGGATCGTCAGCGCGATGTCGGTGGCGGTGACGATCACGGCGTCCAGCCGGCCGCCGACGTACGCGGCGAGGGAGCCGAAGAAGACGGCGATGGCGGTCGAGATCAACGCAGCCAGGAAGCCGACCAGGATCACCGCCCGGCCGCCGTCGATCACGTCGACCAGGACGTCCTTGCCCATGTTGTCGGTGCCGAGCCAGTGCTGCCAGCTCGGCCCGGCCAGTCGGTTGGCCACGTCGGTGCTCTGCTCCGGCGTGAAGAACGGACCGACCAGGCAGATCAGGAGCATCGCCACGAAGACGCAGAAGCCGACGAAGCCGGACCGGGACCGCCGGATGCCGCGCCAGAACACCTGCAGCGCGTTGGGCCGGTCCAGGCGGCCGCCGGTGGCCGGAGTGGTGGGTTCCGGTCCGGTCGGCTCGTCACCGACCGGGCTGGTACCGGACGCGATGATCATGCCCATGGCTCAGCCCTCCTGTCCGCGGACCCGGACCCGGGGATCGATCGTGCTGTAGAGGAAGTCGGCCGCCAGGTTGGCGATCACCACCGAGATCGTGGTGAGCAGCAGGACCCCCTGGATCGTGGTGTAGTCGCGACTGCTGATCGAGTCGTACAGCAACTGGCCGATGCCCGGATAGCGGGTGATCGTCTCGACCAGGATCGAGCCGCCGACCAGGAACCCGATCGAGAGCATGAACGCGGTGAACATCGGCAGCATGGCGTTGCGGCCGACGTACTGGTACTGGATCCGGGAGGTGCGCAGCCCGCGCGCCCTGGCCACCTGGACGTAGTCGTCGCCGAGCACCTGGACGGTGGAGGACTTCATCACCAGCATCCAGCCGCCGACCGAGGTGAGGATGTAGCACCAGATCGGCAGCGCCGCGTGGAACAGCGCGTCCATGATGAAGGTGAGGTTGAAGCCGATCTCCACCCCCGGTGTGTACGCGCCGCGCATGTCGGCCAAAGGCAACCAGCCGAGCTTGACCCCGAAGATGACGATCAACATGATCGCCAGCAGGAACGACGGGATCGACTGGGTGACCGAGCCGAACGCGGTGGCCACATGATCGAACCAGCTGCCCCGGCGGTACGCCATCACCATGCCGAGTGCGACACCGGAGACGAAGCTGATCACCAGGGCGATGCCGACGCTGAACAGGGTCCAGGGCAGATACTGGCCGATCATCGAGGCGACCGGAGTCCCGGGAGCCGTGATCGAACTGCCCAGATCCCCCTGGACCAGGCCGCCCAGGTAGTCGAGGTACTGCTCGACCGGCGACGCCGTGGGGTCGAACGAGAACAGCGACGCCGCCGCGGCGGCGGCCTCCTCGTAGCTGCGGCCGTACTGGGTGATCTGCTCGTTGATGTAGACGTCGAGCGGGCTGCCGGGCAGCAGTCTGACCAGGAAGAACGTCGCGGTGGCGACCACGAAGATCGTCAGCAGAGCCCGCAGCACCCGGAACGCGACGTAACGGATGGTGCCGACCAGATGTCGGCGGCGCCACTCCGCGGAGCTGGCCGCGGCCGCCGAGGCCTCGTCAGCCTCATCGAGTTCCGGCAACGGGTCGGCGGACGTCGCCGTGGTGCCGGAAGAGATCCTGCTCGAGTCCGTCATTCAGCCTGACCCTCCTGGCCTCGTTCGAAGACAACGCGTGTGTAGGTCCAGGTGCGTCGTTGCCCTCATGCCGATCTGTTCCGCCGCCTGTTGGCGCCGAACCGGAGCGACCCGTCGCGTCCGTGCGACGGCCCTCGACCAGATTGTCAGGCCATACCCCGATTGCGGGAAGACTTTACCCCGAATTGCGCCCGAACTTGTTCAGGTAGATTACAAACCGAACACAATCACTCACACCGTGGATCTGCGGTCGAGCCGCCGGTACGCTGTGCCGGCCTCCCCAGGAGATCCGGGCGAGTAGGGTCACACGCGATGTTGCTCTCCAACCGGATCCCGGCCACCCCCGACCCCGACGCCGTCTTCGAGGCGTTCGTCGACTGGTCCGTCGAGCGCGGCTGGCAACCGTACCCGGCGCAGACCGAGGCCCTGATCGAGATCGCCTCCGGCTCGAACGTGATCATGGCGACGCCGACCGGCTCCGGCAAGAGCCTGGTCGCCACCGGGGCCCAGTTCGCCACCCTGGCAGCCGGCGGCACCACGTACTACACGGCGCCGATCAAGGCGCTGGTCTCGGAGAAGTTCTTCGCCGCGACCGAGTTCTTCGGACCCGAGCGGGTCGGCATGCTGACCGGCGACGCCAGCGTCAACGCCGGCGCGCCGATCATCTGCTGCACCGCCGAGGTGCTGGCCAACATCGCGCTGCGCCAAGGGGATCGGGGGCAGGGTGATCGCGGCGCCATCGACACCGTGATCATGGACGAGTTCCACTACTACGCCGAACCCGATCGCGGCTGGGCCTGGCAGGTGCCGTTGATCGAACTGCCCTCGGCTCAGTTCCTGCTGATGTCGGCGACGCTCGGCGACATGACCCGGTTCGAGGCCGACCTGTCCCGGCGGACCGGCCGGCAGACCGCGGTGATCAGCTCCGTGGAACGCCCGATTCCCTTGTACTACTCGTACGTGACGACGACGCTGCACGAGACGATCGAGGAGCGGCTGGAGTCCCGGGACGCGCCGATCTACGTGGTGCACTTCAGCCGGGCGGCCGCGATCGAGCAGGCCCAGGCGATGGCCAGCCTGAAGGTGGCGACCCGGGAGGAGAAGGACAAGATCGCCGAACTGATCGGCGACTTCCGGTTCTCGGCCGGCTTCGGCAAGACCCTGTCTCGGTTGGTCCGGATGGGCATCGGGGTGCACCACTCCGGGATGCTGCCGCGCTACCGGCGGCTGGTCGAGCGGCTGGCCCAGGCCGGTCTGCTCAAGATCATCTGCGGTACGGACACGCTCGGCGTCGGGATCAACGTCCCGATCCGGACCGTACTGCTGACCTCGCTGAGCAAGTACGACGGCGTGAAGCCGCGGCTGCTCACCGCCCGCGAGTTCCACCAGATCGCCGGCCGGGCCGGGCGCGCCGGCTACGACACCGCCGGCAACGTCGTGGTCCAGGCCCCCGATCACGTGGTCGCCAACGAGAAGGCGCTGGCGAAGGCCGGCGACGACCCGAAGAAGCGGCGCAAAGTGGTTCGCAAGAGGCCGCCGGAGGGCACCGTCGGGTACGGCCAGCCGACCTACGACCGGCTCGTCGCGGCCGAGCCGGAGCCGCTGGAGTCGAGCTTCGGGGTGAGCCACGCGATGGTGATCAACGTGATCGCCCGCGGCGGCGACTGCTTCGCCGGGATGCGGCACCTGCTCACCGACAACGACGAGCCGCCCGCCCGGCGCCGCCGGCACGTGCACCGGGCGATCGAGATCTACCGCGGCCTGCTGGCCACCGGCATCGTCGAGCCGAACCCGTCCGGCACCGGGGCCCGGCTGACCATCGACCTGCAGGAGGACTTCGCGCTGAACCAGCCGCTGTCGCCGTTCGCGCTGGCCGCGCTGGACCTGCTCGACCCCGAGTCCGACGACTACACGCTGGACATCGTCTCGGTGATCGAAGCGATCCTGGAGGATCCGCGGCCGGTGCTGACGGCGCAGCGGAATCGGGCCCGCGGCGCGGCGGTGGAGGCGATGAAGGCCGAGGGGATCGAGTACGAGGAGCGGATGGAGCTGCTCGAGGACGTCACCCACCCCCGGCCGCTGGCCGAGCAGCTCGGGCATGCGTACACCGTCTATGCCCAGACCCACCCCTGGGTTCTTGATCATCGGCTTTCCCCGAAGTCGGTCGTCCGCGAGCTCGCCGAGCAGGCGATGACGTTCTCCGAGTACGTCAGCCAGTATCAGCTGGCCCGGTCCGAGGGGATCGTGCTGCGTTACCTCTCCGATGCGTACAAGGCCTTGCGGCAGACGGTGCCGGAAGCGATGCGGACGCCGGACCTGGCCGACCTGATCACCTGGCTCGGCGAGATGATCAGGCAGGTCGACTCCAGCCTGGTCGACGAGTGGGAGGAGCTGCGGCACCCCGGCGCGCAGCCGAAGGAACACCCGATCGACGAACGACCGGCGCCGGTCACCCAGAACCAGCGGGCCTTCGCGATCATGGTCCGCAACGCGATGTTCCGCCGGGTCGAGTTGGCCGCGCGGCGTCGCTGGGAGGACCTCGGAGCGCTGGATGGCGACGCCGGTTGGACCGCGGACGACTGGTGGGAAGCCCTGAAGCCGTACTTCGAAAGACACGGCGAGATCGGCACCGGTCCGGACGCCCGCGGTCCGCAACTGCTCGCGCTGGACCGTTCCGAGGACCGCATCCTGGCCCGGCAGACGCTGGACGATCCGGCCGGCGACCGGGACTGGGTGATCGAGGCCGAGGTCGACCTGGCCGCCAGCGACGAGGCCGGCGAGCCCGTGGTGCGGGTGCTCCGGGTCGGCGAGCTGACCGGCTTCGCCTCGAACGAACCCTGAGCCTGTCGAAGGGTCGTGGAAGTTAGGCAGCCCTCACCTATAGTGGTTCGGTGACGACCGGGGATGGGAGCTGAGCGCCGATGGACTTTTGGCGCGACTGGCCCTACCCGGTGGCCCTGTCGGTCCTGTTCCTGGTGATCCTGCTCCGCGCCAACGCCACCTATTGGATCGGCCGGGCGGCCAATGCCGGGGCCGACCGGACCCGGCTGCACCGGCTGATGGAGACCTCGGGCTATCGGCGCGCGCGGGACCTGGTGGTCCGCTGGGGCGCTCCGGTGATCACCGTGTCCTTCCTCACGGTGGGGTTGCAGACCTTGATCAATCTCGCCGCCGGGGCACTGCGGATGCCGTACCGCCGCTATCTGCCGGCGATGCTGATCGGCGGCGTGCTCTGGTCGTTCCTGTACGCGACGTTCGGCTTCGTCTCGTTCGAGGTGTGGCAGCGGCTGTACGAACGCTGGCCCGGACCCGCCGTGGCGCTGCTGGTGCTGCTGGTGTTGATCTTGGTCGGCTTCATCATCCGGCAGGCGACCCGGTCCCGGCGGCGCGACCATGATCAAACCTCGCCGGAGGGTGCCGATCGGGCGTCGGGGGATAACGTGGGGGCGTGACGTTCGACCCAGCCCTGTGGCAGCCGATCGACGGCTTCGCCTTCACCGACATCACCTATCACCGCGCCGTCGATGCGCCCGTCGTGCGGGTGGCGTTCGACCGGCCCGAGGTGCGCAACGCGTTCCGCCCGCACACCGTGGACGAGTTGTACCGCGCACTTGATCATGCGCGGACCAGTTCCGACGTCGGCTGCGTGCTGCTCACCGGCAACGGACCGTCGCCCAAGGACGGCGGCTGGGCCTTCTGCAGCGGCGGTGATCAACGGATCCGCGGCCGGGCCGGCTACGAGTACGAACCCGGCGATGAGGAAACCGACCGGGCCGCACGCGTTGATCCAGGTTCATTGGGTCGGCTGCACATTCTCGAGGTGCAGCGGCTGATCAGGTTCATGCCGAAGGTGGTGATCGCGCTGGTCAACGGCTGGGCGGCCGGCGGCGGGCACAGCCTGCACGTGGTCTGCGACCTGACCCTGGCCAGCGCCGAGCACGCCCGGTTCAAGCAGACCGACGCCGACGTCGGCTCCTTCGACGCCGGCTTCGGCTCCGCGTACCTGGCCCGCCAGGTCGGCCAGAAGTTCGCCCGCGAGATCTTCTTCCTCGGCGAGGTTTACGACGCCGAGGACGCCCACCGGATGGGCATGGTCAACCGCGTCGTTCCCCATGATCAACTCGAACCGGCCGGGATCGAGTGGGGGAAGAAGATCTGCGGCAAGAGCCCGACCGCGCAGCGGATGCTCAAGTACGCCTTCAACGCGATCGACGACGGCCTGGTCGGCCAGCAGGTCTTCGCCGGCGAGACCACCCGGCTCGCGTACATGACCGACGAGGCCGTCGAAGGCCGCAACGCCTTCCTGGAGAAGCGCCCGCCGGACTGGTCCGCCTTCCCGTACTACTACTGAGTCGGCTGAGTCCATAACTATTGCATAGTTATGTGCGGTTTGCAGGCAGCACTTGCATAGTTCATAACTATGCATAACTATGGACCTCGTGACTCCAGCGGATCTTCGACGGCTCGTGCAAGCGGGCGAGACATTCACGACGGAGTTCAAACGTGCCAGGGGTCTCAACGACAGCGACATCGTGAACGCAGTCGTGTGCATGGCCAACGGCAAAGGCGGGCACCTTCTCCTGGGCGTCGAGGACAACGGGGACATCACTGGCCTCCCCCCGCGTCACGGCGATCGGACCGACCCGGATCGCCTTCGTGCCTTGATCCTCAACAACACCGAGCCTGCGGTTGCAACGGAGGTCGAACTCGTCCAGATCGACGAGGGTCTCGAAGTTGCAGCGATCGAGATTGCGGCCGCTCCGAGTCCAGTGGGCAGCAAGGCGGGCGTCTTCTTGCGCCGCGCCACGAAGTTCGACGGGTCCCCCGAGTGTGTGCCCTATCGTGCGCACGAGATCATCTCAGCGGGCCTCAGTGCCCAGGGTCGCGACTATGCGGAGACGCCAGCACGGGGTGCTCGGATGTCTGATCTCGATCCACGCGAGTTCGACTCGTTCCGCCGGCTGTGCGGTGACGGCCGAGGTGACCGCGGACTGGCCGAGGCCGACAACGAGGATGTCCTGCGTGCACTTCGGGTGGTCCGGCCGGACACCGGAGAGCTCACGCTCGGCGCCGTTCTGCTGTTCGGGCGGGAGTCCGCGTTGTTCACACATGTGCCAACGGCAGAAGTCCTGTTCCAGGAGTCGACCGAGGGTGAGATCACCACGAATCAGCAACTCCGGCTCCCTCTATTCCGGGTGGCCGAGAGGATTCGCGAGCTCATCGAGGTTCGCAACACCGAGCAGGAGTTCGTTCTTGGGCTGCACCGCGTGGGCGTGCCGCGTCTGCCGGACGGAATCGTCCGCGAGGTCGTTGCCAATGCGCTGATCCACCGCGACTATTCCGAACTCGGGCCCATCGCCGTGAGACTGAGCGAAGATCAACTCCAGGTGTCCAGCCCCGGCGGACTTCCGCCGGGGATCACGTTGCGGAGCTTGCTGACCGAGTCAAGGCCGCGCAGTGTCATCCTTGCCGACGCCTTCAAGCGTGCTGGCCTAGTTGACCGCTATGGCCGCGGTGTATCCGAGGTGTACCGGCAGTTGTTGCGACTTGGCCGCGATGGTCCGGACTACTCCGCGACGAGCGAGAAGTCCGTGATCGTCGACATCCCTACGAGCGATGCCGATCTCGAAATGGTTCGATTCGTGATCGAGTATGAGGAGAGTGAGGGCAAGCGGCTCACGCTCCTTCACCTTCGGATCCTGCATGAGATCAAAGCGATGGGGGACGGGAGCATCTCCCAGTTGGCCTCGTCCCTCGATGTAGCGGACGTGACGGTCCGAGGAGACCTCGCGAGACTCACCGAGCTGGGACTGGTCGAGCCGCGAGGCAGTGGCCGCGGTCGACGGTTCCACCTGACCGCGGCCTTCTACCGGAAGGCGGCGTCCTCGGCGTACGTAAGGTTGCAGGACACTGAGCCGATCCAACAGGACCACATGGTGCTCGCCTATGTTGATCAATGGGGCTCCATCACGCGCAGTAAGGCAGCCGAACTCTGCCGGTTGAGTCCACTGCAGGCGAGGACGACCTTGCGGCGGCTTGTCGACGCCGGCGAGCTTGAGCTCCGTGGTGAGCGGCGCGGCGCCCATTACGTACGTCCGGGTCGAAACTGACATTGCGGACTGGTGATCCTAGACCGATGCCAGGGTCGACGGGGGACGACATCACATGATCAACAGCACGGCGGGCGCCGGTCACTCTGCGATCGCCGAACACCGTCGATCCACCAAGATGGAACCCGTGCCGCGTCTGGTGGTGGATAGGTCCACAATCCATCATGATCATGAAGCCGAGACCAGGTCCACTCCGAGTGCGCGCGCTTTTCGGCCGCACGCGGTGGGCGAGCTCTACCGCGCTCTTGATCATGTGCCAGAGCGCTCTTGGGGCCTCTACGGGCACAGAAAATCCCGTCTGGGCACCGAGCGGCAGGGCTCGAACATCTGCGACGTCGTCTGCAACCCAGCGAAAGCAGGGCAGGATGCTGGTCGGCCAGCAGGTCTTCGCCGGCGAGACCACCCGGCTCGCGTACATGACCGACGAGGCCGTCGAAGGCCGCAACGCCTTCCTGGAGAAGCGCCCGCCGGACTGGTCCGCCTTCCCGTACTACTACTGAGGCCAGCTGTTGCAACGCGCTAAACTGTGAACCACAGTTGACATGTGGTCGAGGTGGTGATCCTGCTGCTGTGTGGCGGTACGAAGTCGGGCCAGGAGGATGACATCGAGCGTGCGCGAGAGATCGCCCAGGAGTGGAAGGAGTCGAAGAAGAATGATCAAGAAGAGTGAGACGTTCGGCCGGTTCGACTCCGCCGACTACCTCGTCGACATCGAGCGGGCTTCGGCCTACCTCGAGGTTGCGCTGGAGGAGGCGGACGACGATCCGGCACTCATCGCCCAAGCGCTCGGAACGGTGGCCCGCTCGGGAAACATCAGCGAGCTCGCTCGCCGAGTCGGCATGAGCAGGGAGGGCCTCTACAAGGCGCTGTCGGCCGACGGTAACCCGAGCTTCTCCACGATCGTCAAGGTCGCCAAGGCACTCGGACTGAGGGTTCAGTTCTCCTCGGTTGCTTGACGCAACGAATCGGCGCTCGGTCGGACCGGTTCGATCCGGCTCAATCGACGACGCCGTACAGCCGGTCGCCGGCGTCGCCGAGCCCCGGCACGATGTAGCCGACCTCGTTGAGCCGTTCGTCGACGGCGGCGGTGACCAGATGGCAGGGCACCTGAAGATCGTTGAGCAGCCCCTCGACCCGGGCGATCCCCTCCGGCGCGGCCAGCAGGCAGATGCAGGTGATGTGATCGGCGCCGCGATCGACGAGGTATTTCACCGCCGCTGCCAGGGTGCCGCCGGTGGCCAGCATCGGATCGAGGACGTAGCACTGGCGGCCGGACAGGTCCTCCGGCAGCCGCTCCGCGTACGTCGAGGCCTCCAGGGTCGCCTCGTCCCGGACCATGCCGACGAAACCCACCTCGGCGGTCGGGATGAGCCGGGTCATCCCCTCCAGCATTCCCAGGCCGGCGCGCAGGATCGGCACCACCATCGGCCGTGGCTGGGCGAGTTTCACGCCGACACAGTCAGCGATCGGGGTCCGCACCGTGTGCGGCGTCACCCGGACCTCCCGGGTCGCCTCGTACGCCAGCAGGGTGACCAGTTCCTCGGTCAGGTGCCGGAAGGTCGGCGAGTCCGTACGCTCGTCGCGCAGTGCGGTCAACTTGTGCGCCACCAGGGGATGGTCGACAACCCGAAGTTCCATGGCGTAGAGCGTGCCACAGATCGCGGTTCCGTCCGTAGGGGCGCCGATGAGGTCAAGAGCGGGTATCAGTTGACCCCGCGAGGATGTGCCTGTTGCCTTGTTCTGCCACCATTGGGTGGCGAATGAAGGGAAGGCTGATGAGTGACTTTGACGACGACGAGTACGAGTCGTTCGATCTGGGGTCCTCGCGTGCGCGGGGCCGGACCGGTACGGGGACCGATGCTCGGAGTACGGATGAGGACTTGTCTGATTCCGATGATCTTGACCTCGACGATGTCGACGACAGCGACGACGATGATGACGACGACTTCGACGACGACGACGATGACGACTACGACGATGATGATCTTGAGGACGCGACCGACGACGAGATCGACTTCGTCGTCGCCGCGTACCGGGAGGACGGCCAGGCGGTCGCGCAAGGGCTGCGCAAGGACCTGGCCAACGACCTGGAGGAATTGATCGACGAACTGCGGCGGTACCCCGGCGACGGAGGAACGCTCGGGTTCGTCTCGCTGACCCAGTCCGTGTTCGTGATCACCAGGGTCCGCGGCAAGCTGGTCCAGGTGCTGTTGTCCGACGGCGGTGCGGGCGACGAGTGGCCCATCGCGCGCGACGTCGCCGACTTCCACGGCATCCCGGTGCCGGACAACGACGAACCGCTCGGTGATCTTGATCTGCTGACCGACCTCGGGATCGGCTCGTTCGAGCTGGAGGCGATCAGCAGCGATCTTGACGAGACCAGCGAGGACCTGGTGTATCAGATCGTCGACAAGCTCAAGATCGGCTCGGAGTTCCGCCGGGTCGTCCAGTCCACCTTCCGTTGATCAACTGATCTTCATGATCACGAACGCCTGATCACGGTGCCCAGCCGCTGGGACCCGGCGATGCGGGTCGCCCTCGACCAGGCCGCCGCGGCGGCCGGGCACGGTGACGTACCCGTGGGTGCGGTGCTGCTCGACCCCGCCGGCGAACTGATCGCGGCGGCCGGCAACGAACGCGAGCAGACCGGCGACCCGACCGCACACGCCGAGATCCTGGCGCTGCGCCGGGCCGCCGCGGCGCTCGGCCACCGCCCGGACGCCTGGCGGCTGGACGGCTGCACGCTCGTGGTCACCCTGGAGCCGTGCACCATGTGCGCGGGAGCCCTGGTGCTGGCCCGGATCGGGCAGCTGGTCTTCGGCGCGTACGACCCGAAGGCCGGCGCGGTCGCCTCGCTCTGGGACGTCGTACGGGACCGGCGACTGAACCACCGGGTCGAGGTGATGGGCGGCATCCTGGCCGACGAGTGCGGCGCCGTCCTCAAGGACTTCTTCGGCGACCGCCGGTAGAGGCGTTTCGATTCGCGCCGACCCATCCGGATTGGGTACGCTCTTCGGCGGTGGCGTGTCTGAGCGGCCTAAAGAGCGCGCCTCGAAAGCGCGTGAGGTGAAAGCCTCCGCGGGTTCAAATCCCGCCGCCACCGCTCTGGGAAGCCCGCGTCCACCCGTGGACGCGGGCTTCCCTGTCCCCACCCTCGGTAACGGTTGACCTCCGGCTGGTCCGGACACGGCCCCGACGTCCGGGATCCGGCGGCCGACCAGCGAAAATGACCGGATGGAGATCAATCTCGACGGCATTCTGCTGGTCAGTGCCGTCGTGTTGATCGCCGCGATCATCGCGGCCCGGCTCGGCGCCCGGATCGGGCTGCCGTCGCTGTTGCTGTTCCTCGGGCTCGGCATGCTGATGGGGGATTCCGGGCTCGGGCTGCAGTTCTCCGACCCGGACCTGGCCCGCGCGCTCGGCTTTGGAGCGCTGGTGTTGATCCTGGCCGAGGGTGGCCTGACGACGCGCTGGCACGACATCCGGAGCTCGGTCGGCGTGGCCGGGGTGCTGGCCACCGGCGGGATCTTCGTCAGTGTCGCCCTGATGACCCTGTTCGGGCACTTCGTGCTCGGTCTGGACCTCTGGATCGCGGTGCTGCTCGGCGCGGTGACGTCGCCGACCGACGCGGCCGCGGTCTTCTCCGTGCTGCGCCGAGTGCCGATCCCGCACCGGCTGCGAGGCGCGCTGGAGGCCGAATCGGGGCTCAACGACGCGCCGACCGTGCTGCTGGTCGTGCTGGCCAGTGCCGCCGCGACCGGCGATCAGCCCCAGGGTGCCGGAGGCTTCGCCGGGGTGGCCGTCATGATCACGTTCCAGCTGGTGGCCGGTGGGGTGATCGGGATCGCCCTCGGCTGGGTCGGGGTGCAGATCCTGCGCCGGGTGGCGCTGCCGTCGTCCGGGCTCTACCCGCTCGCGGCGCTGGTCTGGACCGTGTTCGCGTACTCCGTCGGGGCGACCCTGAACACCAGCGGCTTCGCCGCGGTCTACATCTGTGCGCTGCTGCTCGGCAACGCGCAACTGCCGCACCGCGGCGCCACGCGTTCGTTCGTCGAGGGGATCGGCTGGATCGCCCAGATCGGCCTGTTCATCATGCTTGGGCTGCTGGCCAGTCCGAACCGGGTCACCCTGCAGGCCGTCCTGATCGCGCTGGCGGCCGGCGCGGTCCTCACCTTCGTCGCCAGGCCGGTCTCGATCCTGGTGGTGGCGCCCTGGTTTCGAATCCCGCTGCGGCAGCAGGCGTTCCTGTCCTGGGCGGGGCTGCGCGGTGCCATACCGATCGTGCTCGCGACCATCCCGCTCTCCGAGGACGTCGCCGGCGGCGCCTTCCTGTTCGACGTCGTACTCGTCTTCGTGATCGTCTCCACCCTGCTGCAGGCGCCGACCCTGCCGCTGGTCGCCCGGCTGCTACGGCTCATCGACGAGGAGTCCGCGCGCGACGTCGAGGTCGAGGCCGCGCCGCTGGACCGGATCTCGGCCGACCTGCTGCAGGTACGGATTCCGAAGGGCTCCCGGCTGATCGGGGTGGAGATCGGCGAACTCCGGCTGGGCACCCAGACCGTGGTGTCGCTGGTGATTCGCGACGACACCCCGTTCCCGCCGACCGAGCAGACGCGGATCCGGGAGGGCGACGAGTTGTTGATCGTGACGCCGACGACGCTGCGCCAGCACACCGAGGACCGGTTGCGCAGCCTGGGCCGCAGCGGCCGGCTGGCTCGTTGGCGGGAACGTCTGGAGGACACCGAGAACTAGTGTCGTGCGTCGCTAGTTCCTTAACAGTTGGCGACGCCCAGGCACGCACCTCGCGGCGTTCTCCTCAGTCGATATATGACCCGATATGTCTTCCTCGTCGGCCTGGCGATGCACGCACCTGGACGCCGCCACCTGTCAAGGAACTAGGGACGCACGACACTAGGCGATCAGCCTTCGGGGGCGGCGCTCGACTTCGGGATCGACGGCAGGCAGACGGTCTTGGCCTTCACCGGCAGGGTGGTCTTGGCCTTGTCGGCGAAGTGCTTGTCCCAGTTCCAGTTGTTGCCGACCAGGACGTCGACGCTGTGGTCGGCCCGGCCGGGCTCGACCTTGACCGTGGAGCCGGGGAAGAACTGCTTGACCAGCAGCACCTCGGGGTTCTTCGCGCCCTGGCCGACGATCACCGTCGCGCCGACCTTCTCGGCGGTGTTGGACTCACTCTGCACTCGGAACCCGCGGTCGCGCAGCCGGATGCCGAGGTCGCGGGCGAGGCCGCGCTTGCTGCCGCCGTTGTAGATGTTGAGCGTCACCTGGCTCGCCGACAACGCGCCCTTCTTGACCGGGACCGAGACGCACGGGGTCGGCGGCAGCGGGGGGATCGGCTTGAGCACGTTCGTGTATCCCCACCAGGCCCCGTAACCCAGAATTCCGAGCAGGACGAGCAGGGTCAGTGGCGTACGCACGATGCGCCACACCCGGCCGATCAACCGAACCAACTCCCTTCCCCTGGGCGCACCCGCCCGCGGCCTCCCGCAGTCGCAGCGCCCGCCGCTGACCTTACTTCAGATCGAGCACCCGGGCATGCATGGTCTGCCGCTGCTGGAGGGCCGCCCGCAGCGCCCGGTGCAGGCCGTCCTCGAGGTACAGCTCACCGCGCCAGGCCACGACATGGGCGAACAGATCACCGTAGAAGGTGGAGTCCTCCTCGAGCAGCGCTTCCAGATCCAGGGTCCGTTTCGTCGTGACAAGCTGATCCAAGCGAACCTGGTGCGGAGCGATCGCTGCCCATTGTTTCTGGGCGTACCCGTGGTCCGGGTAGGGACGTACGTCACCGACACGCTTGAAAATCACTGTGACACTCTATTCACAAAGGTGGCAGGGCACCGAACACGGCCGCGTAACGGTTTCGCATGCGCGGGTCTACCGTCTCGCCAGTCGGATATGGAAATCTGATGCCCATGACCGAGCACGCCGAGCCGACTGATTCCGGCACCGAGCCCACCACTGGAACCGCCACAACGGAACTGCCCGCGGAGGTCGCCAAGATCGCCGAGGGGTACGTTTTCGAGGGCGCCGCGATCGACCTCGGCGTGGTCGTCGAGGACGGCAAGCCCCTGCCGGCGGCCGGCGTCCGGCTGCCGCTCGGGATGATGAACCGGCACGGCCTGGTGGCCGGCGCGACCGGTACCGGCAAGACCAAGACCCTGCAGTTGCTGGCCGAGCAGCTCAGCGCCGCCGGCGTGCCCGTGTTCGCCGCCGACATCAAGGGCGATCTGTCCGGCATCGGCGCCGAAGGCGAGTCCAGCGAGAAGCTGCTGGCCCGGACGGCGGGGATCGGGCAGGACTGGAAGGCGATCGCCTGCCCGACCGAGTTCTACGCGCTCGGCGGGCAGGGCACCGGGGTGCCGATCCGGGCCACGATGAGCTCGTTCGGACCGGTGCTGCTGTCGAAGGTGCTCGGGCTGAACGACGTCCAGGAGTCCTCGCTCGGGCTGGTCTTCCACTACGCCGACCAGGCCGGCCTGCCGCTGCTCGACCTGTCCGACCTGCGCGCCGTACTGCAGCATCTGACCAGCGACGAGGGCAAGGCGGAGCTGAAGGCGATCGGCGGTCTGTCCGCGGCGACGGCAGGGGTGATCCTGCGGTCCTTGATCACCTTCTCCGACCAGGGCGCCGAGGCGTTCTTCGGCGAGCCCGAGTTCGACTCGGCCGACCTGCTCCGGACCGCCGAGGACGGCCGGGGCGTGATCTCGCTGCTCGAGCTGCCGAACCTGCAGGACCGGCCGGCCGTCTTCTCCACGTTCCTGATGTGGCTGCTGGCGGACCTGTTTCACGATCTGCCCGAGGTGGGCGACGTGGACAAGCCGAAGTTGATCTTCTTCTTCGACGAGGCGCACCTGTTGTTCAACGACGCCTCGAAGGCGTTCCTCGACTCGATCGCGCAGACCGTACGGCTGATCCGGTCGAAGGGTGTCGGCGTCTTCTTCGTCACCCAGACCCCGGGCGACGTGCCGGACGAGGTGCTCGCCCAGCTCGGGTCGCGGGTGCAGCACCAGCTGCGCGCGCACACGCCGAACGACGCGAAGGCGCTGAAGCAGACCGTGTCGACGTTCCCGAAGTCGCACTACGACCTGGCCGAGGCTCTGCAACATCTCGGCATCGGCGAGGCGATCGTCACCGTGATGGATCCCGACGGCGCGCCGACCCCGGTGGCCTGGACCCGGATGCGGGCGCCGCAGTCCCTGATGGGCCCGATGCCCGCCGAGCGGATGACCCAGGCCGTCAACGGCTCCCCGTTGAAGGCGAAGTACGGCGAGCCGGTGGATCGCGAGTCCGCCCGGGAACTGCTGGCCAAGAAGCTGGAAGCCGGCGCCGCCGCGGCGGCCCAGGAACAGGCCCCGGCTCCCGCTCCGGAGGCACCAGCGCCGGAACCCGAGCGTCGCGGCCGCAAGGAGAAGAGCCTGATCGAACAGGTGACCTCGAACAGCATGTTCAAGCAGCTGGTGAACACCGCCGGCCGCGAGATCATTCGAGGCCTCTTCGGCACCGCCCGCCGCCGCCGCTGACCCCACCCCCCAACAAACCTCCGCCGACCGGTCACAAAAGCAGGCGTTTTGGCGGCGTGTCGCTGCGGAAGTGACCGGTCGGCGAAAATGGTTGGGGTGGTTCTCGAGATGATCACATGACGGTGGTACGGATCCGGGTGCCGCACGTGGACGAGGCGGCACCGCCGGAGCAGCACGCCGCGATCGGGCCGGAGCTGGATCGGCGATGCGCGGCGATCGCATCGGCCGCGGAGCCGGTGCCCGGGATGGTCGGGATCCGTGGGATCTCGCTCACCGACCATCCGGGCTGGACCGCCGACACGCTTGCGGCGGAGATCATCCGGACCGGTACCGACCGGCACGACCCCGAGCGGCGGCTGCCGTTCACCGAGTTCTACGACAACCATGGCGTCGAACTCCACATCGAGCCGACGATGATCAAGGACGGCCGGCTGCGCGCAGTCCGGCACGACGAGTCGAGTTGCGGCCGGATGCTGCGCGACTTCCGGGTCGGGCCGCCGGTGGACCGTGGCGGTGAGCCATTGCGGATCGACTTGATCACGCTCTATGACCTTGACCGGCTGGTGTCGGTGCCGGTGCCGTACGACGGCGGGTATGTGGACCGGCTGACCTCGTGGCGGTTCGGACCGGACCGGGCAGGCGCCGTGATCGCCGTGGTGATCTTGGACCGTTCTGCGGCTTGATCGATCGCCGTCGATTCTGTCAACGTGGTCACGATGAACGAACCACAGGTCCAGCCCCAGCCCGCGCCGCCTAGCCGGTCGGGATCACTGGGCATGATCAGTTTCGTCGTCGCCCTGATCGGATTGATCTTGGCAGCCGTCGCCATGTACGCACTCCCGACCGCAGCCGCACCACCCGTGACCGGATTCCTCGTCACCCGTGTCGGGATGTTCTCCGCGTTCGCGGCGATCGGAGTCGGCCTGATCGCCGTTGTGATTGCCGCCGTCGGCGTCGCCGTACGGCTCGGCCGCCGGTGGGCCCTGATCGGGCTGGTCGTCGGGGTGCTCGCCTGTCTGATCGCGTTGGGCGGCATGGTCGTCGGCTACCTGAGGTCCTAGCGATCCGCGGCGAATCCCGACGTCACAGGTAGCCGCCGGAATCGCCCCGGTCGGCGGGGATTTGGGTCAGGTGGAGAGGGTGAGGGGGAGGGTGAAGCGGGCTCCGGCGGTTATGTCGTAGGTGTAGCCGGCGTTGGCGTCGTCGGGGTCACGCAGGCCGCGGATCAGGGTCTGGTCGCCGAGCTCGAGGACGAACCGGTTGATGCTCACCTTCCGGGCACCGACGATCTTGTAGCTGCCGTTGCGCTCGCCGTCGGTCGCGACGTGGACATAGAGTCCGGTCAGCGTCGCCGGGTCGAAGCGGGGGCCGTGGCGGCCGTCGGCGAGGTCGACGGTGAGTTCGTTCCGGTCGGTCAGCTCCCGGGTGAAGTCGGCGACCGTACCCTCGAACCGGGAATGGGAGCGCTGGCCCTGCTCGCCGAGCAGCCGGCAGTCGTGCAGGAAGTGGTGCCGCTCCTCGCCGTCCTGCAGGGTGCAGACACCGAACCGGCCGCGGAACCGCAGGCGCCCGTCGATCACATACACCTGATCATCGGCGGTCGAGCTGATCACGTAGTCGGTCCGGCCGTCCGCGAAGTCGATCTTGACCGCAGCGACCTGGAATTGATCAACCTCCTGGCCGTCCTCGGTGCGCACCGGGACCAGGGTACGGCCGGTGATCACGCTGTCGCCCGGGTAGGACTCGATCACCGACACGAAGTTGCTGCGTAGCTCCGACCCCTGCCGGTGCGCCAGCAGGTAACGCAGCCGGTCCGGATTGCCCGGCTTGTTCCGCGGCGGGATCCCGTCGGCGAGCGCGACGTCGTCCACCGGGGACAGCAGGGTCAGCCGGAGGCGGGCATCGGGATCCTGAGCGTGGACGTTCCAGTTGTCGGCGATCTTCCAGTCGACCCGGAACGGCCCGGCCGGCGACGTGTCGCGCTGCACCGCGTTGAGGTAGTTGAAGCCGCCGAGCTTGCCGTTCTTGTTGTAGTCAGGATCCTGGAACGGGACGTCCGGACCGGCGTAGGAACCGCCCGCCTGGTCGACGAGGTCGAGGCCGGTCGTGGTCACCGTGCCCTTGGCGCCGTGGAAGCTGAACACGTGATCATCGCCGCCGTCGACCCGGAAGAAGTCCACCAGGTAGGAACGATGATCATCGACCGTGATCATGGTCGTGGTCCGGCGGTACAGCTCGGTCTGCGAGTACGCCCGCGGAGCGTCGACCTCGACCACCCGGACCCGGTCCGAGTCACCGATCAGCCTGGGCAGGGCGACCCAGTGCGCCTTCTGGGAGGACTCGTCGACGACCACCGTGTTGTGGCTCACCGTGGCCATGGTCCAGTTCAACCGCTCAGGGTCGGAGCCGGTCACCTCGGGATAGCCGAGGTCGGGCGCCAGGTCCATCCCGGACGCGTGCACGCCGAGGTTGAGCGTGTCCCGGTGTCCGTGGCCGCCGCTGCGGCCGTAGTAGATCCAGGCGCCCCGGGCGTCCGCGCCGCTGCCTTCGCGGAGGGCCGAGAACCCGTAGCCGGTCTGGTGCACGGTGCCCGGGTTGAATCGGCCCTGTTCGTCGACGATCGTCTGAATCTCGGCGACGACACCCTCCGGCTCGGCGTCGTAGATGTTGCCGCGCAGGTTGGCCGTTGAGTTCCCGTTGCGCTGGAAGATCAACTGGGCGAGCCCGGGGTCCTTGGTCTTGGTGAAGCCCAGCAGGTCCGTCGCGAGTGAACCGACCATCGCCGGCCCGCCGGTGTTGCCGCTGTCGCCGATCGTCGGCGTGTAGCGGGACAGCATCGTGATCGGATAGATCGCGGTGAACATCTTGAGGAACTTGAGATGCCCGAACAGGTCGTAGTCCGGGTATCGCTGATATCCGTCGACGGCGTCGGCGAGCAGCAGGAAGTTCCCCAGCCAGCCGGCGTTGTAGCCGGGTGCCGCCTCGTTGCCCCAGCCGTCCCGGTCGATCTCGTCGATCAGCACCCGGGCCATGTTGCCGCCGGTCACCTCGTAACGACGGCCGTACGGCGCCGCCGGGTCCGCGACCTTGATCAACTCGCCGGGCTTGAAGACGAAGTCGAGCCACTCCTTGCTGGTGTTCTCCTCGTCCTGTACCACCGCCGCGAGCGCGAGCACGCTCTGGTGCATGCCCGTGTTGCCGCGGATCCGAGAGTTCTGCACCGCGGGATAGACGAGCCGGACGATGTGATCCTCGACGTGCTTGCGGAACTCGGCCGGGGTCGACTTCGGCGTCGTGATCTTGTAACGAGCGGCCTGTGCGGCGACGAAGTCGAGCAGCTCGATGTCGGTGTCGATCGCCGGATAGAAGGCGTCGTAGGCGAGCAGGAAGGCGCGCGCGATCCCGGTCTCCCAGATGTCGTGCAAGATCTTTCCCTGCACCGTATGGACGTTCGGGTCCCCGTTGTCGAAGCCGTTCTCCCACCTGTACGCCGACACGTCCATGGCCGGATAGACGTCGGCGATCCGGTCCAGCAGGACCAGGCCCTTGTGTGCGTACTCGGTCTGGCCGGTGAACAGATAGGCGTCCCGCAGCGAGTTGAGGGCTCGCAGGATGTAACCGTGGAAGGCCTGGCCGCCGCCGGTGTTCCAGACCGCCCAGTGGTTGTAGTACGCGACGAAGGTCCAGGTGTCGCCGTCCGGATCGGTCCAACCCATCCCGTCGTCGACGCCCCAGCCCTCGCCGCGCGCCGGGTAGAGCTCGTTGATCAGGAACTGGGAGCCGCGTTCCCGGGCCAGCACGGGATCGAAGATGCCGTGTTCGTTCAGCCCGGCGGCGTAGAAGGAGGCGAAGTCGTTGCTGGGGTAGCGCTCGCCGGTGACCGGGCTCTGCAGCTTCCACGGGTGGTTGACCGCGTCGATCTTCCAGGGGTAGTTGCCGAACTTGTTGATCTCGGCTCCGTCCGGGCCGGGGCTGCCCTTGATCCGCTGCCGGTAGCGGATCAGCACGCCCAGGCTGCGGGAGACGCTCTGCGGAGTGACGAAGTTCCACCAGAACTCGTCGTCGTGCGCCAGGAACGGGGCGGCGGCAGCCACCGTGGCGTCACGCTGCTGTCGCGCCCAGGGGTAGCGCTCGATGTTGCGGCGGGCGTTCGCGACACGTTCGGCGGTGTAGTAGGTGGAGTGGGTCTTCGTGGCCGAGGTCGGTTCGGCCGCAGCCCGGCTGGTCGCCCAACCGGAGAGCGGCACGGCAAGGGAGAGGCCGGCTCCGGCCTGGAGCAGGCGGCGGCGGGCGATGGGATGCGGGCTGGACTCAGCAGACATTGGCGCGTCCTTCGGGGATCCGGAGAACCCCGAAGTTAAGCGACAGTCACTAATAGGGCAATAGGTGCGGCTGTAATTGACCGCTGGTCGGCCCGAAACAACAACATCCCCGGATCACGGTGGATCCGGGGATGTTGGTGCGGGGAAGGGGTGTCGCGGCGGCTCATGCCGGGCGGGCGACGGGCTGCCGCCGGCCACGGGGTGCGCGAACCTTGGCGGCTCGCCGCTGCTGACGGCGCTCCTCGAGGGCGCGCTTGAGTTCGTACCGCTTCGCGGCCAGGTGGCTCAGGGTCTGGTTCGAGTGGCTGATCCGCGGGTCGAGCATCGACTGGCGATTGAGCTGGCCGTCGAGATCGGCGAGGTGGAACGACATGGTGGGTCTCCTTCTGAGGTGATGACACAACTATGACATCAGAATGACGTCAAAATCAAGAGACAAGACATCGATACTGGGAAGAGTGACGTCAGACGGCGCCGGGTGGTGTCAGGACGGTGCCTGAAGACGCGCAGGAACGATCGTCAGCGAGGTGCGGAACGGAATCGACCCACAGCCGGAACGTCGGGTCAGCCGACGACGACGGTGCCGACGACCGGGGCGCCACCGTTCACTGCGGCGGCGACGGCAAAGGTCGGGCAGAACTTGATCATGGTGGCACCTCCTCGAGGTCGTACGGTCACAGGCCGTGGACGACAGTACGGCGCAACGCCGAGGCCGGCAACCGAATTATCGCGGCCAACGAGATGATCATGGACGCGGCGCGGCGCGAGTGATCGATTCGGGCAGAATCGACCCATGCTGCCCGTCTTCACGCCCGGCTCGGACATCGTCGTCGAGGAACGCTGGCGCGGCCGGCTGTGGAGTGCGGTCCCGCATCGCGTCCTCGCCAGCGGACCGGAGTCCTTGATCACCGCCGTCCCCCGGACGACCCGGATGGTGCTCGCCACCAACCGCGGTCTTCCGGAGGCCGAGGGGCTGACCCGGGACCAGCGCAAGCACGAGGCGCTGAAGACCGGGATCGCGCGCCCGCTGGAGTTCGACGACTGGCTGGACAAGGTCTTCGTCTTCGAACCGGGTCGCTGGGCTCGGGTCAACCTCGCCTGGGATCCCAACCAGGACGGGAAAATCCTCGGTTGGTACGTCAACTTCGAGCTGCCGCCGGCCGGGACCGCCGCGGGGTTGTGGGGCAAGGACCTGGTGCTCGACCTGTTCGTCTACGCCGACGGAAGCTGGGCCTGGAAAGACGCCGAGGAGTTCGACCGGGCGCTCGACGACGGGCTGTTCGCGCCGTCCCTGCGCAGGATCCTGGAAGCGGAGGCCGAACGGGTCCTCGATGATCATGCGCACCGGCGCGGCGCCTTCGATCCGGCCCTGTTGGACCTGCGGCCCGAGTCGGCCGACGTTCCCGTACTGCCGGCCGACTACGCGCCGGACGGGGATCGCTGGCGTCGGACCTATCCGGTGCAGGCGATCCCGCACGAGTCATGATCAATTGATCTTGGCGCGGGCCCGGTCACTGCGAGTGGGGTGGCAGGGGCCAGTCACCCGGAGGCTCGGCCGCCGGCCGCGGCGCGGGCGGTGCCGGCATTGAGGTCGGGGCCTGGTGCCCGGTCGGTGGCGGCTGCGGCGGGCCGGCTCCGAGCCACGGCGGCGAGGTCGGCGGTGGTTGGCTGGGCGCGCCCGGTCCGCCGTTGGTCTGCCGGGCCTGGCGGGCCGACTGCGGCGTGGCGCCGGGCTCGCCCTCGGCTCGTGGCCGCAGGACCACGGCAGTGCCGTACGCACAGGCCTCGACCAGCTGCTCAGCCAGTTGGCTGAGGTCGTAGCGCATCCCGACGACGGCGTTCGCCCCTCGCTCGGCGGCTTCGATCCAGAGCCGGTTCATGGCCGCGGCGCGGCACTGCTGGACCAGAGTCTCCCTCGTCGCCGTTCCCGCGGCCGGGCCGTCGGAAGCGGTGTAGCTGCCCCAGCCGTAGTTGTTGTAGGCCACCGCACCCATGGTCTCGCCCAGGACCTCGACGATCTCGTAGCCCGCCACCTCGTCCGTTGTCACGATGATCACGAGGGCTATTCCACCAGGTCAGCGTGCCGGGCGCCGCCGAACTGCACCGATCCAGCTCGCACCGAGCACCGCAACCTCCAGCACCAGCGCCGGTCCGCCGACGATCGACCACAACCCGGGCCCGAGTGGGCGGACCAGCAACGCCGGGTCGGAGACGGCGATCGCGACCGTCTGCAGGATCAGCAGCAGCCCGCCGATCCCGACCAGGACGGCGACCGGCCAGCGTGGCCTGGAAGCCGTGGCCACGGACCAGGCGCCGAAGGCCAGCGCGAAGGCGATCACCGAGAGTCCGAGGCCGAAGGTCAGGTACTCCACCCAGGGCCGCCAGCCGGCCAGGGCTAAGCCGTACGTATTGACGCCGGTGTGGACGATGCCGAGGACGGCGACGAAGATCGCCCCGATCCGCCCGGTGATCAACGCGACGCGGCCGGCGCGGGTGCGGACGTGATCAAGGCCAGGAGATCGGAGCGACGAAGTGGTCATGGCCCAAGCCTCGATCGCCGTACCACGGAAATGATCACCCGCTCGGGGGAGGCCGCTCCCTGTCGACAGGGGAATCGGGTCAGTTGAGGCGTTCGGTGAGGTGGACGGTCACCTCGTCGCCGTCGGCCTTGCCCAGCGTCTTCCGAATCTCGGCGTTGACCGGCAGCTTGTGAGTGCCGTCGCCGAGGGCCATGAACGCGCCCTTGAACGGCAGCCCGTCGACGGTGCCGGCCACCTTGACCAGCCCGCGGGTGCCGAAGATCGTCGCCGAGTCCGGAAGCTGTACGCAGGTCCAGGTGTCTCCGGGCCGGACCTTGCCGAGCACGGCGCTGAACGTGAGGTCGATCGGCCCCTTGGTGTCGGACATGGTGCACTCCTCTGGTTGGTCTTTCGCTCATGATGACTCGCTCCGTACCGGAAAGTCATCGGCCGTCGACCAGCGCGGCCGCCTGCGCGCGAACCTCCTCGGGTGACCGTGACGCATCGACGGTTTCGAGCGGCCAGCCGGCCTCGGCCGCGGCCTGGAGCTCGAGCTCTGTGGCCGCATTGTGGTGCGTCGCCCAGGCCGTGATCCGGTCTCGTCGTTCCGGCTGATCATGCCCGGCGGCTCGGGCGATCCGGTCGTAGCGGTCGAGCCAGTCCTCGCCGCGTTCGGCCGCGGCCCGGTCGACGGCCTGCCCGATCGGCACGCACAGCCGAAGTTGAAGCACCCGTCCGCCGGCCAGCGCGCGGACCCGCCGCAGATGCCGCACGTAACCGGGCCGGTCGGCCAGGGCCCAAGGAAGATCACCGGCCATGCCCGACGGGCACCAGTCCATGATCGCCACGGCGTCCTGGGGAAGCCCGGCCAGCCAGCTGCCGTACGCCTCCTCGAACTCCGCCGGGACGGGATGCCCGCTGCCACGGAAGCCGGCCGCGACCCGGGCGAAGGACGGCCGGGTGAACAGTTCCTCCTCGCCGAACCGGTCCACCGGACGGTCCCGGCCCAGCGTCGCGGCGAGGCCCTCGGCCAGGGTCGACTTGCCGGCGCCCGCCGGGCCGGACATCGTGATCCAGAGTGCGGGCCTCACAGGCCGATGGAGCGGGTCGGCGTGTTCGACAGTCCGTTCCGGACCAGGTCGATGATCTTGGCGCGTGGAACCTGATCAAGCTCGGCGTCGGTCAGCCAGGCCGCCTGGTCGGAGCTGCCGTCGACCTCGTGGCGCAGCTCGCCGCCGACGATCTCGACGCCGTACACGATGTTGACGCTGTGCAGATCGTGGCCGGAGGTAGTCGTCCACCGGTTGGTGTGGATGCCGAGGAGCTCGGTGACCCGGACCAGATAACCGGTCTCCTCCTCGACCTCCCGGACGACCCCCTGCTCCGGATGCTCGCCATGATCAACTCCGCCACCGGGAAGACCCCAGGTGCCGGACCGGTAGCGGGACAGCAAGATCGAACCGTCCTCGGCTCGACAGACGGCGTACGCACCGATGCGTTGGAGGCGTTGATCAGTGGGGGACACGATCCAAGACCGTACCCTGACCTCTTGTGACGACGAGAGTGACCACGGTCGATGTGGGCGGGCTGGACGAGGTTGTCGGCGTACTGCGGGAGTGGCAGATCGAGGGCGCGCCGATGCAGCTGCATCCCGGGGATATCGGATGGTTCCGGCGCTTCGGGGCGGACGCGGCGGCGAAGGCGCTCCGAACCTGGCGTCGCGACGGCCGGATCGTCGCGCTTGGCCTGCTCGACGGAACGGACCTGCTGCGGCTGACCACCGCGCCGGACCTGCGGCGCGACGACGAGCTGGCGAGCCGGATCGTCGAGGACGTGGACGATCCCGGCCGCGGCGTTCTCGGCAAGGGCCGGGTGTCGGTCGAGGCACCGGCCGACGCCCTGGTGCGCGACACGCTCGCCGAGGCCGGCTGGTCGGTCGGTGAACCGTGGAGCCCGTTCCGCCGCAAGCTCGCCGAACCGGTCCCGGATCCCGCCCTTCGGGTCGAGGTGATCGGACCGGACCGAGCCGAGCAGCGGGCCGCCGTGCAGCGGGCATCGTTCGACGGTTCCACCTTCACCGCGGACCTGTGGAAGACGATGGCGGACGGCCCGCAGTACGCCGACGCCCGCTGCCTCATCGGGTACGACAGCGAAGACGCCGCGGTCGCGGCCGTCACAGTCTGGTCGGCCGGTCCGGCCCGGCCAGGTCTGATCGAGCCGCTCGGCGTACATCGTGATCACCGAGGCCACGGCCACGGCCGAGCGATCACCCTCGCCGCGGCCATCGCCCTTCGTGATCTTGGTTCGTCGAGCGCCGTCGTCTGCACCCCGACCGCCAACCTCGGCGGCGTAGCCACCTACCGCTCGGCGGGCTTCGAACTTCTCCCGGACCAGACCGACCTGACCCGGGACGCCTGACTCCAGGATCAGGGACGGCTGCTTCGTGGCGTGAGCCTGACGGTGCGCAGGCGTTCGTAGAACTTCTCATGGTGTGCGCTGAATTCCGCAAGGCGCGGCGTGTTGGCCACGGTGGCCGGGTAGTCGGTGGCCGGGTCCGAGAACTGAGTGCTCCCGGCAACAGTCTCGTGCCATTCATCGGTCAGCCGCCATTCCGTACGGTGCCCGGTGTCCCAGGTCAGGGAGTCCTCCCGGAAGGGAATTCCGACCGCGCGACAGTACAAGATCATCATCTGCTCGGGATCGGCGACAAGATCAGCGGCGTCGATCACGGGTGGAGGTGTGGCTGACAGCTCGGAAGCCCGCGCATGGGCGTCCCAGAGATTCTCGACACCCACCTCTCCACACCGCATGTCCGGCTTGATCGCGGAGAAGGACGCCGCGATCTCAGCCGGGCGCCGAGACCCTAGACATCGGATCGCTGCAGATGAACGCGACCGCCGGAGCTGGTGAAGCTCGCTACCTCCTCGCGTGGGAGGCGGACCCTGTCGTACTCACGAGGTTGGACGATCAGCCACTTCGGTCCCAGCGATGGAAGTGCACCTGGGACTCGCCGAATCACGGCTGCTGCCCCGGTGAAAGTCCGCCAACTAGGCTCCGCTGGCCTGACCGACCGCCGGAACGGGCTCCAACGATGCGCCTCACGATGAACGGTCGTGGCATCGCCATCGCAGCTTCGACATCACCGAACGGACCGCTTGACCGGCAGAACGCGCCGAATGCGAGGTCGTATCGTCCGCTCAGTGAATTGCGCCACCACCCCGAACTGAGACTGGACAGGAAACGCCGGAGCGACTCATGCGAATCGATCCGGCGTTCCACGTCGAGGGCTTGGCCCGCGTTGGCGGAGGATAGGGGATTCGAACCCCTGAGGGCGTTAACCCAACCCGCTTTCCAAGTCCGCCAACGGGTGTTCGGCCGGACAACTCCCACCGTGAACCGGCTCGGCTGCCGTCGGTCGTCTCCCATCCCGAACGTCGGCGAACGGTGGCGACTGAGACTAGAACTGAGACTAGAACGACCCTCGCCACACCTGCCCCGTCCCCCTCGTAGGCGCCCGTTTTTGGCTGGAACGGAGCGCGTCAAGGGTAAGAGCAGACGAGTTCCTGACACCCGCTCCGAAACGGTTGGTGCCCCGTCTTGATCAACCTCGATCACACCCGACGCGTTCGGTCGACACCTGCCGACTCTGACTCATCCGGCGTCGACGGACATGAGCTGGCGAACCGCTCCACCGCTTGGCCGGCACACCGTCTGAGCAGGACACGAAGGCGTTTCGGAGCGGGTGTCAGGAACTCGTCTGTGGCCCTTGACGCGTGGAGTGGAGGCCAAACACTGGTCCTACGAGGGGGACGGGGCACCGCGACGTCAGAACCGAACCTGATCAGCGCCGGACCTCGTTATGAGCGGCCGGGCAGAGTGGCGGCGTGCCAGAGCGCCGCCCGGCCGCAGGCGGCCCGGAGGGCCGCCCTTGAAATCTAAGAGAGGTCAATTCGACAGGTCCACAACATCGGCTCGTCGAGAGGTCGGAATCATCCAGGATGAGGCTCCGACCGGCTGCTCAGCCGGGCAGCATCGGCAGCCCGCAGGAGCGCGAGGCGTTCAGTGAGGGGGCCCGTACTCGTAGGCTCGAATGGTGGCTTTCGCTGAGCGAGGATCTCAATCAGAGATTCCCGAGCCATGCGCTGAAGAACCGGGCGTCCATCTGATTCGTCATAGATTCGATAAAAGGAAACATCTGGATATCGTTCCTGGAATTCATACACCATGCTTATGCGCGATTCCTGGAATGCTGGGCCTACATAGATCCCGGTTAGCGCGGTGCGAATGTCGAGTTCGCGCGGATGCATGGAGCCGGTTGGATCTAGAAAGAGGAGTCGATACTCGTGCTCGCTCTGCCAATCGCTGTGTTTCCGCAGGAACAAGGTCTGGTAGTGCCTTTCGATATAATGACTCAAGGCAGCGTCAAGACCGAACTCTCGCATGTATTCGTATCGAACCTCAGAGATTGGCACAAGGCTAAATTCATCTAGGTAGTACTCAACGTCTCCGTAGAAGACCGGACCGTATTCGGCGAGCTGCTGTCGTAGGCAGTCTTCGAGTTTCGTAGCGCTAAACTCAAGACAGATACCGGAATGGCGGCCCGCATAGTGCGCCCATTGCGCAGCATGGGACCACCCTGTGAGCTCATCACCAAATGCCATCGATCCATCTGTCATGTAGTCGCGCGTGAAGCACGCTACCTTCATTTGCGTACCGAGGTACGTCCTTGTGTACTGATTCACAGCCATACCATCTTGCCCGGATGGTTGGATGTCACTATCTGTGTTCACCACGAATCCGTTGATATTGCGCTTTGACTCGCGCGGATCGTTGACATTCGCGAACGATGAAAGTCGAATCTTGCCACTGCTGAGTATTCCGAGTAGCGCAGCTTCGGAACTCGTGTAGTGATAAACGTTGTCGGTTGGATTGGCTGAATAGCCAGGCCCAGTCCGTATTGCCATGCTGTCCCCCCATTTGCTCACTCGATCCGCAACGACACCTCCAGGACTGATCGGCGTCGCCTGATCAGCAGTATGGGGGCACGATCTCGTCTACGGGGCCGGATGGTCGGATTCGAGTCGATCTGCTGCAATCCGAGGCGCGTAGGGCGTGGTTACGTGCCTTGGCCCCTTCGGGCCGGGCTGGTACCGGAGGAGGACAACCCCTCCAATCTGCTGCACAGCCTCCAGCTCCATGCGATTGTCAGAGGTCCATGGATACTTGCCATCGGCAACGAAACGCGGAGCCTGCGAGTTTCCTACAAAGAACGGGGCAACAACGAGTTGCAGCTCATCTACGAGGCCAGCAGTCAAGAATTGCGTGTGCATCGTCTGACCGCCTTCGACCATAAGGCGCTCAATTCCACGGGCGGCAAGATCGGTCAAGATCCGGCTGAGGTCGAGTGATTCGCCAGCGTCGATGACAATTACGGAAGAATTCTCGGCGAGCAACGCGGTCGTCTTCGTCGCTGCTTCGCTGGGGCAGTAGACGAGCTTCTCTACGTCACCTGCCGTAAAGAACTTCGATTCGGGGTTTAGGTTTCCGGTCCCGGTGAGCGTGACCTTCGTCGGGCTGGCTGGTAGGCCTGCTGCGACGCGGGCGGCCTGGCGGTCATCGGAGCGGACGAGCAAGCGAGGGTTGTCCTGGCGGATCGTGGAGGCGCCAACGAGGATGGCGTCAACCTTGGCTCGCTCGGCGTCGACGCGGTCGAAGTCCTCATCGTTGGACAACAACAGGCGGCGGTCGGTTGCGTCATCGATGTATCCATCAATGGACATCGCGCAGCTTAGGAGCACGTGGGGCCGCGTCATCTCGTCACTCATCTACTTCTCCCGATTCCTGGATCGTGCCCGTAATCTCACGTTCGACAATCTGCGCGTACTCGTCAGCATTTGCGGTAGCGAGTGCAGCGAAACTCTCATCACTTAGCCATGTCCGGTATTTGGGGTCGCGCTCCAGCATTTCGTACACACGGGCAGCAGTTCCGCCGCTGGCCGGCATCGGAAGAATCTTCTGATTCGCGGATAACGCGAGGTGGGCTTCGACCAGGGTTCCCTTGCCGCCGCCAACGATGAGCATGTACTCAACATCGCGGACTACGTTCGCGTGGCCGATGATGCCGCCGATTGTGGTCAGACCGGGCGGTTTGTCGTTGTCGGCGATGTAGGTCAGGACCTCTGTTCCGACACCGACCGGACCGTGGTTGACCTGGAACCGGTGACGGAGAAGTAGACCGGCAAGCGCCCGCACAGCTGCGTCAACGATCTGGCGGGGGGCATCGTCCGTCCGGCTCCCGCAGATGGCCACATGGTGGGGCTGTTCGGCGCTGGCTGCCAGCGACCAACCTGTGATGACCGGGCTCGGGGCACCGGCCTTGCGCATCTGCGAGATGCGGCCAGGTGTGAGTCCGACGGCCTTCGCCACCTGGTCCTGGGTCATGCCAGCGGCGAGGGCTTCCTCGATTGCCTGGCGCCGCATCCTCGACGCGTCGGTGACGGCTGCCTGGTACTGGGTGAGCAGACGGCTCAGCGTGCGGGCGCGCTCGATCGGATCCTCGATCTCCGCAGCGCCCTTCAGTAGATCCTGGTCGCTCACTGTCGCCTCTCCAACCCATTGCCAGAGGCCAACTTTAGCCCCCCTGTTGATTTCTCCGCGAACCTGTGTCTATAGTCCCTCTATAGTGACGTTAGACCCCCTAAACTTGAGGAGCTTGAGATGGCGATCTACGCGGTGGACAGCAAGCGGCAGCAGATGGTGGCGACGGGGAACGTGGCGCCGGTGAATGAGTGGATGGACACGCCGAACGGTCGGCGTCAGTCGGATGAGCAGGCCCGTGACGCCGATACCGGGATGCTGCTGTGGGAGGTCGAGGTTCTGTATCAGTCGGTGTCGTTCGGCAAGCACGTGACGGTGACGGCTCCGGTCCAGGCCGGCTCGGATGCTCAGCCGGACGTGAAGGCGTTCACGCCGGTGGAGTTCGTCGACCTGGTCTGCTCGGCCAACGTCACCAAGGGTGGTGGGCTGCGGGAGTCGTGGCGGGCTGAGCGGCTGGCGGACGGGAAGCCGGGTCGTGCTGCTGGTCAGGGTGCGAAGCCGGAAGGGCAGGCCGCGTAATGGAACCGGTCAGCCTGCGGGTGCCGCTGGCCGCGCCGATCACGGCCGCGTGTGTGTCCTACCCGACGGCCCCGCCGATCTTGTCGGTGTGGACCTCGCGGTACTTCCTGACCTTCCTGGCCGGAACCCGGACCGTGACTCCGCTGGACGTGGAAGCGGTCCGGCACCTGGCGAACGTGATGCGTGAATTCGCCGACGAACTTCAGCAGCACATGGAACGAGAGGACGATTCCATGATCAACATCGGAGGTGCAGCATGATCACGCTGAACGTACACCTCGACTCGACGACGAAGATCGACCACACGGAGTTCCCGAAGGGCCAGGTCAGTCATACGTTCGTCGCGATCAAGATCGGGCCTGAAACGAGCCTGATGGCTGACGATCCGGCTGATCTTGATCGGCTGATCGAGGCCTGCAAGCAGGCTCGCCGGTTCCTGGTCCAGGAAGCCGCCCGGGAGGCAATGGCGTCGCAGCCTGACCTGCTGGCTGATCTTGAGCAGGTGAACCGGTCATGAGCCGCAAGGAAGCGGTGCAGGTGCGGCGGAAGTCGCTTGGTGTCCCGGTGTGGCTGCAGGTCGTGGCCGTGATCTGGGTCGGTGTCGGGCGGTTCGTCCGGTTCCTGTGCACGACGCCGATCTTCGGCGGGCCGCTGCTGGTCCTGGCTGGGCTGGTCGCTATCGGGCTCCGCTGGGGCGCGAACACGATGATGATCATCGGTATCAGCCTGATCCTGGGCTCGGTGGTCGGCGGGTTCGTGTGGCAGCGCAAGGCGCCGGACTCGTTCCTGCGGTGGGTGTCCGGCCCGGCACGTGGCCAGTGGCGGCGGCTGGCGGTGTATCGGCGGTTCTGGCAGCCGGGCATGGCTGAGGCGAAACTGACCCGGGGCACGGCTGACCGGGAACGGCTGCCGAAGCTTGGCCGGGTCCAGTCCTCCCGGTACACCGACCGGGTACGGGTGCAGGTGCTGCGCGGTCAGAAGATGTCGGACTGGGCGATGGAAGCGACGCGGCTGGCGCAGGCCTTCGACGTGGAACACGTCCGGGTCGTGACGGTGTGGAAACGGCAGTCCAAGCGGGCGATCAAGGCCCGGAAGCTGCCGGACCGGAACCGGCAACAGCTTGACCTGATCGCGCTGCGGCGTGACCCGCTCCGCGATGGTGTCGCCTCGATTGATCATCCGATCGAGGACGAACTGAACCAGGCCGACACGGTCGATCTGTCCGCGCTGCCGATCGGCTGGACCGAGGACGCGACCCTGTATCGGCTGCCGCTGCTGGGCAATCACACTCTGAACGTCGGGTGTACGGGTGCGGGTAAGGGCTCGTTCATCTGGAACGTCGGTAAGGCGCTCGGGCCTGCGATCCGGTCGGGCCGGGTGCGGCTGCTCGGGATCGATCCGAAGCTGATCGAGCTCCCGTTCGGCGAGGACATGTTCCACGAGCTCGTCACCGGCGATGTGGTGGACGAGACCGAGGAACCCGACGCTGCCAAGGCCAACGATGCCGTACTGATCAACTTCGCCGAAGCGCTGGAACGGTGGGCACGGCTGATGTCGGACCGGCTGAAGCAGATGAAGGGCAAGTCACGGCTGCACATCCCGACGCCGGCCGAACCGCTGTATGTGATCTTCATCGATGAGATGGCGGCGCTGACCTGCTACATCACCGACCGCAAGATCAAAGACCGGATCGCCTCGGTGCTGGCCCGGATCCTCACCCAAGGCCGCGCACCCGGCTTCATCGTGATCGGGTGCACCCAAGACCCGCGCAAGGAAGCCGTTCCGCAACGCGGCCTGTTCACCGTGCGGCTCGGGATGCGGCTGAACGAAGCCGGAGACACCGAAATGATCTTGGGCAAGGACGCCATCGAACGCGGCGCCCTGTGTCACGAGATCGACCGGAACATGCCCGGCACGGCCTACGCCCTGGTCGATGGCATCCCCGAGGCCGTACGGCTCCGGTTCCCCTGGATCAGTGACGACGACATCCGCGAGATGGCGCAGTACTACCGGCCCCGCTCGGCGGCGCCGACCCTGCAGGCGGTGGCCTGATGTCCGGCCGGGTGCGCGTCGTCGTCGTGGCGGGCCTGGTGCTGGCGGCGCTGGTTCTGGTCGCCGTGTTCGCGGCCTGGCTGGTCGGTGAGGTCTCGTCCGGGAACTTCCTCGCGCTGCTGTGGGTGCTGCCGTTTCCGGTCGTGGCCTGGCTGATCCGGAGCGCGCACGCTGACGGGATGGACAAGTGATGATCACCGAGCCGGTACAGCTTCCGCTGCCGTTCCTGCCCGGCCTGCTCGCCCACCATCGGGCCGTCCTGGTCGAGGTCGCTTCCGGGTCCTGGCAGCGCCGCGCTGCATGCCGTGATGGTCGCCCGGATGACTGGTTTCCCGAAGATGAGCAGGACGGCTCTGCGGCCTTCGAACCGCGCCGGGTCTGCGGTGGGTGCCCGGTGGCCCGTCAGTGCCTCTCGTGGGCGCTCCTGGCCGATGAGCAAGGTATCTGGGGCGGCACCACCGGGACGGAACGGGACGCGATCCTGGCCGACCTCGGCTCCGGGCTGCCCCTCGGCCGTGTCCCGGCAACCGAAGCGCTGGCGGCGTGACCATGCCCGATCAAGAACCGCTCTTCACGCGCGAACCCGAGCCGGAGCCGGTACCCGAACCGGTCACCGCCACCGATCCCGATCTTGTCTACCGCCCTGCTCGGCCGGGTGAGTGTGACTGCCTGCAATGCCGAGCCCTACGCATCGTCCGCGCCCGCCAACGCCAAACGAGAGGAGGCCAATCATGATCACGGAACCAGCGGCGACGATCACTGAACTGGCCGACGCTCGCAACCTCGAAATCGCGGGCAAGACGCCATCCGTCCAAGGGCTGACCGATCTGGCCGTCAAGCACGGCGTCTGTGTCCGGCCGGTGCTGCAACGGCTGATCGACACCACGACAGGCGAGACCCGAATCGTGCCGATCCCGTGCGGCACCACCCGCGCCGACCGCTGCCCACCGTGCGCGGACCGTAACCGCAAGCTGCGGATGACCCAATGCCGCGAGGGCTGGCACCTCGAGGACGAACCCGAGACCGACGATCACGACACCACCGAGGACGCCGACGAAGACGAGGACCAGGGCAACGACGGCGATGGCGACGGCGGCGCTGACGATGATCAAGACCGGCGTGTGCGGTCCACCCGCCGCCGCCAAGACGTGCCCGACCTGCCGAAGGGTGACCGCCGTGACGGCACCGTGGCCCGTCAACTGACCTCGCCCAACGGCAACAGCTATCGGCCGTCGATGTTCTTCACTGTCACCCTGGGCAGCTACGGCCCGGTGCATGCCGAGTCCGGCCGTTGCCGCTGCGGTGAACACCACCGGCCCGGCTCCCCGCTGGCCGGTATGCCGCTGTTCCCGCACCGGTACGACTACCGCCGCGCCGCGCTCGACGTGCTCCACTTCGGCAAGCTCGTGGACCGGCTCTGGAAGAACCTGCGCCGGGTGGCCGGGTTCGAAATGCAGTACTTCGCCACCGTTGAACCTCAACGCCGCGGGGCGATGCACCTGCACGTCGCCACCCGTGGCGCCATGACCGGCAGCCTGCTCCGGGAGGTCGTGGCCGCGACGTATCACCAACTGTGGTGGCCACCGCACGACACCCCGGTCTACACCGATCCGGCCCGTATGCCGATCTGGAATGCCGACCTCGGCGCGTTCGTGGACCGCTCCACCCGTCGTCCGCTGCCGACCTGGAGTGAAGCGCTGGACGCTGTCGATGCCGACCCGGCTGCTCGGCCGGCACACGTCTCCCGGTTCGGTCCGCAGGTCGATCACAAGTGGCTTCTGGCCGGATCGGACCGCACCGAACGGGTGATCGGCTACCTGTGCAAGTACCTCACCAAGTCCGTCTCCGACACGCTCTCCGGCGAAGATGATCATGATCCGGCCGCTGTGGCTCGGACTCACCACCTGGACCGGCTGCATGCCCAAGTCCGTACCCTGCCGTGCTCGGACGAGTGCGCGAACTGGCTCCGCTACGGCGTCCAGCCGAAGGGTGCCAACGGCAAGATCACCGCTGGCCACTGCCGCCGCAAAGCCCACCGGAGAGAGAACCTCGGCTACGGCGGCCGCCGCGCCCTCGTTTCCCGGCGCTGGACCGGCAAGACCCTCACAGAACACCGGGCCGACCGCGCCGAAGTCGTGCGCCAGGTCCTCACCGCCGCCGGAATCGACATGCCCGACCCCGACGAATATTCGGCAAATGCGCCCGATGAGACCGGCCAGCCTCGCTACCGGTGGGAAGTCGTCAAGCTCGAAGACCCCGACCGGCCGAGCTATGTCGACATCGTCGGCCCCGCCGTCAACCAACGCCACCGCTGGCGAGTCCAGTACGACGAAGCCAAACGGGCCGGACCCGTCATTAATTCGGCAACCGCAGCAATGACGACGAAAGGAAGATGATCATGGAACTTGTACCCGACACCACCGTCAGCCTGACCGATGCTCCCGTGCTACTGCTGCGGATTGAGGAGGCGGCTGCCCGGCTCGGAATCGCCCGGACCCTGATGTACCACCTGGTCAGGACCGGTGAGGTTGAGTCGGTCCACGTTGGCCGTCTGCGGCGCGTTCCGGTGGCATGCCTTGAGGAGTACGTAGCTGCTCTGCGGGCTCGGCCGTCTGCAGCGGGGGAGTGATCGCGACATGGCTACGCGGAACCCCAACCGGGCGTCCTCGATCTACGAAGGTTCGGACGGCTACTGGCACGGTCGCGTCACGGTCGGGTTCAAGGATGACGGCAGCATTGATCGGCGCCACGTCATGCGGAAGTCGAAAGCAGAGGTCGTTACCGAGGTCCGGAAGCTGGAACGTGCCCGTGATCAAGGTGCGGTGCCCAAGGCAGGGAAGCGGTGGACGGTCGCATCCTGGCTTGATCATTGGTTGGAAACGATCGCTCGGCCGTCTGTCCGTGAGTCGAGCTTCAACGCGTACCGGAACGCGGTTCGCACGCACTTGGTGCCGAATCTGGGTAAGAACCGGCTCGAGCGGCTGGAACCGGAGCACCTCGAACGGCTCTACCGGAAGATGATCGAAGCCGGGGCGAGTCCGGGCAATGCTCACCAGGTGCACCGGACCATTCGCACTGCCCTGGGGGAGGCTCAACGGCGCCAGTACGTGGGTCGTAACGTGGCGGCCCTGGCCAAGGCTCCACGAGTCGATCCCGAACCGGTCGAACCGTTCAGGATCGATGAGGTTCAGCGCATCCTCGATGCTGCCGCCACCGGCCGGAACTCCGCTCGGTGGGCCATAGCTCTGGCCCTCGGCCTGCGGCAAGGTGAGGCGCTGGCTCTGAAGTGGTCGGATGTTGATCTTGATACGGCAACGCTGCGCGTCCGGTTCACCCGTCAGCGTCCGATGTACGGTCACGGCTGCGGAGGAACCTGCGACGCGAAAGCGGGCTACTGTCCGGAACGGAAACAACTGACTCCGACGCTCGGCCTGACGAAGTCGCGAGCCGGGAAACGGGTCATCGGTCTACCGGATGAGCTCGTGGCCATGCTCAAGCTTCATCGGGAGGTCCAGGACCAGGAGCGGCGTAATGCCGGCCAGCTCTGGAACGCCGAAGGTGACTGGGTCTTCGCGACGGAGACTGGCGATCCGGTCAACCTCAATTCGGACTACCACGCCTGGAAGGCTCTGCTGAAGCGCGCCGGAGTGCGTACCGCTCGGTTGCATGATGCGCGGCACACGGCGGCGACAACCTGCTCGTCCTCGGCGTTCCGGAACGAACCGCGATGTCGATCATGGGATGGTCCAGCACCTCAATGGCTGCCCGGTACCAGCACGTCACCGACCCGATCCGGCGTGATGTCGCTCGGCGGCTCGGCGGGCTGCTCTGGGCCACCGACGAAGACCGCGACGACGACCCGGAAACGGGCAAGTGAGACTAGAACTGAGACTAGACAGCCAAACGCCGGATCGACCCAAACGGGCCGACCCGGCGTTCTGCTGTGCTACTGCGGTCCGTTCGCCCTGGTCACGGGCTGGTTTCCGCGTGGCGGAGGATAGGGGATTCGAACCCCTGAGGGCTTGCACCCAACCCGCTTTCCAAGCGAGCGCCATAGGCCACTAGGCGAATCCTCCGCGCGGAAGATTACCCGGATGCGGGCCGTCGGGCTAATCAGGATGCGTCGGGGTCGTCGTTGCCGCGCTCCAGCCGGCGGCGCTCCTCCCGGCGAAGACGCTTGCGGTGCTGGTCATTCTGCTGCTGGTAGTGACCCCAGAGGCTGGAGACGGCGATCGGAACGAAGATCAACCACCAGTATTGGCCCCAGCCGATCGCGAAGAGCAGCAGCAGGGTGACCGGCCAGATGACGGCGGTCAGGACGCCCATGGCGTTGACCAGTTTCGGGGACATCGGCAGGGCGTCCGCGGCGGCGACGGGTGCCTTCGCGGCTTGCGGTACGGCCAGCTCCTGACCCGGCCGGGGTGCGGGCAGGTCGGTGAACAGGCGGTCGATGTCGGGTTGGGTACGGGCGCTCAGGGCGGCGGTCATCCGTTCGTCGAATTCGACCTGGTCCAGCCGGCCCTGGGCCAGATGCTCGCGGAGGTACTCCGTCGCCTGATCGCGCTCTGCGTCGCCGATGCGAGGGGCGGGAACTGGCTCGGTCACCCGACCAGTATCCCAACCACGCGGCCAGGCTGGCGTCCGGCGCCGAATCACGTACACTCGTCTCTGGTCCCCCGCGTGGCGATACCTTTCCCAACTCCCCCAGGGCCGGAAGGCAGCAAGGGTAAGAGAGCTCTTTCGGGTACGCGGGGGATCTTTGCTGTCCAGGTGTCAGTGCTGCCCCTTAGCCTCGGTGCGTGCTCACCATCGACACGGCGCAGCGGCGGATCCGGCTGCAACGCCGGCACGGGCTGGTCCCCGGCCATCCGGCAACGGTTGCCGAGGCGGCCGCGGCGATCGTCGTCGTGCACGCGACCGATCCGGCCACGGTCTATCTGTCCCTGCTGGCCCGCTGCCCGGGCGCCAAGCTCGGCGACATCTCCGCCGCGTTGTACGACGACCGTTCGCTGGTCAAGCTGATCGGGATGCGGCGGACCATGTTCGTCGTGCCGACCGACTTCGCGCCGGTGGTGCACAGTGCGGCCGGGCGGGCGATCGCCCAGCGGCTGCGGAAGCAGTTGCTCCAGCACCTGGGCACGCACCGGACCGAGCCGCCGGTCGGCGCCGACCTGGAGGCCTGGCTGACCGACGTCGAGGCCGGGACCGAACGTGCGGTCGACGCCCGGGGTGAGGCGCTGGCGAGCCAGCTCAGCCAGGACGAGCCGCGGCTGCGGACCACCCTGATCCCCAACGGCGACAAGGCTTACGACGTCCCGATGAAGCTCACCAGCCGGGTGCTCACGCTGATGGGTGCCGACGGCCGGGTCGTCCGCGGCCGCCCGGCCGGGACCTGGCTGTCCCGGCAACACCGCTGGGCGTCGGTCCGGTCGCTGTGGCCGGACGGGATGCCCGAGCTGCCCGAGGCCTCGGCCCAGGAGGAGTTGGTACGGCGCTGGCTCGGCGCGTTCGGGCCGGCGACGGTGGCGGACCTGAAGTGGTGGACCGGCTGGACGCTCGGCACGACCCGGAAGTTGCTGGCCCGGCTGGACGTCACCGAGGTCGGGCTGGAGGGGGAGACGCAGCCCGGTGTCGTGCTCTCCCACGACCTGGAGCCGGAGCCCGCAGCGCCACCGACCGCCGCGCTGCTGCCGGCCCTGGACGCGACGCCGATGGGCTGGCAGCGCCGGGAGTGGTTCCTCGGCCCGCACCAGCCGGCCCTGTTCGACCGCAACGGCAACATCGGGCCGACCGTGTGGTGGGACGGCCGGATCGTCGGTGGCTGGGCGATCCGGGAGGGCGAGATCGTCTGGCGGCTGCTGGAGGACATCGGCGCGGAGGGTGAGGTCGCCGTGGCCGAGGTCGCGGGACTGCTGCAGGGAAGGCTGGACGGCGCCACGGTCATCCCCAGCTTCCGTACCCCGTTGGAGCGAGAACTCGTCGAGGGCGGATCATGACCTGACCGAAGAGGGGAGCAAGGACATGCGGGAGCCGGTGCAGGGTGGCGTCGCGCTGGTCACCGGCGCCGGCGGCGGGCTGGGCCGGGCGATCGCTCAGCGGCTCGCCCGGGACGGCTGGGCGGTGGCGGTCAATGATCTTCGTTCGGAGCCGGCCGAAGAGACGGTGAGCGCGATCCGGGCCGGCGGCGGCCGGGCGGCGGCGTTTCCGGCCGACGTCACGGACTCGGACGCCGTCGAGGCGATGGTCGGGGCGATCGGTGCCGAGTTGGGTCCGGTGCTGGTCAGTGTCGCGAACGCGTCCGGCCCGCAACCGGTGGTCGGGCTCGACGAGCTGGCCTGGGACCAGGTGCTGACCCACCTCGAGTTCTTCGTCAAGAGTCCGCTGCTGCTGGCCAAAGCGGTCGTGCCCGGAATGCGCGCGGCGGGCGGCGGACGGCTGATCCACATCGGCTCGGACCTGTTCGATCGGGCCGATCCGGGCTGGTCCGGCTACATGGCGGCCAAGGGTGCGCTGGTCGGGCTGACCCGCGGTTGGGCCACCGAGCTGGGCCGGGACAAGATCACGGTCAACCTGGTCGCGCCCGGCTGGATCCCGGTCGAGCGGCACGGCACCCTCGCCGACGAGGTCGCGGACGGCTGGTTCGCCCGCCAGGACGTCCAGCGCTGGGGCGCACCGGCCGACATCGCGAACACCGTCGCCTTCCTCGCCTCGGCCGAGGCCGGCTTCATCACCGGGCAGCGGGTCAACGTCAACGGCGGCTTCCACTACCTCTGAGCCGCCGCCCGGGTCAGGGCTCGGCGACCTCGGCCAGGGTGCCGTCCTCGGCGCCGACCAGGCTGTCGATCGCGGCGAAGAAGGCGGCGATGCCCGGCAGGTTGGCGCCCTTGGCCCGGGAGGCCTCGCGGTCCTCGGGCGTCGCGAAGGCGACGATGTCGAGCCATTCGTCGTTCGGCAGCGACACCAGCCGCGCGTCCAGGAACCCGGTCCGGTCGGCGCGGAAGTCGGCCAGCATGGCCGGACGCGCGGAGAGCAGTTCTTCGGTGCGTTCCGGAGCGACCCGGAACCGGGTGAGTTCGATCGTGGTCATCGGGGCCCTCCGGTCGGTGATTGATCCGGGCAGCACAGCACCGTTCGGCCGCCGGGTATTCCCCGACCGCGCTCAAGCGACGCCGGCGCCGATTCCCGCCGCGGGCCGGTAGCCGGAGAGCAGCGGAGCCAGGGCCGCGACGCCGGCGTCCCGCGGGAACAGCTCGGCCTGGATGCCGATGCTCCGCGCGGCGTCGACGTTGATCTTGTTGTCGTCGAGGAACAGCACCTGTTCGGCCGGGGTGTCGATCCGGCGCAGGATCTCGCTGAAGTACGCCCGGTCCGGCTTCGCCAGGCCCAGTTCGCAGGAGTAGAACTGGTCGTCGAAGCCGTCGTCGTACCAGGGCAGGGCGTGCATCACGCCGCGCCGGAAGTTCTGCTGGTTGGTCGCCAGGTAGCAGCGGATCCTACCCCGCCGCAGCCGTTGGATCGCGGTGATCATCCGTGAGTCGACGATCACCGCATCCCACACCTTGAGGACCTCGCGGACCGGCCGGTCGACCTGCCAGCGGTCCAGCACCCGCTGCAGCGTCGACGGGAAGTCGCCGCCGGCCAGGACGGTCAGCTCGGCGGCGAACACCTCGGCGATGAAGGTCTCGGCCGCCTCCGGCGCCACGCAGGACCCGAGCTGGGCGCGCCAGCCCGGCCGCGCACGCTGCACGACGCCGTCGGCGTCGAACAGGATGGCGCTGATCCCCGCAGCTTGATCCACATGCCTACTTTGCCGTACCGGAGCGTCCGTGACGAGTCGGCGGGGCGTGCGTCGAGACGTGGCCCGGGGCATGATCGAGTCCAGGCAACGTCGCTCACCGCGGGAGGAACGATGGCTACGCAGACGGCAGCAACCGAACTCGAACGAAGGACGCTGCGCAAGGTGGCCCTGCGGCTGCTGCCGTACCTCGGCCTGCTCTACTTCATCAACTATCTGGACCGGACCAACATCGGCTTCGCCAAGCTGACCATGAGTGATGATCTTGGTCTGACCCAGACCGCGTTCGGCCTGGCGTCCGGGATCTTCTTCATCGGCTACCTGCTGCTGGAGGTGCCGAGCAACCTCGCGCTGCACAAGTTCGGCGCCCGCCGCTGGATCGCCCGGATCATGATCACCTGGGGGATCATCGCGTCGGCGCTCGCTTTCGTACCCAACGAAGGCGTGCTCTATGTGCTGCGGTTCCTGCTCGGTGTCGCGGAGGCCGGCTTCTTCCCGGGCATCATCCTCTATCTGACGTTCTGGTTCCCGAAGCGCGAGCGGGCCAAGGTGGTGGCCTGGTTCATGGTCGCGATCCCGGTCTCGACGGTGCTCGGGGCGCCGATCTCGACCGCGATCATGCAGACCTGGCACGGCCTGTTCGGGCTGGCCGGCTGGCGGGTGATGTTCCTGATGGAAGGGATCCCGGCGATCATCCTCGCCTTCGTCACCTGGTTCTACCTGACCGACCGGCCGCAGGACGCGAACTGGTTGGCCGACGACGAACGGGCCTGGTTGGCCGCAGAGATGGATGCCGAAGCGGCCAGCACCGAGCGGCAGTTCCACTTCCCGCTGCGCCGGGCGTTGACCGACGGCCGGGTGATCGCGCTGGCGTTCGTCTACTTCGGCATCGTGTACGGGCTCTATGCCCTGTCCTTCTTCCTGCCGACGATCATCAGCGGCTTCCAGCAGCAGTTCGGGGTGACCTACTCGCTGGTCCAGGTCGGCTTGATCACCGCGATCCCGTACGCCCTCGGAGCGATCGCCATGATCATCTGGGCGCGGCACGGTGATCGGACCGACGAACGGGTCCGGCACGTCGCGATCCCGGCCATCGTCGGCGGCCTGGCGATCCCGGTCGCGCTCTATCTGCAGAGCCCGCTCCTGGTCATGGTCGCGGTCAGCGTCTGCGCCATCGGCGTCTGTTGTGCGCTGCCGACGTTCTGGTCCCTGCCGACCGCGTTCCTGACCGGTGCTGCCGCGGCCGGCGGGATCGCCCTGGTCAATTCGATCGGCAACCTGGCCGGCTTCGCGGCGCCGTACATCACCGGTTTCCTGGCCGACCTCACCGGCAGCCAGAACGCCGGGATGTGGGCCGTCGGCGCGGCGATGATCGCGGCCGGCGTGCTGACCCTGATCCTGCGCGCCCTGCCGAAACCCGATCGGGAGGACGTGTCGAAATCGGCGTAACGGCTCCGTTCCCGGGGTGAGCGGCGGCCACCGTGGCCGCGCCGGAACACACCGGAGGAAGTCATGCGCAAGCTCATCGTTCAGCAGTGGATCACCGTCGACAACATCGTGGCCGAGGAGGACGGCGGCCTGGGTTTCGTGTCCGTCGAACCCTTCTCGGAGACCAGTGACCCGGCTTACAAGGCGGCCGTGATGGGTCTGCTGGACGGGATCGACACGATGATCCTCGGTGCGAACACGTACGCCCAGTCCACGGGCTGGGCGACCGCCGAGGACCAGGGCGAGTACGGCGAGAAGCTGAACAACCTGACCAAGTACGTCGCCTCGACCACCCTGACCGAGGCACCCTGGGGCGACTTCTCGCCCGCGACCGTGATGCGCGACCCGATCGCCACGATCCGCGACCTCAAGCAGCAGGACGGCCAGGATCTCTGGCTGTTCGGGAGCCTGACGCTGCTGCACTCCCTGCTGGAAGCCGGTGTCGTCGACGAGGTACGGATGCTCGTCTGCCCGGTGACCCGGGGCAGGGGTACGCGGCTGTTCGACGGCCGGCACGACCTGAAGCTGGCCGAGGTCACCGGGTTCTCCAACGGCGTGACCCTGATGCGGTACGAGCTCTAGGAGGTCTGCCGCCGAGTGTCGGCGGCAGACACTAAGGTGCAGTCTGTGGACGAGGCAGGGATCGACGAGGGCTCCGGACAGGACGAGGTTCTGTTCGACGAACCTGCTGCGGTACGGGTGCAGTCGGTGGCGCAGCTCGCGCTCTACCGGCGCTACCGGCCGGACACGTTCGCGGACGTGATCGGGCAGGACCACGTGACGGCGCCGCTGCAGCGGGCGCTGACCAACAACCGGGTCAACCACGCCTACCTGTTCTCCGGCCCGCGCGGCTGCGGCAAGACGACCTCGGCCCGGATCCTCGCCCGCGCGCTGAACTGCGAGCAGGGACCGATCGCCGAGCCGTGCGGGGAGTGCCGGTCCTGCCGCGACCTGGCCACCGGCGGTCCCGGCAGCATCGACGTGATCGAGATCGACGCGGCGAGCCACGGCGGTGTCGACGACGCCCGCGATCTGCGCGAGCGGGCGTTCTTCTCGCCGGTCAGCAGCCGCTACAAGATCTACATCGTCGACGAGGCGCACATGGTCACGACGGCCGGCTTCAACGCGCTGCTGAAGTTGGTCGAGGAACCGCCGCCGCACGTCAAGTTCATCTTCGCGACCACCGAGCCGGAGAAGGTGATCGGCACCATCCGGTCCCGGACCCACCACTACCCGTTCCGGCTGGTGCCGCCGAAGACCCTGTCCGCCTACCTGGCGAAGCTGTGCGAGGCGGAGGGGATCGCGGTCGAGCCGGCCGTGCTGCCGCTGGTGGTCCGGGCCGGCGCGGGCTCGGTCCGGGACTCGCTGTCGGTTCTTGATCAACTTCTGGGTGGCGCCGACGCCACCGGGGTGTCGTACGGGCACGCGGCGGCGCTGCTCGGCTACACGCCGGACTCGCTGCTGGACGAGTTCCTGGACGCGTTCGCGGCCGGCGACGCGGGCGGCGTCTTCTCCTGCGTGGACAAGGTGATCGAGGTCGGCCAGGACCCGCGCCGGTTCGCCGAGGACCTGCTGCGCCGGCTGCGCGACCTGGTCATCGTGGCCGCCGTGCCGAACGCGCTGTCGTCCGGGCTGGTCGACGTCTCCGGCGATCAGGCGGAACGGTTGGCCTCGCAGGCGGCGGCCCTCGGCCCGGGCGAACTGACCCGCGCCGCCGAGGTGATCGCGGTCGGGCTGACCGACATGAGGGGTACGACCGCGCCACGGCTGCACCTGGAGCTGATGTGCGCGCGGGTCTTGCTGCCCGGCGCCGACGTCGACGATCGCGGCGTGCACGCGCGGCTGGACCGGTTGGAGCGCCGGATCGGGATGGGCGACCCCGGCGCTCCGGCGGCGAGCCCGGCCCCGGCGCCCCAGGTCCAGCCCGCCGCGGCCCCGGCTCAGGCAGCCCCGGCTCAGGCAGCTCCGACTCAGACCGTTCCGACTCAGCCGGCGCCCGCCCAGACGGCAGCCCCCCAGCCGGCAGCAAGCCAGCCGGCTGCGAGCCAGCCGCCGCCCACCCAAGCGTCGCCGGCTCCGACAGTTCCGTCCTCGGCCGCGGCGCCGGGGCAGCCGACGCCGCCCGAACCGACCCCGGCCGCGGTTTCTGCGCCGCCGCCGGCCGCGGCGCCCGAGCCGCAGCCGCCCGGCGGGCTGGCCGCGGCGGACGTGCGCCGGCTGTGGCCGGAGGTGCTCGAGGAGATCAAGGGCAAGCGCCGGTTCACCTGGATCCTGCTCAGTCAGAACGCCCAGGTGATCGACCTGCGGGACAACGTGCTGGTGTTGGGGATGACCAACGCCGGTGCCCGGGACAGCTTCACCCGCGGCGGCAACGAGGACATCCTGTCCGACGCGCTGGTCCAGGTGCTCGGGGCGGAGTTGCGGGTCGAGGCGATCGTCGATCCGGGCGCGAACCCGGGTGGCGGCAATACGGTCAGTCCGCCGCCGGCGCCGCCGGCGCCGCCGGCGGCTCCGACGGGCACCGCCGCTCCCGTACCGCAAGACGGGCCGAGCAATCCCGGACCGCCGGCGGCTCAGGCCCCGAGTCCGGCGGCTCCGGAACCGTCCGCGCAGGCTCCGGACTCCCCGGCGGCGGACTGGCCCACGCCGGCGAGCCTGCCCGGATCGAGCCCCGGGACTCCGGTCGACCAGGCCGTCCTGGACCGGGCCCGGGAGCAGATCCGGCCGACCCGGAGGAGTGGGCCGGCCCAGCCCGAGGACGACGATGCCGAGGACGATCGCGACGCGGCCGCCAACCGGGACGACACGGTGCTGATCGAGGACACGCAGTCCCACACCGAACTGCTGCAGCGACACCTCGGCGCGGAGATCATCGCCGAGGAACCGTCGGACGCCGCGCACTAGTCTTGTCAGCACGACACCCAGAGAAACGGAGCGGTCCCTGATGATCCCCGAAGGCGGCGACATGTCCGGCCTGCTGGCGCAGGCCCAGGCGATGCAGCAGCAGTTGATGCAGGCTCAGCAGGAACTGGCCGAGTCCGAGTTCACCGGTTCGGCCGGCGGCGACCTGGTCACCGCGACGCTGACCGGGGCGGGCGAACTGACCGGCCTGACGATCAAGCCGGAGGCGGTCGACCCGGAGGACACCGAGACGCTGTCCGACCTGATCATCGCCGCGGTCCGCGACGCGAACAACAAGATGAAGGCGGGCGCGGCGGCCAAGCTCGGCCCGCTCGCCGGCGGACTGGGTGGATCGGGGCTGGGCGGTTCCGGGCTGCCCGGCCTGCCGTTCTGAGCGGTACGGACGCAGGGGGAGGCGAGCCGTGTACGAGGGACCGGTCCAGGACCTGATCGACGAGCTGGGTCAGCTGCCGGGCATCGGTCCGCGCGGCGCGCAACGGATCGCGTTCCACATCCTGGCCGCGGAGTCCGAGGACGTGCTGCGGCTGGCCGACGTGCTGCGCCGGGTCAAGGAAACGGTCAAGTTCTGCGAGGTGTGCTTCAACGTCTCCGAGGGCGAACGCTGCCGGATCTGCAACGACGCCCGGCGGGACCAGACCACGATCTGCGTGGTCGAGGAGTCCAAGGACGTGGTCGCGATCGAGCGCACCCGCGAGTTCCGCGGCCTCTACCACGTGCTCGGCGGTGCGATCAGCCCGATCGACGGCATCGGGCCGAACGAGATCAAGATCAGGGAGCTCTGCCAGCGGCTCGCCGACGGCACCGTGACCGAGGTGATCCTGGCCACCGACCCGAACCTCGAGGGTGAGGCGACGGCGACGTACCTGAGCCGGCTGTTGATCCCGATGGGCGTCAAGGTCAGCCGGCTGGCCAGCGGGCTGCCGGTGGGCGGCGACCTGGAGTACGCCGACGAGGTGACGCTGGGGCGTGCCTTCGAGGGACGCCGCTACGTCGAAGCCTGAACCGAGGGAGCGAGTCGCCGCACTCGCCGGCGCAGCAACAGGGTGAACGCGCTGCCGGTCACGACGAAGATCAGACACGGGATCCACAACATCGGCACCGAGTCCGGCGACCACACGAAGTCCGGATGCGTCAGCCCTTGGGCAACGGCCACGACTCCGGCGACGCACAGGCAGCACACCAGCATCCCGGTCAGCCAGGATCGCAGCGCCGTTCGTCGTCCGGTCCGCTGCACCAGTGCGCCGATCGCGAACCCCGCCAGGCCGCCGGCCGCGGCGGTCGGCGCCACCGCGATCATGAGGCTGCCCATCGGATCGGACGCCCAGAAGAGCAGGCCGTACCCCACCTTCTGGAACCACACCGATTCGAGACCGGCCGCCTCGCGGGACAGCCAAGCGAAGTAGCCGGTCGTCTCCAGCAGGATCCGGTAGCCGACCGAGGCCACCAGCGCGGTGGTGGCGCCGACGAGCAGGCCGAGTGCCGCCGCGCGGCGTGGATCACAGAACATGATCATCTTCGCGGTGCTCGACGCCGAGCTGGCGGCAAGCCTCCTCCAGCGTCTCCTGGACGGCCAGGGTGTCGTCCAGCGGCATGATCGAACTCTCGGTCCGGCCGGCCCGGATACCTTCGGTGACCTCGATCAACTCGTGGCAGTAGCCGCCGCCGGTCTGCGGCCGCTCGATCCGCTCGGGTTCCTGGCCGGCGCGGGTGATCACGAACGCGGACGGGTGGTGGAACCGCGGCAGAATGTCGATCCAGCCCTCGGTCCCGGTCAGCCGGGCGGCGCCCGGGGTCTGGTGCCGCAGCGTGGTGATCAAGGACGCGACCCGGCCGTCCTGGTAACCGAGCAGGAGCGCGGCGTCGGCGTCGACGCCGGTGGGGGCGAGTGAGCCGCGGGCGTTGATCGTGTCCGGCCGGCCGAGGAAGTAGAGCGCCAGCGACACCACGTACACGCCGAGGTCGAGCGCTGCACCGCCGCCCTGGGCCGGGTCGTAGAGCCGGTCCGCGGGATCGTACGGCCGGTTGACGCCGAGATCGGCCTGGACCTGCCGCACCTCACCGATCGCGCCGGCGTCGACCAGCTCCCGGACCGCGACGATGGCCGGCTGGAACCGGGTCCACATCGCCTCCATCGCGAACACACCGTGCGCGCGGGCCGCAGTGATCATCTTCTGCGCGCCGACCGCCGTAGCGGCGAACGACTTCTCCACCAGCACGGCCTTCCCGGCCTCGGCGGCGGCGATCGCAAGATCACGATGCTGCGGATGGGGCGTTGCGATGTAGAGTGCGTCGACCTCGTCGCTCATGATCAACTCGCGATAGCTCCCATACGCCAGCGGCAGTCCGTGCTCGGCGGCAAACGCGTCCGCCCGCTGCTGGGACCGGGACGCCACCGCGACCGCCCGCGCGTGCGGGACGTACGGGAAGTCCTTGATCACCTTCCCGGCGATGCCGCCGGGCCCGACGATGCCCCACCGAATCTCGCGGTCCTGTTGCTGCTCCGACGCCATGCGGCCGATTATCGCCGACTCCACGACTCAGGCCGGTCGGGATCCCTCGGCGACCGCCTTGATCCGCTCCAACGTGGTCCGCATGCCGGCCCGGTTCGTGCGGCCGCGCCACCGGCCCACCAGCGTCCAGTAGATCCGGGTCCCGCGCCGGTCCGCGAGCTCGTACGACTCGGTCACGGTGGTGCCGCCGTCCTTCGGCTCGAACCGGTAGCGCCAGGTGTTCAGCGACGTGTCACCGACGCCGACGACGAAGGCGAACTCCCGGCCGGGCTCGCACGCGACGATCCGGCAGGTGCTCCAGTAGACCGGACCCTTGCCGTTGCGTTTGACGTGACCGCGGAAGCGGACGCCGACTGCCGGCCCGGTCGCATCGTCCAGCCACTCCGCCTCGAACGTCTCCGGGCTGAACCGGCCGATCTTGGTCACGTCGCTGACCAGCGCCCACACGCCCAGCGGCGGAGCATCGATCCACAGGGATACGGCGTCGCGCATGATCACGACCCTACGTGGTGATCACCGTGCGGCCTCTTGCAGGCGGCCGATCCGGAGTGATAGCACTATGGAGGGAGGCCTTCAGGTTGCTCCGAGGGTGCTCTCCCCGATCAGTGAGCCCGGACGGCGGGCTCCGTCGAGAGGGAGAGCCATCATGGATCGAGCAACGTACGTCAACGAACTGCACGGCCGGTACGCCGTGCCCGAAGCAGTGATCAGCAGCGTCGTCGGGCGTGCCATGCAGGGCAAGGTCGCTGGCACCGAGCGGCTGATCAGGGGCGACGAGTACGAGGTGCACCGGGTCCACCTCGACGGCGGGTCGGCGGTCTATCTGCGCGCGGCCTGGCCCGACGCACCGCCGCAGAAGGTCGGCCAGGAAGCCTGGGCGATGGAGCAGGCCCGGGCCGGCGGGGTGCCGGTGCCCGAGGTCCTCGCGGTGGAACGCCTCGAGACGCCCGACGGCGAGCGGGCGGCGATGGTGCTGCGGGAGGCACCGGGCCGCCAGCTTCGATACGTCCTGCCGACCCTGTCGCCCGAACGACGGGCGACCGCCCTGACGGGACTCGGTCGTGCCCTGCGCATCCTGCACGAGGTCGCGATGCCGGGCACCGGCCGGCCCGATGATCATGGTCGGTGGGCCGAGCCGGAGCCGGACCGGCGCCGCTATCAGGCCGCCGTCGCCGACGACACCCAACACCTGATCACGGCCGGGCTGTCCGCGGCGGAGGTCGACAGCGTCCTCGAGTTCGTCCGTAGCGACGTCGTCCCCCTCGAGGACCCGCCGGTGCTGTGTCACGGCGATCTCTCCGCCGAGCACGTGTTCGTCGATCCCGAGCTGTCCGTGACGGGACTGATCGACTGGGGGATGTGGAATGCGAGTTCGGCCGAAGCCGACCTCACGCTGATCGGGATCCTCTTTCCGGAGCCGGACCTGGCCGCCGTCGCCGCCGGGCACGGGCTCCGCGGCGACGCCGAGTTCCGGGTCCGGCTCTGCTGGCACACGATCACGCAGGCCACCGGGCAGGTGCGCTGGCTCGTCGTCAGCGGTCAGAGCGGCGAACTGGCCCGACCCGTCGCCGTGATCAGAAAGGCACTGTCCATGATCACCAATCGGCCATGATCACCGACCGACGGTGATGACCCTGGCCCAGACCGCCTTGTGGGCCGGGGTGTTCGGGGTCCACTCGGCACCGCGATCACCGAAGGCGAGCAGCCGGTTCCGCCCGATCGGCAGCTGAGTGCCGTTGCCGGAGTTCAGGTAGTCCACCATCACCGGCGCCGACCATGATCGTCCGTTGCCGTCGGGCGAGGCGAGCATGGCCTGGCCGGGTCGGCCGACATAGAGAGCCAGCGTCCCGTTGTCGAGCAGGATCAGATCCGGGAAGACGCTGACCACCGGCAGCCGGTCCGGCCCGGCCAGGACCGGCACCGGCGTGCTCCAGGTGGCTCCGTCGTCGGTCGATCGAGCCTGGTACAGCGGCTGGTAGCTGCCGGTGCGCATCACGGCCAGCAGTGAACCGTCCTTGGTCCGAGCGATCGCCGCCTCGCAGAGGCACTCGTAGTTCTGGCGGTCCGGGAGGGCGGCGGCCACGGTGCCACGGACGGTCCAGTTCTCGCCGCCGTCGGTCGAGGCCAGGATGATCTGCCGGAACTTCCGGTCCTCGGCGTAGAAACCGTAGCCGGACTGGTAGAGGGTGCCGTCGTCGTCCTCGATCACCCGGTGCACCAGGACGAACCCGCCGAGCGGATGCCCGGGCCGGCTGGTCGCGTCGGAGATCGGCTTCATCGACTGCGGCGCGGTCATCCGGCCGGCCCGGTGAACCCACGTGTGGCCGCCGTCCTTGGACACGGCGGTCGGCACCTCGGCCTGGGTCTTGCCGGGCTCGTCGATCATGAACGTGTGGTACGAGACTGCCAGCAGGTCGCCGTTGCGAAGCCGGCTGAGGTAGAAGGATTGCTCGTTCGGGAAGGGATTCCGGTCGTCGGCGTTCGTCCAGGTCCGGCCCTGATCACGGGAGGAGGCCAAGGCCGTGCCGGTGTCGTGGGCGGTGTCGCCGTGCACCGGGTACGAGACCAGCACCTCCTCGGTGCCGTCCGGCTGGGGCACGCTGACCGCCGTGTTCGGCATCTGCATCAGGCCCTCGTCGGTCTCGTCGATGATCATCGGCCGGCCGACCTTGATCAACGGCTGGGGCGGCTTCGGCGCGGCTCCGGTGCCGTCGGCCACGGCCACGTCGTCGACGAAGATCACGTCGCCGGCCGGCCTTGTACCGGCACTGGCGAACTGGTAGCCGGTCACACTCGCGACCGGGCTGACGCCGACCGGGCCCGCCGCCCCGACGAAGGACCGGAGACCGGCCCGCTCGCCCACGAAGACCCGGGCCTCCGCGTGGCCCCGCGGCACTTCGATGATCATGGTGCTCCAGGAGCCGGCCGGTACGGTCCCGGCGGCGCCGATCTGGGTCCAGCCGAGGCCGTCGTACCAGGACAGCCCGCCGTCCGGCCGGACCATCACCTGGAACACCGGCACCCCGCTGGCCGGCTTGCCGACGAACGTGCCGAGCAGCGAGACCAGGAAGCCGTTGGGCAGCGTCTCGGGCCGGACGGCGAACCGGAGCTGCTGGCCGTCCCCTTCGGCGCCGGGACAGATGATCACCGTCTGCGCGTCGGCCGACGAGTCCGTCAACGCCAGCGACTGTCGGCCGCTGTAGGCCTCGGTGTCGGTCACCGTCGCGGCGGTCCGACCTGCCGGCGTCGAGCAGCCGGCCGGGACCGAGCCGACCGGGTCGGACTCGAAGTCCCGGACGGAGGGTCTGGCCTGGGCGGGCAGGGCGGTCAGCAGGGCCGCGGTGAGGCTCAGGCCGATGATCATCATGGGAAGCTGAAGCCGGGCTGGACGGTTCATCTGATCTCCTCCGACGTCCAGGGGGTGCCGCCGCCAGCTCATCCGGAACTGCATTCCATGTCAAGGGGGAGAGTCGTTGCCGGTGGACCAGTGCGAGCCGAAACCGGGTCCGGGCCGGCCCTGGGGTGCCGGTGATCGGCGGCCGTTGCCGGGTAGGTTCACGCCATGGACGAACGGTCTGGCCTGCGGGTGCCGGTGACCGGCGCCTCCGGGCCCGCCCGCCGGCCGCTGTTCCTCCGGCGTCCCTTTCTGGCCCGGATCGTGGTGCTGGCCGTTCTGGTCGCCGGCGCGGGCCTGCTGCACCTGTCCTTCGCCAGCCCGCAGGGCAGCGGCCGCTTCTACGGGCTCACCCTGGCGCTCGCCGCGGTCTGGCTGATCGGCGGCCTGCTGGTCCCGGTCGACCTGTGGCCCGTCCCGCGGCGCAGCCGGGCGCGAACCTTCCTCGCCCCGATCCTGATCGGCCTGCTGCTGGCCGTGATCTTCGTCCTCGGCGCGTTGCTGGTCGACCGGCTGCCGCTCTTCGACGACGCGTTGTCCGGCGTCTTCGGCTACGCCGACCGCGGCCTGCTGCCACTGGTCCTGGTGATCACCGTGGTCAACGGAGCCGGCGAGGAGGTGTTCTTCCGCGGCGCGCTGTGGCGCCTGACCCGCCCCCGGCATCGGTACGCCGTCACGGCCGCGCTCAACGTCCTGGTGACGATCCCGACCGGCAACCCGCTGTTGATCTTCGCCGCCGCCGTGCTGGCCCTGGTGACCGGCCGGCTGCGCCAGGTCACCGGCGGCGTGCTGGCACCGATCCTGACGCACGTCACCTGGGCGGTGGCCATGCTGCTCGCCGTGCCGCCGCTGACGTCCTGAACGGCGATACGGTGTCACGGTGTTCCGAGCAGCGATGGCAGGCGATCTCGAGGCGATCATGCGGCTGTACGGGCAGCTGAACCCGGACGACCCGGTGATCGAGGACGGCAGCGATCGCGAGGTGTTCGAGCGGATCCTCGCCGATCCCGGGCTGCAGCTGTCCGTGCTCGAGCGGGACGGCGAGGTCGTGGCGACCACCTATCTCAATGTCATTCCGAACCTGAGTCGGGCCGCGTCGCCGTACGCGATCATCGAGAACGTGGTCGTGGACGAGTCGCTCCGGGGCCGTGGCCTGGGCAAGCTGATCATGGACCACACACTCCAGGAGGCCTGGCGCCGCGGCTGCTACAAGGTGATGCTGCTGACCGGATCGAAGCGGGCCTCGACGCACGCCTTCTACCGGGCCTGCGGTTTCACGCCCGACGTGAAGACCGGGTACGTCGCTCGCCGGCTGCTGCCGCACGAGCGCACCCGGGCGGTCAGTCCGCCGGACCCTGGCGCAGCCGCCGCGGCGACTGACCGGTGACGGCGCGGCAGGCCTTGTTGAATGCCTGCAGGTCGGGGAAACCGACCGCGGAGGCGATCGCGGTGATCGACATCGTGCTGCTGGCCAGCAGCCGGCGGGCGTGGTCGATCCGGCGGCGCCGGATGTAGCCGACGACGGACTGGTCCACCTCGGCCGAGAACAGCCGGGTCAGGTGGTTGGCCGAGATGCCGGCCGCGGCGGCCACCTGCGGCACCGTCAGGGTCTCGGTCAGCCGGGACTCGATGTAGGCCATCGCGGTCACCACATGATCACGGGCCGGTGTGGTGGCCGGGCGCGGGGCCGGCCGGTCGGCCAGTCGGAGCAGCACGCCCCAGATGTCGGCTCGGGTCCGTTCCGGCCGGAAGGCGGCCGCGGCGACCGCGGACTCCATCAGGTCGGTGATCACCGGCAGTTCGGCTCCGGGCGACATGATCAACTGCAGCCGGCCGCGGGCCGGCGTCCCCGACCCGGCCTTGAGGTGGGCATACAGATGAGTGGACGGGCCCCGGTAGCGGTAGCGGATCGCTGCGGCGGGCGGGACCAGGGACACGGTGCCCGGCGCCACCTGGTGCGTCACCCCGTCGACCTCGAGGTCGGCGTGGTAGCCGTACAGGTGCAGCGACCACAGCCGAGGCAACTGGAACCGGTCCTCCAGGCTGCGCACCCCGTGCGTGCTGCGGCCCTGCGCCCAGACCTCGGGCGGTTCGGACAGATCCAGCTCCACCGCCGGAACCACGGTCTTGACCATGCAGGAATTCAACCAGTAGACGCCGCATCAGCACCACGACAGCCGGTCCCGGCACGCCTAGCGTTGTCGATACGACTCGCCATCTGTCGTACCAAAATCACGACCCCCGCGCTAGGAAGGACTGTGCCGTGAGTGCACTGGTCGATCGAAAACACCTACTTTCCTCGGTGGAAATGGCCCACTTCGTGTCCCACGGATCCGTGGCTCTGGAAGCCGTGGTCCCGGACGCCATGAACGCCCGCGCGATCGAGGTGCTGAACGCCGGCATCCCCGGCTATCCGTACGGGACGCCGTTGGACGTGGCCTTCCCGGTCGGCACGTTCGTCCGGGAGTTGCTCGACCTGCCCGCGGTCGCCGGTGCGGTGCAGAGCCTGGTCGGGCCCAACCCGAACATCGATCACCACGCGGTGCACGTCCGGCCGCCGCGCGGCGGTGAGGCCCAGAACATGCACGGCGACGCGATCCTGGACACTCGGGTCGAAGCGTTCGACGTCCAGCTCATGTATTACCCGAAGGACGTCACGCTGGAGCAGGGCGGCACGCTGAGCGTGCCCGGGACCCATCTGCGCAAGATCAACCAGACCGGCATCGGCCGCTACCAGAATCTGGCCGGCCAGACCCGGCTGACCTGCCCGGCCGGCACCGTCGTGTTCCTGCACCACGGCATCTGGCACGGCGGCCGGCGCAACGACTCCGACGTGCCGCGCTACATGTTCAAGATCAGGTTCAACCCGACGGTACGCCAGCTCCGGCTCTGGAACACCGACGACATCGACGACCCGCAGGTGATCAAGGAACTGACCGCGAGCTTCGGCTGGACGTCGGCCAACGAGGGTCGGCTGGAGCTGGTCAACCGGGCCAAGCTGTGGCGCGTGCTGACCGGTGATCACGAGTTCGACATCGACTACTACCTGACCCGGGAGCAGCTGCGGCCTCAGTTCGTCGCGCCGGGCGCCAGCGACGTCCGGCTCGGCTCGAACCGCTCCGCCGGCGGCTGGAACTTCTGAGCTGTAACAGGAAGATTGGGAACGAGGAACCATGACCACGACCATCGAAGAAGCGTTCGCGGCCAAACCGGCCCAGCCCAACCTGCGGCAGCAGGTGCTGATCCTCTACCTCGGCACCTCGGCGCTGGACTCCAACGTGATCGGCTGGACCCGTTACGACGGCACCGGCCGGTCCAAGCCGACCATGGGTGACAGCGACGAGCCGCCGTACCAGACCGGCCTGGAGGCTCTGATCGACGGCTGGCGGCTGCTCCAGCTGTCCCAGCTGCAGGCCCACCCGCCGGGCCACGAGTACGACGTGGCCTACCTGCCGTACGAGTTCGTGTTCGAGCGGATCGTCGACATCACGGCCTGACCTAGCGCAACGCGGCACCGTCGGCCCTCGCCGCGGAAGATCTTGTTGGTGCGGTGACTCGTCGAGCGGATGCGCCCTGACCGGCGGATCCGAGCCCCTCAATGACTTCCAACCCTGCGCGTCCCGTGCGGGTCGCACCCGTCCAGGGACGGCGGGCCGCCCAGTATCGGGCCCTGATCCGACCTGAAACACCCTTTGCACCATTCCGCAACGGGCTCCAGTCACGGCGGAGATCCACAGCGATCGTGTCGTGAGGTGAACGGGGCCGAACCCCACAACACGGCCAACTCCCGGCGAGCACTCCCACTCACTGAGCGGACGCCTTGACCCCCACATCGGGCCGGATCTGCCGGTCAAATCGTCCGCTCGACGACGTCACCGCACCAGCAAGATCTTCCGTGGCGCCGGGCGGGATCCTCCCCGTTGTCCTCGTCAGAGGTCGACCGGCAGTCGGCCAGGGGCGGTCCGGTGGCCCGACAGGACCTCGGCCACGGCCGCCATCGTCGCCGGGATCGCCGAGTAGCCGGTGATCAAGGTGGTGTCCGGCGGCAGCACCCTCAGGTCGTACGGATCTCGCGCCGACACCACGACCAGCCGCGGGTTGGCCGCCGCGACCGCCGCCGCCAGCGCCTGCTGCCGCTCGTCGCGCCAGGCCGAGGACGTGATCAGGACGACCCGGTCGACAGCGGCCGCGCGGCCGCCGGCTTCCTTGATCATCGCGTCGTCCGGCTCGGCGCCGGTGATCAACTCCTGGACCGAACCGGGCCGGCCCGACCGCAGCGCGGCGGCCAGCGCAGGCACGGCCTTGTCGCCCCAGCCGGTGACCAGCAGGCTCCCGTCGCCGAGCGGCAGCCCGCCGGAGTCGCGGACGATCGTGATCGCCGACCGAGCGATCCGGTCGGCGGTGTCGCGATGATCTTCGGAGCCGATCACCGAGAGCTCCGGCAGTTCCGGGTCGGCGCCGAGGGCGTACCCGCGACGCAGTTTCAGAGCCAGGATCCGCCGCACGCTCTCCGCGATCCGCTGCTCGCTGAGCCGGCCCTCCCGAACGGCCTGCACCAGGGCATCCCGCGCCACCACCGGAGCCGGCAGAGCGAGCAGCTGGTCGATTCCGGCCTCAATGGCCCGGACCACGATCTCGCCGTCCGGATAGCGGGTCCGGACGCCCTGCATGTCCAACGCATCGGTCGTGATCACCCCGGTGAAACCCAGTTCCTCGCGGAGCAGCCCGGTGATCACCGGCCGGCTCAAGGTCGCCGGGTCGCCGCTCGGATCGAACACCGGGCAGGACAGGTGTGCCGACATGATCAGATCGACCCCGGCGGCGATCGCGGCCCGGAACGGCGGCGCATCGACCCGGCGCCAGGTCTCATGATCATGAGTGATCACCGGCAGGTCATGGTGCGAGTCGACCGCGGTGTCGCCGTGCCCGGGAAAGTGCTTCACGGACGCCGAAATCCCGGCATCGTCCTGCAGCCCAAGGATCGAGGCGACCACGTGATCGGCGACCCGAGCCGGGTCGGACCCGAACGACCGGACCCCGATCACCGGATTGGCCGGGTTGACGTTGACGTCGCCGTCCGGCGCGTAGTCGGCGTTGATCCCGACCGCCCGCAACTCCCGCCCGGTGACCCGATAGGTGGTCCGGCTCAACTCGGGATCACCGGTGGCGCCGAGTGCCATCGCCCCCGGGAACTGGGTCACCGGCTCGCGCAGCCGGACCACGATCCCGTTCTCCTGGTCGGTGGCGATCATCAGTCCGACGCCCGGACCATGATCATCCAGCGACGTCCGCTGCAGCCCGGCACTGAGCGCCGCGGTCCGCTCCGGATGATCGACATTGCCTGACCAGGCGAAGTAGATCACCCCGCCCGGCTGCAGCGACCGGATCACCTCGGCCGGGGTGTCCACACCGAACCGCTCCCGGTTCTCCGGCGCCGCCGTGTCGATCGTCGCTCCGGTCAGGTACGGCACCAGCAGTTGCCCGACCTGCTGCTCCAGGCTCAACCGCCCCAGCTGCTCGTCCACCCAGTCGCTCACCGCTCGACCCTATTCCTGCGCCCGGGACGCCCGGTCCTTGGGCGGGCGCCTTGACAACGACGGTCAACCGTTATTCGATGACGGTTAACCGTTGACGAAGGAGGCTCCGTGCATCCGGATCTGCAGATCGCACCCCCCGGTCGCTTTGGGCGTCCACGTCACCGACCGGCTGCGGCGGGAGATCGTCTCCGGCCAGATTCCGGCGGGCACGCACTTGGTGGAGGGACGGCTGTCGGAGTTGTTCGGCGTGAGCCGCGGGCCGGTGCGGGACTCGCTGCGCCAGCTCGAGGCCGAGGGTCTGGTCGAGGCGCGGCGCCGTGGCGTCTATGTTCGCGGGTTGTCGCTGGAGGACATCGACGAGCTGTATTCGCTGCGGACGATGCTAGAGCGGGAGGCGCTGCAGCTCGCCATGCACCGTGAGCAGGCCGATTGGTCCGAGGCGCGGCGGTTGTTGGAGGAGATGACCGAGGCGGCGGAGCGGGGTGACGTCGAGGCGTTCGCGCACGCCGACCTCGAGTTCCACACCGCCTTCTACCGGTCGGCCGGCCATCGGCGGCTGGGCAACGTCTGGGCGCAGTACAAGCCGACGTTCGCCGCGATGCTGTCGGTGACGAACGCCCAGGATGCCCGGGACCTGCGGCCGACTCTTGCTGATCACGTGCAGTTGCTCGATGCCCTGGCAGCGAAGGACGACGCGGCGGTGCTGACCCTGCTCGCCGATCACATCGAGGGCTCGCGGCAGCGGATGCGGCACGCTCACGGTCGAGCCATCGCGCGGCCGGCCGAGCAGGCCGGGGCCTTCGGGCGGTCGCCGGCTCAGTAGAGGTTCACCTGCGGACACGTGCAGTTCCGGTGGAACAGCGAGGAGGCTGTGATCATGGTTGGTCGGATCACCGACCGCAGGGTTTCCCGAAGATCCGTCGTCACCGCGGCGGCATCGGTCGGCCTCGCCGGGCTCGGCGGAGGGTTGCTCTCCGGCTGCTCCGGCGGCCGAGGACGTACCGGGGAGGTGGAGTTCTGGTCCCAGCTGGCCGGCAGCAAACGCAAGGCCGGGATCGCGCTGGGGGAGCAGTTCGCCGCCGGTCATCCGGAGATCAGCGTCCGGGAGTCCTTGTACGGCAGCCCCAATCAGCTGAACCAGAAGCTGCTGACCGGCATCGTCGGCGGGACCTTGCCGGACCTGTTCATCCAGCACTGGGACTACTCGCTGATCTACGCCTCCGGCGGCCGGCTGGCCGATCTCGAGCAACTGGTCCCCAACACGGCGGGACTGACCGAGCGGTTCGCCAACTACTCGAGGCTCGGCGGTACGTTGATCTCCGCTCCGCTGTACGGGACGGCGCGGGCGCTCACCTTCAACGCCGACCTGATCGGCGCGGCCGGTCTCGATCTTGATCATCCGCCGGCGAACTGGGACGAGCTGCGCGACTGGGCCAGGGAACTGACCCGGTGGGACGGCGACAAGTTGGTCCGAGCCGGTTTTCACTTCTACAGCAACGATCTCGAGCTGTACGAGGCGTTCACACTCTTCCTGCAGGGGGCCGGCGGCAGCCTGCTCAACGAGGACGGCTCCGATGTCGCGTTCGACTCCGACGCCGGAGTCGCCGCGGTCGAGTTCATGGCCCGGCTGGTGATCGACGACCGAGTGACGGTGCCTGGGTTCGGCATCGGCGACAGTTCGTCGGCGCCGTTCCCGTCCGGTCGGGCCGCCTTCTCGATCAACGGCAACTACGGGCTGACCTCGGCGGAGAAAGGCAAGATCAACGTCGCGGTCCGTTCCATGCCGGGGCAGCGCGGTGGGCACACCTCGCTGATCGACCCGTTCGCCTTTGCGATCCCCGAGCAGGCGCCGGCCAAAGAAGCCGCAGCCCGCTACGTCGAGTTCGCGCTGGACGTGGAACGCCAGATCGCCTTCGCGGCCACCAGCCGGAACATCCCGGCGATTCCGGCGGCGGCCGAGTCCGAGGTGATCAAGAAGGATCCGCTGCTGGCCGCTTTTGTCGAGGCCGCCGAGCACGCACCGGAGCGCGCGCCGGTCACGCCGGCCGCGACCCGGATGATCCCGGTGATCGCCCGCTCGGTCTCCAGCGTCTTCTACGGGCGGTCGACACCGGCCGAGGCCGTCAGGTCCGCCGCGGCGAAGATCCGCCCGTTCGTCAAGGTCGGGAGTTGATCATGACCATCTTGCAGCCGGTACTCGCCCGGCGGACCCGCCGGGACTGGATCGCGTACGCGTTCATCGCCCCGGCCGTCGTCGTGCTCGCTCTGGTGGTGGGCATCCCGGCCCTGACCACCCTCGGCTTCAGTTTCACCGATGTCACCTTCCTCCGGCCGACCGAATTCGTCGGCCTGCGGAACTACCTGACCCTGATCGGCGATCCGGTCTTCGGCCAGGCCCTGTGGAACACGCTCTACTACACGGTCGGTGTAACGGTGCCGACCATGGCGCTCGGCCTGGGCACCGCCATGCTGCTCAATGTCCGGTATCCCGGACGCAACGTGTTCCGGGCGATCCTCTATCTCCCGGTGCTGGTATCGATCGCGGCCGCCGCGATGGTGTGGATCTACCTCTACGATCCTGATCTTGGTCCGATCAACGGCCTGATGCAGTCGGTCGGGCTGCCGACTCCGCGCTGGTTGCAGAGCCCCTCGACCGCGATGCCGGCCCTGATCGTGATGGGGATCTGGCGGGACTACGGGACCTCGATGCTGCTCTACCTGGCCGGATTGCAGAACGTCCCGGAGGAGGTCCGGGAGGCCGCCCGGATCGACGGCGCCGGGCCGGCCCGCGCGTTCTGGTCGGTGATCCTGCCGCTGCTCCGGCCGGTCACCTTCTATCTGGTGGTGCTCACCGTCACCGGCAGCTTCCAGGTGTTCGGGTCGATCTACATCATGACCCAGGGCGGGCCGATCGGCTCGACGTCGACCGTGGTCTACCAGATCTTCGAGAACGCCTTCTCCTACTCGGACTTCGGCTACTCCTCGGCAATGTCGGTGGTGCTGTTCGTGTTGATCTTGGTGTTCTCCATCGCCGGGGCCCGGCTCGTCAACGGGAGGGAACGATGACCGTCTCCGTGGTACGGCCGAGCGCCACGCCCCGCACCGAGACTCGGCCGGCCAACGCCGGTCCGGCCCGGTCGCGCTGGACCAGCCGCCGAATCCGCAACGTCGCCATCTGGTACGTCGTGGTCGCCGCGATCAGCATCGTCGCGATCTATCCGTTCCTGATGATGATCTCGACCAGCCTGAAGAGCGACGCCGAGACGGCGGAGTTCCCGCCCTCGCTGATTCCGGAGAGCTGGCAGTGGTCCAACTTCCTGACCGCGTTGTCGGCCACCGATTTCGTACGGCAGCTGGGCAACTCGCTGATCTACGCCCTCGGCTCCATGATCGCCAACGTGGTGCTCTGCGCGCTGGCCGGCTACGCCTTCGCGAAGATGAGGTTCCCCGGCCGGACGGTGATCTTCGCCGGAGTGATCGCGTTGTTGATGGTGCCGGCACAGAGCCAGATCGTCCCCGTGTTCATTGTGCTGCAACACATTCCGCTGGCCGGCGGCAACAACCTGCTCGGCATGGGCGGCAGCGGGCTGCTGAACACGTACGCCGGATTGATCATGCCGTCGGTCGCCACCCCGCTCGGCATCTTCCTGATGCGCCAGTTCTTCGCCGGCGTGCCGGACGAATACCTGGAGGCCGCCCGGCTGGACGGCGCCTCGCACCTGCGGATCTTCGCCAGCATCATGGTCCCGCTGAGCACGCCGGCCGTCGCGACGCTGGGGATCCTGTCCTTCCAGAGTGCGTGGAACGACTTCGTCTGGCCGTTGATCTTGACCACCGACACCGACCTCGCGACGTTGCAGCTCGGGCTTCAGCTCTATTCCTCCGGACAGGAATCCGAGACGAACATCCTGATGGCGGCCAGCACGCTGACCGTGATCCCGATGATCATCTTGTTCCTGGCCGCGCAGCGCTACTTCGTCGGCGGACTGGCCGCCGGCCTGAAAGGATGAGTTCCTTGCCGATCGAGTCGACGCGCAGCATCGTCTACCGCGAGCCCGGGCGGTTCGCCGGCTGGCCGGCCAACTACGGGCTGTGGGGTTGGGGCGAGGAGGTGGTGTCGATCTTCGTGGCCGGCTGGGTCGGGCCGGACACCGGGCTGCATCCGCGGGACAAGGCGCGGCCGTTCGTCCCGGTGGTCGCGCGGAGCCTGGACGGCGGTCAGAGCTGGAGCCACGAGCCGTTCACCGGGGTCATTCCGGGCGGTGTGGAGACCCTGTCCGGCGACGAGCATGTCGATCCGGAGCTGCAGATCGGGCCGCGGCTGGACGAGGGCGCGTTCGTCGAGCCGGAGCCGGTGGACTTCACCGATCCGGAGACGATCGTGCTGGTGGCGCGGACCGGCATCGTCGACGGGGCCCGTTCCTGGTTCTACGTCAGCCGGGATCGCGCCCGGTCCTGGTCCGGGCCGCACCGCCTCGGAACGTTCGGGGAGCGGGCGGTCGCCGCCCGCACCGACATCGTCCCGCTCGGCCCGCACGAGGCGCTGTTCCAGCTGACCACCGGCAAGGCGGACGGGAGCGAGGGACGGATCCGCTCGGTGTGGACCGGCGACGGCGGCCGCACCTTCGAGCCGCGCGGCTGGGTCGGCGACGAGCCGGCGGGCTGGGCGATCATGCCGTCCTCGGTCCGTCTCGACGACGGCACGATCCTCTGCGCGCGACGCTGCTCGGGCGTCGGTGACCGGGGCACGAAGCCGCACTGGATCGACCTGTACGCCAGCGACGATCAGGGCCGCAGCTGGCGCCAGGTCGGCACCCCGGTCCCGGATGCCGGAGCCGGCGGCAATCCGCCGGCACTGGTCCGGCTGGCCGACGGCCGCCTCGTCCTGGTGTACGGGAGCCGCGCCGAACCGTACGGGCTGCGGGCCATGATCAGCACCGACCGGGGTGCCAGCTGGAGCGCGACGGTGATCACCGACGACACCGCGGTCCGGGACCAGGGCTATCCGCGGGCGATCGCGATGGACGACGGCAGCGTGCTGGCCGTCTTCTACTCCAACGACGCCGAACGGTCGGAGCGCTTCATCGAGGCCGTACGGTGGGTGCCGTGACGAGTTCCGTACCCTTGATCATCTCCGCCGTCCCGACGCCGTTCGACGACGCGCTCCGGATCGACCGGGACGCGTTCGCCGAGCTGCTGGAACGGCTCCCGGATGATCATGCCGACGTACTCGTCGCCGGTACCACCGGCGAGTTCCCGGCCCTGGACCGAGCCGAACGTGATCAACTGACCCGGCTGGCCGCCGACGTCCTCGGACCCGACCGGGTGGTCGCCCACGTCGGCGCCGCTTCCTTGTACGAGTCGCACCAGCTCGCCGAGCGAGCCGCCGCCGCGGGGGTGCGCCGGGTCGCGCTGCTCACGCCGTACTATCTGCCGGCCGACGACCGGCAGGTCATCGATCACGCCCATTCCTTTGCGGCAGCGCATCCCGAGCTCGCTGTCTTCCCGTACCTGTTTCCGGACCGGACCGGTGTCGTGGTCGGCGCGGCGACGTTCCGGGCGCTGATGGAGCCCGCGAACGTCGCCGGGGCGAAGCTGTCCGGCCGCGCGAACGACGACTTCGCGGCCTTCGCCGCGCTGGTCCGCCCCGACCAGGCGCTCTACACCGGTGACGACTCCCGGTTGCCGGTGATCAAGACCGAAGGGGGAGCGGGCGTGGTGTCGGGCTGCTTCGCCGTCGTACCCGACCTGATGCTGCGCCACCGGGACGACCCGGACCGGATCCGGGCCATCGTCGGGCTGCTCGGACCCTCGATCGCCCGCCAGAAGTTCGCCCTGCAGGCCGCGACCGGCCGGCCCTGGCGGTCGAGGATGTCGATGCCCGAGCTCCGGACCGGGGTCGCCGCCGAGATCGCGGCGCTGGTCGAGCAGTTGCGGCGACTCGCCCCGGCCACCGGCAGCTGAGCTGTTCGCAGAGTGACCGGCGGACCGGGGAACCGCCCGATCCCGATTAGAGTGTGGGCTGGTCCGGCCTGGATTGGACCGCTGTGTCGGGGGAAGTTCGCGAACGGAGATGGGGAGTCGGCGTGGGCCGCGTAGTGCAGAAGTACGGCGGATCATCGGTGGCCGATGCCGAGAGCATCAAGCGGGTCGCCAAGCGCGTCGTCGCCACGAAGCAGCAGGGCCACGACGTCGTCGTCGTGATCTCGGCCATGGGCGACACCACCGACGAGCTGATGGACCTCGCACTCCAGGTCTCGCCGCTGCCGCCGCCGCGGGAACTCGACATGCTGCTCACCGCCGGCGAACGGATGAGCGCCGCGCTGCTGGCGATGGCGATCGCCGACCTCGGCATGCACGCACGCTCACTGACCGGCTCCCAGGCCGGCATCATCACGACCGGGACCCACGGCAACGCCCGGATCATCGACATCACCCCGGGCCGGATCGTGTCCGCGGTGGACGCCGGCGACATCGTCATCGTGGCCGGCTTCCAGGGCGTCGCCCAGGACACGAAGGACATCACGACGCTCGGCCGGGGCGCGTCCGACACGACGGCGGTCGCGCTGGCCGCCGCGCTGAACGCCGATCATTGCGAGATCTACACCGACGTCGACGGGATCTTCACCGCCGACCCGAGGATCGTGCCGAGCGCCCGGCGGATTCCCAAGATCAGCTACGAGGAGATGCTGGAGATGGCTGCCTGTGGCGCCAAGATCCTGCACCTGCGTTGTGTCGAATACGCCCGGCGGGAGAACGTGGCCGTGCATGTACGATCGTCGTTCTCGGACAAGGACGGCACCTGGGTGACCGAGGCAGAAAAGGGAAGTGCCATGGAACAGGCGATCATCTCCGGCGTCGCGCATGATCGCGGCGAGGCCAAGATCACCGTGGTCGGTGTCCCGGATCGCGTCGGCGAGGCCGCGCGGATCTTCGAGGCGGTCGCGGCCACGGAGATCAACATCGACATGATCGTGCAGAACGTGTCCGCGGTGGACACCGGCCGCACCGACATCTCCTTCACCCTGCCGAAGACCGACGGTACGGCCGCGAAGGCCGCCCTCGAGGCGCTGCGGGAGACGGTGGGCTTCGAGCAGGTTCTGTACGACGACCAGATCGGCAAGGTGTCCGTGGTCGGGGTCGGGATGCGCTCCCATCCCGGCGTCACCGCGAAGTTCTTCGCCGCCCTCGCCGACGCCGGCGTCAACATCGAGATGATCTCGACCTCGGAGATCCGGATCTCGGTGGTCGTCGATCAGGACGACGTCGACCGGGCCGTGGTCGCCGCGCACACCGCGTTCGACCTCGACTCCGACAGCGAGGCGATCGTCTACGCCGGAACCGGCCGTTGAACCCCGACATTCTCGCGTTCATCGCGGGACAGGGCGTGTACGCGCTGCCGATGCTGCTGGGGCTCATCCTGATCCCCCTCCGGACCCGCGGGTCCGCCCGGGTGCTCGGTCTGGTCGGCTGCCTGATCATGCTGATCGGGCACATCCTCAACGCGGTCTGGTCGCTGGCCATCCCCTGGGCGTCGCATGAGCTCAACGTCTCGATCAGTACCCTCGCGGGCCTGTCGGCCGTTCTGGGCCTGGTGTCCGCGGCCGGGCTGGTGCTGGTGATCTGCGCCGTCGTCGCGGGTCGGTCCGGCGGTTCGCCGGCCGAGGCGCAGCGCCCGTCGGTCCCGCCCGCGCCGGGTCAGTACGGGCAGCCGGCTCCGTACTCGACGACGAGTCAGTACGGACAGCCCGGGCCGCCGCAGGTCTAGCTCCAAGCTAGCTCGGGCAGCTCTTGGTCTTGGCCAGGGTGTCCATCGCCGAGGCGTACTTCTCCAGGTTCGGCGGAGCAGCCCGCCAGGTGTCCAGCCAGACTTCCTGCGCGTTGTGCACGTGGCCGCTCGCGGACTTCCGCATGTCGGCGAGGTGATCCGCCCAGTCGCCCATGGCGAGATCGGCTCCGGTGAGCGCGACCCGTACCTTCTCCAACCGGGCCCGGCACAGCTGCAGCTGCTCGGACTGCTCCGTGGTGGCACCCGCCACGGCCTTGCAGGCGTCGGGCACGGCCTTGTGGCCGGACCGCGCGGTCTCGTACTTGGCCACGTCCGAGGGGCCGGGCAGTCTGGTCCGCTTCCAGATCGCCTTGGTCTCGGCCTCGGTGATGCGGCCCAGCGTCAGATCGGTCTGCGCCTGGACGTGCTGGCGCCAATGGTCGACGCCCTGGCTCGCGGCCTGGAGCACCGACTCGCTCTGCGCCACCTCCCGGCGGCAGTCCGCGACGGCCTCGGCGACCGCCTCCTGCTCACCGGTCGATCCGCTGGCGTTCTCCGACGGTGCCCCCTTCGGGGCCGGGTCGTCCGACGCGGGCGCGGACGAGGACGGCGGTACGCCGCTGCCGGCGGAGTTCGGCGGCAGGCCGGTGGGATTCTGCTGGGCCGACCACACGAGCACGCCGGCTGCCGCCGCAGCGATCACGACGACCGGAACCGTACAGAGGATGGCGATGCGCCGCATCAGCGGCGACGGTGGTGGTGACTCTGCTGCTCTTCGCGGCCGAACCATGGGACGGTCCCCTCCCGAGTTTGCCGCTGCGAAGAGGACGAGGGCGTTCCAGGGCTCGTTGCCCACCGGAGTGCGCCGGCCCGACGAATCGGTCCGCGGGAAGATGCTGCGACGCTCCCCCGAACGACCCACGATACGCATCGTGTTACGCAGCGATGTTCATGATCATGCTAAAGAGCGCGACTCAGGGATTCCGCAGCAGCGCGTTAACTCGGACAACGCTGCCTCAGGAGTTCGTCAAGATCCCATCTTCGAGACCGCGTCCGCTTGACCCCCTTCGCTGCCTTGTGGAATTGGGCTAGCGCGGGCAGCTCTTGGTCTTGGCCAGCGTGTCCATCGCGGCCGAGTACCTGTCCAGGTTCTCCGGGGCCTTGCGCCAGGCCTCCAGCCAGGAGTCCTCGTAGTGGTGCAGGTCGTCCGGGTCCGCGTCCTTCAACGCCTCCAACTGGCGCTGCCAATCCTTCATCGCCAGGTCGGCGTTGGTCAGGGCCGACGACACCTTGGACAGCCGCGTGTGGCACAACTTGAGCTGCTCACCCTGGTCGTCCTCGGCGCCCTTCACCGGGCGGCACGCGTTGCCGTCGGCCTTCCGTCCCGACTTGGCCGTCTGGTACTTGGCGACATCGGAGGCGCCGGCCTGCCGGGTCCGCTGCCAGATCTTCTCGGCCTCGTCCTCCTCGGTGCGGCCGAGGGAGAGGTCGGTCTGGGCCTGAACGTGTTCGCGCCAGTGCCCGATGCCGTCGCCGGCCGCCGCGAGTACGGACTCGGCCACGGCCACCTCCCGCCGGCAGGACGTGATGGCCTCGCCGACGGACTGCTGGCCGGTCGGGCCGCTGCCGTCGTCCGGGGTCTCCTCGGCCGAACCGGCCGGCTTGGCCAGCGGTATCGCCGGCGTGCCGGGGCCGCCCTGATTGAGCGTCGTCCACACCACGACGCCGGCTGCACCCATCACCAGGAGCAGAACCGGAACCGTGAACCAGATGACCAGGCGTCGCAGCCGTGATCGTGGCGGAGTGTCCAGTGCTCTCCGCGGCTGAACCATACGGTGGTCCCCTCCCGAGTTGCCGGCGACCGCAGCGATTTCGGGCCATCGTAAGGAGGGCATCTCAACAGCGCCTCAGTGCACGGTCAGTCCGGGCGGGGGCGGCTCAGGAGTTGATCAAGACTCGGTGAACGGACCAGGTCGTGCTTGACCCGCCCTCAGGGCTCCTCACTCGGGGGGTTCCCGGGTTCAGCGCGGGCAGCTCTTGGTCTTGGCGAGGGTGTCCATCGCGTCGGAGTACTTGTTCAGGTTGGTCGGAGCCTTGCGCCACGCGTCGCGCCAGATCCCGTCCGGATCCTGGCTGGGGCTGACACTGGCCGGCGTCGAACCGAGGTGGATCTCCCAGTCCTTCAAGGTGAGATCGGCCGCGGTCAGCGCGGGTCCGACCTTGCCGACCCGGGCGCGGCAGATGCTCAACTGCTCCAGCTCGGCCTCGGTCGCACCCTTGACCGCGGCGCAGGCGCCGTTGTCGGCGCGGTAGGCGGCCTTGGCGGTCTGGTACTTCGCGATGTCGGACGGGCCCGCGTTCCCGGTCCGGTTCCAGACGTCCCTGGCCTCCTTCTCGGTGATCCGGCCGAGCGACAGGTCGGTCTGCGCCTGGACGCGTTGCCGCCAGTTCCGTACCCCGTCGTCGGCGGCGCTGAGCACGGACTCGGCCAGCGCGACCTCGCGCCGGCAGTCCGAGATGGCCTGCTTGATCTTCGCCGTGTCGCTGGGGCTGCTCGACGGCGGACCGGCAGGATTGACCGTCCGAGTGGCCTGCTGCTGCTGGTACAGATACAGGCCGGCGAACACGGCGGCGATCGTCACCGCCGGTACGGTGATCAAGATGACCAGCCGTCGCGCCCACGGCGACGACGGCTGCATGTCGATAAGGGCTCTGCGCGGCCGAACCATGTGGTCCCCTCCCGAGTTGCCGCCTGATGGCATGCATTCAGTTGTGAATGCCCGAGCTCCGGGAGCGAACGTGATCGTCACCCGCAGTGGGCTCGACCATCCTGGTTTCAGGGCGCCGAAGGGTTCCGGCTCCCGATACCTCGGGAGATATTACAGTACGTATTCCTCCTCGTCCGTAACCTTTTGCGGACGTGGACGCGGTCAGTCGTGGTCGAGCACGCAGAACAGATTGCCGACCGGATCGCGCATCACGACGAAGTCCGCGCCCTTCGGATAGGGCCAGTCGGGGACGCGTTCCGCGCCGATCGACTCCAGCCGGGCGATCTCGGCCTGCTGCTCCTCGGGACCGCTGGTCGACAGGTCGAGGTGGGTCGCGTCCCCGTACACCGCGAGAAACGGGCCGTCCCCGTCCGGCGGGACCAGTACGTCCTCCGCCTCGGGATGCGGCGCGTAGCCGAGCGCCTCGGCCCAGAAGCGGGCGCCGCGGCGCCAGTCCTCGCCGTGCAGGCAGACGGCGGCGATCTTCACCATGGCAACTCCTTCGTTCGGCTTGTCCCTGACCGTAGCGGCGGGCTCCGACAGTGGGCTGCCGATGCTCTGGCGTGTTCGGGATCGGAGCCCCTACGGTCAGGGGCATGGCACCGTCCGAACGAGCCGTGCAGCTGGAAGGCGAGGCCACTCGGCTGCTCGCCCAGCTCGACCTCGGCTCCGCCTTCGGTTGGCGGCCGCAGGTGATCGGCAGCGTCCGGTCCGGCCTGCTGGTCCTACGCGATCTTGACGTCATGTTCGACGCGCCGGACGCGACGGCGCCGATGATCTTGGCCGGTCTGGCGGCGCTGGCCGAGCGCGTCGTGATCATGGATGCAGACTTCCGGGACGAGCGCGGTGATCGGCGGCCTACGTCCAAGATCACGGACGAGCGGTTCTACCTCGTGCTCAAGCTCGGTGACGGTTGGAAGGTGGACCTGACCTTCTGGCTGCACGCCGTGGAACGGCCGCACGTCGCCGACGCGCTCCGGCTTCGTGAGCTTCCCGCCGCTCAACGCGAGCTGATCCTTCGCTTGAAGACGGAGTGTCCGGACTATCCCGAGCGGATCGGCGGATCCGAGATCTATCGGGCCGTGCTCGACCGCGGCGTCCGGACCGTCGACGAACTAAGGAGTTGATCATGGACCGGTTGCGGACCTGGGACGACGTGCAGGGGTTCCTGGCGGCGCTGCCCGGCGCCGAGTTCCACTCGCCGGGCGGGCACTTTCCGCGCGGCGTGATCAAGGTGCGCGGGAAGGTCGTGTCCTATCCCGCCGGCGGTGAGCGCGGGTCGCCGCCGGACGCGGTGGCGGGCGAGGAGTTCGTCTTCGTGAAGGCCGGGCCGGACGAGAAGGCCGCGCTGCTGGATCAGGACCCGGTGACGTTCTTCGTGACGCCGCACTATGCAGGCTCGCCCGGCGTGATCGTACGGCTGCGGACCGCGGACCAGGCTCAACTCCGGGAACTGCTGGTCGACGCCTGGCGCCTGGTCGCGCCGGTGAGCCTGGTCCGCGAGTACGAGCCCTAAGCGCCGAAGTCGAGCCCGCGCTCCCGGATCGCCTCGGCGAGCAGCGTGACGGCCTTCGGCCCGACGCCGTGCAGCGCCGCGAGCCGGCTCCTGCCCAGCACGGCCACCTGCTCCAGGGTGGTGATCCCCTCGTTCAACAGGGCGCTGTTCGCCGGCCGCCCGATCCGTGGCAGATCGCCGATCTGGGCCGGCACGTCACGTGTGCTCACCCGGCTCAGGCCAGCCACCCGGTCAACGTGGAAACCTCCGCCGCGTCTGGTGCCCCGAACATTCCACGCTGTCGGTGAGCGAGGTGCGCTGGTCGGGCTGCACGACCGAGGATCAAGGACCCGTGCACGTACCTGGTGAAGGAGTTGTCCGGGTGACGGGGGTGCTCAGCGATGATCACCATCGCCCTTGATCGCGCCGCGCGAGGCCCGATCGGCGAGCTTGGCGACGTTGCGCGCCGCGACGTCCTCCAACCGGATGTCGAGTCTGGTGCAGAGCTCCGAGACGTACCAGAGCACGTCGCCGAGCTCCAGCGCCAACGCGTCCCGGTCCGTGTCGGTGATCACGCCCTGCCGATCCCGGAAGATCTTCTTCACCTTCCCCGCCACCTCGCCTGCCTCGTTGACCAGGCCAAGGGTCGGATACGCGATCGGGTGATCGGTCGCGATCGGAGCACCGGTCCGGGCCGCCGCCTGCTGATAGCTGTCGAAGTCGAAGGTCACGGCCACAGTCTGCCTGGGTGCGCCCGGCCAGTCCTGCCACGCGCGAGTTCATCCTGCCGCAGGGGTCTGGGATTCCTCGAACCTGCGCAGTTCGTAGGTGTCGAACACAAGCTGGTCGGAGATGATCTTGCCGTCGCGTACGACGAAGTGGTCGGCGGCCCGGATCGTGCCGAAGGGGCCGGTCTGCATGTCGTACATGATCACCGCATGCTCGTCGTCACCGTACGCCGCGATGATGTCGATGCTCGCGACGGCCTGGGCGAACTGTCCCATCGCCTCGGCCACGTCCGGGGCGCCGGTGATCTTGACCCGCGGGCTCTCGAAGACGATGTCGTCGGCGCAGTAGCCGGCCAGTTTCGTCAGGTCCTTGGCCGCGAACGCCTCGATGAAGGCGACGGCGGTGGCGGTCGCGGGGCTGTGCTCGGTCATGGTTTGACGTCCTCGGTTCGTTCGATGGGTGGATTCTTCGGCGCCTGCGGCGCGGGGACAGCGGTGATTGCTTAAATGCATCACGTGGTTGACTATCACAAGCAAGGTTCGTTAAGTCAAGCGAGCGCGCGTACCCTTGGGCGCATGCCCAGATTGCGGAGTTACGGCCAGTACTGCGGGCTCGCGCATGCGCTGGAGATCGTCGGCGAGCGCTGGGCGTTGTTGATCATCCGCGATCTCGTGTTGGGCCCGAAGCGCTTCACCGACCTGCGTACCGGCCTGCCGCGGATCCCGACGAACGTGCTGTCGGCGCGGCTGAAAGAGCTGGAGAGCGCGGGTGTGGTGCGTCGCCGTACGATGCCGCGCCCTTCCGCGGCGGTCGTCTACGAGCTCACCGACTACGGAGCGCAGCTTGAGGACATCGTGCTGCGGCTGGGCCGGTGGGGCGCCAGCACCCTCGGCGAGCCGGGCCCGGAGGACATCGTCACTCCGGACGGGGAGGTGCTGGCCCTGCGCGCCACCTTCAAGCCGGAGGCCGCAGTCGGTGTCCGGGCCCGCTATCAGGTACGGGTCGCCGACGTCGTCGTGCACGCCCACGTGGAGGACGGCACCCTGATCGCCGGAGACGGCCCGCTCCCCGCGCCCGACCTGGTGCTGGAGATGGACGACATCAGCACCCACAAGCCGTTGCTGGCCGGCGAGCTCACCCCGGAGGAAGCGGTCGCGAAGGGCCTGGTCACAGTGACCGGCAAGCCGGCCGAGTTCAAGCGGTTCCTGAAGCTGTTCAGTGTCAGCACCGAAGGGTTGCCTGGTGACTGATGGTGTACCGACGCTGGTGGTCGTATCGGGACCGGCCGGCGCGTATGGCAAGACGACCCTCGCCCACAAACTTGCTCGGACCGTTGGCTGCCCCGCGATCTGTCGAGATGAGATCAAGGAAGGGATGGTCCACGCCAATCCTGGGTTCGAGGCCGGTCCCGGTGACGCCCTGACCCAACGGACCTTGCCCACCTTCTTCTCCGTGCTGGAGACCTTGCTTCGCGCTGGGTCGTCGGTTGTAGCGGAAGCAGCGTTTCACGATGATCTCTGGACTCCGGGACTGAACCCGTTGGCCGCGATGTCCAAGATCCGCGTGATCCAGTGTGTGGCTGACCGGGATGCCGCAGGTGCCCGGGACGTCCTGCGGTACTCAGCGAACCCGGTGCGAAAGGCTCACTCGGCGCTGACGCTTGGTCGCCGAGGCGGGTCGTTCACGCCGATATCGCTGGACGTACCGAAGCTCCTGGTGGACACGACCGAGGGCTATGACCCGTCGTTCCCGGAGATCGTGAGCTTTGTGAACGATGCTGTCGAGCAATAGGCGGGCGCGAAGATCGACATCATCAGGAAGCAAGCGGCCCTCTGACCTTGCGGTCAGAGGGCCGATCCCTGGGTCGGGGTGACAGGATTTGAACCTGCGACTTCTTCGTCCCGAACGAAGCGCGCTACCAAGCTGCGCCACACCCCGGTGGAGCCTCGGAGAGTCTAGCCCATCCGGGGCGGAGAACTCACATCGGTATCACTCCGCGTCTCGCGGGACCAGGGTGAGCAGGGTTGCCTCGGGTGGACAGGCGAACCGGATCGGGGCGTACGGGGACGTTCCGAGGCCCGCGGACACGTGCAGGAAGGCGCTCTGATCACCGATCCGATGGCTGGACAGGCCCTTCACCCGGGCCGCGTCGATGTCGCAGTTGGTGACCAGCGCGCCGTAGAACGGCACGCAGACCTGGCCGCCGTGGGTGTGGCCGGCGACGATCAGGTCGTGGCCGTCGGCGGTCATCGCGTCGAGCAGCCGGAGGTACGGGGCGTGGGTGACCGCGATCGCGACGTCGACCTCGCTCCGGTCGATCGGGCCGGCCACCTCGGCGTAGCGGTCGGCGCCCAGGTGGGCGTCGTCGGTGCCGCGGAAGCCGATCCGTACCCCGTGGATCTCGATCGTGGCCCGAGTATGGGTGAGGTCGAGCCAGCCGGACTGTTTGAAGGCACGGCCGAGGTCCTGCCAGGGCAGCGTGTTGTCGCTGGGCTTGGCGGTCCGCCGCGGCTGAGTGAGGTAGCGCAGCGGGTTCTTGAAGGTCGGGCGGAAGTAGTCGTTGGAGCCCCAGACGTACACGCCGGGCAGGTCCAGCAGCCGGCCGAGGGCGCGGATTGTCGGCTCGACGGCGTCGACGTGGGCCAGGTTGTCGCCGGTGTCGATCACCAGGTCGGGCTCGAGACCGGCCAGCCGGTTCACCCACTCCTGCTTCTTGCGCTGGCCGGGCGTCAGGTGCAGGTCTGACAGGTGCAGGATCCGGATCGGTACGGCGTCCGGCGGCAGCACCGGGACCTCGTACCGGCGCAGCCGGAAGGAACGCACCTCGTACCCGGCCGCGTAGGCCAGGCAGCCGGCCCCGACGGCACCCACTCCGAGCACCGTGCCGGCCGCGATCTTGGCCACCCGTCCTGCAGACATGGCGCAAGGCTACAAGGGTGATTCGCGTCGACACGCTCAGGCCGGGTGGGCAAGGATGGTGTCATGGCTGAACTGAAGGAACGACTGCGTACGGACATGGTGGCCTCGCTCAAGGCCCGCGACACCGTACGTACCTCGACGCTGCGGATGGTGCTCACGGCGATCACGGAGGCCGAGGTGGCCGGCAAGGCCGCCAAGGAGCTGACCGCCGAGCAGGAACTCGACGTCGTGATCAAGGAGGCCAAGAAGCGGCGCGAGTCCGAGGAGGCGTACGCCGAAGCGGGCCGCACCGACCTGGCCGAGAAGGAGCGGGCCGAGGCCGAGGTGCTGGCCGACTACCTGCCGCAGCAGCTGGGCGAGGCGGAGATCGCCGAATTGGTCCGGGAGGCGATCGCCGAGACCGGGGCCGCGGAGCTGGGCCCGCGCGGCATCGGCAAGGTGATGGGGGTGCTGACCCCGCGGACCAAGGGCAAGGCCGACGGCGGCGCGGTCGCCGCGGAGGTGAAGCGGCAACTCACCTGAGCCGGAACCCCCCGGAACGACGAAGTGCCCCGCGATCGGATCGCGGGGCACTTTCGTTGTCAGGAGGGGCGTCAGCCGTCGCCCTCCTCCTGCTTCTGGGTCTGCTCGGTCGGCTTCTTGTTGTCGCCCGGCTTCTTGTCGTCTTCCTTCTTCTCTTCGTCCTGCTTCTGTTCTTCCTGCTCCTGCTCCTGCCGCTTCTTGCGCTCTTCCTCGCGTCGGCGGCGTTCCTCGGCCTCGCGCTCGGCCTTCTCCTCGGCCTCACGCTCGGCCCGGACCTTCGCCGGGTCGCGGCCGGCCGAGAACAGGATGTAGATCGTCGAGAACTCGCGGACCTTGCCGCCGTACTGGCTGAAGCCGATGAAGTCGCCCGCCGGCACCGTGTCGCTGTAGACGCGGTCGCGGACGACGGTGAAGCCGGCGTCCTCGAGCTTGGTGGTGGCCTCCGCGATGGTCAGCCCGGCCAGGCCCGGCATCGGGACCATCTTGCCGGTCTCGATCTCCTTGGACGGCTTCTTGAACTTCGTCTTCGGCTTGTCCTTCAGGTAGCGCTCCATGGTCGGCTTCCAGATCTCCTGGCCGGCGTCGCCGCTGCCGGAACCCTCCAGGGACTCACCGCTCTCCAGCTTGAAGCCCTTCACGCCACGCGAGCGGAATCCCTTCTTGCCCCGGATGAACGGCTTCTGCCGCTTGTCGATCGCGATCATGGCGACCCCGGCCGCTTCCGGCGTGTAGCCGGAGAACCAGACCGCCTCGTTGCTGTCGATGGTGCCGGTCTTGCCCGCCTGCGGCCGGCCGTCATCGACTGCTGCTCGCCGGCCGGTGCCCTTGTTGATCACGCCGGAGAGGAGGCTGTTCACGCCGTCGGCGACATCCTTCTCCAGCACCCGCTTGCAGTTCGCCGACGGTGCCTGGATCTCCTTGCCGTCGGGCTTGGTGATCTTCCGGATGATGATCGGGTCGCAGTGGATGCCGCGGGCGGCGAACGTCGCGTACGCCTCGGCCATCGAGATCGGCGAGATCTCCACCGAGCCGAGCGTGAACGCCGGGATGTACTGGTAGTAATCGACCAGGTCACGGGTCTCGCCCTCGTGACCCTCACGCTCGTCCCGGCCGGTGCTCTCGATGCCCAGCTTCTCGGCCATCTCGGTGGTCCGGCAGAGTCCGACCTGCAGCACCAGCTGGGCGAAGTAGGTGTTCACCGACATCTGCATCGCCCGGTGCATGTCCATGACGCCGTTGGCCCCGGTGGAGTTGGACACCTTCCAATTGTCCAGCTTGGCCCGTCCCTCACAGGTCTGGAAGCTGCGGCCCTTGAGGTTGATCGTCTTCTTCGCGTCGTACTTCTTGTTGGTCGGGATGCCCTTCTCCAACGCGGCCGCGGCGGTGAACGCCTTGAACGTCGAGCCCGCCTGATACCCCTCCGCGCCGCCGAGGGTCGGGGACGCCGAGTAGTTGTAGTAGGTCTCGCCCTTCTTGGCGTTGTCGCCCATCACCGGCCGGCTCTGCGCCATGGCCAAGATCAATCCGGTGCCGGGCTGGATCATGTTCATCGTGGAGATGATCGGATCCGTCGGCGAGACGACCTTGCTGAGCCGCTTCTGCGCCATGTCCTGCACGTCCGGATCGATCGCGGTCTCGATCGTCAGACCGCCCCGCTTCAGCGCGTCCTCGCGCTCCTCCGGCGTCTTGCCCAGGCTCGGCGCCTGCAGCAGCGTGCGCCGTACGTAATCGCAGATGAACGGGTAGCGCGAGCCGACGCAGCCGTTCCGGGTCTTCTGCACGTTCTTCTCGTCGAACTTGGTGGCCTTGGCCTCCTTGACCTGGGCCGGCGTGATCATGCCGTACTCGGCCATCTTGTTGATCACCACGTCGCGGCGATCATGGGCCGCACCGGGGTTCGTCACCGGGTTGACCTGGTTCGGGTTCTGCACCAGGCCGGCCAGCATCGCCGCCTGCGGCAGGGTCAGCTTCGCCGCCGTGGTGTTGAAGTAGTGCCGGGCCGCGGCCTCGACGCCGTACGCGCCCTGGCCGTAGTAGGCGATGTTGAGATAGCGCTCGAGGATCTGGTTCTTGTCGAGCTTCTCCTCCAGGGCCAGCGCGTACCGAAGTTCCTTGATCTTGCGCTGGTAGCCCTCGATGCCGCTGGACTGGATCATCCGCGCGATGCAGGCTTGATCAAGTTCGCAGGACTCGACCAGCACCATCTTCACGTACTGCTGGGTGAGCGTCGAACCACCCTGGGTGTCGCCGCTCGAGGTCCGGACGAACGCCCGCAGGGTGCCGATCAGGTCCATCGCGCCGTGCTCGTAGAACCGGTGGTCCTCGATCGCCAGCTGCGCTTGGACCATCACCGGGGCGATCTTGTCGAGCGGGACGTAGATCCGGTTCTCGTCGTAGAAGTACGTCAGCACCTCGCCGTTGCCGAGCAGGACCTTCGACCGCTCCGCCTGGGGCGGGGTCTCCAGCTCGGCCGGCAGGTTCTCCAACTCTCCGGCGGCGGCCTGTCCGGTGACCCCAGCCAGACCGGCGAAGGGGACGAACAGGCCTGCGACCAGGACACCCGCCAAAACGCTCACCACAAGGAACATGGCGAGCGATGAGAGGACCTTGGCCGGACGTTTGAGGCTCACAGGCATGGCTCTTAGGGTACGGGAGCCGACGGCCCATGCCGAATCTTTCGTACGCGCGCTTCACGTTGTGCAAAAAATACGTGCCGACCCCTAGTCAGACCGTACTTCCGTTCGTAACATGCATATGCCGCGCTCGTTGTTGGGAGGCTTCGAGGGCGGTCGGAAGGAAGGGAAAGGGGGCCGCATGATGCGGACTGCTGCGTGGAACGACTGGACCGTCAGGGCCAAATGTCGAGGAATGAATGACGCTCTGTTTCCGGACGCTGTCGACCAGAAACGAGCCAAGGTTGTGTGCGCCGGGTGTCCGGTGCGGTCAGAGTGCCTCGCCGAGGCGCTGGACAACCGAATCGAGTGGGGTGTCTGGGGCGGGATGACCGAACGGGAGCGCCGCTTGTTGCTGCGCCAACGTCCGGACGTCAGGTCCTGGCGCTCAGCCCTGAACGGCGAGAAGGTCGCCAACCAGGCGTAACGCGTCCAGATCGGACACGTCTGTCTGCAGCGCCGGCACCCGGGTTGTCAGGATCCGGGTGCGGGCGGCTGCGAAGCGGTCGAGCAGGATCCGTTCCCGCTCGATGACCTGCATCAAGGCTGCGTGTTGCTGGAGAGCGACGGAGGCGACCGGGTGCCGAACCGGGTCGAGCTCCTCGGCCAGCGCTTGCGCACGCCCTGCGGACAACGGCAGCTCGGTCCGGTGGACCCGATTGACCACCAGACCGGACAGCGGCATCGACTCTTCGTCGAGCCGGTCGACGAAGTAGGCGGCCTCGCGGAGGGCGTCGGCGTCGGCGGTCGCCACCACGACGAACGTGGTGTGCTCGGAGGCGAGCAGGTTGAACGTCTGCTGCGCGCGCTGCCGGAAACCGCCGAACAGCGTCTCGAACGCGGTCGCGAACGTCTGCACGTCGGTGATGATCTGCCCACCGAGGATCTTGTTCATCGCCGACGAGACCAGGTTGAAGCCGACGCTCATCAGGCGCAGCGGTCCGCGGGCCGGCGCCAGCAACAGGCGCAGGAACCGGCCTTCGAGCAGCGAGCTGAGATGCTCCGGCGCGTCCAGGAAGTCCAGCGCGGACCGGGCCGGCGGCGTGTCGACGATGATCAGGTCCCAGCGACCGTCGGCCTTCGACTGCTGGTGCAGCTGGCCGAGTTTCTCCATCGCCATGTATTCCTGGGTGCCCGCGAACGACGACGACAGCGCGACGTAGAACGGGTTGCGCAGGATCTGCGCGGCCTTCTCCGGCGTGGTGTGGGCGAGCACGACCTCGTCGAACGTCCGCTTCATGTCCAGCATCGCGGCGTCCAGGCTGCCGCCGGCAGCGGTGTCGATGCCGTTGACCGGGTGGGGCGTGTTGTCCAGTTCACCGAGGCCGAGCGACTGGGCCAGCCGGCGGGCCGGGTCGATGGTGAGGACGACGGCCTTGCGACCGGCCTCGGCGGCGCGCAGGGCGAGCGCGGCCGACGTGGTGGTCTTGCCGACCCCGCCGGCGCCGCAGCAGACGATGATCTCGATCGAGCGGTCGGCCAGGATCGCGTCCACGTCCAGTTCGCCGGGCCGGCCCGGGCGGGTGGGTGCCGGCATCAGGCGACCTCGGCGGGGAGCTGTTCGGCGAGTTGGGCGGCGATGCCCCAGACCGCGCCTGTATCGATGCCGGTCGAGTCGAGCCGGATGTCGACCACCGGGAGCCCGGTGCCGAGCAGGTGGTCGCGGCGGGCCCGTTCGGCGATCATCCGGTCCGCCTCGCCGGCGAACTCCTCGGTCAGCAGCTTGCTCTGGGCCGGGTCCAGCCCGGGCACGTCGAGGACCGGCTCGCCGGTGGCCGCCTGGCGAAGTTGATCATCCGTGAGCGGGGTGGCCCGGACCTTGTTGGCGATGATCACGCCGAGCCGGATCTGGGTCGGCCGGAGCTGCTGGATCGCCTCCTCGGTCTCGGTCACCGGCATGTCCTCCAGCAGGGTGACCAGGTGCACGGCGGTGGTCACGGAACGGAGCAGCCGCATGATCGAATCGGCCTGGCTGCGGATCGGGCCCATCCGGGCCAGCCCGGCGACCGCCTCGTGGACGTTGAGGAACTGGGCGATCCGGCCGGTCGGCGGCGCGTCCAGGACGACCGCGTGGTACGCGTTCGGGCGGCCCTTGATCTGGCGCCGGACCGCCTCGTACACCTTGCCGGTGAGCAGTACGTCACGCAGCCCGGGCGCGATCGAGGTGGCGAAGTCGATCGCCCCGAACCGGTCCAGCGCCCGGCCGGCGATGCCCAGGTGGTAGAAGGTCTCCAGGTATTCCAGCAGCGCGTCCTCGGCGTCGATGGACAGGCCGAACACCTCGCCGCCGGCCGGCGTCCGGCACAGCCGCCGCTCCTCGGAGCCGTTCAGCGGCGCGGAGTCGAACAGCGCGGGCAGCCCGTCGCGGCCCTCCACCTCGCAGACCAGGACCCGCCGCCCGGCCGTGGCGAGCGCGCAGGCGAGCGCTCCCGCCATCGTGGTCTTCCCCGTGCCGCCCTTGCCGGACACGATGTGCAGCGTGTGCAGCGGGGGCGACGACATGCGGCCGATGGTAGTCCCGCCGGTCACGTCACTAGGCTGACGGCATGACGAAGTGGGAGTACGTGACCGTCCCGGTGCTGGTGCATGCGACCAAGCAGATCCTGGACAACTGGGGCGCCGACGGCTGGGAGCTGGTGCAGATCGTGCCCGGCCTGAACCCGGAGAACCTGGTGGCCTACCTGAAACGGCCGATCGTCGAGGGCGACTCGGAGTGAGCTCGCCGCAGGACCGGTTGGCCGAACTCGGATTGAGCCTGCCGCCGGTGCCGGCGGCGCTCGCGGCCTATCTGCCCGCGGTCCGGTCCGGGGAGTTGATCTTCACCGCCGGCCAGCTGCCGCTGGTCGACGGCGCGCTGAGCGTGGTCGGGCGGGTCGGTGCCGAGGTGACCGAGGAGCAGGCCTACGATGGCGCCCGGCAGGCCGCCCTGAACGGGCTGGCGGCCGCGGCCGAGGCGGCCGGCGGGCTGGACCGGATCGCGGCGGTGATCAAGGTCGTGGTGTACGTGGCCGGGGTGACCGAGTTCACCGGGCAGCCGAAGGTGGCCAACGGGGCCAGCGACCTGATCGGTGCCGTGTTCGGCGACGCCGGCCGGCACGCCCGGTCCGCGGTCGGCGTGGCCTCGCTGCCGCTGAACGCGCCGGTCGAGGTCGAGCTGGTGGTCCGGGTGACGCCCGATCCGTCGCGGATCGTGCCCGCCTGAGGACTGTCGTGTCGTTCCCTGAGCAAGGCGGAAGGGCAAGCCTGATCCGGCTTGGCACCCTTCGACAAGCTCAGGACATCGCTTCGACAGGCTCAGAGCGCGTTGCCACCGAGTGGCGTTGATCATGGTCAGTCACTCGCTCGACGTGCTGGGCCGGATCATCGTGCCGGTGCCGGACGCGGTGGTCGAGCGGGCGCTGAGCTTCACCGGGACACCGGTGCCACCGCGGCCCAGTGCGAGCGTGATCTTGATCCGGGAGTCCGGCCGGGCCCTCGAGGTCTACCTGATGCACCGGCACGCCCGGATGGCGTTCGCCGCGTCGATGGTGGCGTTCCCGGGCGGCGGTGTCGACCCCGCCGATCATGATCAACCGGGCGATCCGGTGCTGGCCTGCGCGGTACGGGAGCTGCAGGAGGAGACCGGGGTCCGGCTGCCGCCGGGCGACCTGGCCCCGTGGGCGCACTGGGTCACGCCGGAGGTCGAGCCGCGCCGCTACGACACCTGGTTCTTCCTTGCTGTGGTCCCCGAAGATCAAGAGCCGGCCGACGTGTCCGGCGAGGCCTCGGCGGCGGACTGGGCGACTCCGGCGGAGACGCTGGCCGCGCACCGGGCCGGCGCCCTGGGGCTGATGCCGCCGACCCTGTCGATCTTGGTCGAGCTGGCCGGCCTGGGTTCGGTCGCGGCCGTGCTGGCCGCCGCCGCGGACCGGGTCGTCGAGCCGGTGCTGCCGGTGCCGGAGCGGGTCGGCGATCGCTGGCTGTTCCGCTATCCAGGAAGGGATTGACGTGAGCGTGGCGATCTTCCGGGCGGACAATCCCGGGCCGATGACCCTGGACGGAACGAACACGATCATGGTCGGCGATCCGGCCCGCGGCCCGGTCGTGGTGATCGACCCCGGGCCGGACGACGAGCGTCATCTGCGCCGGGTGCTGGACGCCGCCGGCGAGATCGCGATGATCATCGTCACCCACCGGCATCTCGATCATTGCGCCGGTGCCCCGACGCTGGCCCGGTGGGCCGGCTGCGACGTGCTCGCCGCCGATCCGGCGGTCCGGGTGGGGGAGCGGGGCCTGGTCGACGGCGAGCGGATCGCGGTGCCGGGGGCCGACCTGCGGCCGCTCGCGACGCCCGGGCACACCAGCGACTCGTACTCGATCGTGATCAACGGCGAGGACGGCGTGAACCGGCTGGCCACCGGCGACATGGTGCTCGGCCGCGGAACGACGGTGATCATGCACCCGGACGGCGACGTCGGTTCCTACCTGGCGTCGCTGGACACCATGATCACGCTGGTCCGGGAGCAGGCGATCGCCGAGATCCTGCCCGGCCACGGGCCGGTCGTGACCGACCCGGCTGGCGTGCTGGCGTACTACCGGGAGCATCGGCTGGAGCGGCTGGACCAGGTCCGGGCCGCCGTCGCCGCAGGCGCGCGGACCCCGGCCGAGGTGGTCCGGGCGGTGTACACCGAGATCGATGAGGCGGTTCGGCCCGCGGCCGAGCTCTCGGTCGCGGCCCAGCTGGCCTATCTCGCATCGCGGACCGGAGAATCCGGCCGGTCCTCCGCGAATCCGACCCATTCGTAACCTGTGCGACACCTAGGCCCGATAGTGGTTGTGGTGCGATGACCTCGATTTCAGTGGGGACGGCTGTGGATCGTGGCAGGGAGCCCGACTTCTCGGGCAGTTCGCTGGCGGAGTTGGAGGACGAGCTTCGTCAAGTGAGTCGTGCGATCCAACTGGCCGGCTCACCCCGCGGGGTCGCGACGATCGAGAGCGAGGCGCAGGCGCTGCGGAAGGTGGCGGCGCTGTCGGCGCACCGCCGGGCGCTGGAGGCCGAGGTCAAGTTCCGGCACGCGGCGCTGACGGCCTGGCGGGCCGATCAAGATCAACTCAGGGCGCTGGTTCACGGTGACGGCGTCGTGTAGACCAGCAGGGTGTTGGCCGAGCCCGGCTGGGTCCGGGTCTCGGCCAGGGTGAACGTGGCCGGCGACGCGAAGGCCGGGGTGCCGCTGCCGTACGTGATCGGCGCGACCATCAGGTGCAGCTCGTCGACCAGACCCTGGGCCAGCAGCGCGTTCCACAGCACGTGGCTGCCGAAGATCACGATCTCGTCGGCGCCGGACTCAGTCACCGAGGCGATCCAGGCCGCGACGCCGTCCCGCGGCACGACCGTGGTGGTGTCCCGCCAGGGATGATCGTCGGGCACCCGGTAGCTGTCGGTGACGACGGCCTTCGGGGCCTCGTTCCAGCGCCGGCTGATGCCACGGTTGACCTCGTCCAGCGATCGGTCCGCCGGATCGTCGGGCGCGTCGGCGATCCGGGGCCAGTAGTCGCCGAACCCCTGGTACGAGGTCCTGCCGAGCAACACCGCGTCCGCGGCGGTGATCCGCTCCAGGTTGTACGCGTCGAAGAACGCATCCATCGCGGCCAGCGGCGGGTTCCCGTCCGGACCGGCGAAGTAGCCGTCCAGGGAGACCATGTTGCAGACGATGACCTTGCTCATGACGGTGACTCCTTGCCTCGGGTGAAATGACCTTCTCCCTTGTATCGAGACACCGGGCGGCGCGGATTCATCGGTGATCGCCGAACTCGTTCGCGGCGATCCGTTGCGGCAGCGGGATCCGGGCCAGCAGGTCGGGCCCGATGAACGAGGCCAGCCAGGTCACCCGGTCGCCGTCGAGGTCCAGCACCAGCACCGCGGCCAGTTCCAGGGTGCCGTCGTCGGCCGGTTGGTAGCAGGCCAGCGACGGCTGGTCGTTGAACCGGGCCGGCCGAGCCCGCCAGTCGAGCGCGAAGACGCGCTCGGTCAGGAACGCGATCACGTCGTCCTTGCCGTCGAGCCAGGCCGGCAGCGGCGGCATGGTGAAGCGGGCCTGTTCGGCCAGCAGGTCGACGATGCCCGAGACGTCGCCGGCGTCGAAGGCCGTCACGAACGCGGCGACGATGCTCCGCTCCTTGCCCTTCGGCGTCGCGACCTGGTCCAACGGCAGCGTGGTGTCGGCCAGCGTGGCGTGGGCCCGCTGGAGGGCGCTGTTCACCGAGGCCGGGGTGGTGTCCAGCAACCCGGCGACCTCGGCGGCCGGGTAGCCGAGCACGTCGCGCAGGATCAGGACGGCCCGCTGGTTGGGCGGCAGCCGTTGCAGCGCGGCGACGTAGGCGAGGCCGATGTGCTCGCGTCGCTCCCGTACCCGCTCCGGATGGTCGGTCTCGGTCGGCAACGGCTCGACCCAGACGTCGCCCTCGACCGGGCTGCCCAGGTCCTCGCCCGGCCGGCGGGCGGGACCGTGATCCCAGGACAGCAGCCGGGCCGGCTTGGACTTGGCCAGCCGGAGCGCGCAGTGGGTGGCGATCCGGTGCAGCCAGGTGCGCAGCGAGCTGCGCTCCTGGAACCCGGCCAGCCCGCGCCACGCCGCGAGCAACGTCTCCTGCACCGCGTCCTCGGCGTCCTGGGCCGAGCCGAGGATCCGGTAACAGTGCGCCGTCAGTTCCCGGCGGTACGGCAGCACGAGGGCTCCGAACGCGTCCTCGTCGCCGGCCCGCGCGGCCGCCAGCAACTCCATGGTCCGGAGTCTTGCAGGTGTCGCGCGCGGCGTGTCGAGTTGAGCCGCAAGTCGAACATGCATTCTAATGATGACTTCCCCACCGCCTGCTCCCGGCGGGCGACCTTCAGAAGGAGAGCGCCGTACGATGACTGTAGACACCCTGGCACCCGAAGCGCCGGCCACCGACGTCGAGCTCCCGTCCCTCGACGCCCCGGTCCCGGCCGTTGCCGAGGTGAAGCCGCTTGACCGTCCCAAGAAGGCTCCGGGCCGCAAGCCCGGCGCGAAGCGGACCAAGACGCTCGAGTTGACGCTCACCGTCACCGGCACTGCCGACGGCGAGTGGCACGCCGACCTGAAGCACGGATCGTCCTACCTGGCCCGCGACCTCGCCGTAGCCGCGGCGGCGGTCTCCCGGGCCGCCAAGGAGCTCCACGAGGACCTCGCGACCCCGATCGACGAGGTCATCGAGGCCGCCCGGGAGCAGCAGGCCGCCAAGGTGGCTGCCCTGGAGGCCGAGCTCGAGGCGGCCCGGAAGGCCCTCGCCGACCTGGCCGACTGATTCCTGAGCGTTCGTTGATCAAGCCCGGGTGCTGTCGGTCCAGCTCGCGTCCGACAACACGCCGTCCCTTCGACAGGCTCAGGACAGGCGCCACGCCGGCTTTGGTGACCGGTCGGCGGAATGGGTGGGGGTGTAGTGGTCGAGGCGGGACTCCAGCAATCCCTCGCCGTGCGTCGCGTTGTGCAGGTTGCGGCGGATCGGATCCAGTGCGGCCGTCGGAATCGTGCCGGTGATCACGGCGAGCGCGCCGTTGATCATGGGTGTGCCCGGCACCCCGCGGTGCCGCCCGATCAGCGCCAGGGTGCCGGAGATCGCGTCCACCGGAGCCTCCAGCGTGAACCGGTCGACCGGCTCGCAGACGATCGTGCCGGCCTGCCGGACCGCCTCGGCGACGACCTGTTCCACAGTGTGCTTGACGTGGGTCGTCGACGGGCCGGGCGGGATGAAGTCGCTCTCGGTGACGGTGAGCCTGAGGTCGGTGACCCGCCAGCCGTACGGCCCGGCGCCGAGCGGCAGCTCGACGTAGCGGGCCAGCGCCTCCCGGAACGCGTCGACGGTCGAGTACACGTGCATCGGCACCTGTGACCGCGGCACGTCCAAGATCAACTCCAGTCCGGCGCCGGGCCGGTGCGGCTCGACCGTGACGCCGAACGTGTAGCCGAACAGGTGATCAGGATCGCCCATCCGCAGCACGGCCCGGCCGATCCCGGCCGGACGCTCGACGCAGATCACCGTCGTGGAATGGAAATCGACCTCGATCCCGTGCTCCAGCAGCAGCGTGTCGGCGATCACCTGCTGCTGGACCTCGCCGTAGATCGAGATCCGGGACGCTCCTTGATCATCGGTGCGCAGCCGGATCAGCGGGTCGCGGTCGCCGAGCTCGCTCAGCGCGACATGCAGGGTGTGCTGTTGATCACGGTTCCGGGCGATGATCGTGGTCTCCAGCGCCGGCGGCGGGAAGTTCAGCTCCGGCAGTCCGGCGGGTGCGGCGCCGAGCCGGTCGCCCAGCCGGGCCTTGCCGAGGCCGTGTACGCGGGCGATCTGCCCGGCCACGGCTCGATCACGATGGGCCGGGCCGCCGGGCTCGAACACCTCCAGCCGGGTGACCCGCCCGGCCTCCTCGGTGCCGACGGGCACCGGATCGCGGACGGACAGGGTGCCGGTCCGGATCCGTACCGAGCAGACCCGGTCGCCGGAGTCGTCGCGTTCGATCTTGAACACCTGACCCGACACCGGCCCGGCGGGATCGGCCGTCTCGGCCGGCATCAGCTCGGTGACGATGGTGTTCAACTCGGCGACGCCGGCGCCGGTCACGGCCGACCCGTAGGTCAGCGGCTGACAGACGCCGCGGCGGGTCAACCGGCCCAGCGCCGCCGTGAACCCGGCCGGGTCGAGCAGTCGGCCATGATCGACCCAGGACTGCAGCACGGCATCGTCGTGATCGGCCAGCCGGACGGTGACGGCCTCGGCGGTGCCGGGATCGTCGAAGTCCAGCGGCACCGGGGCGGCGGTCGGGGTGCCCGGGTCCCGCACCGTTCCCAGGGGTATCACCGACGGGGTGAGCCGGCGCCGGATCGCGGCGATCACCCGGTCCGGGTCGGCGCCGCTCCGGTCGATCTTGTTGATCATGAAGACGACCGGGACGCCGAGCCGGCGCAGCGCCCGGTAGAGCACGATCGTCTGCGCCTGGACGCCTTCGACGGCGGACAGCACGAGGATCGCCCCGTCGAGCACGGCGAGCGACCGGTCCACCTCGGCGATGAAGTCGGGGTGGCCCGGCGTGTCGACGAGGTTCACCGTCACGTCGCCGACGGCGAAGCTGGCCACGGCGGTACGGATCGTGATGCCGCGCCGCCGTTCCAGGGCGAGCGTGTCGGTCTGGGTCGTGCCGTCGTCGACCCGGCCGAGTTGATCAAGGGCGCCGCCGGCATGCAGCAGCGCCTCGGTCAGGCTGGTCTTGCCGGCGTCGACGTGGGCCAGGACGCCGAGATTGAGCCAGCGACGGGTGCCGGCCGGCGAATGATCAGGTGCTGCGGCGGCCTTGCTGGTGGCTGAGCGGTGCATCGGTCCTCGGGTTCGCAGAGACGGTGGTCGGGAACACGAGTTCGCGCATGACTGGTCCTCTCGCTCGGCGGCCACCGGGGCCGATGTCTGGCCCGAGTTCAGCCCGTCCGCCGCCGGATGTCAACCGGATTTCGCCCGGTGTCGATCCGCGGCCGGTCCCGTTCGTCGGTGGGGCATCAAGCAGGAATCACGGACCGAAAGGAACTGATCATGAACACCGCAAGCTTCAGCGTCGAGTTCACCGTCCCGCAGCCGCCCGAGCAGGTCTACGCCGCCGTCACCCGGGTGCGAGATTGGTGGAGCGAGCAGATCGTCGGCGACTCCGGCGCGGTGGGCGACGAGTTCGTCTTCTCCGACGAAGGGATCCGGCACGCCAGGTTCCGGGTGACCGAGGCCGTCCCCGGGCGGCGGATGGTGTGGCAGGTGGTCGACTCGTACCTGAACTTCGTCGATGATCATGACGAGTGGACCGGCACCAGGGTGATCTTCGACCTCGCCCACGGCGCCGACGGAACCACCCTGCGGCTCGCCCACGAGGGGCTGCTGCCGGCCGTCGAGTGCTACGACGCCTGCTCGCTGGGCTGGACCGCCTGTCTGCACAGCATCAAGGAACTGGTCGTCACCGGCCGGAGCCAGACCGGCCCGCGCTCCTGATTCCCGACCTCTTACCGCTCTCATTCGCCGGCCACAGCGAAGGCACAGGGAGCGGAGAGACGGTCGAGTCATGGACAGCCACGACAAGGATGGCGGAGCGCCGGGACAACCCGCTCAGCCCTGGGGACCGCCCCAGCACGATCAGGGCCAGGCTCACGAGCTGGGCCGGCCGCACGAGCAGAGCCAGGCCCACCACCCGGGCCGGCCGAGCGCACCGAACCAGGGTCCGCAGCCGACCCACCTGAACACGCCGCCGTTCGGCTATCAGCCGCCCGGCGCGCCCACCCCCGGCCCCACCACCGCGGCCGACTTCCCGGCACCGCCGGGAGTGTCGCCGGTGACCACGTACGCGCCGAAGAAGGCCCGGCCGAAAGCCGCCGTGGTGCTCGTCGCGGCCATGCTCTCCGCGGTGATCGGCGCCGGGGCCGGCATCGGCAGCTATGCCGCCGCGACCGCCGGTGGCGCGATCACCTCACCGATCCGGGTGAGCACGCTGCCGGCTGCGGACAGCCCGAAGTTGGACGGTTCGATCACCGCGGCGGCGGAGAAGATCAGCCAGTCGGTGGTGACGATCAACGCGCAGACCCGGCAGGGCACGGTAGGCGGGACCGGCGTGGTGCTGGACACCGAGGGGCACATCCTCACCAATGATCATGTGGTCTCCGGCGTCGGTCAGGGCGGCACGGTGCAGGTCACGCTGCCCGACGGCCGCGTGGTCGACGCGAAGGTGATCGGCACCTCGCCGAACAACGATCTTGCGGTGATCAAGGTCGACGGCGTCGAGGGCCTGGTGCCGGCGACGTTCTCCTCGTCCTCGAACGTCAAGGTCGGGCAGTCCGTCGTCGCGGTCGGCGCCCCGCTCGGGCTGTCGGAGTCGGTGACCAGCGGAATCGTGTCCAACACGGCGCGCCCGGTCCGCTCCGGCGACACCGGCGAGGCGGTCTACCTCGCGCTGCAGACCGACGCCGCGATCAACCACGGCAACTCCGGCGGACCGCTGGTCGACCTGAACGGGGCCGTCGTCGGGATCAACTCCGCGATCGCCACCGGTTCCAACGACAGCGAGGCGGGCAGCATCGGGATCGGCTTCGCCATCCCGTCCGACGTGGCCACCAGGGTCGCCGCCGAGTTGATCAAGGAAGGCCGCTCGGTCGACGCCAGCCTCGGCGTCACCGTCGCGGGCGTCGGCAGCCAGCAGCAGGCGGAGGATCCGAACGGCGTGCCGCTGCAGAGCGTCGCGCCGGGCAGCGCCGCGGACCGGGCCGGGCTGCAGGCCGGTGATCAGGTGACCAAGATCAACGACATCCGGATCACCAGCGCCGACGGCTTGATCGCGGCGATCCGGTTCTACGCTCCGGGGACCAGCGTCGAGATCACGTACCAGCGCGACGGGCAGACGCACACGGCTCAGGTGACCCTGGGCTCGGCCCAGTAGTGGCGGGTTCGAAGGTTGGCCGACCGGCCGCGGCAGCGGTCCGGCCGGCCAGCAGCCCTGCGGTCAGCCCGCCGCCGATCACCAGGGAACCGATCACCAGCGCCGGCGAGACGGACTCCCAGCCCAGGGCGACCGAGACGGCGGTCGCGGCCAGCGGGGTGACCCCGATCCACAGTCCCGCGGCGGCCGGGCCGAGCCGCTGCAGTCCCGCATACCAGGCCGCGAACGCGCCCGGTGTGAACAGCACTCCCATGATCGCCAGCGCACCGGCCTCGGTCGGCGTCGGGAACCGCAGGAACGGCCCGGGTACGGCCTGGCCCATGATCAACACCAGGCCGATGATCGACAACAGCAGCACGCTGAGCAGGCTCGCCGCGCAGGACACCCGAAGCGGGCCGTAGCGGGGCAGCAGCGGCATGGCGAGCAGCGAGAAACCGACCTCGCCGAGCAGGACGCCGATCGCCAACACGGTGCCCAGCAGGGAACCGCCGCCGGCGCCCTCGATGATCACGATCCCGGCCAGCACCACCAGGGCGGCGATGATCACGCCGAGCCGGGGCCGCTGCCGCTGGATCAGCGGGCCGGCGATCGCCAGCAGCAGCGGCGCGCAACCGAGGATGGCCCCGATCAAGGACGGGTTGGCGTACCGGGTGGCCGGGATCAAGATCAGATTGAAGCCGACCATGCCGCTGCCGGCCAGCGCGAGCAGCCGGAGCAGGTCGGTCGGTGACGGGCGGAGCCACGGGATCCGGCGGAGCTGCAGCGCGGCGAGCAGGATCAGCCCGGTGGCGAGATAGCGGATCGCCTGACCGCCGAACACCGGGAAGTCCCGCATCGCGCTGGTGACCGAGATGGACGCGCCGACGGCGGCGCAGGCGGCCGCGCAGAGCAGCGAACCGGTGATCCGTGGTGACATGGCCTCGACGGTAGGAATCATCTGGATCTTGTTCCAGGTCCAGTTTCGGCCTAGCTTTATGGGCCAGATGTCCGACTCAGCGATCCGTCCGGAAGACCTCGTCCTGTTGCTCGGCGCCCGTCCACGGCGCGGTGTCCGGGCCTGGCTCTATCGCGGTATCGCCAAAGCAGTCCGGGACGGGCGGCTGCCCCCGGGTTTGCGGCTGCCGTCCAGTCGTGCCGTCGCGGCCGCACTCGGGGTCGCTCGCGGTCCGGTTTCGGAGGCGTTGGAGTTGCTCGCCGCCGAGGGCTACGTGATCACCCGGGACCGCAGCGGCAGCCGGGTGGCGCCGCGCGCCGAGTCCGTACGGGCGGAGCGGCCCGAGGTCGCCCTGCGTCCGCCGCCCAGTCCGGGGACTCCCGATCCCGCCTTGTTTCCTTGGGCTTCCTGGCTCCGGTCGATGCGAATCGGGTCGGCCCGGCTGCGCCCCGATGATCTTGGGTACGGCGATCCGCGGGGACTCCCGGCGTTGCGCGAACGGGTCGCGGAACTGCTCCGGCTGACCCGCGGCGCCGTGGTCGCGCCGGACCAGGTGGTGATCATCAGCGGGGTCGCCCAGGGCCTGACGCTGCTGGCGACCGTGCTGCGCCGCCGCGGTGCCGGACCGATCGGACTGGAGGATCCCGGCTCGCCCGGTGCCCGCGACTCGCTGCGCAGCCTGGGCGCCGACGTGGTCCCGGTGCCGGCCGACGGTGACGGCCTCGACATCGACCGTCGGGTCGGGGAGCCGGGCGCGGTGCTGGTGACGCCGGCGCACCAGTATCCGCTCGGCGTGCCGCTCTCGCCGGACCGTCGCCGCCGGCTGCTCGACTGGGCCGCCGCCGTCGATCGGCTGGTGATCGAGGACGACTACGACGCCGACCTTCGCTACGACGGGCTGCCGATCGGCGTGCTGCAGGCGATGGCGCCGGACCGGGTCGCCCTGCTCGGCTCCGTCTCGAAAGTGCTGGCACCGGGGATGCGGCTCGGCTGGCTGGTCCCGCCGCCGCACCTGTACGACGAGCTCGTCGCCGCGAAACGGAACGCCGACCTCGGCACCTCGGTGTTCGACCAGGCCGCGTTGGCCGAGTTCATCGGCAGCGGCGAGTATCAGCGGCAGGTCAGGCGGCTGCGCCAGGTGTACGGGGAGCGCCGGGCGGCCCTGGTCGGCGGACTGCGGGAGCGGTTCGACGTCTCGCCGGCGGGGTTCTCCGCCGGCCTGCACGTCTTGGTCCGGCTGCCCGACCACGACGCCGAGCAGCGGGCGCTGGCGTACCTGGCCGAACGGAACGTCGCCGCCCACGCCCTCTCCGACTGCTTCTTCGCCGACGGCGACCCCGGCCTGGTCCTCGGCACCGCCCGGATCCCCGCTCCGGACCTGATTCCCGCCCTGCCCGACTAACGGCTCCTAGCCCAGGAGCCGGATCGCCAAGGTCCTCAAGCCTGCCTTGATGCGGTCCAGGTCGTAGCCGTCAGCGCGCCGTTGCTGGACGAAGATCGCGGCCGCGAGCGGTGCCAGCAAGGTGTCCGCGAGGTAGTCGGCGTCGAGGCCGTGGTCGGCGGCTTGGGCCAGGTCACGGAGGTGGGTCCAGTGCGCCAGATAGGGGCCGGTCCGGAACCGGCGGGGTCCGCTCATCTTCGCTTCCGCCGCTGCCATCACCTCCCCGAAGTCCTCGAGGATGTCGGCGTAGGCGTGCAGGAACGCGACGGCCCGATCGGCCGGCGGGGCTCCGGGCCCGAGCGGCGGCTCGCCCACCCGGATCGCGGACTGCAGTTCGGCTTCGCGATGGTTCATCACGGCCAGCAGCAGTCCTGCCCGGTCCCCGAATCGCCGGTAGACGGTGCCGACGCCGACCCCGGCAGCCTCGGCGACTTCGGCCATGGAAAGGCCGCCGACCTCCGCTTCGGCGAGCAGTTGCATCGTGGCCGCGAGTCGAGCGTGGTGGATGGGCGGACTCAGTCCGTCCCACCGAGGATGCTGCTGGTCGTGCTCTGCGGGGCGCAGTTCATGCTGGTCGTGGATACGACGATCGTGGCCCTCGCGCTGCCGCTGATCGACGAACAGTTGGGTTTCGGCTCGCCGGCCTCGTTGCAGTTGGTGGTCTCGCTGTACGCACTGACCCTCGGCGGATCGCTCATCGTGGCGGGCCGCGCGGCTGACCTGGCGGGTCCGAAGCCGGCGTTCATCGCCGGGCTCGTCCTCTTCACGGTCGCCTCGGTCGGGTGCGGACTGGCTCTCGAGCCGTGGCACCTGCTGACCGCGCGTGCCGTTCAGGGCGTTGGTGCGGCGCTGACCGCGGCGGCGGGACTGACCGTGCTGACGCGGTCGTACCCGGCGGGACGGGCGCGCCATCGCGCCCTGGGTGCCTGGGGTGCGGTGGGCGGTGCGGCCGGGGCTGCCGGTCTGGTGATCGGTGGCGTGCTCACCCAGGCGCTGGGCTGGCGGTCGACGTTCTTGATCAATCTGCCGATCGGCGTGATCATCGTCGCGGGTGCCGTCGCAGCGATCTCGATCGACCAGCGCGACCGAGTCGACCGGAAGCTCAACGCCACCGGTGCACTGGCCCTGACCGCGGCCATCGGTTTGTTGATCTTCGGACTCGGCTTGATCAACGATCGTGCAGCGCCGCCGGCGGCGCTGCCGGTGACCCTCGCGGCCGCGGTGGCCGCTGCCGTGATCTTCGCGGCCCTCGAGCGCCGGACCTCCTCACCCGTTCTGCCGTCGCGGATCTTCGCCCTGCCCGGTGTCGTCGCGTCGTACCTCCTGGCCTTCACCCTCAATGCGGTGATCGCGGCGACCCTGTTCTTCACGACGCTGTTCATGCAGCAGCTGCTCCGGCTCGGGCCACTGGCGACCGGGGTCGGCTTCCTGCCGAACAGTGTCCTGGTCATGGTCGGCGCCTTCCTGGCCGGCCGGCTGGCGACGCGCCTGGGCGCCTGGCCGATCCTCGGAGCCGGTTCCGGCGTGATCATGGTCGGCGCCCTCGTCCTGGCGACCGTTCGGTGGGGCGGGGACTATCTCTTCCCGGTCCTGCCCGGGTTCGCCCTGATCGGACTCGGTCTCGGGCTGGCCTTCACTGCGGTCACCATCGCCGCGACCGAACGGGTTCCGGCCGCGGATCAGGGCACCGCCTCCGGCATCCTGAACACCGTCCAGCAGCTGGGCTTCGCCATCGGCATCGCGTTGATCGTCACAACGGCGCAGCTGGCCTCGGATCCGGCGACCGGCTTCAGCGTCGGCTACCTCACCTGTGCGGCGGCACTGATCATCGCGCTGGCGGTGGGCCTGCCGCTCTCGGGCAAGACTGTCGGGCGAGGAGGCACGGGCCCCTGAGAAGGTGGCGGCGAACGGTGACCAAGCTCCGCTAGCTTCGTTGGGTGACTGGCGTCGAGCACGTGCCTTGAGGACTCGGAGCTCCCTCACAGACGGAAATGGCAGATTTCGGCACAGCAGATTTCGGCACCAGTGGTCCCGAGCGTTCCCGCGGGAACGTCTGGCAGACCCGGCGCGGGTGTCTGACGCGTTCAACTGGTCTCCCCCGCACTTTGCCGACCGATCAGTGGTGCCGTCAGCGGGCGCGGCGCTCCACGCGTTCGACGTCGATCAGGGTGACCGAGCGGGGCTCCAGGCGGATCCAGCCGCGGGCGGCGAAGTCGGCCAGGGCCTTGTTGACGGTCTCCCGGGACGCGCCGACCAGTTGGGCCAGCTCCTCCTGGGTCAGGTCGTGGTGGACGTGGATGCCCTCGTCACGCTGGTCGCCGAACCGCTTGGCCAGGTCCAGCAGGGCCTTGGCGACGCGGCCGGGCACGTCGGAGAAGACCAGGTCGGCGGCGTTCTCGTTGGCGCGGCGGAGCCGGGAGGCCAGCTGGCCGAGCAGGCCGCGGGCGACCTCCGGCCGGCCGGTCAGCCACTGGGTCAGCTCGTCGTGCTCGAGCACCCGGAGCTCGCACGGGGTCACCGCGGAGGCCGTACTGGATCTGGGGCCGGGGTCGAACACCGACAGTTCGCCGAACATCTGGCCCGGGCCGAGCACGGCGAGCAGATTCTCCCGTCCGGCCGAGCCGCTCCGGCCGAGCTTGATCTTGCCGCTGACAACGACGTAGAGGCGATCTTCGGTGTCGCCCTCGTGGAACAGCACGTCGCCCTTGTTGAGCTTGATCGTGCCCATGGCGGCAGCGAGGGTGCCGGCGGCCTCGTCGTCGAGTTCGGCGAACAACGGCGCCTGCTTCAAGACCTCTGGATCCACTCGTCCTCCTGCTCAGAACCAGTTACCGGGCCCAAGGCTACCGTTCAAGCCTCGGATTGGGAGTTTCCGTCACCTTCTCACGTTCACTCTCTCAGTACGGCCGTCAGTGCCGCCGCGTAGGGTTGCCTGCCATGGAGCGGTCGCATGGTGATTGAGGTGGCGGAGGAGTTGCCGTCGTCGCGGGATCGGAGTCGTACGGCCTTGGTGCGGCGGGCCCGGACGATGAACCGGGCGCTGGCGGAGACGTACCCGGACGCGCACTGCGAGTTGGACTTCCGGAACCCGCTGGAGCTGCTGGTCGCGACGATCCTGTCCGCGCAGTCCACCGACCGGCGGGTCAACCAGGTGACGCCGGTCGTCTTCGCGCGCTATCCGGACGCGAAGGCGTACGCGGAGGCGGACCGGGTCGAGCTGGAGACGCTGCTGCAGCCGACCGGCTTCTTCCGGGCCAAGACCGACTCCCTGCTGAAGCTCGGCGCGGCGCTGGTGGAGCGGTTCGACGGCGAGGTGCCGGGCCGGCTCGAGGATCTGGTCACGCTGCCCGGCGTCGGCCGGAAGACGGCGAACGTCGTCCTCGGCAACGCGTTCGGTGTCCCCGGCATCACCGTGGACACCCACTTCGGGCGGCTGATCCGCCGGTTCGGCTGGACCCGGGAGACCGACCCGGTCAAGGCGGAGGCCGAGATCGGCGCGCTGTTCCCGAAGTCGGACTGGACCCAGCTGTCGCACAACGTGATCTGGCACGGCCGGCGCCGCTGCCATGCCCGCAATCCGGCCTGTGGCGCCTGTCCGATCGCCCGCTGGTGTCCCGCCTACGGGGAGGGCGAGACCGACCCGAAGAAGGCCGCCAAGCTGATCCGGGAGCCCCGTGGCTGAGTCCTGTTCCGAGGCGGGCTTGGCCCCGCCGCCGGAGCTGGCCCGGCTGGCCGAGGGCCTGACCGACCAGGCCCGGCTGGACGGAGTCGTCGGTCTCCGGCCCGGTCGGGGCGGTCGGCGCGCCGCGGTGTTGATCTTGATCGAGGTCGGCCTGGACGGTCCGGCGATCCTCTTCCTGAAACGATCCCGGCAGCTGCGCCACCACGCCGGGCAGATCGCCTTTCCGGGCGGTGGCGTCGATCCGACCGACGTCGATCTGGTGGCGGCGGCGCTGCGCGAGGCCGAGGAGGAGACCGGGCTGGACCGGTCCGGCGTCACCGTGCTCGGCGTCTCGCCGGCCGCCCACGTCGCGGTCAGCGGCTTCGACGTCTCGGCGGTGGTCGGCTGGTGGCACGCGCCGAGCCCCGTCGCGGCGGTCGATCCGCGGGAGGTGGAGACGGTCCGGATGATCCCGGTGGCCGAGCTGACCGAGCCGCGGAACCGGGCCCGGGTGCGCCATCCGTCCGGCTACACCGGTCCGGCGTTCAGAATCGATGACTGGCTGATCTGGGGGCTGACCGCCCACTTCGTGGACGGGATCCTGGAGCTCGGCGGCTGGGCCCGGCCCTGGGACGAGTCCCGTACCGTCGAGATCCCGGAGCGCTACCTGACCGACCGGCGCGACACCTCAGGAGACGTCAATGCCCATTGAGGACGAACTGCGCACCCGCTGGCAGCAGGTGCTGCCCAGTCAGCCCGAGCTGGGCGAGGAACTGATCACGAGATACGGCGAGCCGCACCGCAGGTATCACAACCAAGATCATCTGCTGGCCGTGCTGGAGGCGATCGACCGGTTCGCCACCAGTGATCATGATCTCTACCTGGTCCGGCTGGCGGCCTGGTTCCACGACGCCGTGTACGACATCCCGGAGCGCGAGCTGACCAACGAGGAGGCCTCGGCCCGGCTTGTCGTCCGACGGCTGCAGCGGGCCGGCTTGGAGACCGAGGACATCAATCAGGTGGCCCGGCTGGTCCGGCTCACCACGATCCACCAGGTAGGTCCGGGCGACGCCGACGGCGAGCTGCTCTGCGACGCCGATCTTGCCGTGCTGGGCGGCACCCCGGAGGAGTACGCGCGGTATGTGGACGCGGTCCGGGAGGAGTATGCGGCGGTGGACGACGAGCAGTTCTGGGCCGGCCGGCTGGACGTCCTGGACGGCCTGGCCGCCACCCAGCTGTTCCGGACCGGCCGCGGCCGCAAGCTGCTCAAGCAGGCCCGGGCCAATCTCGACGCCGAGCGCGCCGAGCTGCGCCAACGCCTCGGTCTGCCCGACCCGGACGACGCGTGACTTCTGCCGCAGGGCAGGAATGGTGGCGATCGGCGGTCGTCTACCAGGTCTATCCGCGGTCGTTCGCCGACAGCAACGGCGACGGGATCGGTGATCTGCCGGGCCTGGTGGGACGGCTGGACTACCTGCACCGGCTCGGGGTGGACGTGGTCTGGCTGTCCCCGGTGTTCGCGTCGCCGCAGGACGACAACGGCTACGACATCAGCGACTACTACGCGATCGACCCGGTGTTCGGCACCCTCGATGATCTTGATCGGTTGATCGACGGGCTGCACCGGCGCGGCATGAAGTTGATGTTGGACATGGTGGTCAACCACACCTCCGACGAGCATCCCTGGTTCGTCGAGGCGCGGGATCCGGCGTCGCCGAAGCGGGACTGGTACTGGTGGCGTCCGCCAGCCGCGGACGGCGGGCCGCCGTACAACTGGGCCTCGGTGTTCTCCGGCTCCGCCTGGACCCTGGACGAGCGGTCCGGCGAGTACTACCTGCACCTGTACGGCGCCAAGCAGCCCGACCTGAACTGGGAGAATCCCGAGGTCCGGCAGGCCATGCAGGCGATGATGCGCTGGTGGGCCGACCGCGGCGTCGACGGGTTCCGGCTGGACGCGATCAACCTGATCGCCAAGGCGGACGAGTTCGCCGACGGCCCGCCCATGCCTGGTTCTCCGTACGGGATTCCGTGGGACCTGGTGGCGTACGGGCCGCGGCTTGATCAGTTCCTGGCCGAGCTGCACCGCGAGGTCGGCTTCACCGAACGGAAGTTGATCACCGTCGGCGAGACGGCGGGCGTGACGATCGAGCAGGCGCGGCGGTTGACCGATCCGGCCCGCGGGGAGCTCGGGATGGTGTTCACCTTCGATCATCTCGATCTTGATCAGAAGGCGGTCGGGGCGAAGTGGGGCCTGGCCGACGTCGAGCTGCCGGTGCTGAAGCGGGCGTTCGCCCGGTGGCAGGACGGCCTGGCCGACGTCGGCTGGAACTCGCTCTACTGGAACAACCATGATCAACCGCGGGTGGTGTCCCGGTTCGGCGACGACTCGGCCGAACACCGGGTGGCGTCGGCGAAGACCCTGGCCACGGTGCTGCACCTGCACCAGGGCACGCCGTACGTCTACCAGGGCGAGGAACTGGGCATGACGAACACGGCGTACACCGAGATCGGTCACTACCGTGATCTTGAGTCGCTGAACTACTACCGCAACGGGCTCGGTCTCGGCCTGCCCGAGGAGCAGTTGCTGCGCGCGCTCGCGGCCAGGAGCCGGGACAACGCCAGGGCGCCGATGCACTGGGACGACACGGCACAGGCCGGCTTCACCGAGGGCACGCCGTGGATCGACGTCAACCCGAACCACACGCTGATCAACGCGGCCGCCGCCGAGGCCGACCCCGACTCGGTGTTCCACCACTACCGCCGCTTGATCAAGCTCCGGCACGCCGAGCCGGTGATCGTGCACGGCCGGTTCGAGCTGCTGCTGCCCGACCATGATCAACTCTGGGTGTTCACCCGGTCCCTCGACCATGATCGACTCCTGGTCCTGGCCAACTGCTCCTCGGCGCCGGCCCTGCTACCGGCCGGCGAGCTGCCCGAGTTGGCCGGGGCGACGACCTTGATCAGCACCCACGGCGAACCGTCCGGTGGCGAGTTGCGGCCGTGGGAGTCGACCGTGCTGCGGTTGAGGACATAGCGCGGAGAGGCGGAGGGCCGGAGAGTCCGAGCGCTCGGTCGGTGCGCCGGTGCACGGCGCGAGCGAGGATCCGCGAGCGACCTGAGGCAGGCGGTCCGAGGGCAAAGTGTCGTTATTCCTCCACGGTTCGAGCATTTCCACGTGGCATTCGCCCTGGGTGCGCGAACCGTGGAGGATAAACGACACCAACCACGCCCAGCAGGGCCCGTGTACTCGCTACGCCTGTCCCGTCCCGCGCCGCCTGTCCCGTCTCGCGCCGCCTGTCCCGTCCCGCGCCGCCTGTCCCGTCTCGCGCCGTACGTCCCGCCGCCCCGTCGCCGCGCCGCACGTTCTCGTGCGCAGGTCGTCCCCGCGCAAGCCCCGTCCCCGCGCCGGCCCGTTGGGCGCGCGCTGCCGGTGACCGACGCTCGCGTATCCTCACCGTTCCCAGTAGGACCGCGTCGGGTTGTCGACAATCCCACCGCTGGCGCGAGCCCTGGCGTGGAAATATCGACAACCGACGCACAAGGCGGGTGGGCTGTGCGAAGGTGCCTGCCTCGTGTTGCCAGTCCCCGTAACGCCGCTACTTGCATCCCGCCTGTTGCGCACGCCCGGCTTGCGCGCCTGCTCGCGCTGCCTGTCGCCGCGCTGCCCATCGGCGTGCCGCCTGTTCCTCGCGCCGCCCGTCCCTGCCCCTGCGCATAGCCCTCGCCGTCCTCGCGGGTCGCCCGACGCACAAGGCGGACACGCGGGGTGCGGCGTCGGAGGGGTGGGCGAGGGCCTCGGGCGGGAGGCGGGCTCGGGTGGGGGCGGCTGCTGCGTTGGATCGGATGGGCGCGCCGTCGGGGGAGGGCGACGGGTTCCCGGGGTGGGCACGTCGAGCAATGCGGTGTCCGGTTGGCCCCGGTGACGGGCGACGCGTTGGCGGGTACGGGGCGCGCTCGTCGTGCTAATTGGCGGCCAGCAGTTGCAGGGTGTCGATCACCCGGTTGGAGAAGCCCCACTCGTTGTCGTACCAGGCGACCACCTTGACGTGCCGGCCGTCGACCCGGGTGAGCAGGCTGTCGAAGATCGCCGAGGCCGGCTGCCCGGTGATGTCGCTGGAGACGAGCGGATCCTCGGAGTAGTCGAGGATGCCCTTGAGCTTGCCGTCGGCCGCGGTTCGATAGGCCGCGAGGACATCGTCCCGGCTGACCTCGCGGGCCACGGTGGTGTTCAGCTCGACCAGCGAACCGACCGGCACCGGCACCCGGATCGAGTCGCCGGACAGCTTGCCGTTGAGGTTCGGCAGCACCAGGCCGATCGCCTTCGCGGCCCCGGTGGTGGTCGGCGCGATGTTGACGGCGGCCGCGCGGGCCCGGCGCGGGTCGCGGTGCGGGCCGTCCTGCAGGTTCTGCTCCTGGGTGTACGCGTGCACGGTGGTCATGAAGCCGTGCTCGATGCCGGCAAGATCATCAAGCACCGCGGCGAGCGGTGCCAGGGCGTTCGTGGTGCAGGACGCGTTCGAGATGATCACGTGCCGATCCGGGTCGTAGGCCTCGGTGTTGACGCCGTACGCCAGCGTCACGTCGGCGCCGGCCGACGGGGCGCCGACCAGCACCTTCCGGGCGCCGGCGTCGAGGTGGGCTCGGGCGGCGTCGGCCGCGGTGAACCGGCCGGTGACCTCGAGCACCAGCTCGACGCCCAGGTCGGCCCAGGGGAGCTTGCCGGGTTCGCGTTCGGCGAGCACCTGGATCCGCTGTCCGTCGACGATCAGGTCCGAGCCGTCCACCTCGACCGGGACGTCGAGGCGGCCGAGCGAGCTGTCGTACTTGAGCAGGTGGGCCAGGGCGTCCGGCGCGGTCAGGTCGTTGACGGCGACGACTTCGAGCTTGGTGTCTCGTTCGAGGAGGCCGCGGAGCGTGTTGCGGCCGATCCGGCCGAAGCCGTTGATGGCGATGCGTGTCATGAGCTCATGCTCTGCGCTCACGTACGGGCTCGAAAGTGGCTCGAACGACACCGTACGCAAGGATCGCGCCGGACCTTTCGCCAGCCATCGCAAGGATCTCGCCAATGAGGAGTCAGGCCGAGAACGTGTGCCGGTATTCGGTGGGGGACGTGCCGAGGATCCGGTGGAAGTGCAGCCTCAGGTTGGCGGCGGTGCCGAGGCCGACCCGGTGGGCGATCTGTTCGACGGTGAGGTCGCTGCGCTCCAGCAGCTCGCGGGCCAGGTCGACCCGCGCCCGGAGCACCCACTGCATCGGCGTATAGCCGGTGTCCTCGACGAACCGCCGGGAGAACGTCCGCGCCGACACCCGCGCGTTGCGGGCCAGCCGCTCCAGGGTCAGCGGCTCGGCGAGGTGCCCGAGCGCCCACTCGCGGGTGTCGGCGAACAGGTCGCCGAGCGGCTCGGGGACGCTCCGCGGCACGTACTGCGCCTGCCCGCCGCTCCGGTACGGCGCGGCGACTAGCCGCCGGGCGACGTCGTTGGACAGCCCGACCCCGTGGTCGCGCCGGACCAGGTGCAGGCAGAGGTCGATGCCGGACGCCGCCCCGGCCGAGGTGAGCACGGTGCCCTCGTCGACGAACAGCACGTTCTCATCCACCCGGATCCTGGAATGCCGCTCCTGCAGGGCCCTCGTGTAGTGCCAGTGCGTCGTCGCCCGCTTGCCGTCGAGCAGTCCGGTCCCGGCCAGGGCGAACGCGCCGGTCGAGATCGCGGCCAGCCGGGCGCCGCGGGCGTGGGCCGTCTTGAGGGCGTCGACGACGACGGCCGGCGGGTCGGTGTCGGCGGGCGTCCGGTAGCCCGGTACGAAGATCGTGTCGGCCCGGTCGAGCGCCGCGAGTCCCTCGGCCACGTGGTACGAGAGCCCGTCGCCGCCGGTCACCAGCCCGGGCGCCGCCCCGCACACCTGCACGTCGTACGGCATCGTCGGCCGGTTCGAGAACACCTGGGCCGGGATGCCGACATCGAGCGGCTTCGCGCCCTCGAGCACGAGCACGGCGATCTGGTGATTGCGGGTCCCACTCACGGTGCCCCAGTCTGGCGGATGGGTGAACTACCGGGCTACAGTTAGAGAACTATGAGTTCTCTAATCGAGTCGACGCCGGTCCTGGTCACCGGCAGCCTCGCCGAGGCCGGCACCTCGCTGGACGACCTCGGCGGCAAGGGTGCGAATCTCGGCCGGCTGGCGGCCGCGGGCTTCCCGGTGCCGGACGGCTTCGTGATCACGACGGCCGCCTACCACAGCCAGGTGGCCGGCCTCGACCTCACCGCCGAACCGGCCGACCTGCGCGCACGGATCGAGGCGGTGCCGATCGAGCCGGCCCTGGCCGACCGGATCCGGCAGGCCTACGACCGGCTCGGCGGCGGTCCGGTCGCCGTGCGCTCCAGCGCCACCGCCGAGGACCTGCCCGGCGCGGCCTTCGCCGGCCAGCAGGACACCTACCTCGACGTCGACCGGGACGACCTGCTCGGCGCGGTCGCCCGCTGCTGGGCGTCGCTGTGGACCGACCGAGCGGTCGCCTACCGGCGCCGGCTCGGCATCACACCCGACGAGGTCGCGATCGCCGTCGTCGTCCAGGCGATGGTGCCGGCCGAGCTGGCCGGGGTCATGTTCACCGCGGACCCGGTGACCGGCGACCGGGACCGGTTCATGATCGACGCCGTGTCGGGGCTCGGCGAGGCGCTGGTCTCCGGCGACGTGACGCCCGATCACTATCTGGTCGACCCGACCGGGGGCCGGCTCGAGTTCCGCTCCGGCGGCGACGGCGAACCGCTGCTCGATGCCGGCCGGCTGGCCCGGCTGGCCGAGTTGGGCGCCGCGGTCCGGGACCTGTTCGGCGGCCCGCAGGACCTGGAATGGGCGATCGCCGACGGCAAGATCCGGCTGCTCCAGGCCCGGCCGATGACGGCACTGCCGGAGCCCGTACGAGCCACCAGGGCGCAGCGGTTCGCGGTCTCCGTGGCCACCGAGTACTTCACCGAGCGGCCGTACCCGCTGGACAGCACCACCTGGCTGCCGTACGGGCCGGCCGGGATGATGCTCAATCTGATCAAGGCCCAGGGGCTCGACGTCGAGCTGGCCGACCTGCTGCCGGAGACCGACGGCGTGGTCGTCCAGTTCCGGCCGCCCACCCCGCGGCCCACGCCACGCCTGCTGATCGCCCTGCCTCAGTTGCTGATGCGGATGAACCGGTTCGACCCGCGGCGCTGGCGGCAGGATCCGCGGGTGTCGCAGTTCGAACGCCGGCTGGCCGACCTGGCCGGCGATCCGGCCGCGCTGAGCTGGCGGGACCTGCTGCGCCGGCCGCGGGATCTGTTCCGGGTGGCCGAGCTCGGCGAGTCGCTCCGGGCCGACTTCCTGCCCGGGATCGGGCTGGCGCTGCTCCGGCTTCGGTTCCGGCTCGCGCTGATCCGCGAGACCAAGCTGCTCGGCGCCCTGATGGCGGGGGCCGAGACCGTGACGTCGATCATGAACAGCAGGCTGGCCGATCTTGCCAGGTCGGTACGGCAACGGCCCGAGGCCGCCCGGCTGTTCGCGGACCTGAGCACCGCCGACCTGCTGGTACGGCTGCGCACCGACCCGGCCCTGGCCGACCTCGCCGCGGACTTCGAGCGGCTGCTCTCCGACTACGGCCACCGGGAGACCAGCAGCCCGGTGCTGGTCTCGCCGCCGACCTGGATCGACGCGCCGGAGGTGCCGCTCGGCATGCTCCAGGCGCTGGTCGCGAACCGATCCACCGCCGCACCGGCCAGCCGCAGTGCCGAGGCCGAACAGATCGTGTACGCCAAGCGCAGCCTGGCCGACCCGCGGCGGCGGGAGGCGATGCGCCGGGCGATCGAGGCCGCCCAGGCCGGGATGGCGTTTCGGGAGGACTCGCACGACCTGCTCACCCGGCCGGCGCCGGTGCTCCGGCGCTGCCTGCTGGAGATCGGCCGGCGACTGCACGAGGCCGGCGTGCTGCCGGAACCGTTCGACGTCTTCCACCTGCGGCTGGAGGAACTGGAGCGGCTCGACGAACCGTCCCGGCTGGCGGAGGCCGAGCGGGACCGGCTGGCCCGGCTGGTCCGGCAGCGGGCGATCAGCCGGGACCGGCTGGCCTCGGTGCCCATGATCAACCGCGGCGCTACGTTCGCCGCCGGTGCGGACGCCGGCGACGCGCTCGTCACCGGCATGCCGGCGGGCGCCGGGGTGGCCACCGGGCCGGCCCGGGTGATCACGACGCCGGCCGAGTTCGCGACCATGCGACCGGGCGAGGTGCTCGTCTGCCCGTACACGAATCCGTCCTGGACCCCGCTGTTCCAGAGCGCGGTCGCGGTGGTGGCCGACACCGGCGGCGTCGGCTCGCACGCTGCGATCGTGGCCCGCGAGTACGGCCTGCCGGCGGTCATGGGCACCGGCGACGGGACCCGGCGTTTGCGTACCGGGCAACGGATCCGGGTCGATGGGTCGACGGGCACGGTGACCGCGGCCGAGGACGGCGTGTGAGCGATCATCGGACAGAGCCGCGTCGGCGGGGTGATCAACTTCTGGCCGCGATCTACGACGCGGTGCTGGCCGAACTGACCCAGCACGGCTATGCGGCGGTGACCATGGAGACGGTGGCGCAGCGGGCCCGGACCGGGAAGGCGTCGCTCTACCGGCGCTGGCCGACCCGGGTCGAAATGATCATGGACACGATCTACTCCCGGCTGCCCGCCGACGATTCCATGATCGACACCGGGACGCTGCGGTCCGATCTGATCATGCTGTTCGAGCGGTTCGCCGGCGAGTTGAACGGTCCGGTCGGCGTCGCCCTGCGCGGGCTCTGGGCCGAGTCCCTCGACGACCCGGAGCAGCACGCCCGGGTCCGCGGGTATTCGCGGCACGGCGGGTTGCGGCTGCTCCGCTCGATCGTCGAGCGGGCCGCGGCCCGGGGTGAGATCGATCCGGCGGTGATCACCGACCAGCGGCTGGAGGCCGGTCCGGCGATCCTGCGCTACCGACTCCTGCTGGACGGCCGGCCGCTGGATGTGGCGGGCCTGGTGGACGAGGTGGTGCTGCCGCTGCTGGCCGGGCCGACGGTGCCGACCGGTCGGCCGGTCAGCGGAAGTCCGGCCCGGCCTTGATCGCGGTGCGCTCGGGCAGCGGCGTGTTGACTGCCGCCAGGCCGCGCTCGGTGGCCGACTTCACGTCCTCGATCGCCTTGTTCGCCTCCGCGATCGTCGCCTCCGGCGGCTTGATCTTGCGCACCGACGTGTAACCGATCAGCGCCAGGATCGCCGCGATCAGCAACAGCACGCCGGCGACGATCAGGAAACAGAGCGCGACGTGGATCCCGGTCAAGGCCCACAGGCCGAGCGCCGCCGCGACATAGAGCAGCGTCAGCGCGTTGATCACGAAATAGCCGGCCGCGCCGAACATCCCGGCGCCGATGCCGCCCCGCTTGGCCGACTCGGAGAGTTCTCGCTTGGCCAGTTCGACCTCGCCCTGGATCAGGACCTTGACGTCCTCGGTGATGCTCTTGACGATGTCGCCCACCGCTGGTTCTGCCATGATCTGCTGCTCCTCTCGTCTCTGCGGGAGCCTAACGGAACCACGCCCCAGGGTGTGTCGGACCAGCCGGGTTCACCCTCAGGAGTCGGCGCGCCGCCGTGCCGACGTACGCCGACGCAGGGAGACCGCGGCCAGGCCGGCGGCCAGCAAGGAACCGATCAGGACGGCGGCCTTGGCCAGTTCGGCCATGGCCTTGTCGTCACCGAAGGCGAGATCGGAGATCAACAGCGACACGGTGAAGCCGACGCCGGCCAAGATCGACACCGAGAACACCTCGGACCACTTCAGGTCCGGCGCCAGCTCGGCCCGGGTGAACCGGGCCGTGAGCGCGGCGCCGCCGAACACGCCGAAGGCCTTGCCGATCACCAGTCCGGCCACGATGCCGATCACCGCCGGCTCGCTGATCATGGTCCGCAGTACGTCGGGGGACAGCGCGACACCGGCCGAGAACAGCGCGAACAGCGGCACCGCGACCCCGGCCGACACCGGCCGCCACAGATGCTCCCAGCGATCCACCGGGGTGCCCGCGTCGCCGGCCAGGTCGTCCTCGCGTTCCCGGGCCCGGGTCAGCAGGCCCAGCAGGACCCCGCTGATCGTGGCGTGGATCCCGCTGGACAGGGTGAGCCACCAGCACAACAGACCGAGTGGCAGATAGAAGTACCAGCCGCGAATCCGACGCCATTGCAGCAGCGCCCACAGCCCCGCGCAGCCGGCGACGCCGAGCAGCCACAGCGGCTGCACCTCGGCGGTGAACGCGATCGCGATCACCAGGATCGCACCAAGATCATCGACGATCGCCAAGGTCAGCAAGAACGCGCGCAGGCTGGCCGGCAGACCGGGGGCGACCACCGCGAGGATGGCCAGCGCGAAGGCGATGTCCGTGGCCATCGGGATCGCCCAACCCTCCAGCCGACCGCCGGGCGCAATGACGTTCACAGCCAGGTAGACCGACGCGGGCAGGGCCATGCCGCACAGCGCGGCGACGATCGGCACCAGGGCGTTCGCCGGCTGCGACAGCGAGCCGACCGTGAACTCCCGCTTCAGTTCCAGCCCGGCCACGAAGAAGAAGATCGTCAACAGCCCGTCGGCCGCCCAGTGATGCAGGTCGAGCGGCCCGAGCTGGAGATGCAGGACGTCCTGATAGCTCGCCTGGGCGAGGTTCGCCCAGATCAGTGCGGCCGCGGCCGCGACCAGGATCAACACCCCGCCGGCCGTCTCCTGCCGCAGGACATCGGCGACCGACCGCGCATCGGCGTCGCTGGTGCGCCCGAACAGCACGATGCGTTGACGTCGAGCGATCACAGGCAACTCCCGGGGTCGATGGCAGAACTGCCGACCAGACTTCCCGGCACACCTGGCTCCCACCCTAGATGACAGGAGCGGGAGCCACGAATCGTCGTGGCTCCCGCTCCGTCCGGCGTCGTTCCCGGTGATCAATCCTCGCTGGGCGCGGTGGCCAGGTTGGACTTGATCAAGTCCATCACCGTCGAGTCGGTCAGCGTGGTGACGTCACCGAGCTCACGGTTCTCAGCGATGTCGCGCAGCAGCCGCCGCATGATCTTGCCGGACCGGGTCTTCGGCAGTTCCTCGACGACCATGATCTGCCGCGGCTTGGCGATCGGGCCGATCTCCTTGGCCACGTGGTTGCGCAGCTCGGTGACCTGATCCGCGCCGCCGTTCGTGGCGTCGCCGCGCAAGATCACGAACGCGACGATCGCCTGGCCGGTGGTGGCGTCGGTGGCGCCGACGACCGCCGCCTCGGCCACGCTCGGATGCGATACCAGGGCCGATTCGATCTCGGTGGTGGAGAGCCGGTGGCCGGACACGTTCATCACGTCGTCCACCCGGCCGAGCAGCCACAGGTCGCCGTCCTCGTCCTTCTTGGCCCCGTCGCCGGCGAAGTAGCGGCCTTCGAAGCGCGACCAGTACGTGTCCACGTACCGTTGATCATCGCCCCAGAGGGTGCGCAGCATGGCCGGCCACGGCTTGGTGATCACCAGGTAGCCGCCCTCGCCGTTCTGCACCGGGATGCCCTCGTCGTTGACCACGTCGACGCTGACCCCGGGCACCGCCTTCATGGCGGCGCCGGGCTTGCCGCTGGTCACGCCGGGCATCGGCGAGATCATGTGCATGCCGGTCTCGGTCTGCCACCAGGTGTCGACCACCGGCGTCTTGTCGCCGCCGATGTGCTCCCGGTACCAGACGTACGCCTCCGGGTTGATCGGCTCGCCGACCGACCCGAGCACGCGCAGCGAGGACAGGTCGAACTTCGCCGGGATGTCGGCGCCCCACTTCATGAACGTGCGGATCGCCGTCGGCGCGCAGTAGAGGATGGTCGCCTGGTACTTCTGGACGATCTCCCACCAGCGGCCCTTGTGCGGCGTGTCCGGCGTGCCCTCGTACAAGATCGACGTGGTGGCATTGGAGAGCGGCCCGTACACGATGTAGGAGTGGCCGGTCACCCAGCCGATGTCGGCCGCCGTCCAGTAGATGTCGGTCTCCGGCTTGAGATCGAAGGTCGCCCATTGCGTGTACGAGCAGCCGACCAGGTAGCCGCCGGTGGTGTGCAGGATGCCCTTCGGCTTCCCGGTGCTGCCGGACGTGTACATGATGTAGAGCGGATGCTCGGCCGGGAACGCCTCCGGCGTGTGCTCCTCGGACTGCTTGCCGACGATGTCGTCCCACCAGACGTCGCGGCCGTCCGCCATCGCGGTCTCCTGGCCGGTCCGCTTGATCACGACGACCGACCGGACCTCCGGGCACGACTTCAGCGCCTCGTCCACCGCGGGCTTCAGCGGCGACGGCGCGCCCCGGCGGTAGCCGCCGTCGGCCGTGATCACGACCTCGACGCCGCAGTCCTGGATCCGCGACGCCAGCGCGTCGGCGGAGAAGCCGCCGAAGACGACCGTGTGCGGCGCGCCGATCCGGGCGCAGGCCAGCATCGCGAACACCGTCTCCGGGATCATCGGCAGGTAGAGCGCGACCCGGTCACCGGCCTTGACGCCCAGTTCGAGCAGCGCGTTGGCCGCCTTCTTCACCTCGGTCGTCAGTTCCGCGTACGTGATCGTGCGGGTGTCACCCGGCTCGCCCTCGAAGTGGAACGCGACCCGGTCGCCGAGGCCGGCCTCGACGTGCCGGTCGCAGCAGTTGTAGGCAGCGTTCAGGGTGCCGTCGGCGAACCACTTCGCGAACGGCGGGTTGCTCCAGTCCAGCACCTGGGTCGGCTCCTGCGCCCAGCTGATCCGCTTCGCCTGCTCGGCCCAGAATCCCTCGCCCTCGGCCTCGGCCGCGGCGTAGGTCTCGACCGTCACGTTGGCGGCGGCGGCAAGCTCGTCCGGCGGCGGGAATCGGCGGTCCTCGTGCAGCAGGTTCGACAGCGCCTCACTCTGTTGCGGCTCACTCACGTGTGGCTCACTCTCCTCATTGATGCTCCGGCCGGCACCAGCCTAATGTCGCATGCCCTACTCGTGAATTCGGTACGGACCCAAATTGGAATCAGTGCTGGTTGAAAGTAGTCGGGGTTCGAGGTTCGCCATACTCGCGTATGGTGTAAGTATGGCCATGAAGAAGGTGACGGTGACGCTTCCCGAGGACCTCGTCGCCGCCCTTGGCGATGCAGCCCGGGACGAAGGCATCCCGCTGTCGAGGCTAATCGCCGGCGCAGCCGAGGACGAGCTTCGACGTCGAACCGGTCGAAAGCTCCTGGCCTCCTGGCAGGAAGAGCACGGAGCCTTCACTGCCGAGGAACTCGCCGCGGCACGAGCCGAGATGGCCGCCGCGGACGCGCAACTGCTGGCGTCCTCGGACCCGTCGGCTGCGTGAGCGTTCCGTACGTCTACGACGTGGGAGTGCTGCTCGCGATCGAGGCGAACGACCGGCGGATGTGGGCGATCCATCACCTGGCGCTGGAGGACGGGCGACGTCTGATCGTGCCGGCGGTCGTTGTGGCCCAGGCCTGGCGTGACGCTCGCCGGCAGGTGCAACTCGGGCGCTTTCTGCGTAGCTGTGAGGAGGTCGCGATCGGCCCAGAAGTAGGCCGGGCGGCCGGTGCGTTGTGCGGTAAGGCCGGCACCAGGGATGTGGTGGATGCCTGCGTCATCGTCGTGGCCCTGGCGCGCGGCGCGATCGTGTTCACCAGCGATCGAGGCGACCTCACTCACCTGGCGGAGGCGTCCGGGATCAAGCCCGGGCTGGTCATCCGACAGGTGTGACGCGGGCCCTATAGTGACCATGTGATCGGTCACATCGGTTGTCCGGGGTATCGGTGACCGCCTCGGGTCAGCGTGAGCAGCCGGCCAGCATTCGCGATGTGGCCCGGCTGGCCGGGGTGTCCCACCAGACCGTCTCCCGGGTGATCAACAATCATCCCAGCCTCCGGCCGGAGACCCGGCGCAAGGTCGAGGAGGCGATCGAGCAGCTGCACTACCGGCCGAACCGGATCGCCCGGGCGCTCGGCACCCGCCGCTCGGGGACGATCGGGGTGGTCGCCTCGCAGCGCACCCAGTACGGGCCGGGCGCGGCGGTGGTCGGCATCGAGGAGGCGGCCCGCCGGATCGGCTACCTGGTCAACACGACGAACCTGATCAGCGCCGATCCCGAGGAGATCCGGGCCGCGCTGACCGCGCAGGCCGACTACCGGGTGGACGGGATCGTCATCATCGCGCCGCAGCAACGGGTCCTGCACGCGCTGGACGAACTGGCCCTCGATCTGCCGTACGTGCTGCTGCACTCGCGTTCCAACGACGATCCGCATGAGGTGTTCGTCGACCAGCTGGCCGGCGCCCGGGCGGCGACCCGGCACCTGATCGAGCTCGGCCACCGCGACATCTACCACCTGGCCGGCCCGCAGGAGTGGCTCGAGGCGGATGCCCGGATGCAGGGCTTCCTGCTCGAACTCTCCGACGCCGACCTGTCCGCGACCGCGCCGATCCTCGGCGACTGGACCGCGGACTTCGGGTACCGGGCCGGTGAGCAGCTGGCCTGGCAGGGCGACCTGACCGCGGTTTTCGCGTCCAACGACCAGATGGCCCTCGGCGTGATCCACGCCTTCCGCGACGCCGGCTGGGACGTGCCCGGCGACGTCAGCGTGGTCGGCTTCGATGACGTACCGGAGGCTCGGCACTTCTGGCCCCCGCTGACCACTGTCCGGCAGGATTTCGCCGAACTCGGCCGCCGCTGCGTCGCCCGCCTGCTCAGCCAGCCCGCGGCCGCGCCCTCGACCGTGTCCGGCGAGAGCCTGATCCCGCACCTGATCGTCCGAAACTCCACCGCCCCACCCCCCACCACCCCCCGCTGACCAGTCACCAAAGCAGCGCTTTTAGCGGCGTGTCGCTGCACTTGTGACCGGTCGATCGGAGCTCGGGGTCGAGTGCGGAGCCTGCTGTTTGGGCCCGGGTGGCCGGGTTTCGGACACGTTTGGGTTGCGTACGGTCCCGGATCGCTTGACTCCTCAACGTCCCAGGAGTAAGCATGTGACCGGTCACATTTCGACCTTGTTACGCCGGAGCGACCGGAATCGCCGATGGGGGAGCCCGATTCCGTCCTCGTACCGACGAGCCGATTCATCGTGGAGGGGTATCTCGTGGAACGTCGCAGACTGATTGCCGGAGTGGCCGCTGGCGCGGCCCTGGTGCTGGGCCTGGCCGGGTGCGCTGGCACGCGGGCCGGTGACCCGGGGGCGCAGCAGCCCGCCGGTGGGGACAACAAGGGTGCGCTGATCGGCGTCGCGATGCCGACCAAGACGTCCGAGCGGTGGATCGACGACGGCAACAACGTCAAGGCCAAGCTCGAGGAGCTCGGCTACCAGGTCGACCTGCAGTACGCCAACGACAAGGTCCCGGACCAGCAGCAGCAGATCGAGTCGATGCTCAACAAGGGTGCCAAGGTGCTGATCGTGGCGTCGATCGACGGCACGGCCTTGTCCCAGCAACTCGCCGCGGCGGCCGAGGACGGGGTCAAGGTGATCGCCTACGACCGGCTGATCAACGGCACACCGAACGTCGACTACTACGTCACCTTCGACAACAACAAGGTGGGCGTGCAGCAGGGCACGTCCCTGCTGCAGGGCCTCGGCATCCTCGACGCCGAGGGCAAGGACACCGGCCAGACCGACAAGAAGACGATCGAGCTCTTCGCCGGCAGCCCGGACGACAACAACGCGCACTTCTTCTTCGACGGTGCGATGAGTGTCATCCAGCCCTACATCGACAAGGGCATCCTGACCGTCGGCTCCGGCCAGACCGAGTTCTCCCAGGTCGCCATCCAGCAGTGGAAGCAGGAGACCGCGCAGGCCCGGATGGAGACCATTCTGAACGGCTTCTACGCCAAGGGCGGCAAGAAGCTCGACGGTGTCCTCGCGCCGTACGACGGGCTGTCCCGCGGCATCCTCAACGCCACCAAGGCGGCCGCGATCCCGAACCCGATCGTGACCGGTCAGGATGCTGAGAAGCCGTCCGACAAGTTGATCATGGAGGGGGTCCAGTACTCGACGATCTTCAAGGACACCCGGCTGCTCGGCGACACCGCCGCCACCATGGTGGACGATCTGCTGAACGGCCGCGAGCCGAAGACCAACGACACGAAGACGTACGACAACAAGGTCAAGATCGTGCCGACCTATCTGCACGACACCCACATCGTGACCAAGGAGAACCTGATCAAGGTCGTGGTCGAGTCCGGCTACTACACCAAGGAAGAAGTCGAGTCCGGCCAGTAGTCCTGGGTGGCGAAGGAGCATCGGCGATGAGCGACCTCATCCTGGAGATGGTCGACATCAGCAAGACGTTCCCCGGCGTCAAGGCCCTGCAGCACGTCAACCTCAGCGTCCAGCGCGGCGAGGTGCACGCGATCTGCGGGGAGAACGGCGCCGGGAAGTCGACCCTGATGAAGGTGCTGTCCGGGGTCTACCCGCACGGCAGCTTCGACGGTTCGATCGTGTACGACGGCAAGCCCGCGGCGTACTCGTCGATCCGGGACTCGGAGAAGGCCGGAATCGTGATCATCCACCAGGAGCTGGCGCTGAGCCCGTTCCTGTCGATCGCGGAGAACATCTTCCTCGGCAACGAGCGGTCCCGGGCCGGCCTGATCGACTGGAACGCGACCAATGTCGAGGCGGCCAAGCTGCTCCGGCGGGTCGGGCTGGCCGAGAATCCGGCGACCAAGATCACGGACATCGGCGTCGGCAAGCAGCAGTTGGTGGAGATCGCCAAGGCGTTGTCCAAGGATGTCCGGTTGTTGATCTTGGACGAGCCGACCGCCGCGCTGAACGACGAGGACTCGGCCCACCTGCTCGATCTGATCCGCGGCCTGCGTGAACACGGCATCACCTGCATCATCATCAGCCACAAGTTGAACGAGATCCGCTCGATCGCCGACAACGTGACGATCCTGCGCGACGGCCGGACGATCGAGACCCTGACGGTGCACCCGGAAGACTCCGACGAGGTGTCGGAGGAGCGGATCATCAAGGGCATGGTCGGCCGGGACCTGCAGAGCCGCTACCCGGACCGGATGCCGGAGATCGGCGACGAGGTGTTGCGGATCGAGGACTGGACCGTGCACCACCCGCTGGAACACAGCCGGGTCGTCGTCGATCACGCCAGTCTCAACGTGCGCGCCGGCGAGGTGGTCGGCATCGCCGGCCTGATGGGCGCCGGCCGGACCGAGCTGGCGATGAGCGTCTTCGGCCGTTCGTACGGGCACAACATCTCGGGCCGGATCTTCAAGCGGGGCGAGGAGATCCAGGTCCGCACCGTGCAGCAGGCGATCAAGCACGGCATCGCGTACGCCACCGAGGATCGCAAGCGGTACGGCCTCAACCTGATCGAGAACATCAAGCGCAACATCTCGGCCTCGGCGCTCGGCAAGCTCGCCCAGTGGGGCTGGGTGGACAGCAATGCCGAGCGGCTGATCGCGGACGACTACCGCAAGTCGATGCGGATCAAGGCGCCCAACGTGGCGGCGATCACCGGCAAGTTGTCCGGCGGCAACCAGCAGAAGGTCGTGCTGAGCAAGTGGATGTTCGCCGATCCCGACGTGCTGATCTTGGACGAGCCGACCCGCGGCATCGACGTCGGCGCTAAGTACGAGATCTACACGATCATCAACCGGCTGGCCGGGGAGGGCAAGGCGATCATCGTGATCTCCTCCGAACTGCCCGAACTGCTGGGCATCTGCGACCGGATCTACGCCCTGTCCGCGGGGCGGATCACCGGCGAGGTGACCAGCGAGAGCGCCGATCCGGAGCAGCTGATGCAGTACATGACCAAGGAATCGTGATCATGACCGAGTGTGACAACCGAGGAGTGGCCTGATGTCGGTCAACACGCCCTCACAGAAGCAGGCGCCGGAGATCCCGAAGATCACGCCGCGGCCGGCGCCGGCGGGCAGTGCGATGGCCTTCCTGGCCAGCCGGCTGCGCCAGGTGGGCATCTTCATCGCGCTGGTGGTGATCATCGCGCTGTTCCAGGGGCTCACCCAGGGCAACCTGCTGACGCCGCGCAACGTGACCTCGATCATCGGCCAGAACGCGTACATTCTCATTCTGGCCATCGGCATGGTGATGATCATCATCGCCGGCCACATCGACCTGTCGGTCGGCTCGGTGGTCGCGTTCGTCGGCGCGATGAGCGGCATCCTGATCGTCAACTGGCACTGGCCGGTCTGGCTCGGCATCCTGGCCAGCATCGTGATCGGGGCGCTGATCGGTGCCTGGCAAGGATTCTGGGTCGCCTACATCGGGATCCCCGCGTTCATCGTGACGCTGGCCGGCATGCTCACCTTCCGCGGGCTGACCCAGATGGTGCTGCAGAACGTGCCGATCACGCCCTTCCCGCCGGAGTACGCCGAGATCGGCGTCGGCTACCTGCCCGACCTGGCCGGTGGCCAGTCCGTCTTCGAGCCGTTGACCTTGATCCTCGGCTTCGTGGCCGCGATCGCCCTGCTGGCGCAGAGCATCCGGGAGCGGCGCAAGCGGGTCAAGCTGCAGCTGGAGGACGAGCCGCTGTGGTGGTTCGTGGTCAAGCTCGCGTTCATGTTGATCTTCCTGCTGGCGATCACGTTCGTGCTGGCCAGCTACCGCGGCACGCCGATCGTGCTGATCGTCCTGGCCGCGCTCGTGCTCGGCTACACCGTCGTGATGAACCGCTCGGTCTTCGGTCGGCACGTGTACGCCCGCGGCGGCAACCTGCTCGCCGCGCAGCTGTCCGGCGTCAACACCAAGGCCGTGGACTTCTGGCTGTTCGTCAACATGGGCGTGCTGTCGGCGATCGCCGGCATCGCGTTCACCGCCCGGAGCAACTCGGCGCTGCCCAACGCCGGCAACGGTTTCGAGCTGGACGCGATCGCCGCGGTGTTCATCGGCGGCGCGGCGGTGACCGGCGGCGTCGGCACCGTGACCGGCGCGATGATCGGCGGTTTGATCATGGGCGTGCTGAACAGCGGCATGCTTCTGCTCGGCCTCGGCACCGAGGCGCAGGCGTTCATCAAGGGTTTCGTGCTGTTGCTCGCGGTCGCGTTCGACATCTTCAACAAGCGGCGGGCCGCGAACGCGTCGAAGTGACGGCGGCGAGCAGCGCCGGGCGGGCTCCGGCACGCTGCGGGATCGGCGACGCTCAGAGGGTCTCGGTCACCTTGGCCAGCCCGCGCGGGGCGTCCGGGTCGGAACCGCGGGCGACCGAGAGGTGCAGCGCCAGCAGCTGGAACGGGATGATCTCCAGTAGCGGTGACACCTCCTCCGGGACCTGGCCCGGCAGCGCGTAACCGGCCGAGGCCGCCCGGACCGCCTCGCCGGCGCCGACGCAGCAGACGTCCGCACCAAGATCACGAAGCCGGGACAGCACCGGCAGCATGGCGGCACCGCCGTGCCCGTCGTTGACCGTCGCCAGCACCGGCACCTGCCGGTCGATCATGGCCAACGGGCCGTGCAGCAGATCGGCGCCGGAGAACGCCTGCGCCGAGAGATACGAGGTCTCCATCAGCTTCAGCGCGGCCTCCCGTGCCGTGGGGTAGGAGTACCCGCGGCCGGTGCTGACCAGCCGGGACGCGAATCGGTACCGCTCGGCAAGCCGGACGAACTGGTCGTTGTCGGCGATCACCTGGTCGGCCAGATCGGGCAGCCCGTCGGTCGCCGACCCGTCGCCGCCGCGGACCGCGTCCAGCAACAGATAGAGCGCCAGCAACTGAGTCGTGTACGACTTCGTCGCCGCCACCGCCCGTTCCTCGCCGGCGCGGATGTCGAGATCGAGCTCGGAGACTTCGGCCAGCGGCGAGGAGGGCTGGTTGGTCACCGCGAGGGTCAGCGCGCCGCGCTCCCGGGCGACCTGCAGCGACTGGATCAGGTCGGGCGACCCGCCGGACTGGCTGACCGCGATCATCAGCGTCTGCCGGAGGTCCGGCCGCGACCCGTACGTCGTCATCGTGGACGGCGAGACCAGCCCGGCCGGCAGTTGGAGCACGATCTCGGTCAGGTACTTCGCGTACAGCGCGGCATGATCACTGGTGCCGCGGGCGACGAACAGCACGAAGCGCGGCGCGTAGTCGGCGATCCGCCGGGCGGCGGCGCGCACCTGGTCGCGGCCCTCGATCGACAACCGCCGCCAGGCCGCCGGCTGTTCGGCGATCTCGGCGGCCATCAGTGCGCCCGGGTCGGGCATTGGCGTCTCCTTACTTCTGCTGCCTGGCCGGGGTGTGGGCCCGGCCGGGACAACCTTGACACATTCGTCCGTACGGTGACCGATCGACCACCTGCCTGGTTGACTACCCGCCGTGACGCAGGATGAACGGCCGGCCGGCTCCGAGACCTTTCCGCTCGGGGCGGTCGAGCGCGCTCAGCTCGGTCGTGTCTTGGCGGTGCTGGCCCCGGTGGCCGTCCTGGCCGCGGCGGCCTCGGTGCTGCTGTTTCCGCGGCAGACCGGAATCGCGGTCGTGATCGCGCTGGTCGCCGCCGCCGCGCTGGCGGTCGTGGGCGTCCTGCTGGTCCGGCTGCCCTGCTTCCTGACCCGGCAGGGCCTTCGGGCCGAGGCGACCGGGTTGACGCTCTTCGCCGAGCCGCTCTGGTGGTTCCGCGGCTGGCGGATCGTCCTGCCGCCGGCCGCGATCACGGACGTGACGCCGACCCGCTCCAACGACCGTCCGGCGTTGGCGATCAGTGTCGACGGGCCGACGCGTGGCGGCGGTCCGGTCTGGTGCACGGCCGTCCAGCCCGGCGCGGCTCCGCCCGACGGCCGACCGGCGGATGATCACCGACTCCTCCTCCAGCTTCCCGAGCCGGAACTGGACCGGGTCCGCGCGGCCATCGAACGGGTGCGAGGGAATCGGCCGCGGGCCACGGCCGGCGCCCCGGTGCCGGTCTGGATCTCGGTACGGCTCGGGCCGGCCGTCGTCTGGGGACTGGCGAGCGTGGTCGGGCTGGCGGTCACCCAGCTGCCGTTGTGGTCCCTGGTCACCGCGGGTACGGCCTCTGGCTGGACCGATCCGGCCCTGATCGTGCTGATCATCCTCGCCGTCGCCGCGATCGTGCCCGCGGTCTGGTTCGCGCCGTCGGCACTGGCCAGGCAAGGGGTTGTGGTGGATCAGGGCGGCCTCGAGGTGCGCCGGGACCGGCTCGGTTGGCAGCCCGGCTGCCGGTGGCGGATCCCCTGGGCGGACCTGCGCGGGCTTTCGGGGGTCTATGCCGATCCCGGTCCGTTGATCGACCCGGACGACCAGCCGACCAAGGATCGCGGCCCGGCCACCGTTCTGGAGTTGATCTTGAACCAGAGCCCGGCGCCGCCGGTGCTGCCCGGTTGGGCCCGCGTCGTCCCACCCGGAGTGGAAGCCCGGCGGGTGGTGGCGGACCGGCCGCGGTTGCTGATCAAGGCCGGTGACCCCGGCACGGCCGCCCAGCTCCGCTACCTGATCTCCCGCCGGCTGCCCGAGGCCGAGCCCGACGATCCGGATCAGCTGGTACGGACTGTGCGCTGGATCGCGGTGCCGCGGCGCGGGCCGGTGTCGATGATCATCGCCGCCGGCGTGTTGATCTTGGTCGGCGCCGGCTGGCTCGGCTCCGGGGTCCGCCCGTTCGCGAACGCGCCGCTCTGGCAGGACGTCCTCTGGCCGGTGGTGCCGCTGCTCGCCGGGGTCGGGTTGGCCGGGCTGATCGGCTGGTTCCTGCCGTCCCGGCTGGCCCGCGGCGGCGTCCAGGTCGAGCCGGCCGGCATCCAGCTGGTCCGGGAGCGCTTCCTCTGGCGTACCGAGCTGCGCAGCCGACTGCCCTGGTCCGGGATCGGTGAGATTCGCGTGGTCCGGGTGTTCTCACCGGGCGGACTGCTGCACGGCGCTCCGTTCGTGCAGGCCGTCGAGCTGACCTTGAACACCACGGACCTGCCCCGCCTCCCGCACTGGGCCGGGCGACGGGACGCCGGCGCCCGGCTGCTGGTGCACACCGGCGACGCGGCCGCGGCCCGGATGATCAGCACGATCGCCGACGTACCTCGAGACGGTTGATCAGCGGGCCTCCCGGGCCAGGAAGCCGATCACGACTGCGGTCCACCAGAACACCTGGGACGCGCCGGCCAGGACGGCGCCGAACAGCAACACTCGCCGCGGCGGGGTGTCCCGCCAGCTGCGCAACCGCCGGCCGGCCGCCAGCGCGCAGACGCCGACCGCCGCCGCCCCGGCGACCGCCACGATCTTGATCAAGGTCAGCGGCGAGCCGAGTTGCGGCCCGAGCAGCATGCCGCTGAGGCACAGCCCGGCCAAGCCGCCCCAGGTCAGGGCGCCGGCCCGGTGCGAGTGTCCGACCAGGTCGGCCAGGGTGGCCCGGCCGCGGAGCCAGAGCAGGCCGTACCAATCGATGCTGAGCACGGCGCCGAAACCGACGATGAGCGAACCGAGATGGACGAACAGAACGGCCAGCCGGAGTCCCTCGGGGAGGCTCACCAGAGCCGAGCCGGCGGAGATCGCGATCACCAGGACGACCGCGAGCACGGCCAGCCGGATTTCGGCGGCCGTGATCAGGACAGGACGCAGGTCGAGCTCAAGCGTCATCCACAACTCCCCCGAGTTTCGTGATCTTCCGGACGAATCGTCGCACAACCGGGCGACCGGGGGACAGGGTTCGCCATCGGCGAGACGAGCCGACACCGTCCGGAAACGACGGCGCCGGATGATCCAGGTAGGAGACCATCCGGCGCGCGTCGCTCGAGCCGCTAGTGCGGGGACGCCTTCTCGGCACCGGCCCCGGTCAGCGCGCGAACCGACAGCTCGTCGAAGCGTGCCTGGCTGGCCCGGTCCTTGCTCAGAATCGTGCCGAGGAAACCGCACAGGAAGCCGATCGGGATCGACACCAGTCCCGGGTTGTTCAACGGGAACCAGGCGAAGTTCACGCTCGGGATCAACGAAGTGCTGGTGCCCGACACCACCGGTGAGAAGAACACCAGTCCGACCGCCGCGATCAGGCCGCCGTAGATGCTCCAGACCGCACCCGAGGTGTTGAACCGGCGCCAGAACAGGTTGTAGATCAGGGCCGGCAGGTTCGCCGACGCGGCGACCGCGAAGGCCAGCGCGACCAGGAACGCGATGTTCAACCGCTGCGCCGGGATGGCCAGCGCGATCGCCACCGCGCCGATCACGAACGCCGCGATCCGGACCACGAACAGCTCGCTCTTCTCGCTCGCGCGGCCCTTCATGATCACGTTCGCATACAGGTCATGGGCCACCGATGACGCCGAGGTCAGGGTGAGCCCGGCGACCACCGCCAGAATCGTGGCGAACGCGACCGCGCCGATCAACGCCAACAGCACCGATCCGCCGATCGAGTCGCCACCGCCGACCGCCTGGGCGAGCAGCGGCGAGGCCAGGTTGCCCGACGACTTGGCGACCGCGCTCTCCGGCGAGGTGTCCAGCAGGGCGGCCGCGCCGAAACCGAGCACCAGCGTCATCAGGTAGAAGGAGCCGATCAGCCCGATCGCCCACAGCACGGACTTGCGGGCCGCCTTCGCCGTCGGCGTGGTGTAGAACCTGATCAAGATGTGCGGCAGGCCGGCGGTGCCGAGCACCAGCGCCAGGCCGAGGGACAGGAAGTCGAACTTGCCGATCAAGGTCTTGCCGTAGAGCTGCCCGGGTTGCAGGAACGCCTCGCCCTTGCCGGTGTTCTCGGCGGCCGCGCCGAGCAGCGTGGACAGGTTGAAGCCGAACTTGGCCAGCACCAGAACGCTGATCAACAAGGTGCCGACCATGAGCAGCACGGCCTTGACGATCTGCACCCAGGTGGTGCCCTTCATGCCGCCCAGCGTCACGTAAACGATCATGAGGATGCCGACCGCGACGATCACCAGGTTCTTCAGCAGCGGGCTGTCCACGGACAGCAGCAGCGCGACCAGGCTGCCGGCGCCGACCATCTGGGCCAGCAGATAGAAGATCGACACGACGATGGTCGAGCTGGCCGCCGCGGCACGGACCGGCGTCTGCCGCATCCGGAACGCCAGCTGGTCGGCCATCGTGTACTTGCCGGAGTTCCGCAGCAGCTCGGCGACCAGCAGCAGCGCCACCAGCCAGGCGACCAGGAACCCGATCGAATAGAGGAAACCGTCGTAGCCGTACAAGGCAATGGAGCCGGAGATGCCGAGGAACGATGCCGCCGACATGTAGTCGCCGCCGATCGCCAGGCCGTTCTGGAAACCGGAGAAGGAACGGCCGCCGGCGTAGTAGTCGTTCGCGTTCTTCGTGTGTCGGGAGGCCCAGAACGTGATGTAGAGCGTCAGTGCGACGATCACCAGGAAGAGTGCGATCGTGAGGAAACGATTGCTCTCCGTGGCCATCGGGATCATGGTGATCACCGGCTCGCCTCCGCCCGCTCGCTCTCGTACTTCTCGTGCAGCTCATCGGCCAACGGATCAAGGGACTTGCGTGAGTGCCTGGCGTACAGGAAAGCGATCAAGAAGGTCGACACGAACTGCAGCAGCCCGAAGATCAACGCGACGTTGATGTTGCCGACCACTCTCATGTTCATGAAGTCGCGGGCCCAGTTGTTGCAGATGACGTAGGCGATGTACCAGATCATGAAGACGACTGTGGCCGTCACGGCGAACGTGAGGTAGCGGCGCCGCAACTCGCCGAACTCCTGACTACGGGCGACACTGCTGTAGGCACGAACCTCGGAACTTTCGTCGCCGGGAAGGGCCGGACCGGGCCAAGGGGGTTGAACCACGAGAAACCTCCACACTGAGAGCCGCAGACTGACGCAGGCAAACCAAGATCGACAGTATCGTCCGGGTGCAGGCTTGGCCAGCGACACTACAGGCGGATCTGCACCCCGCTGTCGGCTTCGGCAGGGTTGAGCTGGGAATGATCAACGACCGCTCGCCAGCAGGAGATCTGGTACGGCAGCATCAACGGTTCGGGCGGTCGCGCCACCGAGGCGTACAGGTCGTCGACCTGGGCCAGCAACTCGTCCCGCTCCTCGGCGGAGAGCTGCGCCGTGGCCGGGCGGCGGCGCACCATGTCCCGCAGGTCGTCCCGCGTCGCCGGCACCCAGTTGCGGAAGTTCTTCCGAGTCAGGTCGGTGAAGTACGGGCTCTCGACGATCCAGCCCACCGAGTCGGCGCCGTAGTCGCCGGTCATCGCGGCCGGGTCGTAACGCTGCAACAGCGCGGCCAGCCGCTGCACCCAGGGCACGGTGTCATCCCGCGTCACGTACAGGACGGCGAGCCGGCCGCCCGGCCGGAGCACCCGCGCGATCTCCGACAGCGCGAGCCCGGGCGCGAACCGGTGCAGCGTCTGCGCGGCCGTGACGACGTCGAAGTGGCAGGCCAGGAACGGCAGCGATTCGACCTGGCCGACGACCGTCCGGGTGCCCAGCCGTTCGGTCAGCCGACGGATCGCCGTTTCGTTCCGGTCGAGGCAACAGACCTGGTGACCGGCCTGATGCAGCATGCCGGCAAGACCGCCGCGGCCGGACCCGACGTCGAGCACGAGCGCCGGCCCGTCGCCGACCATCCACGCCGGCGCCTGGGCCGGAAACGGGGAAGATCGCGGACCCTGCATGGCTCCGACTGTAGTGCAGTGTCGCCCCTGAACCGTGGCACCCAGCAGCGCCCGGGCACGCCACCCCGAGGTCGCTGGGCACCATATTTCTGGGGCGACACTGCACTCGTGGTGCCGGTGGTAAGCACTGTGGAGGTTGATGTTTTCGGCGGGGAGGTTGGTCGTTCGGCGGGCGGGACAGCACACTGGCCCGGTGACCGAACCCGACCCGCTCATCGCACTGTCCGGACTGGAGGGGGTGCCGTCGGCGGTGGCGGCGGCGCGGGATGCGGTCGACGCGGTGCTGCGGGATCGCGGGCTGCGCCGGATCGCCCCAGAACTGCAGGCCCGGGCCCTGCTCGACGCCGCCCGCGCCAACGCCGAACTGTCCGCCGACCCGGAGGGCCTGCTGCCCGGAGCCGTGCGGGCCGCGGGCGAACTGCACGACCTGGCCGGCTCGATCCTGCGGGCACCCGGGCAGGCCATCGCTCGCGCGCACACGCTGGTCGCGCACGGCCTGGTGCCGCCGGACCAGCTCGGCCGGATCCGGCCCGAGGCCGGCGAACGACTGGCCGGTCTGCAACGTTTGCTCACCGCGCCGAGCGAGGCTCCCGGCCTCGTGCTGGCCGCGGTCGCGCACGCGGAACTGGCAACGGTGGCACCGTTCGGCGTGGGTGATGGGATAGTGGCGCGGGTGGTCGAGCAGGCCGTCCTCGTCGCGCGCGGCGTCGATCCGCTCGGTGTGGTGCCGGTGCCGGTCGGCCATCGGGACCTGGGCGAGGAGTACCGGGCGAGATTGACCGGCTACGCGGAGGTGTCGGGGGTCGGGCCGTGGATCGCGTACGTCGCTCGGGCGGTGACCCGGGCCGCCGAGCGGTTGGCGATTCGACTCGGCGAATCCGCGCCCTAGAAGGGTGGTCGAACGGTGAACTGGTCCGGACGTGCTAACGGCGCCCGCTTTACAGCGGGCGCCGCCAAGCACGACATATCCGAGCGACCAAGCGCGCACGGCCCGTAGTGTTGGCCAAGGCGCGAGCCCTCTCAGCGTCGGGCCGCCCGATGGCGCAACAACCCATAAAAGGTGGGTGATCCTCGCGTGGGTACTCGGTTGTCGTACAAGGAATCTGGCTCGTAGCTTCCAACTGTCCGGACGGATCTCGAAAGATCGTTTCTCCGACCACCTGGTGTTCTCGAGTCGTTTTCCTTGCTGCTATTTCTACCTCGATTTCGAGCCAATGAGAAGACCTTGCCGACCAGCAATTTCGTGGCACGCTTGAGTTTCATCGGTGTGATCAGCCGGGAGGTCTGCTGCGCCCCCGGCCGGGCGGCTCCGGCCCGGGTCCGAACTTCTCCCGTTCATGATCAACTTCGCAAGTTGATCATGAAGATCGGGTTGTCCACAGGTCGGGCGGGACGATTTTCGTTGTCCACAGATTTTCTTCAGCGTGGCGGACGGCGGGTTTCCTGCGCAGAGTCCCCGGCATGAGAGACGCACCTCCCCGCTACCCCCAGATCGTCGTTCTGGCCACCGACCCGGACCTGCTGGACCGCGTGCTCGCCGTCGCGGCGGCCGCGGGCGTCGAGCCGCGCGTGCTGCCCGACGCGGGTGCGATCCGCGGCCTCTGGGCGATTGCCGACCTGGTCATCGTCGGGCTCGAGGTGGCGCCCCGGCTGGCCACGCTCGGGCTGCCGCGGCGGGACGACGTCTATCTGGTGGCGGCGGACGACGCCGGCGGCGAGGCGCCGCGCTGGTCCGGCCCGCTCAGCGCGGCCGTCGTCCTGTTGCCGAGCGGGGCGTCCTGGCTGACCGCTGCCGTCGCCGACGCCAGCGGCCGGCGGGCCACCGACACCAGACTGGCCGCGTTCGTCGGCGGGTCCGGCGGTGCCGGTGCGACGACCTGTGCCGCCGCGCTGGCGTACCTGGCGGCGCGGGCGGGCCGGTCGACGCTGCTGATCGACGTCGACCCGCGCGGCGGCGGGATCGACCTGGTGCTCGGTGCCGAGGAGGAACCGGGCTGGCGCTGGCCGCGGCTGGAGCGGGCCAGTGGGCATCTGGGCGAGCTGGCCGGGCAACTGCCACGCGTCGAGGGGGTCGATCTGCTATCGATGCCGCGGCTTGCCGGTGTGGCGCCGGCGGAGCTTCCGGCCGAGGCAATCCGGGCAGTGTTGCTGGCCGGGCTGCGCGACTACGACCTCGTCGTCGCCGACCTGCCTCGGGTGCCGACCGAGGCCGGGGCCGAGGTGCTCCGGCGGGCGGACCGGACCTACCTGGTCGTCTCCGGCGAGATCCGCGGACTGGCCGCCGCCCGGCAGACCCTGACCGAACTGAACGGGGCGTGTGGACCGGTGAGCGCGGTGCTGCGGACCCGACCGAGCGGCCAGGTGGACGAGGAGACGGTTAGCGCCGGGCTGGCGGTGGAGGTCGTGGCGGCCTTCCAGGACGAGGCGGCGGTGTCACGGGCAGCCGATCGCGGCGAGCCCCCGGGCCGGGCGCCGCGCAGCTCGCTGACTCGGGCCTGCCGACGACTGCTGGACGATCTGGACACCGCCGACGACCTGGTCGAATCCCGGCCTGGGCCCGGGCGGGCGGCCTGAGCGGCACCATGACGACCCTCGAACTGGAACCGATCCGGGCCCGGCTGGCGGGGCTGGGCCGGGAGCACACGCCGGCCGACGTCGCCGCCGCGTTGCGGGCGGAGGGCACGGCGGTGACCGACGCCGTACTGCTGGAGACGTTGGAGGTGCTGCGCCGGGACAGCGTCGGCGCCGGGCCGCTGGAGCCGCTGCTGCGGCTGCCCGGCGTGACCGACATCGTCGTCAACGGCCCCGACGAGGTGTACGTCGATGCCGGCGCCGGCCTGCTGCGAACCGAACTGGCGTTCGCCGACGAGGCCGAGCTGCGCCGGTTGGCCCAGCGGCTGGCGGCGTCGGTGGGCCGACGGCTGGACGACGCCTCACCGTTCGTCGACGCCCGGCTGCCGGACGGGACTCGGGTGCACGCCGTGCTGGCGAACCTGGCGGCACCCGGGACCTGCCTGTCGCTGCGAATCCCCGCTGCGCGGACGTTCTCGCTGGCCGAGTGCGTCGCGTCGGGCTCGGTCAGCGAACCTGCCGCAGACCTGCTGACCTCGATCGTCGAGTCCCGGTCGGCGTTCCTCATCAGCGGTGGTACGGGTTCGGGCAAGACCACCCTGTTGGCCGCGTTGCTCGGGCTCGTTCCGCCCACGGAACGGATCGTGATCGCCGAGGACTCCCGCGAGCTCGCGCCGCGCCATCCGCACGTGGTGCGGCTGGAGGGCCGTCCGGCCAACTCGGAAGGAGTCGGGGCGGTGACGCTGACCGACCTGGTCCGGCAGTGCCTGCGGATGCGGCCGGACCGGCTGGTCGTCGGCGAGGTGCGCGGCGCGGAGGTGTGCGATCTGCTGGCCGCACTGAACACCGGTCACGAGGGCGGTTGCGGCACCGTCCACGCGAACACGGCGAGCCAGGTGCCCGCCCGGCTCGAGGCACTGGCGGCGCTCGGCGGACTCGGGCGGCACGCGCTGCACGCGCAATTGGCCGCCGCCGTCGAGGTCGTGGTGCATCTGGTCCGTGACCGGTCGGGGCAGCGCCGGGTCGGCGAGATCGCGACGCTGGCCCAGGACCCGGTCAGCGGACTGGTCGTCGCGGAACCGGCGCTGAGCTTCGACCGGGAGGGCCGGCCGTGCCGGGGGCCGTCGGCCGCCCGCCTGGAACGACTGCTGGGGCGATCATGACTCTGCTGGCCGTGGCCCTGGCCGCCCTCGCCGCGGTGTTGATCACGCCGCCCAGGCCGGGGCGACCGGTGCTGGATCGGCTCGCGGCCGGCGGCCAGGTGCCGGTGCGGATCGCCGGTCGAGGGCGTTGGCTGGTGTTGTTGCCGATGGCCGCCGCGGTCGTCGTGGTTGCGGCGCTGCTGGGCGGCGGGCGTGCTGCCGCCTATGCGACGGCCGGCGTGATCATGGCCGGGCTGGCACTCCGGATGATCATGGGCGGCGGCCGGCGAGGGCGGTCGATCCGGGCCGAGGCCGAGATCGCCGATGCGTGCCGGGCCCTCGCCAATGAAGTCCGGGTCGGCAAGATCCCGGTCGACGCGCTGGCCGCGGCCGCGGTCGATCACCCGATTCTCGCCGAGGCCGAACGTGCGGATCGGCTGGGTGCCGACGTCGCCGAGCTCTGGCGCCGCCAGTCCCGGCTGCCGGGCCAGGCCGGGCTGCTCGACCTGGCCCGGGGCTGGGAGGTCTGCCGCGCCACCGGCGCTCCGCTGTCGGTCACCCTCGATCAGATCGCCGACAGCCTCGGCGCCGATCAGACGGTCCGGCTGATGGTCGCCAGCGAACTGGCGGCGCCGCGGGCCAGCGGCAAGATCATGGCCGTGCTGCCGCTGCTCGGGATCGGCCTCGGCTACCTGATCGGCGGCGATCCGCTCGGCTATCTGTGGCGCGAACCCGTGGGCTGGGCTTGCCTGGTCGGCGGAACCCTGCTCGCGGCCGCCGGCATCCTCTGGGTCGACGCGTTGGCCCGGCAGGCAGAGCACGAGTAGAAGGGGATACGACGATGGACGGCACGACCTGGCTGATCGCCTCCGCCGGCCTGGCCGGGTTGGCCGTGGCGCTGGTGCTGCACGGCCCCCGTCGCCGGGCGGAGTTGCTCGGTGACGACCAAGCCCATGATCGGGACCGGTTGGCCGCGTTGCGGCGCCTGCTCGGCGGCCGGCCCGGTGCGGCGTCCCTCCGGCTGCGGATCCTGGCCGGCTTCGTGATCATGGCCGCGGTGATCATGATCGGTTTGGTTCGGCTGCCGGAGCTCGGCTTGTTGATCATGCTGCCGGCGTGCGGGACCGGGCTCGGGGTGGTCGTCGCGACCGGCTGGGTCGAGACGGGTTCGTACCGGCGGCGGAGGCGGCAATTGATCATGGATCTGCCGCAGACCCTGGCGCTGCTCGGTGCTGCCGTCGGCGCCGGCCTTCCGCTGCGCGGTGCGGTCCGGGAGGTGGCCGCCGCGTCCGGCGGACCGATCGCCGACGACCTTCGTCGAGTGCTCGCCCAGATCGAGCTCGGCCGGCCCGAGGAGGAGGCGTGGCGCGACCTGCGCCGAGACCCGGTCTGGGCCCCGGTCGCCGTCGACCTCGCGCGCTCGGTGGAGTCCGGGACCAGGCTGGCCGAAGGACTCCGCCGGCACGCGGAGTTCGCCCGGCAGCGCCGGCGGGCGGCGATCGAGATCGTTGCCCGAGCCGTCGGGGTCCGCTCGGTCCTCCCCCTGATGGCCTGCTTCGTCCCCGCCTTCATCCTGATCGGCATCGTCCCCACCGTCGCCTCGGCGTTGCTGAAGGTGTTCGGCCCGCCCTGATCCGATCGAGGCGCCGGAGCCGGATCGGTTCCGCCCGGTCAGCGGGCGCTCATCGGCCGGCCGCTGTCGCCGTACGCGGACATCCCGGGCGGTCGTGCTCTTGATACCGAGTCTCGATCGCCAGGGCGGTACTCGGCGGGCCGTTCAGCGTCGTCCCGCCGATCGCTTCGGCACGGGCCGTTGATGCCGCAAGGACGCTCCCTCACGGGTGCCGCGGCTCGGGCCGGCACACAAGTTCGCCCTCCGGAGTGGGCCGTCACCGCGATGCGTACCTGAGTCCGGCCGGCACGCAGTTCCGGCCCGCCGATCGCTTCGGCACGGGCGATTGGTGCGGCAGGAACGCTCCCTCACGGTGCCGCTGCACGTCGCGGCACCCAAGTTCGCCCTCCGGAGTGGGCCGTCACCGCCTTGCGTACCTGAGCTCGGCGGGCACGCAGTCCGGCCTGCCGATCGCTTCGCCAGGGTCCGTCGATGGGCGTGCTGCGGGTCGGCGTCGGAGTCCGCACGTTCGCTACGGCATGACCTCGCGGCTTGCCACCAAGTCCGCCCAGCGCTCCGAGCTCCCAGCTCGGGCGTCGAGTGTGACGTTACGGACCGATGAAATCGATTCGAATGGTCTTTTCTTCACACTCGACGACGTGGCCGCGGACGGCGAGCAGCTACCGTGACGGCCCCGGACCCTCGCCCGTCGCTGGGTTCGGCAGGGACTGAGCCCGGCCCGGCCCAGCGCCTCGGCACGCGGCGTTGCGGCTCGCTCCTCCACGAACTCGACGTCGGCTTTCGAACCCCCAAGACCGTTGCAGCGATAGCGGGGTCGCGTGCACCGGTCGCGGATCGCTGTGGTCCCCCTGCCGGTCGGGAATCGAGTACGCCGCCCCGTCTTCGGGTTGTCCACAGCCGCGGTGTTGTCCGTTGGCTTATCAACAGATTTCCTTCCCTGCGGCGGATTCCGCCCGAACTGCGCAGACTCCCGGACGTATCCGCGGTGGATGCGGCACCACTCGGCGGTCCCGAGCGGTGCCTGACGGAAGGAGCAGGAAATGTCGAAGATCAGGGAAGTGACGAGTGTGGAGTCGGCACCGGGCGCGGTCGAGTCGGTGGCGCGGAAGCCGATGCTCCGTCGAGACGAGCGCGGTCTGGTCAGTGCCGAATGGGTGCTCGGGATCGTCGCGGCCGCGGCGCTGGCCGGGGTCTTGCTGGCGATCGTGACGAGCGGCCCGGTCGAGGAGTCGCTGGTGAAGGTCGTGCTGGACATCATCGGCAGGTTGACCGGCCTGCTGAAGTGACCGGACCGGCCATGCCGACGAGTGATCAGCGGCAGCGATCGAGGGAGGCCGGCATGGGCCGGTTCCGGGACCGCGGGATGGTGACGGCCGAACTGGCCGTCTCCATCCTGGCGGCCCTGGCGCTGCTCAGTCTGCTGAGCTGGGGGATCGGCCTGATCGTGCTGCAACTGCGGTGCGGCGATACGGCGGCCGAGGTCGCCCGCCAGGCGGCCCGAGGTGACGAGGCCGGGATCGCCCGCGCGAAACGGGATGCACCGGACGGCTCGGTGATCATGATCGACAAGTCCGGCGACACCACGATCGTCACCGTCCGGCTCGAGGCACGACCGATGTCGGCGCTGGTGCCGGCGGTCCCGCTCACCGCCTCGGCAGAGGTGGTGACCGAGCCGGGCGAGTCCGGCTGACCGTCCGCGCGGAACCCGAAAGGAGACAACTCATGATCACGAACAGTCGGCGACGCGGGAGCGGCGGCACCCGATGGACGCCTGGACCGCCGACGCCGGGCCGGCCGGCGGCGGGCCGACTCCGCCCGCAAGGTGGAGCCGGGATCGGCCACACGGGACACGGCCCGGCCGGGCGCAGGCTCCTGCCGCTCCGCGACGAGCGGGGAAGCGGGACGATGCTGATGGTCGGAGCCATGATCGTGATCACCGTGCTCGCATTCGTCGGGACCACCGTCGCCGGCTACGCGGTCTCCGTGCACCAAGCCCGATCGGCCGCGGACCTCGCGGCGCTGAGTGGTGCCGTCGCGCGGTCCGACGGCACGGATGGTTGCGCGGCGGCCAAGTCGATCGCCCGGGCCAACCGGGCGACGGTGACCGACTGCGACGTGGTCGGAGACCAACTCGACTTCGTGATCACGGTCCAGGTCCGGCAGGAGGTCCCACCCCTGATGCCAGGCCTGCCGCGATCGGTAGCCGCGAAGGCCCACGCCGGCCCGGTCTCCAGCCCGCCCTGATAGACCCGGACGCGGGGACTCCTTGACCTGACAGAGATCGCGGATCTAGCCTGTTCGCACCAACTATACCGGTGTAGTAGCGCTCGGGCTCGACCGGAGGAACCAGAGAAGGACGCCGATGTCTCATCGAAATCCCGCACTGCCGATGGCGCGCTCGCTCGACCGCCGGACTTTCATCCGGATGGCCGGCGCGGGTGCAGGCGCTGCCGCTCTTGCTGCCTGCTCCAACGGCGGCCCCGCCACCTCGGGCTCGGCCACGCTGTCGTACCGCATCTGGTCCGCCAGCCAACTCGATGCCATGCGCGCTCTCGTCGACGCGTTCCGAGCCCAGCACGACGGCCTGCAGGTCGACGTCGAGGTCACTCCGGATGACCAGTACTGGACCAAGATGGAGGCGGCCGCAACGAGCGGCACTCTGCCCGACGTGTTCTGGATGCACGCCCGTCAGTTCGTGCTCTACGCCCAGAACCAGGCCATCCGTCCGATTGACGACGTGATCGAGCGCGCCGGCGTCGATCTGGGGCAGTACCCCAGCGTCCTGGTCGAGGCCTACCAGTACGAGGGCCGGCAGTACGCGTTGCCGCGCAACTTCAACCTGATCGGGCTCTGGTACAACCGCGACCTGCTGGATGCGGCGGGCGTGCCCCATCCCGACGACACCTGGAGTTGGCAGGACCTCGAGAGCGCGGCGGCCGAACTCACCGACGAGAAGAGGGGTCACTACGGATTCGCCGCCCCGCTCCAAGGACAGACCGGCTACTGGAACGCCGTCTACCAGAACAACGGGCTGATCATTTCGGACGACCTGACCCGCTCCGGCTACGACGATCCGGCGACTCAGCAGGCGATCGACTGGTGGACCGGCTTCCTGCGCTCCGGCTCCTCGCCGAGCCACCAGCAGCTCACTGAGACTGCTCCGGCCGCACTGTTCCAGTCCGGAAAGCTCGCCATGATGTTCGAAGGCGACTGGAACGCCAGCTCGTTCGCTGCCGATCCCGCCTTGGCCGAGCAGGTCGATGTCGCGGTACTCCCGGAAGGCGCTCGTCGCGCCTGCATCATGCACGGCAGCGGCAACGTGGTTGCAGCAACGACGAAGAACCCGGACCAGGCGGCGGCCTTGGTCGAGTTCCTGGCTTCGAAGACCGCGCAGGACATTCAGTCGAAGATGGGGGCCAGTGGCCCGCCATCGGTGACCGGCTCGATCGATGCCTGGATCGCCACCAACCCGGCCTTCTCCCTTGACGTCTTCAAGCGCCAGGTCGACGACGCCGTCCTGTTCCCGCATTCGCGCGACACCACCGCCTGGCAGGAACTCGAGACTCGGTTCCTCGCCCCGCTCTGGGCCGGCGAGACGGACGTCGAGGCCGCGACCACCGAGCTGGCCGCTGCGATGAACGCCGTCCTCGAGCGGGAACAGGGCTGACCGGCGGATGGCGGCACCACACCGCGAACGCCGGCGGCAGATGCTCTGGGGCTACCTGCTGATCGCGCCGAACCTGGCCGGGCTGACGCTGTTCTATCTCTGGCCGGTCCTGCAGAACCTGTACTTCAGTCTCACCGAATGGCTGGGCTTCGGCCGGCATGTGTTCGCGGGGTTGGTGAACTACCTCCGCCTGGTGAACGACGAACTGGTGCTGCGATCGTTCCTGAACACGGGTCTGTACGCACTGCTCACCGCACCGGCAACGATCGTGATCTCGATCGTCCTCGCGGTGCTGGTCAGCCGGAAGACCAAGATCAACGCGGTGTATCGGGTGATCTTGTTGCTGCCGGCCGTCACCATGCCGGTAGCCGTAGGTATGGTCTGGCGCTGGCTGTTCAACGGTGACTACGGCCTGATCAACCAGGCCCTGGCCGGGGTCGGGCTGAGCAAGATCAACTGGATGAGTGGGTCGACGGCGCTGGTCAGTGTCGCGATCGTGGGCGTGTGGAGTGGTGTCGGCTACAGCATCATCGTGCTGCTCGGTGGGCTGCAGAACATCGATCGAGCCTGTTATGAGGCTGCCGCGCTCGACGGCGCCGGACCGGTGCGGACCTTTGTCAGCATCACGCTGCCGCTGCTCACGCCCTCGATCTTCTTCCTCACCGTCACCTCGGTGATCTCCTCGTTCCAGGTGTTCGATCTTGTCTTCCTGATGATCGATCCCGGCAGTTCGGCGATCGACGAGACCCGCACCGCGGTCTACAGCGTCTACGAGCAGTCGTTCGTGATGGGGGACAAGGGATACGGCGCGGCCATCGCGGTCGTGCTGTTCCTCGCCATCCTGATCATCACCATAGTGCAGATGCGGCTGCAGAAACGGTGGGTCTTCTATGCCTGACTTCCGCTACCCGGCCGGCGTCCGGGTGCTGGCCGTCACCCGGCACGTCGTGCTGCTGACGACCTGCGCGATCATGATCGTGCCGTTCGTCTGGATGGTGCTGACGTCGGTGAAGTCGCTGGCCGAGTCGACTGCGGTGCCGCTGGCCGTTCTGCCGTCGGAATGGCGCTGGTCGAACTACGCGGAAGTGCTGCGGGTGCTCCCGTTCGGCTCGTTCTATCTGAACAGCCTGATCAACGTCGCAGTCCGAACGACCGGTCTTCTCCTGCTGTCTTCGCTGTCTGCGTACGCCTTCGCGCGGCTTCGTTTCCCAGGCCGCGACGTGCTCTTCGTCCTCGTGCTCTCGGTGATGATGATCCCGCCCGAGGTACTGCTGATCCCGCAGTATCAGATCATGGCCGGCCTCGGCTGGCTGAACAGTCTGCAGGCGGTCATCGCTCCGGGTCTGTTCAGCGCGCTGGCAACGTTTCTGTTGCGCCAGTTCTTCGCCGGGATCCCGTACGAGATCGAAGAGGCGGCGCGGATCGACGGAGCCGGAACGCTCCGCGTGTATTGGAGCATCATGCTGCCGATGGCAGCGCCGGGCCTGATTGCAGCCGGAGTGCTGAAGACGCTGCACGCTTGGAACGAGTTGCTCTGGCCGCTCGTGGTCAACGACTCACCCAGCAAGCTCACGCTGCCGGCCGGGCTGGCCTTCATGAAGGATGAGAACTTCACCAACTTCCCGCTGCAGATGGCGGGCGCCGTGATGGCGGTACTGCCGGTTGTCGTGATGTTCATCGTGTTGCAGAAGTACGTGGTCCGTGGCTTCGTCGCCGCCGGAGGTGTGAAGTGAGCCTGGAACTTCCCGTTCGCGAGCTGCCGGTCCTCCGCGATACCGACCTGGTGGTCGTCGGCGGTTCCCTGTCCGGAGTCGCGGCCGCGCTCGGAGCGGCCGGTACCGGGGCCCGGGTGTGCCTGGTCGAGTCCTCGACGTATCTGGGCCGTGAGGTCACCGGATCGTTGCGGCTCTGGCTCAGCCGAGACGACGTCGCCCACGCCGATGCCGGCGGAGTGCTCCGGGCGTTGACGGGCGACGCGATTCCGGATGGCCTCGACAGGCGGGACGAGGTCGCGATCTGGCCGGACGCAGCCAAACGTCGGCTAGAAGAACAGCTCGAAGAGGCTGGAGTGTCGCTGCTCTACGCCACCCGGCCGGTCGCGCTCTGGCCGGAATTCGGGTCCGTCGGAGGCGTGGTCGTCGCCAACAAGTCGGGGCGGCAACTGCTCCGTGCCGCCCGGGTCATGCTGGCTTCTGAGGCCGCAGGGCTGCTTCGCCCCGACGTACGATCCAGCGCGGACTGTTGGTTCACCGTCGAGTTGACCGGTTCCGGCTGCACCCTCGAACGGCCGCGGCTGCGCGACATCGGACCGGAGCTGGGATTGGCCGGAAACCAAATCCGGCTGCACCCGGGCTATCGCGAGGTCGGCCACGTGCTCGTGGAATGCCGGGCGTCGTTGCTCCGGTCCGACCTGGGAGGGCCCGGGGGATCGATGGCGGACCGGGCTCGCCGACTCGGCATGTCGGTGTACAGCCACCTGACCGTCACCGACCCGGACTTCGCTGGAAGCTGGCCCGCCGCCGTGTCCTACCGGCCACTCGTCGCCGCACCGGAGGAGCGGCCCGAACCGCCCGACGGCGTCACGCTGCTCGACCCGCCGGATGGTTGGCTCGGTCTGCTCGGCCGACCGGAGCCGACGACTCGGCTGGCCCGCCTCGTCGACGCCGCGGCCGAGGCGGGCACGCAGTGGGACCGGTCGGTTGCCTCCGGCGAGGTCGAGCACCCGCGCCGAGCCGATGCGCCGGAGCGGACCGTACTCGAAGTCCGCGAGCCGGAGCCGCCGGCGCACTGGATCGTGCCGACCGAACCGGCCGGGCCTGCGCCGATCGCGCACGTCCTGACCACGGACGTCCTCGTCGTCGGGGGCGGCTCCAGCGGCGTGAGCGGTGCCGTCGCTGCCGCCGGCGAAGGGGCGTCGACGGTCCTCGTGGACGCCAATCCCGGACTCGGCGGCACGGGAACCTACGGCGGCGTCGACAGCTACTGGTTCGGCCGGCGCGACGGGCTCGCCACGCCGAACCGGCGGGCGGTATCCGCGGCCCATCGTGCGCTTGGACTTCCCGGCGGCTCGGGCAAGGGCTGGAACATCGAGGTGAAGGCCGACGCGCTCCTCGGCCTGGCGTTGGCCGCCGGAGTGCGGACGATCACCGACAGCGTGGTCTTCGGCGTGATCATGAACGGGGATCGGGTGACGGGCGTCGTCCTCGCGAGCCCGGACGGCATCGTCGCGGTGAAGTCCAAGATCATCATCGATGCCACTGGCGATGCCGACTTGGCCGTTGCCGCAGGCGCTCCGGTGCGGCACGGCTCGGATCGCAGCCACGCGAGCATGTGGTACTCCCTGGCCCAGTTCGTCGAACCGGGGCGCACTCGCAACAACTTCGGCGGGGTCCTGGACATGGACGATGTGGTGGACTACACGCGGGCCGTGGTCGCAGCTCGCCGACGCGGCGGCGACGATCTTCATGATCACGGCGTCTACCTGGCGGCGCGCGAATCGAGGAACATCGTCGGCGAGACGACGATCACGATGCGCGACCAACTGGTCCGTCAGCACTTCGACGACGTGATCAACGTGCACTTCTCCAACCACGACATCAAGGGCAAGAGCGAATCGATCTGGACCCTGATGGGCCTGATCCCACCGAACCTCGAGATCGAGGTGCCGTACCGGGCGCTGCTGCCTCGCGAAGTCGACGGCCTGCTGGTCGCAGGGAAGGCCATCTCGGTGACCCATGACGGCCTCGCAGCGGTCCGGATGCAGTCGGACCTGGAGAACCTCGGGGCGGTGGCCGGGATCATCGCCGCGGGATGCGCCCAGGCCGGCGCCACCCCGCGGACGCTCGACCTGCCTCCGCTCCAGCGTCGCCTCGCCGCGCTCGGAGCCTTCGATCCCGAACTGCTTCGCCGCCCGCCAGGTCCGCAGCCGGTGAGCGCCGACGTCGATGACCTGATCTCGCGAGCACTGCGCCAGGTGCCGCTCCACGCGTACTCGCACGGCAGCATGACCCGGGTTCATCGAGACGGGATTCCGTTCGTCGACCTGGTGCTGCATCCTGACCCGGCGACGACGGAGCGGGTCGCCGAACGGATGGCCGAGGTCACCGGGGAACACCGGATGGTGCTCGCCCGGGTCCTCGTCTGTCGCGGTGATCATCGCGGGTCGAGCGCGATCGTGCACGAGCTCGAGCGGGCATTCGGTGCGGAGTCCGGCCTGCCCGAGCGACGCTCGATGATCAAGCACGCGCAGCTCCCGCCGGATCAGGCTGCGATGCCGGACGAGGCCTACCTGCTCTACACCCTCGGCCTGGCTCGCGATCCGGCGGCGATCCCGTTGTGGCAGCACGTCGCGGACCGGGTCGACGCGTCCCCGGAGGCGATCCGAAGCATGACCGCGGGGACCTTCGCCTACGTCGACGCCGTCGCGTACGGAGCGGCACGGCTGGGCGATCCGCGGTCGCTGCCAGCCTTGCAACAGCTGCAGAACCGCCCGACTCTGCACGGGCAGCATCGGCCGTCCGGATTCGAAGCCGACGTCTTCCAGGAGCGGCAGGCCATGCTCGAACTCGCGCTGGCCGGCGCCCGAGCCAGGTCCGGAGACCGGGCCGGCGTCAGGATCCTGACGATCTTTCTCGGCGACTCCCGCGGGCCGTTTCGTCGGCAGGCGCACACCGAGCTCCGGCTGCTGTTCGGGCGGGACCTCGGCCACCGCCCTGAAGCCTGGCTCGACCTGCTGGAGGCCACGGGTCTGGCACCGAATCCGCTGCCGCCGGATGCGGACCTGTTGGCGCCGGACGGTCTGGGCGCCGGGTCGGCAGCATCGCCCGCGGTCGACTCCGAACTTGCCCCGGTCCGAGAGACTTGACCGTGCCCAAGAAGCCCGAGCCGTCCCGCCCACGCCGAGTCACGATCCGCGATGTCGCCGAACGTGCCGGAGTCTCGCCGTCGGCGGTGTCGCACACGTTCAACGGCCGCGCCGACATCGGGGCGGTGACCCGGGAGCGGATCCTGGCCGCGGCACGCGACCTCAACTGGCGACCGGCTGCAGCCGCACTGGCGCTCGCGGCGGCCCGGACCCAGACGATCGGCTATCTGGTCAACCGCGATCCGGTACGGGTGCGATCCGACCCGTTCTTCGTGGACATCCTGGCCGGGATGCAGTCGGTGCTCGCACCGGCGCACTACAACGTGCTCGCCCGGATCGTCTCGTCCCGGGACGAGGAACTCGAGGCCTATCGCAACCTCACCCAGCGCAGACAGGTCGACGGCTTCGTCCTCGTCGACCACCAGGACTCGGATCCGCGCTACGCGATCATCCGCGATGCCGGGTTGCCGGCCGTGGCGGTCGGCCGCACACCGGCCGAGTGCCCCTTCCCCGCCGTGGCCTCGGCTCCGGACGAGCCGGGGCTGCGCGAGGCCGTCACGGTGCTCGCCGGCCTGGGACACCGTCGGATCGCCTACATCGGCGGCCCCGCGGAATTCGCCTACTCCCAATTCCGGCTACAGCGCGTCGAGAACGCCGCGGACGAGGCCGGGCTCGAGCTCCTTTTGCGGTCCTGCTCGTTCGCCCAGCCCGAGGTCGCGCGGGTCACCCGCGAGCTGCTCGGGCTTGCCGCGCGCCCGACAGCGATTCTGTTCAGCAACGACTGGATGGCGATCTGGGGGATGGCCGAGGCGCAGGATGCAGGGTTGAACGTCCCTGATGATCTTTCCGTTGTCGGGCACGATGACGCACCCTTCGCGGCTTTGGCTCGGCCGGCCCTCGCCAGCGTCCAGGAGGATGTGGTGCAGCTCGCCGACCTCGCCGCACGCACGTTGCTCAGCCTGATCGCCGGGGACGAGCCGGAGCCGGCCGAGCCACCGCCAACGGTCTTCCTAGCCCGCGATTCCGTCGCCGGACCGCCGGCCCGGCTCCGGTGATGATCTTGAGCGGGACGAGCGGCCCCGAGCCCGGACGATGCCCGGATGATCTTGTGACCATGGTCCGGCGAGCGCATGATCAGAGCCGGGTCCACGCGATGGCAGCGGCCGCGACCACGCCGCCTGAACTCGGATCCTCCCGCACTGCGCAGCGGAGCGGCTTCAGGAGCGAGGGTCGTCGCGGGTGAGGTCGTCGGCCTCGTCGAGCAGGCGGCGGCGCTCCTCGGCGGTCGTCTCGCCGTCCTCCGGCCGGTCGCGGCGACCGGTTCGGTCCTTCGTCGCGGAGGCACCGTCTCCCGGTTCACGTCCGGCGCCGGCCGGCCCGCGCCCGGCCGGTTCGTCGAGATCGAGGGCGCTGCCTCGGGGGGAGGCGCCCCTTGACCCGGGGGAGTCCTCGGTCGGGTCGGCTTCGGGCTTCTTCGCGCCCCGGTCATGGTCCGACGTCTTCGACTCGGCCGTCTTGCCGGTCGCGTCGTCCTTGGCGGTCGCACCCGCGGTGTCCTTCGGGTCCTTGACGTCCTTCGTCCCGGAGCCGGTCGCGCTGCCGCCCTTGCCCGGCAGGGCCTTGCCGCGCACGCCGGCAGCCGCCTTGAGCGCCTTGATCTCCTTCTGCTGGGCCCGGAGTCGGACCAAGCCGGTCCAGAGGAGCCAGCCGGCGACGGCGAGGACGAGCATGGTGACGGCGCCGGTGACGTACACCCCGGTGATGTTGGCCGGGATCCGGGCCACGAAGATCTGAAGATCGAAGGATTGCGGGTTTCCGATGATGATCGCGACGGTGAACACGATCACGAGGACGACCAGCACCACGGCTACCGGGATCATGCCGGTCATTATGGACCCCGGGCGCCTGCAGGTGTGGGCAATCGGTAACGCCTCGCGGGTCCCGAGCGGCTCCCTGATCACCGGCAGGCGCGGCTCAGGTCAGTTCGGGCGTCCGATCGAGCAACCGGCCCAGCAACAGGGCTGCTCCCGCCTTGTCCAACGGAGTGTTGCCGCGACCGCACTGCGCTGAGACGACGCAGGCGGGGCAGCCCGCCTGACAGGGGCAGTGATCAACCCGGTCGGCCGCGGCCGCCACGAGTTCCTGGCCGGCCAGGAAGGCGAGCCGGGCGAAGCCGGAGCCGCCGGGATGAGCGTCGTGCAGGAACACGGTCGGCCCGCCCGTGTCGGCATGCGCGACCGCCGAGACGCCGGCGACGTCACCGCGGTCGCAGCGGGCGAACAACGGGAGCAGCCCGACCAGGGCGTGTTCGGCGGCGTGCACGGCGCCGCCGAGCTGGGCCGCGGACAGGTCATGATCATCGACGGGCATGGTCCACCAGCAGGCCGCGGTCCGCATCCGGCGTTCGGGGAGGTCGAGCGGCGTCGAGTCCCAGACCGCGCCGGTCGCCTCGTCCCGGCGCAGGAAGCCGATCACCCGCGAGATCACGTCGACCCGGCCGAGTCGGAGCCGCCCCGACCCGGACCGGGCGGTCTCGCGCTCGTCGACGATCTGCACCTGCTGCGACACCTGAGCCTGGGTGTAGTAACCGGGCCGGGCCGGCCGGACGATCGCCTCACCCTCTTCAAGATCAAGTTCCTGGCACAGGTACGTCTCACCCTGGTGCAGGTAGACCGCGCCGGGATGGACGGTGGCATCGGCGCTGGCCCGGTCGGCGTGGCCGAGCACCCGGCCGGTGGATTCATCGACGATCTCCAACGGCCGGCCGCCGATGGAGCGCAGGTCGATCCCGTCCACGGCCCGTTCCGCGCGGGTCCAGTAGGCCGCTCCGTCCGGCCGCCGGCGCAGCACACCATGATCACAGAGCCCCTTGATCAAGGCCGGCGCCGTCGGACCGAAATACGCCGTATCGCGTGCCGTCAAAGGGAACTCCTGCGCGGCCGCGGTCAGCTGGGGCGCCAGGATGTAAGGGTTCTGTGCGTCCAGGACCACCGGTTCCGGCGGCGCCGCGAACAGTTCGTCCGGGTGATCGGCGAGGTACTGGTCCAGCGGATTCTGCCGCATCATGATGATCACGTCGGCGTCACCGCCGCGCCGCCCGGCCCGGCCCGCCTGCTGCCACATCGCGGCCCGGCTGCCCGGCAGGCCGGCCATGATCACCGCGTCCATCCCGGCGATGTCGATCCCGAGCTCCAGCGCGTTCGTCGCGGCGACGCCCATGATCGACCGGTCCAGCAGGGCGCGTTCCACGGCCCGGCGGTCGGACGCCAGATAGCCGCCCCGGTACGGCTCGATCCGCCCCGCTGCCGCCGGATGATCTTCGAGTCGCTCCCTGGCCCGCAGCGCGACGAGCTCGGCCATCCGGCGTGACGGAGTGAACGCGATCGTCTGCCGCCCTTCGGCGACCAGCTCGGCCAGCAGCGCCGCCGTCTCCGACTCGACTGACCGCTCCGGCTGCCACAACTCCATCCGGACCAACCCGTGCGGCGACCCGTCGTCGGTCACCGGCGCCACCTCGACCGCGTCGACGCCGACCAGTTCGGCCGCCAGCCGCCCGATGTCCGAGCCGGTCGCCGACGCCAGCGCGAACACCGGCCGCGCCCCGTACCGCTCGGCCACCCGGCGCAGCCGGCGCAGCACGCAGCCGACCTGCGACCCGAAGACGCCGCGGTAACGATGCGCCTCGTCGATCACCACGTACCGCAAGGAAGAGAGGAAGGAGGACCAGCGCTCGTGCCCGGGCAGGATCGAGGCGTGCACCAGATCCGGGTTGGTCAGCACATAGGAGGCGAAGTCGCGGGCCCAGTCCCGCTGCTGCGGCTCGCTGTCCCCGTCGATCGCCGCGATCGGCCAACCGGCCGGGCCCAGTTCGGCGCCGGTCCGCAGCTGGTCGTGGGCCAGCGCCTTCGTCGGGGCCAGATAGAGGGCCGTGTGCGGCCGCCGTGGGCGCAGCAGCCGATCCCGGTCCGGTGCCGCCAGCCCGCCGGCCGCCTCCGGGCCGCCGTACGTCGCGGTCAGCACCGGCAGGAGATAGCCGAGCGACTTCCCCGAGGCCGTACCCGTGGCCAAGGCGGTGTGCCGGCCGAGGAAGAGACTGTCGGCCGCCTCGGCCTGGTGCCGCCAGAGCCCGTCGATCCCACCGCGCCGGGCGATTGCCTCGCGGACCGCCGTCGGCACCCAGTCCGGCCAGTCGCCCGGCCTCGCCGCCCGCGCCGGCACCAGATGCCGGTAGCGCACCCGGTCGGCCCGACACTGCAGTCCCACCTTCACCACTTCCCCAACTTTCCTGCCGCTTCCCACGAGAAACTTCTCTGGGGAAGCGGCAGTTTTTCACGTTACGTGAAAAACCGTCAGGGCCACTGTGACAGGCGTCTCGGACGTTTTCCGGTACGGGCTTCGGGACCGATGAGCAAACCAGTGCACATGGTGGTTAGACTGCCCGCCATTGCGCCGCACCCGGCGCTTGCGACATCCCAGGTTTCAGGAGGACCCCAGAATGCCCGGACTTCCACATGCGTTGGAAGTGCTGCCGCTTGCCGTCTTGATCGGGTTCAATCCCGTGTTGGTCGCCGTCGTCGCCGCCATCGCGCTGGTTGCCCTGGTGATGGCCTTGATCTTCCGGCGGGAAGTGCTTGCCGCCGGCGACGGTACGCCGAACATGCAACGCATCGCCCTCGGAGTTCAGGAAGGCGCCGCAGCCTACCTCGGTCGTCAGTTCAAGACGCTCGGCGTCTTCGCGGCGATCGCCTTCGTCTTGCTGCTGGTCCTCCCGGCACACAGTGACGGCGGCTTCAACGAATGGGTGCTGCGCGGCGTCCGCTCGGTCGCCTTCCTGCTCGGCGCACTGTTCTCGGCGTTGATCGGCTATCTCGGCATGTGGCTCGCGGTGCGCGCCAACGTCCGGGTCGCCGCGGCCGCTCGGGACCAGGGTCGCGATCCGGCGATGCGGGTCGCTTTCCGTACCGGAGCGCATGTCGGCATGGCCACCGTCGGCCTCGGCCTGCTCGGTGCGGCGATCGTCGTGCTGATCTTCCAGGTGGACGCCCCGACGATTCTCGAGGGCTTCGGCTTCGGCGCCGCGATGCTCGCCATGTTCATGCGGGTCGGCGGCGGCATCTTCACCAAGGCCGCCGATGTGGGCGCCGACCTGGTCGGCAAGGTGGAGCAGAACATCCCCGAGGACGACCCCCGCAACGCGGCGACCATCGCCGACAACGTGGGCGACAACGTCGGCGACTGCGCCGGCATGGCGGCCGACCTGTTCGAGTCCTACGCCGTGACCCTGGTCGCCTCGCTGATCCTGGGCAAGGCCGCGTTCGGCGGCTACGGCCTGGTCTTCCCGCTGATCGTCCCGGCGATCGGCGTGCTCACCGCGATCATCGGCGTCTATCTGACCAAGCCGCGGGCCGGCGAGAACGGTCTGCGCACGATCAACCGCTCCTTCTATCTGTCCGCTGGGATCTCGGCAGTTCTCTGCGCGATCGCCGCGTTCGCCTTCCTGCCGGGTACGGTCGCCGAACTCGGCCTGCCGGAGGACGTCACCTTCGGCGGCATCCAGGATCCGCGGATCATCGCCATCGGCTCGGTGCTGATCGGCATCGTGCTGGCCGTGATCATCCTCGCGATCACCGGCCGCTACACCGGCACCGAGCACCGTCCGGTACGGGAGGTCGGCAAGACCTCGCTGACCGGCGCCGCGACCGTCGTCCTGTCCGGCATCTCGATCGGCCTGGAGTCCGCGGTCTACACCGCCCTGGTGATCGGCGCCGCCGTGTACGGGGCGTTCCTGCTCGGCGGCGGCGGCATCGTCTCGCTGTTCGCCATCGCGCTGGCCGGCTGTGGCCTGCTGACCACGGTCGGCGTGATCGTGGCCATGGACACGTTCGGCCCGGTCTCCGACAACGCCCAGGGCATCGCCGAGATGTCCGGCGACGTCGAGGGCGAAGGCGCCCAGATCCTCACCGAGCTGGACGCCGTCGGCAACACCACCAAGGCGATCACCAAGGGCATCGCGATCGCGACCGCCGTGCTCGCCGCGACCGCCCTGTTCGGCTCCTACACCGACGCGATCCGTACGGTGCTCGCCGACCGGTACGCCGAGTTCGCCGCCCAGGCCGTCGTGTTCGCGCCGGAGACCCTGGTCGGGATCATCGTCGGTGCCGCGGTCGTGTTCCTCTTCTCCGGCCTCGCGATCAGCGCGGTCGGACGGGCCGCCGGCGCGGTCGTGTTCGAGGTGCGCCGCCAGTTCCGCGAGATCCCCGGGATCATGGAGGGCACCGGCAAGCCGGAGTACGGCAAGGTCGTCGACATCTGCACCAAGGACTCGCTGCGCGAGCTGGCCACTCCGGGCCTGCTGGCGATCCTGACCCCGGTCGCGGTCGGCTTCGGCCTCGGCGCCCCGGCGCTGGCCGGCTACCTGGCCGGCGCGATCGCCTGCGGCACCCTGATGGCGGTCTTCCTGGCCAACTCCGGTGGCGCCTGGGACAACGCGAAGAAGCTGGTCGAGGACGGCCATCACGGCGGCAAGGGCTCGCCGGCCCACGAGGCCACCGTGATCGGCGACACCGTCGGCGACCCGTTCAAGGACACCGCCGGCCCGGCGATCAACCCGCTGATCAAGGTGATGAACCTGGTCGCCGTGCTGATCGCTCCGGCCGTCGTCGCGATGTCGCCGCTGAGCACGTCGCCCAGCCCGATCCGGTACGTCATCGCGATCGTCGCGCTGGCCGTCGTCGTGGTCGCGGTCGCGATCAGTACCCGGCGCGGCCAGTCGATCGCCGAGGACGAGCCGAATCCCGGCCTCGACGGCCTGCCCGGCAATGCGCCCGACGCCCTGAACGAGCTGCCCTCGCGGCCCGTCGAGGAGGAGGCGGCCGAGCCGGAGTCCGCTCCGGAGCCGGAGACCTCCGAATCGCGCAAGTAGGCCCGTAGCCGGACCGGATCCCCCGTACGCCACCGCGTGCGGGGGATTCGTCTTTCTCCGGTACGTCAGACGGCGGTGTCGCCGGCGAGCGCCCAGCGCAGGATCCGGGTCAGCCGGCCGGCCACGGCCCGGGCGGGCAACCGATCGATGGCGGGCAGACCGAGCTGCAGCCGGGCCCAGCGGGGGAGCAGGGACACGGCGCCGGCGGCGAGCGCCCGGTAGCCGACTCCGGACGGCCCGGGAATCGGCGGCCGGCGAAGCAGCAGCTCGACGACGTCGTCGGATCCCGGCCCCCGCATCAGTTCCGGCCGATAGCCCTCGATCACCGCGGTCAGCGCGGCCCGGCTCGCCGGCGGATCCGGGACGCCGAGCCGCTCGGCCACCAGCCTGGTCTGATCGACATAGCGGTCGTACCCGGCCTCGTCGAGCGGGCACGCCCCGAACACCCGGTGCGCCTCGAGGAAGCTGTCGATCTCGGCCGCGTGCACCCAGAGCAGCAGGTCGGGGTCGTCGGCCCGGTAGGCCCGCCCGCCCGGACCGTCCCGTTCGGCCCCGCGGACCCGGCGGTGGATGCCGCGTACCTTGGCGATCGCGCGTTCCGCGTCCGGCACCGTGCCGAACGTGGTCACCGTGATGAAGTGGCTGGTCCGCTGCAATCGCCCCAGCGGGTCGGTACGGAAATCGGAGTGCTCGGTGACGCCGCGCATCGCGACCGGGTGCAGCGACTGGAGCAGCAAGGCCCGGATCCCGCCGATCAACATGGCGATGTCCGAATGCACGGTACGGATCGGGTCGCCCTCGGCGAACCAGCGCGGACCCGCCGCGTGCCAGATCCGGGCGTGCTGCTCCTCGAACCGGTCACCGGCCACAGGTTGGCGGACCGCCTGCACCAGCGTGGTCCGGATCCCCTGCACGCTTCGAGCGTAGCCGCACGTCGCGGACGGCCGGCGCTTCCGTCGCTGGCAGACTTGCCGCATGAGCGTTCCCGTCGGCCCGCCCCGTCCACAGCCCCCTCCCGCGGGCCCGCCCTACGCGCAGCAGCCGGATCCCCAACAGCCCTATGGCCAGCAGCCCTACGGGCAGCAGCCGTACGCACAGCAGCCGTACGCGCAGCAGCCGTACCCGGGCGGAACGCCGCAGCAGCCGTACTACCCACCGGTGCCGGCGCCGGTCTCGCCACTGCCGACCGAACCGAGCGAGTACCAGCAGCTGTTCCGCGGCCCGCGCCGCCGCTGGTGGAGGCCGTTGATCTCGCTGCTGCTCGCGGTCGCGTTCTGGCTGGTCCAGGTGGTGCTGCTGACCGTCGCGTTCATGATCTATTCCGCGCTGATCGGCCGCAGCGTCGAGGAAACGCTCACTTCGCTGACCAGCGGTGATCTCGGCCCGGACGCGTTCCTCTTCAACAACCTGATCTTGATCGCGTTGATCCCGTCGGTGCTGCTGGCGAACCGGATCGCGCACGGCCTCAAGGTCGGCTACACGACCTCGGTGGCCGGCCGGGTCCGCTGGGGCTGGCTGGCCCGCTGCCTGATCACCGTCACTCCGCTGTGGGTGGTCTACCTCGGGATCGGCCAGGTGTTCTTCCCGGCGGCGTCGCCCCGGCCGGAGCAGTGGGTAGCCATGTTGATCTTGGTCCTGCTGACCACGCCGCTGCAGTGCGCCGCCGAGGAGTACGGATTCCGCGCCTGGATCCTGCAGAACGTGGGCACCTGGGTCCGGCACCCGGTCGTCGCGATCGTGATCGCCACCGTGCTGTCCTCGGCGGTCTTCGCGCTGGCCCACGGCAGTCTGGACTTCTTCGTGCTGGCCGACATCGGGCTGTTCGCGGTGGCGGCGGTGATCCTCACCTGGCGTACCGGCGGGCTGGAGGCGGCGATCGCCATCCACACCGTCAACAACGTGCTGATCTTCGGCACCATCATGATCTTCGGCGGCTGGGAGGACGCCCTGGTGGGCCCGGAGACCACCGGGTCGCCGATCACGTTGATCATGTCCGCCGTGGTGGACGCGATCGCCGTCGCCTTGATCCTGTGGCAGGCGAAGGTGGCCAAGATCGACCGGCTCTACCGGCCGGTGCCGCCCAGCTCACCCGTGGCTCAGGTCGCGCCGGCGCAGCCCGGCTATCCCTATCCCGGTCAGCAGTACGGCCAGCCCGGTCAACCCGGCTAGCGCCGGTACCAGCGGCAGCCGGCCGAGCTGCCCGCCGAACGTGAGCGCGTACGGGGACAGCCACAGCACCTGCTCCGGCACCAGCCGGAACTCGCCCAGCAGGTCCAGCACCAGCAACAGGCCGAGCCCGGTCCAGCAGACCGGCGCGGCGGCCCGCGGCAGCCAGCCGGTCAGCGCCACCGCGAGCCCGATCATGATCAACACCGACGGCAGGTAGCCCAGCGTCATCGCCGCCAGCGCCGGCCCGGTGCCGGAGGTGAGCCCGGCCGCCAGCCCGATCGCGGCCAGCACCGCGGCGCCGGTCAGCGCGGCCATGGTGATCTCGCCGAACGCCCAGGCGGGCCGGGAGGTGCGGGTGACCAGGATCGGCTCGGCGAGCCCGGACCGCTCGTCGCCGTGCAGGGAAAGCACGGTGGCCAGCGCAGCGGCGGTCGCCACCTGGGCGAGCACGTACACGATGAAGCGGAAGAACACCTCGCTGACGCTGCCGCCGCCGGCCGCCGCGCTGAGCTGCTGGAACGCCGGCGTGTCCAGCTGGGCGTCCAGCGACTGGGTCACCGAGCCGAGCAGCAGTCCGAGCATCCCGAGCCCGACCGCCCAGGCCGCGAGCCCGGACCGGTGCCGACGCCAGGCCAGCCCCAGCGGCGAGGAGAGCAGGGCGCTCGCCCGGGCTCGTCCCGGCCGCGGCGGGATCAGCCCGGCACCAAGATCACGAATCAGGGCGAACCGCGCCGCGATGATCATGGTCAGGACGCCGCCGGCCGCCGGCAGCAAGGGCGCCCAGGCATGATCACCGGCGAACGCCTCGGCGTGCCGGGCCCAGCCGATCGGGCTCAGCCAGACCAGCCAGGACCGGGTCAGGTCGCCGGCGGCGGCCAGGGCGAACGAGACGCCGAGCACGCTGAGGGAGATCGCGTAAGCCGCACCGCTCTGGGCCAGCTGGGCGATCAGCGCGGTGACGCCGGTGAAGAACAGGCCGGTGCCGGCGAAGACGGCCCCGATCAGCAGCGAGCCGACCGGTGCCTGGCCCTGCGCCAGCAACCCCAGGGCTGCGACCAGCCCGACCGCGACGTTGCCGATCATGGACACCGAGATCGCGGCGGCCAGCGGTGCCAGCCGCCCGATCGCCGTCGTGGACAGGGTTTCCTGGCGGCCGGACTGTTCGTCGGCCCGGGTGTGCCGGACGGTGATCAGGATGGTCGCCACCGCCTGCACCAGGGCACCGGAGCTGGCCACGGTCCAGGCGACCAGCCCGCCCAGGGTGGCCGCGAAGACGGGCCCGCGGGTGGCCAGCTGGGCCGGGCTGGCCAATGCAACCGCGGCGAAGTTGATCATGTCCTGGCTGGTCGGATACGCCACCCGGGTGGCCGACACCATCGCGGCCGGCAGCAGGCCGAGCGTGAGCACCCAGACCGCCAGCAGCACTCGGTCGCGGCGCAGGTGCAGCCGGACCAGCTGCCCGGTGCCGATGATCATCGAGGCGCGGTCTGGTAGTGGCTGAGGAAGACCTCTTCCAGGGTGGGCGGTGTGATCGTGACTCCCCGTACCCCCGCGTTGGCGAGCGCCCGCAGTAGGTCGTCCAGCGCCGCCGGCTCCACCCGGCAGCGGAGGTTGCCGCCGTCCAGCTCGACGTCCACGAGTCCGGTGATCGACTCGAGTCGCGGCGGCCGGTCCAGCTGCGCGGTGACGAAGCTGTGCCGGGCCCCGCGCAGCTGCTCCAGCGGTGCGGAGGCGACCAGCCGGCCGGCCCGGATGATGCTGAGCCGGTCGCACAGCCGTTCCGCCTCGGACAGGATGTGGCTGGACAACAGCACGGTCGCGCCGCGCTGCCTGGCGGCCTCGAGCTCGTCGCCGAACACCTGCTCCATCAGCGGATCGAGGCCCGACGTCGGCTCGTCGAAGATCAACAACTCCGCCTCGGCGGCGAACGCCGCGACCAGGGCGACCTTCTGCCGGTTGCCCTTGGAGTAGGTGCGGCACTTCTTGGTCGGGTCGAGCTCGAACCGCTCCAGCAGCTCTTGCAGCCGGGCCGGCTGGCGGCCGTTCAGCCGGGCGATCAGGTCGATCACCTCGCCGCCGGTGAGCGACGGCCAGAGCGTCACATCGCCCGGCACGTAGGCCAGCCGGGCGTGCACCGGGGTCGCGTCGGTCCACGGGTCGAGCCCGAACACCGAGACCGATCCGGAGTCGGCCCGGAGCAGTCCGAGCAGGATCCTGATCATGGTCGTCTTGCCGGCGCCGTTGGGGCCGAGGAACCCGTGCACCTCGCCGGGCCCGACCTCGAGCCCGAAGCCGTCCAGGGCGAGCACGGATCCGTACCGCTTGATCAGGTCGGACACCATGATCACGGAGTCGTTCATCGTTCCTCCTCCGCGGTTTCGGTACGGACCGCCTGCCGGGCCTGTTCGGTGATCGAGGCGTCGAACAGTTCCGGGTCGAAGATGTCGAGCATCGCGGCACCGGCGGTACGGGCACCCTGCTCGGACAGCAACTCGGTCCCGAGCAGGGTGGACAGCTGCGGCCCCAGTACGACCAGGCCGAGCCGCATCGCCACGAACACGGCCGCCCTGATCTTGGGATCGAGGTTCGGGTCGCGCCCCTTCAGGTACGGGACGGTCAGCTCGACGATCCGTTCGAAGATCAACGCCGAGCCGGGCGAGCCGTCGACCAGCGCCCGGACCAGGTAGCGGACGACGGACGGCGCGGACCGGTGGATCTCGGTCGAGAACGCGGGCCGGCCGAGCTGTCCTTGATCGATACCCAGCGTGACGCCTTGCCGCAGATAGTCCAGGACATGATCATCACAGGCAGCCCGGAGTTGCTCCTTGGTGCCGAAGTGGTGCTGCAGCAGGGCCGGCGAGACGCCGGCCCGCTCCGCGATCGCCCGGACCGTCGCCGCCTTCCAGCCGCGCTCGGCGAACACCTCCATCGCCGCATCCCGGATCCGGGCCCGCGCTGTGAGGTCCTCCGGTGGTCGTACCGTCATGCCGATGCCTTCATGACCGGGACTGTACAACTGTCCAGTCACCTGGACAACTGTCCAGGCGTGCTGTGACGGGGGTCTCGGTCCACTCCGTAGTCGTCAAGTTTCGCGACGTTTGGATCCAGGTTAGGCTTCCCTTATGAGTACGTTGACGGTGGCGCAGGCCGCCGATCAACCGGGGGTTCGTTCGCCGCTTCGGCGGACGTCGCTCCGTTTGGTCGGGGTCCTGATCGGCATCGGCATCGTCGTTCTGCTCTGCTTCCTCAGCATCGCCGTCGGCACCCGCTCGATCAGCCTCGACACCACGCTGCAGGCTCTGATCAGCTACGACGCGCAGAACACCGACCATCTGGTGATCTTGAACTACCGGATCCCGCGGACGGTGCTCGGTCTGATGGTCGGCGGCGCCCTCGGCCTGGCCGGTGCGGTGATGCAGGGCGTCACCCGCAACCCGCTGGCCGACCCGGGCATCCTCGGCGTCAACTCCGGTGCTGCCCTGTTCGTGGTGCTGGCGATCTCGATCTTCGGGATCAGCTCGGTGCTCGGCTACGTCTGGTTCGCGTTCCTGGGCGCCGGGGTCGCCGCGGTCGTCGTCTACAGCGTCGCCTCGCTCGGCCGGGAGGGCGCGACGCCGATCAAGCTGGCGCTGGCCGGTGCCGCGGTCTCGGCCGCCTGCGGCGCGGTGACCACGTCCTTCCTGCTGCTCAACCAGTCGACCTTCGACCAGTTCCGGTTCTGGCAGGTCGGCGCGCTGGCCGGCCGCGACCTCACGGTCGCGATCCAGGTCGGGCCGTTCCTGTTGATCGGCGCCGTGCTGGCGCTGGTCCTCGGCCGGGTGCTCAACACGCTGTCGCTCGGCGAAGACGTCGCCACCTCGCTCGGCGCGAACGTGATGCTGTCCCGGGTGCTGTCCGCGGCCGCGGTGGTGCTGCTCTGCGGCGCCGCCACCGCTGCCTGCGGGCCGATCGGCTTCATCGGCCTGACCATCCCGCACGTGGCCCGGATGATCACCGGGCCGGACTACCGGTGGATCCTCCCGTACTCGATGATCCTGGCGCCGATCCTGCTGCTCTCGGCCGACATCGTGGGCCGCGTGATCGCCCCGCCCGGCGAGGTGCAGGTCGCCATCGTGACCGCGGTGATCGGAGCCCCGGTGTTCATCGCGCTGGTCCGTCGCAAGAAGCTGGCCGACCTGTGACCGCCGCGACTCAAGATCATTTCCAAGCTGCTGCTCCGTTGGGCGGCACGATCAGCGTCGTCCGTTCGGTGCGGCGTCGGCTGCGCCGCCGGGTCGTCGTGGTGTCGCTCGTCCTCGCTGCCGTCCTGCTCGGGCTGTTCGTCGCCTGCATGGTGGTCGGCGACTACCCGATCTCGCCGCAGCAGCTGTTCGCGTCGCTGACCGGGCGCGGCACCCGGGCCACCAACTTCATCGTGTACGACCTCCGGCTGCCCCGGGTCGTGACCGGGATGGCGATCGGCCTCTGCTTCGGCATGTCCGGCGCGATCTTCCAGTCCATGATCAAGAACCCGTTGGCCAGCCCGGACATCATCGGGATCACCTCGGGGGCCAGTGCCAGCGCGGTGGTGGCGATCCTGGTCTTCGGGCTGGGCGGCTTCGCGGTCTCCGGCATCTCGCTGGTCGGCGCCGTGATCACCGCGGGCGTGATCTACGTGCTGGCCTGGCGGAAGGGGCTGGCCGGCTATCGCCTGGTCCTGGTCGGCATTGGCATCGCGGCGATGCTCGCCTCGGTGATCGACTACCTGATGACCCGCGCCGAGGTCAACGACGCCCAGGTCGCCCTGCTCTGGTTGACCGGCAGCCTGAACGGTGCCTCGAACGCCAAGATGGTGCCGCTGCTGGTGCTGACCGCGGCGATCGTGCCGCTGACCCTGTGGGCCGGTGCGGCGCTGTCCGGCCTGCAGTTGGGCGACGACACCGCGAAGAGCATCGGCATCCGGGTCGAGGTGTACCGGCTGCTGTTGATCTTGTTCGGGGTTGCGCTGGCCGCGATCGCGACGGCGGCGGCCGGGCCGGTCGGCTTCGTGGCCTTCGTGTCCGGGCCGATCGCGCGCCGGCTGACCCGGGGGACCGGAGTCGCGCTGATCCCGGCTGCGCTGGTCGGTGCGGTCGTGGTGACGGCCGCCGACTTCGTCGGCCAGCACCTGCTGCCGATGCAGTTGCCGGTCGGCGTGCTGACCGCTGCCATCGGAGCGCCGTACCTGATCTATCTCTTGATCGTTTCCAACCGTGTCGGAAATGGGGGATGAGCGATGGTCGCACTGGAGGTACCGATCGAGGTACGGCCTGCGGTCGAGCACACGCTGGAGGCCGTCGATCTCGATCTCGGCTACGGCGAGCGGAAGATCGTCCAGAACCTGACGGTCGAGATCCCGACCGGTCAGGTGAGCGTGATCATCGGCGCCAACGGCTGTGGCAAGTCCACCCTGCTGCGAGGGATGGCACGGCTGCTCGCGCCGACCGGGGGCCGGGTGCTGCTGGACGGGCGCAGCATCGCCACGATGCCGAGCAAGGAAGTTGCCAAGATCATGGGGCTGCTGCCGCAGGCCCCGACGGCGCCGGAGGGGATCACCGTCGCCGACCTGGTCGGCCGTGGGCGCTACCCGCACCAGGGTTGGTTCCGTCAGTGGACGGCCAACGACGACCGTGCGGTCGCCGAGGCGCTGGCCGCGACCGACATCGTCGACCTGGCCGGGCGGCCGATCGAGGAGATGAGCGGCGGCCAGCGGCAGCGGGTCTGGATCGCGATGGCGCTGGCGCAGGAGACCGATCTGCTGCTGCTCGACGAGCCGACCACCTATCTCGACCTGACCCACCAGATCGACGTCCTGGACCTGCTGACCGACCTGAACCGGCGGCGCGGCACCACGATCGTGATCGTCATGCACGACCTCAACCTGGCCTGCCGCTACGCCGATCACCTGATCGCGATGTGCGACGGCCAGATCGTCGCCCAGGGCAAGCCGGTCGACGTGATCACCGCGGAGAACGTCGACCGGGTCTTCGGCATGCGGGCCAAGATCATCACCGACCCGGTGTCGCGGACGCCGACGATCATCCCGATCGGCCGGCACCACTGCGACGAGCCGGAGGAAGGGTTCCGCTGACCGTTCAGCGTGCCTGACGGAAGCCGACCACGGCGCCGAGCGCCCAGTCGGCCGGCACCTGCAACCGCCGCGCACGACGTCGTACGGGACGCGATGATCATCGAGTCGGCCCGCGGTGGCCGCAAGATCATCGACGGTGATCAGATAACCCGCGAAGGACGGCGTCGGCAGGTCGGCGGCGCCCGGGAGCACCGCGGCCAGCCTGCTCCGCGGGACCAGGGTCAGCCGGCCGTCGCCGAGGTCGGCGACAAGCTCGTCGCCCTGCCGCTTCAGGGCGCGATCGAGGTATCCGCGGTAACGGTCGGCCACCTGGTCGAGCTCGTGGTCCGGGACGCACAGCAGCACCTCCGCCAGCGCTCGCGCTCCGTTCGGGTGTGCCGCCGACTCGTCGGCGGCCGAGGTCTCGGCGATCGCGAGTCGGCCCTCGGGTGAGTGGTCCGGCCGCTCGAGTTCGAGGTAGCCGATCGCCTCCGCCTCGGTCGCCGCCGCGGACCCGCCGGCCTCGGCCGGTCGCGGTCGCCGCAACCGGTGAACGCCGCCGTGCCAGATCCCGGCCGCGGTCAGCCGGCTCGCCTCGGCGTCCGCGTCGGTGGCGGCGAAGGCGAGGATGTGCAGTCCCTCGAACCGGCCCAGCGCCGCCCGGAGCCGCTCGGTCGTCTCGTTTGATCGCGGTCCGCAGCGAGGGCAGGGCCTCGGCCGGCGCCTCGAGCGGGTGGAGCCGGGAGCCGGCCGGCAGCGCGGCGGGATCGGCGATCACGGCGAGCTCGACGAACGTACGGCCGAACCGGAGGTGGGTGTTGCCGGCGCCGAACGCGCGGACCATGCCGTCGTCCGCGGGCAGGGCGGGAAAGGTCGGGGGTGGCACGTCGAAGCCCAGGGCTCGGTAGCGCTCGATGGCCGCATCAGCGTCGCGAACGACGTGGCCGAGGTGGTGCAGGCCGGTGATCATGGGGTTCGCCCTCCCGAGGACAAAAATCGGAGTAGGCTCTCAATTCGGAGTCTACTCTCACTATAGGTGGTGAATCGACGTGGTCGAGACCGGGCGGCGGGAGCGCAAGAAGGAGCGCACCAGGATCGAGATCCAGGACCAGGCCCTCCGGCTGTTCCGCGAGCAGGGCTTCCACTCGACGACCGTCGAGCAGATCGCCGACGCGGCGGACGTCGCGCCGAGCACGGTCTTCCGGTATTTCCCGGCCAAGGAGGCGCTGCTGCAGTTGGTCGGTCACCACCCGCTCGGCGACCGGTTGGCCGCCGAGTTCCGGGCCCAGTCGCCCGGCGGGACGGCCCTGCGGGCGCTCCGGACTGCCCTGCGGGCCTGCTTCGACGACCTGTCACCCGAGGACCGGCAGGGCCGCCAGGAACGTGATCTCGGCATGCTGCTGATCCCGGAGGCGCTGGCGGCCAACCTCACCGTGATCACCGACGGGCTGGCCGTGATCGGCCGGTTGATCGCCGAACGCACCGGCCGCAGCGAAGATGATCAAGCTGTCCGCGCGCTGACGGGATCGGTGTTCGGCGTGGCCTTCGACGTGATCACGCGATGGGCCGAGTCCCCGTCCGGTGAGCTCGGCGACGCCCTCGACGAAGCCCTCGGCGAACTGGAACTCGCGGTCCGCCTGTGATCACCAGGGCACGAACGGTCAGTCGGCCAGCAGTTGCTCGATGGTGCGGGCGGCGAGGACGACGAAGCCGGGGTTCGTGATCCGGTAGTACGGGATGATCAGCGCGGCCTGGTGCAGGGCGTAGCCGCGGGCTCGTTCCCAGTCCTCCACGGCGGGCTGCAGCCGCTCGGCGAACGCGGCTCGGCCCTTGGGGCCGAACGTCGCCCAGCCGGCGATCAGGTCCAACGCGGGATCGCCGGCGCCGGTGCCGCCGAAGTCGATCACCGCGGCGATCCGGCCCCGGTCGACCAGCAGGTTGGGACGCAGCAGGTCGGCATGGATCCACTGCCGCGGTCCCGGGTACGGCGGCAGCTCGAGGGCCCGGTCCCAGGCCCGCATCGCTGCCCTGGTGTCGATCTCGGGGTCGGACTGGGTGATCGCGCGACGGGTGTCCTGATCGAGTTCGGCGAGCGGGCGACGGCCCGCCGGCGGCACGTCCGCCGCGACCGGGGTCTCGTGCAGGGCGATCACGAACTCGGCCAACTCGGCGCCTGCCGCCGCCTCGTCGGTGATCACGGCGTCGTCGTACGGGCTGCCGGCGATCCACTCGTAGACCGCCCACACGTGCGGGAACTCCGGCGTCGGCGTTCCGGCCGCGGCCGCTCGCGGGACCCGGAGCGGCAGCCGCGGAGCCAGGAACGGCAGCCAGCGAAGCTCCCGGGCCAGATCGTCGCCGTGATGTGGCATCAACGGCAACCGAACGCTGAGCTCGTCGCCGAGCCGGAACAAGGCGTTGACCGTCCCGAGCGACGGCACTCGCGTGATCGACAGGCCGGCCCAGTCCGGGAACTGCTCGGCCAGCAGCCGCCGCACCAGGTCGGAGCCGATCTCGAGTTGCCCCTCGTGCATGATCACTCCGGCCACCTTCCGTCGCTCCTGCCGGAGTATTGACGGCCCCGGCCGAACCCGCAACCCGAATTCCCGATCCCGCCGACCCGGTCAGCACGCTTGCCGTGGCCGACTCCGGACACCACGATGGAGGCATGGGTGCAAGCTCGGCCGAGGCGGGCCCGCGCGAGTTGATCGCTGCCGGCGGGTGCTGGGTCGCGCTGCTGCTGATGGTGCTGGTGCCGGTCGGGCTGGCCGAGGCGAACCCGATTCCGGCGACGAAGATCGCCGAGGGCGACGGCGTCCGGTTGAGTACTCCGGGTGCGATGACCGTTTCGCTGTCGTTGGATCCGCTGGCCGGCTGGACCTGGCCGCGGCAGCGAACTCGCGCCCAACTGGACGCGTACCGTGGCGTTGCGCAGGTATCGATCAAGGTGATCGGCAACGTCGACGATCCCGCCGTGACCCTGCTCCGCGTGGCACGGTTGCACCGGATCCCGGACCTGGTGGAACTGGACCGGCCGAGCGGCGACTCGTCCGTGATCATGGCGGAGGGCTCGGACGGCACCGAGTTGATCATCGTCAGCAGCCGGCGGACCGCGGTCGTGGCCATCGGACGTCGGTTGGCCGGCGACGAGTCCGTAGGGTTCCGGCGGCTGGCCCAGGACGTGCTGTTCCTCCATGGCTGACCTTGCGCTGGCCGGCCGCGGCCCGGTCCTCTGGCAGCCGCGCCGGCTGCTGTTCTGGGCGATCTTGATCCCGATCGGGTACGCGGCGTTCTACCACCTGCCGTTCGTGGTCTTCCCGGCCGCCGGCTGGACCCTCGCGGCGCCGGTGGCCTGGCTGCCCACGAATCTGATCATGGCCGCCCTGATCGGCTGGGTGATCCTGCGCCTGGACCCGTTCGAGAAGGAACCGGTGTCGCTGCTGTGGGCCTGCGCGGTCTGGGGCGGCACGGCCGCGACGCTGGCGGTGATCCCGAACCGGGCGTTCCTGGAGTTCCTGGTCGCGGTCGGAGGCACGGACCTCAGCGAGAGGTGGGGTCCGGCGATCGCCGGGCCGCTGACCGAGGAGTGGCTGAAGGGCATCGGAGTGCTGTTGATCATGCTGCTCTGCCGGTCCCACCTGCAGCGCACCCTGGACGGCTTCATCCTCGGCGCCGCCGCCGGGCTCGGCTTCCAGGTGGTGGAGAACCTTTCGTACGCCTACACCGCGGCCCTCAACGATCCCAACAGCGACTGGATCGGCGCAATTGCGGTGAGCCTCAGCCGGGCCCTGGTCGGCGCCACCAGCCACTGGGTCTACAGCGCCCTCGTCGGGTTCGGACTCGGCTACGCGATCACCCAGGTGCAACTGCCCTGGCCGCGCCGGATCGCGGGCGCCGGGCTCGGCGTGCTCGGCGGCTGGGCCGTCCACTTCCTCTGGAACAGCCCGTGGCTCGCCAATCTCGGGCTGCTCAGCCTGATCCCGAAGATGATCATCGTCGGGCTGTTCGTCTGGCTGATGTACCGGATCCCGGCCCGCCGCGAGTTCGCCTGGTTCCGTGATCAACTCGCCGGCGAGCCGCCGCAGACGATCACGGCTGCCGAACTCGAGGACCTGCGCACGCTGGGCAACCGGCGCCGAGCCCGTCGGCTGGTCCGGGGCCTGGCCGGTGGCGCCGGTGAGCGCGGCATCCAGACCCTGCACCAGGCGCAGATCGATCTCGCCGTCGCCCTGGGCAACCTGGACAACCCGAACCGGGACCGCGACGTGCGGCGGGCCCGGCTTCTGATCAGCGAGGCTCGGGCCGAGCTGGACCGGATCGTGCCGTCGGCTCGCAGGACCTAGCGCGGGACATGTCGCGATTTCTCTTGGCACGGGCCGTTGGAGCCTGTTGCAACGTTGAACCGGCTGATCAGCAGAGAAATCGCGACATCGGGTGGCTCCGCGGAGCCCGGGCCCGCAGTGGGATGATGCGGGCGTGCTGACCACGACCGCCTGCGCCGAACTCCGGGAGGCCTGCCGGGCCGCCAGCTACACGGTCGACGGCGTGCTCGCCGCGATCGGCACTGACGCGCACCGCGCTCTGGGCCGGAACAGTACGGTGCCGGCGGAGCGTGCACTGGCCGGCCGGGACGACCCGCTGGCGACCATGATCAGGACCTTCCTGCTGCAGCGCCCGGTGCCGCGCACCGCCGTCGACGCGGCCTTTCCGGGGCTGGTCCCGGCCATGATCGACACCGGGCTGCTCGCCGACAGCGACGGTACGGTCCGCGCGGTGGTCGATCTTCGCCCCTACGCCTCGGACGAGGAGGGGGACGACCCGTACTGGGTGGTGGCGGACCTGACGCCGGGCCTGGACACCATGATCACGCCGATCAGGCCGGACTACGTGCTCGGCGTCTCGTCGGCGTCGGCGACGCTGGCCCAGCTCACCGTACGGCGGCCGATCGGGCGGGCTCTCGACCTCGGCACCGGCTGCGGCGTCCAGTCGCTGCACCTGGCCGGGCATGCCGAGGCGGTGGTCGCGACCGATCTCAGTCCGCGTGCTCTCGAGCTGGCCCGGCTCACCCTCGCACTGAACGAGGTCGAGGCCGACCTGCGGCACGGCGACCTGTTCCGGCCGGTCGCCGGCGAGCGGTTCGACCTGATCGTCAGCAACCCGCCGTACGTGATGGCACCGCCGAGTCCGGCGGGGCGGCGGCTCACGTACCGGGAAGGGGACCGGGCCGGCGACTCGCTGGTCGAGCAACTGGTCCGGGCCGCGCCCGAGCACTTGACCGAGGGCGGCGTCTGCCAGGTGCTGGCCAACTGGGCCCACGTCGAAGGCCAGGACTGGGCGGACCGGCTCGGCGGTTGGGTCACCGGCTGCGACGTGCACGTGGTGCAGCGCGAGGTGCTCGACCCGGCCGAGTACGTCGAGCTCTGGCTGGCCGATGCCGGCGTGGTCGGCCGGCCGTCCTACCGACAGGAATACGGAGCCTGGCTGGACTATCTGTCCGGGCTCGGCATCACCGGGATCGGGATGGGCTGGATCACCCTGCGCCGCACCGACGCCGAACCCGACGTCACGTACGAACACTGGCCGCACCCGATCGAACAGCCGATCGCGCCGGCCATCACCGAGCGGCTGGACGCCGTCGACACCCTCCGCCGCCGCTCCGACGCGACTCTGCTGAGCTGGCATGTCACGGTCGCCGGCGACGTCTCGGAGGAGTCGCTGGCGACCCCGGGCAGCGGCGACCCGCGGCACGTCGTGCTCCGGCAGGAGCGCGGCTTCCGGCGTGCGGTGGAGGCCGGCACCGCGCTGGCCGGGGTGGTCGGCGCCTGCGACGGCGAGCTGGACCTGGGCACGATCATCGCCGCTGTCGCGACCGTCCTGGAGGCCGACGAAGCGGAACTCAGGGCCGAACTGATGCCGCGATTGCGGACGCTGATTCGGGATGGCTTCCTGCGCTGAGGTACCCTCCCCGCCGAGGGTTCCCGCCCGGCAACCGTATTGACACGCCGATTAGCATCAGGATCACTGCGCCCAAAGTCAGGGTGAGCGCATCGGGGGGTGCGCACGGGGCGGCAGGGGGTGGAACCATACTCACAGTCTCAAGGAGTTGACCTCTCAGTGGCAGCAAAGGCAGGCAGACGCCTGGTGATCGTGGAGTCGCCGACCAAGGCGACCAAGATCGCGAGCTTCCTCGGCGACGGCTATGTCGTGCAGTCGAGTCGCGGCCACGTACGCGATCTGCCGACGGGGGCGGCCGACGTACCGGCGAAGTACAAGGGCGAGAAGTGGGCCCGGACCGGCGTCGATGTCGACAACGGGTTTGCTCCTTTATATGTGGTCAGCCCGGACAAGCGGGCCACCCTGAAGTCGCTGAAGGAGGCCCTGGCCGGGGCCGAGGAACTCCTGCTCGCCACCGACGGTGACCGCGAGGGCGAGGCGATCGCCTGGCACCTGCTGCAGGAACTGAAGCCGAAGGTGCCGGCTCGCCGGATGGTCTTCCACGAGATCACCCCGCACGCCATCGCCGAGGCCGTGGCCAGCCCACGCGAGCTGGACACCGACCTGGTCGACGCCCAGGAGACCCGGCGGATCCTGGACCGGCTGTACGGCTACGAGGTCTCGCCGGTGCTCTGGAAGAAGGTCATGCCGCGGCTGTCGGCGGGCCGGGTGCAGTCGGTGGCGACCCGGCTGGTGGTGGACCGGGAGCGGGAGCGGATCGCGTTCCGCAGCGCCTCCTACTGGGATCTCGACGCGACCCTGGATGCCGGCGCCGAGGCTGAGCCGCCGCAGTTCCCGGCCCGGCTGACCCACGTCGGCCCCGCCCGGGTGGCGCAGGGCCGCGACTTCGACGCCCGCGGTTCCTTGATCACGAAGGCGTCCGAGGAACTGGTCCATCTCGATCAGTCCCGGGCCGAGGAACTGGCCGCGGCGCTGCGCACCGGTACGTTCGCGGTCGGCAGTGTCGAGTCGAAGCCGTACACCCGGCGCCCGTACGCGCCGTTCCGCACCACGACGATGCAGCAGGAGGCCGGCCGCAAGCTCGGCTTCACCGCGCAGCGGACCATGTCGGTGGCCCAGGACCTCTACGAGGGCGGCTACATCACCTATATGCGAACCGACTCGGTCACCCTCTCCAGCACCGCGATCAACGCGGCGCGGAGCCAGGTCCGGCAGCTGTTCGGTGATCAATATCTGCCGGAGCAGCCGCGGGTGTACGCCTCCAAGGTGAAGAACGCGCAGGAGGCGCACGAGGCGATCCGGCCGGCCGGCGAGTCCTTCGCGACCCCGGCCCAGACCGGGCTGACCGGTGATCAATTCCGGCTCTACGATCTGATCTGGAAGCGCACCGTTGCCTCCCAGATGGCCGACGCGCAGGGCAACACGATCACCGTCAAGATCAACGCGCACGCCGACGGCCAGCCCGACTGCACGTTCACCGCGTCCGGTCGCACGATCACGTTCTACGGCTTCCTCAAGGCCTATGTCGAGTCCATCGACGAGGGCGCCGACGGCGAGTCCGACGACAAGCAGACCCGGCTGCCGGCGCTGACCGAGGGCCAGTCGCTGCGGCCGGAGCAGGTGCTCGCGTCCGGTCACGAGACCAAGCCGCCGGCCCGCTACACGGAGCCGTCGCTGGTGGCGAAGCTGGAGGAGCTGGAGATCGGCCGGCCGTCCACGTACGCGTCGATCATCCGGACGATCACCAGCCGGGACTACGTGTTCAAGCGCGGCTCGGCCCTGGTGCCGACCTGGTTGGCGTTCGCCGTGACCCGGCTGCTGGAGGAGCACTTCCCGCGGCTGGTGGACTACAAGTTCACCGCCGAGATGGAGGAGGTCCTTGATCAGATCGCCGACGGTCATGCCGAACGGATCGGGGTGCTGACCGAGTTCTACTTCGGCGATGATGATCTTGAAGGCCTGCACAAGCTGGTCACCGAGCTGGGCGAGATCGACGCCCGCCGGCTGTCCACCTTCCAGGTCGGTGATCTTGATTCCGACATCGTGGTCCGGGTCGGCCGGTACGGGACGTACGTCGAGGACGGCGAGGGCCGCCGGGCCAACGTCGACGACGAACTGCCGCCGGACGAGCTCACTGTTGATCTTGCCAAGGAACTGCTCAGCAAGCCGATGGGCGAGGAGCGCGAGCTCGGGCTGGACCCGGAGACGCACACCATGATCGTCGCGCGGAACGGCCGGTTCGGGCCGTACGTGACCGAGGTGCTGCCCGAGGACGCGCCGAAGAGCGCCAAGCCGCGGACCGGCTCGCTGTTCAAGTCGATGACCGTCGAGGGCGTCACGCTGGAGCAGGCGCTGCAGCTGATGAGCCTGCCGCGGGTGGTCGGGAAGGACGCCGAGGGCACCGAGATCACCGCGCAGAACGGTCGCTACGGCCCGTACCTGAAGAAGGGCACGGACTCGCGGTCGCTCGAGTCGGAGGACCAGATCTTCTCGATCACGCTCGAAGAGGCGGAGCAGATCTACGCCCAGCCGAAGCAGCGCGGCCGGGCCGCGGCCAAGCCGCCGCTGAAGGAACTCGGCAACGACCCGGCGTCCGGCAAGCCTATGGTGATCAAGGACGGCCGGTTCGGTGCGTACGTGACCGACGGCGAGTTCAACGCGACGCTGCGCCGCGGCGACGACGTGGAGACGATCACTCCGGAACGGGCGGCGGAACTGCTGGCCGAGAAGCGGGCCAAGGGACCGGCGCCGAAGAAGCGGGCCGCGAAGAAGGCGCCGGCGAAGAAGGCCGCCGCGAAGAAGGCACCGGCGAAGAAGGCGGCCGCGAAGAAGGCGCCGGCCAAGAAGGCGGCCGCCAAGAAGACCGCGTCCGGGACCGTGGCGAACGACTCGAACGGTGGCGCCTCGAACGGCGGGTCCGTCGGCAACGGCCGGCCGTCCGAGGTCGCCGCCTCCGACTCCGGGCACTGATCCGGAGGGCGGCCGTGGCCAAGCGCAAGCATTCGGCGGAGGCGATCGTCGAGCCGGCTGCTGCCGATTGGCCGGTCCGGTTCGAGATGCCGTACCCGGCGACGGCGCCGCGGCTGATCAATCCGGACCTGGGGCTGGCCGCGCTGGTCGGCCGGGCCGGCTCGGACGCGACGTACACGATGGACGTCACGGTGCTGGACGCCCCGGACCACCGGCTGCTGCGGTCCGGGGTGGTGCTGGCGCACCGGGTCGTCGGCGAGCGCGGCGAGTGGTATCTCGCCGCTTCCGCCTGGGCTCCGCTGCTGCCGGCCGAGCGCTCCGAACCGATGGGGTACGGGGACCTGCCGGACGAGCTGGCCCGGCTGATCCGCCCGTTCCGGCGGCGGGCCCCGCTGGGACCGGTGGCCGCGCTGACCTGCGACCGCCGCGAGTTCGAGTTCCGCGACGCCGACGGGCGCGGCCTGGCGCTGCTGCGGGACGACCGGATGACCGTGCGGCGGGGCGGGGTGACCACTGCGCGCTACCGCGAGGTCACGCTGGCCGGATCCGGTCCCGGTCCGACGCCCGAGCAACGGACCTGGCTGGTCGAGGCGCTGAGCGGAGTCGGCGGCACCCTGATCGACGAGTTCCCGCCGCTGGTGCAGCGGCTGGGGGCGCCGGCGACCGGGTTGACCGACTTCCCGGCCGCCGAGCCGCCGGGCAGCGAACTGCCGTTCGGGGCCTTCGTGGCCCGCTGGCTCGCGGTCCGGCTGCGGGCCCTGATCGCGGCCGACCTCCGGCTGTCCGGGGCCGCCGACGACAAGACCGACGCGCTGCTGGCCGCCGACGTCGTCGCCGAGGTGTCCCGGCTCCGGGACGAGGCCGAGGCCCTGTCCGGCGTGCTGGACGCCGACTGGATCTCCGACCTGGACGAGGAACTGGACTGGATCGTCGATGCCGGTACGGGCTCCGGTTCGGGCGTGGTGTCCGCACTGCGGACCCGGTTGCGCGGGGAACGCTACCTGGCCGTGCTCGACAGGCTGGTCAGCGCGATCCGGGCCCCGAAGGTCGGCCACCTGGACCGGCTGCCCGCCGGCGACGTGACCGGGACCGTCGTCGACGATGCGCGGGCCGAGGCGTTCGCGGCCGGCGACGGCCTCTCCCCGGAGTCCGGCCGGGCGGAGTGGGACAACCTGGCCGACGCGCTCGCCGCGTACCACCGGGCGCTGCGGCTGACCGAGATCGGACCCGACTCCGGCTTCGCCGGGGAGCGGCGCCGGCTGGACCGGGCTCGGCAGGCCTTCGCCGTCGTCACCGATCGCGCGCAGCGGGTCGACCGGATCCGGGAGAGCGCCGCGGACACGACGCCCGGCGAGGCCTTCGAACTGGGCCGCCGCTACGAGCGGCAGCTGACCGAGCTGGCCGCGGACCGGGCCGAGTTCCTGCGTCGCTGGGCGAAGGTGGTGAAGAAGTCGTGACCGGCCTGTTCATCGTCTTCGAGGGCGGCGACGGGGTCGGCAAGTCGACCCAGGCCCGCCGGCTCGCGGCCTGGCTGGGGGAGCGGGGCCACGAGGTGGTCCGGACCTTCGAGCCGGGAGACACCCCGGCCGGGCGGGAGATCCGGCGGCTGGTGCTGGACCACGCCTCCGGCGAGCTGGATCCCCGAGCCGAGGCGCTGCTCTACGCGGCGGACAAGGCGCAGCATCTGTACGAGCTCGTCCGGCCGGCGCTGCAGCGCGGTGCGGTCGTGGTGTGCGACCGCTACATCGACTCCATGCTGGCGTACCAGGGCGCCGGGCGGGTGCTGGATCTGGGCGAGGTGTCCCGGATCGCCCGCTGGGCCACCGCCGACCTGCGGCCCGACCTGACCGTGCTGCTCGACCTCGATCCGCGGCAGGCGGTCAGCGGCAAGTCGGTCAAGGACAAGCTCGAGTCCGCCGGGGAGTCGTTCCACGATCGGGCCCGGCAGCACTTCCTCGACCTGGCCGCCGAACGTCCCGCCGACTACCTGGTGCTGCCGGCCCGGGACTCCGAGGCCGCGATCGCGGCCGCGGTCGCGGATCGGGTCGCGGCCCTGCTGTCGGACCGTTCCGGCACACTGACGTCATGACGACCACCCGCCCTGAGTCTGTCGAAGGGCCGCCCGGCACCGCGCCCCCTGAGCCCGTCGAAGGGCTGCCCGGCGTCTGGGCCGAGCTGATCGGCCAGGAGCGTTCGGTCGCCGTGCTCCGCCGCGCCGTCGCCGGCGAACGCAACGCGATGGCCCACGCCTGGCTGGTCACCGGCCCACCGGGGTCCGGCCGGTCCAACGTCGGCCGCGCGTTCGCGGCGGCGCTGCAGTGCACCCGCGGTGGCTGCGGTGAGTGCTCCGCATGCCGTACGTCGCTCTCCGGGGCCCATCCCGACGTGACCCTGGTCCGGACCGAACAGCTGTCGATCGGGGTCGACGAGGTCCGCGACCTGGTCCGCCGGGCCGCGATGAGCCCGACCATGGGACGGCGGCAGGTGCTCGTCGTCGAGGATGCCGACCGGGTCACCGAACGAGGCGCGGACGCGCTGCTGAAGAGCATCGAGGAACCGGCCGCGAAGACCGTCTGGATCCTCTGCGCCCCGACAGTCGACGACGTGGTGCCGACGATCCGGTCCCGGTGCCGGCTGCTGACACTGCAGACGCCGACCGTCGACGCCGTGGCCCGGCTGTTGCAGGTCCGCGACGGCATCACACCGGAGCTGGCCGAGTTCGCCGCCCGGGTCGCCCAGGGCCACGTCGGCCGGGCCCGGGTGCTGGCCCGCAACGAGGCCGCCCGGGACCGCCGGGCTGCCGTACTCGCGATTCCTGGTCGGCTCACCGACCTCGGTTCCTGCCTGCGCGCGGCCGCCGAGCTGGTCGAGGCCACCGCGGAGGAAGCGGCCGCGGCCACCGGCGAGCTCGACCAGAAGGAGAAGGCGGAACTGTCCGAGGCGCTCGGCTTCGGTACGAAAGGGGCCCGGCCGCGGCACGCCCAGGCCGCGATGAAGGAGCTGGAGGATCAGCAGAAGGCCCGGGCCAAACGGTTCCAGCGGGACGCGATCGACCGGGCGCTGACCGAGCTGACCGGGTTCTACCGGGACCTGCTCAGCCTGCAGACCGGTTCCGGCGCGCCGCTGGTCAACGCCGAGCTCGCGCCCCAGCTCGGCGTCCTGGCACGGAAGTCGACGGCGACCTCGACCCTGCACCGGATCGATGCGCTGCTCGCCTGCCGGGAGGCCCTGGAGAACAACGTCGCGCCCCTGCTGGCGGTCGAGGCGGCACTGATCGGCCTGGCCAGAGGCTAGTGCTCCGGGCGGCTGTCCCAGTCCGTGGATCGGATTTGCAACTCGGCCGAGTTCTAGTAGTGTTTCGCACAGGTTGCCGGAGGGCACGAACCCCCGAGCGTTCTCTCCGGCAACCGCTCCAGATCATGGAGATCCGAGCCGCCCGATGAGGGCGGCTTTTTTAGGTTCGGGCACAGGCTCCGGTGTTAGGGTTGTTGGCAAGTTTCCTAAGCGGCACGAAAGTGCCACCGGGTGGAGCCCCCCGTCCCCACCCGCCCCCGGAAGGCCCGGCTGCCCCCGCAACGCCGGGCCTTCCCCCTGTCCGGACCCGGTCCGATTCCGCGGCGGAAACCGTCTCGTTCTCGCGGGGTCGGCCGCCGGTGATCAGGGGTTCGGACGGTAGGCTCGGTTCATGGTGGTGGGGTGCGGACGATCCGTCTTGCCACGCCCGCGCGCGGCCGTACTGCCGGCCTTGATCGGCGCCGTCGCTCTGCTCGCCTCCTGCTCGCTGCCGCCGATCGGTCCGGGTCGTCCGACGCCGACCCCGAGCAGCACTCCTTCGGTCTCCGTCAGCACGCCGACGCCGAACTCCGAGGCCGGTCGGCCGGTGCAGAGCCCGCCGGCCGTCCAGCCGAACGGGTTCGCCGAGCCGCCGCCGGGACGCGGGCTGGACCGGTACCGGGCGCAACGGATCTCCTGGTCCGAGTGCGGCGGTGACGCGGAGAACCGGATCGAGTGCGCCTCCGTGCTGGTGCCGCTGGACTTCAAGCAGCCCGACGACACCGCGATCACGCTCGCGCTGGCCCGCCGGCCGGCCACCGTACAGCCGCGGCTGGGCAGCCTGTTCATCAATCCCGGCGGGCCGGGCGGCTCCGGGATCGACTACCTCAGCTACTTCGACCGGACCGGCCTCGAGGCGTACGACCTCGTCGGCTGGGACCCGCGGGGCGTGGCCCGGTCCACTCCGGTGACCTGCTTCGGCGGCGAGCAGATGGACGCGTTCACCGAGCTGGACATCTCGCCGGACGACGATCAGGAGGACCTGGCGTTGCAGGAGGCGAACCGGAAGTTCGGCGAATCCTGCCTGGAACGATCCGGTGAGCTGCTCCAGCACGTGTCCACCGAGGAGACCGTCCGTGATCTTGATCTGCTCCGGCATCTGGTCGGTGATCGGAAGCTGAACTACTTCGGCGCTTCGTACGGCACCGAGATCGGCGCCTACTACGCGCACTTCTTCCCTGGTCGGACCGGCCGGCTGGTGCTGGACGGCGCGGTGTCGCTGTCGCCGGACGAGGAGGTCAGCCAGGCCCAGGGCTTCGAACGGGCCCTGACCGACTTCGCCGAGTGGTGCGCCAAGGAGAGCTGCCGACTCGGCGACACGGCGGAGGAGGTGACGACGGCGATCACCGACCTGTGGAAGTCGCTGGACAGCCGGCCGCTCGAGGTCGGCAGCCGGGTACTCACCCAGACGCTCGCGGTGACCGCCGTGCTGCAGGTGCTGTACGACGACGAGGAGGGTTGGCGGCTGCTGGCCCAGGCGCTGCAGCTGGCGATCACCGAGGACAACGGCCAGGGCCTGCTCTACTTCGCCGACCAGTACAACCAGCGTGATGATCAAGGAAACTTCGGCCAGCTGAACTACGGCTTTTCCGCGGTCCGCTGCCTGGACAACGACGACGAGGGTATCGACGAGGCCCGCAAGGAGGCGGCCGACGACGCCCGGATGGCACCGGTGATCGGCCCCTACATCGGCCTCGACTACACCTGCCCGCTGTGGCCCGTGAATGCCCGGAAGCGGCCGGCCGAGATCACCGGCAAGGGACTACCGCCGATCATCGTGATCGGCAACACCGGCGATTCCGCGACGCCGTACGAATATGCGGTGAAGATGGCCGACCAGCTCGAATCGGGCGTCCTGATCACGTACCGAGGACAGGGCCACCTGTCCTACCGGCGCAGCGCGTGCGTCCGGAGCCTGGTGATCACCTACCTGACCGAGGACCGGCCGCCGCAGGACGGAGCCAAGTGTTGATCTTGGTCCGGGGACACGGTTGATCCGGTCGGTGGCGCTCCGGGCCGTGCAACCGGACGGGCGCCTGAAGTTCGCCCTGGCCGCCTTCGAGCTGGAGCGCACCGATGATCATGTCGTGCTGTACGTCCCCGTCGGAGCCCCCGGGTTCAATCGGCGCGGCGAGCGGGCCGGCCCGCGCGGTGCCTTCCTGCTGCCGGACCGGTGGGAGCCGGGCCTGCACCCGCGGCCCTGGCGGCACCAGGACGTCGTGATGGTGCACCGGTTCGCCGACGAATGGTCCACCTGGCGCTGGCTTGATGATCAGCGGGACTGGACGCCTGGCGCCTACGTCAACCTCGAGCGACTCTGGGTGTCGCGGCCGCAGACGTACGACACGGACGATCTGACCCTGGATGTCGTGGTGTCACCCGGCGGGGACGTACGGCTCAAGGACGAGGACGAACTGGCCTGGGCCGAGGCCGAGGGCATCTACGCCCCGGAAACCGCCGCCGCGATCCGGACCATCGGCGACCGTGCCCTGACTCACTTCGGCAACGGCGGCTGGCCCCTTGACGCCGCCTGGGACCGCTGGCGTGCACCCTCCGATCTCGGCCTGCCCTCTCTGCCGGACGGCTGGGACCGGGTGCCGTGACCAGCTACCACCTGGCCTTCGCCGGTGTCGACGGTTCGGGCAAGACGACGCAGGCGAAGCTCCTCGCGGAGTCGCTGCTGGCCGAAGGACGGCCGGCCGTCTTCGTCCCGAGCGTGAGCATGCGGCCGGTCCGGGCGCTGCTCGACCGGATCGCCGCTGACCGCGGGCTCGATGATCATGTCGCACTGCTCGGCCCGGACACGGCCCGGCTGATCGCCGCGATCCACAAGTGGACGAGCCTCGACCCGCTGCGGGAGGCGCTCGCCGTCCCGGGCCGGGTGGTGATCACGGACCGCGGCGTGCTCTGTCAGTATGCGGTGGCGCGCGCGGTCGGGGCCGGCAACGAGGACCTGATCAGAGAGGTCTTCCGTGACGCACCGGTGCCGGACCTGACGATCTACCTGGACGTTCCCGGCGAGTTGGCGGCGCGCCGGCTGGCCGGGCGAGGGGAGTCCGAACACACGCCGGAGGATCTGGACGGTCTGGCCCAGGCCTATCGCTCGCTCCCCGAGGCCGAGCGCTTCGCCGTGATCGACGGCTCAGCCGACCTGGCATCGGTGCGCCGTGCGATCGCCGTGGCCGCTGCGAGCGCCATCGGCAGAGGAGCCTGCTGGCGGAATCGTTCCAGGGGTGTTCCGGGGTGCGGGCCAACCAGCGGGCTGGACCGCAAGATTTCTCGTGGCCGGTGATCCGGTCGCAACGAGCGGACGAAAAGGGCTCTCGAGCGGTCGGAGGCGGTCAAACAGTCCGCTCGATGTCGCGTGAGCCGGACTGTCGACCACGGACCGCAGGATTTTCGGCGAAGGCCCTGGAGTGCGGAGCACAGGCTTGACCAGGCGAGGCTGTCCAACGGGATGGTCGGTGACACAGATCTGCCACGCAACCTGCCCCGGTCCTCCGGGCTCCCGCTCCGTCATCTGGCGCGCCCGTTGCAAGGCAGATCTGTGTCACTCGCGATTTGCCAGGCTCGGCGTCCGTTATGGGCCGGCATCAACTCTGATAGCCCTTGATCAACTCGACGACTCGGACGCGCGCAGTGGCTGCGTCGAGGCCCGATTCGGTCAGGAGTTGCGCGGCCAGGGCGTCGGGGTTGCGGTAGAACGCGAGCAGCAGGTGCTCGGTGCCGACGTAGTTGTGTCCCATCTCCTTCGCCTCGACCTCGGCGTCGGTCAGGGATCGCACCGCGCGGCCGGTCCAGGGCGGCTGGCCGCCCGCCGTCGCTGACCCGTCCGGGGTGCGGGCTCGAACCGCGGCCAGCACCTGGTCACGGGTCAGCTCCGCGCCGGCGAGGATCCTGGTCGCGACCGCGGTCGGCTCGGCGTACATCCCGAGCAACAGGTGCTCGGTGCCGACGTAGTCCTGGCCGGTCTCGGCAGCGGCCACGATCGCGGCCTTCACCACGTTTCTGGTCCGGGCCGTGAAGTGCTCGAAGGGCGGCCGGCTGGCAGCGTCGAAGGCGGCGAGCCGGCCGGTCGCCGTGAAGCGTTTGTGGGCGGCCTGTTTCGTGACGCCGAGGACCGAGCTGATCTCGACCCACGAACAGCCTTCGGTACGGGCTCGGTCGACGAAGTGGCCGAGCACGGCGTCGGCGGTGTCGGTCAGGTCGCCGGCCAGCGTCGCCGCGGCCGCGAGGCGCTCCAGCGGACCGCGGTCGGCGTCCGCGGCGACCCGGTCGATGAGGTCCTGAATGGTGGGGCTCTGAGTCATGTCGTCAACCCTAGGTTGACGGGCCTGGATCGTCAACCCGGGGTTGACGAGATATTCCTCCAAGAAAGTTCGGCCGAAGTGTCGATCCGGGCATTCCGTCTTCGACTCAGGAGTAGAAGCAAGCAAATCCCGTGAGGAGAAGGTCATGCAGATTCCGAGGGCACTTCGGCCCCTGAGCACCCCGGCGTACCGCTGGCTCGCGGGTGCGCTCGTCTCGTCCCTGGTCGGCTCCGGCGTCTGGATGGTGGCGCTGGTCTGGCAGATCGTCGCCATCGGCGGCGGTGCCGCCGATCTCTCGCTGGCCGCCGGCGCCTCCGCGGTCGGCCTCCTGGTCACCTCACTGCTCGGCGGCGCGCTGGCCGACCGGATGTCGCAGCGGCGGATCCTGCTCGTGGTCGAGGCGACCCGGGCCTTCACCATCGGCATCGTCGCGCTGCTCTCGTTGAGCGGGTCGCTGCAGCTGTGGCACCTGGCGACGGTCGCGTTCATCGGCGGCGTGGTGGGCGGGCTGTACTACCCGGCCTACTCGGCGCTGCTGCCGACCGTACTGCCGGAGGACCAGCTGCTCGCGGCCAATGGCTTCGAGGGGATGACCCGGCCGGTGTTGATGCAGGCCGGCGGGCCGGCCCTGGCCAGCGCCCTGATCGCGATCACCTCGCCGGGTGCCGCGCTGGTCGTGACGGCCCTGACCGGCGTCGTCGCCGTGCTGTGCATCCTGCGGATGCCGAAGCCGGCCGCTCGCGAATCCGTACCGGAGCAGGAAGAGTCGGCTCCCGTGAACCCGGCACTGTCGCTGCTGGGTGACGTTCAGGAGGGCTTCCGCTACATGGTCCGGACACCGTGGCTGCTCGGCACGCTGGTCTTCGCGTCGCTGTTGATCTTCGTCATGATGGGCCCGTTCGAGGTGCTGGTGCCGTTCGCGATCAAGGACAACGCCGGCGGCGGCCCGCAGCAGCACGCGTTCGTGCTCGCGGCGTTCGGCATCGGCGGTGCGGTCGGTTCGATGGTGGTGGCTTCGCTGAAGCTGCCGAAGCGGTACCTGACCGTGATGAACCTGCTCTGGGCAGGCGGCTGCGTCCCGCTGGTCGTGTTCGGCGTGACCGATCAGGTGTGGCTGATGGTCCTGGCCGCGTTCCTGGTCGGGGCCGCGTTCAACGGCGGCGTGGTGATCTGGGGGACGCTGCTGCAGCGGCGGGTGCCGTCGCACATGCTGGGCCGGGTCTCCAGCCTCGACTTCTTCGTCTCCTGCGCCTTCATGCCGATCTCGATGGCTCTGGCCGGTCCGGCCGGCGAAGCCGTCGGGCTGCCGGTGGTGTTCGCCGTCGCCGGCCTGGCGCCGCTGCTGATCGGGGCCGTCGCGATCATCGCGGCCCGGATGCGGACCGACGAACTGGCCAACCCCCTGGATGCCGAGACCGAGCAGGCCGACGCCGAGCCCGAGTCGGTGCCGCCGGTGCCGGTTCTGGTCGAAACCGCTGCCTGATCACCGCCAACCGGGTTGGATGACGGTCATGACCGAGGAACAGCAGGCCGAGCGAGTGCTGGCCGGGACGCGCTATCTGGTCCTGTCCACTGCCGATGCCGACGGCAACCCGTGGGCGACCCCCGTGTGGTACGCCCGCGACGGGCAGCGGTTCTTCTGGGTGTCGCGTCCCTCGGCCCGGCACTCGGCCAACCTGGAGGTACGGACCGAGGCGGCCCTGGTCGTCTTCGACTCGCAGGTCCCGGTCGGCGGCGCCAGCGCCTACTACGCGAAGGTGACCGCCGGCCAGGTCGCGCCGGACGACCTGGCCGACGGGATCGCGATCTTCAGCCGCGAATCGGAGGCACAGGAGCTCGGCGCCTGGGGTCTCGACCGGGTCACCGGCGAGGCCCCGTTCCGGCTCTACTGCGCAAGGGTGACCGAGAGCTGGGTGCTCGCCGAGGACGGCGGCCCGGACCGGCGCCTGCCGCTCGCGACGCCCTGACCCGCCTCTGCGGCGTCCTTGATCAACGCGACCCGGCTGGAAATCTCCTGACGTCGTTGTCGATCCGGTCGGTCGTCGTTCGACCTACGGATGACAACACACCAAGCCGGGCTCGGCCCGGACGATCAAGGAGAAATGATCATGGGATTCATCAAAGCCAGCCTGTTCATCTCGCTCGACGGCGTCATCGAGGCGCCCGAGGCGTGGCACTTCCCGTACTTCGATGATCAAATGGGCGAGGTCGTCGGCCGGCTGATGGGCGAGGCCGAAGCCACCCTGCTCGGCCGCAAGACGTACGAAGGCTTCGCCGCCTACTGGCCCAACGCCGACCCGAGCGATCCGACCACGGAGTTGATGAACAGCGCCCGCAAGTACGTCGTGTCGAACACCCTCACCGATCCGACCTGGCAGAACACGACCGTGATCAACGGCGACATCGCCGCCGAACTGACCCGGCTCAAGAAGAGCACGAACCTGAGCACCACCGGGAGCGCGAGCCTGGTCCGCTGGCTGGTCGAGCAGGGCATGGTCGACGAGCTGCACCTGCTGGTCCACCCGATCGTCGTCGGTCACGGCGAGAAGCTGTTCACCGACGGCGAGACCGTACCGCTGAAGCTGCTCTCCTCGACCACCTTCGACTCCGGCGTGCTCCACCTCGTCTACACCAACGCCGACCCGGAGTGATCACGGCGCCTTGCGAGGTGCTTCTGTCAGCCCGGGCCGTCGGGATGGATGAGGTCGTAGGCCCGGGCGACCTTCTGCGGGACCACCATCCGCCAGGCGTCCACGACGAGCTCGCGTGCCTCGGTCGGGTCCAGCGCGGCCAGGTCGGCGTGGACCCAGTTGAACTTCAGGTCTCGCTCCAGCGGCATCCGGAACTTCTCCGGCTCCCCGGCCACGAGCGCGGCTCGCTCCTCCTTCGGGTACGCGAACTCCATCACCGTCTCGTCGAGGGAGAACGCGACGTAGACGATCTGCTTGACCCGGAACTTCAGGCGCCCGCGGACGTACACCGGATAGGAGCGCTCCAGCTCCGAGCCCAGCGCGCGAACATCCTCGATCACCGCCATGGCCTACCTCCCAACTCGGTGTCCAGGAGCAGTATAGACCGATCAGTCTATCTAGGACTCGCGCCTGTTCGTGCTTGACTCGAGGGCCGAGCCGGGTTGATCTATCGACCGAGGAAGGGATCGCGACATGACAGACAGCAGACTGCGGGCGATGACCTGGAACCTGTGGTGGCGCTTCGGTCCGCACTGGCGCGACCGTCAGCCGGGGATTCTGGAGACGCTGCGCCGAGTCGATCCGGATGTCATCGCGCTGCAGGAGGTGTGGGCCGACCGTGACTCGAGCCAGGCCGAGGTATTCGCGGCGGCGCTCGGCTTCCACGCCCGCTTCGCCGCGCCGTCCTACCCGCTGCCGCCGCGGCAGCCGGAGGATCCGGACCACGCTGGCGTCGAACTCGGCATCGCCGTCCTCAGTCGGTGGCCGATCCTCGACGCGCAGATCAGCGTCCTGCCGGCCCGACACCGGGCTTGGGACCCGGTATCACTGACCGTACGGGTGGACCACCCCGCCGACCCGCTGCCGATCGTCGCCACCTGCCTGGACTACGGCGTCGCCTACACCGACGACCGGATCGCGCAGGGCCGAGCGGTCGCAGACCTGGCCACCGATCCGCGGTGCGACGGGCCCTGTCCGGTGCTGCTGCTGGGCGACCTCAACGCCGCCGCCGACTCGCCGACCCTGCGTTACGTCGGCGACGTGCTGATCGATGCCTGGGCTGCCGGAGGCGGCGACCCGACCGCGACGACCCTGCCCTCCAGTCATCCGTCTGCGCCGCTCGAAGCGGGCCCGCAACTGGTCGACCAGCGGATCGATCACATCTTCTACCGGCCGGGCCACGAGGACCAGGAGGTGATCGTGGAGGGCGTACGGATCGTCGGCGACCCGGTGGACGGGATCCACCCCTCTGATCACCGCGCCGTGGTCGCGGACCTGCGCTGGAGGAACCGCGGGCCCGTCTGACCGGCGGACCTGTCTGGTGCAGATCACCCTTCAGACAAGGGATCCTGAGCGTGGAGCCGCCTAGGAGAGTCGAACTCCTGACCTATTCATTACGAGTGAATCGCTCTGCCAACTGAGCTAAGGCGGCCTGTGCTGGTCGGCCCGGGGGTCCGGGTCGGTGCACGGTTGGAAACTATATCGAGCCCTGGCCTGCTCGGCGAAATCGTTGTGGTCGGTTCTTGGCCGACCTGCTGTCGGAGAGCCGAATCGCCCCTTGGCGGCCGCTGGGTACGCCAAGCCGGGTTCGCGGCACCCGGCTCTGGGTAAGCGTCAGGACAAGGACCAATCCAGCGGAAGGAACCTTCATGAGTGAGACCGAGACCGGTACGGTGACCGGCACCAAGGACAAGACCTACAACATCATCTGGTTCGTCGAGGCCTGCTTGAGCAACGCGCTGCGGCTCGAGGGCTACATCCAGGACGCCGAACGAGACGGTGATACTGAACTGAGCGAGTTCTTCCGTCGGGCCCAGGGCGAGAGCCGGAAGGGTGCCGAGCAGGGCAAGAAGCTCCTCGCCGCGAGGCTCGGCTGACGCGTTGACGATGGGCGACGGGGACGAGGCCACGACTCCGGTGCCGGTCGCTGGGCTCGACCATGCAGTGATCGGCGTCTCCGACTGGGCTGCGGCCACCGCGTTCTACCGGGACGTGATCGGGGCGGAGGTCATTCCGCTCGAGGGGGATCGGGTGTCGTTCCGGGTCGGGGCCACGCAACTGAACGTGCACGGCCCCGGTGCGGATCTGACCGACAACGTGGCCCGGTTGCCGGTCCGGCCGGGCAACAGCGATCTCTGTTTCCAGTGGGCGGGCACCATCGAGGACGCCGTACGGCACCTGGCCCGGCACGGGGTGACCGTCGAGCTCGGCCCGGTCGAGCGTCCCGGGGCCAGGGGCCGGGGCGTCAGCATCTACTTCCGCGATCCGGACGGAAGTCTGCTGGAATTCATCAGCTACGGCTGAGGACGCCTCGCCGGCCGGTCCGGCTTGGCGAGCCGCATGATCAACAACAGGGCGACGCCGATCGCCATCACGAACGCTGCGAACGACCAGATGGCCGGCTCCTGCTGGGAGAGCAGCATGAGGCAGGACAGGATCCCGAGCACGGGAACCGGAGTCCACACCGTGAAGTGCCGGTGTGGCACCCGATCGCGGCGCAAGATCAACACCTGCCAGATTCGTGCTGAGGAAGACGAACAGGATCAAGAGCACGACGGCCGAGGCCAGGGTCTCCAGGCTGCCGATCAAGGTCAACGCCCCCGCGAAGAGCGTGGTGACCGTGATCGCGACCCACGGCGTCCTCCGGTTCGGTAGCACCCGGCCGAGCACGCCCGGGAGCAGGCGCTGTTCGGCCATCCCGTACGCCATCCGGCTGGCCATGATCATCGTCAGCAGCGCACCGTACGCCGAGATAGACGATGCCCGCCGTGGCGAGCGCGCCGAAGAGCGCTCGCGGATACCGGCGCGACGGATCTCGGATCTCCTCCGCGATGTTGGCCGAGGTTTCGAACCCGAGGAACGAGTAGTACGCGATGATCGCACCGCCCAGCACGACCAAGCCGGGGTCGCCCCCGGCCGGAAGCTGGCCGACCCGGCCGAGGTCACCGTCTCCACCGTCGACGAAGATCGCGGCGACGATGATCACCACCAGCAGGCCGCTGATCTCGATCACCGTCATGATCAGATTGGAACGCAACGACTCGGTGATCCCGCGGGCGTTCACGAGGCCGATCAGGACGAGGAAGATCATCGCGGCCGGAATCCTCGGTACGTCGAGGAACGTGGCCAGGTAGTCGCCGGCGAAGGCCAAGGCGAAACCGGCCGCGCTGACCACACCCGCCGCCACCATCGCGTACCCCACCAGATAGGAGACCACCCGCCCGTCGCAACCGGGTTCGGCCGACCGACTCGACGGCGTCGTCGACGGATGGAGCCGGCGGTGTCATGGACGGTGGGTACCCAGCGATGAACCGTACGGAACGCCGCGGTCCCGGCCGAGCCAGCGGTACCCGTAGCCACCGAGCGTCAGACCCGCCGCGGGCGGCGGGTAGGGCCGGTCAGCGACGATCTCCGCGTAGTGCTCAAGTCCCGGGATCCGAAGGGTGACGTCCACCTCGCCGGGGGAGAGGTTGATCATCGTGATCAGGTCGGCCGACGACTCGGGGAAGCGGAGCGCCAGAACGGAATCCGGGCCCGCCTCCAGCACCTCGCAGGTGCTGACCGCAAGATCGGGATGGGCCGCGCGGGCGTGCACCAGCCGGCGTACCCGCGCCAGCAGACTGTCGTCGGTGTCGCGTTGATCAGCGACGTTCGTTCGCCGGTACCCGAGCGGCCCGTCGGGCACCGCCCGGGCAATGGTGCGGTCCGGCGGCGCCGTCGAGAACCCGGCGTTGGGCTTGCCCGACCACTGCATCGGGATCCGTACCGCCCGCCTTTCGGAGCGAGCAAGATCATCACCCATGCCGATCTCGTCCCCGTACAGCAGGACCGGAGTGCCCGGCAGGCTGAGCAGCAGGGCGTGGGCCATCGCGATCCGGCGGTGATCACCGTCGAGCATCGGCGCGAGTCGCCTGCGGATCCCGCGCCCGTACGACCGCATCCTTTCCTCGGGAGCGAACGCTTCCAGGACCTCCTTGCGCTCGGTCTCGGTCAGCTGTTCGAGATCGAGTTCGTCGTGGTTGCGCAGGAAGTTGGCGAAGCGGGCCGGCGCCGGCGGCACCGGGATCTCGATCAAGGACTCGCGGATCGGCTGCCCGGACTCACGGGTCAGGGCCAGGAAGAGGTGATTGTTCATCCAGAAGTTGAGCAGCATGGAGAGCCGGTCGCCGGCTCCGTAATAGCCCGCGTACTCGTCGACCGGCACATCCACCTCGCCGAGCAGCAACGCGCCGGGCCGCCGATCGGTCACGTAGCGGCGCAGATCATCGAGGAGCCACAGGCCGTCGTCGCGCGGGTCCGCGGCCCGGGCCCGTTCCACCATGTACGGCACGGCGTCGATCCGGAAACCGGCCACGCCCCGAGACAGCCAGTGGTCGATCACCCGATACAAGGCATCCCGGACGGCCGGCTGAGCAAGATCAAGATCCGGTTCGTGCCGGTAGAACATGTGCCGGTAGTACTGACCGGCCTGCTCGTCCCAGGACCAGACCGAGTCCTCGACACCCGGGAACACCGGCTCCAGTTGATCTTGAGGCTCGTCGTCGGACCAGAGATAGTACGAACGGTACGGCGAGTCGCGGTCGCTCCGAGCCTGCTGGAACCACCGATGATCGATCGAGGTGTGCTGGGCCACCAGGTCGATGATCACCCGCAGGCCGAGTTCGTCGGCCCGCTCCAGCAGCCGATCGAAGTCTTCCGGCCTGCCGAACCGCGGATCAACCCCCAGATGATCGACGACGTCGTAGCCGCCGTCGCGGTACGGCGTGGGATAGAAGGGCAGCAGCCAGATCCAGTCGGCACCGAGATCACGAACGTACTCGAGTCGTTCGGTGATACCGGCCAGGTCACCGCAACCGTCGCCGTCGCTGTCGTAGAAGAGGGCCGGATCGATCTGATAGATGATCGCGTCCTCGAAGCCTGGCTCCTGCATCACCGTTCTGCGGCGCTCCGCGTCGTCCGCACTCGTCCCGTGGCCACCCGCCTGCTCCCATCGTCTGCGTCCGAGATCAGGTCTGTACCCACGCGCAGCTGGCCCGAATCGTCGGTGCCGAGAACGCGATCACTTGTCCTTTAGGCCGTCGCCGCGGAAGGCGACCGCGTAGTGCCGGCGCGCCTCGTCCACCGCGGCATCGCTGACCCGGCCGAGGGGCGTCGGGTCGACCACCAGCGGCTCGTGGTCGGGTCCCGTTCCCACCTCGCGACCGACCAGCAGCCAGGGCCGATTTCCGCGTTCCTTTCCGAGATCGAGGTACTTGCACAGGCGACGGGCGACCCAGTCCACCGTCGATCGGGTCCACCACGACGGCGGCGTCAAGGTGCTCACCGACAGGCCGGGCAGGTCGACCTCGGCCTCGAAGTCGCGGCTCACCCGATGGGCGTCGGCCTCCGGTCCGCGCGAGTAACGCACGTAGACCACGTCGTCACAGTCCTCGACCACCTGGACGATCTCGATCAGGCTCCGCAACGTCCGCACCTCGCCCATGGCGACTCCTTCATGGCTGGCTACGGTTTCACCGGGGTTGGCGTTCGTCTCCAGCCTCCCACCAGAAGGCCGTTCAGGACGAGAGGGTAGCGTTCGCCCCAGGCACGTCGTGCGGGGTTCAAGATCAATTTCGTACGGAGGTTCGCCGGCTGAGCGTGTGACACCACGTGGCACACCGCCGCGAGGCCCACCGGAGGAGGAAGCGATGAGGACCTGGGTTGTGACCGAGGGTTCGCCGAGTGCGGCGCCCGCGACCGGATCGGGGGTCGTTCGGTGACCCGGGCCGAGGTCCTGGACCAGGCCCGGCGCTACGCGACTGCCGACTCGTTGCAGTGCAGCATCGACGCGACCGCGCACGGGCCGCGCGCCGAGACCGAACTGATTGCCGACTTCCTGGCCGACGCCAACCCGTACCCCGACGGGACCGTGGTGGAGGTCCTGGACCGGTTGACCGGACGGTGGGAGCCCGCGGTCATCATCGACCGAGCCTGGCCGAACGAGTGGCAGATCGACTTCCACGACACCGCGCTGGGCCGGGAGCGGGCCGATCACACCCAGATCCGGTACCCGACGCATGCTGGTGACGGCAGGCCGAGGTCCGGCTCGGGCAGCGGGGACCAGGAGTCGGCCAGCTACCGGAGAGCGGCCGTCGGTGAAGAACTTCCGCGCGGCCGCCGTTCGCGCTGACCTGTCTGCCTGCCCCGCCGGGCGGCGGCCGGCCCGACTGATCCGGATCAGGCCGGCGAAATCCGGGGTGGCGGCCGGCTGACTGGGTACGGGCAAGCGGTGGACCTGATCGAACCCTTCAGCCCCGACGCCGCGGTCGCCCGCATCGACGGCGCCTTGACCGGGATCGCGTCCCGCCAACTGCGCGCGGGTACGGACAGCGAGGTGCTGGCCTGGCCGGGCGCGGTGATCGTGACGGAGTTGAGGATCCCCGGTGCCGTGACCGCGCGGCATCGGCCCGCCGAACTCGTCAGCCTCTACCAGGTCTGGACGGCAGAGGTGCTGGAGGCGCTGCACGACCGGCGAGCCCGGCACCTCGGCGCGAGCGGTGATCGGGTCACCGCGGTCTACGCGACGCCGGCACAGTCCGATGTTGCCGCGGTGTTCGATCTGGCTGCCCGGGCGAACACGCTGCGCTGGGTGGTCAACCGGGCGTTGCGCCGGCAGACCCGGGAACCGATCGACGCCGGCATCGGAGTCGACGCCGGCCCGGTGCTCACGATCAGTACGTACCAAGATCAGAATCCGGCCGTCGAGACCACGGTCCACTTCGGCGAGCCCATCACCCGGGCCGAGGACCTGGCTCGGATCGCGGGCCAGGGCAATCCCGAGCCGGTCTGGTGCGGTGCCGACTTCGTCGACCAGCTCGACCGGGGACGTCGGCGGCTGCTCGCCGAGGCGGTCGACCTCGGCCAGGAGGCCGACGCCTACTCGGGTCATCCGGTCGACGACGAGTTGTGGTCCTGGGCCGAGACCCGGTCGATCCGACGGGCCGGCTGATCGGCGTTTCCGCCGGCCCGCGGTTGGGTACCAGCGCAGCAGAGGAATGTTCCCCGGCGTTCCTCGATCGGGGCTTCGACGCGTTCCGGCCGGGTTTCCCCGTCCTCGGCCGTCCGAGCGCGTCGGAGCTGCCCGGTCCGTGAAAGCGAGGTGTCGGGTGGTGGCGGAGACCGAATTCCATGTGGTGCCGAGGGCAGCGCACTGGGAGGTCGTCCAGGAGGGTCAGGTCCGGGAGGTCTTCAATTCCAAGGAACTGGCGATCGCGGCGGCGCGGGACCTGGCCGGCGAGGAATCGTCGGCCCGGGTGGTCGTTCACGGCGCGGATGCCCAGGTGATCGAGGACGGGGATCGGTCGTCCGCCGCGGAGGCCCCGGCGGGCGGGGCGACCGCGGCACGAGCGGAACGGGAGCAGCCCTGATCGTCCGACCGGGCCGTGCTACTTCCGGACCCGTACCCTGACCGGTCGAGGAGTTGTTCCGCCGGCGAGGCGGGCGAACTCGCGCAGGATCTCGACGGCGTTGTTGATCGCATCCGCGACGGCGGCGGCAGCGCGGCGGGCGAGTCCTCTTGCGGCGTGGGTGAGGTGCCGAGCGCTCTGGCCTACGGTCATGGCGGACCTTTCTGCTGAATCCACGGTCTCCTCGAACGTACTCCCTGCACCTGAGAGACCGGAGTCTCGCCGCTGCCCCCAGCTCCGGCGGTCGGCCGCGGGGGTAGGCTGACAGCAGTTCCGGGAATCGACGGCGCCTCGGTTTGGGGCGCCAGCCAGGCCGGCCCAGCAGTCAGGGCGGTGAGGAACTTCCATGATTGACGACAGCGACCGCAATGCCATCACGACCTCGCTCTCGGCACCGTCGACGCCGCGGCTGCGGTTGCGGCGCAGCGGAAATGCGACAGGTCTGCTGGACGGCGGCTGGTGGCCGCGCTCGGCGAATCCGGTGGCCGAACTGCCCGGCCTGATCCTCGCTCTTGATCATCTGCATGGTCCGGTGATTCGGATCGTGCTGCACCGCGGGGACTGGGCTCCCGAACCTCGCCGGCTCGGCGTCGAGGGCCGGGTCGTTCCGGTGACCTACTTCACCAGCCACCCCTCCGGGTCGCTGGCCGCCTTCACCGGCGCCGCCGACGTTCACCGCATCGACCTCCTGGTCGTTCCCGCCGAGATCATGTTCGATCGCGCCGACGCCGCGATGAGCCTCGCTGCCGAACGGGGAAACCACCTGCGCGCTCAACAGATCCTCGACCTGTGTGCCGGGTCGGCCGACTGACCGTCAGGAGCGCTGGTTCTGGCCGACCCAGTCCAGATAGTCGGGGGTCACGGTGCCGGTCACGTAGTCGCCGGTGAAACAGCACAGTTCGAGCTCGGTCACCGCGGAGTCTTCGAGGATGGCCGACTCGAGCCCGGCCAGGTCCTGGTAGACCAGGTGATCGGCGCCGAGGTGCTTGGCGATCTCGGCCGGCTCGCGGCCGTGCGCGATCAGTTCGCCGTGGGTCGGCATGTTGATCCCGTACACGTGCGGGAAGCGGACCGGCGGTGCGGCGGAGGCGAAGGACACCTTGTTGGCGCCGCACCGGCGGGCCATGTCGATGATCTCCCGCGAGGTCGTACCGCGGATCACCGAGTCCTCGATGATCAACACGTTCTTCCCGGCGAACTCCGAGCTCATCGCGTTGAGCTTCTGCCGGACGCTCTGCTTGCGCTGCGCCTGGCCGGGCATGATGAAGGTCCGGCCGATGTAGACGTTCTTGTAGAACCCTTCCCGGTAGTCGATCCCGAGCGTCCGCGCCGCCTGCATCGCGGCCGGGCGAGCTGTGTCCGGGACCGGCATCACCACGTCGACGTCGCCGAGCGGCAGCTGTTCCTTGATCGTCTGCGCCAGCCGTTCGCCCATCCGCAGCCGGGCCTCGTAGACCGAGATGCCGTTCATGATCGAATCCGGCCGGGCCAGGTAGATGTATTCGATCGAGCACGGCACCAGTCGCGGCGCGGTGGCACACTGGCGGGCGAAGAACTCGCCGTCGGCCGAGATGAAGACCGCCTCGCCGGGCGCGACGTCGCGGACCAGCTGATAGTCGGAGCCTGCCAGTGCCACCGACTCCGAGGCGACCATCCAGGAGTCCCGGCCGCCCTCGGTGCGCTTGCCGATCACCAGCGGCCGGATGCCGTACGGATCACGGAACGCGAGCAGCCCGTGCCCGGCGATCAGGCAGATCACCGCGTACGACCCCTCGACCCGCTCGTGCACTTGGGCGACGGCCCGGAAGATCTGGTCCGGATCGAGATCGAGGCCCTCGATCTGACCCTGCAGCTCGGTGGCCAGGACGTTCAGCAGCATCTCGGTGTCGCTGGTCGAGTTCATGTGCCGACGGTCAATGTGGAACAGGTCCTCGGCGAGTTCCCGGGTGTTGGTCAGGTTGCCGTTGTGCACCAGCGAGATCCCGTACGGCGCGTTCACGTAGAACGGCTGGACCTCCTGCTCGTTGGCCGCATCGCCCTTCGTCGCGTACCGGACGTGGCCGAGGCCGACGTTGCCGAGCAGCGACCGCATGTCCCTGGTCCGGAACGACTCCCGGACCAGGCCGCGCGCCTTGGACTGGTGGAACGTCGACCCGTCGGCGGTGGTGATGCCGGTCGAGTCCTGGCCCCGGTGCTGCAGCAGCAGGAGCGCGTCGTAGAGCCGCTGGTTGACCGGGCCGCCCGCGACCATTCCGACGATGCCGCACATGGAGCCAACGCTATCGCCCGCTCGTCAGCCCGCGAGCAGCGGCGGTACCAGGTAGATGATCTCGAACGCTTCGTAGATCGCGCCGACGACGAACAGCGCCAGCGCGGGCAGGCACAGCCTGCCGGCCTGCTGCAGTCCGCGGAGGTAGGCCTGGCGGCGGCTGTCCGCCTCGACCGTCGCCGGCCACAGCCAGGCCTTGCCGATCAGATAGGCGGCGAACATCACGAGGGCGTACGCCTGGAACTCGATGATCAGGGTCAACGAGTGCGGGATCAGCGTCTTCGCCACGACCTCGTTGATCGGGGCGAGGGTCACCCCGAAGTTGAAGGCACGGTAGGCGAACACCGCGATGCCCGAGAAGGGGATGATCATGGACGGCAGCAGGATCACCGGTAGTGCGACCGTCCCGACGTTGACGGCGAAGATCGTCAACGCGAACAGCCAGACGTTGGAGAGCAGGGAAGTCACCAGTGCGGTGGTGCCGTTGTCGTTCATGATCGTCTGCTGGGCTGTGTTGAGCTCGGGGAAGATCATCGCGGCGGCCATGCCGATCAGGCAGAGTCCGTACACGATGGCGTTCATCACCAGGTAGGCGCGCAGGTTGCCGCGGATGAGCTGGAGGGACGGGCGCAGGATTCGCATGGGCACCAGTCCAGACCCTGACCTCGGGGCAGGGTCAAGCTTGATGGGCTGGCTTGACTCTGCCCCAGGGGCAGAGTGTGGACTGGGCGGATGGCCTGGAGCACGCAACAGCTCGCCGATCTCGCCGGCACGACCGTGAAGGCGATCCGGTACTACCACCAGCTCGGCCTGCTGGACCTGCCGGAGCGGCGGTCGAACGGCTACAAGCAGTACGAGGTCGGGCACCTGGTCCGGCTGCTCCAGATCAGGCGGCTGAGCGAGCTCGGCGTACCGCTGGCGGACGTCGCGGCGATGGGCCGGGCCGACCAGGATCCGGACGAGGCGCTGCGGGTGCTGGACGCCGAACTGGAGGCGACCGTGAACCGGCTCAACCGGATCAGGGCGGAACTGGCCGTGATCATGAAGCACCGTGCACCGGCCTATGTCCCGCCCGAGTTCGCCCCGATCTCCCGGGAACTGTCCGACCGGCAGCGATCACTGCTGATGGTCTACTCGACCGTGCTCAGCGACGAGTCCAAGGAGAAGCTCCGCGACCTGGTCAGCCAGCCCGACGACGGCACCCAGGCCGACTTCGAAGCGCTGCCCGAGGATGCGGACGACGCCACCATCGAACGGCTGGCGACTCGCCTGCTGCCGATCGTGATCAAGTCCCGGGCCGGGAATCCGTGGGCGAAGGACCCGGTCGCGGACTCGCCCCACGGTGCGCGCCGAGCCGGTGACGCGATGGCGCAGGCCATGATCGACCTGTACCACCCGGCGCAGCTGCGGGTTCTGAAGCGACTGAACGAACTCTTGCAGGAACACGACGCCTGAGCCGCGGAAGCGGTGTGTCGAACCGATCCCTGAGCTTGTCGAAGGGCAGGACCGATCCGGCTCGGCACTTCGACAGGCTCAGTGCACGTTCGGCACCACCGGAATCTCGCTGGCGCCGTCCGCTAGGCCCTGGCATCGTGCCGTCATGACCGACGAAGCGGTGGTCCGGCCAGCGTCGGCCGGGGACCGGGCCGATTTCCGTACCGTCAGCGAGGGGTTCGATCCCGGCATGATCGACCTGCCGGAGCAGGTGTTCGATGATCGCTACGCCCGGCTCGTCGACCGCGAGGACTACTGCCTGCTGCTGGCCGGAACCGATGATCTTGCACTGGCAGGCGAGCCGGGAGGCGGTCGCCTTCTACGAGTCGCTGGGTCTGGAGGCCGATCGGGTCGGCGACTATCCGCGGTATCCGGGCTTCAGCCTCGACCTCCGCGGGGAGGCCTGATCGGAGTGATCATCCGATGAGACGCCGGCGCAGCGCGGCTGCCGGCGGATGATCACCTCGATACAGTCGTCGGGCTGACATCACCCGTCCCGGCGGACCGGGACAGCCGAGGAGCCGTTTCCATGATCGACGGGCAGACCGTCAACACGATCGTCACGAAGCTGTGGCCCGACTTCCTGGCCCAGCTTCCCGAGATCCTCGCGACGCAGGACCGGGCGACCGGGCGCTTCGGCACCGATCCGTTCATCGTCACCGACCAGAACGTCCTCTGGCCGCTCGCCGTCGCCTGGGCCACGCCGCCGACCGCCGAGCGGCCGAATCCGTACCACCATGATCAGGAGTTGCTGGCCGCGATCATCGCCGGCGGCGACGCCCTGATCGACGTCGCGGACGAGCAGGGGCGGTTCGAGTTCCGGAAGAAGGACAACTCGACCTGGGGCTCGATCTACATGCCGTGGACCTACTCACGCTGGATCCGGGCCTGGGGCCTGATCCGGGACGCGATGCCCGCGGATCGCCGTGCTGCTTGGGATTCCGCGCTGACCGTCGCGGTGGACGGGATCGTGGCCACGGCACTCACCGAGCCGATCCGCAACATCCCGGCGCACCATGCGATGGGGGTCTACGCGGCGGCGCGGGTGCTGGGCCGCGACGACTGGGCCGAGGCGGCGACCGACTATCTGCACCGGACCGTCGCCGAGCAGGACCCGGCCGGCTTCTGGTCCGAGCATCACGGTCCCGTGGTGGCGTACAACGTCGTCTACGTCGACGCCCTGGGCTGCTACTTCGGGATGTCCGGCGACCGGACCGTGCTGTCAGCGCTGGAGCGGGCCGCGGCGTTCCACGCCAACCTCACCTATCCCGACGGCACGTTGGTGGAGACCGTCGACGAGCGGAACTACTTCCGGCACAGCCAGGCCGCACCGAGCGTCGGCTTCCTCGCGTCGCCGGTCGGTCGCGGTTATCTGCGCTGGCTTCACGGAGTGCAGTGGTCGGCGGGCGGGCGGGTGGCGGCCGACACCGTCGCCTCGATGATCATGTACGGGCAGGACGGACCGGCCGAGGAGGTCGCGGCCGAACGGACCGAGCACCGGTTCGTGCTCGGCGACGACGACGCGCTGGTGGAACGTCGTGCTCCTTGGTTTGCCTGCGTTTCGGCCTATCACGGCCCGCAGGGTCCGAACCGGTGGATCCAGGACCGGCAGGCGCACCTGTCCGTGTATCACGACGCGGTCGGCTTGATCATCAGCGGCAGCAACACCCGGCTGCAGCCGGCGTGGTCGACCTTCACCGTCGGTGATCCGGCGCTGCTGGCGCATCGGGCGGGCGACGAGGATCCCGACTTCTCGGTACGGCCGGGGCTGGATCATCTGCCGGCCGCGGCGACGCTGCGACCGGACGAGCTGGGGCTCGACCTCGACTACGCGGGCGTCCCGGTCGGCGTCCGGCTCGAGCTCACCGAGGACTCGGCGACGGTGCGCTACCGGGTACGGGGAACGTCGGAGCGGCCGGTCGCCGCCAACGCCGGTCTGGTCGCGAAACCGGGGGAGCGATGGCAGGCCGGTGATCATGGCGGAACGCTCGACGAGACGCCGCTCCGGCTCACCGGAGCCGACTGCGACGGCTGGTTCGCGCACCGTGGCTGGCGGGTGATCATGCCCGCCGAGGCGGTGATCACCTGGCCCGTCCTGCCGCACAACCCGTACACCAAGGACGGCTCTGCCGGGCCGGACGAGGGCCGGATCGTGATCACACTGCCGCTGGCGACGCCGGGTGAGGCGCGGCTCGCGATCATGATCGACTGAGCGATTACGGCGGGTCGTTGCCGATCAGACCGTCCACGGCTTCGCGGACGATCGACGCGTGGCCGGTGTGCAGCAGGTTCTCCTCGAGGATGTCGGTCAGGGCCCGCCGCCGGTTCACCCGATAGCCGTCACCCCAATCGACGACGGTGTCGAGGCCCCCATCGTTGATCATGGTCGCCCAGGACTGCCGGGTGCGTGCGATCGTGTCGTACCAGAGGCCGTAGAGCCGGTCCGGTTGGCGACCGTGGGCGTCCCAATCCATGCCGCCCAAGGATTCCTCGTGGCTCCGGCCCTCGGCCTTGGCGGTCCAGTCCGCTTCGACCCTGGTCAGGTGGATGATCAGCCATGCCAGGGTCATCTTCGACGGCGGGTGCCGCTGCTGCAGCTGATCGACGGTCAGCCCGCCGGTCTTCCAGGCGAACTTCCGGTGCACCCGGTCGAGCGCGAACAGCATTACCTCTCCCTCGGTCCCGGTCGGGCAGTCGGCGAGCGGGATCCGGGTGTAGTCCATGATCATCCTGAGGTCGGCGGGCGGGATTGGAAATCAGGTTAGCTTCGTCCGGCACGGCTGGATACCCTGCGAGTTAGGTCGAGACAGGGAGAGACGATGCAGGCAGCCAACGTGGCACGGGCGGTGGCCGCGGCGCGCCGGATCGCCGCCGGAGCAGGGCTCGAGGTGGACGACGCGGTCGTGCTGCAGAACTCGAACAAGCTCGCGGTACGGCTGCTGCCGTGCGACACCCTGGCCAGGGTGGCTCCGGCGACCGAGCAGTGCGCCGAGTTCGAGGTCGAGCTTGCGCAGGCGCTCGTCCAGGCGGGATGCCCGGTGGCGGCCCTCGATCCGCGGGTCGAGCCGGTGGTTCACGAGCGGGACGGCTTCGTGATCACCCTGTGGACGTACCACGCGACGGTGATCACCGGGGAGCTCCCGCCCGATGTCTACGCGGATGCGTTGCACCGGCTGCATGCCGGCATGCGCACCGTGGCGGTCGCGACACCCCGGTTCACCGATCGGGTCGCTGAGGCCCGGTCGATCCTCAGCGACCGAGCCGGCAGCCCCGAGCTCGCCGATGCGGACCGGGAACTGCTCCTGGACACTCTGGACCGGTTGGGCCGGTCGATCGCCGAGCGCGGCGGTGATCAACTGCTGCACGGCGAACCGCATCCGGGCAACCTGCTGGCGACCGCGGCCGGACCGCTGTTCATCGATCTCGAGACCTGTTGCCGCGGTCCGGTGGAGTTCGATCTGGCCCATGCGCCCGAGGCCATCGGTGATCACTACCCCGGCATCGACCCGGACCTGCTGCACGACTGCCGGCTCCTCGTCCTGGCCATGATCACGAGCTGGCGCTGGGAGCCGAATGATCAACTTCCGGACGGCCGGCGGCTGGCGAACCTGTGGCTCGGTCAGCTCCGGGACGCACTGCCGCACCACTAGGCCAGCTGGTCGCGGCGGCGGGTCAGGTAGGCGGTCTCGGCCGTGTTGCCGGCGAGTTCGATCGCCTTGTCGTACGCCGCACGCGAGTCCTGGCTGCGGCCGAGCCGGCGGAGCAGATCGGCTCGCGCGGCGTGGAACGCGTGGTAGTTGATCAACGAGTCCGCCAGCTGGTCGACGATGGCGAGGGCGACCTCGGGTCCGTCGAGCTCGGCGACCGCGATCGCCCGGTTGAGCGCGACGATCGGAGACGGGTCGATCCGGGCGAACTGGTCGTAGAGGGCGACGATCTGGGACCAGTCGGTGTCCCGCATGTCCCGGACCGAGGTGTGCACGGCGTTGATCGCGGCAAGCAGTTGATAGCGGCCGGGCGCAACGCCGGTGGCGATCCGCTCCCGTACCAACTCGTGTCCTTCGGTGATCAACTCGGCGTCCCAGGACCCGCGGTCCTGCTCGTCCAGCGTGACCAGCTCGCCGGTCGTGGAGACCCGGGCGGCCCGCCGAGCCTCGGTGAGCAGCATCAGCGCCAGCAGCCCGGCCACCTCGCCGTCTCTGGGCAGCAGGGTGCGGATCAGCCGGGTCAGTCGGATCGCCTCGGTGGTCAGGTCGTGCCGGATCGGGTCGGCGTCCGGGCTGGTCGCCAGATAGCCCTCGTTGAAGACCAGGAACAGGACGGCGAGCACGCCCGAGACCCGGGTCGGCAGGTCCTCCGCGTCCGGCACCCGGTACGGGATCTTGGCCGCCCTGATCTTGTCCTTGGCGCGGGTGATCCGCCGGCCCATCGCCGATTCCTGGACCAGGAACGCGCGGGCGATCTCCGGTACGGTCAGCCCGCCGACCATCCGCAGGGTCAACGCGACCCGGGCCTCCATGGCGAGGGCAGGGTGGCAGCAGGTGAAGATCAATCGCAGCCGTTCGTCCTCGATCGCGCCGAGAGGCTCGGGTGGTTCGGTGTCGTACATCTGCTGAGCCTCCTTCTGCTTGTCGTCGCGTTTGCTCTCGCGCCGGATCCGGTCGATGGCCCGGCGATTGGCGGTGGTGGTCAGCCAGGCACCGGGATTCGGCGGTACGCCGTCGACGGGCCACCGCTCCACGGCGGTCGCGAAGGCCTCCGCGGCCGATTCCTCGGCGATATCAAGATCACCGAAACGCTTGGTCAGGGAAGCCACCACCCGAGCCCACTCCTCGCGGTGGGCCCGGGTGATCGCCTCCTCGGCGTCCAGCGCGCTCACAAGGTCTGGAACGGCCGGACTTCGACCACGCCGTTGCAGGCCTTCGATCCCTCGGCGGCGAGCCTCAGCGCGGTCTCCCGATCCGGGGCCTCGATGATCCAGAAGCCGGCCAGGTATTCCTTCGTCTCCAGGAACGGGCCGTCGGTGATCACCGGTGCCTCGCCGCGGGCGTCGACCACCGTCGCGGTGCTGGGCGCCGCGAGCCCGTCGACGAAGACGAACTGCCCCGCCGCCTCGAGCCGCTGGTTGAACTCGGCAGTGGCCGCCAGCTCCTCCGGCGTCGCCGTACCGGTCTCGTCGCCCATCACGGAAATCAAGAACTGCATCGTCTGATCAACTCCTCTGGTCGGGCGGGCCCATCGTAAGGCCGCTCACCAGTGCTACGAACGGACTCGACCGGATCCGACACTCCCGGCAGTGTTCTTTCACTGCGCGAGGATGCGGCTTGCCGACTCACGATGCCAGGCCCGGGAGACCGGGTTGATCGAGTCGGTCAGGTCGGCGACGACCAGGCCGGGCCGGTCGCCGGGCTCGCACCGGCCGACCCAGCGGCCGGACGCGGAGACGATCCCGGAGCCGGCCGTGGCCGGATCGCCGGTGACGGCGAGGCCGAGCCAGAGCAGTTGGCCACGGGCGTGGGCGATCGCCTGTTCGACCAGCCACTGCCCCTGCTTCGCCTCGCCCCGGCCGCCGGTGGCGAACAGGACCGCGTCCGCGCCCTGTGCCGCGTACCGCTCGAAAACCGAAGGAAACAAGGCCTCCAGGCCGGACGCCAACCCAAACCGGACGCCGTCGACGGTGATCATCATCGGCTGCTCGCCCGGCCGGTAGAGGAAGTCGGTCTTGGTCCGGGACATGACCCGCTCGCCGTAGTGCCCGACCGTCGCGCCGGCGTCGTCGATCACCAACAGTCCGGTGTACGGCCGCGTACCGCCCGAGGGCTGGGGCACGCCGAGCACTGCCCAGATCCCCAGGTCGGCAGCGGTTCCGGCGATCGCTTCGAGTTCTTCGCCGAGCGCGGCCCAGTTGAACCGGGACCAGTCCGCCTCGACCATCCGGTCGGGATCGCTGGACAGCCTTCGCTTCGCGGGAAAGCAGAGCGTGCCCTCCTGGAACAGGACCAGCCGGGCTCCTTGCTCCTTGGCTTGGGCCAGCAAGGTACGGACCTCGGCGCCGGCGGCGCGGAAACCGTCCGGATCGAGTGGATCCTCGCGGAAGGTGGTCTGGGCGACGCCGAATCGGAGCAGGATCTCGCCGGCCCCGGTGCGGTTGAGTGATGCAGTGGACATGGGCACTCCTTGATCAGATCGGAAGTGCCGGAGGGCAGCGGTGTAGGACTCACCGGTCCGGGCTGCGCGGGCTCGTACCCGCTGTTTGAAACGCCTGTTGGCTGTCATCCGGCCTCCACGCCTCGCACCGGTCTCCCCAGCCGGCCGAACGAAACGCACGGGTCATCTGACAGCGGCCCGAGACCGAGTCCCTTGGCCTCCGTGAGCGGTCCGTGCTGGGGTCGGAACCAGAGGAGGTGAGGCGCAGGCCACGCCTTTGCGCGACCTACCTTAGCCGCTCGTCGCGACAGTGCGGCGGAAATCCGGATGCCGGGCCGGTCGATTCGCGGAAGACTGAGCCGATCATGGTCGAGCCCGCAGAATCCCCGTCCCTGGTCCGTCGGCTGGCCGACCGGCTCGGGCTCACGGTGGAACGGCGCCTGGCCGGGGGCGAGTGGGGTGCCTATCTGGTCACCGGCGCCGACGGTGATCGCCTGGTGCTCAAGATCATGCCGCGACACGGGACGGGGATCTTCGAGCGCGTCCAGCTGGCTGTGCGGCTCACGGATCGGCTGCGCCGGAACGGCTATCCGATCCCGCGCCTTCGTGATCATGGTCGCTGGCAGGACGAGGTCTACACGGTGCAGGAGTTCGTCGACGGCGAGGTTTGTCCCCGACTCACGGCCGCACACGTACGACAGGTGTATGAGTTGTGGCGCCGCCATCGCGGGGCCGCGGCACCCCACGGCGCGGACTGGCCGGCCGAGTTCGCGGCGCAGCGGGCCACCGGGCGCAGACTCTGCGACCGCTTGGCCGGAACGCGGCAGGAGTCGCTGGCTCGGCGGATCACCGCGATCTTGGACACCGCTGAGACGGCGAACCTTCGCACGTCCGACCTGGAACACCACGACTTCCACTACCGCAACCTGATGGTCGACGGCTCCCGGCTGGTCGCGGTCTTCGACTGGGAGGGCGCCCGGCCGGGCGACTCTCGCCGGGATCTGCTCAGGATGGCTTCGACCGCGATCGGGATCGGGCGCCTCGAACCCGAGGCGCGCGACCTGCTCCGCGACCTGGTGCAGCAGGAGGTTCCGGCTGACGTCCGCACGGCGCTCGGTGCGAGCTTGGCGCTCGGCGATCTCGGCTTCGGCACGTATGCGGGTGCGGAGCCGCCGGAGTGGATCCTCCGCTCCTGTGCGTACCTCCTGGACGATCTGGTGCCTTGATCAACTCGGGGCGGGCGGCTGGTTGAACATCCAGCGCTGCCCTTCGGGATCGGCGGCGCGATAGAGCTTGCCGGGCACACCCTCCTCGATGCCGGAGAGCATGGTCGCGCCAGCCGCCTCGGCCCGCTTGAAGTGGGCCTCGACATCCTCGACGACGACGTAGACCCCGTTGACGACGTACGGGTTGTCCAGCCATTGCCGGGCCGCGGCGCAGGTCTCGGCGTGGTGCCGCGGTCCCTGGTAGCCGCGGTCGAAGTCGACGAGCATGATCTTGCCGTTGCCGTACGAGAGCTCGGCATGCCCGATCCGCCCGTCGTCACCGACCAGGCGCATGGTCTCGGTGAAGCCGAAGGCCTCGGTCAGGAACGCGATCGCGGCGCCGGCATTTTCGTACGCCAGCATCGGGGAGAACGTCGGGACTTGCGTCGTTGCTGTCTCGGTCATGGCGACCATGCTGCCAATCATTCACGTTATGTGCAACTATTGTCCGCGTGGAGACAGATCAGGATGATGTGGACGCGGTGCTGGCCGCGCTCGCCGACCCGACTCGGCGCCGGATCGTGGACCTGTTGGGCAGCCGGGCGCACCGCCCGGGCGAGCTCGCCGACCTGCTCGGGGTGTCCGCCCCGATCATCAGCCGGCACCTGCGCACGCTGTTGCAGGCAGGGCTGGTCGGGGACGAGCGGGTGCCGGACGATGCCCGGATCCGGCTGTTCCGCCTGCGTACGCGCGGCATGGCACCGCTGATCGCCTGGCTCGCCCGGCTGCCGGCCGACTGGGATGATCAACTGGCCGGGTTCAAGGCGTACGCGGAGGTACGGGTGCCGGCGGCGCGGGCAGAGCAGAGGGCGGGGCGGTGACCAGGACGTCGGCCGAGTCGAGCGTGGAGCTCGCGACCGATCCCGAGACGGCGTTCCGGATCTTCACCGAGGAGATCAACCTGTGGTGGGTCCGCGGCCCGATCAACGCCTACGACGCCTCCCGGCTGGCCGAACTGCGGCTGGAACCGGGAGTCGGCGGGCGGATGCTCGAGATCTACGACGAAGCCTCCGGTGATCAACTGGAGACCGCGCGGATCACGGCATGGCAGCCGGGCGCCCTGCTGGTGATGCGGGACAGCCTGCAGGACACCGAGACCGAGGTCCGCTTCGAACCGTCCGGCGACGGCACCCGGGTCAGCGTGTCGCAACGGCTGGTGCCCGGTGGCGACCCGACCGGGCTCGGCTTCGGGTGGGTCGCGATGCTGCCGACCTTCCTCGCCTGGACCCGGCGCCGGGACTCCGCGCCGCGGACACCGCGGGAGGTCGGCCGGCTCGGAATCGCCTTGTACTACAGTGATCCCGCCGCCGCGGCGCGCTGGCTCCGGGGTGTGTTCGGGCTCGGTTCCTGGGATGTCGATCAAGCACCGGAGGGCGACGGCTCGGGCTGGATCGAGTTGCACATCGGCGACTCGTTGTTGATCTTGTTTCCGCTGCGCGGTGAGCGCCCGGCCGAGGGTCCGGTGACGCATGAGGTCTGGGTGCACGTCGACGACCTGGAGGCTCACTTCGCGCGCGCCCGGGAGGCCGGCGCGGTGATCATCTCCGGGATCGCCCTGCACGGCAGCCGAAGCTATGTCGCCGAGGACCTGGAGGGTCACCGCTGGACCTTCGTCCAGGCCCGGCCGACCATGCGACGATGATCAAGGTCGCCAGGCGGTCAGTGACTCGGTGTCCTGCGCGGCTCGCCAGGCCTGGAACTCGTCGAAGGTTCGCACGCCGCCGCTCAGCACGGCCCGGTAGACGTGGATGGAGCCGCAGCGCAACTCAGGCCGGTCGGCCAGCGCCTGCTTGATCGTCAGGATCGCGCGCCGCGACTCGGCGGTGAGCGCGGCCCGCATCGGCTCGACCAGCCAGGAGGACAGCGGACCGGGATGATCCTCGCGGAGCGCCCACATGTCGATCTTCCACTCCTCACCCTGATGCCGGAATCCGAGCTTGAAGTAGAGACCCGGGTCGGGGCCGTCGAGGTGATTCGAGAAGGCGGCCCGGGTGGTCCCGGGATGAGCGGCGCAGGCCGCCAGCACGGCGAAGCCGGCCTCGACCGAGGGGTCGCCGTCGCAGAAGATCTCAAGATCGAGATCGGGTGCCACCATCAGCCCGTACGACGTCGCACCGACCAGCACCGGCCGGCCGACCGCCGACCACCGGCCGATCAGGTCGAGTTCGCCGAGGATCGCCTCGGCCGCGCGTTGCCGCTGCTCGGCGGCGACGATGACATCCACGCATCCCCCTGATGATCAAGCTGCGGCGAGCAGCGTCCGGGCAGCCCGGACATAGTCGGTGAGTGGGCCTGGCTCCCGGCTGTCCATCAGCCAGGAGCACAGCAGGGCCGTCTGCGCAGCGAGCCAGCGCACCGGTCGGTCCCGCGGGAAGCCCGAGGGTATCGGCGAGCCGATGGGCCTGGCCGACCGGGTCCGGCTCGGCCTCGATGCGGTTGACAAACCACGCCGCCAGCTCGTGCGCGGGATCACCGTGACAGGGCCGGGGATCGATCGCCAGCCAACCGCGTTCGCCCCGGATCACGTTGCGTTGATTGAGATCCCCGTGCAGCAGCCGGTCGTCCTCGGTCACGACCGCAAGCTCGGCGTAGAGCGCGGCGCCGTCCCGGAGCAGCTGATCGCCGAGCCGGTCGGCCCGTTCCCGAAGCCTCGCGGCACGGTCCGCCGCCAGGTCCGTCAGCCGGGGAACAGGGATCGCCGGGTCCGGGTCGGAGCGCCACAACCGGGGCAGCACCTCGGCCGCCGCGGCCAGGGCCTCCTCGGGCCGATGCTCGGCCGCCGTGGTGCCCGGTTCGCACCGCTCGATCAGGGACGCCCGCTCGTCCGGGTCGACCTCGTGGACCCGGACCGCACCGTGTCCGTCGTAGTGGCGGAGCACCGCGAACGCGGCGGAGAAGTCCGGATCCGGCAGCGCGATCTTGATCACGACCTGTTCGCCGTCGGCGCGCTCGGCCGGAGCCGCCCAGCTGGCGTCGCCACCCGGCCGGTAGGTGGGACCGATCGTCAGCCGCCATCTCCTCGCGTACTCGGCGACCAGCCCGGGCAGCCGCTCGATCCACTCCTCGGCGCCCGGATGGTAGGTGACGAGCCGTCGATGTTGATCATCGTCGAGGAGGTCCACGAGCCGAGTGTTGCGACTTCCGGTCGCCCGAGGCAACAGATTTGATCTTGCCCGCCCCTTCTCCCACGTTATAGCGGGAACGGGGGCTTGCGGCAAGGCCCCGGTCATGATCGAGGATGTGCGGGCCGAGCCCTTCCGGGAGGAGTTGCCGATGACCTGGGTTGCCCCCGAAGCGGATCGTGGCGATCCGCACGAGCTGCTGATCGCCGACGAACGGACCATGATCGACACCCGCCTGGAGCTGCACCGCAGTACGTTCCTGCAGAGGTGCGCCGGGCTGACCGGCGATCAGCTGGCCGTCCGCGCGGCGCCGCCGTCCGACCTCTCGCTACTCGGGCTCTTGCGGCACCTGACGCAGGTGGAGCGGACCTGGTTCACCCGGTCGATGGCGGGCGCGGAGGACCGGGCCCGGGTCTATCCGACCGGTGGCGCGGATCTCCGTGATCTCGATCCGGGCCGGGCGGCCGAGGACTACGCGCGGTTTCTCGACGAGGTCGCCGCGAGCCGGGAGATCGCGGCCCGGTTCGAGCTCGACGACGTGTTCCACGCCCCGGTGCTCGGCCGGCCGGCGTCGGTGCGCTGGCAGCTGCTGCACATGGTCGAGGAGTACGCCCGGCACAACGGGCATGCGGATCTGCTGCGCCAGGCGGTCGACGGCCGGACCGGCTGGTAGCTGAGTGACCGAAATCCAGCGGACTTCGCACTGATCGGCCCGGTTCAGGCTCGAACAGGCGAAGCGTGCTGGATTTCGGTCAGCCGCGGTCCAGCCAGCGGGTGAGTGCTTCAAGATCGAGTTCGTGGCCGAGGTTCGGCGAGATGATCAAGGTCGGTTCCGGGGCGCCGGCCGCGGCATAGATCGCCCGGAGCTCGTCGAATGCCGGCAGGGCGGAGTCGTTGAGTGCGGCCGACAGGTTCGTCGGGCCCGGCACATCGAGCGCGCCGTAGTGAACCGCGAGCGGCACCGGCGCGTTCAGGCCCGCGATGTCGGACCGGTCGAGCCAGCGCAGGACCCCGGGCAGGCAATGCGCCGGCGCGTTGCCCGCCGTCCGGAAGACCTCGGTGAAGCTACCCAGGGTGCCGCTGGCGAAGATCGACCGGACTCGGTTCGAGAACACCGGGTAGGTGCAGGCAAGATCGCCGCCCCAGGAGATCCCGACGACGTCCAACTCAGTCACCCCGTACGCCTCGGCCAGCCAGCTCTCCCAACGCATCAGGTCTGCCACGGTGTCGCCGAGCATCGAACGGCCGTGGAGGAAGGCATCGGTCTGCACGGTGTACGCCATCGGAGTGCCCCACCGCCAATACCGCAGGGTGGTCCCCGGCTCGTCGGCCGCGAGGTCGTAGAGGGCCCCGAAGCCGCGCAGCTCCGGCACGAAGACGGTGTGCCCGGCCAGTGCCAGCCGGTGGGCGAACCGGTGGTGATAGTCCTCCGCGACCCCGTCCACGCCGAGCAGGGACTCGACCTCGCCGTGTCCATGCAGCGCCAGCACGATCCGGCCCGACGGATCCAGCCGGTCCTCCGGGGTCAGCAGATAACCCGGCAGGCTCAGCCCCGGCTCGGGCTCGAGGCGCAGGACATCGGTCCGGATCCCGTCCCGCCGGACGGTGCGGACCAGCGCGCCGTCACGGTGTTCGACCCGATCGGGCAGCGCCAGCAGCTCGGTCAGCCGTTCCCGGGCGGCCGGAACCCAGTCGGAGTGGGGGAGCCCGGCCTCGGCGAACCCGAGCCGTCGCTCCGGGAGCCGGCGCAACCGGAGCCCGAGCTCGGCGGTCGTGAGCAGTTCGTCGGCGCGCATCCTTCGTCAGCCCATCAGCGCCTGGCCGATCTGGCGGGTGGTCAGAGCTCGGATGTGTGGCTGGGTGTCGGCATAGGCGGCATGGGCGATCACGCCGCCGGCGATGGCATCGCCGCGGGCCCGGATCCAGGCCGCGTCGTCCAGGCCGACCGCCTCGCGGAACCGCAGTCGGACCGAGGGCGTGAAGAGCGAGTAGGCGACGCCGAGATCGGCGGCCGGATCGCCGTACCCGAAGCTGCCGAAGTCCAGCACGGTGCTGATCCGGCCGTCCCGGGCGAGCAGGTTGCCGCTGTGGAAGTCGCCGTGCACCCAGCTCTGCGGACCCGGTTCGGCGGCCACGGCCTCCTCCCACACGGCGAGCAGGGCGTCCTGGTCGAAGTCCGCGCCCACCTTTGCGATGGCGTTCCGCGTCTCGGCGTCCCTACCGCTGATCGGTCCCCGGACGATCCGGTCCCGCCACGCGTCAGGGACCTCCAGCTCGATCCCGCGCAGGGCGACCAGGAAATCGGCGAGCTGGAGGGCGACGTCCACGGAGTCGGCGAACTCGGCGGCCGTTGCCACTGCGCCGTCCTGCCAGCGGCAGACCAGCCAGGACCACGGGTAGCCGAGACCAGGCCGGCCGACCGCCACCGGCTCCGGGATCTGCAGCGGCAGCCGCGCTGCCAGCAACGGCAGCCAGTGCGCGACCTTGGCGGCGTCGTTGATCGCGCCGGAGTGGCGCGGCACCCGGACCGACAGGTCGGCGCCGAGCCGGTAGATCGCGTGGTCGGAGCCGCCGGGCAGCACCCGGTCGAGCGTGAGCCCGGCCCAGTCCGGGAACTGGTCGTCGACCAACTGCCGGACCAGCGCGTCGTCGAACTGCGGTCGGTGCACACCCATGGTCCGGATCAGACCAGACCGCGTCCCGCCCGGTCCAGTGGATATCCGCCGTCAGGGGTGCGACGTGATCAACACGAGCGAGCCCTCGAAGTGGGGCTGGGTCCGAAGCGACCCGTGCGCCGCGTCCCAGCTGCCGTCGTCGAGCGCCGCGCGGAGCCGTTCGACCGAGGCCTCGGCGACCTCGGGATCGACGAAGCTCCAGGCCGAGTTGGCCCGCCGCGCGCCGGGATCGAGCAGCATCTCCGGCCGCCCGAAGTAGGCCTCGCCGAACCCGTCCACGCAGTTCAGCGGGATCGGCACCGGGACCACGGCGGTCGTCCCGCCCAGCGCGGCAGCGATCCGCTCCGGCGTGGGGTAGCGCCGGGCCTCGGCGGCGATCACCTCGGGCGCGTAGTCGACCAGCCAGAACCGGTCCAGTAACGCAGGATCGCAGGTCATGATCACCACCGGTCCGCGGGTCACCCGGCGCGCCTCGGCCAGGCCGCGTTCAAGATCACTCCACTGGTGCACCGAGAACGTGCTGATCGCGGCGTCGAAACTGTCGTCGTCGAACGGCAGGTTCTCCGCGGTCGCGTCGACCGCCTCGGCGAGCCAGTCCGGCCGCTGGGCACGCATCGAGGCCGACGGCTCGACGGCGGTCACGATCCGGTCGCGCGGTTCGTAGGAACCGGCGCCGGCGCCGATGTTGATCAAGGTCCGAGTGTCGCCGAGCTGGGCGGCGATGGCCGCCTCGAGTTCGGGTTCGGGTTGGCGGTAGTTGCGGTAGCCGGTGCCGATCGTCCCGTAGTCGGCGTCACCGGCGGATCCGTCTGTCATCCGGGTGCTCACATGCAGCGAGCCTAAGCACGGAACGGGGTTCGTGTCTCGGTCCAGAACGCCGGTGGTCTCCTGCCCGGTCCAGCGGCTTCGCTGGTCCTCCTCCGGTCGGTGCTGCCCTGCCACACTGGCTTGCATGGAAACACTTTCCGGGGATTCCGCGTTGCTGCTACCGGAGTTCGACAGCCCGCCGGCCGATCCGCTGGCGTTGGCCGCCGAGTGGCTGGCCGCCGCCGAGGCTTCCGGGGTACGGGAACCACGCGCCGCCACCCTGGCCACCGCGACGGCGACCGGCCGGGTCTCGGCGCGGACGTTGTTGATCAAGGACATCGGTCCGAGCGGAGTGATCATGGGCTTCTCCGAGATCAGCCGCAAGGGCCGCGAGCTCGCCGAGAACCCGCGCGCGGTGATCAACATGTATTGGCGCGAGCGGCTCCAGCAGCTCACCATCGCCGGCACGCTGAGCCCGGCCGAGGAAGCCGAGTCCGACCGGCTGTTCGCCGGCCGGGTCCGCGGCGCCCAGGCCGTGGCCGCGACGGCGCACCAGTCCGGCGTGTTGACCGATGTCGCCGAGTTGCGCGAGACCGTGGACCGCCTCGCCGCGTCGTCCGAGCCGATTGCCCGCCCGGCCACCTGGCACGCCTGGCTCCTCGTACCGGATGAGTTGGAGTTCTGGCACGGGAGCCCGGACCGATTCCACCGCCGGCTCCGCTATTCCCGCGACGGCGACGGCTTCCGGTCCGAGCGGCTGCAGCCGTAGCCCGAGCCCGAATCCTGATCTCTCGCTCGGCATGTCCGGTCCGCCTGACCTGCTCCGACCAAGGGGTGACTGTGGCGCGACGGGCGCCACCGGGTGGAAGGTGAGGATCATGGGAATCGTCTTCTCCAGCTTCACGATGTCGCTGGACGGCTTCGTCGCCTACCCCGACGACTCGGTCGGCGAGCTGTTCGAGTGGTTCAACAACGGCGACGTCGAGGTGCGCCCGGCCGGCTATCCGATCACGTTCAGGATGTCGGCTGCCAGCGCGGAATACTGGCACCAGAACGAGACCGAGGGCGTGTTCGTCTGCGGGCGCGGGATCTTCGATCACGCGAACGGCTGGGGCGGTAGGCCGCCGAACGACTCGCCGACGTTCGTGATCACGCACCGGCCGCCGCCCGCCGACTGGCCGCCGGTCCCGGATGCTCCGTTCACGTTCGTGGACAGCGTCGAGCGTGCGCTGGACCAGGCCCGTGAGGTCGCCGCCGGACGCGACATCAACGTCGCCGGGCCGCGCATCGCCCAGCAGTGCATCAACCTCGGCGTGCTGGACGAGATCCGGGTTGACCTGGTGCCGATCCTGATGCGGAGCGGGGTGCGCTACTTCGACAAGATCGAGAACGAGCACACGCACCTGGAGCTGCTGCAGCTGGTCGAGGGCAACCGGGTCACCCACCTGCGCTGCGGGGTGACCTACTCCTGACCCGAGCCGGTCTTCGTAGACTCGGCCGGGTGAGGACACTTCGAGTCGGTGTGGCGGCGTCCGCGGACGCGTTGCCACGGGAGCAGCAGTTGGCGTGGCGGCTGGCGGAGACCGCGGTCGATCCGGTCGAGGTGCTGCCGGAAGTCGTGGAGATGATCGGCAACCGGATCATCGACAACGCCGCCGTCGCCGTGGCGTCGCTGCGGCGCGGCCCTGTGGTGCACGCCCGGCATCAGGCCGAGGCGCATCCCTACCGGCCGGGCTCGGCGGTGTTCGGAATCGGCGGCGGCTTCTCGCCGGAGTGGGCGGCCTGGGCCAACGGCGTCGCGGTACGGGAGCTGGACTTCCACGACACGTTCCTGGCGGCCGATTACGCGCATCCGGGCGACAACGTCCCGCCGATCCTCGCCGTGGCGCAGCACACCGGCAAGGCCGGTGGTGATCTTGTCCGCGGCATCGCCACCGGCTACGAGCTCCAGGTCGCGTTGGTCCGGGCGATCTGTCTGCACGCGCACAAGATTGATCATGTGGCGCACCTCGGCCCGTCGGCGGCGGCCGGGATCGGCACCCTGCTGGGCCTTCCGGCCGAGGTGATCTATCAGGCGATCGGCCAAGCACTGCACACGACGACCGCGACCCGGCAGAGCCGGAAGGGCGAGATCTCCTCCTGGAAGGCCTACGCTCCCGCGTTCGCCGGCAAGATCGCGATCGAGGCGGTGGACCGGGCGATGCGCGGCGAGGGCGCGCCGGCGCCGATCTACGAGGGTGAGGACGGCGTGATCGCCTGGCTGCTGGACGGTTCGGGCGCCGACTATCAGGTGTCCCTGCCGGAGCCGGGCGAGCCGAAGCGGGGCATCCTGGACACGTTCACCAAGGCGCATTCGGCCGAATACCAGGCCCAGGCGTTGATCGACCTGGCCATCCGGGTCCGGTCCAAGATCACCGACTCGACCAAGATCAACGAGATCGTCGTGACCACCAGCCACCACACGCACAACGTGATCGGCTCCGGCGCGAACGATCCGCAGAAGTACGACCCGGACGCGAGCCGGGAGACGCTTGATCATTCCCTGATGTACATCCTGGCCGTCGCGCTCGAGGACGGCAGTTGGCACCACGAGCGGTCCTACGCGCCGGAGCGGGCGCACCGTCCCTCGACGATCGAGTTGTGGCGGCGGATCCGTACCGTCGAAGATCCGGAGTGGACCCGCCGCTACCACGCCCCGGACCCCGACGAACGCGCGTTCGGTGGCAGGATCGACATCGTGCTGGCCGACGGGACCACGATCACCGACGAACTGGCCGTCGCGGACGCCCACCCGCGCGGTGCGAAGCCCTACGCCCGGCCGGATTACGTCGCGAAGTTCCGGACCCTGGCCGAGGGCATCGTCCCGGCCGCCGAGCAAGATCGTTTTCTGGACCTGGCCGGCCGGGTCGAGGACCTCACCGCCGACGAGGTACGCCAGCTCACTGTCACACTGCCGGACGGCGCGTTGGCCGACACGAAGTCGCAGGGGATCTTCTGATGCCGCCCGGGCTGGCCCGCACCACTCCTGCCGAGCGGCGGCAAGCGTTGCGGGAGGGGCTGGCCTCGGGCCGGCTGCTCCGTTTCCCGGGCGCCTTCTCGCCGCTGGTGGCCCGCACGATCACCGAGTACGGCTTCGACGGCGTCTACGTCTCCGGCGCGGTCGTCGCCGCCGACCTCGCGCTGCCCGATATCGGGTTGACCACGCTGACCGAGGTCGCCGGCCGCGGCCAGCAGATCGCCCGGGTGACCGACCTGCCGGTGTTGATCGACGCCGACACCGGCTTCGGCGAGCCGGCCAACGTGTCCCGGTCGATCACGATCTTCGAGGAGGCCGGGCTGGCCGGCTGCCATCTGGAAGATCAGGTGAACCCGAAGCGCTGCGGCCATCTTGATCACAAGCAGGTCGTGCCCTCGGCGGACATGCTGCAACGGATCCGGGCCGCCGTGCTGGCCCGGCGCGATCCCGGCTTCGTGATCTGCGCCCGTACCGACGCCCGCGCGGTGGAGGGTCTGGACGCGGCGATCGAACGGGCCCGCGCCTACGTCGACGCCGGTGCCGACCTGATCTTCCCGGAGGCACTGCAGGACGAGCGGGAGTTCGCCGCGTTCCGGGAAGCCGTGGACGTCCCGCTGCTGGCCAACATGACCGAGTTCGGCCGCAGCCCGCTGCTCGACGTCGCCACCCTGACCGACCTCGGCTACAACGCCGTGATCTGGCCCGTGACCACGCTGCGGGCCGCGATGGGCACCGTCGAGGAGACCCTCGAAACCCTTCGTGACCAGGGAACCCAGCGGGAGCTGGTCGACCGGATGCAGACCCGGGCCCGGCTCTACGAGTTGATCGACTACGACGCGTACCGTGCGGTCGACCAGGACCTGGTCGACTTCGAGATCCCCGTCCGGCCCACGGGTCCGGAGACGACAGGAGAATGATCAATGAGCAGCAGTGACACCGAAGTCCACCGCGGTCTGGCCGGCGTCGTCGCCGACACGACGTCGATCTCCAAGGTCGTGCCCGAGACGAACTCGCTCACCTACTCCGGCTATCCGGTGCAGGAGTTGTGCGCCAAGTGTTCCTTCGAGCAGGTCGCGTACCTGATCTGGCACGGCGAGCTGCCGACCGAAGATCAACTTCGCGGGTTCGTCGAGACCGAGCGGTCGCAGCGCGAACTGGGCTCGGCAACGCTGGAGATCCTTGATCGACTGCCGACCACCTGCCACCCGATGGACGCCCTGCGGACCGCCGTCAGCGTGCTCGGTGCGGAGGACGAGACCGAGGACGAGCCCGGCCGGGAGGCCAACCTGGCCAAGGCGCAGGCGTTGTACGCCAAGCTGCCGACGATCATGGCCGCCTTCTACCGGCGCCGGCAGGGCCTGGACCGGATCGCGCCGGATCCGTCGCTCGGCTTCAGCGAGAACGTCTTCCAGATGTGCTTCGGCAAGGTCCCGGCACCGGAGATCGTGGCCGCGTTCGACACCTCGATGATCTTGTACGCCGAACACAGCTTCAACGCCTCGACGTTCGCGGCCCGGGTCGTCACCTCGACCCTCTCGGACCTCTACTCCGCTGTCACGGCAGCGATCGGGGCCCTGAAGGGGCCGCTGCACGGCGGCGCCAACGAGGCCGTGATGCGGATGATGCTCGACGTCGGCGACGCGGACCGGGCGGTCGCCTGGTTGGACGAGCAGTTGGCGGCGAAGCAGAAGGTGATGGGCTTCGGGCACCGGGTCTACCGCAACGGTGACTCGCGGGTGCCGACCATGAAGGAGGCGTTGATCAAGGTCGCCGGGCTGACCGACGGACAGCAGTGGCTCGACGTGTATCAGGCCCTGGAGCAGGCGATGCTGGACCGGAAGAACATCCACCCGAACCTGGACTTCCCGTCCGGCCCGGCGTACTACCTGATGGGCTTCGACATCGACATGTTCACGCCGCTGTTCGTGCTGTCCCGGATCACCGGCTGGACCGCGCACATCCTGGAGCAGCAGGCCGCGAACTCGCTGATCCGGCCGCTCAGCGCCTACACCGGACCGGAACAGCGCCCCGTTCCGTAACAGGTCACAGAACCCGCACCGAGCAAGGCCTTTCGCGCCCTGAGCTTGTCGAAGGGCCAAGGCGGCAGTTCGTGCACTGAGCCTGTCGAAGGGCCAAGTCCGATGTGGTCTGCCCTTCGACAAGCTCAGGGAGCGTAGTGGCCTTGTGGTCTGCACTTCCGCCTTGCTCTGCCCTGATCCGCCAACCCCGTTCGCGCCCTCGATCCCGCGCGGGTGAGATGTCGTGATTTCTCTTGGCATCGACCGCAACCGCTCGGTACAACGTTGCACCCTTCGATGCGAAGAGAAATCGCGACACTCCGGCCCGGCCGTGCGCGCACCACGACCCCTCACAGCCCGACCGCGCGCCCGTTGCGTCACGCTCGGAGGCCTGCATCACCGAGCGGACTGCTTGACCGGGAAACTTCGCCGGAATCGAGGTCAGATCGTCCGCTCGGCGAGCTGCGCGCCCGCACCTTGCCGCGACAGCCGCGACTTCGGCCCAGCCGCTTCGGTTGGGGCTCGGCGGATTCGGGCTCAGGGAGCGTTGTGGCCTTGTGGTCTGCCCTTCGACAAGCTCGGGGGGAACATCGCCACCAGGGTGATCAGTCGGCGAAGCCGGTTCCCAGCTCCGCCAATGCGGTGGCGAGCCGATCAAGAGCCAGCGGTCCCACCCCGTGCAGGGCGGCCAGGTCGCTGCGGCGCCACCCGGCGACCGCCTCCAGCGTGTGCAGGTCCGCGGCGCGCAGGGCCCGGGTCGCCGCGGCGCCGATGGTGCGCGGCAGCGGTGTGCCCGCTCGGCGCGGAGCCCGTTCGCGAGGCCCGTCGAGATGATCAAGAACGGCCTCGCCGCGCGGCGACAGGAGATAGCCGATGGCCAGCGATTCGGTCAGGCCGCGGTCCTTGAGCTTGCGTACGTCCGTCTTGAACTCGGCCGCCGGGCGGCCGACCCGCTCGGCCAACTCGGGCGCCCGGACCTCGGGGTTGGCGTCGATCAGCCGCAGCGTCTCCCTGGTCCAGGGCCCGATCGGCGACGCCGCGTCGAGCCGGTCGAGCCCGGCGACGATGGTGGCGAGCTCCTCCGCGTCCGGCACCGACTCGCGCAGCGCGACCCGCGGGTCCTCTCCGGCATGCCGCACCTGGACCCGGAAGATCGGCCGGTCCGCCCGGGCCGCCAGGCCTTCCCGCAGTGAGCCGAGTGACGGATGGCCGGCCCGGCGGGCGTCGTCCGCCCGCAGACTCGTCGCCGTGACCTGCTCGACGGCGACCACCTCGATCAGGCCGACCGCGGTTTTCAGCTTGGTGCCGACCTTGACCCGGGCCCGATCCCAGCGGCGGAAGGCCAGGTCGATCTCGCCGCGACGAATGGCCTCCAGTTCGGCCGGTCGGATCATCATGGCCTGAGTATGCCCGCGCTCAGCGCCTGGTCTCGTACCTGGTCAGGAGCACGCCGTCGGAAACGTCCGTCGCCGGGCGCCGCGACGTAGCCGTCCAGGCTCACGGTCATGGCGAAGGTCAGCTTCCGCATCGCTGCAGCCTTTCACGGGTGAAGATTTCACCGCGGGTCGGCGGCGGGGGTTGGGACCTTCGTCCCTGGCAGCGGGTCGGGCCGATGCGTGATGCTTCAAGGGAAAACGCACCGTGGGGGGCGTGCGCCGGGCGTCTGCGGGGGAGCAGGATGTGGGGGATCGTACTCCGCCCAGCGGCACGCACCACCAGGGTCGTGATCATGGTCGGCAGTCCGGTCAGGCAGTCCGGTCAGGCGGGGCGGACCACGGGGCGGATCGCGACGGCCTGCCGGTCCCGGCGTCGGGCGGCGCGGCGGGTGGCCCGCTGCTCCCGGACGATCTGGCGGGCCAGCCGGTCGTTGTCGGCGGCGCGGAGCAGTTCGCGGTACTGCTGGTTCGGCTGGTCGGTGCTGGTGTAGCTATACATGATGATCTCCTCGGGTCGGTGGGACGGTGTCCTGATTTCCTTCTCACCCCACCGTCGAACGGAGACCGCCGAATCCGACAACCGAGCCCAGAAATCTTCGAATCATGCTCGAAATCTCGTGTCGATGATGTGTCGGATCGGGGCGACCGGCTCCGTACGGAGGAATGAAGCGCGGCAACCGGCCGCCGATCCGGAAGGAGATCCCGATCATGGCACGAGTTCTCACCCACATGACGATGTCGCTCGACGGTTTCATCGCGAACCCCGACGACGGCATCGACGAACTCTTCGAGTGGTACGAAGGCGGCCCGGTCGAGGTCCCGAGCGCCAACCCCGACGTCAAGTTCGCGGTGGACCCGGCCAGCGCCGACGTGCTGCGCGAGCTGACCGACGTGGGCGCGCTGATCTCGGGGCGGCGGCTGTTCGACATCACCGACGGCTGGGGTGATCGCCATCCGGTCGGGGCGCCGGTGGTCGTGGTCAGCCACACCGTGCCGGAGAGCGCCGCGGAACGGTGGCCGCGGACCACGTTCGTCGGCGATGCCGCGACGGCCGTCGAGCGGGCCAAGGAGATCGCCGGTGGCGGCGACGTGGCGATCGCCAGCGCCAAGATCACGCAGCAGGCGCTGGACCTCGGCCTGGTCGACGAGGTCTGCGTCAGCCTGGTGCCGGTGCTGTTCGGCGAGGGCATTCCGTACTTCGCGAAGCTCGACCGCGGGCACGTGCTGCTGGAGGATCCGGTCGTGGTCCAGGGCCGCCGGGCCCTGCACCTGCGCTACCCGGTCCGCCGCTGAACGCGGGCTAGGCGTCGGCCAGGTCGGCGACCGGCCGCCCGTTCAGTGCGTTGGCCAGCTCCGGAACGAGCTCGTCCAGGGCGTAGCCGAGGGCGCTCGGTCCCGAGTACGACAGCGCGGCGGCGAGGTTGGATGCGAAGGTGGTGTAGAGCGTCCGGTCCTCCTTGACCACTGCGAGAGCGGCGAACAGCGGCGACGTGATCATCTGTTCCTTGGTCGCGCCGACGGCGAACAACACGTCGCGGTCGAGCAGGTGCAGGTTCTCCTCGCTGAGATCGCCCTTCTCCTGCTGGGCGTCGAATCCCAGGGCGTCCAGCAGGGCGCGGCGCGGATCTCCCTTGCCGATCAGGTAGTGCCCGCCGTTCTCCGGGCCGAAGTCCTCGACCAGGACCTTGCCGGCGAATTCGGGGTGCTCGGCCTTGGCCCGCTCGATCGCGTCGGTGAGCTTGATCTTGGTCGCCTCGGCCTGGTCGGCCAGTCCGAGCGCCTGGCCGGTGGTGATCAACTGGACGTCCCAGGGCGTCTCCCCGTCCGGATGATCGGCCGACTGGACGACGGTCGGGGCGATCTGCGACAGCTTGCCGTACATCGTCTCGTCGATCGACTCATAGATCGCCAAGATCACCTGAGGCTGTGCCGCCGCCACCGCCTCAAGATCGATCTCGTCGGCGGCGACCGTGGGCAGCTTCGCCCCGCCGGTCACCGCGGTGACCCAGGGCAGCGTGTCGTAGTTGTCGAACCAGGCCCGGATACCGACCGGCACGACGCCGAGGCCGAGCACGAAGTCATGATCATTCCAGCCGACCGTGATCACCCGCTCGGGCTTGCCCTCGATGACGGTCTCGCCGAACTTGTGCTTGATCGTTCTGCGGTCGGCCGCGGCCGACGGCGCCGCGGTCGGGTCGTCGGTGGTCCGTGCGCAACCGGCCGCGAGCAGTACGGCTCCGGCCAGCAGGGCCCGTCGTGTGGTCGCCATGCGATCCCCCTAAAGTTAGGCTTCCCTAACTGTAAACCCATGGTGGCGGCGGTCGACGCTCGGCATACTGGCCGGATGTCCGGTCGCTATTACGAGGCGGAGCATCTCGACGCGTACCGGCGGCTCCGTCGAGAGGGCCTGAACCACTGGAACGATCTCCATCCCGGCGAACGCAGCGTCGGCTACGGCGACTTCCAGGCGCGTGCCTTCCTGGACCGCGTGCTGCCGTCCGCCGGCGAGGGGCGTCGGGTGCTCGAATACGGATGCGGTACGGGAGCGGCCGCTTGTCACCTGGCCGCGCGGGGCTATCGCGTGGACGCCGTCGACCTGGTGCCGGACGCGATCGCGATGGCGCGGCAGTTCGCCGCCGGGCGTGATCTCGACGTGCGCTTCGCCGTCCAGGACATCTGCCGCTGGCCGGAATCCGATGATCATTTCGACTACGTGGTCGACTGCTTCTGCCTGCAGTCGATCGTGACTGACGAGGACCGGAGTGCCGTGCTGGCCGGGGTACGCGATCGGCTGCGGATCGACGGGCGCTATCTGATCATGACCGCCATGTACGACCCCGACCGCGACTACGGGACCGACGAGTACGACCCGGGGACGGGCATGGTCTGGGTCCCGGCCGAGCCGTCGGCTCCGGACGCCGTCGAGCGCGCCGGGGGCTGGTGGACCCCGCACCGCCGGCACCTGGCGCCCGATGATCTTCGGCGCGAGTTGGAACGGTACGGCTTCACGGTGCTGGAGCAGGCCGGGCACTTGGGCGGTGAACTCGTCTGCGAGCTCGCCGCCCAAGGGGACCGTTAGGGTCCGGGCCATGGTGATCACGAAGCCTCTGGCAGACCGATTCCGGGGCTCGCTGGGACTGCGGCGCGGTGTCGTCGAACTCGCGCCGTACGACCCGGAGTGGCCGGTCATCTTCCACCAGCTGGCCGCCGAACTGTTGCCGTGGTTGCCCGAGGTCGTGGTCGCGGTGGAGCACGTCGGATCGACCGCGGTGCCGGGCCTGCCGGCGAAGCCGATCCTGGATGTGGCGATCGGTGCGCGGAGCGATGCGGACGCACCGGTGGTGACGGAGGCCCTTGTGCGGTTCGGGTTCCTGCCTCGAGCCGAGTCCGGTGAACCGGAGCTGCACCGCAACTTCGGCCTGGAGCTGGAGGAGCGGGTCCGGCTCGTCAACGCGCACCTGGTTCGCTACGGCGGGCTGCCCTGGCTGGCGTACCTGCGCTTCCGGGATCGGCTCCGCGCCGACGACGCGGTCCGGGACCGCTACGCCAAGATCAAGTTCGACCTGGCGCAGCAGTTCGGCGGAGATCGCCAGGGCTACGTCGACGCGAAGACGTCGTTCGTCCGTTCCCTCGATTAGTTGATGTAACTCTAAAATTAGAGCTACTCTATCCATGCAACCTTGGCGAACCGGGTCAGCCTGCTGGTCGACGGTTCGCCGGAATCGTGACTGCAAAGGGGATAGCGAGATGCGAACCATCAACCGTGAAGAGCTCGCCGCTGCGATGAAGGCCGGTGCGGTCACGGTCGTCGACGCGCTGCCGCCGAAGCCGTACGCCGAGCGACACCTGCCCGGCGCGATGAATCTCGTGATCGAGGAACTCGAACGAGCCGCGACCGTACTGCGCCACGATGCTGCGATCGTCGTCTACTCGACCGACTCGGCGTGCGGCCGGGCGCCGGAGCTCGCCGAGGCCTTGGTGTCGGCCGGCTACCGGGACGTACGCACCTATCCGGAGGGGATCGCGGACTGGGCGGCCGCCGGGCTGCCGCTGGAGTCCGGGACCGGGACCGCCGGCGACGATGATCAACTTCGGGCGTTGGTCGAGCGGTGGGCGGAGCTCGAGCGGACCCAGGACGCGGACGGTTTCGCCGACCTGCTGACCGAACAGTTCACCGGGATCGGGCCGGTCGGCTTCGTCCTGAACGCGACCCAGTGGGCGGATCGGCACCGCGACGGCCGCCTGGTCAATCACGCCTTCGAGGTGACCGACCTGGACATCGCTCGCTATGGCGACCTTGCGGTGATGCACGCCGTGGAGACCCAACGGACGACGGCCCGGGGCCACGAGAACAACGGCTCGTTCCGGGTCGGCCTCACGGCGATCAAGGACGGCGATGTCTGGCGGATCGCCCGGATCCAGCTGTCCGGCCCGATGATCGAACCCGGCCAGCGGCCGCCGTTCGCCCGTTGATCACCGGGGGTTCGTGATCTCAGCAACCACCTGCTGGCTCGGGGGCGGGTCGGCTGACCGCCACGGTCAGCCTTGCGCGCGGTCATGCAGCCAGGGCAGGACGGCGGCGAGGAACTGAGCGGGCTGCTCGACCTGGACCCAGTGGCCGCAATCGTCGATCATGATCAACTGCGCCGCGGGCATGAGTTCGGCCGCGCTGATCGAACCGCGCGGATCGACGATCGGGTCGTCGCAGCCGTGCACGATCAGCGTCGGCGCGGCGATCGTCGAGACCACCGGGAGCAGGTTGTTGATCATGCCGGTCCGGCCGATCGTGGCCTGGTTGTAGCGCCCGTACGCGATGCCGCCGCCGGGCCGCCTCGCTTCCCGTACGAACTCATCGACCAGGTCCCGCGGCAACCGGTCCGGGTGCCGGACGATCGCACGCAGAGCGGATTCGGTGAACCGGCCGGCGAGCCGGGCCAGGGGTAGCAGCAGCGCATCCGGGAGGCTCGCGCCGAGCCAGGCGGCGGTGTGGACGAACCGGCTGCCGATCCTCGCCGTCAAGCCGCCGGGCGCGATCAGGACCAGCCCGGTGACGCGGTCCGGTGCGAGCAGGGCGAGGTTCAGGGCGACGTCGCCGCCCATCGAGACGCCGAAGCCGATCACCTGGTCGATCCCGAGCCGGTCCAGCACCATGATCAGGAACCGGGCGAGTTCCTGCGGGCCGCCGACCGGCTCGATCCCTGACGACCCGCCGAAGCCGGGCAGATCGATCGCGATCGGCTGCCAGCGCTCGGCCAGGGCCGGGAAGACGGTGGCCCAGGAGATCGCCGAGTTGTCCGTACCGCCGCCGTGGATCAGCAGCAGGACCGGCCGGTCCGGCTGACCGCCGCGGAGCAGTCGCACCCGGCCGCCGTCGACGTGGAGGTGTTCTTCGGTCGCGCCCTCCGGTATGCCCATCGATGCATCCTGCCACGGTCATGATCAGGCACGTTGTGAGTCGTTTCCCATCAAGTGAGCGATAACGACCCCTCACCTGCTCCGCTGAACGAGCGTTGTCACTCACCTGAGGGATAACGCCCACTTCAGCCAATCCCAGGTGTTCGTCATCGCTCAGTTGATGGGAAACGCACACCTGGCACCGGGCTCAGGACGTGCCGGCCGCTCCTTCCGGTTCGGCGTCGGCGATCGTCCGGATCGAGAGGGAATCCAGGTTCCTGACGTGCTTCCGTACCGCATGGTCGGCGGCCGCGGCGATCCGGTTGGCCTCCGACAAGGTGACCGGCGGGACCACGACGAGCACGTCGCCGTGCAGCCGGTGGCCGACCCAGCGGAGCCGGATGTCGGCGATCCGGCTGATCTCCGGGATGTGCCGCAGTGCGTGCTCAGTCCGATCGACCAGCTCCGGCTCCACCCCGTCGAGGAGGCGCCGGCCGACGTTGCGAGCCGTACCGACGAGAAGGACCATGATCGCCACCGAGATGATCAGGCCGATGATCGGATCGGCCAGCGGAAACCCTGCCAGCACACCGATTCCGCCCAGCACGACGGCGAGCGACGTGAACCCGTCGGCGCGAGCATGAACCCCGTCCGCGACCAATGCCGCCGAGCCGATCCGGCGCCCGGTGCGGATCCGGTAGATCGCGACGAGCTCGTTGCCGGCGAACCCGATCACGCCGGCCGCGATCACCCAACCCAGGTGATCCAGCGGACGCGGGTCGAGCAGCCGGTCGATCGCCTGCCAGGCCGCGATGACTGCCGACAGGGCGACGACGAGGACGATGAACAGCCCGGCCAGGTCCTCGGCCCGACCGAGCCCGAACGTGTACCGCCGGGACGCGGCCCGCCGGCCCAGCGCGAACGCCACCCACAACGGCACAGCCGTCAGCGCGTCCGACACGTTGTGGACGGTGTCGGCGAGCAGCGCCACCGAACCGCTCGCCGCCACGATCACGCCCTGCACGATCGCCGTCCCGAGCAGGATGAGCAGACTCAGCTTGAGGGTACGGATTCCCTCCGCACTGGCCTCCAGCGCGTTGTCCACCGAGTCGGCCGCGTCATGCGTGTGCGGTACGAAGATCTCCCGGAGCAGGCCGCGGATGCCGTGGCCATGATGATGGTCATGGCCGTGGTCGTGATCATGAAGGTGATCGTGATCATGATCGTGCGGGCGGCCGCTCATGACCCGTCGCCCGCCTCGCCGTGGTGGTGCCGCGGCGTACCGCCCAGCGAGTGCTCGGCCTGGAAGATCGCATCCGAGACGAGTTGTGCCGCATGCTCGTTCTCGAGCCGATAGAAAATCTTCTGCGCCTGCTGCCGGGTCGCGACCACCCGAGCCAGCCGGAGCTTGGCCAGATGCTGCGACACCGCCGCCGGCGACTTGCCGACCAGTTCGGCCAGATGGTTGACCGACAGTTCCCCGTGGTTGCGCAGCGCCAGGATGATCCGGACCCGGGTCGCGTCCGCGAGCATCGCGAACACCTCCACGGCCAGCTCCACGAACTGACTGTCCGGATCCATCCCGCATATCTTCTTATCTGCATCCACACGCAGATTCTTACATGCGACGGCACGCGAGGGGAATGTCAGCCCCGCCCGCCGGACCGGTTATGATCGTCTCCGCGTCAAGCGCGCGGGTGTAGCTCAATGGCTAGAGCCCCAGCCTTCCAAGCTGGTTATGCGAGTTCGATTCTCGTCACCCGCTCCACTTCTCAATCCCGTTGCGGCCGGGTCGGACGCCCGACCAGACTCTCTCGCATGGGTAGCCGGCTTCGGATCGAGCACACGTTCGGTCAACCGGACCTGATTGCATCGCTGGCAGACCTCCGCTGGTACGAGATGGGCCCCGAACCGGGGCTCGAACGGCGGGCGGACTGGGTCGCGGCGACCGTCCGCGAGTCCGGGCGCCGGCTGCCGGCGACGTTCGCCGCGGTCAACGGCACCGGCGATGTCGTGGGCGGTGCGGGCTGGCCGAACACGACCTCGCGGAACGATGCTGTCCCGTGAGCGTGTGGCACAGATTTGCACTTTGCGGCCGCTCGACCCGCCGGGAAACCGATTCCCGGTGAAGCAAAGTGCAAAATCGTGTCACTCGACTCGCGCTACCTCTTCCTCGCCCAGACCTGGCAGCCGCGTTTCGTCAAGGTGAGCGGGGTCTTCACACGATCGGCAAGGTCGCGCGGCAGGCGATGGTGCCGGGTATAGGTCGCGACGGCCTCCCGATCGGGAAGGACCAGGAACGGTCCGTCCCACGGCTCGACCTCCACCGACTCCGACCCGAAGACCGCCGCGGCGAGCCGCGGGGCGTCCTCGGCGTCGAACGTGCTCGCCGGATAACCGCCGGGCACCAGTTCGGGGTCCTGGGACCGCGACCGCGTGACCGCGAGGAACAGTCCGCCGGGCCGCAGCACCCGATGCGCCTCGGTGATCACCACGCTCGGATCGCCGAGGTGGTAGAGCATGTACTTGCACACCACGGCGCCCAGGCTGCCGTCCTGGAAGGGCAACCGGCGTGCATCGGCTCGGACGGCGGGCCGGGCCGTGGTCCTGGCCAGCATCTCCGGCGAGGAGTCGAGGCCGATCCAGCGGGACCGCGAGGGCAGCCGCCGGGCGAAGGCCCCGTCACCACAGCCGACATCGAGCACCGGTGCCAGGGCCTCGTCGATGAGGCGGCCGGCGCCTTCGTCCCAGTCGGGAGCGGCGACCACCCAGGAGGGATCCCAGGCCGCGGCGCGCTCCGGGTCCGAGTCGAAGTCCGGCTCGATCGCAGTCACGGTTCCCCATCGTTCCCGCGATCGGGATCCCGGGCCACCGGGTTTCCGGCGCGGTCCGATCGAGGCGTCGCCGTTCGTAGGAGGGGTGAGCGGCGGCCCGGCTGGGGCGGCCCACAGTGAGCGAGGAGATCAGGATGACTGCGACGTACACCTTCGACGTGCTGGCGACGCTGGACGGCTCCGATCGCACGGGAGCCTGTCGCTGAATCGCGCGCTGCTGGCGGCCGGACTCGTCGATCGGGTGCAGTTGACGATCTTCCCGGTGATCAGCGGCAGGACCGGTACGGACCCGATCTTCCGCGGCGCCGCCGATTTCGATCTTGAACTGATCGAGAGCCGTACCCTGGACGGCCACACCCAGGAGCTCAGCTACCGGCCGATCCGGCACGGGTGACGCCGTTCTCCAGGTACGCGGTGGCTCCATGCACCTTGGCCGCGAGCGCGGCGGCGACGCGAGCGTACTGTTCGGCGTCAAGGAGGCGGGCCGGCCTCGTCCGGGCTGACGAACCGGAAGGTGGTCACCTCGGCGGGCTGGACGACTAGGCGTTCGATCGCTTCGGGCATGATCATTCCGCCGTCGAAGAGGAACGCGATCACTTCGGTGAAGTCGCCGGACCGAGCGATCCAGTCGACGGCGAGGAGGCGGCCGGGGTCGACGGCGAGGCCGATCTCCTCCCTTACCTCGCGGCGAGCCGCCGCCCAGGGCGACTCGTCCTCCTCGATCACCCCACCGGGCAGATCCCAGGTCCCTTTGTAGGGCGGCTTCAGCACGAGCAGTCGACCGGACTGGTCCATGATCAAACAGTCGGCCGCCATCCGCTTGCGGGGAAGGGATTCCGTGAAGTGGGTCTTGGTCACGGCAGGACCTCTTGCTCAGTCGTACGTCCTCCTCCAGGAAGCCCAGCGAACGGTAGCAGCCCCGGGCTCGATCGTTCGCGGCGCCGGTGTCGAACGACACGACGCACCTTCAATTCCCCGGCAGCGGTCATGGTGATCACCCTGACACGCGACCTGCCTTGCAGAAAAGGGAGAAACGAGCTCCTGGCGGTACGGTCAGCGACGGCGTCGGCCGATGATCACCAGGGCTGCACCGGCTGCCAAGGCTGCGAGCACGCCGATGATCAAGGCCGGGGCCACGGCGGCACCGGTGGACGGCAGCCCACCGTCGGGCGGGGTGGAGCCGTCTCCGCCTGGGGCCGAGGGCGGAGGAGTATCCGAAGGCGGCACGTCAGGGGTGGGTGACTCGGCCGGGCTCGGTGGTGGTGCGGTGCTGGTCGATCCACTCGGGCTCGGCGACGCGCTCGGGCTGGTCGTCGGCTCGCTCGGCGTCGGCGACCCGCTCGGCGCCGGAGAGCCGCTCGGTGTGGGCGAGGTGGACGGGCTCGGTGACGGTGACGGGCTCGGTGTGGGCGAGGGGCTCGGTGAAGGCGAGGGCGACGGACTGGGGGACGGCGACGGACTCGGGCTCGGTGAGGGTGAGGGGCTTGGGCTCGGCGACGGGCTCGGGGCGCAGAACGGGAACCGACCGTTGAACGGGTAGTTGTGCAGTTCGGCACCGGAGCCGCGATGGGTCAGCGAACCGGCCAGGGCGATCCGGCCGTTCGTGCCGGGCGCCTCGATCACGGTCTCGCCGTCGGGGTTCCCGCCGAGGATCGCACCCTGGAACTGCGACGGGCCGGTGACGGTGAGGGAGGTGGCCTGCGGCACGTTCCAGATCAGCCGGGACCGGAGCCGGTTGATCGGATCGGAGCCGCCGCCGCTGTAGGTGTTGATCTTGCGCTCGGCCCCGAGCACGTTGACGATCACCGTGGCATCGGCGGGGATCTCCTGGAATTCCAGGCCCACCGACCCGCCGTCCGCGCTGGCCAGATCCTCGTCCACGGTGAAGACCTGGATCGAGCTCATCCCGTCCCCGATGAAGATCACCTGTGATCCGGTGTTGGTCACCGTGCCGTGGGCGGCCTGGCCAGCCAGGCACTGCGACAGTTGCGGGATCGAGGTGGCGATGTTGGCGTAGCGGTCGGCGATCCCGGAGTCCTGCCGGGCCGATCCGGGAGACAGCACGTCCAGCCGGTCGGTCGCGGCCGACTGTCCGTACACGAAATCGCCGTAGACCCGTTCGTCGCCGGCGACGGTGCCGATGCCGACCGTGTTGCGCTCCGAGATCGCGGCGGTCCCGGCGACGCTGACGAAATCACTGCCGTCCGGCGGTAGGACGCCGGTGCCGACTCCGACCGCGCCCATGTCGTAGCGCGGGCTGGACGGGTCCTTGTCGACCTCAAGATCGCCGAGCACCACGACGCGGCCCTCGACCTCGGCCGCGTTGCCCCGGACCCGGTAGTCCCGGCCGACGAACACGTTGACCGCACCGTCGCGCCCGGTCACCACGCCCGGCGCCGGCTCCGGGAACTCGTCCGGACAGTCCGGGCCGAGGCACGGCGGCAGCACCTCGTCGCCGTCCGCGGCCGACGCCGTCGAATCGATCAAGAACCAGCCCGTCAGAGCGATCACCAGTCCGGCCAGGGCACAACAACCCAACCAGGACAGGTCTCGGCGCCGCCCGGTCATGGCCGTGGATTCGCGTCGCACCCGCTCCAGCCTGGCACACAACGGCTTGGGGTGCACGCCCGCGGAACCGCGTCGACCCGGGCGCTGGGGTTATCCCGAGTGTCGAGCCGGGGGATCACCGGTCTGCGCCGGCGCTCCACGCTTCCTAGGGTCGTGATCATGGACACTGCGGAAGACGTACGACTGCAATCCGTGACCAAGGTGTACGGCACCGGGCCGGGCGCGGTCCGGGCGCTGCGCGGAGTTGATCTTGAACTGCCCGCGGCGACGTTCACCGCCGTGATGGGACCGTCCGGCTCCGGCAAGAGCACCCTGCTGCATTGCGCGGCCGGCCTGGACCGGCCGACCGCAGGCTCGGTCTGGCTCGGCCCGGTCGACCTGGCCGGGCTCACCGAGATCGAGTTGACCGAGCTGCGCCGATCCAAGATCGGCTTCATCTTCCAGGCTTACAACTTGATCAACGCGCTCACCGTCGAGGAGAACATCACCCTTCCGCTCCGCTTGGCCGGAACGAAGCCGGATCGGGCCTGGCAGGCCGAGATCGTCCGACAGGTGGGTCTGGCCGAGCGAGTACGCCATCGACCGAGCGAGTTGTCCGGCGGTCAGCAACAGCGGGTGGCCATCGCCCGCGCCCTGATCACCAAGCCGGCGGTGATCTTCGCCGACGAGCCGACCGGCGCCCTGGACACCCGGACGGCCGCGGTGGTGCTGGACCTGCTGGCTCGGCTGGTCCGGACCCTCGGGCAGCGGGTGCTGATGGTGACGCACGACCCGGTGGCCGCCGCCCGCGCCGACCGGGTCGTCTTCCTGGCCGACGGCCGGCGGGCGGGCGATCTCGTCCGGCCGACCCCGGACGAGGTCGCCGAACGGATGACCAAGCTCGGTAAGTGGTGATCATGATCAAGCTGGTGTGGCGCACGCTCCGCGGCCGGGCCGGCGGCTTCGTCGGAGCCTTCGTCGCCCTCGTCGCCGCCTCGGCCCTGCTCACCGCGTGCGGCACTCTGCTCCAGTCGGGGCTGACCTCCGGTGCGCCTCCGCAGCGGTACGCCGGCGCACCCTTGGTGGTCGGTGCGGAGCAGACCCTCGCCGACCCGAACGTCCCGAGCCGGGCGTACGGCGGCCGGGTCCGCGTCCCGGCCGGACTCATCCAGACGGTGGCGGCGGTGCCGGGCGTGCAGGCGGCGATCGGCGATGTCGCCTTCCCGGTGCTGCCCGCCCGGGACGGCAAGATCATCGATCTTGGTCGACCAGCGATCGTCGGGCACGGTTGGGCGGCGACGGAACTCGGGCCATACCCCTTGCGCGAGGGCCGCGCGCCGAACGCCGCTGACGAACTCGTCCTTGATCAGGGAGCCGCCGAGGCGCTCGGGCTCGCGGTCGGCGAGCGGCTGACGGCCGGCCTCGGCGGCATTGGCCGCGACTACCGGCTGGTCGGCATCGTCGCACCGGGCCCGGCTCAGCCACGTGAACTGGGCGCCTACTTCACCGAGGACGAGGCCCGACGGCTGAGCGGTCATCCCGACCAGATGGACGCGATCGGCATCATCCCGGCACCGGGCGCCGATCTTGCGGTGCTCGAGGCAGCGCTGGCGGCGACGGTGACGAGGGACGGGGCCAGGGTGTATGCGGGCGACGAGCGCGGCATGATCGAGTTCCTCGATCTCGCGCTCGCTCGCGGCAACCTGGTCGGGATCGCCGGCTCGTTCGGCGGCGTCGCGCTGATGGTCGCGTTGTTCATCGTGGCTGGGACGCTGGGGCTGCAGGTGCAGCAGCGGCGGCGCGAGCTCGCGCTGCTCCGGGCGATCGCCGCGACCCCGCGGCAGGTGCGCCGGCTGATCGCGCTGGAGAGTGTGATCATCGCGGTCCTCGCGTCGCTGCTCGGGCTGCTTCCTGGTCTGCTGTTCAGTTCCGTGCTCCGGGACGCGTTCGCCACGATCGGGGTGGTCCCGGCCGATTTTATGATCACGGTCGGACCGGTGCCGCTGCTCGTCGCGGTCGTCCTCTGTCTCGGGGCGGCGTTGGTCGCCGGCCTGGCCTCGGCCCGGCGGGCGGCCCGGATCCGGCCGGTCGAGGCGCTGGGCGAGGCCGCCGTGCAGAGCCCACGGCTCGGCGTTCCGCGGGCCCTGATCGGCTGCCTGCTGCTGGCCGGCGGGCTCGGTTTGTCGCTGCTCCCGTTGATCATCGGCGGGGACGCGGCGACGGGATCCGCGGCGATGTCGGTCATCGTGCTGGTGATCGCGGTGGCCCTGTTGGGGCCGCGGCTGGTCGCCGTCGCCATCCGGCTGTCCGGCCGGTTGATCCGGCGAGGCGCCCCGGTCAGCGGCTACCTCGCCGCGGCGAACACGGCGGCGAACTCGCGCCGGCTGACCTCCGCAATCACGCCGCTCGTGCTCGCCATCGCGATTGCCTCCGTCCAGCTCTTCACCGGCAGCACGAGGATGGCCGTCGCCGCAGAGCAGGCCTGGGCCGGGCTGGTCGCCGACATCGTGGTGAGCGGCCAGGCCGGATTGTCGCCCCAGCTGGCCGAGCGAATCGCCACCGAGCCCGGCGTCGCGGCCGTGACGCCGGTGATCCGAACCCAGGTGATCGGGGAGTACGTGCTGCCCGGAGCGCGCGACGCGACCCGGCGAGCGTTCGGGGCTCAGGGCGTCGCGCCGGCTGGGTTGTCCCGGACCGTCGACCTGGACGTACGCGCGGGCAGCACGGCCGCGCTGGTGGGCGACACGGTTGCGCTCAGCCAGACCGCGGCCGAGGTCTTCGGTGCTGGCCTCGGCGACCGGGTCCGCCTCCACCTCGCCGACGGCACGCCCGCAAACCCTGCCGTGGTGGCGATCTACGGCAACGGCCTCGGCTTCGGCGACCTCACGCTGCCTCGGGACCGGCTGCTCGCCCACAGCCCGTACGGGCTCGACGACCTGATCTTGATCACCGCCGCACCGGGCGCCCTGCCGGGCCTCCGGGCGACGCTGGACCAATGGGCGGCCGCTTCGCTCGGCGTCGCCGTGTTCGACCGGACCGCCTTCACGGTCGCCCGGCAGGGCGAGTTCGAGCAGCAGAACCTGGCGACGATGATCTTGCTGGTCGCGGTGTTCGGCTACATCGCCATCGGCGTCGCGAACACGCTGGTGATGGCCACCGCGACACGGCGCCGTGAGTTCGCACTGCTCCGGCTGGTCGGCGCCCAGCACCGCCAGGTGATCGGGATGGTGTGGGTCGAGGCGCTCGTCGTGATCGTGATCGCGGTCCTACTGGGCACCGCTGTCGCCATGCCGCCGCTGGTCGGCGTCAGCCTCGGCCTGTCCGAGCGCGCCGACCCGATCCCCGCCATCGATCCCTTGACCTATCTCGCGATCATCGGCGCGACCGCGGCGATCGCCGTACTCTCCATGATCATTCCCACCCTGCGGGTGCTGCGAGACCACCCGGTCGAGGCGATCGGCAGTCGGGAATGATCAAGAAACGGAGATGTCCACCGAGGGCCGGAGCTTCGCCGCCACCGCGAGCGCCTCGTGCACCGGGTTGTCCAGGAACCCCTTGATCAACGCCGGATCGGCGGGCCGGTCCAGGCCAGGCAGCGCCAGCTGCTCGTACGCGGCCTGGAAGCGTGGTCCCCAGCGGCGGGTGCCCAGCCGGGCGGTTCGGGAGCAGTTGTCCACCATGAAGGCGACATCCCGCGCGTGCATGTACGGCAGCAGGGAGTCGACCGCCTCGATGATCGACTCGTTGACGATCTCCGACCACGCGTGGCCGCGCTCGGCGAACTCGTCGACCTGGGCGATCATGGTCGCCACAAACAGTCCGGCCGTGACCGGGTCGACCGGGGCCGGCTCACTGTCCCGCAACGCGTGCGCCGCGTCGCTGTGCGACCACATCGGGCTGCCGCCGATCTTCGACATCGGCCGCGTCGCCAGCCGCCCGTCGGCCAGGATCACGCTGCGCAACTCGGTGCCGTCGGCCACCTCGTCGTAGATCTCCGCGATGATCTCCCGGGCTGGCCCGTAACCGGCCGCATAGGCCCGGTCGAACAGGTCTTGATCAACTTCGGACAGCCCGGCCCGGACGGCGGGCAGGCCGGACTCGGAAATGGTCCGCGCGATCGGGCCGGTGACGGACTCGGTCGAGCGGCGGTAGGCGGTCACCGGGTCGGCACCGTTGATCAAGAACTGCCGATAGAGCGCCTCGACCAGGCCGTGTACGGCGCCGAGCAGGATCCCTCGCTCGCCGACGATGTCGGACCGGTACTCGTCGGCGAGCGTGGTCGCGAACGTGTACGGCGAACCGAGCCCGACTGACCAGGCCAGTGCGCGGTCGGTCGCGTGCCCGTCCGGGTCCGCGTGCACGGCGATGCTCGCGTTGATCCCGGCGCCGTTGATCGTCGCGCCCTGCTCGTACAGCCGGCGGACCGAATCGCCCATCCCCTTCGGGCAGACCGCGATCACCGGGTGACCGACCGGGAAGTCGCTGCCGCTGGCCCGCAGATGACCCAGCAGGAAGCCGTGCGAGAGCCCGATCGTGGCGCCCGGCTTGAGCACGTCGAAGATCTCCCGGTGGTGCTCGGCCAACGCGGCATCGGCGATGAGCAAGATCACCAGGTCAGAGTCGGCGGCGACCGCGAGCCAGTCGCCGAGGGTCCCGTTCTCCTCGGTGAAGCCGTGGCTGCGGGCGTCCTCGACGGAGGCCGAGCCCTGTCGGAGCCCGACCGTGACGCTGATCTCGGTGCCGGCGAGCGAATCGCGCAGGTTCTTGGCCTGGGCGCGTCCCTGCGGCCCCCAGCCGATCACGCCGATCCGCCGGACGCCGTGCAGCGCCTCGGGAAGCAGCGGGAACAGATCCCGGCCGCCGCGCAGGATCGTCTCGGTGCCGCCGGGAACGATCATGGTCTCGGTGCTGAAGATCGACGAGGTGAAGTTCATGCCCCCAGTCAACGACTGATGCCATCATTGCGACAAGCGCAAGAATCGCATCGCACCGTTGCGGAGAGTGAAAGATGGAACATCGTGAACTGGAGCTGTTCCTGCACCTGGCCGGCACGCTGAACTTCGGCCGGACCAGCCTCGAGTGCCACGTCAGCGCGGCGACGCTGACCCGGACGATCCAACGGCTGGAGCGGCAGGCCGGTGCGCGGCTGTTCGATCGCGGGCCGCGCGGGGTCGCGCTGACCGCCGACGGGCAACGCTTCCAGACGTACGCGGAGCAGACCCTCACGCTCTGGGCCGACTTCCGGGCCGGTGGCGGCGAACCGGCCGACCTGGCCGGCGAACTCCGGCTGTTCGCCACGGTGACGGCCTGCCAGGCCTTGCTGCCCGAACTGCTGGCGCCGGTTCGCGCAGCCCATCCGCAACTCCGGCTGGACCTGCGGACCGGGGACGCGGCGACCGCGCTGGCCCGGCTGGACGAGGGCGAGGTCGACGCGGCGGTGGCCGGCATCCCGGCCCGGCTGCCCCAGACCATGATCACCAGGACCGTCGCGGTGACGGATCTTGTGCTGGTGACGGCCCGGGGTTCGAAGCGACGCCTCGATCCGGACGACCCTCCGGCGTTCGTCGTACCGGCGCGCGGGCTGGTCCGCGAAGCCGCCTTCCGCTGGTTCCGTCGGGCCGGGATCAGGCCGGTGATCGCCGCCGAACCGGACGGGCACGAGGGCCTGCTCGCCCTGGTCGCGCTCGGCTACGGGACCGGGGTGGTGCCGCGACTGGTGCTGGAGCGGTCGACGTCGGCCGACAAGCTGACCGAGGTCGCGGCGAAGCCGGCGCTGGAATCGCACACCATCGGCCTCTGCGTCCGCCGGGCCGACCTGCGCCGTCCCCTGATCGGTGCGCTCTGGAGCCTGACCCGGACCGCCTGATCTGCCGCTGACTGGGGACGATCCCGCCGGACCCCGCGGAACGGCGGGGGCCCGCCGGCGGATGTGGTTCAGTGTGCTCGTGGCGAGTACCTGGGAGACGGCGCTGTTGCTGGCTTGTCCGGAGGCGGAACCGGTGATCTCCGGGGCCGTGGACGGTGTCGTCGAGGGCCTGCTCGCGCACGTCACGGTGCTCTATCCGTTCAAGCCGCCGGACGAGATCGACGACCATGATCACCGGACGCTGAGCCGGATCTTCGGCACGGCCGAGCCCTTCCTGCTGCGCGGCAGCCGGACCGGCTGGTTCGGTGAGCGGGTGCTGTACGTCGCCCCGGACGACCCGGCGCCGGTCCTGGAGTTGATCAAGCGCGTGACCGCAGCCTACTCGGACCTGCTGCCGTACGGCGGTGAGTTCGCCGAGGTCGTACCGCATCTGACTGTCGGCATGGAACACCCGATCGAGGAGCTGCGTGCCGCCGAGCAGCGGGTCCTGACCAGGCTGCCGTTCGAGCAGCAGCTTGATCATGTCGAACTCTGGTCCGGACCGGCGATCGACAGCACGGAAGGTGCGACCGGCTGGCACCGGATTCGCTCCTACGCCTTCCGTACCTGATCACCGCGGAAGGCGTCCGATTGCTTACGGTGGTCCGATGAGTGATCTCCGGCATGATCGATTCGCCCAGGTGTACGCCATCGCAGACCGTTACGCGGCTCGCTTCCCGGAGGGCAACACGCCGCTCGGCTACCTGGCCCGGCTCACCGAGGAACTCGGCGAGATCGCGGTCGAGGTGCAACGGCTGGAGGGCGCCCCGGCGAAGATCGCCAAGCACGGCGACGGCGAGGTGGCCGCCCTGGCCGACGAGGTCGAGGATCTCCTGCACACCGCGTTCGGCCTGCTCCGGCTCTACGGTGCGGAATCGATCTTCGAACGAGTCGTCGACCGCGAGTTCGCCAAGACGATCTGAGGCGTTGCGCACCCGGTCGCCGGCCGACGGGTCGCGGCCGGGAGGATGGGGGCCATGACGAAGCTGGCTCGGCTGCATGCGATCGCGGAGGAAGCGGCGACGATCGGCGGGCGGCTGCTGCGGGACCGGCAGGTGGGCCGGGTCACGGCGAAGAAGGATCGTGACTACGCGTCCGAGCTGGACGTCGCGATCGAGCGGGCGGTCCGGGAGCACCTGGCGGTGGCGACCCCGGAGTTCGGGTTCCTCGGCGAGGAGGAGGGCAACCACGGGGCGGCGGACGGGCCGACCTGGGTGCTCGATCCCGTTGACGGCACGTCGAATCAGGTGCACGGCCTGCCGCTCTGCGGGGTCTCGCTGGCCCTGCTGGACGAAGGCCGTCCGGTGATCGGGGTGATCGACCTCCCGTTCCTGGGCGAGCGGTTCACGGCGCGCGCGGGCGACGGTGCCCGGCTCAATGATCAGCCGATCAAGGTCTCGCCCGCCCTCGATCTGGCCGAGATCATGATCAGCATCGGCGACTTCGCGACCGGGCCGGACGTCGACGAGGGCAATGCGCGGCGGCTCGCGATCATGGGCCGGCTGGCCGCTCGGGTGGAACGGATCCGGATGCTCGGCTCGGCGGCCATCGATCTGGCCTGGGTCGCCGCGGGGCGGCTCGGCGCGAACGTACTGCTGTCCAACAAGCCGTGGGACGTGTCGGCCGGGGTGATCATCGCGCGCGAGGCGGGTGCCGTCGTGGTCGACGCCGACGGGAGCGACCACGGGCTGGCGTCGTCGGCGACCATCGCCACCTCGCCGGAACTGGCCGGTCCGCTGATCGAGTTGATCAAGACTCCATGATCGCTGAGAAGGCCCGGACTCCGGCCGACCAGGTCCGGTCCAGCTGCGAGCCGGCCAGGAACCGTTCGTCCAGTTCGAGGATCATCGTGCCGTGCGCGAAGGACCAGAGCGCCTGCGCCGCGTACGGTTCGCCGACCGCCCGGAAGAACGGCTCGCCGGCCCAGTTCTCCAACCCGTCCACCAGGTCCGAGCGCGGGAAGTCGGCGGCCGTGATCAGCCGGTAGAGGTTGGGGTGGTCCCGGCCGTGCTTCCGGTACGCGGCCAGCAGGGCGGCGATCGGAGTACGGCGACCGGGCCGGTCGAGGGCCCGGTGCAGCGCGTCGCCGCTGGCGAACAAGCCGGCCTCGACGACCAACGATTCCAGGGATCCCTTGCCGGGCAGGTGTTTGTACAGCGAGGGCGCCCGGATCTCCAACCGTTCCGCGATCCGGCGCATCGTCATCGCGGCCCTGCCCTCGGCCTCGAGCAGGTCGCGGGCGGCCGCGACGATCTCCGCCGTGCGCGGGGTCAGGGCCCGCGGCGTCGGCCGCGGCGCGACCCGGTCCAGGGCGACAGGCTTGCTCATCCGCGACGGCGTTCCAGTCGAAAGGCCGGGTGGCGGGGCGCGATCCGGCGCAGCTCGGACTCGGGCGAGTCGGCGTCGACGCCGTCGAAGAACACGCCGACCTCGGCCTTCCACTTGCGCAGGTACGCCTTGAGCACCGGCAGCTTCTCCTCGTCGTCCAGCTCGACGGCCAGCCAGTGCTCCCGGCGTTTGCCGAGCAGCAGGTCGAGCCGGCCGCCGTCGGCCCGGACGTTGCGGACCCACTGGGCCTGCCCGCGCGGGGCGACCAGGTAAGCCTCACCCTCGTACCGCAGCAGGTTGACCGGGACCTGGCGCGGTTCACCGCTGGTGCGTCCACGGACCTCCAGGACTCTCGACCCCCAGACGCTGATGCCGAGGCGGGTCAGCCCGGCGATCAGTGGGTTGAAGATCCGCTTGGTGATCCAGCCCGGTTCGCGGTAGTACGTCTGCGCGGCGGTCATGGTGCTCCAACTCTTGATCGGCTAACGTTGTTAGCTCAACCATAAGCTAACAACGTTAGCCGATCAAGGGCGGCACAGTTCAGGGCTCGGTCGGGATCCCGGCCACGTGGTCGCAGAACCACTCCAGCAGCGGGCGGAGCTCCTCGGCGGCCGCCTGGACGTGATCGAGGGCCGTGGCCTGGTGCAGCCAGGCGCCGGTGCCGAGCCGGCGGGCTGCGATCACCGAACGGTGCCGGAGCAGCAGAGCTCGCGGGTGATCGGCCGGGTAGCCGCGCGGCACCCGAACCATGACGTCCCCACCGACGGTGAACGATCGCCGCCGCAGTGTTCGTACGGCTCGTTCAAGGTGGACTCCCGGCTTGCCGGCGACCGCGTCGCGATAGCGGTCCCGCTGCTCCGGCGGTGCGTACCACCAGGCACCCTGCACGCGGAGGCCGTCGAGGTCGAGACTGATCCCGAGCTCGACGTTGCGCTCGAGCCTGATCGCCGCACCCTGCCGCTGCCACGCCGGCACGGTCGTTGCATACCGCCAGACCGAATGATCGGCGTAGGCCTGATCCCGCTCCGCCAGGTCCTGCAGCAACGCCACCATCGGCCGTCGCACCAGCCCTTCCCGTTCCGGCCGGACGGCCTCTCGTTCGCTCGGCGACGGGTCGCCCTGGAGCCGGGCCAGCACGTCGAAGGCCTCGCGCGGCCAACCGGAGAATGCCATGACCCGATGCTGCCAGCCGCCACCGACAGGCTCAGTGGATCCGGACCACCGCCCACTGGTAGTGACGATCGGAGCGGTCGTCGGGCCAGGTCTCGAAGCGCTCGACGGTGCCGACGGCGCTCAGCATGGTGCGCCGGTGATCATCGTCGGTGGTGGCGAAGTACCGGTCGCCGAACTCGTTCGTATGGGTTCTCTCGTCGGGCGCAGGGCTGCCCCAGACTCCCACCGCGAGCGGCGATCCGGACCGCAGCACCCGGGCCAGTTCGGCGACGGCGCGAGCTTGATCATCCGGCGCCAGATGCATCAGCGTGCTCATCGTCCAGGCCGCCTCGAAGGTTCCGTCCGGGAACGGCAGGTCCAGGGCCGACGCCACCTCGGCCTGCAGCCCGAGGCCCCGGCAGTACGCGACGGACTCGGGAGTCAGATCGACCCCGGTGTACCTGAGCCCGGCCGCCGCGAAGGCACTGCCGTCCTGACCCGCTCCGCAGCCGACCTCCAGAAGATCGCTGCGCTGCTCGGTCCCGAGCAACTCGATGAACTCGGCCCGCAACTCGTCCCGGCGCCCGGCGTACACCCGAGCGGCGCGGGTGGTCACCTCCTTGGCGTAGAAGGTCCGGAGCTGGGTCTCGCGCTCGGCTCGAAGATCATCCGTCATGCCCTGGTCCTCGTCCTTGATCGTTTCGCGGTGTGCGGGTCACCAGTGTGGCAGGCGGCCAGGAAGAAGCGCACCGCGTCGGCGACATGGCGGCGCAGCTGGGCTCGGGTCGGGACCGCCCCGTCGCCGAGCAGCATGCCGCGGTTGAGCGGTTCGGCCATGATCAACCAGTTGAAGCGCGCCGCCTCGCGGGCCGGGTCGTCGATCGGCAGCAGTCCGCGGTCGCGGAGTTCGGTGAAGAGCGAGGTGAGTTCGCCGATGGCCCGCTTCGGTCCCCGTTCGTAGAGCACCCGGGCCAGTTCCGGGAAGCGTCCGGCCTCGCCGATCACGATCCGGCGCAGCTGGAGCACCTGCGGCTGCAGCACGATGATCAACTGGCGCTCGGCGTACTCCCGAAGCAGTTCGTCGACGTCCGGATCGTCGCCGATTCCCGGTCGGTCGTTGTGCACCCGGTCACCGGCGGTGTCGGTGATTGACGTGACGATCTCGACGAACAAGGCCTCCTTGCTGCCGAAATGCTTGTAGACGGTCTGTTTCGAGGTCTTGGCCTCGGCGGCGATCAGATCCATGTTGGTGCCGAGATAGCCGTGACTGAGGAAGATCGTGCTGGCCGCATCCAGGATCGCCCGGTGCTTGCGGTCGGACCGGGATTCGGTTCCGGCGGTTGTTCTCGGCATCGTGATCTCCTCGATCTCGGCTGCTGTTGCCAGAAGTGTACTGGACAGTCTAGTCTCGTTCCCAGTACTGGACGGTCTAGTTTTGGAGGATCTGATGACCGAGTTCGTGACCACATCGCTGGGGGACCGGATCGCGTACGACAAGCGAGGCAGCGGCCCCGGCCTAGTGTTCGTCGCCGGCGCCGGCCCGTTCCGGGCGATCGACCCGTGGACGACCGAGACCGCCGAACGCGCCGCTGCGCTCGGCCTGACCACGATCGTGTACGACCGGATCGGGCGCGGCGAGAGCGAGGGTGACGGCCGGATCGGGCTGGATCGCGAACTGGCCGCCCTCACTTCCTTGATCGACATCGCCGGTGGCCGGGCCGTGCTCTGCGGCCATTCGTCGGGCTGCGCGATCTCGCTCGCCGCGGCGGACCGTGGACTGCCGGTCGCAGGCCTGGCGCTATGGGAGGCGCCGATCGCTCCCACGGGCGAGGCGGCCGACTGGATCGCCGAGGTGGAGCGGCGGATGGACGCCGGTGATCTTGACGGCGCGCTGGCGCACTACATGAAGGACATGCCGCCGGAGTGGCTGGCCGAGTCGAAGAAGGACCCGATGTATCCGGCCTTCGTGGCACAGGTGATCAGCTACCGGGCCGACGGCGAGGCGCTGGTCTGGACCGACTCGGGGCCGCAGGCGGAGGTGTTCGCCAAGATCAGGATCCCGGTCCAGATCGTGTACGGAGAGCAAACTTTCGACGAAATGCGGGTTGCGGCCGATTCGGTCGTCGCGGCGATCCCGGGGGCGATCAAGAAGGAGATGCCCGGCGCGAACCATGCCTGGGCACCGGAACCGATGGCCGCCGAGCTGGCCTCGTTCACCCGAGCGGCTGTCGGCTGACGGCCCGGGCCGTGGCATGATCGTCCGGTGAATCGAGCTGCCGGCACACTGTCGCTGCGCGAAACCGGGCCTGCATCCCCAGGAATCCTCCTGGTCGCCCTCGGCGTGCTGGTCAACCTCGGGCTGCTGCTCTGGCTGGGTCACGCGTCCGGGCCGGACCTGGGTGCGCCGACCTCCGTCGAGGCCTGGTCGACCGTGTTTCTGGCCATCTGCTTCCAGGCCGCGCCCTTCCTGGCGGCGGGGGTGCTGCTGGCCGGTCTGATCATCACGCTGGTGCCGCGGACGGCGCTGACCTTCCTGTTGCCGCGAAGCCCGAGCTGGGCCGTGGTGTCGGCCGGGATGGCCGGGCTGATCCTGCCGGGATGCGAGTGCGCCTCGGTCCCGGTGGCGCGGTCGCTGATGGCGAAGGGGGTACCGGTAGCCCCCGCGCTGACCTTCATGCTGGCGGCGCCGGCGGTGAATCCGATCGTGCTGCTCGCCACCTGGGTCGCGTTTCCGGCGCAGCCGATGATGGTGGTCGCCCGATTCCTGGCCGGGCTGCTCACCGCGGTCGTGGTCGGCTGGCTGTTCCTCCGGCTGCAGCGCTGGGTCACCGTGCCGGCGGTGCGGGAGGCGGAGGCGACCACCGAGCGCCGGGCTGAGACGTTCCGCCGCTCGGCGGTGCACGACCTGGTCCACGCCGGCGGCTTCCTGGTCCTCGGTGCCGCGATCGCGGCCACGGTCGCGACCATGGTGCCGGCGGAGACGATCGGCGCGATCGCCGAGTCCGGCCCGCTGTCGTACCTGGCGGCCGGAGCGATGGCGGTGGTCGCAGCGATCTGCTCCGAGGCGGACGCCTTCATCGCGGCGTCGTTCACCCAGTTCACGCCGACCGCGCTGTTGATCTTCCTCACCGTCGGGCCGATGGTCGACCTGAAGCTGATCGGGATGCAGGCCGGCGTCTTCGGCGGCCGGTTCGCGGCGCGGTTCGCGCCGCTCACGTTCGTCACGGCGATCATCGTCGCGGCCCTGGTCGGGACGGTGCTGCTGTGAGCGCTCGTACTGCTGAGAAGTCCGGAACGCCCGGGAAGGGCCGGCTGCACGCCGGCTGGTGGCGCCTGGTCGAGGCGTTCCTCATCGCGGCGTTCGGCGGCACCTTGATCTGCCTCGTCGGGACCGGCCACTTCCAGCGTTATCTCCGTTCGGAGATGGCGATCCCACTGGTGCTGACCGGGTGCTGCCTGGTCGGGCTTGCGATCTGGACCGTGGTCGTCGCCTGCCGTCGCCCCGCCGACCCCGGTCATGATCATGAGCAGGATCATGATCATGAGGATCACCATGGTCATGGTGCGGTCAAGTCGCTCTGGTTGCTCCTGGTCCCGGTGCTGATCGCCGCCGTGATCAGCCCGCCGTCGATCGGTGCTCAGCTGGCCCAGCGTCGCGGGCCAGCGCCCGTGTCGGCTTCCGACGTGCCGGTGCTGCCCGACATCCCGACGTCCGCGGGCGGTTCGGGGGCCGTGATCGGCCTGCCGATGGCGAAGTACGAGGCGCTCGCGGTGACCCGGCCGCCGGAGGAACTGGCCGGCCGCAGGTTCGCGATCACCGGCTTCGTGATCAACAAGCCGGACGGTGACGGGTGGTATCTGGCCCGGATCCGGATCCAGTGCTGTGCCGCCGACGGCGTACCGGTGCTGGTCGGCATCTCGGGTGCCGGGCCGCAGCCCGACGACACCTGGCTCGAGGTCATCGGCACCTATCAGCGGCCGGAGCAGGTCCCGTACGGCGAGGTCGCCCGGCTGCTCGCCGAGGAGGTCCGGCCGATCGAGGAACCGGCCGACCCGTACGTCTACTGAGCTACGCCTCTCTCTGCTGCTCGCGGCGGTAATCGCGCGGCGGCATCCCGTACCTACGGCGGAACTGGCGGGACAGGTAGAACTCGTCGGTGAAGCCGAGCCGCTCCGCGATCCCGTGCAGCGGCAGGTCGGTCAGTCGCAGCAGGGCCGCCGCCGACTCCAGCCGCCGAGCGTTCCGGTACGCCAGCGGAGCGGCACCGAACCGCCGCCGGAAGCCGCGCCGGAACCCGTCGTAGGACGTGCCGACCTGGACGGCCAGCTCGGCAAGATCGACTCGGCCGGCGAGGTCGGCCGCGAGCCGGTCCGCGGCCTGTGCCCAGGGATCCGCCATCGGCTGCCGGCGGGTGGAGGCGGTGGTCAGCCAGTCGGCCAGGGCGAGCAGTTGCCGCTCCGCGTCGGCGGCCGTCCGCGGGGCGTTGCCGAGGATCAGGGCAAGATCATCTCCGCCGCTCGGCCAGGCCAGCGGCCGCGGTCCCGGCACGTCGAGGATGCCCCGGTCGGCGAGTAGGTCGAGCAGCGGGCCACCCGCGACCACGAACCATTCCGTCCATGACCGGCCCGGCGGAGTGCTGTACCGGTGTGGCCAGTTCGGCGGCACGACGGTCAGCGTCGACGCGGTGATCGGGACCGCCGGGCGCTCCTCGTCCCGATACTGACCCTCGCCCGACAACACCAGCGACACAACGTAATCGTCGATGGTCCGCAGGGTCCGTGGCATCACCGGCTCGTCCTCCTCCACCGACCCGGCCAGCGCGATCCAGCCCAGCCGGGTGCGCGGCCCGTCCGAGAGGGTGATGCGCATCGGCATCCCAAAACCTCCATGTCCGGGACAAGACGTCCATTCCGTGATCCTGCCCCGGACATTAGCGTCGGTGGTGCCGACATTAGAAGGAGCAGAGATGACCATGATCACGGCGGCCATGATCGACCAGTACCGGGACGAGGGCTATTTCATCCTCGAGCGGGCGATCGAGGGCGAGGAGCTGGAGCTGCTGCTCAGCGGCGCCCAGTTCGCGATCGACCGGCTCGATCGGCAGATGGACGAGGCCGGTGTCGACCGGCTCGGGATCAACGCCAAGGGCAAGCGATACTTCAGCAACATGGTCTACCAGGAGCGGCCGGAGTTGCGCCGCTTCCTCTTCGGGGACACGATGGCCGGGATCTGCCGGGCGGTGCTCGGCGACGACGCGTACCTCTTCTGGGAGCAGTACGTGATCAAGGCCGCCGACCCGGACACCTCGTTCGCCTGGCACCAGGACTCCGGCTACGTCCACGAGAACCACGAGCCGTACCTGACCTGCTGGATCGCCCTGGACGACGTGACCGAGGAGAACGGGTCGGTCTACCTGCTGCCGTACTCGCGCTCCGGGATTCGTTCCTACATCAAGCATCTGCGGTCCGAGAAGGGCGACGAGGTCTGCTACTTCGGCTCTGATCCTGGGATGCCGGTGATCGTTCCGGCCGGCTCGATCGTCTGCTTCTCCAGCACGGTGATCCACCGCAGCGGACCGAACCTGACCGACCGGCTGCGTCGGGTCTACCTGGCCCAGTACTCCTCCGAAGTGATCATGGACGCCGCCGGCGAGAAGCCGTGGGGCTCGTTCGAGCAGTTCCTCGGCGACGGCAAGGTGATCGCCAAGGCATGATCATCTTCCGGCCGCGGGCTGCCAGTCCGGGGCGTGCGCGGCAACCAGGCGGTGCCCGATCCGGACCAGCTCGGCCCGGACCGACGAAGGTTCGAGGACTCGCACGCCGCTGCCGAGGTAGATCAACTCGCAGGCGGCCTCGTGGACGGTGGGAAAGCTGGCGGTGAACCGGCGGCCCCGGCCCGGCTCGCCGGTGACCGGCTGGAGCTCGTACTGCTCGGGGAGGGTCGCGGTGACCGTACCGACGGCGTCCGGGCGGACCTGGAACTCGACCACGACCCGTTCGCTCGAGCACGGCTGGCGGCGGCGGTTGACATCCTCCCAAGCCCGGACCAGGTCGAAGCCGGCCGGACGTTCCACCGGCTCGGTCGTCGCGGCAGCGTCGACGACCCGGGAGACGCGGAAGGTCCGCAGGCCGGCGTCGCTGCCGGCCACCAGATACCAGACCCCGCCCTTCGACACGAGCCCGTACGGATGGATCCGTCGGACGACGGCGTCCTCGCCGGGTTTGGCGTACGTCAGGTCGACCCGAACTCCGGCGACGACCGCGGCGCGAAGCCGGCCGAGGACCGGCGGGGCGGCCGGGGCCGGCTGTCCCCACCGGGTCGGGTCGATGTGAATCGCGCGCCGGGTGAGGTCGGCCTGCTCCCTGGTGCTCGCCGGCAGCACCGCCAGCAGCTTGCGCAGCGCCGAGGTCAGGCCGTCCTCAAGGCCCAGACCGGCCAGCAGCTCCGGCCCGGTCACCAGGAACAGCGCCTGCGCCTCCTCCGCGGTCAGCGTCGACAGGTTGATCGCGTGGCCGTCGAGCAGGGCCCAGCCACCGTGGCGGCCCCGTTGCGAGTAGAGCGGCAGCCCGGACAGCAACAGCGCATCGAGGTCGCGCCGGATCGTGCGTTCGGACACCTCGAGTCGCCGGGCCAGGTCCGGTGCGGTCAGCTGGCCGTGGGCCTGCAGGAGCAGGGCGATGGCCACGAGGCGCTCGGCGCGCATGTTCGCAAAGTATCAAAGAAAACAGGACGGAGGGCTGGCCGGTTTTGCCTCCTAAGGTCACACTCGAAACCTCAAACCTTTGGGAGCGTGAAGCGATGAGCACGAAGGCATTGACCGGCCAGCAGATCGCGGCGGCCGGCCTGGACGGCTGGACCCTCCTTCTTTCGTACGGGCAGGGCGGCCTGCAGACCCGGATCCACACGGAGAACTTCGCCGCCGGGCTGCGGATCGTCGAGGAGATCGGCCGGGCCGCGGCGGAGTTGAACCACCATGCCGAGCTCGACCTGCGTCCGTTCCGGGTCGACGTCCGGCTGACCAGCCGCGAGGGCGGCGGCGTGACCGAGCAGGACGTGACCCTGGCGCGCCGGATCTCCGACCTCGCTGCCGCCGCCGGCACCGAACTCGAGTGCGCGACCGTGACCCGGATCGAACTGGGCCTGAACACGCCCGGCTACGCCAAGATCGCACCGTTCTGGGCGGCGGTCCTGGACGGGGAGCACGTCATCGGGACCGAGGACTGGGGCGATGTCGGCGACACCCGCCAGGCGTTGCCGATGGTCTGGTTCCAGACTTCGACGGACGCTGAGCCCGGCAGAATCTGGCACCCCCACATCTGGGTCGACCCCGCTCAGGTCCGGCCGAGAATCGACGCTGCCCTGGCCGGTGGCGGAACGCTGGTCAGCGACGCGGGAGCGCCGTCATCCTGGCTGCTCGCCGATCCGGACGGCAACCAGCTCTACCTGTGCACCTGGCAGCCGGGCGAGACGGTCCTGTGCGACTCGCAATACCGTCCGGGCGGCTCCAGCTGGGTCGACTGATCACCGCCGCGCGATGCCAGATGAATTCTCGCCGGTCAGTCACGGCGGAAATCCACATCGGTGGCACGATATTGCACTTTGCTGCACTCAGATACCGATTTCCCTGCTGTGGAGTGGCAGCAAAGAGCAATTCTGTGCCACAACCCCGACGAGCACCAGCAAATGGCGAGGCCGTGCCACTCCCCATTCACTGGGCGGACGCCTTGACCTCCATTCCGGGCCGGATTCGCCGGTCAGGGCGTCCGCTCGACGATGTCACCGCACCGACAAGATCTTCCGGCGGGCGTCGCACGACTGTGCCGAATCCGCAACACGCACCAGTCGCGGCGGGAATTCACCGGAGCCAACGGCTCGTTGCGGAATTCAGGATCGTGCATCCTTCGTGACCCTTCACGCGGACCAGGAATCCGGTGCGTGGAGGCGGAACGAAAGCAAGGTGATCGCGATGAGCGCAACGACTACCGTGATGAGGCCGATGCGCAGCCCGAAGGAACCGGCCAGTAGTCCGATCATGGCGGCAGACACGAAGCCTGCTGGTAGCTCGCCGGCCTCTACGACAGACACCCCTTCGCCCGCTGAGAGCCCGGGCTGGTCGCCCGCGGCGCCGTAGACGATCGGATCGATGCACGCCGTGCCGAGCCCGACGACAACAAAGCCCACAACCGCAGCGATCGGCGTGCCGATGGCGAGGGCCACTCCGAGTCCGGCGGCTGCCGTCGCGACGGAGATCCGAAAGCACCGCAGCCGGCCGGCACGGACCATGATCGGGCCGATCATGATGAGTCCGAACGCGTTAGCAATCGACATGGCTGCATAGGTGGTTGCTCCAATGATCGGCCCGCCCCGTGCCGTCTCGGCGGCGTAGATCGCGGCCCACTGAGCCGCGGCGACGGCCATGAAGATCGTGAGAAACCTCATCGCGGCCAAGAGGAGGAGTTGAGGTGTGAATCGGGAGATGATCTTGCGAACCCGAGCTGGTCGGCCAGTCGCATCGTGCTGTCCGTCGGGTAGCCATGGCCAGGTCAAAAGCAGGAGGATCCCAAATGCGCTACTGACCGCGGTGAGTTGAATCCATGGCGGAAGCCCTATCGCAGTGGCGAGGGCGCCGAGGGCGCTGCCCCCGAAGTTTCCTGCGCTGTAGCAGGCGATGAACGTGCCCAGCAGCGGCCGCCCGAACCGGCGTTCGACCTCGAGCTGGGTGACCCAGACCGGAGCCTCGCGGAGTTGGCTGATGAACGCCCACGCTGCGAGTCCAGCGCCCAGGAATGCGGCTGAAGGAACAACAGCCACGATCGGCGCGATGATCAACAAGGCCCAGGTCCCGAAGAGGGCGAGTCGTCGGGTTCGAACTCGGTCTATCAGGACGAGGACAACAGCCATTCCGGCAACTGTTCCGATCACGGAGATGCTGTTAGCCAGACCCCAGCCAACATCATCCGCCCCGATCCATCGGCGGATGTCTGGCGCTCTCGAGGCCCAGCTGCCCGAAAGTACGCCGGTGATCGCGCTGAGCAGGCTCGCTGCGATGCGGGCCCGGATCAGACGTCGACGGTGGGGTCGACGACGCGAGGTGGCATGAGAACTCTCGTTGAGGGACACTGGGCGGGCTCCTTTGCAACCAAGGGTGCTTGGGCCCGGGGACGATCTGTGCTTGCCGGCGAGGCCGTCCCTGGGCCGACTTGTTTCGCCAAAAGGTACGGTCGCCCGGCCGTGTGCGCATGTCCCGAAGTTGAGGCTTGAGGGTTGGCGAAGCAAGGCACTAGACCATGATCATCACGTGCCGACGTTCATCGGTGGGACCGGAGACATCGGGATCGCTGCCCCGGATCTACTCGCGTGCCGCCCCGTGTCAAAACGACCCGGATGTGCTCGTCCATGACGTACTCTGCCGACCGGTGTGAATTTCGGCCGGTCAGTCACGGCGGAAATTCACTCCAGCCGGGCGGTCGTGCCGATGATCGACTCGAAGGTCTCGAACACGGGCGGCGGACCGGCGCTGCTCCAGGCCCGCGAGGTGAGCAGGATGCCGGTCACCGGTCCGGCGTTGGACCAGGTCGAGCCCAGGCCGCCGGACCAGCCGTAGCCGCCGGCGGGCGGACCGTCCGGCAGGTCGCGGATGATCACGCCGACGCCACGGCCCCATCCGGAACTGCCATCCGGGGCCGGCCCGCCGCGAGCGAGTTGATCTCCGGTGAGCTGGTTGGTGATCATGGCCGCGACGGTCGGCTCGGCGAGCAGTCGGCGGCCGTCGAGTTCGCCGCCGTGGCGCAGCATCGATGCGAACCGGTGGTAGTCGGCCAAGGTCGAGACCAGTCCCTCGCCGCCGCCGTGGAAGGCGGGCAGGGTGCTCCACTGGCCGTCGGTCTCGTCGAAGATCGTCGTCGCTCCGGGCTCACCGGCGAAGTGGGGCCCGAACCGGTCCAGCTTCTCCGCCGGGACGCAGAACCCGGTGTCGATCATGCCGAGCGGCTCGAAGATCCGCTCGGCGAAGAACTCCGCCAGCGATTGACCCGACGCCCGCGCCACCAGGAAGCCCAGCACCTGGGACCCGACGTGATACAGCCAGCGTTCGCCCGGCTGGAACTGCAGCGGCAGCGTGCCGAGCCGCTTCAACCAGGTGTCCGGGTCGGGCATCCTGGCTGGCGTCGGCGGGCCGAAGCCGAGCCCGAGCTTGTTCCAGGCCTCGTCGAACGGCTTCGGCGAGAAGTCGGTGAAGTCCATGCCCCAGCCGAGCCTGAACGTGAGCAGATCGTCGACCGTGACCGGCCGCTCGGACGGCACCTTGTCGTGGAGCGGTCCCGCCGGGTCGCGCAGCACTTTCCGATCGGCCAGCTCCGGCAGCAGCCGGTCCACCGGCTCGTCCAGGCTGAGCATGCCCTCCTCGACCAAGATCAACGCCGCGACGGCGGTGATCGGCTTGGTCATCGAGGAGATCCGGAAGATCGTGTCGGTACGGATCGGCAACGTGCCCTGGGGATCGAGGTGCCCGATCGCTCCCGTCCGCACCTCGTCGCTGTACGAGAGCAGCCAGGCCAGTCCCGGCAACTCGCCCGAGTCGACGTGGGCGCCGAGCCGTTCCTCGATCGCCACTTGTGCAACAGGGTCTTCGGACACTGAACCCTCCTCGGTCGGCATCGAGCACAGTCTGCCCGAACTCCTGGACGACGGTGGGCGGATTCCCGCCGGGACTGGAGCCTGTTGCAGATGGCGTCGGTGGGGTCGGGGCGCACCCGGTCTGTGGGTGACTTCCGGCCGCGAACACCCGGCCGGATATGACCCACTCAGCCTGCGGGTGAGGTGCCGCGGGGCGGGACGGTCAGCCCTTCACGGCGCCGGAGGTGAGGCCTCGGACGTAGTAGCGCTGCAGGGCGATGTACAGAACGACGCAGGGGATCATGGCGACGACGGCGCCGGCGGCGAGGACGCCGTAGTCGATCTGTCCGTAGGTGCCGCGTTGCAGGTTCACCAGGTCGATCGGCAGCGTGTAGAGGGTCGGGTCGGTCAAGAACGTGAGGGCGCCGAGGAACTCGGTCCACGACGCCAGGAACGCGTACAGCGCCGTCGTTGCGGCGCCCGGCATGACCAAGGGCCAGAGCACGGAGACCAGGGTGCGCATCGTGCCGGCGCCGTCGACGTGGCCGGAGTCCTCCAGCTCGGCGGGGATCGCGGTGAACGAGTTGCGCATCACGAAGACGCCAAACGGCAGGTGGACGGTCGCGTAGAACAAGATCAATCCGAACAGACTGTCGGTCAGCCGCATCGCGTTGAGCTGCAGATAGAGCGGGGTCAGGATCGCCTGGAACGGGACCATCATGGTCAGCACGATGATCGCGAACAGCAGGTTGGCGCCACGGAATCGGAACTTCGCGAAGCCGTAGCCGGCGAACAATGCCAGCACGGCGGTGAGCAGGGCCGAGCAGAGTGAGACGATCAGGCTGTTCCCGATCGAGCGGCCCAGCGTGCCCTCCTGGACCAGCACGGTGAAGTTGCTCAGGGTCACGTCGAAGTAGGTCGCCGGGTCCGGCGGGTCGACGATCACGGCGCCCGGCTGCAGCGACCGGAACAGGGCCCAGAGCAGCGGCACCGTGAATACCAGCAGCGCCAACAAGCCGCCGAACACGTAGAGCACCTGTTTGGTCCGGGTGTCCCGTTCGATCCCGGTGATCGTCGTGGACCGGCGTACGGGTGCGGTCAGGGTCGCCATGATCAGTCCTTCTCCCGGAGCAGCCAGAACTGGGCGGCCGTCACCAGGCCGATGATCACGACCAGCAGCAGCGACATCGCCGTCGCCGCGCCCAGCTGCAGCTGGACGAACGCCCGTTTGTAGATGGCCATCACCACGGTGGTCGTCTGGGATCCGGGCCCGCCCTGGGTCAGGATGAAGAACTGGGTGAAGGCGAGGAAGGAGCCGATCACCGAGATGATCAAGCTCAGGGCGATGGTACGGCGGAGCATCGGCAGTGTGATGTGGCGCTCGGTCCGCCACCAGCCGGCGCCGTCCAGTTCGGCAGACTCGTACACGTCGCTGGGGATGCCCTGCATGCCGGACATCAGGAGCATCATGGTCAGCCCGGACACGCCCCAGACCACCAGGACGCAGATCAGGATCGTGCCGAGCGTGCCGTCCACCAGCCAGGCCGTGCTGCCGTCGGTCAGCCCGATCCACTTCAAGATCAGGTTGATCATGCCGCTGTCCGGCTGGGCCTCCAGCACCATCAGGAAGCTGAGCGTGGTCAGTCCGACCACGTACGGGATGAAGAAGACGGTTCGGAGCACCTTGGCGCCGCGCCGATTGGACCGGACCAGCACCGCCAGCGTGTAGCCGAGGAGCAAGATCGGCAACGTGACCAGGGCCGTGTAGATCAACGTGTAGAGGATGGACCAGCCGAACGCCGGATCGGTGAACGCCTGGACGTAGTTCTCCAGCCCGATGAACCGGTAGTCACCGATCAGCGGGAAGTTGGTCAGCGAGATGTAGACCGCGACCAGCAGCGGCGCCAGGACGAAGACGGAGACGAAGATCACCGCCGGCAGCACCAGCAGCAGACCGGTTCGCGGCGGATGGGTGAGCGAGCGCGGGTTCTGCCGGTACGGCCGCGCAGCCGGCCGGGCCGGCGCGGTGTCGAGCGTCTCGGTGATCATGCCTGCGCCTGCCTCAGGATGCGGTCATAACTGCGTTGCGCTTCCTCCATCGCGGCCTCCACCTCGCCGTCGAACACGGCCCGCCGGTACATCGCCAGCCAGGGGCCGTCCGGCTGGTTGTAGAGCAGGTTGTACGCCAGCGTCGTCGGCGCGTAGCCGGCGTCGAGGTGATCAAGCGTCGGCACGGCCAGCGGATACTTCGCCCGGAACTCGGGCGTCGCCACGTCGGACCGGATCGGCGTGTAGTTGCCCTCGGGTAGTCGGGCCTGCTGCTCCGGAGCGACGCAGAAGGCGGCGAATTCCCAAGCAGCGGAGGGATTCCGGGCGCCGTTGACCAGGCAGAGGTTGTTGCCGCCGTCGAAGAACGACCGGCCGCCGTCCGGTCCGCAGAGCAGCCGTACGGTGATCTTGGACAGCAACTCCTCGTCGGCGTTCTTGACGATGCCGCCGAACGACCGCGGCGTCATCCCGACCCGGCCGGCCAGGAAGTCGGCCGGATAGGTCGAGCCGTCCTCGGCGTACGCGGACGAGGGGACCAGCTTCTCCTGCCACAGCGTGCGCTGGAACTCCAGCGTCCGGCGCACCGCCTCGTTGCCGGCCACGTTGCCGCGCTGATCACCGACCTCGCCGGTGATCAGGTCGGTGTCGGCGGCCCAGATGTGCGGCTGCACGGTGAAGCCGAGGGAGCCGGCGGCGTTGCCCGGGATGGACCAGCCGTACACGTCCTCGCCGAGGCCTCTGAGCCTGCGGGCGGCTTCGAGGATCGAGGCGAAGTCCTTGGTCGAGTCGTCGATGTCGAGCCCGGCCTGCTCAAAGAGCTCGGTGTTGCAGAACAGCACGGAGTTGTCGGCCAGGAACGGCACCGCGTAGACCCGGTCGTCCTTGGTCGCAAGAGCCAGGTGCCCCGGGCTGAGTTTCTCCTTGCCGGGAAGGCGATCGATCAGGTCGGTCAGGTCGGCGAAGGCACCCCGGAAGATGAACAGCATCGAGTTGATGTCGTCGAAGTCGACCAGGTCGGGCACCCGTCCGCCGCGGATCGCGGTGGCCAGTTTGGTGACGAACTGGGCGTCCGGCACCGGGGTCACCCGGACCCGGATCCGGTTCTGTTGCTGGTGGAACGTGTCGGCCATGAACTGGATCCCGGTCTGGGTCGCCGACCGGCACCAGACCTCGACGGTGCCGTCGGCGCCGCTGCCGAAGCCGGCGGCAGCCGTGTTCACCGCCGGCAGTTGTCGGGCGCAGCCGGACGCGAGGGCCAGCACGGCCCCGGTGCCCAGCAGTGCTCTCCGCGTCAGCATCTTTGCTGTCACTCCTTCCGGGTCTTGCCCGGAGTCCCTTTACTGCAAGGGAATCCAGACCCGCATCGGTTGTGGACCGCGATTGGCCCAGAGGTGGTACGGCAGCGCCACCAACTCGACCGGACCGTCCGGTCCGCTGCCGGTGGCCTTGATCAACGTGACTCCGCCGAGCAGGTCCTCGCGCCGTTCCTCGACGAGCTCACCCGCCGGGTCGAGCCGAAGATCATCGACGGCGACGCCCTCGGCCTGGTCGGCCTGCTCCAGGGCGTAGACGAGCGGTCCGCGTTCGATGGCCAGGCAGCCGCGCGACGCGTCGACGCGTGGATGGGGTGCGGTCAGCCGCGGCGTCAGTGGCAGGTCGAGCACGAGTTGATCACCGACCTGCCAGGCCCGGCGGGCGCCGGCGTACTCGCCCGCCGTGACATCCTCGGTCCCAGCAGCCGTGGTCAGCGTCGCCCCCTCGGCCCAGGCCGGCACCCGGAGCGCGATCGTCGTCTCGTCCGGTCCGGCCTGGTCGACGGTGATCGTGATCTTGCCCTGCCACGGGTAGTCGGTCGCGACGGTGAGCTTGAGCTCGCCGGCCTGGACGGTGCCGGGCAGGTACTGGTGCAGCTGCAGTCCGTCCGCGTCCGTACTCGCCAGATAGCCTTCCAGGCTTGAGAACGTGCGCATCACGTTGGGCGGGCAGCAGGCGCAGGCGAACCAGCCGACCCGACCACGGGCCGGGGTCCGATCATGATCGGGAACCGACCGGTCGCGCAGGTGCAGCGTGTTGACGTAGAAGTACTCGGTGCCGGCCTGGGAGACCCCGGAGATGAACCCGTTGTAGATCATCCGCTCGATCTGGTCGGCATAGCTCGCCTTCCCGGTCGCCAGCAGCATCCGCCAGGCCCACTGGATGCCGCCGATGGTGGCGCAGGTCTCGGCGTAGGCCCGGTCGTTCGGCAGTTCGTACGGATCGCCGAACGCCTCGCCCTCCCAGCGGGCCCCGAGCCCGCCGGTCAGATACTCCTTCTCCAGAGCCATCGAGGCGAACTGGGTCTCCAGCGCGGCGAGCAACTCGGCATCGCCGGTCTCGGCCGCGACATCGGCGGCGCCGGCCGCCAGATAGACGGCGCGAACCGAGTGGCCCTCGACGGTGGTCGCCTCGCGGACCGGCACCCGGTCGGAGTAGTAGCCGACGTCGCGGCCGGTGATGGTGCCCCGGCCGCGGGTGTCCACGAAGTGCTTCGCCAGGTCGAGATAGGACCGCTCCCCGGTCTCCCGGTAGAGCTCGACCAGGGCCATCTCGATCACCGGATGCCCATCCAGGGCAGGGTTCTTGCCCGGCCCGAACGTGGCGACCAGATGATCGGCAACCCGGCGTGCCACGTCCAGCAGTTCGGTCCGGCCGGTGGTCCGGGAGTACGCGACGGCGGCCTGGATCAGGTGGCCGGCGCAGTAGTGCTCGTGGCTCCATTCCAGTTCGCTGTAGCGCTCCAGGCCGCGCAGCTGCACGACCGAGTCGAGGTAGCCGTCGTCGGCCTGGGCGTTCTGCAGCAGGTCGGTCAGCTCGAGGATGTCGTCGAGCAGAGCCGGGTCGGCGCCGCGTCCGTATTCCCACGCGGCAGCCTCGAGCCACTTGTGCACATCGGAGTCGGCGAAGATCGGACCGACCGCCTCGCCCTCGGCCTTGCCCGCGGCGAGCTCGAGGTTGAGCACGTTCTTCGCCTCACGCAACTGCTTCAGTCCGGCCGGGATCGCGGCGGTCCGGTTGGCGGTCTGGCGGGCGCCCAGCGGGCCACCCGTGATGGTGACCGCGCCGGCGGCCACGGGGCGCCACACCACGGCGGCGGTCTCGGTCGGACGGACGGGGCCGGCGTACGCCATGTTCAGCTCCAAGAAATTGCGGAAAACTGGAAATCTGTTTCCGTTGACGGTAGGTCTCGAGTGAACCGGTCGTCAAGGGCGAGATCCTTTCTGTGACACGGATTCTGCAATCTTGTGAGGTAGCCTGGGTCGATCGCAAGATGGAAAAATGCAGGAAAATTGTTCGACGAAGGAGGGCAGATGGCGGCTCGGCGTACGGCACGCGTCGTGGACATCGCCCGCGCGGCGGGAGTCTCGCCGGGCACCGTGTCCAAGGCGCTGAACAACTCCGGGGCCTTGCGGGAGAGCACCCGGGACCGGGTCTACCGGGCCGCGGCGGAACTCGGCTTCAGCCCCGATCCGGCCCGCCGGCCGCCGGCCAGCCGCAGCTTCACGGTCGGCCTGCTCAGTGCCGATTCGGCCGGCCGGTTCAGCATCCCGGTGATGCTCGGTGCCGAGAACGCGCTCGCCGCCGGCCAGCTGTCGGCGCTGCTCGCGACCAGCCGGAACGACCCGGTCCGCGAGGCGTACCACGTGCGGAGCCTGGTCGCCCGGCGCGTCGACGGCATCATCGTCGCGGGCCGGACCACCGACGCCCGGCCGCGGATCGACGTCCCCATCCCGGTGGTGTACGCCTTCGCGCCGTCGAGCGATCCCGACGACGCGTCCGTGATGCCCGACGACGCCGACGGGGCCCGCCGGATCGTTGATCATCTGCTCGGCATCGGGCGCCGCCGGATCGTCCACGTCGCCGGCCGGCCGCACCAGCACAGTCCTCGGACCCGGGCCGAGATCACCGCGCAGGCGGTCCACGAGGCCGGCCTGGAACTCGCCGCGCCCACCCTGTTCGGCGAGTGGAGCGAGAGTTGGGGCCGCCGCGCCGTTGATCAACTTCTGCAGGCCTGGCGCCCCGGAGAACCGCTGCCGATGGATGCGATCAGCTGCGGCAGCGACCAGATCGCCCGCGGCGTGTGCGACCGGCTGCGGGAACTGGACCTGCGGGTGCCCGACGAGATCGCGGTGACCGGCTTCGACGACTGGGACGTGATGGCGCTGGCCAGTCGGCCGCCGCTGACCACGATCGACCTGCGCCTGGAATACCTCGGCCAGCGCGCCGCCGAACTGCTGCTGGACGCCATCGACGGCCGGCCCCACCACGGCATCGAGCTGACCGGTATGGAGTTGGTGCCGCGGGCGTCAACGGGCTGGAGCTGAGCCTGAATCCGTGGACGCCACGCTACGGGAGACACCGCCACAGCGCCCCGTCCCGCCACTCGCGCCGCGCACGCCAGGCGCTGTCGACGCAACGGCGGTGTCCGTTGAGCCCTCAATGCCCGCGACGCTGCGCTCCCGCCCCAGTGGTCGTCGTGCGGACCGACGCGGCACCCTCGATGTCGGCATTTCTCCACGGGCGAGCGCCCAACCGCCATTACCACGTGGAAACGCCTCGTCCGTGGAGGAATTCCGACACGTCGAGGACTTCGTGGGCGACGCGCAACCGGCAGCGGTGGACGTGGCGGCGCCTGATGACGCGGGCGGGGTCCGGGTTGGGTCGGACGGATATGGCACGGATTCAGGCTCGGTTCTGCGCTTCGGGTCCACTCGACGTGAGCGTGCGCAGCTCGAACCCCGGTCGGTCGACCGCGTGGGGTCGCGACCGGACCGATGCTGTCCCTGAGATCAATCAGGATCGTGGAACTTCCGGGGCACCAGACACCAGGCAGGGTTCCACCTTGACGAATCGTGCTCTCGCCCGAGCCTGCCAATGAGCCGAATCCGCGCCGGCAGCCGCTTGACCAACTTAGGGGTATACGGTCGGCGACCTCTGGGCGGGAGGGCGACGTCGCGGACGTAGAGGCCGGCGGCGCTGACGGGTCCGGGCCGCTGCTCGGGCACCGCCCTTGCGTCGACGGGCCTGGACCGGCACCGGTATGGGGCGGCTCCTGAAGGGTGAGGTGGCGGTGTCGTCGCGGGCGCGGGCCGCGCGATCGGAGGCCGACCACCGATCGGGGCAATGGGGTGGCGGGGCGTACCGTTCACGCATGGAGGACACGACCCGAATCACCGTGTCGCTGCCGACCGGATTGGTCGACGAGTTGCGGAAACTGACCGACGACGTCGCCGGCATGGTCTCCGAAGCAGCGGCGCGACAGCTGCGACATGATCTGCTCGGCCTGGAACTGGAGCGCTATCAGCAGGAGCACGGAGCGTTCACCGAGGAAGAAGTGGCTGAGGCCGACGCCAGGATCGAAGCGGCGATGGTCGGACCGACTGATCAGCCGAAAGCTCAGGGATGAATTCGTCTCTGTGGCGACTGGTCGGTTGATCAAGGTCTGAGGACGATCGTTATCGTTTGTGGGTGAACTGTCGTTGTGACGCATGAGTGCCGACCTCGGATCGGGACTCCGGGCCTATCTGAAACTGCTGCGGTACCGGCCGGCGGCCGCGCCCTTCCTGGCGGCGACGATCGCTCGGCTGCCGATCTCGATGGCGCCGCTGGGCATCCTGCTGCTGGTCCAGTCCGAGCGCGACGCGTACAGCCTGGCCGGGTTCGTCACCGGCGCGTTCGCGATCGGCTCGGCCGTGGGCACGCCGCTGTGGGGTCGGGCGATGGACCGGTTCGGTCAGGTCCGGGTCATCCTGCCGACCAGTGTGGTGAGCGCGAGCCTGACGGCACTGCTGGCCCTGGCCACGATCGGCGGCCTGCCCATTCCGGTCCTGATCGCGATCTCACTCGGCGCCGGTCTGTCCTTCTCGCCGGTGACGCCGGCGATGCGGGCGGCCTGGCGGACGGTGTTCCCGGACCCGAAGTCGCGCCGGGTCGCCTTCGCGCTGGACGCCACCTCGATCGAGTTGATCTTCGTCGGCGGCCCGCTGCTGTTGTCCGCACTGCTCGCGCTGACGGTGCCGGTGGTGCCGTTGCTGGTGACCGCCGGCTGTATGGCGGTCGGCGGGATCGCGTACTGCCGGACCGATGCGGCCCGGCGGTCCCGGCCGGCCACTCCGCAGCCGGGCGACCTGGTCGGCCCTGGGCCTGCTGACGTACGGACTCATCGATCGGCCCTGACCGTCCCTGGCGTGGCCGCGGTGCTGATCGTGATGCTCATGCTCAGCGTCGGCTTCGGCCAGCTGGACACCTCGATGGCCGGCGTGGCGGGCGAGTTGCTCGGCGGCACTGAGAAGGTCGGGATCCTGTTCGCCGCGATCGCCGGCGGCAGCGCGGTCGGGGGCCTGGCCTTCGGGGCCCGGACCTGGGGGTTCGACGAGCGTCGCGGCGTCGCGGTCTGCCTCGGCCTGTTCGCCCTGTTCCTGGTCGCGATCGCGCTGCTGATCGCGCTGGCCGGCGCACCGCTCGGTGCCCTGTTGCCGCTGCTGTTCTGCACCGGGCTGACCATCGCGCCGATGTTGATCATGCAACAGGCGCTGCTGGACCACCTGACGCCCGCCTACCGGCTGAACGAGGCCCAGTCGCTGCTCTCGGCGACCAACATGGTCGGCGCCGCGGCGGGTACGGCGCTCGCCGGCATCATGATCGACTTCCGGGGCGTGGCTTCGTCGTTCGCCTGTGCCGCGGTGGCAGCGGGCCTGGCCAGCGTGATCGCGGTGGTGAACCAGCGCCGCTGGCGTGCCGCGGAGATCGCCGCCTCCCGTCGGCACGCCGACGTCGCGCGGTAGCGGCCGTCACAGGTTCCGGGCCGGCGGCCGGACGGCTACGGTACGGAGATGACCTTTGATCATGATCGGAGCAGCGTCGACGGCCAGACCGCGTTCGTGGTCGGGGCCGGATCGGGCATCGGCCGCGGCACCGCACTGCTGCTGGCCCGGCACGGAATGCGGGTCGCCTGCGTCGATCGCGACGGCGGCCCGGTCAGCGACCTGGCCGGTCAGATCATCGCCGGCGGTGGCGAGGCGATCGGCCAGGCCGCGGACGTGACTGCGCCGGACTCGGTGCAGCGGGCGTTCGCGATGACGGTGGCCGAGTTCGGCCAGGTGCACGCGGTGGTCAACTGCGCCGGCATCCAAGGCCCGATGGGCCGGCGCAGCCACGAGGTCGACCTGGCCGAGTTCGACGCCGCGGTCGCGGTCAACCTGCGCGGCGCGCTGGTGGTCAGTCAAGCCGCGCTGCCGCACCTGGTCGAACACGGCTACGGCCGGATCGCCCACGTGGCCTCGATCGCCGGCAAGGAAGGCAACCCTTCCATGATCGGCTACTCGGCCAGCAAGGCCGGCCTGATCGGGCTGGTCAAGGCGATGGCCAAGGAGTACGCCGCGGACGGCATCACGATCAACGCGCTGGCGCCGGCGGTGATCCGGACCGCCTTCCTGGACGAGCAGCCGCAGCAGGTGATCGACTACATGACGGCCAAGATCCCGATGGGCCGGGTCGGCACCATCGAGGAGGTCGCCGAGATGATCAACTTCATGGTCTCGCCGGCCTGCAGTTTCACCACCGGATTCTGCTTCGACGCCTCCGGCGGCCGGGCGACTTACTGAACCGGTTCCGTTCCTCGGACATCAAGTCTTGACAGGATTCTCGGTGCCGGAGGTACCCTCGTGATCAAGATCGCCAGGGCTGCCGGTTCGACCATTTTCTGAGCACCGTTGCTTGGATGCGGCGCGCCCACCAGAACGAACTGGAGGCGCCGATGTTCAGCCATTCTGGTAAGCGCGCTCTCTGGCCGATCTCCCATCTCTGCTGGAGGTTCGCATGACACCGTCGTTTGCCGACCGTACTCCTCGCCGCGATTTCCTCGCCCTGGCCGGGCTCAGCTCGGCCGGCCTCGCCCTGACCTCCTGCGGTACGCCGGAACTGCCGCCGCCCGCCGCGACCGGCACCGACAGCGGCGGCCAACCGACCGCGACCGGCTCGGCGCCTCGAGAGGTGCCGCGCGGGAAGCCGGCGGACGTGCCGCGGGAACAGACCCTGATGCTCTCGTACGGCGACGGCAGCGACCTCGGCATCTGCAACCCGTACGCCTCCGGCTTCAACCATCAGCGCGGCATGGCCGCCCTGCTGGAACCACTCTGGTACTACTCGGCCTTCTCCGGCGAGACGACGCCGTGGTTGGCCGACGGCGAGCCGGTCTACGCGAAGGACTACAAGTCGGTGACGATCACCACCCGCACCGACGCGAAGTGGAGTGACGGTACGCCGTTCAGCGCCAAGGACGTCGCGTTCTCGGTGGAGATGCTGCGGAACGAGAAGAACGCCGCGATGACGTACGCGGCCGATATCCGGGAATGGGTGAAGAAGGCCGAGGCGACCGACGACAAGACGGTCAAGATCACCTTCACCAAGCCGGCGCCGCGGTTCGCGTTCGACTACCTGTACTTCAAGAACGACCTCGGCATCTTCCTGGTGCCGGAGCACATCTTCTCCGAGCAGAAGGATCAGTACGGGTTCCTGTTCTACGACCCGAGCAAGCAGTGGCCGGTGGTCACCGGGCCGTACACGGTGGTCGACTGGACCGTGCAGCAGCGGCTGCTCGATCGCCGGGACGACTGGTGGGCGGTCCAGGCGGGCCTGGCCGAGGCGCCCGGACCGAAGCGGATCATCGTGGTTCCGTTCACCGACCCGACGAACACCGCGCAGCAGTTGATCAACAACGAGCTGGACTCCTCGCTGGACCTGCGGCCGCCGGTGATCAAGCAGGTGGTGGACCAGAACCAGAAGATCATCGCCTGGACCGACCGGAACGCGCCGTACGGCTACACCGACTGGTGGCCGCAGTCGCTGTTCTTCAACTGTGCCGCCCCGCCGTTCGACGATCTGGACATGCGGCGGGCGATCAACCACGGGATCAACCGGCAGCAGTTGGTCGACATCGGCTACGAGGGCGCCGGAACCCTGTCCGAGCTGCCGTTCCCGGACTTCCCGCCGCTGAAGCCGTATCTGGACGCGGCCCGGCCGATGCTGGCCCAGTACCCGACGAACGCCTACGACCTCGCCAAGGTCGACGCGATCATGACCGGCAAGGGCTACGCCAAGGACGGCGACGGGCTGTGGGCCAAGGACGGCAAGCGGGTCGACGCGACGATCTACGGCATCGTCGACCTGGTCAACGACTACGGCGCGATCCTGGCCGAGCAGCTCCGGGCGGCCGGTTTCGAGGCGTCGCTGCAGACGCCGGGTGACTCGGTGACCAGGATCACGGACGGCTCGGCGAAGCTGTTCCTGTTCGGCTTCGCCGGGGCCATCGCGGATCCGTACCCGTCACTGGAGCTGATGCACTCGCGGCACTACTCCAAGATCGGCGAGGCCGGCGACGTGAGCAGCCACTGGCGAAACGCCGAGTACGACAAGATCGTCGAGCAGATGGCCTCGCTGCCGGTCGCCGATCCCGGCGAGCTGCCGCTGTTCCTGCAGGCGATGGAGATCTATCTGCGCGAACTGCCGCACACGCCGCTGGTGCAGTGGATGCACCGGATCCCGTACAACACGACCTACTGGACCGGCTGGCCGACGGCCTCCGATCCCTATCTGCCGGGTGCGTTCTGGTTCAAGACGTTCTCGCTGGAACTGACCCGGATCAAGCCGGCTGCCGGCTGAAGGCGAGGTCCGGCCGTGTATTCCTTGCAATACCTGCTGAAACGGATCGGCCTGTTGATCACCGTCATGTGGACGGCGGCGACGATCAACTTCCTGATCCCCAAGCTCAGCCCGCGCGATCCGATCCGGGAACGGCTGTTGCAGGCGGCGACCCAGGGTGGTCGCAACCAGACCGGCCTGCAGCAGATGGCCGAGGCCTACTCACGCGACTTCGGCCTCGATCAGCCGCTCTGGCAGCAGTATCTGAACTCGCTGCTCAAGGTGGTCCGGTTCGACTACGGCTATTCGATCTCGCAGTATCCGCGCACCGTCAACTCGGTGATCTTGGACGCGATGCCGTGGACTCTCGGCCTCGGCCTGGTGTCGATCTTGATCGCGTTCGTGATCGGCACCATCCTCGGCGCCCTGCTCGGCTGGCCCCGGTCGCCGCGCTGGCTGCGGTTCTTCGTGCCGACGTCGATGCTGACCAGCGCGGTGCCGGCGTTCGTGCTCGGCTTCCTGTTGATCTACGTGTTCGCGTTCCAGCTGAAGCTGTTCCCGCTGGCCGGCGCGTACTCGCGGACGGCGACGCCGGAGTTCAGCGGCGAGTTCATCCTGGACGTGATCCGGCACGCGTTCCTGCCGGCCTGCGCGCTGATCTTGTTCCAGCTCGGCGGGCAGGCGTTGCAGATGCGCAGCCTGATGGTGATGACGACCGGTGAGGACTACATCATCTTCGCCGACGCCAAGGGTCTGAAGCCGCGCCGGATCTTCCTCAAGTACGCGGTCCGCAACGCGCTGCTGCCGCAGGTGACCGGCCTGGTCATGTCGCTCGGCACGTTCATCTTCTCGACCGTGCTGGTGGAGACCCTGTTCGCGTACCCGGGATTAGGCGGGTTGATCAACGGGTCGATCCAGGTGCTCGACTACAACCTGCTGTACGGCATCACGATGATCCTGGTCTTCGCGGTCTGCATCGCGACCCTGATCGTCGACCTGATCTATCCGCTGCTGGATCCGCGGATCCGCTACGGGAAGGCGTGACGCCATGGCCGTGACCGCAGCTCCCGCGCGGGTGGTGCCGACCCCGCGCCCGAGGGTGGGCCGGGCCCGGGCGCTGTTCCTCTACCTGCGCCGGCACCCGATGCTGACCGTCGGGTTGATCATGTTCCTCGCCCTGGTGCTGTTCTCGACCGCCGGGACGTTGTTGATCAACCCGCTGAAGGACCCGTACCCGCTGGCCGGACCGGCCAGCAAGCCGCCCTCGCCGGAGTACTGGTTCGGCACCGACGCGCAGGGCCGCGACCTGTTCGCGGTGATGGTCGTCGGCACCCGGCTGAGCCTCCAGATCGGCCTGCTGGCCGGCGCGATCGGGCTCGGCATCGGGATCGTCCTGGGCCTGATCTCCGCGTTCTACGGCGGCTGGCTGGACAACGTGATCCGGTGGGTGGTCGACGTCATGTTCACCATCCCGAGCTTCCTGGTGATGGTCGTGATCGCCTCGCTGCTGCGGCAGTACATCTCGATCGAGAGCATGGCGCTGATCCTGGCCGCGTTCGCCTGGCCGGGGCCGACCCGCGCGATCCGGGCCCAGGTGCTGTCGCTGCGCGAGCGCGAGTTCCTCCGGCTGGCCCGGCTGTCCGGGATGCGCGGGCCGGAGATCATCGTCCGCGAACTGTTGCCGAACCTGGCGCCGTTCCTGCTGGCCGGCTTCGTCTCGGCGTTGATCGCGGCCGTCTACGGCGCGCTGGGACTGGAACTGCTCGGCCTCGGGTCGCAGCGGGAACCGACACTGGGCATGACGTTCTTCTGGATGCAACGGTTCTCCGCGCTGCTGCGCAACCTCTGGTGGTGGTGGGGCATCCCGATCGGGATCATCCTGATCCTGATCTTGTCGCTGTTCCTCATCTCGTTCGCCCTGGACGAATGGGCCAACCCGCGATCCCGGAGGTCCCAGTGAGTACGGAACCGGCGCTGTCCGTGCGTGATCTTGAGGTCACGTACTACACCGACGACGGGCCGGTCAGTGCGGTCAACGGGGTCTCGTTCGACCTGATGCCGGGCGAGAAACTCGGCCTGGTGGGCGAATCGGGCTCCGGCAAGTCCACCATGGCGCTGGCCCTGATGCGGCTGCTCCGGGCACCGACCGTGATCTCCGGCCAGGTGTTGCTGGACGGCGAGGACCTGATCGGGATGCCGGAGCGCCGGGTCCGGCAGCTCCGGTCGAGCAAGATCAGCATGATTCCGCAGGGCGCGATGAACTCGCTCAACCCGGTGGCCCGGATCGAGAACCAGATCATCGACACGCTGGAAGATCACGGGACGCGCCGGGACAAGCGGACGCTGCTCGGGCTGGCCCGGGACGCGCTGGAGGCGGTCGGGCTGCGCCGTTCGGTGGGCCGGATGTATCCGCACGAGCTGTCCGGCGGGATGAAGCAGCGGGTCTGCATCGCGATCGCGGTGGCCATGCAGCCGCAGGTGGTGATCGCGGACGAGCCGACCTCGGCGCTGGACGTCGTGGTGCAGCGGCAGGTGATGGACACTATCCTCAAGCTGCAGGACGAACTCGGCGTCGCGGTGATCTTGATCGGCCACGACATGGGGTTGATGGCGCAGACGGTGGACCGGCTAGCGGTGATGTACGCGGGCAAGCTGGCCGAGCTGTCGCCGATTCGGGAGATCTTCGCCGATCCCTTGCACCCGTACACGGAACTGTTGATCGAGAGCCTGCCCAAGCTGGCCGACCGCGGCACGTTCCGCGGCATTCCCGGCCTGCCGCCGTCGCTGCGGTCGATGCCGTCCGGCTGCCTGTTCCATCCGCGCTGCCCGAAGGCGTTCGATCCGTGTGTGGACTTGGAGCCGGCCTACGGCGCAACCTCCGTGCGCCCTGAGCCTGTCGAAGGGCATCAGCGCTTCGTCGCCTGTCACCTGCATCAGACCGAGGAGAGCCATGTCGGATGATCGAGTTCCGCTGGTCGAGCTGACCGAGGCGACCAAGATCTACCGCGGCGGCATGCTGTCCAAGACGTCGACGATCGCTCTTGATCATGTGTCGCTGACCATCCGCGGCGACACGCCGCAGGTGGTCTCGGTGGTCGGCGAGAGCGGCAGCGGCAAGTCGACGCTGGCCTCGCTGCTGCTCGGCTTCATCGCCCCGACCGAAGGGACGGTACGGTTCCAGGGCCGCGACATCGCCAAGCTGCGCGGCGCCGAGCTGGGTCAGTTCCGGCGCGAGGTGCAGGCCGTGTTCCAGGACCCGTTCTCGGTGTTCAACCCGTTCTACAAGGTCGATCACGTGTTGACCGTGCCGATCCAGAAGTTCAAGCTGGCCCGGTCGACCGCGCAGCGGCAGGAAATGATGATCACCGCCCTGGAGGCGGTGGGCCTGCGGCCGGACGAGACGCTCGGCCGCTATCCGCACCAGCTGTCCGGCGGCCAGCGGCAGCGGGTGATCGTCGCCCGGGCGTTGATGCTGAAGCCGAAGTTGATCATCGCCGACGAGCCGGTGTCGATGGTCGATGCCTCGCTGCGGGCGACGATCCTGGAGAGCCTGCGCACGGTGAACCGGACGCTGAACGTACCGATCCTCTACATCACCCACGACCTCGGCACCGCCTACCACGTCAGTGATCACATTCTGGTGATGTATCGCGGCAGCATCGTCGAGGCCGGCGCTGTGGAGACCGTGATCGACGCGCCGCAGCATCCGTACACACGGCTCTTGATCGACTCCATCCCGTGGCCGGATCCCCAACAGGCCTGGGGATCCGAGCGGGCGACGGCATCCGAGCTCGAGGTGCCGGAGCAGCATCCCGGCTGCCGGTTCGCGGACCGCTGCCCGGCCGCCGAGGCGCACTGCCTGGACGCGCCGCCGCCGAACTACCTGATCAAGGAGGGCCACGTCGCCGCCTGCTATCTCTACCGGGACCGGCCGGCGCTCGGCGGCGAGGCGTTCCGGCAGGTGCTCGCGACGGAGTCGCCCTCCAGCTCCTGACACCTCCGCTCAGGCAAGCCGGGCCGCGGCCAGGCGCAGGTCCTCGACCAGGCCGGCGTAGACCGCGTCACGGTCCTCGGCCCGCAGCGCCGCAGACGGATGGACGGTGGCCAGCGCCCAAGCCGTACTGCCGGGCAGGTCGAAGATCCGGCCGCGATGATCACCGACCCGATAGTCCGCGCCGAGCAGGCTCTGCCCGGCCAATGCGCCGAGCAGTACGACGCCGTCCGGCTCGACCAGGTCCAGTTCGGCACTCAGCCAGGGCCGGCAGGCGGTGGTCTGGCGCAGCGTGGGCCGCTGGTGAATCCGCCGCTTGCCGCGATGCTCGAACCGGAAGTGCTTGACCGCGTTGGTCAGGTAGAGCTGCTCGCGATCCAGCCCGGCGTCCTCGAGGGCCCGGTCCAGCACCCGGCCGGCCGGTCCGGTGAACGGGCGGCCGTCGCGGTCCTCGACGTCGCCCGGCTGCTCGCCGACCAGCACCAACGGCGCGTCCCGCGGGCCCTCGCCGAACACCGCCTGGGTGGCGTCGAGGTAGAGATCGCAGCCCTGGCACGTCTTGATCGCCGTACGCAGGTTCCGCGGACCGGGCCGCGCCGGCAGGAACTCCTCGGCGCCGGGATAGACGGTTCGGGTGGCCATGACCCGTGGAATACCCAGCGCGGGCCGGTCTCAGCGGTTCGCCCGCACTAGGGTCGCAGTGTTGATCGCGACAACCGGAACAGTGAGGTTTCAGATGGGCGACACCCTCAGGATCGGGGCGCACGAGGCGGTGACGATCCGACGCAGCGACCCCGACTGCCTGGAGCTCGAGGCGCGGTACGAACCGCACGGCTCCCCGCCGCCGGCCCATTTCCATCCCGCTCACGACGAACGGTTCGAGGTCGTCGCGGGACGGCTCAGTGTCGAACTCGGCGGGATCAACGAGAGCTACGAGGCCGGCGCGGGCTTCGGCATCCCGCGCGGCACCGTGCACCGGATGTGGAACAGCGGCGGCGCCCCGGCCGTGGTGCGCTGGTGGAGCACACCCGCGATGCAGGCCGAGTCCTGGTTCCGCGGGCTGGCCGCGCTGCAGCGGTCGGCGGCCGCGGCCGGAAAGGCCCGCCCCGATCTGCTCGCCTTCGCCGCGCACGCCGCCGGCCATCGGGACACGTTCCGGCTGGTGCTCGGCAACTCCACGCTGCTCGGCGCGGTCTTCGTCGGCTGCCTCGGCGGGATCGGCCGTCTCCTCGGCCGTCGCCCGGACCCCGGTGTCAGGGGTGACGGTTAGCCTCCCCGGATGAGGTACGGATTCATAGCAAGCACCGGGAACCCGAACGAGCAGGTCGAGCTGGCGGTCGAGGCGGAACGGGCCGGCTGGGACGGCTTCTTCAGCTGGGATGGCATGTCCATCGGCGCCATGGACATGTACGACCCGTGGGCGATCCTGGCCGCGGCGGCGGTCCGGACTGAGCGGATCACCCTGGGCGCGATGGTGTTCGCGCTGACCCGGCGCCGCCCCTGGAAGGTGGCCCGCGAGGCGATGACGATCGACCATCTCTCCGGCGGCCGGCTGGTGATCCCGGTCGGCCTCGGCGCGGCGGACGACGGCGGGTTCGGCAAGGTCGGGCCGCCGGAGGCCACCGACCGGCGGACCCGGGCCGCGCTGCTGGACGAGACGCTGGCGATCATGGAACAGGCCTGGTTGGGCGAGCGGGTCGACTTCGCGGGCGAGCACTACCGGGTGGACGGGCTGCGGTTCGAGCCGCGCCCGGTGCAGCGGCCGCGGATCCCGATCTGGGTGGTCGCGGCCTGGCCACGGCCCAAGTCGATGGCCCGAGCCGCCCGCTGGGACGGGATCCTGCCGTCCCTTTCGGAGGACTCCACCCGCCAGCTGTCACCGGACGACGTCACCAAGATCATCGGCTGGCTGAGGGACCGGAACGCCTCGACTCGGGAGTTGATCATCGAAGGCGTTTCGCCCGGCGACGACGCGGGCTGGGCCGCGAGACACCTGAAGCCGCTGGCCGACGCCGGCGCGACCTGGTGGATCGAGTCCCGCTGGGAGGCCCCGAACGACCCCGCCACCCTGCTCGAACGAGTCCGCCAGGGCCCGCCCCGGTAGCACCTCGTTCCCTGAGCCTGTCGAAGGGCCGGGGCAGTGTGGTCGCCGTGCCCTGAGCTTGTCGAAGGGCCGAGCCGGATCCGGCTTGCCCTTCGACAAGCTCAGGGAGTGTCGGCGTGGAGGACGGCGAGGGCGCCGGCGAGCAGTTCGCGGCGTAGTTGATCAACGGGTACGTCGGCGAACTGGCTGATCGGGTCGGTCGCGGCGGCGAAGGCCTGGGCGGCCCGGATCCGCCGGCGCCGGCTCGGGCGCGGCCCGGCCAGCACCGCGGCGGCCCGGTGGCTGAAGCCGACCACCCGTTCCATGGTGTTCAGCGTCTGATCGCCGTACACGGAAGCGTCCCGGAGCAGCAGGGCCATGGTCTCCCGGTGCCGCAGCATGGCGTCGACGCAGCCCTCGAGCAGGGCCTGCTGCCGCGCGGCCAGCCCGGTCACCTGCTCGGCGGCCTCGATCGCCGCTCCCAGTTCCGCGATCGGCGACTCGACGAGTTCGGCCAGGATCTCGGCCTTGCTGGTGAAGTGGTGATAGAGCGAGGCCTTGGTGATCCCGACCCCGTCCGCGACCTGCCGCATCGAGGTCGCGCCGTAGCTGTGCGTGCCGAACAGGTCGCGGGACACGGCCAGGATCCGGTCCCGGGTGGTGCCCGTCTCGGCGGTACGGCTCACGGCCGGAAACTCTACCGGCCGGGCTGTCGATCGGGTTCCGGCCGAATCGTCATCACTGCGACCACCCACGATCAAGGAGGCAGAGATGGCGACCATCACCGTGTTCCAGCACCTCACGCTCGACGGAGTCATGCAGGGTCCCGGCGGCCCGGACGAGGATTCGCGCGGCGGGTTCGTGCACGGCGGCTGGGCGGCACGGCACGCGGGCGAGCAGCCGGACGGATTCCTCGGCGACTTCTGGACGGGCGGGTTCGCCTGGCTGTTCGGGCACCGTACCTACTGCGACCTGCTCCGGCACTGGACCACCACTCCGGAGCCGAACCCGTTCGCCGACGGCCTGGTCAACACCCCGAAGTACGTCGTCTCCCGGTCCGCCGACACCGAACTCGGCTATCCGAATTCGACCCTGCTGGCCGGCGAGGCCGCCGAGACGGTCGCCGCGCTCAAGGAACAGGCGACCGGGGCGCTGGTCGTGATGGGCAGCGGCGACCTGATCGACGCCCTCCGACCGGCCGGACTGATCGACGACTACCTCCTGCTGATCAACCCGGTGGTGCTCGGTTCGGGCCGGCGGATGTTCGGAGCGGGCGAGACGTCCGATCTGACCCTGCGCAAGGTCCTGACCAGCCCGGCCGGAGTGATCTCCGCCCACTACACCACCCGTTGAGAGAGGATGATCGACATGCGTTACACGCTGCTGCTGCACTACCCGGAACCCAACGACGAGGAACTCAGCCCCGAGGCGATGGCCGAGGGCCAGCGGGAGTTCACCGCTTACGCCGCGGCCCTGCAGGCCGCCGGAGTCCTGATCGGCGCGGAGGTCCTGCAGCCTTCGGTCAACACCACCACGCTGACCGCGGTGGACGGGACGCTGCGGGTCCAGGACGGACCGTTCGCCGACACCAAGGAACAACTCGGCGGCACGTTCGTGATCGACGTGCCCGACCTCGACGCCGCGATCGAGTGGGCCCGGCAGGCGCCGTCGATCTCCTGGGGTTCGGTGGAGATCAGGCCCGGGGCGACCCACACCGTCGACGGCGTCTGGACCCCGAACCACGGAGTGGCACCGGGCAACTGCCCGACCCAATGAGCGACGGTCCCGCCGCCGAGGCCGCCGCGGCGGCGGACCGGGCCGCGCGCGTCAGCTACGGTCGGCTGGTCGCCCTGCTCGCCGCGCCCAACGGTGATCTTGCCGGCGCCGAGGACGCCCTCGCCGCGGCCTTCGAGCAGGCGCTGAGCCGCTGGCCGGCCGACGGTGTGCCGGACAACCCGGACGGCTGGCTGCTCACCGTCGCCCGGAACCGGCTCCGGGACCGCTGGAAGTCGTCCGCCTACCGGACCAGCGTGCCGCTGCCGGATGATCATGAAACCGAAGTTGATCTTGGTACGGCAGTCGGGCCGGAGGCGCTCGACTCCGACGCGCTGGGGGAGAAGCGGCTCGAGCTGCTCTTCGTCTGTGCCCACCCGGCGATCGACCCGGCGGTCCGGGCGCCGCTGATGCTGCAGACGGTGCTCGGCTTCGAGGCCGCTCAGATCGGCCGCGCCTTCGCCGTCCCGGCCGCGACGATGGCGCAGCGGCTGGTCCGGGCCAAGCGGCGGATCAAGGACGCCCGGATCCCGTTCGCGGTCCCGGATCGCCGGCGGCTCGCGGAGCGGCTGCCGGCCGTGCTGGAGGCGGTGTACGCCTGCTACGCGATCGCCTGGCCGGCCGTCGAGCTGCCCGCGACGGCACCGGAATCGCTGGCCGGCGAGGCGCAATTTCTCGCCGTCACGCTGGCCGAACTGCTCGGGACCGAACCGGAGGCGTGGGGCCTGGCGGCGTTGATCACCCTGGCCCAGGCCCGGCGCCCGGCCGGCGCCGACGAGTACGTACCGCTGGAGGAGCAGGATCCGGGCGGCTGGGACGCGTCCATGATCACCGAGGGGGAAGGCTATCTGCGCCGGGCCGCAGCGACCCCTCCCGGCCGGTTCCAGCTGGAGGCGGCGATCCAGGCGGTGCACTGTGCTCGGCGGCGGACGGGCGTGACGGACTGGCCGGCCCTGCGTACGCTCTATGCCGCGCTGGTCCGGGTGGCCCCGAGCCTGGGCGGCCGGGTCGCCTTGGCCGCCGTCGTCGCGCGGACCGACGGGCCCGCGTCCGGCCTTGATCAACTCGACGGGCTCGCCGCGGAAGCGCCTGCTGTGGAAGCGTTTCAGCCCTATCACGCGGTGCGGGCCGATCTGCTCGCCCGGCTCGGCCGGACCGAGGACGCGGCGGCGGCCTTCGACCGGGCGATCTTCCTGGCCGGCGACCCGATGGTCCGGTCCTACCTGGCCGCCCATCGTTCCGAGGTGCTATCGTAACTCCCAACCGACCGGTCGGTAGGGAGGGTGATCATGATCCACGGAGAGTGCGAGCCGCGCTTCGCGGCGGTGCGGGACGCGTTCGAGCAGAACTTCGCCGAGGGACGCGAGATCGGCGCGAGTTGTTGTGTGTACGCCGACGGCGAGCCGGTGGCGAACCTCTGGGGCGGGGTGGCCGATGCGGCGGGCCGGCGGCCCTGGGCCCCGGACACGCTCGCCAACATCGCCTCGGTGACGAAGACGCTTGCGGCCACGGCGGTGTTGACTCTGGTCGACCGCGGCATCCTGGACCTGGACCGGCCGATCGCGGACACCTGGCCGGAGTTCGCCGCGGCGGGCAAGGCGGCGGTGACCCTGCGCGACTTGCTGGCGCACCGTTCCGGCGTGGTCAGCCTGGCGCACCGGCCGATCACGTACGAGGACGAGGTGGCCGGAACCCCGATCATGGACGCCATCGCGGCCGCGCGTCCCGAGTGGCCGCCGGGGACGGCGCACGGCTATCACGGCCTGACCATCGGCCACGCGCTGAGCGCGATCATGCTGCGGGTCACCGGCCGGACCGTCGGTCGTTGGTTCGCCGAGGAGTTGGCCGGCCCGCTCGGGCTGGACTGCTTCATCGGGCTGCCGGCCGCGGAGCTGCCGCGGCTGGCCGAGATGATCACCCCGGACGATCCGGAGACGGTGCGGCTCGGCGCCGACGTCCCGGAGCTCCGCCCGCTGTTCGAGGCGCTGAACGACCCGTCGTCGCTGACCTTCCGGGCGATGTACGCCAGCATGGCGTTCGGCTGGGAGTCCGCCAACGACCCGCGCTACGTCCAGGTGGAGGCGCCGTCCACCGATGGAGTGGCCTCCGCCGCCGGGCTGGCCCGCACCTATGCCGCGCTGATCGGCGAGGTGGACGGGGTCCGGTTGATCGGCCCGGAACTGCTGGCCGAGGTCCGCCGGTCGCACTCCAGCGGGCTGGACCAAGTGCTGCGGCTGCGCAGCGACTTCGGGCTCGGCTTCATGCTGCCCGGCGGCCCGCTCTTCCCGGCCGCTGCGAGTCCGGGCAGCTTCGGCCACGGCGGCGCGACGGGTTCGTTCGCGCTGGCCGACCCGGACCGCGGCCTCACCCTCGCGTACGTACCGAATCGTGGGTCGGAGCTGCTCGAGGGCAACGACCTCCGGATCAACAACCTCGTCGCCGCCCTCTACCGGGGATAACCGGTTGACCCGGCCGCGGCGCGGCTGGTGGGGTGAGGACACGATCGATGCCGACGCGAAAGGAGGCGAGAACCATGACTGTTTCGTCCTGCACCCTCGCCCTGAAAGGTCTTTCGACTTGGCATTCGCACGCTCGTTCCGGTGCGCCCACTGCGCGGTAGAGGTCTCCCTCGACGCGCCCGGCACCACCCATCGCAACCACTGCCCCGCCTGTCTGTGGTCGCGGCATCTTGATCGCAACGTCCCCGGAGACCGGGACGCCGACTGCTCCGGCGGCATGGAGCCGATCGCGGTGACCGTCCGCGGCGAAGGCCGCTGGGTGCTGATCCACCGCTGCACCCAGTGCGGCCGGCTTCGGCTGAACAAGACCGCCGGCGACGACAACGTCCTCCAACTGATGCGGTTGGCCGCTCTGCCGCTGACGATGCCGTTCGTCCCCTTCGCCGCCGACTCCGACGATGGCGACCGTCGTCCGGCATCGCCCGGACCGAGGAAGCCGCGGCACGGCAAGATGATCAAGAAGCAAGGAGGTCACGTGGCTACCTGAACGCGTCGGCGGCCGCCTGGATCTTGTCGTGCCAGGTCCGCCACCCGTCGGGGTCGGCGGCGTCCGAACCGGTGCTGCCGTCGATCAGTTCGCGGATGATGTCGGCGTGCCCGGCGTGCTGACTGGTCTCGGCGATCATCCGGGTCATGATCACGCCGAGCGTGGTGTCCCGCTTCGCCTCGTCCCACCACGGCACCGAGCCCGGGCTGTCCAGGTCCAGTGCCTCGATCGTCGCGTCCGCGTGCGCGCAGCCGTCCCGGTAGCAACCGAGCAGGTAGTCGGTCGACTCGTCCGGAGTGGCGAACATGTCGGCGCCCTCCCAGATCGCGTCGCTCTCGATCCACGGCAGCAGCCGCTCCGGCGGACGGCCGAACGTGGTGCCGAGGTAGCCGAACTCGAGGCCGGCGAGGTGCTTGATCAGGCCGAGCAGGTTGGTGCCGCTCGGTGTCATCGGCCGGCGCCGGTCGTACTCGCCGATGCCGTCGATCTTGGTCATCATGGTCTTCCGCGCGGCGCGCAGATAGTCGTGCATGGCCTCCTTGAGGGCCTGCTGAGTCGTCATCCCCTGATCATCGCACCCGCCGCCGACGGCTACCATGCGATCATGGACCACGCTGCGCGTCGACCGAACCTGATCATGATCATGAGCGATGATCATGCCGCCCACGCGATCGGCAGCTACGGCAGCCGGATCAACCGGACCCCGCACCTGGACCGGATCGCGGCAGCCGGGATGCGGTTCGACAACTGCTTCTGCACCAACGCGATCTGCACGCCCAGCCGGGCCGCGATCCTGACCGGTGAATACAGCCACGTCAACGGAGTCCGGACCCTGTTCGACACCCTGGACAACACCAGACCGCAACTGCAGAAGGACCTCCGGAAGGCCGGCTACCAGACCGCGCTGGTCGGCAAGTGGCATCTCGGGCACACTCCGGAGAACGAACCGGCCGGGTTCGACTACTGGCGGGTGCTGCCCGGCCAGGGCGACTACCACGATCCGGAGCTGATCGGTCCGGACGGTGCGCAGCGGCATCCGGGCTACGTCACCGACATCATCACCGACCTGTCGCTCGGCTGGCTGGACCGGCGGGACCCGACGAAGCCGTTCCTGATGATGATCAACCACAAGGCGCCGCACCGGCCGTGGGACCCGGACACCAAGCACGCAACGCTGTACGACGACGTGGACATCCCGGAACCGGAGATGTTCGCCGATGATCATGACGGACGCGCCGCCGTGCTGGCCGGCGTGAAGATGAGCATGGCCGACCTGACCGAGCGGGATCTCAAGCAGCCGGTACCGCACGGCCTGTCCGCGGAGGAGGAGCGGTCCTGGCGCTACCAGCGCTACATCAAGGACTACCTGCGTTGCATCGCCTCGGTCGACCGCAACGTCGGCCGGGTGCTGGACTGGGTCGAGGAGCAGGGTCTGACCGACGAGACCGTGATCATCTACACCTCCGACCAGGGCTTCTTCCTCGGTGATCACGGCTGGTACGACAAGCGCCTGACGTATGAGGAATCGCTCCGGATGCCGCTCCTGGTCAGCTATCCGCCGTTGATCACACCGGGCAGCGTCTGCACCGACCTGGTCACCAACCTCGACTTCGCACCGACGCTGCTGGACCTGGCCGGTGCGCCGCTGCCCGAGCGGCTGCAGGGCTACAGCCTGACCGACTCACTGGCCGGGCGCCCGCCGGCGGAGCCGCAGACCTGCGTCTACCACCGCTACTGGGAGCACCTGTCCGAGCCGCACGCCGTGCCGGCCCAGCTGGGCGTCCGGACCGAGCGCTACAAGCTGATCTGCTACCTGGAGCCGGCACCTGGCGGCACCGGCTACCAGGCATCCGAGTTCGAGTTGTACGACCTCGACCTCGACGCCGCCGAACTGGTCAACCTCTACAACGCCCCGGAATACGCCGCCGTCGCCCAGGACCTGATCGGCCAGCTCCGGCAGCGTCAGTTGGAGGTCGACGACCGCGACCTGGTCGCCGGCCTGCCCTGATTCGGCGCCGGGAACGTTGATCAGCTTCCGGCGAGTTGGGGCACCAGGTTGTCCAGCGCGTACGGGACGCTGAGCGGCGTGTTGTAGGCCATCGCGGCGCCGGCGAACGGCTCCTCGTAGTAGGGGATCTCCAGGGTGCGCTTCTCCCGGGTGACCGCGAGCTGTTGATAGAGCTTGTTGGCCGCGAGCCACTTACGGGTGTCGGCGTCGGCCAGCAACAGCAGCCGATCCAGATCGAGCACATCGATCCGCTCCGGCGAGATCTCGGCGCCGAACTTGTCGCCGATGATCTTGTTCACGTCGTCCGGCGTCCGGTACCCCAGATCGCTCAGGAACCGCCCGCGCGGATCGTCCTTGCCGAAGGCGTAGAACGTCTGCTGCCCGGGATCGACCACGGCGGCGGTCTGCTCGGCGAACTCCGGATGTTCCTTGCGTACGGTGGCGAACCGCTCGTCCAGGCCGGCCAGGATCCGGTCCGCCTCGGCCGACTTGCCGATGATCTTGGCCGCGTTGCGGAACATGACCGCCCGGTCGGTCGTGTAGGGCGCACTGTCCGGATCCTCGGCGACCGTCGGCGCGATCGCGGACAGCTTGGTGTAGACGTCCTCCTCGAGCTCGGCGTACAGCCCGACGATCACGTCCGGCGCCAGCTCGGCGATCTTCTCGTACTCCAGGTCCTGGCTGCCGATGTAGGTCACCTCGGTGTCACCCCAGGCCGGTTTGATCCAGGGCCAGGTGTGGTCGATCTCCTCGCCGAACCAGGCCCGGACCCCGATCGGCCGCACACCGAGGGCGAGGAAGAACTCATGGTCGGTGAAGCCGACGGTGATGATCTTGGCCGGCGGCGTCTCGAGGGTCGTGGTGCCCCTGGCGTGCTCGATGGTGACCGGGAAACCGGCGGCCGGTGCGCCGGATCCGGCCGGGGTCGCCGGGGCGACCGATTGGCAGCCGGCGATCACCGGGGCTGCGGCCGCGGCCGCGATCAGTCCGAGCGCGCGTCGCCGCGAGAATCCTGAGTAGGTAAGGCTCACATAACTAACTCTAACGCCCGGCAACCTCGGCCACGCCACCGACGGTCGACGTTCCCGCGGGAACGTCGACGCGCCGTCGGGAAGGTGGCCGTCGGATCCCTACGGCAGCTGATCGTCGGTCGTGTCCAGGCGGTGGGTCAGGATCGCCAGTTGGATCCGGTTGTCCAGGCCGAGACTCGCCAGCATGCCGGAGATCGCCGCCTTCACCGTGCCCGCGGAGAGGTAGAGCTCGGCGGCGATGTCGGCGTTGGACAGCCCCGCGGTCACGCCCCGGGCGATCGCACGCTCCCGTTCGCCGAGCGCTTCGAACGCGGCCTTGACCGGAGCCGGTACCGGTGCCTCGGCCGGCTCGGCGGGCCGGCGGGTGTGCCGGACCAGCGCACGCAGGACGGCGGGGCTGAACACCGGGTCGCCCGCCGCGGCAGCGTGCACGGCGGCGACGAGCTGCTCGGGCGGCGCGTCCTTGACCAGGTAGCCGGCCGCACCGGCCCGGATCGCGGCCAGCACGGTCTGGTCGGCGTCGAACGTGGTGAGCATGATCACCGGCGGCGGATCGGTCAGCGCGGCCAGCCGGCGGACGGCCTCGATCCCGTCCACCCCGGGCATCCGGATGTCCATCAAGATCACGTCCGGCCGATGATCACGGACCGCGTCCGGCACCGGCTCGCCGTCGTTCAGCTCGGCCACGACCTCGATCCACGGGTCGCCGGCCAGCAACATCCGCAGCCCGGTGATCACGAGCGGGTCGTCGTCGACCAGTGCGACCCGGACCGGTTCCTCGCTCAGGTCCGCCACGGCAACCTCGCGGTGAGCACGAATCGGCCGTCCGAGACCGTACGGGACAACCGGCCGCCGTCCAGCCGGACCCGTTCGGCGAGTCCGGTGAGGCCGACGCCGGCCCCAGGGATCTCGGCCTCGGTGGCACCGACCGGCAGCTGATTACCGATCATGATCACGACCTCTCGTCCCGGGACCCCGGCCAGCTCCACCTCGACCTGCGCTCCCGGAGTGTGTTTGCGGGCATTGGTCAGTCCCTCCTGGATAGTACGGAAGATCGTCCGCTGCAGCTGGCTGTCCAGGTCGGACAATTGATCAAGGCCGACGAGCTCATGCAGGTTGATCACCTGGCCGGAGGCTCGCGCCTCGGCGATCAGTTCCGGCAGTCCGGCCAGGGTGACCTGCGGCCGTTCCGTACCGAGTTCGCCGGGTGCCTCGGACGGATCCGCTTGCAACACCATGAGCACCTGGCGGAGTTCCTCGAGAGCCCGGTGGGCCGACTCCCTGATCACGCCGACCGAGGACCGGAGCTCCTCACCGCTGAGCGGGCGGCCCTGTTCCGCGGCGGCCCGGCTGCGGTACTCGAGGGCGCCCGCATGCACCGAGAGCAAGGAGATCCGGTGCGCCAGCACGTCGTGCATCTCGCGCGCGACCTGCTGCCGTTCGGCCTGCCGGACCTGGGCCAACTGCCGCTCGTAGTCGTTACGGTCGCGTTCGGCCGAATCGATCAGCCCGGCGATCACCTGCCGCCGGGCTCGCGCGGCGAGGCCGAACGCGACCGCGGTGCCGTAGATCAACACCATGAACACGACCCAGAGCAGGAACTCGTCGGTCAGCGGGACGACCAGGTAGTAGCCGATTGCGATGATCAGATGCACCGCGAACACGGCGAGGTAGCCGAACGTCCGGCGGTACGCGGTGACGGTGTAGACCGCGATCACGGCGGGCGGGCCCGCGGTGAGGAACAGGCCGCCGAGGGGCGCCAGCAGGAAGCCGATCAGCAGGGGATAGCGGCGCCGCCACCAGAGCGCCGCGGACGCGATCACGGCGCCGGCGATGTCGACCGGTAGCCACCAGTCCGGCAGTCTCGCGAACACCCCGGCCATCCCGAACGTCGTCAGCACGATGCCGAAGATCGACACGGCGAACAGCACGGAGTCGATCACCCAGTCCTGGCGGCGCCGGGCCACCGCGAACGGGTTCAACCGTTCCGCGAGCCGGCGCAGCGTCAGGGTCGTGGGCATGGTCCCGACCTTATGTCCGGCGGCTGTCGCGGTGAACGAGGTTTGGCCGGTCGGCCCGCGGATCTGGCCGGTCGGCGGCTTCCGGACCGACCGACGCCCGGTCAGCCTCGACCCATGGATGATCAGGGCAACGCGTTCGAGCTGGACCGGCTGCGCAAGGAGTTCGGCGACAAGATCGCCGTGGACGACGTCACCCTGGCGGTGCCGCGCGGCTCGTTCTTCGGGCTGGTCGGGCCGAACGGCGCTGGCAAGACCACCGCACTGTCGATGGCCGTCGGCCTGCTCCGGCCGACCTCCGGCACGGCCCGGGTGCTGGGCATCGACACCTGGCAGGACCCGGTCGGCGCCAAGACCGCGCTCGGCGTGCTCCCGGACGGATTGGCGCTGCCGGAGCGGCTGACCGGTGCCGAGCTGCTCGACTACTGGGGCCTGCTGCGCGGCCTGGACCGCACGGTGATCAGGAACCGGACCGCGGAGCTGTTGCGGGTGCTCGAGCTGGAGGAGGCCGAGCAGCTGGGCACCGTGGTGCTGGAGTACTCCACCGGCATGCGGAAGAAGATCGGCCTGGCGACCGCGCTGCTGCATTCGCCGAAGGTGCTGGTGCTCGACGAGCCGTACGAGGCCGTCGACCCGGTGTCCGGGCGGGTGCTGACCAAGATCCTGCGCCGCTTCGTCGCGGCCGGCGGCACCGTGATCATGTCCAGTCACGTGATGCCACTGGTCGAGCAGCTCTGCGACCGGGTCGCGATCATCGCCCGCGGCCGGGTCGCCGTCGAGGGAACCCTCGACGAGGTGCGGGCCGGTGGCAGCCTCGAAGACCGGTTCGTCGAGCTGGTCGGGGAGCGCGAACTGGTCGGGGAGGAGCTGTCGTGGTTGGGATCCTGATCTCGATGAAGTTCGCCATGCTGCGGCACTCGCCGATCGGCATGCGGCTGGCGGGCTGGGTGCTCGGCGGGGCGCTGGTGTTGATCACTTGGGCCGGCGGGCTGTTCGCGGCGGGCGACGCGGTCCGGTCCGAGGTCCTGATGGTGATCTTCGCCTGCTGGTTCGCCGGTGCCGCGCTCGGTCCGGTGACCATGTCCGGCGCCGGTGTGCTGCGGGCCGAGTACTTCACGCTGTTGCCGATCCCGCGGCAACGGCTGGCGCTCGGCCTGCTGGCCGCGGTGTTCCCCGGCGTCGCTTCGGGCTATCTGCTGCTGGGCGGGCTGGCGATCATGATCCAGGCGTTCGCGCTCGCTCCGGTCGCGGTGGTCGTGGCGGTGCCGGCGGCACTGCTCGGCTGGGCGATGACGATCATCGTGTCCCGCTTGATCTACGCCGCGCTCGGCTCGGCGATGCGGACCTGGCTCGGGGTGGAGATCGCCGGCCTCCAGTTCGGCTTCCTGATCGGCGGCCTGCTGGCCGGCTGGATGGTGATCGCGCAGGCGTTCCGTACCGTCCCGGAGTTGATCACGTACGGTCTCTCGGACCAGGTGAGCGCGGTGCTGGTCTGGCTGCCGAGCTCGTGGCCGCTCAACGCGGTGCAGGCGGCGGCTGCGGGAGACTGGCCCGGCGCGTTCGGCTGGCTCGGGCTGCTGGCCGTGATCACCGCCGCGCTGCTCGGCCTGGCCGCCGTCCTGCTCCGGCCCCAGCTCGACGGGGGCACGGCGCGCGGGACGCGCCGGCCGCTCGGCAGCCGTGTGTTGACCGGGCGACGGTTGCTGCCGGCCACCGAGCTGGGCGCCGTGCTGGGCAAGGAGTTGCGGCAGTGGTGGCGCGATCCGTGGCGCAAGCTGGAGTGGCGCAGCGGGATCTACACCGGGCTGGTGATCGGCCTGTTCGCGTACCTCTCCGGCACCTATCAGCTGGCCGCGCCGCTGTCCGGCCTGATGATCGCGTTCATGATCTGCCTCAGCGGCTGCAACCTCTACGGCCAGGACGGCTCGGCCGCCTGGCTCACCGTCGTCGGCCAGCGGACGGGCTCGGTCCGGGCGGACGTTCGCGGGCGGCAACTGGCCATGATCATCCTGTTCGGCACGCCGGCCTTGATCGTCTCGGTCCTGTTGATCATGCTCACCGGACAGCACTGGGCCTGGCCCGCCGTGATCGCCGGCCTGCCGGCGCTGACCGGCGTCGCCAGCGGGCTCGCGATCTTGATCTCCGCGGTCGCGGTGTCGCCCGGCGTTGACCCGCGCCGCCGGGTCGGCCCGAACGACGCCGGCGGTGACCTGAGTCTGCAAGCCAACCTCGCGATCTGGCTGACCGTGCTGTTGATCATCCCGACCGCCGGCGCGCTGGTGGTCGGCTATCTCGCGCTGCCGCCCTGGGGCCCGTGGCTCGCGATCGTCGTCGGCGTGATCAGCGGCTGGCTCGGCTACTGGCTGCTCGGCCGGCTGACGATCACGTACCTCGCCGACCGGCTGCCGACCCTGTTCACCCGGATCCGGTACGGCCGCAACGACGACGGCGCCGCCGCCGGCCTGCTCGGCAGCCTGGAGAGCTCGGCCCAGAAGGCGGAGGAGGAGGCCCGAGCCGCCAAGGAAAAGGAGAAGGCGGACCGGGCGAAGAAGCGGGCCGCCGAACGAACGGTCGAGAAGGTGTGACGCGACTCAGCCGTCGACCGGCCGGAGCGATCTCCACGATGTCGGGCAGCGCTGTTGGGATCATCGCTCAAACGGGTCGCTCATCGCTTCGTCGATCGCCTCGCATCCGCGCCGAGGGGAGCCCGGCTGGTCGAGATCATGCGGTTCCTCTCGACCGACGTCCGGAACGGTGGCGAACCCTCCTGCTGGCGGATTGATCGCGTTCCGTACTCCAGCTGTCATCAAGGGCTCTCGGTCAAGGCCGAAACCGCCGCCGAGCGCGACTTCGCACTGTCCAGGACCGAGCCGCGGGCGTCGCCGAGCTGCTCGACGATGAACCCTTCGGTCTCGACCATCGCGGCCAGCAACCCTTCGTCCTCGGGTACGAAGAGCTGGCTGACGATCTTCTCGGTCACGGGGTCGAACTCCCACAGGCCGACGATCCGGCCTCGGTCCAAGATCAACTGGCACGGTGGGTCCTTCAGGTCGCCGAGTCGTTTGGACGGTTCCAGCGGTGACGGGCGGTCGGCGTCGGCCGGGTCCAGCAGCCTGCCCAGGTCACGGTGCAGCAGGTGGCTGCCGTCGATCCAGCCGACCAGCGCGTACTCGGGATCGGCCGGGGCGGTGAACTCCTCGAACTCGGCGACCAGTTCGGTGGGCAGCAGCCGGCCGTCGCCGAGATCGGTCAGGTCGATCGCCGCCACGGCCCGCTTCGCCACGGCCGCGCCGAGTCCGGAGAACCAGCGGAAGTGGGCCAGGGTCGCCGGGCCGGCCCACGCGAAGTAGCGGCTGGCCAGGTCGGCGGCGACGAGGTCGGGATCGATATCGGCGCCGGCCAGCGGCGACGGGGTCCAACGGACGTAGCCGTACCGCTGTTGATCAAGACGGCCGTCGATCGGCACCCGGCGCAGTTCGCCGGCCGACTGTAGCAGGCCGAGCGCCAGCGGCAGCGTACTCGAGACGCCGCGCTTGCGGCCCGCCTCGCCGAGGCTGCGGGCGGCGTCGCCGAGCCGGTCCCGGAGGTCCTGCGGCTGTAGCGGCGTGCCGGCCTCGGACACCGCCGCCAGCACCGCCTCGCCGAGCCGATCGATCTCGGCCTCGGTGACGTCCAGGTGCTTGATCGCCGCCGCCAACTCGGCCCGCGGTGCCCCGGCTCCGGCGGCGAGCCCGATCGCAAAGTCCTCGGCGGGCAACAGGTACGTGCAGCCGCGGGCGGACGGCAACTCGCAGATCGCCACCTCGGCCACCGCTCGGTCCGCCGCCGCCCGGTCGATCCCGGCGCGCGCGAACAAGGTCAGGTACGGATTCGAGCCGCCGACCGTGCGTGCCCAGCCGGTCCGCCGCAACACCTCGGCCGGCTCCGTACCGTCGAGCCGGTGCGCCAGGCCCTGCCGGCGGAACCACCAGCCGCGCAACTTCGCCATATCCATGCCGCTAAGATACATCCACTCCGGATATATCCAATGTGGATTCAACGGTGGGAGGCGTGGCGTGACACCGGCACAGTTCGCCCTGCTGCTCGCACTGTCCCAGGATGAACGGCACGGCTGGGGGCTGATCAAGGACGTCGAGGAGCTCACCGGGGGACGGATCCAGCTCGGGCCGGGCACGCTCTACCGGACGCTGCAGCGACTCCGGGTGGACGGCATGATCGAGGAGGTCGGCGTCGACCCGGCCGCCGTCCGCGCCGACCGCCGGGCCGAACGGCAGCGCCGTTACCGGATCACCCCGGCCGGGCGGGCCGCGGTGACCGCCGAGGCCAGGTTCCTGGCCGGAATGCTGGACCGGCCGCCGGCCCGGCGGCTGCTCGAGGAGGAGGGTTGATCATGATCACCGACGACGAGTTCCGCGGGGTCACGCCGCAGTTGATCGTGTCCGACACGGACGCCGCGGTGCGGTTCTATGCCGCGGCCTTCGGCGCCGACGAGCTGCTCCGCAACACCGGTCCCGGCGGCCGGGTGTTCCACTGCGAGTTGTTGATCATGGGCGGACGGCTGCTGCTGCACGACGACTTCGACGACGACTCGCCGACCGCGATCGGCGGCAGCCCGGTCGTGCTGCACTTGTACGTCGAGGATGTGGACGCCGCCTTCCGGGCCGCGGTCGACGCCGGTGCCACGCCGACCGCGCCCCCGGAGGACGCCTTCTGGGGTGATCGGTACGCCCAGCTGACCGACCCGTTCGGGCATCGCTGGTCTCTGGCCAGCCGGCGTAGCGAGTTGAGCGTCGCCGAGCAGCAGGAAGCCGCCGACACCTGGTCCGCCGAGGCGCTCGACGAGAATGATCGACGGACCGCGCCGTAGCCCGACCCAGCCCCCGCCAGCCGCACGATCGGCCCCGGCCGCCTGGAAAGCGGTCCGATCCGCGCGCACCCACCTCGGCTGGACCGAGGCGCCGAGATGGAGTGGTGACGTACCGACCTGAAGCCGGCCCGGGCAACGTCCCCAAGTCGACTCTCGATCCGCCGGTCGCCTTTCGGGCCGGGCATCCCGCCCAGACCGCAGATTCTCCGGCCGCCCGTCACCCGACCTCGCCGAGCGGACCCAAAGGGCATCGATCTGGCTGTGGAACTGCCAAGGCGTCCACTCGCGATGGGGCCGAAACAGGCATCCACGGTCGGACCGCAAGATCTTCGGCATCGCACAACACGGGCTGATCGGACCGTCCCGCTCAGCCAGGGAGTGCGGGCGACCGGTACGTCCTTCGTGCCTGGAGGTCGCCCTCGCTCCGGCTCCGAGCCTCGTTTTCCGTGTCGCGGTGCGCTCCGGTTTCGGTGCCGTGCTGCCTGTCCTCGGTCGTGCGCGGGTTCGCCCTCGCCCTCGCTCCGGGCGCTCCGTCGCCCCCGGTCGCGTTGGCGCCGCATTGGTGCGGTGGCTCCTTCTTCGTTCGTGCGCTCGGTTCGCGCGCTGTTGCTCCTTACCCGTCGCCCGGGTCGCGGTGCGCTGGTCGGTGCCGTGCTGCTTGTGCTCGCCGGTGTTTCGGGGTTCGGCTGCGGCACCTCGCTCCGGGCGCTCAGTCGGCCCTGTGGCGATGGGTCCAGTTTGCTGCCGCGGCTCCTACTTCGGTCGTGCTTCGGGTTCGCAGGCTGCTGCTCCTTGCGCGTCGCCCGCGTCGCGGTGTGGTCCGGCTCCGGGCCGCGCTTCCTTACTCGCTCGCACTTCGGGGTTCGCCCGTGCTTCGATCCTGGCCCGTGGCCTGCGCTTCGGTTCCTTGCCGGGGTTTCGTGCTTCGGTTCCTGGCCCGTCGCTCGTGCTTCGGTTCCTGGCCCGTCGCCCGCGCTCCGTCTCCTCGCCGTCGCCCGCGCCCGGCTCCTCGCTCGTCGTCCGCGCGGTGTGCCCGGGCTCCCCTTCCTCGCTCGTGACTCTTCCCCGGTCGATGGCCCGCTTCAGGTGACCTCGGACCGGGAGTGGGAGTTTCGGCGTGGAAGGGGAGCCTGGCTCGGCCTAGTGGCGGAGTCGCCGGTAGGCGCGGGCGGACAGGGGCAGGAAGATCGCGGTGATCAACAGCGGCCAGGCCAGGGCCATGATCAGCGCGTAGTCGGCCAGCGGCCCGCCGGTGATCCCGGTCGGGTTGCCGAACAGTTGCCGGGTGGCTGCGGCCGTTGCGGACAAGGGATTCCAACTCGCGGCCGCGGCCAGCCAGCCGGGCATGGTCTCCGGCGACACGAACAGGTTGGACAGGAAGCCGATCGGCCAGACCAGCACCGACACCGCGGTCTGGGCGCCGTCGCCGCGGATGGTCAGACCGAGGAAGACGCCGAACCAGAGCAGCGCGAATCGCAGCCAGAGCAGCAGCAGGACGGCGATGATCCCCGAACCGAGCGAGCCGCCGGCCCGCCAGCCGAGCAGCAGGCCACCGCCGATCAGCACCACCAGTTCGACCACCGAGGTGATCATGTCCGCGCCGATCCGGCCGAACGTGACCGCGGTACTGCCGATCGGCATCGAGCGGAACCGGTCCGTGATGCCGCGCTTGGCGTCGTTCGCCATCGCGGTCATCGTGCCTTCGAGGCCGAACATCATCGCCAGCGTGAACATGCCCGGCAGCAGGTAGCTCATGTAGTCGCCGCCGCTGCCGCCCGGGATCTGGATCGCACCGCCGAGCAGCACCCCGAACATGATCAACAACAGTACGATGAAGGCCAGGTTGAAGATCGGCGCCCAGGGCTGCCGGACCCAGTGCAGCAGTTCCCGTTTGGTCAGCACCCACCCGTTCACGACGGCACTCATCGGCTCACGTCCTCTCGATCGGTCAGGGCCAGGAACACCTCGTCCAGGGTCGGCCGGCGCAGCATCACGTCCTCCGCCTCGATCCCGGTCGCGTCCAGCGCTCGGACGCAGTCGGCCAGAGTCGCCGGGCCGCCGCGGCTCGCCTCGACGGTCAGGGTCCGGGCTTCGGCATCGATGATCACCGGGTCGGTGCTGACTCGTTCCAGGGCCGCGGCGAGCGCCGGCACCTGATCGGCCTCGAACACGGTGATCGTCACCCGGTCGCCGCCGAGTTGCCGCTTCAGGGCGTCGGGCGTGTCCTGGGCGATCACCCGGCCGTGGTCCATCACCGAGATCACCGCGGCCAGCTGATCGGCCTCGTCCAGGTACTGCGTCGTCAGGAGCACGGTCGTGCCCTGGTCGGCGACCAGCCGCACGCTGGCCCAGACCTCGTTCCGGGCCCGCGGATCGAGCCCGGTGGTCGGTTCGTCGAGGAACAGGACGGCCGGCGTGAGGATCAGACCGGCCGCGATGTCCAGCCGGCGGCGCATCCCGCCCGAATAGGTGGAGACCGGTCGCCGGGCGGCGTCGGGCAGCCCGAACTGGGTGAGCAGTTCGGTGGCGCGGGCCGCGGCCGCACGCTTGGTCAGGCCGAACAGCCGGCCGAACATGATCAGGTTCTCGGCGCCGGTGATCACCTCGTCGACGGCCGCGTTCTGCCCGACCAGGCCGATCCGGCGGCGCACCTGGCCGGGCTGCCGGGCGACGTCGTAGCCGGCGACGACGGCCTCCCCGTCGTCCAGGTCGATCAGGGTGCAGAGTCCCTTCACGGCCGTGCTCTTGCCGGCCCCGTTCGGCCCGAGCAGGCCGTGAATGGTGCCGGCCTGGACGCTCAGGTCGAAGCCGTCCAGGGCGTGGGTCGACCCGTACCGCTTGCGCAGTGACCGGGCCTCGAGTGAGTGGTTGTTACCCACCGTCCTCCTTATTCCGTATGCTGTACGAAGATCGTACCGGCCAAACATCGTACACGCAACGGAGAATTAGTGCCTATGCTGCGACCATGGCGGATGACGCGGACCAGAACCCCGACCGGACCCTGCGCCTGCTCTGGCGCCGGGAGCTCGGCGCGACCCAGGGCAGTCGCGGCCCGAAGCAGAGTTCGAGCGTCGACGAGGTGGTCCGGGCCGGCATCGCGATCGCCGATGCCGAGGGGCTGGACGCGCTGTCGATGCGCAAGGTCGGCGACCGGCTCGGTCTGCGGGTGATGTCGGTCTACACGTACGTCGCGAACCGGGCCGAGCTGATCTCGCTGATGCACGACGAGGCGGTCGGCGAGCAGCCGGTCAAGCCGCATCGGGGGAGCGTCCGGACCCGGCTGAAAAAGGTCTGCCGGCAGCTGTACGACGGCTATCTGCGGCATCCCTGGCTGCTCCAGGCGGAGTCGATCCGGGGCAATCTCGGTCCGTACGTGGTGGCCCGCTACGAGTGGCAGCTTCGCGCGATCGAGGGGATCGGGCTGGACGACATCTCGATGGACCAGGTGATCACGCTCGTTTCCGGCTTCGCCGCCGGGGCGGCCGGGCTGGCGATCGAGGTCAAGCGCACCCAGGAGACGTCCGGGATGACCGACGCGGAATGGTGGGAGATCAACGCGCCGATCCTGGACAAGGTGATGGCGGGTACGGACTTCCCGCTCGCCGGCCGGGTCGGCACCAGCACCGGCGAGGCCTACAACGCGGCTACCGACCCCGACCTGTCGTTCCGGTTCGGCCTGGATCGGATCCTCGACGGCATCGAGCTCTACATCGAACAGCGCACCCGCGCCGAATGACCTCGGTCCGACGCCCGACTTCCCCACATTTCTTAGCGCTTTACCACAGATACTTCTCGGGTAAAGCGCCAGTTTTTCACGTTACGTGAAAAACTTGGGGCCAGAGTGACCCGTGGGATCAGGCCGGTGTCGTCGCCGTCTCCAGGTGGGAGAGCAGGCGCTCGCGGGCGTGCTGCAGGTGGGTGGTCAGGGCGTCCTCGGCCTTGCGGGGGCGGCCGGCCTTGATCTCGGCGATGATCTCCGCGTGCTCGCGGGCGACGGTCCGCGGATCGGCGGTCCGGTGGGCCTGGAACTGGCCCATGGTCAGTTGCACCTCGCCCATGATCGATTCGTGCATCCGGAGCAGCCGGCCGCTGCCGACGGCGGCGACCAGGGACGAGTGGAAGGCGATGTCGGCCTCGACCTGGCTCGGGAAGTCGCGCTCACGGGCCGCCCGCTCGATCGACGCCTGGGCCGTGATCGCCTGTTCCGGTACGGACTTCCGCTTGGCCAGCGCGAGCACGGCCGACCGCTCGACCGCCTCCCGGGCGATGAAGAGGTCGACGATCTCGGCCTCGTCGAACGAAGGCACGACCGCGCTGCGGTGGGCGGTCCGGCGGAGCAGCCCGACGGCGGTGAGCCGCTCGACGCAGGCCTTGGCGGTCGGCCGGGCGACCGAGTATTCGCCGGCCAGCCGCAGCTCGGTGAGCTTCTCGCCGGGAGCGATGTCACCGTTGACGATCCGCTTCCGTACGGCCTCGAACAGGGCGTCCGTCAGGGACGACGGCGCGAGGGTGAACTGGTCTGACACGGGGTTACCGTCTCACAGATCCGGGCCCGCGGCTGGCGGCCCGTCGACCGTGGCGATCCAGTCCAGCGTCTCCTCGGTGCGCCGGGTCGGCCGGTACTCGCAGGCGATCACGCCGGGGTAGTCGTCGGGCAGTGCGGCAAGGGCAGCGGCGATCGGCAGGGTCCCGGAACCGGGCTCGCCGCGCCCCGGGCTGTCGGCCAGCTGGACGTGGCCGATCCGCCCGCCCTGCCGGCTGGCCTCGGCGACCAGGTCGGCCCCGTTGCTGCCGAGGTGGAAGACGTCGAACAGTAGTCGTACGTTGTCGGCCGGAGCCGCGACAGCGTCGATCACCGCGGTCACCTCGTCGGTCGTGGTCAGCGGGTAGGCGCCGTTGAGCCCGGCCGCCAGCGGCTCCAGCAGTACGGTGCCGCCGAACGGTGCGACGACCGCGGCGGCGTTTCGGATCGCCTCGATCGCGGCCTCCTCCTGCTCGGGCACCGACCAGCGGTCGTCCCGCTGCCCGTACAGCAGGTTGAAGTTGCGGCAGCCGGTACGGCGAGCGATCGCGGCCACCTGCTCGGCGTTCGCCGCCAGGTCGCCCGCGGCAGCCGGATGGCTGGCCACGCCGCGCTGTCCGGCGGCCAGGTCGCCGCCGAAGAAGTTGAGCCCGATCAGCCGGACCTCGGCCGCCTCGATCGCCCCGACCAGGGCGTCCACCTGCTCCGGCTCGGCCACCGGCTCCGCGAACGGCCACCACATCTCGATCATGGTGAAGCCTGCGGCGCGCGCTGCGGCGGGCCGGGCCAGGAACTCGTACTCGGTGAACATGATCGAGAGGTTCGCCGCGTAGCTGAAGCGGTGACCGTGCATGGGCACTCCGTTCTGGAATGTCGGTCTTGACAACTTGACAGACAAGTTTACCGACTTGAGGATTGAGGTAGCGATGACCGGTCCATGGTGCACCACCCGACGAAGGGACGCCGATGCCGCTGAACGAGATCGCCGCCAGCCTCTATGCCTGGGACCTGGCCGACGAGGGAGTTGATCATGCGCTGGACGTGCTGGCCAGCCGGGCGGAGGTGAACTCGGCGTACCTGGTCGGCATGATGCACAAGGAGAAGCGGCCGCTGCACGCACGGCACTACCCGCACAATCCGGTCCGGCGCTACTACCTGCCGGAGGACAGCCGCGCCTACTGGAAGCCGGCCGCCGACCGCTACGGCCGGATCAAGCCGCTGACCAGTGATCGCGACTTCCTCGCCGGTACGGACTGGCTGCAGGTGTTGATCGACGGGGCGCGGGCCCGCGGCATGCGCACCGGCTGCGAGATCTCGCACACGATCATCGACGCCCAGTACGCGCGGGCGCACTACCCGGACGCCTTGCAGCGCGACGTTTTCGGCAACATCGTCGGCGCGTTCGAGGCGGTCGAGGCCCAGCGCGCGCTGCCCTGCCTGAACCATCCCGACGTCCGCGACTACATCATCGGCCTATTCACCGACCTGGCAATCAACTACGACGTCGACTACCTGCAGACCTGCCTGGTCATGTTCGGCGCCGGCCGCGGCGACGGCGGGACCCACTCGGCCGGGCCGACCGACTGGCAGCACCTGCTCGGTGTGGCCACCGGCGGCTGCTTCTGCGACGCCTGCAGGGAGAAGGCGACGGCCGAGGGTCTGGACTGGGCCGAGCTGACCGACGAGATCGGCCACCTGGCCCGGCTGTCGAAGCGGATCGGGCTGGCCGAGCTGCACGAGCGGCAGCTGCTGGACGAGGCGAACTACAGCGAGTCCAGTCTGTTGATCGAGAACGACGCGTTCATGTCCTGGCTGCAGTTCCGGAAGCGCTCGATCACCGGCCTGTTCGCCGACGTCCGGCAGGCCCTGGACGGGGTCGGCCGGCCGATCGAGCTGCGCTACAACACCTACATGGCGGCGCCGGAACGGGCCGGGCTCGACTTCAGATCCGCGTTCCGGCACGTCGACTCGGTCCGCGAGTCCGACTACTCCGATCAGCTCGGCACGGCCGAGGGCGTCGCGATCAAGCGGGCCAAGCTGATGAAGGTCCGCCGGGCCCTGAACGATGATCAGTTGCTGATCGCGGCGCTCGGGGTCCGGCCCAACGCGACCCCGGAGACGCTCCGCGGCAGCATCAAGGCGGCGGTCGACGCCGGGGCCGACGGGCTGTCACTCGGCCACTACGACGGGGCGACGATGGAACGCCTGGACGCGGTACGGATCGGGCTGCGCGAGCACGAGGCCCAGGAACGGTTCTGGCAACCGCTCGAATCGTGATCATGCCCGAACTGAGGAGCTCGTCATGTCCATGATCACCGAGGTCGAACTGGTCGAGTTCGATCATGAGATCCGGTACGGCTACGACGAAGCCGGCCGGCCGTTGGCGGTGCCGCGGACCCGGACCATCCGTCGGTTCGGCGTCCGGATCCGTACCGACGAAGGGATCACCGGCGACTACGTGACCCTGTGGAGCGCCCCGCCGTTGGCGGCTCCGCAGGTGGTCGCGATCGCCCGGTCGATCATCGGCTGCCGGCTGACCGACCGCGAGCTGATCTGGGACCGGGCCAATCGCAATCTGGCCAAGTCCGACCGGATCGGCGCCGGCGCGATCGACATCGCGCTCTGGGACGCGGCCGGCAAGGCGGCCGGGATGTCGGTGTCGGACCTGCTCGGCCGGTTCCGGGACCGGCTGCCCGCGTACGTCAGCACGGTCGGCGGCGGCCACGGGCTGGGCGGCCTGTCCGACCCGGCCAGCTATCGCGACTTCGCCGATCATTGCGCCGGGCGGGGCATCCCGGGCTACAAGATCCACGGTCCGTCCAACGGTGATCACCGCGCCGAGGCAGCCGCCCTGCGCGCCTCCGCCGAGGGATCGGCCGGACGCAGCGACGTGATGACCGATCCCGGCAACTCGCTGCGGACGCTGGCCGATGCGCTGGCGCTGGGCCGGGTCTGCGACGAGGTCGGCGCCTACTGGTGGGAGGACCCGATGCGGGACAACGCGCCGTTCGGCCACAAGATCCTCCGGGACAAGATCAAGACGCCGTTGTTGATCACCGAGTTCGTCCGCGGGCTGGAGTTGCGGATGGCGGTCGCCCTGGACGGCGGCACCGACTTCCTGCGCGCCGATCCCGAGCTGGACATGGGGATCACCGGGGTGATGAAGACCGCGCACGCGGCGGAGTCGATCGGGCTCGATCTCGAGGTGCACGCGTCCGGTCCGGCCCAGCGGCACTGCATGGCGGCGATCCGGAACACGAACTACTACGAGCTCGGGCTGCTCGACCCGGAGAGCGGCAATCCGCTGCACCCACCGGTCTATGCCGACGACTACGCGGAGGACCTGGACGCGGTTGGTGAGGACGGTTGCGTCGGCCTGCCGGACGGGCCCGGGCTCGGCGTCAGCTACGACTGGGAACGGCTCTACGCGGCGAACGCCGACCGGATGATCGTGGACTGAGGCCCGGTCAGGTCGAGACCGGTGCGGCCGCCCGCCGGGGCCGTGGGGTGTCGTCCTGGATCACCCAGCCGCCGCGCGGCTGATCTTCGACCAGGGCCCGCCGGGCCGGCGAGTGCTGCACGGCCGGAGCCGGTCGAGTCCGGGAGTTGACCGGCCGGCCCTCTCGGGCGGGGACCGGCGCGGGCTGCCAGGACTGGCCAGAGTCCCAGACCGGCACGGAGTCCCAGACCGGCACGGAGTCCCGGACCGGTACGGAATCCCAGGCTGGCACGGAATCCCGGTCCGGCACCCGTTGCCGCACCGGCGTGCGCTTGCCGCTGGTCTCGCGCTTCCCGATCTTGCCGAACGGTGGCTGGACGAACGGCATTGTGATCATGGTGACCGGCTTGGCGGCGAGGACGGCCGACAGCGCGATCGCGAACCCGACGCTGGCCAAGATCAGCCACGGCTCGTCCAGCCCCTCGATCACACCGTTGTCGCGGAACGCGGTCAGGGCCACGCTGTGCAGCAGGTAGACGTACAGCGACTGCACGCCGATGTAGGTGATCGGCAGGTTGCGCTTCGGCGCGACGGCCAGCACCCAGGCCGTGCCGAGCAGGCCGAGGCCGTAACTGCACAGCCGCAGCAGCAACCCGGTCGCAAGCCAGTCGTCACCGAGCTGCAGGAAGGACCGGCTGAACCAGAAGTCGTCGCCACCGAGCCGGTCGAGTGACCACCAGGTGACGGCGACGGCGACCGGCAGGAAGATCGCGGACAGGGCCAGCGGTCCGAGCCGGCGCACCAGGTCGAGATTCTCCGGCGTCACGGTGAGCCCGATCACGAAGAACGGGAGCAGCGTGATCGCGCGGTCGAGTGAGAGTGTGTCCGGCAGATTGGGGATCAGGCCGAAGCCGAGCGCGGCCAGGATCGACACCGGCACCGCGTACCGGATCGCCCGGAGCAGCGGCGTCAGCGCCCGCCAGATCGCGACGGCGAGCAGGTACCAGAGGGTCCACTTCGGGTCGAACACGTCCAGCGCGAACGGCTCACCTTCGAGCGGCGCCTCGATCAGGGCATGCGCCGCCTGGAACACCAGGTAGGGCACCAGCAGCGCGCCGAACAGCTTGAGGTAGGAGCCGACCGAGGCCTGGAACCGACGCGAGAGATAGCCCGTGATCAAGGCGAACGCCGGCATGTGGAACAGGTAGATGACTCGGTAGAGCCATTCCGCCGCGTCGTCCTTGGGTACGTCCTCGATCGCGTGGCCGAGCACGACCAGGACGATCAGAATCGCCTTGGCGTTGTCGAGGGAGGCGTCGCGGACCTTCGAACGTGATTCGGTGGTACGGGGTGCCATTGCGCCCCGACGTTACCCAAGCGTTATCACGAGTTCAAATTGGCGGCATACTCCGTCAACTCGGCCACCCGCTGCTCCAGCGCCGCCAGCTCGCCCGGATCCAGCACCGTGCGGCGGATCCCGTCGGCCACCGCGAAGGCGCCCTGGCGATGGTCCTCGATCGTGTCGGCGACGATCTGGACGCCCGCGTACTCGCCGTCCGGGGCGAGCTTCTCCCTGATCACGGTGGCCGTTCCGTGCACGCTCAGCGCGATGTCGCCGCCGCCGACGATCAACAGGGCGACGCCCGGCCGCTCCCGCAGCCGGGCCAGCGAGCCGCGGTTCTGGCGGAGGCTGATCAAGATCCGGCGATCATCGGCGCGGACCGGCCAGGAGACCGGGATCACATGCGGAGCGCCGCTGTCCGCGTCGAGGGTGACCAGCACCGCGACCGTCTCCCGCGGCCACTCGGGCAGGACGTCCAGCTCCGGATGTTGATCAAGCTCGGCCATCTGTGCCACCTCGTAGGTGTCGGTTGTGAGCCCGCGGCGGGGTGTGCCACAAAGGGGAACTCAGTTTAGCCTCTCGTGATCATCGACCGGCTCAGCGAACCGAGCTCTCAGGCCAGGCTGAGCACCGGCTCGGCGGCCCGGTCGGGAGCGAGCCGGGTGAGCAGGCCGGAGATCCGCTCCTCGACCGACTCGTCGATGAGCCCGCGCGCCCGCATCCACTCGTCGTCGAAGACCGTGTCCAGATACTTCTCGCCGCCGTCGCCGATGATCGTCACGACGGTCGAGCCGGGCGGGAAGTCCTCCAGCCGGGTCAGCGCGACGTGGACCGAGCCACCGGCCGAACCGCCGATCATCAGCCCGGTGCTGGCCGCGACGGCCCGGGCGGTGGCGAACGCGTCCAGGTCGCTCACCTTGACTCCCTCGTCCAGCAGCGCGTAGTCGACAGCGGTGCCGATCGTCGCGCCGGGCGGGGTGCCGGTGCCGGACTGCCAATAGGGTCCGCCGTCGCCGCCGAACGCGATCGAGCCGACCGGTTCGACGCCGATCACCCGGACCGTCGACCCCTGCTCGCGGAGCCGCCTCGCGGTGCCGAACAACGAGCCGCCGGTGCCGACCGCACTGATCAACAGATCGACCCCGCCGAGATCGGCGAGCAACTCGTCGGCGAGCCCGGCGTAGCCCTCGGCGTTGGCCGGGTTGTTGTGCTGCTCGGTGAAGTAGGCGCCCGGTTCGGCCGCGGCCAGCTGTTCGGCCAGGTCCTCCCGGGCCGAGGTCGCGAGATGATCACCGTCGCCGACGAAGACGAGCTCGGCGCCGAGCGCGGCCATCGTGCGCAGCTTGTCTGCACTGGCGTGCCGGTCCACCACCGCCGTGAACCGGTAGCCCCGTTCGGCGGCTACCACGGCGAGCCCGAGCCCGGTATTGCCCGACGTCGACTCGACGATCCGGCCGCCGGGCCGGAGCAGGCCACGGGCCTCGGCGTCGAGCACCATCGACCGGGCCATCCTGATCTTGGCGGCGCCGGTCGGATTGAACTGCTCCAGCTTGAGCAGCAGCCGGGTTCCGCTGCCGGTCTCGGCGAGCCGGAACAAAGGAGTGCGGCCGATCAGATCGGTCACGCGGCTGACGATCATGAGGATTCTCCGAGTTGATCAAGACTCCAGCGAAGGTCAGCGTGCAGGACGAACTTCGGCGGAATCGGTTGGTTGTGGAAGGAGGACTCGTTCGAGTCCATCTGGTAGCCCGCGGTGTTCGGATAGACCAGCAGGTCCCCGATCCGCGGTTCCCGGGCCAGCGGGATGCGCCGGCGGCTGAGCAGGTCGGACTCGAGACAGGTGGCCCCGCCGACACTCGTGGGTACGGGGAGGGCCGCGGGATCGCCCGCCGGCCAGAGGACCGGGTCCGGCAGATACTCACTGCCGAACCACTGCTCGGACAGGCTGAGACTGCTGCCGTCCACCGTGATCATCCGGTACGGCAGCCCGCGCGCGGTCAGCGTCTTCACGCCGAGGACCCCGAACACCGAGCAGCCGGCCCGATCCAGCAGCGCCCGACCGGGCTCGACGGCAAGCCGGATTCCGTTGTCCCGCAGGCGTTCGGCCAGTCGGTCGGCACGCAGCACGGCAGTCAGCATGGCGGCGCCGGCGACCTCCGCATGGTACGGATACAGGTCGCGGACGTCCTGCTCGCCGTGGCACCAGGCGCCGGGGAGACCGTCGGCGAACGCGGCCCATTCGGACGCTCCCGCATAGTCGACCGCGAAGCCGCCGCCGATCGAGATCGTGTCGGCCGGGTGGCCGAGCGCGCGAGCCCCGAGGCAGCGTTCGATCAACGTGCCGGCCAGCCGGGTCCTGGCCGCGGGATCGTAGCCGGACAGGTGAAAACCGAAGCCGTGCAGGCGGAGCGCCGGAGCGTCGCCGATCCGGGTGACCGCGGCGTCCAATTCGGTGGCGCCGAACCCGAACCGGCTGCTCGAGCCCGGCGGCCGGACCCGCAGCAGCACCCGCGCCGGCTCCGGCCCGGCGATCATGATCAACCGCTCCAGCTCGTCCGGCGCGTCGATCGCGATCAACCCATCGTGCCGGGCGGCCAGCCAGAGCAGCCGGTCCGGCTTGGCCGGCCCGGTGATCATCAGGTCCGAGCCGCGGATCCCGGCACCGAGTGCAGCCTGCAGCTCACCGACGCTGGACACGTCCGCCCCGGCCCCGGCCCGGGCGCAGGCGTCGATCACGCAGGCGGCCTTGTTGGCCTTGCGCGCATAGTGAACGGTGCCGGTCACGCCGGACTCGGCCAGCGCGGCCCGGAACGCCGTCACGTTGCTGATCACCCGCTCCGGATGCAGCACGTGGAACGGTCCACCGGCGGCTCGGGCCAGGGCGGCGAGCAGGTCCGGATCGGCCAGCAGCCCGCGTTCCCAGGGATCCCGGTACGCGGTCAGCGGCGGCGCCATGATCGCGTTCCCGATGATCAACTCCCGGTCGGTCAGACCCACAGCGCCACCTCGGTCCCGCGGCCGAGCTCGATCGCCCGGCGGGCCAGGTCGTGCGCCACGGCGATGTCGGTCAGCACCAGGCCGCTGTTGTAGGCGAAGATCCGCTGACCTTCGTCCTGCCGGCCGACGGCCCGGCCGGCGATCAGGTCGGGCAGCTCGGCGTCGACCGGGCGGAGGGTGCCGTCCGGCCCGGCAAGATCACGGCCGGTGACGGCCATCTGGGCCGCGCTGGTGGCGATCACCCGGTCGGCGCCGGCCAGGGTGGACGGCGCGAGACCGTACCCGACGAGGATGACGGTGCTGCCCGGAGCAAGATCATCCGCCTCGACGGCGACCTGCGTGGCCGGGCCGGCGGTGCCGAGCACGAGGCCGGCCTGCCCGGCCGCCGCCCGCGGATCGTCGACCAGTTCCAGCTCACGGTCCGGGTGATGCCTGGCCAGTTCCTCTTGCACAGCGGCGATTCCGTCCGGATGGGTCCCGTACAGCATCAGCCGGTCCAGTCCCGGGTTGGCGGCCAGCAGGTGCGGCAGCGCGCCGCGCCCCTGGACGCCGGTGCCGATCACGAGCACGCTGCGGGCGCCGGGTCGCAGCGTCTCCCGGGCCAGCAGCGCGGACACGGCCGGCGTCCGTAGCGCGCCGATCCGGGAACCGTCCAGCAGCGCGATCGGTGCGCCGGTGCTGTCGTCGTACAGCATGATCATCGTGGTGTAGCGCTTGCCGCCGCGGTCGTCGTCCGGGCCGAAGGTATAGGACGTCTTCATCGCGACCACGCCGCGCGCGGTGTCCCGGCCGAGCATCGCGTACGCCACCGAACGATCATGAACGCCGCCGACGGTGAGCTTGGTCGGGTTGGCCGCGGTGCCGGCGCCGAGGCTCCGGTAGGCCTGCTCCACGGCCGCCACCACCGCAGCGGGCGGGAACGGGACGTCGATGAGATCGGTCCGGCTGAGCAGCCGGAGCGGAGCTGATTCACCCATGCCGGAACGGCTCCACGAGTTCCTCGCCGTACCCGTCCTCGGTCGCCTCCGCCGGGCGCCGGGGGCGGTCGCGGAGCCGCACGTTGATCCGTTTGAGCCACCGGTCGGTGCCGTCGTAGCGCGCTCGGAACGGGACCCGGCCGTGCACCGCCACGTCGTTGTCGATCATCAGCAGCTCGCCGGCACCGAGGGCGGCGGTGACGCTGACCCGGTCCAATTCGCCGGACAGCCGGGCATAGGCGGCACGATGGGCGGGGGTGGCCCGGTCCAGCGGCGTGTAGGCCGGGTCGTAGCGCAGCGTCGTCCCGTCGGGACCGGTCCAGAGCGTCGGCACGCCCGGCGCGGCTTCCTGATCATGGTGCGTCCCGTACGAGGTGTCTGGCAGGATCGGCAGCGCCGGCTCGGCCAGCAACTGCTGTTGATCATGGTCGAGCCTGGTCCGGCGGACCGACGCGATCGTGGTGCCGACCCGGACGGGGTTGCGCAGACAGCCGAGCAGGAGCAGGTTCGCGCGCCGCGGATGGAACGCGTCCTCGGTGTGCGGGGCGAGCGTGGTGGCACTGCTGGCGCCGGTCTGCGAGGCCTCCTGGCCGCGCGACGGCACGATCGAGTTGACCAGCCGCCCGTCCTGCTGGCCGCGCCAGCCGAACGGCTCGCCGGCCGCCCGGGCCAGCAGCAGCAAGATCAACTCGAACTCGAGCCCGGTGCCGGCAGCCTCCCGCCAGCTGCCCGGCGTCGGGCCGAGCCGGGCGTCGTCGACCTGGAGCCCGGAGATGATCACCGCCCCGGCGTCACCGGGCGGACGGACCGCCGCCACGGCCTCGGCCGGCAGCTGGGCCAACCGACCGTCGATGGCCGGAACCAGTCCGGGATGGTCCATCGTCCCGAGCCGTACGGCGAGGTCCCGCGCGATGTCGTCCAGCGTTTCCACGGTCGCCGCGGAAAGGGTGCGGATAGCGAGAGGCTGGGGAGCGTGCACCGGAGCAGAGCTGGACACCGGATTCCCTTCGTGGCGGCAGTGAGATCTCGTTCCCCGGCCAGCGAAGTTAGTCCTTCGGGACGCATTAAGCAAGGCTTACCTAAGGTTGTCTTAGAGGAAACCCCTTGCCGCCAGAAGTGGGCCCAACGCTCCCTGAGCAAGGCGGAAGGGCAAGGCACATCAGGCCTGGCCCTTCGACAGGCTCAGGGCGCGTGGGTTACGTGATCAACCGAGGTCGGGTGTGTCCCGGAGTTCGATCATGGTCCCCGCACCGTCGCCGAGCTCGGCGATGATCAACTCGTTCCGCCCGGCCCGCCACAGCGGGGCCGGGGCGTAGAGGGTCCGCTGCGGGCCAATGCTCCAGTAGCGGCCGAGGTTGAACCCGTTGAGGAACAGGTAGCCGTGGTGCCAGTCCGGCAGCGCCAGGTAGCCGTCGGCCGGCCGTTCGATCTCGAGCTCGGCGCGGTGGAAGCCGGGCTCTCCGGGCCCGGGCTCCGGGCCGGCCCAGTCCAGTTCGGGCAGCTCGGTGAGGTCGAGCGCCGACTGCCAGAATCCCATCAGGTGCTGGAAATCGAGCCGAACGGCGGTCAGGCCCTTGCTGTCGCCGAGGTGCCGGCCGAAGTTGATCCGGCCGAGCGAACTGACCAGGACGTCGACCGTGTTCTGCTCGGCCAGCTCGACGGTGGCGGGTCCGGCCGGGAAGCGGTCGTCGAGCGGCATCCGGCCCACCCGGGCCCGTACCTGGTCGTCGATGATCACCGTGCCGAGGTCGGCCAGGCCGTCCAGGGTCAGTTTCGCCTCCGGGTACGGACCGGCGGCGACGGTCCGGTAGCGGACGACGCCGTGTTGCACGCCGAGATCCTCGAAGGTCAGCGGCGTGATCGACTCGGTCGCCGGCTGCCGGTCCAGCACGGCGGTCAGCGAGACGCGTTCGGTCACGGTCGCGGTGCCTGCGGGCAGCCGGGCCGGCAGCGGCGGCGGCTCGGGCGGCGTCGTTCCGGTGTGCTTCATGATCACGTCACGGAACGCGTCGTACTTCGCGGTGAGGACGCCGTCCTCGGCGATCGGTGCATCGTAGTCGTAGCTGGAGATCGTCGGCTGCAAGATCACCGTGCCGCCGTCCTCGACGGCGTTCGCGCCGGCCCAGACGCCGAAGCTGGTGCCGCCGTGCGCCATGTAGAAGTTCACCGACCGGCCGGCCGCGAGCATGCCGGCCAGCTCGGCCGCCGCGTCGTCGCCGGCCCGGGTGTGGTGCTCGCCGCCGAAGTGGTCGAACCAGCCGTTCCAGAACTCCATGCACATCTGCGGTTCGCCGGTCCGCTGCTCGACGAGGGCGGCGAACGCGGACTCCTGCCGGGACCCGAAGTTGACCGTGGCGAGGGTCCCGTCCAGCGTGCCGCCCTGCAGCCAGAGCCGGCCCGGGCCGTCGGAGGTGAACAGGAAGACGTCGATGCCGAGCGCCATCAGCCGGTCCCGGAGGTGGGCCAGGTGGGCGGTGTCGTTGCCGAAGCTGCCGTACTCGTTCTCCACCTGGACGCCGATCACCCGCCCGCCGCGGGTCACCTGCCGGGGCGTGATCACCGGGATCAGGGCGTCGAACCAGCGATCGACGTGATCTTGGTAGGCCGGGTTGCTGGTGCGCAGCGCTCGCCGTACCGCCGGATCGGTGAGCAGCCAGGACGGCAGGCCGCCGAACTCCCACTCGGCACAGATGTACGGTCCCGGCCGGACCAGGATGTCCAGGCCGAGCCCGGCAGCCTGGTCCAGGAACGCACCAAGATCACGGTCACCGTCGAAGGACGGCGCCCGGTCGGGCCGCGGCTGGTGGAAGTTCCACGCCACATAGGTTTCGACGGTGTTGCAGCCCATCGCGGCCAGCCGTTGCAGCCGGTCGGTCCACAGGGCCGGCGGGACCCGGAAGTAGTGCAGGGCGCCGGAGATGAGTTGATGCGGTTCGCCGTCACGGACGAAGTGTCCGTCCTCGATCGTCACGCGTGGCTGGGTCTCGGTCACCCCAGGAGTGTGCCAGCCCGCCCGGACCGGAATCGGCGCGGGTCAGCGAGCGTGCGCGGAGGTCAGCCGGGTGAACCACGCGACGGTCAGGGCGGTCCCGCCCATGATCACGGCGAGTACGGTCAGCGCCGGCTCGATCCCGCTCCAGCCGCCATCCGGCCGGACGCCGGTCACCACGAGCGCGATCACCCCGGCACCCGCACCGAGGGCGGCCAGGAAGAAGGCGCCGACTCCGCCGGTCGGCCGTTCCGTGGGCCGCAACGACAACAGCAGCACCGCCAGGCCGGCCCAGGCCAAGGTCACCGTCAGCGCCGCCAGGACGTCGCTCGGCAGATGCCAGCCGGCCACCACGGTGGAGATGCCGATGAACACGATCGCGAACGAGCCGAGCAGCACGGAGAGCGCGCGCAGGCCGACCGGGGCGACCAGCAGCGCCGCCAGCACGATCGACACCACGACCGTGGTGTGCCCGCTGGGCAGGCTGTTGTGGGAACCGTCACCGAAGTTCGGCCGGTCCACCAGCAGCTTGATCAACTGGGTGGTGACGTTCGCGCCGCCGACGATGAGGACGGCGGCACCCGCCGCGGCGAACCGGCGCCGGATCAGGGCGAGCACCACGCAGGCGGCCAGGGCCAACGCGACCGTACCGGTCGAGATCGTGCCGAGCGCGGACAACAGCGGCTCCAGCGCGCCCCGGCCGGTGTGCAGGGCCTCGGTCGCCTCGGCGTCGAGCTGCTGACCGGTCCGGCTGAGCACCGCGACCCGGACCAGCAGGATCGTCCCGACGAGGCCGATGATCATGGCGATCGCGCCGCCGCCGACGTACCGGCTGCGGGCAGGTGCGCGCGCGGGCATCTCCATCGGCACGGTGTCGAGCTGTTGGGTGGTCACGCGTCAACGGTGCCACGCGAAATCGGCGGATCCAGGGGATCCGGTCAGCTGAGGCAGGACTCGAGACCTCGGACCGATCCGTGCTGAGACCGTGGGCGGATCGCGATCAGGCCCGCATCGCGGCGGCGACCTGCTCGGCCGTCATCGGGGGCACCTCGGACGGATGGGCCGCCGCGGCACGCAGGCCGTCGAGCTGGAGGTCGAGATAGCGCCGCCAGGCCTCCGGCGCGACGTCGACCGTGGCGGTGATCACCCGCGACGTGGCCCAGATCAGGCAGGCCAGGTCCGGCAGGGTGAAGTCGGCCCGCAGGACGCCCTCGGCCTTGGCCCGGTCCACGATCTGCTCGATGCTGGCGTACCCACGATCGCAGGCCTCCGACATGGCCGCCGCGGCCGGGTAGCGAAGAGTCATGGCGTCGTTCAGCCCACGGTCCGCGGCCTGCAACTCGAAGACGGTGATCAGGAAGTCCCGGAACCCGGCCCACGGATCGGGGTCGCTCAACGCCTTCTCGCCGGCGACCCGGAGACCCGTGAGGCGGTCCGGATAGATCGCGTCGAACAGCGATTCGCGGGTCGGGAAGTGGTTGTACAGCGTTCCGATGCTGACCTGGCTCCGCCGTGCGACCTCCTCCAGCGGTGCGGCCAACCCGCGCTCCGCGAACAGGTCGCCGGCCGCCGCGAGCAGCTTCTCGCGATTCGCGGCCGCATCCCGGCGTCGGCCGCGGGGGTTCGATGCCATACCGCCAACGCTACTACTTGAGGCCACCCTCAAGTTAAGGTACAGTCGGCTGAACTTGAGGTACGCCTCAACTTATCGAAGGAGCGAACCAGTCATGAATGATTCCTCGATCACCGAGCCGGGCGCGGCCGTCGTCCTCGGCGTGGGCCCGGGCCTTGGCCTCGCGATGGCGCGCCGTTTCGCCCGGGCCGGCCATCCGGTTGCCGTCGTGTCCCGGACCGACGCTCGCCACGGGACGTATCTCGCCCAGCTTTCCGACGGCCCGGCCGCTGCGATCGCCGAAGTCGCCGACGTCAACGACCATGATCAACTTCTGGCGGTGCTGGACCGGATCGAGCGGCGGCTGGGTCCGATCGAGGTGCTCTACCACGGCCCGGCGGCGATGGACCCGGGCAGTTTCCCGGTGCCGATCGTGGCCACCACGGTGGACTCGGTCCGGGACGCGTTCACTCTCGTGTACTCCGCCGTCGACGCGGTGTCCGCGGTGTTGCCCGGGATGATCGAGCGAGGTCGCGGGACGATCCTGTTGCCGACCGGACTGAGTGCGGTCCGGCCGATGCCCGAACTGGGCAACGTCGCCCTGGCCGCGGCGGCGCTGCGCAACTACGCGGCGACCCTGCACGCGGCGCTGGCCGACCGCGGGGTGTACGCCGGGTCGATCGTGATCGGCGGCGGGGTCCGCGGCGGCGACATCTACAACGCCATGGTCACCGACCGCAAGGAGGAGTTGGCCGCCGCCGGGCTCGACGCCGAACGGCTCGCGGCCATGTCGCTGGACCCGGACGAGATCGCCGAGCAGGCCTGGCAGCTCGCAACCGACCGGAACCGGGCCGAGGTGATCTTCTCCGTGCTCGACTGAGTCAGAGCTTGCGGGCGCGGGTCGCGACGAACCGAAAGCTGTCCTGGACGGCCGGCTCGTAGTCGAAGTCGACCTCGTCGCCCTGGTGGAGTTCGCGATAGCCCTCGGCATCGATCGCGCTGAAGTGGACGAACGCGTCGAGGCCGGGCGGCAGTTCCGGCGACGAGATCGCGCCCCAGCCCTTCTCGGCCTTGTAGAACTTCACCGTGCCGCGTGCCATGCGACCCAACACTAACGATGGCGCAGCACGTACGGCAGCGTTCGCTCGGAGACCAGCCGTTGCCAGGCCCGGCCGTGCGGCACGGCCGGGTGCGGCGGCTTCAGCGAACCGGCGTGCATGAACGCGGCGAACGCGGACAGGCCGTCGATCAGGATCTCCGGATCGGCGCCGGCGCAGGCGGGATGCTCGGCCCAGACCCGGGCCACATCGATCTCGCCGCCGTCGCCATGATCACCGCCGGACGCGACGACGTCGCAGAGCATGATCAACGGGTCCAGCCACGGCGCCGCAAGATCGGGATGCGCCCAGTCGACGAACCAGACACCGTCCGGCCCGAGCAGCAGGTTGTCCGCCCGCAGGTCCACGTGGGCGCCGATCAACGGGCCGGTCTCGGTGGCCGCGGCGACGAAGCGTTCCTCGCGGTCGATCCAGTCGGCCGCGAGCTCGTGCCACGGGTCGTCAGGACTTGCGGCGATGGTCCGCCAGCCGGTGAACAGGGGTGCGATCAGGTCGTTCCGCGGCCAGTCCGGGATGTTGGCCAGGGCGTCCCGGACCGGGAGCCAGGCGTCCAGGACCCGGGTCAGATCGGCGGCGCGCCAGGGGTGCTGCGGCGGCAGACCGGTGGCGGCCGGGTAGAGCAGGACGACCCACTGATGATCATCGACCGCGATCGTCGCCTGATCCAGCAGTCGGGGGATCGACGGCAGGTCGGGCAACCGCGCCGCGAACTCGGCCTCCCGTCGGTAGAACCGTTCGCCGGCGGAGTTGAGGGTGGCGTCCAGGCCCTTGACGAAGACGCTGCGCCGGTCGCCGGTGACGACCGTGGCCAGTCCGGTGGACATGCCGCCGACCCGGTCCTCGAAGCCGGAGACCGTACCGGCGCGCTCGGCGACCCAGTCCCGGACCGCGGCCGGCGCCTGCGGCCAGCCGAGCCGTGGTCCGTGCAGGTAGGTCGATGGCATCGCAGCAGTATTCAGGATCACCGCTCAGGCCAACAGGTGTTTTTGCACCTTGCCGAGTGCATTGCGGGGCAGTTCGGGTACGAAGCGCACCTCGCGCGGGCGCTTGTGCCGGGCCAGCCGGGAACCGACGTGGTTGATCAACTCGCCCGGGTCGCCGTCGCCGACCACGTAGGCGACGATCCGCTGACCAAGATCATCATCGGGTACGCCGATCACCGCGACATCGGCCACCGCGGGGTGCTCGCGGAGACAGGACTCGATCTCGCCGGCGCCGATCCGGTACCCGCCGGACTTGATCAGATCGGTGGACTCCCGGCCGACGATCTTGTGGAACCCGGCCGCGTCGATCACCGCCGCGTCCCCGGTCCTGACGTAGCCGTCGTCGGTGATCGCGGCCGCCGTCGCGTCCGGCCGGCCGAGGTAGCCGTCGAAGATCATCGGGCCGGCCACCTCGAGGCTGCCGATCGTCTCGCCGTCGTGGGGCAACTCGCGGCCGGCGTCGTCGCGGAGTCTGGTCCGCACCCCGGGCAGCGGCAGGCCGACCCAGCCGGGGCGGCGCTCGCCGTCGGCCCGGGTGCTGATCGTGATCAAGGTCTCGCTCATCCCGTATCGCTCGACCGGCGGGGCTCCGGTCAGCTCGGCGAGCCGGTGGAAGGTCTGGGTCGGCAACGGCGCGCTGCCCGAGACCAGCAGCCTTGCCTTGGCGAGGCGACGGGCCAGGTCCGGCTGGGCGACGATCCGGGACCAGACCGTCGGCACGCCGAAGTAGAGGGTGCCGGCCGTGCTCGCGTACGCCTCCGGGGTGGGACGCCCCGTATGCACCAGCGGGCTGCCGATCCGCAGCGGTCCGAACAGGCCGAGCACCAGGCCGTGGACGTGAAAGAGCGGCAGCCCGTGCACCAGCGTGTCGTCGGCGGTCCACTGCCAGGCCTCGGTCAACGCGTCGATCCCGGCCGCGAGCGCGGCGCCGGAGAGGACGACTCCCTTTGGCGGCCCGGTGGTGCCGGACGTGTAGAGGATGAGCGCCGGGCCGGCGGGATCGGGTTCCGGCAGGGCCAGCGGGTCGGCGTCGGCGGCGACGGGACGAACCGGCAGGCCGCCCGGATCCGGTGGGACCGAGCCGAGCCAGCCGTCCGGCTCGGCATCGCTGAGCACGTGAGCGAGTTCGCTCGCCCCGGCGTCGGGCGGGACCGGCACCGCTGTCGTACCGGAGAGAAGGCAACCGACCAGTGCGATCACGGTCTCCGGCGTCGGCGCTGCGTGCACCGCGACCCGCCGGACCCCGGAGTCACGCAATCCGGCCGCGGTCGCCGTGGCCCGGCGCAACAGTTCGCGGCGGGTCAGTTCGGCGCCGTCGATCGTGACCGCGGTCCGCTCCGGGCCGGTCAACGACGACAGCAGCGGGACGGCCCCGGGTGAGCGCATGCCTCGAAGGGTAGCGAGCGGACTCGCCGGTCAGGTCAGGGCGTAGCCGCCGTCGACGCCGATGATCTGACCGGTGACCCAGCCGCGGTGATCGGCGAGCGCGACCACCCAGGGCACGACGTCCTCGACCTCGCCGCGGCGGCGCAGCGGGATCAGTCGCCGCTCCTCGTCCTTGATCGCGGCGATCTGCTCGTCCGACAGGCCCATCCGCAGCAGGGCCTCGCTCTCGGTCGGACCGGGGGCGACGGCGTTGACCCGAATCCCGTGCTCGGCGAGCTCCAGGGCCCAGCTCCGGGTCAGGTGCTCCAGGGCGGCCTTGCTGGCGCCGTACACGCTGTGACCAGGGGCCGGCTTGACGCCGTACGTGCTGGAGATGTTGATGATCGAGCCGCGGGCCTTGATCAGGTACGGCAGCGCGGCCTGGGTGAGCAGGATCGGGCCGAGCACGTTGGTCGACCAGGTCTGCCGGGCCACGTCGGCTGCGATGTCGCCCAGGTCGCCGGGCGCGCCGATGCCCGCGTTGTTGATCAGCACATCGATCCGGCCCGATCGGGCCGCGGCGGCGACGATCGCCTCATGATCATCCGGGTCGGCCACATCGGCGACGTGGGTCCTGATGGCGGGGTGCCGGGCGGCCGTCTCGGCCAGTGCGGCGGGCCGCCGGCCGGTGACGAGGACGTCCAGGCCGGCCTCGGCGAGGGCCAGCGCGACGGCCCGCCCGATGCCCGAGCCGCCTCCCGTGACGAGCGCTGTCCGGCGCGTGGGCTCCTGGTCCGCTGTCGGGGTCGGGTCGGTTTCGGTCATGCCGGCGAGCCTAAGATCGTGACACCGGTGTCAAGGTCAAGGAGAGTGCCCGATGCGGATCGGTGAGCTGGCCCGCCGGACCGGTGTCAGCCGGCGGTCGCTGCGGTACTACGAGCAGCACGGCCTGCTGCACGCCCGGCGCGGCGGCAACGACTGGCGGGACTACGACGAGCCGGCGGTCGAGCGGGTGCGGGCGATCGCCGAGCTGCTCGCGAGCGGGCTGACCCTGGACGGGGTCAAGGAACTCGTGCCCTGTTTGGACGACCACGATCGGGAGCGCTGCGCGGACCCGGACCTGCCGAAGCGGACCTATCGAGCCAGGCTGGCCGACGTCGAGACCAGGCTGGCGGCACTGCAGGACACCAGGGACCGGCTGAAGGGCAAGCTCAGCGCGATCCGATGATCACCGTGGCCGGATGGCCGTTGATCAAGATCTCCAACGTCTCCTCCGCGAGCGGCCCGAGGGCGGCGGACCAGAAGTCGGCTCGGCGGCGTGAACTGAGCAGGACCAGGCGGCCGTGTCTGGGGCTGAGCACCCGGTCGAACTCGGCGGCGACGTCGGCGACGAAGGTCTCGTACGGGCCGTCGACGTCCTCGTGCTCGCCCCACGGCGGATCGGTGACGATCACGTCCACGTCATGATCATCGATCATGGTCAGCCGCCGCGCATCCCCGGCGAACATCCGTAGCGAGTCCCGCTTGCGGCGCAGCACGTCCGGCAGATTCGGCCGCAGCTCGTCGAGCCGTTCGTCGACGTAGTCGATCCGGCGGGCCGGCTGCGCGAGTCGCGCCGCGACCAGCGCGCCGGACCCGGCGAACGGATCCAGGAAGCGGTCCCGCCGGTCCGGCCGCGAGGCCGCCACCAGCATCGAGGACAGCTCCGGGGCAAGCGCGCCGGCCGCGACCTTCCGGCTGCGCTGCTTCGGCAGTCGGTACGCCAGCAGGAGTTCGCCGAGGTCCTTCCGGCCGATCAACCAGTACTCGTCGCCGCCGCCGCGGCTGCTGACCCGGCCGCGCACCTTCGCCGACAGGGCCCGCTCGAGGTCGCTCCGGGCGGCTCGGTCGATCGCGGTCAGTTGGCCGTCCAGCTGGGCCATCACCCGGAAGCCCTGCCGTCCGGCGGGCTCCAGGTCGGCCTTCGGCACCTGGGCGGCGAGCTTCCTGATCGCCCCGATGATCTTGCCCCGCGGCACCTTGGCGATCACCCGGAAGGCGTTGTTGGCAAAGGGCAACGGGTCCGCCGAGGTCAGCTTCCGGCTGGTCCGCACCAGCGTCGCACTGTCGTCGGTGAACAGCGGCCGGGCATCCGGGACCACCTGCCGCAACGCCTCGGCGGCCAGCGGTCCGGTCCCGGCCGCGTACTGGATCAGATAGTCGGTGATCGCCCCGTCCTCCTCGCTCGGCGAACACCGGCGACCCTACTAGCTCGCCCCGGCCGGCGGAGTCCGGAGCAGGGTCGCCACCCGCGGCAGCACCTCCTCGACCGGACCGCTCAGTCGGCACTCCATCGCGAGCCAGCCGTCATAGCCGATGTCGGCCAGCGCCCCGAGCGTCTCGGGCCAGTCGTAGTGACCCGCACCCGGCTCCAGCCGGTTGCTGTCGCCGAGCTGGACGTGCTTGATCAGCGGGCCCGCGGCGCGGATCGAGGCGCCGACATCGGCCTCCTCGATCGACATGTGGTACGTGTCCGCGATCACCGCCACGCTGGGCGAGTCGGCCTCCTGCACCACCGACACCGCGTCGGCCAGCGTGTTGATCACGAAGTCCTCGTAGCGGTTCAACGGCTCCAAGTAGAGGGTCGCGCCGACCGACGCGGCATGATCACCGAGCTCGCGCAGCGCCTCCACGAGCAGCTTGCGCGAGTCCGCGTCCGACCTTGGCGGCGTGAACGGCGGCAGCCGCTTGGAGAACAGCCCGTACGCATGCGGCGAGACGATGCCGGTGCCGCCGGCGACGACGATGGTCGACAGCAGTTGCTTCACCTGCTCGATCGCGTCCCGCCGCCGGTCATGATCGAAGTCGCCGATGAAGTGGTCCATGTGCACCACCGCCGTCGGCATGATCACGCCGGCGTCGCGGGCCCGGGCGAGCTCGTCGGACCGGCCGGCGAAGATCCCGTCGCCCTGCCCGGACAGCTCGATCCCGTCGAAGCCGACCGAGCGGACGAACGCGTACTTCTCCTCCAGGGTCTCGCCGGGCAGGGTGCCCTCGGCGGCGGCCAGTCTGATGCTCATACCTGCTCCTTCGCGTCGTCGTCGACCTCGAGAACGACCTGCAGCGCCTGCTCGGGATGCTCGTCGAGCAGCCGGAACGCCTCGGCCGCCTTGTCGAACGGCCAGGTGTGGGTGATCAACTCGGTCAGCTTCAGCCGGCCCGCGACGCCGAGCTCGATCGCGGTCCGGGACAACCGCTCGAAGTCCCAACGCCCTTGCAGGGCGGGTGAAACGCCGGAGATCTGCGAGCAGATCAAGGAGACCCGGTTGTGGTGGAACTCCTCGCCGAGCCGCAGTCCGGCCCCCTCGCCCTGCATGAACCCGGCGACACAGACCCGCGCGTTGTAGGCCACCGTCCGGATCGCCTCGTGCAGCGCCGGATAGTGGCCGGTCACCTCGAGGCAGACGTCGGCGCCCCGGCCGTCGGTCAGCTCCCGGACCCGCTCCGCGATCGGGCCCTCGTCCGGGTCCAGCGCAAGGTCGGCGCCCAGATCCAGGGCCCGGGCGCGCCGGTCCGCGATCTTGTCCACGATGATCACCCGGCCCCCGTTCAGCCGGGCCAACTGGGCGGCGATCTGGCCGGGCACGCCGGCGCCGAAGATCACCACCGTCTCGCCGACGTGGATGTCGGCGTCCAGCACCAGGTTGAGCCCGATCGCGCCGATCTGGGAGAAGATGCCCAGCCGCGGATCCGCGCCGGGCGGCAGCAGCTTGCGCAGGACCTTCTCGACCGGTTGGACGGTGTGGGTCCGGTGGCCCCAGGTGCCCCAGCTGATGTCGCCGACGGCGACACCGTCCGTGTCCGGTCCGGTTTCGACGACGACGCCGACCTCCTCGTACCCCCAACCGTTGACCGGGAAGGTCAGGCTGGTGTCACCGGGCCGGAACAGCCTGGCCCCGGAATCCCAATACCGGTTGAGATACGGGTTGGTGCCGCGATAGGCGGTGAGCTCGGTGCCGGCCGAGATGCCGGTGAAGAGGGTACGCAGCCGTACCTCTCCCGGCCCGACCGGCCGCTCATCCTCGGCGACGACCTCGGCCACGCGGGGCTCGACGAAACTGACCATGGATGCCACGGGCATGCTCCTTCATGGATGGGACGGTACGAGTGATCAACCCTTGATCGCTCCGGACAGGAAGCCCTGCGTGACCTGGCGCTGCAGGGCGAGGAAGACGATCAGGACCGGCAGAATGGTGATCAAGGTCCCGGCGGCAAGCGGCCCGATGTCGAGCGACCGGCCGCCGGTGAACATGTACAGCCCCGTGGTCAGCGGACGGTACCGGCCGCTGGGCAGATAGAGCAGGGGGACGAGGAAGTTGTTCCAGTTGGCCAGGAAGGTGAACACGGTCAGCGCTCCCAGGCCGGGCCGGACCAGCGGCAACAGCACCCGGAGGAAGATCTGCGCCTCGGAGCAGCCGTCCACTCGGGCCGACTGCTCCAACTCGTCCGGCAGGTCGGTGAAGAAGGCGCGCATGAAGAAGGTGCCGAACGCGATCCCGGTCATCGTCAGCACCAGGATCGCGCCGATCAAGGTGTCCAGCAGTCCCATCGACCGGAGCTGGAAATACAGCGGGATCATGTAGGTGAAGAACGGCACCAGCAGTCCCAGCACCACCGAGTAGAACATGATCGACCGGCCGGGGAACGGCAGCCGGGCGAACGCGTAGCCCGCCATCGTGGAGATGATCACTACCAGCGCGGTGCTCGGCACGGTGAGCAGGATGCTGTCCACCAGGTAGCGGCTGAACTCGCCCTGGGTCCAGGCCGTGCTCAGATTCTCGAACGAGAAGGAACTGAACAGGTCGAACGGCCGGGTGCGGACGTCGGCCTCGGACTTGAACGTGGTGGAGACCACCATGATCACCGGGAACAGCGTGAACAACGCCAGCACCGCCAGGACCAGGTGCCGGACCAGCAGTCCTCCGGTGGTCCGGGCACTGCACCGGCGCAGCGTCCGCGGCGGCTCGGCGACGATCGGCGTCCGCTCACTGAGCGAGGTCTGCACGGACATCAGGCCCCCGTTCCCTGCAAGGACAGTCGTCGCTGCAGTCGGTTCAGGCCAACCGCGAACGGGATCGACAGCACGGTGATCAACAACGCCAACGCGGTGCCGTAGCCGATCCGGTTCAGCTGGAAGGCGCTCTTGTACGCATACGTACCGAGGACGTTCGTCGCGTCGGCGGGACCGCCGCCGGTCATGATGAAGATGATGTCGAAGACGCTGAAGCCGCCGACCAGGATCAGCGTCAGGACCATCAGCAGCACCTGCATGATCTGCGGCAGGACCACGTGCAGCAGCCGGGCGAACGGCCCGGCCCCGTCGATCCGGGACGCGTCGACCAACTCCGTGTCCACGTTGCGCAGGGCGGACAGGACGACCATGATCACGAAGCCGCAGGTGGCCCAGATCGCTGTCGCCAGCACCGCATAGAGCGCGGTGTTCGGGTCACCCAGCCAGCCGCGCTGCAGCCCGCCGAGACCGACCAGGTCCAGGGCGCGGTTCAGCCACCCGCTGACCGGGTCGTAGATCCAGCCCCAGACGATCCCGATCGCGACGCCGGGCAGCACGTACGGAAGGAAGAAGATCAGCCGGTAGACCACGCTGCCGGACCGGACCGTCCAGACCAGCAGCGCCACCACCAGGCCGATCACCATCGGCGCCGCGGTGCCGATGACGATCCAGATCGCGTTCCGGCCCAGAGCCCGCCAGACCTCGGGATCGCCGAACATCTCGGTGAAGTTGGCGGCGCCGACAAAAGGCGGGGTGGGATCGAGCCCGTCGAAGTCGACCACGGAGAAGTAGAGCGCGCTGATCATCGGGAACAGGAAGAAGATGATCACCAGCGCCATCACCGGCAGCACCAGGATCAGTCCGAGCCGGGCCTGGGCGCGCCGAGTGACCCGGGGCAGGTGGCTGAACGAGGCCATCGGCTCAGTTCCCGTCCTTGGCGGCGGCGTCCTGCATCCGGCCGGCCACCTCGGCCGCGGTCGCCTGGCCGGTCAGAATGCCCTGGATCCCCTTCCACATGGCGTTGTTGAACTGATCACCGGTCAGGACGTCGATGTTGTAGCCGAAGTCGCCGGTGCCCTCGGCGATCTTGGCCGCGTCGTCGAGGATCTGGGTGAACAGCGGGCTGGCCTTGATCCCGGCGGTGTCCACCGGGTAGGCGGGAATGTCCTGCAGGTTCTCCACCGCCCAGCGGCCGTGCTCCGGCGTCTGCAGATAGTCCAGCAGCGCGATCGCGGCCTCGGCCTTGGTGGTGCCGGCCGAGACGAACGTGCCCGAGCCGAGCCCGCCGCTGAAGATGCCCCGCCCGTTCGGCGCCGGGAACGGGATGAAACCGACCTCGAACTTGGCGTTGCGTTCGATGTCCAGCGCGAGCCAACTGCCGGTCGGGTTGATCGCCGCCTTGCCGGAGTAGAAGAGCGCGTTGGCGTTGTCGTACGTCACCGCGGCCGGCGACGGCGTCAGCAGCCCGGCCTTGGAGAACCGCTCCCAGACCGCGAGCGCCTCGACCACCTCGGGCGAGTCCCAGGGCCGCCCGCCGGAGAGCAGGGCGTCCATCCCGGCGGAGCCGACCTGACTGGACAGCGTGATGCTCAGCAGGTGGCCGCCCTGCCAGCCCTCCTTGTCGCTGACCGCGAGCGGAATGATCTTGTTGTCGGCGAGCGTGCGCGCCGCGGCCTCGAGGTCGGCCAGGTTGCCCGGCTCGGCCAGGCCGAACTTCGCGAACAGCTCCTTGTTGTAGAACAGGCCGACCTGTTCGATCTGGCTGGGGACGCCGACGATCTTGCCGTCGAAGGTGACCCGCTGCTTGGCGAACTCGAAGACGGGCCACTTCCGCTCCTCGTACGCGGCAGTGAGGTCGTAGAGCAGCCCGGCCTCGGCCAGCGCGCCGGCGAAGCCCGGGCCGGTGTCGTAGCCGAACACGTCCGGCCCCTGGCCGGACCGCAGCTGCGTCTGCAGCACGGTGCGCACGGTGTCGGTCGGGATCACGTCCAGCTTCACGGTGATCCCCGGCTTGGCGGCCTCGAACTTCTTCAGATCGGCGCGGATCAGTTCGAGATCGGCCGGATCCTCGGGCTGGCCGATCATGTAGCGGATCTCCTGCTGGGCCGAGGTCTCCTGCTGGGCCGGCCCTCCGCCCGGTGCCGGGCCGGTGCAGCCGGCGGCCAGCGCCAAGGTGGTCAGCCCTGCGGCCGAGAGCAGGGTCCGGCGGTCGATCGCGACCTTCGGCTTCATCGTGACTCCTGTGTCCTGGTGAAACTTCTAGCGTTAGAATCTAACGTTAGAATCCGCTGGAGACCCTAGGATGTCAAGACCCGAACCGTCGATTTCTCAAGGACGTCCATGGCAACCATCGAGTCGTCATCCCGCGACCCCGACCGGACCAGGCCGGCCCGGATCAAGGACGTCGCGGCGCTGGCCGGGGTGTCGCTGAAGACGGTGACCAACGTGGTGCACCAGCGGTCGAACGTCCGCGACTCCACCCGGGCCCGGGTGCTGGCCGCGATCGAGGAGCTCGACTACCGGCCGTCCCTGGCCGGGCGGCAGCTGCAGAGCGGCCGCAGCACCATGATCACGCTGGCCCTGCCCCGGATCGACGAGCCCTATCTGGGGGCGTTGGCGCATGCCATGATCGCCGCTGCGTCACCGCGCGGGTACACCGTGGTGATGGACGAGACCGGCGGCGTGCCGGAGCGGGAGGAGCAGGCGGCGGCGGGCTACCCGGGGCACGGGATCGACGGAGTGATCTTCAGCCCGTTCGCGATCGACCAGGAGGCGATGGCCGCGATGAGCCGGCGCACTCCGATGGTGCTGCTGGCGGCGCCGCTGCCGGGCAGTCATGCCGACTACGTCGCGATCGACAATCACGCCTCCGCCGCCGAGGTGGTCGATCATCTGCACGGGACCGGCCGGCGCCGGATCGGCTACGTCGGCCGGACCCCGGATCGGCCCACCGCCGTCGGCGAGATCCGGATGGTGGGCGTACGGGACCGGCTGGCCGACCATGGCCTGGAGCTGGCGGAACGCCGGGTGTTCACCACCGGCCGGTTCACCCGGGAGATGGGTGAGCAGGCGATCTCCGACGCCGGGGAGGACCTGCTCGGCTGCGATGCGATCGTCTGCTGCAGCGATCTGCTGGCCATCGGCGTGATCCGCGGGCTGAAGCGGGCCGGGGTGCGGGTGCCGGATGACATCGCCGTCGTCGGCTGGGACAACATCATCGACACCGAGTACGTCAGCCCGACCGTGACCTCGGTGGCGCCGGATCTGGAGGCGCTGGCCGAGCAGACGATCGAGGCGCTGCTGGAACGGATCGAGGGCAACCGGGAACCGGGCCGCAACTACGTCGTGCCGCACCGGCTGATGATCAGGGAGTCGACCGGTCAGCCCAGCGATCGCCCGAACTGAACCAGGGCCCAGGCCAGGCAACCGAAGGCGATCAGCCCGACGACGGACCGGACGTGGTTCCAGGCGAGCCAGGTCTGCTCTCGGAACGCGGCCCGGACGGCGGCCAGGTCGGCGATCCGGTCCGGGTGGCCGGCTTCCTTGAGGCCGTTGTTCAACGGCAGGTGTACGGCGATCGTGATCACGAACGTGGCCAGATAGAGCACGAACGCGGCGATGATCCAGGGCAGCGCGGCCCGCTGTTCGGAGCCGAGCTGCAGCAGGCCGGCCAGGCCGGTAAAGATCAACGCGCCCAGGAAGCCGAGCAGGAGGAAGGCGGGCGTCACCAGGGCGGCATCCAGCCGCTGGAAGCCGGCGACGAACGTCCGGTCGTCGGCGCCTCCGAGCCCGGGCATGATCACCGCCGAGTAGGTGATGAACAGCGAGGCCATGAAGCCGGTGGACAGCGTGGCCGCCACCAGCGCTACGGCCTGAAGCACGGTGAACATGGCGTTCAGTCAACCGCCCGGCCGACCGTCCTGCCATCCTTTCGGCGCTCGACGCCATGTCCGGGCGTCTCGCGATGAGAGGAGTCTCATCGCCGGGATCCGTGTTGTCCCGCCCGGATTTGTCAGGATGGTCGAATGGAACCCGTCCGCGACCACCGGCCCGGCGCGCCCAAGCGCCCGCGCGGCTGGTCGGTCCGGTTCCGGATCCTCACCGCGGTCCTGATGACGACCGCCCTCGGCATGATGGCCGCCGGCCTGACCTCGTACGCGATCAGTCGGCAGGACGTGTACGACGGCGTCGAGGCCGCGCTGAGGCAGGAGGTCAACGAGTTCTTCGAGGCCAGCAACGAGGCCATGAACGGGCCCGGCGGGGCCAACATCACCACGGTCGAGGCGCTGCTCCGAGCGACCATCAAGGCGACCTACCCGGACGAGAACGAGGCCGTCCTCGGGCTGGTCAACGGCAAGCTGGAACTGCACCCGAACAAGCAGTCGGAGCTGCAGACCTCGGTGCAGGGCGATCCGGAGGTGATCGCCAAGGCGGCCCAGGTCAGGCCCGGCGACCCGATCCTGCCCCAGCAGATCAGCAACGAGCGGAATCGCAACCTCGCCTTCGTCTCGGTCACCGCCCAGCTGCCCGGCTCCGACGACGTGGGGCACTACGTGGCGGCGGTCGACATCGACACCGCGTTCGGACCGCTGAACAGCACCTACCGCACCTACGCGCTGGTCTGCGTGGTGGCGTTGATCTTGGTCGGGCTGGTCGGGTTCGTCGTCTCCGGCAAGCTGCTGGCCCCGCTCCGGACCCTGCGCCAGACCGCGCAGGAGATCGGCGAGGGCAACCTGTCCGGGCGGATCCCCGAAGATCAACTCACCAGCGGCGACGAGATCGCCGACCTCGGCCACACCATGAACGCGATGCTGGACCGGCTGTCCACCTCGTTCGACGAACAGCGCAACCTGCTCGACGACGCGGGCCACGAGCTGCGGACGCCGATCACCATCGTGCAGGGGCATCTGGAGCTGCTCGACCAGCGGAACCCGACCGAGGTCGCCGAGACCGTCGACCTGTCGCTGGACGAGCTGGCCCGGATGCGGCGGATCGTCGAGGACCTGATGATCTTGGCCAAGTCGCGCCGGCCCGACTTCGTCCGGCCCGGCCCGGTGGACGTCGACGATCTGCTCGGATCCGTGCTGGACAAGGTGAAACCGCTGGCCGACCGGCGCTGGCGGATCGACCGCACCGTGCACGCGGTGATCGAACTCGACCAGCAGCGGATCACCCAGGCGTTGGTCCAACTGGTGTCCAACGCGGTACGGCACTCGGCGGACGGCTCGGTGATCGCGCTCGGCGCCGAGGTCCTCCCGGACCCCGACCATCCGACCTCCCATCGGCTCCGGCTGAGCGTCCGCGACGAGGGCGCCGGCATCGCGGCCGAAGATCATCAACGGATCTTCGAGCGGTTCGCCCGGTCCGGCCCGGCGCCCGAGCATGATCATGCTTCGGGTCACCCGGAGGGTTCCGGGCTCGGGCTGGCCATCGTCGATGCCATCGCCACCGCGCACCGTGGCCGGGTGCTGCTGCACAGCCGCCCGGGCCGTGGCTCGACGTTCACCCTCGATCTACCGGTGATCACCGACGATTCCCGTACCGAAGAAGTCGAGGTGCCGGACCACCGGCACCCCATCGCGACGGAACAGGAGAGCCCATGGCCGCGATCTTGATCGCCGAGGACGAGTCCCGGATCGCTTCGTTCGTGGAGAAGGGGCTGCGCGCCGCCGGCCACACCACCACCGTCGCGGCGACCGGGCCGGAGGCGCTGGAGCTGGCGCTGAGTGATCAGTTCGAGCTGTTGGTGCTGGACATCGGGCTGCCCGGGCTGGACGGTTTCGCGGTGCTGGAACGGCTGCGTGGCCAGGGCTTCACGCTGCCGGTGATCATCCTGACCGCGCGCGACTCGGTGACCGACACGGTGGCCGGGCTGGACAGCGGTGCCGACGACTACATGGCGAAGCCGTTCCGGATCGAGGAGTTGCTGGCCCGGGTCCGGATCCGGCTGCGGCAGACCTCGACCGAGCAGCCGACCACGCTCTCCCACGGCGATCTGGGCCTCGACCTGCACACCCGGCTGGCCCGCGTCGGAGGCCGTACCGTCGAACTGTCGGCGCGGGAGTTCTCGCTGCTGGAGACCCTGCTCCGCAACCCCGGACAGGTGATGACCCGGGAGCAACTGCTCTCCCGGGTCTGGGGCTACGACTTCGACCCCGGCTCCAACGTCGTCGACGTCTACATCCGCTACCTGCGCAACAAGATCGGCGCCCACCGGATCCTCACCGTCCGCGGCGCCGGCTACCGCCTCGTCTCCTGAGCGCGATTTACGGTCGGCAGGCGGTCGTGATCAAGGACGACTCCGTGCTGCTGGTGCGGCGCTCCGACAACGGCGCCTGGGCTCCCTGCCTGCCGGATGGCCCGCTCAGCGTGCAAGCCTGGGTGCGCGGCGAGACGGACAACGACGGTCGGGAAATTCGGCCTCGAGTATCCGGCGGAAACTCCCCCACCGACGCGCTCAGACATGACAGTGCCCTGAGCCTGTCGAAGGGCCAGGCCACAAGGCTCGCGGGGAGCGCTGATGCGGGAACTGGCCTGGCCCTCCGACGAACTCAGGGCACCGGAACTGCGCGGTTCGCGGTCAGTCGGCCGACGCGGGGGAGGCCGGCGAGACGGCGGAGTTCGCGCTCTTCGGCGTCTGCGTGGTCCGCGGCGACTGCGCGCTCTGGGCGGTCTGCGCGGACGCAGCCGTCTGCGTGGTCTGGGCGCTCTTCGGCGTGGCGCTGGTCTGCGGAGTGGGCGGAGTCACGGCAGACTTCGGGCTGACCGGGGTCTTCGCGGGGGTCGGCTTGCCGGTGTCCTCACCGGGGTTCGGCTTGGCGTTCGGGTCCGCCGCCGGGTCGGCCGCGTGCGCCACGTAACCGGAACCGGCCAGCGGCTCCTGCGAGAGGGCGGGCAGGCCGAAGGCCGCGACGGGGGCGAGGACGAACGCTGCTGCGCCGCCCGTGATGATCCACTTGGTCCTGTTCTGCATGGTTCTACCAAACCAGCCAGCGATGAGAAGGCGAGGAAGTGAGGATGAGAGCTCTTTCATCAAGTCCGCGGCGGTACGGAGCGGCACGATGAGTCCCCTCACCGTCGTCCCGGGCGCGCCGGAGTCGCCGGTGATCGTGCACCTGCCGCATGCGGCGACGGAGATCCCGGCGGACGTACGGTCCGGTCTGCTGCTCGACGACGACGAGCTGGCCGCCGAGCTGGCCGCGATGACGGATGCCGGCACCGACCAGATCGGCCGGCTGGCCGCAGGCCTGGCCAAGGCCCGGCCATGGCTCGCGATCAACCGGTACTCCCGGCTGGTGGTCGATCCGGAACGGTTCCCGGACGACCGGGAGGAGATGGCCGCCGTCGGGATGGGCGCGGTCTACACCAAGACCTCGACCCGCCGGCCGCTGCGGGCCCCCGACGATCGCAGCAAGGAGGACCTGCTGGCCCGCTTCTACCGCCCGTACGCCGAGGGGATGGCCGATCTGGTCGACGCTCGGCTGGTCGCCGTCGGCCGGGCGATCGTGATCGACCTGCACTCCTATCCGCGGGACCCGCTGCCGTACGAGCTGCACCCGGACCGCCGCCGCCCGATGACCTGCATCGGTACGGACCCCTTCCACACGCCGGACCGGCTCCGCGACGCCGCCGTCGCCGCGTTCTCACCCCTCGGCGCGGTCGTGACCGACCAGCCGTTCGCCGGGTGCTATGTGCCGTTGCGGCAGTACCGGAAGACGCTCCGGGTCACCGCGGTGATGATCGAACTGCGCCGGGACGGGTGCGACACCGTCGCCGCGGTACGTCGTCGGGCGGAGACCCTGGCCGGACTGATCGACTCACTCGCCTGACCGGCGCGCCTCCTCGATCAGGACCACGGCCGCCGCCTTGGCCTGCCGGGCCACCTCGGGATCACCGAGGATCGCTGCGGTGGTCTGAGCCCCCTCGACCAGCACGACCAGTTGCGGCGCCAGGTCGTCCGGCAATCCGGCCTCGGCGACCAGTCCGGCCACCAGGGTGGCGAAGCCGCGCTTCTGCCGGCGCACCGCCTCGGCCGCGTTGGGCGAGCTCGGCCCCAGCTCGCCGTACAGATTGATGAAGGCGCAGCCGCGGAAATCGGGCTCGTGGAACCAGTCGTCCAGGTAGTCGAAGATCGCCAGCAGCTTCTCCGCCGGGTCGTCGGCGGTGGCCAGCGCGGCCTCGATCCCGTCGGCCCACAGGGCGGAGCGGCGCCCCAGGACGGCCGTGACCAGGTCGTCCTTGGACGGGAACAGCGCGTAGATCCGCTTCAGCGACACCCCGGCCTCGGACCGGACCGCGTCCATGCCGACGGCCTGGACGCCGCGCGCGTAGAACAGCCGATCGGCCGCCTCGACCAGCCGCTGCCGCGCGGTCTCCTCGTCGATGACACCTGCACTCCTTGGCATCGGGCACACCCCTTGCATTGAGAACGATCGTTCTCTACTCTAGACGACAGAGCCGGAGAACGAGCGTTCTCCGCGAGAGTCGAAGGGGAGAGACTGATGGCCACCATCACCGTCGGGACACAGAACAGCACGCCGATCGAGCTCTACTACGAGGACCAGGGCAGCGGCCGGCCGGTCGTACTGATCCACGGCTACCCGCTGGACGGGCACAGCTGGGAGCGGCAGACCCGGGACCTGCTCGCCGCCGGCCACCGGGTGATCACCTACGACCGCCGCGGGTTCGGGCAGTCGAGCAAGATCAACGACGGGTACGACTACGACACCTTCGCCGCGGATCTGAACGCAGTGCTGGAGACCCTCGACCTCACGGACGTGATCTTGGTCGGCTTCTCGATGGGCACCGGCGAACTGGCCCGCTACGTCAAGAACCACGGTCATGATCGGGTCGCCAAGCTCGCCTTCCTGGCGTCGCTGGAACCGTTCCTGGTGCAGCGCGACGACAACCCCGAGGGCGTGCCGCAGAAGGTCTTCGACGGCATCGCCGCGACCGCTCGCGAAGATCGTTACGCCTGGTTCACCGCGTTCTACAACGACTTCTACAACCTGGACGAGAACCTCGGCAGCAAGATCAGCCAAGAGGCCGTCACGGCCAACTGGAACACGGCCACCCGGTCCGCTCCGGTCGCCGCCTACGCGGTGGTGCCGACCTGGATCGAGGACTTCCGCGACGACGTGGCGGCGGTCCGGGACACCGGCAAGCCGGTGTTGATCCTGCACGGCACCGGCGACCGGATCCTGCCGATCGACGCCACTGGCCGGCGGTTCCATGCCGCCGTGCCGGAGGCGAGCTACGTCGAGGTCGAGGGAGCGCCGCACGGCCTGCTCTGGACCGACGCCGACGAGGTCAACCAGGCCCTGCTGGAGTTCGTGAAGGACTGAGGTCGAACACGTTCCCTGAGCCCGTCGAAGGGTAAGGCCCGGTCCGGCTCGGCACTTCGACAGGCTCAGTGCGCGTTCGCCACGAGGCTCACTCCCCGGCGAGTACGGCGAGCCGCTGCCGCAACGCCCCGCCGCAACGGCAGTCCGGATCCGGGCAGAGCAGCGCGGCGGGGTCGTTCATGATCACCGATGTGGCGGACGCCAGCACCGCGCGGGCCGGGATCCGCCGGGCCCGGCAGTTCCCGATCATGGTCTCCGCGGTCACCGGGGCGAGTCGGGGCTCAAGATCATCGAAGTTGTGCGACTCGCCGGAGACGTTCGGCACCTCGGCCCAGACCCCGGGCGCGACGACGGCGTACCGGTAGAACAGGGAACGCCCCAGTCGCTGCTCGGCGAGGTGGATCGTGGTGTTGGCGTGGTGCCCGACACCGAGCAGCAGCACATCGCCGTCCAGCCGGTCCAGCACCTCGACCGGGCCGAGCATCCGGTCCGGCCGCTGGCCCTTGATCAACTCCTCGGCATGATCGCCGGCGGCGCGGAACGGGTACAGCGGATGATCACCGCTGATCACGTCCGGCTGGTCGGCGAACGCGGCCGCGACCGCGCCGAGCCAGCCGTCCGTCGGCAGGCCCGGCCCCGCCGGGGTCGCGGCGGCCACGGCGGCGTCGAAGGCCGCCCAGGAATCCGCCTGGTAGAAGGAATTGTTCGGCCGGACCAGGCCGGGCGGGGCCGGCACGCCGGTCCGCTCGCCGACCGCACCGAACATCAGCACGGTGCCGCAGACCTGCCGGACCGCGGTGATCACCGTCTGGGCACCGCCGTCGACCCGGCCGAACGACCGCAGCGAGGCGTGCAGGAACACGATCGACTCCGCGCCGAGCCCGAGCCGTTCCAGGCCGGCGACGAGCTCGTCCTCACCCGTCACCCGATCGGTCATGCCGTGATCATCAATTGATCGTGACCAAGGTGCCGGAGCCGTCCCGGTACTCGATGTAGCCCAGATAGGGAATGTCCCGTTCCAGCCCACGCCAGCGGACCGTGACGTCGATCGGCTCCTGGACCTCCGCGGTCGGATCCGACGGCCGGACGGTGAAGGAGCCCTCCGACGTCTGGTCGGTCACCGACGCGCTCCGGTACACGTACGGCGTGGTCTCGGTCTCCGGCGCGTTCGCGTAACCCTCGACCACGGCCACGTACTCGCCGGCCGGCGGCGCGGTCAGCCGTACGGTCTCGTCCGCGGTCGGCCCGGCGGACTGGCCGACCGGCACCGGGGTCCCGTCGACGATCCGGTACAGGTAGAGGTCCAGGTCGGCCTGCTCGTACTCGGACCGGACCGAGATCTGGGCGGCCTTGGTGCCCTCCTCGATCGTCACCGGGTACTGCTTCTGCTCCGAGGGCTTCAGCGAACCCTTCTCGGCGGTCCCGCCGGCGAGGCCGTACTTGGTGATCGGGAAGTCGCCGTCGACGCCGGGCACGACCTCGTACCGCAGCGAGCCGCTGCGGCCGGTGCCGGACACCACCTCGGGCGCCGACAGCTGGACCGGCGTGATCGCGAGCGGCAGCCGGGCGTAGGTACCGGCTCCGCTCCAGGTGAGGAAGCCGGTGGCCGCCTTGTCGTACGGCGCGGTGTCCTTCTCGAACCTGACCTTGAACGTCTTGGTCTGCCCGGCCTCGTCGAAGCTGAGGATGGACGGCGTCACCTTGGCCCGGATGCCGGGGATGTTGATCTTGGCCCGATAGATCCCCGGCTTCAGCGCGGTCACCTTCCGGGTCACGGTCTGGTGCTGCAGCAGCTCGCCGATCGCGATCGACGGGCTGTTGTAGTCGCTCGGGTCGATCTCCTCGGCACCGGTGCCGGTGTCGATGCCCAGCCCCTCGAGATAGCTGAGCCAGTCGTCGTCCGAGGCGTCGAAGACCAGGCCCGGATCGAACATCTTCCCCGGCCGGACACCGCCCGCACCCTGGTCGAACGGGTCGGTCAGCGCCTTGCCGTCGGCCTTCTTCAGGTTGCCGGCCGTCGTCATCAGGGCCGACTTGATCCGCATCGGCTCCCACGTCGGGTGCTTGGTCAGCTGCAGCGCAGCCAGCCCGGCCACGTGCGGCGCCGCCATCGAGGTGCCGTCGTAGAAGTCGTAGTCGCGTCCCTCGTTGCTGGGCGGGGCGACCGCGGCCAGGATCATCGCGCCCGGGGCGGCGAGGTCCGGCTTGACCAGGTCGCCGTGGCTCGATCCGGACGGGCCGCGGGAGGAGAAGTCGGCGATCTGCGGGTACGGGGTCTTGACGTCGGTCTGGTTGCCCTGCACCAGCGTCGCCGTGGCCCCGACCGTGTCCGCGTACGTCTTCACGTCGACCGAGCCCGGCGGGTTCAGGTGCACCGTCGGCACCGAGTGCCGGTCGCCGACCGTGGTGTCCTCGGCGAGATTCGCCATCACCATGCCCAGCCCGCCGGCCCGCTTCACCTCGGCCGACTTGGCCACCCGGTCGTACGTGCCGCGGTCGCAGACCACGATCTTGCCGACGGCCAGCGCCGGATCGAGTGTGCCGGGCCCGCACAGCGCGGCGTCCTCGGGCGTGGCCGCGGCGGTCTTGACGGTGGCGCCGGTGACCAGCGGCGACGGCCCGACCTCGTCCCGGATCGTGGTGCTGGCGCCGGCGAACTGCCGTCCGTCGCCGAGCACCACGGTGCCCTCGTACGGCTGAATCGTGTGGGCGGCGACCGAGGTGATCCACGGCTCGGTGTTGCCCACGGTGCCCGGGGCCGGGCCGGCGTTGCCGGCCGAGGCCGCCACGAACACGCCAGCCGAGGCGGCCGACAGGAAGGCGAGGCCGACCGGGTCGTCGTGCGCGGTGTCGCCGCTGCCGGCGGAATAGTTGATCACGTCGACGCCGTCGGCCACGGCCGCGTCGATGGCCGCGACGATGTCGGAGGTGAAGCCGCCGGACTGCTCGACCGTCGCACCCTCCCAGAGCGCCTTGTAGACGGCGATCTTGGCCGCCGGCGCGACGCCGGAGATCTCGTCGAACGGAACTCCGTCGACACTCGCCGGCACCTCGGCGTTGCCGGCGGCCGTCGAGGCCGTGTGGGAACCGTGGCCGGAGCCGTCCCGCGGCGAGATGAAGTCGCGCCGGGAGGCCGGCGGGACCGCGGCCATCCAGGCGTCGCCGAAGTAGCGGGCGCCGATCAGCTTGTCGTTGCACTCCGCGGCGGTCCACTCCTCGCCGGTCTGGCAGATGCCGCGGAACGTGCTCCCGTCGGACTTCTCCAGGACGACCTCGTCGCCGTCGCGGTACGGCTGGAACTCCTCGTCCGAGCGTTCCGACTTCAGCGGGTCGCCGGCGAAGGACGGGTTCTCCGGCCAGATGCCGGTGTCGATCACGCCGACCACGACGCCCGCGCCGGCCTTCTTCGCGCCGCCCAGCGATTCCCAGACGCCCTGGTCGCCGCTGAGGCCGAGATAGTCGGTGGAGCGTCGGTCGTCGTCGGACTGGATCAGGGTGTCCTTGACCACCGAGAGGACGCCCGGGGTCCGCGCCAGCCGCTGCGCCTGGCGCGGCGTCAGTTCGGCGGCGAACCCGTTCAGGGAGACCGAGAACCGCTGCAGCACCTTCGCGCCGACCAGGTCGGCGATGCCGTCCTGCAGCCGGGACAGCAGCCCGCGGTACGCCTTCGCGGCGTCGGTGTCGACGCGGACCTTGCGGCCGTCCTCCGGCCGGGTCGCCTCGAAGCCCTTCCGGGACCCGTCGTAGGTGGCCAGCGGCCGGTCGGCCAGGGTGACGATGTAGGTCCCGGGCGCGGTCAGCGACATGGCCTCCGGCAGCAGCGGATCGGCCGTCGCCGGCTGCACCGTCGCCACCAGACCGACCGTCACCAGAAGGACGGTCACGAGGGCAGCCAACCGACTACGTTTCCTGACCAACATCGCGATCCTCTCCGCGTCGAACCCCTTACACGACGAGGTCGCCGGGCCATGGACATGCGAAGAGCCCAGCCCCACTGGACCCCCCGGTAGGGTTGACGCTAGCAGTCGGGGTTGAGACGCGTCGAGAAGAAGGAAATGGATGCGGAACGGGTACCGACGGGCGACCTGGCTGGTGCTGCTGGGTTGCCTGGTCTGGCTGGCCGCCGGTTGCGCACCCGGAACGACGCCCGCCTCACCCAGTGAGGAGCCGACCATGTCCGGTCCCAGCGAGCCGTCGCCGAACCCCTCAGCCTCCGGCCCGCCGACGGCCCAGCCGTCGCCCGGCGACGAACTGACGATCCGGTACGACAACGGCAACGGCACCGTCTCGACCTGGACGCTGACCTGCGCCCCGGCCGGCGGCAACCATCCCGACCCGAAGGCGGCCTGCGCGGCCCTGCAGTCCCACGAGGAGGCGCTGCAGCCGGTGCCGCCGGATCGCGCCTGCACCGAGCAGTACGGCGGTCCGCAGACCGCCACGATCACCGGAACCTGGCGCGGCAAGCCGGTGAACAGCACGCTCAGCCGCACCAACGGTTGCGAGATCGGCCGCTGGGACGCGCTGGCCGGCCTGCTGCCGCGCGCCGGCAGCTGACCTACCGCGGCTCCCGTACTTCCGTGCGGGACGGGGAGCGATAGGCGAGCCGCCGGAGCAGCGTCTCGGCCGGACCGCGCACGGTGCGCTGCCGGAGCACCTCAGCGAGTAGGACCGTGATCAACCAGACCCCGACCGCGAACAGGGCGGTCGGCGCGGACGTCATCCAGGCGCCGATCCCGAAGCCCCACGCGGCGAACACCGGAGCGTTGATCACCGACTGGGCCAGATAGCCGGACAGCGATCGCTGGCCCAGGGCGATCACCGCGACGGCGACCGGGCCCGGGATCCGTTCCCGCAGCTGGTAGCGCGCCGCGACCAGGGCGAAGACCGCGACGTAGCCGAGCCCGCCGAGCGCGCCGGTCGCCTGGGTCGCCTCGTACAGCCAGGCGTACGCGTACGGCACCTGGATCACCTGGAAGTGGGCGAGGGCGTACCCGGCGCCGCCCGCCCAGCCGACGGCCAACCCGGCCACGGCGGCCCGGCGCAGCAGCGGCAGGTGGTCCAGCGGACGTTCCAGGATCCGGTGCCGAGCGGCCCAGCAGCCGAGCAGCACCACGGCCGCGATGACCAGCGGCGTGAGCCCGTACACCAGGAGCCCGCGGGCCCAGTCCGTGGACCTGGCCAGAACCGAATGCGGGTACGAGGTCTGCTCGGTGCCGGAGTAGTCGGTGACGTACGGGATCGCCGGCGTGATCCCGTACTCGCCGTCGGAGACCAGGTCCACGACAACGGCGGCGGCCAGAACCACGACGTGCCCGACGGCCAGCACGGCGGCCGCGCGGAGCAAGGTCCGGTCCCGACGCCCGAGGAAGACCGCGACGACGATCAACCCGAGCAGCCCGTAGCTACCGAGGATGTCGCCGTCCCAGAGCAGCGCCGCGTGCACCAGCCCGAACCCGATCAGGCAGAGGTTGCGTCGCTGGAGCAGCCGCCGGGCCCCGACGGCAGGACTGCCGGCGTCGAGCTGTCGCTGGTACAGCTGGACCATCCCGTACCCGAACAGGAAGGCGAACATCGGGTACGCCTTCCGGTCGATCAGGGTCATGATCACGGACTGTGCGACCACGTCGGCCGGGGCAGGCGGCGCACCGGAGTCGTCCCCGTAGAGCAGCAGAGGTGTGTTGGCCAGCACGATGCCGAGCAGCATGAACCCGCGGGCCAGGTCCGGGGCCAGCGCGCGCTCGCCGACCCGGACCGGCCCGCGTCCCGCGGTCGTGTCCACGGCGGCCCATCTTGCCAAGAACACTGCCTGTCAACGTCGCCGCCGCAGCGTGAGCACCGCCGAGTCGACCTCGGGCGGTGGCGCGAACGCCCACCGCGGTACCCGTACCCCGCGGACCCCGACGAACCAACGCGGCGGCCGCTCCAGCAGGCCGTTCACCGCGCCCCGTTGGAGCACCAGGTCGGCCCGGATCATGCGACTGTGCCGGGCCGTGATGAGTCTCAGCAGCGCCGAGGTGATGGAGTACGGCGGATTGGCGATCACGCGGAACGGCCGGGCGGGCAGCCGGAAGTCGAGGGCGTCGATCCCCAGGACCTTCAAGGTTCCGTTCGCCGCGGCCGAGCCGAACCGGCGCTGCAACGCCGCCGCGCGGCCGGGATGCCACTCGATCGCGATCACCCTGGCTCCGCTGTCCAGCAACGGTGCGGTGACCGCTCCGGTGCCGGCGCCGAACTCGACCACCAGCTGGCCCGGCCGAACCTCAGCCTGGTCGACGAGCCGTCCCGCCCACTCAGGGTCGAGCTGGTGCCAGGCCCACTCCCGTCGGGTGGACGGCCTGCGCCGCCCTGCCCCGGACACGCGTCACCATCATGAACGTGATCATGGTGGCGACCGTACCGAGCATCCTCACGGTCCGCGAAGGGTTTTCCGCGGGTCCGGGGCCGGCGGTTCATCGCCTGGTGAGAGGCGGCTTGACCGTGCTCTGGGGCGGGGCCATCCTGGCCTGGTGAAGCCCGGGGGCGGTCAGGTCGCACGGCGACCGCCAAGGTCCTCTTTAGGACATTTCCAGTACTGGACACTGAAAAGTGGTGACTTCGTCTCCCGGGTCGAATAAGTTCTAACCAACGTCAGGGGTGACTGCCGAAGCAACTGGGAAGCGGAGGCTGGCACCAACAGGAAGGAAGAGTTGCATGTCTCACAACCACGTGGGTTTCAGGGGAAAGCGCACCGTTGTCCGAGCAGTAGCCGCGGCCGTGTTGGCGGTGGGCGTGATTGCTGCGGCGGCTACGGCGGCGAGTGCGGTGAACAGCATCAAGGCAGACGGCGTCAACGGAGTCAAGACGCAGAGCGTGGGCATCCACAGTGATGTCAACAGCATCTGAATAGAGAAGGCAAGACCGCCGGGTCACCGACCTCACTGTCAGGAAGTGAGGGTCCACGGCGATGACAACACAAGAGACTTCCGCAAGGAAGCCGGGATTACCTGACGTTCCCGGAAAGACAGACCGGTGATGTGAGCACCGAATCTGTCGCTGATGTCCTTATCAGTCATCCCCCGAGACTGATGAGGATCTCCTCCCCCTGGGCGACGCCCGCGGTCCTTTCCCAGAGGACCGCGGGCGTGGCTTCTTTCTGTGTGGGATCGTAGCCTTGAAGTGCCCGGCTTGGGAAGATGTTGACGCTGAGATCAACGGCAATTCTCAGGCGCGCTGCCGATCGGGGGTCTGGTTCAGCGCATCCGCCCGCACCAGCGCAGCCCCGAGTTGCAGTCTGGTGCTCACTCCCAGCTCGTCCATCAGGTCGGAGATCCACCGCCGGACCGACCGCACCGTGACTCCGAGCTGGCCGGCGATGGCATTGTCCGTCGAGCCGGTCATCAACAGCGAGATCAACATCTGCCGCCGCGGATCCGTACGCCCGTAGTGGGTGATGATCGGCACCGACGCGTCCCAGACACCCTCAAACAACCACTGCAGCGTCTCGATCAACATCGGGTGCCGGGTCAGCGAGGCGCGCAGTTCGTGGCCGGGTCCGTACGAACGCATCGAGGGGATCAGCGCAACCTGCGCGTCCGCCATCAGCAGCTTCATCGGCACCGGCGCCGTCCGGGACTGCTCACCCTTCTGAGCGAACAGGGACAACTCGGACAGTCGGTCCGAATCGAATCCGGGATGGTAGACGGCGCGGATCTGGACCCCGCGTTCCAGGGCCTGCCATTCCGGGGCCTCCTCGGTGAGGCTCTCCGGGGTTGCGTTGGGCCGGGCCTGGACGTACGGCGGCTTGTCGAACGCGCAGATCTCCCGCTTCGCCGAATCGCAGATCTCCCGCCGGGCCGCGACGATCGCGTCCGCGCCGACCAGGATCTTGATCGTGTCGTTGGCCGATTCCGAGGCGGCCAGCAGATGGCTGGCCAGGGATTCCGCGGCGATCGTCGCCGCCTCCAGCTCGGACTGGCGCTGCTGGCGCAGTCCGGCCACCACATCGAGCAGTGGCAGTGCCTTCCAGTGCCCGGGCGTGGTCTCGGCCGCCAGCCCGAGCGCTCGCAGCTCCGAGAGTGATCGCTCGACGGCGTCCTTGGCCGCGTCCGCACGCTCCGCCAGGTCCTCGACCGAGGCGGCGTCCGTGGTGGCCAGAACGACGTAACTGGCCTCGGCTTCGGCAGTGATCCCAAGCGGCTGAAGCATGGCTGCTCCTTGAGCATGAACGGGGCTTCCGGTCACAGTATCCGATGGCGAGCAACCACGTCGGGCTCGGCGGCCAGGTCGTTCAAGGGGCGGTCGCCGGACGGCGCCGGCGGCGGCGCGGCTACGCTACCCCCGGCAGTCGCTTGCTCGTACAGGTACCGAACGGATGGAGTCGAATCGTGGCTGAACTTGCGCAGATCGGGGTCACCGGACTGGCCGTGATGGGCCGGAACCTTGCCCGCAACTTCGCCCGGCACGGATACCGGGTCGCGGTGCACAACCGCAGCTACGCCAAGACCACGTCCTTGATCGATGATCATGGTGACGAGGGGACCTTCGTACCTTCGGAGTCGATGCGGGATTTCGTTGCGTCGTTGGAGAAGCCGCGTCGCGTGGTGATCATGGTCAAGGCCGGCGCGGCGACCGATGCGGTGATCGACGAGCTGCTCGGGCTGCTCGACGAGGGCGACATCGTGATCGACGCCGGCAACGCGCACTTCCCGGACACCCGGCGGCGTGAGGCGGCACTGAAGGAGCGCGGCCTGCACTTCGTCGGCACCGGGGTCTCCGGCGGTGAGGAAGGGGCGCTGAACGGGCCGTCGATCATGCCGGGCGGGTCGCCGGAGTCGTACCAGACGCTCGGGCCGATGCTGGAGGAGATCTCGGCCAAGGTGAACGGCGAACCGTGCTGCACGCACGTCGGGCCGGACGGCGCCGGGCACTTCGTCAAGATGGTGCACAACGGCATCGAGTACGCCGACATGCAGTTGATCGCCGAGGCCTACGACCTGATCCGGCAGGGCACCGGGAAGTCCGCCGCGGAGATCGCCGACATCTTCCGAACCTGGAACTCGGGCGACCTGGAGTCGTTCCTGATCGAGATCACCGCCGACGTGCTCGGCCATGTCGACGCCAAGACCGGCTCGGCTTTCGTGGACATCGTGCTGGACCAGGCGGAGCAGAAGGGCACCGGCCGCTGGACCGTGCAGAACGCGCTCGATCTCGGCGTGCCGATCACCGGTATCGCCGAGGCCACCTTCGCCCGGGCGCTGTCCGGGTCGGTGCCGCAGCGCGAGGCCGCCCGCAAGGTGTTGCCGGCCGACGCCGAGGCCTGGCAGGTCGACGACCCGGACGCGTTCATCGAGGATGTCCGGCTGGCGCTGTACGCCTCGAAGGTGGTCGCCTATTCGCAGGGCTTCGACCAGATCGCGGCCGCCAGCGAGGAGTTCGACTGGAACATCGACCGGGGCGCGATGGCCAAGATCTGGCGCGGCGGCTGCATCATCCGGGCCCGGTTCCTCGATCGCATCACGGAGGCGTACCAGCGGGATCCGGAACTACCGCTGCTGCTCGCCGACGAATACTTCACCGGCGCGATCGGGAACAGCCTGGCCGCCTGGCGCCGGGTGGTCATGGCCGCGGCCCGGCACGGCGTACCGACGCCGGCGTTCTCGTCGTCGCTCGCCTACTACGACGGGGTCCGGGCGGAGCGGCTGCCGGCCGCTCTGATCCAGGGGCAGCGCGACTTCTTCGGCGCGCACACGTACCGGCGGGTCGACGGCGACGGCACCTTCCACACGGAATGGAGCGCCGACCGCTCCGAGAGCCCGGCGTGACCGAGACCCGGAAGACCGCGCTCATCGTGATGGGCGTGGCCGGTTCGGGCAAGACGACCGTCGCCGCCCTGCTGGGCGAGCGGTTGGGCTGGCCGGTGGCGGAGGCGGACGACTTCCACTCCGCCGAGAACGTCGCCAAGATGTCGGCCGGCACCCCGCTCACCGACGAGGACCGGCAGCCGTGGCTGGCCGCGATCCGGGACTGGATCACGGCCTCGGACGGCCCTGTCGTGGTGACCTGCTCGGCGCTGCGCCGGGTCTACCGGGACGTGCTGCGCCAGGCCGACGCCCGGGTACGGTTCGTGCACCTGGACGGATCCCGGCAGGAGATCGCGGCCCGGATGTCGGCCCGGACCGACCACTTCATGCCGATCGGACTGCTCGACTCGCAGCTGGACACCCTGGAACCCCTGGAACCCGACGAGGACGGCGTCGTCGTCGGCGTCACGGGCACGCCGGAGCAGATCGCCGCGGCCGTGCTCGAAAGTCTCTAGAGGCCGCGGAGGAAGTCGACGTCGTCGTCCGGGGCCTTCGGTCGCTGCTGGAACCGGCGGCGGGACTCGGCGTTGGGGCGGCCGAAGAACAGCCAGCAGACCGCACCGGCGAGGGGCAGACAGATGATGATCGTCGCCCAGAGCCAGCGCGGCATCCGGCGCACCTCGAGCGGGCGTGCCTGGGCCACCTCGACGACACAGTAGATCGTGAGGAGCGCCACGATGATGATCGGCAGGTACCTGATCATGGGCAAAGCCTAGCCCCGCATCGCCCATGGCGGAGCCAGTATCGTTTGGCCGTCGGCGAACCGACCTCGAAACACCTGGGAGGCCCCTCGATGAACCCCCTCCGTCCGGCTCTCGGCGCCCTGGCCGTCGCCGCGCTGACCCTGGCCGCGGCCTGCGCGCCGCAGGTCGAGTCGAGCGCGCCGCCGCCGACCGATGCCGCGGCCTGCGCCAAGGAGTCGCTGGCCCTGGTCAAGCCGGGCACCTTCACCGTCGCGACCGACCAGCCGGCCTACGAGCCGTGGTTCGTCGACGACGACCCGTCCAACGGCAAGGGCTACGAGTCCGCGGTGGCCTACGCGGTCGCCGAGAAGCTCGGCTTCGCGCGGGACGAGGTGACCTGGATCGTGGTCCCGTTCACCAGTGCGTACGCGCCGGGCGACAAGAAGTTCGACGTCGACCTGAACCAGGTGTCGATCACCGAGGAGCGACGCAAGGCGGTCGACTTCTCCACCGGCTACTACGACGTCGCGCAGACCGTGATCACGACGAAGGGCTCGCCGATCGACGGGAAGACCGCGATCGCCGACCTGGCCGGCGCCAAGCTCGGCGCCCAGGTGGGGACGACCTCGTACACGGCGATCATCGAGCAGATCAAGCCGAGCCAGCAGCCCTCCGTCTACGACACGAATGATCTTGCCGTGCAGGCCCTCCAGAACGGCCAGGTGGACGGCATCGTGGTGGACCTGCCGACGGCGTTCTACATGACCGCGGCCCAGCTCGACGACGGCGTGATCGTCGGCCAGCTGCCGCCCGGGGCGGGCACTCCGGACCAGTTCGGATTCGTGCTGGGCAAGGGAAGCCGGCTGACCGGCTGTGTCTCCGGTGTCGTTGATCAACTGCGCGCGGACGGCACCCTGAAGCGGCTCGAGCAGGAATGGCTGTCCGGCTCGGGCGGGGCTCCCGTACTGTCGTGACCATCGTTTCGCCGTCGACCGGCGAGCCGTGGCGGCCGTCGCCCCTGCAGCTGGAACGGATCAGCTACCGGCGCCGCCGATCCACCCGTTCCCTGATCATCGCGATCGTGAGCACGGTCGTCGTGGTCGCCGCCGTGATCATCGGGGTCACCTCGACGCCCGGCTGGCCGCGGGTGCAGCAGACGTTCTTCGATCCGGTCAAGGCGCTGGATGCCTTGCCTGCGGTCGCTTCCGGGCTCTGGCTGAACATCCGGGTCATGATCGTTTCCGGGATCCTGATCTTGATCATCGGGTTGATCATCGCGATCCTGCGGACGCTGCGCGGCCCGGTGTTCTTCCCGCTGCGGATGTTCGCGGCGGCCTACACCGACGTGTTCCGCGGGCTGCCGCTGCTGCTGGTGATCTTCCTGCTCGGCTTCGGTGTGCCGGCGCTGCGGCTGCAGGGGCTGCCGAGCGACGCGGTGATCTGGGGCGGCGCGGCGCTGGTGCTGACCTATTCGGCCTACGTGGCCGAGGTGTTCCGGGCCGGCATCGAATCGGTGCACCCGTCGCAGCGGGCCGCGGCCCGGTCGCTCGGCCTGAGCTACGCCAAGACGATGCGCTTCGTCGTGCTGCCGCAGGCGGTCCGCCGGGTCGTCCCGCCGCTGCTGAACGACCTGGTCAGCCTGCAGAAGGACTCCGGCCTGATCGCCGTGCTCGGTGTGATCGACGCGATCCGGGCGGCCCAGATCGCGACCGCCACGGACTTCAACTTCACCCCGTACGTGGTCGCCGGCGCCCTGTTCGTCGCGCTGACCGTCCCGCTGGCCCGGATCACCGACTGGGCGGCCCGGCGGCAGGGCTGGTACGGCACCGCGGGGAGCCACCTGTGACCGCCGAGAACGTGCCCGCCGAACCCCGGCACCCGGAACCTCTGCTGCGGGCCGAAGGGCTGCGGAAGGTGTTCGGCCGCCGGGTGGTGCTGGACGGTCTTGATCTTGAGGTCGCCGAGGGCGAGTGCGTGGTGCTGATCGGCGGTTCCGGGTCGGGCAAGTCGACCCTGCTGCGCTGCCTCAATCTGCTCGAGGAGCTCGACGACGGCCGGATCCTGCTGGCCGGGGAGGACATCTCGGACCCGCGGATCGACGCCGACCGGGTCCGGGCCCGGATCGGCATCGTGTTCCAGGCGTTCAACCTGTTCCCGCACCTGTCCGTGCTGGACAACGTCACGCTGGCGCCGATCCGGGTGCACCGGGTGCCGCCGGTCAAGGCGCGCGAGGAGGCCCGGGCGATGCTGCAGCGGGTCGGCCTGGCCGAGCAGGCGGGGCAGTGGCCGGACCAGCTGTCCGGCGGTCAGCAGCAGCGCGCGGCGATCGCCCGGGCTCTGGTCAACCGGCCGATGATGATCTTGCTCGACGAGGTCACCTCGGCGCTCGACCCGGAGCTGGTCGGCGAGGTGCTGACGCTGCTGCGCCGGCTGCGCGACGACGGTACGACGATGGTGATCGCCACGCACGAGATGGACTTCGCGCGGCAGGTCGCCGACAAGGTCTGCTTCCTGCACGACGGCCGGATCCTCGAGCAGGGCCCGCCGGACATGATCTTCACCGAGCCCCGGGAGCAGCGGACCCGGGAGTTCCTGGCCCGGATGATCATGCCCAGCTGATCAGGCCGGGGGAAAGCGGCTCTCGTTGATCGCCAGCTTCTCCCGTACCGCGGCGTCGAGATCGACGTCGACGACCGTGGCCAGCCGGAGCAGGTAGATCAGCACGTCGGCCATCTCCAGCCGGATCGCCCGCGCCTTCTCGGGATCGTCCATCGCCTTCGCCGCCTCGGCCTCGGTCAGCCACTGGTATTCGGCGGCCAACTCGCCGACCTCTCCGGTCAGGGCCAGGACGAGGTTGCGTGGAGTGTGGAACGGACCCCAGTCGCGACGATCGGCGAAATCGGCCAGCTGATCTTGCAGCGCCTTGATGCTCACTGCGCATTCGTACCATTAAGGTTTCCCAGATGCCCGCCACCGACCCCGCCTCCGACCGACCGACCGTCGCGGTCTGGCGGGACGTCTGGCTGCCGGGCTCGGAGACGTTCATCCGCGATCAGATCGCGGCCATGACCCGCTGGCGGGCGGTCCGGGTCGGGCTGCAGCAACTGCCGGAGCCGCTGGTCCCGGCCGACTATGCGCCGTTCACCGGGGCGTCGTCGTTGCAGAAGCTGCGCGGCGAGGTGCTCGGCACCGTCGGCTGGGAACGCCGGTTCGTCAACTTCCTGATGGAGGCCGAAGCGGAGGTGCTGCACGCACACTTCGGCCCGTCAGCGATCCGGGCGCTGCCGGTGGCGAAGCGGGCCGGACTGCCGATGGTGGCGACGTTCCACGGGTATGACGTCACCCGGGTGCCGCGCCTCTCGCTGGGCCGCGGCCAGGAGTATCGACGGCGGTTGCGCCGGCTGTTCGCGTACGCGGACCGGCTGATCGCGGTCTCGGAGTTCATCGCGGACCGGCTGATCGGGCTCGGCGCCCCGGAGGACCGGGTCACCGTGCACTACATGGGCATCGACGTCCGGGATCTCGACGCCAGCTCGCCGTTCCCGCCGTGGCCGGAGCGGCGCGGGATCGTCTTCGTCGGTCGGCTGGTGCCGAAGAAGGGCGGGCTGGACCTGCTCGAGGCCGTCGACCGGCTGCCCGGGGACCTGCGCCGGACCCCGATCACGATCATCGGCGACGGTCCGCTGGCCGGTGAGCTCCGGCGGCAGGCCGATGCGCTTGGGCTCTCGGTGGAGCTGCGCGGCTTTCTCGGGTCCGACGAGGTGGCGAAGGCGCTGGACCGGGCCCGGGTGTTCTGCGGACCGTCGCGGACCGGGCCGGACGGCGACGCGGAGGGTCTCGGGATGACGTTCCTCGAGGCGGGGCTTCACGGCGTCCCCGTCGTCTCGTACGCCCACGGGCCGTTGCGCGAGGCCGTCGACGACGGCGTCACCGGGCTGCTCGCGCCGGAGAAGGACGTGGCCGCGCTGTCGAAGCGGCTGGAGACCGTGCTCACCGACGACGCGTACGCCGAGCGGCTCGGGCGGCAGGGCCGCGCTCACGTACTCGAGAAGTTCGACATCCGCCGCTGCACCCCGGGACTGGAGCGCATCTACGACGAGGTCAGCTGACCCCGACCCCGGCAGGATGGTCCTCCTCGACGTACGTGGAGCGAAGGAGACCGATGCCCCGCAGGCCCGGCGTGGTCGTCGCGGCGAACGCCACCGGACTCTCGCTGCTCGGCTGCACCGGGGCACCGGACTCGCGTTCCGGGCCGGCCGCGGTCGAGCCGAGCGCCGTCGCCTCGGAAGTGGTCCAGTCGGGGTGGGAGGTCACGGTCTACTACACCGCGGTCGAGTCGTTCCACCACGGTGAGCCGATCGCGGTGACCGGCTGCCCGGTGCTGGACTGCGAGAACGGCGACGACCCGCTCGGCCGCTACCCGAGCGACTTCGTCACCGCCGTCAAGGACGAGGGCACGGGACGGATCACCAGCGGCAAGCACGCGGGGCGCTATCTGAACTGGTCGCACGGCGTCGGCTACTGGCTCGATACCGAGGCCCGCAACTCCTACGGCGACGCCCTGCGCCCGTTCTCGTCCGCCGCGACGGACGCGGACGTGTTGCCCCGTGGCAGCCGGTCGAGATCGTCGAATGCGGCGACGCCGAGGTCGCCGAGGACGTCTGCGCGAATCTGCGGGAGCCGACCTGGATCATCGACGACGAGTTCACGCCCGGCCTCGGCGGCGCCAGGCACCTGGATGTCTACCTCGGCGAGGAAGACCGGCCCGATTTCACCGAGAGCGACCTCTACACGACCCTGGAGAACGCGACCCTACGGCTGCCTCGTTGACCGAAATCCAGCGGACTCGGTCGAAACCGACGGCAGACCGGCACATTCCGGCGAAGTGCGCTGGATTTCGGTCAGCCCGCCGCTTCGAGGGCCTCGTTGAGGAGGAGCAGGTCGTCGACGAGGGATTCCGGGTCGGTCGCGGCGCGGTCGAGGTCGGCGACGATGACCTGACCGTCGGGGTAGCCGGTGGGGCAGGGGTAGGCGGTCAGCGAGGCGGGAAGGTCGAGATCGATTCCGTGCGGGGCGAGGGACAGGACGCCGAGCCCGAGCGGCAGGATTCTCCGATCGGCGATTGCGTCATGCAGGCTGTCCGTGATGATTCTGGCCCGGTCGGCGCTGACCGACGCCGCTGCCGTGCTGATCAGTTGCACCAGCCAACCGGGGTCGTGACCTTGGAGTGGGAGCGCTGGCTGTTTGCGTTCTCCGACATAGAATTCTGCCTTGCCATCGATGCTGGGAAACTCGGCATCGTGTCCCAGCGTGGCTCTCAGATTGAGGAGTTGGCCGGAGTCGGAGAAATCGGTGTCACTTCCGCGATCGAGGTAGGCCTGCACGACGACGTGTGAATCTGGATTAGCGCCGGCCAGGGTCCCGTCGTCGTTGGTATTACGCATGTCGACCAGTTCCCGTTCGATGGCGCTGAGATCGTGCCATAGTTCGACATCCATCTCTTGATAACTCTTCCAAGCCAGCGGTAGGCCGTAGGGGCCGGCGGAGACCGTTGCGGACAAGGCGTCCATGAACGCCTTCAGTTGTTCGGCCGACTGAGCCCAGTTGTCGACGCGCTGCGTGCTGAGCAACCTGCAGCATCCATTCCTCGCTCATCATGTCCACTCCTCCGGGATGGGTACCCATCTTGCCCGCACTCGTCCTGCGAGGCGTGCATCCAACGCGAACGCGCGATTGAATGCCCGGGCGGTTTCGCGTTCCAAACACCACCACTCAATAGGTCCATTCATGGCTTGGCCTGACGCACTGCCTGGCGAATCTCACTCTCGAGGCCACCTTTGTCGCTCTTGAAATTGCGCCAGAACGCCTTGAACTTTCCGCTGTCTTTATCGACGATCTGGGCGTAGCTGCCCTTGGCGTCGATGCCGATCTCGGTTGGCTCGCCGTCGCGTTCTTCGACGAGGACAGTGTCGAGCCAGGCTTGGCTGCCGTCGTGTTCGACCTTGTATTCCTGACCGACGACACTTTCGCCGTGGTCGCGGCCGGACAGTCGGGCGGCTCGGTGCTGGACGAAGATCTCGTAGATCGCGTTGACGGTCCTGCCGTGGCTTCGGCTGCCGGGTGCGGCCCAGTTACCGGTTGCGGGCGCCGGTCCCGAAGCCGAGGGCGCGGCCGGGATGCTGGTGGCGACGGCTTGGCCTACGCCGGCGTGCAGGTAGATCAGCAGGGAGCGGTTCGCCGACGCCACGAGATCTTCGGCCGAGACCAGCTCCGCGTGTTCCTGAAGGAAGGCCCGCAGGGCGATCTGGCCGCCGGGGTGGCTGGTTCCGGCGAGGACGCCGGTGACGGCTTGGTGGGTTTCGCCGGCTCGTCGGGCTGCTTCGGCGAAGACCTGGGGGTCGATGGTGCGGGCGGCGTCGTGGAGATAGATCGCGATCCACAGCAGTTGCGGGCCCTGGCAGGCGGCGGGGTGGCCGAGGTCGGCGTGCCAGGTTCCGTCGGCGGCCGGTTCGCCGGCACCGTTCGTGGTGAGCCAGTTGATCACGCCGTGGTGGCCGGCAGTCTGGCAGTCGGCGGCAGTGGTCAGGTGGCGGGCCGCGTCGGTGTAGCCGGTGGTGGCGTGGGGCAGGCTCGGTCCAGGTGGACCCGGCCAGCGTGTCGGTGACGGCCGCGGCGAGTTGGTCGAGCCTGGTCCGGGCGATCTCGTACCAGGCCAGCGCCGGCAGGCCGTGCAGGGCGGCGCGCAGCGCATCGCCCATCCGGTGCACGGTCGAGGACATGCTTCTCAGTCCAGCGACAGGTCCGGGGCCAGCGCCTTCAGATCGGTCAGCAGCGCGTCGGTACGGGAGCCGAGGGGCACCGTGATCATGGCCAGCCGGCGGCGGAGGCGGAGCTGCGCGTCCTCGGCGAAACACTTGCCGTCCGCGACTGCGGAGAAGAACTCGGTGGCCGACTCCTCGGTGATGATCAACTCGCCGGCGACGTCGCCGAGCTGGGGCAGGTTCAGGCCGCGGCCGGCGGTGTAACTCGCCAGATCCGGAACGTACAGCCCGATGGATCGGCCGGTGTCCAGGTAGTCGACCCAGACGCTCGAGTAGTCCGACAGCAACCCGTCGGCCAGCCCGATCAGCTGGTACAGGGTCACTCCGGCGGCGCTCAGGTCGGCGTCGGTGATCACGGTCAGCCCGAGTTCGCCGAGCCGGTCGGCGTCCAGCCGGTGCGGCTTGATGATCAACTGCACGCCCGCCCGGTCGGCCGCCGCCAGGAACGCCGCGGCCGCCGCCGGGGACAGCGACTCGCCCTCGGCCAGCCCGACCAGCCCGGCCGCGGTGGAGCGGCGGAAGGTCGGCAGCCAGAGCACGTACGGCCGCTCGGGATCCAGGCCCAACGCCGCCACGGCGGCCCGGTCGGTCGACGCGGCGATCACGTCCTGCCGCGGATTGCCGGCCACCAAGGCGGTCTCCGGCCGCATCGACAGGGCCCGGATCGCCTCCAGGCCCCAGAGCGGGCTGGACGCGGAGTGGGCCTGCGCGCCGATCCGCTGGGCGAAGTTGGCGTTGGCGTTCCACTTCGGGCCGGTGCCGTGCCAGAGGTTGACGTGCAGCCGGCGCCGGACCGGCCGCGGCGAGTCGTACAACCCGTGGGTGTAGAGGACCAGTTCGCTGTCGATGAAGATCAGGTACGTGCTCAGGCCGGCCTTGCTGATCACGGTCACCCGCTCCGCGGCCTCGCCGTCGCCGAGCAGTTCGGCCACCCGGCGCAGCTGGGTGCGGACCACCTCGACGTCATTGGCGACCAGGAAGACTCGGCCGCCGTACCGCCGGGTCAGCCCGATCGCCGTCACCAGCGAGTTCTCCTCGGTGTCCGGCAACCCGCCGACCAGGGCCTGCCGGCGCGGCGGGCGAAGCACCATCAGCAGCCGGCTGACCGGCACCGAGACGGCCCGCCGCAGCACCGACTTCGCCAGCCGCAGCCGGGCCGGACCGGTCAACGGCGGCCGGTCACCGTAGTCACGGCCGGCCGGCCGGAGCGAGGCCAGCGCGGAGCCGAGGCTCTCCGGCAGCACGACCAGGGCCAGCCAGACGCTGCCGACGCCGAGCAGCCAGGTGTGCCCGGTCGGCCCGCTCAGGGCGCCGATGATCAGCGCGGGGATCCGGACCGGCCAGCCGCCGCCGAGCACCGACAGCAGGTACGGCAGCGGACGCCGCCCGGTGCGGTGCCGGTAGAACAGGTCGTACCGGCGCGCCGCGACGACGGCGAGCCAGGCGAAGCCGAGCCAGAGCGCCGACGGTGCGACCAGGGCGGTCGTGACCAGCACGGTCAGGCCCTCCAGCCCGGTCAGCAGCGGCGGCAACAGCCAGGCCAGCGGACGCCGCGGCCGGCCGGCCAGCAGCTTGACCAGGACGCCGTCGTCGCGGAGTCGGGCCAGCAGCACGGCGGCTGCTTCGGGCAGCGCGGACCGGTCCCGCCGGGTGACCGTACGCAGGAACCAGCCGGTCAGCGTCCAGAGTTCGGCGATGCCCACCAGCACCAGGTACGCGATCAGGGCGGCGACCGGTCCGCCGACGATCAGGCCGACCGTCAGCACCAGCCAGCGTTCACCGATCTGGGCGTGCAGGGCCTGCTTGATCCAGTGCACCGGTCCGGTCGGGGTGCCGATGATCCGGGCCACCGCGTCGCTCGGGCCGGACTTGCGGCTGACCGGCGCGGTCTCGCGGAGCGGCCGCAGATCGGGTCGCGGCCGGCGCCACCAGATCAGCACCGTGTCGGCGAAGGAGTAGTCCTGCAGGTGCCGTACGGTCTGCAGGCCGAGTGCGGCCACCGCCAGCAGCCAGGCGTCGCCGTCGCCTCGTACCGCACAGACGGCGAGGGCGGCCAGGGCCAGGTATTCCTTGACCCGGTCCGAGGTCAGGTCGGCCCAGGCCCCGAACGGCGTGTAGGACCGGGTGGACCGGGCCACCTCGCCGTCGGAGCAGTCGATGATCAACGAGAACTGCAGCAGGACCGCGGCGATGATCACCGCCGGCAGCGGACCGAACGCGATCATGGCGCAGGCCCCGAACGCGACCACCAGGCTGATCAAGGTCAGCGCGTTGGGGGTCAGCCCGACCCGCACCGCCCAGCGGCTCAGCCGCCGGGAGATCGGCCGCAGGACGAACGTCGACCAGACGCCGTCACCCGGCCGGGACGCCCGCCGCCAGGCGATGTCGGCCTCGTTCAGCCGCTCCACCCGGCCGAGCAGCTCGGGGGTGGCGTCGGCGCCGCGGGCGCCGAGGTAGCCGTCGATCGGCACCGCGGTGAGCGCGGCGCCGGACCGGACCAGGGCGAGCAACGCGGTCTGGATCGGGTCGAGGTCGGTCCAGCCGCGGTCGACGAGCAGGGCGGCGGCGTCCCGCCAGGCCGCGGCGGCGGCCGGCAGATCCGCCGGCCGCAGCACCAGCAGCCCGAGGAACGTACCGGTGGCCTCGCCCAACTGGTGCCGAGCTGTGGCGACGCCGACCAACTGGCCACGGACCACCCGGATCGCGCACGTCGGGGCGACCTGCGCGGTCTGGTCCAGGGTTTCGATCAGCGCGCGCGACCCGTCGCGGGGGTCGTCCAGGACCTGCAGCAGCGGTGTGTCCGAGACCAGCAGATCGGCGGCACAGACCGCGAGCGGCTCCCCGTTGGCCGACGCCTCGTCGGCGAGGTCGGCGAGGCCGGTCAGCACGCCGGCCGAATCCGTATCGGGCAGGTCTGCGGTGCGGGCCCGAGCCCGTACCGGGAGGGCGGCACACTGGCCCCGCAGCCGGTCCGTGACTCCGGGCGCGGAAGCGGGCGCGCCCGCGACCGCAATCAGCACTCCTTGTCCTCCCAAAGTGCGCCGGACGAATGCTGGTGAGCCTAGCCGATTCCGCCCTCCCTGAACGTGCGGCGCGGGGCACGCTCCCGCTACGTGAGCCCGGCGACGACCAGGCCGATCGCGAGCGCCAGCGCGGCCAGGACCTCGGTCCGGCCGGTGGTCTTCAGGACTCCGATCAGGTCTCGGCCCGCGGCGCCGCGGAGCACGGCGAGCACCGACGGGACCAGCAACGCGACCCCGACCAAGGCCAGCAGCGCCCACCAGCTGGTCAGGGCGGCGACCACGATCAGGCCGGCCGCGGCGGCGCCGATCAGGCCGGCGTAGAGGATCCGGGTGGCCCGGTCGCCGAGCCGGACCGCGAGGGTGAGCTTGCCGGACGCCTGGTCGCCGACCAGGTCGCGCAGGTTGTTGGCGACCAGGATCGCGGTCGTCCAGCAGCCGACGGCAGCCGCGCCGACCAGGGCCGCCGGAGTGATCGCGCCGAACTGGACCAGGGTCGTGCCGCAGCCGGCGATCAGGCCGAAGAAGACGAAGACGAACAGCTCGCCGAGGCCCAGATAGCCGTACGGACGCCGGCCGCCGGTGTAGTACCAGGCGGCCAGGATCGACGCCGCGCCGACCGCGATCAGCCACCACTGGCCGGACAGCACGACCAGTGCCAGCCCGGCGACGGCCGCGACGCCGAAGCTGACGAACGCCGCGGTCCGGACCGTCCTCGGCCGGGCCAGGCCGGAGCCGACCAGGCGCAGCGGGCCGACCCGGTCCTTGTCGGTGCCGCGGATCCCGTCGGAGTAGTCGTTGGCGTAATTCACCCCGATCTGCAGGGCCAGCGCGACCAGCAGCGCCAGCAGCGCCGGCAACAGGGCGAAGCCGCCGGCGGCATGGGCCAGCGCGGAGCCGACGATCACCGGCGTCAGCGCCGCGGGCAGGGTCTGCGGGCGCGCTCCGGCCAGCCATTGCCGCGGAGTCGCGGTGGTCACGTCCTCGCTCACCGGGCTCACGCTACCCAGTCACGAGCTGGATCAGCCGCTGCCGGTCGATCTTGCCGCTGCTGGTCCGCGGCAGCGCGGGCAGCTGGACCATCCGGCGGGGAAGTCCGCGTTCCGGCAAACGGGTGGCCAGGTCGGCCCGCAGTTCGGCCAGTCCGACAGGTCCGTCGGCGACGGCGATGATCATGGTCCCCCAGGTCGGGTCGGGTACGCCGATGATCGCCAACTCCGCCCGGCCGGCGGCCGGGGACTCGGCGGCCAGGCATTCCAGCTGGGCCAGGTCGACGTTGATCCCGCCGGTGATCACGACGTCGTCGAGGCGGCCGAGTACGGTCAGTCGATCATGGTCCCAGCGGCCGCGGTCGTTCGTGATCAAGGTCCGTCCGGTCGCGTCCTCGCGCAGCGCGACCTGGGTCAGGTCGGGCCGGAGCCGGTAGCCGGAGAACACCATCGGCGCGGTGATCATGACCCGGTCGCTGGCCGGCTCCAGCGTGATCTTGACCCCGGGCAACGGGATCCCGTCGTAGACGCAGCCGCCGCAGGTCTCGCTGGTGCCGTACGTGGTGATCACCCGCAACCCGGCCCGCCGAGCCTCCTCGAGCAGGGCCGGTCCGACCGGCGCCCCGCCGAGCAGGATCGTGTCGAAGCCGGTCAACGCCGCAGTGATCTCGGGCGTCTTCAGGGCGCGGGCGAGCTGGGTCGGCACCAGCGACAGGTAGTGCGGGCCGGCGTCGGCCGGTGCGGTGAGATCGGCAAGATCACCACGGACCGTGGCCACCGGGCGACCGGCGACCAGGCCGCGGACGATCACCATCAACCCGGCGACGTAGTGGGCCGGCAGCGCCAGGGTCCACGACCCCGGCCCGCCGAGTCGATCATGGGTCGCCTCGGCGCCGGCGATCATGGCGGCCGCCGACAGCAGCACGCCCTTCGGCTGGCCGGTCGACCCGGAGGTGGCGAGCAGCGCAGCGACCTCGCCGGACTCCAGCGGCTGGTCCGGTCGAAGCATCGCGAGCGCGGTCCGCCGCTCGGCCGGGTCGAGCGGCAGCGGCGCGACCGGCTCGCCGCCGGCCAGCGCCGCCGCCAGCGCCGGGGTCAACGCCTCCGGCGTGGGTTCGACGATCAGCACCCCGCCAGTCTCCCAGCCCTACCGCGGCCGCCCCATTCCGGGAGCCTGCCAGTTTTTCACGTAACGTGAAAAACTGGCGCTTTACCAGGGAAGTTTCTCGCGTAAAGCGACAGGAAACCTGGTGAGGTGGGGCGGAAGGGGCTAGAGGGACCCGTTCTTCCAGGGCCCGGTGATCGCGAACGTGATCCCGGGGGACTGCACGTTGGCGAACAGCCACTTGCCCTCCTTCGGCTCGAACGTCGAGCCGCACCACTCCGAGCCGCCGTAGTTGCCCGGCGCCACCTTCTTCCCCGGTACGCCGCCCTCGGGGATCACCACCTGGTTCAGCGCGAACGGGAAGATCTCGCCGTCGGTGGTCAGGCCGTGCAGGTACTCGCCGGAGCTGCCGTCCTCGCAGAGCACGATGCCGCCGCGCGGGCTGACGCAGATGTTGTCCGGGTTGTTCAGGACGGAAGCGTCCGGGGAGGCGAACAGGACGCGCATCCGCTCCTCGGCCGGGTCGTACTCGAAGACCTGGCCCTGCCCCTGCGGCCCGCCGCTGGTCGACACGATGTAGACCCGGTCGTTGCCCCACCAGGCGCCCTCGAGCCGCCGGAACACGGCCGCCCCTTTGGCCTGGCCCTGCAGCGCGGGCCGTACCTCGCCGGGGGCGTAGTCCGGGTTGTCGATGGTGACCCAGGACGTCTCGTACTCGGTGCCGGTCGGATCGGCATAGGTGCTGTACGAGGAGCCGTCGTCGTTCTTGATCACGAGCATCTCCAACTTGCCGCCGGCGGACAGCGTGTGCCGGCGCTTCGGGGTGAAGCGGTAGAACCCGGCCGGGGTGTCGTCCTCGGTCAGGTAGACGACACCAGTCCGCGGATGCACGGCGACCGCTTCGTGGCTGTAGCGGCCCATCTCCTTGATCGGCCGCGGATCGCCGACCTTGTGGTGCGGCACCTCGAAGACGTACCCGTGCCGGGTGCCGTCGGCGCCGACCACCGTGGTCTCCTCGCAGGTGAGCCAGCTGCCGTTCGGGGTCGGGCCGCCGGCGCAGTTGCGGATCGTGCCGGACAGGCTGGCCCGGGCCTCGGTGAACTCGCCGGCGCCAGGGTCGAAGATCATCGTCGTGGTCCCGCCGCCGGCGCTGCGGTTGTACGCCGGGTCGGCGAACGCGCCGGTGAAGCTGCCCACCTCGTGGTTGCGGACGACCGCGATCCGGTCGTCGCGGCGGTGGAACGCCGCCATGCCGTCGTGCATGCTGGGCGTCGGGTTGCCGTCGGACATCTCGTCACCGGTCCAGCCGAACGACAGATACTCGAAGCCCTTCGGCAGCCGGAGCAGCTCCAGCCCGGTGGTGTGGTCCTTGACCGGGCTCAGCGGCCCGTAGTCCGGGCCGACCGCGTGCTTGGTCATCGGCGCTGCACCGGCGGTCCGGGCGCCGAGGGCCTCGAGCGGGCCCAGCGCCGCCAGCGAGGCCGCGGCCGCGAGTCCGCCGCGGAGGAACTGGCGCCGGCCGGTGCCGTCGGTGGCGGAACCGGGCTGGGAAGGGGTCTGGGGGTCAGACATGCTGTATCTCCTCGAAATTCGTCCCTGGACTCACGACGCTAGGAAGCTGTCGGCGACGCGCGCGAGACGCTCCGGCGGAAGCCTGGTCGAACAGTTGCGAACGGGTTGGCGCAGCTGGCCGACCAGCACCGGCGAGACTGGTCCGGTGCAGCCGATCACCTATCGCATCCCGATGAGGGTCCGGTTCCGCGGCATCGACACCCGGTACGGGATGGTCTGGCGGGGGCCGGCCGGGTGGGCCGAGTGGAGCCCGTTCCTCGACTATGGCGGCGCCGAGTTGGTGCCCTGGCTGCGGGCCGCGGACGAGGCCGCTGACGTCGGTTGGCCGAAACCGGTGCGGGACCGGATCGAGGTCAATGCGACGGTGCCGGCGGTCGGGCCGGACCGGGCCCGGGAGATCGCGGCCGGGTCTGGCTGCCGTACCGCGAAGGTGAAGGTGGCCGAGGCGGGCCAGACCCTGGCCGACGACCTGGCCCGCGTCGAGGCGGTACGGGACGCGCTCGGGCCGGGCGGCCGGATCCGGGTCGATGCCAACGGCGGCTGGTCCGTGGCGGCCGCGTCACGGGCGCTGCGGGAGTTGGACCGGTTCGGGTTGGAGTACGCGGAGCAGCCGTGCCGGACCGTCGAGGAGTTGGCCGAGTTGCGCCGGTCCTTGCGCGGGACGGGGATCCTGATCGCCGCCGACGAGTCGATCCGGCGGGCCGAGGATCCGTACCGGGTGGCCGAACTGGGGGCGGCCGACATCGCGGTGCTCAAGGTGCAGCCGCTCGGCGGAGTCCGGGCGGCGCTGCGGATCGCGGAGCGGATCGGGTTGCCGGTGGTGGTGTCCAGCGCCCTGGAGACGTCGATCGGGATCCGGGCCGGGGTGGCCTTGGCGGCGGCGCTGCCCGAGCTGCCGTACGCCTGCGGGCTGAACACCGTGCCGCTGCTCGGCGATGATCTTGTGCTGGAGTCGCTGGTGGCCGACCGCGGTTGGTTGCCGGTCACCGAGCTCGCGCCCGAGCTTGATCGCCTGGACCGGCTGGCCGCCGCGCCGGAGGAGCACCAGTTCTGGCAGGCTCGGCTCATGCAGACGCGGCTGCTGGACCGGAAGGGTTCGCGATGACCGATGCCACCCAGTGCGCGCGTACGGTGATCGAGGAGTTGATCTCGCGCGGCGTACGGGAGATCGTCGTGGCGCCCGGCTCGCGGAGTGCTCCGCTGGCGTACGAGATCTTCGAGGCGGACCGGATCGACCTGGTGCGGCTGCACATCCGGACCGATGAACGCAGCGCCGCCTTCACCGCGCTCGGCCTGGCCAAGGCGAGCCGCGAGCCGGTAGCGGTGATCACGACGTCAGGCACTGCGGTGGCGAACCTGCATCCGGCGGTGCTGGAGGCGTGGCACAGCCGGATTCCGTTGATCATGATCACGGCGGACCGGCCGGCGTTCCTGGTCGGCACCGGGTCTAATCAGACCACCGACCAGCGCAGCCTGTTTGATGATCATGTGGTGGCGTCGGCGCAGTTCGATGATCATCGCGGCGATGTACGGCACTGGCAGTTCCACACGGCCCGGCTGGTCGTCGCGGCGACCGGCGAGCGAACCGCGGAACCGGGGCCGGTGCACCTCAACATCGCGTTCAGCGACCCGTTGACGCCCACGCCGGTCGCGATCAACACCCGGCCGCCGGTGATCATCGAATCGCCGGCCCGGGCCGCCGAACCCGTGTCGTTGCCGGCGGGTCCCCAGACCGTGATCATCGCCGGCGACACCGACCCGGAGAACGGGGCTGCGGTGGCCGAGCTGGCCGAGCGTTCCCGGCTGCCGCTGCTCGCCGAGCCGTCCAGCAACGCCCGCCGCGGCGCCGCGGCGATCGCGCTCTACCGGCTGCTGCTGACCACCGAACTGGCCGACGAGATCGAGCGCGTCATCGTGATCGGCCACCCGACCCTGTCCCGGCCGGTGAGCCGGCTGCTGGCCCGGGACGACGTGGAGATCATCGGCGTGACGCCGTACGCGCGGTGGGACGACGCCGGCGTCGGCGTGACGCGGGTGGTTCCGGCCGTGGCGCCGGAGCCGGGCGACCCGGCCTGGCTGGAGCGGTGGCGGGACCATGATCATCGACTGGCCGCCCTGGTCGAGCGCCGGCTGGCCGACGACCCCGACTTCACCGGGCCGGGACTGGCCCGAACGGTCTGGGGCGCGCTCGGCGGCCAGGACACCCTGTTCACCGGTTCATCGAACCCGGTCCGCGATCTTGATCTTGCTCCGATCTCGGCCGAGCCGCCGGTCACGTACGCGAACCGCGGGCTGGCCGGCATCGACGGCTCGGCCTCGACCGCCGCCGGGATCGCCCTGGCCACCGGCCGCCCCACCCACGCGCTGCTCGGCGACCTGACCTTCCTGCACGACCTGAGCGGACTGATCGTCGGCCCCGACGAGCCCCGCCCCGACCTGCGCGTGATCGTCGCGAACGACAACGGCGGCAGCATCTTCGCCACCCTCGAGTACGGCGCCCCGTCCCACCTCCGAGCCTTCGAGCGCATCTTCGGCACCGCCCACGCCGTCGACCTGGAACGCCTCGCCGGCGGCCTCGGCGCCCACTTCCACCGAGTCGCCCGCGAGGAGGAACTGGCCGACGTCCTCGCCGAACCCCCGCTCGGCATCGAGGTCGTCGAAGCCACCATCGACCGCCGCCACCGCCGAACCCTGAACTCCCAGCTGCAGCAACTCACCGCGAACCTCTGACCCCCCACCCCATGTACCCGCCGACCGGTCACAAAAGCAGCCGATTTTGCGGCGTGTCGCTGCAGAGGTGACGTGTCGGTGAGGGGCGGGTGGGTCGCGGAGTGCCACTCCGGCCCCGCTCCGCCTGTCCGCGACCATTGCTCCCCTCCGCGACTGTTGCTCCGGTCGCGGATGAGTGGAACGGTCGCGGCCACGAGCCATGGGGTGCCCACGCCGCCGCGCGACGCTACTCGTCGAAGCGGCATTTCCAGGCGGTCGAGGGCCCGGCCGAAACCTTCCTCACTCTTCAGCCTGCCGCCAGCCTGCCGCCAGCCGGTCGGTGGCGGGAAGGGCCGGGCTCAAGGACGCCGCGTCACCTCATCGCTCCCGACCGAGTGCCATTCCACAGCCTGCACGGACCGGGTGACCTCGGCTCACCGCACCAGCCGACCGGGACCCGCAGGTGAGGGCCGAGTCTTGCGGCGTCGACCAGCAGCAGATACAGGAGCGGTGGGGCACTGGCGTCGCAGGCCGCGTTGGCTCGGGTGGGTGGACCGGAGTCCGGCAACTGCACCGCGTCCACGAGCTCCGCCGTCAGCCTCCCGTCATCCCGCTGCGTGACCGAATCCGCGCGCCTTCAATCCGCGACCGTTCCTCGCATCCGCGACCGCTGCAACGGTCGCGCATCGGAGGAACGGTCGCGGATGCGAGGGACGCAGCGTGGACCGGCGCGCTCCGGCGGGTCAGGGTTGGGCGCGGAGCCAGGAGCGCACGGCGGCAGTGGCTCGGACATCGTCCTCGTTGTAGTCGAGGACCCGCTGCCGGGCGGCGTTCCGCTGGTCGGCGGTCTCGCCGGACACGGCCTCGGCGAACCAGAGTTGGGAGTTGAGGCCGCCGGGGTCCTCGTCGCGCCAGGCGAAGCCGGCGCCGGCGCGGGCGACGACCTTGAGGCCGAGGCCGTCGGCGCCGAAGTAGTGCTCCTTGACCACGTCGAGCAGGTCGACGAAACCGATCCGCTCCTCGTGCACCTGCTCCGGCTTGGACCGGGCCAGGCCGCGGGCCCAGAGCAGCGTAGGGTCGTCGGTGCCCTTGGCCAGGCGCTCGATCGCGGCGAGCTCGAAGCCGCTGTAGTGGTAGATCAGGGTGGACCCGGCGCGCTCGATTTGATCATGGAGCCAGCCGAGGGCCTCGACGGCGAGCGCGTGCTCGGCGTCATGATCAAGATTGGTGAACGTCGAGAATGCCCGGTAGTGAGCTTGGCCGCCGTCGTTGATCAAGAAGCCCCACAGGTAGACCAGGCCGGCGGCGGTGGTCTCGATGTCGAAGTCGATCTCCAGCGCGGCCGGCGGCAGGTCGATCGGGCCCTCGGTGACTCGTTCCAGCGGGATGCCCTTGACGATCATCCGGGCCCGCCGTGCGGCTGTTCGGAGCCGGGTCTCGGCGCCGGTCCGGTGCTGCACCTCGGGCAGATAGCGCTCCAGCAGCGCCTCGAGGTCGGAGCCGACGAGGTCGGTGATCGTGAAGATCCCGTTCCGCCGCAGGGTGGCGATCTCGCGTACGTCGAGCCGGCCCTTGTCCACCCGGAGGCTGACGTCCTCCTCGTGCAGTTGCGGCCGGCAGTGATCCCACCACTGGCACCGGGCGCACTCGTCGACCACGATCGGCACCACCAACGGCTCGGGATCGTCCGGCTCGCCGCGGCGCCGGTCCGCGGTGTCGGCCACGGCGAGCCGGAACTCGAACTCGTGGTCGTACCGCTCCAGCAGGGTGCGCAGCCGCCAGCCCTCCGGCTGGCTGCGGGAGAAGGTCCGCACGGTCGGCCGGTCCAGCCGGAGCCAGGTCAGCACCGGCCCCTCGCCGGCCCGTTCCGGATGATCATCGGTGCCGATCACCGCGACGGTCGGCTCGTCGGCCGCCCAGCCGAGCTGCTCCAGCATCCGCCAGTAGTGCGCCAGTTGCAGGAAGTCGGCTTCCCGGCTGGCGACCCGAGCTCCGTACCCGCTGATCATGGTCCGGTGCTGCGGGCCGGGCTTGGTCAATTCCGTGTACGGCAGCTCGGCGACCGGCTCCTCCCGCTGCCGCAGCCGCTCGATGATCTTGTGCCACTTCACCTCGACCGGGTGATAGCCGGGTCGGCCGTCGGCCCGGTCGGCGCCGCGGACCAGCAGGTCCGGATTGCCCAGCCGGCGGCCCACCCGGTCCGGCGGCAGGGTCGGCCCCATGATCACCGGCAACCCGGCCGCGACCGCCTCGGCGCAGGCGCCGGTCCTGATCTCACCCGGGTGATCGGCCAGCTCGCGCAGGTCCAGCACCGGCTCGGCACAGGCGTGCAGCAGCCGGTCCAGCACCTCGCTCTGGTACGTCAGCCCGCCGTCGAACAGCTCGGCCAGCGAGTCATCCGGCTCCGCCCCGAGATGCTGGACAGTCCGGTCGAACGCGTTGTGCGTCTTCACCGCACAGCTGCGCGCCGCGTACGACCCGAGCATGACGTCGCTCATGACGACGCTCCTCAGGCCGTCGCCCGGTGCAGCGCGACGATCCCGCTGCTGAGGTTGCGCCACTCGACCCCAGACCAGCCGGCCTTCTCGATCAGCTCCGCCAGCCGCGGCTGGTCCGGCCAGTCCAAGATCGACTCGGCGAGATAGCGGTAGGCGACCGGGTTGCTGGCGAACAGGTCGGCCATCGTGGGCAGCGCCGCCAGCAGGTAGTTGCGATAGATGAAGCGGAACCACCCGATGGTCGGCGTGGAGAACTCGCAGATGACCAGCCGGCCGCCCGGGCGGGTGACCCGGCGCAGCTCGACCAGCGCCGCCTCGGTGTGCTCGACGTTGCGCAGGCCGAACGAGATGGTGACCGCGTCGAAGGCGTCGTCAACGTACGGCAGCTGCAGGGCATCCCCGGCCACAAAACCGAGGCCGGGCAGCCGCTGCTTGCCGACGGTGAGCATCCCCAGCGAGAGGTCGGTCGGGAACACCGTCGCGCCTTCGTCGGCGAACGTCTGGCTGGACGTGCCGGTGCCGGCGGCCAGGTCGAGGATCCGCATGCCGGGCCGCGGCCGGACCGCCTCGACGACAGCCTTCCGCCAGTCCCGATCACGACCGAGCGAGATGATGCCGTTGACCAGGTCGTACCGGTCGGCGACCCGGTCGAACATGGCGGAGACGTCGGCGCGCCGTTTGGCGAGGGTCGCGCGGGCTGGGTGCTCGGACATGACCCCAGCCTGCCATCCCGGTCCGACATTCCTTCCCGACCCCGACCCTGGTCAGGGGGTCGGGCGGGCGATCCGCCGTGAGTGCGCCAGAATCGTCGCCATGGCGAAGCGACCCACCGTGCTCAAGGTCTCCGGGCTGAAACGTGCCTACGGCCCGAACACGATCCTGGACAAGTTCAGCATCGAGGTGCACGGTGGCGAGGCGGTCGCGCTGACCGGGCGGAACGGCTCGGGCAAGTCGACCCTGCTGCGCTGCCTGGTCGGCGCCGACAAGCCGGACGAAGGCACGATCGAGGTGGACGGTAACCCGATGTCGGAGACGTCGCCGCAGATCCGCCGCGACGTCGCGACCGTGATCGACGACCTGGACTTCTTCCCGGACTTGAGCGTGGTCGAGCACCTGGACCTGCTGGCGCGGGCGCACGGCATCGAGGACACCGAGTCGGTGGTCGACGAGGTGCTGGAGGAGGTGCAGCTGGTGCCGCAGTCCGGTCAGCTGCCCGGCACCCTGTCCTCCGGTCAGCGACGGCGGCTGGCTCTGGCCACCGCTTTCGTACGGCCTCGCAAGCTGTTGATCATGGACGAGCCGGAGCAGCGGCTGGACACCGAGGGCGTGAAGTGGCTGGCCGAACGGCTGAAGAACGAACGCAAGAAGGGGTTGGCGATCGTGTTCGCCAGCCACGAGCCGTCGCTGGTGGAGACCGTGGCGACCCGGGTGGTCGAGCTGGGGATCAATCGCCGATGAGCTCCACCGAAGGCGCCGAGGACTTCACCCCGTACCAGATGCCCGACCTGCAGCCCGCGTCCGCGCGCGAGCTGAAGTTGATGATCAAGGACTGGCGGACCGGCCGGGCCACCAAGAAGCTGGGCGAGGCGCTGCACGACGCCTACATCGCCATCCTCGGGCTGGTCATGGTCGGCGCCATGATCGTCAATGTGATCATCAGCGCGCAGCAGGTGGTCGCCCAGTGCGCCAGTGCTTCCTGTCTGTCCGCGCGGGCCGTGCTGCCGTGGGGCTCGCTGGCGCTGTCGGTCGCCGTGGCACTGACCGCGAGCCGGCTGTTCGGTCCGGTGCTGGCGTCGGCCGCGGAAGGGTTCTGGCTGCTCGACGCGCCGGTGGACCGGCGGCGACTGCTGACCTCACGGCTCGTCTCGGCCCTGGTGATCGCCTTCATCGGCGGCGCCGCGGTCGGTGCGCTGGTCGCCGCGCTGACCGGTTCCGGGCTGCCGGCGGTGCTCGCCTGGGCCGCGGCGACCGGGGTCTCCGCGACCGCCGCGGTGACGTTCGCGGCAGCCGAGCAGGGCGTCGAACGACGGCTGCCGGTGCGACTGCTGGCCTACCTGTTCGCCTGGGTCGGCGTCGTCGCCCTGGGCGGCGTGATCGCGGTCGCCGCCAACTGGCTCTCGATCGACCTCGGCCCGGACCGCTCGACGGAGCTCGCCCTGGCGGTGCTGGCCGCCGGGCTGTTGATCTTCGTGATCAGCCTCGTCTTCGCGGTCGCCCGGCTGCGCCAGATCCGGCGGTCGCGGCTGACCAGCGGCGGGGCGCTGGCCGGCGGCATCTCCGGTGCGTTCTTCGCCCTCGACGTCGGCCTGGTCCGCGACATCGTGGTGGAGCAGCGCGCGGTCGAGATCGGCCATGTGAAACCGAAGCGGGGCAAGGGGATCGGGCTGCAGGCGCTGACCTGGCGGGAATGGCAGCGGCTCTGGCGGTTCCCGCAGCCGCTGCTCGTGGTGCTGGCGACGATCGCGATCCCGTACGCGGCGGACGCCCTGGGGCTGAGCCGGATCGCCCCGGTGATCGGCGCCCTCGCCCTGTTCGCGGCGCTGATCCCGCTGCTCGGCGGCCTGCGGGTGCTGACCCGGACCGGCGGGCTGGCTCGCTGTCTGCCGTACCCGACGAGCAAGATCAAACTCGCCACGATCGCGATCCCGGCCGGCGTCGCGCTGGTCTGGGTGCTGGCGATCACCGCCGCGTTCGTCGGCTTCGGCGAGGGTTCCGAGCAGCGGTCGATCTTCGACGCGTTCCTGATGGCGCTGGCGACCGGAGCGGCCGGCCTGCTCGGCGCGGTGCGCTGGACCCAGTCCAAGCCGGTCAACTTCGCAGCCCCGATGGTCGCCACCCAGGCCGGCGCGTTCCCGCCCGGGCTGACCACCAAGATCATCGCCGGCTTCGACATCTGCGTCCTGGTGACGTTCCCGATGCTGCTCGGCGGCTCACCGTTCTGGTCGATCGCGATCGCCGGCATCGTGGCCCTGTTCCTGTTGATCTCGGTGGATGCCGATCAGTTGCGGCAGCAACAGCAGGAGCAGCAGCGGATGCTGGACGAGCAGAAGAAGCGGCGGGAAGCGGCTGCGGCACAGCAGAAGCAGCGCAAGCGCTGAGCGACACGCCGGAACCGGTTCTTAGGCGGGCCGGGCGACGGGCGTGTCGTTGATCAACTCGGCCTAGGCTGCCGGGCGTGGAGTTCACCGAGGATGCCGTTTACCACTTCTCCGAGGACCCGACGATCACCCGGTTCGCGCCGCACGTCGCCAGGACCGCGCAGGTCAACGGCGCGTACGTCTGGGCCGTGACCGCGGACCGAGCGCACAACTACTGGTTCCCGCGGCAGTGCCCGCGGGCGATGGCCTGGGCGCGTCCGGACAGCGACCCCGACGACGTGGCCAAGATCATCGGGCCGGGCGGCGGGAGCCGGGTGCACGCGGTCGAGTTCGGCTGGCTGGAGTCGATCCGGACCGTCGAGCTGTACGTCTATCGCTTCGACCCCGCCGGCTTCCACCCGGTCGACGAGACCGACGAGCCGCCGGCCGTGGTGACCGAGTCCGAGGTCGTACCGCTCGGTCCGGCGGAGCCGGTGGGCGACCTGTTCGCGTTGCACGAGCGGGCCGGGATCCAGCTCCGGGTGCTGCCGCGGCTGCAGGACTTCTGGTCCGCGGTGATCACCAGCACGCTCGGCTTCAGTGGGATCCGGCTGCGCAACGCCAGGTCTTGAGCACACGGTCTTGAGGGAACACTGCGCTGATCTTGGTCTCGTTCGGCACCAATGCTTCCGATGGCCTGAAGACGCCGCTGCACATAATCAACACGGATGAATCGTTGGTTGGACTGAATTGTTCACGTCCGGCGGCTGGAGACCGGACATCGGGGAGGATCCAGTGATCATCGTTGTTGTCCCACTCTCTTCGCGGAGCCTGCCATGAGGCTCCCGTCGGACACCGTGGAGCCGGCTGAGCACCGGGTTCAGCTATGGTTCGGCCCGCACGTCCTCAGGACCTATCGAGCTGACCCGTCGGCCGCAGAGCAGTACGCCCAGGCGGTCGGGAGCCGCTTCCCGGGCGTGCGGGTGACCATTGACGATCAAGCCGGCCAGGGCCTGGCGCCGTTGCCGTGCGAGCAGCTCTGGATCCTCACGCCCTGAACCCACCGGCCGGCGTCGATAGAGTCTGGCCGTGACCGACGACGCCGAGCAGGACCCGGCCGACTGGCTGCGCCGCCAGCCGGGCCAGGTACGCGAGTGGATCCGCCAGAACAACGTGATCTACGGCGGCATGATCGCCGTCGCGTTGGTGCTGGTGCAGCCGTTCCTGACCGTCGCTCCGCTCGAGCCGTTGGAACTGGCCTGTGTGATCGCGTTCGCGTTCGCGATCCCGTTGCTGGCGGCGCTGGTCATGATCAACCAGCAGGAGACGTTCCGGGGCCGGCTGGCCAGCTCGAAGACGGTCAACGTGGCCCGAGCCCTGGCCATGCTCGCTTCCGGTACGGGCATCGTCACCGCGTTCTGGAACATGTCCTCGATCGCCGGCATCGTGGTGCTCGGCAGCATGGTGCTCGCCGTCGCGGTGCACTCGTCGGGCTACACCCGGCTGGAATGGCCGGTGCTGCGCCGATTCGGGCAACGCTCGGCGAAGCAGGCGGAAGCGGCCGAGTCGGCCGAGCAGCGCGAGCGGCCGTCGGCCGGTTGAGTTCAGCCGGCAGCGAACCATGGCGACCGCGCTTCTCGGGCCGGGTTAGTTTGGGCGCATGCGTGCCGACGAGATCGATCAGCCGAAGGCGAAGGACCCGTTGCTGCGGTCGCTGATCGGTGCCGCGCTGCGCCGGACCCGGCAGCGACAGGGCCGCACGCTGGCCGACGTGGCCGAGGCGGCCGGCGTCTCGGTGCCGTACCTCTCCGAGATCGAGCGCGGCCGCAAGGAGCCCTCGTCGGAGGTGCTCGGTGCGGTCTGCGACGCACTCCGGATCGAACTGGTGGACCTGGTCGCGATGGTGGGCCGGGAACTGGTCGAGCTGCGGACCTCGCGGGTGGTCGTCCCGATCGGCAGCCGGAAGCGGCGGGACCGCCGTCGGCTGCGTGAACTGCCGGCGACGGACGAGCGGCCGCTGGAGATCGCGCGACCGCTCGCCCCGCGCCAGTCCGGCCGCGGCGACATCACCTGCCTCGCCGCCTAGGCGTAGGCGGGCTCGAGCACCTTCCGGGTGGTCACCACCTGATCGGCGAGGCCGTACGCGACCGCCTCCTCGGCACCGAACACCCGGTCCCGGTCGCTGTCGATCCTGATCTTGTCCGCCGAGTGCCCGGTGTGCTCGGCCATCACCTCCTCGATCTCCTCGCGCAGCTTGGCCATCTCCTTGGCCTGCACGGCAAGGTCGGGCAGGGTCCCCCGGGCACCGCCGGACGGCTGTTGCAGCAGCACCTTGCTGTGCCGCAGCACGGCCCGCTTGCCGTGCGTCCCGGCCGTCAGCAGGACCGCGGCCGCGGCACCGGCCTGGCCCATGCAGAACGTGGCCACGTCGGACCGGACAAACTGCATGGTGTCGTAGATCGCCATCATCGCGGTGTACGAGCCGCCCGGTGAATTGATGTGCAGGTTGATGTCGAGGCCGGCGCTCTCGGAGTCCAGGTGCAGCAACTGCGCGATGATCACGTTCGCCACGCCGTCGTCGATCTCCGTGCCGAGGAAGATGATCCGCTCGTTGAGCAGCCGGGAGTAGATGTCGAACGCGCGCTCGCCGGTCGGCGTCCGCTCCACCACCGTGGGAATCGTGTATTGCCCCATGATCACAAACCGACCTTCCCGGCCGCCGCCGGCCGTACGTCCTCGACGCGGTGGATGATCTTGTCGATCATGCCGTACGCTAGCGCCTCCTCGGCGCTGAACCAGCGGTCCCGCTGGCTGTCCTCGATGATCTTGCTGACCGGTTGCCCGGTGTGCTCGGAGATCAACTGATTGACCACCTGCGAGGTCCGGTCCAGCTGCCGGGCGTAGATCTCGATGTCCGCTGCCGTACCGCCGAACCCGGCCGATCCCTGATGCATCAGGATCTGCGCGTGCGGCAGCGCGTACCGCTTCCCCTTGGTGCCGGTGCACAGCAGGATCTGCGCCATGCTGCCGGCCAGTCCCATCGCCAGCGTGCTGACGTCGTTCGGGATCATCTGGATCGTGTCGTACATTGCCAGGCCGGCGCTGACCGATCCACCCGGCGAGTTGATGTAGATGGTGATGTCGCGCCGCGGGTCCTGCGCCGACAGGAGCAGCAGCTGGGCACAGATCTGGTTCGCGATCGCGTCGTCGACCTCGACGCCGAGCACGATGATCCGCTGCTCCAGCAGCCGGGCGTTGAGATGGTCGCCGAACAGCTGCGGCCGTTCGGTCTGGGTTGCGGTCATGATCACTCCTGCTTCTCGTGGTGTGCTCAACCATGACCGACGCCAGGGCCTGGACCAAGATCGTTTAGCTGAGGGCAGAGCCCGGGTCGGGCTCCGCCTTCGCCGGGCCCTGGAGTCAGAGGTACGGGTCCGTGGGTGCCCGTGACGGGGTTTGGCGGACGCTCGTCGTGGGTAGAAGGCAGGTACTGGGCGTTTTGAGACAGGGGGATGGACCATGAGTATCGCTGGGAACCCACCGAACCGAGATGCCACGCCGGCCGGAGCCGGACCTGATCGGCCGGCCGGAGCCGGACCTGATCGGCCGGTCGGCGACGAGCCACGGCCCAGCCGGGCCATGGACGAGCCGACCGATGACGATCGCACCGGACCTCTCGCTGACCATGATCAGGACCAGGAGCATCCGATCGCACCCGAGGAGGCCGAGCGTTTCGATACCGACCGCCGCAGCGTGGTGGACCGGGAGAAGGAACGCTTCGGCGGAATGAAGTTCGGGTCGTGCTTCTTCGGCTGGCTCACCGCCACCGGCACCGTCGTGCTGCTCGCCTCACTGGTCAGTGCTGCCGGCACCGCCATCGGGCTGAGCCAGGGCGTCGACGCCACCAACGTCGCGCAGTACTCCGGCACCATCGGTCTGGTCGGCGGGATTGCCCTCCTGGTGGTGATCTTGATCGGCTACTACTGCGGCGGCTATGTCGCGGGCCGGATGGCGCGGTTCAACGGCATCACCCAGGGCGTCGGCGTCTGGCTCTGGGCGATCATCATGGCCGTCGCCGTGGCGCTCCTCGGCCTGGTCGCCGGCAACCAGTTCGACGTCCTGGCCCGGCTCGGCGGCTTCCCGCGACTGCCGATCAACGAAGGCACACTGACGACCGGCGGCGTCGTCGCCGCGGTCGCCGTTGTTCTGGTCAGCTTGCTCGGCGCCGTGCTCGGCGGACTGGCCGGCATGCGCTTCCACCGGCGGGTCGACAAGGCCGGTCTCGGTCAGTAGGTCCGCAGCACCCGCCGCCGCAGCCAGTCCGCGGTGGCGTCGGCGTACCAGCGCTGGTGCGCCCTCAGGTACGGCGAGTTGTCCACCTCCGGTCGGCTGCCGGCGATGGTGAAGTAGCCGAGCAGCATGGCGAGGAAGCCGTCGACCAGGGCATCATCGTCGATCGCGCCGGTCTCGGCCAGCAGCCGTTCGGCATTCAGGCCGTCGCCGTGCATGGAGATCGCCAGCGTGACGGTGTCGGTCCAGATCGGGCCGAGGACGGGGAAGTTCCAATCGCAGACGTTGACCCGGCCGTCGCTGCCGATGATCACGTTGTCGTCGCGCAGGTCGCAGTGCACCAGCGTGGTCCTCGGCAGCCGGGCCAGGAAGTCACGGGCCAGCTCGGCGCCAGGCTCGATGAGATCGGCCGGCAGCAGGTCCTGCTCGGCGATCATCGCCCAGTCGTCGGCATTCCGCGCGAACTCCACCTCCAGGCCGAGCCAGTCGGCTCCGGTCGGCGGCGGCGTCAGGGCCCGGCCGAGCTCGGTGGCGCACCGCAGTACGGCCGCCGCCTCGTCCTCTCGCCAGGGCCGTAGCGGCGGCCGGCCGTCGATGTCGACGAAGCCGGCGATCAGCCAGTCCTCGCCGTCGACCTGGAACCGGCGGTCGAAGATCACCGACGGTGCCGGGACAGCGGCCGGCAGCAGGCGCAGCTTGGCCACCTCGGCCTGGTAGGCCTCGATCATCCACGGGTACGCCGAGCCGGCCGCCTTCACGAACAACCGGCGGCCGTCGGCCAGCACCAACCGGGACGCGAAGCCCGGCGTGAAGCCGCTTCCCTGCGATCGTGCCTCGATCACGGTGCCGCCGGCGAGCGTCTCGATCTCGGCCCGGACCTGGCCGGGCAGGTCGGTCCAGACCGGGCGCAGGGCAGTCGCTCCGACGGGGATCGGGGTTGGTGGAACCATGCCGGTCAGTGTGCCCCGGCATCGGCGGTCGGGCGACCGAGTTTCGTGGAAACCGGAGGGCACCAGACGCGGCGGGGACTTCCGCGCTGTCCGAGTTCGGTCGTAGGCCGGTCGGACGGTGGGGGTACGGGGAGCGTGGGGGCGATGGCCAGGGCCATTCCGCATGTGCAACCGCTGTTGATCTTCATAGCCTCCCGGTCATGACTTCCTTCACCCCCGCCCGGGCCGGCGCCCTGCTCGCCGTGATCATGGTCGCCCTGGCCGGCGCCTCGTGCGCCGTCACCAAGGTCGGCGACGGTACGCCGGAGGTGGCGACCTATGAACTGACCGGCGACCGGATCGTGATCGACTCCGACTTCGGCGAGCTCGAGGTCGTCCCGGTGGCGCCCGCCGAAGGCCCGCAGCGCACCGTCACGGTGACCCGCTGGTTCGAGGCGGAGAAGACCGCCGGTACCGCTCGCGCCGACTGGTCCAAGATCGGCGACGACACGATCCAGCTCGGCGGCGTCTGCTCCGGCGTGGTGATCGAATGCCGGCTCCGGCACCGGGTCGAGGTGCCGTCGAACGTCCCGGTCAAGATCACCGCCGAGACCGGCAGCGTGGTCGCGAACGGCTTCACGGCGGCGCTCGACATCAAGGTGACCGACGGCAACCTCAACCTCGACCAGGTGTCCGGCCCGGTCGTGCTGGCCACCCGGGACGGCAGTCTGCGTGCCGAACGGCTCACCTCGGACCAGGTCACGGCGAAGGCCGACCACGGTTACGTGATCCTGGAGTTCGACGAGCCGCCCGCCACGATCGAGACCCGGACCACCGACGGCAACACGACGATCCGGGTGCCCGACTCCGGCTACAAGATCAAGACCGACCTGCGGGATGCCAGGTCCACCATCAAGATCGCCAAACGGGGTGATGCCGAGCGCAAGATCACCGCGGCCGTGTCCAACGGCCGGCTCCGCATCGAACCCCGGTAATCCACTCGCCGGCGGCGCCAGGGCGTGTCACCATCGAAGCCCGTCCCGAGGAGGAATGATCATGCACCAGCTGCCGTCGGCCTACCCGCGGCACCGGCATGCCTCCGAAGCCGCCTGCCGGATCGCCCAGAACGGCCTGAAGCTGCTGGTCCAGGTCGGATCCGGCGTCCACGGTACGTCGATCAGCGGACAGGACGACCGGGACGAGATGGGCTTCTGCATCGAGCCGCAGGAGTACGTGATCGGCCTGGCCCGGATCACCACGCCGGGCGGCGGCACGTGGCCGTTCGACCAGTTCGAGCGGCACACCGCCTGGGACCGTCCCGGCGGCCTGCGCAACCGGTCCGGCGCCGGTGATCTCGACGTGCTCGTCTACTCGCTACGCAAGTGGGCCCGACTCGCCGCCGACGGCAACCCGACCGTCCTGCTGCCGATCTTCGTACCCGAGAACGAGATCGTGGTCGGCTCGCCGATCGCCGAGGAGGTCCGGGCCAACGCGCACCGGTTCGCGCAGCTTGCGGTCGATCCGGCGATTCCTCGGCTACCTGGAGAGCCAGCTCGGCGCGATGAACGGCACCCGGTCCCGGCACACCAACCGACCCGAGTTGATCGCCGAGCACGGCTACGACACGAAGTTCGCCATGCACGCGGCCCGGCTCGGCGTGCAGGGCCTCGAGTTCGCCCGGACCGGCCGGATCACGCTGCCGATCCCGGAACCACACCGGACCCTGCTCCGGGCGATCCGCTCCGGCGACGTGCCGCTGGCCGAGACGCTGCGGGTGATCAACGAGCTGCGCGCGGATCTGATCACCGAACTCGACCATGATCGACTTCCCGACGAACCGGACCGAGCCTGGATCGACAGCTGGTTGATCGCGGCCTACCAGCAGGAGTGGCGGGATTGACAGGCGGGGGCGGTGCTGGTCACGCAAGGGAAATGATCACGGCTCCGGCCAGCAGGACCAGATAGCCGACGGCGGCGTACCGGATGATCATGAGTCGCCGCCTCGGCGGCCAGCCGGTGGAGCCGAGCAGCCAGGCGATCCCGGGGAGCACCAGAATCGCGTGCATCGAAACGGCGTGCAGCGGCTTGAGAAACCCCGCGGTCGCGTACGCCGCTGCCGGGTCGCCCGACCGGACCAGGGTGACACCGGTCGCGATCATGATCGCCCCGGTGCCGAACGCGACGAGCAGTGTGACGAAGCCGAACCGCAGGGCCAGGCGCAGTTCCGGCGCCAGCTCGGCCGTCCGTCGCAGGGCCGCGCCGGCCAGGATCAGTCCTACGACGATGATCACCAGCCCACCGCCGGCCAGCGTCATCGACACGGCCGTGTCGAACGGGGTCTCGAAGTTGACATGCGACGGCACGCCGCGGTGCGCCTGCAGTGTGATCAACGTGGTCTCGATCACGCAGACCACGGCGAAGATCGACAGCACGACGCCGCGCACGGCCGCCGACAACCGGAGGAACGAGCTCGCCCAGGCGACCGACGTCAGCGTCAGGCCGAAGGACAACCCGAAGTTCGCCGCCTTCCGCAGCGAGGTCGGTCCGTTCCAGCGGCCGCGCGGTGATCCAGATCCGCGGCACCGCGGCGAGGGTGGTGGCGACGAGCGTGTCCATGGGTCCTCCTTCGACACCCGCATCGTCACTCCGAGACAGGGCCCGGCGCGTCCGCCGGGGCGCGGCTCCGGGCTACGCAATCCTGCGTACGAGCCCACAACGCCGTCATCTTGGTCACACCCGGACGGTCAGCCGGGCCTGCCGCGGGTCCGGGCGTGGGGAGGTTCGCCGGCACTCGGCATACGCTGAGCGGTGTGGATGCTGTGCAGCGGCCGGCGCTCCGGGTCCGGACCCGAGAGGCCGCCGACCTCGGGGATCTTGCGGAACGGCTACCGCGGCGCGAGGGCGTCGCGTGGATCAGGGACGGCTCCGGCCTGATCGGCTGCGGCGAGGTGGCTCGCTACAAGGCGAGCTCGTTCGCCGACGCCGAGCGCTGGTGGGCCGACCTGGTCGAAGCCGCCGAGATCGAGTCCGACCTGGACGATCCGCCGTCCGGCTCCGGGCTGGTGGCGTTCGGCAGCTTCGTCTTCGACCCCGACAACACGGACTCGCAGTCGATCCTGATCGTCCCCGAGGTGGTGTACGGGCACCGCGGCGGCCGCAGCTGGATCACCGAGATCTCCGACCCGACCAAACAGGCCCTGACCCCGCCGCTGACCAGGTCGGCCCCGCCGGCCGCCGAGCCGGACTCGGCACCGGAGGCGCCGCGCACGGTCAGTTACGCCGACGGCGCGCTGAGCGGGCCGCAATGGGAGGGCGCCGTCGCCGAGGCGGTCCGCCGGATCAACGCGAACGGGCTGGACAAGGTGGTGCTGGCCCGCAACCTGCTGGCCGTGGCCGACCGCGATCTTGACCCGCGCTGGCTGGTCCGGCAACTGTCCGGGACCTACCGGCGCTGCTGGACCTACCTGGTGGACGGGCTGGTCGGCGCGACGCCGGAGATGCTGGTCCGTTCCGAGGCCGGCCTGGTCACCTCGCGGGTGCTGGCCGGGACGATCCGCCGGACCGGCCGCGACGATCATGATCTTGCGCTGGCCGCCGCGCTGTCCGGGTCCAGCAAGGACCTGGAGGAGCACGAGTACGCGGTCCGCTCGGTGGCCGCGGCCCTGGCGCCGTACTGCTCCGGGATGAACGTGCCCGACGCGCCGTACGTGCTGGAACTGCCCAACGTGCTGCACCTGGCCACCGACGTCACCGCCGCGCTCGACCCCGGCACCACGGCACTCGGCCTCGCCGCGGCCCTGCACCCGAGCGCCGCGGTCTGCGGCACCCCGACCGACCTGGCCCGGACCACGATCGCCGAGCTGGAGAAGATGGACCGCGGCCGCTACGCCGGGCCGGTCGGCTGGATCGACGCCCGCGGCGACGGCGAGTGGGGGATCGCGCTGCGCTGCGGGCAGATCGACGACACCGACCCGCGGCAGATCCGGCTCTACGCCGGCTGCGGCATCGTCGCCGGCTCCGATCCCGAGGCGGAACTGGCCGAGTCCAACGCCAAACTGGTGCCGATGCGGGACGCGCTCGCCGGTTGATGATCATGAGTGCCGTCGCGGTGGTGCTGGCCGGTGGCCTGTCGCGCCGGTACGGCAGCGACAAGCTGGCCGCCGAGGTCGACGGCCGACCGCTGCTGGAGTGGGCGATCGCCGGACTGCACACCGAGCGTGAAGTGATCATCGTCGGCCCGGTCCGGCCTGGCACTTCGACAAGCCCAGTGCGCATTCGGTTCGTCGCCGATGATCATCCGGACGGCGGCCCGGCGGCCGCGATGATCACCGGGCTCCGCGCGGCTCTGGACACGACGGCGGAGTTGATCTTGGTACTGCCCGGCGACGCGCCCGCCGCCGGTACGGCCGCGGAAGCCCTGGCGGCGGAACTGGTCAGACGCCCCGACGCGCCCGGCCTGCTCGCGGTCGACCGGTCCGGCCGGGAACAGCCGCTCCAACTCGCGTTGCGGCGCCCCGCCGCCGAGCACCTGGTCCGGGAGGCCGGGCCGGACGGTGCCGCCGGCCGGTCCGCCCGTCGCCTGGTCGCACCCCTCGACCTGCCCCGCCACGAGCTCGACCGGGCCGCGACCTGGGACATCGACACCGAACGCCAGCACCGCGCCTGGGCCCTGCGCGACGGCGCCGCGGTCCGGGCCGTGCGAGACCTGATCAAGGAGCGCGCACCCGCTGCCGTGATCTTGGTCGGCCCCGATCGTGATCAGGTGGACGCGCTGGCCGACGCCGTCGAACTGGCCGGTGACGAGCGGCCGACCGCGGACGCCGAGGAGGCCGAGGAAGCCGAGGGTCGCTTCACGCGGACGCTTCCCGTACCGCCGCCGCATCGCTCGGCCGCCCTCCACGTCGAGATCGGTCCCGGGCCCGTTCCGGACGACCTCGAGCTCATTTACGCAAGGTTCGGCATGCGTAAATGAAGCGGATCTTCCTTACAGGGTTGGGAATCCGGCGTGGCGGACACCAGGGTGGGTCAAGTGGCGGGCCAGAATCAGGAGTCGTAGACTGACGCCGAGCTAGTGATTGTTTTCACTAACTCAAGACCCCGAATGCCGTGGTGCCGGCGCGCGCCAGGTAACAAGACCAAGCAGGAGCGGAAATGGGTCCCACCCTGTCCGGCGTCGTGCTTGCGGCGCGCCCTGATCGCGCCGCGTGTCCGGCGCACGTTACGAGGAGGGCAGGTCAGTGGTGAGTCCGTACGTGGGCATCGTCATGATGCTGGCGATCGCCGCGGCGTTCGTCGGCCTGACGATCCTGACCACCATGATCGTCGGTCCCGGGCGGTACAACCGGGCCAAGTACGACTCGTACGAGTGCGGCATCGAGCCGACCCCGCAGCCGATCGGCGGCGGCCGGTTCCCCGTCAAGTACTACATCACCGCGATGCTGTTCATCGTCTTCGACATCGAGATCGTCTTCCTCTACCCGTGGGCGGTCTCGTTCGATCAGATGGGCACGTTCGCGCTGGTCGAGATGGTCCTGTTCATCGTGACCGTCTTCGTCGCGTACATCTACGTGCTCCGCCGTGGCGGATTGGAGTGGGACTGACATGGGCGTAGAAGAGAAGCTCCCTACCGGGGTGCTGCTGACCACCGTCGAGAACATCTTCGGCTACATGCGCAGCGCGTCGTTCTGGCCGGCCACCTTCGGCCTGGCCTGCTGCGCCATCGAGATGATGACGTACGGCGCGCCGCGGTACGACTCCGGCCGCTGGGGCCAGGAGGTCTTCCGGGCCTCGCCGCGGCAGGCCGACCTGATGATCGTCGCCGGCCGGGTGAGCCAGAAGATGGCCCCGGTGCTGCGGCAGATCTACGACCAGATGCACAACCCTAAGTGGGTGCTCGCGATGGGCGTCTGCGCCAGCACCGGCGGCATGTTCAACAACTACGCGATCGTCCAGGGCGTCGATCATGTGGTGCCGGTCGACATCTACCTGCCCGGCTGCCCGCCGCGGCCGGAGATGCTGATCGACGCGATGTTCAAGCTGCGCGACAAGGTCCGTGACCTGCCGGTCGGCCTGAACGCCGACGAGGCGGCCGAGCGGACCGAGCAGCGTGCCCTGATCGACGTCCCGACCCGCGAGCTGAAGGGTCTGCTGCGATGAGCGACAAGCCGCGCCGCGCCATGGGCGACGACGAGGGTACGGAGAGCCGGTCGGCCAAGGCCCAGCACACCGGCGGTACGGCGGCCCCGTCCACCGAGCCGGTGCCGGGCACCGATGCCGCCGATGATCAAGGTCAGGAGACCCGCGCCGAGGTGATCGGCGTGCGTCGCGGCATGTTCGGCGCCAGCGGTTCCCCGGACACCTCCGGCTACGGCGGCCTGATCAAGACCGTCGAGTTCCCGGCCGGGTCGCAGCCCCCGTACGGCGGCTGGTTCGACGAGGTGTACGACCGGATGACCGAGCTGCTGTCGGATCCGCGCGCGGCGATCCACCGGGTCGTCGTGCACCGCGGCGAGATCACGTTCTACATCGAGCGGGAGCACCTGACCGAACTGGTCGGGCATCTCCGCGACGACGCGCAGCTGCGGTTCGAGTTCTGCAGCAGCGTGTCCGGCGTGCACTACCCGGCCGACACCGGCCGCGAACTGCACGCGGTGCTGCACCTGCAGTCGATGACGCACAACCGTCGGATCCGGATCGAGGTCACCGCACCGGACGCCGACCCGCACGTTCCGTCGGTCACGCCGACCTATCCGACCGCGGACTGGCACGAGCGCGAGACGTACGACATGTTCGGGATCGTCTTCGACGGCCATCCGGCGCTGACCCGGATCCTGATGCCGGACGACTGGCCCGGCCACCCGCAACGCAAGGACTATCCGCTCGGCGGCATCGAGGTGGAATACAAGGGCGCCTCCATTCCGCCACCCGATCAGCGGAGGAGCTACAACTGATGTCCAGCACCACTACCGATCCCTACGGCGCCTTTGCTGACGACGACGCGGATCAGATCTACACCGTCACCGGTCAGGACTGGGACGCGGTCGTCGCCGACCAGGCCGAGCGCGGCGACGAGCGGATCGTCGTCAACATGGGCCCGCAGCACCCGTCCACCCACGGCGTGCTGCGGTTGATCTTGGAGATGGAGGGGGAGTCGGTCGTCGAGGCACGCACCGGCATCGGCTACCTGCATACCGGGATCGAGAAGAACATGGAGTTCCGCACCTGGACCCAGGGCGTGACCTTCTGCACCCGGATGGACTACCTGTCACCGCTGTCGCAGGAGATGTCCTACTGCCTCGGCGTGGAGCGGCTGCTCGACATCGAAGATCAGATTCCGGAGAAGGCCCAGGTCATCCGGGTGATGATGCTCGAGCTGAACCGGATCTCCTCGCACCTGGTCTGCATCGCGACCGGCGGCATGGAGATCGGCGCGCTGACCGTGATGACGATCGGCTTCCGCGAGCGGGAGAAGGTGCTCGACGCGTTCGAGTTGATCACCGGCTTGCGGATGAATCACGCCTACATCCGGCCCGGCGGCGTCGCGAACGATCTTCCCGACAACGGTCTTGATCATCTGCGCGACCTGGTCAAGTGGCTGAAGAAGCACCTGCCCGAGTACGCGGACTTCTGCAACGAGAACCCGATCTTCAAGGGCCGGCTCGGCGACGTCGGCTACCTGGATCTGGCCGGCTGCATGGCGCTGGGCATTTCCGGCCCGCCGCTGCGCGCCACCGGCTACGACTGGGACCTGCGCAAGAAGCAGCCGTACAGCGGTTACGAGACGTACGACTTCGAGGTGCCCACCTGGGACACCTGCGACTCCTACGGCCGATTCCGGATCCGGCTCGAGGAGATGTGGCAGAGCCTCAAGATCGTCGAGCAGTGCATCGACCGGCTGGACAAGATGCAGGGCGACCCGGTGATGGTGGCCGACAAGAAGATCGCCTGGCCGGCCCAGCTGGCCGTCGGCAGCGACGGGATGGGCAACTCCAACGAATACCTGAAGCACATCATGGGTGAGTCGATGGAGGCCCTGATCCACCACTTCAAGCTGGTCACCGAGGGCTTCCGGGTGCCGCCCGGCCAGGCCTACGTGCCGGTCGAGAGCCCGCGCGGCGAACTCGGCGCCCACGTCGTCTCCGACGGCGGCACCCGCCCGTTCCGGGCCCACTTCCGGGACCCGAGCTTCGTGAACCTGCAGGCGATGCCGGCGATGTGCGAGGGCGGCATGGTGTCCGACGTGATCGTCGCGGTGGCTTCCCTCGATCCAGTGATGGGCGGTGTTGATCGGTGAGCGGCGAGAACGGGCACCAGATGAAGACCCACTTCGACGAGCCGAGCCTCGACTACAGCGAGACCGGGACCGCGATCGGCGAGGAGACGATCAACGAGCTGCGCCAGATCGCGGCCCGCTACCCCCAGGCCAGGTCCGCGCTGCTGCCGATGCTGCACCTGGTGCAGTCGGTGGACGGCCGGGTCACGCCGGCCGGGATCGAGATCTGCGCCGACATTCTCGGCCTGACCCCGGCCGAGGTCTCCGGCGTCGCGACGTTCTACACGATGTACAAGCGGAAGCCGGTCGGCGAGTACCACGTCGGCGTCTGCACCACGGCGCTCTGCGCGATCATGGGCGGCGACGAGGTGCTGGCCCGGCTCCAAGATCATCTCGAGGTCGGCAACGACGAGACGACCGAGGACGGCAAGATCACGCTCGAGCACATCGAGTGCAACGCGGCCTGCGACTACGCGCCGGTGATGATGGTCAACTGGGAGTTCATGGACAACATGACCCCGGAGTCCGCCGTCGAGGTCGTGGACCGGCTCCGGGCCGGCGACGAGGTGCAGTCCACCCGCGGGGCGCGGCTGTGCAGCTGGAAGCAGGCCGAGCGGGTGCTCGCCGGCTTCCCGGACGGCCGGGCCGACGAGGGGCCGACCGCCGGACCGCAATCGCTGCTCGGCCTTGAACTGGCCCGCGCCAACGGCTGGAAGGCTCCGGATCCGGACAACCTGCCGCAGCCGGTGGAACAGAACGAGGAGGGGAAGGCCTGATGGCCGACACGCTGACGCCCGTCCTGACCGCCAACTGGGGCGATGACCGCGCCTGGAAGCTCAACAACTACGAGCAGGGCGGCGGTTACCAGGCGCTGCGCAAGGCGCTGCAGATGCAGCCCGACGACGTCGTGGCCGCGGTGAAGGACTCGGGTCTGCGTGGTCGCGGCGGCGCCGGCTTCCCGACCGGGATGAAGTGGAGCTTCATCCCCAAGGACAACCCGAACCCGACCTATCTGGTGGTCAACGCCGACGAGTCGGAACCGGGCACCTGCAAGGACATCCCGCTGATGATGGCCAGCCCGCACACGCTGGTCGAGGGCGTGATCATCTCCTCGTACGCGATCAAGGCCAAGTACGCGTTCATCTACGTCCGCGGCGAGGTGCTGCACGTGATCCGCCGGCTGCAGCAGGCCGTCCGCGAGGCGTACTCGGCGGGCTACATCGGCAAGCACGTTCTGGGTACGGACTTCGACCTCGAGGTGATCGTGCACGCGGGCGCGGGCGCGTACATCTGTGGCGAGGAGACCGCCCTGCTGGACTCGCTGGAGGGCCGCCGCGGCCAGCCTCGGCTGCGGCCGCCGTTCCCCGCCGTGGCCGGCCTGTACGCCAGCCCGACGGTGATCAACAACGCCGAGTCGATCGCGTCGGTGCCCGGCATCGTCGGCAACGGCGCGGACTGGTTCGCCGCGATGGGCACCGAGAAGTCCAAGGGGATGGGGATCTTCTCCCTGTCCGGCCACGTCGCCAACCCGGGCCAGTTCGAGGCGCCGCTCGGCATCACGCTGCGCAAGCTGATCGAGCTGGCCGGTGGGATGCGCGAGGGCCACACGCTGAAGTTCTGGACCCCGGGCGGGTCCTCGACGCCGCTGCTGACCGACGAGCATCTTGATCTTGTGCTGGACTTCGACTCGGTGGTCGCGGCCGGCTCGATGCTCGGCACCCGGGCGCTGCAGTGCTTCGACGACACCACCTCGGTGGTCCGGACGGTGCTGCGCTGGACCGAGTTCTACAAGCACGAGTCGTGCGGCAAGTGCACCCCGTGCCGGGAGGGCACCTGGTGGCTGGTGCAGATCCTCAAGCGGCTCGAGGAGGGCCGTGGCGAGGAGGGCGACATCGAGAAGCTGCTCGACCTGTGCGAGAACATCCTCGGCCGCTCGTTCTGCGCCCTCGGCGACGGCGCCACCTCGCCGATCTCCTCGGCGATCAAGTACTTCCGGGACGAGTTCGAGGCCGGCATGCACACGCCGGCCTGGGAACTCTTCCCGTACGAACGCAGCACGATCTTCGTCCGCAAGCCGGCTGAAGCAGGAGTAACTGGATGACGGTCACCGCCGATAAGAATGCCTCCGGGGACGTGGTCCCGAAGGAGGAGTTGATCACGCTCACCATCGACGACGTCGAGGTGTCGGTGCCCAAGGGCACCCTGGTGATCAGGGCCGCCGAGCTGATCGGCGTCGAGGTGCCGCGGTTCTGTGATCATCCGCTGCTCGACCCGGTCGGCGCCTGCCGGCAGTGCCTGGTGGACATTCCGGACGCCGGCAACGGCCGCGGGATGCCGAAGCCGCAGGCGTCCTGCACGCTCGAGGTGATGCCGGGCATGGTGGTCCGGACCCAGGTCACCTCGCCGGTCGCGGAGAAGGCGCAGCACGGGAACATGGAGTTCCTGCTGATCAACCACCCGCTGGACTGCCCGATCTGCGACAAGGGCGGTGAGTGCCCGCTGCAGAACCAGGCGATGAGCCACGGGTACGCGGAGTCCCGGTTCACCGACGTGAAGCGGACCTTCCCGAAGCCGATCAACATCTCGGCGCAGGTGCTGCTGGACCGCGAACGCTGTGTGCTCTGCGCCCGCTGCACCCGGTTCTCCGAGCAGATCGCCGGCGACCCGTTCATCGCGCTGATCGAGCGCGGTGCGCTGCAGCAGGTCGGCATCTACGAGAACGAGCCGTTCGAGTCGTACTTCTCCGGCAACACGATCCAGATCTGCCCGGTCGGCGCGCTGACCAGCGCCGCCTACCGGTTCCGGTCCCGGCCTTTTGATCTTGTCTCGACGCCGTCGGTGGCCGAGCACGACGCCTGCGGTTCGGCGATCCGCGTTGATCACCGGCGCGGCACCGTGATGCGCCGGATGGCCGGCAACGATCCGGAGGTCAACGAGGAGTGGATCACCGACAAGGACCGGTTCGCCTTCCGGTACGGCCGCGGTGACGATCGGCTGACGTACCCGTTGGTCCGGGACGGCGACGTGCTGCGGCCGGCTTCCTGGCCGGAGGCGCTGCAGGTGGCGGCGGACGGTCTGCGCAAGGCCGGCGACTCGGTCGGCGTGCTGACCGGCGGCCGTTTGACCGTGCAGGACGCGTACGGCTACTCGAAGTTCGCCCGGGCCGTCCTCGGCACCAACAACATCGACTTCCGGTCCCGCCCGCACACCGCCGAGGAGGCGGAGTTCCTGGCCCACAAGGTCGCCGGCTCGGCGGCCAAGCCGGGCGCGGCGCCGGTGACGTACGCCGACCTGGAGACGGCGTCGGGCGTGCTGCTGGTCTCGTTCGAGGCCGAGGAGGAGGCCGGCACGGTCTTCCTCCGGCTGCGCAAGGCGCACCGCAACCGCGGCCTGAAGTCGTGGACCCTGGCCCCGTACCTCAGCAACGGCGCCCGCAAGCACGGCGCGACCTTGATCAAGACCGTGCCCGGCGCCGAGGCGGCGACGCTGAACCGGCTGCCGGCCGGCGTCGAGCTGGACGCTGACTCGGTGATCTTGGTCGGGGAGCGCGCCGCGCTGTCCTCCGGCACGCTGACCGCCGTGCTCGAGCTGAGCCGGTCCACCGGTGCCCGGATCGCCTGGATCCCGCGCCGGGCCGGCGATCGCGGCGCCGTGGAGGCCGGCTGCCTGCCCAACCTGCTGCCGGGCGGACGCCCGGTCAGCGATGCCGCCGCGCGGGTCGACCTGGCCGGTGCCTGGGGCATCGACGAGGTGCCGGCGCTGGCCGGCCGGGACACCGACGAGATGCTGATGTCGGCGGCCGACTCGGAGCTGGGGGCGCTGGTCGTGGCCGGTGTCGACCCGGGCGACCTGCTCGACCCGCGGTCCGCGCTGGAGGGCCTGGAACAGGCCGGCTTCGTGGTCAGCATCGAGCAGCGGGCCTCGCTGGTGACCGAGCGCGCCGATGTCGTGCTCCCGGTCGCGCTGATCGAGGAGCGGGCCGGCAGCTTCCTGACCTGGGAGGGTCGGGAGCGGCCGTTCGGCGTGGTGATCAAGCGCGACAACACGATGACCGATCTGCGCGTGCTGGCCGCCCTGGCCGACTTGCTCGGCAAGGACCTCGGGGTCCGCAGCGCCGCCGAGGTCGACGCCGAACTGGCCGAACTCGGACCCTGGGACGGCCACGTGGCGGCAGCTCCGGCGATCGAACCGAGCCGGGCCAGCGTGCCCGGTACGACGACCGTCGTACTGGCCACCTGGCGGCTCGCGATCGACGCCAGCCGGGCGTGCGACAACGAGCCGGCTCTGCTGGCGACCGCCCGGAAGCCGGTGGCCCGGCTCAGCACGGCGACCGCCGAGGCGGCCGGGATCGCTGACCAGGTTCGGATCGAGACCGATCACGGCTCGCTGGAGCTGCCGGTCGAACTGGTCGGCGAGATGGCCGACGGCGTGGTCTGGGTGCCGACCCTGGCCCCGGGACTCGGCGTCGCCGAGCACTTGGCGGCGGCGGCCGGCGACGTGGTCCGGATTGCCCCGGTGGGGTCGGGTTCGACAGGATCTGATTCGGTTGGCTCGGCCGAGGCCGCAGCAGAAGCTGAGCAGGGAGTTTGATCATGACACCGCTCGATCTCACGATCTTCGGCACCGCCCCGTGGTGGGTGGTGCTGCTCAAGGCCGTCTTCGCGTTCGTGGTCCTGCTGGTGATGACGCTGTTCACGATCGTGTTCGAGCGCAAGGTCGTCGGCAGGATGCAGCACCGGCACGGCCCGACCATGAACGGCCCGTTCGGCAGCCTGCAGTCGCTCGCCGACGGCATGAAGCTGATGTTCAAGGAGGACCTGACGCCGAAGGCGGCGGACAAGCTGGTCTTCATGCTGGCGCCGTTCGTGATCGCCATCCCGGCGATCACCGCGTTCGCCGTGATCCCGATGGCCGGCCCGATCCAGGTGCCCGGCACCGACATCGTGACGCCGCTGCAGGTCGCCGATCTTCCGGTCTCGGTGCTGTTCATCGTCGCGGTCGCCGCGGTCGGGGTGTACGGCATCGTGCTGGCCGGCTGGTCCTCCGGCTCGACGTACCCGCTGCTCGGGGGCTTGAGGTCCAGCGCCCAGGTGATCAGCTACGAGGTCGCGATGGGCCTGGCCCTGGTCGCGGTCTTCCTGTACTCCGGCTCGATGTCCACCTCGGAGATCGTTGCGGCGCAGGCTATTCCGCGGACCGGCATCGTGCCGTTCCTCGGGATCGAGTTCCCGATGCCGACCTGGTACGCCGTGATCCTGTTGCCGTCCTTCGTGATCTACCTGGTCTCGATGGTCGGCGAGACCAACCGGGCGCCGTTCGACCTGCCCGAGGCCGAGGGCGAGCTGGTCGCCGGCTTCGCCACCGAGTACTCCTCGATGCGCTACGCCATGTTCTTCATGGCCGAGTACATGAACATGATCACGGTCTCGGCGCTGGCCGCCACGCTGTTCCTGGGCGGCTACCGGGCACCGCTCCCGTTCAACCTGATCGCCCCCGGCCCGGACGGGGTCGGCGCGCTGGACCAGGGCTGGTGGGGTCTGGTCTGGTTCCTGGTCAAGGTCGTGGCCTGCCTGTTCCTGTTCGTCTGGCTGCGCGGCACCCTGCCGCGGCTGCGCTACGACCAGTTCATGCACTTCGGCTGGAAGTTCCTGATCCCGATCTCGCTGGCCTGGATCGTCCTGGTCTCGGCCTTCCGGCTGGGCTACCGGGAGGGCTGGTTCTCACCGCAGCTGTTCTTCGGCCTGGCCGGCGCGATCGTGGTCGCGTTGATCGTGGTCATGATCATCGGGGATCGCCTCGACAAGGAGAAGGAAGCCGAGACCGAGCCGGCGGAGCCGTTCGACGCGTTCGCCGGCGGCTATCCGGTGCCGCCGATGGGCGACCAGCGGTTGCCCGAGCTGGCCGGCGTGATCATCCCCGACGACGACGATCATCAACCAAGACGGTCGGCCCCGACCGAGGAGAGGGTTGAGTCCTGATGGGTCTGCTGGATCCGATCGCGGGCTTCGGTGTGACGTTCCGGACGATGTTCCGGAAGACGTTCACCGAGGAGTACCCGCTGGCGCCGCGGATCACCGCGCCGCGCTTTCACGGCCGGCATCAGCTGAACCGCTGGCCGGACGGGCTGGAGAAGTGCGTCGGCTGTGAGCTGTGCGCCTGGGCCTGCCCCGCCGACGCGATCTACGTCGAGGGTGCCGAGAACACCGAGGAGGAACGGTTCTCCCCGGGCGAACGGTACGGCCGCGTCTACCAGATCAACTACCTGCGCTGCATCCTGTGCGGACTCTGCATCGAGGCGTGCCCGACCCGGGCGCTGACCATGACCAACGAGTTCGAGCTGGCCGACGACAACCGCAAGGCCCTGATCTACGAGAAGCAGGATCTGCTGGCCCCGCTGCTGCCGGGCATGGAGCAGCCGCCGCACGAGCGCCGGCTAGGCGACGACGAGCAGGCGTACTTCCTCGGCCTGCCGGCCACCGGCAAGCCGGACGACCGCGCCGGTGACATCAGCGCCGCCAAGCCGAAGTTGATCAACCAGGGCATCCGCGGCTGGAAGCAGAAGAAGAAGGAAGCCAAGCAGGCCGAGCGCGAGGCCGAGCGGGAGGCGAATCGATGATCACCCTCGTTCCGATGGTCACGGGGCCCGAGGTGGCGTTCTGGCTGCTGGCGCCGATCATGGTGCTCGGCGCGCTGGGCCTGGTGCTGGCCAAGCGGCCGGTGCACTCGGCGCTCTGCCTGGCCGTGGTGATGATCTCGCTGGCGATCCAGTACGCGGCGCTGGAGGCCCCGTTCCTGTTCGCGGTGCAGATCATCGTCTACACCGGCGCCATCCTGATGCTGTTCCTCTTCGTGCTGATGCTGGTCGGCGTCGACGCCGCGGACTCGCTGGTCGAGACGATCAAGGGCCAGCGGGTGCTGGCCGGGATCGCCGGCCTCGGCTTCGCGATCCTGCTGATCGCCGCGATCGGCAACGCGATCGTCGGCACCCCGATGGGCCTGGAGCAGGCCAACACGACCCACGGCGGCAACGCCCAGGGCCTGGCCGCGCTGATCTTCAACGACTACGTGTTCGCCTTCGAGGCGACCGCCGCGTTGTTGATCACCGCCGCGGTCGGCGCGATGGTGCTGGCGCACCGGGAGCGGCTGAAGGAGAAGAAGACGCAGCGCGACCTGGCCGGCGAGCGGATGCGCAAGTACGCCGAGACCGGCGAGCATCCCGGCCCGCTGCCGACCCCGGGCGTCTTCGCCCGGCACAACGCGGTCCACGTGCCGGCCCTGCTGCCGGACGGCTCCGTCGCGGAGAAGTCGGTGTCGGAGACCCTCAAGTCCCGCGGTACGGTGCTCGACGCGCGCGACCTGACCCGGCCGATCGAGGAATCGCTGAAGCAGGTCGCGGGCGACAAGGCGGACATCTACAAGCCGCCGCTCAGCCCGGCCACAACGCTCCCTGAGCTTGTCGAAGGGCAGGCCAGGGATGGCGCTTCGACAGGCTCAGCGACCGACGAGGAAGAGGAGGGGAAGTAAATGGACCCGAACCTCTACATCATCCTGTCGGCGCTGCTGTTCACGATCGGTGCGGTCGGCTTCATGGTGCGGCGGAACGCGATCGTGGCGTTCATGTGCGTCGAGTTGATGTTGAACGCGACGAACCTGGCGCTGGTCGCGTTCTCCCGCCAGCATGGGGCGCTGGACGGCCAGATCGCCGCGTTCTTCGTGATGGTCGTCGCCGCCGCCGAAGTGGTGGTCGGCCTGGCGATCATCGTCACGATCTTCCGGACCCGACGCTCGGCCTCGGTCGACGACGCGAACCTGCTCAAGTTCTAGAAACGGTAGGGACATGATCCTCCTCGAAGTGCCAACGCCGGTTCCGGCCGAAGGTGTCTTCGGCCTTGCCTGGCTGCTGATCGCTGTGCCGCTGGTGAGCGCCGCGATCCTGCTGCTGGTCGGCCGGCTCGGCGACGCCTGGGGCCATTTCCTCGGGACGTTGGCGCCGATCTTCTCCTTCGCCCTCGGCCTGATGCTGTTCGTCCAGCTGCTCGGCCGGGAGGACGCGGAGCGGTCGGTCGGCCTGCACCTGTGGGACTGGATCCCGACCGGCTCCTGGAACATCGGCGTCGGCCTGCAGATCGATCAGCTGTCGATCCTGTTCACGCTATTGATCACCGGCGTGGGCAGCCTGATCCACATCTACTCGATCGGCTACATGGCGCACGACGAGCGCCGGCGTCGCTTCTTCGCGTTCCTCAACCTGTTCGTCGCGGCGATGCTGCTGCTGGTGCTCGCCGACAACTACCTGGTGCTGTTCGTCGGCTGGGAGGGTGTGGGACTCGCCTCGTACCTGCTGATCGGGTTCTGGCAGCACAAGTCGAGCGCGGCGGTCGCGGCCAAGAAGGCCTTCGTGGTCAACCGGGTCGGCGACCTCGGCATGGCGATCGCGATCATGCTGATGCTGTTCACGTTCGGCTCCTCGGCGTTCGTCGACGTCAACGCCGGCGCCGCGTCGCTGACCCCCTGGATCGCGACGGCGCTCGGCTGCCTGCTGCTGCTCGGCGCCTGCGGCAAGTCGGCCCAGGTGCCGCTGCAGTCCTGGTTGCTGGACGCGATGGAGGGCCCGACGCCCGTGTCGGCGCTGATCCACGCCGCGACCATGGTCACCGCCGGCGTCTACCTGGTGGTCCGGTCGCACGCGATCTTCGCCCAGTCGGAGGCGGCCAGCACGGCCGTGGTGATCGTCGGTACGGTCACGCTGCTGGCCGGGGCCTGGATCGGTTGCGCCAAGGACGACATCAAGAAGGCGCTGGCCGGCTCGACCATGTCGCAGATCGGCTACATGATGCTGGCCGCCGGCATCGGCCCGGCCGGCTACGCGTTCGCGATCTTCCACCTGATCACGCACGGCTTCTTCAAGGCCAACATGTTCCTCGGCGCAGGCTCCGTGATGCACGGGATGAACGACGACGTGAACATGCGCAACTACGGAGCGATCGGCCGGGCGATGCCGATCACCTTCGTCACGTTCGCCGCCGGCTACCTGGCGATCATCGGCTTCCCGTTCCTGTCCGGGTTCTACTCCAAGGACCACATCATCGAGGCCGCGTTCGCGCAGAACCAGATCATCGGCGTGCTGGCCATGGTGGGCGCCGGCGTGACGGCCTTCTACATGACCCGGCTGATGCTGATGACGTTCCTGGGCAAGAAGCGCTGGGAGAAGGGCGTACACCCGCACGAGTCGCCGCTGGTGATGACGATCCCGTTGATCATCCTCGGTCTCGGCTCGGTCGTCGGCGGTCTGGCCCTGAACAACTGGATCAACGGCTGGCTCGACCCGGCGGTGGGCGTCTCGCACGGTGATCACCACCCGAGCCTGCTGCACTTCACGCCGGTCGGTCTGATCACGCTCGCCGTGGTGGCGATCGGCGTGGTGATCGCGTTCCTGCTGTTCGGCCCGCGCAAGGACATCCCGAAGGTCGCGCCGGTCTCCCGGTCACCGTTCACGCTGGCGGCCCGGAACGATCTCTACGGCGACGCCTTCAACGAGGCGGTGTTCATGCGGCCCGGCCAGAAGCTCACCGACGGCGTCGCCGCCACCGACCGGGGCGGGGTCGACGGCGTGGTGCACGGGGTGGCCGGGATGATCGGCGGCTTCGGCTCCCGGCTCCGGCTGGCGCAGAACGGTTTCGTCCGGACCTACGCGTTGACCATGACCGCCGGCGCGGCCGTGGTCGGGCTGGTCCTCGTGCTCGGTCGGCTGGGCTGAGAGAGGCATAGATGATGTTTCCCTTCCTGACCACGCTCGCGGTGCTGCCGCTGATCGGCGCCGTCGCGCTGATCTTCGTCAAGGGCACCGCGGCCAAGCAGGTCGCGCTCGCGGTCTCCGTACTGACGCTGATCGTCGGCATCGTCGTCGCGACCCGGTTCAACCCGGCCGGCGGCATGCAGTTCGTCGAGCAGGTGCCGTGGATCGAGGCCCTCGGCGTGCACTACGCGCTCGGCCTGGACGGCATCGGGCTGACCCTGGTGATCTTGGTCGCGGTCGTCACCCCGGTCGTGATCCTGGCCGCCTGGAACGACGCCGATCCCATCCCGGGCGCGGAAGCCGCGCTGCAGCCGAAGTACGACGCCCGGGTGTTCTTCGCCCTGGTGCTCGTCGTCGAGGGCGTCTCGCTGCTGCTGTTCACGGCGACCGACGTGTTCCTCTTCTACATCTTCTTCGAGATCATCCTGATCCCGATGTACTTCCTGATCGGCGGCTTCGGCGGCGCCAAGCGAGCCCAGGCGGCCACGAAGTTCCTGATCTACGGTCTGCTCGGCGGTTTCGTCATGCTGGCCGCGGTGATCGGGCTCTGGGTGATCTCCGCGCAGAACGGCGCGCCGAGTTACCTGCTGTCCGACCTGCGCGACCTGCCGATCGACGAGAACACGGCGCGGCTGCTGTTCTGCGGCTTCATGTTCGCGTTCGCGATCAAGGCGCCGATGGTCCCGTTCCACACCTGGCTGCCGGACGCGGCCGAGGAGTCGACGCCCGGCGGCGCCACCATGATGGTCGGCGTGATGGACAAGCTGGGCACGTTCGGCATGATCAGGTTCTGCCTGGAGCTGTTCCCCGGCGCGAGCCAGTGGGCCACACCGGTGATCCTGGTGCTGGCGGTGGTCTCGATCGTCTACGGCGCGATCATGGCCGTCGCCTCGAAGAACCTGATGCGGTTCATCTCGTACACCTCGATCAGCCACTTCGGTTTCATCGTGCTCGGCATCTTCGCCTTCACCACCCAGAGCATGGTGGGCGCGACGCTGTACATGCTGAACCACGGCCTGAGCACGGCGATGCTGTTCCTGGTCGCCGGGTATCTGATCAAGCGCCGCGGCTCCGCGTTGATCGCCGACTTCGGTGGGGTGCAGAAGGTGGCGCCGGTGATGGGCGGACTGTTCCTGTTCGGGGCCCTGGCCACCGTGTCACTGCCCGGCCTGTCCAGCTTCGTGTCCGAGTTCATGGTGCTGGCCGGCACGTTCGGGCGGCACCCGGTGTTCGCGATCATCGCGACCAGTGGCATCGTGCTGGCCGCGGTCTACATGCTGCTCACGTACCAGCGGACGATGACCGGCCCGATCTCCGACGAGGTCTCCGCGACGATGTCCGACATCAGGATCCGGGAGCGGCTCGCCCTCGCCCCGGTGGTGCTGTTGATCTTGGCGATCGGGTTCTTCCCGAAGCCGCTGCTGGACGCCATCGAACCGGCCGTGGCGGCCACCATGAGCCAGGCCGAGATGACTGATCCGCAACCGATGATCAGCGCGGAGGGAGAACGGTGATGATCTTGCAGATCGATCCGCCGGTGATCAACTACGGGCTGATCATGCCCCTGCTGCTGATCTTCGTCGGCGGCTGTGTCGGTGTGCTGGTCGAGGCCGTGGTGCCGAGGGCGTACCGGCTGTCGGCGCAGTTGATCGTCAGCTTCGCCATGATCGCCGCCGCGCTGTTCATGACGCTGCGCAACGTCGGCGTGATCGGTGCCGGCATCACGGCCGGCACCTCGGTCGTCGTCGACGGCCCGGTCTACTTCATCTGGGCGCTGCTGTTGATCTTCGGCGCGGTCTCGTTCCTCACCTTCGCCGAGCGCAAGATCGAGAACGGCGCCAGCGTGTTCGCCGCCCAGGCCGCGACGGTGCCCGGCACCGTGGCCGAGCGGGAGGCGATCGAGGCCAAGGTGGAGCACACCGAGGTCTTCCCGCTGGCCCTGTTCGCGCTGACCGGCATGATGCTGTTCCCGGCGTCGAACGACCTGATCACCATGTTCATCGCGCTGGAGATCCTGTCGCTGCCGCTCTACCTGCTCTGCGGCCTGGCCCGCCGTCGCCGGCTGCTCAGCCAGGAGGCGGCGCTGAAGTACTTCCTCCTCGGCGCACTGTCCTCGGCGTTCTTCATCTACGGCGTCGCCCTGCTGTACGGCTACGCGGGCTCGTTCGAGCTGGCCGCGATCGACGCTGCGCTGCGGTCCAGCCAGCAGGGCCCGGGGCTGCTGCTGGCCGGGATGGGGCTGCTCGGCGTCGGCCTGCTGTTCAAGTTCGGCGCGGTGCCGTTCCACTCCTGGACCCCCGACGTGTACGCCGGCGCGCCGACCCCGATCACCGGGTTCATGGCCGTCTGCACCAAGATCGCCGCGATCGGCGCGCTGCTCCGGGTGTTCTACGTCGCGCTCGGCGCGGACCGCTGGGACTGGCAGCCGCTGATGACCGTGATCGCGGTCGCCACGATGGCCGTCGGTGCGGTCCTCGCGATCGTGCAGACCGACATCAAGCGGATGCTGGCGTACTCCTCGATCGCCCACGCGGGCTTCCTGATGACCGCGTTCGTCGGCGCCTTCCAGGGCACCACCGGCGCCGGCGGCGGGCTGACCAGCGTCTCGTCGATCATGTTCTACCTGGTGGCCTACGGCGCGGCGACGATCGGTGCGTTCGCCGTCGTCACGATGGTCCGCAACGCGGGCGGCGAGTCCACCGGGCTGGCCAGCTGGGCCGGCCTCGGCAAGCGGTCCCCGCTGACCGCGATCGTGTTCTCGATCTTCCTGCTCAGCTTCGCCGGGATCCCGTTGACCGGTGGCTTCATCGGCAAGTGGACGGTGTTCGCGGCGGCCTGGTCCGGCGGTGCGCACTGGCTGGTCGTGGCGGCCGTCGTGCTCAGCGTGATCGCCGCGTTCTTCTACGTCCGGGTGATCGTGCTGATGTTCTTCGCCGAGCCGGGCGAGGGCGCGCCGACCGTGATCCGGCCGGGCTGGACGACACTGGTCGCGGTCGGCATCGGTGTGGTCGCTACTGTGGCTCTGGGAATCTTCCCCGGACCGGTTCTGGACATCGCCCAGACCACCGGTGAGTTCCTGCGCTACTCGGGATAACGCGCACCCCTGATCCAGGAGGAGGACCGTGACTGCAGAGCCGAGCGCCGACGGCACGGTCGACTTCGATGCCGCGGTCGAGGAGCGGCTGACCGAGATCGAGGCGTCGCTGCTGCGCGCCGCCGAGGCGGACACCGCCCTGGTCACCGAGGCCGCGCAGCACGTGATCGCGGCCGGCGGCAAGCGGTTCCGGCCGCTGCTCGTCGTACTGGCATCGTCGTTCGGACCGCGGCACGATCCGGAGGCCGTGGTCAAGGCGGCCAGCGTGGTCGAGCTGACCCACGTCGCGAGCCTCTACCACGACGACGTCATGGACGAGGCCGTGCTGCGGCGTGGGTCGCCGAGCGCCAACGACCGGTGGGGCAACACGGTCGCGATCCTGGTCGGCGACTACCTCTTCGCCCGCGCTTCGGACCTGGTGGCCGAGCTCGGCCCCGAATACGTCAGCCTGCAGGCCCGGACCTTCGCCCGGCTGGTCCAGGGCCAGATCGCCGAGACGGTCGGCCCGTCGGACGGCGACGATCCGCTGCAGCACTACCTCGACGTGCTGGCCGGCAAGACCGGCGCCCTGATCGCCACCTCCGCCCTGTTCGGCGCGATGGTCGCCGACGCCGACCCGGACGTCCAGCAGCGGCTGGCCCGGTTCGGCGAGGAGATCGGCCTCGTCTTCCAGCTCAGCGACGACATCATCGACATCACCAGCGACGACACCGGCAAGACCCCCGGCACCGACCTGCGCGAGGGCATCCCGACCCTGCCCACCCTGCTCCTGCGCGGGTACGACGCCCCGGGCGACCGTGACCTTCGCCGCCGCCTGGACGGCGACCTGCACGACGACGCCGCCCTGGCCGAGGTCCTGGCCGAACTGCGATCCCACCCGGTGATCGACGAGGCCCGAGCCCAGGTCGGCAAGCGAGCCGAAGCCGCCCGAGCCCTCCTCGACCCCCTCCCCACCGGCCCCGCCAAGGAAGCCCTCGTCGAACTCTGCGACACCGTCGTCACCCGCACCGCCTGACCCCCGCCCGTCGAGCCGGCCGCGCCGCGTGTCCCCGACCAGCGCCAACCCCTCTATCGCCTGATCCCCCGTCGCATCGACCCAGCCTCGCGCCAGTCCCGTTTCGCCTGACTCCCTGTCCCGTCGATCCGACCTTGCGCCATCGGCCTGTCGCGCCTGCGGATCGAGTGGCGAGAAATCGACGCGGTTCGGCGGAATGGAGGTCGATTTCTCGCCACTCGAATGGCCGGGGCGCGGTTCGGGGCCCGAGGCGTTCCCGCGGGAACGTCTTGGCGCGTCAACGTCGCCGCCGACCGTCGGCCGTGCCGCCTGACCCCTCTCGTGTCGAGCTGACCTTGCGCCAGCCCTGTATCGCCTGAGTCCCCGTCGCGTCGCGCTGCCTCGCGCCGGTCCTGTATCGCTTGACCCTCGTCCGGTCGAGCCGGCCTCGCGCCGGGGCCGGTATCGCCTGACTTCCCGTCCCGGTCGAGCCAGCCTCGCGCCAGCGCCACCTTTCCCTGGTGCCCCGCGGAGTCGCCGCGAGGACTCCATGCCCGTCTCGACCCGCGCTGCGCTCATCGACTTGTCGTGCCTGCGGATCGAGTGGCGAGAAATCGACGCGGTTCGGCGTGATCGGGGTCGTTTGCTCACCACTCGAAGGTTCGACGCTCGAAGAGTGCCTGCCATTCGCGGGTGAAGTCCGGCTCGGGGCCCTGGTAGCCGCGCTCAGCGAGTCTCGCGTGGACGGTGGCGGCGATCTCTCGCGGGTGCGCCATCCGCCCGTTCGTCACGCGAATGACGGCGTAGCCGGCAGCCGCCGCTGCCTCGTGCCGAGCGATGTCGCGGCTCCACTGCAGCGGGTCGGTGCGATGGTGATCACCGTCGTACTCGACGACGACCCGGTAGTCGTCCAGCACCAGGTCGAAGTGTCCGATCGGTGCATCCCGGGTTCCGATCATCGGGTTGCATCGGGGCTCAGGTAATCCGGCCAGGACCATCAGCAGCCGGAGCGTGGACTCCCTCGGCGAGTCCACGCCGGACCTCGTCAGCCGCGCCGCTCGGCGGGCCAACAGGCAGCCGCGGCCGCTCCAGGCGTCGGCTCCGGCGACGAGCTCTGATTGACTCACTCGGCCCAGCCTGATCAGCCGGTCCGCTGCCGCCACCGACTGGACGAGATCCAGCTCCGCGTTGGCGGCGAGCCAGGCGGGCGCAGGCCGGGCCAGTCGCCGGTGCGACTCGGGCAGCCGACGTACGCGGGCCAGTCGGATGCCCTCCCGGACGGTCCTGCCGCCCGTGCCGGTGGCGGCTCGAATGGGCATGGGCGAGCCGATCTCCACCCCATGCATCCAGAGCGCGGTGACGCCCGTGATCACTGCGTCCTTCGGCAGCGCCAGGAGCGCGGCCGCCGCTCGTTCGGTCAGGGTCGCCGCCTCCGGCCCGGAAAGGTAGACGCCGTGAGACAGGCGGCGGAACCGCGGCGCGCGGAACTGTCGGACCGTGAGTCCGTACCTCCGCGCGCATTGCACGGTCAGCAGCCTGGGCAACTCCATCCGCCTACCCTGACCCACCCCTCCGACAGTTCGTCGGGGATTCGCTGCCCTCGAGTGGTGACCTCTCGACGTCGACCGGACGTCGACCGGACCGATCCGCGTCGTCAACTCGGCACTCGCTTCGTCATCCGTTCGGGGCGGAGGACGGGTTCGCGGGTGCGGGCGAGGCGTTCGATGAGGCCGGCGGATTCGGCCGGGCCGTCATGGCGGGCCAGGTCGGCCTGGATCCGCTGCGCGCCGATCCGGAACGCGGGCTCACCGAGCAGGCGGCGGACCGCTTCGCGAAGTTGATCTTCGCTCGGCGTGGCGGTGCGCAGGTTGAGCCCGGCGCCGCACCAGGCGACCCGGGCGGCCACCTCCGGCTTGTCCTCGCTGGTCCCGGCCACAGCGAGCGGTACGCCGTGGGCGAGCGCGGCCTGGACTCCGCCGTAGCCGCCGTTGGTGATCATGGCCGCGGCGTACGGGAGCACTTCGTCGTACGGCACGTAGGGCACCACCCGGGCGTTGGCCGGTACGTCCAGGTCGCCGAGCCCGCCGGGCGCGACGGCCACCACGAACACCTGCTCGTCGGCCAGCGCCCGCAGAGTGGGCAGTACCAACTCGTCGGAACGATCGGCGACCGTGCCCTGGGTGACCAGCAGCAGTGGCCGTCCGTCCGCCACCGCCCGCCAGTCCGTCGGCTGCGCGGATCGGCGGCCGGCCGAGAACAGCATGCCGACATGGTGCACGTGCGCCGGCAGATCGCTGCGCGGATAGTCCAGCGTGGCGGTGCCGGCCTGCAGCAACAGCTGCGTGGACAGGTTGGCGGTGAAGAAGCCGTCCCGCGTCGGAGGCAGCCCGAGACTGCCGCGAACCCGGTTGTGGTGGCGGTCTACCTCGCGCATCATCGCTCGCTGGGCGAGCAGGATGCCCGCGGCGCGGAGCCGGTCCAGCGGACCGCGGAGCGGCGGCAGTCCCGGGCCGAACGGCGGCAGCTCCCGGCTGGGCAGCACCAGCGGCGTGATGCCGACGGTGGCCCAGGGCAGCCCGGTCCGCTGATGGAACGCGGCGGCGCCGACGAAGCCGAGATCGGCGACCAGGGCGTGGGCGTCGAAGCCGGCGGCGACCCGTTCCAGGTCGGCGGCCTGGAGCGGGATCTCGTCGATGAAGACGTGCTTGAGGTCGTACGTCAGCCGGGCCAGCCCCGACAGTCGGTCGCGTTCCGGGAACCGGGCAAGCAGGCCGGCCTCGCCCGGATCATGGGCCGCGTCCAGGGGCGCGAACGAGGCGCCGGTGGACTCGACGGTCCGCCGGAACCGTCGCCCGGTCAGCCAGGTGACCCGGTGGCCGCGGCCGGTCAGCTCGGTCGCGATCGGGAGCAGTGGGTGAACATGGCCCTCCACGGGCACGCTGGCAAAGAGGATCCGGTACGGGCCGGGGGTGAGGTCGGACATGGGGGTTCTCCCTTGTTCGGTGGGGTTTTCGTACGATCAGGAGGGCCGGCGGCGGAGCAGCGCGACGGCGCAGCCGGCGAACCCGAGGGCCTGCAGCACGGCGCCGATCACCTGCGGCACCTCGTTGCCGAAGAAGATCAGGCCGATGATGTGCAGCGGCGGCCAGGCCAGGATGCCCAGCGCGGCCCAGACCGGGACCGCACGGCTGGCCAGCAGCCCACTGGCCAGCACGGCGGTGCCGCCGAGGTTGCCGACGACGAAGATCAGGAAGACCCAGCCGGTCTCGGCCTGCCCGGCGTCGATCACTGCCGCGTAGTCGGCCGGATGATCACCGCGCTCGGCCATGGCGAGGGTGACGAAGCCGCCGCTGAGCACGGAGAGGTAGCAGACGTACCCGGCGATCATCAGCGCGCCGCCGGCGAAGACCAGCCAGCTGTTCCGGGCCGCGCGGAGCAGCCCGAGCACGGCCGGTACGAGCAGCAGGCAGCCGATCATGCCGGCCACGGATCCGAGCCGCACCAGCCCGGGTTGCGCCGCGTAGAGGCTCAGCGCCGCGGCACCGTTCTCGTCACTGCCGCCGCCCCGGATGGCCAGCAGGTAGCAGGTGTTCGTGATCACGAAACCCCACGGCGCCAGCAGCATCGCCACCGAGCACGCGACCCGGCGGGTCGCGGTCGTTCGGCCGTTGTCGATCTTGGAACCGTCCGCGGCGGCCCGCTGCACGGTGGCGGTCACCGGGCACCTGCCAGGGCCGGTCGGCGCAGTCCGGCCAGGACCAGCGCTGAGCCGACGACGGTCAGCGTGATCATCGCGCCGGCGAGGATCATCGGCAGTGGCGGAATGTCGGGGAACAGGAAGGCCGGGACCGCGGTGAGGGCCGACACGACCCGGGTGACCACTACCCCGATCGCGGCGGCCCGGCTGCCGCGCCAGGCGAAGATGATCAAGACGATGCTGATCACTCCGAGCGCGCAGCCGATCAGCGCGATCTCCAGCGGCGGCGTCTCGCCGTCGGTGAGCAGCGGGCCGGCCAGGTCGACGGCCGACAGTACGGCCAGCAGGATCAGTCCGATCCGGAAGGCGAGCGACATGATGGAACTCCTCGGTGTCTCGCCGGAGCCGTGGCGCTCCGGTCGAGAACCAGCCTGCGGAGTGCAGATTCCCGGCCGCCCCGGATCGACGGTGAGCGTGGCCGGGAGCTGACCTGGCCGGGCCGGGAAGATTTCCCGGGACACCGGGAGTGCCGGCAGCGCACACTGTTGCCATGGCGACGCCGGACCTGACCGCGGACGAGGTCGTCCGCCGTCCGCCGCCGGCGCGGTTCGCCGCCCTGGCGCTGGGCCTGCTGGCCGGGCTGCTGGTGATCATCGCCGTCGCCTGCTGCGTCCGGCTCGGCTGGTCGATCGCTGACGCACTGGACGCCTTCGTCCTCACCAACGCCGTGATGGGGCTCGGGTTCGCCGGCTGCGGTGCGGTCCTGGCCTGGCACCGGACCGCCAACCCGATCGGCTGGCTGTTCGTCGCCGGTGGGCTGCTGCAGACCCTGTCCGCCGCGCTGGCCCCGGCCGCCGCGGTGGCCGCCGTGACCGGCGCGCCGGTGGAGCTGCAGCGCTTGATGATCACCGGGTTCGGCTACAGCTGGACCTGGGCCATCGGACTGTGCATCCCGGTGGCGTTGTTGATCTTCCCGGACGGTCGTCCGCTGAGCTCGCGCTGGCGCTGGGTGATCATCGGCGTCGTGATCACGGCGCCCCTGTTCGCGGTGGAACTCGGCGCCGACCCGACGCCGAGCCAGAACGGGCTGGTCGGCTACCTGACGTTGCCGGCCCATGCCGAGTTGGGTCCGCTCTGGTTGATCACCGAGGTGCGCACTCTGATCGCGTACCTGCTCGGACTGGTGTCCCTGATGCTGCGGTTCCGGCGCGGCACCGAGGTCGCCCGCCGGCAGCTGCTCTGGCTGTTGCTCGCGGTGATCATCGTCGTCGGTGCCCTGCTGCCGTGGAGCTTCGTCGCCGGCACGCCGATCTTCGTCCTGTTCAGCATTCCGCTGATCCCGATCGCGGTGACCGTCGCCGTCGTCCGCCATCAGCTGCTGGACATCCGGCTCGTGGTGTCCCGGGTGCTGGCCTGGGCGCTGCTGTCGCTGGCCGTCGTGGTGGCGTACACGGGATTGGTGTTCCTGCTGGACCGGGTGATCTCCGAGCAGCTCGGCCGCTCCGCCGTTGCGACCGTCCTGCTCGTGCTGGCGGCCGCGCCCGTCCTGCATCGGCTGCAGCGGCTGGTCGATCGGGTGATGTACGGAGATCGCGCCGACCCCGCCCGGGTCTGGTCCCGCTTCGGCGCCCAGCTGGCGACCGATCGGGCCGGGCTGTCCGGGATCGCGGAGTCGATCGGGCGAGCCTTGCGGCTGCCGTACCTCGCCCTCGAGCAGGACGACACCACGCTCGCCGGCTTCGGTCCCGCACCGGACCGGCCGGTGCACCTGCCGTTGATCTACGACGGCGCCCAGGTCGGCCGGCTGGCGATCGGCCTGCGTCCCGGCGAACGCCGGCTGGCCGACGCGGACCGGCGGGTGCTCGACCTGCTCGCCGCGCCGCTGGCCGTCGCGGTGCACGCCACCGTGGTCTCGGCGGAACTGCAGGCGTCGCGGGAACGGCTGGTCGAGGCGCGGGAGGAGGAGCGTCGCCGGCTGCGCCGCGAGCTGCACGACGGGCTCGGACCGTCGCTGACCGGGATCGCCTTCACCGCCGACGCCGCCGCGAACCAGGCTGCCGGCCGGCCCGAGCTCACCGGCCAGACCGAGCTCACCGGGCTGCTGGATGCCCTGCGCCGCGACGCCCGAGTCGCGCTGGCCGACGTCCGCCGGGTCGTCGACGACCTGCGCCCGCCGGCGCTGGACGAACTCGGGCTGACCGGAGCCATCCGGCAGCGGGCCGAGCAATTGGGCCGCCGGGCCGACGGGGATCCGATCCGGGTCACGCTGGACCTGCCCGATCGACTGCCGCCGCTGCCGGCGGCGGTCGAGGTGGCCGCGTACCGGATCGTGACCGAGGCCCTCACCAACGCGGTCCGCCACTCGTGCGCCGACCACGTCCTGGTCCGGTTGGGCTGTACGGGTCGGCGGCTGGAGGTCTCGGTTGCCGACGACGGAACCTCGGGTGCACCCTGGCAGTCGGGAGTGGGGTTGCAGGCCATGAAGGAGCGCGCGGCCGAAGTGGGTGGTGGCTACGTCGCGGGACCCTCGTCGTCCGGCGGCCGGGTCGATGCCTGGTTGCCGTTGGGAACGTGAGGACGCCATGACAGAACGGGATACGCCGATTCGGGTCGTGCTCGCCGATGATCATCCGGTGGTCCGGGCCGGGTTGTCCGCGCTGCTCGGCTCGATGCCCGACATCGAGGTGGTCGGCGTCGCCGCCGACGGCCGTGCCGCGATCAAGGAGGTCGTCCTGCACCGGCCCGACGTCGCGATGCTCGACCTCGGGATGCCGGAACTGGACGGGTTCGCGGCGACCCGGGAGATCGTCCGGGCGCTGCCCGGCGTGGCGGTGTTGATCTTGACGATGTTCGACGACGACGACTCCGTGTTCGCGGCGATGCGGGCGGGCGCCAGCGGGTACGTGGTCAAGGGCGCCGAGCAGGACGAGCTCGCCCGCGCCATCCGGGCCGTCGCCGCCGGCGAGGCGATCTTCTCGCCCGGCGTCGCGCAGCGGGTGCTGAAGTTCCTCACCGCGCCGCCGGCGCCGGCCGACCCGTTCCCGGAACTGACCCCGCGGGAACGCGAGATCCTCGGCCTGCTCGCCGCTGCGCAGCCGAACGCCGCGATCGCCCGCCGCCTCGGCCTGTCCCCGAAGACCGTCGCCAACCACCTGTCCTCGATCTTCGCGAAGCTCCAGGTGGCCGACCGCGCCACCGCGATCCTCCGCGCCCGCGAAGCCGGCCTCTAGCAGCTCTGCCGACCGGTGACTCGGTGGACCGGCCGCCCGGTAGGGTCGCCAACGCGTCCCCGGGGGTCGACGCACGACCGACATCGAGCCGGGAGAACCGAATGAATGCAGCCGATGCGGGAGCGGCACCGAGACCTCGACGGACGGCGCTGGACCTGCTGATGAATCCCCGGTACGGGGTGCACCGGTTCATCGCGCTTTGCCTTGCGGTCGCCCTGATCGCCGGCACCGTCTGGATCGTCATCGTGGCCCGCCAGGCCGCGCTCGAGGGACTCCCCGGCGTGGCTCGGGTCGACAGCACCGCGCACGAGATCGAACTCGGCTCGGAGGCCACCGCGGAGCAGGCGCTGGAGGTGCTCCACGTGGCCCGGGATCGCGACGAGGGTTGGACGCTGGTGCTGGGGTCCGCGCGGCTGGCCAGCCGTACCAGCGTTGGTGATCAGGCGACCGACGACACTGCCGCGGTGAACCTGCTGCGCCGGCTGGGTGTGGTGCGACTGACCGCGCCGGCGACGATCGTCGTCGACCCGTACGGCTCGTCGGCGGAGATCATCCTCGACTCCTCGGCCCGCCCGGTCCCGTTCGCCGCGGGCCTGATCCGCGAGCTCTCCGCCGGCCGGCCCCTGGGCGCCGACCGGGTGATCATCTCCGGCGGCGCGACGAACACGACCGTGACCCTGCAGCGCGCCGCCTTCACCCGGTCGCCCGAGATCGCCGACGTCCTGACGTCGCTGGAACGCGTAAGCCCGATCCGCCGGCTGGTGCTCGGCGACCTCGTCCAGGTCCAGCTGTCCGCCGACGGTCCCTCGGACGCCACCCGAACCTGCGCCCTGGCCCGGGAACGCCTCGGCGAGCGGAAGAACCACGAACTGACCGTTCGCTACTACGACGCGGGCGACGGCAGAGACGAGAACGACGCCGTAACCCGCCCCTGCTGACCCGCCGCAGCCCCTGGATAGCGCGGGTTTGTCGACAACCCGACGCCGTACGCGCCCCATGACGTGGGTTTGTCGACAACCGCACGACCCCGACCGCTGTCCACAGGCGGAACGGGGCGCTTGGAGTTGTCCACAGAATGCTTGGCGCGGGTAGCGAGGCGGCGGAAATGGGGTGATCGTGCAGGAGTGGAACTGCCCAGATTGCTGACCGTACGGAGTGCGAAACGGCATGGATTGACCGAGCGCCAACTTTCCGGCCCTCGGTTTCGTCGACTGCTCCGCGGGGTCTACCTGAACTCGCCCGACGAACCGACCTTGACCGAGCAGGCGGCCGCCGCTCTCCTGGTCATGCCCGCGGACGCGGTGATCATCGGCGTCACCGCGCTCTGGCTGCACGGTGTCGAGGTTGGCTCGGCGCAGCCGGTGCGGGTGGCAACGGCGACCACCAGCCACACGACGCACGCGGGGATCCGGCTCTCCCGGCTTGGCCGACTGCCGGCGGCCCGGCGCAGGCTTGCCGTGCCGACCGACGCCTGGCTGGCCGCCTGCGCCGAACTTGACCTGGTCGAAACGACGATGGCAGCCGACTGGCTGATCCGGCTCGGCTCGGTGACCGCTGACGCGTTACGCAGCGCCGCCGCCGGTGCGACGGGACCGGGCGGGCGGATCGCCCGGCGCGCGGCAGCGCTGGCGCGAAGCGGCGCCGAATCGCCGCAGGAAACGCGGCTCCGGCTTCTCCTGGTGCTCGCGGGATTGCCCGAACCGACCTGCAATCCCATGATCGGCACGGGCACAGCACCGATCGGAAGGTTCGATCTGGCGCTGGAGGAGTTCATGACGCTCATCGAGTACGACGGGGATCACCACCGGACCGACCCGATCCAGTGGAGCCGTGACATCGCCCGGCAGGAGGCCGCGGTCCGGGCGGGATACTCCGTCATCCGGGTCACCCATGGCCGGATGCAGCAGCCCCGCGAGATTGCTGCGACTGTCGCCGACCAGCTCCGGACCCGCGGATACCGTGGCCGCCCGCCGTCCTTCAACCGAACCTGGCGGAAGCTCTTCGAGCCTGGCTGACGTCACCCGGAAAGGAGTGCGGTTGTCGACATTCCTACGCAGAATCCGCCCAGGCGTGTGGGATTGTCGACATTCCCACGTGCCGTCGAGGCGGGCTCACGGCGTGGCGCCCCTGGGTTCAGCCGAGGTGGGCGTGCAGGAAGTCGCGGTCGGGCTGGGACCAGGCGGACAGGACGTCGTCGGCTCGGGCGGCGAGGGCGACGGCCGCGGGCTCCGGGCTGGCGGCGAGGCGGGAGCGGAGGTCCGGGAGCCCCGCGAGTTGGCCGGCGATCCAGGCCAGCTCGTCGGGGCCGATCGAGCCTTCCCTCAACCGGTGGTGCAGCATCCGCGGGTCGGCGGCCGGGCCGGCGCTGAAGTACGACTTCGAGCGGAAATACAGCCGGTGCAGGGTGAGCAGGTCGTCGACGTCGCTCGGTCTGGCGGCCGGCCCGAGCAGGCCGGGACCCAGGCCCGCGATGAACTCGTCCAGCGCCAGGTCGGGATCGGCGAGGAAGGCCCGGACCGCGTGCCGGTTCACGGCCACCAGTGGATCGTCGTACGGGTTGTCATGCCGGGACAGGTGTTCGAAGCCGAACGGGCGCAGCGGCCGGCCGATCAGGTGCGGCTCGCGCATGTCGGCCTGCGGCGGGCGGTAGGTGAAGAACTCGAACGGCGGGAAGTAGCACGAGATGCCCTGCGCGCTGACCAGCCGGCAGGATCCTCGGACCCGCTCCGGATCGCCGACCATGATCGAATAGTCGGCGTAGTAGCTGTAGCTCGCTCGGTCGATCAGGCCGGGCTCGAGGTCGGCGCTGTGGGAGGTGAAGACCAGCTGCCAGCGCGGATCGTACGGGTGTGCCTGGCCGCGGTCGGACCGGAAGTAGTGCGGGTAGATGATCAACTCGCCGTCCGGATGATCACTCCAGTAGTCCTCGGAGAGTTCCTTGATCAGGTCGTACTCGAGGCTGAAGTAGTCGCCGGAGCCGCTGCCCAGCTTGAGATCCGACGATTCGATGAGGATGCCGTCCGCCTGCGGATAGAAGTCCCGGTAGAGCTCGCGTACGTAGTCCAGCACCAGCCGCCGGGACTCCGCCAGGGCCGGATTGAGCGCGTACCCCCAGCAGTGGATGCCCTGCGATTCCAGGTAGTTGCCGTCCGCGCCGATCGCCCGCAGCCGCGGCTGCTCCAGCGGGAACTGGTTGATCCCGTCGTAGTCGTAGGGGACGAAGCCGAGCAGGGTCTTGATCCCGAGCGTGTGCCCGTAGTCGATCAGGTCGCCGAGGAAGTCCTGCTCGATGTTGCGGTGCTCCCGGTTGTACTGCCAGGTGATCGGGAACCGGCGGGACCGGAACCCGCCGCCGGTCCAGAGCACGATCCGGGTCGCGCCATCGGCGGCGTAGCTGCGATAGATCGACTGCCAGGCGTCCAGTCCGAGGGTCGGCATCCGGCCGAAGGTCAGGTAGTACGCGAGATCGGTCATGGCCACCTCCGAAGCGTCACGCTAGCGAGCCGCAACCGGGAGCCGACCGCACGCCCACAACTCCCGTTAGACCAGTCGAGCATCGAGTTGCCGGAAATACCTAGCACGGCTGCGAATCCGATCTCGAGAGGGGCGGTGCGTGGTCTACCGCCAATGGCCGCGGTGTCTGGACGCGGGTCGGTCGGCGGAGGACCGTCGGATTGTCCCGTGTTGGAGGTGGATCATGATCAACGACGAAATCGGCCGCCGCAGGTTGCTGCAACTCGGCGGCCTGGCCCTCGGCTCCGCGGCGATCTCCGGCTGTGGTGCCCCGGCCGGGGATCCCGGCGGGCCGATCGCCTTCCAGGGTTGGGATTACGAGCCGCAGGCGGTGGAGGACAACCTGGCCCGGTTCAAGGAGCAGTCGGGGATCGAGGTCGCCTTCACCTCGATCACCGGATCGCAGTACGTGCAGAAGACGGTGGCCGAGTTCACCGCCGGTTCGGAGCCGGACGCGCTCTACGTCTACGACGACTCGATGGCCGGCTGGGCCGACGCCGGTTACCTGCAGCCGATCGACGGGCTGCCCGGAGTGGACGAGGTGTACCAGGCGATCTTCCCCGGCAACGCCGACGCGATGACCCATGACGGCAAGCGCTACTGCCTGCCGTACTACACCGACTGTTCGGCGCTGCTGTACAACGCCGACCTGCTCGACAAGGCCGGTCTGCCCGGCCCGCCGAAGACCCTGGAGGAGCTGACCGACCAGGCGATCACGCTCCGCGAGCGCGGCATCCTCAAGTATTCGATCGGCTTCGCCGCCCAGCTGAGCGATTCCTACTGGGGTTGGTTCTGGGCGCTGTTGTACGGCAGCGGCGGCACCATGTTCGATGATCAACTCCAGCCGATCATGGACAGCACGGACCCGGTGCCGAAGGAGTTGCTGAGCTGGCTGGACGACGCGGTCCGGGTCTCCAAGATCATTGATCCGGCGTCGGTGCAGATGGGGCCGACGCCGGTGGACGAGGCGCTGTCCTCCGGCCAGTACGCCTTCACCTTCGCCTCGCGCTACGGCGCCCGTGCCTACAACGACCCCAAGAAGTCCAAGATCGCCGGCAAGATGAAGATGGCGTTGATCCCGGGACTCGGCGGGCCGGGGCAGGGCAGTGTACTGACCACCAGGATGTACGGCCTCAGCGCGAACACCGAACGCCGCGACGACGCGATCAAGCTGCTCACCTACCTCGGCGGCTTCGACGGCGACGGGAAGCCGTACACGGCGAAGTTCTGGTTCCTCAACTACGGACTCGGCTTCGCGTTCGAGGAGCTGGCCAAGGATCCGGAGGTGATCGCGGAGCTCAAGCGGTGGGGCGATCCGGACGTCTACGCCCAGTTGTCCGCGACCGCGAAGTCTCGGTCGGTCGTCGTCAAGCCCTGGTACTCGGAGTTCGAAACCGAACTGCAGAAGGGTATCCAGCGGATCCTCACGGCGCAGGACGACCCGGGATCGGTGGTCGCTGCGCTCGCCACGTCGGCCCGCGACCTGGAGAAGAAGTACGCGTGACCGCTCCCACGACCCAACGCGATCAGACCCGGCGCGAGGTCGCCCCGCCCGGGCGCGCCATCGACGACCAACCCCGCGCCGGGCTCAGCGAGACCGCCCGGGCCTGGCTGCTGAACGCCCCTGCGCTGGCCGTGATCGCGCTGATCATCGGGTTCCCGATCGGCTACTCGTTCTGGCTCAGCCTGCAACGGAACAACCTCAAGCAGCCGGCCAAGCGCGGCTTCATCGGCGCGGACAACTACCTGTCGTTGATCACCGACCAGACCTTCCTCAACTCGCTCGGCATCACCTCGCTGTTCACGGTCGTCGTCGTGGTGATCACGACCGTGCTCTCGCTGATCCTGGCCCTGGTGCTCAACGAGACGTTCCTCGGCCGCGGCGTGCTGCGCAGCCTGATCCTGTTGCCGTGGGCCATTCCGGGCGTGGTCGGCGGCCTGATGTGGCGGTGGATCTTCGACGCGAAGGTCGGCGCGCTGAACGGCCTGCTGGTCGGGCTCGGCGTGATCGACGAGTACCAGCCGTTCCTGGCCACGTCGACCTCGGCGTTCCTGGTCATCGTGGCCGCCGAGGTGTGGGGGATGCTGCCGTTCGCGTCGATGATCCTGCTGGCCGGGCTGACGGCGATCCCCTCCGAGATGTACGACGCCGCCCGGGTGGACCGGGCCGGCGCCTTGCAGCGGTTCTGGCAGGTCACCCTGCCCTGGCTGCTGCATCCGCTGCTGATGGTGTTGATCTTGCAGACGATGGGCGTGTTCCGGGCCTTCGACATCGTCTACCTGCTCACCGGCGGCGGCCCGGGCGAGTCGACGAACGTGATCTCGCTGCAGGCGATCCGCACCTCGCTGTCGTACACGGACGTCGGGCTCGGCAGCGCCTACGCGTACGTGATCATGGGCATCACCTTGATCATCTCGATCGCCTACGTGATCGCCCTGCACAAGCGCGGGAGCTTCGAGGTATGACCGAACTCGCCGAACCGCCGGTGCCGCTGCGCTACCGGATCCCCTGGCGGAAGATCGTCGTCTACCTGCTGGCGATCATGTTCGCGATCTTCTTCGTGGCCCCGTTCTACTGGATCGTGGCGACCAGTTTCATGCACGAGGCGGACGCGGTGTCGGTGCCGCCGCAGTGGATCCCGCTGCGGCCCACGCTGGACAACTACCTGCGCTTCCTGAACCCGGACCAGGCGGAGTTCGCGTCCCGGGCCGCGCAGAACCTGCCGCGGGCGATGGCGAACAGTGCGATCGTGGCCACCCTGACCGCCCTCTGCAATCTGCTGCTGGGGGTGCTCGCCGCGTATACCTTCGCCCGGATCCCGTTCCGCGGCAGCCGGGCGCTGCTGATGGTCTACCTGGCCACCCGGATGGTGCCGGGCGTGACGATCATTGTTCCGTTCTATCTGCTGATGCGGGCCTTGCAGTTGCTCGACACCTACCAGGCGTTGATCTTGTCCTACACGACGTTCGCGCTGCCGTTCACGATCTGGATCCTCAAGGACTACTTCCGCACCATCCCGCGCGAGCTGGAGGACGCGGCCCGGGTCGACCGGTGCACCTGGCCCCAGATGATGCGTACGATCTTCCTGCCGATCGCCGCGCCGGGGCTGGTCACGGTGACGATCTTCTCGTTCCTGTCGGCCTGGAACGAGTTCATGTTCGCGCTGTTCCTCACCAGCACGATCGAGACCCAGACGATGCCGATCGTGGTCGCCAACTTCGCCACCGACATCAACGTCCAACACACGGTGATGGCGGCCGCCGGCGTGCTCGCCGTGATCCCGCCGCTGGTGATCGTCATGGTGTTCCAGCGCCTCATCGTCCGCGGGCTGGCCGCGGGCTCGGTCAAGGGATAGGGAGATCATCGAGATGGCTGAGGTCAGGCTTGATCAGCTACGCAAGGAGTTCGCCGGCAACGTCGCCGTCGAGGACCTGAACCTGATCATCGAGGACCGCGAGTTCCTCACCCTGGTCGGCCCGTCCGGCTGCGGCAAGACGACGACGCTGCGGATGGTCTGCGGGCTGGAGAAGTCCACGTCGGGCAGCATCCGGTTCGACGACGTACCGGTCGGGCACCTGCCGGCGAACCGTCGCGACGTGGCGATGGTGTTCCAGAGCTACGCCCTCTATCCGCACAAGACGGTCGCGCAGAACCTCGGCTTCGCGCTGAAGATGATGCGGGTGCCGAAGCCGGAGATCAGCCGCCGGGTGGCCGAGGTGGCCGAGTCGCTCGGCATCGCGAACCTGTTGGAACGGCGGCCGAAACAGCTGTCCGGCGGGCAGCGGCAGCGGGTCGCGCTGGGCCGGGCGATCATCCGTGACGCCGGTGCGTACCTGCTCGACGAGCCGCTGTCGAACCTCGATGCGCAGTTGCGGTCCGGGATGCGGGCCGAGCTGAAGCGGCTGCACGCCGACCTCCGCCGGACCTTCATCTACGTCACCCATGATCAGGTCGAGGCGATGACGATGTCGGACCGGATCGCCGTGATGAAGGACGGGGTGCTGCAGCAGTGCGCGTCGCCGACCGAGGTCTACGAGCGGCCGGCCACCATGTTCGTCGCCGCCTTCATGGGCTCGCCCGCGATGAACTTCCTCACCGGCGAGCTCCGCTCGGTCGGCGGCGAACGCCGCTTCATGAACGCCGCCGTCGACCGTCCCGCGCCGGTCGGCAGCGCCGATCCGGCCGGTCGCGAGGTCGTCCTCGGTGTCCGCCCGGAACACGTCCGGGTCTCCGACGTACCGACCGGCACCTCGGTCCCGGCCCGCCTGTTCGTCGCCGAGCCGTTGGGTTCCGAGGTCCTGCTCACCCTCGAACTGGGCGGCGAGTTGATCAAGGCCAAGGTGCCGGCGCCGTTCGACGCGAAGCCCGACACCCCGCTCCACCTGACCCTCGCCGCCGACCGCCTGCACCTCTTCGACCCCGCCGCCGACGGCCGCTCCCTCGCCGTTCCCTGAGCCTGTCGAACGGGCCGATGGGCGCGCGTAGCATCGACGCATGGCGACGCGGCCGGGTGCGCGGCGGCCGGGCGTGATCATCGCGTTGGCGGCCGGAGTCGCGGCCTGTGCCCTGACCGCGGCGATCGCGAACTTCGGTCTGCCGGGACTGCTGCCGCCCGGGTGCGTGTCGATCAGTATTTCCGTTGAAGCGGGTTCGGTCGGGGAACCCACGCCCGAGGCCGCGCTCGACCGCTGGCTCGACACCGGCGCATCGCCGCGGGTCCCGCGCCAAGGCTGGTCGAGGACCATGGAGAACGGCCTGCTCTACCTGGTCAACGGTCCGCACCGGGTCGAGATCCTCGACCTCAGCACCGGCGGCGGGTCCGGGTGGACGGTCACTGCCGCGAATTGTTCCGGGAAGTGACAAGGGCGCCTACGATCCAAGTATGGCGATGCGGGCCGATTCGCGGCGTCCGGGCGTGATCATCACGTCCGGGGTTGCCGCGTGGGCGTTGCTCGGCTCGATTGCGGCGTGCGGTGTTCCTCCGGAGGGGCTCCCGCCGGGATGCGCAGGGATCGCGATCGACCTGGCGGCGGGCGCGGTGGGCGAGCCGACTCCCGAGGCCGCGCTGGAAGTCTGGCTCGAGACAGGTGCGTCGCCGCTCGCTCCGCGTACCGGCTGGACGACGCGCCGGGAGAACGGCCTGCTCTACAAGATCAACGGCCCGCATCGGGTCGAGATCTCCGACCTCAGTCGCGGCGGCGGGTCGGGCTGGCTCGTCACCGGCTCGAACTGCGCCGCCTAGCCCTCGTCCCCGCGGATGAACTCCTCGACAAGATCACGGGCGGTGGAGTCGTCGTACTGCGTCGGCGGGGTCTTCATGAAGTACGCGCTCGCGCTGTCGATCGGGCCGCCGAGACCGCGGTCCTTCGCGATCTTGCAGGCCCGGATGGCGTCGATGACGATGCCGGCGGAGTTGGGGGAGTCCCAGACCTCGAGCTTGTATTCGAGCTGGACCGGCACGTCGCCGAAGCCGCGGCCCTCCAGCCGGACCAGGGCGTGCTTGCGGTCGGCCAGGAACGGTACGTAGTCGCTGGGCCCGATGTGCACGTCGGCGTCGGCCATCTCGCGCGGGATCTGCGAGGTGACGGCGCGGGTCTTGCTGATCTTCTTCGAGTCGAGCCGGGACCGCTCCAGCATGTTCTGGAAGTCCATGTTGCCGCCGAAGTTCAGCTGGTACGTGTGATCAAGAGTGACGCCGCGATCTTCGAAGAGCTTGGCCAGCACCCGGTGCGTGATCGTCGCGCCGACCTGGCTCTTGATGTCGTCGCCGACGATCGGCACCCCGGCCTTGCGGAACCGTTCGGCCCACTCCGGATCGGACGCGATGAACACCGGCAGCGCGTTGACGAAGCCGACGCCGGCCTCGATCGCGCACCGGGCGTAGAACTTGTCGGCCTCGTCCGAGCCCACCGGCAGGTAGGAGACCAGGACGTCGGCCCGCGACTGCCGCAGGGCGGCCACCACGTCCACCTCCGCCGCGGACGACTCGGTGATCGTTTCGCGGTAGTAGTGACCGAGGCCGTCCAGCGTCGGCCCGCGCAGCACCTCGATCCCGGTCGGCGGCACGTCGCTGATCTTGATCGTGTTGTTCTGGCTGGCGTGGATCGCGTCGGCAAGATCAACTCCGACCTTCTTCGCATCTACGTCGAACGCGGCCACGAACTCCAGATCACCGATATGGTACGGACCGAACCGTACGTGCATCAGGCCCGGGATGGCCTTGCCCTCGGGGGCGTGCCGGTAGTAATGGACCCCTTGGACGAGCGAGGACGCACAGTTGCCGACACCGACGATGGCCACCCGAATCGCGTTTTTTCCTGGCGTTGTTGAAGGCACGACGGCAGGCTAATCCAGCAGATCCGGGCGGGATTGTCCGGTCATGGCGGAGCCGCCGGCCGGGGTCCGGACCACCGCAAGGACGGCTGAGGATTGTTACAAGTTGGTGGCGAGGATTTACGGGCGGCCCAAAATAGTTATTATGGTCCAACCAAAGCGGCGACGGCGCTGTGCCTCCGCCGCGAGTTCGGGGTAGGTAGAGAGGTGGAATCAATGGAGACGTCCGTGTCGCCGGGTGGCCTGGCGAAAGTACCGGCCAACCGACGCGACTTCCTGCGACTGTCCGGAGCGCTCGGCATCGCCGCGACGGGTACCTGGTCACTTACCGGGTGCAACATCTTCGGCAGCCAGCCACAACAGCAGGAGGGTGCCAAGACGCTGCGGATCGCCTACACCACTGTCGAGACCGTGGATCCGCAGGTGATCACGAACGGCATGTGGATCCTGACCCGCGGGATCCTCGAGGGTCTGGTCACCCAGACCGAGACCGGAGACTCGGTGAACCCCGCCACGGCGGAGTCCTGGGAGATCTCCGACGACAATCTGACCTACACGTTCAAGCTGCGTGAGAACGCCAAGTGGTCCAACGGCGACCCGGTCACCGCGCACGACTTCGAGGCCACCTACAAGCGGCTCTTCACGCCGTCCGGCGCCAGCGCCGGCGGCACCACGCTGGGTGCGAACTCGTACCAGGCCTCGACCGGGATCAAGGGCGCGGTCGAGTTCCTCTCCGGCGCGCTGACCGACTGGTCGCAGGTCGGCGTCAAGGCCACCGGGGACAAGGAACTGGTGATCACGCTCGCCAACCCAAACCCGGACCTGCTGCCCGCGCTGAGCCACCCGTCGCTGCTGCCGCTGCACATGAAGACGGTCGAGGAGAAGCCCGACGACTGGCAGAAGCCGCCGAACTTCATCACCAACGGCCCGTACGCGGTGACGAACTGGGTGATGAACTCGACCCTGGACCTGGTGCCCAACGAGAACTACTGGGACCGCGGCCAGGTGTTCTACGACAACATCCAGGTGCAGTTGATCGAGGCGACCGCGAGCGGCACCCAGACCGTTCCGTACGAGAACAACGAGACCGACATCGTCGGAATCCCGGACGTCGACGTGCAGCGGTTCCAGAAGGATCCGGAACTGTCGAAGCACCTCAAGGTCGTCGAGAACTACAGCGTCGCCTACCTGGCCAAGCTGCGCAGCGAAAACCCGGCCCTGGAGGACATCCGGGTCCGGCAGGCGCTGTCGATGGCGATGAGCCGGGACACCCTGGCCGGCGTCGTCACCGGAGCCAAGGCAGGCCAGACGCTGGTGCCGGGCCGGGTCAAGGGCTGGGACGACAGCTTCGCCCTCGGCGAGGACATCGAGCAGGCCAAGCGACTGCTGGCCGAAGCCGGCTACCCGGACGGCAAGGGCCTGCCGGAGATCCGGATCCTGGCCGGCGTGGACAGCCCGATCGTCGCCGCACTGGCCGACGTCTGGCAGAAGAACCTCGGCATCAAGGTCCGGCCCGACATCGTCGAGTCCGGCGTGTACGTCGAGCGTCGCTGGCAGGTGCAGAAGGGCGACTACATCGGCTTCTACTTCGGTACGTTCGCCGGCCTGCCCACCTGGCCGACCTACACCGGTTCGCTCTGGTCGCCGATCGACGTGCAGAAGTTCAGCCTGCCGTCGGCGTCCTGGGCCCAGTACCAGAAGATCGAGCAGGACAAGGAGCTCGATGCCGGCACCAAGAACAAGCAGCTCGCCGCGCTGCTGAAGGAGAAGAGCTCGCCGGGGTCGCGTGAGATGGCCGACCTGGTGGCGAAGGGCTACTCCGAGCCGGACGATGCCAAGCGGTTGGCGATCTTCAAGGAGGCGGCCGGCGTCCGGGAGCAGGAGTCGCTCTACATCCCGGTGCTCTGGCTCAGCGTCTACTTCGCGGTCCGCCCGACGATCGAGGGGATCGTCATGCGTGCCTACCCCGACTACTTCTACCTCAAGGGTCTGAAGCCGAAGGCATGACGGCGAGATGACCGTTCAGCTACGAGGAGGATAGGCGTGGGATTCGTTCGTTACCTGGCCAGCCGGGTGGCTCGGCTGGTGGTGTCCCTGATCGCGGTGTCGATCATCGCGTTCACGCTGCTGCAACTGGCACCCGGCAGTTTCGCCGACATCGCCCGGGTCAGCAGCGGCGCCACCAACATCGGCAGTGCCGGCACCGAGCAGATGGTGACCGAACTGGAGAACCGGTACGGCGAGGACAAGCCGGCCTGGCAGCAGTACCTGATCTTCATGAAGGGTGCGATCACCTGGGATTTCGGCCCGTCCTACAAGTACGCCGGCCAGGACGTGCAGGACATCATCGCCACGGCGTTCCCGGTCTCGGCGACGTTGGCGATCATCGCCGTGATCATCGCCCTGTTGATCTCGGTGCCGATCGGGGTGTTCGCCGCGCTGCGGAAGGACTCGATCGGTGATCACGGGACGATGTTCGTGGTCACGCTGGGGCACGCCCTGCCCAGCTATCTGACCGCGGCGTTCCTGATCTTGTTCTTCACCGCGACGCTGCACCTGCTGCCCTCCAGCGGCTGGGACGGTCCGGCGAACATGATCATGCCCGTACTGGCGCTGGCGTTGGGCCCGGTGGCCGTGCTGGCACGCTATGTGCGGTCCAGCATGCTCGAGACGCTCCGCGAGGAGTACGTCACCGCGGCGCTGGCCAAGGGCGGACCGTACAGCACGGTGGTGATCCGGCACGCACTGCGCAACTCGCTGATCCCGCTGGTCACCGTAGTCGGGCCGCTGCTGGCCGGGCTGATGACCGGGACCGTGTTCGTGGAGACGCTGTTCCGGATCCCGGGCCTCGGGCTCTACTTCACCCAGGCGGCAGCGAGCCGTGACATGCCGCTGCTGATGGGCACCACGTTGTTCTTCGCGTTGATCTTGATGGTGGTGAACCTGATCGTCGATCTGATCTATGGCGCACTGGATCCGCGGATCCGTGCCGAGGCCGGTGGACGCGGATTCTTGCGAGGGGGGAGGAAGCTGTGGCAACAGTCGAAAGTGCAGCCGACATCGGTCTGACGCCCGTCAGTGCAACCAGGGAGGTCGTGACCAAGAGTCCGCTCCGGCACGCCTGGGACCGGTTCCGCCGGAACAAGCTGGCGCTCGGCAGCCTGATCTTCTGTGGCCTGTTGATCATCGTCGCGCTGAGCGCGCCGCTGATCGCTCCCTTCCACTACACCGACACCGACTTCGACAACAAGCTGGTCGGTCCGGGCGTCGGGGGTCACCTGCTCGGCACCGACGCGCTGGGCCGCGACGTGTTCAGCCGGGTGCTCTACGGTCTCCGTACCGCCTTGTCGGTCGCCTTCGGGGCCGAGGTCACCGCACTGGTCCTGGCGTTGATCATCGGGCTGCTGGCCGGCTACGTCGGCGGTCGACTCGAGCAGGGCCTGATGGCCGGCACCGACGTGATGTACGCGTTCCCGAGCTACCTGTTCGCGGTGGTGTTGGTGACCGTGCTCGGCCGCAGCATCTTCGCGTTGATCTTGGCCATCGGCATCGCGTCCTGGGTCACCCAGGCCCGGCTGGTCCGCGCCCAGGTGCTCACGCTCAAGCAGCGGGAGTACGTCGAGGCGGCGCGGTCGATGGGCGCCTCCGGCTTCACCATCGCGGTCCGCTACATCCTGCCGAACGCGATCGGCCCGATCCTGGTCACCACCAGCTTCGGCATCCCGGCCGCGATCGGTGCCGAGGCCGGTCTCGCCCTGCTCGGGCTCGGCGTCGAACCGCCGACTCCGTCCTGGGGCGGCATGATCTCCGAGGGCGTCCGGTCGTTGCTCTCGGCACCGCACCTGCTGCTGTTCCCGGCGGCGTTGTTCGCCCTCACCCTGCTGGCCTTCACCTGGGTCGGCGACGGCCTCCGGGACGCCTTCGACGCGAGCGGAGACCAGCGATGAGCCTCTCTCAAGATCACTCGGCCCAAGATCATCTGCTCGAGGTCTCGGACCTGCGGACCGAGTTCCGCCGGTCCGACGGCGAGCGGCTGACCGTCGTCGACGGGATCAGCTTCACCGTCGAGCCGGGCAAGGCGCTCGCGATCGTCGGCGAGAGCGGCAGTGGCAAGAGCGTCACGGTGCGCAGCCTGCTCGGCCTGCTGCCGCGGACCGGCCGGGTGACCGGCGGCACCGCGCAGTTCCAGGGCAAGGACCTGCTCGCGCTCAAGCAGCGCGACCTGCGCAAGATCCGGGGTCGCGACATCGGCATGGTGTTCCAGAATGCCATGGAGGCGATGAACCCGACCCTCACGGTGGAGCGGCAACTGACCGAACACCTGCTCTGGCACGGGATCTGTGGCAAGGCCGACGCCCGGAAGCGGGCCGTCCAGGCGCTGGGCGACGTCGGCATCCCCGAGCCCGAGCGCCGGGTCCGGATGTATCCGTTCCAGATGTCGGGCGGCATGCGGCAGCGGGCGATGATCGCGATGGCGATGATCACCCGGCCGGCGTTGCTGATCGCCGACGAGCCGACCACCGCGGTGGACGTGACCATTCAGCGCCAGCTGCTCGACCTGCTGGCCGGGCTGAAGGACCAGGGCACCGGCGTCATCATGATCACCCACGATCTCGGGGTGGCGCGGTACTTCTGTGACGACGTGATGGTGATGTACGCCGGGCGGGTGATGGAACGGGCTTCGACGCTGGACCTGCTGGATCGGCCGCGGCATCCGTACTCCATCGGGCTGTTGGGCTCCAGCATCGAGGTCGGCGGGCGTGACCTACCGCTGATCCCGATCCCGGGCAGCCCGCCCGACCTGGCCCGGCGGCCGAAGGGCTGCCCGTTCAATCCGCGGTGCACCCAGGCCGAGCAGCCGCGGTGCTCCGAGGAGCAGGAGTTGATCAAGGTCGAGTCCGGGTCGGCCGGATCGGTTGATCATGGCGCGGCGTGTTGGAAGGCGGCGGCACTTGTCTGAGTCAGCGAAGCAGGGCGAGGTGCTGGTCCGGGCCGAGTCCGTCAGCAAGCTCTTCTCCAGCCGGGCCGGTGAGACCCTCGCGGTCGATGACGTCTCGCTGGACGTACGCCGCGGCGAGACGGTCGGCATCGTGGGCGAGAGCGGCAGCGGCAAGTCCACCCTGGCCCGGTTGATCATGGGTCTGCAGCCGGTCACGTCCGGCCGGATCCTGTTCGAGGGGCAGGAACTGTCCGCCATGACCGGGAAGGCGCAGCACGCGCTCCGGGGCAAGATGCAGATGGTCTTCCAGAATCCGTACGGGTCGCTGCTGCCGCACTACACCGCGGTCGGCAACGTCGCGGAGCCGCTCCGGCTGCACAACCGGGGCACCCGCGAGTCCCGCCGGGCCAAGGCCCTCGAACTGCTCGAGCTCGTCGGGGTCAACCCGCGCTTCGCCGACCTGTCGCCGCGCCAGTTCTCCGGCGGCCAGCAGCAGCGGATCGCGATCGCGCGAGCCCTGGCCCTGGAACCGGACCTGCTGGTCTGCGACGAGCCGACCTCCTCGCTGGACGTCTCGATCCAGGCCCAGATCCTCGCCCTCCTCGAAGAGCTGCGCGGTTCCCTCGGCCTGTCCTGCGTGTTCATCTCGCACAACCTGGCCGTCGTCGAGCGACTGGCCGACCGGGTCGCCGTGATGCGTACCGGGAAGATCGTCGAGGCAGCTCCCACCGAGCAGCTCTTCGCCGACCCCCAGGACGAATACACGAAGACCCTCCTAGCCGCCGTCCTCCCCGTCCGAGCCTGACCCCCACCAAAGCTCGCCGACCGGTCACCAAAGCAGCGGTTTTGGCGGCGTGTCGTTGCGTAAGTGACTGGTCGGTCGGGGAGTGGGGTAGTGGGGTCGCGCGAGCCGGACGTCGGGGCGGGCATCGACACGCAGCGGCAGGTGCCAAGTCGGTCGGTGTCCGCGGCGCACGATTGCTTGCGGCCGGCGGGATAGCCGAGCCGAGAAGCTGGACGGCGGCGTCAGTTCGGCGTCGGCTAGTGTCGTGCGTCCCTAGTTCCTTGACAGGTGGCGGCGTCCAGGTGCGTGCATCGCCAGGCCGACGAGGAAGACATATCGGGTCATATATCGACTGAGGAGAACGCCGCGAGGTGCGTGCCTGGGCGTCGCCGACTGTTAAGGAACTAGGGACGCGCGACACTAGTTCCTCGACGCTCCAGCGATGCGACCCACGGATCGGTGCTGCGAACGCGCAGCCGGATCCGGTGCAGGACGCGGGAGCCGTGCACGTCCGAGCCGTCGTTGTGGGGCGATCATCGAACTGGAGCGGATCGCGCCGGGGGTCGCCTGCGGGGCGCGATCGGCGGCAGCACCTGCGGTATCGGGGGGACGTCGTCGGTGACCGGCACGCTGAAGGAGCTCGGCTCCGGCGGCCGGCTGCCGCTCGTCGACAGCCGCCACGGCCTCCGGTCCGACCGGGCTCATCACCAGCAACAACTGGCCGCGGACCAGGCCAGCCAAGCTGGTCGTCGCCGAAGGGGAGACCGGACACGCTGCTCCGGTGGCCACCATGATGATCACCGCATCGGCTCCGGCCGCGACCTCGACGGCGGTCCCTGGATCGACGGGCCATCAGCGTGCGAGCGAACACGATCCCGCCGCACCATCCGCGCACGGCGTGGCTCGGCGGCGCCGTGGTCCTGGGGCGATGGCGCGCGTCCAGGGTCGTGGGTCGCTCGGCGGCGCGCCCATGGTGCTGGGTCGGCGGTACGCCCACGATCCTGGACTGGCTGCATGCCCTCGGTTCTTGGGCCGGCGGCACGCCTACGGTCCCGGGGTGCGGCGCGCCCGCGGTCGGGTCGGTGGCGTGCGCTCGGTTCTGGGTCCGGTGTCGCGCTTCCTCCCGTACCGGCCGGTCACTTCCGCAGCGACACGCCGTCAAAACCGCTGCTTTGCTGACTGGTCGGCGGGAGTTTGGGTGATGGCGTAGCGGAAGTGGTTGGTGAGGTGATAGTCCTCGCCCGATCGGAACGGGGCGGCGGCTCGGAGGACGACGGGGGTGAGTTCGTCCTGCTGCTCCGGCGGGTGGCCGAGCAGGGTGCCTCGGAGCAGGTCCTGTTCGGAGACCTGCCAGGCGAGGGCTACCAGGCCGCCGTCGATCGGGGCCAGTCCCGCCCGGTCGAACAGCGACTCGAGGCCGCCGGGCTCTCGGAGCGGGCCGCCGGGCAGGATCTCGGCGTCGGTGGCGTCGGCGATCGCCTGCTCGATCCGGAACAGGTCGTTCCGGGCGTCTTCGGCCCAGTTGGCGATCGCGACGTGCCCGCCCGGCCGGGTCGCCCGGAGCAGTCCCGTCAGGCCCGCCTCAGGGTCGGCTGCGAACTGCAGGGCGTTCACGGCCGTCACGACGTCGAAGGTGCCGACCGGGAAACCAAGATCATCGAAGGTTCCGACCCGGAGGTCGGCGCCGGGCAGGCGCTCCCGGGCGAGTTCGATCATGCCCGCCGCGGGATCGACGCCGGCCACGTCGGCGCCGAGCCCGGCGAGGTGGCCGAGCCACTCGCCGGAGCCGCAGCCGACGTCCAGGACGCTGGTGCCGGCGCCGATACCGGCGGCCCGGATGATCTTGGTCCAGACCGGCCCCGGATGATCACCCACAACCGCGACCAGTCCCGGGCCATCCCGGACCAGCCTGCCGCATCGGCCCCGTCCACCGGTCACCAGATGCTGACGCGCTTGGCCGGGTCGAGGTAGAGGGCGTCGGTCGGCTGCAGGTCGAAGGCCTCGTAGAAGGCGTCGACGTTGCGGACGATCTGGTTGCAGCGGAACTCGTTCGGGGCGTGCGGGTCGACCGCGAGCCGCTGCAGCACCGTCTCGGTGCGGGCCTTGGACTGCCAGATCGCGCCCCAGTTGAGGAACAGCCGCTGCACCGGGGTGTAGCCGTCGATCGGCTCCGGCTCGACGTCCTGGCTGGCCAGCTGGAACGCCTTGAGGGCGATCGACAGCCCGCCGAGATCGCCGATGTTCTCGCCGATCGTCAGCGAGCCGTTGACCTTGTGGCCCGGCGTCTGGGCCGGCTCCAGTGCGTCGTACTGCTCGATCAAGGCGGCCGTACGCTGCTCGAAGGCGGCCCGGTCGTCCTCGGTCCACCAGTTCCGCAGCGCACCGTCACCGTCGCAGGTGGAACCTTGATCATCGAAGCCGTGCCCGATCTCGTGGCCGATCACCGCGCCGATGCCGCCGTAGTTGACGGCGTCGTCGGCGTGCTCGTTGAAGAACGGCGGCTGCAGGATCGCGGCCGGGAAGACGATCTCGTTGCGCAGCGGGTGATAGTAGGCGTTCACCGTCTGCGGGGTCATGATCCATTCCTCGCGGTCGACCGGCTGGCCGACCTTGGCGAGGTTGCGGGTGATCTCGAAGTCGACCGCGCGGGAGACGTTGCCGATCAGGTCGTCCCGGCGGATCTCCAGCGACGAGTAGTCGCGCCACTTCGACGGGAAGCCGATGTGCGGCCGGAACTTGGCCAGCTTGTCCAGCGCTTCCTTCTTGGTGTCCTCGGTCATCCAGTCCAGGTCGGTGATCGACTGCCGGTACGCCTCGATCAGGTGCCCGACCAGCCGGTCCATCCGCTCCTTCGCGGTCGGCGAGAAGTGCCGCTCCACGTAGATCTGGCCGACCGCCTCACCGAGTGAGCCCTCGACCAGTTCGACGCCGCGCTTCCACCGCTCCTTGAGCTTCGGCGTGCCGGACAGAACCGTTCCGTAGAAGGAGAACCGCTCGTCGACGAACGCGCTGGAGAGGTACGGCGACAGGGAGGAGATGATCTTCCACCGGGCCCAGGCCCGCCAGGAGTCGAGGCGGTTGCGGGTGATCAGCGCGCCGATCTCGGAGAAGAACGACGGCTGCATGACGACCAGCTCGGCCATCGTCTCGGCGTCAATGCCGAGGCCGGCCGCGTACTCGGGCCAGTTCAGCGCCTCGTACGTCTGCTCGAAGTCCTCCAACGTCATCAGGTTGTACATCAGCCGCAGGTCCCGGGTCTTCACCTTGTCCCAGTGTGCGGCCGCGATCTCGGTCTCCAGATCGAGCACCCGCTTGGCCTGGGTCGCCGGGTAGTCCACCTCGGCGAGCGCGAACGTCGCGGCGATGTGAGCCTGGTACTTGGTCCGGATCTCGGCATGATCATCGAGCCGGTAGTACTCCTCGTCCGGCAGCCCGAGGCCGGACTGGCCGACGAAGATCACGGACCGCTGCGGGTCGCCCGGGTCGGATTCGACGTCGATCCCGACCAGGCCGCTGATCCCGCGCCGGTAGAAGCTGCCGATCAGGCGCACCAGTTCGGCCGTGGTGTCGGTCTGGTCGACCTCGGCGAGCAGCCCGGCGAGCGGGGTCGCGCCGGCCGCCTCCACCGCATCGGCGTCCATGAAGCTCGCGTACAGGTCCGCGATCTTGGCCTCGTTGCTGCCCGGTTCACCCTCGGTCAGCCCCGTGATGATGTCGCGTACGGCAGCCTCGGCGGCATCGCGCAGCGCGATGAAGGAACCGGCCATCGGCTTGTCGTCGGCGATCTCCGTCTCGGCGATCCAGCGGCCGTTGACGTGGCGGAACAGGTCGTCGGCGATGCGTACGTCGTGATCGAAGGTGGCGAAGTCGATCGCGGGCACGGGTACGGTGTCGGTCACCCATGCATGTTATGCCAGAGCAACCACGCCGGTACGGGTGATCAGTAGTTGCGGGTCCAGGTGATCGGGTACGGCTCCTTGGACAGGTCGGCCGTGACGATGTAGGCCCGCAGTTCGTCGGACCAGCTGTCGTTGTTGAAGGTCGTCGACTGGCCCTTGTAGGTGCCGGTGCCGGCGAACTTCAGGCGCAGCTTCAGGTCGACGTTGGCCACCGTCGGCTTGGTGGAGTCCAAGGTCGGCTCGAAGTTCTTGAACGTGTCCTCCAACAGGGTCCACTTGATCGAACTCGGCGCGATCTTCTGATCGGAGTTCGGAGTGATCAGGTTGGGGCAGTTCTTCGGCGCCAGTTCTTTCCTGGCCAGGCATGCCTTGAGCGACTTCTGGGTGGCCGCGAGCAGCGCCTTCTTGCCGCCCGAGGTCAGGGTGGGCGTGAGGGTGGGCACCTCGACGTCGTCGGTCAGTTCGGTGACCGTGAACTCGTTCTCGTCGCCGTAGTCGATCGCCTTCAGCCCCGTCGCGACCTCGTACGATCCCGGCAGCAGCTGCACGCTGTCCGCCTCGACCTCGACGCCGTTGATCACCAGCGGCAGCCCGTCGACCAATACCGAGCTCAGGTCGAGCTCGGCATAGCCGCGGACCAGCTTCCAGTCCTCGCCCTGCTTGGTCACGCCGAAGGTCAGGTTCACCGATTCCTGCCCGATCATGAAGCTGGCGTCGACGCTGGCCGACCCGCTCGGGTTGTCCGGGATCTCGGCAACGGTGATGCCGGTCAGCGGCGCCCGGCTGTTGGAGTCCTGCAGGACGGCGTCGGTGATCAAGGCGGTGTCGGCCGGAACGTCGGCGCTGAAGGCGATCGCTTCGGTCGCCTTGCCCGCGGCCACTGCCTCGAGGTACCCCTTCACCGTGCTGCTCGGAGTCTTCGCCGGCGGGGTCGGATCGGTGCCGGCCCCCGCCTGGGTGGACCGGAACAACACCACGCCGCCGACGACGCCGAGCACGATCAGGGCGAGCACGCAGACGCCGACGATCAGCAGCATCCGGGTGTTGTTGTTCTTCTTCGGTGGCTGCTGGTGAGGCCCGCCGTACGGACCCTGCGGCGGGCCGCCCGGCCCGGCCAGATACCCCGGCGTCCCGGGGCTGCCGGCGGTCGCGCCCGGCGACTGCTGATAGCCGCCCGGCCCCGGAAGGTACTGCGTGTTGGCCGTCTGCGGGCTGCTCCCGGACGGATCGCCATAGCCGGGCTGGCCTTGCGGCGGCTGCTGGCCGTAGCCCGGTTGTTGGCCGTAGCCGGGCTGTTGGCCGTAGCCCGGCTGGCCCTGCGGCGGCTGCTGGCCGTACCCCGGTTGCTGGCCGTAGCCGGGCTGTTGGCCGTAGCCCGGCTGGCCCTGCGGCGGCTGCTGGCCGTACCCCGGCTGTTGGCCGTAGCCCGGCTGGCCGCCCTGTCCCTGCCCGAACCCGTCTGCCCCCTGGCCTTGACCGGAACCGCCCTGGGGATTACCCCCGTACGGCCCGGGCTGGCCACCAGGCGGGTACTGACCACTCATGCTGGACTCCGTCACATCGTCAGGCGCTGTGTGCGCCGCTCGGGCACCAACCTTACCGAGCGATGTGCCCAACTCGACGGGCCCGTTGGGACGCTCCGCAGGTCAGGTGGTCCGCTCCCAGGCCAGCTTCATCGGCTCCTTGGTGAGGTCGGCCGTGATGTAGAAATAGCGCCACTGATTCGACCAGGAATTGTTGTTGAACGTTGTCGCCCGGCCGTTGTAGGTACCGCGGGCGGAGAACAGGAACTTGAGCCCGAGCTTGCCCTTGGCCAGGTAGCTCCCGTTGCCGCTGTCGACCAGTCCGCCCTTGAAGGTGTCCCAGGTGTTGGCGTGCGACGACCACCGCACCGAGTCCGGTTCGATGGACTGGCCGGCTCCAGTGGTGACGAAGTTCGGGCAGCCGCTCGGAGCCACCTCGCGCTTGGCCAGGCAGTTCTTCAACTCCGCCTTGGCCGCCGAGATGAACGTCTTGGTTCCCGCCTCGGTCAGGGTCGCCGCCGTCGTCGGCATCGAGGGCTGGTCGGTGGCGCTCTTGACCAGGAACTCGTCCTCGCCGTAGCCGATCGCCTTCAGGCCGGTCGTCAGCTTGTACGAACCCGGGAGCAGGATCACGCTGTCGCCGGCGGTCTTCACGCCGTTGATCAACATCGGCAGGTTGTCCAGCTTCACCTTGGACAGACTGACCGTCGCGTACGGATTCGTGAGCTTCCAGTCGTCGCCGATCTTGGTCAGCGGGAACTGCTGGGTGACCGTCTCCTCGCCGAGCTTGTAGGTGGCGTCGACCGTGGTCGTGTCGCCCGACGGCGGGGTCTTCCCGACCGGGACCGAGATCGCGGTCAGCGGCGCCCGGGACGCCGACTCCTTCAGCACCGCGTCGGTGATCAGGCTCTTGTCGCCCGGCGGATTCGCGCCGTGGCCGATCGCCGCCTCGGCGTTGCCGGCCGCGACCGCCTCGAGGAACCCGCGGACGGCCGCCGGAGGCTTGGCCGCCGCCGCTTCCTGGGCGTTGCGATACAGAACCACGCCGCCCACCACGCCGCCGATGATCAAGGCCAGCACGACCGCGCCGACGATGATCAAAAGCTTGGTGTTGCGCTTGCGCGGCGGCGGTGGCTGGGTCCCGTACGGCTGCTGCATTCCGTACGGCTGTTGGGTCCCATAGGGCTGCTGGGTGCCGTACCCGCCGAACTGACCGGGGGATCCTGGACTTCCCGCCGTCGCGCCGGGCGACTGCTGGTAGCCGCCCTGATATCCCGGCTGCTGCCCGCCGTAACCGGGCTGCTGGCCGTACCCCGGCTGCTGCTGCCCATGGCCCGGCTGCGGCTGGCCATACCCGGGCTGTTGCTGGCCGTAGCCGGGTTGCTGCTGGCCATAGCCGGGCTGTTGGCCGTAGCCGGGCTGCTGCTGCCCAGGCTGTTGTTGGCCGTAGCCGGGCGGCGGTCCGCCCTGGCCCGGCTGCTGGCCGTAGGGAGGCTGGCTGGCGCTGCCGGGCGAGGATCCGTAACCGCCGGCATCCGGACCGCCGCCGGACCCGTCCTGGGGATGGTTTCCGTAGGGGCCCGGCTGGCCCCCAGGCGGATACTGACCACTCATCTCTGGACACTCCGTTGGTTTCGGGTCTCCCCTGCAGCGACCCACTGGGGCCAACCTTACCGACGGGGCGTGGCACCCCCGGTCGTCGGCCGGGCGGCCAGCAGGTCGCGGCGCCGTCGGCGAGCCCGGAGTAATCCGTACGTAGTGAGCAGCATCAGGGCCAGCCAGACCAGCCCGAACCCGATCCACCGGCCGACCGACATCAGTTCCCCGAAGTACGTCACGCCGAGTAGGAACTGCAGGGTCGGAGCGAGATACTGCAGCAGGCCGAGCGTGCTCAGCGGGACCCGGGTCGCCGCGGCCGCGAACAGCAGCAGCGGCAGGGCGGTGATCGGGCCACTGGCCACCAGCAGCAGCGTGTGACCCCAGCCGAGGTGGCCGAATGTGAGCCCGCCGGTGACCTGGAGGAAGATCAGATAGCCGAGGGCGATCGGCACCAGGTAGGCCGACTCGATGGTCAACGTCTCCACCGCGCCGGCGTTGATCTTCTTCTTCAGCAGGCCGTACACGGCGAAGCTGACTGCGAGCACCAGCGCCACCCAGGGCGGCCGGCCGTAGTCGAAGCCGAGCACGATCACCGCGACCGCGGCGAGCCCGACGCAGACCCACTGGATCGGGGCCAGCCGTTCGGACAGCAGCACCACGCCGAACAAGATCGACAGGATCGGGTTGATGTAGTAGCCGAGCGCGGTCTCCACCACGTGGCCGTGCGTCGCCGCCCAGATGAACACGCCCCAGTTGACCGAGATCACCGCCGCCGCGGCGGCCAGCAGGAGCAGCTTACGGCCGTCCAGCATCGGGCGCAGGCTGCCCCGCGGGACCATGATCAACCACAGCAGGACCGAGACCAGGAACGACCAGAACACCCGGTGCGCCAGCAGTTCTAGCGACCCGGCCCGGCCGACCAGCGGCCAGAACGCGGGGAACAGGCCCCAGAGCCCGTACGCACCGAGGCCGTAGAACGTGCCCCGGCGGAGCCGGGAGTCCCGGCTCTCCTCCGTGATCAACGGGTACGGATCCCGCTGATCACTCCACGGTCCAGGTGTCGCCGCCGGCGATCATGGCCTGCAGGTCCTCCTCGGACCCGCCCCGTTCGGCGGCCAGGTTCACCTGCTCGCGGCTCAGGTCGTCGTAGGCCGGGGCGTCGACGGCGCGGAAGATCCCGATCGGGGCCCGGTGCAGCACGCCGGAGTCGGTCAGCCGGGACAGTCCGAAGGCGTACGTGGCGTCGGCCCGGTGTTGATCATGGACGACGATCTTGTCCAGCCCGACCTCGGCGACCTCCGCCACCGCGAACTCACCGGTCGTCGGGTCGCGGACCACGCCGAGGTGGTCGTCGGTGCCGAAGACGATCGGCTCGCCGTGCCGCAGCGGGATGATCGCGTCGGCCGAGGCCTCCCGGCCGTTCAGCTCGTCGAACGCGCCGTCGTTGAAGATCGGGCAGTTCTGGTAGATCTCCACCAGCGACGTGCCGCGGTGGGCGGCCGCCGCCTTGAGCACGCCGGTCAGGTGCTTGCGGTCGGAGTCGATCGTCCGGGCCACGAACGTTGCCTCGGCGCCGAGCGCCAGCGACACCGGGTTGAACGGGTTGTCCAGCGATCCCATCGGGGTCGACTTGGTGATCTTGCCGATCTCGGAGGTGGGCGAGTACTGGCCCTTGGTCAGCCCGTAGATCCGGTTGTTGAACAGCAGGATGGTCAGGTTGACGTTGCGGCGCAGCGCGTGGATCAGGTGGTTGCCGCCGATCGACAGCGCGTCGCCGTCACCGGTGATCACGAACACGGCCAGGTCGGGCCGCGAAGTCGCGACCCCGGTCGCGATGGCCGGGGCCCGGCCGTGGATCGAGTGCATGCCGTAGCTGTCCACGTAGTACGGGAAGCGCGACGAGCAGCCGATGCCGGAGATGATCACCGTGTTCTCCTTGGCGATCCCGAGCTCCGGCATGAAGCCCTGGAACGCCGCCAGCACGGCGTAGTCGCCGCAGCCGGGACACCAGCGCACCTCCTGATCGGAAGTGAAGTCCTTGCGTTTCAGCGGTTCCAGCGAGAGCGGGACGCCGACCAGGCCCGGATACTCGGGCTTGGGGGTCGCCTGCGGCGACCGGGACCCGTTCGCGAGCGCGGTGCTGTGTTCATTCCTCATGCGCTCGCTCCTTCCAGCTTGTCGATTTCCTGTTCAAGATCAACGGCGAGCTCGCCGAGCGAGATCGGCAGCCCGCGGACCCGGGAGTAGGACTGCACGTCGACCAGAAACTTCGCCCGCAGCAGCAGGGCCAGCTGGCCGAGGTTCATCTCCGGGACGATCACCTTGTCGTAGGACTTCAGGATCTCGCCCAGGTTCGCCGGGAACGGGTTGAGGTGGCGCAGATGGGTGTACGCGATCTTGCGGCCGGTCTTGCGGACCCGGCGCACCGCGGCCACGATCGGCCCGTACGTCGAGCCCCAGCCCAAGATCAACACCCGGGCTCCCTGGGAGCCATCGGACTCGTCGACGACCAGGTCTGGGATGTCCTGGACGATGCCGTCGATCTTCGCCTGCCGGGTCCGTACCATCTCGTCGTGGTTGGCCGGGTCGTACGACACCGCCCCTGTCTCCTTGGCCTTCTCGATGCCGCCGATCCGGTGCTGCAGGCCGGCGGTGCCCGGGATCGCCCAGGGCCGGGCCAGCGTCTCCGGATCCCGACGGTACGGGTAGAAGACCTCGGCACCCTCCTTGTCGGTGCCGTTCTTGGCCGTCGCGAAGCCCGGCTCGATCGGCGGGATCGAGGCAAGATCAGGAACGGGCCACGGCTCGGCGCCGTTGGCGATGTAGCCGTCCGAGAGCAAGATCACCGGGGTCCGGTACTTGATCGCGATCCGAGTCGCCTCGATCGCGGTGTCGAAGCAGTCCATCGGCGACTGGGCGGCGAGCACCGGAACCGGCGCCTCGCCGTTGCGGCCGAACATCACCTGCAACAGGTCGGCCTGCTCGGTCTTGGTCGGCATGCCGGTGCTCGGGCCGGCCCGCTGGATGTCGCAGACGACCAGCGGCAGCTCGGTCATCACGGCGAGGCCGATCGCCTCCATCTTCAGCGCGATGCCCGGCCCGGAACTGGTGGTCACGCCGAGCTGACCGGCGAAGCTGGCGCCGAGCGCCGCACCGACGCCGGCGATCTCGTCCTCGGCCTGGAACGTCGTGACACCGAACCGCTTGTGCTTGGACAGTTCGTGCAGCACGTCCGAGGCGGGAGTGATCGGGTAGGCACCGAGGAACAGCGGCAGGCCGCTCTTCTTGGACGCGGCGATCAGCCCGTACGCCAGCGCCACGTTGCCCGAGATCTGCCGGTACCGGCCGGCCGGCATCGGAGCCGGCTCGACCTGGTACGTGTCGGCGAAGACCTCGGTGGTCTCGCCGAACGCGTACCCGGTCTTGAAGGCGGTGATGTTGGCGTCCCGGATGTCCGGCTTGGACGCGAACTTCTCGGTGAGGAACTTGATCGTGCCCTCGGTCGGCCGGTGGTAGAGCCAGGACAGCAGGCCGAGCGCGAACATGTTCTTCGCCCGCGACGCATCCTTGCGACTCAGCCCGAACTCCTTGACCGCCTCGACGGCTAGCTGGGTCAGATCCAGCGCGTGCAGCTGGTAACCCTCCAGGCTGCCGTCCTCGAGCGGGTTCGTGGCATAGCCGACCCGGGCCAGGTTGCGTTTCGTGAAGTCCGCGGTGTCGGCGATGATCAGCCCGCCGCGCGGCAGATCACCGATGTTCGCCTTCAGCGCCGCCGGATTCATCACGACCAACACGTCCGGACGGTCGCCCGGCGTCATGATGTCGTAGTTCGCGAAGTGCAACTGGAAGCTGGAGACGCCCGGCAGGGTTCCGGCTGGCGCGCGGATCTCGGCCGGGAAGTTCGGCAGCGTCGAGATGTCGTTGCCGAACACGGCTGCGTCGGCGGTGAACCGGTCGCCGGTCAGTTGCATGCCGTCGCCGGAGTCGCCGGCGAAGCGAATCACCACTCGGTCGAGGGTGTGGACGGTTGTCACCCGGGATGCCTTCTTCCTTAGGCGTGTCTCGTACCTTCGGCCGGTGTCCGGGGAATCCTGGACGCGATCGGCCGCGGTCGCAGTCACCCATCATAAGGCGACCCTCAATTGGTCGGATCGCGATCCACTGAATGGACGTACATCTCGGGCCGCCGAGCGGTGCGGGGTCCCGATCCGTGACCGGATTCACACGCCGACCGCGGCGTTATGGGCTTCGCACCCAGCGGTCACTCGGCCCCGGCGATCGGGTAGCCGGCGTCGCGCAGCGCCTCGAAGGCACGCAGCCGGTTCAGCGGTGTCCGGAAGTCGGCGACGACCTCCTTCCGTTCCAGGTCGAGTTCGTCGTGGTAGCGCTGCACCGCGGCGGCGCGGCTGAGGTTCTCCTCGTCGACGGCCCGTCGCATGACGGCTTGTGCCTCGGCGATGGTCCGGGTCTTCAACTGGCGCAAACGGCGGAGCGACTCGGCGGTGTAGCGCACCGTGCCGTCGGCCTGGGCGACCAGGTTGACCGGAATCATGCCGCGCCGGTACGTGGAGGCCTGCAGCTCCCAGAACCAGTGCCGGCGACCGGAGGATCCGCATCGGATCCGCCTCCGTCGTGGAGGCGGCAAGCGTCTCGCGTTGACCGGCGTCAAGCGCCTCGATCGCCACCGTCAACTCGTCCGAGCCGGCGAGCCTGCGCCAGAGTGCCAGGGTGGTCTCGCGGGCGGCGATCGGTACGACTGGAGCCAGTTCCTCGGGCCCGACGAAGGAGTCAATTTCGGACTGGTCGACCTCATCGATGCCGTAGAGCACATCGGCGACCTGCGCGCGCTCCTCCGGCGTGAGGGCCATGGCGGCCCGAATCACCTCGGCTGCGGTCATGGGCCGAATTTCTACTCGCGAGAACGCCGAGGCTCCGAGCGCAAAGGTTCCGCCTAACGGTGGGCGTCCGGGCGGCGAAGGCGGCCGGTTCCGCCCTGCTGCCAGGGCAGCGGCCCGGACTCGGGGCGGTAGTTCACACCGAGGGCGTCCAATCGCTCGAGGTGTCCGGCCAGCCGCTCGGAGAACTCCGCCCAGGATCGTTCCTCGGGGTCGGACCAGGCGACCTCGGCGTGGGCGCAGGCGCGCGGGTAGAGCATGTATTCGACGCGCTGCAGCGTCGGCATGTATTCGGTCCAGACCTGGCACTGGGTGCCGAGAATTCGATCATGGAGCTCGGCCGGGATGCCGTCGGTCGGCTCGAGGCTGTGCACGCGCTCGGTGGTGACCAGGCCGCCGATGGCGTACTGCTCGGTCTCGGCGTCGCTCGGGTAGTAGTCGAAGTACGTGTGCGAGGTCGGGGCCATGATCACCTGGCCACCGCCGCGGGCCGCGGTCACGCCGTAGCTCGCGTCCCGCCAGGCCATCGTGACGGCGCCGTCGAGCAGGCCCTCGTCGTTGATCTCGTCCCAGCCGACCAACTGCCGGCCGCGCTCGGCGAGCCAGTCGCGGAGCTGTTCGGTGAACCAGCGCTGCAGGTGCTCGGCGCTCGGCAGTCCTCTGTCTGAAGCCAGCTTCTCCGCGGCCGGGTTGCCGATCCACTCCGTCCGCGGGCACTCGTCGCCGCCGACGTGGACATACCGGCTGTGGAAGATCTCCAGCAACTCGGTGTAGAGATCGAAGACGACCGACATCGCGTCGTCGGTCATGTTGAGCACCTCGGGAAACACGCCGAACGTGGTCGCGGCCTGATAGCCGGTCTCCGGATGGTTGCCCAGCTCCGGGTACGCGGCCAGCAGGGCCAGGACGTGCCCGGGGAACTCGATCTCGGGCACGATCGTGATCCCGCGCTGCTCGGCGTACCGGACCAGGCTGCGCAGTTGATCTTGGGTGTAGTAGCCGCCGTGCGGCGTTCCGTCGCCCTGGTCGTCGAGATGCCGCCGGGTCTCGGTGCGCCAGCTGGCGAGCTCCTGCAGCTTCGGATACTTCTTCGACTCGAAGCGCCAGCCCTGGTCCTCGGTCAGGTGCAGGTGGAAGGTGTTGTACTTGTGCAGCGCGAGCAGGTCGACGAACCGGAACAGGTCGGGCAGCGGCCGGAAGTGCCGCCCGACGTCGAGCATCACACCGCGCCAGCCGAACCGCGGCCGGTCCTCGATCGTCACGCAGTCGATCACCAACTCCGGCTCGCTCGGCGCCGGCCGAAGAACCGATGCCGGCAGCAGTTGCCGCAAGGTCTGGATCGCCCAGTTCACCGCGCGGTCGTCCGCGGCGCTGATCGTGATCTTGTCCTCCCGCACCTCCAGCCGGTACGACTCCGGCGGCAGCTCGGCCTCGACGATGGCCAGCTTCCCGTCGTCGGCCGGCAGCAGGTCGAACCCGGTGCCCGGACCGAGCAGCCGGCGCGCGATCGCGGCCCAGGCCGGCGGCGCGGCGATCCGCAGGTCTTGATCAAGAACGAAGGTGCCGGGTTCGGTGCTGACCGACGTCGGGCGGGGTAGCAGGTTCACCGGCCCAGCGTACGACTCAGGAAGCGGCGTGGGTGGCGAGGTAGGCCTCGCGCTCGGCATCGCTGAGCAGGATGCAGAACTCGTTGCCCTCCGGATCGGCCAGCACCATCCAGCCGCTGCCGTCCGGCCGGCGCAGGTCGGCCACCTCGGTGGCCCCCAGGGCGAGCACCCGTTCGATCTCCTCGGCCTGCGTGCGGTCGATCGGACGAAGATCGAAATGGATTCGGTTCTTCACCGATTTCGCCTCCGGCACCTCGATGAACAGCACCTGCACCGACCGGTCGGCCGACATGATCAGACACTCGTCGTGATCGGGCGCGTTCGGGTCGTCCGGGTCCTCGGTGAAGCCGAGCACGTCGGCCCACCAGACCGACTGCGCGTAGGCGTCCCGAGCATCGATGGAGGTGTGCGAGATGCGGCTGGTCATGGGCCGGAGTCTGGCATATCCGTCGACCCGGAGAACGGCGAAGGGCGCACCCGTGACCGGGTGCGCCCTTCGCTCTCCGTGATCTTGGTCAGCCGTTGTCCGAGCGGAACTCGTCGGCCTTGTCCTGGACCGCGTCGGCAGCGTCACCGACGCCGTCGGCAGCATTGTGAGCCGCGTCGTCGACGGCATTCGCCGCTTCCTGCACGGCCGGCGAATCGGCTGCGTCGGCCACGCCCTGCACGCCCTCGCCGACCGAATCGGCCGCCGACTCCGCGCCGTCGCCGACCTTGTCGGCCGGAGCGTCGTCACCGTCGAAGCGGTCCTTCACGTCGTCGACCAGATCCTCGGCCTTGTCCTTGGCGGCTTCGAAGCCCTCCTGGACCTTCTCGCCAAGCTCGCTGGCCTTTTCCTTCAGTTCGTCGAACAAACCCATGGTCATCCTCCTTCTCGTGTCCCGCGTCGCACGGTCAGCCTCAACCGAAAAGTACCGCAAATCGGTCCGGCGCGTCAGACCTTCCGACGCCGGGCCCAGCAGCGCCGTCGTTGATCATGGCCGGGGACAAGATCAACTGGATTCGCGGACAACCAGCCGGTACGAGACCCGGCGGCGCGCCTTCGGGCCGGAGCGGGGGATCTCGCCGGCCGCCATGCCGAGCGCGAGGCCGACCGCGGCCGCGGCGACGCCCTGGACGTCGAGGGCGAGCGTGGTCAGTTCCGGCGAGAGGTAGGTGCCGAGGCCGAGCCCGTCGAAGCCGGCCACCTTGATCTGACCGGGCACGTCGATCCCGGCCCGGCGCAGCGTCTTCAGGGTGCCGCAGGCGGCGATGTCGTTGAAGGCCATGATCGCGTCGGCCTCCGGATGATCTTGGAGGATCTCGGCGCAGCCGGCGGCTCCGGCGGCCATCGAGTTGTCGATCACCTGGGTGACCGGCGGGTCGAACCCGTGCTCGCGCATCAGGTCGACGAAACACTGGCCGCGCCCGGACAGCGACCCCGGTGGGGAGATGTCGAGCAGCACCGGGTGCCGGACGCCGCGGTCGAGCAGATGATCGACGAGCTCCGCCATCGCCGGGGCGAAGTCCAACTCGACGCCGCCGACCGTGCTTCCCGGCGGGCTGTCGAACTGGATGCAGGGCAGGTCACCGAGTTGATCAAGGCCATCGGAGTCGTTCAGGTAGCCGAGCACGGCGTCGACCTGGCCGGCGACCTCGAGCAACAGTGTGCGCCGGTCGGTGGCGTGGACCTTCTCGGCCACGATCACGTTCCAGCTCTGCTTGGCGGCCTCGCCGATCACCGCCGACGCCAGCTCCGGGTAGTACGGGTTGGTCAGGTCGTCGACCACCAGCCCGAGCGTGCGCGGCTCCGGCTTCACCAGTCCGCGGCCGAAGCGGGACGGGCGATAGCGGAGCCGCTTGGCCGCCGCCAGCACCCGTGCCTTGGTCGCCGGGTTGATCCCGGGCATCTCGTTCATGGCCCGGGTCACGGTCTGCCGGGACACGCCGGCGGCCGTGGCGACGTCGTTGATCGTCGCCCGCGGCGCCGGCGCCGTCCGCGTCGTCGCTGATCGTCGGGCTTTCATAGACAGAATCTAACGACTGGCCGGTCGTCCGCGCACCGGTTCAGTCGGTCGCGAGATCGAGGTAGGCGACCTGCTCCGGGGTCAGCTGGACCTTCAGTGCGTCGACGGAAGACCGGGTCTCGGCGATCGACCGCGGGCCGAACAGCGGGAAGGTCGGGAACGGCTGGTGCAGCACGAACGCCAGCGCGATCGCGGTCGCCGCCACCCCGAACTCGGCGCCGATCTTCTCCGCCCGGCGCAGCCGTTCGAAGTTCTCGTCGCTGTAGTAGCAGCGCACCAGTTCGGCGTCGGACCGGTCGTCCGGCCGGGCCCGCCCGGTGAAGAAGCCGCGCGCCTGCGATGACCAGGGGAACAGCGGGATCTGCCGCTCGGTCAGCCAGCGCTTCGACTCCGGGTCGGTGGCGTGCCGACAACCCTTCCACGGCACGTCGTAGGCCTCGGCCAGTCCGAAGTGGTTGCTCAGCACCTCGAAGCCCTGCTTGCCGGCCTGGCGGGCGTACGCGTTCGCCTCGTCGATCCGTTCCGGACTCCAGTTGGATCCGCCGAACACCTTGATCCGGCCGGCCTTGACGTGCTCGTCCAGCACGTCGACGAACTCGCCGACTCCGATGTCCTCATTGTCCCGGTGCATCAGGTAGAGGTCGGTGTAGTCGGTGCCCTGGCGCTCCAGTGACTCGAGCAGTTGCCGGGTGATCGACTCCGGGTCGCAGTGCGGGGTGTGCGCGCCCTTGGTGATCACCACGACGTCCTCGCGGATGCCGCGGTTGCGGATCCACTGGCCGAGCAGCTTCTCGTGGTTGCCGCCGCCGTAGATGTAGGCGGTGTCGAACGCGTTGCCGCCGAGCTCGTAGAAGTTGTCGAACAGTGCGGACGCGTGGGACAGGTTCGGTTGGTTGTCGCAGCCCATCACCAGCCGGGAGATTCGCTTGCCGATGCCGGCAATCTCGCCGTACCGCATGGTGCTGTCATCGACACGCAGCGGTAGCCCGGACACGGTCGGGATGTTCGCGTCGTCGGCCTCGAACGGGTAGCGCAGGCCGATCGCCTGCCGCCAGGCGTCCAGCGCCTTCGCGTTGCCGAGCGTGTCGGCCAGGCTCATCTCGGCGGTCTCGCCGCTGCCGACCGCCGCGGCCAGGCCGTCCGCCTCGAGGGCGTACGGCTTGGCCTCGAAGATCAACTCCTGCGGCTCCTGGCCGGCCACGGTGATCGTGATCTTGGGCTGCTCGGACAGCGTCCACGGATCGGTGATCGTGATCATGCCCTTGGAGCCGTACACGGTGACCGAGGACTCGCTGACCCGGACGCCGGTCCGGGCCGACGCGGTGACGCCGCCGGGGAAGGTCAGCTGGGCGACGCTCCAGACGTCGACGCCGAGATCGAGGGTGCCCTTCGCGGTCAGCGTGTCCGGGTCCAGGAACGGCTGGCCGGCCGCGGCCCCGGCGATGGCCCGGGCGTAGGAGACCGGGTAGCCGCCGACGTCGAGGATGCCGCCGCCGGCGAGATTCGGGTCGAACAGCCGACCCTCGGACCGGCCGGTGGCGAAGGAGAACGCGGCGTCGATGTGGACCAGCTCGCCGATGGTGCCGTCGCCGACCAGCTCCAGCACCTTCCTGGTCTGCGGGTGGAAGCGATACATGTACGCCTCGACCAGCACCCGGTCGGCGGTCCGGGCCGCGTCCACCATGGCCATCGCCTGGCCGTGATTCGGAGCGATCGGCTTCTCGCAGAGCACGTGCTTGCCGGCCCGCAGGGCGGCGATGGTGAGCTCGGCATGGCTGGTGTGCACGGTGGCGACGTAGACGGCGTCGACCTCGGGATTGTTCAGCACCGAGGCGTAGTCGCCCGACTCGCCGGCGCCGAACTCCTCGGCGAAGGTACGGGCCCGCTCGGGATCCGAGCTGCCGACGGCGACCAGCGTGCCGTACTGGCTGGAGGGAAGTTGAGTGGCGAACCGGCGGGCGATGTTTCCGGGTCCGAGGACGGCCCAGCGGATGGGATTGACCATGGGTGTGCGGCTCCGAACAGTGAGGTCTGGATGGTCACCAAGAGGCCGTGAACGTTCACAGCATCTTCACGCTAACTCGCCGCAGCGGGTCCGGTCAATGGTGAAGTCTGCCACGTTGAAAGCGGCGCTGAGCCTTGACAGGGGTGGCGTCCAGGACGCACGATCGTGATCGTTCACGATCATGTTCTGGCGTGCCCGGAATTGCTCTCAACGGTGAGGAGTGTGGCAAATGACTCGATGGTCCCGCCGAGGAATTCTCGGGCTGGGTGGCGCGGCGCTCGCGGCGGGGATGTTACCCGGTTGCGGCGGCCAGACCTCGATCTCCGCGGACCCCCGCGAACTCGTGCTGTGGTACTGGAATCGCTCGGTCAGCCCGACGCTCCTGGAGCAGGCGGCGCAGCAGATCCCGGGCACCGACAAACGACTGCGCGCCGACACGATCGGCGGCACGTTCGACTCGAAGCTGCGCACGAGCCTGGCCGGCGGCAGCTACATTCCCGACGTCTCGGGGATCAACTCCAACTGCTCGCTGTACTTCCTGGCCGAGGACAAGTTCCTGGACCTGAGGGACTACGGCGCCGGTGAGGTCGAGGGCGACTACTACCCATGGAAGTGGAAGCTCGGCACGACCCCGACCGGCCGGTTCTGCTTCTGGCCGATGGACACCGGACCAACCGGGTTCTACTACCGCACCGACCTGTTCCAGGAGGCGAACCTGCCCACCGAGCCGGCGGACGTGTCCGCCCAGATCGGGACCTGGGAAGCGTGGATCGAGCTCGGTGAGAAGCTCCGGACGAATTCCGACCGGGCGATCATCAACGCCGGCCGGATGGTCTACAGCCAGTACATCAACGCCAGCGCCGAGCGCTATTTCGATGAGCAGAACCGGCCGCTGTACAGCCGGGAGGGCAGTGCGGTCAGGGCAGCCTGGGACACGGCAGTACGAGCGATCCAAGCCGGCATCACGGCCAGACAGGTGTCCAACAGCAGCGGTGGCCAGAACGCTGCCTGGGTGAGCGGAAAGACCGCGGGCCACATCGAGGCCGTCTGGTGGGGTGAGATCCTCAAGGACACCGCTCCGGATACGGCGGGAAACTGGCGGATCGCCAGCCAGCCGGTCAAGGCCGGGAACAGTGGCGGGTCGTTCTTGGCCGTGCCGGCCACCTGCAAGGATCCCGAGGCCGCCGTTGCGTTCATTCGCTGGCTGACCACACCGGAGAACCAGGCGGCGACCTTCAACGAGATCCAGCTGTTCCCGTCGACACCGGCCTCCTTCGCGTCGGGTTCGATGCGCGACGAGTCGGGATTCTTCGGGGATCAGGATGCGCTCGACTTCTTCGCCGAGGCGGCGGCGGACGTCCCCACGACGTTCGTCAGCACGTACGAGGCGCAGGTCGGGGCCTTTGCCAAGGAGATCGACAACGTGGAGACCGCCGGCAAGGATCCCGAGCGAGCCTGGGACGACGCGGTGTCGTTGACCGACGGCATCCTGGCCAAGCGGGGGGTGCTGTGATGACGACGACAACCGAGGCCGTACCCACGCGTGCTGCGGCTGCCGAACCCAAGCGGGCCGGCCGAAAATCGCTCAAGCGATTCCTGCCGCAGTACCTGGCGATCGCGCCGTTCTACATCCTGTTCTTGATCTTCGGCCTCTTCCCGATCGCCTTCTCGATCTACCTGTCCTTCACCGACTGGGACGGGATGGGCGACATGACGTTTGTCGGCTTCGCCCAGTATCAATACCTGCTGAGCGACACCCGGTTCTGGAACGCGGTGGGGAACACCTTCATCATCTGGTTCCTGTCGACAATACCGATGCTGTTCCTGGCTCTGGTGATCGCGTTCCTGTTGCACTCCAACATCAGGTTCAAGGGGTTCTACCGGGTCGCCTACTTCATCCCGAACGTGACCTCCATGGTGGCCATGGCGATCGTCTTCGGATCGGTGTTCTCCGACTCGTTCGGGCTGGTCAACTCGGCTCTGACGGCACTGAACCTTTCGGAGGTCCAGTGGCTGTCGTCGGATTGGGGAATCAAGATCACGATCGCGGTGATGGTGATCTGGCGGTTCACCGGCTACAACGCGATCATCTATCTGGCCGGGCTGCAGGCGATCCCGACCGAGCTCTACGACGCCGCGAAGGTGGACGGAGCGCCGACCTGGCGGATCTTCACCTCGATCACTGTGCCGATGTTGCGGCCGGTGATCTTGTTCACGGTGATCACCTCAACGGTCGGCGGGCTGAGCCTGTTCACCGAGCCGCAGGTGTTGCTGGGTAACGACGGCGGGCCGAACGAAGCCGGCATGACCATCGTGCTGTATCAGTACAACCAGGCGTTCACGCAGTTCGACTTCGGATACGGGTCGGCGATCGCCTGGGCACTGTTCATCATCGCGGCGGTGTTCGCGATCATCAACTGGCGGCTGGTCCGGGAGCGAGACTCGATGAAGATCAAGCCCGGTCCGGGCGGGGAGGCGGCGAAATGACCACACTGTTGGACAAGCCGGTCACCGATCCGGAGCAGGGCCGGCGAGACCGCAATTCCGCCCGTAGAAGTCTGGTCGGCCGGATCGTCACGCACCTCTGCATCATCATCGGCGTGGTGCTGTCGCTCTATCCGTTCTACTGGCTGGTGGTGATGTCGACCAACACCACCGCCGAGATCTTCGACTACCCGCCGAAGCTCACGTTCGGCCCGCATCTGATCGAGAACGTGACGGCGGTGGTGGAGAACATCGACCTGATCGGTGCGCTGATCAATACCCTCTTCGTGTCGCTGGCCTGCGCTGTGCTGGTGATGTTCTTCGACTCGCTGGCCGCGTTCGCCTTCGCCAAATACAACTTCCCGGCCAAGAACGTCCTGTTCGTGATCTTGATCGCGACGTTCCTGGTGCCGGGCAGCCTGTCCCTGGTGCCGAGCTTCGTCCTGATGTCGGAGATCGGCTGGGTCGGCCGGTTCGAGGCCTTGATCATCCCCGGCGCCGCGAACGCGTTCGGCATCTTCCTGCTGCGCCAGTTCGCGGCCGGATCGATTCCGGACGAACTCGTGGAGTCGGCGCGGATCGACGGAGCCGGCTTCTGGCGGACGTACTTCTATGTCGGGATTCCGATGCTGCGCAGCGGCCTGGCCTTCCTCGGCATCTTCACCTTCATCGGCGCCTGGAACGACTACGTCTGGCCGTTGATCGTGCTGGTGAATCCGCAACAGCAGACCCTGCAGACCGCGCTGCAGACACTGAACTCGATCTACATCACCGACTACAGCATGGTGATGGCGGGCGCCTTGATCAGCGTCGTCCCGTTGATCGGGATCTTCATCATCGGTTCCCGCCACTTCATCGCCAACATCGCCGCCGGCGCCCTGAAGGGCTGACCCCGAGTCCCCATCCCCAAAAAGATCCGCCGACCGGTCACAAAAGCAGCTGTGACGCCTGTCCTGAGCTTGTCGAAGGGACGGTGTGTCGCTGCACTTGTGACCGGTCGGCGCAATCTTGGGATGGCTGAGGGTCAGCCGGCCAGGGACTCCGCGGCCGGCAGCTCGATGCCCCGGCGGCGAGACAGTTAGTAGGTACGGCGACGGGGGTCGGCGACCAGGCGCAGGTCGCGCTTGATCACCTGGTTCGCGCCCCAGCAGTGGTAGGCACCCGGGTCGCCGGTGATCGGCTGGAGCGGTGAACCGAGCAGCCGGAACGGATACTCGTCCGCGGCGCCGTCGTCGCCGGCGGTGGCACAGAAGAAGATCACCCGCGCGTCCCGGTCGAAGCCGTGGCCGGCCCGGAACTCCTCGTCGTCGGCATCGCCGGTGATCTTCGCATCGGCGACGGCCCGCCACTCGTCGAGCGGCCGGGACACCTCGACGGCGACGAACGTCCGCTGTCCCGGCGCCAGCACGGTTGCGTCGGTCTCGGTCGTCCCGGCGGGTACGGTCCGGCGGCGCAGGATCACGGTCGCGGTGCCGTCGTTGATCACCGAGAAACCGACCGCAACGTGCAGCGGTTTGTCGTCGGTCCGCGGGAATCGGACGGGCAGGTCGAGGTCGTTGACCACACGCATCTCGTCGTGCGGCACGATCGTGATCGTCGGCGCCTGAGCGTCGATGCGGGTCTTGATCGCCTCCGCCACAAGATTTCGGCTTGTGGCCTGTTCGGTCCGGGCCAGGTTCAGCGCTTCGCCGGCCTTCGCGGCGGCGCTCTCGGCGATCTTGGTGCTGCGTCGGATTTCGTACGCGAGCCAGGCAACGATGCCCGTCGCGATCAGTGCTGCCACCAGGGTCAGCCAGTCAGCAATAGTCGACACCCGTGGGAGGGTACCGGCAGCGGACCTCGGCCGGGAGGCGGCAAGGGGAAGATCTCGCCGCGACTACGAGGTCGGATCTTCCCCAATCCCGGCGGCGGTGGCCGCGGCCCGGAGCACCTCTTCGAGCATGGCGGGGGTGAGCTTGCCGGTGAACGTGTTCTGCTGCGACACGTGGTAGCAGCCGAAGACGGCCAGCGAGGCACCGCCGTCCCGGGCGGCCAGGTCGATCCGGACGCCGTGCCCGAACCGCGGCCGGGGCGTCGGCACCAGCCAGGCGGCCTGGTGCAGCACCGGCAGCAGCGCCTGCCAGCCGAACGCGCCGAGCACCAGCACGGCCCGGACGGTCGGCCGGAGCAGGTCGAGCTCGCGGACCAGCCAGGGCCGGCAGTTGTCCCGTTCGGCCGGGGTCGGCTTGTTGGCCGGCGGCGCGCAGTGCACCGGCGCCGTGATCCGGGTGCCGTACAGGGTCAGTCCGTCGTCGGCGTGGACTGCCGTTGGTTGCGACGCGAGCCCGACCGCGTGCATCGCCGCATACAGCACGTCACCGGAACGATCACCGGTGAACATCCGGCCGGTCCGGTTCGCTCCGTGCGCGGCCGGCGCCAGGCCGACGATGAGCAGGGATGCGTCCGCCGGCCCGAACCCGGGCACCGCGCGGCCCCAGTAGGTCTGGTCCCGGAACGCAGCCCTCTTCTCCCGCGCCACCTGCTCGCGCCATGCGACCAGCCGTGGGCAGCGCCGGCAGTCGGCGATCTCGCGATCAAGGACAGCCAGAGTCGGCGGGGCGGAGTCGGCCATCTGTTACGGCTTCCACACACGGAGTTCGCAATGCCTGGCCGCATGGATGAAATCCCGGTCGGTGGTGAGCAGCGTCAAATCGTGTCGAATGCACAGGTACGCGATCACGGCGTCGACCGTTCCGAGTTGGGCGCCGGACCGCCGGCACAGATTGCGCAGATCGGCCGCCAGTATGTGGTCGTCGCGGTCCGGCTGAATCACCGGCATGGATGCAAATCGTTCCAGAATGTCGGCGCGAGATCGGGGCCGCACGACACCCTGCAGGAGCTCCTGAAGGATCAGACCTGTCGTGACGATCAGGTCTGGTCCGGCCAAGGTACGGACCAGGTGGTCAACCTCCGGACCGAGCTCCGGCGGATCCCTTCGCAGGGCGAGCGACCACACGCTGGTGTCGACCAGCAGGGTCATCAGCGCGAGCGCTCGGACTTGTAGTCGAAGGATTCATCCCAATCGACGGCGCCCACCAGATCCAGAATGCGCCGTTGCTCCCGTCTCGCGATGAACTCCTCGAGGGCCAGCGTTACGGCCGCCTTCTTCGTGGATTCTCCGCTCACCCGCAGCGCTCGATCGAGCAGCTCCGGGTCGATCGCAAGATTCGTCGCCATCGTGTGCACCTCCCTACACAAGAGTCTACACATGGGATGGTCGTAGTCACTGTGAGCGGGATCCCGAGGTCGTCGTCGAGCGGGTCGGTGATCAGGTCCGGACGTTGATCGTCTGGCGTGCCGGCGTCACCGGTAGTTCGTGAACTGGATCGCGAAATCCAGGTCCTTCTCCTTGAGCAGCCGCTGCACTTCCTGCAGGTCGTCCCGCTTCTTGCCGCTGACCCGCAGCTCGTCGCCCTGGATCTGTGCCTTGATGCCCTTCGGGCCCTCGTCGCGGATGATCTTGGAGACCTTCTTGGCGTTCTCCTGGCTGATCCCCTCGGTGATCGTCGCGCTGATCTTGTAGAGCTTCCCGGAGGACCGCGGCTCGTCGGCGTCCAGCGCTTTCAGGCTGACGCCGCGCCGGACCAGCTTCGACTGGAACACGTCGAGGACGGCCTTGACGCGTTCCTCGGAGACGGCCTCCATCTCGATCACCTCACCGGACCATTCGATCTTGGCGTCGGTGTTCTTGAAGTCGAACCGCTGCCGGATCTCCTTCGCCGCCTGGTTCAGGGCGTTGTCGACCTCCTGCCGGTCGACCTTGCTGACGATGTCGAACGAGCTGTCCGCGGCCATGGCGTACCTCCAACGATCGGGTCCTTGCGGGACCTGAGCTTAGTACTGGTGCCGCTACGGGATGATGACCTCGATCGTCGAGCCGTGCGGCAGGTCGGCGCGCCGGACCGCCAACCCACCCGTCCGGTACGGATTCGTCAGCCGAGCCGCCGGCAGCGGGGCGCCGTCGAGGCGCACCTCGACCGGTCCGTAGCCGACCTTGTCGACCCGGTAGACCACAGTCAGCCGATGATCATCGGCCAGCCGCAGGGTGGTGGTCAGCCCGTCCAACTCGACCGGCAGCACGGGATCGATCTCCACCGTGTCGGCCCGGCGACGCAGTCCGAGCAGGGCTTCGCGGACCAGCCGGACGAAGATCCCGGCCCCGCTGGAGTACGTACGCCAGCCGCCCTCCACCTCGATCCGTCCGGCCATCACGTCGGCGTACCGGTCGGCGAACTCGACCCGGTCGGCGACGACGGCGTCCGAACTGGACGCATAGGTGTTGGCCTGCCGGGGCCGGGCGTTCGGGATCCACTCGGTGGGTGCGATGTTGATCACCTGCTGCAGCGCGGCCCAGACGGCGTCCGGGTCGCCCCAGCGGGCCATCGCCTCGGCGTACCGCAGATGAGCGTGGGTGTACATGATCCCGATCTCGCGGCCGACGAAGGTGGCCGTCTCGGCACGCTGGAAGTGGGTCATGATCCCGCCGGCGTAGCGGACCGGAGCGTCGAACAGCCGGGCACCGTCCGGAGCCAGCAGTCGGTCCTTGATCAACTGGACGTGGTGGGCGGCCTGCGCCGGGTCCAGCAGGTCGTCGATCAGGGCATGGATGATCGGCAGCAGGCTGTACGTCAGCCCGGACTCGGTGTCGTTCGGGTGGACCAGCACCTGGGTCCGCCTGGCGTTCCCGAACCGGGCATAGCCGGTCAGCGTCTCGTCGATGATCAACTCGCGCCGGAACGCCTCCGCGATCCTCTCGGCCTGGCGCTGGAGGTCCGCCGCCTGGTCGGTCCGCCCGGCCGCGGTCAGCCCGTTAACCAGGGTGTGCAGGGTCTGGTGATGCAGTGTGACGGTCCAGGAACTGACCAGTTCGTCGGCCATCGCCGGATCGGCCGGCTGCAGCGAGTCGTTCCAGTCACCGTGCCCGTACGCGGTGAACACGGTGCCGGGCAGGACCCGGTCACCCGCGGTCGCCAGGGCGATCAACGCATGGTCCAGCACGGTCGCCGGTTGTTGATCATCGAACCAGGCCACCTCGGTGTCCAGCAGTGAGGCGTCGCCGGTGGTCTCCAGGTAGCGGCCCAGCGCCAGCACCGGCCAGAAGATCACGTCGCCGTGCGGCGGCGAGTGCCGGAAGTCGCGGTCCTCGTCGTAGAAGCCGAACGCCTGCGGCCAGTCGCCGTCCCGGTTCTGGGCGCCCATCAGCATGATCAACAGCTGCCGCAGCTCGGCGTCGGCACCGAGCGCCAGCAGCAGTTCGGCCGGACCCTGCGTGACATCGCGGGTGCCCCAGGCGCCGCCGGTGGACTGTTCCAGCCCGCGCGGCGACAGGTAGTGCACCAGCGCGTCCTTGATCATCCAGGGCAGGGCGTGGTCCAGCCGCTCGACCCCGGCCGCTCCGTTGCCGCTGATCGCGGTGCGTGCAGCGAGCTCGCTCCAGAACGATGTCGTGTCCTGCGCTTGTCGAAGGACCGGGCCCGAGGTCGCTTGCCCTTCGACAGGCTCAGGCGGCGATGTGGTCAGGGAGGCGGTGATCGACAGCGACCAACGGCCGACCGGACCGGTGATCATGGTGAGATGCTGGTCGCCGCGGGACCGGCCGTCCTCGTGCAGCGCGCGGTCGTCGGTGAGCTCGGCGTCGGCGAGCGTGTCGCCGAGGGTCACGGTGAAGCCGCCGTCCGGGTAGCGGTCGGCCAGCGCGCTGCCGGCCGGTGGGCGGATCGTGATCACGGTTCCGTCGCGGTCGATCGTCGCCTGAGTCCCGGTGCGGCCGTCGTCGCCGTCGGTGGCCAACCGTCCGGTGATCAGGAAGCGGCGGGCCGGGCCGATCAGCTCCGCCGCGAGCGTCACGGTGTGATCATCGGCGAGTGCCACCGTGGTCAGCGTCAGCGTCGTTTCGCCGTCGTCGCCGGGGAGCAGGTACGTCCAGCGACACCGGTCCGGGCTCAAGTCGTACGCCGACGGCAGGCCGAGCAGCCGCCAGGCACCGTCCAACTCGACGAACACCCGCAGCCCATGATCACGAAGCTGGCCGAGGTAGCCGCGGGTGGTGGTCAGCAGCCGATTGCTGCTGGCGTGGGCCTGGGTGAGGTACGACAGCGGGGAGCCGTTCATCCAGGTCGTGACGGTCAGCCCGGCCGGATCCGGCAGCAGCCGGTCGCCGGTCCGCAGCAGTTGGCCGTGCGGCCGGAGCACGGCGCGCTCCTTGGCGGCCAGCACGACGTGTTGCTGCGGTCCGGCGAAGAACGACAACGTCCGGGCTTGATCATCCTGCTCGACCAGGCTCAGAGTGTCGCCGTAGCGCTCGGTGATCTCCGTTTCGCTCAGGTCTCGAACCACGGCAGGCCGGACCGGGGCGAACAGCGTCGAGGCCGCCGTGGTCGCCCGCCAGGCGATCGTGTCCTGAGCCTGTCGAAGGGCCGGAGTGGCCACGCCGGCGACCTCTCGGACGGCGCGGTCGACGGTCGCCAGATCGGATGCGGAGGACGCGTCGGGATGATCATCACGGAAGGCTCCGATGAAGGCCACCGTGTGGTCGGCTCCGGGGTCCAGAGTCCGAGGTTCGGCGCCCAGCACGGCCAGGGCATGTTCGTGCTGCAGCCGGGCGCTGGGCAGTTCCCGACGCTCCAGGCCGCGCACCCGCCCGTCGATCCGGCCCTCGAGCCCGTACAGCTGAAGGGCATCGGTGGCATAGCCGGTGGCGCGGCCGGTGCAGGCGAGGATCAGCCACGGGATCCGGCCGCCGCGCGGCTGATTCTGTCGCACGGCCAACGTCCAGCCGTGTTCGGGATGGTGCAGCGGCTGCAGATCAACGTACTGGCTGACATAGAGCTCGGAAGCCCGGACCTCGCCGTGGCTCGCCATTCCGACGTCGTGGGCCATGATCACGTCGGCGGTGATCGCCTCGGCCGACGGGTTGGTCAGCTCGACCGTCCAGACCCAGGCCGGCCGGTCGGGAGCCAGCCGGAACGACACCCGGTAGTCCAGTCCGCCACCGGTTCCGGTGATGATCATGGAACGGCTGCCGCGACGGACGGTCGCGCCGGTTCCCGGCCCGAGCAACGGGTACGGGACGGCCCGGTCGCCGGTGTGGATCCGCAGCCAGAGGTTCAGCTGGCCGGGCTCGACCTCGCTCGCCGGGTAGAGGTTCAGCCGGAGATCGCCCGCACTGAGCCAGCCCAGGCCGCCGTGCCCGTACACCTCCGCCGTGAGTCCGCCTCCGGCATCGAGCACTGACCGGCTAGCTTCCGAGTGAGGCACTGACGTCCTTCCGATGCGAAGGCTGCGGGATCGCGTCCAGCAGCTTCCTGGTGTAGGGATCCTTCGGGTTGTTGATCACGTCCGCGGCCGGACCGGACTCGACCAGCCTGCCCTCGTTGAGCACCAGCGCATGATCGGACAGCATCTTCGCGCTGAGCAGATCGTGGGTGATGTAGAGGATGCCGACGCCGTGCGTGTCGACCAGGCTGTTCAGCAGTTCGAGGATCTCGGCCCGGATCGACACATCGAGGCTGGCGATCGGCTCGTCGGCGATCAGGAGCTTCGGGTTCGACGCCAGGGCCCTCGCGATCACCACCCGCTGCCGTTGGCCGCCGGACAGCTCGAACGGGAACCGGCCGAGGTAGCGCTCCGGCGGCGTCAGACCCACGGCCTGCAACAGTTCCAGGGCACGTTCGGTGACCGCGGCGCCGCGCAGCCGGGTCCGGTCCGCGCCGCCGAAGTTCCGGATCGGCCGGGTCAGGTAGTAGCCGACGGTCCGCGCCGGGTTCAGCGCCGCGTACGGGTCCTGGAACACGTACTGCACCGCCCGCCGGAACTCGCGCATCCCGGCGCCGCGCAACCGGGCGACCTCGGTGACCTCGTGCTCACCGTGGAACCGGACACTGCCGCCGCTCGGCTTCTCGATGCCGGTGATCAACTTCGCCAGCGTGCTCTTGCCGCTGCCGCTCTGGCCGACCAGGGCCGTCACCTCGCCGGCGGCCAGGCTGAACGACACGTCGTCGACCGCGATCACCGGCGTGGACCGGAGACCCTGCCGTCGACTGTACTGACGCCGCACGCCGATGACCTCGATGATCGTCTTCCGCTGCTCCGCGGGCGGCGGGTCGTGCTGGGTCTCGTTGAACGTCTCCAGATAGGAGCCGAGCAGCTCCTGCGCGTACGGATGCTTCGGCCCGGCCAGCAGCTCCACCGTGGTCGCCGTCTCGACGATCTTGCCGTCGTACATGATCATGATCCGGTCCGACGTTTCCAGGACGGTGCCCAGGTCGTGCGAGACGAAGAGCACCGCGAAGCCCTGCTGGCGTTGCAGATCACGGATGTTGTCCAGGATCCGCCGCTGCACCAGCACGTCGAGCCCGGTGGTCGGCTCGTCCAGCAGCACCAGCCGCGGCTCCAGGGCCAGCGCCAGCGCCAGGTTGACCCGCTGCCGCATGCCGCCGGACAGCTCGTGCGGGTAGGCGTCGAGGAACCGCGGGTCGATCTGCACCATCTCCAGCAGCTCGACCGACCGGTTCCTGATCTTGGCCTGCGGCCAGTCGGTATGAGCGCGCATCACGTCGGTGAAGATCGTCTGGATCCGGACCACCGGATTGAGCGAATTCATGCTGCTCTGGAACACGGTCGACAGGTCCCGCCAGCGCACCTCGCGCAGACCCTCCGGGGTGAGCTCGGTGAGATCCTTGCCGTCGAACCGGATCGCGCCGCCGGTCACGTGCGCGGGTGGCTTCAGCAGCTGCAGTACGGCGGTGCCGAGCGTGGTCTTGCCGGAACCGGACTCGCCGATCAGCCCGACGAACTCGCCGTCCGCCAGGGTGAACGAGACGTCGTCCACCGCGGTCAGCGGTGGATGCAGCCTGGGCCGGTATTCGACGGTGAGGCCCTGCACCTCGAGCAACGCTGGCATGTCAGTTCTCCCTCAGGTGCGGGTTGCTGATCAGGTCGACGCCGAAGTTGACGAACGTCAGCGCGGTGATCAACACGGCGAGTGCGAGGCCCGGCACGACGAGCCAGATCCAGAAGCCCTGGACCAGGGCGCCGGCCTGCTGGGCGAACGCGAGCATCTGTCCCCAGCTGACGGTCTGCGGATCGCCGAAGCCGAGGAAGCTCAGCCCGGCCTCGGCAGCGATCGCGCCGGTGGCCGCGCCGATGAAGCCGGAGACGATCAAGGACGTCATGTTGGGCATGATCTCCCGGAACACGATCGGCCAGGTGCCCTCGCCGGAGAACTTGGCGGCGGTGACGAACTCGCGGCTGCGCAGCGTGATGATCTGGGCGCGCTTGGCTCGGGCGGCACCGGCCCAGCTGGTCACGCCGATGACGAACACCATCAGCCCCAGGCCGCGGGACTCGCTGTAGGCGACGATCACCATCATCAACGGCAGGATCGGCACCACCAGCGCCAGGTTGGTGACGAAGGAGAGCGCATGATCAACCACCGTGCCTTCGGTGTAGCCGGAGATCAGTCCGATCACGACCGCGAGCACCGTGGCGAAGCCGCCGCCGAGCAGACCGACCAGCAACGACAACCTGGCGCCGTACAGAAACTGGGCCAAGATGTCGTAGCCCTGCGAGGTGGTGCCCATCGGATGCTCGAGACTCGGCTGCAGCAGCTGCTCGAACGAGCCGTCCTGCGGGTCGTACGGCGACAGCAGGGGAGCGGCGATCGCCATGATCACGAACAGGCCGAGCAAGATCAATCCGACTCGGGCCTTGCCGCTGCTCCAGATGATCTGAAACCAGTTCGGCGGCTTGGCGAGCCGGGCTTCCTTGATGGCCGTAGCGGTCTCGGCCTCGGTCATGATGCCCTCCTGGCCCGTGGATCGAGCACGCCGTACAGCAGATCGGCGATCAGATTGGCCAGCAGTACGGCCAAGATCATCAACAGCAGCGCGCCCTGCATCAGCGGGTAGTCCCGGTTGTTGGCCGCATCGGCCAGCAGCCGCCCCATGCCGGGAAAGTCGTAGATGGCTTCGATCATGACCGTTCCGCCGATCAGCGCGCCGAGGGACAGGGCGAAGCTGGTCACGCTCGGCAGGAGTGCGTTCCGCGCGCCGTACCCGAGAGCGATCCGGCGTTCGGGCAGTCCGGCGGCCTGGGCGAGCCGGATGTAGTCCTCGCCCAGTGTCTGCACCATGGTGTTGCGCATCCCGAGGATGAACCCGATCGGCGCGGTGACCATCAGCGACAGCGCCGGCAGGAAGGAGTGCGCGATCACGTCGGCGATGAACAGCCCGTTCCAGCCCGGTTCGGTGTAGCTGCCCCAGCCGCCCTGGGTCGGGAACCAACCGAGCTGGAAGCCGAGCAGGCTCAAGATCAACAAACCGATCCAGAAGCCGGGCAGGTTGCCGATGAAGGTCGAACCGAGCGACACGATGGAGTCGAAGGCCCCGTCGCGCCGCCAGGCCGCAAACGCCCCCAGCAGAACGCCGATCACGAAGGCCAGGATCTGGGTGACCCCGACCAGACCGATGGTCCAAGGCAGTGCCTCGCCGATCACCTGCATCACCGGGAAGGGGTAGTAGATGAAGGAGATTCCGAAGTCGCCCCGGGCTAGCTGGCCGAAGTAGGCCAGGTATTGCTCCCAGAGGCTGGTGTTGGGGATGCCGAGCATGACCCGGACCGCCTCGACCTGGGCCGGATCAAGATCTTGACCTTGGGTCGTTTGCAGCTTCCGTACCATCTGCTCGGCCGGGTCGCCGGGTTGCAGCCGTGGGATGAAGAAGTTCAGCGTGATCGCCGCCCACACGGTGAGCAGGAAGTAGCCGATCTTGGCCAGGTAGTACTTCATGGCGGTGCCCGATCACTGCTTCGGTCGCAGCCTGTGCACGACCATGATCATGGCCGTCGGGTACGGATTCTCCGCCGACGGCCAGCCGACCGCCTTGTCCAACCGGTAGTCGATCCGACCCGGAGCGTAGTTCAGCGCAAGGTAGGGGAATTCGGTCATGTAGATGTCGATGATCTTCTCCACCCCGGCCTTCAGGACGACCGGATCGGTGGTCTGATCGAGATCCCTCAGCAGCTGATCGATCTCGGGATTGCGGTAGCGGGCCTGGTTCGGCGTGTTCTCCTTGCCGTCGGCGATCTGTTTGGAGTCCAATCGAGATCCAAGATCACGATTGCGCTGGCAGCCGCCGTGGACGTACTCGAGGATGAAGTCGAAGTCGCCGGTCTTCTTCATCGAGTCGACGGCGGGCGGGTCGGTGGCGACCATCTTGATGTCGATGCCGAGCGCCTTCCAGTTGCGGACCACGGTGTCGACCAGGGCGATGTAGTCGATCCAGCCGGCCTGCACGCTGAACACGAAGGACATCGGCTTGCCGTCCTTGCCCAGCCGCTTCCCGTCCGGACCGAGCCGGTAGCCGGCCTGGTCCAGCAGCTGCTTCGCCTTCTCCGGGTCGTACGGGATCTTGCCGCCGTCGGCCGCGTACTTCGCCGGCAGGTCGGCGGCCTGCATCGGCAGCTTCAGCATGGTCTGGCTCGCCGGTTCCATCACGCCGTAGGTCGCCTTCTGGGTGGCCTCCTCCTTGTTGGTGCCGTACGCCAGCGCCTCACGGAACTTCGGATCGCCGGTCACATCGCGGTCACCATTCGGGACCACAACGGTGGTGCCGTCCGGGGCGTAGTAATAGTCGACGACACCGTCCAGTTTGACCGACTTCTCCGGATTCGGGATGTCGCCCTGGTAGACATCAAGGCTGCCGTCGCGCAGCTTCAACGCCGCCGTATTCGTGTCATCGAACTTGCCCTCCAACCGGAGTTTTTCGATCTTGATCTGGTCGGCACCCCAGTAGCTCGGGTTGCGATCCAGGACCAATCGCCGGCCGTTGAAGCTGCCCACCTTGAACGGACCGGTGCCGACCGGATCCTTGTCGACGTACTTCGTGAGGTCACCGACCTCGCCGTAGATGTGCTTGGGCACCATGTACATCCGCTCACCGAGAATCGTGTCGATCTTGAGCGGCGCCGGCCCGGCGAAGGTGACCGTGACCTTGTTGCCGTCGGCCGTGACACCGGTGGCCGGTGCGCCCTGGATGTCCTTCCAGAGGCCGGCCGTGTCTGTGGCGGGATACTTCTTGCGGGCCTCGAGGTTCCAGACCACATCGTCGGCGGTGAACGGGGTTCCGTCGCTCCACTTGACGCCCTCACGAAGCGTGATCACCAGGGTCTTCGGGTCGGTCCACTCATACCCCGTGGCCAGCAGCGGCTCGGCCTCGCAGGTGAAGGTGTTCCGGATCATCAGCGTCTGGAAGATGTGGTCGGTTGCCATGTTGGTCGGCGCCAGCGGGTTGTAATTCGCCAGCGACTCGGACGTGATGGCGCCCGGGATGTCGAGCGGCAGGATGAGCTCGGAGATCATCTTCTCCTCTCCACCCGGGCTGGCGCCGCCGGGAGCGGGTTGTTCACGCCCGATGTTGGCGCACCCGGTCATGACCAGGGCAAGGGCGGTGATGGCTCCAGCGACGGTGCGGGACAGTTTCATGATCGTTCCCCTTCAGTTCTGACGCTACGGCGCGTCGGATGCCAGGAAGTTCTGCGGCGGGCAACCACAGGAGGCGCGGATGATCAACTCGGTGGGCAGCTGGTGCGGTTCGCCGACCGGTGCGCCGGCCAGCCGGTCCCGCAGCACCTCCGCGGCGCGGGCCCCCATCTCGCGAACCGGCTGCCGGACCGTGGTCAGCCCCGGCTCTACGTACCGGGCGGTGGGCACGTCGTCCCAGCCGACCACGGCCAGCTCGTCCGGGATGCCGATGCCGCGGAGCCGGAGCCCGTACATGATCGACAACGCGAGTTCGTCGTTGGCGCAGACGAGGGCGTCCACGCCTGCGCGGCGACGATAGATCTTGTCCACCATGGCGAGGCCGATCGCCTCGTTGGCGCCGTGGGTCAGCAGCGGTGCCTTGGGCCGGAGACCGGCCTCGGCATGCGCGGCCTGGAAGCCGGCGAACCTGGCCCGGACGTCCGCCGCGCCGTCCGGCTCGCCGACGAACAACAGGTTGCGGCGACCATGATCGACAAGCAGGTGCCGGGTCAGTTCGGTCGCGCGGGTGGTGTTCTCACTGTGCACCAGATCCGAACCGGGCAAGGGATCCATGCCGACCAACACGGTCGGCATGGCATTGATGATCTTGGCCTGGGTCGCCTCGTCCGCGGCGCTCGGCGCGATCATGACCCCGTCCACCCGGCCGCGCAGATTGGTCAGCATGGCGGTGACGTCCAGGTCCGGCGTCGAGGTGACCACGATGACGCTCTCGTCGGCGGTCGAGGCGACGGCCTCGAAGCCCATCAGGAGCTCGGAGTAGTACGGGCCCGTGGTGTCACTCATCAGCACCGCATAGGCCCGGTGTCGCTTGCTGGCCAGGCTGCGGGCCGAGTTCTGCGGCGCGTAGTCCAGCTCGGAGGCGGCCGCCAGCACCTTGTCCCGGGTCTTCGCGGAGGCGGTGTCGACGCCGCGGAGGACCCGCGACACGGTGGCGATCGACACTCCGGCCCGCTGCGCGACGGAGTAGATCGTCGCCGCTTCCGGCCCGCGCTCGGCCATGTCGATCCACCTCCGCGTTGAGACTGTAAGCGCTTACAGTACAGGAGGGGATGCGGGGTTGTGAAGGTCCCGTCGACGTGAACGCACCCTGAGCCCGTCGAAGGGCCGAGCCAAGCGGACCCTTCGACAGGCTCAGGGGAACTACTGCTGGGTGATCAGGAGATTGGCTTGCCGTCCTCGATGTCGGCGACCCCGCCGCGACCGGCTTCGACGGAAAGGCTTACCCTGGTGGAGATCGGGGCGCCCTCGGTGGTCACGTGCGGCACCACACGGTAGTCGACGGTCAGGGCGTCCCGGCGAACCCGTACCCGCTGATAACCGCGCTGCACGTTGCCGAACTTCACGTGCGGGTTCTCGGCCATCCAGATCCGGGCCCGGTTGTCCAGGTCGGTGCCGTTGCCGCCCGAGCTGATCGACGTGCCGAGGAACTCGGTGCCGACGGTGTAGGAGCTCTGGTCACGGAAGTCGAGCTTGAGGTTCGCGGCGGCGCTGCGGTGGGCGTCGCCGGTGATCACGACGAAGTTCTTCACGCCACGGTCGGCGATCCGCTCGTAGAGCCGCTGCCGGGCACCGGCGTAACCCATCCAGTTGTCGGTGCTGTACGAGACGCCCTCGCCCGTGGTGCCGTCGGCGTCGAAGGTGACCGACTGGTTCCCGATGATCTTCCAGGTGGCCCGCGTCTTCGACAGCGCGCCGATCAGCCAGTCCTCCTGGCGGTCGCCGAGAATCGTCCGGGTCGGATCCCAGCGTGCCGGGCAGTCACCCGGGCACGGCTCCACCTGGTCGGCCCGATATTGCCGGGTGTCGATCAGGTCGAAGTCGATCAAGGTCCCGTACGGGAGCCGCCGGTACAGCTGCATGTCCGGGCCCTTCGGCATCGAACTGCGCCGGAACGGCAGGTGCTCCCAATAGGCCTGGTAGGCGGCGGCGCGCCGGGCCAGGAACACGGCCGGGTCCTGATCCGGCTCGGTGTCGATCTGGCTGATCGCGCCGGCGTAGTTGTTCTCGACCTCATGATCATCCGGTACGGCGACCCACGGCGCGCTGGCATGCGCGGCCTGCAGGTACGGATCGGTCTTGTACTGCGCGTGCCGTACCCGATAGTCGGCGAGGCTGAAGATCTCCGCAGCCGGCAGGTGCGAGCGACCGGGCAGCTGGGACGCCCCGACGCCCTCGTAGATGTAGTCGCCGAGATGCGCCACAAGATCAAGTTGCTCGGCCGCGAGGTGCTCGTAGGCGTTGAAGTAGCCGGCCGGAAGGTTCTGGCAGGAGACGAACGCGAACGTCATCTCCTTGTTCTGATGCCCCGGCGCCGGCGCCGTCTTGGTGCGGCCGATCATGCTCACGTACCGCTCGGCTCGGAAGCGGTACCAGTATTCGCTGCTCGGCCGGAGGCCGCGGAGCTCGACGTGGACACTGTGCGCGCGCTCGGGCTTGGCATCGATCCGGCCGCGCTGCGCGATCCGGCGGAAGCCCGGATCCAGCGCGACCTCCCACTCGACCTCGACCGGCCGCGACGGCATGCCGCCCAGCCCATCCAGGGCGGTCGGCTGGATGGCGAGCCGGGTCCACAGGACGACGCCGTCCGCTGCCGGCTCGCCCGACGCGACACCGAGCGTGAAGGGGTCTGCTTGCAGCGGCTTCGCGGCCGCGGTGCTGGTCCAGGCAACACTCGAGGCGGCCACGACGGTGACACCGCCGAGGCCGAGCAGCCCGCGCCGGCTGAGCCGGGACGCGGTGGGGTTGGGCTGCGGATGGGTGGGCAGGGGAGAGTTGAGTTCGGTGGCTGACACGGTCACTCCTGCGGGTGCGGCGGTGCTGGCACTCGCCAGTACGTCAGCCGTGTGTGAGGTCCACGTGACGCGAGCCCGAAGTCGGGCAGTCCTATGGGCAACCGGATGCGGCAGACTGCCGTACCACCGGGGCCCGGGCGACACTGCGGTTGCGCCCGGGTGACGCGCGGACAACCGCTTTGGGAGTCAGGGGGATCTGTTGCTATTGTTCTCACCGCTGACCTGGTCAGCACGGCAGGTTGCCCGAGTGGCCAAAGGGAGCGGACTGTAAATCCGTCGGCTTCGCCTACGTTGGTTCGAATCCAACACCTGCCACACCCGTAGAAACGGCCTCTTACTAGGACTCGCGCCTGGTGGGAGGCCGTTCGCGTTCGGTCACGTCGACCGGTTGTCAGTGGTGCTTGCGAGGGTTGCCTGCATGAAGGAGATTCTGTGGTCAGCGCTGCGAGGGAACCGTGAGGCGTTCCTGTGGAAGCTGGAGGGCCTGGGCGAGTACGACCTGCGCAGACCGATGACGCGGACCGGCACGAACCTGCTCGGGGTGGTGAAGCACGTCGCGGCCGAGGAGTACGGGTACCTCGGGGAGACCTTCGGGCGTCCGGCTCCGGAGCGGCTGGCTTGCTTCGAGGATGGAACGGTCTGGGAAGGCGGCGACATGTGGGCGACGCCGGAGGAGAGCGCCGAATACATCAAGGGGTTCTATCGACGTGCCTCGGCCCACGCGGACGAGACGATCCGGACGCTCGATCTGGACTCCGTGGGATCGGTTCCGTGGTGGGACGAGGATCGTCGGAAGACAACGCTCGGCGCGATCATGGCCATGATGATCAACGAGACCTCACGCCATCTCGGCCAGGTCGACATCGTGCGAGAAATGATCGACGGCACCGCCGGAGGCCAGCGAAACGCCACCGGACTGCCCGACGCAGCTGACTGGGATTGGGAAGCCTGGGTAGCCCGATTGGAGTCCGCCGCCCGCGCGGCCGCCGAACGTTGAGTCGCTAGTCCTTGGGCGTCGCGGGAGGAAGCGTCGAAGTTCCACGTCCGCGATCCTCCTCGAAGATAATTCGTTGGACGCAAGGGGTTCGCGCTGATGAGGTTGGGGCGTGCCGAAGGTTGTGTTGATCACCGGGATACAGGCCGCGGGAAAATCCACGATCGCTCCGCTGCTCGCCAGCCGTCTCGGGCCGCGGGCGGTGACGGTTGACGGCGATGTCTTCTACCGCGGGGTGGTCGCCGGTCGGGTCGGAATGACGCCGACGCCCGAGCCGGAGGCGTTGCGTCAGCTTCGGCTGCGGTACCAGGCGACCGTGCTCGTGGGCCGGCACTACGTTGATGCCGACTTCGACTTCGTCTGCTCCGACATCATCCTGGGTCCCGACGTCGTCACGTGGATGGACTCGTTCTCGACCTGCGGGGTTGATCGGCACCTGATCGTGCTGGTCCCCTCGGTCGACTCGATCGTCGAGCGCGAGCTGCTCCGTGGTGGAGCGAACTCCTATCGGGATTGGCAGCAGGACGGCATGACCCTCGCTGATGCCGTCGCCTCGCTTCAGGAGGGTCTGGCAGACACCCCGCGTCGCGGGTTGTGGCTGGACACCACCGGCCAGTCGCCGGAAGAGTCGGTCGAGCACATCCTCGCGGACCGGCTCCGTTCCTCGCGCTGGTGAGCCTTCCGGAGACCTGATGGCCGAGTTGAGTGGTGAGTTTCCGCCGGTCAGTCGCGGCGAAAATCCACAGCGGTCGTGCCGTGAGGTCGCCCGGATGCCGAATCCGCACCACGCTCTGGACACGGCGGAAATCCACTCAAGACCTCATGGAGGGCTCACCGTGGTGACTGCTGATCTGGAACTCGCGCTGCGGCGGTTCGACCTCGGTGATCCGATCGAGTCGCCGGTTGCGGTGGCCGAGGCCTGGTCGAACGAGGTGTATCGGGTGAGGACCCGTCGGGGCGCCTTTGCGGTGAAGTTGTTTCCGCCGAACCTGTCGTCGTCGCGCCTGCAGGTGCTGCTCCGGGCGATCTTCTTCGAGCAATGGGTCCTCGCGGATGGGATCGCGGCGCCGGTACCCGTCCTGACCCGCGACGGGGAGGTCCTCGCCGAGCTTCCGGTGCGCGCCGGCGTCCGTATGGCGCGGTGTCATGAGTGGGTGTTCGGGACGCCCGCTTCACAGGTCGTGGGAACCGACGGCATCGCCGCTTCGGCCGGGCAGGTGTTGGGTCGACTCCATGCGCTGCAGGTTCCGGGCGGCGATACGTCGCAACTTCAGGGGCCCGACCAAGATCGCTGGGCGCGGGCCGTCGCGGCGAGCCGGGCAGCCGGGCAGCCTTGGGTGGACGAGTTGGTCGCGATCACTCCGCTCGTTCGACGGCTGGCCGATCAGATTGATGATCTTCGACGGCAGCGCCGGCCGATGCAGCTCAGTCATCGCGACTTCGATCCCAAGAACGCGGTCCTGGACGCCGACGGACGGTTGATCATCACCGACTGGGACTTCGCCGGCCCGGTCGTGGCGGGCGTCGAGCTGGTCACGGCGGCCGCGTCCTTCACTCGGACGGAGCAGCAACTCCGGGAGTTCGCGGCGGCCTACCGCGGTGCCGGGGCACCGCCGAACCGGCCGACGAGTCGGCTCTCAGCATCGAAATGGCCGAGCTCGACTGGATCCTGCGCAACATCGAGGCCGTTGTCGACAACGGGCTCGGGCCGGAATCGGAGCGGTACCGGACGGCCGAGGAGTTGATCACTTCGTTCGCCGACGACCTCACTGATCTTGTGACGTGGTCCGGTCGGCTTCGGATCATTCTTGATCAACTCGGGCGAGCCGGGACCGGAGACGCCTAGGATCCTTGCCATGGGAGCGGGGGAGGCAGCCAGGATTGTCGCGGAGATGGATCGTGCGGATCGTTTTCCGGCCAGCCTCACCGAGATTGACCCCGAAGCACGGTTGCTCGAGGCCGTTCGGCTCGCCCGCGACTACTGGAAGCTCACCGAACCCTATGGTCACGCGTTGCAGGCGGCCTGCCGCTCAGCCGAACCGGCGACGTTGGATCCCTGGATCGCCGGACTCCAGCTCCTCGTGCTGGCCGGAAAGGATCATGAGAATCACGGGACCGCGCCGCGAACCATGCGGAACATTCCGGGGCTCGCTTCGATCATGACGGCAGCTTTGGCTTGCACGGCCGACGGCAGGTGGGCGATCTTGAAAGCCCTGGTGGTTGATCCGACCGTCGAAGCCAGATATCACCACGAGCCTTGCTCCTTGATCGAAGCGACGGATCCGTACGCACCCTTCATGGACAACGACTGGATCGCGCAGGTCCTGGCTCGGTCGACGCTGGCCGGGGAGGGCGCCGAGGATGCGCTGGAGTACTTCCGGACTCCGGGACGCAGATATCGGGAGCCGGGTTCGGAGTGGCTGCACACCGTGCTGCGACCCACGTTCCAAGATCAGCTTCCGGACGACGACCTGTACTCGACCGAATTCTCACGTGCCGAAGCCATGCTCGGTGCGCTGTCCGCGGACCTTGCTTCGAGCCGGACCGTCGTTCCCGGCCGGCGGCTGCGAGGGATGATGCCGCCGCGCTGGATCGGCCGGGCGCTCGACCGGAACGCCGCTCCGGGCTCGGGTCCGGTCGCGTCATGGCAGGAGGACCTTCGGTCGCAGGGCTCGTCTTGGGCTCCCCTCCGGGTGGGTCTCTTCGGAGGCGAGAAGGCGAGAGTGGAGACCGCCCTGGATTCCTACGGCCGCTTCTTCCAGGGCCTCGCCCGGTTTCGGCGAGGACCATCGGGCGCCCTCCGGAAGTCGTGAACCGGAATCCCTTTCGGCTCAACGGTTGAAGGCGGGCAACCGGTCCAGGAGGCGGAAGATCACGGCGAGCACTCCGGCGGCCACCAAGATCACGACGATGTTGCGGAACGCGGTCGGAAAGCCCAGGGCGGCGACGTTCAGGAACGGGTACGGATACCAGTTCGTGATCGCCCCGTGGATCAAGGTGTACGCGATCCAGGCGACCGGCCAGACGAAGGCGCCGGCGACCGTGCCCCAGGTGATCCGGGGCCGCGGTCCGGCGACGATCCAGCAGGCCAGGAACAGCCAGGGGCTGAGGTAGTGCAACAAGAAGGTTGCGACGAAGGCGGTCCCCTCGAGGTGGACCAGCGGCGCCAGGATCGTGGCGTACACGATCCCGGTCGTGACGATCCCGAGCAGCGAGTCCAGCCGGACGATCCGCCAGATCGTGCCGTCCCGGGCCGGCCGCAGGGCCAGCAGGATGGCGGCGACGAGTACGACGATGTTGCTCTGGATCGTGAAGTAGCTGAAGAACCGCAGCAGCCTGACCCCGAGCGGGATCGTCCCGCTGTCCGCACCGGAGTTCACATCGCTGCCGCCGGCGAACAGAAGGCCGAGCTGGATCACCAGCCCCGCCCCCGCCACGGCCGCTGCGAGCCCATGGCCCCAGCGGGCCACGACGCGTTGATCGCCGACGGTGTCGACGGATGCCGAGATCATGGAGTCATCATGGCGGAGACGGCGTGCCGGACAGGGTGCGACACATCAGCAGGCACAGGCATCGGTAGCGATAAGTCGTCCCGTCGGGTGCTTCCTGGTCCCACTCCGAGACCTCGGTGCCGAACTCCCGGTAGCCGAGGCGCCGATACAACCGGATCGCGTCGGTGTTGGTCTCCTCGACCCCGAGCGTGACCCGGTCGCAACCATGATCACGAATCACCTGCTCGGCCCGGCGGAGGAGCGCGGTCCCGATGCCTTGATCACGGAACTCTTCGACGACGTCGAACTGGAGCACGGTGCCGGCGCCGGGCTGCTCGTCGTACCGAATGCCGATCTTGCCGACGACCCGGCCCGTCGGCAGTACGGCGGCGAGGTAGCCGCCCGAATTCTCCAGCCCATCGATGAGGTGCCGGCGCTGCAGGTCCGTACGGGCCCACCCGTCGACGTCGTCGCGGCGGAACGCTCTGATCTCGAGACCCTCGATGCTCGACATGATCAAGGACTCTGCCAGGGCGAGCGCCGCGACACCATCGAGTTTCAGCGTCTGCGGGTGAAGGTCAGATGGGTGACCCGGCTGGGGGTGGAGACGGCTTCGATGTCGTACTTCTCCTCAAGCGCCTCCAGCCCGTCCCACAGCCGGACGCCGCGGCCGAGCAACAGCGGCACCTGGACGACGTGCAGATGATCAACGAGATCGGCGTTGACGAAGTCCCGGACGACCGTGGGGCCGCCGCCGAGCCGTACGTCCTGGCCGGCGGCCGCCTCCCGCGCCCGATCGAGCGCCTCCGCGGGCGACGCGTCGAGGAAGTGGAACGTGGTGCCGCCCTCCATCTCGATCGAGGGCCGCGGCCGATGCGTGAGGACGAAGACCGGCGCATGGAACGGCGGGTTCGGACCCCAGGCGCCCCGATAGTCGGGATCGTCCTGCCAGTTCGGCGGGCCGAACTTGCCGGCGCCCATGATCTCGGCGCCGATGCCGGGACCGTGCCGTTCCGCGAACGCGTTGTCGGCACCGATGCTGCCGCCCTCGCCCTGCCAGGACCGGGTCGCGAACATCCACTCGTGAAGCCGCTCGCCGGCGTGGCCGAACGGAGCATCGGCAGCCTGCCCCTCGCCGGTGGCGAAGCCGTCGATCGAGATCGAGAAGTTGTGCACGCGCACTGCGGACATGAGAGTGGTCCTTTCGGAGGAACTGTCTTCTGATCACGATCCTGAGGGCCGGAGGGCATGACGTCCAATGCCAATATCGCGAGGCACGCATCAGGAATCTTGATCAATACGGATCGTCCTGTCGGTGCGGTACGACAGCATGGCGGGATGACGGAAGAACTGAGCGTGCTGTGGGACCGCGAGGCGCCGAGGTTCGACGATGCGGCTGATCATGGACTGCGCGACCCCGAGGTCCGTGCGGCCTGGCGCGAACTGCTGGTGCCGCTGGTCGGATCGGAGCCGCAGAATGTCGCCGACCTCGGTTGCGGTACGGGCAGCCTGGCGGTCCTGCTGGCCGAGGCGGGACACCGGGTCACCGGGATCGACCTCGCGCCGGAGATGATCAAGCGGGCCCGGGCCAAGGCCGGGTCGATGACGCCGACGCCCGAGTTCCTGGTCGCGGACGCTTCCGTGCCGCCGCTGCCTGCCGGAACCTTCGACGTGGTGCTCGCCAGACATGTGCTGTGGGCGATGCCCAACCCGCCGACGGCGTTGGCGAACTGGATTCGGCTGCTCACTCCGGCGGGCCGGTTGATCTTGATCGAGGGCTGCTGGTCCACCGGTGCCGGGCTGGCGGCCGACGCCTGCGCCCAGTTGGTACGGGAGCAGGGCCGAAACCTGGAGTTACGCAGACTGGACGACCCGGCCTACTGGGGTGGACCGATCACCGACGAGCGCTACCTGGTGCACAGCCCCGGGTAAAAACCCGTGGCGCGTCCGGTCGCCCGCGCCTACGGTGTCGATCATGATCGACCAGGTCCGGATCCGGCCGGAGCGCGCCGCCGACGTCGAGCGGATCGACGCGCTGACCCGGCTGGCGTTCGACGGGCGCGAAGTCGAGGTCGACATGATCACCAGGATCCGTGCCTCGGCCGACTTCATCCCCGAACTGTCCCTGGTCGCCGAGGCCGGTGATCAGCTCGTCGGACACTGTCTGCTGGCCCGGAAAACCCTGCGGGGCAAGGTGATGCCGCCGGTCCTGCAACTCGGACCACTCGGCGTCCACCCGGCCTGGCAGCGGCAGGGGATCGGCGGCCGGCTGGTGGTCGAGGCGCAGCGGCTGGCCCGGCTACGGGGCGCCGAGCCGCTGATCGTCCTGGTCGGCATTCCTGCGTACTATCCGCGGTTCGGCTTCACCGGCGCGATGACGTTCGGCGTCGGGCCGGACATGCCGGCGGCGATGGCGTACCCCTTGGTGGACGAGGTGCCCGACTATCGCGGCACCAGCATTCCGCTCGGCTGATCGAGGTCAGAAGCCGGACAGCGGGATCGGTGTCGCGGGCGGGCCGGTCCTGGTCAGCTCCTTGATCAACTCGGGCAGCGCCCGCGGCGAGAACGTCGCCTCGGCTGCGGCGAGTTCGTCCGGCGTCCACCACCGGATCTCGTGGACGCCCTCGGCGGCGAGTTGTTCGACGGACATGCCGGGGGCCGGCCGGAACGGTGCGGTCCTGATCAAGTGGAAGTGATCAACCTGGCCGTCCCACCGGCTCATCGGGAAGATCGCCGTCTTGGTCCAGATCTCCGGCCCGAGTGCCTCCAGGACCAGGCCGGTCTCCTCGAGCAGTTCGCGCTGCAACGCGGCCAGCCTGGTCTCGTCACCCTCGATGCCGCCGCCCGGACTGGCCCAGAAGCCGCCCGGAGGATCGACGCCCTCCCACCAGAACCGGACCAGCAGCACCCGGCCGGCCGGATCGACGATCAGACCTCGTACGGCTTCGCGCAGTCTCATCCGCTGATCAGCTCCCTTGTCGGTGGCAGGGAATAGCCTGCCTCAGGTGGGGAGCGTGAGGGACGACGGCCACCGGCGGCTCGAGGTCGACGGCGCCGCGGTGGCGTACCGCTCGGCCGGAGCCGGGCCGGCCATCGTCATGATCAAGAACAACCGCCGTCCGCTCGACTTCGGCCCGGTCGAACTGCTCACCGACCGGTTCCGGGTGCTGCAGATCCAGCCGGTCGGGTTCGGGGCGAGCGATCGGCCGGAGGAGTATGCGTTCGGCTCGATCGACCGGCAGGTGCTCGCCGTCCTCGATCACGAAGGAGTGGCGGAGTTCGTCGCGTGGGGTTTCTCGCAGATGGCGTTCATGGCGGCGATGGCGACCCGGGGCAACGAACGGGCTCGGGGGCTGATCCTGGGCGGCACCTCACTGATCGGTCACCCGAACGACGCGACGATGCGCCGACTGGAGCGGGAGCCGCGGCTGCCCAAGGCGTCGCTGGAGTTCTGGCGAGCCAGTCGCCGGTTCGACTGACACGTCGAGTTGCGTGACCTGGGCAGACCGGTGTTGATCTACGTGGGCACCGAGGATCCGGCCTGGCCGATGTTCCGCAGGCTGAAGCCCGTGCTGCGCGGCTGCGGTTGCGACTGCCTGGACGTACCCGACCTTGATCATCGGACATCGGGGCCAGGCGACACGGGGGCGGGCCGAGCCGCGACCGTGTCGGCCGTGACGGCGTGGATCGATGATCAGTTTCCGGCCGGCTGGTAGGCAGGCACCGCGGCGAACCGGTCGGACCAGTTCCGGAGTACGGCGAGCAGTTCGGTGGAGTCACAGCTCAGGATCTCCGCCCCGGCCAGGCCCAGGGCACAGGCGGCCCATTCGAGCGAGTCGGCGCTGAGCTCGACCCGGCAGCGATGATCATCGACGGGCGTCGCGTCGGCCCATTCGCCGATGATCTTGCGGACCGAGTCGGCGTCGGCGGCGAGCTCGGCGGTGATCTTGTGCTGGCCGGCGCGGCGCCGGCCGGCCTCGACGAAGGCGGCCGCGTCGCCACCCGGCACCTGCCGGGGCGCGAACCGCTTCCCGGTTCGCTCGGGGTGCTGCAATCGGTCCAGCCGGAAGCTGCGCCAGGCGCCGCGATCGAGGTCGTACCCGACGACGTACCAGCTGCGGCCGATCTGGACGAGCTGGGCCGGATCGACCCGGCGGGTGCCGGCCCGGCCGTCGGCCGTGCGGTAGGCGAAGCTGACCCGCTCGCCGTCGCGGCAGGCCTGGGCGAGCACGACCAGCGTCTCCGGATCGGTGCTGGCCGGCGCGCCCCAGGTCGGTGCGACCGTCGCCGACCGGACCGCCTCGACCCGGTGCCGCAGCCGTCCCGGCATCACCTGGATCACCTTGGCCAGCACGCGTACCGACGCCTCGGCGATTCCGGTCAGCGAGCCGTGGGCGGCGGCGTGCAGCCCGACCGCGATCGCCACCGCCTCCTCGTCGTCCAGGACCAGCGGCGGCAGCGACGCTCCGGGGGCGAGCTGATAGCCGCCGCCGACGCCGCGATCGGCCTGGACCGGATAGCCGAGGTCGCGCAGCCGGTCCACGTCGCGCCGCAGCGTCCGTACCGAAACCTCGAGCCGGTCCGCCAGCTCCTCGCCGGACCAGTAACGGTGCGTCTGCAGCAGCGACAGCAGCCGGAGGGTCCGTGAACTCGTGTTGGCCATCTCCCCAGGATTCTCGCAATTGAGGACAGGAAGTGGCAACTATCGTTCGTAATGTCGTTGGTGAGCCCGGAGGGAACGGCCCGAGGGAAGTTCGGAAGGAAACACCATGACCGCCACCACCATCGCCACCGCCACCGAGACCCTGTCCGGCGAGCGGCGTGACCTCCTCGACGCCCTGGCCAAGGCCCGGTTCTTCCTGCGCTTCACCGCGCGGGAGCTGACCGACGACCAGGCCCGGACCCGGAGCACCGCCAGCGAACTGACCATCGGCGGACTGATCAAGCACGTCCTGCACGTCGAGCGGAACTGGGCGACGTTCATCGTCGAGGGACCGGCCTCGATGCAGTCGAACGACAAGGACTGGGCGGACTGGACCGAGGAGGACTACGCGGAGTTCGCCGACAGCTTCCGGCTGACCGAGTCCGAGACGCTGGCCGGCGTGCTGGCCGAGTACGAGGAGGTCGCAGCCCGGACCGACGCCCTGCTGCGGGAACTGCCCTCGCTGGACGCGATCCAGCCGCTGCCGAAGGCGCCCTGGTTCAGCGACAGCGAGTGGTCGGCCCGGCGGGTGTTCGTCCACATCGTCGCGGAGACGACCCAGCACTCCGGCCACGCCGACATCATCCGGGAGTCCATCGACGGCCAGAAGTCGATGGGCTGATGATCACCGGGCCGCGCGGGCCGGTAGGTCCCATGATCGAAACAGTCCGATCGTGACCCGATCGGCCCGAGCCGTCCGGACGAGGGGGACCTGATGAAGCTGGGCTTCGTCGATCATCATCTGGCCAACTACCACGCCGACGTGTTCCTGAAGCTGCTGCGTTCGACGTACGCCGATCGCGGCGTCGACCTGATCGCGTACGAGTCGGACCCGGCGCCCGGTGACGACTGGTGCGACCGCAACCAGGTGCCGCGGGCGGACTCGATCGGTGAGGTCGTCGACCGGGCCGACGCGCTCTTGATCTTGGCGCCGGACAACCTCGACGCCCATGCCGGGTTCGCGGAGCAGACGCTGCCGGCGGGCAAGCCGGTGGTGTTCGACAAGGTGCTGGCGGACCGGGTCGAGGACGCGCGGATGATCTTCGAGCAGGCTGCCGAGCACGGGACGCCGATCTTCAGCAGTTCGGCGCTGCGGTACGCGGCCGAGCTCGCCGACGCGCCGTCGGGCGGCCCGATCGAGTCCGGATTCGCGCGCGGCTACGGTGCCTGGGCCGGGTACGGGATCCACACGCTGGCCGTGGCCACCCGGATCGGCGGGTTCGGCGTGCGCCGGGTGATCGACACCGGCACCGCCGAGGACCGCAACCTCACCCTGGACTACGGGAGCCACCGGATCTCGGTCGACTGCCACGGCGGCGCGAACGCGGGCGACGTGCTGGGCTGGACGGCCGGATATCGGGTCGGCGGCGAGTGGCGGACCGCGACCGTCGCCGATTACCCGGGCTTCTATCGCCGGACCTTCGGCGTCTACCTCGACTTCTGCGCCGGGGTGACCCCCGATCAGACGCCGCAGCAGGCCGTGGAACTGGTCGCGGTGCATGCCGCCGCGGACAGCTCGCTGGCCGCCGGCGGCAGCTGGATCGACCTCACCTAGACCTCCCGTCCGGCCTTGAACAACTCGGCCATGATCATGCCGAGTTGTTCGGTCAGGGCCTCCTCGAAGTCGAGCGTGCCGTCGGTGTAGCCGCTGGAGGCATGGGTCAGTTCGTGCAGCAGGTCGCCGCAGTAGTCGGCCGGTGTGGCGAGCCGGTCGCGACGGATCACGATCCGCCGCTCGACCGGGTCGTAGAGGCCGTAGATCGTCCGGCCGCTCTCGGACAACCGCATCGTCTCCGAGATCAAGATCTCGTCCACCCCGATCCGGGCCGGCTCGGCTCCGGCGGCGTCGATGATCAATTCCGTGAGCCCGTACACCTTGGATTCGGCGGGCGTCAGGTCCGCGGGATCGACGAACTGGAAGGAGAAGCTGTCGTTCCAGACCTCGCGATAGGCGTCCAGGTCGAGCATCGGCCGCCCCTCGAGATCCTGCAGCTTGCTGATCTTGCTGGCCAGATCGTCCGGCACCAGCACCAGCCGGTAGCCCTCTTCCTGGGCGTACTCGACCTGCGGGCCGCCGAAGGCGAGTTGGCCGGCGGTGACGAAGACGACCTGCTCGTGGCTCGCCAGCACCCGGCAGGCGTGCAGTTTGATCTCGGTCCAGGCCAACTCGTCGTGCATGCCGCCGGTGCGGTAGTTCTCCAGGTCTGCGGCGAGCGGCCGGGCGACATCGGCCGAGCCGCACTGCTTGAGGATCGCCTGGACCCGGTCCGTGTAGGCACCCCGGCCGACGTTGCTACGCTCCCGGTTCAGGGCCTGGCGCAGGTTCTGGGTCAGGCTCGTGATGTTGTACGAGAACAGGAAGTTCTCCTCCTGCGCGACCAGGAGTCCCTTGACGTAGATGTTCGCGGGCTGCCCGTCCGGCCGGGCCAGCACCTGACCGTAGCGGGTCTGCTCCAGCAGGCGATCGCCGCTGTAGCGCAGGAAGTAGCGCTGGGCCGCCGCGACCTCGTCGTCGGTCACGCCGCGCAACCTGATCATGGTCCCCGGCTCGTCGGGCCGGGTCGGCGGCGCCACGCCGGCGTGCAGCGTCCGGATGTCCGGGAAGCCTTCCTTGGCTCGGAGCGACGTGCTGAGATCGCCGTACGGTGAGCTGATCATGACCTCGACACCGCGTCGGTGGAAGACCGCGAGCGCGTCCTTGAGGCCCATCCCGAACTGGCCGATCACGTCGTCGTGGCGCCGCTTCTCGGGGTTCTCGTTCTGGGTCAGGTGCTGATAACGGACACCGCGGCCGAAGTCACGGATCACCCAGGCGTCGCCGTCCTTGCTGATCACCGGCGCGGCCGTGCCGGTGATCGCCTGCTCATCGAGGGCGTTCGCGATCAGTTCCCGGACGGCGAACGACGTCGGCCAGTGCTCCAGGACCTCCTCGATGTTGAGGTCGAAGTAGCCGACCGGCTCGTCCATGATCTCCCTCCCTCCGGCGTTCGGATCCTCGTCCATGGTGCCTGATCGACGTTCGGTGCCTCCAGAATCGTCTGCGCGTACGGGCGGGGAGCATCGGCTGCACGCCGGCGGTCGGCCGTGGCGGACGTACCGGTGTCGACCGAGCGGGGCGTGCCGCCCGGGACCCGGTTTGGTGCTGGTGACGGTCAAGTCCGTCGCGACCCGCGACGTGGCCGCGGAACTGGCCCGGCCTCTGGCACCGGACGCGGTGGTGATCAGCTTCCAGAACGGGCTGGGCAACGTCGACCTGCTCCGGGCTGCCCTGCCGGGCCGCACCGTGCTGGCCGGGATGGTGCCGTTCAACGTCGTGCACCGGGGCCGACGGGCGGTTCCACATCGCCACCTCCGGCGGGCGTGGGCATGCCGGCCGATCCGGCTCTCGGCCCTTACCGGGAAGGGGTCCGGCGGGCCGCGCTGCAGGTGCGCGAGCATCCGGATCTGAGGCCGGTCCAGTGGGCCAAGCTGCTGCTCAACCCCAACAACGCGATCAACGCGCCCTGTCCGGGCTGCCGCTGCGCACCGAGCTGTCCGACCGACGGTACCGGCGCTGCCTGGCTCTGGCGATGGACGAGGCGATTCGGATCAGCCGCGACCGTTCGACGGTTCCGCGACTGTTACAGCGGTCGCGGATGCGACGACGAGTCGCGCATCTGGGTGGGCTCGCGCGGGGTTCCGGAGGGTCGACGAGCCGCGATCGTTCGATGCGTCCGCGATTGCTGCAGTGGTCGCTGACGTGAGAAGGCGGCGCGGATCTGGCGGGGCGTCGCATGGGCCTGGTGGCCCGGATCGGTTCCGGGCTTGTGCGCGACGCGTCTTCTGATCCTCAGACTCAGCCGCGACCGTTCCTCGCATCTGCGATTCTTGGAACGGTCGCGGATGCGAGGACGGGTCGCGGATTCGGGGGAGCGGCCCGGGATTGCGACCATGCAGGGGGAGGAGGCCGGGATGAGGGAGTGTCCGATCTGCCGGAAGCACCGAGGCGAAGGCGACCTGGTCGGGCCGGTGATCTTCGCGGACGAGGTGATCCACGTCGCGCATCGCGCCTCCGGCTCCTTGGGGTACGTCTTCATCGAGCCGCGTCGCCACGTCGCCGGACCCGCCGACCTGACCGACGCGGAGGCGGCTGCGATCGGCGTGGTCCGGAGCCGGTTGGCGCGGGCGCTGCGGGCCGAGCTCGAGGTTCTCGCGGTGCACTCGTTCGTGGCCGGGCTGGCGGTGCCGCATCTCCACGAGCACGTCTTCGCCCGGCATCGCGGCACGCCGGACGACGCACCGTGGTGGCCACCGTGGCCCGGCGCGCCGCAGGGCGATGTCGATGATCTTGTCGAACGGCTGCGCCGGCACCTCCGCTGAGGTGCCGGCGCTCCGGTGCTTGATCAGGCCGCCTTCTTCGGCGTGAGCAGGAGGAAGGCCCCGGCGGCGACCACGGCCACGACGGCTCCGGTCAGGAAGCCGCGGCCGAAGCCGTCCACGGAGGTGCCGGCGATGCTGACCGCCGCCATGCTGGACACGACCGCCGCGCCGAGCGACGCCCCGAACTCGTGGAACGTGCTGACGATGCCGGAGGCGAGGCCGGCCTGCTCCGGCTCGACCTGGCCGAGTGCGGTCGCCGAGGCGACCACGAACAGCGTTCCGGTGCCGGCCGCCGCGACCGCGACCCCGATCACCAGCGCCACCGTCCCGGGGACGAACGCCGGCAGGGCCATGCCGGCGGCCGCGACCAGCAGGCCGGTCAGGCCGAGGGCCCGGGGCCCGGCCCGCCCGAGCAGCCGGCCGGCGAGCTGGGCGCCGGCCATGGTGGCCAGGGCGACCGGCAGGAAGAGCAGGCCGGTGATCAGCGGGTTGAAGCCCCGGTAGTCCTGCAGGTAGAAGGTGCCCAGGAAGAAGACCATGATCATCAGCGCGGTGGCGACCATGATCAGCAGAGTGCCCGTCGCCACCGGCCGGCGGGTCAGCAGCCGGATGTCCATCAGCGGGCTCGGGGTGCGCAGCTGCCGTACCGTGAAGATCACGTAGAGCACGGCCGACGCGCCGATCAGGCCGATGGTGGTCGGCGTCAGCCAGCCGTGATCACCGGCCCGGATCAGCGCGAAGATCAGCGCGCCGGTCGCGGCCGTGACGAGGGCGGCACCGATCACGTCGAGTTTGCCCCGGGTCGCCGGCCGCGGCTGGGCCGGAAGCTGCTGACGCAGCAGGACGAGCAGGATCACGCCCACCGGCACGTTGATGAAGAAGACCCAGGGCCAGCCGGGTCCGGCGGTGAGCAGGCCACCGAGCAGGACGCCGAGGGCGGCACCAGTGCCGCCCAGGGCGGACCAGATCCCGAGTGCCTTGTTGCGTTCCTCGCCGTCGAAGATCGTCACCACCAGGGACAGTGCGGCGGGCGACAGGATCGCCGCGGCGACGCCCTGGCCGATCCGGCCGGCGAGCAGCATCGGTCCGGAGACCGCGAGGCCTGCGGTCAGCGACGCCGCCGCGAACAGGCCGAGCCCGATCAGGACGAGCCGCCTGGCGCCGAACAGGTCGGCCGCCCGGCCGCCGAGCAGCAGCAGCCCGCCGAACGCGAGGGTGTAACCGCTGACCACCCAGGTCAGGGTCTCCCGGGCGAGCCCGAGGTCGGTGCCCACGTGCGGCAGCGCGATCGCGACCACGGTCACGTCGAGGATCAGCATCAGCTGAGCGATGCCGACCATCCACAGGATCCGCCAGCGATGCGGAAGCGCCCCGGTTCCGGCCGGGGCGGAGGCCAGGTGAGTCATCGGAACTCCTTAAGTCGTACATCGATGTTCAGGTTATGTACGATAGCATAACCCGAACAACAGTGTTCAAGTTAGCGAGCGAGGAATCTGTATGGCGGGCACTCAGGAACAGCGGACCAGGGCGCTCCGGGCTGACGCCCAGCAGAACGTCGAGCGGATCCTGGAGGCCGCGATCTCCTGTCTGGGAACGAATCCGGAGGCGAGCATGGCCGAGATCGCCAAGGCGGCGGGCGTCGGCCGGGTCACCCTGTATGGGCACTTCCCGTCCCGCGAGGTGCTGGTCGAGGCGGCGCTGACCCGGCTGCTCGAACGGGGTGAGGAGGCCCTCCGGGGGATCGACCTGACCGGCGACCCGCGGGACGTGCTCGCGGCACTGATCGAGTCCAGCTGGCTGCTCACCGCGCAGGCCGGCTCAGTGCTGGTAGCGGCCCAGGCACTGCTGCCGCCCGGTCGGGTGCACGAGATGCACGCCGAGCCCGAGCGGCGCCTGATCGACCTGATCCGGCGCGGTCAGTCCGAGGGCGTGTTCCGGAAGGACCTTTCGGCGGCCTGGTTGGCCAACGTCGTGCACTACCTGATGAAGGGCGCCGCCGCCGACGTCTCGGCCGGCCGGCTGGACCGGTCCGAGGTGCCGAACCTGATCGCGGCAACCATGGACGGTGTCGTGCAGCCGCGGTTCACCTGACCGCCGCTACCTGAACCGCCACTATCTGAGCGGTACGTCGAACCAGCCACCGATGTCGATCCGGCCGGCGGCGAGCGCACCCCGCCGGGAGCCGACGTTGTCGGCGTGGATCGTGCCGATCAGGACCAGGTCGTCGCCGGGCAGCGCGCGGGCGAGCAGGGTGCTGAGCGAGCGGCCGCGACCCCGGCCGCGGCCGGCCTCGGTGAGCACGAGTTCCGAGACGGTGTAGCCCGGCAAACCGAGCAGTCCATTGGCCTTGACGGCGGCGTAGCCGATCCAGGCGTCGTCCGCGATCACGTCGAACAACAGACCGGCCTCGAGCAACTCCTGCAGCTGCTCCCGGCCGGCGATCGCCGCTTGGCGGGGATGGCACGGGAAACGTGCATCGACCGCGGCGTAGGCCGCCTCGGCCTCGGCATAGTGCTCCAGCGAGGTCGTCGGCTCCAGCCGCAATCCCTCCGCTACCTCAGCGTCGCGGAGCCGGTCCAGCGGCGCAGCGAGGAACCGCTTGTCACCGTCGGCACCCGGGAAATGATCATGAGGCTCGGCACTCCAGATCCTGAGGTAGAGCGGCCTCAGGTCGCCGAAGGTCCGCCGCGCGGCCTCGGTCAGCGGTTCGAGATCATCGATCGTGACGGCTCGGCTGAGCACCGAGGCATCGACGAACGGGAGGCTCGGATCGCCACCCTCGTAACGCATGCTCAGCATCACCATCAGGTCGGGCGTTGCCGGCAGCCACCGGTTCAGCATCACCTCGATCGGGCGGTCCGGCGCGAACCGGTCCCGGCGGATCGTCGCCACTTCCAGATCGGTGGCGAGCATGAGGTCGTCCTCGTGCTCGGCGGCCAGGCCGGCGAGGCGTACCTGATCATCGGCCCAGCCGGCCGTGACCGGATGCTGCTGCGCCAGGCTGAACCTGGCCAGCGTCAGCGCGTCGGGGAGTGGCTCCACGCGGTCAGGGTAGCCCGCGCGGATGATCATGGCGAAAACCTTTGGCGGAAAGGGTTCGGCCGGAGTTACGCTCGTCGGGACAGACCTGCCCCGGGTAGCGCCGCAGTCTTGGACGCACCCGGAGCCAGGAGCCCCGGACGGGTTTCAGCACGCCCGTCCGGCGGCCCAGGCTCCGGGTGCGTTCGTGTTTCCGGGCAGGCGCGACCGCGTACAGGAGGCATCGAATGATCACCGACGATCAACGCGACGAGTTCCGGCGGACCGGCCTGCTCCGGCTGCCCGGCGCAATCGACCGTTCGGCGACGGTCCCGATGGTGAACCGGATCTGGGATCACCTCGGCCGAGCCCACGGCCTGACCCGGGACCGGCCGGAGACCTGGACCATCGACCGCCCGACCGGGCTGCGGGCGATCACCGGACGTCCCGAGTTCCGCGCCCTGGGCAGCCCGGCGATCAAGTCCGCGCTGGACGGCCTGCTCGGCGCCGGGCGATGGACGCCACCACGGCGCTGGGGCCGGTTGCTGATCACGTTCCCAGGGACCGCGGACCATCCGTGGACGGTGCCGAAGGGCGTGTGGCACAACGATTTCACGCCGCTCACCGGTACGCCCGATCCGCGTGCCGTCCAGTTGTTCATGATCCTCGACGACCTGGCACCGGGCGGCGGCGGCACGCTGGTGCTGACCGGGTCGCATCGCTTGGTCGGCCCGTTGATCAGGGACACCGAGGACGGCCCGCACCCGCGCCGGCTGCGGGAGCGGCTCGGCCGGGACCGCTGGCTGCGCGAGCTGTGGCGGCCGGAGCTCGACGAGTCGGCTCCGGAGCGGATCAGGCGGTTCATGATCGACGGCGGCAGCATCGGCGGCGTGCGGCTCCGGGTCGCCGAAGTGACCGGTGCGGCCGGCGACGCGTACCTGATGCACTGCGACACCTTCCACTGCATCGCACCGAACCGCGGCGCCGTGCCGCGGTTCATGGCCACCACCATGATCGGTCACGATCGTGATCAGGAACCGGCGAGCCGGCCGCGGACCGAGTAGAGCGCCGGCAGGCCGGCCGTTCCCGGCGCCTGATCATGCGCCGGGTGCTCGTGCAGGAAGTCGATCATGATCCCGGCCTCGATCAGCGCGCTCACCACCGCGCCCACCGGATGGACCCACTCGTGGGTCTCCCGGTGGGTCAGCCCGACATCGCGCACCGCGTACGACGCGTCGGCCTCGACCACATTCGGCTCGCCGCCGAAGTAGCTCCCGGTCAGCCGGAACCCGGGATCCCGTTCCTCCAGCACCATGGCCAGCGGGTGCACGTCGAGCAGGTAGAAGACGCCGCCCGGCCGGAGCAGCCGGGCACAGGTCCGGGCCCAGGCCGTGAGATCGCTGACCCACATGAGCACCCCGCGCGTGGTGAACACGATGTCGTAGCGGGTGGCGAGGGTGTCCGCGGCGGTGAGCACGTCGGACTGGACGAAGGTGGCCGGAATCCCTGTCCTGGCGGCGAGTTCCCGGCCGATCTTGAGCGACTCGGCCGACAGGTCGACCCCGGTCACCTCTGCGCCCCGGTACGCCAGCGCCAGCGAATCCAGTCCGATGTGGCACTGCAGGTGGCAGATCGAGCGCCCCGCGACCTCACCCAGTTCGCCGCGTTCCGGTTCGGCCAGCCGGTCCGGGTCCGCCACGAAGCGTTCCACCGCGTAGAACTCGGACCTGGCGTGGTGTGGGGCGACCTCGTCCCAGAACGCCTGGTTGATCTTGGTGTGCTCGTTCATGCCGCCATGCTGTCACGGCCGGCTCAGCCGGTCGGACGCCCGGGCAGCAGCCGGGTCGCGACGAGCGCGATCAGCTGGGAGGCGGCCAGCAGGGCGAAGATCAGGGAGTAGCCGATCGGGCCGAGCCCGGTGATCACGCCGACCACCGTGACGCCGGTCGAGGCGGCCAGTTGCACCACGATGAACAGGGACGCGGTCGCCTGGGCGGTGGATTCGGCCGGCACCACCCGGTACACGCTGGCGAATGACGGCGCCGCGACGAGGCCGAACGACAGTCCGATGACGATCATGAGACCGAGCAGCACCGGCACCGGGGCGAAGGAGTTGATCACCGCGAACGCGGTCAGCCCGACCGCGGTCACCGCGGCTCCGGCTCGGGCCAGGACTCGCGGTCCGGTCCGGTCGCTGATCCGGCCACCGTTGGACATCGAGACGATCAGCCCGACCCCGAGCGCGCAGACGAAGAGTCCGCGGGCGATGCCGTGCAGACCGTGCAGTTGCTCGGCGTACAAGGGAAGTCCGATCACCAGCGAGAACATGGTGAACCCGACCATGGCCATCACGATCAGGCTGCCGACGAAGCCGCGGTGCCGGAGCAGTCGCAGGTCGAGCACCGGGGTGCGGGTCGTGGTCCGGGCGTGCCGCACATAACCGGCCAGGAGCAGCACACCGACCACCGCGAGCAAGATCGAAATCCAGGCCGGCGTGCCTGCGCTGGCCCGGTTCAGCGCAAACAACAGGGCGACGAAACCGACCGGGAGCAGGATCAGCCCGACCAGGTCGATCGGCCCGCGCGAACTCTCGGCCGGACGATCACGGGGCAGCAGCCGCACTGTGGCGAGGAACACGATCAGGCCGAGCGGCACGTTGATCAGGAAGATCAGCCGCCACCACGGGTCGGCGTCCAGGGCGGAGCCGAACAGCGGCCCGAGGATCGGCGCCACGTTGATGATCATGGACAGGGTGCCCATCACGCGGCCGACCAGCGGGGCCGGCGCGTTCCGGGCGGTGAGCGCCAGCGCGGACGGCTCCAGCAGGCCGCCACCGAATCCCTGCAGTACCCGAAACGCGATCAGGGCGCCGATCGACCAGGCGAACCCGGCCAGGATCGACCCGGCCACGAACCCGGCCAGCCCGATCAGGAACACGGTGCGACCGCCGTACCGGTCCGCCGCCCAGCCGGCCAGCGGCTGCGCCAGCCCGGCGCTGATCAGGTACCCGACGGTGACCCAGACGACGGTGTCCACATTCGCGTCGAACGTCGTGCCGAGGGTGGTGAGTGAGGCGGCGACGGCGGTGCCGTCCAGCACGGCCATCAGGGCGGCGGCCGCGAGGGCGACCACGATCAGCGTCGTCGTGCGGTCGAGGCGGGTCGCCGGCGCTTCCCGTACCGAATCTACTGTCATGGCAAGGAAACTAAACTAAACCGAGTAGTAAAGTCAATCGTGCGATGCGGTACAGTGGGTTCATGGCAACGGCTGCTCCGACACCGACGACGCGCGGCCTGGGCAAGCGCCAGGCGATCCTCGACGCTGCCGCCGAACTGTTCGCGGACGAGGGCTACGCGCGGGCCAGCATCGACGCGATCGCGGCCCGGGCCGGAGTCTCCAAGCCGACCGTCTACAGCCATTTCGGCAACAAGGAGCAGCTGTTCCGGGAGTCGCTGGCGGAGAGCGCGCGGCAGATCAACGAGCAGTCCTACGCCGCGGCGATCGCGCTCGACGTCGGTCCGGGCTGGGAGGAGAGCCTGCACGAGGTCGCGGTGGAGTTGGTCGAGTGCCAGCGCAGCAGCTGCGCCAGCTCGCTGCAGCGCCAGTTGTATGCCGAGATCAACCGGGACCCCGAGGTGTTCACGATCGTCCGGTCCCGGGGTGCGCAGCCGATGATCGAGGCGCTGGCCGGCCGGCTGGCCATGCTGGCCAACGCCGGCTATCTCGAGATCGACGACCCGCAGCTCGCGGCGAAACAGTTCTTCGCCCTGATCGGAGCCGAGATGCCGGAGCTCACCCGGCTCGGCACGGACCGCGGCGAAGATCGGGTCGTCCGGGCGTCCGTGCAGGCCGGAGTGCACGCGTTTCTGCGTGCGTACCGGGCCTAGGAGGTGGTGTCAGCGGTGGTCGCCGCGAGCGACGCCCAGGCACGCACTGGACGGCGCTCGCCACGACCATCGCTCGACACCACCCTCCTCGTTCCGCGACCTTCGGAACGGATTCGCGCTGAACGCCGGTGGGTGTGTATCTTTGTGCGTCGGCGCCGGGTGATCGGTGCCGTGGTAGGACTCGCCCCTATAGCTCAGTAGGCAGAGCGTCTCCATGGTAAGGAGAAGGTCTGCGGTTCGATTCCGCATGGGGGCTCGGGAGTCATGTCGCCGCCGTACGGTGGAGATGTGAGACCGTGGCGGGGTAGCTCAGTTGGTGAGAGCGCACGACTCATAATCGTGAGGTCGCGGGTTCGAATCCCGCCCCCGCTACCCGTTGATCCAAGGTAAGTCAGCAAGCGCCTGCACCAGGCGAAAGTGAGGAAGTCATGGCCAAGAGCTCCGACGTGCGGCCGAAGATCACGCTCGCCTGCACCGAGTGCAAGGAACGCAACTACCTGACCAAGAAGAACAAGCGGAACGATCCGGACCGGCTCGAGCTGAAGAAGTTCTGCCCGCGCTGCCGGAAGCATCAGGCGCACCGCGAGACCCGCTGAGCTCGCCCATTCCGTCGGTCCCGCTGGTTCTGGTTGCCCACGGCAGCCGGCATCCCGGCGTGTCCGCGGCCCTGGACCAGTTGGCGGCCGCGGTCGCCGCTGAGTCCGGTCCCGAGCGGATCGACATCAGCACTGCTTTCCTCGATCTGACCGAGCCCGATCTGGGCACGGTCGCCGCCGCCCTCGCCGCTGCCGGCCACCGGCGCGCGATCGTCCTGCCGCTGTTGTTCACCCAGGCCTTCCATGCCCGGGTCGACCTGCCCGAGACCGTACGCAAGGCTGCGCAGGACACCGGTCTCGACCTCGTCACCGCCGAGATCCTCGGCACCGGCGGCGACATCGAAGCCATCCTGGTCGACGCCCTGACCGAGGCCGACGTCGAGGAAGAGTCGGTCGTGCTGCTCTATGCCGTCGGCTCGTCGGACCCCGACGCCAACGCCGCCGTGATGGCCCTCGCCTCCCGGCTCGGCAGCCACCGCGGCAGCTGGGACTTCGCCGCCTTCGCCACCTGTGACCCGCGCGCCGACGAGCAGCTGGGCCGGGTCGAGCGGCTCACCGTGCTGCCGCTGTTCGTGTCGCCCGGCCTGTTGCTGAACCAGCTCGAGACAGCCGCCGCCGATCACGACGTCCGGATCCTGCCGCCGCTCGGCAACCGGCTGGCGCCGGTGATCTACGCCCGCTACCGGGCCGCCCTCGCCGCGTCCTAGGCCCGGCGGGACAGCCGGCCGGTGACCGGATTGCGGGCGGTGACGCAGTAGCGCCGGCCGGCCGGGTCGGCCAGCGTGATCCAGTGCGGGCCGTCGGCCAACCGCTCCGCGCCGAGTTCCTGATGCCGGGCCGCCTCCGCCTCGCGATCGGCGCAGGCCAGGTCCAGATGGGCCCGGACCGGGCTGTCGGCCGGGTCGCCGGTGCGTTGCAGCAGGATCCGCAGCGGCAGCTCGTCGGGCCGGGCCAGGTAGCCGAACTCCGGCCGGGATCCCGGCCGGTGCGGCCAGCCGGTCAGCTCGGACCAGAACACGGCCTCGCTGTCGTACCGCTCGGTCGGGATGTCGAGGCAGAGCTGATCGACCAGCGACCCCGGCCGCCCGTACGGCAGCGACCGGAACCGCTCGCCGTGATGGGTGACCAGGCAGAACGGAAACCCGCCCGGCGAGGCCGCGACGATCAGCCCCGGCTCCCGGAAGCCGATCGTCGCCCCCAGCTCCACCGCCCGGTCACCGGCCCGGCCGATGTCGGCCACGTGCAGATCGAGATGGTTGCCCGGCTCGCCCGCCTCGGTCAGCTGGACCCGCAGATAGGAGTCGCCGTCCGGTGGCAGCAGGGTGGCGAACTGCCCGCGATCGCCGCGGTACGCCGACAGCCCGGACCCGGTGACCCGCTGCCAGAACCGGACGACCGCGCCGAACGTCTCGGCCGGGCCGTCGAGAAAGGCGGTCAGCCAGGCGATCATGGCACGGGCCTAGTCGACGGGCGCGGTCGGATGGCTGTGGACGAAGTCCTCGACGGTGAGCAGGTGGTAGCCCATCTGCAGCCGGGCCCGGTCCGGGTCGTGGTGCTCGAGCGCCTGCCAGATCGCGCGGTGTTCCCGGTGCGCCCGGCTGATCTGCCCCTCGCTGTGCAGGCCCATCCAGACCCGGGCCCGCGCGGTCCGGCTGGCCAGCGCCTCGATCAGCGCGGCAAGGGTCGAGTTGCCCGAGCTGCGCGCGATCACGCCGTGGAACCGGATGTCGGCCTCGACGAACGCCTCGTGGTGATCGCCGGACCCGCCGACGACCAGCGGCTCGACCGCGTCCAGGATCGATTTGGCCTCGGCCAGCGCGGCCTCGTCGATCCGGATCGCCGCCCGGCCGGCCGACTCGGTCTCCAGGATCCGCCGTACCGCATGCGCATCGGCGCGGTGCTCCGGCGTCTGCAGGTCGACCATGAAGCTCATCGGCGCCAGCAGCAGCGAGGAGTCGAGCGAGGTCACGTAGGTGCCGTCGCCCTGCCGGGTCTCCAGCACGCCCATGATGCAGAGCGCGCGGACGCCCTCGCGCAGCGAGCCGCGGGAGACGCCGAGGTGAGCGGCGAGATCCTTCTCCACCGGCAGCCGGGAACCGGCCGTCAGCTCGCCGGTCGTGATCATCTGCTTGATGCCGTTGAGGACGACGTCCGTCTGCGACGCCCGGGGTGGCTCCGTTGCCGTACCGCCCGCCGCCGCACTGCCCGGGCCCGCCGCCGACTCGATGCTCATCTGACACATTATGGTCGATTCACCAGTGGCGACGTTGAGGCGCTGGTCGCCGTGGCTGCCGCCGGCCGGGATCGGTTAGCGTGTGGCGCGTGCCCATCTCCAGCGAACATGCCGGGCGGACCTACCCGCCGACTGCGCCGTACGAGGTGTCCGCGGCCAAGATCGGCGAGTTCGCCCAGGCCCTCGGCGATGCGAATCCGGCCTATGCCGGACCGGATCTGGTCGCCCCGCCGACCTTCGTCACGGTCGTCGTCCAGCCCGCCTGGCAGCTGATGTTCGACGACCCGGATCTCGGGATCGCGCTGCACCGGATCGTGCACGCCGAGCAGCGGTTCAGCTATCAGCGGCCGCTCCGGCCCGGTGATCGGGTGACGGTCGCGCTGACCCTCGATCAGGTACGGAATCGGGACACGGCCGACTTCATCACGGCCTCGGCCCGGGTCGAGACCGTCGAGGGCGAGCACCTCTGCACCGGCACCGCGGTGTTCGTCCACACCAAGGTGGCGGCATGATCACGCCGGTCGAGGTCGGCACCGAGCTGGAGCCGCTGACCGTGCGGTTCACTCGGGAGACTCTGGTCCGCTACGCGGGCGCCTCCACGGATTTCAACCCGATCCACTACTCGGAACGGTCCGCGACGGCGATCGGGCTGCCGGGGGTGGTGGCGCACGGCCTGCTCACGATGGGGTCGGCGCTGCGGCTGGTCACCGACTGGGTCGGCGATCCGGCCAAGATCGACAACTACCGGGTACGGTTCACGAACCCGATCGTGGTCCCCGACGATGCGGACGGCGCGACCATGATCGTGACCGGCCGGGTGACCGGTGTCGACGGCGACAAGGTGACCATCCAGCTGGACGCGGTCTGCGACGGCGTCAAGGTGCTCGGAGCCGCGAAGGTGGATGTTGATCTTGGGCGTTGACGCGACGACCGCCGACGCGGTGAGCACCCGGTTGGCCGATCACACGACGTTCCGGGTCGGCGGCCGGGCCCGGGACCTGATCGTCGCCACCAGCGAGGCCGAACTGGTCGAGGCCGTCACCCGGCTGGACCGGGACCGCGCCGACGTCCTGGTGCTCGGCGGCGGTTCCAACGTGCTGATCGGCGACGACGACTTCGACGGCTCGGTGATCAAGATCGCCACCCGCGGTGTCGAGGTGGACGACGGCGGTTGCGGCGGCGCCGTGGTCCGGGTCGCCGCCGGCGAGAACTGGGACGCCTTCGTGGCCACCGCGGTCGAGCGGGAGTGGTCCGGGATCGAAGCCCTGGCAGGGATTCCTGGCCTGGTCGGCGCGACCCCGATCCAGAACGTCGGCGCCTACGGGGCCGAGGTGAGCCAGGTGATCGCCAGCGTCGAGACGATCGACCGGAGCACCGGACAACGCGCGCGGTTCGCGGCCGCCGACTGCGGCTTCGGCTACCGGCACTCCCGGTTCAAGGCCGAGCCCGGGCGCTACCTGGTGCTGGCCGTGACCTTCCAGCTGCCGCAGGGCTCCCTGTCGGCCCCGATCCGCTACGCCGAGCTGGCCCGCGCCCTGGACGTGGCGCCGGGGGACCGGGTGCCCGCCGCGACGGTGCGCGAGGCCGTTCTGGGCCTCCGGGCCGGCAAGGGGATGGTGCTGGACGCTGATGATCATGACACTTGGAGTGCCGGGTCCTTCTTCACCAACCCGGTGCTGACCGCCGAGCAGGCCGACCGGCTGCCGGCCGACGCACCCCGGTTCCCGGCACCGGACGACAAGATCAAGACCAGCGCCGCCTGGCTGATCGATCATGCCGGCTTCGGCAAGGGGTACGGCACGCCGCCGGCGACGCTGTCCACCAAGCACGTGCTGGCGCTGACCAACCGCGGCGGGGCGCGGGCGGCCGACCTGATCGAGCTGGCCCGGGAAGTGCGGGCCGGCGTCCGCGCGACGTACGGGATCGAACTGGTGCCCGAGCCGGTGCTGGTCGGGTGCACCCTGTGAGTCCCGCAGCCACCTCGGGAGTGGTCCCGGCCCCGGTGACGCCGGCCTCGGCGACCCCGCCGACCGGGGCCGTCTGGGCGCCGCTTCCGAAACGGGTCCGCCTGGTGCTCAACGGGACCGAGCACCCGATGGAACCCGGCCCGGGCGGCTGGTGGCTGCCGACGGCCGGGATCACGGTCGGCCACGACGACGAGTACGGTTACCGGCTGGACGACGACACGGTGTCCGACGGGGATGGGGTGCTGCCCGACCCGCGGTCGCGGCGGCAGCCGAACGGCGTGCACCAGGCGTCCCGGGGCTACGACCCGAGCCGCTACGCCTGGAACGACCAGGACTGGACCGGCCGGCAGCTGGCCGGCGGCATCGTCTACGAACTGCACGTCGGCACCTTCACGCCGGACGGCACGCTGGACTCGGCGATCGAGCGGCTCGATCACCTGGTCGAGCTCGGCGTCGACCTGGTCGAACTGATGCCGGTGAACGGCTTCAACGGCACCCACAACTGGGGCTACGACGGCGTCGCCTGGTTCACCGTGCAGGAGGACTACGGCGGCCCGGAGGCGTACCAGCGGTTCGTCGACGCCTGCCACCGGCGTGGTCTCGGCGTGGTCCAGGACGTCGTCTACAACCATCTCGGCCCGAGCGGGAACTACCTGCCGCGATTCGGCCCGTACCTCGATCAGGGCCGCGCCAACAGCTGGGGCGAGTCGGTCAACCTGGACGGACCGGCTTCGGACGAGGTACGCCGCTACATCATCGACAACGCCCTGATGTGGCTCCGCGACTACCACGTGGACGGGCTGCGGCTGGATGCCGTCCACGCACTCCGGGACACCCGGGCGACCCATCTGCTGCAGGAGCTGGCGATCGAGGTGGATGCCCTGAGCGCGTACCTCGGCCGGCCGCTCAGCCTGATCGCCGAGTCCGACCTCAACGACCCGCGGCTGATCACGGCGCGCGAGGCCGGCGGCTTCGGCCTGGACGGCCAGTGGAGCGACGACTTCCACCACGCCCTGTACGTGAACCTGACCGGGGACACCTCCGGCTACTACGCCGACTTCGGGTCGCCGAGCTCGCTGGCCAAGGTGTTCACCGCCGGCTTCTTCCACGACGGGACGCCGTCGTCGTTCCGCGGCCGCGCGCACGGCCGGCCGTTCGACGTGCACCGGACTCCGGCCTGGCGGCTGGTGGTCTGCTCGGACAACCATGATCAGATCGGCAACCGGGCCGACGGCGCCCGGCTGTCCGGCCGGCTTGATCAACGGCAACTCGAGCTGATGGCGTTGATCACGCTGCTCGGCCCGTTCACGCCGATGATCTTCATGGGCGAGGAGTGGGGGGCCCGGACCCCCTGGCAGTACTTCACCAGCCATCCCGAGCCGGAACTCGCCGAGGCGGTCGCGAAGGGCCGGATGGCCGAGTTCGCCGCGATGGCTTGGGACGTTGCCCTGGTCCCCGATCCGCAGGACCCCGAGACCTTCCGGAGATCCAAGCTCGACTGGTCGGAGCGGAATCAGCCCGAGCAGGCCGCGCTGCTCCGCCGCTACCGGGAGTTGATCATGCTCCGGCGGAGTCGGCCCGAGTTCACTGATCCGCGGCTGGACCGGGTGCTGGCCGAGGCCGACGACGAGCAGGGCACGCTGCTGATCCGGCGGGACCGGCTGCTGATCGTGATCAACTTCTCCGCCGGCGAGGCGGCGGTGACGACCGGGCCGATCGGCGAACCGCTGATCACGGTCGGCGACGTCGCGGTCGCGGGGGAGACCCTGCGGCTCGGACGGCACAGCGCGACCGTCGTCGAGCAGCCGAGGGCCTGACCGGGCCGGGCCGTGGCGCGCTATCAGGTCCCGGACCCGCTGCGGGGGCTCGCCGCGTTGGCGATCTTCGTCGGCTTCTTCCTGTTCCTGTTCGGCACCCCGATCCTGTTCAGCCCGCATGAGGTCGACTGCGACGGACAGGCGATGCGGCCCGGCCAGGTCTGCGGCCCCAACGCCCTCACCGGCGGTGGAGGCGACCCGTACGAGGTGATCGTGCAGGAGAACGCGATCCGGCGCTGGATCGGCTATTCCGGAGTGGTCCTGGTCGGCTGGGGTGCGTTGACCTTGATCATCGCGGCCGTGCTCGCCCGCCGGCCATGATCCGCAGTCCGGGATCGGCGACAAGCCGAGTTCAGAGCGCATAGTCCTCCCGGTTCGGACGAAGGCTGCCGAGCAGGTCCCAGGCCAGGCGGCCGTGCCCGGGCTGGGTCCCGTTCAGGTCGGTGAAGCCGTAGGCCCCGGCCAGGTCCTCGGTCTTCACCGCCCGGCCGTTCCACCGGGACGGGTCCGGGTCGGCGGCCAGGGCGACGACGCCACGGCCGGTGTAGCGCGGGGTCTGCGAGGCGAGCCAGCGGGCCGGGCGATGATCTTGATCGTCCCAGTACCAGTCCTGCCAGTTGTCCTCGGTGACCCCGTGGCGCTCCAGCATCGCCTCCGACCGCAGCCAGCCCGGTGAGATCGCGACCCCGGTGATGCCGTGCGGCCCGAGCTCCGCCGCGTACGCCAAGGCGAGCCGCATCGCCGTCTTCTTCGGCAGGTCGTAGAAGAGATGATCATGGTAGTTCTCGGGTTGGCCGTCGGTGATCTCGACCATCAGTCCGCGGCCTCGGGCGACCATCCGTGGCGCCGCGTGCCAGCTGGCGATGATGTGGGTGTCCACCGCGTTGTGCAGGATCTCCAGCCCGGTCGGCAGGTCCTGCTCCCAGAAGGGGCTGCCGAACGGCCCGAGCAACGGGTCGCCGCCCCAGATGTCGTTGACCAGCACGTCCAGTCGGCCGTCCTGCTCCTGATCGATCCGGTCGAACAGGTCCGCGACCTCCTCGAGCCGGGTGTGGTCGACCCGGACCGCGATGCCGGTGCCACCGGCCGCGGTAACCAGGTCCGCAGTCTCCTCGATCGTCTCCGGCCGGCCCATCGGCGACGGCGTGCCCCGGCTCGACCTGCCGGTGCAGTAGACGGTGGCGCCCGCTGCGCCCAGTTCGACGGCGATGCCGCGACCGGCACCGCGGGTGGCGCCGGTGACCAGCGCGACTTGTCCACTCAGCCTTGAGTCCATCGCCCCACCGTACGAAGGGGCACTGACAGTGGTCCGGGCTTGACGGTGAACACGGACGAGGTTAGCCTTCCCTTACTCGCTGTAGAGAGCGGGTGCCGGCCGAGTGATGAGTACGACTCGGTGTTTCGGTGGCACATCCTCCCTCGGGAGGAGCGCGTCGGTCGGTCGGCGCGGCCTGGTGCGGGGGGTCGCGCCGGGCCGCGCCAGGGCCGCGCCAAGCTTGCAGGGATCGGCGGTGGTGGCGAGCCGATAGAATCGCGCACGCATCTACTCCCCCTGACGAGACATGAGATGGAACCGCGGCCATGACCCTTACCGAGCTCGATCACGACGCCATCACCCGGCTGCACACGGAACAGCAGACGGCCTATGCGGACCTGAAGGCGCGCGGGCTCAAGCTCGATCTCACCCGCGGTAAGCCGTCGGCCGAGCAGCTCGATCTGTCCAACGCGCTGCTGACGCTGCCCGGCACGGACTACAAGGACGCCGCGGGTGTTGACTGCCGCAACTACGGCGGGATCGAGGGCGTCACGGAGCTGCGGGCGATCTTCGCCGAACTGCTCGGTGTGCCGGTCGAGCAACTGATCGCCGGCGACAACGCGAGCCTGGCGATCATGCACGACACGATCGCCTTCGCGCTGCTCAAGGGCTTCCCGGAATCGGCCGGTCCGTGGGCCGCCGAGAAGATCAAGTTCATCTGCCCGGTGCCCGGCTACGACCGGCACTTCTCGATCTGCGAGCAGTACGGCATCGAGATGATCAACGTCGACCTCGGCGAGCACGGTCCCGACCTTGATCAAGTACGCGAACTGGCCAAGGATCCTTCCGTACGGGGGATCTGGGCGGTTCCGACCTACGCCAACCCGAGCGGCTCGATCTACACCGAGGAGGTCACCCGCGCGCTGGTCTCGCTGGAGGCGGCCGCCCCGGATTTCCGGATCTTCTGGGACAACGCGTACGCCTTCCACCACCTGACCGAGACCGACGCGCCGGTGCTCGACGTGCTCGGCCTGGCCGCCGAAGCCGGCCACCCGGATCGGGTGTTGATCTTCGCCTCGACGTCCAAGATCACCTTCGCTGGCGCCGGGGTCTCGTTCTTCGCGTCCTCCCCGGTCAACATCGCCTGGTACCTCGGCCTGCTCGGCAAGCGCACCATCGGCCCGAACAAGATCAACCAGTTGGCCCACGCGCGCTACCTCGGCAGCGCCGACGGCGTCCGCGAGTTGATGGCGAAGCACCGAGCGATCATCGCGCCGAAGTTCGAGCGGGCCGAGCAGATCCTGCACGACCGGCTGGACGGGCACGGGGTGGCCGCCTGGACCGAGCCGCAGGGCGGCTACTTCATCAGCCTGGACGTGGTCGACGGCACTGCGACCCGGGTGGTGCAGCTGGCGAAGGAGGCCGGCATCGTGATGACCGGGGCCGGCTCCGCGTTCCCGTACGGGAAGGATCCGCGGGACCGCAACATCCGGATCGCGCCGACGTTCCCGACCCTGGGCGACGTCGAGCAGGCGATCGACGGTCTGGCGACCTGCGTCCTGCTGGCCGCCGCTGAGCAGCGGTTGGCCGGCTAGCCGGGAGGGTGGCCGCCGGTTCGACTCCGGTCGCATCGCGCGGCTATACTCCTGCACTTGGTGGCACTCGCCATTGTTTCGGCACGCCCGTCACGTCAGACGGACACCGCCGGGGCAGGGGAGAGGTCCCCGAAGGGCAATAGCTCAATTGGCAGAGCATCGGTCTCCAAAACCGAAGGTTGTGGGTTCGAGTCCCTCTTGCCCTGCGGAACGATCAGTAGCTGACGGAGGAAAGCGTGGCGGACGACAAGGACAAGGGCCCGGCGGACGAGCCGGACCTTTCCGCCGGCGACCCCGAACGTCAGTCGGAGGAAGAGAAGCAGGAGGGCCCCGAGTCCGAACGGACCGAGGAGCCCACCAACGAGGACCTGAAGGCGGCCGCCGAGAAGTCGGCGGACGAGTCCGATCCGGAAACCGGTGACGACGACTCCGACGACGCCGCCGATCAGGAGAAGGAACTGGTCTCGGTCGGCGCCGCCAGCAAGACGCAGAGCGAGGGCGGCCGGTCCGAGAGCGCGGCGTCCGGCGAGTCCAAGGGCCGACAGAAGAAGACCGAGGCGACGCCGAAGCAGCACAAGGGCGACAACCGTCCGCGGCGCACCGGTCCGATCACCCTGATCAAGGAATCGATCGCCGAGCTGCGGAAGGTGGTCTACCCCACCGGGCCGCAGTTGCTCACCTACTTCGTCGTCGTGTTGGTGTTCGTCTTGTTCATCATCGCCGTTGTGAGCCTGCTCGACCTCGGCTTCGGTTGGGTGATCTTCCAGATCTTCGGCAACTGACCGGCCTACGACGAACAGAAACCCAACGGATAGACGGAGAAACGACGTGTCAGAGAACTTTTCAGCGCCGCGTTCCGCCGAGGACGACGAGCCGACCGGCTCGCTGCCCGGCGCGGAGCCGCTGGAGAGCGACGCGTCCGACGATGCGGCGCAGTCCGGCAACCACAACGGCGAGGGGTACAACCTCTCGCTGGAGACTGACCAGCCGCCGAGCAACGACGAGATCGCCATCGACCTCGGCGGCGAGAGCTTCGGCCGCGAGCAGGAGGACGAGGTCGGGATCAACCTCGACTTCGGCGGTGAGGACAGCGCTCCGGCCGAGGACGAGGCCGATCTGAACCTGGACTTCGGCGAGGCCGAGGACGAGGAAGCCGACGAAGAGGAAGACGAGGACGACGAGAGCGGCCCGGACGCCGAGTCCGTCGCGCTGGAGTCCTTCCGCTCCGAACTGCGGTCCAAGATCGGCGACTGGTACGTGGTGCACACCTACTCCGGCATGGAGAACCGGGTGCTGCAGAACCTCGAGAACCGGGTGTCCTCGCTCAACATGGAGGACTACATCTTCGAGGTGGTCGTACCCACCGAGGAGGTCACCGAGATCCGCAACGGCCAACGCAAGCAGGTCAAGCGGACCGTTCTCCCCGGCTACGTCCTGGTCCGGATGGACCTGACCGACGAGTCCTGGTCGACGGTACGGCACACGCCGTCGGTGACCGGCTTCGTCGGGCACTCCAACCAGCCGGTGCCGCTCAGCCTGGACGAGGTGGAGAAGATGCTCGCCCCGTCCGTGGTGGCTGCGGCCACGGCGACCAAGGAAGGGCCGGCCCGCAAGAAGAAGAAGGTCGAGGTGGCCGATTTCGAGGTCGGCGACTCGGTCATGGTGGTCGACGGCCCGTTCGCCGGGGTGCACGCGACGATCACCGAGATCAACGCCAACAGCCAGCGGCTGAAGGCCCTGGTCGAGATCCTCGGCCGGGAGACGCCGGTCGACCTGACCTTCGCCCAGATCCAGAAGGTCTGAGCGACCAACAGCCCCGGGCAAGCCCGCCCGGTCACGCAAGCAAGCACAACGAAGGACCCGAGAAGTCATGCCTCCTAAGAAGAAAGTCGCGGCGCTGGTCAAGGTCGCGCTGCAGGCCGGTTCGGCCACCCCGGCCCCGCCGGTCGGTACCGCGCTCGGCCCCCACGGCATCAACATCATGGAGTTCTGCAAGGCGTACAACGCCGCGACGGAGTCCATGCGTGGCAACGTGATCCCGGCCGAGATCACCATCTACGAAGACCGCACCTTCAGCTTCATCACGAAGACCCCGCCGGCGGCGGAGTTGATCAAGAAGGCTGCGGGCGTGCAGAAGGGATCCGGCGTCCCGCACAAGGAGAAGGTCGGCAAGATCACGGCCGCTCAGGTGCGCGAGATCGCCACCACCAAGCTGCCCGACCTGAACGCCAACGACGTCGAGGCTGCGGCCAAGATCGTCGAGGGCACCGCCCGTTCGATGGGCGTCACGGTCGAGGGCTGAACCTCACTCAGAGATTGCCTGGGAGGGCCTGCGCGGTCCGTACCAGAACTGGTCGATCACTCATGATCACGAATCGAAGGAAACCAGCAGAATGAAGCGCAGCAAGGCCTACGCCGGCGCGGTGAAGGCCATCGACAAGGACAAGCTCTACGGTCCGGACGACGCGATCAAGCTCGCCAAGGCGACCACCACGGTCAAGTTCGACGAGACCGTCGACGTCGCGATGCGGCTCGGCGTCGATCCTCGCAAGGCGGATCAGATGGTCCGCGGCACGGTCAACCTCCCCAACGGTACGGGCAAGACGGCACGGGTCCTCGTCTTCGCCACCGGGGACAAGGCCGAGGCGGCTCTGGCCGCCGGTGCCGACGAGGTCGGCTCGGACGACCTGGTGGAGAAGGTGCAGGGTGGCTACCTGGACTTCGACGCCGTCGTTGCGACGCCGGACATGATGGGCAAGATCGGCCGGCTCGGCCGGGTGCTCGGCCCGCGCGGCCTGATGCCGAACCCGAAGACCGGCACGGTCACCGTCGACGTGGCCAAGGCGGTCACCGACATCAAGGGCGGCAAGATCGAGTTCCGGGTCGACCGGCACTCCAACCTCCACTTCATCATCGGCAAGGCGTCCTTCTCGCCGGAGCAGCTGAGCCAGAACTACTTCGCCGCTCTGGAGGAGGTGCTGCGGCTCAAGCCGAGCAGCGCCAAGGGCCGCTACATCCGCAAGATCACGCTGTCCACCACGATGGGTCCCGGCATCGGCATCGATCCGAACCGGATCAAGCCGGACGCCGACTGACCCTCCGGCAGCCTCAGCAGTCGACGCCGCCCGGCGGACCGAGCCTCGTGCCCGGCCGCCGGGCGTTGTCGTTTCCCGGGCGGCGTGAACGGAATGTCCGCGGTTTGTGCCAGGGTTGACCCGTGCCCACTCGCCAGCGCGCTGCGCGCCCCGCCGACATGCCCGTACCGACCGATGCCCGCGAGGTCTTCACCGACGGCGCGTGCTCCGGGAATCCGGGTCCGGGCGGCTGGGCGTGGGCGGTGGACGAGACGCTCTTCGCGTCCGGCGCGGAGCCGGTGACGACCAACCAGCGGATGGAGATCCGAGCCGCGCTCGAGGCGGTGACCGCGCTCGACGGTCCCCTGGTCGTGGTCAGCGACTCGACGTACGTCGTGAACTGCTTCCGGGACCGCTGGTGGGCCGGCTGGCTCGCCCGCGGCTGGGTCAACTCGGCCAAGAAGCCGGTAGCCAACCGCGATCTCTGGGAACCCCTGATCGATGCGGTACGAACTCGCGGCGACATCGCCTTCCGCTGGGTCAAGGGCCACTCCGGCGATCGCCTGAACGACTATGTCGACCAACTCGCCGTAGCCGCTACCCGCAGCCTCCAGCTCGGCTAACCAGCCGGCGCCGGGTCGCTCGGTCGTGGGTGCCGGGTCGCTCGTGGTGGGTGCGGTGGTCGTGCGCCGAGCCGCTCCGCGCGGTGGGTCCTGGTCTTGGTGTCGCGGGTTGCTCGGTGCTGTGGGTTCTGGTCTTGTTGCTGCGGGTTGCTCGGTGCTGTGGGTTCTGGTCTTGTTGCTGCGGGTTGCTCGGTGCTGTGGGTCTCGGTCTTGTTGCCGCGAGTCACTTGGCGCCGCCAGCCCCGAACTTCTTGCCGGGAGCCCTTGAGACTTGAGTCGCTCGCGTCTTGAGCCGATCCTCGGCAGCTGGATCGGTCGCGGCCGGAAAGGGCGGCGACTACTGGGCAGGCGGTGCGCGAGGCCGAACCGCGTCGCGGAAGCGAGGCGCGGCGGCGAGTGGAACCAGCGGTCCCCGGGCCGGCGCGCGGGGGACGGACCGCCTGCCGGACCGCCACGCGGCCCTTGAGACTTGAGTCGCTCGGATCCTCGACGGCTGTATCGGTCGCGGACGCGAAGAACGGTCGCGGCCGGAAAGGGCCGGCTACTACTGGGGCAGGCGGCGCGCGAGCCGAACCGCGTTGCGGAAGCGATGCGCTGCCGCAAGTGGAACCAGCGGCCCCTGGGCCGGCGCGCGCGGGGACGGACCCGCCACGGCCTTTCGCCCCCGGAATCGCAGCCGGCCGGCTGCTCGCAGCCGCGACCGTCCAGGGCCTGGAGTGGAATGGTGCGTGAGTTGCGGCTCCAGGATCATGACCCGGACCGGGCGACGCCCGAGGTTGGCAGGGGCGGAATCCCGTGAGCTGGAAGGGCGTGGACTGGAACGAGGTTCGAGTCTTCGGCGGCTATCACCGGGTGATCAACTGTGCCGGCCTGCAGTCGACCGGCGGGCGACGACCCGGCAGGTCGGACCGCAAGATCTGTCGCGTTCCGTGATCCGGCCGCACCGAGCGGACGAAAAGGGCAGCGAATCTGGACCGGATCGCGGTCAGATCGTCCGTTCGATGTCGGCAGGGGTTGGGACTGCCGGCTCGGACCGCAAGATCTTCGGTATGGCAGCGACGCCCGATGCTCGGGACTCGGCCGGGCGTCTCCACACACACGGATTCGAGTTCTCGAGCCGGTGACGATCGACGCCCGATAACCCGGTGCCGGACTCGCGATCGCCGCGGCCCGGCGCGTCCTGCTTTCGTGCGTACCGCAGGACTCGCCACCCGAAGCTGCACCGGCTCTGAGCCGGTCGCGGCTCTGCCGTACGACCTCGAAGCTCGCATCTTCCGCGAGGGCCGCGACGCTGAAGGGCAGCGAGACGGACGGCGATGGTGCCCGGGCGCACCGGGCGCACCGGGCGAGGCCGCTGGTCGGGTTTGCTGGCGGCGGTTGGGTCAGCCGATCGAGAAGGTTCGGGGCGCGGCGGCGTCGTCCAGGCGGGTCACCTCGACCTGGCGGACTCGGCCGGGTGCTCCCGGGCCGCGGAGCCAGTCGAGCAAGCGCTGGACTGCGGGCTCGTCGCCGTACGCTTCCACGTCCACGCTGCCGTCGGGCCGGTTCACCGCGGAGCCGGTCAGCCCGAGAGCTCGGGCCCGGTCGGCGGTCCCGTACCGGAAGCCGACGCCCTGCACCCGTCCGGTGACCCGAACCCGGATCGCTGCCATGGCTCCAGTCTCGCCCAGCCGTGAGGCGGCTGGGCACCGGAACCGGAACGTTCCCCGGACCCGCGTGGCCACTGCTGGCCCGGCCCGCATGGCCGTCGCAGAGGGTGACGGCACGGCGCGGTCGGCACAGGGTCGGGAACTGCGCTGAGCGAGGGACGCGTTGCCCGGCGCGTCGGGCCGGAACAGGGTCAAGACGTCCGATCGGCGCACGGGTGCGAGCCGGCCTTAGCGCGGGTCGCGTCGGAGCGCGTCAGAGACCGAGTCGCTGCGAACCGGAGACAGTTCCGGGCGAGCCCGGCCCCGGCGATCTCGCGGTACGGACCGCCCAGCCTGGGCACGGACGAATGCAGCATGCCGAACGGTCCGCGGGCCGTAGCGGTTTCAGTCAGGACTGCCGCACCTGCAACGGTCGGAGCGCCCGGTCGTGCCCAGCACTCCGTGCCCCCCAAATCTCCGCATCGACCAGTCACTACTGCAGCGACACGCCGGCAAAACGCCTGCTTTTGTGACCGGTCGGCGGGTTGGGGGTTAGACGTGGGCGTTGCGTTTGGCTTGGGACTTGTGCTTGGCGGGGCCGCACCAGCGGGCGAGGGCGGCTCGGACCTCGCCGGCGTCAGGCCGGTCGCCGGCCCAGGCGATGTAGCCGTCCGGGCGGATCAGCCTGGCCGTCATCCCTCGTTCGGTCCCGGTGCCGAGGGTGACCCGGTCCCGCCAGGCCTCCATCGGGGCGTGGCTGGACTCGGGCGGCAGGATCAGCAGGAAGCGGCCGTTGCGGAGGGCGGCGTAGACCCGGGTCGGGGCGCCGCCGACGGTCAGCGAGTCGTCGGGGGAGCGGGTGCCGGTCAGGCGGTGGGCGCCGAAGGACCGTTGGTAGTGCAGCCCGATGCCGGAGATCTGCTGGACGACGCGGTCCGGCACGCGGGCCACCCGGCTTGCCGTCTCGATGACCCAGTTGGCCCGCTGCCAGAACGGCGTCTCGGCGATCGCGAGGCGGAGCAGGGCGCCGCTCGCCCGCAGCGCCGCGCGCCCCACCGGATGCCGCTCGGCGTGGTAGCCGTCCAGCTGCCGAGGCGGAGCATGGCCCTTGATGGCCGCGGCCAGCCGCCAGCCGAGGTTGGCGGCGTCCTGCAGGCCGACGTTCATGCCGAGACCACCGGCCGGGGAATGTACGTGGGCGGCGTCGCCGGCGAGAAAGACGCGGCCGACCCGATAGCGCGGCACCTGCCGCTCGTCGCTGTGGAAGCGGGACAGCCAACGCGCCTCGGTGAGCCCGAAGTCGGTGCCGCCGACCCGGATCAGGACGTCGTGCAGTTCCTCCAGGTCGACCGGCGCGTCCTCGGGCAGCTGGCGGTCCCGGCTCCAGGCGATGACCCGGTACCAGCCGTCGCCGAACGGCACCGCGAAGAAGAAGCCGGCGGAGCCGCGGTCGAAGGTGAGCTCCTCCTCGGGCGGGTCGGACAGCCAGACGTCGGCCAGTACAACCGACGACACGACCGTCTTGCCCGGGAAGGGCAGCCGCAGGGCGCCGCGCACCGTGCTGTGGACGCCGTCGGTGCCGATCAGCCACCTGGCCCGATGGTTGGTGGTGACGCCGTTGCGGTCCAGCAGGTCCACCTCGACGCTGTTGGCGTCCTGGTGCAGGCCGGTCATCCGCAACCCGCGCCGGATCGTGGCGCCGAGCCGGACCGCCCGCCTGGTCAGCAGCCGTTCGGTCTCGTACTGCGGGGTGACGAGGAGGAACGGGAAGCGACTCGGCAGGGTCGACAGATCGACCACGAGCGACTCGAACAGGACCGACAGCTGGTCCACCTCGACCCCGGTCGCGACGAGCTGATCGGCGATCTCCCGGGCATCCAGCAGCTCGAGGGTCCGCGCGTGGACGGCGAAGGCGCGGGTGAGATTCGATTCCTCGTGACGCTGCTCGATGACCGTGCAATCGATGCCGTGACTGGCGAGATCTCCGGCCAGCAACAGTCCGGTGGGTCCAGCTCCGACGACGAGCACCTCAGTCTGGGCCATCATCGATCCCTTCCTCGCAGTTTGTTCGACATTACCTGGGATCGATCGGCAGAGATAGCAGACCGGCCCGGGAAATGGAGTCCCCGGGCCGGTCGTTTGTTCGCTGGAACAGTTCGCTCAGTAGCGGCGAGCGCCCTGGTACGGCATGTAGCTCATCTTGATGTAGCCGACCGGCTTGCCCGGCCGGGAGGCGTGCAGGACCTTGCCGTTGCCGGCGTAGATGCCGACGTGGCTGATGCCGGAGTAGAAGAAGACGAGGTCGCCCTTCTTCAGGTCCGACTTCTTGATCTTCTTGCCCTTGCGGAACTGGCCGCCGGCCGAGTGCGGCAGCTTGATGCCGGCCTTGCGCCAGGCGGCCTGGGTCAGCCCGGAGCAGTCCCAGCTGCTGGGGCCGTCGCCACCGTAGGAGTAGCGGTCACCGATCTGCTTCTTGGCGAACGCGAGCGCGATCTCGCCCTTGGAGCCCTTGCTGGACGAGCTGGACTTCTTCTTTTTCTTCTTGGGCTTGCTGGTCTTGACCTTCACCTCGGCACCGGCCTGGAGCGCCCGCCAGACGCCGGCGGTCGCCTTGCCGGAAGCCTTCCAGCCCTGCGAACGCTGCAGCGACTTCACGGCGTCCCGGGTGATCGGGCCGAAGTAGCCGGTCGCCGGCACCTTGCGCCCGGAGGCGGTCAGCGCGGACTGCAGCCGCTTCACGGACTTGCTCTTGTCGCCGTACCGCAGCGTCGGCTTGGAGCCGCGCGACAGCAGGGCGACCCAGGTGCGCCGGTTCATGGTCCCGGTCTTGGACAGCTTGACCTTGCCCTGGAACTTCTTCAGTGCCTTGACCTCGGCGGCGGAGAACTTGCCGTTGGTCTTGATCCCCTTGTAGCCGGCCGACTTCAGCAGGCACTCGGCGGCCTTGGCGCTCTTGCTCTTGGTGCCCTTCTTGACGTGCCCGTACGACTTCAGGGCCGTGGTGCATTTGGCGGCGGCATCGGCCGTCGCGGCTGATCCGATTCCGATGGTCAGGGCGAGCGCAACGCTCGCGACCCCCGAAACCAGAATCTTGGCGATTCTTCGCATTCCTTGGCTCCCCTTAACGCCTCGGAATCGAGCGTTCGGGGAACAGCCCTGCCCCCTGACAATTGGGCACAGCATCGCCCCCGAGCGATCGATTCGCCGGCCTCCCCAGCCGACTTCGGTGACGTTATCAAGTCGAGATAAAAGAAATCAATCCGTGATCTGCACCGGGAACCGAACCGCTGGAGTGCTAGTCCAGAGTTGAGTAACCTTTAAAACCATCTAGTACGGTTACGTAAGGAGCCGAACCGGAAAAGGAGGCGGCACGATGCGTTTCACCAAGACCAGACATCTCGACCGCGAATTCGACGGCCTTCGATTGCACTATCGCGAGGCAGGCGTGCCGACTTCGACGGCCGTACTGCTGCTGCACGGATCGCCGAGTTCCTCGTATTCGTTCCGTGAGGTGCTGCCCGCCTTGGCCGAGCACGCGTACGTGATCGCGCCCGATCTGCCCGGCTTCGGGTTCTCGGACCCGCCGCCGCTGGCGGACTACACCTTCGACCGGCTGGCCTCGATGATCGATGTCCTGCTGCAGGACCTCGGCGTCGAGCGGTACGTCCTCTATCTGACCGACTTCAGCACTCCCGTCGGCTACGTCCTGGCCCTCCGGCACCCGGAGCGCGTGCTCGGCCTGGTGGTGCAGAACGGCAACGCCCACGAGGCCGGGCTCGGGGCGGCCTGGGATCCGGTCCGCCGGTTCTGGGTCGACCCCAGCGAGGAGAACCGGGCGGCCATGGGTGATTGGCTGAACTTCGAGGGCACCCGGGACACCTATCTCAGCGGCCTGCGGCCGGAACTGCGGGAACTCCACCCGGCCGAGTCGTGGCACCTGGACTGGGAGCGGCTGTCCCGGCCCGGCTTCGTCGACCTGCACTTCCGGCTGTTCTGCGACTACCGGCAGCACGTCGCCCGGTTCGCCGAGATCGCGGACTTCCACGCGACCCGCCGGCCGCCCGCGCTGCTGCTCTGGGGCCGGCACGACCCGTACTTCGACATCGCCGAGGTGCTGGCGTACCACCGTGCTCTGCCCGAGCTGGACGCGCACCTGTTCGACGCCGGGCACTTCCTGCTGGAGACGCACGCCGCCGAGGTCGCGCCGCTGCTCACCGGCTTCGTCGACGACGTCCTCGGCCGTCACCCGGAACAGTTGCTCGCCCTCCGATGAAGACGGTCACCCGGTGGACCGATGATCATTTCATCGCCGGCGACCTCGCCCTGGACTTCGCCAACACGGTCTATCGGCGGCTGCCCGAGGTCGGGGCCGACCTGCTCGACAGCGGCGCCGCCCTGATCGGCTGGTACGTCCACGCCGGGCTGCTCCGGCCGGCCGAGGGCGACGCCCGGCGCGTCACCGCGGGTCAGCTGGCGGCCGCGCGCCTGCTGCGGGCTCGGCTCTGGGCCGTGCTGGAGGCCCAGCGGGTCGGGAACGAGCTGCCGTCCGGGGCCCTGGCCGGGCTGCTGGCGTCGGCCCAGGCGGGCCTGGAGCGCGACCTGGTGGTGGCCGCGGACGGGGCGGTGACGCCGCGCACCGCGGCCGGGGCCGGTGCGGCGGTCGCCCTGCGGGCCGTCCGGCTGGTGCTGAACCCGCCGGCGCGCCCGGTCCGCAGCTGTGACCGCTGCGGCTGGTACTTCCTGGACACCTCGCGCGGACGGCGGCGGCGCTGGTGCAGCATGAAGACCTGCGGCAACCAGGCCAAGGCCGCTCGGTTCCGGGAGACGCACGCCTGACCTGGGCCGACGCGCTGCCCGCCGATTTGGTACGGCCCGCGAGGCTCGCGTACTCTGAACGCTGCCGAAGACCGCTGGTTGATCCTTGGATCGCTAACGAGCCCGTACCTACGGGTGGCCCGCGCAGGTGAAACGAGAAGCTTGTTCCCGATCTTGGATCGTGGCCGAAGCCCCGTGTCGCCGAGCGCGCCGGGGTTCTTTCATGTCCGGGACCTGCCGGTCGTCTTCGGAAGCGCCACAGCGCGTGGCGTGAACGACGAAGTGGAGGAGACGATGGCGAGGCCGGACAAGGCAGCCGCGGTCGCGGAGTTGAAGGACAAGTTCACCAACTCCGCCGGCGCCGTGCTGACCGAGTACCGCGGGCTCACCGTGGCGCAGCTCAAGGAGTTGCGTCGCAACCTGGGTGAGGACGCGACCTACGCCGTGTCGAAGAACACGCTGACCAAGATCGCGGCCCGGGAAGCCGGCGTCGAGGGCGTCGAGGAACACCTCGTCGGCCCGACCGCGATCGCCTTCGTCGACGGTGACCCGGTCACCGTCGCCAAGGGTCTGCGTGACTTCGCCAAGGCGAACCCGCTTCTGGTGATCAAGGGTGGCGTGCTCGAGGGCAAGTTCCTCAGCGTTGACGAGGTCAAGAAGCTTGCTGACCTCGAGTCTCGCGAGGTCCTGCTCGCGAAGCTCGCCGGCGCCATGCAGGGAACCCTGCAGAACGCCGTGTCCCTCTTCGCCGCACCGCTCTCGCAGGCGGCGCGCGCCGTCGCCGCGCTGGAGAAGGCGGCGACCGAGGACCCGTCCCTCATCGGTGGAGCCGGCACGCCGGCCGCCGCCGAGGGCAACCAGGAGCCCAGCAACGAAGAACTGGCGGCAGCGCCCGCTGCAACTGAATCCGATGACGCAGCGACCGCTGCCGAAGACAAGTAAGGAAGGACCGCCACCATGGCGAAGCTCAGCACCGAAGAGCTCCTGGACGCGTTCAAGGAGCTGACCCTGATCGAGCTCAGCGATTTCGTGAAGCAGTTCGAGGAGACGTTCAACGTGACCGCCGCCGCTCCGGTGGCCGTCGCCGCCGCTGCCCCGGCCTCCACCGGTGGTGGCGACGCCGCCGCCGAGGATGCCGCTAGCGACGAGGTCGACGTGATCCTCGAGTCCGCCGGCGACAAGAAGATCCAGGTCATCAAGGAGGTGCGGACCCTCACCAGCCTCGGCCTGAAGGAGGCCAAGGATCTGGTCGAGGCCGCGCCGAAGGCGGTCCTGGAGAAGGTCAACAAGGAGACCGCGGACAAGGCGAAGGAGGCCCTCGAGGCCGCCGGCGCCACCGTCTCCTACAAGTGAGTTTGATCTTCGGCTGAATCGCGGACAGCGGGCGGCGGACCTCCGGGTCCACCGCCCGCTTTTCGTTGTCCGGAAGGTTATTCCAGGCCCATGCCGCGCCGGCCGACCTGGTTGAGATCGGCCCGGGTGAACCGACCGGACCAGTCCACTTCGTAGTGCTCCGCCGGGAAGTCGCTCGGGCTGGAACCGGTGTCGAACGCGGCCAGCACCTCCGCCGCGTACTGCTCGTTGCGCGGGCACCACGGCGCGGCCGGGATGTACATGACGTTGCCCCAGCCTTGTTGATCTTCGACCGGTGCGACGCTGTGGATCATGTCGCAGTGCCACCACACCGAGTCGCCGGCCCGGACGTCGGGGATGCCGCTGACCGCGCGCAGCAGCAGGGCATGCCAGCGTTCCAGGGCCGGGAAGACCTGACCGGTGGTGACGCCGCACAGGTCGTCGTCCGGAACGTCGGACAGCAGCGGCCGCAACATCAGGTACGCCATCGCCTCGGGGATCGGCACCGTGTGCAGGACGCCTTGATCATGGTCCATGTCGGAGAGCGCGGTCCAGCCCTGGAAGGTACGAAACGCCGAGCACATGGTGCTGCCCGGGTATTGCGGGCCGGACGTCCGGTGGGCGGCGTCCCACGGGTCGTACTCCTCGACGGTGCCGTCGAAGAGGTGGTGGAACGCACGCTGGTTGCCCTCGGTCATCCAGAGGTCGAGCGTGCCGGGATCGAGGTGGCTGCCGAGCCCGCCGGAGTTCGTGCCCGGCGGCCGGCGCCGGATCCGGTCCGGATACAGCGAGTCGCGATCGGGATCGAACCACCGCACGCCGTCGGACTCGCTGCGCCACTGGGCGTTGAGGAAGGACTGGACGGTCGCCATCCGGTCGCTCTGCCGGGCCTGCATCTGGGCGGGTGACCAGTAGATCGGGTAGATCTCGGGCTTGGAGTCGACGCTGCCGAAGAAGTCGTCGCCGGGCCCGCGGTAGTTCTCGAAGAACCGGTTCGTCTCGACGTACTCGACGATCGCGGCGTCCCAGGCCAGGGCCTGCTCGCGCGGGAAATGGCCGCGGACCACGAGACAGCCGCGGCGGCGCAGCTGCGCCAAGGCGTCGGCGGAGACCGTGCCGCTCTCGATCTCGGCGTAGTCGATCACCGGCCAGATCGCCTCGCCGCGCGCGGCGGTCGCCTCGATCTCCTCGACCTGCTCCGCGATGCGGCGCTCGACCACGGCGAACACCTCCTCGACGGTGCGGCCGGAGGCCTCGATCCGGGCTCGCAGGGCCGGCTTGAGTTCGGTGATCGCGGCCTTCAGGTCGGTCGGGGGTGACTCCCAGTGCGGCAGCCGGGGCAGGGTGTCGGGCGCTTCGTTGCGGGTGGGGGCTGACATGACACACTCCTCGATTTAGGAAGGACTCCTTATTTAAATCAAGGTACGACAGCGTCGGCGGTTTGGGCAAGAGTCCTTCCCAAAGTAGGACCCGGCCTTCTAGGCTCGGCCCGTGACCCTGGCCAAACCGTCGCTGGGCCTGCTCCGGTCGCTGACCGACGAGCACGTCCTGAACGAGTTGGTCGCGGCCGGCCGGCTGACCCGGGCCGAGCTGTCCGCCCGGACCGGCATCTCCAAGCCGACGATCGCCGAGAGCGTGCGGCGGCTGACCGACGAGGGCCTGCTGCGGGACACCGGCGAACGGTCCACCGGGCGCGGCCGGTCCGGGTCCTATTTCGCGCTCGCCGACGGACTCGGCGCGGCGCTCGCCGTCGAGGTCACCGCGGCCGCGATCGTGGCGGAACGGCTCGAGCTGTCCGGTGCGACCCTGGCCCGGGCCGTCGAGGAGGTTCCGGCCGATCCGGAGCCGGACGGCGTCGCCGCCGCCCTGGCTCGCGCCGCGGAACGAGCGATCGGGGACACCGGGCCGGCCCGGCTCGCGGTCGTCAGCGCGGCCGATCCGGTCGATCGCGCCACCGGGCGGCTGGTCGAACTGCCCGACTCGCCCTTCCTGGTCGGCGAGCTCGATCCGCCGGCCGTGCTCGCCCCGTACGTTTCCGGTCCGGTCACCGTGGACAACGACGTGCACTGGGCGGCCCGGGCCGAGCTCGAGGACGGCGGCCCGGCCGACTTCGTCTATCTCTATCTCGGTGCCGGGCTCGGCGCGGCGATCGTCAGCGACGGCGCCGTCCGGCGGGGCGCCGGTGGCATCGCGGGCGAGGTGTCGCACGTGGTCACCATCGGACCGGACGGCCGGGCTCTGCCCTTCACCGCGGTGTTCGAACGGCTCGGGCTGCACCGGCCCGGCTCGTCCGCGATCGACGTACCCCTGCTGCTGCGGCGGTTGGCCGGCACCGGACCGGAGCCGACGGCGACGGCCGACGCGGTGGTGGCGGCGGTCTGCGGGGTCCTGGTCACGATCATCTCGCTGACCGATCCGGAGTTGATCATCGTCGGCGGGTCCTGGGGCACCGACGAACGGCTGATCACGGCCGTGCTCGAGCGGCTGCGCGACCAGCCCCGGCGGACCGCGGTCCGGTCCGCGACGGCCGCCGCCGATGCTCCGTTGACCGCGGTCCGCGAGTTCGCCCTGACGGCGCTCCGCCGGGAGGTGCTGGCCAGACCTTGATCAGTGCCAGTTGCTGATCTTGACGTCGTTCGGTGCCGGCTCGCCGGTGCCGGTCTCCGCCAGCTGCTTGAGGCTGAGCAGGAACGTCGCCCACTTGGTGCTGCAGTGGTGCATGAACGGTCCTGCCTCGCGCCAATCGGTGTGGCTGAACAGGACGATGGTGAAACCGTCCTCCTCGGAGAGCTCGAAGTTGATCTTCGTGTCGATCCACTCGTCGGGGCCGGCGACGACCTGCCAGCCGACCCGGCGGCCCGGTGCGGTGTCCAGGACCCGGATGTCGAACCCGGCGGGCGGCGGTGCGCCCTCGAAGCGGAACTCGATCACGCCGCCGGGGTTGGGGTCTCCTTTGGTGTCCACGGTCCACCAGCCGGCCAGGCCGTCGATGGTGGTCAGGGCGTCGAAGACCTGATCGGGGGTGGCGAGGATGCCGACCCGGTGCAGGATGTCGACCATGATGATCACTCTTTCTGTGGGGTGAGTGCCCGGTTTCGGGCGTGGTGGTCCGCACCGCGGCGGCTGCCGCGGTGTCGTGTGTGTGTGGGTGGTTCGGGTTCAGTGGTTGGTGCGCTCGATCGCCTCGGCGATCCGCTTGATCCGCTGCAGCCGGGCGTCCCAGGCGTCGCCGACGCTGGCGAGCTGGGCGACGGCGCGGGCGAGGCGGGCCTCGTCGACGACGTAGCGGCGTTCCCGTCCGGCCGCGGTCGCGTGGACGAGGCCGACCCGGTCCAGCACGGCGAGGTGTTTGGCGACCGCCTGCCGGGTCACCGGAAGTTGATCACTCAGCGAGGTGGCGGTGCCGCCGCCGTCGGCCAGCAGCAAATCCAGCATGCGCCGCCGGGTCGGGTCGCCGACGGCGGACCAGAGCTCGTCATCGATGGTCGTGCTCACGGCCGGGAGACCAGCCGGGGCGCGTAGGCAGCGAGCCGGGGCAGGAAGTGGTCCCAGCCGTTGCTGTGGTCGCGGTGGGTCGCCTCGACCAGGTCCGGTTTCCAGCCCTGGTCCTGGAAGCCGGTCTCGGAGAACCGCAGCAGGGTGCCCCCGTCGGCGGGGATCAGGTCGAAGGTGACCAGGAACGAGTTGTCCGCTGCCGCGGGTACGCCGTCGTCGTGCACCCAGCGGAACGCGAACCGGCGCGGCGGGTCCGCCTCGATCACCGTGAGCGGCACGACATGGGCCGCAGGGTCGGCCGGGTCGCCGAACGTGACCGAGCCGACGGCGCCGGGCGTCGGGGCGAGGTCGGCCTCGTCCGGCCACCACTCCCGCAGGTGTTCGGGCGTGCTGATCACCTGGTACACGACCTCGGGGCTCGCCTCGATCCGGATCTCCCGCTCGATGCTCTCGTACGGCATGGGACGCTCCTCTGCTTTCGCAACCTTTGGTTGCAGATGAAGGTACGCCAGGATCGGTGGATGTGCAACTAGTGGTTGCGAATCGAGTGATCATTGACGGGGCGTGCGGTCCGGCCTTCAATGGTCCGCGACCCGTACCAATGCGCTTTATCACTCCGGGGTGGTGATCCGGCTGACGACGAACCGGCCGAACCTTGTGCTCCTGATGGTCGACCAGTGGCGCGGGGACTCGCTCGGCGTGGCCGGTCACCCGGTCGTCCGGACCCCGTACCTGGACGCGCTCGCCGCCTCCGGGTCCCGCTTCACCAGGGCCTACTCGGCCGCGCCGACCTGCACGCCGGCCCGGGCGTCGCTGCTGACCGGGCAGCGGCCGGCGACGCACGGCCGGGTCGGTTACCAGGATCATGTTCCGTGGACCTACCCGGTGACGCTCGCCTCTGAACTGACCCGGCACGGTTATCAAACCCAGGCGGTCGGCAAGATGCACTTCTTCCCGGAGCGCTCGCAACTCGGCTTCCAGAACGTGATCCTGCACAGCCCGCTCGGCATCATCCGGTCGGCCCGGCGGCGCGGGATCGATCCCGACCTGGTCGACGACTACCTGCCCTGGCTGCGACAACGTCTCGGCCGGGACGCCACGTTCCATGATCACGGACTGGACAGCAACTCCTGGGTGGCCCGGCCGTGGGACAAGCCGGAGTCGGTCCATCCGACCAACTTCGTCGCCGAGCAGGCGATCGACTTCCTGCGCCGGCGCGACCCGACCAAGCCGTTCTTCCTGTTCGCCTCGTTCAACGCGCCGCATCCGCCGTACGACCCGCCGGCCTGGGCCTTCGATCAGTACCGCGATGCCGCGGCACCGAAGCCGCCGGTCGGTGACTGGGCCGACGCGTTCGCCTCCGTGGCGGCACCGCACGACTCGCGGTCGTTCCACGGCCGGATCGCGCCGGACGACCTGCGCCGGGCTCGGGCGGGCTACTGGGGCCACATGTCCCATGTCGATCAGCAACTGAACCGGCTGCTCGAGGAGGTGGTGCATTATGGCGTCCGCGACGACACGTACGTCTGCTTCGTGTCCGACCACGGCGAGATGCTCGGTGATCATCTGCTGTTCCGGAAGGGCTTCCCGTACGAGGGCTCGGCGCGGATCCCGATGCTGCTCAGCGGTCCGGGTGTTCCGGCCGGCGGCGTTCATGATCACCTGGTCGAGCTGCGCGACGTGATGCCGACCCTGCTCGACTGCGCCGGCCTGCCGATCCCGGACCGGGTGGAGGGGCGTTCCTTCCTGCCCCTTGCGCGGGGCGAGAAGATCACCTGGCGGCCCCGGCTGCACGGTGAGCATGCGATGCTCGGCCAGTCCTTCCAGTGGTTCACCGACGGCCGCGAGAAGTACGTCTGGCTCAGCGGGGACGGCCGCGAGCAGCTGTTCGACCTGGTCGCCGATCCCGAGGAACGCTGCGATCTCGCCGGCCGCGCCGACCGGGCCGACCGGCTCGCGTACTGGCGGGCGCAGTTGATCACCGAACTCGCCGGGCGCGAGGAGGGCTTCACCGACGGGCACCGGCTGATCCCCGGCCGCCCGGTCCGGGCCACGCTGAGTTCACCGGCGGCGCCGTCGGACCGCCCATAAGCCGATATCGGGAAAGTTCCCGGAGGCTGTCGATCGGAGTGTGGTCGGGTCGTCATCTTGGTGTAGGCAACTGAACCGAGGAGGAAACCGAACATGAACGCATCGTCAAAGGCCCGGCTGGAGAGCGTACGGACCGTGGGCATCCCGGTCACCGACCAGGACCGAGCGCTGGAGTTCTACACCGAGGTGCTCGGCTTCGAGAAACTGCTCGACACGCCGCTGCCACAACTCGGCGGCCGCTGGATCGAGGTCGGGCTGCCGCGCTCGGCGACGACGGTCGCGCTGGTCCCGGCGGGCGACGGTCATCCCGCCGGAGTGGACACCGGGATCCGGTTCACCACCGAGGACGCGACCGCGCTGCACACCGATCTCGCCGGTCAGGACGTCGCGGTCGACGAACTGCTGGCCTGGCCCGGCGTGCCGCCGATGTTCGACTTCCGCGATCCCGACGGCAACACGCTGTACGTCAGCGAGGTCCGCTCCGCGCAAGCATGATCACCCGCTGATGATCACTCGACGACCAACTGGGCCGAGGCGTGGCTGCGGATGTAATCCCAGTCGTAGCTCACGCCGAGCCCCGGCCCGGTCGGGACCGGGAAGGTGCCGTCCGGAGCGACGTCGTCCAGATGATCGGAATACCCGCAGGTGTAGACCGGGGCACTGAAGTGTGCGCCGGACGGGCCGACCATGGACAGCTCGTAGTAGTTCGTGTTGCGGATGGCTGCCATGCAGTGCCGCTGCGCCGGGCCAGGGGCGTGCAATTCGACGTCGAGGCCGAGCGCCTCGGCGAAGTGCGCGATCTTCATCGTGCCGGTGATCCCGATGTCGAAGTCCGGATCGGCGCGGACGAAGTCGGTGCCGTCGGCCAGCACGAGATTGGCCAGCGACTCCAGGCCGCGGACGTGCTCGCCGAGCAGCAGCGGGGTCTTGATCAACTCCCGAAGCCGGCGGTGTGAGTGCGCGGCCAGCCCGCCGTCGCTGTACGGATCCTCGTACCAGAAGAAGCCGGCCGCGTCGCAGGCCCGGCCCACCGCCAGGGCATCGGCGAACGTCCGGAAGCTGCAGCCGGAGTCGTGCATCAGCGCCATCCGGCCGCCGACCCGGCGGCCCAGCTCGAGCACGGCGGCGATGTCCCGCTCGATGCCGCCGTCCTGCCAGCCGTGGATCTTGAACGCCCGGTAACCCTTGTCGTAGCAGGCTTCCGCGAAGTCGGCGTACGCCTCGGGGCTGGCCAGACCGCCGGTGTCACCGCCGAACCAAGTGCTGGCGTAGGCCTTCAACCGGTCCCGGCCTCCGCCGAGCAGCGCGGAGACGGACGCACCCAGCCGTCGGCCGGCCAGGTCCCACAGGGCGATGTCGATCACGCCGGCGCCCATCCGGTCCTCCTTGCGGAGCTGCCGCCGGATCCGCTCGTACGCGAGCTCGCGGGCGAAGCAGTCCAGCCCGATCACCGCCCGGGCACAGGCCGCGGCCTGGGCCATCGAGTTGCCCTGGCCGCCGACGTAGCTGCCGACGGCTCCGTCGGCGGTCTCGATCGTCACGGCCATCCGGCTGCGGTGGGTGGTCACTCCGGGCTGGTCGACGCCGCCGGCGACGCCGACCATCGGGTAGCTGAACATGATCAACTCGACCCTGGTGATCTTGGTCGCCGCCGAGGCCGTCGTGTCGCGGGCCGTGGTCTGCTCTGACTGCGCCATCGGATGCCTCCGGGTCTCGGATCTCCGCAGCATCGTAGGCAGGTCGCGCCGGCCGTGACCGGTCTCGTCCTTCCTGCCGGGACATGGTGGTGATCATCATCGGTCACGTACCTTGTCCTGGACGCCCACGACGAGGAGGACGCGACGATGCTCAAGCCCCGGGACACCGCGACCCGCGAGACGATCAAGCTGGACGGCCTGTGGCGGTTCGCCGTCGACCCGGCCGACGGGTCGGAGCCCTGGCGCGGAGCGTTGGCCGGCGATCTCGAGGCGGCGGTGCCGGCCAGCTACAACGACCTGTTCGTCGACCCGGCGATCCGTGATCATGTGGGCTGGGTCTGGTACCAGCGGACCGTGCGGGTGCCGCGGGGCTGGACCGGCGAACGCGTGCTGGTCCGGGTCGACGCCGCCACCCACGCCGGCCGGGTCTACGTCGACGACGCCCTGGTCGCGGAACACTCCGGCGGCTACACGCCGTTCCAGGCCGACGTCACCGAACTGGTCCGGCCGGGCGAAGAGTTCCGGCTCAGCATCGCGGTCAGCGGCGAACTGACCAACACGACGATCCCGCCCGGCCGGGTCGAGACGACCGCGGCCGGCCGGCGCCGGCAGACCTACCTGCACGACTTCTACAACTACGCCGGGCTGCCCCGCTCGGTCTGGCTGCTCAGCGTGCCGCCGGTCCATGTCGAGGATGTCACCGTCACGACGGCGATCGAGGGCACGACCGGCGTGGTCGGCTTCGCGGTCGAGACCGACGGCCCGGCCGAGGTCCGGGTCCGGCTGCTCGACGCGGACGGTGATCAGGTCGCCGAGGCGGCCGGCCCGAGCGGGGAACTGCGGGTGCCGGAGGCGGTCCTCTGGCGGCCCGGCGCCGGCTATCTGTACACGCTGCTGGTCGAGCTCGTCGACGACGCGGTGATCGACAGCTATCCGGTGCCGGTCGGCATCCGTACCGTCGAGGTGCGTGGCACCGAGTTCTTGATCAACGGGGATCCGTTCTATTTCACGGGATTCGGCAAGCACGAGGACTCCGCCGTGCGCGGCAAGGGCCACGACGACGCCTACCTGGTGCACGACTTCCAGCTGCTCGACTGGATCGGCGCGAACTCGTTCCGCACCTCGCACTACCCGTACGCGGAGGAGGTGCTCGACTTCGCCGATCGGCACGGGATCGTGGTGATCGACGAGACGGCCGCGGTCGGCCTGAACCTGGCCATGGGCGGCGGACTGACCGGGCGGCCGCCGCTGCCGACGTTCTCGCCGGAGACGATCAACGACGAGACCCGGGCCGCGCATGCACAGGCGATCCGGGAGTTGATCAACCGGGACAAGAACCACCCGAGCGTCGTGATGTGGTGCCTGACCAACGAGCCGGCCTCCCAGGAGGACGGCGCCCGGGCCTACTTCGAGCCGCTGGCCACCCTGGCCCGCGAGCTCGACCCGACCCGGCCGATCACGTACGCGAACGTGATGTTCGCCGGGCCGGACCAAGATCAGATCGCCGACCTGTTCGACGTGATCTGCCTGAATCGCTACCACGGTTGGTATGTGGCCAACGGCGACCTGGCCTCGGCGGAGGTCAAGCTGGAAGCTGATCTTCGCCGTTGGGTGGAGCGGCACGGCAAGCCGATCATGATGACCGAGTACGGTGCGGACGCGATGCCCGGGCTGCACTCCGTCTGGGACGTGCCGTGGACCGAGGAGTATCAGGCCGACCTGCTCCGGATGTACCACCGGGTCTTCGACAGGATCGACGGCTTCGTCGGCGAACAGGTCTGGAACTTCGCCGACTTCCGGACCGCGCCGGGCATCCACCGGGTGGACGGCAACAAGAAGGGCGTCTTCACCCGCTCCCGCGACCCCAAGGCAGCCGCCCACCTGCTCCGCGAGCGCTGGACCGCGCCGGGCGGCCGCGGCGCACCCCGATGATCACCTGATCGGGCAGCCGTAACGGTTCGGGCGAACGGGCCACGGAGATGTCATGGTCGTGCGAGCCGGCCAGGCCGGACCGGGATCCGGGTCGAGTGCTGGGCATCGTCGGCCTTGTGCTCGCGTTCCTCGTCTCGCTGATCGGGCTGGCGTGCTGCCATGATCGCCGATTGCCTGGTGCCCGGTTCCGGGGTCTACATGGCCGGTGCCCCCCAACGGTCACCTGTCCGGTGCGGTCACGACGATCAGGTCAGGGGGAGGGTGTCCCGCACCTTCCATTCGTACATGCCGTTGTCGCGGTGCTGCTCCAGCAACGTCACCGTGTCGATGATCACCTCGGCCGGTTCGGGTTGGATGCTCTCGACGGCGGCCACCACCTCGGCAGCTGGCTGGTCGGTGTTGACGTAGGCGAAGCTGACGTGCGGCGAGAAGTCGTCGCGCCCCGGCGTCGCTCCGGTGACCGCTCCGGTCAGTTCTCGCAGTTCGGCCCGCAGAACCTCGATCGGCTCGGCCGGAGTCGGAGCCAGCACCACTGCCTCGCCCCAGACCAGGACGCGGTCGAATCGCACTCGGATCGGGCCGAGCCCGGCGATGGCGGACCGGGCGCGGTCGGTCAGCTCCTCGAGTTGATCATCGGAGACCTCGTCGGTGAAGCCGATTCCCTGCAGCGTCAGGTGCAGCCAGGGCCGGGGGATCGGGTCCAGGCCGGCGAACGGGGCCAGCACCGCCTGGTACTCGTCAACCAGGCGGTGCAGTTCGGAATGCCCGTCCCAGGTGAGATGCCAGTAGTAGCCGCGGGTGCCGACCCGCCAGCCCGGCCGCCAGTACCAGTGATTCCGGAGTTGCTCGGCGTGGGTCACCCGGTCAAACTATCCGACCTGCGGGAAATGATCATCGGGAAGGCGCTGGCCCACCGTGAGGTTCAACGGATCGGTGCATACGTGTGGCTTGCCGTCATAGGTCAGTTCACGATCGGCGTAGATGTTGACGTGCGCGTACCGGAACTCATCGGTGTCGTTGGAGTTCGCGGTGTGCGGGGTGTAGCCGTTGTGGAACGTGACATCGCCGGCCTGCAGCGGGAGGGTGACCCGCCGGTGCCAGGTCAGGTCCGGCGCGGCCTCGAACAGGTCGTGCGCGTCGCTCAGGTCGATCGGCCGGATGTCGCGCCGCTCGTGCTGCCCCGGGATGAACGTCATGCAACCCCGCTCGACCGGTACGTCGACCAGGGCGACCCAGGCCGAGAGGCTGTGCCGGCAGTTCGCGTGCGGCCAGTAGGGCGCGTCCTGGTGGAACTCCGTCGGCGCCTGGTTGTGCGGCTTCTTGATCAACAAGTGGTCGTGCCAGATCCGTACCGGCAGGCCGGCCAGTTCGGTCGCCAGCCGGGCCAGCTTCGGGTGCAGGGTGAGATCGCGCAGGGTCTCGTCGGTGGTCCAGACATTGACCACCTGCTTGAAGATCTGGTCGTCCCGGTTCAGGGCGGTGCCGGTCTCGTACTGCTGCTTGGCCGCGTCCCGGAAACGTTCGACCTCCGCCGGGTTGAGCACTCCGGTGATCCGGACGAAACCGTCACGGCGATAGTCGGCGACGGTCTCGGGGTCCAGCAGGTTGGTGTCCGGCGCAGTCGTGGTCATCGCGCGCAGCTCCTTTGCATGCAGGAAGTCGGTGGATCTCCATCCTGGCCTTGTCAGCCCGGCCGAGAACAGGACAGACTCGGCTCGTCCTAGCACGATCCTGCTTCCAGCGGAGGGAACGGGCGCCATGACGCTGCTCCGGCGGGAACCGAACGTGTTCACCGAGGCCGACTATCCGATCCTGGCCGACCGGGTCGCGATCCCCTGTGCCGTCGGCCCGCACATCCACGACTTCATCGAGCTCGCCCTGGTCGTCGCCGGGCGCGCCGTGCACCGGACCGCGGACGGGGACCGGATGATCATTCCCGGTCAGGTCGTCGCGGTCCGGCCGGGCAGCTGGCATGCGTACCTGCGGCCGGAGCGGTGCACCGTGATCAACGTCTACGTCGGGCCGCGGCTGCTGCTGACCGATCTGGCCTGGTGCCTCGCCCATCCCTCGCTGGTACGGCTGCTGCTGCACGGCGGGGCCTCGACGGACGCGCTGGCGCCGGACCGGCTGGCCGAGGTGACCGGCTGGCTTGATCAACTGGCCCGGCCGCGGCGGGACCGCCCGGAACCCGGTCCGGAGGAGGCGATCGTGCGGCGCAGCCTGCTCGGCTGCGCCCTCGGCCGACTGGCGGGCCTGACCATCGCCTCGGCCGGCACGTCCATGATCACCCAGCCGGTCCAGCTCGCCCTGACCGCGATGACCGGCGACCTGGCCCGGCCGTGGACCGTCGCGGAGCTGGCCCGGGCCGCCGCCGTCTCGCCGTCGAGGTTGCACCGCTTGTTCCGGACCGAGGTCGGCAGCACGCCGCTCGGCTGGCTCACCCGGAGCCGGGCCGAACGCTTCGCCGTCCTGCTGCTCGGCAGCGACGACCCGATCGCCGCGATCGGCCGCGCCGTCGGCTGGCCCGACCCGAACTACGCCAGCCGCAGATTCCGCCAGGTCTACGGGATCTCGCCCTCGGACTACCGGCACCGCCTCGCCTTCGACCGGATCGGCTCGTAGCGCCGCGAAGGGCGCCACTACAGTGATCAGCTGTGATGCCGTCGGACCAGGTGCGCCAGTTCTTCGCCGATCGGATGTACGGCGACCCGCCGGCGAATGCGGCCGAGATCACGCCGGCCTGGCGGCTGCTCGAGGAAGGTCCGAGTCCCGATGGCGGCCTCCGGCGCCAGGTCCGCCTCGACCTGACGGCGCCGAAAGGGCCGCCGACACGGATCACCCTGCTGATCCACCTGCCCGACGATGCCTCCGCCGAACGGCCGGCACCGTGCTTCCTCGGGATGAACTTCACCGGCAACCACGCCTGCACGCCCGACCCGGCGGTCCTCGACCTCACCGATCCCGCCGGCGATGCGACCGCGGGCGACCGGATCGGCCCGTCGCTCGCCCGCGACCGTCCCGCCGAGCGGACCGAGCGCGGCGAACAGGCCCACCGGTTCGACTTCGCGGCGATCACCGGTCGCGGGTACGCGTCGGTGACCTGGTGCTACCGGCAACTCGGACCGGACACCCCCGAGGTGTTCGCCACCGGCCCGCACCGGACGCTCGGCGGCTCCCCGTACCAGGAACGCCGCCCGACCGAGTGGGGTGCGATCGGGATCTGGGCCTGGACCATGTCGCGGGTCCTGGACGCCCTCGAGGCTGGGATGGTGCCCGAGATCGACCCGGCCCGGGTGATCGCCCACGGCCACTCCAGGCTCGGCAAGACGGCGCTGTTCTCCGGCGCCTGCGAACCTCGCTGGGCCGCGGTGATCAGCAACGACTCGGGTTGTACGGGAGCGGCTTCGTCGCGTGCCGTGGGCGAGACGCCGCAGCTGCTGGCCGACGTTCGCCCGTACTGGTACACCCCTCGGTTCCAGCAGACCGCCGCGGAGTGGCAGCAGATCCACAACGGCGCACCGCGTGAGATCCCCGACCAGGCCGACCTGCTGGCCCTCGTCGCGCCACGGCCGTTGTACGTGGCCAGTGCGAGCGACGATCCCGGCGCCGACCCGGAAGGGGAGTTCCTTTCCTGGCAAGAGGCCTCGGCCTCCTGGCCGGGTGGCGCCGAGGCGACGGCGGGCGAGTTTCCGTTGCCTGGAACGATTCTGCAGCCCGACGACGTGCCGCTCGGGTATCACCTGCGCGACGGCGGGCACGACGTGATGCCGTTCGACTGGGCTGCGTGGCTCGACTTCGCCGACCGCTGGGTGCGCTGACCCGGCATCGGCCGGGCGACGTGCTCCGCTGCTCAGGGCGCCAGGCCTGGCTGCGCTTCGGCAGGATCCGCGAGCTTGGCCTCGATGCCGCGGTAATGATCATGGATCGCGACCCGAGCCCGATCCGGATCGCCGCTCAGGACGGTCTCGAGGATGGCGGCGTGGCTGCGGTAGGCGGCCAGCGGGGTACGGCCGCGCAGGGGCGGGCTGGCCGCGTGGAAGGCGAGCCAGAACTGGTCGAACAGTCGGAGCAGCATGCTGTTGCCCAGGTCGCGGAAAAGCAACTGGTGGAACCGGCGGTCCTGCTCGGCGAAGCCGGCGCCCCGCTCGGCCAGGTTACGCATCTCGTCCAGGTTCTCCCGGAGCTCGGCGACGGTGCCGGGTGACATGACCCGCATCGCCTCCGCGATCAGGTCGGCCTCCAGGGCCTTGCGCAGGGCGACCAGTTCGCGCAGGGCCCGGTGCTCCTGCAGCAGGCCGTAGTGCAAGTGATCGAACAGCGGCGCGAACGAGAAGCCGCCGACGTAGACGCCGCTGCCGCGCCGGGTCTCCAGGACCCCGATCGACTCCAGCGCCTTGACCGCCTCGCGGACCGAGCTGCGGCTGACCCCGAACAGCCGGGCCAGCTCGGCCTCGGGCTTGAGCGGGTCGCCGGGCCGCAGGCCCTGGTCGAGGATGTAGGCCCGGATCTCCTGCTGTACGACCAGGTGCAGCGGGCGGGCCTGATCCAGTCGCCGGAACGCCGGCCGCGCGTCCTCCTGCTCGACCACGTCCGCGCCACCTCCGGTACCAGAATTTGTAGGATATCTATCAGAATCTTGACGTCCGGGACACCGTAGCCTACGGTCGAAAGCTGTAGGACATCTTGCAGAAACGTGGAGGCCGAAGGAGGCCATCGGTGTCAGGTGGAGCCCTCGGTAGCGCCGTCCGGGACGGGATCGCCGACCGTCGCGCCGGCGCGGCCGCACCCGACCGGGGCCGGCCGGTGCTCGCAGTGCGGGACCTGGTGGTCGAGTTCGCGACGCCGGCGGGCGCGCTGCGCGCGGTCGACGAGATGACCTACGAGGTGTACGGCGGCGAGACGCTCGGAGTGGTCGGGGAGAGCGGCTCGGGCAAGAGCGTCACGGTGCTCGCCGCGCTCGGCCTGCTGCCCCGCTCCACCCTGGACCGGGTCTCTGGCGAGGTGATGCTCGGCGGGATCGACCTGCTCGGGCTGCCGGAGGTCGAGGTGCGGCGCCGGCTCGGGCGGGACGTCGCGATGATCTTCCAGGACGCGATCTCCGCCCTGAACCCGGTCCAGCGGGTCGGTGATCAGATCGCCGAGGCGCTCCGGGTGCACGACCGGGCCCTGACCGCCGGCGCCGCCCGGGACCGGGTCGTTCAGTTGCTTGAACTGGTCGGTGTGCCTCATCCGCAGGCCCGGTACGACCAGTATCCGCACCAGTTCTCCGGCGGCATGTGCCAGCGGGTCATGATCGCGATGGCGATCGCCAACCGGCCCAAGGTGTTGATCGCGGACGAGCCGACGACGGCGCTGGATGTGAGCGTTCAGGCGCAGATCCTCGATGTGCTGCGGTTGGCCCGGGAGGAGACCGGGGCCGGGGTCGTGCTGATCACGCACGACCTGGGCGTCGTCGCCGAGACCGCCGACCGGGTCGCCGTCACCTACGCCGGCCGGATCGTCGAGACCGGCGATGTCACGTCGATCTTCACCCGGCCGCAGCATCCGTACACGGCGGCGTTGCTGCGGGCGCTGCCCCGGCTCAACGGATCCGGGGAGCGGCTGCTGCCGATCCCCGGCCAGCCGCCGGACCTCACCGAACTCCCGCCCGGCTGCGCCTTCGCACCGCGCTGCCCGGTCGCGCGCGGGCGTGATCTCTGCCTGACGACCCGGCCGGAGCTGCGGGCCGACGAAGCCGGCGCAGGCGCGAGCGCCTGTCACTTCCCAGAAGAGGTCGCGGGGCTTCGACAGGCTCAGCCCGCCTCGGAGGGTGAAGGGCTTCGACAGGCTCAGCCCGCGGTGAGCCGTGCGCAGCCCACCTTGGAGGTACGGGAGGCGGTGGCCCGGTTCCCGGTCCGGACCGGGGTGCTGACCCGGGCCGCGTCCTGGGTGCACGCGGTGGACGGGGTCTCGCTGCGGATCCCGGCCGGCGGCACGCTCGGCCTGGTCGGCGAGTCCGGCTGCGGCAAGACGACGCTGGCCCGGCTGGTGCTGCGGCTGGTGGAGCCGACCGGTGGCGTGGTCCTGGTCGAGGGGGAGGACGTCGCCGCGGCGGGCCGGGCGGGGCTGCGGCGGATCCGGCGGCGGGCCCAGCTGGTCTTCCAGGATCCGTACGCCTCGCTGAACCCGCGACTTTCCGTCGGCGACAACGTGGCTGAACCGCTCCGTTTACAAAGCTTGCCCCAGGCGCAAAGGCGGGCCCAGGTCCGCGAACTGTTCGACCGGGTCGGGCTGCGACCCGAGTATGTCGACCGGTTCCCGGCGGAGTTCTCCGGCGGCCAGCGGCAGCGGGTCGCGATCGCCCGGGCGCTGGCCTCGAAGCCGCAGTTGTTGATCTTGGACGAGCCGGTGTCCGCGCTCGACGTGTCGGTCCAGGCCCAGGTGCTGAACCTGCTGGCCGACCTGCAGCGGGAGTCCGGGATGGCCTACCTGTTCGTCAGCCACGACCTGTCGGTGGTCCGCCAGGTCGCCGACGAGGTCGCGGTGATGTACCTCGGCAAGATCGTCGAGTCCGGCCCCGCGGCCCGGGTGTATGACGATCCGCGGCATCCGTACACCCGCTCGCTGCTGGCCTCGGTGCCGGTCCCGGACCCGGTCGGCCGGGAGGACCGGCGCCGGGTGCCGTTGGGCGGCGACGTGCCGAGCCCGGTGAACCCGCCGTCCGGCTGCCGGTTCCGGACCCGGTGCCCGCTCGCCGCGCCCCGCTGCGTCGAGGAGGAGCCCGAACTGCGACCGATCTCCGGCGGGTTCACGGCCTGCCACTTCGCCGAGGAGGTCGCTTCATGATCACCACCACCAACCTTCCGGTCGTCCAGCGACGACGATTCGGTGCGGTGCGCCGGTTCGCGGCGTCCCGCTCCGCGGTCGTCGGCGCGACCGGGCTGACCACGATCGCGCTGCTGGCCCTGCTGGCGCCGGTCGTGGCTCCGTACGACCCGGCCGCCCAGGACGGCACGCCGTTGCTCGGCCCGTCCGGCGCGCACCTGCTCGGCACCGACCAACTCGGCCGGGACATCGCGTCCCGGATGATCCACGGGGCGCGGGCGTCCTTGATCGTCGCGGCCGGTGCCGCCGCGGTCGGGGCCGGGATCGGCGTCCCGCTCGGGCTGGTGGCCGGCTACCTGGGCCGGTGGGCCGACGGCGTCGCGATGCGGGTGGTCGACCTGCTGCTCGCGGTACCCGGGATCCTGCTCGCGTTGGTGATCATCGCGGTGCTCGGTCCGGGCCGGCTGAACCTGATCTTGGCGATCGGCATCGGCGCGATCCCGGAGTTCGCCCGGCTGACCCGGGTGGCGACCCTCGAGCTACGGGAGCGCGACTTCGTCCTGGCGGCCAAGGGGATGGGCGCCAGCACGCCGGACACGATGATCCGCACCGTGCTGCCGAACGTGATCGGCCCGATCCTGGTCCAGTTCGTGATCACCGCGTCGACGGCGGTGGTGGTCGAGGCCGGGCTGAGCTTCCTCGGCCTGGGCACCCCGCCGCCGGCGCCGTCCTGGGGCGGCATGCTGCAGGACGCGCGGTCGTACCTCTATCAGAGCCCGACGTACGGACTGTTCCCCGGCCTCTGTCTGGCCGCGACGGTGTTCTTCCTGGACCGGATCGGACGAGGTCTGCAGCTCGTGGTCGGCGGCGGCCGCCGCGGCACGACCGGCGGCCTGGGCGGGGGTGCGGTGTGACCAGCTACCTGATCCGGCGGCTGCTGCAGTTCGCGGTGGTGCTGGTGCTCGGCTCGATCGCCGTCTGGGCGTTCGTGCTGCTGCTGCCCGGCGATCCGGCCACGGTGCTACTCGGCCCGGACGCCTCCGAGGCGGAGCTGGCCGCGACCCGGGCCCGGATGGGCCTGGACCAGCCCTTCCTGGCGCAGTACGGGGTCTGGCTGAGCCATGCGCTGAGCGGCGATCTCGGGGTCTCCTACTACTCGGGCGAGCCCGTGCTCACCGGACTGCTGGAGCGGATCCCGGCCACCGTGCAGCTGGCCGGTTGCACCCTGGTGCTGACCTTGATCATCGCGGTGCCGGTCGGCATCGTGGTGGCGCTGCGGCCCCGGTCGCTCGCCGGCCGGCTGCTGCAGGGCTATCTCACGGCAGGTTTGGCCGTCCCGGCGTTCTGGCTCGGCCTGTTGTTGATCATCGTGCTCGCGGTCCAGCTGCGCTGGCTGCCCGCCTCCAGCGACTTCGTCCCGATCTGGCAGAACCCGGTCGCCGCCCTGCGCAGCACGATCCTGCCGGCGGCGGCGATCGCGGTCCACACGTCGAGCGTCACCGCCCGGTTCCTGGCCACCTCGCTCGGCGAGGTGATGGGCCAGGACTACATCCGGACCGCCCGGGCCAAGGGTGTGCCGGAGCGGGACGTGATCCGGCGGCACGCCCTGCGCAACGCGGCGCTGCCGACGGTCACCGTGGTCGGGCTGCAGCTCGGCGCCTTCCTCGGCGGCACCGTCGTCATCGAGGCCGTCTTCAACTATCCCGGCCTCGGCCGGCTGCTCTACACCGCGATCGGGGAACGCGACTACGCCCTGGTCCAGGGCGGCGTGCTGTTCGTCGTCGCCACCTTCCTGTTGCTCAACCTGCTGGTCGACGTGATCTACGGCCTGCTCGACCCGCGCATCCGACTCACCTGACTTCTCCTTCACCGCAACTTCACCGCAGAGGGCCCATCATGATCAACTCACCACGAGAGTCCCGTCTCGTCTCCCGCCGCGCCCTGCTCGGCCTCGGTCTGGCGGCCGGCGGCGGGCTCGCGGCCGCACCGCTGCTGGGTGCCTGCGCGCCGGCCACCGAGGGCAGCCCGCCGGGTGCCGCGGGCGGCGGCAAGCTCACCCTCGGGACGACCAAGATCATGCAGTTCGACCCGTACCTCACCAACACCGACATCCACATCCACGCCTTCTACACCTACCTGGTGGACTATCCGACCGACGGCGGCTACGAGGCGATCCCGGCCGGGGCGGAGCAGTGGGAGTTCGCCGATGATCATGGTTCGGTCGCCGTCACGCTGCGGGAGGCGACGTTCCACTCGGGCGCGCCGGTCACGGCCTCCGACGTCGTCGCCGGTGTGCAGCGGGCGCTGGACCCGGACGCCGCGTTCACCCTGGCCCAGCCGTCGGCGTTCATCAAGGCAGCGCAGGCGGTGGACGAACGGACGGTCAAGATCGACTTCTTGGCACCGACCCCGGAGTCGCTGGTGATCGACTGGATGTTCGCCTTCCCGCTGATCCCGGCGGACCGGAACACGGCGGCCCAGTTGGAGCACGAGCCGGCCGGGTCGGGCGCGTTCAAGCTCGGCGAGTTCAAGCGCAACCAGAGCCTGACCTTGATCAAGAACCCGGACTTCTACGACGCCGGCAAGCCGTACCTGGACCAGGTCGACTACCGGTTCTTCACCGACGAGGACGCCCTGGTCGCGGCGCTGGAGTCCGGGTCCGTCGACGGTGCCGCCTACATCGGGTTCCGCCACTCGGCCCGGCTGAAGGACCGGTTCACCCTGGTCGAGGGGAGCGGCCGGATGGTGCTGTTCTTCATGAACGCGACGATGCCGCCGTTCGACAACAAGGTGCTCCGGCAGGCGCTGGCCCGGGCGATCGACCGGGACCGGATCCTGCAGCAGATCAACTTCGGCGTCGGCTCGCCCGTCTACACGGCGTTCATGCCGACGTCGCCCGCGTTCGACGCGGCCTATCTCGACTCGCACGGATTCGATCTTGATGCCGCCGCGAAGCTGCTGGAGCAGTCCGGTGGCGAACGCAAGGCGGTCGCCGGGGTGACCTCCGGCTCGCCGTCGGTGGAGGTGCTGCAGATCATCCAGGCCGACCTGAAGAAGATCGGCTTCGAGCTGGAGATCGCGCCGCAGGAGGAGGCCGCCTACCTGGAGGCGCTGTTCGCCAGCAAGCTGCAGTGCACGGTGGCCAACCAGCCGAACAACCTGCAGAGCCCGTCGCTGATCGCCCGCGGTCGGCAGATGCTGCCCGGCAAGGCGAACGTGATGTTCCGGGACCAGGTGCCGCCCCGGTACGTCAAGGCCGTCGCCGCGGCCGGCTCGGCGGTGACGCCCGATGATCAGCGAGCGGCGTACGCGGAGCTGAACGAGGTGCTGATCGACGAGTCCTGGGCGGTCGGGATCTCGACCCAGCCGTCCCTGTTCGCGCTGCACCAGCGGGTCACTGGCCTGGCCACCGACCCGCGCGACTTCGTCACCCTGATCGAGACCAAGGCCTGAAGGGAATCTCCATGATCGATCTCCGCTATCCCACCGCCGGCGCCGGCATGGCCTTGCTGACGGCCGTCTTCACGCCGTTCGACGCCGACGGCGGGCTGGACCTCGACCCGGTCGCGAAGCAGGCCGATGCGCTGCAGGCGTGGGGCTCGCCCGCTGCCTACATCGGCGGTACGGCCGGCGAGGGTGCCGCGCTGACGACGGACGAGCGGATGGCGCTGGCCGAACGGTGGCTCGAGGTCGCCGACGGCCGCCTCGACGTGATCGTCCACGTCGGGCACGCCAGTCTCGGCGAGTCCCGCCGGCTGGCCGGTCATGCCGAGCGGATCGGGGCCAGGGCGATCTCCGCGGTCGCCCCGTACTTCCACCGGCCGGGCTCGATCGGCGCCCTGGTGGACGCCTGCGCAGCCATCGCCGACGCAGCACCGACGCTGCCGTTCACGTACTACCACATCCCGTCGGTGACCGGCGTGAACCTCAAGGCCAGCGAGGTCCTGATCGCTGCCAGGGAACGGATTCCGACCTTCGCCGGGGTGAAGTTCGCCGACAACGACATGGTGGACCTGCAGCGCTGCCTGCAGCTGGCCGGCGACAGCGGTTCCGAAGTGTTCGTCGGGGTGGCGAAGTTGATCTTGGCCGCCTGGCAGTGGGGTGCCCGGGTGGCGATCGGCTCGGTCTACAACTTCGCCGGCCCGCTGTTCGGCCGGTTGATCGATCACGCCGTCCGCGGTGATCTTGACGAGGCGCGGCGGCTGCAGGTGCTGGCTCAGCAGGTGATCGACACGGCCGCGGCTCCGGCCGGTGAACTGGCCGGCTTCAAGGCCCTCGGCTCGGTGTACGGGGTCGACTGCGGGCCGGTCCGGGCGCCGCTGAGCTCGGTCGATCCGGAGCAGCTGGCCGCGCTGCGGGCCGAGGTGACCCGGCTCGGTTTCGGAGCCGGCTGATGCCACCGAACGTGCTGATCATCCAGGCCGACCAGTTCCGGGCGGACTGTCTCGGCGCGGCCGGCCATCCGGACGTCCGCACGCCGGCGCTGGACCGGCTGGCCGCGGACGGCGTCCGCTTTCGCAACGCCTACAGCACGTTCCCGGTCTGCACGCCGTCGCGCTATTCGCTGCTGTCCGGACTGCAGGTACGCCAGCACGGCGGCTGGACCAACCGGTGCACCCTCGCGCCGGGGATCGACACCTTTCCGCGGGCGCTGCGCCGGGCCGGCTACCGGACGGCCGCGGTCGGCAAGATGCACTTCACACCGACCTATCTCGACGTCGGGTACGACAAGCTGGAGTTGGCCGAGCAGGACGGCCCGGGCCGCTACGACGACGACTATCACCGGGAGTTGGCGGCGGCCGGGCTGGCGCCGGTGACCGATCTGGTCGACCAAGAATGGGAGTTCCGGGACCAGGCGCCCGGCTCGTACTGGGAGACGTACGGCAGCGGGACGTCCGACCTGCCCGAGGCGTGGCACTCGACCACCTGGATCGGCGAGCGGGCCCGGCGGGCCGTGGCCGGCTGGTCCGCCAAAACCGGCGAACTGCTGCACGTGTCGTTCGTGAAGCCGCACCACCCGTTCGACCCGCCGGCAGGCTGGGCCGAGGCCTACGACCCGGACGCCCTGACCCTGCTGCCCGGCTGGACCGCCGGGATCCCGGCGGCCGACGAACGCTACCGGCAGCGCTACTTCGACTACGGCCCACTGACCGAGCCGATCCTGCGCCGGGTGATGGCGCATTACTACGCCACGATCACCCAGCTCGATCACCAGGTCGGGCTGCTGCTGGACGAGCTGCGCCGGCGCGGGCGCTACGACGACACCTTGATCATCTTCACCGCAGATCACGGCGAGTATCTGGGCTTCCACCACCTGCTGCTCAAGGACGGGCCGATGTACGACCCGGTGATCAAGGTGCCACTGGTGATCAAGTTCCCCGGCTCCCGGCGGTCCGGCGAGGTCAATGATCGGCTGGTGTCCATGATCGACGTCGCGCCGACCGTCCTGACGGCCTGCCGGGCCGAGCCGGAGAATCCCTGGCCGGGAAGGGATCTGGCGGATCCGGCCGCCGGTCATCGGTACGTGTTCGCGGAGGATCGCCGACAGGAGCGGGCGATCATGATCAGGTCCGAGCGGTACAAGCTGCTCTGGTCCGACGCCGCCGGCAAGTCGCTGTTCGATCTGGTCGCCGACCCGTACGAGTTCACCGATCTGGCCGCCGACCCGGCCCACGCCGAAGCCCTGGCCGAGCTGCGGGAGGCCCGAGCACGGTGGGCGCTGCACGAGGCGACGCCGCCGACCTACCTGGACCCCGCCGCCCCGGTCCGGGCCGAACTCACCGACGGCCGGGCGGAACGCCGAGACCTGTTCGCCACCGCGGTCGCCCGAGCGCTGGCCCCCGACCCCGCTTGACCCGAATCGATTCGAGGAGAGCCAATGAAGCTGACCAACCGGAGTGGGATGCTCCGCCGGACCGGCCGGCTGGCGGCGGTGCTCGTCGCCGCACTCGCCGCCGTCGCGGTGTTCATCCCGACCCAGTCCCCATCCGCCGATGCGGCACCGACGACGGCCGACCCGTTCCGGGCGACGACGACGATCGTGTTCGACGACCCGAACGTGCCGACCGGCTGTCACCGGATCCCCGCCATCGTGCGGGCCGCGGACGGGTCGCTGCTGGCCTTCGCCGAGCACCGGCTGGACAGCTGCCAGGACAAGTCCGACATCGCGACGGTGGTCCGGCGGCTGCCGGCCGGCGCCACCGAGTGGCTGCCGGAGAAGACCGTGGTCCGCGGCGAGGACGACGACCCGCAGGCCGCGGCGACCCGGGGCAACGCGGCGCCGGTGGTGTACCGCAAGCTGCCCGGTGCACCGCAGACCGACGTCCCGGACGGCCGGGTGGTGCTGCTGGGCACCCACAACCCGCTGGACCAGGCCACGGCACCGCGGACCCCGTATCTGGTCTACAGCGATGACCACGGCGAGACCTGGAGCCGGCCCCGGTTCCTGCCCGAACTGGACGATCCGTCCTGGGGGCACTACGCGACCGGGCCGGTGCACGCCATCCAGCTGACCCGCGGCGAGCACGCCGGGCGGCTGGTGGTCGGCGTCAACTACGTGCCCGCCGGCGTCCGCGGCGCGATGATCGTCTACAGCGACGACGGCGGCGTGACCTGGCACCGCGGGGCCCGGGCCGAGTATCCGCTGGCGGACCAGTTGATCCCCCAGGAGATGAGCCTGGTCGAGAAGGCCAACGGCGACCTCTACGTGTGGGCCCGGCAGAACTGGACCGGCGGCACCGACGAGGAGGAGGCCGACCCGAACCTCCGGCCGCACCGGGCGTTCGCGATCAGCAAGGACGCCGGCGAGAGCTACGCCGGTGACTTCACGCTGCTCCGCGGCTTCGAGGCGCCGCCGGTCCAGTCGGCGGTGCTGCGGCTGCGGGCCACCGACGAGGGCGACGCGTACAACCGGATCGTGACCTCCGCCGCCTCGGTCAACACCAACCCACGGAGCCGGATGACCCTCCGCTCGTCGTTCGACGAGGGCCTCAGCTGGCAGACCGTGGACACCCCGGCCCGCTCGACCGACGAGGGCGTCCAGGTCTGGGGCACCAACGACCGCAGCGTCTCCGTCGAGGACTGCCACTGCTTCGGCGGCTACTCCGATCTGGTCGAGCTCGCCGACGGCCGGATCGGGCTGCTCTACGAACGCACCAGGTCCGGCTGCTGGTCCATCCGGACCTGCGCCGGGACCACCGACCACCACGCCCAGATCGCGTTCGTCGTGCTCGACGACCGGGACCTGCACACGCCGTCGACCACCGCGGATCTGGCCGGCCGCCGCGCCCTCGTCTTCGACGGCGTCAGTACGACCGGCGGCGTGACCGGCCGGGCGCTGGCCTTCGACGGGCAGCAGGGGCGGGTCCAGCTGCCGTACCGGAACACTCCGGTGCTGAGCACCGGTGACTTCACCGTCTCGACCTGGATCCGGTACGGCGACGGCACCCGGAACCAGACGATCGTCTGGGCGTACGGGACCGACGGCAAGCCCCAGGTGTCGCTGACCGCCGAACCGGGCAGCGACCGGCTGGTCGGCACCGCGGCCACCGCGTCCGGCACGACCACGGTCACCTCCGCCGGCGCGTATGCCGACGACCGCTGGCACCACGTCGCGCTCCGCCGGCACGGTGGCACGGTCGAGTTGTACGTGGACGGCGCCCGGGTCGGCGCGGCCGACGGCGAGGCGGGCGCGACCAGTGGCGACGACCCGACCCCGATCTACCTCGGCCAGCGGCTGGACGGCGGCGTCCGGTACCACGGCAGCCTGGACGAGTTCCGGATCTACGACCGGGCCCTGAGCCCCGCCGAGCTGGCCCGGTTGCGGAACGGCCAGGGCCACGGCCTCCGGGGGCTCACCGCCCACCTGGCCCTGGACGCGATCATTCCGCCGCGGCCATGATCACGAACCGAGCGAAGAAGTCAGGAGCATCGACCGTGCCGCATCCCCGAAGGCCCCACTTCCGGGTGGCTCTGCTCGCCCTCGTCGGCGCCGCCGCCCTGCTGCCGCTGCCGGGCCCGACCGCGCAGGCGGCCGGGCCGGTCGACCCGTACGCCGACCGGACCACTGTGCTGTTCGGCACCTCGCACGTGCCGTCCGGCTGCTACCGGATCCCGGCGATCATCCGCGGCGCGGACGGTTCGCTGCTGGCGTTCGCCGAGCACCGGTTCCACACCTGCGCCGACAAGTCCAACATCGAGACCGTGGTCCGGCGGTTGCCGCCGGGAGCGACGGAATGGGGGCCGATCGAGACCGTGGTCCGCGGCGAGCCGGGCGATCCGACGGCTCCGGCGACCCGAGGCAACCCGGGCCCTGTCGTGTACCGCAAGCTGCCCGGTGCTCTCCGGGTCGATGCCCCGGACGGCCGGATTGTCATGCTCGGCATGCACAATCCGGTCGACCCGGCCAACCCCGGCGGCAACCAGCGGACCGCGCCGCGGACCCCGTACGTGCTGCACAGCGACGACCACGGGGCGACCTGGACGCCGCCGCGGCTGCAGCCCCAGCTCGACGATCCGTCCTGGGGCCACTACGCGACCGGGCCGGTGCACGCGATCCAGCTCACCCGCGGTGATCATCGGGGCCGGCTGATCGCGGGCATCAACTACAACGACGACACCGGTTCCGGCGCGATGTTGATCTTCAGCGATGACGCCGGGATCACCTGGCAGCGCGGCGCGCACGCGCACTACACCAAGGCCCAGCAGCTGATTCCGCAGGAACTCAGTCTGGTCGAGCTGGTCAACGGCGACGTGATGGTGTGGGCCCGGCAGGAGTGGCACGGCGGCATCCCCGAGGAGGAGGCCGACCCGAACGTCCGGCCGCACCGGGCGATCGCGCTCAGCAAGGACGGCGGCGCGACCTATCACCGGGACTACCGACTGGTGCGCGGCTACGAGGCGCCGTGGATCCAGTCGTCGTCGCTGCGGTTCGGCGCCACCGACACCGGCGGAGCGTTCAACCGGATTCTCACCATGGCGCCGTCGGTGAACACCGAGCCGCGGATCCGGCCGACGATCCGGGCGACGTTCGACGAGGGGCTGAGCTGGCAGGGCGTGGACACCCCGAGCGACTCGACCGACGAAGGCCTCCAGGTGTACGGCAGCAATGACCGCAGCCTGTCCGTCGAGGAATGCGCCTGCTACGGCGGTTACTCGGACATGGTCGAGCTGGCCGACGGTGGCCTGGGCCTGCTCTACGAGCGCGGCCCGACCGATTACCGGTCCGAGATCGCCTTCGTCCGGCTCGACGCACGGGACCTGCCGACGCCGGCGTCGACGCCTGACCTGCCGGGCCGCTCGGCGCTGGTCTTCGACGGGGTCGGCGCCACCAAGGGCCGGTTCGGGCGGGCGTTCGCCTTCGACGGCGAGCGCGGCCGGGTGCAGTTGCCGTACCGGACGATGCCGGTGCTCGGCCCGGGCGACTTCACCGTCTCGACCTGGATCCGGTATGACGACGCGAGCCGGAACCAGGCCCTCTTCTGGGCGTACGGCATCAACGGCGCCCCGGAGGTCTGGCTGCGCGCCGAACCCGGCGCGAATCGGCTCCGCGGCACCGTGACCACGCCGTCCGGCTCGGCCACGGTCACCTCGACGGGTGCGTACGCGGACGGCCGGTGGCACCACGTCGCGCTGCAGCGGCTGGGCGGCACGGTCACCCTGCACGTCGACGGGGACCGGGTCGCGGAGGCGGCCGGCGCCGCGGGTCCGGTCAGCGGCGACGACCCGACCCCGATCTACCTCGGCCAGCGGCTCGACGGGGCGGACCGGTTCCACGGATCCCTGGACGAGTTCCGGATCTATGACCGGGCGCTGAGCGAGGTCGAGCTGAGTGCCCTCCGCACCGGCGACGCAGACCGGCTCCGCGGCCTTACCGCGCGGCTGGCGATGGACGCGATCGTCCCGGCCGCCCGTCGGCCCGGGTGAGTCAGTCGCGGAGGCGGTCCTCGATGCCGGTGTAGTGCTGCTGGACCGCCTGCTGCGCCTGCCGGAGATCGCCCGCGACGACGGCGTCCAGGATCGCGACGTGGTTCTGGCAGACCTCGGCCGGTTCGCGGCCCGGCATCGCCGGTGCGGCCCGGTTGTACGCCATCCAGAACAGGTCGAACAGCTGCAGCAGCATCGCGTTGCCGAGGTCGCGGAACAGCAACCGGTGGAACTCCCGGTCCTGGTCGGCGAACGACTGGCCGGCCTCGGCGAGCCGGCTCATCTCGGCCAGCACCTCCCGCATCGCCTGCTCGGTCTCGGGTTTCATCGCCGCCATCGCGTCGCCGATCATGGCCGATTCGAGCGCCTTCCGCAGCGCCACCAGCTCCCGCAGCGCCCGGCCGCCGTGCATCAGTCCGTACGGAAGATGATCAAGGAGCGGTGCGAACGAGAAGTCCCGGACGTAGACCCCGCTGCCGCGCCGCGTCTCCAGGACGCCGGTGGACTCCAGTGCCTTCACGGCCTCCCGGACCGAGTTCCGGCTCACCCCGAACTCCCGGGCCAGCTCCGCCTCGGGCTTGATCGGGTCACCCGGCCCGAGCCGGTTGGCGACGATGAAGTTCCGGATCTCCTCCTGCACGGTCTGGTGCAGCGGCGCCGCCGTTCCCAGTCGGCGAAACGTCGCGCCCCTGGCCTCCCGGTCAGCCATCCCCACCTCCGGTCGTCCCCGATGTCAATGAGCCTGCAGCGTAACGCTCCGATCCCGCCTTTCGACTCCGATCAGATCTGTAGGATATCTTGCAGTCCCGGCGTCGGCCGTTCCGGGACCGGTTTGATCATGAAGACTGCACCAGCGATGTGCCCGGGCGGCGTGGTGGTCGACTGAAGGTCGTATCCGGCCCGCCGATAGAAGCGAATGTTGCGCTCGCTCCTACCACCGGTGAAGAGGATGTATTGGCGGGCACTCTCGGGAGCAGCCTGCACCCAGCAGCAGCGCTGGAGCCCTGAGGCCTGGAATTCGACCACCAGTCGGATCAAAGCTTTCGACACGCCGCGGGAACCGGAGGCGAGCGGCGACTTGGGGTCGAGTTCCAGGGCCTTAGGATCGTGACCATGATCATCGACGCTCACCAGCACATCTGGGACCTGGACCGCGTCCAGTACGACTGGCTGGGGCCGGCGGCGGGCCCGATCTTCCGGACGTTCACCCAGGACGACGCGAACGCCGAGCTCAAGGAAGCGGGCGTCGACGGGTCGGTGCTGGTGCAGGCGGCGGACAACGCCGAGGACACCGACTACATGCTGGCGGCGGCTCATGATCATCGCGAGGTGGTCGCGGTGGTCGGGTACCTGCCGCTGGAACATCCGGACCGGGTCGCGGCTGGCATCGAACGGCTGGCCGGTGATCCGTTGGTCGTCGGGATCCGCAACCTCATCCATGATCGCGAGGACCCGGACTTCCTGATCTTGCCCGAGGTGATCGAGAGCCTCGGCCTGCTGGCCCGGGCCGGGTTGGCGTACGACGTCGTCGCGGTGCTGCCGCGGCACCTGGAGCACGTGTCCACCCTGGCCGAACGGCACCCCGACCTGCGGTTGATCATCGACCATCTGGCCAAGCCGCCGATCGATGATCATGGTCCGTTCGGCGCCGCCGCGGACGGCCGCTGGACGGAGTTGATCACCCGCGCCGCCGAGTATCCCAACGTCTTCGCCAAGCTCTCCGGCCTCTATCCGGTACGGGATCCGCAGGACTGGACCACCGCCGCGCTCCGCCCGTTCGTCGACCAGGCGCTCGCCGCCTTCGGCCCGGCCCGGCTGATGTACGGCGGCGACTGGCCGGTCTCGATCACCGCCGGCGGCTACCAGCGCACCTGGCAGGGCCTCCGGCCCCTGATCGACGCCCTGCCCCCGGCCGACCGAGCTCGCGTCCTCGCCGGCACCGCGATCGAGGTCTACCGGATCGACTCCGACCGCCTCGACGCTCTCACCTAGGACCGGTGTCGTCAGAACTCCTCAACTCGAGTGCTGGAGCGTCATACGGCCTCCAGCGTTCGAGTTGAGGAGTTTCGCGACAGCTTGCCACTAGTTCCGGCAGCGTTCGTAGACTGATTGCCCGCCGAAGTCGAGGCGCAACGGCAGGGTCAGCACGGCGCGGCAGGTCTCGGCGGTCGCGGTCCGGACCGTCCGCCCGTCGTCGAACCCGCCGGTCACCACCGGCCCGATGTTTTCGCAGCTGCCCAGCCGCATGATCAGTTCGCGTGGCCCGGCGGCGGAGTGCACGGTGAGCAGGACGGTGACGTCCGGACCGTCCCGTTCCTCGCCGGCCGGACAGGACGGACCGTCCCAGACCGGAGCAGCGGCGATCCCTGCGATCAGCTTCGTGGCGTCGGCGCCGGTGAGCGCTCCGGCCGCCCGGACCCCGCCCCAGCCGCTGCCGCCGTCGGGCTCGTACTGACAGAGGGTGATCCGGTCTGCCGTCTCGAGGTCGGCGGCCGGCTTCGGCCGATACCCCGGGTCGGCGACCACCGGGTGGTCGGGGTCGCAGGGAGCGGTGTCGTCGGCCCGGACTGCGGAATCGACGATTCGCTGCGCCAGTCGGACGTCCCGGCTGACCGCGCGCAGCCGCAGGGACTCGACGGTCCGGATCGCCTCCCAGAACCCGGCCTGGATTCGGTACAGCCCGTCCGGCCGAGGATCGGGTTCTGGCCACGATCGCGGATCCGCGGAATCCACGGCGACGTGGTCCGTGATCAAGGAGTCGGGGATCGGGCGACAGCCGATCGAGAGCCGGACGACCGGACCGCCGAGCATCACGTAAGGCTGCCGTTGCTGACCGGGCTGCTGACCCCTATGACCGCACCAGTCCGGGCCGGGTTCATAGCCATAGCCCCAATCGGCCGGCACCCGAAAGGTGACCTCGCGGTACTGCTCGATCCGCCAGTCGTCCGGCCATGCCGTGGCGGGACGCCCGGCACCGAGTGCCACGGCCACCACGGCCAGGATCACCAACAGCCCGGTGACCAGGGCCAACCGGTCACGGCGCCACCATGAGCCGTTCATGACCGAAGCCTGCCACGGCGATCAGCGCCGCGGGACGCAACGCTCGAAGACGGAACTGCCGCCGCTGTCGATGCGCAGCGGCGCCACGAACACCGCTCGGCAGGTCGCCTTCGTCGCGGCTCGGACCGTTCGGCCGTCGTCGAAGCCGCCGAGCACCGGTCCGGCACCGTTGGAGCAGGTGCCCTGGCGCAGAATCAGTTCCCGGAGTCCGGCGGCATCGTGGACCCGAAGGACGACCGTGAGGTCCGGCCAGTGTTCCTCGGCGGCCGGACAGCCTGCCCCGTTCCAGGCAGGTGCCGCGGCGACGGTCTTGATCAACTTCTGCGCGGCGGTTCCGGTCAGCACCCCGGCGGCCCGCACTCCGCCCGCTTCCTGTGTCCGTCCGAGTTCGTACTGACACAGGGTGATCCGGTCGACCACTCCGAGATCGCCGGCCAGCTGCGGGCGGTATCCGTGGTCGGTGATCACCGGATGGTCGGGCCGGCAGGGCGCGGTGTCGCCGGCCGGTGCCGCGGAGTCGATGATCTGCTGGGCCAGCCCGGCGTCTCGGCTGATCACCCGCAACCGTACGGATTCGACGGTACGGATCACCTCCCAGAACCCGTTGCCGATCTTGGTCCGCCCGTCCGGGCGATCGTAGGGCGGTGTGGTCGGCCAGCTCGTGACAGTGGAGAGCACCGCGACGTGCTCGGTGATCAAGTCGTCCGGAAGGGCCGGGCAGGCGAGCTCGAGCCGCGCCCTCGGCTCGCCGAGCGAGACGTATGGCCGGCTGCGCCCGGCATCCGGGAGGCCACCACGGCACCAGTCCGGCCCGGGCTCGTACGCGTAGCCCCACTCGGCGGGCACCCGGAAGGTGACGTCGCGGTACTGCTCGGTCCGCCAGTCGTCCGGCGGCGCGGCAGTCCGCTGACCGGGTCCGGTGCAGCCGGCCAGCACGCCGACCATGATCAAGATCGACACCAGGCGGCCGACCATGATCAGCCGGTCACGGCACCTCGGCGAGCCGTTCATGATCGAAGCCTGCCACGACGTTCAGCGCCCGGGGACGCAACGCTCGAAAACGGAGCCGCTGGCGGCCTGGATCGACACCGGCGGTACGAAGACGGCCGAGCAGGTCGCCTTCGTCGCGGCGTGCACGGTGGTCCCGTCGTCGAAGCCGCCGAGCACCGTATCGCCGCCGTTCGGGCAGCCCTGCTGGCGCAGCACGATCTCGTGCAGGCCGGTCGAGCTCTGCACCCGGAGTACGGCAGCCACGTCCAGCCCGCCCTCGGGATAGGGCGGCGGGTCGCAGCGCGCGTCGTCGTTGGCGGGCGCCTTGGCGATCCCGTCGATCAGCTGCTGCGCCTTCTCCCCGGTCAGTTCGGCCGTGGCGCGCAGCCCGGACCGACCCTCGCCGGTGTCGTACTGGCAGACCGCGATCCGGTCCACCGCGCCATACGTGCGGACGTCGGAGGCCAGCTGCGGCCGCGCTTCCAGATTCTTGGTGATCGGATGATCCGGCCGGCAGAGATCGCCGTCGCCGGCCTCCCGCGCGGTACCGGCGATCTGTTCGGCCAGGTCGGCGTCCTGGCTGACCACGCGCAACTTGACGGCGCCGACCGTCTTCAGCACCTCCCAGAAACCGTTGGCAAGCTCGAACCGCCCGTCGGCCCGCTTGTCGGCCGGCTGGATCGCCGCCACGTGTTGGGTGATCAGCGCATCCGGCATCCTCGGGCACGCGATCGCCGGGATGGCGTCCGGCTCGCCGAGAGAGACGTACGGCTTGCGGTGCTCGGGCCGCGGCGTCTTGCCGTCCGAACCCGCGCACCAGGCGGACCCGGGCTCATAGGCATAGCCCCAGTCGGCCGGCACCTGGAACACCAGCTCCCGGTACTGCTCGGTCCGCCAGCCGCTCGGCGCCGGGTCGCGCGGCAGCTTCTCCGGGACCTTCGCGATGGTGGGCTGCCCGGCTGGCTCGATCCCGGGACCGGCCCCGAACAGATTCGGCAGTACGACAGCGCCGGCGGCCACGATCAGGGCCAGCACCAGGCCGCCGAGCGCGAGCCGGACGTTGCGGCGGGCCCCGGCCCGGCGCCGGGCCGCGTCGGGATCGAGGTCGCCGGGCGTCCGCAGGTCCGACATCGCGGCGCGGAAGGCCGCGGCAGCGCGCGTGTCGTCGGGGGAGTTCGGGTCGTGCTGGGCGGAGTCGTTCATCGGGTCACCTCGTCCGAGGGGGATACGGGATGCGGCGGTTCGGGCAGCTCACCGAGGCGGCCGCGCAGGGCGGCCAGCGCGCGGTGCACGTACGACCTCGCGGTGCTCTCGGTGCAGTGCAGGATCTCGGCGATCTCGGCGAACGGCAGGTCGTCGTAGAACCGGAGCACCACCGCGGCCCGCTGCTTGGTCGGCAGCGTGCCGAGCAGTTGCCGGGCCACCACCGCGTCGCTGACCGGTCCGGACGGGTCGCCCTCGGCCCGGTCGGGCCGATCGGCCGGCGGCAGTTCGACGGCGTCGACGAGATACTCCCGGCGGGTGAACTTGCGCCACCAGGACACCGTCCGGTTGACGATGACCCGCCGCGCGTACGCGTCCGCGCCGATCGTCCGGCCCCCCGGCGTCGGCTCCCGGAGCCGGTGCCAGCGCGGGCAGACCGCGACCAGCGCGTCCTGCACCGCGTCCGCCGCGTCGTGTCCGCTGCCGGTCACCATGTGGGCGAAGCCGAGCAGCGACGGACCGCTGGCCGCCACCCACTCGGAGAAGTCCGGCGTCGGGTCGGCTTCCGCGGGTCGCGGCCGTCGATCCACCGTCGGCACCTCCGTCCTGGTCCCGTCGCCGAATGCCTGCGTGCCGATTGGCTGCATGGCGTATCCACGCGACAGCCTGTCAGTTCGTTGCACCCGATTCCGGATCCGCGCCGGGCGCCCGGTCTTGATCGGATGATTTCTGTTACCGGCGGCGGTTCTGCCGCTGCGAGCACGGAACCGAGGTATGCTTGGCGGACGCGCTCGATTTGACAGCGCTACTCAGTGCTGCCCGCAGGTGTTTACAAACCGCGGTTGAGTGGTTATGCTGGTTCCTTGCCCTCCGCATACTCGACGACCCGTTGAATTTGACACGGGCCGTTCGGCGTGCGCGGAGACCTGACCTGGAACCTGTACGACCTCAACTGAATAGCACCTCGACTCACTCAGCACCGCACCCGCGAGTCTTTCGGAAGGACCCATCTCTTGGCCGCCTCGCGCACTGCCCAGAAGAACCACGTTGTCTCTAACACCGGTCGCATTTCCTTCGCCAAGATCGCCGAGCCCATGGAGGTCCCCGATCTGCTTGACGTGCAGATCGAGTCCTTCGACTGGCTGATCGGCAACGACGCCTGGCAGTCGCGCGTCGCGGAAGCGCTGGACGAGGGACGCACCGACGTCAACACCAAATCGGGGCTGGAGGAGATCTTCGAGGAGATCTCCCCGATCGAGGACTTCTCCCAGACGATGTCGCTGTCGTTCCGGGACCACCGCTTCGAACCGCCGAAGAACACGGTGGACGAGTGCAAGGACCGCGACGTGACGTACGCGGCGCCGCTGTTCGTGACTGCGGAGTTCATGAACAACGAGACCGGCGAGATCAAGAGCCAGACGGTCTTCATCGGTGACTTCCCGCTGATGACCGACAAGGGCACCTTCATCATCAACGGCACCGAGCGCGTCGTGGTGTCGCAGCTGGTCCGGTCCCCGGGCGTCTACTTCGAGACGACCGCCGACAAGACGTCGGACAAGGACATCTACACCTGCAAGATCATTCCGTCCCGCGGCGCCTGGCTCGAGTTCGAGATCGACAAGCGCGACATGGTCGGCGTCCGGCTGGACCGCAAGCGCAAGCAGAACGTCACGGTGCTGCTCAAGGCGCTGGGCTGGACCGACGCCCAGATCCTCGAGGAGTTCGGCGAGTACGAGTCGATGCGGCTCACCCTGGAGAAGGACCACACCTCCACCCAGGACGAGGCCCTGCTCGACATCTACCGCAAGCTCCGCCCGGGCGAACCGCCGACCCGCGAGGCCGCGCAGGCCCTGCTGGAGAACTACTACTTCAACCCGAAGCGGTACGACCTGGCCAAGGTCGGTCGTTACAAGATCAACAAGAAGCTGGGCCTGGAGCAGCCGTTCGACGCCCAGGTGCTGTCGATCGACGACATCGTCGCCGCCATCCGCTTCGTCGTCGCGCTGCACGAGGGCAAGGAGACCCTGGACAGCCCGCGCGGTGAGCTGGTGGTCGAGTCCGACGACATCGATCACTTCGGCAACCGGCGGCTGCGGACCGTGGGTGAACTGATCCAGAACCAGCTGCGCACCGGCCTGGGCCGGATGGAGCGCGTGGTCCGGGACCGGATGACGACCCAGGACGTCGAGGCGATCACGCCGCAGACCTTGATCAACATCCGGCCGGTGACGGCGGCGCTGAAGGAGTTCTTCGGCACCTCGCAGCTGTCCCAGTTCATGGACCAGATCAACCCGATCGCGGGGCTGACCCACAAGCGGCGGCTGAACGCGCTCGGCCCGGGCGGTATCTCCCGGGACCGCGCCCAGATGGACGTCCGCGACGTGCACACCTCGCACTACGGCCGGATGTGTCCGATCGAGACGCCGGAAGGCCCGAACATCGGCCTGATCGGCTCCCTGGCGAGCTTCGCCCGGGTCAACTCGTTCGGCTTCGTCGAGACCCCGTACCGCAAGATCGTCGGCGGCAAGGTGACCGACCAGATCGACTACCTGACCGCGGACGAGGAGGACCGGTACGTCGTCGCGCAGGCCAACGCCAAGCTGACCGAGGACGGCAAGTTCGCCGAGCAGCGGGTGCTGGTCCGCAAGCGGCACGGCGAGACCGACGAGGTCAACGCCGACGAGGTGGACTACATGGACGTCTCGCCGCGCCAGATGGTGTCGGTGGCGACCGCGCTGATCCCGTTCCTCGAGCACGACGACGCGTCCCGCGCGCTGATGGGCTCCAACATGCAGCGGCAGGCGGTTCCGTTGGTCCGTACCGAGGCGCCGCTGGTCGGCACCGGCATGGAGTACCGGGCCGCGGTCGACGCCGGTGACGTGACCGTCGCCGCGCAGGCCGGCGCCGTCACCTCGGTGACCGCCGACCTGATCGACATCGCGCACGACGACGGCACGTACAAGACGTACCGGCTGTCCAAGTTCCGTCGCTCCAACCAGGGCAGCAGCGTCAACCAGCGCCCGCTGGTGAAGGCCGGCGACCGGGTCGAGAAGGGCACCCCGCTGGCCGACGGCCCGTGCACCGACGCCGGCGAGATGGCGCTCGGCAAGAACCTGCTGGTCGCGTTCATGCCGTGGGAGGGCCACAACTACGAGGACGCGATCATCCTCAGCCAGCGGCTGGTCCAGGACGACGTCCTCACCTCGATCCACATCGAGGAGCACGAGGTCGACGCCCGGGACACCAAGCTCGGCGCCGAGGAGATCACCCGCGACATCCCGAACGTCAGCGAGGATCAGCTGGCCGACCTGGACGAGCGCGGCATCATCCGGATCGGTGCCGAGGTCGGCGCCGGCGACGTGCTGGTCGGCAAGGTCACCCCGAAGGGCGAGACCGAACTGACCCCGGAGGAGCGGCTGCTCCGCGCGATCTTCGGCGAGAAGGCGCGCGAGGTCCGCGACACCTCGATGCGGGTCCCGCACGGCGAGTCCGGCACCGTGATCGGCGTCCGGGTCTTCGACCGGGACAACGACGACGAGCTGTCGCCGGGCGTGAACCAGCTGGTCCGGGTGTACGTGGCGCAGAAGCGGAAGATCTCCGACGGCGACAAGCTCTGTGGCCGGCACGGCAACAAGGGCGTCATCTCCAAGATCCTCCCGGTCGAGGACATGCCGTTCATGGAGGACGGCACCCCCGTCGATATCGTGCTCAACCCGCTCGGCGTGCCGAGCCGGATGAACATCGGCCAGGTGCTGGAGACCCATCTCGGCTGGATCGGCAAGAGCGGCTGGGACATCTCCGAGGCCAAGGGCGAATGGGCCGACCGGCTGCGCGAGGTCGGGCTGGAGCGGGTCGAGCCGAACTCGCGGCTGGCGACGCCGGTCTTCGACGGCGCCACCGAGGAGGAGATCACCGGCCTGCTCAACCACACCCTGCCCAACCGGGACGGCGTCCGCGTCGTGAACGGCGACGGCAAGGCGAAGCTGTTCGACGGCCGGACCGGTGAGCCGTACCCGGCGCCGGTGGGTGTCGGCTACATGTACATCCTGAAGCTGACCCACATGGTCGACGACAAGCTGCACGCCCGGTCCACGGGTCCGTACTCGATGATCACCCAGCAGCCGCTCGGCGGTAAGGCGCAGTTCGGTGGCCAGCGGTTCGGCGAGATGGAGGTCTGGGCGCTCGAGGCGTACGGCGCCGCGTGGGCCCTGCAGGAGCTGCTGACGATCAAGTCCGACGACGTGCCGGGCCGGGTCAAGGTGTACGAGGCGATCGTCAAGGGCGAGAACATCCCCGAGCCGGGCATCCCGGAGTCCTTCAAGGTTCTGGTGAAGGAGATGAAGTCGCTCTGCCTGAACGTCGAGGTGCTGTCCAGCGACGGCAGCACGGTCGAGTTGCGGGATTCGGAAGAGGACAACTACCGGGCCAGCGACGAGTTCGGCATCGACCTCTCGCGTCGGCCGGGCGAATCCCTCAGTGGAGTCGAAGAGGTCTGATCCCTGTCCGACCCGTACCGGCATCAGGTCGGTGCGGGTCGGCACCAACGACGAAGTAAACGAGCTACCGAAGAGAAGAGATAAACAACGTGCTCGACGTGAACTTCTTTGATGAGATCCGGATCGGCCTGGCGACCGCTGACGACATTCGCACCTGGTCGCACGGCGAGGTCAAGAAGCCGGAGACCATCAACTACCGCACGCTCAAGCCGGAGCGTGACGGGCTGTTCTGCGAGAAGATCTTCGGTCCCACCCGGGACTGGGAGTGCTACTGCGGAAAGTACAAGCGAGTTCGGTTCAAGGGCATCATCTGTGAGCGCTGCGGCGTCGAGGTGACCCGGTCCAACGTCCGGCGGGACCGGATGGGCCACATCGAACTGGCCGCTCCGGTCACCCACATCTGGTACTTCAAGGGTGTCCCGTCCCGGCTGGGCTACCTGCTCGACATCGCGCCGAAGGACCTGGAGAAGGTCATCTACTTCGCGGCGTACATGATCACCGAGGTCGACGTCGACGGCCGGCACCGCGATCTGTCCTCGCTCGAGGCCAAGATCGACGTCGAGCGCAAGCAGCTCGAGGGCCGCCGCGACTCCGACATCGAGAACCGGATGCGCAAGCTCGAAGAGGACATGGCCGCCCTGGAGGCCGAGGGCGCCAAGGCCGACGCGAAGCGCAAGGTCCGCGAGGGCGCCGAGCGCGAGGTCAAGCAGCTGCGCGACCGCGCCCAGCGCGAGCTGGACCGGCTGGACGCGGTCTGGGACCGGTTCAAGAACCTCAAGGTCCAGGACCTCGAGGGCGACGAGGTGCTCTACCGGGAGATGAAGACCCGGTTCGGCAAGTACTTCTCGGGCTCGATGGGCGCCCAGGCGATCAAGAAGCGGCTGGAGACCTTCGATCTGCAGGCCGAGGCGCTCAACCTGAAGGACACGATCCAGAACGGCCGCGGGCAGCGCAAGACCCGGGCCCTGAAGCGGCTCAAGGTCGTCTCGGCGTTCCTCACCACGAAGAACAGCCCGGCCGGCATGGTGCTCGACTGCGTCCCGGTGATCCCGCCGGAGCTGCGGCCGATGGTCCAGCTGGACGGTGGCCGGTTCGCCACCTCCGACCTGAACGACCTGTACCGCCGGGTGATCAACCGGAACAACCGACTGAAGCGCCTGCTTGATCTTGGTGCGCCGGAGATCATCGTCAACAACGAGAAGCGGATGCTGCAGGAGGCCGTCGACTCGCTGTTCGACAACGGCCGCCGCGGCCGGCCGGTGACCGGCCCGGGCAACCGCCCGCTGAAGTCGATCTCCGACATGCTCAAGGGCAAGCAGGGCCGGTTCCGGCAGAACCTGCTCGGTAAGCGCGTCGACTACTCCGGCCGTTCCGTGATCGTCGTCGGCCCGCAGCTGAAGCTGCACCAGTGCGGTCTGCCGAAGGCGATGGCGCTGGAGCTGTTCAAGCCGTTCGTGATGAAGCGGCTGGACGACCTGAACCACGCCCAGAACATCAAGTCCGCGAAGCGGATGGTGGAGCGGCAGCGGCCGGTCGTCTGGGACGTCCTGGAAGAGGTCATCGCCGAGCACCCGGTGCTGCTGAACCGCGCACCGACCCTGCACCGGCTGGGCATCCAGGCGTTCGAGCCGCAGCTGATCGAGGGCAAGGCGATCCAGATCCACCCGTTGGTCTGTACGGCCTTCAACGCCGACTTCGACGGTGACCAGATGGCGGTGCACCTGCCGCTGGGCGCCGAGGCGCAGGCCGAGGCCCGGATCTTGATGCTGTCGACGAACAACATCCTGAAGCCGGCCGACGGCCGGCCGGTGACCATGCCGACCCAGGACATGATCATCGGGATGTACTTCCTGACCATTCAGGCCGAGGATGCGGTGGGTGCCGGCCGGGTGATCTCCTCGGTCGCCGAGGGCCTGATGGCCTCCGACCGCGGCGAGCTGAGTGTTCAGGCGCCGATCCGGATCCGGCTGACCGGGATCACCCCGCCGGAGGGTCACGAGCTGCGTGCCGACGGTACGATCCTGCTCGAGACCACGCTCGGCCGGGCCCTGTTCAACGAGGCGCTGCCGGCGGACTACCCGTACGTCAACTACGAGGTGGGCAAGAAGCAGCTGGGCCAGATCATCAACGATCTCGCCGAGCGGTACCCGAACGTCGAGGTGGCCGGCTGCCTGGACGCGCTGAAGGATCTCGGCTTCCACTGGGCCACCCGGTCCGGGGTCACCGTGTCCATCGGCGACGTCGAGACCCCGCCGGACAAGCCGGAGATCATCGCCGCGTACGAGGAGCGGGCCGCCAAGATCGACAAGCAGTACGATCGCGGCCTGATCACCGAGGACGAGCGGCGCCAGGAACTGATCGAGATCTGGACCGACGCGCTGAGCCGGGTCGGGATGGCGATGGAGAAGAACTTCACCAAGACCAACCCGATCTTCATGATGGTCGACTCGGGTGCCCGCGGAAACATGGTGCAGATGCGCCAGATCGCGGCCATGCGAGGCCTGGTGGTGAACCCGAAGGGCGAGATCATCCCGCGGCCGATCAAGGCGAACTTCCGCGAGGGTCTGTCCGTGCTGGAGTACTTCATCTCCACCCACGGTGGTCGTAAGGGCCAGGCCGACACCGCGCTGCGGACCGCCGACTCGGGTTACCTGACCCGGCGTCTGGTGGACGTCAGCCAGGACGTGATCATCCGCGAGGAGGATTGCGGCACCGAGCGCGGCCTGAACAAGATCATCGCCGAGGAGGTCGACGGCAAGCTGGTCGTCGACGAGCACGCCGAGACCGCCGTCTACGCCCGGACGCTGGCGACCGACGTCACCGGCCCGGACGGCGACGTGTTGCTCGCTGCCGGCACCGACCTGGGTGATGTGAACATCGCCAAGCTGGTCGAGGCCGGGATCAGCACGGTCAAGGTGCGCAGCGTCCTCACCTGTGAGGCGATCACCGGCACCTGTGCCATGTGCTACGGCCGCTCGCTGGCCGCCGGCAAGCTGGTCGACGTCGGCGAGGCCGTGGGCATCGTCGCGGCGCAGTCCATCGGCGAGCCCGGCACCCAGCTGACGATGCGTACCTTCCACACCGGTGGTGTGGCCGGTGACGACATCACGCAGGGTCTGCCGCGGGTCCAGGAGCTCTTCGAGGCCCGGGTCCCGAAGGGCAAGGCGCCGATCGCCGAGGCCGCCGGCCGCGTCGAGATCGTCGACGGGGACCGGTCCAAGAAGATCGTCGTCACGCCGGACGACGGCTCGGAGCCGACCGAGTACACGGTCACCCGCCGGGCCCGGTTGCTGGTCGAGGACGGGGAGCGGGTCACGGTCGGGCAGCAGCTCACCGCCGGCACCGCCGACCCGCAGGACGTGCTTCGGATCCTCGGTGTCCGCAAGGTGCAGGAGCACCTGGTGGACGAGGTCCAGTCGGTCTACCGGACCCAGGGCGCGCCGATCCACGACAAGCACATCGAGGTCATCATCCGGCAGATGCTGCGCCGGGTGACGGTGATCGAGTCGGGCGACTCCAACCTGCTCGCCGGTGACCTGGTCGACCGCCTGATGTACGAGGCGGAGAACCGCAAGGTCGTCGCCGAGGGTGGCACCCCGGCCTCCGGCCGTCCGGTCCTGATGGGCATCACCAAGGCGTCGCTGGCCACCGATTCGTGGCTGTCGGCGGCGTCCTTCCAGGAGACCACCAAGGTCCTCACCGATGCGGCGATCCACGGCAAGTCGGACTCGTTGGTCGGCCTGAAGGAGAACGTGATCCTGGGCAAGCTGATCCCGGCCGGCACCGGCCTGGACCGGTACCGCAACATCCGGGTCGAGCCGACCGAGGAGGCGAAGGCGCAGGCGTACTCGATGGTCGGGTACGACCCCTTCGACTACGACTTCGGCTCCGGTTCCGGTGCCGCGGTCCCGCTCGAGGACTACGACCTGGGCAGCGACTACCGCTGACCCACCGACACGAAGAGCGCCCCTCCCGGATTCCGGGAGGGGCGCTCTCCCATTCCGCCGACCGGTCACAAAAGCAGGCGTTCTGGCGGCGTGTCGCTGCACTTGTGACTGGTCGATCGCCGTGGCGGGAGACCGCGGACGCCATCGGCCCGGCGTCCAGGATGTCGCGGAGCAGCACGGGGCCGCGACCGCCGCTCAGCCGAACAGGGCGTCGGCGAGGTCGTCCAGGGTGGCGATCCGGGGCAGCTCGACCAGTTCCGTGATCGCGGTGATCGCGTTGAACTGGAACTCCAGCACGCCCTGCAGGGCGCGGCGCGGGAAGTCCGGGCCGCGGGTCCAGCCGGCCGCGTCGAGCATGATCGAGAACGGCCGGGGATCGCCGGCGAAGGCGTCGAAACGGGTCGCGACGAGTTCGTACCAGGGGTCGGCCGGGATCGCGTCGGCCCAGTCGATGATGCCGGCCAGACCATGATCATCGACGAAGACGTGGTCGGCGGTCAGGTCGGCGTGCACCAGCACCCGCTCCGCCGAGGCGTCGGCCAGGAACTCCGGCACCTGCTCGACCAGGTGGTCCGGCAGTCCGAAGCCGCGCAGCCGCTCCGGGGCCGCGGCGCGCAAACCCGGCAGTGGATCGCGGGCGGCGATCAGGGCAGGGATCGGGAGCCGGTGCAGCCGGGTGATCACGGCGCCCAGCTCGGCCGCCGCCGCCGGCACCGACGGCGCGGACCGGGCGTCCCGGATCGGGACCGAGTGCAGTCGTTCCATGATCAGGTACGGCCAGCTCCAGTGATCATCGTCGTCGAAGAGGCGGCCGGAGGCGACCAGGCCGGGCGCCGGGATGCCCGGCTCGCCGGTCAGCAGCTCGGCCATCGCCAGCTCGGTGGCGAAGCAGGCCGCGCCGTCGAACGTCTCGCCGAACAGCTTCACCACCACGTCGCCGGCCAGGAAGGTCGGGAACGTCCCGACGAACGGCGCCTCGACCTCGGTCGCCGACAGATCGGACCGGTCGAGCGCCGTACGGACATAGGCGCCCCAGTAACCGACATCACCGAGGTGCTGCCCGTAGTGCGGCTGGTCGGTCGTCGGCCGGGGGAGAGTCACGGTCCGACTATCGCGGTGCGGTGCTGCGGCGTCCACTGAGTTTGTGCCATGATGTGAGTGAACCTTCATTCGCATCATCAGGGAGATCGATGGCGCCGCAACCCGGCAAGGACAGCCCGGCGGTCCAGGCACGCCGCCGGCGCCAGCAGGACCGGATCGTGCGCGCGGCGGCGACCCTGTTCGCCCGGCAGGGGATCCACCGCACCTCGATGCAACAGATCGCGGCCGAGGCCGGGATGAGCGTCGGCTCGCTGTACCAGTACCTGCCGAACAAGGAGGCGATCATCGCCGAGGCGACGCTGGCCAACGACCGCGCCACGGCCCAGGTGCTCGGCGAGCATCCCGACTTCCAGCAGCTGCGGGACCTGCTCGGCGAGACGCTGCGGCGGACCGCGGCGGCGGCGGTGGAGCACGTTGTCCTGAGCGTCGAGATCTCCGCCGAGGCCTCCCGCAACCCCGCCGTCGCCGAACGGCTGGCGGAGCAGTTCGAGACGGCCTGCGGCCTGCTCGGGGACGCGTTCCGGCGGCTCGACCCGGAACTCGGCGAGCCGGAGGCCAGGACCCGGGCCGAGCTGTACATCGTCGCCCAGGCCGGCTTCAGCACCCTGCGCGCCAGCCGGGTCCGGGCGACCGGCCTGGCCGAGGCGGGGGATCGGATCCTCGACCTGGTCCTCCCGCCGACGCATACCGAGGAGAAGCCGTGATCATCGCCCCGCCCCGACGATCCCGTTCCATGATCACGGCGGTCCCGGTCCTGCTCGCGCTGCTGGCGCTCACCCTGGCCGGCTGTGCCGCGCCGGCGACCGGCCCGGTGATCACGCCGCCGACCGCGCCACGGGTGTCCGCGGAACTGACCAAGGCCGACGTCGATGACTGGCTGGACGGGATGCTGCCGACCGCGCTGGAGCGGGAGGGCCTGGCCGGAGCGACCGTCTCGGTGGTGGCCGACGGGCGGATCCTGACCGAGCGCGGCTACGGTGCCGCCGACCTCGGCGAGGCCGAGCGGCCGCCGGTCCCGGTGGACCCGGCGCGCACGCTGTTCCGGATCGGGTCGGTCTCCAAGCTGGTCACCGCGGTCGCCGTGATGCAGCAGGTCGAGGCCGGCAAGGTGGACCTGGACGCCGACGTGCAGACGTACCTCGACTTCGACCTGGAGCGGGCTTTCGACGAGCCGGTGACGTTGCGGCACCTGCTCAGTCACACCGCCGGGTACGAGGATCGCGGCCGCGGCGTGCTGCTCGCGCCCGGCACGCCCGAGCCGGACCTGCGGACCGAGGTCGCGGTCGACCAGCCCGAACAGCTGTACCGGCCGGGCACCGTGCCGGCGTACTCGAACTGGTCCAACGCGCTGGCCGCCTATGTCGTCCAGCGGGTCACCGGCACGCCCTACCGGGACTATGCCCGGGACCGGGTGCTGGACCGGCTCGGGATGTCCGGCTCGAGCTTCGATCAGCCGCTGCCGGAGGGTCTGGCCGGCCGGATGTCGCAGGGGTATCCCGCCGTGGGCGCATCCGCGGCCGGCTTCGAGACGATCGGGCCCGCGCCGGCCGGGGCGATGTCGGCCACCGCGCACGATCTTGGTCTCTTCATGCTGGCCCTGCTCGGCACCCCGGCCGGGAACTCGCCGCCACTGCTCCGGCCGGAGAGCCTGGCCGCCATGGGCCGGCCCGCTGTCGCCGAGTCGCTCGGTGGCCTCGGGCTGGCCGACCAGATGGGCCTCGGCTTCTTCCTGTACGAACTGCAGGGCCACCGGGTCCTCGCCCACGGCGGCGACACCGCGATGTTCCACAGTCAGCTCGCCGTACTGCCCGAGCTGGGCACCGGCATCTTCGTCTCGATCAACAGCACCGGCCGGGCCGGGGACTCGGCCGCCACCCTGCGGACCGCGCTGCTGACCGGCTTCGTCGAGCGCTACCACCCGGGCCCGGCGGCCGCCGCGCCCGCGGCGACCGCCACCTCGGCCGAGCACGCCGCCCGGGCCGCCGGCTCGTACCAGTTTTCGCGACGGGGCGAGAGCACGTTCTTCCGGGCCGCCTCGGTGATCTCCGCGATAACGGTGACCGACAACGGGGACGGGACGATCAGCCTGCCGATCGTGGCCACCTCCGGCGGACACCCATTGCGGCTCCGGGAGGTCAGCGTCACCGAGGACGGCTGGGTGTGGCAGGAGGTCGGCGGGGAGCTCCGGCTGGCCATGGACGTGGCGGACGGGCGGGTGACGGCGATCGGGTACGACCCCGCGCACGTGTTGTTGCCGATGCCGCCGGACCGGCAGGCCGTCCTCCCGGTCGCGATCGGCGCGATCGGCTGGGCACTGCTGGTGCTGCTGGCCTGGCCGATCGGCGCGATCGTCCGCCGGCGGCACGGCGTCAGCCTGGCGGAGTGGTCGGTCGCCCGGCGCCGGCTCCGGACGCTCACCCACCTCGGCCTGCTCGCCGTACCGCTCGCAACGCTGGGCTGGGTCGCCGTGATCTCGTTGATCGGGTCCTTCGTGCCCGCCCCGGAACCGGTGCTGCGGGCACTGCAGGTGCTGACGCTCGTCCCGGTGCTGGCCGTGGTCCCGGCGTTGCTGCAGCTGATCGGGACGCTCCGCAACCGGGGCGGAGTGTGGAGCGCGATCGGCAACTTGTTGATCATGGTGGCCCTGCTGGCGTTCGGCTGGGCCGCTTGGACCGCCGGGCTGCTCTCGCCCGATCTGACCTACTAACCTTCCGGAGCATGACCACGGACACCGCCCGTCCGAACCTCCTGTTGATCACGACCGACCAGCAGCACTACGAGTGCCTCGGTGTCCGTACGCCGGCGCTGTCGACGCCGAACCTCGACCGGCTGGCGGCCGACGGGGCGCTGTTCGACCGGGCCTACTGCCCGAACCCGCTCTGCTCGCCGTCCCGGTCCTCGATCATCACCGGGCAGTATCCGTCCAGTCACGGCTGCTGGACCATCGGCACCAAGCTGGACGAGGAGCGGCCGACCGTGTCGGGGCTGCTGAGCAACGCCGGCTACGCGACCTCGTTGATCGGCAAGGCGCACTTCCAGCCGCTCGCCTCGACGCCCGAGCAGACGTCGCTGGAGGCGCCGCCGCGGTTTCGTGATCTTGACTTCTGGCGCGGCTACCACGGCCCGCACTACGGCTTCGAGCACGTCGAACTGGCCCGCAACCACGCCGACGAGGCCTGGGCCGGGCAGCACTACGCGCTCTGGATGGAGGAGCAGGGGCTGCCGAACTGGCGGGAGTATTTCCGATCCGAGCAGCAGGAGCCGGGCCGACGCCACCGCTGGGACCTGCCGGAGGAGTTCCACTACACGACGTTCGTCGCGGAGCGTTCGGTCGCCGCGATCGAGCGCGCGACGGCGGAGGACCGGCCCTTCTTCACCTGGGCCAGCTTCCAGGACCCGCACCCGCCTTATCTGGTGCCGGAGCCCTGGGCGTCGCTGCACGACCCGGCCGACGTGACGGTCGGCCGCCTGGAACCCGGCGAGCTCGAGGCGATGCCGCCCTGTTCGGCCTGACCCAGCAACCCTCTCCCGACTTCTCGGCCTGGCGGGAGACTCGGTACGCGAACCACGGATTCCGGTCACACCTGATCACCGAGGCGGAGCTGCGCCGCAACGTCGCGATCTACTACGGGATGATCAGCTTCGTCGACGCCGGGATCGGCCGGATCCTCGCCGCGCTGGACCGGCTCGGGATCGCCGACGACACGATCGTCGTGTTCACCACTGATCATGGACACTTCCTCGGGCAGCACGGGCTGATCGCCAAGGGCGCCTTCCACTACGAGGATCTGATCCGGATCCCGATGATCGTCCGCGCGGCCGGCGTCCCGGCCGGGCTGCGGGTGGCCGGGCTGCAGAGCCTGGTGGACCTGGCGCCGACGTTCCTGTCCGCGGCCGGGCTCGACGTACCGCTGTGGATGCAGGGAGTTGATCAACGGCCGGTCTGGACCGGCGCCACCGAATCGGTTCGTGATCATGTCTTCGTGGAGAACCGGCACCAGCCGACCCGGGTGCACCTGCGCACCTACGTCGAGGAGCGTTACAAGATCACGATCCACCGTGATCAGCCGTACGGCGAGCTGTTCGATCTTGCCGACGATCCGGGCGAGCACCGCAACCGGTTCGACGACCCGGCCTACGCCTCGGTCCGGGCCGGCCTGATGGAGCGCCTGGTCAACGCCGAGGTGGCTCGCGAGCGAAGCCCGTACCCGCGGATCGCCGACGCCTGAGGCACGGCCCGGGTCAGCCGAGCAGGCCGCGGCGGCGGGCCAGGGCGGCGGCCTCGGTCCGGGTGCCGGCGCCGAGCTTGGTCAGGATGTTCGACACGTGCACGCTCGCCGTCTTCGTACTGATCGTGAGCCGGAGCCCGACCTCGCGGTTGCTCAGGCCCTCGGCGACCAGCGCGAGCACCTCCTGCTCACGCGGGGTCAGGACACCCGGCCCGCCGGACCGGTCGGGCGGGGCGAGCGCGGACAGTTCGGCGAGCATCGGGCGGGCGTCGAGCTGCTCGGCGACGGCCCGGGCCGCGGCGGCCAGCTGCCCCGCCTCCTCGACGGCACCGGCCAGCCGCAGCGCGGCCGCCAGCCGGATCCGGCTCCGGGCCAACTCCGGAACGCTCGGGAAGTCCTCGAACCCGGCCACGGCGGCCCGCCAGGCCTGGACCAGCGCGGCCGAATCGACGGGCAGGCCGAGCCGCTGGTCCAGCCGAAGCCGTTCGGCGCGGAACCGCTGCACCCAGGCCCGGCTCTCCACGCCGAGCGGCCGGCGCGCCTCGGCGTCGAGGACGATCGTCTCGACCTGGCCCAGCAGCCAGTCCGCGCGGTCGGTCCACCGCTGCCGTTCGGCCGGCGTCGTGCCGACGTGGTCCGCGGCGATGCCCAGGATCAGCGCGCTCAACCTGATCTTGGCCTGGACGTCGGTCCAGGCGGCGTCGATCTCGTCGGTCAGCGTGCGGTACTGGTGCCAGGCCCGGTCCAGATCGCCGGTCTGCCCGTACAGCTCCATCGCGGCGCCGCCGGCGTGCAGCGACACCACGGCGTCGGTGCCGGTGGCCCGCCCGGCCCGGCCGAGCAGCGCCAACCCCGCCTGCTCGCCCCGGCCGGCGGCCACGTACATCTCGATCGCGGCCAGCGCGGCGTCGGCGACCATCGGCGGCCGTTCGCCGGTCGTGTCGACGATCTCCAGCACCTGGTCCCAGCGGCCGAGCGTGTACGCGGCGACGCCGGCGATGATCCGGGCGTCGATCCCGTACGGCGCGTACCGGCGGCCGGTCTCGGCGGCCCGCTCGGCACCGGCCAGGTAGAGCTCGAGCGCCTCGGCCACCTCGCCCAGCTCGTAATGGATGCCGGCCAGGTGATAGAGCGCCCGCAGCTCGGTCGCGTCGCCGCGGGCCCGGGCGTCGGCGACGATCGTGCGCAGCGCGGCCCGGGACGCCTCGGTGTTGCCGAGCCGGTCCTGCAGCTTGGCCAGCAGCGCGGACACGTCGGTGGCGATCTCCGGCAGACCCAGCCGCTCCGCCATCGCCAGCGACTCCTCGGCCCAACGGGTCGATTCGTCGTGCCGATACCGGTCCGCGAGGACCTGCGCGTGCGACCGCAGCACCCGGCAGCGCAACTCGCTGTCCGGCTCGGCCGGCACCAGCGTCATCGCCTCGGTGGTGAGGGCGAGGACGTTGATGTTGAGGTCGGTCAGCATGGCCGCCGTGGCGAGCGACTGCAGCAGCCGGGCCCGGATCAGGGGATCGGCGTCCGGGGGCAGCTGGGACAGCTGGTCCTGGGCCAGTGCGACCCCCCGCTCCGGCATCCCGGCCGAGACCGCGGCGGTCGCCGCGCGGACCGTGATGTCGACCGGATCGGCGATCGCCGGTTCCACCTGCGGATCGGCGAGCAGCTCGAGCACGACGAGATAGTGGTGAACCGCCTCGTCCGGGCCGCCCATCGTCTGCGACTCCTCGGCCGCCCGCAGGCCGGCCGTGATCGCGGTCGCGTGGTCGTGCGCGGCCCGGGCGTGCCGGGCCAGGTCGGCCGCGGTCGCCCGCGGGTGGTCGCGCAGCGCGGCGACGTAGCGGGCGTGCAGCCGGACCCGTTCGCCCGGCAGCAGGTCCTGGTAGACGGCCTCGGCGAGCAGGGCGTGGCGGAACGCGTACGTATCCGAGCGGTCGCTGACCAGCACGAACCGTTCCACCGCGTTGCGCAGGGCCAGATCGAGCTCGGCCGGGTCGAGCTCGGTGACCGCCTGCAACACCTCGTGACTGACCCGCCGGCCCGCCACCGCGGCCGAGCGGACCACCTGCCGGGCCGCCGGCTCCAGCTGATCGAGGCGCAGGATCAACAGGTCCGCCAGATCGTCCGGGACCCCTCCGGGCACCGTGCCGGCCGCCACCAGCTCCTCGGTGAAGAACGCGTTGCCCTCGGCCCGGTCGATCACCCGGGCCAGTTCGACGTCGGACATCCCGGAGCGCAGGTTGGTCGCGAGCGTTCGTACCGCATCGTCGGGGAGCGGGCCGAGCTCGAGCCGCTCCACCGTGTGCAACTGGATCCAGCCCGTCGCGACCGGGCGCAGCGGATGCCGGCGATGCAGATCGTCCGAGCGGTAAGTGACGATCATCGACACCGGGGCCGGGAACGGCCGGGTCAGCAGGAAGCTGATCAACTCGAGGCTGGACCAGTCGGCCCAGTGCACGTCCTCGATCACCAGCAGCAGCGGCCGCGCGCCGGCCAGGTCGGTCAGGATCGCGTGCACCGACTCGAACAACACCCCGCGGTCCGGTTCGGGCGCCGTGCCGTCCACCGAACGGGCGATCAGCGGCCGCACGCCGGGGTGCCGTTCCAGGAGCTGCCGGCCCTCCTCGGTCCCGGTCAGCCGGCCGAACAGCTCGACGAACGGAAGGTACGGCAGCGGGCTGCGGCCGAGATCCATGCACTGGCCGAGCGCGACCCGCCAGCCGCGCTCGCCGGCCGCCCCGATCGCCGCCGCCACGATCCGCGACTTGCCGATGCCCGCGTCTCCGGACAGCACGACCAGCCCGCCGGGTCGGCCGGTGGACAGACCGAGCAGCTCGAGCAGCCGGGCCAGCTCCCGCTCCCGGCCGACGAGTGGGCGCGCGTCCGGACGCCCGCGCTCCGAGAACGAGGGGGACGCCGGCGAAGTCACGGTCACGGCCCCATCATGTCCCAGACCACCGACAATCACGCCCCGATTTACTCTGCCGACCGGGCACAAAAGCAGGCGTTCTGGCGGCGTGTCGCTGCGGTTGTGCCCGGTCGGCGGGACCTGGGTCGTGGCGCAGCGTTGGGTTGCGGACCGGTGGCGTTCCCGGCGCTGAAGGGGAGCCTGCTCAGATCGGACGCAACTGGCGCTCATCAGGCAGAGAACGGTCTCCCGCGACGGCAGTTGCGGCGGATTCGACCTGCTCCGCGACGGCGACACCGACCAGCTCGGCGCGCTGTTCCCGGCCGGCGACCCGGAGCGGCTGGCGGAGCAGGGTCCGGGCCGGGACTGATGCGGCGCGGGCGGCGTTGCGGCCCGGCTTGGCGCCCACGAGCGATGGGGTGCGGTGCGCGTGCCGGCGGATCGATTCGGCGGGGCGGTGGAGATGCCGGCGGAACGGACGGACGAGCGGTGAGTGCCGTGGGGTGCGCGGGCGACGGCTGTTCGGGGCGAGCCGGACTGAACCGGCGCCGAGCGCCGCGGCCGACGCGACCGCTCTGGCCGGCCAGGTGCTCAACGCGCGGGACCCGTTCGGCCCGATGATGTGGTCGCCGATCGCCAACAACATCATCTCGATCGGCGTCCTCGCGGTCTTGGACAACGGCTCCGGCGTCGGCGACGGGGCGGCGCGACCGGTACGGAGGAGGTGCCGGGCTCCGGGGCGGCCGGGTGATCGACGACGAGGCGGCCGCCGAGGAGCACCGCGGCTGAACCCGTCTCGCCGTGGAGGTGCCGGCGGCTCGATACGGCGGGGGGAGACGACGGCGCGGTGCGGTACGGACGGGAGACGGGTGCGGGCCGAGGTGTCGTGCCGCTACACCGAAGATCTTGCGGTCCGCGCCCTGCCGGTCCACGCTGAGCGGACGCCTTGACCGCATCGCCATCCAGTTGGGTGGCCCATATCGTCCACTCGGTGAAGGACGTACCGCTGGCGACCGGAGAATTTGCGGTTTGCACCGATTCCGCGGGCTTCGTGCGATGCCGTTCGGTGCCCGGTCTCGCTCACGTTCGGGGGATGATCTTGCTGCTTCGGCGCTGACCCCGGATTGCGGCCGCCGGGCGCGCGCAGGGCGGCTCCGGGTGAGCGTGAAGATCGGTCCCCTGTGCCGGCCCCCGGCTCCCGGCAGGTCCCCGGCCCGAATCCGTACCAGGAAGGAAGGAAGAAGTTTGCCGACCGGGCACAAGTGCAGCGACACGCCGCCAGAACGGCTGCTTTGGTGACCGGTCGGCGGTTGGTCAGACGGCGGCTTGGTCGAGGTTGGTGAGGATGTCGTCGACGGTCTCGTCGGGCGTCTGCGCGCTGGAGTCCAGCCAGTAGCCGATCCGGGCGGTCTCCCGGCGCAGCAGCTCGTCCAGCTGATTCGGCGAGAAGCTGCCGTAGCCTTCCTTGGCCCGCTGCGCCTCCCGGATCTCCAGCGCGGAGACGGTCGGCGACAGCACCACCAGGTAGCGCTGCTTGGTCTGGATCTGGTCGATGAAGCCGGCCAGGTCGGGACCGATGATGACGTCCTGCACGATCGCGTCGAAGCCCTGGTCGGCGAAGCGGTCGGCGGTGTGCGCGGCGAGCTCGTACCGGAGCTGAAGCTGGTCCAGCGCGGCCTGCGTCGGCTGCGGCGTCATGTCGGCCCGGCCGTTGACCATCATCTTGCGGAACACGTCGCCCCTGATGTGGACGGAGCAGGGTAACCGGCCGGCCAACAGCTCTGCGACCGTCGATTTCCCCGCGGCCATCGCTCCGGTGATGACGATCACCCGGCCGCCCGTTCCGCCCTGATCTGGCTCCCCCACGGGCGTTATTCTTCACCACCGCTCTCCGCAACTGAACCGGGTCTCCGCAGAACCGGAACGGCCGCTCCGTTGGCGAGCGAAGCTTCGGAACCGAGCTCGGCTCAAAGTTCCGCAGGTACGGAGATTATGCTCGATCTATGCCGAAGTATCGGATTTCTCAGGCAGCGACTCTGCTCGGTGTCAGCGATGACACGGTCCGCCGCTGGATCGACACCGGCCGCCTCGGCGCCCTGAACGGGGACGGCCCGACCATGATCGACGGAGCGGACCTGGCCGCGTTGACCCAGCAACTGGCGACCGCTCCGGCGCTCGGGGCGTCGGTCGCCGAGAGCGCCCGGAACCGCTTCACCGGGCTGGTCACGAAGGTGGTCAAGGACGGGGTGATGGCCCAGGTCGACCTGCAGTGCGGGCCGTTCCGGGTGGTGTCGCTGATGTCGGCCGAGGCGGCCAGCGAGCTCGGGCTGGAGCCGGGCGTCCTGGCCACCGCGTCGATCAAGGCGACCAATGTCGTGGTCGAGGTGCCCGACGCATGATCAGAAGATCGGGTACGGCGCTCGCGGTGCTGATGATCATGGCCCTGGCGGCGTGTGCCGCGCCGGCCGGATCCCGGGCCGGCGCCCCGACCGCGCCGGGCGCCCCGACCGCGCCGGGTGGGGCGCCGACGGGCGAGCTCACGGTGCTGGCGGCGGCGTCCCTGACCGAGCCGTTCACCACGATCGGGGCGGACTTCGAGGCGGCCAATCCGGGGACCAAGATCACGTTCAGCTTCGGGTCCAGCGCGACCCTGGCGACCCAGATCAGAGCCGGGGCGCCGGCCGACGTGTTCGCGGCGGCCAATGAGTCGACGATGCAGACCGTGGCCGACGCGAACCTGGCCGCCGACCCGCAGCCGTTCGTCACCAACACGTTGCAGATCGCGGTGCCGCCGGGCAACCCGGCCAAGATCACCGGGCTGGCCGACTTCGCCGACCCGGCCCGGCGGATCGCCCTCTGCGCCGTCTGGGTGCCGTGCGGTTCGGCGGCGCAGCAGGTGTTCCGGGCGGCCGGTATCGAGCCGAGGCCGGACACGCTGGAGGAGGACGTCAAAGCGGCCCTGCAGAAGGTGCGGCTCGGTGAGGTGGACGCCGCGCTGGTCTACCGCACCGACGTGATCGCGGCCGGCGCAGACGTCGAGGGGATCGACGTCGACGAGGCGGCATCGGCCGTGAACACGTACCCGATCAGTGTCCTCGCCGAGTCTCGCACCCCGGCGCTGGCGGCGGCCTTCGTGGCCTACGTCCGCGGGCCGGCGGGGCAGGCCGTCCTGAGCAGGGCGGGCTTTGCCTCGCCATCCTGATCGGGCCGCGCCGTCCCGGATCCCGATGCTGCTCGCGGTGCCGGCCGCGTTGGCCCTGCTGATGTTGATCTTGCCGCTGCTCGGCCTGCTGATCAGGGCGCCGTGGGGCCGGTTGCCCGAGTTGATCACCGGCCCGGATGCCCTTGCTGCGTTGAGGTTGTCCATGATCACGGCGACCGCCGCGACCGTGATCGCGGTGCTGCTCGGGGTGCCGGCAGCCTGGCTGCTGGCTCGGCCGGGACTGCCCGGGGCCGGCGTGATCAGGGCGTTGATCACGGTGCCGCTGGTGCTGCCGCCGGTGGTCGGCGGGGTCGCCCTGTTCACGGTGCTGGGCCGGTCCGGGCTGCTCGGCCGGCCGCTCTACGAGGCGACCGGGTTCGCCTTCCCGTTCACCCCGTACGCGGTCGTCCTGGCCCAGGTCTTCGTCGCGCTGCCGTACCTGATCTTGTCGGTGGAGGGCTCGCTGCGAGCCGCCGATCGCCGCTACGAGGAGGCCGCCGCGACCCTCGGCGCGACCCCGCTGACCGTGTTCCGCCGCGTCACCCTGCCGCTGATCGGGCCCGGTGTCGCGGCCGGCGCGGTGCTGGCCTGGGCCCGCGCCCTGGGCGAGTTCGGCGCCACGATCACGTTCGCGGGCAACCTGCCCGGCAGCACCCAGACACTGCCGATCGCGGTCTACCTGGCGCTGAACACCGACCCGGACGCGGCGCTGCTGCTGTCGGTACTGCTGCTCGCCGTGTCGATCGCCGTGCTGGTGCTGCTCCGGGGACGCTGGGTGGCGCGGTGGTGATCAACGGACTCAACGCCGAGCTGAGGGTGTCCCGCGGCACGTTCCGGCTCGACCTGCCGCTGCGGGCCGAGCCGGGCGAGGTGGTCGCCCTGCTCGGCCCGAACGGGGCCGGCAAGTCGACCGCGCTGCGTGCCCTCGCCGGATTGTTGATCATGGACGGCGGCCGGATCGACCTGGCCGGGCAGCGGCTCGCCGACCCGTCCCGCCAGTGGCCGGCGCACCGGCGCCCGATCGGCGTCGTGTTCCAGGACTATCTGCTGTTCCCGCACCTGTCAGCGCTGGACAACGTGGCGTTCGGGCCGCGCTGCCGGGGCCGCTCGAAGGCCGAGGCGCGGGCGTTGGCGGCGAAGTTGCTCGCGTCGGTGGGGCTGGCGGACCTCGGCGCCGTCCGGCCGCGGCAGCTCTCCGGCGGTCAGGCGCAGCGGGTCGCGCTGGCCCGGGCCCTGGCCGGTGATCCCGAGCTGCTGCTGCTCGACGAGCCGCTGGCCGCGCTGGACGCCCGGACCCGGCTGGAGGTCCGCGGCCTACTCCGGCGCCGGTTGGCCGCCTTCGGCGGCGTCACCGTCCTGGTCACCCATGATCCGGTCGACGCGGCCGTCCTGGCCGATCGGGTCGTGGTGATCGAGGCGGGCGCGCCGGTGCAGTCCGGCACCCCGGCCGAGATCGCCCGGCACCCGGCCACCGACTACGTGGCCCGGCTGGTCGGGCTCAACCTGCTCTCCGGTACGGCAGCCGGCACGACCGTCCGGATCGAGCCGGCCGGCACCGTACACCTGGCCCACCCGGCGGCCGGGCCCGTGCAGCTGGCCTTCCCGCCGAATGCGGTCGCCCTGTTCACCGAACGCCCGATCGGCACCCCGCGCAATCTCTGGCACGCCCGGGTCGCCGGCCTGGAACCGTACGGGGACGAGGTGCGGGTCGAGGTCGCCGACGTGCCCGGCCCGGGCAGCGCCGTGCTCGCCGAAGTCACCCCCGAAGCCGTGGCCGAACTCGGCCTGGAGCCGGGATCCCGGGTCTGGGCCAGCGTGAAGGCGTCGGCGATCACCAGCTATCCGCGCTGACCGGGCCCGTGCGACCCGCCGAAGCACCTTCTTCACCATGTTTCTTCACGCAATACCAGAGAAGCTTCTGTGGTATTGCGCCAGTTTTTCACGGGACGTGAAAAACTGCGGGGGCCATGCTGGAGGGAGGCGTACGTGACCGGGGAGGCGGAACAGCGGCCGCGGTTCGGGGAGCTTCGGCCGGTGCCGCCGCCGGAGACGCTGGCCCGGCTGACCGGGGCGGCGGACGGCACGACCTGGACGGCCGAGCGGCTGGGCGGTGACCTCGGTTACCCGAACGGCGGGATGTGGCGGGTCACGGCCGACCAGCGCCGCGGCGACGGGCCGGCGTCGGTGATCGTCAAGCGGACCGGACCGATGCACCTCGGCACGTTCCCGGCCTGGCGACTCCGGGCCGACCCGGCGGATCCGCAGTGGTGGGGGAAGGAGGCCGCGTTCTACGCGTCCGACCTGGCCCGGACCGGGTGGATCGAGGACGTCCGTACCCCGCGGGCGGAGATCGATGATCATGACGGCCGCCGTGATCTCTGGCTGGAGGAACTGTCCGGCATCCCGGGCTCGCTGGAAGCCTGCCGGCAGGCGGTCGCCGGGCTCGCCCGCTGGCAGGTCGCGAACGCCGACCATGATCAGCCGTGGCTGACCGGTGACTGGATCGCCCGCCACGTCGAGCGGCAGCAGCTCGACAACGCCCGCACCCTGGCCCATCCGGCCTGGCCGTCGGCGCTGGAGCGCGGGCTCGCCCCGGAACTGCGCATGGTGGTCGCAGCCCGGGTCACCGAACCGGCCGAGATCGCCCGCCGGCTGGCCGAATTCCCTGCCCTGCTGGCGAATCACGACTTCCACAACGGCAACATCGGCCGGGCCGGCGACGGTGCGGTGGTGGTGATCGACTGGGCCTACGTCGGCCCGGGCCCGGTCGGGCACGACGCCGGCCACCTCGCGCTCACCCTGGAACCGCAGGGTGCAGTCGATCCCGCGGACGCCTGGCGGACCCTCACGAGTGCGTACCTGGAGGCCTTGATCGACTCCGGTTGGACCGGCGACCCGGACCAGGTGCGGCGCTCCATGATCATCTCCAACCAGCTCCGGCTCGGCTGGTGGATCGACGCCCTGCTGGCGGCCGCCGACCAGCTCAGCGATCAGGGCCTGGCCGCCAGGTCACGCTTGTTGATCTTCCTCGCCGGTCTCCTAATCTCGGAGGCGTGACTGATCCGGACAGAGTGACGGCGTTGGCGGCGTGCTGGGAGCGTTGGGCGGAGCTCGGCGCGGCGCTCACCGAGGCGGACTGGAGGCGGCCGACCCGGTGCGACGGCTGGGACATCGAAGCCCTGTTCGCCCACCACGCCGGCTATCCGATCGCGTTGCGGACCCGGCCGGCTGAGGCGCCCGGTGGGGCGGTGGTGACCGCGGTCGACGTGCTCCGCGGCTACAACGTGCCGGGCTCGCCGGAGGTGGAGCAGGTCGCCGCCGCGGTCGCCGACGGGGCCCGCCGGCAGGTGACCGCCCTCGGGCAGGAGCGGCTGCTGGCGGCCTTCGCCGAGGACGCCCGCGCGGCCACCGGCTGGCTCGCCGAGACGCCCGGCGCCACGATCTTTCCGTGGCAGGGCGGGCCGGCGTCGATCATGCTCGCCGAGGCGCTGCGGATCGCGCTGATGGAGGCGACGGTGCACCTGTACGACCTGCAGCACGCCCTCGGGCTGCCGCCGGACGCGCCGGCCTCGGCCGCGGCGGAGACGGCCCGGCTGCTGGCGGAGGTGCCCGATTCGGCGGCGTTCATCGAGGCGGCCAGCGGCCGGTCCGAGGATCCTGTGCTCCCGGTGATCCGGTAGTCAGCCCAGCGCGCGGAGCAGGTCGGCGGTGGCCCGGTCGGCCGGGAAGAACGTCTCGATCGCGATCTCGTCCAGCGTCACGTCGCGCGGCGAGCCGAAGACCGTGGTGGCATAGAGCAGCGCCAGCTCGCCGTGGTCGGTGATCATCCGCAACGGCAGCACAAGATCGACTTCCGGTGCCGGAACGGCCGGCTCCGGTTCCTCCGGGACCGGATAGCCGGCCAGTTCCTGATACAGCTCGGCCAGGCCCGGATCGGCGGTGCGCTCCATCTGCCGCCGGACCCGGCGCAGGACCTGGCCGTGCCACTGGGTCAGGTTGAGGATCTGAGGCGCCAGGCCGTCCGGGTGCAGGGTGGCCCGGAGCACGTTCAGCGGCGGCCCGGCCAGGTGATCCGGGAGGTCACCGAGGAACGTGTGCATGGCCCGGTTCGCGTCCAGCAGTTCCCAGCGGACGTTGACCGCCAACGCCGGATTGGGCTCGTGGCCGGCAAGGACCGCCCGGACCGCATCCCGGGCCTGACCAAGATCATCGAACGGCCGCTCGGCGTGCGGTGGCGCGAAGCCGGCCGCCAGATGCAGCGTGTTCCGCTCCCGCAGCGGCACCTCCAGCTCCTCGCAGAGCCGTTCGATCATGGTCCGGCTCGGCCGGGACCGCCCGGTCTCGATGTAGCTCAGGTGCCGGGTGGACAGCTCGGCCGCGATCGCGACGTCCAGCTGGGACCGGCGGCGCCGCTCCCGCCAGCGCCGGACCAGGGTGCCGACCGGTTCCGTGGTGACCATCATGGCGCCAGCGTGCCCGGATCCTGAGTCCGTACGCAATGACCTCGGAGGTTATCGACCAGCCGCCACCGGCGACGCAGGATCGACGTCATGATCACCAACGAAGCAGTACGAGAAGCCGTCGACACCTACCTCGCCTTCCTGAACGCCGCCGCACCGGCGGAACAGGCCCTCACCGACGATGTCGAGTACGCCGCCCCGGTCGGCGTGCTCACCGGCCCGGCCGCCTTGATCGACTTCCGGGACCAGTTCCGTGACCACTTCGACGCGGTCGCCGTCCGTGCGACCGAGGAACCGGAGACCCACCACGACCGGGCCCGGCTGCGCTGGGAGATCACCGTCGGCGGCAGCAGGTTCGCCGCCGGCTCCGACGTGATCACCGTCGCCGCGGACGGCCGGGTCGCCGCGGTGACCACCTTCCTGGACCAGGCGCCCGAGGGCTTCGACCCCGACGCCCACCACTGAGCCGGAGAAGTTGATCATGAACCTGATCGAGATCATCGGTCCGCGCGGTGGGCTCACCGAGGTCGACCGGACTGAACTGGCCGAGACGATCGTGGCGGGGCTGCTGACGACCGGCGACGAGGACGTACCGGAGGGGACGATGCGCCGGGCCCGGGCGATGACCCACCTCGGCTTCCGCGAACTGGACGACTGGACCACCTCACCGAGGAGTTCCTGGCCAATCTCGATCATGGTCGCGCGATCCCGGCGGGCCGGGTCGTCGACCCGGTCTGCGGCATGCTGGTCCGGCTCGGCCCGCGGGCGATCACGCTTGATCATGACGGAGTGACGTACGGCTTCTGCGCCGAGAACTGCCGGGACGCCTACGCCCGCCGGAACTCGCTGGCCTCCTAGGCTGTCGGCATGATCGAGGAACGGGCCGAGCCGCCGACCGACCTGACCGACGCCGGTGAGCTGGTGCGGCAGTATCTCGACTACTACCGCGACATCGTCTGGGCCAAGGTCGACGGGCTGTCCGAGCAGGATCTGCGCCGGGCCGTGCTGCCGTCCGGCTGGTCCCTGCTGGAGCTGCTGCACCATCTCCTCTTCGTGGAGCGGCGCTGGCTCCAGTGGGGCTTCCTCGGCCTCGGCGACGAGCTGCCGCGCGGCGACTGGGATCTCGACGCGGGCCGCTGGGCGGTTCCGGCCGGGACCAGTGCCGAGGACGTCCGGGCGGCGTTCTGGCAGGAGGTGGAACGGAGCCGGCGGCTGGTCGCCGAGCACGAGCTGTCGGAGCAGTCGGCCCGGTCCCGGACCGAGGGGAGCGAACCGCCGACGCTGGCCTGGGTGCTGTTCCACCTGCTCCAGGAGTACGCCCGCCATGCCGGCCACGTCGACGTCGTCCGCGAGCTGATCGACGACCGCACCGGCGAGTAGCGATCAGCGGCGCAGGACGCGCGAGGCGAGCACGATGCCGGCGCAGAACACCGGCAGCACGCCGAGGGCCAGCGGCAACGAGGTGACGTGGGCCAGGCCGCCGATCAGGGTCGGGCCGAGCAGGAACCCGGTCCGGCCGGTGCCGTCGGCCAGGGCCAGCGCGGGCCCGGCCGGAGAACCGGTCCGGCCGGCCTCGACGGCGGCGGCGCTGAGGCAGACCGGCACGATGCAGGCGATCCCGAGCCCGTACAGGGCAAGGCCGGCCAGCACCACGGCCGTGTGGCCGGACAACAGTCCGACGGTGAGCCCGACGGCCCCGACCGCCGCCAGCACGGCGACCACCCGGGCCCCGCCGAACCGCGCCACCCAGCGGTCCCCGAAGGCTCGGCCGACGAACATCGCCAACGCGAACGCGGTGTAGGCCAGTCCGGCCAGTTCTTCCGGCGCATGGACATGATCACGCAGATAGAGCGGGGCCCAGTCGGCGGCCGCACCCTCGCAGAGCAGGGCCGCGAACATGATCGCGGCGATCATGATCAGCCGCGGGCTGAGCCAGCTCAGCCGCCGTCCGGTGTCGGTCCGGCCCGGCTCCGCCTCGGGTACGTGATCGTCGGCGTACAGCCAGCGACCCAGCACGATCATGCCGGCCACCATGATCACGCCGAGCGCGGCCTGCTGCAGCGCCAGTGGTGCGTCGATCGCGAGCGCCAGCGAGCCGAGCCCCGCCCCGACGGCGGCCCCGATCGCCCAGATGGCATGGAAACTGGACATGATCGGCCGGCCGTACCGATGCTCGACGGTCACCGCCTGGGTGTTCATCGAGACGTCCATCGAACCCTGGAAGGCGCCGAAGATCACCAAGGCGCCGAACAAGGCGGGCAACGAGTCGGCCAGCCCGACCAACGGCGCGGAGGCGGCGAAGCCGATCATGGTGATCCGGAGGATCTTGACGCTGCCCCAGCGAGAAAGTGCGGGGCCGGTGACGATCACCGCGATCAGCGCACCGACCGGCGCACCGAGCAGGGCCAGCCCGAGCGTCCCCTCATGCAGCCCGAGCCGGTCCTTGATCGCCGGGATGTGCGGCGTCCAGGCCGCGTAGAGCAGCGCGTTCAGGGCGAAGATCATCGAGTCGGCCCGGCGGGCCTTCTTCGCGATCAACGGAGCGACCGCAGCGACCGCGCTAGACACGCTGCACCTCGATCCCGCGCTCGGCGAGGCGGGCGGTCTGGTCGGTCGGTGCCGCGTCGTCGGTGATCACGGTGGTGACCTTGGACAGGTCGTGGAACCGGACGAACGCGCCGGCGCCCCACTTGGTCGCGTCGGCGACGACGACGGTCCGCCGGGCGGCGGCGATCGCGGCCGCCTTCACGGCGGACTCGTCCAGGTCGTGCCCGGTCAGGCCGTCCTCGGCGTCGATGCCGCAGCAGCCGATCACGGCCGTGTCGAACCGCAACGTGTCCAGCGCGTGCACGGTCAGCGGGCCGACGAAGGACTGCTCGACCGGCCGGACGTCGCCGCCCGGCATGATCAACCGGATCCCACCGGCCCGGCCCAGTTCGGCCGCGACCTGCAGGCTCAGCGGGGTCACGGTCAGCCGATGATCATGAAGCAGCCGGGCCACCTCGAGCGCGGTCGTCCCGCCGTCGACGAGTACGGTCTCGCCGTCGCTGATCATGGCCGCGGCAGCCGCGGCGATCCGCCGCTTGGCGTCGACGGCGGTGGCCGACCGGACCGGGTAGGGCGTCTCGTCGGCCGTCGAGCCCGTGACGGCCCCGCCGTGCACCCGCCGGAGCAGGCCCATCCCGGCCAGCCGGTCCAGGTCACGCCGGACGGTCATGGTCGAGCAGTCCAGTTCCTGCGCCAGGTCGTCCACCGAGACCCGCCCCCGGTCCCGCAGGCCGCGCAGGATCACCTCCTGCCGATTCGCACTCTCCACGTGTTCATTCAAACATTGGCGGTGTGCGATTGTCCACGACGGGTTGGACTGACCGAAATCCCGCGCACTCGCGTGGAATCCGGCCGAATCGGCGTCGTTCCGGCCGAAGTGCGCTTGATTTCGGACGATGAAGGGTCGGGCTACCCTGACGGCGTGCACCAGTTGTCCCGGCAGGACGCGCGCCGGATCGCGGTCCGGGCCCAGCTGCTGGATGCGGCGCCGGCGGACGAAACCAGGCCGGCTGACCTGCTCGGGACCGTACGCCACCTGACCCTGCTCCAGGACGACCCGACCAAGGCGGTCGCGCCGAACCCCGGGCTGGTGGTGTGGAGCCGGCTCGGTTCCGGCTGCCCGCGCGACGCCGTACCGAATGCGGTCGACGAACTCGCACTGATCGATCTCCGCGGGATGCTCAGGCCGCCCGAGGACATCGCGCTCTACCGCGCCGAGCTGAACGCCTGGCCCGGCGCCGAGCCGTGGCAGCGCCCGGTCGAATGGCTGGCGGCCAACGACGGCTTCCGGCGCGACGTGCTCGCCGAGTTGCGCCGGGACGGGCCGCTGACCCGGCACGAACTGCCGGACACCTGCATCGTCGGTTGGCAGTCCTCCGGCTGGAACAACAATCGCAACCTGGCGATGATGCTCGAGTTGCTGGTGCTGCGCGGCGAGGTCGCCGCCGCGGGCCGGCGCGGCCGGGACCGGCTCTGGGATCTCGCCGAACGCGTCTATCCCGACGAGCCGCCGGTCCCGAGCGACCAGGCCCGCCGGATCCGCAACGAGCGCCGGCTGCGCGCACTGGGCATCGCGCGGGCCAGTGCTCCCGAGTGCATGGTCGAACCGGACGACGTCGGCGAGGCCGGGGAGCCGGCCCTGATCGACGGCGTGCGCGGGGAGTGGCGGGTCGACCCGGCCTATCTCGGCGGCGAGTTCCGCGGCCGGGTCGCGATCCTGTCCCCGCTGGACCGGCTGATCTTCGACCGGAAGCGGATGGCCGACCTGTTCGAGTTCGACTACCAGCTGGAGATGTACAAGCCGGCGGCGAAGCGGCGCTGGGGCTACTGGGCGATGCCGATCCTGTACGGCGACCGGCTGATCGGCAAGGTCGACGCGACCACGGACCGGAAGCTCGGCGTGCTCCGGGTCGACGCGATCCACCAGGACGTACGGTTCGGCCGGCTGATGACCGCCAACGTGTACCGCGAGCTCGGCGACCTCGCGGACTGGCTCGGGGTCGACCTGGCCCTGCCCGACTAGCCGAGCGCGTCCCGCAGCCGGGCCAGGTCGCGCTGCTCGGCGGCGTAGTCGCGGGGCCACGGCTGGTCGGGATTGGTGTCCAGGACCACCTCGGCGGCGCCGAGGTCGACCAAGGCTCGGACATCGGCGACGACCTGGTCCAGCGTGCCCACGCCGAGCGGGCGACCGGCCGGTGCCGGGTCGGGTTGCAGCCTGGCCTTGATCCGTACCGTGAGCGACGGCATCTCGCGCCGGGTCGCGGTGGCCTCGGCGACCAGCGCGGGCAGGCCGGTGTCGCGTAGCCAGCCGAGTTCCGGGTTGATCGGGTGCCAGGCGCTGCCGTACCGGGCGGCGCGCCGGATCGCCGCCCGCGACTGCCCGCCGACCCACAGCGGCAGCGCTCCGCCGGGCGGATTCGGCCCCGTCGCGACGTCGGTGAAGCTCAGCCCGGCCGCGTCCGCGCTGACCAGCGGCTCGGCCCAGGCCCTGGTGATCACGTCGAGATAGGCGTCCGTGGTGCGTCCCCGTACCGCCGAATCGAGCCCGAGCGCCGCGAACTCGGTCCGGGCCCAGCCGGTGCCGACGCCGAGCACGAACCGGCCGCCGCTGTAGTCGTGCACCATCGCACTCATCCGGGCCGTGTGCAACGGATGCCGGTACGGCAGCACGACGACCGACGTGCCGAGCCGGACGGTCGACGTCTGCCCGGCGAGCCAGGCCAGCAGCACGAACGGGTCGTGGAACGGCATCGGATAGGTCGCCGCCACCTCGGGCGTCGGCGCGACGTGATCGGACACGACGACCAGGTCGAAGCCCGCCTCCTCCGCGAACCGGGCCCAGCCGAGCATCGCCGCCGGTTCGGCCTCCGGCCCGAAGTTCGGCAGGTTGAGGCCGAGCCTGACCCCGGTCATCCGAGCGTCCGGAGGTAGACCGCGAACGGCGTCGCCAGCTCCTCCGCCGAGAGCCCGGACTCGCCGGCCCGCGCGATCCCCGGCACCAGTTCGGCGACGGCATCCATCAGCGCGCCGGTGCGTTCCGGGTTCGAGTCGATCTCGGCCGGCACCAGCTCCCGGCCGGCCGCGTACACGATCTCGGTCACGCCCGCGGCCGCGGCGACGGTCCGGCAGATCGCGCACGGCTCGCAGCTGGAGAGCACCACGGACCCGGTCAGCGATTCCAGCCCGGCGCGCCGCCCGGCGTCCCGGATCGCCTCCACTTCTCCGTGCGCGGCCGGATCGGAGTCGATCAGGATCCGGTTGGCTCCGACACCGATCACCCGCCCGTCCCGGACCACGACGGCGGTGAACGGCGGGTGGCCGGCAGCGGCGTGCTCCTCCGCGAGCCGTACGGTGCGCGCCAGCAGTTCGGTCTCGGGCAAGGTCGAGTCGAGCAGTTCGGTCAAGCCGCTGGGGATCAGATCCTGGGTCATGCCGGGACGATAGAGCCTGACGTCGATGTCAGGGTCAAGGGAGGATGATGCCATGCGGATCGGGGAATTGGCGACGCGTACGGGGGCCAGCGTGCGGTCGATCCGCTACTACGAGAGCCAGGGCCTGCTCGAGGCGAATCGGACCAGCAGCGGGCAGCGGGTGTTCGACGCCCGGGCCGTGGAGCGGGTCGCGCTGATCCGCCGGCTGCTCGACGCCGGCCTCGGCAGCCGCGCCATCCTGGACGTGCTGCCGTGCCTCACCGACCCGACGTTGCGGACGCCCTATCTGGCCCGGCGGCTCGGTGAGGAACGGGCCCGGATCCTCGCCGAGGCCGATCAGCTGACCCGGACGGCCGCCGCGCTGGAGCGGGTGATCGTCGACCTGGCTGCCGTACCCGAGAAAATTCCGTCGGACCGGCAGGGCATTGAACCGTAGGCTCGGCCGGGTGGGATATCTAGCGTCGATCAACGTCGGGCGGGCGGCGCCGAATCCGTACAAGGCCGAAGTGTCGACCGGGATCGACAAGCGGCCGGTGGACGGACCGGTCCAGGTCCGGCCGCCCGGGCCGAAGCACGGCGGGCTCGGCAGCGGCCTGGTCGGCGACTTCATCGGTGACCGGAAGAATCACGGCGGCGACGATCAGGCTCTCTACGTGTTCCAGCGGGAGGACCTGGCCGCCTGGTCGGAACGGCTGGGCCGGGAACTGGCCCACGGCTACTTCGGCGAGAACCTGACCACTGGCGGGATCGACGTGAACGAGGCCCGGATCGGGGAGCGCTGGCGGATCGGCGCCCAGGTGGTGGTCCAGGTGACGTCGCCGCGGATCCCGTGTGCGACGTTCCGCGGCTGGACCGGCGAACGCGGCTGGCTGAAGCACTTCGTCCGGGACCGGCGGCCGGGAACGTACCTGAGGATCATCGAGGCGGGCGAGCTGAGCGCCGGCGACCCGATCGAGGTGATCCACCGGCCGGACCACGACGTGACGATCGCGTACGCCTTCGCGGCGCTGATCGACGCGCCCGAACTGCTGCCCGGCATGCTCGCTGCGGGGCGCGAAGACCTGGGCGACGAGCTGCACGGGATGGCGTCCCGCGGCGAGACGTTCTCCCTCGGATGACGGCCGGACGGGGTTGCTCCGCGCGCCTAAGCTGGATCTCGGAAAGCCCCTGGTCACGGCGCCACATCGCGCGCTTTGACCGGCGAGGACTGACCGGATAACCTTGTCCACTGTGTTCGGGCTTGCCCGAATCTTGGTGCGTGCCCGGCTTTGATCCCCGTGATCCTGCGTGTTCGCACAGCTGTCCGGCCGGGTCTCCCTGGCAGGGCGCACCCCCAGATCCGGTGACAGAAAGAGATATTCAGCGGTGCCCACAATTCAGCAGTTGGTCCGGAAGGGCCGCGCAGACAAGGTGAGCAAGTCGAAGACGCCTGCGCTCAAGGGTTCGCCTCAGCGGCGGGGCGTGTGCACGCGCGTCTACACCACCACACCGAAGAAGCCGAACTCGGCTCTGCGCAAGGTCGCCCGGGTCAAGCTGTCCTCGGGGGTCGAGGTCACCGCCTACATCCCCGGCGTCGGCCACAACCTGCAGGAGCACTCGATGGTGCTCGTTCGCGGCGGCCGGGTGCGCGACCTTCCGGGTGTCCGCTACAAGGTCATCCGCGGCTCGCTCGACGCGCAGGGTGTCAAGAACCGCAAGCAGGCTCGCAGCCGGTACGGCGCGAAGAAGGAGAAGTAATGCCCCGCAATGGCCCCGCCCCGCGGCGCCCGGTGATGGTCGATCCCGTGTACGGCTCGCCGCTGGTCAGTCAGCTGGTCAGCAAGGTGCTCGTCGACGGCAAGAAGACCATCGCGCAGAACATCGTGTACTCGGCCCTGGAGGGCACCCGGGCCAAGACCGGTGTCGATCCGGTGCAGACGCTCAAGCGGGCGCTGGACAACGTGCGCCCCGCCCTCGAGGTGAAGAGCCGCCGGGTTGGTGGCGCCACCTACCAGGTGCCGGTCGACGTGAAGCCGGGCCGGTCGACGACCCTGGCGCTGCGCTGGCTGATCTCCTTCTCCCGGCAGCGCCGCGAGAAGACCATGTCCGAGCGGCTGATGAACGAGCTGCTGGACGCCTCGAACGGGCTTGGCGCTGCGGTCAAGCGTCGCGAGGACACGCACAAGATGGCCGAGGCCAACCGCGCCTTCGCCCACTACCGCTGGTAACAGCGGCACCCCCACCGCCCCGGTGCCGGATCCGTTCCGGCATCTGGGGCACCGCAATTTTCGTACAAAGAAGAGGTTGAACGCGTCCCCATGGCCGTCGAGATCAAGACTGACCTGGGCAAGGTCCGCAACATCGGGATCATGGCCCATATCGATGCGGGCAAGACCACGACCACCGAGCGGATCTTGTTCTACACCGGGATCAACTACAAGATCGGTGAGGTCCACGACGGCGCGGCCACGATGGACTGGATGGAGCAGGAACAGGAGCGCGGCATCACGATCACGTCCGCCGCGACGACCTGTCACTGGAAAGACCACCAGATCAACATCATCGACACGCCCGGGCACGTGGACTTCACCATCGAGGTGGAGCGCAACCTGCGCGTGCTCGACGGTGCGGTCGCCGTGTTCGACGGTGTCGCCGGTGTCGAGCCGCAGAGCCAGACGGTGTGGCGCCAGGCCGACCGGTACGGCGTGCCCCGGATCTGCTTCATCAACAAGCTGGACCGGACCGGCGCCAGCTTCGACTTCTGCGTGAAGACGATCAAGGAGCGGCTGAACGCGGTTCCGGCCGTCATGCAGCTGCCGATCGGGGCCGAGTCCGACTTCATCGGCGTCGTGGACCTGGTCCAGATGCGGGCCCTGACCTGGCGCGGCGAGACCGCGATCGGTGAGGACTACGAGATCGAGGACATCCCGGCCGACATGAAGGAGCAGGCCGAGCAGGCGCACGCCGAGCTGATCGAGCTGGTCGCCGAGCACGACGACGAGCTGATGGAGCTGTACCTGGAGGGCGACGAGCCCACCGCGGAGCAGCTGCAGCACGCCGTCCGCCGCGCGGTGCTGTCCAGCGCGATCACGGCCGTCTTCTGCGGCTCCGCGTTCAAGAACAAGGGTGTGCAGCCGTTGCTGGACGCGGTCATCGCGTACCTGCCGGCGCCGCTGGACATCCCGGCGATCATCGGCTTCAAGCCGGGCGACGAGACGGTGGAGATCGAGCGTCACCCGAGCGACACCGACCCGTTCGCCGCGCTGGCGTTCAAGATCGCGGCCGACCCGCACCTGGGCAAGCTGACCTACGTCCGGGTCTACTCCGGGCGGCTCGAGGCCGGTACGCAGGTGACGAACAGCACCAAGCAGCGCAAGGAACGGATCGGCAAGATCTACCAGATGCACGCCAACAAGCGTGAGGAGATCGCGTCGGTCGGTGCCGGGCAGATCGTCGCCGTGATGGGTCTGAAGGACACCACCACCGGCGAGACGCTGTGCGACCCGAACAACCTCGTGGTGCTGGAGTCGATGGACTTCCCGGCGCCGGTGATCGAGCAGGCGATCGAGCCGAAGACCAAGTCGGACCAGGAGAAGCTGGGCGTCGCGATCCAGCGGCTGGCCGAGGAGGACCCGACCTTCCGCGTCCACACGGACGAGGAGACCGGCCAGACGATCATCGCCGGCATGGGCGAGCTTCACCTCGAGGTGATGATCGACCGGATGAAGCGTGAGTTCAAGGTCGAGGCCAACATCGGCAAGCCGCAGGTGGCCTACCGGGAGACGCTGCGCCGCAAGGTGGAGAAGGTCGAGTACCTGCACAAGAAGCAGTCCGGTGGTTCGGGTCAGTACGCCAAGGTGCTGATCGACCTCGAACCTCAGGAGGCCGGCTCGGGCTACGAGTTCGTCAACGGGATCACCGGTGGCCGGATCCCGCGGGAATACATCCCGTCGGTGGATCAGGGCATCCAGGAGGCCATGCAGTTCGGCGTCCTGGCCGGTTATCCGGTGGAGGACATCAAGGTCACGCTGACCGACGGTGCGTACCACGACGTCGACTCCTCCGAGCTCGCGTTCAAGATCGCCGGCTCGATGGTCTTCAAGGAGGCCGCGCGCCGGGCCGACCCGGCGCTGCTGGAGCCGATGATGGCGGTCGAGGTGACGACGCCGGAGGACTACCTCGGTACGGTGATCGGCGACCTGAACGCCCGTCGCGGCCAGGTGCAGCAGATGGAGGAGCGGCACGGGAACAAGGTCGTCGACGCGCTTGTTCCGCTCTCGGAGATGTTCGGCTACGTCGGCGATCTCCGGTCCAAGACCTCCGGTCAGGCGAGCTACACGATGGAGTTCCACTCCTACGCCGAGGTGCCGAAGAACATCTCCGACGAGATCGTTCAGAAGTCCCGCGGCGAGTGAATTCCTGACGGTTTGACCTGAAAGCGCACAACCACAACACTTAGGCCGGGCTGTGTCCGATCAAGCTGTGTCCGATCAAGCAGTGTCCGACCTAGCAGAACCGATAGAAATATGCGCCCCGCTACCGCGTGGCGACAAACCCAGAAGGAGCCCAAGTGGCAAAGGCCAAGTTCGAGCGGACTAAGCCGCACGTCAACATCGGCACCATCGGGCATATCGACCACGGCAAGACCACGTTGACCGCGGCGATCTCGAAGGTGCTCCACGACCACGATCCCGTCGGCAACCCGAACACCGAAGCTTTCGAGAACATCGACAAGGCGCCGGAAGAGCGGCAGCGGGGCATCACCATCTCGATTACCCACATCGAGTACCAGACCGAGGCGCGGCACTACGCTCACGTCGACTGCCCGGGTCACGCCGACTACATCAAGAACATGATCACCGGCGCGGCTCAGATGGACGGCGCGATCCTCGTGGTCGCGGCGACCGACGGCCCGATGCCGCAGACCCGTGAGCACGTGCTGCTCGCGCGTCAGGTCGGCGTTCCGGCGATCGTCGTCGCGCTGAACAAGTGCGACATGGTCGACGACGAGGAGATCCTGGAGCTCGTCGAGCTCGAGGTCCGGGAGCTGCTCGAGAGCCAGGAATTCGACGGCGACAACGCGCCGATCGTCAAGGTCGCGGCCTTCCCGGCGCTGAACGGCGACGAGAAGTGGGCGGGGTCGATCCTCGAGCTGATGAAGGCCGTGGACGACTACATCCCGCAGCCGGAGCGTGACGTCGACAAGCCGTTCCTGATGCCGGTCGAGGATGTCTTCACGATCACCGGCCGTGGCACCGTGGTGACCGGCCGGATCGAGCGCGGCGTCGTCAAGGTCAACGAGACCGTCGACATCATCGGCATCCGCGAGACCAAGCAGACCACCACGGTCACTGGTGTCGAGATGTTCCGCAAGCTGCTTGACGAGGGCCAGGCCGGCGAGAACGTCGGTCTGCTGCTCCGCGGCACCAAGCGCGAGGACGTCGAGCGCGGCATGGTGATCATCAAGCCGGGCACCACGACTCCGCACACGGAGTTCGAGGCGCGCGTCTACATCCTGAGCAAGGAGGAGGGCGGCCGTCACACGCCGTTCTTCAACAACTACCGCCCGCAGTTCTACTTCCGGACGACCGACGTCACCGGCGTCGTTCAGCTGCCGGAGGGCACCGACATGGTGATGCCGGGCGACAACACCGACATGACGGTTCAGCTGATCCAGCCGATCGCCATGGAGGAAGAGCTCAAGTTCGCGATCCGCGAGGGTGGCCGCACCGTCGGCGCCGGCCGGGTCACGAAGATCATCAAGTGATCAACTGATCATCCGGCAAGGCCCCGGTCCGCAGCAGCGGACCGGGGCCTTGTCTTTCCCGCAAGGTGTTCAGGGAAGCCGGAACCACATCGGGATCAGGGTCGGGCCGCCCTCGGGCAGGGTGTGCGGACGACTGTCGCGGCGGAACCCGTGCCGACTGTAGAGCCGGGCCGACCGTTCGGTGCTGGCCTCGAGGAACGCCGGCGAGCCCTCGGCCTCCAGCAGGGCCAGCCGGGTGTCCAGCAGCGCACCGCCCGCGCCGTGGCCGCGGCGCTCGGGCACGGTGACCATGACCTGCAGGTAGAGGTGCGGAAAGTGCTGCGGGTGTGCCTCGGCGAGGTAGGCGGTCACGGCGGCGAGCCGGCGGAACGGGGCGAAGTCGGGATTCTGCCGGTGGAGCTCCCGGGCCTGGTCGGCGTCGGCCCGGAACCGGTCCAGCGAGTCGACCCGCTGCCAGATCGCGACGGCCCAGATGTCGGGGCCGGCGCCGGCGATCCAGACCTCGTCCTGCTTCAGTGCCGAGTCGATGATCAGCGGGACCTGGGAGTCCCGGAACGAGGCGTCGGACTCGCCGGCCATCACCCAGGACGTCACCTCCTCGTCGGTGCAACGGCCGAACGCGTTGATCACGGGGTCGCGGTCGGCATCCGTCGCGCGCCGTACGGTGAGCGGAGCTGGCATCTGATTCCCTCCTGGTGATCACTGTCAGTCCGGCCAGATTAGGCTTGCTTCGAAGGAACTCCCGCCGTTTCGTCACACCGACTAGTGTGACGAAATGACGTACGAGTCGGCGCCGTCCCGCTGCCTCGGGTGCGGCCGCGGCATCGTCCAGCCGGAGCGGGGCCGGCGCCGCCGCTACTGCTCCCGGTCCTGCCAGGCCCGCTCCTACCGGTCCCGCCGGGATGCCGTGCGCACCGCGCCCCCTGCGCCGGCCCCTGCGCCGCGCCGGCGCCGCCGGCCGCTGACCGCGGTCTCCATCGCGCGCGCCGCAGTCGGGCTGGCCGACCGGCTGGGTCTGGACGCGGTGTCGACCCGGCGGCTGGCCACCGAGCTCGGCGTAGCGACCGCCGCGCTCTACCGCTACTACCCCGACCGCGACGCGCTGCTGGCCGCGATGGCCGAGCTCGTCCTGGCTGACGTACCGGCACCGCCCGAGTCGTCCGACTGGCGGGCCCGGCTCCGCCACGAGGCCCGGCAGGAGTGGGAGCTCTACCGGAGCCATCCCTGGCTGCTCACCGTGCTGGCGCGGATCCGGCCGCCCGTCGGGCCGGCGCTGTTCGAGATCCTGGAGCGCTACCTGACCGCGCTGGACCGGCCCGGCCTGCCACCGCGCGACCTGCTGGCCGGCTACCTGGCCGTCTCCGGCCTGGTCCAGGGCCTCGCCCTGCTCTGGAGCGCCGAGGCCGTACCTCGCCGCAGCGCCGAAGGCCGCACCGGGTCGGCGCACGCCGACCTGGCCGAGTTGCTCGGGCCCGGCTCGTCGCCCCTGATGTACCGGCTGTTCGGCGGCCCGGACCCGCCCGAACTCGACCTGGACGAGGTCCTCGACGCCGGCCTCGACCTCCTCCTCGACGGCCTGTCCTCGGCGCGCCCCGAGACCTGATGGAAATGATCATGCTCTCGCTGTCCGGAGGATCGCCTGCGGGTATCGTCGTGTCGTGGTGATGGGCGAGGGTCTTTTCGGGGTGGCGCCGGACGACTTCGACGTCATGTTCGAGCACCTCCACGGATGACACCCACCGACATGGACGATGTCCGGGAACTCCCGCAGGCAGCGCCGCCATCACCACTGCGCCGCTGGACGATCAGGATGATCATCGTCGTGGTGGCGTCGGCGCTCGTCATGATCATTCCGGGCCCGATCTTCCGGGCCGTCCATTCCAGCGCTGCGCGGAAGCTCGTCGACGAGGTAGCCACCGGTCGCCCGGAACTGCTCGCCAAGCAGGACGAGTTCCGTTCCCCGTTGGCGGACTTGGGTGTCCCGGCTCGTACGTGGACCCAGGTCTCCTGCTGGCTCTCCCCTCGCTACAGCGATGGTGACGGCGAGCAGGATGTGGTGATGTTCTACCGGCAGCAGTGCTCGCTCGTGGCGTACGAGATCTACCCGTCGCCGGGTGCCGGTGGCGCGGAGGTCGTCGCCGCTCAACTGGGCGGGAACACCGCGGGCACCCCCACGTGCTCGGAGATCCTCTTCGACGTGCTGATGCCCGACTACGGTGCCAGCCGACCCAGCGAGTATGCGGCGGCGCTGTGGTGGGTGGATCCGGGCGGTGAACCGCCGGTCGATCAACCGGATCGGTGCGCGGTTCCCACGCCCGACGATCCCGGTGCCGCGCGGGTGACCCCGGGCGTCGACAGACCGGTGACAGCGGAGACTTTCGTGGTCTACCAGGTCCGTTCGCCGGTGAACTCCGTCGATGTGGGCTGCGAACGCCGGCTGCCCTGGATCTTCGCCTGTGCGGCGGAGCCGCCGGGTTTCCCGGTGCTCTGAGCGAGTAGGGGTGGAAGCGTCCATGAGTCTTGAAAAGGCACGTCCCGGCGATCTCTGGTGATGCCGGGAAGTTGGCGTGTGTTCCCCGAACACCGTGAAGCGCTACGCCGGCGGCGAGTTTGGACCAGGCGGCGCGGCGGCCGATGTTGATCAACGATTTGCCTGGCGCTGGGTCATACCGGGCCGGGGCGCACGGCCCGTCGGGCCGACGCAGTCGCCAGGCAGGCAGACCGGGTGTGGGCGAGGGGATCAGCGGCGGGCTTCCGCGAGGAGCGGGTGGCGCGGGCGGGGTCGACTCGGACGCGGGACGTCCCGGTCGACCTGACGCCGAGTGTGACGGTTCCTACCGCTGAAATCGATTTCGGGTGGTCGTAACGTCACACTCGATGATTGGGTCCGCGATTCCCCGGTGAGGGTCGATGGGGAACCGGAGCTGCGGCTTCGACGGCTGGCGCGGTGGGCGACGGAATGGGACCAGGGCTGCGGTGGCGGGTGTGGGTCCGACGGGTGAGCGGTGGAGTTGGCGGCGCGAGGCCGCGGGAGTCGTGGTCAGAGCGAGGTCGACCAGGCTGACCGTGGTGACGAGGCCGGAGACGTCCGAAGCTCGCGTCCGTCGGGATGGAGCGGTGAGCACGTTCGGAACGCTGCCTGCGGAAGGTCCGCACGGGGCCGAAGTCGGCGCGGGGCAAGAGTCGGGGCGGGCCGGGAGTCCGCGGGGGCGGCGGGACCCCGCGCGAGTCGGGACTTCGCGCGAGGCAGGAGTAGGCCGGGGGTGTGGAGGTCGGCACGGGCCGAAGCCGGCGCAGTGCGGGTAGCCGGGACGGGCAGAGCGGAGGTCGGGGGCGAAGGTCCGCTGGGCCAAGGTCGCGCGGGGTCGAAGTTCGCGCGAGGTGGGAGCGGCGCCGGGATGGGAGTGGTGGCCGGAACGGGCAGGGCGGAGGTCGGCGGGCGAAGGTCCGCTGGGCCAAGGTCGCGCGGGGCTGAAGTCGGCGCGGGGTGGGAGCGGGCGCGGGGTTGGGAGTGGTGGCCGGGACGGGCGGTGCGAAGGTCAGCTGGGCCAAGGTCCCGTTGGGCCGAAGTCGGCGCGGGGGGCGGGACTCCGCGCGGACAAGGCGTCGGCGCGCGGAGCGGGAGTCCCGCGGGGGACTCTGTGCGAGGCGGGACTCCGCGCGGGGCGGGAGTCCGCGCGGGGCGGGCGTCCGCGCGGGCGGGAGTCGGCAACGGGTAGGTGGAGGTCGAAGGGGCCGATGTTGGCGCGTGGTGGGAGTGGCGCGGGAATCGGCCACGGGGTGGGTGGTCCCGGCAGAGCGGCCAGCCGAGCCGCACTCTCCGAGGTGCGCCGTGCCCGGGTCCCGACCTGACGCCGACTGTGACGTTTCGTACCCGAAAAATCGATTTCACACGTTCGCAACCTCACACTCGACGATCGGGCCGCGCATCCCGGGGTGGTGTGCAGGGCCGGTGGCGGGAGGGGTAGCCTGAGGTGAGAAAGCGATTTCTCAGTCCGAGGGGGAACCGGTGGACGGCATGGATCGGCAGGCGGTGGTGCGGCGACACGAGGTGGTGTTGCGGGAGGCGGATCCGCGGTCGCCGCTGACGGTGGGCAACGGGGAGTTCTGCTTCACGGCCGATCTGACCGGGTTGCAGACGTTTCCGGAGCACTATCCGGTCGGTCCGCGGGATCCGGGGGCGAGGGACGCGACGCTGCTCGGGACGATGAGCCAGTGGGGCTGGCACAGTGTTCCGCCCGCGGAGCCGTACGCGATCGCCGATTCCATGATCACGTACGAGAGCCCGCGCGGCCCGGTCCGCTACGTCGACCAGACCGGCGCGGTCAAGGGCGGCACCGAGCACGGGACCAACAATCGGGATCTCTGGCTACGGGCCAATCCGCACCGGCTGCACCTCGGCCGGATCGGGTTCGCCCGGACCGACCGCGGCCCGGCCGGCGAGGCGATCGGGCCGGCGGACCTGGTGGCGGCGGAGCAGCGGCTGGACGCCTGGACCGGTGCGCTGCACAGCACGTTCCGGCTGGCGGGTCACGAGGTCCGGGTGATCACCGTGGTCGATCCGGACCGGGATCTGGTCGCGGTCCGGGTCGCGTCGCCGGCGCTGGCGGCCGGGCTGCTGGCGATCCGGCTCGACTTCCCGTACGGCAGCGAGGACTGGCACAGCGCGGCCGACTGGTCCACGCCCGAGCGGCACCGCACGGAGAGCGAGCCCGCCCGGGACGGGTGGACGATCCGGCGGGAGCTGGACGACACCCGCTACGAGGTACGGCTGGCCACCAGCCCCGGGTCGAGCCTGCGCCGGGTCGGCCCGCACACGCTCCGGCTGGATCCGGGCCGGGCGGGGGAGTTCGAGCTTCGGGCGTGGTTCGGTCCCGGCCCTACCTCCCAAGATCAGGTTCCGGAGTTCGCGGACGTCCAACGGCGGGCGGCCGGCTGGTGGTCCGGCTACTGGTCGAGCGGCGGCGTGGTGGACCTGTCCGGCACCGACGATCCGCGGGCGGCCGAACTGGAGCGGCGCACGGTGTTGTCGCAGTACCTGACCGCGCTCAGCGCGGGTTCGACGCCGCCGGCCGAGACCGGCCTGATCTGCAACTCCTGGCGCGGCAAGTTCCATCTGGAGATGCACTGGTGGCACAGCGCCCACTTCGCGCTGTGGGGTCGCCCCGACCTGCTGCTGCGGAGCCTTCGCTGGTATCACGACGCCTTGCCGGTGGCCCGCGGGATCGCTTCCGAACAGGGCTACCGGGGTGCCCGCTGGCCCAAGCAGATCGGTCCGGACGTCCGAGAGGCTCCCAGTTCGATCGGACCGTTCCTGGTCTGGCAGCAGCCGCATCCGATCTTCCTCGCCGAGCTGGCCTACCGGGCCGTCGCCGATCAAGACCCGGGGGCGGACCGCGCGGTGCTGGAGGAGTTCGCCGACGTCGTCTTCGCCAGCGCCGACTTCATGGCCGACCTGGCGGTGCCCACCGACCGCGGGTACGAACTCGGCCCGCCGCTGATCCCGGCCCAGGAGAGCTACGGCGGGATGCGGGCCAGGTTGTGGAACCCGACGTACGAACTCGTCTACTGGCACTGGGCGCTCGACCTCGCCTGCCGCTGGCGGGAGCGGCTCGGTCGGCCCGCCGACCCGGCCTGGCGGGAGGTCTCGGACAAGATCATCGCGCCGGTCCCGCGGGCCGGGCGCTATCCGGCGATCGGCGTCGACCCGTACACGATCCGGACCGATCACCCGTCGATGCTGTGCGCGCTCGGCGTACTGCCGCAGACGACCAAGATCAACTCCGAGGTGATGGCGGCGACCCTCGACGACGTCCTCGGCGACTGGGACTGGTCCAGCACCTGGGGCTGGGACTATCCGGTGATCGCGATGTGCGCGGCCCGGCTCGGCCGGCCCGAGACCGCGGTCGACGCCCTGCTGGCCGACCGGCACAAGAACGAGGTGCTGCCCAACGGGCACAACCGGCAGACCAGCTCGCTGCCGCTCTATCTGCCGGGCAACGGCGGCCTGCTCGCGGCGGTCGCACTGATGGCGGCCGGCTGGACCGGCGGCCCCGAGCGTTCCGCGCCGGGCTTCCCGGCGGACTGGACGGTGCGTTCGGAGGGGCTGATTCCTCCGCCCTGACGGGCCGGGCTGGAAGACCGTGGCCGGTGGCCGCACGCCCGTGGGTGCGGGAGCGTTGGCTTCCCGGCCACGGTCGGACCCCGGACACTACCGGCGCGGCAGTCCGGCCGAAGGCGCGATCAACGTGACTCCCGTCGCACCGCGCGTACTATAACCACTCCGAATGAAGTACTATGCTTGAAGTACTTCAAGGAGAGGATCACAGGATGCGAAAGCTCGTCTACTACGTCGGGGTCTCGCTCGACGGCTACATCGCCGGCCCAGGTCAGGAGATCGACTTCTTTCCGGTGCCTCAGCGGATGTTGGACTGGATCCAAGAGTGCTACCCGGAGACGCTGCCGACTCATGGGCGCCAGGCGCTCGGCTTCGACGATGCCGAGAACAAGGCGTTCGACACGCTGGTGATGGGGCGCGGCACGTTCGAGCCGGCCCTGGCGATCCCGTCGACGCACCCGTACGCCCATCTTCGGGAGTACGTCGTCTCCAGCACGCTGCAGGTCGACGACCCGAGTGTCGAGGTGGTCGACGACCCGATGCCGCTGATCCGCCGGCTGAAGGCGGAGGACTCCCCGCTGGACATCTGGCTCGGCGGTGGCGGGAAGCTCGCCGCCTCGGTGCTGCCGGAGATTGACGAGTTGATCATCAAGAGCTATCCGGTCGTCGCCGGTGCCGGGGTTCCGATGCTCGCCGGGCGGTTCGATCCGACCCTGTTCCGGCCGACTCGGCGCGAGGAGGTCGAGGGCTCGGCGCAGGTCACCTGGTACACGAGGGTGTGAATCTCGGACCAATTCACGATCTTCACAAGCATGTGAAATGCGTGTAATCTGGAGATCGTGACTCAAACCATCGAGATCGCCGGCCTGCGCAAGGCGTACGGCGCGAACGTGGCCCTCGACGGACTCGACCTCGGCGTCGGGTCCGGCGAGGTGCACGGCTTCCTCGGCCCGAATGGTGCGGGGAAGTCCACCACCATCCGGATCCTGCTCGGCCTGATCCGGGCCGACGGGGGAACGGTACGGCTCTTCGGCGGTGACCCCTGGCAGGAAGCCACGGACCTGCACCGCCGGCTGGCCTACGTGCCGGGCGACGTCGCGCTCTGGCCGAATCTCACCGGCGGCGAGGTGATCGACCTGCTCGGCCGGCTGCGCGGCGGGCTCGACCAGGCCCGGCGCACCGAACTGATCGAGCGGTACGACCTCGACCCGCGCAAGCGGTGCCGCACCTACTCCAAGGGCAACCGGCAGAAGGTCGCGCTGATCGCGGCCCTGGCGGCGCGGGTGGACCTGCTCATCCTCGACGAGCCGACCTCCGGGCTCGACCCGCTGATGGAAGCGATCTTCACCGACTGCATCCGGGAGGAACGGGCAGCGGGCCGGACCGTGCTGTTGTCCTCGCACATCCTGTCCGAGGTCGAGGCGCTGTGCGACCGGGTGACGATCATCAGGTCCGGCCGCACGGTGGAGTCCGGCACCCTGGCCGACCTGCGCCACCTGACCCGGACCTCGGTCTCCGCCGAGCTCATCGGACCGGTGCCCGAGCTGGCCGGGCTGGCCGGCGTACACGATGTCCGGCGGTCCGGTTCCATGATCAACTGCCAGGTCGACGCCAGCGCACTGAGCGAACTGCTCGGCGTGCTGGCCCGGGCCGGCGTCGGCAGCCTGGTCAGCCGACCGCCCAGCCTGGAGGATCTGTTCCTGCGGCACTACCAGGCCGAGGAACCGGTCGGAGCGGTCCGATGAACGGCGGGAAACCCTTCCAGGGAACGGGATTCTCGGTCCGCCTCGGTCTGCGCCGGAGCCGGGTGCTGCTGTTCGGCGCCGCCGCGTTCCTGGTCCTGCTGGGGATCGGTACGGCGCTGCAGTATGCCCGGACGTTCCCCACCGTCGCCGATCGGCAGGCCTTCGCCGCCGAGGTCGGCGGCAACACCGCGCTCACCGCCTTCACCGGTCAGTTGGGCGGCGACACGCTCGGCGCGCTGGTGGTGTGGAAGATCGGCGACATCCTGTACGTCCTGCTGGCCCTGGTCGCGATCATGATCGTGATCCGGCAGACCCGGGCCGAGGAGGAGTCCGGCCGACTCGAGCTGGTCCGGGCCGGCACGATCGGCCGGCATGCGTCCTGGCTGTCTGCGTTGATCATCGCGCTGGGCGTCGTGATCATCACTGCCGGCCTGATCGGGGTCGGCCTGATCATGCTCGGCACCGGCGTTGCCGGGAGCCTCGCGTTCGCCGCGGCCTTGGCGTCGGCCGGTGCGGTGGCCGCGGTGATCGGCGTGCTTGCGGCCCAGCTGACCGAACGGGCCCGCGGTGCCACCGTGCTGGCCGCGGTGGCGCTCGGGCTGGCGTACCTGATCCGGTTCGTCGCCGACGGCAGCGGGCTGCTCGGTCTGCGCTGGCTGTCCTTCACCGGCTGGAGCCACCTGGTCGCCCCGTACGGCGGCGAGCACTGGGCGGTCCTGCTGGTGCCGGCCGCGGTCGTCCTGGCGGGGATCGTGATCACGGCGCGGCTGGCCGACCGCCGCGACCTCGGTGCCGGCGTGATCGCTCCCCGGCCGGGCCCCGCAGCGGCCGCCCCGAACCTGTCCGGCGCGCTCGGTTTGGCCTGGCGACTGCAGCGAGGCTTCCTGCTCGGCTGGCTCGCCGCCTGTGCCGGGATCTCGCTGGCCACGGCCGGAGTCGCGGCCGGAATGCCGGAGATCGCCGACCGCGGCGGGCCCCAGATCCGGGAATTCCTGGGGCGCTACGCGGCCCGCCCGGATGCGTCGATCGCGGACACGTTCATCTGGATGATCTTGGTCTCGATCGCCGGTACGGTCGCGCTCTACCCGGTGCTGGTGCTGGCGCGGCTGCGCGCCGACGAGGCCGCCGGGCTGGCCGAGGTCACCCTGTCGACCACGATCAGCCGCCGCGCCTGGGCGGGTGCGCAGCTGCTGATCGCGCTGGCCGGCAGCCTGGCGATCATGGTCGCCAGCGGTCTCGCCGCCGGCCTGAGCTACGGCGTCACCTCCGGCACCGGGCCGGTGCAGGTCGGTCGGGTGCTCGCGGCCGCAGTCGTCCAGGTGCCGGCGATCTGGGTGCTGGCCGGAGTGATCATGGCGTTGATCGGTCTGGCGCCGCGGGTCGCGGTGATCGGCGGCTGGCTCGCCTGGATCTTCGTCAACGTGTTCGGCGAGAGCCTCGGCCCGATCCTCGGCCTGCAGTACGCCGCGGCGAATCTGGTCATCCCGTTCGCGTACGTGAGCAAGATCATCACCGGCGCCGCCCTGCAGGTGGTGCCGCTGCTCGTGCTGATCGCGATCACCGCGTTGCTGGCCGTGGTCGGCCTGCAGGCCCTGCGCCGCCGGGATCTCCGGACCGGGTGAGCCCGCCCCGGTAGGGTGCCAACCAACGGCGTGAGGGGAGGGGCGGTGCGCGACGCACGAGCCGAGTTCATCGAGGGGCTGGCCCTGGTGCTGGCCGGGTCCGGGCTGCAGCGGATGGCGGCCCGGGTGCTCGGCGCCGTGCTCTCGTCGGAGACCGGCAGCCTGACCGTGCCGGAACTGACCGAGACGTTGTCCGTCAGCCCGGCCGCGATCAGCGGCGCCGGACGGTCCTTGATCGAAGCCGGGTTCTTGATCAAGTCCCGCAATCCGGGTGACCGGCTGGACTCGTACTCGCTGGGCAGCGATCACTGGTATGAGGCGGTGATCTCCCGGAACCCGGTCTATCCGCGGCTGGCCGCCGAGTTCGACCGCGGCGTCGGCGCTGTCGGAGCGGACACCGCGGCGGGCCGGCGGCTGGCCGAGACCCGGGACTTCTTCAGTTTCGTGGCCGAGCGGACGCCTGCGCTGGTTGCGGAGTGGCAGGCGCAGCGTGCAGCGCGCGACGAACGATCATGATCAGCCAGATCATGCAGAACGGGATGATGGTCACGTTCTTGATCGCCAGCAACGCCGTCCAGAACGCGTCCTGAGCCGAAGTCGGGACGAGCAGCGGGCCGACTCCCTTGAGCAGGTTGTTGAAGATCGGGGCCAGCACGAGCAGGTAGCCGGCGGACCACAGCTGGACCCGCCAGGTGGCGGCAATCCCGCGCCCGGCCCGCCGAAAGGCCTCGGTGAACGAGGTCCAGCCGGGCTCTCGGGCCAGCAGTCGCCGGCAGAGCCAGACGACGAACGCGGCCCGGACCGCGAGGGTGAACAGTTCGCCGGCCTGGACCGGGCCGGGCTGGTCCGGCGGGACCGGGATCCCGCGGATCGGCGACGGCTGGTGATCATCGCGGTGCCGCGGGCGAACCCGCGCGCGGCGGCCGCCTTCCGGTCACTGAGCCGGTCGATGGCCAAGCTCGCCGAGCGCTATCCGCCCGATCAGCAGGCCGCGATCGCCGACTGGATCAGCCGGACGACGGTCGTCCTGCGCCAGGAGACCCGGGCCCTCACCGGAGATGACGACGAGCCCTGAGGGCTTTACCGGGCTGGGGCCAGCAGTGCGACCGGATAGTCGGCCAGCAGGGCGGCCAGCTCGGTGCGCCCGCCGGGGACCTCGCGGCCGCTGAGCCGGTCGTGGAGCCCGTCGGGCAGGTCGACAGTGGTGCCGGCCCAGCCGGTCCGGGCCAGCCCCACCGGCAGCCGGGTGGCCAGCGTGATCGCTCCGCCGCGGTCGTAGCCGATCAGGTGCCGGGTCGCCGGTCCGGTCGCCGACAGCGGCCGGTAATCGGTGAACAGTTCCGGTGCCTCGCGGCGCAACCTGAGCGCGTTCCGGGTCACCCAGAGCTTCGCCGCGCCGCTGTCGTCGATCGGCGGAGCATGATCAAGTCCGGCCAGTAAGGAGGCGCGGCGGCCGAAGTCGACCGGGCGCCGGTTGTCCGGGTCGACCAGCGAGTCGGTCCACAGTTCCGTTCCCTGATAGACATCCGGGACGCCGGGAGCGGTCAGCTGGAGCAGCTTCGCGGCCAGCGCGTTGGACCGGCCCGGTCCGGTGATCATGGCGTCCAGCAGGTCCCAGGCCGCGCGCACCTCGGGATCGTCGTAGGCCAGGTCGATCGCCGACCGCAGCGCGCTCTCGTACGCGGCGTCGACCCGGGTCCAGCCGGTCTCCTCCGCCGCCTCCCGGGCCGCCTTCTCCGCGTACGCCTGCAACCGGTCCCGGTCGATCGGACCGGTGCCGGCCAGCGTCTGCGCCAGCAGGTAGCCGAAGCGGCGGTTGGGCAGCCCGGTCCGGTCCAGGAAGGCCGCCGCGAAGCCGGCCCAGTGATCATGTAGCTCCGGCAGTACGGCGAGCCGGGCCCGGACGTCCTCGCCGCGCTTGGTGTCGTGCGTGGACAGCGCGGTCATCGCGTCCGGGCTCCCGTCCAACCGCCGCCGTTGCGCGGCATGGAACTCCTCGACGGTGCCGCCGACCTGCGCCGGATCGCCGCCCACCTCGTTGCCGCCGACGAACCTGCTGTAGCGGTAGTACGCGGTGTCCTCGACGCCCTTGGCCATCACGGCCCCGGCCAACTGCTGCACCCGTACCGCCAACTCGTCGGCCGGATCGCGCAGCCGGGATCCCAACGTGGACAGGGTTTCCGCCAGTTCCGGGCGGCGCCGGGCGGCCTCGGCGAGGGCCCAGTCCAGCCGGTCCGCACCGATCGGCAGGTAGGAGCGGTAGACCTCGTACGCGATCGCGATCTCGGCCAGCGCCTCGCCGGCCCGCTCGACGTCCGGGGCGAGCCGGGCCAGCCTCCGTCGCTCGGCCTGGAACAGCGTCTCGGCGACCATCCGCTTGCCCCGCTCGACGTACTCCTCGAAGCCGGTGCCGTCGCCGGTCAGCTCGCGATACAGCTCGGTCAGCGGCGCGTCGTGATCTTGGTCGCGGAGCACCCGGTCCACCTCGGCCAGCGCGTCGTACCCGGTGCTGCCGGCGATCGGCCACTCGGCCGGCAACTCCTCGCCGGGCTCCAGGATCTTCTCGGCGACGATCCAGGCGTCCGGGGCCAGTCGGCGCAGCCGCTCCAGGTAGCCGGTCGGGTCGGCGAGGCCGTCCGGATGATCGATCCGCAGCCCGGCCACGCCGTCGGCGACGAGGTCGGTGATCTTGGCGTGGGTGGCGGCGAAGACCTGTTCGTCCTCGACCCGTACGCCGGCCAGGGTGGTGATCGAGAAGAACCGCCGGTAGGTCAGTTCATGATCACCACGGGACCAGTGCGCCAGCCGGTAGTGCTGACGATCATGAACGGTGGCGGCGTCGTCGCCGTCGGCCCAGCTGCCCGGAGCCAACGGGAACCGATGCTCGAAATAGCGCAGTTCGCCGTCGACGAGCTCCGGCCCGCCCTCGTCGCCGAGCACCGGCAGGATGATCGGCCCGGCCGACCAGTCCACGTCGAACCAGTCCGCGTAGCGGGACTCCCGCCCATGGGTCAGCACATCCCACCAGGCCGGATTCTCGTGCGGCACGGCGATCCCGAGGTGGTTCGGCACGATGTCGACCACCACCCCGAGCTCGTGCTCGCGGGCCGCGTCGAGCAGCGCCCGCCAGCCCTCCTCGCCGCCCCGATCCGGGTCGATCACCGTCGGGTCCGTGGTGTCGTACCCGTGGTCGGAACCGCTGGTCGCCCGCAGCAGCGGCGACAGGTAGACCGCGCCGACGCCGAGCTCGGCCAGATAGCCAGCCAGCGCGGCGGCGTCGTGCAAGGTGAAGCCGGGTCGGATCTGCAGCCGGTACGTCGAGCTCGGAGTCACTCCGCGAGCCTAGAAGGTCGTGCCGGCGCGGCGCAGGCGGTCGGCCGTAGGCCACACTGACGCCCATGGCCCCTGCCGTGCTGATGCACCAGGTGCCGTACTACGCGCAGTACGAGTCCGCCGAACTGGTGCCCGGACTGATCGCAGGCACCATCACGCCGGCCGACGATCCGCGGTGGTCCCGGTCTGGTGCGACGAACCGTGAGGAGTACGCGTTCTGGGCGTCGAGAACGTGCGGTGTCGCCTGTCTCCGGATGGCCTTGGGCCACTGGGGCTACGCCGTCCCACGGTCGGTGCCGCTGGCCCGGGACCTGTTCGTGGCGGGTGCCTACGTCCGCGACGGGAACTCCGTGAGGGGCCTGATCTACCGGCCGTTCGCCGATCACGTCCAGGCACGATGGGGCCTTCGCGCCCACGTCGAACCCACCTTGACCGCGGGTATGGTTCGCCGGCACCTGGCCGACGGCGGTCTCGCTCTGATCTCGGTGCACAAGGCGATCCGCGACCCGGGGACCACCCAGCCGCCTTCGCGGGGTGGTCACCTGGTCCTCGCCGTCGGCGCCACCGAGGATGCGCTGCTGATCCACAATCCGTCCGGGCTGCCGGGGACCTCTCAGCAGTACGCTCCCGTGTCCTGGGGCCGGCTTGCCGCGTTCTCGGCAGGTCGCGGCGTCCTGCTCGGTGATCGGTGGGACCGGTCGCCGACGGGAATACGCGCCACCGGCGCCCGGTTGTCGTAATGCGTGACTGATACCACTGCGCGCGATCGCGCCGACTTCTGGTTCGACCCGCTCTGCCCGTTCTGCTGGATCACGTCCCGCTGGATCCTCGAGGTGGAGAAGGCCCGCGACATCGAGACCAAGTTCCATGTGATGAGCCTCGCCGTCCTGAACGAGAATCAGGACATCCCCGAGGAGTACCGCACCGGCGTGGCCCGCGGCTGGGCGTTGCAGCGGGTCGCCATCGCGGCCACCCGGCTGAAGGGTGAGGAGATCCTCAGCCCGCTCTACACCGCCTACGGCACCCGGATCCACAACCAGGGCAACAAGGACTTCGCCGTGGTGATCAAGGAGTCGCTGGACGAGCTCGGGCTGCCCGCCGAGCTGGCCGAGGCCGCCGAGTCGACCGAGTACGACGAGGAGATCCGGGCCAGCCACCACGAGGGGATGGACAAGGTCGGCAAGGACGTCGGCACGCCGACCATCCACGTCAACGGTGTCGCGTTCTTCGGCCCGGTGATCACCCGGATCCCGCGCGGCGAGGACGCCGGCAGGCTGTGGGACGCCACGGTCACGCTGGCCTCGTTCCCGTACTTCTTCGAGATCAAGCGCGAGCGGACCGACTCCCTGCACTTCGACTGATCCATCACGCTCCCTGAGCCCGGATCCACCAACCCCGTTCGTGAGATGTCGCGATTTCTCTTGGCATCGCCCGCAACTGCTCGGTGCAACGTTGAACTCTCTGATGCGAAGAGAAATCGCGACACCCCGGCGCGGCCCGCCCGTGCGCGCACCACTTCCGTTCACCGCGCCCGTTGCGTCACGCTCGGAGCCCTGCATCACCGAGCGGACTGCTTGACCGGGAAACCTCGCCGGATTCGAGGTCACATCGTCCGCTCGGCGAGCTGCGCGCTCGCACCTTGCCGCGGCAGCCGCGACTTCGGCCAAGCCGCTTCGGTTGGCGTTCGGTGGATTCGGGCTGAGCTCGTCGAAGCAGGGCACGTTACGGCGCGCTGGTGGCAAGCCCGACCAGCGCGTCGTAGACGGCCTCGAACTCCTGGTTCGGCGTGGCCAGCGACGGGTCGGCGTCATAGGCGGCGACGATCCGTCGAGCTCCCTCCGCGTACGGCACGGTGCAGACGTACGACGGCACCACGGACTTGATCTTGGTGTTGTCGAAGACGACCGAGTGCGCCTTGTCGCCGAGCAGGCCCGGGCCGAGACTCGGCGCGTAGCGGGCGATGGTCTCCGACGAGACGTGCACCAGGTCCGGTTCGGCGCCGGCGGCGGCACCGATCGCGCGGTAGACCTGGTCCCAGGTGAGGGCCTCGTCGGAGGTGATCGTGAAGGCGTCCCCGACGGTGCGCCGGTCGCCGAGCAGCCCGGTGAACGCGACGGCGAAGTCGGAGCTGTGGGTCAGCGTCCACAGCGAGGTGCCGTCGCCGTGCACCAGGACCGGCCGGCCGGCCCGCATCCGGTCGATGTCGGCATGGCCGCCGAGCAGTGGCGTGCGCAGGTCGTCGTAGGTGTGCGAGGGGCGGACAATGATGGCCGGGAACCCCTCGCTCCGGTACGCGTTGATCAAGAGCTCCTCGCAGGCGATCTTGTCCCGGGAGTACTTCCAGAACGGGTTGTGCAGCGGCGTCGACTCGGTGATCGGCAACCGGCCGACCGGCTTCTGGTACGCCGACGCCGAGCTGATGAAGATGAACTGGCCGGTCCGTCCGCGGAACACCTCGATGTCGGCGGCGACGTGCTCGGGCAGGAACGCGACGAAGTCGACCACGACGTCGAAGCGGCGGTCGCCGATCGCGGCTCGGACCGAGTCCGGGTCGCGGGCGTTGCCGCGCAGTTCCTCGACCCTCTCGGGCAGTGGCCGCCGGGTCGTGGTGCCGCGGTTGAGCACGGTGAGCGTGATCCCGGCGTCGACCGCGCGCCGGGCGCACCAGCTGCTGATCGTGCCGGTGCCGCCGAGGAAGAGTACGGAGAGCGTCATGCCGGCCATTCTTCGCGAGGATCCGCCGGACGAGCCCTGACGGTAACCGGATTCCGAAACGTGGCGCAACGATTGCGAAAATCGGGAATCCGGGCGGATACTACGACCTGGCCCTGAGTACTCGACACGCCGGTGTTCGACCCACCCAGGCTCTTCATCTCGGGCGGAGGAACGGACATGTTGCGTCCCGCTGATCAGTCCGGCGACCCGTCGGCGCAGTCGTCGCTGTTGCGCGGCCTGGCGCTGCTCGACCTGTTCTCCGAACACGACGCAGAGCTGAGCATCAGTGAGATGGCCCGGCGCTCCGGCGTCCCGAAGTCGACCACCCACCGGCTGGTCGGCGACCTGGAACGCTGGGGCGCCCTGGAACGCGGGCCGCGCGGCATGCGGCTCGGTGTTCGGCTGTTCGAGCTCGGCCACCTGGTGCCGGACCATGCCAGGCTGCGCGAGCTGACCATTCCGTACGCGCACACGCTGAACGAGATCACCCGGCTCACCTGCAACGTCGCCGTGCCGAAGGGCTCGGAGATCATCTACATCGAGAAGATCTCGCCGCCGGCGCACCGGGTGAACCACTACCGGCCGGGCGGCCGGGCGCCGATGCACGCGACCGGACTGGGCAAGGCGATCCTGGCGTTCAGCTCGCCGGCCCTGGTGGAGGCGGTGCTGGCCGGCCCGCTGGAGGCCCGGACCGGGAAGACGATCACCCGGCCGGACCAGCTGCGCCGCGAACTGGCCCGGATCCGGGAGTCCCGGATCGCCTACGACGTCGAGGAATCCCGGCCCGGGCTGTTCTGCGTCGCGGCGCCGGTCTTCCACCGCCGCCGGACGGTGGTCGGCGCGATCTCGGTCACCGGCGCGACCGAGCTGGCCCAGGCACGGCAGTTCGCGCCGGTCGTCCGGTCTACCGCCATGGCGATCTCCCGGGCTCTGGACGCGGGTGGTGGCCGGCACCGGGCGGCTAGCTGATCACCGGCCCGAACGTCCGGGTCTCCGGATCGAACCGCGCGGCCGGGGTCTCGAACACGCCGGCGATCGCGCCGGACGTGATCAACTCCTCAGGCGTGCCGGAGCGGACCGTGCCGTCGTCGATCAACCACGCCGCATCGGCGGTCCGCAAGGCCAGCTCGACCTCGTGCGTCGACACGACGACGATCAGGCCCTGCTCGGCTGCCAGCTCCCGGAGCAAGATCATCAACTCGACCCGGGCGCCGACGTCGAGGAACGAGGTCGGCTCGTCCAAGATCAACAACTCCGGCTCGGTGATCAACGCCCGGGCCAGCAGCACCCGCTGCCGCTGCCCGTCGGACAGCTCGGCGAATCGGCGGTCGGCCCAGGGATGCGCGTGCAGCCGGTGCAGCACGCCGTCGACCAGGTCGCGTTCCCGGGCGCTCAGCCGGCCGGTCAGCCGCGCGTACGGATGGCGTCCCAACTGGGCCACCTCGCGGGCGGTGAGCAGGCCGGCGTCGACCCGGTCGGTCAGTACCACGGCCAGCCTTCGAGCCCGTACCGGAGCGGGGAGGTGGTCGATCGCCTGCCCGTTCAGGGTCGCACGGCCGGCCAGCAGCGGCTGCAGCCCCACGATCGAGCGGAGCAGGGTGGACTTGCCGGCGCCGTTCGGCCCGAGCAGCGCGGTCACTGTGCCGGCCCTGGCGTCGACGCCGATCCCGTCGGCGATGATCGCGGGGCCGGTCCGCAGCCGGTGCTGCCGGTAGCCGACCGCGACGCCGGACAGGCTGAGCAGGCGGTCCATCAGACCGCTCCGGCCGCGAGCCGGCGGGACCGGACCAGGACCACCAGCACCACCGGCACGCCGACCAGCGCCGACACGACATTCACCGGCAGCACCAGGTCGCCGGGCGGCAGCTGGGTGATCATGGAACACCCGACCGCGATGACCACACCGAGCAGCAGCGTCGCCGGCAGCAGGATCCGGTGGTCCGAGGTCCCGATCAGCAGCCGGGCCAGGTGCGGTACGGCGATGCCGAGGAAGGCGATCGGGCCGCAGTAGGCGGTCACCGCCCCGGCGATGATCGCGGTCGCCGTGATCGCGGTGTAACGGATCAGCCGGACCCGGACCCCCATCGTCACGGCGTACCGCTCACCGAGCAACATCGCGTTCAGGCTCTGGCTCAGGCCGAACAGGATGACCGCGGCGACGCCGACGATGATCATCAGCAGCACCAGGTCGCCGCGCGGCACCCCGCTGAACGACCCGAGGCCCCAGGAGATGAACTGCTGCAGCCGGGCCGGCTCGGCGAACGCCAGCAACAGGGACGTGATCGCGCCGACCGCCGACGACACCATCACGCCGATGATCAACAGCGTGATCACCGACGAGATCCAGCGGCCGAACAACAAGATCACCAGCAGCACGGCGAGCGCGCCGGCCGCGGCCGCGACCACCACGCCGGCCCGGCCGGCGCCGGTGATCGCCACGAAGCCGGCACCGACCGAGCCGCCGCCGAGGGTGACCAGGGCGACGCCGAGGCTGGCCCCGGACGAGATGCCGAGCACGTACGGATCGGCGAGCGGATTCGCGAACAGCGTCTGCATGACCAGCCCGGCCACCGCCAGCCCGGCGCCCGCCGTCGCTGCCGTACCGACGCGGGGCAGCCGGACCCGGTCCAGCAGCGTGGTCCAGACCGGATCGCCGGCGTCACCCGTGAACAGGAACCGGAGCACCGCCGGCACCGGAATGTTCACCGTGCCGACCGCCGCCGCGATCGCAACCACCGCGAGCGTGCCGACCGCCAGCCCGACCAGCACCAGCCCGAGCCGCACCGGCCGCCCCCCGGCCCGTGCCCCGACTCCGGAATCCCGCACCCCCCAGTTCCGCGCCCCCGAATTCCGCGTCCCCCAACTCCGCCGACCGGGCACAACAGCAGCGACACGCCGCAAAAACGGCTGCTTTGGTGACTGGTCGGCGGATGGGGTGGGGGTCACGAGAGGGGTTGGTAGAAGGTGAAGGCGTGGTCGGGCAGCAGGTCCGGGTTGGTGATCGCGACCAGGTCGGCCAGCGTGAGGTCGGGGCGCAGCACGCCGAGCTCGAAGTAGTTGTTGCCGCCGGCGTCGTTGAGCTGCTTGCTCGGCGCCCAGAGCTTGCCCGACTTGTACGCGGTGAACTCGGCCAGCCGCGGCTCCTCGGCGGTGGCCTCCTTCTTGGTCCGCCAGTTGGCCGTGGTGATCCACGTCTTGGCCTGCCCCGACTTGCCGAGCACGGCCTCCAGATCGGTGTTGATCGACCCGGTCGACGGGTCGTCCTGCCAGGGCCAGCTGCCGCCCGCGTCCTTGATCAGCTTCCCGGCGAAGCTGCCGCCGGCCGGGACCGACCAGACACCCTGGTAGGGCTGGCTGAGCACCAGGTCGACCGGTTCGGCGTCGGCCACCAGCTCCTTGGTCTTGGTGTAGTCGTCGCGGATCTTGTCGAAGATCGGGCCGGCCTCGGCCTCGGTGCCGGTCAGCGCCGCGAACAGCTTGAGCCACTCGGCCCGGCCCAGCGGGTCGGTCTCCAGGAACTCGCCGCCGCCGAGCACCCCGATCCCGGCGTCCCGGACCGTCGCGTAGGCGGGCGAGTCGGTGCCGTCGGTGATCAACACGTCCGGCTTCGCCGCCACGATCGCTTCCGCGTCCGGGGTCCCGGCGGCCGCGTACTCGGTCACTTCGGCGCCGGCCACGCGCTTCTTGGCCACCTCCGAGGAGATGTACGCCTTCGCGGCGACCCCGGTCACCGTGTCGAGCTTGCCGAGCACCTCGAGGGCGGGCAGGTGCGTGGTGGACCCCGAGAACAGGCTCTTCACCGGCGTCGTGATCACCTGCGCGCCGGCCAGCTCACCGGTCAGCTCGGGCTTCGGCGCTCCGCAGCGGAGCAGGACGTAGCTCTCCGGCTTGCCCCCGACGACCGGCTGCTTCACCGTCACGACCTGGTACGACCCGTGGTAACTGATCGTGAAATTGTCGGCGAACTCGAGCTGCTGCTTCTCGGGGAAATAGTCGGCACCGGGATCGAAGCCCTGAACGCAGCCGGCGCTGTCGACGCCGGCCGGTGCCGAGGACGAGGTCTGGGCCGGCGGCGCTGTCGTACCGCAGCCGGCCAGCGCGATCGTCGTCGCCGTGACCAACAACGCGAGCAGCCGCCCGCGGATGCCATGAGTTCTCAACTGTGCAAGGCCTTCCGGACCTCGGCCGCGGTACGGCCGGACGTGGATCCGGCGGACCGTCCCTCGCGGCGCCGGACGCCCGAGTCGGCGACCCGGGCACCAGCGGCAGGTTTTCGGACTCGTGGTTCCCGGTCGGGTACGACCTGCCGGCGGCCGCCGCTTCCCAGGCCCGCCTCACGGCTTCGCCCAGTGCGTTCGGCGCGGTCGCCGTCGCCACTCACCGCTGCGGGGCAGTTCCGGGTTCGCACCGGATTCCCTCCCCGCTGGCGGCGGTAAGTCTAACCGCGATTCCCGAGCAGCGAGCCGGCGCGGCGTCGGCGTCAGAGGTTCAGGGCGTCGCCCAGCGGCACGTTCGACCGGCGGACGATCCAGAGCCCGAGCAGCCCGACGAGGGCCGCGACGGCGATCAAGATCAGGAGCGCCGGCCAGGCCACGGGCGAGCCCTGCACGGTGAGCACGACGGCGACGACCGCCAACAGCGCGCTCACCCCGAAGCCGCCCCAGACGAGGATGCTGCCGACGATCGCGAGCACCGCCCGTTCGCGCTTCCCACCTTGTGCCATGGCCTCGACGCTAGCCCGGCCGACCTGGCCGGGCGCGGCCAGGGTGCGCCCGGCGGCGTTGGGTGCCCGCTGATCGACCGGACCGGGGCCTGACGTCGGTGTGGTCGTCGGTGGAAGCAGCGGCGCGGCTCGACGCCGCTGTCAGGGGGACGACCGGAGCCGCGGGCTGCACGGAGACGTTCCCGCGGGAACGTCGCGGTCGGTGCAACCACGGGAGCCGGTGCTGGGCGCGAGCCCCGGATGCCAGGTCCCGACCTTGTCCGCCGGTGGTCTGGGGAATCGCCTGGCACCGGCCGGAGGCGTTCCCGCGGGAACGCGAACTGGGTTGGGGTTCCTGGCTGGATCGCCGCGGCGTGCGGGGTGGCGCCGGCGTTCCCGCGGGAACGCCGCTGCCGGGTACGGCCCGGTCAGCCGGGTGCCTGCAGCCGAGCCGGTGATGCGGATCCTGATCTGGTCGGCGGGCCGGCTGCGGGGTGGCCGGGTCGGGGGTTCGTCCACAGCCAGATGGTCGAGCGGTCAGGCTCTGAGCGGGGCGCGGGGCGCGGGGCGCGGGGCGCAGGGCGCGGGGGCGCAGGGCGGTAGGGCGCGGGGGCAGGGCGGTAGGGCGCGGGCGCGGGGGCGCAGGGCGGCAGGTCGCGGCGGTCGCTCGGCGCGCCGAGGCGTCGCCCGTGCCGGTCGGGCGGGGCGTTCCCGCGGCAGCCTCCCGGCCCGGCGGCCTCAGCCACGCCGCCGAGCCGGGTCCGCGTTCGGCCGTCGGTCGGGGGATGGGGAGTCGGTAGGCCTGGTCCGGAGCTGTTTGGTCGAGACGGTCTGGTCCGCGACGGGAATGTGGGGCAGGTCGCGGCGCCCGCTCGGCGTTCCGAGGCTGTTCCCGCGCCCCGGGCGAGGTGATCGGCGTCGATTCGCGTGTCCTGGCCGCGCCGGTCCTCCCCACCGCCGGAGTTGCCCGCTACCGAAGATCTTGCGGTACGCCGGCGAGAGCGCGGATCGGGCTCAAACCGAGCGGACTCCTTGACCGCCCGGCAGCCGCCCCGCGGGCGGCCATTCCGTCCGCTCGGTGAGTCAGGGTTTCGCGCCGACGGGAGATCTTGCGGTCGAGCCATGGCCGGGCGTTAGGAGGGTGGGTTCGGCGCGGGTCGTACCCCCAGGGATCAGTCGGCCCAGGGGCCGTAGCCGCCGATCCGGTCCACGGCATAGCGGACCACGTAGCCACGCGTCCGCGGCTCCGGGAACTCGAGGTTCGGGTCGACGTACACCTTGGTCCACCGGTTCAGCAGGTCCCAGGCGTCGTCGGTCTCGACGACGGTTCCGCGAGCCCGCAAGGTCACGTACGGCCTCGCCAGCTCACCGGGCGTGCCCGGCGCGAGGAACGACAGCACCGCGCGCGGATCGCGTTCGAGGTTGCGCAGCTTGCGGATCCGGCCGAGGTGGGCCGTCACCAGGTCGTCCCCGTCCAGGCCGGTCCAGACGACGGACACCTGGGGACTGCCGTCCGGGTTGATCGTGGTCAGGTGGACCAGCGGGCCGGAGTCGATCAGGTCGCGGAGGTCATCGGGCAGCGTCAGGGTGCTCACGAAGTCGGCAACCGCGACGGGTGGGACGGTTATTCCACACCGCCCCGACGCTCCGGCATGATGTGGCGATGCCCAACGGAAAGCCCGGTGATCATCCCCTGACCGACATCCTGGTGCACGGGTTCACGGTCTTCGGCTCAGAACTGGACGGCCTGATCCGCGAGATCGACGACCTGGGCGGCACCGAGGAGCTGGCCCGCGAGGTGAACCTGATGGACTTCGATCCGCGGTTCGGCGCCGATGTGGCCGACCGCGCCGAGCTTCGGGATCGGTTGATCACCCTGCGCAATCGACTCCGCGCCGGCTGAGCCGGGACTCACCAGCCACCGCCACCGCCGCCACCGACCCCGCCGCCTACGCTGCCGCCGCCACCGAAGCCGCTGCCGCCGCCGGAACCGGAGGACGCGGCCGTCATGGCGGCGCTGCTGGCGCTGGAGAAGGCGTCCAGGCTGCTGCTGAAGCCGCCCGAGCCGTAGAACGCCGCGGCCCCCAGGTACGGGCCGACGTACCAGTCCGGCTGCGGCACGTCGTGACCCCGAGCGGCCAGGTCGGCGAAGATCTTGGCCCAGCGGTCCGCGACCCCGAAGACGATCGCGTACGGGAGGTAGCGGGAGAACAGGTCCTCGCCCTCCTCGAACTTCAGCTGGTCCGCCTCGGCGGTCTCCAGGTAGAGCCGGAAGCCCTTGGCCTGGTCCAGCATCGCGGTGCCGGTGGCGGTCCGGGCCGGCATCCGGCCGGCGAAGACGAAGGTCATCACGCCGAGCAGGACGATGCCGAGGCCGACGATGCCCCAGCCGATCGTCGCGGCCAGGACGGCGGTCACGATCCCGCCGAGCACGACGATGCCGCAGCCGGCCAGGATCCAGAGACCGCGGACGGTGCCGGGATTGGCCTTGAACCAGCCTCGCTCGGTGACGTCGGCGAGCAGCTTGGCCGGCACGGCGGCCTTGGTCAGCCCGGCCATCGCCTCCGTCATCCGGATCGGGCTGCCCTTGTCGAACAGGCCGTTCAGCGCCGCGGACTCGTACCCGCGGAGTTGGTCGGAGCCGCCCAGCCGGGTCAGTTCCCAGTCCTTGCCGCCGGGCAGCTTGGAGCCGGGCTCGGGTTCCACCTCGGCGATCCGCAGGTGCCCGCGGACCGCGAGGTCGATCACGGTCGCGGTGACGTCGCGCTGCTGCGCCTTCTCGTCGATCAGGGCGCCGACCTCGCCCGGCCGGGCGTCGTCCGGCGGCGTGAACCGAACCGCGACCGGACCGCTGCTGCCACCGACCGTGGTCGCGGCGCCCTCCGTGCCGGCTGCCGGAATCAGGCCCGGGGTCAGGCCGGCGAACCGTTCGTCCCGGCCACGCCGGCGCGCCAATGCGGCCAAGCCGCCGGTGCCGAGGGCCGCGATCAGGGCGCCGCCGCCGACGGTGATCGGGTTGGCGGTGAACGTGTTGCCGAGATGGTGCCGCTTGGTCAGGATCGGCTCGGCGCCGACGAAGGTGCCGCCCGGCCAGCCGGCGACGATGGTCATGCCCTGGCCTTCCGGCACCTCGGGCGCCGAGAACTGCGAGCCGTTGCCGGATCTGGACGCGCCGCACTGCTGCTGGCTGCCGGCCTCGCCCGCGAAGCATTCGACGGCGGAAAGCCCGGCCGGACCGTTCACGGTGATCGACACGTTCTGCAGTGGCACCTTCCAGCCGCTGATGACATTCCAGTTCAGCTCGTCCAGGCCGGAGCCGGCAGCTCGGGGATTCACCAGGCCCCGGATCGAGTACTCGACGTGGTACGACTGCAGACCGGAGACTTCTTTGTTGTCGTCGCCGATCCTGACCGCGAGCAGACCGTCACTGGTCTCGGTGTCGGTATCAGTCGGTGCGCCGGTGCTGCTGGTGACGACGCCGAGCTCGATCGGGAAGCTGCGCCAGTGTTCGGAATCGCCGGGTATCTCCTGCCGCGAAGGCAACAGCAGGTACGGGCCGTGACCCTCCTCGTTGCCGAAGTCGAAATCGAAGTCGAGGCTGATCTTGGCGGTGCCGTCCTCGGCCACCTGAACCGCCATCGCATACTTGGTGACCGCCCAGTCCTCCCCCTCGGCGGCGGCCGCCGGTGCCAGCGCGAGCAGGCCTGCGATGGCCAGGCCGAAGGCTGCGATCAGGCGGACGAGGCTGGCGCCGGGAGACCGTTTCACCTCCCCCACGATAGGACACCGCGTGTCGCCGAACGGGGATGACAGATGTCATGGGTAACCGCTGACATTGCGGCCGGGCCCTTCAGTACGTACGGCAGCACACTGAACCTCGTGAATGCCTCCGAACCCGCCCTGGCACTGACCGGCGTCCGCAAGTCCTACGGCCCGGTGACCGCGGTCCGCGGCGTCGACCTGCGGATCGAGCCGGGCGAGATCGTCGCCCTGCTGGGGCCGAACGGGGCCGGCAAGTCGACCCTGAACGAGATGATCTTGGGCCTGATCCGGCCGGACGCCGGCCGGGTCCGGGTCTTTGGCAGCGACCCGCTGACCGCGGTCCGGGACGGTCGGGTCGGCGCCATGCTCCAGGCGGGCGCGTTGCTTTCCGACTGCACAGTCCGCGAGCTGCTGGGCCTGATGCACGGCCTCTACGCGCACCCGCTGCCGCTGGACGAGGTGATCGAACGGGCCGAGCTGGCCGGCTTCCTGAAGACTCGGACCGAGCGGCTGTCCGGCGGCCAGGCGCAACGGGTCCGGTACGCGCTCGCGCTGCTGCCCGATCCCGAGTTGATGATCTTGGACGAGCCGACGGTGGCGATGGACGTCGAGCTGCGGCGGCGGTTCTGGACCTCGATGCGCGACGTCACCGCGGGCGACCGGACCGTGCTGTTCGCGACGCACTACCTGGAGGAGGCCGACCAGGCCGCCGACCGGATCGTCGTCCTGGCAGCCGGTTCGGTAGTCGCCGACGGCTCCGGCGACATGATCAAGTCGCGGGTCAGTGGCAAGATCATCGGGCTCGCCGCCGACCCCGCGCTCGATCTGGAGTTGATCAGCGCCCTGCCCGGCGTGGTCCGGGTGGCCCGGGTCGGTGCCCGGCTGGAACTGACCTGTGACGACTCCGATCGCGCCCTCCGCGCGCTGCTGGAGCGTCAGCCTGCGGCCCGCGAGATCGAGGTCACCGCGGCCAGCCTCGAGGACGCGTTCCTCGCCCTGACCACCGAGGAGCGCGTCGCATGACCACCACGACGTCGACTGTGACCACGCCTCGCTCCCGTACCGCGGTGCGCGGGCCGGGCCTCCGCCCGGTGCTCCACTACACGTGGCACAGCACGTACCTGACTGCGAAGAACGTCGGGTACGTGATCTTCACCTTCACCCTGCCGCTGGTGATGTACGTCCTCTTCTCGCAGCTGTTCGGCTCGGCGCCGTCGGAAGCCGGCGTCGACTACTCGGCGCTGATCATGGTGTCGATGGGCAGCTACGGCGCGCTCGGCGCGGCGATGAGCGGCGGCGCCTACCTGGCTGTGGAACGGAAGTCGGGCTGGTTCCGGCAGCTCGGCCTGACCGCGTTGCCGCCGCAGTCGTTCCTCTGGGCCCGCGCCGCGGTGACGATGATCTTGGTCCTGCCGTCGGTGCTGGTGGTCGATCTGGCCGGCTTCCTGATCGGCGGCGTCCGGGCCCCGCTCGGGGTCTGGCTGGCCTCGATCGGCCTGGTCTGGATCGCCCTGATCCCGATGATCGTGCTCGGACTGGTGATCGGTCTCTGGGTGAAGACCGAAGCCGTCGGCGGGCTGACCACACTGCTGCTGATGGCACTCGCCCTGCTCGGCGGGCTGTGGCTGCCGCTGGAGCTGATGCCTTCGACGCTGCAGCTGATCGGGCGTGCCCTGCCGTCGTACTGGATCGGGGAACTGGGCCGATTCCCGTTCCTGCCCGCCGGCACCGCGTTTCCCTGGGTCGGGATCGCCGTGCTCGCCGGCTGGGCCGGGTTGCTGACCCTCCTGGGCGCGCTGGGCTATCGTCGAGCCATCGCCAGCAGCAGACGGTGATTTCGACCCGTTGCTGTGCAGGACCTCGCGGGGAGGCCGGGCGAGTAGTTGGAGGAGTTCGGTGGCGAAGGTGCGGAAGCGGGCGCGGCCGTTCGGGATCGGCGAGGATCCCCGGGCCGCTCCCGGGGCACGAACCGACTGCGAGCCGGCGCGGCCGCTGACCCTGCGCCGAGCCTGGCAGAACGGGCTCTGGATGTACCTGCTGGGGCTGGTCTTCCTGGCCCTGCCGCTGTCCAGCCAGGTGCAGCAGGGTGGACCGGAACTGTTCTGGATGAGCCTGTTGATCAGTGCGGTCGCGGTGCTCTACCTGGTCGCGCCATGGGTCTGCGACGCCCCGATCTGGGGCCGGGTGATCTACCTCGTCGTGTTCACCATCGTGCTGTTGTCCATGATCCCGTTCATCGAGTACCAACTCGTCTACTTCGGCGTCTATCTGGCGATCCTGCTGGCCACCCAGCTGCCGTGGCGGATCTCCCGGGTCGCGATCCCGATGCTGGTCCTGCTGATCCTCGGCACCGGGGCACTGTTCCGGGACTGGGTGTCGGTGATCATCGCGGCGATGTCGCTGGTGGTCGGCTTGTCGATCGCGATGGGGATCGAGAACTCGCGGATCGACCGCCGGCTGCGGGTCGCCGAGAAGCGAGTCGCCGGGCTCGCCGTGGTCGCTGAGCGGGAACGGATCAGCCGCGACCTGCACGACATCCTCGGCCACTCGCTGACCGCGATCTCGATCAAGGCCGGACTGGCCCGGCGGCTGCTGACCGCCGACCCGGCCGCCGCCGGACCGCAGATCGCCGAGGTGGAGCAGCTGGCCCGGCAGGTGCTGTCCGACCTGCGCAGCACCGTGTCCGGCATCCGTGAGGTGCGGCTGGCCACCGAGCTGGCCAGTTCCCGGTCCGTGCTCAGCGCCGCCGGGATCCGGCCCGAGCTGCCGATCGCCGTACCGCTGCTGCCGGACCCGATCAGTGAACTCTTCGGGTACGTGGTCCGCGAGGCCGTCACCAACGTGGTCCGGCACAGCGAGGCCACCCGGTGCACCATCGTGCTGCAATCGGACCGGGTGCAGGTGATCGACGACGGCATCGGCCATCCAGGAGGGAAGTACGGCTCCGGGCTGACCGGCCTGGCCGAGCGACTCAAGGAATCCGGCGGGACGCTGGAACTGCTGCCCGCACCCGGCGGCGGCACGATGCTGGTGGCCGATCTGCGCTCGCCCGAGTTCCGCGAGTTCGAACGGAACCGGCTGAAGGTCGGTTCATGATCACGGTGCTGGTGGCCGACGACCAGGCGCTGATCCGGCAGGCCTTCACCGCCCTGCTCGGCCTGGAAGCCGACCTCGAGGTGATCGGCCAGGCGGCCGACAGTGACGAGGTGCTGCGGGCCGTGCAGCGGCAGCCGCCGGACGTGATCTTGATGGACGTGCAGATGCCCGGTCCGGACGGCCGAGGCGAGGACGGCATCGCCGCGACGGCCAAGATCACCGCCTCGTTCCCGAAGACGAAGGTGATCATCCTGACCACCTTCGGGCGGCCCGGCTACCTGCGCCGGGCGATGGAGGCGGGCGCGGTCGGCTTCATGATCAAGGACGCGCCCGCCGAGCAGCTGGTGGACGGGATCCGCCGGGTGATGCGGGGCCTGCGGGTGGTCGATCCGACGCTCGCCGTGGACAGCCTGCGGCTCGGGGCGTCGCCGTTGACCGAGCGGGAGGCCGAGGTCCTGGCGGCCGCGGCGGAGGGCGGCTCGACGACCGCGATCGCGAGATCCGTACACCTGTCCGAGGGGACCGTCCGCAACCATCTGTCCGCGGCGATGGGCAAACTCGGCGCCGGGAACCGGGCGGAGGCGGTCCGGATCGCCACCGAGTCCGGCTGGCTCGACTGACCGGGTGGCTGGACCGCAGGGCGCCCGCTAAGGTACCTCGGGGCGAGCGATGGGCGCGCTCTCGTTTCTCGGTTATCGCTTCATCCTCGAAGCAGGGGGTTTGACGTGTTCAATCGCAGGCGGGTCGCGACGAAAACTGCCGTCCTCGCAGTGTCTGCCCTGATGCTCTCGGCCCTGGCGGCCTGCGGCACCACCGTTCGGGTGAACGGTGCCGAGGTGGACAGCAAGGTGCCGTTCCTGACCATGATCGAGACGGCCTGGCGGGACGGCTCGGCGACCGACCAGTACTCCCAGCAGGCCGCGGAGACGCACTGCTGGCTGCTCCGCGAGCCGGACTCCGGGACCCTTCAGCCCCGGGCGCTGTGCGGCCCGATCCGGCACCTGCGGGACCAGGGCAAGCCGGGCGTCTTCGACGAGGTCACCTTCCAGCCGCAGGCGGTCGGCAACAAGGAGGTGACCGTCGATCCCGACTCGATCGAGATGGCCGCGACCGGGGTCGAGGTGCCGGAGGGCGTGGAGCTCTACCGCCCCGACGGGAAGAAGCCGGCCGCGGCCGATCAGGTGCCGGAACCGCAGGCGCCCAAGGCGGAGCCGGGCATCGTCGCGCTGGGCGACCCCGGTCAGATCGCGAACGCGGGTTCGCCCAAGGCCGGCGTGATCATCGCGCCGTCGGACCAGGTCGAGGTGACCCGCTTCGGCGCGGTGGACCGGCTGGTCGCCGAGGGCGAGGTCCCATTCTACGTGCCGGCCGACGGCGAAGAGTTCCTGGCGCTGACCGTCACCATCGGGCCGCGGGCGGACGTCAACCGGGGCAAGAGCACCGAGGCGGCCTACTCGATCCGGGCGGAGGGCAAGACCACCGACCTGAAGGACTTCTTCGAGCTCGACGGCGGCTACGGCACCCCGAAGTCGGACACCAAGACGATCATCGTCTCGGTGCCGAAGGGCAAGGACGCCGAGCTCGTCGTCGGCGTCTCCGGGGTGGACCAGACCATCTCGGTCCGGACCGGCGAGCGAACCTCCAAGACGGCGTCGGCCTACTACCTGGCCAAGTCCGAGTTCGGGGTGAACAAGCAGTTCGCCACCCAGAAGGCCGCCAACGGGACCTTCGAGTACCAGCACGGCGTGACGTTCACCAAGGCGGTGTTGAGTTCGTTCGACGCGGACAAGGGCTGGGCGCCGGAGGGCCAGCTGTGGCTCGAACTGCACTGGGACAACGCGACCTCGCAGAAGTCCGGTAAGGATCCGTACGCCTTCGAGGACCCGACGTTCGACGCGGACAAGTCGATGCAGGTCGCGGCGGACGGCAAGCCGGGCAAGATCATCGAGGGCCTGCCGGTCTACTCCAACTACTCCAACGACCCGTACGTGCTGGTCCAGATTCCCGAGGGGACCAAGGCGATCAAGGTGACCTACGCGCCGCAGGGCACGTTCGCCACCGACTCGTACGGGGCGCAGGCCGAGTCCGTCCAGCCGAAGAGCGGCTCGTTCGCGTTCAAGACGCCGTTGGTCTTCGACGTCAACTTCTCCTAAGGTTCGCTGAATGGGGCGGGTGATCGTTTTCGGTTCGTTGAGCCAGGATCTGCACCTGGCGATGGAACGACACCCCGGGCCGGGGGAGACCGTGATGTCGGGCGACATCGAGTACCGGTTCGGCGGCAAGGGTGCGAACCAGGCCGTCGCCGCTGCTCGGGCCGGCGCGCCGTCGCTGTTCATCGGCCGGGTCGGCGACGATCCGCACGGCCGGGAGTACGTGGAGCGGCTGGGCCGGTACGGCGTCGACACCAGCCGGCTCGCGATCGACTCGACCGCACCAACCGGGACCGCGATCATCTACCTCAACCGGGACGGCGAGAACATGATCGTCGTCGCCCCCGGCGCCAACGCCCGGGTCAGCCGCGATGATCTTGCCCTGCTGGACGACTGCGGACCCGGCGACGTCTTGATCGTGCAGCTCGAACTCGATCTCGAGGTGGTCGCCGCCGCGGTCCGCAAGGCCGCCGGGCAGGGCGCCCGGGTGATCATCAACACCGCGCCCTACGCGGCGTTGCCGGCCGACGTGCTGGACCTGGCCGACCCGGTGATCGCCAACGAGCACGAGGCCAAGCTGCTGGCCGACGCCGGGGCCCGGCCGCGTTCGCTGTTGATCACGCTGGGCACCGACGGGTCTCGCTGGGGCGAGCTCACGGCGCCGGCCGACCGGGTCGAGGTGGTCGACACGACCGGCGCGGGAGACGCGTACTGCGGCACGCTGGCCGCCCGGCTCTGCCTCGGCGACGATCCGGCGGCGGCGATGCGGGCGGCGAGTGCCGCGGCCAGTCGGAATGTGACCCATCCAGGTGCCCAGCCGCCGCTGCCGGAGGCCTGAGGAAAGCGTTGATCAACTCCGGTTGCGGGTGATCAACTCCTCGCCGATCGTGACCAGCTCGCGGCGGACCGGTTCCGGCCCGAGCACGTCGACCGCGGCGCCGAATCCGGCCAGTTGTTCGGCGACGGACCGTACCGTGTGGGCGGCCACCACCAGCCGAGCCCGGCCGGCCGGCACCTCGGTCTCGCCGTCGGGGTGGCAGTGCTGGCCGAAGATCCGCTGCAGGACGGGCACCAGGCGCTGATCGACCTCGATCGTGGCGGCGACCAGGGACCGGCGCCGCTCGAGCTCCGCCGACACCTCCTGCCAGGCCGTCGTGAGGTCGAAGTCGGCCGGCCGGTCGGCGGGCTCCTCGGTCAGCCGTACGTCGAGCATCCGGTCCACCCGATAGGTCCGCCGGCCGCGCTCGGTGCCGGCGATCAGGTACCAGAGATCACCCTTCGCGACCACGCCCCACGGGTCGACCACCCGTTCCCGGCCCTGGTAGTCGAAGGCGACCCTGCGGCGCCGGACCACCGCGCGCTGCAGCACCTCGACCGGCGCCGGCCGGTCCCGCCGGCGCTCGCCCCAGCCGGCCGGGTCGACCGTGACGGCCTCCGCCGCCTGCGCCGCCTCGGCCCGGAACGTCGCCGGCAGGGCCCGGGTCAGCTTGCGCAACGCGGTCCGGATCTCCGGCGTCAGCGACGCCGCCGGCCCGAGCAGCAGGAACAACGCCTGCGCCTCGGTCTCGGTCAGCCCACTGAGATCGGTCCGCGCCCCGCCGACCAGCGACCAACCGCCGCCCCGGCCCGGCTGCGGATAGACCGGCACCCCGGCCGTCGACAACGCCTCCAGGTCCCGCCGGGCCGTAGCCACCGAGACCTCGAGCTCCGTCGCCACCTCGGCCGCCGTCACCTTCCCGCGGGACTGCATCAGCAGCAGGGTCGCGACCAGCCGATCAGCACGCATACCCCCAGCATCTCGCACAAACTGCTCACCCCCTGACCCCTTTCCCCAAACCCGCCGACCGGGCACAAAAGCAGGCGTTTTGACGGCGTGTCGCTGCAGAAGTGACCGGTCGGTGGAGGGGAGAGGGTGGCAGGCAGAAACCGGCCGGGTCGCGGGTCAGCACACCGTCCCAGGTCCACCTGGGTCTGAACCACAACGCGCGCCGGACCCGACGGTCCTCGGACTCGCGTTATCAGCCGGCCACCGCGGAGCACGCCCGTACTGGTTCGCTGCCGCGGCGATGATCACCGCGATCGCCGTGCTGGCGACCGGTGGCGGGCGACCGGCCCTAGCGACCGGGCCGAACCGGAGGCCGCGATCGAGGGTGCCACGGTGCTCACCGCGGCCGACGCCTGACCGTGCGGGCCGGCGCCGGTCAGCCCGCTCGCCTCGGCGGCCCGGAGTCGAGACCGCCGACTCACCTCGCTGATTGGCACGACTTTGCACTTTGCTCGCATGGAGTACCGGTTTCTCGGCGTTCGAGCGCCGGCAAACAGCAATTCCGTGCCACTCGCCCATCGCGACGTACGCTCAGCGATCCGCGGTCGCCACGATCGGAAGCCTCGACCGCGCCGCGGGTCACCCCGGCGCGTTGAGGACTTCCGGTGGGCGGAGCGGTGAGGTGTGGCGCCTTGGCTCGAGTGGCCCAGCGGTCGGCGGAAGCGACGCTCGCGTGGGGACGGGTCGCGCGGAGTTCGGGTCGCTCACACCCGATGTATCCGGGCCGCGCGTATCCCGCGACGCGTAGCGCCCGCGCGTGTCCGCTCGCACTCGAGGAATCCTCGGTCCGAGCTTGGCGATCTACTGGTAGAGGACGCTGGCGATCTTGGGGTCGTCCAGGTTGGTCTTGTCGTACCAGTACGAGCCGGTGTCGATCACCTTCTCCGGCGTCTGACCCTCGATCGCCTTCACCGCGGACTCGACGGTGGACCGGCCGATCCCGATCGGGTCCTGGGTGATCGCGCCGGCCATCACACCGCTCTTGATCGCGTCGATCTGGGCCTTGCCGGAGTCGAAGCCGACGATGGTGAGCTTGCCCGGTTGCAGGTTGAGCTCGCCGACGGCGTTGACGATGCCGATGGCGGAGCCCTCGTTGGTGCCGTACAGACCCTTCAGGTCGGGATGGGCGGCGATCATGGACTTCGCGATGTCGGACGACTTCAGATGATCACCGTCGCCGTACTGGGTGTCGACGATCTCGATCTTGGGGTACTTCTCCTTCATCCGGTTGATGAAGCCGTCCCGTCGCTCGACGGCGGTCGAGTTGACCTGGCTGTGCGCGACGACGGCGATCTTGCCCGCCTCGCCGATCAGCCCGGCCATGTGGTCGGCGGCGAGCGCCCCGGCGGCCTCACTGTCGGTCTTGGAGATGTTCAGCGGCACGTCGGAGTCGCAGCCGGCGTCGAACTCGACGACCGGGATGCCCGCTTGCTTGGCCGCGTCCATCAACGGGATGCACGCCTTCGGGTCCAGCGCGGCGAACCCGATCGCGCCGGGCTTGCGGTCGATCGCCGCCTGGAACATCTGCAGCTGCGCGTCCACCTCGGTCTCGGACGCCGGGCCCTCGAACGTCAACTGGTAGCCGAGCTCGTCCGCCTTCTCCTGGGCGCCCTGCTTCACCGCCTGCCAGAACTGGTGCTGGAAGCCCTTGGAGATCAGGGCGATCGACTTCTTGTCGCCGCCGCCGGCGCCGGGGTCGGCACCCTCGGTCACGGTCGTGCCGCTGGTGCAGCCGGCCACCGACGCCAGCAGTACGGTCAGCCCCGCCACGATGGTTCGTTGCAGATTCATCGCTCAAACTCCTTTGTTTCGTACGTTCTCGTCCGTCACCCCGTGCTGCTGCGCCGGTGCCGGAGCGAGTCGGTGAACACGGCGACCAGGATCACCAGCCCGACCACGACGTTCTGCCACTCCGGCTGGATGGCGAGGATCCGCAGTCCGTTGATCAGCACCGACATGATCAGTGCTCCGATCAGCGTACCGACGATCGACCCGCGGCCGCCGAGCAGTGAGGTCCCACCGATGATCACCGCGGCGATCGCCTGCAGCTCGTAACCCACGCCCAACTGCGGCTGGGCCGAGTTGAGCCGCGCCGCGATCACCACGCCGGCGACGCCGGTGAACAGCCCGGCCAGGCTGTAGATCATGATCTTCCAGGCCCGGGTGTTGATGCCGGACAACCGGGTGGCCTCCTCGTTGCTCCCGATCGCGTACGTGTAGCGGCCGAGGATCGTCTGGCTCAGGATCACCCAGGCCACTGCGGCCATCGCGAACAGGATCACCACCGCCATCGGCAGCGCGACCCCCGGGATAGCCACCGCCAGTGCGATCTCGCGGAAGCCCGGTACGCCGCTGAAGTAGATCGGCCGGACGCCCGACACGACCAGCGCGAGCCCCTGCGCCACCAGCATCATGGCCAGCGTGGCGATGAACGGCGGCAGGCCGAGGATGGTGATGTTGACGCCGTTCAGGAAGCCCATCAGGGCTCCGGTCAGGATGCCGCCGATGACGCCGAGCGGCAGCGGCAGCCCGGCGTTGACGATCAGGATCCCGGTCACCACGGAGCACAGCGTCATCCCGGTGCCGATGGACAGGTCGATCCCGCCGGTGATGATCACGAAGGTGGTGCCGAGGGCGAGGATCCCGATCACGGCGGTGGAGAGCAGGATGCCGACGATGTTGCTGACCGTGAAGAAGTTGCCGCTGGCGACCGAGAAGAAGATCACCAGCACGATCAGCGTGCCGAAGGCCAGCAGTTGCTGCAGGCCGCGCCGCACCAGGGCGGGGAACGTGGCTCGGCGGCCGGCGTCCAGGGCGGCGGCGTCGGCGTCCAGCGGGGTGCTCACCGGTGGTCCTCCTTCTGCTGGGCGGGTTCCGCGGGTTCGGGCTCGACGGCCTCGATGGTCGTCGGCCCGTGGAACTTGGTGGCCAGGGCCATGATCGACTCCGAGTCGGCGTCGGCATTGTCCAGGATTCCGGTGATCCGGCCGCCGGCCATCACCACGATCCGGTGCGAGAGGCGTAGCACCTCGGGCAGTTCGGAGGAGATCACGATGATCGACTTGCCCTGGTCGGCGAGCTCGTTGAGCAGGCCGTAGATCTCCTCCTTGGCGCCGACATCGATGCCTCGGGTCGGCTCGTCGAAGATCAACACGTCGCAGTCGCGGGCCAGCCACTTGGCGATCACGATCTTCTGCTGGTTGCCGCCGGACAGGTTGAGGGCTGCCGTGTCGATCGACGGCGTCTTGATCCGGAGCAGGTCGACGTAACGGCGCGAGGTGCGCCGGCCGCGTCCGGCGGCGACGAAGCCGAGGGCGTTGGTGTAGTCGCGCAGCGAGGCGAGCAGCACGTTGGAGTTCACGGTCCGCTCCAGCATCAGGCCGTAGCGCTTGCGGTCCTCGGACAGGTAGCCGATGCCGTGCCGGACCGCGTCGGCCGGGTGGTTGATCCGGACCGGCCGCCCGCCGACCAGGACCCGGCCGCCGCTGTGCCGGTCGGCGCCGATGATCGCCCGCGCGGTCTCGGTCCGGCCCGCCCCGACCAGCCCGGCGAAGCCGAGGATCTCGCCGCGGCGTACCGCGAAGGACACGTCGCGAAGGAGCCGCGGCGTGGACAGCCCGATCACCTCGAGGCCGTACTCCTCGGCTGCCGGTGCCGAAGCCGGCCGGACGGCCGTCGTGATCGTCCGGCCGACCATCTCCGAGATGATCATGGAATCGTCGACCTCGTCCATCCGGTGGTCGGCGACGTGCCGGCCGTCGCGGAGGATGGTCACCCGGTCGGCGATCCGGCGCAGTTCCTCCATCCGGTGCGAGATGTAGATGATCCCGACGCCGCTGTCGGCCAGGGTCCGGATCAGGCCGAACAGGACGTCGGTCTCCGCCTCGGACAGCGCCGACGTCGGCTCGTCCATGATCAGCACCCGGGTGGCCGGGAACGACATCGCCTTGGCGATCTCCACCATCTGCTGCTGGGCGACGGTGAGCGAGCCGACCGGCGCCCGCGGATCGAGCATGATCCCGGTCCGGTGCAGCAACCGGTCGGTCTCGGTGATCAACCGCCGCTCGCTGGTGAAGATGCCGGCGGTGCGCGGTTCCCGGCCGATGTAGAGGTTCTGCGCCACCGTGAGGTGCGGCATCAGGTTCATCTCCTGATGGATGATGCTGATCCCCAGGTGCTGCGCGGCCCGGGGACTGTTGATCATGACCGGACGGCCGTCGAGCAAGATCGCCCCGGCGTCGGCGGTGTAGCCGCCGGACAGGATCTTCATCAGGGTCGACTTGCCGGCGCCGTTCTCGCCGACCAGGGCCAGCACCTCGCCGGCGTCGAGCCGGAACGACACGTCGGCCAGCGCCTGCACACCGGGGAAACTCTTCGAGATCGACGTGACCTCGAGCAGTCGACTCACGGAATCACTCCCACCTGCGTCCCCGGGGCGGTCTGACGTATGTCAACGTATCAACGAACGTCGGAATCTCGTAGAGGAGTGGACATGCTGAAGAACATCGATCCGTTGCTGACCGGGCGGCTGTTGAAGCACCTCGACCAGTTGGGGCACGGGGACGTGTTCGGCCTGGTGGACCGCAACTTCCCGGCCTATCGGTACGACCGCCCGGTGATCGATCTGCGCGCCGCGACGACCGAGACCGCCGCTGCGGCGCTGCTCAGCGTGTTTCCCCTGGACTCCTACGTCGATCACCCGATCCGCCGGATGGAGATCGATGATCAACCGGACGTGATCAACGAGGCCGCCGCCGCCTTGCAGCGGGCCGCCGACGCAGCCGAGGGGACCACCGTCTCGATCCAGGGCGTGGAGCGGTTCGAGTTCTATCGCCAGGCCGCCGAGGCGCGCTTCCTGGTCCAGACCGGCGAGACGATCCCGTACGCCTGCTATCTGCTCAAGAAGGGCGTCGTCTGAGCGCGGAGCTGCCCGCCGGTCGGTGATCACGGCCCGGAAGCGGCCGAGCAGCCGGTCCATGATCAACACCTCGACCCCCGGGCTGACCGGACTCCTGCTGCGCGGACCGTAGAGTCGGCCGGGTGAGCGCAGCGAGCAGCCCCGAGCCGGTGAGCATCCCGGCCTCGGAACGGGTGTTCTCGCTGATCCTTGCCGAGGGCCCGATCTCCCGGGTCGCCATCGCGCGCCGGACCGGCCTGTCCCAGGCCGCGGTGACGAAGCTGGCCAAGCCGCTGCTGGCGGCCGGCTACCTGGAGGAGACGGCCGACCGGGAGCGAACCGGCCCGGGTGCCGGGCGGCCGGCCAGCCCGCTGCAGATCCGGGCCGAGCGCGAGTTCTTCGTCGGGATCAAGCTGACCGAGTACCACCTGATCGGCGTGCTCGCCGATCTCCGGGCCGATGTCCGGGCTCGGCTGACCCGGGACCTGAGCCGGCGCGACCCGGCCGGCACGGTCACTCAGCTGGCGGCGATGGTGGATTGGCTCCGTCGGGCCGAACCGAGGTTCCACGAACGCAGCAGCAGCCTCGGCGTCGCGGTGTCCGGCGACGTCGACCGGCGCCGCGGCCTGGTCGGCTACTCGCCGTTCCTCGACTGGCACGACGTACCCCTGGCCGCCATGATCGGCGAGGCGACCGGGATGACGGTCACGATCGAGAACGACGTGAAGGCGCTGACGGTCGGCGAGCAGTGGTACGGCGCCGGGGCCGGGGTCGCCGACTTCGCGGTCGTCACGCTCGGCCAGGGGATCGGCAGCGGCCTCGTGCTCGGGAACCGCCTGCACAGCGGTGCGTACGGCGTCGCGGGCGAACTCGGCCATACCCCGGTCGGCGGCGACGAACCGCCCTGCCGCTGCGGCGGGCGCGGCTGCGTCGAGGCGATCGCGTCCTCGGAAGTGATCACCGCCGAGGTGCGGCGAGCGACCGGCAGCACCAGCCTCGGCTTCCCGAACGCGGTCCGGCTGGCCGAGTCCGACGACCCGGTCGTCAAGCCGATCTTCGACCGGGCTGCGGCCGCCGTCGGCCGGGCGATCGCGACGCTGGCCAACCTGACCGGGCCGGAGCGGATCGTCGTCGCCGCCGACAACCGCGACCTGGCCGGCTACCGCGGCTTCCACGATGAGGTACGGCGTTCGTACACCCAGCAGGCGTTCGGCTCCGCCGGCCACAGCGACCTCGTCTTCGTCCACCGCCCCCTCGACGCCTGGGCCCGAGCCGCCGCCGTCATCGCCCTCCAGGCCCGCCTCGCCCGCTGACCCTTCGAGGCCAGAGCTCGTGAGAGCCACAACGCCCCCTGAGCTTGTCGAAGGGCAAGGGCCCCTGTGCCTTGGGTCCTTCGACAGGCTCATCAAGAGCGCCGGCCTGAAGGACACCTATCTGTTGATCAAGGACCTGAAGGCCTGGCAGCACGGACCGGCGACGCCGCCGGTGCAACTGCCGCCGCCGGACACCTCACCCGGGGCCTACGAGGCGGAGCGGGTCGGCAACGTCTACGAGGGCGCCGCCGAGCCGGTCTACTGCAAGCTCTGCTCCGGCGGCAAGAAGATGATCAACATCGGTGGCAATGTCTACGACTTCGCCACCGTCAAGGGGATCCTCTCGACCGAGGCGGCGACCAAGCAGCTGACCGTGCACGCGATCGTCGACGGTACGCAGACGTACCGCATCAGTGTCAACGGCGCCGACTCGATCGAGTTGATCATGACCGGTACCCCGGACCGGGTCAGCACCGCGACCCTGCCGGTGCCGTTGATCAACGGCATCAACACGATCCGGTTCTACCACCACCAGGCCCGGGCGCCGGAGCTGGACAAGATCGTGATCAGCTAGCGAAACGCCTCGACATCGCGTCCGCTCTGCTCCTCGATGCCGTACTTCGCGATGTAGCCCCAGCAGTCCGGCCGGGAGCCGTCGACGTCGGTGACGCCGTATTCGTCGGCCAACTGGCGGGCGGTGAGCACCCGGCCGGCGAACCGCGTCGTGCCGGGGTCGGCGGCCAGGGCCGCGAGGCCCCGCGCGACGTAGCTCGGCGACTCCGAGATCGCGAAGCCGGGGGTCTCCCGGCAGGCGTCCCGCCAGGTCTGCTCGGTGACGCCGAAACCCTCCAGCATCGCCTCGGAGCGCAGCCAGCCCGGCGTCACGCCGAGCGCGGTGACCGGGTGGCCGGCGAGTTCGGCGGTGAGGTTCCTGATGATGCGGTCGACGCCGGCCTTGACGAAGTCGTAGTAGAAGCCGACCCCGGCCCGATAGTTCGCGTTGAACTCCGAAGTGCCGTCGGTCATCTCGATCAGCACCCCGCCGTCGTCGCGGAGCAGCAGCGGCAGCGCGAACCGGCAGGTGATCACGTGGGTGTCCAGGCCCATCCGCAGCATCCGGAGACCGCCGGCGAGATCGTGCTCCCACAACGGCTTGTCCCACTGGGCGTAGCGGTCACCGCCGAACGCGTCGTTGACGAGGACGTCGAGCCGGCCCCGCTCCTGCTCGACCCGCTGCACCAGGGCCGCCACCTGGTCCGGCTCGAGATGGTCGACCCGGGCGCCTTCGCCGGACCCGCCGGCGGCCCGGATCAGGTCGCCGGTCTCCTCGATCGTCTCCGGACGGCCGATCTCCGACGGACCGTGGACCCGACTGCTGCGGCCGGTGGCGTAGACGTAGGCACCGGCGCGGGCCAGTTCGACCGCGATCGCGCGGCCGGCGCCGCGAGTGGCGCCGGCCACCAGCGCGACCCGGCCGGCGAGCGGCTGATCCTGGTTCACGACGTTTCCTTTCCTTTCCTGGTTCTCGGCACGGGGTCGGCCGGGCTGGCGGCGACCTCGCGCACCATGACGCAGTTGCCCAGGCCCTTGGGCCGGTCGTAACTGAATCCCTCGCGCTCGTACATCGTCCGGGTGCCGTTGTAGAGGAACGACGAGTTCTTCTTCCGGACCCCGCGGGTGTCGTGCGGGTAGCCCTCGACGATCCCGCCGCCGGCCCGGGCGATCAGGTCCACCGCTCCGCGGAGGGCGAGCGCGGCCAGGCCCCGTCCGCGCAGGCCCCGCTCGACCAGGATGCAGGTGATCCGGTAGTCGGGGAGCCGGTCGGCGGTGGCGAGATACTCCTTGCGGTGATGGATGCCGGGCAGTTCCTCGGGGGTGCCGTACTCCGCCCAGGCGACGGCCCGATCGCCGTCGTAGACCAGCGCCGCGTGGGCGATCCCGTCGGCCACCAGCCGCTCCTTCCGCGCCCGGGCGTCCACCCCGGAGTCCTCCGCGCAGACGGGATGGAACTTCGTGCACCAGCAACCGGCGAACATCCCCCCGTTCCGCTCGACCAGCGCGGCGAAGTCGCCGAACGTCTCCGGCCCGAGCGCCTTGATCGTGAAGTCGGCCATACCGGCACGGTAGAGCGGATTGCGGACGTTCGGCGTCCGGTTCGAGAAGCCGAGAGGACTTCTATTCCATGGTGAGCAGCCCGCCGAGTGGGACGTCGACGAAGCGGGCGCCGGGGACCAACCGAAGTTGATCTTGGCTCAGCCGCCGGCCCTGGCAGTCCTGGACGGTCGCGACGACGTCGCGCTGGTCCGGGCTGATCAGCGCGACGGATAGACGAGGTCCGGGCGGGACGGCATGAAGCGGCCGTGCTGCGGCACGTCGGCGTGCTCGGTGACGAAGCCCAGCCAGAACCGCACCGCGGCCAGCTGCTCCGGGCTCTGCTCGGTGAGGTCGACCGAGATCTGCGGTACGGCGAACAGCGAGTTGATCAACTGCACCGCGACCTGCTCCGGCCGCTCGGACGGAGGCCACATCATCATGTCGGCGTGGACGGCCAGCGGGCCGGCGATCAGCCGAAGATCGACGGTGCGCTGCCGGTTGTGCGCCGGGCTGAGCGGGCAGTCGCCGGACCTGATCATGGTCGCGTGGCGCCACAGCCCGGGGCTCACGTACGGCTGCCGCAGTTCGATGATCGGCGCCTTGCCGCTGGCCTGCAGTCGATCATGGAGTTCGGCGAGCAGCCGGTCGACGCCCTCGGTGACGGTGGCGCAGTCGGCCTCCGGCCCGGCCGGCGGCGGGTCCTCGACGGCGAACTGGTCGATGAAGTCGATCTTGAGCCCGTCCATGCCTCACTCGGTCACCGCCCGGCCCAGCCGCTCCGTGATCATGGTCCGGATGGCCGGATAGCGGGGATCGACCACGCCGGCGTCCAGGTGCTCCCGGGTGTCGCGGTGTGCTCCACCCAGAACCCGAACTCGCCGGTCTCCTCGATCGCCCCGGACCGGAGCCGGACCGGGGCGACGACCTCGGCGACCGCGACCGTGCAGAGGGCCCGGTCGCCGGTTCCGATCAGTGCCGACCGGCGCGCCCTTCGCCAGCGCCGAGGTCCGCGGACTGCGCCAGTACGGCGGCAGGCCGCGATCGCTACCGTCCGGGCTCCAGTAGGCGACCACGTCGGTGGCCGGCAGCTGCCAGGCCGCCCGGATCGCGGTCTCGTCGTGCGGTTACCAAGGCTGGGCGTCGGTCATCGCCGTCCTCGTGGCCGAATTAGTTTCCAAGGTTACGAAATTCGCTCGCCGTTCGGAAGGCTTAAGGTCGGGGGGAGAGCTCACCGGTAGCGCCCACTCCGACCACGCGAGGTGGATTTCCGTGAACGATCATGCCGCTCAGCACCAGCCCGCCGATCTGGCCGGGCTGGCCACCGACCTGCTGGCCCAGGCCGGTTCGGCTACGGCCCGCCGGGCGTCCCGGACGTTGATCTCCGGCGCGGCCCAGCGGGCGACGCTGACCGTCCTGCTCAAGGACGCCGAACTGGGCGAGCATTTCGCGCCGCCCGCCGCGTCGCTGCAGGTGATCAGCGGCGAGGTGGAACTGTGCGTCGGCGAGCGGCGCCAGCCGATCCGGGCCGGTGAACTGGTCGCCGTACCGCGGCAGCGGCACGGCCTGCGGGCGCTCACCGACGCGGCGATTCTGCTCACCGTCGCCGTCGACTGAGGCCGTGTCGCACGCGTCGGAACCCGGCGCGGCTCAACCGGCGGCGGAGACGGCGATCAGGACGGCTGCGACGACGGCGAACGGTACGGTCACGCAGCCGAGGATGATCGTCCGGGCCCAGCGCGACGAGAACGTGTCGATCCTGGCCCGGCCGGGATCGGCCGGGGGCACCAGCACCGTCACGTCGCCCAGGGCCGGCGGCGAGCTGGTCCGCCAGGTCGAGGTCAGCCGGTGCTCCTGGCCGTCGGGTCCGAGGAAGGTGAAGATCGGGCTGTAGAGTCGCCTCCGGCGGCCCGAGTCGCGGTCGCGGGACAGCCGGGACTCGGCGCCGACGATCCGACCGGGCACCCGGACCGCCACCGACAGGAACTGCCTGGTGCGGACGAACACCACGATCGTCACGACGAGCAGGGCGATGGCGCACAGTGTCATCGCGAGGGTCACGATCATGAGTCCGGGCATGGCTGTCGACACTATCGGCAGGCCGGCGCGGGCGACCCTCCGGTCGTCGTTGCGGCCGGATTTGCCCTCACCGGACGACTCTGCCAAGATTGTCGGGTTGCTCCGACGGGGTCGCCGGGGTGCATTGCGCTGCCAGGGGGAGCGTGAGCACCGAACCGTGAGACCTCAAGGCCCGATCCGATTGGGTCGGCGCGTCGACCATCCCGGCTAGGCAGGGTTTAGCCATGCTGTGCCGGGTGCGGACGACACGCCCGACCTCGGGGGTCGGAGCACGGTGGCAGAACCCAAGCCGGTTAGTACGACAGTAAGGACGATGACGTGGCGGGACAGAAGATCCGCATCAGGCTCAAGGCCTATGACCACGAGGTGATCGACTCCTCGGCGCGCAAGATCGTCGACACGGTGACCCGTACGGGGGCCAAGGTTGCCGGCCCGGTGCCGCTGCCGACCGAGAAGAACGTGTTCTGCGTGATCCGTTCTCCGCACAAGTACAAGGACAGCCGGGAGCACTTCGAGATGCGCACCCACAAGCGGCTGATCGACATCATCGATCCCACCCCGAAGACGGTCGACTCGCTGATGCGGCTCGATCTCCCGGCCGGTGTCGACATCGAGATCAAGCTCTAAGGACTGCAACCGATGACCGCCATGAATGCAGAACGCAAGGTGAAGGGCCTGCTGGGCACCAAGCTCGGCATGACCCAGCTCTGGGACGAGAACAACCGTGTCGTACCGGTGACCGTGATCCAGGCCGGACCCTGTGTCGTCACCCAGGTCCGCACCGCTGAGTCCGACGGCTACTCCGCCGTCCAGCTGGGCTTCGGCGCCGTCAAGGCCAAGCAGGTCACCAAGCCGTCCGCCGGTCACTTCGACCGCGCCGGCGTGACCCCGCGCAAGCACCTGGTCGAGATCCGCACCACCGACGCCGGCGAGTACACCCTCGGTCAAGAACTGACCGCCGAGGTGTTCGCCAGCGGCGAGGTGCTGGACGTGACCGGCGTCAGCAAGGGCAAGGGCACCGCCGGTGTCATGAAGCGGCACGGCTTCGGCGGCCTGCGGGCCAGCCACGGTGTGCACCGCAAGCACCGCGCGCCCGGCTCCATCGGTGGCTGCGCGACCCCCGGTCGCGTGTTCAAGGGCCTGAAGATGGCCGGCCGGATGGGTGCCGAGCGGGTCACCGTGCAGAACCTCACCGTCCATTCGATCGACACCGAGCGCGGCCTGATCCTCATCGAGGGCGCGATTCCGGGCGCGAAGGGCGGCCTCGTCGTCCTGCGCACCGCCACCAAGAAGGCCGGCCAGGAAGGTGGTGCGGCATGACCGCCGTGCAGAACGAGACCAAGACGATCGACGTGCTCGACGCGTCGGGCGCCAAGGCCGGCTCGGCCGAGCTGCCCGCGGAGCTGTTCGACGTCACCGCCAACATCCCGCTGATCCACCAGGTCGTCACCGCGCAGCTGGCGGCGGCCCGGCAGGGCACCCACGCGACCAAGGGTCGCGGCGAGGTTCGCGGCGGCGGTGCGAAGCCGTACCGGCAGAAGGGCACCGGACGCGCCCGGCAGGGTTCGATCCGGGCCCCGCAGTACACGGGTGGCGGCATCGTGCACGGCCCGCAGCCGCGCAACTATGCCCAGCGGACCCCGAAGAAGATGATCGCCGCCGCGCTGCGCGGGGCGCTCTCGGACCGGGCCCGCGGCGGCCGCGTCCACGTGGTCAGCGAGCTGGTCACCGGCGAGACCCCGTCCACCAAGACGGCCCTCGCCGCGCTGGCCAAGGTCGCCGGGGCCGACCGGGTCCTCGTGGTGCTGCACCGCGACGACGACCTGTCCTGGCTGAGCCTGCGCAACGCGCCGGCGGTGCACGCCCTCGCGGTGGATCAGCTGAACGCGTACGACGTGCTGGTCAACGACGCGGTCGTCTTCACCTCGGCCGCGCTGGCCGCCTATGTCGGCCGCACCTCCGGTGCCGCCGAGGCCGCCGACAGCCAGCCGTACGGTGACGGGTCCTACGTCGGCGACAACCCGCCGGCCGGGTACGACATCAAGGGCAACGAGGACTCCAAGAAGTTCCACACGCCCGAGTCGTCGCACTACAAGCGCACGGTCGCCGAGGTGTGGTTCAACAGCGTCGAGGCCGCTGAGGCCGCAGGCTTCGCTCCGACCAAGGGCGACACCGGAGCCAAGGAGGAGTCCGAATGAGCAACCCTGTGAAGTACCGCGATCATCGCGACATCCTGCTCGCTCCTGTGGTGAGCGAGAAGAGCTACGGCCTGCTGGACGAGAACAAATACACGTTCCAGGTCGCGACCGACGCCAACAAGACGGAGATCAAGATCGCCGTCGAGACGGTGTTCAAGGTCAACGTGATCGGCGTGAACACGATCAACCGCAAGGGAAAGCGTCGCCGCACCCGCTTCGGCTGGGGCCGTCGTCCGGACACCAAGCGCGCGATCGTCACCGTCGCCGACGGTGAGCACATCGACATCTTCTCCAGCGCGGTCTGAGCGAGAGGACGAGACGAGACATGGGAATCCGCAAGTACAAGCCGACGACGCCCGGCCGCCGTGGCGGTAGCGTCGCCGACTTCGTCGAACTGACTCGCTCCACCCCGGAGAAGTCGCTGCTCGCGCCGAGCCCGAAGACCGGTGGCCGCAACAACACCGGCCGGATCACCACCCGGCACATCGGCGGCGGCCACAAGCAGTCCTACCGGCTGGTCGACTTCCGGCGGTACGACAAGGACGGTGTCCCGGCCAAGGTCGCTCACATCGAGTACGACCCGAACCGCACCGCCCGGATCGCGCTGCTGCACTATGCCGACGGCGAGAAGCGCTACATCATCGCTCCGCAGGGCCTGAACCAGGGTGCCGCGGTCGAGGCCGGCGAGAGCGCCGACATCAAGCCGGGCAACAACCTGCCGCTGCGCAACATCCCGGTCGGCACCACGGTGCACGCCGTGGAGCTGCGCCCGGGCGGCGGCGCCAAGCTGGGCCGGTCCGCCGGCGCCAGCATCCAGCTGGTCGCCCGCGAGGGCAAGAACGCCACGCTGCGGATGCCGTCCGGCGAGATGCGGATGGTGGACGTCCGCTGCCGCGCCACGGTGGGCGAGGTCGGCAACGCCGAGCAGTCCAACATCAACTGGGGCAAGGCGGGTCGCGCCCGGTGGAAGGGCAAGCGCCCGGTCGTCCGCGGTGTCGCCATGAACCCGGTCGACCACCCGCACGGTGGTGGCGAGGGCAAGACCTCCGGTGGTCGTCACCCGGTGTCCCCCTGGGGCAAGCCGGAAGGCCGGACCCGGAACAAGAACAAGGCGAGCAATCGCCAGATCGTCCGCCGTCGTCGCACCGGCAAGAAGCGCTGATCAGGAGTTTGTGAACAATGCCACGCAGCCTGAAGAAGGGTCCCTTCGTGGACGAGCACTTGGCCAAGAAGGTCGAGGCTCAGAACGCCAAGGGCAGCAAGACCGTGATCAGGACCTGGTCCCGGCGCTCGATGATCGTGCCCGACATGATCGGCCACACCATCGCTGTGCATGACGGACGCAAGCACGTTCCGGTCTTCATCAGCGACTCGATGGTGGGTCACAAGCTGGGCGAGTTCGCGCCGACCCGGACCTTCCGGGGCCACGAGAAGGACGACCGGAAGTCCCGGCGGCGGTAAGAGGAGATTGAATCAATGAGCAACGCAGAGAAGGCCCGGCCGAGCCGCCGCGCCACCCTCCTCGGTGACCGCCCGGGTTCGTACGCGATCGCGAAGCAGGTCCGGATCTCGGCCACCAAGGTGCGCCGGGTCGTCGACCTGGTCCGCGGGCTGCCCGTCGACGAGGCCCTGGCCACGCTGCAGTTCGCGCCGCAGGCCGCGAGCGAGCCGGTGTACAAGGTGGTGGCCAGTGCCGCCGCCAACGCCGAACAGACCGACAACCTGCGCCGCGACGACCTCTACATCTCGCAGGCGTTCGTGGACGAGGGCATGACGATGCGACGCATCCGGGCCCGCGCCAAGGGCAGCGCGAGCAGGATCCTCAAGCGGTCCAGCCACATCACCGTGGTAGTCGAGCCCAAGGAAAGCAAGGAGGCCTGAGGACATGGGTCAGAAGATCAATCCGCACGGCTTCCGGCTGGGCATCTCGACCGACCACAAGAGCCGGTGGTACGCCGACAAGCAGTACGCCGACTACGTGGGCGAGGACGTCAAGATCCGCGAGGCGCTGACCAAGGGCCTGGAGCGGGCCGGCATCTCCTCGGTGGAGATCGAGCGGACCCGTGACCGGGTCCGGGTCGACATCTACACCGCGCGGCCGGGCATCGTCATCGGCCGTAACGGCGCCGAGGCGGAGCGGGTCCGCGGCCAACTGGAGAAGCTGACCGGCAAGCAGGTGCAGCTGAACATCCTCGAGGTGAAGAACACCGAGACCGACGCACAGCTGGTCGCCCAGGGCGTGGCCGAGCAGCTCGCCTCCCGGGTCGCGTTCCGCCGGGCCATGCGCAAGGCGCAGCAGTCCGCGATGCGGGCCGGCGCCAAGGGCATCCGGATCCAGTGCTCGGGTCGTCTCGGCGGCGCCGAGATGAGCCGGTCCGAGTTCTACCGCGAGGGCCAGGTGCCGCTGCACACGCTGCGGGCCGACATCGACTACGGCTTCTTCGAGGCCCGGACGACCTTCGGCCGGATCGGCGTGAAGGTCTGGATCTACAAGGGCGACGTGGCCGGCACCCGTGCCGAGCGCGCCGCGCAGAAGGCCGCCCGTTCCGCCGCCGGTGGCAACCGCCGCCCGGGCCGCGGTCGCGGTGACCGTCCGTCGCGCGCCGATCGCGTGGAGCGGGGCGGCGGCCGTCGCCGCGCCGACGCCGCTACCGAGTCCGCTCCGAGCTCCGCACCGGCCGAGGCTGCCGCGGAGCCCGCGACGACCACCGCAGGACAGGAGGCGTGAGCCATGCTGGTGCCCCGTAAGACGAAGTTCCGCAAGCAGCACCACCCGAAGCGTGGCGGCCAGGCCAAGGGCGGCACGTCCCTGGCCTTCGGCGAGTACGGCATCCAGGCGCTGGAAGGCCACTACGTCACCAACCGGCAGATCGAGTCGGCGCGTATCGCGATGACCCGGCACATCAAGCGTGGCGGCAAGGTGTGGATCAACATCTTCCCGGACCGCCCGCTGACCAAGAAGCCGGCCGAGACCCGGATGGGTTCCGGCAAGGGTTCCCCGGAGTGGTGGATCGCGAACGTCAAGGCCGGCCGGGTCATGTTCGAACTGTCGGGCGTGACCGAGGAAGTGGCCCGCGAGGCCATGCGGCTGGCGATCCACAAGCTGCCGATGAAGGCGCGTTTCATCAAGCGTGAGGGTGGTGACAACTGATGGCGAAGACCACCACCGCAGCGGAGCTGCGCGGCCTGAGCCGCGGTGACCTCGATCAGAAGGTCAAGGAGCTGAAGGAGGAGCTGTTCACGCTCCGCTTCCAGGCCGCGACCGGACAGCTGGAGTCGCACGGCCGGCTGCGTGCGGTCCGCAAGGACATCGCACGGATCTACACCGTGCTGCAGGAGCGGGTGCTCGGCATCGTCGATGACCCGGACCTGGTGAACGAGGACGAGTCGGCCGAGGCCGAGGAGACGGTGAAGGCCTGAGATGAGTGACGTGAACACCGAGAACACCACGGCCGAGGCTCCGACGCGCGGCACGCGCAAGGTCCGCGACGGCTACGTCGTCAGCGACAAGATGGACAAGACCGTCGTCGTCGCCGTCGAGGATCGGGTGAAGCACCGGCTGTACGGCAAGGTGCTCCGCCAGACCGCCCGACTGAAGGCTCATGACGAGGAGAACAGCGCCACCGTCGGCGACCGCGTGCGGATCATGGAGACCCGCCCGCTGTCCGCCACGAAGCGCTGGCGGCTGGTCGCCATCCTCGAAAAGGCCAAGTAACTCCCCGCGTCCGCGGATGTCTGAAAGAAGGAACGGATGATTCAGCAGGAGTCGCGACTGAAGGTCGCCGACAACACCGGTGCCAAGGAGATCTTGTGCATCCGGGTTCTCGGTGGATCCGGTCGCCGCTACGCCGGGATCGGGGACACCATCGTCGCCACGGTGAAGGACGCGATCCCGGGTGGCAACGTGAAGAAGGGCGAGGTCGTCAAGGCGGTCATCGTCCGTACCGTCAAGCAGCGGCGGCGGGCCGACGGCTCCTACATCCGGTTCGACGAGAACGCCGCCGTGATCTTGAAGGCCGACGGAGACCCGCGGGGCACCCGCATCTTCGGTCCGGTCGGCCGCGAACTCCGCGAGAAGCGCTTCATGCGCATCATCTCGCTCGCGCCTGAGGTGATCTGAGAATGGCTGAGAAGAAGACGACGAACCGCGCACAGACCAAGCTGCACGTCATCAAGGGCGACCGGGTGAAGGTCATCGCGGGCAAGGACAAGGGTGCCGTCGGCGAGATCATCGCCGTCGACCCGAACCGGCAGCGGGTGACCGTCTCCGGCGTGAACATCGTCAAGCGGCACCTGCGCGACACGTCCGCGCAGCCGCAGGGCCGGCAGACCACGAAGGGCGGGATCGTCTCCTCGGAGGCTCCGATCCACGCGTCCAACGTGCAGCTGCTGGTCAAGAACGCCGATGGCGACGAGGTCGTCACCCGGGTCGCGTACGAGCGCCAAGAGGTGACCAAGCGTCGCCCGAACGGCGAGGAATACAAGGGCTACCGCAGCGTACGGATCGCGCGGAAGACCGGGGAGGAAATCTGATGAGCGCGACCGCGACCGAGGCCGTCCAGCCGCGGCTGAAGCTGCGCTACCGCGAGGAGATCACCAAGGCGCTGCAGGAGGAGTTCAGCTACGCGAACCCGATGCAGCTGCCCCGGTTGCTCAAGATCGTCGTCAACATGGGCGTCGGCGAGGCGGCCCGGGATTCCAAGCTGATCGACGGCGCGACCCGCGACCTGGCCACGATCACCGGTCAGAAGCCGCAGGTGACCCGGGCCCGGAAGTCGATCGCGCAGTTCAAGCTCCGCGAGGGCATGCCGATCGGCGTCCACGTGACGCTGCGCGGCGACCGGATGTGGGAGTTCGCCGACCGGCTGCTCACCCTGGCGCTGCCGCGGATCCGTGACTTCCGCGGCCTGTCGCCGAAGCAGTTCGACGGCAACGGGAACTACACCTTCGGCCTCACGGAACAGGTCATGTTCCACGAGATCGACCAGGACAAGATCGACCGGGTCCGCGGCATGGACATCACCTTCGTGACCTCGGCCAAGACCGACGACGAGGGGCGGGCGCTGCTGCGGCAGCTCGGGTTCCCGTTCCGGCAGAACTGAAGGAGATAGGCGATGGCGAAGACCGCGCTGCGCGTCAAGCAGGCCCGGAAGCCGAAGTTCGGCGTCCGTGCGTACACCCGCTGCCAGAAGTGCGGCCGGCCCAAGGCCGTGCTCCGCAAGTTCGGGCTGTGCCGGGTGTGCCTGCGTTCGATGGCGCACAAGGGCGAGCTGCCGGGCATCACGAAGTCGTCCTGGTAAGCCGTACCCCTCAACTGACCAACAGCACAGGTCCCCGGCAGTCGCCGCGGGAAACCACGCTGAGAAAGAAAAGATGACGTTATGACGATGACAGATCCGATCGCGGACATGTTGACCCGGTTGCGCAACGCCAACCAGGCCTACTTGGACGCGGCGACGATGCCGCACAGCAAGATCAAGGTGGGGATCGCGGAGATCCTGGTCAGTGAGGGCTACATCGCCTCGTACTCGGTGGAGGACGCCCCGGAGGGCCAGGTCGGCAAGACGCTGACCCTGACCCTGAAGTACGGGCAGAACCGGGAGCGGTCCATCGCCGGCGTGCGGCGGATCTCCAAGCCGGGTCTTCGGGTGTACGCCAAGTCGACCGGGCTGCCCAAGGTGCTCGGCGGTCTGGGCATCGCCATCATCTCGACCTCCGGCGGTCTGATGACCGACCGGCAGGCACACAGCGCGAGCGTGGGTGGGGAAGTCCTCGCCTACGTCTGGTGACGGAACGAGACAGGAAGGAATCGCCATGTCACGCATTGGCAAGCTGCCGATCACCGTTCCGTCCGGCGTCGAGGTGAGCATCGACGGCCAGCAGGTTCAGGTGAAGGGGCCGAAGGGCACCCTGCAGCACAAGGTGGCCGAACCGATCAAGGTCGGCCGGAACGACGAGGGCCAGCTCGAGGTCTCCCGGCCGAACGACGAGCGAGTGAGCAAGTCGCTGCACGGCCTGACCCGGACGCTGGTCAACAACATGGTCACCGGGGTGACCGAAGGCTACGAGAAGAAGCTCGAGATCGTCGGTGTCGGTTACCGGGTGATCTCCAAGGGCCCGGCCGAGCTCGAGTTCGCGCTCGGGTTCAGCCACCCGGTGCACGTGAAGGCGCCGGAGGGCATCACCTTCACCGTCGAGTCGGCGACCAAGTTTGCGGTGCAGGGCATCGACAAGCAGCGGGTCGGCGAGGTCGCAGCCAACATTCGTAAGATCCGCAAGCCGGAGCCCTACAAGGGCAAGGGCGTGCGGTACGCGGGCGAGCACGTCCGCCGCAAGGCTGGAAAGGCTGGTAAGTGATCATGGCTGTTTCGCTGACTCACCGGAAGCACACGGCGAGCAAGACCGCCTCCCGGTTGCGGCGCCAGCTGCGCGTGCGGAAGAAGATCTTCGGCGACCCGGCCCGGCCGCGGCTCGTCGTGACGAAGTCCGCCCGGCACATCTCGGCTCAGGTGATCGACGACACGGTGGGCCGTACGCTCGCGTCGGCGTCGACCATGGAGGCGACCCTGCGGGCCGCCGACGGCGACAAGTCCGAGAAGGCCAAGGAGGTCGGCAAGGCCATCGCCGACCGGGCCAAGGCCGCCGGCGTGACCCAGGTCGTCTTCGACCGGGCCGGCCACAAGTACCACGGTCGCATCGCGGCATTGGCCGACGGTGCCCGCGACGGTGGCCTCGGATTCTGAGACACGACGAGAGTAAGGAAGAGCGATGAGTGCACAGCAGCGCCGCGGTGGCGGCGGCGGTGAGCGTCGCGGTCGGGACGATCGTCGTGGCCAGGCGCAGGACAAGAGCAATTACATCGAGAAGGTCGTAGCGATCAACCGGGTCGCCAAGGTCGTCCAGGGCGGCCGGCGGTTCAGCTTCACCGCGCTGGTCGTCGTCGGTGACGGCGACGGCACCGTCGGTGTCGGCTACGGCAAGGCGAAGGAGGTGCCCGCCGCGATCGCGAAGGGTGTCGAGAACGCCAAGAAGCACTTCTTCAAGGTGCCGCGGATCCAGGGCACCATCCCGCACCCGGTGCAGGGCGAGAAGGCGGCCGGCGTGGTCATGCTGCGCCCGGCGTCGCCCGGTACCGGCGTCATCGCGGGCGGTTCGGCCCGCGCGGTGCTGGAGTGCGCCGGCGTCCACGACGTGCTGGCCAAGTCGCTCGGCTCGGCCAACGCGATCAACGTGGTGCACGCCACCGTCGAGGCCCTCCAGTCGCTGGAGGAGCCGGAGCAGGTGGCGAAGCGGCGCGGCAAGTCGGTCGAGGACGTCACCCCGGCCGCCATCCTGCGGGCCCGGGCGGAGGTGCACGCGTGATGCCGCGCCTCAAGGTGACGCAGGAGAAGTCCGGCATCGGACGTGCCAAGAATCAGCGCGACACGCTCCGTTCGCTGGGGCTGAAGCGCATCGGTGACATCGCCGTCAAGGAAGATCGCCCGGAGATCCGGGGGATGCTCGCCACGGTGACGCATCTGATCAAGGTCGAGGAGGTCGACTGACCATGGCCGAGAAGACTGCAGACAACAAGGCTGCGGCCGAGGAGGCCCAGGTGCAGGGTGGTACGGGTCTGCGGATCCACCACCTGCGCCCAGCCCCCGGGGCCAAGACGCCCAAGACGCGGGTCGGCCGCGGTGAGGGCTCCAAGGGCAAGACCGCGGGGCGCGGCACCAAGGGCACCAAGGCTCGCAACAACATCCGGCCGGGCTTCGAGGGCGGCAACCTGCCGCTGCATCGCAAGATGCCGAAGCTGCGCGGGTTCGTGAACCCGTTCCGGACCGAGTACCAGGTGGTCAACCTGGACCGGCTCAGCGCGCTGTTCCCCGAGGGCGGCACGATCGGCGTCGACGAGCTCGTCGCCGCCGGCGCGGTCCGTCCGGGACGTCCGGTCAAGGTGCTCGGCACCGGCGAGATCTCGGTCGCCGTGCAGGTGAGTGCGCACGCGTTCTCCGGCTCCGCGAAGGACAAGATCGCGGCGGCCGGAGGCTCGGTCACCGAACTGTAGTAGGCGCTCGTACACGTGACTTCGGTGCCGGCCGACCCCTTGATAGGGTCGTCCGGTGCCGTTGTCGGTGTGTTGGCAACGAAGTCGACGCTGAACTGGCGGCGGTGGACAGAGATTGGGAGGGCGAGGGGTGCTCAAAGCGTTCGCGAACGCATTCCGGAGTCCGGATCTGCGGAAGAAGATCCTCTTCACGCTGGGCATCCTGGCGTTGTTCCGGTTGGGTTCGATCATTCCGGTGCCGAACGTCAACGTCGGCCGGGTCGAGTTCTGCAACAACCAGGCGCAGAGCGGTGACCAGGCGGGCATCTACTCGCTGATCAACCTGTTCTCCGGCGGAGCCCTGCTCCAGCTGGCGATCTTCGCCCTCGGCATCATGCCGTACATCACGGCCAGCATCATTCTGCAGCTGCTCACGGTGGTCATTCCCCGGCTCGAGGCGCTGAAGAAGGAAGGCCAGTCGGGCCAGACGAAGATCACCCAGTACACCCGGTACCTGACCCTGGTGCTGGCGCTGCTGAACTCCACCGCCTTCGTCACGCTGGCGGCGAACGACCAACTGTTCCCGGGCTGTAGCGGCATCCTCTACGCGACGCCGACCAGCGACCCGGACGGCTACATCTTCCCGATCGTCGTGATGATCCTGACCATGACGGCGGGCACCTCGATCATCATGTGGATGGGCGAGCTGATCACCGAGCGGGGTGTCGGCAACGGCATGTCGGTGATGATCTTCACCCAGGTCGCCGCCGTGATCCCGACCGCGCTCTGGGGCCTGCGGCTCACCAAGGGCTGGGTCACCTTCCTGGTCGTCATCGCGGTCGGCCTGGTGATCATGGCCGCGGTCGTGTTCGTCGAGCAGTCGCAGCGCCGGATCCCGGTGCAGTACGCCAAGCGGATGGTCGGCACTCGGGTGTTCGGCGGTACGTCGACGTACATCCCGATCAAGGTGAACCAGGCCGGCATCATCCCGGTCATCTTCGCGTCGTCGCTGCTCTACCTGCCGACGCTGTACGCCCAGTTCCGGCCGAACTCGCCGGAGTCGGAGTGGATCACCGCCAACTTCGTCCGCGGCGACCATCCGGTCTACCTGATCACGTTCTTCCTGCTGATCATCTTCTTCGCCTACTTCTACGTGTCGATCACCTTCAATCCCGAAGAAGTGTCGGACAACATGAAGAAGTACGGCGGGTTCATCCCGGGCATCCGGGCCGGCAAGCCGACGGAGAACTATCTCCGGCACGTGTTGTCCCGGCTGATGTTCCCCGGATCCCTCTATCTGGGCCTGATCGCCCTCATCCCTTCTGCGGCGTTTATCCTTTTCGAGGCCAACCAGAACTTCCCGTTCGGTGGAACCTCGCTTCTGATCATCGTCGGCGTTGGACTGGACACGGTGAAGCAGATCGAGAGCCAGCTCCAGCAGCGCAATTATGAAGGGTTCCTACGCTGATGCGTTTGTTGATCATGGGCCCGCCCGGGGCGGGCAAGGGGACTCAGTCGAAGCGGATCGCCGAGCACTACGGGATCCCCGCGATCTCCACCGGCGACGCCTTCCGGGCCGAGGTCCAGGCCGAGACGTCGCTCGGTCGCCAGGTGAAGCCGATCCTGGATGCGGGCGGCTACGTCGACGACGAGCTGACCAACCAGATCGTGGCGCACCGGCTGGAACAGCCCGACGTCGATCCCGGCTTCCTGCTGGACGGCTACCCGCGCACGATGCCGCAGGTGGCGGCGCTGGACCAGATGCTGAACGACCACGGCCGAGCCCTGGACGCCGTCCTGGCGCTCGAGGCCGACCTCGACGAGCTCGTCGCCCGGCTGACCAAGCGGGCCGAGATCGAGGGCCGCTCGGACGATTCCGAGGAAGCCATCCGGATTCGGCAGCAGAAATACATCGACGAGACCGCCCCCCTCCTCGAGGGTTACGCCGAACGGGGCCTGCTGGTCACCGTGAACGGCCTGGGCACCATGGACGAGGTCTCCGAGCGCATCTTCAAGGCCCTCGCCGACCGCGGCTGACACACTCTGCCCCAACCGCACTCGCCTCCCTCCTCATCCGCGACCGTTGTTCGCGTCCGCGACTGTTGCACCGGTCGCGGCTCGGAGGAACGGTCGCGGATCTGGCGGTGCCGGTCAGCGTCCGGACGTCGAAGCCGGCGGGGTCGAGCTGGTGTTTCATGGCATCCGCTCGCCTCGATCCCACGGACACAGCATCGCGGCCGTGGCCCTCGACCCCGACAAATCACCGCCGAGTGGACCATTTGACCGGCAAATCAAGAGCCGAAAACGGGGTCAAGGGGTCCGCTCGATGACCTAACCTCCTGACTCAGGGCCGAGAGCGTTCGGCCAGGGACCAGACTTGGGTGCTGCAACCCCAGGACAGTGTGACGCCGCTGCCACCGTGGCCGTAGTTGTGGATGATCACCGCCCCGTCGCGTCCCTCGGGCCCGAGCCGGAGTTGGGGCCGGGTCGGGCGGAGGCCGACTCGGTGCTCCCGGATCACTGCGCCCCTCAGCCGTGGCTCGACCGCCACGCAACGGTCCAGGATTGCCGTCGCGATACGGTCGTCGGGCTCCCGCGATGCGCTTCCGGGGAGGGCCGTGCCGCCGAGAACGACGTGGTCCCGCTGCGGATGTGCGGCAGGTCGGGCGACGCCCCGGTCTCCTCACTGAAGAACTCCTCGATCCGCGGCGTCGGCTGGACGACGACGAGGTCTCCCCGCATCGCTGTGATCGTCGGATCCTCGGCGAGTCGATCATCGGGGCGGTGAACCGCCAGCCCGTCACGAACCCCGTCGGGCGATTCCGACCCGGCACAAAGCTCGAAGTTCGGCAGCAGGTTGGCCCAATCCGGCGGCTCGAGCAGCTCCCGTCCCGCCTCGACGCCACCGGCCAGGGAGACTCCGGTGCTCGGCGAGAGCGGTGAAGGCGCTGAGCGAGGTCTGGCTGAACCGCCGGATCAGGTCGCGCGGCTCGGTCGGATACGGGGCCCACAGCGCACCGGCCGCGGCCGAGGTGGCGCGGTCGGGCGGTTTGGTGGCCCAGACCGTGACCCGAGGGTGTCGCGAAAGCTCCACAACTCGACCGGTTCAACGCTGTAACGGGCTCCAGCGGTCGAGCTGTGGAGCTTCTGCGACAGTCAGCCCTTGAGCGCTCCGCTGGTCAGGCCCTTCATGATCTGGCGGTTCAGGATCACGAACAGGACGAGCAGGCCGAAGACATTGATGCAGATGCCGGCGAAGAGCGGGCCGTAGTTGACCTGGCCGTACTCGCCGCTGAAGTTGAGCAGGCCGGCCTGGATCGGGCGCAGGTCGGGGTTGGTGGTGAAGGTCAGGGCGATCAGCAGGTCGTTCCAGATCCGGAGGAACTGCACCAGGCCGATGGTGAACAGGGAGTTGCGGACCATCGGCAGGCCGATCGCGAAGAACGAGCGGAGCATGCTGGCGCCGTCGATGGTGGCTGCCTCGAACACCTCGCGCGGGATGGCCCGGAAGTAGGCGGCCATCAGGAACACGGTGAGCGGCATGCCGAGCCCGGTGTAGGTGATGATCATCGGCCAGTAGGTGCCGCTGATGCCGAGTTTGAAGTACGCCATGAAGAGCGGGATCAAGATCATCTGGCCGGGGATCATGATGCCGGAGACGAACAGCAGCAGGGTCAGGTTGCGGCCGCGCCAGCGCATGATCTCGATCGCGAACGCGGCGCCGACGCCGAACAGCAGGGTCAGCGTCAGCGAGGGCGCGGTGACGATCGCCGAGTTGAGGAAGTTGCGGGCGATGTTGCCGGTGGTCCAGGCCTGGACGTAGTTGTCGACGTTGAGCGACTCCGGCAGCGCGAACGTCGACTCCTGGATGAACTCGCGCTGGGTCTTGAACGAGCTGAGGAACAGCCAGAGCACCGGATAGATGCCGATGATCATCAGGACGGCGATGCCGAGCCAGGCCGGGATCGCGGTCTTGAGCCGGCGGGCGGTGATCGTTCGGCGGCGCCGGGCCGGCGGGCGCCGGGCCGCCGCCGGTACGGCCGGCCGGTCGAGATCGAGAGCGGTCATGATCAGGCCTCCGTCCGGTCTTTGCGGGCCGGGCCGAAGATCACCAGCGTGACCACCAGACACATCACCGTGAGCACCACGGCCAGCGTCGATCCGTACCCGTAGTCCTGGAAGGTGAATGTCGTCTTGTACATGTAGAGCGTCAGCGGCTGGGTCGACGTCCCGGGACCGCCGTTGGTCAGGGCGAACACCGAGTCGAACACCTTCAGCGTGCCGTTGAAGCTGAAGATCACCGCCGACAGCAGCACCGGCGCCGACAGCGGCAGGATGATCCGGCGGACCAGCTGCCAGCCGTTCGCGCCGTCGAGCCGGGCCGACTCGAGCAACTCCTCCGGGATGTCCAGCAGGCCGGCGTAGAGCAGCACCGCGAAGAAGCCCATCGAGCCCCAGAGTTCCATGATCACGATCACCAGGAACGAGGTGTCCGGCTGGCTGAGCCAGTCGATCGAGGAGATCCCGAACAAATTGAGGGCGGCGTTGACCGGCCCGGTCTGCGGCGCCACCTCAAACAGCCGGGTGAACAACAGTGCGACCGCGACCGTCGGCAGCACGGTGGGGAAGAAGATGATCGCGCGGACGAAGGCGGATGATCTTCTGAGAACGAAGACATAGAACAGCGCCAGCAGATAGCCGAGCAGCACCTGGCCGACCGTCATCACCACCGAGTACTTCAGACTGAACAAGATCGCATTGCCGAGCTCGACGTCACTGAACAGGGCGACGAAGTTGCCCAGGCCGATGAAGTCGAAGCCGCGCATGTTGCCCTCGAAGAAGGACAACCCGAACGACCAGATCACCGGCACCAGCTTGACCAGGGTGTAGCAGAGCAGCGCCGGTCCGAGCAGGATCAGCACGGTCTTCTTGTCGGCGAGGACGGAGTTCATCTGCCTCAGCGCTTCTTCGCCAGGTCCTCGTCCACGGCAGCCTGTACGGTCTCGGCGAACTGGGCCGCCGTCATCCCGCCGGTCACCAGCGGCACCGCGCTCTCGCCGGCCGCGGCACCGGCGCGCTGCCCGAGCGGCTGCTCGAACCAGGTCAGGGTGTCGGAGGTGCTGTTGATGATCTTCTGGATGTCCGCGGTCAGCGGCGGTACGTCCTCGACCGGCTGGTTGGTCTTGAAACCGGAGATCACGCCCTGGTTGTTCATCGCGCTGGAGCCGAAGTGCTCCGCGATGCAGGTCAGCCAGCCGCCGACCTTCTCGTTGTAGAGCTTGGTCGACAGCGCGGTCGGTGCGCCGGTGTTGGCCGGGTACTGATCGATGCTGCCCGCGCCGCCCTCGACCGCCGGGAACGGCATGAAGCCGATCGCCTCGGGACCGAGCTTGTTCAGCTCCGGATCGTTGATGCTGGCCAGCATCCAGCTGCCGTTGTACATCATCCCGGCCTCGCCGGTGAGCAGCTGGTTGGTCGCGGTCTGGATGTCCATCGTCGCGGTGCCCGGGCCGAGATACTTCTCCAACTGGGCGACCTGCTCGATGCCCGCCACGTACTGCGGGTCGGTGAGCTTCGCCTTGCCCTCGCCGACGTCCTTCATCGCGTTCGGGCCGATCGAGCGGAACAGGTAGTTGCCGACCCAGCGCAGGATCGTCCAGGCCTGATCACCGGACACCACGACGGCCTGCTTGCCGGAGTTCTTGATCTTGTCGGAGGCGGCGATCAGGTCGCCCCACGTCTTGGGCTCCTCGATGCCGAGATCGGCGAACATCTTTCGGTTGTAGAAGATCCCCTCGATGTTGAACTGGTACGGCAGCGACGCGAACCGGCCGCCGTAGATGTTCTTCACCGTGGACGCCGCGGCCGGCAGCACGTCGTCGATCACGCCGAGTTCGGTGAGCTTCTGCTCCAGGTTGAGCGTCACCTCGTCGTCGCCGATGGTGCCACCCGGCTTGAGTTCGGAGGTGGACCCGATGAACATCTCCGGCAGCGCGTCCTGGCTCGCCAGCAACGTGATCCGCTGGTTTACGTCGCCCTGCGGCAGGGATTCGATCTTGAGCGGCATCGCCTCCTGCTGGGCGGCACACTCCTTCTCCGAGAGCCGGGTGATCTCGTCGCGGATCTGCGAACCCTCGTTGGCCGCCAGATAGTCGAACGTCTCGCCGCCGCTCGCCGTACCTCCTCCACCGCCACAGGCGACCAGCGAGAAGATCGCCGCCCCCGAGGCGAGCGCGAGGCCGATCCTCCGCGGGCGCGTCGCCATCAACGTTGAAGACACTGTTCCTCCTTGAATGGTGTGCGTCGTCGTTAGTGAATATATACGCGGCGACGCATTTTCATGCCTTCTCACGGTATGGCGCGTGCGCGCACCGTGTCAAGGAGGGTTCCGGGCCTTCGGCGGTTAGCTGGGCTAAGTGATCGGCGGCCGAGGGCGACGGACTGCGCGGGTTGGGATTCCGGCACCCCGTGGCGGCACTATGCTCCCCGGATGAGCGCGTCGATCGCGAGGCAGGGGACCGAACTCCGGCTGGCGGTGTTCCGGCTGGCCAGGCGGCTGCGATTGGAGAAGTCGGACGGGGAGCTGAGCGACACCCAGTTCGGTGTCCTTGCCGTGCTCAATCGGCACGGGCCGCACACCCTGTCGGCGCTGGCCGAGCGGGAACGGGTCACCGCCCCCTCGATGAACCGGACCGTCAACTACCTGCAGGAGCGAGGCTATCTGCGCCGCGATGCCGACGCCGAGGACCGCCGCCGCTCGAACATCATGATCACCGACGCCGGCGCCGCGGTGGTCCGGGAGACCATTGCCAAGCGCGACGCCTGGCTCACCTCCCGGATCCGCAAGCTCCCCGCCGACCAGCGCGCCGTCCTCGTCCAGGCGGCCGAGATCCTTGATCGATTGGCGACCGAATAGGATCATCCGCACCCTTCCGCCTTGCTCAGGGAGCGTTGTGGCTCAGGAGGTGCAGGACCCAGTCCTCCTCATCGGGTGCGCTGAACTCCTGGCGGCCGGCGGGGAGTTCGAACGTGCCGTGGCTCTCGCCGGTGCGCGGGTTGAACCATTCGGCGCGGCCGGCTGGGGTGGCCAGCGAGGCCGTACCGCCGCAGGGGAAGTAGAGCAGGTATTCCTCGTCCTCGGCGGCCAGGCAGTAGACAAGATCATCGGCGGTGTCGAGCAGTCGGTCGTTCGGCCGCATCCGCCAGAACCGGACGCCGCGGGACTCGACGAACTCGACCTGCCGCCGGATGTCGGCGTAGATCGGCGGCACCCCGGCCAGGCCGAACTTGACGGTCTCGCCCAGCTGGCCGTCGACGACGGTCGGGTAGTGCCGGTCGCAGCGTCCCATCGCGTAGCCGGCGGTGAGCGCGATCCAGTAGAGCCGCCGCTCCGCGTCGTAGCGGCCGTTGTTGCCGGCGGTCATCTCGCCGATCACCACCGGCCGGCCGAACTTCCACATCAGTTCGCCGAACGCGTTCATCGCGCGATACCAGTCCCGTTGATCATCCTTCGGGTAGTTGCGCGGGTCCTGGGTGACGATGAAGTTGTTGTACGCCGACGTCACCATCAGCTCCTGCCGGCCGGCGTCGCCGAACGACTTGAGCCGGCCGTACGGATCCCGCCGGTTCAGGTAGTCCGCCCAGTAGGAGTACCAAGCGGCGGGGATGGCCGGGTCGATGAAGGCCTGCGGCAGTCGCTCGTCGTTGATCTTGGCCAGGTTGCCGTTCTCCGAGCCGAGCGACCAGATCACGTTCCAGAAGGCGCCGTAGCGGGCCCAGGTGTAGCGGACGTAGCGCCGGGTGTGTTCGACGTGGGTCGCGTTGGCCAGGTCGAACATCGCGTTCCAGCCGACGCCGGCCTCGTTGCCCTCCAGCCAGCCGCCGTTGGCCACGTTGACCGGGTGGTGGTCCCACTCCCGCGGCCGGACCACCGAGTTGTCGTAGAGCAGTTCCAGGGCGAAGAATATCCCCTTCTCCTTCGCGTACCGCAGTTGTCGATCATGGCGCTGGTAGAAGTCGAGGTTGAACCGGTCCTTGTCGATCTTGTTCGTGGCCGGATCGATCACCTTCCACGGCCAGCGGAACGACGTGTCGGTGATCGTCGACTGGCGGGCGTACAGCTGGCCGATGTCGATGATCAGATTGATCTTGTGCTCGGCCAGGATGTCCAGGTACGTGAGCCAGTCGGACTCGCTGGGCTGCTGGAAGTCGACGTCCTCGAAGGCCAGTTCGCCGTCCCGCTTCCCGGGCGGCGGCTGGTAGGTCGTGGCGGCCGCGACGTTCGCCTTGCGGGAGCGGTTGGCGACGTGCGGATACCAGCCGTCGTTGGCGATGAACGGGTAGCTGCCGTCCTGCCGCTGGAACCAGTTGCCGAACGTCCGGCTCACCTGGATGGCGCCGGCTGAGATCGCCGGGGTGCAGGTGAACTCGCCGGTCGTGATCAACTCCGGGTCACCTGCCTCGGTACGGTACGTCCACGCACCCTCCTCGGTCGGCGCGAACCGCACCCGCCAAACGTGCCGGCCGCCCTCGACGCCGTCGTAGAAGCCGTCCACCCGGTGGTCCTCGCTCGGACCGGAGAAGACGGCCCGGGCGTCCACGTCGAGGAACGGGTTCTGATACTCGGCCGAGGTCGACAGCGTCGCCTCGAACACCTCCCACTTGGCGATCTTCGACATCGGAGTCCTCTCCGGGAATCAGTTAGCAGTGCTAATGAACGAGTCTAGCCGACTATCCATGCAGGTGTGCATAGATCCTAGGGAGTGGAAGGGCCCTCGCTCGCCTGGAGGAAACGCCGGTTGAGGTAGCGCTGCTCGGGGAGGCTGGTGGTCAGCTGGGCGGCCCTGCGGTACGCCTCGGCGGAGGCGGGCAGGTCGCCGGCGCGCTCCAGCAGATGGGCCCGGACGGCGTGGGCCCGGTGATGGCGCTGCATGGCCTTGTCCCGCAACAGTTCGTCGATGATCATCAGGCCCTGTTCCGGACCCAGGGCCTCGCCGACCGCGACGGCCCGGTTCAGCGTCACGGCCGGGCTGGGCGCGACCCGGTCCAGCATCCCGTACAGCAGGCTGATCTCCAGCCAGTCGACGTCGGCGGCGGTCGGCGCCTCGGCCTGCACGGCGGCGATCGCGGCGGACAGCTGGTAGCGGCCGACCGGGCCGCGCGGCAGCACGCTCTCCAGGATCGCCACGCCCTCGGCGATCAAGGCCCGGTCCCACAGCCGGCGGTCCTGCTCGGCCAGCGGGACCAGGTCACCCGCCGCGTCCGTCCGGGCGCCGGCGCGGGCCTGGGTGAGCAGCATCAGCGCCAGAGCACCGGCCACCTCGTCATGATCGGGAAGGGCCGCCCGGAGCTGCCGGGTCAGCCGGATCGCCTCGCTGGTCAGCGTGATGTCCTGCAACGCGTCGCCGCCGCTGCGGGTGTAGCCCTCGTTGAACATCAGGTGGCAGACGTCGAGCACGGCGGCGATCCGGTCCGGCCACTCGTCCGGCCCGGGCAGCTCGAACCGGGCGCCGGCCTCGCGCAGCGTCGCCCGGGCCCGGGTCAGCCGCTGCGCCATGGTCCGGGCCGGCACCAGGTAGGCCGCGGCGATCTGCTCGGTGGACAGGCCGGCCATCGACTGCAGCGTGAGCGCGACCTGGGACGGCCGGCTCAGGCTCGGGTGGCAGCAGAGCAGGATCAGCCGGAGCGTGTCGTCGGCGTCGGAGCCGCGCGGCGCGTCGGCCGCCGGGGCCAGGTCCGCATCACTCGGCCGGGCGGTGCCGACGCTGGTCTCCCGGCCGGCCCGGGCCTGGTCGGACCGGAACCGGTCGATCAGCCGGCGGGACGCGACCCGGATCAGCCAGGCCCGCGGATTGTCCGGTACGCCCTCGGCGGGCCACTGGGCGGCCGCGGCCTCGGCGGCCTCCTGAGCCGCGTCCTCGCAGTCGCCCAGATCCCCGTACCGGCGAAGCAGGGCGGCCAGGACGTGCGGCGACTCCTGCCGCCACACGTCCCCGATCGGCCCTTCGACAGGATCAGGGCGCGGGGACATGCTCAGGCGTCCCCGCCGGGCCACATCAGCGGCCGCAGCTCGACCGTCTCGCCCGGCCCGGAGAACCGCGTGGTGATCTCCTCGGCCCGCTCCTGGCTCTCCACGTCGATCAGGAAGAATCCGGCCAGGTGCTCCTTCGCCTCCGAGTACGGACCGTCGGTGACCAGCGGCTTGCCGTCGGCCCAGCGGAACAGCCGGGAGGTGGCCGGATCACCGAGCGCCTCGCCGGTGACCAGCTCGCCGTTCGTGTTCAGCTCGGTGAGCAGTTGGTCGAAGTCGGCGTTCATGGTGTCCCGCTGCTCGGCGGTCAGCTCCTCGTACTCGGGCAGAAAGTTGGGCGTCGGGTGCCCCCACGGCTGCGGGTTGGAGTGGATCAGGATGACGTACTTCATGGCTTCTCCTCGATGATCGCGGCGCCGGCTGGCGGCCTCTTCGTCTGCGACGTCGGTGCCGGTTCGCCGTCGTCGACATCCTCGACGAGATTCAACAGAAGATTTCCGGCGGCGGCCCAGTTCCGGGCCCCCTCCGCCAGCGGCGCGCCGTTCAGGGTGGCCCGGTTCTCGGCGACGGCCTCCAGCAGTGCGGGTACGGTCCAGCCGAGCTTCACCGCGACCCCGATGATCATGGCCTGCCGGACGGCCGCCGCGTCGAGGATGCCGCCGGCCTGCCGGTAGCCGGTGGCATAACCGTCCACCACCAGGTCGAACAGCTCCGGCAGCACCTCCGGCGCAAGGTGGTGGTCGTAGACCGCCTCGAGCGCCAGGCAGGCGGGATCCAGACCGACCGGGCCGACGCCCGCGTACGCCCAGTCGATCACCACGGTCTCGCCGTCGGCGTCGAACAGGTTGCCGGGATGGAAGTCGAAATGGGTGAGCGTCCGCGGCAGCGCCTCGACCCGGTCCAGCCAGGCCGGCAGCTTCGCCCACAGCGCGTTCATCCGGTCCGGAGCGTCCGGCGCGAACAGCCCAGCGGCCAGGGCCGGCTCCCAGATCCCGGGCCGGGCCAGCGGGTCCCCGTCGGCCCGGTGCAGGGCGACGTGTTCCCGGAGCCAGGTCCGGGACAGTTCTGGTGCCGCGAGCAGGGCGGACTCGGTGAGCGCCCCCTGGGTCCGGCCGAGCTGGGCCGCGACGATCCCGTACCGGTCCGGGTCCCACCGGGCGCCGTACACCCCGGTGAGGTGTTCCAGCCAGAGCGCCACCGTGTCGTCCGGCCGGTCGAAGACGCCGTGGCAGCGGACCGGCCGGATCCCGCCGGGCACGCCGTCCAGCGCCGCCCGGAGCGCGCTGTCGGGGGCGAGCAGGTCGGCCTCGCGCCGCCAGTAGTAGTTGCTCGCCGGGTCCGCACTGGTCGGCCAGCGGGGGTCGCCGGAGGAGCCGCAGTGGATCTGCTTGAGCACCATCGAACCGCCGGGCAGGTCGACCCGCCAGACCCCGACGGTCGCGCCGGTGATCGGTTCGTAGAGCACTTCGGAGGGGTACGCCACGCCGACCATCCTGCAGCCTCGCCCGGCGCACGGATTAACCAGCCTGAAATGACGCCCTAACCGTCACGACACCACGCCCGCTGACGATGGCAGTGACGACGGCAGCGGGCTCGTCGGAGAGGAGGACGGACCATGATGTCCGATTGGACGACCGACCTGGACTGGTCGAAGAGCGCCCTCATCGTGGTGGACCTGCAGAACGACTACTGCCACTGGCAGGGCGCGGAGGTCCTGAACGGTGGCGATGTCACCCGGCGGACGGCGATCCTGCCGGCCGTGCAGCGGCTGATCGACGCCGCGCACCGGGCGTCCACCACGGTGATCTTCATCCGGACCGAGCACGATCACACCACCACCTCGCCGGCCTGGGCGTACCGGCGGAAGGACTACCAGAAGCCGTTCTGCGTCACCGGGACCTGGGGCGCCGAATACTTCGGCGTGGAGCCGGGGCCGGAGGACCTCGAGGTCACCAAGCACCGGTTCAGCGCCTTCGTCGGCACGGATCTGGAGCTGCGGCTCCGGGCGCTCGGCCGGGAGACGTTGATCATCGCCGGAGTGGACACGAACGTCTGCGTCGAGTCGACCATGCGCGACGGCTACATGCACGACTTCTCCTGCGTGCTGGTCACCGACGCCACGGCCGCCGGCACGATGGAGGAGCACGAGGCGTCCTGTGCGACGCTCGGTCGCTACTTCGGCTGGACGGCCAAGACCGCGACCGTGGTGGCGATGCTGGACACCGTCGCTCCCTGGAAGCCCGGTCTGGCGGAGGCTCTGGCCGCCTGCTGAGGTTGCGGATCCGATTCCGGAAGCGGTTCGTCCGGTTGCGGTTCTAGCCTGCCGGGCATGGACACGCATTCGACTCCGACTGCACCACGGACGAGCGCGCCCGGCTTCGTGGCCGGCCGCCCGCCCGAGTGGGACATCGAGATCTTCAAGGCCGGCGACGAGGTCGAGACCGCGCTGGTCACTCTGGAGCGCAATCGTCGTACGTTCGCGTGGAAGTGCTGGGGCGTGGCTGCGGACGGGCTGCAGTTGCGGCTCGGCCGGTCCGCGGTCACGCTCGGCGGACTCCTCAAACACCTGGCGCTCTGCGAGGAACAGAAGTTCCAAGTCGGGCTGGCCGGCGCGGCCCTGCTACCCGAGTTCCGCGGCCTCGACCACGGAGCGACCTGGGAGACCTGGGCCTGGGAGTCAGCGGCGGACGATGAGCCCGAGGCGCTCCGCGACCTCTGGCAGCGAGCGGTGCATCGCTCGCGCGACACGGTCGCCGGTGCCCTCGCGGCGTCGGGCCTGGACGCCGTCGACGGCAACGGGATGAGCCTTCGGCGGCTGATCAGCGACCTGATCGAGGAGTACGCCCGCCACACGGGCCATGCCGACCTGCTGCGCGAAGCCGTCGACGGTGCCACCGGCGAGGACCCGCCGGGCGAGTTCCCCGTTCCCTAGGCAAGGTCATCGCCGGTGGATTTCCGCCGCAACGGCGCCCGCACCTTGATGGCGCCGACCTGAGCCCTCAACGCGAGCGGCTTCCAAACCCTGCGCGTCTCGTCCGGTTCGCATCCGTCCAGGCAGGGTGTCACAAATCTGCAACGCAACTACTGCCCGAAGGTTGTGAAATCGATTGCAAGACCTGTTCCATTGCGGATTTGTGTCACCTGGGCCACTGACCGGCGGAAACTCAAAGGACATCGCGCCCATCCGATCGCGCAGACACGAAAGCAAAGGGTGTGGAGGATCTCGGCGCGCTGCGGGTCACGCCGGATCAACTCCACACCCCTTGCAGCTTCAACTGTACGTGCTCTCGGCAGGGCCGTCAGGCGATACGAGAAATTCGTCGAGGAATTTTCGGGGCCCGTCCCGCAGGGAGGTGCGAGGATCGCCGCATGGCCGAGCCCGCCGCCGCCGAGGCCCCGCAGTTCCTGCCGATCGGGCCGGGACTGCGGCTGCGGCGGTTCGACCCGGACCGGGCGGCGCCCGACCTGCTGGCCGAGCTGCTCACCTGGTATCAGGACCTCGAGACGGTCCGACTGGTCGACGGGCCGGTCGCCGAACCGTACGACGAGGAGCGGCTGCTGCGGATGTTCCGGCATCTTCGTGATCATGGTGAGCTCTATCTGGTCGAGCTGCGGGACGGTATGGAGTGGCGGCCGGTCGGCGACGTGACGCTGCAGACCTGGGCGGTGCCGATCGTGCTGGCTCCCGCGGTGCGCGGCCAGGGGATCGGTCGGACGGTGATCGCGGCCATGATCGAACGGGCTCGGGTGCTGGGCCAGCACGCGGTCGACGTGAGCGACATCTACGACACCAACGTGGCGTCCCGGCGGCTCTTCGAGTCGCTCGGGTTCGTCGCCGGGGAACGGACCGAGCTCGGGCGACGCTACACATTGTTGATCACCTGACCTCGGCGGATTGCCGTACGCAATGGGGGCATTGGCATTTGCCGCCGTCGAACGGTGGGCGAGTCGAACGACCGGTTCCTAGGGTGCTGCCAGGACCACATCCGCGGGCGCGAAGCTGATCAAGGAAGCGGTGGCATGCCAAGGACGTTCGACACGACTGCGCTGCGGCGGCCGGTCGGCGACCCCGAGGTTCGGGCCTATCGCCGGCAGCTGGCGGGGCGCGGAACTGCCACCTGGGGTTCTCCGGTCCCGACGCGCCGGATCCTGGCCTGGGTCGCAGTGGTCGTGGGCCTGCCGGTGGCCGGCGGGCAGGTGGCGGTGAACAGGTTCGGAGCGCCGTTCGAGGGTGCAGCCGCCGTCAGCGTGCTGATCTTCCTGGTGGGGTTGGTCGGCGGATTGGTCGTGCTCCACGCCTCCGGCACGGTCGGCCTCGAGCCGTGGCGGGAGCAGTTGCGGTGTCGGGAGTTCGCCGCGGCGAACGAACTCGAGTGCGCGGCCCGGACCGATGCCGCGAACTATCCCGGCATCGTCTTCAAGGCCGGCTACCGTCGGCTGACGGAGCAGCGGATCTGGTCCACGTCCGGTCCGTACTTCGAAGTGGGACTTCATCGCTATGAGTCCGGGCATGATCAGCAGGAACAGCAGTACGAGTGGCGCTATCTCGCGTTCCCGCTGCCCGGCGTGCTGCCGTACCTGATGTTGAATGCGCGGCTCGACGAGACGCTCCCCGGAGATCTCGGCGAGTTCGGCGCGGCGGACCGCATCCAGACCCTCGACGGGGTGATGGACGAGCACTTCACGCTCTACTGCCGGCCGGAGGACCGGTTCGACGCGTTCTACGTCTTCACGCCGGACGTGATGGCACTGCTGATCGATCATGCGCGCGACCTCGACGTCGAGGTGGCGGCCGACTGGCTGTTCTTCTACTCCAGGTTCCGCCTGCAGGTCTCGGATCCCGACACGTGGGCCCGGGTCGCCGTCCTGGAGGAGAAGGTCGTGCCGTTGATCAGCGCCCGCTCCCGCAGCCACCGGAGTCGGGACGTGAAGTGATCATGGTGATGCGTCCGATGATCATGGCGCTCGCTGCGATCCTGGCGCTGACCGGCTGCGTCGCGGCGCGACCGTCCACCCCCGGATCGAAGACGCCTGCTGTGACAGCGGAGACGCCGGCTCCAGTCCACTACCAGGGGCCGGGGCAGCCGTGGCTCGAATTGACCGAGGCCTGGCAGACCGACGCCCAGCCCTTGATCAACATCGGTCGCGCCGAGCTGGTTGCGGACTCGTTGGTGATCACCGGCTGGGGCAGCGGTCCGGCCGAGCAGGACTCGGTCGTGCTCGACGCCGGCCGGGGCTCGGTCCGCTGGCAGGCCAGCCAGCTGCCCCGGGAGTTCGCGCTCGGGCCGAAGGCCCGGTCCAAGGCCCGGCTGAGCAACCTCGCGGGCTGGGCGGTCGAGCGCGGGGACGACGGCATGCTGATCCTCCCGTACCACCTCGGGCCGTGCCGGGACGGCGGCTTCGAGTGCCCGACGACGGAGTTGAAGCCGTACCGCGAACACGGTCTGGTCGGGTTCTCGCTGGCCGACCGGCGGCAGGTCTGGCACACCGCACCGGTCCGCAGCGCCAAGCCGCGCGCCGACCGGCCGCAGACCTCGGGATTCCAGACGTACGAGGTCGTCGGCGCCACCTCGTCCGCCGTACTGGCCACCCTCGGTGCGGCCGGGAACTACTTCACCGACCTGGAGTGGGATGCGGCCGAACGGCAGCCGAAGACGATCGCGTACGACCCGACGACGGGCCGGGAACTGTGGCGCCGCAAGGGATTCGTGGCCGAGGAGATTCTCGTCGACGACGTTGCGCTCGGTCTGGAACGGTCGCTGCGCCCGGGCGCGACCGGCGGAGTTCCGGCCCGGATCGACGCCGTGGCCGGGACCAGGCTCTGGTCGATGCCGGCCGAGACCAGCGTCAACTGGTCCAGCGTCAGCCGGCACGGAGCGATCGTCACCGAAACCGCCTCGGCCGCGGCAGGACAATTCCTGGTCCGGGCTCACGGCGAAGCGCAGCCGTTGCCGACGGTCTCCTCGGACGGACCCGGCTGGATCATGCCGGGCCGCCGGGGCCCGCTGGCCTGGCGGGTGGTGCCGCGGTCGAGTCCCGGCGGCTCGTCGGAGGGCCCCTTACTGCACGCGATCGGCCAGGACGGCAGGCTCACCCTCGGCGCCACGACGCTGCCGCACGATGCCGTCTCGGCCACACTGGGCTGGTCCGGCTACGTGTGGGTGCGGCTGGCCTCCGGCCGGGTGCAGGCCTTCGACCGGACCGGACGGCCGCGGTCTCCCGAGTTCAGCGGCGACATCCGGCTCGTGGATTCCGACCGGCTGCTGGTCACCCGGCCGGACTCGAGCCGGCTCCGGCTGCTCGAGCTGGACTGAGGCTGCTCAGCAGATGCTGTCGTTCGGCTTCGGATTGCCCAGGCCGAACAGGGGGCGGAGCTTCAGGCCGACCCAGGTGCCGCCGAGCGCGAAGGCGGCCCAGAGCCAGCCGTGCAGGCTACCCCGGCTGATCCCGCCGAGATAGGCGCCGATGTTACAGCCGCCGGCCAGCCGGGCGCCGATGCCCATCAGAATGCCACCGAGCAGGGCGGCGACGGCGGTCCGCCAGGGGATCCTGGTGTGCAGCTTCCAGGCACCGGCCGCGGCGGCGGCGATCCCGGCGCCGATCATGATCCCGACATCGGTCAGCGTGGTCTTGTCCTGCCACGCCGACGCGGCGAGCGCCTTCGCGTTGGCCGGCAGCTGCCAGAAGGCCCACAGTTCCGGCTGGAAACCCAACAGTTGCAGGAACTTCGCGCCCCAGAGCCCGAACGCGTACGTGACACCCCAGGTGCCGCCGGAGACCAGGAAGACCGCACCGGCCAACACACCGAGGACCACGGCACCGACCAGGATCGGCCAGGAGCCGCGGACGATCCGGCTCAGCCCCCGCGCCGTCGGGACCACATCGGTCGGCGGCGGGTTCCGGCGGCGCTGAACGACCCGGGTCACCCCGACGATGATCACCAGGGCCGCGATGGTGATCGCCCAGGCGCCGAACCAGCCGACATGATCAGCAAGGGCGACGCCGGGCACCTGCGGCCAGCCGGTGAACGCCGGGTAGCCGGCGGTGTAGATCACCGAACCGGCGATGAAGCCGAGCAGCGTGATCACGATCGAGGTCTGCCCGGACCCGACCGCGAACAGGGTGCCGGAGGCGCAGGCGCCGCCGAGCTGCATGCCGATCGCGAACACCGCCGCACCGAGGAACAACGGCAGGCCGATCTGGCCCGGGTTGGTGTTCGGCGTGCTGCCGAACAGCGTCGAGCCGGTCGCGGCGATCAACATCACCAGGGTCGCCGCGGTGCCGAGCAGCAGGGCGTGCGCCCGCAGCCCCTGCCCGTTGCCGACTGCGATCAGCTGCCGCCAGGCCGAAGTGAAGCCGAACCGGGAGTGGAACAGGGCGAAGCCGAGCCCGACCCCGATGATCAACAGCAGCCCCTGCGGCAGCCCGTGCACCGCCGTCACGTACGAGGACAGGGCGACCGCGAGGACGCCGAAGATCACCAGCGGCAGCCGGCGGACCGGTTGTTGCGGTTCGGGTACGGGAGCAGCGCAGGAGGTGGCCGCCGGCGTGATCACCGAGCGCAGCCGGGGCAGTTCGAGGGACGAGGTCATCGGGATCGCATTTCCTAGCACTGTGAGGGGAATTGCCGGTATGACAGTAGGCGAAACGATGCCGGTGAATCCGGTCTCTCGGAGGGTGAGACGTGCCGGGGGTTGACCGGATGACACCCGGCAGAACGACGACGTGAGCGACCGGATCGCGGGCGACCCCTGAGTTACCGTTACGCGGTGAGAGTCGGGTTCTATGTCGACGGGTTCAACCTCTACTACGGAGCGGCGGCCCAGCTCGGCAGTGTCTCCGGGTGGAAATGGCTCGATCTTCGTGCCCTGGCCACGCGATACGCATCCTGGCACGGGGCAGTCGTGCATCGGGTCGTCTATTGCACCGCCCGGGTGAACGACCCGAGCGATCCGGGCCAGACTCAGCGGCAGGATTTCTACCTGGAAGCTCTTCGTCGTAGCGGGTCTGTCGACATCATCGAAGAGGGCTACTACTCGTCGTGGGCCAAGGAATCGGTGATGACCATCGAGCCCGCCGGCACGAGGGGCCCGACGGTGATGCTGGATCCACAGGGTCTGTTCTCCTGGTCGCCCGGACTCCCTATTCGCCGCAACGGCCGTGGTGTCCTGTTCGCCACCGTCCGGAAGCGCGAGGAGAAGGGCTCCGACGTCAATGTGGCGACCCATCTCCTCTCCGACGTGCTGCAGGGCCACGTGGATGCCGCGATCATTGTGTCCAACGACTCGGATCTCGGCCTGCCGATTCGGATTGCCCGCGAGCACGTCCCGACCGGCGTCATCAACCCCGGCGTGAAGCCCTTGGCCGGAGCGCTGAAGGGCCAGGCGACCGATGGCGTCGGCAGGCACTGGTGGAGGCGACTGGACCCCCTTGACCTTCACCAGAGCCAGCTCCCCGATCCGATCTCTGGGATCTCGAAGCCGTCAACCTGGTAATGGTCAATCCGCCACGATGGACGTGCTAGTCTTTGGATCATCAACCCGCCTCTCCACGTGAGGGCGGGTCTTTCTTTTGCGGTGACTTCCTCATCGGATCCATCCCACCTCACCACGCTCGGTGAGGTGCGTCGACCAGGGCCCGGAACGGGCTTCGCACGGCTGGAGACAGCAAGTTAGCCTTCCGGGGTGGACTACCCGGAGACGCGCCGCGACGACCTGATCGAAACCCTGCACGGACGGCCGATCGCCGACCCGTACCGCTGGCTGGAGGACCCTGATTCGGCCGAGACGGTCGACTGGGTGGCCCGGCAGAACGAGGTCACCGAGGCGTTCCTGAGCGGGCTGCCCGGCCGGGACTGGTTCCGCACCACGATGAGCCGGATCCTGGAGCGGCCGCGGGCCGGAACGCCGGCGAAGCGCGCCGGCCACTACCTGGTCGGCCGCAACGACGGCACCCAGAACCAGGACGTGATCTTCGTCGCCGACTCGCTGCCCGAGTTGCTCGAGGGCGGCCGGGTGATCATGGACCCGAACCTGCTGGCGGCCGACGGCACCACCGCGGTGACCGGCTACACGGTGTCACCGGACGGCTCCATGATCGGTTTCGCGATCAGCGAGGGCGGCAGCGACTGGCGGACCTTCCTGCTCCGCGACCTGGCCACCGGAGAGAACGTCGCGGACGACGTACGGCAGGCGAAGTTCAGCGTGCCGGAGTGGCTGCCGGACAGCCGTTCCTATCTGTACGTGCACTTCCCGGCCGGCGGCAAGTCCGAGGGCACCGAGACCGCGGCCCAGGGCGGCGGACAGCTGAAGCTGCACCGGGTCGGCACCCCGCAGGACCAAGATCAACTGATGCTGGAGTTCCCGGACAATGATCAACTGCTGTTCTGGGTGGAGACCTCCCACGACGACCGCTATCTGATCATGCACCTGGTGCAGGGGACCGAGAACCGGAACCGGCTCTGGGTCTATCCGATCACCGACACCGACGGCGTCAGCGGACTCGGCGAGCCGATCAAGCTGATCGACCGGCCGGACGCGATGTTCGCCTTCGTCCGGGTCGACGGCGACGCGATCGTCCTGCACACCGACCTGGACGCGCCCCGCGGGCGGGTGGTCCGCTGCCCGATCGCCTCCCCGGAGACCGAGGCGCTGCCGGAGTTCACCGAGGTGGTGCCGGAGCGCGACACGACCCTGTCCACGGTCGTCGCGGCCGGGGACGGGCTGCTGGTCGAGGTGCTCGAGGATGCCCAGCCGGTGGTGCTCCGGTTCGGCCTCGACGGCACCGAGCTCGGTGCGCTGGACCTGGCCGGCGGTGCGCTGAACGCGCTGAACGGCAAGGCCGGCGAACGCGAGGCGTTCGCCGGGCTGTCCACGGTCGTCTCGCCGAACCGGGCGTACACGATCGACACCGAGACCGGCGCCACCGAACCGCTGGACGGCCTGGTGATCAACACCGGCGAGACCTGGACACCGCCCGAGTTCACGGTCAGCCGGTATCGTGCGGTCAGCGCGGACGGCACCGAGGTGCCGTACTTCCTGATCACTTCCGATCATGAGACCGACGGCCCGCGGCCTACCCTGCTCTACGGCTACGGCGGCTTCAAGATCCCGATCTTCGCCTCCTACCGGGCGATCTGGCCGGCCTGGCTGGCCGCCGGCGGCGTGCTGGCCATCGCCAACCTGCGCGGCGGCGGCGAGTTCGGCACCGACTGGTACGACGCCGGCCGGCTGGACGCGAAGCAGAACGTGTTCGACGACTTCATCGCGGTCGGCGAGGACTTGATCAAGACCGGAGTGACCGCCAGTGATCGGCTGGCGCTGCACGGCGGCAGCAACGGCGGCCTGCTGGTCGGCGCCGTGCTGACCCAGCGGCCGGACCTGGCCGCCGCCGCGCTGCCGGCCGTCGGCGTGTTGGACCTACTCCGCTTCCACAAGTTCACTGTCGGGGCCGCCTGGGTCTCCGACTACGGCAACCCGGACGACCCGGACGACTTCGCCACCGCGCTGGCGTACTCGCCGCTGCACAACGTGCGGCCCGGCACCAGCTATCCGGCGACGCTGGTGATCACCGGTGATCATGACGACCGGGTGGTGCCGCTGCACAGCCACAAGTTCACCGCGACGCTGCAGCGGGCCCAGGCCGGCGAGGCCCCGATCCTCACCCGGATCGAGACCAACGCCGGCCACGGCATGGGCAAGCCGACCGCCAAGATCGCGGAGGAGAGCGCCGACCTGCTGGCCTTCGCCGCTCACTTCACCGGGCTGACTCCTTGATCTTGGCCATCAGCTCGACGTAGTGCGGGTTGTACATGACACCGAGCACGTTGCCGAACGGATCGACGACGGACGCGGTGTTGAAGCCCGACTCCCGCTTGGTCAGCGGGTCGTGCAGGGTGGCGCCGTGATCGAGCAGCCGCTGCAGGGTGCCCTCGAGATCGTCGACGTGCCAGAAGACGACGGCGCCGCCCGGGTGCTGCTGCGGCACGCGCGGGGCGTAGCGGCGGTCGATCAGGCCCAGCTCGTCCTCATGATCACCGAGCCGGAACTCGATGTAGGCGGCCTGCTGGGGCGGGTGCGGGAAGCGGTAGTAGGGCTCGACGCCGGTCAGCTCGGCGTACCAGCGGGCGGCCTCCTCGATGTCGTCGGCATAGAAGGAGACGGTGGCGAAGCCACGGAGGGTGACGGTGTTCTGGTTCATGACTCCAGTCCAGCGGTCAAAGTGCTCACCAACCGAGCACTTTCCAAGGAGTATCTAGAGTGGTTCCGTGACGACGTGGTACGAGGAGCCGGCGATCATGATCAACGGAGGCGGGCTGACCATGATCATCGTGCCCGGGCGCGGCGGCAAGATCGTGTCGCTCCGCGACCGGGACGGCGTGGAGTGGCTGCTCGGCCCGCCGGACCCGCTGCCGCCGCCGGCCCGGCCGGGAGACAGCTTCGAGGCCGCCGAGATGTGCGGCTGGGACGAGTGCGCGCCGACGATCGACGCCGGCCGGCTGGCCGACGGCACCGAGCTTCCCGATCATGGTGACCTCTGGACCGCGACCTGGTCGGTGAGTGGCGACGGGAGGACGATGGAGGCCGCGGGATCCGTGCTGCCGTACGGATTCCGCCGGGAGGTGCGGTCTACCGCGACCGGACTGGAGCTGCGCTACCGGGTCACCGCCGAACGCGAGCTGCCGTTCCTCTGGGCCGCCCATCCGCAGTTCCTGGCACCGCCCGGGACCATGATCGAACTGCCGGCCGGGATCGACCGGGTGATCGACGTCTATCCGGAAGCCGGGCCGGAGCGTCCCTGGACCTCAGCGGCGGCCATGATCGACTCCGTGCCGCCGGGCACCGGGCGCAAGGTCTACCTGCCGCCGGACCAGACGGTCGGCGCCGTGAGCCTGCGCCGGCCGGACGGGCGGGTGCTCCGGCTGTCCTGGGATCCGGCCGTGCTGCCGTACCTCGGGCTCTGGTACGACCGGCACGCCGTGGCGCGCGCCGACGTGATCGCGCCGGAGCCCTGCACCGGCTTCTACGACTCGCTCGCCGCCGCGGTCGAGCGCGGCCGGGTGGCCACGGTGGCCCCGGACCGGCCGCTGGTGTGGAGCCTTGCCGTCGAGGTCGAGCAGGGCTGAGCCGAATCAGTCGCAGGAGAGGTGCAGCAGCTCCCAGACGTGACCGTCCGGGTCGGCGAAGCTGCGGCCGTACACCCCGTCGGAGTCGACCTTGTCCCGCCACGGCCGGCCGCCGCCGGTGACGGCCCGGACCGCGATCCGGTCCACCTCGTCACGGCTGGTCGCGGACAGGCAGTTCAGCACCTGGGTGGTCCGTCGCGGATCGGCGACCTCGCCGACGACGAACTCGGCGAACCGGTCCCGGACCAGCAGCATCACGCAGATCCTCGGCGAGACCACGACACAGGCGCTGCGGTCGTCGCTGAACCGCGGATCGATGCCGAAGCCGAGTCCCGTGTAGAAGGCGCGGGAGCGCGCCAGGTCGGCCACGGGAAGGTTGATGAAGATCAACCGGTCGGTCGGCGGGCCCTCCGCAACGGATGTCATACCAGGACTGACTTCCGCTCGGCCGGGAATTCGTCGGTGCCAGCAGGTACGTTTTGCGCCATGACCACGACTGCCTCCGAAACGTTCGACGAGACCTTCCGGGAACAGGTCGAGCCGCTGCGCCGGGAGATCATGGCGCACTGCTACCGGATGATGGGCTCGGTGCACGATGCCGAGGACCTGGTGCAGGAGGCTTACATCCGCGCCTGGCGGGCGTTCCGGGGCTTCGAAGGGCGCTCGTCGGTGCGCACCTGGATGTATCAGATCGCCACCAACGTCTGCCTGACCGCGCTGGAGAGCAAGAAGCGCCGGCCGCTGCCGACCGGGCTCGGCCAGCCCAACGCCGACCCGAACGCGGCGCTGGACCAGCGGACCGAGGTGCCCTGGCTGGAGCCGATGCCGGACGACCTGGTCTGGGGCGGTGCCGGCGTCGACCCGTCCGACGACGTCATCTCGCGCGACTCGGTCCGGCTCGCCTTCGTCGCCGCACTGCAGCACCTGAACCCGCAGCAGCGGGCGGTGCTGATCCTGCGCGACGTGCTCGCCTGGCAGGCCAGCGAGGTCGCCGAGCTGCTCGAGCTGACCACGGCCGGCGTCAATTCCACCCTGCAGCGGGCTCGCGCCAATATGGCCAAGCTCGACCCGGAGGCCAAGCCCGAGCTGCCGGACGACGAGCGGCGCCGCACCCTGCTGAAGGACTACGTCGCGGCGTTCGAGAACTACGACGTGGCCAAGATCGTGTCCCTGCTCAGCCAGGACGCGGTGTGGGAGATGCCGCCGTTCCTCGGTTGGTACCAGGGCGCCGCCGACATCGGCACCTTGATCAAGAACTACTGCCCGGCCGACGGGCCGGAGTCGCAGCGGCTGCTCGCCACCTGGGCCAACGGGCAGCCGGCCTTCGGCCTCTACATGCGCGACGACGAGGGCGTCCACCGGCCGTTCCAGATGCACCAGCTGACGATCACCGAGGAGGGCGTCAGCCACGTCGTCTGCTACTTCGACACCGACCTGTTCGCGACGTTCGGCCTGCCCGAGGTGTGGACACCGGAGGCGGCGGCCGCCTCCTGACCAGGGCTTGCGCCGGCGCGGGCCGGGCCCCATCATGATCAACGTGCTGACCCCCACGACGAATCTGAGGAGGGTGATCACTGCTGGTCTCGGGGGAGATCGCTCCGGCCTGCCACGGGCGCGCCGGTCCGTGCTGATCGGCTCGATCGGTGCCGCCCTGCTGATGGCCGGCTGTGCCGCCCGGCCGGCCGGACCGCGACCGCTGACCATGGCCGAGGCGGAACGCTTCGCCGTGGTCCGATTCAACAACTACGACCGGCGCTACGTCCCGTTCACGCTGCGGTTGACGGTGCGCGGCCAACCGTTCTTCCTCACCGGCCGGGTCGATTTCCGTGATCAGCTCGGCTACGCCAACTTCCTCTCCGACGGCAGGCCGCCGCGGAACTTCCTGCTGCAGTGGACCATGCGGCAGAAGGCGTCCCTGCAGGTGACCGGCGGCGCGCTGCCGATGCGGCCGCCGGCCGGGCCGTGGCGGGTCGAGCCGACGGATCCGGAGCGGTCCGGCCTCGACGCCGCCCTGGCGCTACTGCTCAGCCTGGCGGACGACCGCCCGGAGAACGCGTTGCTGCTGCGCCAGAACGGTGCCCAGTGGGTCGGCGAGGACAACGTCGACGGCGTCCGGGTGGACCGCATCACCGGGCCCGGCACCGACAACCGGCCGAGCGATCGGCTGACGTACCTGGTCGACGACCTGGGCCGGCTGCACCGGCTGGTCGCCAAGGTCGCCACCGACCCGGACCCGGTGGTGATCAACGTGTCGCCCGACCCGGCGACGAGGATCTCCGTGATCTCGCAGTTGACCGACTGACGGTGGGTGCCGGGGCCGGCAACCGACCGGACCCTGAGCCCCACGAGCCATTCCGCGAACCGGCTCTGACGCCGTAGACTGGCAGCGAAGCTACGGGCAGTAGCTCGTGGAAGTGGGCCCCGCAACCGGCCGGAACGACCGGTAGGCGGGGCCTTGCGCTACTCAGAACCGGATCGTGGTCGGGTACTCCGTGATCCGCTCGCCCCACGTTCCGCCCTTCGCCCGCGCTCGCAGGTCGATGCTGTCGAACGCGTCAGGATCTTGCTTCGGCGGGAGTTGCTCTCGTCCTTGAAGTGCAGGCGCCGCTGCCGTCTGTCGAGTAGTCCCTTGACGGTGCGCCGCGCCGAAGCGACATCCGTCGTCGGCAGGACGGTTGCGGCGACCAGGTAATCGCCGGCGAATGACTCGTCGACATAGAGCCGTCAGGTACGGGGGCGGATGCCGGACAGGACGATGTCGAGCTGGGCCTCGACGTCGACGCCGCCGGGGACCTGCTCGTCGACCATGCCGATGCCGCTGAGCAGCTGGGACACCATCCGGAAGCTGATCTCGGGCCGGACCAGGCCGGCTTCCTTGGCCCGGTCGAGGACCCCCTCGGCGGCCTCGCCGAGCACCGTCTTGCAGGAGAACAGCACCGACTTGTCGTCGTCGTCCGCGTCGGCCAGCAAGCGGGCGTGCAGGCCGCGGAAGAACGACTTGTGCCGGTAGTGGTTGCGGGCCCACTCGTGCAGCGCCCGCTCCGGGTCCTCGTCGGCCAGCCGAACCAGCCGCTCGCCATCGGCCCGGACGTCTTCCTGCCAGTCCTCGAGCACCGCCCGGTACAGGTGGTCCCGGGTCGGGAAGTGCCGGTACAGGGTGCCGGGGCCGACGCCGGCGCGCTTGGCGATGTCGTCCAGGGAGGCCTCCGCGCCACGCTCGCCGAACGCCTGCCGGGCCACGGCGACCAGCGCGTCGTAGTTGCGCTGCGCGTCGGCGCGCAGCTTGCGCGGCTTCGTGGCGGCGGCGGTCTGGTCGGTCACGTCAGCAATCCCTCTTGCAAACCGGAGGCTCCCTCCGTAATATAACCGGAGGCAGTCTCCGGAACTAGCCCGTACGAGCCCGATCGGAAATCGGAGCCCGTCTCCAGATCAGTGTAGTCCTCTCTCAGCGGTCGCCGCCGACCGCGGTTCAGCCATCTCAACGGGCAAGGTACTCATGTCTTCTGTCTCCACCTCGGCTCCGCCGACGCCACCCGGCTCGGCGCCGGGCACCCCGGGCCGGCCGCGGCCCGGCCTCACCCTCGCCGTCATCCTCACCGTCCAGCTGATGCTGGTGCTGGACGCCACCATCGTCAACGTCGCGCTGCCGATCATCCACACCACGTTCGGCTTCACCGCCGCCGACCTGTCCTGGGTCCTGAACGCGTACACGCTGGCGTTCGGCGGCCTGCTGCTGCTCGGCGGCCGGCTCGGCGACGTGCTCGGTTACCGCCGTACGTTCGTCGCCGGCCTGGTGATCTTCATCGCCGGTTCGATCCTCGGCGGGGCCGCGCTGTCCGGCGCCTGGCTGATCGGCGCCCGGGCCGTGCAGGGGATCGGTGCCGCGGTCGCTGCCCCGGCCGCGCTGGCCCTGCTCACCCGGTCCCAGCCGGAGGGCCCGGCCCGCAACCGGGCACTCGGCCTGTTCACCGCGGTCAGTTCCGGCGGCGGCTCGGTCGGTCTGCTGCTCGGCGGACTGCTCACCTCCTGGGCATCCTGGCGCTGGTCGTTCCTGATCAACGTCCCGATCGGCGTCGCGGCGCTCGTTCTCGGGCTGCGGCTGCTGCCGACCACGCAACGGCGGCGGGAGCCGTTCGACGTGCCGGGCGCGCTGGCGGCCAGCGTCGGCATGATCGCCCTGGTGGCCGGCTTCGTCTGGCTGCCCGAGGAGGGCCTCTCGCTGCGGGTGATCACGGCGTTCGCGCTCGCCGTCCTCGGTCTGGCCTCGCTCGGCCTGATCGAACGCCGGGCCAGTCACCCGCTGTTCGCCTTCCGGCTGTTGAAGAACCCGCAGCGGGTCACCGCCTTGATCAGCTTCATGCTCATCGTCGGTCCGCAGATGGCGGCCTTCTTCTTCCTGGTGCAATACCTCCAGGTCGCGCACGGGTACGGGGCGTTCGCCTCCGGGCTGGCCTTCCTGCCGCTCACCCTGGGTATCTTCGGGATGTCCCGGCTGACCCCGCGGCTGGTCAACCGCTTCGGCCCGGCCGCGGTCTCGATCGCCGGGGCGGTGCTGTTGATCATCGGCCATCTGAGCTTCAGCCGGCTGGGCACCGACACCGGCTACTGGCCCTGGATCCTGCTGCCGATGATCTTGCTCGGCGTCGGCGGCGGGCTGTCCTTCATGCCGTTCTCGGCACGGATCCTGGCCGGCGTGCCGGTCGGCGACTCGGGCGCGGCGGCGGGCCTGATGCAGACCGCACAGCAGGCCGGCGGGGTGGCGCTCGGACTGGCCGGCCTGATCGCGATCTCCGGGATCAGTTCCGGATCCGGCGCGGCCGTGCCGGTGCCCGAGTTGATCATGGGGATGGACCGGGCGTTCACCGCCGGGGCGGTCTTCGTCGGGTTGAGCCTGGTGATCACGATCGTCTCGATGATCATGACCCGTCCGGTACGGACTCCGGCCGAACCCGCCGTCGAGGTCGTACCGGAACCTTGATCATGAGCGCCGGGACCGGATGCTGTCCCGGCGCACGATCGAGTACGGCACCGTGACGCTCTGGATCGGGCGCGCGGTGTCGTCGATCCGGGCCGACAGGAGCTCCAGCGCCAGCCGGGCCAGCCGGCGCTTGTCGAAGTCGACCGTGGTCAGCGGCGGGTGCGCGAAGCGGGCCTCCCACACGTTGTCGTACCCGGCGATCGAGACGTCGTCCGGCACCCGCAGCCCGGCGGCGGCCAGGGCGCTGATCGCGCCGATCGCCATCGCGTCGGTCATGCAGAAGATCGCGTCCGGCGGCTCGTGCTCGGCGAGGAACCCGGCGACGGCCCGATAGCCGCCGCCACCGTCCCAGTTGACGCAGGGGATCTCCAGTTCCGGCCGGACCGACAGCCCGGCCGCCGCGTGCGCCTCCCGGAACCCCTGCAGTCGCTGTCGGGCGCTCTCCGCCTTGGTGGCGCCGACGGCTGCGATCCGCCGGTGGCCCTCGTTGATCAACAGCGCGACGATGTCGCGGCTGGCCCCGACGTTGTCGATCCAGACGTGGTCGGCGATCGGCTGGTGCACCTCGCCGATCAGGACCACCGGCGGCAGCACGATGCCGCGCTGCACGGCCGAGGTCTCCAGCCGGACCGGGTTCAGGATCAGCCCGTCGACGAGATGCGCCTTGGCCCGGGACAGCAACTGGATCTCCCGGTCCGCCTTGCCGTACGTCTCCTCGAGCTGGACCCCGAGGCCGTCCTCGCCGGCCAGGGTGATGAAGTGGTGCGCGATCTCGGCCGAGTACGCCGACGCCAGGTCGGGCAGCGCGACCGCGATCAGGTCGCTGCGGCCGTTCCGCAGGCCGCGGGCGGAGAGATTCGGTACGTAATCGAGCTCGACCAGCGCCCGGTCCACCCGCAGCCGGGTCTCCTCGCTGACCGGCGCGGTCCGGTTGATCACGTTGGAGACGGTCTTGGCCGAGACGCCCGCCCGTAAGGCGACGTCGCGCAATGTCGGACGCGGCCGGGAGCTTCCCGCAACCCCCTGCCCGTTCGTCCCGGGCCCCTTCCGCATGGACGGAGTCTAAGCCTCAGTTGCACGGGACCCGGCGCGAGTAGGCTGGCCGGGTGAGCGAACTCCCCATCTCGTCTCCGTACCGGAGCAAACCGGCCGAGCCGGTCTCCGACGACGAACGGGACCGACTGAGCCGCCGGCTCAACGCGGCGTTCACCGACGGTGCGCTGAGCCAGGAGGAGTACCAGTCCCGGCTGGACCGGCTGTTCGCGGCCCAGAGGCTGGGCGAACTGGTCCCGGTCGTCGAGGGGCTCCCGCCGCTGCAGACGTACGACAGCCCGGCGATCGTCGACACCGGGACGGGCCGGCCGGGCGAATTGACCGAGGCGCGGTCCGGCAACCGGGTCGCCGTGATCGCGGTCGGTGCGGTGATCGGCGTCGTGGCCCTGATCGCGATCCTGCTGGTCCTGATCATCGCCGTCTGAGCGTGTGTCCGAGGACACAGACCGGACTTTGGTTGCCCTAATTTCTGAGAGTTAGACTCCAACCGTGCCTCGCCAGAAAGTCACCCAGCAGAAGATCGCTGAACACGTTCAGCGACTGGGCGAGCTCTACCCACCGATCTCCCTCGATTCGGTCGACCGGACCGTGAAGCGGCCCGACCTCGTGACGTCCAAGTACGGCCACGTGATCGACTACCTGGCCCGGGTCGAGCTCGAGGTCGACCGCAACGTCCTGGAGCTGCTGGTGCTGCTGCCGGACGTCGACGACACCAACCGGACCTTCTACGCAGATGTCTGGCAACCGCAGGAAATCCAGCACGGCTTGATTCTCGACCGGCTGCAGCAGGACCTCGGCCGGCAGCCGGCGGAGCCGCACCTGGACGTCTCGTTCAAGATCAAGATCCTCGGCGCGCTGGCCAACCTGAAGCCGATCCAGGAAGTGGCGAAGCTGCTCTACTTCCTGACCGGTGCGAGCACCGAGCGGCAGGCCGTGCTGGCGTACAACCAGATCAACTCGGGCATGCGGGAGCTCGGCGAGGACGCCATCGCCGAAACGATCATCACCCCGATCAAGCAGCAGGAACCGGGCCACTTCGCGTTCTACCGGATGTCGGCCGAGAAAATGGTGCAGAACAACGAGCTGAAGCCTTGGCAAATGTTCCTGACCCGGGTGCTGCGTGAGAAGTCGTACAACCTGGTCGGCACCAACGCGATGGACCGCTACAAGGCGGACATGGGCGGCGTCGTCGTCGACCTCGGCCTGGATGATGATCTTGCCGGGTACGCCCGCGAGGTCGGCCGGGTCGAGCAGCGCCTGCTCTGGGCCCACCGGCAGGGGATGGACTTCCCGCCGTACATCCTGAAGGCCCTCAAGGAGAGCGTCGAGCTCTACCTCGAGCGCGGCGGCCTGACCGCCCCCGCGCCCGCCTGAACCACCGCGACCAGCACGCACAGCAGGACGACCGCCGCGAGCACCGGGTAGGCGCCGCCGAGCCCCAGCCCGGCCGCCAGCGGACCGACGGCGAGTTCTCCGACCGGGATGCCGCCGACCGACGCGACGGTGAGGTACGAGGACACTCGGCCCAACCGGTCGTCCGGCACTCCGCGCTGCACCGCCAGCCCGCGGAACGTGCCCGACAGGCTCATCAGCACCCCGGCCGCGAGCATCGCGAACGCGGCCGCGACCAGCAGCGCCGTTCCGGTGATCAGACCGACCGCGCCGGCGCCGAGCACCAGCAGCGGCAGGACCAGCGACGCCGACCAGGCGATCGCGAGTCGGAGCGGGATCCGGTCCTTGATCAACACAGCCAGCCCGGTGCCGGCCAGGGCGCCGACCAACTGGGCGGTGCCCAGCAGGCCGTAGCCGGTCCGGCCGAACGTCCGGTCTGCGACCAGCGGCGCGAGCACCTGGAGCCCGCCGGCGAATCCGGCCATCGTGACGAAGTTGATCATCGTACAGGCGAGCAGCCAGCGGGTCCCGACCACATAGCCGAATCCGTCCCGGAGATCGCCGAGCAGCCAGTCCGACGGCCGGACCGGCGGTCGCGACAAGTACACCGCCGGCCGCGGTTCCCGTCAGCAGCGCGACCTGCATGCCCAGTTGGCTGACCGCGTTCGCGTCCCGGAGCTGGCCGTCGGCGACGAGCTGCTTCGTCAGCACGGCGCCGGCCGGGCCGGCCAGGGCCGCCGCCGCGCCGTTGATCACGCCGAGCAGCATCAGTGCCGGTATCGGCGCGGATCCGCCGGCCACCAGACCTGCGGTCGCCCCTTGGCTGGCTGCAGCAATGAACGCCGACCCGACCAGGATCCGATTCCGAGCCGCTCGGTCGGCGAGTGCACCGCCGATCAGGACCAGCACGGCATGGGTGATCGACCGGGCGCCGACCACCAGGCCGAGCGTGGCCGCCGAACCACCGAGATCGAGCACGGCGAACGCGAGGGCGATGGGGGCGATCGCGTTGCCGAGCCAGGAGACCGTGCGGCCGGTCCAGAGCATCCCGAAGCCGCGATTGCGCAGCAGGAGGGTCCATCGTGCGTTCACCGGACGAGCCTCGGTCGAGAGCCGCAGCTTCGCCATGCTTTCGTGTACGGGCGTAATGTCGGCACATGCTCCGTCTGCGCCTCGGGTCGACAGACCTCGCCGGCGCGCGGTTCGCGATCGCTCCGCTGTTCGAGCTGAACTCGCTGCTCCGCAAGCTCGCGGCGGGCCGGCGGAGCGGTCTGCCGCGCGGCTGGGCGGAGCGGCTGGTGCCGGCCTTCCGGGACCTCCGCCGCGACACCGATCTCGACGCGATTCTCTCCCTGCAGACCGCCGGCAGCGGACCGTCGGCGCTGGCGCCGGCGCCCCGGCGCGGACTTGATCAAGGTGTCGAAGATGATCTTGCGACGATCCGGGCCATGGATCCTGATCAGATCCGGCAGGAGGTGCGCCGCGTCACCGGCCGCGCGCTGCCGCTGGACGCCGAACGCCTGCTGGCCGACGACGGGCTCAGCGGCCGGATCGCCGCGACCCTCGAGATCGCCTGGGATCGGCTGCTGGCGGCGGACTGGCCCGCTCTCCGCGCGGTCTGCGAGCGTGACGTCTTCCATCGGGCGGACCAGATCACCCGGGCCGGCTGGCGAACGGCGACCCGAGACCTGCATCCCGGACTGACCTGGGTCGATGACGGAGCCGAACTCGCCGCCTTCGCCGTCGACCAGGTCGTCGACGGGGCGGGCGACGGCGTGCTGCTGGTTCCGTCGGTGTTCGTCTGGCCGAGTGCGGCGGCTCACATCGGGCCGGGCTGGCCGAAGACGATCATCTATCCGGCGCGCGGCATCCGGGTGCTCTGGTCGGAACCCGCCGAGGCGGTCCCGGGGTCACTGGGCCGGCTGATCGGCCGCAGCCGGGCGGCCATTCTGGCGGCGCTCGCCGAGCCGTCGTCGACCAGCCAGCTCGCCCGCACCCTCGGACTGGCCACCGGCGCCGTCGGTGATCATCTGGCCACGCTGCGCGACGCCGGCCTGGTCGACCGGACCAGGGTCGGCCGCAGCGTGCACTATCGCCGGACGCCGATCGGTGACGCCCTGGTGGCGAGCGCCGAGCCCTGAGCTCGGCCGGGTGCTGTCGTTATTCCGCCTCGGTTGAGGTGATCAAGCGCTTCAGAGCCGGGCAGCGCTCGAACCGTGGAGCTTTCGCGACACCGGTCAGAGCAGGGACTCGTAGCCGATCTTGACCAGGTGGGCGCGGGAGTCGGCCAGGCAGTCGAAGATGTCGCGGCCGTACTGTTGATCTTGCTCGATCAGCAGGTGAGCGGCACCGGCGGCCTTGGCGGCCTCGATGATGCCGGGGAAGTCGAGGTTGCCGGAGCCGACCTCGGCGAACTGGACGATGTTGTTGGCGTATTCCGTCCAGGCTTCCCGGTTGCCCGAGGCCAGGCCCTCGATCGCCTCGGCGGGCGGCAGGCCGATCCGGTAGTCCTTGAGGTGGATCAGGTCGGCGACGCCGGCGTAGTTGTTGATCACCCGGACCGGGTCCATGCCGCCCCGGTGCACCCAGTGCACGTCGATCTCGAACAGCAGCCGCGGCGCCTCGGCCCGGATCAGATCGAGGATGTGCCGCTCGCCGATCCGGGCGAATTCGTAATGGTGGTTGTGATAGCTGAGCCGGATCCCCTCGTCGGCCAGCCGGCCGGCGAAGTCGTCCATGGTGTGCGCGGCCTCGACCAGGGTCTGCTCGGAGGCGAACGCCGGCAGTGGCATCATGCCGATCCGCACCCGTTCCGTACCCAGGGCCTTGCAGTCGGCGACGATCTTGTCGAACGACTCGACCAGCGAGTCGTTGCCGCCGCCGCCGGTCGGCCCGATCCCACCGGAGATCGCGGCGACGCCCATCCCGAACTCGCTGTTGGCGCGGACGATCTCGTCCCGGGTCTCGGGAGTCAGTGCGATCTGGGACACCTCGACCGAGGAGAAACCGGACTCGGCTAGCCGCTTCCAGATCTGATACGCACCGTGGTCGGCCGCGTGCTGTTTGAGCATCATCGCTTGGACGCCGATCTTCACCATGGATCCGAACCTATGCGGCTTGGCAAAGACTTGGGAAGCGGTTGCCAGGATTTTGCCGCGCGCCGGATGTCGATTCCGTCGACACCCGTTCGTCCCAGGGGCGAAAGTGGGTTCATCGACGAAGGGAGCGGCGCGAGATGCCGAGTTACATGTTGCTGTTGTACGGAGACCCGACCGGCTGGGAGGACAAGGACCAGTCCGAGATCGAGGCGGCGATGGCGCTGCACGGCCAGTTCACCGAACAGATCCTGGCCTCCGGGGCCAAGATCATCTCCAGCGAGGCGCTCGAGCTGGGGAGCACGGCGACGACGGTCCGGAACCGCGACGGCGGGGAGCAGTTGATCACCGACGGGCCGTTCGCCGAGACCAAGGAAGAACTCGGCGGCTACTACCTGATCGACGCGCGCGATCTCGATCATGCGCTGAGCCTGGCCAAGCTGTGCCCGGAACCCAATGTCGAAGTACGGCCGGTGATGCCGACTGACTGACCACGAGGACGTCGTCGGCGCGGCCGTCGCCGAGGCGCACCGGGCCGGCTGGTCGACCGTCGTCGCGGCGGTCGCCCGGTCGGCGGCGGGCGACCTCGGCCTAGCCGAACAGGCCGCCGCGGACGCCTACCTGCGCGCATTGGAGACCTGGCCGGCGGACGGGGTGCCGGAGCAGCCGGTCCGCTGGCTGGTCGCGACCGCGCGGCGGAAGCTGATCGACACGATCCGGCGGGACCAGAACCTGCGGCGCAAGTTACCGCTGCTCGCCGTCGCCGACGAACAGAAGGTACGCCGGCCGGCCGGCCTGCTCGACTACGACGACCGACTGCGGCTGATCTTCACCTGCTGCCATCCCGCGCTCGCGATGCCGGCCCGGGTGGCGCTGACGCTGCGGATGGTCGGCGGGCTGACCACGGCCGAGATCGCGAACGCGTTCCTGGTGCCGGAGGCGACGATGGCGGCCCGGCTGACCCGGGCCAAGAAGAAGATCACGGCCGCGTCGATCGCCTACCGGGTGCCGGCCGACGGCGAACTGCCGGAACGCCTGACCGGCGTGCTGACCGTGCTGTATCTGATCTTCAACGAGGGTTACGCGCCGACGGGCGGGACGGCGGCGCTCCGACCGGAACTGATCGATTCCGCGATCGACCTGGGCCGGGTACTGGTCGCCCTGCTGCCGGACGAGGCCGAGGTCGCCGGGCTGCTGGCCCTGATGCTGCTCACCGACGCCCGCCGCGACGCCCGGCTCGACGAGCACGGCCGGATCGTGCTGCTGCCGGACCAGGACCGGCGGCGCTGGGACCGGACCAAGATCACCGAGGGGCTCGCGCTGCTGGACCGGATCGCCGCGCTGCCCGCGGCGCAGGATCCCGGCCGGTACGTCCTGCAGGCCGCGATCGCCGGCGCGCACGCCTCGGCCCCGTCGGCCGAGCAGACGGACTGGGCGGCCGTGGTGGCCGGCTACGACCGGCTGCACCGGCGCTGGCCCAGCCCGATCGTCGCGCTGAACCGGGCGGTCGCGCTGTCCCATACGGCCGGGCCCGCCGCGGCCCTGGAACTGATCGAGGAACTGGCCGCCGAGCCGGAACTGTCCCGCTACCACTATCTGCCCGCCGCCCGGGCCGACCTGCTGCGCCGGCTGGGCCGGGCCGACGAGGCCCGCGCCGCGTACACCGAGGCACTCCGCCTCGGCCCCAGCGACCCCGAACGAGCCTTCCTCGAGTCCCGCCTCGCCGCCCTCTGACCCACCTCCGCCGACCGGGCACAAAAGCAGGCGTTCTGGCGGCGTGTCGCGGCGGTTGTGACCGGTCGGCGAGGGAATGGAGTCGACGTGTCGTGGGCCGGGACGGGCGGGGAGCGGGACGGGGGTGGGGCGGCCGGATGGGTGAACTGGCCGGCCGGCTCGGGTCGGCGACCGGATCCCTGTCGTGATTCGTCTTCACCTGGACTGATAAGCGCTTCAGAGGCCTGGACCCCTCGAGTTCAAGAGGTATCGCGACAGGCTCGGCTACCTCGGTCGCGGTGGGGGCAAGGACCCGGGCGCGTGCTGGCGGCGTGCTGTCGCGAGTGTCCCTCGCTCTGACCGAAACCGGGATCGGGCCGCGATGCTCACAGCAGAGTTGTTCGCGACACGAGGCTGGCCGAACGGCTCAGGCCTGGGTGACCTCGGCGGCTGTCCGGACGACCGCGGTCAGGTCGCCGGTGCGGTCCAGGAGGGGCGCTGGGGATTGCGGGGTCTGGGAAGGCGTTCGGGACCGGGGGCGGAGGTGGGCTCCCGCGGTCGGGTGTGCGCCAGGCTCCGGTCAGGACTACGGCATCCCTGGCGGATCGCGCTGCTCAATCGAGTGGCGAGAAAACGACGTGGTTCGACGAAATTCGAGTCGATTTCTCACCACTCGAATGAGGAAGCTCAGTTCTGGGTGACCTCGGCCGCGGTCCGGACCACGTCGGCGAGGTCGCCGGTGCGGTCGAGCACGGCGCGCTGCCGGTCGGCGCCGTTGCCCTCGGTCCGGACCCGCTCTACCTCGGCGTGGACGGTGTCCCGATCGCCGTTCGCCCCGAGCGCCGCGTCGACGTGCTCGAGCAGTGCGTCGATCACCTGGGCCGCCGGTTGGGGCCGGCCGCCGGCCGGGTCGATCAGGTCGCCGGCGAGGCCGGACCGGCCGGCCCGCCAGGTCGCCAGCCGGAGCGGCTCAGGATCGGTCGCCGGCGCCGGTTCGCCCGCGCGCCAGGCCGCGGCCGCGGTGTCGACCAGGGCCCGGACCAGGCCGGCGATCATCACCGTGTCGACGGTACGGGCGCAGATGTCGGCGATCCGGACCTCCACGGTCGGGTAGTGCCGGGACAGCCGTGCGTAGAAATAGATCATGTCGCCGTCGAGCGGGACCCCGGTGGCGACCAGGTCGTCAACATAGTCGCGGTAGTCCGCGCCGGAGGAGAACGCGCGGGTCGGGCCGGTGGTCGGGAATCTCATCCCGGCCTGCGACCGGTAGCTGGCGTACCCGCTGTCCCGGCCGTCCCAGTACGGAGAGTTGGCCGACAGCGCGAGCAGGGACGGCAGCCACGGCTGGATCCGGTTGATCACGGCGGCGCCCTCGTCGTCGGACTCGACCCCGACGTGCACGTGGCAGCCGCAGGTCAGCTGCTCCAGCGTGGTCAGGCCGAACTGCGCGATCATCGCCTGGTAGCGGGCCTTGACGGTGGTGCGCGGGTCGACCGGCAGCGGCGAGGTGGCCAGCGCGACGGCCCGCGCACCCGAGCCCCGGCCCAGCTCGTCGGCGCGCCGCCGCCAGTCCCGGACCTGGCTGCCGAGGTCGGCCAGCGACGTCGTCGGGGTGGTCTCGACCTCGATCTGCTGTTGTTGCAGCTCGGCCTCGATCTCGCCCTCCGGGTCGTCCGCGGACCGGGAGGCGGCGTGCGCGAGTACGCTCCCGGCGACCGCGACGGGTGCTCCCGATCCCGGATCGACGAGCAGCAACTCCTCTTCGACGCCGACCGTACGCACGCCCTCAGTCTGGCAGGCGAACCCTGACCCGTACCGTGATTTGGGTCCTCGCGCGAACTGGCGTAAAGTTTCGGGTCGGCCACCTTTGCCGGTGGTTCGTTGTTCCCTGTCAGGCGATCGTTAGAGAGTTTATGGCGAAGAAGGAAGGCGCGCTCGAGCTGGAAGGCACAGTGGTCGAGGCCCTGCCCAACGCGATGTTTCGCGTGGAGTTGTCCAATGGACACAAGGTGTTGGCCACGATCAGCGGCAAGATGCGGCAGAACTACATCCGTATCCTTCCGACCGACCGCGTCGTCGTCGAACTCTCCGCGTACGACCTGAACCGGGGTCGCATCGTTTACCGGCACAAGTAGTCGATCTTCCTGGGGTTCGCGCCCCGGGAAACCCCGCAAACCATCCACCACATGCCTGTGGCCTGCCATGGGCTGATCAAGAAAGCAGCTCGATGAAGGTTCAGCCGAGCGTCAAGAAGATCTGCGACAAGTGCAAGGTGATTCGCCGGCACGGTCGCGTGATGGTGATTTGCGAGAACCCCCGACACAAGCAGCGTCAGGGCTGAGCTCGGGACTCGCACGTCCCCGCAGCACCAACTGAACAGAAAAAGTGTGACCGCAACTCAGGGAGCCTGAACTCCCCGAGACCACCCTCGGACGAAGGCCGAGGCCCCGCGGCAGCCGGGATTCCGGCAGCTCGTCGGGGACGCGTCACGCCAGACACCTTCGCGGTCCGGACGATCTCCGCTGGAAACGGGATCCGGATCGAAACCGAGAGGTAGACCGCCTGATGGCACGCCTGATTGGTGTCGACCTGCCGCGTGACAAGCGGCTCGAGGTCGCACTGACCTACATCTTCGGCGTCGGCAAGACGCGCGCCGCCGAGACCCTGGAGGCCACGAAGATCAGTGGTGATCTTCGGGTACATCAACTCAACGACGACCAGCTGGTCGCGCTGCGGGACTGGATCGAAGCGAACTACCAGACCGAGGGTGATCTTCGCCGGGAGGTTTCGGCGGACATTCGGCGCAAGGTGGAGATCGGCTCGTACCAGGGCCGTCGTCACCGCAGCGGCCTGCCGGTACGTGGTCAGCGCACCCGTACCAACGCCCGGGGCCGTAAGGGCGCCCGGAAGCCCGTCGCCGGAAAGAAGAAGGCCAAGTAACGCGTCCGCGTGCTTGGTGAGAAACCTCCAGGAGAACCACACACATGGCAATCGCAGGACGCGGCGCCGCCAAGAAGGTCCGGCGCAAAGAGAAGAAGAACGTGGTCGCGGGCCACGCTCACATCAAGAGCACCTTCAACAACACCGTCATCTCGATCACGGACCCGACCGGCGCGGTGATCGCGTGGGCCTCGGCCGGGACGGTCGGTTTCAAGGGCTCCCGCAAGTCCACCCCGTACGCCGCGCAGATGGCCGCTGAGGCTGCCGGCCGGCGCGCGATGGAGCACGGCATGAAGCGGGTCGACGTCTTCGTCAAGGGCCCGGGTTCGGGCCGTGAAACCGCGATCCGTTCGCTCGGCGCGGTCGGCCTCGAGGTCGGCGCCATCGCCGACGTGACCCCAGTTCCGCACAACGGCTGCCGCCCGCCCAAGCGGCGCCGGGTCTGACCCAGAAAGGACGACTGAATCATGGCTCGCTATACCGGTCCCATGACCAAGAAGTCGCGACGGCTGGGTGTTGACCTGGTCGGCGGCGACAAGGCGTTCGAGCGCCGCCCCTACCCGCCCGGCGTGCACGGCCGCGGCCGCACCAAGGACACCGAGTACGCGCTGCAGCTGCGGGAGAAGCAGAAGGCGCGGTTCGCGTACGGCGTGCTGGAGAAGCAGTTCGCCCGCTACTTCGAGGAGTCCAGCCGGCAGTCCGGCAAGACCGGCGACCTGCTGCTGCAGATCCTCGAGTCGCGGCTGGACAACGTCGTGTACCGGGCCGGCTTCGCCCGGACCCGGCGGCAGGCCCGCCAGCTGGTGGTGCACGGCCACTTCCTGGTCAACGGCCAGAAGGTGAACATCCCGTCGTACCGGGTCAGCCCGCACGACGTGATCGACGTCAAGGAGAAGTCGCGTGAGCTGCTGCCGCTGGTGATCGCTCGCGAGACCCACGGCGAGCGGGACGTGCCCGGCTGGATGGACGCGCTGCCGAACAAGATGCGCATCCTGATCCACCAGCTGCCCACCCGCGAGCAGATCGTGATCGACGTTCAGGAACAGCTGATCGTCGAGCTCTACTCCAAGTGAGTTGTACGTTCTCTGGGCTTGTTGATCTTGGGTCTTGACCCTTCGACAAGCTCAGGGAACGATCCGCAGGATCCGCCGGCGTTGGATGCGCCGGCGGTTTCCGTACCGTCAAATAGCGGTCGGTACGGGGAAGGAATGAACCACCATGTTGATCGCACAGCGCCCGACGCTGTCGGAGGAGACCGTCTCCGACTACCGTTCCCGGTTCGTCATCGAGCCGCTGGAGCCCGGATTCGGTTACACGCTCGGCAATTCGCTGCGGCGCACGCTGCTGTCCTCGATTCCGGGGGCGGCCGTCACCAGCATCAAGATCGACGGTAACCAGCACGAGTTCGACACGCTCGAGGGCGTCGTCGAGGACGTCACCGAGATCATCCTGAACCTCAAGGGCCTGGTCGTCTCCTCCGAGGAGGACGAGCCGGTCACCATGTACCTGCGCAAGGCGGGCCCGGGCGCGGTCACCGCGGCCGACATCGCCCCGCCGGCGGGCGTCGAGGTGCACAACCCCGACCTGCACCTCGCCACGCTGGCCGAGAACGGCCGGCTGGAGATGGAGCTGGTCGTCGAGCGTGGCCGCGGCTACGTCTCCGCGGTGCAGAACAAGACCGCCGACGCCGAGATCGGCCGGATCCCGGTCGACTCGATCTACTCGCCGGTGCTCAAGGTCACCTACAAGGTCGAGGCCACCCGGGTCGAGCAGCGGACCGACTTCGACCGGCTGATCCTGGACGTCGAGACCAAGACGGCGATCCGCCCGCGGGACGCGGTGGCCTCGGCCGGCCGCACCCTGGTCGAGCTGTTCGGCCTGGCCCGTGAGCTGAACCTGGAGGCCGAGGGCATCGAGATCGGCCCGTCGCCGATCGACGAGCAGCTGGCCGCCGACCTGGCGCTCCCGGTGGAGGACCTGAACCTCACCGTGCGTTCGTACAACTGCCTGAAGCGGGAAGGCATCCACACGGTGAGCGAGCTGGTGTCCCGCAGCGAGCAGGACCTGCTGGACATCCGGAACTTCGGCTCCAAGTCGATCGACGAGGTCAAGCTGAAGCTGCACGAGATGGGCCTGTCCCTGAAGGACAGCTCGCCGGGCTTCGATCCGCTGACGGTGGGCCGGAACTACGACGACGAAGAGTCCGAGGACGAGGTCGACTTCAGCGAGACCGAGCAGTACTGAGTCGAGAGTCATGACGAGGAAGAACTGAAACCATGCCAACACCCACCAAGGGCAACCGGCTCGGCGGCAGCCCGGCCCACGAGCGCCTGATCCTGTCCAACCTGGCCACCCAGCTGTTCGAGCACGGCCGGATCGTGACCACGGAGGCGAAGGCGAAGCGGGTCCAGCCGCTCGCCGAAAAGTTGATCACCAAGGCCAAGCGCGGCGACCTGCACGCGCGCCGGCTGGTGCTCTCGACGATCCGGGACAAGGGCGTCGTGCACACCCTGTTCGCCGACATCGCGCCGACGTTCGCCGAGCGCGACGGCGGCTACACCCGGATCACCAAGGTCGGGCCGCGCAAGGGCGACAACGCCCCGATGGCCGTGATCGAGCTGGTCACCGAGTCGGTCGAGGAGTCCAAGGCCGCGAACGGCAAGGTCACCGCGAAGAAGGCCGATGCGAAGCCCGCCGCCAAGGCCGAGGAGCCCAAGGAGCCGGAGGCCACGGAGACCGAGGCCGAGGACACCTCGGAGCCGACCAACGCCGAGCTGGCCGCCGACACCGCGGAGGACACCGCGGAGCCGACGAACGCCGAACTGGCCGCGGAAGGGTCCACGTCGGAGGGCACGTACCGGGGCACCGAGCCGCCGGCGGGCTTCACGATCAAGGGCAACGAGGACTCGATGAAGTACCACACCGAGGCCTCGCAGTGGTACGACCAGACCGAGGCCGAGGTCTGGTTCGACAGCGAAGAGGCGGCCCAGGCCGCCGGCTTCACCAAGGCCGGCTGAGCTTCAGCAAGCACCGGAACGGCGCCCGTCCCCACCAGGGGAGGGGCGCCGTTTCCGTTGTTCAACTGGCCGGTTCGGCCGCGAACGCGGTGTCCCGGGCCACCGCCTCCCACTGGTCCAGTTCGGCGCCGACCCGATCGAGGTGACCGCGGATCGCGTCGACGGCGTCCCCGCCGAGCGGCAGCCGGAGCGGGGTCGACTCGGCCGCCAGGGCGGTCAGGATCGCGGCGGCGGCCTTGGCCGGGTCGCCGGCCTGGGTCCCGTCGCCCGCCTGCACCATCCGCCGGGTCTCGCCGACCGACGCGTCGTAGGCGGCCAGCGGCTCGCTGAACACCGCCGCACCCTTGCCGAACAATCCGGTACGGAAGGCGCCCGGCTCGACCACCAGCACCTTGATCCCGTACGGCGACACTTCGTCGGCGAGCGCCTCGGCGAACCCCTCGACGGCGAACTTCGTCGAACTGTAGGCCGAGAAGCCGGCGAACGACAGTTGCCCGCCCATGCTGCTGAGCATGACGATCGCCCCGCTCCGCCGCTCCCGGAAATGCGGCAGCACGGCCCGGGTCAGTGCCGCCGGGCCGAAGAAGTGCAATTCGAACAGGTCGCGCAGCTCGGCGTCGGTGGTCTCCTCGACCGCGCCGACCTGAGTCCGGCCGGCGTTGTTGACCAGGACGTCGATCCGGCCGTAGCGCCGGACCAGGTCCTCGACCAGCCGGCTGATCGCTGGGGCGTCGGTCACGTCGAGCTCGACCGCCTCGAGTTGATCTTGGTGGGCGGCGACCAGATCGTCGAGCCGCTCGGGGCTGCGAGCTGCGCCGATCACGATGTCGCCGGCGGCGATCGCGGCCTCGGTCAGAGCGCGACCGAAGCCGCTGGTGGCGCCGGTGATCAGCCAGACCCGCTGGGTGGTGTTGTTCATGGTGTCCACGGTTCCGTACCGCGAAGCCGGCGTCCAAGACCTGCTGTGATAACCATCAGGCATGGACGTGCATCTGCGTGAGTTGCGCTCTTTCGTCGCGGTCGCCGAGCACCTGCACTTCGGCCGGGCGGCCGAGGCCCTGTACGTCAGCCAGCCGGCCCTGTCCAAGCAGATCCGTGCCCTGGAAGGACAACTGCGGGTCCGGCTGTTCGAGCGCGATCGCCGGACGGTACGGCTGACGGCGGCCGGAACGGCGCTGCTGCCGCAGATCCGGAACGTGCTGGCGGCCTGGGCCGATGCGGAGGCCGAGCTGGCCGCGACGGCCGCCGAGACCGCGGCGACGCTGGTGGTCGGCATCAGTACCGGACTGGGCCGCGGCCTGCTCCCGGCGATCCGGGCCCGGTTCGCCGACGCGGCGCCGACGGCGACCCTGCAGCTGCGCCAGATCGGCTGGGCCGACACGACCGGCGGGCTGACCGGCCCGGCGGAGGAGGGCTGCGACGCGGCGTTCGTCTGGCTGCCGCTGGCCGAGCCGGAGCGGTACGACTGGATCACCGTCGCCACCGAGCAACGCCTGGTGCTGCTCCCGGCCGGCCACCGGCTGGCAGGCGCAGAGGCGATCCCGTTCGAGAGCCTGCTCGACGAGCCCTTCCTCGCCCTGCCTGCGGCGGCCGGCGTGAACCGCGACTTCTGGCTCGCCACCGAGAGCCGCGGCGGCCGGCCGCCGGTGATCGGTGCCGAGATCGCCTCGACCGACGAGACCCGGGAGGCCCTGGGCGCGGGACTCGGCGTCTGCCTGGTCGCCGCCGGCAACGTGCCCCTGTTCCGCGGCGACGACATCGCGGTCCGGCCCGTCACCGGGGTGCCGCCGTCGGAACTCGTCCTCGCCTGGCGGCGCGGGGACCGACGCCCCCTGCTGCGGACCCTGATCGAGGCGACCGGGGCCGGCGTCGGTCCGGCGGATGTGAGGAAGGAATGACGAGCTCCGGCAGGCTCTTCCTCTACAGCACGTCTCCGGCTCCGCACGAGGCCGCGATCCTGGCCGCGGTGCCGCGGGCCGGCCGTGCCGACGACCCGATTCGGGCCGTCGCGCTGCGGACCGCTCAGGACGAGCCGAGTGATCATGATCTTGAAACTCTGGCCGCGCATTTCACCACCCAGCCGGGGTTCCCGGTCCTGCTGGTCGACTCGGGCCTGGGGTCGCGGGCGGACGCCTTCGACCCGGCCGTGCTGGAACGGTTGGCGGAGGCGGAGTTGATCTTGATCAGCGGCGGATCGCCGACTCGGCTGGTCACGACGCTCAGCGGGACTCCGGCGCTCGCCGCCCTGCAGCGGGTCCATCGCGGCGGTGCCGTCGTCGCCGGCTGCAGCGCCGGTGCGGCCGTGGTGGGAATCGGCATGATCGACTTCGGGCGGCCGCTGCGGACCTGGGGCTGGCTGCCCGGGACGCTCGTCGCGCCGCACTTCGGCCAGTTCGATCATCGCGCCTGGCTGCGGGCCTATCCGGGCCGGTCGATGGTCGGCATTCCCGACGGTGCCATGGTGCGGGTTGCGGAGACCGGCGAGATCACGGGACTCGGTTCGATCCCGCTCGTCCACCTTCCGGGCGTTGACCGCGATGCGCAGTGAATTTCCGCCGGTCAGTCGCGGCGAGAAATCACTCTCGGTGGCCAGGCCCCGAACCCTTGACGTGGAATGCCCAGGTCCTTAGATTTCACAGAATTAGCGGCAGGGTGTTAACGCCCGTTCGGATGTCCGAAATTGATGCCGCAATTCGAGGGGGCGGGCGAAATGGGTCGCTGGGTCGTCGGTGCGGTGTTGTTGATCATGGTCGCGGCCGGTCTGGCCAGGCCGCCGGTCGCCGCCGCGGAGGTCGTCCCGACCACGCCGCAGTGGTGGAATCGCGGGCAGATCCCGCTCTACTCGACGAGCTCGGCGAGCGGCGAGACAGCGCGGATGCCGGACGGGTCGGTGCGGACGTACCGGGTGTTCAGCGGGGCGCCGGCCTATCTCGCGGAGATCGACACGTTCTCCGCGAAGGTGCTGCGGATGATCACGCTCCACGTACCGAACTCGGACCCGGCCGAGGTCCCGGCCGACAAGGGTGCGCAGGGCGCCTGGGGCGTCTCGGTCGATCGGCACGGCACGGTCTTCGCCTCGACGTACGGCTACGGGCACGTCTACCGGCTGCCCTGGGGTGCGACCGAGATCGAGGACCTCGGCCGGCCGACGAAGTACGCCAGCTTCACCTGGGAAGGCGACGTCGACGACAAGGGCAACTTCTACATCGGCACCACCGAGGGCTTCGCTCCGCCGCCGCTGCCCGGGGGCCGGTTGATCGCCTGGAACGCCGAGACCCGGACCTATCGCGACTACGGCGACTTCGGCGGGACGTACGGATACGTCCGCTCCGTCGAGTACGCCGAGGGCAAGATCTATGCCGGCCTCGGCCAGAGCGCCGGGCTCTGGCAGGTCGATCCGGTCTCCGGGAAGCGGGTCGAGATCCCGCTGCCGAAGGGGATGCCGACCGACAAGTACGCGTACCAGATGGAGGACGAGGCCGGTTTCCTCTACGTCATGTTCGCCGGCGGCACGACCGCTTCGACCGGCTGGGTGCTGAACCTGCGGACCCTCAAGTGGGTGCACGAGATCCCTGGCTACCTGGGCCAGACGATCACCTCCGCCGATGCGCGTGGCCGGGTCTACCTGATCGACTCGGCCGAGTTGAAGCTCTTCGATCCCCGTACCGGCCGGCTGACCGGCACCGGCTTCAAGGGCGGCGACGAGCAGGCGGACAAGGGCGGCCTGGGTGCGGGCAAGGGCCTGGGTCGGTTCCCCGATCCGGTCACCGGCCACGAGACGATCGTCGGCGGCGGGGCCACCGGTGACCTCTGGCGCTACGACACGGTGACCAGGGCCGGCATCCTGACCCAGATCGACGGCCTGGTCGGCACGCCGACGGCGCCGCGCTCGCTGGCCAAGGGCCCGGACGGCCGGATCTACGGCGGAGGCTACTTCCAGGGCGGCTTCGTCGCGTACGACCCGGCGACGACGACGTGGACCGAGTACAAGTTCCCGCACCAGATCGAGGGCATGGGCACCCACAACGGCAAGCTCTACCTCGGCATCTACGCCAACGCCGAACTCTGGGAGTACGACCCGGCGCAGCCGTTCGCCGACGGCACCAACCCGAAGAAGCTGTTCGACCTGAAGGCCGAGGGCCAGGAGCGGCCGTGGACCGTCGTCAGCGCCGGCAAGTACGTCGCCGTCGGCACCTCGCCGAAGAACACCCAGCTCAACGGAGCCGTCACCTTGTATGACCCGGAGACGGGGGAGCGGCGGACCTGGAACTCCGGCCTGGTCAGCGGCGCGAACCAGATCTCGGCGCTGACCTACCGGGACGGCATCGTCTACGGCGGGTCGCTCGGCTGCTGCAACCCGGCCGACGGCTCGAAGCACCGCGGCCAGGTGTTCGCGCTGGACGCCGCGTCGGGTGAGGTGAGGTGGACCTCGACGCCGCTGGCCGACGAGGACGGCGTCTCCGGCCTGACCTTCGACGGCCAGGGCCGCCTGTTCGGCCAGTCCTACGGGACCGTCTTCGAGATCGACCCCACCGACGGCAGGCTGCTCCGCTCCAAGAAGTACTTCGACTATCCGTGGCCGACCATCTCCGGTTTCCAGCCGCGGGCCGTCAACATGAACTTCGATCCCGGCGACGGAGCGATCCACACCACCAGCGGGACGACCCGCCGGATCGACCCGGACACCCTGAATGATCTTGGTCCGAACTACCGCTGCAGCTTCGCCGACACCTCGCCCGGCGCGAGCAAGTTCTACGTACAGAACGGCCTCCTGCTCGAGGTGAAGTGGTACTGAGCGACTAGGAGATCCGCCGCGCGGCGGTACGGAAGCTGCTCGGGGTCTGGCCGAGGCCGCGGCGGAACTCGCGGTTGAAGTGGGCCAGGTTGGCGAAGCCGCTGAGCCGCGCCACGGTGGCGATCGGAGTGTCCGACTCGGCCAGGAGGTGGCAGGCGTTGGCGATCCGGGCTCGGTTCAGGTAGGCGGTGATCGTCATCCCGGTCTGCCGGCGGAAGAAGCGGCTGGTCGCCGTCGGAGTCAGGGCGGCGACCTCGGCGATCTCGGCCAGGGTGATCGGCTCGGCAAGGTGATCGGTCAGGTGGCCGACGATCCGGTCCAGCCGGTCGCGGGACCGGACGGAACGGTCCGGGAGGTAGCGGGAGCTGGCCACCCGCTGCCGATCCGCCCGGTCGGCGAGGTCAACCAGTAGGCCGAGCAGGTTGATCGTCCGGCGGCCGGGACTCGGCGCGGACAGCCCGAGCCAGTCCTGCTCCCCGCACCGGGCAAAGCGCAGCCCGGTGACCGACTCGCCGAGCAGGCGGCGCAGGCTGGTGAACTCGGGCCGGTGCCGCAACTCCGGCCCGATCAGGGTCTCCGGGAACTGGCAGACCAGTGACCGGCTCGGCGTCTCCGAGACATAGGCGTGCGGCAGTTGCGGGCCGAGCAGGAACAGGTCGCCGGCGCCGTACGGCAGCACCCGGTCGCCGACGAAGATCGATCCGGTGCCGTCGGTGATCAAGATCAACTCGAGTTCGGCATGGTTGTGCCAGAGGTACGTGTACAGGCCGGTGGCCTCGAACCACCGCCAGGACTGGCCGGGCCCCGGCACGGTCCGCTCGTACAGCGGCTGGCGCATGCCGAGATCGTACGCAATCGGGTAACGGGGTATCAGGATCGGGCAATCCGGGTACTGGTCAGCCGCGAGCCGCGCAGGCACGCTGAGGGACATGACGACGATCACCGAAACCGTCACCAGCTCCTACCGACTCACCGACGCCGAACGCCTGGCCTTCGAACGGCAGGGCTGCATCAAGCTGCGTGGCGTGCTCGATCCCGATCAACTGGCGCCGTTCGGCGAGGTGATCACCGAGAAGGTGATCGAGCTGAACACGCAGCACCTGCCGATGGAGGAGCGCGACACGTACAGCAAGGCGTTCCTCCAGGTCGGCCATCTGTGGAAGCAGAGCCCGGTGGTCGACCGCTTCGTCCGTTCGCCCGATCTGGCTCGGCTGGCCGCCGACCTGCTCGGCGTCCGGTCGGTGCGGCTCTACCATGATCAGGCGCTGTACAAGGAGCCGAGCGGCGGGATCACGCCCTGGCACGCCGACCAGTACTACTGGCCGCTGTCCACCGACCGGGCGATCACCGTCTGGATTCCCTTGCAGGACACGCCTGCCGAGCTCGGCCCGCTCACCTTCGCGGTCGGCAGCCACCGGTTCGGGATGGGCCGGGACCTCCCGATCAGTGACGAGTCGGAGGCCAGGGTCGCCGACTACATGCTGCGCCAGGGCTATCCGGTCGACGACAGCCCGTTCGCGCTCGGTGACGTCAGCTACCACCTCGGCTGGACGTTCCACCGGGCCGGCCCGAACACGTCCACCGTGCCGCGCCGGGTGATGACGATCATCTACATCGACGGCGACATGATCATCGGCGAGCCGACCAACGACGCGCAGCGGGCCGACCTGAAGGCGTGCGCGCCGGGCCGGCAGCCGGGCGACCGGTTCGACACCGAACTCAATCCGGTGCTCTATCCCGTGCCGTAGGCTGCCCGGCGTGGAACGGGTACGGCTGTCGGACGGGGCGGAGCTCGCCACCTGGCGAACCGGGACGGTGACGGGCCGGCCGCCGGTGGTGCTGCTGCACGGCGGACCGGGGCTATGGGACTACCTCGAACCGGTCGCGGCCATGATCGACACACTCGCCCCGATCTTCCGGTACGACCAGCGCGGCTGCGGCCGGTCCACCCCGTCCGACGACCAGTCGATGGCGACCTCCCTGGCGGACCTGGAGCAGCTCCGGCAGGCCTGGCAGGCACCCGAGTTGATCTTGATCGGGCACTCGTTCGGAGCCACCCTCGCGCTCGCCTACGCGGCCGAGTTCCCGGACCGGGTGGCGGCGGTCGGGTATCTGGCCGGCCTCGGCACCGGTGACTGGCGAACCCCGTACCGGGCCGAGCGGGAGCGCCGCCAGCGTCAGTACGCCGACCGGCTGGCCCGCCTCACCGCCCAGCAGCGCAGCCGGGACGAGGAGATCGAGTGGCGCCGGCTCAGATGGGTCCACGACTACGCCGACCCCGACCGCGGTCTCGAGCTGGCCCGCCCGATGGCCGAGTCCGAGAACAAGATCAACTTCCAGGCCAATCGGGAGGTTCGGTTCGACGACGCGGACCTGGTCGGGTGGGCCGGTGCGGTGCGCTGCCCGGTCACGTTCCTGCACGGTGATCGGGATCCGCGGCCGGTCGCCAACGTGGTCGAGCTGGCCGGCCTGGTCCGGCGATCCCGGAAGCGGATCATCGCCGACGCCGGCCACCTGCCCTGGCTGGAACGTCCGGCCGAGACCGCCGAGCTGCTGCACGAGGTGATCATCGAGGCCGGTTGAGGCCGAGCCCTACTCCTCGGTGGACCCCTTGGCGGACGGCCAACGGTCGCAGCCGCCCTCCTTGTCCGGGCGGGACAGCGGGCGGTTGACCTCGGTGATCCCCTTGTAGGCGTACGGATCCTCGCCGGCCACCAGCAGCACGTCGCGGAAGTCGGCGGTGGCCATGCTCTCGCCCTCGACCGGGGGCCGCCAGGGCAGCAGCGACTCGGCGCTCATGTAGTGGTTGGCCAGCGCCCGCCGGTAGCCGTGCTTGCCGGAGTTCTCCAGCGACCGGTGCAGCAGGTAGCCGTTGAAGATCAGCGCGGTGCCGGCCGGGATCTCCACCGGCACCGCGTCGTCATCGGAGTACGGGAAGTCGTACGCCTCGCCGGTGCAGTCGAACCGCGGGTCGTTCTGCTCCTTGGACGGGTAGATCACGCCGCGCCGGTGCGAGCCGGGCAGCACCCAGAGGCAGCCGTTCTCGATGGTGGCGTCGTCGAGGGCGATCCAGGCCGCGGTCAGCGAACGGTCCCGGGTCGGGATGAAGAACTCGTCCTGGTGCCAGGCCTGGCCGGGCTTGCCCTCGGACTTGATGAACAGCATCGACTGCATCGCCTTGACGTTCGGGCCGATCACCGAGACCAGCGCGTCCACGATCCGCGGCGCGGTGAGCGCGGCCAGGGCGGCCGGCGACGCCTTGTGCGGGTAGTGGATGCAGAGGAACGACCGCAGCACGTCCTCGTCGCTCATCGAGGCGAACTCGGGCGGCGCGCTGTTCGGGTCGTCGCTGTCGCGCCAGCCGCCGAGGATCTCGCCGAGGTCGCCCCGGCAGAGCCGCAGCGCATCGTCGTTGACCGCGTCGACCTCGGCGCGGGAGAGGCCGTCGGCCAGCAGGGCGAAGCCGTGCTCGGCGTAGTGGGCGGCGAACTCGGCGTCCGCGGTGTCGAACCGGCGCAACTCCGGCGTGCGGGTGCTGATCAAGGAGGTCATGATCAACACTGTGCCGGGGACCGGTGCCGGGCCAATGGCCGATTGCCGCGAACTAATATCTGATCGTGACATCGCGAGCGATCGGGCTGGAGCCGGCGACGGCGGTGCTGGTCGCCGACTATCTGCCGGGAGACCAGTTCGGGCCCCGAACCCTGATCAGCTACGAGTTCGTCTGGCTGCTCGAGGGATCGGCCCGGCATATCTGGACCCGACCTCGGCCGGACGGCTCGATCGAGTCCGGCAGCACCCAGCTGCGGCCCGGCCAGCTGGTCCTGGTCACGCCCGGTACCCGGGACGCGCTGCACTGGGATCAGCACCGGGTGTCCCGGCATGCGTACGTCCACTTCATGATCACCGAACCCGGGCCGCTGCCGCCGATCGGGCAGTGGCCGATGGTCCGTGATCTGCTCGCCGCCCCGATCCTCGGCGGGATCTGCGACTACCTGCTGGAACTCGCCGGTCTCGGCACCGAGGCCGCGCAGCGGCGCAGCGTCGAGTTGATCACCCTCCTGGTCGACGTGTACGTCACCGGGCCGATGACCGACGCCGGGCCCGAGCCGCCGGCCCCGGTGGCCGCTGCTGTTGATCATGTCCGGGACGTGTGGGCGGCCGACGGGATGCGGATCGTCCCGGTCGAGGAACTGTGCGCGGCCGTCGGCATCTCGGCCGGACACCTGCACCGGGTGTTCCGGGCCGGCTACGGCACCGGACCGGCCCGCGCCTTCGAGCTGATCCGGCTGGCCCGCGGCGCCGTCGCGTTGCAGCGCAGCAACGCCGGGCTCGCCGAGATCGCCCGGCTGGTCGGCTACACGAACCCGTACCACTTCTCGCGGCGATTCCGCGAGGCCTACGGCCGGCCGCCCGGGAACTACCGGACCGCCGATGCGGCCGACCCGCTGGCCCCGCTCCGCAGGTCCGGGCTGCTCCCGTTGGCCGGGCCCCTGCTCAACCTGTGACGCTCCTCGCCTGCTCCCGGCGGCTCAAGATCGGCGCTGCTGATCCCGGTCTCCGGTGCCAGGATCAGGAGGCAGCTCCGGTCCGTGGCGTCCCGGTGATCGGTGACGATCTCGCAGCCGTCGCTCTCGGCCGCCATGATCAACTTCCGGGCCAGGGTGATCATCCGCTCGTCGCCGCCCGCCGGTACGACCAGCGTCAGCAGGTCGCCCCGGCCGCCACGCAGCGCCCGGGCGATCTGGTTCGGGCGGTAGCCGAGTTCCTCGACCGCGGCCAGCACCCGACGGCGCAGTCGATCACTCACTCCCGCGTACCCGTTGATGGCGTTGGAGGCGGTCTTCGTCGACACCCCAGCCTGGCGGGCGACGTCACGAAGAGTCGTCATGATCATCCCCTCACACCAGTGAAAGTTGTTTACTGGTGTAGTCTGAATCAGGAAATCACACCAGTCAAACGCTTATGATGGTGTTGTGAGCTCTTCCGCATCGGCGCCGGCCGAGGTGCTGCTGATCCGCGACTTCGTCAACAGCTACGAGCCGCAGGTCGACGACGAGACCCTGGCGTCCCCCAAGGCTCTGCGGGACTGGTTCGCCGGGCGCGGCCTGCTGCCGGCCCGGGCCAGGCTCGACGCCGCCGACCTTGCGGCGGCCACGACAGTCAGGGAAGGGCTGCGGGCGATCCTGCTCGGACACGGCGGGCACGCCGTCGACGAGGGCGCGATCGCCGCCGGCAACAGGATCCTGGCCGAGTTGCCCATCCGGCTGGAGCTCGGCGCGGACGGCTATCGGATGCTGCCGGCCGGCAGCGGGGCGCTCGATCCCGCGCTGATCGGGCTGCTGGACGCGATCCGGCGGGCCAAGGAGCAGGGCACCTGGGTCAGGCTCAAGGTGTGCGACCGGACCACCTGCCGCTGGGCCTACTACGACACCTCGCGCAACCAGTCGCGCCGCTGGTGCTCCATGACCGGCTGCGGCAACCACATCAAGATGAGGCGCGCCTACGCGGCCCGGACGGGCCGGGCGGAAGGCCGTACGAACTGAGCTGTTGACCATTGATCCGATCCTCACTCGACGCGAACGGCGTCTGCTGGCTCGCCTGGGCGGCCTCGGCGCCGGAGAGCAAGCGCCGCGACGCCGGAACTCGTGCAGACCGCCGTGGCCGAGACCGAGGCGGCCGTGTCGGTGTCGCAGGCCACGTTCGCCGGGGCGGAGCAGCTCCTGAGCTCCCGCCGGAATCCGGAACTGCCGAGTCGGTCCGGCACTCCCGGGAACGATGTCGTGATCGGCTCCCGCTCCCTGGTACTGGCCCGGATGGGCCGTTGATTCAGCCCGGACCCGATGATTCTCGGGCGGCGGAGGAGTCTCATTCCGTTATGGACAAGAACACTCATCCGCTGCCCGAGGTCGTCGATCGGGACACCTGGCAGGCAGCCCTGGATCAGTTGCTGGTCCGGGAGAAGGCCCACACCCGGGAGGGTGACGCGATCGCCGCGGCCCGCCGCCGGCTGCCGATGATCGAACTCGACCCGAAGATCGAACTGGTCGGCGAGAACGGCCCGGTAAGCTTGCTCGACACCTTCGAGGGGCGACGGCAACTGCTCGTCTACTTCCACATGTGGCATCACGGCCACCCCGCTCCGGAGCAGTGCGAGGGCTGCACATTCTTCACGAGCCACGCCACCGAGCTGTCGTACCTGCACAGCCGCGACGTCACATACGCGACGTTCTGCCAGGGCAGCTACCCGGAGAGCTCGCGCTACCAGGAATTCATGGGCTGGACGATGCCCTGGTACTCCGCCCGCGACGCCGAACAGGCGCTGCTCGGCGACCAGGGCTTCGGCGGCTACGCCTGCTACCTGCGCGACGGCGACCGGGTCTTCCAGACCTACTGGTCGACCGGGCGGGGGACCGAGGCCGGCGCGACCAGCTACCACCTGCTCGATCTCACGGTGTACGGGCGCCAGGAGACCTGGGAGGATTCGCCGGTGGGCTGGCCGCAGCCGTTCGCAGAGGCGGGGCAGCAGTTCCGGACCGGCGACCGGCCGACGTCCCAGTGGTCCCGGATCGAAGCCGGCCGCTCCGACGATCTCACCGGCACCGCATCCTGAGGTCCGTTGCCGGTACGGGTTTAGGATGCGGCGGTGACCCGCCCACGTATCGCGTACCAAGGCGAGCCGGGTGCCAACTCGCATCTGGTCTGCAAGGAGAACTATCCCGAGTCGGAGGCCGTGCCCTGCGCGTCCTTCGAGGACGTCTTCGCGGTCGTCGAGAGCGGCGAGGTCGACCTCGCCATGATCCCGATCGACAACTCCATCGCCGGCCGGGTCGCCGACATCCACCACTTCCTGCCGCAGTCCGGGCTGCACATCATCGCCGAGCACTTCCTTCGGATCCGGTTCCACCTGATGGGGGTACCGGGAGCGACGCTGGACACGATCACCACGGCGCACAGCCACGTGCACGCGCTCGGCCAGTGCCGCAAGATCATCCGCCGGCTCGGCCTGCGACCGATCATCTCCGGTGACACCGCCGGCGCCGCGCGCGAGGTCGCCGAGGCCGCGGACCCGACCCAGGCCGCCATCTCCCCGCCGCTCGCCGCCGAGATCTACGGCCTGGAGATCCTGGCCGAGGACATCGAGGACGAAGATCACAACACGACCCGGTTCGTGGTCCTGTCCCGCGACTTCATCAAGGCCCCGGCCGGCAACGGCCCCGTCGTCACCTCGTTCATCTTCAACGTCCGCAACCTGCCCGCCGCGCTCTACAAGGCGCTCGGCGGGTTCGCGACCAACGGCGTGAACATGACCAAGCTGGAGAGCTACATGGTCGACGGCTCCTTCAGCGGCGCCACCCAGTTCCTGGCCGAGGTCGACGGTCATCCCGACGACATCGGCGTCAAGCGGGCCCTGGAAGAGCTCGCCTTCTTCTCCACCGACGTCAAGATGCTCGGCGTCTACCCCGCCGACCCCTCCCGTTCCTGAGCCGAGCGGCGGCCCGAGCGAGCGGGGACGCTCGCGGCCTCCGGCGGCATCGAACCGCAGAGTCTCTGGTCACACCTCGGTCCGCGTCGAGTGGACCCGAATGGCATCGCTTCGGCACCAAGAGTTGCCAAAGGCGTCCGCTCAGTGCGGAGGCCGCGGGTGCTGGCCGCACGATTCTCGGTCGCGGGTCCTGCCGGAGTCGGCGCGGGTCGCGGAGCCCAAGTGCGGCTCGGTCCGGGCGTTCGAATGGAAGAGGCGCAGGAGGCTGCGACGGCTGCAGCGGACCCCGCGATCCGGCACACATCGATCGACCTCCGGGCGCAGACCGCGAGCTCATGGATGGAGATCAACGGGCCGCCAACACGGCTCCGGCGTGATCCGGTCGCGCCACGAAACGGTCCGTCCCGTACGCCCTCCCCGACCACAACGATCGAGTGGTGACTTAACGACGCCGAACGCGCCGGATGGCGTCGACAACTCACCACTCGACGTCGAAATGCCCGGGCCCTCCCGGCACCGCCCCGAGCGCCCGGGCAACCACAGTCGGCAAGATCAGCTCGACGCTCGGCTGGAGACCGGAAACCCCAGCCCCCGTCGCGGGACCAAGCTCCCCCTGAACTAAAAGATTCACGCGGATTCGTGGAGCCTCGGCACGTCGGCGAGCAGACGCTGCGTGTACTCGTGCTGCGGGTTGAAGATCACGTCGTCGGTCGGTCCCTGCTCGACCAGGATCCCCTTCTCCATCACGAGCACCTTGTCGGCGAGATAACAGGCCTGGCCGATGTCGTGGGTGATGAAGAGGACGGTCATGCCGAGCTCGTCGCGAAGGTCGGTCAGCACGTTGAGGATGTTCACCCGGAGCGAGGCGTCGAGCATGGAGGTCGCCTCGTCGGCGATCAGCAGGCGCGGGCGCAGCATCAGGGCTCGGGCGATCATGATCCGTTGCCGCTGACCGCCGGACAGCTGGTGCGGGAAACGATCAAGGACGCTCAGGTCCATCCCGACGTGGCCGAGCGCCTCCTCCAGCCGCTCCTTCGCCGACACCCGGTCCAGCATCCGCAAGGATCGGTTCAGCAGCCGACGTACGGTGAAGAACTGGTTGAACGACGAGAACGGGTCCTGGAAGACCGCCTGCACGTCCCGCCAGTACGCGATCCGCGCCGCCGTGGACAGCTTTGTCACGTCCTTGCCGTCGAAGGTCATGGTCCCGGAGCTGACCGGCAGCAGTCCGAGCACCATCCGCGCGATGGTCGACTTGCCCGAGCCGCTCTCGCCGACGATCGTCGTGATCTCCTTCTCCACCAGGGCGAACGAGACGTCCTCAACCGCGGTCACCTGGTTCCGGCCGGAGCCGAAGGTGCGGCCGATCCCACTGGCGGTGAAGATCTCGGTGCCGTGCCCTGAGCCCGTCGAAGGGTCGTCGCTCATGTCGTCCTCCCGGTGGTCGGGGCGTCCTCGAAGCCCTTCATGCCCTCGATCCTGATCTTGCGGTACTTGGGCTCCGGCACCAGCACCGAACCCAACAAGGCCCGGGTGTACGGGTGCTGCGGATCGTCGACCAGCTCCGGGGTGTCGCCGGTCTCGACGATCTTGCCGCGGTACATGATCGCGAGTCGGTTCGAGACCGTACGCAACACCGGAAGATCATGCGTGATGAAGATGACGCCGGACATGATCTTCTTCTCCAGCATGTCCAGCAGCATGTCGATCAACGCCTTCTGCGACGTCACGTCGAGCGCCGAGGTCGGCTCGTCGGCGATCAGGATCCGCGGATTGAGCAGCGTCGAGATCACCGTCACGGTCCGTTGCTTCATGCCGCCGGACAGCTGATGCGGGTACGCGTCGAGGGCCCGGACCGGCAGCCCGAGGGTCTCGAACCGGTCCCGGGCCCGGTCGATCGCCTCGCTCCGTTTCGCCGAACGATCATGGGCCTTCACGACGTCCACCACAAGATCACGAACGCGCATGGTCGGGCTGATCGAGTTCATCGCGCCCTGCGGCAGCATCGACACGACGGAGCCGCGCCAGGTCCGGGGGATCCGTTGCGATCCGTCCAGCATCAGCTCCTTGCCGTCCACCTCGAGGGCGCCGTTGTCGACGTACAGCGGCGGCCGCGCGGTCAGCGAGATGATCGACCCGAGCGTCGACTTGCCACTGCCGGACTCGCCGGCCAGGCCGAGCACCTCCCCCTCGTCGAGCGAGAGGGAGACGTGATCGACCGCGTGCAGTTCGGCCGACCCCGACCGGTAGACGCCATGGATGTCGGTGGCGCGCAGCAGTTGGCTCATTTCGGCGGTCCTTCCGCGGGGACGACATCGGCGACGGCCTTCTTGATCTTGCGGGCCCGGCCCCTGCGCAGCCGGGGATTGAACACCTCGTCCAGGCTGGACTGCAGCAGCAGCAGCGAGAACGCCACGATCGACAGCATCACCGTCGGCGGGATGAAGGCGAACCAGTAGCCGTTCCGGATCGAGCCCCAGGTCAGTGCCCAGTAGAGCATCAGGCCGAGGCTGACGGTGCCGCCGGCCGGCCCCAGACCGAGCAGGCTGAGCGCCGACTCGGCCAGGATCGCCCCGGACACCTGCAGAACGAAGGCCATCACGACATAGCTGAGCAGGTACGGCAGCACGTCCCAGCCGAGGATCGACCAGAACCGGGCGCCGGACAGCCGGGCGACGTCGATGTGTTCCCGGGTGCGCACGCTGGTCGCCTGGGCCCGGACCGCGCGGGCGGTCCACGGCCAGCCGGTCACGCCGATCACCAGCGCCAGGGTGAAGATCGACCGGTCGTTCAGCGCGATCGACAGCAAGATCACCACGACGATGCTGGGGATGGCCAGCGCGATGTTCGTGGCGCCCATCAGGATGTCGTCCAGCACGCCACCGCGGTAGCCGGCGATCAGCCCGATCACCAGGCCGATCGCGGTCGCGATGGCACCGGCGATCAGGCCGACGATGAGCGACGTGCGCGTCCCGTACACCAGATTGGCCACCACACTCTGGCCCTCGTTGTCGGTGCCGAGCAGGAAGGGCCCGAAGCCCTGCGGCGGGTCGTACAGGCCGCCGATCACGGCGTTCGGATCGGTCTGCACGACGAACGGGCCGAACAGGGCGATCAGCACCGTGATCCCGATCAGCACGCTGGCGAACCAGAATCTGGGAGTGAAACTCACGGCTTTCATCAGCGATCACCACTTTGGGCCGCGCGGATCCGGGGATCGATGATGCCGTACGCGATCTCGACGCAGAAGTTCGCGGCGAGCACGGCCAGCGTGATCAACAACGTGATCGACTGGATCACCGGATAGTCGCTCTGACTGATGGCGTTGAACAACAGGGTGCCGAGCCCGGGATAGTTGAACACCAGTTCGGTGATCAACGCGCCGCCGATCATGCCGCCGATCGACAACGCCAGGCCGGTGATCTGCGGCAGCATCGCGTTCCGGAAGATGTACCGGACGATCGTCGAGTCACGCAGCCCCAGACCCCTGCCGTAATTGACGTAGTCGGAGCCGAGCTCGTAGATCGCCATCGACCGCATGCCGATCGCCTGGCCGCCGATGAAGATCAACACCAGGGACCAGAACGGTAACCAGAAGTAGGTGATCGCATCGCCGAAGAACGCGAACGTCGCCTCCGGTGACAGGCCGAGCGAGTAGGCGCCGCTGATCGGCATGACGCCGAGCGAGACGCCGACGATGTACTGCAGCAGGATTGCCAGGCAGTAGTACGGCATGCTGGACAGGAACAGCGAACCGAGGAACGCGCCCCGATCGAAGTGCCCGCCCTTGAACGCCGCGATGGCGCCGAGCCCGTTGCCGACCAGCCAGCCGATCAAGATCGCCGGGAGCTGGATCGCGATGCTCCACGGGAGCGCGTCGCCGACCAGCGTGTTGACCTTCGCCGGGTACTGCGCGAACGAGGTGCCGAGGTTGCCCTGGGCCAGCTGGCCCAGATAGATGAAGAACTGCTTCCAGAGCGGCTCGTTCAGCCCGAACTCGCGCATGAACGTCTCGTGGATCTGCCGGAGCTGATCACCGCCGGTGCCACCGCCCCTCGCCAGCTGGCTGACGATCGTGTCCACCGGGTTGCCGGGGATCAGTCGGGGCAGCAGGAAGTTGAGCAGCAGCGCGATGATCAGAGCCAGCAGATACCAGAGCAGTTTGCGGCCGAGATAGCGTGCGAAAACCATCGAAGACTAGCCTCGCGCGCCTAGGTCCCCACCTTCTTCAACTTGAACAACCATTGGATTCCGGCGCCCTGCCACATCGGCGGTGCATACGGGTTCTCGGCGGTCGGGAAGCCGACCCAGTTGGTCTCGTTGAACTCGTAGAACTCCAGCGGCCGGTACATCAGCGGCACCGCCGGCACCTTCTCCCGGAAGATCGCGTCCAGCTTCTGGTAGACCTCGCGACGCTCCTCGTCACTGGTGGCGGCGCCGGCCTGGTCGAGCAGGCCGGGCACTTCGGGATCGGAGAACCGGATGAAGTTGTAGAACGTGGTCTTGCCCAACGGCGCGGCACCGCGGTTGTCCATCAGGTCCCGGAACCGCGACCACGGGCTGGCCAGGCTCACACCGGACGCGCTCCAGCAGGCCAGTTCGAAGTCGCCGTTCTGCATCTTCGACGTCACCTGCGGCGCCTGCGGGAACTCGGTCGCCACATCGATGCCGACCGCCTTGAGGCTCTTCGCCGCGACCTCGCAGGCCGTCTGCCAGTCCGACCAGCCGGTCGGCGTGATCACCGTCCAGGGGCCGAGCCGGGTGCCGTCCGGCAGCTCGTAGATGCCGTCCGATCCCTTGGTGGCCTTGAGATCCTCCTCGAGGATCCGGACCGCCTCGTCGGGGTCGTACTTCCAACCCTGCGAGTCCACCGCGGCCTGGTCGTAGAACTTCTCCTCGTACCCGGTCGGCAAGATCAAACTCGCGTTGGCGGGGTCGGAGTAGTCCGACATCGCGGTCTTGGCGATGTTGGGCGTGTCGATGGCGAACGCGATCGCTCGCCGTACCAACGGATTGTCCAGGCCCTTGACCTTGTTGTTGATCTGCAGCAGCGGGGTGTTGCCGGGCAGGTAGTACGGCTTCTCCTTGAGCCAGGTGCCGACCGGCTTGCCCTTCTCCCACATCTTCCAGATCTGGGCGGTGAACTGCTGGCTGGCGTCGATCTCGCCGCTCTCCAGCTTCAGGTCACCGTCGTTGTTGGAGCGGAAGATCGGGTGGTTGATCATCTTCATCGCCGGGGTGCCGTAGATGGCCTTGCCCCAGTAATCGTCGAACCGGACCAGGCTGATCTGGGTCTGGTCGGCCTTCTCCAGTTTGAACGGGCCGCTGCCGACCGGTTCCATGTTGGTGTCGGAGGTGAGCTTCTTGGCGTCGATCTTGCTCCAGACCGCCTGCGGGATGATCGCCGTGGCGGCGATCGCGTTGCGGACCGGCAGCAGGTTCAGCGGCTTGGACTTCGCCTTGAACTGGACCGTCCGCGGATCCTTCGCGGTCACCGACTCCAGGTATTCCCAGACATTGGAGTAGCTCAGCGAGTTGTCCTTGGCCAGCTCGAACGTGAACACGACGTCGTCGGCCGTGAGTTCCGACCCGTCGTGCCACTTGGTGCCGTCCTGCAGCGGTACCTCGAGCGTCTGCGCGTCGACCTCGATGAGTTCCTTGCCGAGGCCGGGCTGCAGGCTGCCGTCCAGCATGTTGAAGCGGAGCAGGGTTTCGTAGATCAACTGCATCTGGCCGCCGGTGGACGGCCAGGCCGGCGAGGGGCCGAGCGGGTTGAAGTTGGTCGGCGGGCCCCACTGGAAGCCGGCCACGAAGAAGGTCTCGCCCGAGGCGCCCGGCCGGCCCTGGCTCTCCGTACCGCCGGGCCGATTGCCCGTCTGCGCGGTGCCGCAACCGGCGGCACCGACTCCGACCGCGGCACCACCCGCGGTGAGTCCGGCGAGGGCCAGGAAGCGGCGGCGACTCGACTCCATCGTGGTCCCCCAGGAGTTCGAGTCATGGTCACCGGCCGGGTCCGGGCGTTCGCCTCGGCCTGGCTGGTGCGTGGGATCGGTCATCGTCGTCCTCCCCTGAAGGCAACATTGGTTCAAGTGAGCCCAAACTCACCACTTAACCGGTTCGGTTGTCAATGCCCCGACTGGCTTTGGATGCAGATTGATACCTGGTCCGGGCCGGGCCAAACGGGCGCGCCGGTGTGAGCCATAATCGAGCCCGGTTTGTCGAATCGATTCACGAAAGCGAGCGCCCATGACCGTCGTCGTCACCGCCGTGTTCCATCCCAAGGAAGGCGCGAAGGAACAGCTCGCCGAGGCCATGCGGGAGGGCATCGAGGCCGTCCACGCCGAACCGGGCTGTGAGTTGTACGCCATCCACGACGCCGCGGACGGCACGATCACCATGATCGAGAAGTGGACCACGGTCGAGGACCTGGACGCCCACGGCTCCGGCGCCGCCGTCAAGGTGCTCGGCGCCGGCATCGAGGGCCTGCTGGCCAAGCCGACCGTGGTCACCCGGATGACCCCGATCCCGCTCGGCACCCCGGAGCAGGGCGCCCTCTGAGCAACGTCTGCGGGTAGGCCGGATCGGCGAGACCGATACGGAGCCGAACCGCAGCGACTGTCGGCGGCGTTTGCAAGACTGCGCTCATGCTGTTGGAACGGGTCGCCGCGGCGTCGGCGGCGATGGCCGCGACGCGGTCACGGATCGCCAAGCGCGAAGTGATCGCCGCGGTGCTGCGCGACGCGGAGCCGGCGGAGATCGAGATCGTGGTGGCCTACCTGGCCGGCTCGTTGCGGCAGCGGCGGACCGGCATCGGCTGGCGTACGGTCAGCAAGGCGCCGCCGCCCGCCGCCGAGGCGACCCTGAGCGTGACCGAGGTGGACGCCATCTTCGAGGCCACGGCCGCGCTGGCCGGCACCGGGTCGGCGGGCCGCCGGGCCCAACTGGTGGCGAACCTGTTCGGCCGGGCGACCGAGCCGGAGCAGCGGTTGCTGGCCGGGCTGATCTCGGGCGAGCTGCGGCAGGGCGCGCTGGAGGCGCAGGTGCAGGAGGGGCTCGCGGTCGCCTACGAAGTGCCGGTGGCCGCGGTGCGGCGGGCGGCGATGCTCGCGTCGTCGACGACGGCCGCGGCACGGGTGCTGGTCGAGGGCGGTCTGGCCGGCTTGGCGGAGGTCGGGCTGACCGTCGGGACCGGGATCCAGCCGATGCTCGCGGCCAGTGCGCCGGACGTCACCGAGGCGGTCGGGAAGGCCGGCCTGCCGCTGCTGGTCGACCACAAGCTGGACGGGATCCGGGTCCAGGTGCACAAGGACGACGACACGATCCGGATGTTCACCCGGTCGCTGGACGAGATCACCGAGCGGCTGCCGGAGGTGAGTGCCACGGTGGCCGCGCTGCCGTACCAGAGGATGGTGCTGGACGGCGAGGTGCTGGCGTTCCGGCCGGACGGGAAGCCGGAGAGTTTCCAGGTGATCGCCTCCCGGACCGGCTCCCAGCTGGACGTTCCCGCGCAGGCGGTGCGGACGCCGCTGCGCGGCTTCTTCTTCGACCTGCTGCACCTGGACGGTCGCGACCTGCTGGACGAGCCGCTGTCCGAGCGGATCCGGATCATGGCCGAGGTGCTGTCGCCGGAGCTGATCGTGCCGCGACGGTTCTGCGAAACCGAGGACGAATTGGCCGAGGTGTTCCGGACCGCCGTCCTGGACGGGTACGAGGGCGTCGTGGTGAAGCGGCTCGACGCGCCGTATGCGGCGGGCCGGCGCGACTCGGCCTGGATCAAGATCAAACCGCGGCACACGCTGGACCTGATCGTCACGGCCGCAGAATGGGGCCACGGGCGCCGGAAGGGCTGGCTGTCCAACCTGCACCTGGCCGCGCGCGACCCGGCCAGCGGCGAGTTGATCATGCTCGGCAAGACGTTCAAGGGGATGACCGACAAGCTGCTGGCCTGGCAGACCGACCGGTTCCTCGAGCTGGAGGCGAGCCGCGACGACTACACGGTCTACGTCCGGCCGGAGACGGTGGTCGAGATCGCGTTCGACGGGCTGCAGCGCTCGACCCGCTATCCGGGCGGGGTGGCGCTGCGGTTCGCCCGGGTGCTGCGTTATCGCGAGGACAAGACCGCCGATCAGGCCGACACGTTCGACACCGTGCTCGCGATCGGGGGCACCGTCGAGCCGGAGTGACGGTGCGGGTCGCTACGGTGGGCGGGTGGCTTCCGAGGACAGGGCGGATCAGCCCGGATCCGCACGCGTACTGGTGGTCGTGTCGATCGGACTGCTGGTCGTCGGCGCGACCGTCGCCGTCGTGTGCGGCCTGCTCGGCCTGACCGGGCCGGAGGTCGCGCTGGGTCCCTATGCCGGTTTCCTGTTCGGGTACGCGTTCGCGACGGTCGGCCTGTCGATCTTGCTCCAGACTGTGATCGATTCGGCCACGGTGCCGGCGATCGTCTGCGGCGCCGCGGCACTGCTGTTGGCGGGGATCGTGCTGGCCCGCAGGGAGGCGATGGACCTCGTCGAGGTCGGCGCCGGCTCCTTCGTGGTCGCCTGCATCGCCTGGTGGGCGTACCAGTCGTTCCGGCGGCAGCGCGGCCGCGCGTCCTGACCGGGCCGTCCCTTCTTTCCGCAGCCCTTCTTCCGCAGCCGCGACCGTTCCTCCCGTCCGCGACCGCTGCAATAGTCGCGGTTGCGTGCAACGGTCGCGGCTGCGGGCGGGCGATATCCTGGCGCGGTGTCCGATGCGGGTCGGTTGAGCCGATGATCTTCCTGCTGCCGTTGGCGATCGCAGTCACCGTCTGCGCCATCGCCGTCACCCGGACCCGCGCTGAGCCGCGCCGGCTCAGCAACGCGTACTGGCTGCTGGCCGGGGCGATGTTGTTGATCAACGTGCTCGGCGGCCTGGGGCTGGTCATCGTCGACCTGCTGTCCTTCCTCATCGTGGCGATCGCTCTGCTGTCTCCGCTGCTGATCCTGGTGCTCTGCGGCTTCCTGATCATGAACGGCGTCGTGATGCTGCGCCGGGAGCGGGCCAGCCTGGCCAACTCGCTGTCCCTGCTGGCCGGGCTGATGATCATGGCGGCGGTCGTCCTGACGATCCCGGTCTTCCTGGCCGGGCCGCTCTGGTTGCGGGCGCTCTGGCTGTTCGGCCTGCTGGCGGTCGGCTACCTCGGGTTCCACTTCGTGGCGTTCCTCGGGTACGCCCAGCTCTACACCTGGCTGGTCCGGAACCGTCCGGCCGCCTGGGTGATGGTGCTCGGCTCGGGCCTCCGCCGCGGCACCGAGGTGCCGCCGTTGCTCGCCTCCCGGATCCGCGCCGGTATCGCCGAGTTCACCCGCCGCGGCGCCCGGGTGTTGATCATGTCCGGTGGTCAGGGGAGGGACGAGCAGCTCGCCGAGGGGACCGCGATGGCGGCCTGGGCGGTCGACCACGGCGTCGATCCGGCTTCGGTCCGGGCCGAGATCCGGTCCCGGACCACCGAAGAGAATCTGCGCTTCACCGGGGAGCTGATCCGCGCCGAAACCTCGACTCCGCCCGGCTCCGGCCTGATCGTCACCAGCAACTACCACGTGCTGCGGGCCGCCATCCTGGCCCGCAAGGCCGGGCTGGACGCGCAGGCGACCGGGGCTCCGACCGCCGGCTACTACTGGCCCAGCGCGATGATCAGGGAGTACGTCGCGATCCTGCGCGAGCGCCTGCTCCTGCACGCGGTGCTGCTGCCGCTGATCGCGCTGCCGTTGCCGCTGGTCCTGCTGCTCGCCGGCGGCTCGCCCTAGTCGAGCTTCTTGTGCGCCGTCTCGCCGAGGAACACGTACACGATCAGCGAGATCAGGCACAGCCCGGCGATGTACCAGCCGAACAGGCCGGGGTTGCCCAGCTGCTTGAACCAGGTGCCCATGTACGGAGCCGTGCCGCCGAACAGTGCCACCGTCAGCGAGTACGGGAAGCCGATGCCGGACGCCCGGACCCGGCCGGGGATCAGTTCGGCGTTCAGCGCGGCGCTGATCGAGGTGAAGCCGCTGAGGAAGATCATCCCGAGCAGCGTGATGATCAACAGTACGGCGAAGCTGTTGCTTGAGCTGATCAGGTTCAGCGCCGGCACGATGCCGATCATGAAGGCCGCCGCGAAGGCGATCAACATCGGGCGCCGGCCGATCCGGTCCGAGATCGCCCCGGTCACCGGCTGGATCAACCCGAAGAACGCCAGCGAGATCGTACTGATCAACAACGCCTGCTGAGTCGGATGCCCGTTCTGCTGGGCGAACGTCGGCAGATACGTGGTCCACGAGTAGTAGGCGATCGTGCCCGCGATGGTGACGCCACAGATCAACAGTGACTCCCGCGGGTGCCGCAGGATCGCCTCGAACAACCCCGGCCGGCGCTGGTCCTGGCCGACCTCGCGGGTCTCTTCGGCGCTGAACCGGATGACGAGCCCGACCAGCGCGATGACCGCGCCGATGAAGAAGCCGATCCGCCAGCCCCAGCCGGACAACTGTTCCTGGGTGAGCGCGAAGGCGAGGATCGTCGCCACGCCGGACGCGACCAGCTGGCCGGCCGTGGTGGAGACGTACTGGAACGAGGAGAAGAAGCCGCGCCGTCCGGGCGGCGCCGACTCGACCAGGAACGTCGTGTTCGCGGCGAACTCGCCGCCGATGGAGAAGCCGGCCACCAGCCGGCCGAAGACCAAGATCATCGGTGCCAGGATCCCGGCCGACTCGTAGGTCGGGGTGAGTCCGATGATCAAACTGCCGAACCCCATCATCAGGATGGTCGCGGTCAGCGTGTTCTTCCGTCCCCAGCGATCGGCGGCCCAGCCGATCACCAGTCCGCCGATCGGCCGCAGGAAGAAGCCGACCGCGAACACCGCGAACGCGGACAGCACCTGGGCCACCGGATCGCCGGGAGCGAAGACCTGCGCCGCGAAGATCGGCGTCAGGAAGGTGTAGATGTACCAGTCGTACCACTCGACGGCGTTCCCGATGGAGGCCGCGACGATCTGTCGCGGCCCGCGCTGCTGGGCCCTCGTTCGTTGATCAACACCGCTCCGTTGATCAACGGCGTCGCCATGCCCCGCAGGTTCGCTCATCGAACGCCGGGCTGGGGTCAGGCCGGGATGATCAGGCCGGCGGTCTGGGTCTTGGCGGCGGCGTAGCGCTGCTGGGCGTCGGCCCAGTTGACGACGTTCCACCAGGCCTTGACGTAGTCGGCCTTGACGTTTTGGTACTGCAGATAGAAGGCGTGTTCCCACATGTCGAGCAGCACGATCGGGATCTGGGCGAGGGGGAGGTTGCCCTGCTGGTCGAACAGTTGGACGATGTTCAGCCGCTGGCCGAGGGCGTCGTAGGCGAGGATGGACCAGCCGGAGCCCTGGATGGCGTTGGCGTTGGCCTCGAACTGGGCGCGGAAGGCGTCGAAGCTGCCGAAGGTGGCGTCGATGGCGGCGCCGAGGTCGCCGTCGGGCTTGTCGCCGCCGTCGGGGGAGAGGTTGGGCCAGAAGACGGAGTGGTTGATGTGGCCGCCGAGGTGGAAGGCGAGGTCCTTTTCGAGGCGGTTGATGTTGGCGAAGGAGTTGGTGCTGCGGGCTTCGTCGAGTTGGTCGAGGGCGGTGTTGACGCCCTTGACGTAGGTGGCGTGGTGTTTGTCGTGGTGGAGTTCCATGATCGTGCCGGAGATGTGGGGTTCCAGCGCGGCGTAGTCGTAGGGAAGATCAGGAAGCTCATAAGCAGGCACAGCGCATTCCTTTCGCAGGTTCAACGAACTCGGTTTGTCATATTACGCTGGCCCGTTCGGGCCCGATCAAGGGCCAACCGGCGCGCGGCGCGCAGCCCGGTGCGACGGAGCCGCAGCCCGGTGCAGGACACTGGCTCCATGATCTCGGCCATGTCGCTGCGAGGATTGCGCAAGAACTTCGGCCAGAAATGGGCCGTCGACGATCTCGAGCTCGAGGTACGGCAGGGCTGCATGTTCGGGCTGGTCGGGCCGAACGGGGCCGGCAAGACGACGACGCTCTCGATGGCGACCGGCCTGCTCCGCCCCGACGCCGGTACGGCCTCCGTGCTCGATCACGACGTCTGGTCCGATCCGGTTCGGGCCAAGGAACTGATGGGCGTGCTGCCGGACGGCCTCCGGCTGTTCGACCGGCTCAGCGGCGGCGAACTGCTCCGCTACGTCGGCCTGATCCGCCGGGTGCCGCTGCCCGACATCGAGGCCCGCAGTGCCGAACTGCTCGCCGCGCTCGGACTGGCCGACGACCGGGACACCCTGGTGGTCGAGTACTCGGCCGGCATGACGAAGAAGATCGGCCTCGCCTGCGCGCTGATCCACGCGCCGCGGCTGTTGATCTTGGACGAGCCGTTCGAGGCGGTCGACCCGGTGTCCGGTGAGACGATCCGGTCGATCCTGCGCGACTTCGTCCGCGGCGGCGGCACCGTGGTGCTGTCCAGCCACGTGATGGAGCTGGTGGAGAGCCTCTGCGACGAACTGGCGGTGGTGGCGCAGGGCCGGGTGCTCGCCGCCGGGACGCTGGACGACGTCCGGGCCGGATCCACGCTGCAGCAGCGCTTCCTCGAACTCGTCGGGTTCCAGGCCGGCGCGGAGGGAGGTTTGGCGTGGTTGCAATCGTCGTCCGACTCAAACTAACCCTGCTGAAGAACAGCCTGCGGCGCAGCATCTGGCGCACCGTCGGCATGATCATCGGCGGCGTGTACGGACTCGGCCTGGTGGCCGCGGCGATCTTCGGCATCGTGGCGCTCCGCCTCTGGGCGCCGGCCGACATCGCGGCCGACGTGCTGGTGCTCGCCTTCGCCATGCTGACCGGCGGCTGGCTGTTCTTCTCGCTGCTCGTGTTCGGCGTGGACGAGACCGTCGACCCGGCCAAGTTCGCGCTGCTGCCGGTGCGGGCCGGGGAACTGCAGCCAGGACTGTTGATCGCCGGGCTGATCGGCATCCCCGGCGTCGCCACGACCCTGGTCGCCCTGGCCATGATCATCGGCTACGCGCGCGATCCGGCGTCGATCATCGCGGCAGTCGTCGTCGTACCGTTCGGCGTGGCGAGTTGCTTCCTGCTGGCCCGGACCGCCACCACGGTGTTCGCCCGGGTGCTGTCGTCGCGGCGGTTCCGTGATCTTGCCTTCGTGCTGCTGGCGGTGCTGGGAGCCGGCAGTGCGGTGCTCGGCAACCTGTCCGGTGGGCTCGCCGGCGCAAGCCTTGATCAACTACGGGCCATCCTCGGCGACAGCGCCGAAGTGGCCGGCTGGCTCCCGGTCGGCTGGCTCTGGTCGGTCCCGGCCGAGGTCGGCCGCGGCGGTTACGCCGTCGCGGTGATCAAACTGCTGCTCGGACTGGCCATGATCATCGGGCTCTGGCTGGTCTGGCGGCACTTCTTGGCCCAGCGGCTGGTGGAGCCGATCGAGGGCGGCGGCGAGGCCCGCAAGGTGAAGCAGGGCCGACTGGTCGAACGGCTCTATCCGGCGACCCCGGCCGGCGGGGTGGGCTTCCGTACCCTGATCTACTGGCGCCGCGATCCCCGTTACATCGCGGGGATCGCGGGCTTCCTGATCTTGCCGCTCGCGTTGATCGCGACCCAGATCGCGAACCCGAACGCCGGCAGCCGGCCGTTGATCGCCTTCGCGCCGGTGCTGCTCGGTCTGTTCGTCTCGGTCAGCCTGGCCCAGGACCTCTCCTACGACGGCTCGGCGATCTGGCTGCACATCAGCAGCGGGCTGTCCGGTGCCGACGACCGGGCCGGCCGGGTCTATTCGGGTCTCACCCTGCTCGGTCCGCTCTTGCTTGCGGTCACCGTGATCTCGTTGGCGATCAGTGGGCAATGGCACCTCACGTCGCAAGTGCTGGCGTTGGTCGTCGGGCTGACCTTGATCGGCTTCGGCGTCGGGTCGTTCGTCGGCGCCCTCTGGCAGTGGCCGGCGCCGCCGCCCGGCAGCAGCCCGTTCCAGAAGGGCAACAGCGGTGGATTGCCGGCGCTGTTGTCGTTCCTGGTCTCGTCGGGGCTGTCGATCGGGCTCGGGCTGCCGTTGATCGCGTTGGTGGTCGCCTCGTTCTGGGTCGGCTGGCTGGCGGCGGTCGCCCTGGTGGTCGGCATCGTCGGCGGCCTCGTCGTGCTCCGGTACGGGATCCGGCTCGGCGGCCGCCGGCTGGAACGTCGCTGGCCCGAGGTGATGGCGGCGGTCAGCGAGCGGGCCGGCTGACCGCGAAGACGCGGAACCCCTTCGCGCTGGCCACCCGGTCGCACCGGTAGCCCTGCTCGACCAGCCACCGTTGCAGCGAGTCGGCGCCGAGGTTCCTGCCGACCACCAGCCGGGCCGCCCCGTCCGGCGCGAGCCTCGGCAGCCAGGTGGACAGCAGGGCGTGGACGGCCTCCTTGCCGATCCGGATCGGCGGATTGGACCACAGTTCGTCGTACCGGACGGACGGGTCGGCCTGATCCGGCCGCAACGTGATCACTCGGTCCGCGACGCCGTGCTCGGCCGCGTTGTCCCGGCACAGACGTAGCGCCCGGTCGTTGCTGTCCACCGCGTCGATGCGCGCCTCCGGGACGGCCAGTGCCAGCGTGATCGCGATCGGTCCCCAGCCGCAGCCGAGATCCAGCAGCCGGCGGGCCCCGGCCGGCGGCTCGAACGTCCGCAGCAGCAGCGCCGTCGCATGATCAAGTCCGTCGGCCGAGAACACGCCGTTCGCCGTGCTGAAGGTGAGGTCCCGGTCGCCGATCCGGGCCGTGATCCGGCGCCGCTTCTCCGGTGTGGCCGGCTCCCGTTCGAAATAATGATCTTGGGTCATGGCAGCGACCTCGTGGTGCGCGCCTCGGCGACACGGGCGGCGAGTTGATCATCGGGCGGGTAGTGCACCTGCTCCAGGGTCAGTCCGTGGGCCGGCATCACCTGGACCGAGGAGTCCCGGACCGGAGTGGCCGCGATCCCTTGCAGCCAAGCGAGATCTCGTCGCCCGGTGCCCACCGCGACGACCGCGCCGACCAGCGAACGGACCATCGAGTGACAGAACGCGTCCGCGCGCACGGTCAGGTCGATTACGCCGTCATCGAGGCGGTGGCCGGCGAAGTCGAGCAGGGTCCGGATCGTCGTGGCGCCCTCGCGACGTCGGCAGAAGGCGCCGAAGTCGCGCAGCCCGAGCAGGGTGGCGGCCGCGGCGTTGAGCCGGTCCAGGTCGAGCGGCTCGCGGACGTGCGCGACCAAGTGCCGGATCAGCGGGTCGGGCCGGATCGGTCCGTCGACGATCCGGTAGCTGTAGCGTCGCCAGTCCGCGGCGAACCGGGCGTCGAAGCCCGGTGGTGCCGGCCGTACCGTACGGACGACAAGATCATCGGGCAGCGCCCGGTTGAGCCGGCGGAGCAGCGTCGAGCCGTCGCCGGCGACCTCGGCCGCAAGATCGACATGGACCACCTGCCCGCGCGCGTGCACCCCGGCGTCGGTCCGGCCGGCGCAGACCACACGGGCCGGCTCCGGCAGCCGCAGCACCGCCGCGATCCAGCGTTCCAACTCGCCCTGCACGGTCCGCAGGCCGGGCTGGTCGGCCCAGCCGGCGAAGCCCGCGCCGTGGTAGGCGAGATCGAGTCGAAGCCGTACCAGAACGTCGTCCGTCATGATCAACGGCGGCGATAGGAGAGATCGAAGATGTGCCGGCCGGCGTCGATCCCGCGCTGCTCGAACCGGGTCATCGGCCGCTGCACCCAGCGGGGCGCCCAGCCCTCGCGGAACTCGTTGACGAACCGCGGATGATCATCGAGGACCTCCCGCATCTGACCGGCGTAGTCCTCCCAGTCCGTGGCGAGCCGCCAGACTCCGTGCCGCTTCATCCGGCTGGCGACCAGGTCGGCGAACGGCCTGCTCACCAGCCGCCGCTTGTGGTGTTTCTTCTTCGGCCACGGATCGGGAAAGAACGTCCACAGCCGGTCGATCGACTCGGGCGGCAGTAGCCGGCGCAGACCCTCCGCGGCATCCGTTTCGGCGACGCGCAGATTCTCGATCCCGGCGTCGGCGATCTTGCCGAGGATCGAACCGACCGAAGGGGTGTAGACCTCGAAGGCGAGCACATTGGCCTCCGGTCGGGCGGCGGCCATCGGGACCAGCGATTCGCCCATCCCCGGGCCGATCTCGATGATCAGCGGCGCCTCGCGGCCGAAGATCTTCCCGAGGTCGAGAGGTGGTTCGGCCGCCGGATTCTCCGGCACCGGCGGCGGGGGTACGTCGATCACCCAGCGCTCCCGATACCGGTCCAGGTTCCGCTGCTGGGCGACGGTGATCCGCCCGCCGCGGCGGACGAAGGACACGATCCCGCGGCGAACCGTCCCTGAGCGCTGGCCTACCATGATCACGCAATGTACCAACCGCCCAGTAGGTTGGCAGGGGAGGAGCTCCATGGCGCCGAAGGCCGTTTTCGCGATGAACCCCGGGCTGGAGCGACGGTTCTTCGACGCCGGCCGGCTGGCCCGGCTGACCGAACTGGTCGACCTGGACCCCGACCTGGTGATCCGTGACTGGCGGGACGCTCCGGCGGACGTGGAGCTGGCGATCACCGGCTGGGGCGCACCCGTACTGAATGCCGCTGCGCTGGCGCGGTTGCCGCGGCTGCGAGGGGTGATCCACGCGGCCGGGTCGGTCCGTTCCATGCTCCCCGACGAGGCCTGGCAGCGCGAGCTGCAGGTGTCCAGCGCCGCCCACGCCAACGCGGTGCCGGTCGCCGAGTTCACCCTGGCCGCGATCCTGTTCGCCGGCAAGGATGTGATCGGGATCTCGCGGGCGTACACCGCCGATCAGGTGCGGACCGAGCGCGGCCCGGAGATCGGCAACTACGGCAGGACCATCGGGATCGTCGGCGCGTCGCTGGTCGGGGCCCGGGTGATCGAACTGCTGCAGCCGTTCGATCTGACCGTTCTGGTGTACGACCCGTACCTGACCGCTGAGCGTGCCGAGGAGCTCGGTGCGACCAAGATCGACGACCTGGTCGAGCTGGCCCGGCGCAGCGATGTGTTCAGCCTGCACGCGCCGTCCATCCCGGCGACCGCCAACATGATCTCCGCCGAGGTACTGGCCGCGCTGCCGGACGGGGCGACGTTGATCAACACCGCGCGGCCGTCGATCATCGAGACCGCCGCCCTGGAAGCCGAACTCGTCTCCGGGCGGTTGCGCGCCATGCTCGACGTCAGCGACCCGGAACCCCTGCCGCCCGGGCATGTGCTGTACGGGCTGCCGAACGTCTTCCTCACGCCGCACCTGGCGGGGTCGGCCGGGAACGAGCTGGGGCGGATGGGTGCCTCGGCGGTGGCCGAGGTGGAGCGGTTCGTCGCCGGGTCGCCCTTGCAGCATGCCGTGACGGCTGCTGACTTGTCTCGCGTCGCCTAACGGGCCTGGTCTCGCGGCGCGGTCCGGGGTCTGGGGTCAGTGCGCGGGCAACCAGTCGCGCGCGGTGATCTTGGGTGCCGAGGGTGCGCGTCGAGAGCTGTCAACGTCAGGCGGTGAAGCCTGGGTGCTACCGCAGTCCTCCGAGCCTGGCCTGCCCGCCGTCCGGTCGTCCCTGTCGTCACTCTGGTCACAAGTTTTTCACGTAACGTGAAAAACTGGCTCTTCCCGCGAGTTACTTCTCTGGTAAAGCGACAAGAAGTGTGGGGTAGTCACACGCGTGGGCTGGCCGGTAGTCCGGTCAGTGCGGCGAATCCGGACTCACGTCGACGAGTTCGGCCTAGACGGACCAGCCTCGTCGAGTGTGACGAAAAACATCCCACTCGATGCATCATGCTGCCGACACGCCCCGAGTGGATGTCTGACCCCTGCCCGGCCGCCGACAAATCCCGTGCTTCGGGGTCGACTCAGCATCTAGGGTGACCGCATGGGACACGTCGAGTTGGCACGCGTGTCGTATCACCTTCCAGATGGGCGGGTGTTGCTCGACGAGATCTCGTTCCGGGTCGGGGACGGGGCCGTGGTCGCCCTGGTCGGGCCGAACGGCGCCGGGAAGACGACGCTGATGCGGATCATCTCCGGGGACGTGGCTCCGACCTCGGGGACGGTGACACGGAGCGGCACGCTCGGGGTGATGCGGCAGTTCATCGGCAGCATTCGCGATGAGAGTACGGTGCGCGACTTGCTGTTCTCGCTGACCGGGGATCGGCTGCGGGCCGCGGTGGCGGAGGTGGACCGGCTCGAGCTGGCGTTGATGGACGACGACTCCGAGGCCGTACAGCTGGAGTATGCGCAGGCCCTGGCCGACTACGGCGACGCGGGCGGCTACGAGGCCGAGGTGATGTTCGACGCCTGCTGCACGTCGGCGCTCGGCGTCCCGTACGAGCGGGCCCGGTGGCGTGAGGTCAGGACCCTGTCGGGTGGCGAGCAGAAGCGGCTGGCCCTGGAGGCCCTGCTGCGCGGTTCCGACGACGTGCTGCTGCTCGACGAGCCGGACAACTATCTCGACGTGCCGGGCAAGCGGTGGCTGGAAGATCAACTCCGGAATTCCCAGAAGACGATCTTGCTGATCAGCCACGACCGAGAGTTGCTGGCCCAGGCCTCGACGGCGATTGCCGCGGTCGAGTTGGGCGCGGCCGGCAACTCACTCTGGGTGCACCCGGGCAGTTTCGCCACGTTCGCCGAGGCGCGGCAGGCGAGGTTCGACCGGCTCGAGGAGTTGCGGCGGCGCTGGGACGAAGATCATCAGAAGCTCAAGGACCTGGTCCAGCTGTACAAGATCAAGGCCGCCTACAACTCCGACATGGCGGCCCGCTATCAGGCGGCGAAGACCAGGCTGGCCAAGTTCGAGGAGGCCGGGCCACCGGAGGCGATCCCGCTGGCTCAGCACGTCTCAATGCGGCTGCGCGGCGGGCGGACCGGCAAGCGGGCGGTGATCGTCGAGGACCTAGAGTTGACCGGGCTGGTGAAGCCGTTCGACGCCGAGATCTGGTACGGCGACCGGGTGGCTGTGCTCGGCTCCAACGGCTCCGGCAAGTCGCACTTCCTGCGCCTGCTGGCCTTGGGCGGCAGCGATCCGGACGTGGAGCATCGTCCGGTCGCGTCGCTGGACATCGCGCCGGTCGCGCACACCGGCAAGGCCCGGCTCGGCGCCCGGGTGCGGCCCGGCTGGTTCGCCCAGACCCACCATCATCCCGAGTATCTCGGCCGGACCCTGCTGGAGATCCTGCACCGCGGCGATGATCATCGCGACGGCATGGGCCAGGAGGAGGCGGCGCGAAAGCTGGACCGCTACGAACTGGCCCGCTCGGCCGAGCAGCGGTTCGAAACGCTGTCCGGCGGCCAGCAGGCCCGGTTCCAGATCCTGATCTTGGAACTGTCCGGGGCCACCCTGCTGCTGCTCGACGAGCCGACGGACAACCTGGACATCTCCTCGGCCGAGGCCCTGGAGCACGGGCTCGAAGTCTTCGACGGTACGGTGATCGCGGTCACCCACGATCGATGGTTCGCTCGGGCGTTCGACCGGTTCCTGATCTTCGGTGCCGACGGAAGCGTGTACGAGGCCGATCAGCCGGTCTGGGACGAAGGACGGGTCGCCCGGGCGCGGTGACGCGGAAAGGGAGATCCGATGCAGCTCGACGACATCACCCGGCTGGCCTGGGAGGTCCGCCACTACGGCGCGGTCGGCAACGGCCTGGTCGACGACACAGCGGCCCTGCAACTGGCGATCGACCGTTCCAACGCGGGCGGCGGGGGCCGGGTGCTGGTCTCGGCCGGTACGTATCGCTGCGGAACGGTCGAACTGCGCACCAACGTCGAGTTGCACCTGGCGCCCGGGAGCCGGCTGGTCGCCGATCCCGACCATTCGGGTGAGCTGGTCGTCATGACGGGGCAGCGGAACGTCGCGATCACCGGGACCGGAATGATCGACGCCGGCGACTCGGCGCGGGCGGCCGTGGTGATCACGGACTGCGACGATGTCGATCTTCGCGGGCCGACCGTCGCCGGCTCCGACGCCGGGATCGAGATCATCGGCTCGCGAGGGATCACCATCGACGGAAGCCGGGTCCGTGCCGCCGGCACCGGGCTCTTGCTGCGGGCCGAGGACCAGGACGCCGGCAATCGCGACCTGATCGTCGTCAACAGCTCCTTCCGCTCAGCCGCGGTCGGCATCAAGATCAACGGCTCGGCACGACGGTGCGCCTTCTCCAGCCTGGTGCTGGGTGACTGCGGCATCGGGATCGAGTTCGGCGCCGGCCCGGTCGACCAGTTGCGGTTCGCGGAGTTGATCATCGGTGCTGACGTGCCCTTGTTGTGGTCCGGAGACGCCCCGAACCGTTCGATCACCGTCGCCGGCCTCTCGATCGCGGGTCGGTGATCTCTTCGATGGAACCAGCGAATCCGACCGCGCCGTTGGCCTTTCAGCTCGACGTGAGCTCGATGCTCCTTGATCATCACCTGGGCGGCCTGGCGGCCGAGGACCTGGACTGGGTGCCGGCTCCGACGCACTGGACCATGCACCGGACCGCTGCAGGAACCTGGGAGCCGGACTGGGCCGACGTCGAGCCGGACCCGGTCCCCGTGCCCACGATCGCCTGGGTCAGCTGGCACCTGATCTGGTGGTGGTCCTGCACGCTCGCCGACATCCACGGCCACCCGGCGCCGTCCCGTACCGAGACCGGCTGGCAGCCCGACCCGGACTGGATCCGCGCCAAGCTCGCCGAGCTCCGTACCGCCTGGTCGGAGGTCCTGGCCGACCTGACCGAGGCCGACCTGGCCGAGCTGAGCGCCTTCCCCTGGCCCGCCGACGCCGGCCGAACCCGCCTCGACCAACTCGCCTGGGTCACCGTCGAGTACACGAAGAACGTCGCCGAACTCGGCCAGCTGATGATGCTCCGCCGAGCCGCACCTCATTCTTGACCGGGTTGCTGCAGGAGGACTTTGGGTGAATTTCCGCCGCGTACTCCCGGCGGAAATTCACCCAAATCGACGTCTCACCTGACTTCTCGGCTTCCTGGGACGTAAGGCTCGACGGCACAGTTGTCGATCACTCCGGCCCGCAGGACTCGGAGGGCGCATTCGGACACCACCAGCTGAGCCTTGCTCGTCAATCCAGGATCATCGTGACCGGCGGCCCGGTCACCTTGAGCCACCGGAAATGGGGAGTTGCTCCCGGCATGCTCCTCCTGCGCATCCGGATTCAGTGTCACCTCTACCTCGGCGAGGGTGAACGCGCCCAAGTCCGACGCCACGAGGGTGTCGGCAAAGCGATCCGTCATGATGTAGCAGGGGAAGCCTCCAGGAGTTCGTCACGAGCCACCCGTAGCCGAACTCGTCGTTGATGGAGCCTGACTCGATCCGAGGTCAGGGACCGATGTGTCGTAGCTCGTAGCCCGCGGGAATGTCCTGGGTCTTGTGGTAGGAGAAGAAGAGCTCGGCTGCCTCGCTAGCGTCGAACACTTCTGTGGGATAGATGTAGAGGGTCATCTCTCCGTTGTGATAAGTGATCGGAACCGTGGGCTCCCCCTCTCTCGGGCCGGCGTGGCCGATGGTGAAGAGCTTTTGTACGCCGTCGATGACCTTGCTGATCTCGCAGGTCATCGCATCGGCTGAGCCCGCGCACTGAATGTAGCTCCTACCCATTTCCTTGGTCTCAGCGGGCGTGAGATCTTCGGGCCATTTCGGAGTTGGCATGTGCATGAGGTTGAGTGAGAAGTTTTCATTGCCGTCCAGGACTGAAAGTGGGGCAAGGAAGTAGCTGAGACCATTGCCGGAGTCAATGGCGGCTTCAAGTTCTCCGCTATACGTCAGGATTTGGGAGGTTATCATCGATTCGTTTTGTCCTTATCAGTTCGACTCTGACAATATTGATCGCGGTGCCGTCCGAGAGTTTGGCGGTGGCGGGATTCTCCGGGGCTGACTGATTGGTCGAATTCTCTTTGGTGGCGGGTTCTGGTGGCACCTCGACTTCACCTCGATGCCGACATCGCCGTCGCGGCCTCGCATAATACCGTCGAAGTATCGGCCACTGGGAAATCCGGAGAGAGTTGCGCGAACCTTTTCGGTGATGATCGGAACTCCCCTCCTTCTGGATTGTTGCTCCAGGGCGTGATGCTCCGCGAGCTTGCCGTGCGTAGTCCCGACAGTGGCGAATTTCGTTCGATGTCCCGGCCACTGCCGTAGGAGTTCGTTCGCGAACACCTGTGCGTGGAATTTCCATGGGGCTCGGTCGAAGGTCCAATCGCGTACTGGGGCATTGCTCTCGTCAGTTCGCCGCCGAATCGCTCGTAGTCGGTCTCATAGTGCAGTCGCTAGACCTGCGATCGACATGCCGGCGCACGGTAGGCGGCTGCCGCGCCCTCCGTGATCAAGTACCTTAGCGAAGATCGTTGTCCTCGATCCGCCCGATCCCGCCGCGCCAGGGCAGTTCGTCTTCGTAATCGCATGCCGCCACAGTTGGAATCCCGGCATCCCACATCGTTTTCAAGATGCTCGAGGTGGTTCCGACGATGGACTCATTGTCGGCGTCATTCTCGGCCGCAATCTCGATAAGGATCGGCCAGCCGAGGAAAGAGTACCCCGCGTCAGTGTCCGGATTCCTGAGTACATCGAGTTCCGCGTTGGACGAGGTCATGAGGCCGTCTTGGAACGGTGCTCCCAGCAGGGGCTCCAGGAGTTCCGTCGCTGTACGAGTGTCCCCCCTGAAGGAACATCTTGCAGTAGTGATACTTCTCGTCTGCCATATCAAGGCAACTCAATGAATGGTGGATTTGTCAAATGGGCCGCCTTGCCGAATCAGTCCTCGAAGTCAAGCGCCAGGAACTCGTCCCAGTTATCGGCGAGTCGGCGCATGATCTCCTGGCTGGACCCGTCGGCGATGCCGAGCAACTCGGCCTGGTCGAAGTCGGCCCACCAGACCGACCCGATATCGTCGCCGCGGACCTTTATGGCGACGGCTCCGCCATCCCCGATGTTGACTGCCACGTAGTCCCTCGGGATGACGTCGCTACCCTCATAGGCTCGGACCATGGGTAGGCGCTCGACCGGCTCGAACTCGGAGAACAACCCGTTGCCCTCGGTGCCTGGGACGGGAGTGTCCTGCGGGACTTCAGCGCCGTTGGTCGCCTTGAGCCAACTGCGATAGGCTTCAGGCAACTGGAAGCCCAGCGCTGACTCGACCTCAGCGATCTGCAACTCCGAGGCTGGCTCGCGTGCATCGACCTCAAGCATTCTTCCCACCTTCCAAGTTCTTGACTCCGGTAGTTCTGATCCCGCCCCAGTGTCGAACGGCTTGGTGCAGATCCTTATTCACCAGCAACATCGTCACGCCATCCTCGTGGTGATGCCATGTTGTCCCACGTGGCCGTTCCTCGAATCCGGCAAGCCTGTCTGCCTCGGCGAAGTCGGTCCTCCGATTCCGGAACCCTTGGGGGAGCGTCACCTTGGCCAGGGAGTACGGCTCGAACTGCGGACAAGCTTCGTAGGAGAAGGCCACACCTGCTGGGTACTTGGCCCGTAGCGCTGGATCGGGGAAGTCATAGAAGACCGTTCCCGCTCGCTTCCTATTCGACCAACTCGTCGCGCCGAACGCCTTCTCGGCCCGGGCGAGCCCTTCTGCTCGCCGTCGCTGCTGCTCCGGCTCGGGCAGATTCGGGTTGTAGACCGATGCCGGACCACCCAGCGCGACCGAGTCGTTCGTCTGCACCGATGTTGCAGCTTCTCCGTTGGAAGCCGAAGCCCCTTGCGCCGCCTCGACTGGTGGCAGTCGGATCATATTCTGGGACATGCGGCGACGCCGGGCTGCTCGCTTGTCCTGTTCCGAGGCGTTGGGGTCGTTCAGGATCTCGTCGGGGGTCGGGCCGACGGGGCCGCCCGGCGCTGCCCTGGGACGGAGGGGTTGCTCGGTGTTCAGTTCCGAGTTGCGCTTGCCGAGTTTGGCGGTGGATCCCTTGCCGGTGACTTCCTCGTCGTCGCCCTTGCCGCGGCGGCGCAGGAGGCCCTGGCCTCGTTCGACGAGCTGTTGGGTGCCGACCCTGATGGCGCCGAGGCCGGCGCCGCCGGAGAGGGCTCCGCCCCAGGCCATCGCTCCCTTGACGGTCAGGGGTGAGGGCATGCCGGCCTTGTGGAAGGCGAAGTGCAGGGCGATCGCGGCCATCACCGGGGCGAGGCCGCCGAGGATCAGGGTCATGTCGGAGTTCGGGCCGGTGAAGCCTTTGATCACGTTCAGGATCACGTTGGTGAGCAGGGTGATCAGGCTGAGGATGAAGACGGCGAAGGCGGCGGTGAGGGACAGTCCGACGTACACCTTGACGAATTGGACCAGGCGGTTGTTGTCGGCGTTCGGCAGCAGGCAGATGATCGAGACGAAGATCGCGGACAGCAGCATGAAGGCCGCCACGGCCTTGACGATCATGATGATCGCGCCCATCGTGCCGAACACGGCGGCGACGCCGAGGGCCGACAGGATGTAGCCGATCAGGGCGGAGTTGCTGGCGCCCTGGTTGGTGCCGTGCAGGGCGGAGATGAAGTCGTAGATCGAGTGCGGCATGTCGCCGGCGACCTTCTTCAGCTCGCCGTCGCCGTCACCCCAGTCGAAGATCGCCGCGACCTTGTCGCCTTCGGTGTTGAAGAAGTCGAAGCAGGCCTTGTCGAAGTCCTCCGACCGGCCCTCCTCGGCCAGGCCGCGCTCACTCTGGTTCGTCTTCAGCAGCCAGCCCTGCGCACGCGGCGTGTGCCAGCCTGTCGGCTCCTTCAGATTGGCCAGCTTGTCGTCCCGCGGTACGCAAGCGGCCCAGGCGATCCAGGCCTTGTCCTGCTCCACCCGGTTCAGCGGCCGCCAGGCCGGGGCGCGGGGATTGACGACGAGCTGGCCCGGGTTGTCGGTGACCAACCGCAGTACGGCGGTCCGGGTGGCGGCCGACCGGTGCAACGTGTCGTCCCGGCCCTCGGTCGGGTACGCCTCGAGGCCGGCGGGGATCCCGGCGTTGGCATCGAGCATCCGGCAGGCGACCCGGTTCTGGCCATTCAGGTTGTCGCGGCCGAACTGGCCGACCGACCACGCCCGATAGCCGGACAGTTGCCACAGGTTGGACACCGTCTGGGCCGGGATCGACTTCGCCCTGATCATGGCGCCCTTGGACAGGGCGGACGCTTCGTATCCCTCCCGCAGGGCATCGACGTACGCGCCGCAGCTCAGTTCGTCCTGGTCGACCCCGACGCTGTCGTACGCCGACGGAGAGTCCAGGGCCGCTGCCGGCGCGGCGGCGATCTCGGTGATCGCCTGGTCGATCATGGTCGCGAACCAGCCCGGGGATCCCTCGCCGGGCTGGTATCTCCCGGCCGCGTCGGTCGTACTGTTGCCGGCCCCGACGACCATGATCACCAAGATCGCGACGATGATCATCTTCACGATCAGCCGCGGCAGCCAGCCGGGATCCTGTTTCATCCCGCGGATCAGCAACCCGATCACGGCGAGGCCGACGATGCCCGCCAGCAACGGCGACTGCAGGACGGCCTGGCCGAAGCGGGCCACGGTCTGGTCGATGGTGAGGCCGATCGACTGCAGCGGGCAGAACTCGGTCGACCAGGTGACGAACTTCGTGGTCACCGAATAGAAGAAGTCGCCGAAGGCGAACGCGCCGCCCTGGAACTCGCGCTGGAACGGCGCGAAGTCGAACGGGCCGCCGCCGCCGGACCGGATGTGCAGTTTCTGGGTCGCCCCGGACCACCGCTCGACCGGCAGGTACTGGTAGTCGGCCGTCGCTTCCGTCGCGCAGACGCTCCGGATCGGGTCCTCCGGGTCGGTCGGGCGGGCCCACGCCGGAGCCGCGCTCGCCAGCAGCACCACGGCGAGCGCCATCAGGAGCGCGCTCACCGAGCGGCCCCACCGCAGGCTGACTGCCGCCCTCACCCCACCTCCCCAACCGCACAACACGGGTCCCCGCCACCATAGAACCAGACGCTCCGCGGCGCCGCCAGGCTGCGACCAGTACGGTCGTGCCATGGCAGAGGACGGACTGATCGGGCGCAGGGCCGTGGTGACCGGGGGCGGGACCGGGATCGGAGCGGCGGTGGCCCACCGGCTGGCCGCGGACGGCGCCGAGGTGATCATCGTCGGCCGGCGGGCCGAGGTGCTGACCGAGACCGCGGACCGGATCAACACAGCGCTGGGCTCGGCACGGGTCACCGGCGCGCCGGCCGACCTGGCTGACCCGGACCAGGTGGCGGCCCTCGCCGAGCACCTGGCCGCGGGCGCGACCATCGACGTCTTGGTGCTCAACGCCGGCGGCGGGGCGACGTACGGCGACTCGACCACCCTGCACGGCGTCGCCGACGCCTGGCGGACCATCTTCGACCACAACGTGCTGACCTCGGTCCTGGTCACCGAGGCCCTGCGGGACCGGTTGACCCGCCCGGGCGCCCGGATCATCGCCATGAGCTCGATCGCCGGGCTCCGCGGTCCCGGCGCGTACGGGGCCGCCAAGGGTGCCGTGAACGCCTGGGTGATGGGCCTGGCCACCGAGCTCGCGGCCGATCAGATCACCGTGAACGCGATCGCCCCGGGCTTCGTCCCGGACACCGAGTTCTGGGCCGGGCGGTTGACCGAGGAGGTCGTGTCGTCGCGGCTGGCCCAGATCCCGCTCGGCCGTCCCGGCACGCCGGACGAGGTCGCCGCGACGGTGAGCTATCTCGCCGGCCCCGGCGGCGGCTGGACCACCGGCCAGATCATCCAGGTCAACGGCGGAGCGCTGCAGGGCCGCGGCTGACCGGCGCGCGGGCCTTGGTGGGGTGAGATCCGGTGTTGGTACGGGAGCGGCACCGCGAGATCATGCGGTTGCTCAGGCTGCACGGCGTGGTCCGGCTCGCCGAGCTGATGACGCGGCTCGGCTGCTCGGAGTCGACGGCGCGGCGGGATCTGGCTGCGCTGGAGGCCCTCGGCGAGCTGCGCCGCGTTCACGGTGGTGCGACCACGGTCGAGGACCGGCTGCCGAACGGTCCGGTCGTCGACGAGTTGCGTACGGTCGCGCTGGGGCTGCGCACCAGCCGCGGGTACCGGCCCGGCAGCACCGGCACCGTCGGGCTGCTGATTCCGCAACGCGGCTACTACTGGGCCCGGGTGCTCGCCGGTGCCCAGCGGGCGGCCGAGCTGACCGGGCTGCGGCTGGTGCTGGGTGAGGCGCCGGATCCGCAGCTGGAGGAGGCGGTACGCCTGCGTACCCTCCTGCAGATCGACGTCGACGCCCTGCTCATCGCGCCCAACCTGCACCGACTCGGTGACAACCGCGTGCTGGAGGCGCTGCAGGAGGTCGATCAGCCGTTGGTCCTGCTGGAGCGCCGCGTTCCGGAGGCGTTCGCGTCCCGCGCCGTCGACTCGGTCGTTTCCGATCATGCTCAGGGCGGCCGGCTGGCCGGGCGGCATCTGCTGGACCGGAGGCACCGGCGGCTCGGGATGCTCGGCTGGCCGGTCTCGCCCACCTACGAGCCGGTGCTCACCGGGCTGCGAGCCGTCGCGGCCGCCGCCGGGGCGACGCTGAGCGAGTACGGCCTGCCGTGGCTCGGCCGGATCGACCATCCTGATCATCCCGGCCTGGTCGCCGAGGGGCTGGCCGTGCTGCGGGAACAGAGAGTCACGGCCGTGGTCTGCCAGCCCGACGAGGCCGCGCTGTATCTGCTCGCGGCGGCGCGGACCGCCGGCCTGCGGATCCCGGACGACTTGGCCGTGATCACCTACGACGACGAGTTGGCGAGCGACGAGCTGCCGCTGACCGCGGTCGCCCCGGCCAAGGAGGACGTCGGGTTCACCGCGGTGATGTTGTGCCTGCGCCGGATCGCCCGGCTCGGCCCGTCGCCGCACGCCACTCAGCAGATCGCGCTGCATCCCCGGCTGGTGGTCCGGTCGTCCACCTGACGGGTTCTGACCGGTTTCGGTCCGGTCGCTGGTCCTCCGCGCGCGCCCGGTGCAGGCTCGGCTCACCAGTGCCGTCTCCACGGCAGAATTCGGAGGCATCGATGATGAAGTCCTCGGCCGGGCCGCTGCGTTCGAATCGGGTCGCGACCGCCGTGTTGTGCCTGTTGACGACAGCCATGATGATCTTGTCGGCAGCGCCGTACGCGGCAGCGGACACCGAGTCCGGTCGGTCCCGGCCGGTGATCTTCACGACCGAGGGGGAGATCAATCGGGCGATCCGCCGGGTCGCCGAACGCCAGGAACCCTTCTACGGTTCGTGGTTGAAGACGAAGGCGGTGGCCGACGCCGCGCTGACGAAGACGTACGTGCCCGACCAGAACTACCACCACGAGAGGTACTTCGGCACCGCTCGGCCGCAGGCACAGGACGCCCGCAGCCTCGCGCTGGCCGCCCGGATCACCGGCGACGACCGGTATGCCGAGAAGGCCCGGGAGATCCTCCGGCTCTGGGCCAAGGACGCGATCGACGGCGAGTACCCGGGCTGGGGGAGCCCGCACCAGATGGGTCTGGTGATCGGCCGGGTGATCCCGATCTTCGCGGACGCCTACGCGATGCTGTGGGACGAGTTGCCGGCCCAGGAGCGGTCCCTGATGGAGCAGTGGTTCCGCAAGATGGCCGAGGCGACCATGATCAGCCGGAACATCTTCAGGTACGAGACCCACACCTGCGACTACGGCGTGTGCCGCTATCGCGGTGAGCCGGGGACCTATCTGGGCGGGAACTACTTCAGCAACCACCTGTCCGCGCACAATCTGGGAATGCTGGCGATCGGGGCGATGTTCCGCGACGGCCGGATGATCCAGGAACAGCTGGACTCGCCGAAGAACGACCGCGACCTCCGAGAGTTGATCAACGGCGCGATCGTGATGCCCGATGATCTTGGTGGCGGTGTGGCGGACGGCGATCTGTACAAGGGGGATCCCACCTACACCGCGGGGGCCCCGCTGCCCGAGCCCGGTGAGATCTGGGACCGAAGCCGGACCACGCAGGGGCACGGACTGCACTACACGTTCCTGCACCTGCAACTCCTGATGCTGCAGGCCGACATCGCGAAGAACAACGGATCCCGGGACTGGTTCGCCTATGTCGGGCCGCGCGGGGAGAACCTCGAACTGCCGTTCAAGATCTACGACGACTTCCTGATGACGGCGGATCCGGGCGTCCGGACCGGGTACTACGTCGCCAGCACGATCGAATACAACCTGGTGACCCTCTACGAACTCGCCCACCGCGAGTACCGGAAGAACCGGGACGCCCGGAAGGTCCTGGAGTCCTTCGACCGGGCTCGGTTCATCGGTGATCACCAGACCTTCGGCTGGACCCTGCCGCTGACCGACGGGCTGGACGACCTGGCCCTGGCCGAGCATCTCTATCCCGCCTCCGGGAAGTCGAGCTGGACCTTCGACACCGACGGTGACTTCGAGGCCGTGACGGTACGGAAGGCGCCGGCGACCGTGGCCGGCGGCTCTCTGAACCTCACGGTGAACCAGGACGACCCCGGTGTCGTGACCCCGGATCTGCTCGGTCTGCCGACCGACGACTACGGCAAGGTCGAGGTGCGGATGCGCAACCAGACTGCGGACACCCAGCTGGTGGTCTACTTCAGCACCGACGAGGACCCGGTGATCGACGGTGCCAAGCGGGCGGCGATCACCGTGACCGCCAACGATGCCGAGTTCAAGACCTACCTGATCGACCTGAGCCAGAATCCCGAATGGACGGGCCGGATCCGGCAACTCCGGGTCGACCCGGTTCAGGGCACGTCGACCGGCACGGTGGCGATCGACTCGATCCGGGTCGTCAGCTGATCACACGCCCGACCGGCGTGCTCGGGCCAGGGAACGCAACGTGTCGTCGGCGACCGCGATCACCTCGCCCGGGCAGCCAACGCCGGGAGAACATGGTCACGTTGTCCCCCTCGGCGATCAGTCGCTGGATGTCGATCCGCATGTCCTGCAAGGGAAAATCGCGGAAGTATTCCAGCCACGCGGCCCGGGAGGAGGTGGAGACCTGCGCGGTCTCGGGAGTCGTCGATGAACCGGGTTTCATGATCACGGCGTGGCCCGGTCTGCTGCCGTGGCCGGGTCCGGAGTCGACAGCCAGGTCAGCGGCGAGAGGTCGAGCGCGGCGTCGGCGATCCGGCCGGCGAAGGACGTGCGCAGGGAGCGGCGGGAGGAGTCGATCCAGGCCTGGACGTCCTGGTAACCGGCATGGCGATACTCGACGGCCTGGATCAGGCATTCCAGCTTGTCGGCGTCCCGGGCACAGAGCGCCTCCCGTGTCTCGGCCGCCTCGTATTCGATCACCGCGTCCAAGATCGACTTCGCCAGGGACTCCGGGAGTTCGGCGAGTTGATCACGGGTGATCTGCTCGTGGTCCGGCATGGTCGCGAGGTACGCCCGGGCCGAGTGGGGGAGGTCGCAGATCCTGGTCTCCTGGGAGTCGTGCCAGATTCCGAGGTACGAGGAGCGCACCGGATCGGCGTCCTCCTCGGCGGCGACCAGTGCGGCGAGCTGGGCGACCCGAAGGCTGTGCTCGGACACCGACTCCGGGTCCCGGACACCGACCTGCCACCAGCCGGCGCGGCGCAGCCGCTTCAGCACTCCGAGTTCGTACGCGAAGCTCGCCACCGCAGTGGCGTCCCGGTCGTTGATCATGGCCCTCCGTTGATCGCTCAGGTCTCGTCAGGGTAACGCCGAGAGTCACGGCCACCGCGAGGCCTGCCCGAGGCGAGGTCGAGACAGCCGCGGATGATCAACAGCGGGCGCCCCGGATGTCGGTGCCAGGCCCGAGGCGATCAGGCCGGGTTGGGCGCGACGGGCTCCAGCCTGCCGGCGTCGGCAGCCGCTGTCGCCCGATGGGTCCGGCAGTCCGGCCGGGTGCCGCGGGCGTAGTGGATGGTCAGCAGGCACAGCCCGACGCCCCAGACGGCGAAGCTGCCGTACACCACGGCATACGCCCAGCCGGCGATCTCCGCATCGCCGATCTGCCGCAGCCCGAGCGCCGCCGGGATCAGGCCGATCACCGCTCCGATCACGCCGACCGGCACGAGCATGAACGAGCCGACGGTCCCGACGATGATCAAGCCGAGCCGGACCAGGCGCTGCCGGAGTCGCAGCCCCATCAGCACCGAGGCCACGATCGACAGCCCGGTCAGCGCGGCGGTGTCACCGAAGCCGGGCGAGGCGAACGACACGCTGTCGAAGCTGTGCCCGGGCAAGCCGATCCGCAGGCCCACCGCCCAGGCCAGCTTGAGCAGCCCGTACGGCAGCGCGCCGACCACGGCGACGGCGGCCAGGATCGGCACCCAGCGCGACCGGCCAGGCTGCACCGAAGCCTCGACCCGGCCGCAGGAGGGACACAGCCCGCGCGCGGCGCGCCAGCGGCCGAGCAGCCAGGCCCCGCCGAGGAAGGCGGCGATCGCAGTGACCAGGTGCGTGATCATGGTGATCACCGGAGGGTCGAGCACGAACGGCCCGCTCGCCTGGGTGACCAGGCCGATCGTCATGATGATCATCATCAAGCCGGTGTACGGGATCGCGGCGGCACTGCCGGCGGCCATGATCAGGAGCGCGACCAGGGTGGTGATCAACAGCGCCGGCCGGGTCCGCTCGCGGATCAGGAAGATCAACACCGCCGCCGCCAGGGCCCCCAGCGCGGCGACCGGCCGGGGCGCCATCGGCATCCCGGGCGCCGTCTCACCGAGGTCGAAGATCATCAAGACGACGAACCCGGCCGCGGCGAGCGCGCAGACCACTGCCGCGATCCGGCCGAGCCCGACCCGGGCAAGCAGAGCACTGGACATGACCCCAGCATCGCCCGGATCGGGCCGCCTCCGGTTCCCCCAGTTGGGGGAACCGGAGGCGGCCCGGCGGGTGAACCTCAGCCGGTGAAGTCCCCGTCGCCCAGCGGTACGGGTGCCGGTCGCTCCACCCGGGACTGGATCTCGACCCGCTGCCCGGACGCCGCGGAGGCGAGCAGCGACTCCATCACCTCGAGCACGTGGAAGGACAGCTTGCCGCCGGCCCGCGGCTCGGTGCCCTCCGGCGTGGCGACAAGGTCGGCGAGACCGTACCCGCGGCTGGCGTTGCGGTAGCCCGCCGAGACGTCGAGCGTCCGCCAGCCCTTGTCGGCCAGCCCGTGCAGTTCCACGTCGCCGTCGAACCGGTTCGGATCCGGTACGGTCAGCGACCCCAGCTCGCCGTGCACCTCGATCCGGGCCGCGTGGCTGGCCACCGAGTCGAAGCTCATCACCAGGGTCGAGAGGGCTCCGGACGAGTGCGTGAGCACGCCGGTCACGTGCGAGTCGACGGACACCTCGATCGTCTCGCCGGCCCGCGGGCCGCTGCCGATCACCCGGCTGTCCCGGGTCCGGCTGCCGGCCCCGATCACCGACGCGACGTCGCCGAGCAACGTGATCAACGAGGTCAGGTAGTACGGCCCCATGTCGAGCAGCGGCCCGCCGCCCGGCTGGTAGTAGAAGTCCGGGTTCGGGTGCCAGCGCTCATGGCCCGGCGTCACCATCGTCGCGGTCGCGGCGATCGGCGCCCCGATCAGGCCGGCGTCGATCGCGGCCCGGGCGGTCTGGGTGCCGGTGCCGAGCACCGTGTCCGGGGCGCTGCCGACCCGTACCCCGGCGGCGTCGGCGGCGGCCAGCACCCGGCGCGCCTCCTCGACGGTCGCGGTCAGCGGCTTCTCGCCGTACACGCTCTTCCCGGCGGCGATCGCGGCCTCGGCGATCTCGGCGTGCGCGGCCGGGATCGTCAGATTGAGCACTACGTCGACCTCGGGTGCCGCGAGCAGTTCGTCGACGCCGAGCGGCCGGGCTCCTGGATACGCGGTCGCGGCGGCCTTGGCCCGTTCCGGATCAAGATCAGCAACGGCGACCAGTTCGAGATTTCTCAACCGGGGCAGGGTTCCGAGGTACGCGCCGCTGATCGCGCCGCAGCCGATCAGGCCGACCCGGGCCCGGCGTTGCGGGCTCACCGGGCCGCCCACAACAGGCCGCGCTCGACGATCGTCTTCACCGACGGATGCTGCAGCACGTCGACGCTGTGACCCGGCGTCGCGACGAAGATCTTGCCCTCGCCCCAGTTCCGGGTCCAGATGGCCGGCGAGGTCACCTCGCGGTGCCACGGATCGCCGTCGCGGACCTTCTGCGTGGTGGTGGCCAGGACGTCGATGTAGTCGTCGGACAGCACCCAGTACTGCTCGGTGATCAGTTCGAAGTCCTCGATCCCGGCCACGATCGGATGGGTCGCGGTCTCGGGCTTGATGTTGATCACGTACGGCACGAAGTTGTTGGCCGGGTCGTCCGGCACGTGTTCCTCGGCGGGCTTCCCGGGATGGCAGGCGAACTGGCCGCCGACCAGGTGCAGGTAGTCGCTGCTGTTGCGGTACGAGTCCGCGATGCCGCCGTGCCAGCCGGCGAACCCGGTGCCGGCCTCGATCGCGCCGCGCAGGCCCTGGAGTTGATCACGCTCGATCGTGCTCATCGTCACGCACTGCATGATCAGATCGACGCCCGCAAGGTAGTCGGTGTCGGCATAGATCGCCGGCGAATCCTCGACCCGGACGGCGAAGCCGTTGTCGACCAGATGCGGAATGAAGAGGTCCGTCGCCTGGACCGGCGCATGCCCGTCCCAGCCGCCCCGGACCACCAGCGCGGTCCGTCTCCCTGTCGTGGTCATCGTCCCCCTTCACCTCCAACGCTCCGTACTGCAGCCTGAATCCTTTCAGACCGTACCCGGTGGCGGCAGCGCAGGTCCGGCTCACGGGACGGGCCCGCCGACGCAGGGGAGAATGACCGGGGTCGCCGCGAGTCAGGAGGGTCCGTTGTTCACGAAGCCGCTGGGAGACGATGCCGAGCTGAGCCCGCTGGAGCCGTGGCAGGCCGAGGAGCTGCTGGCTCACATGGATCGCGGGCGGGAGTTCATCGGCCGCTACATCGGGCTCGCCCATGCCGTCCACGATCTCGAGTCGGCCCGCTCCTTCCTGCGCTCGTACGCCGACAAGGCGCGGGACGACGCCGGGCGGATCTACGGCATCCGGGTCGACGGGACGCTGGTCGGCGGGGTGCTGTTCCGGGTGATGGACGTGCAGCAGGGCACGGCCGAGGCTGGCTGCTGGCTGGAGCCGTCCGCGGTGGGCCGCGGCCTGGTCACCCGGGCCTCGCGGATGATCATCGACTGGGCCATCCGGGATCGCAGCATCCACCGGGTGGAATGGATGGCGGCGGTCGGCAACACGGCCAGCATCGCCGTCGCGAAACGGCTCGGAATGGTCCGCGAGGGCGTACTGCGGCAGTGCTATCTGCATCCGGACGGTGAGCGACTCGACCTGGAGGTCTGGTCCGTCCTCGCTCCCGAATGGATCAATCACCAGTCGCCGCGCGAGCGGTGACGGAGCGGCTCAGGACTCGGGCGCGATGTACTCGCGCCGCAGGTCGGTCACCGCTGCGATGTGGTCGAAGTCGTGGTCGGCGGTCAGCACGGTCGCATCGTTCACGATGGCATAGCCGGCGATGAGGATGTCCAGGGAGCCGGCCGCGCGGACGAGCCTCGAGTTCCACAGGGCGCTCTGGATGTCGAGCACCAGTGACTCGTCGGGGGCGTGCTCCAGCGGAAATCCGAGGGAGATCTGCTCCCGGAAGCGCACGTGATCTTCGGGCGTCCGGGCGCTGTGGCAGAACTCCAGAACCTGCGGTGGGCAAGTCACGAAGAGGTCTGATGGTTCTGCTTCGAGGCGATGAGGCGGCGGAGTGCGAGGTCGAGGACCGCCCGGCTGGACCTCTCGCCGGTGAGCGCCCTTGCCGCTCGATCAGCCGGGGATCAAGGTCCACACTGGTCAAGGGCCAAACCGTCGTCGAAGATCTTGCGGTCCTGCCCGGACTCGAGGCGCGCGACCGGAGTGAGTTTCAGCCGGTCAGTCGCGGCGGAAATCCACAGCGGTCGTGTCGCGAGGTGAACGGGGCCGAATCCGCAACACGCTCTACTCGCGCCGTACCGGGCTCAGTCGCGCGTCGGGCGGCCGGTGAGCGCCGCGGCCAGGTCGAACAGGGTCTGGTCGGCGGTGTGGACCGCGGCTCCGTCGGCATCGGTGAGCCAGCGCAGCTCGCCCAGCACGCCGAGCCGGGCGAACGGCAGCAGCAACTCCTCGTCGGCGGGATCGAGCGGTCCGCCGGCCTCGAGGTAGTCCCGCCAGACCCGGCCGGGGTCCACGTCGAGGTCGGTGTAGGCGAGGTTGGCGACCTCCCAGACCAGGGGATCGACCCGAAGATCATCGGTGTCGATGATCGCGACCAGGCTGTCCTCCAGGTAGAGCTGGTTGCGCGGATTGAGGTCGCCGTGGATCGGTGCCCGGTCGGCGAGCCGCCCGGCTGTCGTCCAGCGGTCCAGTTGTTGATCAAGCTCCTCGATCGCCTGGTCGATCACGCTGACCGGCCCGAGAATGTCCGCCCCGCGGCCGAACCGTTCGATCACGGCGGACCGCGCCACGGTCCAGTCGGCCCAGCGCGGCTGTTCGTCGATCGAGGTGAACCCGGGCCGTTGCCGCAGGTCGAGCCCGAGCGAGACGCGGTGCATCGCCGCGACGACCGGGATCAACTCGCGGGTCCGGTCGGGACTGGCCATCGAGAGGCCGGAGAACCCTTTCACATAAGGGAAGATCGTCAACACGCGATCATCGACGACGGGTACGTCCTCGTGTTCGGCGGCGACCACGACCGGCGCGGCCTCGGCCCAGGCCCGGACCACCGGGAGTTCGTACGCCACCTGTTCGGGGGTTCGCTCGGACCGGCTGACCCGGAGCACCCGATCATGGTCGGAACACTCGATCTTCCAGCTCTGGTTGAGCAGCCCTTCGGCCAGCAGGCTCACCTGCGTCGCGGGCAGGCCGCGATCCTCGGCACAGAAGGCGAAGACCTCATCCGCGGTCAGCCAGAGTTCCTGCCAACCCCAGTCGGGCCCGTCGTAGTACTGCGTGCCGTCGGCCGAGAGTTCGGCTCGACGGGGATGCTCGGTCAGCGCTGCCCGATCGGTACGAACTGGCGGGTCCGGTGGCCGGTGTAGATCTGCTTCGGCCGGGCGATCTTCTGCTCCGGATCGGTGATCAACTCCGACCACTGGGCCAGCCAGCCGGAGGTGCGCGGGATCGCGAACAGCACGGTGAACATCTCCGGCGGGAACTCCAGCGCTTCATAGATCAGGCCGGAATAGAAGTCCACGTTGGGATAGAGCTTGCGGGAGACGAAGTATTCGTCCTCCAGCGCGATCTTCTCCAGTTCCTGGGCGATCTTGAGCAGCGGGTTGACCCCGGTCACCTCGAAGACGTCGTCGCAGGCCTTCTTGATGATCGTGGCCCTCGGATCGTAGTTCTTGTAGACCCGGTGGCCGAAGCCCATCAGTCGTTCCTTGCCCGCCTTCACACCCTCGATGAAGCCCGGGATGTTGTCGGTGGAGCCGATCCGGCGCAGCATCCGCAGCACCGCCTCGTTGGCGCCGCCGTGCAGCGGACCGTACAGCGCGGCGATGCCGGCGGCGACGGCCGAGTACGGATCGACCTCGGTCGAACCGACCGCGCGGACCGCGTTGGCGGAGGCGTTCTGCTCGTGATCGGCGTGCAGGATGAACAGCACCTCGAGGGCCTGGACCAGTCGCGGGTCCGCCTTGTACTCCGGCTCGCTCATCTTGAACAGCATGGCCAGGAAGTTCGCCGCATAGGAGAGGCCGTTGTCCGGGTAGACGTACGGCTTGCCCTGCTGATGCCGGAACGCGAACGCGCCGAGGGTCGGCATCTTGGCGATCATCCGGGTGATCTGCAGCTGCCGGTTCTCGGCGTCGTCGATCTGGACGGCCTCGGGATAGAACGTGGACAGGGCGCTCACGCCTGCCATCAGCATCGCCATCGGATGCGCGTCGTAACGGAAGCCCTGGATGAACTGCTTCAGGTTCTCGTGCACGAACGTGTGGTACGTGACCTCGTGCGTCCACTCGGCCAGCTGGTCGGTGGTCGGCAGCTCACCGTTCAGCAGCAGGTAGGCCACCTCGAGGTAGGTCGAGGACTCGGCGAGCTGCTCGATCGGGTAGCCGCGGTACTCCAGGATGCCGGCCTCACCGTCGATGTAGGTGATAGCGCTGCGACAGGAAGAGGTGTTGACGAATCCGGGGTCGTACGTCGCCAATCCGGGCTGTCCCTCGACGGCGATCTGTTTCAGGTCGGCGGCGCGGATGGTGCCGTCTGTGATCTCCAGCTCATACTCTTGGCCGGTGCGGTTGTCCCGTACGGTGAGCGACTCGGTCATGGCGACAACCTACGCGGGCGTAGCGGCGAGTGGCCAGCGGGGGACGGCGATGTGCGCTGGCTCACTCAGCCGCCTGCGGACGGCCGAAATCGGCCGTTTTGACCGGCATCGGAGCGGCCGGTAACCTTGACCGCTGTTGCGCCAATGCGCACTCACTTCCTTGCATCATGCACCGTCCGGGAGTCCGGGGGTGCCCGCAGGGGATTCCTTCAGCAGCACACCAGAGAGAGATTGGCAGGGCGAGGAGTGTCCACGTACAGTCCCAAACCGGGTGAGGTCACCCGTGAATGGCACGTCATCGACGCCGATGACCTCGTGCTGGGCAAGCTCGCCGTGACCGCGGCCACGCTGCTCCGGGGTAAGCACAAGCCGACGTTCGCGCCGCATGTCGACGGGGGTGACTTCGTCGTCGTCGTGAACGCGTCGAAGATCGCGCTCACCGGCAACAAGCGCGAGGACAAGATCAGTTACCGGCATTCCGGCCGGCCCGGTGGGCTCAAGTCCATCGCGTACGGAAAGCTGCTCGACACCGACCCGCGCAAGGCGGTGGAGCAGGCCGTGTGGGGCATGCTGCCGAAGAATCGGCTGTCCCGGAAGCTGATCAAGAAGCTCAAGGTGTACTCGGGACCGGAGCATCCGCACACGGCCCAGAAGCCGCAGCCGTTCCAGATCACCCAGATCAGCCAGTAAAGACTAAGGAAGCTCTTCGACGTGTCCGAAACTGTGACCGAGAACCTGGACGACGAGGTTCGCCCGTTTACCGAGGGCGACCGCGAGATCGCCTACCGCTCCGAGGCCAACCCGCAGGCCACCGGCCCGACCAGCCGGCCGGCCGTCGTGGCCGCCGGTGCTGCGACCGGTCGCCGCAAGGAGGCCATCGCCCGGATCCGGATCGTCCCGGGCACCGGCACCTGGAAGATCAACGGGCGCACCCTTGAGGAGTACTTCCCCAACAAGGTGCACCAGCAGATCGCCTCGGAGCCGTTCGGTACCGCCGGAGTCGAGGGCTCCTACGACGTGATCGCCCGGGTCCACGGTGGCGGCATCACCGGACAGGCCGGCGCGGTGCGGCTCGGCATTGCCCGCTCGCTGAACGCCGTCGACGCCGAGGCCAGCCGGTCCGCGCTGAAGAAGGCCGGCATGCTGACCCGGGACGCCCGGATCAAGGAACGCAAGAAGGCCGGCCTGAAGAAGGCCCGTAAGGCTCCTCAGTACAGCAAGCGCTGACGTCGTCCTCGCGATGGGGCGACTGTTCGGGACCGATGGAGTCCGTGGCCGGGCCAACGAGTTGCTGACCGCCGAACTGGCGCTCGACCTCTCGGTGGCCGCGGCCCACGTACTCGCGGAGAGCGGTGCCTTTGGTGGGCACCGCCCGTCCGCGGTCGTGGGCCGGGATCCGCGCGCGTCCGGCGAGTTCCTCGAAGCTGCGGTGGTGGCCGGGCTGGCCAGCGCCGGCGTCAACGTGCACCGGCTCGGCGTCCTGCCGACGCCGGGCGTGGCGTATCTGACCCGGTCCACCAAGGCCGACTTCGGCGTCATGCTGTCGGCCAGTCACAATCCGATGCCGGACAACGGCATCAAGTTCTTCGCGCGTGGCGGCGAGAAGCTGGACGACGCGGTCGAGGACCTGATCGAGGCCAGGCTGCGGGAGCCGTGGCCGCGGCCGACCGGGGCCGATGTCGGCCGGGTCTGGAACGACACCGCGCTGACGGATTCGTACGTCCGGCACCTGGTCCGGACCGTCGCACCGACCCGGTTCGACGGCATCACCGTGGTGCTCGACTGCGCCAACGGCGCCGCCCACCGGGCCGGCCCGGAGGCGTTCGAGGCGCTGGGCGCGAAGGTGATCCGGCTGCATGCGGAGCCGGACGGCATCAACATCAACGAGGCCTGTGGTTCCACCCACCCCGAGGACCTGCAGGCGGCCGTCGTCGAGCACGGTGCCGACCTCGGACTGGCCGTCGACGGTGACGCCGACCGCTGCCTCGCGGTGGACGCCGCCGGCCAGGTGGTCGACGGCGACCAGATCCTGGCCGTGCTCGCGCTGGCGCTGTCCGAGCAGGGCCGGCTGGCCGGCAACACCCTGGTCGCGACCGTGATGAGCAACCTCGGCCTGGTCCAGGCCATGCACTCCGCCGACATCACGGTGCAGCAGACCAAGGTCGGCGACCGCTACGTGCTGGAAGCGATGAAGGCCGGCGGGTACGTCCTCGGCGGCGAACAGTCCGGCCACGTCGTGCTGTCCGAGCACGCGACCACCGGCGACGGGATCCTGACCGGCCTGCACCTGGTCCGCCGGATGGCCACCTCCGGCCAGCCGCTGGCCAAGCTGGCCTCGGTGATGACCCGGCTGCCGCAGGTGCTGATCAACGTGCCCGGCGTGGACAAGACCCGCGCCGACTCCGACCCGATCCTGACCCGCGCCGTGGCCGATGCGACCGCCGAACTCGGCACCACCGGCCGGGTCCTGCTCCGCCCCTCCGGCACCGAGTCCCTGGTCCGCGTGATGGTCGAGGCCGAGACCGCCGACCGAGCCACCGCCGTGGCCGAACACCTGGCCGCCGTCGTCCGCACCACCCTCACCCTGACCTGACCCCCACCAAAACCGCCGACCAGTCAAATGATCGAGTGGCGAGTTGTCGACGTGATTCGGCGAAATTCGCGTCGATATCTCGCCACTCGAATGGACTCGGCGTGATCGGCGCTTGGAGCGGTCGCCTGCGGCTACTTGACGGCGATGAAGCCCTCGAAGCACAGGTTCTTGACCACGCTCACGATGCTGGTGAACCCGGCCTGGCTGAGCATCGCCAGGTTGTCGGAGGTCGTGATCGGTTGGAGTACGCCGAGCAGGCTCTCCTTCTTGTTCAGGATCTCCTCCGGCGACAGCCCCGAACGACGCTTCCAGCGGTAGTGGAGCGTGGTGATCAGGTCCTCGAGCCGGGCGTCCGGCGCGAGGACCTTGTCGCACATGAAGAAGGCCCCACCCGGTCGCAGGGCGTCGTGGACTCGGCGGGCGACCCGTGCCCGGGCGTCGATCGGGAGGAACTGCAGGGTGAGATGGGCGGCCACGAAGTCGCAGGTGTCGAGGGGATACCCGGTGATGTCGGCCTGGATGCACTCAACGTTGTCCAGGTCGCGGCAGTGCTGGATCGCGGCGGCGGTCATGGACGGCTCCCGGTCGATGCCGATCCAGCGCGCGGCGGCGTTGGCTTCGCTGTGGGTCGCCAGCTGGCGCAACAGCTGTCCGGTCGACGATCCGAGCTCGTACCCCAAACCCATCGGGCCGACGAAGCAGCTCGACAGGTCGCAGGCGATGACGTGGGCCTGCTCATACAGCGGCACCGAGTGGCGCACGTGGTCGACGAAGACCTTGGAGACCTCCCCGGCGAAGGTCCATGACCCCGTGTCGGCGGCGATCCCGTCCCCGACCGGCGGCCGGCCCGGGGCCTGGGCCGGGAGCGCCGATCGGGAGGGATACGGGGCTGTGTCGGTGGATACGAGCTCGCCGGTCATGCCTCGGCAGCCTTCCGGTAGACCGAGACATGGGACGAGCTGTGGGCCGTGAACGGCTGCCGGTCCCAGCCGCCCCAGCGGGATTCGAGTTCGAGTCCGGCCATGATCGCCATCAGGTCCAACTCCGCCGGCCAGGCGTAGCGTGACGCAGCGGGGCGCAGCTTCACCCCACCCTGGTCGTCGATGTCGAAGTGGCACATCACCATCTGCTGGGTCACCGGATTCGCGCTGGAGAAGAAGAGGGTCAGGGCGTGCGGCTTCACGGCCGTCGTCCAGGCCCGACCGTTCTCCATCGCCGCCGAGCCCGGATTCATCACCTCGATCACGAATCGGCCACCCTCGCGGAGATGCGCGGAGGCATTGGCGAAGCAGTTGACCTGGGCCTGCTGGGAGGTGAGCGCGAACAGGGCGTGGCTGGAGATGAAGACCAGTCCGAAGTCGCCCTCGACGCGGGTGGTCTCGAAGTCGCCTTCGACCAGTTCGATCACCTCGGCACCGGGTTTGCCGCGCAGCTGACCGAGCATGTCCGGCGACGAATCGACGCCCACCACCTTCAGCCCCTTCTCGACCAGCGGCAGGGCCAGCCGGCCGGTACCGATGCCCCATTCGAGGATCGTGGTGCCCTCGGCGAGGGCCGCGACGGTGTCGACGGTGGCCCCGGTGTTCGGGTTGTTGCCGAACTCCGCGTCCCACCGTTCGGACCAGAAGGGTCCGTAGCCGACCGAGTTGAGCGCTTCCGCGTGTCCCATGGGTTTGCCTTTCAAAGGTTGGTTCAGGCGTGTGGAAGAGGAAAGAGTTCGAGGTCCTGCTCGGCGAGGGGCTCACTGCGCCAGCCGAGAGCCACCGGCCCGTCCTGGAGCCGGCGGTTGCCGTGGAACGGGAACGCTGCCGGGAAATTGGAGACCAGGCCCGGCACCAGTACGCGGACGGCCCGGTGACCGCTCGGCGCGACGTCGGAGGTCGTGATGTCGACGACGAGAATCTCGTAGCCCCGTCGCTCGATCCGGTCGCGGTACGTGGCCAGGGTGCGGTCGGGCAGGCTCGGCACCTCGGCGATCGGAGCCCGCTCGCCGGCGAGCGTCCAGGCGCGGGCCCTATCGACGGCACGAACGTCGAGATAGAACTGCATCTGGCATTCCAGATCGCCGACGTCCCGGAAGTCGTCTCGGTAGTCGTCGAGGTAGCGGCGATCCCTCCGCCAGGGCTTCATGAAGTGCTGTGCCTTGACGCCCGCTCGGACCGCCTGCCAGTACCGGCCCTGAGGATTGTCGAGGTCGCGGGAGATCTCCTGCAGGGTCAGCGCCTCGGCCCAGGCCTTCGCTGCCGCGGCTTCGGCGGTCTCGCGGGCGCCGAAGCCGATCGCCAAGCGGTTCTCGGCATCCTCCACGACCCCGGCGACGACGGGGATGCCGAACTCGTTCTGCAGCTCCACCAGCCAGTACTGCTGGCCGTGTTCGGGGTTGACCCCGTCGAACAGCCCGTGCAGCCGCCGGGAGGGCTCGAGCAGCGGCAACGGCTGCCGGTTGGCCCACCACATCATGGTCGCGTCGCGCTCGACGATCTCCTCGAGGCCGGACCGGATCGCGTCGTCCAGCGACGTTCCGGCGGCAAGGCCGGCATAGAACGGATAGTTCGTCCTCGGTTCGTCGACGAAGGGCCCGACGTACCAATTGACGTAGACCGTGCTGGCCGGGACGAGGATCGGCCGATCCTCGGTGAGCGAATGCCCGGAAACCCAGTAGACCGGCAGATCCGGAGTGAACTCCACGAACGGGAAGCCGGGCGTGGCGTGCTGCCGGTCCGAGTACAGGACCAGGCGTGCCGGGTCCAGGGCGTGCTCGCCGCGGGCGGTCAGTTCGGCATAGCTGGCCTGCACCAGCTGGTCCCTGTCGATCACATTGCCGCAGTAACGCTCCACGCTCTCGCCGATGGCCGACCCGCGGGCCGCCTGCTCGTCGCCGAAGACGCTGCCGCCGCAGACGGTGTTGGGCGCCCACGGCAGCACCCGCCCCATGTCGGTGACCTCGGCCTGGACGGTCTTCAGGTCCCGCGGGATCGACGGGTGGTGGGTGATCGTCCGCAGGTTGGTGACTATGCCGGTGCGGTCGTCGAGGAGCAGGTCGATGCCGCTGAGCCGGTCGTTGCGGTACGGGACGGTCGCCCGCCCGGGCACCGGGAGGACCGGGTGCGGAGTCACGGTCGGCCGGTGCGGGTCGAGCTCGAGCTCGTTGCCGACCAGGGAGCTGTCCCGGCCGGCGGCCCACCGCCGCGCCTCGGCCAGGAACACGGCCACCATCCAGGTCACGGCGTCGGAGTCCGGAGGCCGCAGCGGCCCGAGCACCGGGGCACTGAGCAGCGCTTCACCGAGTTCGCGGCGCTGGGTCGCACAACGGCGTCGCGTCAAGACGTCCGGGTACGTCAGCGACGATCCCGGACCGAGCGCCGGGCCGGCCCAGCCACGACGAAGATCGATATGGAACGGCGCCCAGGACAGGTTCGTGTCGGCGCACGACCGATCCAGCGAGGCCAGCCGCTCGGCGTCGAACTGGTCCAGCAAGATCACCACCGGACCCGCGGTGCTGCCCAGCGCCGCGGGCCAGCCGGAGCACGAGTCCGCCAGCGGTGCCACCGACTCGTCCTCGTTGATCAGCCGGGTCGCGATCGGAGCCAGCATCGGATCGGCCAGTACGGTGAGCGTCGCGGTCGCCCCGGAGTCCTCGTTCGCCGGAACGATGCCGCCGGAGTCGCGCAGGACCGCGGCGAGCTCCGGCCACGGCGGGTCGTCCGGGGCGGCGAGGAAGGCCTCGATGGCGGCGCGAAGTTCAGCCGGCGACCGATCCACTTCGAAACGTCGGCCGGTCGCGGTGATCAGCAACGATCCCGAGTCGCCGAGCGGACGCAGGTCGACGTCGAGCTCGGCCGGCCGGGCGGCCGCTCCGGTTGGGCGCGCCGTCATGGAGGTCTCCTTCGGTCGGGTTCTCGGCGATGCATGGGTTCCGGTTCGGTGGGCCGTGGGGCCGCCCGGGTGCGCGGGCGACCCCACGGATTCATCAGTTCCAACCGAAAACGGCAGCCTGAACCGCGTGGTTGTGCGGCGCCAGCGTCTGCTCGCGCTCCTCCTTGATCTCGGTGATCATGTGTTTCACCTCCTTCCGGGTGTCGGGGTCGAGAGGATCCCGGGGCGCCGCCCTTCGGCGGCGAGTTGGGTCCCCATCACCGCGGTGTAGGTACCGTCCACGGCGGTGAGCTCCTCGTGAGTGCCGAGCTGGACGATCCGACCCGCCTTGATGACGGCGATGCGGTCGGCGGAACGGATCGTGGAAAGCCGGTGCGCGATGATCAGGGTCGTACGCCCGGCCCGGACCCGTTCCATCGCCGACTGCAGTTCACGTTCGCTGCGGGCATCGAGATTCGACGAGGGCTCGTCCATGATCAGAACGGGCGCGTCGCGCAGCAGCGCCCGGGCGATGGCGATCCGTTGCCGTTGGCCGCCGGAGAGTGCGGCGCCCCACTCACCGACCACCGTGTCGTAGCCGTCGGGCAAGTCCGCGATGAACTCGTCGGCGAGTGCCCCGGCAGCTGCGGCCCTGATCTGCGCCGCAGAGGCGTCCGGGCGAGCCAGGGCGATGTTGTCGGCCACACTGGCGTTCAGCAGGTACACGTCCTGCGGCACCACCGTGATCGTCTGGCGGAGTGCTTCCTCGGTCAGGTCGCCGAGGGCGACGCCGCCGATGGTGATCCGGCCCTCGTCGAGGTCGAAGTAGCGCAGGATCGCCTTGATCAGCGTCGATTTGCCGGCGCCCGACGGGCCGACCAGGGCGACGGTCTCGCCCGGCCGCACGGTGAGCGTTGCTCCGTCCAGGGCCGGGGCGGCGTCCGGCGCGTACCGATAGCGGGCGGCCTGGACGGCGATCTCGGGGTCGGCCCCGGCCGGCAGCGCTCGCGACCCCGGGCCCGAGACCAACGAGGGGGCGTCGAGGACGGCCGTGACTCGCGCCAGCGCCGCGGAAACCACGCCCAGCTCGCGCGCGGCGTCGCCGAACTTGGCGATCGGCGCAAGCGCCGCGCCGGCCAGGACGACGGCGGCCGGGTACAGCGCGGCGGACAGGTGCCCGCCGGCGACCAGGTAGGAAGCCACCGCGAGTACCGCGATGGTGCCGATCGCGACCAGCCCGTCGGTGAGGACCTTCGTCGTGCCCATCCGGAGCGCCTGCGACCGCTGGGCCCGCTGCAGCCGGCGGGTCCGTCGGTCGAGCCGGTCGAGGAAGTAGCCCTCGCGGCCGAAGCTCACCACCTCGCGCACCCCCTGGATGCCGTCGATCGCCTCGGCGTTCGCGATTCCCAGGTCCTCCCGTACGACGGCCCCCTGCGCTTCCGCCCGCCGGCGGGACCAGGTCGGAATCGAGGCGGTCAGCAGCGCGACTGGCAGCAGGGTCAGCGTCAGTGCGGGGTGGATCCATGCCAGCGCGATCAGCGATCCGGTCGGCATCACGACAGCCACCACCAGGGGCCCGACCGTGTGGGCGAAGAAGACTTCGAGCCGCTCGACATCGTCCATCGCGGTGGACGCGAGATCACCGGAACGCCGGCCACGCAACAGTTCCGGCGCGAGCCGGTCGAAGGCCCCGGCCAACGCCTTGCGGGTTCCCATCAGGATCCGGAACGCCAGGTCGTGCGCGAGGTAGGACTCCAGCCAGGCGGTCAGGGCCCGCGGCAGGACGAGGAGGAGCAGCACGACGAGCCCGGGGCGCAGTTCGGTCAACGAAGCGCCGGTGATCACCGAACCCACCAGCCAAGCCCCCACCGCGGCACTGGTGATGGCGAGTGCCTGATCCAGGATGCCGAATCCGAGCATCCCCGCGACCTGGCGCCGGTACGGAGCGGCGAGCCGCAACAGCGGACGAAGCGAGGTCATCGCGGCACTCGCTCCGCCGTCGCGGCGTGGGCGTCGAACGGCCCGGCGTCGAACCGCTGGGCCTCCAGCAGGCTCGCGTAGCTGCCGCCGCGCGCGACCAGCTCATCGTGCGAACCCGACTCGACGACCGAGCCGTTGTCGAGCACGATGATCGAATCCGCCCACCGGACGGTCGACAGCCGGTGGGCCACCACGAGGGTGGTACGGCCTCGGGCCAAGGTGTCGAGTGCGCTCTGCACGCCGGCTTCGGTCGCCGAGTCCAGGCTCGAGGTCGCCTCGTCGAGCAGCAGGACCGGTGCCTCGGTGAGGACCGCACGGGCGATGGCGATCCGCTGCCGTTCGCCGCCGGACAGGGTCGAGCCGCGCTCTCCGATGATCGAGTCGTAGCCGTCCGGCAGCCTGGCCAGCAGGTCGGTCGCGCCGGCCGTGTGCAGGGCCGCGTCGAGGCGGCCGGCGCCGGCATCGGGGCGGCCGAGGAGAAGGTTGTCCCGGAGCGTGCCGTGGAAGAGGTAGGTGTCCTGGGCGACGACGGCGATCCGGCTTCGCAGGTACGCCGGCGACAGTTCGCGGAGGTCGACGCCGCCGAGCGTCAGGGTCCCGCTGTCGGGGTCCAGGAATCGCTGGATCAGTGACACCACGGTGCTCTTGCCGGCGCCGGACCGGCCGACGATGGCGACCGTATGGCCCTCGGGCACCGTCAGGCTCACGTCCCGCAGGACGGGGAGGTGCGGCCGGTAGCCGAAGGTGACCCGACGCAGCTCGATGGCCTCGCCCCGAACCCGCCGCCCCGCCGCCGCGGCCAGCTCCGGGTCCGGTGCCTTCACGGTCGGCTGTTCGGCCAGGAAACCCTGGATCGCGCGGCCCGCCGCCACCGCGGGATAGGCCGAGTGGTACGCCTTCTGCAGTTCCTCGAGGGGACGGAACGCCTCCCTGGCCAGGAGGAGGACGAGCAGCAGCCCGAAGGCGGACAGCGCCCCGTCCGCCACCCGCACCACTCCGACCGCGATCGCCACGGCCGCCCCTCCGCTGGACAGCAGGCCCATCGCGCCGGTCCGCAGGTTCGCGACGGCCACGAAGCTCAGCGACGCACGGTAGAAGTGCCAGGATCGTTGCGCGAGCGCGGCTCGTCGCGGCGCGGCCGCACCGAACAGCTTCAGGGTGGTCATGGCCTGAAGCAGGTCGAGATGGTCGGCACCGAGGCGACGCCACTCGGCCCAGTACCCGCTGGACCGCTCGGCCTGGAGCCGGCGGGCGAGCAGCGGCGTCGTCGCGATCGCCAGCGCCGCGGCGGTGAGGATCACCCCGACGACCGGATCGATCATCGTCAGCCCCAGCAGAATCGCGGCCGCGCCCAGCACCGACACCAACAACTGGGAGACGAACTTGCTGAAGTACGCCTCCAGGCGCTCGATGCCGTCGATCACCATGGTCTGCACCGCGCCGGCCCGGGCGCCGGTCGTGTAACCGGGCCCCAGCGCGAACAACACCGCGAAAGCCCGCCGCCGCAGCGCGGCCTTGATCCGCGCGGCCGCGGTGACCCCGACCGATTCGCGGAGCCAGGTCACGCCGGCCCGGATGATCACCATCGCGACGGCGGTCAGCAGCAGTCCGAGGACGTCGGCCCATGCGCCGCCCTGCAGGATGCGGAGGAGTGCGAGCGCGAACGCGATCCCCTGGCCGACGTAGGTCGCGGTGATGATCAAGCTCAGGCCGGTGCTCAGGACGATCCACCGGCGCGCGCCGGTGGCGAGCCGCAGCATCGCCGAAACGGTGGGCGGTTCCGTACCCATCGCCACCTCGTTCCGCCGAGTGAATCCCGTAATGATAATGAAAGTCATTCTCAAGAGAGGACCGTAGGCGTCCGGGCTGCTGTGCCGCAATCCCCTGGTGGGGAATGTCCTGCGGATGGCGATGGGGTCTTGTGCACCACCCTGGCGCCACTTATGGTGACCCTGCATTGACAATCATGTTCAATAACTCGGGAGTTCGATGATCATCCGTGGGCAACACATCGGAGCCTGGGCGGTCACCGCCCTCCTGGTCGCGGCCATCGGCGGCTGCGCCGCCGATCGGACCGCGGACGCCGGCAGCATCACGGCCGACGGCTGCATCGAGAACTACTCGCCCGATGTCGACTACTTCCCCGACAAGGCGGAAGCGGAGTACGCCCGCGGGTGGTCGGTGACCTATCACCGGTCGTACAAGGTGCTGCGCACCACGGTCGAGTCCGCCGGCGGGCACGCCACGGCCGGGTCTCGGCACATCGAGAGCACCTATGTGCTGAACCACTGCGGGGCTCCCGAGCCCGAGTTGACCGGTGACCTCGCCGGCGCAGGAGTGATCACGATCCCGACCAAGACCCTGGCGGATGGCGGCAGTGTCCTCTACGCCGCTCTGGAACGGCTGGACGTCGCGGAATCACTGGTCGGTGAGGCGGAGCGGTTCATCGGGCCCACCGAGGCGCCCCACTTCCCGAAGGTCTCCGCCCAGATCGCGTCCGGCAAGGTCGCTGAACTGGGCTACGACGTGAACCTCGAGGCACTGGCCGACGCCGATCCGGACTTCTACACCAACTATGCGGGCGATCAGGCGATGTTCGCCAAGATCGAGGAGCTGGGCATCCCCGTCGTCTACTACTTCCCGTACACGGAATCTCCGCTGGGTGCCGCGGAGCAGCTCAAGTTCACGTCGCTGTTCTTCAATCGCGAGGCCGAGGCCAACGCGATCTTCGACCCGATCGAGCAGCGGTACCAGGCCCTGGAGCAGGCCGTGTCCGCGAAGGTGGCGAAGGACGGGAGCAAGCCGACGGTCGTCGTCGGGGTGATCGGCAGCTCCGGCGAGGTCACCACCAACCAGAACGATCGGTTCGAGGAGCAATTGATCCGCGCGGCCGGTGGGACGGCCCTGCCGGACCTGCCCGGTGGCGGCAAGGAGACCCTCTCACTCGAGGCGTTTCTCGACATCGGTGCCGATGCCGACTTCTGGCTGGACCTGGTGTTCTTCCCGAAGTACGCCAGCAAGGCCGAGTATCTCGCCGCCGATCCGCGGCTCGACGTCCTCAAGGCGCTGCACAGCGGCGACACGTTCCACCGGATCGGCGCCCGGGGGCAGGACTACTTCCTCAACGGCGCCGTCGATGCCGATGTGATGCTGACCGATGCCGTGAGCCTGCTGCATCCGGAGTTGGCACCCGACCACCAACTCGTCTATCTGGGCGCGGTCTCCGATTAGCAGGACGATCCCCGAGCGTGCCACCTCCCCGATCGTGGACGCGGGCGTCGCACGGGCCGCCGTCACGCGGCAGCACCGGATCGTCACCGTCCGTTACCTCGTCCTGTTCGTCGCGCTGGCCGTCGCCGGAGCGGGCCTGATCCTCGCGTCGCTGGCCTGGGGATCGGTGTCGATCCCGATCGGTGAGGTGTTCACGATCCTGGCCGGCGGGGAGCCGAGCCGGCGGACCTGGTCCGGCATCGTGACCACGCTGCGGCTGCCCAGGACGATCACCGCGGTGATCGCCGGGGCGGCGATCGGGCTGGCCGGCCTGACCATGCAGACGATGTTCCGCAACGCCCTCGCCGATCCGTACGTCCTCGGCGTCAGCTCCGGCGCCAGCCTCGGCGTCGGCTTGGTGATCTTGCCACAGGGAGCCAACGCCGGGCTGTCGGCTGCGGTGCTCAGCGCAGTGGGTCCGCTGCAGAGCCTCGGCGTGGTCGGTGCGGCGGCCCTCGGCGCCCTGGCCGTGCTGTTGATCATGTCGGCGATCGCGGCCCGGGTGCAGAACCTGGTGATCGTGCTCGTCGCCGGAATCATGCTGAGCGCCTTCATCACCGCGCTCGTCAACGTCCTGGTGTACTTTGCCCGCCCCGAGGCCGTGAAGGCCTTCACCTCCTGGCAGTTCGGCACCTTCTCGGGCCTGCGGATGGAGCAGTTGCCGGTGTTGGGCGTGGTCGTCGCGGCGGGGATCACGGTGCTCGCGCTGAGCACCAAACAGCTCAACGTATCGCTGCTCGGCGAGCACTACGCGCAGAGCATGGGGATGTCGGTCCGTGCCATGCGGGTCGCGACGCTCACCAGCACCGCGTTGCTGGCGGGTTCGGTGACCGCGTTTGCCGGCCCGATCGCGTTCCTCGGCATCGCCGCTCCGCATCTGGCCCGCGGCCTGTTCCGTACCACTGACCATCGCATCCTCCTTCCGGCAACTGCGGCGATCGGGATCCTGATCGCGGTTGCCGCGGGCATCTTCGCGCAACTGCCCGGCCTGGAGAGCGACGCGATCCTGCCCCTCAACGCAGCACTCGCGCTCATCGGTGCCCCCATCGTGATGCGGGTCCTGCTGCGGATCCACCGCAGCCAAGACGGATTCTCGCTGTGACGGCCGCCGCGCTGACCGTGGCGAACGCCACCGTCGGCTACGTCGCCGGCGGCCGGAAACGCGCGATCCTCTCCGACCTCCGGGCGAACCTGGGCGCCGGGGAACTCGCCTGTCTGGTCGGCCTGAACGGCTCCGGCAAGTCGACCTTGCTGCGCAGTCTCGCCCGGTTCCAGCCCCTTCTCGGCGGCACGGTTGAAGTCTGCGGACAATCTCTCGCGCGCCTCACTCCTCGCCAGCTCGCCCGGCAGGTCGCCGTCGTGCTCACCGAACGGACCGCGCCGGGACAGATGCGTGCCTACGACGTCGTAGCCCTCGGCCGCTACCCGTACACCGGGATCGCCGGGCGGCTCTCGCCGGCGGACCGTGCCGTGATCGACGAGGCGTTGGCGGCCACCGCCGCGGAAACCCTGGCGCAGCGCCCACTCGGCGAGCTGAGTGACGGCGAGCGCCAACGCGTCATGATCGCCCGCGCGCTCGCGCAGCAGCCCGAGGTGCTGTTGCTCGACGAGCCGGCGGCCTTCCTGGACGTACGGGCCCGGATGGAACTGGCGGCTCTGCTGACCACCCTGACCCGCGAGCGCGGCCTGGCGGTCCTCATGTCAACCCACGATCTGGAACAGACGATGCGCCACGCAGACACGGTCTGGCTGATCGACGAGCTGCGCACCTTCACCACCGGCGCTCCGGAGGATCTCGGCCGGGCCGGTCTGATCGAGAAGGCCCTCGGTGGAGGACTGGATTTCGATCCCGACACCGGCACCTTCCGGGCACCCGGGTCACCGCACCGCGCGGTCGCCCTGGACGGCGACGGCCCGCTGCTGGCCTGGACCCGGCGCGCCGTCATCCGGGCGGGTTGCCGGATCGACCAGGATGCGCCCATCCGGGTGTCCTGGGTGGCCGGCGCCGAGCGGCGGGGACCTCGCTGGACCGTCCGCGCCGCCGGGGCCTCGGTCGACGTGCAGGACCTGGGCGAGTTGGTTCGTCAGGTGAGGCCCGACCGGTTCGCCTGAACCCGGGCTGTTCGGCCGGCGTCGGAGTCCGTTCCGCAGGGGAGGGCGTAGGCGAGCTCGACTCCGATGGGCGCGCCCGACTGGTCGGTGACGCCGACCTGGCGGAGCAGGCCGAGGTTGAGGTCGAGGTCGCGGCGTTCGACCTCCTCGACCAGGGCGATCGCGGCCGGGTGCATCGCGCCCTCGGCCGGGTCGGTGCCGTCGAAGGTCCAGGAGGCGACGATCTCCTCGCGCTCCGGCAGGGTGCCGACCTCGACGCGGTGGCCGTCCAGCGCGAAGCCGGGCTCGGGCTCCCGGGCGACCGGCCAGCTGAGGACCAGCTGGACGTGCTCCGGGTCCTTGCCGGACCGGATCGTCGACCAGAAGTCGCCGGTCGGCCGGTTGTCCGTTGCGGCGAGGGCCTGCCAGAGCGCGCCGAACGCCCGGTTCGCCGGTTCGTCGTCGTCCCACTCCCGGGCGTCGCCATCGGACACCTCGACCAGCACCCCGGCGTACGGCTGCGACGGTGCCGACCGGACCTCCAGACTGACCTCCTGCTCCAGGTCGGCCAGCACCCGCCGGGCCTGCTCGGCGGCCAGGTCCTCGGCCCGGCGCGCGGCCGCGACCCGCTCCCGGTGCTCGTCCAGGAGTTCGGCGGCGCGGTCCGGCGCGGCGGCGGCATCGGCCACCCCGGCCAGCGGTACGCCCGCGTCCCGCAGCGCCTTGATCATGATCGCGTCCCGGAGCTGGCCCGCGGAGTAGCGCCGGTAGCCCGAGAACGGATCGACCTCGGCCGGCGCCAGGATCCCGCGCTCGTCGTACAGCCGAAGGGCCTTGATCGTCAGGCCGGTCCACTGGGCGAACTCTCCGATGTTCAGCATGATCACTCCATTCTCGTTCGGGTGATTCGAGCGTGACGGCTCCCCCAGGGGGAGAGTCGAACCCCGCATCAAGTGATCCTGATTTGCAACCAGTTGCGATGACTGATTACGATGCCGCCATGACTGACCGCCAAGACATCGTGCAACGTTACTTCGAGGGGTTCCGCCGCAGTGATCATGAGGCGATCCTGGCCCTGCTCACCGACGACGTGATCTGGGACCTGCCCGGGTTCCGCCACCTGCAGGGCAAGGACGCGTTCGACGGCGAGATCGAGAACGAGGCCTTCAGCGGCAGTCCGATCTTGATCATCGACCGGCTGATCGAGGGCGAGGACGCGGTGGTCGCCCTGGGCACGGGACAGGGCACGTTCGTCGACGGGCGGGTGCACCGGTTCGCGTTCAACGATGTCTTCACGTTCGCCGGCGACAGGATCAGCCGGGTCGAGTCCTACCTGGTGCCGCTGACGGACGACGCCGGATGAACGAGCCCGACCGGGCCGACCTGCTGCACTATCTGCAGGCCCAGCGGGACAGCGTGGTGGCGATCGTCGACGGGCTCGACGAGGCCGCGCTGGCTCGGTCGGTGGTGCCCAGCGGCTGGACGCCGGCGAGCATGATCATGCATCTGACCGGCGCCGAGCGCTATTGGTGCCACGGGTTGCTCGCGGGCCAGGAGGTCGGCCCGGATCCGGTCGGGATCGGTGCGGTGCAGGCCTATCGCGAGCAGTGGGCCCGATCGGATCGGGCGCTGGCCGACTTGGCGCTGGACGACCGGCCGCGCGGTCCGGTGCCGCCCGAGCACGTACCCCTGTCGGATTCGGTACGGACCGTGCTGCTGCACCTGATCGAGGAGACGGCCCGGCACGCCGGTCACCTCGACGTGGCCCGCGAACTGATCGACGGCGCGACCGGCCTCGGTCCCCGTTGATCAATTGGGGAACGGCAGCGGGACCTGCACCCGGAACGCCAGGAACAGCACCGCGCTGATGATCAACATGATCACCGACAGGACGAGCGAGAACAGCACCACCCCGAACGCGGCGAAGAAGCCGAACTTGATCGCGGTACCGGCACCGATGATCACCTTGGTCTCGGACCGCTCCTGATACGGGTTGCTCATGCCCTCGTACGCTAGCGGTCCCGACTCAGACTTTCCGGATCCGTACCCATTTCACTCGGTGGTCGGAATCCTTGCGCAGGATCGCGGTCGCGCGGCCCCGGGTCGGGCGGATGTTGGTCCACAGATTCGGCCCGTTGATCGAGTCCCAGATCCGGCCGGCCTCCGCGATCGCCTCCTCCTCGGTGAACTTCCCATACTTGACGAAGTACGAGCGCGGGTCCTGGAACGCGGTGTCGCGGAGGGAGAGGAAGCGCTGGATGTACCAGTCCCGGATGTCGACCGGATCGGCGTCGACGTAGACGGAGAAGTCGAAGAAGTCGCTCACCGCCAGCCCGGTGGTGCCGTCGGCGCGGACCCGGGCCGGCTGCAGCACGTTGAGGCCCTCGATGATCATGATGTCGGGCCGCCGGACGACGGCCTGTTCGCCCGGCACGATGTCGTAGGTCAGGTGTGAATAGACCGGCGCGGTGACCTCCTCCTTGCCGGACTTCACGTCGATCACGAACCGGAGCAGCTCCCGGCGGTCGTACGACTCCGGGAAACCCTTGCGGTGCATCAGTCCGCGGCGCTCCAACTCCGCGTTCGGCAGCAGGAAGCCGTCGGTGGTGATCAGGGTGACCCGCGGATGCTCCGGCCAGCCGGCCAGCAGTTCACGGAGCAGCCGGGCCATGGTCGACTTGCCGACCGCGACCGAGCCGGCGACCCCGATCACGAACGGCGTCCGATCCACCGAGAGCCGGAGGAACTCGTTGGTCGAGCGATACAGGTTGCCGGTGTGCCGGACGTACTCGCTGAGCAGCCGGGTCAGCGGCAGGTAGACCTCGCTGACGTCGATCAGCCGGGTCGGGTCGCGCAGTCCGCGCAGCTTCTCTAGGGTCGCCGCGTCGAGGGTGAGTGGGGTCGATGCCGCCAACTCAGCCCAATCGGCCCGGTCGCGCTCGACGTACGGGCCGAGGCCGTTGCCGTTTCCGGTGAACCGCTGAACCACAAGGAGGCATTCTGCCGAATCGGCGCCACCAGGGCGAAACCCGGGATCAGGGCGCCGTGGGGTGGTCTAGCCTGTCGGGCATGTGTGGAATCGTCGGATACGTCGGAACCAAGCCCGCAGGCTCGGTTGTGGTCGAGGGGCTGCGCCGCCTGGAATACCGCGGGTACGACTCCGCCGGGGTGGCCGTGGTGGACGAGGGTGTGGCGCGGACGCTCCGCTGCGTGAAGAAGGCCGGCAAGATCGCCAACCTGGACAAGGAGCTCGCCGATCACCCGCTGCCGCTGACCGGCCAGGGGATCGGGCACACCCGCTGGGCGACCCACGGCGCGCCGAACGACACCAACGCCCACCCACACCTGTCCGCCGACGGCCGGGTCGCGGTCGTGCACAACGGCATCATCGAGAACTTCGCGGCGCTGCGGGCCGAATTGGTCGCGGCCGGGATCCCGCTCAGTTCCGAGACCGACACCGAGACCGTCGCCCACCTGATCGGCCGGCTGCTGGACGAGGGCGTCGACCTCGCGACCGCGATGCGCCGGGTCTGCGTCCGGCTGGACGGGGCCTTCACGCTGGTCGCGGTGGACCGGGACACGCCGGATCTGGTCGTCGGCGCCCGGCGCAACTCGCCCCTGGTGGTCGGCGTCGGCGAGGGGGAGAACTTCCTCGCCTCCGACGTGGCCGCGTTCATCGAGCACACCCGGGACGCGATCGAGCTCGGCCAGGACCAGGTCGTCCAGATCACCTCGTCCGGGGTGACGGTCACCGATTTCGAGGGGCGGCCCGCCGACGTGCGTCCGTACCACGTCGACTGGGACCTGACCGCCGCCCAGAAGGACGGCTACGACTGGTTCATGCGCAAGGAGATCTACGAGCAGCCGGATGCGGTCGCGAACACGCTGCTGGGCCGGCACTCCAAGGAGGGCAAGCTGGTCCTGGACGAGCTGCGGATGTCCGAGGACGACCTGCGCAAGATCGACAAGATCATCATCGTCGCCTGCGGTACGGCGTTCTATGCGGGACTCGTCGCCAAGTACGCGATCGAGCACTGGACCCGGCTGCCCTGCGAGGTCGAGTTGGCCCACGAGTTCCGCTACCGGGACCCGATCGTCGGGCCGACCACGCTGGTCGTCTGCATCTCGCAGTCCGGCGAGACGGCCGACTCGTTGATGGCGGTCCGGCATGCCCGGGAGCAGAAGGCGCGGGTGCTGGCGATCTGCAACACCAACGGGTCCACGATCCCGCGGGAGTCGGACGCCGTGATCTACACCCACGCCGGGCCGGAGATCGGCGTCGCGTCGACCAAGGGCTTCATGACCCAGCTGGTCGCCTGCTACGTGCTCGGGCTCTATCTGGCCCAGGTGCGCGGCACGAAGTTCGACGACGAGATCGCCGCCACCGTCGCCGAACTGGAGGCGATGCCGGCCGCGATCCAGTCGGTGCTGGACGGGATCGAGCCGGTGATCAAGCTCGCCGAGGAGTTCGCCGACGAGCCGTCGGTGCTGTTCCTCGGCCGGCACGTCGGCTACCCGGTCGCACTGGAGGGTGCGTTGAAGCTCAAGGAGCTCGCGTACATCCATGCCGAGGGGTTCGCCGCCGGCGAGCTGAAGCACGGCCCGATCGCCCTGATCGATGATCAACTTCCGGTGTTCGTCGTGGTGCCGCCGCGCGGTCGTGATCAACTTCATGACAAGGTGGTCTCCAACATCCAGGAGATCCGGGCCCGCGGCGCGCGGACCATCGTGCTCGCCGAGGCCGATGATCAAGCCGTCGAGCCGTACGCGGATCTCATGATCAAACTGCCCAAGGTGTCCACGCTGTTGCAGCCGATGCTCGCCGTCGTTCCGCTGCAGGTGTTCGCCTGTGAGCTGGCCACCCGGAAGGGTCACGACGTGGACCAGCCCCGCAACCTGGCCAAGTCGGTCACGGTCGAGTGAGTCCCCGCACACGATGATCATCGGGGTCGGGATCGACGTCTGCGACGTGTCCCGGTTCGCCGAGACGATCGAACGTCGGCCGGGCTTGATCACCAGGCTGTTCACGCCGGCCGAGGCGGAGAAGTCGACCGCCTCGCTGGCCGCCCGGTTCGCCGCCAAGGAAGCCCTGGCCAAGGCGCTCGGTGCGCCGAGCGGGATGATCTGGACCGACGCCGAGGTGATCACCGACGGAGAGGGACGGCCCTCCTTCAAGATCATCGGTACGGTCGCCGCCCGGGCCGAACAACTCGGCGTCGGCACCATCCACCTCTCCATCTCCCACGACGCCGGCATCGCCTCGGCGATGGTCGTCTGCGAGCAATGACGCTGGCCGGCTCTCCTCCTTGCATGTACCCTTGAGGTAAGGCGTGCACGGATAAGGTAAGGAGCTGGAATGACGGCCGCGACCATGACCAGCAAGGGGCAGATCACGGTGCCCCGGGACGTACGGGAAGATCTCGGGCTGGTGCCCGGGTCGAAGGTGATGTTCGTGAAGCTCGGCCCGCGCGACTATCGGATCGTCGCCCGGACGGGGCGGATCGAAGACCTGTTCGGAATCCTCCATCGGCCGGGCCAACCGCCGCTGACCATCGAGGAGATGAACGAGGCGATCGCCGAAGCTGCCGCCGAGAGCGGGATGCGCGGCGTACGGGACGAACCGTGATCGGTGTTGACACGAACATCCTGGTCCGGGCGATTGCCAAGGTCGACGACACGGCTTCTGCGGACCTGGCACGCTCCTTTCTTAGCGGTCTGACAGCGGAGAGACCCGGCTTCATCACCCAGGTCGTGATGGCGGAGTTCTACTGGGTGATCTCGCGCAGCTACCGGCTCGACCGGGAATCCTGTCTCAGCGTGATCCGCGGGCTGGTCGAGACGCCGACGTTGGAGTTCGACGACGGTGAAGGTGTCGTCCGGGCGTTGATGTTGGCCGAGGACACCGGCGCCGACTTCGCCGACGCCCTGGTCCAGGGGGCGGTCGATCGCTTCGGCGCCGACGAGGTGGTGACCTTCGACCGGGCCGCGGCACAGCGACTTGGCTGGCGCCTGCTCACCGACTGAGTCGGCGGGGCTGGGGTTCGTTACCGGTCACGGACGACCCGGAAGCTGGTGCGCTCTCGCCAGGCGATGGCCTCGACCGCCGCGTACACCTCGGATCTGGCTTCGTGGCACCAGGTGATCGGGATCCGCGGCCAGTAGCCCTGTCCGGTGGCGTCGACCAGCAGCAACCGGATCGGAATCTCCGCTCTGGCCGGACAAGCCTCATGCCAACCGGGCACTCGGTCGTCCGGCAGCGACAGTGCCTGCGACAGGACGTCCGACGGCGCGCCGACGAGTTCGCGGACGAGGTAGTCGAACCGCCCGTCCTTGCGGGTCAGCGGCTCGTCGACCAGGCACCGGATCACCCCGGTCGCGACGAATCCGGCTGGTGCCAGCCCACCGAGGTACGGATCGTCCGGGACGTCCGGGTGGACCACCCCGTCGCCGTCGCGCGGGCAGCGACCGTCCACCAGCGGCGCCGGCGTCGGCGACGGTCGGGGGCTCATCGTGTCGGCCGAAACGCAGCCGTACGTGATCATGAGCAGGGCGGCCAGCCAGCAGCCCCGCAGCCAGCGGGCCATGGATCGAGGGTAGGACTCCTGTGTGCCGGGCGCGGGGTTCGATCAGGATCGGTGCTTGATCGTGAACTTCGCCTGGGCTCGCCACGGCATCGCCTCGACCACGCGCTTGACCTCCGACAGCGGCCGGCCGCACGGGGTGATCGGGACGCGTGGCCGGTAGCCGCGCTCGGTGGCGTCGACCAGCAGCAAGAAGAGCGTCGGCTCCAGGTTCTCCGGGCAACCGAAGTCGGCCCGCTTCGGCACCTCGTCGGGGAGGGCGAGCGCCGCCAGCAGTTCGGGAGTGACCGCGGTGGAGTACTCGGTGACGTCGAAGATCTCGTACCCGTTCTGGGACCGGCCCAGGTTGCCGGTGCAGCGGATCGCCGTGACCGGCCGGAAGCCCTCGGGCGGCAGCGAGCCGCGATAGGGGTCCGCGTCCTCGAGGGGCTGGATCAGGCCGACTCCGTCGCGGGGACACCGGCCGTCCACCAGTGGACGCAGGATCGGTGCCGGCCGAGGCTCGTGCGGGGGCGGCGGGGTGCATCCGGCGGTCACCAGGACGATGATCAACAGCACCCACCACAGCGAGGTCGTCCGGCCCATGGTTCGAAGGTAGATGGTCGAGCGGCTCCGCGGGTGAAGACCTACCCTAGGCTTCCGTTCCCGGCTCGCCGAAGCGGTAGCGGTCGACGACCGTACTCACGCTGCGCAGCCGGCGGGGGTTGATCGACAGCAGGCCGGTCATCGCACGACCGATCAGCCGGGTCGCGGGAGACAGCTGGCCGAGGTCGGCGTCGCGGGTCGGATACGACTCCTCGACCAGTGTCAGTCCGGGAGCCCAGCGTTCCGGGTCGTGCGGGTCGTCGGAGCCCGGGTTGACCACGTCGGGCGCGATCGAGCCGAACTGCTTCGGGAAGTGTTTCACCACCCAGACGGCGAGCTTCGGGTAACCGTTGAACGCGATCTCGCCGGCCGGAAAATGATCAACGAGCCTTCGCAGCAGCGACGCGAAGCCCTCCGCGGTCAGGAACGGCATCAGGCCGTCGGCGACGATCACGGCCGGCCGGTCGCGGGGAAGATCACCGAGCCAGCCATGATCCTTGAGATCGGCGGCCAGCGAGCGCACGCCAGGCCGTACCGGAACGACCTGCTCCCGTACCGAGACGACGGTGGGGAGATCGATGTCGTACCACCGGACGGTCGCTGGTGGATCGACTCGGGAAGCCCGGCTGTCCAACCCGGCACCAAGATCGAGAACGACCGCGTCCGGATGGGTCGCGACGAAGGCGGTGACGATGTCGTCCAGTTTCTTCGCTCGGGCGGCGATGTCGATGATCTTGCTCTTCGGCAACGGGAACCGGGCGAGGTCGTAGCCGGTCTTGATCACGATCTCGTCCGCTGTGGTGTCACCGAGCAGCGGGTTCGGCAACCTGCTGTCCAGGGCGCGTCCGCACTGGGTCAGCCAGAGGCTGCTCTCGGCCGGCGAGAACGCTGGAAGTGTCATGGTCATCCGGCTCAATCCTTTCCTGGGTTGGGAGGGCGGGCCATCGACCTGATCCACGCATCGGTCGCGCTGCGGGTCACGGAGTCGTCGACGTACACGCCGCGGGTGAAGAGTTCGAGCGCCGGCCCGGTCAGGCGGCGCAATGCCTCCGGGCCGAAGTCCTCCGCGCCGAGTGCCCGGACCAGTGCGGCCGGCATGGTCAGGATGCCTTGGCTGATGATCAAGGTCAGCACGGCCAGTGCCCTGGGATCGTCGGTGTGCCGGAACGAGCCGTCCTCGGCGCCGGCCCGGAAGATCGCCTCGGCCTCGGCCACCAGCGCCTCGACCAGCGGCCCGGCGGCCGGCACGTCCTCCTCGATCGCGCGGGCCAGGTAGAGCGCCTGCCGGCGATAGGCCTCGGGGTCGGCCAGGTAGGCGTCGAGCAGTTCGGGAAGCCCGGCGCCGGACGGCCGGGCGGCGGCACGGGCGCGGTCGCTGACGGTCGCCAGGACGTACGCGTCGCAGGCGGCTCGGAGGCCGTCCTTGCTGCCGAAGTGGTGGAAGATCAGCCCGACGCTCACCCCGGCCTCGGCGGCGATGGAACGAACCTTGGCCCGCGTGAAACCGTCCCTGGCGAAGTGCGCGATGGCGACGTTGCGGATCCGCGCCCGTGCCGTCAGGTCGTCGCCCTTCGTCTCGACTGAACTCATGTTCAGTATCCTAATCCTCCGTTCAGACCTTCACAAGGTTCGGCGCTTGTGGCGTACGCATATGTATATGTATAGTTCTGCGTATGCCGAACAAGACGATCTATGTCTCCGACAGCGACCAGGAGCTCTTCGCCCGGGCTCAGGAGCTGGCCGGGGGCAGCCTGTCCCAGGCGATCACCACCGCACTCCGGCGGTTCGTGGAGTTCGAGGAGGGCAAGCTCGAGGGCTTCGAGGAGGTCGTCGTCAAGGTCGGCCTCGGCGTCGGTCGCAAGGTCCGGTTCTCCGGGATGCTGCTGGCCGAATGGATGGACACCACCGCGACGTCGGTGGCGACGATCAAGGTCTACCAGAGCCGTACCGGCAAGTTCGTGGTGCACACCGAACGATCGCCGGAATGGAAGGACCAGTCCGAGAACGCCGAGAAATGGAGTCAGGGCTGGCGGGCCTGGGTCGGCAACCTCAGCGCCAACCAGAGCTGGAGCTTCACCGAGGGCGAATCGACCCTCGACGTGGTCGACACCGTCGAGGAACTGAAACCCAAGATCCCGGCCAAGCTGTACGACCTCGTCGCGTCGGCCCAAGATCATCCGCTGATCGAAGACCTGGACATCTGAGCTAGGCCACACCACACCACAACCGAGGGACTCCGGGCGTACTCCGGTCTTTCGAGCCTGCCCACCTCGCACCACACCTGGAAAGGCGCAGCCATGCCCACAGCCATCGAGGCCGTCGGCCTCCGTCGCAGTTACGGCGACCTGACCGTGCTCGAAGGGGTCGATCTGACCGTCGCCACCGGAACGATCTTCGCCCTGCTCGGCCCCAACGGCGCCGGCAAGACGACCACCGTCAACATCCTGTCCACCTTGATCACGCCGGACGCGGGCCGGGCCCGGGTTGCCGGCCACGACCTGGCCACCGAACCCGACGCGGTGCGCGCCGCGATCGGCGTCACCGGCCAGTTCTCTGCGGTCGACGGCCTGCTCACCGGAGCCGAGAACCTCCGCCTGATGGCCCGGCTGCACCACCTGGACCGGGCCGAGGCCGACGCGACCGTGGCCCGGTTGCTGGAGCAGTTCGATCTTGTCGACGCGGCCAAGAAGCCGGCCGCCACCTATTCCGGTGGCATGCGGCGCCGGCTCGACCTGGCGATGACCCTGGTCGGCGATCCCAAGATCATCTTCCTGGACGAGCCGACCACCGGTCTCGATCCGCGCAGCCGAAGGACCATGTGGCAGATCATCCGGGAGCTGGTCGCCGGCGGCGTGACGATCTTCCTGACCACCCAGTATCTGGAGGAGGCCGACGAGTTGGCCGACCGGATCGCGGTCCTTGATCACGGCCGACTGATCGCCGAGGGTACGGCCGCCGAGCTGAAGGGCCGGATCGCCGGTGGTCACCTGCTGCTCCGGTTCGGCGACGCCGAGGCACTCGGCGCGGCGACCGTGGCGCTGGACGGGTCGGTGCCCAACCTGGAGGCGCTCACCCTGCAGGTACCCAGCGACGGCGGCGTCCGGTCGCTGCGCACGGTGCTGGACCGGCTCGACCGGTCCGGCGTGGAGATCGCCGAGCTCTCCGTCCACACGCCGGATCTCGACGACGTCTTCCTGGCTCTGACCGGCCAGCCGAACGAATCCATGATCACGAACGAGAAGGAATCAGTCCGATGAGTACGCTCACGTACGCGGCCGCCGACACGATGGCGATGGCCCGCCGCAAACTCCTGCACATCGTCCGCTACCCGAGCATGACCCTGCTGCTGATCGGGATGCCGATCATCTTCATGCTGCTCTTCGTGTACGTCTTCGGTGGCACCCTCGGGGCCGGCATCGGGGGCAGCCGGGCCGACTACCTCAACTACGTGGTGCCCGGCATCCTCGTGATGGGTGTCGCGGCCAGCGCCCAGGGCGTCGCGGTGTCCGCCGCGATGGACATGACCGAGGGCGTCATCGCCCGGTTTCGGACGATGGCGATCTTCCGGCCGTCGGTGCTCGCCTCGCACGTGATCGGCGGCGTCGTGCAGACTTTGTTGATCTCCGCGGTGGTGATCGGCGTCGCGCTGCTGATCGGCTTCCGGTCGCCGGCCGGGCCGTTGCAGTGGCTCGGTGTGATCGGTGTGATCACCATGATCGGCTTCGCGCTGACCTGGCTCTGTGTCGCCCTCGGCCTGGTGGCCAAGACCGTGGAGTCGGCGAGCAACCTGCCGATGCCGCTGACCCTGCTTCCCTTCCTGGGCAGCGGATTCGTGCCGACCGATTCGATGCCGGTCGGGCTGCGCTGGTTCGCCGAGTACCAGCCGTTCACGCCGATCATGGAGACGCTGCGCGGCCTGCTGTTCGGCACCCCGATCGGCTACAGCTGGATCCTCGCGATCGGCTGGTGCCTGGTGATCTCGGTTGGCGGCTTCCTCTGGTCCCGGCACCTGTACCGCCGCGACCCCAGCCGCTGACCGTCGGGGTCAGGTCAGGAGCAGGTCGAGCAGGCGGCGGCAGCGGGGCGGGTCCTCGGTGAGGCCGTGCCGCAGGCCCCAGAAGAGGTAGTCGGCGGCCCGGAAGATCACCCAGCAGCGGGCCCGCTCAGCGCGCAGGCCGGCCACCTCGACCACGGTCCGGAGATGATCATGGACGTCCTGGTCGGCCATCTCGTCCAGGCGGCTCCACAGGATCCGGGCGAGGTCGTACTCGATGTCGCCGCGAATCAGCACCGGATCGACCACCAGCCAGGGCTCCCGCTCGCCCGCCAGCACTTGGTCGTGGTGCAGGTCGCCGTTCACGGCTCGGTCCTCGCCGGGCTCGGTGATCAACCGGCCCGTCGCCTCGAGAACGCCGTCGAGGAGGCGGGCCGGGAACGGCCGGTCGAGCTCCTCCCACTCGCGGCCGAACCGCTCGGCGCCGCTGCGGAGCCAGGAGTCCGTGGTCGGTACGCCCTCGGGCGGGTCCACCGCCAACCGCCGCATCACCCGGGCGATGATCGGCACCGCCTCCGCGAGCGGCAGCGAGGAGAGGGACCGGTCGCCGTCGAGCCGTTCCAGCAGCATCGCGCCGACCGCCGGGTCGGCCTCGTGCAACAGGACCGTGCCGCGGCCGGCCCAGAACTCCAGCGCCGCGACCTGGGCGGGAAGATCATGATCATCGGGCGGGTTCAGCCGGAGCACGTACGGCAGTCCGTCCCGTCGGACCGGAAGCACCAGCGCATTCGAACCGTGCCGGGCCGGCCCGTCCACGGTGAGCCGCAGTCGCCGGCAGGTCTCGGTGATCAACTCCGGCAGCTGGTCAAGCCACGCGGTGCCGTCGTGCCACCACCGCGGCATAGCACGAAAGCTCTCCGGGATCTCCACCACAGCGACGACCCTAGTGCCAGACTGACCTCATGCCCTTCGAAGCTCGCCTGGCGGAGCTCGGTGTGGAGCTGCCGCCGCCCACTGCCGCGCCGCCGGGCGCGCGGATCCCGTTCGACTGGGGGCGCGTCGTCGGCTGACGCTGTTTTCTCAGCGGGCACGGCGCGATCGGCGCCGACGGAGCCCGGCCGGACCGTTCGGCAGGGTGCCCGACGTGGTCAGCCTGGCCGAGGCACAGGAGTCGGCGCGGCTGACCGGGCTGGCCATGATCGCCGCGCTGCGCACCGAACTCGGCGATCTTGACCGAGTCGAGGCCTGGTTGACGATCAGCGGGTACGTCAACGCGGCCGAGGGCTATCCGCAGACCACGGCGGTGATCAATCCGGTGTCGGAACTGGTGCTGGAGATCTTCGGTGACGCCGGCCGGCATGCCCGCACCGCGATCGGTGTCTCCGCGCTGCCGCTGAACCTGCCGGTGATCGTCGCCGCCGAGCTGACCCTGAAGTCCTGACTGACGCAGACACTAGCCTGGGCCTCATGGAACAGCGCGCCTATTCGACCGCGACGGTCCGCGAGGTGGAGCAGGTCGAGATCGACCGGGTCGGGCTCGCGCTGATGCGGCGGGCCGCGGCCGGGGTGGCGGCGGTGGCCCGACGGGAATTGATCAAGATCCGGGGCCGGGTCTATGGCGCGCGGGTGTTGATCTTGGTCGGCGGCGGCAACAACGGCGGCGACGCCCTGTATGCGGGCGCGTCGCTGGCCCGCCGGGGAGCTCGGGTGCTGGCGGTGAGCTGCCTCGGTACTCCGCATCCCGAGGGTCGCGCGGCGCTCGAGCAGGCCGGCGGGCGGGTGGTCGGTCTGGCCGAGTTGCCGGACCAGAACTGGGATCTCGCGATCGACGGGATTCTCGGCATCGGCGGCCGTCCCGGGCTGCCGGAACCGGTCGCGGCGTTGGCCGGAAGTCTGGCAGGCCAGGGCGTTCCGGTGATCGCTGTCGACCTGCCGTCCGGCGTCGCCAGCGACACCGGGGCCGTCGGTGATCAGTGGATCCGGGCCCGCCGTACGGTCACGTTCGGTGCCCGCAAGCCGTGCCACCTGGTCGAACCGGGCCGGTCGGCCACGGGCGAGCTGACCATGATCGACATCGGCCTCGACTTCACCTCGGCGCGGCCCGACCTGATCGGGCTCGACGTGGCCGGGCTCGCGGCTCGGTGGCCGTACCCGGGACGACAAGTCGACAAGTACGCGCGCGGGGTGGTCGGCCTGGACACCGGGTCGGACAGCTACCCGGGCGCCGGGCTGCTGTCGACGCTCGGCGCCGTCCACTCGGGCGCCGGGATGGTCCGGTTCCTCGGCCCCGATCACCCGACGTCGCTGGTTGTCGCCGAACTGCCCAACGTCGTGCTCGCGCCGGGCCGGGTCCAGGCGCACGTGTTCGGCTGCGGCTGGGGCGACCGGCCGGACGGCGCCCGGTTGATCAAGGACGCACTGGACGCGGGCACCCCGGCCGTCGTCGACGCCGATGGCCTCCGCTATCTCCCGGACCGGCTGCCGTCCAGCTGGCTGCTCACCCCGCACGCCGGTGAACTGGCCCGGCTGCTCGGCCGCGACCGCTCCGAGGTCGAGGCGAACCCGATCGCGGCGGTCCGGGCCGGCGCCGAACGGACCGGGGCCACGGTGCTGCTCAAGGGCGCCACCCAACTGGTCGCCTCGCCCGACACCGGGCCGGTCTGGGTCGCGCTGCCCGGGCCGTCCTGGACCGCGCAGGCCGGTTCGGGCGACGTCCTGGCCGGGATCTGCGGCACCCTGCTCGCGGCCGGGCAGCCCGCGTTCCGGGCCGGCCAATTGGCCGCCTCCCTCCAGGCGTACGCCGCTGCCCGGCACCCCGGGCCGCGCCCGCCGCAGGATCTGGCCCGAATGCTCCCGGAGACCATCGCCGAGTTGGCCGGGCTGGCGCGAATCGGGGACGGACGTTCCGGCTGACTCGGGAGGTGCTGCGGTAGAAAGGACCTCGTGGACCATCAGACCGCGAGCGCCGAGATCGACCTCGCAGCGATCCGGCGCAACGTCGGCACGCTGCGGGACCTGGTCGCGCCGGCGGCCGTGATGGTCGTGGTCAAGGCCGACGGATACGGGCACGGGATGGTCCCCGCCGCCGAGGCGGCCCGCGCCGCGGGTGCAGACTGGCTCGGTGCCGCGATCCCGGACGAGGCCCTCGGGCTGCGGGCCGCGGGCGACACCGGCCGGGTGCTCTGCTGGCTGTACGGGCCCGACGAGGACCTGACCCCGTTGGTCGCCGCCGACGTCGACGTCTCGATCCAGTCCACCGACCAGCTGGCCCGGGTCGCCGCGGCCGCCGACGCGACCGGCCGTACCGCACGGATCCATCTCAAGATCGACACCGGCCTGACCCGGAACGGCTGCGACGCCGCCGACTGGCCGGCCCTCTGCGCCGCTGCCCGCACGGCCCAGGAACGGGGCGGGGTCGAGGTGATCGCGGTCTGGTCCCACCTGGCTGCCGCCGACGAACCGGGCCATCCGTCGGTTCCGCTGCAGCAGCAAGCCTTCGACGCCGCGTACCAGCAGGCGCGTGCGGCCGGTCTCGACCCGCAGCGGCACCTGGCCAACTCGGCCGGCGCGATGATCCTGCCCGACGCCCGCTTCGACCTGGTCCGGATCGGCATCGCCGCGTACGGCATCGACCCGGCACCCGGCCTCGCCGACCTGGCCGGGATCACGTTGACGCCGGCGATGACGCTGCGGGCCCAGCTGGCCAACGTCCACGCGATCGGGCCCGGCGTCTCGATCTCGTACGGCTGCCGCTGGACGTCCACCGGGGACACCGTGGTCGGCCTGGTGCCGCTCGGCTACGGCGACGGCGTACCGCGGCACGGTACCAATCGGATCGAGGTCGAGGTGGCCGGCCGGCGGGCACCGAACCGGGGCACCATCTGCATGGACCAGTTCGTCGTCGATCTCGGGCCGGACGGCGGCAAGCTCGGCGACGAGGCGGTGCTGTTCGGGCCCGGTTCGGCCGGCGAGCCGACCGCCGAGGACTGGGCCGAGTGGTGCGGCACGATTGCGTACGAGATCGTCACCAGGATCGGCGCCCGGGTGCCGCGACGCTACCGGAACGGTACGGACTGATGCCCAGACCACGCCCGCAACCCACACCACGCCCGAAACCGACGCCCCGACCGAGACCGACCCCCGGCCCGAAACCGGCGCCCGGGCCGGATCCGGCCCCGGCCCGCCGGGCAGCGACGCCGCCGGCCAGGTCCAGGCTGGGGATCGGCGAGGGGCTCGGCCTGCTGGCCGGCTTCGCCGCGCTGGCCGCCGGCGGGATCGCGGCCGGGCTGGAACTGGAACGCCGGTTCATCAGCAAACGGATCCAGCGCCACTCCGACCGGACCGACGAGAACTTCTTCGGGCTGCGGTCCGACGGCCCGATCCTGACCACGGCCGACGGCGTGCTGCTGCACACCGAGATCGACGAGCCCGAGGAGGACGATCCGCAACGGCCGACCCTGGTCTTCGTGCACGGGTACGCGCTCAGCCTGGACTGCTGGCACTTCCAGCGAAAGTACTTCCGCGGCCGCTACCGGCAGGTCCTCTACGACCAGCGCTCGCACGGCCGGTCCGGCCGGTCCGACCCGGACCGCTGCCGGATCCCGCAGCTCTCCGATGATCTTGCCCAGGTGCTGGACGAACTGACCGGCGACCGGCCGGTGATCTTGATCGGCCATTCGATGGGCGGCATGACGATCATGCGCCTGGCCCAGACCCGGCCGGAGTGGTTCGGCACCAAGGTCCGCGGGGTGGCGCTGTTCGCCACGTCGGCGGGGGAGTTGGCCGATCACTCGCCGATCCGGGCCCTGCCGGGCCGGGCCTTCACCCGGATCGCCCCGCCGCTGATGGCGACGCTGAACCGGATCCCGGAACTCGTCGAGAAGGGCCGCCAGGCCGGCTCCGACATCGGCTACGTGGTGACCCGACGGATGGCCTTCGGCTCGGCCGACCCGCCGGTCTCCTGGATCGAGTTCGTCAGCGAGATGCTCGGCCGGACCCCGCTCGAGGTGGTCGCCGACTTCTATCCGGCCTTCGCCGAACTCGACGAGTACGAAGCCCTCCGGGTGCTCCGGCGGATCCCCACCGCGGTCGTCGGCGGCGTGGACGACGTGATCACCCCGATCGAACACACCGACAAGATCATCGCGCTGCTCCCGGACGCCGAGTCACACCGGCTGGAACGCTGCGGTCACCTCGGTATCATCGAGCGACACAGCGAGATCAACCCCGTGCTGGACCGGCTGATCGCCCGGGCCAAGGAGCCGATCGTTCTTGATCAGGGGCGCGCTCTAGATCAAGAACGAGCCGGTGATCAGGAACCGGGCCGGTAGTAGGCGCCGACCAGTCCGCTGAGTTCCCGCCAGCCGAGGCTCCGATAGAGCTCGCGGCCGTCCGTTGTCGCCGACAGCACGGCGGTCCGGGCTCCGCTGTCGTACGAGAGCCGCTGCAGTTCGCGCATCACCACCCGGCCGAGGCCGCGGCGCCGGTGTGGCTCCTCGGTGACGATCTTGTCCGGCACGGCATACGGCGGGACCAGGCCGCACTGGCCCGACGCGGCGAGCTCACCGGACCCGTCCCGCACCCGGACCATGATCAACTCCGGCTCGACCGAGACCTCGAGCCGGTGGCCGTCCGGTGCTGGCGACGCGTCGGCCGGCCCGAGTTCGCGGGCCATGAACCAACCGGGGTCGGCCTCGACCCAGCCGGGCCCGAACCGCGGCAGCCAGGCCGGCGGATCGCCGGCGAACTTCACGCAGGCGGCGTCCGGCACCGGCCCGGCCACGATCTCGGCCAGCCGATCCGGGTCCGGCCGGGTGAGCACCCAGCGACACGACTCGAAGTCGGTGTCCCTGCGGATGAACCAGCCCCCGTCGACCCGTTCCGCTGACGGCGGCCGCCGCGACTTGATCCACCCGGTCACCCAGGCCTCGACGAACCACACGCTCGGCACCCTAACCGCCCGGCTCTGACCGAATTCCAGCGCACTTCGTCCGTTCTGGGCGCGTTGGGCCAGATCGATGCGAAGTCCGCTGGATTTCGGCCACGCTCCCGGCGAGGCCTAACCCGCCGATTCGTGGGAAGGCGGGTCCGGTTGCTAAGGTAGGGGTCTCCCCGGGACGATTTCCGCTCCTGGGCCATGCGTCCGCCGACGGCGGACCACCGGTTCTCTCTTCTTCGTGCCCCCTGTGGTCGATCGATCGTGTGAGCGAACCGAGCGATCGCCCGCCTATGGGCAGAGAAGTGAGCAGCATCAAGATGTCGAGCACTGCCGCGGGTTCCCGCGCGCGCCCGAAGTCAACCAAGACCTCCAACACCAAGAAGGACCGCTGGACCGCCAAGGAGCGGGCCGACCGCGGCCGTCGGCCCAGCCGTCGCCCCGACCAGGGCTTCCGCAGCGAGCGGACCCGGGACGACCGGTCCGGTCCGGACGAGCGGTACAGCCGCGACGACAACGTACGTACGGAACGTCCCCGGGACGACCGCAACCGCACCGACCGCTCCCGCGACGGTCGCTCCGGCGACAGCTGGTCCCGGAACGACCGGGACCGTGGCGACCGGTTCAATCGGACCCGCGACGACCGTCCGCGCGATGACCGGGGACGCGGCGATCGGTTCCGTGACGACCGTCCGCGCGACGAGCGTCCGCGCGATGACCGGTTCCGTGATGATCGTGGCCGTCGGGACGACCGGTCCGGCAGCGATCGCTTCCGTCGGGACGACCGGCCGCGCAACGACCGGCCCCGCGACGACCGCCCCCGCGACGACCGTCGCCCGTTCGACCGGCAGCGTGACGAGCGTCCCCGCGAGAACCGCTTCGGCGACGACCGTCGCCCGTTCGACCGTCAGCGCGACGACCGGCCGCGCAGTGGTGACCGTTTCGGCGACAACCGGCCGCGCCGCGACGACGCCCCGGGCGATCGCTACGGCAACACCCGCGGACCGCGGCACGACCGCTTCGGCGACCGGGACCGCCCGGCTCGCCCCGCCGACGAGGCCGATCAGGATCTGATGACCTGGACGGGCCCCGAGGAGACGGCCGAGGCCGACGCCACCGGCTCGGGTTTCGCTGACTTCGGGCTGCCGGAGCCGCTGCTCGGCGTACTGGCCGGGAACGGGATCAAGGATCCGTTCCCGATCCAGGCCGCGACCATCCCCGACGCGCTGGCCGGCCGGGACGTGCTCGGCCGCGCCCAGACCGGGTCCGGCAAGACGCTCGGCTTCGGCCTGCCGCTGCTGGCCCGACTCTCGGGTACGGCCTCGCGGCTGCCGCGGGGCCTGATCCTGGTCCCGACCCGCGAGCTCGCGCTGCAGGTTGCGGACGCCATCGCGCCGCTGGCCAAGTCGGTCGGTCTCTCGGTGACGCTGATCGCCGGCGGGATGCCGTACGGACCTCAGCGCCGCGCCTTCGAGCAGGGCGTCGACGTGGTCGTCGCCACGCCGGGCCGCCTGATCGACCTGCTCGACCAGGCCATCTGCGACCTCAGCAAGATCGAGATCACCGTCCTCGACGAGGCCGACCACATGGCCGACCTGGGCTTCCTGCCCGCGGTGACGACGCTGCTCGACACGGTGCCGGCGGGCGGCCAGCGGCTGCTCTTCTCGGCCACCCTGGATTCGGGCATCAACCGGCTGGTCCGTACCTATCTGTCCGACCCGGCCACCCACCAGGTCGACTCCGACCGGGCCAGCGTCGCGACGATGAGCCATCACGTCGTGCACGTCCAGCCGAAGGACAAGACGGTGCTCACCGCCGAACTCGCGGCCCGCGACGGCCGTACGGTGATCTTCGTCCGGACCCAGCGGGGGGCCGACCGGATCGCCGGTCAGCTGCGCGAGGCCGGCGTGACCGCCGGTGCGCTGCACGGCGGCCTCACCCAGGGTGCCCGCACCCGGATCCTGGCCGCGTTCAAGGAGGGCCGGATTCCCGCGCTGGTGGCGACCGACGTCGCTGCCCGCGGCATCCACGTCGACGACGTCGGCCTGGTGCTCCAGGTCGATCCGCCGAACGGGCCGAAGGAATACCTGCACCGGGCCGGGCGGACTGCTCGCGCCGGTGGCAGTGGCGCCGTGGTCACCCTGGCGCTGCCGCACCAGCGCCGCGAGCTGGACCGGCTCACCCGGCAGGCCGGCGTCAAGGCCACACCGGTGATCGGCGAATCCGGCGACCCGGCCCTGGTCGACGCGACCGGCGCCCGGACCCCGACCGGCGAGCCGATCAGCGATGCCGACTACCAGCGCCTGATCAGCCCGCCGAAGCCGCCGCGCGGCGCGGGCCGGACGGGGCAGCGACCGTTCCGCGGCCGCCAGGGATCCGGGGGCCGCAAGGGCTTCGGGGACCGGCGGGGTTCCGGGGACCGGCGCCGCCCGCGTCGGGACGATTCGGCCGCACTACGATGACCGCTGGTGAACGCATCCGTACCTGAACTCGAGCTCCGGCTGGCCGATCCCGAGGACGCCGCCGGAATGGTCGAGGTCATCCACGCCGCCTTCGGGGCCCGGCCGCCGCTCGACCCGCCGTCAACGGCGATCGACGAGACGCCGGCCACGGTCGCCGAAGCGCTGCGGCGTGGCGTCGGGGTGTTCGCGACCGTGGCCCAGAAGCCGGCCGGCGTGATCTTGATCGGTGGTACGCCGGGGCAGCGGGCCAGCCTGCAACGGGTCTCGGTGCATCCGGCGTTCCAGCGCCACGGCGTCGCATCGGCCATGGTCCGCGCGGCCGAGGACCTGGCCGCCGCCGAAGGCCATACCGAGGCGGAACTGTTCGCCCGCACCGAGTTCCCCGAGCTGATCGAGTTCTGGCAGCACCGGGGGTACCGGGTCGACCGGGAGGCGCCGCACGGCGTCTATCTGATCAAGCCGCTGCCGGTCGTGATCATGGTCCCGGACGCCGACACCATGCACGCGCTCGGCCGCCGGCTGGCCGGGCTGCTGCAGGCCGGTGACGTGATCATCGCCTCCGGCGAACTGGGCGCCGGCAAGACCACGCTGACCCAGGGCATCGGGCAGGGCCTGGACAGCCAGGGGCCGATCATCTCGCCGACGTTCGTGATCTCCCGGATCCATCCGTCCGGGTCCGGCCGGCCCGACCTGGTCCACGTCGACGCGTACCGGATCGGCGGCGAGGACGAGCTCGATGATCTTGATCTGGACTCCCGGGTGGCCGACTCGGTGACCTTGATCGAATGGGGCGAGGGACTGGCCGAGCGCTTGTCCGCCGACCGGCTCGAGATCGGGATCCACCGGCCGCCCGGCACCGACACCCGGACCGTACTGTTGCGTGGTGTCGGGGCGCGTTGGGAAACAACCAACCTGACGGCGCTGCGGGAAGGGGTGACCGATGCCGACTGAGGCGTACGTCCTCGGAATCGACACCTCGACCGTCGCAACGGTCGGCCTGGCCCGCGGCGGTACGGTGCTCGGCCGCGCCACTGCCCCGGATCGGATGAAGCACGCCGAGCACCTGATCGGCCTGCTCGATCAGGTCTGCGCCGACGCCGGGATCGATCCGCGGGACCGGAAGCTGGAGCGGCGGCTCGTGATCGGCGTCGGCCCGGGCCCATTCACCGGCCTGCGGGTCGGCATCATCACCGCCCGTACCCTCGGCCTGACGCTAGGCATCGAGGTCCGCGGCGTCTGCAGCCTGGACGTGCTCGCCGCCCAGGCCGTTGCGGAGGCCGGGCCGGCCGGCGAGTTCGTGATCGCCACGGACGCCCGCCGCCGCGAGGTCTATTGGGCACGGTACGACGCGTCCGGCCGGCGCCTGACCGGACCGGAGGTCGGCTCGCCCGACCGGGTGCCGGACCTGCCCTGCTACGGCCCGGCGACCGCGGTCTACCGGGACCGGTTGAACGGTGCCGGACCCGAGTTGATCTTGGACGGCGGCACCCTGGCGGCGTCCGGCCTCGGCCTGCCGGACGTGGGCCTGGAACCCTTGTATCTCAGGCGTCCCGACGCCGTCGAGCCGTCCCGGCCGAAGTCGGTGCTGGCCGCCAACCGGAGGCGCTCGTGATGATCACGATCAGCCCGGCGGGACCGGCGGACCTGGCCGCGATCATGGAGCTGGAACGGACCGGCTTCGACACCGGCGAACAGTGGAGCGAGACCGGCTGGCGGGACGAGCTGACCGGCGATGGCCGGACCGTGCTGGTCGCCGCCGACGATGATCAACGACTGCTCGGAGTGATCACCCTGCGGACCACCGGCGAGGTCGCCGATCTGCACCGCATCGTCGTGGCCGATGATCAGCGCCGGCAGGGGATCGGCGGCCGGTTGCTGGAGGCCGGACTGGCGGCGGTGCGCGCGCTCGGGGTGCGTTCGGTGCTGGCCGAGGTGCGTTTCGACAACGAGGCGGCGATCGAGCTCTATCAGCGCAACGGTTTCGAGCAACTCGGCGCCCGGACCGACTACTACGGGCCCGGCCGGCACGCGTTGATCTTGAAGCGGTACGACCTCGACCTAGAGCCTGGAGCGGCGACATGAGCGGCCCTTTGATCTTGGGCATCGAGACCTCCTGCGACGAGACCGGGGTAGGCATCGTGCGTGGGCACGACCTGCTGGCCAACGAGGTCGCCTCGAGCGTCGAGGAGCACGTACGGTTCGGCGGCGTGGTGCCCGAGGTGGCCAGCCGGGCCCACCTGGAGGCGATGCTGCCGACGCTCGAACGCGCCTGCGCGACGGCCGACGTCGACCTGACCGAGATCGACGCGATCGCGGTCACCGCCGGCCCCGGTCTGGTCGGCGCGCTGGTCGTCGGCCTGGCCTCGGCCAAGGCGCTGGCGTACGCGCTGAACAAACCGCTCTACGGCGTCAACCACCTGGCCGGCCACGTCGCGGTCGACCTTCTCGATCATGGTTCGCTGCCCAGCCCGTGCGCCGCGTTGCTGGTGTCCGGCGGGCACACCTCGCTGCTCACCGTCGAGGACATGGCAAGCAAGATCACCGAGCTCGGGTCGACGATCGACGACGCGGCGGGCGAGGCGTACGACAAGGTGGCCCGGTTGATCGGGCTGCCGTACCCCGGCGGGCCGCACATCGACCGCGCCGCGGTGGACGGCGATCCGACCGCGATCTCGTTCCCGCGCGGGCTCAGCACCAACCGGGATCTGATCAAGCACCGGTTCGACTTCTCCTTCTCCGGTCTGAAGACCGCGGTCGCCCGCTGGGTCGAGGAGCGCCGGCTGGCCGGGCAGGACGTACCGGTCGCCGACGTTGCGGCGAGCTTCCAGGAGGCGGTCTGCGACGTGCTGTCGGCGAAGGCGATGGACGCCTGCCGGGCGACCGGCGCCACCGACCTGCTGATCGGCGGCGGAGTCGCCGCCAACGGCCGGCTGCGGGCGCTGCTCGCCGAGCGGGCCGCCGAGAACAAGATCACGTTGCGCACCCCGCGCCCCGCCCTGTGCACCGACAACGGCGCGATGATCGCCGCGCTCGGTGCCGAGGTGGTGAGCCGCGGACTGCGGCCGTCCGGCCTCGACCTCGGTGCCGACCCGGGGCTTCCGGTGTCGACGATCGTGGTCTGATCATGGACGCGGCGACGGCGACGGCGCTGACCACCATCGAGGGCGCGGCCGCGATCGAACTGGCGATGGAGCAGGACGACCCGGACAGCTTGGCAGCCGCGACCGCCCTGCGCCGGGCGTTCCGGCCCGAGCTGGCCGCGGCCGCCTTGACCCAGGCCGCCTTGTGGCGGGCGGCCCGGCCGAAGCTGGGCGAACTCCTGGATCTGCTGCCCGGCGGGCTGTTGCTGTCGCCGGACGGTCTGCAACAGGCCTCCCGGGTCGACGTCTCCGGCCACCACGCCGACCGGTTCACGGCGGCCGGGACGCTGCGGGTGTTCGACCTCGGCTGCGGCATCGGCGCGGACGCGATCGCCTTCCTGCTGGCCGGGATCTCGGTCGTCGCGGTGGAACGGGATCCGGCGACGGCGATCCTGGCCCGGCACAATCTTGATCTTGCCCGGCGGGTCGCCGATGCCGAGGACCTGACCGCCGAGGTGATCATCGCCGACGTCACCGAGGGCGCCGTGCGGCCCGGGCCGGAGGACGGCGTGTTCCTCGATCCTGCGCGACGCAACGCCGGCCGCCGGGTGTGGAATCCGGACGACTTCAGCCCGCCGTGGGACTTCGCCGCGGAGCTGCTGCGGCGGCCCGGCGCGACCGGGATCAAGCTCGGTCCCGGGCTGCCGCACGACCGGATCGACGACTCGGTCGAGGCGGAGTGGCTCAGCTCCGGCGGCGAGGCGGTCGAACTCGGCCTGTGGAGCGGACCGGGTGCCGCGCCCGGCCGCTGGTCGGCGTTGATCATGCCCGAGACCCGGATCGTCAGCGAACCGGTGCAGCTGCCGGTCTCCGGCCCGCTCCGGTACGTCTACGAACCGATCGGAGCCGTGATCAGATCGCGCGCGATCGGCACCGTCGGCGCGATGCTCGACGCGTCGCTGCTCGATCCGCAGGTCGCCTATCTCACCTCGGACGAGTTGATCGAGACGCCCACCGCCGCGGCCTTCGAAGTGATCAAGGAGCTGCCGTACAGCGAGAAGGTGCTCCGGGCCTGGGTCCGCGACAACGGCATCGGCACCCTGGAGATCAAGCAGCGCGGGATCAGCCTGGACCCGGCCCTGCTCCGGCTCCGCCTCAAGCCCCGCGGCCCATCCTCGGCCACCCTCCTGATCACCCGAACCCCCTCCGGCGCCCGGGCCCTGCACGTCCGCCGCGTCTGACCCTCCTGCCGCCCTGCCCTGCTCCGGCCTCCCCGCCAGCCGGATCCGCGACTGTTCCTCGCATTCGCGACTGTTGCAACGGTCGCGAATGGGTGTAGCGGTCGCGCCTGTGGGATCGGGGCGCGCTGCCGCGAGGGGGCCTGCTGGAGCCAGCCTCCCCGCCAGCCGGATCCGCGACTGTTGCAACGGTCGCGGATGGGTGTAGCGGTCGCGGCTGGGGGATGGGACCCGGGGGCGCCGGGTTGTGCGGGTGTCCGTGGCGGAGGTTGGGGGCTGGTGGTCCCGGGCGGCGGCCGCTATCGTCTCTGCCACGTGGCAGATCTCAAGGTAGGGAGATGATCATGGATCGACGTCGATCATGGAAGCGAGCCTGGCTCGCGAGGCTGCTGGCGGTTGCCGGGCTGCTGCTCGGTCCGGTGGTGCCGGCGGTCGCGGGAACGCCGGCACCGCCCGAGCCGGTCTTCGCGGGCACGGTCGCGGCCGATCCGGGCGTGATCTTCGCGGACGGTGAGTACTACGCCTTCACGACCGGCGCCGGAGCTCCCTACCTCAAGGCGCCGACGCCCGCCGGGCCGTGGCAGGCGATGGGGCCGGCGCTGACCGGGACCGGTGGCTGGGCGCTCCCCGCGCCGATCTGGGCGCCGGACGCGGTGCACGTCGGCGGGGACCGGTACGTGCTCTACTACTCGGCCCGGGTCGACGGCCTGGCCGCGAATCAGCGCTGCATCGGCGTGGCCGTGTCTGACGTCGGCCCGGCCGGCCCGTACGAACCGACCGACCGGCCGGTCAGTTGCCCGGCCGGCGCCCGCCGGCACGACAACGGCGAGTTGATCAATGCCAGTGATCAACCGCCGACCCCCAACCCCGGCGACGGGCTGATCGACGCGTCCCCGATCCTGACCGAGGACGGCCGCAGATTCGTGCTGTACAAGACTCAGCGGCCGAATCCGCTCACCACGCTGCGGATCGTCGAGGTGGACGCCAGCTGGACCACGGCGATCGCGCCGAGTGTCGAGCTGCAGCGGTACGAGGGCCAGATCGAGAATCCCGCGATGGTGCAGCGGGGCGGCAAGTTCGTCCTGTTCGCGTCGAAGTTCAACTACCTCAGCTGCGACTACGCCACTGTCTGGTGGCGTTCGAACTCGCCGACCAGAGGCTTCACGGCCGGCCCCGAGCGGAGTCTGCTGACGACGAAGAAGACCGGTGTCTGCGGTCCCGGTGGTGCCGACCCGACGCCGACCGCAACGCCCGGCGAGTGGCGGCTGGTGCTGCACGGCTGGGTCTGCCCGGCGCTCTCCACGACCCCCTGCGCCGACGTCTTCCCGTTGCCGGCCGACAAACGGCGGGTGATCTACGCGGCCACGCTCGGTTGGGGCGATGACGGTGCCACCCCGGAGGTCAAGCGCTTCCTCGACCCGGCATGATCATCGACGGGCCCGCCCCGTCGTTGTCGATCATGGTGCGCAAGCTCAAACTCGGCGGCACCTGGAGTGAGCACCCGGCGACGCTGGTCCAGGCCGGCCCGGAAGGCTGGTGGCTCTACAGTGCGGCCGGGACCAAGATCACCAACTCGGACGGCCGGACCGGCCGGCAACCCGCGGACGGTCTTCAGCTGGTGTCGTTCGAGCGCTGGTTCCGCGCCTGGTGGTTCGTGCCGGGCGAGCCGCCGCTGAGCCGCCTCTGGGAACGTCCCTGGATCGCCGTCGACATCGCCGAGCCGGCCCGGATCGATCACAATTCGGGCCGGATCGACGTCGTCGACCTGGAACTGGACCTGTGGTGTTCCGACGAAGGGTACGGCCTCGTCGACGAGGACGAACTGGCCGACGCCGAGCGGCTCGGGCTCCTCTCGGCCGCAACGGCCGAGCGTGCGCGCCAGGCCGCCGACGAGGTGGCGGCGGAGTTGCGGGTCGGCTATCCGGCGGCCTTCGGCGGTACGGGGTGGCGGCTGCTCGACCAGGCGCGGGCGCCGATCTCCGGCGGGCCGGGCTGGCAGCTGGATCCGCTCACGCTGCGACCCGAGATCATCGACCGCAGCCTGTTCCGGTCCGGCCTCGCCGACGATCCGTGCCGACCGGTGATCGAGGCCCTGTGGACCGGGCGGCCCGCCGAGGCGAGGGCGTACCTGGACGAGATGTTGATCATGGATCCCGACGATCCCCGACTCCGCTCGCTGGCCGCCGAGTGTGATCGTGATCTTGGTCGGATCGGCGCGGCGCTGGAGGTGTTGAGCAGGCTCGCGGGCGAACACCCCGGCGAGCCGGCCCTGGCCTACCGGCTCGGCGCAACGAGGTTCGCCACCAGCGACTATGCCGGAGCACACCGGGCCTTCGCGCTGGCCGCATCCCGTTCAACGTCCGGTGGTGAGTTCGGGGCGGTCTCGGCGCCGGCTCGCGATCGGGCCCGGCAACTCGCCGGAGCGTGATCATCGGCGTCAGCTTGTTGTCGGGTTGGCCTGGGGATACCCTTGCCCGGTAGCGGATCGGCGCGTGTGCGCACGCCGAGGTGGAGGAGGTGAGGACCATGAGTCCTGGTCAAAGTACCCAGCTCCGTCCTCAGACCGCCTCGGATCCGGCCACCAGCTCGGGCGATTGATCAACTCGCCGCGATGCTGGACGTTCGGGTCTGCCGACGCAGCGGGAGTTCCCGATGTCCATTCTTCGGCTTTTCCGGGTTTCCAAGACCCTCAATCACCATGACGGCGCGCTGATGCCCGACGACCTCGAACCGATCACCGAACGGCGCGGCGGCGTCGTCGACAACGCGATCTACGTGAACGGCATCCGGACCAACAGCCCGGCCAGCCTCGACGAGACGTACGAACTCCTCCGGGAACGCCGCGGCCTGGCCTGGATCGGCCTGTACCGGCCCACCGAGGAGGACATCCACTCGGTAGCGAACGAGTTCGGCCTGCACGATCTCGCCGTCGAGGACGCGATCACCGCACACCAGCGGCCGAAGCTGGAACGCTACGGTCACACGCTGTTCGCCGTGCTGCGGCCGGCGCGCTACCTGGACGACGTCGAGCGCGTCGAGTTCGGTGAGCTGCACGTGTTCATCGGCCCCGAGTTCGTGGTCACCGTGCGGCATGCCGAGTCGCCGAACCTCGCTCACGTACGGCGTCGGCTCGAGGAGAACCCGGAACTGCTGTGCCGCGGGCCCGAGGCGATCCTGTACGCGATCTTGGACCAGGTGGTCGACGAGTACGAGCCCGTCGTGGCCGGCCTGGAGAACGACATCGACGAGATCGAAGATCAACTTTTCAACACCGGCGACGAGACGGTGTCCCGGCGGATCTACGAACTGTCCCGCGAGGTGATGGAGTTCCAGCGCGCCACCCGGCCCCTGCTGGGCATCCTGAACGCGCTGGAACGCGGCTTCGAGAAGTATCGCGTCGACGTCGAACTGCAGCGCAACCTGCGCGACGTCCAAGATCACGTGATCCGGATCGTGGAGCGCGCGGACGCCTACCGGGCCCTGCTGCAGAACGCGTTGACCGTGCACGCGACGCTGGTCGGGCAGCGGCAGAACGCCGAGATGCAGCACCTGACCGAGTCCAGCCTGGCGCAGAACGAGGAGGTCAAGAAGATCTCCGCCTGGGCGGCGATCCTGTTCGCGCCGACGCTGGTGGGCACCATCTACGGGATGAACTTCGACTACCTGCCGGGCTCGGACTGGATCTTCGGCTTCCCGGTTGCCCTGCTCGCCACCCTGGCCACGGCGATCGTTCTCTATCTGGTGTTCAAGCGCCGCCGCTGGCTCTGACCGCCCGGGCGGCGGCTACCCGGCCTTCTGACCGGGCAGCCGCCGACGAGCCAGGCATCTGCCTCGGTCGGCTCAGCGCAGCGCGCCGCCGGTCAGGCCGCCGACCGGGAGGTCGCCGCCCGGCAGGCCGCCCAGCGGAAGGTTGCCCAGACCCGGCAGGCCGCCGAGACCCGGCAGGCCGCCGAGACCCGGCAGGCCGCCGTCGAGCCCGGGCACGCCGCCACCGAGCGAGCCACCCAGGAGGCCGGTGACGAGGTCGAGGTCGACCGTACCCAGCAGGCTGAGGACCAGACCGAGGCTGGAATCGAGCGACAGATCGACCGGAACGCCGAGCTGGTCTTCCAGGTCGCCGGCCAGCGAGTCCTCGAGCCCGTCCAGTTCAGCGGCGTCGAGCGACCCCTTGTCGGACACCGCATCGTCGATCTTGCCGGACAGCCCGGTGGCCAGCAGTTTCGAGAGATCCGCGGCCTCGGCGGCCGGCATCTGCTTGCCCAGTTCGGATTGCAGCTGGGACTGCAGGTTGTCGGTCAGCACCTTGGCGGCATCGTGGCCGGTCAGCGAGCTGACCGAGCCGTTCGGGTCGACCGGCCGGGGATCGGCGCTGGCGTACGAGACTCCGGCGAAGGAGGTCACCACGACGGCGATACCGGCGACGGCGCCCTTGGCCAGGGGCTTCAGGATGGACATGTCACTCCTTGAGGTGGGGTTCACCGAGACGCTGGTCGCCTCGGCCCAGCGATCCGACCCCTCACATCCCGCAAACACCGATCCTGAGGATCGGCCTGACGTCCATCCACGGGCGCTCAAATCGCCAACTCGCCTTGCGAACCTATCGAACCCGCCCCGGTCGTTGTCCAGTCGACACGTCCGACGCGTGGTCGGCTTGTCGGACACCTCCCCTGGGCCGTTGTGCCGATCATGATCACTCCGTCAGGCAGAACACGGTGATCATGACTGTTCCATGATCAGGTGGAAGACGATCATGGTGGCGGGCGTTGTCGGTGATCTTGGTGCGCGAGGTGGGTTCGTGGCGAGGGTCGCGGGAGTCCGTGCGGCGTACGCCGATCGGTCTGGATTCCGCACCGACGATTGGATCGGGTGCGCAGGCCGTTCCACTCCTAGATTCGTGTCCGTGAAGACGCGATACCTGCACAGCGCAGACACCAGACTCGAAGTGAGCGCCCTCTGCCTGGGCGTGATGTTCCTCGGCGTACGGGAGGACGAACGGACCTCGTACGCGATCCTGGACCGGTTCTACGAACAGGGCGGCCGGTTCTTCGACACCTCGAACAACTACGGCGGCTGGACCGAGGACACCCTGGGCACCCGGTCCGGCGACAGCGAGCGGCTGCTCGGCGGCTGGATCGCCAGCCGGAAGGTCGCCGACGAGGTGGTCGTGTCCACCAAGTGCGGTGCCGGCAAGCGCGACCCGGGCCGCCCGCTGTCGATCGAGCCGCCGACCAACTACGAGGGACTGGCCCCGGAGGTCGTCCGGACCCAGCTGACGGAGAGCCTGCAGCGGCTCGGCCTGGACCGGGTCGGCGTCTATCTCGGCCACGTCGACGACCGGGACCGCGACATCACCGAGATCGCCGACACCTTCTCCGCCCTGGTCGACGAGGGTCTGGTCGCGATCCCGGGCCTGTCCAACACGGCGACCTGGCGGCTGGCGGTCGCTCGCCAGCACAGCCGCGCCGCGGGCCGGGCCGAGTTCGGCGCCTGGCAACAGAAGCATTCGATCTATTGGCCGGCGCCCGGCACGGACGAGGCGACCACGGTCACGCCCGAGGCGGTCGACTACGCCGCCGATCAGCCGGAGCTGACGATCATGAGCTACTCGCCGCAGCAGGGCGGTCAGCTGGTCCGGCCCTGGATGCCGATCTTCGATCCCTACAACCACCCGGGCAGCGAACGCCGGCTGCGGCTGGCCCACCGGATCGCCCACGAACTCGGCGCGACCGCGAACCAGGTGGCGCTGGCCTGGCACCTGGCCGGGGTCCGCAGCACGCTGCACTACGTGCCCGGCAGCAGCCGGGATGCGGCCGCGGACCTACCGGCCCGGCGGGCGGCGATGATCCCGGTGTTCAGCGCCAGTTCGGTGGCCCAGCTGGACGAGGCGCTCGGCGCGGTCGACCTGAAGCTCGGCGACGAACACCTGGCCGCCCTGGACACTCCCTGATCCGACGGGGCCGGCGCGGCTATTCTGTGCGCCGGAGGTGGGGCCGTGTCGCCGCTCAACGTGCTGCTGGTCGTGCTGTATGTCGCGGCCGGCGTCGCCGCGGCGTGGGAGGCCCGCCGGAAGGGGTACCACGACCTGATCTTCACCGTGCTCGGCGTGCTGCTCGGCCCGATCCTGCTGTTGATCATGCTGTTCCTGCCGCCGCGCCCGCTCAAGGTCGGCCAGACGGTACGGCCCGCCGCCCCGATCGCGCTGGAGGACGGCCGCCGGCTCCGGACCAACCACGTCACCGTCGTCCGGGCCGTGAAAGTGGTCGACGGAGAGCTGGTCTGTTTGATCACGTCACCGGAGGGTTCCCGGCACTGGGTGGCCCAGGAGGCGCTGTCCCGGGTCGGCGGCGCGCCGAAGAGCTGAATGACCGCCGGGCCGTTGGCACTCGTCCAGGGTGAGTGCTAATGTCGGATTGGCACTCTCCAAGGGAGTGTGCCAACTCAACCGGGACGGCACCGCGACGACGGCTCGGCTGAGCTATCCCATGCACATACATTTCACCTGTGAAAGGGGTTTGAACGTGGCAGTCACGATCAAGCCGCTCGAGGACCGCATCCTCATCGAGCCGCTCGAGGCCGAGCAGACCACGGCGTCCGGGCTGGTCATTCCGGACACCGCGAAGGAGAAGCCGCAGGAAGGCAAGGTCCTGTCCACCGGACCGGGCCGGATCGACGACAACGGCAACCGGGTTCCGCTGGACGTCGCCGAGGGCGACGTCGTGATCTTCAGCAAGTACGGCGGCACCGAGGTCAAGTACGACGGCAAGGACCTGCTGCTGCTCAACGCGCGGGACATCCTCGCCGTCGTCACCAAGTGATCCGGTAAGGGGACATTCGTTATGCCAAAGATCCTTCAATTTGACGAGGAGGCCCGTCGCTCGCTCGAGCGCGGTGTCGACATCCTCGCCAACACGGTGAAGGTGACCCTCGGCCCCAAGGGACGCTACGTCGTCCTGGACAAGAAGTGGGGCGCCCCGACGATCACCAACGACGGCGTCACCGTGGCTCGCGAGGTCGAGCTCGAGGACCCGTACGAGAATCTCGGTGCGCAGCTGGCCAAGGAAGTTGCGACCAAGACCAACGACATCGCCGGTGACGGCACCACCACGGCCACCGTGCTGGCGCAGGCTCTGGTGCACGAAGGTCTGAAGGCCGTTGCCTCCGGCGCCAGCCCGGTCGGGCTGAAGCGTGGGATCGACGCCGCCGTGGCCGCCGTGGAGGAGCGCCTCCGGGAGAACTCCCGCGAGGTGCAGACCACCCAGGACATGGCCAACGTCGCGACCATCTCGGCCCGTGACCCGCAGATCGGCGAGCTGATCGCCGAGGCCTTCGACAAGGTGGGCAAGGACGGTGTGATCACCGTCGACGAGTCGCAGACCATGGGCACCGAGCTCGAGTTCACCGAGGGCATGCAGTTCGACAAGGGCTACCTGTCCCAGTACTTCGTCACCGACGCGGATCGGATGGAGGCGGTTCTCGACGATCCGTACATCCTGATCCACTCCGGCAAGATCAGCGCGATGAACGAGCTCCTTCCGTTGCTGGAGAAGGTCATCGGTGCCTCCGGCACCCTGTTCATCGTGGCGGAGGACGTCGAGGGCGAGGCCCTGTCCACCCTGGTCGTGAACAAGATCAAGGGCACCTTCACCTCGGCCGCCGTCAAGGCGCCGGCCTTCGGTGATCGGCGCAAGGCCATGCTCGAGGACATCGCGACCCTGACCGGCGGTCAGGTCGTCACTCCGGACGTCGGCCTCAAGCTCGACCAGGTCGGTCTGGAGGTTCTGGGCCGGGCTCGTCGCGTGGTGATCACGAAGGACAACACCACGATCGTCGACGGTGCCGGCTCCAGCGACGACGTCAAGGCCCGGGTGGCCCAGCTGCAGGCCGAGATCGAGCGGACCGATTCCGACTGGGATCGGGAGAAGCTGCAGGAGCGGGTGGCCAAGCTGGCCGGCGGCGTCTGCGTGATCAAGGTCGGCGCCGCCACCGAGGTCGAGCTCAAGGAGAAGAAGCACCGGATCGAGGACGCCGTGTCGGCGACCCGGGCCGCGATCGAGGAGGGCATCGTCGCCGGTGGCGGCTCCGCCCTCGTCCACGCTGCCCAGGCTCTGGCCGACGGCCTCGGCCGGACCGGCGACGAGAAGGTCGGTGTCTCCATCGTCCGCAAGTCGCTGGTCGAGCCGCTGCGCTGGATCGCCGAGAACGGTGGCGATCAGGGCTACGTGATCGTCTCCAAGGTCGCCGAGCTGCCCGTCGGGCAGGGCTTCAACGCCGCGACCGGCGAGTACGTCGACCTGGTGGCCGCCGGCGTCATCGACCCGGTCAAGGTGACCCGGTCCGCGCTGGCGAACGCCGCGTCGATCGCTTCGCTGCTGCTCACCACCGAGACCCTGGTGGTGGACAAGCCGGAGGACGAGGACGCGCCGGCCGCTGCCGGGCACTCGCACTGACCTTCGGTCAACAACGCACGACGAAGGGCCCCGGGCCCTCCCCGACGATCACGTCCGGGAGGCGCCCGGGGCCTCTTCTTTGCGCAGGGTGGCTACGGTTCGTCCCCGGCCCAGGTCCAGCGGGGAACCTCGCGGAGCGGATGGAGTTCGTCATCGCTCGCGGCGTTGGAGTTCTGCAGGGCCACCTGGGTGCCGAACTCGACGTGCTCGAGTACGGCAGCGCGGAAGTCCGGGTCGTCGGTGAGCCCGACCTCGTCGAGGGCGCTGGCGTACAGGTCGACGAAGCGCCGGCGCTGGCGCTCGGTGATGTGTAACCCGCGATGCACGTCGATCAGATGCTGGAATCCGAGCTCGCGGCTGAACCGGTCGGGCCCGCCGAAGGACTCGGCCGTGAACGCCGTCAAATGGTCCACGTGCTGTGGCTGGCCGGCGCCGAACAGCGGCTGGAGCAGGTCGTCGGCGAGTACGAGCGCGTAGAAATGCTCCTCCAACCGGTGCAGGCCCTCTTCGCCGCCCGCGAATTCGTACATCGTCGGCACCTGATCAACGCTACCGGCAACGGCCGCCCGGTGCGGAGGCTTCGCCCCGGCCCTTCAGGACGCGCTGCCGGCCGAGGAACCTGCGGTCAGGCTCCGGCGGCCCGTGCCAGCTCCAGGTCGGCCGCGTTCGCCAGCGCCTCGCTCAGCCTCTCCCGCTGCTCGCTGGTGAGCTCGGCGGCCGCGACCTCGGCCAGCAGGACGCCGGCCCGGGCCCGGTCGTCGAGCCGGATCGCGAGCTCGGCGCCGTAGACCAGCGCTTCCACCAGGTCGGTGACCGGCGCCGACTCGCGGTGCTTGATCAGCGCGCTGTCGAGGATCCGGGCGGCCTGCGGGGTGTCGCCCTTGGAGTCGCTCAGCACGACCGCGTTGCGCATGGTCTTCGCGAGCTGGCTGGACGGTTCGTCGGTGCCGGCGTCGGCGGCGTCGGTGTTGTGGAAGATCCGGATCCAGTTGCCGCCGGGGTCGACGACCGAGAAGCCGCTGATGTTGCCGACGTTCTTGCGCTTGCGCGGCCTGGTCATCCGCGGACGGCCGGAGACCAGCACCTTGCCGTGCACCGCGCGCATGCCGGCGGCGAAGGCCTCGTAGAGCGCCAGGGTGTCCTCGACCAGGACCACGCACGACCCGTACGACGCCTCCGGGTCGAAGCCGTCCAGCCCGAAGAACTGCAGGTTGAAGTCTTCGCGCCGGAGGCCGACGCACGGGTAGGGCTTGGCCTGCCGGTAGGTGCGCTCGAAGCCGAGCATCCGGTAGAAGTCCTCGATCTCGTCGATGGAGCGGCAGGGCAGCAGGGGGACGGTGATCTCGCCGGCCATGGCTTCTTCCTCACGCGTACGGGGTGGAGGTAACTCTGTACAGCGTACGGCAAATAAGCGAGGAGCGCTTCGCGGGTCCGCTGTGGGACGGTGGCAGGGTGGAGGAAGCAGTCGAGTGGCTGCTGGGATCGGACGAGCCCGGCATCCGCCTTCAGGCACGACGCGACCTGCTGGACCAACCGGGAGCCGAGGCGCCCGCCGACATCCTGGCCGGTCCGAAGGTGACTGCGCTGCTGGAGGATCAGCGGTCGGACGGGAGCTATGGCCAGCGCGTGAACATCCGCCGGTATGCCGGCACCTCGAGGTCGCCGGAGGACCTGATCGGGATCGACCGGGTCGACCTGACACCGGACGTCGGAGGCACGCTGTGGCGCACGTTGTCGCTGACCGAGCTCGCCGTACCGCCCGATGCCCGGATTCAGGCGTCGGCCGGCTTCCTGCTCGACGCCACCCTGGCGGCCAGGCCGCCGCGCGTCATCGACGGCCTGGCACGGACCTACGGGTTCGGCCCGGGCGGAGCACTGCTGATCGCCACGCGAATCGGGCTGGCGGATGATCACGCACCGCGACGATCGTGGAGCGGCTGATCGAGTGGCAGTGGCCCGACGGCGGCTGGAACTGCCACCTCAAGGCGTCGGGGCGGCGCTCGTCCTTCCACCAGTCGCTGCTACCCGCTCGCGGCCTACGGGAGTACGCCCTCGCGACCGGGAACCCGGCAGCCGCGGAGGCAGCGGACCGGGCGGCCGAGCTGTTCCTGCAGCACCAGCTCTACTTCAGCACCGGCACGGGAATCCCGAGCAAGCAGCGCCCCAACCCGCGGCCGGCCGGAGCGATCATCGATCAGCGCTGGACCAAGCTCGGCTATCCGTCGTACTGGCATTACGACGCGCTCGCCGCGCTGACCTTCCTGACCGCCGACCGCAGCATCACCGACTCCCGCGCCGACCTCGCCCTGGACCTGCTCGAACGCAAGCGCCGCCCCGACGGGCGCTGGGCCGCGGATCGCCAGTGGTGGGTCCCCCCGGGGCACCGGTTCGAACACCAGGTGGAGGTCGTCGACTGGGGAGTCGCCGGGGTGCCCAACGAGATGATCACGCTCAACGCGCTGCGCATCCTGCGCGCGGCGGGGCGATGGAGTCATGACGGGTTGCGGCACCAGTAGGCTGCCGCCGTGATCGAGGAGCGGGTGCGGCGCAGCGCCCGGGTGCTGCTGGTCGACCCGGCCGACCGGATCCTGCTCTTCTCGGTCACCGACGACGGCGCCACCCGTTGGTTTGCGCCCGGTGGCGGCCTGGTCGACGGCGAGACGTACCCGGAGGCGGCGGCCCGCGAGCTGTGGGAGGAGACCGGGCTGACGGTCGATCCCGCCGACCTCGGGCCCGAGGTCTGGCACGGCCGGCCCTGGGCATCGGTCCGGGAGGGTGTTCCGTACCGGAACTTCCAGCACTACTTCCTGCTCCGGGCGCCCGCGTTCGAGATCGACACGTCGAGGTTCGAGGCGCTGGAACGGGCGGCGATCGACGGCCATCGGTGGTGGACCGTCCCACAGCTTCGGTCCACCACCGACTGTCTCCGCCCGGCCGGTCTGCCCGACCTGCTCAGCGACCTGCTGAGCGGCGGGGCGCCGGCCCAGCCCGTCCTCGTCTCCGGCTAGTCAGACCCGCTCGAGCTCCGGAACCGGCTCGGGATCGGGGTCGACCAGCGGGGCCTCGCGTCGCGGCAGCAGGGCAACCACCAGACCCGCGGCGGCCACCGCGACGGACAGGAACAGTCCCGGCCGGAACTGCGCCAGCATCTCCTGCGCCGACGGCGCCGCGGCACCGTGCCCGCCGCCGATCACCAGGGCGGTCGTCACGGCCAGCACCAGCGCCGCGCCGACCTGGGTGCTGGTCTGCAGCAGTCCGGCGGCCAGCCCCTGCTCGGAGTCCTTGATCCCCGAGGTCGCCTGCACGCTGATCGACGGGAAGCCGAGTGCGAAGCCGACGCCGAGCAGGATCACCGACGGCAGGATGTCGGTCAGATAGTTCGGGCTGGTCCCGACCCGCAGGAACAGGACGTAGCCGAGAGCCAGTGCACCCAACCCGATCATGATCAGCTTCCGGCTGCCGATCCGGTTGATGAACCGGTCCGCGAACGGTGCCGTGAACGCCACCAGCAGGCCGGCCGGCAGTAGGGCGAGGGCCATCGACAGCGGTTGCCAGCCGAGCACCGACTGCAGGTAGAGGGTGACGATGAACTGGAAGCTCAGGTACGAGCCGAACAGTGCCACGATGCTCAGATTGGCCCGGGCGACCCAGCCCTGACGCAGGATGCCGAACCTGATCAAGGGATGCCGGACCTTGGTCTCGATCACACCGAATGCGGCCAGGATCGCCGCAGCCAGGGCGAATCCGCCGATCGTGCGCGGATCGGCCCAGCCGACCTCCGGCGCCGACACGAGGGTATAGACCAAGATCAACATCCCGGCGGGCAGGGTGAGCGCTCCGGCAAGATCATGACCGCCGCCGGGCTCCGGCCGATCCTTGGGTACGAAGATCGCGCCCATGATCACCGCGATCAGGGCGAACGGCACCGAGAACAGGAAGGTCCAGCGCCAGCTCACGGTCGTCATCAGGCCGCCGACGATCAGGCCCAGCGAGTAGCCGGAGGCGCCGAAGGTGGAGAAGATCGAGATCGCCTTGTTGCGGGACGGGCCCTCGGCGAAGTTGGTGGTGATGATCGAGAAGCCGGTCGGCGCCGTGAACGCGGCGGCGACGCCCTTGACGAAGCGCATCCCGATCACCAGCAGCGGATCGGAGACCAGGCCGCCGATCAGCGAGGCCACGGCGAACACGGCCAGGGCGATCAGGAAGATCCGGCGCCGGCCGAGCAGGTCGGCCAGCCGGCCGCCGAGCAGCAGCAGGCTGCCGTACCCGAGCACGTAGCCCGAGACGATCCACTGCAGGGCCGCCGTGTCGAGGCCGAGTTCCTGGCCGATCGAGGGGAGTGCGACGCCGACCATCGAGACGTCCAGCCCGTCCAGGGCCAGCACGACGCTGACCACCAGGAGCAGGATCCAGCGGCTGCGGGGCCACCGGGCGGGTTCCGCGGCGACGGCCGCGGCGGAAGCAGATGAAGTCACGATTCGAGAAGATATATGCGTAAGCATCGAATGCGCAAGCATCTTATGAGGTTGCATGTTATTCGGTTGCGTGGTAGGAATGGGGTTCATGAACGGTGCGGTTGCCGACACGGGACTGGTCGAGCGTTGGCGCGAGTTGCAGGGCACCTATCTGCGGACGTCGATGGCGATCGATCGCGCCCTGACCGCCGAGCACGGCATCGGGCTGAGTGAGTTCGAGGTGCTGGATCTGGTGCACGAGGCGCAGGATCCGGACCAGCCGTGTCGGATGAAGGACCTCAGCCAGCTCACCTCGATGACCCAGAGCGCGTTGTCGCGCGTGGTCGACCGGCTCTACAAGGCCGGGCTGGTGGATCGGATGACCTGCGACGACGACCGGCGGGCGCTGCTGGTCGGGCTGACGGCGGCGGGCAAGAAGCTCCACACCAAGGCGGTCGTGTCACATCGTCGCCTGCTCGCCGAACACCTGGACTGACTCCGGGTCAGGCGCCTCCGGCCCAGAAGTCGATCATGAACTCGACGGCCTTCCGGACGGTCGCCGTCACCCGCTCTCCGGTCGTCGGGCCGGAGCCCGAGACGAGCCCCACGGCCCAACCTCGTTGATCACCGCTGCGGCGGAGCGCGTTCAGTGCCGCGGCATCCAGGGTCCCCGGCGAGTGATCATCGGAGAGCACCACGACAGCCGCCCGATCGGCTCCGGTGCGGGCGACGGCGCGGGTGATCCGCCCGCGGAGTCCGGCCTCGTCCTTGATCAACCTGACGGCGTCCGCGGGCCGGTGCCGGCGGACCAGTTCCCGGATCGCGAGTTCGCCGGCGCGGGCGGCTTCCCCGGAGTCCGTGACCAGGACGACCGCCGCCCGGTCCTCCGGTACGTCCTCGGCGAGGGCTCCGAGCCGTCGGCGCAACGCCGGGGTCAGGCCCCGGCGCAGGGCTGCCGCCGGGAGCCGCCGCCGGACCATCGCTGCGGTGTCGTCGTTCGCCGGGACCTGGCGCGCGAAGGCGTTCAGGTCGGCCAGCCGGCGCCGGGCGGCGTCGCCGAGCAACCGGCCCACCGCCTCCGGGTCGACGTCGTCCAGGCTCGACCCCGGGTAGTCCTGCCCCAGTGCCCGGTCGAGCAGGTCGAGGTCCGCGGACTCGGCGATCGGGTCGAGCACCTCGGCGAAGAGGTAGAGGGCCAGTCGGTCGTCGGGGCGGTCCGGGTCGGTCCCGCTCCGGAGCACGGTGAGCCGCCGGTGGAAGGCGGCGATCGCGGCGAGCCAGTCCGGTCGGCGCGCGGCGGATCCGGTCCAGGCCGCGACGAGCCGGCGCCGCGCGGGCTCGTCGAGTACGGCGAGCAGCCGGTGCTGGGCGGACCGGCGCCAGGCGAGTTCGTCGGCCAGGTCGCCAAGATCGGGCGTGGCAGGGTCGGTCCGGGAGCCCAGTGGCCGCAGCCGGGCGTGATCTTGATCCGTGCCGAGCCGGCGGGTGCCGTCGTCGACCAGCGTTCCGAAGTGCTCCAGGGCCATGATCATCTCGGCGACGTCGGTGCCGGCCAGGGCGCCGAGCTCGCGTACGGCACGGTCGACCAGGACGGCGAAGACCGACCGGTGGACGGTGTCCGCGGCGTCGGCGAAGATCGCCTCGGCCGCCGCCGAATGCCAGCGCCGGCTGGACAGCACCTGGTACGTCGCGGCGGCCGACTCCGGCAGTTGCCGGAGCTCCGCCTCCTCGAGCCGGGCCAGGTCGTCCGGGTCGGCGAACAGGGTGTGCAGCTCCACCCGTACCGCATCGTCGACGACCGGCGCGACCGCGGCCAGGACCGGATCGATGGCCAGCACCCGGTCGACGGTGGCCCGTCGGGCGGCGACCCGCGGCCGCAACGCGTCCAGCCCGGTGAGTCCGGCCGGATGCCCGTACTTGATCATGGTGCTGACGGCCCGCTCGACGGTCGCGCCGTCCAGGACCAGCTCGGCGACCAGGTCGACCGCCGGCCGGGAGGTCACGGCGTGCCGGCCTGGCTGGCCGCACGGTAGTCGTTCATGGTCCCGGTGCGCTGCCGGACCAGTTGGTGCCGAGCGGCGAGGCCCTCCAGCGCGAACTCGACGGCACCGGCCGCGAGCCCCGGCGTCTCGGCACCGTCGTTGACTCCGAGTTGCTTGAGCAGGTGAGAGAACCGGGGCACCGTGCCGAGTTGATCAAGGAGATCCCGCGAGCCGGTGTCCGGACCGGATTCGACGGTCACGCCGGCGTCGATCCGCGCCCCGACGATCGTCAGGTCGGCGTCGGTGAGCCGGGACCGGCAGGTCTGCGCGATGGCGTCGTCCAGCAACTCCTCCAGCAGGGAACGCTCCTGTTCCAGGTCCCCGTCCGGAGCATGCAGCCGGAGGTTCGCTCCGGTCAGCAGGGTGGCCAGATCCGAGGGGCGCGCGATGGCGTCCTCCTGGCACAACGAGGCCCGCCGGGCGGCCGAACCGCCGAGCAGTTCCAGGGCAGCGATGCCGAACCGGACGCTGCCGGCGTGTTCCGGGTCGAAGGTGGTGGTGTCGCGGACCGCTCGGGCGAACCGGGCCACGATCTCCACCAGGTAGTCGGGAATCCGCGGGATGAAGAGGTTGGAGTCGAGTGGTCCGATCACCGATCGCCGGCGCAGCACCTCGATCTCGTCCTCGAGGGTCGGCGGATAGTGGGTGGTCACCGTGCCGGCGAACCGGTCTCGCAGCGCGGCGATCAGCCGGCCGTCCTCCTGGTAGTCGTCCCGGCCCATGCTCGCGACGACGAGCACGTCGAGCGGCAGCCGGCTCGCGTCCTCGGCAACGGTGAGCTCGCGGCCGGACAGGATGCCGGCCAGGGCGGACTGCACCCGTGGCGCCAGCGCACCAAGATCATCGATGATGATCACGCCGCGGTTCATCGCGGGCAGCAGCCCGTGCCCGGCCGCCGGATCATGATCACCGAGCAGATCGGTGACCGTGGTCGCCGCCGTGGCGCGCAGTTCGGCCAGCCGGGTGTCCCGGTGGACCCAGTCCACCGGGGTGTCGTCGCCGTGCTCGGCGATCAACGCCTCGGCCCAGCGGCTCTGCGGATTCATCGGGTGTTCGTGCAGGACGCTGCCCTCGATCACCGGCGCCCACACGTCGAGCAACTCCCGCAGGCCGCGCAGCAGCGTCGACTTGCCCTGGCCGCGGTCGCCGATCACGATCACGTCGTGCAGGGCGAACAGCGAGCGCTCCAGCTCCGGCAGCACGGTCGCCTCGAACCCGATCAGGTCGGGAACGGTGGGCCGCCCCATGCTGAGTCGTGCGACGAGGTTGTGCCGGATCTCGGTCCTGACGCTGTGGTACCGGTAGCCGGCGCCCCGCAACGCGCCGAGCGTCGTCCGGCCCGGTGCGGCCTCGGGCCCGCCCGGCATGCCGTACTCGTCGAATCCCCCGGACATGTCCATGCCGCTGCAGGTTACCCGTCGGTGGCGTTCGGCATGCCGTCCGTCCGGCGACGGCCCTGGACGATCGTGATGAGGCCGAGCGTCCCGACGGCGACGAGCCCGGCCAGGACGGCGCCGGAGATCCGCCCGGTGACGCGTTCGTGGCACTCCGCGCCGATCAGCCGGGCGGTGTCAGTGCCGGCCCTGTGCTGTCGCGCCGCCCGGGTCACCACGTCCTCGTCGAAGAGCAACGGAACGCCACAGGAGAGTTCCATGCGGTTCACGTCGGAGGAGTACGTCGGCGGAATGATCAACAGGAACAGCCCGATCAGGGCCGCGGCCAGGACGATGAGTCCGGCCCGGCTTCCTCGTGCTCTGGCCACCGCGGGAGGCTAGCAGTCCCGGCCGGCGGGAGCCCGGATGGACAGGCCGTTGTGCACCGGCCCCTCAACCCGCAGAATTACTGCTATACCGAATCTTGTTTCTGGTCGTGTCCAAAGGAGGATCCATGGCCATCGAGGTTGTCGGACGACGCAGGTTTCTGGGCGGCTCACTCGCCGCGGGTGCCGGGGTGATCGGATCGGGGCTCGCGACGCCGACCCGGGCCCTGGCGGCGCCGGGACAGGAGTACCTGGGCACCCCGATCACCGGGGTCACCACGGCGGGGATGGGCTTCACCCAGGACGGTCGCGGGCGGCCGCTGGCGGTGATGATCGCCGGCGGGACTCCGTCGATATTCAGCGTGGTGGACGCCGTCAGCGGCGAGTTGATCAAGTCCGAGGCGTTGTCCTCGGTGAAGCAGGCGTGGACGTACAAGACGGCGCCGGACGGCCGGGTCTACATCGGCACCCAGTCCAGCGGTCGGGTGCTCCGGTTCGACCCGGACGACCGCACGCTCAGCGTGATCAAGGACCGGCCGTTCGGTCAGACCCACTTCTGGGCCACCGCGGTCACGGCCGACGGCCGCGTGCATTTCGGCACCTACCCGGACGGGAAGGTGATCACCTACGATCCGTCGACCGACACCTGGATCGATCAAGGACAGGTCGTCCCCGGCGCCCAGTACGTCCGCAGCCTCGGCACGGATGGCACGATGCTGTACGCCGGCACCGGGACCGTGCCGCGGGTGGTCCGGCTGGATCCGGCCACCGGACAGACGGCGGAGATCGCGCTGCCGGCCGACGTCGCCGGCGAGTCGTTCGTGTACGACCTCGACGTGGCCGAGCACCTGCTGTTCGCGCGGCTGAGCCCGTCCTCGGTGCTGCTGGTGTACGACCTGACCCGGGACCGCTGGGTGGACCGGATCCCGAACGTGGTCGGGCTGCACGTGTCGTCGGCCGCCGACCTGGTGACCGCGGACGGGCGGCGCCGAGTGGCGTTCTATTCGCCGACCGGCGGACCGGTGACCGGCTACGACCTCGACACCGGCGAACGGCATCCGACCGCGCTGACGACGACGTACGCCAACCGGGACTGGGCCTGGCTCCGGCTGCCGGGGCTGCCGCGGCAGACCCTGATGACCGGCAACAGCCTCGGTGATCTGGCCGCCTTCAACCCGATCACCCACGAGGTGCGGACCCTGCGCAGCCAGGCCGTGGGGACGCCGTACATCATCCGTTCGCTCGGCACCGGCCCGGACGGCGACGTCTTCGTCGGGGGCTACCTGACCCCGCGCGGGGTCGCCCGGGTCGATCCGGAGACGGGCGCGACGACGCAGCTGGCCTGGAGCGCGCAGGTCGAGGGGATGACGGCGCACGGCACGGACCTGGTGCTCGGCGTCTATCCGCACGGCAAGCTCTATCGCTACGACGCCACCCAACCCTGGTCGTCCGGCGTCAATCCTGGTGCACCGGTCGACATCGGCCAGGCGCAGGACCGGCCGGTCGCGCTGACCCCGGCCGGCGACCTGACCGCCGTCGGCACGGTTCCCGAGTACGGCCAGTTGGGCGGGGCGCTGTCGCTCTACGACCGGGCGACCGGTGCGGTCGACGTGTATCGCGACGTCGTGCCGGCGCAGTCGGTCGTGACGCTCATCCATCGCGATGGGATCGTCTACGGCGGTACGGCGATCTGGGGTGGCCTCGGCATCGAGCCGACCGCGACCGAGGCTGTACTGTTCGGCTTCGACCTGGCGACCCGGACGGTGATCTTCTCGCTCGTGCCGGTGCCGGGCGAGACCAGCATCGGCGGCCTCGCCTTCGACGACACCGGAGCGCTCTGGGGTACGGCGACCAACACCCTGTTCCGGTACGACCTCGCGGCCGGAACCGTGACCCAGCGGAGGACGTACTTCCGGGCCGATCCCGCGGTCGAGTACTACACCGGTCACGGCCTGTTCTGGCATCAGGGCCGGCTGGTCGGCAGTACGGCCGGAACGATCTTCAGTGTCGATCCGGCCACCCTGGAGCTGACCACGATCGCGACGAACATGACCAATCTGGCGATCGACCGGCTCGGCCACCTCTACTACTCCAGGCGCGGCACCGGCGAGCTCTACCGCTGGACCAGCACCTGACCGGGAGTCAGCCGGGCTGGATCGTCAGATTCGCCATGTCGACCACGGCGCGGTAGCCGATCGCCTCGTAGATCTTGTTCGAGATCGGGTTGGCCTGGTCGGTGAACAGGCACATCCGGGTCCCGTCGGCGAGGCCGCGGGCGGTCAACTCGGCGACGACGTGGGAGGCGATGCCGCGGCCGCGGTGCTGCTTCGGCGTATAGACCGGGCCGATCCGGCACACCCCGAAGGCGGGCGGATTGACGCCGGTCAGGTGCGCGGGCTCGCCATCGGCATCGATGAACAGCCAGAACCGGCGGCCGGCGAGAATCTGCTGCCGAACCACTTCGCGGTCGCGGGTGCTGAACTCCGGCTCTCGACCGCCCTGCTCGGCGGCGTCACGGTTGAAGGCCTCGCACCAGTCCACGACGAGGTCGTCGTCGGCGGGCTCGGCCGGGCGCAGGGTCCCGGCTGGCGCCTTCGGCCGGGTCACCTCGCGGCACTCGAACAGCCGGGAGTGCATGGCCACCTCGACGGTCCCGCCCTCGCGTCGTACGGTCTCGTCGGCGATGACGCGGGCCGCGGGCAGGGCTCCGTTGCAGCCGCCCGGATGCTCGCCGCGATCCAGCAGCGTGGTCGCGAGCAGGCGGGCCGCCGGGTCCGGCATCGGCAGCACGAACATCGGATGCGGCGGGTTCGCCATCGTCCGCATGGCGGCGCTGATCACCGTACCGCCGTCGCTGATCGTGGCCCACCAGCGCGGCCAGTCCGGGTCGGGCGCGCCGTCGGCCCGCTCCCGTACCGTTCGCTCGCTGATCGTGGCGACCACACTGCCGGTCACCGGGTCCTTGGCGAGCACGGTCTGGGCCACGGCCAGGAACTCGGCCGGGTCGGTGAAGAACTGGACCTCCATGCTGCGGACCCTAAATCTCGCACCACTCCCGCACCCAGTGATTTTCCCCTCCGGCCGATCGTGCCCTGAGCCTGTCGAAGGGCCAGGCCCGATCGTGCCTGCCCTTCGACAAGCTCAGGGAGCGTTGTGGCCACTTCCCTGCCCCGCCCAATCCGCCGCCGACCGTCACTTGCTTCGTGCCCGGTCGGCGGGTTTTTAGAGGCGGAAGACGGTCTTGGGGATGGTGGTGACGAGGTCTTGGGCGATGGTGTGGGCCTCGGCCAGGTCGAGCTGGTGGGTGGCCACCAACTCGGCCAGGTAGACGGCGTCGGTGCGGCGGGACATGTCGTGCCGGGCCGGGATGGACAGAAAGGCTCGGGTGTCGTCGATGAAGCCGGACGTCTTGTAGAAGCCGGCGCTGTCGGTGACCGCGGCCCGGTAGCGGCCGATCGCGGCCGGGGTGTCCAGGAACCACCACGGGGCACCGGCGTAGACGCTCGGGTAGAAGCCGGCCAGCGGGGCGATCTCCCGGGAGAACGTGGTCTCGTCGACCGTGAACAGCACCAGCCGGAAGTTCGCGTCGGTGCCGAAGTCGTTCAGGATCCGGCGCAGCGGCTCGGTGTAGCCGCCGACCGCGGGAAGATCATGACCGGCGTCGGTCCCGTAGCGGGCCAGCGACGGGGCGTGGTGGCTGCGGTGCACGCCGGGGTGCAACTGCATCACCAGGCCGTCGTCGGCCGACATGGCGGCCAGCTGGTAGAGCAGGTTCCGCCGGTACGCGACGCCGTCCTCGACGCTCGCCGTGCCGGCCAGACCGGCGGCGTGGATCCGTTCCGCCTCGTTGTCCGGCAGCGGCGTGCCCCAGGCGTCGAACGGGCCGTTGTCGGTGGCCGTCGCGCCGTGCTCGATGAAGTAGCGGCGGCGGGCCCGCAGCGCCTCGATCAGTCCCCGGTACGAATCCGTGCCGGACCCCGCGGCCTCGGCGAGCCGGGCCAGCCGGTCCGGCCAGCCGACGACGCTCGGGTCCAGGTAGCCGTCGGCCCGGAACGTCGGCAGCACCCGGCCGGTGAACGTCGGGTCGGCGGCCAGCGCCCGGTGCGCGGCAAGATCATCGGCCGGGTCGTCGGTGGTCGCCAGAACGTTGATCTTGAAGCGGTCGAACAGTGTTCGAGGGCGGAACTCGTCGCTCTGCAGCAGCTCGGAAAGCTCGTCGTACAAGCGATCCGCGGACTCCTCGCTCGGCCGTACGGTGACGCCGAGGATCTCCGCCAGCTGCGACTCGAGCCAGTAGCGGACCGGCGTGCCGGCGAAGACGTACCAGTTCCGGCAGAGCAGCCGCCAGATCTCCCGGCCGTCCGGAGGTGTGGCGGCATCGCCCCGACCAAGATCACCAAGGCTCACCCCGGTGGCGTGCAGCAGGCGCAGCACGTAGTGATCGGGAGTGATCAACAACTCGGCCGGGTCGCCGAACGGCGCGTTGTCCAGCAACAGGGCCGGATCGACGTGCCCGTGCGGCGAATAGATCGGCGCATCGGCCACGGGCTCGTACAACTCCCGGGCCAGGGCACGGATCGTGGGATCGGCCGGGAACAGCCGGTCCGGGTCCAGTTGCAGTATCTGCGCGGCGGTCTCGGTCACACGCGGTCCTTGTCTCTTGAACGTTCGGCAACAACAGGCACGGGGGCAGGTCCGGAGGAGGACCGGATGGTCAGGTGGGTCGGCACCAGGGTCAGGCTGCGCCGCGACTGGGCCCGGCCGACCAGCCCCGGATTGATCTGGGACAGCAGCATCGTCGTCGCCACCTGGCCGACCCGTTCGATCGGTGCCGTGCACGTGGTCAAGGGCGGATGGCAGAACGAGGCGCCGAAGATGTCGTCGCAGCCGACGATGCTCAGCTGGCCGGGTACGTCGATGCCGCGGGCCCGGCAGCGTTCCAGCATCCCGATCGCGATCAGGTCGTTGAAGACGATGCAGCCCGTCGCCTCGGCATTGAGTACGGCCTCGACGGCCGGGCCGCCCGACGTCATGGTCGGCGCGAACGGCCCGAGCCGGACGATCTCGAGACCCGGCCGGGCCGACAGTTCCTCGGCCAGGGTCTTCCAGCGCAGCCCGTTGGAGAAGGAGTTGACCGGGCCGCCGAGGTAGGCCAGCCGCCGATGTCCCAAGGCCAGCAGGTGATCCAGCGCCTGCCGCAGCGCGGTCGGGGTGTCGATCACGACCGTCGGCACGGTGCCGGCGTTGCGGTTGATCGTGACCATCGGCCGGGTCCGGTGGGTCGCGATGATCTGGTCGTCGGTCAGCCGGGAGGCGGTCAGGATGACGCCGTCGGTCGCCGTCCGGAGCCGGTCCAACGCCTCCGCCTCGACCTCGGCCGACTCCTCGGTGTCCACCAGCAACTGGGTGTAGCCGGCCGCCTTCAGCTGGTGCTGGGTGCCCCGGATCAGGTCGAAGTAGAACGGGTTCGTGATGTCGGGGACGAGCAGCGCGACGGTCCGGGTCCGGCCCGACGAGAGGGCGCGGGCCTGGGTGCTCGGCACGTAGTTGAGTTCGGCGGCGATCTTCTCGATCCGTTCCCGGGTGCGCGCGTTGACCCGGCCCGGGTTGTTCAGCGCCCGGGAGACCGTGGACGCGGCGACGCCCGCCGCGGCGGCCACATCGCCGATCGTGGCCGGTCGGTCAGCCCCGCCTGCTTCTGACAACGCCTCGATCCTCCTCGATCGCCTCGATTCGGTACGGGCCCTCGGGTTCCCGCTCCCGACTCGGCTCGCACAGGCAGAAAAGCACACTCGGCAACCGGTGACAAACGTTTGCCATGACTTGCCAGCTTGGCGGTGCCCGGTCGACCTTCCCGCATCGGGGGAGTTCCGGCTGCGAACACGCGGCGCCAAGTCCCCCGTTGCGGGCGATTGGGGCCGGTGGCCGGAGGGCACTAGCATGAGGTCCTTACTGCGCGCGAAAGGTGTCTCGTGTCCCAGCCTCCCGGTGATCTGACGGCGGCCGGCGTTCCGAATCCGTTCAACACGCTCGGCCTGACCTTCGACGATGTGCTGCTGCAGCCCGGCCTCAGTGACGTGAATCCGTCCGAGGCCGATACGACCTCGCGGGTGTCCCGCCGGATCTCGATCAAGGTGCCGCTGCTGTCCTCGCCGATGGACACCGTCACCGAGTCGCGGATGGCGGTGGCGATCGCCCGGCAGGGCGGCCTCGGCGTCATCCATCGCAACCTGTCCATCGAGGAGCAGGCGCACCAGGTCGACGTGGTGAAACGGTCCGAGGCCGGCATGGTCGACGAGCCGATCACCATCTCGCCGGACGCGACGATCGGCGAGGCCGACGCGATGTGCGGCCGCTACCACATCTCCGGCGTCCCGGTCGTGGACGCCGACCTGAAGCTGCTCGGCATCGTCACCAACCGGGACATGCGGTTCGAGACCGATCCGACCCGGCTGGTCGGCGAGGTGATGACCAAGATGCCGCTGGTCACCGGCCACGTCGGGATCAAGGGCGACGAGGCGATGAAGCTGCTCGCCCAGAACAAAATCGAGAAGCTGCCGCTGGTCGACGACCAGGGCCGGCTGCGCGGGCTGATCACGCTGAAGGACTTCGTCAAGTCCGACCAGTTCCCGAACGCGTCGAAGGACGACCAGGGCCGGCTCCGGGTGGCCGCCGCGGTCGGCTTCTACGGCGACGCGTGGAAGCGGGCGATGGCGCTGATCGAGGAGGGCGTCGACCTGCTCATCGTCGACACCGCGCACGGGCACTCGCACGGCGTGATCGACATGGTGCGCCGGCTGAAGGCTGAGCGGGCCGCCGCGGGCGTCGACATCGTCGGCGGCAACGTCGCCTCCTACGACGGGGCGAAGGCGCTGGTCGAGGCAGGGGCCGACGGCGTCAAGGTCGGCGTCGGGCCGGGCTCGATCTGCACCACCCGGGTCGTCTCCGGCGTCGGCGTGCCGCAGGTGAGCGCGATCTACAACGCCTCCCGGGCCTGCAAGCCGGCCGGGGTGCCGGTGATCGGCGACGGCGGCCTGCAGTACTCGGGCGACATCGCCAAGGCGCTGGTGGCCGGCGCGGACACGGTGATGCTCGGCTCGCTGCTGGCCGGCTGCGACGAGAGCCCGGGCGAGTTGATCTTCGTCAACGGCAAGCAGTACAAGGCGTATCGCGGGATGGGCTCGCTCGGCGCGATGGCCAGCCGGGGTCGCCGGACGCCGTCGTACTCGCGGGACCGCTACTTCCAGACCGACGCCGACTCCGATGATCATCTGATCGCCGAGGGCATCGAGGGCCAGGTGCCGTATCGGGGCCCGCTGGCCGCGGTGGCGTACCAGCTGGTCGGCGGGCTGCGGCAGTCGATGTGGTACGTCGGCGCGCAGACGGTGCCCGAGCTGCAGCAGCGCGGGACGTTCGTCCGGATCACCTCGGCCGGGTTGCGCGAGTCGCACCCGCACGACATCCAGATGACCGTCGAGGCGCCGAACTACTCCGGCAAGTAGCCGCTGCGGACGTAGGAGATTCGAGGAGTTCATGATCGACATCGGTCGGAGCAAGCGTGCCGAGCAGGCGTACGCGTTCGACGACATCGCCATCGTCCCGTCCCGCCGGACCCGTGGTGAGGAAGAGGTCTCGCTGACCTGGCGGATCGACGCGTACACGTTCGACCACCCACTGATCGCGGCGCCGATGGATTCGATCATGTCGCCCGCGACGGCGATCGCGGTCGGCCGGCTCGGCGGGCTCGGGGTGCTCAACCTGGAGGGCCTCTGGACCCGGTACGAGGACCCGGAGCCGCTGCTCGAGGAGATCGCGTCGATCGCCGACCCGATCGAGGCGACCCGGCGGATGCAGCAGATCTACTCGGCCGAGATCAACCACGAGTTGATCTTGAAACGGGTGGCCGAGATCAAGGAGGCCGGCGTGCCGGCCGCCGGCGCGCTGTCGCCGCAGAACACCGCCGAGTACGCCAAGGCGGTGGTCGAGTCGGGCGTCGACTACTTCGTCATCCGCGGTACGACGGTCTCCGCCGAGCACGTGTCCTCGGTCCGGCAGCCGCTCAACCTGAAGCAGTTCATCTACGAGCTGGACGTGCCGGTGATCGTCGGCGGCTGCGCCACGTACCACTCGGCACTGCACCTGATGCGGACCGGAGCGGCGGGCGTGCTGGTCGGCTTCGGCGGCGGTGCCGCGTACACGACCCGTTCGGTGCTCGGCGTGGCGGTGCCGATGGCGTCGGCGACCTCGGACGTCGCGGCGGCCCGGCGGGACTACCTGGACGAGTCCGGCGGTCGCTACGTGCACGTGATCGCCGACGGCTCGGTCGGCCGGTCCGGTGACATCGCGAAGGCGATCGCCTGCGGCGCCGACGCCGTGATGGTCGGTTCGCCGCTGGCCAAGGCCGAGGAGGCGCCCGGCCGCGGCTACCACTGGGGCCCGGAGGCCTGGCACGCCGAACTGCCGCGCGGCGAGCGGGCGAAGTTCGACACCGTCGGCACGCTCGAGCAGATCCTGCGCGGCCCGTCGACGGTGCCGGACGGGACGATGAATCTGGTCGGCGCGCTGCGCCGTGCCATGGCCACCACGGGCTACACCGACCTCAAGGAGTTCCAGCGGGTCGAAGTGGTCCTCGGCTGACGCTGTCTCCTCGATGGACGGACGCCTGAACGTCGACCAGCGGGCTGCGGCGCTGGTCGAACTGCCCAAGACGCGGTACGACCTCGTCGTCGTGGGCGGCGGCGTGCTCGGCGCCGGGATCGCGCTGGACGCCACCACCCGCGGCCTGCGGGTGGCGCTGATCGAGGCCGTCGACTGGGCCGGCGGGGCATCCGGCCGGACCGGCAAGATCATGGCCGGGCGGCCGCGCACCCGGACCGAGGATCTGCGCGCCATCCCCGTCCTGCGCCGGGAACGGACCCGGCTGCTGGACCGGCTGGCGCCGCACCTGGTCCGCCGGGTGCCGATGCTGCAGCCGGTCGCCTCACCCTGGGACCGGGTCGCCATCGCCGCCGAACTGATCGCCCAGGACGCTCCGGTGCCGCGGACCGGCCGGGCCGGGCTGCTGCCCGCGCACCGGCAGCTGCCGCGGCGGTCGGTGCGCCGGATCGCGCCGGCACTGCGGCCGGAGTTGATCACCGGCGGTGTGCAGTACTTCGAGGCGGAATGCGACGACGCCCGGTTCGTGCTGGCGCTGGTCCGGACCGCCGAGTTGTACGGCACCACGCTGGCCCATCACTGCCCGGCACTCGAGTTGATCACCACTGACGGTGCGGTGACCGGCGTCCGGGCCCGGGACGAGCTGTCGGGTGAGGAGTTCGTGATCAACACCGCCACCGTGGTGATCGCGGCCGGGGCGAACACGCCGACCCTGGTGGGGGACCGGATCTCGCTGCCCCGGATCGAGCGCCAGCGGCGGGCCTATCTGGTGCTGCCGCGGGACCGGATCCGTGCCTCCACCGGGATTCTGCTCGCTGATCATGGAATCTCGCTGGTGCCCTGGGGTCGGCACTGGATCGTCGGGCCGTCCCGGTCACCGGTCGGCGACGGGCCGATCCGGCCGTTCGATGATCATGACCTCCGGCTGATCCTGGACGCCGTCAACCCGCAGCTGGCCCGGGAGCTGGGTCCGGCCGACGTCTCGGCCGGTTATGCCGGGAGTCATCCGGTGATCACCGACGGCGCCGGGCGAGATCGAGATCAGTGGGTCGGCACCGCCCCGGGCCTGGTGACGGCGGTGACCGCCGAGGCCGCCGGCTATCGGGACCTCGCGGCGCGCGCCGTCGACGCCGCCGGCGGCCTGATCGGCGGGCTGGTGCCGAAGCCGATCACCGACCGGGTGCCGCTGCTCGGCGCCGACGGCTACTTCGCCCGCTGGAACCAGCGGCACCTGCTGGCCCGCCGGGCCGGGCTGCACGTCGCCCGGGTGGAGCACCTGCTCCGCCGGCACGGGTCCGCGCTCGACCCGGTGCTGGAGTTGATCATGGATCACCCTGAGCTGGCCCGGCCGCTGCTCGGCGCCGAGGACTACCTGGCCGCCGAGGTCGTCCACGCCGTCACCCACGAGGGCGCGGTCACCGTCGACGACGTCCTGTACCGCCGCACCGGGATCGCGTACGAGACGGTCGACGGAGGCCGTACCGCCACCACCGCGATCGCCGACCTGATGGCGCGCTGGGCGGGCGGAACGGCGGACGCACCCTGAGCTTGCCGAAGCATGTCCTGAGCCTGTCGAAGGGGGCCGAGCCGGATCGGGCCTTGCCCTTCGACAGGCTCAGGGAACGTTGTGGCCGGTCCCGACTTGTCGAACGGGCTGGACGACTCTTCACACGCCGTTCAGGGCCTGGCCGCGCACCGGCGCCGGAATTGATCATCTTCCGTTGATCGATTGGGATGGTGAGCACCCGGGGGATCGGCAGCACTCGACGGACCTTCCTGACCGTGACCGGCGCGGCCGCCGCGCTGGCCCTGGCCGGCAACCTGCCGGAGATCGAGCCGGCCCGCGCTGCGGCGCCGAGCTCGGGCCGGCCGCGGGACCCGTTCACCCTCGGCGTCGCCTCCGGTGATCCGCTGCCGGATGCCGTGGTGATCTGGACCCGACTGGCCCCCCGGCCGCTGGAGCGATTCGGCGGGATGGACTACCGGCCGGTGCCGGTGCAGTGGCAGGTCGCGGAGGACGAGCGGTTCAGCAGGATCGTCAAGGAGGGCGTCGCCGAGGCCCGGCCGGAGGCGAGCCACGCGGTGCACGTCGACGTCCGGGGGCTGCGGCCGTGGCGCGAGTACTGGTACCGCTTCCGGGCCCACGGGCAGCTGAGCCCGGTCGGCCGGACCAAGACAGCCCCGGCTCCCGACGCGGCGATCCCCGAACTGAGTCTGGCGTTCGCGTCCTGTCAGGCCTGGTGGGAGGGCTGGTACACGGCTCATGCCGACCTGGCCGCCCGGCAGCACGACCTGGTCGTCTTCCTCGGCGACTACATCTACGAGTTCGGCATCGACCGCGGGGTCCGGCCGCACTCCGGCGAGGACTACGTCACCCGGGAGACGGTGACCCTGGACGAATACCGCAACCGGTACGCCTCGTACCGGATGGACCCGGACCTGCAGGCGGCGCACGCGTCGGCACCGTGGGTCGTCACGATGGACGACCACGAGGTGATCAACAACTGGGCCGACGAGGCCCACCCGAGCGCACCGCCGGCCCAGTTCCTGGTCCGCCGGGCCAACGCGTTCCGGGCCTACTGGGAGCACATGCCGCTGCGGGCGGCCCAGCAGCCGCAAGGTCCGGACCTCCAGCTCTACCGCCGTTTCCGGTACGGGAAGCTGGCCGAGTTCAGCGTGCTGGACACCCGGCAGTACCGCTCCGACCAGGCGTACGGCGACGGGTCCAAGCCGCCCGGCCCGGAGACGAAGGACCCGGCCCGGACCCTGACCGGCGACGCGCAGGAGAAGTGGCTGCTCGACGGCTGGGCCGCTTCCCGGTCGCGGTGGAACGTGCTGGCCCAGCAGAACGCGCTGGCCCGGCTCGACGTCCAGGACGGCGCGGGCGTGGTGGTGCCGATGGACACCTGGGACGGCTACGAGGCCTCCCGCAGCCGGGTCCTCGGCGGTGCCCGCGACCGCAACGTCCGCAACCTGGTCTCGATCGGCGGCGACCTACACCGCAGTGTCGCGTCCGACCTCCGGCTCGACTTCGACGATCCCGACTCGCCGGCGGTCGGCACCGAGTTCGTCGGCACCTCGATCAGTTCCGGGCTGGACGGGATGGACCTCGACCCGGGCGGCGCGACGCTGCTCAAGGAGAACCCGCACATCAAGTACTGCAACTTCCAGCGCGGGTACGTCAGCTGCAGTGTCACCCCGGAGCGCTGGATCAGTGACTTCCGCGTGGTCGACAAGGTCACCGTGCCGAACGGCACCGTCAGCACCCGGGCCAAGCTCCTGGTCGAGGACGGCCGCCCCGAGATCCAGACCCTGTGAGGCGATCATGATCAAGGTCCCCGGACCCCGGACCGCCGCCGTCCTGCTCGCGGCCGTCGGCCTGACCCTGCTCGGCGTACCCGCGACGGCCGAGCCGCCCGCCGCCGCGCCGACCCGGAGCACGGTCCAGGTCTCGACGACGCCCGAGCGGCTCGACGTCGTCGGGCTGCCCTGCCTGCCCGGCCAGCTCACCCTGACCATGATCAACACCGGTTCGGAGAGCCGCTACGCCGACCTGTTCCTGGACCCGACCGGCCCGCTGCAGTTGTCCCGCGACATCTTCTCGTCCTGGCTGCCGGCCACCGACCCGGACCAGCCGGTGTCCGCGCCGGTCGAGGTCCGGGTGCCGCGGGACACCGAGCCCGGCGACCACAAGATCACGTTGCGCCTGGACCGCAGCCGGCTCGACGTACCGGTGCGGGTGAATCCCTTGCCGGGCAAGGATCCCGGCAGCAACCTCGCCCTCGGCGAGCAGGCGGCCGCGTCGTCGACGCACGGCAACTTCGAACTCTGCGGCGCCGTCGACGGCGACGCCGACTCCGAACACTGGGACACCCTGACCGGCTGGAACGACGGCACCCGGGCCGCCTTCCCGGACACCTATGACGTCGCGCTGGCCGAGCCGACCATGATCAACAAGGTCGTGCTGAGCACGCTGGACTCGGCCCGCTACCCGGCGAGATCGGTCGGCCTCAAGGACTGGGACGTCCAGGTGCGCAGCGGCGCCGGCGGCTGGACGACGGTCGCCGAGGTCCGCGGCAACCAGGCCGGTCGGGTCACCAGCACCTTCGACCCGGTCCGGGCCGACCAAGTCCGCATCCTGTGCCTGGCCGGAAACGACAACACGTACTCCCGGATCGTCGAGCTCGAGGTGTACGGGAGCTGACCCGGATCGGCCGGGCGCAGCCGGTCAGTGGCAGTGCTTCCGGGCGGCCTGGCCGAGGCTCGGATCGGCCGGAGCGGCGCCCGGCCGGCTCCACTGCGGCACCGGTCGCCCGTCGCGCTGCCACCAGCTGGCCGTCGGGTGCTGCGGCCAGCCAGCTGGTGAGTCCTCCCACTCCTCCTGACGGCCGTAGACCGTCAAATCCAGCAGGTGGGCCTGCACCATGGCGGTCTCCACGCCGCGGCCGGTGACCTCGTACGTCAGATAGACGTCGTCGCCGACGCGCAGGTAGCAGGAGTAGTTGCCCCGTTCGGCGTCGAGGCTGCTGGCGACCGCTTCGTCCTCGACGCCGGTCGCCGAGTACCAGTCGTACGGGTAGCCCATGAACTCCTTGAACGGCGCGATCTCGTCCCACGGCGCATCGGCGAACACGGCGAAGGACACGCCCCGGTGGTGCAGGTAGCTCGTGTCGTGGACGTCGAACAGCGAGGCCGTACAGCCCTCGCACTGCCCTTCGATGCCGGCGCCCGGCCACCACATGTGCTTATAGACGATCAGCTGGTCGCGGCCCTGGAAGATGTCCAGGAACGGCACCGGGCCGTGCTCGCCGAGGAGCTTGGCCTGGGCGTCGACCTTGATCATCGGCAGTCGTCGCCGGGCGGCTGCGATGGCGTCGCCTTCGCGGGTGTGGGCCTTCTCCCGGCCCAGCAGGGCGTTGCGCTGCTGCACCCACGCGTCGCGGTCGACGACTTCCGGTACTGCTGGCATTGCGGTTCTCCTCGTACTCGTCGGAACGGTCACACAGGGTTGGACGAGCGACCACGGGGACTGTCATCGGTCGTCGGTACGCTGATTTCGGATCACCACCGGAAGGCCGACAAGGATGACGGACGACTCTCTCGAGGAGCACCGGCCGCGGCTGCGCGCGCACTGCTACCGGCTCACCGGCAACGTCGCCGATGCCGACGATCTGGTCCAGGAGACGTTCCTGCGTGCCTTGCGGTCGCGGGACCGCTTCGAGGGCCGCGCCGCCCTGGCCACCTGGCTCTATCGGATCGCCACCAACCTCTACCTGGACCAGCGCAAATCCGCGGTACGTCGAACGGTGCCGTCCGGGGACGCGCTGGAGTGGAGCACCGACCTGGGCCCGTTTCCGCAGCAGCCGGGCGGTGATCCCGCTTCGGGCGTGCTGGCCAACGAGACGGTCGAGCTCGCGCTGATCGCGGCGCTGATGCACCTGCCGCCCCGGCAACGGGCCGTGTTCGTGCTGAGCGAGGTGTCGGGCTGGACCCCAGCGGAGATCGGCGAGAGCCTCGGCCTGTCCCGGACCGCCGTGAACAGCCTGCTGCAACGCGGCCGCCGGACCCTTCGCGACCGGGCGCCCGAGGACCGGTACCGCTGGGCCCGGCCGGAACTCACCGCCACCGACGAGGACGTGCTGCGCCGGTATGCGGCGGCGATCGAGCCCGCGGACTTCCGCGCGCTGCTCGCCGACGACGTCCGCATCACGATGCCGCCCGCCCCGGCGATCATCGGCATCGACGCCGCCGCCGAATTCCTGGGCCGCGGGCTGGATTGGCGCACCTTCCCCGCCGTCGCCAACGGGCGCCCGGCCCAGCTCTGCTATCTCTGCGACCCCGGCTCCGAGTTGTACCAGGCGACGGTCGTCGACGTGCTCCGCGTCGAGAACGGCCGGATCATCGAGAGCAACGCCTTCGTCGGCGCCCACCACGTGCAGGCCTTCGGCTTCCCGGCCACCCTCCGACCGGACCACGGAATCGGCAGCCCACCGGACCAGGACCGCGCTCACGTATCCGGCTAATTTCGAGCCATGCATGTATTCCTCGCCGGTGCGACCGGCGCCGTCGGCCGCCGGATCGTTCCGCTGTTGATCAAGGAGGGGCACCGGGTTACCGGCACCACCCGGCGCTCCGAAAAGGCCGAGTTCCTGCAGTCCCTGGGCGCCGAGCCGGTCGTCGTCGACGCGTACGACCGGGACCGGGTGCGTGAGGTCGTCGCGGCGGCCCGGCCCGACTTGATCATGAACCAGCTGACCGACCTCGTCGTGTACGACGTCGCGGCCAACGCGAAGCTGCGCCGGGAGGGCACCCGGCACCTGGTCGACGCCGCGCTGGCCGCCGGCGTCCGCCGCTTCGTGCATCAGAGCCTCGGCTGGATCTACGCGCCCGGCCCCGGCCTGGCCGACGAGGATGAGCCGCTCGACCTCGACGGCGACGCGGCCCGGCGGTCCCTGGTCGGCAGCGTGCTCGAGGCCGAGCAGGCGGCGGCGGAGGTGCCCGAGACGGTGTTGCTGCGGTACGGGCTCTTCTACGGGCCGGACACCTGGTATGCCCCGGACGGGCTGAAGGTCGACGAGGCACGGGCCGGCCGGCTCGTCGCGAACCGCGACGTGACGAGCTTCCTGCACGTCGACGACGCCGCGGCGGCCGCGGTGCAGGCGCTGGACTGGCCGAGCGGCCCGGTCAACGTGACCGACGACGAACCGGCGGCCGGCACCGACTGGATGCCCGTCTTCTGCCGGGCCGTCGGCGCAGCGGACCCGGCGATCTCGACGGAGGAACGGCCCGTCTGGGTCCGCGGGGTGGCGAACCGGAAGGCCCGCGGGCTGGGCTGGGCGCCGGTCTACCGCTCCTGGCGGGACGGCTTCACGGCGTTCTGAGCAGCGGGCCGAGCCGCTCCAGCGCCCGCCGCCAGGCGTGGTCCGGCGGCGTCGCGTACCCGATCAGCACACCGGCCGCCGTGCTGCCGGGCGCGTGCCAGTGCACGGGGGCGTTGAGCCCGTACACCTGCAGCCCGGCGGAGGCGGCCCGGTCGACCAGCGTGTGTTCGCTGGCCGGGTCCGGCAGCGGCACCAGTGCGTGCAGGCCGGCGTCCAGCCCGAGCGGTGGGGTGTCCAGGGCGGCGGCCAGTTCGCCGCGGCGGCGCTGATAGCTGCGCCGCGCTCGCCGTACCTGGCGGTCGTAGTCGCCCCGTTCGATCAGGTCGGCCAGGGCCAGTTGATCGATCGCCGGCACCGTCGCGCCGAGTTCGTCGGCGGTCTCCCGGGCGGCCTCGATCAGGGCCGGCGGCAGCACCAGCCAGCCGATCCGCAGCGCCGGGGCCAGCGCCTTGCTCGCCGTACCGGCGTAGATCACCCGCTCCGGAGCGGCCGCCTGAAGCGCCGCCACCGGAGTCCGGTCATAGCGGAACTCGCCGTCGTAGTCGTCCTCGATCAGGTACGCCCTCGCGGACCGGGCCCAGTCCAGGAAGGCCGCGCGGCGATCCGCGGCCAGCGCGACGCCGTACGGGTGCTGGTGGGCCGGCGTGAGCAGCGCGGCCCTGGTCCCGGCCGCAAGGTCGTCGGGATCGGCGCCGTCGTCGTCGACGGTCAGCGCGGCGAGCCGGAGCCCACCGGCCGCGAGCAACCGCCGGTGCCGCGCCAGACACGGACTCTCGGTCGCGATCTCCTCGATCCCGAGCCGGCGGAACGCGCGCGCCAGGATCGCCAGCCCGTGCGTGAAGCCCGCCGTGATCATGATCGACCCGGCGCCGGCCCGGACACCGCGGGTCCGGGCCAGATAGCCGGCCAGGGTGCGGCGGATCTCGGCCAGCCCCGCCGGATCGGGTACGTCGAGCGCCGTCGCCTGGATCGCGGCGAGCACCCGCCGGACCGCGGCCGCCCAGACCGTGCGCGGGAACGAGCCGAGATCGGGCCGGCCCGGCCGAAGATCGATCATGCTCGGCTCGCTGCCCGTACCGCCGGCCGGCGCCGTCGTCGCCGGGGCCTGCGCGACCCGAGTCCCGGATCCGGGGTGCCCGACCAGCCACCCCTCGGCGATCAACTGCTCGAACGCCTCCACCACTGTGCCCCGGGACACCCCGAGCTCCACCGCTAGGCTGCGCGTCCCCGGCAACAGCGTCCCCGGCGCCAACCGGCCGTCCCGGACCGCCCCACGCAGCGCGTCCCGCAATGAACGCCCGACCCCCGGACCACGCCGGACGTCGAGCAACAGATCAAGATCATTGAGTCCCATCGCCCGCCAAGTCTGCCGCCACCCCGGCCACCTGCCCACCCGCCGATCTGCGATTCGGCCCGCCCGCGAGGGCTGGTTTCGTGACTCGCGCCACCCGCGAGGGCCTGGTGGTGATTCGCGCCGCCTGCCTGGGTTGGTGGTGACTCGCGCCGCCCGCCCGGGCCTGTCCGTGACTCGCGCCGCCCGCCCCGAACCAATCCGCGACCGCTCCTCGTAGCCGCGGCTGGTACATCGGTCGCGGCTACGAGGAATGGTCGCGGTCGGGCATCGACGGTAGGCGGCGGCGCGTGGGCTGGCCGCCGCGGGTACGGGCGGGCGCGGCCGCCTGCCTGGGCTTGTTCGCGACTCGCGCCGCCCGCCCGGGCCTGTCCGTGACTCGCGCCGCTCGTCCCGAACCAATCCGCGACCGTTCCTCGTAGCCGCGACTGGTACATCGGTCGCGGCTGCGAGGAATGGTCGCGGTTGGGCATCGACGGTAGGCGGCGGCGCGTGGGCTGACCGCCGCGGGTACGGGCGGGCGCGGCGGTCCTGGCGGGGTCCACGCGAGTCCCGCGACTGCTCCGCGCATCCGCGACTGGTGCAGCCTCCGCGGAGGGTGTGGGCGGAGGCTCGGATCTGGCCCGGACCGCCCTGTTTCGGCGTCGGAGTTCCACGCTCAGGGCGAGTGTCACAGATCTGCAACGCAACGCCTCGTGTAATCGGTTTCTCGGCTTCTCGAGGGGCTTTGCATTGCAGATTTGCGACAGCATGATCGCTCGCGTGTGGATCGAGCGTCCAGGGCGATAGCCGCGCCCAGGAGCGCTCGCCGCGCCGCCTACCCGGACCGCCCGCGGCCGGCGTCGCCACCCGAACTGCCCGGGGCTCGCGCCGCCACCCGAACTGCCCGGGGCTCGCGCCGCCACCCGAACTGCCCGGGGCTCGCGCCGCCATATGACCATCGGCGCGCCCTGCGTCCATCTGCGACTCGCGCCACGCGACCGCTCCCCTCCACTGCGACCAATCCTCTCCATCCGCGACCGCTCTACCCATCCGCGACTCGTGCAGCGATCGCGGCTGCGCGGAACAGTCGCGGTCGGGGCGAACCTGCCGTACGGGCGCCAACCCGCGCCGCGGATACATCCGGGTGCGCACCGGCTGCGGTCAGAGGGAGGCGAAGAAAGCGTCGATGTCGGCGGCCAGGGCGGCCGGCTGCTCCATCGCGATGAAGTGACCGCTGCCGGGGTTGTCGGTGCCCCAGTGCCGGACGTCGTTGCTGAGCTCGGCCAGCCGACGGATCCCGGGCGGACCGCTGTAGACGCCGGTCGGCGCGGCCTGCTGGCCGCCGGGCCAGACGAAGCGTTCGCTGTTGAACATGAACCAGGACGACGAGGCCGCGGTCTGGGTGAACCAGTAGATCGACGCGTTGATCAACAGCAGGTCCCGGTCGATCGCCTGCTGCGGCTCGGGCACGACGAACGTGAACTCGTGGAACTTCTGCATCAGCCAGGCGAGCAGCCCGACCGGAGAGTCGTTCCAGCCGTACGCCATCGTCTGCGGGTAGTGCCGCAGTAGCAGATGATGATCAACTCCCTGCCCGGCCCATTGCTGGATCTGGTCGTAGACGGCCCGCTCTTCGGCGTTCAGGTCCGGCAGCAGGTCCTCGGTCGGCAGCCCGATCCCGCTGTCCAGGTGGACGCCGATCACGTGCTCCGGATCGGCCTTCGCGGTCTCCTGTGCGACGTAGACGCCGAGGTCGCCGCCCTGCACCCCGTACCGCTGACAGCCGAGTCGCCGCATCAGTTCCGCCCACAGCCGGCCGACGTCGCCGACGCCGAACCCGGCGGCCTGCGGCTGGCCGGAGAACCCGAAGCCGGGCACGTGCGGCACGACGACGTCGTACCCGAGCTTGATCAACTCGGGGATCAGGGTGACGAACTCGGCCACCGAGTTGGGCCAACCGTGGGTGATCAACAACGGCACCGCGTCCGGGGCGCCGGACCTCACGTGCAGGAAGTGCACGTCGACGTCGTCGATGGTCGTCACGAACTGCGGGAAGGCGTTCAGCCGCGCCTCCTGGGCGCGCCAGTCGAAGCCGGTCCGCCAGTAGTCGGCGAGCTCGCGCAGATAGTCGGTCGGCACGCCGCGGCTCCAGCCGTCGCCGGGCAGGCTGCGCGGCAGTCGGGCGTTCGCCAGCCGGGACTGCAGGTCGTCCAGGTCGGCTTGCGGGATCTCGATGCGGTAGGGCCTGAGCTGTGTGGTCATGTCGACGACCCTAGGCGTCGTGTAGGACGGATCCTGTCCTACACAGTTAGAATCCTGGACGCCATGGGTGATCCGTCGGAACGACTTCTCAACCTGCTGTCACTGCTGCAGACGCCGCGGGACTGGTCCGGCACCGAGCTGGCCCGCCGGCTCGCGGTGACCACCCGGACGGTGCGGCGCGACATCGACCGGCTCCGTGCGCTCGGGTATCCGGTGCAAGCGGCGATGGGTCCGGACGGCGGCTACCGGCTGGTCGCCGGGACCGCGATGCCGCCGCTGCTGCTGGACGACGACGAGGCGGTCGCGATCGCGATCGGGCTGCGGATCGCCGCCGGCCAGGCCGTGACCGGGATCGAGGAGACGGCGGTACGGGCGCTCGCGAAGCTCGAGCAGGTGCTGCCGAAGCGGCTCCGGCGCCGGGTCGGCACGCTCGGCGCGGCGACCGTGCCGTTCACCCTGCGCGACGACCCGTCGGTCGACCCGGACCTGCTCACCCGGCTGGCCGGCCTGATCGAGAACACCGAGCGGCTCCGGTTCGACTACGTCGCCGCCGACGGTTCGTCGACCGACCGGAACGTCGAGCCGCGCAGCCTGGTCGCGCAGACGGGCCAGTGGTATCTGCTCGGATATGACCTCGACCGCGGCGACTGGCGGACGTTCCGGGTGGACCGGATCGGCACCCTGCGGCCGACCGGGCATCGGTTCCGGCCACGGGACCTGCCGGCCGAGAGCGTCGAGGCGCTGGTCCGTCGCCAGGTGTATGCGCGGGCGCCGGTGTACCGGGCCGTGGTCACGCTGGCCGCGCCGGTCGACCGGGTGGCCCGTCGGTTCGGCGGCCGCGACGGGCTGACGCCCGAGGGTGACGGCTGCCGGTACGTCAGCCACGAGGACACGATCGAGTTCCTCGCCTTCCGGTTGTTCCGGCTCGACTGCGAGTTCGTCGTGCACGAGCCGCCGGAGTTGATCAACTACCTCCGCCGGCTCAGTGAGCGGTCGCTCCGGGCCGCCGGTCCGCCGAGTTGATCAAGCTCCGGTCCGCTGGACACCGGAGTTGATCAAGGTCCAGGTCAGGACAGGTCGATCAGGGCGAGTTCGCGGTTGATCGCGGTCCAGCCGCCGTTGCCGCGGGCGGCCGGGATGATCCGTGGCACCGTGTACCAGTTGGTGCCGATCCCGGTGTGCAGCACCTCGGCCTCGGTCAGCCCGGGCCCGATCCGGTACAGGTTGTCGCCGAAGTTCGCGCCCGCATACACCTGGCCGCCGCTGACGGTGATCACGCCGTAGCCGCTCAGCTTGCCCTGCGCGATCACGGTCCGCCGGGCGAGGTCGTACGCGATCCAGGTCCCGGAGACCCGCTTGTACGAGACGTACAGGATCCCGTCCAGCACCGCGACGCTCTGGATGCTCGGCATGCCCGGCAGCGGGGCGATCCGATCGATCACCGTCCGGGTCCGCAGATCGAAGACGGCCACCTCGCTGGTCGGCTCGGTCGGCGGGGTGCCGCCGCCGCCCCAGGTGTCGCCGGCGATGTAGGCCCGGTCGCCGTCCAGCGCGATCGAGGTCAGGCCCTGGTTCTTCAGGATGTCCAGCCGCACCTCGAACTCGCCGGACACCGGGTCGAGCAGGGTCAGCCCGCCCTGCAACGATCCGGTCGGCGGCGCACTGGTGATCAAGATCGTTTCCGACCTCGGATGGCGGACCACCGACCACGGTCGTTGCTGCCCGTTGAGGATCCGGCCGTAGCTCTTGATCTTGCCGGTGTCCGGTCGGAGCAAGATCAACTCGGTGCTCGGGTAGAGCGCCGCGACGATCCCGTTCCGCCAGGTGATCATGTCCTTCGGCTCGCCGGCGACGTGATGCCGGCTGCTGGTCCGGCGGGCCGGGTCGTGCACGGTGATCGAGAAGTGCCCGCCGGCGGCGACGGTGCCGTCCGGCCCGAGGCTCAACGACTGCAGGAGTTCCGGGCCGGCCGCGTCCTCGTTCTCGACCAGGTCGCTGGTGGTCACCTCGCCGGAAGCCGGGTCGAAGACGAAGAGCAGACCGCTGCCGCAGGCGCCGATGATCTTGCCGTCCGGAAGCTCGGCGACGCCGCGGTTCTCGTCACCGGCCGGGCCCTGGCCGATCACGGCCATCGTGTTGCCCTCCCGGCGCAGGATGCTCCCGGTCCGCCGGCCCAGGCCGATCACCGCGCCGTCGGCGTCGAAGGCGAGGGCGTCGATCAGGTACTCGTCGGCGGCGGGCAGGTCGACGAAGCCGGACCCGTCCCGGTTGATCTCGATCACGCCGTTGCCGACGCCCGCGTAGACCTTGCCGTCCCGGACCGCCAGCGAGCCGAACCCGCGGCTCAGCGTGGTGTCGGCCGGCATGATGTCGACCTTCTCGCCGCTGACCCGGTCGATCCGGATCAGGTGCGAGGGGATCGTGCCGACGTAGACGTACCGCTCGTCGGCGGCCAGCACCCGGGCGTACTGCGAGCCGGCGACCGCCCGGCCGAGATTGGTCAGGGCGCGGGTGGCCGGGTCGAACGACCAGACCTCGCCGCGCGGGTAGGTGCCGAGGTAGACCACCCCGTCGGGCGCCGGCGCGGTCTGCCAGGGGATGGTCCCGACCGGGCCGATCTGGCCGATCGTGGTGGCGGACCCGGTCGCCGGGTCGTACTCGACCAGGTCGCCGAACGAGTACGTACCGATGTAGACCTTGCCGCCCGACAACCCGGCCGCCCAGGCGCCGTCACCGCGCTCCAGCGGAACCACCTTGGTCACGGAGCCGGAGGCGATGTCGTACGTGATCACCTTCGGCGGGGTCTGGCCGCGGCTGACACACCAGGCCGTGCTGCCGTCGGTCGCGAAACCGACGATGGCCGCGCTGAGCGCCGCGGTCCCGTACAACTTCGGTGGCTGGGCCGCCAGGGCCGGGGCAACGGTGCTCCCGGCCAGCGTCGTGCCCGCCAGGGCTGCCAATCCACCGGTCTTGATCAGCTGACGTCGATCCATTCAGTCACGCTAGAGCGATCTGCCATGTTTGAGCAATACCCAAATTGTCTTTTCGGCCATCCGCTATGCAGGAGCAGGGCCGCTGCGGTACGGGACTACGCTGACCCGCGTGACCGATCAGGTGATGACCGAACTCCACCGGCTGCGGGACAGTATCGACAACATGGACGCGGCGCTGGTCCATCTGCTGGCCGAGCGGTTCAAGATCACGCAGCGGGTGGGGGAATTGAAGGCCCAGTACGGACTCCCGCCCGCCGATCCGGCCCGCGAGGCCCAGCAGATCAGCCGGCTCCGCGAGCTCGCCGAAGAGGCCAAGCTCGACCCCGAGTTCGCCGAGAAGTTCCTCAACTTCATCGTCGCCGAGGTGGTCCGGCACCACCAGGCGATCGCGGAGCACCACGCGACGTCCTGAGCCAGACTGGCGGACGTCCGGCTGGACCTCGCCAGAGCAGATCAGGCGGGCTGGTCGTGGAGGTGGGTCAGCTGCCGGCTGAGGGTGATCAGGTCGTCGACGAGGGTTTCGGGTGCAGTGAGGGCTTGGTCGAGGTCGGCGATGATCGCGGTTCCGAGCTCGCGGGGGTAGACCGTGAAGGACGGCGGGAGGTCGGTGGGGACGGTGACGCCGAGGGGGACGTAAGTTGCGACGCCGCAACCGGCGGGGATGACCTTGATGGGGGTTTCCCAGAAGGCGTCGCCGAGTCCTTGGTTGTGGACGGCGACTTCCTGGGCATGGCCGTGGTGGCCTGTGCGGCAGACGAGATCGGCGAGCCATTCGGGGGCGTGCTCGTTGAGCGGTTTGGCGACGCCACGGCTCGGCTTGAACTCGAACGGCCCGCCGAAACCGTAGCGGTGATTGGTTCGGGCGGACCAAACGCAGCTGACGAGCCGGTCGCACTCGCCGGTGGCATCGAGCAGGTGACCTCCGATGCCTCCGGTCGCCCCGATTTCCTCGATGGGTTGTCCATGATCGTTGAGGCTGCGGAGCGCGATCAGGTGCTCGGTGATCGTGTCGATGGATTCCCAGTCTTCGTACGTCGTGTCTTCGCTGCTCCAGCGGAGCTGGCCGCCGTAGACCGGTGCAACGGCATCGGAGATCGCGTTCAGGATGTCGCGCATCACCAGAGCGGCGGCCTGCCAGGAGTCCAGGACCGAGCGAGTGGCCACCTGCAGGATCCACGGCTCGAGGTGCTTGTTCACGGGCGGTCCTCCGCTCGGTTCTCGGGGTCTTGTTCGGGCATCGGCAGGTGGCGCACGGTGAACGTACCATCCGTCACGTACCGTCGGAGGTGCTGGTTCCCCCGCGCTGATCGCTGGAACGCATTCGCGGATTCGGGTTCGGCGAACCACCACTCCACGGGGTGGCCGTCGGCGGCCTTGATCTGCCGCAACGCCGTTTCGATCATGCCTGGCACCCCGCCCTTCTTGGATTCGCCGAACCAGTCGTGCCAGTTGCCGTCGCTGCTGATGAACTGCCGGTAGCGGCCCTTCGCGTCGACGACGACTTCGGTCGATTGGTCACCGTGATCGCGGAAGGTTCGGGTGTCCATGTGGGCCGCCGTGCCGTCATGTTCGATGCGGTATTCCTTGCCGGCGGGCGCACCGGTGATCTCGCGGGCGTGATCTTCGTAGCGTTGGTTGTACGGGTCGTTGAAGGTGCGGCGGGGTGGGTCGACCCAGCGGCCGATGGGTTGATCAACTTCTGCAGCGACGTCGTGATCTTGGTCGGCGTAGTGATCATGAAGCTCGGTGTCGATCAACCACAGGGTGCGGCCGTCGCCGGCTTGGTGCCAGGTCTTGCCCTCGGGGGTGCTGGTCCAGCCGAACACGTCATTGGCCCGGCGATCGGGGTCGGCGTATTCGGGGCGGTCGTAGCCGTTGGCGAGCGCGACGGTCTTGCTGGCGTAGCGGGCGAGGTCGGGTCTGCCGTCGGCGGTGTAGTCGACCCCGTGTGGGTAACGCTCCCGGAGGGACTCGGGGACGGGCTGGTGGGTGCCGGCCAGTTCCGGGCGGGACTGGCCGGTCGGCTGCGGCGGGTCGGAGAGTTGCCGACCGGGCTCGCAGCGGCGGTAGATCAACTCGTCCCGGAGCCGAAGGTCGCCCGGTGGGAACGGTGGATCGTTCTTCCGCCATTCCGAGCCGAGCCGGTTCCCGATCCGGGCCGGGTTGAGCGGCGTGTTGTCGGGCCCTTCGACGGGGACCGTGCGGAACCGGTCGAGCGCGACGGTTTGCCGATCCTCCAGTTCCGCGTGCCGGTCCGGGGCGAGGTGCGGTCTCGGCGGGGCGAGGGCGGCTCGGATCGGCGGGCGCAGCTCCTGCCGGATCCGCTCCAGCTCGGTCGCGTAGAGATCGTCGAGTTGCGCCTCGCCCCGGTACGCCTCGTACTGCTCGCGGGTGGCGCCGTTCTTCGCGACCGCGTCCCACCGGACCCGATCCCACGCCTCGGCCCTGGTCAACGACCGAGTTGCCGGTGCGTCCCGGTCGTCGGCCGGCCGCTGATCATCCCGTTCGGGCAGGTGGTCGGGCCGGGACTCGCCGTGAGCGGGCAGGTCAGAATCATCCCGGTGATCCTCCGCACGGCCGATCTCCCGCATGCCGGAACCCTAACGGCCGGGCCGGGCGTCCGTCGGGTCTGCCTCACCACCTGTCGGTGGTTCGCCGTAGAGTCCGGACAACAATCTATGCACCATGAGGAGGACTCCGCGTGCGACTGGAAGACATCACCACCGACCAGCGCCTGTGCGGGGTTGTCCCGGGAGAGCAGGTGCTGGTCGTCGGCGTGCGCAGGAACGGTCGGGATGCTGTCACGCTCACCTTCGAGCGCACGGACGGATCGCTCGACCGCCGGCTGCTCTATCGCGCCGACGAGGCGGTCCTCTCCGTTGCCGAGGCGACGCGCCGGCCGTTCGACGCCGATGCGCAGGACTTCCGGTTGGTGGCCGAGGCGCAGCGCATTCGCCTGGCTGGCGCCTTCGACCCGATGCTGGCGGTGGCCACCAGCGATGTGCAGCCACTGCCGCACCAGATCAGGGCCGTCTACGGCGAGATGCTGCCGCGAACTCCCTTGCGCTACCTGTTGGCCGACGACCCTGGCGCGGGCAAGACGATCATGGCCGGCCTCTACATCAAGGAGTTGCTGCTGCGCGACGTCGTTCGTCGGGTGCTGATTGTCGCACCCGGTGGCCTGGTCGAGCAGTGGCAGGACGAGCTCTGGTTCAAGTTCGGCCTCGAATTCGACCTGCTCACCTCCACGGCAGCTGAGGCCGCGTTGGGCCGCTCCGTCTTTGACGGCAAGGACCGGCTGATCGCACGGATGGACCAGTTGGCTCGCAACGACGACCTGAACGCCCAGCTGGCGGACTCCGAGTGGGACTTGGTTGTCGTGGACGAGGCCCATCGGATGAGTGCCCACTACTTCGGCGGCAAACTTGAGCGCAGCAAGCGATTCCAGCTGGGTGAGCTGCTGGGCGAGCGGACCCGTCACCTGCTGCTGATGACGGCGACGCCGCACGCCGGCAAGCAGGAAGACTTCGAGTTGTTCCTCACGTTGTTGGATCGGGACAAGTTCGAGGGCAAGGCACGTCGCGGAGTCACGCCGGGCGACACCTCAGACGTGATGCGCCGGATGGTGAAGGAGGACCTGCTCACGTTCGAGGGCAAGCCGCTCTTTCCCGAACGGATCGCCCAGACCGTGCCCTACGAGTTGAGTCCGGAGGAGCAGGACCTCTACGAGCAGGTGACGGCATATGTCCGCAACGAGATGGGGCGGGCCCAGAACCTTGACGGTAAGCGGCGCAACACCGTTGGGTTCGCACTTACCGTGCTGCAACGCCGTCTTGCCTCGAGCCCCGAAGCGATCTTCCAAAGCCTTCGTCGTCGCTCCGATCGTCTGCAACGTCGTCGTCAGGACCTGATCAACGGAGTCGGCGTGGCCGATCCGTTCTACGACGAGCGGCTCGAATCCGATCCCGACGAATTCGCAGCCGACGAGATCGAGACAGTCGAAGAGGAACTGGTCGACGCGGCCACTGCGGCTCGCACGGTCGACGAGCTGGACGCAGAGCTCGCGGTGCTGGACCACCTCGTCGCAGCTGCACGCAAGGTCCGGCACCTTGACACGGACCGGAAATGGATCGAGCTCCGCGACATCCTCGAGCACGACGTGATCGGTCAGGACGACTCAGGGCGACCGCGTAAGTTGATCATCTTCACCGAACACCGCGACACCCTCGACTATCTCGAGCGCAAGATCACCGGGTTGCTCGGACGCAGCGGGGCGGTGCGCGCCATCCATGGTGGCGTGCGTCGAGTCACCCGCCGGGAGATCACCGAGGAGTTCACCCATAATCCCGACTGCCACATCCTCCTGGCCACCGATGCCGCGGGAGAGGGCCTCAATCTCCAGGTCGCCCATCTGATGGTCAATTACGACCTGCCCTGGAATCCCAACCGGATCGAGCAGCGCTTCGGCCGCATCCACCGGATCGGGCAGACCGAGGTCTGCCGGCTGTGGAACCTCGTCGCCCAAGGCACGCGCGAGGGAGCCGTGTTCACCCGACTGTTGGAGAAGGTCGAGGAGCAGCGGCAGGCGTACGGCGGTCGCGTCTTCGACGTGTTGGGCGCGGCCTTCGACGAGCATCCCCTGCGTGACCTGCTGTTGGAAGCCATCCAGTACGGCGAGCGGCCGGAAGTGCGGGCCCGGATGGATCGCGTCATCGACGCATCGGTCGCCGAGGGCGTGCGAGACCTGCTGGAGGAGCGAGCCCTGGCGAAGGAGACCATGGCCGAGGCCGACCTGCAGGCGCTGCGCCGGACCATGGACGAGGTCCGCGCGCGGCGGCTTCAGCCTCATTTCATCGCCGAATGTTTCCTCGCCTCCCTCAAGGCGCTCGGTGGTCGTGCCGCACGACGCGAGGCCGGCCGGTACGAGATCAGCAACGTCCCAGCGGTGGTACGCGAGCGGGCCAAGGCAGATCGCCGGCCGGTGGCGACGCGCTACGACCGGGTGACGTTCGACCTCGACCGCGTCGACGGTACCGAGCTGACCCGGGCCGAGTTGATCGCGCCCGGGCACGTCCTTCACGACGCTGTCCTGACTGAGGTGCTGGCCACACGGGGCGAGGTCCTCGAACGCGGAGTCACGCTGGTGTCTTCCAAGGTCTCCGAGCCGGAGTTGCTGGTCGCGCTCCAGGAGGAGATCGTCGACGGCACCGGCACCACCATCGGCAAACGCTTCGGCTACGCCTACGTGAACGCTGACGGACGGGCGCGTCCGGCAGGACCCGCCCCCTACCTCGACTGCGTGGCTGCGCCGGTGTCGTTCGACGTGACCTCGGTCGCCGGGGCGCTCGACGGGGCCGAGGGAGCGGCACTGGACTGGCTGGTGACCGAGCAGCTGCCGGCCTATCTCGCCGAGGTGGCCCAGCGGCGCGTTGCGGAGGTCAAGCGGTCCCGCGCGCAGGTGACCCAACGGCTGAATCTCGAAATCAACCGGCTCAGCGGTGAGGCGATGGAGGCGGCCGAGCGGCAGCGGCTCGGCAAGCGCGTACGGGAGACACCCGAAAGTCTGGAGCGCAAGGCGGCCGAGCTCGACGCGCGGCTGACGGCCCGCACTGCGCTGCTCGACAAGCAGGCCCTGCTGTCGTCGGTGCCGCCGCGCGTTGTGGCGGCCGCCGTCGTACTGCCGCCGAGCGCGGTCGAGCTCCCCGCCGACGCCCCGATGCACGCCGTGGCCACCGAGGAGGTGGAGCGTCGAGGAGTTGACGCGGTGCTCGCGGCTGAGCGGATCCTGGGCCGCGCGCCGGAGGAGATGGCGCGCAACAATCCGGGCTACGACATCCGGTCGTTCCCGGGTCCGGAGCAGCCCGACGGGCCGACGATCTTCGTGGAGGTCAAGGCACGCATCGCTGGGGCGAAGGGCTTCTACGTCACCCACACCGAGATTCGCCACGGTCAGAACGCCGCACCGCACTACCGGCTGGCGCTGGTACGGGTCGATCCGCGCGGCCCGGAGCACGACGAAGTCCGCTACCTCACCGATCCGTTCCGGGAATTGCGACTCGGCGCCTTCGACGCCGACGGCGTGCTTGGGAACTGGGCCCGGACCTGGGCGAAGGGATCGGCGCCCTTCTGACGCGCCGGGTCGGTCCGTGGAACGAGTCGGACCGTTCCGGCACATCGGCTGCAAGAACGACATAGGTTTAGGCACGGGGCACAGTGGCATGGGCACGGGGGCGGACGCCTGCGGCGTGCTCACCCAGGTCGGGTCGAAGGGTCCCCCACAGGTAGGCCACGAAGGAGAAGCACTTGCCCGCTATGGAGGGTCACCCCCGCAAGCTGATTGAGGTGGCGTTGCCGCTGGAGGTGATCAACCGCGAGTCGGCACGCGAGAAGTCGATCCGCCATGGGCACCCGTCGACGCTGCACCTCTGGTGGGCCCGGCGTCCGCTGGCCGCCGCGCGGGCCGTTCTCTTCGCCCAGCTCGTCGACGACCCGAGTGCCCGCCCGGAGGAGTTCCCCACCGAGGAGTTGCAGCGCAAGGAACGCGAGCGGCTGCATGGTCTCATCGAGCGCCTGGTCGTGTGGGAGAACGTCCGCGACGAAAAGCTGCTGGAGGAGGCCCGGCAGGAGATCCTCAAGTCCACCAACGGCAACCCGCCGCCGATCCTCGACCCCTTCGCCGGCGGCGGCACCATCCCGCTCGAGGCCCAGCGGCTCGGCCTGGAGGCCCACGCCTCCGACCTCAACCCGGTGGCGGTGCTCATCAACAAGGCGCTCATCGAGATCCCGCCGAAGTTCCGCAACCAGCCACCGGTATTCCCCGGACTCGCCGAATCGGAGTTCCGGGACTGGAAGGTCGCCGCAGGTCTCGCCGCCGACGTCCGCGCCTACGGGCAATGGATGCGCGACCAGGCCGAGCAGCGGATCGGTCACCTCTACCCAAAGGCGACCCTGCCCGACGGCACGCAGGCCACCGTCATCGCCTGGATCTGGGCCCGCACCGTCACCTGCCCCAACCCGGCCTGCGGCATCGAGATGCCGCTGGTCCGGTCCTGGTGGCTCGGCAAGAAGAAGGGCAAGGAGGCGTACATCGTCCCGACTGTCGTCGGCGACCCGACCCATCCGTCGCGGCTGCGGGTCAAGTTCGAGATCGGGCACGACGCAGTCGGTCCGCAGATCGTCGGGACGATGTCGGGTCGACAGGGCGGCGTCTGCGTCGCATGTGACTCGGTCGTGTCGAAGGATCACATCAAGTCGGAGGGCATGGCGGGCCGGATAGGCGCTGCACTGATGGCTGTCGTCGCGGAGGGCAGCCGGCAGCGAACCTACTTGCCGCCAACCCAGGAGCACGAACACGCTGCCGCCGTCACACGCCCGCATGACGTCCCCGACCAGGAGCTCGGACACGACCCGCGGAATCTCTGGACGCCGCACTACGGGCTGACGAAGTTCTCTGACCTCTTCACCAACCGCCAGCTCGTCGCCCTCACCACCTTCAGCGACCTCGTCACCGAAACCCGCGAGCGGGTCCTCGCCGACGGCGGCACCCCCGAGTACGCCGACGCTGTCGCGACCTACCTGGGCATCGTCGTGAGTCGGCTGACTGACTACCAGTCATCGATCACCACCTGGGCGAGCAATCCGCAGATGGAGATTCTGCGCAACATGTTCGCTCGGCAGGCGATCCCGATGACCTGGGACTTTGGCGAAGGCAATCCGTTTGCAGATAGCTCGGGAAGCCTGACGAAGATGGCTGGCGCTGTGGCAAACGCGGTCGAGCGGCTACCGGCGTCAGCCGGGGCGGTCGCCCGCCAGGAAGATGCTCAAGAGGCGGTCAGTCGGCCTGTCGTCCTCAGCACCGACCCGCCCTACTACGACAACATCGGCTACTCAGACCTTTCCGACTTCTTTTACGTCTGGCTTCGCCGCAGCCTTCGGCCGGTGTACCCGGACCTGCTGGCAACGATGCTGGTGCCGAAGGCCGAGGAGCTGGTCGCAAATCCGTATCGCCACGGCGGCCGTGATGGGGCTCGTGAGTTCTTCGAGGAAGGGTTTCGAACTGTCTTCGCGCGTGCGCGAGTTGCTGCAACCAGTGAATTCCCGATCGCGGTCTACTACGCCTTCAAGCAGAGCGAGGCAGATTCCTCCGGCGAAGCATCTACAGGCTGGGAGACACTTCTGGAAGGAATGGTTCGCACAGGGTGGGCGATAACGTCGACTTGGCCAATGCGCACCGAAGGCTCCGGCCGGATGATCAGCATTGGCTCCAACGCCCTTGCCTCTTCCATCGTCCTTTCCCTCCGCCCCCGCCCGGAGGACGCACCGACGACCGACCGTCGCGGCCTAATCGGCGCGCTGGAGTCCGAGTTGCCGGACGCGCTGCGCAAGCTCCAGCAGGGCTTGATCGCGCCGGTTGACCTGCCGCAGGCGGCGATCGGGCCCGGGATGGCGGTGTTCAGCCGCTACTCGGCGGTGATCGAGAACGACGGCACGAAGATGACCGTCCGCTCGGCGCTGGCGCGGATCAACGAGCTTCTTGATCAGGTCCTGTCGGAGCAGGAGGGCGATTTCGACGCGACGACCCGGTTCGCGATCGCGTGGTACCGCCAGAACGGCTACGGCACCGGCGTCTTCGGTGATGCCGACAACCTCGCCCGGGCTCGCAACACGAGCGTCGCCGCGATGGATCGCGACGGCATTCTCACCAGCCGCGCGAGCAAGGTCGCGCTGATCAGGCCCACCGATCTGCGCTGGGACTACGACATCGTCGCCGACGACCACACCAGCATCTGGGAGGCACTGCATCACCTGATCAAGATCCTTGAGCACGACGGCATCGGTCCGGCCGGCGATTTCCTCGCCGCGGCGCTTAGCCGCCCGGACGGCGCGGTCGAGTCCGACCTAGTCAAGGAACTCGCCCACCTACTCTTCCGGATCGCCGAGAAGCACGGCTGGACCAAGGACGCGCTCGCGTTCAACAACGTTGTCACCAGCTGGCCCGACGTCCAGCACTCGATGCAGGCTGCCGCCGACGCCCGACCAGCGCAGTCCCAGGAAGCCTTCGACTTCGAGGAAGGAGACGAGCGATGACACAGGAGCTGAAGGCCCACGAAGAGCCGTTGCAGAAGGTCTTCTCCAGCGACTACGACTTCCGGATCCCGCCCTACCAGCGTCCCTACCGGTGGCAGACGGACCAGGCGATCCAGCTACTGGACGATCTCGAGCACACGCTCGAACGCAGCGACAATGAGCCCTACTTCCTCGGCTCGCTGGTCCTCGTTGAGGCCGGGAAGGACATCTACGACGTCATCGACGGACAACAACGCCTCACCACGCTGACCATCCTGTTCGGTGCACTTCGCGACCTCAGCACTGATGACGTCTACGGGCGGGCCCTCGGAGCCTACGTCACCGAGCCAGGCAATCCGGTGACGCGCACGCCCTCCAAGCCGCGGCTATTGCTGAGGGAGCAGGAGGCTGAATTCTTCCAGTCCTACGTGCAGAATCCGGGAAAGATCGCGGTCCTTGTTGGTCTTTCGGACAATGCAGCGGACACGGAATCCAAGCGGGCGATTCGCGACAACGCCAAAGTCCTGCACGAGCGCCTGTCGGCGTGGGGTGAGGATCGGCGCCAGGAACTCGCGACCCTGATGACGACCAACACCTACCTGGTCGTCGTTGCCACCGCGAACCTCGACAGCGCCTACCGGATCTTCAGTGTGATGAACGCACGCGGTCTTGATCTGGCGCCGACGGACATTTTCAAGTCGGAGGTGATGAGCAAGTTCCCGGCCGACTCCGACTATGCCAAGCGCTGGGAGGACGCCGAGGCAGTGCTCGGCAGTGAGGGTTTCACTGACCTCTTCCGCGATGTCCGCACCATTGTGAGTGGGAAGCTTCCACGCCAGGAGCTCCTCAAGGAGTTCCCCGATCAGGTGCTCAACGGTTACCTCACGGCGGGGGCTGCCGCGAACTTCGTGGACGACCTGATCCTGCCTTATAGCAGGGCTTTCGAGCGCACTGTCGTGCAAGACTTCGGGCACGGCGCCGAGTGGGAAGCAGTCAACCATCGGCTCCAGCGACTCGCGATGATCGACAACAAGGATTGGCGGCCCGCTGCGTTGTGGGCACTCAAGGAGCACAGCGACGACGCGGAGTTCCTTGCCACCTTCCTCGACAGGCTCGAGCGGCTGGCAGCGAGCTTTCTCATGCGGGGCGTCTACACGACGCCACGCATTACCCGGTATCTCGACCTGGTCAATGAGCTCAAGGCTGGCAAGGAGCTGTCGGCTCCGGCGCTCGAGCTCACCGATGAGGAGCGTCGGGAAACGCGGAACGCCATCAACGGGCAGATTTACCGCATGCAAACTCGGCGAGCGCGCTATGTCATGCTTCGGCTTGACGAACTGCTGGCCAAGGATCCCGGGGCCACGTACAAGCACAGCATCATCAGCATCGAGCATGTTCTGCCGCAGACCCCAGCCGAAGGGTCGCAATGGCTAGCGGATTTCACCGAGGAGCAGCGGGACGATTGGACCCACCGGCTGGGAAATCTCCTATTACTCAATCGCAGGAAGAACAGCCAGGCGCGCAATTACGACTTCGCTGCCAAGAAGTCGCGCTACTTCGGTGGAGTAAAGGGTTCCTCCGTGTTCGCGCTCACCACCCAGGTACTCGAATACGAAACCTGGACGCCCGACGTCATCGAGGCCAGGCAGAAGCAGCTCGTAGATCTCCTTGTTCACGAATGGCAGGTGGATTGACATGGCACTCAATAACCGCGACCGGATTGGCAGGATGTTCGACCTGTTGGCGCCGGACATCGAGGCGTTCCTGCACCGGACTGTGCCGCCGGCAGACGGCAAGAACTGGGTGGAGATCTATGGGGACGTCATCGGTACTGGGCATGACGTGAATCCGGGGGACCCGTCGGTCCAACTCAAGTTCCTTTCCGAGAACGTGACCAGCCGGTACAAGAAAGGCTGGCGACCGCTGCAGAAGGTGTTCAGCCGCACCCACGAGGCTTGGGCGGGCGAACTGCTCCAGGTGCGGCATTCCTGGGCGCACCTGAAGCCGTTCTCCAACGACGACGCCTACCGCGCGCTCGACACGGCACAGCGGTTCGCGGTCGCTATCAACGCGCCCGAGACGGCTGATGCGATCGGCAAGATCAGGCTCGACCTGCGCCGGGTGACGGCGGAGAAGGACGACCAGCGGACGCTGCGCTCGGCAGCCGCTGCGAACCCCGAGTCTTCCGGGCTCAGACCGTGGCGGGAGGTGCTCGCGCCGCACGACGACGTTGCGACGGGCAATTTTCCCGCATCGGAGTTCGCGGCTGATCTTTACAAGGTGGCCAGCGCGGGGGAGCAGGACAGCGAGTACGCCCAGCCCGTCGAGTTCTTCCGGCGGACGTACCTGACCGAAGGTCTCAAGGACCTGATCGGTCGCGCCGTGCGACGGCTGTCCGGCGATGGCAACGCGTCACCGGTGATCAACCTCCAAACCAACTTCGGTGGCGGCAAGACGCACTCGATGCTCTCGCTGTGGCACCTCGCCAGTGGCACGTCGCTGAGCGAATACCCACAAGAACTGCAGGACCTGCTCGTCGCGTCCGGCGGCCTGCCGGAGGAACCGGTTCGACGCGTGGCACTGGTCGGCAACCACTTCAGTCCGGCAGGGGAGACCCGGAGCGGTACACGAATCAAGACACTGTGGGGCGAACTCGCCTGGCAGCTCGGCGGCGCCGAGGCGTACGAACTTGTGGCTGAGGCCGACCGCTCGGCCACGAATCCGGGTGGCGCGCTCCATACCCTGCTGGAGTTCTATGCGCCGGCCGTCATTCTCATCGACGAGTGGGTCGCCTACGCTCGCCAACTCCCGGATCAGGTCGAGCCCGACAGCGAGGTCGCAGGCGGCACCTTCGACACGCAGTTCACCTTCGCACAGGCGCTGACCGAGGCGGCGAAGGCCACCCCGGGAGTCCTGCTCGCGATCTCGATCCCGGCATCAGAAACCGGTCGGGATCCCAACCAGATCGTGGTCGGCAGCGCCGAGGAAGTCGGTGGAACTCGCGGCCTGGAGGCACTCAAGCGCCTGCAGAACGTCGTCCGCCGGGTGGCGGATCAGTGGCGTCCAGCCTCCTCGAGCGAGGCCTACGACATCGTCAAGCAACGCCTCTTCACTCAGCCCGATGCCGCGGCCCTGGCGGCGATCAGCCAGACGGCGCGGACCTTTGTGGAGTTCTACCGCAGGCACGACAATGACTTCCCCCGCGAGGCGCGCGACGCGTCGTACGAGGACCGGATCAAGCGGACTTATCCCCTCCACCCCGAGCTCTTCGACACCCTGTACGAGGAGTGGTCCAGCCTTGACCGCTTCCAGCGGACCCGCGGTGTACTGCGCCTGATGAGCGAGGTGATCCACGCGCTGTGGACCGGCGGCGACGCCGGGCCCCTGATCATGCCGGGCTCGCTGCCGCTGGCGGCGTCCCGGGTCAATGCGGAGCTCGCGCAGTATCTCCACGACTCGTGGCGGGCGATCATCGACGCCGATGTCGCAGGAGAGGGATCCGAGCCGGCCCGGATCGACAAGGAGCGGTCCGTCTTCGGCGCACGATCGCTGACCCAGCGGCTCGCCAAGACGGTCTTCTTCGGCGCCGCTCCGACCATCGGCTCCGCTCACAAGGGCATCGAGACTCAGCGGGTCTTCCTCGGCACTGCTGTGCCGGGCGACGTGCCGGGCAACTTCCACTCTGCGCTGACGGCGCTTGCCGATCGTGCGACGTACTTCTACTCGGGGCAGGGCAAGTACTGGTACGACCTGCAGGCCAACATCACGCGCCGGGCCAAGGACCAGGCCGAGCGGATGCACAAGGAGGACGTCTGGGCTGAGATCGTCACCCGGCTCAGTTCACAGACGCGCGCCCGCGGGGGGTTCGCCAACGTCCACATCTGCCCGAACGACACCGGCGACATCCCGGACCTCGACGAAGCGCGCTTGGTCATCCTGCATCCCAGGTTCACCCACGCCCGCAACAACGGCGCATCGAGTGCCAAGGAGTTTGCCCAGACCGCGACCGAGCAGAAGGGCACCGGCCACAGGACGTTCCGGAATGCCGTGGTGTACCTTGCCGCAGACCAGGATCGGATGGCCGAGGTCGACACCGCGGTGCGGGACTACCTGGCCTGGAAGGAGGTCCTGGCTTCGCACGATCTCGATCTGACCCAGAACCAGCGCAACCAGGCCGAGGAGCGCCGTCGGTTGGCGAACGACACTGTCGACGCGCGACTGCTGGGCGCCTACCAGTGGGGTCTGGTGCCGGACGCTCCCAATCCAAGCGGCCCGTTCGAGATCGCGGTCACCAAGGTCGAAGGCTCCGCAGCCTCTCTCGCCGAACGCGTGACCAAGAAGCTCGCCGGCGACGGGAGGCTCGCGCAGCAGACCGCCGCGCTCAACATCAAGTTGGCCATCGACCGGGTACCGAAGATCTGGGAGAGCGGTCACGTGGCGGTCGGCGACCTGTGGCAGCTCTTCGCGTCGTACCCCTACATGCCTCGACTGCGGGACTCCTCGGTCCTCTTCGACGGAGTGCTCAACCAGCCGCTACTGCTCAACGACGGGTTCGCCCTCGCTGAGGGTCACGACGGCGAACGGTACGTCGGTCTTCGGATCGGCACCGGGCGGCTGGACGGCGCAGTCACCAACGCGACGTTGATCGTCAGGTACGAGATCGCGGAGCAGCAGCGACAGCAGGAGCAGCAGCAGGAGTCCGTCGGCGAACCCAGCCCCGATCCGGTGGCGGACCCGTCGAGGCCCGGCTCGTTCGATATCGAACGTCCCCCGGTCACGGTCGAGCTGGACCGTCGATTCTTCGGCAGCAAGACGCTCGATTCCGAGCGTTACACGCTGGACTTCAAGAAGATCTCCGACGAGGTGCTCGCCCATCTCAACGCCCAGGGCATCCGACTGACGGTGCGGGTGGAGATCGAGGCGCTCGCCGGAGACGGCTTCGACGAGGCGCGGCGGCGGACGATCTCCGAGAACGCGACGGTGCTCCGGTTCGACCAGGCCGGCTTCGAGGCGGAGTAGGACCGGGCACCAAGGTCGTGACCTGCCGAGAGCAGGGGCGGGTCAGGCCGCCCGCGGCGTGGGTACGGGATCGTCGTTGCCCAACTGGGCGGCCAGGGCGGCCCGGCCGCGGGACAGCCGGGCCTTGATCGTCCCCTCCGGCGCCCCGACCTCCCGCGCGACCTCGGCGACCGACAGGTCACAGAGGTGGTGCAGCACGATGGCCCGGCGCTGCTCGGCCGGAAGCCCGGCCAGGGCTCGGGCCAGCGCGATGCCGGTCACGTCGGGTTCGGCCGGCGTCCGGGCCGGTTGCTTGGCCCGGTCCGGCGGCTGCAGGGCCCGCTTCGCCCGGCGCCAGCGGCTGACCGCGAGGCGGTACGCGACCGTTCGCACCCAGGCCTCGGGCGCCAGGTCGGGATCCAGCGTGTGCCGCTTGTCCCAGGCCCGGACGAACGCCTCTTGGACGCAGTCCTGGGCCTCGGTGAAGTTTCCGCACATGGCATAGACCTGACCGACCAGTCGGCCGAACGACGTTGTATAGAAGGCGTCGAACGTTTCAGGATCCATGACCTTCCCCCGCGATGGGCAGGCGTCCGGGCCGAGCGGGGACGAGCGCTGGGGCTTCGCGGTGCGCCTGAGGCTCCATGTCTACGCCACGGCTGCATTCCGGTTGTACGTCGAATGCACTTCCGGCGACGGCGTCCAGGGGACGGCAATATGCGGGCCGATGCTGACCCGCTGGTGCGCTAGTTGATCATTCCCACTCGATGGTGCCCGGCGGCTTGCTGGTGATGTCCAGCACGACCCGGTTCACCTCGGCCACCTCGTTGGTGATCCGGGTGCTGATCTTCTCCAGCACCTCGTACGGGAGCCGGCTCCAGTCGGCCGTCATCGCGTCCTCGCTGCTGACCGGGCGGAGCACGATCGGATGCCCGTACGACCGGCCGTCGCCCTGCACGCCGACCGACCGGACGTCGGCCAGCAGCACCACCGGGAACTGCCAGATGTCACGGTCCAGCCCGGCCGCGGTGGTCTCCTCGCGGGTGATCAGGTCGGCCTGGCGGAGCAGGTCGAGCCGCTCCCGGGTCACCTCGCCGACGATCCGGATCGCCAGCCCGGGGCCGGGGAACGGGTGCCGCCAGACCATCTCCGGCGGCAGGCCCAGCTGCTCGCCGACCTTGCGTACCTCGTCCTTGAACAGGGTCCGCAGCGGCTCGATCAGCCGGAACTGAAGATCATCCGGCAGGCCGCCGACGTTGTGGTGGCTCTTGATGTTGGCCGCGCCCTCGCCGCCGCCGGACTCGACCACGTCCGGGTAGAGGGTGCCCTGGACCAGGAACTCGACCGTGTGGCCGGAGTCGGACTCCGCACTCGCCACGACCTCCCGGGCGGCCGCCTCGAAGCACCGGATGTATTCCCGGCCGATGATCTTGCGCTTGGCCTCGGGATCGGTCACCCCGGCCAGTTCGGACAGGAATTGATCTTGGGCGTCGACCACCTTGAGGTCGGTCTTGGTGTGCGCCACGAAATCGCGTTCCACCTGCTCCACCTCGCCGGCCCGGAGCAGGCCGCCGTCGACGAAGACGCAGGTGAGTTGATCACCGATGGCGCGCTGTACGAGAGCCGCGGCGACCATCGAGTCGACGCCGCCGGACAGCGCGCAGAGCACCTGCTTGTCGCCGACCTCGGACCGGATCCGCTCCACCTGCTCCTCGACGATGTTGGCCATCGTCCAGGTCTGCCGGCAGCCGGCGATGTCGATCAAGAACCGCTCCAGCACCTGCTGGCCGTGCTCGCTGTGCAGCACCTCCGGGTGCCACTGCACGCCGGCCAGCTTGCGGTCCGGGTGCTCGAACGCGGCGACCGTCGCCCGCGGCGAGGTGGCGTTGACCAGGAACCCCTCCGGCGCCGCCGTGACCTCGTCGCCGTGCGACATCCACGAGCTCAGCTCGCCGGGCAGACCGTTCAGCAGCACGCCCGGCGCCTTGACGGTGACCGGTGTGCGGCCGTACTCCCGCATGCCGGTGTGCGCGACCGTACCGCCAAGGGCCTGGGCCATCGCCATGAAGCCGTAGCAGATGCCGAACACCGGCGTCCCGTTGGTCAGCATCGCCGGGTCGAGGCCGGGGGCGCCCGGCGCGTAGACCGACGCCGGCCCGCCGGACAGGATGATCGCCTTCGGGCTGCGGGCCGTGATCTGCTCCACCGACGCCGTGTGCGGCATGATCTCGGAATAGACGCCGGCTTCGCGGACCCGGCGCGCGATGAGCTGGGCGTACTGGGCGCCGTAGTCGACGACGATCACCAGATCATGATCAAACGATGTCATAGGGTTCGCGGCCTTCTCAGACGTCAACGGTGGGGAAGCCGGAAGTCTATCCATGGCCCAACCCGCACAAAACCTGGCAGCATGCAGCCATGGACGCTGATGTGATCGTGGTCGGCGCCGGCCTGTCCGGCCTGGTCGCGACGGCGGAACTCGCCGAGGCGGGGAAGTCCGTGCTGCTGCTGGACGCGGAGCCGATCCAGTCCCTCGGCGGCCAGGCGCACTGGTCGTTCGGCGGGCTGTTCCTGATCGACACGCCGGAGCAGCGCCGGCTCGGGGTCCGGGACTGCGAAGAGCTCGCGCTGGCCGACTGGTACGGCTCGGCCGGGTTCGACCGGGACGAGGACTACTGGCCCCGGAAATGGGCCGAGTCCTTCGTGCACTTCGCGGCCGGGGACGCCCGCAGCTGGCTGCACGGGCTCGGCGTGCGCTGGTTCCCGCTGGTGCAGTGGGCCGAGCGCGGCGGCTACGCGACGCCCGGGCACGGCAACTCGGTGCCCCGTTTCCACGTCACCTGGGGCACCGGTCCCGGGTTGGTCGAACCGTTCGCGAACCAGGTGCTCGCCTCGCCGCGGGTACGGCTGCGGAACCGGCACCGGGTCACCGGGCTGGCGGCCGGTGCCGACGGCGTCACGGTGACCGGGTCCGTGCTGTCCCCGTCCGATGCGCCGCGCGGTGTCCGTACCGAACGGACGGAGGTGGGCGGGTTCACGTTCTCGGCGCAGGCCGTGGTGATCGCGGCCGGCGGCATCGGCGGCAATCTCGACCTGGTCCGCAAGAACTGGCCGCGGGTCTGGGGCGAGCCGCCGAAGAACATGATCATCGGCGTGCCCGACTACGTCGACGGCTCGATGCTCGAGGTGGCCCAGGCGGCCGGCGCCCGGGTGATCAACCCGGACCGGATGTGGCACTACCCGGAGGGCATCGTCAACCATTCGCCGGTCTGGACCCGGCACGGCATCCGGATCCTGCCCGGCCCGTCCTCGCTCTGGCTGGACGCCGAGGGCCGCCGGCTGCCCGCGCCGCTGTTCCCGGGCTTCGACGCCCTGGGCGCGCTGCGCGCCATCACCGCGGCCGGCCACGACCACTCCTGGTTCGTCACCGACGTCGAGACCGTCGGCAAGGAGTTCGCGCTGTCCGGTTCGGAGCAGAACGCCGACCTGACCGGCAAGAACCTGCGGCTGCTGGCCGGCCGGGTTGCGCCCGGCCCGACCCCGGAGGTGCGCGCGTTCCTCGACCACGGCGTCGACTTCCTGACCGCCCAGACCGTCGCCGAACTGGCCGTGAAGATGAACCAGCTGACCCCGGACCACCGGATCGACCCGGACGTGTTGCGCCAGACCATCGAGCTGCGCGACCTCCAGGTCGGCAGCGGCCTCGGCAAGGATCCGCAGATCACCGCGATCACGGCCGCCCGGCAGTTCGTCGTCGACAAGCTGATGCGCGTCGTCCCGCCGCACACCCTGTTGGACCGCAAGCATCCCGGCCGAGCCGGCACCGGCGGCCCGTTGGTCGCCGTACGCCTGCACGTCCTCACCCGGAAGACCCTCGGCGGCCTGGAGACCGACCTCGACGGCCGCGTCCTGGTCCCAGGCGGCGACGTCCTCCCGGGCGTCTACGCGGCGGGCGAAGCGGCCGGTTTCGGCGGTGGCGGCTTGCACGGCTATCGGGCCTTGGAGGGTACGTTCCTCGGCGGCTGCCTGTTCAGCGGCCGAACCGTAGGTCGCTCCCTCGCCGGCGCCCTCGCTTGATCGCTGCACTCCGGGTTCCCTGGCCTGTGGATAACTGGGGCCCGGGGTGGCGGGGAGGACGCCCCGCGTGTTGGTGTTGTTGCCGTGGAACCTCCACGGTTGATCACCGTGCCCGCCGCGTCTCGGCACGGGTTGACGGCGCGTCAGCTCCGGCGGTCTGCCCGGTTTCGCCGGTTGACCCGAGGGGTGTACGCGACCGGATCGGAGGAGCCGACGCTGACCGAGCGCGCTGCCGCCGCCGTCCTGGTGTCGCCCGCGGATGCCGTGATCACCGGGGTGACGGCGCTCTGGCTGCCCGGGGTCGAGATCGGCTCGCCGGAGCCGATCCGGGTGGCGACCGAGACCGCGGGCCAGACCGTCCGAAGCGGCGTACGGCTGAGCCGGGTCAGGTGCCTCCCGGACTCCCGCCGCCGGATCGCGACACCTCAGGCGGCGTGGCTCGCCGCCTGTGCAGACCTCGACCTTGTCGATCCGGTGGCCGCGGCCGACTGGTTGATCCGGCTACGTCGGGTCACGCCCGCGGAGTTGGGCGCCGCGGCAACGTCGGCGTCCGGCCGCGGCTGCCGACTGGCGCGGAGCGCGGCGGGCCTGGCGCAGTCCGGCGTCGACTCGCCGAAGGAGTCCGAGCTCCGTCTTCTGCTCGTCCTGGCCGGCCTACCGGAGCCCCGTTGCAACCCCAGGATCGGCACTGCCGATGAGCCGATCGGGCAGATGGATCTGGTTCTCGAGGAGTTCAAGACGATCGTCGAGTACGACGGCGACCAGCACCGGACCGACCCGATGCAGTGGAGTCGTGACATCGCACGTCACGAGGCGGCCGTGGCGGCCGGCTATCGGATCATTCGCGTGACTCATGGGCGGATGAAGCATCCTCGCGAGATCGCCGAGACGGTCCACAAAGCCCTGACCGACCGCGGTTACCGCGGCCCGCGCCCCCGCTACACCAACCTCTGGCAAACCCTCTTTGAATCGCGTCGAGTGTGAGGCTGCGACCACGAATCGGACCGATTTCGTGGTCGTAACCTCACACTCGGTGAGGCGACTCCGGGGCGGGTAGGGGAGGGGTCGGGTTAGGTGGACGAGCTTGATCCGCTGCTCGAGCCGGAGTCGGACGAGCTCGAGCCGGAGTCGGACGAGCTCGAGCCGGAGTCGGACGCGCCCGACTCGGACGAGCTCGACTCGGTGGTGCCGGTCTCGGTGGAGGGCGAGTCGTACGAATTCGTCGCGGACGAGCCCTCATCCCCGGAGTCCGAGGTGGAACCGAGGCTCGATTCGCCGAGGCTGGAGTCGGAGAGGGTCGAGCCCTGGGTCGAGGTCGACTCCGCGGCCTTGGGCTCACCGGGCTCCGGCGCCGGCGGGAACGGCTCGGGCGGCGGCGGGGTCGGCTCGGGCTGCGGGGTCGGCTCGGGCGCCGGCGGGGTCGGCTCCGGGGCCGGCGGGAACGGTTCCGGCTTGGGGAACGGCTCCGGCGTCGGGAACGGCTCCGGCTGCGGGGACGGCTGCGGCTGCGGGAACGGGCCGGGCTGCGTGTTCTGCGGTGCCTGCTGCTGCGACTGCTCCCACGGCGCGCCCGAGTTGCCCCAGACCGGGTCGGCGCTCTGCTGCTGCGGCGGCTGGTACGGCGCGTACGACTGCGACGGCTCACCCGGCTGCGGGCCGTTCACCGACGGGTACCCGCCGGGCGTCGTGTTCTCCGGTACGGCCAGCGCCATCACGATGTAGGCGATCACGCCGATGCCGCCGCCGGTGACCAGGGTGAGCACGACCCAGAGCACCCGGACCAGGGTCACGTCCATGTTCAGATACTCGGCGAGCCCGCCACAGACGCCGGCCAGCACCTTGTTCGAACTGCTGCGCATCAACCGCTTCTGCGGTGGCGGGTACGGGTTGCTCATTGAAGTTCTCCTTTGTTCTGGTCGTTCGCCATTGGTCTATTCCCTGCCCCGCGAGAGAGCGAGACCGAGCACGCCGACCACCACCAAGGTCAACGGTCCGGCCACCCGCAGTACGCCCCATTCGATCTTTCCCGCGATCGCCGTCCACAGAGCGAAGACGGCGATCGTGCTCAACAGAAGCCCCGCGATCAGCGAAACGACGTCGCGCTTCATCGCGTCACCTCCAGATAACCTTGGTCGAGTTGCAGGTCCAGCGTCAACGTCGGCGCCTTCGGATCCACCGCCACCGGCACCTCGTCGGCCAGATCGCTGCCGGACTGCTCCCGCCGGTCCAGCACCAGCACGCTGCCGTTGTCGACCCGGTAGCGGATGTTCAGGTTCACCCCTTCGGGTACGTGCACCCGCACCGTTCCGACATCGACGTTCGCGGCGACCGTCGTGTTCTTGGTCAGCTCCACCTGGCTCAGGTCGAGTTCCAGCCAGCCGAACTCCTTGACGATCGGCGTGGTCGGCAGGTCGGCCGGTGTCGCGTAGACCCGGACGTCGCGGGCCATGTCCTGCACCTGCTGCGCGGCGCCGGCGACCGACACGGCGGCCAGCACGAATGCCAGCACGATGCCGATCGGCAGGATGCCGCGGGCCCGGCCGAGCCAGGTCGCGGCGACCAGCGTGATGCCGACGACCAGCAGGGCCGCGGCGACGTAGATCGTGGCCGTGATCGGCGCCCCCAGCGCGTCGGCGGTGCCGAGGCCGGCCAGCACCAGCCCGACCGCGATCAGCCCGATCAGCCGCAGCCGGCGGGCCGAGGGGCGGTCGGCGGGCCGGGCCGGGGCGACCGGCACCGGCAGCGCCGGCTCCGGGTGGTAGAGCCCGATCGGGTCGGGATTGCTGAAGTACGCGGCCCGGGCCTGCGCGTCGGCCACCGCCGGATCCGGTTGCGTCCTCCCGCGATCATCGACCCGTGCCCACGGCGGCTGCTGGTAGTCGGTGGGCGCGGCGGGCCCGGCCGGGCCGGTCGGCTCCTGGTGCCGGGCCGGCCCCGGATCGGCGGCCGGCCGGGTGTGTTCGGCCGACGGCTGCCCGGACGCCTCGGCGACCCGGCGCCGCCAGGCCTCGGCGGCCTGGGCGAACGGGCTGTCCGCGGTCGGGGTCTGCCCGGACCGGTCGGTCGGGTTCTGCCGGGCCTGGTCCTGGCCGTACCAGTTCTGGGTGTGCGGGTTCTGGGCGTACGGATGCTGGGCGTACGGACTCTGGGAGGGTGGGCTCTGGACGTACGGGGACGGCGGGGTCTGGCCGACCGGCGGCGTGGTCGGCTCCTCCGTCGAGGACGTACGACCGTCATTGCGGCGGCCGCGGTGATAGCCGAAGTACCAGATGCCGGCCAGGATCAGGGCGGGGCCGAGGCCGAACGGCAGCAGCGACCCAAACACGCTGATCGAGATCACGCTGGCGACCACCACGATCGCGATCCACGCCTCGCGGGGCACCTTCCGGATCCGCGGGCCGACCAACTCCTCGAGCTTGGACCGCTCCGAGTCCTGCTCGGGGATGAGCAGCCAGCCGGCCAGATACAGCACCAGGCCGACACCGCCGCTGAGCGCGAGCAGGACTCCGCCGATCCGGACCAGCAGCGGGTCGATGCCCCAGTGTGCGGCGATGCCGCCACACAGACCGGTCAGCTTGCGGTCACCCGTGCTGCGCCGGATCGTCCAGATCGAACCCATGGGGCCATCCTTCCCGGCATGTGCGTTCGTACCATCCGGGAGCACCCCCAATTGGGCCTGGCTGCCCCCAATCCTGCTCGCCCGATTACGGTCCGCGGGGTTTAATGGCGGCAGACGGCCCGGAAGGCGCCGCTGTGCCCTGACGATGCTAGCCGGGCAGCGCGGCGGGCGACAGGGCCGAACCGATGGCCAAGGAGCCCATGTCTGCGACCGAACCGCGATCGATGCCCGGCCCGGGCGCCTCCGACGCGGACCGCCCCGGGAACGGTCGCCCCCTGCCCTCGGACGTCGCCGAGACCGTCCAGGCCGGCGAGGCCGGCGAGGTCGGCGAGGTCGAACAGCCAGCCCCGACCACTGCCGATCAGGCCGCTGCTCCCGTACCGCCGACGCCTCCGCCACTCCCGTCGACCGTGCCGCCGAAGCCCGCTGCCGTACCGCAACCGGAGCCCGAGGAACGGCCCCGGGCCACCCGGCTCGCCGGCACCGCGATGCTCGGCGGCGTCTGCGCCGGCCTGGCCCGCCACCTCGGCTGGCCGGTGATGGTGCTCCGGGTCGGCTTCATCGTCTTGATGTGCATCCAGTTCGTCGGCGTCGTCATCTACGGCCTGCTCTGGCTGCTGCTCCCGCCGGAACCGATCCGCGCCGCGCCCGGCCTGGAATCGGCGTCCCGGAGCGGCATGCGCGACTCGGCCGGACAGATCCGCCGGTTCGACTGGGGCGCGATGTTCGCGCTGGTCGCCCTCGGGGTCGGGCTGCTCTGGATGATCCAGATCAGCGGGCTCGGGATGGCCCAGCAGATCTTCTGGCCGGTGCTGTTCGCCTGCGCCGGCGTCGCGCTGGTCTGGCGGCAGGCCGACGTCAGCCGGCAGCGGCAGGCGCTGGCCGAGCTGGCCGCCCGGCCGCGGACCGCCCGCTCGGTGGCCCGGGACCGTTCCCTGACGACGGTCTCGTTGATCCTCGGCCTGGCCCTGGTCGGCGTCGCCTTCGCGCTGGTGCTGGTCCAGCAGGGCAACTTCGAGCAGTTGCCGAACGTGCTCGCGATGACCATGCTCGCCCTGGCGGCGCTGGCGATCGTGCTCGCGCCGTGGCTGCACAAGTCGCGCGCGGAACTGAACGAGGCCCGGGCGGAGAAGGTACGGGCGGAGACCCGGGCCGACATGGCGGCGCACCTGCACGACTCGGTGCTGCAGACGCTGGCCCTGATCCAGCGCCAGGCCGACGACCCGAAGATCGTCCAGCGGCTGGCCCGGCGCCAGGAACGGGAACTGCGCGGTTGGCTGTACGACGACGAGACCGAGCAGGTGACGTTCAAGGCCGCGCTGGCCGCCGCGGCCGCCGACGTCGAGGACGACCGCGGCACCCCGATCGAGGTGGTCACCGTCGGCGACAGCCACCCCAGCGAGGCGGTGCAGGCGATCGTCGCCGCCGCCCGGGAGGCGATGGTCAACGCGGCCAAGCATTCCGGCGCGGACAAGATCGACGTCTACGCCGAGGTCTTCGGCGACGAACTCGAGGTGTTCGTCCGGGACCGCGGCCAGGGATTCGACCCGGCCGGCATGGGCGCCGACCGGATGGGCGTCCGGCGCAGCATCATCGACCGGATGGAACGCCACGGCGGCAGTGCCGAGATCCGCAGCGAACCGGGCGACGGCACCGAGGTCCGGCTCAAGATCGACAACCATTGATGATCACCGAAGGATGACGATGACCCAACCACCGAACCCGTCCCAGCCGCCGCGACCCGGTCAGCCCGGATCGCCTTCTCCGCAAGGACAACCGGCCCAGCCGGCATCGGCCGTACCGCCGGCCCGGCGCCGGGTGGTCGTCGTCGATGATCATGCGATGTTCCGGACCGGCGTGAAGGCCGAGATCGGCCGCGCCGTCGAGGTGGTCGGCGAGGCCGCCGACGCCGACACCGCGATCAAGGTCGTGCTGGCGACCCAGCCCGACGTCGTGCTGCTCGACGTCCACCTGCCCGGCGGCGGTGGGATCGAGGTGCTCCGCAAGGTGCACGAGAAGAACCCGGAGCAGAAGTTCCTCGCGCTGTCGGTGTCGGACGCCGCGGAGGACGTGATCGGCGTGATCCGCGCCGGTGCCCGCGGGTACGTCACCAAGTCGATCGCCGGCAACGAACTGATCGACGCGATCCGCCGGGTGGCCGAGGGCGACGCCGTGTTCTCGCCGCGGCTGGCCGGGTTCGTGCTGGACGCGTTCTCCGGCGCGATCGACATCGCGAGCGTCGACGAGGACCTGGACCGGCTCTCCCAGCGCGAGCGCGAGGTGCTCCGGCTGATCGCGCGCGGCTATGCGTACAAGGAAGTCGCCAAGGAGCTGTTCATCTCGATCAAGACCGTCGAGACCCACGTCAGCAGCGTGCTGCGCAAGCTCCAGCTGTCCAACCGGCACCAGCTGACTCGCTGGGCCACGGATCGCCGGCTCGTCTGAAACATCTCTCCGGAGGATGTCGAAACGCGGTGGCGGGCTCCGTTCCACGGGTGTCAGCGAAAGAGACCCGAGGGAGCCCACCATGAACGCCACCGAGATCGCCGAAGTCCTGAACCACCCGTACAGCCAGGAACTGCTGAGCCGGGACATCACCCGGCTCGCCTACGTCGCCAAGGACGGCACACCGCGGAACATCCCGATCGGGTTCACCTGGAACGGGACCGAGATGGTCGTCTGCAGCCCGAAGAACGCCCCGAAGCTGCACTCGCTGCGGCGCAACCCGGCGGTCGCCTTCACCATCGACACGGAGGTCCACCCGCCGAAGATCCTGCTGCTCCGCGGCAACGCCGAGCTGGACCCGACCGACGACATCCCGCAGGAGTACCTGAAGGTCGCGAGCACGTACCAGATGACGCCGGAGCAGCGGGTCGAGTGGGAGGCCGGCATCCGGTCCCTCTACGCCGACGGCATGGTCCGGATCGTCGTCAAGCCGACCTGGGCGAAGTTGATCGACTTCGAGACGACGCTGCCGACCCCCGTCGCGGAACTCATCGAGCAGCAGGCCGCGCGGGCCGCACAGCAGTGACCGGCGGACACAGCAGACCCGGCCGGCGGCTGCCGGCCGGGTCGGTATCCCCGCGGTGGTGGGGAAGGGTCAGCTGCGGGCCGACTTGCGGCCCTTGATCACGCCGTAGATCGCCAGCACGACGAGGCTGCCGGCCAGAGCGAGCAGCCAGGTCCAGAGCGAGAAGAACCCGCTGATCCCGCGGTTGAAGATCAGGTCGCCGAGGAACCCGCCGACGACCGCACCGACCACGCCGACGACTAGCGTGCTGATCCAGCCACCGTTGACCCGGCCGGGGAGGATCGCCTTGGCCAACGTGCCCATGACCAGGCCGACGATGAGGTACGAGAGGATGCTCATGCCCGCGAAGCTACCGGCGCGGCGGCAGCCGGCCCAGGCCTCGGCGCCGAAATCAGGGGAGCCCGACGTCCGAACCAGGGAAGACCTGGATCGCGGTGTCCCGGACACCCGGAGGCTCGGACACTAAGCTCGACGTCATGGAGCTAGCCCACCAGATCCTGCTCTTGATCACGCTGTTGGGCTTCGCCGCGACCTGTGGCGGGCTGTTGGGGCAGCTCCGGTCTCGTGACCCCGAGGTCACCGGCGGCATGCTGATCGGTGGCTGGGTGCAGCTGATCGGTTGGGTCGTGGTGTCGGCCTGGCAGTTGATCGGTCTCGCCCCGTACTCCGAACCGTCCGGTCGGTACGTGCAGCCGATCGTCGTCGCCGTGATCATGATCCTGCAGTTGATCTTGCTGGCGAGCAACCGGAAGTTCACCTCGATCCCGCGTGGCCTGTGGGGAATTCTCCTCATCATGTCCCTTGCGGAGTCGGCGATCGCGGTGATCTGGCAGTAAGGTCTGCGACAGGATGCGCCTCTCAGCCCGAGTCGATTACGCCCTCCGCGCCGCCGCAGAACTCGCCGCCGCGGGGGAGCCTCGTACTGTCGATCAACTGGCCGCCGCGCAGCAGATTCCCGCGAAGTATCTGGAGAGCATCCTCGGCGAGCTGCGCCGCGGCGGTCTGCTGCGGAGCCAGCGCGGCCCCGACGGCGGCTACCGGCTGGCCCGGCCGGCCACGGAGATCAGCATCGCCGACGTGATCCGTGCCCTGGACGGAGAGCTCGCCAACATCCGCGGCAGCCGGCCGGAGCACCTGGAATATGTCGGCGCCGCGATCACCCTGCAGAAGGTGTGGATCGCCCTGCGTGCCTCGGAGCGATCGATCCTGGAGCAGGTCACCCTGGACCACGTCGCGAAGGCCAAACTGCCGCGGACCGTCGCGAATCTCGCCGACAACCCGGACGCCTGGGTCTGACCGATTCGTCTCATTCGCCGGTGATTGCGTAGACTGAGCACTTCTTCAACTCGTCGAGTTCCTGCCGCGGGTTGATCGCACGTCGTAGCACTTGACATCTGCTCCGTGCGTAGTCCCGCCGGAATCGTCCGGCTGGATTGTCGGCGGGACGTACTCACAGATGGTGTAACCCTTTGACTTCCTTCACCGAACTGGGCGTGCCCGCACGCCTGGCCGCCGTGCTCACCGAGCTCGGCTTCGACACTCCCACGCCCATTCAGCAGGCCACCCTGCCCGACGCGTTCGCCGGGCGGGACCTGCTGGGCCGTGGCCGGACCGGGTCCGGCAAGACCCTCGCCTTCCTGCTCCCGCTGGTCGGGCGGCTGTCCGGTCCCAACCGGCGCCGACCCCGCTCCGGCGCGCCGCGGGCCATGATCCTGGCGCCCACCCGGGAGCTCGTCGCCCAGATCGACGCCGCCCTGCAGCCGCTGGCGAAGGCGGCCGGGCTCACCTCGCGTACCGTCTTCGGCGGCGTCGGCCAGGGCGCCCAGGTCGCGGCGATCCGTCGCGGCACCGACATCCTGGTCGCCTGCCCCGGCCGGCTCGAGGACCTGATCGAGCAGGGACTCTGCTCGCTGTCCGACGTCGAGATCTCGGTGCTGGACGAGGCCGATCACATGGCCGACCTCGGCTTCCTGCCTGCCGTACGGCGACTCCTCGCCGGCACTCCGGCCGGCGGCCAGCGGATGCTGTTCTCGGCGACCCTGGACCGGGCGGTCGACGCCCTGGTCCGGCAGTTCCTGGTCGATCCGCAGGTGCATCAGGCGGACTCTGCGCAGTCGCCGGTGAGCACCATGTCGCACCACGTCCTCCAGGTGACCCGGGAGAACCGGCTGCCGATCTTGATCGACCTGACCAGTGCCCCCGGCCGGACGGTCGTCTTCACCCGGACCAAGCACGGCGCCAAGGGGCTCGCCCGCAAGCTCAACCGAAGCGGCGTGCCGACCGTCGAGCTGCACGGCAACCTGGCCCAGAACGCGCGGACCCGCAACCTGGAAGCCTTCCACAGCGGGAAGGCGACCACTCTGGTGGCCACCGACATCGCCGCCCGCGGGATCCATGTTGATCATGTGGCACTGGTGATCCACGCCGATCCGCCGGTGGACCCCAAGGCCTACCTGCACCGCTCCGGCCGTACGGCTCGCGCCGGCAACTCCGGCTCAGTGATCACGTTGGCGACGCCCGACCAGGCCAACGAGGTACGGCAGCTGACCCGGTCGGCCGGCATCACCCCGACCACGACCAAGATCACCACGGACCGGCACGCCGTGCTCAGCGAGCTCGCGCCCGGACCGCGGGTGCTGACGAAGCCGGTCGAGTTCGAGGCTCCGGCCGAGAGCCAGCCGGTCACCCGGTCGGCGGGTGAACGGCAGCGCGCCGAGCGTCCGGCCGGCGGCGGCCGCGGCCGTCGCCGGGGTGCGGGCCGTGGCCGCGGCACCGGTACGGCTGCGACGGCGGAGCGGGAGACCAAGACGGCCTCCCGGCCCGCCGCAGGCGGCCGGAGCCGGGGCCGTCGCCGGTCGTCCGGCTCCTCGAGCCCTGCGGCGTCACCGACCCACAGCGCCGCCGCGTTCAGCGCCCGCCGGCGCTGACCTGATCGCGGGGCACCGTAACGATTCCGCGGGATCGGCCCGGGGAAGGCGCGGCGAACCTACGCTTCTCGCCATGGTGTATCCGAGCGCCCCAGCCGAGGCGCGCGCCGAGCGCCCCGGCCCGGGCCGGGGTTGGCTCGCGGCCGTGATCAGCTGCGGCGTGTTGATCATGGCGGTCCAGTTCCTGTTGGCCGGCGCCGTGGCGACCCGCCTGGTCACGCCGGCTCCGAGCACGTACCGGCTCAGTGACAAGGCGGGCCGGGTCTCGGTCGAGCTGCCGAAGACCTGGTGGGAGGCGACGGCGCACAACGCGGGCCAGGTGGTCAGCGACGACACCGGCGACTGGGTGGTGCCCGACCTCGAGGCCTCCAGTGACACGCCGCGCTGGCTGTCCGTCTGGGTCGACCGGTCCTGGGACCAGGACACGGCACTGGCGCGGCAGCACGAGACCTTCGTGGCCGACGGCTGCCCCGACGAGGCCTGCCTCACCGACGCCGTGACCGAGATCATGATCGACGGGCACCGCGGGCTGCGTCAGCTGGCCCACTTCGATGACGGGCACCTCGCCGTACTCACCACGCTGGACACCGGGCGCTGGATGATCTTCGTGACCGCCGACGGCCCGGAGACAGCCGAGGGTGCGGCCGAGTTGATCACCATCTCCGACTCGCTCCGGCTGGCCGGCTGATGAGCTCGCCGAGCTCACGTCTCGCCAAGCCGCGGCGTCGCTGGGGCCGCCTGACGATGGGGATCGGTGCCTGCGTGGTGCTCGTCGGCGTGATCACCATGATCATCGTCGTGGCCACCGGTCAGTCCAACCGGCTGCTCACGCCGCGATCCGCCGACCCGGAGGTGTTCCACCTCCTCGACACGGGCGGACGGGTCTCGGTCGAGCTGCCGACGACCTGGTGGGACACGACTGCCCGGGACGCCGGCGAGACGGTCAGCGACGACACCGGCGACTGGCTCGTCGCGGCGCTCTCGGCCGCGAGCGACGCGCCGCGCGAGCTCGCGGTGTGGCTGGACGATCCTTCGGGCGCCGGTGACGGGCTGACCGAGCCGCACGCGGAGTTCCTCGCGGCCACCTGCTCCGACGGAGGAGGCTGCACGGCGGAGGCGGTCGCCTCGGTCGCCGTCGACGGCAGGCCGGGACTACGCCAGACGCTCCGCTTCGACGACGGCCACCGCGGAGTGATCACGACGATCCCGACCGACCAGTTGTTGATCTTTGTGCTGGCGGAGGGCCCGGACACCGACGACGCTGCGGCGGAACTGCTCAAGATCAGCGATTCGGTCCGGGTCCGCTGAGCCTGATCAGATCAGCGGCCGGAACGGGGACAGCACGGCCTCGGAGAACTTGACCATCAGGTTGCGCCGGTTCCACGACTCCAGGGTGAGCTCGATCGTGTTGGACGAGTCGATCGAGAAGATCTCCTCCATCTGCCGGGCCACGCCCGGGTCGAACACCTCGAGGTTGATCTCGTAGTTGCCGAGCAGGCTGAGCCGGTCGATGTTGGCAGTGCCGATGGTGGACCACTGGCCGTCGATGGTCGCGGTCTTCGCGTGCACCATCGCGCCCTGGTAGAGGAACAGCCGAACGCCGGCGCTGAGCAGCTGGTTGTAGAAGCCGCGGGACAGCCAGTCGGCGACGATGTGGTTCGACTCCTTCGGCACGATGATCCGCACGTCCACGCCACGCCGGGCGGCCCGGGTCAGCGCGGCCAGCATGTCCTCGTCCGGAATCAGGTACGCATGGGTCAGGTAGATGTGGTGCGACGCGCGGTCGATCGCCTCCAGATACATCCCGCGGATCGGGTACACCAGGTTGCGCGGGATGTTGCGGTGGATCCGGATCGTCGGCGTCCAGATCGGTGCCCCGGAGTCGGGCAGGGCCGGCCGGCGGCGGTTGGCGAACAGGTTCCAGTAGTCGATGAACGCGTTCTGCACGTCCCAGACCATGTCGCCGGTGAGCCGGGCGTGGGTGTCGCGCCAGTCCGTGGCGTACAGCGAACCGATGTTGTAGCCGCCGAGGAACGCGGCCTTGTCGTCGACGACCAGCAGCTTGCGGTGGTCCCGGCCCGAGTTGCGGATGATCCGCAGCGGGCTGGCCACCAGCGGGTGCCGGCGGACGTGCAGATGGCTCGGGAAGTTGAAGAAGCGGCGCGGGACGACCAGGTTGGCGAACTCGTCGAACACGATGTAGACCTCGACGCCCCGGTCGGCCGCGTCGAACAGGGCCTGCTTGAACGCCTGCCCGACGGCGTCGGACTTCCAGATGAAGGTCTCGAAGAAGACCTGCTCCTTCGCCTGCCGGATCGCGTCGAGCATGTCGGCGTACAGATCCTCGCCGTACGTGTACACGGTGACCTCGGACCCGCCGACGGTGACCGAGCGGGGTGGCAGCCGCGGGAACACCGCCGGGGCGCGCTTGCGCTTCCGCCAGACGTCGACGATCCGCAGGCCGATCAACGTCGCGCCCTGGATCGCGGCGATCACCAACAGGATCCGCCTGATGATGGTGCCGATCCGGAGCCGACCGATCATCCGGGGCCCCCGCGGCGTTGTTCGGGGGAGCGCAGCGGAGGAGAAGACCGCCGTGGGGTGGTGCTCATGGGCACAGAGTAGTGGGGCGTCCCGACAGGCGGGCCGTGTGTGTACGTGAGCTGTGTTAAGTGGGCTGTGTCAGTGGGCGGCATTAGTGTGGTGACGTCATGAACTCCTCGAACTCGGCAGCAGCAGCGGACACCCGGATCGATGCCGTCGCGTCCGCGGCGGAGGAGGTGGCCCGAGCCATGGGCGACGTCCAGGACGACCTGTTCGGCGCCGTCGCCGAACCGCGGCCGAAGCGGAAGCCGAAGTTCGATCTGGAAGCGCTGCTGGACGGGCTGAATCCGCCGCAGCGTCAGGCCGTGCTGCACGACGGCGGCCCGGTCGTCGTCGTGGCCGGCGCCGGTTCGGGCAAGACGCGGGTGCTGACCCGCCGGATCGCCTACCTGGTGGGCGAGCGGAAGGTTCATCCGGGCTCGATCCTGGCGATCACGTTCACCAACAAGGCGGCGGCCGAGATGCGGCACCGGGTGATGGATCTGGTCGGCAACCGGGCGAAGCTGATGTGGGTCTCCACGTTCCACTCGGCGTGCGTCCGGATCCTCCGCGCGGAGATCAGTCGGTTCGGCATGAACCGTACGTTCTCGATCTACGACGACGCCGACTCGAAGCGGCTGATGCAGCTGGTGGCTCGTGATCTTGATCTTGACCCGAAGCGGTTCGGGGTCCGGACGATCATGAACTGGGTCTCCAACTGCAAGAACGACCTGGTCGATCACGACTCCGCCCGGGCCCGGGTCAACGGGCCGGACGAGGAGCGTTTTCTCGAGGCGTACCAGGAATATCAGCGGCGGCTGGTCGCCGCGAACGCGCTCGACTTCGACGACTTGATCATGACCACGGTGCACCTGTTCCAGGCCTTCCCGGAGGTACGGGAGCAGTACCGGCGCCGGTTCCGGCACGTGCTGGTGGACGAGTATCAGGACACCAACCACGCGCAGTACGCCTTGATCAGGGAGCTCTGCGGTTCCGAACTGGCGGCGCAGGACGGACGGCCGGAGCAGCGGGAGGCCGACCCGCCGGAACTCATGGTGGTCGGCGACTCCGACCAGTCGATCTATGCGTTCCGCGGCGCGACGATCCGCAACATCCTCGACTTCGAGTCCGACTTCGCCGGCGCCAGCACGATCGTGCTCGACCAGAACTACCGGTCCACCCAGACCGTGCTGAACGCGGCGAACGCGGTGATCACCAAGAACGAGGGCCGGCCGGACAAGCGGCTCTGGACCGACGCCGGCGACGGCGACCTGATCGTCGGGTACGTGGCGGACTCCGAGCACGACGAAGCCCAGTTCGTGGCCGGCGAGATCGACAAGCTCAGCGACGACGGCAAGAGCCGATACGCGGACTGCGCGGTGTTCTACCGGACCAACGCCCAGTCCCGTCCGTTCGAAGAGGTGTTCATCCGGGTCGGGCTGCCGTACAAGGTGGTCGGCGGGGTCCGGTTCTACGAGCGGCGCGAGGTGCGCGACGCGATCGCGTACCTGCGGGCGATCAACAACCGCGACGACGACGTGTCGGTGCGCCGGATCCTCAACGTGCCGCGGCGAGGGATCGGTGACCGGGCCGAGGGCGCGGTCGAGGAACTGGCTCGGGAGAAGCGGATCAGCTTCGGCGAGGCGCTGCGCCGGATCGACGAGATCAACGGGCTGGCGACCCGGTCGGCCAAGCAGCTGCGACTGTTCGTCGACTTCCTCGACGCGCACGAGAAGATGGTGGCCGAGGGCCAGCCGGCCGACCAGATCCTGACCAGCGTGCTGACCGAGTCGGGCTACCTGGCCGAGCTGCAGGGCTCGACCGATCCGCAGGACGAGACCCGGATGGAGAACCTGGTCGAGCTGGTCGCGGTGGCCCGCGAGTTCGTCGCCGGGACCGTCGGTGTCGAGGCCGAGCTGGAGCCCGCCGCACTGCCGGGCGCGCTGCCGGACGACTTCGACATCACCGCCGAGCTCGACCTGGCCGGCGGTGCACCGGAGCCGGACCCGTCGCTGGGCGCCTTCCTGGAACGGGTCGCGCTGGTCGCCGATTCCGACCAGATTCCCAGCAACGATGCCGACGACGCCGGCGTGGTCACCCTGATGACGCTGCACACGGCGAAGGGACTGGAGTTCGACACGGTGTTCCTGACCGGTCTCGAGGACGGCGTGTTCCCGCACCAGCGGTCGCTGACCGACCAGGTCGAGCTGGCCGAGGAGCGCCGGCTCGCCTACGTCGGTCTGACCCGGGCCCGGAAGCGGCTCTACCTCAGCCGGGCCGCCGTCCGCGCCGCCTGGGGCGCCCCGCAGCACAATCCGCCGAGCCGGTTCCTCGGCGACATCCCGGACCGGCTGGTCGACTGGCGCCGGACCGAGAGCGCCCTGACCTCGTGGCGGAACAGCTCCGCGACCTCGTCGCGGCAGTCCTCGGGCCGCCAGTCCTGGAACTCGCAGCCCAGCCGCCCGCGGCCCACCGAGCGCGAGATCCCGTCCCTCGCCGCGGGCGACAAGGTCCTCCACCCGACCTTCGGCCTGGGCAAGGTCGTGGCGACGTCGGGCGCGGACGACAACGCCAAAGCCGATGTGGACTTCGGGTCGGCGGGCCTGAAGCGACTGGCCCTGAGGTACGCGCCTTTGCAGAAGTTGTAGGTAGGAGGTCGGCGCGGCGGAGCCGGGGGCTTGGGGGTCGATGCGCGGGCAACCAGTCGCGCGCGGTGGTTCAGTGCCGCTGCCGCGATCTGGGTGTGCGCGCGACGGCCAGTCCCATCCACGCCCGCGCATCGACCCCCAAGCCCCCCGGCTCCGCCGCGACCTTGGGCCGCCTCCCCGGTTGGGGGCGGGACTGAGCCGAGCGCTGATCTGGTCTGTGCTGGCTGTGTCGTACCGAGCGATGATGCTGATCACGAGCGTGCCTGACCCGACTCACCGTGAGGCGGCTGCTCGATCCTGCCCGCCCACATCCTTGCTCAGACCCCTCCCCGCCGCGCCCAGCCCCCGCCGTCGTCGCAGCCCTGCCGCGCCCGGCCTCCGCAGTGCCGGGCCGCTGTCGCCGCAGCCTCGCCGTGCCCGGCCTCCGCGGTGCCGGGCCGCTGTCGCCGCAGCCCGTCCGTGCCCAAACCTTCGCAGCGCCGAGCCCCTGTCGTCGCGCCCCGACCGTGCCCGGCCTTCGCGGCGCCCGGATCCCGTGGCCGCAGCCCGCCTCGCCCCAGCCTTCGCAGCGCCCAGGCTCGCAGCGCCGAGCCAGGCCGCGCCGGGCCCCGCCGCGCCCAGCCTTCGCCGAGCCTTCGCAGCGCCGAGCCCCGTCGCCGTAGCCCCGCCGCGCCGCGCCTTCGCAGTGCCGGGCTCCCGTGGCCGCGGCCCGGCCGCGCCCAGTCTCGCAGCGCCGAGCCCGCCGGGCCGGGCCTCCGTCGCCGTAGCACGCCGCGCCCAAACCTTCGCAAGCCGAGCCCGCCACCGCAGCCCCGCCCCGCCCTGGCCCACCCCGGGCGGCCCCTCGCCCTATCCGCGACTGTTGTACGCGTTCGCGACCGTTGCACCGGTCGCGGATGCGAGGAGCGGTCGCGGATGGGTACTCGAACGCGCGCCGTCGACGATCGCCGCGGCGAGGAGGCGATCGTCATCAAGATGCTGTGAGCGTGGATGGTGCGGTCTAGGTGACACGAATCTGCAACGGAACAGTGCTGCAATCGATTGCAGCGGCTTCGATGAGCGGTTGCACTGCAGATTTGTGACACCCCTCGGCTTTGCGCCGATCGTTGGCGGCGAGGCGGACGGAACGTTCGGGGCGTCGGGTGCTGGTGATCACGAAGCCAATCAGCTTCGTCAGCTCGGCGTCAGTCGATGCGGAGGTCTCGGACGACCTGGTTCAGCTGGTTGGTCAGGTCGGTGTTGCCGATCGGGACGGCGCCGAAGAACATGCCCCAGTTGTCGCCGTCGGGGACGACGATGAAGATCACCTTGTCGCCGGGGAAGGGGAGGCCGGGCTTGTCGACGCGGATGTCGGCCTCGATCAGCCAGCCTTGCTGGCCGGAGATGGTGATCGCCTCGTTGCGCAGGTCCTGTCGGTTCGGCGAGTACGGCTGGTACATGTCCGTGGTGACGCCGCACTGCATGATCAACTCCGCGATCGCCTTCGGCTGGCCGGGGAAGTCGGAGCCGAGCAGTCGGCCGACGGCGAGCTGGGCGATCCAGCCGGGGTTGTCGTTCACTCCGAGGTACTGCTGCGTGACGTCGTACGCGAAGCTCAGCCGGGGCTCGGGCGCAGCGGGCTGGAAGTTGCCGGCGGCCGGGAAGGACAGGTTGCCGCCGTGCACCCGGCCGTCCTCCGGATGCGCCTCGCGCCGGTTCGGGTCACCGAGCGGGCAGGGCCGCGAGCCGTCCGGGCTCGGGCTGGGGGAGACGCTCGTCGGTTGGTCGGTCGGCTGCGAATCGTCCCAGCCGCTCACGGTCGAGTCCGGGTAACTGCGGTCGGTGATCGGCGACCCGGCCGTGGTGGTCCGGAAGATCATGATCGCGGCGATCGCGATCACCACGACGAGGACCAGCGCCGCGACGGTCAGATAGGCCGCGCGCGAGCCGGGGCCCGTCCCACCGGATCCTGCCCCACCGGCGCCGGGTCCGCCAGCGCCCGGTCCGGGCTGGCGCGGGTCGGTCGTGGTCTCGGCCGACCAGGAGTCACCGTCCCAGTAGCGGTAGGCGCCGGGCTGGCCGCCCGGGTCCGGATACCAGCCGGGAACGGACATGATCAACTCACCGCCAGCGAGTCCGTCGCGGCGTCCAGCTCGGCGATCAGGTCTTCGCGTTCCATCGGCACCGCGTGGAAGTAGTACGTCCTCGGGTCCGAGTCGACCACGATGATCCGGATCAGCGAACCCTTGGTCTTCAACTGGGGATGGGAGAACGTGAGCAAGGCGTCCAGCCGGGTCGCCGGCGTGCTGCCGATCTTGGTCGGCTTCGTCTCGTTCTTCGCGATCGTGACGTCGACACTGGTGTAGAAGTCGCTGGTGACCAGGCACTGGAGCAGCCGCGAGGTGGCCTCCTCACCCTTCGGGTCATCCTCGAACGTGAGCACGCCGACCTGGGCCGATGCCTCCCAGCCCAGTTCCTCCCGCATCCGCTGGGTCTGCACCTGCGCGTCCCGGCTGTACGGGAAGCGGCGGGTCGCGACCGGCGACCGCCAGCTGACCGGCAGCCGCTTGAAGGTCAGCGGACCGCCGTGCACCCGGTCGTCCGACGGCGGGTCCGGCAACTGGTTCGGCGTGGTGAGGTCACAGGCCACCGGACGGGCGCTCGGCGTACCACTCGGTTCGGCCGATGACGGTGCCTCGGTCGGGCTGGAGTCGTCCCAGCCGCTGACCGAGGAGGACGGCAGGGCGGCGTCGGTGAACGCGCCACTGGTCTGCCGGGTCAGCACCACCACCCCGACGACGATGATCAACACCACGATGACGCCGCCGGTGATCATGGCCGCCAGCCGGCCGCGCCGCTGGCCGGTGGCCCGCCGCACGTTCGCCGTCCAGGCCCGCCCGTCGTAGTAGCGGAGCCGGCCCGGGGTGCCGTCCGGATCCGGGTACCAGCCCGGTTGCGGCCCGGCGCCCGGCGGCCCGGCACTCATGGGATGGCCTCCAGCGCCGGATGCTCCTCCCGCCAGCCGTTCGTGATCGGCAGCCGGCGGTCCCGGCCGAACGCCTTGAACGAGATCTTGGTGCCCGGCGGGTACTGCCGGCGCTTGTATTCGGCCCGGTCGACCATCCGCATCACCCGGTCCACGAGGTCGACGTCGTACCCGGCCGCGATGATCTCCGCCCGGCCCTGATCACCCTCCACGTACTCGGCGATGATCTTGTCCAGCACCTCGTACGGCGGCAGGCTGTCGGTGTCCTTCTGGCCCGGCCGCAACTCGGCGCTCGGCTCCTTGGTGATCGAGTTCTCCGGGATCGGCGGCTGCTCGCCGCGTGCCACGGCATGATCGTTCCGCCACGTCGCGAGCCGCCAGACCCAGGTCTTCGGTACGTCCTTGATCGGCGCGAAGCCGCCCACCGCGTCGCCGTAGATCGTGCTGTAGCCGACCGCGAGCTCGCTCTTGTTGCCGCAGGCCAGGACGATCGACGGGTTGTGCTGGTTGGACTCGGCCATCCAGATCACCGCCCGGATCCGTGCCTGCAGGTTCTCTGCCGCGACGCCGTCGATGTCGATCAAGGAATGGAAGGCGTCCACGGCCGGCGCGATCGGCACGGTGCTGAAGTTCAGCCCGAGCCGCTGGGCAAGATCGGCGGCGTCGGTCTTGGAATGTTCGGAGGAGTACGCACTCGGGTTGGAGATCCCGTACACGTTCGCCGCGCCGATCGCGTCGCTGGCGATCGTCGCGACCAGGGTGGAGTCGATCCCGCCGGACAGCCCGAGGTAGACCCGCTCGATCCCGTTCTTTCCGCAGTAGTCGCGCAACCCGAGCACCAGCGCGGAATAGACCTCCTCGTCGGCCGACAGCCTCGGATACCGCGGCGCCTCGATCGGCGTGCTCGGTGCCGGATAGGCGTCCGTGACGTGATGCCGGCTGATGATCAACTTCTCGGCGCGGGAGACCGTCGGCCCGTTCACCGCCTGGGAATCGGGCAACTCGAGGTCGGCCAACACCAGGTCCTCGACGAACTGCGGCCCGCGGACGATCAACGTACCGTCGGCGTCGGAGATCATCGAGTCGCCGTCGAAGACCAACTCGTCCTGGCCGCCGATCAGATTCACGTACGCCAGCGCACAGCCGGCCTCCCGGGCCCGCCGCGACACCAGCTCGCCGCGGGTGTCATCCTTGTCCCGCTCGTACGGGCTTGCGTTGATCACCGCCAGCAGCCCGGCACCCGCCTCGGCCGTCGCCGCCACCGGTCCGCCGTCCTGCCACAGGTCCTCGCAGATCGCGACCGCGACATCCACCCCGCCGATCGTCAGCACGGTCAACTCGTTGCCGGGTTTGAAGTAGCGGAACTCGTCGAACACGCCGTAGTTCGGCAGGTGATGCTTCGCGTACCGCGCCACCACCTCACCCCGGTGCAGCACCGCCGCCACATTCTGCGGATGCCCCTTCTTGGGATGCTCCGGCTCGTCGGTCCGGTCCAGATACCCGACCACGACGACGAGCTCGCCGAGCCCCTCGTCCGCCAGCCGCGAGGCGAGCCTGGAGACGCTCTGCCGGGACTCCTCGATGAAGCTCTGCCGCAGAGCCAGGTCCTCGACCGGGTAGCCCGTCAGCGCCGTCTCGGGGAACAGGACGAGCTGAGCCTCCTTGGCGGCCGCACGGCGAGTCCAGTCCAGGATCTTCTCACCGTTGCCTTTGATGTCGCCGACGATGACGTTGAGCTGAGCCAGGGCGATGCGCAGATGTGCCACGTAGCTGAGCCTAATCGCGACGGTGGTCTGTTGAGGGAGGGGATCATCCCGCTGGGCGGTACGGAGGGCTGTGCGGGTGTCAGTGCACGGGCAACCAGTCGCGCGCGGCAGCGGCAGGAAATCACCGCGCGCGACTGGTTGCCCGCGCACAGACCCCCAAGACCCCATCGCGGGATCACCCCTCCGAGGGGTTGTAACGCGTCTGTTACACGACGGAAGGCAGACTCAACCCCATGGACAAGCAGACCGAGTTCGTTCTTCGTGCGATCGAGGAGCGGGACGTCCGGTTCGTCCGGCTGTGGTTCACCGATGTGCTCGGGTTTCTCAAGTCGGTCGCGATCGCCCCGGCCGAGCTGGAGGGGGCGTTCAGCGAGGGGATCGGGTTCGACGGGTCGGCGATCGAGGGGTTCGCCCGGGTGTACGAGTCCGACATGGTGGCGCGGCCGGACCCGTCGACGTTCCAGATCCTGCCCTGGCGGGATGCCAACCCGGCAACGGCTCGGATGTTCTGCGACATCACGATGCCGGACGGTTCGCCGTCGTACGCCGATCCGCGCTACGTGCTCAAGCGGGCGCTGCAGCGGGCCGCCGATCTCGGGTTCACGTTCTACACCCACCCCGAGGTGGAGTTCTTCCTGTTCAACGACCCGCTGGACCCGGACCGGCCGCCGATCCCGGTGGACCAGTCCGGCTATTTCGATCACACGCCGCAGAGCACCGGCAGCGACTTCCGGCGCCGGGCGATCACGATGCTCGAGCAGATGGGGATCTCGGTCGAGTTCTCCCACCACGAGGGCGGTCCGGGGCAGCAGGAGATCGATCTTCGGTACGCCGACGCGCTGTCCACGGCCGACAACCTGATGACGTTCCGGGTCGTGGTCAAGGAAGTGGCGCTGTCGCAGAACATCCACGCGTCCTTCATGCCCAAGCCGTTCACCGAACACCCGGGTTCGGGCATGCACACCCACGTCTCGCTGTTCGAGGGCGACAACAACGCCTTCTACGACGCGAGCGCCGAGTACCACCTGTCCAAGATCGCCCGGCACTTCATCGCCGGCCTGCTCCGGCACGCCAGCGAGATCACCGCGGTGACGAACCAGTGGGTGAACTCGTACAAGCGGCTGGCCGGCGGCGGCGAGGCGCCGAACTACATCTGCTGGGGCCGGAACAACCGCTCCGCGCTGGTCCGGGTCCCGATGTACAAGCCCAACAAGGGCGCCTCGGCGCGGGTCGAGCTGCGGTCGCTCGACTCGGCCTGCAACCCGTACCTGGCGTTCGCGCTCACCCTGGCGGCCGGCCTGGCCGGCATCGAGGGCGAGTATCCGCTGCCCGAGGGCGCGGAGGACGACGTCTGGTCGCTGACCGAACGGGAACGCCAGGCGCTCGGCATCGAACCGCTGCCGCGCAACCTGGACGAGGCCATCCGGGCGATGGAGAACTCGGAACTGGTCGCGGACACGCTCGGTGAGCACGTGTTCGACTTCTTCCTGCGCAACAAGCGGGCGGAGTTCGAGGAGTACCGGCGCCAGGTGACGCCGATCGAGTTGCAGCGACTGCTGCCGGTGCTCTGATTCCTTTCCATCATGGGGGTTCTGGGATGTTGATCAACGATGTCATCGTCACGCCGATCGCGTTTCGCGACCCGCCCCTGCTGAACTCCTGGGGCGTGCACGAACCGCTGGCGCTGCGCTGCATCGTCCAGGTCGTGCTGGCCGACGGGACCGTCGGACTCGGCGAGTGCACCGGCGGCACCACCCGCACCGAGGAACTGCTCAAGGTCCGGGAGGCGGTGATCGGCTGCGACGTCTTCGCCACCGGCGAGATCGAGCGCCGGATCGACGCCGTGCTCGGCGACCGGCCCGGCATCGGCGGCGGCTTCGTCGGGATGCCGTCCAAGGCGGCCCGGGCGGTGTTCGCGCCGATCGAGGTGGCCTGCCTGGACGCGCAGGGCAAGCTGCTCGGAGTGCGGGTCTGCGACCTGCTCGGCGGGCCGGTCCGGGACGCGGTCCCGTACAGCGCGTACCTCTTCTACAAGTGGGCCGAGCATCCCGATCTCGACGGCAGTGGTGCGATCGTCGACGGCTGGGGCCCGGCGCTCGACCCGGCCGGCGTGGTGGCCCAGGCCAAGATCATGATCGACCGGTACGGGTTCGAGTCGATCAAGCTCAAGGCCGGGGTCTTCCCGCCGGAGCAGGAGATCGCGGCGATCAAGGCGCTGGCCGAGGCGTTCCCCGGAATGCCGTTGCGGATCGACCCGAACGGCGCCTGGACCGTGCCGACATCGATCATGGTCGGCGAGGCGCTGGCCGCGGAACTGGAATACCTGGAGGACCCGACGCTCGGCCAGGACGGGATGGCCGAGGTGGCCAAGCAGGTGTCGATGCCGCTGGCCACCAACATGTGCGTGATCGGCTTCGAGGACGTGCCGGGCTCGGTCGCGAAGGGTTCGGTCGGGGTCGTGCTCTCCGATCATCACGTCTGGGGCGGGCTGCGGCACAGCCTGGAACTGGCGGCGATCTGCGAGACGTTCGGGCTCGGCATCTCCATGCACTCCAACTCGCACCTGGGCATTTCGCTGGCCGCGATGACCCATCTCGGTGCCGCGATCCGCAACCTCGGCTACGCCTGCGACACGCATTACCCGTGGAACAGCGACGACGACGTGATCAAGAACGGGCCGCTGGAGTTCGCCGGCGGGACGCTGGCGATCCCGGACGGACCCGGTCTCGGGGTCGAGCTGGATCACGACAAGCTGGCGGCACGGCACGAGGATTTCCTTGCCTCCGGTCGATCCCAGCGGGACGACACGGCCTACCTGCGGCGCGTCCAGCCGGACTACGACCCGACGCTGCCGCGGTTCTGAGCCAAAGGTGGCTCGGGGTCAGGAAAGTGCGCGTCAACTCAGGACAGGGAGCGCCGGGCTCAGGTCGGCGCGCTGCCCGGACGCGCTGACCCGGCCGCCGGCCAACGCCTCGGCCCAGGCCAGCCTGCCGGTGGCCAACCGGAGGAACGTCGTCGGGTCGGTCTCGACGACGTTCGGCGGCGTACCGCGCGTGTGGGTCGGGCCCGGCTCGCCGATGCCACACTGGACCGCCGCGTACGGCGGCACCCTGACCTCGATCGAACGGCCCGGCTGCTGGGCGGCCAGAATCGCTGCCAGGGTACGGATGCAGGCCGCGACCGCCGGCTTGTGCGAGGTGATCGCCGGGCGGTCCGGCAGCGATCGGGAAAGATCATCGGCGTGCACGACCAGGTCGACGATCCGGGTCGCCACGAAGTCCGTGCTGCGGCCGGGGCCGCGCGGTGTCATGATCACCTTCGGCAGCACGGTGCCCGGTTGCAGCGCTTCGGCGGCCTCGTCGATCGCCGAGCCGAGTCGCCGGACCAGCTCGGGCCCGGGGTGGTCCGCTGCCAGCTGTTCGGTCCAGTCCATGATCATCGCCACGTCGCGCCGGTATCGCCGGACCAGTTCGTGCACGGGCACGGCCGGCTGCCGGGACGGCTGGCGCAGGGCCGCGGTGAACCGGGACAGGATGCCGACCAGGTGCCCGGTCAATGTCCGTACATCCCAGACGTCGAGCACCGTCGGGCTGTCGAACTCCTCGACGGAAAGCTCGGAAAGCCAGTCCCGGACGACCCGGGCCTGCTCCAGCAAGTGCTGCTCTGGTTGGGTTTTCGGGCCGGCCACGGCGGTGACGTTAGCATCAGTCGCGTTCCGCCAACGGCGCGCGGCGTCCCGCGGATCGGCGGTAGCCGCGGGTTATAGTCCACTGGGCGACGGGGACTTGACGGGTCGGCAGGTGTAGAGAGTGAAGTTGACGGTCTTAGGCGGCAGCGGGGCATGGCCCACTGCCGCCGCGGGCTGCAGCGGCTACCTGATCCGGCACGAGGGCACCACGATCCTGATCGACCCGGGCTACGCGATCTTCCCCCGGATGCTGGAGGAGTGCCGTGCCGGCGATATCGATGCCGTCTTGATCAGTCATGCGCATCCTGATCACTGCGCGGACCTGAACCCCCTGCTGCGGGCCCGGGTGCTCGGCGACGAACGGCCGCCGGTGCTTCCGGTGTACGCGCCGGAGGGGGCACTGCAACGCATTCTTGATCTTGATCCGGTACGGGTCGTCCGGCGAGGCATCGAACTGAACGCGCTGGCCGATGGCGGCTCGGTCCGGATCGGGCCGATCCGGGTCCGGGCCCGGACGCTGCCGCACCACGCGACGAACCTCGGCTACCGGCTGGAGGCGGACGGTGACGTGCTGGCGTACACGGGCGACAGCGGCGACTGCGCGGCGCGGATCGAGCTGGCCCGGGACGCCGACGTCTATCTGGCCGAGGCGACCTATGTGGACCAGGTGCCGGGCGGTGACGCCCCGTACCTCTGCACGGTGCGGCAGGTGGCCCGGCAGGCCTCGATCGCCCGGCCGCAGCTGACCGTGCTGACCCATCTGTGGCCGACCGCGTCCGCCGACCACGCGCTGGCCACGGCCCGGGCCGAGGGCCTGGAGAGCGTCCAGATGGCCCGGCCGGGACTGACCGTCGACCTGGCCCGGATCGGCGTCGCCTCGCTGCCGCGCCGGGCCGCCGGCGAGCAGGTACCGCCGGACGCGATCACCGCACTGCCGCGCCGCGCTCGCCGCCTCTGATCAGGCCAGAAACTTCTTGATCATCGGCAGCACCAGGTCCGGGTTCGAGACGACCCGCATGTGCGTGGTGCCGGGCAGGATGGCGAGTTGCGCGTTCGGCAGCGACTGCTTCATCTCGACCGCGTGCTCCAGCCGGATGAAGTCGGTGTCGCCGATGATGATCAACACCGGCATGGTGAGCCGGCCGAGTTGTTCGGCGGTCCACGGCTCGAACGCGTGCACGGCCGGCTGGATCCGTTCCAGGAATGGGAAGAAGTCCTCCGGGTTCGGTGCCACCTCGTCGTAGGCGGCCTTCATCGCGTTGAAGTCGGCCTCGGTCGGCAGCCGCGGCGAGTCCTGTTCCGGCGCCGTGATCTCCGGGTAGTACGCGTCGGGATGGAAGTGAGCCGCCGCCAGCACGACCCGCCGGACCCGGTCCGGAGCCAGCACGGCGACGTCGGTGGCGACCAGGCCGCCCAGGCTGTAGCCGAGCAGGTCGGCCTGCTCGACGCCGAGGTGGTCCAGCAGCACGATCACATCCTCGGCGCATTGCCGGATCGAGAACGGCCGGTCCGGCGCCGCGGCGGTGTGGCCGTGGCCCTGCAGCTCGACACCGATCACCTTCCGGTCGGCGACCAGGCCGGGCAGCAGTGGATCGAAACTCAGGTGGAACGTCAGGACGCCGCCGTGCAGCATGATCAACGGCGGGCCCCCGTGCTCGGCGCCGTGGATCTCGTAGTAGAGGTCGATGCCGTTGACCGAGGCGTACGTGCCCTGTGTCATGTGGTGCCTTCCGTTCGGTGGTGCCGGGGTCGACGGTATCGACTCCGGCCGACATCGGAACTCATCGGCCCCCGCCATAGCCGTGCCATAACGCCGCTATAGCGACCCGGGAGACCGTGGGACGGACCGGGGCGACCGTCGCTCCGGTGCGGACAGGAGACAAGCAGATGCGGAAACTGATGGGGCGGATCGTCGCAGGGGGAGCGGCGTTGATCGCGATCCCGGCCCTGGCGCTGGTGACGGCCCTGCCGAGCCAGGCCGAGACGAGGGGGACGAGCGTGACCGTCCGGCACGGCGACTACAAGGCCGTCTTCCACCACACGGGAAGCAAGGGCGAGACGCTTGAGGTGTTCGACTATGCGTCCGACGGCTACGCGGCCGTCGCGTACGTGACGTTCTACTCCTACCCGGCGCCGCCGGTCGGTTGGGCGGACAAGGACAAGCTGGTGGTGGACGACGGCTACCACCGCTTCAACCTGCGGGAGGGCGACTCGGGATCGTACGACGTACCGGAGGGCCACGGGGTGCGGATCATGATCTGCCGCGGCGTCAAGGAGATTCCTGGCGACAACTGTTCGCCGTCGAAGCTGGGCCGGGCCTGATCCCTCGTCACCACTGCTCCCGACCGGACCTGGCCCGGGCGTTCCGGGCCAGTAGGGTCGGGCTGTGGCACGCATCGAAACGCGCGAGGGGGCGCTCGCGCGGCGGGGCTTCACCGCCGCTGAGTCGGCGGTCCGGATTCTCCGCGGCTGGGACGAGCGGTACGCGCCGCTGCTGGAACTGGTGTCGGGGGCGGCGGACCCGGATCACGCGCTGGCCGCGCTGGACCGGCTGCGGGACGCCGATCCGCAGGTGCTGGACCGGCTGATCGAACGCCCCGAACCGGCCCGCCGGCTGATCGCGGTGCTCGGGGCCAGCGCCACCCTGGCCAACGACCTGGTCGCCCACCCGGACCGGCTGGACCGGCTGGGTGGCCCGCCCGGGCGGGTGCCGGCGGCCGAGTTGCGGTCGGAGTTGCTGACCGCGGTCGGCGCGGACCCGCACGTCCCGGTGCCGGTCGCGACCGATCTGACCGGTGATCAGCTGCGAACGGCGTACCGGACGGCGGTGCTCCGGATCGCCGCCCGCGACCTGACCGCGGACGACCCGACCGAGGTGGTCGACGACATCGCGGGCGAGCTGGCCGATCTCGCCGACGCGACGCTCGAGGGCGCCCTCGCCGTGGCCCGGGCCAAGGTCGGCCCGGACGCCCTGCTGTGCCGGATCGCGGTGATCGCACTCGGCAAGTGCGGTGCCCAGGAACTCAACTACGTCAGCGATGTGGACGTCCTGTACGTCGCCGAACCGGCCCTGGACGGCGACGGCGAGCCCATGATCAACTCCGATCGGGCGATCACCATCGCGACCCTGCTGGCGTCCGAACTGAGCCGGATCTGCTCCGCCCACACGGCGGCCGGGACGATCTGGCCGGTGGATGCGGCGCTGCGGCCCGAGGGCAAGGCCGGCCAGCTGGTCCGCACCCTGACCAGCCACCGCGGCTACTACGAGAAATGGGCCAAGACCTGGGAGTTCCAGGCGATGCTCAAGGCGCGGCCGAGCGCCGGCGATCTGGCGCTCGGGCAGGAGTTCGTCGACCTGGTCACGCCGCTGGTCTGGCGGGCCGGCGAGCGGCAGAACTTCATCGCGGACACCCAGGCGATGCGGCGCCGGGTGGTCGACCTGATCCCGGCCCGGGACGCGGAACGGGAGCTGAAGCTCGGCGAGGGCGGCCTGCGTGACGTCGAGTTCTCGGTGCAACTGCTGCAACTGGTGCACGGGCGCGCCGACGAGCGGCTGCGGGCCCGGGCCACGCTGCCGTCGCTGCAGGCGTTGATCGACAACGGGTACGTGGGCCGCGAGGACGGCCGCCGGCTGGACGAGGCGTACCGCTTCCTGCGTGCGCTGGAGCACCGGATCCAGCTCTACCGGCTGCGCCGGACCCACGTCCTGCCGCAGGCCGACGACGATCTGCGCCGGCTCGGCCGCTCGCTCGGCTATGCCGATCCGGTCGCGACGCTGCTCAGCACCTGGCGCTCGTACAGCCGGCAGGTGCGGCGGCTGCACCAGCGGATCTTCTACTCGCCGCTGCTGGACGCGGTGGCCCGGATCCCGTCCTCGGCGCTCCGGCTCACCACCGACGCCGCCGTCGACCGGCTCCGGGCGCTCGGCTACGCGGACCCGGCCGCGGCGCTGCGGCACATCGCTGCGCTCAGCCAGGGCGTGTCCCGGTCCGCCGAGATCCAGCGCCAGCTGCTGCCGGCGATGCTCGGCTGGTTCGCCGAGGGGCCCAATCCCGATCATGGTCTGCTGGCGTTCCGGCAGGTGTCGGAGGCGCTCGGCTCCACTCCCTGGTATCTGCGGGCGCTCCGCGACGAGGGCCTGATGGCGGAACGGCTGGCCCGGATCCTCGCCTCCAGCCGGTACGCGGTGCAACTGCTCACCCGGTCGCCGCAGACCGTCCAGATGCTGGCCGACGACACCGCCCTGACGCCGCGTCCCGTCGATGATCTCCGGGCCGAGATGCGCGCCGCTGCCGGCCGGCACGAGACGCCGCGGTCCGCTGTCGAGGCGATCCGCGCGATCCGGCGCCGGGAGCTGTTCCGGATCGCCGCCGGCGACCTGCTGGACGTGAACGACGTCGACACGGTCGGCGAGGCGTTGACCGATCTGGCGGCGGCGACGATCGACGTCGCGCTCACCGTGGCCCGGAATTCGATCAGCGGGCCGGTGCCGGAGATGGCCTTGATCGCCATGGGTCGGTGGGGTGGCCGGGAGCTCTCGTACGCCTCGGACGCGGACACCATGTTCGTCATGGCCGACAGTCCCGACCCGGGCGCGACTGACCGCGCGGTCGCGGTGATCAGCGCACTGCGAGACCTGTTGGCCAAGCCTGGCGTCGATCCGTCCTTGATCATCGACGCTGCGCTGCGGCCGGAGGGCAAGCAGGGTCCGTTGATCAGGTCGCTGTCGGCGTACCAGAAGTACTACCGGCAGTGGTCGTCCACCTGGGAACTGCAGGCGTTGATCCGGGCCGACGCGCTGGCCGGTGATCATGATCTTGGTCAGGCGCTGCTGGCCGAGATCGATCTTCGGCGCTGGCCGGCGGACGGGTTGTCCGACGCCCAGCTGCTCGAGATCCGGCGGCTGAAGGCGCGGGTCGAATCGGAACGGCTGCCGCGCGGCGCCGACCCGGCCAAGCACACCAAGCTCGGTCCGGGCGGGCTGGCCGACGTCGAATGGACCGTACAGCTCCTGCAGCTGCAGCACGCCGGGACCGAACCGTCACTGCGGACCACACGCACGCTCACCGCCCTCGACGCGGCCGAGCGCGCCGGGCTGATCCTGCCCGACGACGCCGATGCGCTGCGGCAGGCCTGGCTCTTCGCCAGCCGGGTCCGCAACCAGCTGATGCTGCTCCGCGGCCGCGGCTCCGACTCGCTCCCCTCCGACACCCGGGAACTCGCCGCCCTGGCCCACCTGATGGGCTTCGGCCGCAACGAGTCGTCCCACCTCGAGGCCGAATACCGTCGCCTCACCCGCCGAGCCCGAGCGGTCGTCGACCGCCTGTTCTGGAACAACCCCTGAACTCCACCCCCACTTCCGCCGACCAGTCACAAAAAGCAGCCGTTTTGGCGGCGTGTCGCTGCACTTGTGACCTGTCGGCGGGGACGAGGACGGCGGTTCCGGGCCGCGGGGTGCGGGGCCTGGGAATGCGGGGCGGGGATGCGGATCCGGGCCGCGGGGGTGCCGGGGCCTGGGAATGCGGGGCGGGAGTGCGGTTCCGGGCCGCGGGAGCGCTCGGGCTTAGGAGTGCGCGGCGCGAGTGCGGGTCCGGGGCGGCACCCAGCGCGCGGGATATCGAGCCGGATCAGGGCGTCGAGCGGAAAGGGCGCCGATTCCTGACCGGGAGCCGCCATAAGCGTCCGGTCGGCGGCACCGGGCGCGCGGAGCCCGGTACGCGCGCCACCGCCTCGCCACGCTCCGAACCACAGCCGCGACCGTTGCCCTCAACCGCGATCGTGGCAACGGTCGCAGGGGAGAAGGGGTCGAATGGCGGGTGGCGGAGCGACGGTGCAACCTCGGTGCGACTTGGCGTCAGCGGATGCCGTTGGACCCGATGGTGATCTTGGCCTGGTGCGCGCCGGCGGGGCAGTCGGGGCCGTTCGGGTGGGTGGCGGCGGCCATCACGGTGGCCTTGCTCTCGGGCAGCGGCTTGGCTCCCTTGATCACGACGGCGGTGACGTCGATCGGGCCGGACGGGAGGCCTTCGATCTGGGCGAAGCCAACCAACGTTCCGTTCGGTACGGCGCTCGCGGAGCAGGTCGAGTCCGGGTCGTCGCCGTCACAGCCCTGATCGACCGTGTCGGTGCCGGGCCGCAACTCGACCTCGGCCTGCCGGCACGGGTCGCCCTTCCAGCAGACCTCCAGCCGGAGCCCGTCGACGCCCTTCGCTGCGGTCTCGTCGATCGTCACCCCGACTCCCGGCACACTGCCGATCGCCGTGCAGGCCTTCGGCCCCATCGCCGTGCAGCCGACCAGGGCGACCGCGGCGAGGATCAGCCCGGCGATCCCGACTGCGCTGCGCATTGGCCCACCCTAAGCGAACTGTTCCGTGCATGTCCGTTCGCGGAGCGGCGGGAGATCTGGAGGGGGTCGTCCCCCTTCACTCAACACTGCCAGACTGGCCGGCATGCCGCTGCCGATTGAGGACTACGCATTGATCGGGGACTGCCGGACGGCCGCGCTGGTGGGGCGGGGCGGCAGCATCGACTGGCTGTGCCTGCCCCGCTTCGACTCGCCGTCCGTGTTCGCCGCGCTGCTCGGCACCCAGGAGCACGGACACTGGCAGATCGCGCCGACCGTGCCCGCGCGGGTGGAGCGGCGCTACCGGGGCGACACGTTCGTGCTGGAAACGACGTTCCACACCGAATCCGGGGTGGTCCGGCTGATCGACCTGATGCCGGTCGGATCGCCGTACCCACAGGTGATCCGGCGGATCGAAGGCGTCGCCGGCAGCGTCGAGCTGGCCCAGGACCTGGCCTTCCGGTTCGGCTACGCGGAGGCGTTGCCCTGGGTCCGGCGCACGGCCGGCGGGGTGCTCGCCGCGGCCGGTCCGGACGCGCTGCTGCTCCGTGGCGGTCCGCTGCCGGTGGCGCACGGGCACCGGCATCGCGGCGAGTTCCGGGTCGGGGCCGGGGAGCGGTACGACTTCACGCTGGCCTGGCATCCTTCGTACGAACCGCCGCCGGAGCCGGTCGACGTCGACACCGAGCTGGCCCGGACCGAGCACTGGTGGACGTCGTGGGCGGACCGGTCCGACTGTGGCGCGGATCCGCACCAGCACTACCGGGCGCCGGTACAACGCTCGTTGCTGGTGTTGCGGGCGCTGACCCACATCGAGACCGGCGGGATCGTCGCGGCCGCGACCACCTCGCTGCCGGAAGCCTTCGGCGGGCCGAGGAACTGGGACTACCGCTACAGCTGGCTGCGCGACGCCGCGCTCACCCTGGAGGCCCTGCTGGCGCACGGCTATTCGGCCGAGGCGGTGGCCTGGCGGGACTGGCTGCTGCGGGCCGTCGCCGGCGATCCGGAGGACATTCAGATCATGTACGGGCTCGCCGGCGAGCGGGACCTGCCGGAGCGGGAGCTGACCTGGCTGCCCGGCTACGCCGACTCGAAGCCGGTCCGGGTCGGCAACGGCGCCGTTGATCAATTCCAGGCCGACGTGATCGGCGAGGTGATGGTCGCCCTGGATCTCAGCCTGCGCAGCGGAATCCCGCATCCGGGTCACGCCTGGCCGTTGCAGCGGGCCCTGCTGGCCCGAGCCCGGGCCACCATGGGCCGACCGGACTCGGGGATCTGGGAGATCCGCGGCGCGCCGCGACGGTTCACCCACTCGGCGGTGATGACCTGGGCCGCGTTCGACCGCGGCGTGCGCGCCGTCGAAGATCACGGGCTGCCCGGACCGGTGGCGGAGTGGCGCCGGCTCCGCGAGGAGTTGCGGGCCGAGATCGAACGGGACGGAGTCGATCATGAACGGGGCTGCTTCACCCAGTACTACGGCGGCCGGGGCGTCGACGCGGCGCTGCTGCAACTGCCCCAGGTCGGGTTCTGCGCGCCGGACGACCCGCGGATGCTGGCGACGGTGGCCGCGATCGAAGCGGAGTTGATCAACGACGGCCTGGTCCACCGGTACCGGACCGAGGAGGGGGTCGACGGCCTGCCGCCGGGCGAGTATCCCTTCCTGGCCTGCTCGTTCTGGCTGGTCGAGCAGTACGCGCGGACCGGCCGGGCCAAGGACGCCCAGGCCCTGATGGACCGGTTGCTCTCGTTCGCCAATGATCTTGGTCTGCTCAGTGAGGAGTACGACCCGGACGGACGGCGCCAGGCCGGCAACACGCCGCAGGCCCTGTCGCACCTGGCCCTGGTCCGGGCCGCCGACGCGATCACCGGACACCACCCGCCGGTCCGATGATCATGGAACCGTGCCGGCTCCTTGTAGGGTGTTGATCATGACGGCGACCTTCAAGGACCTCTGCCTGGATGCTCGCGACCCGGCCCGGCTGCAGTCCTTCTGGGCTTCGACGCTCGGCTTGCGGCCGGAGTCTCGTGGTGCGGACAACCTGTTGCTGACCGGTGATCGTCCGGAACGTACCGTCTGGATCAACGAGGTGCCGGAACCGCACTCGGTGAAGAACCGGGTCCACTTCGACATCAACACGTCCTCGATCGAGGAACTGGTCGAGCGCGGTGCCCGGGTCCTTGATCAGAGTCACCCGTGGACGATCATGGTCGACCCGGAGGGCAACGAGTTCGACGCCTTCGTCCGGGAACCCGATCAGCTGGACGGCTACCGGCTCTACGAGTTGGCGATCGACGGCACCGATCCGCTGGCCCTCTGCACCTGGTGGGGCGAGCGGTTTGGGCTGCGGCCGCAGCAGGAGGCCGATCAGCCGGTGTGGGCGATCGAGGGCGGCACCCTGCCCTGCCCGATGGTCTTCGCTGAGGTGCCGGAGCCGAAGGTGGTGAAGAACCGGGTGCACTGGGACGTCGTCGGCGTCACCCAGGAGTTCCTGGACGCCGGGGCGAGGCTGCTCCGCCCGGCCGACCGGGAGACCGCCTGGGACGTGCTCGCCGACCCGGAGGGCAACGAGTTCTGCGTCTTCTGCCCCTGAGCCGACTCAGCGACCGAGCTTGGCTCGTTTGATCGTCACGCCCAGTGCGGGGGCGCCGTCCTCCGGCGTACCCTCGGTGCCCGGATCGATCCCGCCGGCGGCGATCTTGTCCAGCACCTCGAGACCCTGCCCGGTCACCCGGCCGAACACCGTGTAGTCGGGACGCAGCCGGGAGTCCCGATAGACCAGGAAGAACTGGCTTCCGTTGGTGTCCGGCCCGGCGTTCGCCATGGCCAGGGTGCCGCGCGGGTAGTTGCGCCGATCCGGTGCGCCCGGCCACGGCTCGAGGGCCCGTGCGGAGTCCAGCTCGTCGGCGAAGCTGTAGCCGGGATCGCCCCAGCCGGTGCCGAGCGGATCGCCGCACTGCAGCACGGACAGCGCGGCCGGCGGCGTGTGGTACGCGGTCAGCCGGTGGCAGGAGGTCTGGTCGAAGTACTTCTGGTGCAGCAGGAACAGGAACGACTGCACCGTGCACGGCGCGAGGCTGCGATCGAGTTCCAGCCGGACGTCGCCGTGCTCGGTCCGCAACGTCACCCGGATCGTGCCGCGATCGGGCGTGTGCCGCGGATCCGGAGGCAGCCCGACCCAGGTCGAGTAGGTCTGGTCCGCCAGGGGAGCGAACCCACAGGCACCCTGGGTCGGCTCCGTCTCGCCCGGCGGATCCGGCGCCGCCTGGGCCGGCAGCGCGATCGCACTCCCCGCGGCGACCATGATCAAGACAACAAGCCCGCGCAGAACCCTCCGCATGGCGCCCTCCTTTGGACGTCGGCTGAACCGCCTCGCAGTCTACGCAGAGCGCCGCCGGTCAGGCGAGGGCAGCGACCGCGCGGGCGAGCAGGTCGGCAAGATCATCGGGATAGACCGGATCGGTGGTGCCGGCGAGTTCGGCGGCGGAGAACCAGGCGTAGGCGTCGATCGAGGCGTGCTCGATGGCGTCCTGGCCGGCGAAAGTGATCGGGTCCGGCGCGACGCGGACGGCGTAGTAGGTCTGTTGCTGGAGATAGCGCACGGAGTCGAACCAGAACTCGATCGTCGCCTCGGCGAGCGGGCCGACCAGGCGGTCCGGAGTGGCGGCCAGGCCGACTTCCTCGGCGAGTTCGCGGACCGCGGCCTCGGCCGGGGTCTCGCCGGGTTCGAGGCCGCCGCCCACGGTGAACCAGTACGGTTCCGCCGGCCGGGCCGGGTCGAAGCCGTGCAGCAGCAGGACCCGGCCGTCGCCGTCGATCGGCAGCACCCGGACCGCGGTACGCAGTTCGGTCGGAGTCTCGTCGGTCGGGGTCTCGGTCATCCCATCGCCGTCCGGTACGCCCGCAGGGTGGCCTCGGCCGACGCGTCCCAGCTGAATCCGCGGGCATGATCGATGCCGGCCTGGCCGAGCCGTACCGCACGATCGGGATCATCGAGCAGCGACCCGAGCGCGCTGGCCCAGTCCTGCGGGCCGTGCCCGCCGACCAGGATGCCGGTCCGGCCGTCGGCCACCGCATGGCGCAGCCCGCCGACGTCGGCCGCGACCACCGGCCGGGTGCAGGCCTGCGCCTCCAAGGCGACCAGGCCGAACGACTCGTTGTGCGACGGTACGGCGACGATGTCACTGGCGCAGTACCAGCGATAGAGCTCGAGCCGCTCGGAGTGCGGCCGGAACTCGACCAGTTCGCCGACCTGCAAGGAATCCGCCAGTTCCGGCAGCGTGTCGGCCCAGTCCCGGTCTGGGCCGGACGGGCTGCCGATGATGATCAACTTCAGCCGCTCCCGGCGGCGCGGCTGCTGCTTGATCAACTCGGCGACGGCCCGGATCAGCACGTCCGGCGCCTTGAGCGGCTGGATCCGGCCGACGAACAAGATCACCTCGGCCTCGGCACCGATGTCGAGCAGGTCCCGGGACTCCCGTTGATCACAGGGATGGAACACGTCGAGGTCGACGCCGGGCGGGACGATCGTGATCCGGTCCGGGGCGGCGCCGTAGTGATCACGAAGCTCGGCCGCCTCCTCGCCGGTGTTCGCCGTCAACCCCTCGGCGGACTTGACGATCAGGGCTTCGCCGTCGGCCCGCGGCTCCGGCTCGGCCTGTTGATCATCGGCCAACGCGGCGTTCTTGACCCGCGCCATCGTGTGCATGGTGTGCACCAGCGGAGGCCGTACCGAAGTGTGGTGGTGATCTTGGTCGACGCGCAGCGCGGCCAGCCCGGACAGCCAGTAGTGCGAGTGGATCAGGTCGTAGCCGGCCGCGAGCGGGCGCAGCGAGGCGGCGAACTCGTCCACCAGCCCGGGCAACTGCTCCTTGGCGACCGGCTCCGGCGGTCCGGCGGCCAGGTGCCGGACCGTCACCCGCTCGGCCAGCGGCACCACCTCGGGCGTCGCCGGATCGGACCGCCGGGTCAGGATCTCGACCTCGACGCCGTGCCGGCCGAGCGCGGTCGCCAGCTCCGCGACGTAGACGTTGAGGCCGCCGGCGTCGCCGACTCCGGGCGTCGCCAGGGGAGAGGTGTGCAACGAGATCATCGCGACCCGGTCCGGCTTCGGTCTGCTCCTCGGCACGTCACCAGGCTAACGGTGTCAGTGGTACCGCCCACACTGGGGACCAGCAGGTGAGCCAGGGGAGGCGTGCTTGTCGGGAAGGAGTGGGGGATGATCAGCAAACTGCGGCCGGTGCCGGGACAGTTCCGGGCGTTGTGCTGTGTCTGCGGCGAGGTGCGCCGGTTCAGCGCCCGCTATGCCGGCGGCGGCCGGATCGACGACGACGGCCTGCCGGACGAGCGGTGCACCATCGACCTGAAGTGCGACGTCTGCCGGCGCCGAACCAGACATGCCTTCCTGCTCGACTTCTACAGCCGACCCGACGCGGCGGAGCGCCGGAACCCGCCGGTGCCGCCCGGGGGCTACGACCCGTTCCGGGAGGCGGCCGAGCACTGGCCGGACTGGAACTTCACCGAGACCCCGCTGCCCGACGGGATCATCGAGATCATCGACCTGGACCGCCGCGAGGCCTATTTCGACCGGGCCGGCTGGGCCGGTGACGCGATCCTCGGGCTGGCTCACGTGCTGGCCCACCTCGACCTCGGCCACCACGAGCTGTACGACGCGGGCTTCGACGCCGAGGACCTGGAGGACGAGGCGGAGCAGACGGCCCGGGAACGCCTCGACGGGCCGCCGAGCCGGCGATCGCGAGGCGACGACCGATGATCAAGGACGCTCCGCCACCAGCAGGTAGGCGGCCGGCAGCGCGGTCGCCGCCGGGCCGAGGCCGTCGTACAGTTCCGGCTGCGCGTACTCATCGAGTGAACGGATGGCCAGGCCGGCCCCGAGCAGCGCGGAGACCACCCGGCCGAGGGACCAGACGAAACTGGCGTGGTCCGGCAGCGGTTCGGTGCGACCCCAGGTCACCTGGGGCGCCTTGCGCGGATCGGGATAGCCGGCGCGGTACGGGTCGAGATAGTCGCCCGTCACCTCGAGCTGCCCCGCGCCGCGGACACTGAGCACCTCCCACAGCGGGTGGTGCTCGCTGATCACCAGCCGGCCGCCCGGGACCAGTCGCGCGGCGACGCTGCCGGCCCAGGCGTCGAGGTCGGGCACCCAGCAGAGCCCGCCGCCGGAGATCAAGATCAGGTCGAAGCCGGTCAGCGCCGGGTCGAGCGCGGTCAGGTCGCCCTCGCGCAGGTCGACCCGCAGCCCGAGCTCGGCGGCCTTGGCCCGTCCGGTGGCCAGATGGGTCGGCGAGATATCGACGCCGACGACGTCGGCTGCCCCGAGCCGGGCCAGGCTGAGGTCCTCGTCGCCGACGGAGCAGGCCAGGTGCAGGGTCCGCTGCCCGGTGACGTCGCCGATCGCGGCCAGTTCCCGGTCGTCCAGCGCGCAGCCGCCGGCGCGGAAGAAGTCGACCGGCTCGCCGGTCCGGCCCGGTGCGATGGCCTCCCAGTAGGCCCGGTTCCGGCTCGTGATCTCGGCGATCTCCATGCGGTGACCGTAGGCGTACCCACCGAGAGCCGCCAGCGGATTTCGGCCTGTCAGCGGCCGTGTCAGGCGCATGTCAGGTGGGTGGCAGTCGGCCCGTCGAGGCTGGTCCCATCAGCAACACCGAGCCAGGAGCAGCCACCATGACCACGTTCAGCACCCCCACCCCGATCAAGGCCGTCGTCCAGGTCGCCGGCGCCCGCGTCGTGATCAACGCGACCGACCGCGCCGACACCTCGGTCCGGGTCGAGCCGATCGACCCGGCCAACCCGAAGCACGCCCAGGTGGCCGAGCGGACCACGGTCGAGTTCTCCGTCGGGGAGCTGGTCGTCAAGACCCGCAAGGCCGGGGCGAAGGGCGGATCGGTCGCCATCACGATCGACCTGCCGGCCGGATCGAGCCTGGACTACAGCGAGGCGTACGCGAGCCTGCGGACCACCGGCCGGCTCGGCAGCACGGAGGTCAACCTGGCCTCCGGCCGGGGCCAGCTGGACCGGATCGGCGACCTCCGGGCCAGCCTGGCCGCCGGCGAGCTCGAGATCGGGCAGATCGCCGGACGGGCCACGGTCCAGGGCGGGTCGGCGTCGGTCCGGATCGGCGAGGTCGGCGGGCCGGTCAAGCTGATCGGTTCCTCCGGTCCGGTCTGGATCGGCGAGGCGGCCGGTGAGCTGGATCTCACCAACAGCAGCGGCGGCTTCGAGATCGGCCGGGCCGACGGCAGCGTGACGGCGATGGTGGGCGGCGACGCGGTGATCAAGATCGGCCGGATGAGTCAGGGCCACGCGTTCCTGACGAACGCCGCGGGCAACATCGAGATCGGCGTCGGCGCCGACACCGAGGTCCGGCTGGAACGGGCCGAGAGCACGTACGGCACCGTCCGGAACTCGATCCGCACCTCGGCCGCACCGGCCGCCGACCTGGTCACGGTCGACGCCCGGACCCGGCGCGGCGACATCGTCATCCGACGGGCGGCAAGCTGACGCCGAGCGTGCGCTCGACCAGGGCGGGCCACTCCGCCTGCGTCCCCTCTTGCGAGGCCTCGGCGAACCGCGCGTCGCCGAGGCTTCGCCGTACCGTCTCCTCGAGCCGGGCGGCGTCCGGGTCGGACCGGTCGGGCACCCCGCGCACCGCGACGGCGGCCGCGAGCAGTCGGGCCGCTTGCTCGTCCTCGCCGAGCCGGACGGCCAGGTCCGCGATCCCGATCAGCATCCGGGCCACCAGGTGCGGGGCACGGGCCTCGCTCGCGGCCTGCCACTCGGCCACCCGGTGCGCCTTGGCCTGCTCGAGATCTTCGGCGAGATAGGCACTCAGGTCGTGGACCAGGAGCCGGATGGTCGTCTGCTCGGCCGCGTCGCCGAGCTGTGCGGTGGCGACGGCCAGTTGCTCGCGGGCCTCCGGCAGGTCGCCGCGAAGCCGCGCCAGCCCGGCCTTGGCCAGTGCGAGCGTGGCCAGCGCGTACGGCCAGGTGACGTTCGTGGCGAGCCGTTCCGCCGCAGCGATCGCTGACTCCGAACCGGCCCGGTCACCCGCGAGCCAGGACAGTTGCGCCAGCTGAGTCCGTACCTCGATCACGTCCTCGACCGCGCCCAGCTCGGCGAGGACGACGGCCGCTTCCTCGTACTGGGCGATGGCGGCGCTCACCTCACCTCGTCGGGCCAGGTGCGCGGCCAGCTCGGACAGGGCCAGGAAGATCCCGAACCGCTCGCCGAGCGCCCGGAACTCGGCCAGCGCTGTGGTCAGTTCGGCCTCGATCGCCGGGCCGTCCTCCCCGTACATGGTGCGCATCTTGGCGGCCTGCCACCGCCCCATCGCCCGGACCCACGGATCGGAGCTGTCGCGCAGCGACTCGAACGCGATCGGTGCGTCCCGCGGCGACTCCAGCAGCATCATCAGGGGCGTCGCGAAGTCGAGCAGCGGGTGGCTGCTCGAGGACTGCGGGATCAGGCCGTAGCCCTTGCGGATCCATTTCGCACCGACCTGCTCGTCGCCGAGCCCGGAGGTCACGAACAGCACCACCATGCCGTACGCCAGCGTGCGGATCTCGTCGGTCACCTCGCCGGGCAGTTCGGCCGCGGCGATCAGCAGCTCCAGACCCTCGCCGCGACGGCCGCCGAGGAACCAGTACCAGCCGGTGGCGGCCGCCAGCCGCATCGCGGCCTGGGCGTCACCGGTCCCGATCACCCAGCGCAGCGCCCGGGTCAGGTTGTCGTGGTCGGCCCGTAACCGGGCCAGCCATTCCAGCTGCTCGGCCCGCCGCAGGTGCGGTTCGGCGGTCTCGGCAAGCTCGGTGAAACAGGTCAGGTGAGCGAGCCGGGTGGCCTCGGTCTCGCCGGCCTCGGCGAGCCGGTCGGCCGTGTACTCGCGGATCGTGGTGAGCATCCGGTAGCGCGTCGTCTCGTCGTCGGAGGCGATCAGCAGCGACTTCTCGGCCAGCGAGGTGAGCAGGTCGAGCACGTCGTCGCGGGACACCGGGCCGCCGGAGCAGACGCGTTCGGCGGCGTCCAGGGTCGCGCCGCCGGCGAAGACCGAGAGCCGGCGGAGCACCGTCCGTTCGGCCTCGCTGAGCAGTTCCCAGCTCCAGTCCACGACGGCGCGCAGGGTCCGGTGCCGGGGCAGCGCGGTCCGGCTGCCGCCGGTGAGCAGCCGGAACCGGTCGTCCAGCCGGTTGGCCAGCTGGTCGATCGACATCGTCCGCAGCCGGGCCGCGGCGAGTTCGATGGCGAGTGGCATCCCGTCCAACGCGCGGCAGATCCGCAGCATCATGACCAGCATGTGCTCGTCGGGCGCGAAGTCCTTGCGGACCGCGGCGGCGCGCTCCCGGAGCAGCCGGACCGCCGGCGCGGCGGCGATCTCCCGCGGGTCGGCACCGTCGGGCAGCGGCAGCGGCTCGACCGCCCAGAGCGCCTCGCCGGTGATCCCGAGCGGCTCCCGGCTGGTGGCCAGGATCCGCAGCCGCCGGCACTCGCCGAGCAGCCGTTCGGCCAGCGCCGCGACCGGTTCGATCACGTGCTCGCAGTTGTCCAGGATCAGCAGCATCTCGCGCTCCCGGAGCGCGGCGACGAGCCCCTCCACCGGGTCCGCCGTGGTCGCCGTGCCGCCCAAGGTGTCGCGGAGGCCGAGTGCCGCGAGCGCGGTCTGGGCCACGTCGCCGTCCGACCCGAGCGGGGCGAACTCGACCAACCAGACCCCGTCGGGCAGCTCGCCGAGCAGGTTCCGCGCGGCCTCCGAGGCCAGCCGGGTCTTGCCCGAGCCGCCCGGTCCGATCAAGGTCGTCAGCCGGTGCTTCGTGATCATGGAACGGACGGCGTCCAGGTCGGCCTCGCGGCCGACGAAGCTGGTCAGTTCGGCCCTGACATTGGTCTTCCGGGTGTCCACCGGCCGGCTCAGCTCGCCGCGCAGCAGGGCGACGTGCAGCGCGGCCAGCTCCGGTGAGGGGTCGGCGCCGAGCGTGTCGGCCAGGGCCTCCCGCGTGCGTTCGTACGCCAGCATGGCTTCGGAGTCCCGGCCGTCCGCGACGAGGGCCCGGATCAGCGCCGCGGTCAGCCGCTCCCGCAGCGGATCGGCGGCGACCGCCTCGGTCAGCTCCGGGATCAGCTCCGTTCCGTGGCCGGTCGCGACCTCCTCGACGTAGCGTTCCTCGGTCGCCGTGGCGTGCAGATGGCCGAGCCGGGTCACGGCGGCGTCGAACGCCTCGCTGTCCGCCAACCCGACGTCCTGCATCGGCGCGCCGCGCCACAGGCCGAGCGCCTCCCGCAACAACCTGACCCGGTCCGATGCGTCCTGCTGACGGGCCCGGACCAGCAACCGCTCGAACCGGACGGCGTCCACGGACTCGGGGTCGACGGCCAGCCGATAGCCGCCCGCCTGGCTCTCCAGCGCGCCGTCGGGCAGCACCTTGCGGAGCCGGGAAGCCAAGCGCTGCAAGGCGTTCGAGGCGTCGGCCGGTGGTTCCTCTCCCCAGATCCAGTCGATCAAGGTCGCCTTGCCGACGACCCGGCCCGGTTCGAGCGCGAGGGCGATCAGCAGGCCGCGCAGCCGGGCGCCCGGGACGTCGGCGACCGTACCGTCGCCCGTACGCACCTCGAAGGGTCCCAACAAGCCGATCTGCACCGGCCGATCCTCCCACGCCTCCCGCCGTTCAGAAGTCTCCGGGCAGGCCGCCGTTCCGTAGCCGCAGGATGTCGTCGGTGGAGCGGAGCGTCGTGATCACGGACGGCAGCGGTGTCGCATGGAGTCGCGGGTCGTCACGTTCACCGAGTTCCGGCCGCACCGGCCAGGCCAGCCGCTCTCCGGTCACCGAGAACCGGGCGTCGATCCCGCCGGTGTTGCCCCGCGGATCCTGCCGGTGCCAGCGGCCGTCGAGCTTGATCGCGACCAGCCCGTGCACGACGTGGCTGCTGCCGTCGTCGGTCAGCCGCTGGTAGCAGAGCGCGGCCGGGATGCCCTGGCCGCGGAGCAGGGCGGCCAGCAGATGGGACTTCGCGAAACAGAGGCCGACCCTGTTCTCGAGGGTCTCCGACGCGGTCACCGAGACCCGGGGATCTCCGACGTCAAAGGAATGCGCGACCTCGTCACGGACGTACTCGAACGCGGCCCTGGCGAACTCGTGATCATCGCGGTGGGCGGCGCGCAGCTCCGCGCCGAGCCCGGCGACTTGCGGATGATCACCGTCGATCACGGTGTCCAGGCCGAGATAGTCCTGCGACGGTTCGGCGGTCAAGATCATCTCCCGAGCCTAGCCGCGGTATATCGGCTGACCGCGGGGCCGCCCGGCAGGCAAGATGGCCGGGTGTACCTGACCCTGACGACGACCCACCGGCCCGCGACCGACCTCGGTTTCCTGCTGCACAAGCATCCGGACCGGGTGCAACAGTTCGAGCAGTCGTACGGTACGGCCACGGTGTTCTACCCGGAGGCGACGGAGGAACGGTGCACGGCCGCCCTGCTGCTGGAGATCGACTCGGTCCGGCTGGCCCGCACGGCCGGCCGGGACACACCGGACTTCAGCCTGGCTCAGTATGTCAATGATCGTTCCTACGCGGCGTCGTCACTGCTCGGCGCCGCGTTGGCGGACGTGTTCAGCACAGCCCGCGGCGGCCGGTGCCGGTCCCGGCAGGAGCTCGCGGATTCGGCGATCCCGCTGGTGATCACGATCCCGGCGCTGCCCTGCCGAGGCGGCGCGGGGATCGCGGTCCGGATCTTCGAGCCGCTCGGCTGGCAGGTGACCGCGGAGGCGATCCCGCTGGACGAGCAGTACCAGGACTGGGGCGACTCCCGCTATGTCCGGCTGACCCTGACCGGCACACTGCGGCTGGCCGACGCGCTGAACCAGCTGTACGTCCTGCTGCCGGTCCTCGATGAGGCGAAGCACTACTGGCAGGGACCGGACGAGGTGGACAAACTGCTCCGGTCGGGAGCCGGCTGGCTGGCCACGCACCCGGACCGAACCATGATCACGCGGCGCTACCTGGGCCGGCGGAGTGCGCTGACCCGGGCCGCGCTGGCCCGACTCGCGGAGCTGGACGACGACCGCGAGGAGACGCTGGATCCGGAGATCGAGGAGGAGACCGCCGAGCCGGAGGAACGGCGCCGGCCGCTGAACGAGCAGCGGCACGAGGCGATGCTCGCGGTCCTGCGCGACCTCGGCGTGACGTCGGTGATCGACTGCGGCTGCGGGAGCGGGCAGTTCCTGACCAAGTTGATCAAGGAACGGTCGCTGACCAGGATCGCCGGCATGGACGTGTCCGCGCGGGCGCTGGAGCTGGCCCGGCGAAGGCTTCGCCTGGACCGGCTGTCCGAACGGGAGGCCGGGCGGATCGAGTTGTTCCAAGGCGCACTGACCTACACCGACGAGCGGTTGTCCGGCTACGACGCCGCCGTGCTGATGGAGGTGATCGAGCATCTGGACCCGCCGCGGCTCGGCGCCCTGGAACGCGTCGTGTTCGGTGACGCCCGGCCCGGCGCGGTTCTGATCAGCACCCCCAATTCCGAGTACAACCCCCACTACCAAGGACTCTCCGGCATGCGCCATCCCGATCACCGGTTCGAATGGACCCAGGCCGAGTTCGCGGCCTGGGCGCGGCGGGTCGCCGGTGATCACGGCTACTCGGTGACGCTGTCCGGCATCGGCGAACCGGACGCCGAGCTCGGTGCCCCGACCCAACTGGCGGTGTTCCGCCGTGGCTGATCCCATGATCGACACCCCGACCGTGATCAACGTCCCTGCGATGGGCCTGGTGCTGCTGGTCGGCATCTCCGGCAGCGGCAAGTCGACGTTCGCCCGGACCCACTTCAGGCCGACCGAGGTGATCTCGAGCGACTTCTGCCGCGGCCTGGTCTCCGACGACGAGGCCGACCAGTCGGCGACGGCGGACGCGTTCGACGTGCTCCACTACATCGTCGGCACCCGGCTGCGTCGCGGCCTGCTCACCGTCGTCGACGCGACCAGCGTCCAGCCGGCCGCCCGGGCGTCCTTGATCAAACTGGCCAGGGAGCACGACGTGCTGGTCGACGCGATTGTCCTGGACGTCGGCGAGGCGGTGGCGATCGCCCGGAACCAGGGCCGGCCGGACCGGACCTTCGGTGACCGGGTGATCACTCGGCAGCAGCGCGATCTTGATCGATCGCTGCGCCGGATCCGCAAGGAGGGCTTCCGCCGGGTTCACGTGCTGCACAGTGCCGCCGAGGTGGACGCGGCGACGGTGGTCCGGGAACGCCCGTGGAACGACCGCCGTGATCTGGCCGGCCCGTTCGACATCATCGGCGACGTGCACGGTTGTGCCGGCGAGCTCCGTACTCTGTTGGCGGAGCTGGGCTGGCAGTTGGTCCTCGATGATCAAGGACGGGCCGTCGACGCGTACCACCCGGACGGCCGGATGGGCTTGTTCGTCGGCGACCTGGTCGATCGCGGCCCGGACACGCCGGGCGTGCTGCGGCTGGTGATGGGCATGATCAAGGCCGGGCATGCGCTCTGCGTCTGCGGCAACCACGAGGCGAAGTTGATCAGGGCGCTGCGCGGGGCGAAGGTGCAGGTCCGGCACGGGCTGGCCGAGTCGCTGGCCCAGCTGGAGGCCGAACCGGAGGAGTTCCGGGCCGACGTGCTCGCCTTCCTGGACGGGCTGATCGCCCACTACGTGCTGGACGAGGGTCGGCTGGTCGTCGCGCACGCCGGGCTCAAGGAGGCCTACCACGGAAGGGCTTCCGGCCGAGTGCGGTCGTTCGCGCTGTACGGCGACACCACCGGCGAGACCGACGAGTACGGGCTGCCGGTCCGCTACCCGTGGGCCCGCGACTACCGCGGCTCCGCCATGGTCGTGTACGGGCACACGCCGACCCCGGAGCCGGAATGGATCAACAACACGATCTGCCTGGACACCGGCGTCGTCTTCGGCGGCAGCCTGACCGCGCTGCGTTACCCGGAGCGGGAGCTGGTCTCCGTGCCGGCCGAGCAGCAGTGGTACGAGCCGACCCGCCCGTTGATCAAGGTCGCGGAACGGGAGCCGGCCGCACTCCGGATCGACGACGTGAAGGGCACCCGGTGGCTGGAGAGCGAGCACGCGGGCAAGATCAAGATCGGCGAGGAGCACGCGGCCGCGGCGCTGGAGGTGATGAGCCGGTTCGCGGTCGACCCGCGCTGGCTGATCTACCTGCCGCCGACCATGGCCCCGGCGGCGACGTCAAAGCTGGATGGCTACCTGGAGCATCCGGAGACCGCGTTCGACGAGTTCGCGGCGGCCGGGGTTACCGAGGTGGTCTGCGAGGAGAAGCACATGGGCTCGCGAGCGATCGCGGTGATCGCGCGCGACGCCGACGCAGCGGAACGCCGGTTCGGCGTGACCGACGGCAGCACCGGCGTCGTCTACACCCGGACCGGCCGGCCGTTCTTCGCCGAGGTCGGCGAGCTGGTGGAGCGAATCCGGACAGCGGTGCTGCCGCTGTTCGACGAACTCGAGACCGACTGGTTGGTGCTGGACGGGGAACTACTGCCCTGGTCGGCGAAGGCACTGCCGCTGATCCAAGATCAGTACGCGGCGGTCGGCGCGGCCGCCGGTGCCTCGCTGCCCGCGGTGGCTGCCGGGCTCGCCGCGGCCACGGCGCGGGGGCTGGAGGTGGCGGCGTTGATCGACCGGACGGCCCGGCGCCGGGCGAACGCGGAGGCCTATCGGAGGGCGTACCGCAGCTTTGTCCGGCCGACCTCGGGGCTCACCGGCGTCACGTACGCACCGTTCCAGATCCTTGCTGCAGAAGGAAAGGCGCTTGGCGTCACGGAGTCGCACCGGTGGCATCTGGAGCAGCTGGGCCGCGTCGCGGGTGAGTTGATCACGCCGACCCGGCACCGGTTCGTCGAGCTCGGCTCGGCCGAGCAGCGGGCCGAGGCGACGCAGTGGTGGCTGGACCTGACCGAGGCCGGTGGCGAGGGCATGGTGATCAAGCCGGTGATCGCGAAGCGCGGAGCCCAGCCGGGCCTGAAGGTTCGTGGGCGGGAGTATCTGCGGATCATCTACGGCCCGGACTACACCGACGCCCTGGACCTGCTGCGCAACCGCGGCCTCGGCCGGAAGCGCAGCCTGGCGTCCCGGGAGCACGGCCTCGGCCTCGACGCGTTGATCAGGTTCGTCGCCGGGGAGCCGCTCTGGCGGGTGCACCAGCTCGTCTTCGCGGTGCTCGCACTGGAGTCCGAGCCGGTCGATCCGCGGCTGTGATCAACTATCCTGAGCCGATGCTTCGGGTCCTCACCTTCAACATCCGGGCCGGCCACGACCTGGCCAACCGGCTCGACCTCGGCCGGACCGCGGACGTGATTGCCGCGGTCCAGCCGGACATCGTCGGCCTGCAGGAGGTGGACCGCCACTTCGACGCGCGCAGTGATCATCGCGACCAGACCGCCGACCTGGCCGAGCGGCTCGGCTGGACCGGCGTGTTCGCCCCGGCGCTCGATCTGGAGCCGGAGCCGGGTGCCGATCATCGCCGGCAGTACGGCGACGCCCTCCTCACCCCGCACCGCATGATCGACTTCACCCCGTACCGGCTGGAGAACCTGCCGTCCGACGACCCGGACCTGGAGGAACGCTCCGCCGTCCGGGCGACGCTGGAGATCGACGGCCGGACCGTCGAGGTGTACGTGACCCACCTTGATCACGTGTCCGCCGAGCAGCGGGAACATCAGGCCCGGCAGGTCCGCGACCTGGTGAGCGGCGACGGCCCGGTGATCATGATGGGCGACCTCAACGCCGGCCCGGACGAGGCGTCGGTCAAGACGATTGCGGAGGGGCTCGAGGACGCGGCCGCGAGCCTGAACGGCTATCTGACCTATCCCAGCGACGTGCCGGAGCTCCGGCTCGACCACATCTTCGTCCGCGGCCTCCGCCCGGTCGGAGCCGCCGTGCTCGACGTACGCGCCTCGGATCATCGCCCACTGTTGGTCGAACTCGCCTGGCCGTAATTGTCAGTGCCGCCTGTCAGGCTGCAGGGAAGCTGACGGGGAGGTGCTGATGCACGAGAAGGTTCCGGGACTGATCGATCCACCGGAGGGGTACGGGGATTGGCTGACCGAGCTCAAGGGGCGGATCCACACGGCCCAGCAACGCGCCGCGCTCGCGGTGAACACCGAGCTGCTCAAGCTCTACTGGCAGATCGGCCGGGACATCCTCGATCGCCAGGCAGAGCAGGGCTGGGGCGCCAAGGTGATCGACCGGCTCTCTCGCGACCTGCGCGAAGCCTTCCCGGAGATGAAGGGATTCTCGTCGCGCAATCTCCGGTACATGAGGGACTTCGCGAAGGCGTGGCCGAACTCGGAGATTTGGCAGCAGACTGCTGCCAAATTGCCCTGGGGCCACAACATGGTCCTGGTGGACAGGGTACGGTCCGTGGACGAGCGCATTGCCTACGCCAGGGCCGCACTGGAGCACGGCTGGTCACGCAACATCCTGGAAATTCAGATCGAGGCTCGCGCCATCGAGCGCCGGGGTAAGGCCGTGACGAACTTCGAGCGAACGCTGCCCGCCGCGAGTTCGGACCTCGCCCGCGAGGCGCTCAAAGACCCGTACAAGCTCGACTTCCTCGGGCTCGGCGAGGATGCCCAGGAACGCGCGATCGAGCAGGCGATCGTCGACCACGTGACCGAGTTCCTGCTCGAACTCGGCGCCGGGTTTGCCTACGTCGGGCGGCAGATCCACCTCGAGGTCGGCGGCGACGACTTCTTCCTCGACCTGCTCTTCTATCATCTCCACCTGCGCTGTTACGTCGCGATCGAGATCAAGGCCGGCAGGTTCAAACCGGAACACATGGGCCAGCTGGGCTTCTATATGACCGTGATCGATGCCGACGTCAAGCACGCGTCGGACGGGCCGACGATCGGCCTGCTGCTGTGCAAGACCAAGAACGAGGTGGTCGCGGAGTATGCACTGCGGGACACGTCGCGACCGCTGGGGATCGCCGAGTACCGGCTGATCGAGAGCCTGCCCGAGCCGCTGCAGACCAACCTGCCGACGGTCGAACAGCTCGAACGCGAGCTCCAGGAGGGTGGTGTGATGCAGGATGGGGCGGGTGACGATTGAGGAACCCCGCTCGGTCGTGCAGCGCCGTGAGGACACGTTGCACCGGCTGGAACACGATGTCGATCTCTGGGTGGCCACGGCGGAGGCAGCGACCGGGGCGCCGGCACTGGTGCCGTTGTCGTTCCGGTGGGACGGCGAGACGATCATGATCTCCACGGCGGCCGGCAGCCCGACCGCACGCAACCTCTCGGCCGGCGGACCGGCCCGGCTGGCGATGGGTGAGACCCGAGACGTGATCATGATCGACTGTACGGTCGCGGCGGTTGTCCCGACCACGGAGATCCCGGACGAGGTCGGCGACGCGTTCGCGGCGAAGGCCGGCTTCGACCCGCGACAGGACACCGATCCCTATCTCTACTTCAGCCTCCGCCCGCACCGGATCCAGGCCTGGCGCGAGGTCAACGAGCTGTCCGGCCGGACGCTGATGATCAAGGGCCGCTGGCGCTGAGGAGGGACGGGCCGGCCACTTTCTGGCCGAGGAAGCGCCGCAGGAGACGGCCGCCCTGCTGTGTGACTTCTTCAGTACTGATGATCAAGGGCGCTGGTGCTGATCCCGCTGCTCCTCATATCGATCATGATCGTCGACACGTCCGGCGGCTTTGCGGGTGACATCATCGAGCGGTGACGACCTCCGAGCCCTTGCCGGCCACCCCTGCCGAGTCGGCCGAAACTGCCTACTGGGCCCGACTCTACGGCCGTTGGGAGAGTTTGGACTTGGCGGGCCTTGTGCAGTTCATGGCTGGGTTCAAGCAACCCTGGTGGGTTGTCGGAGGGTGGGCGATCGATGTCTTCACCGGCCTGCCCCGCGAGCACGAGGACGTCGACGTGTCGATCTTTGCGTCGGATGTGTCACATCTTCGTGCGCACGTGAGAGGTCGATGGGACCTGTGGAATGTGGCCGGTGGCGACATGCGGCCCCTGACTGATCGGACTCCCGACGTCTTCGACGATGCCAGCCAGATCTGGGTGCGTGAGAACGGTGACGCACCGTGGGTGCTGGACGTACCGATGACGCCAGGCCACGGCGAGCAGTGGACGAACAAGTTCATCCCTGGCCACACCGCTCCGCTTGAGGCGGTCACCTGGATTGCCGACGACAAGATCCGGTACCTGAATCCCGAGATCGTGCTTCTGTTCAAGGCGCGGAAGCGGCGCAGGAAGGATGACCGAGACTTCGAGGTGACCTGGCCGCTGCTCGGCCAAGAGAAGCAGGACTGGCTGCGCGAGATGATCCGCGGCTTCGACGCCGACCATCCTTGGATCCGAGGCGCCAAAGCAGCTGCCCGAAGTGGCACCGGCTGACCGAGGTCCCGTCGAGTGGTGAGTTATTGACGTCGAACTCGGAAGATCGCGTCGTTAGGTCACCACTGGATCGATTCACACTCCGCCGGACGCGGCAAGCCTGGTTGGTGGGACAACTCAGACTGTGATGGGAACACGATGGTAGCCTTTTCCCATGGAGGCGACGATTGATGCTGGCGGGCGGATCCTGCTGCCGAAGGCTCTGCGCGATGCGCTCGGACTGGCTCCGGGCTCGAAGGTCGACATCTCGGTCTACGGGTCCGGTGTTCAGGTGACCCCGGGCGGGCGTACCGCGCGGCTCATGCGGGACACCGATGGTCGTCTGGTCGCCGCCAGCGACACTGCCGTATCCGACGAGGACATGCTTGCTCTGATCGATTCCGGCCGCCGGTGATCGAGACCGCGGTCGACACCAGCGTCGCTGTGCCGCTGCTCCTCGCGTCCCACACCGCCCACTCGACCGTGAGCTCATGGGCCAGGGATCGACCGCTGGTGCTGAGTGGCCACGCGCTGGCCGAGACCTATTCGGTGCTGACCCGGCTGCCCGGTGATGCTCGGGTCGCACCCCACGATGCCGTGACGCTGATCGACGAGAGTTTCGGGGAGTCGTTGGTGCTCGACGAGGAGGCGTCCCGTTCGCTCCACCGGGAGTTGGCCGGTCGCCAGATCACCGGCGGTGCCGTCTATGACGCGTTGTTTGCTGCGGCCGTGCGTGGTCGCGACCTTACGCTGGCAACACGCGACGCCCGGGCTCGCGGAACCTACGAAGCGCTCGGGGTGCGGGTCGAACTGGTCCAATGATCAGGTCGGGAGGCCGAACCGGGCCACCAGGTGCCAGAGCTTCTTGAGCACCTGCGGGTCGTACCGATCGGAGCGGGCTGCGACGCCGATCATCCGAGCGGTGATTTGATCATGCTCGGCGACCGCCGGGCCGATGATCAACGGCTCCGGGCCGCGGAAGTCCGGGTGTCGTTGCAGTTCGGCGACCGAGAGGATGCGGCCGGCGGTCCATTCGATCACCGGATGGGCCAGCCGCGCTGCCTGTTCCACCTCGGTGCCGCGGAACGACGGATCCAGGACGATCGCTTCGACGTCGCGGTCGAGCAGCACGGGGCCGTGCACGTGAGCTTCGATGTAGCTGTCCAGTCGTCCACCTTCGGTTCCTTCCGACAGGTCCGTGTGCGGGCGATCATGGAAGGCGTCCGCCAAGGCGGCAAGATCACAGTGCGCCGCGGTGCCGTAGTCGGTCGGGTCGAAGACCGAGTCCGGAAAGCAGAACGTGGACCGGTCCAGCACCGACTCGGTGAGCCGCAGGTGGCAGGACCCGAACCGGATCGCGCCGCCGGCGTCGGCCCCGCGATGGTTCAGCGCGCCGTACCGCGGCCGCGACTCCGGCGGTGCGTCGTCGTACGCACCGCCGAAGCTGCGCTGTTCCCAACGCCACCGGGCCCCTCCGGGATAGGCGGTCAGCCCGCCGTTGCTGATCTTGGTCTCGAACTGCGACCGATAGCTCCGCTCCTCGGCGAGGCATTCGATCACCGTACGGTCGCCGACGAGTCGATCCGGATGAAAGTTCAGGGTGACCCGCAACGACCGGTCCAACGGCGCGCCGCGACTGACCCGGCCGACATGATCAAGGGCCGCTCGCGCCCAGCGGCTCAGCCCTGCCGGATCAGTAGGCACGGGCCGCGATCGCCACCAGGTCGGGCTCGGCGGCCGCATCATCGGTGTCGGGTACGCGGCCGTCGGGATGGACCAGACAGCGCACCGTGACGCCCTGAGCCGCCAGCTCGTCCTCGCCGGTCTCGCCGAGCAGGCGCCACGGGATCCGCGCCCACCCCGACCGCGCCGCCTCGATCGCGTCGCCGACCGTCGTCACGTCGGCCGTCCGGTCGTCCCGGAAGCGTTCGGCTTCGGTCAGCAGTTGGTCATGATCATCGGCGAGCGCGCGTACGGTCGCGGACACCACGTCGGCCACCGGGCACGGCGTCTTGATCCCGAGCGCTCGGCGAACCAGGGTCACCTGGCCGTCGACGAGATCGCGCGGCCCGATCTCGACCCGGACCGGGATCCCCTTCAGTTCATGATCAACAGCCCGGCGCCCGTACGGCAGGTCGGTCCGGTCGTCCAGCTCGACCCGCACCCCGGCAGCGCTCAAGCCATCCACGAGCTCCGCGGCGACCGCAGCGGGCGCGCCGTCGCCGTCCTTGATCACCGTGATCATCGCCTGGACCGGCGCGACGCGGGGCGGGAGCCGGAGCCCGTCGTCGTCGCCGTGACACATGATCATGCCGCCCAGCATCCGGGTCGACGAGCCCCAGGAGGTGGTCCAGGCGAGCCGGCTCTGTTGCTCGGCGTCGGTGAACGTGATGTCGAACGCCTGGGCGAAGTTCTGGCCGAACTCATGGCTGGTGCCGAGCTGCAGCGCCTTGCCGTCGCCCATCATCCCCTCCACGGTCATGGTGTTGACCGCGCCGGCGAACCGCTCCCGCCGAGTCTTCCGCCCCGGGACGACCGGGATCGCGAGTTCGATGCGCAGGAAGTCGGCATAGGCATCGAGCAGAATGCGCCGCGCATAGGCTCGCGCCTCCGCCTCACTGGTGTGCGCCGTGTGCCCTTCCTGCCAAAGGAATTCGGTGGTCCGCAGGAAGATCCGCGACCGCAGCTCCCAGCGCACCACGTTGGCCCACTGGTTCAACAGCAGGGGAAGATCACGATGCGAGCTGATCCACTTCGCCATGAACTCGCCGATCATGGTCTCGCTGGTGGGCCGCACGATGATCGGCTCCTCCAGTTGCTTGCCGCCGGCATGGGTGACGACGGCCAGCTCGGGCGAGAAACCCTCGACATGATCGGCTTCCCGGTTCAGGTACGACTCCGGGATGAACAGCGGGAAGTACGCGTTGCGGGCACCGGCCGCCTTGATCCGGGCATCCATCGCCGCCTGCATCCGCTCCCAGATCGCATAACCCCACGGTCGGATGACCATCGTCCCTCGAACCGGCCCGTTCTCGGCGAGCTCGGCCTTGGCGATGACATCCTGATACCACTGCGGGAAGTCCTGCTCCCGCGGGGTCAACACGGTTCTGGCCATCGCTCGAGCCTAATCAGGGTTCGCGGCGGCGTCCTCCGAATTACGATCGGCCGATGGAGCTGATCTACCTGTACGGGCCGCCCGCGGTCGGCAAACTGACCGTGGCGAACGAGCTGGCCCGGCGGACCGGGTTCCGGGTCTTCCACAACCACCTGAGCATCGACTGCGTCCGGCCGGTCTTCGACTTCGGGACCGAGCCGTTCTGGCGCCAGGTGCACGCGATCCGGGAGAACATCCTGGCCGAGGCCGCCCGCTCCGATACGAACGTGATCTTCACGACGGTCTACGCGGGACCGACCTCGGAGCCGCAGACCAGCCGGCGGTTCGACGCGGTGCGCCGCAACGGCGGACGGGTCCGGCCGGTCCGCCTGGTCTGTGACCGGTCGGTCGCCGAGTCCCGGGTGATCGCCGAGAGCCGCCGGGAGCTGGGCAAACTCGCCACCGTCGACGGGTTGCGGCGGGCCTGGGAACAGGAGGATCTCGCCGCCGTCATCCCGGACGTGGAGAGCCTGACCCTGGACACATCGCTGCTGGATCCCGCGGCCGCGGCAGGCAAGATCATCGAGTCCTTCCGGCTGCCGACCGGATCGCCTACTCCATGATCAAGAGCGGACGGCCAGGTGCTCGCGGAACGCCTCGAGGGTGGCGCGGGCGCCGGCCGTCGGCGCGGGCCGGGTACGCCAGACGACGCCGAGCCGCGAGGTTGCGTGCTTGGAGTTGATCTTGAGCCGGACCAGATCGGTCGGCAGGTCGGCCCGGGAACTGGTCAGCACGGCCACGCCCAGCCCGCGGGCTGCGAGCGCCCGGGCCGTGGTGGGCAAGGTGACCTCCCAGCTGACCGGGGCGGGTAGCCCTTCGGCCCGCATCATGGCGTCGTACGAGCTGCGCATGCCGGTGCCCGGCGCCAGCCCGACGACCGGCTGATCGAGCAGGTCGGCCGGCGAGATCCGGGATCGGCCGGCCCACGGATGGTCGGTGCCGACGGCGGCGATCACCCGCTCCTCGAGGGCCACCCAGGACCCGAGACCTTCCCTGGGTCGATCCACCCAGGTCGCGACGGCCAGGTCGAGCCGGCCCGCAGCGACGTCCTCCTGCAGGTCGACCGATTTGGCTTCGCGAAGGGACAGCTCGAGCCCGGGATGGGTCCGGTGCACCTGCTGCAGCGCGTCGAGGAACGCCGGCCAGCCGAGTCCGGCGACGGCGCCGATGCTCACTGTGCCGCGGACCAGCCCGTTGAGTTCGTCGGCCACCGCTCGGACCCGGTCGAGCTCGGTCAGGGCCCGCCGAAGTTGATCAAGGACCGGCGAGCCGGCCGGGGTCACCCGGACTCCGCGGGCCGAACGGTCGAACAAGGTCAGTCCGAGCTCGCGCTCCAGCAGGGCGACCTGGGCACTGACGCCGGACTGGCTGACGTGCAGGACTTGGGCCGCGGCCGTGAACGAGCGTTCGTCGGCGACCGCGAGCGCGTACCGGAGTTGATGCACTTCCATCAGCGTTGATGATAGCAACCAGCAGAAGTATCTGTTGGACCGATGGTGGTCCGACGCTGAGGATGGTCCCATGAGAAGGACGAACGACCGCCGGTTGATCGGCGCCCTCCAGTTCGGCACCGCCACCGTCGAGGGCGTCGTGCTGTCGACGATCGTGTTGCAGGTCGCGCTCGAACTCGATCTGCCGGCACCGCTGATCGGGATGATCTTGGCGCTCGGGGCCGTGACCTCGCTGGTGTTCGCGGTGCCGCTCGGCGACCTGGCCGATCGGCTCGGGTTGGGTCGGGCCGCCGCGCTCTTCGCTGCGCTCGCTGCCTTGGCCGTCGCCGGTTATGCCGTCACCGATTCGGCGGCCGGCTTCGCGGCCGCCGCGATCGCCTTCGGGGTCGCCCAGTCCACCTCGGCCGCGGCCCGGCAGGCGCTCGCCGTCGACGGCGCGGTACCGGCCGACCGGCTCGCGATCCGCGCCACCATGAACCTGCTGCTCAACGCCGGCATCGGGCTGGGTACGGTGCTCGGCGCCGTGCTCGCCGCGTCCGGCCTCGGCCCGACCACCCGGATCGCGTACGGCATCGGTGCGGTGATCATGGTGCTGACCGCGGTTTCGGCCCTGACGCTCCGCCGTCCGGCCCGGGCAGCGCGCAGGGGCGGCTGGGCCGAGACCATGATCGCGCTGCGCGACCGCCGGTTCGCCGCCGCCACCGGGTTCGCGGCGGCGATCCAGCTGACCATGCCGGTGCTGTCGGTGATCCTGCCGATCTGGGTGTTGGAGCAGACCGCCGCGCCGATCTGGCTGCCCGGCGTCGCGCTCGGGCTGAACACGATCCTGGTGATCATCGGCCAGCGACCGTACGCGGCGCGGGTGCGGACCACCCGGGCCACGGTGCGGACCGCCCTGATCGCGGCCGGCGGGCTCGGCGTCGCCGGTGTCTTGCTGGCCGGCTCCGGCGCGGTGCCGTCTCCGAGCCTGGTGGTGGTGTTGATCTTGGCCGGCATCGTCGCGCTCACGGTCGGGGAGGTGTGTGGCGGCATCGCGACCTGGCGGGTCGCCCTCGATCACGTACCGGACTGGGCCGAGGGTCGTTACCAGGCGGCGTTCTCGATGTCGACCAGCGCCGCCCGGATCGTCGGCCCGGCCGCCGCCCTGCCGCTGGTGATCATGCTCGGCCCGGTCGGCTGGTTGATCTTGACCGCGGTGATGGCCGCCGCCTGCTTCGGCATCGCCGCTCTCGCCCAGGCACCGGCGCTACGCGATGCCGCGGCGCCGATCAGCGAGGCGGCCACTCCTCGCGGAGGAGCGCGTACGTGAGTCCGTCGTGCCAGGTGCCGTCGCGGTGCAGGGCCGTGGCGCGGCTGTGCTCCTCGCGCCGCATCCCGAGGCGTTCCATCAGTCGCCAGGACGCCGCGTTGTCGGCGAAGCAGCCCGCGTGGACCCGCCGGAACCGCAGTGCCTCGAAGCAGAGCCCGAGCACGGCACGTACGGCCTCGGTGGCGAAGCCCCGGCCGCTGTGCTCGGGGTGGAACATCCAGCCGAGCTCGGCCTCGAGCCCCTTGGCCCGGTCGGCGACGTCGGCCTGCGACCAGCTGTCCCGCGGCATGATCATGATGTGGCCGATGATCATCGAGTCGAGCAGCACCATCACGTGCGTCGTGGCGCTGGCTTCGTCGTCCATCGCGGTCCGAAGTTCGTCCGCCGTCTTCGGAGCCCAACCGAGCCACTGCTGGACTTCCGGCAGCCGCTCGTAGGCCCAGAGGGCATCCAGGTCGCCGGATTCGTACGGGCGGAGCACCAGACGTTCGGTCCGGACCGGCCAGGCGATCGACGTCACCCAGGCAGCCTAGCCAGCCCGGCGCCGCGGAGCTCGCAGTAGTTCCTCACGCCGTCGCTGCGGCACGGGGAGGGAAGACTTCGGTGAGCAGTTCCGCGACGCCGACCCCGCAGTCGGACCCGGCGATCCGGCCGCCGGCGTCCCGGACCCAGGATTTCACGTCCTCGTTGGCGTTCGCGACGGTGGCCGACGCGAAGCCGTGCCGCCCGTCCAGCATCGGCCGATCGTTGTAGCCGTCGCCGAACGCCATCACCTCGTCGTTCCGCAGCCCGAGGTGCTCGGCCAACGCGGCCAGGGAGGTGCCCTTGTCCCGCTCCGCGTCGAAGACGTGCACGATGGTGCCGTTCGAGTTGCAGGCCAGCGGGCTGCCGGTCAGTTGCGGCTGCAGCCAGGTCGCCAGTTCCTGCGCGCCCTCGGCGGTCTCGACGGAGATCGCCCAGATGCCTCGGCGCTGACCGGTCTCCCGGTCGTAGGCTCGGCTGGCCCAGCCCCGCTGCCGGGTCTGCTCCTCGAGGAGTCCGCACCAGTGTTCGGCGATCGGCCCGAGTTCGGCCCAGCCGGCCCGGACTTCCGTGTTCCACGGCTCGAGCGGCTGAAGCTTCGGCTCCGTACCGGTGGTGTCCGCGAGGTGTACCCACCGCTCGTCACCGATCAGGGCCGTGAAGTGCTGCATCAGGTCATGTTCGGTCAGCAGGTCGAGCTGGAAGCCGACCGAGCGTCCGGAGTTGATCACGCAATGCACGCCCTGCGTGGCCAGCCGGGCCACGGTGTCGGCGTACTCGGGCGCAATGCCATGGCGGTCGAAGATCGTACCGTCCAGGTCGAAGGCGACGAGTCTGATGGTCACGAACGCACCGCGCCCTCGCGACCCGAGGCGATCTGTTGCAACACCTGGGTCGAGGATTCGTCGGCGGGGAGGTAGAGCAGCAGGTGTTGCGGTTCGTCGATGAACAGGTCAAGCGTCTCGTACGTCAGCCTGAGCAGTCCACCCGTCGGGTGGTTCAGCCGGAGGTAGTCGTGCCGCTCCGGCATCACGAGCGGTCTCTCGATCCGGTCGGTGAACTCGGCTCCCGCGGTCCGCGACATCTCATCGATCAACCGCTCGGTCTCGTCACAGGTGTCCAGCCGGAGCTGGGTCGCCACGCGATCGGCGACCGAGTCCCAGTCCGGGAAGGCGGCCGGGGCGCGGGGATCGGTGAAGACGTACCGGCTCAGGTTGCTGGGTGACGCGTCGAGCATCCCGGTGGGACCGAAGAGGAGCCGTCCGACGGCGGTCGCGGCGATGACATCGCCGACCCTGTTGATCACCAGGGCTGGCGCCGGGTCCAGCCGGGTGAGCACGACATCGAGACGTGCCCGGATCGTTCCGTCAGGGCCATCGGGACCGACCGCCACAGCAACTCCTTGTCCTCGCCGAGCTGGAGCATTCGGAAATCATGCACGAGTCTAGAAGACATAGGACGTCTCGTGTTGTTTAGGCGAGGCTGCCTAGCGAGGCGACGGGCTACGCTCCGAGACATGACTGAGCTCGCGGCGACGTTTCAGTACGAGGCCGTGGCGGAGGCCTATCGGCATCGGCCGCCGTATCCGGACGAGGTGTTCGATCGGCTGGTGGGCCTGATCACCGACGACCCGCGGCGAGTGCTCGATCTCGGCGCCGGCGAGGGCGCGATCGCCCGGCCGCTCGCGCCGCGGGTCGAGCGGGTCGATGCGATCGACTTCTCGGCGGCGATGGTCTCGGCGGGCCGGCGACGTACGGGCGGTGATCACCCGAACCTCGCCTGGCAGATCAACTCGATCGAGACCGCGGACCTTGCCGGACCGTACGCGCTGGTGACGGCCGGAGCGAGCCTGCACTGGATGCCGTGGCAGGACACGTTCGCGCGGATCGTGCCGCACCTGACGCCGAACGCACAGCTCGTCGTGGTCGGGCACGGACCGATCGATCAGCCCTGGCAGACCGACGTCATCCCGGCCATCCAGCGGCACTCACGCAAGAAGGATTTCGACCCGGAGTTCAGCATCGTCGAGGCGCTCCGGGACCGCGGTCTGTTCGACCTCACCGGTACGGCCCTGACGGCTCCGATCCTGTACCGCCAAACGGTCGCCGACTACATCGAACAGTTCCATTCGACCTCGAGCCTGGCCCGCGACCTGATGACCGCTGAGGAGGCCGCCGACTTCGACGCTGCCGTCGAGAAGGCGGTCCGCCCGTACGCAGTCGACGGCTGGCTGGACCTGACCATCCAGGCCGAACTCAGCTGGGGCCGTCCCAAGATCGCGGGTTAGCGGCGCGGCCTCAGAGCTTCTCGGGCAGCAGGTTAGCGCGCCGACGTGGCGGGGTCGGACAGCACTGAAGTGCCGCCGATCGAGAGGAATTAACCGACCGCTGCCGCAACTGTCGCCGGAAGGAGCAGGCGGCGGCTCGCGAGTCGTAGACCTGTAAACAGCTCTGTGCACGTGTAGTTGCGAGGTTGACTGCTGATTGCGGCCGCCACGAGCGGACCCGTATCGCAGAGGATCACGATCGTGGCGCCCCGAAACCCTCCAGGTATTGTCGACGTTCTCGGCAAGATCGCTGGGAATATCGGGGTCATTGATCATGCCGATCCAGGAGAACGGTTCGGTGGTGCGCTTTGCCGGTGGCTGGGAACGGCGACGGAGATCTGCAGCGGCCAGGGCCACCTGGTCGTCCGGAAGTTGCTCGACGAGCTCGTGCAGGCTCAGCTCGCGTCTCTGCCTCGTCGGTCACGGGTGGGGTTCGGTACGCAGGTTTCGCGCCTCGGGATCGAGAGCGAGGCGGATGCCGGCGGTCACTGTCCCAGATCTGCAATGCAACGCCTTCACAATGGCGATTTCGGCCCAGTCCGGGCGGTTCCATTGCAGATTTGTGACAGCTGGCGAGAAACGGTCGACGACGACATCTGTCTGCTCGATGCCCGCACAGCCGCCGAGCGTGCGGCGGACGGCCGGGACTGAGACGTCGAGTGAGTTCTGCGTGACGTCCGACGTCCGCGGTCAGGAGCCGAGCGTGATCTCGTACCGGCGGAGCACGGGATGGGGCGGGAACGAGGTGCGGGACGTGATCTTGGTCCGTTGCCAGCCGTACTTCTCATAGAAGCGGACGGCACGGTGATTCTCCTCGAAGACCCGTAGCCAGGCCGAGTCGTGCCCCTTGTTGATCAAGTGATCGAGCAGTTCAGCATGCGCCTGGCCGGCGAGCCCGGAACCCCAGGTGTCAACCGCGGTCCCGAAGTGGAGCAGTTCGCCCGCCCTTGTCGCCGCGAACCCGGCCAGCCGCCCGTCGGCCACGACGGCGAAGCAGTCGATCTCTGAGTTTCCGATCTCCCTCACCCAGCGGTCCCTGATGGTCGCCTCGGGAAAGGGATGCGTCTCCTGCGGAAAGATGTGTCCCAGACCGGCGGCGGCGCCCGCTCGCTGCACGATCATGAGGTGATCGAGATCCTCGGTGGTCAGCGAGCGCAGGACGGGCATGCCCGCAGATCCTAACCAGCGGCCGGCGTCTGTCGCCCATCCATTCCGAGCCTGGACAAGCGAAACGGCGACGACCGATTACACCGCGGGGCGCTCCCGGTCAGCCGCCGTTCCGGCTGATCATGGGCGGTCAGTGACCGCGCATGGACTACACGTCGTAATAGAGCTCGAACTCGTGCGGGTGGGGGCGGAGCCGGATGGCGTCGATCTCGGCCCGCTTCAGTTCGATCCAGGTCTCGATCAGGTCGGCGGTGAAGACGTCGCCGGCCTGCAGGAACTCGTTGTCCGCTTCGAGGGCGTCCAGTACGGAGGCGAGGTCGGTCGGGACCTGCGGCACGGAGGCGTGCTCCTCGGGCGGCAGTTCGTAGAGGTCCTTGTCGATCGGCGCCGGCGGCTCGGTCTTGTTCTGGATGCCGTCGAGGCCGGCCAGCAGCAGGGCCGAGAAGGCCAGGTACGGGTTCGACGACGGGTCCGGGCAGCGGAACTCGACGCGCTTGGCCTTCGGGTTGGACCCGGTGATCGGGATCCGCATCGCGGCGGACCGGTTGCGCTGGCTGTAGACCAGGTTGACCGGGGCCTCGAAGCCGGGCACCAGACGGTGGTACGAGTTCGCGCTCGGGTTCGTGAACGCGAGCAGGGCCGGGGCGTGGGCCAGGATGCCGCCGATGTACCAGCGGGCGATGTCGGACAGGCCGCCGTAGCCGGTCTCGTCGTAGAACAGCGGCTCGCCGCCGTTCCAGACCGACGAGTGCACGTGCATGCCGGAGCCGTTGTCACCGAAGATCGGCTTCGGCATGAAGGTCGCCGTCTTGCCGGCCGCCCAGGCGGTGTTCTTGACGATGTACTTGAACTTCAGCAGGTTGTCGGCCGTGGTCAGCAGCGTGTCGAAGCGGAAGTTGATCTCCGCCTGACCGGCGGTGCCGACCTCGTGGTGGGCCCGCTCGACGACCAGCCCGGACGCCTCGAGGTGCTTGGTGATCACGTCGCGGAGGTCGGAGAAGTGGTCGATCGGCGCGACCGGGAAGTAGCCGCCCTTGTAGCGCACCTTGTAGCCGCGGTTGCCGCCGTCCTCGACCCGGCCGGTGTTCCAGGCCCCGGCCTCGGAGTCGATCGAGTAGTAGCCGGTGTTCGACTTCGTCTCGAACCGGACGTCGTCGAAGACGTAGAACTCGGCCTCCGGAGCGAAGAACGCGGTGTCGCCGATCCCGGTGGAGGCCAGGTAGGCCTCGGCCTTGCGGGCGATGTTGCGCGGATCCCGGCTGTACGGCTCCTTGGTCAGCGGGTCGTGCACGAAGAAGTTCAGCGCCAGCGTCTTGGCCTCGCGGAACGGGTCGACGAAGGCGGTGGTCGGGTCCGGCAGCAGGGCCATGTCCGACTCGTGGATCTTCTGGAAGCCGCGGATCGAGGAACCGTCGAAGGCCAGGCCCTCGGTGAACACCTCCGGGCCGAAGGAACCGGCCGGCACGGTGAAGTGCTGCTGGATGCCGGGCAGGTCGGTGAACCGGACATCGATGATCTCGATGCCCTCATTCTTGACATAGGCCAACAGGTCGTCGGCTCCTTGGAACATCTGTCCTCCGGTGAGAGTTGTCGGCGGATGGTCGGAGCCCGGCGGGCGCCGACCACCGACCAGGGCTGGACGAGCGGCCGGTGAGTTCTCGCTCGGTGCTCACCGAGGCTAGACACCCGGAATTTCCGTCCAGTTGCGCGATTGTTTCACGGATGTAACAGCCGGGTGTGTCGCCGCCGAGTCGGGGTCCGACCGTGATCAGTCTTCGCTGAGTACGTGAGCGAGCGCGTCGTCGATGACCAGGGTGCTGACCAGTCCGGCCCGGATCGCCGCGACGATCGCGTCCCGGCGTTCGGCGCCGCTGCCGGTGGTCAGCCGGACCTCGGCCGCCCGGAGTTGATCAAGGGTGGCGCCGACGACCCGGCGGTCCAGGTCGGTGATCACGGCCTGGCCGTCGGCGTCGAGCACGCGGCCGCTGACCTCGCCCACGACTCCGCGATCGTGCAACGCCCGGCGGTCGGCGTTGGGCAGCAGGTCGTACACGGCTGAGGAGCCGGACCGCCAGGCACCGACGGACAATACGGCCACGTCGAGCCGGTCGCCGCGGCCGAGGGCGGCGGCGATCTCGGGCTGCCGGCGCAGGCCGTCCGCGGTCTCGGCATCGGGGACGACCAGCGGCGCGTACAGGATGTGCGCCGTGCCGCCCGCCGCGGCGGCGACCTCCCGGGTCACCTCGACCGAACCGGGCAGCCCGCCCGGCGGATAGATGGCGCCGGACAGTTGCACCACGGTGCACGGCGGCAGCCGGCGCATTCCGCGCGCCATCGCCGGCGCGGCCCGGCTCCAGGCGAGTCCGATCACGGCGTCCTCGGTGACCAGGCGCTCCAGTTCCGCGGCGACGGCGGTCCCGATGAAGTCGAACGTGGCCTGCTGGGAGCTCGGATGGGCCTCGACGACGATCACCCGGGGGACGTCCCAGCGATCCGCGACCCGGGTCGACAGTTCCTCGTCCACATGGCCGGGCGAGCCGATCTCGATCCGGACCAGCCCGGTCCGCCGCGCCTCCTGGAGCAGCCGCGCGACCTGGAACCGGCTCAGCCCGAGTTCGCGGGCGATATCCACCTTGGACTGGTCCTCGCGGTAGTAGCGCCGGGCGATCGCCAGCATCAGGGCCGTCTCGTCCGCCCCTTCGGGCGTCGTGCTGCCCGGGCGCTTTGTCGTGCCCACCAGTCGTCCACCTGCCTTCGTGTTCCAGTCCACAGTCTGGCGTACGGCCCTTGACGTTCCGCGCCGACGACACCTAGCCTCATGCACATCTGAGGGTCAGTATCGCTCATCTGAGAGTTTGGCCGGGGGTGTCCGACACAGGTTCGCGCTGACCGACGAGAGGAAATGATCACGTGAGCGGAACGGGCCGGACCCGGCCGAACGTCGTCTTCGTCATCACCGACCAGCAGCGGTTCGACACGATCAACGCGCTCGGCCATGATCATGTCGACACCCCGAACCTTGATCGTCTGGTCCGGGAGGGCACCAGCTTCACCCGGACCTACGTCAGCGCTCCCTCCTGCGCGCCGTCCCGGTCCAGCCTGTTCACCGGCCTCTACCCGCACTCGTTCGGGGTGCTGCGGAACGAGGAGGTGTGGCGGCACTCCTGGGTCGAGCGGCTCGCCGACAGCGGCTACCGGTGCGTCAACGTGGGCAAGATGCACACCCATCCGTGGGAGACGCCGCTCGGCTTCCACGAACGGACCGTGGTGGAGAACAAGGACCGGTTCCATCCCAACGTGCCCTTCTACCATGATCAATGGGACAAGGCGCTGTGGACCCACGGCCTGACCAAGCCGACCCGGGCGGTGCACCGGACCAGGCCCGACTACGCCGAGCGGCTGGGTGCCTTCGAGTGGGAACTGCCGGACGACCTGCACTCGGACAACTTCGTCGCCGGCCATGCTCGGTGGTGGCTGGAGACCTATCCCGGCACCGAACCGTTCTTCCTGCAGATCGGTTTCCCCGGCCCGCATCCGCCCTATGACCCGGTGGACCGGCATCTCGACGCCTATCGAGATCGGGACGTGCCGCTGCCGGTCCGCGACGACGTCGACCTCGCGCAGCAGCCGGAGGTGCTGCAGGAGCTGCGCCGGCACCACGAGGAGAACGATCATGACTCGGTGGTGCACCTGGCCGACCCGACCGAGGAGCAGTCGCTCCGCCAGCGCCGGCACTACCTGGCCAATGTGTCCCAGATCGACGAGCAGCTCGGGTTGATCATGGGCGCGCTGGAGGCCCGCGGTGTGCTGGATGACACGGTGATCATCTTCACTTCTGATCATGGTGACTGCCTCGGTGATCATGGACACAGCCAGAAGTGGACCATGTACGAGGCGAGCGTCCGGGTGCCTGCGATCGTCTGGGGCCCAGGGATCGCTGCAGGGCAGCGGATCGACGCGCTCACCGCGATGATGGACCTCGGCCCGACCGTGCTGGAGCTGGCCGGCCTCGAGGTGCCGCGCTGGATGGAGGCGCAGTCGCTGCTTCCGGCGCTGCGCGGTGAGCCGTGGGAAGGCCGGGAGTACGTCTTCTCCGAGCATGCCCGGGACATGATCTTGACCGGTACCGAGCTGATGACCATGGTCCGCGACGACCGCTGGAAGTACGTGGAGTTCGTCGACTCGGACCAGGGTCAGCTGTTCGACCTGACCGCGGACCCGGACGAGCTCCGTACCCTCTGGGATGCGCCGGCCGACTCCGAGGCGGGCCGGGCGAAGGCGCGGCTGGCCGACGTGATCAGCCGCTGGCGAGCCCGGAGTGCCTTGCACACGGTGGACTTCTGGCGCGACCACCGCTGACCGTCCCGGCCGGCGAGGCCTTGACAGGCAGCCAGGTGGCTGCCTATCGTGAAAAAGGCAGCCAATCGGCTGCCTAACAGGATCGGAGCGGTGATGGACGAGGTGTTCAAGGCGCTGGCCGACGCCAGTCGCCGCCGGCTGCTCGACCGGCTGAACACGCGCAACGGCCAGACCCTTCGCGAGCTGTGCGAGGGGCTGGAGATGGCGCGGCAGTCGGTCAGCAAACACCTCGCGGTGCTCGAGGGCGCGAATCTCGTGACCACCGTCCGGCGCGGCCGGGAGAAGCTGCACTACCTGAACGCGGCACCGATCGAGGCCGTCGCCGACCGCTGGATGACGCGCTACGACCGGCAGCGCGCGGCGGCGCTCGCCGACCTCAGATCAGCCCTGGAGGGGGAGCGGATGGATGACACCGAGTTCGTCTACACGACATACATCAAGACCTCGCCGGAACGGCTCTGGCGAGCGCTGACCGAGCCGGCGTTCACGCGCCGCTACTGGGGCACGACGTTCGAGACGGACTGGCAGCCCGGCTCGCCGATGGTGTGGGTGGACCAGAGCGGTCACCGGATCGAGGATCCGGAGCAGGTCGTCCTCGAGGCCGTACCCCATCGCCGGTTGTGCTACACCTGGCACACGTTCACCACCGAGTGGGCCGACGGTGCCGGGGTCAGCGCCGAGCACCTGGCCCGACTCCGGGCCGAACGCCGGTCCAAGATCACCTTCGACCTCGAGCCGGCCGGTGACGACCTGGTCCGGCTCACCGTGATCCACGGCGACTGCGAGCCCGACGGCGACCTGCTGCAGATGATCAGCGGTGGCTGGCCCCACCTGCTGTCCGACCTGAAGACCCTGCTCGAGACCGGCGAACCCCTGCCGTCCGTGTCCGAGCCGTCCCCGAACCCCGTACCGCCCACCACGAAAGGCGATTCCCGATGACCGAGGCCACCCTTCAGCTCACCCAGGCGCCGACCGTGCAGGTCGCCATGCTGATCCGCCGACCCGCCGCCGAGGTGTTCCAGGCGTTCGCCGATCCCGCTGTCACGACCCGCTTCTGGTTCACCCGCAGCAGCGGTCCACTCACCCAGGGCGCCGAGGTCACCTGGGACTGGGAGATGTACGGCGTCTCGGCGAAGGCCCGAGTCGACGAGTTGATCAAGAACAAGTTGATCAAGTTCCACTGGACCAACGACGGCATGACGGCGGTGGAGTTCCGCTTCACCCCGCACGGCGACGACGCGACCTTCGTCGAGGTCACCGAGTCCGGGCTGTCCGGCACCGGCGACGAGCTTGCGGCGTACGCGGTCGGCTCCGCCGAGGGCTTCACCATCGCCCTGTGTTCGGCGAAGGCGCTGCTCGAACACGGCATTGCCCTGAACGGCGTCGCCGACCGGTTCCCGAACGGCCTCGGCGGCTGACCGCCGCGCGCCGGTGATCAGTCCAGGATGGCGCCGGGGTTGAGAATGCCGTCGGGATCGAGGGCGTTCTTGATCTTGCGGGTCAGCGCCATCACGTCCGGGCCGAGCTGGTCGGGCAGGGCTCGGCGCTTGGCCCGGCCGACCCCGTGCTCGCCGGTGATCGTCCCGCCGAGCTTGATCGCCAGGTCCATCACCTCGTAGAACGCGATCAGGGCGCGGTCACGGGCGCCTTCCTCGGCGGCGTTGTAGACGACGTTCGGGTGCGTGTTGCCGTCGCCGGCGTGCGCGACGACCGGGATCTCGACCTGGTGCTTGGCGGCGATCGCGACGATGCCCTCGACCAGCTTCGGCAGCACCGGAACCGGCACACCGACGTCCTCGAGCAGCAGTGCGCCGCGTGCGTCCAGGGCGTCGAAACAGGCCCGGCGGCCGGCCACGAACAGCTCGCCCTCGTCGGCGTCGTGGGTCAGGAAGACGTCCATCGCAGCGGCCTTGGTGAACGCCTGCTCGATGATCGCGATCTCCGCCTCCCGAGCGCCCTCCGGGGCGTCGGACTGGGCGATCAGCATCGCGGCCGCGTCCCGGTCCAGCCCCATCGGCCGGTAGTCCTCGACCGCGTTGATCGAGGTCTGGTCCATCAACTCCAGCATCGACGGGCGGAGCGTGCGGCCGATGTCGACCACGGCTTCGGCGGCCGCGACCACGGTCGGGAAGGTGCCGACGATCGTCGAGCGTGGCGGCTGGGCCGGGATCAGCCGGAGGATCGCCCGGGTGACGATGCCCAGCGTCCCCTCGCTGCCGACGAACAGCTTGAGCAGCGACAGTCCGGCCGAGTCCTTGACCCGCTTGCCGCCCAGCGTGATCGCGGTCCCGTCGGCCAGGACCAGGTCGAGGCCGAGCACGTAGTCGGTGGTGACGCCGTACTTCACGCAGCACAGGCCGCCGGCGTTGGTCGCGATGTTGCCGCCGATCGAGCAGATCTCGTACGAGGACGGGTCGGGCGGGTACCAGAGTCCGTGCTCCGCGGCGGCCGCCTTGACCTCGGCGTTGAGCAGGCCCGGTTCGACCACGGCGACCCGGCTGTCGGTGTCGATCTCGATCTTGCGCATCCGCTCCAGGCTGAGCACGATCCCACCGTCGACCGCCGACGAGCCGCCGGACAGGCCGCTGCCGGCGCCGCGCGGAACGATCGGGACCTTGTGCTCCGCCGCCCAGCGGACGGTCGCCTGGACCTGATCGGCGTCGGTGGCCCGGACCACCGCGATCGGCGTACCGGCGGACGGGTCCCGGGACCAGTCGTGCCGGTAGTTCTCGATCGTCGCCGCCTCCGTGGTCACGACGCCGGGCGGCAACGCGGCGACCAGTTCCTGCAGCGACGACTCGGACATGGTTTCACGGTACGTCGTCCGTACTCGCCGCACCGAGAACTGGCCCGCTCAGTGGCACGGCACGCTTTCATTAGGATGCGCCGCATGGCGAGTGCCGCGGTGACCCGGATGCTGGTGCTGGGCGTCGTCTCCTTGTTCCAACCGGTCAACGGCTATCAGGTGATGCGCGAGCTCAATTCCTGGTACGTCGAGGACTGGGCCCAGGTCCGGCCCGGCTCGATCTACTCGATGCTGAACAGCCTGTCCAAGCAGGGCCTGCTGCGTCGGCACGAGCTCACCGAGGCCGACCGCGCCGTCGCCGTCTACGAGGTGGACCCGGCCGGGGCCGACCAACTGAACGAGTTGGTCCGGAGCGGGCTGGAGGGCACCACCGGGCCGGATCAGATCATGTTCCAGGCCGCCATGTCGTTCGCCCCGATGCTGACCCGGGCCGAGGTCGTCGCGGCCATCAGGGTCCGGGTCGACAGCGTGGCCCAGTACCGCGACGGCCTGGTGGCCAAGATCAGCAACGAGAACATCCCGACCCATGTCCGGCACACGTTGACGATGCACTACACGCTGGCGGAGGCGGAACTGGCCTGGACCAGGGAGTTCGCCACCATGCTCGACAACGGGTTCCTCTGGTTCGCCGGCGAGTCCGGTGACCCCTGGAAGCCGCCGGAGGACGACGCGGGCTGGGAGATGGTCGAGCAGGCGCGGCGCTATCGGGAGGAGATCGCCAAGCGATACGGCTGACAGCATTCAAATTTGACTATTCGGGCTCAAATTTGAATAATCATGGATCGAAGGAGGAGCGATCCATGATTCATGCACGCCAACTCAGCCGGACCTTCCTGACCCGTCGCGGTCGCGAGAAGGTCGAGGTCAACGCCGTCGCCGGTGTCGACCTCGACGTCGCCGAGGGGGAGATCGTCGGCTTCCTCGGCCCGAACGGAGCCGGCAAGTCGACCACCCTGAAGATGCTCACCACCCTGCTGCGGCCGACCTCGGGCACCGCGACGGTGGCCGGCTACGACGTCGCCACCGAGCCGGTCCAGGTCCGCCGATCGATCGGCTACGTCTCCCAGTCCGGGTCGGCTTCCAGCGAGGCCAGGGCCGGCGACGAGCTTGTCGATCATGCCCTGCTGTACGGGATCGACCGCGCCACGGCGACCGCGCGGGCCCGCGACCTGCTGTCCCGGTTCGACCTGGACGGCATCTGGACCCGTCCGGGCCGCAGCCTGTCCGGCGGCCAGCGGCGCCGGCTCGACATCGCCATGGGACTGGTCCACCAGCCGAAGTTGATCTTCCTCGACGAGCCGACCACTGGTCTCGACCCGCAGGCCCGGGCCAACCTGTGGCAGCACATCGCCGCGCTGCGGGACCGGCTCGGCAGCACGGTCTTCCTGACCACGCACTACCTGGACGAGGCCGACGCCCTGTGCGACCGGATCTTCGTCATCGACCACGGCAAGATCATCGCCGCCGACACCCCGGAGGCCCTGAAGTCCGCCGTCCGCGGTGATCTGATCGAGCTGACCCTGGCCGATCCGGACCGGCTCGGGCCGGCGATCGAACGGCTGCGGGACGTTTCGGGCGCGGTCGAGATTGCGGCGGTCGAGACCACCGTGACCGCACGGATCCCGAAGGCCGGCGCGGTGCTCCCCGGCCTGCTCCGTGATCTTGATGCCGACGGCATCGGGCTGGCGGCGGTCGAGGTGCGCCGGCCGACGCTCGACGACGTGTTCCTCACCCTGACCGGGCATTCGCTGCGCGACGACGCCGCGCCGAGTCCCGAACTCGAAGCCGCAGGAGTTTGATCATGACCTTCTTCCGCGACACGTTCATCGTGTTCCGCCGGCAGTTCCGGCTCGCCGTCCGCAATCCGGCCTGGGTGATCATCGGGATGCTGCAGCCGGTGCTCTACCTGGTCCTGTTCGGCCCGCTGCTGGAGCCGATCGCCGGCCAGTTGGGCACCGCGAACGCGTACACGCTCTTCGTGCCGGGTCTGCTGGTGCAGCTCGGCCTGTTCGGTGCGCTGTTCGCCGGGTTCGGGCTGATCGGGGAGTGGCGCGACGGCGTGATCGAGGCCGAACGGGTCACCCCGGCCAGTCGGGTCGCGCTGCTGCTCGGCCGGGTGCTCCGTGACGTGCTGCAACTGACCGTGCAGGGGTTGATCTTGATCGGGCTCGCCTTCGCCTTCGGGCTGCGCGGGTCGATCGGCGGCATGCTGCTCGGGTTGGTGTTGGTGATCTTGGTCGGTACGGCCTGCGCCTCGAGCTCGTACGCGCTCGCGCTGGCCACCAAGAGCGAGGACGCGCTGGCCCCGATCCTCAACATGGTGACGCTGCCGTTGCTGCTGCTCAGTGGCATCCTGCTGCCGATGACCCTCGGCCCGGGCTGGCTGCAGGCGATCAGCAACGTGCTGCCGACCAAGCACATCGTGGACGGTGTTCGGGCGGTCTTCCGTGGCGACCTGCTCACCGGTCAGACCTTCTGGGGTGTGCTGTGGGCGATCGTCCTGGCCGCGGCGGGCCTCTGGATCGGCACCCGGACGTTCCGCCGTCAGAACGCCTGACCGTCGAGTTCCACCAGGTGTCTCCCCATCGCGGCGGCGATGGGGAGACCGGTCAGGATCTCGACATAGAGGAACTGGCCCTGCGGGTTCAGCTCCAGGAAGTAGAGCGTGCCGTCCCAGCCCTCCTTGAGATCGATCGTCGCGAAGGTCAGTCCGAGCGCCGCCATCAGCCGCGCCAGCGCCGCCTGGACGCCTGCCGGGAGTTCGTACGGACGCACCGGCACGTCGAGATCGAGCCGCGAGTCCACCGGGCCGGGCCTTCGCCCGCGGTCGAACGCGACCGCGAGACACTCCGTGCCGATCATGGTGACCCGGAGGTCGCGCGGCCCTTCGACGAGTTCCTGAAAGATCGTCGGCGTCAGCCGGAGCCGGTCCAGCTCGGCCCGGTGCCGTTCGTCCCAGCGTGCCGTGGCCAGCAGCCGATCGGCGGGACCGTTCATCACCTTGTGCACGACTCGGCCGGCATGATGATCGATGAAGGCCGCCGCGTCCGCCGGATCGCTGGTGATCAAGGTCTCCGGGATGATCAGGCCGGCCCGCGGTGCCTGCGCGAGCTGGGCCGGCTTCGTCGCGGCGCGTTGTGAGCTGAGCGGGCTGACCGCGGTCGGCCCCTCGGCCAGTCCGTACAGCAGATCACGCCATTCCGCCTGGGCGAACCGGCGCTGCTCGGTGTCGATGATCGCAGGGGAGACCGTGGCCGCGCCCACCCGCCGGGTCCAGACCGCACCGGCGTCGGCGAGATCCAGCGTCCGGGCATCGTCCGCGCGGATCGATCGGCGGATCCGCGGCCCGGCAAAGTGCAGCGAGGCCATCGCCCCCACGCCCGCGGTACGCCAGTCGACGATCTCCACCGGGCCGCCGAGCCGGGTGATCTCCTGGCTGACCCGCCGGGCGTGCACATCCGCCGGCGGGGCGAGGATGATGATCAACTCTCGCCCGCGAGATGCCAGCGGCGGGTGTAGTCCCGTTCGAGTTCGCGATAGGCGGGCGAGGCGAAGGTCGGGCTGGTGTTCCTGCGCGCCGCGTACGGGAACGTGGCCTCCCCGAAGGCCTCGCCGACGAACAGGGCGTCGGCGTCCTGGACGGCGATGACCGTCGCGCCCGGCTTGAGCCGCAGCTCGACCCGGGCGGCCTCGATGCCGGCTAGCGAGGCGAGGACGCGGGAGCCCGCCACGTCCGCCGCGGCGAAGTCGACGCACACGTCGGTCACGAGGAGCCGGATCCGCCCGGCCGGTGACCCGACCGCGATGCCGGAGACGACGACGCCCTCGTCCGGCTCGTCCAGGGCGGGCAGGGTGTCCAGCCAATCCTGATCTTGAGCCATCCTCAGAACCAGATCTCCTCGGCCTCGACGATGTGCGAGTCGTCACCCTCCGAACCGTGGATCCCGTCGTCGGTCATGTCGCGCTCCAACGGATCCCCGGTCAGCGTCGCGGTCTCGCTGTGGATCGGGATGGTCCAGGTGGTGTGACCGGAATCGGCAGCCAGCGAGACGCCTTCGCCGCCGCGGGGGAACAGCTGGACCCGCCGGAGCTGGGTGATCATCGCGGGGTCCTTCACATCGACCTCGACCACTTCCGAGGTGGTGCCCGGGGCGTCCACCCGGCGCAGGTCGGTGATCTCGTCGAGCGGCACCCCGATGATGCCCGTACGGACCGCGAGATGGACATACCCGTCGCTCTTTCCGACGGCGAATCCCGTGATGGTGATCGTTTCCTGGGGCTGCGGAAGCCGGCTCAGGAGATCGTCGAGTTCAGTCATCGTTGACTCCGATCAGGGGTGAACTGCGGGGCCCGCTCCCGGACCTGCCTTCCTCACCATCGTCCACCAGGAACGGAGGGCTGTCAGTCGAACCCCCGAACTCGTACCCGACCCCTGATCACCCACCGAAATAGTTCGGATCGCCGTGCAACGGATCCCGCCGCCGGACCGTATCGGTCGTGAGTGGCACGGGGCCGCTCGACAGCGAGGGGGTCTGAATGACCGGATATCGACTGCGGCGGGCGACTGTGGGCGCCCTGACCGCGGTGGCCATGAGTGCGGGAATCTGCGGATCGACGGGGGCGCCCGCGGCAGCGGCACCGAGGGACGTGCCGCTCAAGCTCGAGGTGGCGACCAAGAACATCACTGCGGAGAACTGGGACGGCGATACCGCGGTCCCGCTGAACCTCTACGCGGTGGCCGGCCGGCGACCGTTCGAGATCCGGGCCTACCGGACGTCGTACGACCGGCCGATCAGTGCCTGGCAGGTCAAGCCGGGCGCCGACCGGCGGATCCCGGAGGCCTCGGTGCCGACGTTCGACGGCCTGCGGAGGTTCTTCACCGTGCGGGTCGTGGACGGAGGAGGGAAGCAGGTCCTGGAGCGCCGGCTCGACTTCTGCCCGGGCGCCTCGGAGCAGGTACGGCGCCGGCCCGACGCGCCGGCCACGTCGCCCTACCCGGTCGGGTGTGCGGCGAACCCGTACACGATCGGGGCGGTGTGGGGGATCGAGCGCGGCTTCGCGGTACGTGCGGTCGACTACCTGGAGACGAAGCTCAAGCCCGGCAGCTACAAGATCACCACGACCGTTGCGAAGGGTTATCGGGACCTGTTCGAGATCCCGGCGGCGGACGCCACCAGCACGGTCAACCTGAAGGTGATCAAGGGTGTCGAGGGGAAGGACCGGGCTCGCCGGCCGGTCCGTACGGCGCCGGAGGACCAGCCGGCCCCGGTCCGGCCGACGGGTCGGGCCATGATCACCAAGCCGATCGGGCCGCTGCCCGATCTTCGCTCGCTGCCCGCCTGGGGCATCATGATCGACCGCGGCCGCTACCTCGATTTCTCTGCCACGGTGTGGAATGCGGGACCGTCACCGTTGGTGGTGGACGGCTTCCGGCAAGATCAGAACGACGACCTGATGGACGCCTACCAGTACTTCTTCAACCGCTCCGGGAAGCAGATCGGCCACCGCCGGGTCGGCACCATGGAGTGGGACGCGCGGGACGGGCATGAGCACTGGCACTTCACCGACTTCGCGCGCTACCGGCTGCTGGACGAGGACAAGAAGGTCGTCGTCCGCAGCCAGAAGGAGGCGTTCTGCCTGGCCAACACCGATGCGATCGACTACACGATCAAGGGCGCGAACTGGAAACCGGAGAACACCGACCTGCACACCGCGTGCGGCGACCGCTCGTCGATCGCCATCCGCGAGGTGCTCGCCAGCGGCTCCGGCGACACCTACGTGCAGTCGCTGCCCGGCCAGTCGTTCGACCTCAAGGGGTTGAAGAACGGCGTCTACTACATCGAGGTGACGGCGAACCCGGAACGAAGGCTCGTCGAGACCAGCACCGGCAACAACACCACCTACCGCAAGGTCACCATCGGCGGTACGAACGGCCACCGCACCGTCACGGTCGCCAAGATCGGGGTGATCACCGAGCCGCCGCCGGACGGCCACGAACACTGAACCAGGAGGCTGGCGGCGAACGTGCGCTTCGCCACCAGCCACCGGGGCGAGCGTCCCTGCTTGCGGCGGTTGAGTCGAGCGGCAGGTCGCTTCGTGGGAGTAGTGTCAGCCCGGTGCGAATCCAAGGGTCCGCGCCTGTTTCTGCGGCTGCGGCATTAGTGCTCGGGATGTCCCTGCTCCTCGGCGCCTGCGGCGCTGCTCCGCCCACCAGTACTGCGCCGTCCGAAAGGATCGTCTCCGAGGCGTCCGCCGGCCGGCCGGTCGTGCCGCTGACGGTGGCGGCGGCGTCGCCGAAGCCGACTCCGAACGCCGCGGCGAAACGGTCCCGACCGGCGGTCGACTGCAAGAAGCTGAAGTGCATCGCGCTCACCTACGACGACGGGCCGAACCCGCGGACGACGGGCAAGCTGATCAAGATCCTGAAGAAGCACAAGGTGAGGGCGACGTTCTTCCAGCTCGGCCAGCTCGCCCGGCGGCATCCGAAGCTGGTCCGGAAGATCCACCGGGCCGGGTCCGAGGTGGCGAACCATTCGTGGGACCACGACTCGCTGAACCGCAAGTCGGTCAAGGGTGCGTACCGGGATCTCAAGCGGGCCTCGGCCGCGATCGAGAAGGGCTGCCGCTGCCGGGTGCGGCTGATGCGTCCGCCGTACGGCGCGACGGACCGGGGCGTGACCAAGGCGGCCAGGAAGGCCGGCCTGGCCGAGATCCTGTGGGACGTCGACACGCTCGACTGGTCCAGCCGCAATGCGCGCAAGATCAAACGCAAGGTGCTGCGCGGCGCGGCCAGGAACCGGATCGTGCTCATGCACGACATCCACCGGTCCACGATCGCCGCCCAGGAAGGCATCATCAGGGGACTGAAGAAGCGCGGCTACACGCTGGTCACGGTGAGCGAGTTGCTCGGCAAGCCCAAGCCCGGCAAGCGATACCCGAAGTCCTGGCGATGATCAACTGAGCCGTTCGGCGGCCTCCAGCCACTCCAGCTCCAGCGCGTCCCGCTCGGCGGTCAGGCCGTCCAGGTCGCGCTGCAGCTCGGCCAGCCGCTGGTAGTCGGCCGCCGCCCCGGCCATCTGATCATGAAGCCTGCCGATGGCGGTCTCGGCCCGTTGCAGCCGCTGCTCGATCCGGGCCAGGTCCTTCTTGGTCTGCCGTTCCTCGGCCGCCGAGAGCTTCGGTGCCGCGGTCTCGGCCGGCTCCGGCTCCGGAGTGCTCGTGGCCGCCGGGGCGTTGCGGCGATGATCAAGGTACTGGTCGATCCCGCCGGGCAGCAGGACGCAGCGGCCGTCACCCATCAGCGCGTACGTCACGTCGCAGACCCGCTCCAGGAAATAGCGATCATGGGTGACCACGATCAGCGTGCCCGGCCAGCGGTCGAGATAGTCCTCGATCACCGTCAGGGTGTCGATGTCGAGATCGTTGGTCGGCTCGTCGAGCAGCAGCACGTTCGGCTCGTCGAGCAGGATCCGGAGGAACTGCAGCCGCCGGCGCTCGCCGCCGGACAGGTCGCCGACCCGGGCCATCAGCTTGTCGCCGGTGAAGCCGAAGTCCTCCAGCAGCGAGGTCGCGCTGACCTCACGGCCGCTGGCCAGCTGGGTGAGATTTGCGCTGACCGAGTCCCGGACCCGGTCGTCCTCGGGCAGTTCGCCGACCGTCTGGCTGAGCTGGCCGAGCTGGACGGTCCGGCCGCGCTTGATCGTCCCCGCGTCCGGTTCCCGTTCGCCGGCGAGCAGCCGCAGCAGGGTGGTCTTGCCGGCACCGTTGACGCCGATCAGGCCGATCCGCATCCCGGGCCCGATCGACCAGTCCAGGTTCTTGATCAACTCCCGGTCGCCGACCCGGAGCGTGATCCGGTGCAGGTCGAACACGTCCTTGCCCAGCCGGCTGGTCGCCAGCCGGCTCAGCTCGACCGTGTCCCTGGGCGGCGGCTCGTCCTCGATCAGGGCGGTCGCGGCTTCGGTACGGAACCTCGGCTTCGAGGTCCGAGCCGGTGCGCCGCGGCGTAGCCAGGCCAGCTCCTTGCGCAGCAGATTGGCCCGCCGGGACTCGATCTGGGCGGTCTGCCGGGCTCGTTCGGCCCGGGCCAGCACATAGGCCGCATAGCCGCCGTCGTAGCCGTCGACGATTCCGTCGTGCACCTCCCAGATCCGGGTGCAGATCGCGTCCAGGAACCAGCGGTCGTGGCTCACTACGAGCATCGCGGTGCGGCCCTGTTGCAGCGCGCGGAGATGCTCGGCCAGCCAGGCGACCGCCTCGACGTCGAGATGGTTGGTCGGCTCGTCCAGGACCAGCAGGTCGTGCCCGGCCAGCATCAGCCGGACCAGGGCGGTCCGGCGCCGTTCGCCGCCGCTCAGTGTCGCGATCCGGGCGTCCAGATCGACGTCGCCGAGCAGGTGCTGCACGATCGACCGGGTGGTCGAGTCGGCCGCCCAGACATGATCATCGGCACCGCCCACGATCACGGTCCGTACGGTCTCGTCGGGCGCGAAGTCGTCGGTCTGGTGCAGATAGCCGACTGAGGCGCCGCCGGACCGGGTGACCCGGCCGCTGTCCGGTTCCAGGGCCCCGGTGAGGATCCGCAGCAGGGTGGACTTGCCGTCGCCGTTGCGACCGACGACGCCGATCACGTCGCCGCGGTCCAGGCCGAGGCTCACCTCGTCGAGCAGGGTCCGGGTGCCGAAGGCGATGCTGATCCGCTCGGCGTTGACGAGATTGGCCACCCGGTTTCAGCGCTCCCCGGCCGTGACCAGGCCGCTCTCGTACGCGACGACGACGAGTTGCGCGCGATCCCGGACGCCGAGCTTGCTGAGCAGCCGGCTGACGTACGTCCGCGCGGTGGCCGGGCTGATGAACAGCACGGCGCCGACCTCGTCGTTGGACCGGCCGCGGCCGACCTCGGCCAGCACCTCGCGCTCCCGATCGGTGAGGTCCGCGACCAGTTCCGGCCGCGCCTTCGGTGACCGCGCCCGGGCGATCTCGGCCAGCACCTTGCCGGTCACCGACGGCGCCAGCAGCGCCGATCCGGTGGCCACCAGGTGCACCGAGCGGCGCAGTTCGTCGGGCTCGACGTCCTTGAGCAGGAAGCCGGCGGCGCCGGCCCGGATCGCACCGAGCACGTGTTCGTCCTCGTCGAAGGTGGTCAAGATCACCACCTGGGTGCCGTTCAGCTCCGGGTCGGCCGTGATCATGGTGGTCGCCTCGATGCCATCCAGCACCGGCATCCTGATGTCCATCAGCGCGACGTCCGGCCGGGTCCGCCGGAGCAGCGCGATGCCGTCCTTGCCGTTGCTCGCCTCGCCGACGATCGAGATGTCGGGATCCCTGTCCAGCAAGGAGATCAGCCCGGTCCGGACCATGGCCTGGTCGTCCACGACGGCGACGGTGATCATGGTCCCTCCTCGTCCAGGGGCAGCGATGCGGAAACGGTGGTGCCGGCGGACTCGGATCGTACACCGACGGTGCCGCCGAGGGCCGAGGCCCGTTCGGCCATCCCGCGGATTCCCTGCCCCGCCCGGAAATCCCGCCCGGCTTGGGATCCGCCGGCTCCGACGCCGTCGTCGCTCACCTCGATCCGCAGCACCGGCCCGTCGGTGTGGACGTCGATGGTGACGTGCCGGGCCTGGGCGTGCTTGATCACGTTGGTGGTCGCCTCCTGGACGATCCGGTACGCCACCGCGGACACGCCGCCGGGCAGCTCCGGCGCCGAGATCCTTTGCGTGACGTCGATCCCGGCCTCGCGCAGCGTTGCGGCGATCCGGTCCAGCTCGGCCAGGGTGGCCTCCGGCGCCGTCGGTACCGGCTCGTCGGTCCGCCGCAACACCTTCACCGTGCCGCGCAGCTGCCGCAGCGCTTCGGTCGCGGCCTGGCGGACGTTGTGCAGTGACCCGCGGGCGGCCTCGGGGTCGTCGGTGACCGCCTCCTCGGCGGAGGCCGCGTGCAGGGCGATCACCGACAGGCTGTGGCCGAGGTCGTCGTGCAGTTCCCGGGACAGCGCGAGCCGTTCGTCGGCCCGCTCCCGTTCGGCCTGGGCCCGGGCTTCGCGCTCCCGGAGTTCACCGAGTCGGCGCAACTCGCGGCGCGATCTCGTACCGTCGCCGAGCGCGATCGCCGCTGCCATCAGCGCCGCGGTGGACAACAGCTCGAGACCGAACAGCTCGACCGGGTTGCGGCCGTCGCGGAGCTGGAACACGATCGACAAGATGATCATGGCCAGCCCGGTCAGTGCGGCAGCCAGCGAGAGATCCTTCTCGGCCGCGGAATAGAGCGCGGCGGCCATCGGCAGCGCGAGCCCGATGGCCGGATAGTCCAGCGTGTAATAGACGCACATGCCCAGCGCGGTGATGATCAAGACCGGCAGCGGGAAGCGGCGGCGGAACATCAGCAGCGCGCCGAAGAAGACCGCGAACAGATAGGCGCCGACGGTCGGGCCGGTGGGACTGGTCAGATTCGTGGCCACGCCGATCGCGATGACGATCACGACCGCGGCCCCGAGCAGGGCATCCAGGACCGGCGCGGGCACCTCGGCGGCGCCGCGACGGACGGCATCCCCGGGCGCGTTCACGGGGCGAGTCTAAACGGAACGACCCTGCCGGCTGCGGTACGTGAGCAGGCCCTCGACGCCGCGCAGGAAGGTCTCGCCGATCGGCCGGGGATCGCTCAGGCAGCCGGCCGCCATGGCGCCGTCGCGGAGCATGACGAAATGCCGGGCGGCGGGCTCGGGGTCGATCTTCCCGATCCCGGAGAAGAGTTCGATCATCGTGGTCAGGAACCACTCGCGGTGCCGCAGCACGGCCCGATGGACCGGATGATCCGGCTCGGGATACTCGGCGGCGGCGTTGAGGAACGCGCAGCCGCGGAACCCGGGCCGCCGCAGATCGTCGGCGATCGACCGGGCGACGGTCCGGATCAGGTCGGCGGGCTTGGCCTGATCGGCTCGGGCCGCCTCCAAGCGGGCGCGGATCGCCTCGTCGGCACCGTTGAGATAGGCGACGAGGAGGTCGTCCTTGCTGCGGAAATGCCGGTAGAGCGTGGCTCGGGTGACCTGCGCCTCGGCGATGACCCGGTCGACCCCGACGGCGTGCAGCCCTTCGGCGTAGAAGAGTTCGGTCGCCGTGTTCAGCAGCCGAGTCCGTGCCTCCGACATCCGGTCGCCCCTCTCGGTCGCGGTCGGTCCGAGGCTAGCAGAAAGAACGATCGGTCTTGACAGAGTCGTCGGGTCAAGACAAGCTCGGGTGTACCGATCGTTCTGTCTCTCTCAAAGGAATCTCGATGTCCAGCTCACCCGAAACCGTCGCCGGTCGGGACTCCGACACCGTCGCCGGATCCGCCCGGCCGCTGCGCAACCTGTACTACCTCCGCTTCGGCTTCGCCGTCGTCTGGGCGCTCCTCGTGCTGGCGTTCGCCCGGACGATCAACCCGGCCGTGGTCGTCCTGCTGGTGAGCTATCCGCTGTTCGACGTCGTCGCGGCCATGATCGACTTCCGTTCCTCGGGCGCGGTGCGGCCCAGGGTCCCGCTCTACCTGAACATGGCGCTGAGCCTGCTCACCGCCGCCGGCCTGGCGGTCGCCGTCACCGCCGGAATTCCTGCCGTGCTTCGGATCTGGGGCATCTGGGCGATCACCGCCGGCATCGTCCAGGTGATCGTCGCGATCCGTCGCTACCGGCTCGGCGGGCAGTGGGCGATGATCCTCAGCGGCTCGATCTCCGTACTGGCCGGCACCAGCTTCCTCCTGATGGCCGGCGGACCGAACGCGTCGCTCACGACCGTGGCAGGCTACGCGACCCTCGGCGGGGTCTTCTTCCTGATTTCCGCGATCCGGCTGCATCGGGTGGCGGCCCGCGGTCGGTGAGAAGCCGATACGACCGTGGTCTTGGATTGCGCGGCGGCCGTCCGGCCCCGGTCTGCGGGTCGGCGATCCCGGTTCCCTGGGCCGGGACGCCCGCAGAGACTGAGGCCGTGGACCTTCAACCGATTCATGACGGCGGCGCCGGGCTGACCAAACGCGTCGGTGACCGGGAACGCTCCGATGTCTGCGATGAACTCGCCGCGCATTTCGCCGCGGGCCGGCTGACCGGCGAGGAACTGGACGATCGGCTGGCCCGTGCGATGCGGGCGCAGACCGTCGTCGATCTGATCGAGCTGGTCTCCGATCTGCCGCGTCGGGTCCCGACGACGCCGGCACCGGCTCCGGGCCCGCAGCCCGGCCCCATTCCGGTCGACCGGACCCTGGCCTGGAACGGCTTCGACATCATCTGCCTGCTGCTGCTCATCGGCGGGCTGATGGTGTCGGGACTGCTGCTCCTGGTGGCCGGGGCCTGGGAGCCGGCCGCCTTCGTGGCGGCGCTGGTCGGGGGCACCGCGGCGGCGGTCGGCGGGGCCGCCGCGATGCACCTCGGCCACCGGGCGATGGCCCGGCACGACCACCGGGTCGCGTCTCGGCGCTGACCCTTCCGGCCCGGCGGGCCGGCGAACGGGGGAGGCCGATTCGCGGACTGTCGGTCCGACTTGTCACGATGTCCGCGTGAACAACGAGGCGGGTCTGCCGCAGACGCGGGGACGAGGCAGACTGGCGGCCTTGATCATCAGCCAGGTGCTGGCCGGCGTCGGCGTCGCCAGCGGCATCGCGGTCGGCGGGCTGCTGGCCGAGCGATTGTCCGGAACGGTCGCCCTGGCGGGCTTCGCGCAGACCTCGTCGGTGCTCGGCGCCGGCCTGTGGGCGATCCCACTGGCTCGGCTGGCCGGCCGCCGCGGCCGCCGCTGGGGCCTGGCCGCCGGCTATCTGCTGGCGCTGGTCGGGACCGGGCTGGTCTTCCTCGCCGCGGCCGTCCAATTCGTACCCCTGCTCTTCGTCGGTACGGCAGCGTTCGGCGCCGCCACCGCCGCCGGGCTGCAGGCGCGATTCGCCGCCGCGGAGGTGGTCGGCGTCCGCTACCGGGCCCGCGCGCTCTCGGTCGTGATGTGGGCGACCACGCTCGGCTCGGTGGCCGGGCCCAATCTGTCCGAGGTCGGCAGCCGGCTCGGCCGGTCCCTCGGGATCGAGCCGCTGACGGGACCGTACCTCTTCTCCTTGATCGCGTTCGCCGGCGCCGCGATGGTGCTCTCGGTCGGCCTGGCCGGCCGCGGCACCACCGAAGTCGATCATGATCCGAGCCGTCTGGTGCAGCGGCCGACCGGTCTGGTCCGGGCCATCCGGACCGGCTTGCAGGATCCGCGGACCAGGCTGGCGATCATCGCCGTGATCTGTTCCCACACGATCATGGTCGGCGTGATGGTGATGACGCCGCTGCACATGACCCATCACGGGATGACCCTCGACCTGGTCGGCCTGGTGCTCAGCATCCACATCTTCGGCATGTACGGGGCGAGCCCGATCATGGGCTGGCTGACCGATCGGCTCGGCGGTGCCGCTGTGATCGGGATCGGGGTGATCATCTTCGCCGGGGCGCTGGTGCTCGGCGGGTTCGCCGACACGACGACCGGGCCGGTCATTTCGCTGGCGCTCGGCCTGCTCGGGCTCGGCTGGTCGGCCGGCATGATCGGCGGCTCCTCGCTGCTCGCGGAGTCCGTGTCGGATCAGAACCGGGTCTCCCTGCAGGGCGGTACGGACGCGCTGATGAACCTGGCGGCGGCCGGCTCGTCTGCGCTGTCCGGGCTGGTGATGGGCCTGGCCGGCTTCCCGGCCCTCAATCTGATCGCCGCCGTGGTGGCGGTACCGATGGCGGTGCTGGCACTGCGCGGGATGCTCGCCCGCCGGGCGGCGACGGGCGCCTGACACCTCGGTCCATGATCGCGTTGCCTCAGGCCATGGCCCGCCGGAGGCCGTACCTCCTAGCGTTGATCATGAATTGATCACGAGCCCAGGGGAGGGTTCATGTCGTACGCCAGCACGGTCCCGATCGACGGCGAGACGCCGGCGCCGTATCCGGAGGATCTGTATCGGTTCGATCAGCCGGGCCGGATCGCAGAGAGTGTTGATCAACTGTCCGACGCCGACTTCGCCCAGTTCGAGGAACTCGGCTATCTGGCGGTACGGCAGCTGCTGACGCCCGACGAGGTGGCCGGCGTGCTCGACGCGATGGCCGCGGTCCTGGTCCGGCCGGGCGAGGCGATGATCCAGTACGAGGCCTGGGCCGCCGACCGGGTCGAGGCCGCGTCGGGCGACGAGCGGATGGATCTGGTCCGGAAGTTCATGTGGTTCGTCCAGGAGGACGAGCGGCTGACCGCACTGGCGAGGAACGAACGGATCCTGTCCGTCGTCCGGCGGCTCTGCGGCACCGAGGACATCACGATGATGCAGGACATGGCGCTGCTCAAGCCGCCCGGCGGCGGCCGGGAGAAGCCGTGGCACCAGGACAACGCGTTCTTCGCCCTCGAGCCCGGCACCCCGATCGTCGGCGTCTGGCTGGCCCTGGACCCGGCGACGCCCGAGAACGGCTGCATGCACGTCATGCCCGGCACTCATCGCGAGGGCCCGGTGGTCCACTTCCGCCGCCGCGACTGGCAACTCTGCGACGACGACGTCGACCGCGGCCGCGACACCATGATCCCGCTCCCACCCGGCGGCGCCCTGTTCTTCCATGGCCTGCTGCAGCACGGAACCCCGGCCAACCGGACCGACCAGCGCCGCCGAGCCGTCCAGCTGCACTACATCCCCGCCGGCACCCCCCAGATCCCCGACCAGCGCCGCCTGGACATCTTCGGCAGCGAAGGCAAGAACGTCACCTGCTAACCCCTTCTGCCGACCAGTCACCAAAGCGGCCGTTTTGACGGCGTGTCGCTGCGGAAGTGACTTGTCGGCGCGGAGTTGGGAACTGGACTCCCGCCCGTACGTCGTCGCCGCTCGCCCGCGGATCGGTCACGCCGCCGAACCCTCACCGAGCTCGCGTGCGCCCCGAACTGGCGCTCTCCGCCGCAGCTGTCACCCGCAGTTGCGGCGTGGGTCGACCAGGTCGGTCGGGTGGTCGGTTGACGAGCGGCGTGGGAATGCCTCGGGGCGGCGGTCGCGAGGTGTGGGCTTCGCGGGATGGCGACGGACGGGAAGAGCGGCGGGTGACCGCGGGCCGGGGCTCGGGATTGCTGGCGCGGTGTTGGGTCGTCCGGTCGACGGCGACTCCTGACTCCGTGGCCCCCGCGTCCTTGCCGCTGCCCATCGCCGCCCTCGGGAGGATCCCACACCCCACATCCGTCTCACCGGACCGCGCCCCGCCCGGGTCGGAACCGGTCGGGTTGTCGACAACCGACACAGCCGGCCGCGGGCAACGATCGGGGGGCTCTCCCGCCCGAGCCGCCATCGAGGGCGCCTCCTGCGTCGAGTGGGAGGTTCCGGACCTTCGAAATCGATTTCAGGTGGTCGTAACGTCACACTCGATGAGTCGGATTGCGCCGGGTCGGCGGGGGCTTCGGTCCGGGTTCTCGTCGCGGGTCGGTTGGTGGTCGGGTTGCGCTTGGGTAGGTCGGCAGTCGACGCTCCCCTGCCAAGTCAGCCGACCTCAAGCGTGCCGCCCCGGTTGTCGACGCGCGACTCCTGCAGCGACGTGCCGCCCGGTTGTCGACGTGACGTGCCGCCCCTTCGGCATGTCCCGCCGGGCGCCAGCTGCTTGGTGCAAAGGCCGGTTGTCAGGGTTATCCTGACATGATGACGGTGCGGCGGCGAGGGCGGGTTGAAGCGCAGGTGGAGCGGCGGTGCTCGTTCTGCGGGAAGAGCGACGCGGAGGTGGATCGGCTGGTGGCGGGGCCGGGGGCTTACATCTGCAATGACTGTGTCGGGCTCGCGGAACAGTTGCTGGCGAAGGAGGGAGTGGCATCGTTCATCTCGGTGGACGAGTCGTCCGACGAGGAGTTGTTGGTACGGATGGCGCGGCTCGACGCGTCGCGGGAGCAGGTCGAGCGGGCGGTTCGTGATCATGTCCGGGCCTTGCGGAAACGGAAGATCAGCTGGGAGCGGATCGGGCGGGCGCTCGGGGTGAGCCGGCAGACCGCTTGGGAACGGTTCGCGGACGAGCGCTGATCGTGCGTGATCTTGGAACGTCCGCCTGGCGGGAGCCGGCGTTCCGCAGGTTCTGGGTGGGGCAGTCGCTGTCGTACGTCGGTGATCAGGTCTCGGCGGTCGCGCTTCCGCTGGTCGCCGTGGTCGTGCTTGAGGCGACCGCCACCCAGCTGGGAGTTCTGACCGGGCTGGCGAAGCTGCCGGTCGTCGTGTTCGGCCTGCTGATCGGCGTCTGGGTCGACCGGGTCCGACGGCGGCGGCTGATGATCATGGCCGATCTGGCCCGGGCCGCGTTGCTGTTGACGATCCCGCTGGCGGTCGCGGCCGGCGTGGCGAGCATGCCGCTGCTCATCGTGGTCGCCGTGCTGGTCGCGTCGTTCGCGGTGATCGGCCAGGTCGCCGGGTCGGCGTTCCTGCGCAGTGTGCTGCCGTCCGGACGGTTGGTCGATGGCAACGCGCGGCTGACTCAGTCCGCTGCGCTGGCCAGGATCTGCGGGCCCGGGCTGGCCGGGGTGCTGGTGCAGGCGGTCACGGCGCCGGTGGCGATCTTGGTTGACGTGATCAGTTACCTGGCGTCGGCGACGGCGCTCGCGACGGCTCGGGTCGAGGAGTCATCGATCCCGCCGCCGGTCGGTCGTCACCTCGGCCGTGAGCTCCGAGAGGGAATCGCGGTGATCCTGCGCGACCCGCTGCTGCGGGCCAGTGCCGCCGCGGGGGCGACGTACAACGGCTGCCTCAGCGCGATCCTCGCGGTGGAGGTGCTCTACCTGTCCCGGGATCTCGGGCTGCCGCCGGTGGCGATCGGGTTGGTGCTGGCCGCGATCGGGCCGGGTGCACTGCTCGGTTCGGCGCTGGCGGCCCGGATCGCCCGCCGGTACGGGATCGGGCCGACCATGATCATCGGTTTCGCGGTCGCCGGCGCGGCCAATCTGGTGCTGCCGCTGGCCTTCGGGCCGCAGCCGGTCATGATCGGGATGATCATGGTCGCGTCATTCGGCAGTGGCCTCGGACAGCCGCTCTACAACGTCAATCAGTCCGCCCTGCGTCAGGCGATCGTCCGCCCCGAACTCCAGGGCCGGGCGACCGCGACGCTGTCGGTTCTGGTCGGCTGTGCGGCTCCGCTCGGCGCGCTGCTCGGCGGGCTGATCGCCACCGCGACCGGTACCAGGACGTTGTTGATCATGGCCGCCTTGGGCACCGTGCTGGCCGGTCTGTGGCTGGTCTGCTCGCCGGTCCGACGGCTGATCGACCTCCCGGCCCTTCGACAGGCTCAGGGCTCGTAGTGGGTGGGCTCAGGGCTCGTGTGGGTGGGCTCGGGGCTCGTCGTCAGCGGCCGCGCATCGCCTGACGGACGCCGCGGACCTGACGCGGGTTCGTCGGCATCGGGCCCTTCGGCACCGCGATCTTCGGCCGCACCGCGTCCAGTGCGCGGAGGCGCTGCTTGATGTCGGTGATCTGGTGCGGCTGCAGCGTCTTGGGGAGCTTGCGGATGTGGTCGGTCAGCTTGTCCAGCGGGACCTGACCGTCCTTGTCGCCCATCTGGATGGTGATCACCTCGACGCCGTACGCGACTCGCTCGTGCTTCTTCACCTCGCTGGCCAGCAGCGCCTTCAGCCGGCCCGGCTCGCCCTCGCCGATCAGCACCAGGCCGCCCGGGCCGAGGGTGCGGTGTACGACGTCGAGCTGCTTGTTGGCGGCGACGGCCGGCTCGGAGACCCACTTCTTCGGCAGCATCTGCAGGGCCACCTCGGCCGATCCGGCCTGGCCGGCGTACCGCTTGTAGGTGGCGCGCTTGGCCCGCTGGACCAGGACGATCATGGCCGCCAGCAGGCCGACCATCAGCCCGAGGATGCCCAGATAGATCGGCTGCCCGATCAGGAAGCCGATCACCAGGCAGACGACGATGCCGCCGACGAACGCGCCGCCGAGCAGGAAGGGCAGCGGCTTGTCGTACTCGTGCGTGAGCTGGTACGCGCGGCGGATCTGCCGGATCCGGCCCATGTCGGCCGGGTCGGTGCTGTTCTTGCGGCGTTCCTTCTCGGCCCGCTCGGCGGCCTTCGCCTTCTCCTTGGCCTCCTTGGCCGCGGCCCGCGCGCTCTTCGCGTCAGCCATCACCCTTCACCCACATTCTTTCCATGATCATCTTCGCCGCGCTCAATGCGCCGCTCGGCGGTCCATCGCCTGACGGTACAGCCTTCCGGCCCGGTACGACGAACGGACCAACGGCCCGCTCATCACGCCGGCATAGCCGAGCTGCTCGGCCTCGGCCTGCAACTCGATGAACTCCTCCGGCTTCACCCAGCGCTCGACCGGATGATGCCGCGGGCTCGGCCGCAGGTACTGCGTGATCGTGATGATCTCCGCGCCGGCGTCGTGCAGGTCGCGCAGCGCCTCCGACACCTCGGCCCGGGTCTCGCCCATCCCCAGGATCAGGTTCGACTTGGTGACCAGCCCCGCCTCGCGGGACCAGCGCAGCACGTCCAGCGACCTCTCGTACCGGAAACCGGGCCGGATCCGCTTGAAGATCCGCGGCACCGTCTCGACGTTGTGCGCGAACACCTCCGGCCGGGTGGCGAAGAGCTGCCCCAGGTAGTCCCGGTTGCCGGAGAAGTCGGGCGCCAGCATCTCCACCCCGACGCCGGGGTTGAGCTCGTGGATCTTGCGGATCGTCTCGGCGTAGAGCCAGGCGCCTTCGTCCGGCAGGTCGTCCCGGCAGACGCCGGTCACGGTGGCGTAGCGCAGGCCCATCTTCTGCACCGACTCGGCCACCCGCAGCGGCTCGGCGGCGTCGAAGTCGGCCGGCTTGCCGGTGTCGATCTGGCAGAAGTCGCAGCGCCGGGTGCACTGGTCGCCGCCGATCAGGAACGTCGCCTCGCGGTCCTCCCAGCACTCGAAGATGTTGGGGCAGCCGGCCTCCTGGCAGACCGTGTGCAGGTCCTCCCGCTTGACCAGCTGGCGCAGCTCGGAATACTCCGGGCCCATCCTCGCGGTGGTCTTGATCCACGGCGGTTTGCGTTCGATCGGCACCGCCGCGTTGCGAACCTCGAGCCGCAGCATCTTCCGTCCCTCGGGTGCGATCGTCACCCTGACGATCCTACTCGGCGAGTTGTTGGACACCGCGGGCGAGGCTGATCGCCCAGGCCGCGGCGCCGAGCAGGATCCACAGTCCCCAGGCCGGTCCGCCGGTGTTCGCCTCGGTCAGGATGAACCGGTCGGATCGGGGATGTTCGACGCCCAGCCAGTCGCCGGCCAGCAGCAGCCCGAGCGCACCGAGGATCAGAATGCCGGCGAGTACGTACTGCAGCAGCGGGAGCCGGCCCGGATGCCACTGACCGCCGAGCAGCAGTAGCGCCACCACTCCCGTGCCGAGCAGCGCCAGCACGACCACCGCCGCCACGACCAGGAAGAAGCCGCGCTCCGCACCCAGGTTCTCGGGATCGCTCACCCGGGCCATCGCGTTGAAGAGGCCGGGCGCCGTCAGCGGCTCCGGTTCGTCGTCGACGGTCCGAGTCACCGGCACCAGCAGGCCCGTGATCACCAGGCCGAGCTGGACCAGGACCAGGCTGCGCAACACGATCCGGGTGAGCTCGAAGCGGCGCTCGTCCAGCGCCAGGTGATCGCCCATCGGTGGGTCAGCCGTTGCCGACCGCGAGCCCGTACTGGACCTTCGAGCCGGACGGCAGATCCGGCGCCATGGTGTACGGCTCGAACGCGAGCAACTCCTGCAGCTGGGTGACCGCCACCGCGGCGACCTCGACCAGGCTCGGCGGGTACGGCAGCTCGGCGGCCATCGAGGTGACGCCGGCGTCGGCGATGCCGCACGGAATGATCTTGTCGTATGCGCTCAGGTCGGGGCTCACGTTCAGCGCGAAGCCGTGCATCGTGACGCCGCCGGCGACCCGGACCCCGATCGCGCCGAGCTTGCGTTCCGGCCGGCCGTCGCCAGCAGCGAGCCAGGCCCCGGACCGGCCGGGCACCCGGCCCGCGGTCAGCCCGAACTCGGCGACCGTACGGATCAGCGCCTCCTCGAGCCGGCGAACGTAGTCGACCACCTTGATCGCCTCGGGCAGCTTGACGATCGGATAGCCGACCAGCTGACCCGGCCCGTGCCAGGTGATCTTGCCGCCGCGGTCGACGTCGATCACCGGCGTGCCGTCGGTCGGCCGCTCGATCGGCTCGGTGCGCTTGCCGGCCGTGTAGACCGACGCGTGCTCCAGCAGCAGCAACGTGTCCGGGAGTCCCCCGTTCTCGACCTGCTGGCGGACCTCCTGTTGGGCCAACCACGCCTCGGAGTAGTCGATCAGCGTCGAACCGAGCCCCAGCAGGCGTACGTCGAGCGTCATGCGAACCACCCTACGCCGAGCGCCGGACCAGCACGACGGCGGCGGCGAACACCCAGAGCAGTGTCGCGGCACCGGTCACGACCGCGGCGACGCGCCAGGCCTCCGGGTCGTCGCGGGGAAGTTCGGGCGGCCCGACGAAGTAGTTCCCGCCGCCGACGGGCTGGGCGTCGAACGTGCAGCTGGTGAAGATCTCCTGACCTCCGCCCGGGCCGGGGACCGTCGTCCGCCAGAGCGGCCGCCAGCGCGAGCCGAGGTGGTCCTGGCTGGGCGCCGAGGCGGGCACCCGCTCGAGCGGGACGTCGTAGACCCACCGCATCCGGCAGGAGGTCGGAACCGGGCCTACCTCGGCGCCGTAGATGATCAACTCGGTGCCGTCGGACTCGGCCACCGTGACCCGCAGTTCGCCGTGCTCGACGTCGGGGTGGTCGACGATGTGCAGGAAGTTCAGCGGCGGGACCCGGTCGGCTCTGACCAGCATCAGCAAGGTCGCGGCGCAGCCGACCAGGGCGACGGCCACGGCGATCGCGGTGGCGCGCCGGGGCAGGGTGGCCATCGTTCAGCGGGCGAGCGCGAGGCGCAGGGTCGTCTCGATGTCCGGGCCGGCGAAGGTGAACCCTTCGGCGAGCAGCCGGGCCGGGACGACGTTCATGTCGCCGAGCAGTTGTTCGGCCAGCTCGCCCATGCCGCGGCGGAGCAGTGGCGCCGGGACCGCGAGCACCCGGGGCCGGTTGAGCAGCCGGGCCAGCGCGTCGGTGAACTCGGCGCTGGTGGTGGGTTCCGGGATGGTGAGGTTGTACGGGCCGCGCGCGCTCGGTGTGGCGACCGCCCACTCGACCGCGCGCAGGTAGTCGGTCAGGCTGATCATCGGGGTCCGCTGCCGACCGTCGCCGAGCCGGGCGCCCAGTCCGAACGACCAGGGGATCCGGGCCAGGCCGAGCAGTCCGCCGGACCGGTCCAGGACCGGGCTGGTCCGCAGGATCACGGTCCGGATGCCCGCGTCCGCCGCCGGTTTCGCGGCCTCCTCCCAGGCCTGGATCAGCCGGGACAGGAAGTCGGTGCCGGGCGGGCTGTCCTCGGTCGCCGCCGGGTCGCCGATGTCGGTCCCGTACCCGGAAATCCCGCTGGCCTGCAGGTAGACCGCCGGCTTCCGGTCCAGCCGGGCCAGCGCCTGGCTGAGGGTACGACCGGGATCGACCCGCGACGACTGGAGCAGCCGGCGCCGACCGGCGGTCCAGGGCCGGTCGGCGATCCCGACGCCGCACAGGTTGATCACGACGTCGACGCCGACGAACGCGCGTTCGTCGATCGTGCCGGCCGCCGGGTGCCAGCGGAACTCGGTGCCGGCGATCGGGTCGGTCCGGACCAGCCGGACCACCTCGTGCCCCTGCTCGGCCAGCCGGACCCGCAGCGCGGTGCCGAGGAATCCGGAGGCCCCGGCGAGCAGGTATTTCATCGCCTGGGTCAGAGCCCGAACTCCGAGCCGAAGTCGCCCTCTTCCAGCCGCTCCTTGAGGGTGACCAGGAACCGGGCCGCGTCGGCGCCGTCGACGATCCGATGGTCGTACGACAGCGAGAGGTACATCATGTCGCGGACCGCGATCGTCTCGCCGAGCACCTTGTCGGTCAGCACCACCGGCCGCTTCACCAGCGCGCCGGTGCCGAGGATGGCGACCTGCGGCTGGTTCACGATCGGGGTGTCGATCAGGGCGCCGCGGCTGCCGGTGTTGGTTACGGTGAACGTACCGCCGGCGATGTCGTCCGGGCTCAGCTTGTTGCTGCGGGTCCGGTCGGCCAGGTCGGCGATCTTCTTGGCCAGCCCGGTGATGCTGAGGTCGCCGGCGCTCTTGATCACCGGGACCACCAGGCCCTTGTCGGTGTCGACCGCGATCGACACGTTCTCCGTCGCCGGGTAGGTGACCGTCTCGGCCTCGGTGTCGAGCGTCGCGTTGAGCTTCGGGTGGATCTTCAGCGCGTCGACGGTGGCCTTGATCAGGAACGGCAGGTACGACAGCTTGACGCCCTCGCGAGCCAGGAAGTCGTTCTTCACCTTGGCCCGGAGTCGCGAGATGACCGTCAGGTCCACCTCGACGACCGTGGTCAGCTGGGCCGACGTCTGCAGCGACTCGACCATCCGCTTGGCGATGATCTTGCGCAGCCGGCTCATCTTCTCGGTGGTGCCGCGGAGCGAGCTCGGCTGGACCGGAGCGGCAGCCGGAGCCTGGGCCGCCGGAGCGGCTGCTGCCGGAGCCTCGGCGGCGGGCTGGGCGGCGGCGGACTTCGCGGCTTCGGCGGCGGCGAGGACGTCCTGCTTGCGGATCCGGCCGCCGACACCGGTGCCGGTGATCGAGCCGAGGTCGACCTGGTGTTCCGCGGCCAGCTTGCGGACCAGCGGGGTCACGTAGCCGGGGCCGTCGCCGGTGGTTTCGCTCGTCGGAGCCGGGGCGGCCGGCGGCGAGGCGACCGGAGCCTGGGCGGCGGGAGCCTGGGCTGCTGGCGCGGGGGCCGAGGCGACGGCCGGCTCGGGCTGCGGCGCGGGGGCCGGGGCTTCGGCGGCGGGCTCGGGCGCGGCGGCCGGTTCCGGCTTGGGCTCCGGCTTCGGTTCGGACTTGGGCTCGGCTGCCGGAGCGGCCGGAGCGGATTCGGCTGCCGGGGCTGCGTCGGCGGAGCCGATCACGCCGAGCACGGCGCCGACCTCGACGGTCTCGTCCTCCTTGACCCGGATCTCGAGCAGCGTGCCCGCGGTCGGGGACGGAATCTCGGTGTCGACCTTGTCGGTGGAGACCTCGAGCAGGGCCTCGTCGGCCGCGACGGAGTCGCCGACCTGCTTCAGCCAGCGGCTGACCGTACCCTCCGTGACGCTCTCGCCGAGCGCCGGCAGCGTCACCTCGGTGCCCTCACCAGCCGGGGCCGGCTGGGCGCCGCCCGTCGGCTGCTCCGGTTGATCATCCTCGGCCTGCGGCTGCTGCGCCTGCTCGGCCTGCGGCTGCTGGGCGGAGGTATCGGTCTGCTCGGCCTGCGGCTGGCTCGGCTGCTCCGCCTGCGGCTGCGCGGGCTGCTGCTGTGCGGGCTGCTGCTGTGCGGGCTGCTCGGCGGGCTGCTCAGCCGGGGCTTCGGCGGCGGGCGACTGCTGGTCGCCGCCGGAATCGCCACCGGGCTGCTCGCCGGCTTCACCGATCACCGCGAGTACGGCACCGACCTCGACGGTCTCGTCCTCGGCGGCCTTGATCTCCAGCAGCACACCGGCCGCCGGTGAGGGGATCTCGGTGTCGACCTTGTCGGTGGAGACCTCGAGCAACGGTTCGTCCGCCGCGACGGTGTCACCGACCTGCTTCAGCCAACGGGTGACCGTCCCCTCGGTGACGCTCTCGCCCAACGCCGGGAGGGTTACAGAAGTCGACATGATGGATTGAGACTCCTTCAGTACGGTGCTCGGTTCGGGGATCAGCCTAACGCCAGGCGACGCGGGCCGTGCCGTCGGCCGGAACCGGCGCTCATCCGGCCGTTCCGACGCCGACCTCTCGGGTCAGCCGTGGACGTGCAGCGGCTTGCCGGCCAGGGCGAGATGGGCCTCGCCGAGGGCCTCGGACTGGGTCGGGTGGGCATGGATGGCGCCGGCGACGTCCTCCGGGTACGCCTCCCAGGTGGTGATCAACTGCGCCTCGCCGATCAGCTCGCCGACCCGCGAGCCGAGCAGGTGCACACCGACGATCGGCCCGTCCGGCGCGCGGACCAGCTTGACCAGGCCGGCGGTCCGCAGGATCTGGGAGCGGCCGTTACCGGCCAGGTCGTAGCTGATCGTGACCGCGTCGCCGTACTCGGCCCGGGCGGCCTCCTCGCCGAGCCCGACCGAGGCCACCTCCGGGTCGCAGTACGTGATCCGCGGGATGTCCCGGTCCCGGACCGGCACCGGCGCACGATCCAGCTTGCCCTCGGCGACGGCGATCTCCTCGGCGACGAAGATGCCGTGCGCGAAACCGCGGTGAGCCAGCTGCAGGCCGGCCACCAGGTCGCCGACCGCGTACGTCCTCGGCGTGCTGGCCGCCAGCCGCTCCGAGGTGACGACGAATCCGCGCTCCAGCTCGACGCCGGCCTCCTCGTAGCCGAGCCCGGCGGACCGGGGCCCGCGGCCGACGGCGACCAGCAACAGTTCCGCCTCGACGGCCCGGCCGGTGCTCAGGGTGACCCGCACCCCGTGCTCGCCGGCGTCGACGTCGGCGACCGGCGCACCGGTCAAGGCGGTGATCTTGCGGCGCCGGAACGCGCGCTCCAGACCGGCCGACAACTCCGGCTCCTCGTTCGGCAGCAGCCGTGGCAGGGCCTCGACCACGGTGACCTCGGTGCCGAACGAGCGCCAGGCGGACGCGTACTCGACGCCGATCACGCCGCCGCCGAGCACGATCGCGGACTCCGGCAGCTGCTCCAGTCGCAGCGCGTGATCACTGGTGATCACCCGGCGGCCGTCGATCTCGAGGCCGGGCAGGCTGCGCGCCTCCGAGCCGGACGCGAGCACCAGATGCGTCCCGGTGATCACCTGGTCGCCGACCTGGACCCGCGGCGGTGCGTCCGGCCCGTCGGCGGGCAGCAGAGTCCCGGTGCCGGAGATCACGGTGATGTCGCGGGATCTGATCAAGCCGGCCAGCCCCTTGTAGAGGCGAGCCACGGTGGCGTCGGCGTAGGACCGGACGCCGGCGAGGTCGACGCGTTCGAGGATCGTGTGCACCCCGAACTCGGCGCCGTGCCGGGCGGCCTCGGCGATCTCGGCCGCGTGCAGGATCGCCTTGGTCGGAATGCAGCCGCGGTGCAGACAGGTGCCGCCGACCTGGTCCTTTTCGATCATGGCCACCGACAGGCCCAGCTGCGCGGCCCGCAGTGCGGTGGCGTACCCGCCGCTGCCGGCACCCAACACCACGACGTCATAGTTCGCCATGGGGATCATCCTGACATCCGTCAGAACAGGTTGGAGACCTGGCCGATCGGGCTGTCGCTGAGCGAGGTGGACCAGATGTCCGGCTCGCCGTCCGGGTCCTGTCGGACCAGTACGGTCGCGACGCCGATCAAGATCAACAACAGCAGGCCGGCCAGCCAGATCAACGGCACCCGGCCGCCCTTGGTCTTGGTCACGGTGCGTTGCTTCGGGATCGGCCGCTCCGCGTCGAAGGTGGTCCGTCCGGACCAGGACGTACCGTCCCAGTAACGGAGGCGTCGCGGTGTGCCGCTCGGGTCGGGATACCAGCCGGGATCTGCCATGGCCCGGCCAACGCTATCGGTCGTCGGGCGCAACCCGCCGCCGTGTCGGACCCGCGTCGGTCCCGTGCCTGATCAGCCGCGTTCGATCAGCCGGGACAAGACGATGATCGACTCGGTCCGCTCCACCGTGTCGTCCTCGCGGATCCGTTCCAGCGCCCGCTCCAGATGCTGTACGTCACGGGCCCGTACCCGCAGGATCGCGTCGGCCCCGCCGGTGATCGTGCTCGCGCTGACGATCTCCGGGATCGGCTCCCAGATCCGCAGCAGGTTCTCCGGCGAGATGGTGCCCTTGCAGTAGACCTGGACGTACGCCTCCGTACCCCAGCCCAGCGCCGCCGGGTCGATCATCGCGGTGAACCCGGCGATGGTGCCGTCGGCGACCAGCCGGTCCACCCGCCGCTTCACCGCCGGCGCCGAGAGGCCGACCTCGGCACCGATCTCGGCGAACGTCGCCCGGGCATTGCCGGCCAGCCGGTGAATGATCTGCTCGTCCAGTCCGTCCATGGCCCTACCGTACGGCAGTCGCGCAACGGATTGTCATTTCCAGTGATTTCGCGCAATGAACTGGTGATCATCGGGCAACAGATGTGGATTGCTTGCAGGTGCTGCCGAATCTAGCTTTGGCTCATGACCGACCTGACCCTGGCGCCGCGCCAGGCGCCGGAGCGCCGGGCCCGGCTCCGGCGCTACCTGATGACGCCGCCGGAGCACTTCGCGGTGAGCTACGCCATCAACCCGTGGATGGATCCCGCGGTGCCGGTGGACGTCGGGCGCGCCCTGGCCGAATGGCGCATCCTGCGGGACACGTACCGCCGGCTCGGGCACCGGGTGGACGAGCTGCCGGCGCCGGCCGGGCTGCCCGACGCCGTCTACGCGGCGAACGGGGCCCTGGTCACGCCGCGGGTCACGGTCGGCGCCCGGTTCGCCTACCCGCAGCGAGCCGCCGAGGCCGAGGTCTACGCCGACTGGCTGGACCGGGCCGGGCTCGGACCGGTCGCACGGCCGACCGAGATCAACGAGGGCGAGGGTGATCTGCTGCTGGCCGGCTCGGTGATCTTGGCCGGCACCGGCTTCCGGACCACCCGGGCCGCGCACGCGGAGGTCGCCCGGCTGACCGGGCTCGAGGTGATCACCCTGGAACTGGTCGACCCGCGCTTCTACCACCTCGACACCGCGCTCGCCGTGCTGGACGACGACGCGATCGCCTATCTGCCGTCGGCGTTCAGCCCGGCCAGCCGGGCCGAGCTGGAGCGTCGCTATCCGGACGCCGTGATCGCCGCCGAGGCCGACGCCGCCGTGCTCGGCCTCAATCTGGTGTCCGACGGCCGGAACGTGATCATGGCCGCGGCGGCCGTCGGCCTCGCCCGTGATCTTGAACTGCGCGGCTACGTCCCGGTTCCGGTCGCGATGCCCGAACTACTCAAGGGTGGCGGCGGGATCAAGTGCTGCACGCTCGAAATCCGCCGCGACACCGACCCTGAAGGAATGGTTCCATGATCACTGTGACCGACGGAGCAGGCCTGATTGAGCAGGAGCAGCGCCACCTCGCGCACAACTACCATCCGCTGCCGGTGGTGATCAGCTCCGCCGACGGTGCCTGGGTCACCGACGTGGACGGGCGGCGCTACCTGGACTGCCTGGCCGCCTACTCGGCCGTCAATTTCGGCCACCGGCATCCGGTGATCATCGACGCCGCGGTACGCCAGCTCGGCCGGGTCACCTTGACCTCGCGGGCGTTCCACACCGACCAGCTCGGCCCGTTCGCCGACCGGCTGGCTGCCCTGTGCCGCAAGGAGATGGTGCTGCCGATGAACACCGGCGCCGAGGCGGTGGAGTCCGGGATCAAGGTGGCCCGCAAGTGGGGTCACGACGTCCGCGGCATCGCCGAACCGGAGATCATCGTCGCCGGCGGCAACTTCCACGGCCGGACGATCACGGTGATCAGCTTCTCCGACGATCCGGAGGCCCGGACCGGCTTCGGTCCGTACACGCCGGGCTTCACGGTCGTCCCGTACGGCGACGCGGACGCGGTCGCCGCCGCGATCACCGAACGCACCGTGGCGATCTTGGTCGAGCCGATCCAGGGCGAGGCGGGCGTGATCATTCCGCCGGCCGACTATCTGCCCCGGCTGCGCGAGCTGTGCGACCGGAACCGGATGCTGTTGATCTGCGACGAGATCCAGTCCGGGCTGGGCCGGACCGGTGCGACGTTCGCCAGTGATCATGTCGGCGTGGTGCCCGATCTCTACCTGCTCGGCAAGGCGCTCGGCGGCGGGGTGGTCCCGGTGTCGGCCGTGGTCGGCGACGCCGAGGTGCTCGGCGTGCTGCAGCCCGGCCAGCACGGCTCGACGTTCGGCGGCAACCCGCTGGCCGCGGCCGTCGGCTCGGCCGTGGTCGGGCTGCTGGAGACCGGCGAGTTCCAGCAGCGGGCCGCCGAGCTCGGCGTACGGCTTCATGATCGACTGCGTGCGCTGATCGGCTCCGGGGTGACCGCGGTCCGGTGCGCCGGACTCTGGGCCGGGATCGACATCGACCCCGCGATCGGGACCGGGCGGCAGCTCGGCGAACGGCTGCTGGCCCGCGGGGTGCTGGTCAAGGACACCCACGGCTCGACGATCCGGATCGCGCCGCCGCTGGTGATCACCGAGGCCGAGCTCGACTTCGCGGTTGATCAATTGGCCGGTGCCCTCGCGGAGTAGCCGGTCACGAGTGTCGCGCGTCCCTAGTTCCTTAACAGTTGGCGACGCCCAGGCACGCACCTCGCGGCGTTCTCCTCAGTCGATATATGACCCGATATGTCTTCCTCGTCGGCCTGGCGATGCACGCACCTGGACGCCGCCACCTGTCAAGGAACTAGGGACGCACGACACTAGGCTGGCCGTCGTGAGTACGCCAGCGATGATCATGCAAGCCCTGCTCCGGTCCGACGGTGCCCGGCCGCGGGTCACCTACTACGACGAGACGCTGGGCGAGCGGATCGAGTTGTCCGCGATCGCGCTGGACAACTGGGTCGCCAAGGCCGCGAACCTGCTGACCGAGGAGTACGACGCCGGACCGGGCACCGTGCTCACGCTGCGGCTGCCGGACCGACACTGGCGCACGCTCTACTGGGCGCTGGCGATCTGGTCGGTCGGCGCCACAGTGGACCTGACCGGAGCCGGCGAGGCCGAGGCCGTGATCAGCACCGACCCGGAGGACCTCGCCGACGGCGGCGTCCTGGTCAGCCTGCCGGTGCTGGCCCGCCGTCACCCGGGTCCGGTCCCGGCCGGAGCGTTCGACGAGGCGGCCGAGATCGCCGGCTATCCCGACCTGTTCCTGGCCCCCGCGGCCGCGGCCCCGGATGCCCCGGCGCTGATCAGCGGCGACCAGACGGTCCCGGTCTCCGAGCTGATACCGGCCGCCGAGCCGGGCCGGGTCCTGATCAACGAGTCCGGCGCGGCGTTCCTGCGCCGCAGCCTGGCGGTGCTGGCCGGCGACGGCTCGATCGTGCTGATCAACGGAGCCGATCCGGAGACCCTGGCCCGTCGACTCGCCGAGGAGCGCGTCGACGGAACTTAGGAGGGTGCTTCTCGCCCGGCGCTGGGTCACGCGTTCATAATGGGGCGCATGGGTTGGCTCAGACGTGGCGCCGAACGGTTGCGGCGCGGTGCCCGTTCGGCACGCGACAACCGTGCCGTCGACGACGCGGTCACCCGGCACCTGACCGAGTTCGCCCGGACCCGGCGCGGCGTCGAAGCCTTCGTCGAACCGCAGACCTCCGTCACCCAGACCTCACTCCTGCTGGTCGCGTACGACGGCGAATGGACCCGCCGCACGATCCCGTCGCCGCAATGGGGCCACGCGTTCGCCGAGCACCTCGAGATTCCGGGCTATGACGCGGCCGTCGTCGGCTACCCGCAGCGGATGCGGGACTACAACAGCCGGATGAAGAAGCGCCCGCCCAGCTGACCGCCCGGCCGGTCGGGTCAGGGCCGGCCGACGTACTCCGTGACGTCGGTATAGACGCCGACGATCGACTTCAGGTACGGGTCCGAGGTGACCGTGAAGTACCGGTCCGGGGTGAAGGCGACGCTGGACGGGTTGGCCTGGTCGAAGGTGGGCGCGCCGTGGATCGCGGCGTCGTAGATCAGGATCTCCTTCTCGTCGCCGATCCCGCGCTCGGGGTGGCGCAGGATCCGGCCCAGGGTCGGCCGGCCGGTGTTGATCTTGCGGGACGGATCGCCGTAGGTGAACAGGATGGAGCCGCCCGGCAGGCTCAGCTGGTGGTGCGACGACGCCGGGAATCCGCTGTCGACGGGCGTGCTCCAGCTGCGGCCGCCGTCGTCGGACCAGGACAGGTAGGCGATGTTCCGCGAGGTGCGCAGGATCGACAGCAGCGTGCCGTCGCGCAGGATCGACAGGTTGGGTTCCTGGTAGTCCAGGCCGGCGGTCTGCCCGATGAACGCTTCCCCCTCCTTCGGCCAGGTCAGGCCGCCGTCGGTGGACCGGACGACGGTCGCGGGTCCGCTGCCGCCCTCGGGCAGCCTGCCGTACAGGGGCACCAGCAGGTCGCCGTCCGGCAGTTCGAGGATGGGCCCGTGGGTCGCTGCGTGGCCGGCGTAGTAGGCGCCGACGATCACCTTCGACGGTCCGGACATCGCGGTGCCGACCTGGACCGGTTCGCTCCAGGTGGCGCCGCCGTCGGTGGACCGGACGACGAACGTCCCGACCAGGGTGGCCGGGTTGCGGGGATAGCCGGTCCAGTCGGTCCGGAAGAAGTTCATCAGGATCGTGCCGTCGCGCAGCTGCACCAGCTTCGGGTCGCGGTCGTCGATCGCGGTGTCGACGGCGACCCTTGGCGTGGACCAGGTGCGGCCGTCGTCCGAACTCTCCACCACCAGGATCCGGCCGTCCTGGGCGATGTGGCTGACCGAGTCCCGATAGCCGACCAACAGCCGGCCGTCGGCGAGTTTGATCATGTCGGGGAAGAACGCCATCCGGCCGGACGGCGCGGACGCGACGATGACCGGGTCGGTCCGGGTCCCGGTCCCCGAGGCGGTGCTCGGCTGGGCCTGGGCGGCGCGGGTGCCGAGGGCCACGGTGGTGGCGCCGACGGCGATGGAGGTCAGCAGGGTACGGCGGGGCAACGGCATCTCTGGCTCCCTCGAGGCTGGCCGGATCCGCGGAAACACGGCCGGCGTGCGATGCCACCATGACACCTGGCACGCCGTTCCATGTCAACGAACTGGCGCGGACCGGCTCAACCTGCGGCCGGCCGTACGGTCAGTCCTGCATCGCCTCCGCCAGCGCGATCAAGGTCCGGACCGCCACGCCGGTGCCGCCGGCCGGCGTGTAACCGTACGGCTCGCCGCTGTTGAACGACGGGCCGGCGATGTCCAGGTGGGCCCAGCTGACTCCCTCGGCGACGAACTCGCGGAGGAACGCGGCGGCGGTCAGCGCGCCGCCGGCCCGGTCGGTGGCGGTCGAGCGCAGGTCGGCCACCTTCGAGTCGAGCTTGGCCCGGAACTCGGCCGGGATCGGCAACTGCCAGAAGGATTCGCCGGCCGCCTCGGCGGCATCCAGCACCCGGTCCGCGGTCTCGTCGTCGGTGGCCATCAGGCCGCTGGTCCGGTTGCCCAGCGCGACGACGCAGGCGCCGGTCAGGGTGGCCACGTCGACGATCAGGTCCGGCTTGTCCTCGCCGGCCCGGACCAGCGCATCGGCCATCACGAGGCGGCCCTCGGCGTCGGTGTTGCCGTTCTCGACCGTCTTGCCGCCGTACATCGTGAGCACGTCGGACGGCCGGTACGACGTGTCCGAGGGCAGGTTCTCGGCCAGCGCGGCGTACGCGGTGACGGTGACGCGCAGGCCGAGCCGCGCGATCGCGGAGACGGCGGCGAGCACGGCGGCGGCGCCGGCCATGTCCGACTTCATCGTGTACATGCTGTCGCCCGGCTTCAGGTTCAGACCGCCGGAGTCGAACGTGATGCCCTTGCCGACCAGGGCCAGGTGGGCCTTGGCGCCGCGCGGCGTGTAGCCGTACCGGACCAGCCGGGGCGGCCGGGACGACCCGCCGCCGACGGCCATGATCCCGCCGTAGCCGCCCTTCTGCAGCGCCTTGTCGTCGAGCACCTCGACGGTCACCCGGGCATCCCGGACCAGGGCCCGGGCGTCCTCGGCCAGGCTGTCCGGATAGAGCAGGTTGGGCGGCAGGTTGACCCACTCCCGGGCCTGCGCAACGGCCGCGGCGATCGTCCGGGCCCGGTCCAGCAGCGGCCCGGTGCCGGTGAGCTTGGCGTCGTTGATCACCGTCAGTTGATCGATCTGGGCCGTCGCGACCTTGCTCGAGATCGGCTGGTAGCGGTAGCTGCCGAGCAGTGCGCCCTCGGCGATCGCCTGCAACGTCTCGGGATCCTCGGCCGGCAGCGCCAGCGCGATTGACAGCGACGCCTCCTCGGCCAGCCCACCCGCCTGCCGGACCGCGGCGCCGGCGAGCTTGCGCAACCCCTCGGGCGTCGGGTCGCTGTCGCCGAGACCGATGATCAGCAACCGCGGGCCGTCACCGGCGGCGGGCAGGATCGCGGTCTTGCCCTCGTCCGACTTGGCGCCGACGGAGCGGGCGAGATCGGTCACCGAGACGCCGTACCGCTTCGTCTGGGCCCGCTCGATCGCTTCCGGTACGGCGATCGCGCCCGCTCCGCCCAGCCCGACGATCAGCACGTCGCAGCTTCGGGGCAGGGTCTTGGCCAGGTCGATCGACGGCAGGGTGGGGGCGGGCAAGGTGAATCCTTTCGTCGGCAGGAGAACTGCTCGCCTCAGGTTACCGTCGGGGCCGGATCCGCTGGGCCGGTGCGGTAGGTTCGCGACGTGACCAGGGGTGAACTCGATCCGACCCGATCGCCGTTGCACGACCGGCATGTCGTGCTGGGCGCCAAGTTCGCGGAGTTCGGCGGCTGGACGATGCCGATCGAGTACGCGGGCGCGGGAGTGCTCGCCGAGCACGCCGCGGTGCGGGACGCGGTCGGCATCTTCGACGTCAGCCACCTGGGCAAGGCCACGGTGTCCGGCCCCGGCGCGGCCGAGTTCCTGAACCGCTGCCTGACCGCCGACCTGGCCAAGATCACGCCGGGCAAGGCGCAGTACACCTTGCTCTGCAACGAATCCGGCGGTGTGGTCGACGACCTCATCGCCTACCTGCGGTCGCCGGACGAGGTCTTCCTGATCCCCAACGCGGCCAACTGTGCCGAGGTGGTACGGATCCTCGCCGAGGCCGCTCCGGAAGGGATCATGGTCACCGGCCGGCACCAGGACTACATCGTGGTCGCCGTGCAGGGGCCGCACTCGGACGAGGTGCTGCGCAACGCCGGGTTCGAGGCCGGGCATCCGTACATGTCCTTCGTGGTCGCCGATCATGACGGCGCCGAGGTCACCGTGTGCCGGACCGGCTACACCGGCGAGCGCGGCTACGAGCTGGTCGCTCCGTCGGCGGTGGCGCTCTCGCTGTGGGACCGGGTGATCACCGCCGGCGAACCGTACGGGCTGCAGCCGGCCGGCCTGGGGGCCCGGGACACGCTGCGGACCGAGATGGGTTATCCGCTGCACGGCCAGGACATCTCGCCGGTGATCACGCCGGTGCACGCGCGGCTCGGCTGGGCGGTCGGCTGGAAGAAGGAGACGTTCTTCGGCGCGGAAGCCCTGCGCTCGTTGAAGGAGCAGGGTCCGGACCGGCTGCTGCGCGGGCTGAAGGCGACCGGTCGGCGGCCGGCCCGGCCGGGCATGGACGTGGTGAAGGACGATGCGGTGATCGGTACGGTCACGTCGGCCACGTTCTCGCCCACGTTGAAGACCCCGGTCGGGCTGGCCTTGATCGACACCGAGTACGCCGACGGTGACGTGGTCGGGGTCGACGTCCGTGGCCGTACCGAAGAATTCGTGATCACCAAGCCGCCCTTCGTCACCCCCGGGGTCCGCGAGCCGTGAGAAAGCGGATCGTTCAGGTGGCGGTGATCATCGTCGGCTTGTTGATCATGGCCTACCCGTTCACCCTCGGGGCGAGCGAGACGCTGACCTGTCGCGGCGAGCCGATGGCGCCCGGCAGCGTCTGTCTCAAGGCTGATGGCAGCGAGGCGGAGAGCTATGCCGACCGGATCTCCAAGGCCGCCGTGGCCCGCCCGATCGTGATCGGCGCCGGCGCCCTGCTCGCCGCCTTCGGCACCTACCTGTTGATCAGCGACCTCCGCCGCAAGCGCGCCGACGCCTGAGCCTGTCCCCGCGGTCATTCAGGTGGAGGCGTCGGCACCGAGATCCGGCGGGATCGGACGCGATTTCAGCACTGTCGCGACCCGGCTGGTCGAATCGATCCGCTGCCGGAGGATGGGTGAGATCCTCCCGGCCGTATCCCGGATCAACGCATAGTCGTCGACGAGACTGCGTGTGTGGATCGGCTCGTGGTGCGCGATGCGGTTGCGCAGGAGCCGAAAGATATCCAGCGCAGAGTGCAGAGCCTGCCGGCGGACCTTTCCTTCGAAGGCATGTCGCAGGCAGCTGGGCCAGAGGGAGCGGTTGTACTGGGCGGAGAGAAGAGTCCACCAGAACCCGAGCGGAAGTTCGGCGATCAACCTTTCCGTGGGTCTCCGGCAGTCCGGCTCGTGTGGCGTTCCTTCGCGCCTCGGCAACCCGGTCACGCGTCGGGCGGGTCAGGGGGACGACGGGATCGATGTACCAGGCGGATTTGGCGCCGCGCGCTCTGGCCCAGACCGTCAGGTGAGAGTCCAGGACGTTTCGGAGGCCGACCTCCACGTACTGCAGAGACTCGTGGAAGGCCGAACTGACCTGGACATTCCAGTCATAGAGCCGTAGCGCGTCCATCAGATCACCGCCGCAGGCCGTCAGGTAGGGAGTCAGCCTCGGCGCGGAGATCAGGTCGCGGATCGTCCAACGAACCGACTGGTCCGCGCTCACGGCCAGCGAGGCCGGATCGTTCGCCGAACCTTTGTCGGACTGGTAGTCTTGCGGTTACTGAGAGCCCCGGGAATCACGGCGTACCGGCTACTGCCAGGGAAACCCCCCGGGGCCTTTGCCATTCTCGGCTCCGCATCATTGTCAATGGTCATGCGCACACTGTGCACCGAGCCACTGACAACGCGTCTGATCGCTCAGAGGTCGAAGGCGGTTGGGGCTTCCTTGGGCAGGGCCAGCTGGATCCGGCGACGTTCATGATCAGTGATGTCGGGCAGGTCGGTGATCGGGAACCAGGCGACGTCGGTGGACTCCTCGTCGCCGACAGCGGGTTCGCCGGAGACCGGGCTGCAGCGGAAGACCGTGGTAACGAACTGGCATTGATCACCGTTCGGGTACGTGATCGGCGGATGTGTGGTGATCAACACCACCCGATCGATCCGGGCCTTGATCGAGATCTCCTCAGTGATCTCGCGCAGGATGCAGGTCGCCGGATGTTCTTCCGGTTCGACGATCCCGCCGACAGAGGCCCACCGCCCGGTGTCGGCGCGGCGGCCGAGCAGGACCCGTTCGGCACCGGGTTCGCCGTCGATGATCACCCCCGAGACTCCGGGCAGCAGCAACAGTTCGTTGCCGATCTTGGTGCGCAGGCGGGCGATGTATTCGGGCGTCGGCACCGGATCAGTCTAGGCTGCGCCCTCACCCACGATGCCGGGTCGGTCCGTAGGAACGACCGGAGTGAATTTCGGCCGGTCAGTCGCGGCGGAAAGTCACCCAAGGCCTCCGAGGAGGGCCGTGCGGATGGCGTAGGCTAGGGCGAACGTCGGGTCGGCCAGAGCGTCCGTGTGCCGCAATCGGTCGTAGTCGGCGACGGCGCGTCGAAGCTGCCGGAGCAGTTCGTCGGTCGTGACGGCCCGAGGCACGAGCGCCGCGACCTCCTCGGGTCCGAGGAGGGTGGCCAGACGCGTGTCCAGCAGGGCGGTGAACTGGACGTACGCGTCCCAGGTACGGCCCTGCCGGAGCTGGTTGTGGATGCCGAGGAGCCAGATCCAGGTCTCGGCATCGAGCGCCTTGGCCTGGCCACGGGGATCGGGTGGGTCCGGTGTGGGAATGATCACGTCGCCGGCCAGAGCTTTGGGTTGGCCGGTCGCGAACACGTCGTGCTGCTCGACCCGTCCCTCGTCGAACGTCAGGTCAACTCCGAGCAGGTCTGACCGCCAGGCCTGGAAGCGATGCTGGCCCTGCCATGGCAGTTCGTGCGACCAGGCGACGGGCTCGGCGAGCAGACGTGCCGCGATCTCGAGTCGGCGGTCCCAGAGCCGCTCCCTGCTGCCGGCTGCCGTGACCACGACAAGATCAACATCGGACAGCTCATGGGTCCGACCCTGCGCGACCGATCCGTAGACGACGAGCCCCAGCAACTCCGGATCCTCGGCCGCCCAGGCCCGGGCCCGTTCGATCACGCCGTCCGTTCGCTCGGTCACGGCGCCGAACCTACGCGATGGCACGGCGTGCGTTCCAGGAGTCAGGGAGTGGGTAGGGCCGGGCTATTCGGCGAGCGGCCCGAGGTAGCCGTGCTTGGTCCCGGCGAGTTCGCTCGCGTTGAGGAGCCCGACCAGCATCTTCTCCTCGTAGCGGAAGTGAGTCTCCATGACGGCTTCGATCCCGTCGAGATGGCGGAGTTGCTCGGCCGCAGGCGCCCCGGTTTCGATGGCGGCGGCAAGTCCGTTCAGCAGGTATTCGATCATGGAATGGTCCGTGCTCAGCTGGGTGATCACGGGAGCCAGCGCGGGGTGGTCGGCGAGCAGCTCGGGAAACAGGACCGCGTCCTCGCCGCGATGGTGACCGGAGAGTGCCTGGCAGAACCCGCGGCAGTAGAGCAGCAGATCGCGGGCGGCGTCGGCGTTCGGGTCCGCAGTGGTCCCGGCACCGGTCTCGGCATCGTCGATCGCGTTCCTGGTCAGGGCCAGGGCGTCCCGAAGGCGGCGGTGGATCCGCTGCAGCTCCTCGCCCCAGGCGACGGCTCGATCGTGCTCGGACATCGTGGCTCTCTTTTGACCTCTCCTCAGCGGCCGGACGCGAAGACCGACCTGATGACCCTACGAGGGCCCCGGACCTCGGCCTGGGCGAGGGCCTGGCTGACGGTGAGCTCACCGGCGGCGAGGGCGACGATGACGTCCGGCTCCGCGACGAGCCAGGTCTCGGGCTCGGCCTCGGGGCGGACGAACGCACGTGGACCGTCCTGGTCCACGCGCAGCACCATGCGGAAGCCGTCGGTCTCGATGCCGAGTTCGACGGGTGGGTCCGCGGTCGCTCCGCGAAGGAGGGCGGGCAGGGCGAGGGTCAGCCAACGCGGCTGGAACGCGTCGTCGCCACGGCCCGTCGCCAGCAGCGGTGCGCCCCAGCGGCCGAGCGCCTCCATCGGTTCCCGCAGTTCGGCGCCCCAGGGCGTCAGTCCGTAGGCGACACCCGATTCCTCCAGTCGGCGCGCGACGATCCCATGCTCCTCCAGGGTGCGGAGCCGCGCGGCCAGCAGGTTCGTCGCGATGCCGTCGAGCGACGTTTTCAGTTCGGTATAGCGGAGCGGTCCGGGGAGCAGTTCCCGCACGATCAGCAGCGTCCAGCGATCACCGACGACGTCCAGCGAGCGAGCCAGTGCGCAGAACTGCCCGTAGCTGCGCGGTGCCCTCGTCTGGTTGACTGTTTCCATCACGGTTGATTCTATCAAGTTGATCGGGAGTGTCGAGTGAGGAGCCCGTTGTGGAGTTGAGTGTCAGTTGGCCGGCCGTCGTCGCCGCGATCGTGGTCGGGATGGTGATCGCCTGGGTCTGGTACAGCGATTGGGGACTCATCGGTGCCACCTGGCGGAAGCTCACCGGCGTGACCAAGGAAGACTCGGCGCGAGCCGGCCGACGGCCGTTCGTCGTGCTGATCGCCTCGATCATCGTGACGGCCCTAGCCCTCGCGCTCGCCTGCGCCGTCGCGTCCGGCTACTTCGGCGGCGGCTCGCCATGGCTCGAACTCGCCGTCGGGTCCGTGGCCTGGCTCGGCTTCTCGGCGTCCACCCTGGCGCAGCACAACGGTTTCGAGCAGAAACCGGCCCGGCTCACCGTGATCAACTGCGGGTACCAGCTCGTGTTGTTCCTGGGCATGGCCCTCGTCATCGGGCTGCTCCCGTAGCAACGCGGTGGCCCGATCGACGACGCCGGTGATCGGCTCCGTCAGCCCGTGCATGCTTGGGTGACTTAACCTGTGGGTTAAGCTGTTCGCGTGTGGTCAGTGATCCTCGCCGACGAAGTCAGCGAGTGGCTGCTCAAGCTCGCCGACCAGGACCCCGACCTCGCCGACCGAGTCGAAGCCGCGATCGACACGCTCGCGCAGGACGGGCCGACGCTCGGTCGCCCTCTGGCTGACCGGAGACGTGGTACCGAGAGAACATCCCGGTCGCCGAGCAGCGGTACGCCGCATGGCTCGCGGGCAGCTACGACGATGAGGAGAAGAGATGGCTGAGAAGAAGCGGGCCCGCCGCTGGGAAGACGTGCGGTCGGAGAAGCATGCCCTCGGCACGACTGACGAGGTCCGGGTCACCCGCTACAGGCGGGAGATGCGGCAGGCTCAGCGGGCGTACAAGCTCGCCGAGATCCGCAAGGCGCATGTGCCGCGTCAGGCCGACGTCGCTGCGGCGATGGGCGTCTCGGCCGCCGCCGTGTCGAAGCTGGAGAACGGTGACTTGTCCCGAACTCAGGTCGGCACCCTCGAGTCCTACGTTGCCGCTCTCGGCGGACGGCTGCGGGTCGTCGCCGAGTTTCCCGACGAGACGATCACGATCGAAGACTGACGCCTAGCAGCGGTTCGGTCCACCGGGTCGACGCCGGATCGGCTCGCAGGGTTGGGTCGAACTGCCAGTGGTGGCTCGTCCCGTCGAGTACGACCTCGACGCCGCCGTCGAGCAGCCGCAGGCCGGTGATGCCGGACGGGCCGAGCGACAGGGCCGAGGCGAAGAGGGCGCGGTCGCCGACCACCCGTTCGACGGTGCTGGCGCAGGTCTGATGCGGCGGGTTGTCCGGGGTGACGGCGGTCAGCAGTTCGTCGGCCCCGGCGTGCCAGCGGGTGAGCGGCCGGCCGTCGTCGGTGATCACGTAGTCGGTCCGGCCGGTCGGGTCGGCCACGCGGCATACCCGGCTGAAGTGCGGCAGCAGCATCCGGTCGGTGGCCGGGCGGCCCGGGTCGTCGGTGATCAGGGTGCCGCGGACGTGGGTGATCAGGTCGATGCTGTGCCGGTGGTCGGCATCGACCAGCACCAGGTCGAGCAGGTAGTCGCCCAGCGCCGGCGGAGTCATGATCAACAACCGCCGCAGCGTGACGCCGGCGTAGGCGGCGACCGGCGCCGGGTCGTCCTGGTGCCAGAGCACCTGGACCCCCTCCGGGTCGGGCTTCTCGCCGAACGCGACCTGGGCGTCGATCATGCCGAACGAGTCCGGCGTGACCGGGCGGTGGCCGAGCAGGGTGCCCTTGATCGGCGGCTGACTGATCCGGTCGATCAAGATCGTCGAGTGCGACCAGGTCTGGACGTACCAGGGCCGGTGCAGCGGATGGGTGTACGCGACGCAGCCCGGATCGGCGATCACCCGGGCGCCGTTGATCATGAGGTCGATCTCGAGCTTGTCCGGCTGGCCGTGGCCGCCGCCGTGCGGACCGTACTTGAGGAACACGCAGGTGTCGGGTTCGCCGCCGTCCGCTGCGGTGGGCCGGCGCAGGATCGCGTAGCCGCTGTCGGGGAGCACGTCGCGCCGGCCGACCGGCCAGCCGGCGACCGGTCCGGGCGACGGCGCACCACCGCGGCCGAAGATCAGGTACGTGCTGCTGGTCCGGTCGAATCCCTGACTGAGCGGCGATTCCAGGAACCGGTCCAGTCGCGTGGACCGGCAGACGCGGGCACCGCGGACGTAGAGATCACTGCGCGCCGCGAGCCCCGGCGCAACGGTGAGTGCGGGGTTGCCGTCGTTGAACGCCGGCACGGTCAGGTCGTTGCGGGCCGTCTCGATCGGCGTCAGCAGCATCCGCTCCAGGGTGTCCGCCGCGTCGGTCTCGATGCCCAGCGCCCGGTAGCTCTCCACGGCCGCGAGTACCGCGGTCAGCATGTAGAAGTGGTAGCCCGGCGCGCCCTCGTACCACCAGCCGTCCGGCAGCACGCCGTCGGCGAGCTGGTCCCGGATCCCGTGCCGCCGGTTCAGGGTCGCGTACGCCAGCGGGCGATCATCGAGGACGACGGCGAGCGAGGCCAGGCCGGCCAGGTGCCACACCTCGATGTTGTGGGTGCGGTTCATCAACTGGTCCGCGATCACGTCGGCCATCGGCCGGAAGAGCTGCTCCATGATCAACTGTTGTTGATCACGCGTCAGTCGGTCGGCGATCAGCGCGAAGCTGCGGGCCAGACCGGTCGCCGCGACGGCCTCCTCGAGGCTCTGCGCGAGCAGCCGGCCCTGGCCGACCTTGGTGCCGTGCCGGGGCAGCTCGGCATAGACCTCGGCCAGCCCGGTCAGGATCTCCACCGCACGCTCGGCGTCCGGGTCCGCGCCGGTCACGGCCGTGGCCAGCGACGACGCCGCGAGATGATCAAGGAGCCGGTTGTTGCGTACGTACGCCCAGCCGGTGTCGAACTGCTCGCCGGTCACCTCATGATCGAATTCCGCGCATCGGTGCCGATCCGGCTGCGTCTCGTCGAACTCCAGTGCGCCGCCGTGCTCGGGGCAGTAGTAGTTGTGGCCCCAGCCGGACAGTCGGTCGGTGATGCCTCGGGCAGTCAGCGTGGACGTCAGGGAGGCGTCGGCCGCGGCCCGGACCGTCCGCCAGGCGGCGGCGTAGGCCGGATCGGTGTCGCGGCCGTCGAGCGAGAGGCCGAGGGCGCGCAGGAAGAGGGACATGGCGGGAGACTCCAGTCGGGGATGGGTTCAACGGTCGGCGGAAAGCGATCCGGGATCGTCCCGGACGAGGCGGGCCACCCCGATCCGGGAGTCGGCCATGCCGTAGAAGACGTACGGCGCGCCGTCGATCTCCTCGATCGCGGTGGGGAAGACGACGTTGGGTACGGTGCCCGTCCGCTCCTCGTCGGTCTCGGCGATGAGCAGCGGCTCGGCGGTCCGGCGCAGCACCCACCACGGCTCGTCGGCCTCCAAGATCATCGCGCCGGCGGCGTAGTTGACTCGTTGCTGCGGCTCGAAGGCGTTGCCGAGCTCGCCGGTGACGCCGTGGTGCAGGATCAGCCAGCCCTCCGGCACCCGGCAGGGCGGCGGCCCGCCGCCGATCTTGAGTTCCTCGAACGCGTACTCGGGGCCGGCGACATACCGGTGCCCGCGCCAGCGGGTCAGCGCACCAAGATCATGAAGCGCCTCGGCCAGCGACACGAAGGAGATCCAGATCGCCTGCCGGGGATCGGCCAGCCAGGCCGGCGGCCGGCTGCCTTGCCCGGGCCGGAGATCCTCCAGGTCCCACATCGGACGGTGCAGCACGGCCAGGCTCTCGGTGCCGTCCGGTGCGATGATCGGCTGCGGGAAGAAGACGGTGTCCTTGTTCGGAAAGAGATTCAGATCGAGATCGAGGGCATCGTCGTAGGCATAGTGAACCGGCCCGTGCCGGGTCCAGATGCGAAGATCAACAGAGGTGGCGACGGCGGTTCGCGGCCCCAGCGGCCCGTACGCGACATAGGTCATCACGTGCCGGCCGAGCTGCTCGATCCAGGTGATCCGCGGGTCCTCCGTTCCGGCGTTGCCGGCCCCGCGCTCCCATGATCGGTCCGGCGCCAGCACCACGCCCTGCCGTTCGACGCCGGTCGGTACGCCGTCGGTGATGATCATCCGGGCCAGCCCGACCCGGGACACGTTGCCCGCGGCGACCAGCCGGGGCAGCAGATAGAGCTCGCCGTCGGGGCCGCGACCGCTGCCGGGGTTGAGCACCCCCTCGACCTCGTTCGGCTCGCCGGGCTGCGGGCTCATGATCACGCCGACCCGTTCCAGACGGTAGGGAAAGGTCACGCTGAATCTCCTGTGTGGTCGGGTGGCGCCGTCGAGTCCCGTACCAGCAACTCGGCGGGCGGCAGATCGGACTGCTGCGGGGCCGGCTCGCCGGCCAGCCGCGCGCAGAGCAGCTTGGCCGCCTCGACGCCCCAGCGGACCGGATCGGTGCGGACGGTGGTCAGCGGGGGATTGAGGTACTCGCCGAGCTCGATGCCCTCGAAGCCGACGATCGACACGTCCGCCGGCACCCGGATCCCGGCAGACTGCAGCACCTTGAGCCCGGCCACCGCCATCGAGTCCGAGCCGTAGACGATGGCGGTCGGCCGGTGCGGCGCGGCCAGAAGGGCGGTCGTGGCCGCGGCGCCCGACGCGGCCGAGAAGTCTCCCGGCCGGACCAGGTCCGCCGCCAGGCCGGCCCGCTCCATCGCCCGCCGGAAGGCGTCCAGACGGCCGGCGCCGTGCACCATCCGGACGTCCCCGGTCACGTGGGCGATCCGCCGATGACCCAAGCGCAGCAGGTGTTCGACGGACGCGGTGACCCCTTGACGATCATCGAGATTGACCGACGGCAGGTCTGTTCCGGGCTGCGGCGGACCGACCAGGACGGCCTCGGCGCCGAGTTCGGCGAGCAAGCCCGGCCGCGGGTCCTCGATCCGCAGATCGGTCAGGAAGAAGCCGTCGGCCCGGTTGCCGGCCAGGTTGCGGTAGGCGTCCCGTTCCGCTTCCTCGTCGGGCACGACGCTGAGCAGTAGGGACCAGCCGCGGGTGCTCAGCACCGACTCGACGCCGGTGATGAACGACGCGAAGAACGGATTCGCCATCAGCACCGACGGGTCCCGCCGGACCACCAGACCGAGCGTGAAGGTGGTCCGCAGCGACAGCCCGCGGGCGTACGAATTCGGGATCCAGCCCAAGTCGGCCGCGGCGTCCAGGACCCGCTGCCGAGTGGCCACGGCGACCCCCGGACGATTGTTGAGCGCCAGCGAGACCAGGCCCTTCGACACCCCGGCCCGGCGCGCCACGTCCATGATCGTCACGCTCGGCAGGCGTCCGGATTCAGCCACCGTTGCGTACGTCCAGCGCCTGTTGCAGCTCGTCCCGGATGGTGTCGCCGCCGTTCTTCTTCCAGGTGGCGACGGCGCCGGCCCATTCCGACACCGGCTTGCGGCCCTGCAGGATGTCGGACTCGAGATCCTCCAGCACGCCGCCGAGCTGGGCGCCCTTGCGGCTCTGGGTCTGGCTGAACAGGCCGTGGGCCGGGTTGCGCAGGCCGTCCGGCACCATCGACTTCATGACGTCGTACTCCAGCTGCACCGCCTCGGCCTTGCCCGGCGCGTACAGCGGCCACGGGCCCTCGGCGAGATAGCCGAGGCTGAGCGGCGTCTCGATCTTGCCCCGCTCGGTCAGCACCGGGTCGGTGCCCTTGAGTTCATGGTGCACGCCCGGCTCGCCGAACGACTTGTAGAGGTGCTCGGCGGTGCCGAACGGTGCAGCGAGATGATTCAGCACAGCGAGCAGGGCCTCGGCCCGGGCCTCGGACTTGATGCTGATCGCGGTGATGTTGTGGCTCGGTGAACCCAGCCAGATCTTGGCGGCCCCGCCGCCCTCGGCCAGCGGCGGTGGGTACGCGGTGACCTCGATCCGGTTCGGCTCGGCCAGCTGGGCGAACCCGTGCCAGGCGCTGAACGTGTCCTCGACGAACGTCGTGGTCCCGTTCGCGATCCAGGTCTTGCGCTGGTTCTGGTCGACGGCGAAGGCGTCCAGGTGGACCAGCTTCTCGGCGACCAGCTTCCGGCCCGCCTGCAGCGCCTCCTGCTGCCGTTCGGCCTCGTACGCGCTGGTCAGCCGGCCGCCGTCCTCGGCCCAGGTGTTGGGGATGCCGAACATCTGCCGGATGGCCGCCAGCGGGACCGCGGCGAGGGCCCAGGTGTTGACCTTGCCGCCGGTGGCCTCCCGGAGGAGGGCGTGGAAGGACTCCCAGGAGTCGGGGGCCGCATCGAGCCCGCGCGCGGCCAGGAGATCCTTTCGGCCGTACAGGATGCTGCTGAGGGCGGCGCCGCGTGGGATCGGGACGCCGAAGATCTTGCCGCCGTAGACGGTCTGCCGCCAGCTGTCGGTCGGGACGTTGGCCAGGAACGGGTACTTCGCGACCGCGTCGCCGGACAGCAGCGGGGTCAGGTCGACCGCCATCTTGGCCAGCATCGCCGGCAGCGACGGCAGGTCCATCGTGAAGCTGAACAGGTCGGGAAGTTGATCACCGGCCACTGCGGTCTGGAACCGGTCGGTGAAGTCGGCGCGCGGGACCAGCTGGACCGACAGCGGCAGGCCGAGCCGCTCATTCAATCCCTGCCAGAACGCGTTCCGGCCCACGGCCGGTGGCGGCGGCGAGCCGGACATGGTGAGCGCGGCGACCGGCTTCCCGTCTCCGGGCGGGCCGTCGGTGGCCTGCACGGGGTCCGCCGGGTAGGCCAGGAAGGCGTCGCTGACACCGTTCGCCCCGACCAGATCGGGCTTGACTCCCGCGTACGGAAGGTAGGCCGGCAGCCTGACGGCGTCGTTCTCGGCCTGTGAACCCTCGGCACTGCCGCGGCCCTCGTTGCTACAGCCGGCCAGGGCGGGCAGCCCGACCGTGGTGGCGGCTCCCGCCGCGATACCGGTCCGCAACAGTTGACGGCGGCTGATGTACGACGACTTCGTCATGATCGGGCTCCCTCGCGCCTGCGTCTAAACCGGTTTAGACGGCACGGTAGGCGGGCCGCAGCGGCCTTGTCAACGGGTGCGTTCACGCCGTGAGCCGGCCGCCGAGCGAACCGACCGGTAGGCCTCGTTGATCTTGGTCAGAAAGGTCGCCGGTTCGAAGATCATCCGTTCCGAGCGGGCGGCCCGGCAGGCGGCGGCCACCCGGTCCGGGTTCTCGGCGAGCTCGACCAGCCGCGCGGTCAGTGCGGCCTCGTCCGGACCGTCGGTCAGGATGCCCGCACCGCCGTCGGTTCCCTCGGTCAGCCGGGGGTCGCAGTGCAGCACACCCCGGCCCGCCAGAACGGCCTCGGCGATCGACATCGGCTGGTTGTCGAAGCCGTACGAGGTCAGGGCCAGCAGGTGATGATCATGGAGCAGGCCGGCCATCTCGTGGTGCGGCCGGGCGCCGAGGAAGGTGATCTCCGGTGTCCCGGCGGCGATCCGGCGGGCCGCGGCGAGTTGCTGGCCGGCGCCGGCCACCGTGACGTGGAGCCGGCCGGGTCCGGCCCGCCCGATCGCGGCCACGGCGGCCCGGACGAACGGCAGGATCCGCTTCTCCGGGGTGCACCGACCGAGCCAGATGATCTTGACCGGACGGTACGGCAGCGGCGGCTCGGCCGGTTCCGGCGCCGTGGCGAGCGTGTTCGGGACCACCGCGACCCGGTCGATCCCGGCCTCGCGCAGCCGGTCGGCCTGGTGCGCCGAAGGAGAGATCACCACCGTGGCCCGGCGCGCGATCCGCCAGGTCATCGCCCGGAGCGCCGACTCGCCGGCACGGTCCGCGAGACGCGGTGCCGAGTCGGCCGGCGAGCCGGTGAGCCGCCGGTGGAAGGCCGTCACGGCCGCCGCGAGGGCGCGCTGGGCGGGGAAGCGGGTCTGCCAGAAGAAGGTGTGCACGGTGTGCACCACCGGCACGCCGAGCTCTCCGGCGACGTCGATCGCGGCGGCCGCCAGCCCGAACTCCGAGTGCAGATGGACCACGCCGATCCGGTGATCATGAAGCCACTCGCGCAGCCGAGCCCGTACCTCCGGAGTGTTCATGATCAACGGCAGACGCAGACCGGGCAGCGTGCCGCGGCTCGGAATGCGCAGAACCGGGACGTCGGGCAGCGTCGGTGCGGTCGGTTCGTCGGGGGCGATGATGATCACCGGGTGGCCGGCGCCGGCCAGCACCCGGGCCTGCTCCAGCATCGCCGTCTGCGCGCCGCCGAGGTAGCCGAGCTGGTAGTCGCAGACGAGCGCGACCCGGGCCGGTGCGGTCACCGGAGTCCGGCCGGATCGCTGCTGAACAAGTAGTTCCGGCCCTGGGTGGTCACCTCGGTCACCGGCGTCCAGCGGCGGTCGCGCCAGGCCAGCATCGGGTAGCCGAGCCGGCGCAGGGAGTCGGCGACCTCGGCCGCACTGTGGCCGTACTTGTCCAGATGCCGGTCCTCGATCTCCAGCAGCAGCGTCGGCCGGTCCCGGGTCAGCACCTCCTTGGCGCCGGCGAGAACGGCCGGCTCGAAGCCCTCGACGTCGATCTTGAGAAAGGTGACCCGCTCGACCTCCTGCTCGCGGCAGACATCGTCGATCGTGATCACCGGCGTCGGCAGGATCCGCGTTGTGGAGAAGGAGATCCGGCGGCCCGACCGGACCTGGCCCGAGTTGAGGTGGGCCCAGCCGTGGATCGGCAGCCCGAACCGGTACGGCAACACGAGTTCTTGATCACCGGCGACCGGACCCACCGCCGCGCGCCGGATGATCACCTGGTCCAGCCGGGTCCGCCGGTGCAGGGTGCTGAGGATCCGGTGCGGCACCGGCAGCGGTTCGAACGCGTACACCCGGCCGGCCGGACCGACCAGGTCGGCCAGCGGAAACGTGTACATGCCGTACCCTGCGCCGATGTCGAAGCAGACGTCGCCCGGCCGGACGAGTTGATCAAGACCGAGGATCTCCGGCTCGGCGACCCCGATCGTGGCACTGAGGCGGAGCGCCGCCGCCGGTCGGTTGGGGTGGCGAGTGGGCAGCAGCTGGTCGGTGGACATGTCCTCCGAAGCTAGAGCCGGCGGATCGTGGGCCCTATCCCTCTGTGGAGCGCATTCGCCTGCGTCGGACTCACCCCCTGGAGCCGTTCGCCGGACTTCGAGGAGTGTCAGTGGTCGCGGTTAGCGTTTCTCTGGGAGGTAAGGGGAGCGAGGAGATGACGATGGAGTCGATGTCACGGGAGGCGGCTGAGGAGCTGACCGAGCGGATCTGTGCCCAGGCGGCGAGGCAGGCCCGGGACAGTTGTGAGTTGTTGATCTTGATCGGTGAGTTCGACGCCGGGAACGGGTGGGCCTGGTGCAACGGGTTCCGGTCGGTCGCGCACTGGCTGGCCTGGACCTGCTCGATGACTCAGGGGACCGCCCGCGAGCATGTGCGGGTCGCCCGGGCGCTGCGGCGGATGCCGGCCGTGACGGCGGCGTTCGGTGCGGGTGAGTTGTCCTATGCGAAGGTACGAGAGGTCACCCGGATCGTGGATCTGGTCGACGAGGCCCAGTTGTGCACGATGGCGCGTCACGCCACCGCGTCGCAGTTGGCGCGGATGATCTCCAGTTTCCGCGCCGCTGCCGGGACCAGGATCAAGACCGAGGCCCGCCGGCAGTTCCGGCTGATCACCCGCGACGACGACACCATGACCGGGGTGACCGGCCGGCTGCCCGCCGAAGAGGCAGCGATCGTCACCGCGGCGCTGCACGGGCCCGCGAGCTCAACAGCACCCCTCCCAGCACGAAGATCAACCGCGACGACCCGGACGCCCATGACGCGACGCCGCCCTATACCGACGCCGACGCCTTGCTGGATGTGTTTCGGCATTATCTGGCGACCGCGGTCACCGAGGACGAGTCGGGTGAGGACCGCGGCCTGGTCATCATCGAGATCGCCGCCGCCCAACTCGGCACAGCGCGCACTGAGCTTGACGAGGTGCCAAGCCAGACCGGGCCTGGCCCTTCGCCGGGTTCAGGGCACGTCAGCGGCTCCGGTCTGCCGATCGTCGACGTTCCCGCGGGAACGCCCACGGCACCGCGCACTGAGCTTGGCGAAGTGCCGAACCACACCCGGCCTGGCCCTTCGCCAGGCTCGGGGCACGTCAGCGGCTCCGGTCTGCCGATCGTCGACGTTCCCGCGGGAACGCCCACGGCACCGCGCACCGGGCTTGTCGAAGTGCCGAACCAGATCGGGCCTGGCCCTTCGCCAGGCTCGGGGCACGTCAGCGGCTCCGGTCTGCCGATCGTCGACGTTCCCGCGGGAACGCCCGCGGCACCGCGCACCGGGCTTGGCGAAGTGCCGAACCAGATCGGGCCTGGCCTTTCGCCGGGCTCTGGGCACGGCAGCGATGCCGGTCAGGCGCCGGGCCTGCGGTCCCAGGTGTGCACGGTCCGCGGAGTCGGGCCGGTGGAACCGCAGACCGCGGAGCGGCTGATCTGCACCGGTTCGGTTCTCGGCGCGGTGATCGATCAGCACGGTGATGTCTTGGCGTTGGGCCGGACCAAACGTTTGGTGTCGAAACGGCAACGCCGGGCGCTGCAACTCCGCGATCAGCTCTGTCAGTATCCGGGCTGCTGGCGGGACCGGCAGCTCCAGGCCCACCACCGGATTCCGTGGTCCCAGGGCGGCGCCACGGACCTGCACAATTTGATCTTGCTCTGCCGGTTCCACCACGTCGCCGTCCACGAGGGCGGCATGAGGATCGTCCGCCGCGACGGCGCCGACTTCGCCGGTGCCCGGACCGGGGACCAGGGCTGGCAGTTCCTGCTCCCCGACGGGCAACCCGTCGCCGCATCAGGCTGGCGCGTGATGACCGCCGAACATCTCTGTCGTGAACTCTCCGGTCATGATCTTCCCGACGGCACCAGCATCGGCACCGTCGGCGGCGGCGCCGGCTTCATCCTGGCCAACTGCGTCGAAGCCATCTTCGGCATGATCAGAAACCAAGATCACGCCGCCGCCTGACCTAGGTCCGGTCCCCATCAGTTACCGGCGCTAAGTGGCACGACTCGGTGCGGAGGAGAGAGTCTTGCCTCAACGCGGAAGCCGCCATCATCGGTCGGGCCGGTGGTCAGGGTGCCGCCTGTTGCGGTGACCCGCTCGCGCATGCCGGTGAGCCCGTGACCCGGCGCTGTCGGCCGGACCGGCTGCGGCGGCCGCCGGTTGCGCACGTCGATCAGCAACAGGTCCGGCTCGGTCGCGATCCTGACGAGCGTCTCCGCTCCGGGCGCGTGCCGGATGACGTTGCTCAGCGCTTCCTGGACGATCCGGTACGCCGCAGTGCCGGCGTCGGCTCCCGGATCGGCCCGGCCGTCCATGATCAACTGCACCGGGACGCCGGCCACCCGGGCGGATTCGACGAGCTTCGGCACGTCGGCCAGACCGGGCGTCGGGGGTGGCGCGGCGCCGCGGAGGACGTCGAGCAGCTGGCGCAGCTCCTGCAGCGAGGCTCGGGCCGAGGCGCCGATGCTTCGGAACTCGTCCACGACGTCCGGTCGGCCGGGATCGAGGCGGTACGGCGCGGTGGAGGCCTGGACGGCGACGACCGACATATGGTGCGCCACCACATCGTGCAGTTCGCGGGCGATCCGGGCCCGCTCCTCCAGAACGCGGCGCAGCCCTTCCTCCTCGGCGATCCGGGCCGCGGCGTCGCGGCGGTGCAGCCAGAACCTCGCCAGCACGAAGGTCAGGATCAGGGCCAGGGTCCACACCGCCGCGCCGAGTTCGACGTCGGGGAAGCTGAAGCCGGAGTCGTACGGCCCGGCCAGCCCAGCCAGGAGCATGATCGCCACCGCTGGCTGGTGGATCGATCGGCGGGTCGTGACGGTGACCGCGTAGACACCGGCAGCTGGGCCGCCAGCAGGCCGGCGTACCAGAACATCGGTTCCAGCGAATCGCCGAAGATCAACCGATCGGCCGGTAGCAGCAACGGCAGTGTCACCAGGGCCAGAATCCAGCCGATCATGGGGCGGAGCCAGGCGATCGCCGGCGGCGCGGCCAGCAGCGCGCTGATCGGGATCGCCGCCGGGCCGTACCCGAAACCGAGTGCGAGGAACCCCAGGCTGACCAGGAACCAGGTGACCGCGATGATCAGGAACGGGAAGTACGGCAGCGGCGGGCGTCCTCCGGATTCCATGATCATCGGGCGCCGGGCGTCACCAGCCCGCTCTCGTACGCGAAGACGACGGCCTGGGCCCGGTCGCGCAGACCGAGCTTGCCGAACAGGCGGCCGACGTGGGACTTCACCGTCTCCTCCGCGATGCTCAGTTCCGTGGCGATCTCGGCGTTGGAGCGGGCCCGCGCGATCAAGGTCAGCACCTCGAGCTCGCGGTTGGTCAGGCTCCGCAGCCGAGCGGTCAGGGTCCGATCGGCGGGGCGACGCGAGGTCATGTCCTCGATCAGCCGCCGGGTCACGGACGGCGCGAGCAGGGCGTCGCCGGCGGCCACCACCCGGATCGCGGCGACCAGATCCTCCGGCGGAGAATCCTTGAGCAGGAAGCCGCTGGCGCCGTACCGCAGCGCTGCGTAGACATAGTCGTCGACGTCGAACGTGGTCAGCACGACGATCTTCGGCCGGTGTGTCGCCTCGGGCGCGAGCAGTTGCCGGGTCGCCTCGATCCCGTCCAACTCCGGCATCCGAACGTCCATGATCACGACATCCGGCCTGAGCTCCCGGACGGCCCGTACCGCGGCCGCGCCGTCGGAGGCCTCGCCGATCACGGTCAGGTCCGGCTGGGTCCGGAGCAACGAGACGAAGCCGGCCCGCACCATCGCTTGATCATCGGCGACCAGGACGGTGATCATGAACGGCCTTTCGGGATCGGTACGGTCAGCGGCAGTTCGGCCAGGACCCGGAACCCGCCGTCGTCGGTGGGCCCGGCCTGCACCGTACCCCCGATCGAGATGGCGCGTTCCCGCATCCCGGTCAGACCGTGCCCGCCCGGATGGGGTTCGGCAGGGGTCGCGGGTGGATCATTGATCACCTCGACCGTCAGCGTCGTCGAATGATCATCGGCGACCCGGATCGTCGCGGCCGCTCCGGGTGCGTGCCGCACCACGTTGCTCAGCGCCTCCTGGACGATCCGGTACGCGGCGTACTGCAGGTCGGGTCCGGCAGCCGGCGACGGCTCCAAGATCAGCCGCACCGGCACCCCGGCGGCCCGGGTCGACTCGACGAGCTTCGGGAGGTCGGCCAGCGTGGGCTTCGGCGGCGTGGCGCCGCGCAGCACCTCGAGCACCTGGCGCAGCTCCTGCAGGGACTCGCGGGCCGCCGCCCCGATGGACCGGAACTCCTGATCGACCTCGGCGGGCCGCTCCGCGGTGATCCGGTACGGAGCCGTCGAGGCCTGGACGGCGATCAACGACATGTGGTGCGCCACCACGTCGTGCAGGTCGCGGGCGATCCGGGTCCGCTCCTCCAGCACCCGGAGTTGGCTCTGCTCCTCGGCGATCCGGATCGTCGCGTCGCGGCGTTGCAGCCGGGTCCGGCCGAGGACGACGGCCAGGACGGTCGCCAGGGTCCAGATCACGCCGCCCTGGATCACCACGCCGGCGCTGTAGCCGAAGCCCTGCGGGATCGCGGAGAGGCCGGCGACCATGGTGATCAGCACGGCCGGATAGCAGATCGCCCGGGGCGCCGACAGCGCGACCAGGTAGATCACCGGCAGGTGGGCGGCCAGCTGGTTGGCCAGCCAGGGGAACGGCGTCAGGCTCTCCGGGAACAGCAGCCGGTGCACCGGCAGGAAGACGATCAACGGGATCAGGCCCAGCGCCCAGCCGAGCATCGGGCGATAACGCGCCACGGCCACCGGGGCGGCGAGCATCACCGACGCCGGGACGGCCGCGAGACCGTAACCGAGGCTGAACCCGTACACGGGAAGGTTGAGCAGGACCAGGACCGCGGCGAAGACGGGAAACGGCCAGCGCGGCACGATCGGCCGTGCGTCCGGGGTCAGGGTGGCGAGTGGGACCCGGACGGCGGTGACCCGGTGCAGGTACCGGCCGACGGCGCCGCGCAGCTTGTCCACCACGCCGTTTAGCTTAGGGTCGCTCCACGTGAGGTTCTTCTTCGATGCCCGCTACATCCGGACCGACTTCCATGACGGGATCAGCCGGTACAGCACCGAGCTCGGCCGCGCCGTGGCCGCGCAGGCGCCGGTGACCTTCCTGGTCAGCGATCCGGGGCAGCGCGCGTTGCTGCCGGACGGCGCCGAGACGATCATGCTGCACGGACCGACGTCGGTGCTGGAGCCGTTCACCGCGCTGCGACTGAACCGGTACCGGCCGGACGTCGTGTTCACGCCGCTGCAGACGATGGGGTCGCTGGGCCGCCGGTTCCGGTTGATCTTGACCCTGCAGGACATCATCTACTACCGCGACCCGACCCCGCCGACGAACCTGCCGCCGCACATCCGGCTCGGCTGGTGGCTCTATCACCAGGCCTACTGGCCGCAGCGGCTGGTGCTCGATCGGGCCGACGCCGTGGTCACGGTCAGCGAGACCTCCCGCTCCTACATCGAGAAGTATCGGCTCACCCGGCGTCCGATCACCGTGGTGAGCAACGCTCCGTCGCCGCTGCTCAGTGTCCCCGAGTCGGGCACGGTCGGTCGTGATCTTGTCTACGTCGGGTCCTTCATGCCGTACAAGAACACCGACGTGTTGATCAAGGCGCTGGCGTACCTGCCGGCCGACTTCACGCTGCACCTGGTCAGCCCGATCAACGCGGACCGGGAGGCCGAGCTGGCCGCGCTGATTCCGGACGGCCGGACGGTGATCTTCCACCGCGGGGTGACCGAGGCTCAGTATCTGGAGTTGCTCGGCCGGGCCTATGCGCTGCTCACCGCCTCGAAGGTGGAGGGTTTCGGCCTGCCGATCGTGGAGGCGCAGCGGGCCGGCGTGCCGGTGATCTGCAGCGAGACCGACATCTTCACCGAGGTCGCCGGGCCGGACGCCCTGTTCTTCCCGCCGGACGACCCGGTCGCGCTGGCGAAGCAGCTCGAGACCCTCGACGATCCTTCGGTACGGCAGCGGATCGTCGACGCCGGACGAGCGAACGCCGCGCGCTTCTCCTGGGACCGCAGCGCGTCCGTCCTGCTCGACCTGGCCCGATCTCTCCTCAGCCGGTAATCGGCTGGTCCAGGGCCTTGCCTGGAGCGGGGTCGGGATGGGAAGTTTTCTACATCGAAGTTGCGGGTTGGGTAACTGCCTGGCATGGCCCTACGTCGAGGAGTGCATCATGGCGCAGACATCCCATCGTTTCGCACGAGCCGGACTCGCACTGGCCGGCGTCGTCGCCGTGATCAGTGCCCTCGGCACAACAGCGGGAGCCGAGCCGGCCGCCGCCAGCCGGGTCGTCTCGTACCACGGCTACCAGGTTTCGGTCCCGGCGGCGTGGCCCGTCGTTGACCTGGCCACCGAGAAGGCCTGCGTACGGTTCGACCGCCCGGTCGTCTACCTCGGTACGCCGCGCCACCAGGAGACCTGCCCGGCGGACCTCACCGGCCGCGACGCCGGCCTGCTGATCGAGCCACTGAACGGCCAGGCCGCAACGCGTCCCGGGGTTGTACCCGCCGAGGCCGGCACGGCTGTCGCGCCGGCAGCGCCGTCGGCGAGTGGCACCCTGCAGATCGCGGTCGAGAGCGCCGGGGTCCTGGTCACCGCGGCGCACGGACCGGGCAACGAGGAGGCCGTTCGCGGGATCCTCGGCACCGGGAAGGTCGTCGCCGGCGGCCGGGCGACCACGCTCGATGCCGAATCGAAGGCGTCCCGCGTCGTCCAGCCGACCGCGGCGGTGGTCGCGCCCGGAACGTACAACGGCAAGGGTTTCGACCAGTGCGCGGCGCCGTCCCAGAGCGCGATGGACACCTGGTGGAACGCCTCGCCCTACAAGGCGGTCGGCATCTACATCTCCGGGATCCAACGCGCGTGCGCCCAGCCGAACCTGACCGCAACCTGGATCGCCAACCAACACAACCGCGGCTGGAAGTTCCTTCCGCTGCACGTCGGTCTGCAGGCACCCTGCCGCGGCACCGGGCACATGATGTCGTCCAACCCGGCGACCGCGCGGGCCCAGGGCCACGAGGCGGCCGTCGAGTCGGTGGCTGCCGCGCAGGCGCTGGGGCTCGTCGCCGGCAGTGTGCTCTACAACGACATGGAGGCCTATCCGCGCGGCGGCGCGTGCACGACCGCGGTGATGTCCTTCCTGGCCGGCTGGACCGACGAGCTGCACGCGCGCGGCTACCTGTCCGGCGTCTATTCCAGCGCCGCCTCGGGCATCGCCGATCTCGTCGCGAACTACAACAGCACGACCTACCAGCGGCCGGACCACGTCTTCTTCGCCTGGTGGAACAACGTCGCGAACACCGACGGCGGGCAGTACATCCCGGCGAGCTACTGGGCCGACCACCAGCGGATCAAGCAGTACGCGGGCGACGTCCGCGAGACCTGGGGCGGCGTGACGATCGCGATCGACCGTGACTTCTTCGACACCGCGAACGGCGGCCCGCCGCCTCCGTGCGCCGCGGTCTCGTTGGACGCCTCGGCGTACCCGGATCTGCGGGCGGGCTCGACCGGCAATCTGGTCAAGGCCGCGCAATGCTTGCTGCAGACGGCCGGGTCGATGCCGGCGGGCGAGCCGTCCGGCACGTTCGACGCGGCAACCGAGGCGGCGGTCGAGTCGTTCCAGACGTCGGTCTCGCTGCCGGCCACGGGTGGGGTCGACTCCCGTACCTGGACCGCACTGCTGTCGTACGGCTCCACTCCGACACTGCGCAGCGGCGCCTCCGGCCCGGATGTCTCGCGCCTGCAGCGCGCGTTGACGGCGGCGCTCGGGCGTACGGTCGGCATCGACGGGTCGTTCGGCCCGATCACCGAGCAGGCCGTCGAGGACTACCAGACCGCGCGGAAGCTCGGCGTGGACGGGATCGTCGGTGCGGAGACCTGGAAGGCACTCCAATCCGGCGCCTGAGCCCCAACGCTCCCTGAGCAAGGCGGAAGGGCAGGTCACATCTGGCTTGGCCCTTCGACAGGCTCAGGGCACGGTGGTGCGGGCGGCTGGATCAGTTGATCAAGACCTGCCGGAGTTCAGGGAGCTCGGCCAGCTGACGGTCGATGATCAGGCGCGCCTGCCGTACGGAAGCGACGAGCGGGTGCAGCGCCAGCGCCCGAACGGCGAGCGACCGGGAGCCAGTCCGAGCGGCTTCGATCACAGTCCGTTCGACGTCCTTCATGGTGATCACCACCCCCTGCTGGTACGGCTCCAGCGGCTCGGCCGGCAGCGGGCGGGGCCCGGCCGCTCCGACCTCGCAGGGCACCTCCACCACGGCGTCGTCGTCCAGCCCGGCCAGCGTGCCGCCGTTTCGGACGTTGAGCACCAGCCGGGCCGACCGGTCCCGGGCGATGGCGCGGATCAGGTCCAGCGCGACACCCTCGTAACCGCCGCCGGCAAGATCATCGTCATCCCGGTCCCCGGCTCCGGTGGCTGAGCGCTCCTCGGCCAGATAGGTCTCCTCGCGGGCCCGCCGGGTCTCCTCCCAGCGGCCCAGCGGATCATGATCATCGCCGGTGAAGTAATGATCTTGCTGCCGGGCGAGGTATTCGCCGCGGGTCTCGGTGGCGCCGTTGATCGCGGCAATCGCGTCCGCGGTGGAGTACCAGTACCAGAGATACTCGTTCGGGATCGCGCCGAGCGTGCGCAGCCAGTCACCGCCGAACAGCCGGCCCTCCTCGACCCGGTCCAGCAGCGGGTCGGCGGCGAGCAGCTCCGGAAGTCGATCAACGCCGTCGACGGTGAGCCGGCGCAGCCAGCCGAGGTGGTTCAGCCCGGCATAGGAGAACTCGGCGTCCTCGGGCCGGACCCCGAGGGCCCGGGCCGCCCGGCGGAACAACCCGACGGGGGAGTCGCAGATCCCGATCACCCGCATCCCCAGCACCGAGCGGGCCGCCTCGGTGACCAGTCCGGCCGGATTGGTGAAGTTGATCACCCACGCGTCCGGGGCGACCCGCCGGATCGTGTCGGCGATCCGCAGCACCACCGGCACCGTACGCAGGCCGTAGCAGACACCCCCGGCCCCGGTCGTCTCCTGACCCAGCAGGCCGACGTCGAGGGCCGCGCGCTCGTCGCAGACCCGGCCGGCCACCCCGCCGACCCGGATCGCCTGGAACACGAAGTCGGTCCCGGTGACCGCCGTGGCCAAGTCGGTCTCCAGCCGCACCGAGGGCCCGATCCGGTCCGCGGTCATCGCCTCGATCACGGCGCCGATCCGTCGCAGCCGGGCCGGGTCGGTGTCGTACAGGACGAGTTCGTCGATCACCGGCTCCGGGTCGTCGGCGAGGGCCCGGAAGATCAGCGGCACCCGGAATCCGCCGCCCCCGATGATCGTCAGCCGCATCCGTGTCCTCCGTCGCCCAGTCCGCCGTCGTCGAGCCCCATGCCCGGAACGGTAGCGTGGGCGAACTGATGCCCTTCGACGGGTTCAGGGCGCTTCGCGGTTCGTGGAAAGGAGTCCTGATGGACGAACCGGAGTTCGACGTGTTCGTCACCGGGACCGTGTTCCTGGACCTGATCTTCACCGGGCTGAGCCGGCCGCCGGCCGGCGGTCATGAGGTGTGGACCGACGGCATGGGTTCCAGCCCCGGCGGCGTGGCGAACCTCGCCGTCGCCGCGTCCCGGCTCGGCCTGCGGACGTCGCTGGCGACCGCGTTCGGCGACGACATCTACGGCGAGTACTGCTGGCATGTGCTGTCCGAGCTCGAGGACGTCGACCTCAGCCTGGCCCGGCAGTTCCGCAACTGGCATTCGCCGGTCACCGTCTCGATGGCGTACGACGACGACCGGGCCATGGTCACCCACGCGCACCCGCCGCCCTCCGGGCCGACCGACCTGATCATCGACCCGCCGCCGACCCGGCTCGCCTATGCCGACATGGCCGCCGAGCGCGCCACCTGGCTGGACCGGGCGCTGGACCGCGGCGTCAAGGTGTTCGCCGACGTCGGCTGGGACGAGACCGAGGTCTGGGACACCGACTTGTTGATCACCCGGCTGGCGGGCTGCCACGCGTTCGTACCGAACGCCGGCGAGGCGATGGCGTTCACCCGGACCGGCTCGCCCGGCGCGGCCCTGGAGGTGCTCCGGGACTGGGTGCCGCTGGCGGTGGTGACCGCGGGCACCGGGGGAGCGTTCGCGGCGGACGCCGAGACCGGCGAGACCGCCTGGGTGCCGTCGCTGTCCGTGGCGGCCCTGGACCCGACCGGCGCCGGCGACGTGTTCCTGGCCGGCCTGATGTTCGGCACCCTGCGCAACTTGTCGCTGACCCACCGGCTCCGGTTCGCCGGACTCTGCGCCGCCCTGTCGGTCCGGCAGTTCGGCGGCGCCCTCGCCGCCCCCGGCTGGGCCGACCTGGCCGCCTGGTGGTCGGAGGCCAAGGAGTCCGCCCGCTACGCCCGCGACTACGCCTTCCTGCCCGCGCTGATCCCGGCCGGCGAGGGCCGCGAGGTGCGGCGGGCCATGGCCACCATCGGTCTCGGCGAGCTGCTCGGCGACGACGATGATCATGATCACGGCACGGTGCCGTCCTGATGATCATCGACGATCCCGCGGAGCGGCGGGCGGCTGCGGTCGAGGAGTTCGGCGTGGTCCTCGGCCGACCACTCGACGGCGGCTACCGATCCTCGGTGTTCGAGGCCAGGACCGCCGGCGGTGAGCCGGTGGTCTTGAAGATTCCGGCCACCAGGGCGGAGGCGGACGCGGAGATCGCCGCGCTGGCCCGCTGGCGCGACTCGGGTGCCGCGGTACGGGTGCTCGCGGCCGACGAACGTCACGGTGCGCTGTTGCTGGAACGGCTGCGGCCCGGCACGGCGCTGCCGCCGCTGGACGCCGACGCGATACTGCCGATCGGTCAGTTGCTGGCCCGGCTGCACGCCTGCGGCCCCGGTGACCGTCTGTTCGACCGGCTGGAGGACGGCTATGCCGCGGCCGAGGAACAGGCTCGGCGCGACCTCGCGTACGAGCGACGGCAGCGGAACGAGTCGTCGCGCGGCGAGGCGGGACTGGCGTTGCTCGGTGCCGCGGCCGCGACCGTCGAGGATCTGGCCCGGTCGACCCGTCGCCCGGTGCTGCTGCACGGCGACTTCACCAACAAGAATCTCCTTGCCTCCGGCCAGACCTTCGTCGCGATCGACCCGATCCCGCGGATCGGTGATCCGTGCGCCGACGCCGGGCATCTCGCCGCGGCGCAGCCGGCCGACCGGATCCTGGACGTTGCGGCGGCTCTGGCGACGGCCGCCGACCTTGATCAGGAACGGGTGCTGCGCTGGACCGCCGTCCTCCTCGTGATCCAGGACTGTCAGGCGTGGCGGGACGACCAGGACGGGCTGGACCGGCTGCTGGCGCGGCAGGGCCTCCGCTCCCTGCTCCGGCCGCGCCCGAAGACCACGACAGCGAGGCAAGTCAGTCCATGATCATCGAGGATCCGGTCGAGGCCGAATTGCATCGCCTGTACGGTCCGGGCGCCCGTCGCGAACCCGCCGACGCCGCGGCGCTGATGGCGGGCTACCCGGGGCGCTGGTGGGTCGCCGGCGGCTGGGCGATCGAGGCGCAGGGAGGCGCGCCACGGGCCCACGGTGATCTTGATCTGAGTGTGCCCCGATCGGACCTGGCGCTGCTGCGGCGGCACCTGGCCGGCCGGCTGGACGTCTGGATCGCCGACCGTGGATCGCTGACGCCGCTGCCGCCGGACCAGGACCCGGACGCCCCGGCGACCGACGTGCTGCCGGACGAGTGCGAGAACCTCTGGACCCGGCACAGCGGCGCCGATCCGTGGGAATACGACGTGATCTTGATGGACGGCGACGAGGACGGCTGGATCTTCAAGCGGGACAGCGAGATCCGGCTGCCCTGGCCGGAGATCGTCCGGACCGTGGACGGCATCGACTACCTCCGGGTGGAGCTGCAGTTGCTGCACAAGGCGGCCCGCCGCCGGCCCAAGGACCAGTACGACTTCGAGGCCGTCCTGCCGCACCTCGACCCCGCCGCCAGCGGCTGGCTCCGCGACGCCCTGACCCGCGTCCACCCCGATCATCCCTGGCTCGCCGCCCTGCGCAGCTGACTCCGCTGCTGAGCTATCTTGCCCGACATGAGTTGGGACATCTTGATCATGGATCTGCCGCGCGACGCTCGTTCGGTGGCGGACGTCCCGCACGACTTCAAGCCCTTGCCGCTCGGGCCGAGATCGGAGCTGATCAGGAAGATTCGGTCGGTGGTCCCCGCGGCCGACTTCACCGATGCTTCGTGGGGTCAGATCGAGACTCCGGACTTCTCGGTCGAGGTCAACATCGGTGATGCGGACGTCGTCGAGTACCCGGCCGCATTCCACCATGGCATCACGACCGGACGGCGGCGGCCATCCGGGCGGCCACCTCGGCGACGGCGGCGCGGAGTTCGGGGCCGCCCTCGACCCGGAACGGGAACGGCAGCGCGGACAGCCACTCGCCGGCATACATGGCCGGGTTGCTGGTGCTCCCGGTCAGCAGGCACCGGGCTCCGTCGTCCAGCGGCTCCAGCCGGCCCATCGGCCCGGTGATCCACGGCGCGACGCTCGCGTACGGAGCCTCGAAGACGACCCGGGTCGGATAATCCCAGCTGCTGCCGAGATGCTGCTCCAGCAGCGCCACCGGATCCAGCTCCGGCGGCGGCTGGCAGCGATCGGCCAGGGTCTCGAAGCCGGTCACCCGGTCGATCCGGAACGTCCGGACCTCGTCGGCATAGTGCGCCCGGCAGAGCAGATACCAGCGCCCGTTGCGGACCACCACCGCCCACGGGTCGACCTCGGTGTCCAGCGGCGTCCCCGAAGCCGTCCGGTACGAGAGCCGGGCCCGCCGCCCGGCCGCGACGGCGTCGACGACCGTGGTGACGATCTCCGGGTCCGGCCGAGCCGCGTCCCGGTCCGGCGCGGCGAGCGCGTTCTCCCGGAGCATCGCGGCCTGCCGGGCGACCCGTTCCGGCAGCGCCCGGAGCAGCTTGCCCAGCGCGGCGCCGACCGGATCGGCCGGGTCGGCGGCCGCGTGCTGCCCGTCCAGCACGGCCATCACGAGGCCGAGCGCCTCCGACGAGGAGAAGACCAGCGGCGGCAGCCGTACGCCGCGGCCAACCCGATAGCCCCCGTACGGCCCACGAACCGACTCGATCGGCACGCCCGCCTCGCGCAGGATCGCGACATAGCGCCGGGCGGCCCGGTCGGTCACCGCCAGCCGTTCGGCCAGGTCGGCGGCCGAGATTCCCGGCCTGGCCTGCAGCAGTTCCAGCGCCAACAAGGCCCGCGCCGTCGGGCTGTCCTCGCGCGTCTTCACGGCACCAACCTAAACAGGAAGCCGAGCGTCCGGAACCGCTTCTAGGGTCACGCCATGGACATCATCCTCATTCCCGGCATGTGGCTGACCGGCGCGGTCTGGGACGAGACCGCAGAGGAACTCCGGCGGCTCGGCCACCGCCCGACCGCGCTGACCCTGCCCGGCCTCGCCGACGGCCGGACCGCCACGACACTCGACGACCAGGTGGCCGCCGCCCTCGAGGCGATCGACGCCGCCGACCGGCCCCTCGTCGTCGGGCACTCGGCCGCGAGCACGCTGGCCTGGCTGGTCGCGGACCGGCGGCCGGACGCGGTGGCCCGGGTCGCCCTGGTCGGCGGCTTCCCCGCGGCCGACGGCGAGACCTACTTCGACGTGTTCCCGGTGCAGGACGGCGTGGTGCCGTTCCCCGGCTGGGAACCGTTCGAAGGCCCCGACACCGCCGACCTGGACGCGGCCGCCCGGGACCGCCTGGCCGCCGGCGCGGTGCCGGTGCCCGGCGGCGTCGCCACCGGCATCGTCCGGCTCACCGACGAGCGACGGTACGACATTCCGGTCACACTGATCTGCCCCGAATTCAGCCCGGACGACGTGAAGGGCTGGATCGCGGACGGCGACCTGCCCGAGTTGGACCGGGCCCGCGACGTGACCTACGCCGACCTCGACTCGGGCCACTGGCCGATGACCAGCTGCCCGAAGGAGTTGGCCAGGGTGCTGGACGGTCTGACCCGATGACGTACGCGATCACGACGTTGGACGCCTCGACCTGGGAGCCGTTCGCCGACCTGGTCGAACGCAACAACGGGATCTTCGGCGGCTGCTGGTGCATCGGGTTCCACACCGACCGCGGCGATCCGGACCTCGACAACCGCACCGCGAAGGAACAGCTTGTCCGGACCGGCCGGGCGCACGCCGCCCTGGTGCTGGACGAGGACGGCATCGCCCGCGGCTGGGCGCAGTTCGGCCCGAAGGTCGACCTCAAGATCAAACACCGGATCGAGTACGAGAAGCAGCCGCCGCCGACTCCGGGCTGGCGGATCACCTGCATCTTCACCGACAAGACGCATCGCCGCCAGGGCGTGGCCCGGGCGGCGCTGGAGGGCGCCTTGGACCAGATCGCGGCCCGCGGCGGCGGCTTGGTCGAGGCGATCTCCGAGGTCACCGACGGCCGGGTCGCGCAGGGCCGGTTCCTGTTCAGTGGCACCGTCGAGCTGTTCGAGCAGTACGACTTCGCCCGCCTCCGCCAGGTCGGCAAGCACGCCTGGATCGTGCACCGGGACCTGCCGCCCGCCTGACCGGGCCCGGCTGCCACGATGGGTCCCTTGTGACGAACGGAGGCCCCAGATGAGTCGTGGCACAGTGTTGATCACCGGAGTGGGCCGGCGCCGCTCCATCGGGGCCGGGCTCGCGCTCGGCCTGGCCGAGGACGGCTGGGACCTGGCGCTGAGCTACTGGCGGCCGTACGACGACCGGCTCGGCATGGAGGCGGGCCCGGACGACCCGGCGGCGATCGCCGAGGACTGCCGGGCGCTCGGCCGGCGGGTGGACCTGATCGCCGGTGATCTTGCCGATCCTGCCGTACCGGCGGAGTTGATCAAGGCCGCGTCAGCGCACGATGATCTTGCCGGCCTGGTGCTGTCGCACTGCGAGTCCGTCGACAGCTCGATCCTCACCACGTCCCTGGACAGCTGGGACCGCCACTTCGACGTCAACGCCCGGGCCAGCTGGTTGTTGATCAAGGAGTACGCCGAGCGGCTGCCGGTCGTCGATCATGGCGGCGAGGCCAGGGCCCGGATCGTCGCGCTGACCAGTGATCACGTCGTGCACAACCTGCCGTACGGGTGCAGCAAGGGAGCCCTGGACCGGCTGGTGATCGCCGCCGCGCACGAGCTGGCCGATCGCGGCGTTCGCGCCAACGTGATCAATCCCGGCCCGGTCGACACCGGCTGGATGACCGACGAGATCCGCGCCGCCGGCATCGCGCAGACGCCCGCCGGTCGGCTGGGCACGCCGCACGACACCGCCAACCTGGTCCGGTTCCTCTTCTCGGACCAGGGTTCCTGGATCAACGGCCAGCTGCTGTCGAGCAACGGCGGCTTCGGCAGCTGACCACAGGGCACGAACCGGGTCAGGCGTCGTCCGGCTCCAGGCTCATCGGCCCGTAGACCTTCCGCTCGTCCTCATAAAGCGTGACCGAGCGGACGCCGTCGGAGTACAGGTCCGGATAGGTCTCGCCGAGCCACGACTCCGCGTCGCCCTGCCGCGGGAAGTTCTTGCTCCGGCCCTGGGTGCCGGCCGGGACCGGCTGGTAGGTCCAGTGCCACGACATCAGGTGAGCCGCTTCGTCGGCGCCGACCGGGCGGTGAGGCCCGGGTCCGTCACGACGGCATCGCCGAGCGCCTCGTCGATGCCGCGAAGGGTCTCCTCGGACAGCTTCTTGCCGGCCGCCTCGGCGTTCGCGGTGACCTGCTCGGGCCGGGAGCCGCCGGTGATCGCGGTCGCCACGTTCTCGTTGTTGAGCACCCAGGCGATCGCCAGCTGGGCCATGGTCAGGCCCTCCGCCTCGGCCAACGGGGCCAGCTTCTGCACCCGCGCCAACAGCTCGTCGTTGTCGACCAGCCGCTTGATGAAGCCGGCGCCGCTGGCCTGGTCGGTGGCCCGGGAGCCCTCCGGCGGCGGCTGTCCCGGCAGGTACTTGCCGGTCAGCACGCCCTGCGCGATCGGCGAATAGACCACCTGGCTGATCCCGAGCTCGTACGACGTCGGCACCACCTCGGCCTCGATGACCCGGTGCAGCGCGTTGTACTGCGGCTGGTTCGAGACGAACGGGAAGCGCAGTTCCCGGGCCAGCGCATGCCCGGCGCGGAGCTGCTCCGCGGTCCACTCGCTGACCCCGATGTAGAGCGCCTTGCCCTGCCGGACCACGTCGGCGAACGACTCCATGGTCTCCTCGAGCGGCGTGAAGTGATCGAACCGGTGCGCCTGATAGAGGTCGACGTAGTCGGTCTTCAGCCGCTTCAGCGAGCCGTTGATCGACTCGTGGATGTGCTTGCGGGACAGCCCGGTGTCGTTCGGGCCGCCGGGACCGGTGGGGAAGTAGACCTTGGTGAAGATCTCCAGGCTCTCCCGCCGCTCACCGGCCAGCGCCTCGCCGAGGATCGATTCGGCCTTCGTGTTCGCGTACGTGTCCGCGGTGTCGAACGTGGTGATGCCCGCGTCCAGCGCCGCCCGGACGCACCGTTGGGCCTGCTCGGCCTCGACCTGCGACCCGTGGGTCACCCAGTTGCCGTAACTGACCGCCGACACCTTGAGGCCGCTGCGGCCGAGAAATCGAAACTCCATGGCGTCAGCGTTTCACAGGTGCCGGCGGTCGGTGGACCGGCCCGCCCTCCTAGCGCAGCGGGGCGATCTGGGCCTCGGTCGCGCTCTGCTGGGTCGCCGCCGAGATGTAGCGGATCGGCCCGGCCCAGTGCAGGCCGTACTGGTCGAACCGGTTCCGGTCCTTGGCGTAGGAGGTCTTCGCCTGCTTCACCAGGTAGGACTGGTACGGCCGGTTCGGCAGGGCCGCGTTGAGCTCGCCGAGATTCCGGACATAGACGCCCTTGAAGGTCGGGCCGTCGCCGCCGCAGTCCCCCGACTCACACGGCTCGCGGAGCACCCCCTTCGGGTTGATCCCGGAGTCCTGGGTGGAGGCCGTCGCCAGCTTCTTCGCGGTGCGCAGGTAGCCCCGGTCGCCGGTCGCCGCGTGCAGCTCGGTCAGTGCGCCGAGCACGATGCCCTGGTTGTACGTCCAGGTCGGCTGACCGTTGTTCTCGCAGGCGTCGTTCAGGCCGTCGTTGATCATGTTCCGGGAGTTGATCATGCCGCTGTCGCGGAACCACTCCCAGTTCTGCACCGCCCGGTCGAGGAAGCTGGAGTCGCCCTCGACCCGGTTGGCCAGGCTGGCCAGCACCTTGATCATCAGCTCGTTGGTGACGGCGTTCTTGTACTTCACGTTGATGTTCCAGATCACGCCGCCGCCGCAGACGTCGCTCCAGGTGTCCCACATGTACTCGGCGTCGAAGATCGCCGTGTCCAGGTAGCGCTGATCACCGGTGAGGTCGTACGCCCGGATCCAGGCCAGTGCCCACCAGCCGGTGTCGTCGATGTACTCGTTGGTGAAGTTGCCGCCCTGGGCGTCCTTGTTCTTGTCGTACGTGTTCGCGATCACCCACTCGTAGCGGTCGTCGCCGGTGGCCAGCTGGTAGTCCAGCACCGCGGTCAGCGCGTTCGCCGAGTTCCACCAGCCGGTGGTCTTCCAGAGCCCGGTGTCCTTGTTGTACAAGCGCATCAGGGCGTCCACGGCCCGCTGGGCCGGGGTGCCCTCGGTCTGCGGTTTCTCGACACCGAACCAGCTGGTGCAGACGATGTCATCGCGGTTGCCGGCCTTGCCGCAGGCCCGCAGCACGCCCTCCTTGCCGTCAACGTTCAGGGCGAACTCGGGCGAGGTGACCGACCGGGAACCGGCCGGGATGGTCGAGTAGCCGAGCCGTTCGTCGGCGACGGTCGCGCCGCCGTCGAAGGAGCGGTCCAGCCACACCTCGTCGGTCGGATCGCCGCTGGAGATCCGGGCCCAGCCGAGGGCGTCGGCGTCGGAGAGGTGCAGTTCGATCTGGCGGCCGAAGATCGTGGCCCCGTCGGCCAGTCGATCCTCGGTCGCGGCGAGTGGGACGGCCGCCGGCTCGGCCTTGGCCGGGCGTCTGGTCGTGGCATCCCCCTCGGAGGCGGCCGCCGGTGCGGCGGCGAAGGTGATCATTCCAAGCGTGGCGAGGGCCGCGATCGCGGCGCCAATGGCGCGTCGGGTCATGCCCCGACGGTAGGTCGCCGGCGGAGGGTACGTCAAGGATTCATCCCAATTAATATATTCATATTGTCGAGATGGAGATTAATGGTGTAGTAATAGCCGCACCCACCACACCACCACCATCTCGGCGAGGGGGCTCGATGGCGTCGATCACCGACGATCCGGTGCGGCTCAGTCCCGCGACTCCGGTTCCGCGCAAGCGGCGCGGCATGACCACCGGCCGGCAGCAGACGATCAACGGCTGGGCGTTCCTGGCGTTGCCGATCGTGCTGTTCGTCGTGTTCCTGCTGGTGCCGATGGTCGTCGCGGCCGTGCTCAGCTTCTCCGACTACTCGATCGTCGACGAGCTCTCCTGGGTCGGGGTGGCGAACTACGTCAAGGTCTTCGGCGACCCGTTCTTCTGGGTCGCGCTCCGCAACACCGCCTACTACACGGTGATGTACGTGCCGCTCGGCATCATCGTCGCGCTGGCCACGGCGCTGCTGCTGAACCGGAGCAGCCGGGCCACCAAGGTGATGCGGACCCTGTTCTACATCCCGGTCGTGTCCTCCTCGGTGGCCACCGCCTCGATCTGGTTCTGGCTGCTCAACCCGCAGTACGGCGTCTTCAACGTCGTGCTCGGCTGGTTCGGCATCGACGGACCCGCCTGGCTGTACGAGTCGCAGTGGGCGATGCCGTCGATCGTCGCGATGAGCGTCTGGGCCGGCTTCGGCGGCAACATGATCATCTTCCTGGGCGGGCTGCAGGGCGTGCCCCGTGATCTCTACGAGGCCGCCCAGCTGGACGGTGCCGGCGCCTGGCGGAGCTTCTGGCACGTCACCCTGCCCGGCATCTCGAAGACCATGTTCCTGGTCTCGACGCTGTTGATCATCGGGTCGTTCCAGGTGTTCGACCAGGCCTTCATCCTGACCAAGGGCGGCCCGGGCAACGCGACGGTGACGATCGTCTACTACATCTACGACAAGGGATTCGGGGCCCTGGAGATGGGCTACGCCTCGGCGCTGTCGTTCATCCTGTTCGCGATCATCCTGGTCTTCACCGTGATCAACGTACGGATCAACCGGATGGGAGGTCAGGCGTGAGCACCAAACCGATGAAGCTGGGCAAGATCATCAAGCCCTCCAAGATCATCAAACACAGCTTGTGGTGGATCGGCGCCTCGGCAATAGCGTTCAGCACGGTGATGCCACTGGTCTGGACGCTCGCGACGTCGTTCAAGCCGGCCAGCGAGGCGCTCAGCAACTACCTGTCGCTGCTGCCGAAGGTGCCGACGCTGGAGAACTACCAGCGGGTCTTCGCCGAGACCCCGTTCGCCCAGTACCTGCTCAACTCCCTGTTCCTGGCCCTGGCCGGTTGCGTGACCAACCTCTTCTTCGGCGGGTTGGGCGGCTATGCGCTGGCCAAGCTGAGATTCCGCGGCCGCAAGATCGTCTTCGGAGCGTTCCTCGCCTCGATGATGGTGCCGGGGATCGTCACCATGGTGCCCGCCTTCCTGGTGCTGCGGTACTGGCCGCTGGCCGGCGGCAACGACCTGCTCGGGCAGGGCGGGTTCGGGTTGATCAACACGTACTGGGCGGTCATCCTGCCCGGCGCCGCGGGTCCGTTCGCGGTGTTCTTCATGAAGCAGTTCTTCGAGAGCCTGCCGGACGAACTGGGCGAGGCGGCCCGGATCGACGGCGCCAGCGAGTTCCGGATCTTCGTCCAGGTCTACCTGCCGCTGGCGGCGGCCGGGCTCGCCGTGCTCGGCGTACTCACCTTCCAGGCGGGCTGGAACGCGTTCCTCTGGCCGTTGATCGTGCTCAACGACCCGTCCATGCTCACCGTCCAGGTTGCCCTGTCCACGTTCGTCAACGACAAGGTGACCGACTTCGGGCCGCTGATGGCCGGCACCGTCATGTCCAGCGTCCCGGTCTTGATCATCTTCGTCCTGGCCCAGCGTCACATCATCGAGGGCGTCGCCCATCTGGGCGCCAGCAAATAGGAGTTCAACGATGCGCACCATCCGATCCATCGCGGCGGCGGTCGTCGCCGGCCTGCTCGCCCTGGTCCTGGCGGCCTGTGGCGGCCCGAGCGGCGGCACCACCGGAGGCACCGGGGCCGGCGGGCCCAAGATCAAGGAGGTCACCTTCTGGGGTGGCTGGTCCGGTGATCAAGCCAAGCAGCTGAAGGCGCAGGCCGACGCGTTCAACGCGGCCCAGACCGACTACAAGGTCACCTTCGTAGCGCAGGAGGAGGTCGAGCAGAAGCTGCTCACCGGCATGGCCAGCGGCCGGGTCCCCGACATCGTGCTCTGGGACCGCTTCAACACGTCGGTCTACGCCGGCAAGAACGCGTTCACCGCGCTGGACGACCGGATCGCCGCGGACAAGATCGATCTTGGTCGGTTCTACGGGCCGGCGGTCGAGGAGATGGTCGTCGACGGCAAGCACTATGGGCTGCCGCTGCTGGTGGACAACCGCTCCCTGTTCTACAACACGGAACTCTTTGCCGAGGCGGGCCTCGAGCCGCCGACGAACTGGGACGAGCTGAGGCAGGCCGCGACCACGCTGACCAAGCGGGACGGCAACAAGCTGACCCGGGCCGGCTTCTCGCTGGACGATCCCGGCCTCTTCAACATGTGGATCCGCCAGGCCGGCGGCAGCATGCTCACCGAGGACCAGACCGCGGTCGCGTTCAACAGCCCCGAGGGCGTCGAGGTGCTCAACTTCTGGAAGCAGCTGCTGGACGCCAAGGTCTACCAGCTCGGCTTCGGCGCCGGTGGCAACGCGTTCGCCGAGGGCAAGGCCGCGATGAAGTACGACGGCCCGTGGGCCTTGTCCGACCTGGACAAGGTGAAGACGCTGAAGTACGGCATCGCCGAACCGCCGGCCGGACCGCGCGGCGACAAGGCCGCCAACATGGGCGGCTTCGGCTTGATCATTCCGCGCGGCGCCAAGAACGCCGACGGTGCCTGGGCGTTCCTCAAGTGGTGGGCGACCGAGAAGGAGAATGCGATCTCGTTCGGCAAGCTGTCCGGCTGGATCCCCGCGCTGATCGAGGCCGCCGAGGACCCGTACTTCACCGACAACGAGAAGTACGCCGGCTTCGTCGCCACCATGAAGTACGCCCAGACCCGGCCGACCCTGAAGGGCTACGCCGACATGGAGGGCAAGGCCCTGATCCCGCAACTGCAGCGGTTCATGTCCGGTGAGATCAGCGCCGAGGAGGCGCTCGCCGAGGCCGAGAAGCGGGGCAATCAGATCCTGGCGGAGCAGCGCAAGTGACCGACTCCACCATGATCACGCCGATCGGCGAACTGGCCGACTACGCCCAGGACACCCTCGACCGCAGCTTCGGCGCACCCTGGCCGCAGCTGTTGCACAACAGCCATCCGGCCGGTGACGACGCCACCTTCAACTACTGGTGGTTGGCGCATGTGATCGACGTCCGGCTGGACGCCTATCTCCGGTCCGGTGATCAAGGTCGGCTGGCGGCGGCGACGGACACGTACCGCAATATCCTGGAGCGCAATGCCGGCTCGCTGTTCAACGACTACTTCGACGACATGCTCTGGTACGCCCTCGCCGTCCTGAGGCTGCACCGGGCGACCGGCGAGGAGTCGTACCTGGCCGACGCCAGGGCGATCTGGGCGCACGTGGTCGAGCATGGCTGGAATGATCAGCTCGGGCCGAGCCTGGCCTGGCGCAAGCCCCAGCTGGACTACAAGAACACCCCGGCCAACGGGCCGTTGGTGATCTTGTCCTGCCGGCTGGCCGCACTCGCCGACGATCAGCCGTACCTCGACTACGCCCGGCGCGCCTTCGCCTGGCTGACCGAGACCCTGGTCGACCCGGACAGTGGTTTCGTCGAGGACGGGATCAACCGGCAGCAGGACGGCAAGATCGACACCCAGTGGCGGTTCACCTACAACCAGGGCCTCTACCTGGGGGCAGCCGTCGAGCTGTCCAGGACCGCCGACGACCCGGGCGCCATGATCAACACCGCGATCCGGACCGCCGTCACCGCCGTCGACGAACTCACCGACGGCGGGGTGTTCACCGACGAGGGCGACGGCGACTGCGGCCTGTTCAAGGGCGTCTACTACCGCTACCTCGGGGTTCTGCTGGACGCCGTCGGTGATACGGAGTCGGCCGAGCTGACGAAGCTGAAGGAGTTCGTGATCACCAGCACGGACGCCCTGATCGACTCCACCGACGGCTGCACCCGCCTCGCCGCCAACGACTGGCGCAAGCCCCTGGCCGGCCCGATCGACTACTCGACGCAGCTGAGCGCGATCATGGCCCTGGAGCTCCGCGCCAAGCTCTGAAGGGGTTGTCGGTCGCAGCGGGATGACCGGAATCGAGCGCGCTCGCCCCGAAACGGGGCCGGATCCGGCTCATCGGGCCAGGGCGCGCTGGATTCCGGTCATCGCCACAACACCAATCCGCCCGAAAACCCCGCGGACGACGACGCCAGCCACAGCCGTCCCGGACGGAGCTGGCTCATCGAGTGTGAGGAGAACGACGCACGAAATCGATCTCGTGGACGTAACGTCACACTCGACGGGCCTGACGGTGTTCGCGGTCCAGTTCGTGACCGGGTACTCGGTGCCGATCTCTGCCGTGATCAGCAGGACGGTCGGAGAGCTTGCGGCGCTACCGCCGGGGGTGCAGGTGACCGGGGTGACGCAGATCCTGATCACCGAGCCGACGATCGCGCAGACCGCGTTGTGGCTGACCGAGAGGTTCGTTCCAGTCGGAATCGCGGCCGGGGTCGCCGTCGTGATCAACCGGATCGTCGGGTCCGCCATGGCCGGGGATCCCTTCTCCGGCACGAATCTGCGCCGGATCAGGACGGTCGGTCTGCTGCTCCTGTTCGGCGGCGTGGTCGCGGCGGCCGTGTCAGTGGCGGCGCAGTGGCTGATCGCGTGGATCTCGCTGGGCGATGGTGCCGGGACTCCGGTGCTCATGGAGCCTCCGATGATCACGCTGGCCGGCGTCGTCGTACTCGCGATCTCGGAGGTGATGCCCAAGGGCGCGGCCCTGCGCGCCGAACTGGACGAGGTCGTCTGATGGTGCGTGCCGGCTCAGCCCAGGCGATCGGTGTCCATCTCGACCGGCTGCTGAGCGAGCGCGACCTGACGCTCACCGAGCTTGCCGAACGGGTGGGCCTGTCCCCGGTGAACCTGTCCATCCTCAAGAACGGCCGGGCCAAGGCGGTCCGGTTCTCCACCCTGGCCGCACTCTGCGAGGTTCTGGAGTGCCAGCCCGGCGACCTGCTCAGCTACGGCGACGGGCCTGAGTCCGACTGACGGGCCCTCAGCCCTTCCGGGTCCGCAGCTTGCGGGTGGAATCGCCGGGGACCAGGGTGGTCGGCAGGGTGTGCTTGCCGATCGCGCCGGGGTCGTCGATCTGGGCCAGCGCCTGCTCGACGGAGCGGCGGCCGAGGGCGTCCTGATCCTGCCGGATGTGGGTGAACCGGAAGGCGGCCCGGTCGAAGAACAGGTCCGGGTGGTCGAAGCAGACCACGGAGCGGTGCCGCGGGATCTCCAGGTCGAGCCGGCGGCAGGCCTCGCGGAGCAACAGCGCGATGTTGAACTCGGAGACGACGAAGCCGGTCAGGTCGCGCCGCGCGGCGACGAACTCGGTCAGCGCCTCGATGTCGTCCTCGATCGGGGTGTCGGAGAACGGCCGGGTCGACTCCACCCCGCGGAACTCGTTGCGCTCGTCGTGATCGACGCTCGCGGTCGCGTTCGCCAGCAGGAAGCCGCGCCGGCGCTCGTCCAGGGTGGACACCGGGCCGGCGCTGGTGATCAAGCCGATCCGGCGGTGACCCAGGTCGATCAGATGCTCGGTCGCCTCCCGTGCCCCGGCAACGTTGTCCGAGGCGATGGTGGAGACCGGGACCCCGTCCAGCAGCCGGTCGATGATCACCAGCGGGAACGAACGGGTGATCAACTCCAGCACCACCGGCGGTACGAACTCGGACGAGCTCGGCTCCAGGATGATCGCCTTCGCGCCGGAGTCGACCAGGGCCCGGATCAGCCGGTCCTCGGCACTCTGGTCGCCCAGGCTGCGGTTGATCACCAGCGTCGCCCGGTCCTGCGCCTCGTCGATGGCACCACCGATGATCTTGGTCCCGAACGTGTCGTCGAAGTTCGTGATCACGCAGCCGATCAGCGGCCGGGCACCGCCGCCGGCGTGCTCGGCCAGGCCGGCGGTCTGGACGTCGCTGATCACGAACGTGCCGAGCCGCGGCCGGCGGACGATGAAACCGTCCGCCCGGAGCAGATCGAGGGCGCGCTTGATCGTGATCGAGCTGACCTGGTGCGTCTCGACCAACTCGGCCTCGGGCGGCAGCCGGTCGCCGACCGCGATCCGGTGCTGCTCGATGTCGGCCCGCAGCTTCTCGTACAGCTGCCGGTAGAGCGCGCTCACGCTGGCGGCACCGGCGTCAGTATCCTTCGCCGCGCTTGACCCGGGGCGGCGGGATCCGGAAGCGACGGATCTGGATGCAGCGGTTCATGCCGTACATCAGCAGGCCCCGGGTGGACGCCCGCGGCAGCCGGTCGGCCAGCACCTTCTTGAAGCCGCGCCACATCAGAAACACGTCGATCACGGCGACCAGCAGGAAGACGTACATCAACACCGTGGTGATGTAGGTGACGAACGGGAACACCGTGTTCAGGAAGGTCAGCGCCAAGATCACGACCAGGGCCGGCAGGACGAACTCGCCGATGTTGAACCGGGAGTCGACGTAGTCGCGGAGCAGCACCTTCTCCGGTGTCGCCTCGCGCTCGTTCATCAACCGGAGCCGTTCCTCGCGGGACCGGCGGGTGGCCTCCCGCTTGGCCTCCTTGGAGTTCAGGTTGCGGCCGACGCGTTGCCGGCGGAGCGCCTCGGCCTCCTTGCGCGTCGGCGTCGGCCGGTCCTTCTTGGCCGGCCCGCCGGCCGGCGACGGGGTCGGTTCCGGCTGCTCCGGCTCCGGAGCGGCTTCGGTACGGCGGCGGAACAGTGCCACGGGTCCCTCTCGGCTTCTCGATCTCTCTGCGGTACGCGGCTCGTCGGGTCGGCTGCGTACTTCGGCGTAGGGCGCATGCCCTGCCGGAGCTCCGATTCTCTCAGGGATGCAACCCAAATGCCCAAACTCTTCGGCCCGGCACCGTGGGCTCGTTACCATGGCGGGCATAGGGTTGACCTCAGTTCAGTCGACCCTCAGCCAAGCCGGGGACCGCACATCCGCCATCGGAAGGACCAGCTCTCGTCATGAGTGGCATCTTTCAGCGCATCTCGCTGATCTTTCGCGCCAAGACCGACAAGGCCTTGGACAAGTTGGAAGATCCGCGTCAGACCCTTGACTACTCTTACCAGCGCCAGCTGGAGCTGCTGCAGAAGGTGCGCCGCGGGGTGGCCGATGTCGCGACCAGCCGAAAGCGGGTCGAGCTGCAGGCCAACGGCCTCAGCACTCAGGCCGACAAGCTGACCCAGCAGGCGCAGAAGGCGTTGCAGATCGGCCGCGAGGACCTGGCCCGCGAGGCGCTGACCCGCCGGTCCGGGATCCAGCAGCAGATGGCGGACCTGCAGACCCAACACGCGCAGCTGCAGGGCGAGGAGGAGAAGCTGACCCGCGCCAGCCAGCGGCTGCAGGCGAAGGTCGACTCCTTCCGGACCCGCAAGGAGACCATCAAGGCGACCTACTCGGCCGCCGAGGCGCAGACCCGGATCAACGAGGCCTTCTCCGGCATCAGCGAGGAGATGGGCGACGTCGGCATGGCGATCCAGCGGGCCGAGGACAAGACCGCTGAGATGCAGGCCCGGGCCGGCGCGATCGACGAACTGCTGGCCTCCGGTGCGCTGGAAGACCCGACCGGCACCGCCAAGGACGACATCACGCTCGAGCTGGAGCAGCTCGCCTCGACCTCCGACGTGGAGAACGAGCTGGCCCAGATGAAGGCATCACTCGGCGCCGGCAGCTCGGCGCCGCAGGCGATCGAGGGCCAACCGGCCGCCGCCCCGCAGCAGCAGGCGACTCCGCAGCAGCAGGCCGCGCCGCAGCAGCCCGCGGCCTCGGATCCGACGCTGGGCCAGCCGGCGCAGCAGCAGCCGAACCAGGGCGACCTGCGATGATCGTCCGGATTCTCGGCGAGGGCCAGTGGCGCCTCGCCGAAGACGCCTTCGCCGAACTGAACGCCCTGGACGATGCCGTCGAGCAGGCGGTGACGGCGAACGACGCCGACCGGCTCGCCACGGCCCTGCACGAACTGCTGGAGAAGGTCCGCTCCGGCTCCGAGCTGCCGGCCGACGAACTGCACGACTCCGACCTCATCCTGCCGTCGTCGGATGCGACCCTCGACGAGGTACGGCAGCTGCTGGACGACTCCGAAGAGGGCCTGATCCCCGGCTGAGCAGGCCTCTTCACCACCTTTACTGGCGCTTTACCAGGGAAGTTTCTCTGGTAGAGCGCCAGTTTTTCACGTTACGTGAAAAACCGACCGACTAGGATTATGCAAGAAGAACGTTTCCTAATTCGGAGGTACGGTGCGGACGGTGCGGGTGGCGGTCGTGGGTGCGGGGCCGGCCGGGATCTATGCGGCGGCCGGGCTGGTGGCGGCGGGTCCGGGGCACGGTGTGCGGGTGCTGGTCGACGTGTTCGACCGGCTGCCGACTCCGTACGGGCTGGTCCGGTACGGCACCGCGCCCGATCACCAGCGGATCAAGGAGGTCGTGGTCGCGTTGCGGGCGGCGCTGGCGGCGCCGGAGATCCGGTTCTTCGGCAACGTCGAGTACGGCGGCGACCTGAAGCTGGCGGAGCTGCGGCAGTGCTACCACGCGGTCGTCGTCGCGACCGGGGCCGCGACGGACCGGCCGCTGACCATTCCCGGGGCCGACTTGCCCGGAAGCCACGGCGGCGCCGACTTCGTGGCCTGGTACAACGGCCATCCGGACGTGCCGCGGGACTGGCCGCTGACCGCGCGGTCGGTCGCGGTGCTCGGCGCCGGCAACGTCGCGCTGGACATCGCCCGGATGCTGGCCAAGCCGGCCGCCGAACAGCTGGCCACCGAGATTCCCGACAACGTGGCCCGCGGCCTGGCCGGCAACGCCGCCCGGGACATCCATCTGTTCGCCCGCCGCGGCCCGGCGGACGCGAAGTTCACCCCGCTGGAGCTGCGCGAGCTGGCCGAATCGCCGAGCGTCGACGTGAGCGTCGACCCGGTCGGCGCCGAGGTCTCGGCGGCGGAGGAGGCGGCGATCGGGCGGAGCGGGCAGCGCCGGACCGTGCTGCGTACGCTGCTCGACTGGGTCGGCCGGGAGCCGACCGGGGCGGCTCGGCGGATCCACCTGCACTTCCGGGCGGCACCGGTCTCGCTGCTCGGGGACGAGCGGGTCGAGACGCTCCGGACCGAGCGCACCGAAACCGGGCCCGACGGCACGATCACGTTCACCGGTGAACACCGGGATTGGCCTGTCCAGGCGGTGTATCGGGCGATCGGGTACCGGTCGACTCCGTTGCCGGACGTACCGTTCGACGACGCCGAGGCCGTCGTCCCCGGCACGGCCGGCCGGGTCGTCGATCTTGATCACCAGGTGGTGCCGGGGCTCTATGCGACCGGCTGGATCCGGCGCGGACCGGTCGGGCTGATCGGCCACACGAAGTCGGACGCCGCGGAGACCGTCGGCTCGCTGCTGGCTGATCTTGCGGCGCTGCCGGATCCGGACTCACCGGGCCCGGAAGCGATCGTGGAACTGCTGCGAGCGAAGAAGATCGACTTCACGACATTGGCCGAGTGGGACCGATTGGACGCCTACGAGATCTCCCTCGGGGAGGCCTCCGGCCGTCGGCGTACCAAGGTCGTATCCCGAATCGCCATGATCAACGGCGGCCGCGACACTTGACAGAATTTCCCGAACGCGGCAATGTCGGGAAACGAATCTGATCACAGTTCCAATATCGATTATTGTCGGCCGACTCGGGGATGGTTCATTCGCGAGTGTGGCACGCCAACCTTCCGACGAACCATCGCCGGTCGCAGGTGAAGGGAGAAAATCGATGCTCGACGCGCTCACCCGTGCCCTAGGGGACGGACTATCAGCTGTGGTCACATTCGTGCCACGGTTGCTCGGCTTCTTGATCATTCTGCTGATCGGATGGCTCATTGCGAAGGGGCTGTCCAAGTTGGTCAGCCTCCTGCTGTCCAAGATCGGCTTCGGGAATCTGTTGGAGAAGGCCGGACTCAAGCAGTTCGTCGCGCGGGCCAATATCGACATCGGCGGATTGATCGTCAAGATCGTCTACTACTTCGTGTTGTTGATCGCGTTGCAGTTCGCGTTCAGTGCATTCGGGCCGAACCCGGTCGAACAACTGCTCACGACGATCATCACGTTCCTGCCGAGGGTGATCGTCGCGATCATCCTGGTCGTCATCGCGGCCGCTGTCGCCAAGGTCCTCAAGGATCTCGTGCTTTCTGTACTCGCCGGCCGGTCGTTCGCCAATCTGCTGGCCAATCTCGTGTACGGCCTCGTCGTCGCCCTCGGTGCGATCGCGGCGGTGAACCAACTCGGCGTAGCGACCACGGTGACCACCCCGGTGTTGATCACGGTGCTCGGCACCATCGGCGGCGTGATCATCGTCGGCGTCGGCGGTGGCCTGATCCGTCCGATGCAGCAGCGTTGGGAGGGCTGGCTGCAGAACCTCTCCGAGCAGCTGGCGGCTCCGCCGCAGAACACGCCGGAGCAGCCGGCGCGCGCCGCCGAGCCGGCGGACCAGACCGGCTACGTCGGCGATCCGGGCCAGACCGGGTATGCGGGTGATCCCGGTCAGGGCGGCTACGGAGGCGACCCGGGCCAGGCGGGGTACCCCGGCGACCCGGGACAGCCGCCGCGGCAGTAACCAGGCGCGAGCGAGCACTCAGCGTCGCGGCCCGCCGCCGGACCCACCGAGGTCCGGCGGCGGGTCTTCTCGCGTCCGCAGGAGGCGGGATTCGGCGGGCCTGATCTTTGGGCTACGCACGACACTAGGTCCGAACGTCCCGAGTCGGCGGGCCCAACGGCAGTGGCGGCCGGATCCCGGGCCGGTCGACAGTGGTCCCTGGAGCCGGGCCGGCGCCAACGGGGCCGGGCGAACGAGCGGCGCACTGTCGAATCGTCGGAGGGGGTTCCGGCGACAACGGGGAGTGACAGGTTTGACCCCGGGCGTCGGGTGTCAGGGAGCGCCGCGGCCCGCCGCTGGTGGGGGTATCCGCCGGCCCGGCTCCCTGGTTCCGCCCGGCTCGGTGAACGTCGGGTCGGTCGCCGCCTGGTGGGGGTCTTTCGGCCCTGGGGCGTGGTACGGCACCGGTTCATGATCAGGGACATGGTCGAAGGGGGACGCGTGGACAGTCTGTCCGAGGCGCAATGCCGCCGGCTGCTCGCCTCGACCCCGGTCGGCCGGGTCGTCTACACCGACCAGGCGCTGCCGGCGATCGCCGTGGTGAACCACCGGGTCCGCGGCGACGACATCGTCTTCCGGGCCGACGACGGCGGCCGGCTCGCCGCGGCCGTACACCACAGTGTGGTGGCCTTCGAGGCCGATGCCGTCGACCCCGAGACCGCCGAGGGCTGGACGGTCGTCGCGGTCGGTGAAGCCCTGCGGGTGGAGAGCACGGCCGAGCTGGAGTCGCTCGCCGACCTGGGGCTGCGGACCTGGTTCGGCTCGGCCGCCGGCAGTGAACTCGTCCGGATCCGGATCCAGCTGCTCACCGGCCGCGCCACCGGCGGCCACACCGGGCCGGCCGCCGGCCACCGGGCCGCCGTCCCGCTCGTCTCCGGCTGATCCCCTGGCCAAGCCGCCGTTTCCCGGAACTCCGCGGGCCCGCCGAACGTGACAGTGACTACAGGGTGAGGGGGTTGACACGATGGTGCACGACTGGGATCCGGACGAGTTGTACGACGAGCGGCGACCGCCGAACGACGACCCGCTCGAGCTGGACGGCGATCTCGAGCCGGACGACCGAGCCGTCGAGGGCCTGATGTTCGGGGAGCCGCAGGACGAGGTCGAGGACTGGCTGAACGATCCCGAGCCCGACGAGGCGAAGCCCGCTCCGGCTGCCCGCGGGAGTGAGGCCGTCACCGACGACTGGACGCCGCTGCGGCGGGCCGTCGTGCTTGGAGGCACGGCCGCGCTGGGCGCGGTCGCGATCCTGGTCGCCGTGCTCCGGCGTCGCGGCTGACCACCGACGCTCCCACCGAGCCCCATCGAGCGGGCGCCGGTCTCGGGCGACAGCGTCGTACGCCCGGCGGCTGGTGCCCGCTCGATGTCAGCCCGGGTAGCGACCCTGGTCAGCGGTCAGTCCCGGGCAGAATCGCCCGGCAGGTCCAGCATCCGCTGCAGTGCCTGCTTCGCGGACCGCTCGGTGTCCGGGTCCACCTCGATCTGGTTCACCACGCGGCCCTCGACCAGGTTCTCCAGCGACTGCACCAGGTGCGGCAGGTCGATCCGGTTCATCGTCGCGCAGTAGCAGACGATGCGCTCGAGGAAGGAGATCTCCAGCTCCGGGTGATTCTTGGCCAGCCGCTGGACCAGGTTGAGTTCGGTGCCGATCACCCACTTGGTGCCCGGTTCGGCCGCCTCGATCGTCTGGATGATGAACTCCGTCGACCCGATCAGGTCGGCCTTGAGCACCACCTCGTGCTGGCACTCCGGGTGCACCAGCACCTGGACGCCCGGGATCCGGGCCCGCGCCTCGTCGACCGCCTCCGGGGTGAACCGGCCGTGCACCGAGCAGTGGCCGCGCCACAGGATGACTTTCGCGTCGCGGAGCTGCTGCCGGGTGAGCCCGCCGTTCGGCTGCCGCGGGTCGTAGACGACGCAGTCGTCGAGTTCGTACCCGAGCTGCAGGACGGCCGTGTTGCGGCCCAGGTGCTGATCGGGCAGGAAGAACACCTTCTCGCCCTGCTGGTACGCCCACTCGAGCACCCGCTTGGCGTTGGACGAGGTGCAGACCACGCCGCCGTTGCGGCCGCAGAAGGCCTTGATGTCGGCCGAGGAGTTCATGTACGTGACCGGGACGGTCTTCTCCGCGACGCCGGCGTCGGCGAGCACGTCCCAGGCGTCCTCGACCTGGGCCAACCGGGCCATGTCCGCCATCGAGCAGCCCGCCGCCAGGTCCGGCAGGATCACCCGCTGGTCCGGGCCGGTCAGGATGTCGGCCGACTCGGCCATGAAGTGCACGCCGCAGAACACGATGTATTCCGCCCCGGGCCGGGCCGCGGCGTCGCGGGCCAGCTTGAACGAATCGCCCGTGACGTCGGCGAACTGGATCACCTCGTCCCGCTGATAGTGGTGGCCGAGGATGAACACCCGGTCGCCCAGCTTCTCCTTGGCCCGGCGGGCCCGTTCGACCAGCCCCGGGTCGGACGCGGGCGGCAGTTCGCCGGGGCACTCGACGCCGCGTTCGGTGTCAGGATCGGTGCCGCTGCCCAGCACAAAAAGGGGGAGCGGGCTGGTGATCGCCATCCGCACACCCTAACTCCGCCGTCGCCGCCGGCCCGCGCCCTGAACGATCGGCGAGATGAAGATCACCCGCCCGCCGGACTCAGGGCGAAATCCGACCGAGGTCGAGCCCTCGAGTTGGACCGATCGCTCCCAGGAGGAGCGTCGCCGATCGGACGCGTTGACCGGCAGATCGGGCCGAAATCGAGGTCAAGTGGTCTGTGAGGATCGTCAAGTGCCGTTCGCGGCGGTGGGTCTGACTCGCAAATCGTCTGGGCTTGGTGCCTTTGAGCGGATCTGTCGGCCTGTCGCTGCGAGCGGTGCTTGCTGCCACCGGGCGGCTGGGGGCGTGTCCCGATAGGGGCCTTGCCGTCACAAGAGCGCCATCACAGTCCTGACCGCTCCCTTGTGCCACCCGGTGACGGCCAATCCGTTCCCAAGCACAGGAGGAGATCGACCTTGTCCAGCATGCCGCAATCGCCAGTTCATTCCCAGCCCGGTCCCGACCCCGCCGGGGAGGTGGTGCTGGGGGTCGACACCCACAAGGATTTCCACGTCGCGGTTGTGCTGTCCCTGCTCGGCCAGGTGCTGGGCACACGATCCTTCCGGACCACGGCGGCGGGCTATCGGGCCCTGCTGGCCTGGGCGCAGAGTTTGGGGGTGGTGCGCCGGGCCGGGGTCGAGGGCACCGGCAGTTACGGCAAGGCGTTGACCCGTCAGCTGCTCGCCGCCGGGGTGGCGGTGGTTGAGGTGAATCAGCCCGACCGGGCCGAGCGGCGCCGGCGCGGCAAGACCGACGCCATCGATGCCGAAGCCGCGGCCCGGGCCGTCTTGTCGGGCCGGGCCACCGCGACCGCGAAGACCGGTAACGGGCAGGTCGAGATGCTGCGGATGTTCAAGCTGGCCAGGGAATCCGCGGTCAAAGCGCGCACCCAGACGCTCAACCAGCTCAAGACCATGATCATCACCGCCGATCCCGAACTCCGCGACCAGCTGACCGGCCTGACCACCCCGAAACTCGTCCGGCACTGCGCCGGCCTGCCCGACCAGCCCGTCACCGACATCACCGCCGCGGCCCGCTACACGCTGCGCCTGCTGGCCCGGCGCGTGCAGCAACTCACCGCCGAGATCACCGACCTCGCCCGCCAACTCAAAGCCACCGTCACCGCCCTGGCCCCCGCGTTGCTGCAACAGCAAGGGATCGGGCCCGACCACGCCGCGCAACTCCTGATCACCGCCGGCGACAACCCCGACCGGCTCCGCTCCGAAGCAGCGTTCGCCGCGCTCTGCGGCGTCAGCCCGATCCAGGCCTCCTCCGGCAACACGACCCGGCACCGGCTCAACCGCGGCGGTGACCGCCACGCCAACTCCGCGCTCTACCTGATCGTGGTCTGCCGGCTACGCCACTGCCCAGCCACCCGCGCCTACACCGCCCGCCGCACCGCCGACGGAAAGTCCAAACGCGACATCATCCGCTGCCTGAAACGCTACATCGCCCGCGACATCCACAAGATCATCACCGGAGCCCTCCGACCCGCAGAACCCGCACCCGCGACCCCTTGACAAACATAGGGGCATCCGCTCGGCGGGTTGGGGAAGGGTGCGCGGTGCGGTTCGGGCGTGCGGGCAGGCGGGCTCGGGCGGTGCACGGGCCGGGCCGGGATCGAGGGAGCCGTGCGGATTCGACTTTGCTGGGAACGCCACCAGGTCCGGGCTCCCCGCGGCTCGGCTCCCGCCCCGGCGTGACAGCATCGGCGCATGCAGGTGTTGGTGATCACGGACGGGATCGGGGCGCTGACCTCGGCGCAGGCCGGGCGGGTGCTGGCCGAGGGGTGGCCGGGCTCCACCGTGGTCCCGGCGGGCGGCGCCGGGGCGGGGTTCGGGCGCGCCTATGCGGACCTGATCGGGGCGGAGTTGATCACCGGGATGGCCGGGGCGACGCCCGCCTGGTGGGCGGCCCGGGACGGCGTGGTGGCGGCCGGGCTGGAGGTCGCGCGGCCCGCTGATGATCAAGGAATTCCGTACCAGGGAAGCACTCTGGCGCTCGGCGAGGTGACCGCGACCGCCCTGCGCGCGCAGCCACGGCCGCGGCGACTGGTGATCGACTGCGCCGCCGGGGCGCTCGCCCATGACGGCGGGGCCGGTCTGTTGGCGGGGCTCGGGGCGACGGCCGACGTGCCACTGGACGGCGGCGTGGCCGGCCTGGACGGGATCGGCAGCGTCGCTCTCGCTCCGGTACGGGAGCTGGTCGGCGACGCGGAGGTGATCGGCGTGATCCCGGCCGACCAGGCCGGCCAGCAGCTGCTCGGGCTGCGCGGGATCACCTCGGTCCGGCGGGGCAGCGCGGTCGACCCGGAGCGGTTGCTGCGCACCGACGCGACGCTGGAGCGCTGGGCCGGGCTGCTCGGCGTCGCGGACCGGGCCGGTGCCGGGGCCTGCGGCGGCGCCGCGCTCGCCGTGCTGGCGCTCGGCGGACGCCTGGTCGCGGGGCCCGAACTCGCCCTCGAATCCGTACCCGAACGAAGGCTCGACCTGGTCGTCACCGGCTGCGGCGTGTTCGACTTCGCCGAACGCGGCGGTGAGGTGGTCGCGGCCGCCGCCCGGGTGGCCGAACGGTCGCTCTGCCCGGCCGTGGTGATCGCCGGCGAGGTGCTGATCGGCGGGCGGGAGATGCGGACGCTCGGCATCGAATCCGCCTATCCGGTACGGGCCTCGGCGGCCGACGCCCCGGTCACGGACGGGATCGAGCCGGACGAGTTGTCCGCGGTGGTTCGCCGAGTCGCCCGGTCCTGGCGCTGGTGACTACACTGAAACGGCCGGGGAATACAACAGCCCTGCAGGGGGTTGGCCCGGTTGTAGGTGTAATTCGTCCAGGATTTGGAGACAGAGATGGCGGCGACCGACCAGCTGACCGAGGCCCCGACCACCGACGGCGTGGTGTTGACCCAAGAGGCCGCGAGCAAGGTGAAGGCGTTGCTGGAGGGCGAAGGCCGCGACGACCTCGCGCTGCGGATCGCGGTTCAGCCGGGCGGCTGCTCGGGACTGCGGTACCAGTTGTTCTTCGACGAGCGGCAGCTGGACGGCGACGTCGTGAAGTCGTACCAGGGCGTCAGCGTGGTGACCGACCGAATGAGCGCCCCGTACCTGATGGGCGCCACGATCGACTTCGTCGACACCATCGAGAAGCAGGGCTTCACCATCGACAACCCGAACGCCACCGGCTCCTGCGCCTGTGGCGACAGCTTCCACTGATCTGACATCATCTGCATCGCCGTCCGGATATCCGGGCGGCGATGTTGCATCTGCGGACGGGATTCGATGACGCCGTACCAACTCCTCGAGCGGGCCGTGCGCCGGACGGCGGAGGCGGTCCGTGGCCGGACGCCGACCGGGCGGACCCACGACGACGCCGATGACGTGGTCGGCACGCTGGCCACCGACGGTGCGCTGGACTACGACCCGCGGCCGCTGCTGGCCTCGCTGCACCGGGCGGGTGCGCCGGTCGTGATCATCGGCCAGGTGGCCGGGATCCTGCACGGATCGGCCGAGTTGACCGGTGATCTTGACCTGCTCTGGGACGGCGATCCGCGACACGCGCCGGCCCTCGCGGCCGGGTTCGCGACGGCCGACGCCGAGTTGGCCGACGACGACGGCCGTCAGGTGCCCTGCGGACCCGAGTCGTTCCTGCTGCCGAAGGTGACCTTCGAAGCTCCGGGCGCGACCGGCGACGCCTGCACACCGGCGCTGCCCTGGGGCTCGCTGCGGGTGGCGGACTACCTCGGCCGCGCCCTGCGGCTGGAGAGCCCGGACGGCTGGTCCGTCGGCTATCTCCGCGCCGACGACCTGATCGCGATGCGCCGGGCCGTCGGCAGGCCGAAGGACCTCCGCCGCGCCGCCGAACTCGAGGCCCTGCTGGCCGAGGCCCGCTGACCCGCCGCCCTGCGGCCCGCCAGGGAAAGGTTCACAGGGTTGCAGCGGTGAGGACCGCGGTGGCGAGGAGCAGGTCATAGACGGCGCACAGCTCGGCATACCAGCGCCAGACGACGGCGTTCCGGCGGTGGTGCACGGCGTCCCAGCCGGCGTGCGCGATCAGGCCTGCGGCCACGACGTAGGCGGTGAACGGGCCGGCCGCGTAGCCGAGCAGGGTGACGCCGGCGAAGACGAGGAGCCCGAGGGACTGGACCAGCACGGTGCGACCGTCTCGGAGGACGCGCCGACCCAGGCCGACGACCGGGTAGACGAGCCCGGCGGCCAGGACCACCCACGGCTGGACGATCGAGTCGGTCTGGCCCGTTCCGCGCTGCGTCGCGTCGAGCAGTGCCAGCGTGACGAGCAGCAGGACGACGGCGGCCGCGGTCGGCCAGCGGGCTCTGAGCCACCCGATGTCGTCGTTCGTGATCATGGAATCCGCCTCTTCGTCCGTCGATCGGTCAGTCGCGCTGACCTGTGGCGGCCATCGACTCGCGTTCGTAAGCCAGGAGTGCGGCGACGACCACGCCCCGTTCGTGCGAGGTCAGGGGTTGCAGGACCCTGCGCCATGACTCGGCGCCGGCGGCGAGCCAGCCCTCGACCGCAGATCTGTGCGCGTCGGCGATCCTGACGATCGTCCGTCGCCGGTCCTGCTCGTCCTCGCGGCGCTCCAGGATGCCCTTCCGGCTCAGGTCGCCGACCACAAGGCTCACCGTGGTGGACGCGACCTGGAGCCCGGCCGCGAGTTCCTTGACGGTGGCCTCGTCGTCGAACAGCAGCAGCGCGAGCAGGGACAGGTGACGGGGGGTCAGGGCGAAATCCCGGAGCTGTTCCGGGATCGGCATCCGCTTCGCCCGGGCCATCAGGCGAGGCATCACCAAGATCAGGTCCCGCACGCTCCGGTCGACGGTCAACGGCTCGACCGATGCCGGATCGATCGGCGGTGGGGTTGAAACGGCACACCTCCTGATTTAGATTTGAAAACAAATCAGAGTTGTTGTCAACTCAATCCTAATCGATCGGAGCACGCATGACGTTCTATGAACTGGACCACGTGACGCTCGGTGTTTCCCACCTGTACGACGGGGCCGAGCGGCTGCGCCGGGCCACGGGACTACGCAGCGCGGAAGGAGGATGGCTGACCGGGATGCCGACGGCGCACCGGGTGGTACCGCTGCCCGGCGGTGCGTACATCAACATCGAGTCCGTCATCGCGCGGCCCGCCGATCCGGATCCTGGCGTCAGGATGTTCGCGGGCTGGTTCGAAGACGTCACCGCTGCCGGCGACCACTGGATGACCTGGAATCTGCGGGTCCGCAGCCGGGCCGAGCTGCAAGCCGTGGCAGACCGGTTGGGCGGCGAGGTGGTCACCGCTCCTGGTGCCACCCGGCCCGACGGTACGACGACGACAACCGTCATGGCGCCGGGCAACGCTGCCACGACGTGGGCACGCGGCCTGCCCAACTTCTACCTCCGCGACGACCAGGTCGGCCCACTGGTCGCTGCCCAGGTGGAGCACGAACGGCGGCTCACCAAGATCGCCTGGCTCGAGATCGGGGCTGACCGGGCCGAGGTCGTCGAGCACATCGGCGCCGAGACGCTCGAACTCCTGCCGCTCCGGCTGGTCGACGGCCCGGTCGGCCTTCGCGCCATCGGCCTGACGGCCGCCGACGGTGATGAGATCGTCATCCGAGCCGACTCGGCTGCCCCCACCCTGGCGGAGCTCGCCAGTCGGATCGCCTGACGGGCGCTACCGAACCGTGTTCATGATCATGAACGCTTCATGATCACGAAGCGGGGTGGGTCGCTGCTGACCAACTCGTGGCCGCGCATCCGGCACCAGGCGACCAGGTCGGGGCCGGCGGCCGGGTCGTCGGCCATGATCAGGATCTGGTCGCCGTCGGCCAGGGTGTCGATCCGGCGGGCCAGTTCGATGATCGGCCGCGGGCACTTCAGGCCGAGGCAGTCGAGTTCCTCCATGATCATGGTCTCCTGTCGATCATGGTGCGCCCAACCGGGCCCGGACCTGGTCCACGATCGGCGGCAGGGCGTCGAGCAGCCGGTCGACATCGGCCTCGGTGCTGGACCGGGTCAGCCCGATCCGTACGTTGCCGTGGGTGAGCGCGCCCATCGCGGCGAGCACGTGCGACGGCGTCTCGGCGGACGCGCTGCAGGCCGAGCCGCTGGCGACGGCGATCCCGGCCCGGTCCAGTTCCAGGGTGAGCGTCTCGCCGTCGACGTACAGGACCGAGAAGGTGAGCAGGTGCGGCACCCGCCGGATCGGATCGCCGACCACCTCGACGTCGCTGATCCGTGCTGCCACCTCGGCGCGGAGCCGGTCGATCAGGGCATGCTGCCGGACGCCCGGCTCTGGTTGGTCGAGCCAGGTCTGCAGCGCGGTGACGGCGGCGACGATCGCCGGCACGTCCGGCGGGCCGGGCCAGCGACCGTCCTGGTAGTCGTCCACCGGATAGGGCGCCCGCCAGCGGACGCCGCGCCGGATGATCATGAACCCGACCGACGCCGGGCCGCCGAACGCGGCCGCCGAGCCGATCATGATCGACCAGGGTCCGGCCCGGGTCAGGTCGATCCGGCCCAGGGCTGCGGTTGCATCCACGATCAGCGGCACCTCGGCGGCGCGGCAGGCCGCGGCCGCCTCCGCATAGGGCTGCAGGGTCCCGACCTCGTGATTGGCCACCTGGAGCACCGCCGCGGCGACTCCGGGACGAGAGACCGCGGCCGCCCAGGCGTCCAGGTCGATCCGGCCGGCGTGGTCCACTCCGACCCGTACCGCCTCGCCGGCAGTCTCGGTCGCGGCGAGCACGGCCGAGTGCTCGATCGCCGACGTGATCATGGTCCGGCCGATCCGGCGCCGGCCCAGGGCCAGCCCGTCGATCGCCGCCGCGGCGGTCTGCGGACCCGGGCCGGTGAAGACGACCTCGTCGGGCCGGGCTCCGACCGCCTCGGCGACCAGCTCGCGGGCCCGGTCCAGGGCCTGCGCGGCGAGCCGTCCGGCACGGTGCAACCGCAGCGGATCGCCCCAGCCGGAGTCCTGCGCGGCGAGCCAGGCCTGCCTGGCCTCCGGCAGCAGCGGTTCGGCCGTCGAGGCGTCCAGAAAGACCGTCGGAATCGGTCCGGTCACGGGCGTAAACCTACCCCCGGAAAGCGTGGCGCAGCGCACCCGCGCCCCGCCGCTTCGGGCCGGAGGATCTGCGTTAGGGTGAGGTCCGACTGGTGGCGTCACCAGCGCGCCGTCGGGTTCTGCCCGACCGGTGAGGATCGGCAAGTAGAACACGGAGTTGTCGAAGTGAAAGGGCGCGATGTGCGTGGCACTGGCAACAGGCCTGCCCCAGTAGGACGTCACGTTGGACGCCCGGGGACGGCCGCGCGGCGTGCGTTGCTCGCGCTCTCCGCCCTCGGCCTGGTGGCGCTGACCGGCTGTGAGAGCGTCGAGGACCTGGCCCGGCTGGGTTACCCGGTGATGGCGAGCGACCGCGCTCCGGTGATGCACGACCTGTGGATCGGCACCTGGATCGCCGCGGGCGTGGTGGGTGTCGGCGTCTGGGGCTTGATCATCTACGCCGCCGTCCGGTATCGCCGGCGCAGCGCGGAGGCGCCCAAGCAGAAGCGCTACAACCTGCCGATGGAGATCTTCTACTCGATCGCCCCGTTCGTGGTGATCGGCGTGCTCTTCTACTACACGGTGCTCGCCCAGGACCAGGTGCTGGCGCCGGTGCAGAAGCCGGACCACGTGATCAAGGTCGTCGGCCAGAAGTGGTCCTGGACCTTCAACTACAACGAGGCCGACAACCCGGCGGTCGGGGAGAACGTGTGGGAGGCCGGGACGGTCAACCAGTCGCCGGACCTCTACCTCCCGGTCGGCCAGTCGGTCCGGTTCGAGCTCAGCTCGCCGGACGTCATCCACTCGTTCTGGATCCCGTCCTTCGCGTTCAAGCGCGACGTGATCCCGGGCCGGACGAGCAGTTTCGACGTGACGCCGACCCGCGAAGGGGTCTACGCCGGCAAGTGCGCCGAGCTCTGCGGTACGTACCACTCGGCGATGATCTTCAACGTGCACGTGGTCAGTGAGGCCGAGTACAACGCGTACCTGAAGGGGCTGGCCGAGCGCGGCAACATCGGCGAGGCCCTGGGCAACGAGTCGGCCAACAAGAACGGCCCGGCCATTCCGGAAGCAGGAGGCGCGCGATGACGACGGCGGAACGGACCGTCGACGCCGAGATCTCGCCGGCACGACGCCGGCTCGGCACGATCTCGTGGTCCTGGCTGACCACGACCGACCACAAGGTGATCGGCAACCTGTACTTCATCACCTCGATGGCGTTCTTCGGCTTCGCCGGCCTGCTGGCGCTGGCGATCCGGGCCGAGCTCGCGTTCCCCGGCCTGCAGTACGTCTCGCACGAGACGTTCAACCAGTTCTTCACGATGCACGGCACGATCATGCTGCTGCTGTTCGCGACGCCGCTGTTCGCCGGCTTCGCGAACGCGATCATGCCGCTGCAGATCGGGTCTCCGGACGTCGCGTTCCCGCGGCTGAACATGCTGTCGTACTGGCTGTATCTGTTCGGCGGCCTGATCACGGTGTCCGGCTTCCTCACCCCGGGCGGCGCGGCGAGCTTCGGCTGGTTCGCGTACGCACCGCTGAGTGACGCGATCAACTCCCCGGGCGTCGGCGGCGACCTGTGGATCATGGGCCTCTACCTGGCCGGCCTCGGCACCATCCTCGGCGCGGTGAACTTCATCACGACGATCCTGTGCATGCGGGCCCCGGGCATGACCATGTTCCGGCTGCCGATCTTCTGCTGGAACATCCTGGTCACCTCGATCCTGGTGCTGATCGCGTTCCCGATCCTGGCCGCGGCACTACTGCTGCTGGAGTCGGACCGCACGCTCGGCTCGCTGGTCTTCGACCCGGCCACCGGCGGCCCGATGCTGTGGCAGCACCTGTTCTGGTTCTTCGGGCACCCCGAGGTCTACATCATCGCGCTGCCGTTCTTCGGCATCATCACCGAGATCCTGCCGGTGTTCAGCCGCAAGCCCGTCTTCGGCTACGTCGGCCTGGTGATCGCGACCCTGTCGATCGCCGCGCTGTCGATCGCGGTGTGGGCCCACCACATGTTCGTGACCGGAGCGGTGAACCTACCGTTCTTCTCGTTCATGACGTTCCTGATCGCGGTGCCGACCGGGATGAAGTTCTTCAACTGGATCGGCACGATGTGGGGCGGCAGTGTCAGTTTCGACACCCCCATGCTGTGGGCGATCGGCTTCCTGACCACGTTCCTGTTCGGCGGCCTGACCGGCATCATCCTGGCCAGCCCGCCGCTGAACTTCCAGCTGTCCGACTCCTACTTCGTGGTGGCGCACTTCCACTACGTGGTGTTCGGCACGGTCGTGTTCGCGATGTTCGCCGGCTTCTATTTCTGGTGGCCGAAGTTCACCGGGCGGATGCTCGACGAGACGCTGGGCAAGATCCACTTCTGGCTGCTGTTCATCGGCTTCCACACGACGTTCCTGGTGCAGCACTGGCTGGGCGCCGAGGGCATGCCGCGGCGCTACGCCGACTACCTGCCGACCGAGGGCTTCACGATCCTGAACCAGGTCTCGTCGGCCGGCGCCTTCCTGCTCGGCGCGTCGATCCTGCCGTTCCTCTACAACGTCTGGAAGTCGCGCCGGGCGCCGCTGGTCGGCGTGGACGACCCGTGGGGCTGGGGCCGGTCGCTCGAATGGGCGACGTCCTCCCCGCCGCCGCGGCACAACTTCGTCTCGCTGCCGCGGATCCGGTCCGAGTCGCCCGCCTTCGACCTGCACCATCCGGAGCTGGCGCTGGAGGAGTACGAGGAGAACGCGAGCGACGACGGCCGGCTGCTCAAGGCCGGAACCGATGCCGGTGAGGACGAGGGCCGGGTCGAGGTCCTGGAGCAGCGGGCCGATCAGGATGGGAAGGAAGACCGATGAAGACCGAGGCGTGGATCTTCGGGATCCTGGCGATCTTCCTCCTGATCGTCACCCCGATCTACTACCTGATGAGCCGCGACCCGACCGGCACCGCCGCGCTGACCCTGTGCTTCTTCCTGGCGCTGATGATCACCGGCTATCTCGGCCTGATCGCGCGCCGGATGGACCAGCGGCCGGAGGACAAGAAGGACGGCGAGATCGCCGAGGGCGCGGGGGAGCTGGGCTTCTTCCCGCCGTCGAGCATCTGGCCGCTGTACGTGGCGCTGACCCTGGTGCTGATCGTGCTCGGCCCGGTGTTCGGCTGGTGGCTGATGCTGCTGGGCTTCGGCGTCGGGATCGTCACCTGCACCGGCTTGGTGTACGAGTTCTACCGCGGCGATCACGCCCACTGATCGACACCCACTGATCGATCAGCGCACATCCGGGGTGAGCGCGGAGATGTCGGCGAGGTCGCGCGGGCGACCCGCGGCACGCTTCATGCTGATCAGGTGATGTCGTTCGAGCGTGGCGAAGATGCGTTCGGGATCCAGCGCTGGTGGGACCTCGGTCACGCCGGCGCTTTCCGCGCGGATCCGGCGAGCTCGGTGATGAACGTCGCCAGGGCGATGCCGTCGGCGAGCCGGTCGGCCGGACCGCGCCGCCGGTCCGCGGCCAGATCCTCCTCGTCGGCCCAGGGATCGATGGCCGTGGAGCCGAGATCCAGGTGCTCACCCATGGCGCGGAGCAGGTCGGCCAACCGGTCCACCGTCGGCGACTCGACGCCGCGTTCGATGCGGCTGATGGCTGACTGCGTCGTGCCGGCCCGCCGGGCCAGCTGGCTCTGGGTCAGTCCCTTGCGCCGGCGTACCGCCTGGATCAGTTCAGCCGAACTCATGACCAGATTATAGCGGATACGCACTATCCGATGGTCGGCCTCGCAGGTGGAGGGTGTGCGCGTGATGCGTTCGGGCGACGACGAAGCCGGCACGCAGGTAGAGATCCTGGGCACCGGTCGGGCTGGCGCCGTCGACGGTGAGCGTGATCGGGGCGAGTGAGCGCTCGCGGCAGCGGGACAGCGCCAGGGCCAGCAGGGCGCCGGAGACGCCGCGGCGGCGCCACTGTGGAACGGTGCCGATCGGTCCGAGATCGGCGTTGCCGCCGAGGCCGAAGGCGAGCGCGAAGCCGACGACCTGGCCGTCCGGGGCCAGCGCGATGGCCGTGACGTCGCGGTACAGGGTGTCGTGCGCCAGGATGCCGACCCAGGTCTCGGCGCTGTGTGGCTCGACCACGCGCTGGTCGGCGTAGGCCAAATCGTATGCGGCCTGGAAGGCGCCGGGCGGCAGGTCGTCCCAGGCCGCGAGCCGCAGCGGTGCGGGCAGCGTCGCGCTCGGCCAGGTGCTGCCGTCGTGGGTCATGGACCAGAGCGGGAACGCGGCGGTGAAGCCGTGAGCCGCACAGCGCTCCCGAGCCTCCGGGCGGTCATCGTCGAGTGTCGCCTGCAGCACCGACGCCCCTTCGGAACGCCGCGCCACCTCGACCAACCGGGTCAGCGGCCAGGATCCGGTGCACCTCGGCAAGATCATCGACCGCCGCGCGGCGCTACTTCATGCGGCTCAGCCTAAGGAGAGGGCGACGCCTTGCCTACTTCCCGGCCAGTCCGGTGACGACCGGGGCGAGGGTTTCGGCGAAGTCGGCGCCGAAGACGAAGTAGGAGAAGCCGATCTCCTCGCGGCGTCGCTGGATCTCCTCGGCCGCGGCCGCCGGGTCACTCGGCAGGATGACCAGCGAGTCCGCGGCGCGGAGTGCTGCCGTGTCGAGATCCGGCGGCGCCATGAACGGGGCGACCCGGTCGCCGATGGCCGCGACGTGCTGGGCGAGCTCGAGGTCCCGGTGGGCGCCGAACTCCCGGACCCGGCGGGTGGTCTCGACCCGATCGTCGTCCACGGGAAGGACGAAGGTGACCGCGTCGGCGACCTCGAGCGCCAGCGCCTGCGACTTCGGTCCGCTGACCGCCATGACGACCGGCGTGTGCAGCTCCGGGCCGTCGAAGGTCCGCAGGGAGGCCACGGTCTCGCGCATCCGGGCGCGCCGTTCCGCCGCCGAGACGGCCGGGCGACCGAGCTCGACCTCGATTCCGGGCCGGCCGGCGCCGAGTCCCATCTCGAACCGGCCCTCGGTGAGCACGGAGAGCGAGTGGGCCTCCCACGCCATCTCGTCCGGCCGATGCAGCGCGGCCGCGTACACCCAGGAGCCGATCCGCAGGTCGGCGAGCGCAGCCGCGGTGGCCAGGGTCGGGCCGAGCGACGGCTGCCAGGTGGGTACGTCGGGCATCAGCAACGTCGAGTAGCCGCTGTCGGCGATCCGGCGCACCCGGTCGCGCCAGGTCGCCAGGTCGGACGTGATCGGGGCGACGACGCCGAATCGGAAGGGGCGGGCAGCTGGCTTGGCCTGATCGTTCATCGTGGTTCTCCTCGGGTCGGGGACCGTTCTCGGTCCTGCTACCCCCACTACGAACCGCCGACCCGCAATCGGACGACCGATATTTGTTGGACATTCCGCCCCGCGCGTTGAGCCTGTTGCGGATTCGGCACCGTCGGCGCCCGCACCCGGATGGCGCCGACCTGGGCCCTCAATGCGAGCGGCTTCCGACCCGTGCGTCCTGTCCGGTTCGCACCCGTCCAGGCGGGAGGCGGTGTCACAAATCTGCAACGCAACCACTGCTCGAAGGCCGGCGGATTCAAGCTGCTTTCGCAACAGTGATTAGTTGAGCAAGCTTCTCAGCGGGGGTCTGGTAGTTCAAGATCTTGCGGGGGCGGGTGTTGAGGAGGTGTTCGGCTTCGGCGACTTGCTCGTCGGTGATCTTGGTGAAGTCGGTGCCTTTGGGGAAGAACTCTCGGAGCAGGCCGTTGCCGTTCTCGTTGGTCGGGCGTTGCCAGGGCGAGTGGGGATCGCAGAAGAACACGGGGCAACCGGTCGCGATGGTGAACCGGGCGTGGTCGGCCATCTCCACGCCTTGGTCCCAGGTCAGGGACCGCCACAACGCTGCCGGGAGCCGGGCGGCCATCTCGGTGAGCCGGTCGGTCACGGTCGCGGCGTCATGGACGGTGATCCGGCTGATCAGGCAGAACCGGGTGGTGCGTTCGAACAGGGTGATCAGCGCCGAGCGTTGGTTACCGCCGCCGATGATCAGGTCGCCTTCCCAGTGACCGGGCACGGCCCGATCCTCGGCCTCGGCCGGGCGGGCGGTGATGGTGGCGGTGCCGATCCAGGACCGGTTCGACCGTGGTCCGAGTTTGGACCGTGGCCGGCGGGTGGTCCGGCCCGACCGCAGCGCTTTCTCCACGGCCAGTTCGTGGCGTAGCGCCCCGGCGCCCTGCACGTAGAGGGCCTGGTAGATCGTTTCGTGGCTCACCTGCATAGCGTCACGCCCGGCGAAGTCCAGGGCCAGCCTGCCGGCGATCTGCTCGGGTGACTGCTTGGCATTCAGCCGGGCGATCAACTCGTCCCACAACTCGGTCCCGGGCCTGAGCTTGACCCGGTCCGACTTCGGCCGCCGCCGCCGCTCGTCGGCCCGCCGCTGGGCGATCTTGGGCCGGTAACGACCGTCCACGCTGCCGGCCTCGATCTCACGCTTCACCGTGGACCGGTGCACCCCCAACGCCCGGGCGATCGCGGCAGGCCGCCACTGGTCCCGGAGCCGGACCGCGATCACCACCCGCCCGGCCAGCGTCAACCGGCCGTTCTCAGCCAGATAGTCCCCCTCCGGCAGCACCCGCGGAGGCCGCGCCCGCGGTGACCGCCGAAACGCACTGACCCCAGCGATCCCGCCGATCCGGCCCGGCTGCAACTCCATACCGGCCAGATTGGCCCACCGCACCACGCTCCGATAGGAAATCCCGACCCGGCGCGCCGCACCACGACACGACTCACCCGCCGCCACCAACGCCAACACCCGCGCCCGCACTCCAGCATCGACCGCCACAACAACCTCCCAAGACCGTTGTTGCGACGACCGTCTGAGCCCGCCGCCTGAAATCGATTGCGTTACCTGTTCCGTTGCAGATTTGTGTCACCTGGGCCAGGACGCGGGCAGACCTTCCGCGCTCGACGGTGGGCCGCCCGGCAGTTGGCCCTGATCCGACCCTGCAACGCGCTTGCGCACCATTCCGCAACGGGCTCATACCCGGCCGGGATCTCTCCGTCGACTGCGGTCAGGGACGCAGGTCGATCACCGCGCTGCCGGTGGCCAGGTCGACCGGGACGGAGACGTGCTCGTGGGTGATCAGCCAGCCGGCGGAACCGCGGCGCAGGCTGTCGCTGACCCGGACGAAGTAGTCGACCTCTCGGCCGTTCAGCAACGTCCCGCTGGCCCGGACCAGCATGTGGGCGGCGGCCACCTCGCGCGTCGCCAGGATCTCCAACTCCTGCACCTGTTGCCCGATCGGACTCTGCCAGCGGCCGAACCAGTCCGCGAAGCGATCGCGCAGTGCGGCGGCGCCGGTGTAGCGCAGCGGCGGCACGATGTCGAAGTAGACGACCTCGGGCGCGAAGACGGCCATCAGCCGGTCCAGATCCTTGTCCCACGCCGCTCGGCCCCGCTCCTCGAGCAGCGCCTCGATCTCCGCGTTCACGGCCTCCATGGTCCTCTCCGTTCCTCCGGCTCTCCCCAGTCCTGACGAAGCGTCGGCCCCCGGTGTGACAAGGGGCTGCCGGGTTTGATCCGCCGGCCGCGGGCGCATATATTCCACTTGGAATAATTGATCTGGAGTAACCGAAGGTGAGTGGGTCGTGGCGAGACAGCTGACGCCGCTGGCGGTGATGCTGCTGGCGCTGCTGGCGGAGCGCGAGATGCACCCGTACGAGATGTTCCAGACGCTGGTCGAGCGCGGCGAGGACCGGCTGGTCAAGGTCCGCCCCGGCTCGCTGTATCACACGGTCGAGCGACTGGCCGAGGCCGAGTTGATCCGGGCCACCGGCATCGATCGAGCCGGCAACCGGCCGGAACGGACCCGCTACGCGCTGACCGAGGCGGGGCTGCGACGGCTGCAGGCGCGGGTGACGGAGATGCTGCGGACACCGGTGAACGAGTATCCCCAGTTCCTGATCGCCCTGGACGAGGCGCACAACCTGCCTCGCGAGCAGGTGATCGATCTCCTCAGTGAGTACGCCGCGGCGCTCGCCGCCGAGCTGGCCGAGGTCACCGAGTCACTCGACCGCGCCGGGGTCGATGCCGTGCCGGAGGTGTACTGGCTCTCCTGGAAATACCTGCTGCACACCAAACAGGCCGAGTTGGACTGGGTCGGCAGCCTGATCGAACGCATCAAGAGCAAGGACGTGGAATGGCCGAACTATCCGATCCACGATCTGCGCCGGCAGTGAATCCCGGCGACCCGGAGGCGAAGCCGTGGCGGGCGCTCTGGGCCCTGGTGCTCGGCTTCTTCATGATCTTGGTCGACTCCACGATCGTCTCGGTGGCGACGCCGGTGATCATGAGACACTTCGACGCCGACGTGAACCTGGTGGTCTGGGTGACCAGCGCCTACCTGCTCGCGTACGCCGTGCCGTTGTTGATCACCGGGCGGCTGGGTGATCGGTTCGGGCCGAAGAATCTTTACCAGGCCGGCCTGGTCGTCTTCACGCTCGCCTCGCTGTGGTGCGGCCTGACCGGGACGATCGAGCAGTTGATCATCGCCCGGGTGCTGCAGGGCCTCGGCGCCTCGATGATGACGCCGCAGACGATGGCGGTGATCACCAGGATCTTCCCGGCCGACCAGCGCGGCCGCGCGATGAGCCTGTGGGGTGCGGTGGCCGGGATCGCCACCTTGGTAGGGCCGATCGCGGGTGGTCTGCTGATCGACGGGCCCGGCTGGCAGTGGATCTTCTTCGTCAACGTCCCGGTCGGGGTGGTCGGCTTCGTGCTGGCCGGGCGGCTGGTGCCGCGGCTGGAGACCCACCGGCACCGGTTCGACCTGGTCGGCGTCGTGCTCAGTGCGGTCGGCATGTTCTGCCTGGTGTTCGGGATCCAGGAAGGGCAGACGTACCACTGGGGAATGATCATCGGGCCGATCTCGGTCTGGTTGTTGATCATCGTCGGCATCGTGGTGCTGGCCGTCTTCGTGGTCTGGCAGGCGAAGCAGGCCGGTGAGCCGCTGGTCCCGCTCGGGCTGTTCGGTGACCGCAACTTCTCGCTGGCCAACGTCGGCATCGGTGCGGTCGGCTTCGCCGTCACGGCGATGGGCTTCCCGTTGATGCTCTACACCCAGTCGGTGCTCGGCTTCACGCCGACCCAGAGCGCGCTGCTGATGGTGCCGATGGCGGTGATGTCGATCGTGCTGGCCCGGTTCGTCGGCCGGCTGACCGACCGGATGCATCCGCGCTACCTGGCCGGATTCGGTACGTTCACCGTCGCGGTGTCGCTGGTCTGGCTGAGCCGGGTGATGGTCCCGGGCGCCCCGCTCTGGCAGTTGCTGCTGCCGATCACGCTGCTCGGCCTGGGCAGTTCGTTCATGTGGTCGCCGCTCGGCACCTCGGCGACCCGGAACCTGCCGCCGCAGCGGGCCGGTGCGGGCGCGGGTGTCTACAACACGACCCGGCAGGTCGGCTCGGTGCTCGGCTCGGCGGGCATAGCCGCGCTGATGCAGAGCGGGCTCGCGACGCACCTGCCGCAGGTGTCCGGTGGCCACGGCGGTCTGGCGGAGACGGCGACGCAGCTGCCCGAGCCGCTCCGGGCCGGCTTCGCCGCCGCGATGGCCGACGCCCTGCTGCTGCCGGCCGGGGTGATCCTGATCGCCTCGGTGGCCGCGATCTTCTTTGCCACGCCGCGCCATCTGGTCCGCGAGAATTCCTGAAACCTTGGTGCAACCGTCGTTGCCGTACCGGCGTAGTGAGGGCACGGGAGGAATCCAACGAAGGAGGAACGATGCGGGTTTCAGGGGTGATCCGGCGCGTTGCGGCCCTCGCACTGGCGAGTGGTGTCGCCGTGGCGACGATGGCGATGACGGCCGGCACGGCGAACGCGGCGACCACGTACAAGGGGAAGGTCACCGCCAACGGGGGACTGACGATCAGGTCGGCACCGTCGACGCACACCAGCAACAACGGCAATGTCGCCAAGGGGACGACGATCACGATCGCCTGCAAGGTGCCCGGCACGAGGGTCGACGGCAACGGGCTCTGGTACAAGCTGAGCAACGGCAAGGGCTGGGTCACGGCGCGCTACGTGACGAACATCGGCTCGGCGCCGAAGTACTGCCCGTCCGCTGACACCGAGTACGGGGACGGCCGCACCACCGCGGCGGTCAACATGCGCCGGGGTCCGCACTTCAACGACGTCAAGACGGGTGTGGTCTACGAGGGCACGCGCGTCGCCGTCGTCTGCTACGTGAAGTCGACCGCAGGCGTCAACGGCAACTACCTGTGGTACCAGCTGACCAACAAGAGCTGGGTGACCGCCGCGTTCGTGAAGCGGCTGAACACCCCGGCCAGCAACTGGGTGCCCTGCGCCTGATCAAGGGCCCGTCGGGATGACGGGCTCCCGGAAAGAACCTGGGCCGTCGCGCACTTCGGGGCGCGGCGGCCCAATTCCGTCTCCGCCCGGACGCGGGCCGGGCGTCACCAGGAGGCGTGCAGCGGGCGGCCTTCCTCGTAGCCGGAGCTGGACTGCACGCCGACCGTGGCCAGCCGGTGGAACTCCTCCAGGTTCGAGGCGCCGGCGTACGTGCACGAGCTGCGGACGCCGGCGACGATCGAGTCGATCAGGTCCTCCACGCTGGGCCGCTCCGGGTCGAGATACATCCGGGAGGAGGAGATGCCCTCCTCGAACAGGCCGGCCCGGGCCCGCTCGAAGCCGCTCTGGGTACGGGTGCGCAGCTTCACCGCGCGGGCGCTGGCCATGCCGTACGACTCCTTGTACATCCGGCCCTCGGCGTCGGCGAGCAGGTTGCCGGTGCTCTCGTACGTCCCCGCGAACCAGGACCCGATCATGACGCTGCCGGCGCCGGCGGCCAGGGCCAGCGCGACGTCGCGCGGGTAGCGGACGCCGCCGTCGGCCCAGATCGCCCGGCCGGCGCCGCGGGCTGCCTCGGCGCACTCCAGCACCGCACTGAACTGCGGCCGGCCGACCCCGGTCATCATCCGGGTCGTGCACATGGCGCCCGGCCCGACGCCGACCTTGATCACATCGGCACCGCCGTCGATCAGGTCCGCCACGCCTTCGGCGGACACCACATTGCCTGCCACCAAGGGAATCCGGCGGCCGCCGGACTCGGCCAGCCGGTCCCGGACCTCGCGGACCGCCTTCAGCGAGGTGATCATCTTCTCCTGGTGGCCGTGCGCGGTGTCGATCACCAGCACGTCGACCCCGGAGGAGAGCAGCGACTCGGCCCGGCCGGCGACGTCACCGTTGATGCCGACCGCGGCACCGATGATCAACTTCCCGTCCGGGTCCAGCGCCGGCCGGTAGAGCGTCGACCGGATCGCGTGCCGACGCGTCATCACGCCGAGCAGCCGGTCCTGGTCGACGATCAGGGCGACGTGCAGGTGCCGCGCGGTGAGCGCGTCGAAGATCGCCTCCGGCGAGGTGTCCGGCGACACGATCGCCAGGTCGTCCGACATCACCTCGTGCACCTGCGCGAACCGGTCCACGCCGGTCGCGTCGGCCTCGCTCACCGTACCCAGCGGGCGGCCGTCCTCGACCACCACGACGACACCGTGCGCCCGCTTGCCGAGCAGCGACATCGCCTCGCCGACCGTGGTGTGCGGCGTCACCGAGATGGGAGTGTCGAAGACCGGATGGGCGCCCTTGACCTTGTCGACGGTCTCGCCGACGACGTCGGGCGGGATGTCCTGCGGGATGATCGCGACCCCGCCGCGCCGGGCGACCGTCTCGGCCATCCGGCGGCCCGAGATCGCGGTCATGTTGGCCACCACGATCGGCAGTGTGGTGCCGACGCCGTCGGTGCTGGCCAGGTCGACGTCGAGCCGGGACGTGATCGAGGACCGGTTCGGCACCATGAACACGTCGCTGTACGTCAGGTCGTGGGCAGGGGGAGTCTTCAGGAAGCGCACGAGTCTCATTGTCCCCCGGATCAGGCGTCCGGGGCGAACGGCCGCCAGCCGGCGCCGAGGTACCAGTGGCCGCCGCCGTCGATGTGGTCGATCACCGCGCGTTGCAGTGAGCTGTGCCGCGGCAGGGTGGCCCGGCCGGCGACGTCCCGGGTGCCGAACACGAACAGGAACGGCCCCTCGTCGTCCTGGCGGTTCCGGCGCTGGGTGATCGTGAACCGGCGCTGGAACGCGGCGATGTTGGAGTCCGGTAGCAGCTCGGCGAACCGCGGATCGAGCAGCCAGGAGTGGCAGGTGAAGAACCGGGCCGGATGGTCCGGGAAGTGCCGCGGGAAGAAGTCCAGCGCGGCCCGGAACGACTCGGTGCAGGCGGGTTCGTCGATCGGCCCGCAGTAGTCCGGCAGATGTACGGCGATGACGGGCTCACCCGGTTCGGCGGCGACCCCGGCGGACCGGATCTCGGCGCTGGTGGTCCGGCCGAGCGGCGCGAGCTCGAACTGCAACCGGCCCAGCTGGTAGAGCCGGCCCTGGAAGTGGTCGGCCAGCCAGCCAAGGTTGTCGGTCAGGCCGCCCCGGCCGAGCCGGCGCCGGTGGTGGGTCAGCTGCCGGCCCAGATCGGCCAGGGTGTGCCGGGTGGTCGCCTCGTCGATGCCGCGGCCGGCGTGCCAGCGTCGGGTCTCGGCCGCCATCGCCGCGAACGCGTAGACCGGCCAGTAGGCGAGCAGTTCGTCGCCCGGATCGCCCAGGTCCGGTTCCCGGCCGAGCCGGGATCGGGAGCCGAGTCCGGCCAGCAGGGCGCTGAGCAGTCGGTCCACCAGCTCCCGTACCTGATCATGGTCGTCGAGCGCCGGGCGGAGCCGGAGCAGCCGATCCAGGTCGACGTGCGGCACGCCGAGGTCGGCCAGGGTGTGCAGCAGGTCGGCACCCGCCGGCACCCGGGGCTTGTCCTCGACGAGGGCGATCGCGGCCAGCCAGTCGCGTTCCGCGGCGGGCAGGCGGTCCAGGGCGTCGGGCATCGTCGTTCCTTTCGGGGGCGGTGCGAGAAGCCTAAGTCGCCGTCCAGTAGGTGAAAAGAATTTGCATTGGTGGTCGTCGAGGTGGAGCTTTGGGCTAATCTCTTGCAAACGTACGGTGATCATCGCCAGACCCAAGGGGCCCGCCATGAACCCACCACTGTCCGTGTCCGGCATCTATCCCTCCCTCGCCCAGGTCGGCGACTTCGGGCCGCCGCGCAGCGAGCTCGGCATCGGCGCGCTGATGCCGTGGAACGGCAAGCTCTACGTACAGAACTACAACTCCCACAAGGCCGGCAGCGGGGCCGGGGTCAGCCTGCGCCGGATCTCGGCCGACCTGTCGATGGAGGTGGTGCCCGAGACGCTCGGCGTCGACGGCACCTACACCAACCGGTTCGTGCACTTCCCGACCTCGACCTTGATCATCGGGCCGCACCTGATCGATCCCGAGCACAAGATCACGACGATCGAGGAGCTGCGGCCGCACCGGCTCTGCGGCACGTCGCGGCACCTGACCGACCCCGACCGCAAGGTGTACGTGCTCGCGATGGAGGGTGAGGTCTTCGAGCTCGATCTCCTTGATCGGAAGGCGGTCCAGGTCTGGGACCTGAACGACGAACTGGGCACCGAGGGCGAGTTCAAGGTGCACTACAAGGACTGCTACACGAGCTTCGGCCGGCTGGTGGTCTGCTCCAACGAGTACGCGGAGGAGGAGTGGCGCGGCGAGCGCTCCCGGGGCCGGCTGGCCGAGTACGACGGCACCGCGTGGAAGATCATCGAGGAGAAGCCGTTCACCGGGATCGGTGGCCGGCACGAGTTCGGCGGCACGATCTTCGCCACCGGCTGGGACGCCGCGTCGGCGATCTTGGAGGTCTACACCGAGGCCGACGATCGCTGGACCCGCTACCGGTTGCCGAAGGCATCGCACTGCTTCGATCACAAGTGGCAGACCGAGTGGCCGCGGATCCGCGAGGTGGAGCACGAACGGCTGCTGATGGATCACCACGGGATGTACTACGAGCTGTCGCCGTGGGCGTACGGCGGCCGGGTCTGGGGCGTCCGGCCGATCTCCACCCACCTTGCCGTGCTCGGCGATTTCTGTTCCTGGCAAGGGATGCTGGTCACCGGGACGGACAGTGCGTCGCCCAGTCACGGGCTCAGCCCGACCACCGCCGAGCCGCAGTCCAACCTCTGGTTCGGCAAGATCGACGATCTCTGGTCGTACGGCAAGCCGGCCGGCTGGGGCGGGCCGTGGTGGAGCGAGTCGGTGATCGGCGGGGTGCCGTCCGATCCGTACCTGATGACCGGGTTCGACGGGAAGTGCCTGCACCTGGAGAACCACGGCAGGCTCGCGATCACCGTGACCATCGAGATCGACTTCCACGGGCACGGCCGGTTCGGTGCCTACGCCTCGGTCGAGGTGGACCCGGGCCGGGTCGTCACCCACGTGTTCCCGCAGGGCTTCTCGGCCCACTGGGTCCGGCTGGTCAGCGACCTGGACGCGACGGTCAGCGGACAGTTCTTCTACAGCTGATCATGGACGCACCGCTGAAGTCGATCAAGGACCTGCTGCCGGAGCTGGCCGGGGCGTCCCGCCGGGTGGCGGAGTTGATCTTGGAGCAACCGGACCTGGCCGGGCGGAGTTCGATCACCAGTCTGGCGGCGGCCGCGGAGACCTCGCCGGCCACGTTGACCCGGCTGGCGGCGGCGCTCGGCTACGAAGGCTTCCCGGCGTTGCGGGCCGCGATCGCGACCGACCACGGCCGGGACCTGCAGGCCGGCTGGGAGGCCGACATCGGCACCACGATCACCCCGACCGACGCGCCGGGCCGGGTGCTCGACGTGCTCGCCGGCACGCATGCGCAGGCGCTCCGGGCGGCCGTCGCCGCGATCGATCTCGACGTGGCCGGCCGGCTCGCCGACCTGATCGTCGACGCCGGCCGGATCGCGATCTTCGGCGAGTGGGGCGATGCGATCCCGGCCGAGGAGCTGCAGATCCGGCTGCTCCGGATCGGCCGGCCGGCCTGGTTCCACCGGGGCTACCAGGAGGCGATGGTCGCCGCCCGGCTGCTCGGCCCGGGCGACGTCGCGCTGGCGATCTCCCGGTCCGGGGAGCACCGGGACGGGGTCCGTTTCCTCGGCCGGGCCGCCGAGGCGGGAGCCGCCGCGGCCGTGATCACCGGCTCGACCTCCTCGACGATGGCGCGGCAGGCCGAGTTGGTGATCGACACCGGGATCCGGGACGGGCCCGACTGGACCGGCTATTTCGCCGGTCGCGCCACCGACACGCTCGCCGCCGGGCTGATCTTCGTCCTGGTGGCCCAACGGACCCCGGACTCGCTGGGAATGCCGATCAACACCATCGATCAGGAGTGATCATGCGAAGGGAATGGCCATGAGGGCCGAACAGCTGGCGTACGACCTCGTCGTGGTCGGGGGTGGACTGGCCGGAGTCTGCGCCGCGATCGCCGCGGCCCGGGCCGGGAAGCGGGTGGCGCTGATCCAGAACCGGCCGGTGCTCGGCGGCAACTCCTCCAGCGAGGTGCGGGTCTGGGTCTGTGGTGCCACCGCGCACGGCTCGCAGCACTTCGCCCGGGAGACCGGGATCATGGGCGAGTTGTTCGTGGAGAACCAGTTCCGCAATCCCGACGGGAATCCGTACTACTGGGATCTGACGATCCTGGAGGCGGTCCGGGCCGAGGACAAGATCGACTTGTTCCTCAACACCGACGTCCGCACGGTCGCGGCGTCCGGGCCGGAGGAGGACCGGGTGATCAACTCGGTGACCGGCTGGCAGATGGGTTCGGAGCGGGAGATCACGTTCACGGCCGACGTGTTCCTGGACTGTTCCGGTGACGGGCTGGTCGGGTTCCTGGCCGGCGCCCGCTACCGTACCGGGCGGGAGCCGCGGTCGGAGTTCGGTGAGTCGTGGGCGCCGGAGGTGCCGGACAGCAACACGCTGGGCAGCACGATCCTCTTCTACACCAAGGATGTCGGCCATCCGGTGAAGTACGTGCCGCCGCCGTTCGCGCTGGACATCACGGCCACGTCGATCCCGGAGCGGCGGGTGATCAAGACCGAGCTGAACGGCTGTGCGTACTGGTGGATCGAGTGGGGCGGCGAGCTGGACGTCGTCGACGACAACGAGCGGATCCGCGACGAGCTGCAGGCTGCGGTGTACGGGATCTGGGACTCCATCAAGAACTCCGGCAGGTTCGACGCCGACAACCTCACCCTGGAATGGATCGGCTCGGTGCCGGGCAAGCGGGAGTACCGGCGTTTCGTCGGTGATCATGTGCTGACCCAGCACGACGTGCTCGAGCAGACGTTCTTCGAGGACCGGGTCGCGTTCGGCGGCTGGTCGATCGACCTGCACCCGCCCGGCGGCATGTATGCCACCGAGGCCGGGTCGCGGCACTGGTTCTCCGACGGCAACTACCACATTCCCTTGCGCAGCTTCTATTCCGCGAACGTGCGCAACCTGTGGATGGCCGGCCGCAACATCAGCGCCAGCCACGTCGCGTTCGGGACCACCCGGGTGATGGCGACCTGTGCCGTGGGCGGCGAGGCGGCCGGCACCGCGGCGGCGCTGGCCCATGAGCTCGGCGTGACGCCGCGGGAGCTGGTCGCGCGGCACCTGCCCGAGGTGCACCGGGCCCTGGTCCGCAGCGACGCCTCGACCCTCGGCGTGATCAACGACGACCCGGCCGATCTCGCCCTCGGCGCCGCCGTGACCGCGTCGTCGACACTGCGCCGGGTCGCCGTCGAGGTGTCGTCCGGGACGCACCCGCTGGCCGACCCGATCGCCATGATCGTTCCGGTCTGGCCGCGGCTCGGCGAGGTCGAGCTGCTCGTCGACGCGGTACGGGACACGAAACTCGTGGCGGAACTGCACCGGACCGGCCTGCCGCAGAACTACGTACCGTCCGAACTGGTGCAGCGGGTCGAGATCGACGTCCCGGCCGGCGAGAAGCAGTGGGTGACGCTGCCGCTCGGCTGGCAGCCGGACCAGCCGCAGAACGGGTTCCTGGTGATCACCGACAACCCGGACCTGGCGCTGCACCGCAGTGATCAGGTGGAACCGGGGATGATCTTCTTCCGGCACCGCGAACCCGGACCGGAGGAGCTGTACACCGAACAGTGGCGGGCCTGGAAGCACCTCTGGCACCGGTCCGGGATCTGCCTGCGGCTGGCCGAGCCGACCACGGCCTACGCGCCGGAACGCGTGATCGGCGAGTACGCGCGGCCGTACGGCGGCCCGCGGCTGTGGGTCTCCGAGCCGCTCGACCATGATCAAGAACCCTGGCTGGAACTGTCCTGGCCGGAGCCGCAGCCGGTCGGCGAGGTCGTGATCATCTTCGACGACGAGGTGGAGGAGGACCTGATCAACCTGCACCATCACCGGACCCCGTTCGACGTGCTGCCCGGCCTGGTCCGCGACTACCGCCTCGAGGGGCTCGTCGGCGGTGCCTGGACGACGCTGGCCGAGGTCACCGAGAACCGGCGCCGCCGCCGCAGCCATCCGCTGCCGGCGTGCACCGAGCCGGCCGGACTGCGGCTCGTGATCACCGCGACCAATGGAGCTCCGCGCGCCCACGTGATCGCGGTCCGCGCCTACCGGGCATAGTGAGATCATGATCAGTCATCGACTGCTGCTCCTGCGGCACGCGACGACCGAGGACTTCCGGCCCGGGTTCGCCGACCGGGACCGCCGGTTGACCGAGCAGGGCGTTCGGGAGGCGGCCGAGGTGGGCGCGTGGTTGCGCGAGCAGGGTGTGACGGTCGACCGGGTGCTCTGCTCGTCCGCCGTACGGACCCGGCAGACGCTGGACGGTCTGGGCCTGACCGCGCCGGCCGAGTTCGCCGACTCGCTCTACTCCGGCGGCAGCGAAACGATCCTGGAGTCGGTCCGCGTGCTCGACGAGGACGTCCGGACCGCGCTGGTGATCGGCCACTCCCCGGCCGTCCCCGGCGCCGTCCGTGATCTTGCCGACCCGGAGACCTCGGATCCGGATTCCTTGATCACCCTCGACCGCCGCTACCCACCGGCCACCCTGTCCGTCCTCGAGTTCAGCGATCCCTGGTCCAACCTCATCACGGCCCGCCTAGCTCTGCTTCGCCTGCCCTGAAGGACTGGGGAGCCCGGTGCCGCGACTACGCGGCGCGGGATTCCCCAGTCCGGGGAACAGCGGGGCGCCCGAAATGGGTCGGAGACGTCACAGTCAGCGATCCGGACGGACCGTTCTGGTCGCCCTGACGGATTCCGCGTCCGCTCGGTGCGGGCCCGCGTGGCGCGGCCATCGAGATCGCGATGCCGGCCAGTGCGCCGGCGAGGACGTACCCAACCAGGGGTAGTCCCGGTCTTGGCTCGTCGGATGGCGGCGGGAGGGGCGGGAAGGCGCCGGCGACCGCCTTCGCCAGCCCCGAGTCGATCAGCGTGGCGCGGAGCAGGTCCGGGTCGGCGGGCCGGTGCCAGACGGCGTCGCTGGGCTCGCTGATCCAGGACCGGCCGGTGGCGATCCAGAGCCCGTCGCTCGGCGTCACGAAGATCAGGTCGATCCGCCAGATCTCGGTGTCGTCCCGCAGCCAGGTCAGGCGCACGTCGGCCCGGAACACGGCACCGACCGCGGGCGGGGACGCGCCGTTGCGCGGCAGGTCGGTCCCGGCGAGACCGACGGCGGCCGCGAGCCGCTGGTAGCGCGCGTCGCCGTGGTGCGCGGAGCCGGCGAGCCGACGGGCCGGGTCGGCGATCAGAACGCTGCTCGGCTCGCCCGCGTACGCCACGGACGGCGTCAGCGCGATCATGATCACCAGGGCGGCGAGCAGGCGGCGCATCGGTCAGCCCTTGAGGACGATCCGCTCCGGATTCGGGCGGCGGGCCTGGCGGAACAACAGAGTCCCGCCGACGCCGATCGCGAGGCCGAGCACGCCGAACAGAGCGCCGGTGAGCGGGGTCGGCGGCCCGCTCGCGGTTGCCGCCGCGGCGTCCGTGGGTGGAGCCGGCGTGGCCTCGGGCTCGGTATCCGCCGGCACTGGCGAGGCCGGCCGCAGCACCCCGGTCTCGGCCAGAGCGGCGTGCAGCTTGTTCGGCTCGGCGGCCCGGTGCCAGACCCCGGCGTTCGGGGTGTCGTCCCAGGTCTGAGTGGTGTGGATCCAGACTTCCTCCTTGCCCAGATGGATCCGGTCGACCCGCCAGACGGACATGTCGTGGATCAGCCAGGTCAGCCGGATCTCGCTGCCGAAACCGTTGTCGATCCCGCCGGGCGGCGACTCACCACCGGTCGGCTGCTCGACGCCGGCTCCGGTGTGGATGCCGACGTAGCGGGCCAACCGCTCATAACGGGCGTCGCCCGTGTACGCCGAACTGGTCCGCTCGTTCGCCGGATTGACGATCAGCAAGCTCGTCGGTCCGCCGGCCACGGCCGGGCTCGCGGCCAGCCAGCCGGCCGCCACCACTCCCACCAGGATCGCTCCGATCCGCATCAAGGCACCCATGCCCCGGATACACCGCCGGTCGCGGAACGGTTCCGATCAGACGACCCGGCTGGGCAGCCCGCGCCGGGCGAGGACGTCCTCGAGCGCGAAGATCGCCATGCCCGCGGTCACCGGATTGCGGCCGATCTCGAGCGGCTGCAGGCTCACCACATCCAGTGACGCCTCCAGGGCCTGCGCGGCGACGAGGTCGGTGAGGCGCGGCATGATCCAGGTCCGCAGGGCGCCGAACATCCAGCCGCACAGCATGATCCGGTCCGGGTTGAGCAGGTTGACCACGTCGCCGAGCCCGTACGCCAGCGAAGCGCAGGTGCGGTCGAGCAGCTCGGCCATGATCGGGTCAGCGGCGTCGAGCCCGCCCGCGACGGCCGCGATGAACTCGTCCTGGTGCAGCGCGACGGCGGAGTGATCAGGAGCGAGCTCGGCGAGTGTCAGCTGCATCCCGGGTACGCCGACGTACGCCTCCACACAGCCGCGGCGGCCGCACCGGCACGGCCGGCCGTCCTGGACCAGGGTGGTGTGGCCCCATTCTCCCGCGTTGTTGCAGGTGCCGCGGACCAGGCGGCCGGCGATGGCGATGCCCACGCCGACCCCGGTACCGAGGTTGACCACGACCATCGTGTCGGTGGCCGGCCCGTTGCCGAGCCACAGCGCCGCGACCGTCACGGCCTTGAGCGGGTTGTCCAGGTGCACGCCGACGTCCAGGTCGAGTTTCGCCTCCAGCTGGTCGCGCAGGTTCACCTGGTGCCAGTCCCAGTTGGGGGCGAAGACCGAGACTCCGGTGCCCGGCATGACCTGGCCGGGCACCGAGATGCCGATGCCGCCGACCCGGTCCGGGCTGATCTCGGCGGCGGCGAGCACTCCGCGCACCGCGGCGGCCACGCCGGCGACCACCGTGGCCGGCTGATTGTCGGTGTCGTCGAGCGGTTCGGTGTGCTCGTGCAGGTGCTCCAGGGACAGCGAGTACAGCGCCGCGGTGGCGTACGTCTCCGCGACGTCGACCCCGATCAGGCGCAGCGGCTCGTTGTTGATCGCCAGCTTCGAGGACGGCCGGCCGACCGAGGCGCCCTTGCCGACGACGTGCACCAGCCCCGCGTCCTGCAACTCCGCGACGACGTTGGCCACGGTGGCCGTGCTGAGCGTGGTGGCCACCGCAAGCTGCTGCCGGGTCGCCATGCCGGAGGTCAGCAGCTGACGCAGCACCGCGAACCGGCTCTCGTTGCGGATGTCGCTCGCTGAACGCGTACTCACATCGTCAGCTTTCCAGGTCGTCCGGCGTCCGGAGTACGAGGTCGGACAGCCCGCCCGCTCGCAGCGTCACGGTGGCACCGCCGCCGCGTACGTACGCGATGAGCAGGCCGGCCGACGTCGACCGGTGAGCGGCACGGTACGGCGTGGTGTCGGACAGGTCGCCGTTGTCCAGGCCGAGCAGCTCGCCGCCGTCGACCTCCGCGGTGACCACGACCTCGCCCCGCGCGATCCGGCCGTCCCGATCGACGACCCGGCATTCGAGCTGGTGCACCTTCCCGCCGCCGGCGATGCGGTCGAGCCCGGCCCGCCACACCGTGGGAACGGTCCAGACCGCCGCCGTCAGCGCGACCGGGTCCGACCCGAGAGCGAGCTCGTCGCGCACCGTCGTGTCGCCGACGCGCGCCTCGGCGGCGAGCGGGAGGCTTCCCGGCGTGACGGTCCCTCGCCAGTAGCCGAGCTCGGCGTCGAAGACCAGCTCGACCGGTTCCGTCCCGCAGCTGACGCTCGCCTTGTCGGCGTTGGTGAAGCACGCCACCTCGATCTCGCCGTCGCTGGCCGCCCAGGTACGGGACAGGCGCCGGTCGTCGCCCGACCCGACCGGGCGGACCGCGAGCCGGACCATCGGCTCCTCGGACCACCAGCTGCGCCGCAGGTGCCAGCGCTCCTTCGGGAAACCGGCCGTCGTCAGCAGGCCGGCGGCCGAGCCATGGCTGGGCCAGCCGGGGGTCTCGCCGAGGTAGTCGATCCCGGTCCAGAGGAACTGGCCGGCGACGAACTCGTGGTCGGCGACGTGCCGCCACGCAGCGTACGTGTGCGACGTCTCGCTGCCGACGAACGGCTGTTCGGGGAACCGGCGATGATCATCGGCGTAAAGGTGTTCCTTGTAGTTGTAGCCGATCAGGTCGAGCCGCTCGAACAGCCCGGTCGTGCTGGACAGCTCCGGGAACGCCGCCGCGAACGTGACCGGCCGGCTGTCGTCGCGCGCCTTGACGATCGTGATCAACTCGTTCGCGATGGTGGTCAGGCGCCGGATGTCGGGCCGGTTCGGGTCGTAGGCCCGTTCGGCGGCCGGCTTGTTGGCGTCGTTGTTGCCGGTCATCTCGAGGAACTTCGGGCTGGCGTACGGGTCGTTGGGGTAGTCGATCTCGTTGCCGATGCTCCAGGCGATCACCGACGGATGGTGCCGGTGCGCGTCGACCATCGCCTCAAGATCACGGACGTGCCACTCGGGGAAGTCGTGGGCGTAGCCCTCGTGCTTCGGCGGGTAGACGTTGTGGCCCTGCCACCACTTGTTCTTCGGGTTCTCCCACTCGTCGAAGGCCTCGTCGATCACGTAGAGACCGACCAGGTCGCACAACTCGTACAGCTCCGGGGCATGCGGGTTGTGCGCCATCCGGACGGCGTTGCAGCCGCCCTCCTTGAGCAGCAGCAGGCGCCGCAGCCACACCTCGGCCGGCACCGCGACGCCCAACGGGCCGGCGTCCTCGTGCAGGCACACGCCGCGCAGCACACGGCGCTCGCCGTTGATCTTGAACCCGGTATCGGGGTCGAAGGCGATGGTCCGCAGCCCGGTCACCAGCTCGTGCCGGCTCTCGTTGTCGATCATGGTGACCAGCCGGTACAGATTCGGATGATCATCGGACCAGAGCAGCGGGTCGGGCACTCGTAGCAGTGTGGACAACTCGACGGTTCCGTGCGCAGGAACAGTGACCTCGTGCCCTGAGCCTGTCGAAGCGTCGTCCTGAGCCTGTCGAAGGGGGCTGGGCCCGATCTGGCTTGGCACTTCGACAAGCTCAGTGCGCTTTTCGCCGAGCGGCTCGAGACGGTGACCCACGACGACCCGCCGCGGGACGTCGCTGTGGTTCTGCAGTCGCTGGACCACCTCGACCTCGGCCAGGCCGGAGGTCGCTGAACGGGTGGTGATCATGGTGCCGTGGTGGGCCAGCGACACCGCGTCATGGGCCTCGATCTCGACCCTGCGGGTCAGCCCGGATCCGTTGTACCACCGGGAATCCGCCAGGTCGCGATGATCGACCCGGACGCTGATCACCAGGTCGTCGTCGGGTGCGTAGCCGATCAGCTCGGTCAGGTCGAACGAGAACTCCGACCACCCGGACGGCCGGCCGCCCAGGTGGTAGCCGTTCACCCACACCTGCGCGTTCTTGTAGACGCCGTGGAAGACCAGGCGCACGGCCGGGGCCTCCTTCAGACCCAGTGCATCGATCGAGCAGCGGGTCCGATACCACCCGACCCCGCCCGGCAGATAGCCGGTGCCGCTCGAGCACGCTTCGTCGAACGGCTGCTCGACCGCCCAGTCGTGCGGTACCCGGACGGGCCGGAAGCCGGTCTCGTCGGCGTTCCGCTTCCAGGCGCCCGGGTCGTCGGCGGGCAGGAAGGACCAGGCCTCGATGACGGTGCTGCGCATGCGATCCCTTTCCTCGTACGGATCCAGGCCGAGGTCAGGCCTCGAGGCCGTACTTCTTGAAGACGTTGACGAGCACGATGGCGTTGACGAACGCGATCCCCGAGAACCCGAAGGCCAACCAGACGATGCCCCAGACGAAGACCTGCGGGTAGTAGACGCCGACGACGATCGGGAGCACCGTCACCACCAGGACGGTGAACGCTGCCACCGGATGCCGGGCCGACATCCGCCGGGCGTTGTTGATCACCCGGCCGAACGAGTCGGAGAACGTGGCCTGGTACGGGAACAGGAAGATCAGCGTCCCGATCACCCGGTAGGCCAGCAGCAGCACGGCGGCGAACAGCAGCAGCCGGAGCAGCGCGTCGACGTCGGCCCGGTCGATCACCACATACCAGGCCGCCACGACCGCGATCAGCCCCAGCGCCACCAGGCCGAGCAGCGTACCCCGGCGGAAGTTGCTCCGGAACGCGCCGAGGTACGTCCTCGGGATCGAGTCGTAGCGGCCGGTGACCAGGCTGATCGCCGTCGCGTTGAGGGCGGTGAGGGAGGCGCCCAGGGTGATCAGCGGGAGCGAGGTCGCCACGAACAGCAGGTTCAGCACCATCAGGTCGGCCAGCTTCGACAGGAACCTCATGGCCGGCGAGTTCTCGCTGAAGATCGTGATCACTGTGCTGCTCCCGCTGTTCGTCGTGCGACCGTCCGGCTACTTCAGGCCCTTCTCACTGGCCCACTTGTCCATGTCCTGCTGGATCGACTGCTTGACGTCCTCGTAGCCGGCGGTGGCCAGCTCCTTGCGCATCTCGTCGATCATGGCCGCGGGGTCCTTGGCCTTGCCGTACTGCAGCTGCGGGATGAAGCGCGACAGCACCGAGCCCATCGCCGCGAGACCCGGGTCGATCATGTCCTTGTTGATCAACAGCGTCGAATACGGGTAGTCCGTCGACATCCCCTCGAGCTGGCCGAAGATCGCTTCCTTCTCCGGATGGTCGGCCAGCCGTGGCGGCTCGAACTCGTCCATCCGGCCGCCCCAGAAGTTGGCGCCGAGGCCGTCCGTGGACGGGTCGTACCCATCCGGGTAGGCGAGTTTCCCGTCCTTCATGACGTAGTCGGAACCCTCGATGCCGAAGTTCAGCAGCCGGTAGCACTCCTCGTCGTTACGGATGAGTTCGTAGACCTGCAGCGCCTTCTCCGGGTTCTTGGAATTGGCGCTCACCGCCATCGCGCCGTGGGTCTTGAGATCACGGAAGATGTTCTTGTTCTCCTGGCCGAACCAGTACATCTTGGGATCGGAGCCCTTCTGCCGGGTGGACAGGTTGTACCAGATCCCGCCGACATAGGTCTGCGTGTGGTGCTGGTCGGCTCCGGACAGGCCGGCATAGAGCGCCTCCCGGGTGTCGCCGTCATAATTGAGCGCATCCTCGCGCCAGACGCCGATCTCGTTCCACTGCTTCGCCAGATTGGCGGCCTCGATCAACTGCGGCGAATCCATGAACCATGAGCCGACCGTGAACGGGGCGGCCTTGGTGGTCTGGAACGGGTAGTAGTTTCCGGCGCTGATCTGTTGGAGCGTCTGGCCGTCGGTCTTGCTCTGCAGATAGCCGGTCAACGCCGTGGTGTTGGACCCGGCCACGTCCCACGGGTAGGCCTTCTTCTTGTTCTGTTTCACCCAGCTGAAGTACTGGGTGAATTGTTCGAACTGGGTGATCGTGCCGTCCGGGACACCGGCCGACTTCGCCCAGTCACCGCGGTAGAAGTAGCCGTGGTTCGTCCACTGGGTGAAGTTGTCCTCGGGGATGAAGTAGATCTGCCCGTCGGCGCCCTTGCAGACCTCCCAGTTGCCGCGGGATCCGACGCCCTCCCAGGTCTTCGGGGCGTTGGACGTGAGCAGTTCCTCGTCGAGGGCGAGGAAGGCGCCCTTCTGCGCGTTCTCGTACGCGAACAGCCAGTCCGTGGCCGTGGTGATCAAGTCGATCTTGGAGTCACCGGACAGCAGCTGGACGTTGTACTGGGTCTGCCAGTCGGCCCATTCGACGTAGAAGAGTTCCAGGGTCGCGTTGGCCTTCTCGGTGAGCAGCCCGTTGAGCTTGGCGAGCATCTTCTCGAGCCGGCCGTTGGTCGGCTTGTCGCCGAGGACGAGCATGGTGATCTTGGTCGGTGCGCCGTCGGAGTTGCCGTCCGACGGCGAGGTGCAGGCGGCCAGGCCGGTGGCGCCGGCCGCCAGGGCCAGGCCCATCACGGTACGACGGGAGAGGGAGGAGCCGGTCATCGTATTCCTTTCGATCAACAAGGGGGGCGACAGCCTCAGCCCTTGACAGCACCCACGGTGATGCCGCTGACGAAGTACTTCTGGACGAACGGATAGACCAGGATGATCGGGCCGGTGGCCACGACGGCGCTGGCCATCTTCAGGGTGTTGCTGGGCAGATCGGTGATCGTCACATTGGAGCCGGCCACCGAATTGCGCAGCGCATTGGCGGTGTTGATGATGTTGTAGAGGTGGTACTGCAGCGGCGGGAACTCGACCGTGCTGCCGAGATACAGCGACGACAGATACCACTCGTTCCAGTAGGCGAGTGCGGTGAAGAGCCCGATGGTGGCCAACGCCGGCTTGAGCATCGGCAGCACCAGTTGGGCGAAGATCCTGAAGTCGCCGGCGCCGTCGATCTTGCCGGACTCGATCACCTCGTACGGCACGGAGCGGGCGAAGTTCTTCATCAGGATGATCAGCCACGGCGACAGCAGCAGCTGCAGGAACACCGCGAGATAGTTGCCCCGCAGGCCGAGCGTCCGGGCGATCCAGAGATAGGTCGGAGCCAGGCCGGCGGAGAACAGGGTGGTGAAGTAGATGAAGAAGGCGGTGTAGTTGCGCAGCGGGAAGTCCTTGCGCTGCAGGGCATAGCCGGTCATCGAGGTGATCGCCAGCCCGATCGCCACGCCGGACACCGTCATGACGATCGTCACCACATAGGAGCCGATGATCTGCCGCGGCGAGCTGAAGATCAACTCGTACGCGGCGGTCGAGAACCCCTGCGGCAGCAGGCTGAAGCCGTGCTCGACGATCTTGGACTCCTCCGAGAAGGAGGCGGAGACGATCAGGATGAACGGCAGCACGCACATCAGGGCGAACAGCGAGACCACGAGGTAGGAGATCGCGCGGAGCACCGCTTCGCTGCTGTCGAGCTTGACCTTCCGCGGCTTCGCCGGGCGGTCCGTGCGGGCCGACTGCAACGGTTTCGTCGAGGTTTGAACGGTCATCATCGCCCCTCAGAAGAGTGCGTAGTCGGGATTGATCCGGCGCATGATCCCGTTGACGACCAGGATCAGGACGAATCCGAACAGGGACTGGTAGAGGCCGACTGCCGTGGACGAGGTGAAGTTGTTCTGCGACAGCAGCATCCGGTAGACGGCGGTCTCGATGATGTCGGTCGACGCGTAGAGCTGGGCGTTGTTGCCGACCAGGTTCCAGAACAGGCCGAAGTTGCCGTGCATGATCCCGCCCAGCGAGAACAGCAGCAGTATGAAGAACGTCGGCTTGAGGCTGGGCAGGATGATGTGGACGATTCGCTGCCAGGCCGACGCGCCGTCGATCGCGGCCGCCTCGAACATCGACTGGTCCAGGCCCATGATCGCCGCGAAATAGACGATCGAGCCGTAGCCGGTGCTCTGCCAGACGTGCGCCATGATGATGATGAACGGCCAGACCCCGGCCATGCTGTAGAGCTTGAGCGGGTCGCCGCCGGCCTGGACGATCAAGGTGTTGACCGTCCCGGTTTCGTAGTTCAGCAGGTTGAACGCGATCACGCCGATCAACACCACGGACACGAAGTACGGCAGGAACATCATCGCCTGGCTGACCTTCTTGAAATACCGCGAGCGGATCTCATTGAGCATGATCGCGAGCGTGATCTGCAGGATGTTGCCGATGATGATGAACGCCAGGTTGTACAAGATCGTGTTCTTGGTCAGCAGCCAGAGCTGGCCGGACTTGATCAAGAACTCGAAGTTGCGCAGGCCCACGAACGGGCTGCCGAAGATGCCGTCGCGGTAGTTGAAGTTGGTGAACGCGATCCAGGCCCCGGGCATCGGTGCGTAGGCGAACACCGTGAAGAACGCGATCGCCGGCAGGCACATCAGCAGCAGCATCCTGCTGTGCCGCATGCCGCGCCGGAAGGATGCCTTGCTCTGTTTGCCGCCCGGTCGGGCTGGCAGGTCCAGCCCTGGCTGGGATGGCAGCACTGCCATACGCAATCACCTCACTGTGTCTGCGGTATCGACGTCGCGGCCCCCTGCCGGGGTCGCGGCTGGGGTTGATTCAATGCCCTTTTACTAAGGGTTGTCAATAGTCTGATCGAAACCGTGACTCGCCCTTGATCACCGGGTGCAGCCAGGAGGTCGACGGCTTCTGGAGTCGCCGATCAGGAGCGCAGCGCGTCCAGGTCCGCCTTGGTCAGAACCGAACGGATCGCCACACCGTCGGCGGCCAGGGCAGCGCCGCCGGAGCCGGTCCGGTCGATCGCGCAGATCACGGTGTCGACGGTCGCGCCGAGGCCGCGCAGTCCGGCCGCCCCGTCGCGGACCGCGCCGCCGGTGGTGATCACGTCCTCGATCAGGGTGACCCGCCGTCCGGCCACGTCGGCTCCTTCGATCAGCTGCCGAGTCCCGTACGTCTTCGGCGCCTTGCGGACGAACACGGCCGGCAGCCCGGTCAGCGAGCTCACCATCGTGGCGATCGGCACGCCGCCGAGCTCGAGCCCGCCGAGCAATTCGGTCTCCCGCGGCAGCAACGGCACCATCGCCTCGGCGACCCGGCGCAGCAGGTCGGGCCGGGACTCGAACCGGTACTTGTCGAAGTATTCCGAGACGATCTGTCCCGACCGCACCGTGAAGGTGCCCTGCAGGCGGCAGACGGCGTCGATCTCCTTGGCCAAAGCGTCGCGATCCATGCCGCAACCCTCTCGCATGCCGGTGATCAGTGGGGGAAGACGGGCGCGAGGTCGAAGGCGGCGAAGACCGTCGGATCCTGGAACACGACGTTGCGCGCGACGGCGCCGTCGATGACGCTCAGCACCTGCAGGGTGTGCAGCCGGAACACGCCGTCCTCGCCGGCCCGGTAGGCGACCAGGGCCGGCTGCCCGTTCGCGGTGTCGAGCCGGGTCCGCCAGTCCGTGCCACGGGTGCGGAAAACCCGCGTCATGAACGCCCCGTACGCGGCCGCGCCGGCATACCAGAGCGGGACCGGCGGCATCTCCAGCACGACATCCGCGGTGAGCAGGCCGACCAGGGCGGTCACGTCGGCCGCCTCGAAGGCCCGCACGTAGCGGTCGACCGTGCGGCGTACCGCGGGATCGTCCGGCTCCGCCAGGTCCGGACCCGGCTCGGCCGAGGCCAGGGCGACCCGAGCCCGCTGCAGGGCGCTGTTCACCGCGGCGGTCGTACTGTCGAGCTGGTCGGCGACCTCCGCGGCACTGAACTCCAGCACCTCCCGCAAGATCAACACCGCCCGCTGCCGGGCCGACAATCGTTGCAGGGCCGCGACGAAGGCGAGCCGGATCCCGGCCCGCTCGGCGGCGTGCTCGGCCGGGTCCGCACTCCGCGCGCGGTCGGGCAGCGGCTGCAGCCACGGCACCTCGAAGTCGGGCACCAGCGGATGGTCGGGGTCGCCGGCGGCCGGGCCGAGGCCGGACGGCAACGGCCGGCGGGCACGCCCGGACAGCGCCGTGAGGCAGACGTTGGTCGCGATCCGGTAGAGCCAGGTGCGCCAGGAGGCCCGCTGTTCGTCGTAGCGATCGCGGGCGCGCCAGGCCCGTAGCAGCGTCTCCTGGACCAGGTCCTCCGCGTCGCTGAAGGAGCCGAGCATCCGGTAGCAGTACACGATCAGCTCGCGCCGGTACGGCTCGACGCTCGCCTCGAACTCCGTACGCAGCAGGGATCCGGTCACTCCCGGCAGATTAGTCGCGCCGCCGCGATGAGTCCCGGGTGATCGGCGAGTACGTACCGGTGACTTCATCGACCGACCGAGGAGAAGATCATCATGAACCGCGTCATCGTCATCAAGTTCAGCACCGTGGACGGCGTCGTCGAGGATCCGGACGGATCGGACGGCACCCCCTTCGGCGGCTGGGCGCTCCGGACCGGCCGGGCAGCCGTCGCCGACGACAAGTTCCGGCTGGGCGACAAACTGGAGACCGGTGCCCTGCTGTTCGGCCGGGCCACCTGGCAGCTGTTCAGCCGTCGTTGGCCGAGCCGGACGGATCCGTACGCCGTGCGGATGAACCGGGCCCGGAAGTACGTCGCGTCGCGCACCCTGACCGACGTCACTGCCTGGGCCAACTCCGAGTTGATCAAGGACGACCTGATCGGGTCGGTCCGGGCGCTGCGGGAGCGTCACGACGTGATCGTGATCGGCAGCATTGGCCTTGCGGCGGCGCTGGCGGACCATGATCTCGTCGACGAGTACCGGGTGTTGATCTTCCCGGCCGCCGCCGGCGCCGGACGGCGGCTGTTCGGTCCGAACGTTCCCCGGCGTGAGCTGCGGCTGGTATCGGCCGAGGCGCTGGGTGTCGTGGCCCTGCTGCGGTACGAGGTCGCGGATCAGGGGAACGTGAGCGATTCGGCGAGCTCGACGGCACGCTCCTGATCAAGGTCACCTTCGATTCGGGCCGTGATCGTCCGGCCGGTGCCGTCGGGGATGGTCTCGAAGGCGAGCGACGGACCGGACCGGCGGGCCGCGTCGGTGTGCTCGACCCCGGCGGGATCCACGTACGAGATCGTGTGCGACTCTGGCAGCCAGACGGCGAGCTCGCCGTGCACCTGCACCTTGGTGAGCCGCTCCCAGTTCCGTTTCACGAAGACGATCATGCTGCCGTCGAACTCGGACAGCAGGACCTGGCCCTGCTCGGTCTCGAACTCCAGTTCGACCACCCGGCGGTCCTGCGAGACTGCGACCCGGGTCGGCGGGCCGAGCCCGGCCGGCAGCCCGATCGGGAAGTCGATCATGGTCCTGGCCGCCTCGACGTCCGCGACCTCGATCATGATCGGCCCGCCCGGACGGGCCGGCGTCCCGGCGGAGCTGGGGGAGGGGGCCGGCGCGGACCGGAAGGCGATGCCGCCGACCCGCAGCCATTCGATCACTGCCGCGCGGACCGGGCTGGCCAGCAGCAGTCCGGCGATCAGGGCGGCGATGATCACCGCGATCAGCCGACGCCGGGCCCGGACGTCGATCACCAGTCGGCGCAGGAACCGCCGGACCGGATGCTGCTTCCGGTCCGGGATCCGGGCCAGCACCCGCTCGGCGAGATCCTCGGGGACCGGCTCGACCCGTACCCGACCGCCGAGGTCACGCAGCGCGGTCTCGAGTTGTTGATCATTCATCGACGCTCACCTCCGTCCGCAGCCGGGCCAGCGCGCGAGACAGCCGCGACTTCACCGTCCCGCGGGGCACCCGCAGACTGGCCGCCGTCTCCGCCTCGGACAGCTCGAGCAGATAGCGGCAGATCACGACCGCCCGCAGCGGCTCGGGCAGCCGGTCCACCGCGCCGGCCAGTGTCCCGGCCGAGACCGCGGTGAGCACCACCGCCTCGGTATCCGGGTGGGTGACCGTCCGGTCGTCCCACCAGCGCTGCTCCCGCTGCTCCCGCCGGGTCCGCCCGCGATGCAGGTTCCGCGTCTCGTTGATCACGATCCGCAGCAGCCAGGGCCGGAACTCCTGCCCGGCCCGGAACCGCGGCATCGCCCGGAACGCCTTCACGAACGCCTCCTGCACCACGTCGTCCGCCTCCGCCCCGGCCCCCCACAGCACCGCCGCCCGCTTCGCGACGGGCGCATGGAGCCGCACCAGGTCGGCGAACGCCACGCGCTCACCACCCGGACCGCCGTTCCCGACCCCGTCGCCGATCCCGCCTCCTTCCCGTACCCCCACTACACCGCCGACCCCACCCAGGTTCCACCCCACCCCACCCTCCGCCGACCGGTCACAAAAGCAGGCGTTCTGACGGCGTGTCGCTGCACTTGTGACCGGTCGGCAGGGAGCGCAGGGTGGCGGTTCGGCTCGCGATCTCCTGATCGTGTCGCGAGATCACTGCTGGTGGAGCGCCGGAGAGGCGGCCCGCTCCGTGATCAGGTGCTGGAGGGAGCAGCGGTCTTTCTGCCCTGCATCATCGCGACGTTGGCCCGGTGCCACCCGTCCAGCGATCCGCAGTCGAAGTAGTGGCCACGAGCGACCGATACGCCGACCGGGCCCGCGCTCAGGAGTCGGAGCATGGCGTCGGTGATCATCGCCTCGCCGGTGCCTGGATTCACCGGCTGCTCGCTGACCACCCGAAAGGCGGCCGGGGTCAGGTAGTAGCGGCTGATGTTGGCGAAACTCCCGCGGGACGTGCTCGACTTCTCGATCAGGGAGACCAACCGCCGGCTCTGTCCATGATCACGGAGCTCGACGATGCCGTATCGGTGCGCGAGTTCCGCCGGCACCGTCGTCACCTGCATCGAGGCCAGGCAGTCGGTCGCGGCGGCCCGGAGGTCGGCAAGATCAGCAGCGTTCCCGCGGCCGTCCGTTGTGGTCAGCAGGTCGTCACCGGAGAGGTAGAAGCAGGACCGCTCGCCGACGAACTCGGCCGCCAACCGTGCTGGTACCGCGGTGCCGTAGTCGCCGGCCGTGAGGTCCTGCTCGATGATCGTGAACCGGGCCGCCGCAAGTTCCTCGTACGCACGCGCGATCGGTTCGAACTTGTGCCCCCAACCCCGGCGCTCCAGGGTTGCCGCCACCTCGGGCAGTCCGTCGACGTAGTGCCGGATCGCCTGGTCGGAGCGATCGGCGACGATGCCGATGTCGTCGACGCCGGCCGCGACGAGGTCGGCCAGCAGGTAGTGCAGTACCGGCCGGTCGAGCACCGGCATCAGGCTCTTCGGTACGACCGCGGTCACCGGGAAGAGGCGGCTTCCGTAGCCGGCCGTCAGCACGACCGCGCATTCGCTGCTGGACATGCCCATGACCTTTTCACGATTCGCGGCCGCCGCGCCGAGGTGCGCCTTCGAGCTCGGCCACGGTCCCGCTCTGCGGTCGCCGGTCCACCTGACGTCTTCGGCTTGCCGCACGTGACCCCAGCTCACCCCCTCGCCGACTGGTCACAAGTGCAGCGACACGCCGCCAAAACCGCTGCTTTGGTGACTGGTCGGCGGGGTTTCTAGGGAGGGGGTCTGGTGCTGTCGCGTTCGGTGAGGGTGGGGACGGAGTCTAGGTAGGCGCCGGTGGCGGTGCCTTCCAGGACCTCGAACATGCGACGGGCGGCGTGCGCGCCGTACGCCATCACGTCGTGGCTCATCGCGGACAGGGAGGGGTGGGTGATCTGACAGAGGGAGGAGTCGTCCCAGGCGAGCAGGGAGACCTGGTCCGGCACGGTGACGCCGAGCTCGAGGCAGGTGGAGAGGCCGGCGACGGCCATGATGTCGTTGTCGTACAGGACCGCGGTCGGCGGGTCGTCGGCGGTGATCAACTCGCGGGTCGCGGTCCGGCCGGCCTCGGCGGAGAAGTCGGAGTCGGCGATCATGGGCTCGACCCCGGCCCGTTCGCAGGCACCCCGGAACGCCTCGCCGCGGATGCCGACCTGTCCGTGATCGGCGGTGCCGGAGACCCGGCCGATCTTGCGGTGGCCCAGCCCGACCAGGTAGTCGACGGCGTTGATCATGGCGGTCGCGTCGTCGGTCCAGACGGCGGGGAAGCCGGCGGCCAGGCCGGGGTCGCCGATGCAGAGGACGGGCAGGTCGAGCTTGTGCAGCAAGGGAATCCGCGGATCGTCGACCCGCAGGTCGACCAAGATCACGCCGTCCACCCGGCGCTCGGAGTTCCACTTCCGGTACGTGTCGAGCTCGGCGTCCAGGTCGGCGGTCACCTGCAGCAGCAGCGCGTACGACCGCTCGGAGAGCACGCTCTCGATGCCGGAGATCAACTCCATGAAGAACGGCTCGCTGCCGAGCACCCGCGGATTCCTGGTCAGCACCAGGCCGAACGCCTCGGTCCGCGACCCGGACAGCATCCGGGCAGTCCAGTTCGGGGCCCAGCCGAGTTCCCGGGCTACCTTGAGGATGCGTTCCCGGGTCTCGTCCGAGACGCCGGGCCTGCCGTTGAGCGCGTACGACACCGCGCCCTTGGACACCCCGCAGCGGCGGGCGATCTCGTTGATCGTGATGCGAGCCACCACCACACCTCCTTGTGTTCGCGCAGGCTCGTGTCCGTGAAGGGAGACGCTACTGCATGAACTGAACCGGTTCGGTAGAGTCGGGACACATGATGGGATGCAACGGCGCCATCCACCCATGGGCGCCACCCGGCGGCGGCGGATCGACCGCCCCCTGCAGCGGGGTCAATCACCATCCCGTCTGACCCACCGCAATCAAGGACGAGGGAGCCTCCATGTCACATCCGACTGGCCTGTCGGTGCAGCTGTATACGGTGCGCAACGCGCTGGCCGAGGACTTCGACGGCACGCTGGCGAAGATCGCCGGCTTCGGCTACACCCAGGTCGAACCGTTCGGACTGACCGACTACGCCGACGCACTGCGGACCGGCCTGAGCCAGCACAACCTGACCGCACCGTCGACCCACGTCGGGCTGCTCAAGGGTGATCAGGAGGAGATCTTCGGCGTCGCCAAGGAGCTGGGCGTCTCCCTGGTCATCGACCCGCACGTCGACCCGGCCCGCTGGGAGTCGGCCGAGGACGTGAAGCAGATCGCCGCCGACCTGAATTCCGCCGCCGAGAAGGCGGCCGCGCACGGGCTGACCGTCGGCTACCACAACCACTGGTTCGAGCTGGAGTCGATCATCGACGGCAAGCACGCGCTCGAGGTGCTGGCCGACAACCTGGCCGACGGCGTCGTGCTGGAGGTGGACACCTACTGGGCGAAGGTCGGCGGCGCGGACGTGCCGGCGCTGCTGCAGCGGCTCGGCGAGAAGGTCGTCGCGCTGCACATCAAGGACGGCGACGGGACCCGGGACAACAAGAAGCAGGTCCCGCTGGGCACCGGGTCGATCCCGATCTGGGAGTACGTCGACGCCGCCCCGAACGCGCTCCGGGTGGTGGAGCTGGACGACAGCGAGCAGGACCTGATCGAGGCGGTCGGCACCAGCTTCGCGTACCTGAGCGCCGGCAAGGGGGCTTGATCATCATGGGAGAGCAGCGCACCGGACCGGTCGGCGTCGGCATCATCGGCACCGGCGTCATCAGCAACACCTACCTGGACAACCTGAAGAGCTTCCCCGACGTCGAGGTGCTGGCCGTCGGCGATCTCTATCCGGAGGTCGCCAAGGCCAAGGCGGAGGAGAAGGGCATCGCCGTCGCCGGCGACCCGTCTGCTGTCCTGAACCATCCCGACGTCGAGATCGTGGTCAACCTGACCATCCCCGCGGCCCATGCCGAGGTGGCGCTGGCATCGGTGGCGGCCGGCAAGCACGTCTGGAACGAGAAGCCGCTGACCCTGGACCGGGCCAGCGGGCAGCAGCTGCTGCAGGCGGCAGAGGAGAAGGGGGTACGGGTCGGCTGCGCGCCGGACACGTTCCTCGGCTCCGGGCTGCAGGCCACGTTCAAGGCGCTGCAGGACGGCGTGATCGGCGAACCGCTGACCGCGTTGATCTTGTTCCAGAGCCCCGGCCCGGAGTCCTGGCACCCGAACCCGGCGTTCCTGTTCCAGGACGGGGCGGGACCGCTGTTCGACATCGGCCCGTACTACCTGACCGCGCTGGTGCAGGCGTTCGGCCCGGCCGAGTCGGTCGCCGCGATCGGCTCCAAGGCGAAGGCCAAGCGCGTGATCGGGTCCGGCCCGAAGGCGGGCCAGGAGTTCGACGTCACGGTGCCGAGCCAGACCGCCGGCCTGGTCCGGTTCACCAGCGGCCAGTCGCTGACCTCGATCTTCAGCTTCGACTCGCCGCAGCCGCGCACGCTGCTGGAGATCACCGGCACCGAGGCCACGCTGCTGGTCCCGGACCCGAACACGTTCCAGGGCGAGATCAAGATCAGGAAGACCGGTTCCGACGACTGGGAGGTCATCGGCACCACGACCGAGAAGTCCAGCCGCGGCACCGGCGCCCTGGACCTGGCCCGGGCGATCCGGGAGGACCGGCCGCACCGGGCGCAGGGCGCGCTGGCATACCACGTCCTCGACATCATGACGTCGATGGCCGAGTCCGGCGAGCAGGGTCAGTTCGTCACGGTCGAGAGCACGGTCGCGCCGGCCGAACTGCTGCCGGAGGACTGGGACCCGAAGGCGAAGACGCTCTGATCAACCCCTGCTGATCACGACGTGCGCCGAGCCTGTCGGAGGACTCCTCCGACAGGCTCGGTTGCGTTCCGGCCCGGCTAGTTGATCACACCGATGGTGATCAACACCGCGGGCAGCACCAGCGGCGAGATCGCCAGCAGCAGGGCGAGGATGCCGCGTTTGCGGCCCTTGCCGGTGCCGATCGCCTGGATCGACAAGGTGATCGCGGCACCGATCAGCACAACCGCCACGGCGAACGCGACGAGCATGATCACGGCGATGATCCCGGCCACCGCGACGGCCTGGCCGGCCTCGGTGGTGCCGTTCTGGATCAGCTGGGTGACCGCGTTCACCAGGACGCCGAGATTGGCGATCAGGAGCGCGATCGAGACCACGAACAACACGACCTCGATGATCGCGACGGTCAGTGCCGCCTTGCCGAAGCCCGTCGCCCGTTTCTCCTCGGGCGTCTCGGCCGCTGCCTCCATGTCCTGTACGTCACTCATCTAGACCTCCAGGTCGGGCGTCGTGGACCTCCGAGGGCGACCCGTAGCCCCGGCGGCCCGCGACTGCGTGTTGCGGAGCCCCGTGTTCCTGAGACTGGCACGGGTCACTCCGCGAGCGCAACCTCCCGCTCCGGTGATCTGATGATCGCCGACGGTCCGATCAGCCGGTGATCAGGTCGTTCACCGAGCGCAGCACCGGCCGGGTGGTCAGCGCCGCCTCGTCCAGCGGCGCCGGAGCCGTGATGACGAACGTGTGCGACTGGCCGGCGGTGAGCGTGATCAGACCGCTGTCCACCCGGGCTGCCGGATCCAGCCGGTCCGGGAAGATCGCCAGGTCCTTGATCAGCGCCTCCGCCCGTACCGTGACCCGCTGGACGCCGCCGTCACCGACCACCGTCACGGTCGCCGCGTCGTCCTGCGGGTGGACCCGCAGGCTGGTGTCCTCGACGAAGTACCAGTAGGCGTCCGCGGCTCCCTCCGCCACCAGGGCGAGGAACTCGGCTGTCGGGTCCTCCGGCGTGATCAACTCCGGCGCCGGTTCGATCGTGACCGCCGATCGCGGTGCCGCCTCGAACGTGACCTCCTGCTCGGCCAGGGTCTCGCTGCCGAGGCCGGTGCTCCGGCGGGTGATCGACAACGTGCCGGACCACGGCTCGTCGCTGTCGTTGTGGATGATCACGGCCGGCGCCTGACCCTCGATGGGCTGCAGATCGAACGGCCCGTTGCTGGCTGGCCGCGGCTGGACGGTGATCAGCCGGTCCGCGTAGACCGCCTTGAGCGCGTACCAGAGCGGCTTGCGGATGCCGGTCGAGTCGACCGCGGCCCAGGAGATCACCGGCCACTGGTCGTTGAGTTGCCAGACCACGGTGCCGCTGTTCAGCGGGTGCAGGCTGCGGAAGTGGGCGATGCCGTACCCGACGGCGCGGGCCTGATTGAGCTGGGTGGTCCAGTGCCAGTCGTCGGCGTGGAACGGCTCGGTGCTCCACATCGGAAGATGATCACCGAGCCCGAGCTGCAGCTTGAGGTTGCCGTCGCCGGCCTTCTGGTGCACCAGCATCTGCGGCCCGAACGGGTCCAGCGGTTGATCATGGACCACCGAGGTCAGCGTGGACCAGGCCGGCGGGCCCTGGAACCCGAACTCCGCAACGAATCTGGCGGGATAGTCGCGGTAGTGCGCGTAGTCGACCCGGTTCCAGACGTCCCAGATGTGCATGGTGCCGTGCCGGTAGTCGTTGGGGTAGTGGTACTTCGGCGGGGAGGACGGGCTGCCCGCCGTGTACGGCGTGCGCGGATCCAGCTCCGCGACCAGCGCGGGCAGCAGGTCGGAGTAGTAGCCGTCGCCCCAGGTCAGGTCGCCCAGCTTGGCCTTCCAGCCCCAGTCGACGTAGCCCCAGAGGTTCTCGTTGTTGCCGTTCCAGACGGCCAGGCTGGCGTGCCGGCTGAGCCGGGTGATCGCCTGCCGCGCCTCGGCCTCGACCTCGCTCGCCAGCGGCTCCTCCTCGGCGTACGCGGCGCAGGCGAACAGGAAGTCCTGCCAGACCAGGATCCCGAGCTCGTCGCAGAGGTCGTAGAAGTCCTCGCTCTCGTAGAACCCGCCGCCCCAGACCCGGAGCAGGTTCATCCCGGAGTCACGCGCGTCCATAATCGAATTCAGGTACGTCTCCCGGCTGGTCCGGGTGATCAACGCGTCGTCGGGGATCCAGTTGGCGCCCTTGACGAACATCCGGCGGCCGTTCACCAAGATCACGAACTCGCTGCCGGCCCGGTCCGGTGCCGTGCTGATCTCGACGGTACGGAAGCCGACCCGGCCCCGCCAGGTGTCGATCCCTGAGCCCGTCGAAGGGGCCGACCCGAGCGTGACGGTGACCGGATAGAGCGGCTGCTCGCCGTACCCGACCGGCCACCACAGCTCGGCGTCCGGAACCTCGACCATGATCACCGCCGAAGCGGTGCCGGGTGCGACGTCCTGCTCGGCCCGGTGACCGCCGATCTCGACGCTGATCTTGGTCGGCTCGGTCGCCCCGGCCGCCCACTCGAGGTCGACGTGCGCGGTGAGGACACCGCCGCCGTCCGGGCTGGGTGCGGCCAGCGGACGAACCGCGGCGATCCGGGCGGTGCTCCAGGACTCGATCCCGATCGGGCGCCAGATGCCGGCGCCGGCGAGATCGGGCCCCCAGTCCCAGCCGTACGTGCTGGCGGCCTTGCGGATCGCGTTGTAGGGATGGGCGTACGAGGCCGGCCGAGGATCGCCGAGCTCGGCCTCCAGCCGCCTCGCCGCCGTCGCCGGACCCTCGAAGTCGATCACCAACTCGTTGTCGCCGTCGACCAGCAGCGACGTCACGTCGAACCGGTAGCCGCGGTGCTGGTTGGCCGTCCGGCCGACCTCGGTGCCGTTCAGCGTGATCGTCGCCACCGTGTCCAGCCCGTCGGTGACCAGGTCGTGCCGGTCGCCCTTCGACGAGCTCAGGGTGCGCTGAAACGAGAACGTGGCCCGGTAGCTCCAGTCGGTGCGACCGATCCAGGCCAGCTTCGCCTCGTTGTCGCCGTCGAACGGGTCGGGGATCAGCCCGGCGGTCAGCAGGTCGGCGTACACCTCACCGGGCACGGTCGCCGGCGTCGTGGCGCCGGCCAGGCCGGACCAGGGCGCGGGCAGCTCCGCGGCAGGCGTGCTGAGCGTCCAGGCGATCCCGGCGGCGCTGCCGAGGTCGGTGCGGGTGAGTGATTCGGCGTTCATTCCACCGACGGTACGTGAGCGCCGCCGGCCCGGAAAACGGTACCCCCGGGACAACGACCCGATGCTAGATTGGGGCGGTCCGGCGTCGACGAGCGTGACGAACTCCGAGCCGGGCCCGTCTGGTCAGCGGCGGCTGTGATGTTCGCAGAGAGTTGACCGATCCGAGGCCGGCCGCTCTGGCCGGCGAAGGTGTGGTGGCACCGCGAGCTCCCGATCGCCCACACCTCCCGGGGCAACAGCTACCAGGAGGTGAACACAGATGACCACATCCACATCCTTGCGACGAACCTTGGCTGGTGATCTTCGGCCGGCCGAGACGGTCATGATCGAGGGCTTCGTGCACCGGCGGCGCCGGCTCGCCTCGGTGCTCTTCCTGATCATCCGGGACCGGTCCGGGCTGGCCCAGGTGGTGATCACCGAGGACCGCGAGCGCGCCGAGCAACTCGGCGAGGAGACCGTGATCAGGGCCACCGGCCGGGCCGTCGCGAACCCGCAGGCACCGGGCGGCGTCGAGCTGGTCGACCCGGAGCTGGAGGTGCTCGGCGAGCCGGACGGCCCGCCGCCGCTCGAGCTGTGGCGACCCGGGCTGAAGGCCTCGCTGCCGACGCTGCTCGACCATGCCGCGCTGGCCTGGCGGCACCCGGCCCGGCAACGGGTCTGGCGGCTGGCCGCGGCGGCCCTGCAGGCCTTCCGTGGCGCGCTGGAGGCGCAGGACTTCACCGAGATCGCCACCCCGAAGCTGGTCGGCGGCGCGACCGAGTCGGGCGCGAACGTGTTCCGGCTCGACTACTTCGGCCGGCCCGGCTACCTGGCCCAGTCGCCGCAGTTCTACAAGCAGATCATGGTCGGCGTGTTCGAGCGGGTCTTCGAGGTCGGGCCGGTGTTCCGGGCCGAACCGCACGACACGGTCCGGCACCTGGCGCAGTACACCTCGCTGGACGCCGAGTTCGGCTTCATCCATGATCACCGGGACGTGATCACCATGCTCCGGTCGGTGATCGCGGCCATGATCGAAGCGGTGGCGGCCGTTCCCGGAGCGGACCTCGACCTGCCGGCGGTGCCGGCCGAGTTCCCGGTGATCCATTTCGCCGAGGCGCTCGCGCTGGTCGGCGCCGATCCCGGCGAGCCGGACCTGGCGCCGGAGCACGAGCGCCGGCTGGGCGAGTGGGCGCGGACCGAGCACGGCTCGGATTTCCTTGCCGTGGAAGGCTATCCGGCGGTCAAGCGGCCGTTCTACACGCACCCGCAGCCGGATGATCACCGGTGGACGAACTCGTTCGACCTGATCTTCCGGGGCACCGAACTGGTCACCGGCGGCCAGCGGCTGCACCGGCTGGCCGACTACCGGGCGGCCCTCGCCGCGCGCGGTGAGGACCCGGAGCCGTACGCCGACTACCTGGCCACCTTCGGCTACGGGATGCCGCCGCACGGCGGTTTCGCGATCGGGCTGGAACGGTTCGTGGCGCAGCTGACCGGCGCCGCCAACGTCCGCGAGGTCACCCTGTTCCCGCGGGACCTGCACCGCATCGCGCCCTAACCACAACGTTCCCTGAGCTTGTCGAAGGGCTGGGCCCGATGTGCCTTGGCCCTTCGACAGGCTCAGGGCGCGGTGTTCCTCTGCGGCTACAGGGTTCCGTTCCGGTTCAGCGCGTCCACGCCCTTCTCGCCGTACACGTCCCGGACCCGCTGCCGCAGCAGCTGTTCCGAGAGCCCGGCGGCGAGCAGGTCGGCGCCCGCGTCGCTGGCGTTGATCTTGGTCGGGGCCTCGGCCGGGACCCACGGCGAGGTCACGGTGCCGCCGACGTGCTTGGCCTTCTTATTGAGTTTCGCCCAGGACTGGTACGTCTTCGCGTCCCGGACCAGCGGCAGCGCCTGCGTGACCGCGATGTTCTTCGGCTGCTTCCCGGTCAGGAAGTAGTTGATGATCGGCCGGTCGACCTGCTCGGTGCCGTACGGGAAGTGGCCGTGCGAGCCCTCGTTGTCGATCGTGATCAAGCTCGTGTTCGGCAGCTTGACGCCGGCCCGGTAGCCGCCCTCCCAACCGGTCTGCGAATCGAGCTCACCCTGCAGCACCACCGTGGCCGGGAACGTCTTCGCGTCCGCGACCGGCATCAGGGTGTTGGTCCGCCAGAACGCGCAGAGCGGCGGAGCGTCGAGGATGCCCCACTGCGCCGACAGCGGTGCCTTCTTCGCCTGCTTGGCGTTGTGGGCGTCCCAGTACGCGGAGCCCTGCGTCCACTGGCCGTCGTTGCACCTGATCATGTCGAACGGGTCCTCGAACACGCCGGTCTCGAGGGTTTCGGCGGACCGCGCCGACCGCTGCCGGTCCTGCTCCGCGGTGGCGATCTTGGTCAGCGGCGCGATCTGCTCCCGGGCGTTCTTGATCTTGGCCTGCCGCTGGCCGGCGGCCGACTTCTCGATCTTGGCCAGCAGGGTGTCGGCGGTCACCGCCGGGTTGCTCGCATCCGCCTTCCTCAGCGCCGCGTCACCGCTCTCGCCGAGTTCGATCAAGATCTGCACCACGTCGCCGGCCAGCGGGTAGTCGGCGTTGTAGCCGAACGCCCCGGCGCCGCCGAACAGCACCCAGACCAGCACCACGGTGAACGGGTCCAGCTTCGCCGTCGCCGCGAAGTAGCGCTCCCTGATCCGATACGGATCCTCGCCGAGACCGTACGTCTCGTGGTGCCGGGCGATCCAGTTGATCATGTGCATGGTGAACTGCCGGTCCCGGGCGATCGGCTGCAGGTCCCAGGTCGACTGCAGCGTCGGCTGGGTGGTGTCGATCGAGGAGTCCAGCAGGAACCGGCCGCCGTACTTGGCGCCGAACACGTTCTCGTACCAGGTACCGAGCCAGGTCCCGTAGGAGTAGCCGACATAGCTGAGCTTCGGCGCCTTCAGCAGATGCCGGATGAAGTCCATGTCGTAGACGGTCTGCTCGGTGCTGATCGTCCGTACGTCCTCGTTGGCCGAGCAGGCCTTGCCGGCCGCCTTCAGTTCGGCGTACGGATCGGTGGAGGCGGAGTCCCACTCGTACGAACACGAGGCGTGGCTGCTCTGCCCGACGCCGCGCGGGTCGAAGCCGACGTAGTTGTAGTAGGGGTTCAGGTCCGGCGTGCGCTCCTGCATGACCGGGCCCCAGATCAGGCCCTCACCGCCCGGGCCGCCCGGGTTGACGAACATCGTGCCCTGGTAGCGCGCGTTGTCCGGCTCGATGTTCTTCGCCTGCGAGATCCGGATGTTCCAGGTCTTGCCGTTGCCCGGATCGTGCCAGTCCCGCGGCACGACGACCGTCGCGCAGGAGACGTTCGGCACGTTGAAGCGATCGTTCAGCGCCGGGTCGCCGAAGTCGCACTGCTCCCAGGTCAGTTTCTGCTGGGCCAGGTCGCCGGCCAGCTTGGCGACGTCGGGTACCTTGCTCGCCGCGGCGGCCGGGGTCGACGTTGCGTAGACCGCCGACGACACCGCCAACGCGGGTGCCAGGAGCAGGCCGACCCACCGGCGCCACGATGATCGTGGACGTGAGGCTCGGCCCGCAGCTGAGGATGATCTTGACTGATTCATGCGCCCTCCCGAGAATTCAACGCCCTGATCCGGGCGGATTCGTGTGGGGTCAATGAACCAAAGGAGACCGAGCCGCCGACAGTCTCAGCGCTGGCGCGATCCGGCAATGTCCGGTTTCGGACAGTTCAGATCCAGCCCCGCTTGGCCGCCTGGACGCCGAGCAGGAACCGGGGGCTGGCGCCGAGCAGCTGGTGCAGCCGGTTGATCCGCCGCTGCACCGTGCGCTCGCTGACGCCGAGTTCACGGGCGATCGAGGCATCGGTCAGCCCGGTCGCCAGCAGTTGCAGCAGCTGCCGGTGCTCGTCGGCCCAGGAGGAGTCGTCCAGCGACGAGATCGGGACGGCGAGCGACCAGATCGAGTCGAACAGCCGGACCAGGGCCTCCAGCAGGGTCGACGGGTGGACCAGCACGGCGTCCGCGTCCACCGGGTCGTCGGTCCGCGCGCCGTCGGTGCCGGGCGTGCTGCCGTACGGGAGCAGCAGCAGGGCTCGTTCCTCGTCGGCGATGATCATCCGCACCGGAACGTCCGGATAGGTACGGGCCTCCTCGAGCCCGTTCGAGTTCCGTACCGCGGCCATGATCAACGGGTCCTCGAGGACGGCCTGCTGGTAGACCACCCGGTACTTCACGCCGCGGTGGGTCGCCGCCTCCTGGACCGGCGAGATGGTGCCCTTGCGCTGGCTGAAGTACGGCGCTCGGTCGAAGCAGAGCACCTCCCGCTCGGCGCCCGTCTCCACCTGGTGCATCGCCTCGCGGGCCTGGTCGATGCCCCGGATCACCTCGAGGAATCCGCCCGAGGTGGTGCCCTGGATCGACGCGTAGTGACTGGCCGCGAGCCGGGCCCGGCGGATCCGTGCCTCCTGCTCGATCACCCACCGCTCGACCGCCAGCCGGACCGGCACCGCGACCACGCCACCGTCCTCCGCCCGGACCAGGCCGACCCGGGTCAGCTCCGCCACCGCGTCATGATCGATCCGGTCGCCGCCGCCGGGCGTTCGCAGCAGCTCCCCGTACAACTCCTCGGCCGCCCGCGACACCTCGAACGGGGCCAGATATTCGGACTGACTCCCCGCAACGCCATCCATGCCGTCAAGTCTCCCTCAGCCCGGGGCACCCGATCGCGGTCAAGCCGACCGGTCCCATTCAGTCACTGGTAACCGGGCGTTGTCGCGGGCGCACCAGCATGACGCGCGTCGATCCGCCCGGTCCGTCTCGGAGGTAGTCATGCCCAGCCCTGCCCGTACCCTCGTACCGCTGCTCGCCAGCCTCGCCGCCGCCCTGATCGTGCCCGTCGCGGCCCCGAGCGCCGCCGCCGCCGACCGGAACCGCGACCCCGAGGTGATCGCGCACCGCGGCTCCTCCGGCGTCGCTCCGGAGAACACCCTCGCTGCCGTACGGCAGGCGCTGCGGCACCGGTCCGACACCGTCGAGAACGACGTCCAGCGCACCAAGGACGGCGAGTTGGTGATCATGCACGACACGACGCTGGCCCGGACCACCGACGTCGAGCAGGTGTTCCCGGATCGCGCGCCGTGGAAGGTCGGCGACTTCACGCTGGCCGAGATCAAGAAGCTGGACGCCGGCTCCTGGTTCGGCCCCGAGTTCGCCGGTGAGCGGGTGCCGACGCTGGCGGAATGGGGTGCGGCCGTCGGCAACGCGCGGATGCTTCTCGAGCCGAAGGCGCCGGAGCTCTATCCCGGGATCGAGAAGGACCTGGACCGGGAACTGAACTCGGTGCCGGCCCTCCGGAAGGCGCTGAAGGCCGGCCGGATCGTCGTCCAGTCCTTCAACCACGCCTGGCTGCGCGACTACAAGGAGATCGCGCCGGAGGTCCCGGTCGGCCTGCTCTACGGGTCCAAGCCGACCGCTGCCGACATCGAGGCGGCCGCGACCTGGGCCGAGCAGGTGAACCCCGCCCTCGGCGTGATCGACCAGGCGACCGTCGACCTGGTTCATGATCAGGATCTGGAGATCCACGTCTGGACGGTGAACGACGGCCAGGGCATGCGCCGGGCCCGGGACTGGGGCGTCGACGGCATCATCACGAACTACCCCCAGGTGCTCCGCGACCTCCTTCACAGGTCCTGACCTGCCGAGAGCGAGTTCGGCAGTGAATTTCCGCCGCGACTGACCGGCGGAAATTCACTCTGCATCGCCGTGGGTCAGAGGCGGAGCAGGGTGATGGCGTAGGCGACGATCCAGGCGGCCCAGCCGAGCCAGCCGATCAGGCCGATGACGGCGACGCGGTTGGTGCCGTCGGCGTTGTACGGGGCGACGGTGGCGGAGGCGAAGAGCAGGGCGGCGCTGATCCAGCCGAGCCAGGCGTGCCAGGCCGGGATGAGCCCGAGGGTCGCTCCGGCGGCGGTGAAGCCGAGCACGGCGACGGCCAGGAAGACCTGGTTGAAGCCGAACAGCACGTTGCCGAACACCCACAGCCCGGCCACCGACGCACGCCCCTGCCGGGCGGCCTCGGCCATCCCGAAGCGGAGGGCTTCGACCACCATGAACGCGGCGTTCTGCATCAGCACGCCGGCGAACCCGACCAGGGCCCAGCTGTTGCTCGCGAGTTGATCATGACGCCAGAGCGCGCCGAGCAGCCCGGCAGCGAACAGCGTGGTGCACAGCCAGCCGGCCGGGGCGAACACCGAGGGCGCCTTGATCCGCTGCCCGGCGCCGGCCAGCGCCTCGGTGGCGGCCAGGGACAGCCGGGCGCCAGGCATCGGCAGCCCGACCCGGAGATAGACGACGTTGATGACGACGGCGAGCAGGACGAAGCCGAGGCCGGCCAGACCCGCCAGACTGGTGATGCTCACCGGGACCACAAATTCAGATTACAGTGCATATATCGAATGTAAGCTACGGAAAGTCAGACCGCAATCATGGAGAACGAGACCGGTCGGCGCCGGTACACCTCGCTGCGCCGCGTGTCGCAGGCCCAGCAGACCCGCGCGGAGATCGCGGAGGCGGCGCGGCGGCTGTTCGTCTCCCAGGGCTGGGCGGCGACCACGGTGCGCGACGTCGCACGGGAGGCGGGCGTGGCGGTGCCGACCGTGTATGCCGCGTACCAGAACAAGGCCGGTCTGGTCTGGGCTCTGGCCGACGCGGCGGACCTGGCCGCCGGCCTGCCGCAGCAACTCGACGAGCTGGAGGCCACCGACGACCCGCGGCGGCAGTTGGCGGCGATGGCGGCCTACGACCGGCGGCTGTTCGAGCGGGCCGGCGACCTCATCGCGCTGATCCGGGACGCCGGTCGCACCGAGCCCGACTTCGCCGACTTCTATCTGAAGGGCCGCCGGCAGGTCGGCGAGCTGCGTACCGAGGTGTTCGCGTCCTGGCCCGACGGCACGCTCCGCCCGGGCCTGGACGTCCCGACCGCCGTCGACATCTATGCGGCGCTGTGCAACCTCGACGTCTTCGCCACCCTGCGCGTCGAACGCTCCTGGTCGCCCGACCGGATCGAGCAGTGGTGGGGCGAGGCGCTGGCCCGCGAACTCCTCGCCCCGGCCGGCTGACCGGTCAGCCCGCGAGGACCTCGCGGAGCTTGGCCGCGAACGCGTCCGGCTCGCCGGGCGGCATGCCGTATTCGCCGCCCATGAACGCGCCGTGGTCGCCGGGGAAGATCACCGGCCGCTGCCCGATCCGCTCGGCCACGATCTCTCCGGTACGGCGCGGGAGAGCTGCGCCGGTCTTCTCGCCGACGGCGACGACGATCCGGGCCGGAGCGGCGCGCAGGGCGTCGAAATCGTGCTCGTAATAGTTGCAGTCGATCATGTTCTGGCCGAGCAGCGCGTCGTCGCGGGTGCCGTCGTCCTCGGTCGGCAGGCCGAACTGCGTCGGGTCGACCGGCCACTGCGGGAAGTCGGCGGGGATCTCGCCCTGGTGGCTGACCAGCATGATGAACTTCGCCATCGCGGGGCCCATCCCGCTCTTCAGGTACGTCTCGTTGATGTCGGTCACCGCAGCCAGCGCGGCGGCCCGGTCCGGCAGCACCTGGGTCGCCGGCGGCTCGTGGGCGACCAGCGTGCGGACCTGTTCGGGATGCCGTGCGGCCAGGACCAGTCCGTTCACGGCACCGCCGCTGCTCGCGAAGATGTCCACCGGCCCGCCGCCGACGGCGTCGATCAGCCGGTGCAGGTCGTCGGCGTGCTCGTCCGGCGTGGTCCGAGCGGCGCCGTCGGTGCGCCGGCTGCGGCCGGCCGCGCGCGGGTCGTAGGTGACCACGGTGCGGTCGGCGAAATGGCCGGCGAGGGTGGTGAACCCGACGGCGTCCATCGGCGAGCCGATCAGCAGCAGCGGCGGCTCGGTGCTGTCGCTCTCCCGGACGTCGTAGTGCAGCACGGCACCGGGTACGTCCAGCGTGAAGGACTTCGGTTCGGACATCTGGCTTCCTTCCTTAGCGGTTGTCGTTACCGACTCGGCCCGTGCCGGAAACTCATCGCCCCGGTTTAGTGTGTCCAGCGTGACCGACTTCAGTGAGATCTACACCCCGACGGAGGAGCACGAGGCGTTCCGGGCGGCGGTCCGCGAGGTGTGCGACGCCAAGGTCGCGCCGAATGCGGCCGAGGTGGACGAGACGGCGACGTTCCCGCAGGCCGCGTACGACGCGCTGCGGGCCTCCGACTTCCACGCCCCGCACGTGCCGGAGTCGTACGGCGGGGTCGGCGCGGACGCGCTGGCGACGGCGATCGTGATCGAGGAGGTGGCCCGGGCCTGCGCCTCGTCGTCGCTGATCCCGGCGGTCAACAAGCTGGGCACGATGCCGATCCTGCTCTCCGGCAGCGACGAGCTGAAGCAGGCCTACCTGCCGCCGGTGGCGTCCGGGGCGGCGATGTTCTCGTACTGTCTCTCCGAGCCGGAGGCCGGTTCGGACGCGGCGTCGATGAAGACCCGGGCGGTCGCCGACGGTGATCATTACGTGCTGAACGGGGTGAAGCGATGGATCACCAACGCCGGCGTCTCGGAGTTCTACACGGTGTTCGCGGTCACCGCTCCCGACGCCCGCAGCCGTGGCATCAGTGCGTTCGTGATCGAGAAGAATGATCATGGAGTGTCCTTCGGCGCGCCGGAGAAGAAGCTCGGGATCAAGGGCTCACCGACCTGCGAGGTCTACCTTGATCAGGTACGGGTGCCGGCCAGCCGCCTGATCGGCGAGCCCGGCACCGGCTTCGCCACCGCGATGCGCACGCTTGATCACACCCGGGTCACCATCGCCGCGCAGGCGATCGGGATCGCCCAGGGCGCGCTCGACTTCGCCGCGGGCTATGTCAAGGAGCGATCCCAGTTCGGCAAGGCGATCGCGGACTTCCAGGGCATCCAGTTCATGATCGCCGACATGGGGATGAAGCTGGAGGCGGCCCGGCAGTTGACCTACGCGGCGGCGGCCAAGTCGCAGCGCGAGGACGCCGACCTGACCTACTTCGGTGCGGCCGCCAAGTGCTTCGCCTCCGACGTCGCGATGGAGATCACCACCGACGCGGTGCAGTTGCTCGGCGGGTACGGCTACACGAAGGACTATCCGGTCGAGCGGATGATGCGGGACGCCAAGATCACCCAGATCTACGAGGGCACCAACCAGGTACAGCGGATCGTGATGGCGCGCCAATTGCTCAAGTCGTGAATTTGATCACCGCGGCCCCGGCGTTGCCCGTCGCCGGTGGTGCGCGATGGTCGATAGTGTCGGCGACGACTCCGACACGAAAGCAGGGATATGCCTCGCTGGAAGACCGGTGTGACTGCGGGCCTGGCCACGATCGCGACTCTATCCATGATCGCCGCCACGGCACTGCCGGCCACGGCCAAGACCGCCTCTTCTCCTTACACGGAACAGAAACTCGACTGGGGTGCGTGCGGCTTCGAGGCCGCCGTCCCGGTCGAGTGCGCCCTGATGACTGTGCCGCGCGACTGGGCGGAACCGGCCGCCGGGGACGACCTGACGGTGCAGGTCAGCCGGGTCGTCGCGACCGGCGCGGACGGCCGCCGCGGCATCGTGGTGACCAACCCGGGCGGGCCGGGCGGCCAGGGGACCGACCTGCCGGCGGCACTGGCCGAACTGCAGCCCGACCTCAACGTCGGCTACGACCTGGTCGGGATGGACCCGCGCGGCACCGGCCGGCTCGGCTCGTACGAGGAACTGCCGAAGGACATGCTGACCTGCGAGGTACCGGTCGGCCGGCTGCCGGACGGGCCGCTGGATGCCCGGGATCGTTCGCCCGAGTCGATCGCGGAGAACCAGAAGGCCGCCCGGGCCGTCGCCGAGGCCTGCCAGAGCCAGGCCGTCACGCCCTACATCACGACCTGGCAGACCGCTCACGATCTTGATCTGCTGCGGACCCTGTTCGGCGTCGACAAGATCAACTACATCGGCTATTCGTACGGCAGCTGGCTCGGTGCGAAGTACGCCTCGATGTTCCCCGAGCACGCCGGCCGGATGGTGCTGGACTCCAATGTCGACTGGCAGGGCCGGCTGATGGCTGACTTCGAGGACTTCCCGCGGATGGGGCAGCGGCAGATCGACGACGTCTTCCTGCCCTGGGCGAACCGGATCGCGCCGGAGGTCTTCGGCGACACGGTCGAGGAGGCGCAGGAGGCGGTCGAGCGCGGCCGCGAGGTCGCCGCCGAGTACGGCATCGACGGCAACAGCTACGACGCGATGTTCATCGGGAACGGCAGCCAGATCGGCTGGATCCTCACCCTGCTGGTCGTCGCGTCGATGGCCGCCGACGAGGAGGCGCTGGACGGCATCGCGGTGTCGGAGGCCGACCGGGCCGTGCTCGACCGGGTGTCGCAGGACCGGTTCGGCGTCCCGGCGGCGAAACTGACCCGGGCGTTGGTGATCAAGAACAACCTCGGGCAGGACGACTACCTGCCGGCCCCGCTGACCCGGTTCGCGGTCGCCTGCGGCGATCAGCCGACCGAGACGACCGAGTGGTACAAGCGGCTCAGTGATCGCCAGGGCCCGAGGTATCCCTACGGTGGTTGGCAATACGGGCTGAGCGAGGTGTGCGGCCCGTGGACCGATGAGCCGCTGCAGGAGCTGCCGGAACTGCCGCGCGAGGTGCGCGACGACATTCTGGTCGTGCAGGGCGAGTTCGATCCGCAGACCTCCTACGAGCAGGCGATGAAGGCGGTCCGCAAGGCGCCGGGCGTCAACGTGGTCCGGGTGGACGACAGCCCGTTCCACGGTCAGTACGCGCTCCAGGGCAACTACTGCGTCGACGGGGTGGTGAACAACTTCCTGATCCACGGCTCGGCGACCGACGAGGCGATCTGCTCCTCGGTGCCGTTGCCGCTGGAGGAGAAGCTCCACCCGGTCGAGGGTCCGGTGGACGACTACCTCGATGATCATCGAGACGGCGGCGGTTCGCTGGTCCGGGTCGTCGACAGCGTGCTCGCCCTGCTGCTCGGGGAGCGGATCTCGCGGCTGAACCAGTAGCCGGGTGAACACCCGGGCCGGTAGGGTTCGGCATCGTCCTCGGATGACAGGAGTGTGATCGTGTTCGATGCGCCGATTATCCAGATCGCCGTAGCCGGCCTGGCGTTGCTGGGCGTGCTGGCGACCCTGGCGGCCTATCTGCTGCCGGGGGTGAGAGTGCTGCGGTCGATCGCCGGGGTGATCTGCATCATCGGCGCCGGCGTGATCATCTTCTTCGTGTTCGACTCCGACGAGGACGACGCGCGGGGTTACCTGGCCATGGTCGTGCTGCTCTCCGCGCTGGTCATCGCGGTCCGGCCGGAGAGCCGGCCGAAGCAGCCTCCCGCCGCACCGGCGCCGCCTCGTCCGGCCGCGAGCCCGTACCCGCCGCAGGGATCCCAGCAGGGGCCCGGGCAGCAGGGGCCGGGGCAGCAGGGATACGGGCAGCGGGGGTACGACCAGCAGCAGGGGTACGGACAGCAGCATGGGTCCGAGCAGCAACAGGCGTACGAACAGCAAGGGCCCGGACCGTCGCCCGCCCAGCCCCAGCCCCAGCGCGCGCTGCCGCCCGAGCCGCCGCAGCAACCCCAGCAGACCCAGCAGCCGCAACAGCGGCAGCCGCCGCAGGCCCCGCCGTCGCAGGGCTACCCGCCGTCCGGAGGCTGATCCTCAGACGTCCCGGGTGCGGTACCCGTGCAACCCGGCGACGGCGAAGATGATCAGCCATGCCGTGAGCGCGGGAATCGCGGCCGGCAGCGGCAGGTAGCCGGGCGAGCCCGGGACGGCCAGTCCGGCCAGGCTCTCGATCAGTGCGCCGGGCATCCAGCGCGGCACGGTCTCGCCCCAGGTGGCGGGCAGGAACTGGGCGGTGAGCACGGGCAGCGCGGAGCCCAGGAGCAGGATCAACACGGTCGGCGTGGTCGTCCGCAGTGCCCCGCCGAGGAACACGGCGAGGACGCCCCAGACCACCAGCTGGCCCGGGATGTACACCAGCAGGACCCGGAGCAGCGCGGGATCGCCGATCCACAGCGCGGGATGCCCGGTCGCGGCCAGCATTCCCTGGGTCAGCGCAAAGTTGATCAACGACGTGACGTTGCCGATGATCAGTCCGCCGGCGGCGACCAGGATCGCTTTGGCCAGCAGCACCCGGTTCCGGTTCGCGGTGGCGGCGAAGGTGTAGTTGATCATGCCGTTGCGGAACTCGGCGGCGGCGAAACCGGCCGCGAAGAAGGCATAGGCCCAGACGCCGAAGGTGCTGCCGAAGAACAGGATCTCGTACTTCCCGCCGCCGTCGACGGCCTGGTGCTCGGCCAGCACGGCGGCGCCGCCGAACGCGGTGACCAGGGCGGTGATGCCGAGGGACAGCCCGATCGTGATCGCCAGCACGGCGCGCAGGGTCCGCGAGTGGCGGACCTTGATCAGCTCGGCGTGCAACGTGGTGATCATCGGCCGGCCTCCGTCAGGGTGTGTTCGTGGGTGAGGGCGAGGAAGGCTTCCTCGAGGCCGCCGATCCGGGACAGCTCGCTCAACGGAATCCCTACGGTGAGAGCGATCCGGCCGATCTCGGCCGGCTCAAGCCCGGTCACCGTGAAGGTTCCCGGCCGATCGGGCTCGATCGTCGCGTGCGGCCGCAGGGCCTCGGTGAGCCGGTCGTTGTCGGCCGATCCGACCCGCACTGTGGAGGAGGCGCCGACCAGGTCCGCCAACGGCTGATCGGCCAGCAACCGGCCCTGTCCGATCACGACCACCCGGTCGGCGAGCAGCTGTACCTCGGACAGCAGGTGGCTGGAGACGATCACGGTACGGCCCTCGTCGGCGAGCCCGGCGAGCAGCTCGCGCAGCCAGCGCACTCCGGCCGGGTCGAGCCCGTTCACCGGCTCGTCGAGGACCAGGTTGGCCGGGTCGCCGAGCAGTGCGCAGGCCAGCCCGAGTCGCTGCCGCATGCCCAGTGAGTAGGCGCCGATCTTCCGCCGGCCGTGATCGGCGAGACCGACCAGGTCCAGCACGACCGGGATCCGGTCCGGGTCGAGCGAGGCGGCCGCGGCGAACCAGCGCAACTGCTGTTCGCCGGTCAGGTGGTCGGGCAACGTGGTCGCGTCGAGCAGGGCCCCGACCGTCCGGGCCGGTGTCGGCAGGTCGGCGAACCGGGCGCCGTCGATGGTGGCCTGGCCGGTGGTCGGCCGGGTCAGGCCGAGCACCATCCGCAGGGTGGTCGACTTGCCGGCTCCGTTCGGGCCGAGGAAGCCGGTCACCTGGCCGCACGGCGCGGTGAAGCCGAGGTCGCGCACCGCCCAGCGCTCCCCGTACCGCTTGCCGAGTTCGGTGACCTTGATCATGATCAACAGCGTGCCGGTCCGCACCGGCCTTGCCACAGCGGCGGACGGACCGGTCCGGGTTCCGTTCGTCGGTGCGGCGCGGCGACTTTCGTACCCCTACGGTGGGGTGATGGACCTGCAGCTCGCGCATCGCCAATCCGGCCAGCGGATCCGGTTCGACTGGGGCCCGTCCGGTGCGGAGGCGATCGTCGACGGCGCCGACTATGCCGTGGTCGTCGACGTCTTGTCCTTCACGACCACGCTGTCCGTCGCCGTCGAGCGCGGGATCGCCGTGTATCCGTACCGCTGGCAGGACGAGCGCGCCACCGGCTATGCCGCCGAGCGGGCCGCCGTGCTCGCCGTGGGCCGGTTCGAGCAAGATCAACTTCCCGTCCCGGTGAGCCCGTCCCCGGCGGCGATGGCGGCGGTCGACGGCGTCGAACGGATCGTGCTGCCATCGCCGAACGGATCGGCGATCTCCTTCCGGCTCCGGGATTCGGGTGCGACGGTGATCGGTGCCTGCCTGCGCAACGCGGCCGCGGTCGGGCGGTGGCTGGCGCCGCGCCTGGCAGGCGGAGCGACCTTGGCGGTCGTCGCGGCGGGGGAGCGCTGGCCGGACGGCACCCTGCGGCCGGCGGTCGAGGACCTGTGGGGCGCCGGTGCCGTGCTGGACGGCTGCCGTGACTTCGGGCTCGGAGCCGAGGCCGCGATGGCGGCGGAGGCCTATCTGGCGGTCCGGGACCGGCTGCCGGCAGCGCTCGCCGACTGCGCGAGCGGGCGGGAGCTCGCGGCGGCCGGCTTCGCCGCCGACGTCGCACTGGCGGCCGAGACCGGCGCGAGCGACGTGGTGCCGGTGCTGGACGGCGAGGCGTACGTTCCGGCGAGCTGAACCCTACTTTCGTACGGTTGTCCGGCCCGGCGCCGTTCCCTAGTGTGAACGAGTGATCAAGCGGGTCTACTCCATCGGCCTCGCCGTGCTGACCGTGCTCTCCTCGGTCACGGCGATGTTGATCTTCCCGCAGCTCGACCCGCTGACCGGCGTGGTCGGGCTCCTGGTGCAGCTCGCCGGGGTCGTGGTCGTCGGTTACCTGCGCCCGCCCTTCGCCGGGCTGGCCCTGCTGCTGGTGACGGTGGCGGCGTCCTGGCTGCCGACCGGCTGGCAGGTGGCGTACGACCACCAGTTGATCGTCTGGATCCCGTTCGCCGCGGCGATCGCGAGCAACCGGGTGATCAGTGAGTCGCGGAGCCGGCCGGAGTTGATCTTGGGGCTGGCGCCGCTGCCGCTGTGGTGCCTGGTCACGATCGGTAACGCCGATCCGTCGCCGACCACGGTGCTGGCCGGAATCGCCCCGGTGCTCGGCGGCCTCTGCTTCGCGCTGCTGTCCCGGCTCGGGGACGCCCGCAGAGACCGGCTCGCCGCACTCGAACAGGAACGCCGCACGGCCGAGCGGGAACGGCTGCTGGCCGACTTGCACGACGTGATCACGCACCGGATCACCCGGGTGGTGCTGCGCTCCCGGCAGCTGGCCGCCGTCACGGAGCCGCCGGTCCGGGACGGCCTGTCCGAGATCGAGCGTACGGCGACGGAGACCCTGACCGCGCTGCGGGACTACCTCACCGCCGCCCGGCCCGGGGAGCCGACCACCACCGACCACGGCGCCGGCACCGTGGCGGACCTGCGCACGGAACTGGCCGGAATCGTCGCCGAGGAACAAGGACTCGGGCGCCCCGTCGCCCTGGCCGACCACGACGGTGACGACCGCACCATGATCAGTTCCGCGGTCCGGAGCTGCCTGCTCCGGGCGGCCCGCGAGGCCCTGACCAACGCGGCCAAGCACGCGGCCGAGAGCCCGGTCATGATCGAACTCGTCGCCGGCCGGGGCCGGGTCCGGCTCGCGGTGATCAACGAAGCGCCGACCGAGGGGCCGGACGTCGCGCTGCGCGGCTCCGGGTCCGGTACCGGCCTGCGCGGTCTGGCCAGCCGTTGTCAGCTGCTCGGCGGCGCGTTGACCACCGGCCCGGAGCCGTCCGGCGGCTTCGCGGTCCGGGTGGACCTGCCCGCGGCCGAGCTTGCGGCGGTGTCCGGATGACCCGCCTCACGGTGATCATCGTCGACGACGACCCGTACGTCCGCGACTATCTGAGCGACGCCCTCGGCCGGGTGGACGGGATCGACGTCGTCGGCGTCGCGGCGGACGGTGCCGAGGCGGTCGACCTGGCGATCAGGACCGGACCCGACGTCGTGTTGATGGACATCCGGATGCCCGGGGTCGACGGCATCGCCGCCACCCGGGAACTCGGCGCGCTGGACCCACCGCCCGCGGTGATCTTGATGACCGCGCTCGACACCGACGAGGCGCTGCTCGGCGGGCTCGCCGCCGGCGCCCGCGGTTACACGATCAAGACCGCCCCGGTGGCCGCGATCAGCGAGGCGTTGCGCGCGGCCGCGGCCGGCACCGATGTGCTCTCGCCGGAGGCGACCCGACGACTGGTCGCGCTGGCCGACGGCCCGAAGCCGGCCGCATCGCCGGCGCTCGGTGATCTTGGTGACCGGGAACGTGAGGTGCTCCGGCTGATCGGCGAAGGCGCCTCCAACGCCGCGATCGCCCGTACGCTCTATCTGGCCGAGAGCACCGTCAAGGGTCACGTGTCCCGGCTGATGACCAAGCTGGACTGCCAGAACCGGACCCAGCTGGCCGTACTCGCCCAGCAGTTGGACTGACTCAGGACAGGATGAGCCAGCCGAACTGGATCCGCCAGTGACCGCCGTCGGCGAGGTGATCGAGGACGGCGTGCTCCAGCCGGGTCGTCGGCCGGAGTGCCTGCAGGTCGTCGGGATCCGGGGTCTCGAAGACCCACCGTACGGTCTCCCGGTCGCCCGGCTCCGCGTCGTCGGTAGTCATGAACCGGCGACCGAACCGGACGATGTTGGAGTCCGCGGGCAGCCGGTCCGCGAGCTGCGGGTCGAGCAGCCAGGACCGGCAGTGGCCGATGATCGGCCGGTTCGCCGGGTACTCGTCGGAGAAGTGCCGGCGGAAGAACGCGGCCGTCCGGGCCAGTGATGCGTCGCACTCGGCCGGATCGAGCGGACCGCCGATGGGAATGTGGACGCTGAGCCCGGGCTCGTCGGCCGGTCTTCCGGTGGCCGCGCCGGCCACCGCACCGACCGGCTCCCGGCGGTAGTCGAGCCGGCCGAGCCGGAAGATCAGGCCGCGCCAGACGTCGATCACCCAGGCCGGGCCGTCCAGTCCGCCGGTGCCGAAGATCCGGCGGTGCCGCTCCAGGTTCAGGCTGAGCGCGTTCAGGGTGTGGGCCGAGATCGGGTCCGGCACACCATGATCACGGTGGTCACGGACGACGTCCTCGATCACCGAGAGGCAGGCGTAGGCGACGAAGTAGCGGCCCGCGGCACCCCAGTCTTCCGGGACCTCGGGCAGCACCGGACGGTGATCATGATCACCGATCGAGGCGGCGATCGCCTCGCCCGCCCGTACGATCTCGCGACGGATCCCCGGATCGGACGGGAAGGACGCGACCAGTTCGGCGGCCTCGGCGGCCGGCACGCCGAGCCAGTCCAGCCGTGCCGTCACCCAGTCGGGCGTCACCCGGCCAGCCCTGCCCGGGAACGGCGTTCGGCGGACAGCAGGACCACGGTGATCGGCGCCATGGGTAGGAGCGTGCCCGCCGGCCCGGAACTGCGCAAGGACAGCACTCCGACCGTCCATCGACCGGTCACTTCCGCAGCGACACGCCGTCAAACGCCTGCTCTTGTGACCGGTCAGCGATCTTTCGGGTCGGGTTCAGTTGGGATCGGCGTACTTCTCGAGGTTGCTGGTGTCGCCCTTGGCGAGGTCCTCGAACAGGGCCTTGGACTTGTCCTTGTCCCAGATCATGGCCGAGCCGGCGGAGGTGGAGGCGTTGGCGTCGGAGACCGGGACGGTGAGCGTGATGCCGCCGCCGTTGCCGGTCAGGGAGCGCATGGCCATCGCGGCGCCGAAGAGTTCACCGAAGGTGGTGTCCTGGCCGAGCGTCACGGCGTCGGAGCTGGCGGTGAGCAGGGACCAGTAGCGGACCGGATTGATCACGGTCGCGGGCGAGGCCGCCTTCTCGGCGACGGCGCTGATCATCTCGCGCTGCCGCTCCATCCGGCCCAGATCACCGCGCGGATCCTTGTACCGCATCCGGACGTACGCGAGCGCGGTGGCACCGTCGAACGGCTGGCAGCCCTTCTTCACGTTCAGCTTGCTCTTCTTGTCCTTGATGTCCTTGGGGACGCACATCTCGATGCCGCCGACGGAGTCGATCACGTTGACGAAGCCGCCGAAGCCGACCTCGAGATACCCGTCGATCCGCAGGCCGGTGTTCAGCTCCACCGTCTCCTCGAGCAGTTTCGGGCCGCCCCAGGCGTAGGCGGAGTTGATCTTGTGCTTCTGGCTCCGGCCGGGCACCTTGACGAACGAGTCGCGCGGCACCGAGATCAGCGCGGACCGGCCGACCGGGGGCATGTACAAGATCATGATCGTGTCGGTCCGCTTCCCGGCGGTGTCGCCGGTGCCGAGGCGCTTCTGCTCCTCCGGCGTCAATCCTTCCCGCGAGTCGGAGCCGACCAGCAGCAGGGCGGTGCCGGGCTGCTCCGGCGGCCGCTCGCCGCCGGGCTCGTTGTCCACCCGGTTGATCCGGTTCCAGGCATAGACCGGGCCGGCGACCAGGCCGCCGATCAGCAGAACGACGACCGCGATGATCACCAGGGCCACGATCCGGCCGGTCCGCCGCTTCTTGGGCCGCGCCCCCGGACCGCCGGGACGACCCGGGCCGCCGGGACGACCGGGGCCACCCGGGCCGCCACCGGGCGGCGGTGCCGGCTGGACCGGCTGGGCCGGCTGCCCCGGATAGGGCTGCGCCGGGGCCTGGTAGGGCTGCCCCGGGTGCGGTTGCGCGGGGTGCCTTCCGGGGTCGGTCTGCTGGTCGGCCGGCGACAGGGCACGCGTCTGTTCCGGCTCGGATTCAGACTTGCGGTCGCGGCCGTACAGCCAGTCGAAGTCGTCTTGGCTAGGCGGCATAACAGATGAGCGTACCCGCCGATTTCAGGGTATGGATCGGCGCGCCTGCGTGCGTTCACCGCGACATGAACGAATACTGAACGGCGATCTGCCAATGCGGGCTGACCAGGCAGAAAGGAAGACAGGTGTCGGATACTTCCCCGTTCAGACGCCAGGAATCCGGCCCCTCGCCGGATGCGGTGGAACGCGCGGGCGACCGGATCAAACTGCGCCGCGGACTGACCTACCTCGGGATGACCCTCGTCCTGCCCGGCTCGGCGCAGCTCGCCGCCGGCAACAAGCGGGTCGGCCGGTTCGCCCTCCGGGCCTGGGCCGTGCTGTGGGCCCTGATCGCGATCGCGGTGCTGCTGGCCGTCTTCGCCCGCGGCCTCGCGATCACGCTCTTCACCGCCGACCCGGTGCTTCGGGTGGTGCAGGTGCTGCTGATCGCCGTCGGCATCGCCTGGGCGCTGCTGCTGCTGGACGCCTGGCGGCTGTCCCGGCCGCCGGAGCTGGCCCGGCGGCACCGGCTCGGGTTCGCGATCGCGCACCTGGTGCTGGTGGTGCTGATCTGCGGCGCGCTGTTCGCGACCGCCGGGATCGTGTCGTCGCAGCGGACGCTGATCGCGGGCGTCTTCGCCGGCGGCGGCCGGACCGAGACACAGGCCGGCCGGATCAACGTCCTGCTGCTCGGCGGCGACGCCGGCAAGAACCGGGTCGGGCTCCGGCCGGACAGCCTGACCGTGGCCAGCATCGACGCCGAGACCGGGCGGACCGTCCTGTTCAGCCTGCCGCGCAACCTCGAGGACGTACCGTTCCCGGAGGGTTCGCCGCTGCGGGAGAAGTTCCCGAACGGATTCGGCTGCCCGGACCACTCCTGCATGCTGAACGCCGTCTACACGTACGCGAGCGACCACAAGGAGCTCTATCCCGGGGTCAAGGACCCGGGCGTCCAGGCCACCAAGGAGGCGGTCGAGGGCGCCACCGGGCTCAAGATCAACTACTACGCGATGGTCGACCTGAAGGGCTTCGAGGCGCTGATCGACGCGGTCGGCGGGATTACCCTCGACGTCCACAAACGGGTGCCGATCGGCGGCGGCTCGTCGCGGATCTTCGGCTGGATCGAGCCCGGCGACGACGTGAAGATGGACGGCTATCACGCGCTCTGGTTCGCCCGGTCCCGGGAGGGGTCGTCCGACTACGAGCGGATGGCCCGGCAGAAGTGCGTGATGAACGCGATGCTGAACCAGCTGGAGCCGGTCACCGTGCTGACGAAGTTCAACGAGATCGCCAAGGCGGGCGAGGAGATCGTCGAGTCCGACGTGCCCGCGTCCGAGATCGACAAGCTGCTCGGCCTGGCGCTGAAGGCGAAGGAGCAGAAGATCGCCAGCGTCGCTTTCGTACCGCCGCTGATCCATTCCGGCAATCCCGACTTCGGCGTGATCCGGGGCACGGTCGCGAACAGGATCGCCGTCGCCGAGAACGCCGATCTGCCCAAGGACCAGCGGACCCCGCCGCCGCCCGTCGTCCCGGACCGGCCGAAGCCGCCCGTGACGAAGAAGGCCGAGCCGAAGTCCGACGCGGCCAAGAAGCCGAAGCCGGACACCGATGATCTTGGCGAGATCTGCTCGACCAACTGATCGACTCGCCCAACCCCGGCTCGGTGGGCAGAATAGGCGGGTGACTTCAGCCATGCCGTCCCCGGAAACCGTGGACCAAGATCATCCCGGGGTCAGCGTCGTGATGCCCGTGCTGAACGAGGAGCGCTACCTGGCGACCTCGGTCGGACGGGTGCTGCAGCAGGACTATCCGGGCGAGCTCGAGGTGATCCTGTCCGTCGCGCCGAGCCAGGACCGGACCGCCGAGATCGCCGCCGAACTGGCCGCCGCCGACGCTCGGGTACGGGTCGTCGACAACCCGGCCGGCAAGACGCCCGCCGCGCTCAACGTCGGCATCGCCGCCGCGACGTACGACGTCGTGGTCCGGGTCGACGGCCACGGCGAACTGACCGACCACTACATCGCCCGCGCGGTCGAGGTGCTCCGCCGGACCGGCGCGGCCAACGTCGGCGGCGTGATGGACGCGGTCGGCGAGACGCCGTTCGAGCGGGCGGTCGCGTACGGCTACAACAGCCCGCTCGGGCTCGGCGGCTCGACGTTCCATCTGGAGAACTCGCCGGAGGGCCCGGCCGACACCGTCTATCTGGGCGTGTTCCGCAAGGCCGACCTGCTGGCCGTCGGCGGGTTCGACGAGTCGATGCACCGGGCTCAGGACTGGGAGCTGAACTACCGGCTGCGCAAGAGCGGCCGTTCCATCTGGTTCTCGCCCGACCTCAGGGTCACCTACCGGCCGCGGTCCAGCCTGGCCGCGCTGGCGAAGCAGTTCTACGAGACCGGGAAGTGGCGCCGCGAGGTGTGCCGGCGCTATCCGGAGACGGCCTCCCGCCGCTATCTCGCGCCGCCAACCGCGGTGGCCGGGATCGCCGGCGGCAGCCTGCTCGGGCTGCTCGGCCTGGCCACGCCGGCCGGCTGGCTGAAGCTGGGCTTCCTGGCCCCGCTCGGCTATCTGCTGCTGGTGCTCGGCGGCGCGCTGACCGCTCCGAAGTCGCTCGATCCGGCCGCCCGGGCCCGGCTGCCGCTGGTGCTCGCGGTGATGCATCTCTGCTGGGGTGCCGGGTTCATCGTCGGCCTGCGGACGCCGCCGTCCGAAATGTCAGGACAAAAGCGTTGACACGCTGATCGGCGCTGCATAGCGTCGGAGCGCGCGCCGCCCGTCACGCCGTGAGGAGAGATCAGTTGGAGCGATCGGTGGACGAGGTGCTCACCTTCGGCCGGAGCGGCGTCGACATCTATCCGCAGCAGATCGGGGTTGGGCTGGAGGACGTCCGGACCTTCGGCAAGTTTCTCGGCGGGACCACGGCCAACGTCGCGGTGGCCGCGGCCCGGCTGGGTCGCGAGGCGGCGATCATCACCGGGGTCGGGGACGACCCGTTCGGCCGCTATGTCCGGCAGGAGTTGCGCCGGCTCGGCGTGGACGACCGGCACGTGGTGACGAACACCGAGTACCCGACGCCGGTGACGTTCTGCGAGATCTTCCCGCCGGACGACTTCCCGCTCTGGTTCTACCGGCGGCCGACGGCGCCCGATCTTCAGGTACGGCCGGACGACCTCGACCTCGACGCGGTACGGGCCGCGGGGGTCATGTGGCTGTCGGTGACCGGGCTCAGCGAGCAGCCGAGCCGGGACGCGCATTTCACCGTGCTGGAGGCGCGCGAGCGGAAGCCGATCACGGTGCTCGACCTGGACTACCGGCCGATGTTCTGGGAGTCGCCGGAGGCCGCCCGGGAGCAGATCGCCAAGGCGCTGCCGTCGCTGACCGTCGCGGTCGGCAATGCGGAGGAGTGTGAGGTCGCGGTCGGTGAGTCCGACCCGGACAGGGCGGCCGATGCGCTGCTGGACGCCGGCGTGGAGTTGGCGATCGTCAAGCAGGGTCCGCGCGGGGTACTGGCCAAGACCCGGACCGAACGGGTCGTCTCGCCGCCGATCATGATCACGCCGCTGAACGGCCTCGGGGCCGGCGACGGCTTCGGCGGCTCGCTGGCGCACGGGCTGCTGGCCGGCTGGCCGCTGGAACGGGTGCTGCAGCGGGCCAACGCCGCCGGGGCGATCGTCGCCTCCCGACTGGAGTGTTCGACCGCGATGCCCACCGCGGCCGAGATCGACACGCTGCTCGCCGGCGGCGATCCCAACGCGGACAGGAATCTCGAGAGTCTCGGGAGGGAATGATCATGGGAACCACTCGGTTGACGGTGGCCCAGGCGCTGGTCCGGTTTCTGGCCGCCCAGTATCTGGAGGATGACGGCGTCGAGGAACGCTTGATCGCCGGCTGCTTCGGCATCTTCGGCCACGGCAACGTCGCCGGGCTCGGCCAGGCGCTGCTGGAGTCGGAACTGACCGACCCGTCCCTGCTGCCGTACGTGCTCGGCCGGAACGAGCAGGCCATGGTGCACAGCGCCGTGGCGTACGCGCGGATGAAGAACCGCCGGCAGGCCTGGGCGGTCACCACCAGCATCGGGCCGGGCGCCACGAACATGATCACCGGCGCGGCGCTGGCCACGATCAACCGGCTGCCGGTGCTGCTGCTGCCGGCCGACTCCTTCGCCACCAGGGCCGCCTCGCCCTTGCTGCAGGAACTGGAACTGCCCGGGTCGGGCGACGTCAGCGTCAACGACGCGTTCCGCCCGGTGTCGAAGTACTTCGACCGGATCTGGCGCCCCGAGCAGCTGCCCTCGGCCTTGCTGAACGCGATGCGGGTGCTGACCGACCCGGTCGAGACCGGCGCCGTCACGCTGTGCCTGCCGCAGGACGTGCAGGCCGAGGCGCACGACTGGCCGGACGAACTGTTCGAGCGGCGGGTCTGGCACCTGCGCCGGCCGGCTCCGGAGCCGGCCAGGATCGAGGCCGCGGCCAAGATCATCGCGGCGGCGGAGCGGCCGGTGATCGTCGCGGGCGGCGGCGTGATCTATTCCGGGGCCACCGAGGCTCTCGCCGAGTTCTGCGCGGCGACCGGCATCCCGGCCGGTCAGACCCAAGCCGGCAAGGGCAGTCTGGTCTACGACCATCCGCAGAGCCTGGGCGCGATCGGCGCCACCGGAACCACGGCGGCCAACGCGATCGCCCGGGACGCGGACGTCGTGATCGGCATCGGCACCCGCTACTCCGACTTCACCACGGCCAGCCGGACCGCGTTCGCCAACCCGGATGTGAAGTTCGTCAATCTGAACGTGGCGCCGCTGGACGCGATCAAGCACGCCGGCCTGGACGTGATCGGCGACGCCCGGGAATCCCTGCTGGCGTTGACTTCTCGGCTGTCCGGCTACCGCGTCGCCGGGGAGTACCAGAGCTTGATCACCAGGCTGGCGGCCGAGTGGGAGGCGACCGTCGCCGCGGCCTACCAGGCCGAACCGGGGGAGGGCGGCCGGTTCAGCCAGAGTGCCGTGATCGGCGTGGTCAACGAACTCTCCGCGCCCCGCGACGTGCTGGTCTGCGCGGCCGGCTCGATGCCCGGCGAGTTGCACAAGCTGTGGCGGACCCGGGACCCGAAGGGCTACCACGTCGAGTACGGCTACTCCTGCATGGGCTACGAGATCCCGGGCGGCATCGGCGTCCGGATGGCCTGCCCGGACCGGGACGTGTTCGTCATGATCGGCGACGGGTCGTACCTGATGATGCCGGGTGAGCTGGTCACCGCGGTCCAGGAGAACCTCAAGCTGATCGTGATCTTGGTGCAGAACCACGGCTTCGCCTCGATCGGCGCCCTATCGGAGTCGGTCGGCTCGCAACGGTTCGGCACCCGCTACCGGCAGCGCACCGAGTCCGGCCGGCTGGACGGGGATCTGCTCGGCGTCGATCTTGCTGCTAACGCCGAGAGCCTCGGCGTGGCCGTGATCAGGGCGACGAACCGGGACGAGTTGATCACCGCGATCCGCACCGCGCAACGATCGACGTCCAGCACCGTGATCCACGTCGAGACCGACCCGCTGCTCGGCGCGCCGGACTCGGACTCCTGGTGGGACGTGCCGGTCAGTGAGGTGTCCGAGTTGGACAGCACCGCGGCCGCGTACGAGGTGTACCAGAAGGACAAGGGGAACCAGCGTCCGTACCTACGGCCGACTCAGGAAACGTCAGGAGGGTAGTGTGTCGTCGAAGATCATCATCGGCTCGGCGCCGGATTCGTGGGGCGTCTGGTTCGCCGATGACCCGGAGCAGACGCCGGCGGACCGGTTCTTCACCGAGGTCGCGGCCGCCGGCTACGAGTGGATCGAGCTCGGCCCGTACGGCTATCTGCCGAACGATCCCGCTCAGCTCCAAGATCAACTCGACCGGCACGGGCTGAAGGTCTCGGCCGGCACGGTGTTCGAGCACCTGCACCGACCGGACAGCTGGGACGACGTGTGGAAGCAGGTCTCCGACGTCGCGTCCCTGACCCAGGCGGTCGGCGGTGAGCACCTGGTGGTGATCCCCGACCCGTGGCGTGATCACAAGACCGGCAAGCCGCTGGAGAACCGTGAGCTGACCGCGGACCAGTGGCAGGCGCTGACCGCGCAACTGGACGAGCTGGGCCGCCGGATCGACGACGAGTACGGGCTGCGGCTGCAGTTCCATCCGCACGCCGACAGCCACGTCGGCTATCAGCCGGACATCGAACGGCTGCTCGAGTCGACCGATCCGCGCTGGGTCAACCTCTGCCTGGACACCGGGCACGTCTCCTACTACGGCGGCGACAACCTGGAGTTGATCAAGAAGTTCCCGGACCGGATCGGCTATCTGCACCTGAAACAGGTCGATCCCGACGTGGTCGCCGTGGTCGAGGCGGAGGACCTGTCCTTCCCGGAGGCGGTCAAGCGCGGCGTCATGATCGAACCGCCGCACGGCCTGCCCGCGATGGGCCCGATCCTGGACGCGGTCGCCGAACTGGGCCGGGACGTGTACGCGATCGTCGAGCAGGACCTCTATCCGTGCGATCCCGATGTGCCGCTGCCGATCGCGCGGCGCACGCACACCTATCTGCGTGGCTGCAGCGGGGCCCCGGTCGAGATCGGCGTGCAGCAGGATGCCTGACCAGCAAGGGGATCTCAGGCTCGCCGTGCTCGGCGTCGGCATGATGGGCGCCTTCCACGCCGACCGGCTGAGCCGGGTCGTCCGTGGTGCCCGGGTGACGGTGATCAACGACGCCCGGGCCGAGCAGGCCGAGAAGATCGCCGGGCAGATTCCCGGGGCCCGGGTCGAGCCCGACCCGCTGGCCGCGATCGCGGCCGAGGACGTGGACGCGGTGGTGATCGCCAGCCCGGGCCGGTTCCATGCCGAGCAGGTCGCGGCCTGCCTCGACCGCGGGATCCCGGTGCTCGCCGAGAAGCCCCTGACCACCGACGCCGAGTCCGCGTACCGGATCGTGCAGCAGGAGGCGGCGCTGCCGTCGCCGCTGATCCAGGTCGGCTTCATGCGCCGGTTCGACACCGAGTACGTCCAGCTGCGCGAGTTGATCATGTCCGGCGACATCGGCGAACCGCTGCTGCTGCACTGCGTCCACCGCAATCCGGCGGCCCGGCCCGAGTTCGACTCCTCGATGATGATCACCGACTCGGTGGTGCACGAGGTCGACGTGGTTCGGTTCCTGCTCGGCGAGGAGATCACCGCCGTCCAGGTGATCAAGCCGGCCCCGACGCCCGGCACCCCGGACGGCCAGTCGGACCCGATGCTGGTCCTGCTGACCACCGAGGGCGGCCGGGTCGCGACGGTGGAGATCTTCGCCCGGTCCGGTGCCGGCTACCAGGTCCGGACCGAGCTGGTCGGTTCCGCCGGCAGCGCGCTGATCGGCCTGGACCGGGGCATGATCACCACCGGGCCGGGCACCGCGGGCGTGCAGCGGTCGGAGGCGATCGCACCGACGTTCATCGAGCGGTTCGCCACCGCGTACACCACGGAACTGCAGCGGTTCGTCGACGCCGCGCGGGCCGGCAGGATCGACGGACCGGGCACCTGGGACGGGTATGCGGCCGCGGCCGTGTGCGAGGCCGGCGTCGCTGCCGTACGGACCGGAGAGCGGGTCCAGGTCTCGCTGCAGGCCCGCCCGTGACCACGGTCGCCGCTCGCGTGGTGCCGTTTCGGTCCGGAAGCCGTACGGTTCAGAGATGAGGTTTCATCTGTACGAGCGGACCAGCGACGACACCGACACGCCCTCCGGCACCGACCTGGGCAGCTACGCCAGCCTCGACGAGGCCAAGGAGACGACCCCGCCGCGCCGGTGGGTCGCGCGGCGCGGCGCCAACGGGCGGCGGGTCTGGCTCGGTCTTCCGACCGCTGGTGCGCAGTGGTACGACCAGGTCCGGGAGCGTCCGGACGCGCGCTGAGCCCGTCCATGATCATCCGGCCGGGACGAACTTCACGGTGTTGGTGCGCAGGTAGCTCCGGCCGGCCGCGTTGGCGACGCTGACGAACCCGTCCGAGCCGGCCGCGAAGTCGAACCGACCGAGGCGCTCCCAGCCGCCGCTGCCGGCCGTCTGGTCGAACTCCAGCGCGGTCGTGCCGTCGGCGTGCGTGACGGTGAACCGGGCGGCCGTCGTGCTGTTGCCGGCGACCCGCGGCACCCAGGCGTACACCTCGTAGGTGCCGGCCGCCAGCGTCGGCCGCCACTCCGCGGTGGCGGTCGCGACGTTCGAGGTCCGGGTCTTCGAGCGGAGCCAGCCGGCGATGCTGGACGCCGTCCAGGTGCCCTGCTCGGTGTAGCCCTCGTCGGTCACGCCGATGATCGTCATCGGCAGCGGCCGCACGCTGATCGTGGCCGCGGCCGACTCATGGCCGGAGAGGTCGACGGCGCGGACCTCCAGCAGATGATCGACATCGTTGGCGAGCTTGTCGATCTTGAAGCCGAGCCGGGTGAAGTCGGGATCGGCCGGATGGCCGACCGGCTTGTCGGTGACCCGCCGGCCGTCGGCGTAGATGTGGTAGCCGAGCAGGTCCACCTCCGTGTTCTGCGTCCAGTAGAGGACGGCCGCCTCGTTCGCGGCCTCACCGGTCAGCCCGATCGGTGCCGCCGGTGCGGTCGTGTCGGCGGGTGTCCGGACCATCGCCGCCGTCGCGGGGGCCGACTCACGGCCGGCGGCGTCGACCGCGGTCACGGTCAGCCGGTGCCGCTGGCCGGGCCGGAACCCGTCCATCCGGAACTCCTCCCGCCGGACCGGCTGCCAGGTGACGCGCTGCCCGTCCAGGTAGACGTGATAGCCGGCCGGCTTCGGCCCGGCGCTCTCCCGCCAGGTCCAGGTCACCGCCGCGTCGCCGGTCGCCGGCGTGCTCGCGACCGTTCCACGGACCCGGGTCGGCGGGCGGACGGTGCCGTCCGGGACCGGGACGAACTTCACCGCGTCGGCGCGGAGCAGGCCGGTGACCCCGGTGTCCTTGCCGAGCTCGACCCAGCCGGCGGTGCCGGCCGCGAACGCGTACGTGCCGAGGCTGGTCCAGCGGTCGGCGACGCCGTCGGACGCCACCACCGCGCGGCCGCCGGCATGGTTGACGGTGAACCGGGCGCCGGTCGCGTTCTCGGCGTGGCGGGGCGTCCAGGCGTAGACGGCGTACCGGCCGGCCGCGGGCAGTTCCGGGGTCCACCGGGCCGTCGAGCTGGAGGCGCTGGCGTACCGGGTGCCGGTGCCGTGCCACCCCTTCAGCGTCGCCGAGCCGGCCCAGCTGCCAGTCTCGGTGTAGCCGGGCCCGCCGTCGTCGACGACCACGGTCGGGGTGAACCGGACCGCGTCGGCCCGGAGCGTGCCCTGGCCGGCCGGGTCACCGGCGACCGTGACGCCGTGCCCGGCGCCCGGCGTGAACGTGTAGGCGCCGAGACTGACCCAGCGCTGACCCGCCGTGACCTGGTTCAGCACGACCTCGGTCCGGCCGCCGGCGTGCTCGATCGTGTAGCGCGCCGCGGTGTGGCCGGTCTTGAGGAAGCTCGGATTCCACACCGACACCTCGTAGGAACCGGCCGCGCGCAGCTTCGGCGTCCAGGCCGCGGTCGCGCCCGGAGCGGTGGCCCGCCGGGTCTCCCGGTCCTGGAAGCCGAACGCCTCGCCGGTGCCCGTCCAACCACCGGTTTCGGCGTAGCCGGGCCCGCCGTTGTCGACGATCACGCTGTCCGGGGTCGAGCGGTCGCCGTCGTCGGTCGGGGCGAAGTAGCGGAAATAGTCCCAGCTGGTGACGCCCGGCAGGTCGGACTCGTCCACCGGAGCGGTGTAGCCGAGCGTGGTCAGCCAGATGCTCTGCAGCCCGTGCGGCCCGGCGTAGGCCTGGGACCGGGCCAGCACGCCGTCGACGTAGAAGCGGATCTCGTGCGGCAGCCACTCGAAGCCGTACGTGTGATAGCCGTCGGAGCTGTCCGGGCCCTCGTAGATGCCGCCCTGGTTGCCGACATGGGCGGGCGTGAACCAGTGCGAGTGGTGCTGGATCCGGGTCGGCGCGTGCGAGTCGATCTCGAACCCGTCGATCTCGTTCACCCGGTTGTTCGGGCCCTTGTAGTCGGGGGTGTCCGGCATCGCGTCGGACAGGCCGGTGGTCCAGAGCGCGGAGTGGAAGCCCTGCTCACCCCACAGCTCGGCCCGGGTCTCGTAGTAGCCGTACCCGAACCAGCGCTTGCTGATCACGCCGCCACAGGTGTACGGCATCCCGTTGCGGTCCTCCCGCTTCAACGCGATCTTGAGCGAGCCGCCGGACACCGAGACGTTGTCGGGCGAGTTGGAGCAGATCGCCTTCTCGCTCTCCCGGTAGTACCAGTCGTCGGTCTTCAGGGCGGTGCCGTCGAACTCGTCGGCCCAGGCGAGCGTGTAGCCCGGCAGCGGCGCCGGCACTGACCCTGGTTCGGCCTTCGCCGAGGTCGCGGGTACGGCGAGCAGGGTGGTGACCATGATCATCGCGGTGATGATCAAGGTGGGGATGATCATGGTCCGATGGGCGCTGTTGATCATGCGGAAGCCTTCCAGGGAGTACGCGGAGCGGAGATGATCACTGGCGGACAAGCTTGATCACACCGACGCGATCGGGCCGGAGCCGGTCCGGTCGATGCCGATCGTGTAGGGCTGGCCGCCGTCGACGTGCCAGCCCGCCGACGTGTCGAAGCCGAGGTCATCCCGGAAACCGCTGCTGAGCCGGACGCCCTGATCCCAGCCGATGATGTTGTGCGAGATCCCCGGCACGTGCGAGTCGATCTCGAACCCGTCGATCTCGGTCCGGGGGCCGGTGCCGCCTGCCTGCGCGGCCCAGAACGCGGAATGCCAGCCGCTGCCGACCGCGGCGTTCTCGGCCCGCTGCTCGCTCCAGGCCTGCCACGGGGCGTCGGTCCGGTAGCTCCACTTCGCGGTGTCCACCGCGGTTCCGTCGAACTCCTCCGACTTCCTCGTCACCCTTCAAGAAATCGGCCCTGCGCCCCGATATGTGAATAGCAGTCCCATAATGTGGTTCTGCAATTTTGTCATGAGGCTGCCTCGGAGGGGGATGGTTAGGCTGTCCCGATGCGTTACGCGGTGATCATGGCCGGCGGGTCCGGGACGCGGTTGTGGCCGCTGTCGCGCAAGGGGATGCCGAAACAGTTGCTGCCCCTGGTGGACGGCAAGAGCACGCTGCGGCTGGCGTACGAGCGGCTCGCCGGGGTGGTGCCGGACGAACGGATCCTCGTCTGCACCGGCGCTGCGCACCTGGATCTGGTCGCCGCCGACGTGCCCGAACTGGACCCGGCCAACCTGCTCGGCGAGCCGGAGGGGCGGGACTCGCTGAACGCGATCGCCTGGCCGGCCGCGCTGCTGGCCGAACGGGACCCGGACGCGGTGATGACCGTGCTCAGTTCCGATCACCTGATCTCGCCCGTCGCCCGCTTCGCGGACGCGCTGCAGGACGGATTCGCGGCGGCCGAGAGCGACCCGGGTGCCCTGGTCACGTTCGGCGTGGTGCCGACCTCGCCGCACACCGGGCTCGGCTATCTGGAGCGTGGTGCCGAGGTCGCCGGGCGGTCCGGGGTCTGCCGGGTGGAGGCCTTCGTGGAGAAGCCGGACCGGGAGACGGCGGAGGGCTATCTCGCGTCCGGCCGCTACTGGTGGAACTCGGGCATGTTCGCCTGGCGGGCCGAGACGTTCCTTGATCAACTTCGGCAGCTGCTGCCGGACACCCATGCGCAGGTACGCGAGCTGGCCGCGCACCCGGACCGGTTGGCCGGCATCTATCCACGGCTGACCAAGATCAGTGTCGACTACGCGATCATGGAACCGGTGTCGCAGGGCCGGGCCACCGGCCACGTGCTCGCGGTCGGGCTGCCGATCGACTGGCAGGACATCGGTGGCTTCGCGGCTCTGGCCGACCTGCTGCCGCGCGACGAGAGCGGCAACGCCACCGAGGGTCCCAGCGTCCTGCACCTGTCCAAGGACAACCTGGTGATCAACAAGTCCGGTGACGGCCGCCTGGTCGCGATGGTCGGCATCTCCGGCACGGTCGTCGTCCAGACCCCGGAGATCACCCTGGTCTGCCCGCTCGCCGAGGCCGGCCGGGTCAAGGAACTCGTCGCCGAGGTCGCAGCGCGGCTCGGCCCTGACTACGCCTGACCCCCGGAGTCGACGCCGGTCACTCGTCCCGTGTCGTCTGTCCGGTAGCGGCCCTTGCTCAGGTCGACCAAGATCAACTCGTTGCCGAACGGGTCCGCGACCACCGCCACCCGGCCGACCGGGATGTCCGCCGGCTCGCTGATCATCCGGCCGCCGGCGGCGATGATCATCTCGGCCGCGGCGTCGGCGGAATCGACCAGCCAGTTGGGCGCGTAGGGCAGGCGGGTGGTCAGCACGAGCTCCGTCTCCGAGCCCGGGCAGCGCAACCCCGCCTGGCCGAGCTCGTCGTTGCGCCAGAGCAGTTCGTGGCCCAACCGGTCGACATAACAGGCCAGGCCGGCATCGAGATCCGGCACCGGCACCGTGACCGCGTCCACCAGCCGCAGCAGTGGCTGACCCATCCGGTCAGGCTAACCCTGCCGGTGACCAGGCGGCGTCCGGCGACCGGGCCGCTCGGCACGGTGACTTCCAGCGGACGCTATGACCCCGCTTCGGGCGTTCTTCGCCGGTCAAGGAGTCCGCTCGGCGACGGGTATCGCCGAGGCCGGTGGCTGGGCGGAGGCCGGAGGTTGCCGCTGACACCAACCGCGGCCGTGTGTCCCGCGGTGAGAGGTCCGATGGTGTTGGTGGCGGCGGGCGAGTCCAGCACGAAGCGGCGCGCGGGTAAGGGGATGCTGACCGGCGACGCGCGGTTCGTGGGCCAGAAGGGGCGCCGAGAGTCGCGGTGTGGACTCAGCCTCGGCCGCTGCCGGACGGCCCGTGCGGGAACCGACCTCGCTGAGCGGCGCAAGGGCAGCTTCCGGTCAAGAATCGCGCCCCCAGAGTCCACTCGGCTGAACTCGGCCCAGACCGTCGGGACGTTCCCGCGGGAACGCCTCCGGCACCCGGCCTGCTCCGTTACCCGGCCCGAGCCAGCACTCGGTGATGACGGAGCGCCAGGGTTCCCGCAGGAACGCACCGGACTAAGCGCGGCCCGGGTTCGACTGGCCGATCGGGCCGGTCGGCCCACCGGGCGTTCCCGCGGGAACGTCTCCGGCACCCGGGTCGGCCCCGTTACCGGGCCCGGGCCGGCACTCGGTGACGAGGGAGCGCCAGGGTTCCCGCGGGAACGCACCGGACTAAGCGCGGCCCGGGTTCGACTGGCCGATCGGGCCGGTCGGCCCACCGGGCGTTCCCGCGGGAACGTCTCCGGCACCCGGGTCGGCCCCGTTACCGGGCCCGGGCCGGCACTCGGTGATGACGGAGCGCCAGGGTTTCCGCGGGAACGCACCCGACGAGGGCGCGGCCCGGGTTCGGCTGGCCGATCGGGCCGGTCAGTCCACCGGGCGTTCCCGCGGGAACGCCTCCGGCACCCCGGCCAGCCCGCCGTTACCCGGCCCGGGCCGGCACTCGGTGACGACGGAGCGTCAGGGTTTCCGCGGGAACGTCTCCGGCACCCGGCCGGCCCCCGCTACCCGGCCCGGGCCAGCGCTCGGTGACGACGGAGCGCCAGGGTTTCCGCGGGAACGCACCCGACCAAGGCGCGCCCCGGGTTCGGCTGGCCGATCGGCCCGGTCAGTCCACCGGGCGTTCCCGCGGGAACGTCTCCGGCACCCCGGCCAGCCCTGCTACCGGGCCCGGGTCGGCACTCGGTGACGAGGGAGCGCCAGGGTTTCCGCGGGAACGCACCCCGACGAGGGCGCGCCCCGGGTTCGGCTGGCCGATTGGCCCGGTCAGTCCACCGGGCGTTCCCGCGGGAACGTCTCCGGCACCCCGGCCAGCCCTGCTACCGGGCCCGGGTCGGCACTCGGTGACGAGGGAGCGCCAGGGTTTCCGCGGGAACGCACCCCGACGAGGGCGCGGCCCGGGTTCGGCTGGCCGATCGGGCCGGTCGGCCTACCGGGCGTTCCCGCGGGAACGCCTCCGGCACCCGGGTCGGCCCCGTTACCCGGCCAGCCCCGCTACCCGGCCCGAGCCAGCACTCGGTGATGACGGAGCGCCGAGGTTCCCGCGGGAAGGCACTCGACCAGGGCGCGGCCCGGGTTCGACTGGCCGATCGGCCCGGTCAGCCCATCCGACGGTGCCGCAGGACCGCTTCCCTGACCCCGACCGGGCTACCGTGCGGGTGCCTCGAAGATCGCGCCGTCCGGCACCGCGTAGGCCGCGGCCCCGATCGAGGCGGCGTCGCTGGGTTCGCTGGGCCGGGCGATCGCGCCGCTCCTTCCCGCCGCCGGCGTCAGGCGGCGGACGGGTTCCGCAGGACATCGCGAACCTCGCCGGCGACCGCCGTCACGGAGACCGGGGCCGAGGTGTCCACCCGGATCAGCGGGCCCAGGCCCAGCGGCTCCATCTGGTCGGCCAGCTCCCACCAGCCGGCCTCGGACGCCGGGCCCTGCGGGTGTACCGGGTGCCGGGCGCGGGTCAGATAGCGTTCCCAGGCGAGTTCGGCGGGCACGTCGCACCAGACCTCGACGAGCTGGCCGACGCCGGCGATCTTCAGGCCGCGCTCGAAGTGCCCGCGGTCCCGAGTCGGGTTGGCGACGGTCTCGACCAGCACCAGATCCTCGACCTCCGCCGCGAGCAGCCAGATGGTCTCACCGGTCACCGCCCCGAGCCGCCGGGTGGGCAGGGTGTCGACGCCCACGGCGTCCGCGAGCGCCTCCTTGATCAGGTCCTTGCTCAGCCAGGTGGCCCCGAGTTCCGGCGCGAGTTCCCGGGCCAGCGTGCTCTTCCCGGCACCGGGATACCCGTTGATCAACACCAGCTGCGTCGCCATGGCGGACAAAGGTATCCAGAGCCCCCGTCGATGGTGAGCGGCCGCACAGGTCGAGAAGGAGTGTGGTTGTCGACATTCCGACGTCGAATCCGACGAAGTGCGTGCGGTTGTCGACAAACCCGCGGGTTTGGGGCGAGCGGGCGGGTCCTGGGGCAAGCGGGGCGGGTCTTGGGACGGGCGGGGCGGGTCAGGGGGTGGGGGTGGGGACGAGCTGGTCGAGCTTCGGGACCACGGCGCCGAGGTCGGCGTGCACGGCGAGGATGCGGCGGACCAGTTCCGCCTGGTCGCCGGTCAGGCCGGCGCCGGAGATCACGTCGATGATCATGGACTCCGGGTCGTGGTGCTCCAACACGGCCTCGTACCGGTCGGCCTGGCCGACGGCGGTGAGGACGGCCAGGATGGTCGCTTCGCGGGCGCCGAGGCGGAAGAAGTCCTCGCCCTGGGGTCGGGCCAGGTCCCGGGCGACCGGGACGTCCGGGCCGGGCTCGACGACGTGTCGGCCGAGGCCGCGGACGACGGCGACGGGGCGGCCGGTGAGCTTCTCCTTGGCCAGGTCGGCCGCGGCGGCGAGTTCGTCGGCGATCGCGGCCGCGCTGACCTTGAGATCGTTCCCGTACGGATCCGTACGCCCGGCGTAGGAGTCGATCACCCGGACCCCGGCGGCACCGATGGCCAGGTCGGTCTGGCCGATCCGCCAGGCCCGGCCCGAGGTGTCGGAGATGATCACGCCGAGCCGGAGGCCGGTCCGGCCGGCCAGGTCGGCGCGCAGCCGGGCGGCGCTGGCGTCGGGATCGACCGGCAGCAGCAGGACCGTGCCCGGGTCGACGTTGGAGTTGTCGACCCCGGCGGCGGCCATGGTCAGCCCGCCGCGGGTGTGCACGATCCGCGACTCGCCGCGCCGGGCCACGGTGCCGAGCGACTCCGCGGTGATCGCGGCCTGCCGGTCGTCGGCCCGGACGGTACGGCCCTCGGCCTTGCTGATGATCTTGGACGTGACGACGACGACATCACCGTCGGCCAGCGGCCCGGCGTCGTCCGCCGCGACCGCAGCCAAGATCAACTCGGTCAGGTCGGCGCCCGCGGACACCTCGCCGATCCCGGCCGGCGCGAAGATCGTGATCATGCGACACCGACCTCGGCTGCGGCCTTCCGGACGAACCGGGCGGTCGCCTCCGGGGTCGCCATGATCAGATCCGCGCTGATCGCCGGCAGCCCGCCGGACCGGACCCGGTCCACCGCGGCGGCGTCGGCGTCGTCCATCACCCACAGATCGAGTACGCCCTCGCCCGACCGCGGCCCGTAGTGCAGGCCGACCGCCGGCGCGCTCACCTCGACCCCGATCATCGGCAGCAGCCGGTGCGCCATGCCGAGCACCGGGGCGCCGTCGAGGATCCCGGAGAAGCCGATCACCGGCGCGGTCGCGCTGCGTACGGCCGCCGCGAGGCCCGGCACGGCCAGGATCGGGCCGATCGAGACCACCGGGTTGCTCGGCGCGATCAAGATCACGTCCGCCGACTCCAGCGCGGTCAGCACGCCGGCGGCGGGCGCGGCCTCGTTCATCCCGACCCGCACCATGTCGAGGGCTTCGGGTTCGGCGTGCTGGCGTACCCAGTATTCCTGGAAGTGCACCGCCCGCCGCCCGGACGGCGACTCCGGGTCGGGAATCACGATGTGGGTCTCGACCCGGTCGTCGGTCATCGGCAGCAGCCGCAGCTTCGGGTCGTCGGCCAGCCAGCGGCTGCACAGGGCCGCGGTGACCTCGGACAGCGGATAGCCGGCGTCGAGCAGCTGGGTCCGGACCAGGTGGGTGGCCAGGTCGAGATCGCCGAGGCCGAACCAGGACGGCTCGACGCCGTAGTGGGCCAGTTCCTCCTTGACCCGCCAACTCTCGTCCATCCGGCCCCAACCGCGTTGCGCGTCGTTGCCGCCGCCGAGGGTGTACATCATCGTGTCCAGGTCCGGACACACCCGCAGCCCGTGCAGGGTGATGTCGTCGGCGGTGTTCACGATCACGGAGAGTTCGGCGTCGGGATAGGCGTGGCGGACGCCGGCGGTGAACCTCGATCCACCGACCCCGCCGGCCAGGACTGCGATCTGCACGGCTTCAGTCTGTAACACCGGGCAACAGCGGGCCAGTCGAGGGGGTGGTGTCGAACGGTGACCGTAGCGAGCTGGGTGCCGCGCAGTAGGTCACCGTTCGACACCACCCCCTCGGGTCCCCCGGCGTGTGTGCAGCCGGTACGCGGAGCGGGCGCCGGCAAACGGCTAAGGTGACCTGAGCAAGGCTCGGGGCCACAGGTTCGCCGACCCGCGATTCGGCGGTCCGGTATGAGGTAGGGAGACCATGCTCGAGGAGCTGAAGAAGTACCGAGAACTCGTCGTCCTCATTTTGCTCGCGGCAGCGGGGCTACGCCTGCTCGCCCAGCTGATCGGGGCGTTCCTGTACGAGGGCGTGGACGGACCGGACTTCCTCTGGGGTGCCGCGATCGTCGGGACCGGCACCCTGGACACCCTGCTGGCGGTCGTGCTGGTGGCGATGGTCGCCTGGTGTGCCAAGGACAAGACGCAGAACGCTCGGCTGCTCGCCCTGATCGCCCTCGTGGTGGTCGGCGTGGCGACCCTGTTCGGCTTCATCTACAGCGTCCTCGGACTGGCCGCGCCGGCCAACAACCGGGTCTTCGGCTTCCTGGTCGACCTGACCACGCTGGTGATCCCGGTCCTGCTCGTCATCGCGCTGTGGCGGATCTTCCAGTCGTTGCCCGCACCGCAGCCGGCGCCGCGTCCGCAGCCGGCCGCGCTGCCGCCCGGCTATCCGCAGGGTTACCAGCAAGGGCCCGGCATGCAGGCCGGACCGGGCATGCCGCCCGGGCCGGGAGCACACGGTGGACCCGGCCCGCAGCAGGGACCCGGTCCGCAACAGGGACCAGGGCCTCAGCAGGGACCAGGGCCGCAGCAGGGCCCGGGGGAGCCGGGCTGGAGCGGCGCCTGGCAGGGCCAGCAGCCCGCCTCGCAGCAGTCGGCCCCGCCGGCCGGACCCGGCACCTGGCAACCGCAGCACTCGCCGAACCAGCCGTATTCGCCGACCCAGCCGGCCCATCCCGGTCAGCATGATCAACACGGTGCCCCGAGCGGCTGGACGGCGCAGGCCGAGGTGCCGACGGCAGGCTCCGCGGCCAGCGGGTACGAGTCCACCGGCCCGATCGGCCAGCCGCCCGGGCCCGGCCAGCCCCAGCCGCAACAGCACCAGCAACCGAACCAGCAGCCGAACCAGCAGCCCAACCCGCAGGCCCAACCGAGCCCGCAGTATCAGGGACCGCAGTACCAGGGTCCCCAGGGCCAGGGTCCCCAGGGACAGCAGGGCCAGGCACAGCAGGGCCAGAGTCAGCCGGAGCAGCCGTCGCCGGTCGCCGGCCCCGATCCGGGCCAGCCCGGTTCCGCTCCGAGCGCGTACGAACCCACGGGCCCGATCGGCCAGCCTCCGGCGTCGGCCGGCTCCGCCGCGAACGCGGGCCCGGGCTACCCGCCGGCCCAGCAGCCGGGCCAGCCCCAGCAGCCCGGCGACCAGCCGAGCGGATCCGACTCCCGGCAGGCCCAGCCGAACTGGTGGGATCGGCCGAACTGACGCCTGATCAGGGGGAGTGCGCCCGGGTTGGCGAGTCGACCCGGCGCCCGCTACGCTCGCCCGGCGCACCCTGCGGAGGCGTCTGCCCACGGTGCCGGACGAGTGCGCATTATCAGGTCTGCACTTGACTTCTCGGTATTGACAGGCATGTAATTTCACATATGTTGTTCGGCGATGGGATCACGTTCCCCAAGCCCATCACCAAGCAACACCTGATCGCCTCCAACGGCCACCGCGAGCCGGAGGGATGCGGGCATCGGGCGACAACAGGTATCGGGTCGAGGAGGTGCAGCTAGATGCACGAGGAGCCGGAGTTCGACGACGACGAGTTCGGTGCCCTGAGCTGGCAGGAACGGGCGCTCTGTGCACAGACCGATCCGGAGGCGTTCTTCCCGGAGAAGGGTGGTTCGACCCGGGAGGCGAAGAAGGTCTGTCTGTCCTGCGAGGTGCGGACGGAATGTCTGGAATACGCGCTGTCCAACGATGAGCGGTTCGGCATCTGGGGCGGCCTCAGTGAGCGAGAGCGGCGCAAGCTCAAGAAGCGCGCCGTCTGAGCCCTTCGATGGGCTCCCGGGCGATGACGCCGGGCTGCGGCACGGCGTCATCGGGGCTCGGGAGATCGCTCGGATGGAGAGTCGGGGGAAGACGGCATAGAGTATGGGGCGCCCAACCAGGGCGCCCTTGGTGTTTGTTCGGGCGACGTCGGCCGGGGGCCGGCCCAGCGCCCGAACCGCACCGAGGAACCGGCTCAGCCGGTTGCTCGTTGGACCTGCTGGTCCGCGGGAGTTCCACGACTTGCAAAGGTTCCAACAATCCACATGGCCAGAGATATCGTTCCCGACGATGCTCTCGAGCCTCGACGCAGTCTCGGCCACGCGCCGGCGTCGTACGAACTCGACCTCGATCCGATGATCGACACCGCCCAGCTGTCCGCGATCACCGTCGGCGACGGTGGCGAGGTGGACCCCTGGGCCTGGGCCCGCGAGGAGGACGACTACAGCCGGCCGGTCGACGTGTCGCGCTGCGAGGTCACCGCGGTGCTGGTCGCCTTCGACGCCGAGCGCTGGCTCTCCGCCACCCTGACCGGGCTGTCCCACCTGACCGTCCGGCCGACCCGGCTGATCGCGATCGACAACGGCTCGACCGACGGAACCCTGGACCTGCTGCACGACGCGATGACCCGCGGCATCCTCGACGCCGTCTACCAGGGCAAGCGCGGCACCGGCTTCGGCGAAGCGGTCAGCCGGGCGCTGGCCGCCGACGCCGCCGCGATCAACGAGGCCGCCGACACCCGGCTCTTCTTCACCCGCGAGGAGGATCAGAAGGAGCCCTGGTACTGGCTGCTGCACGACGACGCCGTCCCGGCGCCGGACGCGCTGTACCAACTGCTGGCCCACGTGGTCACCGATCCCGACATCGACATCACCGGGCCGAAGCTGCTGCTGCCGAAGCGCCGCCAGGCCACCCGCCGGCTCAGCGAGGTCGGCGTCTCGATCTCCGGTACGGGTCGTCGCGAACTGAGCCTCGACCCCGGCGAGATCGACCAGGGCCAGCACGACGAGCCGCGGCCCAAGCTCGGCGTCTCCAGCTGCGGCATGCTGGTCCGGGCCAGCGCCTGGTCCGAACTGGGCGGGCTCGACCCGGCCGTGCCGGTGTTCCGGGACGGCGTCGAGTTCGGCTGGCGGGCCAACCTGCAGGGCTACCGCGTCGTCACCTCACCGGCCGCCGAGATGGTGCACCGCCAGGTCGGCCGGGCCGGCCTGCGCCGGCGCGGCATCGGCGGTCGCCGGCCGGGCAAGACCGACCGGCTGCTCGGCATGCTCGTCGTGGTCGGCCACGCACCGGGCGCCCAGGTCATCTGGACCTGGCTCCGGTTGGTCTGGAGCTGCATCCTGCGCTCCATCGGCTACCTGGTCGGCAAGGCTCCCGGGCGCTCCCTGGACGAGTTGCTCGCCCTCGGTGCGTTCGTCGCGAACCCGAGCCGGATCGGCCGGATGCGGCGCCGGCTGGCCGCGATCGATCCCGTCTCCGGTGCCGGCGACCGGGTCCGCGAACTGCGGCCGCCCTGGTGGAGCGGCTTCCGGTTGGCCGGCGAGGCGCTGACCGGTGCCGTCGCCGACCGCTACCAGTCGGTCGCCGGAGCCAGTGAGGTTGCCCTGCTGGACGACCTCACCGCCGACGACTTCCTGACCGTCGGCCGGGAGGAGAAGTCGCGCAGCCCGTGGCTGGCCCCGATCGTGATCGCCCTGGTGGTTGCGATCGGCGGCAGCGTGCTCGCCGCCCGGGACCTGCTCCGGCTCGGCTCGCTCTCCGGTCCGGCCCTGCTGCCGGCGCAGGAGTCCCTGGCCGCGGCCTGGAACGCGGCCCTGGCCCCGATCATCGGAGCCGCCAGCCAGTCCAGCCCGCCGTGGCTGGTCTTGGTCGCGCTCGGTTCGACGATCACCTTCGGTCAGCCGGAGTGGTTCGTCACGCTGCTGCTCTGCGGGGTCGTGCCGCTGTCGCTGCTGACCGGCTTCCTCGCGGTACGGCATCTGATCGGTGACCGCCGGCTCCGGATCTGGGTCGCGGGTACGTACGCGCTGCTGCCGGTGCTGCTCGGCACCACCAACCAGGGCCGGCTCGGCCTGGCCGTGATCGCGGTCGCGCTGCCGTTCCTGCTCCTCGCGGTGCGGGCCCTGGTGCTGCGCCGGCCGCGCAACCCGGAGGCTTGGCGCGGCGGCTGGGGCGCCGGGCTGGTCCTGGTCGTGCTGATCGCCTTCGAGCCGTCGCTGCTGCTGTTCGCGATCGTGCTCGGCATCGCCGGTGCGATCGTGCTCCGCCGGGTGCCGCGCAAGGCCGGCCGGATCCTGATCGCGCTCGGCGTACCGCTGGTCGTGCTGGCGCCGTGGTGGCCGAGCCTGATCACCAGCTGGGGCCGGGTCCTGGTCGGGCCCGACGCGGCCCTGACCGGTGTCGGTGACGCCGCCCGGGTCTGGGAGCTGATGCTCGGCCGGCCCGGTGGCGACGGACTGCCGCCGATCTGGATCAGCGCGATCGTGTTCGGGCTGATCTGGCTGCTCGCCGCCGTCGGCATCGCCCGGCGGCCGAAGTCGTCCACGGTGGTCTCGGCGTGGGTCGCCGGCGGGCTCGCCCTCGCCATGGCGATCCTGGTGTCCCGGCTCGTGGTGAACCTGCCGCCGATCGGCGACCAGGCCCGACCGTGGGCGGGCACGTACCTGCTGATCGCGTTCGCGGCGCTGCTGGTCGCCGCCGGCACCGGCCTGGACGGCTGGGCCGCCGAACTCGGCGACCGCAGCTTCTCCTGGATCCAGCCCGCCTCGGTGCTGGCCGGCGTGCTGGTCGGCGCGATCACCCTCGGCGCGGCCGTCTGGTGGGCGATCGCGGGTGCCGCCGGCCCGATCAAGCGACAACCACTCGACGCCCTGCCGCCGTACGTCGTCAACGCGATGGCCTCCGACGGCAAGGTACGGGTGCTGGCGATCGACGCGAGCGGCGACGGCCTGCGCTACTCGGTGGTCGACGAGACCCTGGCCCGGCTCGGCGACGCCGACCGCGGCTACGCCTTCGGCGGCTCGATGGGCGCCCGCAGCCAGTCCACCGACCTGGTGATGCGGCTGGTCGCCGGCACCGGTGACTCCGACATCGCGCCGCAGCTGGGCCGGCTCGGCGTCGGCTACGTCTGGGTGACCGGCGCCGACGAGGCCGAGCAGGCCCTGATCGGCAACACGCCCGGCCTCGGCACGGCCAGCGGTAACTTCCGCGGCATGGTCTGGCAGGTGCAGCCGCCGCCCAGCCGCGCCGTGCTGGTCGACGGGAAGAAGCAGACCCCGATCCCGGTCGGCGGTACGACGATCGAACCGGGCGGCGAGAACCGGCGGCTGGAGATCGGCGAACCGGCCGACTGGCGCTGGCAGGCGACGCTGGACGGCATTCCGCTGGCCGCGGTCGACGAAGGCTGGCAGCAGGCGTTCCTGCTGCCGCCGCAGGGCGGCCGGCTGGAGTACCGGCTGCCGACCGCGAACTGGCTGCTCGGGTTGCAGGGGCTGGCTCTCGGCGTGGCCGCGATCCTGGCCGCTCCGGCGATCCGCCGGCCCGAGGTCCGGGACCCGGCGAAGTCTGCCCGGCGGGCCGCGGCTGGCGGGGCAGGGGAGGTCTGATGTCGGATTACCAGTACCCGGCGCAGCAGGGTCCGGGCCGCGCCTACCAGGACGACGATCCCGAGGTCGTCGAGTGGCAGCCGGTGTCCGAGCCGGGTGCGCAGCAGCGCGGCGCCGGCCTGCTCGCGGTCGTCGCCGGTATCGCGATCCTGCTCGGCGGCGGCACACTGCTGCAGCCGGCGGTCGCCGATCCGCCGCCGGCCCCGGACCCGGTGATCGGCCGGACCCATGTGGTCTGCCCGGCCCCGCCCACCGGCAGTGACGTACGGTCGGTCGTCCAGGCGGTCGCCAACAAGCAGGAGAACGAACAGCCCGGCACGCTCTCCGGTACCGCGGTCGGGACGGACAAGCCGGCATTCCAGGTGACTGACCCCGGCAAGGGCGTCACCAAGTCGGCGCCGAAGAACACCTTGATCGTCACCGGCGAGAAGGGCCTGGCCACGTCGAGCAGCGCCGGCACCCTGACCAACGGCAGCGCCGGGGTGAACTCCGGGCTGCTCGGCGCTTCCTGCAGCAAGCCCTCGACCAGCCACTTCTTCGCCGGGATCGGCGCCGAGAAGGACTTCCGGACGGAGTTGGTGATCACCAACCCGGACGAGACGCCGGCCCAGGTGGACGTCACGTTCCTCGGCGCCAAGGGCTCCGTTCCGGTGCCCGGCGGTCCCGGGATCGAGATCCCCGGCCTGCAGTCCCGGGTGATCGCGCTGGACGCCATGGTCACCGTGAAGGGCGCGCTGTCGGCCCAGCTGGTCGCCTCCCGCGGCCGGGTCGCGGTGATGGCCCGGGACTACCGGGCCAAGGGAGATTCCCCGCGCGGCGCCGACTGGCACGCCTCCTCGGCGGCGCCGGCCAACCAGGTGATCATTCCGGGCGTCCCGGACGGCGCCGGCGGCCGCAAGCTCGCCGTCGCCAACCCCGGCAGCGCTCCGGCTCACGTCGAGATCACCGGTCTCGGCCTGCAGGGCGAGTTCGTGCCCGCGGGCGGCGACCAGGTCGACGTGCCGCCGCAGAGCACGGTGCTGGTCGAGCTCGGCCCGGGCCTGGTCCAGCAGGCGGGCGCGGTCAAGCTGACCAGCGACCAGCCGGTCACCGGGGCGATCAGGTCGGACGCGCCGAGCGAGGACGAGACCGGCGACAAGGTGGTGCCCGACTTCGCGGTGCAGACCGCGGCCCTGCCGCTGCGCCAGGTCGGCGTGCTGCCGTTCGTCGGTGAGTCCGGCATCGAGAGCCAACTGGTGCTCAGCCACCTCGGCGAGGGCCCGGTGGATGTGATCATCGAGGTGGTCAGCATGGCCGGGGTCACGGTGAAACTGGAGAAGGTCCAGGTCGCCGCCTCCAGCACGCTGGTACGCCAGCTCAGCTCGCCGCTGCCGGCCTACGTCGTGATCCGTACCCCGGAGAACTCGGGGGTCTACGCGGGCCTGGTGCAACGCCGGACCGGCAACTCCGACGTCTCCGGCATCACCACCCTCGCGGTGTCCTCACCGGACGTGGCCGACCGGGTCCGCCCGGCCAGCTTCGACCCGTGGACGGCGCGCTGACCGTGCCCAGCCGCCGCGACCGGCACCAGCGTGGCCTGCGCGGGCCGCTGGCGCTGCCGAATCCGCTGAGCCGGCACCCGGCCCGCCCGTTCCGGTCGCCGACCAAGGCCGACTTCTTCGCCGACGCGGTCGACGAGGCCGTCGAACGGATCGGCCACAACTGCCCGGACGCGCTGGTCGGCATCACCTTCGGCATCGAGGATGTCCCTTATCTGGAACGGGCCTGGACCGGATCCGAGGTGCCGCTGGCGGCCGCGATCTCCGGCGACGCGGACCGGCTCAGCCAGGTCGTGGTCTACCGGCGGCCGCTGGAGCACCGGGCCGCGTCCCGGTCGGGGCTGCGGATCCTGGTCTACCGGACCGTGGTCGAGCAGCTGTCCGCGCTGACCGGCCGGAGCGTCGCCGAGCTCGATCCGAACGGCGACGACGACGATCGCTGACCGTCCCGGGCACGAACTTGATCATGGCGGCGAGCCTCCCGGCGAAGCGTCGCGGGCGGAGGTAGCGTCGGCTCTTGTGACCTCCAGGCGCTGCTCCCGATCGGGATGCTCCGGCACGGCGGTGGCCACGCTCACGTACGTCTATCTGGACTCGACGGCCGTGCTCGGGCCGCTGGCGACGCGCGCCGATCCGCACGGCTACGACCTCTGTTCCCGGCACGCCGAAGCGCTGTCCGCCCCGCGTGGCTGGGAGGTGATCCGGCTGGCCATCCCGGACGAGCCCGAACCCAACACCGACGACCTGCTGGCGCTTGCCGACGCGGTCCGTGAGGTGGGGCTGTCGTACGACGAGCAGGCCGATGCCGAGGACGGGCCCAAGGAGCGCTCCTCCGGCGTGGTCGAGCTGGGCCGGCGCGGACATCTGACCGTCCTGGCCGACCCCGACAACTGATCCGCATAACCTTGTCCGGTGATCACTCCCGGAATCTTCAAGGCCAACGACATCCGCGGTCGCGCCGTCGCGCCGGACCCCGACTGGGACGCCGACGGAGCCCGGGCGATCGGGGCCGCCTGGGTCGAGGTCACCGGGCTGCGGCCGGGGCTGGACCAGTTGGTGATCGGCCGGGACATGCGGTTGACCAGCCCCGAGTTCGCGGCCGCGTTCGCCGACGGGGTGGCGAGCCGCGGGGTGGACGTGATCGACATCGGGCTGGCCAGCACCGACCAGCTCTGGTACGCCTGCGGGGCGCTCGGCCTGCCCGGCGCGATGTTCACGGCGAGCCACAACCCGGCGCCGGACAACGGGATCAAGTTCTGCCGGGCCGGCGCGCTGCCGGTCGCCTCGGCTGATCTTGTCGCCTTGGCCGACCGGGTGCTGACCGGCCCGCCGGCCGAGCCCGCTGCCCAGCCTGTGGCCCGCCGCGGAACGATCACCGAGCGGGACCTGCTGGCCGACTACGCGGCGTACCTGCACTCGCTGGTCGACCTGACCGGGCTGCGCCGGCTCCGGGTGGTGGCGGACGCCGGCAACGGGATGGCCGGGCACACCCTGCCGGCCGTGCTCGGCTCGCTCGACCTGGACCTGATCGGCCTCTACACCGACCCGGACGGTACGTTCCCGAACCACCCGCCGAACCCGCTGGAGCCGCAGAACCTGGTCGACGCCCAGGCCGCGGTCCGGGAGCACGGCGCGGATCTCGGCCTGGTCTTCGACGGCGACGCGGACCGCTGCTTCCTGATCGACGAGACCGGTGCCGTGGTCAGCCCGTCGGTGATCACCGCGATGATCGCCGGCCAGGAGCTGGACCGGGAGCCGGGTGCGACCATCGTCTGCAACACGATCACCTCGCGGGCGGTGCCGGAGCTGGTCCAGCGGCGCGGAGGCAAGGTCGTGATCACTCGGGTCGGGCACACGTTCGTCAAGGCCGCGATGGCCGAGCACGGCGCGATCTTCGGCGGCGAGCACTCCGCCCACTACTACTTCCGCGACTTCTGGGGCGCCGACACCGGCATGCTGGCGGCGCTGCACGTGCTGGCCCTGGTCGGCCGCACCGACGCCCCGCTGTCCAAGCTGGTCGAGGAATTCTGCTCCTACGTCGAGTCCGGCGAGATCAACTCCACCGTCGCCGACCAGAAGTCGATCATGGACCGGCTGGCCGCGGCGTTCGGTGATCGCGGCGAGCTGAGCACGCTGGACGGGCTCACCGTCTCGGGCCCGGGCTGGTGGTTCAACGTCCGGCCGTCGAACACCGAGCCGCTGCTCCGGCTCAACGTCGAGGCCGCCGATCCGGCCACCATGGCCGCGCTCCGCGACGAGGCGCTGGCGCTGATCCGCCGTCCCTGACCGAGGATCCCCGGCGCGAGTCGGTACGGTTAGCGATGCACGACCTGAGGAGGCTGCAATGGTTGTCGAACTGGCGCCGGAACTGCTGGAGATCCTGTCCTGCCCCAGCTGTCACGGGGCACTGGCGGTTGATCATGATCGCGACGAGCTGACCTGCGTCGCGCCGGACTGCGGACTGGCCTATCCGGTACGGGATCAGATCCCGATCCTGTTGATCGACGAGGCCCGCCGCCCGGACGGGCAGTAGTGGCGTCGATGACGATCTTCGATGATGGCTGGCTGGACGACCAGCAGGCACTGCGCGGGGCCGACCCGGTGCTGCGGCGGCTCGCCGAGGCCGGCGCGCGGCTGCGGCGGGAGACCGAGGCGGCCGAGCAGCCGCGGCTGAAGCTGGCCGACATTCCGCGGCCCCGGGCGGTGATCGCGGTCGGCTCCGAGGCGCGGTTCATCCGGGCGATGCTGGAGCCGGTCTGCCCGGTGCCGTTCGTGGCCTGGCCGCACCACGGCCTGCCGGGCTGGGTCGGTGCGCTCGACCTGGTGGTGGCGATGGCCAGCGACGGTGCCGAGCCCGGCCTGATCATGAGCGTCGCCGAGGCGACCCGCCGGGGCAGCATGTCGCTGGTCGCCTGCCCGGAGTCGTCTCCGGTGGCCGACCACACGAGTTCCCGGTCCACCACGCTGCTGCCGACGACGACGGCCGACACGCTGGCCGCGGCGATCGTCGTGCTGGACGCGCTGCACCTGGCCCAGCTCGGCCCGCAGGTCCGGCCGGACCTGGTCGCTGACGCGATGGATCTGGTGGCCGAGGAGTGCTCGGCGTACCGGGATCTGTCGGAGAACCCGGCCAAGGACCTGGCCCTGGGCCTGGCCGACGCGCACCCGCTGGTCTGGGGCGGTTCGGTGCTCGCGGCGCGAGCCTCCCGGCGGGTGGCCGAGGCGTTCCGGGCCGGCACCGGCCGGGCCGCGCTGGCCGCCGACGCCCGGGAACTGATGCCGATCCTGGACGGTGCGGCGCCGCGGGACCCGTTCGCCGACCCGTTCACCGACGTCGTGCCGGCGGACCGGCGGCCCGGCTTGTTGATCTTGGACGACGGGGACACCGACGAACTGATCAGAGCCGCGCACACCGGGCTGCTCACGGTGGCCGAGCGGAACGACGTTCGGGTGAACACCATCGGCCATCGCGGCGGCTCCGACGTCGAGCGGTACGTCACGCTGCTGCAGACCGGGATGTTCGCCGCAGTGTTCCTCGCCGTCGGGCTCGGCCGCTACCACGACATCTGAACACCTGCCCACTGTCTGGCAAGATAAGCCGGCGTGAGCGCTGAAGGTGGGACGAAGGCCGTCGTCGCGGCCCTGACGGCGAACTCGTTCATCGCCCTGTGCAAGTTCGGCGGCTGGGCCCTGACCCAGTCGTCGTCGATGCTGGCCGAGGCGATCCACTCGGTGGCGGACGCCGGCAATCAGGCGCTGCTGCTGGTCGGTGGCCGGCGGGCGCGGCGGGCGGCGACGCCGGAGCACCCGTTCGGGTACGGCCGGGAGCGGTACGTCTTCGCCTTCATCGTGGCGATCGTGCTGTTCAGCGTCGGCGGCCTGTTCGCGCTCTACGAGGCGTACCACAAGTATCACGAGATCCAGGAGGGTCACCCGAACGAGCTGCTCGAGGGCGGCTTCTGGTGGGTGCCGATCGTGATCTTGGTGGCGGCGATCATCGCCGAGTCGCTGTCCTTCCGTACCGCGATCAGGGAGTCGAACAAGTCCAAGGGCCGGCAGTCCTGGGGCCGGTTCATCCGCTCGGCGAAGTCGCCGGAGCTGCCCGTGATCCTGCTGGAGGACCTCGCCGCTCTGGTCGGCCTGATCTTCGCGCTGGCCGGCGTCGGCCTCACCGTGATCACGCACAACGGCATCTTCGACGTGATCGGCACCGCCATGATCGGCCTGCTGCTGGTGGCCGTCGCCGTCACCCTGGCGATCGAGACGAAGAGCCTGCTGGTCGGCGAGTCGGCGTCGCCGGCGTCGATCAAGGCGATCGAGGCCGCGCTGGCCGGGACCGAGGGCGTGGACCGGATCATCCACATGAAGACGCTGCATCTCGGCCCGGAGGAGGTGCTGGTGGCGGCCAAGATCGCGGTCACCGGTACGGACTCGGCGACCGAGGTTGCGGAAACGATCAACCGGGCCGAGGCGGCGATCCGCGCCGCCGACCCGATGGTCAGCGCGCCCTACCTGGAGCCGGACCTCTACGACAAGGACTACCAGCCGCAACCGCGCCCGGAACGCCCGGCCGCGCCGTCCCACTGATCCGTACCCCTCAACCAGGCGGAGCCCGACGATGACCAAGATCCTGATCTTGAACGGACCGAACCTCGGCCGGCTCGGCAAGCGCCAGCCCGAGGTGTACGGTTCCACCACCCATGATCAACTCGCCGAGCGGCTGGTCGCGTTCGGCCAGGAACTCGGCGTCGAGGTCGAGGTGCGGCAGACCGATCATGAGGGCGAGCTGGTCGGCTGGCTGCACGAGGCCGCCGACCTGTCCCTCCCGGTGGTGCTGAACCCGGCCGCCTGGACCCACTACTCGATCGCGGTCGCCGATGCGGTGGCCCAGCGGACGGCGGACCTGATCGAGGTGCACCTGTCCAACGTGCACGCGCGCGAGGAGTTCCGCCGCCACTCGGTGATCACGCCGTACGCGACCGGCGTGATCGCCGGCCTCGGCATCGCCGGCTACGAGCTCGCCCTGCGCCGCCTCGCCGAGCCCCCTTCCGCCCCCTGAGCCTGTCGAAGGGCGCTCCGCCCTCGAGCCCGCGCACTTCCCCACACTTCTTGTCGCTTTACGTGAGAAGTAACTCGCGGGAAGTGCCAGTTTTTCACGTAACGTGAAAAACTTGTGACCAGAGTGACGACCGGTCAGGCCTCAGCGGACCGGGAGAGTTGATCAAGCCGGGTCAGCTCGTCGGCGGACAGCTCCAGGGACATCGCCTCGGCCGCCTGGGTGGCCTGGCTCGGCTTCGAGGCGCCGGGGATCGCCACCACGGTGTCGCCGTAGAACGTGATCAACCAGGCCAGCGCGACCTGGCTCGCACTGGCGCCGTGAGCGAGCCCGATCCGCTCAAGTTCCTTGATCAGTGGCGCCGTCCGTCGCAGTGTCCGGGTGTCGAACCCGCCGACGAGCCGCCGGAACGGCAGCAGCGCGGACCGATCGTGTTGATCATGGAAACGGCCGGTGAGCAGGCCGGACCGCAGCGGCGAGTACGCGATCAGGGTGATCCCGTGCCGGCGGGCGACGTCGAGGACCCCGTTCTTCTCGATGTTGCGGTGCAGCAGGTTGATCTGCACCTGGTTCGAGGCCAGGACCAGGTTCTCCTGACTGAGCACCGAGTGGGCCAGCTCGAGCTGCCGGGCGGAGAAGTTGCTCACCCCGATGGAGTTGATCTTGTGCTCCCGGGCCAGCCGGGCCATCGCCTTCAGCTGGGCGGTGAGCGAGGAGAAGCTGCCGTGCGGCAGGTGGATCTGATGCAGGTCGATCGGGTAACCCTGCAGGGCAGCCAGCCGGTCGTCGATGGTGCGGACGATGCTGCCCGCGGTGCGCAGGCCGGGCGACCACTTGGTGGCGATCGGGACCTCGCCCGGCGCGACACCGAGGTCGCGCAGTGCGGTGGTCAGGGCCCGTTCGGAGCGGCCGCGGCCGTACATCTCCGCGGTGTCGAACCAGCCGGTGCCGGCCCGCAGGGCGGCGTCGACGATCTCCGTGACGACCGGTTGCTCCAGCGGTGCGTAGAACAGCCGGGCGATCAGCCCGGCGCCGGCGAACTGCATGCAGCCCAATCCGATCGGCGTGATCTTGATGTCGGTGCGGCCGAGGCTGCGGGTGGCGGTGACCATGCGGTCCTCCCTGAATGCGTGAGACATGTGTGTCTCATCATCGTACACAGATGAATCCAGAGTGGACCAGGCTGTAATGTCCTGGGGCATGGCACGACAGCCCGCGCTGCAGGACCGGATCTCGACCGGGATCCTGGATGCGGCCGCCGCGGTGCTGGCCGAGCGTGGGCCGACGGCGAGCATGAGCGAGATCGCCGCGGCCGCCGGGGTGGGCCGGGCGACCCTCTATCGCTACTTCCCCAATCGGGACGCGCTGCTGGCCGGCCTGATCCGAGCGGCGACGGACGAGCTCCAGTCCCGGGTGGCGGCGGCGGACCTCGGCGGGATCCCGGTCGAGGTCGCGTTGAGCCGACTGGCCCGGGCCTTTCTGACCGCGGGCGCCAAGTACGCCGTCCTGGCCGGCGTGGACAAGAAAGGTCTGGGAGATTCCGGTGAACTCGAGGCGGAGGTACGGCGACCGGTGCGTGAACTGATCGACCGCGGCCTGGCCGACGGCACCCTCCGGCCGGGGATCGGCGCCGACGTCCTGCTCAGTTCTCTGGCTGCCCTGCTGGAACACGGCCTGGCCCGGGTGATGGCCGGGGATGCCGGAATCGAGACGGTCAGTGACTCCCTGGTCGACCTTTTTCTCAACGGCGCGGCAGACCACTAGTCTGACGGGCATGGACTTTCGCGTAGCAGACCTCGGCCTCGCCGAATTCGGCCGCAAGGAGATCAGGCTCGCCGAGCACGAGATGCCGGGCCTGATGGCGATGCGGGAACAGTACGGAGACAGTAAGCCGCTGAGCGGTGCGAAGATCGCCGGCTCGTTGCACATGACGATCCAGACGGCGGTGCTGATCGAGACCCTGGTCGCCCTCGGTGCCGAGGTCCGCTGGGCCAGCTGCAACATCTTCTCCACGCAGGATCACGCCGCCGCCGCGATCGTGGTCGGCGACGGCACGCCGGAGGACCCGCAGGGTGTCCCGGTGTTCGCCTGGAAGGGCGAGACGCTGGAGGAGTACTGGTGGTGCACCGAGCAGATCCTCGCCTGGCCGAACGGCGAACTCGCCAACATGATCTTGGACGACGGCGGTGACGCCACGCTGCTCGTCCACAAGGGTGTCGAGTACAGCAAGGGCGGCGAGGTGCCCGAGCCGGGCCCCGACGACCCGGAGGAGCTGCAGGTCATCCTGTCCGTGCTGAAGGCCTCGATCGCCGCCGGCCGGAACTGGACCGAGGTGGCGAACGCGATCAAGGGCGTCACCGAGGAGACCACCACCGGCGTACACCGCCTCTACGACATGGCCAAGGCGGAGTCGCTGCTGTTCCCGGCGATCAACGTCAACGACTCGGTGACCAAGTCGAAGTTCGACAACAAGTACGGCTGCCGGCACTCCATGATCGACGGCCTGAACCGGGCCACCGACGTGTTGATCGGCGGCAAGGTCGCGGTCGTCTGCGGGTACGGCGACGTCGGCAAGGGCTGCGCCGAATCCCTGCGTGGCCAGGGCGCTCGCGTGATCATCACCGAGGTCGACCCGATCTGCGCCCTGCAGGCGGCGATGGACGGCTACCAGGTGACCACCCTCGAGGAGGCGCTGCCGATCGCCGATATCTACGTGACAGCGACGGGTTGCTTCAACGTGATCACCGCGGACCAGATGAGCCGGATGAAGCACCAGGCGATCGTGTCCAACATCGGCCACTTCGACAACGAGATCGACATGGCCGGCCTGGCCAAGATCCCCGGCGTCGAGCGGATCAACATCAAGCCGCAGGTCGACGAGTGGACCTTCGAGGCCGGCACCGACAACGCGCATTCGATCATCGTGCTCAGCGAGGGCCGGCTGATGAACCTCGGCAACGCCACCGGCCACCCGAGCTTCGTGATGAGCAACTCGTTCACCAACCAGGTGCTGGCCCAGATCGAGCTGTTCACCAAGACCGAGCAGTACCCGGTCGGCGTGTACGTGCTGCCGAAGCACCTGGACGAGGCCGTCGCCCGGCTGCACCTGGACGCGCTCGGCGTGAAGCTGACCACCCTGACCGACAAGCAGGCCGACTACCTCGGCGTCCCGGTCGAGGGCCCGTTCAAGCCCGATCACTACCGCTACTGATCCCTGACCTGACCCGATGGCCGGTCGAGCCACACTCCGTGTGGTTCGGCCGGCCATCAGGCTTTTCGGCGCAGGGCGGGGACGACCTGGCCGAACAGCAGCGGCGCCAGATCCGTCGGCAGGGGGTCGGCGCGGAGGTCGAGCCAGCGCAGTTCCTCGATCTCCGCGGCGGGGCGGCCGACCGTGACCGGAGGATGAGCGAAGACCGTGGACTCGACCTCGCGTCCGGTCTCGTTCGCCGCGACCCCGCGGAACGTGCCCAGCTCGCGGAGGGCCTCGGTGTCCAGGGTCACTGAGAGCTCCTCGGCACACTCGCGGACCGCCGCTTGGCGTGAGGTCTCGCCCGGCTCCGGCTTCCCGCCCGGCAGCATGAACCAGTCCGTGCCGCGCTTGCGTACCGTCAGGATCCTGTCGGCGCCGTCCCGGAGGATGACCGTGCAGACCCGGATCAACCCCGTCACGCCATGACCCTCCTGTTCGCGCCCGACGTCGAAGGTACGCCATCGGCTGCGGCCGCCAACCAGCGTGAGTGAATTTTCGCCGCGACTGCCCGGCGGAAATTCACTCCACCACGCGACCGACGCAGTCGCTGCCGCGGGCAGTAGGGTCTGGGGATGGTGATCATGGACGACTACGCCCGGCTGTTCCGGCTGGATGGGCGGCGGGCGCTGGTGGTCGGGGCGGGGAACGGGATCGGGCGCGAGTCGGCGCTGGCCCTGGCGGCGCATGGAGCGGACGTGATCGCCGCCGATCTCGATGCGGAGGCGGCCGCAGCAACGGCGGAGCTGGCGGGCGGGCAGGGCTATCCGCTGGATGTGCTGGACGGCGCCGCGATCCAGCGGGCGGCGGCCGAGCTCGACGAGCTCGACGTGCTCGTGTTCACCGCGGCGACGAACGTACGGAAACGGCTGGTGGACTACACCGACGACGACTTCGACCGGGTGATCGCGCTCAACCTCGCCTCCTCGTTCCGGCTGATCCGGGCCTTCGGCGGACCGATGGCCGAGCGCGGGCGGGGCAGCATCATCGGGTTCAGCTCGATCCGGGCGACGACGGTCGAGCCCGGTCAGGGCGTGTACGCGGCCACGAAGTCGGGCCTGATCCAGCTGCTGCGCACCGCCGCCGCCGAGTTCGGTCCGCGCGGGGTCCGCTGCAACGCGATCGCCCCTGGCATCGTCGCCACCCCGTTGACCGCGCAGATCCGGGCGGACGAGGCGTGGTCGGCGGCGTACGCCAGCAAGAGCGCGCTGGGCCGCTGGGCGGAGCCGTCCGAGATCGCCGGCGCGGTGGTCTTCCTGGCCGGCGACGCGGCCAGCTACATCACCGGCAGCTGCCTGATGGTCGACGGTGGCTGGACGGCGGTGGACGGCCGCTACACGCCGCCGGCCTGATCCGGCACCAGATGGTCCCGGCGCAGCTCGGCCATGAACGCCCGCTGCGCCTTCGGCCCGCCCCGGTCCAGCGTCTCCGCGGTCCGGCTCAACTCATCATCGGCGCCGAGCTGGCGGTGCCCCCAGACGCCGAACTGGACCAGCGCCGGCAGTAGGGCGATCGAGCGTTCGGTCAGGCTGTAGATCGCCTTCTGCCGGTGCGTCGGATCGGGCCGGCGGGTCAGCATCCCGGCCGCGGTGAGCGCCTGCAACCGGTCGGCGAGCAGCTTGGTCGAGATGCCCTCGTCGGATCCCGTCAGTAATTCGCGGTAGTGCCGCCGGCCGGCGAACATCACGTCGCGCAGGATCAGCAGCGACCACCGGTCGCCGAGCAGTTCGACCGCGAGGTTCAGCGGGCACTCCGAACGCGACGTCGCCATAGTGATGTGCTTTCCAAAGTAGTTGCAATCTGTGGTCAGTGTAGCCTAGAGTCGAAACTGCTTTAGAAAGGTAACCAGTAGAAGCGAGGGAATCATGACCGAGCAGCAGACGCCGAGGGCGGAGCCGATCAAGATGGGCGGCCGTGGCGCCGGGGTGTCCGAGGGATCGAAGGACCCGCAATGGGACGACGTCGTGCAGCGGTTGCGGTCGGGCGGCTGGCGCTGGCTGACGACCCTGCGCCAGGGCCGGCCGCACACCAGACCCGTGTTTGCGGCGTGGTCGGACGGGGTGCTCTTCATCGCATCGAAGAGCAGCACCCAGAAGAGCCGGAATCTGGACGCCGACGGCCGCTGCTCGGTGGCCGCCGACGTCGATGGGTTCCACCTGGTCGTCGAGGGCGAGGCCGCGCGGGTGCTCGACGAGCCGACTTTGGGCCGCGCCTCCACCGCCTTCCAGGAGGTGTACGGGTGGCCGACCACGATCGCCGACGACGAACTCGACGCGGAGTACGGTGCGCCGACCTCCGGCGGCCCGCCCTACCGGGTCTACCAGGTCACGCCGGCCACCGTGCACGCTTTCCCGTCGAATGCCGACTTCATCCCGACGCGGTGGGGTTTCTGATCAAGAAGAGCCGGGCCGCCTCGGCGTAGACCCTGGTCTTGCGGACGATGTCGTCCAGCTCGACGTACTCGTCCGCCTGGTGCGCGATCCACTTCCCGCCGGGTCCGTAGACGACGGTGGGGATGCCCGCCTTCGCGGTGAGGATGGTGCCGTCCGTCGTGCCGGGCACCCCGCCGTAGACCGGGTCGGCACCGGTGATCATGGTGTGGGCCGCGGCCAGCGCGGTGACCACGGGATCGTCGAGGGGTGTGTCCACCGGCGGCCGGTTGACCCCGATCGTCACGGTCGCCGCGGTCTCCGCCTTCGCGGCCAGTGTCTCGGCCAGCCCGGTCAGCCGGTCGACGAGCCGATCATGATCAACTCCCGGTACGGTACGGACGTCGACCGCGACCGTCGCCCGGGCCGGGATGACGTTGATCTGATCAAGATCACCGCCGGTGATCACCGTCGGAGTCAGATAGCTGGCCCCGAGCAGCGGATGGGGTCCCGGCTCGGCCTGCAAGGATTCCTGGACGTCGGCCAGCACGCGGACGAACTCGGCCGCCGGCTGCAACGGGTTCCGGCCCTGGTCCGGCATCGCGCCGTGCGCCATCCGCCCGTCGAACTCGACCAGGACCCGGATCGCGCCCTTCGAACTGGGGCAGAGCTCCTCGGCCTCCGGCTCGCAGACGATCGCACCGTCGACGTCGGCGACCTGGCCGGAGTCGACCAGGTGATGGACGCCGATCATCAGGCCCTCCTCGTCGGCGAGCGCGCAGACCTTGATCGTTCCGGGGAACGGCCCGGCCAGCTGCAGCGCCCGGGCGCCGAAGATCATCGCCGCGACGCCGGACTTCATGTCCGCACTGCCGCGACCGTACAGCCGGCCGTCGACGATCTCCGCGCCGAACGGATCGCGAGTCCACTCGTCCAGGGTGCCCTCGGTGACGACGTCGGTGTGACCCTCGAACATCAGCACCGGTCCGGGTCCGCCGCCGCCCTCGATCACCGCCACGACGTTGGGCCGGCCCGGCGCCGGCTCGGTGATCACCGGTTCCCAGCCGAAGCCGCGCATCGTCTCGGCGACCAAGGCCGCGGCCGGCGCCTCGGAACGGCCGTGGGCCGGGTCGTTCACGCTCGGGATCCGGACCAGGGCCCGGGTGAAGTCGATCACGCCCTCGGCGTCGATCATGATCTCGGTCATCGGTCCTCCTGGGATCCCGCAGTGATCAAGGTCGGTACGGCGGCCAGCAGTCGTTCGGTGTACGGATGCCGCGGGTTCTCGTACACCTCCGCGGTGTCGCCCTGCTCGACGATCGCGCCGTCGTGCAGTACGGCCACGCGGTCGCAGAGCTGACGTACCACGGAAAGATCATGGGAGACGAAGATCAACGTCAACTGGTAGTCCCGGACCAGGTCGGTCAGCAGCGCGAGGATCTGGGCCCGGACCGATACGTCGAGCGCGCTGACCGGCTCGTCGGCGACCAGCACCCGTGGCCGCGGCGAGAGAGCGCGGGCGATCGAGATCCGTTGCCGCTGACCGCCGGAGAACTGGTGCGGGAACCGGTGCGCCGCGGCCTGCGGCAGGCCGACCGCGTCGAGCAGTTCGGCCACGCGGGCGTCGATGCCGGGGATACCGAGCGAGACCATCGGTTCGCCGATGATGTCGCGGACCCGCATCCGCGGATCGAGCGAGGCTTGCGGGTCCTGGAACACGATCTGCAGATCGCGGCGCAGGAACCGGAGCGCCGACGCGGGCCGTCCGGCAATCTCGGTCCCGTCGAACGTGATCGACCCCGTCGTCGGACGGTCCAGCGCGGCCAGCAGCCGGAGCAGCGTCGACTTGCCCGACCCGGACTCGCCGACGATCCCGAGCCGATCACCGGCGCGCACGGTGAGGTCAACCCCGCGCAGGGCGTGCACCGGCTCGCCGGCCCGGAACAGCGACTGCCGCGGCCGCCGGAACGTCCGGCTCACCCCGACGGCCTCGATGATCACCGCATCTTCGTTCCCTGAGCCTGTCGAAGGGCCTAGCCCGGTCTGCCCTTCGACAAGCTCAGGGAACGTTGGTGCGGATGCAGCCAACAATCGTTGCGTATAAGGATGTTCCGGCGCGCTGAAGACGTCGATGGTCCGTCCGGCCTCGACGATCTCACCGTCGTGCAGCACCAGCACGCGTTCGCAGAGCTGGGAGACGACGGCCAGGTCGTGGGTGATGAACAGCAGCGCGTTGCCCCGCTCGGCCTGGAGTGACGTGATCAACTTCAGCATCGCGGCCTGCACGGTGACGTCAAGCGCCGAGGTCGGTTCGTCGCAGATCACCAGCTGCGGCCGATTGGCCAGCGCCATGGCCAGGACGACTCGCTGCCGCATCCCGCCGGACAGCTGGTGCGGATAGGACCGCGCGATGCGTTCCGGATCGGGCAACCGGACCTGATCCAGCAACTCCAGGGTCGCGGGCTTGGCGGCGGCGCGGGAGGGGACGGTGCGGTGCAAGATCATGACCTCGGCGACCTGATCACCGATCCGCATCAGCGGGTTGAGGGCCGTCATCGGCTCCTGGAAGACGATCGACGTCTCCTGGCCGCGGATCGCGGCGGCCCGCCGCTCCGGCAGCCCGATCAGGTCCGGGCCGACGCCGGCCAGCCGGATCGATCCCTCGGCTCGCAGGCCGTCCGGCAGCAGGTTCATGATCGACATCGCGGTCAGCGACTTGCCGGAGCCGGATTCGCCGATCAGCCCGACCCGCTCGCCGGCCGCCACGGTGAAGGACACGTCGCGGAGCAGACGAGTGCCGCCGGTGATCACGGTCAGCCCGGTGACTTCGAGCGTGGTCTCGGGTTCGGTCACCGCACCTCCTCCAGCCGCGGATCGAGCCAGTCCCGGAGGCCGTCGCCGAGCAGGTTGAAGCCGAGCACCGCCACCGCGATCGCCAGGCCCGGGATCAGGGTCAGCCGCGGTTCGCTGAACAGCAGTTCCTGTCCCTCGGACAGCATCCGGCCCCAGGACGGGGTCGGCGGGGGAGTTCCGAAGCCGAGGAAGGACAACGCCGCTTCGGCCAGGATCGCGATCGCGAACGACACCGAGGCCTGGACGATGATCATGCTCGCGATGTTGGGCAGCACGTGCCGGACCGCGATCGCCGGGCCGCGCCGGCCGGCCGCCCGGGCCGCGAGGACGTACTCGGTGCGCATCACCTGCAGAGTCTGCCCGCGCGCCACTCGGGCGAACGCCGGCAGGGTCGCGATGCCGATGGCGATCATGGCGGTCAGCGTGCTCGGGCCGAACACCGCGCCGAACATGATCGCCAGCAACAAGGCCGGGAACGCGAAGATCACGTCGTTGACCCGCATCAGCAACTCGCCCGGCCAGCGATCGGTCATCCCTGCCGCGATCCCGACCGGAGTGCCGAGCAGGGCCGCGACGCCGACAGCCACGATCCCGACGAACAAGGTGGTCCGGGCACCGACGAGCAGTTGGCTGAACACGTCCCGGCCGAACTTGTCGGTGCCCAGCGGATAGGCGGGATCGAGCAGCGGCCGCAGCCGGGCCGCGCCGTCGACGAAGGTCGGGTCGTGCGGCGTCCAGGCGAACGAGAGCACGGCGATGATCACCACCAGGCCGACCAGTACGGCACCGGCGATCAGGTTCGGCCCGGGCCGGCGGCCGGCGATCCGGGCCGGCGGAGCAGTGGCGGTCACCGGGACCCCCGCAGCCGCGGATCGAGCACCAGGTAGCCGACGTCGACGACGAAGTTGATCACCAGGACGGCAGCGACCAGGACGATGACGGTTCCCTGCACCAGCAGCAGATCCCGGTTGGCCACGCCGTCCAGCAGTAGGCTGCCGAGCCCGGGAATCGTGAACACCCGCTCGATCACCACGGCACCGATCAGCAGCGTCGCGACCTGCAGTCCGAGCACGGTGATCACCGGGATCGCCGCGTTCCGGGTGCCGTGCCGCCAGAGCGCCCGGTACGGACCCATGCCCTTGGCGCGTGCCGTGCGCAGATAGTCCTCCCGCAGCACGTCGAGTACGGCGGACCGGACGTAGCGGCTCAGCACGGCACCTTGCACCAGGCCGAGCGACAGCGCCGGCAGCAGCAGATGCCGGAGGAAGCCGACCGGATCCTGGGCCGGCACCACGAAGCCGCCCGACGGCAGGACCCGCAGCGTCACCGCGAACACGAACAGCAGGCCGATCCCGGCGACGAAGGCGGGCACCGCGATGCCGGCCTGGCTGACCCCGGACAGGATCAGCCCGGACACCTTGCGGTGCCGGACCGCAGCCGCGGTGCCGAGCGGGATCGCGATGATCAAGGCGATGATCAGTCCGAACAGCACCAGCCAGCAGGTCACCGCGAACCGGTCCATGATCAACGGCCCGATCGGGGTCTCGCTCACGTACGAGGTGCCGAAGTCGCCGACCACGAGCCCGCCGGCCCAGTCCAGGTATTGCACGATCAACGGGCGGTCGGTGCCGAACCGTGCCCGCAGCGCGGCGATCGCCTCGGGTGTCGCATTGACGCCGAGGGCGATCACCGCCGGATCACCGGGCAGCACCGCCATGAATCCGAAGACGATCAACGTCGCCGCGATCAGGCTGATCAGCAGCACCGCGATCCGCTTGATCAGATAGAGGCTCACGTCTTGGACAGGCCGGTCAGGTCGAACGACTCCGAGACCACGTTCTGCGGCAGGCCCTGGACGGCCGTGGTGGCGACCATCAGGTTGGGGAACAGGAACAGGAAGTCGGCCGCCGCGTCCTCGGCGATGATCTTGGCCGCCTGCTTCATCTTCGCGACCTGTTCCTCCTCGGTGCCGGCGTCGGCCTCCGCGAACAGCTTGCGTACCTCGGCGTTGTCGTAGCGCGGGTAGTACTTCGGGTTGCCGAACACGGCGGTGATGTCGCGCGGCTCGACGTGGTTGACGATCGACAGGTCGTAGTCGGCCTTGGTGAACACCTGGTCCAGCCAGCGGGCCGGAAACTCCAGCGGCTCGATGTTCGCGGTGATCCCGACCTGTTGCACCTGAGACTTGACCACCTGGGCGGCCGCGGTGGCGTACGGCAGGTTGGCGATCCGGAAGTCCACCGTGAGCTTCTCGGCGCCGGCCTCGGCGAGCAGTGCCTTGGCCTTCGCGGGATCGTACGGGTAGAGGCCGGTGTGGTCCTCGTACCAGGGATCGCTGGGCGGCACCATGCTGCCGATCAACTGGCCGCGGCCGGCCCAGGCGGTGTCGAGCAGTTCCTGGTGATTGATCGCGTACCGGACCGCGCGCCGGACCCGCACGTCGTCGAACGGCGGCCGGCCGTTGTTCAGGCTGAGGACGACCTCGCCGGTCGAGGTGCCCTCGATCACCTGGAACCGCGCGGTGTCGCCGAACTGGCCCAGCGACTCGGGCGCGACGACGGCCGAGATCACGTCGATCCCGCCGGACAGCAGCGCGTTGTTCAACGCGGTCGCGTCCCTGAAGTAGCGCAGCACGACCCGGTCGACGCCGGGCTTGGGGCCCCAGTAGTCCGGGTTGGCCTCGAGCGTGATCGAATCGCCGCGCTTCCACTCGACGAAGCGGAACGGCCCGGTGCCGATCGGCTGGTTGGCAAGATCATCGACGCCGGTCCGGGAGAACATCGCGCCGACCCGGGTGGCCATCGAATAGAGCCAGGAGTTGCTCGGCTGCTTCAGCGTCACCTCGACCGTGTGATCATCGGTCTTGGTGACCCGCTCGACCACGTCCAGCTTCGACTTCAGCGAGATCGTCCAGTCCTTGCTGACCCGTTCGATGCTGAACACCACGTCGTCGGCGGTGAACGGTTGCCCGCCGGCGAACATCGCGTTGTCGACCAGCTCGAACGTGTAGGTCCTGCGGTCGTCGCTGATCTGCCACGCCTTGGCCAGCAGCGGCACGATCGCCCCGTTCTGATCAAGCTTGACGAGACCCTCGTAGACGTTGACCAGGAGGGCCTGGGGAATCGCGGCGCCGTCGGTGCGGGTGAAGTCGAGATTGGCCGGTTCGGCGACGAAGCCGACGGTCAGGGTCCGGGTCGTCGGCCCGCCCGGAGTGCTGGTGGACCCGGCGGTACAGCCTGCGACGGCGGCTCCCAGCCCCAGCCCGGCACCCAGCCCGAGCACGGAGCGGCGAGGCAGGAACGAGACGTTCGGACGTCGACTCACGGCGAGAACCTCCTTGGTGGACACAGCATAGGGTCCGCGGTTCGGCGGCGCCTCTGGTCTTGCTCCGGCGTACTGCGTACAATCGAACAGGTGTACGAATCACCTCGGGATGAACGAGGCTTCTGGCGGCGGGAGGCGACGTGGCTCAGGCTCAAGATCGCCCGGCTGCGGATCTGGCTTGCCCGGGTGATCGGGCGGCGGCTGCGATGATCATGCTCGGGCGCTGTCGAAGCGCCGGACGACCTCGGCCAGGGAATCGTCGCTGCCGACGTTGCCGGCGAAGACGACGTACGGCAGCCCGGCCGCGGGACCCTCCGCCGGCTGCCAGAGCGACACGATGCCGGGCAGCAGGGTGCCGCGGATCGTCGCCCGCCGGATGCCGAGGGCCTCGGTCGCCACGTCGGAGGAGGTGATCCCGCCCTTGGCGATCACGAACGCCGGGCGTCGCCGCTCCATGATCAGCTTCGTCAGGTCGACCACGGCGGCGCTGACCGCACGCGAGATGGCCAGGCTCTGATCTCCATCGGCACCGCGGCGCAGCGTGCGGCTGGTCGTGATCACCACGTGCCGGTACGCGAGGCTGCCGACCGCACGCTCAGCGAGGTCACCGAGGTGTCCCGGCTCGGTGCCGTCGATGATCTTGTCGACCTCAAGCTCGAGCGGCTCGACGGCGGCCGTCTCGGTCAGCCGGGCCAGCTGCCGGGAACTCAACGGGACATGGGATCCGACGATGATCAGCCCGCCCGGTGCCGGGTCCGGGCCGGGGGTCGGGCGGAGCTCGGCGTCGTCGACCGGCGGGGCCGGGAACTGGCCGGACCGGGACCGGACGAACGACGGCCCGACCCGGTAAACGAAGCGGCGGCCGGCCTGTTCGGCGGCGATCAGGCCGAGGGTGAGCACGCGAAGATCATCGTCGGCGACCGCATCCGTGACAATCCAGTTCCGGACGTGCCCTGAGCTTGTCGAAGGGCGAGGCCCGATCCTGCTTGGCGCTTCGACAAGCTCAATGCGCGGATGGTTGGTCAGGTCGAGCAAGGTAGCCGTGACGCCGTCCGGGCCGTGCCGGCGCAGGTCGCTCACGGTGATCGTGACGACCTGGTCCCGCGGGATCCGGCCTCCCGTCTTCTCCTCCACCCAGGCGGCCAGATCCGAACTCCGATAGCCGAACGTCGCGTCGCTCGCGTACTCGGTCTCGCCGGCGGGGACCATGCCGTCCGGAGTTCGTACCCAATGGGTGCCGTCGACGGTGAGCCGGCCGGCGTCGAGGTAGGACGGGTTGATGATCACCGCGTCGACCGGCTGCCCGGCCGCCGCGGACTCCTCGGCGAGCGTCTCCGGCTCCAGCGGGAAATGCCCGCGCAGCGTGGAATCCCCGCGGCTGGCGAAGGCCAGGTCGACGCCCTCCTCGGCGGCGACGGCCAGGCAGGCGCGGGCGACCTCCCGAGTGCGTTGCTCGGCCGCGGCCGGATCGAGGCTGCGGGTGTTGGTCAGCACGAAGAATGCCGTGGTCTGCTGTCGCAGCGCCCAGCGCAGGTCGTCCGGCGCCCACCGGGTGATCACCGGCAGGTCCTTGATCGTCTGATTCCCGGTCGGATCGTCGTCGAGCACGGCGACTCGGCGGCCGGCGGCACAGGCCTCGGCCAGCCGGTCGCGGGTGATCCCGTGTTCGGCGGGGAGCGGGGCGAGCAGGGACGATTCCGGCACCGGAGTGGTCATGGGACCAGGGTTTCACTGACGTTCCGGGGGCCGGGACCGGGATCGGGCCCCCGGTTCGCGGTCGCTACCATCGTCGGGTGCCCAGGAAGATCATCATCACCGGTGGGGCGGGCTTTCTCGGCCGTCGGCTGACCGAGCAGCTGCGCCGGCCGGACGCGCCGGAAGCGGCCGGGACGATCGTCTGGTACGACCAGCCGGCCGCGATCGAGGCCGCCCGGGCGACCGCTCCGGCTGGGGTCGAGCTCGTCGGCGGCGACATCGCCGATCCCGAGGGTCTGGCCGCGCTGCTGGACGAGCCGGAGATCGGGATCTTCCATCTGGCGTCCGTAGTCAGCGGGCAGGGTGAGCAGGACTTCGACCTGGCGCTGCGGGTCAACCTGGACGGCACCCGGGCGCTGCTCGAGGCCTCCCGCAGACACACAGCCAAGGGGCATGGCGGAGTTCGGCTGGTGGCGACCAGCTCGGTGGCGATCTTCGGACCCGGCAGCGGCCCGGTCGGCAGCGACGCCGCCCCGCCACGGCCCGGCACCACGTACGGGATGACCAAGGCCGTGCTGGAGTTGATGATCAACGACTATGCCCGGAAGGGTTTCCTGGACGGGCGGGTGGCCCGGATCCCGACCGTGATCATCCGGCCGGGCGCGCCCAACGCGGCCGCGTCGTCGGCGGCCAGTGCGGCGTTCCGGGAGCCGCTCGCCGGCCGTCCGTACGTTGTCCCGGTGGCGCCCGAGACCCGGATGGCGGTCGGCGGTGTCGCGGGCGTCGTGGCCGGGCTGGCCGACCTGTACCGGTTGCCGGGCGAGGCGCTCGGCGAGTTCCGTACCCTCACCTTTCCCAGCGTCTCGGCCACCTTCGCCGAGATGCTCGAGGTGCTGCGCCGGACGGTCCCGGCCGAGGCGCTGGCGCCGGTGACGTTCGAACCCGATCCGCAGATCCAGGCGATCGTGGACACCTGGGTGCCGCGCACCGAGGGCGATCGAGCGCTCGACCTCGGCGTCGGTGCCGTCGATGATCTTGACGCGATCCTGCGTGACTACCTGGACCGCGAGCATCCCGATCTTGTCCCTCAACGGAAGCAGAGCCCGTCGTGAAGGTGTTGTTGCCGACCAGTGTCCCGCTCGATCCCACGCTGCCGGAGGGAGTCGAGGGCGTTGCGTACGATCCCGAGGCCGAACTGCCTGCCGAGCACGAGGATGCCGAGGTGGTCGTGCTCTGGCTCAACCCGGCCGACCGGATGGCCGAGCTGGCCGAGCGGCTGACCAAGGTCCGGCTGGTCCAGGGCCTGATGGCCGGCACCGACGCGGTGGTCGCGGCCGGGTTCAACCCGGACGCCGCGATCGCCTCCGGCCGCGGCCTGCATGACCTGACCGTCGCCGAGCACACGCTGGCCCTGGCGCTCGCCGCGGCCCGCCGGCTGGACAAGGCGCTCGCCGCGCAGTCCCGCGGCACCTGGGACACCGCCCTCGGCTACCGGCAGCCGCTGGACAACGCGCAGGGCCTGACCACGCTGCGCGACGCCCGGGTGACCATTTGGGGTTTCGGCAGTATCGCCAAGACCCTGGCGCCGTACCTGTCCGTGCTCGGCGCCAAGATCACCGGCGTCGCGTCCAGCGCGGGGGAGCGGGCCGGCTATCCGGTGATCGCCGCCGACGAGGTCCACACGGTGCTGCCCCAGACCGACATCTTGATCAACATCCTGCCCGCCGTACCGGAGACCGCCAAGATCATCGGCGCCGACGTGTTCCGGGCGTTGCCGAAGACGGCCTGGTTGATCAACGTCGGCCGCGGCGCCACCGTCGACGAGGCCGCCCTGCTGACCGCCCTGACCGACGGCGAGATCGCCGGCGCCGCCCTCGACGTGACGGCGACCGAGCCGCTCCCCGACGGTGACCCGCTCTGGCAGGCGCCGAACCTGATCATCACCCCGCACACGGCCGGCGGCCGCCCGCTCGGCGCCGACGCCCTGATCCAAGAGAACGTCGCTGCCCTCCTCGCCAACCAACCCCTGAAGAACCGCCTCTAACAACCGCCGACCAGTCACAAACGCAGGCGTTTTTGCGGCGTGTCGCTGCAGAACTGACCGGTCGGTGGGTGGGGCGGACCTGGGGGCGGCGGCAGTGCGGTCGTGCCATCGGGGCGTGCCGCACCAGGGCGCGCTGGTGAGTGGCACCGAGGTGTCTCTCCCGGTGACCGGGTTCGGGGCGATCAGCCGCAACGCCTTCGCGGAAGTCCAGCCGCCAGGGAGGGGACAGGTCGCGGATTGGCCATGGGCGACGCACATGCTGAGCGGGCTCGGCCCTGCCAGTGCCCGCTGGGTGCCCCGGTTCCCGACCGTCAGTCGGCGACGTTTGCCAACCGACTCGGCGTGTCGCGGCCGGGCGGACGCGTGGTGGCCGGGTTTCAGGGTCCGCCGAGTGGGACCGGCGGCACGAGCGCCGACGGAACTCAGCCGGCGCCGGATCGGATCAGGTCTCGGTGCCGGTCGTCGTCGACAACGTTGCGTAGCGCGGTCCGGAGCGACGCGTCGTAGTCGGGGTCGTCACCGCCGAGCTCACCGATCAAGCGGGCTCTGATCAACCGGATGAAGTCGGCACCCGGTTGTCCTGGCCCGTCGGCGTGGCGGTAGGTCTCGAGAAACCTTGCGGCATGATCGAGCAGCAGCGCGTCGCCGGTGGGTGTCTTGCCCAGCTCCCAGGTCGCCCAGGCGAGTTCGGCGTCGAGCCGTTCGAGTCGGGCGTCGTCCCAGTCGATCAATCCGGCGATCCGGCCGTCGCGTACCAGCAGGTTACGGGAGTAGAAGTCCCCGTGCACCAAGCCGATGCCGGGCCTTTCCGGCTTCTCGCCCCGAGCGCTCAGCCAGTCGACCCCGGCACGATGCAGTCGGGCCAGGAGCTCCGCCGCCGCCCGCAGTTGATCATGATCACTGCGGTCGAGGAAGTCGCCCTCGATGTACGGCCAGACACTGATCGGCCGGCCCGCCCATCGAGTGGTGACCGAGCCGTCGAGGGCCCCGATCGGAGCAGTCACCTCGGGCACGGCGCCGGCCAGGACCGCTGCCAGCGCGTACGACTCCGCCAGCTTGGCCAGGTCTCGCTCGGGCGGGGACGCGCGAACGATCAACCTCCGGCCCGATCCCAGGACCCGCCAGACCGACGCTTCGTCGCCCTGCCCCAGCACGGCCTCGGACTCCGAGATCCGCAGGCCGTATCTCTGTTCGAGGAAGCCCGTCAGGCGCTCCGGCATCGTCACCCGGGGCACGATGCCACACGCCTTGCCCAGCCGGTGTCGGAAAAGCTCCTCAACTCGAACGGTTCAACGTTGGAATCGGCTGTAGCGCTCGACCGTGGAGGTTTTGCGACAGGGTCAGGGGACGGTCGGGTTGAGGAGTTCCCAGTGGCCCTCCGAGTGGACGTCGACCTTCCCGTTGACGACCGAGATCGCGGTCTGGTCGTCGATGGCGTACGCGGGGCCGGGGATCGTCGTGGCCCAGCGCCGGGCCGCGTCCAGCGAGTTGTCCGGCCAGTCCGGGTAGTCCAGATGCGGGAAGATCGAGAAGTCGACCAGGCCGAGCGTCTCCTCCCCGCCGCCCGGCGACGTCCAATTGAAGAACTCGCTGCCGATCCGCGGCGTCAGCGCCATGCTGCCGGCGCTCATGCCGACCCAGACCAGGTCGGGCAGCGAGGGGAGCTGGTCGGCCAGCCCGGACTCCTTCAGCCAGTAGCCCAGGTAGGTCGCGTCGCCGCCGTCGGCCAGCAGTACGTCGGTCTCCCGGACCCAGGGCAGCCAGCGATCCGCGCCGATGGTGGGCAGGGCGGTGAGCTCGAGGACGCCGATCGACTTCCAGCCCGCCTCGCCCATCACGTTGGGAGGCTGGTATTCCGCGGCGATGAACCGCCGGACCGACTCCGGGTCGCAGCCGGGATGGCCGTACTTGGCGGTCGGGACGGCGAGCGCACGGCACTCCTCGATCGGTTTCCCCAGCAGGCCGACCAGCGCAGCACGGATGGTCGGATTGCTGATGCCGCCGGACGTGAGAAGCAGCTTCATGACGCACTCACCAATCTGATTGCAAAATGGAATTGGTCCGGAAGCTAACACACTCCGATGATCAAGAGCCAGGTTCCAGCGTGAAGTGCCAGACGGTGATCGCCGGTCCTTGCCCGACGGCGCCGGCGGCGGCCGGGATCAGACCCATCAGCGACCACGGCCAGTCCGCCCACGGTCCCGGGTCGAGGTCGTCCGGCATCGGGTCGCGCGGCGCTGATTGATCAGCATGAGTCGGCCGCACGGGTGCCTCCTCGCAGTGGCGGAGTCGGAAGCCGTGGGGCAGTGCGGCGCGCAACAGGTCGCCGGCCGAGTGGCGATAGGTGGGCACCAAGCCGGGCTCGCCGTCGGGGCCCAGCGATTTCACGACCGAGCCGAGCAAGATCAACTCGGGGTGTACGTCGGCGATGATCAGGTGGCCGCCCGGCCGGAGGGCTCGGGCGAACTCGGTCAGCACGGGTCGCAGATCGGGTACGTGGGACAGGGCCAGTCCGGTGGTCAGCAGGTCGACGCTCACGTCCGGCACCGGAAGTTGATCAAGGTCGCCGAGCCGGAAGTCGGCGGCCGGCACGCGGACCCGGGCTCGTTCCAGCATCTCGGGCGAACCGTCCACGCCGATCACCTGGTGCCGGGCCGCCAGCAGTTCGGCGAACCGTCCGGTGCCGCAGGCCGCGTCGAGGGCGACGCCGGGTGCCACGGCGTCCAAGAGGGGTCGCACGATCGGCTCGTCGAGGTCGAACAGGCCGTTGCGCGGCTCGTCGTAGGTGGAGGCCCACTGCGCGTAGCCCGTGCCGCTGTCCCCTCGGCCGACCGGCACGCCCGGATGTTGGGTCAGCGCCGGCTCGTCGAGCAGTCGGCGGACCTCGGCCAGCCGGGCCTCGATGAACTCCTGGTCGAAGTCGCCGGCCCAACCGCGCAGCAGCGCCAACCCTTCCAGCCCGAGCAGGTACGCCAGCGGATGCTGATAGATCACCTCGCCGACCCTAGAGACGGTCGGAGTCCGGGCCTACCGAATATCGTCGGACCATGGCAGCGGGGTGGGCGGCGCGGCGTCCGGTCCGGCGGGTGGAGCGCTTGCCGGACCTGGACGCGATCCCAGGGACCTGGCCGGCGACGCTGCCCCCGGTCGCCCAACTGCTCCGGGACGGACCCGGGTCAGCGAGTCTACGTCCTGGACGAGCCGGGGGCGGGGCTCTCCTTCACGGCCCAGCTGACCCTGCTCGGCGTCCTTGCGGACATGATCGACAACAACGGCGCCCAACTGCTGCTGGCCACCCACTCGCCGATGATCGCCGCGCTGCCGGGCGCGATGATCATGGAACTCGACGGGTCCGGGTTCCACCGGCGATCATGGTCGGAGCTGGACGTCGTTGATCACTACCGCCGGTTCATCGACCGGCCGGAATCCTACCTGCGCCGGGTGATCGAGTGACCTCGGCTCAGCAGTCGGCCCAGATCCCGTTGCTCGGGAAATAGCCCGGATCGCCCTCGACCGTGTGCACGGTTCCCGCGACGCCGATCTGGTACGCCAGCAGTTCGGTCGTGTAGAGGCCGCGGCAGGCGACCGGCTGCCATTCGCCGTCGCTGATGATCTTGCCGTCGTCGCCGGACGTCACCTCGGCCCAGCTCTCGATCACCGTGGACTGGTCCCGGACCAGCCGCTGGCCGAAATTGGCCGAGCACGGATGTGGCTGCCAGGCACCGTTGTAGCCGCGGACCTGACAGCGGATCTCGATCGAGCTCCGGTAGTGCGTCGGCCGGCCCTCGGTGGACCGGACGTCCACCTCGATGGTGGCCTCCACCCTGCGGCGTTCGCTGCTCCAGAGCGAGACCTTCCGGACGCCGTCGGAAACGTGATCGGGCTGGCCGAGATCCGGCTGAGTCGCCACACTGCGGAACTCAGATGATCCGGCGAGCAGGCCCCCCAAGGCCGCCAGGACGGCGACGACGAGCAGACCGAAGAACAACTTGCGCATGCTTCCCCCAGGCGAATCCCCCGGATCGCACAGCTGCGACCCACCACCCCCCGGTGGACACAGATTAAGGCCTGATCAGGATTTCGGCTAGATTCGCTCAGCCTTTGAGCCGATCAGGCCCCTGATCAGGTCTGGGCCGACCCGGCAGCAGCCGCCGACGATCCGGGCACCGGCGTCGATCCAGCTCCGCGCCGTCGCAGCCGTGAAGCCGACCGGCCCGGTCCAGCGGCCCTCCCAGCGTTCGCCGCTGTTGGGATAGACGATCACCGGCCGGTCGGTGACCGACCGGGCGATCGCGATGGACTCCGGCACCTCGGCGGGGTCGCAGCAGTTGACGCCGATCGCGACGATCCCGGGCGCGGCGGCCAGGGCGAAGGCCTCGGCCAGCGGCTGGCCGGCCCGCGTCCGCCCGCCCAGGATCGTGTACGAGAGCCAGGCCCGGACCCCCGTCTCGCCGACCAGCCGGACCAGCGCCTCCGCCTCGACCAGGTCGGGCACGGTCTCCAATGCGATCACGTCGGCGCCGGCGTCGGCCAGCACCTCGAGCCGCGGCCGGTGCCAGTCGGCCAGGCGGCCGGCCGAGAGACCGTACCGGCCGCGGTATTCGGACCCGTCGGCCAGCGCCGCACCGTACGGCCCGACCGAGGCGGCGACCCAGCGGCCGGCCGGATCCGGTAGCGCGTCCCGCGCCTCGACGGCCAGCCGGACGCTGCGCCGGAGCAGCTCGACTGCCTCGGCCCGCTCCAGGCCGCGGGCGACGAAGCCGTCGATGGACGCCTGATAGCTCGCGGTGGTGGCGATCCGCGCACCGGCCGCGAAGTAGGCCGCATGGACGGAGCGGATCGCGGCCGGGTCGTCGGCCAGCAGCCGGGCGGACCAGAGTCCGCCGCCGAGCTCGTACCTGCGACTCTCGAGCTCGGTCGCCAGCCCGCCGTCGCTGATCACGATCCCCTCGGGAGGAAAGTCCACGTCGAGAAACCTAGCTCGTCAATCAGGGTTGACGCTCCAGGATCGTCAACCTAGGATGACGGCATGAGCAGCACCGCTGACCTCAACACGGCCATCGAGAGCGCCGACCCCGGTGAGGGTCTGCGTGCCGTGCGCAGCCTCCGGCTGCTGGCCGACCAACTGGAACGTCTGCACGTCGAGCGAGCCCGCGGGCTCGGCTGGTCCTGGCAGGACATCGCCACCGTGCTCGGGGTGTCCAAGCAGGCGGTCCACAAGAAGCACGGCCGGCGCTGACCAGGAAGGGATGATCATGTTCGAACGCTTCTCGCTCTCGGCCCGGGAGAGCGTCCTGCACGCGCAGACGGTGGCCCGCGAACTGCGGCACCCGATGATCGGCAGCGAGCACGTCCTGCTCGGCGTACTGTGGCAGGACACCGGCATCGCCCGCCGGACCCTGGTCGACGCGGGAGTCGACTATGCGACGGCCCGGGACCGGCTGATCCGCCTGCTCGGCTGCGACGACGAACTGGACGCGCAGGCCCTGGCCTCGCTCGGCATCGACCTTGATCAAGTACGGCAGCGGGTCGAGCGGACCTTCGGCGAGGGCGCGTTGGACGCGACCGACCGGCGTCGCGAGCAGCGGGGTCACCTGCCGTTCAGCAAGCGGGCCAAGAAGTCCCTCGAGTTGGCGCTGCGGGAGGCGATCAACCTGCGTAGCAAGGGAATCGACGCCGAACATCTGCTGCTCGGCGTGCTCGGTGACGTCGGCAGCATGGCCCACCGGCTGCTGGAGAGCTTCGCGATCGATCCGATCCGGCTGCGCAACGACCTCCGCGGCCAGCTCCGCGCCTCCGCCTGAGCGACGCAGCCGCCGTGAACCCGATCCGGGCCGCGCTGCGTCGCGGTTGGGCGCCGCCCGTCAGTCGAGCCCGGACTGCTGGCGGGCGTGCCAGAGTTGCCGCAGCACCTCGTCCGACGGGGTCAGATCATCCGAGGCCGTCGGTGCGGCCTCAGCGACGTCGGCCCGGTGGATCTCCTCGTGCAGCCGCTGCATGGTGCCGTCCAGCCGATGCGCGGTCTCGGCGGCCTGCTGCAGGTCGCGGAGCAGCTCGGTCGGCACCTGCTTGCGGTACTTGTAATAGATCTTGTGCTCGAGGCTGGCCCAGAAGTCCATCGCGATCGTCCGCAGTTGCACCTCGACGGTCACCGGCACGACCCCGTCGGACAGGAAGACCGGCACCTCGACGATCCCGTGCAGGCTGCGATAGCCGTTCGGCTTCGGCTCGGCGATGTAGTCGCGGACGTCGAGCACCTTGACGTCCGCCTGGCCGGCCAGCAGATCGAACACCCGGTAGACGTCGGAGACGAAGCTGCAGGTGACCCGGACCCCGGCGATATCGGTGATCGTCTCCCGGATCGCGGAGAAGGTCGGCTCGCAGCCCTTCCGGATGATCTTGTCCAGAATGCTGTCCGGCGCCTTCAGCCGGGACGAGACGTGCTCGATCGGGTTGTAGTCGTGCAGCTGACTGAACTCGTCCTGCAGGATCTTGATCTTGGTCGACATCTCGTCGATGCCGAACTTGTACTCCATCATGAACCGGGTGAACTCCTCGCGCAGTTGGCGGAGGTCACCCAAGCTCTGGGGCAGCAGGCGTTCGGGGCCGGAGGACGTCTCGATCACCCGGCCAAGGGTATGCCCGCTACCTGACCCGTCCCTGTGCATTTCTCAGGCAATCCGAACCGGGTCCGGCTCCGCCAGCGCCCCGGCCAGCAGCCGCAGCGTCTGCTCCCGGGCGGGGGACCGGTCGGCCGCGGTGCCCGCGAACGCCCCGGCGATCGGGTGGATCATCACCTCGTCGACGCCGTACGTGTGGGCAAGATCACGAAGGGCCGCGGCGGCCGTGGGTGGGTCGCCGACCACCCAGCGAGCGCTCATCGCCTCGGCCAGTTCCCGGTGCGCGGCGGGCAGTTCGACCTGCTCGGCCTCCTCGACCGTCGGAGCCGGTTTCAGCTCGCCACCGGTCCGCAGCGCGATCATCGCCAACTGCTGCGGTACGGTCAGCCGCCGCGCCTCCGCCTCGGTCGGCGCGACGGCAGCGTTCACGGTCAGGAACGTCCGCGGCTCGGCGAGCAGGTCGGATGGCCGGAAGTTCGACCGGTAGACCCGCAGCGCCTCCTGGGTCCCCTCGCCGGAGAAGTGATGTGCGAAGACGTACGGCAGCCCACGCGCCGCCGCCAGCTCGGCCGAGTAGAGCGACGAACCGAGCAGCCACACCACCGGCGTCGCGGTGGCCCGCGGCGTGGCCCGCAACGGGTACCGGCGGCCCTGCAGATCGAGCTCGACGCCCTCGGTGTCCATCAGCGCGATCACGTCGGACACGTAATCGGGGAACCGCTCGACGTCGGCGTCGCCGCGCCCGGCCGCGGTCCGCAGCACGTAGTTGGTGACCGGGTCGCTGCCCGGCGCCCGGCCGATGCCGAGATCGATCCGGCCCGGGTAAGCAGCCTCCAGCAGCGCGAACTGCTCCGCCACCACCAACGGCGCGTGGTTGGGCAGCATCACCCCGCCGGAACCCACCCGGATCCGCTGCGTGGCCGCCGCGATGATGCCGATCAGCACCGGCGGATTCGTCGCCGCCACGGCCGGCATGTTGTGGTGCTCGGCCACCCAGTAGCGGTGGAAGCCGAGCTCGTCGGCGGTCTCGGCGAGCCGCAGCGACGCCCGGATCGCGTCGGTCGTGGTCTGGTCGGTGCGCACCGGCACCAGGTCGAGTACGGACAGCGCCAGATCGGTGTGCGGCAGTTCGGTCACGACGAGGAACAACCTCGGCGGCCGGGTGCCTTATTCCGCGGTCAGTTGAGGGTGACCATGGACGGCTCGAGCTCCTCGATCGAGCGGGCGCCGAGCAGCTTCATGGTGCGGGCGATCTGGCTGGTCAGGATCTCGATCATCCGGTCGACGCCGGCCTCGCCGCCCGCCATCAGCCCGTACAGGTAGGCGCGGCCGACCAGGGTGAACTTCGCCCCGAGCGCCATCGCGGTGACGATGTCGGTGCCGGACATGATGCCGGTGTCGACCATCACCTCCAAGTCGTTGCCGACCTCCCGTACCACCTCGGGCAGGAGCCGCAGCGGGATCGGCGCGCGGTCCAGCTGGCGGCCGCCGTGGTTGGACAGGATGATCCCGTCGACCCCGAGCGAGGCCACCAACTTGGCGTCCTCGACGTTCTGGATTCCCTTCACCACCAGGGATCCGGGCCACTGGTCCTTGATCCAGGCGAGGTCGTCGAAGTCCACCGTCGGGTCGAACATCACGTCGAGCAGTTCGGCGACCGTGCCGGACCAGCGGTCCAGGGTGGCGAACGACAGCGGCTCGGTGGTGAGGAAGTCGAACCACCACCAGGGCCGCGGGATCGCGTCGACGATCGTCTTCGGGGTGAGCGTCGGCGGGATCGTCAGCCCGTTCCGGGTGTCCCGCAGCCGGGCCCCGGCGACCGGGACGTCAACGGTCACCAGCAGCGTGTCGTAGCCGTTGTCGGCGGCCCGCTGGACCAGGTTCATCGACCGGTCGCGGTCCTTCCACATGTAGAGCTGGAACCACTTCCGGGTGTCCGGCCCGGCGGCCCGAACGTCCTCGATCGAGGTGGTGCCCATGGTGGACAGCGAGTACGGGATCCCGGCCCGCCCGGCCGCGCGGACGCCGGCGACCTCACCCTCGGTGTGCATCATCCGGGTGAACCCGGTCGGGGCGATGCCGAACGGCCAGGCCGACTTCTTGCCGAGCACCTGGACCGAGGTGTCGATCGACGACACATCGCGCAGGATCCGCGGGTGCAGGGTCACGTCGCGGAACGTCTGCCGGGCCCGGGACAGCGAGAACTCCTCCTCCGCCGCCCCGTCGGTGTAGTCGAACGCGGCCCGCGGCGTGCGCCGCTTGGCGATCCGGCGCAGGTCCTCGACCGTCAGCGCGTTCGCCAGCCGCCGCTTCTTGGGATTGAGCTCCGGCCGCTTCAGCTGCATCAGCGGAGCGAGATCCTTCGGGCGGGGCAGGCGGCGTTCGACCATGACTTCCTCGACGTTCGATCCGGGTGGGGCGGCTGTCATTGTCCCGTACCGGAGCTGTGTGGGCGCGACAGGGCCAGCGCGGAGTGCCGATTCAACCGGAGCGACTGACTCCCTCCGCGGGCCGGAGGGCGGCCCGAGCAGCGGCGGTCAGGGCTTCGGGCGGCACCGGGCGGTGCAGGATCAGCCGGCGGTAGTAGAGCGGTGCGACCAGCCGCTCGATCAGCGCGGTCGGGTCCGTGTCGGGCGGCAGGTCGCCGCGTTCGATCGCGTCGGTGACGACGATCGCGGCGCGCCGGTTCTGATCGTCCAGGAACGCGGTCAGGGCCGCGGCCGCGGGCTCTGAACCGAACGCGGCGGCCATGCAGGCTCGTGAGATCGGCCCGATCACCGGATCGTCAAGGCCGTCCAGCACCGCCCGGCCGACGCCGACCAGGTCCTTGATCAACTCTCCGGAGCGGTCGGGGGTCCAGTCATTGCGTGGATGCTCGGCAAGTGCGGCGGCGAGCAGCAGGTCGGTGGTCGGCCAGCGCCGGTACAGGGTCGACTTGTGCACGCCGGCCCGGGTCGCGATCGCCTCCATGGTCAGGCCGCCGTGACCACGTTCGACCAGCTCGGCGAACAGGGCGTCGAAGATCGCGCGGGTGTTGCGGGCGGTCCGACCGCCCGGTCGTGCGGCCGTCACGACAAGGGCCGATCGTCGATCCGGAGTTGATCATGGTCCCGGGACAGGTGCCAGCGCCGGGTGGTCCCGACCCGAGTGAACAGGTCGTGATCATGACCTGCGACGACCAAGGCGCCGCGGAACCCGGACAGGGCCGTGATCAACTGGCCGACGCTGGTCAGATCGAGGTTGTTGGTCGGTTCGTCCATGATCAGCAATTGTGGCGGAGGCTGGGGGAGTAGCAGCAGGGACAGCGTGGCGCGGAAGCGTTCGCCACCGGACAGGGTGCTGGCCGGGCGGTCGACGCTGTCGCCGCGGAAGCCGAACCGGGCCAGCCGAGCCCGGATCGCGTTGTCGTCGGCCGGTCCGGAACCGGTCAGATTCTCCAGCAGGGTACGGCGATCGTCGAGCAGGTCCAGCCGCTGCGGCAGCCGGCCGACCCTGGCCGCCGGCGTCGCCGCGGCCAGGGCGTGCAGCAACGTGGTCTTGCCGACGCCGTTCGCGCCGGTGACGGCGATCCGCTCCGGTCCGCGGATGATCATGGTCCGATCCGGCAACGCGAGTTCGGCGATCACCTTGCGCTCCGGCACCTCGGTCCCGGGCAGGTCGATCCGGATCGCCGGGTCGGTCCGCACCTGGTCCTCGGCCCGGCGCAGCTCGGCCGCCGCCTCGTCCAGCTTGCCCTCGTGCAGCAGCCGGTACTTGCCGGCCGATACCTGGGCCTCCCGGGCGCGCTGTCTCATGATCACCTTCGGCCGGCGCTTGTTGACGTAGTCCGTGTGCGCGTACCGCTGCCGGCGGGCCAGCGCGACGTGCACGTCGGCGAGCTGGCGGCGTTCCTTGCGCAGGGTGGACCGGGCGTCCCGGACGTCGCGCTCGGCGGCCTGCTGCTCGGCCTCGAGCGTCGCGCGATAGCTGCTGTACGGCCCGCCGAATAGGCGCAGTTCGCCGCTGTACAGCTCGGCGATCGCGTCGACCAGCCCGAGCAGTTCCCGATCATGGCTGACGATGATCAACAGGCCGGGCCAGCCGTCGGTGACCAGCCGGTAGAGCCGGTCCCGGGCCGTCCGGTCCAGGTTGTTCGTCGGCTCGTCCCAGACCGTGACCGGTGCTCGGCGGAGCAGGGTCGCCGCGATCCCGATCATGGTCGCCTCACCGCCGGACAGTGACGCGACGGAGCGGTCGAGCCAGTCCGGTCCGGCCGTGATGCCGACCCGGGCCAGGCTGGCCAGGGCCCGATCCTCGACCTGCCAGTCGTCGGGGGACAGGCTGAGGTCGCCGGCGGTCGGCGTGCCGGCCAGCACCCGGGCGATGGCGGCCCGGAGTTCGGTGATCGCCAGCAGGTCGGAGACGGTACGCCGATCGCGGGTGGCGATCGTCTGCGGCAGCACCGCGACCGGGCCGGAGGTGCGGACGGTGCCTGCGGTCGGCACGAGTTCGCCGGTGATCAGACGCAACAGGGTGGACTTGCCGGTGCCGTTGTCGCCGACCAGGCCGATCCGTTGATCCGTCCAGGTCGCGTCGATCCCGGTGAACAGCTGGTTGCCGTCCGGCCAGCCGAAGCCGACCCCGGACAGGTGCAGATTCCCGGACATGCCGTCCAGCATAGCAGGCTAATGCGACATTCGTTGCATTTACGAGAGGCGTGGCCGGGCCCGCCTATCTCGCGACCGTCGTGATGACGAGCTGACCTTGCGGCCCACGACAAACCCGTGTGTTGTGGTCAGCGATGTCCACGGCGGGCAGCATGGTCCACCGTGGCCCGCCTTCGTCAGGACGAGGGGTTCACGCGGTCTATCAATTCGCGGATGGCTACTGTGTCCAGGTAGGCGTGCGCCTGCACAACCAGGCCCCGGCGGAGGGTGAGCACCCAGCAGTAGTCGTTGCGGTACGGCAGGCCGTCGAGAGCGATCGCTTCGCCGGTGAACTGCGCGACAACCGTGTTCCCGGATGCCAGCAGGTTGCTGGGCGTCATCCGCAGGATGGTCTTCAGACGGGTGAGGATCGGGCCGGAACCCTCGTCGAGGAATTCCTGCTTGCTGTAGTAGGTACGGCCGTTGACGACGGTCCAGGTCACCCGGTCATGCAGGATGTCGTAGAAGCTGCCGCCGCTGTTCTGCAGCGCGAACGCCCTTCTCACGATCGCCTTGTTGCCGCCCGGCGAGCCATGGTCCGGCGGGGCCGCCGTCGCGGAGGGGCTCGCCAGTGCGAGCCCACCCAGACCCAGGGCGAGCGTGCCGAACACTCGCCTGCTCTGCTGCTGTGTCATGTCCTGCTCCTTTCGTTCGTTCTGTCTCAGGGCCTGCGTGGCCCGGCTATTGGGCGCTGCCGGAGGGCCGCACGATGATCTCGTTGACGTCGACCTGCGGCGGTTGCGCCACTGCGTAGGCGATGGCGTCGGCGATCGCGGAGGCGGGTAGCGCGACGGCGCGGTAGGCCTTCATGGCTTCCCGCGCCTGGGCATCGGTGATGCTGTCGGCCAGTTCGGACTCGGTGACGCCGGGGGAGACCAGGCTGACGCGGATGGTTCCGTCCGATTCCTGGCGCAGTCCTTCGGAGATCGCGCGTACGGCGAACTTGGTGGCGCAGTAGACGGCGGCGGTGGGGGAGACCTCGTAGGCTCCGACGGACGCGATGCTCACGAAATGCCCGCCGCCCTGCTCGCGCATCACCGGTAAAGCTGCGGCAATGCCGTTCAGCACGCCGCGTAGGTTGACGTCGATCATGCGGTCCCACTCGGCGGTCTTGAGCGCGGCCAACGGGGACAGGGGCATCACCCCGGCGTTGTTCACCAGCACGTCGACCCGGCCGAATTCGGCTTGGGCGGCGGCGATGAATTCACGCGTGCTCGTCGCGTCGGTGACGTCCAGCCCGCGGAACGCCGCGATCCCACCGGCCTCAGCGAGGTCAATGGCCAGCCGCTCGAGTCTCGCGACCCGGCGTGCGCCCAGGAACACTCGATGCCCATCGGCTGCGAGCCTTCGGGCGGTTGCTTCGCCGATCCCGCTGCTCGCGCCGGTGATCAGGACGGCGGCCTTGCTCGAATGCTCCATCCCTTCGTCTCCTCTGTGTTGCGAAAGGTCCTCGACGACGACCTTCGTCCGCGCGCCGCGGAGCGACAAGGGTGGCTGGTTCCTGGGTGTGGCACACCCAGGCAAGCGGTCGTTCGATGACCTACCGTGGAGGGGTGACCGGCAACCTCTTCGGAGAGTTCCTGCGGGCACGCCGGGCACGTCTGCGGCCGGTCGACGTGGGGCTGACTTCGTACGGCCGTCGCCGGGTCACCGGACTGCGGCGGGAGGAAGTTGCTGTCCTGGCAGGGATGAACGCGGACTACTACGCCCGACTGGAACAAGGGCGTGAGCGCGGTCCTTCGCCGCAGATCCTCGACGCTCTCAGCGGGGCGCTCCAACTGGACGACGCGACACGGGAGCACCTGTACCGGCTTGCCGGCGCGCAGCCGGGCCAAGCACCGCAGCCTCGGCGGACCGTCGATCCGACGCTCAAGCAGCTACTGGACGGCTACGCGCACACTCCGGCGTTCGTCCTCAATCCGGCACTCGACTTCCTGACCGCCAATGCCTTGGCGTGCGCACTGTTCTCCCCGTTCCAGCGCAGGGACAACCTTGCCCTGATGACCTTCCTCGACCCAGTGGCTCGCCGTTTCCACCGGCAGTGGAGCCGGGCGGCCGAGGCCACCGTGGCCAGCCTGCGCCACGCCACCGGCCTTCACCCGCACTATCCGCGCCTGAACGAACTCGTGCGTTCGCTCGTCGCCGAGAGTGCCGAGTTCGCCGAGCTGTGGCGTTCGCACGCCGTCCGCGGCAAAGCCAACGACACCAAGGAACTCATCCACCCCGAGGCGGGCCCACTGTCGCTGAACTATCAGACCTTCGACGTTCCCGGCGCGTACGGTCAGCAAGTCGTCGTCTACCACGCGCCGCCGAACAGTCCCACGGCAGAGGCACTCACCCTTCTCGGCACGCTGGACGCCACACGACGGCAGAACGATTCAGCGGCAGCGAGAAACCGAACGCGCGACGCCGCATCCGGTCGACCGCCGCCAAGCTGACCCGCTCAGGCAGCAGTAGTCGCCCTCACGGAACGAGGGGCAGGCAGGCCAAGCGGCCGCCGGCCATGCCGGCGTGATCGGTCGGGTGCTCGTGGACGACCACCGAGCCGATCCCGTCACCGGCGGTCGGGAGAGCGAACGGCACCACGGTCGTCGCGTGACCGCGACCGTGCCGGTCCACCGTGATGTCGAGCCACACCTCGGTGGTGGCCGAGATCCGGGCCGGCTCGCGGCTGGTGGTCTTGTCGTGGTTGTAGTGCGGCCCGGCGGCCTCGCCGTCGCCGGCGACGCACGGCCCGGTGTGCACGTGCACGCCGTAGCTGTGGCCGGCGGCCGCCGGGTCCAGGCCGGAGACCTCGAGCTTGGCGACGGTGGCAACCACGCCGCGGACGACCAGTAGCCGGGCCGCGGCGCCGTCGGTCGGGTCCGCCTCCGGGCGCAGGTCGGACAGGGGACCGGCGTCGACGGTGATCGTGCCGTCCAGCAGTCCGGCGGCGGGTCCGCCGTCGTCGGCGTAAGCGGGGGAGAGGATGAGGCCCGGCAGCAACGCCCCGAGCGTCGCGGCAGCGATGATCATGGAACGTCGGACGGGGCTGGAAGGCATGGTCTTCTCCTGGCAGACGTACGGGTCCCCGAGCGGCCCCAGTCTTGCGCATCGCCGCCGTTGACTCCGAACCGGCCCGCGACCATGATCATCCGGTGACTGCAGACTACAGAGCAGCGCTTCCCGTGTCCGCCGCCGACGTGCGGGCTGCAGCCGAGCGCTTGCGCGGCGTCGCCCATCGGACACCCGTGTTGCGCTCCCGCACCCTGGACCAGATCGTCAGTGCGCCGGTGCTGCTCAAGTGCGAGAACCTGCAGCGGGTCGGGGCGTTCAAGTTCCGTGGCGCGTACAACGCGATCGCCCGGCTCACCCCGGAGCAGCGGAGTCGCGGCGTGGTCGCCCACTCGTCCGGCAACCATGCCCAGGCCGTTGCGCTGGCCGCCCGCGAGCTCGGCGCGTCGGCGGTGATCGTGATGCCGAAGGACACCCCGCGGCTCAAGCTGGACGCGACGGCCGGCTACGGCGCGGAGATCGTCCCCTACGACCGTTACACCGAGGACCGCGACGCCATCAGCGCGGCGCTGGCGCAGGAACGCGGATTGATCATGATCCCGCCGTTCGACCATCCTGACGTGATCGCCGGGCAGGGTACGGCGGCGCTGGAACTGATCGAGGGCGCCGGGCCGCTGGAGACGTTGGTGGTGCCGGTCGGTGGCGGCGGCCTGGCGGCCGGCTGTTCGGTGATCGCGACCGACCTGTCGCCTGGCGTACGGGTGATCGGCATCGAGCCCGAGGCCGGCGACGACACGTACCGCTCGCTGGCGGCCGGCGAACGGATCGCGGTACCGGTGCCGCATACCCTGGCCGACGGCCAAGCCGTGCCGCAGCCGGGTGAGCTGACGTTCGCGATCAACCGCCGACTGCTCGACTCGATCGTCCTGGTCAGCGACGCGGAACTGGTCGAGGCGGTGCGCTGGGCGTACGAGCGGCTCAAGATCGTTCTCGAACCGAGCGGTGCCAGCCCGCTGGCCGCCCTACTGACGGCCAAGATCAACTCCAGCGGACCGGTCGGCGTCATCCTGTCCGGCGGCAACATCGGCGCCGAGCAGTTCGCCCGGTTGATCATGGAGAGCTGATCACCACCCGCAACCGGATCGGTCCATCCCTCTCACCACCGGGCTGCAGCCAGCCAGGCGACGGTGCTCAGACTCTGTTGATAGGCGGCCGAATCACCGTCCCGGCGGGACCGCCAGTCGGCCATCCCGATCGCGACCGTGAACATCATCGGCACGACGGCGGCGAGTTCGCGGTCGGTCACCGGGCACTCGGCCCGGAACCCTTCGAGATAATGCGGAAGTACTGCCGCCAGCGCCGCCGGGTCGCCGTTGTCCAGGTGCGCGGAGAGCCGGCTGGTCAGGTAGTAGCTCAGGTCCCGGATCCGCGGTCCCGACGGAAGATGATCAAGATCGATGAAGCCGGTCACCGCACCGTCGTGCAGCAACAGGTTGCCGACGTTGCAGTCACCGTGCGTGACCCGTTGGGTGGGCAGGCCGACGATGGCCTCGTACGATCGCCGGCGGTACGGCAGTGCGAGTTCACGCAGGGACTCCGGCATGCCGTCGAACCGTTCCCACAGGATCTCTTGCGCCGGGTCGTCGGTGAACGAGGTCACCGGCCACGGGCAGTCGGCCAGGGCCAGTTCCAGCCGGCCGATCGCCGCCCCGATGGTGTGCGCGAGTTCCGGTGACTCGGTGAGCCGCGGGTCGCTGGGCAGCGCCGGAATCAGCACGTAGGCGTGGGTTCCGGTCGGCAGCTTGTCGGTCGGGCCGGTGCCGAGGCGGTCGGCGTTGTGCGCGATCAGCCCGTCATCGGTGATCATGGGAACCGCGACCGGTACCCCGCTGTGCTGGAGGTGCAGCAGCACCCGGTACTCGTCGACCGGCCCGGCCCCGGGCGCCCACTCCGGCAGCCTCTTGATCACCCACTCCCGCCCGTCCTCGGCGATCACCCGCCACAGCTGGTTGCTCACGGTCACCATCGGTTCCAGCCGAGCCGCCCCGACGATCCTGCTCCAGGCCTTGACGGCCTCGTGTTCATCCATCACTTCAGGCTAAACACATGAACCTGATCGCGCACGACTGAAATCGACATCAACTTTCGGTTGTCGCATCCCGTCGCCACGTGACAGAATGTGGGAGGCACCTCCTCTAGGCCCCCTCCGAACTCAGGAAGGGGCTTTTCTCATGTCAACTGATCATCCGATCGAATTCCGGCTCTCGGAGAATCCGTGGGCGCCGACGGCCGTCGTCGAAGAGATCAATCTCCGCACCGCGAGCGGTCTGGTGCTGACCGGCCTCGCCGACCAGGTCGGCGGGGTCAGCAGTGCCGCGTTCGTTGCCTGGCCGGACGGCCGGCAGTCGGCGCTGACCCGGCCGCGAGCGTCGCTGTCGTCCGTGGAATTGACGGCCACCGTACTCAATGAGGTACGGAAACAGGGGCTTCCGGTGCCCGCGTACCAACTGGTGCTCGACCTGCACGACGGCTATGTGGCGGTGGTGCAGGAGCGGCTGCCGGGGCGTCATGTCGAACACCTTGATCAGACCACCGTGGCCGCCTTCGTCGCCGCGAACGACCGCTTCGCTGGTCTGTTGCGCCGGCATCCCGAGGTGCCGCCCCCGCCGGACTTCCCGACCCATGGTCCGGGCTACGGAGTCTTCGAGGACACGATCGGTGGGTACGGCACGCGGGGACGCCGACTGCTGGCGCGGCTGCTCGAGGTGGACAGCGGCCGGCCGCTGCGGATGCACGGCGACGACCTGGTCCACACCGACTACTCGCCCGGCAACGTCCTGTTCGACGACTCCGGCCAGGTCAGCGGCATCGTGGACTGGAACTTCGGCGTGGCGCGGGGAGACCGGCACTATGCGCTGGTCGGGCTGCCGTGGGGCAGTATCGGGCGCAGCACCATCAAACCTGCGGAGCAGCGGGCAATCGATGCCGTGCTCGGTCGACTCGAGTCAGTGACCCTGCGCAGCTACCAGGCCCACCACGCCGTGCACCGGGTCCATCGCTCGATCACCGAGGGCTTCGCCAGGCAACGGATCGAGGCCGACCTGGGCTTTGCCGAGGAGATCATGAGTTGATCAGGCCGAGTCCTGCCAGACCGACCAGAGGGCGCGGGCCGTGGCGGCGTCGCGGCCCGCGATCACCGGCTCGCCGGGCACCGGGATCCGAGCCGCACCGGCCGGATCGAGGACGGTGCCGCCCGCCTCGAGGATGATCAACACCGCGGCGGCGTGGTCGATCGGGCTGTAGCTGTGGATGATCGCGGCCGCACCGCGTCCGGCGGCGATCCCGGCCAGGGTCGCGGTGCCGGAACCGGGGATCCGCAGCGTGCAGTGCCGGTTCGCCAGCCGCTCCATCAGGGTGGTCAGGCCGGGCCAGGGCCGGGCGCCGGCCAGTTCGGTGAACACGACGGCGCCGGCCAACGGCTCGAGCCCGGGCTGCGCTGCGATCTGCAGCCGCTGCCCGTTCCGCCAGGTGCCGCGGCCCGTCGCGGCGGCGACCGGCGCCAGCGACGCCGGATCGATCACCGCACCGACCACCGGCCGGCCGTCCTCGACGAGGGCGAGGGAGAAGCTGGTCCAGGGCACGCCGTTGGCCAGGTTGGCGGTCCCGTCGATCGGGTCCACGTACCAGCACGGCCGGCCGTCGGCGACCCCGCCGTACTCCTCGCCGACCAGATCATGATCAGGAAACTGCGCGCCGATCACGTCACGGACCCGGCGCTCGATCGCGCGGTCCAGTTCGGTGACGTGATCGGCCGGACCGGTCTTGGTCGCCACCGGACCGACTCCGTTCCGCCGGGCCCGTCGGGTGATCTCGGCGGCGTGCCCGGCCAGCTCGGTGGCGATCGCGACCTGGCGACCGCGTTCGTCCAGGGCCGGCGCGGCGACGGCGTCCCGGGCGATGCGGACGCGGTTGGTCGTGATCGAATCGACGCCGATGACGGCCAGATGGGCTGCCTGGGCCGGGTCGTCCACGGTCCAGCAGGAGACCGCGGCACCAAGATCATGGACTGCCTCGACCCAACTCCGCCCGACCAGCAGATGGTTGGCGTTGACCACGGCGGGCCGCAGGTCGGCCAGGTCGGCCGAGGTCGGCGGCCGGGTGGAATACCAGGGCTGCCAGATCTCGGCATCGGGCAAGGCGGCCCTGATCATCCGCATCGCGTCCGGATGACCGCACCAGGCCGAGACGTCCTCCGCCGCCGCATCCCGTACGACCTCGACCGCGGGACCGGCCGGCCCGGGCTCGTCCAGGTCGATCAGCAAGATCGCCCCGGTGCCGCGGACCAGCTCCAGAGCCTCGGCCAGCAAGGGGATCCGGCGATCGCCGCCACCCAATCCACGAACCTCGGCCAGCTCCATCTCGCCGACCGCTCGCGGATCGCCCCAGAGCCGCTCCAGTGTCGCATCGTGCAGCAGCACGACGGTGCCGTCCCGCGTCACCCGGACATCGACCTCGATCATCCGGACGCCCTCGTCGAGAGCCGCCTTGATCGCCGCCACGGTGTTCTCCCGCAGTCCCTCGGGCTCGGAGTGCATCCCGCGATGTGCGACGACGCGCACCATCGCCTTCGGCCGTCTGCTCATGATCGAAACGTACGGCACGCCTCGATCGACATGATCATCGGGACGGGGGCCGGCCGCCACCCGTCGGCTCCGTGGTCGTGTCGACGCCGACCTTCAGCGATACCTGATAGCCGTTCTCGACGCTGCCGGTCGTGGTGCCGAGCTGGGTGACCCCGCCGTCGTCGCCGAACACGTTGTCGGAGTCCAGGCTGATCCGAGACAGGTTGCTGACCGACTGCTGGTAGCCGTCGGTCGCGTAGACGGCGTCGCAGGCATCCTGGGGCAGCGCGACCTGTGAGGTCGAGATCGCGTTCGTCGCATCGGCGATGCTGTCCTGATCCGGATACACCTCGAAGTGGATGTGCGGCCACCGCCCCGAGTAGCACGCCGGGAAGATGCTGGTGAACGTGACCTTGCCGTCGGCGTCGGCTATCTGCACGCCGCGCAGATAGTTCTCGTTCTCGACTCCCTCGGAATACATGGAGTAGCGGCCCTCCCGATCACAGTGCCAGACATACACCGCGACTCCCTCGAACGGAACGTCACCGCCGGCCAGGTCGATGATCGTCAACGTCAGTTCCAGCGGCACCCCGGCGGCGGTGGCGCCGGTGCCGAAGCTGGTCCGGAGGTCGCTGCGGATGATGCCGGACTGCTCCAGCACGTCGGGGCCGTTCGATCCGTCACCCGGGTACGGCCCCGCCGTCTCGTCCGGAATCTCAGTCAACCCGCCGTCACCGGTGGCGCCCGAGGTTTCGTTGGCTGCACCGGACACGCCGCAGGCCGTGAGGCCGGCAGCGGCCGTGCCGATCCCGAGGGCGGTCAGCATGGAGCGGCGGCTGAACAACGTACCAAGATCAAATCCGAGGCCCTGGTCGACCACCTCCTCGTCCGGGCGGGGCAGGGTCCGTCCCTGGTAGTCGCCGTCGCTCTGCTGCATCGGATGCTCCTCGTCGGATCGTTGTGCGAGTACGGCCACCAGCCTGCTCGGACCGCGTTGGCCGACGCTGTGCTCCTGCTGTGGATCGCCCATGAAGCACGCCGTGGGACGACCGGGCGATGCGGCATGCCGGTCAGGCCAGACGAGAACCGTTGTGAACAAGCCGTGAGAGCGACTCTTGACGCTCGTGAAGCGCGCAACCTAGCATGTGGCATACCACCGGCATGCAAAGCCGTGGTCGCGACGTCCGGGACGTCGCGCGAACTTCTGTGCACCGTCTGACCAAAGGAGTGTCCGGTGACCGAAGCACATCCGAAACGACCGATCCGCGGCTTCGGCCGCCGTGGCTTCCTGGTGGGGGCCGCGCTGACCACACCGGCGATCATGGTCGCCCAGCAGGTGCAGTCGGCGCCGGCAGCCCGTGCCGAGCCCGACCTGCCGGCCGACAGCAAGCTCGACACGAGCAAGATCAACAAGCGCAAGCCGCCGGCTCAGCAGCAGGCCGTCGTCGGCAACACCGTGCCCGCATTCCCGGGAGCCGAGGGCGCCGGGAAGTTCACCACCGGCGGTCGGGGCCACCCCGTCTACGAGGTCACCACGTTGGCCGACTCCGGCCCGGGATCGCTGCGCGACGCGGTATCGCAGAGCAACCGCATGATCGTCTTCCGGGTCGGTGGCACGATAGAGCTCCAGGGCGGCCTGGACATCACCGGCTCCAATCTGACCATCGCCGGCCAGACCGCGCCGGGCGACGGCATCGCGGTGGTCAACAACGAGTTCACCGTGGACGGCGACAACATCATCATCCGCTACCTGCGGGTGCGCGGCGGCGACCGGATGGGGACGCCGATCGACACGTTCAAGGGCGAGGGCCGGCGCAACCTGGTGATCGACCACTGCTCGGTCAGCTGGGGCGTCGACGAGTGCTTCTCCTTGTACGGCAACTACGACGTCACGGTGTCGCACTGCTTGATCGCCGAGGGCCTGACCATGTCCGCGCACGAGAAGGGCCGGCACGGGTACGGCGGACTGTGGGGTGGCCAGAACGTCACGTACCACCACAATCTGCTGGTCCACCAGGGTGGACGCAACCCGCGGTTCAGCTTCGTCGAGCACCTTGATCAACTCGTGGACCACCGCAACAACGTGATCTACGACTACGGTTTCACGTCCTGCTACGGGGGCGAGTGGTGCGAGGGGATCAACCTGGTCGCCAACTACTACAAGCCCGGCCCGGCGACTCTGGCCGGGACCGCGCCGGAGATCGTCGCGCCCGGCCGGGGCGGTCGCTGGCACGTGTCGGAGAACGAGATCGAGGGCCATCCCGAGATCACCGCGGACAATCTGGCCGGGATCACGGTGCCGGTCGGCGGCATCACTCATGCGGCCGAGCCGATCCCGTTCCCCAACGAGATCAGGACCCAGACGGCTCAGGAGGCGTACCAGGCGGTGCTCGCCGACGTCGGCGCCAACCTCCCGCGCCTCGACGCCGTGGACGCCCGGCTGCTGGCCGACGTCCGCAACGGGACCGGCCGGTTGATCAACTCCCAGACCGAGGTCGGCGGCTTCCCGGTGCTCGAGTCGGCCGAGCCACCGGGCGACCGTGATCACGACGGCATTCCGGACGACTGGGAGAAGGCGCACGACCTGGATCCGAAGGATCCGGCCGACGGCGCGGCGATCGGTCCGGACGGCTACAGCAACCTGGAGCGCTACCTGAACTCGTTGCAGCGTGACAGCGCGGCGAATCCCGAGGTGGTGATCACCTCACCGAAGCAGAACCAGGTCTTCGCCGACGCCGCGGCGGAACAGGAACTGGTGATCACCGCGGAGGCGACGGCCGACGGCGACGCGACGATCACCGCGGTCGAGTTCTTCGCCGGCGACAAGTCGCTCGGCGTCGTGAAGTCGGCGCCGTACAAGATCACCTGGTCCGGCGTCACCGACGGCACCTGGTACCTGACCGCCCGGGCCACCGACAGCCGGGGCCTGAAGACCCAGTCCACCGGTACGCCCGTCCACGTCAACCGCACCACCGACCTGGCCGGCTGGACCTCGACCGACGTCGGCGACGTCCCGATCGCCGGTGCCGCGGCGTTGAAGGGCGACGACGCGTTCACGGTCAAGGGATCGGGCAAGATCTGGGCCAAGCAGGACGCGTTCCAGTTCGTCCACCGGGAGATCGAGGCGGGCCCGTCGTCGATCGTGGAGATCATCGCGCGGATCGACCGGCTCAGCCGCGTGTACGAGGGCGTCTACGCCGGCCTCATGATCAGGGAGACGCTGGAACCGGACTCGCCGTACTTCACCGGCGGCATTGTCTGGTCCGCCGGCGGCCTGAAGGGCCACGTGTCCCGCTTCGCCCGCTTCGGCGATGAGCCGAGCATCAGCCCGTACCCCTGGGACGACGATGAACTCGACGCCAAGCCGTACTGGATCCGGTTGATCAAGCGGGGCACCGAGTTCGAGGCACACCTGAGCACCGACTCACTGCAGTGGACCCGAATCGGCTACGAACGGATCCCGATGGCCGGTCGCGTGCACATCGGGTTGGCGGTCGACGGCAACCAGGAGTCGAACGCGATCAACAACTACGCCTCGGCCGACTTCGCCGAGGTCCGGGTCAATTCCTGACCACGTGGAGAGAGAGGACGATGATGTCATCAACGAAACTGCGGGCTCGATCCCGTACGCGAAGTCTGCTGATCAAGCTCGGTGCGGCCCTGGCCGGGCTGACCTTGATCAGTGTCCCCGGCGCGGTGGCCGACGAAGGCGCCGCGGCGGAGCGGGACTGCTCCGACCCCGGGGCGACCCTGGTGCCGAACAGGTACGACGAGGAGTTCTGCGTCTTCGACGACGAACTGTTCGTCTTCGCCGCGAACTACAAGCCGTTCGAGTACTCGCCGACCGAGGACCGGCAGGCGACCAGAGTCTTCGACGAGATGATCGGCAACAAGCTGCGCGCGGCGTTCCCCGATCTCAAGATCAAGTACGCGACCTGGGACATGCCGATCCGGTACGAGGATCTGCAGGCGGCCGGCGTGGTGCCGGACATCGTGATCGACAATCCGCGGAACCGGATCGACCGTGATCTTGAACCGCTCGGCTGGGTCGAGGACATGACTCCGGGACTCGCGGAGGCCGGAGTCGATCTTGCACCGCTCAACCAGGCAGCGATCGAGCTGGTCCGGTCCCGGTCCGACGGCGGCCTCTACGGCGTCCCGGTCTTCATCGACGAGCATCTGCTGTTCTACAACAAGGCGATCTTCGACAAGTTCGGCCGGTCGTACCCGAAGCCGGGCTGGACGTACGACGACGCCTACAAGGCCGCGAAGCGGCTGACCCGGCAGGACGGACTGGCCGCCTACAAGGGTTATCTGCAGCATCCGGACAACTACCTCGAGTTCAACCAGCGCGGCCTCTACCCGTTCACCGACGCCGGCAGTGAGCAGCCGGCGCCGGAGGACGTCGCGATCGACCTGACGACGGAGGAGTGGGCGGAACTCGGCGCCAACCTGGAACGGTTCCTGCTGATCCCGCGCAACGGCTTCACCACGGTGGACGACCTGGTGAAGGGTGACATGAGCCGCCCCGGACGGGTCGCGATGGCGGTGGACTCGTTGCGCAAGCTGCCCCTGTACGCCGGCAGCGAGTTGATGACCGACGACGGCGACGAGGAGTCCTACGCCGAATGGATGAAGTCGGTCGACCTCGGCATCGCGCCCGTTCCCGTGCTGGAGCAGGGATCGACGACGATCTACCAACCGAACACGCTGGCCGCGTTCGTCACCAAGCAGTCGGCGAAGAAGGAGGCTGCGTACCAGGTGATCAAGTGGCTGGTCTCGGAGGAGGCACAGACGGAGCTGTCCCGGCACGCGATCAAGGCCGTGCTGCCGACCGAACAGGTGATCGCCTCGTTCGGTGAGGCGATCCCCGAGTTGAAGGAGATCGACACCTCGGCGGTCTACTGGGGCGAGAATGCCACCGTGACCGGCTACCAGAACACCGAGTACTGGGACATCCCGCTCTACATGGTGTTCCGGCAGCACGTCCTCAAGGACGCGATGACCGTCGACTCAGCCCTGATCGTCGCCGACCAGGAGGACATCCCGGCCTACATCAAGTCCCGAGCCGAGGCCGGCTTCGACTTCTAGTTGATCTTGGACCCTGGGCCTGCCGAGTATCTTCTCGGCAGGCTCAGGGTCGGTTGCCGAGCAGCTTGATCAGGTCAAGCTCCACCGGGCTCGCCCCCACGCCGGCGCTGCCACGAGATTCCCGGTCGTCGAGGTGGAGCAGCGGCGTCCAGCCGCTGCCGGAGTTCGCGTAGAGGTCCAGGGCACGGAGTTCGGGGTCCAGAATCCAGTACTGCTCGATGCCGGCACCGGCGTATTCGCCCGACTTGCGTACCGTGTCCTCGCCGCGCGTGCTCGGCGACAGGATCTCGACGACCAGCACCGGTGCCTCGGAGACGAGGAACCCCTCCGGTGGTCGCCGGAGCACAGAGATGTCGGGCACCCGGACCCGGTTGTTCGGAAGCTGAACTCCGACATCCTGGACCACGTCGAGACCGGGCAGCGCGGCGTCGAGCAGTGAGGTGAGCCGGAACGACGCCTTCTGGTGCGGGTGCGACGCCGGGGAGTTCACGACGACCTCCCCGTCGACCCACTCCGTCTTGGGTTTCGCCGGGAGCGCCCACCACTCCTGGTACGACATCCGCTTGCGCTGCAGCCCTGGCACGGCTTCCTCCGGTTTCGCTTCGGACACATCGAGTCTCCTTCCATTCTGCGCCTTGCGCAGTGCTCGTGTCAGCTTGCCGAGGCCGCTGACACTCAGAGCGCGTCGACGAGCCGCTGTGCCGTGGACCGCCGGGCCGCGCCCGGTCGTTCTGGCCGGTGTCGTGCAGCCAGGAGACGAACTGGACCAGCTTTCCGGTCAGCCACAGGTGGGTGCGGCGAGGAGACACCTCCAGCCGTTCCGCCAGGCGGGGGATCCGGCCGATCGGCTCCGGATCGGCGTGGATCTGGTAGAGCAGATGGATGGCGAGGTCGTAGGCGGGCTCGCCGATCACCGGTCGCGGATCGATCGCCAGCCAGCCGCGAGACGATTGCAGGACATTCCGCGGGTGGAAGTCGCCGTGCAAGATCAACTCGGCCGGCGTCGTCGCCGCCAGCTCGTCGAAGAGCTCGCCGCCGTCCCGGTACAGGGCCGGCCCGAGCCGGTCCGCGCGCTCACGCAGCCTGACCGCCTGGCGGTTCGCGATCTCCGAGAGCAACGGGAGCTCGAGGTCGGGCGCTGGTGACCACAGACGTGGCAGCAGGTCCGCCGCCGCGGCATCGGACTCCGCTGCAGCCAGTTCGACCACCGCGCCACCCGGCTCGCACAAATCGATCAAGAAGGCGTTGTCGGCGGCCTCGTACGCCAGCAACCGAACCAGCCCGCGCGGATCGTAGGCCCGCCAGGCGGCAGCAAGATCGATCGTCTCGTGGCTGGGCAAGCCGATCTTGAGGACGGCCCGGGCCCTGATTGATCATCGCTCGACGCTAACCGACGCCTCCGACACCCGCCGGGGCAGCGTTGTGCCAGATGTGCTTGATCTCGCGGTACTCGTCCAGTCCGGTCGGCCCGAGCTCCCGCCCGACGCCGGACTGCTTGTAGCCGCCCCATTCCGCCCCGGGCAGATACGGGTGGTAGTCGTTGATCCAGACCGTGCCGAGGCGAAGCAGCCCAGCCATTCGCTGGGCTCGTTCCTCGCTGCCGGTCCACACCGCGCCGGCCAGACCGAAGATCGAATCGTTGGCGAGGCGGGCCACGTTCCGCTCCAGGTCGGTCGCCGATGCACCGCCGAACGTCTCGATGGTGATCACCGGACCGAAGGACTCTTCCCGTACGACGGTCATCCCGGTTCGGCACCGGTCCAGGACCGTCGGCCGGTAGAAGAACCCGGGGCTCAGACTCGGGTCGTCCGGAGCGGCCCCGCCACAGCGGAGTTCGGCACCCTCGGCGAGGCCGGCCGCGACATAGGCGGCGACCTTGTCCCGGTGTTCCGCGCTGATCAACGGGCCGGCCTCGGCCCGGGGATCGAACGGTCCGCCGAGCCTGATCTGCTCGGCCCGGACGACGAGCCGGTCGGTGAACTCGGGGGCGATCGAGTCCTCCAGGAGCAGCCGGGTGCCGGCCGAGCAGACCTGCCCTGAATGCAGGAAGGCGGCGGTGAGGGCGAACTCCAGCGCCGTGTCGAGGTCGGCATCGGCGAAGACGATGTTGGGATTCTTGCCGCCGAGTTCGAGAGTCACGCGTTTGACGGTCGCGGCGGCCGCTGCCATCAGCCGACGGCCGGTGGCGAGTCCGCCGGTGAAGCTGATCAGGTCGACCGCCGGATGCTCCGCCAGAACCGCTCCGGCCTCGGGTCCGGCCCCGAGCACGAGGTTGGCGACACCGCCCGGCAGCCCGGCTTCGGCCAGAGCGGCCGTCAGCATGATCGCGGTGGACGGCGTGAGCTCGCTCGGCTTGAACACCAGCGAGTTCCCGGCGGCCAGGCACGGCGCGATCTTCCAGGCGGCCTGCAGCAGCGGATAGTTCCACGGCGTGATCAGCCCGCAGACACCGACCGGCTCCTTGATCACCCTGCTGGTCACCGTGGCCATTCCCGGGTCGACGCGCCGGACCGGATCGGCGGTGCTGATCAGCGCCGCGTAGTAGCGGAACACCGCGATCACGTCAGCGACGTCCTGCTGGCTCTCCGCGAGCCGCTTCCCGGTGTCCAGGCTCTCCGCTCGGGCGAAACGATCATGGTCGCGGGCCAGCAGGTCGGCGACCATGGACAGCACCTCGCCGCGCTGGTGGGGTGAGCGAGAGCTCCACCGCCCGTCGTCGAAGGCGTGCCGGGCCGCCTCGATGGCCGCGACCGTGTCCTCGCGCCGTCCCTCGGACACCTCGGCGACCACCCGGCCGTCGGCCGGGCAGGTGATGGTACGGACAGCGCCGGCGGCGGGCTCGCACCAGCGCCCGTCGATGAACAACTCAGCCATGACGCTCCTCGTCGTGATCTTCAGGCCGGGTGGCGTGGTGTGACAGGGTGAACCCGTGTCCGAGCCACGGCTTCCGCTCGAGTCCGACTGGATCCGCCAGGACCACGTCGACCTCGAAGGTCTCTGGGATCGCGCCGTGTTCCGCCTGCACGAGGTGTACGACGTCGCCGTCCGGCCGGGGTGGCGCCTCGAACTGGCCGAGCAGCCCTGGGCCGAGGTCTGGCTGATCCAGCGCGGTCGCTGCCAACTGGTCCTCGGTGATCAAGAGGCGGTCGTCGCACCCGGCCAGTTGGCGATCCTGCGACCGGGCCGTACCCGTAGGTCGTGGAACGGGGCGGACGAGGTGCTCGCTCTGGTCGGGTTCGGCTGCAGCGTGATCTTCGCCGGAGCTGTCGATCTGCTGGGCGAGCTCGAGTTGCCGTTGGTGCTGGCCGACCCCGGCGAGGAGCTCCGGTCGCTGGTTCGCGCCACCGTCGGCGCTGCGCGCGGGCAGGGGACCGACCGTGCGTTCAGCGCCCCGGCGTCGGCCCAGTTGGCGCTGGCCAAGATCGTCAACGCGGCCGGCGTCGATCTGACCGAGATCAGTACGGGCGCGATCACCGGCACGATTCCCCGGCAGTTGATGTTGCGGCCGGAGCTGCGCGCGGTACTGGATCTGATCGCCGAACGGTTCGCCGAGCCGCTGGACCTGCGCCGGCTGGCCGAAAGCGCTCACCTGTCGCCGAAGCACCTGGCGCGGACGTTCCGGGACACCCTCGGGACGACGCCGATGGCCTACCTCAGACGCTACCGGCTGCTCCGGTCCAGCGAGTTGTTGATCACGACGGCCCGGCCGATCACCCGGATCGCCCACGACTGCGGGTTCACCGACTCGGCGCACTTCTCGCGGGCCTTCCGGGCCCAGTTCGGCGTCAGCGCCAGCAGGTTCCGTGATCATGCTCGCTCCTTCCGGTCAACTGATCGGCACTCCGGGACAAGTCCGGCCGGGCTCGGAAACCTAGGCTCGTGATCATGACGACAGAACAAACCGCCGTTCGGCTCGACGCCGACCAGATCGCGGCCTTCCACCGGGACGGGTTCCTCCGGCTGGAGGCGCTCACCACAACGGCCGAGGTGGCCGCCCTGCGGACCGTTTATGATCAACTGTTCGCCCGCGGCAGCGCGGCGTTCGAAGCCGGTGATCATCTGGAGCTCGGAAAGCTTGACGACGACGGGCAGGAGACCCTGCCGCAGATCCTCAACCCCCAGAAGTATGCGCCGGAGCTGATCGAGATCCAGGCCCGCGCGAACGCGCTGGCGGTGGCCCGGCAGCTGCTCGGCGACGAGGCCGCGCCGGCCGGTGATCATGCGATCAGCAAGCCACCAGCCCACGGCGCGGCCACACCCTGGCACCAGGACGAGGCCTACTGGGACCCCGCGTACGACCACACCGCGTTGAGCATCTGGATGCCGCTGCAGGAAGCAACGGTGCAGAACGGCTGCATGCAGTTCGTGCCCGGCAGCCACCGTGGCGGGGTGGTGCCGCACACCCTGGTCGATCCGGAGGCGCACGCGCTCCAACTCGCCGACCCGATCGCCGACGGCGTGGAGCGGGTGGCCGTGCCGCTGCCGCCCGGCGGGTGCACGATCCATCACTGCCGGACCCTGCACTACGCCGGACCGAACACGTCGCAGGGCACTCGCCGCGCCTACATCATGGCCTTCGCGGTGCCGCCGACCCGGCTGGAGACGCCGCACGCGTACCCCTGGCAGAGAGCCGAGTGGTCCGGTCAGTGAGTCGGATCGTGGAGCAGATGGGCGTCGGCGCGGTCCCCGTCGTCGGCGAACGTGGGAGGGGTGAACGTGCTCTCGATGTCGAGCGTCCGCCCCTCCCGCGCGGACTCGATCGCCTTGATCATGATCTCCAGCACGTGGTACGCGTGCTCCGGCCGGATCACCGGCTGCTGATCATGGCGAATGCAGTCCACCAGGTGGCGCAGGCCGTCCGTCCACGGCCAGTGCGGATCCTGCTCGCGATGCAGTTGCCAGGCCCCGATGTCGTTGCGCCACAACTCGTAGCCCTCCGGAGCCCAGTCGTCGCCCATCATCTGGATGGTCCCGGCCCCGCCGTACAGTTCGACGGCCGGGCCGCGGTACGACTGCATGGAGAAGCCGGTGGTCACGGTGCCGAAGCAGGCGTCGCCGAAGTCGACGGTGATCTGGAAGTTGTCCTCGACCTCGACCTTGATCAACTCGCCATCGACACGGCGTTCCGGGATGGCGGTGCCGGCCATCGCCGTCACCCGCCGGGCCGGTCCGATCAGGCCGGTCAGCGTGGTCAGGTTGTAGACGCCGAGGTCGAACAGCGGCCCGCCGCCGGACCGGTAGAACCACTGGCCCCACCACGGTCCGGCCCAGCCGTAGCGGGCCCGGGCCAGATGGATCCTGCCGACGTCGCCGCGGTGGAGGTGCCGCCAGATCGCCTGGTACGTGGGACTGAGCACGACGTGCGGGGCGCAGACCAGGTGACCGGGGCTGCGCTCGGCAACGGCCAGGAGTTCCCGGGCTTCGGCGAGCGTGGTCGCCATCGGCTTCTCCACCAGGACGTGCTTGCCGGCCTCCAGCGCGGCCTTGGCGATCGCCCCGTGCTCCGGCATCGAGGTCAGCACCAGCACGGCGTCGACGTCGTCGGCCGTGATGATCTCCCGGTAGTCGGTGGCGAACCGTTCGATGCCGAGCTCGTCCCGGACGAACGCCGCACGGTCGGGGACCACGTCACAGGCGGCCACCAACGAGACCTCGCCCCGTTCCCGGAGTTGCCGGGCCAGCCTGGTGTACGGGCCGGACATCACGCTGCCGCAGCCGACGAAGGCGATTCCCACCGGACGATCCATGGTGCTCTCTCTTTCTCGGTCGTTGATCATGAAGGGAACGGGTCAGCCCTGGATACCGCTGAGCGAGATCCCGCGCAGGAAGTAGCGCTGAGTGAAGGCGAACAGGACGATCAGCGGCAGCGTGACCAGCACCGAGGCGGCCATCAGCAAGCCCCACTCGGTGCTGCGCTGCGACTGGAAGGCGAACAGGCCCATGCTCAAGGGATACAGGTCCGGATCCGACAGGTATACCAGCGGTCCGAAGAAGTCGTTCCAGGTGCCGAGCCAGGTGAACACCGCCACCACGGCGAGCGCCGGCTTCACCAGTGGCAGCATGATCTGCCAGAAGATCCGGAACTCGCCGGCCCCGTCCACCCGGGCCGCGTCGGAGAGTTCGCCGGGCACGGTCAGGAAGAACTGCCGCATCAGGAAGATGAAGAACGCGCTGCCGAGGAACTGCGGCGCGATCAACGGGGCCCAGGTGCCGATCATGCCGAGCGTCCTGAACAGGACATAGGTCGGGATGAAGATGATCAAGCTCGGGATCATCATCGTCGCCATCGTCACGGCGAACAGCAGATTCCTACCGGGGAAGCGCATCCTGGCGAAGCCGTACCCGACGAGGGCCGAGGACAGCACGGTCCCGATCGTCACCGCGCCCGAGTAGAACACGCTGTTGGCGAGCATCTGGAGGAACGGGAACCCGGGGTGGCTGAGCACCGCGGGCAGGTTGCCCCAGGTGATCGGGTCGGGGAACCACTGCAGGTCCGGACTCAGGATCTGGGTGTTCGTCTTCAGGGCGGAGATGACCATCCAGTAGAACGGCAGGAACAGCAGCAGCGACATGGCGATCAGCACCAGGTGCCGGCCGAGGCCGACCACGGCGCGCCGGCCATGCCGCCGGCCATGGACGATCGGACGGCCAGCCGTGACCGGAAGCCGGGCGTCGGGCTCGCGGACTCGTACGTCGGAACTCATCGATCTACCCCCGCATAGAAGATCCAGCGTCGCGATGCCACGAAGATCAGCGCGGTCAGTGCGGCGAGCGCAAGGAACAGCACCACCGAGAGCGCCGAGGCATAACCCATGTCGAAATACCGGAAGGCGCTGCGGTAGATCAACACCACGAACATCAGCGTCGAGTCGAGCGGCCCGCCTTCGGTGCCGCCCGCGATGAAGGCCGACGTGAAGACCTGGAACGAGCCGATCACTCCCATCACCAGGTTGAACAAGATCACCGGGCTGAGCAGCGGCAGGGTCACGTGACGGAACCGGGCCAGCATGCCGGCACCGTCCAGATGCGCTGCCTCGATCAGCGACTGCGGAATGTCCTTCAGCCCGGCCAGGAAGATCAGCGCCGACGCGCCGAGACCCCAGAGCCCCATGATGATCAGCGTCGGCTTCGACCACGCCGGATCGCTGAGCCACCCGGGCGTCGGCAGACCGAGCCCGCGGAGCACCTCGTTCACCAGCCCGTTGGCCGGGCTGAACATCAGCATGAAGACGATCACACCGACCACCGGCGGCGCCAGCGTCGGCAGGTAGAAGATCGTCCGGTAGATGCCGATGCCCTTCGCCCCGAGGTTGAGCAGCAGCGCCAGTCCGAGTGAGGCGACCAGTCCGACCGGGACCGAGATGAGGGAGTAGTAGGCGCTGTTGCGGACCGCCACCCAGACCGCCGGATCGTTGATCATGGTCTCGTAGTTCTCCAGGCCGACCCATTCCGGCGGCTGGATCACGTTGTATTCGGTGAAGGAGAAGTACATCGAGGCGAGCACCGGGTACGCGGTGAAGATCACGAGGCTGAGAATCCACGGGGCGGTGAAGAGCAGCCCAGCCCGGGCCTCCCGGCGTCGCATCGCTCCCCGGCGCTCCGCTGGGCGGGCAGTCGGGCCCACGATCACCCCACCTTGTCCAGCTCGGCCTGGCAGTTGCGCTGGGCGTCGGCGAGTTCCTGAGCCGGGGTGCCGGTCTTGGTGGAGATCCGCTCGATGGCCCGGGCCAACTGGTCCGAGGCGTACGTGTGCACCGGCGACTCCCACATCGGCACCGCCACCTCGAGTTGCTGACGGAAGAAGGCCACCGCGTCCTTGGCGAACTTCTCGCCGCGTCGCTCGACCAGCGCCTTCGGCACGATGGCCGGGTCGATCTTGGCGTTCGTCGGCAGGTCGGGAAAGATCTCGAACTGCGCCTGCGCCCCGGTCACGGCCAGGTAGTCGAGGTAGCCGAACGCCGCATCGGAGTCGTTGGAGGCCTGAGGGATGGCGAGCCAGTTGGGCCAGTAGCCGGAGACCGGCGTCGACCCGCTCGGCCCGACCGGGAACGGCGCCACCTCCCAGCGCTCGAACTCGGCCTCGACGCTGTAGAACGAGCCCATCATCCAGGTTCCGTCGTCGATCATCGCGAGTCGTTGCTGCTGGAAGATCGGCGGCGCGTCGCCGAGCGAGGTCCAGGACTCGTTCACCTTGTTGATGTCGCCCTGGTACTCCTCGTCCAACCAGGACAGGAAGAACTCGAACAACTCGATGTTCTGCTCCGAGTCGATCTCGTAGCGGCGATTGGCCGCGTCGTAGATCCGGCCGCCGTTCAGACCGCTCCAGATCGGCAGCCGGACGGCGTCGAACGGGATCATGAAACCGGCCCGCTCGAGGACGTCGCCCTTCCAGCGGGTGAACTCTGCCGACAGCTCGCGAAGCTCGATCAGGGTGCTCGGGAAGCTGGCCCGGTCGGACGGGATGCCCTTCTCCTCGAACCATTCCTGGTTGTAGAAGACCCCGTACGAACCGGCGGTGAACGGCAGTCCGTACGTCTTGTCCTCGAAGCGGCAACTCGCCAGCACCGACTCGGGCCACTGGTCGGCCGCCGAGTTCTGCGACGACGCCATCAGGTCGTCCAAGGCGATCAGCGCACCTCTCGCACCGAAGGACACCGGCGGATCCCAGATGATCGTCGCGCTCGGCGGGTTGCCGCCGGCGATCCGGGCCAGCAGGACCTCGTTGAAGTTCTGGTTGCCGGTCAGCCGGGTGACCTCGACAGTGGTGCCGGGATGGGCGCCGCCGTAGTCCTGGGCCAGCTTCTGGTGCAGCTCGAGGTAGCCGTCCTCGCCACCGGGAAGCCAGAACGTCAACTCGGCCGGCCCGGCATCCCCGCCGGCGCCACCGCCGGAGCAACCGGCCAGCCACGGCGCTCCGAGGCCGGCCGCGCCCAGTGCTCCGGCCAGGCCGAGAGCCCGGCGGCGGCTGATCGGCGGCATCCGGCCGGGGGTGTGGCCGGACCCGGCCAGGGGGCTGCGACTCATCTCGACTCCTTCGGCGAAGGCGATCCACCCGTTCATCCAAGATCTTACCAGTTCCAGACCAGACTGGACTAGATCTGGAACGGCCCGGTGGACGGGTGCGCCGGACGGCCAAGGACGGTGCGGACCAGTAACATCCCAGCCATGGACGTCGACACGCCGACCTCGCGGGCGGTCTACCGTGCCCGCGAACAGGTCCGTCAACTCGTGCAACGCGGCGTCTATGCGCCGGGAACACGGCTGCCCGGGGAGCGCGAACTCGCGTCGGCCACCAGGGTCAGCCGGTCCACCCTGCGGCTGGCCCTGGAGCAGCTGGAGGAGGAGGGCATCTTGGACCGGCAGCCGCAGCGCGGCTGGTTCGTCACCCGGCACGGCCTGATCGGCGACCGATCGAGTTCCTTGCAGAGTTTCTCCGACATCGTCCGACGGAAGGGCTTCACCCCGACGGCGACCGTGCTGCGGCACGAAGTACGCGGCGCGACGGTCGAGGAAGCCAGCAGGCTTGGCATTCCGCCGGCCGCGTCGATCATCGAACTGCGCCGCCTCCGTGGCATGAACGGCAATCCGATCTGCATCGACCGGTCGCTGTTGATCGAGCAGCGGACGCCGCAACTCGTCGGAGTCGATCTTGCCGACAGTTCCTTGTACGAGACGCTGGAACGCGAATGTGGGATCGTCATCGTGCACGCGTCCTGTGAACTCCAGGCCGAAGCGGCGAACGCGGCCGACGCCGAGCTGCTGCGGATCGCGGTCGGGGCCCCGGTGCTGCACTACCGCGACGTCAGCCGGGACCAGAACGAGGAGATCGTGATGACCTCGGAGCTGCTCTACCGGGGCGACGCGTACCGCTTCGAGTCGGATCTCTACCGCCAGTTCCCGCCACCGGTGTGACCGTCGAATTCAGGCCTAGCTGGTATAGAACTGGTCTGTTAGGCTGACGGCATGCAGAACGCCATGGGTGCGCTGTTCGAGAAGCGCCGAGCCACCCCTCGCCCCGAGTTCGACACGCCGAAGATCATCCGGCGCGAGGACACGGCGCATCATGTCTGGGGCGACGTGGAGGCCGGGTTCGTCACCGACCGGGTGTACGTCTCGACCGGGCAGTTGCACGTTCTGGAGTACGAACTCCCGCCCCGCGGCGAGTTCCGGCACAGCGAGCTGAACCAGACGATCTTCGGCGGCGATGTCCTCTACTTCGTCCTGGACGGGACGCTACTCCTGGTCGACCCGTCGACCGGTGAACTGCAGCGGGCCACAGCCGGCACCGGCCTACTGATCCCGCGCGGCACCTGGCACAACGGGTTCAATCCCGAGGCCGAGACGGTGCGGGTGATCGAGTTCTTCTCGCCGCCGCCGGCCCGCGGTGCCGGCTCGGAATACGCCCGCCGCCAGCCACCGCTGGCGACGACCTCGTACCAAGATCATCGCTGGGACGGCCGGTGGCCCTCGGCGCGGGCGGAGGCGGTGGCCGAGTCCCGGCTGACGCCGACCGGCGACGGCACCGCTCTGTGGGGCTTTCGTGATCACCACGCCTCGCACACGGTCGGCACCCTGGTCGACACGGAGTTCCTCACCGTGAAGCACGGTTTGGTGATGCCCGGGCACGCCGAGGACTTCGATGCTGTGGCCGACGAGACGGTGATCGTCTGCACCGAGGGCGAACTGTGGGTCGACGTCTTCACGCCGGGCGCAGGCTACGCGCCGGCCTGTCTGCGGCCCGGCGACGCCGTCTTCCTGCCGTCGGGCAGCCAGGAGCGGATCCTGGTCCGCTCGTCGAACCGGGCCCGGTATCTCCGCGGATCGGGGCGCGTGCCCGACGGTTGGACCGCGTGACCGACGGCCGCCGGGGGATCGTGGTCGGCCTGGACGTCGGTGGCACCAAGATCATCGGGGCCTTGTTCGAACCGGGAACCTGGCGGGTGCTGGAGCGGGTCGGCGCGGCAACCCCCGGATCACCGGGTGCCGCCGATCCGGGCCTGGTCGCGACCGCCGCCGTGGCCCGCGAGCTGGCCGCCCGGGCAGCCGCCGCTGATCAGCGGGTGCGCTCGGTCGGAGCCGGCTTCCCGGAGTACGTGGCGGCCGGCCGGCTGACCAGCCGTGAGGTGATCGGGCCGTCGGCCGCGCCCGATCACGTGCTGGCCACCGAATTCGAGCCTGAGACCATGATCACGATCGACTCGGACGTGCGGCTCGGGGCGATGGCCGAGGCTCGCCTCGGCGCCGGCCGTGGCATCGGCAGCTTTCTTTACGTCTCATGGGGTACGGGGCTGTCGTCAACTCTGGTGATCGAAGGCCGAGCCTGGGCCGGCGCCCACGGCGAGGCGATTGCACTGGGTGAGTTCCCGATCCCGGCCGGGATCGCCGACGGGTCGCCGGTCAGCCTGGAGGCCTTCGCCTCCGGGGCCGCCATCGCCCACCGCTACGCGAGCGCCGGAGCCAGCCCCGCGGACGGAGCCCGTGGCGTGCTGTCCCGGGCCGAGACCGGTGACCCGGTGGCGGACGCGGTGCTCGGCTCCGCGGCCCGAGCCCTGGGCTCGGTGCTGGCCGCCGCCGTGCGGCTGGTGGACCCGGCGGCGGTGATCTTCGGCGGCGGGCTCGGTTCGGTGACCGAACTGACCGGGCGAGTGATCACCGAAGCACGGAGCCGACTGCCGTCACGCTCCGCCTGCCGGTGGCTGCCGGCCGAACTCGGACCCGACTCGGGCCTGTTCGGGGCCGCGATCCTCGCCGCGGAGGCGGTCAGCGGATCGGCAGCCAGACCCGCATGGGCAACCGGTCCCGGTTCGACCACTGGAAGTAGGGGATCGCCGTCGCCGTGACCGGGCGATCCGCGAGTTCCGGCCGCGTTGCGAAGTACGGCAGCCCGCTCGGCGGCTCGTCGAACTCGGCCGCGGTGACGTCGAGCAGGACGGTGCGGCCGATCCCGGGATGATCATCGACCGGCCGGGTCGTGATCACCGGTTCGGCGGCCGACCTGAGCCGTTCCACGTCCACCCCGGCTTCCTGGTCGGCCTGCTCGAAGCAGTAGACCAGCGGGCCGCGCTCGAAGGCGACGGAGCCGCGGACGGCGTCGATCTTGGGGTGCGGGGTGATCATCCGCGGCGTCAGGTCCAGGCCGAGTCGTATCGTGTCGCCGGCCTGCCATCGGCGGCGCAGCCTCAGATAACCCTGCGCGTCGGGCTCGACCAGGACCGGGTCGCCGTTCACCGCAAGCTCGGTCCGTTCGCTCCACGGCGGCAGCCGCAGGCCGATCCCGCATTCGGCCTCCGGCGCCCGCCCGATCGTGATCATGACGTCGCCCTGCCAGGGCAGGTCGGTCCGGATCGTCAGGCCCAGCGCACCGCCGGCCAGGTCGGCGGCCAGCTCGGAATCCGCGTACTGCTGGAGATACACGGTCTCGGCGTCGACGGTTGCGACGTAGTGGCCGAGGGAGGCCATCAGGCGGGTCACGTTGGGCGGGCAGCAGGCCGACCAGAACCAGCCACCGCGATACCGGGGATCGCCGATCACCTGTTCATGATCATGACGCCGCTGCAGCGGATTGCCCTTGAAGAACTCCAGCCCGTCCAGCGACACCGAGGCGGCGAAGACGTTGTAGAGGGTGCGCTCGATCAGGTCCGCGAACCGCGCCTCGCCGGTGGCCAGCAGCAGCCGCCAGCTCCAGTGGATGCTCGCCACCGCCGCGCAAGTTTCGTTGTAGGCCTGGTCAGACGGGAGTTCGTACCCCTCGCCGAAGGCCTCCTTGAGCTGTCGGGCGCCGTGCCCGCCGGTGATCGCGGTCTTGGTGGCGACCGCGTCCTCCCAGCGCGCGATGGAGCACTCCAGCAGGGACCGGTCGCCGGTCTCGAGCGCGACGTCGACGATGCCCGCCTCGAGATACATGGCCCGCACCGCGTGGCCGGTCAGGATCGGCATCTCGCGCACCGGAAGGGCGTCCTGGAAGTACGCCGAGCCGACCGGACTGTGGCCGACCAGGCCCCGGCCGCGGTCCTCGACCAGCCGCCGGGCCAGGTCGAGATAGGCGGCCGTCCCGGTCAGTCGGAACAGTTCGACCAGGGCCGTCTCGGCCTCGGGATGCCCGTCCAGGCGGGGCTTCCGCTCGGTCAGGAACACCTGGACCAGGTGATCGGCGAGCCGCCGGGCGACCGGCAGCAGTTGATCATCGCCGGCCCGGGCCAGCGCCACCGCGGCCTGGATCAGGTGACCGGCCGTGTAGAGCTCGTGACTGTTCTCCAGCTTGGCGTAGCGCTGGCCGGGCGCCACCACCTGGTAGTACGAATTCAGGTAGCCGTCGTCCTGCTGGGCCCGGTCGATCAGGGCGACAGCGTCGGCGACGAACGACCGCAGCGTCGGATCGTCGCCGTTGCCGAGTTCGAAGCCGACCGACTCGAGCATCTTGTAGACGTCGGAGTCCATGTAGACCGGGCCGTGGTATTCCGCGTCCAGTTGATCACCGGCGGCCAGCCGGAGATCGTCGAAGTTGCCGGCCTCGTCGAGCTTGCGGAGGCCGAGCGGGATGCTCGCGTCCCGGTTCACCCGCTGCCACTGCTGCCAGAGCCCGCCGGTGATGATCACCGGCGGGATCGGCCGGTGGGCGGCGGCAGCGTCGGCGGTGAGGGCGACCGGTCCGGTCACGGCGCCGGTGTTGATCATGGAATCGGCCTTGGCTGTCGACACGGCGTGATCACCGCCGTCCGGAGTTCATGCGCGGCTGGGTGAGGAAGACGATGGTCTGGTCGCGGACCCGGAGGATGTGCGACTCGAGCCGTTCCCGGGCCAGATCGGTGTCGCCGGCGACCAGGGCCGCCACGATCCCGCGGTGCTCGTCCACCGCGGTGTCCAGCCGCTTGTGGGTCAGCGGCGCCTCCATCCCGGCCCGGGTGACGTGGATGCTCAGGTGCAGGTCGTCGTAGAGCGACACCAGCCGCGGCAGTTCGGCGAGCGCGACGATCGAGCGATGGAACCGGCTGTCGTTCTCCCGGAACGCGATGTAGGCGGCCTGGTCGTCGATCGCGTGCTCGGCCAGCTTCGCCGCCTCGGCCACCGATTCCTCGAGTTCGGGCAGTGGTCCCTCGGGTTGGCGCTCGCAGAAGCGGCGGATGCTGTGCGATTCGATCATGACCCGGAGCTCGAACAACTCGTACAGGGAACTGAGCGAGGGGACCGCGACGGTGAACCCCGCGACCGGGTCGTACGAGAGCAGCCCGCGCTCGTACAGCCGGCCGACGGCGCTGCGGACCGGTGTCCGGCTCATGCCGAGGTTGCGGGCGAACTCGCGGATCGGCACCGGTTGCCCGGGCGCCGGGTGCTCCTCGGTGAGCCAGGTGACCAGCGCCTGGTGGGCCCGGCTCTCCAGGCTTTCGGAGTCGACCGGTGCTGCAGTTCGAGCCATCGAAGATCCTTCCCGTGCCCATTCACAGTACTCAGCTTGCTCATGGTATGCCGGATCGCCGATCCCTGCCGACACTCGGCGACTCGCGCCGCACGTTGTCCGGAAAGCGCTTCAACTTCGCGGCCGGATATCCCTTGACACCACAATCGAGCGACTCTCATCATAGTGGTATGCCACCGGCATTCATTGATGAATCGATACCCACCGGCGAACGTCCGCGGGGGGTCTTCCCGCCGATCGTGCTGCCCCTGACCGCCGACGGGACGCTGGACTCGGCGTCCCTGGAGCGACTGGTCGGCGAACTGCTCGACGGGGGTGTCGCCGGACTCTGGGTCAACGGCACCACGGGCGAGTTCTATGCGCTCGGTGTCGAGGGACGCGCCCGGGTCGTCCGGGAATGCGTCAAGATCGTCGGCGGGGCGGTGCCGGTGATCGCGCACGTCGGGGACACCGGTACCGAACTCGTTCTCGATCATGCTCGGGCCGCGCTGGATGCCGGTGCCGCAAGGCTTTCGGTGCTGCCGCCGTACGGTGCGGACTTCACCCAGGCCGAGCTGAAAGATCATTTCCGCGCTGTCGCCCGGCTGGCCGGCCGGCCCGTGTTCGCGTACAACCTGCCCCGGCTCGCCGGGCCGGGGCTCGGCATCGACGGGATCGTCGAGCTGGCCGCGGAAGGTGTGTTCGACGGCGCCAAGGACAGCAGTTCGGACCTGGTCTGGTTCCGCCAGCTGCTCGGCGCCGCCCGTCGTGCCGGCATCGCCTTCGACTGCTTCACCGGTGGTTCCGCGGTGCCCGACCTGGGCTACTTCGTCGGTGCGCAAGGCACGATGAGCTCGTTGGCGAACCTGGTGCCGCGGCACCTGGTGGCACAGTTCGAGGCCTTCGGACGCGATGACTGGACGGCCGTCCGTGATCTTCAGGACGGTTCCGACGAGCTGCTGCGGGCGCTCCGGCTGCCGCGGGCTACGACGATCTCGGCGACCGCGGCTCTCTACAAGCACCTGTTGGAACGCCGCGGCTGGATCGCCACCGACCGGTCCGCGGCACCGCTGTCCCCGCTGACCGATGACGAGCGTCGGCAGCTGGACCGGACCGCTTTGCCCCTGATCGAGCAACTGGAGGCCGCCGCCGTCGGCGAGCACTCTGGCGTCCGTCGCCGCTGACGGCCGCCGACCACCCACCTAGGAGGAGCACAACGATGTCTCAGTCCAAGATCACGGACCGGCCGGTGCTGCCGTATCGCCGGATCACTCTCTCCCGGCGCGGCCTGCTCGGCTCCGGCTCCGGTTTGATCGCCGGCGCCGCCCTGACCGGCTGCAGTCTGTTGGAGACCGCCCCGGTGCAACGCGACGGTGACGGCGCGCCGAACCCCAGCGGGCCCAAGGGACCGGAGGCGCCCAGCTTGGCCGCGCAGGTCGAGGCCGGGAAACTGCCGCCGGTCAAGGAACGGATGCCGGAGCAGCCGCTGGTCGTCGAGCCGATCGAGAGTGTCGGACGGTACGGCGGCACCTGGCATTCGGCGATGATCACGCAGGAGGACGCAAGCTGGCTCGGCACGATCGTCGGGTACGAGCCGCTGGTCCGCTGGACCCGGGAATGGACGAACTCCGCCGGAACGGACGAGATCATCCCGAACATCTGCGAGGCCTTCGAGGAACTCGAGGGCGGCAAGGTCTTCGAGTTCACGCTGCGCAAGGGTCTGCGCTGGTCCGACGGGGAACCCTGCACCGCGGAGGATTTCCGGTTCGCGTTCGAGGACGTCAATGTCTACGCGGACATGCATCCGGGCGGCTTCTACGACCTGTGGCTGAGCCCGGACACCGCTCGGCCGGGCGAGTTCACCGTCGTCGACGAGCAGAAGGTCAGATACACGTTCACGGCCCCCAAGCCCGGCTTCCTGAACGAGCTCGCGAGCATGCGGACCATGGTCATGCCCAAGCACTATTTCCAGGAGTTTCATCCCCGGTACAACAAGAATGTGGACGACCTGGTCAAGAAGGCCAACCTCAACGACTGGATCCAGCTGTTCGAGAACAAGTCCACGCCGTGGATGAACGCCGACGCCCCGACCCTCAACGCGTGGCGGTTGGTCACACCGCTGGGCGAGGGGACAGCGGTGGTCGCGGAGCGGAATCCGTACTACTGGAAGACCGATCCCGAGGGCAGCCAGCTGCCCTACATCGACAAGATCCAGTGCGAGGTGTTGCTGGACGTCGAGGTCGAACTGCTGAAGATCGCCAACGGCGAACTCGACCTGCAGATGCGCAACTTCAGCACGGTGCGGAACAAGCCGGTCGTGGCCCGGAATCAGGAGAAGGGCGACTATCGGATGTTCACGATCGGCGCCACCGGCACCAATACGCTGGTGATCGGGTTCAACCAGACGCTTTCCGACGACAGGAAGCGGGCCATTTATGCCAACAAGGACTTCCGCGTCGGACTGTCGTACGCGATCAATCGGCAGCGCATCATCGATTCCGTCTACGCCGGGCAGGGTAAGCCGTGGCAGGGCGCACCTCTGGAGGGCGACCCGGTCTACGACGAGGAGTTCGGCACGCAGTTCCTCGAATACTCGACCGACAAGGCGAACGAGGCGCTCGATCAGGCCGGCTACGAGAAGCGGGATTCCGACAACTACCGACTGGCGGACGGCCAGCGGATCGTCGTCCCGGTCGTGGTCAGCTCCGAAATGCCGGACCACGTCGATGCACTGGAGTTGATCAAGGCGGACTGGCAAGCGGTCGGTGTCGAACTCCAGGCGCAGCGGGTCTCGGAAACCCTGTACTGGGAACGAGTCGAAGCTAATCAGGCCGAGGCATCGACCTGGACCGGCGGCGGCTTCGAGATTCGCGCCACCCAGGGATCGAATCACTATTTCCTGCCGAGCAATCCGCGCGGCTCGTCGCGGTACGGCCACACCTGGGCGCTGTGGTATCGCTCCGAGGGCGCAGAGGGCGAGGAGCCGCCGGCGCCGGTGAAGCGGCAGCTGGAGCTGTTCGACCAGATGCGAGTCACCTACGAGGCGGACCAGGCGACCAAGCTGGGCAAGGAGATCATCACGATCGCGAAGGAGTTGTTCGTCTACATCGGGATCAGCACGCCGCCGGAACTCTACGGCATCGTGAAGAACTCGATGAAGAACGTGCCCGACTTCTTTCCTGGATCGGTCGGCTACATGGCCCCCGGTCCGAGCAATCCCGAGCACTTCTACTTCACGGCCTGACCGGGAGCTGTCTCGATGCTGCGCTACATCCTGCGGCGAGTCGGGTTGATGATCATCACCCTGGCGGCGATCTCGTTCGCCACCTTCTGGATCATCAACCTGCCGCCGGGCGATTACGTGTCGACCCTGCAGGCGGCCGCCGAGTCCCGCGGCGAGGAGTTGAGCCTGGAGCGGGTCGCGGCACTGCGCGAGCGCTACCGGCTCAACGACCCGTTCCTGGTCCAGTACTTCAACTGGATCGGCAACATCATCTTCCACGGTGATTTCGGTGAGTCGTTCGCCTGGAACCGGCCGGTGTCGACGCTGATCTGGGACCGGGTCGCGCTGTCGTTCTTCCTGTCGATGAGCACGATGCTGATGGTCTGGGCGATCGCGTTCCCGATCGGCATCTACTCGGCGGTGAAGCAGTACTCGCCGGGCGACTACGCCGGAACGATCTTCGGCTTCGTCGGGATGGCGGTACCGGAGTTCATGCTGGCCCTGGTCCTCATGTACATCGGAGTCCGTTATTTCGGTTCCAGTGTCGGCGGCCTCTTCTCGCCCGAGTACGCCGACGCGGTCTGGAACCTCGGCAAGCTACTCGATCTTGCCTCCCACCTCTGGCTGCCGGTGTTGATCATCGGCATATCGGGTACGGCGAGCCTGATCCGGATCACCCGAGCCAACCTGCTGGACGAGCTGTACAAGCCGTACGTGGTGACCGCCCGGGCCAAGGGGATGCCGGAGTGGAAGCTGCTGCTCAAGTATCCGGTCCGGATGTCGCTGAGCCCGTTCTTCAGCACGGTCGGCTGGCTGCTGCCCGGCTTGATCAGTGGCGAGACGATCATCTCGATCGTGCTCAGCCTGCCGACCACGGGTCCGTTGCTGTTCGGTGCCGTGGAGAGCCAGGACATGTATCTGGTGGGAAGTTTCGTGTTGATCTTGAGTGCATTGACGGTGATCGGGACGTTGCTCAGCGACATCGCCCTGGCCTGGTGGGATCCGCGGATCCGGCACCGCTACGAGGGAGGCTGAGATGGCGGAGAACACGATCGAGGTGGCCGCGCGGGCCGAGCAGCCGCCGGAGGGCCGGCAACCCGACCAGATCACCATCCGGGGCGGTACGGCCTCGCAATGGCGGCTGATCTGGCGGAAGTTCCGCCGGCACCACCTGGCCCGGATCGGCGCGTTCGCGGTGATCATCATCTATCTCATCGTGGCCCTGGCCGAGTTCCTCTCGCCGACCACGACCGATGCCCAGAACGAGCAGTACGCCTACGCGCCGCCGCAGCAGTTGCACGTCTACCATCCCGATCATGGTGTCGGGCTCTACGTGTACGGCTACCAGATGCAGCAGAACGCGGAGACGTACGAACGCACGTTCACCGTCGACGAGAGCAATCGGATCCCGGTCGGGCTGTTCGTCCGCGGCGCCGAGTACCGGTTCTGGGGACTGATCCCGGCCGACGTGCACCTGATCGGTCCGACCGAGCCGGGGCAGCCGTTCTACCTCTGGGGCGCCGACCGGGCCGGCCGGGACATGCTCAGCCGGATCGTCTACGGCTCGCGGATCTCGTTGTCGATCGGCCTGGTCGGCGTGGCGGTGAGCTTCGTCCTCGGCCTGCTGCTCGGCGGGATCTCGGGCTACTACGGCGGCAAGCCGGACACCCTGATCCAGCGGGTGATCGAGTTCCTGATGGCGATCCCGACACTACCGTTGTGGTTGTCCCTGTCGGCGGCGGTGCCGTCGAGCTGGGGGCCGCTGACCCGCTACTTCGCGATCAGCGTGATCTTGTCGGTGATCGGCTGGACCGGGATGGCCCGGGTGGTGCGGGGACGGTTCCTGTCGCTGCGCGAGGAGGACTTCATCACCGCCGCCCGGCTGGACGGCTGCAGCCAGCCACGGATCATCTTCCGGCACATGCTGCCGTCGTTCAGCAGCCACATGATCGCGTCGCTGACCATGAGCGTCCCGGCGATGATCTTGGGCGAGACGGCGCTCAGCTTCCTCGGGCTCGGCCTGCAGTCCCCGGCGGTCAGTTGGGGTGTGCTGTTGCAGGATGCGCAGAACATCAGGGCGATCGAGACCGCGCCCTGGCTGATGCTGCCCGGGGCGGCGATCTTCGTCACCGTCCTGTCCATGAACTTCGTCGGAGATGGATTACGCGATGCTGCCGACCCGTACAAGTGAGCCGCCGAACGCGGCGCAGCCGGTGCTCCGGCTGCGCGGCCTGCGGACGCAGTTCCAACTGGAGGACGGCGTGGTCAACGCCGTCGAGGAGGTCGACCTGGAGATCGGCCGCGGCGAGACGCTTGCCGTGGTGGGCGAGTCCGGGTGCGGCAAGAGCGTGATGGCTCGCTCCGTGCTGGGCCTGGTGGACCGGCCGGGCAAGATCATGGCCGGCCAGGTCTGGGTGCCGGCGCCGCCGCCGCGCGAGCCGGGCGAGCGACGACTCGGGTTCCGGGCTCGCCGAGAAGAGGCGCGCCGGGCGAAGGTGCTGCCCGATGCGCCGCCCGGCATGATCGATCTGGCCACGGCCGAACCGGAGCTGGTCCGCGGCGTCCGGGGCAAGCGGATCGCCATGGTCTTCCAGGAACCGATGACGTCGTTGTCGATGATGCACACGATCGGCAACCAGATCATCGAGGCGATCACGCTGCACGAGAACCTGACCAAGGACCAGGCCCGGCAGCGGGCGATCGATCTGCTCGGCCGGGTCGGCATCCCGTCGCCGGAGCAGCGGATCGACGCCTACCCGTTCCAGCTCAGCGGCGGGATGCGGCAGCGGGCCATGATCGCGATGGCGCTGTCCTGCGGTCCGGAGTTGCTGATCGCCGACGAGCCGACCACGGCGCTCGACGTCACCACGCAGGCGCAGATCCTGGAACTGCTCACCTCGCTGCAGGACGAGTTCGAGATGTCGATCATGCTGATCACCCACGATCTCGGGGTGGCGGCCCAATTGGCCGACCGGGTGGCCGTCATGTATCTGGGCCGGGTGGTCGAGCAGGGTGAGCTGCGCCGACTGTTCGCCGAGCCGCGGCATCCCTACACCCAGGCGTTGCTGCGGTCGGTGCCGAAGCTGGGCCGGGACCGCAACGTGCGGCTGGCGCCGGTCCGGGGGATCGTGCCGCATCCGTACCATCGGCCGTCCGGCTGCCCGTTCCATGATCGCTGCGACTCGTTCATCCCGGGTCGCTGCGACACCGCGCCGCCGCCGGTGATCACCACCGACGACGGCCACCAGGTCCGCTGCGTGCTCTATCAGGAGGACTCCGATGACGGTCATCGATGACCCCGACACCCGGGCCGACCAGGTCCTGCTGGAGACCCGGGACCTCACCATGCATTTCCCGATCCGCAAGGGAATGCTGGGCCGTACGGTCGGCCACGTCAGGGCGGTCGACGGTGTCGATCTGACCATCGCGGCGGGACGGACGGTCGGCCTGGTGGGCGAGTCGGGCTGCGGCAAGAGCACGCTCGGCCGATGCATCCTGCGCGCCAACACGCCGACCGCCGGCATGATCAACTACCGCACGGCGGACGGCCGGGTGGTCGACCTCGCGGCCATGAAGGAGCGGGAGTTGAAGCCGTACCGGCGGGAGATCCGGATGGTGTTCCAGGATCCCTTCTCGGCCTTGAACCCACGGTTCACGCTGAACCAGATCGTCGGCGAGGCGCTGCGGGTGAATCACGTCCTGCCGGCGAGCGAGATCGACGACCGGGTGGCGGCCCTGCTGCAGCGGGTCGGCCTGCGTGCCGAATACCGGCACCGCTACCCGAACGCCTTTTCCGGCGGGGAACGGCAGCGGGTCGGCATCGCCCGGGCGCTGGCGCTGGATCCGCGGCTGGTGGTCGCGGACGAGGCGGTGAGCGCCCTCGACGTGTCCGTACGGGCCCAGATCCTCAACCTGCTCAGGGATCTGCAGGACGACAGTAACCTCACCTACCTGTTCATCTCGCACGATCTCGGCACCGTGGAATACATGGCCGACGAGGTCGTCGTCATGTATGTCGGCAAGGTCGTCGAGTCCGGCCCGACCGCCGAGATCTACGGGAACCCGCAACACCCGTACACGGAGGCGCTGCTGTCCGCCGTTCCCGATCCGGATCCTGATGCCGCAGCCAGGGCGAAGACGGACGGCCGGGGCCGGATCGTGTTGCGCGGTGAGGTCGCGGATCCGTCCAAGGTGCCGACCGGCTGTCCGTTCCATCCGCGCTGCTTCTACGCTCAAGATCGTTGCCGGACCGAGGTCCCCGCGCTTCGCGAGGTCCGGCCCGGCCGCCGTGCCGCCTGCCACTTCGCCGAGGAGCTGGAGCTCCGCGGCATCGACCCGACCGACAACTGAAAGGCCAAGGATGGAACGGGATCCACGTTTCGACGGACGTCTGCGACCCGGTGCCGACCCGGCCCTGACCGAGGCGCTGCTGCCGGTGCTGCATTCCGGCGACAGCCATGCCGCGACCCTCGCCGAAGCCGCGAACGGCGACCTGGTCTGCGCCTGGTTCAACGGTCCGGGCGAGGGGGAGCCGGGCACCAACATCGTGGTGTCCCGGCTGCCGCAGGGCGCCGAGGCGTGGACTGAGCCGGACCTGGTCGCCGCCGACCCGGACCGGTCCGAGCAGAACCCGGTGTTGTTCACCGCACCCGGCGGGACGATCTGGCTGCTGCACACCTCGAACGAGCCGCATGATCAGAAGTCGGCCCACGTGCTGGCCCGGACCTCCGATGATCATGGTGCGACCTGGTCCGAGCCGCGGATCCTGTTCCCCGGGCCGGGCTACTTCCTGCGCAACCCGCCGCTGATCTTCGACGACGGTACGTGGCTGCTGCCGTCCTACCTGTGCACGCCGGCCGGCGAGTACAGCGTGATCGCGATCAGCTCGGACGGCGGTGAGACCTGGGCCGAGCACGAGATGCCGGAGAGCCTGGGCCGGGTCCAGCCGAGCGTGGTGCAACGCGCCGACGGCACCCTGTCGGCCCTGTTCCGGTCCCGAGCCGCGGACCGCATCTATGCCTCGGTGTCGACCGACCGCGGGGTCACCTGGTCGGTGCCGGAGCGGACCGAACTGGCCAACAACAACTCGGCCGTGCACCAGGTCCGGCTGGCCGACGGGCGGCTGCTGTTGATCTTCAACGACGCCTCCCTGGAGCGTGATCAGTTCCGCTGGGTCGGCGACCCGGAGAACCCGCGCAAGAAGGCGGTACGGACTCCGCTCGCGCTCGCCCTGTCCGAGGACGACGGCGCCACCTGGCCGTTCCGGCGCAACCTGCAGCTGGCCGATCTGGAGTACCGGGACGCCCCGATGGGCTACTCCTACCCGACACTGCTGCAGACCTCCGACGGCCGGGTGCACGCCGCGTATTCGTACCTGCGTAAGGCGATCAAGCACGTCAGCTTCGACGCGGACTGGGTGTGCGGATGACCGTTGAGCGGTGGGGGATCTTCGAGCTGACCCTGTCCGGTCCCGCCGACGGTAACCCGTATGTCGAGGTCGAGCTGACGGCCGAGTTCCAGTACCGGAACCGGATCGTCGCGGTGGACGGGTTCTACGACGGCGACGGTGCCTACAAGATCAGGTTCTCGCCGGACCGGGAGGGGACCTGGTGGTATCGGACCTCGAGCAACGCGCCGGCCCTGGACGGACGGGCCGGAGAGTTCCTGGTCGGCCCGCCGGGGCAGGGCAACCACGGTCCGGTCCGGGCGGTCGGCGGCTGGCGGTTCGAGTACGCCGACGGGACGCGGCACGAGTCGTACGGCACCACCTGTTACCACTGGACCCACACCGGTGACGAAGATCATGAACGGCGGACGCTGGAGTCCCTGGCCGCATCGCCCTTCAACAAGGTCAGGATGTGCCTGCTGCCGACGGCCGCGATGACACCGCCGCGGATCGCCTTCGCCGGCGACACTCCAGGGCAACTGGACCCGACCCGGTTCGACCCGGAGTTCTTCCGTCACTTCGAGGGCCGGATCGCCGACCTGCTCGAGCTCGGCATCGAGGCGGACGTGATCATCTTCCATCCCTACGACAAGGGGCATTGGGGCGTCGACAATCTGACCCCGGAGCAGGACCGGTTCCTGGTCCGCTACGTCGTCGCCCGGCTGGCCGCCTTCCGCAACGTGTGGTGGTCGATGTCCAACGAGTTCGACTTCAACAAGGCCAAGACCATGATCGACTGGGATCGGCTGTTGCAGTACCTGCAGCGGATCGACCCCTACCGGCGGCTGGCGTCGATCCACAACGGCACCGCGATGTTCGAACACGCTTCGATCTACGACTTCGGCAAGCCCTGGACGACGCACCAGAGCATCCAGCACTGGGACGCCGGGCTCACCGCCGAGTGGCGGATGCGGCACCCGAAGCCGGTGGTGCTGGACGAACTCGGCTACGAGGGCGACATCGACCGGCGCTGGGGCAACCTGACCGGGCGGGAGATCACCCGGCGATTCTGGGAGGGAATGACCCGGGGCGGTTTCGTCGGCCACGGCGAATGCTACGTGGACACCGAGCACCGCTGGATCTCCAGCGGCGGCACGCTGATCGGGGAGAGCCCGGAGCGGATCGCCTTCCTGCGTTCGATCATCGACCAAGGACCAGCGGACTGGATCGCGGCCCGGGACCGGGGCTATCGGCTGGACTACTTCGGCGACCGCCGGCCGGCCTACTACGACGTGGAACTCGATGATCATGATCATCGAGTCGAGATCATCGACACCTGGGCGATGACCGTCGAGCCGCTGCCCGGAGTGTTCCGTGGACGATGCCGGATCCCGCTCGGGCGGACCGATCTCGCAGTGAGGATCAGCCGATGAGGGTACGTCGCTGGGAGCCGGCCGAGTTGGAACTGACCGGGACCGCGGCCGTGGCGGTGCAGTTCGTTCATGATCGGGTACGGGCGGTGGCCGAGCCGTTCCGCAGCGGGGACCGGCTGCTGGCCCGCTTCGCACCGGGCGTGGTCGGGCGCTGGACGTACACGATCATGGACTCTGCCGGGCCCCCGATCGGCGAGGGAACGCTGGACTGCGAGCCGGAACCCGCCGGTGATCATGGACCGGTCGGCGTCCTCGGCACCCGGTTCGCCCACGCCGACGGCACGCCACACCTGCCGTTGCCGACCAACCTGCTGGATTGGCACCGGCGGCCGGACGCCGGGCACACGCTCGGTTTGCTGCGCGAGTCGCCGATCACGGCGGTACGGCTGTCGGTGCTCGATCCGGAACGGGTCGACTGGCCGGACGATGCCGAACTGGACCGGGTCGAGTGGGCCGTGACTGCGCTGGCCGAGATCGGCCGCCGGGCGGAGCTGGTGTTGTTCGGCGACGGTCGGGCGCTGAACCGGGACGGCTGGCGGGAACACCTGCGGCGAGTCGTGTCGCGGTTTGCCGGCTTCCGTACCGTCGCGTGGTGTCTGGCCGTCGATGCCGACCGGGCCGGGGTCGAACCGGCGCTCTGGCGGGAGGCGCTGGACCTGCTCGCCGAGCATGATCACGGACACCGGCCTTGCACCGTGCACGCCGGACTCGGCTTCGACTTCGGCGACCCGCGGATCAGCTACGCGAGCGTGCGCACTGATCATGCCCGGTCGAGCTCGACGCTGACCGACGACTTCGCGAAGCCCGCCGTGCTGGACGGTCTGGTGGAGGGCGACGCTCCGGACCTTGACGGGAGTCGGACCGCCGAGGCTGTGGTGCTGTACGCCTGGGAGACCGCGGTGCGCGGCGGGTTCCCGACCCACGCGGAACGATGGGTCGACGGCGGTGGGCCGCGCGGTGAAGCCCTGCCCCGGTTGAGCTTCCTGCACGAGATCCTGGCCGCGCTGCCGGGGTCGGCGAGCTATCTGCGGCTCCGTCCGGACGCGTCGACGCTCGGGGTGCCGGACGAGGTGTATCTGCAGTACCTGGGGGCGCACCGGTTCCGGAGCCGGTCGTTCGACCTGCCCGACGGACCGTACCGAGTCGAGGTGATCGACACCTGGTCGATGACCGTCGAGGAGGTGCTGCGGACCGACTCCGGTTCGTTCACGGTGCAACTGGAACCGCGGCTCTACTATGCGATCCGGGCGACGCGATGCTGAACGGCCTGATCGATGTCGATCGGGATCGTCCCGGGATCGGCCTTCGTCTGCTGAGTGGGAGCCGCCCGGTCTGGGACGGCGTGGTCGGCGACTTGTTGATCATGTCGACCGGCCGGCCGTGGCGCAGGAACCGTCCGGGGCTGGCGGCGGCCCAGGTCCGGGACGAGGGCGCGCGGGTCGTGATCACCGGGCGGCTGGACCGGCTCGCGGTCGAGGTCGTGCTTCGGCGGTCCGGCGACCGGCTGGCCATGGACCTGCGGTGGACCAACGACGATGCCGCTCCGGTGACCGATCTCGTGGTCGGGCTGCAGTGGACGGCCGGACCACCGGAGTCCAGAGTCACCATTCCGCAGGTGATCCAGCACGACAATCCGTCGGCGGACGCGGACCGCACGGTGCCCCATGTGAGCCGCGGCGGCTACGTCACCGGCGTGGACCGGCTGCCGATCCCGGCGGTCTGCGTCGAGCCGTCCGACGGCAGCTATCTGATGATCATCGACCGGCCGGAAGCGGACCGCGATGCCGGCGGACGGGTCGGCTACGGCACGCTGGGAGCGGTAGCGGGTACGGAGCCGGCGGCGATCATCGCCTTGTCCGGGGCGATCATGTTCGACGGCGTACCGGATCTGGACTACGTCCACAAGGCGACGACCGCGCCGAATCCGCGCGGCTACTTCACGCTCGCACCGGGCGGGATGATCACCAGGAACCTGCTCCTGGAATGGGGCGACCTGCCCCGCCCCGGTCGCGGCTTCGTGGCGCTGGCCCGGGCCGGCCGCTCGCTCGGTCCGGCGCCCGCAGCCGATCCGGAGGGCCGGCCGGCCATGATCGAACTGAAGGCTGCTGCGCTGGATGCCCGCAGCTTCTCCGACGGCCCGGTCGCGGGCTACCTGAAGTTCCCGGCCTGGGGCGAGCCGCGGAAGGAACGACCCGGCGGCAAACCGCGGCCGGCCCACGACTTCAGCTACGGCTGGACCGGACAGTGCCTCCGGCTCGCCTGGTGCGACGCCGCCCTCGGACTCCGCGACGGCCGCCCGGACCGGATCGACCGGGCCCGCCGCGTGATCGACTTCTACGTCGGGCATTCCGCGGCCGCGGCACCCGGACTCCGCTACACCGGCTACGTCCACGACGATCGGAGCTGGATCGGGGCCCGGCGCCACGGCACCGAGTTGATCTTCGCGCGCGCGTACGGCGAGAGCTTGGGTGACATCGCCGACACCGTACGGCTCTTCGACGATCATGGTCTGGACGTTCCCGCGTCGTGGCGGGACGCGGTGATCACCGGGGCCGAGTTCGTGGCCGGACACCTGGTCGGCGGTCTGGTGCCGCTGGGCTGGACAACGGACGGAGCGCCGGTGCCCGCGGAGCCTTGCGCGGCGGGGATTCCGGCGGCCTACGCGGTGGCCGCGGCCCAGCGGCTGAGCGGCCGAGCCGAGTTCCTGGAGCTTGCTCGTGAGCTCGGCGAGGCGTACCAGGCCTTGCCCGGGCAAGCCTTCGAGCGGCCGTACTCGCACTCGACCCTGGACGCCGCCTGCGAGGACAAGGAGGCCGGCCTCTATCTGCTCCGGTTCTGGCTGGAACTGTTCGACCTGACCGGCGACCCGGGCTACCTGGGCCGGGCCGAGGAGGTCGCGGAGTGGCTGCTCACCTGGGTCTATCACTGGTCGCCCCGGTACGACGCCGGCTCCGTGCTCGAAACGCGTGGGTTCACGGCGCTGGGCTGGCCCGGGGTGAGCGTGCAGAATCACCACCTGGACGTGTTCTTCCCGACCTACGAGCTGTGGCGGCTTGGCCGGCTCACCGGCCATGATCACTTCCGGAGCTGGGCCGAGGGGATCGACACGGCACTTCGGCAGGGCATCTGTGAACGGCCGGGTGACTGGGGCTTCGACGTGGTGGGGGAACAGGGCGAGGCGTTCTTCGTCACCGACTGGCAGCAGCGCGGTGCCAGCAACACCTGGAACCCGTCCTGGGTGATCGCGCTGCCGCTCTGGAACGCGCTGCGGCTCGAGCAGGAGCAGAGTGTCGGTGCCGACGGCTAGAGTGCGCGCATGGAGATCTCGAGCGTAGAGGCTCGTCGGATTGCCCTTGCCGCACAGGGATTCGGCCGCACTCGACCGGTCAGGCCGACGCTGGACGGCGTGCGCAAGATCGCCAACCGGGTGCTCGCGCTGCAGCTCGACTCCGTCAACGTGCTGGTGCGCTCCCACTATCTGCCGGTCTACTCCCGCCTCGGGCCGTATCCGGTCGAGTCGCTGGACCGACTCGCCTATCGGCGGCACGAGTTGTTCGAGTGCTGGAGCCACGCCGCCTGCCTGTTGCCGGTCGAGCTGTTCCCGCTGATGCGGCACCGGATGATCATCATGCAGACCGGCCGGACCTATGCGCTGGGTGCCCCGGTCGACGGTCAAGATCACGTACGGGCGGTCTACGACGAGATCGCGGAGCGAGGCCCGCTGACCGTCGGCGAGCTGACCGACGGCGGCGGCCGGACCGGGAAATGGTGGGGTTGGAGCAAGGGCAAGCAGGCCCTGGAGGCGTTGCTGGAGTGCGGACAGCTCGCCGTGGCGGGACGGCGCGGCTTCACTCGGGTGTACGACCTCGTCGAGCGGGTGATCCCGCGCGAGTTCGTCGATGCCCCGGCTCCGCCGGCCGACGAGGCCCAGAAGGAGCTGCTGTACCGGTCGGCGTTGGCCGTCGGGATCACCAACGGCCGCGGGTTGCGCGACTATCTCGGGCTGACCAGTTTCCGGATCCGGCAGCCGGACGGCAAGATCATCAAGGTGCCGCTGGCACGCCTGCTCGGCGAGCTCGTCGAGGAGGGCCGGCTCACCGAGGTGCGGGTCGAGGGCTGGCGAGATCCCGGCTACATCGTCACCAGTGTGCGAGTGCCGAAGGCGATCAACGCCCGCGCCCTGTTGTCCCCGTTCGACTCCTTCATGCGAGCGTCGTCGCAGCTGCTCTACGGCTTCACCAACCCGATCGCCAAACAGCTGTACGTTCCGGCCGAGCAACGGGTCTACGGCTACTACGTGCTCCCGTTCCTGCTCGGCGACAACCTGGTCGGCCGGTGCGACCTCAAGGCCGACCGGCAGAGCGGCACGCTGCTGGTGCAGAGCGCGTACGTCGAACCCGGCCAGGACGCGACGTGGGTCGCCGCGGAGCTTGCGGCTGAGCTGGACCTGCTCCGAACCTGGCTGAAACTGGACACGATCAAGATCGCCGCCCGCGGCAACCTCGCCGCCGGCCTCCGGAGCGCCAGCCGGAGGTGACCCGCGATGTCGCGATGTGACCGATATTCGATGGACCGGGTCCGCCGGCCGGGGGATGGTGGGCGGATGAATGACCCCGATGGTTCGGTGATCATCGCTGCGCTCCGGGACGACCCGGTGATCGGTTGCCTGGTCGGCGAGCTGAGAGCGGAGCCGCCGGGCCAGGGTCGGATCTTCCGCACCCGCCTGCGCTCCTCCGGAACCCCCTGCATTCTCAAGCTTGCCGACGAACTCGAGGCGGCATGGATGCCGGCGATCAGTGCACGCGCCACCGACATCGTGGCCGAGGTCCTGGCCCATGGCGTCCTTTCCGAGCCCGAGCGGCCCTGGCTGCTGCTGGCCGACCTGCCGCACCGGGCCCGCTCGGACAACGACGACATCGCCCGTGACGTCATGCGCGCGGCGGCCCGGTTCCAGCAGGAGGCGATCGACGTGGACCTGCCGACCTATCCGATCGACGTGGACTTCATGATCACGTACGCCCAGCAGGCGATCGACGCCGGCTGCCCCGGGCCGGCCGCCGACGTGCTGCCCCGCATCGGTGCCGACGACGCCTGGCTGCGATCACTCGGCGGCCACCTGAAGGGTCACGGCGACGTCCACTTCTGGAACGCTGTCGCGGCGGCGCGCGACGGACCCTGGCGCCTCATCGATCCGATCCCGCGGACCGCGCACTGGGCCTGGGACGCCGCCTATGCCCAACTGACCTCGGGCGTCGCGGAAACGCCGGACCTGATCATGCTGCTGGCCGAGGAACGGCGACGGCTCGGTCTCCCGATCCCGGGCGCACAGCAGTTCGACCGGCTTCGCACGATCCTTCTCGGCTGGTCGTCCCTGCTCTGGTGGGCGATCCTGCCGGCTCGGCGCGAAGAGGCCTGGTGGCGTGGCGAAGTGGAGCGGAACGTGGCCGCCCACGAGGCGCTCTGAGCGACGCCCGCCTGGTTACGGCGGCGGGTCCTCCGGTTCCGCGTGCCAGGTCCGCCAGAGCTTGCCGTACACCCCGCCGGCGCTGACGAGCTCGGCGTGGGTCCCGAGTTCGACAAGCTCGCCGGCCTCCATGACGGCGATGCGGTCGGAGTCGTGCGCCGTCTGCAGTCGGTGGGCGATCGCGATCACGGTGCGATCGTGGAGCACGGCGGCCAGTGATTGCTCGGTTCGCCTTGCTGTCTTGGGATCGAGGAGCGCGGTGGCCTCGTCCAGGATCACGGTGTGCGGGTCGGCGAGCACCACTCGGGCGAGTGACAATTGCTGGGCACCGGCGTCGTCGAGCTCGAGGTCGCGGCCGAGTTCAGTGTCCAGTCCGTTGGGCAGGTCCGTGTACCAGCCGGCTCCGACGGCCTCCAGTGCGGCGCGCAGGTCCTCGTCCGTGGCATCCGGGCTCACCATGCGCAGGTTGTCCCGGACGGTGTCGTGGAAGACATGATGATCTTGGGTGATCAACACGACATGCTCCCGCAGCTGCTCGGGCGACAGGTCGGCGACGGGCACGCCGTCGATGGTCACGGACCCGACGTGCGGACGGTCGAGGCCGGCGAGCAGGCGGGCCAGGGTGGACTTGCCGGCCCCGGACATTCCGACGATGGCCAGTCGTTCGCCGGGCCGTACGGTGAGGTCGACCCCGCGCAGCACCTCCCGTACGCCGGTGTAGCTGTAGTGGGCGTTCTCCACGCGAAGTCGATCACCGCGCGAGTCGCCGTCGATGATCTTGGCCGGCCCACCCGGCCGGGTCTCGACGCCGGTGACGCCGGTCAGTCCCTCGACCCGCGCGTACGAGGCGCCGGCACCCTGGAGCTGTTCGATCCAGAGCATCAGCGTGTCGAGCGGCCCGACGAGCTGGCGCAGGAACACCGTGGCGGTCACGACGGTGCCGAGGCTGACCAGGTCACCCAGATACAGTCCGCCGCCGACGACCAGGACGCCGACCACCGGCAGCGCCAGCGACACGTCCGACCACGGGAACAACACCGAGCGCAGCCGCAGCGCCCACAACCGGGCGGACCGGGCGCTCGTGATCGCGGCCTCGGCCGTCTCGGCCCGGCGCTGCTCCAGCCCGAGCAGTTCGACGGTACGGGAGCCCTTCGCCGTGCTGGCGACGACGTCGGCCAACTCCGCACCGGTCGCCGCGACGGCCAGATAGGCCGGCCTGGCTCGGCGCAGATACCAGCGCACGGCCGTCCCGACCCCGACCAGGCAGACCAGTCCGCACAGCCCGAGCAACGGGTTCAGGATGATCACCGCGATGATCAGGAACAGGGCGTGCACCACCGCCACGATCACCTCCGGTACTGCGAACCGCAGTGTCGAGGCGACCAGCGAGGCATCGGTGCTGCCCCGGGCGATCAGATCGCCGAGCGGCAACTGATCGGCGACGCGGGCCGGCAGCGCCAGGGCGCGCTTCAGGAAGCGCTCGCGGACCCGTGCGGCGGTCCGTTCGCCGAACCGGTAACCGACCTTGAGTGCCCACCAGGCCAGCACCGCCTGCACGATCGTGAACAGGACAGCCGCCAAGGCCAGCTGGTCGACGGTGCCGAGGACATCGCCGCCGCCGGTCTGGATCGTGTCGATGATCCGGCCGAGCAGCCACGGGCCGATCAGTCCCGCGGCCGCCGCCAGGCCGTTGACCACGATGATGATCACCACGGCCCGCCGGTCGGCCCTCAGATCGCCCAGCACGGCGGCACGAACCGCGGCCGGCGAGGCGACCGGGAGGTGTCTACTCATCGTCTCGTCCATGATCATTCTCGCCCTGAACGCGGGACACCAGGGCGCGGTAGTCGGGGTCGCTCCGCACCAGGTCCGGATGCCGGCCGATCGACGTCACCCGGCCGTCGACGAGCACGACGACTTCGTCAGACCGGTCCAGGACCAGGGGCGAGGTCGTGGTGATCATCGTGGTCGCCGTACCCCTGAATTCACGCAGCCGCTCGATCATCGCGGCTTCGGTGTTCGCGTCGACGGCCGAGGTCGGGTCGGCGGCGAGCAGGATCTCCGGCGCCGCGTAGATCGCCCGGGCCAGCCGGAGCCGCTGCCGCTGGCCGCCGGAGAGATCACTGCCGCCGGCCGCGACCACCGTGTCCAGCCCGTCCGGCAACGCCTCCACGACGTCCTCGGCGACGGCGGCCCGGAGCGCCGCCTGGATCCGCCGATCGTCAGGTTCGAGGCGGCCGGCGACAAGATCACGAACGGTGCCGGCGAACAGTTCGGCGTCGTTGTCGGCGACGGTCACCCGGCTCCGGAACTCCTCCCGGTCGACTTCGCCGATCGGTACGCCGGCCCAGAGCACCTCGCGGCCGGCATCGGTGCCCACCCGCCCGAGGCGCTCGATCACGCCGATCGCGTCGGAGGGCCTGGCCGTGACCAACGAGGTCAGCAGCCCGGGCCGAATGATCACTCCCGACGCGGCGTCGACCAGGGGACCACTGCCGGCCGGGCTCCTCCGCGCCGTACCGTCGGCGGAACGGGGCACCGGAAGGTTGAGCAGGTCGATGATGCGCCGACCGGCCACCCTGGCCCGAGCAAGATCACCGCCGCCCTCGATCAAGGACGACACCGGGATGACCAGCATGGCGACGTAGCCGTAGACGGCGACGACCTCGCCGATGCTGATCTCCCCGGCCGCGGCCATCCGCGCGGACAGCCAGACGACGGCGGCCAGGAACAGGGCCGGCAGACCGACCGACAACGCACCGACCCAGCTCGTCGGCCCGGCCACCCGGTAGCCGTGCCGGATCAGGTCCTGCGAGTGCTGTTCGTACCTGTTCGCCACGAACGGCTTACCGCCGAGGCCGTTGAGGACCCGGAGCCCGCCCAGGACGTCGACGAGGCGGGTGGTCAACCGCCCCTGGTACGTGCGGTAGTCGCCGCCGGTGCTCTCGATCCGCCGCAGCAGCGGGCCGACGGCGATCGCGAGCAGGGGCACCCCGCCGAGTACCACGGCGGCCAGCAGCGGTGAACTGCTGAACAGCACCACGGCGACCAGAGCGTACGCAACGACGGCACCGACGCCCGGCCCCGTGATCGTCAACGCCTGCGCGACGACCTGGACATCGGTGATGCCGACCGTCACGACTTCGCCGGCGCTCACCCGGCGGGCCAGGGAAGCGCCGAGCCGAGACGTGTGCCAGACCGTGGTCCGGACGCAACGGAACGACGCGTCCATCCTGATCTTGGTCATCGTGCGATGCCGGGCGATCGACAACAGGGCGATCAGCACGGTGGCGGCCAGCAGCGTCAGCGCCCACCCGATCAGCGCTGCGAGATCTCGGTCGACCAGTCCTTGATCAACCGCGCGGGACAGCACCCAGGGCGGCACCGCCAGCCCGACCATCCAGGTGATGCCGAACACCGCGGCCAGAGCGATCCGCCGTGCCTGCGAGCGGGCGAGCCAGAGGAGGAAACGGAACGGACCCGCCAGGTCGCCGGCGGCCGGCGGGACCCAGGTCATGCCAGGACCCTACGGGCCCTCGGGATCCTCGTACAACCAGTCCAGTGAGTCCGTGCTGGACTCGGCGTGCTCCACCTGCCGCGGAACGAGTTCTTGATCAGCAGCGACGATGCCGGCGACGACGTAGGCGCCGCGGCCGAGGGCCAGGGTGTGCCGGCCGGCCTGGTAGCGATAGGCGTGCACGTTGATCTTGGGCAGGAAGTCCACGCCGATTCCGTTGCGCAGCAGGGGTTCCAGCCCGCCGCGGGCGTCGGCATGGGTGTCGGTCTCCAGGTCCGGCACCTGCAGCCAGACCGGCTCCGGATCCAGGAAGTAGCCGATCAGGATCGTCGCCGGCTCCGGCAGGGTGAGTTCCACAGCGAACTCGCCGGTGTACGCTGCGCGCCGCGGGATCCTGATTCCGCTCAGCCCGTCGAGTTCCTCGGCGAGCTGCCGGACGTTGCCGTCGCTGTCCGCGAAGACCGACGTCCCCTTGGTGAGCGTGAAGACCTCGGCCGCCGGGGTGTGCAGCTCGAATTCCGCCGGCCGGTACGGATCCGGCCGCACCTCCACCGCGCGCAGGGCGGCCGGCAGCTCGCCGCGGTCCAGCAGCTCGACGTTGCGGCGCAGCTGATCAAGCTCGGTCTCGTACTCGGGCAGGCACTGCCGCCAATGCCCGTAGGTCTCCCCGTTCGGGAAGGGGATCTTCCGTTGCGGCGTCTGCATGCTGTTCGCGTAGTGGTAGGTCCGGTCGGTGAGCTGCACCAGTTCCCGGTACGCCAGCACACTGTCGGCCACCTTGTCCACGGCGATCTTGAGCCGGCCCACATCGGCATGATCACCACCGTGCGTCGCCCGGTAGCTCATGATGTCGATCGCCGCCGACACCCGCAGCGCGTAGAACCGGGCCAGCAGGGCCAACGCGGCGACGTCGCTGCCCAGCCGGCCGTATTCGTCGGCCTCCGTGATCACCGACGACGCACCACGCGCGATCGCGGCCTCGGCCTCGTCGGCCAGCCGCTGGACGTCCGCGATCACGCTCGGCGGCGTCTCGCCCACATGCGGCTCTCCGGCGACCTCCCGGGCGACGTAGAGATCGAGCCGTTCGCCCTGCGGGGCATGGGAATCCCAGAGGTCGGCCCAGGGCCGGAACCGCGCCGCGTTGGTCAGCTGGCTCATCGTCATGCCGAGGCTCAGGGTCTGCCGGTTGCCCTCGGTGATCCCGAACCGCCGCACCAGCTGGGGGGCGATCCGGCCGATCGCCTCGTACGCGTCCAGGGCGGCGGCGCCGGCCTGCCGGCTGCCGAACTGCGCGGCCAGCCGGCCGATCCAGTGGTCCCGTTCCGCCTCCGGGTCCCGATCGGCTCGCCAGGCGTAGCGGTGCCAGGCCTCGTACCAGAGCCAGTCTCGGTCCAGCTGCCGCAGCCGCGGTTCGACCCGGTCCGGCGAGTGCGGCCATTCCCAATAGAACAAGGGATACAGGTGCAGGCCGCCCGCGTCCAGCCGATGCTTCATGGCCTGCACGCAGCGCTGGATGAAGGACACGGCACCGTACCGGAACGGCTCCAGGTTGGCCAGGATGTGCACGTTGACGATGTGGATGCTGCCGAGCGAGGCCAGCTGGCGGTGCCGCTCCTGCCAGGCGCCGCGCGGGCTCCGGGTGGTCAGCGACTCCCCGTTGTACTTCGCCTCGGTGAACAGCCGCGGATAGCGCGGAAGAGCCTTCTCCAGCACGGGTTTCAGGTCGATCGCGTGGTTGCGGACGATCACCGGCGGCGGCTCGACCGTCGGTCCGTCCTCCGTTGCCTGAGCCTGTCGAAGGGCCACCGCGTCGTCGACCCCGGCCAAGATCACGTCGGTGAACCACTCGGCGCCGTAGATGTCGCCCTGCAACACCTCGCCCAGGCACACGTACAGGCCGATGCCGGCGTACTCGGAGGCGAACGCCGCGATCGCGGCCCGGGTGTAGCCGGCCACCAGCGGCGTCGGCTTCGGCTGCCGCAGCGGAATGCCGTGGTGCTCCGCGAACGGCAGCGGGATGTGGATGTTGTAGAACTTCAGCACCACCCAGATGCCGCGCCGGTCGGCCTCGGTGGTGAGCCAGTGCAGCAGCTCCCGGTTCTGGGCGAGTTCGTCGTCGGTGACCTCCTGCGCCTCCGGATAGTCCGGCAGCCGCACGAAGGACGAGAAGGGATGCCCACTCCACAGGTAGATCACGTTGGATCGCTGTCCACACAGGGTTTCCAGCACCTCGAGCCAGTGCTCGCGATCATAGAACCAGGGAAACCGGTCCGGCGTGATCGGATACTCGTAGGTTTGCCGCGGCGGCTCCAGCGTCGTCTTCTGCAACCCGATCGCCGGCCCGCGCAGCACCAGGTCCGGATTCTCGCCATGATCGAGATCATGCGGCAGCCGGCCGTCCCGCCGGATCAGCCGGGCCAGCTCCTGGCAGCCGTAGAGCACGCCGGTGTCGTTGCCGCCGGTGATCACCGTCAGGTCGTCGGGCAGCGAGGACAGGTAGAAGCCGTCGTCCCTCGGCTCCGGGGTCGTGTACAGCAGCACGTCGTCCCGCTCCAGCTCCGTGATCACGGAACTGGAGCGGTTGCCGACGAAGATCATCCGCTCGCCCCCTTGTGTCCTGAGCCTGTCGAAGGACCTCGGACCTTGCCCCCGTTCGACAGGCTCAGGACATGCTTCGACAACCTCAGGGGACGTTCCCGTCTCGCGGAGAGCCGCCACGAGCTGATCGAGCCCGAGGCGCAGTCGAGGTGACGGGTCGGGCTGGTGGGCGATGCGGATGATCACGGTGCTCCTCAGGGAATCCGGTCCAGCCGGAGGGCGGGTTCGGGGCGGTGCACGCCGCGCGGCCGGTAGCCGACCGCTTCGCTCATCCCGGACAGGTCGGCCAGCAACCAGATGATCGCCAGCCACATCTCGGTGCCCTGCAGGCCGGGCACGGCCTTGGGCAGACCCGCGTTCTCCGGGCGGGCGGCCAGGAAGGCGAAGCCTTGATCATCGACCCAGTTGCCGAGGGCGTCGCCGAGCAGGGTCCGGGCCACCGACGCCACCTCGTCGGAGCGGTGACTGGTCTGCCGGGCGGCGAGCCAGAGCGGGTGGGCGACATCGAGCACGTTGCAGGCGTTCTGCCGTACCGGGGCGAACAGGCTGCGGTCGCGAACGTGCTGCAGCACGGTGTCGATCACCCGTTCCGGGTACGGCACCGGCAGCCCGAACTGGGCGAACGTGCCGCGGGACGCGCGATAGAAGCCGTTCACCACCTGGAGCAGCCCGGCCGTCTCGGCGCGGCCCCACATCCCGGTGGCCGGGTCTGCGTTGTGCACCATCCAGCCGATCACCGTGTCCAGCAAGAGCTTCGCCTGATCATGATCGGCCCCGGGGTGTCGCAGATCCCAGAGCAGCGCGGTGCCGATCCCGTCGATCATGGATCCCGAACCCCACGCCCTTCCGGCCCAGTCCAGCCCGTCCAGCATGGCGGTCAGCCGGTCCGGCGCCAGTCCGGACACGGCCTTGATCGGATGCGGGAACGCCGCGCCGAGCACATCAAGGGCATAGCCGACGCAGAGGATCTCGTAGCTGCCGCCGGCCACCACGTCGGTCGGCGCCGGCTGCGGGGTGCCGTCGGCAGCAAGATCAGGAACCAGCCCGGAGCCGGCATCCTGCAGCCGGGACAGCCGCTCGACGGCCTGCTCGGCGTTCCACGGCAGGGGTGTGCTGCCGGTCAGGTACTGCGCGATCTCGATCGCGTCGCAGTCCGCCCGTACGGTGAGCCGGCCCGCCATCGGGTCGACATAGCGCTGCCGCTCCTCGTCCCAGTAGGACGCGAGCACGGCCGGCCCCTGCTCCTTCGCCCGCGCCACGAATGCGGTCAGGGCCGTACCAAGATCATCCCGTGGCGGCTGGGCGAGCGCCGGCACCCGCCATTTGATCACCTTGGCCGGGTTGCCGCCGACCACCGCACCGGCCGGGACGTCCCTGGTCACCACGGCGCCGGCGGCGATCATGGCCCGGTCGCCGATCGTCACGCCGTCGACGATCACGACGTGCGAGCCGATCCAGACGTCGGTGCCGATCGTGATCCCCTGGGACGTGGTCGGCTGCTTGAACACCCAGGTGTCCGGATCAGCCATCGTGTGGTTGAAGCCGAGGATCGAGGTGTGCGCGCCGATCCGTACCGCGTCGCCCATGGTGATCTTGCCGCGGACCACGGTGAACGCGTTCACGGTGCAGAAGTCGCCCAGCGTCACCTCCTGCGAGAGGTAGGCGTGGGCGGCGACGTAGCTCCGCTTGCCCATCCGCAGCGTCTCGCACTGCACGGCGGCGAGCGGGCTGAGGAACACCTCCTCGCCGAGCTGCCAGTCCGGATGCTGTTCCAGCAGCCGCTGCTGGTGCTCGAACTGGAGCTTCTTCTCCTCATCGGTCGCCCGGCGGTAGAAGCTCCAGGGCGAGTAGTCGTGGGTCAGGTCGGCCGTGGTCATGGTGATCCTCCGTCGGATGTGAGCCGGTTCATGTCAGGCCCGTCGCGATGCCTCGTACCAGATATCTTGGTCCGGCGATGAAGAAACCGGTCACCGGGGCCGCGAATCCAGGATCTCGGCGCCCTTGGTGGTGAACTCGGCGCCGGCGTCCCGGGGTGTGGTCTTGCCGAAGCTCACCTCGTCGGCCAGCGTGGACAGCAGGTCGCGCAGCTCCGTGGTGCCGAGTGGGTCCGGGACCGGGTCGACCAGTTCCTCCTGGGACAGTTCGACCACGTAGTCGTTCGCGAATTGATCATCGGGCTCCAGCACGCCGCTCACGGCGTCCGCGACGACCGTGCTGGCCGGGTTGCCGCGGGTGACGCCCATCGTCTTGTTCGCCTCGACGTCGTTGATCAGGAAATCGAGCAGCGCGACCGCCTGATCCGGAGCCTTCGACTGGGCCGTGACCGACCAGAACAGCCCCGGGATGATCGCCATGCCGCGCCGGGTCGCCTGGGATTCGCCCGGGAACCACACCATGTCCAGCGTCTGCTTCGCGGCCCGGTTGAAGGTGGCGAAGCTGTTGGACGGGATGGCCTGGGTGGCGACCAGCCCGCGCGCGATCGGTGACTGGTCCGCCGACGGGCCGAGCGATTCCGCCCAGCCGGGCGGCGGCATGGCACCGCTGGTCCGAAGATCAACGGCCTGCTGGAACCAGGCTGTCACCACGTCGGCCGACACGGCGAGTTTGCTGTCCGCCGTCCACAGGTCCTCGCCGTGCTGTCGGACGAAGATCCCGAACGTGAGCAGATCGTCCAGCGGATAGTCGGCGCCGTAGGCCTCCTTGTTGCTGGCCTTGGCGAACTCGGCGCTGAGGGCGGCGAAGTCGTTCCAGCTCCAGGACTTCCCGTCCGGCAGGTCGATGCCGTACTGGTCGAAGACGGCCTTGTTGAGCGCCCAACCCATCGAGGTCACGCCGCCCGGGACTCCGTAGAGCGCCTCGCCGACCTTGCCGGCGTTCAAGACGCCCGAGGGGATGTCGGCGGTCTTGATCAAATCCTGCTGGGTGGCGAGATCGAGCAGCGAGCCGCGGTCCGCGAAGTCACGCAGGGATTCGCGGCGGACGGCCAGCAGGTCGGGCGGGTTGCCGCCGCCGAACCGTACCGCCAGCTTGTCGTCGTAGGCGCTGCCGGACTGGAACTCGGTGGTGATCTTGAGCCCCGGATTCGCCTTGCGGTAGAGCTCGAGCGCGGCCTCGGTGACTTCGGCGCGCTGCGCGTCGCCCCACCAGACCATGTTCACCGTCGAGCCGTCGGCGGTGGCGGAGCCGCCGCCGAACCGGTTGCAGCCGGCGGCCGCGGTCAGGGTGCCGGCGCCGAGCAGCAGGGCGGTGCGCCGGGACATGGGTGCTGTCATCGTCGACCTCGTCCTTCTAGGGGGTGGGTACGGCGACGCCGAGGGCCCGGAGCCGGTCCGGGGTCCAGGCGCGCCAGGCGTCCTGCAGTCGGGTCCGGGCCGGGTCGTCCAGCGGCGCGTGCGGCGGCCGGACGCCGCCGGCCGGCAGGCCGTCGAGCCGGAGCAGTTCCTTGAGTACGGAGACGTTGCACCGGTTGTTGCCGGCGGCGCGCAGCACCTCGACCGAGCGGACCAGGTCGAGCAGCGCGTACAGCCGCGGGAGGTCGTTGTTGATCACCGCGTCGCGGACGGCGACGCAGAGCTCGGGCCGGACGTTGCCGATGCCGGTGGTGAAGCCGGTGATCCCGAGCGCGGCGAATGCCGGCACCCGCGACTCGGCCAGCCCGTTGACCCAGACGCAGTCGGCGCTGGTGGGTCCGTTCAGCAGCGTGGACAGGCCGAGCAGGTCGTCCCGGGCGTACTTCACCGCGGCGATCCCGGGATGCCCGGCCAGCCTGCCGAGATCGCCGAGGGCGAGCCGGGGCGACCGGAGATAGAGCACCGCCGGCAGCGGCGACCGGTCGGCGATCCGTTCGTAGTAGCCGGCCACGTCGGCACTGTCGCCGAACGGGTCGGCCGGCTCGTGCACCATGATCGCGTGATAGCCGAGGTCGGCCGCCTCGGCCGCGGTCATGATCACGTCGCCGACGCTGCCGCTCACGCCGGCCAGCAACTGTGCGCGCTGGCGCCCTGCCGCGACGGCCCGGAGCATGATCGTCCGTTCGGCGGCGTCCAGCTGCTGCATCTCGGCCGTGTTGCCGAGGGCGGCGATCACGTCGATGCCGGCCGCGTCGACTCGCCGGGCGAGTTCGGTCGCGATCTCGGGTGCCACCGTCCCGTCGTCGGCGTACGGGGTGATGATCATGGTCGTGATGCCGGCGAACGCTTGCGGGTTCACGGATTCGCCTCCTCGGACGGCTGTCTGGCCTGGATGCCGAGCCCGCCGTCCACGGCGAGGACGTGGCCGGTGATGTAATCGGCGTCCGGCGACGCCAGGAAACTCACGGCCGCGGCGATGTCGGCTCCGGTCGCCGCCCGGCCGAGCGGAATCTGGGCCCGGTGCCGGTCCTGCAGGTCGTCGGTCCGGTCCCGATTCCGATCGGTGATCACCGCGCCCGGCGCGACCGCGTTGACCCGGATCCCCTGCGGGGCCAGCTCCAGCGCGGCGGCCCGGGTGAACGCCTCGATGGCGCCCTTCGTGCTGTCGTACGCCAGCGCCCGCCGGTGCGCCTTGGTGGCGCCGATCGAGGACACGTTGATCACCGACGATCCGGGCCGCATGATCTTGGCGGCGGCTGCCGTGCAGAGGAACGTGCCGCGGGCGTTGACGGTGAAGGTCGCGTCCCAGTCGGCCAGACTGAGCTCGGCGAACGGGACCCGGCCCTGGTATTGCACGGCGGCGTTGTTGATCAACACGTCCAGACCGCCCAGACCGACGACCATCGAGGCGATCATGGACTCGATCGCGGCCGGGTCGGCGAGGTCGGCCGGTGCGGCGAGCACGGTGCCGCCGTCCCCGGCCAGGTTCTCGACGGCTGCCCGTACGTCGTCGGGATCGAGATCGTTGACCGCGACCGCCGCGCCCTCGGCGAGGAACCGCCGGGCGATGTCCAGGCCGATGTTGCGGGCGGCTCCGGTGATCAGGACCCGGCGTCCGGCGAATCTCATGATCAGCTTCGCTTTCCGGTGCGGTCCACCACATCGGAGACCGCCGTGTCGGTCCAGCGCAGCGGTCCGCGGGCGGCGGCGAGCAGGTCGGGGTCGAGCGCCACGCCGAGACCGGGGCCGGCCGGCGGGTGCAGTTCACCGTCGCGGTACTCGGGCCCGGCGGCGACGACGTCACGGGTGTAGAGCAGCGGACCGACCGGGTCGGCCGGCTCGTCGGCGATCTTGGTCGCGACGCCGAACTGGGCCGCGGCCGCCGTACCGATGGCGAGTTCCTGGGTGGTCCCGATCAGGGCGCGCAGCCCGGCCGCCTCGGCGATCGCGGCCATCGACCGCGCCGGTGTGATGCCGCCGAGCGTGAACAGGCCGAGATTGAACACGTCGACGGCACGGGCCGCGGCGAGCTCGATCGCCCACCGGCGATCATGGACGTGCTCGCTGACCGGCACCAGGGTGCGGCTGCGGACGAAGGCCAGCCCTTCGGTGTCGCGTTCGTACGTGGGCGCCTCGACCAACGGGTAACCGACCTCCCGGGTGCGCTCGACGAAGCGGGCGGCCGTTCGGGCGTCCAGCAGGTTGGAGAAGTCCAGCGACTTCACCGCCACCCGGTCACCGAACCGGTCCCGCAGCCGGCGCAGGAACGCCTCGTCCAGGTCCAGCCGTCGGCCCACGTACACCCGGAACAGCGTGAAACCCTGGTCCAGCTGGTCGGCCACAAGATCAAGATTGGTGTCGACGTCGTCCGGCGACTGCTGCCGGAAGATCGGGTACGCCACCGGCAGCGACTTCCGGACCGCGCCGCCGAGCAGGTCGCTGACGGACAGGCCGGCCAGCTTGCCGCGGACGTCCCAGAGCGCAAGATCGACTCCGCACCGGATCACCGACGTCTTGTCGTACAGCGAACCCGCCAAGGGGAAGGACTCGGCCAGCCTGCGCTCTGCCTCGTTCGCGCCTTCGACGCCGACCGGCAGCCCGGCCAGCAACTCGGTCAGCGTGCACTCCAGCTCGGGAACGTCGACGTGGAAGCGCGGCAGGTGCTGGAAATCCGACATCTCGCCGAGCCCGGTGATCCCGTCGGTCGTGTCCAGTTCGACGATCACGTGGCCGCAGACCAGTCCGGTCGAGCGGGCGATCGCGACCGGGGTCAGCCGGACACCCGTGATCTTGGTCATGAGGGCTCGGTCGGCTCGAGCGAGCGGAGGACGCCGGCGGCGGACCGTTCGATGTGGTCACGGAGCAGTCCGGCGGCCTGGTCGGCGTCGCCCGCCTCGAAGGCGTCCAGGATCGCCGTGTGCTCGTCCCACTCCGAGTCGGAGGGAGTGGCGTCGGCCCGCCAGCCCGCCGTCGCGATGAACGCGTTGAGCCCCTGCAGCTTGTCCAGGAAGTCGATCATGAGCTCGTTGCCGCAGGCCGCGTAGAGATCACGATGGAACCTGCGGTTGATCAAGCCGAGCTGGGCCGGCCGATCATCCGCCAGCAGGGCGCGGGCTTCGGCCAGGGCCCGCCGGGCTGCGGGATGCGGGCCGGGTTCGCGCCGTTCGACGGCCATCCGGACCGCCGCCGGCTCGACCGCCGCCCGGGCTCCCGAGACATCCCGCACGGTGGCGGCGTCGAGCGTCCGCACGCTCATTCCCTGGTACGAGTTCGCGACCACCAGGCCGCTCGACCGGAGCTGCTTGAGCGCCTCCCGGATCGGGGTCTTGGACACCCCGAGCCGGGCCGAGAGGTCGCGCTCGATCAGCGGCGAGCCCTGCTTGAGGGTGCCGTTCAGGATCGCCTCCTGCAGCGCGTCCCGGACCCGGTCCCCGCGGGAGATCGGCTGCTCCAACGACAACCGCACTCCGTCATCGGTGACTGACACAAGAGCGATCGTAGTATCGTGCGATACCAACGGGCAAGCCCTTTCCCAAATGGGGTGGTGGGCAAGGCGAATGTGCGGGCGAGCGGGGTGGTGGCGGCGCGAGCAGGGTGAGTGGCGGGCCGAGCAGGCGGGCGAGCTGTGTGGGTGGGTGAGCGGTTGTCGGGGAGGCGGTGAAGCGGCGGCGACGGCCTCAGGCCGGTCAGGAGAGTTCGTGGAGGCGGCGAGAGCCTTCCGGGCCCTCGACCAGCAGCCGGGCCCGATCGCCGCCGGCGGCGTCGATCAAGCGCCCGGCCGGGCCCTTGATCGGGTCGGTGGCCGGGCCGATCACGGTGGTCGTGGCGCCGTCGCCGACCGCGATCCGCCAGCCCTCCGCGACCCGGAACACGCGCAGTGCTGCCGTACGCGGGTCACCGGAGAGGTCGGGTAGCTCGATCCGGCTCCAGGTCGCGCCGTCGCCGAGCCAGCCGGCCACCTTGCCGTCGATGATCCCGGCGATCAGGCACTCGTCCAGGCAGGCGAGGTCGAGCGCGGTGCTGGCCGTACCGGCTGACGGAAGGTCGACCCGCCGCCAGTCCGCGCCGGGCGAGTCCTGGACCCAGGTGACGGCGCGGCTGAGCAGGCTCTCGTCGAGCCGCAGCGCGTTGCCGGCGATGATCACCCGATCGCCGAGGACGGCCGCGCCGCGCTCGGACAGCAGCTCCTTCGTCGTACTGGCCAGTGCCGAGCCGCGTGAATCGACCCTGGTCCAGGTGTTCCGGCGGGCGGTCCAGACCGTGATGTCCAGGCCCCGCGGCGATCCCCAGTTGCCGATGATCATGGGCCCGGCGGGCCGGGCCACCATGGTGGTCAGCGAGCCGGCGTCCTGGCCGCCGAAGACCCAGAAGATCTGCTCGCGTTCGCGAACCCCATCCGGAGTGCCGGACCAAACGCTCCACCGGACGTTGGCGTGCGCGCCGCCGCGGTCGCCGCCGAAGGCGTACACCTGGTCGCCGGCGACGGCTATCGACGACAGTGCCGCCGTTCGGCCGTAGGCGGATTCGGGAGTCAGCGGCACCTCGCGGACGCCGTCGGCCTGCTCGATCAGCAGCATCGGGCGGGCCGGGTCTGCGGCGCGACCGCCGATGATCAGACCGGCCGGGCTCGGCGCCAGGGTCTCCGCCGTGAATCCGGCCGGCAACGTGTCGACGGTCGTCCAGACCGGAGCCGGCGCGGTCGCCGTACAGGCTGCCGGAAGGAGCAGCAGCAGGCCGGCCAACAGGGAGCCGAGTCGTCGCCGCAGAGCCATGGCGTCCAGTCTGGCCCATGAGACGACGGCGGCGGCGGATGCAGCAAGATGGTGGGCGGCTCAGGACACCAACGGCTGAGGAGGCAGGTAGATGATGATCGAGGAACCGGCGGCCAGTTCGCTGCTGGCCGAGGCGACCGAGGCCGTGGCCCGGCCCGAGTACGACCGCTCGGGGCTGGTGGCGGGCATCGTGCACATCGGCGTCGGCGGGTTCCACCGGGCACACCAGGCGCTGGTGATCGATCGGCTGCTGCGGCAGGGCCTGGCCAGGGAGTACGCGATCTGCGGTGTCGGCCTGCTGCCGCGAGACCAGCGGATGCGTGATGTGCTGGCCGAGCAGGGCGGGCTCTACACCCTGGTGGAGAAGCATCCGGACGGTTGGCGCGATGCCCGGGTGATCGGTTCGATCATCGACTACCTGTATGCGCCGGACGATCCGGAGGCGGTGATCGAGCGGCTGGCCCATCCGGACACCAAGATCATCTCGCTGACCGTGACCGAGGGCGGCTACAACATCTCGCCGGTCACCGGCGACTTCGACCTTGCCGCGCCCGCGGTCGTTGCTGATCTTGCTCCGGAGAGCGTGCCGCAGACGACATTCGGCTTGATCACCGAGGCGTTGCGCCGGCGCCGGGACCGCGGCACGGGTGCGCTGACGATCATGTCCTGCGACAACATCCAGGGCAACGGTCACGTGGCCCGGGACGCGTACACGACTTTCGCCCGGGCCAAGGACCCGGAGCTGGCCGAGTGGATCGCCGCCGAGGTCCGGTTCCCGAACTCGATGGTGGACCGGATCACTCCGGTCACCACCGACGCCGACCGGGCCGAGATCGCCGAGCAGTTCGGGGTTCGGGACGGCTGGCCGGTGGTCGCGGAGCCCTTCTTCCAATGGGTTCTGGAAGATCATTTCGCCGCCGGCCGGCCCGAGTACGACCGCGCCGGGGTGCAGTTGGTCGAGGACGTGGAGCCGTACGAGCTGATGAAGCTGCGGCTGCTCAACGCGAGCCACCAGGGCATCGCCTACTTCGGCCACCTGGCCGGCTACACCTATGCGCACGAAGCTGCGCAGGACCCGGTGTTCGCCACGTTCCTGCTCAATTACATGAACACCGAGGCGATCCCGACCCTGCGGCCGGTGCCCGGAATCGATCTTGACGACTACACGCAGACCTTGATCGAACGGTTCTCCAACGCCGAGGTCAAGGACACCATCGCGCGGCTCGCCGCCGAGTCCTCCGACCGGATCCCGAAGTGGCTGGTCCCGGTGATCAAGGCCAACCTGGAGTCCGGCGGCGCGATCCGGCTGTCCGCCGCGATCGTGGCGAGCTGGGCCCGCTACGCCGAGGGGACCGACGAGAAGGGTGAGCCGATCACCGTCGTCGACCGCCTGGCCGACCAGCTGACCGCCACGGCCCGGACCCAGCGCGAGGACAAGACCGCGTTCATCGCCGACCGGGAACTCTTCGGGGATCTGATCGACGACGAGCGGTTCGTCGCCGCCTACACCGAGGCCCTCGACTCCTTGATCGACCACGGCGCCCACGCGACCCTGGAACGCCTGATCACTACCGGTCGCGGTTGACCGGACTCGTTCCGTACTACGGGCGGGATGTATGCCGCTGATCTTGCCGGTGTCCCCGTCTCGGTCCTGGTCCGAGGGTGGGTTCTGCAAGGGTTGGCCGCGCAACGCAACGATGATCCCGCCGCAATCGCCGAGCAGTTGGCGCACGACGTCGCTCGCCTCCGTCGCAGTCTTCCCGCCAGCGCCTGATCCGGCGGTGCCACGCCGTCAGCGGGAGGAACTACGCTCGGTGCGGTGAGCGGCTCGAACGGTTGGCAGGGGGCGTTGTCGAACGACGCCGTCATCGCCATGGCCGGCCACGAGACGTACGCACGGGGGATGGTGTACGCCCGCCGCGGCAATGTGTCCGGGGTGGAGTTCGATTCGGCGACCAAGACGCTGACGGCGTCGGTCCGGGGAAGCGGTGGGCATACGTACCGGACCGTGGTCGGCCTGAACGACGCAGACCCGCGCCGCGGCACGATCCCGTTCGGCCGCTGCTCCTGCCCGGTCGCCCGGGACTGCAAGCATGCGGTCGCCGTGTTGATCACCGCCCGCGGGCTGGACGGGCTGGTCCGCAGCCTGGACCGGCCCGAGTGGGAGCAGGTGCTGACCCGGCTGAGCACGGCACCGGATCCGACCCCGTCCGACGTCGGCACCGCACTCGGCATCGAGTTCGAGGTGCACCAGCGGACCACCTACCGCGGCCAGGGCAACATCACCGGCACCGAGACCCCCAGTCTGCGCGCCAGGCCGGTCCGGCGCACGGCCACCGGGGGCTGGGTCCGCGGCGGCATCTCCTGGGACGACCTCGACGCCCGGCACCTCGGCTATCCGCAGCAGCAACAGGATCTGCTGCTGCAGTTCAGGTTCGCCTGTGGGCCGATGGCGCGGTACGTGTACGGGCGCTCGCCGTGGATCTCGTTCGACACGGTGGCGCCACGGGTCTGGTCATTGCTGGAGGCGGCGCCCGAGCTCGGGCTCGGCCTGATCGAGGGGCGCGACCCGATCGAGGTCGGAGTTGATCATGCCGCGGTGCGGCTGGACGCGCGGCGGCTGTTGGACGGTTCGATCCTGCTCGGACCGGTGATCATGATCGGCGACCGGGCGCTGCCGCCGGAGCGGATCGGCCTGCTCGGCGAGCCCGCCCACGGACTGTTCAGTCATGACGGCGGGATCAGGCTGCATCGGCTGGCCGAACCGCTCCCGCGCGAGCTGCGCCAGTTGATCATCGAACGGCGCAGCGTCGACATCCCGGCCGCGGACGAGGCGCGGTTCACCGGGGAGTTCTATCCGCAGGTGCGGCGCAAGGCCCCGATCGTCTCCAGCGACGGCTCGGTCGAGTTGCCCGAGGTGGCGCCGCCGACGCCGGAGCTTACCGTCCGCTACGAGCCGGGTCACCGGCTCCGGTTGCAGTGGCGCTGGGTCTACCAGGTGGCCGGGGCGGCGCAGCGGTTCGACTTCGACGAGCCGGTGCGGCAGCCCACGGTCCGCGATCCCGCCGCCGAGGCGCGGGCCGTGGGTGAGCTGCCGCTGCCGTACGACCGGATCCCGGAACTCGCGCTGCGCAAGGGAAAACTCATGCCTGCTTCCACCGTGGAGCTGGCCGGGATGGCGGCGGCGATCTTCTCGGCCGAGGTGATCGACGAACTGGAGCAGGCCGGCGTCACGGTGATCATCGAGGGTGACCGGCTGGACTACCGCCCCTCCGAGTCGGATCCGTTGGTCAGCCTGGAGACGACGTCGGAGACCTCGGACTGGTTCGACCTGAGGATCGATGTGTCGATCGACGGCGAGCAGGTCCCGTTCGAGGAACTGTTCGCCGGCCTGGCCCGTGGCGACGAGTATCTGATCTTGGAGACCGGCGTCTACGTGGAGCTGAACCGGCCCGAGTTCACCCGGTTGGCCGAACTGATCGACGAGGCTCGGGCGATCATCGACACCGATGACGAGCCGGGCACGATCCGGGTCAGCCGGCTCGCGGTGAGCGTCTGGGAGGAACTGGTCGGCCTCGGTGTCGTGCTCGACCAGTCCGACCGGTGGGCGACGGCGGTGCGTGAACTGACCACCGTGGCGGAAGGGGACAGCGAGCCGCCGGCGGGACTCGAGGCCACCATGAGGCCGTACCAGTTGGAGGGTTATCGCTGGCTGACCACCTTGTGGCGCAACGGCCTCGGCGGGATCCTGGCCGACGACATGGGCCTCGGCAAGACCATGCAGGCGCTGGCCCTGATCTGCCGGGCGCGGCAGCAGGACGATGATCGTGATCATGGGCCCTGGCTGGTGATCGCGCCGACCAGCGTGGTCGGCAACTGGGCCCGCGAGGCGGCCACGTTCGCGCCTGGACTGCGGGTGGTCGCGGTGGAGAAGACCGAGGGCAAGAGCCGGACGCCGCTGACCGAGACGATCGCCGGCGCCGACCTGGTGATCACCAGCTACACCCTGCTGCGGATCGACGCCGAGGCGTATGCCGAGGCCGGCTGGTCCGGAATGATCTTGGACGAGGCGCAGTTCGTGAAGAACCATCGGGCCCGGACCTATGCGGCGGCACGGCGGGTCCGCTGCTCGGTGAAGTTGGCGATTACGGGCACTCCGCTGGAGAACAGCCTGATGGACCTGTGGTCCCTGCTGTCGATCGTCGCGCCGGGCATGTTCCCGCACCCGGACCGGTTCGCCGAGTACTACCGGCGGCCGATCGAGCGGGGCGAGGACCCGGAACGGCTGAGCCGGCTGCGCCGCCGGATCCGTCCACTGATGCTGCGCCGGACCAAGGAGTCGGTGGCGCTCGACCTGCCGCCGAAGATCGAACAGGTGCTCGACGTGGTGCTGCAGCCGAAGCAGCTGCGGATCTATCAGACCCATCTGCAGCGGGAACGGCAGAAGGTGCTCGGCCTGGTCGACGACCTCGACTCGAACCGGTTCACGATCCTGAGCTCGATCACCAAGCTGCGCCAGCTCAGCCTCGATCCGGGCCTGGTCGACCCCGAGTACGCCGACGTCGGCTCGAGCAAGATCGATCTGCTGACCGAGCAGCTGTCCGAGGTGATCGCCGAGGGACACCGGGCGCTGGTGTTCAGCCAGTTCACCGGCTTTCTGAAGTTGATCAAGGAACGGCTGGACGGCGACGGCATCGGGTACGGCTATCTGGACGGCAGCACCCGGAAGCGCGACGCCGAGATCGAGCGCTTCACCTCCGGTGAGGTGCCGGTCTTCCTGATCAGTCTGAAGGCCGGCGGCTTCGGCCTCAACCTGACCCAGGCCGACTACTGCTTCGTGCTCGACCCGTGGTGGAACCCGGCCGCCGAGGCCCAGGCCGTCGACCGCGCCCACCGGATCGGCCAGACCCGGAGCGTCATGGTCTACCGGATGGTCGCCCGGGACACCATCGAGGAGAAGGTGATGGCCCTCAAGGAGCGCAAGGCCGAGCTCTTCGACGCCGTGCTGGGCGGCGACACCATGTCCGCCGCCGGCCTGACCGCCGACGACATCCGGGATCTGTTCGCGGGATGATCGGCACGCCTTCGGCTGACTCAACCTGCCGCGACCTCATACCAGTGACCTCGCCTTCGGCACCCGTGTGACCGGGCCCGATTCCTCGGCGTATGCCTGAGGAGGCCTCGTTGTGCCCGGAACTGCGTCACAGGTTCTGGGTGAGTTCCAGAACGCGCTCGCTGCATCCCCAGGAGAGCGTCACGCCGCTCCCACCGTGGCCGTAGTTGTGGATGATCTTGGAACGGTAGTCGGCGTCGGTATCGACTTCGAGCCGCAATTTCGGTCTGGTCGGCCGCAGCCCGACACGATGTTCTCGGATGGCGGCATCCTTGAGTCTCGGCTCAACCGCTGCACAGCGGTCGAGGATGGCGTTGGCGATCGCATCATCCGGCTCTCGTGTGTCGACATCCGGGACCGCGGTACCCCCAAGGATCACGTGGGATCGCTGCGGGTAGATGTGCACAAGGTCGGGGGAGAGCCCAGTCTCCTCGCTGAAGAACTCATGGATTCGGATCGGTGGCTGGTCAACGACGATCAGGTCGCCTCGGACCGCTGTCACAGCTGGATCGGGCACTGCGGCGCCGGCTCCGTAGCCCGTGCAGTTGATCACTAGGGCGCTGGATTCCGTCGCTTCGGCCAAGGTGTTGATCTTGTGGATCTCGATCGATCCGTCGGACTGTTCGAGGCGAGTTCGGAGGTAGCTGAGGTACACCAGCATGTCGATGATGGGTGCGGTGAATCGCCAACCGGAGACGAAACCGGCAGGAAGTTCTGGTCGCGTGCACAGCTTGAAGTCTGGGAGGAGATCGGCCCAGTCGGGCGGATCCACCGGCGTCCTTCCCGCTTCGATTCCACGGACCAGGGCTACTCCGGTTGCGGGGTCTGCGGCGAGGTCGGTGAGCACGTCGAGAGAACGGAGGCTGAGTTGCTGGATGAGGCCCCTCGGCTCGGTCAGGTACGGTCCCCACATCGCCCCGGCGGCGGCGGAGGTTGTCAGCTCTGGTGGCTCGGCGGTCCACACGGTGACTTTGTATCCGGCCTCTGCCATGGTGACCGCGGTAGTCAGGCCAGATACGCCGGCGCCGACGACCAACGCCGTGTCGTTCATGCGGGAACCGCACGACGACGGCGGAGAGCAGGTTCAAGTTCGGTGAGAACTGACCGGGCGTATTCGCTGCGTCGACGGCGAGAGAGTTCCCGGCGGAGCTCCGTCAGGACGGCGACGCTTCGCGGTGAGTTGACCTGGTGGAGCCGTGGGATTGTTGTGCGCAGGACGGAGCTCGCCTGTTCGATGTCCCCGCCGTGCAAATGACCTGTCGCGAGCCAGGCACCTTCGAACAACGCTCGACGGCGCTGCCCTTTTATGTCCAGCGGGAGGTTCCAAGCGCCGACGTTGCTGAGGAGGCTGATGCCTTCCGTCATCGCCGAGCGGCCGGCCTTGGCTGATCCCTGGGCGAGGAGATCACGTCCGCCGTGGATCAAGGCATAGCCCGCCTGGGATTCGACGTGTGCCGGGGTGAAGAAGTACAGCCATTTCGGTTCGTCGCCACGCGGCCGGGAGAACCGTTCGATGCCGTTGTCACGGGCCCTGCGTGCATCGTCCAGTCGGCCGGCTCGCGCGTACGCATACGCGAGTCGGCTCTGGACAGCTGCCTGGACGAGGGGAGCGGAGCCGCCTGTGAGCGAGAGGGCTGCTTCGCCCCAGTCGACCGCGTCCTGTGGGCTGCCGAAGGTACTTGATTGGAAGGACAGATCGCCGAGGATATGGGCCACCATGTCGCGATAGCCCGCTTCCTTGGCTGCACGCACCCCGAGGAACATGAAGCGTTGCCCCCAACCGGGGTCCCCCGCATCAAACGCCATCCACCCGGCAAGCTGAGCAATGTCCGCCAGGGCGATCTGGAGTCGATGGTCTGTCGCGCTGTCATGCCCGCCCTCAAGCAGGACTGCCGCAGTGGCCATGACCTGAGCGCGGACGTAGGTGAGGTTGGCGGCACCGCCGTAGTCATCGTCGAGATATTGAAGGGATTCGACGGCCTGTTCTACCTGTGTCACAAGGGGATGCTCACCGACGAGCCGGTGCGCTTCTTGTGGCGTTTGGTCGTGGCCAGCTATGTACGCCGTGACGACGGCAGTTATAGCTGCTCCCGACATTTGCATGAAGCGCCGGCGGTTCAAGATCCCTCCCTGTAGGAACTGCTCCAGGACCTGCCGGGTGGACGACCCTCCCCACAGTCCGTCGATCCCGTCCGTAGCAGCGATGACGGGTGCAGGTCCCGCCGTACGCCCTGTCCAGATCTGGTCCGCCGAAACCCGTCGTCCGAGGCGCTTCGACAGAACGAATGCGGCCAATGACCGCACCTCTGCGCGCTGGGGGACGCGACCGGCGTTCATCCATGCATAGGGGGCCGTCCTCGAGATAGGTGTGCCGGTCGTTCCGATCAGTCGGTTCACCTCGGTCGCGAACTCGCGAGCGCCGAGGTTTGCCTCCTGCATGAGAGCGACCAGGTCGTGGTTTGGTGCTGACTCCGCCATCGTCACCCCTCCTTCCGCTGACGTTACCGTCCTCGCCTGAAAGTTGACGATCTTGACGGTTGCATCTACTCGTCGGAGGCCGGGACCTACCGCCACCATCTGATCTCATGGAGCGATCGCAGATGCCTGCGTTCTTGACAGCCGGCGCTCGTCGTACGGCGGGACATCCTTTCGCGGTCACCGGGTCAGGTGCCGACTGTGTCTGGCCCACACCCGACGCTCACCATGCGTCCGGATTCGAACCAAGATCAACGACGCCGATCTCGACTCCGGGGGATCGAGGTCTGGCGACCCCAAGTCCGGTGAAGTCAGGGTGCCGGCCGGTGACCCGCCCCTGCACCTTGACCTCACCTCCAACGATCGAACGAACTGGACATTGCGCATGACGAACGAGAATGTCAGCAATCCGGACGGCTCGGCGCCGCTTTGTGATCAACATCGCGTGACACTGTGGTTCGGCAATCGCGCGCTCGCGACCTACCGTGCCGATGAAGACGCTGCACGACGCTACGCCGAGTCGATCGGGCGGCGATTCTCAGGCCTTCGCGTCACGGTCGATCAGGATGTCTCCGAAGCGTGTCCGCAGATGCCAGCACAACGCCTGTGGACCTGAGGTCCCCGGCGGCGGGGTCGCCATCACTCGTCGTACGGGTTGAGGACGCGCAGGCCACAGTCCTCGAAGTCGCGGCTGTTGCGGGTTGCCAGGGCCGCTCCTCGGCTGAGCGTGATCGCGGCGATCTGACAGTCGTCATGGCTGATTGGGCCTCTCGCTCCGAGCTCGGTGCGCGAGCAGAGCGCCGTACTCGTCGGCGGCCCGGTCCTCGGAGGGGAACCCCTTCCCGACCGTGCCGAGAACGCCTCATAGGCACGTTCGAGCAGCCTGACCTCCCACCTGTGCGACAGCCACCGGATCACGGCGCATCAGGTACCAGACCAGGTTGGCGTCGAGGACGATCACAGGCTGATGCCTCTTGGGTCTGCGGTCCCTCCGGATCCGATGATCGTTCGCATGCAGTGCATGCACACTGGGCGGATCTCCGCCCGGGCTACGGTGTGCGGGTGATCATGACCGCCCGCGAGGTCGCCCGTGCTGTCCGTACCGGAGCACAATCGCCGACCGAACTCGTCGAGGACACCTTGGACCGCGCCGCCCGGCTGGGGCCGGAGGTCGGCGCGTTCGTGACGCTGACCCCCGAGCTCGCGCTCCGGCAGGCGGCCGAGGTCGAGCGGCAGCTCAAGGCAGGCGAGGAGTTGCCGGCGCTGGCCGGCGTTCCCTGTCCGATCAAGGACCTGACCCAGGTGGCGGGAGTGCCGATCCGGCGGGGCAGCGCCGCGCTCGCCGGCGATCCCGCGCCGGTGGACGACGGTGTCGTGACCCTGCTCCGGCAGGCGGGAACGATCATGGTCGGCAAGACCAGCACGCCGGAGTTCGGGTTGCCGCCCTATACGGAGCCGGACGTCGCGCCGCCGGCCCGTACTCCTTGGGATCTGAGCCGTTCGGCCGGCGGGTCCAGTGGCGGAGCCGCGGCCGCGGTCGCCGCTGGCATCGTGCCGATCGCGCACGCCAGCGACGGCGGCGGGTCGATCCGGATCCCCGCGAGTTGCTGTGGGCTGGTCGGGCTGAAGCCGTCCCGGGGCCGGATCAGTCCGGGACCGTACGGGGCCGAGTCGGCGGGACTGAGCACGCACGGCGTGGTGACCCGGGACGTCCGCGATACCGCCCTGGCACTCGACCTGCTGGCCCATGACTGGCCGGGCGACGCCTTCATCGCTCCGCCGGGCGGCCCGTTCCTCGACGCCTGCGCGGCCGACCCGGGGTCGTTGCGGATCGGTCTGATCCTGGAACCGTTCTACGGAACGCCGGGCGGGGTCGACCCGGTCTGTCGCGCCGCGGCCGAACAGACCGCGGAGTTGTTGACCGAACTCGGTCACCGGGTGGACGTCGGGCCCGCGCCGATGACGGCCGAGGCTCAGCAACGCGGGCTGCAGGCGTTCGAGGCGCTGTGGGCGATCAGCGCGCTCGGGGCTCCGGTGCCGGCCGATGCTGAGGACCGGGTGACGCCGCTGACCCGGCACCTGCGCGAGGTCGGCCGCGGCGTCACCGGGCTGCAGTTCGCGCAGGCGGTGCAGACGGCTCAGTTGATCACTCGCGCGGTGGCCGATCGCTGGCAGGCGTACGACCTCATCCTGACCCCGACCCTGGCGCAGCCGCCGATGCCGATCGGGGGCTTGAGGAATGATCTTGATCCGGTCGCGGAATTCGTTGCGCAGTACGCGTACACGCCGTGGACCAACCTGGCCAACGTCACCGGCCGGCCGTCGATCAGCCTGCCGCTGCACCGCGCCGAGGTCGGCGGCACCACGCTGCCGATCGGCGTCATGCTGACCGGCCGGTACGGTGCCGACGCCATGATCATCTCCGTCGCCGCCCAACTGGAGCAGGCCCGGCCGTGGCCGACGGAGCCACGGCCGGTGCACCGGTCAGAGGCTGGCTAGCACCGCCTCGGCCAGGCTCGACGCCCGCGGCTCGCCGATCCGGAATGACCACAGGTTGGGGATGTAGCAGAACCCGATCCCGGCGTCCGGGTCGGCGAACCCGACCGACCCGCCCGAACCCGGATGCCCGAACGCCTTCGGCCCGGTCAGCGGCATCGGCGGGCAGGACCGCCAGAACCCGAGCGACATGTAGAAGGACCGGTTCGCCGGAAGGTCAAGATCATCCGGCAGCCCGTGCATCCGGGTCTTGTCGGTCTGGACCTCGATGGCCCGCTCGACCGTGGACGGCTCGAGCAGCCGGAGACCGTCGACGTCGCTCACCGTCGCCGCATACATCCGGGCCACCGACCGTGCGTCGGTGTGCAGGTTCGCCGCCGGGAACTCCGCCGCACGGTAGGCCCGCGTGGTGAAGTGGGACTGATCCGCGAGCGCACCGCCGAGCACACCGGCCTTGGCCTGCACCGAGTCCTCGCCCCAGACGGCCTGGATCCACCTGTTGACCGTCTCGGCGTCGAGGCCCATGGTCGCGATCATCCCCTCGGTCATCTCCTCCAGGGTGAACGGCTTTGCGTACTCGATCGTGGCGACCTGCGGCTCCTGCGCCTCCGGCAGCCCGATCCAGGAGTTCAGCTCGAGCGGACCGGCCACCTCGTCGGCGAAGAACGTGCCGAGCGACCTGCCGGTGATCCGCCGCACCACCTCGCCGACCAGGTAGCCGAACGTGATGCTGTGGTAGACGTGCTCGGTGCCCGGCCGCCACAGCGGCCGCTGCGCCTCCAGCGCCTTGATCACCGGATCCAAGGCGCAGGCGTCCTCGAACGTCAGCGGACCGTCGATGACCGGCAGCCCGGCCTGGTGGGAGAGCAGCCAGCGCACCGGGATCTCGTCCTTGCCCGCGGCGCCGAACTCCGGCCAGTAGTTGATCACCGGGGCGTCCAGGTCCAGTTCTCCGCGCTGGGCCAGCAGGTGGGCGCAGATCGCCGTCGCGCCCTTGGTCGTCGACGCGACCAGCGCGATGGTGTCCCGCTGCCACGGCTGCTGGGTCGCGCTGTCGCGGAGCCCGCCCCACAGATCGACCACCGGGCGGCCGTCATGGTAGACGGCGCAGGCCGCGCCCACCTCGCCGGGATCGCTGCTGAAGTTGGCCCGGAACGCGTCGGCGACCTTCCCCCAGCCGTCCTCGACGTGTCCGTGCACCGTGATCTCGTTCGTTGTATTCATGGGACCACCATCCGCGGCACACCTGTCACGGCCCTGACACGCACCTGACAGCGCGTCAGCTGAGCCGGGGAATGATCTCCTCGCCGTAGCGGCGCAGCGTCTCGTCGTTGTCGTCGTGCTGCAGATAGATCGCGAACTGATCCACGCCGAGCTCGGCCAGCCCCTGCAGCCGGCGGACATGATCATCGACCGGGCCGATCAGGCAGAACCGGTCCAGCACCTCGTCGGAGACGAAGCCGACATGATCGTTCTCGGCCCGGCCGTGGGTGCTGTAGTCGTAACCCACCCGGCCGGCGATGAACTCGGTCAGCTCCCGCGGCACCGGCGCCGACTCGCCGTAGCGCTCGACGATGTCGGCCGCGTGGTTGCCTACCATGCCGCCGAACCAGCGAAGTTGATCACGGGCATGGGCCCGGGCGGCCGGGTCGTCCTCGGTGACGTACGCGGGCGCCGCGACGCAGATCGCGATCGACTCCGGATCGCGGCCGGCCGCCGCCGCTGCGGCGCGGACCTCGGCGACCGTCCAGGCGGCGATGCTGGGGTCCGCGAGCTGCAGGATGAAACCGTCCGCGACCTCGCCGGTCAGGGCCAGCGCCCGCGGGCCGTACGCGGCAATCCAGACGTCGACGCGGCTGTCACCGGCCCAGGGGAAGTGGATCCTCGACCCGCGGTAGTCGATCTCCTCGCCGGCGGCCAGGCTGCGGATCACCTCGACCGAGTCGCGCAGGGTGGCCAGCGTGCTGGGCCGACCGTTGGTGACCCGGACCGCGGAATCACCGCGGCCGATGCCGCAGATCGTCCGATTGCCGTACATCTCGTTGAGGGTGGCGAACAGGCTGGCCGTCACCGTCCAGTCCCGGGTCTCCGGGTTCGTCACCATCGGACCGACGACGACCCGCTCGGTGCGGTCCAGGATCTGGCTCAGGATCGGGTACGGTTCCGGCCACAGGATGTGGCTGTCGAAGGTCCAGACGTGGCTGAACCCGTAGCCGTCCGCCCGCACGGCAAGATCAACAACGCGGGACGACGGGGGAGTGGTCTGCAGGACGATGCCCAGGTCCATCGTGTACTCCTTCCGGAGCCACCGGACTCTAGCAGTCCATCGCGGGTCTGGACACTAGGATCGCAAGCATGGTTGACGATCCGGGCGACGAGGTGGCGATCGGGATCCTGTTCGACGTACTGGTCGCGCACGAGCGGGTCGGGGCACTGCTCCGGGTGATCCTGCAACCGCTCGGGCTGACGCCGAGCGAGTATGCCGTGACCAGCCTGTTGATCACCGCCGGTCCCCGGACCCACGGCGCCATCGGTCAGCGACTCGGGATCACCCGCTCGACCCTGTCCGGACTGCTGACCTCCCTGGAGCGCAAGGAACTGATCGAGCGGCGTCCGGTCGAGGACGGACGGAGCGCGTTGATCATGATGACCATGAGCGGCCGGCGGCTGCACCGGCGGGCCGAGCGGGCCGTGTCGCGGCACTGGACCGAGCGACAGGATCCGAAGTCGATCAAGGAAACCCAGCGCCGGTTGACCTGGTTGATCTCCCGGTTGGAGCAGGCCGCGGACGACGTCCGCTGATCAACGCGGATCCGGGAAAGCCGTCACCGTGTACGGCGGCGTGCCCGGAGCATGATCGAGCTGACTGTTGACGACCAGGATCCGGTCCCGGTCCAGTTCGAGCGTCGTCGGCGAGTCCAGGCCGGCGTCCAGGACCTGCGGGAGCTGCCGGCCGGCGGTCAGCTCCCGGTTCAGGTCGACGAAGTAGACCCCCTGCCGGCCGGCTGGGGCCCGGTAGTTGAGCACCGCGGCGAGCCGGCGGCCGGACAGCCGCATCCCGTCCGGCCCGAAGAACCCGTCCGCCGCGCCCTCGACGTCGACGAACGCCGCGGAGCCGGTGGCCGGATCGAGCCTGATCAAGCTGCCCAGTCCCTGGCTGGACACCAGCAGCAGTTCGGGATCGCGGGTCGACACGATTCCGTTCAGGAACCACCAGCCGGTCTGGAACTCCGGATGCCAGTCGGTCGCGACGAACCACGGCCGGAGTTCGCCGCAACCGGCGGCGCGCAGCGGGGCGCGGTGGACGACGGCGTTGGCGTCGTCGGTGACGTAGACCGCCTCGCGGGTGAATGCCAGGTCGTTGAGCGAGGGCGTGCCGTCCGGCACCTGCACCTGCTGGACCAGGCGACCGCGGAGGTCGTACAGGTCGAGACCGTCGGGGCGGGTCACCCAGAGCCGGCCGCGATGCCAGGACAGCCCGAGCGCTCGGTCGCGGCCGGCCGCGGCGCCGGCGGCGAACGGCCGCATCGTCCGCAGCCGGCGGTCGCCGACGACGACGTCGCCGGTGGTCAGGCTGCCCACCCAGAACCTGCCGCCGGGCCCACCGGTGATCCCCTCGGGTTGGAAGGCGGGCGCCCCGCTGATCACGTACTCGTCCGGCAGCCGTGGCGACCGGGCCTGGGCCGGCTCCGCGCCGAGCGCCACCGCTGTTGCGGCACCGAGGCCGCCGGTGATCAAGGTCCGTCGTGTCAGCATGATCAACTCCCCGAGATCGTACGGATCCGAACTATCTCCGGATCCTACGGGAAAAGGGAGCGGCCGGGTAGGTTGGCGCCATGACGACCGAGAGCGCCCGCTACTTCGACTCCTGGTACGCCAACATGGCGGAATCGCCGCTGGTGGACCAGATCCAGCGCCGGCACCTGGGGCTGCCGCCGGAGCTGCCGTCGACCAGCCTGCTCACCTGGGACGGACTGGCGGAGGTGACCGAGGAGTTGCGGCTGGCGCCCGGCCGGACCCTGCTCGACCTGGCCTGCGGTCGCGGCGGGTACGGACTGGAGATCGCGTCACGCACCGGCGCGAAGCACATCGGTGTCGATCACTCGGCAGTCGCGATCGATCAGGCCCGCCGGCTCGCCGATGATCTTGGGCGGGAGGCCGAATTCCGGGTCGGCGAGTTCACCGCGACCGGGCTGGGCGACGGCTCGGTGGACCGCATCCTCTGCATCGACTCGATCCAGTTCGCGGATCCGCCGGCGGACGCCTTCGCCGAACTGCGGCGGATCCTTGTCCCCGGCGGCCGAGTCGTGCTGACCTGCTGGGAGCCACGCAACGAACCGTCGACGGAGCGGCATGCGCGCCTCGCGCGGGTGAATCTCGCCGCGGAGCTGGACCAGGCCGGCTTCGCCGAGGTCAGCGTGCTCGAACGGACCGAGTGGCAGGCCGCCGAGCGGGCCATGTGGGAGGAGGCCGCCGCGCTGGACCCGGGCGACGACCCGGCCCTGCGGTCCTTCCACGACGAGGGCATGGAGGCCATCCAGCGCTGGGGCAGCCTGCGCCGCGTCCTGGCCACCGCCACCGCGCCCTGAGTGCCGCTCAGGCCGGCTCGGCCGCCTGGGAGTCCGCCACCGAACGGCGGGCCAGGGGCGGCGTGACCCGCTCGGCGATCTTGGACAACCCGGCGGTCAGCGGCTCCAGGTCCTCCGGGGCGAGCGCGTCGAAGACCAGCCGGCGGACGTGCCGGACATGATCGGGCGCCGCCGCCTTGATCGTCTCCAGACCGCTGTCGGTGAGGCTGGCCAGGGTGCCGCGGCCGTCCACCTCGGACGGCGACCGGCGCACCCAGCCGCGCGCCTCCAGCCGCTTCACCACGTGCGACATCCGGGACGGCGAGGAGTTGCTGCGGGCGGCGAGCTCGCCCATCGTCAGCGTCAGGTCGCGGCTCTCGGAGAGCATGGCGAGCACGTAGTAGTCGACCATCCGCAGGCCGGAATCCTTGCTGAGCTGGGTATCCAGCGTGCTCTCCAGCCGCATCGCGATGTTGACCAGGGCCACCCAGCAGTCCCGTTCGCGCTGGTCGAGCCAGGGTACGTCGTCCATGATCACGATCCCGACGCGCGGTGGCCGGCGGACAGGTCGAGGTAGTGCTTGGCGTTCTCGATCACCTTGCTCACCTCGGCATCGGTCAGTTCGCGGCGCACCTTGCCCGGCACGCCGGCGACCAACGACCGGGGCGGGACGACCGTGCCCTCCAGGATCACCGTGCCCGCCGCCACCAGCGAGTTCCGGCCGACCACGGCACCGTTGAGCACGGTGGCGTGCATCCCGATCAAGGTCTCGTCCTCGATCGTGCAGCCGTGCACGACCGCGGCATGGCCGACGCTGACGCCGGCCCCGATGATCGACGGATAGCCCGTGTCCGTGTGCACCACCACGTTGTCCTGCAGGTTGCTCCCCGCGCCGAGCCGGATCTCGGCCATGTCACCACGCACCACGGCACCGTAGAAGACGCTGGCCATGGCCGCGATCGTCACCTCGCCGACGATCGTCGCGTTCGGCGCGATCCAGCCTTGCGGATCGATGACCGGCGCCGTGTCGCCGTACGGAAGAATGAGCGGATTCGCCATGGAGGTCACCCTACTTCGACCGCTGGGTTTCGGTTCGGGCCCTGGTCAACCTCGTCATGACTGTCGAAACATTGGCACAACTGCTCCGCGGGACGTGGACCTTCAGCGGGGAGGCCTCGGGCACGGTCAGCATCGACTGGCTGCGGCCGGGCCATCCGTTCCTGGTTCAGGAGGGCACGCTGACGGTGATGGGCCAGACCCACAGTTCGTACGAGGTGATCGGCCACAGCAAACCCTTCGGCGCAACGGAAGCCGACGAACTGATCACCTCGCCGGCCTACGCCGAGGGCCGGATCTCACCCGACCGGAACCGGATCCACGGCGCCTGGACCTGGCCCGGCGGCGGCTACACCTACGAGATGACCCGCACCACAGGCTGAACCAGGAGCCAAGATCGCCGAGTGTGACGGTTCCTACCGTGAAAACGAAGATCGCGGTCGGAACCGTCACACTCGGCGAGGACCCGCCGTGATCACCTGCCGCAAGGTGGCCGAGTCGGTGGGGTCGACCCAGACGCCGGCCCAGGTGGCGCCCGCTCGCTCGAACTCGGCCAGGAGCTCCGCGTCGTCGACGGCGGTGATCTTGATGTCGAACCGCGCTGCGGCACCTCGGCTCCTCGCGACGCACGCCCTCAGGTCGGCCACGTCCTCGGGAGTGACGGGGCCGAGCCCGGAACCGATCGGTCCCTTGTACGCGCAGGAACCGTCCCAGCGTGCGATGCGCCGCCGCACCGCCGGAGCGAGCAGATTGCCGCCGATCCAGAGCGGGACGCGACGGCGCCGTCCGGCTGCGGCCTCGAGGCGCAAACCGGTGACCTGGAAATGACGACCTGCGTGGTGCACACGGCGGCCCGCGAGCAGCCCGCCGATGATCTCCAGTCCTTCGTCCAGTCGTTCGGCAAGCTCTCGTTGCTCGCTCGGCTCGCCCGTGGTCGCGAAGTCGACGTCGCCGGCATTGCCGCTTCCGACGCCGAGGACGAATCGGCCGCCGCTGAGGCTATCTAAGGTGATCGCCTGCGCCGCGACCTGCCACGGTCGGCGCCGCGAGACCGGCGTCACCGTCGTGCCCAGGGTCAGTCGCGTCGTGGCACAGGCCATGGCGGCCAGCGCGATCCACGGATCGTAAGTCGGGACATCCTCGCGCCCCTGGTAGACGAGGTAATCCTCGAGAAAGAAGCCGTCCCAGCCGGACCGCTCGGCCTGGGCGGCCAGTTCGGCCAAGGCCGCGGGATCACAGCCGCCCGCTGCGGCACTGGTGATGGAGTGGCGCATCCCGGCAAGGTATCCGCGATCACTGACAGACCGCAGCGTTGTCGCGAAACCACTTGAGGTGAAGCACTGGAGCCCGAAATCGGCCTCCAGCGCTCCACCTCAAGAGCTATGACGACAGCACGTTGCTCAGACTTGGATCACCGGGGCGATCGTCTTGGTCTTGGCGCCCTCGTAGGCGGCCAGGATGATGCCGAGCGCCTCGATGCCCTCCTTCTCGGTGTGCAGCGGGCGGGTCTTGTTGATCAAGGAGTCGGCGAAGTGGCCGATCTCCGCGGTGAAGGTGTCGACCTCCTCGAACTCCTCGGTCTTCGACTCACCCGAACGCAGCGTGTACGACAGCTCCGACTTGGTCCCGTACAGGGAGCCGAGCTCGCCGACGACGGAGAACCGCTCGGTGCAGGCGGCCGGGGTGTAGGCCCAGCTGGTCACCAGCTGGCCGACCACGCCGTTGTCGAACCTGATCAACACCTGGGCCGAGTCCTCGCCCTCGGCGAAGGTGAGCCGGTGCGTGGACAGCATCGCGGTCGCCTCGACCGGTACGCCGCCGGCCAGGTGCAGCATCAGGTAGGTCGGGTGGTAGCCGGTGTCGATCAGCTCGCCGCCGCCGCTGGTCTTGCTGCTGGCCCGCCAGCCCATGTTGGCCGGGTCGAAGTTGTTGTAGAAGCTGTCGGTGGTCCGGACCTCGTACACCTTGCCGAGGGCGCCGGACTCGATCAGTTCCTTTGCCTTCGCTACGGCCGGCATGAAGAGCTGGTTGTGGCCGCTCATCAGGGTCACCCCGGCCGACGAGACGGCGTCCAGGACCTGGCGCGCTTCCTCCGCGTTCAGGCAGAGCGGCTTCTCGCACAGGATGTGCTTGCCGGCCTTCGCCGCGGTGAGGATCGCGTCGGCGTGCAGGTGGTGCGGCAGGCAGATGTCCACCGCGTCGATGTCGGCAGAGTTGATCATGTCGTGGTAGTCGGCGTACGACTCCGCGGACAGCTCCTCGGCCCGCTTGGCCAACGTCTCCGGTACGGCGTCGGCGACCGCCGTGATTGTGATCTTGTCGCTGTGCGTCGCGTAACCGCGGATGTGGGCGGAGGCGATGCCGCCGGCCCCGATCAGGCCGACCTTGATCTTGCTCATGCTGGAAGGCTCCTCAGTGAGATCAATGAGAGTAGGAAACGGACGTGCCGGTGCCGGCCGCCTCGTTGGCCGCGACGACCAGGCGGGTCAACTCGACGGCGCGGGCCAGGTTGTCGTCCGCGCGAGTGTCGTTGCGGATGTGGTCGACCCATTGCCCGTAGGCGTCCTGGCCGTGTTCGGGCACTTCGTGGCTGGTCCAGTCCCGGCCGGCGCCGGAGACCCGGACCACGTTCTCGACGTCGTTGTAGAACAGGGCTCCCTCGGTGCCGAACAGCTCGATGCTGAACGGGTTCCGGCTGGCGAAGCCGGCCTCGATCACGCCGATCCGCTGGTTCGGGTAGCCGATGGTGACCACGGCATGATCATCGACGGGCCGCTTGGTGATCGACCGGTAGGTGGCGCTGACCGTGTCCGGATCGTCGCCGAGGAACAGCTGGGTCAGGTAGACCGGGTGGCAGCCGAGGTCGGTCAGCGCACCGCCGATCGCGGTCTCCGGATCGTAGAACCGCTCCGGCAGCCAGTTCTTGACCGCGCCGTCGTGGGACAGCCGGACCCGGCCGTAGGTGAGTTCGCCGAGCGCGCCGGAGGCCAGGATCTCGTTGATCTTGGCCGTGTAGCCGTGGTAGAGCCGGGGCAGCGAGACGATCAACTTCACGCCGTTCTCGTCGGCGGCGGCGATGATCTCCTCGGCCTCGGCGACGGTCGGCGCCAGCAACTTCTCGGTGAAGATGTGCTTGCCGGCGCGCGCCGCGGCGACCATCACGTCACGGTGCCGGCTGGTCTCGGTGGTGACGGTCACGGCGTCGATGTCGTCCCGGGCCAGCAGGGAGTCCAGGTCTTCGGTGAATTCGACACCGAAGTCCTTCGCGCCGGCCGCGCCGCGCTCGGCGTCGTCGTCGTAGACCGCGACGAGCTCGGTGTCGGGGTGAGCCTGGGTGGATCGGGAGTAGTCGCCGGCGTGCACGTGCCAGAAGCTCAGCACCGCGACTCTGAGGGGGTTGGACACGATCGGTTGACCTCGTCTCTGTCGGTCTTGTCAGGACACTGTGTCGACAAACTCCAAGCGATGGAGTAATTTCACGCTATCGGTCGTTGCTGCGGAACGCACGCCCGTGATCAGGAAGTGGACTCTCTTCGGCCACACCCGCCCCAGGAGAGGAATTCGATGTCGAATCCGACAGATGTTGTCATGCCCACGGCCTCGCCCGAGGCCGGGGGTGAAGCGCCACGGGCCCGCCCGGCGGCGCGGTCTCGAAGACCGTGGAGCGCGCGGGACAAGCGCAACCTGCGGCTGGGCCTGCTGTTCATCTCGCCTTGGCTGATCGGGGTGACCGTCTTCGTCGCGTACCCACTCGTCTATTCGATCATCATCAGCCTGACCCGCTACTCGGGGATGCTGGCGCCGATCTTCGTCGGGTTCGGCAACTATGTGACCCTGTTCACCGATCCCTTGATCAAGACGTCGTCGTTCAACACGCTCTTCTACGCCGGGCTGGCGGTGCCGATCGGCCTCGTCGTGGCGATCTTGCTCGCGTTGGCGATGAACCGGAACGTCCGCGAGGTGGCCGTCTACCGGACCGCGCTCTACATTCCGTCGCTGGTGCCGGCGTTCGCACTGAGCTTCATCTTCGTGGTCTTCGTCAATCCGCAGTTCGGCCTGTTCAGCCTGCTGAACAACGCTTTGGGCCGGGAGAGCGTGAACCTCCTCGGCGAGCCGATCTCGGCCAAGATCGTGATCGTGCTGATGTTGCAGCTCGGTGCGGGCAACGCGGCGTTGATCTTCCTGGCCGGGTTGAACAACATCCCGAAGACCTTGTACGAGGCGGCCCGGGTGGACGGCGCCGGACCGCTGCGGCAGTTCTGGTCGATCACGCTGCCGCTGCTCAGCCCGGCGATCTTGTTCAACTTGATCACCGGGATCTCCGGAGCGCTGCAGGTGTTCACCGAGGCGTACGTGCTCACCAACGGCACCGGAGCGCCGGACAACGGGACCCTGTTCTACATGATGTACCTGTACCAGAACGCTTTCCGGTACGCCTCGCTCGGCTATGCGTCGGCGATGGCCGTGGTGCTCTTCATCGTCGGGATGCTGCTGGCCGGCCTGGTCTACTGGCTGTCCCGGCGTTTCGTGAACTACGACACGGCCTCGGGCTGAGGAGGGCGATCATGACTCTGACGACTCAGACCGGCCCGGGTTACGACGAGGGCCGCGAGATCACGAAGGACCGCCGGCAGACCGGACTGGCCAAGGACGGCAGCCGGCAACGCTGGTACAGCTCGCTGATCGCGCGGGTTCTGATGATCGCGTTGAGCTGCCTGTTCCTGCTGCCGCTCTACTGGATGATCATCTCGGCGCTGAAGGGCGAGGCCGAGTTGGCCCAGTATCCGCCGACGTTCTTCCCGGCCGAGCTGCGCCGGCAGAACTTCGTGGACGCGGTGAACGCGATGCCGTTCGCGCGGTTCTTCGTCAACACGGCGGCGATCACGATCATGTCGGTCGTCTTCTCGGTGGTGTCCAGCTTCGTCGTCGCGTACGGTTTCGGCTGCCTGGAGTGGCGTGGCCGGGACAAGGTTTTCTACATCGTGATCGCGACGATGTTCCTGCCGTTCCCGGTGACGCTGATCCCGATGTTCGACCTGTACGCCAACCTCGGCTGGGTCAACACCTGGGCGCCGCTGGTCGTACCGCATCTTTTCGCGGGCGCCTTCTACACGTTCCTGCTGCGGCAGTTCCTGCTGCAGATCCCGCGGGACATGCTCAACGCGGCCCGGGTGGACGGGGCGGGGGAGTGGAAGATCGCCTGGCGGCTGGTCTTCCCGAACGCACTGCCGGCGCTGACCGCGGTCGCAATCTTCGCCGCCGTCGGTGCCTGGAACGACTTCATGGGCCCGCTGATCTACCTGCAGGACGAGAACGTACAGACGCTGTCGATCGGCATGCAGAGCTTCCGGCAGACCGAGTCCGAGGACATCCAGTTCAACCAGCTGATGGCCGCCTCGGTCCTGGTGATCTTGCCGTTGGTGATCTTGTTCTTCGTGTTCCAGCGGTACTTCATCCGCGGGATCTCCCTCGGTGGCTTCAAATGATCGAGAGGCTTCACATGATGAATCGGCGAGGATTTCTGACCAGTGCCGGTGCGGCCGGGCTCGCGGTAGCCGGCGGAAGTGTCCTGTCCGGCTGCACTCGGCCGGAGCGCGGAGAGAACGAGATCCTGGTCTGGGGCGTCGGCGGCAGCACCCGGCAGTACGAGACACAGGTCGTCGACGCGTTCCGGCAGGAGCGCCCGGACGTCAAGATCACGGTGAACAATGTGCCGTCGTCCGGGACCGGCGACGCGACCCAGGTGATCACCGCGGTCCGGGCCGGCACTGCGCCCGACCTGTGGTGGATGGACCGCTTCAGTGGTGCGCAGTACGCGGCGCTCGGCCTGCTGGAGCCGATCGACGACCTGATCGAGAAGTACGAGGACGACGATCTTCGCGACCAGTATCTGCCGTTCGCGATGAACGAGCTGAAGCTGAACGGGAAGACGTACGGGCTGCCGACCTCCACCGACACCCGCGTCCTCTACTTCAACAAGAAGGTCCTCCGCGAGTCCGGCATCGACCTGGACGAACTGGACCCAGCCAACGGTGCGCCCACGGTCGCCCGGCTGGACGAGCTGAGTGATCAGTTGATCAAGACCGACGGTCGGGGCAACTACGCCCAGCTGGGCCTCATCCCATGGGCCGACCAGGGTTCCGGCTATCTCTTCGCGCTGGGCAACGGAGCAAGCTTCTTCGACGACGAGACCTGCGGCATCGACCTGACCGCGCAGCCGATCCTGGACGCGTACGTCTATCTTGATCAATGGACCCGGGAGAAGGACTACAACCGGGTGGACGCGTTCAAGGCGACCTACGAGCCGCCGAACCATCCGCCGGCGCAGACCTCGTTCCTCGGTCAGCAGCAGGGTTTCGTGATCCAGACCAACAACTACCGCACCTCGGTGAAGAAGTATGCGCCTGATCTTGAACTCGGCTACACCAACCTGCCCGTGTTCGACCCGAACGACCCGATCTACACCTGGTCGGGCGGCTTCTCGCTGGTGATGCCCAAGGGATCCTCGAAGTCGAAGGCGGCCTGGGACTTCATGAAATTCTACGCCGGCCGGCAAGGTCAGTCGATCATGATCCCCCAGACCGGCGAGCTGCCGACCTATCGGGACCTGCTCGGTGATCAAGCGTTCGCCGACGCGAAGTTCTTCATCGATCAGCTGTCCTACTCGACGTCGCGGCCGCCGTTCCCGGTCAGCCAGGTCTGGTGGGAGGCGATGTTCGCCGCGCAGGAGAGCATCAAGCTCGGTTCGGCGTCCCCGATCGAGGCGCTCCGGGTGGCGCAGGCCCGGGTGGCGCCGCAGATGCAGCTCTACTGTCCGTTCCGGATGCCGGAGGGGTACGGCAAGACCGGAATCTGAATCTCCGGGAATACCGGCGGGCCTGCCGGTGTCTCTTCCTGAGTCACGTCGATCAGGAAGGAAACCCATGCGAGCCGTCACGTACTCGGCCTACAGTCTGGACAACTCGACCCTCGAGGTCCGCGAGGTGGATCCGCCGAAGGTTGCGCCGAGTTCGGTGTTGATCAAGGTGCGCGCCGCGAGCGTGAACCCGGTCGACTGGAAGTTGCTCGCCGGCTGGCTGGATCCCATGCTGGACACGGTCTTCCCGGTCATCCCCGGCTGGGACGTGGCCGGTACGGTGCTCGCGGTCGGGCCCGACACACCGGAGTTCGCGCCGGGTGACGAGGTGCTGGCGTACGCGCGGAAGGACACCGTGCAGGCCGGGACGTTCGCCGAGCAGGTCGCCGTGCCGGCCGCGTACGTGGCTCGGAAGCCGGCCTCCGTGTCCTGGGAGCAGGCCGCCGGGCTGCCCCTCGCGGGCGGTACGGCGCTGCGGTCGCTGGACCGGCTCGAACTCGCCGGCGGCGAGACCGTACTGATCCACGGTGCGGCCGGCGGCGTCGGCAGCCTCGGGGTGCAGATCGCTGTCGCGCGCGGGGCCCGGGTGATCGGCACCGCCTCGAGCCGCAATCACGACTTCCTGAAGGCCCTCGGCGCGGAACCGGTGGAGTACGGCGACGGGCTGGCCGATCGGGTGCGCGCGCTGGCACCGGATGGCGTTGATGCCGTGGCCGACTTCGTCGGCGGTCAACTCGAGACGACCCTCGCTGTGCTGCGGAAGGGTGGCCGGCACGCCTCGATCGCGGACGCTTCGGTGGCGGAGCACGGCGGTTCGGTGGTCTGGGTCCGGCCCGACGGTGCCGAGACCGCCCGGCTGGCCGCGCTGGCTGAGGCCGGTCAGCTGACCGTGGAGATCGCCGGGACGTTCGGCCTCGATCAGGTCGGCGAGGCGTTCGACCTGAGCCGGTCCGGCCACACCCGCGGGAAGTTGATCATCGTCCCCTGAGGCCGCACGTACGTGTTATCCTAGCGGTACGTACGTGAGGAGGTCATCATGGCCGTCAGTGCATCGGAACTCCGGCAGAACGTCTACCGGCTGCTCGATGAGGTCCTGGACACCGGAATGCCGCTCGAGATCGAGCGAGGTGGCCGGCGACTGCGGATCGTCGTCGCCGATGATGTGAGCAAGCTGTCGCGACTCGTGCCCCATCCTGGCACCATCAACGGCGATCCCGAGGAGCTGGTGCATGTCGACTGGTCGGCGGAGTGGCGACCGTGACGCTGCTCGACACGCATGTCGTGGTGTGGCTCTACGAAGATCCCGAACGGCTGCTTCCGGCCAAGGTCCGGCGCCGGCTCGAATCCGACGTGCTCGTCCTCTCGCCGTTTGTCGGGCTGGAACTCCAGTATCTCCACGAGGTCGGGAGGATCGAGGTCCCGGGGAAGACCGTGATCGGTCAGCTCGTGCCCAAGCTGGAGATGATCGTCAGCGATCCGCCGGCCGCCCTCATCTGTGATGTCGCGGCGACGCTTAACTGGACCCGGGATCCGTTCGATCGGCTGATCTCCGCGCACGCTGCCGCAACGGCTATGCCGTTGATCACTAAGGACCGAACGATCAGGAAGCAACTCCCTCAGGCCTGGTGGCCCTGAGTTGACGAGCGCCGGCTCAGGCCGGCGCGAAGGGAGGCCGCGGGTCGAGCCGGGAGGACAGCCGGCCGGCCTGCCGCCAGAGCCGGGCGACCAGGTCGTGATCTTCGTCGGTGATCAGATTCCCCATCACCCGGAGTGCAATCGTCATCAGGAATCGGGACCGCATCCCGATCGGGCCGAGCCGGGCCAGCAGGCCGGGTACGGTGATCAGGCCGGCCAGCCGGCGGGCGATCGAGAACGGCTTCCCGTAATGATCACGGAGCAACGCCGGCCAGGCCTCGGCAAGATCAGTTTCGGCGGCCAGCAGGTCGGCGACCAGGCGTCCGGTCTCGAGCCCGTAGTCGATGCCCTCACCGTTCAGCGGGTTGACGCAGGCGGCGGCGTCGCCGATCAGGGCCCAGTTCGCGCCCGCGACGCCGGACACCGCGCCGCCCATCGGGAGCATCGCCGACCTCGGCTCGGCCAGCCGGTTGCCCAGCTGCCACTCGTCGCGCCGCTGCCGCGCGTAGAACTCCATCAGCGGCCGGAGCTGGAGGTTGGCCGGGTGCTTCGCGGTGGCCAGGGTGCCGACGCCGAGGTTCACCCGGCCGCCGCCGAGCGGGAAGATCCAGCCGTAGCCGGAGAGCAGTTCGCCGCGTTCGCCGCGGAGCTCGAGGTGCGAGGAGATCCAGTCGTCGTCGCGGCCGCTGTCCACGTAGCTGCGACCGGCGACACCGTACGCGGTCTCGCGGTGCCAGGTCCGGCCGAGCACCCGGCCCAACGGCGACCGGACGCCGTCCGCGACGACCAGCCGGCGGCAGCGGATCGTCCAGGTCGTCTGGTCGGCCCTGGTGAAGATCACGTCCGATACCCGGTCGCCGTTCCGGCTGACGTCGACCGCGCGGGCACCGTCGACGGGGACCGCGCCGGCCTCCAGGGCGGTCTGCCGGATCCGTGCGTCCAGCTCGGTCCGGGCCACCGCCGACCCGAAGCCGGGCAGCGAACCGCCGGGCCACGGCAGCTCCAGCACCTGTCCGAAACCGTGTGCCCGCAGCCCCCGGTTGGTCACGTGGCCGCGGGCCCAGTCGCCCAGGCCCAGCTTGTCCAGTTCGGCCATCGCGCGCGGCGTCAGACCGTCGCCGCAGGCCTTGTCACGTGGGAAAACCGCCGCATCGGCGAGCACCACCTCGAGCCCCTGACGGGCCGCCCAGGCGGCTGCCGCCGAGCCGGCCGGACCGGCGCCGACGACGAGGACGTCGGTTTCGCTCGGCTCGGTCACGTACCGATTGTGCCAGCCGTGGCGAACCGGCCCGAATCCAGACCGGAACACTCGGCAGTTTAGGATCACCGATCATGGCGATGCGTGCGTTCTCGACGCTTGGGTGTTCCGGAGCGACCCTGCCGGAGGTGATCACGCTGGCGACGGAGTCGGGGTGTACCGGGGTCGAGTTGCGGTCCGCGATCGACGAAGTCGTCCATACCGGGCTCGACGATGATCACCGTGCAGCGATGCGGAGCGAGCTGGCGGCGGCCGGGCTGCACGTGCTGTGCGTGGCCTCCTACGTCCGGATCTGCGGGCAGGAGGACGTCGAGGATGATCTTGCGGCGCACCTCCGGCTGGCCGCCGATCTCGGTGCCGACGGGGTACGGGTGTTCCCCGGCGACCCGGACCGGGAGGGCGGTGCGGATCTGACCGAGGGAGAGCTGGCCGCGCTGGACCGGCTCGAGCCGGCGGCCGCGCTGGCCCGGGAGCTCGGTGTGTCGATCTTCGTCGAACTGCACGACTCGCACTCGGCGGGCGCCCGGCTGGCCCGGCTGTTGCGGGCGGTCGACGACCGGCTCGGTGATCATCCGGTACGGGTGATCTGGGACGCCGCACACTCCTGGCGGGCCGGCGAGACCCCGGCCGAGACGATCGAGCTGCTGCGGCCCTGGATCGCTTACGTACAAGTGAAGGACACGGATTCGCGGCAGGAGTTCCGGCCCGTGTTCCCGGGCACCGGGGACTACCCGATGGCCGACCTGATGGCCGTGATCGACCCGGCCTGGGCGCAGTCGCTGGAATGGGAACGGAAGTGGCATCCGGACCTGGCTCCGCTGGCCGAGGCGCTGCCCGCCACCTGGCAGTGGATCGACGGGGCCCGGTGACCGTCCCGCCGGAGTTCAGCAGCCGGGCGGCGGACCTGGCCGCGCCGCGGACGTTCCGCTGGCTGGCTGACGGGATCGGCTACGGCGGCGACTACAACCCGGAACAGTGGCCCGAGGACGTGTGGGCCGAGGACCTGCGGCTGATGGCCGAGGCCGGCGTCTCCGTGGTCAGCGTCGGCATCTTCGCCTGGAGCCTGATCGAGGTCGACCAGGACAGCTTCGAGTTCGGCTGGCTGGACCGGGTGCTGGACGGCCTGGCCGGAGCCGGCATCGGCGCGGCGCTGGCGACGCCCACTGCCGGACCGCCGCCGTGGCTGCTGCGCCGGCACCCGGAGATCCTCACGGTGGACGCGAACGGGCGCCGCAACGGACCCGGCGCGCGCCTCGGCTGGTGCCCGAGTTCGGTGATCTTCCGGGAGCGGGCCGGCAAGATCGTCGAGGCGCTGGCGCACCGGTACGGTGATCATCCGGCGCTGCGGTTGTGGCACGTCAGCAACGAGATCGGCAACGAGAACGGTCGCTGCTACTGCGATGCCTGCGCGGCCGCGTTCGGACACTGGCTGGAGCAGCGCTACGGCAACATCGACGCTCTCAACCAGGCCTGGGGCACGGCGTTCTGGGGCCACCACTACCTGCAGTTCGCCGACGTACCGCCGCCGCGGGCGATCAGCGGCAACCACAACCCCGCTCTCGTGCTGGACTACCACCGCTTCTCCTCGGACGTCCTCCTTGATCATTTCCGATTCGAGCGCGGACTGTTGCGCCGGCTGACGCCGGACGTCCCGATCACGACGAACTTCATGGTGAAGCCGACGTTGGCGCCGGTCGACTACGCGGCGTGGGCGGACGAGGTGGACCTGGTCGCGAACGACCACTACACGACGGCCGACGATCCGCACCGGCACTGGTCGCTGGCGCTGTCGGCCGACCAGGCCCGCGGGGTCAGCCGGGGCCGGCCGTGGCTGCTGATGGAGCATTCCACCAGCGCGGTGAACTGGCAGCCGCGGAACCGGGCCAAGGCGCCGGGCGAGCTGATCCGGGACAGCCTGACCCATGTCGCCCGCGGCGCGGACGGCGCGATGTTCTTCCAGTGGCGGCAGTCGACGGCCGGCGCCGAGCAATACCACTCGGCGATGCTGCCGCACGCCGGCACGGACACCAAGGTGTGGCGCGAGGTGGTCCGGCTCGGTGATCACCTGCGATCGCTGGGCGAGCTGCGCGGCAGCACGGTGGAACCGGCCGGGATCGCGATGATCATGGACTACGCATCGCAGTGGGCGCTGAAGTCCTGGGGCAAGCCGACCGTCGAGCTCGATCCGCTCGACCTGCCGTCGGTGCTGCACCGGGCCTGCACCCGCCGGCACCGGGTGGTCGACGTGCTCCGGCCGGACGCCTCGCTGGACGGCTACCGCTTGATCATCCTGCCGATGCTGCACCTCGCCTACGACGGCCTGGCGGAGCGGCTCACCGCCGCCGTCGAGTCCGGCGCGGAGGTCCTGATCACGTACTTCTCCGGCGTCGCGGATCAGACCGGCCGGGTGATCACCGGTGGCTACCCGGGCGCCTACCGGGACCTGCTCGGCATCCGCGGCGAGGAGTTCTTTCCCTTGCTGGAAGGCGAAACGCACGTCCTGGACAACGGCTGGACGGCCGGATCGTGGACCGAGCTGCTGCAGCCGACCACGGCGACCGGGGTCGCGCACTACACCGACGGCCCGTTGTCCGGTACGGCCGCGTACACCCGACGGGAGCTCGGCGCCGGCGCCGCGAACTATCTGGCCGCCCGCCCGACCGACGATGATCTTCAGGCCCTCGTCGACGACCTGCTCGCCCGGGCCGACGTTCCGGTGGTCGCCCGCGCCGACGACGGACTCCAACTGGTCCGCCGCCGGCAGGGCGAGCAGGGCTACCTGTTCGGGATCAACCACGACGACGCGCCGCGCACCCTCACCGCGACCGGCACCGACCTGCTCACCGGCCAGGCGCACACCGGCACCGTCAACGTCCCGGCCGGCGGTGTCGTGGTGATCAGGGAAAGCGCCTGACTTCACCACATTTCCTGGCGCTTTACCAGAGAAGTTTCTGTGGCAAAGCGCCAGTTTTTCACGGGACGTGAAAAACCGACGGGCCCCGGGTCAGACGGTCTTCACCAGGCCGCCGTCGATCACCAGTTCGGCACCGATCGTGCTGCCGGAGCGGGGCGAGGCGAGCAGGGCGATCGCGTCGGCGATCTCCTCGGGGTGAGCCAGCCGGCCGGTGGTGAGCGACATCAGTTCCGGCGCCAGCTCGGTGATCACGGCATCGCGGGTTTTCCCGGTCTGCTCCGCCAGGACGTCGGCGGCGCCACCCGGATCGGTCCACCACGGGGTCAGCACCGGACCCGGCGTCACCGTGTTGACCCGGATGCCCTGCGGCCCGAACTCCTCGGCCAAGGCCTGGGTCAGGTTGCGCAGCGCGGCCTTGGCGGCGCCGTAGTCGACGTTGACCGCCGACGGAACGACGGCGTGCGTCGAGCTCACGTTGACGATCGCGCCGCCGCCGTTGTCGATCATGACCGGGATCGCGGCGCGGCAGAGCCGGACCACGGACAGCAGGTTGAAGTCGATCATGGACTGCCAGTCCCGGTCGGTCCGGCCCAGGAAGCCGAACACCGGCATCCGGGTGCCGGGCGGCGGCCCACCGGCGTTGTTGATCACCGCGTCGATCCGGCCGTGCTCCCGGACGACGGCCTCGACCAGCTCGGCGGGCCCGTCCGCCGACGCCAGGTCGACGGCCACGTGCTGGACCCGCGGGCCCAGCTCCGCCAGTTCGGAGTTCGGGTTCCGGGAGACGGCCACCACCCGGGCGCCCTCGGCGGCGAAGCGGCGTGCGGTGGCCAGACCGATGCCCTTCGAGGCGCCGGTGACGATGATGATCTTGTCGTTCAGTTGGAGATCCATACCCGGTAGACGCCGGCGTACCCCGAAATGTGAGCCGAGCCGGAAGGAACCTTGACGAAATCGATTTCAGCTGCTTCGATGGCTGAAGTTGATCAAGGACCAGCGAGTGTTCCGAAGGGGTGGTCTGCGGTGTCCTCGCCGGGCGCGAGTCGCACGACCCTGACTCGCCGTCGGGCCCTGGGCCTGCTCGGGGGCACGGCGGCCGGTGCCGGACTGGCCGGCTGCTCGCCCGGCGGCCCGGGCGGCGACGAGGTCAAGTTCATGTATTACGGCGACGCGCAGTCGCTGCCGCGCTACCAGAAGCTGTTCGCGGACTTCAATCAGCTGCATCCGGAGATCAAGCTCAAGGCGTCCAACGTGCCGGCCGACAACTGGGCCGGATTCGCCAACGCAATCACCACCCGGATCGCGGGCGGCCTGTCGCCGGACATCGTCGACATCGCCACCGAGGGCCAGCGGATCTTCTCCAGCAAGGGCCTGCTCGAGCCGCTCGATCCCTACCTCCAACGGGACAAGGCGGAACTGGACGACTTCTTCGCCGACCTCAACCCGACCTTGCGCGACTACAACCTGCGGTACGGCTCCGCGGCCGGTACGACGACGTACTTCCTGCCGGGCGGGTTCAACACGATGGCCCTGTACGTCAACGTCGACACGTTCCGCAAGGCCGGCGTCGAACCGCCGGAGGAGGACTGGACCTGGGCCGAGTTCCGGGCGGCCGGGCAGGCGCTGCGGGACAAGGCCGGTGCGTTCCTGGTGCCGGTCGACGAGGCCTACTTCGTCTGCGTGATGCCCTGGCTGACCACCAACGGCGGCTCGACCTTCAACGCGGACTGGACCGAGCCGACGTTCGACAGCGAGCCCGCGATCGAGGCGGCCCGGTTCGCCAAGAGCCTGGTCGACGAGGGCCTGAGTCCCAAGCCAGGTGGGGAATTCGACGCGCCGACGCAGCTGGCCCGGGGCAAGCTGGGCTGCCTGCCGGCGGGTCGGTGGGTGCTCGGGCAGCTGCAGGACCTGAAGTTGATCGACCGGCTCCGGGTGGTGCCCTGGCCGATCAAGGTCGGCCGCGGGACGCCGGTCGGCTGGAACGCCTTTCCGATCTTGAAGGAGTCGCGGAAGAAGGAGGAGGCCTGGACGTTCCTCAAGTTCCTCGTCTCCCGGCAGAACAACTCGTTCTTCGCCACCGGTACCAGCGTGCCGCCGCGCCGGTCCGGAGCCACCAGCGCCGAGTTCCTGGACAACGCCCCGGAGGGGAGCCGGCTGTTCTTCGACTCGATGGAGTACGCGACGCCGATCCCGTCGCCGGACCGCGGGCCGGAGGCGCAGACGATCATCGAGGAGGCCTGGCTCAGCGTGATCACCGGCAATCGCGAGGTCGTCGACGGCCTGCGCAACGCCAACGAGCGGTTGCGAGGCCTGCTGTGACCGGGCATCGCCAGCGCTGGCTCGGCTGGGTCTTCGTCAGCCCGGCGCTGCTCTGGTTCCTGATCTTCGTCGCCGGTCCGTTCCTGGTCGCGATCGGCTACAGCTTCCTGCACTGGGATCTGATCACCCCGGCCCGGTTCGCCGGCGTCGACAACTACGCCCAGCTGGTCGCGGATCCCATGATCGGCAAGGTGTTCGGGACCACGTTCGCGTTCGCGTTCGCGTCGGTCGTGACCCATGTGGTCGGCGGTTTGCTGCTGGCCCTGCTGGCGAACCGGCAGATGAACCGGATCGTCTCCGGCTTCTTCCGGACCGCGATCTTCTTCCCGTTCCTGATCTCCTGGGCCGCGGTCTCCCTGCTCTGGCGGTACGTGCTCGACCCGGAGTTCGGCTTCGTCTCGTACTACCTGAAGCAGGTGGGCATCACGCCGCCCCTGTGGTTCGTCGATCCGGCCTGGGCGCTGCCGGGGATCATCGGGATCGACTTCTGGCACACCATCGGCTACACGTTCGTGATCATGCTGGCCGGCCTGCAGACCGTACCGCCGCAGTTGACCGAGGCGGCCCGGGTGGACGGCGCCACCCGCTGGCAGGTGTTCTGGAACGTCACCGTACCGATGATGTCACCGACCCTGTTCTTCGCGACCGTGATCACGTTCATCGGCGCGTTCCAGATCTTCGACCCGATGAAGATCATCACCAACGGCGGCCCGGACAACTCGACCAAGTCGATCGTGATGTACCTCTACGAGCAGGGCTTCCAGGCGTTCCAGGTCGGCTACGCCTCGGCGATCGCCCTGGTCGTCTTCGTGGTGATCATGGTGGTCACCGCGCTCCAGTTCTGGCTCTCCCGGCGATGGGTGTATGAATCATGAGCCGCCGCAAGTTCGCCCGGGCCGTCGGCAGCGCGGTCCTGGTCGTGATCGGGCTGATCATGATCGCACCGCTGATCTGGCTCGTCGTGACCAGTCTGACCGAACCGTCGTACGCGTTCACGGTGCCGCCGAACTGGCTGCCGGTCCCGTTCTCCACCGCCAACTACGCGGCGATCGACGACCTGGTGCCGCTCGGCCGGATGGCGCTGAACTCGATCCTGGTCGCGGCGGCCAGCATTTCCCTGTCCCTGCTGTTCTCGGTGCTCGCCGCGTACGGCTTCTCCCGGCTCCCGTTCCGCGGCAGCCGGGGGCTGATGATCGTCCTGCTCAGTGCCCTGATGGTGCCGGTTCAGCTGACGATCATCCCGGTGTTCGTGCTGATGCGCGGGCTGGCGCTGGTGGACGACATCGCCGCTCTCTGGCTGCCGACCTTGATCAACGTGTTCCAGATCTTCTTCCTGCGGCAGTACTTCAACTCGATCCCGCGGGAACTGGACGAGGCGGCCCGGGTGGACGGCGCCGGGCACCTGTGGATCCTGTTCCGGATGATCGTCCCGCTGTCCGCGCCGGCGATCGCGGCACTCGCGATCCTGGCGTTCGAGGCGTCCTGGAACAACTTCTTCGGCGCGCTGATCTTCCTCTCCTCGCCCGAGAACATGACGCTGCCGGTCGGCCTGGTGCTGCTCTCCGACGTCCGCGGCGGCGTCTCGGCGGCGGTGGTCTTCGCCGCGATCACACTGGTCACACTGCCGGTGCTGATCTTCTTCGTGATCTTCCAGAACAAGTTCGTCTCCTCGATCGCCACGGTCGGGCTGCGCGGCTGAGTTCATGATCGACCGGGACGCGCGGGCGCTCGTGCTGCTGCGGCGAGCCGTGTTCCAGGGCTGGCGGAACCTGCCCGCGCTCGCGGTCGGCACGGCCCTGGTCGGGACCGGGTTGGCGCTGCTGGCGGTCCTGACGCCGGGGCTGACACCGCTCACCCTGGCCGGGATCCTGCTGCTGGTCGCGCCGCCGGCGAGCCTGCTGACCCATACGGCGGTCCGGACCGTCGCCGGCCGCGACGTCACGATCGTCGGTTCGTTCCGGCCGACGCTGGCCACGGCCCGCCGCGGGGTCGCCGTGACCGCCGTCCCGGTCGGCTTCCTGGGCCTGTTGATGGCGGCCGGGGAGGTCTGGCGGGTGACCGAGCAGCCGCTGGTCGTCATCCCGTACGGACTCTGCGGCGCGGCTGTCCTGATCAGTGCGCTGACCCTGATCACCGCACTGCCGTTGAGCCTCCGCCACCCGGAGGCGCGGTTGCGGCGGATCTGGCCGGCGGCGCTCGCCGCCACGGCCCGGCAGCCGCTGCCGCCGCTCGGCACCCTGGCCGTCGCTGTGGTGGGGCAATGGCTCTCGGCCACCCTCTACGGCCCGCTGCTGTGGCTGGTCCCGCTGCCGTTGTGCCTGGTCGCGGCCGTCTCGGCGGCTCTGCTCGGGGAGGCCGAGGAGTCGCCGGAAGGGGTTTCGCCGGCGGGCCGGACGCCGTAACCTGTGTGTGACACGGCTCACATCGAGGAGTTGACATGCGCGTATCCGACATCCTGCGCGGCAAGGGATCCGCGGTCGCCACGATCGGTCCGTCCGCGACCGTGGCCGAACTGCTCGCTCGGCTGGCCGAGCACAACATCGGGGCCATGGTGGTGCTGGCACCGGACGGCATCGCCGGCATCGTGTCCGAGCGGGATGTGGTCCGGCGGTTGCACGACGTCGGCGGCGGGCTGCTGGAGCGCCCGGTCGCCGAGATCATGTCGACCGATGTCGCCACCTGCGCGCCGGACGACGCGGTGGACCGGCTGAACGCCGTGATGACCGACCGCCGGATCCGCCACCTGCCGGTGGTCCAGGACGGCCGGCTGGTGGGGATCGTCAGCATCGGCGACGTGGTGAAGGTACGGATGCGGGAGCTGCAGGACAGCACCGAGCAACTGGAGGCCTACATCACCCACGGCTGACGCCGCGCGTTCCGAGGCTCAGTGCAGCAGCTTGAGCCCGATCACGCAGCCCACGATGCCCAGGATGAAGATCAACTTCAGCACCGAGAACGGCTCGGCACCGGTGATCATGGCGTAGGCGACGGTGAGCGAGGCGCCGATGCCGACCCAGACCGCGTAGGCGGTGCCGGTCGGCAGGTCCCGCATCGCATAGGCGAGGCCGGCCATCGACAGCAGCAGGCCGATCACGAACGTGATCGTCGGGCCGGGCTTGGTGAAGCCCTCCGACTTACCGAGGGCGGTCGCCCAGACGGCTTCGAGAACTCCCGATATGATCAAGATGATCCATGACATGACAGGCTTTCTTGCGTCGTCTTGTCGCTGGCCGGGTACGACGCACCTCGTCCGGTGCCAGTCAGGCAATCCCAGATTTTCACATCCCTTGCAGGTGGGCAAATCAGCCGGGATCGGCCGGTTCCCGGAGCAGCACCACGGCTGACGCGCCGACTGCCGTACCCTCGCCTTCCGGACCGATCCCGTCGTTGGACCGCGCCTTCACCGAGACCCGGTCCGGGTCCAGCCTCAGCGCGCCGGCGATGTTGATCTTCATCCGATCCAGGTACGGTCGGAGCCGGATCGTACCCAGCACAACGAAACTGTCCACCGACTCGACACGGTAGCCGGCGGCGGCCACCCGCTCGGCGAACTCGATCACGAAGTCCAGACTGCGCGCGTCGTCGGCGGCCGGATCGTCCTCCGGGTAGTGGGTGCCGAGGTCGCCGTCGGCGAGCGCCCCGGCCAGCGCGTCCACCAGGGCATGGCACAGCACATCGCCGTCGGAATGGGTGTCGAAGCCCACCTCCGCCTCGATCGGTACGCCGCCGAGCACCAGCGGGCGGCCCGGGACGAGCCGGTGGATGTCGTGACCGAGACCGATTCTCACCGGCCCGACCTTAGACCGGGTCGTCTACTGTGACCGCATGTCGCTGGTGGGACGGGGGCCGGAGCAGTCGCGGGTGGAGCGCCTGCTGACGGACGCACGCGAGGGACGCAGCGGTGCGCTCGCCCTGCGTGGTACGGCCGGGATGGGGAAATCGGCCCTGCTCGACCACGCGGTGTCGCTCGCCGGAGCCGGTGGCCTGCGGGTGGTCCGGGCGACCGGTGTCGAGTCCGACACCGAGCTGGCGTACGGCGGTCTGCACCAGCTCCTGTTCCCTCACTTCGACCGGCTGGATGCTCTACCCGCGCCCCAGGCGGCGGCGCTGCGCTGCGCCTTCGGGCTGGCCGACGGCGAAGACGCCAACCGCTTCCTGATCGCCGCCGGGACCTTGTCGTTGCTCGCCGAGGTGGCCGAGGACGCCCCGCTGCTGTGCGTGATCGACGACCTGCAATGGCTCGACCAGGGTTCGGCGGAGGCGCTGCTGTTCGCGGCCCGCCGCTTCGTGGCCGACCCGATCGCGCTGCTGTTCGCGCTGCGCGAGACGCCGATGCCGTGGGAAACCGCCGGTGTCGAGGTCGTGGAGCTGTCCGGTCTCACCGCGCCCGACGCCGCCCGCTTGCTCGATGATCATGCGCCGGGCCTCGTCGAACCGGTGCGGAGCCGGGTGCTCGCCGAGGCGGGCGGCAATCCGCTGGCGATCATCGAGTTCGGGTCGTCGCGCCTGGCCGCGGATGCCGTCGACGCCTCCGACCCGGTCGAGCAGGTCGGTCCGCTGCCGGTGCCCCGCCGGGTCCAGGACGCGTTCCGTCGCCAGATCGTCGAACTGCCCGAACCCACCCAACGCGCCCTGCTGGTGGCCGCAACGGACACCGCCGCGCCGCTCGCAACGATCTTGTACGTGATCGAGGCACTCGGCGGTGCCGCCGACGACCTGGCGCCCGCCGAACGCAACCGGATGATCAAGATCAACGGCAGGATCACGTTCCGGCACCCGCTGCTCCGGGCGGCCGCGTACCAGGATGCACCGCTGCACCGGCGGCTCGAGGTGCACCGCGCCTATGCCGAGGGGTTGCGCGCCGACGCCGATGCCGACCGCCGCGCCTGGCATCTGGCTGCTGCCACGACCTCCCCTGACGAGGCGGTGGCGGTCGAACTCGAACGGGTGGCGGAACGGGCCCTGCACCGGGGCGGCGCGATCGCGGTCTCCGCCGCGTACGACCGGGCCGGGCGGCTCAGTGCCGACCGGGAACTCAAGGCCAGCCGGCTCGCTCGGGCCAGCCAGGCCGCGTTCGATGCCGGCCGAGCCGACCTCGCCGCCCGGCTGGCGGCCGAGGCCCTGGCCCTCACCACCGATCCCGGCGTGCGAGCGGCGGCCAGCTACACCCGCGGCGCCGTGGAGTACGAGCGCACCGATCCCCGGGTCGACGCGGAGCTGACGCTCGAGGCCGCGGCGCTGGTGCGCGACACCGATCCGGAACGGGCCGCACTCAATCTCTACGAGGCCGCGCACGCCGCCCGGCACGGGGCGGCCCACGATCTGCTGCAGCGGGCGGCGGAGTTGATGCGCGAGTTCGCCGCTCCGCCGGGTTGGGCTCCGGTTGTTGCGGCCCTGCTCGGCTGGGTGGAGCTGTACGACGGCCGGCCGCGGTTGGCCGCCGACCGGATCCGAGAGCTCTATCCGGCGGCTCACGGTGGCACGCACGACCTGATGTGGCGGATCACCGCCGGCATCGGCGGGCTCATGATCGCCGACGACGAGCTGGTCGTCGGTCAGGTCGAGGACCTGCTCGCCGAGGTGCGTGCGACCGGCGCGGCCGCCTGGATTCCGTACACCTTGAATCTGCTCGCCGTGGCCCGGCTGTTCCGCGGCGAGTTCACCGACGCCCGCGCCTGCGTTGCCGAGGGGGCGTCGGTGAGCGACGAGCTCGGCAACGTGACCGAGCGCCTGGCGCATCGGTCGCTCGAGGTGTGGCTGTACGCCGTGGCCGGTGACGAGGAGGAGTGCCGTGGGCTCGCGGAGCAGGTCCGGCCGGCCGCCCGCAGCCGGCACCGGGTCAATGCCGCGATCGCCGAGTGGGGTCTCGGCCTGCTCGATCTCTCCGCGCGGCGGTTCTCGGAGGCTCTCGAACGGCTCGAGCGCGTCTCGCGCAGCCCCGGCGGCCAGGACCCGTTCCTGGTCAGGGCGCTGCCGGACCTGGTGGAGGCTGCCGTACGCAGCGGTCGGCCCGATCATGCCGAGGAAGCCATGGCGCGGCTGCGCCTCTGGGCGGAACACGTCGACCGGCCCGTCGCCACGGCCCTGCTCCTGCGCTGCCGGGCTCTACTGGCCGACGACGAGCACGCCTGGCCCCTGTATGCCGAGGCGTCGCGGATCCATGAGCGAAGCGGCGGTCCGTACGACCGCGCCCGGACCCAGTTGGTCTACGGCGAGTGGCTGCGCCGCCGTCGTCGCCGTACCGAAGCGAAGGCCCAACTGGCGGCGGCCGCGTCGGCGTTCGACCGGCTCGGCGCGAAGCTGTGGGCCGGGCGGACACGCGGTGAGCTGGCCGCCTTCGGTCAGCGGGACGGCGAGACGGTGAGCAACGGACCGCTCGACCTGCTGACCGCGCAGGAGCTGCAGGTCGTCCGGCTGGCCGCGGCCGGTCGGACCAACAAGGAGATCGCCGCGCAGCTGTTCCTGAGCCCACGGACGGTCGGCCACCACCTCTACAAGGCGTACCCGAAGCTCGGCGTCACCGGCCGCGCCGAACTGACCGGTCTGATGTGAGTCGAGGTCGGTCATCGGCCGTCGGACACCAGTAACGATGACCGATGCGACACCGATCCTTCCCCGCCTAACGTTTCCGGCATCGGAGGTCGCGTCGAACGGACGCGAAGCTCACAGCCGTTGGAAACAAGGAGACGATCATGACGAAGTACTTCCTGAGCCTGCCGCACGACTCCGCCGAGGAGCCGACGATGGCCGAGATGGACCCCGCGGAGCTGCAGGAGGTGTTCGCGGCGGTCGGTGCGTTCAACACCGCGCTGGAGGAGGCGGGGGCGTTCGTCACCGCCGGCGGCCTGCAGCCGCCGTCGACCGCGACCACGGTGGACTATTCCGGGGACAGCCCGGTCGTCACACCGGGCCCGTTCGTCGAGGCCAAGGAATACCTCGGCGGCTTCTGGATCATCGAAGCCGAGAATGACGACGTGGCGCTCGAATGGACCAAGCAGGCCTCGAAGGCGCTGCGCAGCCGGGTCGAGGTCCGTGCCCTCCAGGAAGCACCCGCCTGAACCTGAGCGGCCATGACAGCGTGCCGGTGAGCCGGTCCCGGGACGCGCTGCATGCGGTGTCGGAGATCACTCGCGGCGGATCCGGTGCGGGCTCTACGGTTGCGTCATGGCAGAGGCCGATGCGGGCGAGGTGGCGAGTACGGCGAGTGACGGCTTGACGCGGTCGGGAGGCCGGGCACGGTGGACCGAGGTCGCGGCGTACCTCGGGCTGACCGTCGTCCTGACGAACGTCCTCGGGATCCCGATGATCATCGGGCTGATCCCGGCCGACCTGCTCAACCTCGTGGTGCCGGTGCTGCAGTACACGCCGCTCGTCGTCGCGTTGATCATGTTCCGGATTCTCCGACCCGGCAGGTTCCGGGACGTGTTCGCCGTCCGGCGGGCCGGAGTCCTGCGCTGGGGCTCGATCGGGGTCGGGATCATCACCGCGGCCGCGGCTGCCCAGTTGATCTTCGGTCTGGCCACCGGGGTGTCGCGGTTCACGCCGGTCGACCAGATCGTCAGCCTGCTGCCGATCTTGGTTCTGGTGTTCGCGATGCAGTCCGTGTTCGCGATCGGTGAGGAGTTCGGCTGGCGCGGCTGGTTGGTCGACCGCGCCGCGCACTGGGGGTTCTGGCGCCTCTCGTTGATCTTCATCCCGGTGTGGATGATCTGGCACCTGCCGGTCCTCGGGACCCTGACCGACGAGACCGTGGGCGAGAAGTTGATCTACTTCCTGGGCATGGGGGCCTGGGCGCCGTTGCTGTTCGCGCTGCGACTGCGCTCCGGCTCGGTCTGGCCGGCGGTGCTGGCCCACGGCGCGATCAACAGCGTCCGGGTCTATCTGCTGCAGTCGGTGCCGCAGAGTCCCGTCAATCAACTGGCGGGCGAGATCCTCAGCTGGGTGCTGCTCATCGCCGCCGCCGCGTGGCTGATGCGGCCGTCGGTCCGCGGGACGATTCCCGAGCTGCGCCCGGCAGTCACGACTTAACGGTTCGCGGTGACTCGGCGGGCGTACCAGAATGGGCGAATGCCTGAGTTGATCGCGCCCCTGACCAGGGTCCACCGTTCATTCCTCGAAGCCATGGCCGAGTTCCAGTCCGAGGGTCGCGGTGGGACGGATGACAACACCATGGTCGGCAGCGAGATCCGTACCTACTCGGACCGTTGGGCCACCCCCGAGGCGTTCGAGCAGTACGTCACCGAACTCCGCGCCGACGCCGAGGAGGACTCGCCGCGGCCGGTCGGCTACGTCCCCGGGACGACCCTCTGGTACGTCGACGGCGATCACTACCTGGGCCGGCTGGCGATCCGGCACCGGCTGACGCCGAAGCTGCTCGAGTGGGGCGGTCACATCGGCTACGACGTACGACCGAGTGCCCGGCGGCGCGGACACGCCACCGCGATGCTGCTGGCCGCGCTGCCGATCGCGTTCCGGCTCGGCATCGATCCGGTGTTGATCACCTGCGACGAGGACAACGTCGCCTCGGAGAAGGTGATCAGGAAGGGTGGCGGTGTCTACGAGGACACCCGGAAGGGCAAGAAGCGGTTCTGGGCGCCGACCCGGCCGCTGTCATGATCACGACGCTGGCCGTCGAGGGCTACCGGTCGCTGCGCGACGTGGTGGTCGGACTGGGCCGGCTGACCGTGATCACCGGGGCCAACGGCACCGGGAAATCCAACCTGTACCGGGCGATCCGGCTGCTTGCCGACGCCGGGCACGGCCAGCTGATCGGCAGTCTGGCCCGGTCCGGCGGGCTCGATTCGGTGCGCTGGGCCGGGCCGGAGAAGATCTCGAAGGGGATGCGGTCCGGTGAGGTGCCGGTGCAGGGCACCGTCCGCACCGGGCCGGTCCGGTTGCGGCTCGGCGTGGCCGGCGACAGCTTCGGGTACGGAATCGATCTTGGTCTGCCGACTCCGGCCGAGGCAGGCGTGTTCCCGTACGACCCGAAGATCAAGGCCGAGGCGATCTGGTCCGGACCGATCCTGCGGCCGGCGGCGACCTTGATCGACCGGGCCGGACCGCTGGTCCGGATGCGGGACGGCCGGTCCTGGGCCGAACTGAGCCGGACCCTGGCTGGCTCGGAGTCGCTGCTCACCGAATACGCCGGCGCCTCGCCCGAGATCGCCGCGGTACGGGAGCGGCTGCGCGGCTGGCGCTGTTACGACCAGCTGCGGACCGACCCGGAGGCGCCGGCCCGGGCGGCCCGGATTCCGACCCGGACCCCGGTGCTGGGCCACGACGGCGGCGACGTCGCGGCGGCACTGGCGACGATCCAGGAGGTCGGCGACTCCCGGCTGCTGGCCGCGACGATCGCCGAGGCGTTCGACGGGTCGAGCCTGGTCTTCGGTGGTGCCGACCTGGCGCTGGCCCTGCGGCAGCCCGGGATGCTGCGGCCGATCGGGGTCGCCGAGCTGTCCGACGGCACGTTGCGCTACCTGATGCTGGTCGCCGCGCTGCTGTCGCCGCGGCCGCCGGAGCTGCTGGTGCTGAACGAGCCGGAGGTCAGCCTGCACCCGGACCTCTACCCGAGCCTGGCCCGGCTGGTCGTCGCCGCGGCCGAGCGGTCGCAGGTGATCATCGTCAGTCACGCGCCGGGGTTGGTGGACAAGATCATCGCGGAGCATGCGGATGATCTGGTCCGGATCGAGTTGATCAAGGAGCTCGGCGAGACCATGATCGCGGGCCAGGGCCGGTTCGAGCGCCCGTCCTGGCAGTGGCCGAGCCGCTAGTGTCGTGCGTCCCTAGTTCCTTAACAGTTGGCGACGCCCAGGCACGCACCTCGCGGCGTTCTCCTCGGTCGATATATGACCCGATATGTCTTCCTCGTCGGCCTGGCGATGCACGCACCTGGACGCCGCCACCTGTCAAGGAACTAGGGACGCACGACACTAGCGCTTCCGGCCGACCACCATCCGGAACAGATTGGCCTTGATCACCCGGCCGTCGTAGCGATCGTCGATCAAGTCACGGATGCAGCCGAGCAAGCCGTCGAGGCGCTCGGGCGGCAGGGCCAGGTGGCCGGAGAAGGTCTGCAGCAGGTCGAGATAGCTCTCGGTGTCGTACGGGACCTCGACCACCTCGCGCGCCGTGCCGACCCGCTCGAAGAATCCGCCCGGCGTGACGTCGAAGTCGTCCTTGATCGACTCCGCCTTCGCCAGCCGGAGATCGGGCCTGGTGTGCTCGGGATCCCAACGCTCGTAGCATTTCTGGACCTCGACGAAGAACTCGCTGCTGCCGCCGTCGACGTGTGCGGTGCCGATGATCGCCAGGGCGCCGCCCGGCCGAAGCGCCGCGGCCGTCTTGGTGAACTGGACCGCCGGGTCGATCCAGTGGAACGACGTCGCGGCGGCCACCGCGGCGAACGGTTCGTCCGGCAACGGCCACTGCTCGAAGTCGCCGGTGATCACCTCGGCCTCGGGAACGTTACGCCGGGCCACCGCGGCCAGGTCCTCGGACAGCTCGACCGCGGTGACCCGGTAACCGCGGGCGACCAGCGACCGGGTCAGCTGGCCGGTCCCGCAGCCGATCTCCAGCACCCGGTCTCCGGGCGCCAGCCCGCCGAGCTCGGCCAGCCGGTCCAGCATCACGCCGGGATAGGAGGGCCGAGTCCGGTCGTACCGCTCGGCCGCCGCGCCGAAGGTCTGCCGGAGCCGCTCACGCTCATCGTCCGATCGCATTCCCCCGACCTTAACGACCCCTAACCCCCCACCCCCAAGAAACGCCGACCAGTCACCAAAGCAGGCGTTTCTACGGCGTGTCGCTGCAGAGTTGACCGGTCGGCGGGGCGCGGATGGGGATGGTCACCGTGCGGGAAGGTACGGGCCGGCAGCGGTGGGCGACGATGGGGCAGGCCGGGGACGGCGAAGGTGCCGGTCGGCAGCGCCGGGTCGGTCGGCAGGCCGGGGGTTGGTGTCGGTCGGCGGTGCCGGGGAGGGTGCGGGCCGGGTCCGGGGAGGGTGGTGCGGGTCGGCGGTGCCGGGGGATGGTGCGGGCCGGGTCGGGGAGGATGGTGCGGGTCGGCGGTCCCGGGGGATGGTGCGGGTCGGCAGAGCGGGGGTTGGTGTCGGTCGGCGGCGCCGGGGATGGTGCGGGCCGGATCCGGGGAGGATGGTGCGGATCGGCGGCGCGGGGGATGGTGCGGGCCGGCGGCTGCGGGGATGGTGCGTGCCGGGGTCCGGGGAGAATGGTGTGGATCGGCGGCGCGGGGAGATGATGTCGGTCGGCAGCGCGGGGATGGCGCGGGCCGCGCAGGGTTGGAGAAGACACGTGCGGGGACAGCAATGGTTGCGATCTCCGGCATAAGACCGAACCCGAACCCGAGATCCTGACGACCCGTTACAAGCGCAGCGACACGTCGCAGCGGTCTCACGCCCGTGAGTCCTCACGGTGGATCTGTTTGGGCTCGACAGCCGTTGGCGTTGTCCGGTGAGGGGCAGCCCGATGGCCCGACCGGAGGAGTCGTGCTGGGCGGACCTACACGCCCGTTGTTGACCGGCCTTGCCCTGCGCGACCCGGACCCGCCGGTTCAGGATCGACGGCACGGCGAAGCCGCTTCCGAGCCAGCGCCGCACCGGTACGGAGCTGATTACCGACTCGGCGCCGATCGATCCCACCGGCTACGGCCCGGGCTCGGATCCGCGGGCCCGGCTTGGCCGCCCGGACAGTGGCGGTAACTCTGTTGGTCTTGCCCGTTCTCCGGCCCGCAGGCGACGTCGTCGCGATCAGGTGACGACGCGGGCTGCGTCCGCGCGCCTGGTGCGGCTTCGTCGTTGTTCCCGGGCTCGATGTCGCGATTTCTCTTCACATCAGAGGGTGCAACGTTGAAATCGGCTCGAGCCCTTCATCAGCAGTGATTTCGCGACAGGTACCGGCCCACGCGTGGACGGTACGGCGAGGGTGCATCTCACACTGGGCCGAGGCCGGCTGGGTCGAGCGATCTGGCTGCAGGGCGGCGGCGGATTCGGTCGCCCGTCGATCGGGCCCGCGCCGCTCGGGGCCGGACGCCCACCTCGTTCGCGCCAGACCGGATCGAGGATCTTGGTCAGCCAGGGGTCGGGGCGGGAGGACCCGCGGGTCTTCGGTCAGCCCGGTGGGGCGTGAGGTTCGTGGATCTTCGGTCAGCTGCGGATCGGACGGGAAGCATCGCGGGGAGTTCGGGCCGCCCGGGCGGGTCGGGTGGGTCGGCTGTGGGTCTTCGGTCAGCTCGGGTGGGGCGTGAGGGTTCGTGGATCTTCGGTCAGTTACGGATCGGACGGGAAGCATCGCGGGGAGTTCGGGCCGCCCGGGCGGGTCGGGTGGGTCGGCTGTGGGTCTTCGGTCAGCTCGGGTGGGGCGTGAGGGTTCGTGGATCTTCGGTCAGCTGCGGATCGGACGGGAAGCATCGCGGGGAGTTCGGGCCGCCCAGGCGGGTCGGGTGGGTCGGCTGCGGGTCTTCGGTCAGCTCGGGTTTGGCGGACGTGATCGCACGTGATCATCGGTCAACTCGGGTGGAGATCCCGAGGTCTTTGGTCGGCGGGGGCGGGCGAGAAGGATCCCGGTCCGCTGCCAGCCCGATCGGACGACGCCCAGCCCTTCCGCACACCGACCAGTCACTAACGCAGCGACACGCCGCCAAAACGCCTGCTTTTGTGACCGGTCGGCGGGTCTTTAGCGGGCGAAGGGGAAGATGGCGGGGGTCCAGCCGAGGTAGCGGCCGAGGGTGTCGTGGGCGATCACGCCGATCCGGCCGTCGACGCCGGGGCCGATCACCTGGCCGTCGCCGAGGCTGCCGCGGACGGTCACCCTGCCGCCGACCTCGAACCAGGCGAGGGCGCCGCGCGGGGGCGTTCCGTCGGAGACCAGATCATGCTCGGTGAACCAGGCGAGTCCCTCGGAGCAGTGCCGCCAGCCCGCCTCGGACGCGTAGCCGAAGGCCAACCGCTGGAACCGCAACGCCCAGCCCTCCCAGGCCGAGCTGCCGATCCGGCGCAGCTGCCAGCGCAGGGCCTCCTCGGCCGAGCGTGGTGTGGCATCGGTGATCATCACCGCAACCCCCGACGTGTGCTGTGAGTCCTGACGTGGAAGGTCCATGGACTGCTCGGCACGTGGCGCACCCGCTGATTCCCCCTGGATCTCCCGCATGGGCTCAATCTGGACCGGCGTCGTACATTTCTGGCACATCCCGCCCGCTACCGAACCGCCTCGCGATCGCCCGCGGCGATGTCCTGGCCGCGCCGCTCGGCCCGCTCGGCCTCGGCCTGCAGGCCGCAGACCTGCCACTGGCGGGCCGCCCGCCGATACAGCCGGATCGCCTCGTTGCGCCGACCGGCGAGCAGGCTGACCTCGCCGAGCGACTCGAGGATGAGCGCTTGATCGTCCAGCTCACCGGCCCGCTCGGCCGAGCCGAGGGCCCGGTTCAGCTCCCGCCGGGCCGTCGCCAGGTCACCGGTCTTGGTCAGCACGATGCCGAACGTGACCCGCGTCTGGGTGGCGCAGCGGTCGTCGCTCAACGCGTCGAAGATCGCCAGCGCCTCGGTCATCGCCGCCCGCCCGGCCGGGTAGTCCTCCCGCGCGTGATGCAGCGCGGCGAGCCGGCGGAGCACGGTCGCGACGCGATGTTGATCACCGATCCGGGCCGCCAGGTCGCGGGCCCGGAGCAGCCAGGATTCGGCCTGGTCCTTGCGATCCGCGGCGATGTGGATCGCAGCCATCGCGCTCATCGCGGTCGCCTTGAGATGGTTCTCCGCGGGCGTACGGAAGCAGTCGAGCGCCGCCTTGGCGTGTTGTTCGGCGATGTCGAACCGGCGCATCATCCGGTGCGTCGTGGCCAGGCCGATCTCGGTGACGCCGACCCCGGGCAGGTGCTCCAGCTGCTGGAACAGGGCCCGGCTGCGACGGAACTTGTCCGCGGCCAGATCAAGATCAGCGCGGTACAGATCGATCTGGGCCAGGTCGCGCAGCACTGTCGCCTCACCCAGCGGATCGTCCAGGCCGTTCGAGGACGGCAGCACGGCCGTCAGCGCGTGATGCCAGAGCTGGGTGTGCCCGCGCAGGTCGAAGTACGCCGACCAGGTGCAGACCAGCCGCCAGGCCAGGTCGTCCGCCCCGTACCGCCGGGCGGTCGCGACCAGGTCGATCAGCCGGCCCTGCTCGCCGGCGAACCAGTCCTCGGCCGTCGCATCGGGCGGCGGGTCCGGGGCCTCGTCCGGCATCGGGAACGCGACTCCGAGAAACTCGAACGGCAGCGCGGCGGCGGCCTCGCGGGCTCGGACCAGCCAGCCCAGCAGCACCCGCCGTACGCCCTCGACCGTCTCGGCCCGATGCTCGGCGCCCCATTCGCGGGCGTGCCAGCGGAGCAGGTCGTGCATCCGGAACTCGGCCGTCCCGGCCTGGCCGCGGCTGACCAGCTGGAGCAGGTTCTCCTCGAGCAGGTTGTCCGCGGTACGGGAGGAGCCGCTGGCCAGTTCGACCACCCAGCCCGGGAACTCGGTCGCCTCCAGCGCTCCGAGCACCCGGTACGCGGTCGCGTCGGCCGGACCGAGCGAGCGGGCGCTGAGGTCGGCGCTGGACCGGAACGCGGTCTCGCCCAGGGTGAGCTCGTTCAGTGCCTGGTCGGGGTCGGAGAGCCGGCGCACCAGCTCGGCGACGCTGAGGTCTGGTCGCCGGCTGAGCCGGGCCGCCGCGATCCGCAGTGCCAACGGGTGCCGGCCGCAGGCGGCGGCCAGCCGGCGCCGGTCGGCCGCGTCCCGACCGGGGGCGATCTCCTCGATCAGCGCCTCCGCCTCTGCCGGCTCCAGTTCGCCGAGTTCGAGCGACCGGATGCCGGCGATCTCGGTGAGCCGGCGCCGGCTGGTCAGCAGGGTCACCGTGTCCCCGGTGCCGGGCAGCAGCTCCTCGACCTGGCTCGCCGTACCGACGTCGTCGATGATCAACAACACTCGGCGGCTGGCCAGCTCGGACCGGAGCAGGGCGGCGGCCCGGTCCAGGCGTTCCGGCACCGTCTGCACCCCGAGTGCGGTGAGCGCCTCCGCCACCGCGTAGGTGGGGTCGACGTGGCGGTCGCCGTGCAGGCTCAGAAAGATCTGGCCGTCCAGGAACGAGTCGCGGACCAGATGCCCGATCCGGATCGCGAGCGCGGTCTTGCCGATGCCCGGCGGGCCGGAGATCGCGACGACCAGCGGCCGGTCCGCGGTCCGGGTCCGCAGCGACTCGACCAGTTCCGCCAGGTGCACCTCGCGGCCGGTGAAGTCCGCCACGTCCATCGGCAGCTGGGTCGGCACCTCGCGCCGGAACGGCGGATCGCCGGTGTCGCTGCGGTCGGAGACCGGCGGTTCCGCGGCGCGGTCCGGCTTCGCCGGCTCGTCCGGCTGACGGCGGGGGACCGGGGTCAGCGTGCGCCGGGCCGGCATGGCCCGGGCCTCGGCCGCCAGCGCGGCGAAGTCCGGCCCCGGCGCCACGCCGAGCTCCTCGGCGAACAGCTTCTCGCCCTCGTCGGCGGCCTGCCGGGCGAAGGCGGGCTGGTCGGCGGCCAGGAAGCAGCGCAGCAAGAGGCACCAGAGGTCTTCGTTGTACGGGTCCCGGTCCAGCGCCTCCCGGACCAGCTGAGCCGCGCGCCGCGGATCGCCGTGCTCGATCTGCAGCCCGATCGCGTCGTCCAGCATCTCGGCCCGGGCCAGGTCCCAACGGGTCAGCTGCGGCTGCCAGGCCAGGCACACCGGTACGTCCTCGAGCAGTGATCCCCGCCACAGATCCAGCGCCGTGTCCAGCAGCACCAGGGCACTGGCGTAGTCGCCGACCGTGGTCAGATGCCGGACCTCGGACCGCATCGCCTCGACCCGCGAGGTGTCGACGTCGTCGGTGCCCACCATCAGCGCGTACCCGCCGGGCCGGGTCTCGATGGTGGCGCTGACCCCGCGCTCCTGCAGCGTGGTGCGCAGCTTGCGGATGTAGCTGCGCAGGTTGGCGCCGGCCGAGCCAGGCGGTTCGCCGTCCCACAGGCTGTCCGCCATGTGGTCGGTGGAGACGAACCGGTTGGCGTGCAGCAGCAGCAGACCGAGAAGTTGGCGCGGCTTCGTACCCGGAATGAAGCGCGCTGCTGCCTCACCGGTGATCAGCATCGGTCCCAGGATCTGGAAGATCACGCCGTATCGGTCCTTGGTCGGGTTCCGGACTCCTGAGTCCGGCATGCACATTGTGCCCCGGAAGGGGCGAAACGGCGGGAGAATACCCGGCCATATCGCATGCCGAAGGCCGGATGTACGACGGATGTACGCCTGCCTGGAATGGTTCAACACGGCAGCCGCAACGGACCCGATGCTGGGGGCTCCTCGGGATCCGGGCGGCGCCGAAGTGAAGGAGGAACGGCCGAGCCGGTCCTCGCAAGACTTCCGCGGTCGGGGAATGCGGGCCCCGACCGCGGTATTTTTGTCCCGCCCACTGTTGTTTTCGTGCGGTCCTAAATTCTACGGGCGCGTTGACATCCCCGTGACCCCAACCTACGGTGGGGTCTGATCAACCGGCATGCGGGGACGATGCCAGCTGGATCACTCGGGGAGGTGGCTTTGCCACGCCCCGGGCCGACGCGACAGGACGGGGTATGAACCAGGCGCTCTCAGGCGGCAACGCCCGCCTCGCGCTGACGCGAACCCTCCGGCGAGGCTCACTCGCAGTGTTGGCCTCCACCATCCTCTGCTGCGGCGCGACGGCACTGCCGGCCGCCGCCGATCCAGGCGGCGCGGCCGTGATCAAGGGTTACGTGTACGCCGACGCCGGCAACGACGGTTATTTCGACGTCAACGACACTCCGCTCGCCGGAGTCGCGGTCACCCTGGAATCGGGCGGCGTCAAGGTCGCCACGATGACCACGGACGAGTCCGGCCTGTTCGCCTTCGAGGGGCTCGCGTCGGGAACGTACCGACTGCTGGAGCACCAGCCGAAGGCCTACCGCGACGGCGTCGAGGTGGCCGGCAACGGCGCTGTCCTGGTCGACAACGACACCATCGAGGTCGTCGTCGCCGAGGACGAGGTCTCCAGCGGCAACCTGTTCGCCGAGGTGCCAGCCGAGCCCGGCGTGACCAATCCCGACTTCCCGGTCGCGGTCTCGGGCCAGCCGCTGGTCTTCGACCCGCTGGCCAACGACGGCGTCCTGGACGCCGATTCCGGCTTCGATCCGGCCTCGGTACGGCTGCTCGACCCGATGACCGGCCTGCCGGTGTCGGAGTTGATCGTGCCCGGGCAGGCGAGCTATCGGGTGATCGAGGACGGCCGGGTCGAGGTGCTGCCGGCACCCGGGTTCGTCGGCTGGGTGGCCGAGGTCGGCTACGAGGCGAAGACGTTCGACGGCCGGCACTCGACGTCGGTGATCGGCCTCGAGATACGCCAGCGGCTGACGTCGGGCCCCAGCGGACGGCAGCCCGGACCCTCCTGAGCGGCCGAACCGGTTCACCGGTTCTTGATCGAATCTTGAGACGCCACTGAGCCAAAACGTGTCGGCCACTGAATCCTCTGGTCCAAGATGATTCGTGTCGGGCCGGGTGTGGCCGGCGTCGTAGACCCGCAGCTATGACGTGCCTGTTGCCGCCCCGGCCTGACCATGTCTATCAAGGTCGGATGCCTGATCTTCACGGTCAGCGGTTCAGCGAGGGAGAAGGTGTCCCAGACCCCATCGTCACCGCACCGAGCCGGCCGTCACGAACGCGCCGGACTTCAGGACACGACGGGACCATGGCCAGCCGAAAACTACGGGCGACAGGCGATCCGACCATGAGCAGCGTTCCGGAGCCCGAGGTCACCGGGCCCTACGCACCGCCGGCCGTTCCGGCAGCCAAGCCGCGGCGCGCCAGCCAGGACCGCGCCGCCGAGGTGGCCGCCGTGCCGGGTCCCTCGAAGCCGCGCCGGGCCAAGGCCGATGCCGGTTCCGGACCGGCCCTGCTCGAGTTGACCGCCGAGGTCGGCGGCGACACGGCCGTCGTGTGGCAGTTCGTCAGCGACTATCTCGATCTGCTGGAGCACCGGGTCACGGCGGTGACCTCTGCGGTCTCCGCCGGCAACGCCGAACGGGCCGAGGTCGCCCTGCTCAGCTTGGAGAGCACCAGCCTGATGGTGGGTGCCGACGCGATCGTCCGCGCGGTCCGGCCGATCCGGGCCGCCGTCAACGGAGTCGACTTCGGTGCCGCGCGGTCGAAGCTGCCGGCGCTGCGCCGGGCCCAGTCGACCGACCGGGGCCGGTTGGAACGGGCTCGGGCCGCGCACGACTCCGAACATTGATCGCTACGACTGCGGCTGCCGGGTCGCCAGGCGGTAGCCGACGCCGCGCACGGTCTCGATGAACCGTGGGGCGTTGACCGGGTCGTTGAGCTTGCGCCGGACATTGGCCAGATGCACCTCGACGGCGCGGCGGTCGGATTCGCTGACGTAACCGCCGGTGCTGTGGTCGCCGCGCAGTTCCAGGGACAGCGTGTCCTTCGAGACCACCCTGCGCTTGCCGTTCATGATCGCCTGCAGCAGATCGAACTCGCTCCGGGTCAACGTCACCGGCGAGCCGTCCAGCTCGCACAGCCGCATCTCCGGATGGATCCGCAGACCGTTGTGACTCAGCCAGCCGTCGCCGTCACCGGACGCCGTGGCCGGTTCCGCGGCGCCGGGCTCGCCGGCCGGGCGTTCCCCGGGCCCGGTCCCGTCACCGGCGTAGAGGTTGCGGCGCCGCATCATCGCCTCGACCCGGGCCCGCAGTTCGCGCGGCCGGAACGGCTTGGTCAGGTAGTCGTCCGCTCCCGCATCCAGCCCCATCAACGTGTCCACCTCTTCGGTGCGGGCGGACAGGATGATGATGTAGGTGTCGCTGAAGTGCCGGATCTGGCGCGCGACCTCGAAGCCGTCGATGCCGGGCAGGCTGATGTCCAGGGTCGTCAGAATCGGCTGATGGTCCCGTACCGCAGCGACGCCGTCCGCTCCCTCCGACACGGCATGCGTCGTGAATCCCGCCTGGGCAAGGATGGCCTCCAGCAGGTTTCTGATGTCGGCGTCGTCCTCGATGATCACCGCCACGCGATCTGGCATGGCGGTAGCGTACCTAACCGGTTCAGGTCAGGTGCGGCGGCTGACCGTCAGCCCTGGTCGAGGTCGGCGAGAAAGTACGTCTGCTCGTCGATGACCTCGACCTCGGCACGTGCCCGTCGCTTGATGAAGCGGGCCAGATTGTCGGCATAGTTCATCTCGTCCCGGTGGTACGCACTGACGTCGTACCCACAGATTCCGCGAGCCTCGACGATCGTGGCGATCGCCGAGGAGATCATCGCGACATAGGCACCGGACTGTCGTCGGCCCGGCGCCGTCAAGGTGATCCCGAGGTAGAAGATCGCGTTCCGCGCGGCGTGTTCGGGGAACCTGGCCGTGAAGTACTGCGGACTGATCCAGGGCACCGTCTCGAGGTGCCGGGTCAGCGTGCTCAACCCGATCACCTCGTCCCCGTCCCAGGCGAGGTACTTGTCGACCCGAGGATCCGTCATCTCGGCCCGGAATTCCTCGGCGGTCAGCACCTGCCGGGCCGCCGAGCGGGTCAGCAGCGGTTCGAACGCGACTTGGTACAACGCCCAGAACTGATCGACGGTCGCGTCCGATAGCTCGGTCTCGACGGTCACTCGGACGGAATCGGCCATCTCATGCCTCCGCTACGGCTGTGTCAGGGTCTGGATGGAGTAGCTCGCGACGACGATGGCGCAGACCGGGTGGTCGACGCAACGTGCGGAACTCAACATCCGTCCCTGATGCGGGAAGTCACCGACGCGGTTTCGAGTGAGGTCGGCGAGGCTCGCCCGCAGATCGCGCTCGACCAGTGCTTGGGAGATGCCGCTGTGCTCGACGAAGACGCCGGAGCCGGAGAGTTGGTTCTCCGTCTCGTCGCCCGGCGCGGGCTCGACTTCCGCCCGCTGCGCCCAGGCGACTCCGGCCCAGGCCTCCTCGCCGGGTGTGCTGGCGTAGGAGTCCGCGTACACGCAGTAGAGCACGTCCCCGATCCGACCCTGCAGCTGTTCGGAGCCCTGGACCTCGCGGATGACTCCCCTCGGCGGAATCACCGAGGAGAGCCGAACTAAGTTGAAGTCGGCGACGCCGGCGTCGCGTAACGCCGCGTCGAAAGCGGAGAGTCGAGTCAAGCCAATCCCCCGGCCGGCGCTGACTCGGATCTCGAGCGCGCCGACATTGCCCTGCGTCATGTCGTCCCTTCGCGGTTCCGCACGGCCGGATGCTTTCCCTGGCGCAGCACAGCCTGTGAGTGTGCGGTGTTTTCCGGCCACATTCTCCCTTAGACAGTCGTCAAGTACCGCATCGGGAGATCATGATTGGTCATGGATTTGTGGTCGTCACATCAAGCGCCCGGCGCGGGCGCGGTGCCTCCACCTCCTCACCGTCGTCCCGGTCCAGGTCGGAGGGGTCCATCGGCGCCGCCCTGGCGGGCGTACCACTGCCGGCGTCCAGCAACTCGATGACGGAATCCTCGAGTTGCTGCGCCGAAACCGGCACCGTGGTCAGGAAGACGGCTCGGCCGCCGGGCAAGGCGGCGTGGCCGTTGAGTTCGCCTTCGGCCGTGCCGTAGCCGACGACCGAGAGGCCCTGGGCACCTCGCTGCCGCAGCACGGTCAGCAGGTCGCCGCCTGCCCCGTCCCGCAGCTTGAGGTCGATCACGACGACCGACGGGCTGCCGCGCTCGAAGTAGCCGAGCCCGTCCGAGACCGACGGTGCTTGGTGCACCGTCAGCCCACGCCGCTCCAGCAGACTGGTGACGTTCGATGCCAGGTCGTCGTCGTCCTCGACGACCAGCACCGTGTTCTCCGCCGGCTTGTCGGCCAGCACGCTCCGGACGGTGTGGGCCAGCCGTTCCTCGTCGATCGGCTTCACCAGCCAGCCCGCCACCTTCGCGGCGATCTCCGGGCTGCCGGTCGGGCTCAGTCCGGAGACGACGACGACCGGCAGCCTGCGGGTTGCGCTGTGCCGGCCGAGCGCCGCGATCACGTCCGCGCCGGACGTCCCCGGCATCGCCAGGTCGAGGACGACGACGTCCGGAGGGTCGGTCAGGGCGCGCTCGATCGCCGCCTGCCCGTCGGTGACACCGACGGCGTGATAGCCGCGGGCCTCCAGCAGTCGGCACATCACCTCGACCGCGTAGTCGTCGTCGTCGCAGACCAGAACGGTCGGGTGGTCCTCCTGGCCTGCGGGGACCGACCGCTCGGCCCGGGGCAGCGTGAAGGTGAAGATGGTGCCGCGATCGGGGTCGCTGCGGGCCCAGATCCGGCCGCCGAGCCGCTCGACGATGCTGCGGCTGATCGCCAGGCCCAGGCCGCTGCCGCCCTTCTCCCGGGAGTCGGACGAGTCGACCTGCTCGAACCGGTTGAAGATGGAGTCCAGCTTGTCCGGCGGGATCCCGCGGCCGTGGTCGGTGATGCTGAACTCGACGAACCCGCCCCGTGGCACGGCGGCGATCAGCACCTCGTCGCCGGCCTTGGAGAACTTCACCGCGTTGCTGATCAGGTTGATCAGGGCCTGCAGCACCCGGTCGGCATCGGCGACGACGATCCCGTCGGCGCGGCCGATCCGGAGCCGGACCTCGGCATCGGCGGCGACCAGGTCGACCTGGCGAATGGCGGAGGCGATCAGCTCGGGGGCCCGGTGCTCGCCGATCTCCATCGGGATGGTGCCGGACTCGAACCGCTCGATGTCCAGGATGTCGTTGATCAGCCGGGTCAGCCGTTCACAGCTCTGCTGGGCGATGGTGATCAGTTGGTCGGCCCGCTCCGGCAGGTCACCGAGCGCGCCGCCGGCCAGGAGCCCGAGGGATCCGCGGATCGAGGTCAGCGGGGTCCGCAGTTCGTGGCTCACCATCGAGACGAACTCGTTCTTGATCCGGTCGACCTCGCGGCGCTGGGTGATGTCGCGGAACACGACGACGGCGCCGCGGGTGGACGCGGACTGGCCGTTCTGGGTGGCGCCGCCGATGGTCAGCGGGGTCGCGGTCACCTCGACCGGGATGTGGCGGCCGTCGGCCCGGACGTAGGTGTCCTCCTCCGCCATGGCGGCGAAGCCGTCCCGCACCGCCTCGGTGACGTAGCACTGGCTCTCCGACGTCCGGGTGCCGTCGGGATGGGGCGCATGAAAGGTACGGTGAGCGCTGCGGCCGATCAGCTCGGCCGGCGGATAACCGAGCACCCTGGCGGCCGCCGGGTTGAGGAAGGTGATCCGCCCGCTGGTGTCCACGCCGTAGATGCCGTCACCCACCGACTTCAGCAGCAGTTCGCTCTGCTCGGTCAGCCGACGCAGGTCCCGGGTCCGTTCCGCGACCCGCCGTTCCAGGTCTCGACGGAGGGCGTGGTTGTCGATGATCAACAGAATCTGTCGCGCGGCGACAGCGACCAGGACGATCAGCCACAGCGCATTGGTCGCCGGATTGATCGCGCCGAGCTGCCCGACGAATGCGGCGGCGATGAAGATCGTGAACATGATCACCGTGCCGGCGACCGGGGACGCTTCGCGCGGCGACTGGTGCGACGTCGGCTGTGCCGCGGCCGGATGCCTGGCGGCGAGAGCAATTAGCGCGTAACCGCCGATCCAGCCAAGATCAACCCACGATCCGAAGCTGAAGGTGCCCTGCGCGGTGAGCAGTGCGAAGGTGAGGTCCGACGCCGCGTACAACGCGAAGCCGAAGCCGACCAGCACCAGGGACGGCCGGTCGGTCCCGCTGCTCCGCATGATCAACAACACGGCAAGGGTCGCCACGATCACGTCGCCGACGGACACGACGAGCAGGCCGACTTCGTTGGGTTCCGAGAGCGACGCCGTGCTGAGCAGCGGCGGGTAGATCATGACCGCGGTGAAGAAGAGGATCGAGCCACCGACGACGACTCCGTCGAGCATCATCCTCGCGAGGTCGGTGCCGCGCCGCCTGGAGGGCGGGAAGCTGATCATGGCCAGAATCCCGAACACCAGGCCGATCGCGAGTCCGATGTTGCCGATCGCGGTGGTGGTCCTCGTGCTGTTGAACGATTCGATCAACTCGTACAGGTTGGCCGCAGCGCAGATCACTCCAGCCAGGGCGAGCATCAGCCAGGCGCGGGACCGTCGTTCCGACAGGCTGCGGATGCGTTGACCGGCACTCAGGCCGACGATCAGGCCCCCCGCCGTGAGGAGAAGATGGGCGCTGAACACCTTGGTCGACTCGGGCAGCGGGCTGGTGAGCACGGCAAGCTCGGCGAGCAGACAGGCGGCGGCCAGAACGCACCAAGCGGTGAACCGCCGGAAAGCTCGGGTGCGGGACTGCCGGGAGTTCGATCCGGGGTCCCCAGCCGACTCCGTCATGCAGAGGACGCTATCACCGGAAGCTGCCTGGCACCCGTGTGTATCAGCCTCGGCAGACGCTCTCCAGGGCCGGTGTGGACAGGGCAGACCGGGCCCCGGCCAGGCACATCCGGATTCATAACGCTACGATGACGACCGACTGTTGAATCTGCGGGCAGGTCAATTCGGTCGTGCTTCCCGGGGCTGGGGAAGCGGGGCCGCCGGGGTTGGCGCGTGCTCGCGTATCGGCTCCCCGGCAGTAGGGCGACTGAACGGGGCGGTTGGAGGTGGACCTGGTGACTGAGGCGGATTATACGGGCAGGTCTGCGTACTGGCGTCCCCGTGAAGGCTGATCGATGACGGACCGTCACATTCTGGTCGTCGACGACGACAGCTCGATTCGTGAGGTCGCCCACCTTGCGCTCGAGCTCGTCGGCGGCTGGAAGGTCACCACGGCAAGCTCAGGTACGGAAGGTTGGCAGCTTGCCGTCGCCGAGCGTCCGGACGCGATCCTGCTCGACGTCATGATGCCGGGCATGGACGGGCCGACCGCCCTGCGCCAGCTCCGCGAGCACGAGGAGACCCGCGAGCTTCCGGTCATCTTTCTCACCGCGAAACTCGGCGGATTCGATAACCGGTTCCCCGGCGACGGTCAACCGGCCGGGGTGATCTCCAAGCCCTTCGACCCGATGACGCTCGCCGATGAGGTCGCGGCGTTACTGGGATGGGCGCGATGACCGACTCCGATCGCCCGTCGCCATCGCCCGAAGCGGTGTTCGACTCGATCAGCGCTCAGGCGCAGGAGACCAATCGGATTCGTGTGGAGGCTTTGGCCGAGGTGATTCTCCGGTCCGACCCGACCGGCCTCAGCGAGGACGACCGGCGCCAAGCCAAGGATCTGGCCCACCAGATCGCCGGGTCGGCGGGCACGTTCGGGTTCGATCTCGCCTCCGAGGTGGCGCGGCAGGTGGAGCAGTTGCTCCTGCGCGAGCCCGACTCCGCACAGCTCGCCGAACTCGAACAGCAGGTCGTCGAACTGCGCTCAGCGCTGGCCTGAACCCAGCCCGGATCGCGGCTCGACGAGCTCAGTCGGAGCCGCGGGGGACGACGAAGTCGGAGAGTTCGGCGGTGCCGGGGTCGACGTCGGCCCAGTCGTGGTCGCTGTGCAGGATGGCCAGGCCGCTGGTCGGGAACTTCGCCTCCAGGCGGGTCCAGGCCTTCTTCTTGCCGCGCCGGCCGGCGAGCAGGCGGACCAGGTCGGGGATGCCGGGGGAGTGGCCGATCAGCAGGACGGTCTCGGCGTCCTCGGGCAGCCGGCGGACGAGCTTCACCAGCGCGCCGGACCAGGCCTCGTAGATCCGGTCGTCGTAGCGGACGTCCCGCGCGACGGCGCCGCCGGCGACGGCCCGTTCCCAGGTCTGCCGGGCTCGGGTCGCGGTCGAGCTGATCACGACGTCAGGCTTGTAGCCGTTGCCGGTCAGGAACTCGCCGATGGCGACACCGTCCCGCCGTCCGCGACCGGACAGCGGCCGGTCGTGGTCGTCGACATCGAGGCCCCATTTGGACTTCGCATGCCGGGCCAGCAGCAGGGTGCGCCGAGGCGGGTCGTTCGGCGAGGTCATGATTCGAGATTAGGTGCGAAAAGCGAGCCGAAGGTTACGTGGAGACATCCGGCAGGTAGCCGATGGCTCAGCGTACGCGCAGCATCATCGCCAGCCATCCGGCAGTTCGGCGGCGGTCGGGACCCAGCCGCCCTCGGCCAGCCGGCGCTGTTCGCGGTCCCGCCGCTCGGCGATCACGGCGGCCAGGAAGTCCCGGGCCGGCAGCGCGACCGGCGGTGCCGGGGCGGTCCGGGCGGCCACCTGGCGGGCGAGTTCCTGGGCCAACTGCTCCTTCGGGTACGGAAGCAGGCCGTCATGCCGCTGCACCAGCTGCCGGGACGCCGTGACCAGCTCGTCGGACAACCCGCTCAATTGCAGCTGCGAGGTCCAGCCGGTCAACTCGGCCGGCACCGGCGGGATCGGCTGCGGCCGTCGCGGCGACCGGACCCGGACCATCAGGGTGCCGGCGGCAAGATCGCCGATCCGTTTCGACTGCGGGTGGATCGAGGCGCAGATCAGGCCGCCGCAGAAGCCGGTCCAGGGCGCGAAGTCGGCGAACCAGAACCCCATCCCGCGCAGCAGCGCCTGCCGGAACCGGATCGCGCCGCCGTCGTCGCGGACCACCCGCAGCCCGAGCGCCCAGCTGCCGAGGGTACGGCCGCGGGTCGCGGTCTCGCTGGCGATCGGGTAGCCGAAGCCGAACACGATCGCGCCGATCATGGTCATCGTCTGCTCGCGATACTCGTACCCGCCGGCGACGACGGAGATCACGTACCCGAACAAGGACGTGGCCAGCGAGATCACCGCGAGGTCGACGACGGCGGCGAGCAGCATGCTCGGGACCCGGGCGGGGCGCAGGTCGAGGACGACCGCGTCTCCGGTCACGATCTGGCTCACCCGGTCAGTCTGGCACGGCCGGGGCGCGGCGACACGGGTCGCCAATAGGCTGACCGGCATGGACCTGGACTCCTACATCGTGCGGCACAGCCCGCAGTGGGACCGGCTGACCGAGCTGACCGAGCGTCCCGGCCGGCTGACCGGGGCGGAGGCCGACGAGCTGGTCGATCTGTACCAGCGGGTGTCGACCCACCTCTCGGTGGTCCGCAGTACGGCCTCGGACGCGGTCCTGGAAGCCAGGCTGTCGGCGCTGGTGGCTCGCGCGCGGGCCGTCGTGACCGGGACGACGACGCCGTTGTGGCGCTCCATCGGACGCTTCTTCACGACGGTCTTCCCGGCGGCCGTCTACCGGGCCCGCTGGTGGTGGGGGATCACCGCGGTGATCAACGTGATCATCGCGACCGTCGTCGCCTGGCGAGTGATCAACGTCCCCGGGCTCGGCGAGTCGCTGCTCGGCGACGAGCAGGCCAGGCAGCTCGTCGAATACGATTTCGCCCAGTACTACTTCGAGAATCCGGCGTTCGACTTCTTCCTGCACGTCTGGGTCAACAACGCCCGGGTGGCGGCGAGCTGCCTGCTGCTCGGGATCTTGATCGTTCCGGTGTTGATCTTGCTCTGGAGCAACATCTTCAACGTCGGCGCGATCGCCGGTTACATGATCGACGCGGGCCGGTCCGACATCTTCTGGGGATTGCTGCTGCCGCACGGGATGCTCGAGCTGACCGTGGTCTTCGTCGCGGCCGGTGCCGGGCTGCGGCTCGGCTGGTGCTGGATCGCGCCGGGTCGCCGGAGCCGGGCCCAAGCGCTCGCCGAGGAAGGCCGGGCGGCCGGCGCGATCGCGCTCGGGCTCGCCGTGTGGCTGTTGATCTCCGGCCTGCTGGAGGGGTTCATCACACCGTCGACGCTGCCGCCGTGGGCCCGGCTGGCGATCGGCGGGCTGGCGCTCGCGGCCTTCCTCACGTACGTCTTCACGCTCGGCCGCTGGGCGGCGAACGCGGGCGAGACCGGCGACGTCGGCGGCGAGGAACTCATCGCCGAGGTGCCGGCCGAAGTGCCCTGACCGGCCGGCTCAGTCGTTGCCGGCCGGGACGTCGTCCTTGAGGCTCTCCCAGATCTCCTTGCACTCCGGGCAGACCGGGAACCGCTGCGGGTCGCGACTCGGCACCCAGACCTTGCCGCAGAGGGCCACCACCGGGGTACCCATGACCATCGCCTCGGTCAGCTTGTCCTTCGGTACGTAATGCGAGAAGCGTTCGTGATCGCCTTCGTCGGGCCGGAAGTCGGTCCGTTCATCGACGATCGTCTCCGCTCCGGGACTCAGTTGCTGGCTCACTCGGGTCAGTCTAGTGACCTGTTCACCAAGTCCGGATAACCCGATTGACCTCAACCCGGGTCGAGGTGATGGGGTGTCCGGGTGAATCCTCCGGTGTCTCGCCGCGCCCTGGCCATCGGGCTGTGCACGGTGGTGGTGGCCGTGGCGTTCGAGTCGATCGCGGTCGCGACGGCGATGCCGGTGGCGGCGCAGGACCTGAACGGGCTCGCGGTCTATGCCTGGGCCTTCTCCTTGTTCTTGATCGGGATGTTGCTGGCGACGGTCGTGGCGGGCCGGCTGTGCGATCGGGTCGGTCCGGTGCGGCCGTTCCTGGCCGGCGTGGCGATCTTCGCCGCCGGCCTGGTCGTGGCGGCGACCGCGGAGACCATGGCGCAGCTGATCGGGGCCCGGCTGGTGCAGGGCCTCGGCGGTGGCGTGATGAACGTCGCAACGTTCGTCTGCATCGCCCAAGCCTTCGACGAGCGGTCCCGGCCGCGGATGTTCTCCTACATCTCGACCGCCTGGGTGGTGCCGTCCTTCGTCGGTCCGCCGGTCTCGGCCTGGCTGACCCACCAGCTGAGTTGGCACTGGGTGTTCTGGAGTGTGCTGCCGCTGGTCGGCCTCGGTACGGCCTTCGTGCTGCCCTCGCTGGTTCGGCTGCACCGGTCGCGCAGCGCCGAACCGAGCCCCGAGCCTGGCGCAGGGCCGGAGGAGCGCCGGCCGGCACCGCTCTGGGCGGCCGTCGTGGTCGCGGCGTCTGCGGCGGCGATCCAGCTGGCCGGGCAGCGGCTCGACCTGGTCGCGATCGGGCTGGCCGTCGCCGGCCTGGCCGGGCTCGCGATCGCGCTGCCGCCGCTGATGCCGCCTGGCTTCCTCCGGCTGCGCCGCGGGCTGCCGATGGTGATCATGAGCCGGGCCCTGCTGCCCGGCGCGTTCTTCGGCGCCGAGGTCTTCGTACCGCTGATGCTGGTGGAGCAGCGGGGCATCCCGCTGATCCTGGCCGGCGCGGTGCTGACCTGCGGCGCCGTCGGCTGGACCACCGGCGCCTGGATCCAGTCCCGGGACCGGATCGAGCTGCCGCGGTCCCGGCTGATCCTGGCCGGCACCGTCTGCGTCGCCGCCGGGCTGGTGCTGGTGGCGGCGACCGCGCTGCTGCCGTGGCTCTGGGTCGGCCTGGTCGCGGTCGGCTGGGTGATCGGCGGGTTCGGCATGGGCCTCGGCATCGCGTCCACCTCGATCGCGGCGATGTCGCTCGCCCCGGACGACCAGCAGGGCCGGATCGCCTCGTCGCTGCAGTTGGGCGACTCGCTGGGCGCGGCCCTGTTCGCCGGGGTGAGCGGGTCGATCTTCGCCGCGTTGCGCGGCTCCGGCGACCACGTGCTGACGTTCGGTGCGGTGATGACGGCCATGGTGGTGGTCGGCCTGCTCGGTGTCGGCGCGGCCGCGCGCATTCCCCAGGGCGCGCGACACCCGGCGTCCGGTCGCTGAGGCGTCACCGGGAGTCACTACAATCTCGCCAGTGACTGCCGGACAACCCGATATCAAGACCACTGGTCTTCCACCGGCGTTCCCGGATCGGGCGGCATGGGGCACGGCGACCAAGCTGCGGGCCTGGCAGGCGGCGGCGCTGACGCAGTATTTTGAGACCCATCCCAAGGATTTCCTGGCCACAGCCACGCCGGGCGCCGGCAAGACGTCGTTCGCGCTCACCCTGGCCGCGAACCTGCTGGACCGGCGGATCATCGATCGGATCATCATCGTCGCGCCGACCGAGCACCTGAAGACGCAGTGGGCCGAGGCCGCGCACAAGATCAACATCGGGATCGACCCGAACTTCGGGGTCAAGCAGGGCAAGACCAGCCGCGACTTCGCCGGCATCGCGCTCACCTACGCCGGGGTGGCCCAGAACACGCTCGGCCTGCGGATCCGTACCGAGGGCTTCAAGACGTTGGTGATCTTGGACGAGGTGCACCACGCCGGCGACGCACTGAGCTGGGGCGAGGCGGTACGGGAAGCGTTCGAACCGGCCACCCGGCGGCTGATGCTGACCGGGACCCCGTTCCGGTCCGACGCCAACCCGATCCCGTTCGTCACCTACGAGCCGGAGCCCGGCGGCGGCATGCGGTCCAAGCCCGACTATTCCTACGGGTACGGGCAGGCGCTGGCCGACTCGATCGTCCGGCCGGTGCTCTTCCTGGCGTACTCCGGCGACCTGCACTGGCGGACCAGCGCAGGCGACGAGGTCGCGGCCCGGCTCGGCGAGCCGATGACCCGGGACCTGGCCGGCCAGGCGCTGCGGACGGCCCTCGACCCGCAGGGCGCCTGGATCCCGGCCGTGCTCAAGGCCGCCGACACCCGGCTCACCGAGGTCCGCGGCCACGTGCCGGACGCCGGCGGGCTGGTGATCGCGACCGACCAGAACTCGGCCCGGGCCTACGCCGACCTGCTGCACGCGATCACCAAGCGCAAGCCGACCCTGGTCCTCAGCGACGACCCGCAGGCCAGCAAGAAGATCACCAAGTTCGCCGAGAGTGACGACCGCTGGATGGTCGCGGTGCGGATGGTGTCGGAGGGCGTGGACGTGCCGCGGCTCGCGGTCGGGGTGTACGCGACGTCCACCGCGACGCCGCTCTTCTTCGCCCAGGCCGTCGGCCGGTTCGTCCGGGCCCGGGCGCGCGGCGAGACCGCGTCGGTGTTCCTGCCCAGCGTGCCCAACCTGCTCGGCTTCGCCGCCGAGCTGGAACGGGAACGTGATCACGTTCTGAAGGCGCCGTCGACCCCGGACGAGGCGCAGCTGCTGGCCGACGCCGAGCGGACCGAGACCGAGCCGGACGGCGACGACGAGGAGCGCGGCGGGTTCGCGGCGCTGGAGAGCAACGCCGACTTCGACCGGGTCGTCTTCGACGGCGCCGACTTCGGGCTGGCCGCGCAGGTCGGCAGCGACGAGGAGCAGGACTATCTCGGGCTGCCCGGGCTGCTCGAACCCGATCAGGTACGCGAGCTGCTGCGCCGCAGGCAGGCCGAGCAGGTGGCCCGTGGGCCGCGCGTGGTCGCGCCGGAACAGAGCGCGCACGCCCGGCTGCGGGAGTTGCGCAAGGAACTGAACGGGCTGGTCGCCGCCTGGCACCACCGGACCAACCGGCCGCACGGCGTGATCCACACCGAGCTGCGCAACGCCTGCGGCGGTCCGCCCAGCGCGATCGCCAGCGCGGACGAGCTGCAGCAGCGGATCGACCTGATCCGGGAGTGGGCGATCACCGGCCGGAGTTGATCATCCGCCGAAGTTGATCAAGGCTGCGGCCAGCCGAAGATCGGCGCCAGCACGAAGCTGTAGAGCAGGTAGCCGATCACGACCACGCCGAAGAACACGGCCGTGCCCCAGCCGCCGCGGCGGAGCCGACGACCGCTTGCGGCGACGGCGTTGGTGGCCCCCACCGGCCGGCCCGTCCCGTCGTTGGCGAACACCGGGTCATGATCATCAGGCCGGGACGTCTCGAGACCCACCCGGTCGTCGGTGTAGCGCTCGGTCCGCCGGACGGTCCGGGTGATCACGGTCTCGACGAGCTCCTGCAGCCAGTCGTAGGTACGCGGGTCGAGCAGGTCGAACCGGTTGCCGTACACGAACATCGTGTCGTCGATGATCTCCACGTCGAACGTTCCGAGCCGGTCGACGAACAGCGCCATCAGGTCCGGCGCGAAGATGTAGAAGGCGTCCCGGCCGTAGTCGCTCGGCGCGTAGAGGGTGAACTTGTCGTCGAACTCGCCGCCGAGCGAGAGCCGCTGGTCCCTTGCCAGACCGACGGGAAGGTTGGAGGTCCGGATCCCGAACACGCTCCGGTTGTCGTTGTCCTTGGCGTCCAGCAGCAGATGCGGCAAGCGCCGGTCGAGCGTGATCGCGACGTAGCCCCAGTGGCACACCTGGGTGCTCCGCTCGTGCCGGATCGTGTACCGGTAGTTGCCGATCTCGATCCGCCGGCCGGTGGTCGTGGTCAGTCGTCGTTCGGCTACTCGTTCGCTGCCCGTACCGAAGATCAGGCCGGGGTAGCTGAGCGGGTCGTCGTGACCGTAGCGGAGGCCGTTCGCACCGGCGAACCGGACCAGCCGGAACGCGGCCTCCCACCACCAGCGCGGCGTGATCAGCGACAAGATCATCCGAATCAGTGCGACGGCGGCGGCGAGCACGCCGAGCAAGATCAACGCGACGAACGCGATGATCACCAGGTTGAGCGGGAACGGTGCCTCCAGGGTGAACCGGCCGACCGTCTCGATCAGCGACCAGCCGCCCGTGATCAGCACGAAGCCGAGCCCGGCGAGGGGGATCACCACCGGTACGAGTTGTCCGATCAGGTCGCTCACCCCGGGCCGGCGCAGGCCGGTGGTCATCCGCCGCCAGGGCAGGTCCTTCGCCTTCGACTCGGCGACGAACGCGGCCAGTTCGCTCCGGTCGATCGGCTCGGTCAGGGCCGTCCGGTCGGGCACGCTGTACGGCAGGTACTCCTGCGTCGATTCGGTCACGGCCATCTCCGTCGGTGCGCGTCGTCGCCGACATTGTCACCCATCGGGCGGCACTACAGTCGGACTATGGAAGATCTCGAGCTCACCAGGGCACAACTCGTTGATCATTTCGGCCGGGTCCGGGAACTCGTCACCGGTCTCACCGACGGGCTGAGCGAGCAGGTCGCGACGCACCGGATCGATCCGGAGGCCAACACGATCGGCTGGCTGCTCTGGCATCAGACCCGGGTCCACGATGATCATGTGGCGGACCTGGCCGGCACCGAGCAGGTGTGGCCGCGGTGGCGGGACCGGTTCGGCCTCCCGTTCGACCCGGATGCGACCGGTTATGCGCAGAGCAGCGCCGATGTCGCGGCGGTACGGGTGCCGGCCGAGCTGCTGGCCGGCTACGACGAGGAGGTGCACGCCGCGACCGCCGACTACTTGGACCGGCTCACCGCGGACGAACTCGGCCGCGTGGTGGACACCCACTGGGATCCCCCGGTCACGGCCGCGGTGCGCCTGGTCAGCGTGATCGGCGACTGCCTGCAGCACCTCGGCCAGGCCGCCCTGATCCGCGGCTCCGCGGAGCGCGCCGGGCTGTCCTGAGCGTTGCGGCTCAAGTGAGCCGGAGCAGGCGACCGTCCGCGAAGTTGATCTTGTGGTCGCTGCCACCCCAGGCCAGGATCGTGCCCACGCCGCCGATCACGGTCGCCCCGACCCGATCGATCATGGGCGACTCCGGGATCCGGGTCCAGTGCCGGCTCACGGGCTCCAACAGGTGCCCGCCGACCGTGATCAGGCCGTCCACCGTGAGCAGGGCGCCGCCGAGGCCGTCGCCGGCCGGCGGGTCGGGCAGCGCGGTCCAGCCACCGGTCGCCGGGTCGAGGATGCCGCCGTAGGGATAGTGACGTCCCCAGTTGTTGACCTTGCCGCCGTCCGCCGACCCGGTCATCGGCCACACCACCCGATCGCCGACCCGCAGCGCGCCGCCGCCGATCAGCTCCGTGTCGGGACCGAGAGCCCACCTGTCGGAGCTCGGGTCCCAGGTGGCCAGCCGGACCAGTGACGGTCGTTCCGAGCCGGGGGAATCGACCAGGTCCATCGCCGTCAGCAGCAGCCGGTCGCCCAGCCAGACCCCGGCCCGATCGAAGCTCGGACCGAGCGGGTCGTCCGGCAACCGGACCCAACGGCCCGCCTCCGGATCGAAGCGGTGATCCGCGACCGCGCCCCGCTCGTCCGATCCGCCGATCGCGATCAGGCCGGTTGGCTCGACGCCGACCAGGCCGACCTCGGTCACCGGCGGCAGCGGCAGCGTCGACCAGGCGCCCGGTCCGGCGTCATACGCGAGCATGGCATCGGGGCTGTCCGGTTGCCCGTTGTTCAAGGTCAGAACGTAAAGTCGATCCCCGACGACGGCCGTGCGGTACGGGTTCGAGATCGGCGTAGGCGCGTCCGGCAGTCGCTCCCAGCGGCCGGTCGCCGGGTCGAACGCGGCTCCGTCGCGCAGCGCGGGCACTTTGGGCGGCTGACAGTTGGCACCGGGCGGGCAGGGCAGCGTCGACTGTCCGCCGGTGATCACGAACCGCCCGGCCAGCCAGCCGCCGACCGCGTCGTAGCGCGGCTCCAGTGGCGGGTCCGGTATCGGGACCCACTCACCGATCGGGGTCGGTTTGCGGCCGGGCTCGACCGCGACCGGCCGGGCACAACCGGGGAGCAGGGCCGCACCGAGCAGCGCCGCGCCGAACTGGCGCCGAGTCACCATGGTTCATTGTGCGGCCGATCGTCGCCGGTGTCCGAAGAACTCCAGCAGGGAACATCGGGCCAGGCCGGTTCATGATCACCGCGCCCGACGATCCTCGGTGTCGTTATTTCTCCACGGACCACGCGCCCTGCGCGATTGCCACGTGGAAACACTCGAACCGTGGAGAAAAAGCGACACCGGCCAGCCGCTAGGGGCGACCGATCTCGAAGCGGAACTCGGCAGGGTAGGGCCCGTCGGCCTTGATCGTCGCGGTGCCGGACCGGGTGTCGGCAGGGATCCGAACCACGGTCTTGAAGCCCAGGTCGGGCCCTCCGGGCGTGTGCCGCCCGAGATTTCGCGTTTGACCGCCTGGAAGGGTCAAGGTCAGCTCCACGTCCGGGAGCGGTACCAGCGGATCGTTGCCGCCGGTGTCGTTGCAGGTGCTGGTGTACCAATGCCCGTAGACCTCGAGGGTCGACCCGGGCCGGACGGTCGGCGGCGGATCGCCGTAGCGGCCGCCGGGTGGCTGGGCGTCGAGATACGGGCCGACGCACGAATGCGCGACGCCCTGACCGCCGAGTCCCTGACACGCGACGAGGAGCGGGATCAGGACGATCAACCAGCAGGCGCGCCTCATGATCGGATTGTCGCTGAGCGACGGCGCGGAGCCGCGGAAATCGCCAGACGGCAATGCGATCGTGACGGACTCAGCAGTCGATCACGCGGGTCTGGGTGATGATCCGGCGGACCGGGCGGTCCCACTCCTGGGCCGGCAACTCGTTCAGCAGCTCGTCGTCGTTGATCAAGGTCCAGACCTCGGCGTCGTCGGGGAGCTCGGCGAGCGCCTGGTCGTACCAGCCGGCCCCTCGGCCGAGCCGCTGACCGGCCGGGTCGGCCGCCAGGGCGGGGCAGATGATCACTTCCGCTTCCCGTACCGCCTCCGGGCCGAGCACCTCGCCGGTCGGTTCGAGGATCGACTTGCGGCCGGTACGCAGCGCGTCCGGGCCGGTGTACCAGGCCCAGGCCGGACCCGGCAGCAGTCCGCCGTCGCCGTCGGTGAGCACCGGGAGCAGGACCTCGACCCCCTGTGCGGCCAGCCAGGCGACCAGTTGCAGGGTGCCCGGCTCGGTGTCCGACGACAGGTAGCAGGCCAGCTTGTCCAGCGGCCCGCGGTCCAGCAGCGTCCGCTGGATCAGGCCGAAGCGGGCCTCGTCGTTGGCGCGTCGCTCCTCGTCGGACCGGGTGTCCCGGCGCAGCAGGACGGCGTTGCGCAGTACGGCCTTCGCGCCGTTGAGCGCCTCGACATCACCAGCCTGGGGCATCGCGCCAGTCTATGCAGGGACACCACCACTAGTGTGTCGTGCATGCCTTTGTTCGGTCGGAAGAGGAAGGACGAACCGGAGTTCGTCGCCGAGCCACCGGCCCCGCTCGCCGAACCGCCCCAGGTCGACGAGAACGGGTTGCGGTCGATGGCGGACCACCGTGACTACCTGCTCAGCCAAGTCGAGGAACTGCCGCCGTTCGGGCAGCAGCTGCTGGATGCGGTCGGGCTCAGTCTGTGCGAGGACATCGTCACCACGATCAGCCTGCCCGGCTTCGACAATTCCGCGATGGACGGCTACGCGGTGATGGCCGAGGACGTCGCCGCCGCGTCCGAGGATCGGCCGGTGACGCTGCCGGTGGTCGGCGAGGTCGCCGCCGGACAGGCCGCCCAGCACCCGCTGTCGCCGGGCACCGCGATGAAGATCATGACCGGCGCGCCGCTGCCCGAGCAGGCCGACGCCGTCGTTCCGTACGAGAACACCGATCGCGGGGCCGACGACGTCCGGGTGTTCGAGCCGTCCGACCGCGGCCGGCACATCCGGCGGACCGGCGAGGACGTCTCCGCCGGCGAACTCGTGCTGGCGGCCGGCGACCGGCTGGACGCCCGCCGGATCGGGCTGCTCGCTGCGATCGGCAAGGACAAGGTGCTGGTACGGCCTCGGCCGCGGGTCGTCGTGCTGGCCACCGGCTCGGAACTGGTCGACCCGGGCCTGGACCTGCCCAGCGAGCAGCACATCTACGACTCCAACTCGTTCCTGCTCGCCGCCGCCGCGAAGGCCGCCGGCGCGCAGGTGTTCCGGGTCGGGCTGGTCGGCGACGATCCGGACCAGGTCCGGCAGGTGATCTCGGACCAGCTGATCCGGGCCGACCTGCTGCTCACCTCGGGCGGGGTGAGCCAGGGTGATCATGACGTGGTCAAGCAGGTGATGCCGGAGCTCGGCTCCTGCGATTTCGCGGCTGTCGCGATGCAGCCCGGCAAGCCGCAGGGCTTCGGCCTGATCGGCGACGACCGGACGCCGATGATCATGGTCCCGGGCAACCCGGTCAGTGCCTTCGTGTCGTTCGAGACGTTCGTCCGGCCGGTGATCCGCAAGCTGATGGGCGTGACGCCGTACACCCGGCCGGTGTTGCGCTGCCGCGCCGCCAAGGCGATCCATGGCAGCTTCGGCCGGATGAACTTCGCCCGGGGTGTGGTCAGTGTCGACGCCGACGGTGGCTACCAGGTGGAGCTGGCCGGCGGGCACGGCTCGCATCTGATCGGCGACCTGTCCCGGGCGAACGCGCTGGTGATCATTCCGCGGGAGGTCGAGGAGATCCCGGCCGGTCACGAGGTCGACGTCTGGTTGCTCGACGATGACCAGTGAACCGCCGCCGACCGGGCTGACCCACCTGAACGCGTCCGGCGAGGCCCGGATGGTGGACGTGTCGGACAAGCCGGTGACCGCGCGGTCCGCTACCGCAGCCGGGCTGGTCCGGCTCAGCCCGACGGCCGTCGCCACGCTGCGGGACGGCATGGTGCCGAAGGGCGATGCGCTCGCGGTGGCCCGGATCGCCGGAATCCAAGGCGCCAAAAGAACTCCGGACCTGATCCCGCTCTGTCATCCGCTGGCGATCAGCGGCGTCGACGTGGACTGCGCGGTCGTCGACGAGGGCGTACGGATCACGGCGACGGTCCGCACCACGGACCGGACCGGGGTCGAGATGGAGGCGCTCACCGCCGTCGCGGTCGCGGGGCTGACCATGATCGACATGATCAAGGCGATCGACCGGGACGCCATGATCACCGAGGTCGCGGTGCTGGCCAAGGAAGGCGGCCGCAGCGGCAGGTACGTCCGGGCGGAGCCGGACCAGCCATGACGACGGAGGTGCCGACGGCGGCGGTGATCACCGTGTCCACGCGGGCCGCCGCCGGCGTGTACGAGGACCGGTCGGGACCCGTGATCATGGCTGCGCTCCGCGAACTGGGCTTCGAGGTCGCGGGGCCGTACCTGGTGCCGGACGGGGATCCGGTCGGGGCGATGCTGCGCGACCTGCTGGACGGCGCGCCGCTCGACGTGGTGATCACCACCGGCGGCACCGGGCTCAGCCCAACCGACCGGACGCCGGAACAGACCCGGCCGCTGCTCACCGCGGAACTCCCGCACCTCGCCGCCGCGATCGCCCGCTACGGCGTCGATCACGGCGTCCCGTCCGCCGTGCTGAGCCGCGGCCTGGCCGGCGTCGCGGACCGTACCATGATCATCAATTTGCCGGGATCCAGCGGCGGGGCGCGGGACGGAATGGCTGTCCTGAAGGAGGTGCTGCCGCATGCCGTCAGCCAACTACGGGGTACCGACCACGGCGGGTCCGGCTGAGATGCCCGGCGGCACGGGTGCGTCCGGCGACCAGGACGGTGGACCCGAGACCGGATCGCCGGGCCCGGCGCTGGAGTGGCCCCAGCCGGCCGGCCCCTCCATCCTGCAGCGGCACCGCTGGCCGGTGTCGCTGAGCCACGGCCCGGTGCTGCTGCGGCCGATGCGGCTGCGCGACCAGGCCGCCTGGGACCGGGTCCGCCGGGCCAACCAGGCCTGGCTGAAGCCGTGGGACGCGACCCGGCCGCCGGGCGCGGAGGACCGGCCGACCTCGTACGGGGCGCTGGTCCGGATGCTGCAGCGGCAGGCCCGGCAGGGCCGGATGCTGCCCTGGTTCGTCTGCTACGACTTCTCGGCCGAACGGGTCGCGGAGGGACGGCGGCCGACCGGCGGCCCGCAGCTCGCCGGGCAGCTGACCGTGAGCGGCATCGTCGGCGGTTCCGCGTCGTGCGGCCAGATCGGCTACTGGATCGATCAGCGGCTGGCCGGCCGGGGCATCATCCCGACCGCAGTGGCGCTGGCCACCGACTACTGCTTCTCGGTGATGCGGCTGCACCGGATCGAGATCGCGATCCGGCCGGAGAACGAACGCAGCCTGCGGGTGGTGCAGAAACTGGGGTTCCGGCCGGAGGGTCTGCGGCCGCGTTATCTCCACATCGACGGGGATTGGCGTGATCATCTCGTGTTCGCGCTGAACGCAGAGGAGGTGCCGGAGGGCATGCTCAACCGCTGGCTGGCCAGCCGGAAATGATCTTGATCACGTACCCCTCCGGGACGATACTTCGCGACACACCGACCCAGGTCGGACCCCGAGCAGGGTTCTGACCGTAACGTCACCTTGTGGGTACGACCGGGATCATCTTCGGCGCCATCGCGGTGGCGTGGTTGATCTACCTCGTCCCCATGTTCGTCCGCCGGGACGACGCGCCCGAGGTCGACGAGGAGGACCCGGCGAACCGGTTCTCGGATTCGATCCGGATCATCCGGCAGGGGATGGCCCCACTGCTCGACCAGGACCTCGCCGAGATTCCCTCCGTCGAGGTCTCCACCCCGCTGACCCGGCGCGCCGCGATCGCCGACCTGCGCCGCCTGGAACGGCTGGCCGCCCGCCGCCGGCTCCGGATGCTGGTGCTGCTGATGACGATCACCTCCGCGGTGGTCTCCGTCTGCGCGTTCGGGCTGATCCCGTGGTGGTCGGTGGCGATCCCCGGCGGCCTGCTGGTCGGCTTCGTCGTCGTCGCCCGGATCAGCGTCCGCGGCATGCGCCGCGACCTGGACGCCCGGTTCCAGTCGATCCGCCGCGGCAGCGACGAGAACACGATCTTCCTCAGCCCGAAGCACCAGCGCACCCCGGACGAGAAGACCGGTTCGCTCGCGCTCGGCGAGACCGCGCAGCCCGGCAAGCCCGGCGGACTGTGGGATCCAGTGCCGATCACCATGCCGACGTACGTGTCGAAGCCGCTCGCGCCGCGCACCGTACGCACGATCGATCTGTCCAGCCCCGACGTCACCAGCTCGGGGCGTCAGTCCGTACCCGTCACGGCCGATGCGCCGACGACGAAGAAGAAGGCCAAGGAGACCGACGGCGACACAGACCGTCGCGCCGCCTCCGCCTAGTTCGTCGGGATCAGCACGAACCGGGAGCCGTCCGGGTTGCGGAAGACGATCTCGAGGATGCCGGTCGAACCCGTCGGGACCACCTCGATCACTCCCGCTCCGACGACGGGCAGGACGCCGTCCTCCTGCCGCGTGGACCGGCGCCACATCGTGTCCGCCGACGGGACGCCGCCGCGGGTGACGATCTCGCGATCATCCGGCGTGGTCAGGACGACCTCCACGCTGATCACCGGAGCCGGGCCGTGTCGCCGGGCCTTCGCCAGCGTGTCGAACCTGGCCGGCCCCGCATACCGGTCCGGTGTGCTCCACCACCACACCCTTGACAGCACCGACCCGATCGGCGGCGATTCCATGATCACGGTTCCCGGCTGAGTTCGGTCAACGAACCGGTCGCGCGGCCAGATTGTGGAGCACGGCGTCGAGCAACCCGGGAAACAGCTCGTCCAGGTCGTCGCGCCGCAGCCGGATCAGCCTGGTCCGTCCCACCACCGTCGTGTGCGTGAGGCCGGCCTCGCGCAGGACCCGGTAGTGATGCGACAGCGTCGACTTGTGCAGCTCGATCCCGTCGCCGAGCGGTGCGCAGGTCTCGTCGCTCTCGGCCAGCCGGGCCACGATCTCCAGGCGCGCCTCGTCCGACAGCGCGTGCAGGACCTGGGCCAGCCGGATCGTGTCCGCCGGCGGGTGGGGCAGTTCGCGCATCGGATCCTCCTCCCGGAATCGGCGCCCTCAACCGTAGCCTTCATTTGATTGTTGGACAAACATCCAACCCTCGGATAGTTTTGCGATCATCCAACAGTCTGGAGGGACCGTGTACGCACGGCTGCTGCCCCTGGTGCTGGCCACGTTCGCGGTCGGTACCGACAACTTCGTCATCGCCGGCCTGTTGCCGGCGATCGCGGCGGATCTCGGCGTCACCATCCCGGCCGCTGGCCAGTTGGTGACCCTGTTCGCGTTGACGTTCGCGGTGTCGGCCCCCGTCCTCGGCGCGGCCACCAGCGGCCTGAACCGGCGGACCGCTCTGTTGCTGGCCCTGACGGTGTTCGTCGCCGGCAACGCCGCGACCGCACTGGGCACCGGACTACGGCTTCGTCCTGGCGGCCCGGATCGTCACCGCGGCCGGCGCCGGCATCATCACGTCCACCGCCGCGAGCACCGCCGTCGCGCTGCTGCCGCCCGAGCGGCGCGGCAAGGCGTTGGCCCTGGTCATGGGCGGGTTGAGCTCGTCCACCGCGCTCGGGCTGCCGCTCGGCACGCTGATCGGTGGCACCGACTGGCGCCTCACCCTGTGGGCCGTCGCGGGCGCCGGACTGGTCGCGGCCGTGGGCATCGTCGTCGGCCTGCCCGCGGTCACCCTGCCCGTCGCCGGGCTCCGGTCCCGGCTCGCCCCACTGCGCCAGCCGTGGGTGCTCGGCGTTCTGGTCGTCACGATGGCGGCGCTCGCGGGGTCGTACGTCCTCTATCCGTACGTGGCGACGGCGACCGACGGCGTGACCGGCGGCTCGGTGGCCACGCTGACGATCCTGTTGTTCGCCTGGGGTGCCGGAACCCTGACCGGGACCCTGCTCGCCGGCCCGTTGACCGATCGGTTCGGACCGGAGCGGGTCCTGACCGGGTCGCTGCTGGCGGCGACGCTGGTCCTGGCGATCAGCCCGGTGATGCTGACCGGGCCGGCGCCGGCGCTGGTGTGGGCCGCGCTGTGGGGACTGTGCATCGGCGTACCCGTCATCCCGCAACAACACCGACTGGTCGCCCACGCCCCGGCCGCCGCGCCGATCCTGCTCGGCCTCAACTCCGCCGCCGTCCAGGTCGGGATCGCGGCCGGCGGCGCCGTGGGCGGCCTGGCCCAGCACTGGCTCGCCCCGTCCCAACTCGGCTGGCCGGCGGCGGTGATCACGGCGCTGGCGTTCGCCCTGGCCGTGGTGACCACCCGTCGCCGGTCCGGCACCTCGCCCTCACTTCACCTGACCAGCAAGGAACGACGATGACCGAACCCACCATGATCAGCAACGGCGTGGCGACGACCGCTGCGACGTTCGATGTCATCGATCCCGCCACCGGCGAGGTCTTCGCGCAGGCACCGGACGCCGACCGCCGGCACCTGGACGCCGCGATGGAGGCCGCCGCCGAGGCCTATCGCCACTGGCGGCTCGACGAATCAGAGCGACGGCGCAGCCTGCTCGTCGCCGCCGAGACGATCGAGGCCGAGACCGACCGGCTCGCCCGGCTGATCACCCTGGAGCAGGGGCGGCCGTTGCGCGACGCACGGGCCGAGGTCGGTTGGGCCGTCGGTTGGCTGCGCTACTACGCCGGGCTGGAACTCCGGCGCGAGATCGTTCAGGACGACGAGTCCGGCTTCGCCGAGGTGGTACGGCGCCCGGGCGGCGTCGTGGCCGCGATCGCGCCGTGGAATCTGCCCCTCATCCTGGCGGTGTGGAAGTTCGCGCCGGCGTTGCTGGCGGGCAACACGGTCGTGCTCAAGCCGTCCCCTTTCACGCCGCTGGCCACCCTGGCGCTGGGCGAGCTGCTGCGCGACGTCTTCCCGCCCGGCGTGCTCAACATCGTCACCGGCCGAGACCCCCTCGGTGCCTGGATGACCGAGCACCCGACACCGTGGAAGATCAGCTTCACCGGCTCGGTCGCGACCGGGAAGAAGGTCGCGGCTGCGGCCGCTCGGGACCTCAAGCACGTCACCCTGGAGCTCGGCGGCAACGACCCGGCCCTCGTCCTCGACGACGCCGACCCGGGCCGGATCGCGGCTGACCTCTTCACCGGCGCGTTCATGAACAGCGGCCAGAACTGCATGGTGATCAAGCGGGTGTACGTACCCGAGCGACAGCACGCCGCGCTGGTCGAGGCGCTGGCGGAACGAGCAAACGCGGCCCGGGTCGGCAGCGGCCTCGACGACGACGTCGACCTGGGCCCGATCTCCACCCGCCCGCAGTTCGACCGCGTGTCCGAGCTGGTCGCCGACGCCCTCGCCCACGGAGCGGTCGCCGCGGCCGGCGGTCGGGCCCTCGACCGTCCCGGCTACTTCTTCGCGCCGACGATCCTGACCGGAGTGAGCGACGGCACCCGCATCGTGGACGAGGAGCAGTTCGGGCCCGCGTTGCCCGTGATCACCTACCGCGATCTGGACGAGGTGGTGAAGCGGGTCAACGACGGCCCGTACGGCCTGACCGCATCGGTGTGGTCCGGCGACCCGGCTCGCGCGGCGGCGGTGGCAGCGACGGCCCGTACGGCCTGACCGCATCGGTGTGGTCCGGCGACCCGGCTCGCGCGGCGGCGGTGGCAGCGCGGCTGGAGGCCGGACAGGTCACCGTGAATGCTCACGGCAACGGCCTGCGTCCCGACCTGCCCTTCGGGGGCCACAAGCAGAGCGGCATCGGCGTGACCAACGGACCCTGGGGCCTCGAGCGCTACACCGAGTTGCAGGTCCGCACCGCTCCCGCCTAGACCACCGTTACGGTGATCGTCGAGTTCTCGCAGTCGCCGGCCAGGTCCTCCAGCGCCGCCTTCTCGGTGGAATCGACCGCGAGGCTCCAGCGGATCTTCACCGCGACGAACTCGCGCAGGTAGCGACACTGCTGCTCCTCGGGCAGCCACTCCGCCGGATCCTGATCACCCTTCGCCTGGTTCACCGAATCCGTGACCCCGACCAGCGTCCGGTAGTCGCCCAGATCGTTCGCGTACGACTCCCGCCGGCTCGCCGACCAGTCATGGGCGCCCGAGTCCCAGGCCTCCGCTAGCGGCACCAGGTGATCGATGTCGATGTCCGAGGTCTGGGTGTGCGAGACCCCGTCGTAGTACGAATACCAGCGGCCGCCGCTCAGCGAGCAGCCCGAACCCACCGTCGGCGGATCGTCCGCCTCCGCGATCAACACCTCGTCCCGGGCGTCGCAGCCGTCGCCGTCCGCGTCGACCCAGTGATTGAACTTATCCCGGTCGTAGCCGTCGCGCTGCTCCGTGGCGACGTCCAGATGATCGATCGCCTCGCTCAGCGGCGCCGAGTAGCTCTCGGCGGCAGCGGCCGGGCCGGTGGTGAGGAAGGACGTCGCGGCCAGCGTGAGCAGGGCGGCGACGGCGGAGATCAGGGTGCGAACGCGGGTCTGGCTCATGGCAAGACACCTCTCGTGCGGGGTCACGGACACGTCCTTCCGTTCAGCCAACCCCACGCCGGCCGGGTGGGGCAACGAACGGGGAGCGACGTCGACGTGAACCGGTTCGAAGCACGGCGCGGCTGATGATAAAGTCTGCGTGCTGGTTGCGGCCCGAGGCCGTACCCGGGGCTATAGCTCAGTTGGTAGAGCGTCGCGTTCGCAATGCGAAGGTCAGGGGTTCGAATCCCCTTAGCTCCACCGGACTCAGGACGACCCTGCTCAGGTGCTTCGCACCTTTCGCCGGGTCGTCCGGTTTGTTTTCTGGGGGTGCAACCCCCAGGCCCCGCCCGGCGGGCTTCGCCCCGGACCCCCGGCCCGGACCCTGGCCCTGACCTCGGCCCAGACCCCCTGCGTTCCTGATGGCTTGCGTTGCTGCGGGGTCGGCTGGGCCGAAGCCCCTCAATCCTGGGTTCCTGAGGCTTGATTCGCTTCCGGATCTCCAGCCTGGACCCCGACCCCAGGCCTCGGAGCCAGGCCGCCGGTCCTTGGCACCCGCCCTCGGCTCCCACAGACGTTCCCGCGGGAACGCGACACTCGCCCTGCCGACGCCCGCGCCAACACGACCCGTGCGGAAGCGCGACCCGACCGACGTTTCCGCGGGAACGCGACTCGACCGCGCGGAAGCGTTCCCGCGGGTACGACTCGACCGCGCGGAAGCGTTCCCGCGGGAACGCGATCCCCGCCTCCGCCCCCTGCCGACGACCCCGCAAACACGACCTGTACGGAAGCGCGACCCGACCCTCGACCCCTGCCGACGCACCCCGCGCAAACACGATCCGTGCGGAAGCGCGACCCCGACCCTCGACCCCGCTGACGCCCCGCGGGAACGCGACTCGACTGCGCGGAAACGTTCCCGCGGGAACGCGACTCGACCCCGCAAAACGTTCCCGCGGGAACGTGACCTTCGACCCCTGCCGACGCACCCCGCGCAAACACCGATCCTTGCGGAAGCGCGACCCGACCCTGACCCCGCTGACGCCCGCGGGAACGCGACTCGACCGCGCGGAAACGTTCCCGCGGGAACGTGACCCCCGACCCCTGCCGACGCACCCCGCGCAAACACGATCCCAACGGAAGCGCGACCTGACCGACGTTCCCGCAGGAACGCAGACCCCCGGGGTCCGGACCCTGGGCCCCGGGGCCGGCCCTCGGACCTCCGGACCCCGACCCCGAACCCAGCCTCCGGCCCTGAGCACCCCGAACCCAGCCCCCGGCCCCGAGCACCCCGAACCCAGCGCCCCGAGCACCTCGGAACCAGCCCTCGGATCCCCGGCCCTCCGGACCCCGCACCGCTGAGTCGTGGGGGTTCAGCCTGCGGTCAGTTCTCCTCCGTCGGAGGCTCCTCCAGGACGTCGTACACCGCCTCCATCGCTTCGTACCTCCACTCGGCCGGCACCTCGGACAGGTAGCGCAGCACGGTGGTGGCGAGTTGCTCGTCGGTGCGAGGGGTGAGGCCGGGGAAGGTGGGTGGGTAGGGCAGGGTGTCGAGATCAGCCTGGTCCGGGTCACTCGGACCTCGGCCGGCGGCGGCCGTGGCCGCCTCCTCGACCGACCTGGCCACCGCGTCGAGCTCACGGATCACCTCGTCGGCGGCCGCCCGCGGCACGGCCTGCAGCGCGGCTACCGCTTCCTCGCCGAGGATGGACTCGGGAGGGACCCACGCGGTGTGGGTCACGCCGTTCTCATCGATCCACACGATGCCACCTCCGCCTTGTTCCAGACCGCCTTGTCCCAGACCGGTGCCACGTCACTGACCTCGGAAGATGAAGTGCCGGATGTGCTGGACCACACCGTTGCGCCGGTTGACGACGGTCACGTCACGAGCGTTCGGACCGTATCGCCCTTCTCGTACTCCGCCAACCCACACCGAGCGTTGGCGGAAGTTGCGTGGAATCTGAGCCTCAGAACTCGCCGTCGGCTCGCCAGGTCCAGCGGCCGGCGATCATGGTCGCGTGCACCGGCATGGTCCGGAGCTGCGGGGTTGTTGCGGTCAGCGGGTCCAGGTCGGTGATCACCAGGTCGGCGACGTCGCCGATCTCGGGGCGGGCCCGGCCGTTGGTGGACGCGTCCAGTGCGGCGGCGACGTCGATTTCCTGTTCGGGATGCCAGGACGGCCGGTCGTCGGCGCTGCGGTGTACGGCAGCGGCGATGGTCAGCCACGGGTCGAGCGGTGACACCGGGGCGTCCGAGCCCAGTCGGAGCGTCGCCCCGGCCGCCAGCAGATCCCGGAACGGGTACGCCCGCTCGGTCCGGTCCGGCCAGTGCCGGTCGGTCACGTCGCGGTCGACGACGGCATGGTCCGGCTGCACGCTGGCGATCATGCCCAGCCGGCCGAACCGCGGCAGGTCGCGCCGGGTGATCAACTGTGCGTGCTCGATCCGCCCCGAACAGCCGACCTTCTCGAAGGCGTCCAGCGTGATCGCGACGGCCCGATCGCCGATCGCGTGCACGGCGCACTCGAGCCCGGCCCCGGTCGCTTGCTGCAGCTGCTCGACCAGGTCGTCGAACGGCAGCAGCAGGATCCCGTGATCATGCTTCGGGTCGCCGGGCTCCGGATAGCGTTCGTGGCAGTAGGCGGTCCGAGTGTTCAGCGACCCGTCCATGAACAACTTGAGCGGTCCCATGGTGAGCAGTCCCTCGCCGCCGGGCACCGGATCACCCGTCCGCAGGCCCAACTCAAGCGCAGCGGGCAGTTCGGGAGTATTGACGCCGCATTCGACCCGCAGCGACCGGTTGCCGCCGGCCACCCGGCGGGCCCAGACGACCGGATTGAGCTGGCGTTCCAGTTCGACGATGCCGACCAGCCCGCGCGCCGCCGCCTCCGCGGCTGCTTCCCGGGCCCAGCGGTCCGCCTGCTCGTCCGGTGCCTTTTCGAGTCCCGCATAGACCGGTCCCGTGTCGTCCTCGCGCAGCATGCCGTCCTCGATCTCGGCGATGCCGAAGTGTCGGAACGCTGCGGTATTCAGCCAGCAGCAGTGCAGATCGTTGCTGGCCAGCACGACGGGTCGGTCCGGCGCCACCCGGTCCAGCGCCGCTCGGGTCGGCCGTTCCGGCCAGTTGGCGTCGCGGAACCCGTACCCGATGATCACGGGGTCCGGCGGCTGCTCGGCGAGCCGCTCCGCGACCGCGATGATCACGTCCGCCGCCGACCCGGTGCGGGTCAGGTCCAGCTGTCGCTGCATCGACGACGAGGAGCCGAAGTGGACGTGGCTGTCCCACAGCCCACGCAGCACGGTGCGGCCGTCCAGGTCGACCTCCCGGATCGGGCCGGCGGCCTGACCGGCCTCGCGACCCGGCCGGAGCACGCCGTCGATGATCAACAATTCGGTGGGTTCGCCGGATCCCAGCGGACGGACGTTGCGCAGCAGTACCTGTTCGGAGTCCACGCGTCCATTCTGAGACGCGGAGACGGGGATGCCGCGCGGATCGCGCGCGACATCCCCGTCGTTCCCCCGTCCCCGTCCAGAACGGCGAAGCCGCTCAGGCGGTGGTCAGGCCGCCAGGACCGGCTTGGGCTGGTAGTCCTTCAGCAGGCTGCTGATCCCTTCGACCAGCGGCGGCAGCACGATCGGCAGGAACTGCAGCCACTTCTCGTCCGGTACCGCCGGCGTCGCCGTCTTCTGGGCGGTCGGCTGGCCGTTGGACTGGTAGGCCTTGAACAACCCGCCGAGCACCGAGCCGAACAGGTCGCCGCCAGGCAGGCCCGGCAGACCGGGCAGGCTCGGCAGGCCGGGGAACGGGAAGAACTTGGCGTCTCCCGACCCGGTGGACGCCGGTTCGACCACCGTCGGCTGGTAGTTCTTGAACAAGGTCTCGATGATGCTGAGCGCCGGCGGAATCAGGTCCGGAAGCAGTTCCAGGAACTTCTCGTCCGGCACCGTGACGGCGGCCGCCTTCGGGGCGGGCGCAGCGACGGCGGGCTGATACTCCTTGAACAGGTTCCCGATGATGTTGACCGCCGGGCCGATCAGGGCCGGCAGCAGCTGGAGGAACTTCTCGTCGACCTGTCCGTTGGTCGATACAGTCGTGGTGGTCATGATCTTGTCCTTTCGTTGCTCTGTGAGCGCTTGTTCGATCGCCGCCCGGATTTGAGCGGCGAGGTCATGGGTGCTGGTGATCATCAGCGGTGTCTTCGCCTTGCCGAGGACGAATGAGGTCTCCGCCATCTCCGGGGCAGCCGGCGGTTCGAAGATCAACGGCCGCTGCTGGAACCCCAGTTCGGTGAGGATCCGTTCGGCCTCCCGATGAAGGTCCATCGGCGCCGCGTCGATGCCGAGGGCGTCCAGCGACTTGCCCAGCGCGTACGTGAACGCCGAGAGCCCCTTCGTGTCGCTGCGCCGGGCCGATGCGGTCTCGTCCTCCCGGCAGGCGGTGAGCAGCAGCGCGTTGAGCCGCGGCTGCCCTTCCTCGTCGTCGAAGGCTTTCGCGTCCTGATCTTGAACGTCGGCCGAGCCGAGCCCCTTCTCGGCCGCGGCGACCGGATTGGTGGTGATCATCTTCGCGCCGAACGGTGCGAACTTCTTCACCGTGCCGCTGGACAGGGCGGTGTTCAGGGCGATGGCTTGATCATCGGTGGGCAGCCAGACCTTGGCGCGGGTCACCTCGCCGCCGCCGGCCGTGACGAAGAACTTCTGCATCCCGCCGGAATGGCAGGAGTCGCTGATCACGGTGAGTACGGCCGGCGGCAGTCCCGCCGTTCGCTGACTCAGCTCGTCGTCGGTGAAGAAGCCGTCCCGAAGGACCAGCACCTCGGTGAGCGCGTCGTTCTCGGCGACCTGATAGCCGTGCCCGCTGTACATGAAGATCAGCCGATCTTCCGGACCGACGTCGGTGAACAGGGCGTCGAGGGCCGTCCGTACGTTCGCGAGCGTCGCCTCGGCATCGATGAGGGTCGTGATGTTCTCCGGCGGGAAGCCGTAGTCGCGCTCGAGCCGGGTGCGGACGTGCGCCACGTCGGCAACGCAGCTGTCGAGGTTGTTGCGTGGATCTCCGTAGTCGTCGATTCCGACCAGGAGCCCCTTGACGGTTGCCATGTCTCCTCCTTTCCAGGCGAGCCCTTGATCGGGCCCGACACGGATGAAGAAGCAGAACCGGCCGCGGAAATACGTCCCGTCGGCGATGTATCAGATCGAGATCGGCGTACTCCTGTCAGGGGAGGCCGATCCTCATTACAGTCGTCTCAACCACCCACCTCAGGAGCCCCCATGGAACCTCCGCCCGCTCCGCTGCGCACGCCCAACATCCCGGCGGGGACGTTGGGCCGGTACGGTGCGCGCGTGCTCGATCCGGCCACGGCGATTCAGACGCCGGACCAGCGGATCGCCCCGACGATCTATCTCCCGGACCGGCTGCTGGTCCGGGGCATGCCGACCCGACGGGCCGACGCCACGATCAATCGGCTGCAGGGCTGGAACGACCAGAACCAGACCGGGCTGACGGTGACCGTTTCGCAGCGCGACCAGGAATTCGTTGATCAACTCGACAACCCTGCCGACGCCGAGTTCTTCGACCAGACCTGGACGACCCAGGTCCGGCTGAGCAACAACACCGGCCGGCCGCAGGCGCCCCCGGATGCCTGGCAGATCCTTCAGCAGTTGCTGAAGGAGGATTCGGGCCTGGCCGAAGACGTCGCGCTGGACCACGTGATGAGTGCGGGACCGACGTGGGGTGGCGTCAGCGGCGTGTGGGGCGGTGTGAGCGGCGTGTGGGGTGGAGTCAGCGGGGTCTGGGGCGGCGTCGGCGGCTTGGCCGCGGCCTACGGCGGCCCCGGCCTCGGCGGCCGCACGCCGGTCGTGTGGAGTGCCCCTGACCCGCGGCTGACGGCGCCGGAGCCGGTCCGCGAACCGGTGATCGCGGTGCTGGACACCGGTCTGGGTACGCACCCGTGGTTCGATCCGGCGAGCGGCGGCTGCACCGAAACGATCATGTTCCGCGGGGCGCCGATCGGGGTGCCGACGACGGAGGCGACCGACCCCCGGGCGACGGGCGTGGTGAGCGATCCGTTGAACGGCCTGGTCGACCCGCTGGCCGGCCACGGGACGTTCGTCGCCGGCATCATCCGGCAGCGCTGTCCGAGTGCCTATCTGATGATGGTCCCGGTGCTCGCCGCCGACGGCACAGTGACCGAGCACGACGTCCTGACGGCCCTGAACCAACTGCTCTGGCTGCACCATCACGCCGAATTCGAGGGAGGGCGCTGCCTCGACGTGGTCAATCTCTCGATGGGCTACTACCACGAGACACCCGAGCACCGGACTGCCGGTGCACCGCTGAAGGCAGTGTTACAGGAGTACGCCAAGGCCGGGATCGCCGTGGTCGCCGCCGCGGGCAACGGGGCGACGTCGGAGCGGTTCCTGCCGGCCGGGCTGGCCGACAAGCTGTCGGGCGCGATGGGCTTGACCAGCGTCGGCGCGCTGAATCCGGACGGCCACACCGTCGCCCTGTTCTCCAACAACGGCTCCTGGGTGACCACGCACGCGCCCGGGGCCGCCGTGGTGAGCACCGTACCGACGACGCTGGCCGGAGGGCTCGGCCGTGCAGTCGCCGTGCAGCGCGACGATCCGCTGCCGAGGGCGACCATCGACGCCGACGACTATCGCAGTGGGTTCGCGATCTGGAGCGGCACCTCGTTCGCGGCACCGTGGATCACCGGGGAGATCGCCGCAGGCATTGCCGCCACCGGTGATCTTGCTGCTTCGGTACGGACCGTGCTCGACGACCAGAAGCAGACGCTGGCCACGGCGTTGCGGTCCCGATCATGACCGGCCTGCCGGAGTCCGACACCCGCGGCGCGGCGAGCCGGGCCGCCGAGGCGTTCACCGGCTACCGCGGTGGTCGGCTGGGCAGCATGGACGAACTCGTGCGTCTGGTGACGCCGCTGTTGTGGCACACGGCACGGGGAACCGGGCTCGACCGCGAGGCCGCCCGAGATGTGGTGCAGACCGCCTGGCTGCGCCTGGTCGAGCACGCGGACCGGATCGCGGACCCGCAGGCCGTGCTGGGCTGGTTGATCGTGACTGTCCGGCGCGAGGCGTGGCGGCGGGTGAGGTCGCAGCGGTCGGGCACCGAGGACCTGGACGCGATGCCGGAACGACCCGACCCGGACCCCGATCCCGGCGAAACGATCTTGCAGACCGACGAGCAGGAACGGCTCTGGCGGCATCTGGCCACGCTGACACCGAGATGTCAATGGTTGCTCAGAGTGATCGCCTTCAGTGATCGTCCCGATTACGCTGTGATCGCGGAGGCGCTCGGCATGCCGGTCGGCAGCATCGGGCCGACCCGAGGCCGGTGCCTGGCGAAGCTGTGGGCGAGACTGGTGGCCGATCCGACCTGGGGAGGTGTCCGATGAGCCGCGGCGACGAGACGCTTGATGATCTTGACCAGGAGATCCTGGCTGCGATCCGCGACCTGTACGCGGCGACCGATCCGATGCCGGATGATCTTCCGTTGGAGATCGAGTTCCAGCTCAGCGTTCAGGCCCTGCACGCGGAGGTTGCTGAACTCCAGCGGTCGTCCGCCGCGGCGAACGAGCCGGTGTGGCGGGATGACCAGGCGATCCGGACCGAGTCCCTCACCTTCTCCTGCGACCGACTCACCGCGATGATCACGATGACGAACCTCGACGCCTCGTCGGTACGGATCGACGGCTGGGTGACCGCACCGAACTGCCGGGTCGAGCTCCGGGTCCGCCGGGCCGATCCGGGTGCGGACCCGATCACGTACCCACTCCGCGCCGACCAGGACGGCCGGTTTGTGATCGAGCCGGTCGATCGCGGGATGGCCAGCTTCGTCTTCGTCGACGGCACCGACCGTCCCGTGATCACTCCGTACGTCGAGCTGTGACGAGGTGATGACGCCACGTCCGGTAGCCGCAGTCCCGACGCCGAAGCACTGACCGAGCTGGTCGACCGCGCCGTGCAGGCCAACTCGGCGAGTCGCCTTGCCCAGGCGCGGTCCCTGCTGCGCCGGGTGTTGCGCACGATCGGGACGGGTGAGGTGGCGCCGGATCTCGCTGCCGTACGAGGGCGGGCCAAGATCACGCTCGCCCTGGCGCAGTTCGAGTCGGGCCGCCGGGACGAGGCGTTCGCCTTGCTCGACGGAGCCGAGCAGGAGGCGTCCGGTCCGGGATCGGCGACCGTGCGTACCCTGGCGGCGATCCAGCGGTCCGGGCTGCACGCCCGGCTCGGGGAATGGGATGCGGCCCTGGCCGTGATGATCATGATCCGGGACGCGGCCGCAGCGGTCGGCCCGCGGGCCGCCGCGGTGGTGGCCCTCAATGCGGGACTGGCCCGGCAGCTGCTGGGTGACGTCGCCGGCAGTGCCGCCGAGCTGGCCCGGGCGGAACGGATCGCGTCCGCCGCCGGCATCGACGACATCGCCGCCGCCGCGACGCACAACCTCGGCCGCCTCGAGTTCGTCCGCGGCGATCTCAGCCGTTCGCTCGACCTGATGACCCGGGCGCGGGACATGAGTGACACCCTCCCGCGCGCTCAAGTCGATCTTGATCGCGCCCGGGTGTTGATCGAGGCCGGGCTGCTGGACGACGCGGTGCCGCTGCTGGCCGAGAGCGAGGCCGTCGCGCGGTCCGATCACCTGGTCCACTACGTCGGCGAGATCACCCTGGAGCGGGCCCGACTGGCTCTCGTCCTCGGTGATCATCGAGCGGCGCTCGACCTCGCTCGGACGGCGGCGCGATCCTTCGCCCGGCACCGGGAACCGGCCTGGCAGACCCAGGCCAAGCTGTTGGGCCTGCGGGCCGAGCTCGCGCTGGGCCGAGGATCGGCGGCAGCGGTACGGCGCGCCGTTGACCTGGCCGACGGCCCGGCCGCGGCGAGCGGCGTCCGTGCCGCGGCTCAGCTGCTGGCCGCCGAGGCGTTGGCGGACGCCGGGGAGGTCGAGGAGTCGGCACGGCGGCTGGCCGGCGTGCCGAGCGTCGCGAGGCTGGCCTTCCCGGACCGGCTGCACCGCTACCTCGTGGCGGTGACCGTAGCGGCCGCGCGGGGCGACCGGCCGGCGGTCCGGCGCCAGCTGCGCAAGGCAGTCGCCACCCTGGCCGCCGAACAAGGCCGCTATTCGGGACTGGACAGCCGGACCGCCGTCGCGTTGCACGGCCGGCGGTTGATCGAGATCGATCTTGATCATGCCGTAGGGCCGTCGGCGGTGTTCGACGCGTGCGAACGCTGGCGGGGAGTTTCGTACCGGCTGCCGCGGGTCAACCCCATCGACGATCCCATGATCAACCGTTTGCTGGTCGAGCTCCGGCAGGCCCGGCTCGAGTTGCGCGATGGCGGGCCGGAGCCGCCGATCCTGGCCAGGATCGCGCGGCTGGAGGCAGCGGTGCGGAGTCGCGACTGGGAGATCAGCGGGGTCGCCGGCCGCGGTGATGATCACCGTGCCGTGGCTCGGCCGATCCGGTTCGCCGAGGCACGCTCGGCCTTGAGCCGGCGCAGGGCCGGAATGATCAGCCTGTTCGTGTACCGCGGTGTGCTGAAGTCGGTGACGCTTTCGGCTGCCGGAGGCCGGGTCCGGGAACTCGGCGGGGCAGCCGACGCGGCCGAACACGCGCGGCGGATCGCGGCCGATGTCGTCGCGCTGAGCCGGGCCGTGGCGCGGCTGCGGCCGATCATCGCCCGGTCCCTGGCCCGCAGCATGGCCGCCCTGGGCCACCTGCTGGCTCCGGCGCTGCCGGACACCGAGCGAGTGATCATCCTGCCGACGCGGGTCCTCGCCTCCCTGCCCTGGCGGATGCTGCCCCAACTCGCGGGCCGGCCGGTGACCGTCGCCCCTTCGGCCACGTTCTGGTGCCGTGGTCTCGACGCCGTTCCGGCCGCGGGCCGGGCGATGGCGGCGGTCGCCGGTCCGGGTCTCGCCCGCGCGCAGGAGGAGGCCGAGGCTGTCGCGCGGCGCTGGCCCGCCGCGACGACCTTGTCGGGCGCCGCCGCGACCGGAGCGAACCTCGCCGCTGCGCTCAGGGATGCGGCGATCGTGCACGTCGCCGCGCACGGGTTCCATCATGATCAGAGTCCGCTGTTCTCCTTCGTACAGCTCGCCGACGGCCCCGTGTTCGCCCACGACCTGCAACGCTGCGGTGTCGGCGCCGGGCATGTCGTGCTGTCGGCCTGCGAGGCGGGCCGGGCCCGGGTTCGACCCGGAGAGGAATCGCTGGGGCTGACCTCGGCGCTGCTCGCGTGCGGCGTCCGGTCCGTCGTCGCCGCGGCCGCGCCGGTTCGCGATGATCTTGCTGCCCGCCTGATGAGCGAGTACCACGGGCTGCTGTCGGCCGGCATCGACGCGGCCGAAGCCTTGGAGCGCTCGAGTCGGGGCGACCCTGACTCGCGGCTGTTCTGCAACTACGGCAGTGACTGGGCGCCGGCGCAGAGTACGGCAGTGGCGGAAGCATGATCGCCGGAAGTCACCATCCTCGACGGCCTACTCGGGATCGTCGTGGGCGACGGTCGGCGCGTGGCGGAGCAGGACGGCGGCGGCGACGGCCAGGATCAACACCGCGATGGCCGCAGCCCCGGCGGTGAGTTGGAGTGCGGAGGTGAAGGCGGTCCGGGCGGCGGTCAGGACCGCGTCGCTGATGTCCGGCGCGAGCCCCCGGGTTGCCTGGACGGCGCCGAACAGGGAATCCACGGCGAGCGCCCGGGCCGCCTCGGTCAGGCCCGGCAGTGCGTGGTTCGCCATGATGGCCTGGTAGTACGCGATGCCGAGGCTGCCGAGAACCGCGATGCCGGAGGCGTTGCCGAGTTCGTTGCCGGTCTCGGATACGGCGGCGGCAGCCCCGGCTCGCTCGGCCGGTGCGGAACTGATGATCAGGTCCGGGCCGAGTGTGCCGGCCGGCCCGAAGCCGAGCGCGGTGAGGATCGAGCCGATCACGATCGGCGCGATGCCGCCGTCCGGGGTGACCTGGGTGAACGAGACCAGACCGGCGATCGCGATCGCCATGCCGCCGGTGATCAGGTACGCCGGCCGGATCCGGCGGGCAAGTCGCGCCGAGACCGTTGAGGAGATGATCAACGCGCCGGTCTGCGGCAGCAGCCAGAGCGCGGCGAGCAGGGCCGGCAGGCCGCTCACCAGCTGCAGATACTGCGCCGTGAACAGGTAGGTACCGGCCATCGTCATGCCGATCATCAGGTTCAGCCCGACCGCGGTGGAGAAGGCCGGGATCTTGAACAACGACAGGTCCAGCAACGGCTGGTCGGTGGTTCGCTGCCGCCGCATGAAGAGATAGCCCAGGACCAGGCCGGCCACGCCGATGCCGATCGCCGTCAGCGTGGGCCCGTCCTTGGCGAAGGTCTTCATGGCCAGCACGGCGGCGAGCACCGTGGCGGTGGCCAGGGCCGCGCCAGGCAGATCGAACCGGCCGGGGGAGGGATCCTTCGACTCAGGAAGGAGGACCGGAGCCAAGATCAACAACAGGACCATGATCGGAAGATTGACGAGGAAGACCGAACCCCACCAGAAGAACTGCAGCAGGATCCCGGCGAGCAGTGGTCCCAGCACGATCCCGACCGAGAAGCTGACCACCCAGATCGAGATCGCGAAGGCGCGCTCGTCCCGGCGGTGGAACAGCGATCTGATCAACGACAAGGTCGACGGCATCAAGGTCGCGCCGGCGACGCCCTGCACCGCACGGGCTGCGATCAACCATTCCGGGCTCGGTGCGAATGCCGCCAGAGTGCTCGCTGCCGCGAAAGCGGTCGCGCCGATCATGAGAAGGCGGCGTCGGCCGAGGCGATCGCCCAGGGTCCCCATCGTGATCAACGCACCGGCGATCAGGAAACCGTAGATGTCGGTGATCCAGAGGGCCTGGATTCCATCCGGCTGGAGGTCGGCTGACATCGACGGCAGGACCAGGATCAACACCGACAGGTCCATCGAGACGAGCAGCGTCGGCAGGGCGAGCACCGCGAGCCCGGCCCAGGTTCGTGGCCCGGCCTTGGCTGCCTCGCCGCCCACAGAGATGCGGTCCCTCGAATCGTGGCTGGACACCCTGCTCCTACGGTTGAGGTTTCGTTACGATCTGTATCGTAACAGAACCGCTAGAGTTGGGTCATGGCGAACTCGGCGGAATCGCGGCGCGGGGGTCGACCACGCAGCGCCGAGATCGGCGCGGCCGCGCTGGAGGTGACGCTCGCCCTCCTCGACGAGACCGGCTACCGGCGCCTGTCGATCGAGGAGGTCGCGCGCCGCGCCGGCACGTCGCGCCCGGCGCTGTATCGGCGCTGGCCGACCCGGCCGGCGCTGGTGCTCGCCGCGCTCGCCGGTCGGCTGGACGGAATCCAGATCCCGGACACCGGGTGCACGATGTGTGACCTGGGCGAGGCGATCGGGGTTTTCGTCGCCGCTTTTCGGCGGCTGCCGCCGGACGTGATCGGGCCGTTGCTGGCCGATTGCGCCGCCGACCCGGAGTTGCACACCCTGTTCATGGCCACGCTGTTCGACCCGCCGCGGCAGGCGGTCCGGCAGACCCTGGCGCGAGCCGTCGAGCGTGGCGACCTGCGCCGTGATCTTGATCTCGAACTCGCCGTCGACCTGCTCGGCTCGCTGGTCCACCACCGCGTGCTCTTCGGTCACGCGCCGTTCGGTGACACCGAGATCGAGACCGCGGTGGAGACCCTGCTCGGCGGCATCGCGGCCGACTATCCGGCCCTGCTCGAGCACAGCCGCCGGCAACTCGAGGCGCCCACGGTGCTCCACCACCTGCACGGCTGAGCCTGCGTCCGCTCACGCCACCCATTCACCCAGCGCGGGGATCAGGGCGACGGCGGCGGCGGTGAGGGCCAGCAGCAGGGCAGCGGTGACGGCTCGGCGGTGCGCCGTCACGCTCATCCTGGTAAAGAGGTAGCGGCCGAGGAGGAAGCCCGCGGCCGCGGCCGGCAGGCAGCGGGTCAAGCCTTCGGGAGGGTGCCACGATCCTGCGATGATCATGGTCGCGACACTGATCGGCAACCGGAGCAGCGACAGGGTGATCAAGGTGTCGCGTTGCTGCCAGCGGTCCAGGAGCCGGTCGCCGAGATAGACCGCGAGCGGCGGGCCGGCCAGGGTCGTCGAGGTGTTCAGCAGTCCGGAGGTGAGGCCGGCGACCGCTGCCGCGGCGCGGCCGAGGCGGAGCCGGAACCGGCTGCCGATCAAGCGCTGCAGGACCACGGCCAGGATGATCATGATCATGGCGAGTCTCAGGTACGAAGCCGGCAGCACGGCCAGGGCGATCGCGCCCAGGGCGAGGCCGGGCAGGCTCCACAGGAAGAGCCTGATCACCTCGCTCCAGACGGGTGCCGGACGGCGGCCGCCGAGGGCGACCAGTCCGACGTCGACCAGCAGGCCGGAGACCATGATCAACGAGACGGCCTCGGCCGGGCCGAACAGCCAGGCCAGGACCGGCGCGCTCACGATCGCGTACCCGAAACCGGTGCAGGCCTGGATGACGGCGCTCGCGAGCAGGATGATCGCGGCGACCAGGACCGGGTCCACCCCGGCACGGTAGGCAGCAGGACGCCCCGTGGTCTGTATCCACGGCTACAGACGGCCCGGCCGCCCGGAACCTAGGCTCCACACCGTGCCCGACGAACGCCCGTGGTGGCAGACCGCCGTCTTCTATCAGCTCTATCCGCGCTCCTTCGCCGACTCCGACGGCGACGGCGTCGGCGACCTGGCCGGGGCGATCGGAAGGCTGCCGTACCTGCGCCGGCTCGGTGTCGACGCCGTCTGGGTCTGCCCGTTCTACCCGTCGCCGCAGCGCGATTTCGGCTATGACGTCACCGATCACCGGGGCGTCGATCCCGTCTTCGGTACGGTCGCGGACGCCGAACGCCTGATCCGGACCGCCCACGATCTCGGCCTCCGGGTCGTGATCGACTTCATCCCGAACCACACCTCCGACGAGCACCCGTGGTTCGTCGAGTCCCGTGATCATGCCGATGGCCCGAAGCGGGACTGGTACTACTGGCGCGACGGCTCGGCGGGGCGGCCGCCGACCAACTGGCTGTCGCTCTTCGGCGGCTCTGCCTGGACCTGGGACGCCGGGACGCGGCAGTACTACCTGCACAGCTATCTCGAGGAACAGCCGGACCTCAATTGGCGCAACCCCGCGGTGCGTGCGGCCATGGACGACGTGCTCCGCTGCTGGCTCGACCGCGGCGTCGACGGCTTCCGGATCGACGCCTTCCGGCAGCTTCTCAAGGATCCGCACTGGCGCGACAACCCGGTGAACCCGGACTGGCCGGCCGACGGCGACCCGTACCACCGCCTGGTCCCGCTCCGGTCCACCGATCAGGACGACATCGTCATGATCATCGACGAGTTGCGCGGGCTGCTCCGTGATCACCCGCGGCCGCCCGGCGGCTGTCATCCTGGCGACCGGGTCCTGCTGGCGGAGGCGTACCTGCCGATCCCGAAGTTGGTCCGCTATCACGGGACCGATGGCGACGGGCTGCAGCTGCCGTCCAACATGAACCTGCTCACCTGTCCGTGGCAGCCGCGCGCGGTCGCCGCTCTGATCGAGGAGTACGAGGAGCTGCTGCCGCCCGGCGGCTGGCCCAACTGGCTGCTCGGGAACCATGATCGTTCCCGGGTCGCCACCCGGCTCGGCCATGATCAACAACGGATCGCGGCGCTGCTGCTGCTCACCCTGCGCGGCACGCCGATCCTCTACTACGGCGAGGAACTGGGCCTGCCGGACGTCGACGTACCCGAAGCTCAGGTCCGCGACCCGGTGGCCCTGCGGACCGGGCGGGCCTGGCTCGGCCGGGACCCGGCCCGGATGCCGATGCCCTGGACCCGCGCCGCCCGGGCCGGCTTCTGCGCCGAGGACATCGAGCCGTGGCTGCCGCTGCGCCCCGACGCCGCCGAGCTCAGCGTCGAGTCCCAGCAGGACGATCCGGCGTCGACCCTGACCCTCTATCGCCGGATCCTCGCACTCCGGCGCGGCGTGCCGGCCCTGTCCGCCGGCAGCTACAGCACCCTGCGGGCCGACGACCGGTTGCTCAGCTTCCGTCGCGGCCACGAGGCGGGTGACGCGGTCGTGGCCCTGAACTTCTCGGATCAGCCCGTCCGGTACGACCTCCCGGCCGATCGGTCCTGGCGGCTCGAGTTGGCCAGTCAGCACGGCGGCACGAGTCGGCTCCTGCGGCCGCACGAGGGCCACCTGCTGCTGTCAGGGCAGAATGGCAAGGCGTGACCAGTGCCCGACCTGAACCGGAAGCCCGTGACCCCGATCTTCGTCGGATCCCCCTCTTCGCCGGCCTCACCGAACCGGCCCTCGCTCTCGTCGCCGCCCGGACCGCGGCGACCAGCGTCCCGGCCGGCACGGTCCTGGCCCTCGAGGGCTCGCCCTGCGACCCGCTCCACGTCGTCGAGTCCGGCCGGGTCGCCGCCTCCCGTACCTCGGCGGCGGGACGTCACGCGCGGATCCGGGTCGACGATCCGCCGGTCGCGATCGACAAGGCGACCGCGCTGGCCGGGACCGAGCACCTCTATACCTGGACCACGCTGAGCCACTGCCGGATCCGCCGGCTGCCGCGCCGGCTCTTCCTGCACCTGGTCGAGACCGAGCCGTCGGTGGCCTTGCAGACCGCCCGCCACCTCGCCACCCAGTCCAACCGGGCCCGCGGCGACTTCCTCGACGCCGTCGTCCACGACCCGCTGCACCGGACCCTGCGCCGGCTCACCGAGCTCGCCGACGCCGACGGGGTCGCCGCCCTGGTGGACGGCCAGCAGGGCCTGGCCGACGAACTCGGGCTGTCCCGGGTCACGGTGAACCGGGCCCTGCAGCAACTGGTCCGGCGGGGCGACATCCGGCTCACGCGCGGCCGCGTCGAACTCACCCGTCAGGAGCGTCTGCCTGTCGCCGTTCTCGGAGGACCGTCGTCAACGCCAGCAGGAGCAGGGCGCCGCTGATCAGGTGGAGGCCGAGTTCGCCGACGTCCAGCAGGCCGTACGCCAGCGTGTGCACGTCGTCGCCCTGGCCCCGAATGGGATCGAGGCCGAGGAACACCCGGGAGCCGATGGCGCTCACGAACGGGAGCAGACAACCGATGAGGACGAGCACCCGGACTCGTCGGTCGGCCAGGCGGGCGACCAGGGCAACGACCATTCCGGCGAGGAACGGAGTGAAGTCGAGGTACAGGTTCACGACGGTCAGCGCCCTGTGTGCCACCTTCATCAGCGCACACCTCCGGCGCTCTGCCGATGGATCGGTCGCGGCCGGCCGGCTTCCACGAACATGGCCACGAGGACGAACGCCCAGCCGACGGCTCCGACGAGGCTGATGACGTGATCGAGGCTCAGCAGGCCGAGGTCCAGGGCCTGCCACTGCTCGCGGGTCGGGCCACCGAGCCCACCTTGCGTGGGAGGGAATCGTGGATAGAACCTGAAGATCACGGCGCTGAGCAGCATGTCCGCGAGGATGCAGAGCAGGCCGGTGACAGCAAACAGGGCAGCTGTCGGCCGGGCGCTTCGGGGGAGGCGCACCGTCACCAAACCCGCCAGCACGACCAAGGCCGAAAGCCCGTTCACCACCCAGTTCGCAGTGGGCATCCAGGTTGGCCCGGCCCGAGGAGCGGATTCAGCTACGGAGATCCAGGGTCGTCGGGTGGGCGTGGCCGAAGGACTCGTGGAGGTGGAGCGGATCGGGGAGCCGGCGCCAGGTGCCCGGGCCGAGGGCGTACTCCTCGTCGGTCAGTTCGCAGCTCGCCAGCAGGGCGTCGATCCGGTCCGGTCGCAGGTTCTCGCCGGTGAACGCGAGCCAGCAGCCGCGGTCGCCGAGCTCGGGGTCCCAGTTCAGGATGCCTTCGGTGTCCAGCGTGCCGGAGCAGCGCTCCGGGCGGTCGGCCAGCCACCTGCCGCCGTTGCACAGGCTGAACTGCGGGCCGATGCTGGTCCAGGCGATCTTGCGGTCGGGGACCGAGGACACCCAGACGCGGCCTCGGGTCCAGACGCAGTCCCGGATGATCGCGCCGAGGGCCCGCTTCAGCCGGCCGGGGTGCAGCGGGCGGCGGGTGTGCGCCAGGTGGGTACGGATCCGGCCGCGGCCGTCGTCGTGGGCGACCGCGACCGATCCCGGCGACGTACGCCAGCCGACCTCGACCGGGTCGTAACCGTCGCGACCGGCATCGGGCGGCGGCAGGATCGACGGGCCCTCCCCGAGCATCGTGGCCCAGCCGTGCGGTGCGACGTGTCGGGCCAGCTCGAGCCCGAGTACGAAATCGGCGGTCGAGCCGGGGCCGCCGACCAGGATGTAGCAGTCGCTGTACAGGAGTTCCTCGATCAGGAAGCCGCCGCACGCCTGGTCGCCGTGCCCGATCCGGATCCCGCGGCTGGACAGCGGTTCCGCGGACTCGAGGTCGGCCGGCAGCGTGACCGGGTCGAGGGCGGTGATCAAGGAACCGAGCTCGAGTCGCTCCTGGACCAGCGGAGGCAGCGAGCCGAGGGCGTCCAGCACGACCCAGCCCGGGATCGCCGGCGGCAACATGATCAACAGGCCCTCACACCAGGTGGCAGCCGAGTACTCGCCGAGGACGTGGGCCAGGTCGGTCAGCACCGTGCACGGGACACAGCGCTGCCCGCAGTGCAGCGTCGTCGAGTCGAGCCCGCCGCAGCCGTCGCCGAGCGAGCGGACCAACCGGTCCTGACCGTCGGTCCGGTAGTCGAGCGTGGGCAGCCGGTGCCCGGCCAGGTGTTGTCGGGCCACGGCCAACGGGCCCGGATCCAGGCCGGTCAGGACGACGATCCGCACGTCGGAACCCTCTCCTTGGTCAGTTAGGTAACCCTAATCTAACTGACGCGGACACCGAGTGAGTGAGCCGGGTCGCCCCGAAATCTTGCAGCCCGCCCCGGACTCGACAACCAGTTCTTCGGCCTGGCCCGGCGCTGGGTAGGGTGGGGATGGTGGCTGCGGCAGTGAAGACTTCGGGGTGGGCCACCGCTCGGCGTGGGGTTCGGGTGGTGGCCTCATTGATCATGTTCTTGTTGGTGAGTGTGCTCGCCGGAGCCCTCGTTGCCGGGCTGTTCATCCCGGTCGCGGGCCTGGCCGGCGTGACCGGGCAGGCCGCGGCCGAGGAGGTGGCGGACCTGCCGGCCGAGCTGGACACACCACCGCAGGCGGAGCGGTCGAAGGTGCTGCTCGGCAACGGCGAAGTGCTGACGTACTTCTATGCTCAGAACCGGGTCTACGTGCCGCTGGACAAGATCGCGCCGGTGATGATCCAGGCCCAGCTCGCGATCGAAGATCACCGCTTCTACGAGCACGGCGCGATGGACCTGACCGGCACCCTGCGCGCCTTCCTGCGGACCTCCAGCGGCGACACCCAGGGCGGCTCCTCGATCAGTCAGCAGTACGTGAAGATGGTGCTGGTCGAGTCCTGTGATCTTGATCAGGCCTGCATCGCCCAGGTCACCCAGGCCAGCGGCACCGCCGGCATCCAGCGCAAGATCCGCGAGCTCCGCTACGCGATCGCGCTGGAGGAGAAGTTCAGCAAGGACGAGATCCTCGAGCGCTACCTCAACATCGCCTACTACGGCCAGGGCGCGTACGGCGTCCAGGCGGCGGCCCGGCACTACTTCGGGACGACGGCGGACCAGCTGACCCTCCCGCAGGCGGCGATGCTGGCCGGCCTGGTGCAGAACCCGAATCAGGTCAACCCGGTCTCGTCACCGGATGCGGCGATCGAGCGGCGCGACTTCGTGATCAACCGGATGGCCGAGCTGCGGATGATCAACGCCAAGCAGGTGCGCGAGGCGAAGGCGACCAAGTTCGACGAGAGCCAGGTGCAGAAGACCCGGAACGGCTGCGTCGGCTCGCGCTATCCGTTCATCTGCGATTACGTACGGCGCACGCTGCTGCAGTCACCGAGCCTCGGCAAGACCGAGAAGGAGCGGGAGCACACGCTGCTGCGGGGCGGTCTGACGATCGAGACCGCGATCGACCCGGACGTGCAGGACATGGCGCAGAAGCGACTGAGCAAGGTCGTCTCGCCGACGGATCCGATCATCTCGACGATGAACATGATCCAGCCCGGCACCGGATTGATCTTGGCCATGGCGCAGAGCCGGCCGGTGATGGGGACCAACTCCAAGAAGGGCGAGACCTACTACAACTACTCGGTGTCGCCGTCGCTCGGCGGCGCGGAGGGCTACCAGGCGGGCTCGACGTTCAAGGCGTTCACGGCCGCGGCGGCGTTGGAGCGGGGCATTCCGATGTCGAAGACGTACGACGCCAAGAAGACGATCAACCTCAAGGACCGCAGCTTCCGTACCTGTGAGGGCCGGTCCAAGATCGGCAAGTGGAAGGTCTCGAACTCCACCAACGCCAACGGCAAGATGGACATGAACAAGGCCATCCAGATGTCGGTGAACACCTACTTCGCCCAGTTGGTGCTGCAGGTCGGACTCTGCCGGACCACCGAGATGGCCGAGAAGCTGGGCATCGAGAGCACCGGCAAGGACGAGCGTGAGGGTCACGAGGGCGAGATCCGTGACCTGGTCGACTACTACCAGTACAACCCGTCGTTCACGCTCGGCTCGGTGGAGATCTCGCCGATCTCGATGGCCGAGGCGTACGCGACGTTCGCCGCCCGTGGCATCCACTGCGACCCGACGATCATCAAGAAGGTGACCAACCCGGCTCGCAAGGAACTGGAGGTGCCGGACGGGAACTGCAAGCGGGTGCTGGACAAGGATGTCGCCGACGGGATGAACCGGCTGCTGTCCAGCGTGATCACCAAGGGCACCGGCAAGCGGGCCGCGATCAAGGACGGCCGGCCGCAGGCGGGCAAGACCGGCACCATCGACAGCAACGAGGCCGTCTGGTTCGCCGGCTACACGCCCGAGGCCGCGGGCGTCGCGATGATCGCGATCGACAAGCGGCAGAAGCCGTTCATCCGGGGCAAGAAGGGGTTCCGCTCGCGTGGCGTGAAGGGCTTCAAGCTGGAGAGCGGCGAGCGGCTGGAGGGCTCGGGCAGCGGCGACGCCGGCCAGGAGATCTGGAAGCCGACCATGGAGCGCTACCTCAAGGACGAGCCGAAGACCAAGTTCAAGAAGCCGCCGAAGAAGCTGATCGGCGAGAAGAAGAAGCCGCCGAAAGAGGAGAAGAAGCCCGAGCGCGACTGAGGTTCGGCCACGATTCGGAATCACCCTGGCGCCCGGTCTGGGCAAGCGTGCCGCTCCTGTGAGAGGTTTGGGGAGAAAGTGTCGCGACAAAACAAACTCGCGGCGACCCAGCCAAACTGGATGAACCAGGACGGACCAGCTGCAGTGGAAGGGCCAAGGATGGATGCCTCCCAGATCTCTCGACGTGCGTTTCTCTACGGATCGGCGGCGTTGGCCGGCGGCGCTGCGCTCAGCGCCTGTAGCGGTGGTGGCGGCGACCCCGGCGGCGGCACCGAGACTTCGGGCGGCGGGTCGACGGCCAAGGGGTCGGTGACCGAGCCGCTGCCCAAGCCGGCGAAGTTCCAGCAGGCGCCGAACATCGACAGCAGCCTGCCGCCGGTGGAGGAGCGGTTGCCGGAGAATCCGTACGTCGTCCCGCACCGGTGGGTCGAACCGGGCAACTACGGCGGCCGGCTGAACATGAACGTGTTCGGCACCACGGGTGCAGGGATGGCCAACTCCGACCGGGAGTTCTTCTACGGCCACTCGATCCTGCGCTACCTCAATGACGGTCAGGACGTCGGACCGGGTCTGGCCGAGAGTTGGGAATCCAACGACGACGCCTCGGAGTGGACCTTCCATTTCCGGAAGGGCCTGAAGTGGTCCGACGGTGAACCGTGGACGACGGAGAACATCATCTGGTGGTGGGAGAAGTTCGTCCTGGACCAGAAGATGGCCCAGACCCCGCCCGACGACGCCCGTTCCGGCAGTGGCAACCTGGCCAAGTTCGAGGCCGTCGACGACCTCACCCTGAAGCTGACGTTCGACACCCCGGCTCCGCTGACGGCGGACAAGATCGCCGCCTGGGTGAACGGCAACATCGGCAAGAACGGCCCGATCTGGATGATGCCGAGCCACTACCTCAAGCAGTTCCATCCGGAGACCGGCAAGAACGTCCCGGACAACTGGGACACCGTCGGCGGGTTGATGGAGCAGAAGGCCGACTGGCACCGCAACCCGGACTGCCCGACCATGATCGGCTACAAGTGCAAGTCGTTCGACAACTCCAAGGGCGTCGTGCTGGAGCGGAATCCGTACTACTGGTGCGTGATGCCGAACGGTGATCAACTTCCCTACATCGACGAGATCCAGTTCTCCATCGTCTCCGACGCCGAGGCCGGCAAGCTGCAGATCCAGCAGGGCTCGGTGGACTACTGCCACGGCTGGTTCAATCAGGTCACATTGCAGGACGTGCAGGGGATCCGGGACTCGAGCGAGACCGCCGGCACCGAGATCATTTTGTGGGACAGCGGGTCCGGCACCGGGTCGATCATGTTCCTCAACTACGACTACATCGAACCGGAGCTCCGGGAGCTGATCCGCATCCCCAAGTTCCGGCAGGCGATCTCGCACGCGTTCAACCGCGAGGCGGTCCGGAAGTCGGTCTACTTCAACACCGGCGAGGCGACGACGGGCACGCTCAGCCCGAAGGCCGTGGAGTTCAACATCGACGAGGCCAGCAAGAAGCTGTACACCGATTGGCGGGACGCCTACGTGGCGTACGACCCGGAGAAGGCGAAGGCGCTGCTGGACGAACTCGGCGTCAAGGACAGCAACGGCGACGGGGTCCGGGAACTGCCGAGCGGCAAGAAGCTCGAGCTCCGGCTGGACTACCACGCGGACGAGTCGGCCGAGCATCGCGGCAAGGACGCCCAGCTGGTCGCCGACCTCAAGGCCGTCGGGCTGACCATGACCCAGAACCCCATTCCGCCGCAGTCGTACGACGACCAGTGGAAGACCGGCAAGTTGATGTCGCGGACCAACTGGGAGGTCGGCGACGGCCACCCGTTGATCTACGCCGGCTGGGTGGTCCCGGTCCAGTCCTCGCACTGGGCGCCGCTGCAGGGCACCTGGTTCACGCTGCTCGGCACCGGCACCAACGAGAAGGAAGTCGACGTCGATCCGTACAAGCGGCATCCGCCGCGGATGGAGCCCGAGGACGGCAGCCCGGTCAAGAAACTCTGGGACCTCTACAACGCGGCCAAGGTCGAGCCGGACGAGATGAAGCGGCACGGCCTGGTCTGGGAGATCTTCAAGCTGCACATCTCCGACGGCCCGTTCTTCATGGGCTGTGTCGCGAACTACCCGCAGGTGATGGTGATCAAGAAGGGTCTGCGCAACGTGCCGCGCAACGAGAACCTGGCCCTCGGCGGCTGGGTGAACCCCTGGATCCACCCGACCCCCGCCGTGTACGACCCTGAGTGCTACTTCTGGGACAAGCCGGAGGACCACGCGTCCTAAAAGGGCGAAGTCGGATCGATCCCTGAGCCTGGCGAAGGGCGAGCCCCGGTCGGGTTACGCACTTCGACAGGCTCAGTGCACGTCCGGTACCTGCTCCCGGTCCGGTAGGTGCCGCAGGATCTCGGCCACGACGAGCTCGGGCTCGGTGAACATCACGTGATGGCCCGACTGTGTGGCCGGAACGAACCGACCGCGATCCAGACGCTCGGCAGTGATCCGGTGCGCCCCGTTGATCGCCGCGCGCAACTTCCGCTCGGCCCGGGTGATCTTGGTCCCGCTGATCACGGAGACCTCGATCCCGTCCAGCCTGGGCTGGTTCCGGCCCAGGTCCTGGAGATCGTCCAAGAAGCCGTCCAGCTCGGCGATGGCGGCTCGTGCGGCCGAGACGGTGAAGTCATACCGGAGATGATCATGGACGACGTCGGCGGGCTGCTTGCGCCCCATCCGTCCGCCGAGCCGTCGGTAGAGCCCGGTCCGGGCCATCGGCACCAGGAGACGCCGGGACAGGGCGAACTGCCGCCGGGCTGCCGGCGTGAAGAACTCGGACGTGTTCTCGTCGCTCTGATCGACCAGCACCAGCCCGATGATCGGGAACTCCCCGGTCGCGGCCAGGCTCCGGATGATCGGCCCGCCCCAGCTGGCGCCGACCAGCAGGTACGGGCCGGCGTCGCCAAGGTGGCGCAACAGGTGGGCCAGGTCCTCGACCAGGCGCCCCAGGGCGCGCGGCCCCGGCGCGGGATCGCTGCGACCGAAGCCGGCGCGGTCGTACACGACGGTCGTCGTCCGCGCCGCGACCGCCGGCTGGACCAGGCCCCAGATCGACCCCGACAGGCCCATACCCGACTCGAACACGACCGTCGGTCGCCCGCTGCCGCGCCGGCGATAGTGGAGCCGGCGACCGTCGGGCAGCGTGCTGAAGCCCGCCGGGCCGTAGGTGTGGTCAGGTTCGTTGATCATGGGATGGTCAACCTTCCGCCTTCCTGTCCTGTCCGGGGCTGAGTTTGGCGGCGAGGAGAGGGGTAACGGTGTCGATGGCGTACTTGATCGACAGGGGTGAGTTGAGGCTGAAGGCGGAGCGGACGTCGGCCGCGTCCAAGATCAGATAGCGGCCGTCGCGGACGGCCGGGATGCTCTTGAAGGTGCTGACCTTCTCCACGTCGGCGGCGGTCTTGCCGATCGGCTGCACGATCAGCAGGTCGCCGTCGAGCAGGTCGAGGCGCTCGTCCGAGACCCGCACCGAGAAGCGTTCCGGTTGCTCCTTCTCGATCGCGGGATTGGGTACGAAGCCCAACCGGTACAGGAACTTCGGCCGGTCCGCGGCCGAGATGTAGGCGCCCCAGCCCTCGCTCGTGTACGCGGCGACGGTGATCGTCCTGCCGGCGAACTCGGGATGCGCGGCGGCCGCCTCGGCGAAGGCCCGGTCGATGTCGGCGAGCAGCGCCGTACCCTGGTCCGGTACGCCGAGCGCGACCGCGATCATGGTGATCTGCCGCTCGACGTTGGTCAGGTAGTTGTCCCCGCCCTCGGGTACGCCGACGGTCGGCGCGATCTTGCTCAGCCGGTCGTAGCGGCCCTGATCACCGGAGCTCTTGACGTCCAGGATCAGGTCCGGCGCCAGCTCGGCGATCTCCTCGTACGACGGCTCCAGGGTGCCGATGATCTTGGGCGGTGCGTCATAACGGGCCTTCGCCCAGGGCCCGACTCCCTCGCCACCGAAGGCGAGCCAGTCGCTGGCGCCGACCGGCTGTACGCCGAGGGCGAGCGCGGTCTCCGCGTCGCCCCAGCCGAGCGCGACCACCCGCTGCGGCTTCGCCGGGATCACCACGTCGCCGAACTTGGTCGGCACGGTCACCGGGAAGCCGGCCCCGCCGGCGTCGGCGCCGGGCTCCGGTGCGGCGGTGCCCTGGCAGGCCGTGGTGAGCAGCAGGGCCAGCCCGGCCATGATCACGAACAGTCGGCGCACGCCGCCCCCTCCGGAAAACAAGTGACTTAGGTGATCCTAACCAGGCCGGAGCGGCGATAGCGGGCCGGGGTGGTCCCGGTCGTGACCCGGAACGCGGCGTGGAACCGGCTCAGCGAGCCGAAGCCGGAGTCGAGGGCGACCCGGGCGATGGACTGGTCGCCCGTCAGCAGCAGCCGCTGCGCCTCGGCGATCCGGCACTGCAGCAGGTAGCCGCCGATGGTCAGCCCGATGGTGGCGTGGAACAGCTCCATGGCGTGCTGCGGGCTCAGATGAGCGGCCGCGGCGACGTCGGCGACCCGGATCGGCTCCCGGTACGTCCGCGAGATGAACCCTGCCATGACCGCCACCGGGCTGCCGGCGAACGACACCGGCCCGGAATGATCACGATCGGCGGCCGGTTCCAGGCCGAGCGCGATCCGCCGGCAGGCGGCCCGGGCCTCCAGGGCGACGATCTCGGTGTACGCCGGCGAGCGCTCGAACTCGGCGGCCCAGCGCAGCATGATCGCCCGGTCCAGGTCGGGATCGTCGGCCGCGTGCACGATCTCGCCCCGGAACAGGGCCGCCAGCAGGGTGTCGGGCAGTTGCCAGGACAGGAACCGGTCCAGTGGCACGGTCATCCAGATCAGCCGGGTCTGCGGGCTCACCTCGATCAACTGGTGCGGCGTGCTGCCCCAGAAGATCCCGGGCCGGCCGGTCGGCAGCCGCTGGATCCGGCCGCCGATCAGGTAGTGCAGCGGCCCGGCGTCGGACAGGTTCAGCTCGATCTCGTCGTGCGCGTGGGCGGTCTCCATCGCGCGGGCCCGGCCGGTCCAGCAGGCGAAGCCGAACCGCTCGCGAGCGGTCTGCGGAGAACGCTGCATCATCCGAGGATCCAGGATTTTTCCGCGGCTGACCAGGACGACCTGGCATCGGCTCGGATCCTAGCCTGGCGGTATGACTGCGACAGCAACGTCTTCGTACCTGCTCGACGACGACCAGGTCGAGTTCTTCGACCGCAACGGCTACCTGATCCTGCGCAACCGGATCCCGGCCGGCCTGGTGGCCGATCTGCGCCGGGCCACCGACCAGTGGCTGGAGCAGGGCCGGCTCGGCCGCGGCCCGGCCGGCCAGGAGGGCGACTTCAAGTTCGCCGACCGGGACGGCCACGAGGTGATGTTCCGGGTCGACTACGTGCACGGCAAGGGCTCCGCGGTCTCGCTGCAGCTGCTCGGCTCCCCGCACGTGCTCGGCATCGCCGAAAGCCTGGCCGGCCCCAACTTCGTGCCCACCTACGAGTCGCTGGTGTTCAAGGCGGAGGGCGACGGCGCGCCGATCGAGTGGCACCAGGACGCCGTCCACCCGCGGAACCACCGGATCTTCAACATCGACATCTACCTCGACGACTCGCTGGCCGGGCACGGCGCGCTGCGCGTGGTGCCCGGCTCCCAGCGAGCGGAGGCCGACATCTGCACCCTGGCCGACAGGTCCGGCTGGGACGTGCCGGGCGCGATCGAGGTGGACATGCACCCGGGCGACGTGCTGGTGCACGACACGATGATCGTGCACGGCTCGCCGGCGACCCGGGGCGAGGCGCTGCGCCGGACGCTCTACTACGAGTTCCGGCCGGCCGAGCAGATCCTCGGCGAGGGGCCGTGGGACGCGGACTGGGTGGACGCCCGGCTGCGGCTGGTCCCGCTCGGCCTCCGGGCGTACGCCGAGCGTGCGGACGCCGCGGAGCCGTACCGGTGGCGGATCGACGACCAGCTCAGGCCGGTGCCGGCCGGCGATCCGGAGGCCGAGCTGCGGATCGTGCACGAGAAGCACACGCCGGGCACGTTCTGCAGCGCCGGCAGTGTCTGAGGGTCGGGTTCCCGCTCAGCAGCCGGTGCCGGCGGACAGCCGGTCGAAGGCCCGCCGGGTGTGGTCGTCGGCGGGCAGGCAGACCACCAGGAACTGCTGCTCGACGATGGACAGGTCCAGCAGTTCGTACGCCAGCCGCAAGGTCCCCGCAGCCGGGTGCTGGAACGGGATCTCGCCGAACGGCTGACCGTCGGCGGTGAACGCCGCGAACCGTTCGCCGAACTCGGGCGCCTCCGCCGACAGCGACGCCACGAACTCCTCGGTGTGCGGGCAGGTGGACCGGCGCAGCTGGCGCAGAGCGATCTCGGCGGCGAGCTCCCAGTCCGGGAAGGTCTCGCGCGCCCGCGGATCGGCGAAGATGTAGCGGTTGGTGTTGGGCGGCGAACCGTCGAGCAGGCCGGACGGACCGAACAGCAGCCGGCCCCCGTTGTTCCAGGCGATCACGTCGCCGATCTGGTTGATCACCAGTGCGGGTGTCGGCTCCAGTCGGGTCAGCACCGCCCGGACGGTCGGGCGCAGCGCGTCGCGATGGTCCGCCACGCGGCTGATTCTAGGGGCCTAGCGGGCGGTTCGGCAGACTTGTGGGCGGGGCAAAACTCTGATATCAGAGGATAACAATTTGATCATGGCCCGCCCCGGACCGAGTTCCTCCAACGAATTGATCAGCTACGACCGGGCAGCCGGCTGAGCAAATCGGTCAGCTGACCGTCGGAGATCTCGGCGCCCGGGAACGAGGCGAGTCGCCGGATCGGCATCGAGCCGATCATGGCCAGGGTGGCCGGATCCTCGATCATGGCGGCCAGCGGATGGTGGGCCAGCAGCTTCTGCAACGCGGCCCGGGCGGCGGGCACGGCCATCACCTCGGCCAGTGAGGACGAGGGAGTGAGCCGGTTGACCTCCTCTTCGCCGGACACCTCGACCATGATCATCCCGCGGATGTCGCGACTGGAGCTGCCGACCTCGATCCGGTACCGGCCGCCCTCGACCAGCCAGCGGCTCTGGATCGGGTGGTAATAGGCCAGTTCCGAACGCGGGATGATCAACTCGACCTGGCGGGACTCGCCGGCGGCCAGCTCGACGATCGTGAAGCCGATCAGCTGACGCGGCGGACGGCTGACCCGCGATCCCGGCAGCCCGGCATAGACCTGGACGACCTCCCGGCCGCTGCGCTGACCGGTGTTGGTGATCCGGACCCGGAGCCGGAGCCCGTCGCCGTTCTGCTGGGCACTGGCGCCGGAATACTCGAACGTCGTGTACGAGAGCCCGTGGCCGAACGGGAACGACACCGGAAGGTCCCGGGCGTCGAAGTAGCGGTAGCCGACGAAGATCCCCTCGCTGTAGTTGATCTTGCCGAACTGGCCCGGGAAGTCGAGATAGGCCGGGGTGTCGGACAGCTTGAACGGGATCGTCTCGGCCAGCCGCCCGGACGGGTTCACCGCGCCGAACAGCACGTCGGCCAGCGCCGCTCCGCCGGCCTGGCCGAGCAGCCAGCCCTCGATCAGCCCCGGCACCAGATGCTGCCAGCCGGACACCCGGACCACGCCGCCGTTGGACAGGACGACGATCACCCGCGAGTTCACCGCCAGCACGGCGTCCAGCAGCGTGGTCTGGTCCGCCGGGAGCTCGAGATGCTGCCGGTCGAAGCCCTCCGACTCCTCCTCAGCCGGCAGCCCCAGGAAGATGATCACCACGTCGGACTGTTCGGCCAGGGCGGTGGCCTCGTCGCGCAGCGACACCAGGTCACCGTCGGTGCCCGGTCCGATCCGGTAGCCCGGGGCGAAACTGACCCGGTCCTGGCCGGCGTACCCGACGATCTCGCCGAGCGCCCGGTCCAGCCGGGTCGGGTTGATCATGGAACTGCCGGCGCCCTGATAGCGAGGCTCGCGGGCCAGCTCGCCGATCACCGCGATCGACTCGCTGCCGGCGGGGTCCAGCGGCAGGATGTCGTCGACGTTGCGCAGCAGCACGATGCTCTTGCCGGCCGCCTCCCGGGCCAGCGTGTGATGACGGTTCCGGTCGAAGTGCGGGGCCTGGCCCGCCGCGCCGGCCTTGACCCGCTCGGCCAGTTCCGCGACCCGGCCGGCGGCCCGGTCCACCGCCGCCTCGGCCAGGGCGCCCCGCTCGACGGCGTCGATGATCACAGCGTCGGACCGGCCGCCGGTCGAGGGCATGATCAGATCCAGGCCGGCACCGATCGCCGACACCGGGTCGTCCACGGCGCCCCAATCGGAGACGACCAGTCCGGTGAAGCCCCATTCGCCGCGCAGCAGAGCGGTCAGCAGCCACGGGTGTTCGGTGGCGTAGACGCCGTTGATCTTGTTGTAGGCCGCCATCACCGTCCACGGCTGCTGCTCGGTGACAATCCGGTGGAAGGCGCGCAGATAGAGCTCGCGCAGGGTGCGCGGGTCGATCTCGGAGCTGCTCCGGAAACGATCATGCTCGGCATTGTTGGCGGCGAAGTGCTTCAGCGACGCGCCCACGCCCTGGCTCTGGATGCCCGCCACCATGGCCGATCCCAGCACGCCGGTGATCAACGGATCCTCGGAGAAGTACTCGAAGTTGCGGCCGCAGAGCGGTGACCGCTTGAGATTGATCCCGGGGCCCAACACCACCCCGACCCCGGCCGCCCGGGCCTCGACTCCCAGCGCCCGGCCGACTCGGCGGACCAGGTCGACGTCCCAACTGGAACCGAGCGCGACCGCCGGCGGGAAGCAGGTGGCCGGCAGACTTCCGCTGAGCCCGAACTCGTCGGCGCCCTCGGCCGGCCGTCGCAGCCCGTGCGGGCCGTCGGAGACCACCACGGACCCGATCTCGCGCACGCTCTTGGTCGTCCACGCGGTCTCGCCGCTGGTCAGCGACGCCTTCTCCCGCAACGTCAGTTCGCGGACCAGTTCGGGTCCCGCCATGGCGCCCCACCCTTCGCTAGCGTCGTGCGACACGGCACTCGTGCCAGGTCGGGGGTCATTCAACTTGCTGCGGCCAGGATGATCAAGAGAGGCACGACGCGTTCGACCGGGACCTCGTGAACTCCGCGGGCGCCACTGCGCAGCCAGCCGGCCGCGATCAGTTGACGTAGGTGATGGTAGACCTGCCCGGTGGTGCCCAGCCCCTCGGTCCGGGCCAGCTCGGCGGCGGTCGTCGCGGACCGGCGCAGCACCAGCTGCAGGATCCGCAACCGGACCGGGTGTCCCAGAGCCGCGATCCGCGGCGCCAGGTCGACCCAGTCCCGCTCCAGCACCTCCGCCGGATCATGCCCCATCTGCCAGGCGACCGGACCGTACGACAGCTTGACCAGCCCGGCGTACGTCAGCGCGGAGTCACCGGCGCGCCGGCGCAGCTCCTCGAGCACCCAGAAGCGGTCCGGGTCGCCCGGCACGAGTTCGGCCGGGGCCGCGTCGGGCTCCAGCCGTCGTTCCAGCCGCTCGATCCGGGCGGTCAGCTCGGCGTACTCCTCGCTGGGCATCGGTCCTCCCGTCCCCACTCCTGCTCACTCTGCCGATCTTCCGGCAGAACGACAGTATTACGTCCGGAACCACCGCGGAGCCGGTAGCGCAAACCCGCGGGAGCCGGCGACCTCATGATCACTTCGGCCCGTCGGCCGCCGGGCATGCCGAAGGGCCGGCGGCGATCGACGCCACCGGCCCTCCGGTCTCGGTCCAGCTGCCCTCGGCTCAGTGCAGGCCGAGGACCATGATCACTTCTGCCAGCCGATGTCCTGCGGCTTGCCGACGAAGAAGATCCCGGCGCCCATGTTGGCCAGGCCCTTCTTGGCCGCCAGAATGGTCGGCCCGTTGGTCAGCGGCATGATGCCCCAGGTCTCAGCCATGATCTCGGTCTCCAGCTTGTTGCCGGCCTCGATCTGCGCCTTCGGGTCACCGATCTTGGCCACCTCGGCGATCTTCTTGTTGATCTCCTCGCTGCCGGTGCCGGAAGCGTTCAGCGAGCTCGGCTCGCAGTAGACCTGGCAGAAGTACGCGAAGCCGAACGGGTCGGAGGACGAGAAGCCCATCGGGAACAGGCCGAACTGCTTCTCGGTGAAGACCTTGCTGAACTCGTTGGAGCCCTTCTGCTCGATCTTCGCGTCGACGCCGATCTCCTTGAGCATCGAGTTGATCGCCTTGGCGCGGGCCTGGATGTTCGGGTCGTCGCCGATCACCGGGAGGGTGATCGACAGCTTCTTGCCGCCCTTCTCCCGGATGCCGTCGGCGCCCGGCGCCCAGCCGGCCTCGTCGAGCAGCTTGCCGGCGGCTTCCTTGTCGTACTTGTAGCCGGCGGCGGTCAGGTTGTCCTGGTAACCCTCCTGGAACCCGTACAGGTTGAACGAGCCGGGCGGCTCCTCGGTGTAGTTCAGGCCCTGGAACGCGATGTCGGCGATCACCTTGCGGTCGATGCCCATGAAGATCGCCTGGCGGACCTTGGCGTCCTCCAGGCCCGGGTGCTTGGAGTTGACGACCATCAGGCCGTTCCGCGCCGAGGCACTCTTGCGGATCTCGATCGTGCCCTGGTCGACCATCGGCTGCACCTGGGCGAGCTTGTCCTTGGTGGCGACGCTGGTGATGTCCAGCTGGCCGTTCTTGAACGCGTTGATCGCGGCGGTGTCCTCGAGCGCCTTGTAGACGCGGCTGTCCAGCTTGCCCGGATCGCCCCACCACTTGTCGTTGCGCTTGAAGCTCAGCGTGCCGTTCTGCTGATCGAACTTGTCCACCGTGTACGGCCCCGCGCCGAGCTCGGCGTGCGGGTTGTTCACGTACCCCTTGTTGAAGAGGTCATAGTCGACCAGCTTCGGGTGCAGCACGTAGTTGAAGAGGCCGCCGACCCAGGCGTAGACGCCGTCGAACGTGACGACGGCCTGCTTATCGTCGGCGCCCTTGGCGACGGACTTGATCTGGGAGTAGCCGTCGGTCGAGCTGACCAGGTACTTCTCGTCCTTGCCGTTGCTCGTCTTCCACAACGTCTCGAAGGCCCGCCAGTCGATCGGCGTGCCGTCGTTGAAGGTGGCCTCCGGGGTGATCGTGTAGGTGACGACCGTGTTCCCGTCCACTTCCTCAGTCTTGATGTCGGTGAGGTAGTCCGGGTTGGCCGACCACTCGCCCTCAGGGGTGAAGAGGATCATGACCGGGTTGTACCAGCGCCAGAACGACAGCGTGTACGCCGTGCCGTCCGCCTGGACCGTGTTGAACTGCGGCGAGATCTCGGGCACGTCCGAGGTCAGCGTGCCGCCGTCCTTGACATTGTCCCGCGGCTGCGGGTTGTACTGCGCCTCGGTGGCGAGCTCGCTCGCTCCGACGGTCGGCTCGGTGTTTGGAGTGGTTCCCCCTCCACAAGCCGCCAGTGAAAGCGCGAGCGCCGCGATAGCGGCGACCGCGGACTTTCTTCCGATTCCCATGGTGATGGTCCTTCCTGATCGCGCAGGGTGCGCGAGCGTTTCCGCATGATCGGTCGCTGATCCGGCATCTCCGACCCCCCGGACATGCCGTCGAACAGAATAGGACCAGGGCCGGGATCGGACGGAGCGACGCGTGGAATCGTCACCCTTCCGAGACTCGACCGAGTTCCTCATTCGGATCGTCTTTCTCCTTCTTGCACTCTCGGTTCGCTCACCGGAAATGGCAGGCATTCGTGTGTACGCCCTCCACTCCGGTCAATTCCGGTGTCTGTGAGAAACACCGGTGCTGTTGTTCCTCCGGCAACGTGACCCGGAGCTGACACCGGCTGGCGAACCGGCAGCCGGGTGAGTCGTCGATCGGGCTGGGCAGGTCGCCCGTGAGCAGGATCCGTTCCCGGGTGCGCTCCTTGACCGGATCCGGCACCGGAATCGCGGACAACAGGGCCTGGGTGTACGGGTGCTGCGGATTGTCGAACACCGCGTCGATCTCGCCGTACTCGACGAACCGGCCGAGATACATGACCGCGACGCGATCGGCGATATGGCGCACCACGGACAGGTCGTGCGCGACAAAGAGGTACGACAGCCCGAGCTTGACCTTCAATTCGTCCAGCAGGTTGATCACGCCCGCCTGGATCGACACGTCGAGCGCGGAGACCGGCTCGTCGAGCACGATCACCTTCGGGTTCGTGGCGAGCGCCCGGGCGATGCCGATCCGCTGCCGCTGGCCGCCGGAGAACGCAGCCGGGAACCGGTCGCTGTGCGCGGGATCGAGGCCGACCAGCTCCATCAGCTCGGCGACCCGGTCGTTCACCTCGCCCTTGCCGTAGTTCAGCGCCCGCATCGGCTCGGCGATGATGTCGAACACGGTGAACCGCGGATCGAGCGCGCCCATCGGGTCCTGGAAGACGATCTGCAGGTCCCGGCGCAGCTTCCGGGTCGCGGCCCCGGACAGCCCGGCCACGCTGGTCCCGCCGACCCGGAGGTCGCCTTCGGGCTGCTCGCTCAGGTTCATGATCTCGAGCAGGGTCGTCGTCTTGCCGCAGCCGGACTCGCCGACGATGGCCATCGTCTCGCCCTCGCGGATGTCGAAGCTGATCCCGTTGACCGCGTAGACGGAGCCGATCCGGCGCTTCAGCAGCGCGCCCCTGAGCAGCGGGAACGTCTTGGTCAGGTTGGACACCTCGAGCATCGGCTTCCGGTGCGCGCGCGGGGTCTCGGTGAGCTCGCTCTCCGGCAGCTCGGGCACCGGGTAGATCGGCTCGCCGTCGATCATGCCCTCGCGGATCTCGCCGGACCGGATGCAGGCGGCCCGGTGCCGGCCCCAGTCGCTGATCGGGGCGGCCGGGTCGACCAGGCCGAGCGGCGCGACCTCGCCGAGTTCCGGCTCGGCTTGGCGGCACTCGTCGATCGCGATCGGGCAGCGCGGCGCGAACGGGCAGCCGGGCGGCAGGTTGATCAACAGCGGCGGGTTGCCCTTGACCGGGACCAGCGGCGTCTTCTCCGCGACGTCGACCCGGGGGATCGCTGCCAGCAGCCCGATCGAGTACGGCATCCGGGTCTCGTAGAACAGTTCGTTCACCGGGGCCTGCTCGACCGGCTTGCCCGCGTACATGACGATCACGTCGTCGGCGTTGCCGGCGATCACGCCGAGGTCGTGGGTGATCATGATCACCGCGGCGCCGGTCTCCTCCTGGGCCACCTCCAAGACGTCGAGGATCTGCGCCTGGATGGTGACGTCGAGGGCCGTGGTCGGCTCGTCGGCGATGATCAGGTTCGGGTCGTTGGCCATCGCGATCGCGATCACCACGCGCTGCCGCATGCCGCCGGAGAACTCGTGCGGGAACGACCGGACCCGCGCCTTCGGGTTCGGGATGCCGACCAGCTGCAGCAGGTCGACCGCACGGTCCCAGGCGTCCTTCTTCGACACCTGGTGGTGGGCGGCGATCGCCTCGACCAGCTGCTGGCCGACCGAGTAGACCGGGGTCAGCGAGGACAGCGGGTCCTGGAAGATCATCGACATCTCTTTGCCGCGGATCCGGGACAGCTGCCGGTCGTTCAGCGTGAGCAGCTCGCGGCCGTTGAGCTTGACCGAGCCGCCGGTGCGGGCGGTGTCGGCGAGCAGGCCCATGATCGCCAGCGAGGTGACCGACTTGCCGGAGCCGGACTCGCCGACGATGCCGAGGGTCTGGCCCGCCTGCAGGTCGAACGACACGCCGCGGACGGCGTCCACCCGGCCGGCCTCGGACGGGAAACTCACCATGAGGTCACGGACCGAGAGCAGCGGGCCGTCCGGCCCGCCGTTCCCTGAGCCTGGCGAAGGGTCAGTGGCGGTCGTGGGGCTGGAGAACGTCATCAGGCCTGGCCTCCCGCGGTCGAGGTGGGATCGAGGGCGTCCCGCAGTCCGTCGGCGACCAGCGCCATCGACACGGTGAGCAGGGTCAGCGCGGCCGCCGGGAAGTAGAACAGCCAGGGTGCGCTGGTGATCGTGTTCGCGCCGGACCCGATCAGTGCGCCGAGCGACACGTCCGGTGCCTTGATGCCGAAGCCGAGGAACGAAAGGCTGGTCTCGGTGAGCACGGCGCCGACGACGCCGAGGGTGAACTGGATGATCAACAGCGAGCCGATGTTGGGGATGATGTGCCGGATCACGATCCAGATGCCGCGCACGCCCATGAACCGGGCCGCGGTGACGTACTCTCGTTCCCGCAGCGAGAGCGCCATCGTCCAGATCACCCGGGCCTGGAAGAACCAGCCGGTCAGGGTCAGGATCGTCGCCACGATGAGCCAGTTGCCGCCGGAGGCGTTGGAGATCATCGCCAGGATGAGGAAGGTCGGCACCACCATCAGGAAGTGGATCACCACCAGGGTGGAGCGCTCGTAGACGCCGCCGAAGTAGGCGGCGGAGGCGCCGACGACCGCGGAGATCACTGTGGTGCCGATCGAGACGATCAACGCGATCAACAGCGACCGCTGCAGCCCGTGCACGGTCTGGGCGTAGATGTCGTTGCCGGCGTTGTTGGTGCCGAACCAGTGGTTCGAATCCGGCTCGGTGGTCAACGCGGTGAAGTCGGTGGCAAGGTAGTCGTGCTGGGCGATCAGGCCGCCGAACAGCGCGAACAGGATGATCAAGATCAAGATCACCACGCCGGCGACGGCCGGCCGGTTGCGCAGGAAGCGGCGCAGATAGAGCGTTCCCTTGGACAGCCGGCGCCTGGGCTGGGCCGACTGCAGCAGTTCCGCGGTCGGATCATGATCGGGATCGCCCGAGTGGCCCGGGACGTTCATCACCTCGGTCGACATGATCAGCTCACCCGCACTCTCGGATCGAGGACGACGATCGTGATGTCGGACAGGATGGCGCCGATCGCCGTCATCAGCGCGCCGAACGCCGCGGTGGCGACCGCCCCGTGCACGTCGTTGGTCGCCAGGGTCTTGGCGAAGTAGCGGCCCATGCCTTCCCAGGCGAAGATCGTCTCGGTCAGGATCGCGCCGGTGAACAGCGCCGGGATCGAGAAGGCGACCTGGGTGGCGACCGGGATCAGCGAGGTCCGCAGCGCGTGCCGGCGGACCGCCTGCGCCTTGGTCAGCCCCTTCGCCCGCGCCGTCCGTACGTAATCGGCGTTGATGTTGTCCAGCAGCAGCGATCGCTGCAGGAAGTGCGTTCCGGCGTAGCCGGTGATCACCAGCACCAGGGTGGGCAAGATCAGGTGCTGCGCCTTGTCGACCAGGAACGGACCGAACCCGGAGATGTCGTCGCTCTGGGCACCGACCACGTAGAAGACGGTGCTGCCGACGGCCTGGTTGAACTGGATCGCCACCAGGACGATGCCGAGCGCCGCGACGACGACCGGGATGTTGAGGGTGATGATCGAGGTGCCCTGTGCGACCCGGTCGGACAGCTTGTATTGCCGGGACGCCGTGTAGACGCCGAGCGCGATGCCGAGCAGGGTCATGATGATCGTCGCGCCGAGGACGAGTTCGGCGCTGATCCAGATCCGGAACCCGATCTGGTCGTTCACCGATTCGCCGACCGGGCTGCGGCCCCAGTCCCACCGGGTCACGATGCCGGTGATCCAGATCCACCAGCGCTCGAAGATGTTGACCTGGTCGTTCAGGTTGTACTGGTTCAGCGTGCCGTTGATCACGTCCTGCGGGACCGGTGGGTTACGGCCGACGAAGTTGGAGCGGGCCTTCAGATAATGATTGGCCAGGAAGTACGTGATGTTCGTCGCGACGAAGATCATCAGCAGCCAGCCAGCGATCCGCCGTACCAGATATCTGATCACCGAATTGGTCCTCCATGATCCGCGCTCACAGGCCCGCTGAGTACGGCAACGGACTCTAGCGTCCATCGGCTCGCAAGCCGAGCCTGCACCGGTCGGGCGATGCCCCAGGCCCGGATCTTCCGGGCGCGGCTCACTGACCGATCCTGTCCAACAACGCGTGTCCTCCCCAGGGCACAACAGGCGCCGACGCCTGACTCTGGCGAGACTCTAATCCCCAAGGCCCGTTTTTGCCGCATCCTGACGGTCTTGTCACACAGTCGCAACAGGACTTCCGGTATCGGCGTTACTGGGTCGTTATCAGATCCAGCCGCGGATCCACATCCTCGCCCGCCACTGCTGATAGGTCAGCACGGCGTCGGTGAGGATCGGATAGATGAAGGCGAAATTCGCCCCGACCAGCGCGATGAACGCACCGATCCCGATCGCTGCCACGGCCCGCCGGTCCAGCGGCAGCGTGCCCGCGGCGAAGAGTCCGGCGAGGCTCCGGGACGGCGCGCCGCGGGCGTGCTGATGGCGAGCGTGCACTGGGCCTGTCGACGTGCCGAGCCCGGTCGGTCCTTGCCCTTCGACAGGCTCAGGGGACGGGTCCGGCACCGCTCGACGAGCGGCGCCGGGCCCGGCGCGCAGGTCCGCAGCCGAGCCGAGCAGGCGACCCAGGACCAGAGCGACGGCGGTGACCGAGAACGGAACGATCGTGATCGCGTAGAAGAGGAACTGCGGCCGGTCGGTGTACTGGAACCAGGGCAGCCAGTTGCTCAGCACGCCGACCACCGGGATGCCGAACCGCCAGTCCCGGCCGCCGACCCACAGGACCAGCGCAGCGACCAGTGCGATCACCGCGGCCCACCACAGGGCGGGCGTGCCGATCCCGGAGATCACCCGATAGCACTTCTCCGCGGCGGCCGGGCAGCCGTCGGTGCCGCCCGGGATGTCCAGCACGGCGTCGATCCCGATCACCCGGCCCAGCACCAGCCAGCCGGCCGGGTTCGCATCGTACGGGTGGGTCGCCTGGGCGATGCCGTCGCCGGTGTGGAAGTTCCAGATCGCCTGGTTGTACGCCAGCAGCGAGGCCAGCGGGTCGCCCAGCAGCCGTACCGACAGGGCATCGGGGTGGTTCTGCCCCCAGTCCCGCAGGTAGCCGTCGCTGCCGGCCAGCCAGCTGGCCCAGCTCGCCACGTAGATGATCACGCTCAGCACGACCAGGGAGACGAACGCGGGAATGCCGTCCCGGATGATCGCCAGGCTGGACCGGACCCCGGCGCCGGCGACCCGGCGGGCGCCGACGTCCCAGGCCAGCGACAGCAGGGCGAACGCGGCGAGCGGGTAGAGCGCGTTCCACTTGGTGCCGAGGGCCAGTCCGAAGCACACTCCGGCCGCGATCCGCCACGGCCTGATGATCAACGCCGGGCCGAACCTCCCGCCGAGATCGGCCAGACCGTTGCCGGACAGATGATCAGCGAGCTTGTTCCGGAACCAGTCCCGGTCGGCGATCAGACAGGCCACCGCCGCGACCACGAAGACCGCCAGGAAGATGTCCAGCAAGGCGATCCGGGACATCACGAAGGCGAGCCCGTCGAACGCCAGCAGCAGCCCGGCCAGCCCGCCGATCAAGGTCGACCGGGAGATCCGGCGGACCAACCTGATCACGACGAAGATCAACAACGAGCCGAAGACGAGCGAGGAGAACCGCCAGCCGAACGAGTTCATCCCGAACAGGTATTCGCCGAACGCGATCAGCCACTTGCCGACCTGCGGGTGCACGATGAACGCCGCGCTGTCCTTCATCACGTCGAGATTGCCGGCGACGATCGCGTCGTTGGCGTTGTCCGGCCACTCCCGCTCGTAGCCGAACCGGAGCAGCGAATACGCGTCCTTGGCGTAGTAGGTCTCGTCGAAGACGAGCTTGTTGGGGTACGCCAGGTTGACCGATCTGATCACGAAGCCGATCAAGGTGATCAAGGCCGTGATCGCCCAGCTGAAGGCACGGTCGGTCGGCTGCTCGACCCGCAGTCGTTCCACTACGGTCAGTCCGTCCGCTCGCGCCACCCGGACATACTAGTGAGGCCGGGTGTGCGTGTCGTGTGCGTGAGACGGAGGCGATGTGGGTCGAGTGGTGCTGGTCGGTACGCCGATCGGCGACCTGGGCGACGCCTCGCCGCGGGTGTCCGAGACGCTGGCCGCCGCCGACGTGATCGCGGCCGAGGACACCCGGCGGCTGCGCCGGCTGCTGGACCGGCTCGGGGTGACGACCTCAGCCCGGGTGGTCTCCTACTTCGACGGCAACGAGGCGGCGCGGGCGGCCGAACTGATCGAGGCGCTGCAGGGCGGGGCGACGGTGGCCGTGGTCAGTGACGCCGGGATGCCGTCGGTGTCCGATCCGGGGTTCCGGCTGGTCGCGGCCGCGGTTGAGGCCGGGATCGAGGTGACCGCCGTGCCCGGGCCTTCGGCCGTGTTGACGGCTTTGGCACTCTCGGGACTGCCGACCGATCGGTTCTGCTTCGAGGGTTTCCTGCCGCGGAAGGCGGGGGAGCGGTCCCGCCGGCTGGCCGGGCTGGCCGACGAGCCCCGTACCGCCGTGTTCTTCGAGGCGCCGCACCGGACCGAGGAGGCGCTGCGGGCGATGGCCGACGTCCTGGGGGCGGAGCGCCGGGCGGCGGTGTGCCGGGAGCTGACGAAGACGTACGAGGAGGTCCGGCGGGGGACCCTGGCCGAATTGGCCGACTGGGCCGGCGAGGGGGTTCGCGGCGAGGTCACCATCGTCGTGGCCGGGGCGGCAGCCTCGCGCGGCGACACGGACGATGCCGTGGCGGTGGTGCGGCGGCTGGTGGCCGACGGGTCGAAGCTGAAGCCGGCGGTGGCCGAGGTCGCGGCGGCGCGCGGGCTGGCGAAGAACGAGTTGTATGCGGCCGTCCTGGCCGCGCGGGAGGGGAACAGTGGTGGAGATGCGTGAGCGGCGGGCCGCCACGACCGAGCAGGGACAGCGGCGCAACCTGGACCGGCCGGCGGTGCCGGAGCCGCTGCCGTACCCGGTGGTGGACAGTCACTGCCACCTCGACGTTGCCGACGGCAAGACCTCGCTGGCGCCGGACCAGGCGATCGAGCTGGCCGCCTCGGTCGGCGTCCGGCGGATCGTCCAGGTCGGCTGCGACGTCGCCGGGTCGCGCTGGGCGGTCGAGGCGGCGGGCCGGTTCCCGAGCGTCGTCGCCGCCGTCGCGATCCACCCCAACGACGCCGCACGGCTGACGACGGTCGAGCTGGCGGCGGGGCTGGGGGAGATCGCCCGGCTGGCCGCCGATCCGCTGGTCCGGGCGGTCGGGGAGACCGGGATGGACACGTTCCGGACCCGGGACGAGCCCGGGCTGGCGATCCAGCGGGAGGCGTTCGCGGCGCACATCGCGCTGGCCAAGCAGCACCGCAAGGCGCTGATGATCCACGACCGGGACGCGCACCAGCCGATCCTCGACGTGCTGGACGCCGAGGGCCCGCCGGAGCGGATCATCATGCACTGCTTCTCCGGGGACGCCGAGTTCGCCAAGGCGTGCCTCGACCGCGGCGGGTTCTTGTCCTTCGCCGGTACGGTCACGTTCAAGAACGCCGAGCCGCTGCGGGAGGCGCTGGCGATCACCCCGCTGGACCGGATCCTGGTCGAGACCGACGCCCCGTACCTCACCCCGGAGCCGTATCGCGGCCGGCCCAACGCCTCGTACCTGATCCCGCATACGGCCCGATTGATGGCCGACGTGCTGGGGCGGGAGCTCGAGGAGATCTGCCGGGCCTTGTCCCGGAATGCCGACGTCGCCTTCGGCGGAGCCTGGGCGGAGGCCTGAATGGAACTGTCGGACGTGCTGCGCCGGCGCCGGATGATCCGGGCCTACCGGCCGGACCCGGTGCCGCCCGAGATGATCACCAAACTGACCGAGGCCGGCCGCCGCTCGCCGACCGCGGGCTTCACCCAGGGCGTGTCGTTCCTGGTGCTCGACCGTCCCGCCGATGTCGCCGACTTCTGGGCCGCCACCGGCTCGGCGGGCGACGAGAACTCGTGGCTGGCCGGGATGCGCTCGGCCCCGGTGTTGATCTTGGTCTGGACCTCGGAGGCGGCCTACCTGGACCGGTACGCCGAGCCGGACAAGGGCTGGACCGACCGCGATCCGTCTCGCTGGGCCGCCCCGTACTGGTGGGTCGACGCCGGCATGGCCGCCCAGACCATCCTGCTCGCCGCCGTCGACCTTGGTCTCGGCGGCTGCTTCTTCGGCGTCCCGCCCGAGCATCAGGACGCCGTCCGAGCCCGGTTCGGCGTCCCCCATGATCAACTGTCGGCGGGCGTGATCAGCCTCGGCTTTCCGGCTGCAGCAGGCGCCCCCGGCTCACCCAGCCGCCGCCCCCGCCGCCCCACCGAGGACCAGGTCCGCCACGGCCGCTGGTCCTGATCGACCCGGAGTGGCACTGAATTGCAGGTTGCTGCCCTCGCGGGGCCCGATTTCGAGGGTCTGTGGGCAGCAACCTGCAATTCTGTGCCACTCGCGGATCAGGCGGGATCGCCGCATGGGCCGCGGCCTGGGTCCTCGCTGTCCCGCCCGGGCACGCCCGCCGGGACCGGTCGGCGTCCATGTTGGCCCGAGTCACTGGGCAGCCGCCTGACGAGGCGAGCGCAGGTCGGCGGCCGGCACTGGGGCCACGGTCAGCCGGTCGCCCTGGATCCGTGTGCTCCGCCGGCCGCCTGAACCCGTCCGAGGTCGGAGTGGCACAGAATTGCAGTTTCCTGCGTTCGCGAGGCCGGATTTCGGGGTTTGGGGGGCAGCAAACTGCAATTCTGTGCCACTCACGTCCTGCACTCCCAGGATCAGGCGGCGCGGCGGAGGCGGCTGTTGGCGAGGGCTTTGCGGATAGCGGCGAGGACCCAGTCCGGGTCTTCGGTGATCTGTGGCCAGGTGAAGTGGAGGACCGTCCAGCCGTCGGCGGCGAGATCGGTCCACTTGCGGCGGTCCCGGTGGAACTGTTCCCACCGTTCGGCCCGGTGGTACTCGTAGCCGTCCACCTCGATCGCGACTCTCGCCTCGCGGAAGACGAGATCGACGACATACCGGATCGAGCCGACCATGATCGCGCAGTTTCCAAGCCAGCCGTCGATCCGGGCCGCCTTCAGCAGGTCGTGCAGCTCGCGCTCGGAGGGTGCCCAGGGCCGGCGGCGGGACTTGGCCAGCCACCGCCGGCGCACCTGGTTGGCCCGTCGCCCGGGCGTCTCGTCGAGGGCGTCGTCCAGGTCTTCGATGGTGGCGAGCCCGGTGCGCAGGAGTCGCCCGATCGAGGCACCGTGGTCGAACGGGGCGAGGTCGAGGGCCGTCAGGGCGGGTGCGGTGACCTGAAGTCCACCGACGGTGCGCACGAGAGGCCGCGGAATTCTCTCGCGTACGAGCTCGAAGCCGGACGGCACGGACCGGCGGCCCGGCAGGGCACCGGTGATCATCGGCACGTCCAGTTCTGGCCAGTACGTCAGCCGAGCCGCAGCCCACCGAGTCAGCACGACGTCGTCGTCCCACAGGCCCAGCGCCCGGACCCGGACGCCGAGCCGGCCGGCGGCAGCCGTCGGAGCGAGCACCCCGGGCAGGATCGTGGTCAGCAATCCTTGTCCGAGCAGCCGATAAAGGCTGCGCCGATGCTCCGGATGACGGCGCACCACGATCACGCCGCCGCCGTCGGCGAGCAACGCATCGAGGGGGATCCGCACGGGCACCCGATGATCATGCGACGGCCGGCCCGATCCGGCCAGCGTTCCGGCCTCCGGCCTGTGGATAAGTGCGGCGCAGGTGCAACTGTGGATAAGTCGCGACGTCACACGAGCGGGCGCTGTCCCGTCAGTAGGGGCATGAACCTGAACGAGAAGTGTGAGTTGCTCCGATCGCTGCACGTACCCGGAAAACCGTTGGTCCTGCCGAACGCCTGGGATGTCGCTTCGGCCAAGGTCGTGGTCGAGGCGGGCTTCCCGGTGGTGGCCACGACCAGTGCCGGGGTCGCCGCCAGCCTCGGGTACGAAGATCACGAGGGCGCTCCGAGCGAGGAGATGCTGGCGGCGGCGGGCCGGATCAGCGCCGGCGTCGAGGTGCCGGTCACGGTGGACGCCGAGGCGGGGTACGGGCTCGACGCGACGGCCCTGGTCGCCGAGCTGAAGCGGATCGGTGTCGCCGGCTGCAACCTCGAGGACACCGATCACGCGACCGGGCAGCAGCGGGAGGCGGGTGAACAGGCGGCCTGGATCGCGGCCGTCCACGCCGCCGCCGAGGCCGAGGACTATCCGCTGGTGATCAACGCGCGGATCGACAATTACATCGGCGAGTTCGTGGCGCGGCTCAAGTCCGGCGACACCAGTCCGAGTTCGCAGGAGCACCACCTGCCCGATGCGACCGACCGGGCCCGCCGCTACCTCGATGCCGGCGCGACCTGCGTCTACCCGATCGCGCTGCACCAGCCGGACCAGATCGCGGCCCTGGTCAAGGAGACCGACGGCATGATCAACATCGCCCGGATGCCGCAGGCCGCCGGAGTGGCCGAGCTGGCCGACCTCGGCATCGCCAGGATCAGTTTCGGCGGCGGGCTGTTCATGGAGACGATGCGCGCCTTCGCCGAGAAGGTCGCCGCCGTGGCCCCGGCGAGCTGACCGAACCGACGAGCTGACCGAACCGACGGGCTAACCGAGGCGGGCGGTCGACTCCTGCCTGAACCGGTCGGCATAGCGTCGGCTCTGGTCGTCGGCCATCACGACGAACTCGCCCTGCGCGGCGAGCGCGGACAGGTTGGCCGGCGGGATCAGGCCGACGTGGTCGAAGACGGCCTTCAGTGCGTCGGTCGGATCGTCCTTGAAGTCCTCGTACACCAGGCGCAGCGGGGTCAGATCCTGTTGGGCGATGAAGCGCTCGATCTGGCCCTGCTTGCGCTGGATCAGGTCGACCTGCTTCTCGATCCCGGCGTAGTCGTACGGCGGCATCGGCGGCTTGCCGGCCAGCTTGCCGACGGTGTGCCAGACGCCGGTGGCCTTGGCCCGGAACAGCGAGACGGCCTGCGCCACGATGTCGCGCCGGTGCACGGTGATCCAGGACCACTGCACGGCGTTGTCGGGAAGCTCGCCAACCTGGGCCAGCGGCAGCAGCGCCTCGACGGTGCCCTTGAAGCCGAACACGCCCTCCGGCGACGCATAGGTCCGTACGGTCTCGGCCACGAAGTCGGCCATCGACGCCGACTTCCACTTCTTCGCCCCGGTCTTCTGCCGGTACGGGTTCAGATGCTCGCGGATCTCGCCGAAGGCACCGGAGCGGTTCAGCACGTCCACGAAGAACGTGGTGCCGGACCGGGAGGTGAAGAGCATCCCGACCTTGTGCCGGACCGGTGCGAAGATCGCGGCCGGATCGCCGCCGGTGCCGCGCAGCCGCGACGGCGACGATTCGAGCAACCGGCTCGCCTCGGCCGGGGTCAGCCCCAGTTGCAGGACGCGTTCGGTGAACGAGGTCCCGGACACGACGATTCCTTCCATTCGATGCCACGGACTTCCGCGGAACCCTACAAGATTCGCGCTATCCTCGCCCGTGGCCTCCGACCATGATCAACGCCTGCTCGACCCGACCGCCGTCCGCGGCCTGGTCGCCGAGTTGGGCCTGCGGCCGACCAAACAGCGCGGTCAGAACTTCGTCACCGACGCCAATACGGTACGGCGGATCGTCGCGCTCGCCGAGGTTGGCGAGGACGACGTGGTGGTCGAGATCGGGCCCGGGCTGGGGTCGCTGACCCTCGGGCTGCTGCACCGGGCCCGCCGGGTGATCGCGATCGAGATCGACGAACTGCTCGCCGGGGCGCTGCCGGCCACGGTCGAGCGGCTGGCGCCGAACCGGGCCGACGCGCTGACCGTGCTGACCGCCGACGCGCTGCGGGTGGACACGCTGCCCGAGCCGCCGACCAAGGTGGTCGCCAACCTGCCGTACAACGTGTCGGTGCCGGTGCTGCTGCATCTGCTGGCCACCTTCGACAGTTGGCGGTACGGCCTGGTCATGGTGCAGTCCGAGGTGGCCGACCGGCTGGTCGCGGGCCCCGGCAGCAAGACGTACGGCATCCCGTCGCTGAAGCTCGCCTGGTACGCCGCCGCGCGCCGGGTCGGCAGCGTCGCGCCGAGCGTGTTCTGGCCGGTGCCCAACGTCGATTCCGGCCTGGTCGCGCTGGACCGGCGGGACCCGGTGCCGACGACGGCGAGCCGGGAGCAGGTGTTCGCCGTGATCGACGCCGCGTTCGCGCAGCGGCGCAAGATGCTGCGGTCCGCGCTCTCGGGGATGGCCGGGTCGTCGGCCGCCGCGAGCGCCGTCCTGGAACAGGCGGGCGTCGACCCGCAGACCCGCGGCGAACAGCTCGGGATCGCCGACTTCGCGCGGATCGCCGAGGCCCTGGCCGGGCGGTAGCAGCGGGTCGAGCGTCGGGCCGATCCGGCCGGGCACTAGCCTCGCAGTGTGGTTGCCGCCCTGCCTCCGACCGGTGTTCGAGTCCGCGTACCGGCCAAGATCAATCTCGCGCTCAAGGTGGGGCCGCCCCGGGAGGACGGGTTCCATCCGCTGGCCACGGTCTTCCACGCCGTTTCCCTGTACGACGAGCTGATCGCCGAGCCCGCACCGGCCGGAGAGTTCACCGTCGAGGTGACCGGTGACGACGCCGAACTGGTCCCGACCGACGACACGAACCTGGCCGTCCGCGCGGCCCGTCGGCTGGCCGAGGCGTACGCGCCGGCGGAGGGCGCCCGGCTGTCGATCAAGAAGACGATCCCGGTCGCGGGCGGCCTGGCCGGCGGCTCGGCGAACGGCGCTGCGGCACTGGTGGCCTGTGCCGAGCTCTGGGCGCTCGACCTGGAGCAGGAGGAACTGCTGGCCCTGGCCGCGGAGCTCGGCAGCGACGTCCCGTTCGCCCTGGTCGGCGGCACCGCGATCGGCAGCGGCCGCGGCGAGCGCCTGGTGCCGGCCCTGGCCCGCGGCTGCTACCACTGGGTGCTCGCGTTCAGCGACGAGGGACTGTCCACGCCCAAGGTGTACGGCCGCTACGACGACCTCGGCGGGCTGACCGCGCCCCAGCCGACCGTCTCCGACGAGCTGATGAACGCGCTCCGGGCCGGCGATGCCGCCGCACTCGGCGCCGCCCTGGACAACGACCTGCAGCCGGCCGCGCTGACCCTGCGCCCCAGGCTGCGCCGGGTGATCGACACCGGTCTTGACCTCGGCGCGCTCGGCGCGGTGGTGTCCGGCTCCGGCCCGACGGTGGCGTTCCTGGCCGGCTCCGAGTCGGCCGCGATCGAGCTGTCCGTCGGGCTCAGTTCGGAGGGCATCTGCCGCACCGTCCGGCGCGCCGTCGGTCCCGTGCACGGCGCCCGCGTCGTCACCTGATCAGAACGAGGGCGGGCTGAAGTAGTTGCTCGAGGGGCCGTGCCAGGTGTTCTTCGAGGCCTGGTTGTGGATCTCCTCGAGTTCTTCCGGGGTGAACGGGTGCGGGTCGATCTTGACTCCGCTCACCCGCAGCCACTGTTGGTCCAGGAGTTGCTCCTCGGTCCACTCGACGAGACGCTGCCGGGTCGCGACCTCGAGGTCGACCACCAGGTAGGGATCTTCGGTACGGAGCCGGTCGATGGCGTCGTTGACCTGGGCGGGCGTGAGACCGGTGACCGGCTCGCCGAGCGACGGGTTCGGCGGCCGCTCGAGGAGTTGCAGGGCGATCACCAGCCGATGCCGCCGCGGGCCGGTGGACGTGTAGTTGGGGCCGACCTGGTACGACCAGACGGGCGCCTGGGCGACCTCGGCGATCGCACGTTCCCGGGCGGCCTTCTGTTCCCGCCACTGCCGGGCGTTCTCCTCGCGTTTCCGCTGCTGGTCGGCTTCGACCCGGTCGGTGAGGTCGGCGGCCTGGTCCCGGAAGGTCAGGTACGCCGCTCGCACCTCGGACTGGATCTGCTCGACGGCGGCGTCGACCTGGTGCCGCACCTTGTCCGTACGTCCACCGCGGAGTCGCCAGGCCAGCCACCTCGCCGCGGACGACGGCGGGATCAGCCGCGCCGTCGCTCGGAACCGCTCCGCATCGGCCTGATCGAGGACCCGGACGAGGTCGGCGCTGGCCCGGCGCCACCGGTCGACGTCGGCCTCGGACGCCTCCAGGGCGACGCTGCCGGGGCGGTGCTCGTCGTCGACCACGCAGTACAGCGTGCGGATGTCATCGACCTCGGTCCCGTCGAGCCGGAAGGCGTCGTGGGTGATCACGCGCTCCACTCGCGCGCACCGCACCCTGGTGTGGGCGCGGCCCGGTTCCGTCATCAGCTCAGGCTATCCAGTCGGGCCGGTGTCCGCGGCGTTACTGTCGTCGCCGCCCGATCTACGGAACGATGACCTGCTGTGGAGAACGTACGAGGAGCCATGCCGATCATCCGCGCCCTGCGCCCGCGTGACCCGGCCGACCCGCACCGCGCCGCTACGCCACTGGAACTGTTGACCGATCTCTGTTTCGTCGTGGCGGTCGCCCTGGCCGCGTCCGAGTTGCACCACCACATCTCCGACCATCACGAACTGCAGGGCCTGGTCGGCTTCATGATGGCGTTCTTCGCGATCTTCCTGACCTGGTTGAACTTCACCTGGTTCGCGTCCGCGTACGACAACGACGACGTGATCTATCGGCTGCTGACGATCCTGCAGATCCTCGGCTCGCTGGTGCTCGCGGCCGGCATCCCCGGTCTGTTCGAGGGGAACCTGCTGCTCGGTGTCGTCGGCTACGTGATCATGCGCATCGCCCTGGTGGCGCAATGGTTGCGCGCCGCGTATCACGATCCGGAACGACGACAGACCTGCCTCCGCTACGCGGCCGGCATCCTGATCGTGCAGATCTGCTGGATCGCCTGGCTGCCGATCACCGCGGCCGCGCCCTTCCTGACCCTGCCGCTGTTCGTGCTGCTCGGGATCATGGAGCTTGCCGTGCCGCTGTTCGCCGAACGGACCGGCGGGACCACCTGGCACCCGCACCACATCGCCGAGCGGTACGGCCTGTTCTTCATCATCGTGCTCGGCGAGACCGTGCTGTCGACGACGCTGGCGATCCAGGGCGCCCTCAAGGATGATCAACTCTGGACCTCGTCGGTACTGATCGTGGTGGGCTCCGGGATCTTGATCGTTTTCAGCGCTTGGTGGCTCTACTTCTCCCGGTCGGCCGGCGATGTCCTGTCCACGGTGGACCGGGCGCACCAGGCCGCGGCGTTCCTGTGGGGTTGGGGCCACTATTTCATCCTGGGCGCCGCGGCCGCGGTCGGTGCCGGGCTGGCGGCCCGGGTGGACTATTGGTCCGGGTCCGAGCACCACGGCAGCGCGCTGGTCACCGGGCTGGCCGTGACCGTGCCGGTGGCGGTGTTGTTGATCATGCTCTGGGTGCTCCATCTGCGCCACCACGACGGCTCGCCGCGGACCTGGGCGCCGTTCCTCGGGGCGGTGGTGTTGATCTTGGCCTCGACCGCGACGCCGGTGCCGGAATTGATCACCGGTCTGGTGCTGGCCGCGCTGGTCGCGGTCGAGATCCGGGTCGCGCGCCTCGTCTAGGGTCTATCCCGCGCCGGAATTATCGCTTACGCTAACCCCAATTTCTGGCGTACCGGAAGTGGGGGAGTTCCATGCGCGCTCTCGGCCGTACCGCAGCAGCTCTGCTCGTTCTTGCCCTCGGACTGGCGATCGCCGGCCCGACCGCCGCTCAGGGCGAACCATCGACCAAGCTGCAGATCCCGCCACCGCCGGCCGGCGAACTGCGTGACCTGGGCCCGACGATCAGTTCGCTGACCGTGGTCGAGGGCGCGTACGGGAAGCTGCCGGACGGGACGTTCGTCGCGTACGCGCCGGTGATGGGGGAGAACGCCGAGCTCAACGTGACCACCTCGGTCGCCGGCACCAACACCTTGCTCGGCAAGTATCCGATGCCGGGCGCGTCCGGCGGGCCGACGATTGCGGTTGCGCCGAGTGGGGTCGTCTACGTCGGGACCTATTACCAGGGTCATCTCTACGCCTGGGATCCGGCGACGAAGGAGATGGCCGATCTCGGTCAGCCGGTCGCCGGCGAGACGTACCTGTTCGGGCTGTCCATCGCCCCGGATGGCACCGTCTACGGCGGGACGTACCCGAATGCGCACGTGTGGTCCTACCACCCGGACCGCGGCTTCACCGACTTCGGCAAGCCGGTCGCCAACGACGAGATCAAGTACGTCAAGTCGACCGTCTACGACCCGGACCAGAACGCGCTGTTCGTCGGCACCCAGCCGATCCCGAAGCTGTTCAAGCTCGACCTGGCCAGCAAGACGTTCACCGAGACCGAGGTCGCGGCCCCGTTCCCGGGCGCCTCGGTGATCGATCTCGACTACGCCGAGGACCGGGTGATCGCCAACGTCAACAACACGCTGCGCGTCTTCGATTCCGTGGCGAACAAGGAGGTTCCGGTCACCGACGCCGCCACCGGTCAGCCGGTGGTCGGGCTGCCGATGGTGGCCCGCGGCGTCTCCGAGCCGCGTGATCACAAGGTCTACTTCAGCCGGCTGGTCAGCTCCGTGTCGCACCTCGCGTACTACGACCTGACCACCGACACCGTCACCACGACCGCCAAGCCGTCCACCCGCGGTGCCTTGATCGGCTACGGCTGGACGACCGAAGGTGATCATGAAGTGCTGTATGCGCTGGCCGGCAACTACTCCGGCGGCGGGTTCCGCTACGACCCGGCGACCGGGGCGACGGCCAGCCTCCAGTACCCGTTCGCGCCGGCGCCGGCGGGACTGCAGCACCTGCTCCCGACCAGGGACGGTGGGGAGATCTTCTTCGACGCGTTCCTCAACGGCAGCACCTCCAGGCTGGACGTCGAGTCCGGCGTGATCACTCCGGTGACCCGGCTCGGCCAGGTGGAGGACTGGACGCTGGGGCCGGAGGAGGAGACGACGATCTACGCCGGTACGTATCCGAACGGCAGCCTGCTCGCGTACCGCCCCGATCGGCCGGCCGGCGCCGACAACCCGAAGGTCTTCGCCAACCTCAAGGAGCACGCCCAGATCCGGCCGATCGACGTCCAGGTGCACGACGGCACTCTCTACGCCGCGACGGCGCCCGACTACGGCCTGCGCGGCGGCGCCATCGCGACCGTGGACCTCGAGTCCGGCGAGGTGAAGGTCACCCGGAACGTCGTCCAAGATCACACGATGGCCGCGCTCGCCTTCCTGGGTGGCCAGGTCTTCGCCGGCAGCAGCACCGAGGGCGGCACCGGCACCGACCCGATCGCCGGCACCGCCAAGCTCGTCGAATGGGACCCGGCAACCCGTGCGGTCGTCCGGTCGGCCGAACCGGTCGCGGGCGCCCGCAGCATCAACGCCCTGACCGTCCACAACGGCCGCCTGTACGGGCTCGCCGACGCCACCGTCTTCGAGTTCGATCCCGTTGCCTGGAAGATGATCCGGGCGGTTCCGCTGGACGCGGTCGGCGCCGTGCGGGCTGCCTCCCGCGGCGAGTTGATCTTCCACCCCAACGGCTACCTGTACGCCAGTGTCGGCGAGTCCACCTTCGCGCTCGACCCGTTCACGCTGAAGGGCGAACGGCAAACCGAGAAGACGTACCGGCTGGAACTGTCGGCCGACCGGGACCTGCTGATGCTGGTCTGGCCGGAGGGCTTCCAGAACCCGATCCACTACGGCCGCTTCACTCCGGCCGAGACACCGTGCGCCACCCCGGACACCCGTGATCTGGTGACCGTACGAGGCGTCGTGACTCCGGTCCGGAACCGCTTCGTGATCACCGGCTGCACGCTGCAGGAAATCGTGGACAAGTTGATCAAGGCCCGCAGTAGCGGCTCGGCCGTGGCCCGCGAACTCGACCGCTACGTCGCCAACCGCACCATCACCGAACGGGAGCGCGGCGAGCTGATCCGCGCCCTCGGCTGATCAGGACCCGTCGGTTTTTCACGTAACGTGAAAAACTGGCGCTCTACCACAGTTACTTCTCGGGTAAAGCGGCAAGAAATGTGGTGAGGTGGGACGGCGGTTACTCAGGGGGCGCGGTACGGGAGCAGCAGTGAGCGCAAGGAGCGCGCGAGTTGATCATGCTCGTCGGCCGGCAGCCCGGCCAGGATCTCCCGCTCGGCGGCCAGTAGATCGGCCAGGGCGGCGTCGACAGCGGCCCGGCCGGCCTCGGTCAGCGTGACCAGGACGCCGCGCCGGTCGCCCGGATGGCTCTCCCGGCCGACCAGCCCGCGGCCGACCAACCGGTCCACCCGGTTCGTCATGGTGCCCGAGGTGACCATGGTCTCCCGGAGCAGCTGCCCGGGCGACAGCCGGTACGGGGAACCCGCTCGCCGCAGCGCCGCGAGGACGTCGAACTCCCAGGACTCCAGCCCGTGGGCGGCGAACGCGGAACGGCGGAGGCGGTCCAGGTGCCGGGCCAGCCGGGTCACCCGGGACAGGACCTCCATCGGGGCGGTGTCCAGGTCGGGCCGCTCCCGCTGCCAAGCCTGGACGACCAGGTCGACCTCGTCCCGCGGTTCGCCCGCGTCAGCCGGAAGAGGTTGCGCCATGGCTGAAGTGTAGATGTCAAGACTCTTGACGCGGATTGATGCCGTCGTCGTTCTTCGGCAGGACGACGGCGAGCGCGATGATCACCAGGCAGAGCACGCCCGGCAGGATCATGGCGTGCTGGATGCCGAGCTGGCGGACCAGGAAGCCGGTGACGGCGGGACCCATCAGGAACGTCGCGTAGCCGAACGTCACCACGAGCGCGAGCACCCGGCCGCCGCCCAGGTGCCCGGCGACCGCGTACACCTGCGGGGCGATCATGCCCACGCCGAACCCGACCAGAGCCCAGCCGAGCACCAGCAGCGGCAACGGGGTCGCGGTGATCGTGATCAGGTAGCCGGCCGCGGCGCAGATGCCGCCGAACCGGACTACCGTGCGGCGGCCGAACCGGACCACCAGCCGGTCGCCGAGCAGCCGGATCACGGTCATGAACGCGCTCACCGCGATCAGCCCGATCGCGCCGACCGCCGGATCGACCCGGGCCACGTCGGTGACATGGATCGACGCCCAGTCCACGGCGGTGCCCTCCGCGAGCCCGTACCCGATCGCCATCAGGCCGAGCAGCCAGGCGATCGCGGGAATTTTGGACCGCACCCCGTCGACCGTGTGATGAACCGGGTTCGCCCGGGGCGTGAGCCGGACCAGCGGCAGCAGCGAGGCCAGCGCGATCACCGCCATCGTGATCATCAACGGCAGGACGACGGCGCCGCCGCCGAGCCCGAACACGCCGGAGATCACCAAGATCAATCCGGCTCCGACGAAGTTGCCGATCGAGAAGAAGGCGTGGAACCGGCTCATGATCGGCCGGCGCCGGGCCCGTTCGACCTGGACCCCGGCCGCGTTCATCGCGACGTCCATCGCGCCGTTGCCGAGCCCGATCATGATCGCGCCCGCGGCCGCGAGCCCGTACACCGGCGCAAAACCGATCACCAGGCAGCCGACGATGATCACCGGCAGGCCGAGCAGGGCCACCGGCCGGGCTCCGAGCCGGTCGGCCAGCCGCCCGCCGATCTGCATGGTCAGGATCGCGGCAAGGCCGGCCAGGAAGAGCAGGATCGCGATGGCGGTCGAGTCCAGGCCGAGCTTGGCGCGCAGGGCCGGCAGGGAACCGCCGTAACCGCCGAGCAGCATGCCGTTGACCGCGAACAACCCACCGACCGCGACCGCGGCGGCCGTCGTGTCCAGCCGGGCACCGGGTGCGTCGTCGACAACCCGGGTCATCGACGGCTCGCCAGGGTGGGCCGGGGCTCCAGCCCGCGCAGGCCGTTCCAGGCCAGGTTGACCAGGTGCGCCGCCACTTCGGGCTTGCGGCCCCAGCGACTGTTGTCCAACCACCACTGACCGGTCATGGCCACCATCCCCACGAGTGCTTGTGCGTACGGTTGCGCGGTCCTCGGGTCGAGGTCGCGCCGTTGGAACTCGGTCCGGAGCACCCGCTCCACCCGGCTCGCCACGTCGCCGAGCAGCGTCGCGTACTCGCCGGCCGCGGAACCGCGGGCCAGGATCCGGAACCCCTCGGTGTGCCCCTCGACGTACTCGAGGAACGCCAGCGTCGCCCGCTCCAACACTTCGCGCGACCGGCCCTCCGTCGCCAGCGCCGCGCCGATCCCGTCCAGCAGCGTGGTCACCTCGCGGTCCACGACGACCGCGTAGAGGGCGTCCTTGCCGCCGAAGTGCTCGTAGACGACCGGCTTGCTGACCTCCGCCACCGCCGCGATCTCCTCGACCGAGGTGCCGTCGATGCCCTTGTCGGCGAACAGTCCGCGGGCCACCGCGATCAGCTGCTCACGGCGCTCGGCGCCGGTCATCCGGACCCGGCGTGCCCGGCGCGGCGCAGATCGGGACGGCATTGTCCTAGTCTCCCCAACCGCAAGCCGATGGAGAAATCCATTCCACGCCTCGTCGGGCCTGGTCCCCGGTGTCATCCGGGAACCGGGATGCGCGACGACCGTGACGATGCGTACTCTTGTCCCTGGCCGAGCGCTCGGCCGTTCCCCGGTTGGTCTGCCGGCAGGGCCCGCCTGACTTTGAATCAGGATCAGCGACGAAGGTTCGACTCCTTCCCGGGGAGCCAGAAAATCCAGTTGACCAGGTGGAACGTGCACCCTGGCAGATTGACAGCGGCTTCGACCTTCGGTGTGGCACACGGGGATGGCACACAATGGCCCCGAAATGGTCCCGAGTGTCCGGCAGCAGCCCGGGCAAAGTCAGCTCAAGGGATTAGCGCACGCCACGGTGTGCACCCCCTGGCAAAGTTCAGGCGAGGCCGGCGATTTTCGGCACGAGGTCCGCGGGCGTCGGCAGCGTCGCGATCTCGTCGGCCACCTCGGAGGCGGCCCGGCCCAGCCCCGGGTCGGTGAGCAGGCGGTCGATCAACTCCGCGTCCACCTGATCCGGCTCCGAACGCAGACCGAGCCCGCGCCGCACCACGGCGTCCGCGTTCACGTACTGGTCGGCGCCGTGCGGCAGCACGAGCTGCGTGACTCCGGCGTCGATCGCGGTCAGCGTCGAGCCGGCCCCGCCGTGGTGCACCAGCGCCGCGCAGGTCGGCAGCAGCGCGGACAGCGGCACCCACCCGGCCGCCCGCACGTTGTCCGGCAGTTCTCCCAGTGGCGACGGGTCCGCGTCGCCGAGGGCGAGTACGAACTCGGCGTCCAGATGCCGTGCCACGTCGACGAGTTTGGTCAACGACGTGAGCGCGCCGACCTGGGTCAGCACCGAGCCGAGTGTCACCGCGACGCGCGGGCGTGCGGGCCGTTCGAGCACCCACTCGGGCAGCACGCCGCCTCCGTTGTACGGCACGTACCGCATCGGCCAGCCGCGCACCGGCCGGTCGACCATGCTCGGCGGCGCCACGTCGATCGACTCGCGCACCTCGGGAAACCCTTGCACGCCATGCCGTTCGCGTTCCTCGACCATCTTCTTGAAGATCGCCTCGGTCATCGGCGCCTCGTCGGCGAACCCGAAGCCGTGCGACACGGCCGGCACGCCGAGCTTCGCGGCGACCAGCGGCCCGGTGCCCTCCATCGACGAGTACACGACCACGTCCGGCCGCCACGATTCGGCCGCCGACACGGTCAGGTCCACCGACACGCCGGACAACTTGGCGAAGATCGCGCCGACGAACTCCAACCCCTTCTCGGTGTCGACGTCCGTGCTGTAGTCGAACTCCTCGGGTTGCTCGCTGGCCGCCTGCTGGAACACCGCGCCGATGTCGACACCCGGCGCGGTGTCCACGACATGCAGGCCGGCGTTCGCGGCCTCCTTGCCGCCCGCGGTCGCCATCAGCACCTCGTGGCCGGCGGCACGCAGCGCGTGTGCTAGGGAGATCGTCGGGAACACATGGCCAAGACCGGGGGAGGTCGCGAAAAGTGCGCGCACGATTGCCATGTAACACGCGATCGGCGATCTTGTCGAACGTGAATGCCCCGGGCAGCAGCTCCAGAAAACGAAACGGCCCGAGGTCATCGACCTCGGGCTGTTCGTCGCCGCGCGCACTTCGGGGTTAGCTGGCGTCCGCGAACAGCGCGCGCATCCGTTCCTCGGCTCCTCTCACGTACTCGTCTCCCGTCGGGAGGTAGTGCTGTAGATGTGTGGCCAGCGAGTGGCCTAGGACGGACGCCCCTTCGATTGGCTTGAAGTTCGCCTCATGCAGCGCTCGAGCCCGATGACCGATGATCAACTCGCCACGGTGCTCGACCTCACCCAGCGAACCCTCACGATTCTTCGTGATGAAGCGGAAACGGCTTGCCAGGTAGACCGGTCGGCACCGCTCCCCGTCAGCTGTAGCCACGAGCTTGCAGGCCGTAGAGCTCGGCGTATGCGCCTTGCCGGCGGAGCAGGTATGTGTGTGTACCGCTCTCGGCGATCTGCCCGTTGCTGAGCACGACGACGGTGTCGGCGGCCGCCACGGTGGAGAAGCGGTGGGTGACCAGCAAAGTGATCCCGCCCCGGCGGCCCGTCTCTCGGGTGGCGGCCGCGTAGCGTTCGAACAGAGCGTTCTCGGTGGCGGCGTCGAGGGCCGAGGTGGGCTCGTCCAGTGCGAGCAAGAGCGGGCGCCGCCGCATCATTCCGCGCGCGATGGCCAGACGCTGCCACTGTCCGCCGGAAAGTCCGATGCCCTTCGGCCAGCGGGTGCCGAGCTGGGTGGCGAGTCCGTTCGGCAGAGCTTTCAGTACGTTCTCGCCCGCGCCGTCGTACAAGGCCCGCTTGATCGCGTCCGTGTCTTCCATGCGGTCGAGTGCTCCGAGCCCCACGGTCTCGGCGGCGGTGAACTCGAAGTTGGCATGATCTTGGAACGCCCCGGTGCAGCGTTGCCGCCAGGCCGTGACGTCAAGGTCGGCCAGGTCGATACCGTCGATCAGGATGCGTCCCGAGGTCGGGGCGTACATTCCGGTGAGGAGCTTGACGAGGGTGGACTTTCCGGCACCGTTCTCACCCACCAGCGCGACGACCTGCCCAGGCGCCAGGTCGAGCGTGAGATCGGTGATCGCGTTCCTGGTTGCACCGGCGTAGCGAAAGCTGACGTTCTCGAACCGGATCCCGATCTGCAGCTTCGGAGGTGGTTTCCGGTCGCCGGTGAACCGGTCGTGCACCGTGCGGGCGTAGTCCTGCAGCCAGACGAACCGGGTCGCGCTGCGGATGGACTGCGCCGCCCACTTCGTGGTTCCGACGATGTTGCTGGTCATCACTTGCAGGGTGCCGAGCGCGGTGATCGCGATCGTGATCGCCTGCACGTCGACCCGGCCCGCGAAGGTGTCGATGATCATCCAACCGAGAACCGCCGCCGCAGCTCCGTAGTAGACGAGGCCGTTGATCAGATCCACCAGCATGTACCGGCCGGCCTTGCGGATCGTCGGCAACTGCCATTGCCGCGTCGACCGACGGATGATGCGCCGAAGTTCCGGTGCGAGTCCGAAGACGCGGATCTCAGCACCGGCGTCGACTCGATGGCAGAGGTCGACCAACTCGTTCGCGCGGCGGTTGTGCGGGCTCCCTTCGTCCTCCACTTCCTGGTCCCAGCGGACGGTCATTCTGGTGAGCAGGATGCGTGGAAGGCCGAGCAGGACGAGGATGATCAACCGCCAGTCGGCTGTGATGGCCACGATCAAGGATGTGGCCGACCACACGACCGTGTTGATCAGGCCGAGGATCGAGTTCAGGGCTCCGGCGAGGCTGCCGGCGTAGTCCCGAAACATCTGGAGCTTGTCAAGCAGGGCGGGCGATTCCTGATGGTCGAGGGTCTCGATCGAGCCCATGATCTTGGCGATCCGGTGTTGGAAGACGAACCCGATGGTGTCCATCTGCCGCAGCCGGGCGCTGGTGCCGATGATTTCGAAGATCATCCGGACCGCGGTCGTGCAGATCAGCCCGACCACGGCGGCGAGCAACATGGCCGCGTCCTGTCGAACCGCACCGCTGGCGAAGAGCCCGTAGAACAGCGGGTTGAGCGCGCTCAAGGCCCGGCTGGCCGTTTCGGCCAGGCACAGCAGGCTCTGCAGAGGACTGGCACGAACTGTCGTGGCGAACACCAGCCACAGGGCACGCAGCGTCGTCTTCATGATCAGTCCGAGCCCTCATCCGGGTCGCCGGCCTGCGCGAACCGCCGGGCCTGAAGGCGGAACATCGTCGCGTACGCTCCCCCTTGGGCCAGGAGTTCGTCATGGGTCCCGTCCTCGGTGACCTTGCCGGTATCACCGTCGAGGACGACGATCCGGTCCGCTCGACGTACTGTCGCCAGCCGGTGACTGACCAGCACCGTTGTGACCCCCTTCGTGACGGACAGGAACCTCTCGAACAGTTCTGCCTCGGCACGGACGTCGAGAGCTGCGGTCGGCTCATCCAGCACCAGGATCTGGGCGCCGGCCCCGACCGCGGCCAGGGCGCGGGCCAGCGCGATCCGTTGCCATTGCCCGCCGGACAGCTCGGTGCCGTCTTCGTATTCAGAAGAAAGTACGGAGTCCCAAGCGTGGTCGAGGCTGGCGAGGACGTCCCTGCCGGCCGCATCGGTCATGGCCCGCTCCAGCAACTCGGTGTCAGAACGCCGTTCCAACGCACCGAATCCCACGTTGTCGCGCAGTGACAGCGGGTAATGGATGAAGTCCTGGAAGATCACGGCAACCGCGCGGTCCAGTGCGGGATCGGCGAAGGCGTCCCGCCCACCGACGGTGACGGACCCGGAGTCGGCCTGGTAGAGACCGGCCAGCAACTTGATCATCGTCGACTTCCCGGCCCCGTTGACGCCGACTATGGCGATCGACTGGCCGGCCGGAACGTGCAGGGTCAGTCCGCTGAGCGTTGGGACCGTGCGAGTGGGGTACGTGAAGGTGACGCCCTCGAACTTGATGCCGGCGTCCGGTACCGGGGTACCGCGGATCGGCTCGCCCTCGGCTGGCGTCAGCGAAGGCAGGTCGAGCCGACCTCGCAGCGTACGAAGATCATTGAGCAGTCGGCCGACCTGAACCAGGCCTGCCTGTTGGTCGCCCTGCATCCCGAACGCGTTCAGGGCAAGCAGGGCGAGCACGTACGTGATCACCGCCGACGAGTTGACCATCCCCCGATAGGCATCCCAGCCCAACAGCGACAGGGTTCCACCGAGAACGACGAGGAGCGCCAACCCGCCGAGGAACGTCGGGGCAAGCTTGCGGTTCAGTTGATGCCAGAACTGCGCGGCCGCGACGTGCCACAGCACGCGATACCGCTCGGCCAGCCAGTCGACGAGTCCGAAGATCCGTACCTCCTTGGCCGCCCCGGACGAGGCCATGACCTTGGCCACGTAGTCGGCGCGCTGGCGTTCGATGGGCGGGGTGCTGCCCCACATCCCATCCAGAACGCTGTCCAGCCAGGTGGAGAACAGGCGCGAGGAGAGCAGGAAGGCGGCAGCGACAACGAGCGGCGCCCACCAGCGCCAGCCGACGAGCACCAGGACAGCGCCGAGTCCCACCAAGCGGGTCTGCAGCAGCTGCCAGATGCCAGTCATCCCGAAGCGGAACAGCCACTGCCGGCTGGTCTTGATCAAGTTCTCCAACTCGCCGGCCGTTGCCCCGTCCAGGACAGCCAGGCTCCTGGAGTGCATGCCGGTCTCGGCGAGCAGGTCGTTGATCATGACACGATACGGCGACCAGATGCGAGGGTTCGCCATCGCCAGGACAGCCTGCTGCAGCTGCCCGAGAACGGCCGCCAGCACGAACGCCGCGAACCACCACCACGCTCGCTGGCTGTCGGCTCGATGGGCGAGCACCTCGTACAGCGCACCGATCAGCTGGCCCGTGGCCACCATCGACAGTACGAGCGCTCCCGCCCCGACCAGGGTGCCCAGGAGACTGACCGTGCTCCATCCCGGAGCGACCGCCCACATCATCCGCGCGTGGTCCCGGTACCGGGCCAGCAGCCCGTCCACCTTGCCAAGCAGCGTCTGCACACCAACGTCCGCCACCCCACCAGCAAACCCTGATCCGCCCACGACCCGCCACTGGTTTCCGCAGGCAGTGCTGACCGGTGCGGTCCGCGCGCAAGCTCGGCATCACCGCGGAAGTGGCGGAGTTGGCGGAACTGGCGGAAGTGCGGAGTTGGCGGGAGGTGGCTGGAGCATATGGGGGATCGCCTGCCCATATGCTCCAGCCGTCCCGCACGGTGACACACAGGCGACACACCAGCGCAGGCGATTTCGGTGCTACTCAATGGCACTCGTTCACGCTCACGCGAGGGTGAGAGAGCGAGCCTTTGAACCAGGATTAGCGACGAAGGTTCGACTCTTCCCGGGGAGCAAGGAGTTCCAGTTGACCAGGTCCAGTGGCCGATCGCCGAGACCCTTCCAAGCCCAGCGTAGCGTCGCCGCCGCGCCCTCCGTGAACAACCGATCCGAGTCGTCGGCCCGCATTCGGATGGCCTGCCGCTAGGCCGGCTGGAACTCCCGGTCCAGCAACTCCTCGCCAGCCCGCCTAACCGTGGGTCACCGGTGTGTAACGGTTGCGTACATCCCTGGCGTGAAACGGCTTCCGGGGCGCACGATCAAGATCTCATCGTGGGGAGTGGCGCAGGGCAAGTCTTCGCGGCTTTATGCACTGCGGGTTCCTGAATCAGCCGGTGCCGCATCTTTCCTCACTATCTGGGCGTCGGTCAAAGTGGCGTCAGAGGGGCGGAAACCCATGGCGAAACAGCGTGGCCTGCGAGGGTGTGCGTTGGCTGGAGTGGTCGTGTTGCTCATTGCTGGATCCGTTGCGCCAACAGCAGCAGATCCGGAACCTGAGCCGACACCAAGCGACGGGCTCGTGGTGCAGGAGTACAAGGAGGGTGAGCCTGGGCCGAGCACGGTCGCACTTGCGCAGCAGAAGGGCATTCCGATTGAGGAGGCCGTGAAGCGATACGAATGGCAGACGCCGTTCTCGCAGGCAGTGAGTGCCGTCGAGGAGGCGATGCCCGATGCGTACGCTTCCTCCGAGATCACAGGCCACTTCACCGCGTCGGTGAAGTTCGCGGGCGACGTTCCGGCCGGCGCGGCCGAGTACTTCAAGGCCATCCCGGAGCATGTTGACGTTGAACTGATCGGCGGCGCAGCACGTGCGCTTGTGCCGCTGCGCGCCGAGATGGAGGCACTTTTCCACAAGGTCAACAAAGATCCAGGCGTCGAGCAGGCGCTCGGTTGGGTCGATACGGACATTGGCGTGATCAGGATCAAGGTGAAACTGCGGGTGAGCACCAAGAGTGCGCAGTCGGACCTGCGGGCGAAGGTAGCCGCGTACAAAGCAGATGGGTCCAGAACTCCTGTGGATCTGACCTTCACCGACAAGTCATTGGGCAGGACTTAAGCATCAGCGCGGGGCGGTTTCCAGATTGGCTAGGTGCCGTCGGGCAAAGGGCCTACCGTCGGGAAGCCGCACCGACGGCGTCGGGCTACCTCAACGGCGGCGGCGCCAAGCTTGGATGCCAGGACGGGAACACGCCGTTCGACCTGCCGCGGGATGAACTCGACCTCTTCTCGAAGATGAGGCCGTCGTGATTGCCACTGCCACCGCTGAGCAATCTCCCAAGTAGCCTAGGCGGGCCTGAGATCTGGTCCCGTCGCGGACGGTAGCGCCGATCGGCCGACTGCAGTCAGCGGTCGGGCCCCGGGCTGCCGGGTGTGGTTTGGACCCTGGCGACGGGTTTGCGCTCGACGAAGTGGCCGTTGCGCCAGATCGCGGCGATGTCGTACGAGCCGATGGCCTTGTCGATCGACGTGACGTTCATCAAGATCAGATCCGCGCGCTTGCCGGGAATGATCCGGCCGCGATCGGTGAGCCCGAGCAGGTCCGCACCGCGCGAGGTGGCCGCGGAAAGCAAGTCCACGTCGGACAATCCGGCCTGCTTCAGCAGTGCGATCTCGTGCAGCATGGTGACGCCGGCGATGGTCCCGGGATTGAGCATGTCGGTTCCGGCCAGGATCGGCACGCCAGCCTTGTGCAGGGCGGCCACGCCGGCTACTGCTTCGTCGCACCAGGTCGGCCAGAGTAGGTCCCAGCTGGTCCGCTGAGCAGCCGACTGCTGATCCTGATCAAGGTACGGCGCGACCTGGGGATGATCGAGGAACGTGCGGCTGTCATGTTTGCCGCTGGCTGCCGAGTAGATCGTAAGAGTCGGCACTACCGGGATCGATCGCTCAGCCAGCTGCGCTACCACGCGGTCGTTGATCGGCGCATCGCGCGGTGCATGGACGAGAGCGTCGATGCCGGCGTCGACGGCGATCGTCGCATCGTCCCAGGTGCCGACATGCGCCACGGCCAGGCGATCCCTGCGGTGTGCTGCGTCCACGACGGCGTTGACCTGTCGCGGCGTCAGCGTCTCGATCGTCCCCTCATACTCGTCGATGACCAACTTGATGAAGTCCGAACCTCCTCGAGTCGCTCGCCGATGAAGGCGTCGACGTCGGCGCCAGGCTTGAGAACGGGAGGATTGCCGCCCCATTGCGTGCCGTGTCCGCCGGGCACGGTGATCATGTTTCCAGCCGACCACACATCGGCCGCGTCGGCCCGCGCCGGATCTTTCCGCGCCGCTACCTCATCCGGCGACGGCACGCCGGCCATCTCCAGCAGCGTCGTCGCCCCGAACCGCAGTGACGCGTTCGCAAAGAACGTCGCCGCGTGGGCGTGCGCGTCGATGAGACCGGGCAACAGCAGCCGGCCCTGGCCGTCCCGCTTCGGAAGTTCGTCCGGCACGCTCAGCCCTGCGCCAACCCCGGCGATCAAGCCGTCGCGCACCAGCACGGTATCGGCGTCGCTGAGTTGCTCCCCGTCAAAGACGGCAACGTTGGTCAGCGCGAACGACGCCCCGTCGGTGCGGTAGTCGACGTCCTCGGCGTCAGGTGAACAACCGGTCACAGCGGAACCGGAGGCCACGGCGACTGCCGTTCCGAGGAGGCGACGACGGCTGATCGGAGGCCCGCACATGGCGGAAGGCTAACAACGCCCGCCGACTACCGCTCCGGTCCGCGCAGCAGTCGGTCCCGGCCGGCTTCGACGCCGGGGCGAAATCCCGTGACGTGGTAGTGGCGCAGGTACCAGAGCCCGTGCAGGAGCCAGAGCGCTCGGTAGGTGCGGTCGTTCGGGGGTTCGAACACCGAGGGGTCGCCGTAGCCGGCCTGGATCCACTCGACCGGGAAGCGTCGCCCTTCTCGGAAGTCCCACAGGGCGAAGTCGTTCGCCGCGGGTTCGGCGGCGACCACACCGAAGTCGATGATCCCCGACAGGTTCCCCTCGTGCACCAGGACGTGTACGGCCAGGAGATCGTTGTGGCTCAGCGTCAGCCGAGGCGGGGCGGCCCGAAGCGAGTCGGCGATATCCCGGAGCCAGCCTCGAACCGTCGCCGCATCGAAACCGACGGAACGGCCGGCGTCCTCGAACGCAGGGGCCTCCGTGGCCACGTGGGCCAGCCACTCCTCCAAGGTCTCGAACCTGCCGACGCCAGCGCCGTCGAGGGTCCCGAGGCCTCGTGCCGGGATGGCGTGGAACTGCCTCAGCCAGGCTCCGACCTCTTCGAGCACACGCCGAACGTCGACCTCCTCGGGACCAAGATCAGCGAGTCGCTCACCCGGCAGCTTCTCCATGATCATGACGGACCGGAGCTCGCTGCCGACCTCGACGCGACGAAGATCATGGACCCGCGGCGCTCGAATACCCCGCGCCGCGCACTCGCCGAGGACCCACGCCTCCCGGTCGTGCGCCTCGGACCCGCTGTGCGAGATGCGTACGATCACGGACGGGCCCTGCTCCACGGTGACGTCGTAGACCTCGTTCACCTCGCCGTCGACGATGCGGCGGCACTCCACGACCGGTGCCTTCGTCACCTCGGCGACCACCGCCGCCACAACGTCCGGCGGCGTCGCCCAGGCACGGTGGAGTGCGGCGAGATGTCGGCTGCGGTCGACGCCGGATGGTGCCCCGAGTTCGCGCTCCGCCATCCCCCGACCCTAACGTTCAGGAGAGGATGGTCGGATGCGGCAGGGAGCAGTGGGACAGGTGCAGCTGATCGACCACCAGGGACGACGTGTGGTCGAGAAGCGGATGGCAGACCCCGATCGCCATGGCACGGAGGTTGTGGCGCTGCGCGCCCTGGCCGACGCGGACCTGCCGGTGCCGGAACTGGTCGAGGTCAAGCCGGGGTCGATTCTGATGACGTACCTGCCGGGAGAGCGTCTCGACAGCACCACGGCCGACGAACGTGGGGTGCGGGCCTGAAAGTCCCGCGAAGCTTCGACATGATCATCGACGGCTACGGTGCCGACCGGGCCAGCGTGCTGGCCTGGTCAACGATTCATGCCGCCGAACTCTGGCTGTGGTTCGCCGAGGCCGGGCCGCCCGAGTACCTCGATCAACTGACCGACGATCTGACGAACCGGCCTGAGACGGCAGCCCTGAGGATCGACTTTTAGTGCGGGCCGGCAGTTCGCGGCTCCGAGTCACAACGACGCAGGGGCGGCGAGCGGCGGGTGCTCGAGCACGGTGGGCTTGTATTCGACCACCTGGATGCGGCCGTCGAAGGTGCGGTGGTCGATCATCTCGAGAGCGACGTCCGGGTAGCCGTCGTAGATGCGTTCCTCACCCGTGGCGCCGGTGATCACCGGGAAGATCCCGACCCGGAAGCGGTCGACGAGGCCGGCTCGGAGCAGGGAGCGGGCCAGGCTGAGGCTGCCGAGCGTGCTGAGCAGGCCGGAGCCGTTCGCCTTCATGGCGCGGACCGCCTCGACGGCGTCGTCGCGGACGAGCGTGGAATTGGCCCAGGTCAGCGGCTCCTCGAGGGAGGAGGAGAACACCACCTTGGACGCTTGGGTGAGTTCGTCGACGGTCGCCTCTTCCTCGGGCCGGAACTCGTCCACGCCCTCCGGGAGGACCTCGCCGACGGCGAAGCCGTACATGAGGCGGTACGTATTCGCTCCCATCAGGTACGTCGGCTGGGGTTGCTCGCCGAGCCAGGCGAGGTATTCCGGGCCCTCGAGGCCCCAGAACCCGGGCCAGCCCTCACCCGACGCGTAGCCGTCGAGGGAGGTGATGAAATCGACCAGAAGCTCCGACATGGGCGGTGTCCTTTCCTCGGTGTCATGAGCTTGGACCGGCCGGGAGTCGCAAACTCATCGGCCGCGCCGCGGGTCACGGCCAAGTGTCGGTCAGGAAGCCGTGACGAACTTCAACAGGTAGCCGTCGGGATCTCTGAAATAGCCGAAGTGGCCACCCCACTCGGCTGCGGCCGCGGGCTTCACCAGGGTCGCGCCGGTCGCCTCGGCGGTGCGCATGGCCTCGTCGACGGCGTCTCGCGAATCGGTCGGGAAGTGCAGGGAGATCCCGCGAAAGCCGGTGCCCTCCGGCGCGACGCCGGCGGCTTCCCCGCGGTGGAGCGGGCGCAGGATGTCAGGGTCAGACATCACGATGTTCCTCGTCGCGAATCCGCTGGAGCGAGTCGCAGAATCAGGGCGGCATCGAGCAAGCGGTGGGCGTCGTGCGCGGCCAGCTGGTCGTGCAGAACTTCGCCGGAGAGGCCCTCGGCGGTAGCCAATACCATGCCGACGGATCTGGGTCAGCTGGTGAAGGCCTTGACTTCAACCTACCTTGAGGTCTCAGGCTGGATGCCACCATCGTCGATGCGGACAGGGGCGGTCTCATGATCGTTACCGTGGCCAAGGTCACCGATCTCGATCGGTTCTTGGAGGTCTTCGCCACGACCGGCGTGGAGAAACGGCGGGAGCACGGTTGCCGCCGTGCGTGGGCCTACGTGGACCCCGACGATCCGCAGCGCGTGTGGTCGATCTTCGATTGGGACGAGGAGGACTACCAAGGGTTCCTGGCCGACCCGGAGATCCCGGCGATCGCCCAGAGCCTGCGGCTCCAAGGCCCGCCCGTGCTGGCCACCCCGGCAGCCGAACACGACGCCTGACCCGGTCCGGAAACAGGGGCGCCGCGCAGCGCAGGGCGCAGATCTCGCCGGTCCCGTCGAGCCGCAGCCAGAAGGTACGGTCCCGGGTCCGCACTCAGGCCGCTGTCAGTGCCGCGGGCCAGAATGCTCGGCATGGAGAGATTTGAGGATCAGGACCTGAGCGGCGCCGAGTTTCGCGAGTGCGACCTGAGCCGTTCCCGGCTGATCGGGGTGGTGATGCAGGACGTCGTGATCGACGGGCTGGTCACCAATCTGGTGGTCAACGGCGTGGAGGTCACGTCCTATGTCGAGGCCGAGCTGGATCGGCGGCATCCGGTGCGGTTGCTGATGCGTTCGGCCGATCCGGCCGAGCTGCGGGAAGCCCAGCGGCAGCTGAGTGACGACTGGGGGAGTACGGTCGGGCGGCTCCGCGCGCTGCCCGCGGGCTCGGAGCATCAGAGTGTCGGCGGCGAGTGGTCGGCCGTGCAGACGCTCCGCCACCTGGTCTTCGTGCACGACTCGTGGTTTCGTCGCTGCTGCCTCGGGTCGACCCGGCCCTTCACCGGGATCGGGCTGGCGCCGGCGTTCGTACCCGATCAGGAGGTGCTGGGCATCGATCCGGCGGCGTCCCCGGCCCTTGATGAGGTCGTCGCCGTGCGAGACGAGCAATCCGCCGAGCTGAATCGTTGGCTGGCCGATGTGACGGCCGACGACCTGGCCGCCGTCGCCCCGATTCCGACCGGTCCGGGCTGGCCGCCGTATGCGACGGGCAAGTCGGTGGGCGAGTGTCTGCGGGTGGTGCTCAACGAGAACTGGGCACACCACGGATTCTGTGTACGTGATCTTGAGGTGCTCGAAGGCCACGGTGGCTCGCCGGTCGCTGCGGGACGGAGTTGATCATCGGCACAGACAGAACGGATGTCCTTCCGGGTCGATCATCACCCGGAAGCGGTCACTCGGCTGGGGGTCGGCAAGCGTTGCGCCGCATTCGACCGCCCAATCGACTGCGCTGTCGAGGTCGGTCACGCCGACGTCAAGGTGCTGCGTGCTGGCTTGTGCTCCCGGCGCGCTCGGCCAGACCGGTCGCCGGTAGTGGGCGTCGTACTCGAAGTTCAACGCCATGCCCTCGACGCCGTCCGGCGGACAGACCAGCGCGTAGCCGCTGTCGGCCGGCGCGCCCGGACGCGGCGGCTCCTCGCGGCGATAGGGCCATCCCAGCAGGGTGGAGTAGAAGCGGGCGAGCATCCCCGGCCGGGCGGTGGCGATCGTGACGGCCCCAACACTCAGAGGTAACGGTGTGACCATTCGACCACTGTCCACCTCAGCGGATCCGACCGCCAGTGTCGGTCCTTCCCGAGTTCCTTCGTCTGTGGACTAAGGCTGGGCCGGCGCCCGGCGCGGGCGCGAGGATGGCTCCGTGATCCGGTTCCGGCTGAGCCCCGACGTGCTGGGTACGGTGCGGTTGGCCTTGTCGCCCCTGGTCGAGGTGGGATCGAGCCTGCGGCTGCTGACCAGTCCGCGCCCGCCCGCGGTGCATCGGCGTTGGCTGCGCCGGATCTCCGCCGAGTTGGACCGGATCGACCTGGAGCTGCTGCTGGCGACGGTGCCGGCGGACGGACCGCCGCTCGCCGTCCTGTATCCGTCGGCGCTGGGGCGTGCGGCGACCATCGAGCAGCAGTTGATCACGCTCGCCGCAACACCGGCCGAGCCGATCCTGGACGACCTGGTCCGGATCTGGACCGGTCGGGCCCGGCCGCGGTCGGTGCAGCGGCTGATCGAGGCCGGGTCGGCAGCGCCCCGGCTGCTGGCGGACGCGATCACCGGCTATTGGGCGATCGCGATCGAGCCCTATTGGGACCGGATGCGGGCGGTGCTGGAGGACGATCTCGCCTATCGCAGCAACCGCTCCGCAAGCGGCGGCCTGTTCTCGCTGCTGGAGGATCTGCATCCCGAGGTCTCGCTGGACGGGGCGATGCTCAACATCGACAAGCCGCACTACCCGGACGCGACGTACGACGGCAACCACATGACGCTGGTCCCGTCGATCTTCCTCTGGCCCACGCTTGTTCTTGATCATGAAGCGGACGCGTTCGAGCTGACCTACCCGGCCCGCGGGGTCGGCCGGGTCTGGGAGGACCTGGCGGAGCAGTCGGCCGCGGACGACCCGCTCGGTGCGCTGATCGGGGCGAGTCGGTCGGCGATCCTGCATCAGCTGGTGATCCCGCTGTCCACCACCCAGCTGGCGCGCCGACTGGAACAGAGCCCGGCCACCGTCAGCCGGCACCTGTCGATCCTGCGGGACAGCGGCATGGTGGTCAGCTGGCGGTCCGGCCGGAGCATGCTCTACCGGCGGACCGCGTTGGCGGGTTCGTTGATCGGCGGCCAGCGGCGGCCGGTGGACGAGACCGTCGAGCCGGTCGCCCCGCTGCACGTCGTCGCCGACGAGAACCGTACCGCTGAATCCTAGGAGGCGCCGGAGATCTTTCGCTGCACACCGAACCGTGAGGGCCCTCCACGGGAGATCTTGCGCTGTTCCGTGAATCCGCTGCCGAGCCCGGCCCGGCGGCGGATGCTAGTCGGAACAACCTCACCCCCTGGAGGTAACCAGTCATGGATTCCCGCATGCCCCGGGCGAGGACGCGTGCGGCGGTTGCCATCACCGCCGCGCTCGCCGTCACCTTCACGGGCCTGATCGGCCTTTCCACCACCGCTTCGGCCGACCCCGGTTCCGGGTCGGCCGCTCGTCTGCCCCGGGACATCCGGGATGCGCCGGCCGAGGTCCGGCAGAAGTCCAAGATCGACTTGAGCCGCTCCGAGCAGAGGTCGTTCCGCGACGACGCTCCGGCGGTGCGCCAGCTGCGGTCCGCACCCGCGACCGAGAACACGGCGACCGGGACCCCGGTCGGCGGCAGCAAGAACTGGCTCGTCTACGGTGTCAACGGTTACGGCGCGGCTCCGTACACACTGCGCGGGGTCGGCGACAAGATCGAGATCTGGGTGCAGGGCAACTTGAACTACCCCGACGGCGACTGCCGCAACGACGGCGTCCGCAACGTGATCACCGACGCCCAGGTGCAGTCCATGATCACCGAGTTCGACGGCAACATCCTGCCCAAGGAGTCGGAGATCTTCTCGGTCGCCCCGGAACGGGACGGCACCCAGTCGATCGACGTCGGCTTCGGCGCTCCGCTGTGGGAGATCATCGGCGGCGGCGACCCGGACTACTACAAGGGTGACGGCGACAAGACCGTCGTCCTGGTCAGCAACGTCCGTGATGAGAACTACTACGACCAGACCACGCCGGCCGGGGCGACCTACATCGCCGGGTTCTTCTCTCCCTTGTACAACGAGGGATTCGATCGCAACGTGATGACGATCGACTCCTACGACTGGCTGCACCGCACCGGCGCCAACCCGCCCGACGAGCCGCCGGGCGGACCGTGCAGCCCGATGCAGCCGGCCCGGCCGTACCTCTACGAAAGCACGTTCGCCCACGAGTACCAGCACCTGCTCGAGTACTACGCCGGCCCGGGCGAGACCACCTGGCTCAACGAGGGCCTGTCCGACTACGCGCAGACCGTGGTCGGCTACGTCGACACGACGCTCCCGCACGGGCAGTTGGGTGCGGACAGCCACCTGACCTGCTTCCAGGGCTTCCTCGGGTCCGACGCGTTCCCGTACTGCGGGGCGGAGAATTCGCTGACCCGCTGGGAAGATCAGCCGAACGAGACGCTGGCCGACTACGGTGCCGCGTACGCGTTCGTCACGTACCTGGCGAACCAGTTCGGTCGCGGCGTGATCACGTACCTGCACAACGACGACGCCCCCGGCCTGCGATCCCTGCAGCGCTATCTCGATGATCATGCTCCGGGGCTCAAGACGACCGACGTCGTGCACGACTGGGCCGCGCAGATGGCCCTGGACCGGCTGGTGGACCAGCGGGCTCGCGGACTCAACCGGGACGAGCGGCGCCGGTTCACGGCAGCCGAACTGAGCTCGGCGATCGACTGGGCCTGGACCGGTTCGTACGATTCGCCCGGCGCACCGGCCAACGGCTCGGACTACGTGCTGGCGATGGCGGACCGTCCGGTGAACGGCGACACGATCAGGTCGCTCGGCTTCGCCGGCGCCGAGACCTACCGGGCGGATCCGCTGCGGTGGGTGATCAACGATTCGGCACTCTGGTCGGGCGAGGGAGATGATCTTGATCGCGCGATCGCCTACCCGGTCTCGGTGCCGGCCGGCGGCGGGCAGCTGACGTTCTCCAGCCGCTTCGACATCGAAGCGAACTGGGACTTCGGCGTGGTGCAGGTGTCGGCCGACGGCGGCAAGACCTACACCACGGTCGGCAACGAGAACACCACCAGCGAGCATGCCGACGGAGCGGAGCCGTCGATCATCGCGCAACTGCCCGGCCTGACCGGGCTGAGCGACGGCTACCAGCCGCAGAGCTTCGACCTGTCGGGCTATGCCGGCCAGGACGTGATCGTTTCGTTCCGCTACCTGACCGACGGTGCCCTCAACGGCAACGGCAGCGGCGAACCGTCCGGCTGGTGGATCCGTGACGTCAAGCTCGGCGACACGGTGATCACCGACGGCACCACACTCGACGGCGGCCGTTCGCCGAGTCAGGTGTCGCCGATGGAGGTCGCCGACTGGCGGGTCCAGCTGGTCGGCTGGACGCTGGACGGGAAGACGGTGCGGTACGCCGACGTGGCGCTCACCAAGGGCCACCAGGCGAACCTGAACCGGAACCAGCTGCGCCGGATCCTCGGCCGGGTGGACCGGATCGGCGTCATCGTGACCGTCGACGATCCGCTGGAGTTGGCCAACAAGAACGCCAACTACACGCTCAAGATCAACGGCGTGCTGCAACCGGGCGGGCAGGGCGACACCGTCCCGCTCTCGGCGACGGCGCTGGACCGCCGGGCGCCCATCTCCAAGCGGCTCAACGTCACCTATTGAGTCGGTACCCTGACCGCATGCGCCGGTACGCAGCCCTCGCCATCCTGACTCTGATCATGGCGGCGACGGGCTGCGGCCTGCTGCCGCGGCTGCCCGGTCCGTCGCCGACTCCGGCCGGACTCACCGAACCGCTGGCGTTCCATCAGGTCACCGAGTACCGGCCGGCGCCGTGCGCATCGGCAGGCTCGGACCGGACCTATCCGGAACCGGACAACCCGCAGGCCTGCCTTCGGCTCGGGCCGAGCCGGCTCACCGTCCATCGACTCGAGCAGGTGAGGGCGGAGGCCGATCAGAGCGGTCACTGGATGATCTTGATCACCCTGCCCGCCGACGCCGCCGACACCCTGACCGAGGTGACCGCCGACCTGGCCGCGGAGCATGATCCGAGGAATCGGATGGCCATGATCATCGGCGAGGAGTTGATCTCTGCGCCGATGGTGCAGCAGGAGATTTCCGGCGGCCAGTTGCAGTTGGCCGGCACCTTCACCCGGGAACAGGCCGACGCCCTGGTCCGGCGCCTCGGCGGCTGATCACCGATCGGGAAGGGTGACGTCGCCGAGCACAGCGATCGGGAAGGCCAGCTTGATCGTGCCGAGTTCCAGCCGGACGAACTCCGCGGCAGCCCAGCGCTCGGCCTGGAAGGGGAAGGTGATCTGCACCCGCCCGCCGGTCGCGCCTCCGGACAGTCCGAGGCTGAAGGACGTCTCGCCTGCCGGATCGACGAGCGCCGCCCGATAATGCTCGGTAGGAAACGTGTCTGTGGCGTAGTGGTCGTCGGGCACGGCGAACTCGAGTTCGAGGACGATCTCGCCGTCCTGAGCGCGTCCCTTCACAGCGAGTCGGATCCCTGACGGCACGTTCGGACGCTAACACCGACCGCGAGCTCATCCATCGTCGAGTGTGACGAAACGGACATCTGAAATCGACGCGATTTCATCGGTCCGGAACGTCACGGTGGCTCACCAGTCGCAGAGGCTGCCGTCGGGGAGGCGGGTGGAGAGTTGGACCTCGGTCTCGGTGCCGGGGTGGGCGGCGGCGACCGCCTCGTTCACGGCCGTGCCGAGGCCGACGCCGGGCGGCGGGACGGCGTAGCCGTCGGCGAACTCCAGCGGGGTGGTGAGGATGTCGTCCCAGATCGGGGCGGCTGCTCGCATCTGCTCCTGGATCAGCCAGTTCGAGGTGGCCATCGCGAAGTGCAGGTTGTGCGCGGTCGCGATCGGGCCGAGTGGGTTGTGCGGGGCCAGGGTGACGCCGAAGGCCTCGGCCAGGCCGGCGATCCGGCGCAGTTCGGACAGGCCGCCGCAGTGGCAGACGTCCGGCTGCAGTACGGCGACGGCGCCGGTCCGGAGCACTCGGAGGAACTCACCGCGGCCGGACAGCCGCTCACCCAGAGCGATCGGGATCCCTGCTCCGGCAGCGATTCCGGGCAACTCCTCGACCAGTTCCGGCTGGCACGGCTCCTCCAGGAACCACGGCCGGTACGGGCGCAGCACGCCGGCGAACGCGATCGCCGCGGCCGGCGTGCACCGGCCGTGCAGGTCGATCATGATCTCCACCTCGTCGCCGACCGCGTCCCGGACCGCGGCCATCACCCGGTCCGTGGTCCGCAGCGCCGCACCGGACGGGAGGCCGGCGCCCATCGGTACGGCGAGCACCTTCACCGCATCGAAGCCCGCCTCCACGCTGCGCCGCGCACTGTCGGCGAACCGCTCGGCCGACAGCGCGCCGTAGACCGCGTCCGGGTCACCGCCGCCGAGGTGGTCGTACAACCTGATCCTGTCCCGGACCCGGCCGCCGAGCAGTTCGTACAGCGGAACGCCGAGCGCCTGCGCCTTCAGGTCGTGCAGGGCCTGATCGATGCCGGACAGTGCGCTCATGGTGATCACGCCGCCCTTCCAGAACTGCTGCCGGAACAGTTTCTGCCACAGGTGCTCGATCCGGTACGGATCCTCGCCGATCAACAACGGCACGAAGTCGCGCACGGCCCCGACGATCGAATGGGTCCGCCACTCCGTGCTCGCCTCGCCCCACCCGACCAGGCCCTGATCGGTCCGGACCCGGACGAACACCCAGTTCCGCATCCCGGCGTCACAGACGACGGTGTCCACATCGGTGATCTTCATGCCGGTACGCTATCGTACGAGTGAAAGAGCCTGTCACTGAATGGAACATGATCAATTATGGCGACTCCCGACGGACTGCAGAGCGTCGAGCGGCTGACCGGCCTGCTCGAGGCCGTGGCGGAGCAGCCGGGTCCGCTCGCCGCGATCGCCGCGCGCGCCGGCCTCAGCGAACCGACCGCGCTTCGCTACCTGAACAGCGTGATCCGCAACGGCTGGGTGGAACGCGACCCGCGGACCCGGCACTACCGGATCGGCATGCGACTGTTCGCGCTGGGCCGCAGCGCGCTGGGGCGGCAGGGCCTGATGGGACTGGCCGGGACGGCGATGGCGACCGTGGTCGACGAGTGCGAGGAGACCGCGACGCTCGGCATCCGCACCGGTGATCAACTCGTGATCGCGCACGCCGTGGAGAGCCGGCACCCGATCCGCAAGGGCGCGGCGATCGGCGAGACCGACGCCTGGCACTCGACCGGGCTCGGCAAGGCGATCCTGTCCACCCTGACCGAGGGCGAGGTCCGGGAATCCCTGCGCAGGTACGCATTCCGGGCCTGCACCGCGAGGACGCTGACCTCGCTCGCAGCCTTGCTGAAGGACCTGGCCGCGGTGCGCCGGCGCGGCTACGCCGTGGACGACGAGGAGTCGGTGACGGGGCTGCGCTGCGTCGCCGTACCGGTGCGTGATCACAGCGGCACGGCCCGCTACGCGCTGAGTGTCAGCGGCCCGAGCAGCCGGGTGACGCCGGAGCGGTTCGACGCCCTGGCTGCCCTGCTGCAGCAGCAAGTTGATCATCTCGAGCTGTTCCTGGGCTACGACCCGGACCCATCGACCGAAGGAGAACCAGAGTGAATGCAGTCGGCACCGGTGCGCCGCTCGCCGAGCGGGCCCGGGCGGCCATCCCGGGCGGGGTGAACAGCGGGCAGCGCAGCGTCCCGGGCATCACCGACCTGGTGGTGGCCCGTGCGGAGGGTGCCCGGTTCTTCGACACCGAGGGCCGGGCCTACACCGACTACCACGCCGCGTTCGGCCCGCAGTTGCTCGGCCACAACGATCCCGACGTCAGCGCCGCAGTGGCGGCGGTGATCCGCGAGGTCGACCTGTGCGGCGTCGGCGTGACGCCGGGGGAGATCGAACTCGCCGAGCGATTGATCGAACTCGTGCCGAGCTTCGAGCAGGTGCTGCTGACCAGCACCGGCAGCGAGGCGACGTTCCATGCGCTGCGGCTGTCCCGGGCGGTCACGGGTCGCCGGCTGGTGGTCAAGTTCCAGGGTTGCTATCACGGCTGGCACGACGCGGTCAGCCTGAACGTGATCTCCGCCGAGGATGCCTTGAACCGGCCCGATCCGATCTCGGCCGGGATCCTGCCCGAGGTGCTGGAATCGACCGTGGTGTTGCCGTTCAACGACGCCGAGGCCGTCCGCCGGCTGTTCGCCGATCATGGTGATCAGATCGCCGGCGTGATCGTCGAGCCGGTGCCGCACAACATCGGCTGTGTGCTGCCGACCGACGAGTTCTTGATCACCTTGCGGGAGCAGACCACCCAGCACGGTGCGATCTTGATCTTCGACGAGGTGATCACCGGGTTCCGGCATGCGCTCGGCGGCTGGCAGGAGATCAGCGGGATCACGCCGGACCTGACCACGCTCGGCAAGGCGTTCGCGAACGGCTTCCCGCTCGGCGCGATCGGCGGCCGGGCGGACCTGATGCAGCAGTTCAGTTCGCGGCCGGGCGGGTCGGCGTTCTTCGCGGGTACGTACAACGGGGCGCCGGTCGTGGTCGCCGCGGCGCTGGCGACGCTGACCAAGCTGACCGAGCAGCCGGTGCACGAGCACACGTTCCGGCTCGGCGAGCTGGCCCGGGCCGGGCTGCGGGAGGTGTTCGCCGAGCTGGACCTGCCGGCCGTCGTCACCGGCTACGGCTCGATCTTCGTCAGCTACTTCATGCCGGGCCCGGCGCCGCGCACGTACAGCGACCTGCTGGCCAACCGGGCCGACCTGTTCGTCGGCTACCGGCGGAAGCTGATCGAGCGCGGCATCTTCGAGCTGCCGCTGAACCTCAAGCGCAGCCACATTTCCTACGCCCACACGGAATCCGACATCGAGCAGCTGATCGACGGCACCCGGGACGCGGTCCGCGCCGCGCTCTCGGAGACCACCGAGCTCGGTGCCGGCGCGTCGACGATGGGTGGTCTGGTGCGGGAATCGTGATCATGGAGCCATTGATCTGGTCGCCGCTCGCCGCCGCCGGCAGGGTCGGCGTCGCCGTCCGCGACATCACGCCGCCGGCCGGAATTCTGGCCCGGAACTGGGGTGCGGCCGACACCGACGTCGCGGCCGGGGTGCACCGGCCGCTACGGGCCACCGCGCTCGCGATCACCGACGGCGCCGAGCCGGTCCGCTACCTGGTGTCGACCGACCTCGGCTGGTGGCGCAACGCGGCCGAGGAGTGGGCCGTACGGTCCCGGGTGCTCGACGCGCTCGGCGCCGAACCGGAGGACCTGCTGCTCCACCTGGTGCACACCCACTCCGGCCCGACGCTGACCGCGACCTCGCCCGAGCTCGAGGGTGCCGACCTGGTGCCGGCCTACTTCGACCTGCTGGCCGAGAAGATCACCGAGGCCTGCCGGGAGGCCGCCGCGACGGCCGTCGAGGCGACCGCGACGTTCGGCACCGCCCGGTGCGATGTCGCCGTGGACCGGGCCCTGGTGGCCGGCGGCCGGGACCTGGTCGCCTTCAATCCCGGCGCACCGGCCGACGATACGCTGCTGGTCGGCCGGATCACGGCCCGGGACGGCCGGCCGCTGGCGACCATGATCAACTACGCCTGCCACCCGACCACGCTCGGCTGGCAGCCGCCGCTGATCTCGCCGGACTGGATCGGTGCCGCGCGGGATGAGGTGGAACAGGCGATCGGGGCGCCCTGCCTGGTGCTGCAAGGCGCCTCCGGCGAACTCAGCCCGCGCGAGCAGTACGGCGACGGCGAGCTCACCGACCGGGTCGGCCGGGCGATCGGCTACGCCGCGCTGTCCGGGCTGACCGCGTTGCCGCCGCCCGGCAGCAGGCTCGGACTGGCAGACGTCGTCGAGTCCGGCACGACGCTCGGGATCTGGCGGCCACAGCCGGTCGAGCCGTCCCGTACCCTGCGGACGATCCGGACGGTCGCCGAACTCGACGCGCGGCCGGAACCGACCCCCGAGGAACTCGCGCGGCGCCACGCCGGGATCAACCCGACCGCCGCCGCCGAGCGGCTGCGCCGGGCCGGCCAGCTGCGGGCCGGCTACATCGACGGTGACACCGCGGCCCATCCGCTCTGGGTCTGGCGCTGGGGCGACGCGATCGTGGTCGCCCAGGCCGGCGAACCGTACTCCTGGCTGCAGCAGGAGCTGCGCCGCCGCCACCCGGACCTCGCGATCTTCGTCCTCAACTGCACCAACGGCCCCGGCTTCGTCTACCTCCCGCCGGTCGACGTGTACCGGCGGGATGTCTACCAGGTCTGGCAATCCGAGGTCGTCGCCGGAAGTCTCGAACGCGTTGCTGATCTTGCGTCGGTCTCGATTCTCGATCTTTGTCGGTAGCAGCCATGGCGTCGCTCCGCCGCAGGATGCTAGCCTTTCTTGCAACGTTGCAAGAATCTCGGGCAGGAGCGATGACAATGTCGCTGAATCTCAGCCGTACCGTGTTGGTCGGAATCGCCGTTCTCGTGGTCGGAGCCGTCACCGTGCTGGGCGCGGGACGGGCCGGTGCCGACGCGGGAGGGGAGCTCATCCATCGGCCGGTCGGGGCCGAGGAGAGCAACATCTATGCACGCATGCTCAGGCTGAGCGCGGCCGGAGAGGCCCCCGGGCGGCTGCTGATGACGTTCGAGCGGGACAACCCGACCGGCGGACCGATCGAGTTGTTGATCAAGAGCAGCGACGACGACGGGAAGTCCTGGAGCACGCTGAGCACCGTCGCCGACGAGCGCACCGGGCCGGGCCGGCCGGTCTCCCGGATGTGGCAGCCGCACCTGTTCGAGTTCCCCCACCGGCTCGGTGATCATCCCGCCGGCACGATCATGCTGGTGGCGAACCTCGTCCCGGCCGACGGGTCGGTGACCGAGTTCTTCTCCTGGTACTCCCATGATCATGGACGGACCTGGACGCCCGGCGAGGTCATTCAGCGCGGCGGGACGTTTGGTCGCGGTATCTGGGAGCCGCACCTGGTCCTGGACACCAAAGGCCGGCTCCAGATGTACTTCGCCGACGAGCGGTCGGCACCGGAGCACAGCCAGATGATCGTCCACGTCACCTCGACCGACGGCGGCCGCTCCTGGGGCCCGGTCCAGCGGGACGTCGCGAGCGCACTGCCCGGCGATCGACCGGGCATGCCGACGGTGGCCCGGATGGGGCAGCGCGGCGACTTCGTGCTCTCGTACGAGATCTGCGGCCGGGCCCACTGCGCTGTGCACGTCAAGCGATCCGCCGACGGAGCAAGGTGGGGTTCTGCCGCCGACCTGGGTGATCAAGTGATCACCGCGGACGGTCGCTACGCCGGCCACAGCCCGGTGGTGACCTGGGTGCCGACAGGCGACCGGACCGGGCAACTCGTGCTCGCCTCGCAGCACGTCTTCAACACCGTCGGTGACGACTTCGCGCCGGAGGAGTACCGGATCCTGTTCACCAGCGACGGAAGGGATCTGAGCCGGTTCTGGGACTGGTCGCCGGCACCGTGGACGGTGAGCAACGCGTCGCCTGGCTGCAACGCCAATTACAGCCCGCACGTGATGCCGGCCGGACCGCCGGGGGAGGTGCGGCTGACCGCGCCGACCAGCGTCGGCGACAGCGGAACCTGCGGGGAGGCGACCGGTGTCGCGTCGGTCGGCACCCTGCCGTTCGAGTCCGCGTTCGGCAGCCGCGGCCAAGCCGGCTGGATCGGCTACGGCGGATCCTGGTCGGTCGAGGACGGCGTCTACCGGCAGCAGGACGGACAAGGATTCCCGAAGGCAGTCACCGGCTCGACCGGGTGGACCGACTACACCGTGAGCAGCGACGTACGGCTGGGCGCCACCACGATCGACGCCGGCCTGCTGGCCCGGGTCACCGACCCGCAGGAGGGCCCGGACTCGCACCACGGCTATTACGCCGGGCTTGATCCGGTGAACGGCCGGCTGTTCATCGCGCGCCAGGACTACGCCTATCAGCAGCTGTCGTCCCGCGCCGTTCCCGGCGGCATCGCTCGGAGCGCCTGGCATCGGCTGAGCCTCCGGGTCGTCGACACGAAGGCCGGGACGGAGCTTCGGGCCGAGTTCCGGCCGGGCGCCGGTGACGAGGTGATCACGCTGACCGCGTCCGATCCGTACTCCTCGTTCAATTCCGGGATGGTCGGGCTGCGAACCCACAGGGGCGAGGCCGAGTTCCGTACCGTCTCGGTCCGGCCGGCCGGCTGATGATCATGGAGTAGTTTCGTCGTCGTGGCTACCTTGCGCGACGTGGCGGCGCGGGCCGGCGTGTCGATCCGGACCGTCTCGAACGTGGTGAACGACTTCCACTACGTCAGCGAGGCGACCAGGGCCCGGGTCCAGCGGGCGATCGAGGAGACCGGCTACCAACCGAACCTGGCGGCGCGTTCGCTGCGGGGTGGCCGGTCCGGGTTGATCGGGCTGATCGTGCCGGAGATCGACGTGCCGTACTTCGGCGAACTCACCCGGGCCTTCATCGAGCAGCTCGCCGGCAAGGACTACACCCTCGTGGTGGACCACACCGACGGACAGCCCGACCGGGAGCGGGACATCGTGCTGCGGCGGCGGCCGGCGCCGCTCTTCGACGGGCTGATCGTCAACCCCCTGCAGCTCGGCGCGGATCAGCTGGAGGTTCGCTCGCCGCCGGCCCCGTTGGTCCTGATCGGCGAGCAGGTGCACTCGAAGCAGTTCGACCACGTCATGATCGACAACGTCCGGGCCGCCCGGGAATCGGTGGAACACCTGATCTCCCTCGGCCGCCGGCGGATCGCGGTCATCGGCGGGCCGCCGGACGGCTGGACCAAGACGACCGCGCTCCGGATCGAGGGCTACCGGGCCGCGCTGCGGGACGCCGGCCGGAAGCCCGACCCGACGCTCGACGTACGGACCGAGGCGCTGCACCGCCGGGACGGAGCCGCGGCCATGGAACAGCTGCTGGCGCTCCGGAGGCCGCCGGACGCCGTCTTCTGCCTGAACGACCTGGTCGCGCTCGGCGTCTTGCGGACCCTCTCCGTCCACGGGGTACGGGTTCCCGACGACATCGCCGTGACCGGGTTCGACGACGTCGAGGACGGCCGCTACAGCACGCCGACCCTGTCCACCGTGGCACCGGACAAGACCGGGATCGCCACCCTCGCGCTGGAGCGACTCATGATCAGGATGGCCGGCGATCGCAGCCCCGGCGTCACCCTCTTCGCCGATCACACGTTCGTCGCCCGCGAGAGCACGGTCGGGACCGGCGCCGGCTGAGCCCCCCGCGACGCGCGACGCTCGTTATCGTGGGGCGATGGAGCGGTCGGTGTTGGAGTGTCTGTGCGTCGATGCCCGGGATCCGGTGCGGTTGGGGCGATTCTGGGCGGGACTGCTCGGGGCCGCGGTGACCGAGGAGGGCGCCAGCGGGACCCGGCTCGCGTACCCGGGGCTGGAGGGGTTCTTCCTCGACTTCCTCCCGGTACCGGAGCGGGAGGAACGGCCGCACCGGCTGCACCTGGACCTGAACGCCGGCTCGGACCGGGACCGGATGGTCGAGCGGGCGCTCGGGCTCGGCGCCGCGCACGTGGACATCGGGCAGGGCGACGACGCACCGTGGGCGGTGCTGGTCGACCCCGAGGACTATGCCTTCTGCGTGATGCCCGACCGTCGGCTGCGCGACAGCGGCGAGCCGATGTATCCCGACACCGGGCCGATCGGCGGCATCCCGATCGACGCCGACGACATCGACGCGGCCGCGGCGTTCTGGACTCAGGCGTGGGACTGGCGGCCGTGGCCGAAGCTGCCCGCGACGTTCCGGCATCCGTCCGGCACCGGCCCGCTGATCGGCTTCACCGACCCGGTCGAGCCGAAGCGGGGCAAGAACCCGCTGCACCTCGACCTTCGGGTCCCGCCGGGCGGCGACTACGACGCCGAACTGACCCGGCTGCTCGACCTCGGCGCCGAAAGGCTCGACCGCGACTGGGGCGAGCTGCCGTGGACCGTACTGCTCGATCCGGGCAACAACGAGTTCTGCCTGCTGCGTCCCACGAAGACGCAGGCGTCCGATGAGACATCCCCAGTGCCTGCAGACTAAGGTGACCCGGCGGAGAACACCGCCCGAACGAGAGCTCTAGGAGCCCGTGTGAATTCAGCCACCGATGCCCCCGTCGAGGCCACGCTGGCAGCAGTGATCATCCTCGCTGCGGGGGAGGGCAAGCGGATGAAGTCGGCCCGACCGAAGTTCCTGCACGAGGTCGGCGGCCGATCGATCCTGCACCGGGTGCTCGACGCGGCGACGGCCTTGGAGCCGGAGCACGTGGCGGTCGTCATCGGCCACGGGCGGGACCAGGTGGAGGCCCACCTCGACGAGGTCGCTCCGCATGCGGTACGGGTGCCGCAGGGCAACGAGGCGTACGGCACGGGCTACGCGGCGCAGTGTGCGATCGCCGGCCTCCCCGAACTGCACGGCGACGTGGTGATCACGGTGGGCGACGCTCCGCTGCAGACCGGCGACGCCCTGGCCGCCCTGGTCGCCGAGCACCGGTCTGCCGGTGCGGTGGCGACCGTGCTCACCGCGACCGCTCCCGATCCGACGGGCTACGGCCGGATCGTCCGCGGGGCCGACGGGTCCGTGGTGGCGATCGTCGAGCACAAGGACGCCACCGAAGCACAGCGGCAGATCGACGAGATCAACTCCGGCATCTTCGTCTTCGACGCGGCCACACTGCGGGACGGCCTGACCAAGATCAGCACCGACAACGCGCAGGGCGAGCTGATGCTCACCGACGTCGTCAAGATCGCCACCGACAACCGGCAGCAGGTCGCCGCCTACCGGGTGGACGACTTCTGGCTGACCGAGGGCGTCAACGACCGGGTCCAGCTCGGCCGGCTCAACGCCGAACTGAACCGGCGCATCTGCGAGCAGTGGATGCGGGCCGGCGTCACCATCGTCGACCCGGCGACCACCTGGATCCATGACACGGTTGATCTTGCTCCGGATGCCACCCTGCTGCCCGGTACGTCGCTCGAGGGCGCCACCTCGATCGGCGCCGGCGCCACCATCGGTCCGGACACCACGCTGGTCGATGTCGAGGTCGGCCCGGGCGCGACCGTGATCAGGACCCACGGCTCGCTGGCGGTGATCGGCGCCGAGGCGAGCGTCGGGCCGTTCGCGTACCTGCGACCGGGGACCGAACTCGGCGTGAAGGGCAAGATCGGCACCTTCGTCGAGACCAAGAACGCGATCATCGGCGCGGGCGCCAAGGTCCCGCACCTGACCTACGCCGGTGACACGACGATCGGCGACGGCGCCAACATCGGCGCCGGGACGATTTTCGCCAACTACGACGGGGTGAACAAGACCAGCAGTTCGGTCGGTCGGCACTCCTTCGTGGGCAGCGGCACCGTGCTGGTTCACCCTCGCACGGTCGCGGACGGGACCTACGTGGCCGCCGGATCCACGATCACCAACGATGTGGAGCCGGGCGAGTTGGCGGTGGCGCGGGGCCGGCAGCGCAACATCCCCGGCTGGGTCGCGCGCAAGCGGGCCGGGACCAAGACCGCCGCCGCCGCCGAACAGGCCGGCGGCACCGAGCACGGGGAGGGCGAACAATGACGGGGGTCAAGAAGCCCAACGAGAAGCATCTGATGCTGTTCTCGGGGCGGGCGTATCCGGCGTTGGCCGACGAGGTCGCGCAGCTGATGCACGTCGGCATCGTGCCGACCCGGTCGCTGAACTACGCGAACTCCGAGATCTACGTCCGCTTCGAGGAGTCGGTCCGCGGCTGCGATGCGTACGTGATCCAGAGCCACGCCGCACCGGTCAACGAGTGGGTGATGGAGCAGTTGATCATGGTCGACGCCCTGAAGCGGGCCTCGGCCAAGCGGATCACGGTGGTCGCGCCCTTCTATCCGTACGCGCGGCAGGACAAGAAGCACGCCGGCCGGGAGCCGATCTCGGCCCGGCTGATCGCCGATCTCTACAAGACGGCCGGCGCCGACCGGCTGATGTCGGTCGACCTGCACGCCGCCCAGATCCAGGGCTTCTTCGACGGTCCCGTTGATCATCTCTGGGCGCTGCCGGTGCTGTCGGACTACGTCGAGTCCAAGTACGACACGTCGGAGATGACCGTCGTCTCGCCGGACGCCGGCCGGGTCCGGCTGGCCGACATGTGGACCGACAAGCTCAACTGCGCGCTGGCGATCATCCACAAGCGGCGCGATCCCAACGTGGCCAACACGGTCGCGGTGCACGAGGTCGTCGGCGAGGTCGAGGGCCGGGTCTGCCTGCTCGTCGACGACATGATCGACACCGCGGGCACGATCTGCCAGGCCGCCGAGGCGCTGATGGAACGCGGCGCGAAGTCGGTGATCGCCGCCGCGACCCATCCGGTGCTGTCCGGTCCGGCCGTCGACCGGCTGACCGCCTCGGCGTTCGAGGAGGTCATCGTCACGAACACGCTGCCGATCCCCGACGAGCGGCATTTCGACCGGCTCACCGTGCTGTCGATCGCGCCGCTGATCGCCCGCGCGATCACCGAGGTGTTCGAGGACGGTTCGGTCACCTCACTCTTCAACGGCCAGTCCTGATCCTGCGGCCGGTGTTCGCACCCGGGGAACGCTCCGCAGGGTTGACTTCTCGTCCGGCTTGTAAAACGATTCAATTCTGGTGCTGGAGTCGACTCGCTGTGGAGGAACGATGGCGGACGCTACGGAGCGCGATCCCGCGGAACTGTTGATTCCGCATCGGCGGCGCCGGACCAGGATCGGCCTGGTCTCGGGCGGGCTGGGGGCCTACTGGCCGCAGTTCCCGGGCCTGCTGGAGCAGTTGCAGGACTCGGCCCGCTACGTCACCGAGCGGTTCCAGGGCATGGAGGCCGACGTCATCGACGCCGGGTTCGTCTCCGACGCCACCGATGCGGGCAAGGCCGGCGAGAAGTTGCGGGTCGCCGACTGCGACCTGGTGGTGATCTTCGTCGCGACGTACCTCACCTCGTCGATGGTGCTGCCGATCGCGCAGAAGGCGAATGCGCCCGTGTTGATCATCGACCTGCAGCCGACCGAGAAGATGGACCACGCGTCGTTCGACACCGGGCAGTGGCTGGCCTATTGCGGCCAGTGCCCGATCCCGGAGATCGCCAACGTGTTCCGCCGGGCCGGGATCGGCTTCCGTTCCGTGTCGGGCCACCTGCGGCAGGAGAGCGCCTGGACCAGGATCGGCCACTGGATCGCCGCGGCCGGCGTACGGGCCCGGCTGCGGGAGGCCCGGCACGGGCTGATGGGACACCTCTATCCGGGCATGCTGGACGTCTCGACGGACCTGACCACGGTGTCCACGACGTTCGGCTCGCACATCGAGGTGCTCGAGTTCGATGATCTTCGGGAACGGGTTGCCGAGGTCACCGACGCCGAGACCTCGGAGCGGGTGGCGCTGGCCCGGAAGCTGTTCCAGCTCGACCAGAGCGTGGAGTCCGATGATCTTGAATGGGCGGCCAAGGTGTCGGTCGGGCTGGACCGGCTGGTGGCCGATTTCGATCTTGACTCGGTCGCCTACTACCACCGCGGCCTGGCCGGCGAACTGCACGAGCGGCTGGGTGCGGCGATGATCTTGGGCTCGTCCCTGCTCACGGCGCGCGGCATCCCGATGGCCGGCGAGTACGAGTTGCGGACCTCGATCGCGATGCTGGTCGCGCAGGCTCTCGGCGCGGGCGGCTCGTTCACCGAGATCCAGGCCCTCAACTTCGACGACGGCGTGGTGGAGATGGGCCACGACGGCCCGGCGCATCTGGCGATCAGCGCCCGGGATCCGTTGCTGCGCGGGCTCGGCGTCTATCACGGCAAGCGCGGCTGGGGCGTCTCGGTGGAGTTCGACGTCCGGCACGGCCCGGTCACCACGATCGGTCTCGGCCAGGATCCCGACGGCAGCTACGTCCTCGTCACGTCGGAGGGGACCGTGGTCGACGGGCCGCTGCTGCAGATCGGCAACACCACCTCGCGGGTCGACTTCGGCGTCGACCCGGGGGAATGGGTCGACGCCTGGAGCCGGACCGGGATCGGGCACCATTGGGCCCTCGCGGTGGGCCACCGGTCGGCCGAGGTGCGGGCCGCCGCCGAACTGCTCGGCCTTGATCACCGTACGGTCTCTCGTTGATCCCGGAGGACTTGATCATGATCCCAGCGGAACTGGTCGGCCTGTTCGAGGAACCCCCGCGCGACTACGGACCGACCCCGTTGTGGTGGTGGAGCGGCGGCAAGGTCACCCGGGAACGCCTGGACTGGCAGCTGCGGCGATTCGCCGACGGCGGGATCCACAACCTGGTGGTGATCAACCTCGCTCCGGCCGGCCCGACGTTCGGCGCCATGACCGACGACCCGGTCTGGTTCAGCGAGGAGTGGTGGGACCGCTTCACCGACGCGTGCACGATCGCTCGTGAGCTCGGCACCAAGATCTGGTTCTACGACCAGATCGGTTTCTCCGGCGCCAACATCCAGGGCCGGATCACCCTTGATCATCCGGAGCTGACCGGACAGGCGTTGCGGCGCACCGAGGCGATCGCGTCCGGCGGCCGGATTCCCTTGCGGGGTACGGAATCCCTGCTGGTCTGCTACGACGGCGCCGGGCGGCGGGTGGAGACGACCGCGGGCGGCCTGGTCGGGGCGCCGGACGGTGCCGAGCTGACCGCGATCACCGTGGTGCCGACCGCCTTCGACTACCTCGACCCGGCCGCGGTCGAGTTGTTGATCGACTCCGTCCACGGCGAGTTCGAACGCCGGCTGCCGGAGTTCCTGGGCACGGTCATCCCGGGCAGCTTCCAGGACGAGCTGCCCGGCACCAACCCGTGGAGCCAGCGGTTCGCCGACGAGTTCGAGCGCCGGGCCGGCTACGACCTGCGTGATCATCTCGGCGCGCTGTTCCTGGCCACCGCCGACGGGCTGGACCCGCGCGACGCGAGCAAGATCAGGACCGACTACTACGCGGTCCGGGCCGCACTCACCGAGGAGGCGCTGTTCCGGCCGCTGGGGGAGTGGCACACCAAGCGCGGGCTGCTGCTCGGCGTCGACCAGAGCCACCCGGCCCGGGCCGGCTTCCCGACCCAGGCGACCCAGCTCTACACCGACTACTTCCGCACCCACCGCTGGTACAACGCCCCCGGCAGTGATCATGACGGCGACTCCAAGGTGCACAGTTCGATGGCGCACCTCTACGGCCATGATCGGGTCTGGCTGGAGGCGTTCCACTCCAGCGGCTGGGGCGGCACGCTGGAGGACACCTACGACTGGCTGCTTCCCTTCCTGCGCAGCGGTGCGACGCTCTACGATCCGCACGCCAGCTACTTCGACACGGCGGCCGGCTGGTTCGAATGGGCGCCGCCGTCGACCGACTGGCGGCAGCCGTACTGGAAGCAGTACGGGGCCTTCTCCGACGCCGTGGCGCGGCTCTGTTCGATCTTGTCCTGGGGCGACTACGACGCCGGTGTCGCGGTGCTGCATCCGACGACGACGGCGCAGGCCGGCCTGCCGATCGACCTACCCGTGCAGCACTTCGGCGACGGTCTGCTCGGTGCGGGGCACGAGGACGTCGACCGGGCCCAGCAGACCTACCTGGCGCTGAGCGGCGTGAACAACTGGCGCCGATGGCAGGGCGGTTTGCTGGACGCGGCCGGGATCGCGTTCGACGTGATCGACGACGCGTCGATCCAGCGCGCCGAGATCGGCCGGGCCCGGCTCACCGTCCGTTCGCTGAACTATCACACGGTGATCCTGCCCGCGACGACCGTGCTCGAGTCGCGGACCGCGACCGCGCTCGTCGAACTGCTCGAGGCCGGCGGGCGGGTGATCGCGGTCGGCGCTGCACCGTCGGTCGCGGCCGGCTTGGGCACCGACGATGCGACGGTACGGCGGCTGGCCGAACACCCGGGTCTGGTGGTGGTCGCGGATCCGGCGGCCGCGGTGGCGGAGCTCGATCCGCTCGATCAGCACGTCTCAGCGGACCTGCCGCTGCTGGTCCGGCGCTCGGGTCCGTACGGGGTTGCCTTGATCACCGGCGCCCACCCGAACGCGAGCCAGGATCCGGACGGCGTGCCCGTGAAGTGGACCGACGGCTTCGACCGGACCCGCTACGCCGACACCCGGACGGTCCGGATCCGCGCCAAGATCGCCGAGGCCGAGTTGTGGGATCCTGCGTCCGGCGAGCGGCGTCCGGCGGTGATCAAGCCCGCCGCCGGCAGGACGACCATGATCGAGATCGACCAGGCCGGCGCACCCGCCTTGCTGCTGGTCTGGCGCGAGGGTACGGAGGCGCCACCCGTACCGGAGCCTCGGCCGGTGGCGGCGAGGCCGGGGCAGGAGCTCGCCGACGGCTGGACCGGAACTCTCGTGCACACAATGGACAACACCTGGGGCGACCTGGCTCGGCCGGCCGGCCGCCAGCTTGATCGGCTCGAGCTGTGGCACGTCGAGACCGCCGACGGCGACGCCGATTGGCAGCCGTCCCGGGCCGGCTACGGGCAGCGGGTGATGATCACGACCGGAGTTGATCATGGGCCGCTGAGCGTCGAGGACTGTGACCGGATCGCTGCCGGAGAACGTGAGCTGGCCGGGGCCGGCTGGCAACCGTACAACTTCTCGGCCAGCCGGGCGATCGACCGGGACGCGGTCAGCCCGCTCGGCAGCAAGGGCCTGGTGCCCGCCGAGTACGTCCTCGCGCCGAACCCCGAGCCCGGCGAGCTGACCCGGGTGCGGGCCGTCCTCCGGACCGATCACCGCGGGCCTGCCGACCTGGTCGTGTCGGCCAGCTCGGCCAAGCAGGTCAGCTGGAACGGCGTCGTCCTGACGGCTCCCGATCACTACGCGGCCGTACACCGGATCGACGTCGAGCGGGAGATCAACATCCTCGAGTACGCCCTCGGGCCGTCGCGGACCGCGGGCGAACTGACGGTGATCGGCTCCGGGTTCACGATCACCGGGCCGGACGGCTATGGGGAACGCCCGGAGCACATGGCGTTCGGCGACCCGGCGGTCACCAGCGACGGCATGATCATCTTCTCCACCACGGTGACCCTGGCCGAGCCGGCGACCTCGGCGGCCCTGGTCGTCGGCGCCGCCGGCGCCGCGACCGTGCTGATCGACGGGACCGTCGTGGGCCGCCAGGAGAAGGTCGAGTACTACGACTGGGGCAGCCGGCCGATGTACTTCCGGCACGACGTGACCGAGCTGCTCGGCGCCGGTGATCATGTGCTCGCGGTACGCCTGGAGACGGCCGACATCACCGACGTGATCTTCGTCGACCTGGTCGCGCACACCCCGGCCGGCCCAGTCGTCGCGGTCAGCGGACTCGGCTGGACCTGCACCACCGACAACCAGTCGGCGCCGTCGACGGTCCGGCCGGAGCAGTGGAACGCGATCGAGACCATGCACGCCGCGCACCGGCCGCACCAGCTCCGCCGTGCCTCCTGGCTGCGCGGCGAGGCCGAGCTCGGCGTACCGCCGGCGGAGTTCGACACCGCCGACTCCGCCGTACCGCGACCGCGCCGGATCCGGGCCACCCTACCGGCCGGCACCGCCCGGCTCCGGGCCCCGCTGCGGACGCCGGCGACGATCATGATCAACGACACCGAACACCGCGCCGCCGCCGACGGCTGGGTCACGCCGGCCGAGCCGCTGACGGAACCTGGAACGGTGGAGTTGATCATCGAGTCGTCGGCGTTCCTGCCCGGGGCGTCGGCGCTGGACGGGCCGATCGAGGTCGAGCACGTACCGGCTCCGATCGCGCTGGGCGACTGGCGCGAACTCGGGCTCGGCGACTTCAGCGGCGCGGTCAGCTATCGGCGGACCATCGAACCGGCCGGCGACGGACCGCTGACCCTCGACCTCGGCGACCTCCGCGGCAGCGTCGACGTGCTGCTCGACGGCAGGCAGGTCGGCTCCGCCTTCTGCGCCCCGTTCCGCTTCACCCTGCCGCCGCTCGACGGACCGGCCGCACTGGAGATCGTCGTCTACAACACCCTCGGTCCGTACCTGCACGCCGCCACCCCGACCAACTTCGTCTTCCCGGCCCAACGCTCCTCCGGCCTCTACGGCCCGGTCCGCCTCACCTAACCGCCGACCGGTCACCAACGCAGCGGTTTTCGCGGCGTGTCGCTGCGCCTCGCCAACGCGACGGGCAGGGTGCGCCCAGGACCTCACACCCGCATGACCTCGCCGAGTGTGAGGAAACGACCAGGTTGAAATCGATTTCGAGGGTACGAAACGTCACACTCGGTGCATCCATGTCGCGGGTCAGAGTGCTCGGGCGCGTTCGTCCCGTCGGCCTTTGTCTCCGCCGGCCTCGTCCCCGCGGACCTTCGTCCCCGCCCGACCTTCGCCCCGGCTGGCCTTCGCCCCGGCTGGCCTTCGCCCCGGCTGGCCTTCGCCCCGGCTGGCCTTCGCCCCGGCTGGCCTTCGCCCCGGCTGGCCTTCGCCCCGGCTGGCCTTCGCCCCGGCTGGCCTTCGCCCCGGCTGGCCTTCGCCCCGGCTGGCCTTCGCCCCGGCTGGCCTTCGCCCCGGCTGGCCTTCGCCCCGGCTGGCCTTCGCCCCGGCTGGCCTTCGCCCCGCGGACCTTCGTTCCCGCCGACCTCCACTCCCGCCGCCGACCTCCACTCCGGCGGCCCATCTCTCCCCGCGCCGACAGGTCACAAGCGCAGCGACACGCCGACAGGACGCCTGCTTTTGTGACTGGTCGGCGGAATTGGTGGTGGGGGGAGGGTTCGGCTAGGGTGAACCGGTTGCCTCGGCGAGGGTGGCCCCGATCACGGTCGGGGGACCGTGATCGACATGGGCCACGGGCTCCGGCGTTCGCTGGACCGCGGATCTCAGTGGTCGCTCGCTGTGGAGACAGACCAGATTCCTGCCAGTCAGTTCGAGGAGATTCGTTCGTGCCCGAGGTCAAGCTCACCGCCGAAACGCGTACCGAATTCGGCAAGGGCGCTGCCCGCCGGATCCGCCGTGCCGACAAGGTTCCCGCCGTCCTGTACGGGCACGGGGCCGAGCCGGTCCACATCACCCTGCCCGGTCACGAGACCCTGCTCGCGCTGCGCGTGGCCAACGCGCTGCTGTCGATCGACATCGACGGCAAGTCCCAGCTGGCGCTGCCGAAGCAGGTCCAGCGCGACCCGATCAAGGGCCTGATCGAGCACGTCGACCTGCTGCTGGTCCGCCGCGGCGAGAAGGTCACCGTCGACATCCCGCTCCACGTCGAGGGCGAAGCCGGCCCGGACACCCTGGTCGTGGTCGAGAACTCCACCATCAGCATCGAGGCCGAGGCGACCCACCTGCCGCAGCAGATCGTCGTCTCCATCGAGGGCCTGCAGGCCGGTTCGCAGATCCTGGCCAAGGACCTCGACCTGCCGGAGGGCTCCGTGCTGGGTGTCGAGCCGGATCAGCTGATCGTCAACATCACCAACGCGCCGACCCAGGCCGAGCCGGAGACCGCCGACGAGGAGGCCGGCGCTGAGGCGCCCGCCGACGCCGAGGCCGAGGGCTCGTCCGAGGAGAGCTGAGTCGCTCCGCACGAGGCGAGCCGAGTCATGCAGCCGTGGCTGGTGGTCGGCCTGGGCAATCCCGGGCCGACCTACGCGAAGCATCGCCACAACGTCGGCCACCACGTGGTGGATCGGCTGGTCGAGCGTGCCTCGGCCAAGCTCAAGGCGCCGTTCGGGATGCGGGCCGAGCTCGCCGAACTGCGGGTCGGCCCGCCCGGTGGGGAGGCGCCGCGGATGGTCGTCGCCAAGTCCCGCACGTACATGAACGAGACCGGCGGTCCGGTCTCGAAGTTGATCAAGTACTACAAGACGTCGCCGGCGCAGCTGATCGTCGTGCACGACGAGCTGGACATCGAACCCGGCCAGTTGCGGGTCAAGTTCGGTGGCGGCGACAACGGGCACAACGGGCTCAAGTCGATCCGGGCGTCGATCGGCACCGGTGACTTCTATCGGGTACGGATCGGAGTCGGCCGCCCGCCCGGTCGCCAGGAACCGGCGGACTACCTGCTCAGCAACATCCCCGCGTCCCAACGGGCGGATGTCGAGGTCGAGGTGGAACGCGCCGCCGACGCCATCGAGTCCTTGATCTTGGTCGGCCTGGACCGCACCCAGAGCAGCTACAACTCCTAGTTTCGCGACGGGGTCCGGCCGCGGACCGCCGAGGCCCTGGCCGACAGCGAGAACGCTCCCGCGGGCGCCCCGAGCTCGACGAACAGCGCGGCCCGCAGCTCCGCCTGCCGCTCCGGGTCCAAGGTCTGGCAGTAGCTGCCCGCCGGCCCGATGCCGTACGTCAGCGGCTGCCACAACTCCTCGAAGTCGGCGTACGTCGTCGTCACGACCAGCGGCTCGGTCGCGTTCCCGTCCAGGCCGGCCCGACGCCACAACTCGGCCAGGCTGTCGGCGGTCCGCAGCGGCATCCCGGCCTCGTCCGGTGCGTCCGGGTCCAGCGACAACGCAGCCCGCCAGAAGGCATCCAGCATCTCCATCCCGTGGCCGTACTCCCAGGTGCACGCCGCGATCAGGCCGCCGGGCCGCACGACCCGGGTCAGTTCGATCATCCCGACCACCGGGTCCGGCACGAAGTTGATCACCAGTTGGGAGAGGGCCGCGTCGAACGTGTCGTCGGGCCAGGGCAGCCGCTCGATCCCCGCCTGGCGGACCACGGCGTCCGGCACCCGGGCTTGGCAGGCCTCGACGAACGAGGTCGACGGGTCGACGGCGGCGACGTGCACCGCGCCGACCCGCTCGGCCAGCCGCGCGGTCAGGGCGCCCGGCCCGCAGCCGACGTCCAGCACCCGATCACCGAAACCGACCGCGGCGAAGTCGATCATGAGCGGCGCCAGCTCGGCGGAGTAGCGGCCCATGAACCTGTCGTAGGCGTCGCCGGCCACTGCAAAGCTCACTAGTCCATTCACCTCCCGGATCGGTCCCGTGTCAACGGGCCGATCGTCTGTCACTCCACTGGGCAATTCATCTGGCAAATCATGGAAAACGCTTGGTATGGAATGGGCACCGTGCGTGCCTGCTGGCACTGGAGGGGCTAAAGGTAGGAGGACCTGGTGGACCGGGCCCAGCTCGGCTACCCCCGGGCCATGGTCCTGGCCGAGCGGGAACCGTGGACGAGTGCGTACGACGCGCTGGCGGCCAGCCCGTTCGCGTCGCTGGACTAGCAGCCGCAGCCTCGGGAGTACGTCGTCGAATGCGGCCCCTACTCCAATCCGAACCTGGGCTGTTCCGAGGAGCGCAACGATGCCCTGGCCGCCTACACCCACGCGTTGCTCTGGAATCTGACCCGCGATTCGCGGCATGCGGAGAAGTCGATCGCGATCATGGACGCCTGGTCGGCGGTGATCAAGGATCACCTGAATCACAACGCCCGGCTGCAGACCGGCTGGTCCGGCGCCTCGTTCTCCCGGGCTGCGGAGTTGATCAAGTGGACCTACCCCGGCGGGTGGGCCGGTGAGCAGCGGTTCGCCGACGTGCTCCGTACCGTCTATCTGCCGAAGGTGCTGCCCGGAGTCGCCGACTACAACGGGAACTGGGAGTTGATCATGATGGACGCGGCGATCGGGATCGCCGTGTTCCTGGACGACCGGGCGGCCTTCGACGAGGCGATCGCCAAGACCCGGGCCCGGGTGCCGGCCCATGTCTACCTGACCGGTGACGGCCCGCTGCCGCACCCGCCGCCGAACGGCAGCAAGGACACGCCGGAGAAGTTGATCAAGTACTGGCACGGTCAGACGACGTTCGTCGACGGGCTGGCGCAGGAGACCTGTCGCGACTTCGGGCACACGGGCTGGGGCTTCCAGGTCGCCGCCTTCGAGTTCCATGCCGTCTTCGATCTCGGTGAGCCGGTCCCGGCCTGGCTCTGCGGCGGCAAGATCAAGCCCGGGCTCGGCCCGGTCGTCGAGATCGCCTACCACCACTACCATGATCGACTCGGCGTGCCGATGCCGAAGACCGCCGCGCTGATCGAGCGCGGCCGGCCGTTCGGCACCAGTCACTTCTTCGGCTGGGAGACCTTGACCCACGCCGAGAACGTCCGCTGATCGCGACGGTCAGCCCGCGGTCGACAGCAGTTCGGGCTGGACCGGGGCGTCCCAGTCGATCCGGTACCGCTGCTCGACCCCAAGGGTCCGCTCCGGATCCATCCTCTTGATCATCATCGGCATCAGGACCGACATCAGCCGTCGCGCCAGCGGGCCCGGAGTCTTGCTGTGGTTGAGTTTCCGGGCTCGCGCCGCGACGCTCTCGACCCGAGCCCGGCGCAGCTCCTCGTACGCCGCGAAGGCGGATCCCGGGTCGGGCAGGTCGCGCAGGCAGCGGGCCAACTGGACGGCGCTCTCGATCGCGAGTGAGGCACCCTGGCCCGAGCTGTTCGACGGCGCATGGACGGCATCGCCGACCAGCACCAGCCGACCCCGGTGCCAACGGGGCACCGGCGGCATGATGTGCAGTGCGCCGGTGATCTCCAGGTTCTCCGGCGTGGTCCGGCGGACGAACTCGCCGCCGGGTGAGTCCGCGCCGTACGTCTCGCGCAGCCGGTCCAGCCAGTGCTCGGCCGGAACGGCCCGCGCCTCCTTGAGGGACAGGTACTTCCGGTGCGGCAGGTTGGCGCCCCACAAGATCGTCTTCTCGTCGAGCACCGCATACAGGTAGTAGGCCCGGGACCCGAACGCGAAGACCATCGTCCCGGGTGTCAGCCCAATCTCGTTGTTGATCAAGGCGCCGAAGCCGAGCATGCCGGTGTAGTCGGGACCAGGGTTGCTCGGGTCGATCAGCCCGCGAACGGTCGACCGCACGCCGTCGGCGCCGATCACCACGTCGGCGGTGGCGCTGCTGCCGTCCGCGAAGTACGCGGTCACGCCCGACTCGCCCTCGGCGACCCGGACCAGCCGCTTGTCGTACTCGAACGACACGCCGGCGGCGATCGCGTGATCATGAAGGACGCGATGCAGGGCGTGGCGGTCGACCATCTGCAGCGGCGGCAGCCCGGCCGGCGCCGGCGTCGGAACGATCTTGCCGCCGATCGACAGCTCCATCCGCGAGATGGGCTTGGCGATGGCCCGGACCGGGTCGCCGGCACCGATGATGTCGAGCGCGGCGACGCCGTTCGGGGCCAGGGCGAGACCGCTGCCGATCGTGAAGGTCGGGCCCGAGTAGGCCTCGTAGACACGGGCCGAGATGCCGGCCTTGAGCAGGGCGGTTGCGGTGACCGGGCCGGCGATGCCGCCGCCGATCACGAGGGCGGATTCCGTGGTGGACATGGGTGTGTGCTCCAGTTCTCTCGCGCTACAGGTTCTCGCTCGAACCGGCCGCAACCCCTCCCGATATCCTGTGGTTGCCAGCCTTGGCCGGGTGCGCGGAAGCGGGCGCGGTTCGAGACTGTTTGATCGGGCCCGACGGTGGTGTTGCCGCACCGCTGTCGGGCCCGAACTCATCCGGTCGGCCCCCTTTCGAAGAGGGCGAACGCCTCGGCGGGCTTCAGCCCGGACGCATGGGCGCGGTGCCAGAGTTCGAGATCCGGGAACGTGCCGCCGGTGATCTCCTCGCGCAGCGCCCTGGTCCAGGACGCCTCCGCCTCCAGCATCGCCAGGTCGTATTCGGACTCGACGATGAACAGCCGGGACAGCCCGGAGCCCGTGATCTCCTCGAGTTCGCGTCGGGCGGTTTCGATGGCACGGTCCAGTGCGTCGGCGCGGCGGCCGAGCAGTTCGGCGACCTCTTCGGGCGCCAGTCCGGCCATGACCGAGAGCCCGGCCGTGAACCGGTGGTGCTCCGGCTCGGGTTCGGCGATCAGGTCCCGGGTCCAGTCGGCCAGCTCGGCGCGGCCCGCGTCGGTGATCGTGAAGATCGTCCGTTCCGGCCGGGCGCCGTCCCGTTCACTCCCGACGACTTCGAGGAAGCCGGCCTTCTCCAGGTTGTTGACCACCGTGTAGAGCGAGCCCCACTTGACGTCCATGTCGCGGTCCTTGCCGCGCTCCCGGATGGTCGTGGCGATCTCGTACCGGTGCATCGGGCGTTCGGCCAACACGGCGAGCACGGCCAGGGCCAGCAGGTTGTTCACCTTGCGCTTCGTGGCCATCGCCGCCCCGTTCTCGAGCTACTCGTCTGCGAATATACGCCTACGAATATCTCGGCACAAGTGGACTGTCGGACCGTCGCCCTGTCGTCGGCTCCGTGAAGGGGAAAGGACACTACGATGGCTTCCATGACAGCCGAGGCGGAGGCGTGGCGATTGCCGTTGAGCCGGCCGCTGACTCGCGCCGACCTGGCGGACGCTCCCGATGACGGGCACCGCTACGAACTCATCGACGGGACGCTGATCGTGTCCCCGGCGCCGCGGATGCGGCACCAACGGGCCGCGTTCCTGCTGGGCATCGAGCTCGAACAGGCATGTCCGGCAGGTCTGCGCGTCATCCCGGCGCCGTTCGATGTGGTGCTGGCGATCGACACCGTGATGCAGCCGGACCTCCTGGTGGGCCGGATCGCGGACCTCACCGAGGCGGACCTTCCGGCGGCTCCCGTGCTGGCGGTCGAGGTTCTTTCGCCGTCCACAAGACGCTTCGACCTGGTCCTCAAGCGGTCCCGGTTCGAGAGCGCCGGCGTGGAGCACTACTGGGTCGTTGATCCGGACGAGCCGTCGATCACCGCGTGGACTCTGGTGGACGGAACATACGGCGATCCCCTGCGGGTCACCGGCGACGAGGAGTTCGCCACCGAACAGCCGTTCCCGCTCCGGATCGCCGCGAGCGAACTCGTGGACTGAATGTCGGGGGAGGGTTGTAGGTTGTCTCGGTGACCCTTTCGGGACTCGTCAACCTTTTCACTCAAGAACCCACCGTTGCCGAATCCATCGGCGACGCACGTGCGCGTACCGTCAGCGCGCTCGACCTGACGGCACCCGCTCCGATGCGGCCGCTGATCGCCGCCGCCCTGGCCGCGGCCCCCGAGGACGGTGGCGCCGGGCGACCGGTGCTGCTGGTCAGCTCCACGTACCGCGAGGCCGAGGAACTCACCACGGCCCTGCAGTCGCTGCTGGCCGAGGACGACGTCGTCTACTACCCGGCCTGGGAGACGCTGCCGCACGAGCGGCTCAGCCCGCGCTCCGACACGGTCGGCCGACGGCTGGCCGTGCTGCGCCGGCTGGCCGGCACCGACGGCGAGACGCCGCCCAAGATCATCGTCGCGCCGGTCCGCAGCGTGCTGCAGCCGCAGGTGAAGGGGCTGGCCGACCTGCGCCCGGTCCGGATCCAGGCCGGTCACGACTACGACCTCGACTCGCTGGCGCACGACCTGGTCGGCGCCGCCTACGTCCGGGTCGACCTGGTCGAGCGGCGCGGCGAGTTCGCCGTCCGGGGCGGCATCGTCGACGTCTTCCCGCCGACCGAGGAGCATCCGGTCCGGGTCGACTTCTTCGGCGACACCGTCGAGGAGATCCGGCACTTCTCGGTCGCCGACCAGCGGTCCGACGAGGAGACCATCGACTCGATCGTCGCCTCGCCGTGCCGGGAACTGTTGCTCACCGATGAGGTACGGGCTCGGGCGAAGGCCCTGGCCGAGGAGCATCCCGAGCTGATCGAGATGCTCGACAAGATCGCCGCCGGGCATGCCGTGGACGGGATGGAGTCCCTGTCGCCGGCGCTGGTCGAGGGCATGGAGCTGCTGGTCGAGCTGCTGCCGACCGACACCCACGTCCTGCTCTGCGACCCCGAACTGATCCGCGGCCGGGCGCAGGACCTGGTCGCCACCAGCCAGGAGTTCCTGCAGGCCTCCTGGGCCGCGGCGGCGGGCGGCGGCAAGGCGCCGATCGATCTCGGCGCGTCCGCCTACCGCGGGCTGGCCGAGGTGCGCCAGGCCGCGCTCGACCGCGGGCTGGCCTGGTGGACGCTGTCCCCGTTCAGCGCCGGGCCCGCGACCGGCGAGGAGCCGGTGCGCACCGAGGACGGCGAGCTGATCGACTTCAGCACCCAGGTCAGCACGGCCGGCGTCGAGTCCCGGACGATCGCCGGCCAGGTTGGCGAGACGTACCGCGGCGACACCGAGGCGGCCGTTCGCGATCTTGCCGCCCGGGTGCACGACAACTGGCGGCTCGCGGTGATCGCGGAGGGGCACGGTCTGGCCCAGCGGATGGTCGAGGTGCTCTCCGAACATGATCTTCAGGTACGGATCGGCGACGGCTCCGAAACCCCCGGCGAGGGCGCGATCACCGTCAGCACCGGCGCCCTGCGGCACGGCTTCGTGGCCGATGCCCTGCGGCTCGCCGTCCTCACCGCCGGTGATCTCTCCGGCCGCGGAGCCGTTGCGGACAAGGCTTCCCGGACGATGCCGAGCCGGCGGCGGAACCAGATCAACCCGCTGGAACTGGTTCCCGGCGACGCGGTCGTGCACGAGCACCACGGCGTCGGTCGCTACCTGGAGATGGTGCAGCGGACGGCGGCCGGCACCACTCGGGAATACCTGGTGATCGAATACGCGCCGTCCAAGCGCGGCCAGCCGGGCGACCGGCTCTACGTACCGATGGATCAGCTGGACCTGCTCACCCGCTACGTCGGCGGCGAGCACCCGAGCCTGGACCGGATGGGCGGCGCCGACTGGAACAAGCGCAAGGGCCGGGCCCGGCGCGCGGTGCGGGAGATCGCCGCCGAGTTGATCAAGCTGTACGCGGCCCGCCAGGCCAGCCGCGGCCACGCGTTCGAGCCGGACACCACCTGGCAGCGCGAGCTCGAGGACGCGTTCGGTTACGTGGAGACGCCGGACCAGCTGGCCGCGATCGACGAGGTCAAGCGGGACATGGAACAGATCGTGCCGATGGACCGGCTGATCTGTGGCGACGTCGGCTACGGCAAGACCGAGATCGCCGTCCGGGCGGCGTTCAAGGCGGTCCAGGACGGCAAGCAGGTGGCCGTGCTGGTGCCCACGACGCTGCTGGTGCAGCAGCACTACGCGACGTTCGCCGACCGCTACGCCGGCTTCCCGGTCCGGGTCGCGCCGCTGAGCCGGTTCCAGACCGACTCCGAGGCGAACGCCACCAAGGCGGGCGTCAAGGACGGCAGCATCGACGTCGTGATCGGCACCCACCGGCTGCTCAGCGGCGAGGTGAAGTTCAAGGACCTCGGCCTGGTGATCATCGACGAGGAGCAGCGGTTCGGCGTCGAGCACAAGGAGCAGCTGAAGAAGCTGCGGATGGACGTCGACGTGCTCGCCATGTCGGCGACCCCGATCCCGCGCACGCTGGAGATGGCGATCACCGGCATCCGCGAGATGAGCACGATCGCCACCCCGCCGGAGGAACGGCACCCGGTGCTCACCTTCGCCGGCCCGTACGAGGAAGCCCAGGTGACCGCGGCGATCCGGCGCGAGCTGCTCCGCGAGGGCCAGGTCTTCTTCATCCACAACCGGGTGCAGAGCATCGAGAAGGTGGCCAAGCGGATCCAGGAGTTGGTGCCGGAGGCCCGGGTGGTCACTGCCCACGGGCAGATGGGCGAACACCGGCTGGAACAGGTGATGGTCGATTTCTGGGAGCGCCGGGCCGACGTGCTCGTCTGCACCACGATCGTCGAGGCCGGCCTGGACATCTCCACCGCCAACACGCTGCTGATCGAGCGGGCCGACCTGCTCGGCCTGTCCCAGTTGCACCAACTGCGCGGGCGGGTCGGCCGGAGCCGGGAGCGCGGCTACGCGTACTTCCTCTATCCGCCGGAGAAGCCGCTCACCGAGACCGCCCATGATCGACTCGCCACGATCGCCGCGCACACCGATCTCGGCGCCGGCATGGCGGTGGCGATGAAGGACCTGGAGATCCGCGGCGCCGGCAACCTGCTCGGCGGCGAGCAGTCCGGCCACATCGCCGACGTCGGCTTCGACCTCTACATCCGGCTGGTCGGCGAGGCGGTCGCGGAGTATCGCGGCCAGGAGTCCGAAGCTCCGACCGAGGTCCGGATCGAACTGCCGGTCGACGCCCGGCTGCCGACGGATTACGTGGAGTCGGAACGGCTCCGGCTGGAGATGTACAAGCGGATCGCCGAGGTGCGCAGCCTGGACGACCTCGGCGAGGTCAGGGCCGAGTTGCAGGACCGGTACGGCGACCTGCCGGCCGAGGTGGACAACCTGATGGCGATCGCCGAGTTCCGGATCCTGGCCCGGCACGCCGGACTGACCGAGGTGGTCGGCCAGGGCAACTACATCCGGTTCGGCCCGGCCTCCCTGACCGAGTCGAAGGTGCTCCGGCTGAAGCGGCTCTATCCGGGCAGCGTGGTGAAGGAGGCCGCCGGCTTCATCCTGGTCACCCGGCCCCGCTCCCGCACGATCGGCGGGCCGCCGATCGTCGACAAGGAACTGCTCGCCTGGGCCACCGAGGTGATCAACAACATCTTCCTCGCCTGACTGGTGTCACTATGTCTCTTATTAAGTGACATAGAGACACCGAAAGAAGGTAGGCTTGGCACTTATTAAAGGACAAAGTGCCATGGTGAAACTCTTCGAGACCCCAGCCCTCGACCGCGCTGACCACGACGTCATCCGCGAAGTCCACGATCTCCGCATCTCACTTGCGCACTTCCTCCGCGTACCCAAGCGATGGAACGGCGTCCTACGACGGACCTCGGCCGCCAGGGCGATCCAGGGCTCGAACACCATCGAGGGATACACGGTCAGCGAGGAGGATGCGGTCGCCGCCGTTGACGACGAGCCGCCGCTGGCCGCTGATGAGGCGACCTGGGCGGAGATCCTGGGCTATCGCCGCGTGCTCACGTACGTCATCAACGTCTCGACCGAGCCCGGTTTCGTGATCGATGAAACCGTCCTGCGGTCGATGCACTTCATGTTGCTGGATCATGACCTGGCCAAGGGCCCGGGTCGGTACCGCACCAAGGAGATCTTCGTCCGTGACGACCGCCGTGGGATCAACGTCTACACGGGCCCGGATGAAGCCGACGTGCCTGATCTGATGCGAGCCCTATCGGTCTCGCTGGCAGCACCGAGGGATGGCGACCCGCTGGTGCGGGCGGCGATGGCGCACCTCAACCTGGTGATGATTCATCCGTTCCGCGACGGCAACGGTCGGATGGCCCGCGCGCTGCAGACGATGGAGCTGGCCCAGGACCAGGTTGTCGAACCGACCTTCTCCAGCATCGAGGAGTGGCTGGGGAACAACACCCAGGATTACTACGACGTCCTGGCGGCCACCGGCCGCGGCCGGTGGAACCCGGCGAACGACACGTCGCTCTGGGTGAGGTTCAACCTGCGCGCGCATCACCTGCAAGCACAGACCGTGCGCCGACGGTTCGACGAAGCCGAGACCCAATTGCGGCGCGTCGACGAACTGGTGGCTCAGCACAAGCTCAACGAACGTGTCGGCGCGGCCCTCTTCGACGCCCTGCTCGGCCTCCGCGTGACGCGGCCCTCCTACGTCAAGCTGACCGGCCTCGATGAACGCACCGCGACCCGGGATCTGGTCAACGGTGCCGACGCCGGCCTGTTGGAGGCCCGCGGAGAGCGACGGGGTCGGCACTACGTTGCCGGCGAACCGCTCCGGGCGATCCGTGAGGAATTGCGAACAGGTCGGAAGCCTCTCACCGATCCCTATCCAGCCCTTCTCGGCCAGCTTCGACGAGCCCTACCCACGGATTGATTCCGGGGGTACGGTGCCGGTGTCCTCCTGCGCGTGTTCGATGGGTCCGGTTAGGTCCGGCAGTCCGCCCGACTCAAGCCAGTCGAAGAAAGCCTGTCGTTGCTGGCGCTTGATCACCTCGGCCAGGGCCGCGTTCGCCGTGGTGGTCGGCGTCGTCGTCCCGAGGACCTCGGCCGCCTCACCGAGCAATGCGTTGTCCACCTCGACCACCATCCGCGGCATCGTCGCCTCCTCGCGTGATTCCAAGGTCGAGGGTATCGGCGGTCACGCACCGGCCGGGCTTCGATTGATCGTGCAGCCGACGTCGCTTGTAACATGACGCCGGTGAAGATCCTGCACCGTATCGCCGGCCTGATCGCGGCCGCCGCTGTTGTCGTCACGACGGGCTGCGCCGGCAGCGCTCCGGACGTCGCGGCCTACGTCGGCCCGAACCAGATCAGTGACCGGGACCTGCACGAGATCACCGTCGCGGCCGACGAGGTGTTGCGTACCCAGGGTCAGCGGGCGAGCTCGGGCGGGGTGCTCAATGGCCTGGTGCTGGGCGAGATCGCCGAGCAGACGGCCACCCAGCGCGGGATCAAGATCTCCGACTCCGAACGCGACGCTCTGATCTCCCCGTCCAACCTGGGCTCGCTGCTCGGGAACGGCCGGACCCGCGAGCTGGCGTACGCGCTCGCCGACGCGGAGTTGGTCCGGATGCGGGTCGGCGACGAGACGTTCCTGAGGGCGCTCGGCGACGCCGAGGTGCGACTCAATCCGCGGTACGGCACCTGGCAGCCGGACGCCTACGCGCAGGGCGGGTCGATGGTCGGCGCGGGCTCCGAGTCGTTGTCCCTGCCGGCTCCGCGGTCATGACCGTCGCGGCCGCCGGCGGCGAGGTCTTCCCCGAACTCAGCCGGCTGGCCGAGGTGATGGCGACCCTGCGCCGCCGTTGCCCGTGGGACGCCGAGCAGACCCACCGCTCGCTGGTCCAGTACCTGATCGAGGAGACCGGGGAACTGGTCGAGGCGATCGAGACCGGCGACCAAGATCATCTGGCCGAGGAACTCGGCGATCTGCTGCTGCAGGTCTACTTCCACGCCCAGATCGCCTCCGAAGCGGCCGACGGTTTCGATCTCGACGACGTGGCGGCCGGGGTGGCCGACAAGCTGGTCCGGCGGCACCCGCACGTCTTCGCGGCGGAGACCGCACCGGCGGACCTGAATCACACCTGGGAGCAGCGCAAGGCGGCTGAGAAGGGCCGGACCTCAGTCCTGGAAGGGATTCCGGAGCAGCTGTCCGCGCTGGCCCGGGCGAACAAGATCATCAGCCGGACCCGGTCCCGGAAGGTCGACGTCGAGTTGCCGGACCAGCCGATCGAGCCGGCCGAGGTCGGTGTGCAGATCGTCGCGCTGGTGGCCCGGGCGCAGGCGGCGGGCATCGATCCGGACCAGGCCGTTCGCGATGCGGTACGTGATCTTGAAGCAGCCGTGCGCACGGCGGAGGGCGATCGGTCATGATCAACAGTCGGTACGCCGACCGCGCCGACGCCGGCCGACAGCTGGCCGCCCTGCTGGACCACCCCGAGGATCAGGCCGACGCGCCGACAGTGCTCGCACTGCCCCGGGGTGGCGTCCCGGTTGCCGCGCCGATCGCCGAGCGCTTCGGCGTCGGCCTGGACATCGTCGCGGTACGCAAGCTCGGCGTGCCGGACCAGCCGGAGCTGGCGATGGGTGCCCTGGCCCGGATCGGGGACCGGGTCGAACACCTGCGCAACGACCGCGTGATCGCCATGGCCGGTGTGACCGAGCCCGCCTACCAGCGGGTGCTGGCGGAAGAGCGGCGCAACCTCGACGAGCGGCACCGCGCCCTGCGCGGCGACCGGCCCGCGCTCGACCTGTCGGGCCGGCCGGTGATCATCGTCGACGACGGCCTCGCCACCGGCACGACGATGCTGGTCGCGATCGAGGCGGTCCGCCGAGTCGGCGCCGGGTCCGTGATCGCGGCCGTCCCGGTCGCCTCCGAGCAGGCGGCCCGGCTGATCACGGACCGCGCCGACCGGCTGGTCTGCCCGTCGATCCCGGCGATCTTCCGCGCGGTCGGCCAGGCCTACCGCGACTTCGCTCCGGTGCCGGAGGCCGAGGCGCGACGGATCCTCAACTCCGAGCATTAGCGGGCCGCCGCCACTAGGATCCGGACGGTGATCAACGAGGACGGCACACCGGTGCGCCGGATCCTGGTCTACGGGGTGACCGGCTCGGGCAAGACGACGCTGGCCCGGCGCCTCGGCGAGCGGATCGGGCTGCCCTGGCACGCGGTGGACGACCTGACCTGGGACCGGCCCTGGGTGCCGGTGCCGAAGGACGAGCAGCGCCGCCGGATCGCCGCGATCTGCGCGGGCGACGCCTGGATCCTCGACCACGGGTACGGGGCCGGGCTGGACGTGGTGCTGGAGCGGGTCGAGGTGATCATCGCGCTGGACTACCCGCGGCTGCTCTCGCTGGGCCGGCTGATCCGGCGCTGCCTGGTCAACGTGATCAAGAAGGTGCCGACCTGCAACGGCAACATCGAGACCTGGCGCACCATGCTCCGCCGCGACTCGATCATCTGGTGGCACTTCAAGTCGTGCGGCCCGAAGAGTGCCCGGATCCGCGGCTGGGCGGCCGATCCGGAGGGGCCGCGGGTGATCGTCTTCCGCCGCCCGGCCGAGGCCGAACGCTGGCTGTCCGACCTCGAACGCGACAACGTCGCGTAGTCACCGGCGCCGGATGCCGGGATCGTCGCCGGTTCGGCCACCTGCGTTGATCAGTGTCGGTACTGTCTTGTGGGTGACCCTTCCCAATCCGGAGACGTACCCGCATCCGGAGCAGCGGCCCACGCAGCACCTCTCCGGGGCGATGCCACCCATGCCGCACCCGGGGATGCCAGTCCCGCCGCCGATGCCGCGGCCCAGCCAGGAGGTGCAGCGCGACGCGGCCGCGGCGATGGCCGCCCGCCACGAGCTGGGACCGGAGTTCGACGAGCAGATCGCCGCCGGCCTCGCCGAGCGGATGGAGCAGCTGGCGTACCACCGCGGCGTCGAACTGCAGGAGCAGCACCGCACCGCCCGGGCCGAGGAGGCGGCGGAGCGCTCGACCCGGACCCAGCGGTTCGCGCTCGGCATCGTCTCGCTCGGCGCCGGCATCCCGATCACCGCGATCAGCACCCTGGTGGATCCGCCGATCGTCGGCATCCTGATCTCCTGGGGCGGCATTGTGGCCGTCAACGTGGTGCACGCGTTGAGCGGACGCCGCCGCCGTTGACCAGTCAGGACTGTGAGGTCGCGCCGGTGCCATCGGTCCGGCTGGTGACCCCCGAAGCCCTGCGTACGGCAGCGGCTCGGATCGCCGGCGAGATCGTCGCCACACCTACCGTCGCCAGCCCCGGCCTGACCGCCCTGCTCGGGGTGCCGGTCACGCTGAAACTCGAACAACTGCAGCGATCCGGGTCGTTCAAGTTCCGCGGGGCGCTGGCCAAGCTGCTCACCCTGGACGAGGCCGAGCGGGCCGCCGGGGTGGTCGCGGTCAGCGGCGGCAACCACGGCACGGCGCTGGCCGACGCGGCCGGCTCGCTCGGCATCGCCGCGACCGTCGTGATGTCCGAGGCCGCGCCGCAGCGGTCGATCGACGCCTGCCGTGCCGCGGGCGCCGAGGTGCGGCTGACGCCGGACATGGCGGACGCGTTCGCGCTGCTGGACGACCTGGTCGCCGAGGGCCGTACCCTCGTCCATCCGTTCGACGACCCGGTCGTTGTCGCCGGGCAGGGGACCGTCGGCCTGGAGTTCGCGGCCGCCGCGCCGGACCTCACCGACGTGCTGGTCAGCATCGGCGGCGGCGGGCTGATCGCGGGCGTCGCGGTGGCCTTCCGCGAACTCGATCCGCGGGTACGGATCTGGGGCGTCGAGACGGAAGGGGCGGACGCGATGAGCCGTGCCCTGGCGGCCGGCGGCCCGGTCGACTTCCGGCCGACCTCGATCGTCACCACCCTCAGCGCTCCGCACGTGTCCTCGTTGACGTACGAGCACGTACGGGAACTGGTCGAGGACGTCATCGTGGTCTCCGACGACGAGGCCGTGGCCGGCGCGATCACGCTGGCCGAGCAGGCCGGGGTGTGGGCCGAACCGGCGGCCGGCTGCCTGATCCCGGCGGCCCGGACCGTGCTCGACCGGGTCGGCCCGGACGCACGACTGGGTCTGGTGATCTGCGGCGGTAACGCCACGGTCGCGGCGCTGGCGCGCTGATCCCGGCAACCAGCACCCCCGTTGGTCTGCATTTCGTGGGACGCACACGCGCCATTCGCCTGCCGCGTCCGAGAACCCCCGTGTTGGGTCGTTACGCTGGGGACGCAATGCCCCATTCCAGGAAAGGCAGCTAAGTTCGTGGCCAGTATCGAGTTTGTCGGCGCCCGGGAGATCCTCGATTCCCGCGGCAACCCCACGGTTGAGGTCGAGGTCATTCTCGACGACGGTGCGGAGGGCCGGGCTGCGGTCCCGTCCGGTGCGTCGACCGGTGCGTTCGAAGCGGTGGAGTTGCGCGACGGCGGTGACCGCTACGGCGGCAAGGGCGTCAGCAAGGCCGTCCTCGGCGTGATCGACCAGATCGGCCCGGAACTCCTCGGGTACGACGCCAGCGAGCAGCGGCTGATCGACCAGGCGATGCTCGACCTGGACGACAGCGACAACAAGGCCAAGCTCGGCGCCAACGCGATCCTCGGGGTTTCGCTCGCGGTCGCCCACGCCGCCGCCGATTCCGCGGACCTGCCGCTCTACCGCTACATCGGTGGCACCAACGCCCGGACGCTGCCGGTGCCGATGATGAACATCCTCAACGGAGGAGCGCACGCCGACTCCGATGTCGACGTGCAGGAGTTCATGATTGCACCGATCGGCGCCGGCACGTTCGCCGACGCGGTGGAGCAGGGCGTGTCGGTCTACCACGCGCTCAAGTCCGTGCTGAAGCAGAAGGGCCTGGCCACCGGGCTCGGCGACGAGGGCGGCTTCGCCCCCAACCTGCCGCAGAACGTGGCGGCGCTGGAACTGATCGCGACCGCGGTGGAGAAGACCGGGCTCACGCTCGGCACCGACATCGCGCTGGCGCTGGACGTCGCCGCGACGGAGTTCTTCGCCGACGGCGCGTACACCTTCGAGGGCACGAAGCACAGCGCCGAGGAGATGACCGCGATCTACACCAAGTGGGCGGCGGACTTCCCGATCGTGTCGATCGAGGATCCGCTGGCCGAGGACGACTGGGCCGGCTGGGCCACCCTGGTCAGCCAACTCGGCGACAAGCTGCAGATCGTCGGCGACGACCTGTTCGTCACCAACGTCGAGCGGCTGCAGCGCGGCATCGACGAGAAGGCGGCCAACGCGCTGCTGGTCAAGGTGAACCAGATCGGTTCGCTGACCGAGACCCTGGACGCCGTCGAGCTGGCCCACCGGAGCGGCTTCAGCTGCATGATGAGCCACCGGTCCGGCGAGACCGAGGACGTCACGATCGCCGACCTGGCCGTCGCGACGAACTGCGGCCAGATCAAGAGCGGCGCCCCGGCCCGGTCCGAGCGGGTCGCCAAGTACAACCAGTTGTTGCGGATCGAGGAGGACCTGGACGACGCGGCGCGCTACGCCGGTGCGGCCGCGTTCCCGCGTTTCACCGTCCGCTAAGGAGACAATGGATCGATGTCAGCCCGGCGCAACCTTCCCCGTCCTGCCGCGGCTCCCGGACGCAAGACGGCCCGACCGAAGGGTTCCCGGCGCACCGCCGGGGACCGGTCCGGCCCGGCCGCGAACGGGCCGATCGATGACACCTCCGACTCCACTCCGGCGTCGCGCCCCGTGTTCCGGCGCCGCACCAGCATCACCACCCGGGCCATCGCGCTCGCGGTGGTGTTGCTGATTCTGACGATCTCGTACGCGAGCAGCCTGCGGATCTACCTCGAGCAGCGGCAGGAGATCGCCGCGACGAAGGCCAAGATCACCGAGCGGGAGGCCGCGATCGGCGCCCTGCAACGGGATCTGGACCGCTGGCAGGACGACGCGTACGTCGAGGCGCAGGCCCGGGAACGGCTCGGCTGGGTGCTGCCCGGCGAGGTCGGCTACCGGGTCGTCGAGGGCGCCCCGACCGATGACCCGACCGACGCACCGCAACAGCAGGAGGACCAGACGCCGTGGTGGGAACGCCTGCTCGGCTCGCTGGCCCGGGCCGACCAGCCGCCGGCCGCGCCGGCACCGGAGCCGACGGAGGAGCCGACGATCACCGCCAGCTCCGCCCCGAAGAACGGCCGATGAGCGGCGCCCGGACACCGGAACCCCCGAAGCTGGAGCCGATGTCGGCGGCCGACGCCGCGGTGATCGAAGAACAGCTGGGCCGCCCGCCGCGGGGCGTGGCGGGCATCGCCTATCGCTGCCCGGCGGGGCACCCGGGCGTGGTCGCGACCGAGCCGCGGCTGCCGGACGGCACTCCGTTCCCGACCACGTACTACCTGACCTGCCCGAACGCGGTCGCGGCCTGTTCCCGGTTGGAGTCGATCGGGGTGATGGTCGAACTCGGGCAGCTGCTGGCCGACGCCCCCGAGGTTGCCGCGGCCTACCGGCGGGCGCACGAGGCGTACCTGGCCGACCGGGCGGCGCTCGGCGACGTCCCGGAGTTGGCCGGGGTCAGCGCCGGCGGGATGCCGGACCGGGTGAAGTGCCTGCACGCCCTGGTCGCCCACAGCCTGGCCGCCGGCCCCGGCGTGAACCCGATCGGCGACGCGGCCCTGGCCCGCCTCCCCCTCATCTGTCCGCCGACCGGGCACTAAAGCAGGCGTTTGGGCGGCGTGTCGCTGCAGAGTTGACGTCTCACCGATCGGACAGGGGAGGATGCGAGCATGACCAGGGTCGCCGCGGTCGATTGCGGTACGAACTCGATCAGGCTGCTGATCGCCGAGCGCGGCCCGGACGGCCGGCTGGTCGAGCTGGAGCGCCGGACCGACATCGTCCGGCTCGGCCAGGGCGTCGACGCGACCGGCGAGTTCCATCCCGACGCGCTCGCCCGGACCTTCGCCGCCACCGAAGGCTATGCCTTGTTGATCAAGGACGCCGGCGTACCCGCGGACAAGATCGACTTCGTCGCCACCTCCGCGGCCCGGGATGCCGGCAACCGGGAGGCGTTCTTCACCGGCATCGAGGAGCGGCTCGGCGTCCGGCCGGAGATCATCAGTGGCGACCGGGAGGCGGAGTTGTCCTTCACCGGTGCACTGAGTGGAATGGCGGGCGGCGGCCCGGGACCCGTGCTGGTGATGGACATCGGCGGCGGTTCGACGGAGTTGATCTTGGGTGAACTGGACGGCACGATCCTGGCCGCGCGCTCGCTTGACGTCGGCTCGGTCCGGCTCACCGAGCGGTTCCTCGGGGCCGGACCGCCCGCTCCGGATGATCTTGGCCGGGCGGCCGCGTACGTGGACGGACTGATCGACGCGAGCGGCATCGATCTTGGTGCGGCCCGGGTCTGGGTCGGCGTCGCCGGTACGGCGACCACGCTGGCCGCGGTCAATCTCGGGCTGACCGCCTACGACCGGAGCAAGGTGCACGGCTCGATCATCACCGTCGACGCGCTGGCCGGGCTGCTGGCCGACCTGTCGGCGAAGACGGTCGAGGAGATCCGGGCCATTCCGTCGATGCATCCCGGCCGCGCCGACGTCATCTGCGGCGGCACCCTGGTCGCGAGCCGGGTGGCCCGCCGGGTGAGCACGGACCGGATGGTCGTCAGCGAGGCGGACATCCTGGACGGGATCGCCCTCTCGTTGCTCTCCTGAGCCTGAGCCTGAGCCCGCCCGAACGGCGGGGTTTGGCACAATGCCCGGGTGACTCATCTCGCCATCACCGTGCTGGGGCATGACCGGCCCGGCATCATCGCCCGGACGGCGGACCAACTGGCCGGCCTGCAGATGAACCTCGAGGACTCCTCGATGACGCTGCTCCGCGGTCATTTCGCGATGACCCTGATCTGCACCGGCAGCACCACGGCGGCCGAGGTGGAGGCCAAGCTCGCCGCGATCATCGACGACTCGCTCTCGGTCAGCGTGCGCGAGATCGATCCGGAGGCCGACCAGGCGCCGGTCGGGGAGTCGTACCTGATCACCGTGCATGGCGCCGACCAGCTCGGCATCGTCGCCCGGCTGACCGGCGTGCTGGCCGAGGCCGGCGGCAACATCACCGACCTGTCCACCCGGCTGTCCGGCGATCTCTATCTGCTGCTCGCCGAGGTCGACCTGCCGCCGGGCGTGGTCGAGGACGTACGGCAGCGGGTGGCCGAGGTGGCGGCCGAGCTCGGGGTCGGGGCCAATCTGCGCCCGGTGGAGCGCGACGAACTGTGACCTTCCAGCTTCCGGCACTGCCCACCGGGCAGGTCCGTGACGTGGTGCGCGCGCCGGCACCGGTGCTGTCCACCGCCGCCCCCGAGCTCGACCCGACCAGCCCGGAGGCGGCCCAGCTCTGCGCCGACCTGGTGGCCACGATGCGGGTGTCCCCGGGCTGCGTCGGCCTGGCCGCGCCGCAGATCGGCGTCGCGGCGCGGGCGTTCTGCGTCGACGTCACCGAGCACCCGAAGACCAAGACCTGCCACGGCCTGATCGTGTTGATCAACGCCGACGTGATCGCCGCCAGCCGCAACGAGAAGTCCCGCGAGGGCTGCATGTCGGTGCCCGACTTCACCGGCGACGTGAAGCGGGCCAACCGGGTCACCGTAGCCGGCCTGTTGCCGGTGACCGGCGAGCGGATCGAGATCGTCACCGACGCCTTCGAGGCCCGCGCCCTGCAGCACGAGATCGATCACTGCGCCGGCCTGCTGTTCCTGGACCGGGTCGCCGGCGCGCATGCGGTCTTCCCGCGCAAGGTCTACCAGGACCCGCGCGGTTAGCCGACCTGACCGGCCAGGTTGGCGGACTCGGCACGACGTACATGCGCCGAGTGTGATGCTTCGTACCGTCGAAATCGATCTCACGCGGTTGTTCCGTCACACTCAGCGATGACAAGGGCGTGGAGTCCTGGCGCGCCCTGCCCGTCGCGTTGGTGACCGGGCACAACCGCAGCGACCGCCGCGAAAACCGCTGCGTTGGTGACCGGTCGGCGGTTAGGTCGCGACACCGCTGGCCGGGAGGGTCCAGGAGTCGGTTCGGTCGGGCAGCCGCACCGAAACGATCAGGGTCTCGCCCCGGTCCTCCCACTCGACGGCATCGATCCGGCCGGGGCCGCGGGAGGTCTCGATCACGGCGCCGAAGCGGGCCGCTCGCCCGTGGGCTCGGCGGAGGACGGTGCTCTGCGGTTCGGCCGGCGGGTTGCCGGGGGTGGTCGCGGTGATCACTTCGGTTCCCTCGGGGTCGTGGGCCCAGAGTCGGGTGGTGACGCCTTCGACCTCCCAACTCAGCTGCCACTCTTGATCTTGAGGGGCGAGCCGGTGCACCTCGCTCAAGATCGCGTACGTCTCGTCCGGCGGCCGCCAGTCGACCGGCTCAAGATCATCCCGCCCGAGCAGGACGCCCCGGTGATGCCAGGCGAGATCGATCGGCACCTCCTGCGGCGCCTCGACTCGGACCAGGTCGACGAAGTAGTCGGCGGTCCAGAGCACCGACCGGCGCAACTCGGCCCCGGCATAGGCAGGGACGTGGGTGCGCCGCGGCTCGCGCAGCCAGGATCCCTGCCGCCCGGCGACGGCGTCCGGGTCCTCCGGCCAGGTCACCGACGCCTCCGCCAGCCCGTACGGATGCTCGGCCGGGTCCCGGAAGTTGATCAAGGTCCCCTCGGCCTCCGGCTGGGAGGTCTGGTCCAGCAGCACCGTGTTGTGCGACAGCGTCTGCCGGATCCACGGTCCCTGCAACGGCGAGGTGTAGGCCGGCGAGCCGGCGTCCGGGGCCAGCCGGACGCCGTCCGCCCAGAGATCGAGTTGCAGCTTGTCCGGGTGTCCGTGCCCGCCGCCGTGCGGGCCGTACTTGAGCAGCAGGTAGCGATGATCATCGGCCAGGATGGCGTACCCGCTGGTCGGGTGCACGGTCTTCAGCGGCCACGCCGCCGGCGCGGCCACGTCGGTCAGGTCCGGCCCGAGGGCCAACGCCGCCTCCCCGGTCCGCGGCGTGCCCTGTGCGTAGCAGGCGGCCAGCACCTCGGCGAACCGCGGGTCCGGCCACAGCCCGTACCCCTGTTCGTAGTGGCCGGCATACTGCGCGAGCCCGTACGGGAAGGCGATCGAGTTCCAGCCGTCGTTCGTCGCGGGCAGGCTGAAGTCGGATCTGATCATGGACAGCGGGGTGAGCAGCATGTCGCGCAGCCCGCGGGTCTCGAGAAACGCGGGCCGCCGCTCCCGCAGCGCGGCGGCCGCGGCCAGGGCCCCGGACAGCATGTAGTAGTGGTACGTCGGCGAGCCCTCGGCCCACCAGCCGTCGTCGAGGATGCCTTCGGCGAACTGGGCGGTCAGCCCGGTCTCGCCGTCCACCGCCAGCGCGATCAGGTCGTCGTCGTCCAAGATCACGCCGAGGTGCGCCAGCGCGGACAGCTGCCAGCATTCGATGTTGTGGATCTTTCCGAACAGCTGATCGGTGAGGTGTGCCGCCAGCCCGCGCAGCAGCCCGGTCTCGATCATGGTCCGGTCGGCGTCGGAGAGTTGATCACGGATCGCGTCGTAGACCCGGCAGGCGCCGATGGCCCAGACGGCCTCCTCCAGGCCCTGCCCGGTGATCTTGCCCTTCCCGGCCCAGCGGCCCGAGGGCGGCAGGTTCGGATAGCGTTCCGCGTAGTCGAGCAGAATCTCCCGCGGGTACGCCAGCCGGCGATCACCGGCCTCCGGCCCGACCGCGGCGACCACCGTCGCACAGGCCTGGATGCCGCCCATGATCCGGCCGTTCAGCGCACACCGCCAGCCGCCGTCGAAATCCTCGCCCTGCCAGAGTTTCCCGTCCACCGGGCAGCGGTGCTGCGGCGGCCCGGACGGGTCGAACTCCAGCGGCACCACATGATCGGGACAGTGGAACGCGTGGCCCCAGCCGCCGGCCTCGCCGACCGGGCGCAGGTCGGCCGCCAGCGCCGTTTCGGCCTGCTCCAGCAGGGAATCGCGGGCGGTGGCGAAGGCGGGGTCGGTCCAACGTTCGCGGAGCCGTTTCAACTCGTCGTCGGTACGCAGCCGGGACATCGGCAAGATCACATCCTGGGTTTCGGGGTGGTCATTGTTCGGCGAGGGCTTGCTCGTACTCGTGGCGGACGTCGTCGCCGCCGTTCTTCTTCCAGCGCTCCCGCAGCTCGGCGAGATCGCTGATCGGCTTGCGGCCGGTGACGATGCCGTTGACGAAGTCCTGCACCAGGGCGGACAGCGCGTCTCCCTTGGAATAGGAGGATTCCGAGTCGAGGCCGGCGGTCGGGTCCGGGACGAAGCACTCGGTCATCTGCTCCGCGTACCGCTGGCACGTCGCGGCTTCCTCGGCCGGTGCGCCGGGGAAGAAGAAGCCGTAGTTGAAGGCGCTGAGCTGCATCAGGAAGCTCTCCGCCGCGATCTTCTCGTCCGTCGTACCGACCGGCAGCCCGTCCTTGACGGTGTAGTTGTGGCCCTCGACGCCGTAGTGGACCAGGTTGTACTCCAGGCTGCCGGCCGGCGCCGCGAGATAGTCGATCACCCGAAGCAGCTCGTCGATCCGGGCCTCGTCGGTGACGGAGGAGGGAATGCTGAGCATGCAGTAGAAGCCGAGGTCCGGGGTGATCACGCCGCGCCCGCCGTCTCGGCCCGGCGGCACCAACACGTCGCACTGCGCCTCCGGCTCCCGCTCCCGTACCTTCGCGAACTGGCCGACGACGCCGAAGTAGGCGTCGATGCTGCCGTTGCAGACGCCGACCCGGCCGCTGGTGAAATAGCCCTGGTACTCGGCCGCGTTCGGGGTGAGCGTCAGCACGTCGGGATGGACCAGACCCTCGTTCCACAGCTTGTTGGCGAAGATCAGCGCGGCTTCGTACTCGTCGGTCTCGAGATCCTTGGTGAGCTTGCCACCCTCTTCCCGCCAGCCGCTCGGCACGCCCTGCACCTGGCCGCCGCAGAAGTTGAACGTCTGGTCGATCGTCGCCAGCGGATAGGTGTCCTTCCCGCCGCCGGCCTTCATCGCCTTCAGCCACTCGAACAACTCGTCCGCGTTGGCCGGCTTGCCGTCGAAGCCGCCCTTCGCCGCCCAGTCCGCACGGTACGAGATCGTGCCGCCGATGGTCCGGTTCCGGTAGCAGGGGACCCCGTAGATCGCGCCGTTGATCCGCGAGTTCTGCCAGGCGTAGGCCGGCACCAGGGCCAGGTTCGGATACTTCTTCACCTTGTCGCCGCCGAGGAACGTGCGAAGATCATGGAAGACGCCCTGCGGCAGGTACTTCCGGGCGGCCCGGCCGCGGTAGCTCGGCTCGTTCGTCGTGATGTCGGGGATGTCGCCGCTGGCGATCGTGGTGACCAGCTTGTCGCCGAACGACTGGGCCGGAGCGACGATCGGTTTCAGGGTCACCCCGAGCGCCTCGTTGAGCGTCTCGTACCAGACGTTGCCGTCCAGCTCGGCCGGCACGCCCCAGGTGATCGTGAACGTGGAGACCTCGCCACCGCGGCCCGGTTTTTCCTGTACGGATTGGAATCCGGGCATCGGCAGTTTGCTGTACGCGGGCGGGACGTCGGGCACCTTGCTCAGTGTGGTGCCCTCCAGCTCCGGCCGCTCCAGGCTGATCGGCAGCTGCAGGTCCTCACCGCCGGGGGCGTTCTGCACCCCGCGGCCCTCGTTGGAGCAGCCGACCGCCGCGGCGCCCACCACGCCGAGGCCGAGGCCGAGCGCGGACCGCCGGCTGAACGAGTTGATCATGGCCTCGTCGCGCATGATGATCTTCCTTTCTCTCGGGTGCTAGCCCTTGATCGCACCGGTCAGCACGCCCTTGGTGAAGAATCGCTGCAGGAACGGGTAGACGATCAGGATCGGGACCGTGGCCAGCACCAGCACGGTCATCTGGATGGTCTCCGGAGTGAGTTGCACCTGGGTGTTCTCGATCACCGACCCGGGCAGCGGCTCGGCTTGCAGCACGTACTGCCGCAACACCAGCTGCACCGGCCACATCGAGGGATTGTTGAGATAGAGCATCGCGCCGAAGAAGGCGTTCCAGTAGCCGACGCCGTAGAACAACGCGATCACCGCGAGCACCGCCTTGGAGAGCGGGAGCACCACACTGCCGAGGATCCGCAGCTCGCCCGCGCCGTCGATCCGGGCCGCGTCGAGGAGCTCCTCCGGGATGCTCATGAAGAAGTTCCGGACCACGACGAGGTTGAAGGCGCTGATCGCGCCGGGCAAGATCAACGCCAGGTAGTTGTCCAGCAGCCCGAGGCCGCGGACCACCAGGTAGTTCGGGATGATCCCGGCCGAGAACAGCATGCTGAACAGGACGAGCAGCAGCACGAACCGGGAGCCCGGGACCCGGCGGGTCTGGGTCAGTGCGTACGCCATCGTCACGGTCATCACCATGCTGATCAAGGTGCCGAGCAGCGTGACGCCGATGCTGACGAGCAGCGCCCGCGGGACGATCTCGCCGCCCAGCACGAGCTCGTACGCGGCGGTGGTGAAGCCCTTCGGCCAGAGCAGCAGGTCACCCGGCGTGTAGACCGCGGGATCGGAGAAGCTGACCGAGATCACATGCACGAACGGGTAGAGCATGACGATCACACTGAACGCGAGGACGATCACCTTGAGCGCCTGGGTGATCGTATTCGGCTTCTCCTGCCAGGCCGGCCGAGTGGCCTTGGCGCGAGCCATCATCAGAACACCCCCTCGCCGCCGAACACCTTGGCCAGCTTGTTCGCCCCGAGCACGAGGATCGTGCCGATCAAGCCCTTGACCAGGCCGGCCGCGGTGGCCAGGCCCCAGTCGCCGCCGTTGATGCCGCGGAAGTAGACGAACGTGTCCAACGTCTGGGCCGCCTCGGCCCCGAAGATCGGCTGCTGCAGCAGGATCTGTTCGAAGCCGACCGACAGCACGCTGCCCAGCCGCAGGATCAGCAGCAGCACGATGATCGACGCCATCCCGGGCAGGGTGATGTGCCAGATCCGGCGCCACGGCCCGGCCCGGTCCAGGGCGGCCGACTCGTACCGCTCCTGGGGGATGTTCAAGATCGCGGCGAGGAAGATGATCGTGCCCCAGCCGACCTCCTTCCAGATCACCTGGAGCGTCACCAGGGCAGGAAACCAGTCGGGGTTGCCGATGATGTCGAGCTTGGGCAACCCGACCGTGTTGATCATGCTGTTGAGGACGCCGAGCGGGCCGAGCATCTCGTTCCAGATCGACACCACGATTACCCAGCCGATGAAGTGCGGCAGGTAGACGATCATCTGGATCGACCGCTTCACCCGTTCGGACAGGATGCTGGTCAGCAGCAGGGCCAGCGCGATCGGCGCCGGGAACGCGAACACGATCTGCAGCGCGCTGAGCAGCAGCGTGTTCCACAGCGCGTCGATCAACTCGGGGTCGACGAAGATCCGCTCGAAGTTCTCCCAGCCCACCCACAGGCTGCGGCTCAGTCCGAGGAACGGCGAATAGTCCTGCCAGGCAGCGACATTGCCGCCCAGCGGCAGGTACTGGAACACGACGAAGAAGACGAAGCCCGGCAGCATCAGCAGATACATCCAGCGCTCCCGCCAGATCCGCTTGATCAACGGGACCCGGCGCACCGCGCGCCCGTTCAGGGCGTCGGTGATCTTGGTGCGGCGCGGTCGGCGACCGATGGGTTGCGACGGCTGGGTCACCGGCCCGGTACGGCGACCGGGCGCGGGATCAGCCGCCCCGGGTGCGGTTCGCGCCGCGGTCGCATCGTTGAGCGGCAGCGGCCGGGAGGGATTCGCCATGATCGTCGAGGGTCAGCCGCGAGGGGCACCCGGATCCTCGGCAACGCGTGCGGTGAGTCGGCGGCGGGACACGTGATCACCCCGATCATCAGTGAGGGAGGCGGTGCCGGAATGCGACACGCTCAGGTGAACATATGCGCGCCAATTCGGGCCTGTCAACGATCTTGATCATCGACCGGCGCGTCGGGTTTTCGGTCCAGAATTCGGCCATCTGGGGCCATGGCCGACGGTGTCGCCGCCGGACTAAAATGCGTCGCCGACGGGTCTTGATGGCCTACCGTCGAGACCATGGACGAGTCGGTCGACTACCGCGATCCGGGCAGTTGGTCGCGCATCGAGGAACTGCTGGTCCGGACACCGCCGGTCCCGTCCGGCAGCGCTGACGTGCACCATTGTGGGCCGGACTGGTCGTGGCGGCCGCGGATCCCGGATTTCGATCTCTGGCTGGTCTTCGACGGCGTCGGCCAGGGCCGGCTCAACGACGCCATCGACCTGCGGCTGGGGCCGGGCTCCCTGCTGGTGTTGCGGCCCGGTGATCATGGAACGATCGGCCACGACCCGAGCCGCCCGCTTTCGGTGCTGTCCTGCCACTTCTCGTTCCTCGACCCGGCCGACGGTTCCGTCACGGTGCCCGGACCGGACGTGCTGCCGCGCCGGTTCATTCAGATCGCCGCCCCCGGACAGCTGACCGGCGCCTTCCGGCACCTGGTCCGCGCCGTCCACGACCCGTCGCCGCTGCGTACCGTCGAAGCCAGGGCCCGGTTGGTCGAGGTGCTCGCCGAGATCTACCGGCAGGACGCGTCCGCGCAGGGCGTCCCGGCCGCGACACTGAATCCCCAGCTGGCCGACGCGATCGACCTGATCCGCGCCGCCCCGGCGAAGCGGCACTCGCTGGCCGGCACGGCCGCGGCGGTCGGCCTGTCGACGCGGCAGTTGAGCACGCTGTTCAGCCGCCAGCTGCACACGACGTTCCGCGACTACCTGGTCGAGTCACGGCTCGACCGCGCCCGGATGCTGCTCACCGAGACCACGATGACCATCCACCAGATCGCCCGCTCCCTCGGCTACAGCGACCCGTTCCTGTTCAGCCGCCAGTTCCGCTCCCGGTACGGGATCCCGCCCTCCCACTACCGCGACCGCGGCTAAGCTCTGGCTCCCTCGATGTCGTTATTTCTCCACGGGCGAGCGCCCGAGCGCGATTGCCACGTGGAAATGCCCCGTCTGTGGAGGAATCCCGACACGGGCTCAGCCTGCACCGTGGACAGTCGCCGCAGTCGTTGCGCAGCTGACGATCGACCGCAGCTCGGGCTAGGCCAGCACCAGGCTGAGGCCGGCGTCGACCCAGACCTCGCTGCCAGTGATCAACCGGGCGTCGTCGGAGAGCAGGAACGTGATCACCTGGGCCAGTTCGACCGGTTCGGCGGCCCGGCCGGTGAGCACATTGAGCCCCTTGGGGTACGTCACCGGCCAGCGGATCCGGTCCAGGTCGCGCGCGTGCGTCGCCTCGCCGATGTTGGTCCGCACCTCGCCCGGGCAGACGACGTTGATCCGGATGCCCTGCTGGGCCAGTTCGACGGCGACCATCTTGGCGAAGATCGCCTGGCCGCCCTTGCTGGTCGAGTACGCGACGGCGCCCGGGTAGTTGAAGACCCGGGTGCCGTTCACCGACGAGATGATCACGATCGAGCCGCCGTCCTGGCGCAGCAGCGGCAGCGCGGCCTTGGTGGTCAGGAACGTGCTGGTCAGGTTGGTCGCCAGGGTGTCGTTCCACTCGTCCAGGGTCAGCTCGTCCAACGGCGCGAACACGCCGTTCTTCCCGGCGCTGATCACCAGATGATCAAGTCGCCCCCAGGTTCGTTCGATCCGGTCCACCGCGTCGGTCAGATCGCTCTCGGAGCGGACGTCGCCGGTGATCACGAGGACTTCGGCGCCGAGGTCGGTCAGCTCCGCGCGGACCTCGTCGTTGCGGGTCTCGTCGTACGACAGGACGGCGATCGCTGCGCCGCGCCGGGCCAGCTCGACGGCGGCGCCGCGGCCGATCCCGGAACTGCCGCCGGTGACCAGGGCGACCCGGCCGGTGAAGTCGTTGGCTGACGTGCTGCTCATGACCGGGAGCGTACGGGAGCGCGCGCGGGCCGTGAATCGTGCGGTCAGTCGAGCGTGATCATCACCGAGTACCGGACGGGGCGGATCGGCAGCCGGTACCGGTCCGGCAGCGGCGGACCGCAGGAGGCGCTGCCGAGCCCCTGCTGACCATGATCGAGATTGAGCCAGACCCGCCCGGAGTCCTCGAGCTGGTGCGGATGATCGGCCGCGGCCAGGGCCTCGCTGGTCCAGCGCCGCGCCGTGAAGTCGAAGAGCGGAGCGCCCGTCACCCGGAGCGCCGGCAGGCCGTCGCCGGACAGCTGGAGCCAGCGGGTGTCGACGTGATTGCCGTTCTCCTGCGGCACCGGATAGGGGGTCTGCAGGGCGTCGATCGGTCGGGTGAATCGGCCGACCCGGGCCGCCGCGCGGCTGTCGGCGTACGACTCGTCGGGCCCGCGGCCGAACCAGGTCGCGTCCCGGAAGCCGCCCGGCAGGCCGAGCCGGATCCCGATCCGGGGCGGGGTGACGGCGTGCTTCCCGTACGGGGTCTCCTGCCAGGGCCCCACCGGATCGGCATCGACGGTGAGCCTGAGCTCGGAGCCGTCCCAGCGCCAGGCGAACCGGGTGATCACGCCGAACGGCTGGGTGGCCGGCGCGCTCCGCCCGGTGATCACGAGTTCGCCGTCGAGGACGTGCACGGCGTCGGTCCGGTGCAGGACGCGGTCCAGACCGACCGCCTGCCAGGTCGCGGCGAGCCGGTTCCGGTCACCCTGCCCGCGATCGTTCTCGGTCGGCGCCCGCCACAGATCGAGGGTCGGGCCGGTGACCGGGAGGCCGGCGAGGTCGATCAGGCTGCCGGTGCCGCGGTCGAAGGTGGCGGGGCCGAGGGTGATCGTGGTCTGCCCCTCGACAAGCTCAGGGGTCGTTGTCGACAGACCGTGTCCTGAGCCTGTCGAAGGACCAGGGAGCTGTGCCTGGGCCCAGGCGATCTCGTGGCCGGCCGGCGCCCAGAGTTGATCATGGGCGAGCTCCGCGGTGACGGTCAGCCAGGTCTCGCCGGTCTCGGCCGGTGCTACGCGGGGGAGCGGAACGGACGCCCGTTGCCCGGGTCGGCAGTCGGGCACGTCCAGCGAGCCTGACTCGGCCGGCAGGCCGTCGACCTCGGTGTGCCAGCGGAACCGCAGCTGCTCCAGCCCGGCGGTGTGCTGCCGATTGCGTACGGTGATCGTCCCGGCCTCCGGATCGATCATGATCGTGACCGGCTCGATGGCCTTCTTCAGCTCGTCCAGTCCCGGCGACGGCGTCCGGTCCGCGAACAGCAGCCCGTCCAGGCAGTAGCTGCCGCCGTTGGGCCGGTAGTCGGTGTCGCCGCCGTGCCGGACGTACGCCTCGCCCGACTCGGTGCGGCCGGTCAGGCCATGATCGATCCACTCCCAGACGAAGGCGCCGGCGAACCGGTCCGACGACTCCAGCAGCTCCTGGTAGTCGCTCAGCCCGCCGGGCCCGTTGCCCATCGCGTGGGCGTACTCGCAGAGCAGGAAGGGCAGCCCGCGCCGACGATGATCATCGTCGGAACCCGCCTCGACCCCGTCCGGCGTGGGCTCCGCGCGGTCGGCGATCAGCCGCAGTTCGTCGAGGTCGAGGTACATCTTGCTGAAGAAGTCGGAGTGCCGGTAGCTCGGTTCCCGCTCGTAGTGCAGCGGCCGGCTCGGGTCCCGCCGCCGGATCCGGTCCTCGATCGCGGCCAGGTTGCGACCGGTCCAGCTCTCGTTGCCGAGCGACCAGATGATCACGCTCGGCCGGTTCTTGTCCCGCTCGATCATCCGGTCGATCCGGTCCAGCAGCGCGTCCCGCCACTCCGGCTCGTCGAGCGGGTTGCCCTGCCAGCCGGCGTAGATGAAGCCGTGCGTCTCGATGTCGCATTCCTCGACCACCCAGAGCCCGTACTCGTCACAGAGCCGGAGGAACTCCGGGTGCGGCGGATAGTGAGCGGTGCGGACCGCGTTGACGTTGTGCCGCTTCATCAACACGATGTCGTCGATCATGGTCTCGCGGTCCAGCGCCCGGCCGCGATCCGGATCGTGCTCGTGCCGGTTGACGCCCCGCAGCTTGACCGGACGTCCGTTGATGATCAACACGCCGTCGGTGATCTCGACCCGACGGAACCCGATGGCGAGGTCGATCCGCTCGCCGCCGGCGGTCAGGGTGCCGCGGTAGAGGCGAGGGCGTTCGGCGCTCCACGGCTGCACCTGCTCCAGCCGTACGGTCTCGCCGGTGGCGACCCGGATCCCGAGTTCGGGCAGCTCGACCAGGCCCGGCACGTCGGCGTCGACCCGCAGCTCGCCGGTGCCGGCGGCGGCGTCGTAGTCGGCGTGGACGAAGTGATCATCGCTGGCGCCGTCGGGCCGGGCCAGCAGCTCGACGTCGCGGAAGATGCCGGGCAGCCACCACATGTCCTGATCTTCGAGATAGCTGCCGGAGGACCAGCGGTTGACCCGGACGGCGAGCAGGTTGCCGGTCGGCCGGACCGCGTCGGTGACGTCGAACTCGAACGGCAACCGACTGCCCTTCGAGTGGCCGAGCAGCCTTCCGTTGAGCCACACCGTCGCGCAGGAATCGACACCCTGGAACCGCAGCACGGTCCGCCCGGCCGGCCACGCGGACGGCAGGTCGAACCGGCGCCGGTAGTCGCCGGTCGGATTCTGCGCGGGCAGCCGCGGCGGATCGATCGGGAACGGGAACGCCGTGTTCGTGTAGAGCGGGCGGTCGTGCCCCTCCAGCACCCAGTGCGCCGGCACCCTGATCGTGTCCCACCCGGGGTCGTCCGCGGCGAGAAGTTGATCACCCGTGCCGGCGGCAGTCTCGGCGAGCCGGAACTCCCAACGGCCGTTCAGGGAGAGCCGCGGAGCGTCGGAGGTGAAGTCGGCCCGCGGTCGGCGGCGACCGCTGCCGGGGCCCGGGTCCGCCGCGTATTCGATCATGCTGGGGACTCGATCATGAGGGGACCGACGATTGACAACGTACGCGCTCCTCGCCTACCGTGGAGTTGAATCGCTTCAATATGCATCCTTGCCTAGATATGCGATCAAGGCAAGTGTGGTGACGAGACACGGCACCACCGCCGAGGAGGGCGCGTGACGACGCACGCCGGTTACCGGCCGACCTGGGAATCCCTGCGTGGGCACGCGATCCCGGGCTGGTTCGGGTCCGCGAAGTTCGGCATCTGGTCGCACTGGGGAGCACAGTCGGTCGGCCGCTCCGGCGACTGGTACGCCCGGCACCTGTACGGCCCCCAGGCCGGCTCGGGGCCGTGGGAACGACGCCGGTCACTGCGGCAGTATGCGCACCACAAGGCGGAGTTCGGCCCGCCGTCGGAGTTCGGCGCCGCCGACCTGGCCCGGCGCTGGCGGGCCGAGCGGTTCGACCCGGACGAGTTGATCGACCTGTACCGCCGCAGCGGCGCCCGCTACTTCGTCGCGCTGGCCGCCCATTGCGACAACGTCGATCTCTGGGACTCACCGCATCCGTGGAACACCACTCGGGTCGGGCCGCGCCGCGACATCGTCGGCGCCTGGGAGAAATCCGCTCGCGCGGCCGGGCTGCCGTTCGGGCTCAGCTTCCACAACAACTGGACCTGGCGCTGGCTGGACGTCGCGCACGGCACCGATCCCGAGACCGGCGAGCCCAACGACGGCGCGCGGCCGAGCCCGGGCGCCGATCCCGATCCGGCCGCGCTCTACCCGCCGGTCCACGAGCCCGGCGTCGCACCGCCGCCGGGGCAGGCGGTGGACTTCTACCGCCGGGTCCGGGCGGCGCTGGACCGCTATCGGCCCGACCTGGTCTATCTCGACGACATGCGGCTGCCGTTCGACGAGGGCAGCGTCGTGCAGGCCGAGCCGCCCAGCCGACTCGGCCTGGACCTGCTCGCCGACTACTACGCGAGCTGCGCCAGCGGTGGCATCGTGACGATCAAGGAGGTGCCGCCGGAGGATCGGACCGCGGTCCTGCTCGACTGCGAGCGGCGCCAGCTGGACGCGATCCAAGATCAGCCGTGGCAGTTCGACACCAGCGACGGCGAGTGGTTCCACTGCGAGGGCACCGAGGACTTCTTCCATCCCCGCAAGACATCCCGGCAGGTGATCCATACGCTGGTGGACGTGGTGAGCAAGAACGGGACGCTGCTGCTCAACATCCCGCAGCGCGCCGACGGCACTCTCGATGATCATGCCCGGACCCTGCTGGCCGAGATCGGCGCCTGGCTGTCCGTGTGCGGCGAGGGGATCTACGACACCGTGCCGTGGCGCCGGTTCGGCGAGGGCAGCACCGGTCTCGGCGACACCCGCGGCTACGAGGGCTACAACGAGGGTGACCGGGCCTATCGGTTCGATGATCTTCGGTTCACCTCCCGCGGTTCGGACCTCTACGTGACGCTGCTGGAGTGGCCGACGGACCGGCACACCATGATCACCAGCCTCGGCACCGACCAGGCTCCCACCGATTCGGAGCCGGTCCAGGTGACTTTGCTCGGCCATGGCCCGGTGCCCTGGCAGCGCACGCCGGCCGCGCTGCGGGTCGATCTGCCACCCGATCCGCCGACCCCGTCCGCTTCCATGATCAGGATCAGCCGACCCGGTTGACCGCCCGCTTCTCGTACCGGAGGACCGATGCCCGACCAGCCCACGCAAGATTCAGGTTCCCCGCGCCCTGAGCCTGTCGACGGGCCCCTCGACCTGCGGACGCTGGGGATGACCGTCCCGCTGGGCATCGGCGACCCGCGGCCGCCGTTCGGCTGGCGGCTGCCCGAGTCCGTACCGGCGCAGACGGGTTGGCAGGTCCAGGTCGCCGGCAGCGCCGAGGCTCTCGCCGACGGCCGGGCGGACCTGTGGGACAGCGGCGAGGTCGACGGAGATGATCAACACGCCCGTTACGCCGGTGCTCCGCTGGACTCCCGGGCGGGCGCGCACTGGCGAGTCCGGGTCCGCGACGCCGACGGCAGCTGGTCGGCGTGGAGTGCCCTCGCCCGGTTCGAACTCGGCCTGCTGCGGCCGGGCGACTGGACCGGGCGCTGGATCAGTCATCCCGCCTGGTACGCCGACGACGTCGATCCCCGGGTCGGCGAGGGGCTCCCACTTCCCTTGCTGGCAGGCGAAATCTCGCTCGCCGAGCGGCCGGTCAGGGCCCGGCTGCACGTCGCCGGCGCGGGGGTCTACTACGCATCGATCAACGGCACTCCGGTGTCCGACGCGGTCCTGGAACCGGCCTACACCGACTTCCCGCGTCGGGTCGCCGCCGCCAGCCATGACGTCACCGCGCTGGTGCGGCCCGGCGCGAACGTGATCGGGATCGAGCTCGGGCCGGGCATCGCGCACGTCTATCCGCACCAGGACCGCTACATGAAGTTCTACGGCTCCAAGCTGTCGCCGCGGGCGATCGCCGAGCTCGAGGTGCACTATGCCGAAGGGAGCAGCGTCCGGTTCGGCACCGACGACTCCTGGCGTGCGGCCGCGGGGGCGACGCTCCGGTCGCATTGGTTCGGCGGCGAGGACTATGACGCCCGGCGCGAACTGCCCGGCTGGAACGAGCCCGGCACCGACCGGTCCGGCTGGACCCCGGCGGTGATCATCTCCGGCGACGGCCCGGCGCCGGTCGCCCGGACCTGCCCGCCACTGCGGGTGGTGGAGCGCCTGCCGGCCCTGACCAGGACCGTCGCCACTGATGGCACGCCCGTGTTCGACGTCGGCGTGGTGCAGGCCGGTCTGGTCGAGCTGTCGGTCGACCTGCCCGCCGGAACCCACCTGCGGCTGGTCCCCGGTGATCAATTGGACGACTTCGGCCGGGTCGTCCAGTCCAAGCCGACCACCGGTTCGCCGATCTTCAATACGGTGATCACCGGCGACGGGCCGCTGCGCTGGCAGCCGCGGTTCCGCTACGACGGCTTCCGCTACGTCGAGGTGCAAGGCCTGCCGGACCACGTCGGGCCGGATGCGGTCACCGCCCTGGTGGTCCGCGCGGACAACGAGCCGGTCGGCACCTTCGAGACGTCGGTGCCGTTGATCAACAGCATCCACACGATCATCGACCGGGCCGTGCAGGGCAACATGTACAGCGTCCTCACCGACTGCCCGCACCGGGAGAAGCTGGGCTGGCTGGAGCAGGTCCATCTGCTGTTCGACGTGGTCGCCTACAACTACGACGTCGCCGCCTACTACCGGGAACTGCTCGCGACGATCGCGGAGGCGCAGACCGAGGACGGCCTGGTGCCCGACATCGCCCCGGAATACGTGGTGTTCGCCGACGGGTTCCGGGACGACCCGAACTGGGGCGGCGTGATCATCTCGGTGCCTTGGCAGCTCTACCGCTGGTACGGCGACCTGGCGGTCCTCCAAGATCACTACCCGGCGATGGTCCGCTACCTCGACTACCTGACCGGGCGGTCCGAGGACGGCCTGCTCCCGTACGGACTCGGCGACTGGATCGGCCTGGACAAGACGACCCCGGTGCCGCTGGTCGGCACCTGGGGCTACTGGCGGGCCGCCGACGCCATGATCAACATCGCGACCGCGCTCGGCCGGACCGACGACGCCGAACGCTACCGCGCTCTCGCCGCGAAGATCGTCGACGCCTTCCGCCGCGCGTTCCACGACCCCGGCACCGGCCGGTACGGCGGCGGCGGTCAGGCGGCCGAGCTCTTCGCGCTCGACGTCGGCGCCGTCCCGGAGCCGGATCGGGAAGCCGTGCTGGACCGGATCAGCGCCTCGGTCGACGAGGCCGGGATCACGGTCGGCGAGATCGCGCTGCCGGTGCTGTTCCGGATCCTCGGCGACGCGGGCCGGCACGACGTGCTGTGGCGCTTCGCGAACCGGACCGAGCATCCGGGCTACGGCTACCAGGTCGTGCACGGCGCGACCGCGCTGACCGAGGCCTGGGACGGGCCGACCCGCGGCCTGTCCCAGAACCACTTCATGCTCGGCGCCATCGACAGCTGGTTCTACCGCCATCTGGCCGGCATCGGCCAGGCCGCGGGCTCGCTCGGCTGGCGGGAGCTCGATCTTGCTCCGGTCGTGGTGGACGGCCTGGACGCGGTGACGGCGCGGACCCGCGGCGCCCGCGGCGACGTCGCGGTCGCCTGGCGTCGTGACGGCGAGACGTTCCGGCTGGACGTGACCGTGCCGGCCGGCTCGGTGGCGACGGTGCGGCTGCCGGCCTGGCCGGACGCGAAGGCTGTCGTACCGGAGATCGCGGAGCCGGTCACGCCGGGCGCCGACGGCCGGCCGTCCTGGCTGGTCCCCGCCGGCACCTGGTCGTTCGAACTGGGCTGATCATGATCACCGCCGACCCGGTACCGTGACCCGCAGGCGTGACGAGCAGGAGGTCGGATGCGGTACGGATTCGTCGGCACCGGTGAACTCACGGCGGCGATCGTCACCGGGCTGTGTGACGGCGTCGCCGATCCGCCGGAGGTGTTCCTGTCGCCGCGCGGCCGGGCGGTCGGCGCCGAACTGGCGGCCCGGTTCCCGAGCGTCGCGGTCTGCGCCGACAACACCGAGGTGGTGGCTCGAGCGGACGTGCTCACCGTGGCGGTCCGGCCGCCGCTGGCCCGGGACGTGCTGTCCGGGTTGACGTTCCGGCCGGAGCAGGTCGTGATCAGCGCCCTCGCCGGCGTCCCGCTGGAACGGCTGGGCGAACTGGCGCCGACCGCCCGAGCCCTGGTCCGGGCCATCCCGCTGCCGCAGGCGGCGCAGCGACAGAGCCTGACCGCCCTGCACCCGGACCAGCCCGCCGCTCGCGCCCTGTTCGAGCGGGTCGGCGACGTGATCATCGCCGACACCGAATCGGCCCTGGACGCGATGAGCACGGCGACGGCCACGTTCGCGGCACACCTTGATCAACTCGCGACGATCGCCGGCTGGCTGACCGAACACGGCCTGGCCGCGGAACAGTCCGCCGGCTATCTGAAGTATCTCTACGGCGCGGTCGGCCGGACGCTGCAGGACAGCACCGACACGTTCGAGACCCTGACCACGCGGCACATGACGCCGGGCGGGATCAACGAGCAGGTGCTGGCCGACCTGCGCCGGGCGGGTCAGCCGGAGGCGATGCGGCGGGCGCTGGATCGGGTGCTGATCCGGCTGCGTGGCCCGGCCGAGTGATCATCTCTCAGAAGCCGCGCTGCTTCAGGTCGGCGACGATCTTGATGTAGGCGTCCAGCACGTTGAAGCCCGCGTAGTCCTCCCGATGCATGTCCACCAGGTCGCCGTGCGAGACGCCCCGCCTCGTCGTACTGCACAGGACGCCGCGGAACTCGCCCCACTTCGCGGAATCGACCGAGACCAGGCCGTCGTTCTCCTCGCCGAGCGCCTTGATCACCTGGAACGGAACCGACAGCACCCGGTCGCTGGACGGGCGGGTCATGATCGACGTGTAGCTCTGGTAGTAGACGGCCGGATGGTCGGGCGTCTCCCGGTTGAACGCGGCGGACACCTCGGTCCGGAACGCCATCGTCGAGTCCAGGAAGTCCGGCGCCTCGTCGCCGGCGAGCCCGAACACCCAGTTCACGGCGCCGGCGAGCCGCCGATAGACCGGCTGCTTCAGCTTGGTCGCGGTGTCGGCGAACCGAACGCCGTGGTGCGGCGTGTTCATCGTGGTCAGGCTGGCCACCCGGCAGCCCTCGCCGAGCGTGGTGATCGCGTAGCGGGAGTCGATCCCGCCGCGGCTGTGCGCGATGATGTTGATCTTCGGCGCGCCGGTCAGCTCGGTCACCTCACGGATCCGCCGGGCCACCTGCTCGCCGTTCTGGGCGATGGTGCCCCAGGCCTCCTGCTCGCCGTAGAACAAGTTCGCGCCGTGCCGCTTCAGATACTTCGGGATCCGGCCCCACGCGTTGAACCTGACCCGGTCCCGCCAGCCGACCCCGTGCACGAGCAGGATCGGATAGCGGGTCGCGCAGCGGTCGTCCTGCGGCACCGCCCGCTCCCACTCCACCCGGTCGACCGCGGCGCGGTACTCCTGCCGGACCCCGCGGGCCGCCCCGATCCCGATCAGCCAGCCGATCACCGGCACCCAGACCGCGGTCGCGATCAGCCACCGGCTCAGCACACCGAGGCTCTTGGACAGCAGGATCGCCCGGAGGCTGCCGTTCAGGTAGAGCACCAGGCAGCAGCCGAGGGCGTACGCCAGGTTGCCGATCAGCAACTCGGTCGGCACCCGGTCGGCGAGGAACACGAAGGAGAGCGGCAACAAGACGGCCTCGACGACGATCGCGTACCCGAGCGAGAAGAGGATCGGGCTCGCGCCGCCCAGGGCCTTCAGCCGGAATCCGACCGGCACGCCGTCCATGATCGGGAACACGTTGAGGTGGATCCACACGTAGAGCAGCGCCAGCCCGGTGATGATCATCGCCGACAGCCAGGCGACGCCGAGCTCGGTGAAGATCAGGTACGCCAGCAGCGGCACGTTCATCGCGATCGGCAGGTAGAGCGCCATCACGACCGGATTGATCAGCGGCACCTTCTGCACGAGATCGAGGACGCCCAGCACGACGATGATCACCGCAACGCAGATCAGCCCCACCGCCAGGCCCGTCATCCACCCTCCGTCGTCTCGTCGAACTCCGGCGAAACGCTACCCCGGGCCCCGGTCCGTCACGGCGGACGCGGACCGGAACCCGGGGCAGGGATTAGCGGCTCAGGTCGAAGAGTTTCGCAGCATTGCGGCCCAGGATCTTCGCTCGGTCCGAACGCCGGACTCCGGCATCCTCGAGACTGGAAAGAATGACATCCGGCTGCACCCAGGGATGGTCGCTGGCATAAAGCAGACGATTCGGGCCGGAGAATTCGAGGGCGAATCGCATGGCCTCCGGCAACGGCGACACGATGTCCAGGAAGATGCTGCGCAGATAATCGCTCGGTTTGCGTTCGAGGTTCTGATTGCTGCGCTTGAGGACCAGTACCTGATGGTCGAACCGTCCCGCAATGAAGGGCAATGTCCCACCCAGATGGGGGCAGACGAATTTCAGGTCCGGATATTCGTCGAAGATTCCGGCGGCGATGATCCGGGCGAGCGAGATCGTGTTCTCGAACATGTTGCCGAGCAGACCGGTCAGATCGTGCCCCTTGGTCTGCGCCAGCGTGGTCGGCAGCGCCGGGTGCAGCACGATCGGCAGTCCCAATTCTTCGGCGCGGGCGAACAGCCAGCGAAACTGTGGCTCGTCCGGCCAATGCCCGGCCAGGTTGCTGTACAGCAGAATTCCCTTGAACTGCAGGGACTTGACGCAACGGTCAAGCTCCCGCTCGGCCGCGGCGGAGTCCTGCAGCGGCAACAGGCAGAGACCGGCGAAGCGGCCCCGGTGCTTCCGTACGGCGCCGTGGATGTTGTCGTTCAGCAATTGCGCGACAGCGGGCCCGTCGGCCCCGAACCACTCGGGTCCCGGGTCGTTGCTGCTCAACAGCGTGATGTCGATGCCGTTCTCGTCCATGGCCGCGAGTTTGAGTTCGAGATCGGTATATTCCGGCGGGATCTTGCGGACCCAGTCACCCATTTTCAGGAGGGTCACGCCGTCCTTGTCGAAAACCCGCGGGTCCTCGGTACGGCGGCGCATGAGTTCGACGTGGTCACGGAAGAAGAGATGACTCTGGACGTCCACGACGATGGACCGGTCTTTTTCTCCCGGTGTTGCCGCCGCGGGTTGGGCACCGAGGGCGGCGGCGGTGGCCACCGGTGCGGTGGCGGCGATGAATTGGCGACGATCGATATTCCTCATAAGTCGGCACGCTATGCACGCCGAATCCACGAGGCAACGATTTGATAACGATCGCCGACGGGAGTGCCGGGTTCCTGGCCGAAGGTGCCAGTGGTCCCGCCCCGGGCTGCGACCGTGGGGCTATTGTCCGGGGCGAGTCGACCGCGTATCAGGTGACGGCGCCGAGCTGCCAGGGCACGAACTCGTCCTGGCCGATGTCCAGTTCCTCGCTCGCGGTCTGGTGCCCCGAGGCCACGGCGAGCAGGGTGTCGAAGATCGTCCGGCCGACCTCGGCCACGGTCTCGGTGCCGTCCACGATGGTGCCGGCGTTGATGTCGATGTCGTCCGGCATCGAACGGGCCAGCTCCGAGTTGGTGCCGATCTTGATGCTCGGTACGGGCTTGCAGCCGAAGACCGAGCCGCGGCCGGTGGTGAAGCAGACGATGTTCGCGCCGCCGGCGACCAGCCCGGTGACCGAGACCGGGTCGTAGCCGGGCGTGTCCATGAAGCCGAAGCCGGGCCGGTCGATCCGGTCCGCGTACTCGTACACGCCGGTCAGCTCCGCCCGCCCGCCCTTGGCGACGGCGCCGAGGGACTTCTCCAGGATCGTGGTCAGCCCGCCGCGCTTGTTGCCGGGGGAGGGGTTGTTGTCGAGGGTCCCGCCGACGGCGGCCACGTAGTCGCGCCACCAGTCGATCCGGTCCAGCAGCCGCCGGCCGACCTCCGGGGAGACGGCCCGCCGAGTCAGCAGGTGCTCGGCTCCGAAGATTTCCGGCGTCTCGGCGAGCACGGACCGGCCGCCGAGGCCGACCAGCAGGTCGGAGGCCACGCCGAGGGCCGGATTCGCGGTGATGCCGGAGTAGCCGTCGGATCCGCCGCAGTTCAGGCCGAGGATCAGCTCGCTCGCGTCGATCGTCGTCCGCTGCCAGGTGTCGAGTCGGGGCAGCATCGCCTTGATCCGCCGGGTTCCTTCGGCGATTGTGGCCCGGACGCCGCCGGACTCCTGGATCGTCATCCGCTCCACCAGCAGATCGCTGGACAGGTCCAGCTCGGCGGTGATCAGGTCCAGCTCCATCATTTCGCAGCCGAGTCCGAGGATCAGCAGGCCCGCGAAGTTCGGGTGTGCCGCGTAGCCGCGCAGGGTGCGCAGCAGGACGCCGGCGCCCTCGGAGCCGTCCACCAGCCCACACCCGCTGTTGTGGGTCAGGGCCATCACGCCGTCGATCGCCGGATGATCATCGAGAACCGTCCCGCGGAACTGGTCGGCGATCAGCCGGGCGGCGGTCGCGGAGCAGTTCACCGAGGTGAGTACGCCGATGTAGTTGCGGGTGCCGACCCGGCCGTCGGCCCTCCGGTAGCCCTGGAAGGTCGGCCGGTCGCCCGCCGGTGGCTCCGGGGTGACCCGGGCGGTGGCGAACTCGTACTCTCGCTGAAGATCACCCATGGCGAGGTTGTGAGTGTGGACGTGATCACCGGCGGCGATGTCGCTCAGGGCGACGCCGATCGCCTGGCCGTACTTGATCACCGGACGGCCGGCGGCGACCGGCCGGACCGCGAGCTTGTGGCCGCGGGTCACCTCGGTTGCCGCGGTGACCGTACCGACTCCGGGCACGGTGACCTCCTGACCGGCCGCGAGGTCACCGAGAGAGACGGCGATCGAGTCGCCCGGGTCAAGGTGCAGCACGGCGGTGGTCCGTTCGGACATTCGTCGGGTTCCTCTCGACGGTGATGAATGGTGTTTCTGCAAGATGTTGCATATGCTGAATGCGCTTGCAAGGCCAAGACTAGAGGAGCTTCCGTGTCCCTGCCGACCACGACCATCATCGACCGGCTCGCCGTCGAGGTCCATCCCGACGAAGCCGCCATGGGAAACGCGGCCGCCGAAAGCGCGGCAGCGGTGATCAACTCCGCCCTGGCCGAGCGCGGGGCGGCCAGGGTCGTGATCGCGACCGGCAACTCCCAGTACGCCTTCACCGACGCCCTGGTGGGCCAGGACATCGACTGGTCCCGGGTGACCGTCTTCCACATGGACGAGTACGTCGGGATCGACGCCGACCACCCGGCCAGCTTCCAGCGCTGGATCAGGGAGCGGATCGAGGCCTTGCTGAATCCGGCCCGGGTGGAGTACATCCGGGGCCGGGGTGACGCCGCGGCCGAGGCCGACCGCTACGAGGCGCTGCTCCGCGAGGCCCCGCTCGACCTTGTCTGCATGGGAATCGGGGAGAACGGCCACCTCGCCTTCAACGAGCCGCACCAGGCCGACTTCGATGATCAACGCTGGGTCCGGATCATCACGCTGACCGACGAGTCGCGCCGGCAGCAGGTCGGCGAGGGCCACTTCCCGGACTTCGACAGCGTCCCCGCGACCGCGATCTCGCTGACCGTCCCCGCCCTGCTCGCCGCCACCAAGGTGCAGATCTGCGCCCCGGAATCGCGCAAGGCCGACGCCGTCCACGCGACCTTGACCGCCCCGATCTCGAACGCCTGCCCGGCCACCGTCCTGCGCCGGACCCCGCACGCTACCCTCTTCCTCGAGCCCGCCTCCGCCGCCAAGTTGGACTTCGTTCCCTGAGCCTGTCGAAGGGCCAGGCCGGATGTGTCCTTGCCCTTGCGCCTTGCTCAGGGAGCGTTGTGGCTTGGGCCCTTCCGGCGAGCTCAGCTCGGGGCGGGGCCGGTGGAACTGCGGACGACCAGGCGGGTCTCCAAGTTGACCACCTCGCCGGGCTCGGCGCCGTCGATCAGGGCGAGCAGGGCGTCGACGGCGGCGCTGCCGGCCTCGGCGCCGGGGACGTGGACCGTGGTCAGGGTCGGGTACGCCATCGCCGACATCGGGCTGTCGTCGACGCCGATCACGCTGACATCCTCGCCGGTACGGATGCCGCGCTCGGTCAGCCGGGCGATCACGCCGAGCGCGATCAGGTCGTCGTAGGCGATCACCGCGGTCGCCTCGCTGGCATGCACCAGGTCGGCGGCGTGCACGCCGGACTGCACCTGCGGCTCGAACGGCCCGAACTCGTGCAGCGTGATCGAACGGCGCCTGCAGGCGTGCTTGATCGCCTTCTGGCGTTGGGTGTTCGACCATGATCGGCGCGGACCGTTGAGGTAGGCGATCGACCGGTGCCCGAGTGCCGCGAGATGATCAACCGCCTGGTCCATGCCGTCGGCCGAGTCGATGATCACGCTGGTGCCGCCAGGGACCTCGCGGTTGATGAAGACCACCGGCTGCAGCGCGACGAGTTCGGCGAGCTGGTCCTGCGGCGTGCGCGGCGAGGCGATCAGCAGGCCGTCGGAGCGCTTACGCATCAGCCGGGCCCGTTGCAGCTCATCACCCGGACGCTCGTCGATGTCGGCGATCAAGATCGTCTTGCCCTTGTCGTTCGCCCGGGCCTGGACCGCCTTGATGATCGGCGGGAAGAACGGATTCGCGATGTCGGGCACCAGCAGGCCGATCAGGTCGGTCCGGCCCGCCGTCAGTGAACGCGCCGACTGGTTCGGCACATAACCCATCTCCTGGGCGATCTTGAGGACCCGCTCCCGGGTGGCCGGGTTGACCTTGTCGGGGTCCGACAGTGCGCGCGACACCGTCGAGCCGGACAGGCCGACGGCCGCGGCGACGTCCGCAAGTCTCACTGCCATGACGTTCCCTCCTGGGTTCCCATGCCGCGGCCACTTCTGCGGCACGGTGCCAGTCTGCTGCACGACGCCCCAATCTCGCGGTGTTTCGGTCGTGTTGCAGAACAGGCCGAAATCGTACCTGACATTGCAGCAAGCGCTTGCAGCATCTACGCTGGCCGATCATGGAACGGTCCACCGGAAGCAGCGAGAGCGAATCGGCCTGGCTCCGGCTCGGCGTGATCGGGTACGGGAATCGCGGCGTGATCGCCCAGCGGGCGGCCGAGCAGGACGGCCGGGCCGAGGTCACCGTGGTGATCGAACCCCACCCGGCCGGGCGGCGGCGTGCAGCCCGCGATTTCGATCCCGACCGGACCCGGGTGATCGACTCGGTGAACCAGTTGGCCGAGGATGAGGTCGACGCGGTCTTCGTGACCAGCCCCGATCATCTGCACGCCGAGCAGGCGATCGCGCTGCTCGAGCGGGGGATCGCGGTCTTCGTCGACAAGCCGTTGGCGATCACGTTGCCGGACGCGGACCGGATTCTCGCCACCGCGCACCGAACCGGCACCCGGCTCTACGTCGGGCACAACATGCGGCACATGCCGGTGATCAGGCTGCTCAAGTCCCTGATCGATGACGGCATGATCGGCGAGGTCAAGGCGGTCTGGTGCCGCTACTTCGTCGGTGACGGCGGTGATCGCTTCTTCAAGGACTGGCACGCCGACCGGAGCAAGGTCAACTCTTTGCTGCTGCAGAAGGCCTCTCACGATCTCGACGTGATCAACTGGTTGGCCGGCGGCTATCCGCGGCGGGTGGTCGGAACCGGTGGCCAGACCCTCTATGCCGGCATCGAGGATCGCCAGGACCGGTCCGAGCAGCTGGTCACCGACTGGCTCTCCCGCAAGGACAACTGGCCGCCGCTGGCCCAGCGCGGGCTGAACCCGGTGATCGACGTCGAGGACCTGAGCATGGTCCAGTTGTTGCTCGACAACGGCGTCCTCGCCAGTTATCAGGAGTGTCACTACACGCCCGACTACTGGCGCAACTACACGGTGATCGGCACCGAAGGTCGGCTGGAGAACTTCGGACTTGATCACTCGGGCGTGGTCCGGCTCTGGAATCGGCGCAGCGAGTACCGGGCGAACGGCGACCGGGAGTTCCCGATCCCGAACGTCGCCGGTGGCCACCACGGCGCCGACCCGGCGCTGTTCCGCGAGTTCCTCGCCTTCGTCCGGACCGGTGCGCCGACCGAGACCTCGCCGGTCGCCGCCCGGCAGGCAGTCGCTGCGGCCGCCTTGGCGACCGAGTCGATGCGGGACGGATCGACGCCGCGCGACGTGCCGGTCCTGTCGCCGGAGTTGGTGGCCTACTTCGACGGCGGCCAAGTTGCGAGAACGGACCATCTTGCAAAGAATGGGCTGCACTTGCAACAATCGTTTGCAGAGTTCGACCATTGATCGCCGACGACGCCGTCCGCGCCGGTGATCTCGCATCCCGCCCGGCAGCGCCGGGCTGGGTTCAGGAGGAGTCATGATCACTGGAAGCTCCCGTTCCCCGTTCGCCGGGCAGTCCCGGCGCGGGTTCCTCGGCACGGCGGGGATCGCCCTGGGTGCGCTGGCGGCGGGCTGCACCGCACGCGAGCCGTTGCCTCCGACCGACGGCGCCGGCGCGGCCGCGTTGGAGTCGCCGGTGCTGGTCGAGCAGGTGCAGGCCGGGAAACTGCCCGCGCTCGCCGACCGGCTGCCGAAGGTCCCGCAGGTCGTCCAGCCGGTGGCCGGCGAGGGCAAGCACGGCGGCACCCTGCACCGGGCCCAGACCGAGCCGACCGACAACGCCTCGGTCACCGCGTTCGCCTCGGCCGGGTTGATCGAGTGGAACTTCGAGGCGACCGGCCCGCAGCCGTCGCTCGCGGAGGAGTACACCCGCAGCGAGGACAACAAGATCTTCACCTTTGTCCTCCGGGAGGGCCTCAAGTGGTCCGACGGCGAACCGTTCGGCGTCGACGACCTGCTCTTCGCGTTCCAGGACTGGATCGGCAACAGCACTCTGGTCCCGGCGATCCCGGTCTGGTTCGCCGACGCCGACCAGAAGCTGCCCAAGATCACCAAGCAGGACGAGCGGACCCTGGTGCTGACGTTCACCCAGTCGTTCGCGCTGTTCGAGAAGTACCTGTGCCACCCGGCCGTCAGTATCCAACTGCTGAAACCGAAGCACTACCTGCAACAGTTCCATGCCGAGTACGCGGACCAGGCCGAACTCGAGGCGGCGACCAGGAAGGCCGGCTTCGACTCCTGGGATCAGTACTTCGCCGACCGGTGCAACCCGTGGACCAACCCGGACCTGCCAGTGCTCGGCGCCTACCGGGTCAGCAAGGCGGCCGGCCCGGGCGGCACGGCGACGCTGGACCGGAACCCGTACTACCACAAGACCGATCCGGCCGGCCGGCAGCTGCCGTACATCGACAAGCTGCAGGTGCAGGTGCTCGACCAAGCCGCGCTGGACCTGCGCGCGTCCAACGGTGATCTTGATTTCCAGGGCCACTTCCTCGGTTACAACACGACCCAGGTCTATCTGCAGAACGCCGACAGCAAGGGCTTCCGGGTGCTGCGCTGGAAGCCGACGGCAAGCCTGCTCGCGCTCGCGCCGAACCTGTCCCACGCCGACCCGGTGTGGCGGGAACTCTTTGCCACCAAGGACTTCCGGCACGCGCTGTCGTACGCGATCGATCGCGAGGAGATCAACCAGACCCTGCTCGGCGGGCTCGGCGTGATCAGGCAGCCGGTGTCCACCGAGGGCAGCCCGTACGGCATCGAGGGCGGTGGCACCACGGCGATCGAGCACGACCCGGACCGGGCCAACCAGCTGCTCGACGGCCTCGGCCTGGAGCGCCAGGGTGACCTGCGGCGGTACCGCGGCAAGCCGCTGGAGTTCACGCTGACGTACCTGGACAGCAACTTCGAGATCCCGCGGGCGGACGCCTTCAACCTGGTCCGCAAGCACTGGGCCGCCGTCGGGGTCAAGATCAACCTGCGGCCGGTGGACGACACGCTCTACCTGCAACTGCGGGTGTCCAACGACTTCGACATCGACGGCACCACGACACCCGAGGACGACTGGGACCTGGAGCCGGTCTGGTTCATCCCGACCTCGCCGAACAGTCACACGGCACCCGGGTACGGCATGTGGTACAACACGAGCGGCAAGGACGGCATCGAACCGTCTGCCGAGTTCAAGCAGTTGATCACCAACTGGGAGCGGCTGCGCACCGCGGCGACCGACGAGGACAGGATCGCGGCTGGTCAGGCGATCACCCAGCAACACCATGAGAACGTCTACGTGATCGGTCTGATGAAGCTACCGTTCAAGCCGGTGATCGTGAACACGTCGATCAAGGGCGTCCGCGAGGACGAGCCGAAGCTGTCCTTCTACTACGGCCGGGAGGGCATCACCAAGCCCGAGCAGATCTACTACGCCGACTGATGCTGCGCTTCATCGGCCTGCGGGTCCTGCACGCGATCCCGACCTTGATCGCGATCTCGATCGTCGCGTTCTTCATCATCCAACTGCCGCCCGGCGACTTCCTGACCACTCAGATCCAGGCGCTCGAAGCGCAGGGGGAAAGCCTGGACCCGGCGTTCGTCGAGGCGCTCCGGGCCCGCTACGGGATCGGCGAGCCGTTCTGGGTGCAGTACTGGAAGTGGATCAGCGGCGCCGTCCTCTACGGCGACTTCGGCCTGTCCTTCCAGTTCCAGCGGCCGGTCGCGGACCTGATCATGGAGCGGCTGCCGCTGACGTTGATCTTGGGCATTGCAACGCTGCTGGTCACCTGGCTGATCGCCCTGCCGGCCGGCATCTACTCGGCGATCAAGCAGCGCAAGACACCGGACTACGTGATCTCCGGGATCGGGTTCGTCGCGCTGGCCACACCGAACTTCCTGGCCGCGCTGCTGCTGGCGTTCATCGGCTTCCACTTCTTCGGCCAGAGTGTCGGCGGCCTGTTCTCCCCGGAGTACGTCGACGCACCCTGGTCGCTCGGCAAGGTCGGCGACCTGCTGGCCCACCTGTGGATCCCGGTGGCGGTGCTGGCGCTGGCCGGCACCGCCGGGATCATCCGGACCATGCGGGCCAACCTGCTCGACGAACTGCACAAGCCGTACGTGACGACGGCCCGGGCGAAGGGACTGCCGGAGTCGACGGTGATCGGCCGCTACCCGGTCCGGATCTCGCTCAACCCGTTCGTCTCCACCGCCGGCTGGCACCTGCCGCAGCTGTTCGACGGCGAGGTGATCGTCGCCGTCGTGCTGTCCCTCGGCACGGTCGGTCCGCTGCTGCTCGGCGCCCTCAAGTCGCAGGACATGTACCTGGCCGGCGGCATCATCCTCATCGTTGCGGTGCTGACCGTGATCGGCACGCTGCTGTCCGACATCCTGCTCGCCGTGGTCGACCCGCGGGTCCGGTTCGGGAAGGCCTGATCATGAGCGCAGTCGCCGAGGAGATCGGCCGGACCGTCGACCAGGTGGAGACCGCGTCGCAGTGGCGGCTGATCTGGTGGCGCTTCCGCAAGCACCGACTGGCGATGACCGGGGCGGTGGTCCTGATCATCCTGTACGTGGTCGCGATCTTCGCCGGCTTCTTCGCCCCGTACGCGAGCGGCAGCACTACCGCGACCAGCGCGTACCAACCGCCGCAGCTGCCCAGGTTCTCCGCGGCTGACGGCTTCTACGTCCATCCCAGCGTCGGCCGGACCGACCTGCAGACGCTGCAGCGGGTGTTCGACGTGGACACCAGCCGCAAGATCAAACTCGGCTTCTTCGTGCCCGGCGACGAATACCGCATCCTGGGCGTGATCCCGGGTGACCGGCACCTGTTCGGTCCCGTCGACGGCGGCCAGGGCTGGTATCCGCTGGGCGCCGACCGGACCGGGGCCGACCTGCTGTCCAAGATCATCCACGGGTCGCAGGTGTCGCTGTCGATCGGGCTGATCGGGGTCGCCGTGTCGCTCCTGCTCGGGCTGCTGCTCGGCGGCGTCTCCGGCTATTTCGGCGGCTGGGTCGACACGATCATCCAGCGGGTGATCGAGTTCCTGATGTCGGTGCCGACGCTGCCGCTCTGGCTGGGGCTGGCCGCGGCGATCCCACCGGGCCTGGGGCCGGTGCAGACGTACCTGTTGATCACCGTGATCCTGTCCCTGTTCGGCTGGACCAGTCTGGCCCGGGTGATCCGCGGCCGGTTCCTGCAGACCCGCGACGAGGACTACGTGCTGGCCGCGAAGCTGGACGGCGTGAAGACGCACCGGATCATCGCCCGGCACATGCTGCCGTCATTCACCTCGCACGTGATCGCGACGGTGAGCCTGGCCATTCCGGCGATGATCCTGGCCGAGACCTCGCTGTCGTTCCTCGGCCTCGGCCTGCGCGCGCCGGCGGTCTCCTGGGGCGTACTGCTGCAGGACGCGCAGAGTGTGCAGGCCGTGGCGACCACGCCGTGGCTGATGTTCCCGGGCCTGGCGGTGATCTTGGCCGTCGTCGCGTTCAACTTCGTCGGCGACGGGCTCCGGGACAGCGCCGATCCGTACGGGGAGAGTTGATGAGCACCGAGCTGGATCCGATCCTGCGAGTCCGTGATCTTCGGACCTCGTTCTTCACCGACCGCGGCGAGGTGCGCGCGGTGGACGGAGTGAGCTTCGACGTCCCGCGCGGCAGTACGGTCTGCGTGGTCGGCGAGTCCGGCTCGGGCAAGACCGCGATGGCCCGGTCGGTGCTGCAGGTGGTGGACCGGCCCGGCCGCGTGGTGTCCGGCTCGATCGACTACCGGGCCGAGGCCGAGGCGGCGCCGGCCGACCTGGCCGGGATGGATCCGCGAGGCCAGGCGATCCGCCGCATTCGCGGCAAGGAGATCTCGATGATCTTCCAGGAGCCGATGTCGTCGCTCAGCCCGGTGCACACGGTCGGCCGGCAGATCCTCGAACTGCTGACCGAGCACGAGGGCCTGAAACGGCGCGACCCGGCGGCCCGGGAGCGGGTGATCGACGCGCTCCGCGGGGTCGGCATCCCGCGCGCCGAGGAACGGATCGACGCCTACACCTTTCAGCTGTCCGGTGGCATGCGGCAGCGGGCCATGATCGCGATGGCGTTGATCACCAACCCGCGCCTGGTGATCGCCGACGAACCGACGACGGCCCTCGACGTGACCACGCAGGCGCAGATCCTCGACCTGCTGGCCGAGCTCAAGGAGTCCGCCGACCTGTCGCTGATGTTCATCACGCACGACCTCGGCGTGGTCGCGGAGATCGCGGACCGGGTGGTCGTCATGCGGCACGGCAAGGTCGTCGAGTCCGGGCCGGTCGATCAGATCTTCCACGACCCGCGGCACGACTACACGAAGGAACTGTTGTCGTCGCTGCCGCAGCGCGGCGACCGGGGGAACGGGCGGGCGGTGATCACTCCGCGCCGGGCGCCGGCCGCCGCCGAGGTTCGGCCCCTGCTCGAGGTCGACCGACTGTCGATGGAGTTCACCACCTCGGCCGGTCGCCGCCTCGGGCCGCGCCGGAAGACCGTGGTGAAGGCGGTCGACGGGGTCTCGTTCCAGGTCAGGCCCGGCCAGACGCTCGGCATCGTGGGGGAGTCCGGCTGCGGCAAGACGACGCTGGGCCGGACCCTGCTGCGTGCCTACCGGCCGAGTTCCGGCGCGATCCGCTACCGGGCCGAGCCGGACGCGGCGGTTGTTGATCTTGCCGGGCTGGGGGAGCGGGAGCTGCTGCCGTACCGGCGGCAACTGCGGATGATCTTCCAGGACCCGTACTCCTCGCTGAATCCGCGGATGACCGTGCAGCAGGTGGTGGCGGAGCCGTTGCACGCGGCGGGGGAGACCCGGCGGGACGTGCTGCGGGACCGCGCGGCCGAGGCGCTGCGCCGGGTCGGGCTGCGGCCAGACATGCTGAACCGCTACCCACACGCGTTCTCCGGCGGCGAGCGGCAGCGGATCGGGATCGCGCGGGCGCTGATCACCGGGCCGAAGCTGGTGGTCGCCGACGAGGCGGTGTCCGCCCTCGACGTGTCGGTCCGGACCCAGGTGCTGGAGCTGCTGGCCGAGCTGCAGCGCGAGCTCGGGCTGACCTACGTCTTCGTCTCGCACGACCTGTCGGTGGTGGAGCGGGTCTGCGACGAGGTGGCCGTCATGTACTTCGGCAAGATCGTCGAGCACGGACCGGCGTCGGCGATCTTCGCCGACCCGCAGCACGACTACACCAAGGCCCTGTTGTCGGCGGTGCCGATCGCCGACCCGGACGAGCGCGGCAGCCGGCAGCGGATCGAGTACCGGCCGGAGCCGGTCGGATGATCACCGATCCGCTCGCGGCGAGCCTGCGCGGGCTCGGCGGCTACCTGGACGCCGGAGCGCAGTGGCGCGATCATGTGTTCCGGCGTACGGAGAGCGAACTGCGCCGCTGGCACGCCGTCAACGACCGGCTAGCCACGTCAGCCGACGTGGCGGCGCGGCAGCGGGACATCCGGGCCGCGGCGGCGGAACTGCTCGGCGCCCCCGTTCCGGCCGATCCGCCGCCGGCCCGCAGCTCCGGCGTGGTCCGGATGCCTTCGTACCGGATCGAGAAGTTGATCATCGAGGCCGGTCCCGGACACGGGATCACGGCGAACCTCTACCGGCCCGATGATCTGGACGGCCCGGCCAGCGCGGTGTTGATCTTGTGCGGTCACGCCGCGGAGAGCAAGGCCTACCCGCAGTACCAGGCGGTGGCGGCCCGGCTGGCCCGGAACGGCCTGGTGGCGTTGGTGATCGACCCGTTCGGGCAGGGTGAGCGCCGGCAGTTCCCGGACCGGCCCGAGCTGGCCCAGCCGACGGCCGACCACCTGCGGTCCGGCGTCGCGTGCTGGTGGGCCGGCCGGTCCAGCGGCCGCTACTTCGTCCGGGACGCGGTGCGCGCCGTCGACTACCTGGCCGCCCACCCGGAGGTCGACCCGGCCCGGATCGGCGTCACCGGCAACTCCGGCGGCGGCACCCAGACCGCGCTGCTGATGATGATCGACGACCGGATCGCGGCGGCCGCCCCGGCGACGTTCCTGACCAGCCGCGGCCACTACCTGCGGACCGGGCAGGCCCAGGACGCCGAGCAGGTGATCATCGGCGGCACCGCGGCCGGTCTCGATCATGAGGACGTGCTGATCGCGATGGCACCGCGGCCGGTATTGGTGCTCGCCGCCGACTACGACTTCTTCCCGATCGAGGGGACCGTCGCCTCCGTGCAGCGGGCCGGCCGGGCCTATCGAATCCTGGGCGCGGCGGACCGGCTGCGGCTGCACCGGACCCGCGGCGGCCACGCCTATCATCCCGAACTCGCGCGGGCCGCCTGCGCCTTCTTCGTCGACCACCTGGGCGGTGATCGGGAGCGGCCGCTCGACGAGGCCGAACCGGAGCCCCTCGCTCCGGCCGAGCTGGCCTGCACGAGGACCGGGCAGCTGATCACCGACGGCGAGTTCACCGCGACGATCGAAGACCTGAACCGGGCCGAGACCGCGGAGCGGGTCCCGGACCGGGAAGCCTGGTTGCTCGAGCAGGTCGAACACGGCCGCGATCCGGCCGCGGACCCTTACCCGCGGTGGTTTCCGGCGACCGACCACGACCTCGGCGGTACGGCGGCGCGGGTCCGCCCGGTCTACTGGTGGTCGGAGCGCGACCTGGTCAACGCCGCGCTGTTGATCACCCCGGCCGACCGGCCGTACCGGTCATTGACGCTGGTGCTGCTGCCGGACGGCACCGCCGAGGCGGACCGGCACCGGGACCGGTTCGCGACCATGATCGCCGAGGACCGGGCGATCTTCGTGCTGGACGTCCGCGGCGTCGGCGCGCTCGCGCCGCACCCGATCGGGGCGCGGTTCCCGGATCCGGAGTCGGGCACCCGCTACCGGCTGACCTGCGACCTGCTCTGGCTCGGCGACAGCCCGATCGCCGGCCAGGTCTACGACGTCCGTCGCTGCCTGGAGTTGATCGCGAGCGACCCTGAACTCGATCATGGCGACCGGCCGCTGGACCTTTGGGGTGTCGGCTCAGCGTCCATGATCAGCGCCCTGGTGGCGCAGCTGGACCCGTCACGGTTCCGCACGGTCACCCAGAACGGACTCGTCGCGGCGACCGACCCGGCGGAGTGGCGGACCGTGCTGCCCGGCTTCGCCACGGTCTTCGACCTGCCCTGGCTGAGTGGACCGACGACCAAGGAGAACCCGTGACCGACCATCCTCGCTACGCCCTCTGCGGGCTGTCCAACCGGGCCATCGGCACCTTCGTCGGCGCCCTGCTCGACTCCGTCGTGCCGGGCCGGCCGGACGTGGAACGGGCGCCGGGCGAGTTGGTCGCGATCCTGGACGCCGACCGGGACCGGGTGGACCAGTTCCTGGCCCAGCAGGAGAATCCGGCGATCGCGGCGTACGGCGCCGACGAGTTCGACCGGATGATCACCGAGGCGCGGCCGGACCGGGTGATCATCGCGACCCCCGACCACAGCCACGCCGACTACGTGGTCGCGGCGCTCGGCCACGGCCTGGACGTGATCACCGAGAAGCCGATGACCGCGACGGCCGCCGACGCCGCCCGGGTGCTCGCCGCCGAACGGGACAGCGCCGGCACGGTCACAGTCACCCACAACGTGCGCTACACGCCGCGGCTGCAGCAGGTGAAGCGGTTGATCATGGACGGCGCCATCGGGCGGGTGCTCGGCGCCACTCTGGACTACCACGTCGACACCCGGCACGGCGCCAGCTACTTCCTGCGCTGGAACCGAACCCGGGCCGCCTCCGGCGGCCTGTCGGTGCACAAGAGCTGCCACCATCTCGATCTGGTCGACTGGCTGGTCGACGATCTTCCAGTCACCGTGTACGCCCGCGGCGGCCGCGCGTTCTACGGACCGGACAGTCCGCACCGGCCGCGGGACGAGCACGGCGCGCCGCTGACCGGCGACTGGCTGCGCGCCGCGGATCCGTACCAGCGGGCGCAGCAGGGCAGCGGGACCTTCCCCGACGATGATCACGGGCGGACCGGGCTGGCCGGGCTGAGCTACCCGGTGCAGTACCCGGACGGTCAGCCGTTCACCCTGTACGACGACGAGATCGACATCGAGGATCACTACACCGCCGTGATCGGCTACCGGGGCGGGGCGACGCTGGCGTACACGATCGACTTCTCGTCACCGTGGGAGGGCTACCGGCTCGGCATCACCGGCAGCCACGGCCGGATCGAGCTGGACTACGGCCATGATCGCGACGGCAGCCCGCGGCCCGGCACCGACCAGGTGATCGTGGACCCGCTGTTCGGCGAGCGGCGGCGGCTCGAGGCCGCCGCGGCCCAGGGCGGCCACGACGGCGCCGACGCGATCATGCGGCGGGACCTGTTCGTCGGCCCGACCGAGGAGTCCCGCCGGCTCGGCCTGGCCGCCACGACTGAACAGGCCGCCTACGCCGTAGCCGCCGGCGAGGCGATCTGGCGCTCCGCCCGGAGCGGCTCGGTGATCAACATCGCCGACCTGCTCGGCCACGACGTCCCCTGAGCCGAAGCCACCACGCTCCCTGAGCCGAAGGCCACAACGCTCCCTGAGCTTGTCGAAGGGCAAGGCTGGCTTGGCCCTTCGACAGGCTCAGGGCACAGTGTGGCGTCCCTGAGCCGAAGCCACCACGCTCCCTGAGCCGAAGGCCACAACGCTCCCTGAGCTTGTCGAAGGGCAAGGCTGGCTTGGCCCTTCGACAGGCTCAGGGCACAGTGTGGCGTCCCTGAGCCGAAGCCACCACGCTCCCTGAGCCCAAGCCACAACGCTCCCTGAGCTTGTCGAAGGGCAAGGCTGGCTCGGTCCTTCGACAGGCTCAGGGCACGGCGTGGCTCGTGATCATTCCTTCCGCGGCCCGGCGTTGACCTCGCCGGCCCGGGCGGACTTCCACAGGTCGACTCCGCCGTCAGCGGCGTACTCGTCGATCGCCTCGAGCTCCTCGGCGGACAGGTCAAGGTTGTCCAGGACCGCGACGTTCTCGTCCAGTTGCTCGACCGAGGAGGCGCCGATCACCAGCGAGGTGACCCGGGGGTCGCGCAACGCCCAGGCGAGGGCCAGCTGGGCCAGGGTCTGGCCGCGACGGCCGGCAAGATCATTGAGCCCGTTCAGCCGGCGCAGCATCTCGTCGGACAGCCAGTCCGGATTGAACGACTTCCCTTGCCTGGCACGGGAATCGGCCGGGATTCCGTTCAGGTAGCGGCCGGTCAGCAGGCCTTGGGCCAGGGCGGTGAAGCCGATCACGCCGAAGCCGAGTTCGCCGGCCGCGTCCAGCAGCCCCTCGGTCTCGATCCAGCGGTTCAGCATCGAGTAGGACGGCTGATGGATCAGCAGCGGGGTGCCGAGGTCATTCAAGATCGCGACCGCCTGCCGGGATCGCTCCGCGTCGTAGGAGGAGATCCCGACGTAGAGTGCCTTGCCCTGCCGGACCGCCGTGTCCAGCGCGGTCATCGTCTCCTCCAGCGGCGTGGTCGAGTCCAGCCGGTGCGAGTAGAAGATGTCGACGTAGTCCAGGCCCATCCGGCGCAGCGACTGGTCCAGCGAGGCGAGGACGTACTTCCGGGAACCGCCGCCCTGCCCGTACGGTCCCGGCCACATGTCCCAGCCCGCCTTGGTGGAGATGATCAACTCGTCCCGGTACGGAGCGAAGTCCTCCCGCATCAGCCGGCCGAAGTTGATCTCCGCGCTGCCGTAGGGAGGTCCGTAGTTGTTGGCAAGATCATGATGGGTGATGCCGAGGTCGAAGGCACGCCGGGCGATGGCCCGCTGCACCTCGAACGGCCGGTCGTCGCCGAAGTTGTGCCAGTAGCCGAGCGACAGCACCGGCAGATCGAGCCCGGACCGCCCGGTGCGCCGGTACTTCATCGTTCCGTCGTAGCGTTCCGGCGCGGCGACGTAGTTCATGGCGGCATGCCCTTTCCGTGGGAGAGACGGGCCCTAAGCTACTCCGCTGACTGATCCGGCCCGGCACCTGACCGGCGCCGAGGTCGTCGACCGGCTGCTCGGCATGTGCCAGGAGGCGCACCACGTGACAACTGGTGGGTGCCGGACCGGGCCCAGTGGGAGGACCCCGGCGTCTACACGCTGCTCCGCCGCGAGTGGTCAACCGGCCTCGGTCAGCCGCAACAGCGCCACGCCGCCGATGATCAAGGCGAGCGCAAGCCCGCGGACCACGGTGATCGGCTCGTGCAGCGCGATCATGCCGACGACGACCGTACCCACGGCGCCGATGCCGACGAAGATCGCGTACGCCGTGCCGACCGGCAGCGACCGCATGGCGAAGCTGAGTGTCAACAGCACCGCGATGGTGAGCACGGCACAGACGATGATCGGGATCGGCCGGGTGAAGCCCTCGGTGAGTCTGATGCTGTGGGCCCAGGCGATCTCCAGCAGGCCGGCGATCAACAGTGCGGTCCAGGCGACGGTCATGATCAATTTCCTTCGGTGAGTGCGTGCCGCAGCCGGTCGTCCAGGACGACGTCGGCGGCGGCGAGGTTCTCGGCCAGGTGGTCGGCCGAGGTGGTGCCTGGGATGACGACGAGGTTCGGGCTCCGGTCGAGCAGCCAGGCCAGGGCGAGGGTGGCCGGAGCGATCCCGGTCTCGCCGGCCAGGCGCCGCAGCGGACCGTCGGTCCGGAGCAGGGCGCCGTTCTCCAGCGGCCGGTACGCGAGGTAGGGGATCGACGCCTCGGCCGTCCGCGCCAGCACCGGATCCGGCTCCGCGGCACCGAACCGGGCCTGGTTCTCGACCGAGGCGACCGGTGTCAGCGCCGCGGCTTGATCGAACTGCTCGACCGTGACATGGGACAGGCCGAGCTCACCGATCAAGCCCTCTCGCTGGAAGTCGATCATGAGACTGAGCACGTCCAGGAACGGCGTCGGACCGCCGGGCAGATACCGGAAGTGCACCAGCGGCAGGCAGTCCAGCCGCAACTCGCGGAGGTTCTGCTCCACCTGCCGGCGCAGGGATTCCGGCGAGGTGTCCGGCCGGAAGCCGCCGTCCGGCGTCCGGGCCGCGCCGATCTTGGTCGCGATCACCAGCTCTTCCGGGTACGGAGCCAGGGCGCGGGCGACCAGCCGGTTGGCGACCGACGGACCGTAGTAGCCGGCGGTGTCGATCAATCGGACGCCGGAGTCGACGGCCGTGCGCAGCAGCGCCACCAGCTCGTCCGGGCGGTCCGGTTCGCCGAGCGCGTTCGGGCCGGTCAGCCGCATGGTGCCGTAGCCGACCCGGCCGACGGGTCGGCCGGCGAGCGTGATCATCGTGGCGTGAGTCATCGTCTGCTCCTCGAAACTAACTGGACATTGTGTCCACTTAGAACGATAGCTCATCCGGACAAGGTGTCCGGATAGGGTGTTGCCGTGACCAGACCCGAGCGGGCCGACGCCGCCGCCAACCGGCAGCGGATCCTGCGCGCGGCCGAGCGGCTGTTCGCCGAGCGGGGGCCGGACCTCACGATGGGAGAGTTGGCGGCCGAGGCGGGTGTCGGCCGCGGCACGCTGTATCGGCGCTATCCCGACATCGGCTCGGTGGCCACCGCACTACTCGATGATCATGAACGCGAACTGCAGCAGGCGTTGCTGTCCGGGCCGCCACCGCTCGGCCCCGGTGCCGAGCCCCGGCAGCGACTGGCCGACTTCTACGACGCGATGGTGGACCTGTTGGAGCGGCATCTGCCGCTGGTGCTCGGCGCCGAGGTGGGGCCGGCGCGCTTCCGTACCGGCGCCTATGGTTTCTGGCGCACGTTCGTCGCCACCCTGCTCCGCGAGTCCGGGATCCGCGACGACGCCCTGATCGACGCGCTGCTGGCCCCGCTCGCGCCCGAGGTCTACCGGTTCCAGCGGGAGGAGCGCGGCCGCACCCCGGCCCAGATCAAGCGAGCGCTGCGCCGCCTGGCCAACGTGCTACCGGAGTGATCATGGATCGTCAGAAGTCGCGGACCGCACCGCGGTCGGCCGAGGTGACCGTCGCCGCATACGCCCGCAGTGCCGCCGACACCGGGCGGTCCCGCGCCGCCGGACGATAGCCGCCCGCCGCCTCGAGCTCGGTCCGCCGCGCCTCGAGTTCGGCGTCCGGCACGTCGAGCGTGATCATCCGCCCGGCGAGATCGATCATGATCACATCGCCGTCCCGGACCAGGGCGATCGGCCCGCCGGCCGCCGCCTCGGGCGACACGTGCCCGATCGACAGCCCGGAACTGCCGCCGGAGAACCGGCCGTCCGTGACCAGCGCACAGGACGCGGCGAGTCCCCGGCCCTTCAGATACGCCGTGGGAAAGAGCATCTCCTGCATGCCGGGCCCGCCGCGTGGACCCTCGTACCGGACGATGATCACGTCGCCGGCCGTGATCCGGCCGGACAGGATCGCCTCGACCGCCTCCTCCTGCGACTCCACGACGACCGCCGGTCCGGTGAAACTCCACAGCGACTCCGGCACCCCGGCGGTCTTGATCACGGCGCCGTCGGGGGCGAGGTTGCCGGTCAGGACAGCGAGCCCGCCGTCCTGCGTATAGGCATGCGCACGGTCCCGGATGCAGCCGCCCGCCGGATCGAGATCGAGCTCGGGCCAGCGCGCCGACTGCGATCCCGCCGTCGCCGAACGGGCCCGGCCCGGCGCCGCCCGGAACAGCTCGACGGCCTCCGGCGACGCGCCCGGCCCGCGGACGTCCCACTCCGCCAGCCAGGAACCAAGATCATCGGAGTGGACGCTGCGCACGTCCCGGCGGAGCAGTCCGGCCCGGTCCAGCTCGCCGAGCAGCGCCGGCACGCCGCCGGCCCGGTGCACGTCCTCGATCAGGTACGGACCGTTCGGTGCGACCTTGCAGAGGCAGGGAACCCGGCGGGACAACGCATCGATCGCGGCCTGCCCGAAGTCCAGCCCGGCCTCGTGCGCGGCCGCGAGCAGGTGCAGCACCGTGTTGGTGGAGCCGCCCATCGCAAGATCAAGAGTCATCGCGTTCTCGAACGCGGCCGCGGACGCGATCCGACGCGGCAGCACCGAGTCGTCGTCCTTGTCGTAGTAGTGCCGGGCCAGCTCGACGACGGTGGCGCCGGCGCGTTCGTACAGCCTCCGGCGGTCGGTGTGGGTGGCCAGCGTGGTCCCGTTGCCGGGCAGGGCCAGGCCGAGCGCTTCGGTCAGGCAGTTCATCGAGTTCGCCGTGAACATGCCGGAGCAGGACCCGCAGGTGGGGCAGGCCTGCTCCTCGAGCCGGGCAAGATCATCATCCGACACGGTGTCGGAAGCCGAGTCCGCGATCACGCTGACCAGATTCAGGCCGGACCGGTCGGTGCCGTCGGCCAAGGTCGCCGAGCCACCCTCCATCGGCCCGCCGGAGACGAACACGGTCGGGATGTTCAGCCGCAGCGCGGCCATCAGCATGCCGGGCGTGATCTTGTCGCAGTTGGAGATGCAGACCAGGGCGTCGGCCCGGTGTGCCTCGACCACGTACTCGATCGAATCGGCGATCAAGTCCCTGGAGGGCAGCGAGTAGAGCATGCCGGCGTGGCCCATGGCGATGCCGTCGTCGACGGCGATGGTGTTGAACTCGCGCGGGATCCCGCCCGCGGCGGTGATCGCGTCACTGACGATCCGGCCGACCGGCTGCAGGTGGGTGTGGCCGGGGACGAATTCGACGAAGCTGTTGGCCACCGCGATGATCGGCTTGCCGAAGTCGGCGGCGGCGACACCGGCGGCTCTGAGCAGGGCCCGGGCGCCGGCCATCGAGCGGCCGCGGGTCACGGTGTCGGAACGAAGTGCGGGCATGCTCCCATTGCCCCACTCGGCGGGCCGGAGGAGAAGGCGGCGCCGCTGCTAGCAGTCCCAGTGATACCTACTGCGCAGTGATACCTTCCGCGCATGGACAGGGTGGGTGATCGGCGGCAGGAGTTGGCCGCCCTGCTCCGCAACCGGCGGGCGCAGGTGGCGCGGGCCGATCATGGTCTGCCGGACGCCGGTCGCGGCGGGCCGCTCGGCCTGCGCCGGGAGGAGGTCGCGTTCCTCGCCGGGGTCAGCATCACCTGGTACACCTGGCTGGAGCAGGGCCGCGAGATCAACCCGTCGCGGCAGGTGATCGACGCCATCGCGGCGACGTTGCGGCTGTCCGCCGTCGAGCACGCGTACGTGCTGACCCTGGCTGGCCTCACGCCCGACCCGCCGGACCTCGAGACGATCCCCGCCGAGCTGCCGAGCCACCTGCAGCGCCTGCTCGACGCGCAGCTGCCGGCACCCGCGTTCGCGCTGGCCCCGGACTGGACGATCGTCGGCTGGAACCGGGCCTACCTGGTGCTCTATCCCGGCGTGGATCGGCTGCCGCCCGGTGACCGGAATCTGCTGGTGTTGATCTTTACTGACGGCCGGGTGCGGCAGATGCTGCCGGACTGGTCGACGACCAGCCGGCAGTTCCTCGCCGAGTATCGGGCCGAGCACGGCGCGCAGTTCGGGCAGCCCGCCCAGGCCGCCCTGATCGCCCGGCTGTGTCAGGAGAGTACGGAGTTCGCGGCGGCCTGGGACCAGCACGAGATCGGCCGGTTCGAGACCCGCGAGCGCCGGTTCCGGCCACCGGGCCTGGGGGAGTTGATCTTCGAACAGCACCGGCTGGTGCCCGCGGACGCCCCCGGCCTGCAATTGGTGATCTACCTGCCCAACCCCGGCAGCGACACCGCAACCCGGCTTGGCGCGGCGCTGCGCGGTTAGCCCGCGATTCGGGCCACGGCCGCATCCCGGGCGGTCGCGAACGCGTCCGTGATCACGCCGATCCCGGATGTCACCAGTGCGCCCTCGTGCAGCACCATCAATTCCGCGCCGACCCGCTCCGGATCGCCGACCCCGGCGTCGGTCGCGAGGTCGGTGAGGAACCCGAGCATCCAGCGCTTCTGGTCGGTGATCACCGAGTACGCCGGGTGGGCGGGGTCGCTGATCTCCGCGTGCGCGTTGATCATGCTGCAGCCCTTGCCACCCCGTTCGTCGTGCCAGCCCGACGAGGCGTCGAACAGCGCCGCGAGCCGGGCGGCGGGGTCACTCCCGGCGGATTCCAGTCGCCCGTCCAGGAAGATTCGCCACTCGCGGTCGCGTTCGGTGAGGTAGCTGACCACCAGCCGCTCCTTGGAGCCGAACCGGTCGTACAGGGTCTTCTTGGTCACGCCCGCCCGCTCCGCGATCGCCTCCACGCCGACCGCGTGGATGCCTTCGGCGTAGAAGAGTTCGGAGGCCGCGCGCAGGATCGCCCGTGCCTTGGGAGTCCAGTCGATCAACTCGGTCATGTTGCCGATATTACACCGATCGGTATAGCCAGAATAAACCGATCGGTATAGCGTGAATGGATGGCTATACCGATCGGTTTACCGACGCGGGCCGGGTTGCTGACCGCCGGGCTGAGTCTGACCTTCGTGCTGTGCTGGTCGTCGGGGTTCATCGGCGCCAAGTTCGGCGGTGCTGAGGCCTCGGTGTTCACGCTGCTGCTGTGGCGCTTCCTCCCGCTGGGGCTGATCGTGGCGCCCCTGTTGCTGGCCGCGGCTCGGCCGGCCGGGCGCTCCGGACCGGGCGAGTTGTTGCGGCAGGCGGTGGTCGGGCTGCTGTCCCAGTCGGGCTACGTCCTCACGGTCTACGCGGCCATCTCCCTCGGGGTCAGTACGGGGACGACGGCGCTGGTGGACGGGCTGCAGCCACTGGTGGTCGCCGCGCTGGCCGGGCCGATTCTGGGGGTCACCGTCGGCCGGCGACAGTGGCTCGGCCTGTTGGTGGGTCTGACCGGCGTGGCCGTCGTCACCGTGGCCGACGCCGCCGATCCGGGCACCACGGCACCGCTCGGCGCCTACCTGGTGCCGTTCGCGGGAATGCTCTGCCTGGTCGCGGCCACCTTCGTCGACCGACGGGCCGAGCGGCCGATGCCGCCGCCGCGCGCGCTGGCCGTCCACCTGATCACCTCGGCGGTCGTGTTCGCCCTGCTCGCCGTCCTGACCGGCAGCGTGGTGCCGCCGGCCACGACGGGATTCTGGCTCGCGGTCGGCTGGCTGATCCTGCTGCCGACCTTCGGTGGCTATGCCCTCTACTGGCTGCTGTTGCGGCGGATCGGGGTGACCCGGGTGAACGCCCTGTTGTTCCTGGTGCCGCCGGTCACGACCGGCTGGGGCGTCGCGCTGTACGGCGAGCCGTTCACGTTCTTCACCGGCGCAGGATTGCTGCTCACCCTGGTGGCGACCGCGCTGGTGAACTGGCGCTCACGCCTGGCGACGGAGAGCGCCCCGGGTGCCCCCGATGGGATTCGAACCCATACTTGAGCGGGTTTAAGCCGCGTGCCTCTGCCGATTGGGCTACGGGGGCCGATCGCACGACCCACGCTGGCGTGCCGGACCATTCTGCCTGACCATCCGAAAGCTCCGCTCCTGGCCGGACCCCGATTGAGCGTCGGCTGCGGGAATCGGACTTGCGTGAGGCGAATTTGCGCCACTAGGATGGTAAGCGTTTTCCAGTCGAACGATGAGGATGCCATGCCGACGCGCAGCTACACAGTGATCATGAACGGGGTGACCGGCCGGATGGGCTACCGGCAGCACCTGCTCCGCTCCATCCTCGCCCTCCGCGACGAGGGCGGGGTCGTGCTGCCGAACGGCGACCGGATCACCGTCGAGCCGGTCCTCGTCGGCCGGAACAGCGAGAAGCTGGCGCGGATGGCCCAAGATCACGGCATCGAGCGCTACACCACTGATCTTGATGCGGCGCTGGCCGACCCGGAGGCGACGATCTACTTCGACGCCCAGGTGACCAGCGAGCGGGTGAAGTCGATCTTGAAGGCGATCGAGGCCGGCAAGCACGTCTACACCGAGAAGCCGATCGCGGAGACCGTCGCCGAGGGCGAGGAACTGGCCCGCGCTGCCGCGGCCGCCGGCGTGATCAACGGCGTGGTGCACGACAAGCTCTACCTGCCGGGCCTGCTCAAGCTGAAGCGCTTGATCGACTCCGGCTTCTTCGGCCGGATCCTTTCGGTACGGGGCGAGTTCGGCTACTGGGTCTTCGAGGGCGACCTGACCCCCGCCCAGCGACCCAGCTGGAACTACCGTGCCGAGGACGGCGGGGGCATGGTGCTGGACATGTTCTGTCACTGGAACTACGTGCTGGAGAACCTCTTCGGCAGCGTGCAGTCCGTGCTGGCAAAGGCGGTCACGCACATCGACCAGCGCTGGGACGAGCAGGGCAAGCCGTACCAGGCCACGGCCGACGACGCCGCGTACGCGATCTTCGAACTGGACGGCGGCATCATCGCCCAGATCAACTCCTCCTGGGCGGTCCGGGTGGACCGCAAGGAACTGGTCGAGTTCCAGGTCGACGGCACCGAGGGCTCGGCCGTCGCCGGCCTGTTCGGCTGCCGGGTCCAGCACCGCACCCAGACCCCCAAGCCGGTCTGGAATCCCGACGAGCCGACCGATCAGGACTTCCGCGCCCAGTGGCACCAGATCCCGGACAACACCGAGTTCGGCAACGGGTTCCGGGCCCAGTGGGAGGAGTTCTTGATCAACGTCGACGCCGGCCAGCCGCACCGGTACGACTTCGCCGCCGGGGTGCGCGGGCTGCGGCTCGCGGACGCCGGCTACGCCTCCTCCCGTGAGGGCCGGCGAATCGAGCTCGGGTCATGACCCTGCTGAAGGGATCCGCGGTCGCGGTGCCGCTGGCCGACGGGAGCTGGCGGGAGCTGACGCTGCGGGCGCCGGGGGAGTGGGCTGATCATCCGGAGCCGTACCGGAGCCGGGTCGCGTTCGCCGCGGCGCACGTGATCGCCGACCCGCGCGGCGAGAACGTACCGGGAGCACCGGCGGCCGTCGACTGGGACGCGACGCTGGCATTCCGCCGGCACCTCTTCCGGTACGGGCTCGGCGTCGCGGAGGCGATGGACACCGCGCAGCGCAACATGGGCATCGACTGGCCCGCGGTCCAGGAGTTGATCACCCGCAGCGCCACCCAGGCCCGCGAGCTGGGGGCCCGGATCGCCTCCGGCGCCGGCACGGACCACAAGGACGAGCTGACCACGCTGGACGAGGTGACCGACGCGTACGCCGAGCAGATCGCGTTCGTCGAGGGCGCCGGCTCGCAGGTGATCATCATGGCCTCGCGGCACCTGGCCCGGGTCGCCACCTCGGCCGAGGACTACCGGCAGGTGTACGACCGGCTGCTCGGCCAGGTCGCCGAGCCGGTGATCCTGCACTGGCTGGGCGAGGCGTTCGACCCGAATCTGCGCGGCTACTGGGGCTCCACCGACGTCCCGACCGCGACCGCGACCTTCCTGGAGTTGATCAAGGACCACGCGACCAAGATCGACGGCGTCAAGGTGTCGCTCCTGTCGGCGGACCACGAGAAGGGTCTGCGGGCCGCGCTGCCCGATGGCGTCCGGCTCTACACCGGCGACGACTTCAACTACCCGGAGTTGATCAAGGGCGAGGGCGAGCACCACTCCGATGCGCTGCTCGGTGCCTTCGCCGCGATCGCCCCGGCGGCCTCGGCGGCGCTGGCCGCACTCGACCAAGATGATCTTGCCGGTTACGACGCGGCGATGGACCCGACGCTCGAACTGAGCCGGCACATCTTCGCCGCGCCGACGTTCTACTACAAGACCGGGATCGCGTTCATGGCCTGGCTGTCCGGGCTGCAGGACGGCTTCACCATGATCGGCGGGCTGCAGTCGGCCCGGTCGCCGATCCACCTGGGCCGGATCTTCGAACTGGCCAACGAGGCCCGGCTGCTGCCCGATCCCGACCTCGCCGCACACCGGCTGGCGCTGGTGCTCGAGGCCGCCGGAGTCCGCCGGTGACCGGGGGCCGGCTGTCGCTGAACCAGCGCACCATCGCCAACGCCTCGCTGGCCGAGGCGATCGACGCCTGCCGGGCCGCCGGCCTGACCTCGATCGGAGTCTGGCGGGAGCCCGTCGCCGAGGTCGGCCTGGAGCGGGCTGCCGAGTTGATCAAGGACTCCGGGCTGCGGGTGTCCTCGCTGTGCCGGGGCGGCTTCTTCACCGCAGCCGAGCCCGGCGCCGTGGAACGGGCCCACCTGGACAACCGGGCCGCGATCGAGGAAGCCGCCCGGCTCGGTGCCGCGACGCTGTGCCTGGTCCCGGGCGGGCTGCCGGCCGGCGATCGTGATCTTGCCGCGGCCCGGGCCCGCGTGGTCGAGGCGATCGAGCGGCTGGTCCCGTACGCGAGCGAACAGGGCGTGGTGCTCGGCATCGAGCCGATGAACCCGATCTACGCGGCGGACCGCGGCGTGATCTCCACCCTCGGCCAGGCCCTCGACATCGCCGAGCGGTTCGACCCGGCCGTGGTCGGGGTCATCGTCGACACGTTCCATCTCTGGTGGGAACCGGGCGTCGAGGCGCAGATCGCCCGCGCCGCCGACCGGATCGTCAGCTACCAGATCTCGGACTGGATCACTCCGCTGCCGCCGGACACCCTGCTGGCCCGCGGCATGATGGGCGACGGCCACATCGACTTCGCCTCGTTCACCCGCGCCGTCGCCGCGGCCGGCTACACCGGCGATGTCGAGGTCGAGATCTTCAACGCCGACCTCTGGGCCCAGCCCTACGGCACGGTCGTCCAGACCCTCAGCGAGCGCTTCGAGCAGCTGGTTCGGCCACACCTCTAATTCGCCGGGTCCATGCTTTCGCTGGCGACGCTCCGACTCGGGTGATCATGTCGCAGATTTGACGATAGCTTCCCAAACAGGCCCCAGCGGGCCCGTTTTTCGAAGCTATTGTCAAATCTGCGACATCGCGCGCCGCACCGTGGCCAGGACCCACGCCGGGTCATAGGTCAGTTGGTTCCAGGTCAGGTGGATGATCCGCCACCCATGCGCCGTCAGATCGCTCCACTTGCGCCGGTCCCGCTCGAACTGTTCCCGGTCGGAGTGATAGGCGTACCCGTCGATCTCGACCGCGAGCTTCAGCCGCCGCCAGCCGAGGTCCACGTAGTAGAGGGCGGACCCGCAGCGCACCTCAAGATTGGTACGCCAGCCCTTGATCCCACCGGATCTGAACACGGCGTGGCCGAGTCGCTCGGCGGTGGACCACGGCTCGTCCCGCGAATCGTGCAGGAGTCTTCTCCGCTCGCGGTTTCCGGTCCGATTCGGCGTCAGCCGCAAGGCCTCGTGCATCTCCTCGAGGGTCGCGGCGCCGGTGAGCAGGGCCTGGTCGATCCCGTCCGCGCCGATGTCGAGGGCGGTCACGGCTGGAACTGTGACGGTCAGGTCCTGGAAAGGAACCGGGGCTGCGGTCCGCAGAGCAACTGGGATGTGCTCCCGGTGCAGCGCCATTCCAGGCACTGCCCTGCGGCCGATCGGCCCGGACAACGTGATCGTGCGAACGGTCACGTCTGGCCAGAAGGTCAGCCGCGCCGCCGCGGTCCCGGTCAGTACGCCGGTCGGTGCCCAGCACGCGGCGGCCGCGATCCGGAGTTCGAGGTCGTGCCGCCGGTCGGCAGGGAGATAGATTCCCGGCGCGACGGGACACAAGGCGCCCTGCTCTGCCAGGCGTTCCAACCGCCGCGCCAGCGCTCGGTCACCACGTGCCGTCAGCACACCGCCGTGGTCGCGGATCATCGTCTCGAGGGTCTCCACGGCCGGGAGTCTGGGCCGGATCCGAGCGAATCATTCAGGCGTGCGATGATCTGTGGACGACACACGGTTGTAACGCCCGGCTGTGGACAACGGACCGGGCGTGGGCCAAGGATGGTTCTTAGCCGATTCCCAGGGCGGAACAATCGGGCCCACAGGCGGTGTTGCATAGACTGAGGACTCGTTCAGACCGGCACGTTCGGTGCCGGGTACAGGAGGAACCCAGGATGTTGCGTAGTTCGAACCCGATCCTGTCTCGGCAGGACGCGTTCACCCCGGGGAGTAACCAGGGCTACGGGCAGGCGGGCTACGGCTCGGAACCGCAGGGATACCAGGGCTACGGCGGCGCCCAGCCGCCCACCACCACCGAAGGGCGGATGACGTTCGACGACGTCATCACCAAGTCCGTCATCACCATCGGTCTGGTCATCGCTTCGGCCGCCCTGATGATGTACGGACTGTTCACCGAGATCATCCCGCACACGATGCTGTTCCCGGCGTTGATTGTCTCCGGCCTGGTCGGCTTCGTCACCGTACTGCTGGTCTCGTTCCGCCGCAAGGTGTCGCCGCCGCTGGTGCTCGCGTACTCGGTGATCGAGGGCGTCTTCGTCGGCGCGCTCAGCTTCTGGTTCGAGATGCTCTACCCCGGCATCGTGGTCCAGGCGGTGCTCGGCACGTTCGCCGCCGCGGGCGTCACCCTGGCGGCGTACAAGATCTTCAACATCCGGGTCACCCCGAAGTTCCAGAAGATCGTCATCCTGGCCACCATCGGCTTCGCGGTGGCGATCGGGCTCAACTTCGTGCTCGCCCTGTTCGGCATCAATCTGGGTCTCCGCGACGGCGGCACCGGCCCGGTCAGCCTGCTGGCGGTCGGCATCTCGCTGCTCGGCGCGGTGCTGGCGGTGCTGAATCTGGTGCTCGACTTCGATCACATCGAACGAGGCGTCGCGATGGGCGCGCCGGCCAGCGAGTCGTGGCGCGGTGCGTTCGGCCTGACCGTTACCATGGTCTGGCTCTACATCGAGATCCTGCGCCTGCTGTCCTATCTGCGACGGTAATCTCCGCGCATCGCTCAACCCCCTGCTTGAGGGCCGTTACTCCGACGGGAGTGGCGGCCCTCGCCAATTTTCCGGATAGATTGCGCTCCGTGGAGTACGTGAACTCGCTGATCGACCTGGTCGGCAACACCCCGCTGCTGAAGCTGTCCACGGTGACCGAGGGACTGCGGCCGCTGGTCCTGGCGAAGGTCGAATACCTCAACCCGGGCGGCTCGGTGAAGGACCGGATCGCCGTGAAGATGATCGAGGCCGCCGAGCGCGAGGGCAAGCTCAAGCCGGGCGGCACGATCGTCGAGCCGACCAGTGGCAACACCGGGGTCGGCCTGGCCATCGTCGCCCAGTCGAAGGGGTACCGCTGCGTCTTCGTCTGCCCGGACAAGGTGAGCGAGGACAAGCGGAACGTGCTCGCTGCGTACGGGGCCGAGGTCGTGGTCTGCCCGACCGCGGTCGAGCCGGACCACCCGGACTCGTACTACTCGGTGTCGGACCGGCTGGTCCGCGAGATCGAGGGCGCCTGGAAGCCGGACCAGTACAGCAACCCCAACAACCCGGCCAGCCACTACGAGAGCACCGGTCCGGAGCTGTGGCGGCAGACCGAGGGCAGGATCACCCATTTCGTCGCGGGCATCGGCACCGGCGGGACGATCAGCGGCACCGGGCGCTACCTCAAGGAGGTCTCCGGTGGCCGGGTCCAGGTGATCGGCGCCGACCCGGCCGGCTCCGTGTACTCGGGCGGCTCCGGAAGGCCCTACCTGGTCGAGGGTGTCGGCGAGGACTTCTGGCCGGCCAACTACGACCAGGAGGTCTGCGACCGGGTGATCGAGGTGTCCGACGCCGAATCGTTCCAGCTGACCCGGCGGCTGGCCCGCGAGGAGGCGTTGCTGGTCGGCGGCTCCTCGGGCATGGCGGCCGCCGCGGCGCTGAGGCTCGCGGCCGAGGTCGACGATCCCGACGCGGTGATCGTGGTGCTGCTGCCCGACTCCGGCCGTGGCTACCTGACCAAGGTGTTCAGCGACGAATGGCTGACCAGGTACGGTTTCGCGCCGCGCCCCGAGACCGGCCGCGTGGTCGGCGACGTACTCCGGGAGAAGTCCGGCGCGTTGCCGTCGCTGGTGCACACCCATCCGGGCGAGACGATCGCCGAGGCGGTGGCGATCCTGCGCGAATACAGCGTGTCGCAGATGCCGGTGGTCCGGGCCGAGCCGCCGGTGATGGCGGCCGAGGTGGTCGGGTCGGTCAGCGAGCGCGGCCTGCTGGAGAAGCTGTTCACCCACAAGGCCGGGCCGGCCGACTCCGTGGAATCCGTACTGGAGCCGGCACTTCCCGCTCTCGGTGCCACCGAGCCGGTCGCGGCCGCGGTCGAGTCGCTGGTGGCGCACGACGCGCTGCTGGTCCTGGACGACGGCAAGCCCGTCGGTGTGCTGACCCGGCAGGACCTGCTCGGCGACGTCGGTCCGGTGGTGACGCAGCGGTAGGGCCGGGCTACTGGCCGACGCGGCCGTCGATCCGCTCCCGGATCAGGTCGGCGTGGCCCATGTGCCGGCAGTACTCCTCGATCAGGTGCACCAGCACGTCGCGCAGGTTGTTCTCGCCGTCCGGTGAGTTCATGCCGAGATCGGTCGCGGCGGCCACGAACTCCTCGCCGTACTTCACCTCGGCCCGCCAGTTCTGCCAGGCCTCCTCGACGACGGCCGGGTCGGCCACGGCGCCGTCGATGTCCCAGTCGTCCTCACCCTCCCGCACATAAAGCTCGGGTACGTCCTCGCCGGCCATCGCCTTCCGGAACCAATAGCGCTCCACTTCGGTGAGGTGGCGGACCAGGCCGAGCAGCGAGAGGTTGGACGGCGGCACCGAACGGCGGGCCAGCTGCTGGGCGTCCAGGCCGGAGCACTTCAGCTCCAGGGTGAGCCGATAGTTGCGCAGGTAGCCGGTCAGGACCGCCCGTTCACCGACGAGCGTGCTGTCGTCGCGTGGATCGTCCTCCGGCGAGACCCACATGTCCCACCAGCCGAAGGATCGTTCGGGCAACTCCTGCGCTACCTGCGTCGACTCCGTCATGCGACAAGTCTTCGGGGCGGCGGGATGGGCCGCAACCCGGTTTCGGCGCCGACAGTCGCGGCCCCTTTGCTTTAATGCGTCAATGACAACGGTGTGGCTTGATCCCTCGGATCCGAGTGAGCCGTTCCAGGGTTGGGGCACCGCCCTGGGGTGGTTCGGGCATGCCACCGGAGGCTGGCCGGACCCGGTTCGCCGCGAACTGGCCGACGCGCTGTTCGGCCGCGACGGGTTGGGATTCAACATCGCGCGCTACAACATCGGCGGCGGTGACAGCCCGGAGACCGAGCCCTATCTGCGGGCTGGCGCGGATGTTCCCGGCTGGTGGCGCCGGCCGCCCGGAGTCGGCCCGGTCCCGGACCTGCCGGGGTCGAAGACCCACGCTCCGCACCACGGCCTGCCGCACCCGTCGGGAGCGGGGCGTCCCGGACCCGACCGGCGCGACTGGTGGGACCCCGATGATCATGGCCATTGGGCCGCGGACCCGGACCCGAACCAGCGCTGGTGGCTGCGTGCCGCGCGGGACCGCGGCGCGGACGTCTTCGAGGCGTTCTCCAACTCGCCGCCGTACTTCATGACCGCCAGCGGGTACGTCTCCGGGCACGAGGACCCGAACCACGACAACCTGCGGCCGGACCAGTACCGCGCCTTCGCCCGCTACCTGGCCGGGGTGACCCGGCGGCTGATCGAGGTCGACGGCATCCCGATCCGGACCCTGTCGCCGGTGAACGAGCCGAACACCCCCTACTGGCACGCGTTCAACCGCCAGGAGGGCTGCCACTGGAACCCCCGCGCCCAGTCCAAGATCATCACCGTGCTGGCCGAGGAACTGCGCGCCGCAGGGCTGGACCGAGTGATCATCTCCGGGCCGGACGAGACCGACCCGGCTCACTTCGTCGAGGACTGGCAGGGCTGGACGGATGACGCGCGAGCCGCGGTCGGCCAGCTCAACGTCCACAGTTATCTGGTCGCCCGCCGGCCCGAAGTGCGTCGGATCGCCGTACAGGCAGGAAAACCGCTCTGGATGTCCGAGGTTGATCTTGGTCCCGGCGGGCTGCCGCTGGACTTCGACGACATCCGGCCCGGGCTGGCGCTGGCCCGGCAGATCATCGGCGACCTGACCGAGCTGCGGCCGCGCGCCTGGGTGTTCTGGCAGGCGATCGAAGATCATCGGAACATGATCATCGAGGATCAGAACTGGGGGTTGATCCAGGTCGACTTCGCCGCCGCCGACCCGGCGAAGGAGCCGCTCCGGCGGAGCCTGAAGTATTGGGTGATGGCGCAGTTCTCGCGGTTCATCCGGCCCGGCGCCCAGTTGATCATGACTCGGACCGACACCGGCGGGATGGACACGGTGGCCGCGCTCGGCCCGGAGCCGGGCCGGCTGGTCGTCGTCCACGTCAACGGCCACGCCGACCCTTCGATGCTCCGGCTCGACCTGTCCGGCTTCCCCCGGCCGCCGTCGGGCAACGCCACGATCCGCTGCTGGAGCACGGCACCCGGCCGGCACCTCGCCGAGCACGCTCCGCAGCCGGTCACCGGGTCGGTCGCCGAGCTGCCGGTCGACGGCTGGTCGGTGACCACGCTCGAACTCGACGGGCTGACCGATTTCCCGCTGACCCGCCGATGAGGCGCTGCGACGAGGTACGGCGGTGAACGCGAGGCGGCCGTCGCTGGCCGACGTGGCCCGCCGGGCCGCGGTGTCGACGCAGACCGTCTCCCGGGTGGCCAACGGCCGGACCAACGTCGACGCCGCCACCCGGGAACGCGTCCAGCAGGCGATGGCCGAGCTGGGCTACCGGCCGAACCGGGCCGCCCGGGCGCTCAAGGCCGGCCGGTTCCACGCGATCGGCGTGATCACGTCCTACCTGACCAGCTTCGGGATGATGCGCACTCTGGACGAGATCGTCCAGGCCGCATCCGCGGCCGGGTATTCGATCACCCTGCTCCCGATCACCGCCACCAGCGGCGGCGTGTCCGGCGCCATCGACCGGCTCAGCGAGCAGGCGGTCGACGGCATCATCGTCACCGTGGAGCCGCACCTGCTGGAGGGCGCCGAGGTGACGTTGCCCGGCGACGTACCGATCGTCGTCGTCAACACCGGCGCCGGCACCGGGCTCAACCTGGTCGACTCCGATCAGGAGGGCGGCGCCCGGCTGGCCACCCGGCACCTGCTCGACCTCGGCCACGCCGCGGTCTGGCACCTGGCCGGGCCCGGCGAGTCGGCGTCGGCGGCGCACCGGACCCGGGGCTGGGCGGCCACGCTGCGCGAGGCCGGCCTGGAGCCGCCACCGGTGCTGACCGGCGACTGGACGGCGGAGTCCGGCTACCGGCACGGGCGCGGTCTGGCCGGAAGGCGGGACGTGACCGCCGTGTTCGCCGCGAACGACCAACTGGCCCTCGGACTGATCCAGGCCCTGCACGAGGCCGGCCGCGCCGTGCCGGACGAGGTCAGCGTCGTCGGCTTCGACGACACGCCGGAGTCGCCCTACTTCTGGCCGCCGCTGACCACCGTGCGCCAGGACTTCACCGAGATCGGCCGCACCGCCATCGCCCTGCTGCTGCAGCAACTGGAGGCTCCCGACCCGGCTCCCGGCCGCGAACGCCTCATCCCGACCTCGCTCGTCGTACGCCAGAGCACCGCCGCCCCGCCCCGGTCGGTTTTTCACGTGACGTGAAAAACTGTCACAATCCGCGAGATGTATCTCGCGGGAAGAGCCAAGAAGTGTGGGGAAGTGGCTGGTGCTGCGTCGCTAGCCGGCGAGGCCTCGGCGGCCGTTGGTCCCGAGGAGCGCGGGGATCAGCTGGTCCCAGCCGTGCCGCCAGGGCAGGCTCGCCCAGTCCTCGAGCGGCAGCCAGCGGGCGTCGGAGGTGGTGCCGTCGACGTCGTGCACGACCGGCTCGCCGGGATCGAGGCAGCGGGCCCGGAAGACCAGCCGGATCGCATGGAAGTCCTCCAGCCGGCCGTGCGGCGACCGGCCGATCCACTGCGAGCTGTGCACGACGATCATCTCGTCCACCTCGACCCGCTGGCCGGTCTCCTCGAACGCCTCCCGGACCACCGCCTCGGCCGGCTGCTCGTCGTCCTTGATCCCGCCGCCCGGCAGCCCCCAGTCGCCGGCGGCGTTGGTGCGGTGCGAGTACTCCGTCACCAGCAGGCCCCGGTCGGAGGTGATCAGGCCGTAGCCGGCGACTCGCTGCCGGGCGACCGGGTGTTCGCCGTTGCGGGCGAGTTCGTCGAGGTCGAGCTCGGGATCGATCGGCGGCGGACCGTTGGGGGCCACTTCGGCCGGGAGCGAGCGGGTCACGCTCAGGTCCAGCTCGAGTTTGCCGTCGCCGGCCCGGCGGGCGTCCAGCGGCCCGACGGTCGTGTAGCCGTGGGTGAGGCCCGCTGTCAGCGGATCGGCGCCGTGATCGAGAAGGGTACGGAAGGCGAGGTTGCCGCTGTCGTACCCGAGGATCCGCATGGACCATGAGCCTACCTGGGAAACGTGGCGGGGTAGCCTGCTGCCGCGAGAGAGGAGACGCCGCGGATGATCCCCGTGCTGGCCGGCATCGTGATCGGACTGGGCCTGGTGTGCACGGTCTGGGGTGTCACGACGCTGGCGCTGAACAAGCCGGTCGGCCGTGCCCAGCTGATCGCCGGCGCCGTGCTGGAAGTCGCCGCGCTGACCCAGACCGTGATCGCGGTCGTCCTGCTGGCCCAGGGGCATCAGCCGCTCGAGTTCGGCACCACCGTCGGCTATCTGATCGTCGTCGCCCTGATCGTCCCGATCGCCGCCGTCTGGGCCCTGAACGACCGCAGCCGGTACGCGGGCGGGGTGCTCGCCGTCGCCGCGTTCGCCGTGCTGGCCATGACGCTGCGGCTGCTCGACCTGTGGGGTCCCGCTTGACCGAGCCGCGACCCGGCAACACGCGGAAGGGCCCGGGCCGGATCCTGGTCGCCGTGTACGGGCTGTTCGCGCTGTCGGCCGGCGCCCGGGCCGGGCTGCAACTGGCCACCCGGTTCGCTGAGGCGCCGCTGGCGTACCTGCTGTCGGCCCTGGCGGCCGCGATCTACCTGGTCGCCACCATCACGCTCGGCCTGGGCACCCGGACGTCCCGCCGGATCGCCTGGGTCGCCGTCGGCATCGAGTTGGCCGGAGTCCTCGCGGTCGGGACGCTGAGCCTGCTCGACCCGGCGGCGTTTCCGCACGCCACCGTCTGGTCCGGCTACGGGATCGGGTACGGATTCGTCCCGTTGATCCTGCCGGTGATCGGCCTCGTCTGGCTCTGGTACACCCGCCCACGCCCCTCTACTCCCTGAGCCTGTCGAAGGGCCACGGAGCAGGGCCCGTTCAGCCGAGCTCGCCGTGGCCGAGCAACTGCTCGAACGGCACCGGATCCTCGAACGGATCGTCGGCGGCGGGCAACCGGGTGCCGGTGATCAAGGCCGCGAACTCGTCCGCGGCCCGGTCGATCCGTTGGGTCAGGTGCCGGTCCGATCCGGTACTGCCGCCGCGGACCTGACCCCAGTCGTCGGTGGCGGCGAAGACCGCGGTCGGCGCCGGCCGGGCCCTCAGGTAGCTGAACAGCGGCCGGACCGCGAACTCGAGAGCGAGCGAGTGCCGGGCGGTGCCGCCGGTCGCGCCGAGCAGCACCGGCTTGCCGGCCAGCAGGTCGGGATCGACGATGTCGAAGAACGATTTGAACAGGCCCGAGTACGAGGCGCTGAAGATCGGCGTGACCGCGATCAGAGCGCTCGCCTCGGCCAGTTCGTCGAGCACCGCCTTGAGATTCGGCTTGGCGAACCCGGTCAGAAGATGATCAGTGATCTCGTGGGCGTACTCGCGCAGGTCGACCGACTCGATCCGTACGTTCCGGTCCGGCAGGGCTCGCTTCGTCGCCGCGCCCAGCCGGTCGGCCAGCAGTCGCGTGGACGACGGCTGGCTCAGCCCGGCCGAGATGGCCATGATCGTTTCGGGGGAGGAATTCATGCTCGGCTGGTCTCCGTCTCCGGGGTCGGCTCGGCTTCTGTCTCGGCCTGTTGATCATGCTCCGCGACCAGGGCGGCGTGCGTCGGGCCGTCCGGTACGTGGGACGGCCGGAGCGCGTCGAATTCCTTGCGCAGCACCGGAATCACCTGTTCGCCCAGGATGTCCAGCTGCTCCAGGACGGTCTTCAGGGGGAGCCCGGCATGATCGGCGAGGAACAGCTGCCGCTGGTAGTCACCGAAGTTCTCCCGGAACGTCAGGGTCCGCTCGATCACCTGTTGCGGGCTGCCGACGGTCAGCGGGGTCTGGGCCATGAAGTCCTCCAGCGACGGGCCGTGCCCGTACACCGGGGCGTTGTCGAAGTACGGCCGGTACTCGCGGATCGCGTCCTGGGAGTTGGGCCTGATGAACACCTGGCCGCCGAGCCCGACGATCGCCTGGTCCGCGGAGCCGTGGCCGTAGTGCTCGTACCGGCGACGGTAGAGGTTGATCAACCGCTGGAAATGATCAGTCGGCCAGAAGATGTGGTTGGCGAAGAATCCGTCGCCGTAGTAGGCGGCCTGCTCGGCGATCTCCGGGCTGCGGATCGAGCCGTGCCAGACGAACGGCGGCACGCCGTCGAGCGGACGCGGGGTCGCGGTGAAGCCCTGCAGCGGGGTACGGAACTTGCCCTCCCAGTCGACCACGTCCTCCCGCCACAGCCGGTGCAGCAGGTGGTAGTTCTCGATCGCCAACTCGATGCCGTTGCGGATGTCCTGGCCGAACCAGGGGTAGACCGGCCCGGTGTTGCCGCGACCCATCATCAGGTCGACCCGGCCGTCGGCCAGGTGCTGCAGCATCGCGTAGTCCTCGGCGATCTTGACCGGGTCGTTGGTCGTGATCAAGGTCGTCGCGGTGGACAGGATGATCTTGGACGTCTTGGCGGCGATATAGCCGAGCATGGTGGTCGGCGACGATGGGACGAACGGGGGATTGTGGTGCTCACCGGACGCGTAGACGTCGAGGCCGACCTCCTCGGCCTTGAGCGCGACTCGCACCATCGCCTTGATCCGCTCCGCCTCCGACGGGGTACGGCCGTTCGTCGGATCCGTGGTCACGTCCCCGACACTGAAGATTCCGAACTGCATCAACGTCTCCTCACGACCATTAGTTTACCATTCAACTACCTACGCCTTCCCAACACCCCACCCCCGCCCCCTTATTCCGCCGACCGGTCACCAAAGCAGCGGTTCTGTCGGCGTGTCGCTGCAGAAGTGACTACTCGGCGCCACATGCCGGCGGCGGGCGGGCACCGACCGGGTGTTGTTCACGTGCCCTGGCAACGGTGCGGCGGCGGGCGCTGGTCCGGGTGTTGTTCATGTGCGCTGGCAGCGGTGCGGCGGCGGGCGCTGGTCCGGGTGTTGTTCATGTGCGCTGGCAGCGGTGCGGCGGCGGGCGCTGGTCCGGGTGTTGTTCACGTGCCCTGGCAGCGGCGCGGCGGCGGGTGCTGCTCACCTGCAACAGCGCCCGATCGCCGGTGGCCGCGGCCCTGCTGCGGCAGCAGGCCGACGACCGGGCCCAGGCGCACAGCGCGGCCGCCGGAACCGTGCACCGTCAAGGCCCTAGCCCGTCCCACGCGGATCCGCGACCGTTGCGCTCATCCGCGACCGGCGCAACGGTCGCGCATGCGTGGAACGGTCGCGGTTGCCGAGGGTGCGGTGGACCGGTGATCGAGGACAGGTCGTCGCGACCGGAGCCTGACCGGGCAGAACCGCCGGACCGCGGATTCCAGGTTGGGTGGATTCCAGGCTGGGCGCACCCTGATCTGCACCGCCGCACTCATACGCGACTGGGCGCAGCGGCCGACCGTCGAAACCCCGGCAGCGGCGACCTCCGGTCCGCCCGACGTGCGTTCCACGACGCCTGCCTGTCGCGATATCACTGCGGATGAAGCGCTCGGGCCGATTCCAACGTTGAACCGTCCGAACCCAAGAGAAATCGCGACGGGCTCCGTCTGGACGACCCGCGTCGGAGTGCGCGTCACGGTCGCGACCCCGGCCAGCCCAACCCCCGATCGACCGGTCAGTTCTGCAGCGACACGCCGCCCAAACCGCTGCTTTGGTGACCGGTCGGCGGAGTTGGTGGGGGGAGGGGGACGGTGGTGACCGTGGTGCTGTCGGCGATCCGGGCGAGCAGGTCGGCGGGGACTCGGTCGGTGACGACGAGTTCGTCGATCATGTCCCAGCCGCTGACCCGATGCAGGGAGGCCTCGGTGAACTTGGTGCTGTCGACGAGCAGCACCCGGTGCCGGGCCGACCTGAGCATCTCCAGCTTGAGCGCGACGACCGCCTCCTCCTGGTGGTAGATGCCGTCCGCGTCGGCGCTGGTCGTCGAGACGAAGAGTGACTCGCAACGCAGCGCCCGGACGGCCTCGACGGCGCCGACGCCGAGGAACGACTCGTGGCTCGGGTCGTACTGGCCGCCCAGGGCGGTGATGATCACGCCCGGCTCGTTGGCCAGCTGGTTGATCACGGTGAGGGAGTTGGTGATCACCCGCAGCTCCTCGAGCCCGGCGCCGGTCAGCAGTTCGGCGATCGGTTCGACCGTCGTCGAGTCGTCCATCATGATCGTCTGGTTGGGCTGGATCCGCTCCACCACGAACCGGCTCAGGGCGAGCTTCTCCTCGACGGCGAGGCGGCGCCGGATCGCGGCGGAGATCTCGTGACTCCGGGTCCGGGCGACGGTGACACCGCCGTGGAACTTCCGGACCGCGCCGCGTCGCTCCAACTCGTCAAGATCACGATGAATCGTCATCACCGAGACCTCGAACTCGTCGGCCAGGTCCTTGGCCTGGGCCGTGCCGCGCACGGCGAGGTGGTCGAGGATCTCCTCGAGGCGTCGCTGCCGCTGATTGGACATGGTGCTCCTTCGCTCGGCAACCATGATCGCGCAGATCGCAGATTCACATAACGACGTGTGAAGAATAACAGTTTTCGAACAAGTGAACACGGCGGAACGGAGTCCCGGCCGATCCCGATCTCAGCTCAGTGATTCAGCCCAGAATGTCCGTATTCAAGGGATATCTCACCATAGAGAGCGAGGTCGGTGATCTCGGGACGATGCGGGAACACGGTTGACCATCTTCACATCGTGATGTGAAGATAGCGCCGTGACCGCGACAGCGCCGCCGCTCGGCCGGAGCCCGGGCTCGACCGCCGAGCCATCCCGCATCGCCTCCCGACGGCGGAGCCGGTGGCGGGGGTACGGGCTGTTCGCCCTGTTCGCCTTCCCGAACCTGATCTTGATCGCCGTGTTCGCGTACCTGCCCGTGCTCGGCAACGTCTACCTGAGCCTGACCAGGTGGGACATGATCTCGCCGCAGACCACGTTCGTCGGTCTGGAGAACTACACGGACCTGTTCACCGACCCGAACTTCGGCCGGGTGATCACGATCACCGCGATCTGGGTGATCACCATGGTGCTCGGCTGCGGTGCGATCGGGCTCGCGTTCGCCGTCCTGTTCTCGGCGCGGCTGCGCGGCAGTGGGGTCGTGACCACGGTGGCGTTCGCGCCGCACGTGCTCTCCGGCGCCGCGATCGCCGCGATCTGGCTGTTCATCTTCGACCCGAACTACGGCCTGTCCCGGGCGGCCTTCGAACTGGTCGGCGCGACCTCGCCGGCCTGGACGACGTCGACCACCTGGGCGCTGCCGGCGCTGCTGATCGTGTCGGTCTGGAAGAGCGTCGGGTTCGTCGCGCTGATCTACCTCGCGGCGCTGCAGGGCATTCCGCACGAGGTGCGGGAGGCGGCGCTGCTGGACGGCGCCGGTCCGTGGCGCGGGTTCTGGCACGTGATCTTCCCGCTGCTGTCGCCGACCACGTTCTTCGTCACGGTGACCACGATCATCAGCGCGTTCCAGTCCTTCGACGTGATCGCGATGATGACCGGCGGCGGCCCGGGCGGTGCGACGACGACGCTGAGCTGGTTCATTTACGACCAGGGCTTCCGCAACTTCGACGCCGGGTACGCGGCCGCCGGCGGCATGGTGATGTTCCTGATCCTGCTGGTCGTCACAGCCGTCCAACTGCGGTTCGTGGAGCGAAGGGTGCACTACTGATGGCCACGCGAACACAGGAACCGGGCCTCGCCGCCTCGACCGTCACCGACCCGACGACCGGCGCGGCACTGGCCGGCCGGCGGCGCCGGATCACACCCGGCCGGGTGATCAACTACGTGTTGCTGGTGATCGTCGGGCTGATCTTCCTGATCCCGCTCTACTGGCTGCTGACCGCCGCCCTGAAGCCGAGCGCCGAGATCTACAGCTGGCCGCTGACGTTCATCCCGAGATCGCTGGAACTGGGCAACTTCGTCCAGGCCTGGTCCTCGGCGCCGTTCGGCCGCTACCTGGTCAACTCCGCGATCATCACGCTCGGTGGCGCCGCGCTCAAGCTGGTGCTGGCCGTGCTCACCGCGTACGCCTTCGCCTATCTCCCGTTCCCGGGCAAGAAGGTGTTGTTCCTGCTCATGCTGGGGGCGTTGATGGTGCCCGGCCACGTGACGTTGTTGATCAACTTCATCACGGTCGGCCGGCTCGGCCTGGTCAATTCCTACCTCGGCATCATCCTGCCCGGGGTCGCGTCGGCGTTCGGCACATTCCTGCTCCGGCAACACTTCCTCACCCTGCCCGGCGAGGTGCTCGAGGCGGCCGAGCTGGACGGCGCCGGCCACGTCCGCCGCTTGATCAGCTTCGTCGTGCCGATGGCACGGCCGGCGGTGATCACGGTTGCGCTGCTGGCCCTGATCGACGAGTGGAACGGCTTCATCTGGCCGTTGATCGCGACCAACTCCGACGAGATGCGCACGCTGACGATCGGCCTGTTGTTCCTCAAGGCCAACGAGGGCGTCGACAACTGGGGCGCGATCATGGCGGGCACGATCTTCGTGGTGACGCCGATGCTGGTCCTGTTCCTGATCGCCCGGCGCTACATCGTGTCGGGCCTCGCCGGAGCGTCGATCTCCCGATGACAATCCAAGGTTCGAAGAAGAGTGCCATGATCAGTCAATCGTCGGTCAGCCGGCGCGGCTTCCTGGCCGGTGCCGGCGCCCTCGCCGCCGTACCGCTGGTCGGCTGCACCCAGTTCGGCGTCGGCTATTCCCAGCCGGGCGGCAGCATTCCGGGCGAGTTCGCCCGTCGGCTCCGGATCGTCTTCTGGAGCGCGTTCACCGGCGACAACCTGCCGATCCTGGCCGGCCTGGTCGACCGGTTCAACCGGAGCCAGACCGACATCTACGCCGAGGTGCAGACGTTCGACAGCTATGACGGTGTCGATCAGAAGCTGGCCGCGGGCCTGCAGGCCCGGCAGATCCCGGACCTGGTCGTGTTGTCCGACATTTCCTGGAACCGCTACTTCCTCAACGACACGCTGGAACCGCTGAACGACTACTTCGACGACGCCTTCCCGCCGGCCGCGTTCCATGATCGACTGCTGGCCGAGGGCATTGTCGACGACGTGATCTACTGGACGCCGTTCGCCCGCTCCACCCCGCTGCTGTACGTCAACCCGGAGATCCTGGCCGCGGCCGGACTGCCGGAGCGGGCACCGAAGACGTGGGACGAGTTCCGCGACTGGGGCAAGCAGTTGGCCGGGGTGACCTACCGCGGCGGCACGCCCCGGATGCGGGCCTTCACCGGCGGCGACGACTGGTATTTCCAGGGTCAGTTGTGGAGTTTCGGCGGCGGCATCTCCGACGGCTTCGACATCATCCTGGACTCGCCGGACTCGCTGGCAGCGGCCCGGTTCGACCACGATCTCATCCACGTGGACAAGTCCGGCTACCTGGCGCAGAGCCATGTCAACGACTTCACGGCCGGCATGGTGGCCTGCATCGAGGGCTCGACCGGGACCCTGGCCAAGATCACCAAAGCGTCCCAGTTCCCGGTGCTGGCCGGCTTCCTGCCGCAGCAAAAGCAGATCGGGGTTCCCTCCGGCGGCTCGGGCCTGGCGATCATGAAGTACGCCGAGCCGGAGCGAAAGCAGGCCGCGTTCGAGTTGATCAAGTTCATGGCCGCCGAGGAGCAGTCGTCGGAGTGGTCGATCGGGACCGGCTACATGCCGGTCACCAAGACGGCGATGCAGTCGGCGGCGATCTCCAAGATCGTCGCCGACAACCCCAACTACGCGGTCGCGGTGAAGCAGTTGGAGATCGCGACCGGCCCGGACGCGGTGCGCAAGTACGTGCAGACGTCGATCCAGAAGATGAAGACCTCGATCCAGCGAATCTACGCCAGCGCCGAGGACCCGGACGCGATCATGAAGGGCACCGCGAACGACCTGCGGCGGAGCACCGAGCGTATTCTGAAGCAGTACCCGAACAAGATCTCCCGTTGATCAAGGAAGCGAGAACGATCCGGTGAACGCGATCACGATCACCGGTCATCGCGGTGCGATGGCCCACGCCCCCGAGAACACCGCCCCGAGCCTCGCCCTGGCGCACGAGCACGGGGCGGACGAGATCGAGTTGGACATCAGGCTCAGCTCCGACGGCGTGCCGGTGGTGATCCACGACGGCACCATGAAGCGGGTGACCAGCGGCCGCCGGGAGGACGAGGTGGTCGGCCTGACCTGGGACGAGTTGAGGGCGATCGAGCTGGACGGCGGCGCCCGGCTGCTCCGGTTCGAGCAGGTGCTGGAGCAGACCACGCTGCCGCTCCAGGTGGAGCTCAAGGCCGACGGTGCGGCCGAGGTGGTCGCCGACGTGCTGAACGCCCGGACCCAAGATCAGGACCGGTGCACGCTGACCAGCTTCCAGCGCGACTACCTGATCAAGGTCGGCGAGGTGATGCCGTGGGCCCGCCGCGGCTTCATCGTCTTCGGGTACGAGGACGAGGCGCTGGCCCAGGCGGTCGAGCTCGGCGTGCAGACTCTCTACACCGGCTGGGAAGGGCTGACCGTGGAGATGGTCGCCCGGATCCATGATCGCGGGCTGCGCGCCGCGGGCTGGTTGCTGGACGAACCGGCCCGGGCGCGCGTCGCGGTGGAGCTCGGGGTGGACGGGGTCACCGCCGACGACCCGCAAGCTGCCCGGGCGTGGCTGGAGCAGGCGGCGGAGGAGTCGGCCGCGTAGCCGCCGTCGCACGCCGTTCGGCGATCACGACGGCGACGGCCGCGGCGACGAAGACGAGCTGGAACAGGGTCCGCGGGACGGGCTGGCTCAGCGGGTCGGTGGCGATGCCGGCCAAGGCCGCGTACAGGTTGGCCGGGAACATGGTGATCAACAGCGCGGCCAGGCAGCCGGCCGCCAGCGGCGCGGTGCGCCGAATCAGCAGTCCGGCCGCCCCGGCGAGCTCGAGCACCCCGGTGATCGTGATCAACAGGGCCGGCTCGGGCAGCCCCGGCGGCACGTAACTGATCAACTCCTCGCGCATCCCGACGAAGTGGGAGACGCCGGTCAGCACGAACATCGCGGCGAGGCCGCCGCGCAGCGGGACCGGCCAGCGGCGCAACGGTCGGACGCCGACCCCGCCGAGCAGGAGCAGGATCGCGGTGACGGCGACGAGGGCGATGAACGGTTCCATGACGGTCTCCTACGCGGATGCGTGGTCGGGTTCGGAGTGATCGGAAGGCCCCCGGGTCGCGCCGGCGGCGAAGCGCTGCCGGGCCGCCTGTCCCTTGCTCTGCACGGGAACGCGGGTGGTCGCCTTGGCCAGGCCGAGGGCCGGGGTCTGGTTGTAGACGGATTCGGCCCGGTCCACGAGGAAGGTCTCGTGCCAGACGCCGACCGCTCCGGGTGCCTTGCGGGCCCGGGCGTTGAACTCCGTCCAGGCCGGGCGATGCCGGGCGTCGGGCTTCGTCGCGTACGCATAGAGCTTGTCCAGCGAACTCCAGTACTGGATCAGCGTCGGGTTGATGCCCTCGAGCGTCAACCGGTATCCCAACATCCCCGAGTCGGGATCCGATGCCAGTTCCCGCAGCATGCCGGGCATCGCCCGGAACACCGGGCCCCAGAGATCGGGCCGCCACGGCTTGTTGATCGTCATCCCGATCAGGAACACGATCAGCTCACCGTCGTAGGAGTGAGTCGCCCGGCCCGGGTCGATCTTCACCATCGCTGGCTCCTTCGCTAACATTAGATACTGACACTCTCCAATATTAGAGAGTACGACTATCCAATGCAAGAGGGATGCCATGAAGATGTCCGAGCTGAGCCGGGAGAGCGGGGTCGCCGTCGCGACGATCAAGTACTACCTGCGGGAGGGCCTGCTGCACGAGGGACTGCGGACCTCGGCGACCCAGGCCCAGTACGACGCGTCCCACCTGGCCCGGCTCGGCCTGATCCGGGCGCTGCTCGGCACCGGCAACCTGTCGGTCGCCGCGACCAGGAACGTGCTGGCCGAACTTGATCACCCGGCGGAGTCGATGCACGACATCCTCGGCACCGTCACCGAGCAGCTGATGCCGGCCACGGACGAGGGGCTGGATCTGACCCGGGCCGAGGCGCTGGTCCGCAGCCTCGGCTGGTGGTTCGACCCGGATCACCGTGATCAACTCCGGCCGCTCGCGGCCGCCTTGGCCGCGATGGACTCGGCCGGCTTCGAGCTGTCGGACCGGATCTTGATCGGTTACGGCCGGGCGATGCACAAGATCGCCGAGGGCGAGGTTCGCCGGGTGCCCGACGACTCGCCCGAGGCCACGGTCCGTTACGTCGCGCTCGGGGTGGTGCTGGTCGAGCCGCTCCTGCTGGCCCTGCGCCGGCTCGCCCACATCGATGCCTCGGCGAGCCGGTTCGGCGCCAAGAACCTCAGGCTTCCGGATCCGGCTGATCGCTCGCCGGGATGATCCGGGCGGACAGGTCCGGCTGGAACGGCTCGGTGTCGAACGGGTACATCGGCCGGCTGATCCGCCGGTGCCCGAGCCGGATCAGGTCCTGATCAACTCCGCCCGGCGTCAGCGCCAGCATCCAGTCCTTGGCCATGGCGAACAACTCCGGCTCCAAGTAGCCGATCTTGACGATGATCAGATCGGTGGACCGGGGATCGATGCCGTTCCGGTTGAAGTCGGCCTCGCGGTGGTACGGCTTGCGACGCTCGGTGATGATCACGTCCAGTCCGCCAGCGCGGACGACGACCTCGGTGATCGCGTCCGGGTCACCCTCGGCGATGTGGCGCACCTCTCCGGTCAGCTCGACCGGCCCGGCCGGCCCGGCGTCCACCCTGGCGCCGACCTGCACGGCCACCTTGGCGCCGACACCCGCCTGGACGCACTGCTTGACGGCTTCGGCATCGGGGATCGAGGCGTACGCGGCGGTCAGTCGGCCGTCTGCAAGCTCCGGCCGCCGCAGAAGTTGATCAAGGGTCCAGGTCACGTCGCCCGCCCCGCCCGCGGTCGGGTTGTCGCCGGAATCGGAGATGAAGTACGGCCGCTGGTCGCTCGCCACGGCGGCGTCGAGACAGGCTTCCAGGTCGGCCGCGGGTGCGACGAACGCGAACTCCTCGTGCCGGGCCCAGATCTCGGCGGCCAGCCGTTCGGCCTCGGTGGTGATCACGGCCTCGTCGTCGCCGGTGACCATGACCACGCAGCAGTTGCGCGGCTCGTCCGCCCAGGCATAGCCGATCCAGATCGCGGCATCCAGCACGCCGGCCAGTGCCTCGATCTCCGGTACGCGAGCGTACAGACTCTTGGCCGGCTCGATCCGGGTGCTGGTCTTCTCGCCGGGCAGCAGGATCGGCACCGGAATCCAGGCCTTCAGCGGACGCCGGTGCTCCGGGGGCAGGGCGAGCCGGGCGAGCAGGTTGTGGACCGCCCGCTCCTTCGTGTCCAGGGCGTCCTCGTGCGGCGCCATCCGATAGCAGGTGAGCAGGTCCAGTGTGTGCGCCAGCCGCCGGGACACGTTGCCGTGCAGGTCCATCCCGGTGCTGATCACGACGTCCGGCCCGACCACCTCGCGGACTGCGACCGCAAGATCACCTTCGGCATCGTCCATCCCGACCACGCTCATCGCGCCGTGGATGTCGAACACCATCCCGTCCAGCGGCCCGGCGGCCCGGAGCCCGGCCAGGATCTCCTCCTTGAGCTGCCGGTAGTCCTCGGCCGGGACCGGCCCGCCGGGGATCGACCGGCCCTGCAGGATCGGCACCCACTCGGCCGCGTCGGCGAGACTGCCGCCGGGGGACCAGAACGGCCGGGTCGCCAGGATCTCCGCCCCGCGCTTCGGGCGGAAGCTCGCGACCGTGGTCCGGGCCGGCGAGAACGTCGACGACTCGACGGACAACCCGGCGATGGCGATGCGGGGGAGGCGGGTGGGCGATTCGGTCATCTGGCACTCCTGGCTGCTCGACGGCGATACCCCATGATTTCATCAGACCTTTGGGCGCGCGCGGCCGGTACGGACCCGCGTAGGATCGCGTCGGTGGCGGACTTCACCGGGTTCACGACCGAGGCACTCGACTTCTACGACGACCTCGAACTGGACAACACCAAGGCCTACTGGACGCGGCACAAGGCCGTCTACGACGACCACGTCCGGGCGCCCATGGTGGCGCTGATGGCCTTGCTGGAGCAGGAGTTCGGGCCCGCGAAGATCTTCCGTCCGTACCGTGACGTCCGGTTCGCGGCCGACAAGACGCCGTACAAGACCCATCAGGGGGCGTTCGTCGCGGTCGGCGAGGCCACCGGCTGGTACGCCGATCTGAGCGCCGCGGGGGTTCGGGTCGGTGCCGGGTTCTACCAGGCCGATGGCGAGCGGCTGGCTCGCTACCGGCGGGCGGTGGCCGAGGAGGTGCACGGCCTGGCGCTGGAGCGCCTGCTCGCCAAGCTGGGCCGGTCGGGCTGGGAGATCGGCGGCGACCGGCTGAAGACGTCGCCGCGCGGATTCACCGGTGATCATCCGCGGATCGATCTGCTCCGGCACCGGTCGTTGGTGATCAGCAGGCAGTACGGTTTCGAGCCGGTCATCCACTCGGCTGGGTTGGCCGACAAGATCCGCAAGGACTGGCGGCAGGCGCGGCCGCTGGTCGACTGGGTCCTCGCGAACGCGACCGGCTGAGCTTCACCGGAACGGGAATAGCGAGGCGATCATCCGCATTTAGCTTGGCATTGAACTACTTCACACCGAGCAGATCGAGGTGAGCGGGATGTCCGACTACGACGAGGCCTTTCTCTTCCTGGCTCCGGAGGCGACCGAGGTGCAGCGGAAGGTGCTGCGCCACAGCGGCGGAGTGACGGCACTGATCTGGGTCCCTGACGGGGCCGCGGCGGCCGAGGTGGCCGCCGAACTGGCCGCGGCCGGCACCCGGCTGTTCGAGCTGTACCGGGGTTTCGACCTCGCGGCGGCGGCCGGAGTGATCGAGGCGGTCGACGGCCGGGCGCCGGTCGGCGTGCCGCTCGGGGCGCCGCAGGTCCGGCACTCGGTGACGATCTTCGGCGACGAGGGCGCCGACCCGGCCAAGGATCGCCTGGTCCATCATCACGCGGACGGCGGCACCACGACCGTGGTCGGAGCCCCGAACGGCGAGGTGGTGGCGGTGGCCCAGCAGGCGGTCGAGGCTGGCGCGGAGCTGATCCAGGTCTGCGGTGGAGAACCGCTGACCACCGCGGCCAAGGTTGCGGCCGCGGTCGGCGACCGGGTCCCGGTGACGTTGACCAGCTGGCCCTTCGAGTCGATCACCGGTGCGGCGGCGTTCAAGGCGGCCTACGAGGAGGCGCATCCGGCCTGACCGTGGGGTCAGTCGGCTTCGAGCGGCAGCAGGATCCGTTTCAGGGTTGCAGCCAGGACGGTCCGCTGCCGCTCGGAGAGCGGTGCCAGCACTGCTGCGTCCACCGCGAGCACGGCGTCCAGGGCTCGGGCGGCCAGCCGCTCGCCCTTCCGGGTCAGGCGGACCCGGATCGCCCGCCGGTCGTCCGGGTCGGCGTCGCGCTGGACCAGGCCGGCCGCGACCAGCCGATCCAGTCGGGCCGTCATCGCGCCCGACGTGATCAGGGCCGACCGGGCCAGGTCGCGCGGCTGGGTCCCGTCCGGATCGTTTCGTCGTCGCAGCGTGTTGATCACGTCGAAGTCGGGGTACGAGAGCCCGAGGGGTGCCAGGGCCGCGGCCAGCCGTTGCTCGGTCCGCTCGGCCGTACGCAACACTCGGCCGATCACCTGCAGCACCGACACGTCGAGATCCGGCGCCGCGGACGCCCACTCGGAGACCATCCGGTCGACCTGATCCTCGGCCATCCTCCGAGGGTAGCGGCTGCGCTGCCCCGGGATCCGCCGGCTCCTGATCTGGACCTCAAGCGAACTTGAAGTTCTACCCTCGACCCATGTCGAACTTGACCATGATCAAGAACCAGGGCAGTTGGCGCGAACTGCTCACGGGCACGACAGCTCCGGTGGCCGCCGTCCTGGCCGGCGGTGTGCTGATCGAAGCCGCGAACGTCTATCTGACCACGAGCCTGCTGCCGACCATCGTGGACCAGATCGGCGGCATGGAGTTCTATGCGTGGACCATGACCTCCTTCCTGGTCGCCTCGGTGATCATGGCGATGCTGGTCGGCCGGCTGCTCACCACGCAGGGCGCGGTGCGCTCCTACCTGCTCGCGCTCGGCCTGTTCGCTGCCGGGTCGCTGATCGGCGCGGCCAGCGTCGCGATGCCGATGCTGCTCGCCGGCCGGGCGATCCAGGGCCTCGGCGGCGGGCTGCTGGCAGGCCTCGGCTATGCGCTGATCCAGCGAACCCTCCCGGACCGGCTGTGGAGCCGGGCGGCCGCCCTGGTGTCGGCGATGTGGGGTGTCGGCAACATCGTCGGGCCGGTCGTCGGCGGGCTGTTCGCGCAGTTCGGCGCCTGGCGTGCGGCGTTCCTCGCCCTGGCGGTGATCTCGGTGGCCCTGGCCGGGCTGGTCGTCCGGTCGATGCCGCGGACCGAGCGGGCGCCGGCCGGTGAACGGGTGCCGGTCGGATCCTTGGTGCTGCTCACCTCCGCGGTTGCCGCGGTGAGCATCGCCAGCATCCTGCCGAGCCTCGCCGGGACGGTGATCGTCGTCCTGGCTGCCGCCGGGCTCACCGTCTCCTTCCTGGTCTGGGATCGCCGGTCGTCATCCGGGGTGCTGCCGAAGCTCGCCTTCGCCCCGGGCTCGCCGCTGAAGTGGGTCTACCTCGCGGTCGCCGTGCTCGCGTTCGGGATCGGCACCGAGGCGTTCCTGCCGCTGTTCGGGCAGGACATCGGCGGGCTCGATCCACTCGTGGCCGGTCTGCTCGGCGCCGCCTTGTCCTTCGGCTGGTCGCTGACCCAGATGATCAGTGCCGGGGCTCGTGGCGGCCGGGTGCGGTTCCTGATCACCGCGGGGCCGCTGCTGCTGGCCGCCGGCCTGCTGGCGTACGGACTGCTGCAAGGGGAACAGCCGGGCCTGCTGGTGATCGCGGCCTGGTTCGTCACGCTGTTCGCGGCGGGAGCCGGAATCGGCCTGGCCTTCCCGCACCTTACGGTCGCCGCACTGAGCAGCACCACCGAGGAGGTGCAGGGCGCCAAGGCGGCTGCGGCGATCAACACCGTGTTGATCATCGCCAACGCGTTCAGCGCCGCGCTGGCCGGTGTGCTGGTCAACCTCGGCGCGCCGTCGGTGATCCGGTCGGCCCAGTTGTTGATGATCGTCTTCGCGGTGATCATCGCGCTCGGTGCCATTCCGGCGCGGCGCGCAGCCGGGCGCCGCTAGCCTGGGGTCAGGCCCGATCGGGCCGGATCGTGAGGCGGGGTCAGGTGGCCAGGACGTACCGGATGAGCGGGATCCAGCGAGTGATCAACGCGGTCTACCGCTGGCTGACCGAACGGGGACTCGGCGCCGACTTCCGGCACATCCTGACGGTACGAGGCCGTCGATCGGGTGAGCCGCGATCGTTGCCGGTCGATGTGCTCGAGGTCGACGGGTCGCGATGGCTGGTGTCGCCGTACGGCATCGTGCCCTGGGTGCACAACGTCCGTGCTGCCGGCGAGCTCACGTTGCGCCGGGCCGGAGCCGAGACCGGCTGGCGGGCGACCGAGGTGCGCGGGGCCGAGGCGGTGCCGGTGATCCGGGCCTACCTGCGCGCGGTTCCGGTGACGCGTCCGTACTGGGAGGTCACGGCCGACTCGCCGGAGGCCGAGATCGTTGCTGCGGTGCCGAAACACCCGGTGTTCCGCCTGGTCCCGCCTTAGTAGTTGCGAAGGCTACTACTCATACCGTAGGCTCGGCGTACGTGATCGAACGTCTCGCCGAGCTCGGCTTCTCCAGCCAGGAGGCTCGGGTCTACCTCGCCCTGCTGCAACACCCGTCGGCCACCGGCTACGAGGTGGCCAAGATCGCCGGGTTGCAGCGGGCCAACGTCTACCAGGTGCTGTCCGGCCTGACCGACCGTGGCGTCGTCGACCGGGTCAGCGACGGCACCCCCGGTCGCTTCGTCGCCCATCCGCCGGCCGCCGTGCTGGGCCGGATCAAGCGGCAGACCGCGGAGCGCGCGGACAGCCTGATCGCCGACCTGGCGGCGGTCGCCGCGCCGCGGGAACAGGCAGGGTTCTTCAGCCTGCGTGACCGCGAGTCGGTGATCGACCGGGCGGCGTCCCTGGTCGCCGAGGCGCGGACCCGGGTCGCGGTCTGTGCCTGGGCGGATGATCTTGAATGGCTGGCTCCGGGCCTGCGGGCCGCGGCGCAGTCGGGTCGCCAGGTGGTGATCAACGTCTTCGGCGAGACCGAGATCGACGGGGCCGACGTCTACCGGCACGAGGCGCCGTCCCGGACCGTGGGCGGGCAGCTGCTGATGCTGGCCGTCGACTTCGATACGGCACTCGTCGCCTCCCTGGACGAACCGGTCGGCGCCGTGGTCACCGAGCACCCGGCCCTGGTCGGCCTGGTCGAGAAGGTGATCCGGGACGAGGCCTATCTGGCCGCCATCTACCAGCGGTTCGGTGATCAACTCGAGGCCGAGTTCGGCACCCACCTGTTCCGGCTGCGGACCCGGCTGTTGCCGCCGGACCGGGCCGAGGAACTGTTCTCGATCGTCGGGTTCGGTGCGGACGACACCGTCTCGGAGATCCTTTCTCAGGAGGAGGAACAAGGATGAGCGCAACGATCATCGTGGACGCCCTGTGGGGCGACTCGGGCAAGGGCAAGCTGTGTGCCCAGCTGGCGATCAAGCACGACGCCGACCTCGCGGTCCGGGCCGGGGTCGGCACCAACGCCGGCGCCAGCGTCACCACCGACGACGGCCGGTTGATCAAGGCCCGGCAGCTGCCGACCGGCTGGCTGAACCCGCGGACGCGGGTCGCGGTCGGTTCCGGGGTGCTGGTCGATCCGCAGGTCTTCGCCGACGAGCTCGACCGGTTCGGGCTCAGCGACCGGGTCATGATCGACCGCCGCTGCGCGGTGATCACGCCGGAACACATCGCCGCCGAGCAGGCCGATGCCCACCTCGCCGAGACGGTCGGCTCCACCTGCACCGGCAACGGCGCGGCGCGGGCCGACTTCGTGCTGCGCCGGGCTCGGCAGGCCGGTGATCATCCAGAACTGCGATCCTACTCGGGCGACGTCGCGGTCGAGGTCAACCGGGTCGCCGCGAGCGACGGATTGGTGATCATCGAGGGCTCGCAGGGCACGCTGCTGTCGCTGGCGCTGACCGACGACTACCCGTGTGCCACGTCGGACAATTGCACGGCCGTGGCGGCGATGGACGACGTCGGCCTGAACTGGCGGCTGGTCACCGACGTGATCATGGTCGTGAAGGCGCTGCCGTCCCGGGTCGGCTCCGGTCCGCTGCCGTACGAGATCAGTGCGGCGGAGGCCGATCGCCGGGGCATCACCGAACACGGCGTGGTGACCGGCCGGCCGCGGCGCAAGGCCGACCGGCTGGATCCCGACCTGCTCGCGTACGCCGCGATGGTGAACGGTCCGACGGCGATCGCGCTCACCTTCATCGATCATGTTGACCCCGAGATGCGGGGGGTTCGTGACCGAGACCGGATCACGGCGCCGGTCCGCGAGTTGATCGACCGGGTGGAGCAGGCCACCGGTGCACCGGTCACCTCGCTGGACACCGGACCGCGGCTCGGAGACCTGATCGAGCTCGCTGCCTGAGCCTGTTGCGGGGTCCGGGTCCGAGTTCTGAGGATTGTCGACCGGACCGGCCCGGACCTGGCAGGATCGCAGGGTGCAAGCGATTTTGGTCACCGAGCGGCTGGCCTTCACGCCGATCACGAGAGGTGACATCGACCGACTGACCGACCTGGATTCCGATCCGGAGGTGATGCGGTTCATCGACCGGCATCCCACACCACGCAAGGCGATGGCGGCCCAGGTCGAGGCGATCATCGCCGAATACGCGCGAACCCCGGGTTTCGGCCAGTGGATCGCGCGGAGCCGCGAGGCGGAGGAATTCCTGGGCTGGTTCGCGCTCCGGCGCACCGCGGAGCCCGGCCACGCGACGCTCGGGTACCGGCTCCGCCGGGTGGCCTGGGGCCTGGGCCTGGCCTCGGAGGGCGGACGGGCCCTGGTCGACTACGGGTTCCGGGAGCACGACCTGGACCGGATCACGGCCGACACGATGGCGGTGAACGAACGCTCCCGCCGGGTGATGACCGCGGTCGGGATGAGCTATCTGCGCACGTACCACGAAGAGTTCGTCGACCCGTTGCCCGGCACCGAGCAGGGCGAGGTCGAGTACGAGATCACCCGGACCGCGTGGCTGCTCCGCCGCACCCCGAGCCGGTGAGCCGAGCCGAGCCGCAGCTCCGCCTTGTTGATCTTGGTACGGGCTCGCCCGACGCCGTGGCGCTGGCGGCGCTGATCGACGAGCTCGAACAACGCCGCTGGGTGGAGATGACGGCCGCATGGCACCTGGAATCCCGGGTGCTCGGCGCGTTCGACGAGGACGGGACGGCGGTCGGCCTGCTCCGGTACGTGATCCAGCCGATCGGACCGGAGAACGACTGCCAGCAGTCGATCATCGACGGCGAGGCGCTGACCGAGGCGAAGATCCTGGCCTTCGGTACCCGCCCGGACCGGCGTCGGCAGGGGATCGGACTGGCCCTGCAGCGCCGCGCGATCGCCGACGCCGCGGCGGCCGGCTGCTGGCAGGTCCGGTCGCACAGCGCGGGCGGCTACCGGGCGAACCACCGGCTCAAGTTCCGGCTCGGCTTCGCCTTCCATCCCGAGGTCCGCGGCGGCGACGACCGCGGTGGTTATTTCATTCTGCCGTTGCGGAACCAGTTCCGTAGGGTGTCCGAGTGAGTGAGGACTTCCTGGACGACCTGGCCCGGCGGCTCGCGAAGCTGCCCGGAGTGACCGCGGTGGCGCTCGGCGGCTCCCGCGCCCAAGATCAACATCAGCCGGACGCGGACTACGATCTCGGGCTCTACTACCGGGGCCGCTTCGACCCGCAGGATCTGCGCGACTGCGGCTGGCCCGGCGAGGTTTCGGAACTCGGCGGCTGGGGTGGTGGCGTGTTCAACGGCGGCGGCTGGCTGACCGTGGACGGGCAGCGAGTCGACGTGCACTATCGCGACCTGGACCGGATCGACTCGATCTTGGCCGCGGCCGAGCAGGGCCGGTTCGTCATCGAGCCGCTGATGTTCCATCTGGCCGGCATTCCGGACTATCTGCTGCTCGCCGAGCTGGCGATCAACCGCACCCTGATCGGCGAACTGCCGCGGCCCGACTACCCCGCGGCCTTGCGTCGGTCGGCACCGCCGGTCTGGTGGGGTCGGGCCGAGCCGATCTTCGGCTACGCCCTCGACGGCGCCGCTAGGAAGGGGAGGACGACCCTGGCGCTCGGGCTGGCCGCGCAGGCGGTCACCAATGCCGCGCACGCCGTCGCCGCCGCGCACGGACGCTGGGTGACCAACGAGAAGCGGCTGCTGACGATCGCCGGGCTGGCCGACTGCGACCGCCTGATCACCGAGGCCACCGCCGATCCGGACACGGTGGCCGACGTGGTCGTACGGCTCCGGGATCACTGTGCCGCGGAGCTTCCGGCGGACCTCGCGAGCCGGTGAGGTTCGAGGAGCTGTTCGACCGGAACGCGCCGCTGATCATGGAGCAGCGGCATCAGCGGGAGACGCCGCCGGTCGAGGGCGGGCGGTGGCCGGTGAGCGCCGTGATCATGATCGACGGCGCACTGGGCGCCCGCCTGGACTTGCTCACAGCGGAGCTGGCCGAGCTGGCCGGCCCCGGGCACTTCCACACCGGTCGGGCCGGGTCGGCGCACCTGACGATCCGTGCGCTGGAACGCTTCCGCGCCGTCGTTCCGGACGGCGATCCGGCCGTCGCCCGCTATGCCTCCGCGCTGCATCGCGCCGGCGCCCGGACCGACCCGTTCGCGGTGTCGCTGTCCGGCTTGTCGGTGACCCCGTTGGCCGTCGTGGCCCGGGTCGAAGTCGGCGCCCGGGAGGTGACCGAACTGTCCGCCCGGTTCGCCGATGATCTTGGTCCGGACGACTGGCTGGAGCGCGAACACGTGAGCCGCACGTTCCGGCACGTGACCCTGCTGCACTTCGGCGCCGACCTGGCCCGGCCGAGCGCCTTGCTGGACTGGGTCGCGGACCGGCGGGCACTCGCCCTCGGCTCCACGACCGTCACCGCCGTCGACCTGGTCCGGGCCCGGCACCGCCTGCTGCCGGATGGCCAGTTCATGGAGCTGTCGCCCCTGATCCCGCCGGTCCGCCTCGGTTCTTGATCAAGGACGGCGTGCCCCGCGCACACTGAGCTTGTCGAGGTGCCAAGCCACAGTTCAGTGCCCTGAGCTTGTCGAAGGGCCAAGCCGGATGCGCCTGCCCAACGACCACGCTTAGCCCGGACGCAGCTCATGACCTGCCGCTCGCCGGCCACGAGAACGCACGGCCCGGACCACCGCCGCCGATCCGGAGCGGGTGCTGTTGCGAATTCCCTTGAGGTCGACCGATACGGCGGCCATGGCCAGGTCCCGCGCGCACCCCGTCCCCGTACACCCGCGACCGCCGCACCACCACCCCAGCCTCGGCAGCACCGAGCGGACTGCTTGACCCGCAGAATCCGCCGAGATCGAGGTCACATCGTCCGCTCAGTGAGGTAGCCCGTCGCTGGTACCGGAACCGCCTCATGCTCGGCCCAGCCGGCAGGATCGCGTTCGCGTCGATCGGGTCCTGCTCGCCACGGCAGTGGCTCCTTCGGGACCTCGGCCCAGCTGTCTCGACTCGGGTGCGTCTGCCCGACGACCAGACTCAGGGAGCTTCTACTGCCGGTCCAAGAGCTGCTGGCGATACAGGCTCGGCGGCTGGATCGCTTTGCGCGGCTGGACGACGTCCCAGAAGCCGCGTGATCGCGGCCGTGGGTCGTACAGGCTCGGCACCAGGCCGGAGCCGATCGTGCCGCGGTGCCCGATCGAGTAGTTCTGCGCGGTCGGCGGCGCCTGCAGGGTGAGCGAGCGCGGGTGTTCCAGGCGACGTAGTTCGCGCCGGCCCAGCCGTGACCGCTGCCGAGCCAGGCCCGGTCCATGATCGAGATCCGGGCGTCGACGTTGTCGAACAGTCCGCCGGTGGACCAGCGGTGGTGCGGTTCGGAGGTGTTGAAGTCGTTCGTCGTCCCGCCACCGGTCCAGACGTTCGGGCCGGGCACCCGGCTGGTCACCGCGTAGCCGTGCCGGGCCGACTCCAGCCGGGCGTTCTCGACCAGGGTCAGCTGTCCCTGCACGTCGTAGCCGTACCGCCGGCCGCGGGTGATCACGGAGACGAACTCGGAGGCCGTACCGTCGCGCACGGTGACCCACTTCGCGCCCCGGCCGAGCTGGACCAGCGAGTAGACCAGATGCCGCGCCGCGATGTCTCGGGCCCAGGCGTCGTTGTCGAAGACGACGAAGCGTTCGATGTGCTCTTCGTCCGCGTAGTACGGATCGGTCTCCACGTTGTCCATCTTGGTGTCGATCACCGACGGATCGAAGTCGGAGACTGCCAGGATGCCCTCGACGCCGACTTCGCTGATCCGCCCCGGATCCGTGTACGGGATCATGCTGCCGCCGCCCCAGCGCCGCTCGATGGCATTCGTCAGCGGAGCGTCGACGGTGATCACGTTGCCGTCGACCACATCCTCGTGGTCGGCAACGCGTTGCCATCGATTGCCGTGCGCTCGCCGTGCCGGATGAGTCTGATCAATCCCGGAGCAGCGGGTTAGATCGCCGCGGCCTTGTGGAGCAGCGGCTGGGAGGCCAGGACGGCCGCCATGACCAGCGTCACCGACAGCACCAGGCCACCGCCGAAGAGCAGCGGACCGGCCGGACTGGCGCCGATCAGCATGATCCCGAACGGCGCGACGATCACCAGCGAGCAACAGACCGCGATCGCCAGCGAGGCGCCGAGCGGCAACCAGGTCTCGCGCAGCCGGGCGGCGGAGAGCACCTCGATCGGGGTTCCGGCGAGCCGCAGCATCCGATATTGATCACGGTGGTCGAGCACCTTCGCGGCCTGGTTGACGCCACTCGAGACCGCCGCCAGCAGGGCGGCGATGATCACCGTGACCAGGGCACCGGTCAGCAGGTCCTGCGACAGGTACGCCAGCGACGGCTCCTCGGCGGCGTCGGCACCGGCGGCCATCCCCGGCGCGATGCTGAGCAGGCCGGCCACGAAGGTCGCCAGGGTGACCCCGGCCACCGAACGCCAGGCACTCTTCGGGTCGTCGACCAGCCGGCGCGCGGCGAGCAGGGCCGGGACGTTCTTGGCGCGGTTCGCGGCGATCCGGCCGATCAGGCCGAGCACGAACGGACCGACCAGGTTGACCACCGCGAAGCAGATGATCAGGAACGTGATCATCACCGGGACCGCCAGGTCGCCGTTGACGACGCGGGTGATCACCAGCCAGGCGGTGAAGGCGAGCACGAAGAACACGGCCCGGATCAGCGAGAGCTTCTTCGGGCTGACCCGGCGGGCGACGCCGAGCGGACTGATCACGACCGCCGCCAGACTGAACGCCGCGGACGCGACCGCCAGGACGACGATCGCCAGCAGGGTCAGGGCGAGCACGCCCGGGCCGACCCACAGCTCGGCCAGCTGGAACGAGCGGCCCTGGAACCGCAGCTGGGCGACGCCGGGCAGCGCGATCAGGTAGAGAACGACACCGGCGACCGCGCCCGCCACGGCCTGCACGGCGGCGTCGATCACGGCGATCGCGCCGACCTGACCGCTGGTGGCGCCGGCCAGCCGCAGCGCGGCGAACCGCTCGTTGCGGCGGGAGATGGACAGGCGAGCGGCGGCGCCCCCGAGCGTGATCACCGGAATGATCAGGATCGCGGTCGCGACCAGGGCCAAGGTCACGTAGAGCTCACTCTCCGGCCGGGCCTGGAACGCACCCAGACCGCCGAGCACGGTGAGGACGGCCGCGGTGGTGGCCGCGAACGCGATCACGGCCAGGGCAGTGATCAACCGTTGGGATTCCTGGCGGCGGGCGAGCCGCCACCACAGCTTGGCGGCGATCATCAGTGGGCCCCGCCGAACGGAGCGGGCTGGGCCGGGGCCGGTGCGGGCGGCACCTGCTGCTGAACCGGCGGCGCGAACTGCGCCGTGACGTCGCGGCCGTCCCGCATGATCACCGTACGCTGGCAGGACTGGGCCACGAGTTGATCATGGGTGACGACGACCAGGGCGGCCCCGGTGTGGGCGCTGGCCTCGACGAGGATCTGCATCACCTGCTGCCCGGTCGACTGGTCCAGGGCGCCGGTCGGCTCGTCGGCGAACACCACGCTCGGCTTGGTGATCAAGGCCCGCGCGATCGCCACCCGCTGCGCCTGCCCGCCGGACAGTTCGCCCGGACGCCGGTTCTCCATCCCGGCCAGCCCGAGCCGGGCCAGCCACTCCCGGGCCGCGCCGATCGCTGCCTTGGCCGGCTGGCCGTCGAGCATCAACGGGAGTGCGACGTTCTCGCTGGCCGGCAGTTCGGCCAGCAGTTGGCCGGACTGGAACAGGAACCCGAAGTCGCTCCGGCGCAGCGCGGTCCGCTGTCGGTCCGACATCGCGGACAACGCCTGGTCGCGGAAGGTCACGGTGCCGCTGGTCGGCCGGACGATCCCGGCCAGGCAGTGCAGCAGCGTCGTCTTGCCCGACCCGGACGGGCCCATGATCGCCAGCGATCCGGGCCAGATGTCAAGATCGACTCCGGCCAGCGCATGGGTGGCCGAGCCGCCGCTGCCGTACGTCATGACGAGATTGCGCGCAGAAATGAGCATGCCGCCGAGTGTTCCGTCGGCCGACCGGCACGCCATCGGGCTCCGGTCGCCGAAACCGTCCGCGGCGCTCCGACTCAGGTCCCGCCCGGGCCGAGCCGCGGGTGGCCCGGCGGTTCGATCATGATCGGCGGAGGAAGCGGTTCAACAGGCCGCGCAACCGCGGCGGCAGGTCGCGTTCGCCGGCCCGGATGTCGATGCCGGCGCCCGGCGCGCTTACCGTGAACGTGAAGCCGTCCGGCAGCGGCGGGCCGGCCGTCGCGGTCCGGAATCCCTGCCACACCGAGGGATTCGACAGCACCTCGCGCCACTCCGCGGCATCGCTCGCGTCCAGGTCGTCCGGATCGACGGTCCGTTGCAGCCGCATTCCGGCGAAGCCGCCGGACCGGGTCACCGTGACCGGACCCGGGTCCGACCCGGGTCCCGTTCCGGTCGTGACCACGCCGACCTGTTGCCAGGCCTCGGCGACGGCCCGGTGCTGATCCGAGCCGTCTCCGTACCGCTGCGCCGCGGCGGCGACGGTCAGCCGGGCGAACCCGGCGAAGTCGGTGCCGGGCGTGATCTCGGAGCCGGTGAGGACGTCGTACCAGACCGGGCCCGCGCCTTCCCAGCTGTGGCCGCCGATCTTGGTCGCGGCCAGCGCGAAGGCGCGGTTCGGGATGCCCGAGTTGAGATGGACGCCGCCGTTGTCGTCGTCGGTCGTGATGTAGTCGTCCAGGTGCCCGGGCTGCGGGTCCTTGCCCAGGACGTCGTCGTCGTACGCGGTGCCGGGCTCGATCATGGACCGCAGCGCGGACCCCTGCACCTGATCGGTGAAGAGGCCGGCCCCGATCAGCCAGTCCGCCTGGTCGGCGGTCTGCCCAGCCCCGAACTGCTTCGCCATCGCGCCGAAGACGTCGGAGACGCTCTCGTTCAGTGCGCCCGACTGGCCGCGGTAGACCAGGTTCGCCGTGTACTGGGTGACGCCGTGGGTGAGTTCGTGGGCGATCACGTCGAGCGCCAGGGTGAACCGGTTGAACACGGTCCCGTCGCCGTCGCCGAACAGCATCCGCTGCCCGTCCCATTGCGCGTTGTCCCAGTCCTGCAGGTAGTGCACGGTCGCCCGCAGCGGCAGTCCGGCGTTGTCGAGGCTGTCCCGGCCGAAGGCCTCCTGGAACAGCAGCCAGGTAGTGCCGAGCCCTTCGTACGCCTCGTTGACCGCTGGGTCGTCGACGGCCGGATCCCCTTCGGAACGGACCGTCCGGCCGGGCAGGACGTCGCCGCTCTCGGCGTCGCTGATCACCCGATGCGGGCGCGGCGCGGCGGGCGCGGCGGCCTCGGCCTCCTCGGCCGCTGCGGCCGGCCGGCGATCGGGCGCCGGCGTGGCGGTCGGCCGGACCCGCCGGACGCCGGTGTCGAGATCGAGCGTCCGCCGGGCCGACTCGGCGACGTGCGCGTCCGGATGGTGGCGCAGCCGCGCGATCAGGTACGGCGGGACGATCGAGGGGTACAGTCCCGGTTCACACCTCATCCTTCGACGATAGCCCGCCCGCAGCGGTCCGGCGCCGCTCCTCGATCAACGATCTGATCGCGGCGACGCCGGGAGCGCGGCCGATCTCGTTGCCGAGCCGGGTGGCGGCTGCGGTGTAACGCCCGTCGCCGAGCACGGTGCGGACAGCCTCGGCGAGCTGCGGCGGGGTCGGCCGGTTGGTTGCCAGGTTGATCCCGACCCCGGTGTACGTCACCCGGGCGCCGACCTCGACCTTGTCCTCCGTCGTGCCCGCCACGATCAGCGGCACCCCGTGGCGCAGGGCCGCGTGGACGCCGCCGTACCCACCGTTGGTGATCATGAGGTCGGCCTTCGGCAGCAGCTGGTCGAACGGCAGGTAGGTCGCCGCCCGGACGTTGTCCGGCAGAGGTTGCGGCAGCGTGTCCAGCGGGCGGCCACCGGTGGTCACGACGATCAGCGGGTCCGCGGCTGTGCCGGCCGGGCGGCCGAGGGCGGTCAGGGCCGGAGCGATCAGCTGGTCGTAGTCCTGATTGGCTACGGTGCCCTGATTGACGATGATCACCGCCTGGTCCTGATCAAGGTCGGCCCACCAGTCGGGCAGCGTGGCCGGCTCGGTGGTGGGCAGACTCAGCGGGCCGACGAAATGGACCCGGTCGGGCAGATCGGAGCGCGGATACTCGAAGCCCGGCACGCTGAACTGGACGATCGCATCCGCCTGGGCCGGCCAGTCCATGACGAAGCAGGGGAGGTCCTTCCCGGTCGTCTCCCGGATGATCCGCTCGGCGGTGCGCTGCACGGAACCGAAGACGATCTTCTCCGCGGCGAACTGGAGCACCGCGTTGCGGAGCCGGCCGAGCGGGCCCTTGAGCGGCTGCAGCCCGAAGCCGAACGGTGCCGTGTCCCGGCTCGAGATGCTCAGCGGCAGTGTGCCGGCGATGATCACCATCGGATCGGTCGGTGTGGATCGCTGCAGGAGATAGGCGCCGCCGCCGACGAACAGGGGCTCGGCGAGGACGGCGTCGGTCGGCTCGGCCGCGACCGCTTCCCGGACCGCGCGGAGCTGGGCCGGCACCGGCTTCAGGAACAGTTGGACCAGGTCGAACTTCATCCGCGCGACGCCGGTCAACCGGGCCCGGTCCGGGAACTGGCCGTCAAGATCATGATCATCGAGGTCCGCGTCGGCCGGCAGCGCCAGGTGCTCGGCACCGGTCCGCTCGACGGCGGACCGGAATTTCGCTCCGGTGAGGAACCGGACCCGGAAGCCCGCGGTGACGAGTTCGGACGCGATCGGGAGCAGCGGCGCGACGTGACCGTGGGCCGAGGTGCTGCAGATCAACAGGGAGGGCATTCGAGGCTCCTGACGTAAGTGACTGCCTTCACAAAGTATTCATCACCCTGTTAAGGTAGTCAATGTGACGAAGCCATCACGGACCTATCGCTCGGAGCTGCGGACGGAGCAGGCAGCGGCGACCCGGCGGCGCATCCTCGAGGCGGCCGGTGCCTGCTTCGCCGAGTCCGGTTACGGCCGGACGACCCAGGCCGCGATCGCCGCCCGGGCCGGGGTCTCGGTCGAGTCGGTCAAGGCCCAGGGGCCGAAGCGGGACTTGCTGCTGGCGGCCTTCGAGCAGGCGTTCACCGGTCAGGAGGGCCGGCAACCGCTCGCCGAGCAAGATCAACTCGCGGCAGCGTTCGCGATCGAAAACGACGATGCGTTCCTCGACACCGGGCTGGAGTTCATGGCGGCCGCCAATCGCCGGGCGTACGCGCTCTGGCGGGCCCTGACCAGCGCGGCCGACTCCGACGCCGAGATCGCGCCCGTCCTGGACGGGATCCTCGCGCGCCGGCGCAAGGACATCGAGTCCGCGGTCGGGCTGATCCAGCGACGTGGACTGCTCGCGGCCGGCGTACGGGTGCGGCGCAGGGTCGCCGCGGAGCTGTCGTTCCTGTTGTCGCCCGAGGGCTACCAGCAGTTGGTCGCCGAGTCCGGGCGGTCGCATCGGGAGTACCTGGACTGGATTCGTAGCATGGTCCGGGCGACCCTCGAACGGATGGAGCCCTGATGAAGATCCTTGTCGACGACCTCTCCGGACCGGAGGTCGCCGCGCTGTTGGCCGAGCACCTGGACGACATGCGGGCGACGTCGCCGCCCGAGAGCAAGCACGCGCTCGACCTCGATGATCTTCGCCGGCCCGAGATCACCTTCTGGTCGGCCTACGACGGTGACGAACTGGTCGGCTGCGGCGCGCTGAAGCGGCTGGATGCGACGCACGCCGAGGTGAAGTCCATGCGCACCGCGAGTTCCCGGCGCGGCGGCGGGGTCGCCTCGACGCTGCTGGCGCACCTCATCGCCGAGGCGTGCCGGCTGGGCTACGCCCGGCTCAGCCTGGAGACCGGATCGGCCGAGTTCTTCGCGCCCGCCCATCGGCTCTACCGGCGGTTCGGTTTCGTCGACTGCGAGCCGTTCGCCGACTACCGGCCCGACCCGAACAGCATCTTCCTGACCCTCGAGCTCTGAGTCCGGGTCAGTGCAGCCGGCCGGACAACTGGGCGGCCGTCGCCAGGGTCGCCGCATACTGGGCCGCGACCAGGGTGCGGATCTCGATCACCTGGTACGGCAGCGCACCGGCATCCTCGGCGAGCCACGTCTCGTAGCGCTGGGCGTGTTGATCATGAGCGGTACGGATCGGTTCCCGGACGTTGCCGACGGCCAGTTCTCCGGCCAGTGCCCGGAGCAGGATCCCGGCGAACCGGAGCCGGAACTGGTGCACCACGGCGGCCAGCGAGGACACCTCGGCCACGGTCGCCGGCCGGTCCGCCCCGGGGTCGTCGGCTCGTCGGGCGGTCGACTCGGCGGCGTGCGCCATCGTCGTGGTGAAGTAGCGGGCGGCCCGCCAGAGCGGCGCGTCGGGGGCGAGCAGTTTTCCTTCGGTGGCAGCGATCCCGGCCTGCAGCACCTCGGCCAGCTCGGCCAGGCCCGCGGCCTGCGCGGCGACCGCCTCGCCGTACCGGGTCGAGGCGGGGCTCGCGTCGGCGATGTTCGGGTCGACCCAGTACGGCAGCTCGCTGATCAAGGTCTGCGCGCCGTACCGGCCGGCGTAGGAGGCCGTACTGTCGCCGGCCGTGTTGTGCCACGGCTCGCCGCGGGCGACGGTCCGGTCGTAGGCGTCCTTGATCGAACCCGCCCGGTAGATCCCGTCGGCCAGCCGGACGATCTCCGGCGACTCCGGCTCGCCGCGGTCCAGCATCAGGCCGAGTCGTTCGGGCACGCCCTGCAAGATCGGATAGAGCTCCGGCTCCGGCCGGCTCAGGTAGTAGTAGACACCGCCGATCTCGCTGTTGTGCAAGGAACAGACGAGATCGGGCCGATGCTGGTCGATCAGCCGCATCAAGGCCTGGGTCTCCGGGATCGCGGCGTCGAAGTAGGCGTCCTGGTAGTTCAGCGGGTACGTCCACTCGACCTGATCATGACCGGCCGGCCGGTAGAAGTGGCGGGCGTAGTGCTCGCGGGTGAACGGGCCCTTGAGCCAGCCGTGGTTGAGCCGGAGCCCGTCCGGGTCGATGCAGGCGATGATCCGCCACCGGTGGTTCAGCCGGTCCCGCAGTTCGGCGTCCTCGGTGAGCCGCCGGGCCAGGTGCAGCGCGGTGAGCCCGCCGATCGGCTCGTTCGGGTGCGGCAGCCCGAAGACCAGGGCCTCGGCCGCGTCCGGGCGGTCCTCGTCGATGATCAAGCAGAGCAGCGGCTCGCCCTGCCGGGAGGTCCCGACCCGCTCCACCCGCGCCAGGTCCGGATGATCATCGGCGATCGCCCGCAGTCCCGCCGCGAGCTCGTCGACGTCCGCGAACGCAACGTAGGAAGGGACGGTGGTCAGTTCGTCGGCCAGCCAGCCGGGAACGGCGTCGCTCGTGGTCATGGGTCGAGTCTTTCGGGTGGGCGGCCCGGCGGGGGAGGCGGGGCGGCGTCCCGGCGTACCGCGGCGATCTCGTCATCGGTCAGGCCGGCCTCGCGCAGGACGGCTTCCGAGTCGGCGCCGAGCCGCGGCGGCAGAGTGGGCTCGACCGAGGAGTCGGCCAGCCGGACCGGGCTGCGCGGGAACCGGTAGCGGCCGCCGGCGTCGGTCAGCTCGACGAAGAAGCCGACGTCGGTCAGGTGCGGGTCGTGCTCCAGGTCCTCGAGCCGGTTGACCGGCGCGGCCGGGATGTCCAGCCGGCGGCAGAGCTCCAACCAGTGCGCGGTGGGTTCGGTCGCGATGATCTCGGCGAGCAGGCTGTACAGCTCGTCGATGTGCCGGGTCCTGGCTCCAAGATCAACAAGCCGCGGGTCGTCGACGAGTTCCGCGCGGCCCACCTCGGTCAGGAACGCGCGCCAGTGCCGATCGCCGTACGGCATCACGCAGACATGGCCGTCCAGGGTCGGGTACGGCCGCCGCCAGGGGGACAGGATCCGGGTGTAGCCGGCCTCCGCCTGCTCGCCCGGCGGATCGATCCGGTGCCGCGCGTGCAGGTGTTCGGTGAGCAGGAAGGACGCCATCGACTCCAGCATCGGCACCTCGACCAGCTGCCCGCGGCCGGTCCGCTCGCGCTGGAACAGGGCGGCCAGGATGGCGTGCGCCGCGGTGAGCCCGCCGATCTTGTCGGCGATGATCGTCGGCAGGTAACGGGCCTCGCCGGTCTGCCGCCGGAGCAGATCGGCCGCGCCGGAGAGCCCCTGCACGATGTCGTCGTAGGCGGGCTGCTCGCGATAACGACCGCCCGAGCCGAAGCCGGCCAGCTCGGCGAAGATCAACCTCGGGTTCGTGGCCAGCACGGTGTCCGGGTCGAGGCCGAGGGCGGCCATCTTGTGCGGCCGCATACTGTGCATGATCACGTCCGCCCGCTCGGCCAGCCGGAGCAGCGCCGTCCGACCGGCCGGTCGCTTCAGGTCGAGCGCGACGCTGCGCTTGTTCCGGTTGCTGCCCAGGAAGAGTGCGGCGTAACGCTCCTCGGCACCGGGCCCGGCCGAGCGCACCGGGTCCCCGGCCGGTGACTCGATCTTGATCACGTCCGCGCCGTAGTCGGCCAAGATCAACGAGGCGTACGGGCCGAAGACGACCGTGGTCAGATCGATTACGCGGATGCCGTCGAGTGCTGGGCGCAAGCATTCCTCCTCGGGGTCTGCTGCCGCAGTCTCGCGCATCAGAACTGCAGTGGCCGGTGGGCTGTCAGCGCCCGTGCCGCCGCCGCGGTGCAGATCGGGCCGAGCAGGCCGCGCTCGACGTGGACCCGGAGCACCGCGGCGACGTCGTCGGCGGCCCGCTGTACCCGGTGACTGAGGTCCTCGGGCACCTGAGTGTCCTTCGGCAGTGCGGCCAGGTCGGCGCGAAGATCACGCAACTCGGCGGCCAGTCTGGTGTCCGGTCGCAAGACGCGGAGGGCCTCCTCGGCACTCTGCGGTACGACGTCGGTGACCAGCGAGGCCAGCACACTGCACAGTCGGCCGACCCGTTTCGCCAGGTCGTGCGCGTCGTCCCGGTCGGCGAAGTCGCCGTACTCGAACAGGGAGCCGAAGACGGCGATCGACTCCCGGGCGGCCTGGTCGTGGGTGCGTGGGGGCAGGGTCTGGTGCCAGGGCTCGCCGGCCAGCCAGCAGGCGGTGCGAAGATCAACCCAGGGGTCCGCAGCGAACTCCCCGGCCGGAATGATCTTGAGATCCAGCGGGCCGGGCCAGGGTCTTGCCGCGAGCGCTTCGAAGCTCGCCTGCTCGGTGGCGACGCGGTCCTCATCGCGGTCCGTCGCGTACAGGCCGATCACGTCGACATCGCTCCGGGGCCCGGCCGCACCGCGCGAGTGACTGCCGTGCAGGAACAGCCCCAGTCGGATCGAGGCGTACTGTTCTGCGATCGGTTGCAGATCGTGCCGGAGGTCGTCCGCGATGTCGGCCATGGCCCTGATGGTAGGCGACGGCCACACCGGCGAGTACGGAATGCGCCCGGGGGCCGTGCCGGTGCTCGCCGACGGACGACCCGTACCGTAGGAACTCACGATCCGGGACCAAGCGAGGACGCCATGAAGATCATCGGATATCGGACCCTGTCCACGGTGCACGCCTGGGGCCGGCCGATCGGCGATGCGAACGGGAACCTGCCGGACGCGGTCACCGAGGTGCCGATCGTGATCATCGAGACCGACGAGGGGATCGAGGGAGTCGGGATCGGCTCGCACGCCGACCTGGACCGGTTGTTCTCGGCGATCGAGGGCGAGGACCCCCGGTCGGTGGCGGCCCTGTTCGACCGGATGATCGCGCGCGTCTTCAAGTCGGGCCATGCCGGCGCGACGTACGGCGGGATCGCGACGCTCGACGCGGCGCTGTGGGACATCAAGGCGAAGGCGGCCGGGGAACCGTTGTGGCGGTTGCTCGGCGGCCGGGACCGCTACCTTCCCGGGTACGCCTCCGGCCTCGACATCGCGCTCACCGACGACGAACTGCACGCCTTCTACGCAGGCTTCGCGGACCGTGGCTTCGTCGCCGGCAAGCTGAAGGGCGGTCTTGATCTTGATGCCGACCTGCGCCGGCTCGGCGTGGTGGCCGACGCGCTCGGGGCCCACACGGCGCGGCCGGGCCTGATGTTCGACGCGAACGAGTCCTGGCAGGTCAAGCAGGCCGTCCGGTATGTCGCGGCGCTGGAGCAACGGTACGACCTCGTCTGGGTCGAGGAACCCTTGCGTCGTTGGGATGCGGCCGGTCACGCCCGGCTGTCGAACGCGATCCGGGCGGCCGTCGCCACCGGCGAGAACCTGACCGGCCTGGACCAGTTCCGGCCGCTCTTCGACGCCGGCGCTCCGGACATCGTGCAGGCCGGCGCGGGCTGGGGGATCAGCCACTTCCTCCGCCTCGGCCATGCCGCGGCCTCGCGTGATCTTCCGGTGAGCATCGTCGGCCACGACGCCAACCCCGCCACCGCCGCGGCCGCCACCGCGCTGCCGAACCACCTGACCACCGAGGTGCAGGACCTCCGCCCGCCGCTCGGCCTCGCCGTCGATCAGGTGATCACCGACGGCGGCATCGTGCTCGGCGACCAGCCCGGCGCCGGCATCACCGTCGACGAGGCCGCGATCACCGCGGCCGCCGAAGCCGGCTGGTCCACCCCAACCGGCCCCCACACCCGCCCGCCCCGAGCCGGCCTCCGAGTCATCCTCGACGGCACCGAACGCTAACCTCCCCAAAACCCGCCGACCGGTCAGAACCGCAGGCGTTTTGGCGGCGTGTCGCTGCAGAAGTGACTGGTCGGCGGCGGGCGGGTGCGTCGGATCGCCATCGTGGTGCCGGAGCGGGACCGGGCAGGCCAGCTGTCCGGTCGGGTGGGCGTGGTGTTGTCGGTCGGGATGGGTGTGGTGGTGCCGGTCGGTATCGCGTGGTCCCCGGTCGGCCCCGGTCATGTCCTGCCCTTCCGGGAGTCGGCCCGGTCGGTGAGCTCCTTCTCGATGCCGGCGAGCAGACAGTGCAGGCCGGTTTCGAACCAGGTGGCGCGGAACGGGTCGGCGCCGGTCCGGATCGCATCCTGCAGTGCCGTTGCCCGCTCGAAGGCGGCCCTGACTCCCTCGGGGGTCTCCCCGGCCAGGCGGGCCACCTCCTGCCGACTGGAGAGCGCGGCTCCGTGGACGTAGGCGGCGACCGCGTTGATCACATCGAGCTTCACCTGGTCGTCGACGGCGACATCATCGAAGGATCGCAGTGCCGAGTCCAGCCAGCCGACCATGCTGGGCGTCACCGTGCGTACCCGGTCGATGAGGTCCAGGATCCAGGGCCGGGCCGAGTACAGCTCCCAGTCGATCCTGGCCCAGACCTCGAGCCGGTCCCGCCAGGTGCCGGGCGATCGGTGCGGCAGTCCCTCGTGGGCGATCACGGTGTCCAGGACCAGGGCCTCGAGCTCGGCCCGGTCGGCCAGATAGGTGTACAGCGAGCCCGGCGCGACCGCGAGCCGTTCGGCCAACCGGCGCATCGACAACGCGTCCAGGCCGTCACGGTCGATGATCTCGATCGCCGCCTCGGCGATCGCGCCCCGGTCCAGGCGCGGCTTCGGACCGGGCGGGGTTCGGACCACGAGCGGACTCCTTCTTCGGTGGGGCGCTGAGCCGGCGCAGCACCACCTCGAACGGGCCACGCCGACCTCGGGACTGTAGGACCGCCGCCCCGATCACGGTCAACAGCCACAAGACACAGGCGAACGCAGCCATGGTGGCACTGGTCAGCCGGCCGCCGAGACCCACTCCCCAGGCGGACAGCAGCGGGACCATGACGATCGAGTGGACCAGATACCCGCTCAGCGAGCGCCGGCCGAGGGCCGCCACGGCCTCGACACCGGCCGGTGGCCGGCCGGACCGGCCGAGGCGTTCGGCGATCAGCACGAAACAGGCCGCGTATCCGAGCCCGCCGGCCAGCCCGGTGGTCCAGGTGAGCCCGTACAGGCCCGCATCGGAGAGGCCGAAGAACGGCGGTGGGGAGGCGAGCCCGGCGACCGAGAACGCATGCGGCAGCGACCCGGCGAGACCGAGACCCACCCCGCCGACCGCGACCCGACGCAGCAGCGGCAAGTGTCGGGACGGCTCCTCGATGATCCGAGAGCGCGCCGCCCACATCCCGATCAGAATGGCCACCGGCATCACCACCCCGATCCCGTTCAACACCAGCAGGAAGAACCAGCCGCCGAGCCGCGGCGGGATCGAAGCCAGGTAGCTCGTCTCGCCCGCCCCGCTGAGCGTGAACCGGGCGCCGCCCAGGTCCTCCGCCGGAGTCCGGGCCAGTTCCGGAGCGACGAAGTGCGCGGCGAGGATCGCGACGACCGACGCCACCAACAGCACGCCGAGAACGATCACGCCCGCCCTGATCGAACCCGTCAACCGGCGGCTGCTGCCGCGGAGGAAGCCGGCACACAGCACCAGCCCGATCCAGCCGTACGCGCCGAGTACGTCGGTGCCGAGCAGCAGCGCCGCGTGCAGCAGGCCGCCCACCAGCAGCCACAGGTTGCGTCGCCGCAGCACGGCAGCAGCATCCGCCTCGGTCGCGCCGGCCGCGACGCCCCGGGTGAAGGACTGGACCAACCCGTAGCCGACCAGGAACGAGAACAGCGGATAGACCCGTACGTCGATGAACGCCACCATCAGGAACTGCACCACGCGATCGGCGGCGTGCTGCGGCGCCGGATAGTCCGCCTGGGCACTGTAGTCGCCGGCATAGAGCATGAAGGCGGAATTGGACAGCAGGATCAGCAGCAGCATGGCGCCGCGCGCGAAGTCGGGTGCGAGCAGTCGACCCCTGCCCTGGACGGCTGTGGACATTCGACCCCCATCTCTGAACAGTGTTCAGAATTCTAAGAGATGGAGCAGCTTCACGGCAAGGCTGAACGGGCGGCAGGGTGCGCCTGGGCACGGCAAGGCAGCCGACCTGGTGACGGTCGGCTCGACTTCGGGGAGCCCGGGTCAGGTGAGGTCGAGGACGACCTTGAGGCGGGTCGGGGTGGCGCCGGCGCAGAGGGTGTAGGCGTCGTTGACGGCGTCCGGGCCCAGGACGTGCGTGATCATGGTCAGCAGTTCGCGGTGCTCGGAGAGGTATGCCGCGGACTGCAGCAGGGCGGCGTTCCACTCCTGGGTGACGCCGAGGTAGAGGGTGATCGCGCGGTCGAACGCCTCCCGGAAGGGCAGCGTGTAGTCGAGGTCGTCCGGCACGCCGAATGCGTACAGATGACCGAGCTGGGCGGTGCCTCGGATCGCGTACGGCAGGGTCTCGGTCTGGTGGCCCACGGCCTCGATGCAGATCTCGGCCGGCTCTGCGGCGCTCGCCACCCAGTCCGCGATGCCGCCCACGAACAGTTCGTCGACGCCGAAGGTCGTAGCGACCGAGGACCGGTCGACCGGGTCGATCCCGGTCACCCGCGCGCCGCGCTGGTGCAGGACGTGGGTGAACAGCAGGCCGATCGGCCCGAGCCCGATCACCGCGGCCGACCGGCCGCGCACGTCGGGCAGCCGGTCCAGGGCGTACATGATCGTCGCCAACGGCTGGACGAGAACCGACTCGACCAGGGTGAGCCCGTCCGGGATCGGCACGACGGTGTCGGCGGACACCCGGACCAACTCGGCGAGGCCGCGCTGGCCGGTCATGCAGCCGCAGACGGCGTCGCCGGCCGCGAACCGGGGGTCGCGGCTGGCCACGACGGTCCCGGCGATCTCGTGCATTGGGTAGCCGGGCCCGGCCTGGTCGTGCGGCGAGAACCGTTTACCGGTGAGGAACTTCGGCAGGTCGCTGCCGCAGATCCCGCCGGCCTCGATCTTGACGAGCACCTCACCGGGCTCCGGATCGGCTTCGACCGGGACGTCGCGCCGGACCAGGTGCCCGGGTCGGTCCAGTTGGTAGGCCCACATCTGACGCTGCTCGGTGACCGTCATCGAGGAAGTTCGTCTCCTATCACCACGATGGTCCGCCCGGTCTCGCAGACCGCCTGCCGAGAGCAGATGATCATGGCGCCGTCGCGGTGGGCGACGATCGGACCGGACCGGGCCGGATGATGATCGACATCGTACAGACGATCGAAGAGTCGCCCCGTGCGGACACGACAGCGCGTGCCCGGCCATCAGGCCGGGCACGCGCGATGTTGATCTTGTGATTCAGACCGGGAGGTCAGCTTCCGAAGCCGCCGGACTCTCCGTCGCGGCCTTCGTTGTCTCCGCCGCCGTAGCCGCCGCCGGAGTCTCCGCCGCCGTAGCCGCCACCGGACTCGCCGCCGGAGTCACCGCCGCCGTAGCCGCCACCGGACTCGCCGCCGGACTCTCCGCCGCCGTAGCCGCCACCGGACTCGCCGCCGGACTCTCCGCCGCCGTAGCCGCCACCGGACTCGCCGCCGGAGTCACCGCCGCCGTAGCCGCCACCGGACTCGCCGCCGGAGTCACCGCCGCCGTAGCCGCCACCGGACTCGCCGCCGGAGTCACCGCCGCCGTAGCCGCCACCGGACTCGCCGCCGGAGTCACCGCCGCCGTAGCCGCCACCGGACTCGCCGCCGGAATCTCCGCCGCCGTAGCCGCCACCGGACTCGCCGCCGGAATCTCCGCCGCCGTAGCCGCCACCGGACTCGCCGCCGGAATCTCCGCCGCCGTAGCCGCCACCGGACTCGCCGCCGGACTCGCTGCCGGAGTCACCCCCGCCGAAGCCGCCACCCGAATCGCCACCGTAGCTCTCGGATGAACCGCCGGATTGGTTGTCACTCGATCCGTACTGGTTGTCGTTCTCCTCGCCCGAGCCGAACGTTTCCTCGCTCATGTTTCCTCCGTTGGTCCTGGCCTACGTGGCTGGTCGTATCACGAGCGCCGGGTGGCGTCGTGTTATTACAGTTATCGTGATTTGGAATCCCTGGCTAGGGGGTTCAGCTGATTTTGTGAGAATTTCGCTGAGCTGTCGTCCGGTCCCACGGAGGTTCATGATCATCTTCCGTAGATGATCTTGAGTGATGGCTGAGACAATCCGGCTGTGACGATGGTGACGAAGGTCCGCTGTCTGCGGACCAGACATGACGGAAGCTGGACGATTCTCAAGATCGAAACCGACCAGCCGGGCCTGTACGGTCTCGGATCGGCGAGTGATCGCTACAATCCCGCCGCGGTGGTCGCGGTGATCGAGCAACTGTACGGTCCGATGCTGATCGGGCGGGAGGTCGCCGACATCGCGGACATCTGGCAGACTCTCTACCCGGCCGGCTACTGGCGAAACGGGTCCGTCAGCAACACGGCGCTGGCCGCGATCGACGTTGCCCTGTGGGACATCAAGGGTAAGGAGGCGGGACTCCCGATCCATCAACTGCTGGGCGGCAAGGCGCGTTCTGCGGTGCCTTGCTATGCCCACGCCTCCGGTGCCACCGTGCCGGAGTTGATCGAGGACGTCGAACGCTACGTGGACACCGGCTGGCCGGTGATTCGCTGCCAGCTGGGGCCATACGGCGGCGGTGGGTTCGTGAGCGGGCCCGCGGCACACCTGCCGCGCGACCCGTGGCAGAGCCGGCCGTTCGACGAGGAGGCCTATCTCGCGTCGACGCCGGCCATGTTCGCGGCGCTCCGGGAGCGATTCGGTCCGGAGATCAAGTTCACCCACGACGTGCATTCGCATCTGTCGCCGCAGAATGCGGTGCTGCTCGCCCGCTCGCTCGAACCGTACGGGCTGTTCTTCGTCGAGGACATCCTGCCGCCGGAGCATGTCGACTGGTATCGCAATCTGCGCCAATCGTCGACGACGCCTCAGGCGGTGGGGGAGTTGTTCACGCACCCGCTGGAGTGGCGTCCGTTGATCACCGAACGCTTGATCGACTTCATTCGGACCCGGATCTCCAAGATCGGCGGGATCACGGCGGCGACCAAGATCGCGCACCTGGCCGAGGCATTCGGCGTCCGTACCGCCTGGCAAGAAGGTGGCGACAACGATCCGCTGAATTTCGCCGCCGCCGCACAGGTAGATCTGGCCTGCTGGAATTTCGGGATCCAGGAGGAGAACAATTTCCGGCCCGAGGAACTGGAGGCGTTCCCGGGCGCTCCCGTCGTCGAGAACGGCTATCTCTATCCATCCACCGCGCCCGGTCTCGGTGTCGACCTGGACGAAGGGAAGGCGGCCGCGCTGCTCGGGACCGACCCGGCCGGCTACCACCAGCCGTACGGAACCGACCGCAAGGCCGACGGCACCGCGGTGCGACCCTGACCCGGGAACCGACAGCAGGGCCGAAGGTCCCCCCGGCCGCCGACCTTCGCTCCTGACGGCGAGCCGGGTCACTGGGAGATGGTGGAGGCATGATCGAGACCGCCGTGCCGCCGAGGATTCCGAATCTGTTGACCGTCGCCGCCGGACCGGAGGATCTGCTCGACGCACTTGGAGCGATCGTGGGCTCCTTCGTCGAGCACGAATCAGCCGTACGTGCGGTCCTGTTGTCCGACGGGCGTTCCGTCGACGGCGACGTCGAATCGCAACTCGATCGGAGCCATCGGATCGCGGCCTCGGCGGATCGCCTCGGCGTGGACGAGGTGGTGTTGCTGGACCACCGGATCACCGATGTGCCGCGGCTCGACGTCCCGGCCCTGGTCCGGGAGTTGTTGATCAACCTGGTCCGCCCCGACGCGATCCTGGTCGCGGACCCGAGCGACCGCCGCGCCCGGACGGCGCGGGGCCGGCTCACCACCTACCGCGCGGCCGTGCAGCTGGGCCGGCTGATCGGCGTCCCGCTGTATTGCTGGGCCGCCGTCGCCCCGGACCGCGTGCGGGTCGGCGAGCCGACCCTGGAGGTCCTCGTCTCGCGCACCCGCCAGCGGTCCGCGATGCTCCGTTTCCAAGGAATCCCGGAGGTTCTCGGCCGCGTGTCGCGGCCCTGGCCGGAACGGGAGTACCTGACTCGGGAGGGGTCGGCCCCGGCCGTCGCTCCTCGCCCGACCGAACAGCTGGGCTCCCGTACCTGAACATCGGGACCGCACTTTGTGAAGTCCCTTGCAGAACTCAACTCCCTGACTCATGATGGCGATACCCGCTGAGTGAGTACGGGTATGGGGAGGGATCGGGTGGACCGTCGGCATGTTCTCCCCACCCTTCCGCTGGATCAGCTGCTCAACGAACTGCAGAGTCGGCTGACCGCGGTTCTCGCCGCCCGCGACGGCGTCCATGCGCTGCTCGACGCGGTCGTGACGATCGGAGCCGAACTCGACCTGGAGACCGTGCTGCAGCGGATCGTCGAGGCGGCCCGAACCCTGGCCGACTGCCGCTACGCCGCGCTGGGCGTGATCGGGGAAGAGGGCGAGCTCGCCGAGTTCCTGCCGACCGGGATGACCGACGACGAGGTCGCCGGTATTCCGGAGCTGCCGCACGGGCGCGGACTGCTCGGGTTGTTGATCAAGAACCCGCAGGTGCTGCGGGTGGCGGACCTGTCGTCCCATCCGGAGTCGTACGGCTTCCCGCCGGGGCATCCACCGATGCGACGGTTCCTCGGTGTGCCGATCCTGATCCGCGACGAGTGCTTCGGAAATCTTTATCTGACAGAGAAATCGGGCGGTCTCGAGTTCGACGAGCAGGACGAGACGATCGTCCAGGCGCTGGCGTCGGTGGCCGGGATCGCGATCAAGAACGCCCGGCTCTACCAGGAGACCAAGGCTCGCGAGGTGTGGCTCGACGCGATCGCCGAGGTGACCCGGATCCTGCTCTCCGGCGCCGACCGGCGGCAGGCGTTCGGCACCGTGGTCGCCCGGGCTCGGGAGATGACCGGCGCCGCCGCGGCCTGGATCATCCAGGCCGAGGACGACCGGCTGCGGGTCGACGTCGCCGACGGGATGCCCGGGTTGGCCGGTCGGGAGTTCTCGGCCGAGGGCTCGGTGTCCAGCCAGGTGCTGCTGACCCAGGAGCCGGTCCTGTTGACCGACCTGGAGCAGGTGGCGGTGACGTTCGACGTCGAGCTTCCCGGTCCGACGCTGCTGCTGCCGCTCGGGCCCACCTCGCAGGGCATCCTCGCCGTCGCTCGCCGTACCGGAGGAGTGCCGTTCTCGGCCGACTCGATGCGCATGCTCGGTTCGTTCGGGCAGCAGGTCGGCGTCGTCATGGAGCTCGCGGACGCGCGCCGCGAGGCCGAGCGGTACGGCCTCATCGACGACCGGGAACGGATCGGCCGCGATCTCCACGACGTCGTGATCCAGCGGCTGTACGGGGTCGCGATCCAGCTGGTCAGCGCCGGTCGGCTGACCGCGAAGCCTCAGGTCGCGGAACGAATCCAGTCCGCCGTGGACAACCTGGACGACACCATCCGGCAGATCCGCTCGACGATCTTCGCGCTGCAGGCGAACGACGGCGTGGTGGCGACCAGGCCGCGGGTACGGATCACCAGGCTCGTCGACCAAGCGGGCGCCCAGCTGGGCTTCCAGCCCGCCGTCCGGACGTCGGGGCTGCTCGACACGAACCTGCCCGATCCGGTCGCCGACGACCTCTGCGCGGTCCTCACCGAAGCCCTGTCCAACGTGGGCCGGCATGCGAACGCGACCCAGGCGGACGTCGCGATCGATCTGTCCGACGACGGCCTGTTGGAGGTACGGGTGGTCGACAACGGCGTCGGTCTTGGCGACGCGGAGCGGCGCAGCGGGCTGGCGAATCTTGAGCGTCGCGCGGCTCGCCGGGGCGGCTTCTTCGAGGTCGGGCCGAGTGACGACGGCGGCACCCTGGTGGTCTGGCGGGTTCCGGTGCGGTGAAGCGGCTCAACCGTCGTCGCCGCGATCGCGATACCCAGAGCGGCGCTGACCTGCCTTCAGCGTCGCGGCGAGCGCGGCCGCCTGGGTGCGCCGGCGCAGGTCCAGCTTGGCCAGTAGGTTCGACACGTAGTTCTTGACCGTCTTCTCGGCCAGATAGAGGCGCTCGCCGATCTGGCGATTGGTCAGCCCCTCACCGATCAGCTCGAGGATCTTGCGCTCCTGCGGCGTCAGGACCCGGGTCGGGTCCGGGTCCTCCTCGGTCCGCCGCCGCAGTTGCTCGAGCATCCTCGCCGTACTCTCCGGGTCGAGCAGCGACTGGCCCGCCGCCAGTGCCTTGACCGCGCCGACCAGGTCGGTGCCCCGGACCTGTTTCAGCACGTAGCCGGCCGCGCCCGCCATCACGGCGTCGAACAGGGCGTCGTCGTCGGCGAACGAGGTGAGCATCAGGCAGGCGGTCTCCGGGTTGCGGGACCGTACCTCGCGGCACACGGAGACCCCGTCGCCGTCCGGCAGCCGTACGTCCAGCACCGCGACCCGCGGCCGCAGCGCCAGGATCCGGGCCACCGCCTGCTCGGCCGATTCGGCCTCGCCGATGACCCGGATCCGCGGGTCTTCGGTGAGCAGGGCACGTACGCCGCGCCGGACCACCTCGTGGTCGTCCACCAGCACGACGGTGATCTCGCCGGAACCATCCATCGCCCCAGCAAAGCACAGCCGCCGCAACGGGTGGTCCGGTCGAAAGACCCTGGCCCGGGTCGGACGGACCCTGCTACGGGCGCCGGTGGTGATCCGACCAAGATCACCGGCGCCGGGCTCCGCTGTCCCGCCTGATGCTTTCGAGCATGCGCCGTACGGCCAGCAGGTGACCCCCGGTGCCGATCAGCAGCGCCCGGTAGACCCGGCCGCGGAGTCCGGCGAAGCCGGCGTAGGACGCGATGGTCACGGTCGTGGCGCCGGGCCGGTCACCGGCGGTGACGGTGAAGACGAGGCGGTAGCGGGCGAACCGGTGCCGGCCGGCGAGCGCGACCTCCGTCACCTCGACCTTGCCGTCCGGCGCGAAGCCGGAGGACGGGACCGTGCCCAGCGCGCGGCCGAGCAGTCCGAGGTCGGCCCGTGCAAGGGAGGTCGCGTAGCGGCACACGGCCTCCCAGACGACCGGTCCGGGAGCCTCGATCGTCGCGGTGTGCGCATCCAGCTGCGGCAGCGTCATGTTTCGGTCACGACCAACCTGACAGCGGTGGCAGCGTCCGCGCGGTTTCTGGTCCGGACGGGGCGGGTACAGGAAGTCAGGACCTCACGAAGGGACTCGCCATGGGTATCGGACTCGGTGTCCTTCTCGGCATCATCGGCGCCATCTTCCTGTTCAACGCCATCGACTTCCCGGAATCGTGGCCGATCGACGAGTCGGTGCTCGGCTGGATCTTCCTGATCGGCGGCCTGGTCGTGCTGGTGCTGGGCATCATCCAGCAGACCATGCGGACCCGGACCAAGCAGACCGTCGAGCGGCGGACCGACACCCCGCCGCCGGAGGCCTGAGCAGTTCTTGATCATCGCCCCGGCTGCCGGGTCAGGTCGTCGACTGTGACGGAGGCTGCCAGCCACGCCTCGTGGAAGGCCGGGTAGCTCGGGAAACGGGTGGTGGTGGCTTCCTGGAGAACGGCGTAGTGGCGGTCCGAGCCGCGGAACGCGGAGCGGTCCAGGGTGGTGTCGGCGAGCAGGACCAGGGCGGTGCGGGCCATCACGTACGCCGTCGTACGGGTGTCGATCGGGGCGCCGAGCGAGAACTGTTCGGGCGCCATGAACCGGGTGGAGCCGAACATGCGTCCCATGTCGTTGCGGTGCGGACCGCGACGGTAGGTGTCGAGGTCCATCACCGTGAGCCGGCGCCGGGCGAAGTCATACAGCATCGCGCTGTCGTAGAAGTCACCCTCGACCCAGCCCTCGGCATCCAGGTCGGCGTGCAGCTCGTACAGCGTGTCGAGCGCCGCCAGAATCTCCGCCACCGGCAGCGCCCGGAACCGTTCGTGCGGACTGTCCGGCCCGCCCCGGTCGCCCAACAGGTCGCCGTCCCGCCAGTCGTAGACCAGCAGCGGCCCGGCCGGCGATTCGATCACCGTATGCAGCGTCGGCAGCGCCGGATGATCAACAGAGCACGCGAGGTCGACGGCATTGCGCAGCAACGCGACCCGACCATCGAAGTTCAGGTACGGGTCCGGGTTCGCCGGGTCGCCGGCGGTCTTGACGAAGTAGCGAGCGTCGCCGATCCGGACGCCGTACGAGATGTTGCCGGAGTCCTGCGTGTCGAACCGGGCGAAGATCGAACCGAGCCGCGCGAGGTAGGCGACCGGCTGGATCTCGATCTCGCGAGCGAACACCCGGTGATCTTACGCGGCCGCGACCTGGCAGCGCAGTGATCTTTGGGGATGGCGCAGCACGCACGCAGCGCGGAAGATCAAGCTCATGGCGATGGTCACGGAGGCAGAGCTCGTTGACGGATTCCGGCGACTCGGAGTCCGCGAGGGCGACTACCTCGAAGTGCACAGCTCCCTGAGAAGCTTCGGGTCCGTCGACGGCGGCGCCGAGACCGTGATTAACTCCGTGCTGCGATGCGTCGGCCCGTCGGGCGCCGTCGTCATGCCGGCCGCCCAGGCCTCCAAGGCAGTGCCTCTGACCGAGGACGAGAAGCAACGGGGTCTTACGTGGAAGGTACGGGTTCTTCCCTCCGACGACCTGGAGACGCCCACCTTCCAAGGGTTCATCGCTGACCTGTTCCGGACCTGGCCCGGCGTGGTCCGCAACTCCTACTCAGCGTGGGGTGCTCGAGCGGCGGAGTTCTCTCACGGCCTTGCGCCATTCGTCGAGGCGGGTGGGCGATGTCTCCTGCTCGGGGTGCGGTTCAATCGTGCATCGTGCCTGCACGTCGGGGATGCTCGGGTCCGTACTCCCGCCGACGTCGGTCGGTTGTTCGTCCCGCCGCCTGAACTCCTCCGCGACTATCCCGACGACACATGGTGGATCGGCTATGACGCACGATGTCCGGGAGCGGAGTTCGACAACAGTCACCTTCTTGAGGACGAGGCCGAGCGCCGAGGCCTCCTCGACCGGACCATGATCGGGAACGCTCCAATGGTTCTCTTCGACGCGCGTCCCGTGATCGAGATGTCGGTGCAGCTCCGCAACGCTCAGCCGTATCGAATGGCTGGAGTGGAACCACCGACGCCGACAAGCATTCACCGCGAGGCCCGGCCCTGAATTGCGACCACCTGAGTGACCGGAATTCCCTTGAATACAAGGGATTCGCTTGCCTTCGAACAACGGTTCGAATAGAATCTGATCATGACCACGACAACCCTGGATGCCGCGACACCGGTCGGTGCTGCGGTCCGGGAGTTGCGTACGTCGGTGGCCGGACTGGTGGCGGCGGTCCGGCAGGGCGGGCTTGATCATCACGGCCCGGAGGGGTTGGTCGATCTGCTCGATCAGGTCGAGACGGTCCGCAATCAGCTGCTCTCCGTCGATGCCGAACTGATCGCCGCCTGCCGCGATGCCGGGGTGCCGGAACGGGAATGCCAACGGTCCATGGCGAAAGTCCTGGAACGACGGTTCCTGCTCGGACCTGCCGAAGCCGGGCGACGCGTGCGGGCCGCGGAGGCGGTCGGGCCGCGGACCTCGATGACCGGGCTCCCGCTGCCCAGGCTGCGGCCGGTGATCGGTGAGGCGATGACCGTCGGGGCGATCAACGGTGAGCAGATCGTGATCATGAACCAGACCCTGGAACAGCTCGAGACCGCGAAGGTCGACCCGGTCGAGGTCGAGGTGATCGAGGCCGAACTGGTCGAGCACTGCGCCACGTTCGGGCCGAAGGAGCTGCGGAATCTGGCGCAGCGCTACCTCGACGCGTGCGATCCCGATGGCACCGAGCCGGACGAACAGCTCAACCAGGACCGTCGCTTCTTCCGGATGCGGTCCACCCCGTCCGGCGCGGTGATCGGGGAGTTCCGGCTCACCCCGGAGACCGCGGTGAAGGTCCGGGCCGTGCTGGAGCCGTTGGCGCATCCGCGGCTGGACAACGCGGCCGGCGTGGGGGCGGTGGACCTGCGCAACCATGGCCAGCGGCTGCATGATGCGGTCGATGAGGTGTTCGCCCGGATGCTGCGCACCGGTGACGTGCCCGAACACGGAGGCCTACCGGCCTCGGTCCTCGTGACGGTCGACCTCGACACCCTCCTCGCCCACACCGAAGCCGCGACCGCGTGCCCGGAGCCGGCCGCCCGCCGTGCCCGGCGTGGTCACGGCACCGCCAGCGACGGCACCGTGTTGTCGATCGCCGAGATCCTCCGTCTCGCCGACGAAGCGGAGATCTACCCGACGGTGCTGAACCATCACGGGATCCCGATCGACCTCGGCCACACCCGACGCCTTGCCTCCAAGAACCAGACCATCGCGCTGTACGCCCGCGACGGTGGCTGTTCCTTCCCGGGGTGCGACCGGGCTCCGGAGTGGTGCGAGAGGCATCACGTGATCCGCTGGGCCGACGGCGGGCTCACGATCCTCAGCAATCTGACGTTGTTGTGCGCCTACCACCATCGGAATTTCCTCAACCGTGGTTGGGAAGTCAGGATCAACCTTGACGGGCTACCGGAATGGATTCCACCCAAGTATGTCGATCGGGACCAGAAACCGTTGATCAACAACCGGATCCTCGCCCGGATCCGACAACATCCCTTGCCCGCGTTCGTTCGGCAAGGCGATGGACCCGGGCCGGCCTCGCCCGTAGCGTGAGCGGGTGAGCGAGCGGTGGTCCCGGATCGGCCGACTGCTGGGATCGCCGGTGGTGAGCGCCGAGCCGGCGGCCTGGGGCAGCAAGAACCACACTCACCACCTGGCCCTGGTCGATGGCCGGCGTGCGGTCTGGCAGCAGTACGCCGACCGGGCCGGCGCAGCAGCCCGATGTCAGGCGATGCGGCTGCTTGGCGCCCCGGGCGTCCGGCTCGGCGTCGCGGTGCCCACGCTGATCGCGGCGGACCTGGAGGCGCCGGAGCCGTGGGCCGTGTTCGAGGAGCTACCGGGTGAGGTCGGCTATGTCGCCGCCGGTGATGATCTTTCCGGCGTGGTGTTTCCCCAAGTCGCCGTCGACATGGGTCGAGTCCTCAGAGCGCTGCAGCAGCTCGATCCCGCGGGGTTCGCCCTGCCGGGTCTGTGGGCGACACCTACCGAACTCAGCAGGGCGGCCGATGCCTGGCTCGGCCCGCTGGTGCCGCATCTCGGCCGCCGCTCCTCGGGCCAGGTGCGCGAACTCATCGCCGCCCTACCTGCACTCTTCACGGGCCGGCCCGTCGTGATCGCCCACGGTGACTACGGTCCGCAGAACGTCTTGATCACCGAGGGCCGGGTCACCGGGCTGCTGGACTTCGAGGACGTCCGGCTGGCCGATCCGCTGCTCGACGTCGCCTGGTGGGCGTGGCTCGTACGGGCCCATACTCCGGCCGCCTTCCGCCGCAGCTGGTCGGGATTCCTCGCGGCCGTCGGCGTCGAAACCGATCAAGCCGACCTGCACCGGCGGGCCATGGTGTTGATCATCTGTCGGCTCTTGGAGACCGCCGAACACTTCCGTTCGGCCCGGCCGGAGAAATACCCTTCCTGGGCCGGCCGGGTCCAGGCAACCCTCGACTGGCCCAGTGACGCGCTGACTGTCTGACCAGTTAAGGACAGGTCAAGGGTTACAGGTGACTCCGGTGGCATGCACGGGGCAGTAGCCGTTCGGATTCTTGCCTGCGCTCAGATACTGCTGGTGATAGTCCTCCGCGAAGTAGAACTCGCCCGCCGGTACGACAGCGGTAGTGATCTTGCCGTAGCCCGCGGCGGCGAACGCTCCCTGGAACTCGTCCAGCACCCGGGCGGCGACCTCCGCCTGCTCCGGCGTCGCGGTGTAGATCGCGGACCGGTACTGGGTTCCGACGTCGTTGCCCTGCCGCATGCCCTGGGTCGGGTCGTGGTTCTCGAAGAAGATCTTCAGCAGGTCGGCGTAGCTGATCTTGGTCGGGTCGTACGCGACCCGGACCACCTCGGCGTGACCGGTGCCGCCGCTGCAGACCTCCTCGTACGTCGGATTGGGGGTGAAACCGCCCTGGTAGCCGGCGGCGGTGTTGGTCACGCCGGGGGTCTGCCAGAACAGTTTCTCCGCGCCCCAGAAACACCCCAGCGCCAGGTACGCCACCTCGGAGCCGGCCGGCGTGCTCTGCACCGGGATGCCGAAGATCTCGTGGAAGGTCGGGTTCTCCAACACGGTACGGTCCCGGCCGGGGAGGGCCGCGGCCTGGTCGATCATGGTGCTCTTCTGGCGCAGGAACATGGTCACAGTCTGCCTCTCACAGCGAGGTACGAGGAATACGCCGACGCCAACACCTCCGCCAGGACCGCTATTCCGAGCGATAGCCTGCCCAGGTGACGACGGACCGACCCGCCGGGACACCCGGCTTCGCGACTCGCGCGATCCATGCCGGGCAGGAACCCGACCCGACCACCGGCGCGGTGGTGCCGCCCATCTACGCCACCTCCACCTACGCCCAGGACGGCGTCGGCGGACTCCGCAACGGGTACGAGTACTCGCGCTCGGCCAACCCGACCCGGACCGCGCTGGAGGAGTGCCTGGCCGCGCTGGAGGGCGGCCGGCACGGCTTCGCGTTCGCCAGCGGGCTGGCCGCGGAGGACACCTTGATCCGGTCGGTCTGCCGGCCGGGCGATCATCTGGTCATCCCGCACGACGCGTACGGCGGGACGTTCCGGCTGTTCGACAAGGTGCACAGCCAGTGGGGCGTGACCGCGACCCCGGTCGACCTGACCGACCTGGCGGCGGTGGAACGGGCGATCCAGCCCGGCCGGACCAGGCTGCTCTGGATCGAGACCCCGACCAACCCGCTGCTCGCGATCGCCGACATCGCTGCGCTCGCCGGCCTGGCCCGGCGGCACGGGGCCGTGACGGCGGTCGACAACACGTTCGCCTCGCCGTACCTGCAGCAGCCGCTGGCCCTCGGTGCCGACGTCGCCCTGCACTCGACCACCAAGTACTGCGGCGGCCACTCCGACGTCGTCGGCGGTGCGATCGTCGTCGACGACGACGTGCTGGCCGACAAGGTCCGGTTCCACCAGAACGCGATGGGTGCGGTGGCCGGGCCGTTCGACGCCTGGCTGGTCCTCCGTGGGCTGAAGACTCTGGCCGTCCGGATGGAGCAGCACAGCGACAACGCGCAGGCCGTCGCCGAGTTCCTGACCGGGCATCCGGCCGTCGCCGAGACCATCTACCCGGGACTGCCCGACCATCCCGGGCACGAGCTGGCGGCCCGGCAGATGCGCCGGTTCGGCGGGATGGTGAGCTTCCGGGTCGCGGCGGGGGAGCAGGCCGCGGTCGATCTCTGCGCTCGCACCACGGTGTTCACGCTCGGCGAGTCGCTCGGTGGTGTCGAGTCCCTGATCGAGCATCCGGGCCGGATGACGCACGCCTCGGTCGCCGGTACGGCGCTCGAGGTGCCGGCGGACCTGGTCCGGCTGAGCGTCGGCATCGAGGATGTTAACGATTTGCTCGAAGATCTGGATCAGGCGCTGCGCGAAGCGGGGTCCGGACGGTAGCGTTCCGCAAGACGGTTGCGGGAGGGTGACGTCCGATCGGTGGACAGAGTGGTCCGCCGGTCGGCGCTGCGGACTTGACTGTCGTCCGATCGGACGACAACGGCTCCTCGAACGAACGATTCCGGGCGGGCTGCCGCGTTCCTAGCGTTGTCGACATGATCAACTCCAGCGAACGGATTCTGGCGCCCGACCTCGCCCGCGGCCTGATGCTCGGCCTGATCGCGGTCGCCAACATCATGATCTACCTGACCGGCCGGCCGTACGGCTATCGCGGCCACGTCATCGAGTCCGACGCCGTCGACCGGATCGCGTCGACGCTCGTGGTCACGTTCGTCGACGGCCGCGGCTTTCCCTTGTTCGCCTTCCTTTTCGGGTACGGGCTCGTCCAGTTCGCCGCCCGCCGTGGGGACGAGTCGGGCCGCCTGGCCCGCCGCCGCTCGTTGATCTTGATCGCGATCGGAGCCGGGCACGCCATCCTGCTGTTCCCGGGTGACATCCTCGGCTGGTACGGCGTCGTCGGCCTGATCATCGTCGTGCTGCGCCGGGTCGGCAACACTGGCCTGATGATCATCGCCGCGGCCTGGCTGCTGCCGGCGGCGACCGTGGCCGGGCTGATCTACGGGTCGACCGACGTCTCCGACGGGCGCGCGTTCCTCTGGTCCTTCGAGCTCGGCCACGAGCCGAGTTCGTACCTGCTGCGGGCGGGGGAATGGCTGATGACCCCGATGGCGCTGCTGCCGGTGCTGTCGGCGGCGCTGACCGGTGTGGTGGCGGCCCGGCTGCGGATCCTCGAGGAGCCGGATCGGCACCGGCTGCTGCTGCGCCGGGTCGCCGTGGCCGGCATCGCGCTGGCCGTGGCCGGCGGCCTGCCGAGCGGGCTGGCTGTGGCCGGTTGGATTGCCCTCGACCAGCCGGCGGGCTACGTGCTCGCGACGGTGCACGCGCTGACCGGCGTGGCCGGCGGTCTCGGTTACGCCGCCGCGTTCGGCCTGCTCGCCCTGGCCGTGCACCGGCTCCGGAATCGCGCGTCCAGGGTCGTGGTCGGCGCGATCACGGCGGCCGGCCGGCGCTCGCTGTCGCTCTATCTGGGTCAGTCGGTGCTGTTCGTCCTGCTGGTGTCGCACCGCGGGCTCGGCCTGGCCGACCACCTCGGCACCGCCGCGGCCGTCGGCCTTGCGCTCGGCGTCTGGCTGGCCGGAGTGGTCGCCGCGGACCGGCTGGCCCGGGCCGGCCGAGCGGGTCCGGCGGAGTGGGCGGTCCGGCGCCTGCTGTATCGCGACGCGGCACCGCGTGCCGGTGCCGGGGTGTCACACTGAGCCCCATGCGGACCGCCGCCGACGTCGACCCGGAGGCCCGGTTCGACGCGTTCCAACGGCGCTGGGACCTGGCCTGGTCCCTGATCCCGTACCCGCTCGTCCCGGTCGCGACGCTGCTGGCCCTGACCACCGGCGGATCGGCTCCGCCGGTCCTGCTGGTCGGCGTCGCGGTCGCCGCGCTCGGCTGGCACTTCTGGTTCGTGTCGCTGCACCCGCACTGGCCGGAACGGAAGTTCGTCCCGATGGCGGTCTACTTCGTCGGCTTCCTCGGCCTCGCCACGACGTTCGCGTCGCTGCACCCGGCCGGACTGTTGATCATGGTCTGCTGCTTCGCGCTGACGTTCGTCGCGCTGCCCGGCGGCTGGGCCTACCCGGGCGTGGCGGCGACCGTGGCCTGCACGCTGGTGATCGTCGGCGGGCTGCGGTTCGATCCGGGCCTCGTCGTCCAGGTCGCGATCGGCGGCCTGCTGGCGGCCGGGATCGGCGCGGCGATCCGCTGGGTGGAACGGGAGGCGGTCCGCCGCCGGGCGGCGCACGCCGAGCTGAGCCGGGCCCACGCCGACCTGGTCCGGCTGACCGAGGAGAAGCGCCGGCTGGACACCGAGTTGATCAAGGTCGCCGAGCAGGCCGGCGTCACCCGGGAACGGGCCAGGATGGCTCGTGCCCTCCACGACACGCAGCTGCAGCACCTGATCGCGATCGGGGCACAGTTGGAGGCCGCCTCGGAGTTGCTGGAGCCCGGGCACGCTGCGGCGGCACCGGTCCGGGCGGCACTGCAGGTGTCCCGGGACGGCCTGGTGGACGCCCGCCGGGCCGTCGACGCGCTGCGGCCGCCGGCCCTCGACGACCGTGAACTGGCCGACGCGATCCGTACCGTGGTGGCGTCCTGGCGGCGGTTCCACCGGATCCCGGTCGAGCTCACCGTCACCGGGACCGAGACGACCCCGTCGCCGCCCGTCGCCGAGGCGGCCGTCCGGGTGGTCGGGGAGGCGCTGGCGAACGTCGCCCGGCATGCCGGGGCGACCCGGGTCGACGTCTCGCTCGCGTACCTGGACGACGTGATCGTGATCGACGTGAACGACGACGGCGCCGGCTTCCGGGTCGGTGAGAGCACCGGGTTCGGGCTCCGGTCGATGCGGGACCGGGTCGCCGAGGTCGGCGGCACGCTGGCGGTCGAGTCGACGCCCGGCGCCGGCACCGTCGTCGCGGTCACCCTCCCCATCGGCGGTACGGGAGCGGCCGGATGATCACCGTTCTGCTCGTCGATGATCACGTCGTGGTCCGGGAGGGACTGCGCGCGCTGATCGAGACGCAACCGGACCTGACCGTCGCCGCCGAGGCCGGCCACAGCGCCGAGGCGCTGGTCATGATCGACGCGCAGCCGGTCGACCTGGTGGTGACCGACCTGCAGATGCCCGGCGGCGGCGGATTGGAGTTGATCAAGGCGATCCGGCAGCGGCACCCGGAGTTGCCGATCATGGTCCTGACCGCCTTCGGGGGCTCCGCCGAGGTGACCGCGGCACTGGCGGCCGGGGCCACCAGCTATCTGCTCAAGGACACGCCGCGAGCCGGCCTGTTCGAGGCACTGCGAAACACCTCAGCGGGCACCTCCGTGCTCTCGCCGGCGACGGCGACGACGCTGGTCCACGGTCTCCGCACCGCTCCCGAAGCCCCCCGGCTGAGTGGCCGCGAACTGCAGATCCTGGCCGCCGTCGCGGAGGGCCGGACCAACGGCGAGATCGCCCGCCGGCTGCGGATCTCGGAGACCACGGTCAAGACCTACCTGGTCCGGCTGTACGCGAAGCTCGAGGTGCCCGACCGGGCCTCCGCCGTCGCCGCCGGCTACCGGCTCGGCCTGCTGCCGCTCGAACCCTGAGCGCCGGAATCAGACCGGCACCCGGGCCACCGTCCAGTCGACCGGAGCCCCGCCGGCCGCGACCAGCAGTTCGTTGGCGCGGCTGAACGGGCGCGAACCGAAGAACCCGCTGCGCGCCGACAACGGCGACGGGTGGGCACTCGCGATGTAGGGCACCGAGCCCAGCATCGGGATCAGCGACTGCGCGTCGCGTCCCCACAGGATCGCCACCAGCGGGCCGCCGCGGGCGACCAGCGCCTCGATCGCGACCTGGGTGACTCGCTCCCAGCCCTTGCCCCGGTGCGAGGCGGACCGCCCCGGCTGCACGGTCAGCACCCGGTTCAGCAGCAGCACGCCCTGCTCGAACCACGGCGTCAGGTCGCCGGTCTCGGCCGGCTCGATGCCGAGGTCGTCGCGCAGTTCGGTATAGATGTTGATCAAGCTCTTCGGCAACGGCCGGACCTCCGGCGCGACCGAGAAGCACAGTCCCACCGGATGTCCCGGCGTCGGGTACGGATCCTGGCCGACGATCAGCACCCGGACGTCGGCGAGCGGCCGGGTGAACGCGCGCAGCACGTGATCACCGGCCGGCAGATAGCCGCGGCCGGCCGCCAACTCCTCCCGCAGGAACGTGCCCATCGCCGCGATGTCGGGCTCCACCGGGGCCAGCGCCGCGGCCCAGTCGGCGGCGATCAGGTCGGACAGCGGTCGTGCCGGCACGGCGCCCTCCTTCTCCCTCGTGATCGGGTCATGATCAGTACGGCGTCGCTGCGGTACGAGTGCCGCGTCGCCCGCCGCTACCGTACTAGGACCGAATCGCCGGCTCCGCTACGGTGGGACTACCCCTGGGGCGGGGGTACGACTGCGGGGGCCGGCGGTGGAGGGTGGCATGGTGACAGGCAAACGAGTGCGGTCTGGGGCAGAACCGATCGATCCTCCGGGCAAGCGCGCGTCCGGCGACGAGCCCGCCCCGGAGTCCGGCGAAGATCATCCGCGACGGGCCGATCCGGCATCGGCGGCCGATCAAGATCAGCGACCTGACGGTGATCAGGTGGTGGACTTCATGCCTCCCACTGCGGGCACCCCGGTCGGGAAGCCCCCGGTGGAGCAGGCACCGGCTGCCGAGACCCAGCTGGAGGAGGCCCCGGTCGTGGAGCCTCCGGTCGTGCCGCTGCCGCCCGACGGCGTCCCGCACGGGCTGAAGATCGCCGCCGGCTGGGCCTGGCGGGTGCTGCTGGTGGCGGCGCTGGTGCTCGGGCTCGCCTTCCTGTTCCAGTTCCTCTCCGAGGTGACCATCCCGCTGGCGATCGCCACGCTGCTCACCGCGCTGTTGTCCCCGGTCGCCTCCCGGCTGCGGAAGTGGCGCGTCCCGCGGGCCCTGGCGGCCGCGATCTCCGTCGTCGGCGGGCTCGCCCTGCTGGCCGGCGTGCTGACGTTCATCGTGCAGCAGATCGTCCGGCAGGCCGGCGAGCTGGCGACCTCGGCGATCCAGGGCTACCAGCAGTTGCTCACCTGGGTGGCCGGGCCGCCGCTGAACATCGACAGCCGGCAGCTGGCCGACTACGGCAACCAGGTGCTGGCCTGGATCCAGACGATCGACCTCGCCGCCATCCTGCCCGGCTACGCCGCCGGCGTCGGCTCCGGCGTCGGGCACTTCCTGGCCGGCTTCGCGATCTGCCTGTTCGCCCTCTTCTACTTCCTGTACGACGGCCGCGGCGTGTTCACCGCGCTGCTCAGGTTCGTCCCGCGGGCCGCCCGGCCGAGGGCGGATGCGGCGGCCCGGAACGGTTGGAACTCACTGGTCTCCTACGTCCGGGCGACCATCGCCGTCGCGTTCGTCGACGCGATCGGCGTGTTGATCATCGCGCTGATCCTGCGGGTGCCGCTGGCCATCCCGCTGGCCGCGCTGGTCTTCCTGGCCGCGTTCATCCCGCTCGTCGGTGCGCTGGTCTCCGGATTCGTCGCGGTGGCGGTCGCACTGGTCGCCGTCGGGCCGATCCAGGCGTTGATCATGCTGATCGGGATCATCGTCGTGATGCAGGTGGAGAGCCACGTACTGCAGCCGTTCCTGCTCGGCCGGGCCGTCGCGCTGCACCCGCTGGCGGTGCTGCTCGCGATCGCGATCGGTGTCATCCTCGGCGGGATCGTCGGCGCCCTGCTCGCCGTACCGCTGCTGGCGTTCGCGAAGACGTACATCTCCTCGCTGGCCGCCGGCAGCGAGTCCGCCCCGGCCGTGGTCAAGCGCTAGAAATCAGAGCGCCGAACCCTGCTGGTACTTCTCCCAGGAGACGTCCCAGTCGGTCCACCCGTTGCCCCACTCGGTCTCCCGGTCGCTGCCGGTGGTGATCACCGGCGAGCCGACGTCGGCGCGCTGGAACAGCCAGTAGGCGTCGTCGGTCGCCATCCCGGTGCAGCCGTGGCTGGCGTTCACCTTGCCCATGTTGCCGGCGTTCCACGGGGCGGCGTGGATGAACTCGCCGGACTGGGTGATCCGCATCGCGAACTTGACCATCATGTTGTAGCCCTCGCTGGAGTTCTCGCTGATGCCGACGGTCTCCGACGCCATCCGGGTCCTGTCCAGCTTCTCCATGATCACCTTCGCGCCGCTCCGGGTGATGAAGCCCTTCTTGCCCGCGCTGATCGGAATGGTCTTGGCCTTCTTACCGTCGATCTCGATGACCGCCTGCTTGGCCTTCAGGTCGACCTTGGTGATCACCGAGCGGCCGACCGAGTAGGTCTTGGAGGAGGAGTTCTGGCCGTAGATGCCGTTGCCGGCGTTGATCCCGTTCAGGTTGGCGGTGACGGTGATCTTGGTGCCTGGCTTCCAGTACGTCTTCGGCCGGTAGTGGACCTCCTGGTCGGAGAACCAGTTCCAGCTGCCCTCCTGGGCAGGCACCGAGGTCACCTTCAACTGCTTCTCGAACGCCGCCTTGTCCTTCACCGGCACGTCGAAGGTGAGCACTGCCGGCATCCCGACGCCGACCCGGTGGCCGTCCTTCGGGTAGATGTTGACGAACGTCTGCTTCGACTTGGCCACCGCCTTGGTGGTGAACGTGATCGTCTCGGTCTTCTCCTCGCCGGCCGCATTCGCGCCGGTGATCTTCAACGTGTACGTCGCCGCGGGATCCAGCCCGGAGCCCGCGGTCCAGGTGGTCTTCTCGCCGTTCAGGGTGCCGGTCACCTTCGGGACGTCCATCTTCGGCGAGCCGGTGCCGCCGTGTTCCAGGGTGACCGTGGACAGCGTGCCGTACTTCGCCGTCGCCTTGATGACCGTGTCGACGTTGACGCCGTCGGCATCGTCCTCGACGTTCGCGTTCAGCTCGACCGGTCCGCCCGGTGCGTCGGACTCCGGCGGCTCCTGGTCGGACGGCTTCGCCCCGGGTGACGTCGGCGCCTCCGACCCAGGCGGCCGGTTGGACGAGTCCGGCCCGGTGGACGCCGGCGGTACGGTCCCGCAGGCCGCGACGAGGCCGGCCAGCAGAGCGACCGCCAACCAGCGGACTCCGGTCATTGCACGCGTGAACATCGAAAAGTTCCCCCTTGACAACGCGCGGACCCGCCCGCGCTCGTCCAGCCTCTCATCCGGTTCAACCACCGCCGCAGGGTGACGCGGGTCGGCAACCAAACCGTGACGTCTCGGTGGCGAACCCGGAACCAACCCTGATTCCCCTAGGCTCAACCTTCCATTCTGGAAAGTCCGGCTTTAGATTTTTGGCATGACTTCACCCGAGATCACCGAGATCCTGGAGGAACTGGCCGCCGGGCGGATCGACGCCGCCGAGGCCGCCCGCCGGATCGACGCGCTGAAGACCACGCCGGCCGCCCCCGCCGCCGAGCCCACCAACGAGGAACTGGCCGCGCGGTCGGGCGCCTCGCCGACCGAGGAAGGTGCCTGGGCGGCCGCGACCGACCGGCCGCAGTACGCCTCGTACACCAAGGAACGGGTCGGATCCGCGGAGGCCAACGCCGCAGAGGCGAAGGCCGATGAGGCGGAGGAGCCGGAGCCGCCGAAGCGGTCCAAGCCGGTCAACACCCAGGGCGTCGAGCGGCTCTCGGTCCGCGCGATCGGGCGCCGGGTCCGGATCATCGGCGAGACCTCGGTGGCCACCGTGTCGGCCGACGGCCCGCACGTGCTGCGCCGCAACGGGTCCGTGCTCGAGGTGTCCAGCGACGGCGAGATGGGCTCGTCCCTGGACGGGTTCTCGATCCTGCGGGCGCCGCGCAACCTCGACGACATCCGCTCCCTCGGCCTCGGCAAGGAGCTCTTCCTGCGGGTCAACCCGAACCTGATCGTCGACGTCGAGGTGACCGCCGGCAGCCTGAACACCGAGCGGGTGCCGCACCTGGGCAAGATCCGGGTCACCGCCGGCGGCGCCAAGCTGCTCGACGTCGCCGAGATCAACGACGCGCTGATCCAGGCCGGCCAGGCGACCATCAAGGGCGCCATCACGACCGGCCGGTCCCGGGTCCGGGCCGAGTCCGGCTCGCTGGTGTTGCACCTGTCCGACGAGTCGAACGTGACCGTGAAGGGCGACGCTCAGCTGGGCAAGGTGAGCTGGACCGGCGGGCACTCCGGCCCGGGCGACGAGGTCGTCATGGGCAACGGCAGCGCCAAGCTGGACATCGAGGTCGTGATGGGCCACGCGATGATCCGGGTCGGCTCGGACGGCGACACCTGGACGAAGGACTGATGGCGGAGCGGACCCGGTCGCAGGCCCGGACTCCGGGGAGCCGGGCCCACGATCACCGCGCGCCGGACGCCTGTCCGGTCTGCGGTGATCAATTGGCGGTGACCCGGCTCGGCTGCGGCTCCTGCGGGACCGAGCTGGCCGGCATCTTCCAGCAGTGCGAGTTCTGCGCGCTGAACGACGCCGAGATCGAGCTGCTCCGGGTCTTCCTGTCCTCCCGCGGCAACCTCCGCGAGGTCGAGCGGTTCCTCGGTGTCTCGTACCCGACCGCCCGGCTGCGCTACGCCGACCTGCTCCGCAAGCTCGGCCTGACCGGCGAGCCGGAGTCCACCGAGACCCTGACCCGCGACCAGGTGCTCGCCGAGGTGGCCAGCGGCGCCCTCACTCCCGACGAGGCCGCGCGGCTGATCGCCGACCTTCCCTGACAAACCACAACGTTCCCTGAGCCGCGAGGGCGCAGGGAACGTCGTGGTGTGCAGGATCAGCCGACGTACGGCTCGACGGCGACGATGGTGACGTTGACCGACTTCCCGTTCGGGGTCTGGTAGCTCGCCTCGTCGCCCTTCTGCTTGCCGAGGATCGCGGAGCCGAGCGGCGACTGCGGGCTGTAGACGTTGAGGTCGGCGCTGTCCTCGAGGCCGAGCAGTTCGCGGGAGCCGAGCAGGAACGTGTCGGTATCCGACTCGTCGCCGTCGAAGGCGATGGTCACCTTGCTGCCGGGCCCGACGGTCCCGTCGCCGGCCGGTGCCTCGCCGACCTCGGCCTTGCGCAGCATGTCCTCCAACTGGCGGATGCGGAGCTCCTGCTGGCCCTGCTCCTCGCGGGCGGCGTGATACCCGCCGTTCTCCTTCAGGTCGCCTTCCTCGCGCGCGGCGGCGATCCGCGCCGAGACCTCCTGGCGACCTTCGCCCTTCAGGTATTCCAGCTCCTGGGCCAGCTTGTCGCGGGCCTCCGGGGTCAGCCAGATCACCTGTTCCGTGTTCTCAGACATCGGACAAGACTAGCAAGCAGTGGCGGAGTTCAGCCCTGAAGTCAGCCTTGAAGACGGCAACCGTCCACGGAGGCCGAGCTCGCCCGGCGCAGCGTCTTGATCGTGACGGTGAGGTCGACCAGCTGGTGCTCGCTCGGCGGCACCGCGACCTGCACCTCGCCGACCCGCTCGAAGTCGATCGCCTGCGCGATGGCCAGGCAGGTCACCGGAACCGACGGGTCCTCCCGTTGCACCGTCAGCGTCAGCTCGGTCTCGGTGTCGCTGACCACCCGGTAGCCGGCCAGCTGCCCGCTGACCGCCGGCTGGGCGTGGACCGTGGCGACCCAGATCAGCCAGCCGAGGCCGACCAGGGCACCGAGCCCGACCAGGGCGACGACCAGCTGCCGGGGCACCCGTGACCGCGGGTAGCGGTTTCGGATCCGCTCCGCGGCGTCGTCGAGGCTCGGCACCGGCTCGGGCATGGCGCCAGTATCCAGCACCCGGTACGGGCTCGGGGCCCGGCCCGACTGGCGGGCCCGATCCGCACCCGGCTCGCCGCAAGTGGCAGCATGTGCGCATGACTGATCTCGCTCCTGGAGCCGCGGCGGGCCGGCCGGTCCGCGTGGACGCGGCCGGCGAGCCACTGCGGCTGTTGCACGTCCACGCCCACCCCGACGACGAGTCGAGCAAGGGGGCCGCGAGCACGGCCCGCTACGTCGCCGAAGGCGTCGAGGTGGTGGTCGCGACCTGTACCGGCGGCGAGCGCGGATCGATCCTCAACCCGGCGATGGACCGGCCGGACGTGCTGGAGAACCTGGCCGAGATCCGCCGGCAGGAGATGGACCGGGCCCGGGAGATCCTCGGCATCCGCCAGGTCTGGCTCGGCTTCGTCGATTCCGGGCTGCCGGAGGGCGATCCGCTGCCGCCGTTGCCCGAGGGCTGCTTCGCCCTGGTGCCGCCGGCCGAGGCCGCCGAGCCGCTGGTCCGGCTGATCCGCGAGTTCCGGCCGCACGTGATCACCACGTACGACGAGAACGGCGGCTACCCGCACCCGGATCACATCAAGTGCCACGAGATCAGCGTCGCCGCGTACGAGGCGGCCGGCGACCCGGAGGCGTACCCGGACGCGGGCGAGCCGTGGACCCCGCTGAAGCTCTACTACCAGTTCACCTTCCACCGGGACCGGATCGTCGCGCTGGACCAGGCGATGCGCGACCGCGGCCTGGAGTCGCCGTACGCGGAACGGCTGGCCGAGTGGAAGCCGGACCCGGAGCACCAGGCGCGGGTGACCACCCGGGTGCCGTGCGCCGACTACTTCGCGGTACGGGATCAGGCGCTGCTCGCCCACGCGACGCAGATCGATCCGCTCGGCCACTGGTTCAGCGTGCCGCTGGAGCTGCACCAGGCGGCCTGGCCGACCGAGGACTTCGAACTGGCCCGCAGCCGGGTGAGCTCGACCGTGCCGGAGGACGACCTGTTCGCCGGCATCGCCGTGGATCCCGCGGCCGGCAACGGCAGCGGCCGGCAGGAAACGAGGGTATCGGCATGATCTTCTTGGAGCTGGACCCGAACCTGGTCAAGCCCGGTTGGACGGCGTTGATCATCGTGATCGTGCTGGCCGCGATCATGGTCTTCCTGTTCGTCAGCATGATGCGCCAGATGCGCAAGATCAAAGTCCCGCGACCGGCTGATGATGATCAATCCTCGGCCGATGATCATCAGACGGATGATCAGCTGAAAGACGAGAACCACAAGGCCACCTGACGGTTGCCGCAGCAAGATCAACTCGGTGAGGAGCGCTCCAGATGACGGTTGACCCCGCGCAGACGTACACGATCGGCATCGACTTCGGCACCCTGTCCGGCCGGGCCCTGGTGGTCCGCGTCTCGGACGGCGCCGAACTCGGCTCGGCGGTGCACGAGTACCCGCACGGGGTCGTCGACGACACCCTGCCGACGACCGGGGAGAAGCTGCCGCCCGAATGGGCCCTGCAGGTGCCGGAGGACTACCGCGAGGTGCTCCGGAACGCGGTGCCGGCGGCGATCGAGGCGGCCGGGATCGACCCGTCCCAGGTGATCGGCATCGGCACCGACTTCACCGCCTGCACGATGGTGCCGACCACCGACGACGGCACCCCGCTGAACGAGCTGCCCCAGTTCGCCGACCGCAAGCACGCGTACGTGAAGCTGTGGCGGCATCACGCGGCGCAGGGCCAGGCGGACCGGATCAACCAGGTCGCGGCCGAGCGCGGTGAGCCGTGGCTGGCCCGCTACGGCGGCCTGATCTCCTCGGAATGGGAGTTCGCCAAGGGCCTGCAGGTGCTCGAGGAGGATCCCGAGGTCTACGCCGCGATCGAGCACTGGGTCGAGGGTGCGGACTGGATCGTCTGGCAGCTGACCGGGAAATACACCCGGAACGCCTGCACCGCGGGCTACAAGGGGATCCGGCAGGACGACGCGTACCCGTCGAAGGACTACCTGGCCGCGCTCAACCCGGACTTCGCCGACTTCGTGGAGACCAAGGTCGACTGGCCGATCATCCAGCTCGGCGAGAACGCCGGCGGGCTGTCGGCGCAGGCCGCGGAGTGGACCGGGCTGCCGGAGGGCATCGCGGTCTCGGCCGGCAACGTCGACGCGCACGTGACCAACCCGGCCGGGCAGGCGATCGCGCCCGGCCAGATGGTCGCGATCATGGGCACCTCGACCTGCCACATCATGAACTCCGACGAGCTGCGCGAGGTGCCCGGCATGTGCGGCGTCGTCGAGGGCGGCGTGACGAAGGGCCTGTACGGCTACGAGGCCGGCCAGTCCGGCGTCGGCGACATCTTCGCCTGGTACGTCCGCAACGGCGTGCCCGCCTCCTACACCGCGGAGGCCGAGAAGCAGGGCGTCAGCGTGCACGAGGTCCTCACCGCGAAGGCGGCCGAGCAGGGCGTCGGTGAGCACGGCCTGATCGCGCTGGACTGGCACAGCGGCAACCGCTCGGTGCTCGTTGATCATGATCTCTCCGGCGTGATCGTCGGGCAGACGCTGGCGACGAAGCCGGAGGAGATCTACCGGGCCCTGATCGAGGCGACCGCGTTCGGCGCCCGCACCATCGTGGACGCGTTCAACAACGCCGGCGTGCCGGTGAAGGAGTTCGTCGCGGCCGGCGGACTGGTCAAGAATCCTTTGCTGATGCAGATCTACGCCGACATCCTGGACATGCCGATCACTGTGGTCACCTCCGACCAGGCGCCGGCGCTCGGCTCGGCGATCCACGCCGCAGTGGCCGCCGGTGCCTATCCGGACGTCGCCGCCGCGGCCGAGCAGATGGGTCGGTCGGAGAAGGCGAAGTTCAAGCCGATCCCGGAGAACGTCGAGATCTACGCCAAGCTCTACCAGGAGTACACGCTGCTGCACGACTACTTCGGCCGCGGCGAGAACGACGTCATGCATCGGCTGCGCGAGCTGCGCCGGGACGCCGCCGCACGCCGGAACGGGAACTGATCATGGCAGAGGTTGAACCGGACGAGGCGCTGTTCCTGATCCGGCAGGAGGTCTCCGACCTGCACGCCGAGCTGCCGAAGAATGATCTTGTGGTGTGGACGGCCGGCAACGTGTCGGCCCGGGTGCCCGGCCGGGACCTGCTGGTGATCAAGCCCTCCGGCGTCCGGTACGAGGACCTGAGCCCGGCCGCCATGGTGGTCTGCGACCTGGACGGCAACCTGGTCGAGGGTGATCATGCTCCGTCGTCGGACACCGCCGCGCATGCGTACGTCTACAAACATTGGCCGGAGATCAACGGCGTGGTGCACACCCACTCGACGTACGCGACGGCCTGGGCGGCTCGCGGCGAGCCGATCCCTTGTGTGCTGACGATGATGGGCGACGAGTTCGGCGGCGAGGTGCCGGTCGGCCCGTTCGCGCTGATCGGCGACGACTCGATCGGCCGCGGCATCGTGGAGACGCTGCGTGATCATCGCTCGAAGGCCGTGCTGATGCAGAACCACGGCGTCTTCACGGTCGGGGCGTCGGCGAAGGCCGCGGTCAAGGCCGCGGTGCTCTGCGAGGAGGTGGCCCGCACCGTGCACATTGCGCGACAGCTGGGCGAGCCGATCCCGATCCCGCAGAGTGACATCGACAGTCTCTACGAGCGTTACCAGAACGTGTACGGACAACGACAAGGGTGATCATGACCGAACGAGTTCAGCAGGTGTGGTTCCTCACCGGAAGCCAGGGCCTGTACGGTCCGGAGACTCTTGATCAGGTCGCGGCCCAGTCGCGCGCGATCGCTGATCAACTCAACGCCAGCGCCGAGTTGCCGCTGGACGTGGTCTGGCAGCCGGTGCTGACCGATTCCGAGGCGATCCATCGGCAGATCCTGGCCGCGAACTCGGACCCGGACTGCGTCGGTGTGATCGCCTGGATGCACACGTTCTCGCCGGCGAAGATGTGGATCACCGGGCTGGACGCGCTGCAGGTGCCGCTGCTGCACCTGCACACGCAGGCGAATGTCGATCTGCCCTGGGCCGAGATCGACATGGACTTCATGAACCTCAACCAGGCCGCGCACGGCGACCGGGAGTTCGGCTACATCCAGACCCGGCTCGCGGTGCCGCGCAAGACGGTGGCCGGCCACGTCTCCGATCCCCGGGTCCGGCAGCGGATCGGCGCCTGGCAGCGGGCCGCCCGGGGCGTTGCGGCGCTGCGCTCGCTGCGGCTGGTCCGGTTCGGCGACAACATGCGCGACGTCGCGGTGACCGAGGGCGACAAGGTCGAGGCCCAGTTGCGGTTCGGGGTCTCGGTGAACACGTACGGTGTGAATGATCTTGTGGCCGTCGTCGACCAGGTCGCGGACACCGAGATCGATTCCTTGATCACCGAGTACGTCGACACGTACGAGCTCACCCCCGAACTGGCGCCGGGCGGTGATCGGCACGACGCGCTGCGCTACGGCGCGCGGATCGAGGCCGGGCTGCGGGCCTTCCTGACCGACGGCGGCTACGGCGCGTTCACCACGAACTTCGAGGACCTCGGCGGGCTGCTGCAGCTGCCGGGGCTGGCCGTGCAGCGGCTGATGGCCGCCGGGTACGGGTTCGGCGGCGAGGGCGACTGGAAGACCTCGATGATGCTGCACACGGTGAAGGCGATCGGGGCCGGGCAGCCGGGCGGCACCTCGTTTATGGAGGACTACACGTACCACCTGGCGCCGGGCTCGGAGAAGATCCTCGGCGCGCACATGCTCGAGGTCTGCCCGACCATCGCCGAGGCCCGGCCGCGGATCGAGATCCATCCGCTCGGCATCGGTAACCGGTCCGACCCGGTCCGGCTGGTCTTCGACGCGGCCCAGGGCCCGGCCACCGTGCTCGGCATCTGCGACCTCGGCGACCGGTTCCGGCTGGTGCTCAACGAGGTCGACGTGGTGCCGCCGGACCAGCCGCTGCCGAACCTGCCGGTGGCCCGCGCCGTCTGGCAGCCGAAGCCGGACTTCCAGACCTCGACCGAGTGCTGGCTCGCCGCCGGCGGCCCGCACCACACCGTCCTGTCCACCGCGGTCGGCACCGAGGAGCTGGAGGACTTCGCCCGGATCGCCGGCGTCGAGCTGGCGATCATCGACGCCGCCACCACCCGCCGCGGCTTCGCCAACGAGCTCCGCTGGAACCAAGCCGCCCACCGCCTCGGCCTCTGACCCGCCCAACCAATTCCGCCGACCGGGCATAAAAGCAGCCGTTCTGACGGCGTGTCGCTGCTGAGGTGCCCAGTCAGTGGATCCAGGTCGTGCCCTCGTCAGGAGCAACCGCACGAGGCGAGCAGCGGCCCGTAGAATCAGTGCCATGAGCGCCGCATCCAATGAGCAGGACCTTGTCACCATCGCGGTGCCTGCCGATGTCGCGGCCACGGTCAACGCACGCGTGGCCTCGGGTGAGTTCGCCAACCAGGGCGAGGTGGTGCGTAACGGGCTGCGGTTGCTCACCGAGGAGGATGCCGCGCTGCACGATCCTGAAGTCGAAGAGTGGCTGCGGACGGTCGCGGTCCCGATCGCCGAGGCGACCCTCGCTGACCCAACTCGCTCGGTTGCCGCAGGCGAGGTGCGCGCCCACTTCGCGCGCAGACGAGCCCGCCGGGAATGAGTCGACCGCTTCACTATTCTCCGGAAGCCCTCGCTCAGCTCGACGAACTTGAGATCTACCTCGTCGAGCGCGCAGGCCCGCGCATCGCCGACGCATACCTGGATCGGCTCCTGGCCTATTGCGACCGACTGGCCGAGGATCCGATAGTCGGACACCATCGTGACGACCTACTGCCAGGCCTGATGACGCGTGTCTTCGAGAAGAGCCGGGTCGTTTGTTTCCTACAGACATCCTCCGGGGTGCACGTCATCGCGATCTACGGTTCGGGACAGGACTGGGAGCACCACCTGCGGGACAGCGCGCCATAGGCTGCCGGGGTGGCGATCATCGGGCACGCGATCATGCTGGAGTCGGTTGCGCCGGGGCGGGCCGTGGAGCTGGCGGCCTCGGCTGAGCAGGCCGGGTTCTCGTCGGTGATGTTCTCGGACCGGTTCGCGCCGTGGACCTCCGGTCAGGGTCAGGCGTCCTTCGTCTGGAACGTGGCCTCGGCCGCGTCGGCGCGGACGACGATCCCGATCAATCCGGGCGTGATCAGCCCGTCCTACCGGATGCACCCGGCGGTCGTCGCGCAGGCCTCGGCGACGCTGGCGGCGCTGTTCCCGGGCCGGCACTGGCTCGGCATCGGGGCCGGCGAGTTGATCAACGAGCACGTCACCGGGCAGTACTGGCCCGAGCCGCCGCGCCGGATCAACCGGATGTTCTCGGCGATCGACATCATCCGGAAACTCTTCACCGGCCGCGAGGCACGGCACTCCGACCCGGAGTTGATCATGGAGCAGGCGCGCCTCTGGACGCTGCCGGACCGGCTGCCGAAGATCCTGGTCGCGACCGCCGGGCCGGTCACGGCGCGGCGGGCCGGCGGGATTGCCGACGGCATGATCACCGAGGGCGGCCGGGTGGACCAGGTGGCCGGGTTGTTCGAGCAGCTGCGGACCGGTGCGCTCCGGGCCGGCACCGATCCGCGCCGGCTCCACCGAGTGGTCCGGTTGCACCACGCCTGGGCCGAGGACGAGCCCGACGCGCTGGCCGCCGCGATCGATCACTGGCCGGTTCCGGCGGTCCGCTACCCGGTCTCCGAGGTCCGCAACACCCGCGACTTCGAGCAGCTGGCCCGGCGGTTGCGCCGGGAGGACTTCGCCGACCGCATGATCATCTCCAGCGACCTCGACGCGCACCGGCAGCGGATCCAGCAGTTCCTTGACCTCGGCGTCGACGAGGTGCAACTGCACCTGGCCGGACCCGACCCGGAGCGGGCCCAGGCAATCTTCGGCACCGACGTGCTGCCGAAGCTGACCTGAACGGATCAGTCGGAGCCGGTGGAGGCCCGGATGATCAACTCCGGGGTCAGCCGCCGGGACTCCACCTCGGCGCCGCCGAGTTTGCGCAGCAACGTCTGCAGCGCCTGCCGGCCCATCTCGTGCATGGGTGAGCGGATCGTCGTCAGCGGGATCGGCAGCGATGCCGCGAGTGGCGTGTCGTTGTAGCCGACCACCGCGACGTCGTCGGGAATCTGCAAGCCCTTGTCCCGCAGCGCCCCCATGGCCCCGATCGCGGCGAAGTCGTTGGTCGCGAAGATCGCGTCCGGGTACGGCCGCCGGGCCAGGATCTGGTCGGCCGCCTCCCGGCCGGCGGCCGCGTCGAAGCCGTTGAACACGATCCGGTGCTCCGGGATCTCCAGCCCGGCCTCGGCGAATCGGTCGATCAGGCCCTGCGAGCGTTCCCGCGCCGTGGAGGCGAACGGCAGCCCGGCCAGGATCGCGACCTCGCGCCGGTCGGTCGCCAGCAGGTGCTCGGCGACCAGCCGGCCGCCGGCCGGGTCGTCGCAGGTCACCGAGACGTGATCACCGTGCCGGCGTGAGGCGAGGACGAACGTGACCTCCTGCCGGGCCAGGTCGTCCAGGAAGTCGTCGTCGAGATGCGCGTCGCCGAAGATCAGGCCGTCCACCCGGCGGTCCAGCATCTGCTGGGTCCGGACCCGCTGCAGGTCCGGCTTGTCCAGCGAGTTGGTAACGAACGTCGACACGCCGGCCTCGGTGGCCGCCTCGTCGATGCCCTCGTAGATCGTGGCCAGGACGAAGTCCTGCAGCCGGGGCACCAGCACCCCGACCACGTTGGACCGGGCCGTCCGCAGGCTGGTCGCGTGCGGGTTGGGCCGGTAGCCGTTGCGTTCGGCCGACCGGATGATCGCGGCGACGGTCTCGGGCGAGGCCCACCGTTCCGGATGGGTCTCCGCCGGATTGAGGACACGGGACACCGTGGTCACGCTGACGCCGACGTCGCTGGCGATCATCCGCTGGGTGAACGGTCGCCGAGTGCCCGTCATCGCTGCTCCTGTCGTCGGTGCCGCTCATTATCGCGGTGCCCGGCCCTCGGTCCGTACCGCCCGCAGCAGGGGCCCGCAGAACCCAAGGGTAGTTCCACAATCGGTTGACCCAAACGATTGACTCAATCGATTGTGTAGCTCAGACTGAGCCGAACGGCATCGCCATGGCCGGCGGACCGGCCGGCTCGGCAGGAAGGGATCAACGTGGCTCACATCGTCGTCCTCGGCACCGGCGGAACGATCTCGTCCCGTACCGGCACGGACGGCGCGGCGGTGGCGAGCGACTCGGCGGAGGTTCTGGTCGGCGCGGTCGAAGCGGGCCGCGGCCACACCGTCGAGCCGGTCGATCTGCTCCGGGTCAACTCGTTCAACCTCGACCTGGCCGACCTGCGCACGATCGCGGACGCGGTCAGGGACCAGCTGGCCCGCAAGGACGTGGGCGGCGTCGTGATCACCCACGGCACCGACACGATCGAGGAGACCGCGGTGCTGCTCGACCTGGTGCACGACGACGACCGCCCGGTGGTCCTCACCGGAGCTCAGATCGCACCCGACCAGGACGGCGCGGACGGCGGTCGGAACCTGGGCCAGGCGATCACGGTCGCCGCGGCTCCGGAGTCCCGCGGCCTCGGCGTTCTGGTCAGCTTCGCGGGCGAGGTTTTCGCCGCCCGGGGCGTACGGAAGCTGCACACCCTGCGCCCGCAGCCGTACGTCGCACAGGACGCCGGCCCGATCGGCCGGCTCGTCCAGGGCGAACTCCGCTACGCGGCCCGGCCGGTCCGGCCCGCGCCGCTGCCGAGGCCGACGGCCCGGTTCGATCAAACCCGGGTGGAGACGCTGGTGCTCTATCCGGGCGCCCGTCCCGACCTGCTGAACGAGCTGGTGCGGCAGGGCGTCCCCGGCGTGGTGCTGGCCGGCACCGGAGCCGGGAATCTCAACCGGCCCTACGTGGAGGCGGTCCGGGCGGCAGTCTCGGCCGGGACCGTGGTCGCGCTCTCCACTCGGGTGCCGCACGGTCCGATCGCTCCGCTGTACGGCTGCGGCGGCGGCGCCGACGCGCTCCGGGCCGGTGCCGTGGCCGTCCGCGGCCTGCCGTACACCCAGGCCCGCATGCTGCTGGCCCTGCTGCTCAGCCACTTCCCGCCCGCCGAGGCGGCGGCCCGGCTGCAGCGCTTCTGAATCCGTCCCAGGAAGGAACAAGATCATGGCCAAGGACATCTACGTCGCGTTCGGTATCGACGTCGACGCCGTCGGTGGCTGGCTCGGGTCGTACGGCGGGGAGGACTCGCCGGGCGACATCTCGCGCGGCATCTTCGCCGGCGAGGTGGGCGTACCCCGGATCAAGAACCTGCTCGCGAAGTATCAACTGCCCTCGACCTGGTTCTGGCCGGGGCACTCGATCGAGACGTTCCCGGAGCAGTTCGAGGAGATCGTCGCGACCGGAGCCGAGATCGGCGTGCACGGCTACAGTCATGAGAACCCGATCGCGATGACCCGGGAGCAGGAGTCGGAGATCCTCGACTACTGCATCGAGTTGATCACCCAGCGCACCGGCAATCGACCGACCGGCTACGTGGCACCGTGGTGGGAGTTCTCGCCGGTCACCAACGAGCTGTTGATCGAGCGCTCGATCCGGTACGACCACTCGCTGATGCACCGCGACTTCACGCCCTACTACGTCCGAGTCGGCGACCGCTGGAACAAGATCGACTACGACCAGCCGGCCGCGACCTGGATGAAGCCGCTGGAGCGCGGCCAGGAGACCGACCTGATCGAGATCCCGGCCAGCTGGTACCTCGACGACCTGCCGCCGATGATGTTCATCAAGTCGAGCCCGAACAGCCACGGCTTCGTCAATCCGCGCCACCTCGAGGAGATGTGGCGGGACCAGTTCGACTGGGTGTACCGGGAGCTCGACTACGCGGTGTTCACCTTCACCATCCATCCCGACGTGTCCGGCCGGCCGCAGGTGTTGCTGATGCTGGAGCGGCTGATCGAGCACATCAATGCTCACGACAACATCCACTGGGCGACGTTCGACCAGATCGCCCAGGACTTCCAGGCCCGCTCGCCGCGGGTCCCCTGAGCTGCGGTACGGAAAGGAACATCGCTCATGAGTACCGCGCCCACGGAAGGCTTGCGTACCGTCGGTAAAAAGGAGACCCGCCGGGCGACCAAGATCGCGTTCTTCGCCTGGACGATCGCCGTCTACGACTTCATCCTGTTCGGGACCCTGCTGCCCCGAATCGAGGACAGCTTCGGCTGGGACACCAGCTTCGCCCTGCTCGTCTCGACCCTGGTCAGCGTCGGCACCTTCGTCGTGGTGCTGTTCGTGGGCCCGCTGGTGGATCGGCTCGGGCGCCGCAAGGGCATGATCATCTCCGTCGGTGGTACGGCGGCGTCGTCGGCAATCACCGCGGCGACCACCGGTGCCGCCTCGCTGGTCGGCGTGCGCAGCATCAGCGGCCTCGGCCTCGCGGAGCAGTCGGTGAATGCGACCTACCTGAACGAGCTGTACGCGCTCACCGAGGACACCAAGATCAAACGCAACCAGGGCTTCGTCTACTCGATGGTGCAGACCGGCTGGCCGCTCGGTGCCCTCCTGGCGGCCGGCTTCGTCGCGATCGTGACCAGTATCTGGGGGCTGGACAGCTGGCGGATCGCCTTCCTGTTGGCCACCATCCCGGCGATCATCGTCGCGCTGGTCTGCCTTCGCCTGAAGGAAAGCCCGCAGTTCCTGGCCCAGCAGGCGGTACAGCGGCTGCGCCGGGCCGGCCAACCGGCCGAGGCGGACGCACTCGCCCGGCGCACCGGCATCGAGGTCCGCGTCGGCGCGCCGATCAAGCGGATCTTCCAGGGTAAGCATCTGCGCAACACGGTGGTGCTGTCGCTGGCCTGGCTGGTCAACTGGTTCGGCATCCAGACCTTCTCCGTGCTCGGCACGACGGTGCTGGAGAGCGGCAAGGGCATCGACGCCGGCGACGCGCTGATGTTGGTCGTGGCGTCCAACCTGGTCGGAGCACTCGGCTATCTCACCCATGGCTGGCTGGGTGACCGGTTCGGCCGCAAACGGGTGATCATCATCGGCTGGATCCTGGGCGGCTTCTTCTTCGCGGCGATGCTGCTCGGCCCGAGCCACCAGGGGTACGTGCTGGTCACCTATATGCTCGGCCTGTTCTTCCTGCTCGGCCCGTACGCGGCGATCATGTTCTTCCAGGCCGAGTGCTACGACACCGACTGCCGGGCCACCGGTAGCACGTTCATCGGCGCGATGAGTCAGCCGGGCGCGATCATCGGCGGCTTCCTGCTCACCGGCTTGGCCGCGGCCGCCGTACCGTTCTCGACGGCGGCGCTCTGGGTCGGCGCCCTGGGCACCCTGGTCTCCGGACTGATCATGATCGGTGCGCGCTCGATCGCACCCCGACGCGACGACCGAACACCCGTCACCGAACGGGTCGACGAGCCGCTGGTGGAGGGCGCGTAATGGAGGAGCGTGCCGTCTCGATCATCAGCGGCGCCGCGTCCGGCATCGGCCGCGCGGCGGCCGTCCGGCTGGCGGCTCGTGGCGACCGGGTGGTGATCGGAACCTTCCCGGGTGACCCGCACGACCCGGCGATCACACTGGACGCGGTGACCGCGGCCGGCGGCACCGGCATGATCGCCGAGTTGGACGTCCGGAGCACCGAGTCGGTCGCCGCGTTCGCGCAGGCCGCCCTCACCGCGTACGGCCGGATCGATCATGTGATCGCGAACGCTGGGATCCTGCGCCGCGCCGAGTTCGCGACGATGACCGACCAGGAATGGGACGAGGTGCTGCAGGTCGACCTGCACGGTGTGATGCGGCTGGCTCGCGCCGCGGCACCGTACCTCGGCTCCGGCGGGTCGATCGTGGCGATCTCGTCGATCGCCGGCGGGGTGTACGGCTGGCAGGAACACGCCCACTACGCGACGGCCAAGGCCGGCGTGGTCGGCCTGATCCGCAGCCTCGCCGTCGAGTACGGGCCGCACGGGATCCGGGCGAACACGATCATCCCCGGCCTGATCGAGACGCCGCAGTCGATGGACCCGGTCAACTCGCTCGGGCCGGACGGGCTGGCCCGGGCCGGCCGGACGATCCCGTGGGGCCGGGTCGGCCGGCCGGAGGAGGTGGCCGGCGTGATCGCCTTCCTCACCTCGGCCGACGCCGGGTACGTCAGCGGCCAATCGATCACGGTCGACGGCGCGCTCACCGTGGCGATGAGGGACTGATCATGAACGACCTACCGCAGAGCGGCGTGCTGTCCGGCCGGACCGCGTTGATCACCGGCGCGGCCAGCGGCATCGGGCTGGCGATCGCCCGCCACTTTCGCGCCGCCGGGGCGATGATCATGCTCGCCGACCGGTCGGCCGCGGTGACCGAACGTGCCGCGGAGCTCGGCGCCGCGGCCGTGCAGCTGGACGCGACCGACGAGGCCGCGGTCACGGCGGCCGTGGCCGAGGCCGAGCGGCGGCTCGGCCGGATCGACACCCTGGTCACGTCGCACGGCATCCTCACCGAGGCACCGGTCACCGAGCTGACGTTGGCGACCTGGCAGCAGACCGTCGACGTCGACCTGACCAGCGTCTTTCTGCTCAACCGGGCGGTACTGCCTGGGATGCTGGCGCGGGGCGACGGCCGGATCATCAACGTGGCATCGCAACTCGGTCTCAAGGGCGGCACCGGCCTGGCCCACTACGCGGCCGCGAAGGCCGGCGTGATCGCGATGACGAAGTCGATCGCGCTCGAGGTGTCCGGCCGCGGAGTCCTGGTGAACGCAATCGCGCCCGGCCCGATCGAGACCCCGCTGGTCGCCGGGATCAGCGAGGAGTGGAAGCGGGCCAAGCAGGCCGAGCTGCCGCTGGGCCGGTTCGGCACCGTCGACGAGGTCGCGCCGACCGCGGTACTGCTGGCCTCGGATCCGGGCGGCAATCTCTACGTCGGCCAGACGCTCGGGCCCAACAGCGGTGACGTGATGCCCTGATGTGCGGGGCGTGCGGCGGCGAGCGGCTCGGCTGGTTGGCCGGGCTGCTGTCGTCGAGCTATGCCCGCGGGGTGGTGGCCGCGCGGCTGAACCGGTTCCGGCCGCGCTCCATGATCACCGCCCATCCGTCCGGCTGGAGTTGGGCGTGGAGCGGGCGGGCCCGGTTCTTTCCGACCTTGGACGCGCTGACCGTCGCCCTCGATCATGCCGAGAGCCGTCCGGCGGACCTGATCGACTGGGTCGCCGGCCTGCCGCCGCACCGTGTCCACCTGGTGCCGCGTGAAGCCTCGTCGAGCTGGACGCCGGGGCCGCCGACCGGCGCGGTCGATCCCTGGCCCGGCGGCGATCCGCGGACCTCGGTCAACCGTCTGCTCGGCCTGCTGCTGATCGGAGCCGGCAGCCCGGTGACCACCGAGCTCCGGGACGATCAGGGGACCTGGACGCCGGAGCCCGCCGCGGTCGCGGCCGGGATCCGGTCGAAGATCAACACCGGCCGGCCCGACTCCGGGTCGGCCAGGGTCCGCGGCCGGACCCCGTAGACCTCCTCGATCACGTCCGGCGTCAGGACCTCCGCCGGAGTCCCGGCGGCGACCACGCTGCCGCCGGAGAGCAGCACGACCCGGTCGCAGTAGCTCGCGGCCAGATTGAGATCGTGCACCGCGGCGATCCCGGTCCGGCCGGCGGCGGCCACCTGGGCCATGATCGTCAGCTGGGCGGCCAGGTCGAGATGGTTGGTCGGCTCGTCCAAGATCAGCACCTCGGGCTGCTGGGCCAGCGCGCGGGCCAGCTGGACCCGTTGCTGCTCACCGCCGGACAGCGTGCTCCAACGGCGCTCGGCGTACTCGATCATGCCGACCGCGACCAGCGCGTCCAGGACCGCCGCCCGGTCCGCCGGTCCGGGCGGCTGCCAGCGGCCGAGGTGCGGGATCCGGCCGAGTTCGACCACCTGCCGGACCAGCAGCGGCTGCTCGGTGGTCGACTGCTGTTCCAGGTACGCCACGCGCCGGGCCCGGACCTTCCGCGGCAGCCGGTGCAGGTCATGATCACCGAGCAGGACCCGGCCTGCGGCCGGGCGGGTCAGGCCCGCGATCAGCCGGAGCAGGGTGGATTTGCCGGCGCCGTTGGGCCCGAGCACCCCGGTCAACCGGCCGGCCGGGGCGGTGAGTGAAACCCCGTGCAGCAAGGGGATCCCGTCGATCGCGTACCGGACGTCGTCAACCCGGACCGGAGCGCTCATGCCGCCCTCCGCTGGCGCCAGAGCAGGACGCAGAACACCGGCGCGCCGATCAGGGCGGTCAGGATGCCGACCGGGACCTCCTCCGGCGCCAGCACGGTCCGGGCGGCGGTGTCGGTCCAGACCAGGAAGATCGCTCCGGCCGGGGCGAGCACCGGGAGCAGCCGGGCGTGCGCCGGCCCGGTGACGAACCGGACCGCGTGCGGGAGGGTGAGCCCGAGGAACCCGATCGCGCCGCTGACGGCGACCGCCGAGCCGGTCAGCAGGGCGACCAGGCCGAGCAGGATCATCCGGGTCGGCCCGGTGGCGACGCCGAGCGAGCCGGCCAATTGATCACCGAAGGCGAACGCGTCCAGCGACCGGGCGTAGCCCAGCAGCACCAGCCCGGCCGCCACGATGATCGGCCCGGCCACCGCAAGGGAGGACCAGTCCGCGCCGCCGAGCGAACCCATCAGCCAGGCCAGCACCTCCCGGTAGGAGTCGCCCTGGGCGTTGGAGAAGATCACGAAGGAGGTCCCGGCCGAACAGATCTGTGCGACCGCGATCCCGGCCAGCACGATCCTGGTGGAGCCGCGCGTCGCGGCCCGGCCGGCCAGCGCCAGCGCACCGGCCAAGGCCAGCATGGCGCCGAGGAACGCCGCCAGCGGCAGCACCAGGCCGACGCCGAGCAGCAGCACCGACACCGCGCCCAGGGCCGCGCCGGAGGACAGCCCGAGCAGGTACGGATCCGCCAGCGGGTTCTGGGTCAGCGTCTGCATCACCGCCCCGGACAGGGCCAGGGCGGCGCCGACCAGGGCCGCGGTGAGCACCCGCGGCAGCCGGAGGTCGAAGATGATCGCGTCGTCCAGCCGGGGCAGCCCGACCGGTGTCAGGCCCAGGTGGTGGCCGATCGACTGCAGCACGTGGGCCGGCCCGAGACCGCTGGCGCCGACCGCGGTCGCGGCCAGCACGGACGCCGCGAGCAAGATCACCAACACCAGTCCGACCAGCCAGACCGGGGTTCCGGCCCGCCGCCCGGTCGGCCGCGGTGACTCTGACGGTGCCGCCGGCGACCGGGTGATCACCGCGGTCACGGCAGGCTCGCCAGCTGTTCGGCGAGGTCGGTGATCGCTTCCGCCGTGGCCACGCCGCCCTCGCCGGCCGGGAACCGTACCGTCAGGAAACGCTGCTCCCGTACGGCATCCAGGGCGACGGCGGGCGACTCGGCGAGCACCTTCTTCTTCGACTCCGCGGTGTTCCAGGTGGCGTCGACCAACACGATCAGGTCCGGGTCCTGCTTGAGTACGCTCTCCCAGGACACGGTGCTCCAGGTGTCTTCGATGTCACCGAAGACGTTCCGGACGCCGATCGAGTCCATGATCAACTGCGGTGCGCCGATCCCGGCGCCGACGTACGGGCTGTCGGTGCCCGAGCTGTACCAGAGCACGGTGCGCTGCCGGGAATCCTTCTTCACGGCGGCCAGCGCCTCCCGCTGTTCGGTGATCAACTTCTCGGCCCGCTCCGGCACGCCGAAGATCGCGGCGATCTCACGCATCTCGCGTTCCAGCACGTCCCGGGTCAGCGGCTTCGGCTGATGGGCGGGCGCCTTGCAGGCGGCCGGCGCGACGTAGCTGTTCACGCCCAGTCCGGCCAGCGCGGCCCGGTCGCCGGCACCCTGCGCGGTCAGGTTGCTCTCCCAACCGGCGTACACGAAATCGGGTCGGGCCGCGAGCAGCGCCTCCCGGCCGGGCACCTTGTCGGCCAGCACCGGCGGCGGCGTCCCGTACTTCTCCGGCAGCGGCCCGTCGCCGAACGCGGTGCCGACGATCTTGTCGCCGAGCCCGAGGGCCAGCAGCAGCTCGATCGCGGTCGACTTGATCGCCACCACCCGCTCCGGCGGGCGCTCGATGGTGACCTCGGTGCCGCAGTTGTCCACCGTGACGGTACGAAAGCCGGGGGCGACCGGTTGGGCCGACGGAGCCGGCGTGCTGCAACCGGCCAGCAGGATCAGGAACATCAACGAAACCAGGGCGCGCACGGGCAGCATCCTTCGAGGCAGGGGGAGACAATCGCCGTGACGAACACGGCTTCGACGACACCCACCGACCACAGCCCGGCCGGCCAACACGCGCCACAATCCTGACGCGCGGGCCCTGCCATCGTAATCGATCCCGCCCACGGTCCGACGACTGTCCCGGAACCGGTTGCGGACGCGTTCAACACGTGTCAGCATGGCGAACCAGAACTTCGTCAACACGTGTTGAGGACTCGAATCATGGAACGTGTGATGCTCGATGTCGACCTGGCCATGGGTGCTCCAGGGAGCGATGTCGACGACGGGTTCGCGCTGGCGCTGGCGCTGGCCGACCCCGACATCTCGCTGGAACTCGTCACCACCGTCAACGGCAACACCGACGTCGCGTCGGCGACCACGCTGACCCTGGAACTGCTGCACCGGCTCGGCCACCCCGAGGTCCCGGTGCACCGCGGTGCCCAGCTGCCGCTGCTCCGTCCGCAGGCCAAGTTCGGCTCCGTACCGGACGACGTCGTAGCCCGCGAACCGCAGGCCACGCCGGCGGCCGCGGCCATGGTCGAGCACGTCCGGGCCAACCCCGGGGAGATCACGCTGGTCGCGGTCGGCCCGCTGACCAACGTCGCGCTGGCGATGCGGCTGGACCACACCTTCGCCGCCTCGCTCAAGCGCCTGGTGATCATGGGCGGTGTCTTCAGCAAGCCGACCAACGAGACCCGGATGCCCGGCGAGTTCAACATCTGGAACGATCCCGAGGCGGCCGAGATCGTGCTCGGTTCCGGGATCGTCGCCCAGTGGGTCGGGCTCGACGTCACGCTCAAGGTACGGGTCACGATGGCGGAGGCCCGGGCGATGGCGGCGAGTGATCACGAGTTCGCGGCGTTCGCCGGCCGCTACACCGTGGCCTGGATCGAACACCTGAGCAGCCGCCGGCCGGAGCAGGCCGATTCCTGCGCGATGCACGACCCGCTCGCCGTCGCTGCCGTGACCCATCCGGAGTTGATCACCTGGCAGGACGCCTACGTCCAGGTGGAGACCGGTGACCGGCTGCGCGGCGCGATGATCGCCGACCCGCTGACCGGCGGCTGGGCCCCGGACGGCAAGACCCAGAAGCTGCAACCGAACGCGTCGATCGCGGTCGACGTCGACGCCGCGGGCTTCACCCGATTCTTCATGGACAAGCTGAAGGAGTTGTGATGCGTCTCCGGTCCTTGCTGACCAGCCTCACCGCCGGAGCCGGCGCGCTGGTCCTCTTCGCGGCCTGCGCGAGCGGCCCGGCCGAGGACCCCGGCACCGGCCAGCCCTGGTCGATCCCGGACACCGACCCGACTACGACGATCAAGGTCGTCGGCATCCTCGACCCGAAGGCCGACGGGATGACCGACGTGGTCGCGGCGTTCGAGAAGGAACACCCGACGATCAAGGTCGACTACCAGTACGTGCCGTTCGACGACCTGAACAGCGTCCTCGATTCGCGGATCACCCAGAAGACGGGCGATCCGGACGTCTTCTGGGTCGACCAGCCGCGGGTGCCGGCACTCGCCACCCGGGGTTACCTGGAGGATCTGTCGGGACCGTTCCAGGGACTGACCGATGCCCTGCAGCCGGTCACCGTCGAGGCGAGCTCGTTCGGTGGCAAGCTCTATTCGCTGCCGGTGGCGAACTCGACCCAATTGCTCTTCTACAACAAGGATCTGCTCGACGCCGCCGGGGTGAAGCCGCCGTCGACCGAGGACGCGGCCCGGATCACCTGGCAGCAACTGAAGCAGGACGCCAAGCAGGTCCAGGACCGCGGCAACGCACAGTACGGGCTGCTGTTCGGCCAGCCGGACCGCTACTACCAGCTGGAACCGCTGCCGTACTCCGCCGGCGGCGGGCTCGGGGCGACCGGCGAGGGCAACCTGACCCCGGACGTGACCAACGACGGCTGGGTGCAGTCGATGGACTACTACGGTTCCCTGTACGCGGACAAGATCACGCCGCGCGGCATCCCGGCCGAGCAGATCGACTCGACCTTCCTGGCCGGTAAGACGGCCTATCTGGTCGAGGGGAACTGGATGGTCGGCAAGCTCGCCGATTCCAAGATCAATTGGGGTGCGGCGCTGAACCCGGTCTGGCAGGGCGGCAAGCCGGCCAGCCCGACCGGCTCCTGGTCGGTCGGCATCAACCCGTTCTCCAAGAACAAGGAGGCGTCGGCGATCTTCCTGCGCTGGCTGGCGATCGACGGCGAGAGCGGGTACGCCGAGCACCGCGCCTACGCCGAACTGCCGGCGAACACGGCCGGGCTGAAGTCGTACCTGGAGGGCGAGATGTTCACCGCCTCCGAGGGCGGCAAGCAGGCTGCGAAGGTGGTCCAGTACGAGACCGAGTACACCGCGGTCGGCCGGGTCTCCACCGCCGGTTACATCGAGTTCGAGGACATCATGGGCCGGGCGTTCTCCGACATCGCCAACGGCGCGGATCCGAAGCAGGCCTTGGAATCCGCGCAGAGCCAGCTGACCACCGCCTGGAAGCAGTACCAGTAGCGCCATGCTCCGTCGTCGTACGTTGATCACCGCCGCGGTGTTCCTCGCCCCGGCGCTGCTGGCGATCGTGCTGCTCCGGCTGGTGCCGTTCGCCGGCGCGGTCTGGTCCACCTTGTTCGAACGGGTCGGGGTCGGGCTCCTCGCCGAGGAACGGTTCGCCGGGCTCAAGAACTACGCCGTGTTGTTCAGCGACCCACTGTTCCTCGGCGCGCTGGGCCGCACCGTCGCCTTCAACCTGGTGATCAACCCGCTGCAGATCGCGCTGGCGATGGCCGTGGCGGTGCTGCTGACCCGGAAGCTGCCCGGCCGCGGGATCTGGCGCACGGCCGTGTTCATCCCGTGCACGATCCCGATCGTGGGCTCGTCGATCGCGTGGGGTGTCGCGCTGCGCAACGACGGTCCGGTCAACGGCCTGCTCGGCGTGTTCGGGATCGGGCCGCAGCCGTTCTTCACCTCGCCCGCCCAGGCGTTGCCGAGCATCGTGCTGGTGGCGTCCTGGGTCGGCATCGGCTACTGGATGCTGTTCTTGATCGGCGGCCTGAACGACATCAACCGCGAGGTGTACGAGGCGGCGGCGATCGACGGTGCCGGGGCCTGGCGGACGTTCTGGTCGATCACGCTGCCGCTGATGAAGCGGCCGCTGCTGTTCGTCCTGGTCGCGGACACGGTGGCCAACTTCGTCCTGTTCGTCCCGGTGCAGATGCTGACCAACGGCGGGCCGCAGGAATCCACCACGCTGTTGATGTTCGACGCCTATCGCCGTACGTACACCTATTCGCAGCCGAATCTCGGCGCCACCTCGACCCTGGTCCTGACCTTGATCATGTTGCTGATCGTCGCGATCCAGTTCCGGCTGCTTCGGGAGCGTGACGCATGACCACGCTCGTCACGGAGGCGCCTCCGCGAGCCCGGGCCATCGAGGCGAGGCGGCCGAAGGGCCGGTTCCAGGCCGGTCTGCTGATCACGCTGCTGACCGTCCTGGCGATCATCGTGGCACTGCTGTTCGTGCTGCCGGCGCTCTGGATGCTGTTCGGCTCGCTGCGCCCGGGCAGCCAGGTGATCGAGAGCGTCAGCCCGCTCAGCTGGCGGACCCTGATCCCGGATGTCTGGACGCTGGACAACTACCGGGCGCTGTTCTTCGAGCTGCGGTTCGGTCGGAGCATGGCCAACTCGCTGCTGGTCGCGTTCGCCTCGGTGATCATCGGGCTGGCCATCTCGGTGCCGGCGGCGTACGCGCTGACCGTGCTCCGGTTCCGCGGCCGCGAGTTCGTCTTCGCGCTGCTGGTGATCGGTTTCATGATCCCGTTCGAGGCGATCGCGATCCCGCTGGCCAAGGTCTTCACCAGCTGGCAGCTCAACAACAGCTACCTGGGCCTGATCCTGCCCGGCATCGGCAACGGGCTGGCGATCTTCAACATGCGCCAGTTCTTCCGCGGCATCCCGACCTCGCTCCGGGAGGCGGCGGTGATCGACGGTGCCTCCGACTTCCGGATCATGACCAGGATCTACGTACCGCTGAGCGTCACCACGTTGATCAACTCCGGGTTGTTGATCTTCCTCGGCCAGTGGTCGTCCTACCTGTGGCCGCTGCTGATCATCTCCGAGGAGGCCAAGCAGGTGGCGCCGATCGCGATCGCCCGGACGTTCACCGACACGGAGTTCAACTTCGGCCAGATGTTCGGGGGTGCCCTGTTGATCTCGGTCGTGCCGGCCGTCCTGCTGCTGTTCCTGCAGCGGTTCTTCGCGGCTACCATCGCGAGCAGCGGCGAGAAATGATCACGACTGCGGGGGACGATTGTGGCGATCACGAGAGCTGACGTGGCGAGGGTGGCGGGGGTGTCGCCGGCGCTGGTCAGCTATGTGCTGAACGGTGGTCCGCGGCCGGTGTCGGCCGAGGCGCGGGAACGGGTGCTGGCCGCGGTCGCGGAACTGAACTACCGGCCGAACCGGATCGCCCGGGCGCTGCGGGAGAACCGGACCCACTCGATCGCGATGCTGATGCCGGATCACCGGAACCCGCACTTCGGCGAGCTGGCCCAAGCGGTGGAGGACGAGGCGTTCCGGAACGACTACATGTTGATCATCGGCACCGCGGACAACCAGACCGAGCGGGAGTCGGCGTACCTGCGGGCGTTCGTCGACCGCCAGGTGGACGGGCTGTTGTTGATCTCCGCCGCGTCGCACCCGGACGTCAGCATGCTGGACGAGGTACGCCTGCCGGTGGTGCTGCTGGACCGCGCGCCGCAGGGGACCGGCTTCTCCTCGGTCGTGATCGACAACCGGACCGCTGCCGCCGAGGCCGTCGAGCATCTGCTGTCCCATGATCGCAGCAACCCGGTCTGCCTGGCCGGGCCGGCCGAGATCGACGCCGTCCAGGAGCGCGTGGCCGGCTGGCAGGACGCGCTGGACCGGGCCGGCATGACCGCCGCCGCTCCCGTACACACCAGCTTCTCCAGCGAGGGCGGCTACCGGGCGATGCGCGAGTTGATCACGTCCGGGCGGGAGATCGACGCGGTGTTCGCGACCAGCGACGCACAGGCGATCGGCGCCATCGCCGCCTGCGCCGAGGCCGGCCTGCGGGTCCCCGATGATCTTGCCGTGGTCGGCTTCGACGGCACCGAGGCCGGCCGGTACGGGCAGCCGTCGCTCACCTCGGTCGACCAGGACGTCGCCGCCCTGGCCCGGACGGCTCTGGAGACCCTGGTCGGGCTGGTCCGGCGCGAGCACACCGAGGCCGTGCACCGGGTGCTCCGGCCGCGGCTGCGGATCGGCCGGTCCTGCGGCTGCACGCCGGAGGGCCCGTAGGATCGGCGGGTGTTCCCCAGAACCCCGCTTCGTGATTCCGGCCTGCTCGACGTCGGCTCCGGCCAGACCGTCTACTGGCAGGAGTCAGGCAATCCGGACGGCATCCCGGCGCTCTACCTGCACGGCGGTCCGGGCGGCACCCTCGGGCCCGGCGGCTACGTCACCAAGTTCGACCCGGAGCGGTTCCGGATCATCGGGATCGACCAGCGCGGCTGCGGCCGGTCGAAGCCGCTGGCGATCGATCCCGATCATGACCTGGCCGGCAACACCACCCAGGCGTTGATCGCCGACTGCGAACGGTTGCGCGAGACGCTCGGCGTCGACCGGTGGGTGATCAACGGCGTGTCCTGGGGGTCGACGCTCGCGCTGGCGTACGCGCTGGAACATCCGGACCGAGTGCTCGGCATCGTGATCATGGCCGTGACCACCACCGGCCGGCCCGAGGTCGACTGGATCACCGAACAGGTCGGCACGGTGTTCCCCGAGGCCTGGGACCGGTTCGCCGGGCACGCCGAGGCGGCCGGGATCGGCTACCGGCGGCACGAGTCGCGGATCGTCGAGGCCTACGCGACGTTGATCACCGACCCCGATCCGGCGGTACGCGACGCCGCGGCGCTCGCCTGGGCCGACTGGGAGGATCACCACATCTCCTTCGCCACCGGGCTGCAGCGCAACCCGCGTTGGGATGATCAGGTCTTCCGCCAGGTCTTCGTCACCCTGACCACCCACTATTGGGCGGCTGACGGGTTCCTCGAGCCGCCGATCCTGGCCCGGGCCGGCGAACTGGCCGGGATCCCGGGGATCCTGATCCACGGCCGGGCCGACATCAGCGGCCCGTTGATCACCGCCTGGGAACTGAACCGGGCCTGGCCGGACTCGGAGTTGATCATCGACGAGGCCGAGGGCCACGGCGGCACCCGGATGGTCGACGCCTGGGCCGAGGCGAACTCCCGGCTGGCCGACCGGATCAGCGACAGCAGCCCTGATCAGCCGAGCATGCCCCGGAAGTAATCGCTCAGGCCTGGCGTTCCGCTGGTGTCCCGCGGGCCGATGACGTACGCCGGGATCCCGTCGACCGCCCAGGGAGAGACGGTGGCGACGTTCAGCTCGGCGGTCCCCTTCGATGTGTGGACGCCGACGCAATCGGCGGTATCGACGGCGATGATCTGGGTCTTGCCGCCCTCGCCGTGGATCCGGAGGACGACCCACTCGTCCGTATAGGTGTCGATGCACTGAAGCTTCGGTGCCGCGTCGACCGCGGCGAGGAACTTGCGCGACGCTTCGGCGTCGACCTCGGTGGCGTACTGCAACTTGAACCCCGGGGCGTTCTCGCTGCGCCGGTACGCGCACACGGACATGGTGGAGGGTTCGGCAACGGTGAAGTCGCTGACCCTCGGGCCGTTGAACTCCGCTTCACAATCGGTGCCGGGATTGGGCTTCACGGTGGCGAGGATCTGTTCGCTCAACGAGTCGTCCCGGGTGGCGACCGTCACCGTACTGCCGCCGGCCTCGATGGTCGTCTGCTTCCAGCCGCCGCCGAGGTCACGCGTGCCCGGTTCGATCGCTGCGCCGAGCCAGACGTAGGGGGCCTTCGGTTGGGGGAAGTTCTGACCTTGGATGACGGAGCAGGCGTCGGTCATCATGACCGGCCGCCCGACATAGGGCCGGGCCGTGTCCTGGGTCGGGTTGCCATCGGCGGACCGGTAGGCGGCCGTTCCGCAGTCCAACAGGTCGCCGGTGCCGGACCTGCCCCCATGGTCCGGGGTGGGAGCCCCGCCCCAACCCCAGTCCGGCGGCACCGAGACCTGGACGCCGTGCCAGGACTCCAACCGCCAGTTGCTGGGAACCGGCGGGTTCGCCACCAGCGTGCGGTCGTCGGACGGGGGTACGGGAACGTTGGCGCCGGGCAGGACCAGCGCGGCAACGATGAGGATCCCGACGGCTGCGGCGGCTGCCGCCGGAAGCACCCAGCCACGGGAGCGTGGACGGTTCACTCGGATCGGCACGTCGGTGTCGACCTGCCCGGCCCGCCCGGCCAGGCCGGCCCGCATGATCTGCTCGAGGTCTTCGTCGGTCGGATCGGCCATGATCAGTCCTCCGCTCGGCTCAGCTGCACCCGCAGCGCGGCGAGTGCTCGGTGAATATGGGAGCGAACGGTGGCCTCCGTGACGTCGAGGATCCGCGCGATCTCGGCGTAGTCCAGGTCCTCGTAGAACCGCAGCACCACTGCGGCCCGCTGCTGCCGGGGAAGGGCCGAGCAGATCCGCCAGACCGCATCGTTGGTCGCGATCGAATCGGCCGGATCGCCGCCGCGGTCCTCGGGCACGGCGGCGACCACCGCGATCCGTTTCCCGAACTTCCGCCATTGCGAGACATGGGCGTTGGCGATCATCCGCCGAACGTACGCATCCGGGTCGGTGGTTCGGCTGACCTTCGGCCACTTCTCGCACGCAGCCGACAACGCCGTCTGGACGGCTTCTTCGGCCGCGTCCTGGCTTCCGGTCACCAGGTAGGCGAACCTCATCAGTTCCGGGATGCGCGTACTGATCCAGGTGTCGAAGGAGAGTTCTGGCCGTGGCGGGTCCTTCACTCTCACTCCCATACAGGAACTCACGTTCGGAAGAGATCGGTTGTTGCATGCGGACCCGACCGGCCGATGGTACGCGATGATGCCGTCATGGGAATGACCTGGGACGGCTGGGCCCTCACCGGGGCCGAGGCCAGTGCGGTACGCGCGGATCCGGAGTCGATTTGGGAGCGGCTGAACGCGGACCGGACGTCGCCGTCCGCCGTGGACCTCGACAAGGCCTGGCACGGCATCCACTGGTTGCTGACCGGCGACCCGTGGACCACCGAGGGCCCGCTGGCCTCGGTGATCTTCGGAGGAGAGGAGCTCGACGGGAACTTCGGGTACGGGCCACCGCGACTGCTCGACCCGTCCGGCGTGGCCGCCATTGCCGCCGCGCTGGCCGACGTCGATCCCACCACGCTCCGAGCGAGGTTCGACCCGGCGGCGATGGCATCGGCGGAGGTCTACCCGGACATCTGGGACGATGCGGACAGCTTCGCCGGCTACCTCGCGCCGAATTTCGTTGCGGTGAAGGAGTTCTATCGGGCCGCCGCCGAGCGAGGGCAGTGGGTGCTGCAGTTGCTTCACTGAGGTTCGGGCGGGCGCGTTACGGTCGGTGTCATGGCCAATCGTCTTGCCGACAGCACCTCCCCGTACCTTCTGCAGCACGCGGACAACCCGGTCGACTGGTGGGAGTGGGGCGACCAGGCGTTCGCCGAGGCGGCTCGGCGGGAGGTCCCGGTGCTGTTGTCGGTCGGCTACGCGGCCTGCCACTGGTGTCACGTGATGGCGCACGAGTCGTTCGAGGACGAGCGGATCGCGGCCATGATCAACTCCGGGTTCGTGGCGGTCAAGGTGGACCGGGAGGAGCGGCCGGACGTCGACGCCGTCTACATGCAGGCCACGCAGGCGCTGACCGGGCAGGGCGGCTGGCCGATGACGGTGTTCCTGACGCCGGACCGGAGCCCGTTCTTCGCCGGCACCTATTACCCGCCCGCGCCGCGCGGCGGGCTGCCGTCGTTTCCGCAAGTACTGCAGGCGATCGGGGAGGCATGGCGGGATCGCCGGGAGGAACTCGTCACGGCGGCCGGCTCGATCAGTGATCAACTCGCCGGCGCACGGCCCGACCTGGCCGGCCAGGCCGGAGCCGAGGAGGTGGCGCAGGCGATCGCGACCCTGCGGCGGGACTACGACGGGGAGCGCGGCGGATTCGGTACGGCGCCGAAGTTCCCGCCGTCCCTGGTCGTGGAAGCGTTGCTGCGGTCGGACGACCCGGACGCGATGATCATGGTCGAGGGGACGCTGGAGGCGATGGCCCGCGGCGGCATCCATGATCAACTCGCCGGCGGGTTCGCCCGGTACAGCGTCGACAGCAGCTGGGTGGTGCCGCACTTCGAGAAGATGCTGTACGACAACGCGCTGCTGCTCGGCAACTACGTCGGCTGGTGGCGCCGGACCGGCTCGCCGCTGGCGGAGCGGGTCGCGACCGACCTGGTCGACTGGCTGTTCACCGAGCTGCGGACGCCGGAGGGCGGCTTCGCCTCCAGCCTCGACGCGGATTCCGCCGACGCCGAAGGCAGGCTGCGGGAAGGTGCCTATTACGCCTGGACTCCGGAGCAACTGCGGGATGTGCTGGGACCGGAGGACGCGGACTGGGCGGCCGAGGTCTTCGTCGTGACCGCGAACGGCACGTTCGAGGAGGGGGCCTCGACGCTGCAGTTGCCGGTGGACCAGGATCCGGTTCGGCTGGCCGACGTCCGCCGCCGGCTCGCGGACGCCCGCTCCGAGCGGCCCCGGCCGGGCCGCGACGACAAGATCATCACCGCCTGGAACGGCTGGGCGATCGACGCGCTGGTGCAGGCCGCGATGATCATGGACCGGCCGGACTGGCTCGAGGTGGCCCGGCACGCGGCCGACCTGGTCTGGCGGGTGCACCTGGTCGACGACGGCCTGCGCCGCAGCTCGCGGGAGGGCCGGGTCGGCACCGCCGCGGCGGTGCTGGAGGATTACGCGGCGCTGTGCCAGGCGGCCACCCGACTCGCCGCCGCGGGAGCCGACGCCGACTGGCTGATCCGAGCTGAGTGGCTGGCCGACCGGATGATCACCGCGTTCGACGACGGCTCCGGCGGCTTCTACGACACGGCCGCCGAGGCCGAGCGGCTGTATCTGCGGCCGAAGGACCCGACCGACAACGCGACCCCGTCAGGGCTCAGCGCCGCCGTCCACGCGCTCACCCTGCTGGCCGAGCTGACCGGACGAACGGACTATGCCGAACGGGCTGAGCGGGCCGCCGCCTCTGCCGCTGGGTTGATCACGGCCGCGCCTCGATTCGCGGGCTGGCTGCTCGCCGACGCGATCAGCCGGACGGCGGCGCCGCCGGTCGAGGTCGCGATCGCCGGGCCGCCGGACCATCCCGACACGATCGGCCTGCGCCAAGCGGCCTGGCGGCTCGCCCCGGCCGGGTCCGTCGTCCTGGCCGGACCGCCGGACCTGGCCGGCTTCGCCCTGCTGGAGCAGCGGACCATGATCGACAACCGCCCGACCGCGTACGTCTGCCGCAACTTCTTCTGCCGGCTGCCCGTCACCACCGTCGCCGACCTCACCGAGGCCCTGGCCAGCCCGTGACCGTGGAACCTCGGTGCCACCGGACGCGGCAGGGATTTCCACGCTGTCCGGTTCCGGGTCAGGGGACACGGGCGGTGAGGCGGGCGAAGGCGTCCAGGTAGGCGTCGGGGCGTTCGAAGTGGACCAGGTGGCCGGAGGCGATCTCGACCAGTTCCTCGTTGGACAGCAGCCCGAGCGTGCGCTCCTTCTCGTCGCCGTCCATAGCCGCCATCAGGACGCCGTTCTGGTAGTAGCTGCCCGTGCTCTGCTGGAAGTAGTTGGTGTGCAGGAGCACCGTCGGCACCTTGATCGACTTCAGTACGGTGTCGGTGTCGTAACCCTCGTACCAATGGTTGTCGAACCACGCCGCGCCGAAGGCCGGGTCGTAGTTGACCAGCCCGCGGAAGAAGACGTTGACCATCGGCGGCAGGAAGAAGATCTCCAGGGGCTCGCCCGGATGATCATCGAGATAGCCGAGTGCGTACGTCTCGATCTGGGTCTTCGCCGGGCCGAAGAAGGCGAAGTAGTCGCCGTGCTCGATGAAGTAGCGCTGGAAGTCGCGCTCCTCGGTCTGGGCCAGGAAGTCGCGGGTGATCGAGAAGATCGCCCCGCCGGTCGTCTTCGCGGCCCGCGGCATGATCGAGGAGTAGAACGGCGGATCCTCCAGCAGCACCCCGCTGACCAGGTCGGGCCGGTTGGCGGCCAGCCAGGCGGCGAGCAGGGCGCCGGAGGAGTGGCCGGAGACCATGGCCGGCCCGCCCAGCTCCTGCTCCATGAACTCCGCGATCAAAGTGCCGATCCGTACCGCGGTGTAGTCCTGCGCGGGCAGCCGGGCCGAGCGGCCGTGCCCGTACACGTCGATCGCGAACACATGGTGCGAGTTGATCAAGGTCGGCAGCACCTTGGCGTAGTCGTCCCATTGCGAGCCCTGGCCGTGGATCAGCAGCAGCGGCGGCCCGTTGTCCGGGCCTTCCGCGTAATGGGTCTGGTGACCGCCGATCGTCGTGATCTTGGTCGTGACGCCCGCCCGGGCCAGCTGCTCGGCGTCGCGTTCGGTGTAGTTCGTGTTCTGGTCGACGTACGTCGCGGCGACCGCCACCAGCCCGAGGACCAGGGCTCCGCCGATCCCCAGCACGATCCAGCGCTTCTTGGCCATGTCCACCTTCCCGCACAAGTAGGAAAAGTTACACTTAGGCTACCAGTACGTCAGGGAGGGTGGTTCATGGCCGGGAAGATGATCGAGGGGCCGGACGGTCGCTACATCGTGGGCACCGTGAAGATCGGGGAGAAGGGCCAGATCGTCATCCCCAAGGACGCCCGTGACCTGCTCGGGCTCGAGGCTGGCGACACGCTGCTGGTCCTGGTCGACAAGGCGCAGGGGATCGCGCTGGTCGACAACGAGCGGTTCCAGCGCTTCGCCCGCGGCGTCCTCGCCGTCCAGCAGGACACCGAGGAGTAATCAGCCCGCCGCGTACGTGATCAACGAGATCGCGATGTAGTGCACCGCGAACCCGGCGATCGTGAACGAGTGGAAGATCTCGTGGAAGCCGAACCAGCGCGGCGACGGGTCCGGCCATTTCTTCCCGTACACCACGGCGCCCAGCGTGTAGAACAGGCCGCCGGCCACGACCAGGGCGACGACGGCGGCCCCGCCCGCGGCATAGAACGCGCCGAGCCAGCCGACGGCGGCCCAGCCCATCAGGATGTACAGGCCGGTGTAGAGCCAGCGTGGCGCCGACAGCCAGAACAGCCGGAACAGCAGCCCGCCCAAGGCGGCACTCCAGATCACACTCAGCAGGACGACCCGGGACGTGCCGGTCAGCATGATCAACGCCAGCGGGGTGTAGGTCGCGGCGATGAAGACGTAGATGTTGGCGTGGTCCATCCGCCGCAGCACGGCGTCGCCGGTCGGGCCCCAGTGGAACCGGTGATAGAGGCCGCTGGTGCCGAACAGCAGCAGTGACGCGGCCAGGAAGACGGCACCGCCGACCTTGCCGGCCGCGGTCGGCGCCAGCCAGATCAGCACGATCCCGGCGGCCGCGGCGAGCGGGGTCATGCCGGCGTGCAGCCAGCCGCGCAGTTTCGGCTTGACCTGCCGGATCACCTCGGCGACCTGGTCGCCGGCGGTCCGGTCCGGCTCGAGATCGGGATCGGTCCGAGTCGTGCTCATCGCTGTGGTCCTCCGAGTCGTGGCGCGCCGGTTTGGTGCTGCGGGCAGCGATTCTGCCCGACCAAAGTTACGGTCCCGTAGGTTACAGCCTAAACGAGAGGGCAAGAAAGCAAAATCCGACCGGTCTTCGGGCCGGCACGGGCGCGGCACAGCGACTGCGGATACGCTGCCGAATATGGTGCGATTCGACCGGCTGCGCGAGTTCGTGGACCGGTTGCATCCCTCGGGGCTGCTCTACTCGACCTACGAGCACCGGCTGGTCGCCGAACTCGACCGCAACCGGTTGCCGCAGCATGTCGCCGTGCTCGCCGACGGCAACCGGCGCTGGGCCAGGGCCAATGCGCCCGGCGAGTCGCTGGTCGCCGGCTATCGGGCCGGGGCCGACAAACTGATGCAGTTCGTCGACTGGTGCGACGAGATCGGGATCCCGCTGGTCACGCTCTGGGTGCTGTCCACCGACAACTTCTCCCGCAACAGCACCGAGCAACTGCGGCCGCTGCTCGAGGTGATCGAGCAGATGGTGGCCGACATGGCCGCGACCCGGCGCTGGCGGGTGCACCTGGTCGGTGCACTGGACCTGCTGCCGGCCGAGTCGGCGCAACGGATGAAGGCGTCCGCCCGGACCACCGACGACGTCTCCGGCCTGCTGGTCAACGTCGCGGTGTCGTACGGGGGCCGGCACGAGCTCCGCGACGCCGTCCGGTCGCTGCTGGCCGAGCACGCCCGGGCCGGCACGCCGATCGAGGAACTGGCCGAGACGCTGGAGATCGAGCACATCGCCGAGCATCTCTACACTCGCGGCCAGCCGGACCCGGACCTGATCATCCGGACCTCCGGCGAACAGCGGCTGTCCGGCTTCCTGATGTGGCAGTCGGCGCACAGCGAGTTCTACTTCTGCGAGGCCCTCTGGCCCGACTTCCGCAAGGTGGACTTCATCCGGGCCCTGCGCTCGTACGGGCAGCGCGAGCGACGCTTCGGCCGGTAGGCGACGGATAGTTCCCGCAGCCGGATGGTGATCGTGTTACGCCGAGGTGAACACGTCTCACCGATCGCGCCGGAAGCGGCGTGGCTCTAGAGAGTCGTGGTGTCGGCGACGTACATTTCTGAGTGCGGGACATGTGCCTGTGGCCCGTACGGGAGGCGAGCGATGCGCCGTTCGGCAGACCGACAACCCGGGTCGTTCATCGCGGCCAGGAGAGCCGCGGGATCGGATCCGGGAGTCGATCACTTCCGGCCAACCACCTAGCCAGTGGGGCCGGAGCGGTGATCGTGTTCGGCCCCCGAGGAGAGCGATCGTGTCAGTCAACGACTCACACCAGCAGCTGGCCACCGATCAAGGAGGCTCTGAGGGCACCCGCCGTACTTTCGTCATCGATACCTCCGTCCTGCTCAGCGATCCCCAGGCCATGCGCCGGTTCGCCGAGCACGACGTCGTCCTACCCGTGGTGGTGATCACCGAACTCGAGGCGAAACGTCAGCACGCCGAACTCGGCTATTTCGCTCGCGCCGCCCTGCGGTATCTGGACGACCTGCGGATCAAGTACGGCCAGCTGGACCGACCGGTGCCGGCCAATGATCACGGCGGCACGATCCATGTCGAACTGAACCACACGGATCCCGACGTGCTGCCGGCCGGCTTCCGGCTCGGCGACAACGACTCGCGGATCCTCGCGGTCGCGCTCAACCTGTCCGCTGAGGGGCATCGCGTCACGCTGATCTCCAAGGACCTGCCGATGCGGATCAAGGCGTCCGCGGTCGGCCTGCCCGCCGAGGAGTACGAGGCGGAGCTGGCCGTCGAGTCCGGCTGGACCGGGATGGCCGAGGTCGAGGTCGACGGCGCGGTCGTCGACCGGCTGTATGCCGAGGGCACGGTCGACTGCGACGAGGTCCGCGAACTGCCCTGCCACACCGGCGTGGTGCTGGTCGGCGGCTCCGGTACGGCGCTGGGCCGGGTCACCCCGGGCAAGCAGCTGACCTTGATCAAACCGGACCTGGAGGCGTTCGGCATCCGCGGCCGGTCGGCCGAGCAGCGGGTCGCGCTCGATCTGCTGCTGGATCCGGAGATCGGCATCGTCTCGCTCGGCGGCCGGGCCGGCACCGGCAAGTCCGCGCTGGCGCTGTGCGCCGGGCTGGAGGCCGCGCTGGAGCGCAACCAGCACTCCAAGGTGGTCGTGTTCCGGCCGCTGTACGCGGTCGGCGGCCAGGATCTCGGCTACCTGCCCGGGACCGAGGGGGAGAAGATGGCGCCCTGGGCCCAGGCCACGTTCGACACGCTGGGTGCGCTCACCTCGCGGAACGTGATCGAGGAGGTGCTGGCCCGGAACCTGCTCGAGGTGCTGCCGCTGACCCACATCCGGGGCCGGTCGCTGCACGACGCGTTCGTGATCGTCGACGAGGCGCAGTCGCTGGAGCGCAACGTGCTGCTCACGGTGCTGAGCCGGATCGGGCAGAACTCCAAGGTGGTGCTGACCCACGACGTCGCGCAGCGGGACAACCTGCGGGTGGGCCGGCACGACGGGGTGGTCGCGGTGGTCGAGAAGCTCAAGGGCCATCCGCTGTTCGCGCACGTCACGCTGCACCGCTCCGAACGTTCTCCGATCGCCGCTCTGGTGACCGAGATGCTTGAGGACGTTCAGCTTTGATCGAGGAATGATCATTCGACCTCGCCCCCTCGACGCAGGATCGCCGGGATCTCCGTACCCGTAGCGAAAATCCTCGTCGAGGGGGGCGAGTTCTTGATCAAGGTCGGGGTGCCCGAGTTGGGTCGTTGATCATGGTTGTGATAAGGCCGCGGACAGATTCCTGAGAAACTTTGATAACGAATTGGTAACGGGGGCGAGACCTCCTTGCTGCCCTGTGTGCGTACCGATAGCTTCGTCCCCGAAGGCTCGCCAGTGGGTTCAAATGCCTGGGGGGGCGGCGGCAAAACTGTGGGCCTTCAAAATCACTGTCTTGGGGGAACTGGCGGAGCCATGTCCTCGCGACTTGCTCCCGTTCCTGAGACAGATCCGTTTGGGGCTCCCGCATGCTGGGCGCTCCTGGTCAACAGGTAGGGAGAAGTATGTCGCGAAATTGGCGCGGTAAAACGCGTCTCGCTGCTGCTGCCGTAGCGGTTGGGGCGGTCTTGACCGCTTGGACCGCTGCACCCGCAGTGGCACTGCCAACGGACACGTCAGAAGCTGAAGGGCGTGTTCTCAGCGGTGGCGGCTCCATCAATCTCAACGACATCGCCGAGCTCGAGGCCGCGTACAGCGGCTACCCGAGCGCTCCCGGTGCCGTCCAGAACCCCCTGGATGCGACGGTACTGAAGAGCCTCAACCTCGATCTGGGCAATGGCATTCAGCTCGGAAGTGCGAGCGACGTGCTGGGCGCTGGGATCCTGGGGCAGTACGCCTCCACCCGTGAGGACGGCGCTCCGTTCGCCTCCGCTGGTGCGATCAACGACGACGGCTCCATCGCTGTCGCGCCGAACAACGACGAGGCTCCGGCCGGCGACGAGAACGCGTACGTCGACCTGTCCGGGACCCTCGACGATGCCGGCGTCGCCGAGCTGATCTCGAAGCTGCGTGTCGAACTGGGCGCACTGTCCGCTTCGGCGACGTACGACGAGAACGGCGAGATCTCCAGCGATTACCAGGTTGCCGACGGCAAGCTGTGGATCGAGAGCCCGGCTGTTGCGGAGATCGCAGCCAAGCTGTCCGAGACGGCCGATCAGCTGTCTGATCCGGTCAACAACCTGTCCGACACGGTGACGCCGATCGTCGAGCAGGCGCTGGCTGCGGTCAGCGGTCTCGGTGTCGCGAACGTTGAGGTCACGGTCGACCTGGAGGTCGACCTGAAGGCCGCTCTGGAGTCTGCGCTCGAAGAGGCCATCACCGACGAGAACAGCGCGGTGGGCATTGACCTCTCCGAGGGCGCACTGACGATCGACCTGGCCAAGCTGGTCAAGGATTCGAAGCCGGGCGACAAGTTCTACGGAACGCTGAACGGCCTCGATCCGAACACCGAGATCGTCGATCCGCAGCTGATCCAGGCTGCGCTCGACGGGGCCATCGGCACCCTGCTCGACCAGATCCCGGCCGCGGCCGCTGAGGCGATCGCGGACACGCTGAACAGCACCGAGATCAAGATCGAGATCAAGGGTGAGGCCACCCTGCCGGTTCCGGTTCCTGGTGTCGGCGGCGCCTTCACGGCGACGCTCGAGGGCACCCTGGGCCAGCTGGTCGGGACGCAGGAGCCCGCGATCGAGTTCGTGGTCGAGGGTGACGGGATCACCGGTACGGTTCTGGGTCTGCTGGAGCCCGTGCTCAACGAGACGATCCTGCCGGCCGTTCAGGATGCGGTGAAGCTGGTCTACGACCGGCTGACCGATCCTGAGGTGGGTGGCGCACTCGACACGGTCTTCCGGCCGCTGGTCGAGGCGATCAAGGAAGCGATCACGCCGGTGTTCGACGCTGTTGCGGAGAACCTGCTGTCGATCGTCGTCAACGTTCAGGAAGATCCGGGCGAGTTCACTCACCCGGGTGCGACCGGCGAAGAGGGCTCTGCCCAGCTGAAGCCGGCCGCTGTCACGGAGGGTTCCTTCACCCAGCGCGCGATCAAGATCACTGCGCTGCCGGGCGAAGAGCCGCTGGCAACGGTGAGCCTGGCCTCGGCCACGGTTCGCCAGGCTGACGCCACCGGCGAGGTCGACGCTTCGGCTGACGACGACGCTGCTGCTGACCCGGACGCTTCGGCTGACGACGATGCCGCTGCTGATGATGACGCTGCTGCTGATGATGACGCTGCTGCTGATGACGATGCTGCTGCTGATGATGACGCTGCTGCTGACGACGATGCCGCTGCTGATGATGACGCTGCTGCTGACGACGATGCCGCTGCTGATGATGACGCTGCTGCTGACGACGATGCCGCTGCTGATGATGATGCCGCTGCTGACGACGATGCCGCTGCTGATGATGATGCCGCTGCTGACGACGATGCCGCTGCTGATGATGACGCCGCTGCCGACGACGACGCTGCCGCTGATTACGCGGCCGCTGCCGACGGCAACGGTGGCGATGGAGAGCTGCCGAACACCGGTTCCAACCTGTCGCTCGGCCTGCTGGCCGGCGCTGGTGCCCTGGTGCTCGCCGGTGCGTCGACCGTTGTGGTCGGCCGGATCCGTCGCAATGGGTCCGCCCTGTGAGGTATGACCTCCACATGATCATCTCCGGATGATCAACAGATTCGGCCCCTCGCACCTCGTGCGAGGGGCCGAATCCTTGCTCATGATCGCCGGTCCCCACTGGTGCCGGCACCGCGCGGGGAGTAGAACACAACAATGACCGACCGGCCCACAGCCGCCAAGCGTCCCGTTCTCCGGCGAGTGACGCTGATCGTGCTGGCGGCGTTCACCGCCTGGCACATCTTCGCGACCTTCCTCTGGATCGCCCCCGCCTCCGGGCTGCGGCAGATCCTTCCCGGCGACCTGCTCCGCAGCTACATGGTTCCGCTGTTCGGACAGAGCTGGAGCGTCTTCGCCCCCGAGCCGATCAACGGCGACTACCGGTTGCGGGTTCGCGCCGTCGTGGTCCAGGACGGCGAGGAGAAGACCAGCAAGTGGATCGACGCCACCAAAGCCGAACTGGCGATGTCCACCCACCACCTCTTTCCGCCGCGGGCCGCGATCCTCGCGACCGAGCTGGCCTCGCGCTACAAGGGCGCGTACGACGATCTGGGCAACGGTCATCACCGGATCGTCGCGCTCAGCTACTACAAGGGCGCCGACTGGTCGGACCGGCTGCGCGGCGACCTGATCAAGCAGGGCAAGGATCCGGACCTGGACGACTATCTCGAGGTGGAGCGCCGGGCGACCGCGTACGCCACCCAGGTCGCCTATGCGGTCTGGCCGGGCGAAGTGGTCCGGGTCCAGTACGAGGTCAGCCGGCAGAACGTGATCCCGTTCGACCGGCGTAACGATCCGAACGCGAAACGGCCCAAACCCAAGATCGTCAAGACCGGTTGGCGCGGTCCACTCGAGGAGCCCGGCCAGTCCAGGAGCGCATTCACCGAGACGTTCCGCAAGGCGCTGAGGGAGTCCGGGCAATGAATCTGGCAGGGACTCTCGGCCGGTGTGTCCGGTTCGTCGAGAATGTGATCATCGGGCTGGTGCGGGTGTTGCGCCGGCTGGCCAACCGGGGTGGCGGGTTCGTCGAGCACTGGCTCACCGACGCCAAGCGCGCGCGGTACGGGATCGCCGTCACCCGGATGCTGCTCGGCGCCACCGGCATCGGGCTGCTGCTGACCAACCTCACCACCTTCCGTTACACGTTCGGCAGCGGTGTCGCCTGGTCCGGCGAGACCGCGGAGCCGTCCAGCCTGCTGCCGCACGTCTGGCTGTTCAGCCTGTTCCACCGGATCCAGCTCAACGACGCTGCGTTCACCGCCGGCTACGTGATCTTGCTCCTGCTGGCCGTCGCGGTGCTGCTCGGCTGGCGGACCCGGCTCACCCTGCCGGTCTTCTTCATCGGCTGGGTCAGCTTCATCGAGTTGAACGATGCGGCCAGCGACCAGGGCGACAACATGTACCGGATCGCGTTGCTCTCGTTGATCTTCGCCGACTCCGCCAGCCGCTGGTCGCTGGACTCGCGGCGCCGGGCCCGGGTCACCGTGGACCCGGCCAAGAACTTCGTGGTGCGGGTCTGGCAGGGGGAGCGGCTGCTGCCGGAGTGGCTGACCAACATCAGCCACAATCTGGTGCTGGTCTCGATGACCCTGCACGTCTGCATGGTGTACGCGTCCGGAGCGCTCTACAAGGCCGGCGGAAAGCCGTGGCAGGAGGGCTACGCGATCTACAACCCGCTGCACGTCGAGCGCTTCGGGCCCTGGCCCGAGTTGAGCGATCTGCTCACCACCTGGGCGCCGGCGGTGACAGTAATCTCGTGGAGTTCGATCATCATCCAGATGTGCTTCCCGATGATGCTGCTGAACCGGATCAGCCGGGTGATCGGCCTGATCGGGATCCTCAGCTTCCACATCGGGATCGCCGTCCTGATGGGCCTGCCGTGGTTCTCGCTGGCCATGATCGCGATCGATTCGATCTTCATCCGGGACGTCAGCTGGCGCCGGATGGCGGCGTTCGTGAAGCGGGCCTGGCGAAGATCAGAAGTCCGCCGGCCCGCTCCGGAGGAGGAGCCGATCGGCGTGGTGATCGACCAGCCGCGAGAGCTCGCCGACGCGGGCCTGACCAGGAGGCTGGAGCACCAGACGCAGCCCGGGGGCGGTTGATCCCGCTGAGTTCGGTAGCAATCATCGGCGCGGGCCCGAACGGCCTGGCCGCGGCCGTCACGCTCGCTCGCGCCGGCCTGGACGTCACCGTGTACGAGGCCGCCGACCGGCCCGGCGGCGGCACCCGGACCGCGGAGTTGATCGAGCCCGGAAGCTGGCACGACGTCTGTTCGGCGGTCCATCCCGGTGCCCTGGCGTCGCCGTTCTTCCGCAGGTTCGGGCTGGCCGAGCGGGTCGACTTCGTCACCCCGGAGATCGCGTACGGTCAGCCGCGGGCCGGCCGCGCGGCCGTGCTGGCGTACTCGGATCTCGCGACGACCGTGGACCGGCTCGGCCGGGACGGAGCCGGCTGGCGCCGGGTGTTCCGGCCGCTGACCGACCGGTTCGCCGCGATCACCGAGCTCACCTCCGATCACCCGCTGCTGGCGCCGCGCCGTCCGGGCGCCGCGATCACGTTCGGCCTGCGCGCGGCCGGCCAGTGGCAGCCGGTGCGGGCGGCGCGGCTGCTCGGCGGCGACGCGGCCGACCTCTTCTCCGGGGTGGCCGGGCATGCCAGCCAGCCGCTGTCGGCGCTGAGCACCACGCTCACCGGCCTGACCCTGGCGACCTATGCCCACACCGTCGGCTGGCCGATCCCGGTCGGCGGCTCGTACAAGATCACCGAGGCGCTCGTTCGTGATCTTGAGGGGCACGGCGGGAAGGTGATCACCGGGCAGCGAGTCCGGTCGGTCAGCGAGCTGCCGCCGGTGGACGCGATGATCTTCGACACCTCGGTCTGGGACCTGATCACCATCGCCGGATCCCTGCTGCCGGGTTCCTACCGTCGGCGGGCGGCGCGGTTCCGCCCCGGTCCGGCGGTCGGCAAGGTGGACTTCCTGCTCTCCGAACCGGTCCCGTGGCGCGATCCCGAACTGGGGCGCGCGTCGACGGTCCACCTGTCCGGCACCGCCGGAGAACTGGCCACCGCCGAGCTCGCCGTACACCGGGGACGGATCCCCGAGCACCCGATGGTGCTGGCCAGCGAACCGACCCGATTCGATCATGGTCGGGCACCGGCCGGACGCCATGTCCTGTGGGCGTACGCGCACCTGCCGAACGGCTGCACCGTCGACCCGACCCCGATCGTGACCGCCGAGTTGGAGCGTCACGCGCCCGGCTTCACCGAAACGATCATCGCCTCGACCGCCCGAACCGCCGCCGACGCCGAACGGGAGAACCCGAACTATCTCGGCGGCGACATCTACGCCGGCGCGCTGACCACGGCCCAGACGCTGGCCCGGCCGATGCTCACCGCCAACCCGTGGCGGATCGGCCGGACCGACTGCTACCTGTGCTCGTCGGCGACCGCGCCGGGCCCCGGCGTGCACGGCATGGGCGGCTACCGGGCCGCCCTGGCCGCCCTGCGCGGAACCTTCGGCCACCGCGCCGACGTCGATCTCGCGCCCTGACCCTGTCGAAGGGCCAAGCCCGATGATCTTGCTCGCGGGACCTCAGCCCGCGGCCAGCCGCTGCTCCTCCTCGGCCTTCATCCGCTCCTGCCGCCGCACCCGCTCCGGTACGACCGACTCCCGCGGACCCGTCGCGCGGAACGAGTAGGAGTCGACGCCGAGCCCGCGCAGCACCGCGCGCTCGAGCAGCGAGAAGTCGGCCGGGTCCTCGCGATCGAACCGCATCGGCTCGGTCAGGTGGACCGGCGGATTGGTGATGTAGCGGGGCAGCCGGAGCACGTTCTGCGCCTTGGCGTGCAGGACGTACGGGTGCAACAGGAAGACGTCGCCCACCTTGCCGGTGGCCTCGACGAACTCCGTGCACTGGCCGACCAGGTCCTTGATCGGGAACTCGGTCGGCAGCACGCCCTCCGGATGGTCGGCGAGGTAGCGCGCCACCGGCCCGACCGAATCGGCGGCCACGAACGTGGCGCCGCCCTGGTGCCGTACCTCGGACCAGAGCACCAGCGTCAGCAGGCCCTGCTCGGGCGAGTCGAGGAAGTGCCGGAAGAAGTCGCCGTCCTTGTGCCAGCCGCCGACCTCGGCCGACGCGTCGACCCACGGCCGATCCGCGCCCTCGCCGAGATTGACGATGAACGCGTCACTCCACCGGTACGGCTTCGCGATCCGCTCCTCGCCCACCAGATCGCAGACCGCGTCCCAGGCCTTCGGCGCGAAGTCCCGGACATCGAACCGCCGATGGCTCGGCATGTGGATCGACGGCTGCGCCCAGGTCGCCTTGTCGTCGGGGTCGTAGCCGAGCCTGGTCCAGATCGACCCGGTCAGCTCAGCGGCCGCCTCCTCGCTGAAGCAGTCGTTGATCACGACGTAACCATGATCAAGAAAGTGTTCCACCTGCTCGTCAGTGAGTACTCGGTATTCACCCATGACACGACGCTAAGCGACTCCGCCCCGCCCGTACCCGAGATTCCCGCCCACCGGAACCCTCCCCAAAATCCCGCCGACCAGTCACCAAAGCAGCGGTTTTGGCGGCGTGTCGCTGCAGAAGTGACCGGTCGATCTGAGGGCGGAGGTCTGGATGGGCGGTTTGGATCGGCATCCGGCGCGCGATGCGCCGGCCTGCCCGCGGCTGCCCGACGCGGTACGGGCAGGACCCTCCGGCCTATCCTCGGGACCACTCGACTGATCCGCCCTCCGCGCGGAGCGTTGGCGCGGCTTGCGCCGATGCCGGCTGACACGGTTGATCTTGATGACCAGCGGCCGCCGCGACCGTGGGCCGATGTCGCGATTCCTCTTCCCACCGGATGGTTCATCGTTGAAATCGGTCCCAGCGCTCCATCAGCAGTGAAATCGCGACAGGCCCGCAGTCGAGGCATCGCGGGAATCAACCCAGACCCGGGGGTCTCGGCCGGAAAGCGGCTGCGGAGGGTGATCGGCGACCGGACCCGTTTCGCACGCTGATCGGCCTGCCGGCGGGCCCCAGGCTCTGCACCCAGCCGATCGGCCGGCGGGCCCCTGGTTCTGCACCCAGCCGATCGGCCGGCGGGCCCCGGTTCTGCACCCAGCCGATCGGCGAACGCGCCTCGGCCGACCTACCGCCTTTCAGCGCCGCCGACCGGTCACAAACGCAGCGACACGCCGCAAAAACAGCTGCTTTGGTGACTGGTCGGCGGGGTTAGCGGCCGGTGCCGGCGTAGACGGTGGCCTCCTGGTCGGCGTCGAGGCCGAAGGCGGTGTGGGCGGCTCGGACGGCTCGGGGAACGTCTTGGTCGTCGATCACGACCGAGATCCGGATGCCGGAGGTGGAGATCATCTCGAGGTTGATCCCGGCTTCGGCGAGGGCGGCGAAGAACGTCGCGGAGACGCCCGGGTGGGAGCGCATGCCGGCGCCGACGATGGAGACCTTGCCGATCTGGTCGTCGTACAGCAGGTCGGCGAAGTCGACCTCCTGCTGGATTCCGGTGAGGGCCTCGACGGCGGCGCGGCTGTCGGTCTTGGGCAGGGTGAAGGAGATGTCGGTGCGTTCGGTGGCGACGGCGGAGACGTTCTGCACGATCATGTCGATGCTGACGTCGATCGAGGAGATCTCCTGGAAGATCCGGGCCGCCTCGCCGACCCGGTCCGGTACGCCGACGATGGTGATCTTGGCCTCGCCGACGTCGTGCGCCACCCCGGCGATCACCGGCCGCTCGGTGCCGTCGTCCCGGAGATCGGTCACCCAGGTGCCTTCCCTGGTGGTGAACGCGGAGCGGACATGGACCGGGATCCGTTCCCGGCGGGCGTACTCGACGCACCGCAGGTGCAGGATCTTGGAGCCGCACGCCGCGAGCTCCAACATCTCCTCGTAGCTGATCTCGGTCAGGTGCCGCGCCTTCGGCACGATCCGCGGGTCGGCGGTGAAGACGCCGTCGACGTCGCTGTAGATCTCGCAGTGATCGGCCGCGAGCGAGGCGGCGAGCGCGACCGCCGTCGTGTCCGAGCCGCCGCGGCCGATCGTGGTGACGTCCCTGGTGTCCTGGCTGACGCCCTGGAAGCCGGCCACGATCACGACGTCACCTTCCTCGAGGGCCGACACGATCCGGCCGGGCGTGATGTCGATGATCCGCGCGTTGCCGTGGTTCGCAGTGGTGATCACGCCGGCCTGCGAGCCGGTGAACGACCGGGCGGTCATGCCGAGATCGGCGATCGCCATTGCCAGCAGTGCTGCGCTCATCCGCTCGCCCGCGGTCAGCAGCATGTCGAGTTCGCGCGGCGCGGGCCGCGGCGAGACCCGCAGGGCCAGATCCATCAGTTCGTCGGTGGTGTCGCCCATGGCCGAGATCACCACCACCACGTCATGCCCGGCCTGCCGGGTCGCGACGATCCGCTTGGCGACCCGCTTGATGCTGTCGGCATCGGCAACGGACGAACCACCGAACTTTTGCACGATGCGCGACACGCAGGAACTCCTTCTGTCTGAATCCTGGAGACTGGGACGCTACAGGAAATTCTTTTGTTGCCCGCTGTGAATTATCGGTCATGAGAAGGGAGCGAAGTCGAGCGGCCGTGCGCGCACCTCGGTAAGGCCGCGTTCGACGGCGCCGATCAGCACCCCTGCGTCGCCGAGCGGGGAGGCGAGCAGGTCGGGAGCGGGCGCCGGCGACAGGTCGCGCAGCGTTGCGGCGGCACGGTCGATCACCGGCTGTACGGAGGCGGCCAGCGCCCCGGTGATGATCACCCGCTCCAGGTCGAGCAGGCTGCCCAGCACCAGGACAACGCGGGCCAGCCGGTCGCCGAGCCGGCGGGCTAGCCCGAGCGCGGCCCGGTCCCCGGCGGCGGCCGCGGCGAAGACGTCGTCGGCGGTGACCGTCTGCGCGGTACGGCGAGCGAGCGGGGAACCGGCCGGAACCCTGCCCGCGGCGAGCAGCTTGGCCGCGCCGTCCCGGGCGAGTGTCGCCAGCCCGGCCACCGAGCCGACGCCGGTCACCAGGTCGAGCAGCCGGAGTTCGCCGGCACCGCCGCCGCGGCCCCGGATCAACCGGTCGTCGACGATCAGCCCGGCCCCGAAGGCCTCGCCGCAGACCAGGGCCGCGAACGAGGCGCTGTCCTGGCCGGCGCCCCGGGCCCGCTCGGCCAGCGCCGCCAGGTTGGCGTCGTTGTCCACCACGACCCGGCCGTACCCGTCGAGCCGGCCGGTCAGGCCGGGATTCATTCTGGCCCAGAACTCATGGCCGGCCGGAGAATCGCCGGCCTCGTCGACCGGGGCCGGCACGCCGAGTACGGTGACGAAGACCGTGCCGGGCGTGGTGCCTGACCGCGCGAGTGCGGCATCGACGGCCGCCCGTACCGCCGTGCCGCGCCGGCGCGGAGAGGTCTCCGGGCCGACGGCCCGCTCCGCCCGGGACAGTTCGGCACCGGTGAGATCGGCCACGGTGGCGACGATGCGGTGCAGACCGGCGTCGACGGCGACCAGGTGTCCGTGCCGCGGCCGGAGGCGATAGCGCCGGGCCGGCCGGCCCTTGCGGTACTCGCCCGCGGCACGCGCGTCGTCCAGTTCGGCGAGCCAGCCTCCGGCAGCCAACCGGTCGCAGATCTGCAGCGCGGTGGACCGGGTCAGCCCGGTGGCCGCCATGACGTCGGCCGCGGTGAACGGGCCCGAGGTGAGGGCGTGGCGCACCACCAGGCCGGCATTCAGCTGTCGCAACAGCTGAGGCGACGTTGCCGCCGACGGGTTCGTCACGAGCGCCTCCTCCGCTTGTTGCGGGATGTAAATCTAGAATCTACATTTATTCGGTGACCGATTCCATGATCAACGCCCAGACCGACCACAGCTGGTGGCGGCAGGCCGTCGTGTACCAGATCTATCCACGCTCCTTCGCCGACGGGAACGGTGACGGCATCGGTGATCTTCGCGGTGTGATCAACCGGATCGATCACCTGCGGAAGCTCGGTGTCGACGCTGTCTGGCTCAGCCCGTTCTATCCGTCGGCGCTGGCCGACGGCGGGTACGACGTCGACGACTACCGCGACGTGGACCCGCTGCTCGGCACCCTGGCCGACTTCGACGAGTTGACCGCCCGGCTGCACGAGATCGGTCTGAAGATGATCATCGACCTGGTGCCCAACCACAGCTCCGATCGGCACGTCTGGTTCCGGGAGGCGTTGGCCGCGCCGAAGGGTTCGCCGGCCCGGGCGCGCTACATCTTCCGCGACGGCCTGGGCCCGGACGGCAGCGAGCCGCCGGCCGACTGGCCGTCGATCTTCGGCGGCCCGGCCTGGGAGCCGGTCGGCGATGGCCAGTGGTATCTGCACCTGTTCGCCAAGGAGCAGCCGGATCTGAACTGGGACAACCCCGAGGTCCGGGCGGACTTCCTGCACACGTTGCGGTTCTGGTCCGATCGCGGTGTGGACGGGTTCCGGGTGGACGTCGCGCACGGCCTGGCCAAGCGGCTGCCCGTCGAACTGCCGCCCTGGTCCGAGCTGCGTACCCGAACGGGCGCCGGGCAGCACCCGCTGTGGGACCGCGACGAGGTGCACGACATCTACGCCGAATGGCGCGCGGTGTTCAACGAGTACACGCCGCCGCGAACCGCGGTCGCCGAAGCCTGGGTGGACGCGGACCGGCGGCCGTCGTACGCGAGCGCGGAGGGACTCGGCCAGGCGTTCAACTTCGACCTGCTGCAGTCCGACTACGACGCTCCGTCCTTCCGCACCGTGATCACCGAGAACCTCGAGCTCGCCGCCCGGTCCGGCTCGTCGACGACCTGGGTGCTGTCCAACCACGACGTGGTTCGGCACCCGACCCGGTACGGACTTCCGCCGCTCGGCGCCAAAGACCCGGACTCGGTGATCGCCAAGCACGGCGCGGACTGGCTGCGCAGCGGCGGCACCGAACCGAAGCTGGACCGAGAGCTCGGCCTGCGCCGGGCCCGGGCTGCGACCTTGATCGAATTGGCCCTCCCGGGCAGCGCGTATCTCTACCAGGGTGAGGAACTGGGCCTGCACGAGGTGGCCGGGATCCCCGCCGACCAGCGGCAGGACCCGGCCTTCTTCCGCAGCGGCGGCGAGCAGATCGGCCGGGACGGGTGCCGGGTACCGCTGCCCTGGACCGCCACCGGGAGTTCGTACGGCTTCGGCAGCGGACCCGCCCATCTGCCGCAGCCTGACTGGTTCGCCGGGCTCGCGGTCGAGGTCCAGGACCGGGATCCGGACTCGACGCTGGCGCTCTACCGGGCCGCGCTCCGGTTGCGCCGCGAGCTGCAGGCCGAGGAGTCGCTGACCTGGCTGGACACCGGTCGGGAGGACGTGCTCGCCTTCCGCCGCCCGAACGGGTGGACCTGCGTCAGCAACTTCGGGTCGGAGCCCTACCCGCTTACCGCGGACGAGGTGCTGCTTTCCAGCTCTCCGCTCGACGGCGACGAACTCCCCGGCGCGACGACGATCTGGACCCGCCCGGCCTGACGTCGCCGCCGGCCGCCCCGCGGACCTGGTCCGGGGTGGCTGGGCTCGACCGCGGTCCGTCGTCACCCGTGAGTCCGGGTTCGGTTGGCTAGGTCTGGCTCAAGGGTCGCCTGCGGGTCGCTCGTGAATCCGTCCGGTCGGCTGGGTCCGAGCTCGGCCGTGGTTCGCGCCGATCGGGGCCGCTTCGGGCCTCCTGCGCCCGAGGGTGGTCTGCGCGCCGGTTGCTCGCGAGTCCGGTTCAGCCGGCTGGGTCTATGCCAGGCCGCGGCCGGCGCGCTTGCCAGTCCCAGGGCTCGACCAGGGTCTCGGCTTCGAGCCCGGTTCGGCTCGCAGATTCCCGGGCCTGACCGCGGCCCTGGCGAGTGCTTACCGGCTGCGTGACCGAAGTCCAGCCGACTTCGCGCAGGAAGGGCACTTCTCGGGTCCGGATAGGCGAAGTCGGCTGGATTTCGGTCACTCAGCCGATCAGGCGGGTGGTCAACGCAAGTATTTACGGCTGGGTACCCGCGATCAGGCTGCCCTGCGACCCGCGAGTCCGGTCCGGCCTGCAGGTTCCGGGCTCGACCTTCCCGCTGATCGCTCATGCCCGGCCCGGCCCGCAGGTCCCAGGCCCCGAACCTCTCGCCGACCGGTCACCACTGCAGCGACACGCCGCAAAAACCGCTGCTTTTGTGACCGGTCGGCGGATGTTCAGGGTTGCGGGGGGCGGGTCATGGAGAGGACGTCGAGGGCCTGGTCCAGCTGCTCCTCGGTGAGCTTGCCGTCGGCGACGTAGCCGGAGTCGATCACGACCTCGCGGATGGTGCGGCCCTCCTTCAGGGCCTGCTTGGCGACCGCGGCGGCGTTCTCGTACCCGATGTAGCGGTTCAGCGGCGTCACGATCGACGGCGACGACTCGGCCAGCGTGCGGCAGTGGTCCGCGTTCGCGACGATGCCGGAGACACAACGGTCGGCCAGCAACCGGCTCACGTTGGCCAGCAGCCGGATCGATTCCAGCACGTTGCGGGCGATCACCGGCAGCATCACGTTGAGCTCGAAGTTGCCGGCCGCGCCGGACACGGTCACCGCGGCGTCGTTGCCGATCACCTGCGCGCAGACCATCAGGGTCGCCTCGCAGAGCACCGGGTTGACCTTGCCCGGCATGATCGACGAACCCGGCTGCAGGTCCGGCAGCGCGATCTCGCCCAGCCCGGCCCTCGGTCCGGAGCCCATCCAGCGCAGGTCGTTGGCGATCTTGGTCAGGCCGACCGCGATCGTCTTCAGTGCGCCGGACAGCTCGACCAGACCGTCCCGGGCGCCCTGCGCCTCGAAATGATCACGGGCCTCGGTCAGTGGCAGTCCGGTCTGCTCGGCGATGATCGAGATCACCGACGGCGCGAAGCCGGCCGGCGTGTTGATCCCGGTGCCGACGGCAGTGCCGCCCAGCGGCAGCTCGGCCACCCGGGGCAGGGCCGCCTCGAGCCGCTCGACCCCGTAACGCACCTGCGCGGCATAGCCGCCGAACTCCTGGCCCAGTGTCACCGGCGTCGCGTCCATCAGGTGGGTACGGCCGCTCTTGACCACCTCGGCGAACTCACGTCCCTTGCCGGCCAGGGATTCCTCGAGGTGGCGCAGCGCCGGCGTCAGCGTGTTGATCACGCCGTCGGTGGCCGCGATGTGGATCGCGCTGGGGAACACGTCGTTGCTGGACTGGGACGCGTTCACATGATCATTCGGGTGTACGTCGACGTCGCCGCGACTGGCCAGCGAGGCGATCACCTCGTTGGTGTTCATGTTGCTCGACGTACCGGAACCGGTCTGGAACACGTCGATCGGGAACTCCCGATCATGCTTGCCCTCGGCGACCTCCGCGGCGGCCGCGATGATCGCGTCGGCCAGCGCGGCGTCGAGCACACCGAGCTTGGCGTTGGTCTGGGCGGCGGCGCCCTTGATCCGCGCCAGGGCAGCGATCAGGGCCGGTTCGATCGGCGTACCGGAGATCGGGAAGTTCTCCACCGCACGTTGGGTCTGGGCCCGCCACAGCGCCGCGGCCGGGACCTTCACCTCGCCCATCGTGTCGTGCTCGATCCGGAAGTCCTGTTCGCTGGAAGTCGTCGTCATGCAGACATTGTGGCGCAGCCGGTCCGGAACGGGTCGGGGGCCGGGCCGCACCCAGGTATATGCGAATCGCATACAATCTGGACCATGGCGACAGCAACGTTGGAAGAGGCCGTGAATCGCTGGCACGAGGCGGTGAACTCCCGCTCACCCGAGGCGGCCCGGGCTGCGGTGACCGATCCGGTGGTCGTGCTCGGCCCGAAGGGCGCCGGCCGGATCAGCGCCGACGACTTCGTCGACTGGATCGACCACTCGGGGATCGCGCTGACCGCCCGGTCCTGGCATCCGGTCGGCCACCGGTTCCTCGTCGTCGAGCAGGACGCCCGCTGGCCCGCGGACGAGGAGCCGACCCGGGTCGCCACCGTCTTCCGATGCACCGGGGGAAGGGTTTCCGCGGCGCTCCGGCTGCCCGACCTGCGGTCCGCCCTCGACCTGGCCCTGATCTGCGCCGAGCTGGACGAGACCCCGTGACCGACCGACCGGGCCCCGGTCAGACGATGTTCGAGTTCGTCCGCTACTGGGCCCGCCGGGGGACCGGTGACGGGGAACTGGCCCGGCGCGGCCGGGGCGTCCAGGTCACCGAGGCGGTCCGGGTGCTCGCGGACCGGCCGCCGGTCGGCGTCAACGAGGTCGCCGCCGAACTGGGTCTCGATCAGTCCGGCGCCTCCCGGATGATCAAGGACGCGACCGCCGCCGGCTACCTCGCGCCGGTCCGGTCGGCCGAGGACGGAAGGCGTCGCACGATCACGGTGACGGGCGCCGGCGAGGAACTGCTGGCGGCCGCGCACCGCTGGCAGGAGCAGGTCTTCGCCGAGCTGACCGAGGACTGGACCCCGCGCCAGCGGCAGGACCTGCGGCGGTCGCTGCGCCGGCTGCTCGACCGGGCCCGCCGGGCCGGTTCATGATGCTGCGTCGGTTTGTGATCATGGCGGACTATCGTGCGGGCATGGCCGAGGACCTGACCGAGCGGATGGAACGGCTGATGGGGCCGCTGCCGGGACCGGACCGGCGGGTCCCGTTGGACGTCGAAGTGGTGGACGAGGTCGACTGCGGCGGCTACCTGCGCCGGTTGATCAACTACTCGGCCGAACCGGGCGGCCGGACGCCGGCGTACCTGCTGTTGCCGAAGGCCACCCTGGGCGGCGGGCGGCCCGCGCCCGGCGTGCTGGCGCTGCACCCGACCGAGCACACGATCGGCCACCGCGTCGTGGTGGAGCCGGTCGGCGCCCGGAATCGCGACTACGGCCGCCGGCTGGCCGGGGCCGGGTTCGTGGTCCTGGCTCCCGCGTACCCACTGATGGCCGGCCACCAACCCGACCTCCCCGCCCTCGGGTACGTCAGCGGCACGATGAAGGCGATCTGGGACAACATCCGCGGCCTGGACCTGCTGGACCAGCTGCCCGAGGTGGCGGCCGGCGGCTACGGGGTGATGGGGCACTCCCTGGGCGGCCACAACGCGATCTTCACCGCTGTGTTCGAGCCGCGGCTCCGGGCCGTCGTCTCCAGCTGCGGCTTCGACTCGTTCGCCGACTACATGGGCGGCGATCTGGCCGGCTGGCGGCAGGACCGCTACCTGCCGCTGCTGGCGCCGGGTGCGCTGCCGCCGTTCGACTTCGACGAGCTGCTCGCCGCGCTGGCGCCGCGGGACGTGCTGATCAGTGCGCCGCTGGGCGACACCAACTTCGACTGGCGCAGCGCGGCCCGGATGGTCGACCGGGCCCGGCCGGCCTTCGCGGCGACGGGTGCGGCGGACCGGCTGACCGTGCTGCATCCCGACTGCGGCCACGACCTGCCCGATCCGGTGCTGGACCGGGCGATCGCCTTCCTGGGAGCGTTTGGGACGGCAAGCTCGCGTCTGTGAGGATGGGTGTATGGCACGGCAGAAGCGACCGGCGAGCGCGGGCGACATGATCCGCTCGCTGCTGATCATCCTGGTGCCGTTGTTGATCATCTCGTTCCTGTTCACCCGCAACGTCGATGATCATCCGGTCGAGGCGATCGACCCGGTGCCGGTGCTGACCCAGGCCCGCGCGGAGGCCCCCTACCCGGTGCTGGCGCCGGCGAACCTGCCGGCCGACTGGATCGCGACCCGGGTCGCCTGGGAGCCCGAGGGCCACGACGGTGTGCCGCCGCGCCAGCTCTGGCAGATCGGCTACCTGTCGCCGGAGCGGATCTACCTGGCGGTGAATCAGAGCCCGGACACCGACGCCCTCGTCGGGCCGCAGACCAGGGAGGGCCTGCCGGACGGTGTGAGCAAGCTCGGCGACACCGCCTGGGAGCGGCGGGTCAGTGCCGATGGCCGTACCCGATCATTGGTGTTGATCACCAAAGAGGTCAGTACGGTGATCGTCGGCGACACGGACTACGCCGTGCTGGAGGCGTTCGCCGGAACCCTGCAGGCGGGCTGAAAGCGGGCCTCCGCGCGGGATGCGGGAGCCTCGGCGTCCGGCTCCCTGGCGGCGAGGTCGGCTGCGTGTCGTTGCGCGTCCCGGTCACCGCGCTCGTCGTACCCGGGACGGAAGGTGGGGTGGCGCCGACGGGTGAACTCGAGCACGCCGATGATCGCCGCCACCAGAACCGCGAAGGCCAGAAGACTGATCATGGCAATAATTCTTCTGCCGAAGGTTTACTGCCACAATTGGCAGTTCAGACATCGTGCGAAGGATTTCTGCCACTATCCTGAACCTCATGGCCCTACGTACCGTCAGCGTCCTCCTGGTCGAGCCGGTGTCCGTGTTCGAGTTCGCCCTGGCGACCGAAGTGTTCGGCCTGGACCGTCGCGACAACGGGATCGAGCCGCTCGACTTCCGGGTCTGTACGGAACGTCCCGGCACGCCGCTGCAGACCAAGACCCTGTCGCCGTTCACCATCACCGCGACCGACGGCCTCGATGCCGTGGCCGGCAGTGATCTGGTGATCATGTCGGCCACGCTGCCGCGAACCCCGACCGGCTATTCGCAGGCCCTGCTGCAGACCCTGCGGGACGCCCACGAGGAGGGCGCCATGATCCTCAGTCTCTGCTCGGGATCCTTCGCCCTCGGTGCCGCCGGGCTCCTCGACGGCCGGGCCTGCACCACCCACTGGATGTATTTCGACGCCATGGAACGAGCGTTTCCCAAGATCAAACTCGACCGGACCGCCCTGTACGTGCAGGACGGCCGGGTGATCACCAGTGCGGGCACGGCGGCCGGGATCGACGCCTCGCTGCACCTGGTCCGGGCCGAACTCGGCACCAAGGTGGCCAACAAGATCGCCCGGCGGATGGTGGTCCCGCCGATCCGCGACGGCGGCCAGCAGCAGTTCATCGACCTGCCGATGCCGGAGAGTTCGGCCGACAGCCTCGCGCCGACGCTGTCCTGGGTGGCCGCCCACCTCGACCAGAACCACACGGCCGCCTCGCTGGCTCAGCGGGCGATGATGAGCGAGCGGACGTTCGCCCGCCGGTTCGCCGCCGAGGTCGGCACCACGCCGCACAAATGGCTGATCCAGCAACGGGTGCTGGCCGCCCGCAGCCTGCTGGAGGAGTCCGATCTCGGGATCGAACAGATCGCCGAGCGGGTCGGGTTCAACTCGGCCGTCGTCCTGCGTGATCATTTCCGGCGCCAGGTCGGGCTGGCGCCCGCCGACTACCGGCGCCGCTTCGTCGCCTGAATTCCCTCCGCCGAGTGGTTGACACCGGGATTCGCCCGACGTTAGCTTGAAATCGATTTCGCCTGACCGCGCGGCAGCGGCCCTGGCGGGGTGGAGCAGCGGGATTGCGGATCACACAGGGGTGAGCATTGACGCACGGAAGCGAATCGGCGCCCGGTGAGCAGCCCGCTGCGCCGCTGGTGGAACTGCGGGGGATCAGCAAGCGGTTCGGCGGCGTGCTGGCCTGTCGCGACATCGACCTCGAGGTGCGGCCCGGTGAGGTGCACGCCCTGCTCGGCGAGAACGGGGCCGGCAAGTCGACCTGCATGAACATCCTGTCCGGCGTGATCACCGACTTCGACGGCAGCCTGCTGGTGCGCGGCCGGCCGGCCCGGTTCGGCGGCCCGGCCGACGCGCAGGCGGCCGGGATCGCGATCATCCACCAGGAGCTGGACCTGGTCGGCGACCTCACCGTGGCCGAGAACATGTTCCTCGGCCGTGAGCTCCGGACCCCGCTGCGGACGATCGACCTGCGCTCGATGCGGGCCGCCGCCACCGAGCAGCTGGGCCGGCTCGGGATCAGCATCGACGTCCGGCGCACGGTGCGTTCGCTCCGGGTCGGCGAGCGGCAGCTGGTCGAGATCGCCCGGGCGCTGCTGCTCGACGCAGCCGTGTTGATCATGGACGAACCGACCGCGTCGCTCGCCGACGCCGAGGTACGGCAGCTGTTCCGGGTGATCGACAACCTGCGCCGGGACGGCGTTGGGATCGTCTACATCTCCCATCGGATGGAGGAGATCGAGGAGATCGCCGACCGGGCCACGGTGCTGCGGAACGGGGCCGTGGCCGGCTCGGTTCCCGACCCGGCCGGCAGCCGCGAGACGATCATCACCTTGATGGTCGGCAGCAAGCCGGACCAGCTGTTCGGCGACGAGAGCCAACCGGCCTCGACAGCTGCGGCGGAGCCGGTGCTCAGTGTCCGCGGGCTGCGCTATCGGCGACGCTGGCCGGTGCCGGGACGGACCGACCCGAACGGGATCGACCTCGACGTCCGGCCCGGCGAGATCGTGGGCCTGGCCGGGCTGATGGGCGCCGGCCGGACCGAGCTGCTGGAGACCTTGTACGGCGCTGCCGCCGGCGGCCGCGTCGAGGGCATGATCACGGTGGCCGGGCGACGCTATCGGCCGAGCCGGCCGGCCCGAGCGCTCCGGCAGCGGATCGCCTTCGTGCCCGAGGACCGGCGCGGGTCGGGCCTGGTGCTTGATCATTCCGTCCAGCACAATCTGATCTTGGCCGCATTGGCTTCGGTGACCCGGTTCGGCGTGGTGCTCGGCGGCCGGGAGCGCGCTGCCGTACGGGGGCAGGTCAGCGACCTGGCGATCCGGGCCGCCAGCCCGCGGGTTCCGGTCGGCACGCTGTCCGGCGGCAATCAGCAGAAGGTGGTCTTCGGCCGGCAGTTGCTGACCGGTCCGCGGGTGTTGCTGCTGGACGAGCCGACCCGCGGTGTCGACATCGGCGCCAAGGCCGAGATCTACCGGCTGCTGCACCGGCTCGCCGCGGTCGGCACGGCGGTGCTGCTGGCCTCCTCCGAGCTGCCCGAACTGACCGGGGTCTGCGACCGGATCCTGGTGCTGCGCCGGGGTCGGATCGCGGCCGAGCTGCCGGGCGACGCTGACCATGATCAGATCCTGGCGCTCGCGATGGGCGACGACAACTCTCGGGAGGCGACTCGATGATCAGCCCAGCGACCGGTCCGGGCGAACTGCGCGGGTTCCCCGGCAACGACGTGGTCCGGTCCCGCGGAGCGGCGGTGCTGGACCGGGTGTTCCAGTTCCAGAGCCTGTTCGGCCTGGTGGCCGTGTTCATCGTCGCGATCATCGCCTCGCCGCGGCGCAACGGCGACCTGGTCTTCCTCAGCCCGGGCAACCTCGGCAACATCGTCCGGGCGATGTCGGAGATCGGGATCATCGCGATCGGGATGACGTTCGTGATCTTGATCGGCGGGATCGACCTGTCGGTGGGCGCGATCCTCGGGCTGTCCGCGGTCGGTACGGCGGCGCTGCTGGTCAACAACGGCCTCGGGATCGCCGAGACGGTGGTGATCGTCCTGCTGATCGGGACCGCGATCGGCGTCCTGCAAGGACTTGCGGTGGCCCGGCTGGGAATCCAGGCATTCATCGTCACCCTGGCCGGTTTACAAGTCGCCCGCGGATTGGCCCGGATCTGGTCCGGTGGCGTGGGCATTCCGATCGCGTACGGGGACGGGCCGCTGGAGGCGCCGCCGGCGTTCTCGGTGCTGTCCGGCTCGCTGAACGGCATCCTGCCGGTGCCGGCGGTGATCTTCGCCGGGCTCGGTGTGATCGCGATCCTGGTGCTGCGCTACACGGCGTTCGCCCGGCACGTGTACGCGATCGGCGGCAACGAGAAGGCGGCCCGATTGGCCGGCGTACCGGTCCGGCGGGTCAAGATCATCGTCTTCGCGATCTGCGGCTTCACCGCGGCCGTGGCCGGCATCATCCACGCCGGCCAACTCAACCAGGGCAGCCCGAACGACGGTTTCGGGTACGAACTCGACGCCATCGCCGCCGTCGTCATCGGCGGCACCAACCTGGCCGGCGGCTCCGGCACCATGATCGGAACCCTGGCCGGGGCGCTGCTGCTCGGCATCCTCAACAACATCCTCGGCCTGAACAACATCGACGCCAACATCCAGCTGTTGATCAAGGGGCTCGTGATCATCGCCGCCGCGGCGTTACAGCGGTTCCGCCCATCGGTCAGCTGACCAACACCGAATTCAGGAGGTATCCCGGCATGATCAACTCACTCGACATCCGCAGGATTCGCACCATGCTGGCCGTCGGCCTCGCGTCCGGGGCGCTGGCGCTGTTCTCGGCCTGCACCGTGACCGCGGACCCGGGCTCCGGGCCCCAGCAGGAGGGCAACTGCGGGCCGGACCAGGAGTATGCGATCGGCATGTCCCAGGCCAACAACGCCGAGCCGTACCGGGAGGTGATGAACTCCGACATCACCACCGCCGCGGCCGCCGTACCCGGGTTCAAGGTGACCGTCGCCGATGCCGCCCAGGACAACAGCAAGCAGGTGTCCCAGGTGGAGAACTTCATCACCCAGCAGATCGACCTGCTGATCATCTCGCCGAACGAGGCGAAGCCGCTCACCGCCGTGGTCAAGAAGGCCTACGACGCGGGGATTCCGGTGATCGTGCTGGACCGGAAGGTGGAGGGCGACGCGTACACCGCGTTCATCGGCGGCGACAACGTGGCGATCGGCAAGGCGGCCGGCGAGTACTACGCCGAGACGCTGCTGCCGGACGGCGGCAAGGTGGTCGAGATCAGCGGCCTGGCCGGTTCCACGCCGGCCGCGGAACGGGCGCAGGGGTTCCGGGAGGGGATCGAGGGCAATCCCAAGATCGAGATCGTCGCCACGCAGTCCGGCGAATGGCTGCGGGAGAAGGGCCAGTCGGTGATGGATGCCCTGCTCAAGGCGAACCCGGACATCGACGCCGTCTACGCGCACAACGACCCGATGGCCGAAGGTGCCTACCTGGCCGCCGACCAAGCGAAGCTCGCGGACAAGATCAAGTTCACCGGGATCGACGCGCTGCCGATCCCGTCCGGCGGCATCAAGGCCGTCGAACAGGGCCGGCTGCAGGCCACCTTCGTCTACGCCACCGGCGGCCGGGAGGCGATCGACCTGGCCAAGCAGATCCTGATCGACTGCAAGAAGGACGTCCCGAAGTCGACCACCCTCGGCACCGAGCAGATCACCAAGGAGAACGCCACCGAGATGTACGGCAAGCTCGGCGGCAAGGGCTGACCCTCCACGGTTCCCTGAGCTTGTCGAAGGGCCGGGCCGGATGTGGCTTGCCCTTCGACAGGCTCAGGGAGCGTTGTGGTCTACTCCGGCTGCTCGACGATGCTCCAGGCGTCGACGGCGGCGTCGCCGAGCCGGGTCAGCTCCTGGTCGAGTTGATCACGCAGGGTGGCCAGGAGTTCGGCCGCGGCTGGGTCGGCGGCGATCGAGTGGAGTTCGTCCGGATCCGTTTGGAGGTCGTACAGCTCCTCATGATCACGCAGCTGCCGGTAGTCGGTGCTCATCCCGGCCCGGGTCGGGCTCTCGTCCAGGTCGGTCGGCAGGATCAGCCGCGGGCCCGGGTGCAGGTTGCGGATGTATTTGTGCCGCTCGGTGCGGAGGGTCCGCATCGGATCGTAGATCTCGTGCAGATCCTTCATCGACAGGATCTGCGACCGGCGTTCGACGGATTCGCCGCGGAGCAGGCCGGCGTGGCTGATGCCGTCGACATCGCAGGAACCGCCGGCCAGGTCGACCAGCGTCGGCGTCAGGTCGACGTGACTGATCAGCTGGTCCACGACGGTCGGTCCGACCTGCCAGGCCGGCGGCGGCGCCATGATCAACGCGATCCTGATCCCGGAGTCGTACAGCGTGGACTTGGCCCGGGGGAACGGCATCCCGTGGTCGGTGGTGAAAATGATCACGGTGTTGTCAGCGTCCGGCCGGGCCCGGACCGCGTCCACGACCCGTCCGGTGGCGGCGTCGGCGCGGGCGATCGACCGGGACATCCAGGCCAAGTCGGTCCGGGTGTGCTCGTTGTCGGGCAGGAAGCCGGGAACGATCACCCGGTCCAGCTCGTCCTGGCTGGGCGGGTCCTCGTCGCGTTGATCCGGGCCGAGCACCTCGTAGTCGCGGTGCACCTCGGTGAAGCCGACGGTGAGGAAGTACGGGCTGTCGGCGGGCTGGCGGGCCAGCCAGTCCTCGGCGAGGTCGGCCACCGGCCCGCAGAACTGCCCGCGGCTCGGGGTCTGCAGCACCTCGTCGAAGCCGATCGAGTTCGGGTCGACCGCTTCGTGTTGCATCCCGGCCAGCGCGGTCCGGTAGCCGAGATCACCGAGCAGCATCGGCAGCGTGCGGATCCCTTCCCGGTAACGGGATCCGCGGTGAGCCAGGCCGTGATGACCGTGCCGCGGCGGGTAGAGCCCGGTGAACAGGGAAGCCCGGGCCGGCGTGCACAGCGGCGTGGCGCAGAAGGCCGCGTCGAACCGCAGACCGGCCTCCGCCAGCGCGTCCAGCCGCGGACTCTCGACGTCGGTGTGGCCGTAGCAGCCCAGCCGGGTGCCCAGGTCGTGCCAGTGGATCAGAACGATGTTCGGTGCGGTCAACGGCTTACTCCTCCAAAGGTCCGGGTCGCCTCGCGTCCGTACCCGGTGATGGTCAGTCGATCTTCGTACAGGCGGACGACGGCGTACGCGTTCCGCTCGGTGTCCACCATCCCGGCCAACGCCACGGCCGGCCTGGATCCGAGCCAGCCCAGTCCGCCGGAATGATCATGGCCGCAGAGGTACGCCAGCAGCGGACTGCCGGGCTGGGTCAGGACGGCCCCGAGCTCGGCCGCGTTGAGCACGGCGAGGCTGTAGATCGGTGTGACGGGCTGATGCGCGAAGATCACGACCGGCTCCCCGGCGGCGGTCGCGGCGCCGAGTTGATCACCGAGCCAGGACAGTTGGTCCGGGTCCACCCCGCCGTTCCAGGGCTGGGCCTGCGGCTCTCCGGCGGCCAGCCGACGCTCCAGCTCCGCAGTGCCGCGGTGCCAGGCGGGCGAACCAGGCGGCAGGTCGATCACGCCGAGCCGGTTGGTGTCCAGCACCAGGAACCGGTGCCCGCGCTCGCTCCAGCCGTAGTAGGCGCCGGGCATCCCGAACGCGGCGACGGCCGCCTCCGCGTCACCGCCGAACCCGTACAGGTCGTGGTTGCCGAGACAGTGCCGGACCGGGGCCCGGCAATCCGCCAGCACGTCCAGCACCGGCTCAAGATCATCGGCGGAACTGTCGATCAGGTCGCCGAGGCTGATCACGAACGCAAGATCATCGGCGTTGAACGTCGCCACCGCCTCCGCCAGCTTGGCCAGGCTGAGCGGATAGTGCCGGACCGGGTGCGAGGCGCTGCGCCCCGCCGCCGCGTACTGACAGTCCGCCACGACACCGAAGGACAGCACGGGCGCCTCGTCGTTTCCGTCGCCGTCCACGGGCCTCAGCTTAGTGTCGACCCCGTGCGTGTCCTCGGGGACCACCTGGCTGTCGCGAAATCTCTTCAACTCGGAGCGTTCAACGTTGTATCGGCCTCCAGCGGTCGACGGCAGGAGGTTTCGCGACAAGGTCACGCCGAGGCCACTCGGCCCGTGGGCTCCCGCGGCCGATCCCCCGCTGGGCCGAACTGTCCCCCCGCACGGGGGAGCCGGGATGCCCGGACGGCGGCCAGGCTTGAGGTATGTCGTCGAGTCAGGTCTCGGTCAAGGCCCATCGATCAGCGCCACGGTCCGGACCACCAACCCCGATCGTGCTCACCGTGCTCACCGTCGGCTGGCTGCTGGGGTACGCGGGTCTCCGGATCGCGTGGACGGTGTTCGGTACGCCGAGCGACCTCTCGGCGATCGGGCCAGACTTGGTGCTGTTGACCGGTTGGCCGGGGATCGCCGTGCTGCTGGGTGCCGCAGTGATCGTCGCGGCACAGGCCGTGGCGACCGGCCCCCGCGCTGCCGGACGGCCGGCCCGCACCACGCCTGGCACGGTGGCCCTGACGCTCGGCGGCCTGGTGTCGGCGGCGGCGCTGATGCTCGCCGCCGCGATGATCATGCTCGACCTGGTCGGCGGCCTGCTGCCGGGGCTGGGCGTCACGTTCTTCCCGGTCGGCGCCGCGAGCCGGGTCGGGTGCGCCGGGGCGGCGGTGTTGATCATGATCCACACTCGCCGGTTCTGGCTCCGCAACCGCGCCGCCGGATTCGTTGCCGAGCCTGGTACCTCGTCGCCCGGCTGGGTGTTCGGGGCCGGCTATCTCGCGGTCGCCGGCTGCCTGGCCAGGCTCGCCGCGCAACTGACGGTCGGCCTCGACGCCAGCCCGTGGACCGGTGGGCCGAGCATGATCATCTTCGAGATCGGGTTCCTGCTCGCCGGGATCCTGTTGCCGCTGGCGTTGGTCCATCGTTGGGGACGAATCTGGCCGTTCTGGGTGCCAGGCCTCGCCGGCCGGCGGATCCCGCGGTGGTTGTTGATCATCCCCGGCGCGGCTGGTGGTCGGCACGATCAGCTCACCCGGCTGACCGCGCCCGCGAACCGCGCGTCGTGATCATGGTCGGCGGAGCCGGCTGAGGCCGAGGCCGGCGAGGCAGAGCGCGCCGCCGACGAGGGCGAGCGGGTTGGGGAGTTCGCCGAGGAGGAGCCAGGCGAGCAGGACGGCGACGGCGGGCACCAGGTAGCTGCTGACGCTCAGCTGGCTGGCCGGGGTCCGGGTCAGGGCGTACGCCCAGAGGGTGAACCCGAGCGCGGTCGGGAAGACGCCGAGATAGCCGACGGCGAGGATCGCCGACACCGGCGCGGTGGCCAGCTCGGTGATCAACATCGGCGCGAACGGGAGGCAGGCGACGGTTCCGATCACGCAGCCCAGCCAGGTCACGGTCAGCGGGTCGGTCCGGCGCAGCGCCGCCTTCTGGGTCAGCGTGCCGACCGCGTACAGGACGGCGGCGAGCAGGGCCAGCCCGACGCCGAGCAGACTCCGGGTGTGGCCCTGCTGGCCGGCCGCGATCAGGGCGGTGCCGGCGAAGGCGACGACCAGGCCGAGCACCAGCGGCAGCGAGAGCCGTTCACCCATCCTCAGCGTCGCGTAGCCGGTGATGATCACCGGCGCGAGATTGACCAGCAGCGCGGTGGTGCCGGCGTCCAGGTGCAGCTCGGCCGCGTTGACGCTGGTGGTGTAGGTGGCGAACCAGAGCACGCCGTACGCCGCGACCAGCCACCAGTCCCGACCGCGCGGAAGCCGGGCGCGGATCCCGGGCCGGAGCACGAACGGCGTGATCACGAGCGTCGCCGCGACCAGCCGGCCGAGCGTCATCGCGCCGGGGGAGAGGTGCTGCCCGGTGGTCCTGATCACCACGAACGCCGACGCCCAGAGCACCACGGCTCCGAGTGCGGCGACCGGGGCGAGCCGGCCGTCGGTACGGGTCGGATCGGGCACGTCCGTGGCAACGGTCGGGAGGGTCACGGGGCAAGCCTCGCCGGAAGCAACCGTTGAGGACAAGTGACTATTTCTGACGAACTGTTCGCAATCACTGAAGATTAGGCCGTACGGTGACGACCATGATCGATGTGCACCGGCTCCGGATCCTCCGCTCCGTCGTCGCGACCGGCTCGGTCCACCGAGCCGCCCGGCTGCTCGGCTACTCGCCGTCGGCGGTGAGCCAACATCTGACCGCGCTGACCAGGGAGACCGGCCTGGCCCTGGTCGAACGGAACGGCCGTGGCATCCAGCCGACCGACGCGGGCCGCCGGCTGGCGGCCGAGGCCGGCGAGGTGCTCGGCGCGATCAACCGGATCGACGGCGTGGTGGACGACCTGCGGTCCGGGCGCTCCGGTCGGCTGACGATGCGCTACTTCGCGTCGGCCGGCGCGACCTGGGTGCCGGTGGTGACGGCAACGCTGCTGCGCGAGTTCGCGGACCTCGCGGTTGACCTGCGGCACGCCGAACTGCGCGACGCGGGCCTGGTGGTCAGCCCGGACCTGGACATCTCGGTCGAGGCGGTCCACCCGGCGTCGCCGGCCGGCTACACGGCGCAGCGGCTGCTGGACGACCCGTACCTGGTGGTCGTGGATGCCGGGCACCGGCTCGCGGCCGCCGAAGCGGTGCCGATCGTCGAGCTCGCCGAGGAGCCGTGGGTGGACAACGATCTGCCGTTCGCACCGTGCCGGCAGATCCCGATCGAGGCGTGCGCCGCCGCCGGCTACAGCCCGCGGTTCGCGGTCGAGACGCACGACTTCGCGACCGCCCTCGCCTTCGTCCGGCAGGGACTCGGGATCACCGTACTGCCCCGGCTGGCCTGCCGTGATCTGCCGGCCGGCCTGGTCGCCGTGCCGCTGGTCGAGCCGACGCCGGTCCGGCAGATCCAGGTGTTGATCAAGGACGCCGCCGCTGGGACGCCGCCGATGCGCCGCGCGATCGAACTGCTCCGGGACTGTGCCGCCCAGGAACGGGACCGGGTGCCGGTCACGGCTTGATTCAGGTGGGCTTGATCACTTCGATCAGCGCGGAGATGCTGTGTTCGCCGTGCCCGGCCGCGACGGCGCGCTCCAACAGATCATGGAACGGCTTGTGCCAGGTGATGTCGAGGTTCGCCTCACGGCCCAGTTCCACGTCGTCGGCGGCGCCGGCCAGGAACAGATTCACCGATGACGCCGGGTTGTCGTAGCGGTGGTTGTCGATCTCCGCGGCGAAGGTCGGCAGGACGGAGTTGATCATCTCGAACCACTTGATGCTGAAGCGCACCATCGACGCCGCCTCGAGTCCGCGCGCCTGCAAGGCGGCGGCACCCTGGAGGAAGCCGACGAGTGCGGGCAGCAGCGTGCCGCCGACCGCCATCTCGTAGAGCGCGGCGAGATCCGGGTCGGAGCCCAGATAGACGGTGTCGCCGCCCAGCACCCGCAGTGCGGGCTCGTAGTCGTCGAAGACGCTGCGGTCGCCGCCGTAGTAGAGCAGGGTGTCGGCCGCCCCGACCGCCGCCGGAACGTTCTTGATCGCACCGTCGAGGTAACGGGCGCCGTGCTCGGTGGCCCATGCCGCCAACCGTCGGGCGCCCGCGGGCGATCCGCTGTTCAGTGGGACCAGAGCCCGCCCGTCGAGTGCCGTCGCGGCCGGCTCCAACGCCTCGAGGGTGGCGTCGTACGTCGTCAGGCAGGCGATGATCAACGGGCTCGCCGCCACCGCGTCCTTGATCGATCCCGCGTGCCGGGCACCCTGGTCCACCAGGGTTTCGGCCTTGGCGGCCGTCCGGTTCCAGACGGTCGTCGGGTGGCCGGCGGCGAGGAAGGCGGCGGCCAGAGCGCGGCCCATCGAGCCGAGGCCGAGGACGGAAACGGGCGTGCGGGACTGATCATCCATGGGGCAGCTCCTGGCTGACGGATCGGTAACGGGGCGACTCGCGCGGCGCTCGCGCGGCCCGGGTCTCCATCATGGGCAGGCACGAAACTTCAGACAAGTACCTACAATTTTGTCAGGTACCGACATTCTTGTTCGCGGGAGGTTCGATGAAGCAGCGGAAGTACACCTGTGGGTTCGATGCCGCGATCGACGTCATGGGCGGCAAGTGGAAAGGACTGATCCTCTTCTGGCTGGGTGAGGAGACGCTGCGGTTCAGTGCCCTGCGGCGCAAGGTCGAGGGCATCAGCGAGCGAATGTTGATCTTGCAGCTGCGTGAGCTGGAGGCCAGCGGGCTGGTGCATCGGGAGGTCTATCACCAGGTCCCGCCCAAGGTCGAGTACTCGCTGACGGACTTCGGCCGATCCCTCATGACGGCGCTCACGCCGCTGGGCGAGTGGGGCGAGGAGCATCTCGAACGTCTGGAATCGCTGGCTTCGGCAAGCTGAGGTCGTACGGAACCGCACACGACGTCGCGTCGCGGGCTTCGAAGCTGAGCCGGGTCCGCGAACCTGGTGTCCCGGACCGGCCCGGGCTCGACCGGGGCAGCAGGAGGGTGTGCCACCGTCCGATCAAGCCGGGGCCGGACGGTCCGGTCAGCTGATCGGCAGCTGGACCTCGGTCTGCCAGCGCTCCTCGGGCTCGGGATGACTGACCAGATAGACCTCGCGGGCCGTCCCGTCGGTGGTCAGGCCCTGCTCGGCGACCCAGCGCTGCAGGGCTTCGTACGTCGCTCCGACGCCGGCCATCGAACCGCTGTGACGCAGGGCCGCGACGCGTTCCAGACCCGGCAGTTCGCCGAGCTCGAGACCGTCGACGTCCGCGGTGTCGGCGCCGACGGGGCAGCAGGCCGTGACGGTGAGACCGCCGTCGGTGGTCAGTTCGTAGGTGGCCACGGGCGGCCCTGCCATCGCGACCTGCTGGCGCATGATCGGCTCCATCAGCCGGTCGAACAGCTGCCGGGTCAGCGGGCCGATCTCCTCGTGACTGGTGCTGCGGGCCCGGCCGGTGACCCGGGCGACCCGGAGCGGGGCGACGGACGTGGTGGTGATGGCGGACTTGGTCATGGTTGCTCACTCTCGTTCGGGAGACTGCTGTCGCCGTCACGATTCGGGCTGACACCGTGTCAGGGTCAAGTCACCGGCAGCTGGACGGCGGTCCGCCAGTTCTCCTCGGGCTCCGGGAAGCTGGTCAGGTAGACCTCCCGGGCCGTGCCGTCGGTGCCGTGGCCGGCGTCCTCGACCCAGGCGGCGAGCACCTGGTACGCCAGGCCGATGTCGGCCATCGTGCCCCGATGCAGGTAGGTCGCCGCGGTCGGATGGCCGGGCAGCTCGGCGATCTCCACGCCGGACGGGGCCTCCGGCCCGATCGGGAAGCAGGCCTGCACCTCGAGGGCTCCGCCGTCCAGCGGCCGGTAGGTGGCGATGGCGGGCCCGGCCGGCGAGTCCGTACCCATGGCCTTGATCAACTCGCCGAACAGGAGCCGGATCACCGGCCCGACATCCTCATGATCGGAACTCGCCGCGACCCCGCGCAGCAACGCGACCCGGGCCGGCCGCAACGGCTCGATCGTCACTGCCTCCGACGGCGACGCGCCCTCGGCTCTGATCAAGGCGAGCCGGGCCCGGACCCGGGTCAGTCGATCTTGGTCCGCGGTGATCTGCTGCACCAGCTCGGCCTCGCGGCGCCGGAGCAGCCCGGCCAGGTCGGCGTCGTCCTCGTCCAAGATCGACTTCACCTCGTCGAGGGTGAAGCCGAGGTCCTTGCAGGCGAGCAGCCGGTTGAGCCGGCGCAGCTGATCAGCCTCGTAGTAGCGATAGCCGGAGAACTCGTCCACCCGGGCCGGCCGGAGCAGACCGACCTTGTCGTAATGCCGCAGCATCCGGACCGACACCCGGCCCATCGACGCGAACGCTCCGATGCTGAACATCGGTCAGGAGCGTTCGTCCGAGCCGTCGGCCCCCGGACCGGTCTTGGACTTCGCCGCAGCCACCCTGGCCTCGGCGCCGTCCAGCCACTGCTGGCAGATCTTGGCCAGCTGCTCGCCGCGCTCCCACAGCTGCAGCGACTCCTCCAGCGGCGCCCCGCCGGATTCGAGCCGCTGCACCACCGCGATCAGCTCCTCGCGGGCCTTCTCGTAACTGAGTTCCGGTTCGGTCATCCGCCGATCCCTCCCTGCTCAACGTCTCGTACGGCCACGGTCAGCTGCCCGTCCGCGACATAGGCCAGCAGGTCGTCGTCGACGTCGATCTCCGCCACCGACGTGACGGCGTGACCGGTGCCGTCGACCAAGATCGAATACCCGCGTTCCAACGTCGCTTTGGGGGACAGTGCCCGGACCCTGGCCAGCAGATGTTCGACCGCCGCCTTCTCGTGCCGGACCGAGGTGACGATCGCACGGTTCCCGCGGTCGGTCAGCGATTGTAGCTGTTCCCGGCGGACCGCGAAGCTCGCCGTGGGGTCGGCCAGCACCGGCCGGGACCGAAGTTGATCAAGGAACTCGCGGTGCCGCCGGATCAGCGCGACCACCGACTGCCTGAGCCTGGTCTGGGCCTGCCGAAGTCGATCATGCTCCTCGGTGACGTCGGGCACCACCCGCTTCGCCGCGCCGGTCGGCGTCGACGCCCGGTGATCAGCGACCAGATCGAGGATCGGGTTGTCCGTCTCGTGCCCGATCGCGCTGACCACCGGGGTTGTGCAGGCGAACACGGCTCTGATCAACGCCTCGTCCGAGAACGGCAGCAGGTCCTCCAGCGAGCCGCCGCCGCGGGCGATGATGATCACTTCCACCGCCGGGTCGGCGTCCAGCCGGCGCAGCGCGTCGATCACCTGCTCGACCGACTGTGGTCCCTGCATCAGGGCGTGCTCGGTCTTGATCATGACGGCCGGCCAGCGGACCCGGGCGTTCTCGATCACGTCCCGTTCGGCAGCGCTGCCGGCGCCGGTGACCAGGCCGACCTGCCGGGGCAGGAACGGCAGCGGCAACTTCCGCTCGCGGGCGAACAGGCCCTCCGCCTGCAGCATCCGTTTCCGCTGCTCCAGCTGGGCCAGCAGCTTGCCCTCGCCGATCGGCGTGATCGCGTCGCAGTAGTAGCTGAGCCGGCCGGCCGTCTCGTAGTAGGACGGCTTGATCCGGGCCACGATCGCCGCGCCTTCCGACAACGGCCCGGCCGAGTCGATCGTGGTCGGCGACGCGGTGACGCTGACCGAGACGTTCGCCAGCCGGTCCCGCAGGGTGAGGAAGATCGTCCGGCTGCCCGAGCGCCGGTTGATCTCGATCAGTTGGGCCTCGACCCAGACCGCGCCGAGCCGGTCGATCCAGCCGCGGACCGCGCTGGTCACCCGGGACAGCGGCAACGGCTGCTCGGGCGAGGATTGCATCGGCATGGACGCGAGCGTAACGGCCCGGACGGACGTTCTGGGGCGGCCCATAGACTCGGGCCCATGACGTCTACGCCCCGTACGCTCGAGAAGAAGGTGCTGCTGGCCGCCCCGCGCGGCTACTGCGCCGGCGTCGACCGGGCGGTGATCACCGTGGAGAAGGCGCTGGACCTCTACGGATCGCCGATCTACGTCCGGAAACAGATCGTGCACAACAAGCACGTGGTGGAGACGCTGGAGCAGCGCGGCGCGATCTTCGTCGAGGAACTGGACGAGGTGCCGACCGGCGCCACGGTCGTGTTCTCCGCGCACGGGGTGTCACCGGCGGTCCAGACCGAGGCGAAGGACCGCGGGCTGAAGGCGATCGACGCGACCTGCCCGCTGGTCACCAAGGTGCATCACGAGGCCCGCCGGTTCGCCCGGGACGATCTGCAGGTGCTGCTGATCGGCCACGCTGGCCACGAGGAGGTCGAGGGCACCACCGGCGAGGCGCCGGATCACATCACCCTGGTCCAGTCGCCCGAGGACGTCGACGCCCTCGACGTCCCGGACCCGACCAAGGTCGCCTGGCTGAGCCAGACCACGCTCAGCGTCGACGAGACCATGGAGATCGTCGGCAAGCTGCGCAAGAAGCTGCCGCTGCTGATCGACCCGCCCAGCGACGACATCTGCTACGCCACCCAGAACCGGCAGCTGGCCGTGAAGCAGATCGCCCGCCAGGCCGACCTGGTGATCGTCGTCGGCTCGGCCAACTCGTCGAACTCGGTCCGCCTCGTCGAGGTCGCCCTGGAGAACGGCGCCGCCGCATCCTACCGGGTGGACAACGCGACCGAGATCGACCCGGCCTGGCTGGACGGCGTCTCCGTGGTCGGCGTGACCAGCGGCGCCTCGGTGCCGGAGGATCTGGTCACCGGCGTGCTGGATTTCCTTCAGGAGAAGGGATTCCCGGCCGCCGAGGAGGAACGGCTGACCGAGGAGTCGCTCGTCTTCGCCCTGCCGCCCGAGCTGCGCAAGGACCTCCGCAAGGGCGCGATCAACGACTGACCTTGACCTCAAGGAGGGTTGAGGTCACACGCTTGGGTCATGGTTGATTCGCGGTCACCCGCCCGGAGTTTCAGTACGGACATCGACGAGAACGCCGTCCGGTTCAGCGAGGACATCCTCATCGCGCCGGCGATCGGCAAGGACGAAGGTGGTCCGCTGAGCGCGTACACGGCCTTCTTCCGTGCCGGCGCGAAGGCGGACCTGCCCGCCCCGTACACGGAACTCTGGGTGGTGCTCAGCGGCGCGCTGCGCGTGGGTGACGCCGCGGACGCCGTCACCGTCCGGGCCGGCGACTTCGTCCATGTTCCCGAGCAGGCACCCGGCCTGGTCGAGGCGCTCGAAGACACCACGATGGTCTGCGTCTCCGTACCTGCTCATTGAGGGCCGGTATACTTGCCGGTATGACCATGACCACCATCAAGGTGCCCAAGGGGACCCGCGACCGGCTCCACCGGCTTGCTGCCGCGGACGGCTTGACGCTCGCCCAAGAGATCGAGAAGTTGCTGGACCGTAACGCGCCGCGTCCGACGCCGACAGTCGGCGGATTCCGGAGTGGCAGCCCGCTGAGTGCAGAGGAGATCGACGAAGCACTCGCTGGTGGCTTCGGTCGATGAACGCTGCGATCGTCGATACGAGTGCGATTCTGGCGATCTTCGATCAGGACTACGCCGAGCATGTCGTGCTGGCGGACGTCATCACCTCGGGTGAGTTCGTCCCGATCCTGTCGCCTTTCATTGTGGCTGAAGCCGACTATCTGCTCGCCTCGCGACTGGGCGGGGAGGCGGCGCAACGGTTTGGGCGGGACATCGTGACCGGCGCCTATGAACTGGCGGAATGGACCGCTGAAGATCACGCGGACGCTCTGGCTGTTGTCCAGCGGTTCGGGACCGGCAAGGACTACATCGGCATCGCGGATGCTTCGAATGTCGTGCTGGCCGACCGATTCCGGACGACCCAGATGATGACTTTGGATCAGCGCCATTTCCGGGCCTTGGAGCCCTTGTGGGGCGCATCCGCGTTCCGCATCATCCCGTACGACCTCGACTGATCTACGAGCCGGTGTCGCGACCCCGGTCGGTCCGCTCGATCTCCGGCTGCAACATCTCGAACAGGTCCGGCTCGGGGCGGACCAACTCCTCGGCCTCCGGTACGTCATCGCGGCGCGACCGCCGCTTCCGGCCGCGGCCGATCATCGGCTCGACCTGGGCGGCATCCTCCACCAGCTCGGGCGCCTGGATCTGCCGGACCGGATCGTCGACGGAGGTCAGCGCGGTCAGCTCCTGGTCGGTCACCTTGAGGTCGGTGAACTGGCGGGCCTTGACCAGCACCCGGCCCTCGACGGTGGCGATCGTGTCGTTGTAGGCGGTCACCGACGTGCGCAGCGCCCGGCCGAGCTTGTCCAGCCGGTTGCCCATGGTGCCGAGCCGCTCGTGCAGATCCCGGCCGAGTTGCAGCACCTCGGCCGCGTTCTCGGCCAGCTTCGCCTGCTTCCACCCGTACGCCACCGCCCGGAGCATCGCGATCAGCGTGGTCGGGGTGGCCAGCACGACGTCGCGGCGGGCAGCGTACTCGTGCAGGTCCGGGGCCAGCCGGAACGCCTCCGCGGCCAGCGCCTCGCTGGCCAGGAAGAGGATCACGAACTCCGGCGTCCCGGCGTCGGACTGCCAGTACCGCTTGCTGCTGAGCTGGTCGATGTGGGTCCGGACGTGCTGGGCGAACCGCTCCAGCGCGTGGCTGCGCCGCTCCGGATCCTCGGTCTCGTGGGCGTCCAGGAAGGCGCTCAGCGGCACCTTGGCGTCGACGAAGACGCACTTGCCCTCGGCCAGGTCGACCCGCATGTCGGGCCGGACCGCGCGGTCGTTGCTGGTCGTCGTGTGCTGGGTGGTGAAGTCGCAGTGCTCGATCATCCCGGCCAGTTCGGCGACCCGCTTCAGCTGCAGCTCGCCCCAGGCGCCGCGGACGTGCGGCTTGCGCAGCGCGGTGGCCAGGGCGTGCGTCTCGCGGCGCAACTGCTCGCCGGTCAACTGCACCGACTGGACCTGGTTGCGCAGATCCGCGGACAGCTTGACCCGCTCCTTCTCCACCTCGGTCAAACGCGCGTTGAACCGCTCCAGGCTGTCCCGGACCGGCGCCATCAGCTGCTCGGTCGCCTTCAGCCGGGCGTCGGCCGAGGCCTCGGCGAACTTGCTCTGCTTCTCGATCGTCTCGCCGGACAGTACCTTGAACTGGTTCAGCATCGACTCCCGGTCGGCGGCCAGCTCCTCGGCCCGGCGGATCGCGGCGTCCCGTTCGGCCGTCGCCTTCGCCACCTGGGCGCCCACCTCGGCGGCCTCGGCCTGGGCGGCGGCGGCGAGTGCCCGCGCCTCGGCGACGTCGGTGCGGGCCTGGGCCAGCTCGGCCCGGGACTGGGACGACTCGCTGCGCGCCTCGGCGGCCAGCGTCTGGGCCTGGGCCAGCTCGGTCCGACCCTGGCTCTCGTACCGCGTCTCGGTGGCCTCCCACCGCGACCGCAGCACGACCACCGCAACGCCGACGCCGATGGCCAGCCCGATGACCAGGCCGGAGAGCATCGCGACGACCGCCGTTACGTCCATGCCTTCGATCCTGCCCGGCGGGACCGACAATCCGTCGGAGGCACCGCCGGGCCGCGCCCGATCAACGTGATCGGCTCGACGATCGGGGACTCGTCGGGGCCCGGCGTCGAGCGGGCCGGCGGACGGGCTCGGGCCGGTCCAGCGTGGCGAGGGCGGCCTCCAGAGCCGCCGGCCGGACCTTCTCGACCGGATGGTCGTCGAACAGGACGGTGCAGTCGGCCAGGCCGCCGACCGCGACGACGGCCCGCACCCGGGCCGCCAGGCTGGGCCTCGGTCCGGCGACCATGGCGATCACGCGAAGCCGCCAGTTGATCAAGCGGTTGCCGAGGTCGAGTTCGGACAGCGTGGTCGGGTCCCGGACCAGCGAGTTGATCACGTTCCGGTGTCGATAGAGCAGGTCGAAGCACTCCTCCAAGACCCGTCGCGGATCGTCGCCGCCCGACCGTTCCAGTTCGATGATCATGGTCTCGCACTCGTCCAGCAGCGGCTGCAACAGGCTGCGAACCAGGTCGTCCCGAGAGGCGAAGTGGTAGTAGAGGGCCGGCTTGGTGATGCCGAGCTGGTCGGCGATCTGGCGCAGGCTGGTGCGCTGCACCCCCTGCCGCGCGATCAGCTCGAGCGCTGCGGTCTGGATCCGCGCCTTGGTGTCCTTGGCCACGTCGCCATCCTACGGTTCCCGGAATGAGGTAGATTTGACTTAACGGTAGGTAAGTTCCTGGGAGGTTTCGATGCGATCGGTTCTGATCTCCGGCGCTGGCATCGCGGGTGCCACGATGGCGTACTGGCTTGCCCGGAAGGGATTCGCGGTCACCGTGGTCGAGCGGACGTCGTCGGTGCGGGCCCGGCTCGGGGGTCACGCGGTCGACCTGTTCGGGCCGGCGGTCGACGTGGTCGAGCGGATGGGGCTGCTGCCGGAGATCGAGGCGGAGAGCACTCGGAACGAGTTGATCAGCCTGGTCAAGCCGGACGGATCGCTGCTCGACATCCCGGTCGACGACGTGGCGAGTACGATCTCCGGCCGCCATGTGGAGATCCTGCGCGGGGTGCTGACGCAGCTCCTCTACCGCACGGCCGAGAACGAGGCCGAGTTCGTCTTCGGTGACATGATCACGAGACTTGATGATCAACCCGACGGCGTCGAGGTGGAGTTCGAGCACGGGCGGCCGCGCCGGTTCGACCTGGTGATCGGCGCCGACGGTTTGCATTCAGGCGTCCGCAGGCTGGCGTTCGGTGAGGAGTCGGCGCTGACCCGCTATACCGGCGCCTGGCTCGGTGTCTATTCGATGCCGGACGTGCTCCGCATCCAAGGCCGTACCCTGCTCCATCTCACTCCGGGCCGGCTGATCGCGACCTACCCGGTGCACCAGACCGGTGAGGCCCGGGTGCTGCTCCTGGAGCGCTCCGAGCAGGAGCCGCCCGGGATCCGAGCCGGTGCCGAGGCCCAGCGGGCGCTGCTGCGGGAACGGTTCGCGACCGCGGGCTGGCAGGTGCCGACGCTTCTTGATCATCTCGAGTCCGCCGACGATCTCTACGTCGACTCGATCACCCAGGTGACCTTGGACCAGTGGGCCAAGGGCCGGGTCGCGCTGGTCGGCGATGCCGGCTATGCCCCCGGCCCGGCGGTCGGCGGCGGTACCTCGCTGGCCATGATCGGCGGCTACGTGCTCGCCGGCGAGCTGGGCCGCACGGATGATCATGATCAAGCCTTCGCCGCGTACCGGGCGGAGATCGGCGAGTTCGTCCGCCGCAGCAGCCGGATCGCTCCGGCCATGGTCGCTCAGTCGGTGCCGCTCACCCCGCTCGGCGTTCGTGCCATGGCGCTGGCGCTGCGGTTCTACCCGCGACTCCCGCATCGCCTCCGTTCCTGGATCGCAGCCCGACGCCCCGGGCCGGCGAACGCGCTGGCGGCGATGGCGATGCGGGAGTACTGAGCGGGTTCAGGTGAACAGCGCGGCCACCGTGCCGCCGTCCGGCACGGTGCCGGTGTCGACGGCCTGAAATTCCGACCTACGGACCCTGGTCAGGGAGCGTTGCGGCAGAGGGTGCGGAGGCCCTCGACCAGCTCCTCGGCGGACGGCGCCCGGTCCGGGTCGACCAGGAACTGCACCATCACGCCCGGGTAGAGCGCCATCATGAGCGAGCCGAGGGTGCGGACGTGCCGTTCCTCGAGCTGGTCCTCGGGCACGCCGAGGATCTCGGCGGCGAGTCCGCGCCGGGCCAGCTCGTGCGCCTCGGCCAATTGGGCCCGGAGTTCGGGGGAGTGGGCCGCGCCGTTGTAGGCCTCGATGCTGCTGTTAAGTGCCTCGCGAGCCTCCGGGAAGGAGGCCAGCAGGCCGGCGAACAACGTCTGGAACGCCTCCACCGGCGTCGCGTCCGCGGGCCGCGGGTGGCTGCTCAGCACCTGGTCGGTGAAGTCGGCGACCACGGCCACCATGGCCGCGTTGAGCAGGGCCTCCTTCGAGCCGTAGTGGTAGCCGATCGAGGCGAGGTTGGTGCCGGAGGCGGCGACGATGTCACGGGCCGTGGTCCGGGCGTACCCCTTCTCGGCGAGGCAGCGCTTCGCGCCCTCCAGCAGCTGTTCCTTGTGGCCCATGGTCGCAGTTTAGCGATCGTTTAGACAAACGTTTTATACACATGTATTAGACATATGTATAGTTCGTGTCATGGCAACGAGCGAGCTCCACGATTCGGCCGTACGGGTGCTGTCCGCGGCCTTCCTCGACGATCCGGTGCTGAGTTGGGCCTTCCCGGACCGGCAGACCCGGCCGACGGCCCTGAATCTCGTGCTGGCGGCCTTCCTCCGCAACGGGCGGCTCCGCACGATCGAGGACGGGGACCGGCTGCGCGCCGTCGCGGTCTGGTGCAGCCCCGCCGAGCACGAGGTGCCGGCGCCGGATCAGCCGGATCCGGTGCTGATCCCGCACCTCGGGCGGCTGGCCGAGCTCGGCCGGTTGCTCGACGACCGCTATCCCGGCGATGCTGATCACCGCTATCTGAGGGTGATCGGCGTCGGCCCGAAGGACCGCGGCCGCGGCTACGGGGGCGCTCTGCTGGCGGAGGGGCTGGCCGAGTGCGACGCGGCCGGACTGCCCGCCTACCTCGAGGCCTCCGCGCCGCGCAACGCTGCCCTCTATGCCCGGCACGGCTTCCGGCCGTACGGACCGCCGATCCAATTGCCGGACGGCCCGGAGCTCTTCCCGCTGTGGCGCGAACCCGCGCCCAAGATCACCAACCGAACGGAGTCACGTCCATGATCAACTCTGCCCAGCGCCTGGCGATCACCCACGTCACGGTGGTCGACGTGATCAACGGCCGGTCGCTGCCCGACCATACGGTGCTGATCACCGGTGATCGGATCGACCGGGTCGGCCCGGCCGACCGGATCCCCGTACCGGAAGGGTTTCGGGTCGTCGACGGCACCGGCCGGCACCTGATCCCCGGCCTGGCCGACATGCACCTGCATGACAGTGGCGACGAGCGGATCGACCCGCCGCTGCTGATCGCCAACGGCGTCACCACTGTGCGCCAGATGTGGGGCACGCCCTATCTGCACGAGTGGCGCCGGCGGTCCGACTCCGGTGAGCTGGTCGGTCCGCGCTGGGTGATCGCCAGCCCGATCGTCGACGGCCGGCCGTCGCTCTGGGAGGACGCGCCGGTCGAGCAGGAGTACCTCGCGGTCGGCACCGAGGACGAGGCCCGGGCCGCCGTGCGCCGGGTCAAGGGGGAGGGTGCCGACTTCGTCAAGGTCTACTCGCGGCTGTCGCCGGACGCGCTGCGGGCGATCGCCGACGAGGCGGCCCGGCTGGACATCCCGTTCGCCGGCCACCTGCCGGACGCGGTGTCGCTGGAGGCTGCGATCGACCTCGGCCAGCGCAGCTTCGAGCACCTGCACCGGTTCGGGCCGGAGACCTCGCGCAGCTTCGAGGCGCTGCAGGCGGCGATGGCCCGGGTGGAGCCGGACTGGAGCCCGAAATACGGCTCCTGGTTCCAGCAGGTCGGCCGGATCGAGTGGGACGCCGCCAACACCCACAGCGCGCATCGGGCGGCCAGGCTGTTCGACCGGCTGGCCGCCGCCGGAGCCGCGGTCTGCCCGACCGTCGTGCTGCACCGGGTGCTGGAGCGGCCGGACTCGGTCGACCCGCGGGACCGGCGGCTCGACTACCTGCCGGGCGAGATGAAGAGCTTCTACGAATACATCGTGGACGGCTTCTACTCCGGGCACCGGACGCCGGAGGAGGGCTTCCAGCACCGGGTACTGTTCCAGTGGCGGCTCGAGGTCGTGGCGTCCCTCGAAGCGGCCGGGGTACGGCTGCTCGCCGGCACTGACACGATGACCGGCTACGTCTTCCCCGGCTTCTCGCTGCACGACGAACTCGGCCTGTTCGTCGCGGCCGGCCTGACCCCGGCCCGGGCGCTGCAGACCGCGACGATCGAGCCGGCCCGCTACCTCGGCCGGGACCATCGGCAGGGCAGCGTCGATGAGGGCAAGGTCGCCGACCTGGTCCTGCTGAACGCCGACCCGTTGGCCGATATCGCCAACACGCAAGCGATCCGGGCCGTGATCAGCCGCGGCCGGCTGTACGACCGGGATGCCCTCGACGGCCTGCTCGACGGAGTCCGTACGGCCGCGGCCGAGACTCCGGTCCCGCAGGGAGCATGATCATGGCCGCACCGGCCGGGCCCGGGCCGGATCGGGCCCGGCCGTGGCGCGGCAGGGACGCCGATTAGATTGGCGGGCATGCTCGATGCTGTTGATCATGCCCGGGACCTGGCCGACTTCATCGCGGCGTCCCCGTCCTCGTTCCATGCGGCCGAGGAGGGGGCGCGGCGGCTGGAGGCGGCCGGGTTCACCCGGCAGCTGGAGGCCGAGCCGTGGCGCAACGATCCCGGTGGGCGCTTCCTGGTCCGGGACGGCGCGTTGCTGGCCTGGCGGGTGCCGGCGGCGGCCGGGCCGACGAGCCCGTACCGGATCATCGGGTCGCACACCGACTCCACGACGTTCAAGTTGAAGCCGAACCCCGACTTCGCCAACGACGGCTGGGGTCAGGTCGGCGTGGAGGTGTACGGCGGCCCGCTGCTGAACTCCTGGCTCGACCGCGAACTCGGCCTGGCCGGGCGGCTGGTGCTGGCCGACGGCACCGAGCGGCTGGTCCGGACCGGGCCGATCATGCGGATCCCGCAGTTGGCCATCCATCTGGACCGGTCGGTCAACGAGGAGGGGGTCCGGCTCGGCCGGCAGCAGCACACGGCGCCGGTCTGGCTGGTCGGCGGCGACCGCCGGTCGATCCTTGATCATCTGGCCGAGCTGGCCGGGGTCGCGACCGCCGACCTGGCCGGCTACGACGTGCTGGCCTACGACACCGCGGCGCCGGCGATCTTCGGTGTCCATGATCAGTTCCTGGCCGCGAGCCGGCTGGACAACCTGAGCAGCGTGCACGCCTCGATCACCTCCTTGATCAACTCCGAGCCGGGCGACACGATCACCATGCTGGCCGCCTTCGATCATGAGGAGATCGGCAGTGGCTCGCGGTCGGGCGCGGCCGGGCCGCTGCTGGCCGACGCCGTGGAGCGGATCTCCGCGGCGCTCGGCGCCGGCACCGACGAGCGGCACCGGGCGCTGGCCGACTCGTACTGCCTCTCCGCCGACACCGGCCACGCCGTCCATCCGAACTATCCCGGCCGGCACGACCCGGTGAACCGTCCGCTGCTCGGCCGCGGGCCGCTGCTCAAGATCAACGCCAACCAGCGCTACGCGACCGACGCCCGCGGCGCCGCCGTCTGGCGGACCGCCTGCCGGGTCGCCGGCGTGTCCGGCCAGGAGTTCGTCTCCAACAACGACGTGCCCTGCGGGTCGACCATCGGCCCGCTGACGGCGACCCGGATCGGGATCACCACCGTGGACGTCGGCGCGCCGATCCTGTCCATGCACTCGGCGCGGGAACTGGCCGGCGTGGACGACCTGCGCGGGCTGACGTTGGCGATGCAGGCCTTCCTCGCCGGCTGACCTGTGCGGACCCTGTGAATCCCGGGCCCGGGGAACAGGGCCGGCGGGTCGTGAGTTGGGCCAGGTGATTGCAGCTTCAATTACCTGGAGGAAACGTATGACACAGCGGACCGCTCGCACAGACCTCGGCCTGCTCATCGCCCGGATCGGACTCGGGGTCGTGATGATCGCGCACGGCTGGCAGAAGTACGCCCAGAACGGGATCGAGGGCACCACGGCAGGCTTCCGCCAGATGGGTGTCCCGTTCGCCGAACTGGCCGGGCCCGGCGTGACGGCGCTGGAGATCTTCGGCGGCGCGGCGATCATCCTCGGCCTGCTGACGCCGCTGGTCGCGCTCGCGAACACGGCGACCATGATCGGCGCGGCCGTGCTGGTCCACGGCTCGAACGGCTTCTACGCGGCCAACGGCGGGTACGAGTTCGTCGGCCTGCTCGCCGTGCTGAGCCTCGGCCTGGCCGTGGCCGGAGCGGGACGGTACAGCCTCGATCACCTGCTGGTCGGCCGGCGGCGCGAGCGGGTCGCCGCCGCCCGCACCGCTCCCGTACCGTCCTGAGCGGTCAGTCGGAGAGAGTCAGCCGGAGAGGTCGTCGGACCGCCCGGCTTCGAGGCGGGACCAGTGCGCGATCGGGCGGCCGTTGCTGCGGAGGTTGCTGCCGCCGCCCTCGGCCCACCAGCCGCGCGGCCAGCCTTCGGGGGAGTCCTCCCACGGCTCCTGCCGGCCGAACACGGTGAGATCCAGCAGGGCGTAGCTGTTGTCCATCGCCTCGACCCCGCGAATGGTGGTCCAGTACGTCTCGTACACCCGATCGCGGTCGCGGACGTAGCAGATCAGGTACATCATCCCGGCCTGCCGGTCGGCCAGCAGCTGGTCGACGGCGGGGGCCTGCACGCTGTACCACGGCATCTGCCAGCCCATGAACTCGTGGTAGCGGGCGCTCTCCTCGTACGGTCCCTGGGCGAACACCGCGAACGTGGCGTCGCGGGACTGCAGGTAGCTCAGTTCGCCCACCTGGGTGGTGTAGAACGTGCAGCCCTCGCACTGGCCGGACGCCGGGTGGCCCGGGTGCCACATGAAGTAGTACGCGATCAGCTGGCAGCGCCCCTCGAAGGCGTCCAGCAGGGTCACCGGCCCGGCCGGCCCGGTCAGCGTGATGCCGGGGTCGACCTCGACCATCGGCAACCGGCGCCGGGCGGCCGCGATCGCGTCACCCTCGTGGGTGTGCGCCTTCTCCCGGATCCGCAGCCGGTCCACCTCGGCCTGGTAGGCGGCCCGGTCGGCGATCGGCGGCAGGTTCGTGATCAATGGAGTCCTCCTCGTTCGGTGTTGACAGCCGACCGACGTACAACCGGTGCCCGGGATCGACAGCACCGGACGAGAATTTCTCAGAGGTCGTCGAGGCGGCCGGCCAGATAGCGACGATCCGCGTCGGTCGGGGCCAGCCGCAGGGCCTCCTGGTACGCCGCCTCGGCCTCCTCCGTCCGGCCCGCGCGGCGGAGCAGGTCGGCCCGGGTCGCCGGCAGCAGGTGGTAGCCGCTGAGCTTGCCGGACTCCACGAGCTCGTCGACCAGGGCCAGCCCGGTCGGGATCCCGTCGGACATCGCGACCGCGACCGCCCGATTGAGCTCGACCACCGGCGACGGCGCCAGCCGGGCCAGCTCGCGGTAGAGCGCCGCGATCTGCGGCCAGTCCGTGCTCTGCGGATCGGGCGCCGTGGCGTGGCAGGCGGCGATCGCGGCCTGCAGCTGGTACGGCCCGCGGCGGCGCAACGGCAGCGCGCGGTCCAGGACCGCGACGCCCTCGTCGATCAAGGTCCGGTCCCACCGGCTCCGGTCCTGCTGCTCCAGCGTGATCAACACCCCGTCGTCGGTCCGGGTGGCCCGGCGTGATTCGTGCAGCAACAGCAAGGCCAGTAGGCCGAGCGGCTCGGGCTCGGTGGGCATCAGTCCGGCCAGCACCCGGGCCAGGTGGATGGCCTCCGCGGTCAGGGCGCGGCTGCCGTCCTCGTCGTCGTACCCCTGATTGAAGATCAAGTACAGGACGGCGAGCACGGCCGTCAGCCGCTCCGGGAGCAGGTCTGCCGGCGGCACCCGGTAGGGGATGCCGGCCTCGGTGATCTTGCGCTTGGCCCGGACCAGCCGCTGCGCCATCGTCGGCTCGGCGGTCAGGAACGCCTTCGCGATCTCCGCGGTGCTGAGCCCGGTCAGGGTCCGCAGCGTGAGGGCGACCCGGGCCTCGAACGGCAGCGCCGGGTGGCAGCAGGTGAAGATCAATCGCAGTCGCTCGTCGGGGATCTCGGCCGGCTCGGTCGGGTCGCGGGACAGCACCGCCAGTTGCCGAAGCTTGGACCGGCCGACCGTGTCCCGGCGCAGCCGGTCCATGGCCCGGTTGCGGGCCGCCGTGGTCAGCCAGGCGCCCGGCCGCTTCGGAATCCCGTCCCGCGGCCAGGTCGTCAACGCCGCCGCGAACGCCTCCTGCGCGCAGTCTTCGGCCAGATCCCAGTCCCGGGTCAGGCCGATCAGGGTCGCGACGATCTGGCCCCACTCGTCCCGGTACGCCGCGGCGACCGCCGCCTGGACCTCCGCCTCGGTCATTCCCAGACCGGTCGGATCTCGATGCTGCCCCAGTGGGCGTACGGATGCCCCTTGGCGATCGCGATCGCCTCGTCGAGGTCGGCGCAATCGAGCACCACGAAGCCGCCGACGAAGTCCTTGGTCTCGGCGAACGGCCCGTCCGAGACCAGCGTCTCGCCGTCCCGGACCCGGACCGTCGTCGCGTCGACCACCGGACGCAGTCTGGCCCCGAAGATCTCGGCGCCGCGGCGCTCCAGGTCCGCCACCCAGGCCTGGTGCACCGGGTCGGCGTCCAGCTCCTCGTTGCTGGGCGATGCCGTCTCGTCGTCGCAGATCAGCAGCACGTACTTCATGGGCGACAGTCTGACATCTTGCGCCGAGCGCAAGCGCGCATCCAACATCCGCGACCGTTGCACCTGTCCGCGACTGTTGCAGCGGTCGCGGTTGCGCGGAACGGTCGCGGATGCACGCGAGGAAGTTGATCAACCGGCTCGGTAGAGGTCGCGGACGGTGGCAAAGATGCGTTCTGGGCGGTCGGGCTCGAAGAGGTCGACCGCGGCGACGATCGGGCCGCCGGTGCCGTCGATCCGCCAGGCTGCGGGATCCTCGAAGCCGGGATCGGGCACGGTGAAGCCGATCGTCTCGATGGTGTCCAGCCCGACATCGATGCTCGAAGCGTCCAGGTCTCGCAGCGCGGTGAGCCGGAACCGCAACGTCGCCTCGGTCTTCCCGCGCAGGGCGGTCGACACGTCGACCGGGCCCTGCAGCACGTGGCCCTGGACCCAGAGCTGCTGCCAGGTCGCGTCGTGGACGTCGCCGGTCCACACCTGTTCGTCGTCCAGGAAGACGCCGATCTCGAAGTCGCCCCGCCGCGGCGGATGCTCGGCGCCGAACGCTCGGGAGTGCCAGAAGCTGAGCTCGTGCCGCGGGCTGTCCGGCTGGACCGTGATCGGGGTGGACAGCTGGGCGTACTGGCCTGCGGTGAGCGGGACCTGACCGGAGACCAGGACTCCGCGACCGTCCCCGTACATCGAACGCCGCTCGTTGGCGATGGTCGGTGCCCCGTCCAGCTGGAGCCCGTACGCGACGACGCCGAGCAACTGGCCGGACGAGGCGGCGGCGACCGCGGGACCGAGGCAACCGGCCGCGTACTCGGCGGTCGGCGGCAGCAGCCCGGCCAGCCAGCGACCGGCGTAGCCGAGCAAGATCACCTCCACGTCGTATCGGCCGGCGGTTTCGGTCACCGCCGCGAGGTCAGCGCCGACCTGGTCGGTCCGGATCGTGTTGAAATTGCCGCCGTCGAGGAACGGAAAGATGATCCCGTCGAGGTACGGTCCGTACTTGATCATGAATGCGTCGGAGGTCGCGGCCGGCCGGTAGGCGCAGGTGAAGAAGCCGAGTTCTGGGTTGATCGCGAGTTGTGCGGTACGGATCCGGGCCAGATAGTCGGGCGTGAAGACCGAGGGGTTCTCGGCCCAGTCGAAGTCGTCGATCGCCCAGGCGGTGATCACCGGGAAGTCCAGCGCCAGCCGCGCGAACGCTTCCGCCCAAGCGATGTAGTCCATCCGGTACGGCCGCGACGCCTTGCCCCAGCTGAACGTCTCCGACGGCGGCACGACGTACGGCAGCAGTTGCAGGCCGGCCTCCTGGGCGGCGGGCGCGAACTCGAACCGAAGATCATCGAAGTCGGTCGGCGAGTCCCAGATGCCGAAGCAGTAGTGGTTCGCGCCGAGGTCGCGCAGCCTGTTGATCATGGCCGGGGTGTCGACGTGCCGGTACCCGTCGGTGCGCGGCGCGGCCTCGCGAATCCAGCCGCCGACGGTGTTGCCGCCGACCAGGGCCGACCTGATCCCGCCGGGCGGAATCCGATCACGCAGTCCGGCGGCCCGGAAACGGGTCTGCGGCGACGGCTCGCTCATCGCGTAACCCTTCGAATAGTCGAAATTATTACCGATATACGAAGACGAGTCTAAGGGTGGCCGTGGCGCGATCGGGAGCCCTTGTCCAGATCCGGGTATCGTGCGCCCGTGGCACTCACCATCGGCATCGTCGGGCTCCCGAACGCGGGCAAGTCGACCCTGTTCAACGCGCTCACCCGCAACAACGTCCTGGCCGCGAACTACCCGTTCGCCACCATCGAGCCCAACGTCGGCGTCGTCGGCGTCCCGGACCCGCGTCTGGCCGAGCTGGCCAAGTTGTTCCAGTCCGAGCGAGTGGTGCCGGCCACGGTGAGCTTCGTCGACATCGCCGGCATCGTCCGCGGCGCCAGCAAGGGCGAGGGAATGGGCAACGCGTTCCTGGCCCACATTCGCGAGGCGGATGCGATCTGCCAGGTCACCCGTACCTTCCGCGACGTCGACGTGACCCATGTCGACGGCGAGGTCAATCCGGCCTCCGACATCGAGACGATCACCACCGAGTTGATCTTGGCCGATCTCGCCACGGTCGAGCGCGCGCTGCCCCGGCTGGAGAAGGAAGCTCGGATCAACAAGGACAAGCAGGCCTCCGTCGCCGCGATCAAGCAGGCCCAGGAGGTGCTCGACTCCGGGAAGACGGTCTACGCCTCCGGGATCGACCGCGAGCCGCTCCGCGAACTGTTCCTGCTCACCGCCAAGCCGTTCCTGTACGTATTCAACTGCGACACCGACGAGCTCGCCGACGAAGACCTGAAGAAGCGGCTCCGCGAGGTCGTCGCCCCGGCCGAGGCGATCTTCCTGGACGCCAAGATCGAATCCGAACTGGTCGAGATGGAGCCGGACGAGGCCGCCGAGTTCCTGGCCGAGATGGGCATCGACGAGCCCGGCCTGGACAACCTCGCCCGCGTCGGCTTCGACACCCTCGGCCTGCAGACCTACCTCACCGCCGGCCCCAAGGAAGCCCGAGCCTGGACCATCCCCAAGGGAGCCCTGGCCCCGCAGGCCGCCGGCGTGATCCACACCGACTTCGAGAAGGGCTTCATCAAGGCCGAGGTGATCTCCTACGACGACCTCGTCGAGGCGGGCTCCATGATCACCGCCCGCTCGAAGGGCAAGGTCCGCATCGAAGGCAAGGACTACGTGATGGCCGACGGGGACGTCGTCGAGTTCCGCTTCAATGTTTAGCTGCGTGAGGTGCTGTCTATAGGACTCTCAGTCCCTCATGGACTCTTGTATCCGGCGGTCCAGGTCCTCCAGTTCGGCCAACAGGTCGGACGCGGCCCAGATCCTGTCGCGCTTGCGCCCAGTGATCTCCTGGATGAATCCTGCGCGTTCCAGTTGGGACATTGCGCGGTAGGTCTGAACGCCGCCCGCTCCTGAGTATTGTTCGGCGTATCGCACGCGGTAGTTGCATCTAAGGAGAACAGATGAAGCTAACGACGTGCCTACTTGCATGAAGGCCGGACCTGGGCGCCAACAGCTGACGTTGATCTGGAACGGGGACGTCGTCGAACACGCTCCAACGTTGACTGCGGCCGCCGCCTTCGTGCCGAGAGTGGGCTCACTCGACCCGGCGGACCTCCTGGGGCCAGCCGCATGCCTCGGCGAGCTTGCCGGCCCACCGTTTCGCTTCCTCGAGGTCGGGGACGTCCACAACCGTCAGCCCGCCGAGGTACGCCTCAGCGGGAGCGTACGGTCCGTCGGTGATCTTGACCGTGCCGCTGGTCGCGTCGGCGTGGAAGGCGGTGTCGATGTCGTGCAGCCCGCCGGCGAACACGTACACGCCGGCGTTCTTCATCTCGTCCACGACAGCAGCGGCGAGCGGGCCGCGGTTGGCGAACCAGTCGTCGCTGTGGTGGCCGACCCACTGCTGGTTGAAGTAGATGATGTATTGGGTCATGGCTGCTCCTCGTGTCGGTAGCGTTCTTCTCAGCGGCGGGTAGCCGCGTCAATCCCTCCACGAAGGGTTCGCGGACGATCCGACATCTGGGGCGCAGCTTTCTCGCGCGAATTTGAAGGAGCCACGTCATGGTTGATCACGGCGCCTGGGATCTGATCGTCACGCCCTGGCACCTCGACGAGCACCTCTCGGGTTTCCCGATCCCCGCCACGGCAACCGAGGTCGTCCGTCCGCAGCTTCCTTCCGGCTCCGTCCCCGCCCGGATGAGCCTGCTGCACCGGGCCGTTTTCGACGCGGTTGCACGGGTCGCCAGGCCGCTGGTGCTCTCGGGCGACTGTCCCACGGCCCGGGCGACCGTGGCCGGCCTGCAGCGCCGCCATCAAGACCTGGCCGTGCTGTGGCTCGACGCGCACGGTGACTTCAACACGCCCGCCACCTCGACCAGCGGGTACGTCGGCGGGATGGCACTCGCGATGCTGACCGGTCGCGCGCCAGACCTTTTCGATGACACGCTCGGGCTGCGGGCCGTACCCGAGGCCGCCGTTGTGCTCGCCGATGCCCGCGATCTCGACCCCGCCGAACGCGACGCCCTCAGGAGCAGCCAGGTCCGTCGGATAACCGCCGATCCCGACGCGATCGTGTCCGCCCTCGGCCGGCTCGGGCCCGTACCCGTCTATCTCCACCTCGACATCGACGTGATCGACGAAGCCCAGGTCCCTGGCGCACGGTTCCCATCCGGGCCAGGACCTTCCCTTTCCCTGATCGAGGAATGCCTGGCTGCCGCCAGCGCCACCGCCCACATCGCCGGCGCCCATGTGGCCGGCGCCTGGCTGCCCGAGCATGCCGGCGACGAGCTCAGTCGCCGGACCATGAGCCGCCTCGCCGCAGCGTTGGGTGCCACGCTGATGCTGCCGCCCGGATGATCATGGTCCTCGTCGGTGCAGCTGCTGTACGCGATCGGACTCGCGAAACTCCCTAGGCTGGGCGCATGGACGAGATCGTCTGGTGGGAGATCGAATCGCCCGACCCCGAGCGCGCGCAGTCGTTCCTGTCCGCGCTGTTCGGCTGGTCGTTCGGCGAAGTGTTCGCCGATTCGGAGCTCGGCGCCGACTACTGGCTGATCATGGCCAACGGCTCGGGAATCGGAGGTCTGCAGCGAGCGGCGGCCGACCGGCGGCCCGCGGTGGGGACGCGGGTGTACGTCCAGGTCGCCGATCTCGAGTCCAAACTCGACCAGGTCACCGCCCTGGGCGGAGCGATCGAACGGACCAGGACCGAACTCGGCGGCGATGACCGCTGGTTCGCGACGTTCCGGGAGCCGACCGGCGTCTCCTTCGGGCTGTGGACACCGAACCCCTCGTTCCCTAGGCCGATCCCCCGACCGTTCGCTTGACCTGGAGCGCACTCCAGGAGGCAAGCTCTCGGGATGGACGACGAGACCAGCGGCGTGCCTGACCTCGATCCGGGCACCGACGGGCCGCTGGCGATCGGGCAGGTCTCGGCGCCGACCGGGCTGTCGATCGACACCCTGCGCTGGTACGAACGCGAAGGGCTGCTCGACCAGGTGCCGCGAGACTCGGCCGGCCGGCGGCAGTTCGACCGCCGGGATCTGAAGCGGCTGGTACTGCTGATCAGGCTCCGGGCGACCAGGATCCCGGTAGTCGAGATGCACCGGTACGCCGAGCTGGTGCGAGGTGGGCCGTCGACCGATGTCGACCGCGCCCTTGTGCTGGAGGCACACCGAGACCGCGCCCAGGCCCACATCGCCGACCTGCAACGAGATCCTGAGTTGATCAATCGCAAGATCAGCTCGTGCCGCCGTGCGCCGGCCGTGACGGAGGCGTAGCGGCGATTGATCGGGCCCTCGAGCATCGTCTAAAGGCTTCTCTGATATCGGGCGAGTGCAAGCCGGGCCGACGTCGTCGTGACGATGAGGAGCACCGCGAGCGCCGCCAGGTGTCCGATGGCCGTGACCCAGTTGGTGCCGAGCATCGCTGACCGGGCTGCTTCAACAGCCCAGTTCACCGGATTGAAGGTTGCGACGTGCTGCATCCACACGGGCATCAATGCGGTGGCGGTGAACATCGTGGACGAGAACATCAGCGGAAATGTGGTGAACAATCCGATCATGGTCATCGTCTCAGAACGCCGCACGACCAGGGCGAGGGCATGATTCGCCGTCGCGAAGGCCAGACACACGAGCGTGGCGGCGGCCAAAATGACCAGGAACCCGGCCAGCCCGCCGCGAAGCTCAGCACCGAACGCGACCGCGACGATGACGATGAATGCCGCTTGGGTGCCACCGACGATCGCTGCCTGGAGGCTCCGTGACCATAGCAGAGCGAACGGTGGCAGCGGGGTCGCCAGGAATCTGTCGATCGTTCCTCGTTCAAGATCATTGACGACGCCGCCGCCCTCCCAAGCCCCGTGATTGAAGGCGGCGAAGATCGCAATGCCCGGCGCAAGGTAGTCGAGGTAGTTGCTCGTTCCGAAGCCACCGAGCCTCGGGAGCGCATGGAAGAGCTGGCCGTACACCAGCAGCCAAACCAACGGCTGAACCACCATCATCGCGATCGCGACCGGTTGACGTCCGATCAGCCGGAATCCTCGGTTGAGGAGTGCCGTTTGGCCCTGCCACAGGGTCACGTCGATGGCCCTGTCGTCGCAAGGCTCTGGCCAGTGTGGTGCAGATACACGTCATCGAGCGTGGGTTGAGCAACCGCCGCCGACGCCGCGTCGAAACCTGCCTCTCGGAGTCCGTTCAGGAGAACGGGAAGGCTGTGGTGTCCATGATCGGTCCTGACCCGCAGGTTCGACCCTTGGAGGTCAAGATCGTGACAGCCGGCACGGCGCACCACACGGCTGACGACATCCTTCGGTGGCACCCGGGTCAACTCGATGATCACCGAGCCACCGCCGGGCAACTGTGCCTTGAGCGCCGTCGGCGTCCCATCGATGATCACCGTGCCACGGTTGATGATCACCACCCGGTCGGCTAGTTGATCGGCTTCGTCGAGGTAGTGCGTAGTGAGGAGCATGCTGATCCGACGCGTGCGTACGATCTCCGACAACTCGGTCCAGAGACTCGTCCGTGCCTCGGGGTCGAGTCCGGTCGTCGGTTCGTCGAGAAAGATCACCTCCGGCTCGTGCACGATCCCCATGGCGATCTCCAGCCGCCGTGCCATTCCGCCCGAGTAGGTGCCGACAAGTCGATCAGCGGCCGCGGCCAGCCCGACCAACTCCAGCAGTTCGGTCGTCCGTCGCGCCGCCGCCGTTCGGCGCAGCCCGTGGGCCGCCGCCTGAATTCTCAGGTTCTCGCGGCCGGTCAGATGGACGTCGGTGCCGGCGTGCTGTGCGACGTAGCCGATCCGTGCACGGATCGCCCGAGCATCCGTCGATACGGAAGATCCGGCGACCCACGCGTTGCCGCCGTCCGGTCGGGTCAGCGTCGCCAGAATGCGAACCGTGGTCGACTTGCCGGCGCCGTTGGGGCCCAGCAGGCAAACCGTTTCGCCTTCGGCGACCGAAAAGGACACATCGTCGACGGCGATCGTTCCGCCATACCTCTTGGCCAGCTTGTGCGCCACGATCGCGTCGGTCATGACGCGCCGTCGCGGCGAGGGCGTAACTTCGTCACGGCTCGATCTGCCCGTGATCGCGACTCCGGTCGATCCCGGCGGTCTCCTTCCGCGATGTCGGGGAGCATCTCGGCCAGTTCCCGGTGCCAGGCCAATTCGGCTTCGAGGTGGAGTTCGGTTCGCCGGAACCCGGCCAGACTTGCCGCCGAAAGATGATCTTCCCTCCGATGCAGCTCACGGGACGCAACGAGTTCGGCGAGTTGCCCGGCCAGAGCTTCTCGTCGCACGGCGAGCCGGCTGGCCAGGGCCTCGTGATCAAGACCGCCCGGCCACTTGAGCGCCGCTTCGACGGTGGTCGAGCGAACGAACGGCCCGGTCAGCGCGCGGTCGAGGTGGACGGCGAGTTCGGCTCGGCCCGCATCGGTGATCGCATACACCGTGCGTTGTGGTCGGCCTCCGTCCTGTTCGGTGCGAACCGGCTCCACCAGCCCTTCCGACTCCATTCGGTGCAGCATCCCGTACAACGCACCGACCTTGACTCCGCCCCAGGACTCGATGCCAGTCACCTCTGCGGTCCGGCGAATCTGGTGACCATGCAGGGGACCGTCGGCCAGCAGGCCGAGGATCAGCAACCGAACTGGATTGGCATCTCTCACAAGACTAGTCTCATGCGACTACTAGGTCCGGGTCAAGACCTGCGCTAAAGCCCTTGGCACCGGGCGTGGGATGCCTTACGGCACCTGCTGATGTCCCGCGGCTGTCGCCAAAGCTCCTCAACTCGGCAGGTTCAACGATGTAACGGGCGCCAGCGGTCCGACGGTGGAGATATTGCGACAGCGAAGACCGATGATCCGGTCGCCCGGGCGAGCAGCGACCCGGGCCGGTGAGGTTACCGTGGTGGGCCCGCCGATCGATAGGAGAGTCCGATGGTTGATCAGGGACCGGACCCGGCCGCGCTGGAAGCAACGGTCACGGCGTGCCGCGAGCTGATCGAACGGCGGTTTCCGGATGGTGATCACCAGGGTGCGGCGGCCGTGTTGCTCGGCGACGGGACGATCCTGACCGGGACCAGCCCGGATTTCGTCAATCCGAGTACGGAGGTCTGTCACGAGCTGGAGCCGTACTGTGCGGCGTACCGGCTCGATCAGCGGATCGTCGCGTCGGTCTGCCTGCATCGTGATCCGGACCGCGGGTTCGTCGTGCTCAGCCCGTGCGGGATCTGCCGGGAGCGGCTGACCCGGCACGGGCCGGACGTGCTGGCCGCCGTCGCCGAACCGGCCGACCCGACCGTGCCGCGCTGGCTGCCGCTGCGGGACCTGCTGCCGCACTACTGGCTGACGGCGTTCCCCGGCGCGACGGAGACCTGGCGCGCCTGAGCCAGCGTGACCAGCGCGTGCAGGATCAACGTCGCAGCCAACACCGCTGCGGCGACGAACAGGAGCCCGCCCGGCTGCACTCCGGCGGTGAGGGCGACACCGCCCAGGCCGCCGCCGAGCGCGGAGCCGAGGGAGATCGCGCTGCCGTTGAGCGCCATGACGATCGCCGCCGATTCCGGGGCCATCGACGCCAGCCGGGCCTGCTGCGGCACCGCGGCCCCGCCGTTGCCGACGCCGGCCAGGAAGAACCAGACCAGGCCGAGCACGGCGACCACCGCCAGCGGTGCGAAGGCGAACGTGACGGCGCCCAGCACGCTGTTCAGGAACAGGCCGATGAGGATGATGCTGAGCACCCGGACCGCGCCGAACCGGTCCGCCAGCCGGCCGGTGAACGTGTTGCCGACCAGGCTGGCCAGGCCGTAGCCGAACATGATCAGGATGATCATCCAGCCGGCCGGGTGGCTCGGGCCCAAGATCAACACCGCGTACGTGAAGCAGGTGTAGCTCGCGCACAGGATCCCGGTGCTGACCAGCAGCCCGGAGACCAGCCGGACCTGGCGCAACGGACGCAGCCGTTGGGCCAGCGTTGCCGCCGGCAGGTCGAGGTGCGGGAGCTTGATCAGGATCCCGACCAGGGCGACCGCGCCGACCACCGAGACCATGATCAACGGGAACCGCCAGCTGGACTGGCCGAGCAGCAGCCCGACCGGCACGCCGAGCGCGGTCGCCGTCATCCAGCCGCCGAGGACGAACGAGAGCGCCTTGCCGCGGTGCCGTTCCGGGACCAGATGGATCACGTAGCCGGAGATCGCCGCATTCATCAGGCTCGCCCCGAGGGCGGCCACCACCCGGCCGCCGAGTGCGACCCCGTAGCTCGGCGCGATCGCGGTGATCAGGTTGCCGATCACGAAGACGGCCAGCGACAGGCCGATGGTGCGGCGCCGTTCCCAGCCGCTGGTGGCGGCGCCGAGCACCGGGGCGGCCAGGGCCGAGGTCAGCGCGAAGATCGACACCAGCTGGCCGGCCAGCGCCTCGGTGACGGTCAGCTCGTCGGCGATGGCCGGCAGCAGCCCGGCCAGCACATAGCCGTCGATGCCGGTGGAGAACGTCGCGACGGCGAGCCAGATCAGCGCATGGTAGGGCAGCGCCCCCTTGGTTGTCATGATCGTCAGCGCGCCAGCAGTTCGGACAGGAAGGCGATCGCGGCCGGGTACGCGTCGGCGCGGTTGGCCCGCTTGGCCAGTCCGTGCCCCTCGTCGGCGTACACCTTGAGCTCGTTGCGGATGCCTCGTTCGTCCAGCGCCGCCGCGATCTGCTCCGCCTCGGACAGCGGCACCCGCGGGTCGTTCGCGCCGTGGATGATGAACAGCGGGTTGGTGAGTTGATCAAGGTACGTGATCGGCGAGGCCTTGATCAGGAACTCCCGGTCGGTGTCCAACCGGCCGTACTCGCGCTCCCGGTACGCCCGACGGTAGTCCGAGGTGTTCTCCAGGAACGTGATCAAGGACGAGATGCCGACGATGTCGACGCCGGCCGCCCAGAGCCCGGGCTGCATGGTCACCCCGGCGAGCACCATGTAGCCGCCGTAGGAGCCGCCCCAGAGCGCGCTGCGGTCCTGGTCCAGCCCGAGTTCCGGCAGCCAGGCGTGCAGGGCGGCCAGGTCGGCCACCGAGTCCAGTCGCAGCTCGACATCGTCCAGGCTCACCCAGCGCTTGCCGTACCCGTCGGAGCCGCGCACGTTCGGCACCAGCACGGTCAGGCCGACCGCGGCCAGCGCCTGGATCACCGGGCTGAACATGCGCATGGCCAGGCTCTCCGGGCCGCCGTGGATGTGCAGCACCGATGCCCCGGCCAGCGTCGGGTCGGCGCCGGCGGGCGGCCGGTGCACGAAGCAGGGCACCTGTTCGCCGTCCGGGGTCGGCACCCGGTGCACACTCGGCGTGGACAGCGGCGGATCGTCGGGCAGCTGGTCCCGGCCGTCGATGATCAAGGTGGTGGCGCCGGTCCGGGCATCCACCCGGAAGATCGAGCCGGGGTCGGTCGGCGAGCTGACCTGCATCGCGAACGCCGAGGAGTCGGGCGCCCAGACGATCGTCGGGATGCCGTCCTCCGGCGTCGTCACGCCGGCCCGGTGGGTGCCGTCGGCGTCGTGCACGCTGATCGTGACCGCCCCGTCGACCAGGTGCCCGACCGCGAGCGCCGTACCGTCCGGCGACACGTCGACCAGCAGGTCATGATCATCGGCGGCGACCAGGTGCTGCCAGGCGGTGCCGTCCAGGGACACCCGGACCACGGCGTTGAACTCGCGATCATGGTTGGAACTCATGATCAGGGCGTCGTCGCCGGCCGCCCAGGCGAGATGCCCGTGGTTGGCGTGCTCGTCGGGATCGGTGACCGGGCCGGACACGGCACCGGCCAGGAACACCGCGGTGCTGGCCGGCTGCCGGGACAGGGTGCTGACGGCGACGCTGCGTTGATCATGGGACGCGACGACAGTGGCGACGTAGCCGCCGCCGTCGTACAAGATCGTTTCGGAGCCGTCGGCCAGGTCGCGGACGATCACGTCCATGTCGACCCCGTTGCGGCGGTTGGTCGAGTAGATCACCGCGGTGTCGGTGACATCCTGCAGCACGTGCATGTAGTCCGGGTCCCTGACCAGCGGCGTCAACTCGGCCAGCGGGTACGGAGCCCGCCCCGGCTCGATCGTCAGCAGCGACAGCTGCATCCGCTCATCGCCGTCGGTGTCGTGCTGGACCACCACCTGGCGCGGCGACGACCCGGGCAGATAGCGGCCGGAGCACCGCGACGGCAGGTCGGTCAGCCGGGTCCGGCTGCCGTCCGGCGCCAGCTCGACCAGCTGGAGGCTGCCCGGCTCATCGTTGCCGGCCAGGATCCGACCGTCCGGATCGATGTCGAAGACCTGCCAGGCCTGCAGGTCCAGCAGCGCGGTGATGATCGACTGGGGATCGCGTGTCACACGATTAACCTAGCGCCCTTAGCCTGGCCGGATGACCGTGACCCTGAACGAAAAGGTCCGCGCCCTGGTCGACGGACGCAACTACGCCGTGCTGGCTACGGTGAATCCGGACGGCGCACCCCAGTCCTCGCCGATGTGGATCGACCGGGACGGCGACGACGTGCTGTTCTGTACGGTCGCCGGCCGGCAGAAGGACCGCAACTTGCGCCGCGATCCGCGGGTCAGCATCACGATCTTCGACCTGGCCGATCCGGAGAACTACGCCGAGATCCGTGGCACCGCGGTGATCACCGAGGAAGGCGGCTTCGCGTTCGACGACAAGCTGTCCTGGAAGTACGACGGCAAGCCGAAGGACCCCGACCCGGCGGGCTTCGTCCGGGTGATCGTCCGGGTCACGCCGACGAAGGTCTCCGGCTACGCGGCTGCCTGAGGCAGGGGCCGGCGGGCGGCGATGAGTGCCGGCGCGGCCCGGGGGACCTCGGGGGTGGTGATCTCGGTGAAGCCGGCCTGACGCAATTCCATGATCACCTCCGTCGCGGTCAGCGGACAGCCGCCGTCACGGACCACACGCCACCGGTTGATCGCCGACCAGAGCGGATCGTCGGTGTCCCGGAGTGCGCCGACCAGCAGCCAGCCGCCCGGGCGCAGGGCCCGGTGCAGCCGGGGGATCGCGGCCAGCACGGCCTGCTGCGGCACGAAGATCCCGGGCAGCCAGATCATCTCGTAGGCCGCGTCGTCGGTGAGCTCGGCGACATCCTGGAGGCGCAACTCGACCCGGTCGGCGACGCCGGCCTGTTCGACCTGCGCCGTGGCCAGCCGGATCGCCCGGTCCAGGACGTCGATGCCGACCACCCGCAACCCCGGGAACTCGCCGGCGAGCGTCGCGGCGATGCCGCCCGCGCCGACCCCGATGTCCAGCACGGCCGCGCCCTCGGCACGGATCGCGGAGTCCAGCCCGGGCAGCCCGGGGATGACGGTTGTCAGCATCAGTCTGGTCCCCGCGACCGAGGCCCGGCCCTGGGCCAGCAGCGTCTGGTCGTCGTTCGCGCTCCACCCCGGTACGCCGCTCGCCGCCGTCACCATCTGGCGCAGATTCCCGAGCAGGTTCAGGAAGCGCGCCTGGTCGGGCGAGGCCAGCAGTTCGGCCAGCCCGGGGCTCGGCCGGTACTCGTCGCCGTCCGGCACCGCCAGGCCCGCCTGGGCCAGCAGCCGGCCGGTATCCCGATCCAGGGTCTCGGTCTCGCCGGACGTCAGCGGCGCCAATGCCGCCAGGATGAACCCGCCGGCGACCAGCCGGGAGATCGCGCCCTCGGCGTCGGCGCGCGTGGCGACAGGATCGTCGATGATCATGGCGGAATCGTAGGCGCCGATCCCGTGGGAAGTTGCGATTCAGCCGAGATAGGGCGCTGGCGTGGTCGCCGGGTCGCCGTCCGTCGCCGCGGCCAGCCGGGGCACCGCGATGTCGAGCAGGAACGGCAGGCTGAGCGGCGAATTGAAGCCGAGGGCGGCGGCGAAGTCGTCGTCGAACGCGCCCAGGCCGACGTAGCGGCCCTCCTTGACGACGGTCAGTTGCTGGACCAGGTCGCGCTTGAAGTCGGCCTCGGCGATGCCCTCGCCGAGCAGCACGTCGCGGTCCAGCGTGTCCAGCTTCTCGTAGCTGATCTCGCCGCCCTTCGCGTCGACGTCGAAGCCGAGCTCGGTCAGCCAGCCGGTGCGATAGTCGTCGGCACCGAGGTTGTAGAACCCGGCCGCGCTCGAGCCGAGCAGGAACACCGCCCGCTTGCCCTCGAACTCTGGATGCTCGGCGATCGCGGCGTCGAAGGCGGCCCGGGTCTCCGCGATGATCTTGGTCGCCTGCTCGGACCGGCCGAGCGCCTGGCCGGTCTGCTCGGTCTGCTTGTCCCACGGGGTTGCGCCCTCGGGGTAGTCGGCGGTCTGGGCCACGGTCGGCGCGATGCCGCTGAGCAGGCCGTACGCCTCGTCGTCGATGTAGGAGTTGATGCCGAGGATCAGATCGGGCTCGAGCTTCGCGATCGCCTCCAGGTCGAGGTCCTGGCTGCCGACGGTGGGCAGCTGCTTGCCGCGTACGCCCTCCGGCGCCCACGGACGATCGGGCGCCGGGTAGCCCAGGAACTCCCGGACCCCGACCGGCTCGACGCCGACCGCGAGGGCGAAGTCCTGGTCGTTGAACCCGACCGTCACCACCCGCTGCGGCCGGGCCTCGATCGTCGTCGTACCGAACCTGTGCGTCATGGTCACCGGGAAGGCGCCGTCCTCGCTCGCCGCCGGTACGCTGCCGGTGCCGGGCGTGGTCGAGGCGCAGGCCGATGCGGCCAGCAGGGTGAGAACGGTGAGCAGCAGAGCGGTGAGGCTGCGGGCGTGATGCATGTTGCTAAGGCTAACCTAAGGCCAGGCGGGAGCTCATCGCGGTCCGGTGGGCCGAGGGCGAACGAGAGGGGCGAGGGGTGGGACTCGAGGACGACCCGTTCGACTACCGGATCACCAAGGACGGCCGGGTGTTGATCAGCCGCGGCGGCCGGCAGGTGTCCGTGGTGGCCGGCAACGCGGCGGCGGCCTTGATCGGCAAGCTCGGCCTCGACGCGGACCAAGATCAACAGCTGCTGGCCCGCGCGACGGGCAACTATCGCCGCGGCAACGAGCGGCGCGGCTGAATCGTCCCGGGTCCCGCGGGCCAGGGCAGCGCCGGGCCAGGGACGCAACTCCCGTCACACCTCACCAGGTTTCCTGGCGCTTTACGTGAGAAGTTTCTCGCGGGAAGCGCCAGTTTTTCACGTAACGTGAAAAACTGACGGCCCACGTCCCGGCCGAGGATCAGAACTCGGCCTCGCCCTGCCAGAAGTCCCAGACGTTGCCCCAGGGGTCGGTGACGCTGACGGTCCGCGGGCCGTACGGCTTGTCCTGCGGCTCGTCGACCTCGACGCCCGCCTCGATGATCTTGCGGTACTGGGCGTCCGCGTCGGGCACGGAGATGATCAGGTACGAATTCCCGGCGGTGCCGCCACCGCTGATCGCGATCTTGCTGTCACCGGCCGCGAGGTCGCCCTCGTACCAGGCGCCGTTCTCGTCCCGGGCGCACCGGGCCGGGCCGAAGCCGAGTACGCGGGTCAGCCACTCGACCGCGGCATCGCCGTCCGGGTAACGAAGATAGGGCGTGAGGTTGGTGAAGTTCATGATCAACAGCATCGCCGGTTCCGCCGGCCCGGTCTTGGAGAATTTCGTCAGCGGGCAGACAGTGGCCCGTGGAACGCGACCTCGGGACGACCGCGGAACCAGCGGGTGGGTGAGGTGCCGGTCAGCTCGGTGAAGTCGCCGACCAGGTGGGCCTGGTCGTAGTAGCCGGCGGTGATCGCGAGGTCCGCCCAGTCCCGGCGGCCGGCGTCGCCCTCGCGGGCGAGCGCGATCACCCGCTCCAGCCGGAGCACCCGCTGGTAGCGCTTCGGTGACAGTCCGACTGCGGTCCGGAACCGGCGGGTCCAACTGGACTGGCTGAGCCCGACCCGGTCGCCGATCGTGCCGATCCGCTCGTTCCGGCGCAGCCGGTCGATCACCTGCCGCACCAAGGGATCCGCAACCGGACCGTCGCCCGGCCGGGCCAGCTGCACCAACTCGGCCTCGACCCGGTCCAGCGCCTCGGCTCCGCCGGCCGCCGGTTCGGCCACCTCGCGCAGCCGTTCGGCCCAGCCGCCCCAGAGTTCGTCCAGCGCGGCCAGCGGCCCGATCGCGTCGGCCGGCAGCCGGGCCAGGCCGCCGATCGCCTCGGGCCGGATCACGACCCCGACCAGGCGGCGCTGCTCGGTGCGGTCCAGCACCTGCGGGCCGGTCTGGATCGAGGCCAGGGCGTACGGCCCCACGGTCTCCCTCCGGTCCGCCCCGCCGCAACTCAGCCGGTCGCCGGACAGGTTGATCAACAACTGGGCGGTGCTGGTCGGCAGCTTCACCTCCAAGCCGGTGCTGCCCGGATCCTCCACGTACCAGAGGCGCTGCACGATGCCGGCCAGCTCAGGCCGGTGCGGTGCGCGTCCGTACGAGGTCACGCGGTCAGCCTGCCACTCGAATCCATACCAGGCCAAGGGCTAGAATCGCGGCACCTTGACCGAGCTGCGTACCGCGAGCCAGCCGCGATGACCGAGTGGATTCTGCTGGCCGTCTCCCTGCTGTTGATGGTGGCCTGCGGTGTGTTCGTCGCCGCCGAGTTCGCCTTCGTCACGGTCGACCGGGCCACCGTCGACCGGGCCACTCAGGCGGGAGAGCGCGGTGCGGCCGGTGTCGGCCGGGCGCTCAGCACGCTGTCCACCCAGCTCAGCGGTGCCCAGCTGGGCATCACGCTGACCAATCTCGCGATCGGCTATCTCGCCGAACCGGCGATCGCGACGCTGCTGCGGCCGCCGCTCGGCACGATTGGGGTCCTGGACCAGACGGCCGTCACAGCGATCGCGCTGACGATCGCCCTGTTCGGCAGCACGGTGATCACGATGCTGATCGGCGAGCTGATCCCGAAGAACCTCGCGCTGGCGCTGCCGATGCGGGTCGCCGTCCTGACCCAGTTGCCGATGCGGGCCTTCACCAAGGCGATGGGGTGGCCGATCCGGTGGCTCAACGGCGCCGCCAACGCGATCCTGCGGTTCAACAGGATCGAGCCGCAGGAGGAACTCAGGTCGGCCCGGTCGCCGAACGAGTTGCGCTACCTGATCCGCCGGTCCGCGTCCGAAGGCGCGCTGGACCGGCCGACCGCTGATCTGGTGGACCGGAGCATCGCGTTCGGTGACCGGACCGCCGCCGACGTCCGGGTCGCCCGGGTCCGGGTCCGGTTCCTGCAGGCCGGCGACTCGGCGGCCGACCTGATCCGGGCGACCCGGGACTCCGGCCATTCCCGTTTTCCGGTGTACGGCCGGGACGCCGACGACGTGCTCGGCCTGGTCCATCTGCGGCAGGCCCTGGCGATCGCCCCGGACCGCCGCGAACAGGCCCGGCTCGGCGAGCTGGTCACGCCGGTGGCGCGGGTCCCCGACACGATCGAGCTGGATCCGCTGCTGGCCGAACTGCGTACGGCTCCGTACCAGTTCGCCCTGGTCATCGACGAGTACGGCGGCACGGACGGGATCGTCACGCTGGAGGATCTGGTCGAGGAGATCGTCGGTGAGATCGCCGACGAGCACGATCGGCTGGCCACCTCGGTCCGGGCCCGCGGCGGCAGCTGGACCCTGTCCGGGCTGCTCCGTCCGGACGAGGTGACCGAGCGGACCGGCATCGTGCTGCCCGAGCATCCCGATTACGAGACCATCGCCGGCCTGGTGCTGCGCCGGCTGGGCCGGATCGCCGCTCCCGGCGACGCGGTACGGGTGCGCGGTGAACGGGCGCAGCGATCGGAGGAGTTCGTCCCCGAACCGGTCGAGGTCGAGTTGCGGGTGGAACAGGTGGTCCGGCGCCGGATCGACCGGCTCCGGCTGACCGTTCTGGACGAGGCGACGCCGGGGAAGGGGGACCGGCGATGAGCCTCTGGGCCGGGTTGGCGATCACGATCGCCCTGCTGTTGGGCAACGCCCTGTTCGTCGCGTCCGAGTTCGCGCTCGTCTCGGCCCGCCGGGCGGCGATCGAGCCGCTGGCCGAACGCGGCCGCTGGTCGGCCCGGATGGCGATCCGGGCGATGGAACAGGTCAGCCTGGCGATGGCCGGTGCCCAGCTCGGCATCACCCTGTGCACCCTCGGCCTGGGCGCCGTGTCCGAGCCGGTGATCGCGCACACGATCGAGCCGATCTTCGTCACCGTTGGGATTCCGGAGTTCCTGGTGCACCCGATCGCCCTGGTGCTGGCGACCGTACTGGTGGTCTGGTGCCACGTCGTGCTGGCCGAGATGGTGCCGAAGAACATCGCGCTGGCCGGACCGGACCGGGCCGCGTTGATCTTGGGCCCGTTCATGCTCGTGGTGATCTTCCTGCTCCGGCCGTTCGTGGTCACCCTGAACGCGATCGCCAATGCTGCGGTCCGGCTGTTCCGGGTCGAGCCGAAGGACGAGGTGGGCTCGGCCTTCACCCATGAGGAGGTGACCGGGCTGGTCGACGAGTCGCGCCGGGAAGGCCTGCTCGACGCCGACGAGTACGGCCTCGTGTCGGGCGCGCTGGAGTTCGAGCAGCACACGGTGGGCCAGGTGATGCTGCCGTTGGACGGCCTGCTCACCGTCTCGCCCGAGACCACCCCAGCCGAGATCGAACGGCTCTGCGCCGAGACCGGCTTCTCCCGCTACCCGATGCTGCGCGACGGCGAGGTGGTCGGCTATCTGCACGTCAAGGACGTGCTCGGCGCCGACGAGCCGGACCGGCAGGTGCCGGAGCACCGGTTCCGCAGCCTGATCACCGTGGCGCCGGACACCCGGCTGCATCGGGCGCTGCGCACCCTGCAGGGGCACGGCGTGCACCTGGCTCGGGTCGCCGGGCCCGACGGTGCGACCCTCGGGCTGGTCGCGCTGGAGGACATCCTGGAGGAACTCGTCGGCACGATCAGCGGGTAATCTCCGGCGATGACCAGGGGAATGATCAAGGCGGCGGCCGCCGTGCTGGCCGCGCTGCTGCTCGGGGCGTGCTCGGTGTTCGGCCCGACCGAACTCCCCGACGACCCGGCCCGCGCCGACCCGCTGCCGCAGGACCAGCTCGTCCTGGAGGTCACTTACGGCGTGGGCGGGCTGGCACCGCCCGAGCTCTACGCGACCGCGGCACCCTGGCTGCTGGCGTACGGCGACGGCCGGATGATCATGGCCGAGCCGCAGAACGTCAAGGACGGCTGGCATAAGAGCTATCGGCAGACCATGATCGATCCGGAACTCGTGGCCGGCCTCGCCGAGCGGGCCCGGGCCGCCGGCCTGGACCGCGAACTCGACTTCGGGTCGCCGCAGGTCACCGACCTCGGCTCGCTGAACTTCCTGCTGCACGGGACGGGCGAGCCGGTGCGGCACCGCGCGTACGCGTTCGGGCCGGAGATGGAGGACGGCCTGTCCCCTTGGGAACGCAGCCGCCGGGACTTGCTGCGTTCCTTGATCGACAACGCCGAGGCGCTGGCCGGTGACGCGTCCTGGCAGCCGTACCGGCCGGAGTTGATCTTCGTGTACGAGCAGCGAGGGGACACCCATGATCGGGGCACCGCCGAGCCGTGGCCGGGACCCGACCCGGACCGGTTCCTGATCGAGGGGACCAAGTCGTTCCGCGGCACCGCCTGCGGCGAACTGCGCGGCGCCGAGGCGGACCGGGTCTACCAGGCCTCGCTGCGGAACCGGTTCGGCCAGTGGACGGTCGACGGCGAGCCGCGGAAGTTGTTGATCAACGCCGTGCCGGGCTCCCGTACCGGCTGTGATCGGTGAGCCTCGGCAGGCGGGTCAGCGCCAGATCTCGTCGAGGCTGGTGGCCGTGAGGACCCGGGCCGTCCAGGCCCGGAGCTGGCTGGTGGACGCGGTGTTCACGGACTGCACCGTCTCCGGCGGCAGCGGGCCGAACTTCAGTTCGAGCAACTCGAGCAACGTGTCGGCCCGGCCCTTGGTCGCCCCTTCGGCGCGGAGCATCTCTGCCGTGGTCACGTAGGCCTCCTCTGCGGCGGATCCGAGCTCGGTGAAGAGCTGGTGCAATTCCTCGGCGGGCGTTTCGCCCACAGTCTCAATGTACGTCAGCAGCGCGATGAAGTCTTCGATCCCCTCGCCCGCTTCAAGGATGGCACGCAGGTCGTCGGCCCATGGCTGCAGATCCGTGGCGAGCTCCGTGTTGCCGGCGGCGATCTTGAGCAGCAGGAGGGTGATCCGGGCCGACGGGGTCAGTGGTCGGGCACGGAGGTCCTGCTGATCGAGCCGGGTCAGGTCGTCGAGCAGGAACCGGAAACGGGGGAGATAGTCGCCCGCCGCCGCACTGGTGGGCGGGTCGAGGTCGAGCAACTCCGCGAGGTCGGTCGGGCCGGTCCAGGGCCGGCGATTGTGGTGGACGACGAGTGGCAGCACGGCTGGTAGCCGCGTCGCGTCGGGATGCTCGTGCAGGTAGCGATCCCAGATGCGGACGATGTAGCGCAGCATCCGGAACGGCATCAGAGGATCGGTCCGGCTCTGGTGCTCGACCAGCACGTAGATGAAGGCGTCGGTGCCGTCGAGCGGGGCGGAGAAGAGCAGGTCGGAGTGGCGCCAGCGCAGGTTGGTGTCGACGAAGTTCTCCGAGACTCGGGTCAGCTGTCGCAGGTCCAGCCGGGCGGTGAGGTCGGCCGGCAGTACGGCGCGCAACTGCGATGCCGCATGCTCCGGGTCGCCGAGGATGCGACGGAACACCGCATCGTGCGGGCTCGGCTGGGTCGACATGGGGCGAACCTACGGGCGGGTTCTGACAGTGCCCGAGGATCAGAAGTAGTCGCGGATCTGCAGCGCCGGGCCGCTGAACGCGCCGTCCCAGGCCGAGTCCGCCGCCGGGTCGCCGCCGCGGACCAGTCCGGTGGCCCGGAGCTCCGCCAGCGGCAGCGCTCCGGTGAACAGAGCCGCCAGCCCGCGGGCGGTGAACACGCGCTCGTCGGGATCGGGCCGGGTCCGTTCGCAGCGGCCGCGGCCGCCGGCGATCCGGAGCCGGTAGGCGCCGTTGTTGCTGGCCACGAAATGATCATCGACCGCGAAGTCGAGCACGGCCTCGTAGCCGAAGTGGTAGCCGCGGCGGGACAGGGCGCCGGCGACGTCGATCACATTGATCATGTACGGGCTGCGCTTGACCACCTGCCAGTCCAGCGCCGGCAGGATCGCCCGCACCGCGTCGAAGCCGGAGCTGCTGAGCTTGATCATCGGCGTCACCGAGGAGAACGAGCCGAGAGTGCGGAGCAGGCCGCGGTAGGCGTCCGGGGTGATCGCGATCAGCTCGTCGACGGTGATCATGGAGCCCGGTCCGTACCCCTGGCCGCGGTCCCAGAGCGCGTACCCGACGATCCTTCCATGATCGTCTTCGGCGACCGTGACGCCGGTGAACTCGCTCAGCAGTTGGTCCACCTGGCCGGCGAACGCGGCACCGTCGCGGGTCAGCGGGCCCTGCTGCGCGGAAGCCCAGGCCGTGTAGCACTCGAAGATCGCCGGCAGGTCGGCGGCGGTCGCCCGGCGGACCGTGCCGCTCGCCGGCGCCTCGACGCCGGCCAGTGCGGCCGCCGGCACCTCGACGTCGACCAGATCGCCGACCACCTCGTAGCCGAACCGGCGATAGATCTTCGGCGCCGTCGGGAACAGCGTCGAGATCACCGCGCCGCGCTTCCGGGCGCCGGCCAGCAGCTCGGCGAACAGCGGCGAGAGCAGCCCCTGCCCGCGGTCCTCGGCCGCCGTCGTCACTCCGGCGATCCCGGCCGTGGCCACCCGCCGGCCGCCGAACCAGGACTCGAAGAAGCGGTCCAACATCCGCGCCCCGAGCCGCTCGTTCCCTTCGGCATCGGTGACGAACGCGCCGTACCAGGCCTTGCCGTCGCCGGCGATCGAGGCCGGCTCGGCCGGCGGCGTGCTGGGCGCGCCGAACGCCTCCCAGCCGAGCCGGCGGGACGCCTCGGCGTCCGCGGAGGTCAGGGGTCGCACGGTGACGGGCACGTGCAGAAGCTAACCGATCCGCCGCGTGGCGACGGCGTCGGGTCAGGCGGCGCCGTCGGTGATGCTCTGCTGGACGGCCGGGCGGCCGGCCAGGCGCTGCTCTCCGTTGGCGACGCCGATGGCCAGGGCCCGGCCGAAGAGCTCGGGGAAGCGGGCGGGCATCATGCTCAGCTGCTGGGTGCCGCCGATCGAGAGCGCGGTGGCGATCACGGCGTTGCGGCCGGACGCGCTGCCGAAGACGGTGACGGTCTCGCGTTCCTCGGCCGGGCGGCTCTGCAGCGCCTTCAGCCGGTCGGTCACGTAGGAGATGTCGCCCGGGGCGAAGCGGTTGGTCAGGTTGTCCGACCAGCTCAGCACGGTGCCGCCGGCGTGGGTCCGCGGGCCGCCGACCTGGTTCGCGGCGAACGCGATCAGTTCCCGGAGCCAGCCGACCACGCCGGGCTGGGACATGCTGATCACCCGGTACGTGTCGCGCTGGCCGGCCGGGCCGGCCGCCTCGAAGACCGCGAACAGGGCGTCGCCCATCAGGTTGTTCCGGGTGGTCGTGCTGACGTTGAGGTTGACCTGGCTGAGGCCACGGATCGAGCCGGAGAAGACACCGGCCGACGACGAGCTCATCGACGCGGTGCGCGGGCCGGTCGCCCTGGCGCTGCCGTACGAGGTCGAGAAGGAGGTGCCGAACATCCGCAGCTGGTGGCTCATCGTGCCGTTGATCGCGCCCTCGGTCTGGGAGTCGAAGTGCCGCTCGATCTCGACCAGCCGGGCGTTGCTGATGGTGGCGTCGCCCTCGGCGATCCGGTACGCCAGGTCCGACGGCTCGTGCCACAACTCGCCGAGCGACTCGTGCAGCGCGTCGGCCAGCGCCCAGTCCCGCCGGTTGAAGCTCTTCGACCTGATCTCGCCGGAGATGCCGACGATCAGGAAGATCACGCCGAGCAGGGCGAGCAGGCCGATGAAGATCTGCAGCGCGATCACCATGGCGACCCGTTCCAGCAGGTCGTTGCTGTAGACGAGGGTGACCGGGATGGTGATCGCCGCCCAGACGACGATGAGCACGATGCCCCAGACCAACAGGCTGCGCTTGCGCATCGACAGCGCCATGGGCGACATGCGCCGGGTTTCCGCCATGGGCCGAACACTACTGAACCCGCTTCGGGCGAGGAAACGATTCGTCCCACGGGTAGGTTTCGCCCACGGTAGATTTCGATGGTGCGCGCCGATTCCAGCGAAACCGAACCCGTCAGCCTGCTCCGGTCCGAGGCCGAGCAGCGGGCGTCCATGATCACCGTGACGTCGATGCGGGTCGACCTCGATCTCACCTCGGCCACCCTCGACGGGCCGGCCGGTGAGGTCTTCGCGTCCACCGCGACGATCGACTTCCGGGCCACCCCGGGCGGCCGGACCTTCCTTGATTTCAAGGGCCGTCGGCTGATCTCGGCCACTCTGAACGGGGCTGAGTTGCCGGACGCGAGCTGGCGGAGCGGCCGGATCGAACTGACCGGCCTGGCCGAGGCCAACACGGTGGTGATCACCGGCGAGATGGCGTACTCCAGCGACGGCGAGGGCCTGCACCGGCACGTCGACCCGGCCGACGGACGTACCTATCTCTACGCGATGTCGTTCCTGGACGCCGCGCCGCGCTGGTTCGCCTGCTTCGACCAGCCCGACCTGAAGTCCCCGTACGAACTCGAGGTGACCGCACCGCAGGACTGGACCGTGATCGGCAACGGTCCCGCGGTGACCGAGCAGCCCGGCCGCTGGCGGATCGTCCAGGAGCGTCCGCTGTCCACCTACTTCGTCACCCTGGTCGCCGGCCCGTACGCCTCCGTACGGCATCGGCACGACGGGATCGAGCTCGGCTTCCACGTCCGCGCCTCGCTGGGCGAGCAGCTGCAAGCAGAGGCCGAGGACCTGATCGAGGTGACCAGCCAGGCGTTCGACTACTACCACCGCACGTTCGGCGTCCGCTACCCGTTCGGCGAGTATCACCAGGCGTTCGTGCCCGACTTCAACGCCGGCGCGATGGAGAACCCGGGCTGCATCACGATCCGCGACCAGCTGATCTACCGGTCCCGCGCGACCACCGCCCAGCGGGCCGGCCGGGCCGGGCTGATCGCGCACGAGATGGCGCACCAGTGGTTCGGTGACCTGGTCACGATGACCTGGTGGGACGACCTGTGGCTGAACGAGTCGTTCGCCGAGTACGTCGCGCACCGCTGCTGCACCGAGGCGACCCGCTACCCGCTCTGGATGGAGTTCGGGATCCGGAAGGACTGGGGCCGGATCGCGGACCAGGCGCCGTCGACGCACCCGGTCGCCGGCAACGGCTCGGCCGACGCCCAGTCGGCGCTGCAGGACTTCGACGGCATCTCCTACGCCAAGGGCGCGGCGGTGCTCCGGCAGCTGGTCGCCTACCTCGGCGACGACGTCTTCCTGGGCGGCCTGAAGGACTACTTCGCCCGGCACGCGTACGGGAACGCCGAGTTCGCCGACCTGATCGCGGCCTGGACCCGGGCCGGCGCCGTCGAACTGGACGATTGGGCGGCGAACTGGCTGCGCACCTCCGGCCTGGACACCATCGCGGTCGCCGACGGCGTGGTCCGTCGGATTGCGCCGGTCGACCATCCGGCCGACCGGACCCACGCCATCGAGGTGGCCCGGCTGGACGAGTCCGGGGCGGTGGCCGATCGGACCCGGATCCAGCTCGCCGGCGAGCCGTACTGGGATCGCTCCCTGAGCCCGTCGAAGGGCCCGAGCCCGTCGAACGGCCTCATCGTCCCCGACGCGGCCGACGAGACCTGGGCCAAGATCGCGTTCGACGCCGGCGACTGGCCTCGCTTGACCGCGGTGATCGGCCGGATCTCCGACCCGGCGATCCGGCTGGTCGTGGTCAACGCCGCCCGGGACGCGGTCCGGGACGCGGCGCTCGATCCGGCCGAGGCGCTGCGGCTGATCCTGGCGGCGCTGCCCGCGGAGACCGAGGACGTCGTCTGGGAGGCGATGGCCCGGTTCGCCCGGACCGAGCTGACCGGTCCGTACTGCCCGCGGGCGGAGCGGGCCGGCCGGACGGCCGAGCTGCACCGGGTGACGCTGGCCGCGATGGCTGGCGCCGCGGCCGGGTCGGACCGGCAATTGCTGGCGTTCCGGGCGGCGATCCCGACCGCGGCCGACCCGGAGCTGCTGCGCGGCTGGCTCGCCGGCTCCACGCTGCCGGCCGGGCTGGAGCTCGATCCGGACCTGAACTGGGCCCTGGTGTCCCGGCTGAGCGAGCTGACCGGCGACGCGGCGCTGATCGAGCAGCGGCTGGCCTCGGACCGGTCGGCGCTCGCCGAACAGCACGCGGCCCGGGCCAGGGCGGCCCTGCCGGACGCCGCGGCCAAGGCGTCGGCCTGGGAACTGCTGATGCGCCCGTCCACCGCCTCGGCCTACCAGGTGTACGCCACGGCGGAGGGATTCTTCCGGCCCGACCAGGACGAACTGGCCGCCGACTACGTGCGGCGCTACTTCGCCGAGGTCGGGGCGACGGCCGGTTTCCGTACCGGCTGGGCCCTCGGCCGGACCGCCGAACTGGCGTATCCGTACCTGGCCGTCAGCGAGGAGACCCTGGCTCTGGCCGAGCAGACGCTGGCCGGAAACGGCCTCGCCGACCCGCTCCGGCGAGCCCTGATCGACGGCACCGATCGGCTCCGGCGAGCGGTGGCGGCCAGGCGCCGATTCGGCTGATATCGATAACAGACCCGGTGGTCACAATCTTGTTTCGCGTCCACCGTGATCGGCACCACGCCTTGCGGTGATAGACGACGATGGCCTAGAAATGGTCAAGCCGCGCGGTCAGGAGGCGCGGTCCTTTCGCGCCCGCGATCCGGGCGCCATCTGGAGGAGGAGACGTTCCATGCGAGGAAGAGCTCGCGCAGCGATCGCCGCGGCGATCGGCAGCCTGGCGCTCATCGCGTCGGCATGTGGCGGCGGCGGAACACCCACCGACCCCGGCCAGAGTGGAGCCGTGACCACCGGAGGCGAGATCACCGTTCGCGGCTGTACGCCTCAGAATCCGCTGGTCGCGGGCAACACGGCCGAGGTCTGTGGCGGCAACATGCTCGACCTACTGACCGCGAAACTGATGCATTACGCGCTCAAGGATGCGACGCCGGAGTACGACATCGCGGAGAGCATCGACACGACCGACAACCTCAACTTCACGGTCAAGCTCAAGCAGGGGTACAAGTTCCACGACGGCACCGAGGTGAAGGCTCACAACTTCGTCGATGCCTGGAACTACACCGCCGCCGGGGTGAACGGCCAGCAGGGCAGCTACTTCTTCGAGCCGATCGAGGGCTACGCCGACGTCGCCTGCCCGAACGAGGAGTGCTCGCCGAAGCCGAAGACCGACAAGCTGTCGGGGCTGAAGGTCGTCGACGACTACACGTTCACGATCAAGACCGCGAACCCGGTGTCCAACCTCGTCGTCCGCCTCGGCTATTCGGCCTTCGCGCCGCAGCCGGACGCGTTCTTCGAGAACCCGGACGCCTTCAAGACCAAGCCGATCGGCGCCGGCCCGTACCAGGCGGAGATGATCGACGACACCCAGTACGTGTTCAGCAAGTTCGGCGACTACTCGGGTGAGTTCAAGGGCAAGCCGGACAAGATCACCTTCCGGATCTACAACGACCCGGGCGCCGCCTACCGTGACGTGCAGGGCGGCAACCTGGACGCGACCGACATCATCCCGCCGGACATGATGGTGGACGACCTGTACAAGTCCGACCTGCCGGATCGCTGGCTGGTCCGGGAGCAGGGCGTGATCCAGGCGATCGGGTTCTCGCCGACCGACGAGCAGCTGAAGAACCGCGACCTGCGCCGGGCGATCTCGATGGGGATCGACCGGGACCTGATCACCAAGCAGATCTACAACGGCAGCCGCACCCCGGCCGACAGCTTCGTCTCGCCGGTCGTGAACGGCTACAAGGCCGGCGCCTGTGGCGAGTGGTGCACGTTCGACGCGGCCAAGGCCAAGGCGCTGTACGACAAGGCCGGCGGTTACCAGGGCACGCTGACCTTCGGCGTGAACCAGGACGGCGGCCACAAGCCGATGGCCGAGGCGGTCTGCAACTCGCTGAAGAACGCGCTCGGCCTCGACTGCGCCGTGGAGATCACGCCGGACTTCAAGACCCTGCGTGATCAGCTGAACAAGAAGGAGCGCAAGGGCATCTTCCGGCAGGGCTGGCAGATGGACTACCCGAGCATCGAGAACTTCCTCGCCCCGATCTACGCCAAGGGCGCGTCGTCCAACGATGTCCGGTACGACAACCCGGAGTTCCAGGCCGACCTGCAGAAGGGCAACGCGGCGAAGACGACCGACGAGGCGAACAAGTTCTACCAGGACGCCGAGGCGAAGCTGGTCGAGGACCTGCCCGCCTTCCCGACCTGGTACGACGCGGCCGTGATCGGCTGGTCCGACCGGGTCACCAACGTCGAGACGAACGCCTTCGGCGTCATCGACTACGCCCAGATCGAAGTCAAGCAGTGACGGACGGCCGAGGGGCGGTGGCGAACCCACCGCCCCTCGGCCGATTCCCGTGGCCCACGCGGCCTGAGCTTGTCGAAGCCCACCCGTTTCGGCATGCTCAGGTCACGTCAACCTGAAAAGGGGATGCGCGGATGGCAACCTTCATCGTGCGCCGGGTCCTGCAGATGATCCCGGTCTTCTTGGGCACGATCTTTGTTCTCTACCTTGCGGTGTTCGGCCTCGGCGATCCCATCGCCGGCCGCTGCGGCGAGCGGCCGTGCCCCGGCGGCTACGTCGCCAAGTTCACCGAGGAGTACAACCTCGATCAGCCGCTCCCGGTGCAGTACGTGCTCTACATCGGCAAGCTGCTGCAGGGTGATCTCGGCACCAACTTCTACGGCAACGAGGTCGCGCACGAACTGGCGATCCGGTATCCGACGACGATCACGCTGACCGCGATCGCGATCAGCTGCGAGGTCCTGATCGGCATCACCGCCGGCGTCCTGGCCGGCATCCGCAAGGGCCGTTTCCTGGACAACCTGGTCTTGGTCAGCACCCTCTGCGTCATCGCGGTGCCGGTGTTCGTGATCGGCACGATGGCCCAGCTCGTGTTCGGCGTCCGGCTCGGCATCTTCCCGGTCACCTCGACCCAGGGCACGTTCTACCAGTTGTTGTTACCCGGCTTCGTGCTCGGCACCTTGTCGGTGGCCTTCGTGTCCCGGCTGACCCGGGCCTCGCTGGTGGAGAACCTCCGCGCCGACTACGTCCGGACCGGGAAGGCGAAGGGCCTGACCAACCGGCGGGTGATCGGCGTGCACACGCTGCGCAACTCCCTGATCCCGGTGGTGACGTTCGTCGGCACCGACATCGGCACCCTGATGGGCGGCGCGGTGGTCACCGAGCGGATCTTCAACATCAACGGCATCGGCGGCTTCATCTTCCGCAGCGTCAACCAGAAGGACGGCGTTTCGGTGGTCGGTGCCGTGGTGGTGCTGGTGCTGGTCTACCTGTTGATGAACTTGATCGTGGACATCCTGTACGGGGTGCTCGACCCGAGGATCGGTCATGGCTGACTCGACGACGATGCCGCAGCTGATCACAGCGCCCCAGGCGGAGCAGGTCGGCGGCGGTCCCGACGGTGGCGGTCAGCAGGCCCGGTCGCTGTGGTCCGACGCCTGGCGCGAGCTGCGCGGCAATCCGATCTTCTGGATCTCGGCCGGCCTGATCGTGATCATCCTGCTGATGGCGGTCGTGCCGCAACTGTTCACCCAGACCGACCCGAACTTCGCCGACCTGCGCCGGGCCCGGGAGGCCCCGTCGTTCGACAAGGCGTGGTTCGGGATGGACTCGCAGGGGTACGACGTCTACTCCCGGACCATCCACGGCGCCCGGTCGTCCCTGATCGTCGGTCTGCTGACCACCCTGCTGGTCGTGATCATCGGCGGCAGTATCGGCACGATCGGCGCCTACCTGGGCGGCTGGGTGGACGCGGTGCTGTCCCGGATCGGCGAGATCTTCTTCGCCATCCCGTTGATCTTGGGCGGCCTGCTGTTCCTCTACCAGTTCCCCAACCATGCCGGCGATCCGTACATCCAACTCGTCGGCAAGGTGGTCCTGGTGATGACGTTGATCGCCTGGCCGCAGACCGCCCGGGTGATGCGCTCCAGCGTGCTCCAGGTGAAGCCGAACGACTACGTCCAGGCGGCCCGCGCGCTGGGTGCCAGCCCGGCCCGGTTGATCTTCCAGCACATCCTGCCGAACGCGGCGGCGCCGGTGATCGTCGTCGCCACGATCAACCTCGGCGTCTTCATCGCCACCGAGGGCACGCTGTCGTTCCTCGGCATCGGGCTGCAGCCGCCGGCGATCTCCTGGGGCCAGGCGATCTCCGACGCGTCCGGGATCGGCCTGATCCGGACGGCGCCGCACATGCTGCTGTTCCCGAGCCTGTTCCTGTCGATCACCGTACTGGCGTTCATCATGCTCGGCGACGCCGTCCGGGACGCCCTCGATCCGAAGCTGCGCTGAGGAGGGGGACAGATGACCGATTCCTTCGTGGAGACACGCGACGTCGAGGCCGCGCGAAGCTGGGTGCCGACCGACGGGTTGCTGCTCGAAGTTGATCAACTCCAGGTCGAGTTCCGGACCAAGGAGGGCGTCGCCAAGGCGATCAACGGAGTCTCGTTCGATCTTCGTGAGGGCGAGACGCTGGCGATCCTCGGCGAGTCCGGGTCCGGGAAGTCGGTGACCGCGCAGGCGATCATGGGCATCCTGGACTCGCCGCCCGGCTACGTCACCGGCGGCCAGGTGCGCTATTGCGGCACCGATCTGCTGACCCAGAACGAGGAGGTCCGCCGGTCCGTCCGCGGCGCCGAGATCGCGATGGTGTTCCAGGACGCGCTGTCCGCGCTGAACCCGGTCTTCCCGGTCGGCTGGCAGATCGCCGAGATGTTCCGCAAGCACCGCGGGATGAACCGGGCCGACTCGCTGCAGCAGGCGATCCGGCTGATGGAGCGGGTGCAGATCCCGGGCGCCCGGCAACGGGTGAAGGCGTTCCCGCACCAGTTCTCCGGCGGCATGCGGCAGCGGATCATGATCGCGATGTCGATCGCGCTCGACCCGGCGATCCTGATCGCGGACGAGCCGACCACCGCGCTGGACGTGACGGTTCAGGCCCAGATCATGCAGCTGCTCGCCGAGCTGCAGGAAGAACGCAGGATGGGCCTGATCCTGATCACTCATGATCTTGGTGTGGTGGCCGACGTGGCCGACCGGATCGCGGTGATGTATGCCGGCAAGATCGTCGAGTCGGCCGAGGTGTTCGAGCTGTACGCGTCTCCGCGGCACCCGTACACGAAGGGTCTGCTGGAGTCCATCCCGCGGCTGGACCAGAAGGGGCAGGACCTGGCCGCGATCGGCGGGCTGCCGCCGAACCTGATGCACATCCCGCCCGGCTGTGCCTTCAACCCGCGCTGCCGGTACGCCCAGGACATCTGCCGTGCCGATCCGCCGCCGCCGCTCCGGGAGCTGGTCGGCGTCGGGCAGCGGCCGGGCGTCCCGAGCCGGCTCAGCGCCTGCCACTTCGCGGAGGACCTGGAGGTCGCCGAACCGGCGGCCGACCAGCCCGCCGACACCACCCAGCAGGGGAGGGAACTGCGTTGAGCGACGTGATCCTGCGCGCCGAGGAGCTGTACAAGCACTACCCGATCAAGGCCGGCGTGCTGCGCCGGACGGTCGGCTACGTGAAGGCCGTCGACGGCGTCTCGTTCGAGCTGCACAAGGGCGAGACCCTGGGCATCGTCGGCGAGTCCGGCTGCGGCAAGTCGACCCTGGCCCGGCTGCTGGTCGGGCTGGAGGAGCCGTACCGGAGCCATGTCGGCGGCACCAGCAGGCCGAGCCCCGGCCGGCTGCTGTACGACGACGTCGACGTGACCAAGCTGTCCGGTGCGGCCTGGCGGCGGGCCCGCCGGGACATCCAGATGATCTTCCAGGACCCGTACACGTCGCTGAACCCGCGCAAGACGGTCGGCGACATCGTGGCCGAGCCGTTCCACATCCACCCCGATGTGGTGCCGGCGGCGCAGCGGCGGGCCAAGGTGCAGGAGCTGCTCGACCTGGTCGGTCTCAACCCCGAGCACATCAACCGCTACCCGCACCAGTTCTCCGGCGGCCAGCGGCAGCGGATCGGGATCGCCCGCGGTCTCGCGCTGAACCCGAAGATCCTGGTCTGCGACGAGCCGGTGTCGGCGCTGGACGTGTCGGTGCAGGCGCAGGTGGTGAACCTGCTGGAGCGGCTGCAGGCCGAGCTCGGGCTGGCCTACATCTTCATCGCCCACGACCTGTCCGTGGTCCGGCACATCTCGGACCGGGTCGGTGTGATGTATCTCGGCACCATGGCCGAGCTCGGCGACGAGGACCAGATCTACTCCCGGCCCACGCACCCGTACACGCAGGCCTTGTTGTCGGCGGTGCCGGTGCCGGACCCCACGCTGCGCAACAGCCGGGACCAGATCGTACTGACCGGCGACGTGCCGAGCCCGGCCAACCCGCCGTCCGGCTGCCGCTTCCACACCCGCTGCTGGCGCGCCCAGGACCGGTGCGTGGTGGAGCAGCCGCAACTGGTGCTCCGCCCCGACGGCGCCGGCGAACACGCCTCCGCCTGCCACTTCGCTGAGGTCCGCGAGGTCGTCTAGGTTCGACCGGTGACCCATCTCCGGCCCCTCGACCTCGCCGGTGGGCTCGTGCGGCTGCGCGAGTTCGCCGCGGATGATCTTGACGCGGTCGCGGCGATCGTCGGCGACGATCGCGTGACGACGTTCCTGTCGTTCGACAGCAGGACCCGCGAGCAGGCCGAGAGCATGCTCGCCGGGATCCTGGACCGGGCCGAGCTCGAGCCTCGGACGGAGTTCTACCTGGCGGTCGAGCCGCTGGCCGGGCCGCCGCTGGTCGGGTTCATCAGGCTCGCCCTGGGCGGCGTCCGGGCCGCCAAGCTCGGCTACGCGATCCATGCTGATCACTGGGGCCGCGGGTACGCGACGGATGCCCTGCGGACCATGATCGCCTACGCCTGGGATGTGCTCGACCTGCACCGGATCACCGCTGCCATCGGCCCCGAGAACGCGGCATCGATCGCCGTCGTCGAACGTGTCGGCATGGTGCCCGAGGGACGACTGCGTGATCACGTCTTCACCAACGGGGCCTGGCGCGATTCCTTGCTCCACTCGGTTCTGCGCGACGACCCCGTGCCGCCCGCTTGAGCTGGGTCCGCCACTCCGCACCAAACCGCTTGGTTTGTCGACAACCCACGCAGATTGCGGGTTTCGACGTCGGGTTGTCGACAAGCCGACGCGTTCCCGCACGGAGATGGGATGATCGGGCGGTGATGAGGGAAGCGCCGCCGATCCGCGACCGGATGCTGGCGGCGGCGCTGACGGTGCTCACCACCGAGGGCCAAGCGGCCGTGACGGCGCGCCGGCTGGCCGCCGAGGCCGGGGTGTCCACGATGGCGGTCTACACCCACTTCGGCGGGATGGACGGGGTCTGGCAGGAGGTGCTGGCCGAGGGTTGCCGGCGGCTGGTCGCCGGGTTCGACGAGGTCGGCGTGTCCGCCGACCCGGTGGCGGACGTCGCCGCCTTCGGTGCCGTGTACGTGCGCGCCGGGCTGACCGACCCGGAGCTCTACCGGGCGATGTTCGCCGATCCGCGGCTGAGCGAGATCACCGACGTGCTGGCCGACGAGGCCCTGGACCGGCTGGTCGGGGCGGTCGGCCGCTGCGTCGGGGTGCGGCTCGATGATCTTGACGAGCCGGCGGTGACCGGCGTCGCGTACCAGTTCTGGATCCTCTGGCACGGCGCGGTCAGTCTGGCCCTGGTCGGCCTGCTCAAGCCCCGACAGGTCCGGCGTACGGTGACCGAGGGCATGATCGGCTTGTGCACCGGCCATGGCGACTCCCCGGACCGGGCCGCGCGGTCGGTCCGGCGAGGCCTCCGCGGTCTGGCCGACTTGGCCTGACAGAAAGCCCCTTTACACTCTGGCCCATGCCGGTAAGCCCCATGCGCATCGTCAAGATCGTTTCGTCCTTCCTGATGTTCGCGGTGGTGAGCGTGGTCGCGGGCGTGCTGGTGGCCGGGCTGTTCGTGCCGCTGGCCGGGTTGTCCGGCGCGACCGGGCAGGCCGCGGCCGGGCAGTTGGACGACCTGCCGGCCGAACTGGAGACGCCGCCGCAGGCGGAGCGGTCCACCGTGCTGCTCGGCAACGGCGACGTACTGACGTACTTCTACGACCAGAACCGGATCTACACCGAGCTGGACGACATCGCGCCGGAGATGATCACCGCGCTGCTGGCGATCGAGGACCACCGGTTCTACGAGCACGGCGCCCTGGACCTGACCGGCACGCTGCGGGCGCTGCTGCGCAACTCGTCCGGCGGGGACACCCAGGGCGGCTCCTCGATCAGCCAGCAGTACGTGAAGATGGTGCTGCTGGAGGCCTGCGACCTTGATCAACAGTGCATCGCCGAGGTGATCAGGTCGGACGGCCCGGAGGGCTATCAGCGCAAGATCAAGGAACTGCGGTACGCGCTCGCGCTGGAGCAGAAGTTCAGCAAGGACGAGATCCTGGAGCGCTATCTCAACATCGCCTACTTCGGCAACGGCGCGTACGGCGTCGAGGCCGCGGCCAGCTACTACTTCTCCACCACGGCAGCGAAGCTGACCCTGCCGCAGGCGGCGATGCTGGCCGGTCTGGTCCGCGACCCGAACCAGCTCAACCCGGTCAAGAGCACCGACGCCGCGCTGCAGCGGCGGGACGTGGTGATCAACCGGATGGCCGAGCTGGCCATGATCACGCCGGCCGCCGCCGAGAAGGCGAAGCGGCACGGCTACGACCGGCGCGACGTGCGCCCGGTCCGCAACGGCTGCGTCGACTCCGACTACCCGTTCGTCTGCGACTACGTACGGCGGACGCTGCTGCAACTGCCCAGCCTGGGCGCGACGCCCGAGGAACGCGAGCAGACCCTGAACCGCGGCGGCCTGACGATCAAGACCGCGATCGACCCGGACACCCAGGATCTGGCCCAGCGGCAGCTGGAGAAGGTGGTCGGGCCGAAGGACTCGGTGATCGCGACGATGAACATGATCCAGCCGGGCACCGGTTTGATCTTGGCGATGGCGCAGAGCCGGCCGGTGATGGGCGACGACCCGAAGCAGGGCGAGACCTACTACAACTACTCGGCGACCCCGGCGATGGGCGGCGCCGAGGGCTTCCAGGCGGGCTCGACGTTCAAGGCGTTCACTGCGGCCGCGGCGCTGCAGCGGGGCATCCCGCTGAGCAAGACCTACGACGCGAAGTCCCGGATGGACTTCACCGGCAGCCGCTTCGACTCCTGCTCCGGGCCGGTCACGACCGGCAGGTTCCCGGTGAAGAACTCGACCGCGGCCGCGGGCGTGATGGACATGCGCCGGGCCGCCGAGCAGTCCACGAACACGTACTTCGTGCAGCTGGCGCTGGACGTCGGCATGTGCGACATCGTCGAGCTGACCGAGAAGCTCGGCATGGAGAGCAGTACCAAGGACCTGCCGATCAGCGCGTACGACACGATGCCGTCGTTCACCCTCGGCACCGCCGAGGTGGCCCCGATGAAGCTCGCCGAGGCGTACGCGACGTTCGCGGCCCGGGGCGTGCACTGCGATCCGATCGTGCTGCGCGAGGTGACCACGGCCGGCGGCAAGGACCTCGCGGTGCCGGACGGCAACTGCCGCCGGGTGATCCCGGCCGAGGTCGCCGACGCGATGAACGAACTGCTGTCCGGCGTGATGAGCGACGGCACCGGCCGGCCGGCGCGGTTGGACGGCGGCCGCCCGCAGGCCGGCAAGACCGGCACCACCGACGACAACTACACGGTCTCCTTCGCGGGTTACACGCCGGAGGCGGCCGGTGTGGCCATGATCGCGATCGACAACCGGAAGGTCCCGTTCCGGAAGGGTTCGAAGCCGTACCGGAGCAAGGGCGTGCTCGGCTACGAGACCGACACCGGCGTCGTCCTGGAGGGCAGCGGCGGCGGCGACGCGGGCAGCCTGATCTGGAAGCCCACCATGGAGCGTTACCTGGACGGCAAGCCGGAGACCGACTTCGTCGCGCCGCCGCGGGACCTCGAGGCCGGGGCGCTGGTCGAACTGCCCGACATCTCCGGGCTGAGCATCGCGGCGGCCGTCGAGCGGCTCGAGGAGGCGGGCTTCACCGTTCGCCAGGTCCGTCGGCACAGCGAGACCGTACCGGCGGGTGAGGTGATCGGCTTCAGCAAGACCGGCGGTCAGGCGCGGGCCTTCAGCACGATCGATCTGTACGTCTCGGACGGTCCGGAACCGGCCGAGCCGCAGGGTGATCGTTGAGCATTCCCGCGAGTTCGCGGATCGTCTCCACCGGGAGGAAGCCGGCGCCCTCGCCCGAGTTGATCATGACCCCGCCGTCCTCGAGCCGAGCCAGGTGCGGCCCGAACTCGTCCGGCAGTGCCACGGCCCTCGCCGCGGAGAGATAGCTCAGGTAGCCGAGCTTGGGCGTCGGCGTCCCCACCGGCTGCACGTCGGCCAGCTCCCGCAGCAGCGAACGTGACGTCACCGCGGCCCAATCCGGTTCCCAGACGGAGACGAGGTGGCACAGGATCGAGCCGGCCGGCGCCGCTGCATCGTCGCGCTGCCACGTCACCACGATGCCGTTCCGGACCTTCGGGGAGTCGGAGTATCCCCCGACGCTCATCGTGATCGACAGCTGCTCGATGCCGTGACCGCACGCCTCGAACGTCTGAGTGATCCCGAGATGCGGAGCGTCCGTGTTCCGGCGGAAGGCGTCGTCGATCACCCGACGGGCGTTCTCCGGCTCGGCGAGCGAGGCGCCCGGGAGCCGGTGCGAGGTCCACCCGAGACGTTCGTCACCGACCTCGTCCAGTAACGCGAGGAACGCGAGAAGCCGGTCGGTGATCCGCTCCGCCGACTCCGGCCGCGGACCCCAGAACCCCCGCACGATCAACGGCTTGTCCATGGCCACCGCTCCTCAGCCGACCAGGCCGAACCGGGCCGAATCGAGCAGGTCGGCGAGGCGCCGCGGCGTGCCGTAGCCGAAGGAGAGCCGGATCGGCTGGCCCGGCGGGTCCGGGATCGCCCGCGCGGCGGCCTCGGTCAGGGTGCAGCAGACGGTGCCCGGGAGGCGGATCAGGCGGAACTCGCGGACCTCCACGGTGACGGACTGGACGTCCTCCCAGGCCACGTCGAAGACCTCGCTCCAGCTGCCGTGGCGGAGTTCCTGTTCCGCGAACCGCTCCCGGGAGAGGACCAATCGTCGTGGCCGGACCAGCAGCCGAAGCGTCCGGATCAGCATCTCCACGCCGCCGATCACAGCGACCGCGCCGATGAACACGGAGTGTTGAGGTCGGCCGGACTCGATCCAGGTCGCCACGCCCTGCGACCCGAGCCAGCCGGCGACGACCAAGAGGCCGAGGGCGATCAGGGTGTACAGCTGGAGCTTCCGCTTCTGGACCGGGACGATCACCGGCTGCCCCTGGGCCAGGTCCTGGAACTGCTCGCCGTAGCCGGTCGATCCGAACACCGGGCTCACCTTAGTGGCCGCGCGTGTCGGCGGGGCGTGCCAGGCTGACCACCATGGGGTACGAGGAGCTGCCGGTCACCGAATGTCTGCGGGGGACCGATGCGGAGCTGCTGGGGTTCGCGCTGGACCGGGCCCGCAAGGAGTTCGCCTGGAAGACCGGCGGCCTCGACGCCGAACAACTCCGGCGCCGGCACCCGCCGTCGACGATGACCCTGGCCGGCTTGATCAAGCACCTGGCGTTCGTCGAGGACGGCTTCACCGCGACCGCCCAGGGCTGCCCGCTGCCGCCGCCGTGGGACGAGCGGGACTGGGTGACCAACGACGACTGGGGCTGGCAGTCGGCGGTCACCGACGAGCCGGACCAGCTCTATGCGCTCTGGTACGGCGCGGTGGCCAGGTCCCGTACGGCCTGGGTGGAGCCGGCCGCGGACGGCGGTCTGGACGTGATCGTCGCCGACCCGGACCCGGCCTGGTCGCGGAACCGCCGCCGGATCCTGGTCGACCTGCTCGAGGAGAACCTGATCCATCTCGGCCACGTCGACCTGCTCCGGGAGGCGGTCGACGGCCGGCGCGGTCACGGCTGGCCCGATTCTTGAGCGACGTTGTAACGCCGCCAGACCCGTACGCGTAGAGAGGGTGACGGTGGCCGGACCGGCCGCCGGGGCGGAACGGGTGCGAGGAGAACGATGGCACGCAGACGCGACTTCAGCGACTGGGCGACGGACAACTCCGCGCCGCTGTTCCGGCGGGCCCTGCTGCTGACCGGTGACTGGCATCGCGCCGAGGACCTGGTGCAGGAGACCCTGGCCAAGCTGTACGTGAGCTGGGCCCGGGTGGACCTGGACCGCAACGCCACCGGGTACGCGATGCGGACGCTGTTCCACGTCTTCGTCTCGGACCGGCGGCGCCGGCCGGCCGAGGTGGCGCTGGTCGATGTCGTACCGGAGCGGCCGGAGCCGGGCCGCGATCTCGACCTGCGGCTCGACCTGGCCAAGATCCTGGCCGTGCTGAGTCCGCAGGAGCGGTTCGTCGTCGTCTCGCGCTATCTGGACGACCTCAGCGTGGAGGAGGTGGCCCGGATGCTCGGCCGGACCCGGTCCTGGGTCCGCACCACCAGCCATCGAGCCCTGCGCCGGATCCAGACCGCCGCCCCCAGCCCCCTGACGAGCTCGCTGCTCACCTGACCGAGGAGAATGATCATGGAAACCCGCGACCTGCAGACCCTGCTGCGAGCCGCCGACCGGACCGACCGGCCAGCACCGGTGGACCAGCTCGTCGAGGAGGGCGTCCGGCGCGGCCGGCGCCGGCTCCGCGAACGTCGGCTCACCGCCCTCGGTGCGGTCGGTGCGACCCTCGCCGCGGCCGGCGCGGTCGTCGCCTTCGCCTTACCTGGCAGCGGTTCCGGCGGCGGCGTCACGGTCGCCCCGGCCGGCACCCCGAGCCCGTCCCGCAGCGTCGAGCAGACCAAGGAAGGCCGGCTGCCGACGACGGCCGAGTTGCAGAAGTTGATCAAGGCCAATCTGCCCGAGGGGCTCACCCTGCGGAAGGCCGTCGGCGAGGACGGCATGATCTCGTACGAGCTGGGCGACGAGGACGGCTACAGCTGGTCCGGCGGCGGCGTACTGCGGACAGACTGGTTCGGCCACGTGCCGTGCACGGAAGCGCAGGGCTGCACGGTCACTGAGGTCGAGGGTGGCCGGCTCCAGATCAGCCGGGACCCCGAGAAGGTCGGCGACGGGACCTGGTACACCTTCGTCCGCGACGACGGCCGTGCGGTCTGGTTCGGTCAGCGGAACGCCTTCGACGGCAACGGCCCGGTGACCCGGGAGAAGCTGCCGCTGACCGACAAGCAGGCGATCGCCCTGGTCACCTCCGACGACTGGACGCCGTGGCTGGACCGGCTGCCGAAGGAGTCGCCGCACGGCGAACCTGGCACCGAGAAGGCCGAGCTGCAGAAGAAGGCCGAGCAGAAGAAGGCGGAGCAGAAGAAGGCGGAGCAGAGGAAGGCCCAACTCGAGAAGGGGACCGCCCGGTAGCCGGCCCGCATGACTGTCAGCCGCTTCTGCAAAACTAGTGAATGTGACTGATCGACGACTGCTCCTGGTGCACGCCCACCCCGACGACGAGACGCTGGGCACCGGCGTCACGATGGCGAAGTACGCCGACGAGGGGGCCAAGGTCACCCTGGTGACCTGCACCCTCGGCGAGGAGGGCGAGGTCCTGGTCGACTCGCTCGGCCACCTCGCGGCCGGCCACGAGGACCGGCTCGGCGAACACCGGATCGGCGAGCTGGATGCCGCGATGGAGGCGCTCGGGGTGACCGACTACGTGCGGCTCGGCGGCGACGGGCACTACCGGGATTCGGGGATGTTGTGGGACGAGAACGGCCATGCCACGGCGCGGACCGAGCTGCGCGACGGCATCTTCTGGTCCGCCGACCTGCTCGAGGCCGCGGACCTGCTGGTGCCGATCATCCGGGACCGGAAGCCCCAGGTGCTGATCTGCTACGACGAGTTCGGCGGGTACGGGCATCCGGACCACGTCCAGGCCCACCGGGTCGCCATGTATGCGTACCAGCTCGCGGGCGTGCCCAGCTACCGGCCGGACCTCGGCGAGCCGTGGCAGGTGGAGCGGGTGCTCTGGTCGGCGATGAGCGCGCGCCGGATGCGGGAGCGGATCGCCGCGCTCCGGGCTGCCGGCGACACCGAGACCTGGAAGGAGTTCGAGACCGCGGAGACGCCCAAGATGGTCAGCTCGGACGAGGCGATCGCGGTCGAGATCGACGGCCAGGACTACGTCGACCGCAAGCATGCCGCCATGAAGGCGCACGCGACCCAGATCAATCTTGACGACCCGTTCTTCACGCTCGGCGGTACGTTCGGCAGCGAGGTCTGGTCCCGGGAGCACTTCCGGCTCGCCGCGGGGAAACCGTTCCCGGGCACCGGCTGGGCCGACGACATCTTCGCGGGGCTCGACGTCTAGCTTCGGTTGCGGGCTGGTCTCGATTCGCGCCGAAGGCCGGAAATCGCCAGGAGGCAAAGGATCCGTCCCGTACTATGCTGACCGCCCGTACTGACTTCTCGGGGGCCAGCTCTGTGGCCAGTCCCGACCTCCCGAGGCGAGGTTTCGCTCTTGACCAGCACCATTCCGACCGGCCCTGACGACACGCTCGTCGCCACCAAGAAGCCGAAGAAGCGGATCCGACCGGCCGCCGTGATCGGCGGTCTGATCGGGGCGATCGTGGTGGCCGCCGGCATCCTGTACGCGATCGGCTATTTCATGGCCGGCGACAAGCTGCCGCGCAACGCGTCGATCGGCGGCGTCGCCATCGGTGGAATGACCCACGCCGAGGCGACCGAGAAGCTGCGGACCGAGTTCGCGCCGCTGGCCGAGCGCCCGATCACGGTGACCCTCGGCTCCTCCGGTGAGCCGGTGCAGGACGAGATCGACCCGGCCGCGGCGGGCCTGACCGTCGACTACGAACAGAGCGTCACCAATGCGGGCGTCGGGCGCAGCTTCGACCCGCGCCGGATCTGGCTGGTGCTGACCGGCGGCGCCGCGATCGACCCGGTGATCCTGGTCGACCAGGACAAGCTGAAGGCGACGGTCGCCGGGCTGGCCGAGGAGCACAACCGGGACCCGAAGGACGCCGAGCTGGCGTACGAAGACGCGAAGGTCGACCTCGAACCCGGCGCGTCCGGGATCGCGGTCCTCGACGGTTCCGCCGGGGCGCTGAGCCAGGCGTACACGGAGGCGAAGGGCAACCTCACCGGACCGGTCGCGCTGCAGGTCAGCGAGACCCCGCCGGCGATCACCACCGAGGAGGCCGAGCAGGTCGCCGAGGAGTACGCCGAGCCGGCCGTCTCCGGCCCGATCACGCTGAAGGCCGGCGCGGCGGGGGAGTTCACGATCACGCCGGAGATGCTCGCCGAGTCGATCACGTTCTCCACCGAGGGCGGCGAGCTGACCCCGGTGCTGGACGCCAAGAAGCTCGCCGAGGAAGCGGCCAAGGAGATCAAGAAGGTCGAGGCGAAGGAGCCGAAGGACGCCACGGTCAAGATCGTCGACGGCAAGCCAAAGGTGATCCCGGCCGTGAACGGCACCGAGGTCGGCGACGAGGAGCTCAAGAAGGCCGTCGAGTCGGTGATCACGGAGTCCGGCGACGATCGGACCGCGGACATCGAACTGACCGGAGCCAAGGCCGACTTCGACACCAAGGATGCGGAGAAGCTCGGGATCAAGGAGGTGACCGGTGAGTTCACCACCTACTACCCGCACGCGAACTATCGCAACGTCAACATCGGCCGCGCCGCGGAGAAGATCAACGGCACCATCCTGAAGCCCGGCGAGGTGTTCTCGCTGAACGAGATCGTCGGCGAGCGGACCCGGGAGAACGGGTTCACCGAAGGCAGCGTGATCTCCGGCGGCGTCTTCAAGGAGGAACTCGGCGGCGGTGTGTCGCAGAGCGCGACGACGACGTACAACGCCATGTTCTTCGCCGGCCTCGAGGACATCGAGCACAAGCCGCACGGCCTCTACATCAACCGCTACCCGGCCGGTCGGGAAGCCACGGTGTCCTGGGGTTCGATCGACCTCCGCTTCCGCAACAACACCGAGTACGGCGTGCTGGTGCAGGCGTACGTGAACAAGTCGAAGAGCTACGACGAGAAGGGCTCGATCACGGTCAAGATGTGGTCGACCAAGACCTGGGACAAGGTCACCTCCACCAAGCCCAAGAAGTCCAACTTCACCTGGGGCCGCGAGGTGGACAACGACTCGCCCAACTGCCAGCCCTCGTCGCCCGTGCAGGGGTTCGACGTGAACTACTCCCGGCTGTTCTACAAGGACGGCAAGGTCGCCAAGAAGGAAGACTTCTTCTGGCGCTACAACCCGACCAACAAGGTCACCTGCACCGCCCCCGGCCGCTGACGGGAGGGGTCAGCCGAAGCCGGTCCACAAGACCGACGCCGGCAGACCCCACAGCTTGTCGGTGTACCGGTAGGCGCTCGGCGCCATGCCGAGCACGAGTCCGCCGACGAAGCGCCCAGGCATCAGGCTGGCGAACTTGGCCAGATTGGTGAACTGGTCTCCCCGGTACGAGCTCGAACTCTTCACCTCGATCGCGAGTACGGCGCCGTCGGCCCGCTCGACCACAAGATCGACTTCGAGCCCGTTGCGGTCGCGGAAATGCCACAGTTTGACATCTGCCCTGCTCCAGGCCGATTGGGCGAGTAGTTCGCTGGCGATCAGACCTTCGAAGAGTCCGCCGAGTTGGGGCGCCGGTGGCACGTTTTCCAAAGCCGCGACGGTGATACCGGAGAGCCTTGCCGCTATGCCGCTGTCGGAAAACGATGACCTTCGGCCGGCCGATCTCTCGCGTTGTGGCATTCTGCGTAAACGGCCGGATGACGTCGACCAGATAGAGCTGTTGCAGCAGGTCGAGGTAGGAAGTGATCGTCGTTGCCGGCAGTGACGCGACCGATGCCAGCCGTGCCTTGACCAATTCGCCGGCCTGATTCGCAGCCAAGAGCCGCAGTACTGATTGGAGCCGTGCCGGCTCGACCCGGCTGAGCTCCGAAGCATCGCGCGTCAGAAGCTGATCCAGGTAATTGTCGAACCACAGATTGCGTACTCGCTCGGTTTGGGATTGGGTCTGTGGGTAGCTGCCGGTCACGATCCGCTGGAAGTAACTCGATCGAGCGTCTCCCACGCAGCGCGGTGGGGACGTGTCGCTGAAGGCTTCGAACAACTGAGCGATGGCGTCGATCGGTGTGCCCGCGGCTTCGGCTCCCGAGAATCCGAAGAGCCGAATCCCGATCGAGCGTCCCGCCAAGCTTTCACGGGTCGCTCGGTGTCTGAGGATGTCGGATGATCCGGTGAGGACAAACCTGCCCGGTCTCCGGTCGCGATCGATCGATGCCTTCACCGCAAGGAGGACGTCCGGCAGCCGTTGGACCTCGTCGATCGCGATCGGATGTCGATTGCCCTCGACGATGAAGGTTCTTAGGTCGGCGGACATGGCATCCCGGGTGTCCTGGTCGTCGAGCGTGTAGACCACGCCGCCCCCCACGAGTTGGCTGGTCAGCGTGCTCTTGCCGACCTGTCGAGCTCCGTTGATGACGATCGCTGGCATCGCACCCAACAGCTCCCTCAGGTGCTCGTTGCTTTGCTGATCGAATCTCGTAGATTTGCTGACCGAAAGTCGTAGGTTTGCTGGGCTCGATCGTGGTTTCGCTGGGGTGTCAGGGACGCAGGTAGCGGTAGCTGTGGTGCAGCCGGAAGCCCAGTCGCTGGTACGCCTCGTGGGCTGAGCTGTTCTCCTGGGCGACCTGCAGGTACGCGTTCCGGGCGCCCTTCGCGCCGGCCCAGTGGACCAGGCCGATCAGCACGGCGGTCGCCAGACCCTGCCGACGGCGGTCGGGATGGGTCCAGAGCCCGGAGATGCCGAGCCAGTCCCGGCTGACCTGGCCGCGGCCGACACAGACCAACCGGTCACCGTCCCTGATCCCGGCCAGGCCGCGCGGCGGGCGTCCCTGCAGCAGGGCGCGCAGCAAATCGGGGTCGGCATCGTTCGGGCGGTACTCCTGGTAGGCGGCCAGCCAGGACTCGGTGAGGGACTCCTCGATGATCACCCGCGGGTCCGCCGGCCGCTCACCGAGCGTGGACAGCCGGTGCACCAGGACGTCGGTCGCCAGATAGGTATCGGTCCAGCCGAGCTCCCGGAATCCCTTCTCCTGCTGGGAATCCGCGATCACCTGGACCATCGGCGGGATCCCGACGCGCTCGGCGAAGTCGATCACTCGCTGGGCCGCCTCCGGGAACGGGAGGCCGGGGTCGCCGACCGCAAGACAGGAGTTGGCCCGGCCGGTGAAGCCGCCGCCGGACCGCAGCCACCAGTCGCCCAGCGGTTCGGCGTGGGCGACCCAGCCGGCCACGGCGGCCTGCTCGAGATCCTCGGCCGGGATCCGCAGCGGGTCGGGACCGCGGGAGATCAGCGGCACCCGTTTGGCCAGGATCACGGCGACCCGCCGGACCTCGACGACTCGGTCGTCGCGGGTCCGTACCACCACCGTCTCCGGGTCGGCGGAGACCAGCACGCCGAGCACATCGGTGGCCGAGCCGTCCGGCAGCCGATGCCGGATCACCAGCCGGTCACCGGGCGTGGCTGGGGGTGTGATCAGTGCGACAGCGTCCACAGGGTGGGGGTCCTTCGCTCCTACGGTGCGAAGGCGAGATACTAGCTGACACCAGGCGACGCACCGGCCAGCCGTCCGCGCCGCCAGCAGCGATATCGAGGAGAAGTCCGTGACGTACGTCATTGCGCAGCCCTGTGTCGACCTGAAGGACCTCGCCTGCGTCGAGGAGTGCCCGGTCGACTGCATCTACGAGGGCAAGCGGATGCTCTACATCCACCCCGACGAGTGCGTGGACTGCGGCGCCTGCGAACCCGTCTGCCCGGTCGAGGCGATCTTCTACGAGGACGACACCCCGGAGGAGTGGAAGGACTACTACCAGGCCAACGTCGACTTCTTCGACGACCTGGGCTCTCCGGGTGGTGCGGCCAAGACCGGCCCGATCGACAAGGATCACCCGCTCATCGCGGCCCTCCCGCCGCAAGAACACGACGAGTGACGGACACCGCGCGGTCGGGCGTCGCCGCGCTGCCCGATTTCCCTTGGGACAGCCTGGACGGTGCCCGGAAGCTGGCCGCCGCGCACCCCGAAGGCCTGGTCGACCTCTCCGTCGGTACGCCGGTCGACCCGGTGCCGGCGATCGCGCAGCAGGCGCTGGCCGAGGCGGCGAACAGTCCCGGTTACCCGTTGACCTCCGGCACCGCCGAGCTGCGGGCGGCGATCGCGGACTACCTGGTTCGGCGCTGGGCGGCCGTCGGCCTGGCCGCCGAGGCGACGATGCCGGTGATCGGGACCAAGGAGTTCGTAGCCTGGCTGCCGACGCTGCTCGGGCTCGGCGCCGGCGACACGGTGGTGGTGCCGACGATGGCGTACCCGACCTATGCGGTGGGCGCCCTGATCGCCGGCTGCACCCCGGTGCCCTGTGATGATCTTGAAACGCTCGGCGATCTCCGGCCCGGGCTGGTCTGGCTGAACTCGCCGTCCAACCCGACCGGTCAGATCCTGGCCGGCGACGAACTGGCCCGGCGGGTCGCCTGGGCCCGCGAGCGCGGCGCCGTCGTGGCGTCGGACGAGTGCTACGGCGAGTTCGGCTGGGAGGCCGACCCGGTGTCGGTGCTGGCCCCGGACATCTGCGGCGGCTCCCATGATCAACTTCTGGCCGTGCACTCGCTGTCCAAGCGGTCCAACCTGGCCGGCTACCGGGCCGGTTTCATCGGCGGCGACCAGGACCTGGTGACCCGCCTGCTGGCCGTACGCAAGCACGCCGGCATGATCGTTCCGCGGCCTGTCCAGCAGGCGATGATCACGTTGCTCGCCGACGATGATCATGTACGGGAGCAGCGGGACCGCTATCTGGCCCGGCGCGCCACCCTGCGGCCGGCCCTGGAACGCGCCGGCTTCCGGATCGAACACTCCGAGGGCTCGATCTACCTCTGGGCCACACGCGACGAGCCGGGCCGAGCCACGATCGACTTCCTGGCCGAGCACGGCATCCTGGCCGCCCCCGGCGACTTCTACGGCGAGGCCGCCGAACGCTACGTCCGGATCGCCCTCACCGCCACCGACGCCCACATCGCCTCCGCAGCCACCCGCCTCTAACTCCGCCGACCAGTCACAAAAGCAGGTGTTTTGGCGGCGTGTCGCTGCTTTTGTGCCCAGTCGACGGAGCGGTGGGAATGCGGGATCGGCATCGGGGGCTGGAGCGAAGGGGAGGCGGGTGCCAGACCGGGCCCTCGCCGAGGCGCCGGACCAGAGCGCGGGCCGGAGCTGTGCGGGGCCGGAGGTGCGCGGGATTGAGGTGCACGGGGGTCGAGCTGCACGGGCCGTCGGGTACGGGGCCGAGTTGCAACGGCGTACGGAGGCGTGGGGCACGGGCCGAGGTGTGAGCCGGGCCGGAGCGTGTGGGCCGAGGGTGCGCGAGGCCTGAGCTGCGCTGGGCGGAAGCTGCACAGGCCCGGGCTGCACAGCGCCGGGTTGCGCTGGGCCGGGTTGCGCTGGGCCGGGTTGCGCGGTGCCGGGTTGCGCGGTGCCGGGTTGCGCGGTGCCGGGCTACGCGGTGCCGAGCTGCGCATGGTCGGAGGCGCACGGGGCCGAGTTGCACGAGGCCGGAGGTGCCGCGGTCGAGGCGCGGGCCGAGGTGTGCGCGTGGCCGGAGGTGCACGGGGCTGGAGATCGCGGGGCCGGTGGTGCACGGGTTTGTGAGGTGCGCGGGGTTGAGGTTCGCGGGGCCGGAAGCGCACGTCGGCTGGGGTGCGCGAGGCCGGAGGCGGGCCTGCGATGTGCTTCGGACAACGTGGAACAGGGTTCACCGGACGGCGCGCCAACGTCCACGCTATCGAGCGGCGCCGGCAAGCGAGCGGATCGAAACCAGGATGTGCGACGCGGGCACCCCGCGCCGAGTTGTCTGCGGGCCTGCGGCCGGTCAGCCTGCCGCACCCCATCGAGCGGACGATAAGGGCAACGATCCGCGTCCAAAAGCTGCCCTTTGCGTCCGTTCGATGTGGCTCGATGTGATCATGAATCCGATCCGCACCACACTCGTCCGATCCGTGCGCTGAATCCCGCGTCCGCGTCCCGGTCGCCGAGTCTCGATCCCGCTCTCGTTCGCCGAATCACAGCTTCCGTGTCCCGTTCCGCGTCGGTCTCGGTGCCGGCTGTGTCCCGCTCCGCGGCAGCCCCGCCGTCCCCGCTCGCTTCGGCCCCCGTGGTCTCCCGTGTTGGCCCCGCGGTCCGGCTCCCGCGTTGGCCCGTTGTCATCGCTCCCGGTTTCGCCGAATCACGGCTTCCCATGTCCCGATCCCTGTCCCGCTCCGCGGCGACCCCGCCGTCTCGATTCCCGGATTGGTCCCCGCGGTCTCGGTTCTCGTGTCGGTCCCGCGGTCTCGGTTCCGGTGTCGGTCCCGCGGTCTCGGTTCCGGTGTCGGTCCCGCGGTCTCGGTTCCGGTGTCGGTCCCGCGGTTCCGGTTCCCCGTCGGTCCCGCGGTCCAGGTTCCCGCGTCGGTCCCGCGGTAAATGTTCCCGCGTCGGCTCCGCGGTCCCGGCTCCCGCGTCGTTCCCGCCGTCCCGGCTCTCACGTCGGCCCGCCAGGCTGTCCCCGGTTCGTCTGACCTGCCCCGCGCCACGCCTTCCGTCACCGCACACCTGCCATCGCCACCCTCTCCGCCCACTGGGCACAACGGCAGCGACACGCCGTCAATACGGGTGCGGTTCTGCCCGGTCGGCGAGGATGGGGCGGGTGGGGTATGGGGCGAAGATCATCGCGGACTCGGTGTCGGCGGCGGGGCATCGGCTGGTCACGATGGAGGTGACGTTTCCGCGGCTGGTGCTGGCGGAGTTCAACACGCACCGGATGTTCTCCCGGAACAGCGCGTCCAGCCGGGCGATCCCGGTCAAGACCCAGCTGACCCGGGTCCGGGACAACCCGTTCGTGCCCGACGTCTGGGGCCGCAATCAGGCTGGGATGCAGGCGGAGCGGGAGGTCGGCGAGGCGACTGCGGCCGCGGCGCGGGAGGCCTGGCTGGCGGCCCGAGACCGGGCGGTGGAGCAGGCCGAACGCCTGCTGGCGTTGAAGATCCACAAGCAGCTGGCCAACCGGCTGCTGGAGCCGTTCCTCTGGCACACGGTGATCGTCACAGCGACGGACTGGAGCAACTTCTTCGCGCTCCGGGCCAATCCCGAGGCTCAGCCGGAGATCGGCCGGGTCGCCGCCCTGATGCAGCAGGCGTACGGTTCCGGAACGCCGGCCGTGGTCGGCGAGGGCGACTGGCACCTGCCGCTGCTGCAGCCGGAGGAGTACGACGGCAGCTTCGAGCACACCGAGCAGGCCCGGCAGGTGTCCGCCGCCCGCTGCGCCCGGGTCAGCTATCTGACCCACGACGGCCGGCGGGACCTGGACGCGGATCTCAAGCTCTACCGGCGGCTTGTCGAGAGCGGGCACCTGTCGCCGCTGGAGCACGTCGCCACGCCCGACCCGGGTGGGGCCAGGATCGGCAACTTCCTCGGCTGGCGGCAGCTGCGCAAGACGATTCCCGGCGAGGACGACTTCGCGTCGTGGTCCGATACGGCTTTGGGAGACTGAACGGATGCCGAGTTCCGTACAACTGATCCGCGCCGCCAACCTCTCCGACATCGCCGAGTACGCCTACGCCGCCACCGCCCCCGCCGAGGCACGGCTGATCTTCCTGGCCGGGTCCTGCCCGCTCGCCGAGGACGGGACGACGGTCGCGGTCGGCGACTACGCCGGCCAGGCAGCAGCGTGCGTCGCGACCATGTCCGCGGCGCTGGCCGCCGCCGGGGCGACGATCGAGGACGTGATCAGCACCCGGGTCCTGGTCGCGTCGTCCGATCAGGCCGACCTCGTCGCCGCCTGGCAGGTGGTCCGGGACGCGTTCGGTGATCATGATGTGCCGAGCACGCTGCTCGGGGTGACGGTGCTGGGCTACGACCACCAGCTCGTCGAACTCGAGGCGGTCGCTGCCGTCGTCGACTGACCGACACTAGGCATGATCATCCCGGCCCGACCCGGCCGGTTCGGACAGACCGAGGTGCCAGCGGGTCAGCTCGGTCCTGGTGCTGAGGCCGGTCTTGGCCAGGATGCGCCGGACGTGGCTCTCCACGGTGCGCTCGGACAGGACGAGGCGGGCCGCGATCTCCCGATTGGTCAGCGCCCGGGCCACGAGTACGAGCACCTCGCGCTCCCGGCTGCTCAGCGGGTCGGCCGCCCGCTCGCCGGGCAGCAGGGCGGCGAGCAGCGCCTCCGCGGTCCGCAGTGGACCGGGCAGGTCCAGCCGGCGGGCCAACTCGGCGGCAGTCCGGGCGTGCTCGGCGGCGCGGCGGTAGGCGCCGCTCGCGGTCAGGGCGCGCGCCAGGCCGAGGTGCCCGTGGGCCAGGAAGGGCCGGGCGCCGATCCGTTCGTCGATGCGCAGCCCGGTTTCGTACTGCTCGATCGCCCGCGTCGGTTCGCCGAGAGCCAGCGACAGCCCGCCGAGGATCCGGGCGATCGCGCCGCTGTAGTAGATGGTGCCGGAGCCCATGATCACCGTGCTGCCGAAGGTCTCCTCGATCAGTTGCCGCAGTGACCGGCAGGTGTCGGAGTCGCCGAGCGCGATGGCCAGTTCGGGCAGGAAGGACAACACCGCCGTGGCCATCACCCGGTTCGGGTCGTCCACGCCGGGCAGTGCGGCCCGGTAGAGCGCCGCCGCTTCCTCCCGCCGGCCGACCAGCAGCAACGCCTGGGCCAGCGCTGCCTGGCCCACCAACGGGAACCGGCTCAGATCCCGCAGCAGCTCGGTCCAGCCCGGACTGAGGTCGGCCGGGTCGCCCCGGACCACCGCGATGAAGATCGACTGCCCGAAATGGGTGAAGGACACCGACTGATCGCCCCAGTCGGCCGCGATCTCCGCGGCCTCGGCGGCACGTCGTCGACTCCGTACGAAATCGCCGACCAGCGCCGCCTGCGTGGCCTGCCGTCGCAGCAGGTGCCAGCGGACCAGCGGCAGCCCGGTCCGGTCGGCCAGCAGCTCGATGGCGCCGAGCTCGCGCTGTGCCGCCGCCAGGTCGGCCAGGTGCATCGCTGCGTCCGAGCACCAGACCCGGGCCCACAGCTGGGCCAGCGGCCGGCCGGTACGCTCCGCCAGGTCCAGGGTTCGGCGGCCGATCGCGATCGCCTCGGCGTCGCGGCCGGGCCGCCACTCCAGCGTGACCCGGGCGCGGAGCGCGTCCAGTTCGGCGTCGGCGTCGCCGGCTGCCACCGCGTGGTCGTACGCGATCCGTGCCGCCGGGCGGGCTTCGTCGATCAGGTCGAGCTCCAGCAGTACGCAGGCCAGCTGCGCCTCCACCCGGGCCCACAGCCGCGGCGGCCCGTCCGCGCCCAACCGGTCCAGCGCCCGCCGGCACAGGCCGAGCAGCTGCCGGTTGATCGTCGGGTGCGCCAGCCCCTGCACGATCAGCGCGGCCCGGCAGAGCACCTCGCCCCGACCGGTCCGGTCACCCTCGTCGGCCGCCCTCAGACAGGTCGCGATGCTGTCCTCCAGCCGGCCGCTCAGGTACTGCACCCGGGCCAGGTCCAGCAGGAGTTCGGCCCGGTCGACGGCGGCGTCGGAGCCGGCGTCGAGGGCCAGCTGCAGATACCGGGCCGCCTCCGAGTAGCTGCCGGCCACGCGGGCCGAGTCGGCGGCCCGGATCGCCCAGACCGCGGCCTGGGCCGGTTCGCCCGCTCGCTGCCAGTGCCGGGCGACCGCGCCGGCCCGGTCGTCGCCGCCGACGGCCTGCGGTTCCAGCAGCAACGCGGCCGCCCGGTGCAGTTCGGCCCGCCGCGCGGCCGGGATCGAGGCGTAGACGGCATCCCGGAGCAGCCCGTGCGCGAACCGGACCCGGGTCCCGTTCGCCGGGAACTGCACCAGCCCCGCCGGCGCGGCGGGACGCAGCCGGTCCAGCACCGGACCGGTGCCGCCGACCAGGTCGGCCAGCAGACCGGGCTCGGCCTCCGTGCCCAGCACGCTGAGGCCCTCGACCAGCGCCGCGGCGTCCGGCCCGGCGGTACGGAGCGCGACGGCGACCAGGTGCCTCAGCTCGGGCTGCTCGCCGACCGTGTCGTCCCAGGCCCGCCGGCCGCGCAACTGGCTGCCGGCGACCCGGGCCAGCGTGCGCAACAGCAGCGGGCTGCCGCCGGACAGCCGGGTCGCGTGCCGTACCGCGGCGGCGTCGGCCTGCGCGACCGAGGCGGCCAGCATCGCGGCCGACTCGGCGGGGGACAACGGCGCCAGCCCGATCAGTTCGCTGGCCCGCTGCGCGGGCGAGTCGGCGAAGCCGTCGCCGATCGACTCCCGGTGGGTGCCGACCAGCAGCAGCGGCAGCCGGCGGATCTCGGCGGCGAGCCGGTCCAGCAGCCGCAGCGTCGGCTGGTCGGCCCAGTGCAGGTCGTCCAGCACGATCAGCAACCCGGGCCGGGCCGCGGCGCAGTCGGCCAGGGCATCCAGCACAGCGGTGTCGGCCGCGAAGGTCGCGGCCGCGGCATCCTCGACGGACGCCTGGCCGCGTTCGCCGGCGCCGGCTGCCAGCGCGGCCACGGCGTCGGCCGGGCCCGGCCAGCCGCGCAACGCCCGGGCCCAGGGCCACAGCGCGGGCATCCCGGCATCGGCGAGGGCCGTACCCCAGCCGACCGGCCCGGGAGCCTCGGCCACCAGCTCCTCGACCAGCCGAGTCTTGCCGATGCCGGCCGGCCCGGTGACCAGGACCAGCTGCCCGGTGCCGGCCCGGGCCTCGGCCAGCCGACGGCGCAACAGAGCCAGCTCCAGCTGCCGCCCGAAGAGCGGGTCGGCCGTCCCCGGATCGGGCCCCATGGGCGCAGTATGCAGTACCGGATTGCGTGCCACCACTGATGTTGCGGTACCGGTAGCGGGGCGACCGTAGCGGCATGAAGCAGACCAGACACCTGAGCCGGGCGGTACGGCAGCTGTTCGCCCCCTCGCGCCGTCCGGGCCTGATCGGGGCCGAGGTCGAACTGATCCCGGTCAGCGATCCCAGCCGGCCCGGTCCGGTCGATCCGGCCGCCCTGACCGCCGGGTTCGATCCGGCCTTCGTGGCCGCGGCCAGGCCCAGTTTCGAGCCTGGCGGGCAGCTGGAACTGAGCCCCGCGCCGCGGCCCGGGCCGGCCGAGTTGGTCGCGGATTTGGGCCGGCTGATCGAGCGGGCGGAGGCGATCGCGCGGTCCCGCGGTGTTCGGCTGGTGGCGACCGGCGTGAACCCGTACCACGGCTGGGCGGAGGTGCCGCTGCGGACGCCGACGCCGCGCTACACGGCGATGCAGGCGATCTTCGACCGGACCGGACCGGCCGGGCGCCGGATGATGCGGCTGACCGCGTCCCTACAACTGGCGGTGGATCTGCTGCCCGGGCCCGCGGGGCGCGAGCAGTGGCTGGTCGCGAACCTGGCCGGGCCCGCGCTGACGGTGGCGTTCGACAACTCCGGCGGCGAACGGACCCGGATCTGGCGCGCCCTCGACCCGGTCCGGACCGGCTACGACGGGCGGCATCTCGACCCGGCCGATCCGGTCGCCGCCTATCTGGCGTTCGCCGCGGCGGCGCCGCGGCTGCCGATCCCGGAGACCACCGACCCGGCCTATCACCTGACCACCCTGTTCCCGCCGGTACGGCCTCGCGGCGGCTACCTCGAACTGCGCTACCTGGACGCCCAGCCGGCCCACCGGATCGAGGCCGCGGTCCGGACCGTCGCGACGCTGCTGACCGACCCCGGTGCCCGCCGGGACGCGCTCGACCTGCTGCTGCCCCGGGCCGGCGAACAGGACCGGGCCTGGGCCGAGGCCGCGGCCGGGCACGCCCCGCAGGCGGCTGAACTGCTGGCCATCGCCGGCAGCGCGATCGGCGCCGGCGGTGCGCGATGAGGATCGCGTTCGTCGCCGACCCGCTGGAGCGGCTGGACGCGGCGACCGACACCAGCGTCGGGCTGATGCACGCCGCCCAGGAACTCGGCGCGGAGGTGTGGGTGACCGAGGCGGGCAGGCTGGAGGCGGTCGACGGCCGCGCCCGCGCCGGGGCCCGGCGGATCGAGCTGGCGCCGGCCCGGCCGGACCGCGGCTGCCGCTGGCGGGTGCCGGACCCGTGGTTCGCCGTACTGGACACCCGGCCGGTCTGGCTGGACGAGACGGCCGCGGTCTTCCTGCGTACCGAGCCGCCGGTCGACGAGGTCTTCACCGCCGCGACGTTGATCATGGACCTGATCGACCCGGCCAGTACGGTGCTGGTGAACGCCCCGCAGTCCTTGCGGGAGTGCAGCGAGCACCTGTTCCCGCTCCGCTTTCCTGATCTTGTCCCGCCGACCACGGTGACCGCCGCCGAACGGACCGTCCGCGACTTCCTGGCCGAGCACGGCACGGCGGTGATCAAACCCGTGGACGGGTTCTCCGGCCGCGGCGTACTCCGGCTGGACCGGCACGACCCGAATCTCGCCTCGTTGATCGAGATCAGCACCGCGCTCGGCTCCCGGCCGGTGCTGGTGCAGCGGTATCTGCGGCAGGTCGCGGCCGGCAACAAGCGGGTCTTCGTGGTCGACGGGACACCGGTGGCCGCGGTCTATCGCTTCCCGGCCGGCGGCGACTTCCGGATCGGCCAGCCCAGCGCCAAGGCACCGATCACCGCGCGGGACCGGGAGATCTGCGCCCGGCTGGACCCGGACCTGCGCCGAATGGGCGTCCGGCTGGCCGGGCTGGACGTCATCGGCCCGTACCTGATCGAGATCAACGTGACCAGTGTCGGCGGACTGCGCAAGGCCGACGCGCTGCTCGGCTGGACGCTCTGCGCCGACCTGCTCGACCACCTCCTGGACCCCTGTCTGGAAAGGACATCAGCATGATCACCAACCTCGACTCCCTCGGCCTCGGCCTGATCACGGCGATCGTCTGCACCGCCGTCCTGGCCGCGATGATCTTCCTGCTCGGCTTCAACGTGTCCCGGCTGCGCGGCGTGACGGCTCGGCAGGGTGGCTCGCAACTGCCCACCGATCCGGCCGATCCGCTGTTCATCGCGGTGCGGGCGCACGGCAATGCGAGCGAGTACGTCCCGACGCTGATGCTGCTGTTCCTGCTGGTCGGCGCCCTCGCCCCGGTCTGGGTGGCGCTGCCGTTGATCATCGGCGCGACCGTGGCCCGGCTGCTCCACGCGTACGGGATGGTGACGGCGAGCACCCTTGCCGCGGAGGATCCTCAGCGGATGATCGGGGCGGTGGGCACCTATCTGTTCGGCATCGGCCTGGCCGTCGCCGCGGCGATCACCGCGTTCTGAGCGTCGGGCGGCCGCCGTCGAGCGTCGGTCGGATCACCGAACCGTGATGATCACCTGACGCGCCTCGGCCGGCTCCTCCGCGGCGGACCAGCCGGCCCGTTCGTCGGCGACGCTCTGCCAGTGTTGATCACCGACGGTGACCGCCGCGACGCCGTAGGTCTTCAGGTTGGCGACGGCGAACTGCCCGTACGCCCACGCGGCGGTGTCGGACTTGGCGGTGATCGTCACCGTGTCGCCCTCGCGGCCGATCTTGATCTTCCCGAACGTCTTCTGCAGGGCCGAAGCCAGCCCCTTCGCGTCGCCCGCGTCGGGGCTGCGGTCGAGGCAGGCGATGGCGGCGGGGGAGTGCCCGGTCAGGGCGCTGGCCAGCGCCCGGCCGTCCGACTCATGATCACGATAGGCGTCCGGGTAGGCACTGATCTGCACCGCCTGGGCCACCTCGGTGATGTCCCGCTGCTGCCAGTTCTTGATCTTGACCAAGGCGTCGTAGAAGGCCCCGGTCGAGTAGTACGGGTCCATGATCTGCTTCGGCGTGCCCCAGTCCTGGGACGGCCGCTGCTGGAACAGCCCGAGCGAATCGCGGTCGCCGTAGTCGATGTTGCGGATCTCGGATTCCTGGTAGGCCGTGGTCAGGGCGATCGAGGCGGCCCGGGCCGGCAGTGACCGTTTCAGGGTGAGCCCGGCGATCAGCGCCGCATACCGGGACTGTTCCAGGTCGATCACCACCGAGGTCTCCTCGGTGGTGATCATGCAGCTGTCCGCGATCGACGGCCGGACGCCTTCGGTGAGACCGGAGCAGGCCGGTGCGGCGACGACCAGGGCGAACGCCGCGACCAGCCCGGCGGTACGTTTCCCGATCATGATCAATGCGCGTGCAGGGCGGCGTTCAGCTCGACCGCCTTGCCCTGCCGGTTGCGCACCTCCACCTTGCCGGTGACCGAGTTGCGGAGGAACAGCAGCCCGTTCTGGCCGGCCAGCTCGATCGCCTTGATCACCCGTCCGTCCGGCAGGGTGATCTTGGTCCCCTCGGTGACGTACAGGCCGGCTTCGACCACGCAGTCGTCACCGAGCGGGATGCCGAGGCCGGAGTTGGCGCCGAGCAGGCAGCGCTCGCCGACCGAGATCACCTGCTTGCCACCGCCGGACAGGGTGCCCATGATCGATGCGCCGCCGCCGACGTCGGAGTCCCTGCCGATGATCACGCCGGCCGAAATCCGGCCTTCCACCATGGCCTTGCCCAGGGTGCCGGCGTTGTAGTTGACGAAGCCCTCGTGCATCACCACGGTGCCCTCGGCCAGGTGGGCGCCGAGCCGGACCCGGTCCGCGTCGGCGATCCGCACCCCGGCCGGCACCACGTAGTCGATCATCCGCGGGAACTTGTCCACGCCGAACACCGTCAGGTGGCCGCGCTCGGTCCGCAGCCGAGTCCGGACCTCCTCGAAGCCGTCCACCGCGCACGGCCCGGCCGAGGTCCAGACCACGTTGGCCAGGGCGCCGAAGATCCCGTCCAGGTTGACCTGCCAGGGCCGGACCAGCCGGTGGCTCAGCAGGTGCAGCCGCAGGTACGCGTCCGCGGCGTCGGCCGGGCCGGCCGTGAGGTCGATCTCGGTCCCGACCACTTCGGTCCGCACCCGCCGCACCGGATCGGTGGCGGCGGCACCGGCCAGCTCGGCGGGCGGCTCGGCGGGCAGCCGGTCCAGGGTCGGCGCCGGATAGTAGGTGTCCAGCACCTGGCCGCTGTCGTGGATCGTCGCCACGCCCCAACCGGACGCGTACGAAGTCGGGCTGTCGGTCATGGGGGCAACTGTAGTGGCCCGGCCTTGAACAACTTATCGATGATCGATATTATCGAAGAACGATAAGCGATCCCGAGGGGGACGGTATGGAGAAGCAACGCTGGGGCTGGGACCGATCGGACGACGCGGCGCTCCGGGCGGTGATCATCATCGGAGTGCTCGCGGTCGCCCTGGGCGGCGTGGTCGCACCACTGGCGGGCTGGCTGACCGGCGGTCCGCTGATCTGGTCCGGCCTGATCGGCCAGGAGGCCCCGGCACCGGTCCGGGACGGCTCCGGCGCCACCGCCGTCTTCGACGGGTCGGTCCGCTGGGAGCTCGCCGGAGCCGGCGCCGGGTTCCGGCTGATCGCCCTGCTGCCCGGCCTGATCGATCTGCTCGCGGTCGTCACGGTGGCCCTGCTGCTCTGGCGGCTGCTTGATCAACTTCGCCGCGACGAACCGTTCTCCACGCTCGCGGTCCGGGCCACCCGGGGGATCGCGATCGCGGCGGCCGGCTGGCTGGTCGGCAAGCCGCTGAGCCAGGCCGCCGCCGATCTCATGATCACCGGACCGCTGCGCCCGGACGGTTTCGAGTACGTCTTCCGGGTGCAGCCGCTCTGGCTCGCGGCGCTGGTCGGGGTCGGCGTGCTGGCCGCGGTCAGCGAGATCCTGCGCCGCGGCGCGAAGCTCCGGGCCGACGTGGCGGGCCTGGTCTGATGCCGGTCGAGGAGGAGCACCGGGTGGCCTGCCATCTGGACCGGCTGCTGGCCGAACGGCGGCTCACCCTGACCCAGTTGAGCGAGCAGGTCGGCGTCTCGCTGGTCAACCTGAGCGTGCTGAAGAACCAGCGGGCCCGGGCGATCCGCTTCTCCACCCTGACCGCAATCTGCGACGTTCTGCAGTGTCAGCCCGGCGATCTGTTCGAAGTGGTCCCGGTCGGCCAGTGACGAGGCGGACCGGGTTAGGGTCAAACCGTGCTGAACCTCGAGGGAGACCTGCCCGGCCTGCTCCGTTCCTTGATCGACATCGAATCGGTGAGCGGCAACGAGCAGCGGATCACCGACGAGGTGGAGACCGCCCTGAGTGCGTACCCGCACCTGAAGGTGATCCGGGACGGCAACGTCCTGATCGCCCGGACCGAGCTGGGCCGGCGGGAACGGGTGGTGATCGGCGGTCACCTGGACACGGTCCCGATCGCGGACAACGTGCCGGCCACGATCACCGGCGAGGGCGACGACCTGATCGTGCACGGCCGCGGCGCCTGCGACATGAAGGGCGGCGTCGCGGTCCAACTGTCCGCCGCCGCCGCGCTCACCGAGCCGAATCGCGACCTGACCTGGATCTTCTACGACAACGAGGAGGTCGAGGCCGACCGCAACGGGCTGTTCCGGATCACCCGGGAGCGGCCCGAATTGCTGGCCGCCGACTTCGCGGTGCTCGGCGAGCCCACCAACGCCGGGATCGAGGGCGGCTGCCAGGGCACCATGCGGGTGGCGGTGACGTTCACCGGAATCGCCGCGCACTCGGCCCGTTCCTGGCGCGGCCACAACGCCATCCACGACGCGAACGGGCTGCTGCGCCGGCTGGCCGATCACCAGGCCCGCGAGATCGAGGTGGACGGGCTGGTCTATCGCGAGGGCCTGAACGCGGTTCGGATCGACGGCGGCATCGCCGGCAACGTGATCCCGGACCGCTGCCGGGTGCTGATCAACTACCGCTTCGCGCCGGACAAGGACGTCGCCGGTGCCGAGGCGTACGTCCGCGAGGTGCTCGCCCCGTACGACCTCGAGGTGGTCGACGCCGCGCCGGGCGCCCGGCCGGGACTGGACCGCCCCATCGCGGCCGACTTCGCCGCGGCCGTCGGCGGCACGCCCGGCCCGAAGTTCGGCTGGACCGACGTGGCCCGATTCGCCACGCTCGGCGTACCGGCGGTCAACTACGGCCCCGGCGACCCGAACAAGGCGCACACGGACGACGAGTTCTGCCCGGCCGCGGACCTGGAACGGTGCCGTGCCGGCTTCCTCGCCTGGCTGGGTTGACCGCTGAGTTGACGGGCTGGGTTGACCGGCTGGATCCGGCTGACCTACTAGGGTCGGCGGCGTGACCGAGATCGTCCGACGCCATGCCGAGAACCATGATCAACGCCTGCTGGACAGCCGGGGTCCCACCGACTGGGTGCACACCGATCCGTGGCGGGTGATGCGGATCCAGGCGGAGTTCATCGACGGGTTCGACGCGCTTGCCGACCTGGGCCCGGCGGTGGCGATCTTCGGGTCGTCCCGGGCCGCAGCGGACCATCCGATGGCCGTCGCCGCGGAACGGCTGGGCGGCGACCTGGCCCGGGCCGGGCTGACCGTGATCACCGGCGGCGGGCCCGGCATCATGGCGGCCGCCAACAAGGGCGCCCTGGAGGCCGGCGGGACCTCGGTCGGGCTCGGCATCGAGGTGCCGCACGAGCAGGGCCTCAATCCGTACGTGAACCTCGGGATCAACTTCCGCTACTTCTTCGTCCGCAAGGTCTGCTTCGTCAAGTCGAGCCAGGGCTTCATCGTCTTCCCCGGCGGGCTGGGCACGTTCGACGAGCTGTTCGAGGCGCTCACCCTGGTCCAGACGAAGAAGGTGACCCGGTTCCCGATCGTGCTGTTCGGCAGCAGTTATTGGCAGGGCCTGCTGGACTGGGCGGAGCACACCGTCCTGGCCGAGGGCTTCATCAGCGAAGCGGACCTGTCCCTGGTGACGGTCACCGACGACGTCGACGAGGCGGTCGCCACCCTACGAGCGGCGCTCTGACCGCGGAATCCGGCGCAGCCGGCGTCAACAGCCCACTGGCGTGCCTTCGGATCGAGTGGCGAGAAATCGACGCGGTTCGGCGGGATGAAGGTCGATTTCTCGCCACTCGAATGTGTTGCACACCCGTCGCGGGAACGCCTTGGCGAATGTCTGGGTGCGAGGTCGGACCGCGCGCGTCCTCGATTCCAGGTCGCGCTCGCGAAAGGCTCCCGAGCGCCGCGATCGCACGCCCCGATCCCAACCGGCCCGGCAACTGTCACGATCACTCTCTCAGGTCGGGTCGGGAACCACATCGTCGCCTGACGTGAGCTTCGCCCTTCCCGCCCAACTGGGAGACGAACATTTCCGGACACCGGATGGATGGGGGTCTGTCAAGACCCGGTTTGCCGGCGATGAAAGGGCGACCAGGTCGGTCACGGTCACCGACGACGTCGACGCGGCGGTGGCCACCCTTCGAGCGGCGCTCTGACCGCTCAGCCCGGCGCCGTGAAAGGATCGAGCCCATGGAGTGGTTCATCGCGGCCCTGGTCGTCGTCGCGCTCGGCGTGGTCGCCGTTGCGGGATCGGGCAAGCTTGGTGGCATGAGCCGGGAGCCCGACCGCGACGTGTACCGCCAGAACCCCTGGCCGGACGACCAGCCGGTGACCGCGGCCGACGTCTCGGACGTCAAGTTCGGCATCACCCTGCGCGGGTACGCGATGGACCAGGTCGACGACGTGCTGGACCGGCTGGCCGGCGAGCTGGCCGAGCGGGACGCCACGATCGCCGACCTCAAGGCGAAGCTCGCCGCCAACGAACTGCGCTGACCGTGCTGTTGGTCACCGCCTCGGTGCGTGCGGACGCGACGGCGGCGGCCGCTTGGCGGGCGGTGATCGACTGGCCCGGCCAGGCCCGCTGGATCCCGCTCACGATGGTCCGGGTCCGGACCGGCCACGCCACCGGCCTCGGCGTCCGGGTCGAGGCGTTCTCCGGCCTCCGGGTCGGGCCGCTCCGATTCGGACTGCTGGACCGGTTCGTGGTCGCCGGCTGGCGCGAACCCGACGCGGACGGCGGGCCGGGTGAGGTCGAGGTGCTGCATCTCGGTCCCGGCTTCACCGGGGTCGGCACGATCCAGGTGCTGTCAGTGCCCGGTGGCAGCATCATCGCCGTGACCGAATCGTTCCTGCCGCCCGGCGGCGCCGTCGTCGCCCCGCTCGTCCGCCCACTGCTGCCGTTGCTCCGGGCCGGGCTGTCGTTCAGCCTGCGTCGGCTGGCCCGGCTCCTCTCCCGGGAGCTGGCGTGACCGCGCTGCCCGGTCCGGACGGCCGGCTGCGCTGCTCCTGGGCGCTGTCGGCCCCCGAGTACGTCGCGTACCACGACGAGGAATGGGGTCGCCCGGTCCGTACCGCCGCCGGACTCTACGAGCGGCTCACCCTGGAGGCGTTCCAGTCCGGTCTGGCCTGGATCACGATCCTGCGCAAGCGGGACAACTTCCGGGCCGCGTTCGCCGGGTTCGACCCGGAGCGGGTCGCCGAGTTCGGGCCGGCCGACGTGGAGCGGCTGATGGGCGACGTCGGCATCGTCCGCAATCTGGCCAAGATCGAGGCCGCGATCGCCAACGCCGCCGTGGTGAACCGGATGGGCGAGTCGTTCGCCGAGCTGATCTGGTCCTACGCCCAGCCGGACCGGCCGCGCCCCGTCGACGACTCCGCCGTGCCGCCGCAGACGCCGGAATCGGTTGCCCTCTCCAAGGCTCTGAAGCGGGAGGGAATCCGCTTCTTCGGCCCGACCACTGCCTACGCCATGATGCAGGCGGTCGGCTTGGTGAACGACCATCTGGCAGCCTGCGAGACCGGCTGAACCGGGCCCTCGACGGTGACCCGACCTGCGGTCGCGAGCCAGATGCGGAATAATTGCAGCAATAGCTGCCGAACCGATGAAGATCGTCGACAACAAGGGATTGAGGGTGAGCGATGGCTGCCATGAAGCCGCGGACCGGTGATGGACCGATGGAAGTCACCAAAGAAGGACGCGGAATCGTCATGCGGGTGCCGCTCGAAGGAGGTGGCCGGCTCGTCGTCGAGCTCAACGCCGAAGAAGCCACCAAACTGGCCAGCGAGCTGAAAGCCGTCGTCGGCTGACTGAGTGTCGTCGGCCCCGCAGTCCGGCTCGGACTGCGGGGCCGATCCGGTACTGCCCTCGACACCACGAAGAAGGACCGTCTTGACCACCCTCCATGCCAACTGCGTCGCCGTGGAAGCCATCCTGATCGCCGAGAACCTGCCCGGCCGGGTCCGGATGCTGCCCGACGCCGCGACCACCGCACAGCTTGCCGCCGACCAACTCGGCTGCCCGGTCGGCGCGATCGCGAACTCGCTGATCTTCGCGGTCGAGCCGCACGACGGCGGTGACCGGGAGCCGATCCTGGTTATGGCGAGCGGCGCCTACCGGGTCGACGTGGAGAAGGTGTCGGCGACCGTCGGCGGCCGGCTCCGGCGCGCGGACGCCGACTTCGTCCGGGCGCACACGGGACAGCCGATCGGCGGTGTCGCGCCGGTCGGGCACCCGGCCCGGATCCGTACCGTCGTGGATCGGAACCTGGCCCAGTACGAGACGTTGTGGACCGGCGGCGGCATCCCGCACGCCGTGGTGCCCTGGACCTACCCGGACCTGCTCCGGCTCACCGGCGGCACCGAGATCGACGTCAGCTGATCATGCGTGCCGGGCGATCGCGGCCCGGTACACGTCGACGGTCTCGGCAGCGATCTTGGACCAGGAGAACTCGTCGATGCAGCGTTGCCGGCCGGCCTTGCCGAACCGCTCGGCGAGGTCCGGGTCGCGCAGCAGCGAGTTGATCTTGGTCGCGAAGTCGGCCTCGAACGCCGCGACGTAGTCCGGGTCGCCGGCCCGGTCGGGGGAGTAGGGCACCAGCAGCCCGGTCTCGCCGTCGACGACCACCTCCGGGATCCCGCCGACGGCGCTGGCGACGACGGCCGTCTCGCAGGCCATCGCCTCCAGGTTGACGATGCCGAGCGGCTCGTACACCGAAGGGCAGGCGAAGATCGTCGCCCGGGACAGCACCTGCCGGACCTGCTCGCGGGGCAGCATCCGCTCGATCCAGACGACATGATCACGGGACTCCTGCAGCCGGCCGAACGCATCACCGATCTCGCGGGCGATCTCCGGCGTGTCCGGTGCCCCGGCGAGCAGCACCAGCTGGGCTTCCTGATCAAGGTGTACGGCAGCGCGGACCAGATGGATCAGGCCCTTCTGCCGGGTGATCCGGCCGACGAAGACCACGGTCGGCCGGTCCGGGTCGATGCCCAGCTCGGCCAGGTGATCGGTGCCGGGATCGGGGGCGAACTCGTCGGTGTCGATGCCGTTGCGGACCACATGCACCTTGGCCGGATCAAGATCACGATAGGAGGCCAGGGTGTCGGCCCGCATGCCGTCGCTGACGGCGATCACCGCGTCGGCCGCCTCGAACGCGGTCCGCTCGGCCCAGGAGGAGAGCCGGTAGCCGCCGCCGAGCTGTTCGGCCTTCCAGGGCCGGTGCGGTTCCAGCGAGTGTGCGGTGACCACGTGCGGGATGTCGTGGTAGAGCCCGGCCAGATGGCCGGCGAGGTTGGCGTACCAGGTGTGCGAATGGACCAGGTCGAGATCGCCGATCGCGGCCGCCATGGCGAGGTCGGCGCCGAACACCCGGTACGCCGCATTCGCCCCGGCCGGGTAGTCCTCGGCGTGCGCGGTCGCCCCGTCCCGCGGTTCGCCCATGCAGTGCACGTCGACGTCGATCAGCCGGCGCAACTGCGGTACCAGTTGCCCGACATGCACGCCGGCGCCGCCGTAGATCATCGGCGGGTACTCCCGCGTCAACACCCCGACCGCCAAACGATCACTCATGGGATCGATGGTGTCATACCGGAACGCTTCCGCGGAGGGGCTTGTCGGAAGCCCGTTGATCAGCTTAGGTTGCGGGCATGGCGACGCGTCCGAAGGTGCTGTCGATCGTGTTGGCGGGGGGCGAGGGCAAGCGCCTGATGCCGTTGACGATGGACCGTGCCAAACCTGCGGTGCCGTTCGGCGGGACGTACCGCTTGATCGACTTCGTGCTGTCGAACCTCGCCAACGCCAACCTGCGGCAGATCGCCGTCCTCACCCAGTACAAGTCTCATTCGCTGGACCGGCACATCTCGCTGACCTGGCGGATGTCGACGATGCTCGGCAATTATGTGACGCCGGTGCCGGCGCAGCAGCGGCTCGGCCCGCGCTGGTACCAGGGCAGTGCCGACGCGATCTTCCAGTCGATGAACCTGATCATCGACGAGGCACCTGATCATGTCGTGGTGTTCGGCGCGGACAACATCTACCGGATGGACGTCGAGCAGATGCTGGACGCTCACATCGAGGGCGGCAGCGGCTGCACGATCGCCGGGATCCGGGTGCCGCGCAAGCAGGCCAGCTCGTTCGGCGTGATCGACGCCGACGCCGACGGCAAGATCAAGAGCTTCCTGGAGAAGCCGGCCGTGCCGCCCGGGCTGCCGGACGATCCGGGCTCCAGCTTCGCGTCGATGGGCAACTACATCTTCACCGCCGAGGCCCTGGTCGACATGTTGACCACCGACGCCGAGAACACCGACTCCCGGCACGACATGGGCGGCGACATCATCCCGGCGTTCGTGGCCGGCGGCGACGCCCGGGTGTACGACTTCACCGCCAACACCGTGCCGGGCGCGACCAGCCGGGACGCCAGCTACTGGCGCGACGTCGGCACCATCGACGCCTACCACGAGGCGCACATGGATCTGGTCTCGGTCGACCCGGTCTTCAATCTGTACAACCTGGACTGGCCGATCTGGACGTACCAGGTGCAGATGCCGGGCGCGAAGTTCGTCCTGGAGGGGACCGCCGAGGACTCGATCGTCAGCCCGGGCTGCATCATCTCCGGCGGCTCGGTGGACAGTTCGGTGCTGTCGCCGAACGTCCGGGTGGAGGAGCGCGCCGCCGTCGACCGCTCGGTGCTGCTGAACGGGGTCCAGGTCGCCCCGGACGCCGTGGTCCGGAACGCGATCTTGGACAAGAACGTGATCGTGGCACCCGGTGCCGAGGTCGGAGTTGATCTTGATGCCGACCGGGCCCGCGGCTACACCGTGTCCGACGGCGGCATCACCGTGGTCGGCAAGGGCATCACCATCAAACGCTGATCAACCGTGCCCTGAGCCTATCGAAGGGTGCCCTGGACGAAGGGCTCAGCCGACCGGGGTCACGGCGATCAGCAGCCCGTCGCCGCAGGGCAGCAGCGAGGAGATCAGGTCGTCGTCGTCGCGGATCCGGTCCAGTGTCTCCCGGACGGCGAGGGTCTCGTCGTCGTCCTGGGACCGGTCGGCGACCCGGTCGTGCCAGAGCGCGTTGTCGACGGCGAGCACGCCGCCCGGCCGGAGCAGCCGCAGCGCCTGCTCGATGTAGTCGGGATACTCGAGTTTGTCGCCGTCGACGAAGACGAGGTCGTACGCGCCGTCGCTGAGCCGCGGCAGCACGCTGAGGGCGGCACCCGCGATCAAGCGGATCCGGCGGCTCTCGATGCCGACCTCGGTGAAGGCCTGACGGGCGATCCGCTGGTGCTCCGGCTCGATGTCGACGCTGGTCAGGATCCCGTCCGGGACCATGCCGGCGTAGAGGGCCAGCCCGGACACGCCGGACCCGGTGCCGATCTCCACCACGTGCGAGGCGCGGACCAGCCGGGCCAGCAGGGTCAGGGCCCCGGCCGTACCGGGGCTGACCGGCTTGACGCCCAGGTCCTCGGCCTCCTGCCGGGCCTTCGTCGCGGCATCGGATTCAGCGGCGAAGTCCTCGGCGAACATCCACGAGGCCGCCGACGGAGCGGTCCTTTCCTGTTCCGACAGGGCATCCATGCCGCTCACCCTATCCGCGTGCGCCGGTCCCCAGCCGCCGAACCGCCTCAAACCGCGGCCGCGGTGATTTTTCGTGGCGTTGTCGGCGCGGATCGGCGGAGAAACGCTCGCGTTCGTACGGGCAGCGAAGCCGATGTTCTCGTGCGGGCCCGGGAAAGGGCGCCAACCAGGGCCGACGCCCGTTCTGGCGGTCACGTCACGGCCCTAGAATGACCCGCATGCCGGACGCACCGCCCTTTGGACAATTGATCACCGCGATGGTCACCCCGTTCGCGAAGGACGGCTCGCTCGACCCCGACGGAGCCGCGGAACTGGCCCGGCACCTGGTGGACGACCTCGACCACGACGCGCTCGTGATCAGCGGGACCACCGGCGAGGCGCCGACCACGACCGCCGAGGAGAAGGTCACCCTGCTCCGTGCCGTCGTCGAGGCGGTCGGCGACCGGGCCAAGGTGATCGCCGGCGTCGGGTCCTACGACACCCGGCACACGATCGAGACGGCGCACGAGGCGGAAGCCGCCGGCGCGACCGGGATCCTGGTCGTCACGCCCTATTACTCCAAGCCGCCGCAGGAAGGCGTGCTGCAGCACTTCCGTACGGTCGCCGACGCCACCGGCCTGCCGATCATCGTGTACGACATCCCGCACCGCACCGGGACCCCGATCGCGACCGAGACCATGATCGCCTTGGCCGAGCACCCGCGGATCGTCGCGGTCAAGGATGCCAAGAGCGATCCGGTCGCCTCGGCCACCGTGCTCAGCCGGACCGACCTGGCCTACTACTCGGGCGACGACGCGCTGACCCTGCCGCTGCTGGCGGTCGGCGCGGTCGGTGTGGTCGGCACCTCGACCCATTTCACCGGGCGCGGGATGAAGCAACTGATCCAGGCCTTCGCCAAGGGCGACACCGCCGAGGCGCTCCGGTTGCACCGGGAGTTGCTGCCCGTATTCACCGGCGTCTTCGCCGCGCAGGGCTGCACGATGGTCAAGGCTGGTCTGGAGTTGCAGGGCCGCGGCGTGGGCGGGCTGCGGCTGCCCCAGGTGCCGGCCACCGAAGTGCAGCGTGAGGTCTTCGCCGGTCAGCTCCGGGCCGTCGGCCTGCTCGACTGAGCCGGGCGGGCCGCACTGTCGGTGGCGCCGGGTTGAATGAACCCGTGCCGGTCGCCGAGCTTGATCAGGAAGCCTGTCGTCGCGCCGCGGTCAGCCGCGACGCGCGGTTCGACGGCGTCGTCTTCCTGGCCGACCGGGCGGCCCGGATCTACTGCCGCCCTTCCTGCACCCTGCAGCGCGGCGACCCGACCTGCTATCCCTCGGCGGCGGCGGCCCAGCGGGACGGCCACCGGGCCTGCCCGCGGTGCCGTCCGGATGCGGTGCCGGGTTCGCCGGAATGGGACGTCTCGGCCGATCCGGTCGGCCGGGCGATGCGGCTGATCGCGGACGGCGTGGTGGAGCGGGAGGGTGTGGCCGGCCTGGCCGTCCGGACCGGCTCCAGTCCCGGCGCGCTGAACCGGCTGATGACCGAGCGGCTCGGCGCCGGTCCGCTGGCACTGGCCCGGAACCGGCGGGCGCACACGGCTCGGGTGCTGATCGAGCAGACCCAGCTGCCGTTCGCGGAGGCGGCGTTCGCGGCCGGCTTCACCGGCGTGCGGCCGTTCACCGACACCATCCGCGCGGTGTACGGCAGCACGCCGCGCGAACTCCGGGCGTCCGCGAAAACGTGCCCTGAGCTTGTCGAAGGGCAAGGCCCGGTCCGGCCTGGCACTTCGACAGGATCGGTGCGCGTTCGCGACCGGATCGTGCTCGACCTCCCGGTGCGGCAGCCGTTCGACGGAACGCGACTGCTCCGCTACTTGGCCGACCGCGCGATCGGCCGGGCCGAGCGGGTCGACGACACGGGCTATCGCCGGACGCTCTCGCTGCCGGGCGGCCCGGCGGTCGTCCGGCTGTCGCCGTCGGCTGCCCTGGTCCGGGCCGAGTTCGCGCTGACCGACCTACGCGACCTGGCCGCCGCCGTCGAGCGGTGCCGCCGGCTGCTCGACCTGGACGCCGACCCGATCCTGATCGACGAGACGCTGGCCGCGACCCCGGTGTTCGCCCCGCTGGTGCGGCGGCGGCCCGGCTTGCGGGTGCCCGGCCACGTCGACGGATTCGAGGTCGCGGTCCGGGCGATCGTCGGCCAGCAGGTCTCGGTGGCCGGCGCCCGGACGGTGCTGGGCCGGATCGCCGCCCGGTACGGCAGCCCGCTGCCGGACTGCCTGCGGGATCCGGAGGCCGGGCTCGACCTCGTCTTCCCGACCCCGGAGCAGCTGGCCGAAGCGGACCCGGAGGACCTGCCGATGCCGCGCAGCCGGGGCCGGGCGCTGGTCGGGCTGGCCGAGGCGGTCGCCGCGGGACGGGTCCCGCTCGACTACGGCACGGACCGGGCCGACGTGCGGCGGGCGCTGCTCGCGCTACCCGGGATCGGTCCGTGGACCGCCGACTACATCGCGATGCGGGCCCTCGGCGACCCGGACATCTGGCTCGGCGGCGACCTCGGCGTCAAGCATGCTCTGACCGCGCTCGGCGTCGACCCGCACACCGCCGAGCTCGACCGGTGTCGCCCCTGGCGTTCGTACGCGGTGATGCAGTTGTGGAGCGAGCTGTGACCGCCGGGTCAGCCGAGCGTCTCCGCGAAGCAGAGCAGATTGCCGTCCGGTCCCTCGACGATGAAGTCGCTGACTCCCCAGGGCTGCGGCCGCAGCGGCTGGAGGATCGGCACGCCCGCCTGCTGGTACTCCAGGTAGAGGTCCTTGACCCCGGCCACCGGCAGGTTGGCCGACAGCAGGCTGTCCCGGCGGGCGAGCTCCGGGTCGATCACCGGGGCGTCGGTGAAGCGGAGGTTCAGCCGGGCCGCGCCGCGGCGGACCAGCGCATAGAAGACGGGCTCGCCGTACAGGTAGCCGACGACGAAGCCGAGCCGCTCGGTGAAGAATGCGCAGGCGGCCGGGACGTCGCGGACGAACAGTTGCGGGAAGGCACCGTCGAACCTCGGGTTCGAGGAATCGCGGTCGGTGGTCTCGATGGTCATGGCACTCCATTCGGACACGAGCGCCGCCCAGCTGTCGAAACCCTGTTCGCGGGCCAGCAGGTCCTGCGCCTGGGCGAGCCCGAACGGCCGGGCGAGGATCTCGGGATCGCTCCACCCGGCGTACGTCGGGAGGCTCGCCCGGATCCGCTGGGCCACCGGGTAGTAACCCTCCCGGTGCCAACGCCGAAGCTGCTTGGCCTGCTTCCTGAGGTTCTCGAGATTGGTCATCTGTGGGCGCTCTCAACGGTGACTGAGCTGAATGGGTGGGCATCGCCCCTCCGGCCGACCGGCCGCCACGTCCCACAACGACTCGTCGAGTGTCGCAAGCTCGCGTCCGGCGCGTCAAGATCGCCGGCGCCGCCGCGGGCCCGGCAGGAAGGAGATCCATGACGACCCCCGAACCTCCCCGTGCCCTGGTGATCGACTCGCCGGTCGGGCCGCTGCGGCTGGAAGCCGATCACGGCGCCCTGACCGGGATCCGGTTCGACGCCGAGATCCCACCGCCGACGGACCGGCCCGCGCCGGACTCCGATCCCGTGCTGGCCGCCGCCGCGGCACAGCTGGCCGAGTACTTCGAGGGCCGGCGGACTGACTTCGAGCTGCCGCTGCGGCCGTCCGGGTCGCCGTTCCAGCTCCAGGTGTGGGCCGAACTGTGCCGGATCGGGTACGGCGAGACGATCAGCTACGGCGAGCTGGCGCTGCGGATCGGCCGCACCCCGGCGGCCAGTCGGGCGGTCGGCCTGGCCAACGGTGCGAACCCGATCCCGGTGGTCGTCCCTTGTCACCGGGTGATCGGCGGCAACGGCACGTTGGTCGGCTACGGTGGCGGGCTGGACCGCAAGAAGGTCCTGTTACGACTCGAGGCCGAGCATGCGGTGACTGCTCAGGATCGACTACTCTGAGGCACCGAACGGGTCGTACGGCTATGGGCACCATCACACGCCGGCGGCGCCGATTGACAGGGAACGCTTAGCAGATTGCCAGGTTGGGCCGCAACAATGACGCCCATGAGCAGCACGGTGCGTGAGCCGGAGCAACGGACGAGGACGGGGGAGGACGGCATGCAGAACTGGCCGGCCCCCGACCCCAAGGACTGGCAGCCGCCGGCCGAACCGGAGTGGCAACCGCCCAGCTGGGAGCAGGTGGTCCGCGATCACAGCGCCCGGGTCTATCGGCTGGCGTACCGGCTGACCGGGAACCCGCACGACGCCGAGGATCTCACCCAGGACGTGTTCGTCCGGGTGTTCCGCTCGCTGCACCGGTTCCAGCCCGGCACCTTCGAGGGCTGGCTGCACCGGATCACCACCAACCTCTTCCTCGACGCCGCCCGGCGGAAGCAGAAGATCCGCTTCGACGGGATGCCGGACGGTTCGGCGGAGCGGCTGCAGAGCAGTCTGCCCAGCCCGTCGGAGCAGCTCGCCGACGCGGACATGGAGCACGACGTCGCCGCCGCGCTGGCCGCGCTGCCGCCCGAGTTCCGGGCCGCCGTAGTGCTCTGCGACATCGAGGGCATGAGCTACGAGGAGATCGCCAGTGTCCTCGACGTGAAGATCGGTACGGTCCGCAGCCGCATCCACCGCGGCCGGGCCCAGCTGCGGGAGGCTCTGGCCCACCGCCGGCCGACCGCCGATCGGGAACGTTATCTCGGCGTACCCGTTGAGGGAGATGAGGTAGCAGTCACCGAGCCGGCCGAACCGCGACGGCGCGGGCTGCGGAGCTTGCTCGGCGCGAGGACGGCGTGAAGAGGACCACTTGTCACGATTTGGCCGAACTCCGATCCGCATATGTGGACGGGGCGCTGCAGCGCGCCGATGAGGATCGGGTGGTCAAGCACCTGAGCCGGTGCGCTGACTGCCGCGAGGACGTCGAAGGGCTGTTCCGGCTGCGGCAACTGCTGACCCAGGGTGCCCCCGCCGGCCCGGCCGCACCCGGCACGCTGTCCGACCGGCTGGTCTCGATCGCCGGGCCGCGGGCCCGCCGGCCGCTGTCGTCCCGGCCGTTCGAGCAGAGTACCTGGGCCGACCTGCCCCGAGAACGGCACGCCCCGCTGCGCCGGACCGCCGCGGTGCTGGCCCTGGTGGCGCTGCTGACCGCGACCGTCGGCGGCATCGGGTACGCGGCGGCGCCGACCGACCAGGCCCCGTTGCTGTCCGATCCCGCCCCCCAGGTCCGTACCGAATTCGGGGCCGCCTTGGCCCAACTGCCGACTGCGAGCACGCTGGTCGGTGCCGCCGCCCTGGTCGACCAGGCGGCCCTCTCGGCCCCCGATGCCGAACTCGACGCGCCCGCCCCGGCGAACGGTCCCGAACTCTCGCTGGTGGCCGCGACCAACTGGCTGCGGCGCGCCTTCGAGGCGGCGATCACGGTCGGCTACACCGGCAACCAGCGGATGGTCTCCGGGCTCGGCGACGACCGGACCGCCGGATCGATGGCGGTGTCCTTCATCCCAGGCCGGGGCAGCAACGTCGTGGTCCGAGGTCCGGACGGCGACGAGCTCGCGGACGGGTTCCTGGCGGCGCCGCCGCGCACCCCGGTCGGCGACGGCGACATCTTCCGGATGATCACCGCCGGCTACCGGCTGACCGGGGCCACCCAGGCCAAGGTGGTCGGTCGCTCGGCGGTCATGGTCGACGCGATCAGCTACGCGACCGGGCGGCTCGCGGCCCGCTGGTGGATCGACGAGCAGACCGGCCTGGTGCTCTGGCAGCAGCGGTTCGACAACGACGGAGCGGTACGGCTCTCGACCGGATTCACCTCGGTCGCCGTGAACAACGGCCACAGCTCCGAGGCCGCGTCCGCACCGCTCAACCTGCCCGACGACGCCACCACGCTCACCCTGTCCAGCGCACCGGTGATGTCCGAGCGAGGCTGGTCCTGTCATGATCAACTGGCCGGGCTGTCCCTGGTCCGGCTGCGCAGCGAGGGCAGCGACCAGCCGGACTCGCTGCACATGACCTACAGCGACGGCCTGACCACCGTCGCCGTGTACGAGGCGCACGGCCGGCTCACCGGCCCGCCCGCCGGCTCCGCCTGGGACGACGAGGTCGGCGCCTACGTACGGAGCGGGACCGCGCTGGTCGCGACCTGGCAGTCCGGCGACAAGGTCTTCACCGTGATCACCGACGGCGACCGGTCCGCCCTCGCCGACGTGGCCGACCAACTGCCTCACGAAACGACTCCTGAGCCAACTACGATGGGCCGCGTCCAAGCGGGCCTGACCCGCATCGTCAACGACCTGGTCGGGTAGGCGGAACATGGCAGGAGACGACCGCCCCGAGCGGGGCAGTCGGGACGACGACTTCCACTACTACGGACCTTTCGGCACGCCCGAAGATGCCGGTCCGTCCCCGGCCTCGGCCGGTGCGCCCGGCCAGGGTGGACCCGGCGATCAGGGAGCGGGGGGTCACGGTCGCGGCGGTGAGGGACCAGGTGGCGGACAGGCTCCGGGCGGTCCGGCCGGCGGAGCGCCAGGTCCCGGGCAGAGCCCCGGAAGTGCCCAGAACTTCGCGGGTACGCAAGCGCCCGGCGGCGCGCAGAGTCCTGGCGGGTCGCAGAATCTCGGCGACGCGCAGAATCCCGGTGGCACGCACAGCCCCGGTGGCTCGCAGTATCCCGGGGACGCGCGGCATCTCGGTAGTCCACAGGACTTCGGTGGTGGCCAGAGCTCCGGTGCTGGGCAGGGCTTCGGCGGCCAGCAGGGCCCAGGTGGCCAGCAGGGCTTCGGTGGCCAGCAGAATCCCGGCGGCCCGCGGAACCTCGGCAGCCCGCAGGACCCTGGTGGTGCGCGGACTTCCGGGAGCGCCCAGGACTTCGGTGGCGGGCAGAACCGCGGCGACACCGGGAACTTCGGCAGCGCGCAGAGCACCGGTGGCGGACAGGGCTTCGCCGGCTCCCAGAACCTCGGCGGCGCGCCGAACCTCGGTGGACCGTCGGAGCCACGCGGCGCGTCCGGCTTCGGGCCGCAGGGCCAGGCCGGCGGGCCGGGCTTCGGCGGCTCCGGGCCGCACCCGAGGCAAGGCCCGAACCAGAATCCCGCAGGCCATCCTCCGCACGGCACGTCGTCGCCGGGATCCGGGCCGCACCCCTTCGCGGCCCCCGGCCCGACCGGGTTTCCGGCCGGACCGCCACCCGGGCCGCGACGGTCCCAGGACTACCAGCGGTCCCAGGACTACCAGCAGACCGAGCCGATCCCAGGCGTCGGTCCCGGCTATCGGTCCGCAGAACCCACCCAGCTCTTCCCGGCGCCCGGCAACGTGCCGCCCCTGCAGCCGGGCCCGGTCTTCCCTCCGCCTCAGGGTCAGCCAGGGCGGCAGCGCCGGCGGGGCGCCGGCATCGGCGTACTCCTGCTGGCGGTGATCATCGCGGCCGTGGTCGGTGGCCTGGCCGGCTACGGCGGCGGGCTGCTCGTACCCCGGACCGGAACCGGAACCGGCACCCAGGCGACGCCGGCCGGCGGGCCGCCGCCCACGACCCGGGAGCCGTTGCCGCCCGCGCCGCCGGAGGCGAACACGGTCGAGATCGCGAAGCGGGTGCTGCCCAGCACCGTCATGATCAGGGTCGGCAGCACCGGCGGGTCCGGGTTCATCCTGGACAACGAGGGCCGGATCATGACCAACAACCACGTCGTGGAGAAGGCGGCCAACGGCGGCCGGATCACCGTGGTCTACAACGACGGGTCCCGGGCCACGGCACGCATCCTCGGCCGCAGCCCCACCTACGACCTCGCAGTGATCCAGGTGCCGACCTCGGACAAGCTGGTGCCGATGGAGATCGGCGACTCCGACGCGGTCAAGGTCGGCGAGGTCGCGGTCGCGATCGGTTCGCCGCTCGGCCTGGCCAACACGGTGACCCAGGGCATCATCAGCTCCAAGGACCGGCCGGTGGTCGTCGGCGACGACTCCGACCCGGGCGCCAACACGGCCTACATCAACGCGCTGCAGACCGACGCCCCGATCAACCCGGGCAACTCCGGCGGGCCGCTGGTGGACGCCGGCGGCCGGGTGATCGGCGTCAACTCGGCGATCCTGACGATCGGCTCCAGCCAGGGCCAGGCCGGCAGCATCGGCCTCGGCTTCGCCATCCCGATCAACCAGGCGATGGACATCGGCGAGATGTTGATCAAGGACGGCAAGGCGACCTACCCGGTGATCGGGGCCAACGTCAGTGACGCGCCGGACGGCAACGGCGTCGAGCTGTCCGGCGTCGAGAGCGGCGGTCCCGCCGACGAGGCCGGCCTGGCCGACGGTGACGTCGTCACGAGCATCGACGGCAAGCCGGTGACCGGGTTGGAGCAGCTGATCGTCGCGATCCGTACCCATCGGCCGGGCGATCAGATCGTGCTGGCGTACGAACGCGGCGGCAAGAAGGCGGAGGCCACGGTTACGCTCGGCGCCCGCGAGGGTTAGTACTGCGTCGCGCCTAAGTCTGCACGTCTGGCGGCGCCCGGGCACGCACATCGCTGCGTTCTCCTCAGTCGCGTTGCGACCCGGCAGCGACGCCCTCCCTCGTCGGCCTGGCGCTGCACGCACCCGGACACCGCCAGACGCACAGCCTTAGGCGCGACGCAGTACTAGACCTTCTGGACCGGCCTCCAGGATTCGCCGAGCCCGGGTAGGATTCGCTTGTGTTCTTCGACATCGGGCCCACGGAGCTGTTGGCGCTGGCCGTCGTCGCCGTGATCATCTTCGGACCGGAGCGGCTGCCCCAGTTCGCGCGCAAGGCCGCCAACCTGGTGCGCTATGTCCGGACCATGGCCGGGAACGCGCAGAGTCAGTTGAAGAAGGAGCTCGGTCCGGGCTTCGAGGACGTCGACTTCCGCGACCTGAACCCCAAGGCGTTCATCAAGAAACACCTGCTGGACGACGTCGAGCCGATCGTCGCCGACGTGAAGGCCGACTTCGCCGTCGGCACCGAGGCCGGCAAGGGCCTCGCCAAGGACCTCACCGACACGGTCAACAGCGCCAAGTCGGCGGATGGCAGCCACGTGAACGGGAGCGGCGCGATGGCGGCCGCCGTCCCGGCGCGCGTCCTGACCCCGTTCGATCCCGACGCCACCTGAGCTCTCCGGCCGGAACAGCCCCGGCCGGCCCCGCAGCCCGTACGCCCCAGACGTACCACTACCCCACATTTCCTGTCGCTTTCCACGAGAAGTATCTGTGGGGAAGCGACAGTTTTTCACGTAACGTGAAAAACCGACAGGCCCGGAGCAAGCGGGGTCAGCGGCCGGCCGGGGCCAGCCCGAGTTGCTTTCCGGCGAGTCCGCGGCCGCGGCCGGCCAGGTGGTCGGCCAGGCCGGCCAGTGCGATGGCCGCCGGCTGGTTCGGCTCGGCGGCGACGATCGGCGTACCCACGTCGCCGCCCTCGCGCAGCTTCGGATCCAACGGCACCTGGGCCAACAGCGGCACCGGGTAGCCGAGCCGCTGGGCGAGCGTCTCCGACACGTCCTTGCCGCCGCCCTCGCCGAAGATGTGGTGCTTCTCCTCGGTGCCGGGCACCAGGTAGTACGACATGTTCTCCACCACGCCGATCACCCGCTGGTTCATCATCGACGCCATCGTGCCGGCCCGCTCCGCGACCTCGGCCGCCGCCTGCTGCGGGGTGGTGATCACCAGCACCTCGGCGTTCGGCAGCTTCTGGCCGAGCGAGATCGCGACGTCGCCGGTGCCCGGCGGCAGGTCGATCAGCAGGTAGTCGAGGTCGCCCCAGTAGACGTCGGCGAGCATCTGGGTCAGCGCCCGGTCCAGGATCGGCCCGCGCCAGGCGACCACCTGGTCCCGCCGCGGCTTCAGCATGCCGATCGAGATCACCTTCAGGCCCTGCGCCGGTACCGGCATGATCATGTCCTCGACCGAGGTCGGCTTGGCGTCGGCGACGCCGAGCATGGCCGGGATCGAGTGGCCGTAGATGTCGGCGTCCAGGACGCCGACGGTGCGGCCCTTCGCGGCCAGGGCGAGGGCCAGGTTCACGGTGACCGACGACTTGCCGACGCCGCCCTTGCCGGAGGCGACCGCGATCACCTGGGTCAGTGAGTCCGCCCGGGCGAACGGGATGTCTCGTTGGGCCTGGCCGCCGGTCAGCTGGTCCCGCAGGGCAGCCCGCTGCTCGTCCGACATGACGCCGAGCACGACCTCGACCGAGCTGACGCCGGCGACCGCGGACACGGCGGCCGTCACGTCGCGCCGCAGGGTGTCCTTGAGCGGGCAGCCGGCGACGGTGAGCAGCACCTCGACCCGGACCGCGCCGGCATCGTCCACGTCGACCGAGTGAACCATCCCGAGTTCGGTGATCGGGCGGCGGATCTCGGGGTCGTTCACCCCGGCCAGGGCCTGCCGGATGGGCGATTCGAGCGGATGGTCGGTCGTACGGTCGGACATGCCGCCCAGCCTAGACGGGCGGGCGCGGCGAGCCCGCCCCGCAGCCGCTGCCGAGACTGTGGGATGGCCGACACCGGACGGTCGGCGATCATTCACCTCCCGGGGCTGGTGCACATTGCTTCCCAGCGTGCAGACTTCGCATGTCAATTCTTGACTCGGGGGAGGTGGCTCGTGCCGACACGTGTTCGGGGCCGAGTGCTGCTGGTCGTTCTCGCCGTTCTGGCGCCGTTGCTGCTGGCCGGGCCGCCGCGGGCGGTGGCCGAGGAACCGGCGGTGGCCGCCCAGGAAGGGGCGATCGAGGTCTACCAGCGGTCCCGGCCGGTCGCTCCCGGGGTCACCGCCGAACAGGTCGAGACCCTGGACGCCCGCGGCTGGCAGCAGGGCAACGCGCTGACCATCGACCTCAGTCAGGGCGCCCGGATCGGCTACCTGGGCACCGGCGCGCTGACCGAGCCGGCGCCGATCACCGAGCAGGCCGACGCGGCCGGTGCGGTGGCCGCGGTCAACGGCGACTTCTTCGACATCAACAACTCCGGCGCCCCGATGGGACCGGCGGTCGCCGACGGCGAGTTGATCAAGTCGGCCTCGTCGGATCCGTATCGGGCGGTCGGCTTCGATGCCGACGGGGTCGGCCGGGTGCTCGAGGTGTTGTTCGAGGGTACGGCGACGCTGCCGACCGGACCGGTCGCGCTGGACCGGCTGAACAGCCCGCTGCTCGGCAAGGACGGGGTGCAGGCGTTCACCTCGCTCTGGGGTGGCTACCCGCGCAGTCGCGCCGTCCAGGGCGTCGCCGACGTGGTCGAGGTGATGATCAAGAACGGCGTCGTGACGTCCGTCGATGATCAAGCCGGATCGGGCGAGATCCCTGCGGACACGACGATTCTGCTGGGTCGGGAGGCCGGTGCCGACGCGCTGCGCGCGCTGCGCCCGGGGGACCGGGTCGACGTCTCGTACCGGCCGAAGCCGTCGGACGGCAAGCCGGTGCACACCGCGGTCGGCGTCCACGAACTCGTGGTGCAGGACGGCACGGCACGGCCGGTCGACGACAGGACCTACGCCGGACGGACCGGGATCGGCTTCTCCCGGGACGGCACCAAGATCATCATCGTCAGCGTCGACAGTGACCGGCAGACCCACAGCCGCGGTGCCACGCTGGCCGAACTGGGCCGGCTGCTGGCCGCCCGCGGCGCCTGGGTCGGCGTGGAACTGGACGGCGGCGGCTCCACCACGCTGGTCAGCCGGCTGCCCGGCGAGGACCAGGTGCAGGTCGACAACACGCCGGGCGACGGCTACCTTCGCCCAGTGCCGAACGGACTCGCCGTGCTCGGCCCGAAGGGGAGCGGGAAGCCGGCCGGGCTCTGGCTCGACACCGCCGCCGACCGCCGGACCGCGGCGAGCGACAGCCCGGTGCGCGGGAAGGCACGGCCGGACCGGGTGTTCGCTCGCCTGTCCCGGACCCTGACGGCCACCCCGCACGACGAGACGTACGGCCCGGCGAAGGCGACCGCCCCGATCCGCTGGTCCGCCACTCGCGGCAAGGTGGCCGACGGCAGGTTCCGCGCCACCGAACCCGGTCCGGCCACGATCACCGCGAGCTCCGGCGAGGCGCAGGGCACCCTCGAGCTGGAGGTGCTGGGCCCGGTGGCCCGGCTGGCCGCCACCGCCGAGACGGTCAACGTGCCGACCGCGGACGACACCGCGACCTTCGGCATCCTCGGCTACGACCAGTTCGGGACCTCGGCCCCGATCGACCCGGCCGACCTCGAGCTCGACTACGACGAGACGCTGTACGAGATCGAACCGACCTCAGACGGCCGGTTCCGGGTCACGCCGAAGCAGGAGTCCGGGGCCGGCCTGGTGACGGCCCGGACCGGCGAGCTGACGGCGACCCTCGGGATCTCGGTCGGCGTCGAGAAGCGGCTGCTGGCGACCTTCGATGACGCCGACCAGTGGACCGTCGGCACCGCCCGGGCGACGGCGTCGGTGAGCCAGGTGCCGGACGGCGAGGACGGGGCCGCGCTCAAGCTCTCGTACGACTTCAGCCAGTCCACCCTGACCCGCAACGCCTACGCGATCCCGCCGCAGCGGCTCGGCGTGGCGGGGCAGGCTAGGTCGTTCGGGGTGTCGCTGTACGGGCACGGGAAGGGCGAGTGGACCGCCTTCGGCCTGTACGATGCCACGGGCAAGTTCACCGCCGTCTACGGCCCGTACGTCGACTGGACCGGCTGGAAGAATGTCGAGCTGGCGGTGCCGGCGGGGCTGCCGCAGCCGGTGACGATCGGGCGGATCTACACGCTGGAGACGAAGGCGTCCGCGCAGTACCAGGGCGAGGTCTTGATCGACAACCTCTACGTCAACGCGGCACCGGCCGTCGACGTACCGCCGCCGGCCGCGGTCCGGGCGCCGATCATCCAGACCCAGACCGCCGTCGACGGCCGCAGCTGGCGGTTCGCGGTGCTGTCCGACGCCCAGTTCGTCGCCCGGGACCCGGACTCGCCGCTGGTCCGGGCGGCCCGCCGGACGCTCCGCGAGATCAAGGCCGCGAAGCCCGACTTCTTCGTCATTGCCGGCGACCTCGTCGACGAGGCGACCGAGGCGGATTTCCAACTGGCCAAGCGCATCCTGGACGAGGAGATCGGCGACTCGGTGCCGTACCACTACGTGCCGGGCAACCACGAGATCATGGGTTCGGCGATCACGAACTTCGAGAAGTACTTCGGCGCCCCGCACCGGACGTTTGATCATGAAGGCACCCGGTTCGTCACGCTGAACTCGTCGGTTGGCACCCTGCGCGGCGGCGGTTTCGATCAACTCGCGATGCTGCGGACCGCACTGGACGGCGCGGCCCAGGATCGGTCGATCAGCTCGGTCGTGATCATCGAGCACCATCCGCCGCGGGATCCGACGCCGGCCAAGAACAGCCAGCTCGCCGACCGGCATGAGGCGGCGCTGCTGGAGACCTGGCTGGCCGGCTTCCAACGCTCCACCGGCAAGGGCGCGGCCTTCATCGGCGGCCACGTCGGCACCTTCCATGCGGCACTGGTCGACAACGTCCCGTACCTGATCAACGGCAACTCCGGCAAGGCGCCCGCGACGTCGCCCGGCGCGGGTGGCTTCACCGGCTGGTCCCTGTACGGGGTCGATCCGGTGTCCCGTACGGACCAGGCCCGGGCCCGCCGGTTCCCGTACCTCGGCGGACCGGACTGGCTGTCGGCCCAGTTCCGCCCGCACGTCGACGAGCTGACCCTGACCGCGCCGGCCACCCTGGCCGTCGGGACGACCGGCACGGCGAAAGCCGAACTGGTGCAGGGATCGCGGACGGTGCCGGTGAGCTATCCGGTCAGTGCGGACTGGCAGGCCTCGGCCAACCTGCGCTTCGACCCGGCGACCGGAGAGCTCACCACGCTCGCGGCGGGCTCAGGGACGCTGTCGGTCACCGTGAACGGCACCACCGAGACCGTGACGATCAAGATCAGCGGTTAGCCGAGGAGGAGGCGGCGCGTTCCTCGTCCAGTTCGGCGAGGATCGCCCGCAGTTCGGTGCGCAGTTCGGAGCGTACGTAGTCGCGGGTGGCCAACTCGCCGACCGACATCCGCAGCGAGGCGATCTCGCGGGCCAGGAAGTCCATGTCGGCGCGGTTCTGGGCACCCTGGGCGCGGTCCTGCTCCAGCCCGACCCGGTCCCTGGCCTCCTGCCGGTTCTGCGCGAGCAAGATCAACGGCGCCGCGTACGAAGCCTGCAGCGAGAGCATCAGGGTGAGGAAGATGAACGGGTACTCGTCGATCCGCGGCCGGGGCGGACCCATCGGAGCGTTCCACAGCACCCAGGCGATGATCAACAACGTCATCCAGGCCAGGAATCCGGCCGTGCCCATGAACCGGGCGAAGCCCTCGGCGAACTGGCCGAATGCGTCCCGATCCCAACTAGGGCGGGGAATCCGGACTCGGGAACTGCGGCCGGGCGTGTTCAGGCGGTCCCGGTCACCGGCGGCGCGGCTCCGGCTGGACGGTCGATCACTGCTGGTCACGGGTCACCGCCTGAGAGGAGAGCTGGTCCAACTGGGTGCCCCGCCAGTCGGCCGGCAGGACATGATCAAGAACGTCGTCCACGGTCACCGCGCCGACCAGGCGATGATCATCGTCGACCACCGGAGCGCTGACCAGGTCGTAGGTGGCGAAGTAGCGGCTGACGCCGTGCAGGTTCGCCTCGGGGGACAGCGGCTCCAGCTCGGTGTCGATCAAGGCCGAGGCCAGCGTCGACGGAGGCTCCCGGAGCAGCCGCTGGATGTGCACGCCACCGACGAACTTCCCGGTCGGGGTCTCCAGCGGGCTGCGGCAGACGTACACCATGCTGGCCAGCGACGGACTCAGCTCGGGCTCGCGGACCAACGCCAGCGCGTCGGCCACGGTCGCGTCGGACGACACGATCACCGGCTCGGTCGTCATCATGCCGCCGGCGGTGAACTCGGCGTAGCTGAGCAGCCGGCGGACGTCCTCGGCCTCCTCTGGCTCCATCCGCTGCAGCAGGATCTCGGCCACCTCGGGGGACAGGTCGGCGATCAGGTCGGCCGCGTCGTCGGGCTCCATCTCGGCCAGCACGTCGGCGGCGCGGTCCACCTCCAGCGCCTGGATCAGCCGGACCTGTTCGTCCTCCGGCAGCTCCTCCAGCGCGTCCGCCAGTTTCTGATCATCGAGCGCCGCGGCGACTTCGGCGCGCCGCTCCGGCTGCAGCTCGTGCAGTTCCCGGGCGATGTCGGCGGCCTTCATGTCCTCCATCTGGGCCAGCAGCCGCTCGGTTCCCTGCTGGTGGTCGACACCAAGATCACTGATGATCGACCAGTCGACGATGGTGACGTGGCCGCGGCGGCCGAACCGGCGCGGCTTCCCCTCCCGCAGCGCCACCTGGGACAGTTCCCACTCCAGCGTCCGCACCGCGTGCATCGCGACATCGAAGATGGTGGCCGGCGTCGTGCTGTCGGTCCGGGTGATCCGCAGGTCGAACAGGTCGTCGATCACCAGCATCTCGGACTCGCGGCGTTCGAAGCGCCGCGGGTTCACCGCGCCGGAGATGACCACCTGGGCCGCGTCGATGCCGCGCACCCCGGCCATCGGCAGGAAGATCCGATGTTTGGCGAAGAGTTCCACGATGAGTCCCTTGACCCGGGGCGCCCGGCCGGCGGATCGTCGCTGCACGACGACGTCGCGCACCTTGCCGATCTGGTCCCCCGACCCGTCGAGCACCGGCAGGCCGCGAATCCGCGAGATGAAGATCGAATTCGAGGTCCCGTTCACGTGCTGAGAGTAACGCTGCGACCTTGCCGGACGGCATCCCGTCGCGCCGCGCGGCGGACACAGCCAACACACAGCCCGCCAGAGTAGATTGGGGCTTCGATGGGTACAGGAGGAATCATGGCGTTCTCGCAGTCGCAGGGTGTCAGTTCGGTCTTCGAGCTCGAGTTCCCGCAGTCGGTCGGGATCTACAGCAGTTACGCCGACGCCCAGAAGGCGGTCGACTTCCTGTCCGACAAGAAGTTCGAGGTGCAGAATCTCGCGATCGTCGGCACCGAGTTGAAGTCGGTGGAACGGGTGCTCGGCCGCAAGACCTGGCGCACCGTGCTGCTCAACGGGTTGCAGTCGGGCGTGTCGACCGGCCTGCTGGTCGGTCTACTGATGTTGATCTTCCTCCCGGTCCCGAACATCCTGGTGCTGTTCCTGGTCGCCCTCGCGATCGGCATCGCGATCAGCATCGTCTTCCAGGCCATCGGCTACGCCCTCTCCCAGGGCAAGCGCGACTTCACCTCCGTGACGCAGACCATCGCCACGAAGTACGAGGTGCTCTGCGAGCACAAGGTCGCCGCCAAAGCCCGCGAACTCCTGCTCCAAATGCCGGGTGCCCGAGCCTCCGCCTTCGAATAACGGATACCTTGGACGTCCGGGCGGGACGTCTGTGATATTCTGACAGTGGTTCGGAAGGATGGTGAGCGATGACCGCCATGAAGACTCCCATCGAGATCGACCAGGACGCTCTGGCAACAGCGGCAGAAGTCCTGGGCACCAAGACGAAGAAGGACACCGTGAATGCCGCCCTCCGCGAGGTCGGTCAACGGCTGGTGCGACTGCGGGCACTGTCCGACCTTGGCGAGATGGCCGACCGAGGTGACTTCGACGAGTTCCTCGGTGACAAAGCGGCCTATCGCACGTGATCCCCGCCCTGTACCTGATCGACACCTCGGGCTTGTTCCGCATCCTGCAGGCCAAGCTGCGGCAAGCCTGGTCAGACCAACTGGCTGCTGGAATCATCGCGACCTGCCCGGTCGTGGAGATGGAGTTCCTCTACTCCGCCCGCTCCCTGGCCGACCGCCTGGAGAAGATTCGGTTGCTGCACGAGGTGTTCGGCTGGGTGCCGATGCCGCACAACGCCTGGGAACGTGCGCAAGAGGTCCAGCAGCTCCTCACCGAGTCCGGGCAGCATCGCTCCGCCGGACCCATCGACCTGCTCATTGCCGCTACCGCCGAACGTGAACGCCTGACGATCCTGTGCGACGACAAAGACTTCAGAACCGTAGCCAAGATCACCGGCCAGCCGATCAAACTGGTCACGGACATCTGATCACGCTGCTTGCCGAGTCGCGATCGGCGAGCTCGCGGCCCTGGGTCAGGGGGCGAGGATGTCCTTCATCCAGGCTTCGACGTCGTCGGGGGTACGGGGGAGGCCGGCGGAGAGGTTCTCGTTGCCGGTCTCGGTGATCAACACGTCGTCCTCGATCCGGACGCCGATGCCGCGGAACCGTTCGGGGACCAGGAGATCCTCGGACTTGAAGTAGAGGCCGGGCTCGATGGTGATGATCATGCCCGGAGCGAGGGTGCCCTCGCGGTAGTTCTCGCGGCGGGCCTGGGCGCAGTCGTGGACGTCGATGCCGAGGTGGTGCGAGGTGCCGTGTACCATCCAGCGGCGGTGCTGGCCGCCGGTCTCCGCGTTCAGCGACTCCTCGGCGGAGACCGGGAGGATGCCCCAGTCGGCCAGCCGGCGGGCGATCACCTCGATCGCGGCGGCGTGCACGTCGGAGAACTTCGCGCCCGGCACGGCGGCCTCGAACCCGGCCTCCTGCGCCTCCAGCACGGCCAGGTAGACCTCGCGCTGAGCCTCCGAGAACGTACCGGACAGCGGAAGGGTGCGCGTGATATCCGCCGTATACAAGGAATCCAATTCGATCCCGGCGTCGATCAAGATCAAATCGCCGGACCTCAGTTCGCCGTCGTTGCGGATCCAGTGCAGCGTGCAGGCATGATCACCGGAGGCGGCGATGGTGTCGTAGCCGACGGCGTTCCCGGCGTGCCGCGCGTGCAGGCCGAAGACTCCCTCGACCCAGCGCTCGCCGCGGCCGCGCCGGATCGCCTCCGGGAAGTCCGCCACGACGGCGGCGAACGCCTCGCCGGTCCGGGCGCAGGCCTCGCGCAACTGCTCGATCTCGTACTCGTCCTTGATCAACCGCAGCTCGCTGAGCGCGGTCGCCAGCTCGGCGTCGGGGTCGACCTGATCTTCCTCCGCGGCGGCCGGATCGGCCGAGATCCCTGCCTCGGTACGGATCCGGGCCACCCGCGCGGTGACGTCGGGGTCGGCGTCGGCGACGATCCGGATCGGGGTGTCGCCGGCGTTCTTGGCCAGCTCGTCGTCGAGTTCCTCGATCGCGACGCAGCGAATCCCGCAGAGCCGGCTCAGCTCGTCCAGCGACGGGCGCTGGCCGACCCACATCTCCCCGTACCGCGCGTTGGCGTAGAACTCCTCGGCGTCGCGGGGTGCCCGCGGCTTGAAGTACAAGGTCGCGTCGTGGCCGTCGTCGGTCGGCTCCAGCACCAGCACCGCATCCGGTTCGCGGTCGGTGCCGAGGCCGGTCAGGTGGGCGAACGCCGAATGCGGCCGGTAGCGGTAGTCGGTGTCGTTGGAGCGGATCTTCAACCCGCCCGCCGGGACGACCAGCCGCTCGCCGGGGAACCGGGCGCTGATGGCGCCGCGCCGCTCCGCCGCGTACGAGGCCGCGGGCAGCGGGTCGGGCAGCTCGGTCGAGTACGGAGCCCAGTCGGTCCCGATGAACGCCTTGAAGGCCTCGGAGAACGGGGTCTGACGGTTCGGCAGGGCCGGCTGCTTCTCGCTGCTCATGAGGTCAGTCTCCATCACGGCCGTGCGCCACCCAAGCCGAGGGCCGGTCCCCGATCACGGCCGGCAGGCAGGGGGCGGCTTAGGGTAGTCGGGTGGCCGATGCGTACACCGAACTCACTCGACCTGATCTTCCCGAACGGGCTGCGGCACTCGGCTTCCGCGACGACGATCGGGCCGACCTGCTGACCGCGGCGAAGCGGGTGGCCGGCGAACCGGAGCTGCTGGCCGAGATCGACCGGCGTGCGGCGGCCCTGACCGCGGCGATCGGGGTGTTCGACCGCGACGGCGAGGACCCCTGGGCGGGGTACGACGCCGAGAGCGAGGGACCGGGCGGGGGCGGCGTGCTGCCGCTGCTCACCCTGCTCGCGACCGTCGACCGGGTGCGCGAGTTCCACGCCGCGCACGAGATCCCGGACGACGTGTCCTGGCGTTCCCTGTCCGACCTCGGCCAGCAGGTCTGGGTCCACCGGCTCACGTACGGCAGCTTCGGCCTGCACACGTACGGCTGGCTCCGGGTCGCCTGGTCGGCGGCCCTCTACTGGCTCGGCCGGCTCCAGTTCGATCTGGAACGGGACCGCGAGGACGGCGCCTGGGTGCTGTCGACGCACATCCCGCGGACCGGGCCGCTGACGCCGCAGAGCGTCGACGAGTCCTTCGCGGCCGCGGCGGCGTTCTTCGACCGGCACTTCCCGGACCAGCCGGCGGTGCGGTTCTACTGCGGCAGCTGGCTGCTCGACCCGGCACTGACCAAGGGCCTGCCGGCCGAGTCCAACATGGCCCGGTTCCAGAGCCGCTGGCGGCTCCGGGACAACCCGCGGGAGGCCGACGGCGACGCCCTGTTCTTCACCTTCGCCCGCCGCGGCGACGTCGACCTGGACACGCTGCCGCAGGACACCACCCTGCAGCGGCTGATCGTCGACCGGTTGCGGGCCGGCGAGCACTGGTACGTCTACAGCGGGACCGTCGACATCGAGGCCTACCGATGAGCACCGAGCTGTACCTGGTCCGGCACGGCGAGACCGAATGGAGCGCGAACGGCCGGCACACCTCCCGGACCGACCTGCCGCTGACGCCGCGCGGCGAGGAGCAGGCCCGGGCGCTGACCGGCCGGCTCGATCCGGCGCGGTTCGGCCTGATCCTGTCCAGCCCGCGGCAACGAGCCCGGCAGACCGCCGAGCTGGCGGGTTTCACCGGGGCCGGGGCACCGACAATCGACGACGACCTGGTCGAGTGGGACTACGGCGACTACGAGGGCCGGACCAGCGTCGAGATCCGGGAAGAGGTGCCGGGCTGGACGATCTGGGACTTCCCGTCGCCCGGCGGCGAGACGGCAAGCCAGGTCCGGGAACGCTTGGAACGGGTGATCGCGCGGGTCCGCGCCGCCGGCGTCGAGCGGGCGATCTGTTTCGGGCACGGGCATGCGCTCAGGGCGCTGACCCTGTGCTGGCTGGGCCTCGACCTCAGCCTGGGCGATCATTTTCCGTTGCACACGGGCACCCTGTCGGTGCTCGGTACGGAGAAGGAGCTGCCGGCCCTGTTGCAGTGGAACGCACCCTGAACCTGCCGAAACCCCTGGTCAGGGGCGTTCGGCAGGCTCAGGCCACGATCGTTCAGGCGGTGGCGGCCTTCTTCAGTCGGGTGCCCGGACGGAGCCGGGCGGCCTTGCTGGCGGGGATCTCGATGGCCTCGCCCGTCTGCGGGTTCCGACCCTGCCGCGCGGCCCGGTCGACCACGTCCAGGGTGAACACGCCCGGCCACTTCACCTCGTCGCCCGAGGACACGGCCTTCTCCAGGGTCCCGGCGAGGGCGTCCAGCACCCGGTCGACGGAATCCTTCGTCAGCTCGGTCTCCTTGGCGATCGCCGTGGTGAGTTCGGCTCGATTCACGCTTGCTCCTTAATGTTGTGTGAGCCGTACGGCTCTAGGCGGCGGTCAGCTTACCCGCCAGGGCAGACGGTCAGAACTGGAAGGCCGACATCCGGCGCCAGCCGACCACCAGCAGGGTCAGCGCCAGGCCGGTCGTGACGACCATCATCGCGGTCATCGGGACGGCCGTGCCGTCGGCCAGCGCACCGACGAGCGGGGCCGCCAACCCGCCGACCAGGAACTGGGCCGCACCGAGCAGCGCGGCTGCCGCGCCGGCCGCTTCGCCGTGCCGGCTGAGCGCGATGGCGGGGGCGTTCGGGAAGGCCAGGCCGACCGACGCCACCACGAACCAGAGCGGGATCACCAGCCCGAGCAGCCCGCCGGTGCCGGTCGCGGCCATGACCAGGGTGATCACGCTGCCCAGCAGGGCGAGGCCGATCCCGGCCCGGAGCACTTTGACCGGGCCGTGCCGGCGGACCAGGATCGGGTTGATCTGGGAGACGCCGATCAGGCCGGCGGCGATGATGCCGAAGGCGAGCCCGTACTGCTGCGGGGTGAGGCCGTACAGCTGCTGCAGGACGAACGGCGAACCGGCGATGTAGCAGAACATGGTCGCGAAGGACAGGCCGGCGATGCCGACCATGATCACGAAGAGGCGGTCGCTGAGCAGCGTGCGGTACGAGGCGAGCGAGCGGCCGATCCGGGCCGGCAGCCGGCGTTCCGGCGGCAGCGTCTCCGGCAGCGCCACGGCGGCCAGCACGACCAGGCCGACGGCCGCGATCGCCAGCACGACGAAGATCCCGCGCCAGGAGGTGAAGCGCAGCAGGGCGCCGCCGAGCGACGGCGCCAGGATCGGCGCGACGCCCATCACCAGCACCAGCCGGGACAGCAACTGGGCCGCCTTCACCCCGGTGAACAGGTCCCGCACCATCGCCATCGCGACCACCGAGACGGCGGCGCCGGCCAGGCCCTGCACGGTACGGGTCACGGCCAGCATGGTCACCGTCGGCGCGAGCGCGCAGAGCACCGACATCAGTCCGTGGCCGAGCAAGCCGATCAGCAGCGGGCGGCGGCGGCCGACCGCGTCGGACAACGGCCCGATGATCAACTGCCCGACCCCGATGCCGGCCAGTACGCCGGTCAGGGTCAGTTGCGCCTGCGCGTCGGTCGCCTGCAGTTCGGCGGTCAGGGTCGGCAGCGCCGGCAGATAGGTGTCGATGGTCAGCGGGCCGAGAGCGCTGAGCGCGCCGAGCACCAGGACCAGCCGGACGTAGGTTCCGCCGACGAAGCGGTCGGCCAGCGAGCCCGGCGCCGCTACTGCGGCGGGTTCCGGGGCAGGCGCGGTCGTCATAGATCTTCTCCTTGAATGGGCCCTCACGACGGCCCGCGCGCGGGCACATCCATGGCGAACAGACCAACTCTGCGGAGGCCCGATTCATTCCCGGGTCGGGTTGAGTAGGCTCGCACGCACAACTTCACGGCGCACGAAGGGAGATCATCATCAAAGCCGACAAGGGCGCCCAACTGCGCTTGCTCGCTCTGCAGCAGATCGACAGCGCACTGGCTCAACTGCTGCACCGCCGCAAGACCCTGCCCGAGCATGATCAACTGGCGGCCGCGGAACGGGAGCGGGACGAGGCCGAGGCCGCCCTGGTCCAGGCGGAGACCGAGGTCAGTGACCTGAGCGCCGACCAGGCGAAGGCCGAGTCCGACCTCGAGCCGGTACGGCAGCGGCTGGCCCGGGACGAGGCCCGGATCGCCGACGGCTCGGTCAGCGACCCGAAGCAGTTGGAGTCGCTGGTGGCCGAGGTGGGCCATCTGCGCAAGCGGATCTCCGATCTGGAGGACGCCGAGCTCGAGGTGATGGAGAAGCTGGAGACCGCGACCGCCCGGGCCGATGAGCTGAGGAACGCCGCCGACAAGATCCGTTCCGAGGTGGAGCGGCTGACCGGCGAACGCGACACCAAGGTCGCCGCGATCAACGCCGAGGCGGCCGGACGGAAGGCGGAACGGACCGCGGCCCAGCCGCAGCTTCCGGCCGACCTGCTCGCCCTGTACGAGAAGGTCCGGGCCAGCCACAGCGGGGTCGGTGCCGCCGAGTTGCGGAACCGTCGCTGCACCGGCTGCCAGCTGGAGATCAACGCGGCCGAGCTGCGTCAGTTCGCCGCCGCACCGGAGGACGAGGTGCTGCGCTGCGAGGAGTGCAGCCGGATCCTGGTCCGGACCGAGAACTCCGGCCTCTGACCCGACACCCGTGAGCCTGTTCGATCCCGAGCCGCCGGCCGGCCGGCCCCGCCGGCGGCTGATCGCCGAGGCCGACGGCGGCGCTCGCGGCAACCCCGGCCCGGCCGCGTACGGCGCTCTGGTCTGCGACGCCGAGACCGGCGAACTGCTGGCCGAGGAGGGCCTGCCGATCGGCGTCGCCACCAACAACGTTGCCGAGTACCGCGGGCTGATCGCGGCGCTGGAACTGGCCCGAGCGGTCGACCCGACCGCCGAGGTCGAGGTACGGATGGACTCCAAGCTCGTGATCGAGCAGATGGCCGGTCGCTGGAAGATCAAGCATCCCGACCTGAAGCCGCTGGCCCTGCGCGCGGCGGCGCTGCGGCCGCCGGCTGTGACCTGGGCCTGGGTGCCGCGGGAACGCAACAAGCGGGCCGACGCCCTGGTCAACGCAGCCCTCGACGGCAAGCCGGTCACCCGCAGCATCGCCTGATCGACCGCTAGGCTCCGGGTCATGCCGGCACGCAAGCTAGCCCTGTCCGACCGCGCCAGGGCCGAGGTGGCCGACGGCCTGGCCGCCCTCCGCACCGAACTGCAGCTCCCCGACGAGTTCCCGGCCGAGGTGACCGCGGCGGCCGAGCGGGCCGCCAAGGAGCCGCGGCTGCCGGAGCTGGACCGGACCGAGCTGGAGTTGATCACGATCGACCCGGAAGGATCCCGCGACCTGGACCAGGCCCTGCACCTGGCCGAGTCCGGGGACGGCTTCGTGGTGTCGTACGCGATCGCCGACGTCGGTGCCTTCGTCGAGCCGGACGGGCCGGTCGACGCCGAGGCGCACAAGCGCGGCCAGACGCTCTACGCCCCGGACAGGCGGACGCCGCTGCATCCGCCGGCGCTCAGTGAGGACGCGGCCAGCCTGCTGCCCGACCAGGTGCGGCCGGCCGTGCTGTGGACGATCATGCTGGACCGGGCCGGCAGGCAGACCGGGGTCACGGTGCAGCGGGCGCTGGTCCGGAGCCGGGAGCAGCTGACGTACCTGCAGGCGCAGCAGGAACTCGACGGCGGCTCGCCTCGCCCGTCGCTGGAGCTGCTCCGGACCGTCGGGCAACTGCGGGAACAGCAGGAACGGGACCGGGGCGGGGTCAGTCTGCCGATCCCGGAGCAACAGGTCGCCGTCGCCGATGATCATTGGACCCTGGAGTTCCGGTCGCCGCTGCCGGTGGAGGGCTGGAACGCGCAGATCTCGCTGCTGACCGGGATGGCGGCGGCCCGGATCATGCTGGACGGCGGGATCGGCGTACTGCGGACGCTGCCGCCGGCCGAGGACTCGTCGCTGCACCGGCTGCGGCGGATCGCGAAGGCGCTGCGGATCACCTGGCCGGACGAGCTGTCCTATCCCGAGTTCGTCCGGACCCTCGACCCGGCCCAGGCCCGCGACGCCGCGATGCTGGCCGCCTGTACCAGCCTGTTCCGCGGCGCCGGCTATGCCGCCTTCGACGGCGCGCCGCCCGAGCAGCCGCAGCACGCCGCCCTGGCCGTCGAGTACGCCCACGCGACCGCGCCGCTGCGCCGGCTGGTGGACCGCTATGTGAGCGAGGTCTGCCTCGCCCTGTCCGCCGGGCAGCCGGTGCCGGACCGGATCCGGGCCGGACTGTCCGCGCTGCCGGAGACGATGGCGGCCTCGGAGCAGCAGGCCAAGCGGTACGAGCGCGCGATCCTCGACCTGGTCGAGTTGGCCGTGCTGCGGTCGGCCGGCGGCACCGTGTTCGATGCGATGGTCACCGAACTGGACGAGCGCAGGGACAAGGGCAAGCTCGTGATCGCCGAACCGGCCGTCGAGGCGGCGGTGCGCGGTGATCGGCTGCGGCTCGGCGAGGAGCTTCGGGTCCGGTTGATCAAGCAGGAACTGGAGCGCGGAGCGGTCGTCTTCGAACCGGCCTGATCCTGAGATTTCGCTGGTTCAGCCCGCGCGGCTTGTGTCGTGTGCTTGAATCACTGGTGAGTTGCCGTTTGGGGGAGGTTGGACCACCGGTCTGTCAGGTCGGTGGTCTCGTCGGGACAACGCGACCCGGTCGCGAGGGGGACGGCCGAGGAGGGCCGGCCCCCAGCGGTGTCGCCACGGTAGTGGCGTCCCCTCGGGCCGGTCCTCGCCGGGCCGCTTTCCCGTACCTCAGGATTTCCTTGCTGCGTACGGTTTCCGGCCGACCACATGCACCAGGCCGAGCGCCGGCGGCCGGCCGCCCAGCGCCTGGTAGTCGGCGACCACCTTGCGCATCGGTGAGTCGCCGCCGACCGCTTCGTCCCAGCGCTGCCACAGGTCCAGGCTGTCCGTCGGTACCCAGGCCTTGACGTCGATCAGCCCACCGGTCAGCGCCGTGTGCTTGGCCCACCACTCCGCCGGATGCCAGGTCAGCACCTCGAACCCGGCCGTCTCGGCGAGCAGCGGCAGCGGCTCCACCAGGTACGGGTCGTCGCGCAGCGACGGTGTCGCGAAGCCGAGCACGCCGCCCGGCTTGAGCGCGGTGACCAGCCGGCGCAGGAAATAGACGTCGGTGCCGAAGTACTCCCAGGCGTCCAGGCTGACGATCGCGTCGTAACCCTGCTCCGGCAGGTCGGCGGTGCGGATGTCGCCCTGCCGCGGCGTGACCAGGTCCTCGACCCCCATCGCGCGGTACGTCTCCGCGGCCTCCTCGACCGTGATCCACAGGTCCAGCGCGTCGACGGCGACGCCGGCCTCGCGGGCCAGGAACACGGACGTCGCACCGCGCCCCGGACCGAGGTCGAGCACCCGCTGGCCCGGCTGCAGGGCGAGGTCGTCCCAGAGCTCTTCCAACTGCCACAACGGATTCGGGCCCATGTCCAGCGACAGCAGCCACGCCGGGTCGTATCTCGACGAACGCGGGAACCGCTCGGGCAGCAACAGCAACTCAGGGCTGGGAATGATCACTCCGTCTCGACGTGATCACGCCAGGAGTGCTGCGGCTGCCAGCCGAGCAGGTCCTTGGCGCGATCGATGGCGAGCAGAGTCTCGTACTCGCCGATCTCCCGGGTCAACAGGGTTTCGGGATAGACCTCGGCGAGCAGCTCGGCCGACGGGCGGTTCATGCAGGTGTCGGCGGCGGCGATGATCATGGAGTGGCTGCCGGCGACCGCCTCGGCGGGCGCGGTCAGCCCGGCCCGGCAGGCCGACGCGACATCGCGCTCGTCGATGTAGCCCCACAGATTCCACTTGCGCAGTTGGGAATCCGGCCAGAACGACGAGAACCGGGCATAGTCGGCGGCGCTCATGATGTTGGAGAACCGGAGCCCGAGGAACGGGACGCCGGACCACTGGGCCAACTGCTCGGCGATCGTCTCGCTGGCCACCTTGGACAGCGCGTAGGTCGAGGTGGGCAGCGGGTAATGATCTTCGTCGACCGGCGCATAGCGGGGCGGCGTGTCGAACGGCAGCCCGAGCGTCGTCTCGCTGGAGGCCCAGACCACCCGGCCGAGGCCGAGCTGGGTCGCGGCGGAGAACACGTTGAAGTTCATCGTGATGTTGTGATTGAACGTCAGCGCCGGAGTGGCCAGCCCGGGCGCCGGGATGTTGGCCAGGTGGATCACGGCGTCGGTGCCGGCGAGGACCTCGGCCGCCTGCCCGTAGTCGGTCAGGTCGGCCTGCAGGACGCTGTCGCGGCGCTGCTCCGGTCCGACCAGGAGATCGGTGGCGCGCACCAGGAAGCCGTGCCGGCGAAGATCATCGACGACGGCCCGGCCGGCCTTGCCGGCGGCCCCGGTGACACAGATCGTTTCGGTCATGTCGATCTTCCTAGCACCTGGGCCTCCGGTCGGGTCAGACGGGTCGGACGCAGGCGCACTGACCGGCGATCAGCGTGCACTCGGCGGCTTCGGCGTCGCTGAGCTCGGCTTGGGTCGGCTCGGCCCCGGCCGGTACGGGTTCGCGGCGCGGCCAGACCAGGAGCGCGGTCCCGGCGCCGGCTGCGGCCAGCGCGCCGAGCACGATCCAGGTGGTGCTCAGGCCGGCCTGCAGGGCCAGCCAGCCGGCGATCGGGTACGTCAGCAGCCAGGCCAGGTGGGACAGCGAGAACTGGGCCGCGAACACCTCGGGCAACCCGCTCGGCGCCACCGAGCGGCGCAGCACCCGGCCGGTCGGCGTGATCACCAGCGCCATCCCGGCGCCGACGGCGAACCAGGCGATCGCCGTACTGACCCAGGCAGCGGTTCCCGTTGCTGAGTTGACGATCACGACTGCGCCGGTCACTGCCAGCACCAGCAGGAAGCCGCCGGTGATCATGGCCGGACGTTCGGCGATCCGGTCCAGCACCTTGGGCAGCAGCAGCGCGATGATCAAGGTCCCGGCGCCCGACGCGGCGAGCAGCCAGGCCACGTCGGACTGGCTGCCGCCGAGTCGGTCCCGGACGTAGTTGACCGTGTTGACGATCACGATCGAGCCGGCCGAGGCGACCACCAGGTTCAGCGCCAGCACGCCGCGCAGCCGTGGAGTCACCACGAATCTGCGGATCCCGGCGGCGACCCGGTCGAACGCGCCGGCGTGTGGGTTGGGCCGTGCGTTCGGGATCCGGGTGGACAGCACCAGCACGGCCGACCCGGCGAACCCGACCGCTGTGCCGACGAACAGCCAGTTGAAGTCGATCAAGGTCAGGGCGAGCGCGGCCAGCACCGGGCTGAGCAGGCTCTCCATGGTGTAGGCGAGCTGGGAGGCCGACAGCGCCCGGGTGTAGTCGGCCTCCTCGGTCACGATGTCCGGGATCACCGCCTGGAAGGTCGGCGTGAACGCCGCCGAGGCGGTCTGCAGCAGGCCGATCAACAGGTAGATCTGCCAGATCTCGGTGACGAACGGGAGCGCGATCACCACGGCGCCGCGGACCACGTCCAAGATCACCAGGAACAGTCGCCGGGGGAGTCGGTCCACGTAGGCGGCGGCGATCGGCGCGACGATCACGTACAAGATCATCTTGATGGTGAGCGCGGTGCCGAGCACGGCGCCGGCCCGCGGGCCGGCGAGCTCGTAGGCGAGCAGGCCGAGGGCGACCGTCGCCAGCCCGGTGCCGAACAGCGCGATCACCTGGGCGCTGAACAGGCGCCGGTAGTCGCGGAGCGCGAACAGGCTCATCGAAGTTGATCTTTCTCGGTCGACACTAGGGGCGCAGCCCGGCTACGAGATTGAAGGCGCCGGTGAGCAGGTTGAGGGCGACGATGCCCACGACATCGGCGATCTCGCGGTCGCTGTAGCCGTGGCGACGAAGCTCGTCGATCTGCTCGTCGGTGATCGACGTGGGCTCCCGGTACACCCGGAGCGCGAGATCGATGATCGCGGTGATCTTGGGATCGACCGACCGGCCGGCGCGGGCGTGGTCGATCTCCTCCTCGGTGATCTTGAGCTTGCGCGCGGCCGCGACGTGCGACTCCAGGCAGAGCCCGCAGCCCTGCAGGGTCTGCACGGCGATCGAAATCCGTTCGCTGAGCCTGCGGTCGAGCTTGGCCCGACCCATGGCCCGGCTGAGCTGCAGGTAGCCGCCCAGCACGGCGGGGGAGTGCGCCATGGTCGAGACCATCGCGCCGACCTGGCCGTGCCGGGCGACCAGCTCACCGAGCAGTTCCTGGGACTTGCCGGTCGCCGTGTCCGGGGTGAGGGCGCTGAGCCGTGGCATCGGGCGCGTCCTCAGTGATGGTGGTGCGGCCGGCCGGCCTCGACCGTGAACGACGCCGTGCGGACCACGCCGCCGTGCTGGAAGTCCAGGTAGAGCCGGTAGGTGCCGGGGCTCGGGGCGGTCGCGACGAACACGACGTCCGGCCCGGCCGGCGTGCTCCCGTCGCCCGGGTGTCCCTCCGGATGGACGTGCAGGTAGGCCAGGTCGCCGGCCCGCAGCGCGACCAGGTGCCCGTACGCCGCCAGGTAGGGCTCCAGGTCGGTGACCGGCTGCCCGTCGCGCTGCACCGTAAGGGTCAGCTCGGCCGGCTGCCCGGCCTGGAGCTCGCCGGTGAGCGTCACCGTGTAGTCGTCGATCCGGAACGTCGGCTGGACCGGCGGCAGTGGCTGCGGGTCGAACTCGCCGGCGACCGAGACGTCGACCCCGAGCGTCAGTTGATCATGACCGGCCGGCTTGAAGTCCGCGAAGTAGCGCCAGACGCCCGGGGTCAGGTCCAGCTCGACGGTCCAGGTGCCGGACTCGTCCAGCGTCGGGTGCACGTGCTGGAAACCGGTCTGGTCGCGCCGGGTCGCGATCAGATGCAGTTCCTTGTCGTGCGTCGGCTCGAACGCGGTGACCGGCGCTCCGTCCGGCCCGATGATCCGGAACGTGATCGGCTGCCGCCCGGCCGCCAGGATCACCGAGTCCGGCCGCACCGTGTAGCCCCGCTCCGAGACCGTCAGCCCGCCGGGACCGTGCCCCGCGTGGGCGGCATGGTCGCCATGGGCGCCGTGGTCTGCGTGGATCGTCATCGCTGCCTCCTCCGTCGTGGTCGGGCCCAGCACCCGACTCGTACCGGAGCATATACCCCCGGGGGGTATAAATCAAGGGTGGGCGATCCCCACTCGGAGCAGGGGTAGGTTCAGTCGGTCAGTTGCTGCGCCGACGGATCAGGCCGAAGATCAACAACACGATCAGGCTGCCGATCACCGCAGTGATCAAGCCCTGAAAGCTGAAGATCTCGTCGTAGCGGACGTTGAATAGCAGGCCGCCGAGAAAGCCGCCGAGCAGCGCGCCGACGACGCCGAGCGCGATGGTGGCGAGCCAGCCGCCGCCCTGCTTGCCGGGCAGGATGGCCTTGGCGATCAAGCCGCCGAGCAGGCCGATGACGAGGTAGGCGATAACGGTTCCCATGGTTCTCCTCCGGTGTTCCCGGGTCCCAGTCGGGACCCGTTCCTCACTGGGAGAGACGTGATGTGCAAGGAATCGTCACGGAGGGCTCGATCGAGTTGGTGGACTTCTTCGGCGCGAGTCCTGGTCAGCTCGGGTCGGGTGCATAGAACTTCGTGGTGGCTTCGACCGCGGCCGCGACGTGCTCCGGCTCGCCGCCGGCGGCCCGATGGGCCTCGCCCCAGGCCGCGGCGCTGCGTCGGATGAACTCGCGCCCTTCCGGTGATTCCTGCACCGCATGGTGATCGGCGGTCTCGTCCCCGGTCAGTAGCCGGGCCAGGGCGAGCAGGGCCAGGTCCCAGCCGACGCCGCCGGAGCCGGGACCGTAGGTCGGGAACAGCGGCTCCGTGACGATCGCGGCGTGGACGAGCTCGAACTCGGTGGCGTCGCCGGGGCCGGGTGCCAGCCGCACCTCGACCTCGCTGGTGCCGGGCCAGGCGTCGGCCTCCGGTCCGTACAGCCAGGAAACCTTGAGCCGGCGCGGCGGCTCGCAACCGAGGATCTCGCCGTGCTCCCCGCCGTCGAACTCGTACCTGCCGCCGAGGCGGAGGTCCCCGGTCACCGGCCTCAGCCAGCGCCGCAGTCGTTCCGGATTGGTCACGGCGTCCCAGACCTCATCGATCGACGCCTCGTACTGACGGCGCACCTCGATCGTGTACGCATCGCCGGCGGGCAGGCTGCCCCGGCCCATGGTCCGGCGCGCGGCGGCCAATTCGTCCAGCACGTCTTTCACGTCAGCGTTCCTTTCGTCAGTGGTCTTTTCTCGTCGCGCGCCTGCCCCTGGCCAGCTCGGTGCCCAGGGCGTCGAGGTGCTGGTCCCAGAAGCGGCGGAACCGGCCCAGCCAGGCGTCGACCTCGCTCAGCGGTGCGGGCTCGACGGAGTAGAACCGTCGAGCGCCCTCGGCCCGGACCGAGGTGAACCCGCTGTCCCGCAGTACGCGCAGATGTTGCGACACCCCTGGCTGGGAGAGCCCGAACTCGGCCCGGATCACGTCCGTGATGGCGCCCGAAGTCTGCTCACCGTCCGCGAGCAGCTCCAGGATGCGCCGGCGCACCGGGTCGCCGAGGATGTCGAACGCGTGCACGATCGCCATGATGCCCGTCTCCACTTATATAAGTCAAGACGGGTATTCGGGAGTGAGAGGTGCACCAACTCGAACAAGAAGGACTCAGCCGATGCAAAAGGCCCCGGAATCCCTTGTGTTTGGGAATCCGGGGCCCATCTGCTTGGGGTGAGTAACGGGACTCGAACCCGCGACATCCTGGACCACAACCAGGTGCTCTACCAGCTGAGCTATACCCACCATGTGCGTCGTGCAGCAGCGTGAATCATAGCGTCCGATCCTCGTACGGGAGAAATCAGTTCTCCGCTGCCGGCTCCGCGGTCTCCGGGCGGCGGCCGGTGAGGACACCCTGGTGCCGCTCGGCGATCAGCTTCGCGGTGGCGGTGTCCGGGCCGGGCTGCGGCACGAAGACCGCCTCCCGGTAGTAGCGCAGTTCCTCGATCGATTCCTGGATGTCGGCCAGGGCTCGGTGGTTACCGGACTTGGCGGGGGACTGGTAGTAGACCCGGGGGTACCAGCGGCGGGCGAGTTCCTTCACCGAGGAGACGTCGACGTTGCGGTAGTGCACGTGCGACTCCAGGGTCGGCATGTCCCGGGCCAGGAAGGCCCGGTCGGTGCCGATCGTGTTGCCGGCGAGCGGGGCCTTGCCGGCCTCGGGGATCTGGGCGCTGATGTACTCCAGCACCCGCGCCTCGGCCTCCGCCATGGTCAGCCCACGGCTGAGTTCGTCCAGCAGGCCGGAGTTCTGGTGCATGGCGCGCACGAAGTCGCTCATCTGCTCCAGCGCCTCGTCGCTCGGCTTGATCAACACGTCGACGCCGTCGCCGATCACGTTGAGCTCGGCGTCGGTGACCAGCGCGGCCACCTCGATCAGGGCGTCAGCGCTCAAATCGAGGCCCGTCATCTCACAGTCGACCCACACCAGCATGTCATTCACCGGCCATACAATACGGACACCGTCATGATGCGTCCTTCGACAGGCTGACGACATGGCGGTCCGGTGCGAAGCGCGGCACCCAGCGGGCGACCCAGGCGGAGCCGGCCAACGTCAGCCCGGCCAGCCCGAACGAGGCGGCCGCCAGCGGCCCGAACGCGGTGATCAGGGTGATCAGGGCGGGGCCGCCCGCGTTGCCCAGATCGGCGAACAGCCGCCAACCGCCGAGGAACTGGGCCCGTGCCCCGGGTGGCGAGGCGTCCGCGCCGAGGGTCATCACGATTCCGGACGAGATCCCGTTGCCGAGACCCATCAGTGCGGCCACCAGTCCGATGGTCAGGGTGTCGTGGGTGAACGGGAGCAGGATGAAGCCGGTGCCGAGAATGATCATGGACGGTACGGCGACCCAGACCCGGCCGAACCGGTCCATGATCGCGCCGCCCGGATAGAACAACAGCATGTCGACCCCGGCGGAGACGCCGAAGATCAGACTCGTGGTGGCCGCGTCGACGCCGACCGACTCGGCCCAGAGCGGGATGATCGACTGCCGGGTCGCCCGGGCTGCGGCGATCATCAGCACCCCGGTGCCGAGCGTGGCCAGGGTGCGCCGGTGCTCGGCCAGCACGGACCAGACGCTGCGGCGTACGGTGACCGGCGCCCGGGTCCCGGCGTTCAGGTCGGGCAGCAGGAACGTCAGGACGGCGGCCGCGAGGCTCATCACCGCCGCGAACCCGTACGCCGAGGCCAGGCCGAAGTGGGTCACCAGCAGGGCCGCGACGAACGGGCCGATGAACGTGCCGATCCGGCTGGTGCCCCCGAGCGTGGACAGGGCCCGAGCGCGCTGGGCGATCGGGATGGCCTCGGTCAGATAGGCCTGCCGGGCCAGGCTGAACACCGCCCCGGCCAGCCCGGCCACGAACACCGCGACCCCGAGCAGGATCAGCGACTTGGCCAGGAACGCCCCGAGCAGCGCGGCCGCGTCGAGCAGGCAGGCGGCGATCAGCGCCCGCCGCTCGCCGATTCTGGCCGCGAGCGCACCCGCGGGCAGGTCACCGACCAGTTGGCCGATGCCGATCAGGGCGACGATCAGGGCGGCGATGCCGACGCTGGCCCCCAGGTCGCGCGCGGACAGCGCGACCAAAGGCAGGATCGCCCCCGATCCGACCGAGACCAGGATGGTCGGCCCGTAGGCCGGGACCGCGATCCGCCGCCACCGAATCGTTTCATCGTTCGGTGGACTCACAAGCCCCCATTATCCCCGGCTAGGATGGTCCGGCGCTCTCGCCCCCGTAGCTCAGCTGGATAGAGCAACAGCCTTCTAATCTGTTGGTCGGAGGTTCGAGTCCTCCCGGGGGCGCTCCAAGTCCTACCAGGTCTGGCCGGCGGGCTCCTGGATGGTCGCGTTGATCCGGTTGAACATGTTGGTCAGCGCGACGGTCAGGATGATGGCGCTCAGCTGGCCCTCGTCGAAGTGGTCGGTGACGGCATCCCAGACCTCGTCCGGCACGACCTCGCTGGACTTGTCGGCCTGCCGGGTCATCGACTCGGCGAGCTGCAGGGCGGCGCGCTCGGCATCGCTGTAGAACGGCGCTTCCCGCCACGCCCCGATGTTGCCCACCCGGTCGTCGCCGACGCCGGCCTTCTTGAGGTTGGCGACGTGGCCGTACACGCAGGCGCTGCAGCCGTTGATCTGGCTGGCCCGCAAGGCGATCAGCTCGAGCAGTTCGTTGTCGGTGCCGGTGGAATGGATGGCCTTGACCAGCTTCTGGATCCCTTCCATCGCGCCGGGAACGGCGAAGCCGGGGTTCTTCATGCGTGCTTCCATGATCATGCTCCTTGATCGAAGTGAGGGTGACTGCTTTACCCCTCTGACGGAGCACGGATCGCGAATGTGACGGGTCCGGAAGCTTCAGTCCTGATCGACCAGGAAGCGCCGGACCATGATCAGCAGCCGCACGGTACAGACGACGGCCGCGACCAGGCCGATGATCATGATGGCGAGGACGACCTCGGGGGCCGTGTCGGTGTAGTTCCACCACGTGCCGTGGCGGCCGGTGAACTGCGCATACAGCGTGGGCGCCGCCATGATCAGGACGAGCAGGGCGGTCCAGCAGGTCAGCCCGGCGGCCCGCAGCCGGCTCCGGCCCGGCCCCGTTCCCGGTCCCACCCGGAGGCTGCGACGGATCGACCAGGTGCCGGCGACGAGGACGGCCGCGGCGACGGTCAGCGCGACGAACGGGAGCACGTCGCCGACGCTAATCGGGCGCGGGGCCGGTGCGGATCGCTCCGTGGCCGACAGCCGGGTACGACCGCGGTCCGATCGGGCGCGCGATAGGATTCTGCCCTGTGTCGATCATCTTTCACATGCCGGAATCAGGCTGACGCTGATGATCGACCGTCGCCGTCGCAACACCGCCCTGCTCGTCGCGGGCTGCTTCTTCATGGAGAACTTCGACGGCACCATCGTGACCACCAGCGCGCCGCGGATGGCGGCCGCGTTCGGGGTGGAGCCGGCCGCAGTGGGCCTGGTCTCGGCGGCCTACCTGATCACGTTGGCCGTGCTGATCCCGCTCAGCAACTGGCTCACCCGGCGGTACGGCACCCGTCCCGTCTTCCTGTCCGCGATCGTGATCTTCACCCTCGCCTCGCTGGGCTGCGCGCTCAGCCAGACTCTGCCGATGCTGGTGATCATGCGGGTGCTGCAGGGCGTCGGCGGCGCGATGATGGTGCCGGTCGGGCGGATGGCGGTGCTGAACACGGCGGACAAGGGCGACATCGTGCGGTTGGTCGCCTACATCGTCTGGCCGGCCCTGGTGGCGCCGGTGATCGCGCCGCTGGCCGGCGGTCTGATCACGACGTACGCCTCGTGGCACTGGATGTTCCTGATCAACCTGCCGCTCGGCGTGATCGCGTTCGTCGCGGCCTGGCGGCTGATCGGCTCGATCGAGGCGCCGGCGCCGCCGCCGCTGGACTGGACCGGGATGATCTTGTCCGGGGTCGGCCTGGGTGGGCTGACCTATGCCGCCCACCTGATCACCGACCCGTCGCCCGGGATCTGGCCGGCCGTGATCGGCGGCCTCTCGGTGATCATCATCGTGGCCGCGGTGCTGCACCTGTTGCGGGCCCGGCATCCCTTGCTTAACCTGCGGATCTGGTCGGTGCAGACGTTCCGCGCCTCGCAGGCCTCCGGGTTCGCCTTCCAACTCGCGATGTCGTCGGTACCGTTCCTGCTGCCGCTGCTGTTCCAACAGGTGCTGGGCTGGTCGGCGGTCCAGTCCGGCGCCTTGGTGATCTTCGTCTTCGTCGGCAACATCGGGATCAAGCCGGCCACCACCGGGCTGATCAACGCGTTCGGGTTCCGGCCGCTGCTGGTCGTCGCCACCCTCGGCCTGGCCGGCTCGGTGATCGCCCTCGGCCTGACCACGGCGGCGACACCGATCCCGGTGATCGCGATCCTCGCCATGATCAGCGGCGTGTTCCGGTCGCTCGGGATGACCTGCTACAACACGATCGGGCTGGCCGATGTGCCGCCGGAACAGATGGGTGACGCCAACGCGCTGTCGGCCACCACCCACCAGCTCGCGGCCGGGTTGGCGATCGCGCTGGCCTCGGTCGTCTGGCAGGTCGCCACGGTCATCGCCGGCGGCGGGGGCGGCGGGCTCTCGTACGCGTTCGCCTTCGCGGGCGTGGCGCTGTTCGCTCTGCTGGCCGCGGTCGGCGCGATCCGGTTGCCGGCCGGCGCCGGCGATGCTGTACGACAGCCGGCGGGGACCCGATCCAGGAGGAACTGAACGTGGACGCGGAACCGGCCGACCTGGTGCTGACCGGCGGGCACGTGATCGACCCGGCGAACAACCTGGACGGGACCGCCGACGTCGCGCTCGGCGGCGGCCGGGTGATCGCCGTCGGCCCGAACCTGGCGACCGGTGCCGCTCAGGTGATCGACGTCTCCGGCCACTACGTGACGCCCGGCCTGATCGACCTGCACGTGCACGCGTTCGACGGGCACCGCAACTCGGTGCTGTCGCTGAACCCGATCGTCAACACGTTCAGCAGCGGCGTGACGACGATCGTCGACGCCGGAACGTCGGGCTGGAAGGACTTCCACGAGTTCAAGTCCCGGATCATCGACCGTGCCAAGATCAGGATCCTGGCCTTCGTCAACATCGTCGGCGCCGGCATGTACGGACCGTGGGAGGACGACCCGGCCGAGCTGCGACCGGGCCCGGCGGCCGCGATCGCGCGGGAGTACGCCGACGTCGTGGTCGGGATCAAGACCGCGCACTACTGGATCAAGCGCGACTTCGACGCCGAACACCCGCCCTGGCTCGCGGTGGACCGCGCGGTCGAAGCGGGCGAGTTGGCCGGCCTCCCGGTGATGGCGGACTTCTTTCCCTGGAAGGAGGAACGGCGCTACTCGGACCTGATCCTGCACCACCTGCGGCCGGGCGACATCCACACCCACGTGTTCGCCCAACAGTTTCCGATCGTCGATGATCAGGGCCGGGTTCGTGATCATCTGTGGCGGGCCCGGGAGCGCGGCGTGATCTTCGACCTCGGCCACGGGTCGGCCAGCTTCTGGTTCCAGAACGCGGCGCCGGCGATCCGCGACGGCTTCGTCCCGGATTCGATCAGCACCGACCTGCACACCGGCAACGTCAACGGCCCGGTGATCGACCTGCAGACCGCGATGAACAAGATCCTCAACCTCGGCGTACCGCTGGCCGACGTGATCGCCCGGGTCACCGTCGCTCCGGCCCGGGAGATGCGCCGGCCCGAGCTGGGCACCCTGACGCCCGGCGCCGAGGCGGACGTCGCGGTGTTCGCCCTCGACCGCGGTGACTTCGGGTACGTCGACAGCGGCAAGGTCCGGCTGCCGGGGGACCGCCGGCTGCGCTGCCGTCTCACGCTGCGGGCCGGCGAGGTGGTCTGGAACCCGGACGGGCTGGGTCGGCCGACCTGGCAGGAACAGCCCGAGTCGCGGGCCGAAGTTGCGCTGCTGGCCCAGAGCGGCGACGCACCATCCTAGGACGGCTGGGTGCGGCGGATGAAGTCGTTCACCGCCTGGGCCACTTGCACCGGCTTGTCCTCCTGGAGGAAGTGGTGCGCGCCGGCAAGGACGGCGTGCGGCTGGCCGGCGGCCCCGGGGATGCGTCCGCTCAAGGCGTCGTGCCGGCCCCCGGTGACATGGTCGTCCTCGCCGAACACACACAGGAACGGGATGTCCGACGTCTCGAGCACCTTCCAGGCCGCCTCGAACGCCGGCGCGGCCTCGTCCTGCGGGGTGAGCGGGATGAGTACGGCGAACCGCCGCACGCCGTGCTGATAGGGGTCATCCGGGAACGGCGCGTCGTACGCGGCCAGCACGGCGGGATCGAGCGTCGACGTCGTCAGGCCGGCCACCACCTGGGACACGGTGAGTGGGTTCGAGCGCTGGGTGAACTGCAGCCAGGTGGCCAGGTGCCTCCACCCCTCGCCGGAGGTGTCCTCGCGGCCCGTCTTCATCCCGGTGTTCATCGCCACGACGCGGCGGAACCGGTCCGGGTGTTCGGCGAGCAGCCGCAGACCCAGCGTGCCGCCCCAGTCATGGCACACCATCGTCAGGTCGCGCAGGTCCAGCTGGTCGAACAGTGCCTCGGCCAGCCAGTCCAGGTGCTGCTGGTACGTGTAGCGGAACCGGTCGACGGGCTTGTCGGACTTCCCCATCCCGACCAGATCGAGTGCCACGCACCGATGCCCGGCCGCCACCAGCGGCGGGATGACGTGGCGATACAGGTAGCTCCAGGACGGATTGCCGTGCAGCAGCAGGATCGTCTCGCCCGACCCGGGCACCGACTGAGCCGGCCGCTCGTCGACGTAGTGCATCCGCACCTCGGTGGGGGAGCCGTCGCCGAGCCGAACGTTCACGTAGTGCGGTTCGAACGGATAGTCGGGCAGCTCCGCGAACCGGTGGTCCGGTGTTCGCAGCACCCTCGGGCCGGACGTGAGGTTTGGATCGACGTCATTCATGGTGTTCTCCTCGGCTTCGATTCGATGGGTCGGCCGGCCAGTGCGGCCAGGCCCAGGCAGGCGAACGAGGACACGGCGGCCACCGTGCGCGCGGCGTGAGCGATCTGCCAGCGGTCCCGCACGTCCGCCCAGTCGGCGGGCGGGGCGTCGACGTTCCAGCCGAGTTGGGCGCTGTTGATCGGCAGGTTGACGGCGAGGGTCGTGACCAGGACGGCCAGCAGCAGGACCCCAGCAGCGATGCCCAGGCGACCGCCGGCACCGCGGCCGCGTGCCACGACGACGAGCAGCACGGTGGCAGCCAGCGCCGGCAGCAGGGTGGCGGAGGCAAGATCGTCGAGCCCGACCAGCTCCACCTGGCGCACCTGCGTGTAGCTGCCGGCCCCGAAGTCACGCAGGCTGAGCTCGAGAACGAGGACTCCCAGCAGGAAGCCGGCGAACAGCCCGGCGAACAGGAGGCTGATGCCGCTTGCGATGTGGTGGACGTTTCGCATGATGACCCCGTTCTCGCATCAGTAGGCGATGGCGATGGACTGCCCGTACGTGCCGGGCTGGTTGACCGCGTGCAGCATGAAGGCGGCGGCGTCGGCGCGCGAGATCCGCAGGCCGCGACGGACGCTCTGGCCGTAAGCCGTGCGAAAGCTGCCGGTCGGCGGCTTGTCGGTCAGCACGGGCAGGCCCACCGCGGTCCAGTCGAGCGCGCTGCGGCGCAGGATGTCCTCCATCTGAGCGACGTCGGCGTAGTGCTTGCCCAGCACCCGGTTCGCCAGCGGTGAGATCACGTAACGGACGAAGAAGCCCGCGCCCAGGTCGCGCTTCGGCGGGTTCGGCCGGCCCGGCGTCGGGATCGTGCCGACGCCGGCGACGCTCACGGCCACGATGCGGCGTACTCCGGTCGCCTCCATCGCCGCGACGATCGCCGCAGTTCCCCGGGAGACGATGCCGTGTTCGGCGGAGCTCCTGGGGCCGAGGCCGGAGAGCACCGCGTCCGCCCCGGCGACCGCCGACTCGAGCGTCGCCGGGTCCGGCGTTGCCAGATCGGCGACCACGGCACGCACCGACCGGGTGAGACCCGCGGGGTTGCGCACCACCGCGGTAACGTCGTGGCCTGCCGCGAAGGCCTGCTCGAGGACCTGCCGGCCGACCCCGCCGGTGGCGGCGACGATCGTGAGCTTCATCGGCTTCCCTGCTCCTGCCGGAAGCCGGCGGCATGGTCCGTGACCCACTGCGCGAAGGTGACCGCGGGTCGGCCGAGAATCTGCTCGATGTCGTTCGAAGGCGGCTGCGGTACGCCGTCGAGCCGGGCGTACCTGGCCATCAGCGCGCTGACGAACGGCTGGGGCATGCCGTGCGCGACCAGGTGCCCCGCGATCTCGTGCGGCGGGAGCGCCTCGTAGTGCAGGGGCCGGCCGAGGACGTCGCCGATGATGCCGACCATCTCGGCATGGGTGAGGGTCTGCGGTCCGGTCAGTTCCACCCGCCGATTCACCAGTTCGTCGGTGAGCAGGGCCTGCGCTGCCACGCTCGCGAGGTCATGCTCATGGACCGGCGCTTCGCTGAAGTTCGGGTACGCGTAGCGGACGACGTCGCCTCGCCGGATCTGGTCCCCCCACATGGTGAGCGTGTTGGCGGCGAAGAAGCCGGCACGCAGGCTGGTCCACTCCAGACCGCTGCCGACGGCAGCCTCCTCGGCCTCCAGGTTGCGATCGCCCGCCAGCCGCGACGGCTGCTCGGACGGTTCATCGTCGATGTTGATCGCCGACAGCGCCACGACCCGCCGCACACCTCGTCGCCGGGCGAGGTCGACGAGTTCGGCAGCCCCGTCTCCCACGGCGCGGGGATGAAGGAACAGCGATCCGGCGCCGTCCAAGGCGTCGGCGATGCTGCCCGGCCGGGACGGGTCGCCCTGGACTACCTCCATCCCCGATGGCAGGCCGGCCGGCTCCGCCTCGCGGCTGACGGCACGCACGCCGGCGCCGGCGCCGTGCAGCAGGTTGATCAGAGGGCGACCGACCCTTCCGGTCGATCCGGTAACCACGATCATGATCAGTCCTCTCGAGTACTACTACTCAACGTTTCAGATGGTACGAAAACCGTAGCATCTAGTTTGGAGTACGTATAATATGAGAGGCGTCACAATGTGAAACGGTCGGCCTGGGAGGTACGCCGATCGGAGCGGTCGCCGCCTTCGATAGTCTTTTGCGAAGCAGACGATATGAATGCGGAACCGTATGGCCGGAAAGGGGATCCAGATGGCCTCCGCCACGGCCGAGGACGCCGACGCGCGCCGGCGCCGGCGTCGATCCGGCACAGCGATCAAGGAGTCGATGCGCGAGCTGAGCGTTCAGCTTTCCCTGCTGAATCACCAGATCAGCGCGCACTTCGAGCTGCGGGACACCGACTTCGACTGCCTGGACGTGATCAAGCGACACGGTCCGCTGAGCCCCAGCGCTTTGGCGAAGCGCACCGGGCTGCACGCCGCGACGCTCACCGGCATCCTCGACCGGCTCGAACGCGGCGAATGGATCGCCCGCGAGCGTGACCCGCACGACCGACGCGCGGTCATCATCCGCGCTCGGCGCGAGCGCAACCCCGAGCTGTTCCGGATGTTCGCCGGCATGAACACCGCGCTGGACGGACTGCTCTCCGACTACACCCCGGATGAGCTGGAACTGCTCGCCGACTTCCTGCGCCGCACGGCGGAGGCCGGACGCACCGCAACCGACGATCTCGTCAACCGCTGACGCAACTCCTGACGGCGGGCCGTGGCGGGTCAGGAGTTGCCCTGGAACCGGCCGTCGGTAGCCTTGGCGTCGTGTCGGAGACCGTAGCGGAGAGGCGTGCCCGGATCCGGTCCGGTATCCCGAAGGAGCCGGACCCGAGCGTCCCGCCGCCCAAGCGGCTGCTGACGAACCATCTCTTCTGGATCGGCGTCGCGCTGCTGTTCACGTACGCGATCCTGCTGGTGCTGCTCTACCAACAGGTCGTCCCGGACCGTGAGGTCCCCGGCGGCCGGCTGATCGGGCTCGGCACCGAGGCGCTGCCCAAGGCCGCCTGGTACGCGGCGCTGACCGCGATCCCGCTCTCGCTGATCTTCTTCTTCGCCGACCGGTTCCGGCCGCAGCGGCTCTGGATCTGGCTGCTCGTGTTCGGCTGGGGCGCCTGCGTCGCGACGTTCGTCTCGGCGAACGTGAACAGTTGGGCGGCTTCGCAGTTGAGCATCATCGGCGACGGCGACCCGGCGACCGGAGCCCGGGCGGCGATCTTCGTCGCACCGTTCGTCGAGGAGTCGACGAAGGCCACCGTGCTGTTCGGCATCGCGATCCTGATGCGCTACCGGATGGTCAGCCGGATCAGCGGCATCGTGCTGGCCGGGCTGTCCGGCGTCGGCTTCGCGTTCGTCGAGAACATCCTCTACTACGGCCGCGTCTACCGGTACGTGGCGCAGACGTTCGGCCCGATCACGCCGCTGGAGGCGATGCAGTCGCTGGCCTTCCAGCGCGGCCTGCTGACCTGCTTCGGGCATCCGCTGTTCACCTCGATGGCCGGCATCGGGCTGGCGATCGCGATCCGCCACAAGAGCAAGGTGGTCCGGATCGTCGCCCCCGTCGCGGGCTTCTGTGCCGCGGCGTTCCTGCACATGGCGTTCAACACGACGGCGACCCTGGTCTCCGGGCCGACGCTGATGTTCATGTACTTCGGCGTCGCGCTGCCGCTGGTGCTGGCCATGATCATCTTCGTGGTCCGGCAGATGTTCCGGGAGGGCCGGCTGATCCGGGAGCGGCTGACCGACTACCACCGGCTCGGCTGGCTGCTCGACGTCGAGCCGCAATCGGCCTCCCGGCTGCGGACCAGGCTGCGCGCGCTGTGGCATGCCCTCTTCCTCGGCCCGTACGAGTTCATCGACACGGTCCGGGCGCAGCGGACGCTGACCGAGCTGGCGTACCTGCGCGACGCGATCACCCGCGGCATCATCGACGACGCCGGGCTGCGCCGGGAGAAGATCCTGCTGGCCCGGATGCAGGAGTTGCGCGGCCGGGCGGTGCTCCATCCCACCGGTCGGGCGCGCTACCCGAAGCTCTCCTTCCGGCGGAAGGCGGAGATCGAGAACTACCCGGCACCGAGCTATCCGGGCCCGGCGGGGATCGGCGGCTACTTCCCGGCCCCGAACAGCGCTGCACCCGGCTCGGTGCCGCTCGGTCAGACCGCGACGCAGTACTCCGAGGTCGACCCGAACTGGAAACCGCCGAGCCAGTAGCGGCTCAGAGGTCGACCGGCGCCGTACCGAAGGCGACGTTGAACCGGTCGCACCAGATCACCACCGAGGTCAGCCCGCTCAGCTCGGCGTCGGCCGGGATCTCGTAGTTCTGATTGCCGCGATTGGCCTTGAGCACGCCGAGCTTGACGTACCGGCCGTCGTCGTAGGAATCCCACGCGCCGCCGCTCGGCTGGTCGGTGATCCAGACGTGCAGGTCGGGACCGTCGGAGGTGTCCAGGTCGACCAGCCGGAGCACCCGGCGGCCGTCGGCCAGCTTGCGGATCACCGCTTCACCCGAGGTGCCGTGCTCGGCGTCCTCGAAGTCGCCGCGGGCCAGTTCCAGGTCCTTGGGCGTGGGTTTGGGGGTACGGGTCGGCCCGTGCGACGGCGTCGGCTCGGAAGGCGTCGACGTCGGCTCGGAGGGTGTCGGGTCACCGCTCGGGGTCGAGGCCGCCGGCTCCGGTGCCGCGGACAGTTCGGCCTCGTCGATCGTGCTCGAGGTGAACAGACGCCAGGGCTGGAACAGTGCCAGGCCCACCGCCAGGGCGAGGACCGCGGCCGCGGCACCGGGAACGAGTAGTCGTCGCATGATCACAGCATGGCTGTCGCCGGCGGCTCGGGCGATGCCTCGGCTCCTTACCGATTGGTGACGTCGTGGGTCCACCCCCGAGCTGGATGATTCAATCTATATAATGGGTGGCGCTTCTATATTGTGAGTCTCGACACACGAGGTTGCCATGACGTTTCCCGCGACCGGGCTCGTACCGATCCTGGCCACGCCCTTCGAACCCGACGGAACCCTGGACCGGCCCGGGCTGCGCCGGCTGACCGAGTTCCAGCTCGACTGCGGGGTGGCCGGGCTCGCCGTGTTCGGCCTGGCCAGCGAGGGATTCAGCCTGACCGCGGCGGAGAAGGCGGCGATCCTGGCCGACGTCCGTACCGTCGCCGGGCCGGAGGTCGCGGTGATCGCCGGCGTGAACGCGACCAGTACGGCGACCGCGGTGGAGCAGGCGCAGGCCGCGGCCGACGCCGGGGCGGACGCCCTGATGGTGCTGCCGCCGTTCCTGACCAAACAGCCGGCCGGCCGGCTGGGCGACTTCTTCGCCACCGTCGCCGAACGGTCCGGCCTGCCGGTGATGGTGCAGGACGCACCCGCGGCGACCGGGGTGGCGATGTCAGTGCCGCTGCTGGTCGAGTTGAGCAAGCTGGCCGGCGTCGAGGCCGTCAAGATCGAGACCCAGCCGACGGCGCCCAAGATCGGCGCCGTCGTCGACGCCGGGACGGCCTGGGCGGTCTTCGGCGGCCAGAACGCGCTGTTCGTGCTCGAGGAATACGCCCGCGGCGGGGTGGGCACGATGCCGGCCTGCGAGTTCGCGGACGCGCTCGCCGTCGTGCTGCGGGACTGGGACCAGGGTCGCGTCGAGGACGCGCACCGCGGCTTCAACGCGCTGCTGCCGTTGATCAGGTTCGGCCTGCAGCCAGGGATCGCGCACGCCGTGCACAAGGACGTGCTGGTCCGGCGCGGGGTGATCGACCACGACACCGTACGGGATCCCGTGCAGCCGCTCGACCCGGGCAGCCTGGCCGCCCTGGACCTGATCTGGCGGATGAACCCGCTGCCGGCCTGGACCCCGTCGCGATGATCCAGAAGCGAGTCCTGCTGGTCGGCGCCTCGACTCCGATCGGGCGTGCGATCGCGGCCCGGTTCGTTGCCGCCGGGCACCGGGTCGCGGGCGTCTCGCTCGAGGCTGCCGATGACCCTGCGTTGGCGGCCGATCTGGTCGCCGACTGCTCCCTGGACGACGGCGCTCGGTCGGCCGTCGGTGACGCGGCGGCGGCGCTGGGCGGGCTGGACGTGCTGGTCACGGCGGCCGCTCGGCAGCCGCGCGGCCCGGTGCACCTGCTGTCGGACGAGGATTGGCAGCGGGCCTTCACGGGCAGTGTCGACACCGTGTTCCGGACGGCCCGGGCCGCCCTGCCGCTGCTCCGGCCGGGCGGCTCGATCGTGGCCGTTTCCTCGGTCAACGCGACCCGGCCGGCCCCGCGGGTGAGCGCCTATGCGGCGGCGAAGGGTGCCGTCGAGGCCCTGGTCCGCGCGATGGCTGGCGCGTAGCGCCGGGTGGTACTGGTAGTCCAGCGATCTGGTACTGCTGTTCTGGGTGGGTGGTACCGGCCGTGGTTTGATGCGTGCGGGCCGGCACCACTGTGTGGGGGTCTATTCCCAGTACTGCTTGTCTGTGCGGGTTTGGTCCTGGCGGAGTTTGCGCATGTCGATCTGTCCGAGGTTGATGGTTCGGGCGTGGTGGGCGAGCCGGTTCACGATCGAGTCGGCGGCGACGCGGTCTGGTAGGGCCTCGACCCAGTGCGCTGGACCGGTTTGTGAGGCGATCATCGTCGGCAGCCGGTGTTCCCGGTTGGCGAGCACTGCGAACAGGTCGTTGGCTGCGGCGGGGTCGATGCCGACGGTCAGGAAGTCGTCGACGATCAAAAGGTCCGTGTCCGATAGGTCGTTGAGCAGCTGTTGGTGGGCGATGCCGTCGGAGCGGGCGATGATCAGTCGGCGGGCCAGATCGTCCATCCGCGTGTAGTAGACGGCGTGCTCGGTGTGGCAGGCGGCGATGCCGATCGCGCATGCCAGATAGGTTTTGCCTCCTCCGGTGGGTGAGATGATCAAAAGGTTCGTCGGGTCGGCCCGCCAGTGGTGTGCGGCGTATCGTCGCATCCGCACCGCGGTCAGGCCGCGCCCGTCGCGGTAGTCGATTTCGGCGACCGAGGCGTGTGGGATGGGGAAGCCGGCTGCCTTGATCAGCTTGTCGTTCTTGTTGGCGCGCCGAACCTCGAGGGCGTCGTCGACGGCGGTGAGGAACAGCTGCTCGGGTGTGAGGGTGTCGTTGGCCTCGTCGGCGATGAGTTCTTCGAGACGGGTGGCGACGTGGGTGACCCGCAGGGCCCGGAATTTGTCGTAGTCGATGCCGGTGAAGCTCACGGTGTCACCTGCTCGTCGGCGCCGTAGTGGGAGGCGTCACGCACGAATACGTCCGGCCCGACCGCCTTCGGGTCGCCGCGTCTGACGGTCGACGCGGCCGCGACGTTCGGCCGGGCCCGTTTGGCGTCGGAATCGATCGCGGCCATGATCCGCTTGAGCATCGAGTAGGTGGCGTGGCCGTTTCTGTTGACCAGCTCCTGGCAGGCCGCCTCCAAACGTGGGCGGTTGCGTTTCCCGAGCCCGGACAGGATGTTCTGGCAGTCGAGGTAACCCTGGGCCTCGATCACGTGCCGATCCAAGATCTGCTCGATCACCGTCACGGTCGCCGGCCCGAAGGCGTGTGCCCGGTCGACGAACCAGCGCCGTGACCACAACCCGTCGACGTCGCGGTGCTGGGCGGGGACATGCTCGGCCAGGGTCGAGTACTGGCCCTTGCGGCCCTTGAGCCGCCGGTGTTCGCAGACGATGTCGACCCCGTCGAAGACGGTCACCGTCGCCGCGGTCAGCCGCACCCGCAGCAGCCTTCCGGCCAGCCGGTAGGGAACCGAGTAGTGCTGATAGTCGGCGGTGAGGTGGTAGTTCCTGCCCGCCTTGAGTTCTTTCCACTGCACCTCTTCGAACCGGGTGTCGGGCAACGGCGCGAGCAGCGGGGCCTCCTCGGCGGTGAATCGCTCCCACCGGGTCGTATCGTCGGCGCGGCGAAGATCATGGTTGATCTCCCACACCCGCTCCTCGATCGCCTCGTTCAACTCGGCCAGACCCGTCCAAACCTCACCCTCGAGATAGCCGATGACCCGCTTGTTCACGATGTTCACCGCGTTTTCCGCAGCTGCTTTGTCGCGGGGTTTCCGGGATCTGGCCGGCACGATCGCCGTCTGGTAGTGATCGGCCAGCTGCTGGTAGCGGGCGTTGACGACCCGTGCCTTATCGCCCTTGGCCCGCTGGTGCGTGGACGTCGTCGGGTTGTCGGGCACCACGATCGCGACTACCCCGCCGTAGAACGCGAACGCGCGCACGTGCGCGTCTAGCCACGACTCGGATTTCATGTTCATATAGGCCCGGCAGAACAGCGTCCCGGAAAACGGCAACACCGCGACGAACAGCACGGCCCGCGTCACGCCCCCGGTGACCGAGTCCACCAGATCGATGGTGTCGCCGGCCCAGTCGACCAGCATCGCCCGGCCCGGCTCGTGATGCAGCGTCGCGACCAGGTCGTTGGACCTGACGTAGTCGGCGAACAGCGCGCAGAACTGCGAATACCCGTACTTCTTCTTGCCTGCCGCGTCGCCGTCGGCGTAACGGCGCCACCCCAGCAGCAATGTGAAATGCCGGTTCGCCCTCATCGTCGCGAGCACCCGAGCCAGGTCCGGCTGCTCGTACTCCTCCGACACCCGTCGGCGCCCGTCCGGGAACCACTCCGCCAGATCGGCGTCACTCACCGCCGCAGCCGAGGCAAGGCCGCGCTCAGTGACCGCTTGCTTCACCCGCGACACGTCCCGGCGGGAACACGCCGCAACCGCGGCGATCTCGCTATAGCCGCGACCCGCGAGCACCAGTTCCAAAATCGCCCGATAGTCAGCCATCCAGCCACCTCCGAATCAGTAACCGACGACACACCCTGTGCCGCCGCACCGATCAGAGAACCAGCACGGACAAAGCCAGTACCAACTAGCCAGAACCGCAGGACCACATAGCTGGACTACCGGTACCAAGAAGCGCTATGCGCCACGATGGCCGTCGACTACGCGAGTAGCGGCATCCGGGTCAACGGCGTCCGGCCCGGCATCGTGCCGCGCCCCGACGAGCCCGCGCGGCCGGGCTTGGAGGCCGGCTACCCGCTGGGCCGGGTGATCCGCCCGGAGGAGGTCGCCGCGGCCGTGCACTTCCTCGCCTCCGACGAGGCCAGCGCGATCACCGGCGTGATCATCCCGGTCGACGGCGGCCTCTCCATCGCGTCGGCCGCCACCGGAGCCCGCCCCGACCTCGCCGCCCTCGCCGCGGAGGAGCTCATCGGAGACTAGTGATGTCGCGATTTCTCTGCTGATCGACCGAAACCGGCTGGTACAACGTTGCAACCTCTGATCAGCAGAGAAATCGCGACACGCCCAGCCCGAGTCAGACGCGGGCGGCGCCGAGGCTGACGCTGTTGTAGCCGAGGGCGGTCGAGATCTGGTCGGCGTGCTCGATCACCAGGGTGCCCAGCTCGTCCTGGCGGCGACCGAGGTCGATCGCGGACAGTGGGCCGGAGACGGAGATGGCGGCGACGACCCGGCTGGTCTGGTCCCGGATCGGGGCCGCGACGCAGGCCCGGCCGAACGCCAGTTCCTCGATCTCGGTGGCGTAGCCGCGAGATCGTACCTCCTCCAACGCCTTCAGCAGGTCCGCCGAGCGGGTCAGCGTCTTCGGGGTGAAGCCGGGCAGCGTCTTGCCGACCAGTTCGATCACCTCGTCCGGGTCGGAGTCGGACAGCAGGGCCTTGCCGAGTCCGGTCGCGTGCAGCGGGCCGCCACGGCCCACCATGGTGAAGTTGCGCGGGGCCTGGCGACCCTCGAAATGGCACAGGTAGAACAGCCGGTCGTCGAGCCGCTCCGCGACGTTGGTGCCGAGGCCGAGCTCGGCGGCGAGGTTCTGCGCCACCTGGCGGGACTGCCGGAACACCGCGGACTGGTTCAGCGCCAGCGAGGACAGGCTGATCGTCCGCCGGCCGATCCGGTACAGGCCGGACCGCGGGTCGTGGGCGAGGAAACCGAGCGCCTCCAGGGCGCCGACCAGCCGGGACACGGTGGACTGGCCCAGGCCGGTCAGTTGGACGAGTTCGGAGACCCGGCGCTCCGGGTGCTCCTCGGTGAACGCGTCCAGCAGCGACAGCGCCCGTTCGATGCTCTGGGTGCCGCCCGGCTCCTTGCCCGCCGCCCGAACCATCCGTCCTCCTTGGGTTCCTGGTGCCGTGCCTGATGTTCGCACCACTGTAATGACAGAGTCGTTCCGGATCAGCGCGCCGCCGACCGGATCGCGTCCTCGTCGACCGTGACGCCGAGCCCGGGACCGGTCGGCAGCAGGTAGTGATCCGGACCGGCTTCCAGCGGTACGGTCAGCAGCCGGTTGGCCGCCTCGACGGTGGCCGGCCCGTATTCGAAGTACGGCGCGTTCTGGGCCGTGGCCGCGACGTGCAGGCCGGCCACCAGGGCCAGGCCGAGGGCGGCCGAGTGGTGCGGCAGGATCGGCCGGTACGCGGCGTTGACGAGCTCCGCGATCGCCGCTCCCTCGGTGATCCCGGTCCGGCCGATGTCGGGCTGGTAGTAGTCCAGCGCGTCGATCCGGAGCCACTGGGCGACCTCGGTCCGGTGCCGGAACGCCTCGCCGCCGGCGATCGGCAGGTCGGCCCGGGCGGCCAGCTCGGCGTAGCCGGCCGCGTGCTCGGCGGGCAGGGCCGACTCGAGGAACCAGGCTCCGCGGGCCCCGAGTTCGCGGGCCAGCCGGAGCGCGTCGGCGCCGTCGTACACGCAATGGCTGTCGACGGCGATCTTGACGTCGGGCAGCGCCTCGCGCCCGGCCGCGGCCGCGACGTCGAAGCTGCGCAGGTCGGCGTCGACACCGTTGCCGAGGTGCAGCTTGAACCGGCTGGCGCCGCCCTCGATCAGTTTCATGATCGTTTCGCCGCGCGCCTCGTCGGTGGCGCCGCCGACGCTGGTCACGTAGCTCGGGATCTCCCGGCGGTACGCGCCGCCGAGCAAGGTCGCCACCGAGAGGCCGGTGGCGACGCCGAGCAGGTCCCAGAGCGCGATGTCGACCGCGGCCAGCGCGTCGGCCTGGTGCCCGACCAGATGGCCGCGCTCGCGCATCAGCTCACCGAGCCGGAACCGGAGCGGCTTCACCTCGGCGGCGTCGGCACCGATCAGGGCCGGCGCCAGCAGGTCGGTGACGATCGCGGCCGGGACGCGGGGTGCGGCAGGGGCGAGGGCCTCGCCCCAGCCGACGTGACCGGACCGGGTCTCGAGCCGGACGAACAGAGTCTCCCGGCCGGCCGGATAGATCGTCGGCCGGTTCTGCCCGACGTGGTAGCGGGCACCCTCCGGGTCGGGCCGGCCGTCGCCGGTCAGGGTGAGTGGGAAGGCCTCGACCGAGCTGATGATCAACTCCGGGCGGCCCGGTGCCGGCTCGGTCAGCCGGCGCTCGGCCAGCTCCGGCTGATCATCATCGGCCACCATGCCGTGGTTGATCATGTGTTGGCTCATGATTTCACCGCTCCCGCGATCCCTTCGACGAACGTACGTTGCAAGAACAGGAAGACCGTGACGATCGGCACCAGGCTGATGCAGGCGGCCGCGGCGAGCCCGGTCCAGTCGGCCGTGTACTGGCCGAAGAAGCTGTACATGCCCACGCCCAGGGTACGCAGCTCGGGCCGGCCCAGCGTGAACACCAGCGGCACCATGAACGCGTTCCAGGCGCCGATGAACGAGAACAGTGTGACGGTGCCGATGATCGGCTTGGCCAGCGGCAGCATCACGGTCGCGAACGTGCGCAGGAAGCCGGCCCCGTCGATCTTGGCCGCGTCCTCGAGTTCCTGGGGAAGCTGCGCGAAATAGCCCATGAACAGGAGGATCTGGATCACGTGCGCCGGTCCGGCCGCGGCCAGCACGGCGCCGATCAGCCCGTTGTTCAGGCCGAGCGCGTCGACCAGCTTGAACACCGGGATGATCGTGTAGCCGTGCGGGATGAACATGGTCGCGATCAGTACGCCGATGATGATCTTCTTGCCCGGCATCCGGCCGCGGCCGAGGGCGTACCCGGCGGTGGCCGAGACCAGCACGATGATCACCACCACGGTGACCGAGAAGACCACCGTGTTCGCCGTGTAGGCGCCGAAGTTGGCGGTCTGCCAGGCCCGGCTGAAGTTGTCCAGCGTCGGCTGTTCCGGGAGTACGGAGAGCCCGCCGAGCAACATCTCGGACTGCGACTTGAACGCGCTCGACAGGACCCAGACGAACGGGTAGATCCAGACCAGGCAGAACGGCAGCAGGAACAGGTGCCACAGCTTGCCCCGGTGCCGGAACCACAGCGAGATGCGCGAGCCGCCTCGGTTCGGACCGTCGGCGGTCATCGGTGGGGTGGCAAGATCACGATCGGCGAGCGCCGTCATGAGACCCCCTTGGCGTAGCGGCGCCGCAACAAGGGCGCCTGGATCAGGGTCAAGATCAACGTGAACATCCCGAACACGACGCCGGCGGCGCAGGCGAACCCGTACCGCGGCGCGGCCATCTCCGGATCGAACGCGTACCGGTAGATATAGGTGGCCACGACGTCGGTGGCGTAGTTCGGGCCGGCCTTGGTGGTCGCCTGGATCAGGTCGAACGGGTTCATGCTGGACTGGAAGGTGAGCAACAGGATCACGATCGCGATCGGCACCAGCATCGGTACCGTGATGTTGGTCAGCACCTGGCGGGCGCCGGCGCCGTCCACCTTGGCCGCCTCGTAGATCTCGGCCGGGATCGTCTGCAGGGCGGCCAGCCAGTAGATCAGCGTGATGCCGAAGCCCTTCCACAGGTCGATGATCAACACCGTCGGCAGCGCACTGCTCTCCGAGCCGAGGAAGTTGATCGGGTCCTTGATCAACCCGGTCGACTGCAGGACCTCGTTGACGAAGCCGCCGGACGGGTCGAGCATCACCGCGAACACGATGCCGACCACAGCCGTCGTCGTCACCACGGGCAGGAACAGGAACAGCCGGTAGAGGTTCCGGCCACGCAGTCGTGGGTTGTTCAGGATGATCGCCATGATCAACGTCAGCGGCATCTGCACGAAGATCGCGACCAGCGAGAAGATGAACGAGTTCCGGAAGGCGTTCCAGAACCGCGGACTGGTCAGCACCTCGGAGTAGTTCTGGATTCCGATGAAGTCCTCGGCCGGGCCGAGCCCGTCCCAGTCGAAGAACGAGTAGTACCAGCTCGCGATCATCGGCCACACCGTGAACATCACGAACAGCACCAGCATCGGCACCAGGAACAGGTAGTGCCACCGATGCTCGACCATCCGCCGGCCGAGACTCTTCTGCCGGGTCCGCCGCGGACCGGCGGCGTCGGTGATCATGGACGGCGTACCGGTCACGCCGGGGTCCAGGCCTTGAGCGGGTCGTAGTCGGCGTAGACGAGATCGTCCCGGGACACCTCGACCCCTTCGCCGTTGAGCTTCTTGATCTCCGCCTCCAGGAACGCGTCCAGATTCTTGTTCAGCGTCTCCGCCTTCGGCGCGAAGTCCTCGTTGCGGGTGATCGACTGCAGCGACGAGTCGGAGTGCGCGAGGTCGGGCTTGGCGCTCTTGGCCGCGAGCAGCTTCTGTACGCCGACGCTGCCGTCGGTGGCCGGTCCGGGCGCACGCCGGATGCTGGCGTCGAACGCCGCGATGATCCCCTTCTCCTGCTCGGAAAGGTCGGTCGCCTCGCGCCAGGCCGACTCCATCGCGGTGAACGTCCGGAACTTGGCGAAGTACGCGCGCTGGAACTCCTCCGAGACGAGGAAGTCCATCAGCTGCCAGGCTTCCTCGGGATGCTTGGACTCGGCCGACATCGACCACAGCGGGGCGAACGCCGAGGACTGTCCGTAGTAGCCCTTGCGGCCGGCATCCGGCACCGGGACCGGGCTGACCCCGAAGTCGAGCGCGGGATTGAGCTTGGCGATCTCGTTCACGTTCCAGCCGCCGCCGATGTAGAAGCCGATCTTGCCCTTGGCGAACTCGGTGAACACCCGCGCCCCGTCCCAGCTCTCCCAGCCCGGCTGATAGACCTTGTCGGCCTGCAGCTTGCGGATCAGCTCGACCGCGTCGACCAGCGAGGGGTCGTCGAAGGCGGTCTTGCCGGTGCGGTAGTCGATCCCGAGACCGCCGATGCTGGACGGCCCGGCCTGCGCCTGCAGTGCGTTGATGTCGGCCGGCTTGGCGCCGGACAGCGCCGCGCCGAAGTACTTGCCGGATCCCTTGCTGGTCAGGGATCTGGCGTACGTCTCGTACTCGCTGACGGTCTTCGGCGGCTCCGCGTACCCACCCTCGGAGAGCAGCGACTTGTTGTAGACCAGGAAGCCGCCGGCGGACCACTGGCCGGAGACCAACGGCAGCGAGAGCAGCTTGCCCTCCCGGTGCAGGCCCGAGGTGCGCGGATCGAGGGCGCCGTCGGGGAACCGCGCGGCGAGATCGCTGGCTCCTGCCTGCTCGTCCAGGGCGGCGACCCAGCCGCGGCCGGAGATCCGGTTCAGCGCCTCGGCGCCCTGGCAGCGGAACACGTCCGGCGGGTTGCCCTGCTGGAACATCAACTCGATCGCGTTGAGCTGCTGGTCGGTCGGGTTCTCGATGATCTTGACGTTGATGCCGGTCTTCTTGGTGAAGGCGGCGAACTGCTCGGCATAGAACTGCGAGGCGCCCGACGGGTCCGGAACGATCGCGACGGTCAGGGTGACGGTGCCGTTGCTGGACGTACTGCTCGAGCCGGAGCCGAACAAGGTGCACGACGCGGTCGTCGCCGCGCCGGCGCCGATGGCCGCGCCGACGCCGAGGCCGCGCAGCAGACTGCGGCGAGTGAGGTTGGAGCCGGTCACGTACCTGCCTCCTTGCAGAAGGTTCTGAATGGAAAAACCGTATAGTGAATCTTAGACCCACAAAGCGCGTTCCGTCACCCGACCTGGAGGAATCGCACCGCCGAAGCCCGGTGATACCCCGGATTGCGGACCTCGAGCGTGACCGAACTCTCCGTGCCCGCCGCGAACCGGTAGCGGCCGATCGTGAACCAGGTGTTGGCCTGATTGCGCTGGTCGACCACCACCTCCGAGGTCCCGGCGGCGTGCTGGACCAGATAGATCGCGGCCGTGGTCGTCTCGACGTTGGACGGGTACCAGACCGCGACGTCGTACTCGGCATCGGCGGGCAGGTCGGGCGTCCAGCGCGCCGTCCCGCCGAGCACGCCCTCGGCGCTGTAGCGGGACCGGATCTGGTTCCAGCCGGCCAGCGAACTGGGCAGCCACTCACCGGTCTCGCGGTAGTCCGGGTAGGGGGTCTCGTTGTGCACGATGATGCCGGCATCGGCGATCTTGACCCGGGTGGTCGTCGTGTGGATGTCGGCGAGCCGGACCCGGAACTGGAACGTCCCGCCCGCCATTGCGTCCGCGGGGGAGTGCGAGACGAACGTGTGGCTGGCCTCCGCCTTCGGCGGCAGGTGGACCGTGACCGCGCTGTTCTCGATCGTCCAGCCGGGCTGGCCGCCGAGGGTGAGCCGGCCGGTCGTCGCGACCGGGCCCGCGTTGTAGAACCCGGCGGTGAGTCGCACGCTGTCCCCGGGCTTGGCCATCACTTCGGGCTCGGCGCGGAGGCTGATCACGCCCCGGCCGTCCCGGACCGCCACGGTCGCGGGGCGGAGCGTGAGTTCGCCGCCGGACCAGCCGACCCGGCCGGTCAGGATGACGTCGCCGAAGGCCGCAGTGGTCGCCGCGGTGACCCGGAACGTCGCCTCGGCGGTGCCCCGGGCGGGCACCGTGGCCGGCGCGTCTCCGGGAGTGCTGGTCCAGCCGTCCGGCACCGTCAGCGCGTACGTCAGCCCGGTCAGCGGGGCCGAACCGGCGTTGCGGATCCGCAGCACGACGTCCGAGACTCCGCCGGCCACGGTGCTGGCCGGCGCCTCGACCTCGCCGGACGCCGGATCACCGTCCGGGGTGATCAGGGTGACCGCCGGCGGCAGCTTCAGGGTGACCGGATCGGTGGTCAGGTCCGCGTTGACGAGACGGTACGTGAACGAGGCGGCCGGATCGTCGACGCCGATCGTCCACTCGTACGGGAACGGCTTGGCCGGTGTCTCCTGCTCGGGCCCGTCGCCGATCCGGTACCGCAACGTGGTCGGCGTCTCGGTGTCGAACTGGACGTAGGCGTCGTAGCCGGACAGGTCCGGTCGCACCAGCAGCAGGCCGCGGGCCAGACCGAAGTCCGAGGTCGGGTCGGTGTCCTGGCTGTGGCTGCTCCCGGCTTCGTGATCTTGGTGACTCGGCACCGGTGGGCGGTGGCCCGGCACGCTGACGTTGCGGAAGATCAACGCCGCGTGGTCCTTCGGCGGCACGGTGAGGGTGGCCGCCGTCCGGCCCCGCTTGAGCCTGAACCGCTTCGTGGCTCCGGTGCCGTGCTGGACGACCTCGATCCCGTCCGGCGCCTCGACCTTGATCAACTCCGTGCCGACGTCCACCGTCACCTGCTGGGCCGCGGTCGAGGAGTTGGTCAGGCTGACGTACAGCGATTCGTTGCCGACGCCGGTCAGCCAGTTGATCATCGGGTTGTCGATCTTGATCAGGCCCTTGGGCAGGTAGGGCCAGACACCGTCCTCGCCGTAGCAGGTGCCCGGCCGGTGTCCGTACACACTGAACTTGAAGTAGACGAAGTTCGCCTCGAAGGCACCCGGGAAGCTGATCTTCCCGCCCGACCGGACGAAGTGTTCGCTGAACAGGTAGTCCATCGCCAGCCCGAGCTGCGCCGGTGCGTGGTGGAAGTAGATCCCGGACAGTCCGGGCGGCCCGGTCACGGCGAAATCCGGCTTCAGCGTCGAGGCCAGGAACTGCCGGTTGTAGTAACCGGGATAGGTGGTGAACCGGCCCACCACGAGGTTGTCGGCGATGTCGGCCAGAAGATCATCATCGACGTAGTGGGCCAGCCGGAGCAGGAAGGGTGCCCAGCACGGGTTGAGCACGAAACCGCCACCAGGGTTGGGATTCGTCTCACTGAACACCTTGAACGTGGAGAGCTGTTCGAAGGTCAGGCCGGAGGTCGAGACCATCCAGGCCGACACCCGCTCCGGCTCCGGCGTCGTGCCCGGATAGTCGGGCAGGGCGCCGCCCGGCCAGTCGAACTGGCTGTCGATCACGTGGCCCTGCGGCACCGTGATCGTTCCGTCCGGCACCACCCGTACCTCGGTCTGGGTGACGAACCGCTTCGCCTCCCGATAGGCCCCGGCCAGGAACCGCTCGTCGCCGGTCGCCTCGAACAAGATCAACAGGTCGGCCCAGTAGCGGCAGTAGTTGTAGCCGAAGCCGACCTCGGAACCGACCGCCGTGTAGGGCGTGTCGATCTCGTCGGCGATGTAGCGCTCCGCCAGCAGCCTCGCCGCGTCGAGATAGGAGTCGTCGCCGGTCAGCTGCGCAGCAGCCAGTGCGACCGAGAACGAGTGCCGAGCCTGGCCGACGACGCCGCTGACCGCGAGCTGCCGGCCGATCCGCCGCAGCCCGGCGTTGCGGCGCAGGGTCAGTTCGTCGAGGCCGTTCAGGGTGACCGTGTCGCCGGGGACCTGGCCGACCCGGTACTGGGTGAGGTCACCGTAGACCGCCTTGCCCTTGATCGGCGTGTAGCCGATGCCCTTGCGGGACAGCTGGTACTCGAGCAGCTGCCGGGCCCGACGCTGATAGAGATCGTCGTCGCCGCGGTGGGTCAGGTAGTGCGCACCCAGCAGGACGCCGGCCGTCGAGGTGCGGACGCACTGGTCGTTCTCCACGTCGACGAAGCCCTTGGCCCGGTCCCACCAGCCGGAGAAGGACGGCACGAACTGCTCGGCGTCGTGGCCGTCGGGCTCGATGCCGATCAGCTCGGTGATGTTGTGCACGGTGTCGGTCAGCGACGTGTCGTAGACGTTCTGGCGGTACGCCCGGTAGTCGTACTCGGTCCGCAGCAGGTGGTCATAGGCCTGGTAGAGCGGGCCCGGGTGGGCGATCACGCCGAACGAGAAGCCGCGCTGCTGGCCCGCCGCGAGCGGGGTCAGCTCGCCGATGTGCGGTGCGTAGGCGACCGGGGTGAGCGCGCCGTCGTCGTTGCGCAGGCTCATTCCGTACGGCTGCCGGTGCGGGCCGAGCTGACGCTCGTGTTGGAACGCCATCACATCGCCGGGGATGAAGACACCGTAGCTCACGTCCCGGCCGGCCAGCCGGCGTTGCAGCAGGGCGGCCGGCGTGAACAGTTCCCACGCCGCGAGCGCGTTGGGCGTCTCGTAGACGACCTTCGCGTGCTGCAGCGCGCCGCACAGGACCTCGTCGACGTGATCACGGTCGGTGGTGTCGAACGACTGGTAGCCGACCAGGTAGTGATCCTCCCGGCCGGCGGTCAGGACGTGGTCCAGCGTCGGCAGTCCATGATCGAGATTCCAGCGGACCACCAGGTCGTAGCGGCCGGGCTGGCCGGCTCGCAGCTCGACCACGGTCGGGCTGAGCTTGCGTACGGAGTCGAAGGCAACCCAGTGCGTTGTCAGCGGTCCGTAGTAGTAGGCCGGCCCGCCGGGGTGCTCGCCGGTGAACACGACCCACTGCTCGTCGAACCGGTGCGCAGGATCGGTCAGCGTCACCCAGCCGTCCGGGGTGGCGATCGCCAGGTCCCGGACGACCGTGCGCAGACGGCCCTCTCCGGGAGCGTCCCAAGAGGCCTCGTGGAAGGTGATTCGGTAAGCCTGGTTGGAGATCCGGGCGACCTCACGGAACTCGAGGTTCGGTTTGGGGAGCCGCCGGAGCGCGTCCGTCAGGGGTGCCTGAGCTGGTCCGGCCTGCGGTTCGGCGGAGGCGGTGGAGGCGCCCAGGACGGGCGGCAGAACGGCTCCGGTGAGCAACAGTCCGACGGCACTGCGGCGACTGAGCTTGATAGGACTAATCCGTATATTCGACGCTGAATCCATGATATGGATGGTAAGCGCGACATCTTGGTGGCGACAAGGCTCGTATCGGCTGGTGACCGGCGGTTATCCACAGCGGCGGCCCGGCGAGTTCGGTCATCCACAGATTTCTTCCGAGCTGAACGATCCGCGGCGTTCTGCGCAGACTCCTGCGGCGAGAAGTCCGAATCGGACCGAGCAGAGGAGAAACGCAGATGGAGACCTACGTCAGCATGACCGGCTGGGTCGGCAGCGCCGTGGAGTACCGCTGCCTGACGTCCGGCGACCGCAGCTACACGACGCATCACGCCTCGTTCCGGCTGGCCGCGACGCCGCGGATCAAACGGGGCGGCGCCTGGACCGACGGCGAGACCAACTGGATCACGGTGGTCTGCTTCCGCGGGTTGGCCCAGAACGTCGGGTCCAGCGTCAGCAAGGGCGACCCGGTGACGGTCTGGGGCAAGTTGCGGCGGGAGACCTGGGAGCGCGACGGCGAGACGAACGAGCGGACCGTGATCGAGGCCCTGGTCGTCGGGCACGACCTGAACCGGGGCACCAGCATGTTCAAGAAGAACGAACGGCCGCAGACGTTCGAGGAGCCGGACATGGGCGACCTGATCGAGAAGGTGGAAACGCCGGAGAGCCTGGAACAGGAGGATCTGGCCGCGGCGGCACACGAGGACCGACTCGCCCTCGCCTAGTAGTCGAGGGTGGGTGCGGAGGGAGCCGCGCGCGCCGCATCGCCGCGGCTCCCGCCTCGGGCCCTGTCCGGCCGCCTGCGCGATCTGACGTCCGGGGTTGCCGCTGGCATACTTGGCGGTTGCACCTCAAGTCCCGATTTGTGAAGGCATGCGCTGATTCCATGGCTGAGTACGTCTACTCGTTGCACAACGTTCGCAAGGCCCTCGGTGACAAGGTCATCCTGGACAACGTCACCCTCGATTTCCTGCCCGGCGCAAAGATCGGCGTCGTCGGCCCCAACGGCACCGGCAAGTCGACCCTGCTCAAGCTGATGGCTGGGATCGAGCACCCCAACAACGGAGAGGCTCGGCTGGCGAAGGACGCGACGGTCGGCATCCTGCTGCAGGAGCCGCCGCTGACCGAGGACAAGACCGTCCTGGAGAACATCGAGGAAGGGGTCGCGGAGACCAAGGCCCTCGTCGTCCGCTACAACGAGGTCGCCGAGGCGATGGCCGACCCCGACGCCGACTACGACGCGCTGCTGGCCGAGATGGGAGAACTGCAGACGGAGTTGGACCGGCGCGACGCCTGGGAACTGGACTCCCAATTGGAGCAGGCGATGGACGCGCTGCGCTGCCCGCCGGGCGACGCCGACGTCAGCGTGCTGTCCGGTGGCGAACGGCGCCGGGTGGCGCTGTGCAAGCTGCTGCTGCAACAGCCCGATCTGTTGCTCCTGGACGAGCCGACCAACCACCTCGACGCCGAGTCGGTGCACTGGCTGGAGGGCCACCTGAAGGCGTACCCGGGCGCGGTGCTGGCCGTCACCCACGATCGGTACTTCTTGGACAACGTCGCCGAGTGGATCCTCGAGATCGATCGCGGGAAGACCCACCCGTACCAGGGCAACTACTCGACGTACCTGGACACCAAGCGCTCCCGGCTGCAGCTGGAGGGCCGCAAGGACGCCAAGCGGGCCAAGATCCTGGAGCGCGAACTGGAGTGGGTCCGGTCCAACCCGAAGGCCCGGCAGGCCAAGAACCGGGCCCGGCTGGCCCGCTACGAGGAGCTCGCGACCGAGGCCGAGCGCACCCGCAAGCTCGACTTCGAGGAGATCAACATCCCGCCGGGCCCGCGGCTCGGCAACCAGGTGCTGGAGGTCGACAAGCTGGTCAAGGGGTACGGCGACCGGCTGCTGTTCGACGGGCTGTCGTTCTCGCTGCCGCGGGCGGGCATCGTCGGCGTGGTCGGGCCGAACGGCGTCGGCAAGTCGACCCTGTTCCGGATGATCGTGGGGGAGGAGCAGCCGGACAACGGTTCACTGCGCCTCGGTGACACGGTCAAGGTGTCCTACGTCGACCAGGGCCGCGGCGGCATCGACCCGAAGAAGAACGTCTGGGAGGTCGTGTCCGACGGCCTGGACCACATCAAGGTGGCCAGCTTCGAGATGCCGTCTCGGGCCTACGTGGCGTCGTTCGGCTTCAAGGGCCCGGACCAGCAGAAGCCGGCCGGCGTGCTCTCCGGCGGTGAACGGAACCGGCTCAACCTGGCCCTGACGCTCAAGATCGGCGGCAACCTGCTGCTGCTCGACGAGCCGACCAACGACCTGGACGTGGAGACCCTGCAGTCGCTGGAGGACGCGCTGCTGGAGTTCCCGGGCTGCGCCGTCGTGATCTCCCACGACCGGTGGTTCCTGGACCGGGTGGCGACCCACATCCTGGCCTGGGAGGGCACCGAAGAGGAAGAGGCCTCCTGGTTCTGGTTCGAGGGCAACTTCGCCGACTACGAGGCCAACAAGATCGCCCGGCTCGGCGCCGAGGCGGCCCGGCCGCACCGGACCACCCACCGCCGGCTGACCCGGTCCTGACCGGACGTCGATCATGGCCGGCGACCGGGAGAAGGAACTGCCCTCGGCGGAGCACCAGGCGCCGCCGGGGGTGGACGACCGGACCGTCGAGGCGGTCGGCAAGATCACCGAGGCGCTGGAGACCTGCGAACGGGCCCGCGGCCACCTGTACGCGTTCCACCAGCTGACCGGCTCGGCCGACATCAAGCTCGGCGAGGCCTTGTCCTCGCTGCGCGAGGCCGGGCACACCGAGCTCGCCGACCGGATCGAGACCGAACTGCTCGGCCGTAACGTGCTGCCCGGCCGCTGGACGTTCCAGATCGTCGAGGAGTACGACGACGACTACTGGTCCCTGTTCCGCGCGTTCGAACGCGAGGCCCGCGACCAGCTTCTCGGCGGCCGCCGGCACGTCTTCGAGGCCCGGATGAAGCAGGACGAACGCACGATCGGGCTGCCGGGACACGAGGCGACACCGGACGAAGGCGCTCCCTGACCTGGGCCCGATCCGGGGTCGGCACGTCCGCCTTGTGCTCGGTGCGCGTTCGCGATCAGGCGTCAGTCCTGGTGGCTCACTGCGAGCCCGAAGATCTGCACCTCGCCGAAGTTGGAGTCGTCGCAGGGATCGGACCGCTCGCAGTTGGCCTGGGTGTAGGCGCCGGCCTTGAAGTAGGCGCTGTCGGAGTCCACCTCGATCGTGGTCTCCAGCTCGCCGTTGTAGTAGACCTCGATCGCGCCGCCGGTCGCCCGGAACTCGGCGGTGAACCGGGTGCCAAGCTGATAGTCGGCGGTGATCAGGTGATAGCGGGAGTTGTCGTCGTTGGTGACGTACAACTCCGAGCCGTTGAGCCGGATCGTGGTCAGGTCGTCGCCGCCGCCGTGGATCTGGGCTGCCACGACCTCCGGCTTCTCGGCCGGCAGTGCCGTGATCGCCTCCTCGACGGTCATGATGTGGGTGCCCTCCGACGTCGACCATTCGGCCTCGTCGGACCCGTCGGCGGTCATCTCCCGCAGTTCGGACCGCGGGTAGCTCGAGCCGCCGGTGGTGACGCCGTTGACGGCAGCCCGGAACTGCACCCCGTCGCAATCCTCGAGCGCAACGAACCACGGATCGGCGGCGAACTCGGCGAGTTCGGGCTGGGTCACTTCCTGGGGATCCTCGTCTCCGCCGGTGGGCAGGGTGACCTTCCAGCCGGTCAGGTCGAGCACGTCGGCCGGGTAGCTGCACTCCGCCGGCGCGGCCACGGCCGCAGTCGGGGCACCGAGGGAGGCGACGGGAGCCAGGAGCACCAGGGTCAGGGCGAGCTTCAACAGTCGGGGGCGAGGGTCGCTGATTCTGGATGGGGTCCGCATGAGGCCATGCAAGTCCCACCGGGCACGCCGTGGCAAGAGACGTCACGAACAATTCAGCTGTCCGCCAGGCTGGACAACGCGACCGATCGCGCTGCTCAGGCCTCGTCGAAGATGATCACCTGGCGGATGGCATGACCGTCGGCGAGTTCGTCCAGCGCGATGTTGATCTTGTCCAGGGTGATCCGGGAGGAGATCAGGGACTCGACCGGGAGCCGGCCGTCGCGCCAGAGCTGGGCGTAGCGCGGGATGTCGCGGGAGGGGACGGCGGAGCCGAGGTAGCTGCCGGTGATCGTCCGCGCCTCGGCGGTCAGACCGAGCGGCGAGATCGTGGCCTGGGCGGTGGGTGCGGGCAGCCCGACCGTGACGGTCGTGCCGCCGATCCCGGTCAGCGCGACCGCGGTCTCGAAGGCCCGTACGTTTCCGGCGGCCTCGATCACCACCGGCGCCTTGAGGCCGGCGGCCAGCGCCTCGTCCGGCCGGTAGACCGCGTCGGCGCCGAGGGCGGTGGCGTAGGCCAGCTTCTCCGGTACGGCATCGACGCCGATCACCCGGCCCAGCCCGAGCGAGCGGGCCGTGATCAAGGCGGCCATGCCGACACCGCCCAACCCGACCACGATCACCGTGTCGCCGGCGGACGGGTGCCCGGCGTTGATCACCGCGCCGCCGCCGGTCAGCATCGCGCAGCCCAGCACAGCCGCGACGTCCGGCGGCACGTCATCCTCCACCGGCACCATCGAGCGCCGGTTGATCACCGCGTGGGTGGCGAAGCCGGAGACGCCGAGATGGTGGTGCACCGGGCCCTCGGGGCCGCGCAGCCGACGTTCGCCGCCGAGCAACGTACCGCCGTTGTTGGCGGCCGATCCGACGGAGCAGGGCAGCCGGCCGTCGGTGCCGCAGCCGGCGCACTCGCCGCAGCGGGGCAGGAACGCCATCACCACGCGCTGCCCGGGCTGAAGATCATCGACGCCCGGCCCGGTCTCGACCACCCGCCCGGCAGCCTCGTGACCGAGCAGCATCGGCGTCGGTCGCGGCCGGTTGCCGTCGACCACTGAAAGGTCCGAGTGACACAGACCGGCGGCCTCGATCCGGACCAGCACCTCGCCCGGCCCGGGCGGGTCCAGTTCCAGCTCGATGATCTTGAGCGGCGCGGTCTCGCGGAAGGGCCGCTCGGCGCCGATCCGGTCCAGCACGGCACCCTGGATGATCATGGTCGTCTCCGAACGTCGTCGTTGCGGGGCTCGGGTGAGTCGATCACCGGCAGCGTACGCCGGACGGCCGGGCCGACCGTCGGGGGAGCCGGCCGCCGGGCAGCGGGGCGCGGTGCCCGGGCCAGCAGCTCGGCCAGCGTGATCGCCGGCTGGTCGGCGAGTTCGGCGAGCTGGGTCCGGCAAGAGAACCCGTCGGCCAGGACCAGCGCGTCCGGGTGCGCGGCGACGGCGGGCAGCAGATCGTGTTCGGCGACCGCGACCGACACCTCGTAGTGGCCCTTCTCGACACCGAAGTTGCCGGCCAGGCCGCAGCAGCCGCCGACCGTGGTCACGGCCGCGCCGGTCGACGCCAGCAGCGCCGCGTCGGTCTGCCAGCCGATGATCGAAGCATGGTGGCAGTGCGGCTGGACGACGAGCTCGACCCCGGTGAGGTCAGGCGGCGTCCAGCCCTCGGTCCGGTCCAGCAGTTCGGCGAGGGTGAGCACACCGGCGGCGACCTCGGGCACCCGGGGATCGTCCGGCAGCAGCTCGGCGGCGTCGCTGCGCCAAACGGCCAGGCAGGACGGTTCGACTCCGACCACCGGCACCCCGGCCGCGATCTCGGGGTGCAGCACGTCGAGCGCCTGGCGCAGTTGCCGCCGGGCGCCGTCCAACTGGCCGGTGCTGATCCAGGTCAGGCCGCAGCAGGCGGTTCGCTCCAGCAGCCGCGGCGCGTAGCCCGCGTCCTTGAGCACCTCGACCACCGCTGCCGCGCCGTCGCCCGTGAAGCAGTCGGAGAACGAGTCGACCCAGACGATCACCGGACGCCCGGCGCCGCCGGTCCGGCTGCGGACCCGCTTCCGCGCCGGCCGGTCGGCGAAGCGCGGCAGTTGCCGCCGCTGATCGACGCCGGCGCTCCACTTGATCACCGACCGTACGCCCGGCAGTCCCATTCCGGTGTTGATCACTCCGGCCAGTGCCCCGAGCCGGGTGATCAACCGGCCCCAGCGCGGCAGCCAGCCGAGTGTGTAGTGGCTGCGCGGCCGCACCCGGCCGCGGTAACTGTGATCGAGCACCTGCGCCTTGTACGTCGCCATGTCGATCCCGGTCGGGCAGTCCCGCGCACATCCCTTGCAGGAAAGGCAGAGATCGAGCGCCTCGTGCACCTCGGGGGAGCGCCAGCCCTGGTCCACCAGGCTGCCGTTGATCATCTCCTGCAGCACCCGGGCGCGACCGCGGGTGGAGTCCTTCTCGTCCCGGGTCGCCTGGTACGACGGGCACATCACGCCCAGCCCCGGCGTGCCGTTGGCCAGGCACTTCCCGACCCCGCTGCAGTGGTGGACGGCCTCGGCGAAGTGATCGACCCGGCCGACGATCGCCGCGCTCCGGACATCCGCGTCGACCGGGCGCGGGTCGACCAGGACGCCGGGATTGAGCCGGTCGTCCGGGTCGAAGATCGCCTTCACCTTGCCGAACAGGTCGATCGCCTCGGCCGAGTACATCGCGGGCAGCAGGGCGGACCGGGCCCGGCCGTCGCCGTGCTCGCCGGACATCGAGCCCCCGTAGCCGGCCACCAGCTCCGCCGCCGCCTCGACGAAGGTCCGGTACTCAGCCGTACCGCCCGGATCGGTCAGCGGGAAGTCGATCCGGACATGCACGCAGCCGTCGCCGAAGTGCCCGTACGGCAGCCCGTCCAGTCCATGATCACGAAGCAGCGCGTCGAAGTCGCGCAGGTAGCTGCCCAGGCGTTCCGGCGGCACCGCGGCGTCCTCCCAGCCCGGATAGGCAGGCCGGCTCAGGCTGACGCCGGCCAAACCGGCGCCGTCCTCCCGGATTTTCCACAGCGTGAGCGCCCGGGCCGGGTCGTCGACGACGAAGCCGTCCAGCGCCCCCGCGCCGGCCAGCGCGGCGTCCGCCCGGGACCGCAGCTCGGCCGGGTCGTCGCCGACCAGTTCGACCAGCATCCAGCCGTCGCCGCGCGGCAGCGGCGGCACCGCGGCGTCGCCCTTGGCCCGGCGGACCACGTCGACGATCCTCCGGTCCAGTCCCTCGCAGGCCGTCGGCCGGTGTTCCAAGATCAACGGGGTCGCGTCGGCGGCGTCGGCCATGCTCGGGTAGCCGAGCGCGATCATGATCTTGTACGGGGCGTCCGCCACCAGCCGTACCGTCGCGCCGAGGATGATCGCCAGCGTTCCCTCGGTCCCGGCCAGGAAGCGCGGCACGTCGAACCGCTGCTCGGGCAGCAGTTGATCGAGGCTGTAGCCGGACACCTGTCGGCCGAACCGGCCGAACTCGGTCCGGATCGTGCCGAGATGATCACCGACCAGCCCACGCAGCGCGGACAGCGTCGGCGAGCCGTCGGGGGACTGGTCCGGGCCGACCCGGAGCCGTTCGCCGGAGCCGGTGATCACGTCCAGCGCGATCACGTTGTCGGCGGTCTTGCCGTACCCGAGCGCGCGCGGGCCGCAGGCGTTGTTGCCGATCATGCCGCCGATCGTGCAGCGGGTGTGCGTCGAGGGGTCCGGCCCGAACCGCAGACCGTACGGTGCCGCGGCCGCCTGCAGCGAGGCCTGGACGACGCCCGGCTCGACGGTCGCCGTCCGCGCCTCGGGATCGACCGCCTCGATCCGGTTCAGGTGCCGGACGGTGTCGAGGATCAGGCCCGGCCCGACGGCGTTGCCGGCGCACGAGGTGCCGGCACCCCGGGTGGTGATCGGGATCCCGGCGGCCCGGGCGGCCTCGATCGCGGCCACCGCCTCGTCGATCGTGCGCGGTCGCGCCACGGCCTGCGGGACGACGCGGTAGAGGGAGGCGTCGGAGGAGTACAGGGCCCGGGCCAGGGAGCTGTCGTCGAAGATCTCGGCGATCCCGTTGCGCCGGAACTGCTCGGCCAGGTCGAGATTCGCCGCCACCTGCTCGGTCCGCGTACTCACCCGTCGATGGTAGTGAGCACCCACCCCGCCCCGTTCGCAGCCCGGACGCAAGGCCGCAGCGCGAGACCCACGACGCTCGCCGCGCCTGCCGAGGGCGGGCGGGCAGGCTCGGCCCTCGGCAGGCTCAAAGCGCGGTGGCCGCGGCGTCCCGCGGTGTTGATGGCGAACCTTCGGCAGGCTCCGGCGGCGGGCCGGTCGCGGGCGCGGGTTGCGGTGTGCTGGGTGGTGTGCAGGCGGTCGGGTCACGAGGTTCGGGGTGAGTCCGGCCGGGGCGCGGGTTCGCGTGGGGCCGCGATGTTGCAGGCGAGTCGTTCGCGCGGGCTTGGGGTGCGGGCGGGCGCGGGTGCCGGAGTGGCGGCGTCGCGGTGTTGCCGTTCGGCAGGTTCGGGGCGTGGGGCCGGTCGTGAAGTTTGGGTTCGCCGAGCGGACGTTTGGACCTTGATTTTCGCCGTTTCTGCCGGTCAAGGGGTCCGCTCGGCGAGGGGCGGATGGGACGCAGGCGGGTGCGAGGCTCGGGTTGGACCGGTGGGGTCAGGATGCGCCGATGGTGTCCGCGACGGAGGCGAACGCTCGCCCGACGGCGGTGTAGTCCTCGGGGCAGACGGCCTCGACGAAGTTCTCCCGGACGGCCCGGACGTGATCGGGGGCGGCGTCGCGCAGCAGGGCCCGGCCCTGGTCGGAGAGTTCGGCCCAGACGCCGCGCCGGTCGGTCGGGCAGGTGGCTCGGCGGACCAGGCCGGATCGGGCCATCCGGGTGATGGTGTGGGTCAGCCGGGATCGTGACTGATGCACGGCCCGGGCGAGTTCGGACATCCGCAGCCGGTGGCCCTCGGACTCGGAGAGGACCACCAGGATCTCGTACTCCGCGAGGTCGATGCCGTAGCGCCGCAAGCCCGCGTCGAGCAGTTCGCTGAGCCGCGCGCTGCCGAGCAGGTACGCCCGCCAGACCCGCTGCTGTTCCTCGGTCAGCCAGACCGGATTGCCGTCGTCGGTCACCGAACCTCCTTCCCTTCGTCACTCCACGGTAACTCCAGAAAGTTGACCATTCAACTTCCTTGACCTATGCTGAAGTCATTGAAGCCTCAACCAATCTCTACGAGGAGCACATGACTATGAGCCACGACATTCAGGCCGAAACCCTGACCGCGGGCACCTGGGCGATCGACAACTCTCACTCCGAGGTCGGCTTTTCGGTTCGGCACCTGATGTCGAAGGTGCGCGGCACGTTCGCGGACTTCAGCGGCGAGATCATCACCAAGTCGGACGACCCCACCGAGTCCTCGGTGAACGTCGCGATCAAGGTCTCGTCGATCTCCACGAACAACAGCCAGCGCGACGGCCACCTCAAGTCGACCGACTTCTTCGACGCCGACGCGGGCCAGGAGATCACCTTCGCCAGCACCGCGATCACGGCCAAGGGTGACGGCTACGTCATCAGTGGCGACCTGACCATCAACGGGATCACCAAGTCCGTCGACCTGGCCGCCGAGTTCCTCGGTGTGGCCGGCGACGCCTACGGTGCGACCCGGCTCGGCGCCGAGGCGAGCGTCACCATCAACCGGTCCGACTACAAGGTCGACTTCAACGTCCCGCTCGAGGGCGACCGGCTGCTGATCGGCGACAAGGTCGACATCTCGATCAGCCTCCAGGCCGTCAAGTCCTGACCGTCTCCTCGAACGCCCGGCGGCCCGTCCCGAGATGGCGGGCCGCGAGCAGGCTGAGGATGCAGCGGGCTGCCGCCGCGAGGATGATCACCTGGACCGCTCCGGAGAACACCTCGACCAGATCGTGCAGCGACCAGGCGCCGCGCGGGATCAGTTCGCCCCGCCACGGCGAGACCAGGTAGGACGATGCCAGAGTCAGCGCACTGCTGCCGAGCGCGATTCCGATGACGATCCGCGCCGAGGCGGCCGCCGTCCGCTTGCTCCGGGCGTCGCCACGGAGTCGCCGTACGGCGAGCAGCCCGGCCGTGGTCGCACTGATCGTCAGCAGGCCGAACCAATACGCGGTCGGTCCCGGTGGGTTGGCCACCCAGGGAGTGACGTCAGGGCCGGCCAGGACGAGGATGAACCAGGCAGCGATGGTCATCAGATAGCCGATGCTGACCAGGTACGACGTGAGCCGGCAGAGCCGTGCCAGCGAGGCGTTGGCCACCTCGGTGGCGGCGTCGTCGACCGGCCCGAAGTCCGCCACGGCTCGCCGCGCCGCTTCCGGTCGCGGGAACCCGGCTCTCTGATACGCCTCCGCGGCATCGCTCAACCCGTCCCGGACCTCACGCAGCAGACCCGCCGGACGGAGTGGCGGCGGCAGTTGCCGTGCCAATTGCGCGACCACCTCGCTGATCGGGTCGCGGCGACCCAACGTCATCATCACGCCTCTCCCAGCACGCGGCCGACGGCGCCCGAGAACGCCGACCATTCGTTCCGTTCCGCGGCGAGCGCCTTCTGCCCGGCACTGGTCAGCCGGTACGTCCGCCGCCGCCGGCCGTCGACGGTGGACCAACGGCCGCTGATCCAGCCGGCCTCCTCCAGGCGCCGCAGCGCCGGGTAGACCGTTCCGGTCGGCAGCGCGAGCGAGCCGCCCGACCGTACCTGGAGCGCCTCGATCACGGCATATCCGTGCAGCGGCCCCTGTTCGATCACCGCCAGCAAGAGCCCGTCCAGGTGGCCCTTGACCCGATCGCTCGCCATGCCTGCAACTTTACGGGGCTGGCAGGATGCGTCTGGCGGTTCCGGCGACAGCAGAAGAGGTGCAACGGTGGAGACCTTCGTCGTGTTCGATCTCGAGTTCACGTCCTGGCCGGGTGCCAACGCCGCGGACTGGTCGGCGCCGGGGCAGTTGCGGGAGATCATCCAGATCGCGGCGCTGCGGCTGGCGGCGGACACGTACGAGGTCGTGGACGAGTTCGAGGCCCTGGTCCGGCCGGTGCAGAACCCGACACTGTCGCCGTACGTGAGCGAACTGACCGGGATCGAGCAGGGCGAGCTCGACCGGCAGGGCCGGCCGCCCGCGGCTGCACTCGGCGCGTTCCTCGGCTTCTGCCGGCAGCAGGTCGTGGTCTCCTACGGCAACGACATGGTCGTCCTCGGCGAGAACGTCGGCTGGGCCAGGAGCCGCGGCGAGCAGGTGGCGAACGGCTTCCTGGGTTCGGGTTTCGTCAACCTTCGCCCCTTGATCAACTCCCTCGCGCCGGCCACTGCGTCCGCGAACGCCGGACGGCTCTGGTCCGTTTTGGGGCTGCCCAGGCCGGGTGCCGCGGGCGGCCAGCACTCGGCCCTGTTCGACTGCCACTCGCTGGCCGTCGCGCTGCGGGAACTGGGCCGAGACCCGTCCGGACCGGTGCGCCAGTTGATCACCGCGTCGGTACGCGGGACCGCCGGGCTCGGCGCGGTCGATCCGCAGCCGGCGCGATGATCAGGACCGCGCCAGCTGGAAGCGTTCGAAGCGGTCCAGCTCGGCCTCGATCGGTGCCCGGTGCCGGCGCTCGTCGCCCCGGCCCACCCAGGTCCACTGCTGCACCAGCAGGGCGCCTTGATCACGGTCGGTCTTGAAGTCGATCACCGCGACGACCTCGTCGCCGACCAGCACCGGCAACGCGAAGTAGCCGAACACCCGTTTCGCCTTCGGTACGTACGCTTCGAAGACGTGCTCGTAGCCGAAGAACTGGGCGAGCCGCTTGCGCAGAATGATCAACGGGTCGAACGGCGACAGCACGTGCACCAGTTCCTGATCAAGGTCCGGCACCGCGGCCAGGGTGGAAGGCTCGGCCCAGTGCGGCACCTTCTCGGCGCCCTCGATGATCACCGGCACCAGGTCGCCGCGCTTGACCCGCGCCTCGATCAGGGCCCGCACGCCGGCCTTCGCCGGTGGCCGCTGATGATGGCAGGCCGAGCCGATGCTCACCACGCCCTGGGCGGTGAGGGCGCGGTCCAGCAGATGCGTGTGCCACTGCCGCTCGGTGGTGGGCCGGGGCAGCTTGTCCCAGCCGAAATGGCGCTCGGTGAGCTCGTACGTCTTCACCATCCCGGCCCGCTCACTGATCGCCACCTGGCCTCGAAAGAACGCGACCTGGAGTGCGGCCTTGGACGGCTTCCGGCTGGCCCAGGCGTGCGTCTTCTCGACCAGCACGTCGTCCTTGAAGTCACGGACCGTCAGCGGGCCCTCGGCCTTGATCAGTCGAAGCACCCGGCGCACGTCGGCATCCGTCACCGTGCCGAACCACTGCGCCACGGGGCGGCGCCGCTCGCGCATCATCGGCCCGACGCAGTAGCGGAAGTCGCGGGTCGGAACGTAGGCGAGCGCGTGCGTCCAGTATTCGAAGACCGACTTGTCGACCGTCTGGGCGCGCTGCAGGTCCGCCCGCCGGTAGTCCGGGATCCGGCTCCAGAGGATGTGGTGGTGGCAGCGCTCGATCACGTGGATCGTGTCGATCTGCACGTAGCCGAGGTGTTCGACGGCCGCGTGGGTCGCCTCCGGTCCGGCGCCGAACGGAGCGCGGCTGTCGAGTCGCTGGGCCCGCATCCAGATCCGGCGGGCGGCGCTCCTGCTGAGGGTGACGGCGGACGACATGGCCATCACGCTAGCGATCGGTGCCGACATTTCGGCCCGGCCCTGACCCGGGACGTCGCGGGGGTACGGGGTGCCGGATTGGGGGTGATCACCCATGGATGTGTAGACAACCTACTTATATGGTCAGGGCGTGTCCGCATCGACCCTTCCGCAGGCGCCGCCGACGGCGCCGCGCCCGAAACGCCGGCCGTTCTTCGTCGTCAGCCTCGTCCTGCTGCGCGTCTTCGCCGTGCTGCACGTGATCTTCGCGATCATGCAGCCGATCACGATCGGCCAGTACCTCAGCGGTTCCTACGGCATGCTCGCCCAGCACTCCATCTTCGGCCATCTGCTCTCGGCCGCCTCGTTCCTGTTGGGCGTGACCGCGATCATGTACGCGGTCGCCGGCGGCCGGGTCTGGATCGCGGCCGTCGCGGCGCCGCTGTGGCTGGTCGAGAACGTCCAGGTCGGCATGGGATACGCCCGCCTGCTCGGCGTTCACGTACCGCTCGGCGTCGGCCTGGTCACCCTTGCGGTGGTGCTCGCGATCGGTGTCTTCCTGCCCTCGGCCGGCCGCGACCGGCGTCCCCGGGCCGCCCGTACGGCGACCCCAGAGGGATCAGGAACAGCATGAGTGAGAACCGGATGATCATCAGCCGGCGCACGCTGCTGGTCGGCGGCCTGGGAATGGGCGTCGCCGCCGGTGCGACCGGCCTGGCCGGCTGCGCCTCGGGCGAGTCGCCGGAGCAGACGGCCCGGCTGCTGCCCAGCGCCGCTCCGCTGCCGGACCGGTTCAACCGCCCGTTCGCCGTACCGCCCGTCAAGCGGCCCGCCGGGAAGGCCGACGGCGCCACCCGGTACGAGATCACCCAGCGGGCCGCCACGGTCGAGCTGCTGCCGGGGCTGCGTACCGAGATCATGGGGTACGACGGCCTGCTGCCCGGACCGACGATCAAGGCGCGCCGCGGCGAACGGGTGATCGTCCGGCACCGCAACGAACTCACCGTGCCCACGGTGACCCACCTGCACGGCGGCCACACGCCGGCGGCCAGCGACGGCTATCCGGTCGATCTGGTGCTGCCGGCCTCGGGATCGTACGGGCACGGCCACCAGTCCCACACGGCCGACGGGGTGATCACCCGCGGCGTCCGCGACTACGAGTATCCCCATGATCAACGGGCCGCGACGCTCTGGTACCACGATCACCGGATGGACTTCACCGGCCCGCAGGTCTGGCGCGGACTGGCCGGCCTGCATCTGATCACCGATGACGAGGAGGAGGCGCTGCCGCTGCCGGCCGGCGACCGGGACCTTCCGCTGATGGTGATGGACCGGTCGTTCGGGGCCGACGGCTCGCTCGCGTACCCCTCGCTGGATCCCAACCTGGCTTCGATTCCCGGCGTGATCGAGGACTACTCGCCGGGCGTACTCGGTGACGTGATCCTGGTCAACGGGGTGCCCTGGCCGGTGCTCGAGGTGGACGCGGTGCGGTACCGGTTCCGGATCGTCAACGCGAGCAACGCCCGGCGCTACCAGTTCGCCCTGGACCCGGCACCGCCCGGCGGGACGGCGTTCGTCCAGGTCGGCAGCGACGGCGGCCTGCTCACCGCACCGGTGGAGCACAACGACCTGGTCGCCGCTCCGGCCGAGCGGTTCGACGTGGTGATCGACTTCTCGGCCTACCCGGTCGGCACCGAGGTGACCATGATCAACAAGCTCGGCGTCGGCAGCACCGACGCCGTGCTCAAGTTCCGGGTGGTCCGCAAGGCCGCCGACGAGTCCTCGATCCCGGCGAAGCTGAGCACGATCGAGCCGCTCCGGCCGGGCCCGAACGCCCCGGTCCGGGAATGGCGGTTCGCCCGCGAGCGGAACGAGGGACGGGCGCACTGGCGGATCAACGGCCTCGACTTCGACCCGGCCCGGATGGACGCCGAGCCGCGGCTCGGTGAGGTCGAGATCTGGCGGTTCTACTCCGACCTGCACCATCCGGTGCACGTCCACCTGGACCCGTTCCAGGTGATCCGGCGCGGGAACCGGAAGCAGGGTCAGTACGACGCGGGCTGGAAGGACACCGTCGATCTGCGGCCGTGGGAGACGGTCGAGGTGGCTGTCCGGTTCACCGAACACGCCGGCCGGTTCGTGCTGCACTGCCACAATCTCGAGCACGAGGACATGATGATGATGGCAGCGTTCCGGACCGTCGGCTGAGCCCGTACCCGGTAACGACTCGGAACCAACGCGCATCCGGGCGGCGATACTTGGCTACCCTCTGCATAGACCGAGCAGATGAGGTGGAGAGAGTGACGGATACCACGGGTGCAGAGCTGACCCGGCCGGCGTCGGTGGCCGCGATGCTGGTGGAACGGGTCGAGAAATCGGGAACTCAGGAGGCGTATCGGTATCTGGAGGGCGATCGCTGGGTCTCGCTGACCTGGCGGGAGACCAAGGACCGTGCGTACGTTCTCGCCGCCGGACTGCTGGCGCTCGGCGTCGAGCCGGAGGACCGGGTCGCGATCACCTCGGGGACCCGGATGGAGTGGATCCTGGCCGACCTCGGCGTGATGTGCGCGGGCGCGGCGACGACGACGGTCTATCCGACCACGCAGGGCGCCGACGTGGCCTACATCCTGTCCGACTCGGGCTCGCGGGTGATCTTCGCCGAGAACCCGGACCAGGCCCGCAAGGTGCTGGACCACCGCGCCGACCTGGCCGACGTGATCGCGATCGTGCTGATCGAAGGCGAACTGGACGACGAACTGGTGATCACCTGGGCCGAGCTGGAGCGGCGCGGCCGGGAGTTCCTGGCCGAACACCCGAGCGCGATCGACGACACGATCGCGGGCATCAAGCCCGAGCACCTGGCGACGCTGATCTACACCTCGGGCACCACCGGGCGGCCGAAGGGGGTCCGGCTGATCCAGGACTGCTGGACGTACGAGGGGGTGTCGATCGAGGCGTACGACCTGATCGGTCCCGATGATCTTCAGTACCTCTGGCTGCCGCTGTCGCACGTCTTCGGCAAGGCACTGATCACGATCCAGTTGCAGATCGGGTTCGCCACCGCGGTGGAGGGCGCGATCGACAAGATCGTCGACAACCTGTCCGTCGTCAAGCCGACCATGATGGCCGGTGCGCCGCGGATCTTCGAGAAGGTCCGGGCCCGGGTGATGATGGGCGCCTCGCACGGCCTGCGCGGCAAGATCTTCAACTGGGCGTTCGCCGTCGGCCACAAGACGATCCCGATCCGGCTCGAGGGCCGGGAGCCGACCGGCCTGCTCGCGCTGCAGTACAAGATCGCCGACAAGCTGGTCTTCAGCAAGCTGAAGGCACGGATGGGCGGCCGGATCAGGTTCTTCGTCTCCGGGTCCGCGGCGCTCAGCCGCGAGGTGCAGGAGTGGTTCTTCGCGGCCGGCTTGTTGATCTTGGAAGGCTACGGCCTGACCGAGACCAGCGCCGCCTCGTTCGTCAACCACCGCAGGGCTCCGCGGCTCGGCACGGTCGGCCCGCCGGTCCCGGGGACCGAGGTCAAGATCGCCGAGGACGGGGAGATCCTGATCAAGGGCCCCGGGGTGATGTCCGGCTACCACAACCAGCCCGAGGCCACCGCCGAAGTGCTCAGCGAGGACGGCTGGTTCGCGACCGGCGACCTCGGCGAGCTCGATGATCACGGCTACCTGCGGATCACCGACCGCAAGAAGGACCTGATCAAGACCTCCGGCGGCAAGTACGTGGCGCCGCAGAAGGTGGAGGGCATCCTGGTCGCCGCCTGTCCCTACATCAGCCAGATCGTCGTGCACGGGGACGGCCGGAAGTACATCAGCGCCTTGATCACCCTCGATCCGGACGCGATCAGCACCTGGGCCAAGGAGAACGACCTCGAGTTCACCGACCTGGCCAGCCTGGTCGAGCAGCCCGCGGTCCGGCAGCTGATCGACGGCTACGTCACCGAGGCCAACGCCAAGCTGGAACGGTGGGAGACGATCAAGCGCTTCGCCATCCTGCCCGGCGAGCTGAGCGTCGAGTCCGGCGAGGTGACGCCGAGCCTGAAGATCCGCCGGAAGGCGGTCGAGCGCAAGTACTCCGTCCTGCTGGACGGCCTCTACGACCGGGACTGATCAGGTCGCACCGGGCCGGTTCTTTTGAGAGAGCTGATTCCGCTTAGCTCGATCCGTGGACTGACTGGGTGCTGGATCGGCGCGGTGAGTGGGAAAGTGCCTTCTGTGCGGGATGATCTGGATTGTCTAGGCCCGGATCGCCCCGCATCGGAGGGCATTTTCAGTCGCACGCGGGTCTGGTGCCGGTGATGGCGCTGGCCGAGCAGTCCGGCCTGTCGGAGTTGATCACCGAGGGGGTGCGGCTCGGGTCGAGGCGGGTGCGGTCGGCGCGGTGAACCCGGCGGGCAAGATCACCTCGATCATCGCGGGGATGACCGCGGGCGCGGACAGTATGGACGATCTGGACGTGATGCGCACGGGCGGGATGGCCCGGCTGTTCGCCGAGGTGTATGCGCCGGCCACGTTGGGTCAGTTCCTGCGGAAGTTCTCATGGCCATGCCTTGCAGTTGGCGTCTGCCGCGCGAGCGCTTTTGATCAATCTGGCCCAGCACAGCGGGGTGCTGCCGGCTTTGGCCCAGCTGGCGTATGTCGATATCGATTCGCTGCTGCGACCGGTCTACGGTCATGACAAGCAGTGCGCGAGTTTCGGGCACACCAAGATCGCCGGGAACCAGGTCCTGCGCCGCGGGTTGTCGCCGCTGGCGACCACGATCAGCACGCCGCTCGCCGCGCCGGTGGTGGCCGGGATCCGACTGAGTGCCGGCAAAGCGGGATCGGGTAAAGGCGCTGCCTCGATGGTGGCCGAGGCCAGTCGGCGGCCGCGGCCGAGCCCTCCTCGGCGATGGGACCGGCCGTGGCCGCAACGCCAGCCGCAACGCCTTCCGGGCATGATCACGGTGCCAGCCCGTCGTCGCGCACAACTCGTCCAGGATCACCACCTTCTGCCCCTCGAAGCCGACCGGTACCGCACCGCCACCGTCTTGGTGACGGCCTGCCGCTGCCTCATCGTCAAACCCATGTCTCACACTCAGCCCGCCGGCCCGCACCCCGGCGGAGGCGCACCGCTACGCGGGCATTCCGCTCATGAAGCAACGAACCCGTTTCGCGGGCATTTTCCGTGAGTCAACGCGAGGTCTTGACAGACCGCTCATCCCTCCTGTGTCCTGCAATGTTCGTCTTCTAGCGGAGAAGGGGAAGCGGGATGAGACATGTAGCAGGATGGGTTTCAAGGCTGCTGCTGGCACTGGCGCTGGTACCGGTAGGGCTGCTGACTGTAGCGGCCTGCAAGCCGTGTCCACCGGGTGTAAGGGCTGACCTGAGGGCTGAGCAGCGCGCCGAGGACGCAGACATTGGTGACTTGCTGAAGCAGTCGGAGAAGGACAAGGAGCTAGCCAAGGGTCCGAAGAAGCCCAACGCCAATGAAGGTCAGGGTGGGGTCAACGCCAGGGGTAACGGTGGTCCCCCGGCTGGCTGCCCTCCCGGTGGCGGCAAGCCTGGCAACAGTGGTGGGCAGTTCAACAAGAACCTCTTCGGTGCCAAGGGAACCAAGATCAATGGATCGCAAAGCCTCATCGACCGCAGACCTATCGGTAAGGACACGACCTTCCGGATGGATGTGGAGAACCCTAAGCCTGGCTACGTAGAGGGCAATATCCATGTTCAGCTTGGCGGTAAGGGCTCCACTCACTACTATTGGCGAAGCGGTACCAGGTTCACTGACAAGGACGGCGATGAGTTGCCGAAGGTTGCGCGCACCTTCATAGAGAACAACAAGAGCTACATCGAGAGTCGAATCAATCGTGGACTGACCGTCCTAGGAGAGAAGAAGTGAAATACGACGGAGAAATAGACACCTGGCGAGTGAAGTTGAAGAATGGCAGCAGCGTGCTGCTTTTGGCCGACATGCATGGCGAGACGAGTACTCACCATCTCTTCAGCATTCTGGTTGACGCGACGAAGGAAGAGCAGGAGCGCCTACATTTGGAGGGCACTACTCCAACGAACCCTGAGCGAGTTCTAGTGTCTGTCGCAGCTTTCGCACTTGATGATGTGGAGGACATTCAATCAGGCGAGTCCTGGAAAGAGGTTCCGGCAGAGTAGACAGACAAACCCCGGTTAGGGTCCGCTATGGACTCGGCCGGGGTCTTTGTCATTTCCGGCTGCCTTGTCTACACACGTCCTTGGCTGACAAATCGCGTGGATGAATGCGCCCAGGTCTTGGTCAACCTGCCGAACTTGCTCTTCCTCGGAGAGTGCTTCCCATTCTTCACGTCCTTCTTGCACTTCGGGTACGGGCGCTCGCGAGCGGAGCATAGTATTGAGGATCACTAGACCACGGCCTGTGGTTTCCTCCGTCGAACACGTCGCAGAACTTGTGTTGATCGCGCCAGCCAGATTCAGCCACAAACCATGTCTTCTTAAGCTGGCTCAGTAGGTAGAAGCGCGAGTACTGGTTGTCATCGCTGTAGGTTGTGGCCCTTAACTAAGCACCCAGACATCCGAGTGGCACGACGTGGACTCCATCATCCCGCGTGTAGGCAAGGGAGCCTGCGGTGATCACCGCCAGGGCCTTGGGTTGTCGTGCGACGCGCTCGGCGAGTCGGGTGAGTGATGCCGCCGCCTTGTCGAGTTCAGACTCACCCATCTTGACCTCAATCCCAACCCAGTCGCCATCTCTGGTTTCGAGGACGAAGTCAACCTCGAGCCGGGCGTCGTGCTCCCGATAGTGGAACAGCGACGCGCCGGCGGCCTCGGCATAGGTCCGCAGGTCGTGTCCGACGAGACTCTCGAACAGGAATCCCGTCGTCTCCAAGTCGGTAAGCATCCGTGCGGGCGACATCTGGAGTAAGGACGCCGCGAGCGATGGATCGCCGAGTTGGCGCTTCGGAGTCATCGTCAGCCTTTTCGAGGAGCGCACCGCCGGTTCCCAGGCCGGCACCTCGTCGATGATCTTCATCCGGCGCAGTGCATCCAGGTAGGGATCAGCGACATAGCGTGACGGCGCCCTGGTGTCTTCGTCGACGTCGTCGCGCGCACGCCGCACGATCGTGCTGATCGTCGCGGGCTGGGATATCAGTTGCGCGTAGGCATGGAGAAAGCGGCCAACCAAGCGTGGATTGCGAGGGCTGCCGGAGACCTCTGCGATGTCGTGCTCGATGATCATGTCGAGGTACCCGTCGAGGAAGGTGCGCGCAGTAGTCTCGTCGGCCCCGACCAGCCCCGGCCACCCGCCGACCGCCAGGTGATGCAAGTAGTCCCGGACTTCGAGGGAACTCCGGTCAGGCGGCGGAGTGTCGCCGGCGAGGAGCCCGCCAACCGACACGGTGGGCGTGGTCGCCTGCTTTTCAGCAAGGGTCATCGTCCGCATCTGTACGATCCCGAACCGTCCGGCTCCGGAGTGACGAGGGACGTCGTCAGAAGGAGTCGCGGATCCGGTGAGCACGAACTGCCCGGTCAGTCGTCGGTCATCGACGGCGCGGCGGACCGCATCCCAGATTCGTGGTGCACGCTGCCACTCGTCCAGGAGTCTTGGCGAGTCTCCGTTCAGAACCAGCCTCGGGTCGAGGTCGACGGCCATCGCGGCGCTCGGATCAGAGTCGAGCAGCACTTCGCTCGCCGCAATCTGGCGCGCCGTCGCGGTCTTCCCGCAGCCCTTGACGCCTTCGATGAGGACTGCGCCCATGGCGTCGAGCTGACGATACACACTCTGCAACCAACAAAATACACGGATTCCAGGCAACAGAAAGCACGCGCCGCGAGAGCATCGGCGGTAGGGACGGGTAGCCTCGCCCGGTGGACGACGTGAGACTCGGACCCGGGGAGTTGGCCGGCACCGGCGTGTACGCGGCTCGGGACTTCGCCGCCGGCGAGGTGGTGCTGGACTTCGAGCTGCAACCGCTCGACGAGCGCGAGTACCGGGCGCTGCCGGCGGGCGACGACCTGTTCGTGCACAGCTATGGCGGGCGGCGCTATCTCTACCCGGTGCCGGCCCGGTTCGTGAACCACGCCGACGACCCCTCCTGCGTCCAGGACTTCGAGGCGTCCCGGAACATCGCCGTACGGTCGATCGCGGCCGGCGAGCCGATCACGATCGACGCCCGGCAGGAGACGGCGCGCGAGCTGGGCACCTTCCTGGACGCCTACCGGTCGGCGGTGGCCGGCCGCGCCGCCGAGGCCCTGGCCGGCCTGGTCGACGGCGACGCGACCCTGTGGCAGGCGGGCACCGCGCATCGCGGCCGGGATGCTGTCGTCGCGGCACTGCTGACCGGCGACCTGCTGCTGCCGACCGAGCCGGAGTGGGAGCTCGGCACCGGCCGCTGGGAGGCCGTCTGTTCCGCCGACGCCGGCGGCCGTCACCTGACGCTGCTGCTCAAGATCATCACCGGCAACTGGCAGCTGCGCTACCTGCACGCCGGCTGACCGAAGCGCAGCCGCGACCGTTCTTCGCGTCCGCGACCGTTGCAACGGTCGCGGATGGGTGCAAGGGTCGCGGCTGCAGGGGAGCGGACTGTGTCTCGCTGATGGGCCGATCGGGGTCAGGGGGTCCGGCGGCTGGACTCGCGGACGACCAGTTCGGGTTGGAAGACGACCTGCTGGCGGTCCAGGGGCCGGCCCTCGGCAAGGGCTTCGGTCTCGGCGAGCAGGAGTTCGACGGCGGTCTTGCCGATCAGCTCGGACGGCTGGCGGACCGAGGTGAGCGGGACGACGGTGGAGCTGGCGAAGTCGATGTCGTCGTAGCCGACCAGAGCGATGTCGTCGGGCACCGTGAGCGGGCCGAGCAGGGAGAAGGCCTGCAGGACGCCGACGGCGATCAGGTCGTTGGCGGCGAACACGCCGGTGGGGCGGTCGGCCGGCGCTCGTTCGACGATCTCCTGGCCGGCGTCGCGACCGGCCCGTACGGTCAGGTCGGGCTGGGACAGGACCTCGAGCTGGACACCGCGGGTCTCGGCCGCCGCCTTGGTCGCCCCCTGCAGCCGGTCGGCGACCTGGAGGATGTTCAGCGGGCCGCCGACGAAGGCGATCCGCCGGCAGCCCTGCTCGATCAGGTGCCGCACCGCCAGGTACCCGCCGCCGACGTCGTCGACCGAGACCGACGAGAAGTGGCGGCCCTGGGAGAGGCGGTCCACCAGCACGGTGGGCATGCCGCGGTCGCGCAGCCGGGTGAGCCGCTCGTCGACGTCGCCGACGGGGGAGATCAGCACGCCCTGGACCCGCTGCTGCTCGAACAGGTCGATGAAGCCCGACTCGCGGTCGGTGCTCTGGTCGCTGCTGCCGAGCAGGACCGAGAGGTCGGCCTCGGCCGCCCGGTCGCCGGCGCCGCGGGCCACGTCGGTGAAGAACGGGTTGCCGACGTCGAGCACGATCAGCCCGATGGTCCGGCTCTTGCCGGCCCGGAGCTGCCGGGCCGCGTCGTTGCGGACGAACCCGAGGTCCTCGATCGCGCGCTGCACCCGCTCCCGGGTCGCCTCGGCCACCTTCTCGGGACGATTCAGCACATTGGAGACGGTGCCGAGCGCCACGCCGGCGCGTTCCGCGACATCGCGGATGCTCACCTGCGGCTTCGGGCCCCGAGCCGGCGTGCGTTCGTCTGCTGGCATGCGAGAAACCTAATCCCGGGCCAGGGACGGCGCCACCGACAGGCGGAGACAGTGTTGACAAGGGGCTGCGCGGGATCATAGATTGACCGAAAATCTGAAACGATTCAAAGCTGCGCGTGTGTGACACCACCCCACGACGACGAAGGATGGGCTTCATGACGGTGACGGCTCCGACGGCACTCCGGGTCTCCCGAGTGCTGCTGGAACACAACGACGACCCGAGCACCCTGGGTACGGCGACCCCGCGACTGAGCTGGGCGGTCAAGACGCGTGAGCCGGGCTGGCAGCAGCAGGCGTACGAGATCGGCTACACGCCCGACGGCGGCGAGGAGCAGACGGCCCGGGTCGAGTCGGCCGAGCAGCTGCTGGTCCCGTGGCCGCTGGAGCCGCTGACCTCGCGGGCCCGCGGCACCGTCACGATCAAGGCGTACGGTCCCGACGGCGCGGTCGCCGAGAGTGATCCGGTCGCGATCGGCGTCGGCCTGCTGGAGGCGTCCGACTGGCAGGCCAGGTTCGTCGGTCCGGCCGGTCAGGGCCTGGACGACCCGGCGCCGATCGTGTTCACCTCGGCCGAGATCGCCGGCGAGATCGCCTCGGCCCGGCTGTACGTGACCGCGCTCGGCTGGTACCGCTTCGCGATCAACGGGACCCGGGTCGGCGACGAGGAGCTGGCACCCGGCTGGACCGCGTACCACAGCCGGCTGCGCTACCAGAGCTTCGACGTCACAGACCTGCTGACCAGCGGCGAGAACCGGCTCCAGGCCGTCCTCGGCAACGGCTGGTTCCGCGGCCAGATGACCTGGGACCTGCACCGCGCGCACTACGGCGACAAGCTGGCGCTGCTGGCCCAGCTGGAGATCACCAAGGCCGACGGCACCACCCAGGTGATCAAGACCGACGAGACCTGGCAGGCCTGCGCCAGCGGGATCCTGGCCGACGACTTCTACGACGGGCAGCGGACCGACCTGTCGGTGTCGCTCGACCCGGCGGGCAAGGACGCCAAGGGCGTCGAGCTGGTCGAGTGGGACCTGCCCACCCTGTTCGCGCCGTACGGACCGCCGATCCGGGTTGTGGAAACCCTTCCGGTGAAGGAGATCATCACCTCGCCGTCCGGGAAGACGATCATCGACTTCGGCCAGAACCTGGTCGGCTGGGTCCGACTGAAGACCCGCGGCCAGGCCGGTGCCGAGGTGATCATCCGGCACGCAGAGGTGCTCGAACATGGCGAGCTCGGGGTCCGTCCGCTGCGCAAGGCGAAGGCGACCGACAGCTATCTGCTGTCCGGCGGCGACGACGCCTGCGAGCCGCTGTTCACGTTCCACGGCTTCCGCTACGCCGAGGTGACCGGCGTCGATGATCTTGACCCGAGTCGGGTGGAGGCGGTCGCGATCAGCTCCGACCTGCGCCGCACCGGGACCTGGGCCAGCTCTCATGATCAACTCAACCAGCTGCACCAGAACGTGGTCTGGGGGATGCGCGGCAACTTCCTCGACGTGCCGACCGACTGCCCGCAGCGCGACGAGCGGCTCGGCTGGACCGGCGACATCCAGGTCTTCTCGCCGACCGCGAGCTACCTGTTCCACACCAACGGGTTCCTCTCCAACTGGCTGGCCGACCTGGCCGTCGACCAGTGGGAGGACGGGTCGGTGCCGAGCGTCATCCCGAACGTGCTCGGCGAAACGCACAGCGGCGCGGCCGCAGCGGCCTGGGGTGATGCAGCGGCTGTCGTCCCGACCGTGCTCTGGCAGCGGTTCGCGGACCGGGACCTGCTCGGCACGCAGTTCCCGAGCATGAAGGCCTGGGTGGACAAGCTGATCAGCCTCGCCACCGACGACGGCCTCTGGCTCGGCGGTTTCCAGTACGGCGACTGGCTGGACCCGACCGCACCGCCGGAGAATGCGGCGAAGGCCCAGGTCAGCCCGGACGTGGTCGCGACCGCCCACCTGATCCGGTCCGCCGGCCTGGTTGCCGACGCGGCCGAGCTGCTCGGCAAGGACGACGAGGCCAAGCACTACCGCGAGGTGTCCGAGCGCAGCCGGCAGGCGTTCGTCGACGAGTTCGTCACCGGCTCCGGCCGGGTGCTCGGCGACTGCCAGACCGCGTACGCGATGGCCCTGGTCTGGGACTTCCTGCCGGAGGACCGCCGTGATCATGCCGGCAAGCGGCTGGCCGAGCTGGTCGAGCAGGCCGACTTCAAGGTGAGCACCGGCTTCGTCGGCACGCCGCTGATCCTGGACGCGCTGGAGCTGGCCGGCCGGCCGGACCTGGCCTGGAAGATGATCACCGCGACCGAGAACCCGTCCTGGCTCTACCCGGTCACCATGGGCGCCACGACGATCTGGGAACGCTGGGACTCGATGCTGCCGGACGGCACCATCAACCCGGGCCAGATGACGTCGTTCAACCACTACGCGTTCGGCGCGGTCGCGGACTGGATGCACCGGCGACTGGCCGGTCTCGCGCCGGCCGAGCCCGGCTACCGCAAGATCACCATCGCGCCGATCGTGCCGGACGGGCTGGACTGGTGCGAGGCTTCGTACGACAGCGGCTACGGTCCGATCAAGGTCCGCTGGGAGCGGTCCGGCGCCCAGGTGCAGCTGACCGCGTCGATCCCGCCCGGGGTCACCGCCGACGTGCGGCTGCCGGACGGGACCGAGCACCAGGTGTCGCACGGTGATCATGCGTGGAGTGCCGTACCGAAGACGAAGGAGGAAGCCTGATGCGTAGCTTTGCCGACATCACCGACGCGCTGGCCGAACAGGCGATCGAGCTGCCGTCCTGGGCGTTCGGGAACTCGGGCACCCGGTTCCGGGTGTTCGGCCAGCCGGGCGTGCCCCGGACGCCGGAGGAGAAGATCGCCGACGCCGCGAAGGTGCACGAATACACCGGCTTGGCGCCGACCGTCGCGCTGCACATCCCGTGGGACAAGGTGGACGACTACGCCAAGCTGGCCGCGTTCGCCCAAGATCACGGGGTCGCGCTCGGCACGATCAACTCGAACACGTTCCAGGACGACGACTACAAGTTCGGCAGCCTGACCCACGTGGACGAGCGGGTCCGCCAGAAGGCGATCGCGCACATGCACGAGTGCATCGAGATCATGACCGCGACCGGTTCGCGGGATCTCAAGATCTGGCTCGCCGACGGCACCAACTACCCGGGCCAGGGTGATCTTCGCGGCCGGCAGGACCGGCTCGCCGCGTCGCTGGCCGAGGTCTATGCGCAGCTCGGCGATGATCAACGGCTGGTGCTGGAGTACAAGTTCTTCGAGCCGGCGTTCTACGCCACCGACGTCCCTGACTGGGGCACCTCGTACGCGCACTGTGTGGCCCTCGGCGAGAAGGCGTTCGTCTGCCTGGACACCGGCCACCATGCGCCGGGCACCAACATCGAGTTCATCGTCACCCAGCTGCTCCGGCTCGGCCGGCTCGGCTCGTTCGACTTCAACTCGCGGTTCTACGCCGACGACGACCTGATCGTCGGTGCGGCCGACCCGTTCCAGCTGTTCCGGATCCTGTACGAGGTCGTCCGCGGCGGTGGCTACGGCAAGGACAGCGGGGTCGCCTTCATGCTCGACCAGTGCCACAACATCGAGCCGAAGATCCCCGGCCAGATCCGTTCCGTGCTGAACGTGCAGGAGATGACCGCCCGGGCCCTGCTGGTCGACACCGACGAACTGCTGGCCGCGGAGAAGGCCGGCGACGTGCTCGGCGCGAACCAGCTCCTGATGGACGCCTTCTACACCGACGTCCGCGGCGACCTCGCCGAATGGCGGGCCGGCCGCGGTCTGCCGGCGGACCCGATGAAGGAGTTCCTGGCCAGCGGCTACCTTGATCAGATCGCGGCCGACCGGGTCGGCGGCGACCAGGCCGGCTGGGGCGCCTGACCTGACCCCACCCGTCCCACTCGCCTCAAGTTTTTCACGTAACGTGAAAAACTGCCGCTTTACCACAGTTACTTCTCTGGTAAAGCGACAAGAAACCTGGTGAAGAGGGCGGGGAGCGACCGAATGTACGTCCATGAACCCGAGGAAGAGCGTGAACCAGCAGAACGAGAACAGGACCGTCACCGAGTTGATCACCCGGTCCAACCGGCTCGGGGCCGATCCGCGGAACACCAACTACGCCGGCGGCAACACGTCGGCGAAGGGGACCGCGGTCGACCCGGTGACCGGGACCGACGTGGAACTGCTCTGGGTCAAGGGCAGCGGCGGTGATCTCGGCACGCTGAAGCCGGCCGGCCTGGCCGTGCTGCGGCTGGACCGGATGCGGTCGCTGGTCGACGTCTACAACTCCTGGGGCGCGCGGGCGATCGACCGCGAGGATGAGATGGTGGCGGCGTTCGACTACTGCCTGCATGGCAAGGGCGGTGCCGCGCCGTCGATCGACACGGCGATGCACGGGCTGGTCGACGCGCCGCACGTCGACCACCTGCACCCTGACTCCGGCATCGCGATCGCCACCGCCGCGGACGGCGAGAGGCTGACTGCGGAGATCTTCGGCGACAAGGTGGTCTGGGTGCCGTGGCGGCGGCCGGGATTCCAACTGGGGTTGGACATTGCCAAGATCAAGGCCGAGCATCCGCAGGCCATCGGCACCATCCTCGGCGGCCACGGGATCACCGCCTGGGGAGCCACCAGCGACGAGGCCGAGGCCAATTCGCTGTGGATCATCAAGACGGCCCAGGACTACCTTGATCAACACGGCAAGGCCGACCCGTTCGGCGCCGAGCTGGACGGCTACGGCGCACTGCCGGAAGCCGAACGCCGCGCCAAGGCGGCCGCGCTGGCCCCGCATCTCCGGGGACTGGCGTCGACGGACAAGCCGATGGTCGGCCACTTCACCGACTCGGCCGAGGTGCTGGAGTTCCTGTCCCGCTCGGAGCACCGCCGGCTCGGCGAACTCGGCACGTCCTGCCCGGATCATTTCCTGCGCACCAAGGTCAAGCCGTTGATCTTGGACCTGCCGGCCTCGGCGTCGGTCGAGGAGTCGGTGGCCCGGCTGCGCGAGCTCCATGATCAGTACCGGGACGACTACCGGGCCTACTACGAGCGGCACGCCGACGCCGACTCCCCGGCCATGCGGGGCGCGGACCCGGCGATCATCCTGGTGCCGGGCGTCGGCATGTTCTCCTACGGCGCGAACAAGCAGACCGCACGGGTCGCCGGCGAGTTCTACGTCAACGCGATCAACGTGATGCGCGGCGCGGAGTCGATCTCCAGCTACGCGCCGATCGACGAGTCGGAGAAGTTCCGGATCGAGTACTGGGCGCTGGAGGAGGCGAAGCTGCAGCGGTTGCCGAAGCCGCGGTCGCACGCCGGCCGGATCGCCCTGGTCACCGGCGCCGCCAGCGGCATCGGCAAGGCGATCGCCACCCGGCTCGCCGCCGAGGGCGCCTGCGTCGTGATCGCCGATCTTGATCAGGCCAAGGCCGAGGCGGCGGCAGCCGAGCTCGGCACCAAGGACGTGGCGATCGGGATCCAGGCCGACGTCACCGACCCGGCTCAGGTGCAGGCGGCGATCGATGCCACCGCGCTCGCGTACGGCGGAATTGATCTTGTGGTGAACAATGCCGGCCTGTCGATCTCCAAGCCGCTCACCGAGACCACCGACGCGGACTGGGATCTGCAGCACAACGTGATGGCGCGCGGTTCGTTTCTGGTCTCCCGGGCCGCCGCGGCAGCGCTCATCGCGCAGGGGATGGGCGGCGACATCGTCTACATCTCCAGCAAGAACTCGGTGTTCGCCGGGCCGAGCAACATCGCCTACTCGGCGGCCAAGGCCGACCAGGCGCACCAGGTCCGGCTGCTCGCGGCCGAGCTCGGCGAGCACGGCGTCAAGGTGAACGGGATCAATCCGGACGGGGTGGTCCGCGGCAGCGGGATCTTCGCCGGCGGCTGGGGTGCCAAGCGGGCTGCCGTGTACGGGGTCAAGGAGGAGGAACTCGGCGCCTACTACGCCGGCCGGACGCTGCTCAAGCGGGAGGTGCTGCCGGAGCACGTGGCGAACGCGGTCGCGGTGATCACCTCCGACGAACTGAGTCACACCACCGGCCTGCACGTGCCGGTCGACTCGGGCGTCGCGGCGGCCTTCCTGCGCTGAGGGACCAAGATCATGACCCCCATTCGACAGGCTCAGGGCACAACCGGTCCGGTGTTCGGGGCGGTCGATATCGGCGCGTCCGGCGGCCGGGTGATGGCTGGCCGGGTGGTCGACGGCCGGGTCGAGCTGGAGCTGGTGCACCGCTTCGGCAACCAGCTCGATCATCGGGGCGACCGGCTGTTCTGGGACTTCGAGCGGATCCACCGGGACGTGATCGACGGGCTGACCCGGCTCGCCGCCCGCCATGATCACGTGGTGAGCCTCGGGATCGACACCTGGGCCGTCGACTACGGCCTGCTCGATGCCGACGGCGCGTTGATCGGCGACCCGTTCGCGTACCGGGACGACCGGACCGCGGCGGTGATCGATGACGTCCACGGCAAGATCGACTTCGCCGAGCTGTACGGGATCGCGGGCCTGCAGTTCCTGCCGTTCAACACGCTCTACCAGCTGGCCGCGGAGCAGCGCGGTGATCGGTGGGCGCGGGCCCGGACGATGTTGATGTTGCCCGATCTGCTGGCCTACCGGCTGACCGGGCAGCGGCATGCCGAGGCGACGAACGCCTCGACGACCGGGCTGTTCGACGCGACCACCCGGGACTGGTCGCCGGTGATCATCGAGCGGCTCGGCCTGGACGGATCGCTGCTGCCGAAGGTGATTCCGTCCGGTACGGTGATCGGCCCGCTGTTGCCCGACGTCGCGGCCCGAACGGGTCTGCCGCGGACCACCGTGGTGACGGCGGTCGGCTCGCACGACACGGCGTCGGCGGTGGCCGGCACGCCGCTGCGCTCGCCGGCGGCGGCCTACATCTCGTCCGGCACCTGGTCGCTGGTCGGCGTCGAACTGGAGGCGCCGATCCTGACCGCGGAGAGCCGACTGGCCAACTTCACCAACGAGGGCGGCGTCGACGGCAAGGTCCGCTACCTGCGCAATGCCGGCGGACTGTGGCTGCTCTCGGAGTGCGTCCGGGAGTGGGAGCGCGACGGCGAGCCCGTTGATCTTGGTCGGCTGCTCGGCGAGGCGGCGGAGGTGTCCGGGCCGGTCGCGCTGATCGACGTCGACGCCGAGGAGTTCATCGCGCCGGACGACATGCCGCGCCGGATCGCGGCGGCCTGTGAGCGGACCGGTCAGCCGGTGCCGCGGACCCGGGCCGAGTTCGCCCGGACGATCTGTGAGTCGCTGGCGACGGCGTACGCGTCGATCGTCCGGCAGGCCGGCGAGCTGTCCGGCCGGTCCGTCGAGACCGTCCACATCACCGGCGGCGGCTCGCAGAACGCGCTGCTCTGCCGGCTCACCGAGGAGGCCTGCGGACTGCCGGTGATCGCCGGCCCGGTCGAGGCGACCGCGATCGGCAACGTGCTGGTCCAGGCCCGCAGCCACGGCGCGCTGCCCGGCACCCTCGCCGACCTCCGCCGTGCCATTCCGCGCTGACCGGGCGTCGAGCTACTTCCAGAGGACGTACTCGAAGATCCACAGCGGGCTTCCGGGGGCTGCCTTCTGGACGACCCACAACGCGGCGAGGCGGCCGGTCTCCGTCTGTACGCAGATCCAGTCCTCGGCACCGAGTTCGGCCGGCTCGATGTGGCTGTCCTGCCGCTCGGTCAGCGCGGCCACGCAGGCGGACCTGGAGATCGGCCCGGTCGCGCGCGTGAGTTGGCCGTAGGCGGTGAAGGCTCCACTGCTCTGCAGGTAGACGTCGAAGCCGGACGGGGCGGTCCCGACCTTGCCGGTCTCCAGGTCGGCCAGGTCCCCGAGCCGCATCTCGAGCCGATCCTCGTAGAGCACGTCGCCCTCGGCCGGTGGCGAACCTAACGGTGGCGAACCGGACTCGGTGGCGGGAGCGTCGGTGGTGCCGGCGGAGGAGATCTCGTCCTGCGGTTCCGGTGCCGCGGCCGCGGAGGTCACGGCAGCCGGGCCACTCGCCGCGGGCGGCTGGGCGACCTGACCGGTGGCCCCGACGACCTGCATGATCACCACGACGAAGCCGCCGAGGGCGGTCAGCAAGGCCGCGACACCCGTGAGGATCCCCGGTAGCGTCTTCCAGAACGACGTCTTGGCGTCCTGCCCGTCCTCGGACATGTAGGCATGGTAAGTCCGCCGGCAGGATCCGGCACCGAATCGGCCGATCGGATCCGGCCGCCCGTGGCGGACCGAAGAGGACAGCTGCTGTCCGGTACGGGCAGAATGTGACCCATGCGCGCCGACCGGCTGCTTCGGATCGTCTTCCGGCTGCAGGGCCGGGGAGTGGTGTCGGCGCCGACGCTGGCCCGCGAGCTCGAGGTGTCCAGCCGGACGATCCGCCGCGACATGGAGGCGCTGTCGTCCGCCGGGATCCCGGTCTATTCGGTCCGCGGCGGCACCGGCGGCTGGGCGCTGGTGCAGGACTACCGGACGAACCTGACCGGGCTGTCCACGGCGGAGGCGCTGGCCATGATCGTCGGCCACCCGCGCGGCCTGCTCAGCGATCTCGGGCTGGACGATCCGGGTGACGAGTTGATCATGAAGCTGCTGGCGGCGATCGCGCCGGCGGCCCGTGAGCAGGCCGAGCACGCGCGGCAGCGGATCCATCTCGACCCGGACCGCTACTGGGAGCCGACCGCGGGCGATCCGCCGCCGCTGCTGCCCGGTCTGCTCGCCGCGATCTGGGCGGACAAGATCATCGAGGTGCGGTACGGCAGCGGCCGGCGGGTCACCCGGATCGAGCCGTATGGCCTGGTGCGCAAGGGAACCCGCTGGTATTTCGTCGGCCGCGGCGGCGACCTGGTACGCACCTACCGGGTGTCCCGGCTGCACGAGTTGATCACGACCGAGGAGACCTTCGTCCGGCCGGGCGATTTCGATCTGGCCGCCCATTGGCGGGAGGCGCGGCAGGCGTACGCGAAGCGGTTCGGGTCGTTCCGGATCCGACTGCGGCTGCGCGGCGAGGCCCTGGACCGCGCCGGCTGGGCGTACGCGAGGAGCAAGATCATCGGCGAGCCGGACCCGGAGGGCTGGGTCGACGCGGAGTTCGACACCGAGGACTGGGACGGCGCGGTCGCGCTCGTCGGGGCGCTCGGCGGGTCAGAGGTGGTCGTGGTCGCGCCGGACGAACTCCGGGACCGCGTGGCCGCCGGCGCGAGACGCTTCCTCGAGCTCAATCCCTAATTGTGGACGCCACTTATTGCCGATTTGGTGCCAACCCTTTTACGATGATCGGGTGGCTGAGACCATGATCAACGTCCCGTTCGAGGGACGTGACCGGATCCGGATCGGGCTGATCGGGGCCGGCAACCGGGGCAGTTCGCTGCTCGGCAACCTGTTGATCATCGACGGCGCCGAGGTGCGTGCGGTCTGCGACGTCTCGGCGGAGCGGGCCGGGGCGGCCGCCGATCGGGTCGCGGCCGCCTCGGGGCGCCGCGCCGACACCGTGACCGACGCGACGGCGGTGATCGAACGGGACGACATCGATCTCGTGATCATCGCCAACCCCTGGGAGTTGCACACTCCGCTGGCCGTCGCCGCCATGAAAGCGGGGAAGCACGCCGCGGTCGAGGTGCCGGCAGCGCTGACGCTGGAGGAGTGCTGGGCCCTGGTCGACACCAGCGAACAGACCCGGCGGCATTGCGTGATGCTGGAGAACTGCAACTACGGCTACAACGAACTGCTGGTGCTCAACCTGGTCCGCGACGGCGTGCTGGGCGAGTTGCTGCACGCCGAGGCGGCCTATCTTCATGATCTTCGCCGGCCGCTGATGACGCGGACGGCATGGCGGCGCAAGGCCCACGTCAAGCTGGACGCGAACCTCTATCCGACCCATGGCCTCGGACCGGTCGCGGCCTACCTGGACGTGAATCGCGGCGACCGGTTCGTCCGGCTGACCTCGATGAGCTCGGCATCCCGCGGCCTGGACGTCTGGCGGGACAGCCATCCCGACGAGCTCGATCCGAGTACGGCCGGCGAGGTGTATCGCTGCGGTGACATCAACACCTCCATCGTGGCCACCGAACAGGGTCGGACGATCCTGCTGCAGCATCAGGTGGTGGGACCGCGCCCGTACAGCCGAAGGAACGAGATCGTCGGCACCAAAGGGATCTTCACCGACTTCCCGCCGCGGATCTTCGTCGAGGACCCGGACGATCCTGCCCAGGTCGAGGAGTACGTCGAGCTGGACACGTTCCGCGACTACGAGCACCAGCTGTGGACCGACGAGGGTGCGCGGGCCCGCGAGGCCGGCGGCCACGGCGGCATGGACTACCTGATGCTGCTCCAGTTGATCACCACGATGCGGTCCGGCGCAGTGGCCGAGATGGACGTCTACGACGCGGCGGCCTGGAGTGCTCCGTCCGCGCTGAGCTTCGCCTCGGTCGCCGCCGACGGCGCGCCGGTCGACTTCCCCGACTTCACCCGCGGCCGCTGGGCGGAGGCCCGTCCGGGCATCCGCTGACCGCGGCGCCGACCGCCCTTGGCAGGATGCCGGGGTGACCTACAGCTATGACTGCCCGCTCCGCTGGGGCGACATGGATGCGCAGGCCCACGTCAACAACGCGGCGTTCGTCGACTACCTGCAGGAGGCCCGGGTCGCCTTCCTGCATTCCGGTCCGCCGGCGATGCGCGACCTGTTGGACAACGGCGTCATCGTCGCCGGCCATCAGGTCGAATACCGGGCACCGGTCGTCTACAGCGGGCGGCCGCTGCGGATCGAGCTCTGGGTCGATCAGGTCGGCGGCAGCCGGTTCCAGCTCGGGTATCTGATCAAGGACGGGGCGGAGATCGCCGTCCGCGCGCAGACCATCGCCACCCCGTACGACCTCGAGGCGAACGCCCTGCGCCGGCTCACCGCCACCGAGCGGGACTTCTTGAGCAGCCATCTCGAGCCGGCCGAGCCGCTCCGCCCGGTCGACTCGACCAAGATCACGTTCACCGGGTCCGGCCATCTGCATCCGGTCCGGGTGCGCTGGTCCGACCTCGACTCGTACGGCCACGTCAACAACGTCCGCTACTACGACTACGTCCAGGAGGCGCGGGTCGCCCTGGTGGCCGACCTGATGGGCGGCGAGAACGGCGGCCGGTGGGTCGTCGTGCGGCAGGACGTCGACTACCTGAAGCCGATCGACTTCGCCGTCGAGCCCTACCTCGCGGAGACGGTGGTCACCAAGATCGGCACCCGCTCGGTCTCGCTGGCCGCCGAGGTCCGGGACCGGGCCGGCACCCGGTACGCGACCGCGCGCACCGTCCTGGTCGCGGACCAGCCCATCACCGAGCCCTGGCGATCGTCCTTCTCCCGTTGGGCGGTGGCGTGACCGGGCGTCCATGATCAGCTTCGGCGGGTAGGGACAACCCCCGGCCCGGTTGGTGGGTCGGCCGGCTGGGGAGGACTGACGGACGGGGCGACGCTGGAACCGAGCCCAGGCACGGGCCGGGTCGCCGACGTCAGGAGCAACCATGATCAACAACCCGCGGGATCTCGACCGCCGACGCTTTCTCCTCGCCGCCGCAGCCGCCGGCGCCGGAACGTTCGCCGGAGTCGCGGCGCCCGCCGCCGCGGCAGACAGGCCGGCTCGCCCCGAGGTGGGCCGCCGTCCGGTGGACCAGCCCGCGATCGACGCGGTGACCGGCTCGATCGAAGCTGACTTGGTTGCCCTGCGGCGGGCCATCCACGCTCACCCCGAACCGGCGGGCGAGGAGCGTCACACGGCCGCCCTGGTGGCGGACCGCCTGCGGGCCGCCGGCCTGACGGTGACGACCAGCGTCGGTGGCCACGGCGTGGTCGGCCTGCTCCACGGCGCCCACCGAGGCCGTACCGTCGGCTATCGGGCCGACATGGATGCCGTGCCGGCGGGGCACACGGTTGGCGGGGTCACCGAGCTCGGCCATCTCTGCGGGCACGATCTGCACACCACCATCGGGGTCGGTGTCGCCGAGGTGCTGGCCCGGCTCCGTTCACGACTCAGCGGTACGGTCGCGTTCCTGTTCCAGCCGGCGGAGGAGGACCTCACCGGCGCCCAGGCGATGCTGGACGACGGCGTCCTGCGGCGCACCGGTGCCCGGGAGCTCCATGCGCTGCACTGCGGCCCGCTGCCCGTCGGGACCATCGCCGTCACGCCGGGCTTCGGCATGCCGGGCCTGGACCGCGGCAGCGTCCGGCTGACCGGCCCCAACGCCGCCGCTCGGGCCGAGGCCGTGGCGGCGGACGTCGTTCGGCTGGCCACCGTGGCTCGGCCGCAGACCCTGGCCGAGATGGAACAGCTGCTGGTCGACCTCGGGACGCCCGACGGGCCGCTGGCCCGGTTCGTCAACATCCAGCACGCGACCCCGGAGGCCGACGAGGACGGCGCCGTCACCGTACAACTGTCCTATCGGTGCTGGCCCGAGCAGCGCTACCGCGAGGTCCGCGAGAGCGTCGGCGCGGTCGCCGCCCGCTACGACGGATGCGCCGAGTTCCCCGACCCACCGTTCCCCGCCCTGGTCTGCCCGGAGCGGGACGGCATCAGGCTGGAGCGCCGGCTGCGCCGTGAGTTCGGTCCCCGGCAGGTGACCCGGATGCACGCCGCGCCGCCGTTCAACGGCGAGGACTACGCGCTGTTCGGCCGGCGGCTTCCGGTCACCTACAGCTTCCTCGGCGTACGTTCGCCCGGCGCTCTGGTCACCACGGCCTTTCCGCACCACGTGGACTTCGACCCGGACGAGGGCGCCATCGGCGTGGGCGTACGGGCGATGGCGGGCTGGCTCGCCGAACGCGGGCGGGTGGCAGAGTGATGATCATGAGCAAGGACATCATCCGGCTGCGGCCGATCGGCGCGGACGAGACCGAGGCCGCGGTCGGGGTGCTGGCGCGGGGGATGCGGGACAACCCGGGCCACGTCGCGGCCTTCGGCCCGGATCCGGAGACCAGGCAGCGGTGCCTGGACTTGATGTTCCGCGGGCTGTTCCGGGTGGCGGGGCAGCGGGAGACCGTCGGCGCCTTCGACGGCGAGACCCTGGTCGGCGTCGCGGCGAGCGCGCCACCCGGCGAGTGCCGGCTCCGGGTCGGCCAGCAGGCCCGGGCCGCCGCGACCATGATCAACATCGGGCCGCGGCGGCTGCTCCGGGTGCTCGCCTGGCAGAGTGCCTGGGGGCGGCAGCACCCGGACTGGCCGCACCACCATTTCGGTCCGATCGCGGTGGACCGGGGCCGGCAGGGCCAGGGCATCGGCTCGTTGATCATGAACGAGTTCGCCGACCGCTGGGACCGGACCGCCGAGCCTGCGTACCTGGAGACGGACAAGTCGGAGAACGTCGCGTTCTATCGTCGCCACGGCTTCACCGTGATCGGCGAGGCCCCGGTGCTGGGCCGGCCGAACTGGTTCCTCCGCCGACCCGGGTTGTCCACTGCGCACTGAGCCTGTCGAAGTGCCCGGGGCCGAGATCGGACCTTGCCCTTCGACAGGCTCGGGGAACGTGGTGCGAGCCGCGTCCTAGCGATCGAGCCGGCGGCGCAGGGCGGTCGCGAGGTCGGCCGCGGCGGCGAGCTGCTCCGGGGTGAGGGCGTCGACGAACAGCTCCCGTACCGCACGAAGGTGGGGGACGGTCGAGCGCCGGAACGCCTCCGCACCGGCCGTTTCGAGGACGACCTCGGCGCCGCGGCTGTCGGTGGCACACTCCTCGCGGCGGATCAGCCCGCGCCGCTCCATCCGGCCGAGATGGTGGGACAGCCGGCTACGCTCCCAGCGGATCCCGTCGGCGAGTTCGGACGAGCGCAGGCGCCGCCCGGGGGCCTCGCTCAGGGCGAGCAGCACCGCGTAGTCGCCGGTCGACAGCCCGCATTCGGCCTGCAGCCGGGACGCGAGCTCGGACCGCAGCGTCTCGGCCGTCTCGATGAACTCCCGCCAGACCCGCAGCTCCTCCTTCGTCGGCAGCCGGCGCTTCGTCGCCCGGCCCGCCGCCCGTTCCCTCGCCATGGCCACTCCCTGGTTGATGTGTCAATGACATGGTATATGATTGACGCGTCAACTACTTGGGAAGGCTTGATCATGCCCGATCTGATCTTCGGACTCGACACCTTCGGCGACGTCCCGGAGGACGACACCGGTCAACTCGTGAGCTACCCCGCGGCGATCCGTCAGGTCGTCGAGGAGGCGGTGCTGGCCGACCAGCTCGGCGTCGACGTAATCGCCCTGGGTGAGCACCATCGTCCCGAGTACGCCATCGCGACGCCAGAGACCGTGCTCGCCGCCATCGCCGCCCGGACGTCGCGGATCCGGCTGTCGTCGGGCGTCACCGTACTGAGCTCCGACGACCCGGTCCGCGTCTTCCAGCGGTTCGCGACCGTCGACGGGATCTCCGGCGGGAGGGCCGAGCTGATCCTCGGCCGCGGCTCGTTCACCGAGTCCTTTCCCTTGTTCGGTTACGATCTGGCCGACTATGACCGGCTGTTCGAGGAGAAGCTCGACCTTTTCGTCCGGCTGCTGGACGAGCAACCGGTCAGCTGGAGCGGCGACCTGCGGGCACCGCTGGACCGGGCCGACGTCTTCCCGAAGTCCGAGTCCGGGCGGCTGCCGACCTGGGTCGGGGTCGGCGGTTCGCCGCAGTCGGTGATCCGCACGGCCAGGTACGGGTTGCCGATGGTGCTCGCGATCATCGGCGGCCCGCCGAGCCGGTTCGCCTCCTACGTCGAGCTCTACCGCCGGGCGGCCGAGCAGTTCGGCACTCCGTCGCACGGGGTCGGCATGCACTCGCCGGGCTTCATCGCCGACACCGACGAGGAGGCCAAGGAGGTGTTCTGGCCGCGTTACCGGGTCATCCATGATCGCATCGGCGCCCAGCGCGGCTGGCCGCGGCTCCGCCGGGACCAGTACGAGGAGGAGATTGCGTACGGCTCCCTCTACATCGGCTCACCGGCGACGGTCGCGGCCAAGATCGCCAGGACGGTGAACACGCTCGGCGTCGAACGCTTCGACCTGATCTACACCGCGGGTTCACAGCCGATCAGCGCCAGGCTGCGGGCCGTCGAGCTGTACGGGACCGAGGTGATCCCGCGGGTGCGCGAGCTGCTCGCCGACCGGGTCGTGCGGGCGGGGGTGTGACGTGACCCATCCGGACCTGCCGACGCTCGGCATCCTCGGCGCGGGCAAGCTCGGCACCGTGCTGGCCCGGCTCGCGCTGGCGGCCGGCTATCGCGTGCTGATCGCCGGCTCCGGCGACCCCGAACGGATCGCGCTGACCGTGGACGTCCTGACGCCGGGAGCCCGCGCGACCACCGCCGCCGACGTCGCGGCGGAGGTCGACCTGGTCGTCCTGGCCCTTCCGCTGGGCAGGTATCGCGAGCTTTCCGCCGAGGCGCTGCGGGGCAGGTTGGTCGTCGACGCGATGAACTACTGGTGGGAGGTCGACGGGGTACGGGACGACCTGACGGATCCGCGGACCTCGTCGAGCGAGACCGTCCAGGCGTTCCTTTCCGGCTCCCGGGTCGTCAAGGCGCTCAACCATGTCGGCTACCACGATCTGGAGAACCGGGCGCGGCCGGCCGGCGCAGCGGGCCGGCTGGCCGTCGCGATCGCCGGCGACGACGCCGCCGACCTGAGCGCCGTGGCTGACCTGCTGGACCGGCTGGGCTTCGACCCGGTGATCGCCGGGCCGCTGGCCGAGGGAGTTCGCTTCGAGCCGGGCACCGAGTTGTTCGGTGCCGACGTCGACGCCGCGGAGGTGCGGGCGAGGCTGGACCGCTTCGAGCGTACGGAGCGCGGGCAGGTCGTCGCCCTCGCCCGGGCCGACGTCGCCTGAGCCCTGATACACCGCACTCGAACCGGAATGGCGGCTCACTGAGCGGACCCTTTGACCTCGATTTCGGCAAGTTCTGCGGGTCAAGCAGTCCGCTCGGTGCTGTGGCGGCTGCCGCGCTCATGGCCGGCGGCGACGCGGCTCGGCCAGTTAGCGGCGGGGCATGGTGGATCCGGGCTGAGGGCGCCTCGTCAGCCGAGTTCCCGCTCCAGCCAGTCCAGGATGTCGTCGGTGACCGGGTCCGCGAGATCGGCGAACTCGTCGTGCCGCTTCACGTACCGGGCCACGTAGGTGCAGACCGGGACCACCCGCAGGCCCGCGGCCCGGGTGTCGGCGAGTGCCTGCTGGACCAGCTGGCCGGCCAGGCCCTGGCCGGCGTACGCCTCGTCGACCTCGGTGTGGAAGAAGATCCGCTGCCCGCCGTGATCGCGGTACTCGGTCAGCCCGGCGCGGGCGCCGTCGACCGAGATCTCGTACCGGTGCTGGGCGTCCACCCGCTCGACGACGGGGGCGGTTGACTGACTCATGGTGACCCTTCCAAGGACGTAGGCAGGAACAACGGTAGGCCGGGCACGAGCAGGACGAGATTCACCACGATCGGCCGCCGCTCGCCGCGGCGCACCCTTCGGCGAGGTCGTTGATACGTCAGTTGTCTCCTCAATGTAGCTGACGTGTCAACTCAAGTGACGTCGGTCAGCGGGCGAGCCAGGTGACGATCAAGATCACGGTGCCGAGGCCGAGGTCGAGGACGGCGCAGAACTCGGCGAGGGAACGGCCGACGACCCGGTTCCGCCGATGGTGCACCAGATCCCAGACGCCGTGGCCGATCGCGGCCAGGGCGGCGAGGTGGGCGGCCAGGACGGGATCGACCATCATCGCGACCAGGCCGAGGGTGGTGAAGCCCGCGAAGCCGGCCGCCTGGAGGCCCAGTTCGGGCCAGCCGGAGCGGGGTCGCCGGACCAGCCCGAAGATCACCAGGGCCGCGGCGGCCAGGACCAGCAGCAGGACGGCGTCCAGGGCGGTCAGCATGCCGAGGGTCACCAGGGCGACGCCGGCCGGGATGGTGAGCCAGGCGGCCGCGGGCCGGCCGGCCGCGGCGGCGGCCAGGTAGCAGAGGGCCGCGATCATGATGATCGTCGCCGCCAGATGGGCGTCGACGCCGCCCGCGGAGGTGGCGATCAGGGCTGCCAGGCCGACCAGGGTGGGCCAGCGGGCCAGGACAGCCGGCAGGGGGCCGGGATTGTCGGTGGATGATGTGGGAACGGTTGTCATGGCTTCAGCCTGGAAGGGGTCGGGTGCCGAAGCACTGGTCGGAATGTCATCGAAATCCGTGCAGTGCACATACCCGGCCGGGGTATGGTGGCGGCGAGGAGGAGGACGCGACGATGGGGTACGACGACGCCGACCGGCCGGTCCGCCGGGCCCGGGCCGTGGCCCTGGTCGCGCTGCTCGCGGCACCGGCGACGGCGGCGATCATGCCGGGCATCGCGCTCACCCGAGAGGCCGATCCGGTCCGCGCGGTGCTCGGCGCGATCGGCATCGCCCTGGTCACCGCGGCCCTCGCCGCCGCGCTGTACCGGTCGCTGAGGCACGACGCTGTGGCGGCCGGGGGACCGGGGCGACCGGTCCCGACCGATGTCGTTCTCGGTCTCGCGCTGCTGGTCTCGATCCCGCTGGTGGCGCCGCTCGGCGGCGCGGCGTGGTCCACCTGGGCCTGGCTCGGCGGCACCGTGGCCGGATCGCTTCCACTGCTGTACCGACGGCCGGCGGTGCTGGTCGGCGGCTGGCTGGCCCTGCTGGTCGCCGTTCTCGCCATCGGGGCCTGGGCCGGCGCTCCGCTCCAGTACGGGCTCACGGCGCTCGCGGTCGGCGCGACGGTGGTGTTCATGTGCGGCCTGCCGTACGTCCTCTGGCGGTTGGTCGGCGAACTCCGGGCCGGCCGGGAGGCCCGGGCCAGGCTCGCGGTGGCCGAGGAGCGGCTGCGGTTCGCCCGGGACATCCACGACGTGGTCGGTCACTCGCTGTCGGTGATCGCGCTGAAGGCGGAACTGGTGGAACGGCTGCGGCAGAGCGATCCCGGCCGGGCCGCCGCCGAGGCCGGGCAGCTCCGCGGGCTCACCGCTGACGCGCTGGTGCAACTGCGGTCCACGGTGGACGGCTTTCGCGGGATCGACCTTGATCAACAGGCGGTGGCCGTCGGGGACGCCCTCGACGCCGCCGGGATCCCGTACCGGATGGAGCTCGCGGCCCGCCCGGACTCCGCCGCGCTGTCCCGGCTGCTGGCGATCGCGCTCCGCGAGGCGACCACGAACGTGCTGCGCCACGGCCGGGGCGCCGAATGCGTGATCACGCTGGACCGGGCCGGCCGGGACCTCAAGCTCCGGGTGATCAACGACGCCGCCGAACCGAGCACCGGCCCGGGCCGGACGGGCACCGGCCTGACCGGGATGCGGGAACGGTTCGCCGAGGTCGGTGGGTCGGTCCGGGCCGGCCGGGAGGGTGATCGGTTCGTCTTCGAGGCGACCGTGCCGTGCCAGACTGGGCAGCCATGATCAAGCTTCTGCTGGCCGACGACGAGGCCTTGATTCGGGACGCCGTGGCCACCCTGCTCGACTTCGAGCCGGACCTGTCGGTGGTCGCGGTGGCGAGCGACGGTCGGCAGGCGGTGCAGGCCGCTCTTGATCATCGGCCGGACGTCGCGGTGGTCGACCTGGACATGCCGAAGCTGGACGGGATGGCCGTCAGCACCGAGCTCGGCCGGGCGCTGCCGTCCTGCCGGGTGATCATCCTGACCGGGCGTGGCCGGCCGGCCCATCTGCGCCGGGCGCTGCGGGCCGGCGCGTCCGGCTTCGTCACCAAGGGCACCCCGGCGGGCGCCCTGGCGCAGGCGATCCGCCGGGTCCACGAGGGAGCGCGGTACGTCGACCCGGAACTGGCCGCGGAGTTGTTGATCAGCCCGGACTGCCCGCTCACCGAGCGGGAGCTGGAGGTGCTGGCCGCGCTGGCCGAGGGCGGGACGCCGGCCGCGATCGCCCGCCGGGTGGGGTTGTCGGCCGGAACCGTACGCAACTATGCGGCGGCGATCATGACCAAGCTCGAGGTCTCCGACCGGGCCGCCGCGATCCAGGTGGCCCAGCACCACGGGTGGATCTGACGCGTATCGTTCGATCATGAATCTGCCGAAGGAACAGCCGCGCTCCCTGCTCCGCCGAGCCGGCGACGTCGTGGTCGATACCGCGCCGGTGCCCGAGCCCGGGCCTGGTCAGGTGCTGATCGAGGTCGCCGCGGTCGGCGTCTGTGGCTCGGACGTGCACTATTTCGATCATGGTCGGATCGCCGACTTCGTGGTGGAGGAGCCGCTGGTGCTCGGCCACGAGGCGTCCGGCGTGATCCGCGCCGTGGGTGCGGGCGTGCCGGCGGACCGGGTCGGGCAGCGGGTGGCGCTGGAGCCGCAGCAGACCTGCGGGCGCTGCACGCAGTGCCTGACCGGTCGCTACAACCTGTGCCCGGACGTCGAGTTCTTCGCCACGCCGCCGGTGCACGGTGCCTTCGCCCGGTACGTCGTGCTGGCCGCGCACCGGGCCCACCCGGTGCCGGACACACTGTCCGACGAGGCGGCCGCGCTGATCGAGCCGCTCTCGGTCGGGGTCTGGGCCGCACGCAAGGCGGCGATCGAGCCGGGGGACCGGGTGTTGATCACCGGCGCCGGCCCGGTCGGGCTGCTCTGTGCCGACGTGGCCCGGGCCCGCGGCGCCGCCTGGGTCGCGGTGAGCGACGCGGTCGGGCACCGGCTCGAGGTGGCCCGGCAGCGCGGTGCGCACCAGGTGATCGACGCTATTGCAGGTCCGCTGACCGACAGCCTGGAGCCAGTGGACGTGATCATCGAGTGCTCCGGCGCGGCACCGGCGGTGCGGTCCGCGTTCGAGGTGGCGGCGCCGGCGGCCCGGATCGTGCTGGTCGGGCTCGGCGCCCCCAACCTGGAGCTTCCGGTGGCCGAGATCCAGATCAAGGAGCTCGTCGTCACCGGCACGTTCCGGTACGCCAACTGCTACCCGGCCGCCATCGCCCTGGCCGCCTCGGGCGCTGTTGATCTTGACGGACTGGTCACCGGCCGGTTCGGCCTGGACCAGGTCGCCGAGGCGCTGCAGGCGTCCAAGACCGACCCGCAGAGCCTGAAGCCGGTGGTCTATCCGGGCCGCTGATGCCGGCGCCGGTAGTCGCCGGGCGAGGTGCCGCAGAGTCTGGTGAACTGCTCGTAGAAGCTGCTCTGTGAACTGAACCCGGAGGCGTGTGCGACGTCGATCATGGCCAGGCCGGTGGTGATCAGCAGCCGTTGCGCCTCGGCGATCCGGCGCCGGGCGAGATACCGGCCCGGGCTGAGGCCGAGACTGCGGCTGAAGATCATCGCGGCGTGGCTGCGGTTGAGGTGGGCCGCCGCGGCGATGTCGCCGATGGTGATCGAATCCCGGAAGTTCTCCACGATGAACCGGGCCATCGCGGTCACCGAGTTGAGCGTTCCCTCCGGCGCCGGCTGCTGTTGATCATGGCGGTCCGGCTGCCGCTCGTCGTACCGGAGCACTCGGCTGATCATCGCTTGGATCTCAAGCAGGGCTGGGATTCGGGCCGCCGCGTCCGATCCGCCGAGCTCTCGGATCCAGGTGCCGAAAAGGACGACGGCGTCATGCCCGAGGCAGCTCTGCGGTGCGATCACCGGGGTCAGCGAGAGCAGCCGGGCGACGTCGGTGTCGGTCAGGTTCCAGCCGAGCGCGGTGCCGAGCGGGAGGTGCAGCCAGCAGCCCTCGGTCTGCTCCGGGCTGGGCAGCAGATGGTGCGGCGTCGCGGCCCAGAAGACGGCGACCTGACCGGCGGTCACGCTGAGCCGGTCGCCGCCGAAGAGGTAGTCCAGCCGACCGCGCAGGACGAGGTTCACCTCGAGATCGTCGTGCCGGTGCGGCCGCACCATCGTCGGCGGCGTGCCGCGGTGCAGCCACAACTCCGACCCGGTGACGTCCACCGGGTGCGGTAGCGGTCCAGCGCCGGACATGCCGCGATCCTAACCGCCGCGCCCGGCGGACGATTCCGGAAGGGTTGCCGAGGCTGCCGGAGGTGCACCCGGCGGGTCGGCGCCTAGCGTCTTGGTATGGCTTCCACGATTCTGCGCCCCAAGATCACGATCATCGGCGCCGGCGGGTACGTGTTCCCGTTCCGGCTGGTCGGCGACCTGCTGAGCTTCCCGGCCCTGCAGGACGCGACCCTGTGCCTGATGGACATCGACGAGGACCGGCTGGCCCGGGTCGCGAAGGTGTCGCAGGAGTTGATCACCCACCACGGCCTCGGCGCGACGCTCGAGGCGACCACGGATCGCCGGGAGGCGCTGCGGGACGCCGACTTCGTGATCATCACGTTCCAGGTGGGCGGGCTCGAGGCGTACCGGCACGACGTCGAGATCCCACGCCGGTACGGCGTCGACCAGACCGTCGGCGACACGATCGGGCCGGGCGGCGTGTTCCGGTTCCTCCGCTCGGTGCCCGCCTACCGCGGCATCGTCGAGGACGCCCGCGAGCTCTGCCCGGGCGCCCAGTTCATCAACTACGCCAACCCGATGGCGATGGCAACCGGCTACCTGAACGCGATCGGTGCCCGCACGGTCGGGCTCTGCCACAGCGTGCAGGGGACCACGCGGATGCTGGCCCGCACCCTCGGCGTCCCGTACGAGGAGGTCGCCTACCGCTGCGCCGGGATCAACCACCAGGCCTGGGTGCTGGAGTTCAAGCAGGGCCGGACCGATCTCTATCCGCGGCTGCGCGTGGAGATGGCGAAGCGGCACGTCCGGTCCCGGGGTGCCGAGAAGTTGATCACCGACGACGGTGATCACAGCGAAGCGGCCGAGGCGGCCAGCAACTACGAGGGCGGCAACGAGCAGGTCCGGACGGCGCTGATGAACACGTTCGGCTACTTCGAGACCGAGTCCAGCCACCACGCCTCGGAATACCTGCCGTACTTCCGGAAGAACCAGGAGTTGATCAAGGAATACATCCCGCAGCGCTGGGACTACTACGAGATCTGCGCGGCGCACGACGAAGCGGGCGACCTCGGCGCCCAGCTGGACCGGCTGAAGGCCGAGCTGGCGCCGTCGGTCGAGTACGGCGCCAGCATCGTCAACTCGATGGTGACCGGCGAGTTGAGCGTGATCCACGGCAACGTGTCGAACCGGGACGGGGCGATCAGCAACCTGCCGTTCGACGCCTGCGTCGAGGTGCCCTGCCTGGTCGACGCGAGCGGCGTGCAGCCGACCACGATGGGCGCCCTGCCGCCGCAGCTGGCCGCGCTGAACCGGACCAACATCGCCGTCCAGACCCTGGCCCTCGAGGCCGCGCTGACCGGCAACCGCGACCACGTCTACCACGCCGTGGCACTGGATCCTCTGACGGCGGCGCTGCTCGATCTTGATCAGATCCGGGCGATGACCGATGAGCTGCTCGCCGCGCACGCGCCGCTGCTGCCGGAGTCGCTCCGCCCGGCCTGACGACGCTAAGGCCGGGGCTGGATGGTCAGCCCCGGCATCGCCGGCGGGCCGTTGCTGTCGAACGTGTTGACCATGAACTGGGCGGCCCGCTCCAGGTACTCCCAGAGGATCGCGTGCTGCTCCTCGGTCAGGTGCAGCGAGTCGACGGCGTCGCGCATGTGCTTGAGCCAGCGGTCCTTCTGTTCCGGTGTCACGGCGAACGGGGCGTGCCGCATCCGCAGTCGCGGGTGGCCGCGCTCCTGGCTGTACGTGGTCGGGCCGCCCCAGTACTGCTCGAGGAACATCCGGAGCCGTACCTCGGCGGGCCCGAGGTCCTCCTCCGGATACATCTCGCGCAGCGGCGGGTCGTCGGCCACGCCCTCGTAGAACCGCTTGGTCAGGGCGACGAAGGTCTCGTGTCCGCCGATCTCGTCATAGAACGACTGGCGGTCCTCAGTGTGCGTCATCGCCACCCATTGTTCCTCACCTTCCCACCGGAGCCGGCCCCGCGGGCGCCTGGCAAGATAAGCGGCGAACACCACAGACGCACACATCCCCCGAGAAGGAGATCGTCATGGCTACCGTACGCACGGCCAACGCCCACTGGGAGGGTTCCCTGATGGAGGGCTCCGGCACCGTCGAGCTCGCCTCGTCGGGGATCGGCACCTATCCGGTCAGCTGGCCGTCCCGGGCCGAGCAGGCGAACGGCAAGACCAGCCCGGAGGAGCTCATCGCCGCCGCGCATTCCACCTGCTTCTCGATGGCGCTGTCGCACGGCCTGGCCGGCGCCGGCACCCCGCCCACGACCGTCGACACCTCCGCCGATGTGACCTTCGTGCCGGGCACCGGGATCACCGGGATCAAGCTCACCGTGAAGGCCGCCGTGCCGGGCCTGACCGCGGAGCAGTTCCAGGAGGCCGCCGAGACCGCCAAGGCCAACTGCCCGGTGTCGCAGGCGCTGGCCGGGACCGAGATCACCCTCGAGGCGACCCTGGTCCAGTAGGGCCTCGCCTTACGCTCGCTGCCGTAGCAGCAATACGTCCGTCGGCCGATGCGCCGGCGGACGTCGGCGTTTCATGATCGTGATCATGGAACTGCCACCCACGACGCGCTGGCCGACGCTGCGCGGCTACCCGGACCGCGGCGACCCGTACCGCCGATTCCTCTACCGCTACCACGCCATGCTGGACCGCTGGCCGGCGGCGACGACCGAACACCTGGACTCCCGCTTCGGCCGCACCGCCGTCACCGTGGCTGGACCGCCCGACGCCCGGCCGCTGGTGCTGCTGCACGGCAGTGGCGCCACCTCGACCATCTGGTACGCCCTCGCCGGCCTGCTCGCCCGGCGCTACCGGATCTTCGCGATCGACCGGCTCGGCGACGCCGGCCTCGGCGGTGCCGACCTGCCGCTGCGGACCGGCGCCGACCTGCTGAACTGGCTGACCGGGGTCCTCGACGGCTGCGGCGTCGACCGGGCCGCAGTGGCCGGGCACGGCAGCGGCGGCTGGCTCGCGCTGCGGTACGCCCTCGCCGCGCCGGACCGCGTCTCCGCCCTCGCGCTGTTGGACCCGGTCGACTGCTTCGGCCGTCCCCGGGCCGGCTACCGGAGCCGCGAGTTCGCCCTGACCTTCGCCAGCACGCCCGGCCGGGCCCGGGCCCTGGTGCGCTGGGAGTCGACCGGCGTGCCGGTCGACGAGGACTGGCTGGAGCTGTTCGCGGCCGGCACCGGAGTGCCCCGGCAACTGCCGCCGCGGCAGCCCCGGCCGAGCGCCGCCGAGCTGCGCGAGCTCACCGCGCCGACCCTGATCATGCTGGCCGGGATGTCCCGGGTGAACGACGCCCGGCGGACCCGGCTGGCGGCGCTGCGCCGGCTGCCGAGTGCCGAGGTGGCCGTGATCGGGCACGCGTCGCACCACTCGCTGCCGTACCAGCCGGCCGGGGAGGTGGCCGCCCGGCTGTCCGGCTTCCTCGGACGCGCGGTCGGTTCATGATCAGGTTCGGCGTTGATCATCCTTGCCTGGCAGCGGATCGGGTGATCGCCGAGCGCTGATCGCACCGGCTCGTCAAGATCATCTTCGGACCGAATTCCCTACATCGGTACTTCTTATGAACCGTGAAATGTGACCCGCTCAACGAGTTTCAACGCAATTCGCAGAACTGATTGACACCTATTCGAACCGCTCCTACTCTTTGCCTGGGGGTAGTTATTTCGGGTGGGGGTTGCATGGATGAGTATGTTCTGTATTGCCTTGCTGACCGATTCTTCTATGACACACCGACGAATCGTGACGCAGAACATCCCGACTTCGAGCTGTGCACGCGGCCGCTGCCGGCCGGGTGGGAACGCGAGGCGACCGACGTCTGGATGAACTACGCGCCGGCGGAGGCGCCGGTTCCCAACCAGGGTTGGAAGATCCACGTCTCGTCCTGTCTGGCCGACGTCGACCGGACGCTGCAGGTCGTCTGGGATTACTGCCTCGAACGGGGCGTGCCGTTCAAATTCCTTCGTAACGAACCCGTCGTCGTCATGTACAACTCGAAGTCGGCGGACCGTGAGGCGAGTGGAAAGCTGGTCACGATCTATCCGGCCGACGACGCCCAACTCGAGTTGGTTCTCAAGGAGCTCAATCATCTCCTGGCCGGCGTCCGCGGTCCGTACGTCTTATCCGACCTTCGCTATGCCGACGGCCCGTTGTACGTCCGGTACGGCGGCTTCGCCGAACGGCACTGCCTTTCTGACTCCGGGCAGCGGGTCCTGGCGGTCGAGCATCCCGACGGGCGGCTCGTCCCGGACAACCGGCGACCGGTCTTCGCGCCGCCGGAGTGGGCGTCGCTGCCGAGCTTCCTGGAGCCGCATCTGGCCGCCCGCAACGCCGTCACGACCACCGAGCTTCCGTACCAGATCGACGGCGTGATCCAGTTCTCCAACGGCGGCGGGGTCTACCTCGGCCGGCACAAGACGAGCGACCGGCTGGTCGTGCTCAAGGAGGGCCGGCCGCACGCCGGGCTCGATGTGCACAACCGCGACGCGGTGGCCCGGATCGAGCACGAGCAGGCGATCCTCGAGCGGCTGGCCGGGATCGACGAGGTGCCGGCCGTGCTGGACAGCTTCACGCTGGGCGAGCACCGCTTCCTGGTCGAGGAGTTCGTCGACGCGAACCCACTGCAACGGCTGATCGTCAACGACTATCCGCTCACCCGGCCGGACCCGGCTCCGGCCGACCTGGCGGCCTACGCGGCGTGGGCCCGTTCGGTCCTGGACCGGGTCGAGACCGCGGTCCGCGCCCTGCACGGCCGGGGCGTGGTGTTCTGCGACCTGCACCCCGACAACGTGCTGATCGGCGCCGAGGACCGGCTCGTGCTGATCGACTTCGAGGTGGCCACCGCGGTGGAGGAGCAGGCCCGGTCGGCCCTGGCCCATCCCGGCTACTCGGCGCCGCCGGACCGGCAGGGTGTCGCTGTCGACGACTACGCGCTGGCCTGCATGCGGATCGGGATCTTCGCACCGGAGACGACGATGCTGCTGCCGTTCCACCCGGGCAAGGCGGCCCAGCTGGCCGACCTGATCGCGGAGACCTTCCCGGTGCCGCGGCCTTGGTTGGAGCGGGCGGTCCAGACGATCGTCGGCGAGGCCGCCGAGGATTCCGAGGATGCGGAAACCTGGCCGGCCCTGCCCGGCCGCGGCCGTTGGCCGGAGGTCCGGGAGTCGCTCAGCCGGGCCATCGTCGGCAGCGCGACGCCGGACCGGGACGATCGGCTGTTCCCGGGCGACATCGCTCAGTTCACGCCCGGCGGCGGGCTCGGCTTCGCCCACGGCGCCGCCGGCGTGCTGTACGCGCTGCACCACACCGGGGCCGGCCGCTTCGAAGAGTACGAGACGTGGCTGCGCAGCCGGGCGCTCGGACCGGTCAAGGGGACCGGCTTCTACGACGGCCGGGCCGGCGTGGCGTACGTGCTGGATGATCTTGGTCACCGGCAGGACGCGCTGGACGTGATCGAGCTCAGCCTCACCGAGCCGGTCGACGGCCTCGAGTTCGGCCTGCGCTCCGGGCTGGCCGGGATCGGCCTGAACCTGCTGCACTTCTGGCACCGGACCGGCGAGACCTCGTTCCTGGCCAACGCGACCCGGGTGATCGACTTCGTCGCCGACCGGCTCGGCGGCCCGGACGACGTACCGGAGATCAGCGGCGAAGGGAATCCGCGGGCCGGCCTGCTGCACGGGTCGTCGGGGGCGGCGCTGCTCTTTCTTCGCGGGTACGAACAGAACGGCGACGCCGGCCTGCTCGAACTCGCCGAGATCGCGCTCCGCCAGGATCTGCGCCGCTGCGTCCTCGACGACTACGGGACCCGGCAGGTCAGCCAGGGCTGGCGGACGCTGCCGTACCTCGAAGAAGGCTCGGTCGGGATCGCCGTCGTGTTGCGGCGGTACCTGCAGCACCGCCCGGACCCGGACCTGGCCGAGGCGTTGCGGTCGCTGCAGCGGGTCACCCGGTCGGAGTACTTCGTCCAGCCGGGCCTCTTCGCCGGCCGGGCCGGTTTGATCATGGCCGCAGCCGACGACCGGACCGGCGGTCCGGACGAGGTCACCGAGCGGCTGATCCGGGGGCTGGCCTGGCACGCGGTGCCGCACCGGGGCGGGCTGGCCTTCCCGGGCGACCGGCTGCTCCGGCTCTCGATGGATCTGGCCACCGGTTCGGCGGGCGTCCTGCTCGCGCTGGGGGCCGCGCTGCACCACGAACCGGTGCAGCTCCCGTTCTTCGGGTCCGCTCCAGGAACCCGAACCGACGAGAACTGAAAGGAGGTGAAACACATGGCGCTTCTCGACCTTCAGGGGCTCGACGCCCCCGGCGGCTACGGCGGTGGCAAGGGCGGCGGCTCGTCGCTGACGCTGCTCGGTTGCGGTTCCTACCGTCCGAGTGGACTCAGCCTGTTGCTCTGTCACTGATCGCTGGCCGATCGGTAAAGGGAGGGTCCTGGACGGAACTCGGTTCCGTCCAGGACCGCTCAGCGGACGTCCGGTAGGAGGGGCAACTCATCATGCATCTGCAGACGCGCAGCTACCCCGAGGCCGAACGAGGAACCGTCGTCGACGACCTGCACAGTCGCCGGGTGGCGGACCCTTACCGCTGGCTCGAGGATACGGCGAATCAGCAAACGCGAAGCTGGGTCGCGGCCCAGGATCAGCTCTGGTTCGCCCATGCCGCAGCGCTGCCGGACCGGTACCGGTTCCGGCGGCGGGTGGCCGAACTGAGCGCGGTCGGAATGATCACCGTGCCGACCTGGCGCGGCGACCGCAGGTTCTTCGAACGGCGCGACGCCGGTCGGGAACAGCCGGTGTTGATCATGGTGGACCCGGCCGGCGAGCGGATCCTGGTGGACCCGGTGGCGCTCGATCCGTCCGGCCGGACCCGGCTGGACACCTGGCAGGTCAGCCCGGACGGCGGTGTGCTGGCGTACCAGCTTGCGCACGGGGGCGCTGAGGACGGGACCCTGCACCTGCTGGACGTCGGCACCGGGGACCAGCTCGACCGGCCGCTCGACGGCTGCCGCCACGCGCCGGTCGGCTGGCTGCCGGATTCCCGTACCTTCTATTACGTCCGGAACGGCCGGTTGCTGCTGCATCGGCTCGGCACCGATGACGAGGCCGTGGTGCTCGGCGACCCGGCGGCGTACGGACTGGAACTGAGTCGGGACGGCCGCTGGCTGGTCGTCTCGAAGGGGTACGGGACGCGCAATGACGTGTGGCTGGCCGACCTCGCCGACGGCCGCCTGGACCGGCCCGCCCTGATCCCGGTCCAGGAAGGGATCGACGCCAGGACCATGCTCACCGTGGCCGCCGACGGCCGGCTGTACGTCGCGACGACGCTGGCCGCGGACGCCGGCCGGATCTGTGTCGCCGACCCGCAGCGGCCGCACGCCGAGCACTGGCGCGAGCTGGTGCCCGAGCTCCCCGAGGCTCCGCTCAGCAACATCGCCTTCCTGGACAGCGCTTCGCGGCCGCTGCTGTTGGTCGGGCGCACGGTCGACGGGATCGCCGAACTCGGCCTCCATGATCGCGAGTCCGGCGCCCGGGTCGGCGAGGTCGAGCTGCCCGGCGCGGGCACGGTCGGGTCGATCAGCACCCGGCCCGAGGGCGGTCCCGAGGCCTGGTACGACTACTGCGACAGCGTCACCCCGACGGCGGTCCACCGGTTCGACGCCCGCACCGGGCGATCCGAGCTCTGGGCCCGGCCGCCGGGTCTGGACCGGACGCCGCCGGTCGAGCTCCGGCGCCTCAGCTGCGTCTCCGCCGACGGCACCGACGTCGGGCTGACCGTCCATGCACCGCCCGGGCCGGGGCCGCAGCCGGCCCGGCCGACCATCCTCTACGGCTACGGAGGCTTCGGTCAGTCGCTGATCCCGACCTACTCGGCCTTCTCGCTGGCCTGGGTCGAGGCCGGTGGTGTCTTCGCCGCGGTCCGGACCCGCGGCGGCTCGGAGCGGGGCGAGGCCTGGCACCGGGCGGGCGCCGGCGCGGCCAAGCAGAACGTGTTCGACGACTTCACCTCCGCCGCCGAGAAGTTGATCATGGACGGCTGGACGACGCCGGACCGGCTGGCGGCCTTCGGCGAGTCCAACGGGGGGCTGACCGTCGGCGCCGTGCTGACCCGGCGGCCGGAGCTGTTCGCGGCGGCGGTCTGCTCCTCGCCGGTGCTGGACATGGTCCGCTACGAATTGTCCGGGCACGGGCCGGCCTGGGTCCCCGAGTACGGTTCGGCGGCCGACCCCGAGCAGCTCGGCTGGCTGCTCGCGTACTCGCCGTATCACCGGGTCCGGGAGGGCGTCGCCTATCCGGCCGTGCTGTTCACGGTCTCCGCCGACGATGCGCGGGTCGACCCGCTGCACGCCCGCAAGATGTGCGCCGCGCTGCAGCACGCGACGACCGGTGGTCCGGTCCTGTTGCGGACGAGCGAAGGCGAGTCCCACACCGGGGGTACGGTCAGCGGCGGCGTCGCGTTGGCCGCCGACGTGCTCGCCTTCCTCGGTGCTCATACGGGTTTGACCAGGCCATGAGCGGCTTCGGCTCGGTCGTCCGGCACGGTCGGGGCTGGCTGCCCGTGATCGGTGTCGCGGCGCTGGCCGGCAGCCTGGTCGCGCTGGCGCTGCCGTCCGTGCTGGGACGTGCGGTGGACGCGATCGTGGCCGGAAGCTCGGTCGGCGGCTGGCTGGCGCTGGCCGGCGGACTGATCGCGGTGGCCGTGGTCTGTGACCTGGTCGACGCCTTCGCCGACACCGCCTGCGTGGCCGGGACGACGGCGTGGCTGCGGCACCGGCTGGTGCGGCGGGTGGTGGCGGGCGGCCCGGAGGGGTCCCGGCCGTACGAGTCCGGCGACCTGGTCAGCCGGGTGTCCGGCGACGCGGCGGACGCCGCCCGGGCCGGGCCCGCGGCAGTGGCGGCGTTGGCCGCGGTGATCCCGCCGGTCGGCAGCCTGGTGTTGTTGATCTTGATCGACCCGTGGCTCGCGGTGGCCTTCGTCGCCGGGGTGGCGCTGGTGATCGCGGTGCTCTGGCTGTTCACGCTGCGGACGACCGAGCTCAGCCAGGCCTACGCCGAGACGCAGGGCCGGCTGGCCGCGCTGCTGTCCGAGACGCTCGCCGGAATCCGTACCGTCGCCGCGGCCGGCACCCTGGACCGCGAGCAACGGCGAATCCTGCGGCCGCTGCGGACGCTGCACCGGCACGGCCTGCTGACCTGGGACGTGCTGGCCCGGTCCGGGGCGCAGGCGGCGATCGTCGGACCGCTGATCCTGGTCGCGGTGCTGGCCGTCGGCGGCGTCCGGCTGACCGGCGGGGTGATCAGCCCCGGCGACCTGTTCGCCGCGGCGCAGTACGCGGTGCTCGGGGCCGGGCTCGGCGGCCTGACCGGAATGTTCGGCGAGCTGGCCCGGTCCCGCGCCGGCATCCGCCGGACCGACGCGGTGCTGGCGATCGCGCCGCTCGGCCATGGGACCAGGACGCTTGGGCCCGGCTCCGGGCGGCTGCAGTTCCGCGGGGTCGGCGTCACAGCGGGCGGCGCCGACCGGTTGGCGGAACTCGATCTTGATCTTCCCGGTAGCGCCCGGGTGGCCGTGGTCGGGCCGAGCGGATCGGGCAAGTCGTTGCTGGCGGCCCTCGCGGCGCGGCTTCGCGACCCCGACACCGGCCGGATCCTGCTGGACGGGGTGCCGCTGGCCGAACTCAGCCGGTCCGAGCTGCGGCGCGCGGTCGGCTGCGCGTTCGAGCGCCCGGCGTTGTTCGGCCGGACCGTCGAGGAGTCGATTCTGGTCGGCCGTACCGAGCCGGCGGCGGCGACCGTCGCCGCCGCGGCCAACGCGCACGCCTTCGTCAGCCGGCTGCCGGAGGGCTACCGGACGCCGCTCGCGGTCGCGCCGCTATCCGGCGGCGAGGCGCAGCGGCTCGGCCTCGCCCGGGCCTGGCCGGCCGGCCGGCTGCTGGTGCTGGACGATGCCACGTCGAGCCTCGACTCCATGACCGAGGCGCAGATCGGCCGGTCGCTGCTCGCCGCGGACGACCGCCGGACTCGGCTGATCGTCACGCACCGGCTCGGCACCGCGGCCCGGGCCGACCTGGTGGTGTGGCTGGAGTCCGGCCGGTTGCGCGGTTTCGGTCGCCATGATCAACTCTGGTCCGACCCGGCCTACCGGCAGGTGTTCGGATGATGCGGGAACTGCGGTACGGGATCGCCGCCCTGGGCCGCCGCTCGGCCCGCCGCCGGCTGGCCGGGCTGCTGCTCTGGTCGGTGCCGGAGATCCTGCCGACCGCCCTGTTCGGGGTCGCCGTCGCGCACGCCACCGACGCGTTCCTGGCCGGGCAGTTGGGTCTCGGCCTGGCCTGGCTGGCCGGGCTGGTCGTCGCCGCGGGCGTCGGCGGCGTCGGTGCCCGCCAGGTGTACCGGAGCCTCGGCCGGCTGGTCGAGCCGTTCCGGGACGACCTGGTACGGCACGTGGTGGCCGGCGCCCTGGCCCGGTCTTCGGCCGGTCGCGCGGACGGCGGAGCGGTGGCCCGGCTGAACCGGCAGGTGGAGATCGTCCGGGACTCCTTCGGCGGCCTGGTGCTGTCCGTGCGCGGGTTCGTGATCACCGTGCTCGGCGTCCTGACCGGGCTGCTGTCGCTGGATCCGCTGATCGCCGTCCTCGTCCTGGTCCCGTTCCTGCTCGGGTTCACGGCCTCGTTCGCTGTCCTCGGCCCGGCGGCCCGCCGGCTGCTGCGTTCGATCCAGGCCGACGAGGACCTGACCACCGCCGCCGGCTCGGTCTTCGCCGCGGTCCGGGACGTGACCGGCTCCGGCGCCGAGGACTACGCGGCCGACCTGGTCGGTGCCCCGACCGAGGCGCACGCCCGGGCCGAGCGGGCGCAGGCCCGGATCGCCGCGCTGCGGATGGCCTGCTTCGCCGTCGGCGGCTGGCTGCCGTTGCTGATCTTGCTCGGAGCCGGGCCCTGGCTGGTCTCGCGGGGCCTCACGCCGGGCGTTCTGCTCGGCGGTCTGACGTACGTGCTGCTCGGGCTGCAGCCGGCCCTGAACACCATGCTGTCCGCCCTGGGCGACAGCGGGCTGCGCTACGTGGTGACGCTCGGCCGCATCCTCGACGCCGGCCCGCCGCCGGCGCGTCCCGCCGAACAGGTGCCCGGTGATCCGGAGTTGATCTTCGACCGGGTGACCTTTGCGTACGGGCCGCACGCCGAGCCGATCCTGGACCGGCTGGACCTGACGGTCGGACCCGGTGATCATCTCGCCGTGGTCGGACCCAGCGGGGCCGGCAAGTCGACGCTCACGGCGCTCGCCTGCGGTCTGCTCCGGCCGACGGACGGCCGGGTGATGCTGGGCGGTGTGCCGCCGGCCGCCGTATCGCCCGCCCTGCTGGCCGGCTGCCGGGTGCTGATCCCGCAGGAGGCGTACGTGTTCTCGGGCCGGCTGATCGACAATCTGGCCTATCTGCGGCCGGAGGCGACACCGGCCCAGGTTGCCGCCGCGGCGGCGGAGCTCGGCGCGACGGAGCTGGTCGACCGGCTCGGCGGGCTCGCAGCCGAGCTGCGCCCGGGCGACCTGTCGGCCGGCGAACGCCAGCTGATCGCCCTGGTCCGGGCCTACCTGTCACCGGCGCCGCTGGCCGTCCTGGACGAGGCGACCTGTCATCTCGATCCCGAGGCGGAACGCCGCGCCGAGGAGGCCTTCGCGGCGCGTGGGCCGCTGATCGTCGTCGCGCACCGGATGACCTCGGCGCTGCGGGCCAAGCGGATCCTGGTCCTGGACGGCGAACGCACCGTACTCGGTGATCATGACTCGCTGCTGCAGCGATCGCCCCTGTATCGCGACCTGATCGGCTTCTGGCAGCCACCGGCTTCGGCGGACCGCTACGTCGCCTCGTCCGGTTGATCGGCCTCCGCCTCGGCGGGCTCCGGCGGCCGGCCGGGCCCGCCCTGGGAGTAGTTGCCGACGCGGAGCACCTCGCCGTTGCGGACGTACCAGACCGTGCCGTCGTCGTCGCGCAACTGGGTCACCCGGAGCCCGATCTCCTCGACCGTGCCGGAAGCCTTCTCCAGATCGACGAAGTCGCCGACGCCGAGTTGATCTTCGATGAGCATGAAGACGCCGGACAGGAAGTCCTTGACGATGTTCTGCAGGCCGAAGGCCAACGTGACGCCGATCAAGGACGTGCCGGCGATGATCGTCGTCACGTTGAAGCCGAGCTCGGTCAAGATCATGATCACCGTGATCACCAAGATCACGACGGTGGTGACGCTCTTGGTCAGCGACCCCAGCGCCTGGATCCGTTGCGCCCGCCGCTCCGCCGGCAGCCGGGCCGGCACCGTCAGCGCCTCGATCGCCCGGTTGCGCTGCTTCGGCGTCGCATTGATCGACTTGCGAACCGAACGGTCGATCAACCGGTGCGCTACATAACGTATGACGAGCGCGACGATGATCAGGAACGCGATCCGCAGCGGCGCGAAGACCACCACGTCGGCGACGTTCGTCGGGAACCAATCGGGCACCGAGCCAGCCTAGCCGCGCCCCTCCGGGACCCCGCGCACCCGCCCGGCAGCGGCGTGCGGGTCGGTGCCGCCGGGTCGCGGCGACTCGGTTGACCCCGCCGGGCCCGGCCACGTCTCCAACCGCGACCGTTCCTCGCGTCCGCGACCGGTGCAACGGTCGCGGGTGGGTGCAGGGGTCGCGGCTGCGGTGCGGGGGAGTTGCCGTGTGTCGGGCCGCGTCACGTCCCCAGCCGCGACCGGCTCTGCGGGGTGGGGTCACAGGTGCGGCAGACGCGACACCCGGAGGATGCCGTCGCGGACGCCAGCAACACGTCCGGGACGTGCCGAGGTCGAGCAGCCGTGCCCTCGGTGAACTCGCGCGATCCCTACCGCTGTCGCGATTCCACTGCTGACGGACCGTTGCCGCGTGGCCAAGGCGCTTCCTGGTTGGTGTGAAGAGAAATCGCGACATCCTCCGCGACGCGCGTGATCCCGCCGGTCGGGCCTCCTCCCTCGGCGGTGGGCAGCCAGGCGATGACCCAGATCTGCCGGGGTCAGGCGGCGGTCAGGGCGGCGTCCTTCAGGAACCGGCCGGCCGAGTCTCCGGTCAGCCGGCGGACCTCCTCGTTCATGTGCGCCTGGCTGGCGTACCCGGCGGCCAGGGCCCGCAGCGCCAACGACGGCTCGTCCGCCGCGATCAGCCGGCGCAGCCGCGCCACCCGGGCCAGCATCTTGGGGCCGTAGCCGACGGCGTGCAGCAGGCGGCGGTTCAGCTGCCGTTCGCTGAGGCCGAGGTCGGCCGCGGCCGCGGACACCCGGACGCCGGGCTCGGCGAGCTTCGTGGCGGCCTGGACCACGACCGGATCGGGCGCGCCCCGCCGGACCAGCACCGCCTCGGTCAGGATCGCGAGCCGGCGTTCGGCATCGGCCTCGGCCATGGTCGCGGCCAGTTCAGGGCCGGACCGCTGCCAGACGTGCTCGACCGGGACGAGTTGGTCCCGGAGTTCGGCCGCCGGCAGGCCGAGGACCGTGCCGGCGGCGCCGGGCCGCAGCCGGATGCCGCAGACCGGCCCCGGAATCGGCCCCGACAAGCGCGGCCCGGTGTCCGCGCCGGCGACGACGAGTCCGTGGTGGCCGAGCCAGATCAGGTCGACGCAGCCGTCCGGGATCACGGTGTGCTGCCGGTCCTGGACGTCGTTCTCCCAGAGGCAGGAGACCAGGTGTTGCAGGCCGCGGACCGCCGGATATTCGCGGTACGGTCCCGGCTCGGCTGATCCGTGCTGGGTCGAGGTCATCGGGCGCCCTCGGTCGGGAAGCTGCGTATCAACCCGATCGTACGTGCTCAATCGGCGGTGGCCCAGACTCCGAGTTCGTTGCCGGAGGGGTCGGCGAAGTGCAGTCGGCGCCCGCCCGGGAACCCGTACGGCTCCTGGAGGATGGTGCCGCCGGCGGCCTTGATCGCGTCCAGGGTGGCATCAAGATCGTCGGAGTAGAGCAGCACCAGCGGGCTGCCGGTCACGATGTCGCCGTCGGTCGCGGCCAGCCCGCCGACCTCCTCGTCCTCGCTGCCGGGCCGGCGGATGCCCGCGTAGGCCGGGCCGTAGTCGTTGAAGGTCCAACCGAAGGCGTCGGCATAGAACGCCCGGGAGGCGTCCAGGTCGCGGGCCGGGATCTCGATGTAATCGATGGTGTGATGGGTCTGCGGCATGTCAATGGCTCCGTTCGATGAAGTGTCGCGATGCCGCCAGGGCATCGACGAGGCGATGAAGTTGATCTTGGTCGGCGGTGCAGGGGAACAGCAGGAGATCGTCGCAACCGGTGGCTTCGATGCGGTCGAGCTCCTCGATCAGCCGGGCCGGGGTGGTCAGCGTTTCGGCCAGCACCTCGGACCGGTACTCGGCTCCGTAGTAATGATCAAGATAGGCGCCGGCGACCTCGTCGGCTCCCGGACCGAGACAGAAGTACCGCTCGGTGATCACCCGCGGCCGGCCCTCGCGGCCGGCACGTTGCCAGGCCTCCCGGGCCGAGGCGATGCCGTCGCGGAGCGTCTGCAGCCCGAAGAACGGCGCGATCCAGCCGTCCGCGAACGTCGCCACCCGGCCGAAACCGGCCGGCGACAGCGCGCCCAGCAGCATCGACGGTCCTGATCTTGGATGTGGAGTCATCGGTCCGGCCGCCCCGGCGAGTTTGCCGGCCCAGACGCAGCGCAGGGTGTCCAGCATGACGGCGAAGCGTTCGCCCCGGCCGCGCAGCGCAACGTCCGAGGCCGCGTAGTCCTCCGGCCAGCCGCCCAGGGCCAGCCCGGCCACGAACCGGCCGGCGGCCACCAGGTCGAGCGAGGCGAGCTGCTTGGCGAGCACCACCGCGTTCCGCCGGTACGGGACGCCGAGGATCGTGGTGATCAACTCGACCCGGCTGGTCCGGCCGGCCGCCGTCGCCAGGGCGACGATCGGGTCCAGGCTGTCGTACACGAGCCGGTCCAGAGCGGCGACGTGCCGGAAACCGTACATCTCGGCGGCGGCCGCCCAGTCGCCGAGCAGCTCGAACGGGGCGCCCGGGACGGCGGCCGGCAGCCCGACCCCGATTCTCATGATGCGCCCGCCGCACCGAGCAGCCGGCCGGGGAGTTCGAGCCGGCCGTTGCGGGCCAGCGTCGCGACAGCCGCCACGGTGGCGATGCCGCGCCATTCCAGCGCCTGCGCGGGGCTCCAGTGCAGGTAGTCGACGTCCCAGCCGCCGTCCTCGTGCTGATCGTGTTCCAGCCGGTCGAGGTCGGCGCTCAGCTGCTCGTCGCTGAACAGCGCCCGGCTCGGCGAGTCGGGCCGCGGCGACAGCTCGAGCGGCGGGACCCGTTCGCCGTCGGTCCCGCCCGGAATGGGCAGGGTGCCGTCGGCGGCGAGGGCGGGCCGGAGCCGTTCGACGGCGTCGGCGGCCCGCCGCGGATCCGGTACGGAATCGAGGAAGTCCAGCGCGAACTTCACGGTGTAGCCGGCCGGGTCGGGGTCCGCGGCCAGGCTGGCCCAGCACCACTCGGTCGCCGACCGCAGCCACGGGTGGTCGAGCCCCGACTGCCAGAGCAGCCCGGCCAGGGCGTAGGTCAGGAAGCCGCTCTCGGGCTGCGGCTGCATCCACGGCGCGCGCGGGTAGGCGGTCGCGGTGGGCAGCACGGTCGGCACGCCGCCGTCGGGACCGCTGACCGTCAGCAGCCAGTCGGCCACCTGTTCGGTGAGCGGATCGTCCAGGGCGTCGAGATCGGCCAGGACGGTCAAGGCCGTACGGGCCGCGGACGGTTGGCTGTCCGGTCCGCGAACATCGGGTTCCAGGCCGTGGCCGAAGCCGCCGTCCGGGTTCTGGAAGGCCCGCAGCGCGGCCCGGGCGGGTTCGTCCGGCGCGCCGTGGACGAGCGCGCCGAAGAGCTGCCGTTCCAGCAGCCGCGCGTGGGTGTGCAGGAAACGTTCCGCAGCGACAAGGTCGATACTCATGTCCTCGACGCTAGGACCGGGCCCCGGCCCGGGTCTTTCACAAATCGGACAGGCCGGTCACCGGCGGTAGGTCTGGTTCCCGTTCCAGTACGTCGCGACGACCGGGTCCGGCAGGTCCAGGCCGTGCCAGGGATTGTTCCGGGACAGCGAGGCGGAGTCGGTGGCGTCGACCACGCGCCGCGCCGACGGGTCCACCAGCACCAGGTTGGCCGGCTCACCCGGCGTCAAGGCACGGCCCTGCCCGTTCAGGCCGGCGATCCGGGCCGGCGCCACGGACAGCCGGTCGGCGACTCCCGCCCAGCCGAGGGCGTCCAGCATCGTCTCCAGCACCACGCCGAGCGCGGTCTCCAGCCCGACCATGCCGAACGCCGCGTCCGGGAACGCGTGTTCCTTGTCGTGCCGCGCGTGCGGGGCGTGGTCGGTGGCGACGGCGTCGATGGTGCCGTCGGCGAGGGCCTCCCGCAGCACGGTCACGTGCTCGGCCGGTCGCAACGGCGGATTGACCTTGAACGTCGGGTCGTAGCCGGTGACGAGGTCGGTGGTGAGCAGCAGATGGTGCGGCGTCACCTCGGCGGTGACGGCGATGCCGCGCCGCTTCGCCCAGCGCAGCACCTCGACCGTCTCGGCGGTGGACACATGGCAGACGTGCACCCGGGACCGGGTCAGCTCGGCCAACTCGACGTCCCGCGCGACGATCGTCGACTCCGCCGCCGGCGGCCAGCCGGCCAACCCGAGCCGACCGGAGATCTCACCCTCATGGCAGCAGGCGTCCGGGCCGGCCAGCCGCGGATCCTGGGCGTGCTGGGCGATCACGCCGCCGAACGCCCGTACGTATTCGAGGGCCCGGCGCATCAGCCGCGCGTCGCCGACACAGTGCCCGTCGTCGGAGAAGACCCGGACCCCGGCCGCCGACCGGGCCATCAGGCCGAGCTCGGCGAGTTCGGTGCCGGCCAGCCCCTTGGTGACGGCGCCGACCGGGATCACCTGGGTGTGGCCGGCCCGCCGGCCGAGCGCCGCGACGTGGGCCGCGGCCTCGGCGGTGTCGGTGACCGGGTCGGTGTTGGCCATCGCCAGCACGGCCGTGAAGCCGCCCCGGGCCGCCGCTGCCGTACCCGACTCGACGGTCTCGGCGTCCTCCCGGCCCGGCTCGCGCAGATGCGTGTGCAGGTCGACCAGCCCGGGCAGCGCGACCAGCCCGGCAGCGTCGAACCGCTGCACGTCGGCAGGAGCCAGGGCCGGGTCGGCGAACTGCCCGTCCATGATCAACAAGTCACCCGGACCGGCGCCGGCCAGGTCGGCGCCGGTGATCATGATCGGGGGCATCACGCGTGCTCCTTCGTGGGTACGGTTTCGTCGGCGCCGCCGAGCAGCTCGTAGAGCACGCTCATCCGGACCGCGACGCCGGCGGCGACCTGGTCCAAGATCAACGAGTTCGCCGCGTCGGCTGCGTCGGCGGAGATCTCCAGGCCCCGGTTCATCGGGCCCGGGTGGCAGATCGCGGCGCCCGGCCGGAGCTTGGCCAGCCGGTCCCGAGTGAGCCCGTACGACACCGTGTATTCCCGCGGGGTGGGGAAGTAGCCGCCGGACATCCGTTCCCGCTGCACCCGCAGCATCATGATCACGTCGGCCCGGTCCAGCACCGAATCGAGATCGGTCGAGACCTCCACCGGCCAGCTGTCGATGCCGGACGGCAGCAGCGTCGGCGGCGCCACGATGATCACGTTCGCGCCGAGCGTGCGGAGCAGGGCCACGTTGCTCCGGGCCACCCGGGAGTGGGTGATGTCGCCGACGATCGCCACGGTGCGGCCGGCGAAGTCGATCACGTCAGGCGTCTCGGCGCGCAGGTGCCGGCGGATGGTGAACGCGTCCAACAGGGCCTGGGTCGGGTGTTCGTGCATCCCGTCGCCGGCGTTGATCACGTGCGCGTCGATCCACTGCGAGGCCTGCAGCGGGGCGCCGGAGGCCTGGTGCCTGATCACCAGCGCGTCGACACCCATCGCGGCGACCGTGAGCACGGTGTCCCGCAGCGATTCTCCCTTGGACACAGAGGATCCCTTGGCGCTGATGTTGATCACGTCGGCGGACAGCCACTTGCCGGCGATCTCGAACGACGACCTGGTCCGGGTCGAGTCCTCGAAGAACAGATTGACCACCGTCCGGCCGCGCAGGGCCGGCAGTTTCTTGATCGGCCGGTGCAGCACCTGGGCCATCTCTTCGGCGAGATCGAGGATCTCGACGATCTCGTCATGATCGAGATCGGCTGCGGACAACAGATGTCGCATCAGGCGGATTCCCCCTCCGCACCCGAGTCCCGGGTGATCGTGACCTCGCTGACGCCGTCGAGTTCGGCGAGCCGGACCTGGACCCGTTCACTGGCCGCGGTCGGCAGGTTCTTGCCGACGTGATCGGCCCGGATCGGCAGTTGCCGGTGGCCCCGGTCGACCAGCACCGCGAGCCGTACCGCCCGGGGCCGACCAAGATCACCAAGGGCGTCCAGCGCCGCGCGCACCGTACGTCCGGAATAGAGGACGTCGTCGACCAGCACCACCGTCGTGTCGTCCAGGTCGACCGGCAGCCTGGTCTGGGCCGGTGCCCGGGTCGGGTTGCGGCGCAGGTCGTCCCGGTAGAGCGTGATGTCGAGCGCCCCGACCGGGACCCGGACTCCCTCGACGCCGGCGATCGCCTCGGCCAGCCGCTCGGCCAGCGGCACGCCGCGGGTCGGGATGCCGAGCAGCACCAGACCGCCCGCGCCGCGGTTGCCCTCGAGCAGTTGGTGCGCCATCCGGGCACAGGCCCGGGAGATCTGCTCGCCGTCCATCACGACTCGGGAATCCGCCGCGGACGCGTCGGCTGCGCGGTCGGACACGGTGCCTCCTTCTGGGGCGTGATCGACTACCGTATGGGGCGTGAGTGAACTGCTGAGCATGGTAGTGCCCCTCGAAACGCTATCGGGCTGGCCCGAGGTCGCGAACCCGACCGCCCTGCAGACCCTCGGCCTGCTGATCGGCATCCCGGGTCTGGTGTTCGTGGCGATCTTCGCGCTGGGCAAGGCGCCCTCGCTGATCCGGGCCAACCAGCGGCAGTCGCTCGCGGTCACCGAGCCGGTCTGGCTCGGCCGTGGTGCCGAACTGGGCCAGCTGGAGCAGGGCGCCGCTGCCGGTGAACTGCCCGCCGCGCCGGTGGCCGAGACCGGAGGCGCAAGTGCCCGCTGGTAACGATCTGACCCCGCAGCAGCTGCACCGGATCGAGCAGGCGGTCGCCAACGCCGAGTCGGTCTCCGGGCTGACCTTCTCCGTCTTCATCGGCGTCGCCGAGGAGGATTCCCGGCAGTACGCCGAGCGCCTGCACGCCGGCCTCGACGACCCGAAGCATTCGGTCCTGGTGCTCTGCGACCCCGGCTTCCGGGCGCTCGAGATCGTCACCGGCGCCGAGGCGCGGCGGACCCTTGATGATCTTGAATGCCGACTGGCCGCGGCGAGCATGCAGTCCTCGTTCGCCGGCGGCGACATCGTCGGCGGCCTGGTGCTCGGCATCCAGCAGCTCGGCGAGGCCGCCCGCAAGCCGCGCACGCTGCACGCCAACCCCTGAGCCCTCCAGTGCCCTGAGCCTGTCGAAGGGCCAAGCCAGGTCGTGCCTTGCCCTTCGACAAGCTCAGGGAGCGTTGGGGCTCAGCCTCGGCAGCCGGCGCCGCCGGTCTCCAGCTCGGGCAGCCAGTCCGGCGCCGGGCGGGGGTCGGGCACCGGTTGGATCCGCCCGTCCACGTCGCCGTAGTTCCACCCCGGCCCGTCCTCGACCAGCCGGCGCAGGCCGGCCAGTAGCGCGTCGATATCGGCCGAGGAGGAGCCGAGGCCGACGCTGACCCGGATTGCGCCGTCGGCGCAGCCGAGTCGGTTCAGCAGCGGATGCGCGCAGAACTTGCCGTCCCGGACGCCGATCCCGTGCTCCGCCGACAGATAGGCCGCGACCAGCCCCGCATCGAACCCCGCCACGGTGAACGCGACGATGCCGACGGTGTCCGTACTGTCCTCGAAGATCCTCAGCAGGCTGACGCCCGGCACGTCCAAGAGGCCGGCCCGCAGTCGTTCGGTCAGCGCCCGCTCATGCCGGTCCCGGCGCAGCCGGCCGAGGCCGGACAGGGTGCGGCAGGCGGCGGCCAGGGTGACCGCGCCGAGCACGTTCGGGGTGCCGCCCTCGTGGCGGGCCGGGCCGGTGGCCCACTCCGCGTCGTCGGTACGGACCCGGCGGACCGCACCGCCGCCGGCCAGGTAGGGCGGCGCCGCGTCCAGCCAGTCGGGCCGGCCGATCAGGACCCCGGCGCCGAACGGGGCATAGGTCTTGTGGCCGGAGAAGGCCAGGTAGTCGATCCCGGTGCCGGCCAGGTCCACGTCACGGTGCGGGACCAGTTGGGCGCCGTCGACGGCGAGCCGGGTCCCGGTCCGCCGGCACAGGTCGGCGATCCGGTCCAGCGGCAGCGTCTCGCCGGTCACGTTGGAGGCGCCGGTGATCGCCAGCAGGCCGACTTCCGGCCGGGCGAGCTCGGTGGCGATCAGCTCGAGCGTCTCGGCGATGGTCGGCCGGGCGGTGATCACGGTCGCGCCGCGCTGCTGCCAGGGCAGCAGGTTCGCGTGGTGCTCGATGTCGAGGCAGACCACGTCGAGGTCGGCCGGGACCGCCCGGGCCAGCAGGTTCAGGGCGTCGGTGGTGTTGCGGGTGAAGATCACGTGGTCGTCGGCCCGGGCCCCGGTCGCCGTGGCGACGGTCCGGCGGGCCTGCTCGTACGCGGTCGTGCTGGCCGCCGACGCGTAGCCGGCGCCGCGGTGCACGGATGCGTAGTAGGGCAGCGCCCGCCCGAGTTCGTCCAGCACCTCGGTCAGGGCCGGCGCGCTGGCGGCGTAGTCGAGGTTCACGTACGGCGTCGTCCTGCCGTTCACCAGCGGGACCGCGAGGCCGGCGCCGCTGACCGTACGCAGGGCGGGAATGGCCGGCTGAGGCCGCGGGTCGTCGGCGGTACGGGCTTCGGTGACGACGGACATCGCCGGGGCTCCTCACGTTCGTGGGGCCTTGGATCGTTGTCCGCTTCGGCCCGCGCTTGCCAGGGGTGGCCGTGTGTTCACCCGGGGCACCCCGCCGCGGAGGAGGGTTGCCGACCAGCAAGCCGGGGCTGAACGCTGGTACTCGTCACACGTATTGCTCGCCGACCATTGCAACCGAACGGCGCGGCCGGGTGCAATCGAGTTCCCATATCTTGAGATCAGTGTCCGGATCCTGGGATCGCGTGGGTCGCTAGGGTGACCGGCATGGATCAGGGCATCTCGGCATTGATCATCGTCTGCGGTTTCGTCATCGGCTTCGCGGGGATCGCCTTAGCGAGCTACCGCCGCAAGCGACGGCTGCGCGCCGAGACCGACGACCTGGGCCGCCGGCTCGGGGCACGCTGGTTCACCGCGGACCTCGGGCTGCCGTTCGGGCGGGTCGCCGATCCGTTCACCGGAGCTCCGTACACCGGCACCGGCAAGGCGTTCGACTACGCCTTCGCCGCCGAGTACCGGGGCCGCCGGGTGGTCCTGATCGAGTACTCCACCCAGACCGTGACCTCCGGGTCGACCAGCCGGACCTCGCACCACTCGATCCAGGTCCTCGGCCCGCGGACGACGCCCCTCAAGATCATCTCCCGTTCGGTCGCAGTGCCGACGATCCTGTTCGGCGGGCTGACCGAGGCACCGACCGGGCACGCCCGGTTCGACGAACAGTTCCGGGTGCTGGCCAAGGATCCGGCGACCGTCGCCGGCGCCGTGCCGCCGGCGGTGATCGACTGGCTGCTGGCCCACCCGGACGGGCAGGCGGCGATGATCACGTTCGCCGGCGACGGCTTCGAGATCGCCATGCCGGGTCCCTTGCCCGGTTGGGATTCCACCCGCACCCTGAACGAACTGGCCGACCTCGCCGACGTGTACGAGTCCGGTGCCGTCCGCCTGAGTCAACGGCTGGAGTTGACGACGCAGCCGCCGCCCGGCAACAAGGCGCTGTCGGTCGGCGCCGGCTGCCTGATCGGTGCGACCGTGATCTTCTGGATCACCGCGTTCACGATCAGCAACCCGGCCAGCGGCCTGGTGGTGATCGCTGTTCTGGGCGGCCTGCTCGCCATCGGCCTGCTGCTCGGCTGGCTGGCGGCTCGTCGCCGCCGCAACCGGAACGCGAGCGCGAACATCCGGCCCCCAGCTCCCTGAGCCGGGTGGCCAAATCCGGGTGGAGGTGGCTACAGTGGGCGCCATGGCCTTCTGGTCGCTCCTCCTTCGCTGCCGCAGCGAGGCCCGCTAAGGGCTGGCACCCTCGCTGCGGAGTTCGTGCGTCCAGCCGAACAGGAGCATTCCCAGCAGCGAGGAACCTTTCATGATCAGCAACACCCCGCCGGTCGGCGCGACTCGTCCGCAGTCCGTACCGGTGCAGCAACCCAGCCCGATGCCGTTCCAGCGTTACCGCGCGTACACCCCGATCTCCCTGCCCGACCGCACCTGGCCGGAGCAGCGGATCACCGAGGCGCCGCGTTGGCTGTCCACCGATCTCCGGGACGGCAATCAGGCTCTGATCGACCCGATGACCCCGGCCCGGAAGCTCCGGATGTTCGAGCTGCTGGTGCGGATGGGCTACAAGGAGATCGAGGTCGGTTTCCCGTCGGCGAGCCAGACCGACTTCGACTTCGTCCGGCAGTTGATCACCGAGGAGCGAGTCCCCTCCGACGTCACGATCTCGGTGCTGACCCAGGCCCGGGAAGACCTGATCGAGCGGACCGCCGAGTCCCTGGTCGGGGCCAAGGCCGCGACGATCCATCTCTACAACGCGACCGCGCCGCTGTTCCGGCGGGTCGTCTTCAAGATCGACAAGGCCGAGTGCCTGGCGCTGGCCACTCGCGGCACCGAGCTCGTCGTGAAGTACGCCGAGCAGCACCTGGGCGACGTCGAGTTCGGCTACCAGTACTCACCGGAGATCTTCACCGGCACCGAACCGGAGTTCGCGGTCGAGGTGTGCAACGCGGTGATGGAGGTCTGGCAGCCGGGCGAGGGCCGGGAGATCATCCTGAACCTGCCGGCGACGGTGGAGATGTCCACCCCCAACACGTACGCGGACCTCATCGAGTGGTTCGGCCGCAACGTCCGCAACCGCGAGCACGTGGCGATCAGCCTGCACCCGCACAACGACCGCGGCACCGCCGTCGGCGCGACCGAGCTGGCCCTGATGGCCGGCGCGGACCGGGTCGAGGGCTGCCTGTTCGGTCACGGCGAGCGGACCGGCAACGTCGACCTGGTCACGCTGGGCATGAACCTCTTCTCGCAGGGCATCGACCCCAAGATCGACTTCTCCGACATCGACGAGATCCGTCGCACGGTGGAGTACTGCACCAACCTGCCGGTCCATCCGCGCCATCCGTACGCGGGCGACCTGGTGTACACCGCCTTCTCCGGGTCCCACCAGGACGCGATCAAGAAGGGCCTGGAGGATCTGGAGTCGAAGGCGAAGGAGCAGGGGATCGAGGTCTCCGAGATCGCCTGGGAGGCGCCCTACCTGCCGATCGACCCGCATGACGTCGGGCGTACGTACGAGGCCGTGATCCGGGTCAATTCCCAATCAGGCAAGGGCGGCGTGGCGTACATCATGAAGAGCGAGCACGCCCTCGACCTGCCCCGCCGGCTGCAGATCGAGTTCTCCCAGGTGGTGCAGTCCCGGACCGACTCCGACGGCGGTGAGATGACGCCCGACGTGCTGTGGGAGATCTTCTCCAGCGAGTATCTGGACCCCGAGGCGCCGCTGCATCTTGATCATGTGATCGGCGCGACCAGCAGCGAGGCCGGCGACACCGTCTCCGCCTGGGTGATCGACCGCGGCGAGGTGAAGGAGGTCGGTGGCGACGGCAACGGCCCGGTTTCGGCCTACGTCGACGCGGTGTCCGCCCTCGGCTACAAGGTCCGGGTGCTGGACTACGCCGAGCACGCCCTCTCCTCCGGCGGCGACGCGATGGCCGCGGCCTACGTCGAGGCCGAGGTCGGCCAGGGCGACGACGCGAAGGTGGTCTGGGGTGTCGGCATCCACGCCAACATCGTCACCGCCTCCCTCCGCGCGGTGACCTCGGCGATCAACCGCGCGAACCGCTGACGGGAACGTGGCGAGGGCGGGGCTGGTGCACACCGGCCCCGCCCTCTCGCGCGTCATGGCCCGATCAGTCGAAGAAGTCGGGCGACATCGCCTGCACGGCGGCCTGCATCGCCGCCGGCGTCACCGAATCGACGACGATCAACCGCTTCCAGGCCAGCCCGACCGCCCCGCGGCCGAGCTCGGCTTCGATGTCCTGCGCCAGCCGTACCGGATCATAGAAGTTGATCTTGACGATGCTGCCGTCGTCGAGTTCGACGTCGACGTCGTCGAGGTAACCCTTCGACTCCGTCAACCAGTCGTGTCGACCGTCACTCGGCAGGATGATCCGGCGCATAACGATCAAGGTCGAACGGACTGCTGAAGAGATCGTCCCGGTTCTCGTCGGTGGTGGCCTGCAGGGCGTCGACGTAGTAGGTCGAAGCGCCGGAGGAGACCGCGTACAACGTTCCTTTCACGGTCGTCCCGAACAGGGCGGCCAGGGCCTGCGCCTCCTCGGCGGTGCCCAGCCGCAACTCCAATCCCTCCAGACGACGGGGGAGTGAGACGAACTCGACGCCGACGAAGATCACGTCGACGTTGGTCTCCTGTTCCGGGCCCCGCGGACTCCGAATCAGCAGCGACCCGTGGCCGACCCGGTATTCCCAGAACTGGAACCGCCGGGTGGGGAACGCCGCGATCATGAGAACGGGCTTTCGACTCGGACGCCGTTCTGCCAGAACTCGACGTTGGGGAAGTTGCCCTGCTTCAGTTGCATGAGTTCCCAATCGGTCGGGCCGCCGCGTCCGGAGGCGGCTCGCATGACCCCGGGCCAGACGTCAACGCCATCGAGATTGAAGAGCACTCGCTGGTCCGGGTCGCTCAGCTTGGCGTACACGCCTTGCTGCCAGTTCAACTTGTCGTCGAACTGCTTCCAGGTCGTCGCACCGTGTTGCCGGGCGAAGTCGTCCAAGTGATCGTCGATTCCCATCGCGAACGGCTTGCAGTCGTTGTGGACCCGGACCCATCGGGTGCCGGTCCGGACATGATAGTTGTGCAGGTCGTCGACGTGGAAGTTGTGCACGGTCGCGGTCTCGCCGGTCCGGACGACCTCGATCAACTCGACCGGATCGCCGTTCGAGTCGATCAAGACGTTGCCGGGAACGAGCTCGCGGACCGGAACCCAGCCCTGGCCCTGCACGTAGAACGGATGCTCGGCCGTCGAGGTCACCGACCCCGCGGAGGTCTCCACCAGGAAGGTCTCGACCTCCTCGTGGCGGAAGGTTTCGACGACGGGCCTGAGGTGGGTCTCACCGGTCTCCGGGTCTGCCGCAACGACCTGGTCGCCGACAGTGATCTCCTCGATCGGCTTCGACACGCCGTCGGCCAACAGGACCTGGGTGCCGGCGACGAAGCAGCCGCCCTTGGCTGTCCCGGTGAGCTTGGACAGGGCGTTGTCGCCGTACTGCCTGGCACTGCTGAGAGCATTCCGGCCGAACGTCTTGACTCCGTTGCCGACCGCAGTCCGGCCGACCGCCTTCGCTCCGGACTTCAGCAGCGCACTGGCGGCCCCGGCACCCGGGATCGGGACCATGCCCATCACACCCTCGAGACCGGCCTGACCCCAGTCGACGGAGCCGTTGGTCGCCTTCTGCTGGGCGACCGACATGCCCATCGACAGGGCGCCGCCGGCCAGGGCGAGGCCGATCGGGCCGCCGACGCCGGTCGCCATCAGGGCCACGCCGGCGACGATCATGGCGCCGGCGGCGATGTATTCCCAGTTGTTCGCCACCCAGTTCGTGGTGGCGTTCCAGGCTGCGGCGATGGCGCCGTTGTTGGAGTCGCGGTAGGCCTGGAGTTCCTTGTCGGTAACGGGTTTGAGGCCCCAGGGGTCGGACTGGTTGAGCGGGTCGTTGCCGGCGAAGGAGTACGGGTTCCCGGCCCAGCCGGTGCCCAGGATGGGGTCCAGCGGGTCGGTGGAGAGGAAGCCGCGGGTGCCCGGGTCGTAGACCCGGGCCTGCATCCATTCCATCCCGTCGACCAGCAGGTTGCCCTGCCCGCCGACCTGCACCCCCGAGGGAAGCCCGGCCGGCGCGGTGCCCGTGCCGATGCCCCACGGATCGTCGGTGCCGGTGGGCCGCGGCCGCCAGTCCGGCGTGATCCACTGACCGTCCGCGCGCCCGGCCGGATCGGGCAGCAGCGCGGTCAGCGGCCCGAACCCGGTGATGTCCTGGTCGCCGAGCCGGGCCAGGGTCGGGACCGGGTTGGCGGTGTCCCAGGCGACCGGCTGGTCGTCCACCGTGGCGAGCTCGCCGAGAGCGTCGACCTGGAGCTGCTGGGTGCGCGCCGTGATCTTGTCACCGGCATGGGTGATCGTGGTGATCGTGGCCAGGAAGCCGCGCGGGTCCCAACCGAACCGCCGTTCACCCGCCGGGCCGGCCTCGGAGGTCCGCCGGCCGGCGCCGTCGTAGGTGTAGCCGGTCGTGCCGTCCGGGCCGTGCCGTTCGAGGAGTTGTCCGGCGGCGTCGTAGCGGTAGTGGATGCTGTGGCCGTCGGTGGTCTCGCGGATCAGCCGGCCGCCGGCGTCGTAGCCGTAACTGGTGACCGAGCCGTCGCTGCGGCGGGCCTCGACCAGCTGGCCGGTCGGGTCGTAGCCGTAGGAGATCCGTACTCCGTCGGTGGTTTCGGCGGTGACGCGGCCGGCGTCGTCGCGTTCGATCTCGGTGACCTGGGTCCGGCCCTCGCGCGCCACCTCGAGCCGGGTCACGGCGCCGCCGGTCCAGGTCCAAGCCGCGTGCAGGCCGGGGGCGGTCATCGAGCAGATCCGCCCGATCGCGTCCCGATCGATCACGGCCCGGCCGAGTTCCGGTGCTTCGACGGCGGACACCCGGCCCGCCCGGTCGTACTCGTACCGGGTCTGATCACCGTGCACACCGGTGAACGACACCCGCCGACCGTCGCCGTCGTACGACCACGCCATTCCGACCCCGCCCCGCAGCCGGCGCACCAGCCGGCCCTCCGGGTCGTAGGTCAGTTCGTTGACGACCTCACCGCCGTCCCGGCCCGGCTCGAACAGCCGCAACGTCCGGGCGGCGAAGTCACGCTCGACCCGGGACAACCGGACGCCGTCGGCGAAGGACTCGACCTGACGCCCGGTGTCGTCGAACCGCCAGGACAGGGTCGCCCCGGACGGGTCGACGCGCTTCGTCTGGCGGCCGGCGAGGTCGTACTCGTACCGAGCGACCCGCCCGAGCGGATCGGTCTCGGCCACGATCCGGCCGACCGCGTCGAAGGATCGTTCGGTACGGCCGCCGAGCGGGTCGATCGTCGCGACGCAGCGGCCGTTGTCGTCGTACTCGAACCGGGTCACCCCGCCGGCCGCGTTCTGCACCGAGCTCAACTGCCCGGCGGCGTCGTAGCGGTAATGGCGCGTGCCGTGCCAGCCGTCGGTGGTCCGGACCACGCGGCCGAGGGCGTCGTAGGCGAACGTACTGACACCGGCACCGGGCTCGAACCGCCGGATCGGCCGCCCGGCCGGGTCGTAGCTGATCCAGGCCTGTTCGCCGGTGGGCCAGTCCTCCCGGACCAGGCGCCCGTCGGCGTCGTAGCTGAACGCGTAGCGGGAGCCGTCGGTGTCGACGGTCGCGACGCGGCGGCCGCAGGCGTCGTACTCGTAGTGGAAGGTGGAGCCCATCGGGTGCGTGACCGCGACGGGACGGCCCGCCCGGTCCCGCCGGATCCGCGTCACCGCGCCGGTGGCGTCGGTGTAGTCGACCAGCCGGCCGCACCGGTCGTACCGGTAGCGCTGGGTCGTTCCGTCGGGGCCCGTCTCGGACACGGTGCGGCCCAGCACGTCGTAATCGGCGCGGACCTCGGTCAACCGGTCGGCGGTGAGCACGCTGCGGCCCGCCTGGTCGCGCTGCACCGCCTGACGCACGCCGGTCGGGTCGATGGTCTCGGTCAGGTGTCCGTTGGCGTCGTAGCCGGCCCGCCAGCGGCCGCCGGCGGCGTCGGTCGTCTCGACCAGGCGGGACAGCGCGTCGTGCGCGAAGCTCCATTCGGCGCCGTCGGGCAGGACGACGCGGCTGACGTTGCCGAGCTCGTCGTACTCCGTGGTGTAGGCCCGGCCCACCGCGTCGATCGTGCGGGACTCCACGCCGTGATCACCGTGCTCGATGGCGCTGCGACCGCCGGTGGGGTCGATCACCGCCGACAGGCGGCCGCCGGTGGTGTGCTCGTAGCGCCAGATCGCGCCGTCGGGGTCGCGGCGGGATTCCAGCGGGCCGTTGGCGTGATAGCGGTAGCTGGTCTTGTGGCCGAGTGGGGTGATCGCGGCGATCACCCGACCAAGATCATCGCGTTCCAGGCGGGCCGTGTTGCCGTCGGCGTCGGTGGCGGCGATCAGCTCACCGTGGTGATCATGATCGAAGCGGAGGCGTACGCCTTCGGGGTCGATGATCTCCTTGAGCAGGCCGCGGTCCCAGCGCATCCGGGTCAGGCCGCCCTCGGCGTCGATCACCTCGGCCGGGTTCCGCTCGTCGCCCTCGTAGGTGTAGCGCGTGATCGCGGTCGTGTCACCGTTGTGGAGGGTGATCGTGACCGGGCGGTCATGATCATCGTGCTCCCAGTCGATCTTGGCGCCGGTGGGCGTTTCCCGGTGGATCAGCCGGCCCCGGTCGTCGTAGCCGTTGATCACCGTGGCTCCCTGCCGGTCGGTGATCATGACCGGGTTGCCGTACCGGTCGTAGCTGGTGGACTGGCGATGATCATCGGCGTCGATCACGCCGATCAGCCGGCCCTTGCCGTCGGCAATCCAGGTGTTCGCCCTGGTGCCGTCGGCATCCGACACCTCGGTGACGCCGCCGGGCAGGTAGACGAAGCGTGTGGTCCGGCCGAACGGTGAGCGCTGGGTGGTGACCCGGCCCAGCGCGTCGTAGGTGTTCTCGGCCTCCACCACGCCGTCGGGGTCGATCACGGCATCGATCAGGTCGGCGTCGTTCCACCGGTAGGTGCGGGTGCCGGCCGGCGTCTCCGCCGCGACCAGGCGACCACGCTCGTCGTACCGGAAGGTCGCGGTACGGCCGTCGGACGCGACGGCGGACACCACGCGGCCGAGGTCGTCGTCCCAGACGAGGGCGAGCGTACGGCCGAACTCGTGCGCCATCGAGATCAGGCGGGCGTCGCTGTCGTACCCGAAATTGATCTTGGTGCCCGGTCCGGTGCTCGTGGCCAGGAGGCGGCCGTCGGCGCCGAGGTCCCAGCGCAGCCCGGCCGAGTTCGTGACCGTGTAGCCGGTGGCGTCGCGGGCCAGCCACAGGTTCTCGCCGTTCGCCCGATCCCAATCCTGGCCGAGGCGGGGGAAGACGACCTCCCGTCCGTCCGCGAGCCGGAGCCGTGCCGCCTCGTCGGTCAGGGTCAGGCCCGCTTCGGTCCAGGACGACCAGCCCGGCCCGAAGGCGCCGAGCTTCCGGTTCAGCGAGTTGTAGGTCCGGGTCAGGCCGAGCTCGGCCGAGGCGCCCGGAAAGGCAAGATCATTCTCGTTCTCGATGAAGTTGCCGGTCGCCGTGTTCACCGGGTCGTCCGAGTAGCCGGTGGTGGGCGGGGAACCGTACGCGGTCGGCGGGTCGACCACGATGTCCTGCCGGTTCACCGCCACGTTCGCGGCACGGAGTGCGGCCTCGATGGTGGAGTTGGACAGGGTGGAGACGTTGCCCTCGCCGCCGGCGCGGGCGAACGCATCGGCCACGGTGGTGGCCCACTTCGAGTCCTCGCCGTTCAGGCGGAGCCAGTCCCGCAGCCCCTGGATCGGGCCCGACGCGTCCAGCGTCGCCCAGGAACAGGACGTGGCGAAGTCGGTGCACTTGCCCTCAAGACTGGCCGGCTTCCCGTCGAACGCGCCGTCCCCACCCTCCGTACTGGTGGCGAACGAGCGCAGGTTGGACGGCTTCGCCGACGACGTACCACCGCCACCGTCACCGCCGCTGCCCGGCGCCGGGGTCTCCCGCGGCCGCGACGCCGGGGCACTCACCCGCTGCGCCGGGCCGGTCTCCTTGATGTTCACGTCCGGCGGATCCTCGCCCGTCCCCCAGAACTCGTCCCAGCCCTTCTCGAACCCGGACCGGTCGGCCTGCCGCTGGGCCCATTCCCGGGCGGTCTTGCGGCGCTGGTTCTCCTCCCTGGCCGCCTCCTCCACGTCCTCGAGCTTGGTCGCGACGGCCCGCAGCGCGGTCACCACCTCGTCGAGGTCGCCCAGCTGGGTGGTGCCGTTGGTCTTGAAGATCTCCGAGAACCTGCCGTCGAACTGTTCCAGCCCCGTCTCCCGCCACGTCGACCGATCACCTCGCTGACCCGACAACGTGTTCGCCACCGCCCGGAACGCCGACTTCACCTCACCCGACACCCCGAAGTCGTACGTGACATCCGGCATGCCCTTCAGCTTGTCGATGTCCACCACAGCAACCTCAACCCCTTAATCCGCGCCTGACCGCGCACCGCAGCCCCGTGAACCCGCACCCGCAAACTTTCCGCACCCGAGCGAACGGCCGCCGCGACCAGAAATCGATCGCGACGGCCGAACTCATAACGACCATGGGACAACCGCAGTCAGCTACCGCCGCCCGCGCTGAAGATGTTCGTCGAGATCTTCTCCAGCTGCCCCCGCAGGTCGTCCAACTCCTGCTTCGCCTTGTCCAACGCGGCCTTCGTCTCCGGCCACGTCGAACTCCGGAACGTCGCCGCCAGCGGACCATCCCAGTTGTCCGGCTGCGACAACTTCTGCCCCTGCGTGTCCAGCTGTGAGATCTGATCCGTCAGACCACCGGTCACAATCGCCTGAATCTGCCGGATCGCCGACTTGGCTTCCTCGGTCGAGAGCACTCGACTCATCCGCAACTCCTCCATGTACGCCGGCTCTCCGCCGGCACCCGGGACCACTCGTTCAGTGCCCGCCCGAACTGGTCGCCCGAGCTTCCGCCCAACGTAACCTCCGTAGGGTCTACCTCCGCCCGCACGAGGAGGCTCGTGGCTCAGCAGTCGACAGAGGCCTGACAGTCGCAAACCATGGCCGCCGCTCAGCGTTTCGGCGAGGCCTTCAGCCGAAGTCGGTGCGGGATTTCCAGCATCGGATGGGCCGGGGCCGGTCCTAGCCGATGAGGCGGGCGGCCGCGGCGGGCAGGGTGCGCAGCATCGGGTGGTCCTGCGGCTCGCCGGACGGATCCTTGGCCCAGCTGGTGTCGGCGGCCGGGGTCACCATGGAGATCATCAGCAGCCGGTTGCCGGCGCGGAGCAGGCCGATGCTCTCGGTGGTCGGCTTCGCCTTCCGGAACTGGTACTCCAGGCGCAGGTGCTCCGAGACGATGCCTTCCGGCAGCGGCACCGGCTGGACGGCGACCGGGCTCGGCTGGACGTAGCCCTGCTGGCGTAGCAGGGCCGGGCACTCGCGGACACTGCGGCCCAGTTCGGTGTACGCGGCCTCGGCCTCGGCCTCGGTGGCGTAGTCGACCGTGATCGCCGTGCTGCGGCCGACGCCGGGCAGGAGGTAGTCGCGCCGGAGCAGGGTGTCCGGGTTGGCCAGAACGGTCATCGACGGCACGCAGACCGACGGCGGACGGTCGCCGGTGGCGTCGCTTGCGGGCTCCTCCTGCCACTCGCCCGCCGCGCGCCAGGCGAGGTCCGCCGCCGCGGGCAGGTTGCTCTCGGTGATCGGTGGCTGCTTTTGTTCCGGCCGCGGTGGCGTACCCTGCGACGGCGCCCGCGGCTGGGTCGAGACCTCGGTCGGCGTGGGCGACGGAGAGGGCGCGCGCGACGGCGGCTCGTTCCCGGCCTCCGGTTCGTCGTCCGGCCCGTCGTCGGGGGCGCGCGAGTGCTCGTTCACCATCGGGGTCGGCGCCTTGCTCGCGGGCAACTCGGCCAACGAGGTCGCCGGCGCGGCGCTGGCCGGCTCGGCCGCCGTGGTCACCGGGCTGGGCCGGTTCGCCATGACGAAGACCACGCCAAAGACGGCGATCGCGATCATCGCGATGCCGGCGACGCCGAGGACGCGCCCAGACCTGGGCGAATTCGGCGACGATGGCCGGCGCTTCCGCACCCGTTCCTCCTACTCGATGCCCCCGAGTACGACGTCGTGTCCGATCCGGTCCGGGGTCGTTCCCGAACTGAGTCGCAGACTCCGCACCATACCGTCAGCCGAAGCCATTCGCTGCGGTGGGATCCGGTGCCGACGTCGACCTCAGCCAGGCGTCGAAGAACGGCCCGAGGTCCGTCGACGTCTTGGCCTGGGCGGCCGCCATCCACTGCTCGACGCTGCGCGGGCCCGGATCGGCGGCCCACTCCCTGGCCAGGGCGAAGAACGCCTCGTCGCCGATCACGGTTCGCAGGGCCTGCAGGGTCATCGGGCCGCGGGCGTACACGGTGCTGAACAGCTGACCGGGGCCCGGATCGATCATGGTCACCCGCCAGAAGTCGGGCCGGTCCTTGACCCTTCCGTACATGTCCGCGAACGCCTCGGCCGCCGGCTGTCGGCCGGTTCGCTCCCGGTACAGCCATTGTGCCCAGGTCGCGTACGACTCGTTGATGAAGATGTCGTCCCACTGGGCCAGCGTGACGTGGTTGCCGTACCACATGTGGGCCAACTCGTGCATGATCAACTCCGGCGCGAAGTCGTCGTCCAGGATCGCCTGCCGCTGGTAGATCGGCCGGGTCTGTGTCTCCAGCCCGCCGAACCAGAAGTCATGCACCGGGACGACGCCGCCGAACTCGCTGAACGGGTACGGCCCGAACGCCTCCTCCATGATCGTGATCATGGACTCCGACTTCTCCAATTGGGCGAACGCGATCTTGCGCTCCGGCTCCGTCAGCTGCTCCGAGACGGCGTAGAGGTACGGCCGCCCGGCTGCGACGCCTTCCTTGATCTGGTACTGCCCGATCGAGATGAAATTGAGATAGGTGGCCATCGGCTGCCGGGCGATCCAGCGCCAGGTGTCGTGGTCGGCCTCCTCGGCGGTGTCCCGGGACTCCAGTCGCCCGACGCTGATCACCTCGAAGCCGGCCGGCACCCGGACGCTGACGTCCATCAGCGCGACGTCCGACGGATGATCATTCGACGGATACCACCAGGCCGCGCTCTCCGGCTCGCCGGCCGCCGTCCACTCCTGGCCGGTCGCATACCAGGCCCGGGTTTCGTTGCGCTGCACGGCTCCCGGCTCGCCGGCGTACTCGATCGTGATCTTGAAGTCGCGGCCGGCCGGCACCGGTTCCCTCGGCGTGATCTTGACATCCTGGAAGCCGGCCTTGGCGTGCCGCGCCGGTGCGCCGTCCACGAGGACCGACTCGACCGGCAGGGCAAGATCGACATAGAAGGACGGCAGCGTCTGGTCGGCCCGAGCGGTGATCACGGTCCGGCCGCTCAGCCGCTTCGCGGCCGGGTCCCAGTCGACCGAGATCGTGTACTTGATCGCGTCGTAGCCGCTGCTGCCGTAGTCCGGGAAGTACGGGTCGCCGACTCCCGGCCGGCCGCCGGCCGGATCGGGCGCCACAACCGGCGGCTGCTCGGTCCAGCGGGAGACCAGGAACGGGATCCCGACCGGCACGGCGACCGCCAGGAACGCGATCACGGCCATGATCACGGCGAAGACGTACGCGGCGCGGTACGGACGGTGGCGCACCGGAGTCTCGTTGAAGCGGCCCCACGGATCGGGCGGCCCCCAGTCGGGGTCAACGCTCGACATGCGCCAGTGAACGGAGGTTGCGATCCAGGTGCCAGGCGACGTAGCCGCCGGTGATCGAACTGGCCTCGGCGACGACCGCCTCGGGCTGGTTGCGGGTCGCCTCCCAGCGGCCTTCCAGCAGGGCGCTGAGCAGCGCCAGCGTGTCCGGAGCCGGCCGGCTCGACCCGGGCGGCCGGCACGGCTCGCAGACCACCCCGCCGGAGGTGGGGGAGAAGGCCCCGTGCGGACCGGCCAGCCCGCAACGGGCACAGTCGACGAACGACGGTGCGTAACCGGCGATGGCGACCGCGCGGAGCAGGTAGGAGTCCAAGATCATCGACGGCGTCCGCGGCCCGTCCCGGGTGCCCGACTGCAGCACCCGCAGCGCCCCGGCCAGCAGCAGGTAGTGCTGCACCGCCGGTTCCCGCTCCTCGGCGACCAGCCGGTCGGCGGTCTCGACCATCGCGTGGCCGGCCGTGTATTTGCGGTAGTCCTGGCCGAGTTCGTCGCTGTTCGGCTCCAGCGTGACCGCCTGGGTGATCACGTCCAGCGACCGGCCCACCGCGAACTGGAGATCGACCCGGGAGAACGGCTCCAGCCGGGCCCCGAACTTGGAGGAGGTGCGCCGGATCCCCTTCGCGACCGCGCGCAGCTTGCCGTGCCGACGGCTGAGGACGGTGATGATCCGATCGGCCTCGCCCAGCTTGTGGGTCCGGAGGACGACGGCCTCATCGGAGTAGGTCGGCACCCGGCTATTGTCCCCTACGTGCCAAGACGTTCCGGGCAGCGCACGCCGCCCACTCCTCACCCGAGCGGTGCCCGGCCGCCGCGGATTCCAGCGGCCAAGCTGCCGCGGCACGTGGCGATCGTGATGGACGGCAACGGCCGCTGGGCCAAGGCGCGCGGGCTGCCCCGTACCGACGGGCATTCGGCGGGGGAGTCGTCCCTGTTCGACGTGATCGAGGGGGCCATCGAGGTCGGCGTGAAGTACCTGTCGGCGTACGCGTTCTCGACCGAGAACTGGCGCCGGTCGCCGGACGAGGTGCGCTGGCTGATGGGCTTCAACCGCGACGTGATCCGGCGCCGGCGGGACGAGCTCGACGCGATGGGGGTACGGATCCGCTGGGCCGGTCGGCGGCCCCGGCTGTGGCGCAGCGTGATCTCCGAGCTGGAGGCGGCGGAGGCCCGTACGAAAGACAACGACGTGATCACCCTGCAGTTCTGCGTCAACTACGGCGGCCGGGCCGAGATCGTCGACGCCGCCCGCCGGATCGCCGAGGAGGCCGCGGCCGGCCGGCTCGACCCGTCCCGGCTCACCGAGGACCGGTTCCGTCGCTTCCTGGACGAACCGGACATCCCCGACGTCGACCTTTTCGTCCGGTCCTCCGGCGAGCAAAGGACCTCGAACTTCCTGGTCTGGCAGTCCGCGTACGCCGAGATGGTCTTCCTGGACCGCCTCTGGCCCGACTTCGACCGCCGGGACCTCTGGCGAGCGATCGAGCTCTACGCCGACCGCGAGCGCCGCTACGGCAAGGCCTGACCCCCAGAAAACCCGCCGACCGGTCACAAAAGCAGGCGTAGCCAGTCCTGAGCCTGTCGAAGGGGCGTGTCGCTGCGGAACTGCCCGGTCGGTGCAGGGGAGGGAGGGCCGGTTCGGGATCGCGGTGCGGGCGGCTTCGGCCATGTAGGTCCGTTCGGTGATCAGCCGCGGTTGGGCGGGCGGCAGTGGCGTCGGGTCGGCGGGTGAGACCGAACTCGTGGGGCGGGTGGGCAGGTGCGGTCAGCGTCCGAGCGGGAGATGTCACGATTTCTCTTGGCTTGGGACGATTCGGGCGGGATCAAGCGCTTACCGATTGGTGCGAAGAGAAATCGCGACATGGATGGGGCGACAGGAGCGCGAACATGGACGAAGGCGATCTGCTGACGGTCAGTAGATGAAGATCGGCAGCCAGCCGGGGTTGTGGGCGTGGACCAGGACGAACCACAGCACACAGTCGAAGATCAGGTGCGTACAGACGACGTAGGGGAGTGATCGGGTCCGCTTGAAGATGTAGCCCTGGACCAGGGTGAACGGGATGGTGAGCAGCGGACCCCAGCTCTGATAGCCCAGTTCCCACAGGAACGACACGAAGATGATGGACTGAAGAATGTTGGCCTGCCACATCGGGAAGTGGCGCCGGAACAGAGCGAACGCGGTGCAGATGAAGAACAACTCGTCCCACAGTCCGACGGCGTTCACGGCGACGCCGAGCCTGATCAGTTCGCTCGTCTCGTGGACCGCAGGCCAGTTCAGGTAGGTGCCGGACCTGATGAAGTAGAAGGGCAGGATCAGCCAGGCCAGTGCGACGACGACGACCAGGTACCAGCGCTCCAGTCTGGTCCAACGCCGACCGGTGTTGACCGGGAACCGGATCACGTGACGTTTCAGGATGAACCGGTCGATCAAGTACGGCGCGCTCGCGGCGAACGCGAGTACGCCGCCCATCCGGAGGAAGTTGAACCAACTGATGTCGGCCTCGAGCGAGATCAGGCCGATCGGAGCCAATCCGATCCCGATCAGCAGCAGGCTCTTGCCGAGGTCGCGATCCAGCAGCATCGCGACCACGATGCTGATCGCCAGGGTGAGATAGCCGGAGAGTTGATGCTGCACGCCGAACAGCAGCACCGCGGAAGCGGACACGCCCGCGGCGGGGATCAGACCCCAGGAGAACCGTGGCGGCGCAGGCGTTTCCGCCTCACTCGCCTGCTCGGCCGCGGTCATCCGGTCATCATGCCAGGTCGGCCCGCCCTGATCTCATCGACCAGTCACACGGTCAGGTCGACCTTCGCGAGCTTCCGGTTCGAGAGCGTCCAGGCGGTCATGGACGAGCCGATGAAGCCGAGCTGTGGGAAGGTGTACCAGGACCGGCCGAGGTCCTGGTTGCGCAGGACGGCGTTCGTGAGTCCGGGGCCGAGTCGGTACAGGTGGACGTCGGCGGCCGACTCGGCGATCACGGCGGCGAAGACGTGGCCGCCGTGCCGGACCACCTCGCCGTAGCCGGGCAGCATCCGGACCCAGTTCCCGTTGGCGTCCTTGGAGGAGCCGGCCACCCGCTTGCCCTGCGCGAGGTCCCAGGCGAACCAGTAGCCGGACGGCACCTTGTATACGCCGTAAACGAGGCCGTCGAGGTGAGCGATGCTCATCAGGGCGGTGCCCTCGCCGAGCGGGGTGAAGGTCCTCTCGACCGCCAGCGTGGCGAGGTTGAGGACCGTGATCTGGGCGCCGGCCGCGCCCGGCGGCACCGCCTCGTCACCGGCCGAGCGGTCACCGGCGAGAAAGATCTTGCCGGCGTCGAGGTCGACCGAGACCACGGCCTGTCCGGGCAGCAGGCCCTTCAGCACCTGGAGGCTGTTCGCGACCGCCGGCTTGATCACCGCCAGGGCCCCGTCGGCGACGCCCTTGTTGGGTTTCGTGGCGATGAAGACGCGGCCGGTGGCGTCGTCGACCTCGAGATCCATTGGCCGGTACTGGTCGTTCTGGATCCGGGCCAGGGTCCGCTGGGCCCCGGTCGTGCGGTCGATCGCGTGCAGCTCGGTGGAGGGGTAGATGGCGGCGACGAGGTCGTTCCCGCAGACGCCGACCGCCTTGGCCTCACCCCGGACCGGATACCGTATGGAGGCGCCGGTCGAGACGTTGTGCATCGTGACCGCGTTGCGCCCGCCGACCCAGGCCACGCTCGCACTCGTCGAGGCACAGAGCGAGTGGACGAGTTCGCCACCGGCCGCCTGTGGCGCGAGTTCGGCCAGATTCCGTTCCTGATAGGCGCCGGTGGCCAGGGCGAGGTCCCAGACGATGCCGTCCTCGGTGCAACCGACGAGCAGCCCGGGGTCGGCCAGTCCGATGCCGGCGTGGCGCAGCGTGGACGTCGACTGGGCCAGCTTGACGAAGGTGCTCGAACCGTCCGAGAGCCGGTGGATCGCACGGTCGACATCGGCGACGTAGAGCGCTCCGGTGGCCGGGTCGTGCACGAGCCGGTCCAGCGACGCCGGAGCGGTGAGGGTCTCCAGCCCGGTGCCGTTGAGGTTCATCCGGAGCACGGTGCGACCACTGAGGGCGTACACCTTCGAGGCGCTCAGTGCGATGCCGTTGTAGCCGGTGACGGTCACTCCGTCCGGCTTCGGGATCCGGTGCAGCTCGGTCCAGGCGCCGCTGTTGCGGGGCCGGCGGACCAGGACGCCGTCCCGGGTCGTGGCGACGTAGACGTGGTCGGCGTCGACTGAGAGCCAGCGGGCGTAGAGCGAAGTGGCGGCCGGAACAGCCTGCCCGAGCGAGGTCACGGTGCCGGTGCCGGGATCGTACGCGCGGACGATCGCTCCGGCGGCCGGGTCGTAGAGCCCGACGTAGACCTTGCCGTCGGGCGCCACATCCATGGCGTACGGGAGGTTGCCGAGACTGGTGGCCACCCGGGTGAACGCCTGCGTGCTGGTGCTCCAGCGGTACAGGTCGCTGCCGGACCAGGGCGCCGAATACACGACCGAGCCGTCCGGCGAGGGGTGCAGGCAGTAGGCGCCGTCGTTCTGCTTGCCGTTGGCGCCGGTCACCGGCAGGTAGGAGAGGTTCGTGACCTGCCGGTTGGCGAAGTCGTACCGGAGATGGCGGACCGGCGAGAGACCGCGGCTGGTCAGGTAGCCGGTGCTGCCGTGGACGCCGAAGCCGGACAGTTCGCAGGACAGCGAGGCCTCGTCGTACACGGTCGGCGTCGCGGCCCGGGCAGGCCAGGTCGTCGAACTTCCGACCGCTGCGGTCGCCAGGGACGCGGCGCCGAGCTGCAGGATCCGACGGCGTCGCAGTGGGAATGCTGAAGACATGGCAGGATCTCCCGAAGCATGAGCCGGCCGCACCGTCTGATCGACCCGCGAGAGCATCGTTGCGCGCAGATCGGTACGTTACGGACGACCTTGACGCACGATTGGGGACGTCCGCAAGAGGTGTCTCAAGGGCTCAGTGCTCGGCGCAGGTGCCGAAGATCTCCAGATCGTGGCTGACCTCGCGGAAGCCGTTCTCCTCGGCCACCCGGGTGGCCCACCGCTCGACTGCCGGTCCGGTCACCTCGACCGTGCGGCCGCAGACCCGGCAGACCAGGTGATGGTGGTGCCCGGTCGAGCAGCGGCGGTACGCCATCTCGCCGTCACCGGTCCGCAGCGCGTCGACCTCGCCGGCGTCGGCCATCGACTGCAGCGTGCGATAGACCGTGGTCAGCCCGATCCGGTCTCCGTTGCCGCGCAGCACGTCATGGATCTGCTGTGCGGTACGGAACTCGTCCAGGTCGGACATGATCGCGTGGACGGCGGCCCGCTGCCGGGTCCGGCGCTGCGGCGATGCGGTCGCGTGGCTCTCGGGCATGTCGTCCAGCTCAGTGCTCGTCGTAGTGGCCCGCGTGCGGGGCGTGTCGGTGTCCGTCGTGGACGTAGTCGATGTGGTCTCCGTGGCGTACCGGTTGGTGGCCACAGACCTCGTTGTGCTCGTGCGGATGGTCCGGCGCCGGTTCGTGCGGCGTCGGCTGGTCGAGGTCCTCGCTCAGTTCCGGTAGCACGGGGAGCACTTTACGACGGCGGGTCGCAAGAATCGAGAAAGGCCAACTGAGCGCGAAGACGGCGATCGCGAGGACGACGATCATCGCCCCGGGCGGGGAGTCGGCGTAGAACGAGGCGGTCGCGCCGCCGACGGCGACGACGACGCCGATCACGATCGCGCCGACCAGGCCGGCCCTGAAGCCGCGGGTGAGGTTCTGGGCGGCGGCCACCGGGATCACCATCAGGGCGCTCACCAGCAGCAGCCCGACGGTCCGCATCGCCAGTGTCACGGTGATCGCGGCGACGACGACGATGATCAGGTTGTAGAGCCGGACCTTGAGCCCCTGCACCCGGGCGAAGTCCTCGTCGGAGGTGACCGCGAACAGTTGCGGCGCCAGGCCGATCGTCGGCACCAGCACCACCACGGTGAGCACGGCGACCATGATCAGATCGCCGTCGGTCACGCTGGTCAGCGAGCCGAACAGATACTGCGACAGCGCCCCGGCCCCGGCGCCCGCGATCCCCGACATCAGCACCCCGGCGGCCAACCCGCCGTAGAACAAGATCGCCAGGCCGACGTCGCCGGTGGCCTTGCCCTGTTGCCGGAGCAGCTCGACGATCACCCCGCCGATCACGCAGACCACGACGGCGACCGGGATCGGCTGCTGGCCGGTGAGCAGGGCCAGCCCGACCCCGGCGATCGCGACATGGCCGAGGCCGTCGCCGAGCAGGCTGAGCCGCCGCTGCACCACGTAACTCCCGATCGCGGGCGCCATCAGCCCGGTCAGCAACGCGGCGAGCAAAGCCCTTTGCATGAAGGGATATTGCAAGATCTCGATCATGGCCGGCCGTTCCCCTGACTGCCGTTCGGCCGGACCAGGTCGGTCTGCTGCAGGATCGCGCCGCCGATCGGATCCGGTGCGGCGGGCTCCTCGCACTCGTGGCCGCCGGCGTGCAGGCCGGGGATCCCGGCCAGGCTGCCCTGGTACGCGACGCGTCCCTCCCGCAGGACCACGGCCCGGTCGATCTGCTCGGCGAGCGGACCGATCTCGTGCAGCACCACGAGCATCGCGGTGCCGTTGTCGGTGAGCCGGTCCAGCACCCCGGCCAGCACCTGCTGGTGCTCCAGGTCCACGCCGGCGGTCGGCTCGTCCAAGATCAACAACTGCGGCTTGCCGACCAGGGCGCGGGCGATCAGGACCCGCTGCTGCTGGCCGCCGGAGAGCCAGGAGACCCGGTCGCCGGCCCGGCCGGCCATCCCGACCACCTCCAGGGCCTCGGTGACCGCGCGCCGGTGGGCCTTCCCGGCCGGCAGGAACGGGGGCCGCTGGGCCAGCAGCCCGGCGCCGACGACCTCGCGGACCGTGGCCGCGCTGGTGCCGACCGGAGTCCGCTGCGGCACGTAGCCGATCCGTCGCCAGGACCGGAACAGCCGCTGCGGCCGGCCGAACAGGGCGATCGTGCCGTGCTGGTACGGCAGCAGCCCGACCACCGTGCGGACGAGCGTGGACTTGCCCGAACCGTTGCCACCGAGCAGGGCGACCGTCTCGCCGACCCCGACGCTGAGGCTGATTCCGCGCAGGACCGGCAGGCCACCGAGCTCGACCGACAGGTCGGTGGCCTCCAGGACGGTCTCGGCGGAAGTCAGCTGCATGAGTTGGCGGACTTCAGCGCGGTGAGGTTGGCACGCATGATCTCAAGGTAGTCCGTACCGCGCGATTGCTGGGTGATGCCCTCGATCGGATCGAGAACATCGGTCTTCAGCTTGAGGTCGGCGGCGATCGCTTCCGCGACGGCCGGTGAGACCAGCGTCTCGTAGAAGATCGTGGTGATCTTGTGCTCGGTCGCCTCCTCGTGGATCTCGGCGATCCGGGCGGGCGACGGCTCGGCGTCCGGGCTGATCCCGCTGATCGCGAGCTGGGTCAGGCCGTAGCGCTTGGCCAGGTAGCCGAACGCGGCGTGATTGGTGATGAACTCCTTGCGCTCGCACTGCTTCAGGCCGCTGGCGTACTCCTGGTCGAGGCCGGTCAGTTCCTTGGTCAGCGCGTCGGCGTTGGCGGTGTAGTCGGCGGCATGATCGGGATCGATCGCGGCGAGCCGCTCGGCGACCGCCTTCGTGATCGTGATCATGTTGTGGGGATCGAGCCAGACGTGCGGATCGAGGCCGCCGTGATCGTGCTCCTCGTGCTCCCCGCCTTCCTCGGTCTCCTCGCCCTCGCCGTGATCGTGTTCCTCGGCGGCGACCGGCTGCAGCGGGACGACGGTCGACGTCTCCAGCACGTTGTCGCCGGCGTTCTGTTCCACCCCGGCGTCGACGGCGGGCTGCAGCGTCTTCTCGTACACGACGAGATCGGCCTTGGCCAGCTCGGCCACCTGCTGCGGGGTCAGCTCGAGATCGTGCGGTTCGGCTCCGGGCTGGGTCAGGTTCTGGACTTGTGCATGAGGCCCCGCGACGCGCTCGGCGATGAACTGGAACGGGTAGATCGAGGTGAGTACGGACAGCTGACCAGGCTGCGCCGCGCTCCCTCCGGTTCCGGTTGGGGACCCGCACGCCGCAGCAAGGAGGAGGAATGACGACGTGACCAGGCCGATGAGCGCGCGCGGGAACCTATGCATGAAAACCATTTTCAATAAGATACTCGGCCCCGTCAAATCCGCCGGCCCGGGCGTTCCGTGCAGGCAGGAGAAAGGGGACGATCCGGTCGCGGTGCGCGGACCCGATCGTCCCCGAATGGGCCGGTCAGAAGCGGGTGATCGCCAGCACGGCGATCAGGGCGAGCATGACGGCGCGGATCGCCTTGCCGCTGGTGGGGATCGCGGGCCAGGACAGGTACGAGATCCAGGCGATGAACGCGAACACCAGCAGGAACGCGATCATGGCCACTGGCAGCGGTGCGAAGGCTCCCACGGCGACCAGGGCGAGCGTCGCGATCGGGATGATCAGGCGCGGCAGGGCCGTCAGGCGGACCAGGGCCGGCCGGCTCACCCGCTCCATCGACTGGCGGAACGTGGGCTGTGTCGGCTCGGACATCTGACCAGTGTAGGGAGGTGTCCGGGATCCAGCTCACTCCGCTCGAACGAGTCCGTTTCGGCCCTGCTCGGCGAACGCGCGCTGGATTTCGGTCATCAGGCCCTATCCTCGTCCGAATGATCGCGATCAGCCGCTTCCGGGTCCCGGTGGCCGAGGCCGCCTCGTTCGCCGACCGGGCGGCCGCCGCGGTGCGGGTGCTGGAGGCCGCGAAGGGCTTCCGCAGCGTCGACTTCGGGCGCAACCTGGACGATCCGGAGTTGTGGACGATCACCACCCGGTGGGCCGACGTCGGTTCCTACCGGCGGGCGCTGCAGGGGTTCGAGGCGAAGTCGGTCGTGGTGCCGCTGCTCTCGGTCGCGATCGACGAGCCGAGCGCGTACGACGACGCGGAGCTGGTCGGCGAAAACCAGGCCCGGGGTTCCGGGCTCGGGCCGTTATCCTGAGGCGTCGGTGCGAATCCCGTACCGCGAGAGAAAATCCTTCATCACCGTATTGGAGCAGCACGTGGCCGCCGCAAGTCGTCTGGACAATGTCACCAGCCTCTGCAAGAGGCGCGGATTCGTCTTTCCGGCCGGTGAGATCTACGGCGGTACGCGCTCCGCGTGGGACTACGGCCCGCTCGGCGTCGAATTGAAGGAGAACATCAAGAGGCAGTGGTGGCGTTCCGTGGTCACCTCCCGCGAGGACGTGGTCGGGCTGGACTCCTCGGTGATCCTGCCGACGCCGGTCTGGCAGGCCTCCGGGCACCTGGACGTCTTCACCGATCCGCTGGTCGAATGCCTCAGCTGCCATCGCCGGTTCCGGGCGGACCATCTGCAGGAGGAGTTCGCGGAGCGGAAGGGGATCGACAATCCCGACGACGTCCCGCTGACCGACGTCCCCTGCCCGCACTGCGGCACCCGCGGCCAGTACACCGAGCCGCGCGACTTCAACGGGATGCTCAAGACCTACCTCGGCGTGGTCGAGGATGCGTCCGGCCTGCACTACCTGCGGCCGGAGACCGCGCAGGGCATCTTCGTCAACTTCGCCAACGTGGTGCAGACGACGCGGAAGAAGCCGCCGTTCGGCATCGGGCAGGTCGGCAAGTCGTTCCGGAACGAGATCACGCCGGGCAACTTCATCTTCCGGACCCGCGAGTTCGAGCAGATGGAGATGGAGTTCTTCGTCGAGCCCGGGACGGACGAGGAGTGGCACCAGTACTGGATCGACGAGCGGACCAACTGGTACGTCGACCTCGGCGTCGACCGGGACAACCTGCGGCACTTCGAGCACCCGAAGGAGAAGCTGTCCCACTACTCCACCCGGACCGTCGACATCGAATACCGGTTCGGCTTCGCGGGCAGCGAGTGGGGCGAGCTGGAGGGCATCGCCAACCGGACCGACTTCGACCTTTCGACGCACAGCAAGGCGTCCGGGCAGGACCTGTCCTACTTCGACCAGGCCAAGAACGAGCGCTACACCCCGTACGTGATCGAGCCGGCCGCCGGCCTGACCCGATCGCTGATGACGTTCTTGATCGATGCCTACACCGAGGACGAGGCGCCGAACACCAAGGGTGGCGTGGACAAGCGGACCGTGCTCAGGCTTGATCATCGGCTCGCTCCGGTGAAGGCCGCCGTCCTGCCGCTGTCCCGCAACGAGGCGCTGTCCCCGAAGGCCCGTGATCTTGCCGCCGAGCTACGCAAGAACTGGAACGTCGACTTCGACGACGCCCAGGCGATCGGCCGCCGCTACCGCCGGCAGGACGAGATCGGCACGCCGTACTGCATCACGGTCGACTTCGACACCCTTGATGATCATGCTGTCACGGTCCGCGAGCGGGACTCGATGGCGCAGGAGCGGGTGTCGCTGGACAAGATCACCGACTACCTGGCGACCAGGCTGATCGGCTGTTGATCATGGACCCGCGGTAGTCCGATGCGCCTGCAGTTCGGCTCGCGCGCGTCCGATTCGCCGTGGATCGCCACCGTGTGGACCTGCCGGAGCGACCAGGTCTCGGAGATGACCTCGGTCGCCTCGGAGACCTGGGGCCTGGTGTTCTGGCAGCAGCTGGGGAGGTCGTACGCGAGCGTCGCCGGACCGGAGAGCCGGACCGGGACCGCACCGGTGCCCGAGGGCGCCATGTTCGTCGGGATCCAGTTCGCCGTCGGCACCTCGCTCCGGGCGGTGGCCGGGACGGACCTGCTCGACGGCGGCCTGATGCTGCCCGACACGACCCGGCGGTCGTTCCGGCTGGACGGCGTCCGGTGGCCGACGCCCGGTGCCGACGACGCCGAAGCCCTGGTCGAGCGGCTGGTCCGGCGGGGCGTCATCGAGCGCGACCCGCTGGTCGCGGAGGTGTTGCGCGGCGGGCGGCCACCGGTCACCGAGCGCACGGTCGAGCGGCGGTTCCGGGCCGCGACCGGGCTACGGCAGGGCGCCGTCCGGCAGATCGAGCGGGCCCGGACAGCAGCCGTCCTGCTCGGTGACGGCGTGCCGGCGGCCGACGTGGTCGACAAGCTGGGCTACTACGACGAGCCTCATCTGGCCCGGGCGCTGCGCCGCTACGTCGGCCGGACGGCCGGCCAGCTCCGGGCCGGCGCGGGCGGGGCGATCGCGCTCGAGGTCGGTCAGCGCACCACCTCGTAGACGAGCTTCGCCACCCCGTTGGCATAGCTGTCGGCGTCGCGCAGGCGGAGCTTCTGCTTGCCCGGGTCGGTCCGCGGGAACACGCTCTTGCCGGCGCCGAGCAGGACCGGGAAGACGAGCAGGTTGTACCGGTCGATCAGGCCGGCCTCGGCCAGTCGCAGGCCGAGCGTGGGGCTGCCGTGAATGAAGATCCCGCCGCCGTCCTGTTCTTTCAAGGCCGCGACGTCCTCGGTGGACCGGAGGACGGTGATCGGGCCCCAGCCGTCGACCAGCGCGTCCTCGCCCAGGGTCGACGAGACCACGTACTTCGGGATCTCCTTGTAGGCCGCGTGATCCTCCGAGCCCGGCCAGATCGGCGCGAAGGCCTCGTAGCTGCGCCGGCCGAACATCAGCGCGGCCGTGTCCTCGAGCTCCTCACTCTTCAGCGAGTACGCCTCCTCGGAGAACTCCACGTCGAACACCCAGCCGCCGCCGTCATGCCCCTCCGACTCGCCACCCGGCGAATCCATCACGCCGTCGAGCGACATGAACCCGGTCCAGACCAACTCCCGTGCCACCGAAACCTCCTCCAAGTCGTTGCTGAGGAGGCCGACTCTAGTGTCGGGAGCCCTGCGGGTCTTGGACGAAACCGACGACGACGATCTCGGGCTACGGTGTTGATCATGACCGGGCGTGGGCAACTGTCACGCTGGGCCGACCTCGGCTCCGCGCAGGACTTCGATCGCCGCTACAGCAGGGATTCCGTGGACGTCTGGGTGTCCCGGCTCGCCGGGCTCGGGCCGATCGGCGCCGGCGACCTGGTCCTCGACCTCGGCTGCGACCTCTCGGCGACGTTCGTTCGGTACGCCGGCGGGCGGGACTCACCGGTCCGCTGGCTGGTCGCCGATGCGCAAGCCGTGCCGTTGGCCGACGGCTCGGTCGACTGCGCGATCATGTCCCTGCTGCTGCACCGATTGCCCGATCCGGCTCAGGCGGTCGCCGAGGCCCGTCGGCTGCTCCGGCCGGGCGGATCGTTGTTGATCAAGACCGTGCTGCCGGCCGACGCGGCGGGATCGCTGCCGTACCGACTGTTTCCGACCGTGGCCGCCGCCCAACTCGCCCGGCTGCCGGGGCTTTCCATGATCACGAACTGGCTGTCTGCAGCGGGATTCGGCGAGGTCACCAGCGAACGCGTCCTGCGGGACCGGCGCATCGATGCCGAACGCCTGGCGTCCACCGCGGTGGTCGATGCGAAGGCTCGATATCCCGATCTCGACGGACACGAGCTACGCCAAGGGCTGCGCCGCCTTCAGGAGGAGTCGGCTCTGCACTCGGGAAATTGGACCGAGCAGCGCGGGACCGCCTTGGTCCGAGCGGCCGCTTCCTAAGAATCAGGTCAGAGCCTGAGGATCTCGATCGCCGGTCCGCACAGCAGCTCCAAATCCTCGGGATCGGAGGTCGCAACCGTGACCGGCGCAGGTGCCGACCGCGCGATCGCTGCCAACGTCGCGTCAATGGCGTGTTTGTGACCGCTCAACCCATGCGTTCGCAGCAGCTCGGCGGCTCCATCACCGACCTCGCGAGTGATGGGATGCACATCAATGTGGGAAAGAGTCCAGGCGATTCGAGACCGGTGCACTCGAGCCTGCTCGGCCTCAAGGCGAGTCATCGTCGTCGTTCCGATACGGATGCCTTCCTGTCGCGCAACCTCGACTCTCGCAAGCATGCGCGGCTCCTGCAGGTAAAGCCTCGACAATCCCTCGGAGTCCAGCAGCAGAGTGCCCGCCATCAAGCGGCAGCCCCTGAGGACCCGTCGCGGTGATGGGTGAGTTCCTTGCGCGCGGCCTCGATCTCCTCTTCGGTCAGCGGATCGTGGTTCTTTTCGAAGTCCGCGACGAGTTCACCGAGCTTGTCCATGGCGACCTGTTGTTCGAGGGCCGCCGCGATGTACGCGGAGAATCCGCCGGGTCCGACGCGTGCGCGTACGTCCTCGGCAAGTTCCTCGGGCAGACTCACCGAATACTTCTTGCTGGCCATGGGCGCTATCCTACCAGCGGTAGTATGACGGGCAGAAGTTGGCTGCCGGCACGGATTCAGATATTCTGAATCCGTGACCACCATGACCGCTGCCGAAGCGTCGCGGAACTTTTCCGCGGTGCTGGACCGGGCTGAGCACGGGGAGACGATCACCATCGTGCGGCACGGTCGCACCGTCGCGACTGTGTCCCCGGCTCCGAAGAAGACGGGTCGGGACCTGCGGCTCGCACTCGAGAAGGCCGCCATTCCGCCGCCGGACGACGAATTTGAGGCCGACATCGCCGCTGCGCTGTCCTTCGTCTCGAGCGACGTGAGGGACCCGTGGGCCGAAAGTTGATTCTGGACACGGGTGTGCTGATCGCCTACGAGCGCGGGAAGCTCGAGCAGTCCATCTTCGACGATGATCAAGTCGTGATTGCTGCCGTGACTCTTGCCGAGTATCGGGTCGGTATCGAACTGGCCGACTCTCAACCGCGGGCAGCAGCGCGTTCGCGGAGCCTCGACGTCTTCCTTGCCGAACTCGAAGTGCTCGACTACACCTCGCGGACTGCCACTCACCATGCCCAGCTGCTCGCGTATACCCGTCGTTCTGGAACGACTCGCGGCGCGCATGATCTGATCATCGCAGCTCATGCACTCGAGTCGAGCCGGACCGTCGTCTCGCTCGACGCGAAGGCCAAGTTCGGCGATCTGCCGGGCGTCGTAGGGATCACGCCGTCATGACAGACACCGTCGAGACCCACAAGAGCCTCCGGCTCGGACCGCACCTGGTCGAGACGCCGGTGGTGCTTGCGCCGATGGCGGGCATCACCAACGCCGCGTTCCGGCAGCTGTGCCGGGAGCAGGGCGCCGGGCTGTACGTGTGCGAGATGATCACGTCGCGCGGCATCGTCGAGCGTGACCGCAAGACGGTGCAGATGCTGCAGTTCGACCCGGGCGAGAAGATCCGCTCGGTTCAGCTGTACGGCGTCGATCCGCTGATCATGGCCGAGGCGGCGGAGATCCTCTGCAACGAGTACGGGGTCGGCCACCTGGACCTGAACTTCGGCTGCCCGGTGCCCAAGGTGACCCGGAAGGGCGGGGGAGCGGCGCTGCCGTACAAACGGGACCGGCTGGCCGCGATCCTGCGCGCGACGGTCACAGCCGGCGAACGCTACGGCGTGCCGGTGACGATGAAGACCCGGATGGGCATCGACGAAGATCATCTCACCTACCTGGACGCCGGCCGGATCGCCGAGGACTCGGGCTGCGCGGCGATCGCGCTGCACGGCCGGACCGCGCGGCAGGCCTATTCCGGCGTGGCCGATTGGGACGCGATCGCGAAACTCAAGGCGTCTGTGAGCATCCCGGTGCTCGGCAACGGCGACATCTGGGAGGCGGCCGACGCCCTGCGGATGGTCGAGCAGACCGGTGTCGACGGCGTCGTGATCGGCCGCGGCTGTCTCGGCCGGCCCTGGCTGTTCCGTGATCTTGCCGATGCGTTCGCCGGCCGGCCGACCCGGACCCTGCCCCGGCTCGGCGAGGTCGCGATCATGGTCCGCCGGCACGCCGAGCTGCTGGCCGGGCTGAGCAACGAGCGGCACGGGCTGACCGACCTGCGCAAGCACATGGCCTGGTATTTCAAGGGATTCCCGGTCGGCAGCGAGATCCGCCGGCAGCTCGGCCTGATCACCAGCTTCGATGATCTTGACCGGGCGCTCGGCCAGCTGGATCCGGACCTGGAGTTCCCGGTCGGCGAACTCGGGCTGCCGCGCGGGCGTCAGGGCTCGCCGCGGGACCGGGTGGCGCTGCCGGAAGGATGGCTGGACGACGACTCGGGCCGCGATCTCGATCTTGCCGCGGCCGAGATCGGCGTCTCGGGTGGCTGATGGTGCCGACGATACGGCGCGGGTCGTCCGCCGGGTCCTGATCATCGTCGGCGTCGGCCTCGGCTGACGGCCACCTCCCGGGATGTGGTCTACCACCGTTCACCGCTGGCGATGTACGGCTCGGTCCCGATCGCCGCCGTGATCTGCGCGGCCGGCGCCTGGGGCTGGACCCGGCTGTCGAAGAAGGAGCGCCTGGCCCGGGTCAGGCGTCGCTGAGCACTCCGCGGAGCCGATTCCGTGCCCAGCCGGCGAACCGGCACGCGGCAGCGGTGCCCACCGCGACGATGATCATGAGGGCCAGCCAGGCGATGTTGATCATCGGAAGCGCGGCCGCCAGCCCGGCGAGCGACGGGTACGGGATCGAACTCAGCCGGTTCAGGGCGAACAGCCACTCGCCGACGACGACACCGAACCCGGCCAGCACCAAGGACAGCTGACCGGCCGGATCCGCGTCGGCCGGTGCCGGATCAGCCGGCCGGGCCGGATCGACCGGCGCGTTGATCAGGCCGCCCAACCGGATCAGCCCGGCGATCGCGCGGATCAACCGCACCAGCAGATTGGCCACGGCGGCGAGAACGATCATGACGCAGCCGATGATCACCAGCCACTCGATCACCGAGGCCAGCACGGTTCCCCGATCGACGCTGACCCGCCCCGAGTCCGGGTTCCGGAGCCAGTTGACGATCAGTAGGGCGACGGTGCCGAGGACGTACAGCCAAGCCACCGGACGAAACCTGCCCTGGTCGGACCGGGTCACCTTGTCGCGCAAGCCTGCGGCCGCCGGCGGCTCGGGCGTCAGGTGTCCCGCCAGCCTGGGTAGCGCCTCCGCCCGCCAACGTCGGTCCGCGATCACGAGGCAGGGGATGGCGATCACCGCACCGACCAGCAGGGCAGCCGCGCTGATCACGACCGGACGCGAGCCGTCGAGCCGGTCGAACGCGACCCCCAGGACGACCGGCGCGGCGATGAGCAGGCCGACGGCGGTGATCATCGAGATCAGGTACGGCCTCCGGCTGACCGGACCCCGCGGATCGGGCACCGCGAGCCCGGCACCGGGCTGTTCCCCGGCCCGGATCAGGAGACCGGCCAGGGTGATCTGCTGCGCCGTCCGCGCAGGCCCGATCACGAGCAGGCCGAGGCCGAGTGCGGCGAGGGTCGGCAGCAGGGCCTCGGCGACGAGCCGGCCGGCCGGCCAGCCGGGCGGCAGCACCTCCGGCCCCTCTTCGACGAACAGGCCGAGCGCCAGCACCAGCAGGAAGCTGATCATGCTGGCCACGGTCGTCGCCTGGGCGAGCCGGAACACGGTGTGGGCGATCACGAACGCCGGACCGGCCTTCGGTTCGGCGCCCGACGAAGAGGTCACCGGCAGACCCTAGCCCGCTCCGGCTGTGGCGATCCACGAGCCACCGCGATCCTCTGTGGCGAGGCGATCCAGGCGACCATGATCGCGACAGTGATGTTCGGACTGATCCTCCGGCTCGGGCCCCGCCTGCTGGCCGTGCCGCTGCACCGGTTCCTGATCTTGCTCCTGCAGACGGCGCTGGTGCTCGGCTTCGCCGCCGACTGGTGAGCGCGGACCATCCCTGGGACCTGCGCGCGATCATGCCGGGCGCGATCTTGCTGATCGGGGTCGGCTAGCTGCGCCTGGTCCAGGCCGGCGGCGTCCAGCTCTGGACCAAGGCCGCCACCGCGCCGCGACCGCTGCCGCGGTGGCGCCTTCCGCCCGGCCAGGCGTTGCCGGACAGCATCGCGACGGCGGCCGGCATCCTCCTCGTCGCGGCGGTGATCAGCTGGGTCTTCGGGGACGCCGGCCACCGGCTGCCGACCTTCGCCGAGACGGTCCCGGCGGTGGGCGTGGTCCTGGTCCTGATGTTCCTCCGCTGGTGCGTCCGCTTCCGCGACGAGACCTTCGACCTGGCGGGCGTGCCGACTCAACTGGGGCAGTTCGCCGACCTGGCCCTCACCCTGACCGTCGTTGTGGCTGGGTTCGGAGCGGCCGGCAGCAGCGGTCCGGCGTCGGCCGTGGCCGCCGCTGCGGCTCTTGTCGTCGCGATCATCGAGTTCGTCCTGCTGCTGCGGCATCGCCGGGAAGCGGGCTGGGCTCGGTGCGTCCTCGCGACTCTGGTGCTCGCCGCCCTGGCCGTTCCGATCTCGGCCGCGCTCCGGGCCCTCGTACCCGACCTGAACGCCGTGCCTCGGCGAATTCCTCAGCTACGGTGCTGGACTGCTCCTGAACTGACGGCCGGAAACAGCGGGGGTGCCAGCCGCGCGAAGCCCTCCTGGCGGTGGTAGGGGAAGTGCGGGTACGGCGGGACCCGGTAGCTGATCTCGTCGAGGCGCCGGACGTGTTCGGGATCAAGGCTCCAGCCGACCGCGCCGAGGTTCTGCCGAAGCTGGTCGGCGTCGCGAGCGCCGATGATCACCGAGGCGACGGTCGGCCGGCCGATCAGCCAGTTGAGCGCGATCTGCGGCACGGTACGGCCGGTCTGCTCGGCGATATCCAGCAAGACGTCGACGACGGCGTAGAGCAGGGCGTCGTCCACCGGCGGCCCGAACTCGGCCGTCGTGTGCAACCGGCTGCCGGGCGGAATCGGGTGATCGCGGCGGATCCGGCCGGTCAGCCGGCCCCAGGCGAGCGGACTCCAGACCAGCGCGCCGACCTGTTGATCAAGACCGAGCGGCATCAGTTCCGCCTCGTAGTCGCGGCCGACCAGGGAGTAGTACACCTGGTGACCGACGTAGCGGGGCCAACCATGATCATCACTGGCGTGCAGCGACTTCATCAGTTGCCAGCCGGCGAAGTTCGAGGCGCCGATGTAGCGGAGCTTGCCCTGCTGGACCAACTGCTGCAGGGTGCTCAGCACCTCCTCCACCGGGGTCGCGGCGTCGAAACCGTGCACCTGGAACAGATCGAGGTGATCGGTGCCCAGCCGGCGCAGCGCGGCCTCGACCGCGCCGATCAACCGGGACCGCGACGTTCCCGCGTCGGCCGGGCCGGACCCGGTCGGCAGACCGGCCTTGGTCGACAGCAGCACCTGGTCCCGCCGGCCCCGGATCGCGGCGCCGACGATCTCCTCGGAGGCCCCGTCGGAATAGACGTCGGCGGTGTCGATCATGATCGCACCGGCGTCGACCGCGATGTTGATCAACTCCCGGGCCTGCGCGACCTGGGTGTTGCCCCAGCCGCTGAACAGTGGCCCGCGACCGCCGAACGTCCCCGCGCCGAAGCTCAGCACCGGGACTTTGAGCCCGGACCCTCCGAGTCGTCGGAACTCCATGATCATCCTCCTATTGATACGCTGATCTCGTTAGTAGAATGCGTCGGAGCGGGCCGGCAGGACCAACGGGAGTCTCGTTAAGCATGGTGATCGCGATGGAGCGCCCGGGCGGACGGACCGCCCGGGTCCGGCGCGCGGTGATGGTGGCGACCGAGGACGTGATCGTCGAGCACGGGCCGGCCGGGATCGATCTCGGCGACGTGGCTCGGCGGGCGGGCGTCGGCCGGGCCACGGTCTACCGACGCTGGCGTACCGCCTCGGGGTTGATCGCCGACCTGCTCGCCGACATGGCGGAACGGTCTGAACCCCGGGCCCGGACCGGGCGCCTCGAGACGGACCTGCTGGCCAACGCCCGCCTGGTCCAGCGCACGCTGAACAGCCGTCGGCAGGGCCCGATCTTCCGCGCGGTGATCGCCGCCTCGACGACCGACCCCGAGTGTGCGCGGGCGCTGCACGACTTCTACCGGACCCGGCTGCGTACCTGGGCGCCCTGTGTCGTCGAGGCGATCGACCGCGGCGAGGCACCGCCCGGCACCGACCCGGTCGCCGTGATCACCGCCGTCTCCGCGCCGCTGTACTACCGGTTGCTGCTCTCCGACCAGCGGCTGGATCGCCGCGCGGTCGAGCAGGCCGTGGCGGTCACCCTGGCCGGCGTCCGGGCCGGGGCCTTCGTCGTCGAGTGCTGAGCCCATCCGTCACCCAACCGCCGAGCGGGCGTGGCGGGCGGCTCGGCCACCGGGGTTCTCGCCGGACTCGTTACGCTCGGCGGGTGAGCGATCCCGAGATCACGGCCCGCGCCCGGGCCTGGGCCGAGACGATGGCCGGTCATGATCATGACGGTGTCGTGCGAGCCCATAGCGACTCGTCCCTGACGATGCGGCCGGCGCCGCTGGTGACCCGGGAGCTGCGGGAGGAACGCGAGCGGCTGCTGTTGCGGCCGGGCGCGACCGTGGCCGAGGGGGCCGGTCATCGGGCCCGGCAGGAGGCGCCGGACCCGGAGCGGACCTGTTTCGAACGGGACCGTGACCGGATCGTGCATTCCGCCGCGTTCCGCCGGCTGGCCGGCAAGACGCAGGTCGTCGTCCATCCCACCGACCATCAGCGGACCCGGCTGACCCACGCGATCGAGGTGGCCCAGGTGGCGACCTCGATCGCCCGTTCGGCCGGCGTCAACGTCACCCTCGCCGACGCGATCGCGCTCGGCCACGACTGCGGCCACGGTCCCGGCGGCCACGCCAGCGAGGACGCCTTCGACGCGTTCATTCCGGAGGGCTACGACCACGGGCCGTGGGGTGCGAACGTCGTGCTGTCCGGGCTCAACCTGTGCGCCGAGACGCTGGACGGGATCCGCAACCACTCCTGGTCGCGGCCCGCGCCGAGCACGATCGAGGGCGAGATCGTCAGTTGGGCCGACCGGATCGCGTACTGCGCGCATGATCTGGAGGACGCGATCCACGCCGGCATCGTCACCCTGGACGACGTACCGAAACAGGTCGCCGAGGTCGCCGGCCGGACCCGGCGCGAGCAGTTGGGCACGTTCATCCGGGCGGTTGCCGACACGATCGACCGGTACGGCACCGTCGGCATGGAACCCGCCGAGGCCGCCGCGCTCGCCGAACTGCGCAACTTCAACTACGAGCGGATCTACGTCCGGCCGGCGTCGCGCGAGCAGTCCCGGGCGGTGATCGAGGTGCTGCACGCCCTGGTCGAGTTCTACGCCGCCCATCCCGAGGCGATGCCGGAGCCGCCGGACGACGACGCCGGCACCGAGACCGCGGTCCGAGCCGCCGTCACGTACGTCGCCGGCATGACCGACCGGTACGCCTTCTCGTCGGCGGTCTCCGAACTCGGCTGGGACCCGGATCGGCTGCCGCAGGGAATCGATCACGGCGAATGATCAAGTTCACCGAGTGAAAGGCCGGGTCCCCGGCGGCCGGCCGGGCGCCGCGCCGCCCTACGATGATGATCATGTTCTCGAACCTGAGCGCGGGCGCTCTCGGACTGTCCCTCGACCATCCCACGGCCATCGATCTCGCCGAGAAGCACGGATTCGGCGGTGTCGATCCGGACCTCGGGTTCCTGCGAAGTCTCGACGGCACGGCAGCGATCGCCGAACACGCCGCGGCCGTCCGGGAGCGTGGATTGCAGTGGGGCATCGCCGGGCTGCCGGTGCCGCTGACCGCGCCGGCGGAGGAGTTCCGGGCCGCGCTGACCGACCTCCCGGCGACCCTCGAGTTGCTCACCGCCGCCGGCGTGACGTCGGTCGGCACCTGGCTGCGGCCGATGCACGACGACCTGAACTACCGGCGCAACTGGGTGCTGCACGTCAGCCGGCTCAACCTCGTCGGCGAGCTGCTCGCCGATGCGGGCCTGCGGCTCGGCCTGGAATACATCGGCCCGAAGACGTTCTGGTCGACCGAACGCTTCCCGTTCCTGCACTCGCTCGGCGAGGCGCGGGAGCTGATCGCCGAGGTCGGCCGGCCCAACATCGGCCTGATCCTGGACACCTACCACTGGTACACCGCCGGCGAGTCCGCGGCCGATCTTGCCGGGCTGACCGACGCGGACATCGTCTCGGTCGACATCAACGACGCCCGGGACGACCGGGAGCGCGACGAGCAGCAGGACCTCGACAGACGGCTGCCCGGCGCGACCGGCGTGATCGACTTGGCCGGCTTCATGGCCGCGGTACGGGCCGCCGGTTACACCGGTCCGGTCAAGGTGGAGCCGTTCATGAAATCCCTGGCCGAGCAGCCGGTCGACGAGGTGCTGGCCGACGTCTCCCAGCGGCTCCGGGACGCGATCAACTCCTGACCCTCCCGCACCACCTCACCAGCTTTCCTGTCGCTCCACCCGAGAAACTTCTCTGGTGGAGCGACAGTTTTTCACGTGACGTGAAAAACTGCCCACCTTGGAATCTGCCCGCCTGGGGCGCCGTGCTCGCGGGTAAGTTCCGTGGCGGAAGTAAGAACGGGCGATAGGGTCAGGACTGGGCGGAACGTACCGCCGCAGAGGTTGAGCCGAGGAGAGCCGTGCCGGAACGAGTCGATTGCCTGATCCACCTGCGCACCGAGGCGGTCTCGGTGATCATCGACGGTTCGGCGGGACGGCTGCCGGGAATCGCCTACTGGGGTGCGGATCTCGGTGAGCTGACGCCGGCGGACGTGACCGCGGTGATCGCCGCCGGGTCGCGGCGCGGGCCGCTGGTGGACCAGGGCGTTCCGACCGGTCCGGCGCTCTTGCCGGAGCAGTGGACCACCTGGACCGGACGGCCCGGGCTGAGCGGTTCGCGGAACGGCCGGGACTGGTCGCCGAGGTTCACCACGACCGGGGTCAGCGTCACCGGCGAGGTCAGCGAACAGGGCGCCGTGATCATCGGCGGAGCCGCGAGCGTCGAGTTCCGGGCGGCCGATCCCGTCGCGGGTCTGGACCTGGTGATCACCGTCGAGCTGACCGCGGGCGGGTTGTTGCGCAGCCGCGCCGAGGTGATCAACTCGGGCGCGGAGCCGTACCAGCTGGACGATCTGGTGCTGGCCTACCCGGTGCCGGAACGGGGCCGGGAGCTGCTCGACTTCGCCGGGCGCTGGTCGAAGGAGCGCACCCCGCAACGGCGCGAGCTCACCGTGGGCACGCACCTGCGCGAGGGCCGCCGCGGCCGGACCGGAGCGGACGCGGCCACGGTGCTGCACGTCGGCACGCCCGGCTTCGGCTTCGCCGACGGCGAGCTCTGGGGCGTCCACGTCGCCTGGAGCGGCAACCACACCCACTACGCGGAACGACTTGCCAACGGCGAGCAGGTGGTCGGCGGCGGCGAACTGCTGCTGCCCGGCGAGGTCCGGCTCGCGGCGGGGGAGTCGTACACCAGTCCTTGGCTGTACGGCAGCTACGGCGTCGGGCTGGACCAGGTGGCGCGCCGGTTCCACCGCTACCTGCGCAGCCGCGATCAGCATCCCGGCCGGGACCGGCCGGTGACGCTGAACGTGTGGGAGGCGGTCTATTTCGATCATGACACCGACCGGCTGCTCGACCTTGCCGAGCGGGCGGCGGCGCTCGGTGTCGAGCGGTACGTGCTCGACGACGGCTGGTTCGGCGCGCGCCGCAACGATCATGCCGGCCTCGGTGACTGGACCGTGTCGAAGGACGTCTGGCCGGACGGGCTGCACCCGCTGGTGAACCGGGTCCGCGAACTCGGCATGGAGTTCGGCCTCTGGTTCGAACCGGAGATGATCAACCTCGACTCCGACGTCGCCCGGGCCCATCCGGAATGGGTAATGGCGACCGGCGACCGGCTGCCGGTGGAGCACCGGCACCAGCAGGTGATCAATCTCGGCATCCCCGAGTGCTATGCCTACCTGCGGGACGCGATCGGTGCGCTGCTCGACGAGTACCCGATCGGCTACATCAAGTGGGACCACAACCGCGACCTGATCGATTCCGGTACGGCTCCGGAGGGCCGGCCCGGCGTGCACACGCAGACCGCGGCCGTGTATCGCCTGATCGACGAACTCAAGGCCGCCCACCCCGGCCTGGAGATCGAGTCCTGCTCGTCCGGCGGCGCCCGGGTCGATCTCGGCATCCTGGAACGGACCGACCGGGTCTGGGTGTCCGACTGCATCGACCCGCTGGACCGGCAGCAGATGAACCGGTGGACGACGCAGCTGATCCCGCCGGAGTTGATGGGTTCGCACGTCGCCTCCGGCCGGTCGCACACGACCGGACGCTGGCACGACCTGTCGTTCCGGGCCGGCACCGCGGTCTTCGGGCACTTCGGCATCGAGTGGGACCTGGCCGAGGCGACCGAGGCCGAGCTGGCCGAGCTGGGCGGCTGGATCGAGTTCTTCAAGGCCGAGCGCGGGCTTTTGCTCGGCGGCGACCTGGTCCGGATCGACTACCCGGACGAGTCCGTCCACGCCCACGGTGTCGTGGCTCCGGACCGTCGTTCGGCGATCTTCGCGGTCGCCGCGGTGGGCCGATCGGAAGTCGAATTGGTCGGCCGGATTCCCTTGCGTGGTTTGGATCCCGGCCTTCGGTATCGGGTCGAGCCGGTCATGATCGACTCCGGCGCCGTGGGTCGGTCCCGCGAGCCGTGGTTCACCGAGCCGCTGGCACCACTGCCGGGGTCGGCCTTGATCAGCGGCGGGCTGCGGGTCTCGGATCTCCGTCCGGAGCACGTCGTCCTGGTCCGGGTCGAAGCCGTCGAGGCGAGCTGACGGGTTGCCGATGTCGACGCCCCGGCCGGACCGGACCGCCCCGCTCTTGGACAAGTCCGCCCAGGGCGTTGCTCTGGCGGTGCTCCGGCACGGCCCGATCGCCCGTGCCGAACTGGCCCGGCGGCTCGGCCTGTCCAGCCCGTCGCTGACCCGGCTGACCAAGGAATTGATCAAGGCCCGGCTGATCCGGGAACGGCCGGCCGAGCAGCGCGCCGCGACCGGCCGGCCCTCGCTGCCGCTGGAGATCAACGGCGAGGCGGCCCAGTTCATCGGGATCAAGATCGTCGCCGGCACCGCGTACGGTGTGGTCACCGACCTGCGCGGTGCCGTGCTGGACCGGCGCCGGATCGGCAGCCGGGCCAGGGTTCCGAGCACATTCCTCGGCCGGGTCGCGGAGTTGATCACCGGCTTCCGGGCCGAACATCCGCGGGTCAGCGGGGTGGGGGTCGGGATCGGCGGACCGGTGCTGGACGGCAGCGTCGTCCAGCAGGCGCACTTCCTCGGCTGGGGCGAGGTCGACGTCGGCGCCATCCTGTCCTCGGCCGTCGGGCTGCCGGTCACCGTACACAACGACGTCAAGGCGCTGACCCTGGCCCAGCACTGGTTCGGGGCCGGGCGCGGCTGCCGGTCCCTGGTCGTGATCACCGTCGGCGTCGGCTTCGGCTGCGGGCTGGTGATCAACGACGCGCTGGTCGACGGCGACCGCGGGATCTCCGGCGAGGTCGGGCACTGGCAGCTGCTCGCCGACGGTCCCGAGTGCGGTCTCGGTCACCGCGGCTGCGCGTCGGTCCTGCTCACCTCGTCCGCGCTGGCCGATCTGGCCGGCCGCGCTGCGGGTACCACGTTCACGTTCGCCGAGTTCCTCCGGTTGGCCCGGGACGGCGACCCGACGGTCGGCATGGTGCTGGACACGTCGGCGTACCAACTGGGGTTGTTGGTCGCCCGGATCGCCGACCTGGTCGCGCCGGAACGGATCGTGCTCTGCGGCGACGGCGTCGAGTTCGCCATGATCGGGGCGGAGGCGGTCTGGAGCGGCCTGCGTGATCATCGCAGCGTGCTCGCCGACGAGGACGATCTGATCATGGAGGAGCTCGACTTCTACGACTGGGCGCGCGGCGGCGCGGCGCTGGCCATCCGGCGCTATCTGCTCGGCTGAGTCCTACGGTACGAGAGCGACGCGCAATTCCTTCGGCAGCAGCAGACCGGCCCGGATCAGCCGGTCGCCGACGACGACGCAGATCGTCTGCGCGGCCAGCAGCCCGATCAGCACGATCAACTGCGCGGCACCCGCCTGGAGCGGCGTGCCGCCGCCGAGCAACACCCCGACGAACGCGCCCGGCAGCGTGACCAGCCCGACCGTGCGGGTCTGGTCCAGCCCCGGCACCAGTGCCTCGATCCGATGCCGCCCGGTGACCTCGGCGATCGCGGCCGGCCGGGGCAGCCCGATCGACAGCGCCGCCTCGTACAGTCCATGATCATCGCGCAGGGCCCCGAACAGCCGGCGCCCGAGCAGGCTGTGCGCCGTCATCGTGCCGCCGATGATGATCCCGGCCATCGGCACCAGCGACGGCCCGTTCCACGGCACCGTGCCGGACAGGAAGATCACCGCCAGCACCGGCAGCACACCGCTGGCGATCGCCGCGGCGGCCCACGGCCAGGCCCGGGGCGCGCCGATCCGGCGCGCCGACGTGCCGACCGCGACCCCGAACATCACCAGCGCGAAGATCAGCGACCAGACCAGGTGGCTCAGCACCGCCGTGATGATCAAGGACACCACCGCGAGCTGAAGCACGGCCCGGCCGGCGGCCACCGCCAGCTGGCGCCGAGCCGCCAGCCGGCCGAACGTCGCGGCGGCCAACGCCAGCCCGACCAAGATCACCACCGCGATCGCGAGCCGCAGCAGGTCGGGTGAAGTGGTCACAGCCCGACGATAGGGCAGCCGGTCACGTGTGAGACGAACCAGGACGTGAAGGGCCGCAACTGCTGCACCGCGCCGGCGACGTGATCAAGGGCTTCGGCCGTGTGCAGCCAGTCCTCGCTGCCCAGCGGCAGTTCGGTGGTCAGGGACCGAAGCCGGAGCAGGTCCGCCCGGGGATGACCGGCCGGGACACCGCGAGGCAGCCGCTTCATCGGGCCGCCGATCAGCGGGCGGACGGGTTCCGGCAGCCGGTGCAGCAGGTCGACGAGCGCCGATCCACTGATCTCGTCGGTGATCGCGTCCCGGTAGCGCTGCAGGTGGTCCGGCTCGGCGGGCCACCAGTTGCCGCTCAGGCACAGCCCGTCCAGGTCGAACCTCAGCCCGACGGTGACGTTGCGGGCGTACCGGATCGCCGCGAGCTGATGCTGCCACCGCCCGTAGTGAGGCGAGACGAAGCCCTCGACGGAGAAGTCGTCGCAGCTCTCGTCCAGGTCGGCGAGATCCTGCAGCAGCGCGATCATCGGCCGGCGCACCAGCCGTTCCCGGTCCCGCCGGCATCGCTGACGTACCGCCGCGGGAGGGTCGCCGTCGAGTTCGAGCAGGACGTCGTACGCCGTCGCCGGCCAACCCGTGAACCTCCCCATGCCCGCTCATCCTGCCCGATCGGCGAACGGCGGATCGAGCGTCGACGCCACGACGGCGAGGTTTGGTTTCCTGCCTTCGGCCCGGTGAGCGCTGACCTGCGAGATGCTGATCGGATGAGCGACGGAGAGCTGGACCGGGCGATCGAGGTCTTCGTCCACGGGTTCAGCCGCACCCGGAGTCGGACCTATCCCTATCTCGCCGAACGGGTCGGCGGCAGCTGGGTGCTGCGGGATGCGCCGCGCCGCGACCCGGCCAAGTACCGCCGGGAGGAGTGGGTCGGCCACGGGCTGGCCCCGGCGGAGCTGTACCAGCTGGCGCAGACGCACACCCGCGGCCGGTACGCGCTGTGTGTGGTCCGGGCCGATGACGAGGACCCGTCGCCACTCCGGAACGCCTATCGCGAACTGGGTTTCCGACTCGGCGGTGCCGAACCGTTCCTGCAGCATCGGCTGGTCGACCTGCCGGCGCCGGACCCGTCGATCCCGATCGAGCGGGTCACCACGTCCGCCCAGGCCGACCTGCTGCGGGAGGCCGGCGGTCCCCGGCTGCCGGAACAGGCCTTCGCCGAGGACGGGCCCTACCGGCAGTATCAGGCGGTGCTGGACGGAGTTCCGGTCGGTTGGGTCGCCAGCATCGAGGTGGCCACGGACGGGTCCTGGTGCTCGGAGATGTTCGTCGTCCCGACCCAGCGCCGCCGCGGCATCGGCCGCGCCCTGCTGGCCCGGATGCTCCGGGACGATCGCGACCGCGGCCTACGCAGCTCGGTGTTGAGCGCCAGCCGGGCCGGCGCCTACCTCTATCCGACCGTCGGGTACGAACGCCTCGGCGAACTGCTCGTCTACACACCGGTCCGCCGAGCCCATCCCCGGAGGGATGGCCTCCGGCCCCACTGAAAGGTCCAGCCTCGCCCGGTGTCGCGAGAACTCCACAGTTCGAGCGCTGGAAGCCGCTGAAGCGCTTTATCGGTTGAGCCGCGGAGGAAAAACGACAGGCCCGGCCGGCCCGGCTGCCGGCCATTTCGTGAGCCTCGTGGATCCAGGCTCAGGGGCCGGCGGACAGCTCGGCCCGGGCGGTGGCCCGGTAGCGGGACGGCGGGGTGCCCTCGGCGGCGGTGAAGACGCGGGAGAAGTAGAAGGCGTCGCCGAAGCCGGCGCGGCGGGCGACGACGGAGACCGGGAGGTCGGTCTCCTGGAGCAGCCGGCGGGCAACGCCGATCCGGAATCGCTGGACGAAGCGGGACGGGGACTGGCCGGTGGCCCGGCGGAACAGGCGGCGCAGCAGTTCGGGACTGACGTGCGCGGCGGCGGCCAGGTCCCGGGTCGAGAGGTCCCGTTCGAAGTTCCGGCGCAGGTGGTCGATCGCGGCGGCGACCTCGGGCGGATGGGTCTCGCCGGACGGGTCGATGATCACCGAATCCGCCTCGGTCCGGGGCAGCCGGCCGACGGCGTCGGTCAGGGCGGCGTTGGCGATCATGGTGCCACCGGGCCGCGGCCGAGCCAGTTCGGCCGCCGCGTCGCGGACGTCGGCGACGACCCTGTCCCAGGCCCGGCCGTGCAGGTTGATCATGAGGGTCGGCGGCCAGAGGTCGAGGCGCGGCTCGCCGCGGTCGTACGCCATGAAGTGGGCCACGTGGGTGCGCAGCGACGGCTCGCCGTTCCAGGCCTGTTGCGAGGTCTGCGGCGGGATCATGATCACCGAGCGGGGCCCGACCCGGACCGGGTCGAGGCCGCCCAGCCGGAACTCGCACATGCCGCCGGTGATCACCCAGAGCTGGTAGTGCGGCAGGGATCGCGGGGCCAGCCGCCAGGACGGCGGACAGTCGAAGTACGCCGCCGCGTGGGCGATCAGCGAGATGCCGCTGCCGTCGTCGGCCGACCCCACGAAGCCCTCCCGGCTAGCCGGCGACGACCGGATAGTCCGGCCGCGGGGTGTCGCCGGTGTGGGTGTGCTCGGCCCCGAAGTAGCTCATCGTGATCGCCCGCCGGGGCCGGCCCGACGTGTTGGCGGCGGTGCCGTGCACGACCAGGCTGTGGAAGAACAGTCCGGAGCCGCGCCGCATCGGCACCGGGACGACCGCGTCCAGGTCGTAGTGATCGGACGGGATCACGTAGTCGTCCTGGGTGTGCTCGTGCGGAAGGCCGCCACCACGATGACTACCCGGTACGACGAGCATGCAGCCGTTGTCCAGCGTCGCGTCGTCCAACGGGAGCCAGCAGGACCACAGCGACATCGGCTGGATCGGCCAGTACGGCGAGTCCTGGTGGAACCCCTTCTCCGAACCGACCTTCCCCGGCTTCATCAGCGCGTCGGCCCGGAACAGCCAGAGCCGGTCACCGAGCACGGCCTGGATCCGTTCCACGATCGCGGGCCGGGTGATCATCTTCTCCCGGACCAGGTCGTCGGCCCAGAGCCCGCTGATCTTGCGGATGTCCTGGCCGGGTTCGACCTGCTGGCCGGATCGGGCCAGCGCCGGCTCCTGCTGCAGCGACAGGCCGTCGGGCGCGGGGCGGTCCTTTCGTGCGTACGAGAGCAGCCGTTCGCCGATCTCGTCGCACTCGGCGGGGGAGAGCAGGTCCTCGACCAGCAGGTAGCCCTGCTCCCGGACCCGTGGGTCGTGGACGTCCGTGACGGTCATCGTCGATCAACTCCTTGTCCGTAAGGCTTTCACGATCGAGCCTGACAGCCGGACGGCGTCCGCGACATGGACAGCACAGCACAAATCCTGGACTTTCGTCAGTCTCGGTTGATCAACTCCGGTGCGACCCGGATCCGGAGCCGCCCGCCGCCGTCGCCGGCCAGCCGCTGGAACAGGGTCTCCGCGGCGGCCCGGCCCATCCCGTCCACGTCCTGGCCGATCACGGTCAGGCCGCCGTGCACGAGATCGGCGAGCGGGAAGTCGTCGAAGCCGACCACCTCGAGCGGGTCGGCCGTCCGCAGCGCGCGGACGACGGCCGTCGCCGACAGCGAGCTGGCGGCCAGCAGTGCGGTCGGCGGTGCCGGCGAGGCCCGCCAGTGATCAAGCTGCCGGCGCAGCGGTCCGGCCTCCTGGACCCGCTGGAAGATGATCTTGGGATCTGCCGCCATGCCGACGGCCGCCAAGCCGTCCCGGTAGCCGGCCAGCCGCTCGCGCTGGGTGAACAGCTCGGGCGGGTCGCCGACGAAGGCGATCCGGGTGTGGCCGCGGCCGGCCAGGTGGCGTACGGCCAGGTCGGCGCCACGGCGGTTGTCGCACAGCACGGTGTCGGTCTCGACGCCCTCGATCGGTCGGTCCACGCAGACCACGGGGAGGGAGTCCGCGAGCCGCTGCAGGAACCGGCTGCCGGCGCCGGTCGGCCAGAGCACCAGACCGTCCACCTGACGGGCCAGCAGGGATTCGATCACCGCCCGTTCCCGATCTTGATCGCTGCCGGTCAGCGACACGGTCAGCGCCGAGTCGTGGTCGCTCGCGACCGTCGCGATCGCCCGGGCGAGGCGGGCCTGGACCGGTTCTGCGATGTCGACGCAGACGTAGCCGATCGAGCGGCTCACCTTGCGCCGGAGCACCCGGGCGGCGGCGTTCGGCCGATAGTCGAGGGTACGGATCGCGGCCCGGACCCGGGCCCGCATGGCGTCGCTCACGCCGCGCTCGCCGTTGATCACCCGAGACACGGTCTTGACCGCGACGCCGGCCTCGCGGGCCACGTCGTGGATCGTCGGGCGCTGCGCCATGCCGGTCTCCTTCCGTACCCCAATCCTGACATCGATGTCACCGCCGGTGATCAGGGTGAACAGGGGCATTTCAACCTCAGGAACCGCCGCCGCACGATCATCACGGCTGTCCGGAGCTGATCATTGTCCTACGGTGGACAGCATGCACCGCCTCTACTATCAGCATCCCGGGACCTGGTTCGGCGACTGCATGCCGATCTTCGCCGACGGGGCGTTCCAGCTGTTCCACCAGCGCGACACCCGACGGCCCGGGCCGTTCGGGGAACCGTTCGGTTGGGCACTGGCCCGAACCACCGACTTCGTCCGGTACGAGGATCGCGGCGAGTCGCTGCACCGCGGCGGCGACGCCGACCAGGACCAGTTCATCTTCGCCGGCAGCGTCTTCGAGGCGCCGGAGACGGCCAGGGCCGGCGGCCGCTTCCACGCCTTCTACACCGGCTACAACCGGGACTATCCGGCCGCCGGGAAGCCGGCCCAGGTGCTGATGCACGCGGTCAGCGATGATCTTGAACACTGGACCACGGTCGAGGGCGAACTGGTCGCGCCGGAGCCGGGGCACGACCCGGACAACTGGCGGGACCCGTACGTGCTCCGCGACGATGATCATGATCGCTGGATCATGATCTTGGGCGCACGACGGGAGGGTGACCGGTTGCGGACCACCGGCCGCACCGTCTGGTACACCTCGACCGATCTCGAGCGGTGGACCTTCCAGGGCGACTTCTGGGCGCCCGAGCTCTACACGATGCACGAGATGCCGGACCTGTTCCGGATGGGTGATCACTGGTATCTACTGACCACCGAGTACAGCGACCGCAGCACCACCGTCTACCGGATGAGCGACAGCCTCGACGGCCCCTGGACCGCGCCGGCCGACGACGCCTTCGACGGCCGTGCCTACTACGCCGCCCGGTCCGCGTCGAGCGGCGAGCGCCGCTACCTGTTCGGCTGGGTCGCGACGAAGGAGGGCGAGCAGGACCTCGGGGCCTGGCAGTGGGGCGGCACCCTGGTCGTCCACGAGGTGTACCAGCGGCCGGACCGGTCGCTCGGCGTCCGCCTCCCCGCTCCGGTCCGGGACGCGTTCCCCGCTCCGACCTCCCTGATCGACGGGCCGGTCGCGGTGTCGGCCGGTGACGGTCGCGGCCGGATCGGGCTCGGGTCGCTGCCCGAGGACCGCCCGGTCCTGATCACCCTCCGGCTGACCCCGGACCGGCTGCGGTCGTTCGCGATCGTGCTGTTCGAGGACGAGGCGTCCGGCGACGGCTACGCGTACACCTTCCGGGCCGGGGAGGGCCGGATCGACATCGACCGGGTGCCCAACTATCCCTGGTACCGCTACGACAACCGCGGCCTGCACCGCCCGTTCCAGACCCGGCCCGGCGAGACAGTCACCGTCGACCTCGTCGTCGACGACACGATCGCGACCCTCTACGTCGACGGGGTCGCCCTCAACGCGCGGTTGTACGAACGGCCGGGACGACGGCTGGCGATCGAGGTCGTCGACGGCGACCTGTCCCTGGACCGGGCCGAGCTGTCCGTACTCGAGGATTCGGTGCCCTGAGCCTGTCGAAGCATGTCGAAGGGGGCCGGGCAACATCGGGCTCGCCCTTCGACAAGCTCAGGGAGCGTTGTGGTGCGGCGTGACGCCGGCGGGCGGCATGGCGCAGGCGGGCGAGCCGCCGGGCAGGCGATGCCGGTTGACCGCGATGAGGCGATAGACGATGGCGGCGAGCTGAGCGATCCCGGGCAGCCGGAGCACGGTGCCGAGGACCCGGTACGGGCCGCCGGCGTAACGCAGCCAGGCCGCGACCGCGGCGGCACCGCCGGCCACCTCACCGCGCAGGTCCAGCCAGAGCACCTCGCGCTGGGCCCGCTCGGCGGTCGTGCCGGCGGCAGCGAGGTCGGTGAACTGCCACGGAACGTACTTCGGATCCAGGCGTCCCGGCCGGTGCAGCCGCTCGGCGATCCAGGTCACGGCCGTAGTGCAGAAGGCGCAGTCGCCGTCGAAGATCAGCCAGGGCACCCGGCGTTCCGGTTCCGGCGAGACCTTGTTCATAGCTCAACTCTAGAAGGCTGCGAGCGAGGTCTACACTCGCCCTGTGGCGGGCCGGATTAACGAAGAGGACATTGCGGCGGTCCGCGAGCGCGCCCGGATCGACGAGATCGTCGGCTCCTACGTGACGCTGCGCCGATCGGGCAGTGCGATGGTCGGCCTGTGCCCGTTCCACGAGGAGAAGACGCCGAGCTTCCAGGTCACGCCCTCCCGCGGCCTCTGGTACTGCTTCGGCGCCTGTTCCGAGGGCGGCGACGTGATCAGCTTCGTCCAGAAGATCGACAACCTGACGTTCGTCGAGGCGATCGAGCGGCTGGCCGACCGGGTCGGCATCCAGCTTCGGTACTCGGACGACGGCGGCACGCGGACCCCGCCCGGCCTGCGGATGCGGCTGATGGAGTCGCACCAGGCGGCGGCGGAGTTCTACGCCGAACAGCTGGCCGCGCCGGACGCCCTGCAGGCCCGGCAGTTCCTGGCCGAGCGCGGTTTCGACCGGGACACCGCGCTCGACTTCGGTGTCGGCTTCGCGCCGCGGGACGGCCGGGCGCTGCTGCGGCACCTGCGCGGACGCGGCTTCGCCGATGCCGACCTGGTCGCCGGCGGGCTGGCCCGGGAGTCCGGCTACGACTTCTTCCAGGGGCGGCTGCTCTGGCCGATCCGGGACTCCGGCCGGCAGGTGCTCGGCTTCGGCGGTCGGCGGATCTTCGACGACGACCGGATCTCGGCGAAGTACATCAATACCCCGGAAACCCCGCTGTACAAGAAATCCCACGTGCTGTACGGCCTCGACCGGGCCCGCCAGGCGATCGCCAAGAAGAGCCAGGCTGTGGTGGTCGAGGGCTACACCGACGTGATGGCGGCGCACCTGTCCGGCGTGGACACGGCGATCGCGTCCTGCGGCACCGCGTTCGGTGATGATCATGCTCGGCTGCTGCGCCGGCTGATGGGTGATCATGACGCGTTCGGCGGCGAGGTGATCTTCACGTTCGACGGTGACGAGGCCGGTCAGAGCGCCGCCCTGAAGGTCTTCTCCGGCGATCAGAACTTCCTGGCGCAGACGTACGTCGCGGTCGAACCGAGCGGGCTCGACCCGTGTGACCTGCGGCTGCAGCAGGGTGAGGCGGCGGTCCGCGAACTGGTCGCCCGGCGGGTGCCGCTGTACCGGTTCGTGATGAGCAACATCGTCGGCCGGTACGACCTCGATCGGGTCGACGGCCGGCTGAACGCGCTCCGCGCCGCGGCGCCGCTGGTCGGCAGCATCCGCGACCGCGGCCTGGTCAGCGGGTACGTACGCGAGCTGACCGGCCTGCTCGGGATGGAGCCGGAGGAGGTGCAGCGCGAGGTGGCCCGGGCCGCCCGGGCGCCGCGGCCGCAGTCCGGGTCGGGCCAGCGGGGGGACCGGTACCGGCAGCAGGCCCCGGACGAACACCCGCCCGAGGAATCGGAACAGCCGCCCCGGCGCAAGGGCCTCGAACTGCCCGACCCGAACGACCGGCTGCTGACCACCGAGCGGCAGACCCTGAAGTTGATCATCCAGGCGCCGCAGCGGTTCGGGGCCGGCTGGGACGGGATCACCGCCGCCGACTTCACCCATCCGGCGTACGCGGCCGTGTTCACCTGCGTCGAGAAGGCCGCCGCCGACGGCGCCGAGGGCGACTGGGCGCACCGGGTCAGCCTGGCCGCGGAGGCCGACCGGCTCCGCTCGCTCACCGTCTCGCTCGCCGTCGAACCGTTGCCGATCACCGGCGAGCCGACCGAACGCCTGGTGGCCGCCTACAGTTCCGGGCTGCAACTGCTCACCGTGATGCGGCAGATCGCCGAACTGAAGTCGAAGCTGCAGCGGACCAACCCGGTCGACCAGGCGGTCAAGTACAACCAGATGTTCTCCGAGCTGGTCGTCCTCGAGGCGCGTCGGCACGCGCTGCACCAGCGCAGCATCGGCGCCCAGGAGTGAATTCCCAAAACTGCCCCTGTGGATAACTGGTGCGGGTGTCGGTGCCGGGTGTCAGAGTGCGGCCATGGGGGAATGGACGGAGCCGGACGACGCGCTGCTGACGCCGGCCGAGGAGAGCGAACTGGCGGCCCGGATCGAGGCGGGTGCCCTGGCCTGGGCGGAGCGGCAGGAGCCGGTCCGGCGCAGTGGTGCGACGACCGAGGAACTGCTGGCGTTGGAACGGGCCGGTGAACGGGCCCGGCAGCGGTTCGTCCGGGCCAATCTGGGGCTGGTCGCGGGCCTGGTGCCCGGCTATGCGAGCCGGGCCGGGCTGCCGCGCGACGAGCTGTTCCAGGAAGGCTGTCTCGGGTTGCTGATCGCGGTGGCCCGGTTCGATCATCGGCGCGGGATGCGGTTCTCGACCTACGCCCTGTACTGGATCCGGGCCCGGCTCGGGGACGCGGTGCTGCGTCGTCTCGGCGGGATTCCGCTGCCGGCGTTGCGAGCCGAGCAGCTGCGGGCGGCGCGGATCGCCGAGGAGGAACTCGTCCAGGCGCTGGGCCGGGACGTGACGGCCGCCGAGATCGCCGAGCGGGCCGGCCTGGACCCGCGCCGGTACGAGCGGTTGCTGGCCTGGCAGCAGGTCACCTCGCTCGACCAACCCAGCGGCGATCCGGCAGGGCCGGCGGACCTCGGACCGCCGCCGGACGCGATCGTCGAGCGACCGGACCGGTCCGTCGACGAACTGCTGTGGCGGCTGCCACAGCTGGAACAGACGGTGCTGCGGCTGCGGTACGGGCTCGACGGCGAGCCCGGCCTGTCCTATGCGGTGATCGCCACCCGGCTCGGCCAGTCCGAGTCGGGCGTGCGGCGGATCGAGCACCGGGCGCTGGACCGGCTGCGGTCGGACGGTTCGGGGAGGGCTGGAACAATGACCGCATGACGCTCAAGACCCGCTGGTGGAGCAAGTCCCGCGGGCTGCCCGCCGAGGCGTACGTGTCGCTGGTCGAATCGCTCCGTGCGGCGGGCCGGCCGACCGAGCGGATCCTGTCCTGGGCCACGACCGGCGACGGCTTCTGCGTCGGGTTTCCCGCCGTGCTCTCGTACGGCAACCGGGACGGCTGGACCCACGTCGGCTGGCACGAGATCGAGAACGGCGGCTGGAACGCCGAGACCCGCCGGCTCAGCTTCCGGGCCTACGACGGGCGGCGCGGGCTGATCGACCTGGCCGAGCCGGCGCGGCTGCCGGAGCTGTTCCGGGAGCGGGTCGCGGCCAGCCTCGTGGTCGAGAAGTTCATCCCGGTGGACGGCAACCGCGGGGTGACGATCAGCGGCCGGCGGGACCTCGCCGACGCCGCCGCGCCGATCGCCTGGCACAGCACGCTGACCCGCGGAGTCACCTGGCAGACCGAGGGGATTCGCGACCTCGCGGACCGTGCCCTGGAGGCGGTGAGAACCGAGTACGACATTCGGTGATCGGCCTGCTATCGTACGTACCCGCGCCCCTCGCCAAGGGGAGCGACGCGATCCCCTGTAGCTCAATTGGCAGAGCATGCGACTGTTAATCGCAGGGTTGTTGGTTCGAGTCCAACCGGGGGAGCTTCGTCTCCATCAAGGCCTATAGCCAGTCTGGCTGTACGGCCCCTTGCCGAACGCGAGCACCTTGGCCGGTTCCACCGCGAACACCCAGGCCTCGCCGCCTTCGCCGCCGAATCCGGTGTCGGAGACCTGGTACTGCCAATCGCCGTTCCACTTCGTCGCCCAGGCCGCGGCCAGCCGCTCCAGCAGGGCTCGGTCGGTCACCCGGAGCGCCGTACCCTCGACCACGACGTCCAGCCCGTCGGACCACGAGCTCGTTCCGATCGCCACGGCGACCTCCGGATGGGCCAGCAGATTGCGGGCTTTCTGCTCGGTGGGCCCGGTGCAGAAGTGCAGCGCGTCGTCCAGCCAGACGGTGACCAGCGGTGTCACGTGCGGTCGGCCGTCGGCGCGCACAGTGGTGAGCCAACTGAGCTGGGCCGACTCGATGATCTGGCGGGTCTCCGCCCAGGGTGTCGCGGCCGCGCCGGGCTCGCTGAAGCTGCCGTCGAAGTGCGGCTCGGGATCCTTCATGATCACTCCTTTGTCGTCGGTCTGGATCCAGCATCGATTGCAAAATGCAATCAGTCAAGACCGACAGTGATCCCCGGCCGAGAGGGTGGAGACGCGACAGCCCGCAGCAGAAAGTTTGGGCCGGGGCCAGGAGACGCCTGGGGGGGCGGGGCTCCGAGCGGTAGGGAGCTACGGAGCCGGGCTCATGGCCCCAGCCATCTCAAAGGTAGGCGCGCCGGGCAACCCTCACAACAGGATTGGATCGGGTTGAGCCTAATTGTGATGATGAGGCCAAGGATTAGATCAAGGCCCGATCAAGACTCACGGCCGGTCAAATCGTCGAGGAACAGAGAGGCCCAGCGGTCGATGTCGTTCTCGAACACCTGCTTGCGCAGGTAGCGCATCCGCCGGGCGTGCACCCGCGGCGAGTCGTTCATCGCCTCCACCAGACGCTCCTTGAGCCCGTTGATGTCGTACGGGTTCACCAGGTAGGCCTGCCGCAACTCCTTCGCAGCGCCGGCGAATTCGCTCAGCACCAGTGCGCCGTTGTCGTCCTGTCGGCAGGCGATGAACTCCTTGGCGACCAGGTTCATCCCGTCCCGCAGCGGGGTGACCACCATGATGTCGGCCGCCCGGTAGAGCGCGGCCATCTCCTCGCGGGGATAGGACGCGTGCAGGTACGTGATCGGCGGCCGGCCGATCCGGCCCGTCTCGCCGTTGATCCGCCCGACCAGCATGTCGATGTCGTCGCGCAGCTGCCGGTACTGATCGACCCGGTCCCGGGACGGCGCCGCCACCTGCACCAGCACCGCCTCGTCCGGATCGAGCCGGCCGTCGCGGACCAGCTCGCCGAATGCCCGGATCCGCTGCCGCAGGCCCTTCGTGTAGTCGAGCCGGTCGACGCCGAGGAAGATCGTCCGCGGGTCGCCGAGATCGTGCCGGATCTGCTTGGCCCGCTGCTCGACCGACGGGCTGGCGGCCAGCTCGTTGAAGCCGGAGGTGTCGATCGAGATCGGGTACGCCCGCGCCAGCACGGTCCGGCCGTCGGCGGTCCGGACCCGGTCCCGATGGGTCTGCAGGTGCAGCCGCTGCCGTACCAGGCGAACGAAGTTCTGCGCACCACCCGGCAGCTGGAAGCCGACCAGGTCCGCGCCGAGCATCCCCTCCAGGATCTGGTTCCGCCAGGGGAGCTGCTGGAACAGCTCGAGCGGCGGGAACGGGATGTGCAGGAAGAAGCCGATCCGCAGGTCCGGCCGGCGTCGCCGCAGCATCGCCGGGACCAGCTGCAGCTGGTAGTCCTGCACCCACACCACGGCGCCGTCTTCGGCCACCGCGGCGGTCCGGTCGGCGAACCGCTCGTTCACCGCGACGTAGGCATCCCACCATTCCCGGTGGAACTCCGGGTTCTCCACGGCGTCGTGGTAGAGCGGCCACAGCGTGCCGTTGGACAGCCCTTCGTAGTACTGGGCGACCTCGGTCTCGCTGAGTTCGACCGGGATGAGTTGCATGCCGTTCGTGGAGAACGGTTCCAGCTTCTCGGGTGCCCCGTGCCAGCCGATCCAGGCGCCGTCATTGGCGCGCATCACCGGCTCGAGGGCCGTGACCAGACCTCCGGGTGAGGTTCGCCAGCCCGTGCTGCCGTCAGCGTTCTCGATCCGGTCGACGGCTAGCCGGTTGGCGACCACGACGAAGGACGCGGTCGGAGTGGATGACGTCTTTTTTCCTTTGTCGCTGCTCATACAGTGCCAAGCCTCCCAAGGCGTCTGTTCGACCATATCCGAAGATCGGTAACAGGTTCGATCCGGTGGGTATCCGCGGCCACAAGACGCACGTTGTGTGGAGTTGCCCCGGTCTGACAGAGTCGATGGCGTGAGTGCCGCCGGAGCCGTACCCGACCCTGGGATCGACGCGATGCGGGCCATCATGCAGTGGCCCGACAAGACCATGATCGCCGTCGACTTCGACGGGACCTTGGCGCCGATCGTCGACGACCCCGATCGCGCCTTCGGCGACCCCCGGGCCATCGCCGCCCTGGGCCGCCTGGGCGGACTGGGTTTGACGATCGCCGTGATCACCGGCCGCCCGGCCCGGACCGTGGTCCGGCTGGGCCGTTTCACCTCGGTGCCCGGCCTGCGGAACATGATCGTTCTCGGCCAGTACGGCGTGGAGCGGTGGGACGCGGCGACGGGGGAGTTCAGCATCCCGCCGGAGCCCGACGGGATCGACGCCCTCACCGCCGAAGTGGACCAGCTGCTGGCCAGCCTGGACCTGAGTGACGCGCGGCTGGAACACAAGGGCCGGGCGATCGGCGTGCACACCCGCGAGCTGGCGAATCCGCGCGCCGCGTTCGAGACCCTGCTGCCACGCCTGAACGACCTCGCCGAGCGGCACCGCTGGGCCATCGAGCCGGGCAAGAACGTGATCGAGATCCGAGCCCCCGGCATGGACAAGGGCGTCGCCCTGCGCTCGCTGATCGAGGAGACCGGCGTCCGCCAAGTGATCTTCGCCGGCGATGATCTTGGTGACCTGCCGGCCTTCCGGATGGTGCAGAACCTGCGCGCCGAAGGCTTCCCGGGCCTCCTGGTCTGCTCCGCCTCCCACGAGGAGGACGCCCTGACCGAGATCTCCGACCTGATCGTCAGCGGCCCCGACGGCGTCGCCGAGTGGCTCGGCCGCCTCGCCGACAGCCTCGCCGCCCGCCGCTCCTGACCGTCTGGGTACGGTCCGCCGCCGCTATAGTCGTCCCGCCAGGGGCGGTAGCTCAGCCGGTTAGAGCAGGGGACTCATAATCCTCCGGTCGCGGGTTCAAGCCCCGCCCGCCCCACCGAAGTATTCCTTTGCACACAAGTGAATCTGGCCGATGGGATCGGGCCACAGTGATCGTGGCCGGCCGGACCGCGAGCAACGTTGTGGACAGGCCGATCGATGGTGCGACCCTGCTCGTCACGCTCCATGCCCACCTCCAGTTCGCTATTTCCGAGCGGCCTTCCCACGGCCGCCCCCAATGACTTCGATCCGCCGGGTGAGCTGCGGGCGGCACCGTCGATCAGCCGGCTGACCTACCCGGACGGCCATGAGGGCTGGCTGGTCACCGGCCACGCCACCGCCCGCGCGGTGTCGGCTGACCGGCGCTTCAGCTCCCGGCAGGAACTACGGCGCTGGCCGGTGGAGACCGCGATGACACAGGAGCGGCAGGAGCCGGCAGCGCCGGGGATCATGACCCGCCACGACCCGCCGGACCACACCCGGTACCGAAAACTGCTGACCGGACAGTTCACCGTCCGCCGCGTGAAACTGTTCGAGCCTGGTGCGGGCCTTCGCGCTGCCGATCCCGTCGTTGGTGATCTGCGACCTGTTAGGTGTGCCCTCTCCAGTGGGCAGCGTTGCATCGGCGTCGGGCGAGCATGGCCTGGTCGACGTCGGCGAGCACAGCCTGGTCCTGACGAAACTGCCTTGCTCAAAGCGATCTTCTGACGCTGAAGCAAACCGCACCGGACCCGATAGCCGCACCACATGGACAAGAGCCCCGTCTAGCGCTACAACGCGGTACGCGAGGCAACGGTCCCCAAGCAGACCTCCGATGGTGCTAACCCGTCAAATCGGCGGCTCGCTGGGGGTTGACTCTGTAGTCGGGTCCGGGGTTGACGATGGGTGCATGCGAACGAGTGAGGTGGCCGGCCGGTCTGGTGTGAACACGGAGACGTTGCGCTATTACGAGCGGCGTGGCCTGTTGGAGCAGCCGCCGCGGACTCCGGGCGGGTATCGGGATTACCCGGTCGGTGCGGTCGGCTTGTTGCGGTTCATCAAGCGGGCGCAGGATCTGGGCTTCACGTTGGACGAGGTGGAGGAATTGCTGCATCTCGACGCCGGTGGTCCGGACAGCTGTGATGCCGCGCGGGCGTTGGCCGAGCAGCGCCAGGCCGACCTGGCGGCCCGGATCCGGGATCTGCAACGGATGCATGACTCGCTGGCCGAGCTGGTCGCGACGTGTGATCTGCCGCGGGCGGATCGGCGGTGCGCGTTGTTGGAAGCGATCGATCAGGAGGCTGGCCGATGAAGCTGGAAGTTCTCCATGTTCCGGACTGCCCGAACCTGCCGCCGTTGCTGGACCGCCTCGCCGAGATCACCGACGTCCCGGTCACTACCCGGCTGGTGCAGTCAGACGCGGAAGCGGCCGAGCACGGGATGGCCGGCTCCCCGACCTTGTTGATCGACGGCGTCGACCCGTTCGCTGGCGAGGAGCCGTGCGAGTGTGGGGTGGCGTGCCGTCTGTTTCGCGACGAGCACGGGCGGTTGGTGCCGATCCCGACCGCCGAGCAGCTCCGCGACGCGATCATCCGCACCGCCACAACTGGCGGGGTGGCGGCGTTGACCGGCTGGCGGCAAGCCTGCCGGGTGTCGTTGGACCCGGTCGAGCGGGCCGTGCACCAGGCGATCCTGGCGGCGTTCGCCACGACGAGCTGGCCGCCGCAGCTGGCTGAGCTGTCCGGTCTCGTGAGCGATGGCCGTGGGATCGAGGCGGTGCTGGCCGGGCTGCACCGGCGCGATGTGATCCGGCTCGATGCCGAGGGCCGGATCGCGGTGGCCTACCCGTTCTCGGCCGCGCCGACCGGGCACCGGGTCCGGATCGGCGGCCCGGACGGTGTGACGGTGTCGGCGATGTGCGCGGTCGACGCGCTCGGCATCTCGGCCATGCTCGGCGGCCGGGACACCGTGATCGAGTCGGTCGACGCCGCGACTGGTGCCCCGATCACCATCACCACCTGCAGCGGCCGCACCAGCTGGCAGCCGGCCGACGCGGTCGTGTTCCTCAGCACCGCCGCCGGCGACGGCCCGTCGGCGGACTGCTGCTGCCGTGATCTGAACTTCTTCACCGACCGCACCTCGGCGCAGGCCTGGAGCGCTGCCCACCCGCAGGTGCGGGGCGACATCGTCGACCAGGCCACCGCTGAACTCCTTGGCGCCGACTTGTTCGGCCAACTCCTCACACCCTCGATTCCGGAGGAAGGATCATGACTCTCACCACTACCCAGACCGCCGAAGCTGACCGCCTGGTTGACCTCGTCCGGGCCCAGTTCGGGCTCCCCGATCTCGTCGTCCAGCTCGGCCGGCTGCTCGCCGACACCGGCCGGCCACCCTTGACGAGGTCGCGGCCGCCGGCGGCTGGACCCGTGAACAACTCGTCGCCGAGCTGGCCCGCCATCCCGGTGTCGATTACGACGACGACGGCCGGGTCGTCGGGTTCGGGCTGACCCTGCGGCCCACCTCGCACCGGTTCACCATCGCCGGCGGTCGCACCGTCTATGCGTTCTGCGCCACCGACACGTTCGAGTTTCCCGCCATCCTTGGCCGGCCCGGCGTCGCCGAGTCCGAGTGTCCGGCCACCGGCCAACCCATCCGGGTCGAGCTAGGCCTGGACCGGGTGATCTCGGTTGATCCGCCCACGGCTGTGGTGTCGAAGATCCGGCCCGATCAGCCCGTGGCTGACGTCCGCGCCGAGATCTGCAACCTCGGCAACTTCTTCGCCTCCCTCGAAGCCGCCACCGGCTGGCAGAACGCCAACCCGAACGGCCTGCTGGCCTCCGTTGCCGACGACTACGCGATCACCCGCCAGGCCATGATCAAACTCGGCTGGGCCTCAACCGTGCAGTGACCGGTCTAGGCCGCGACAGGGGCTGGGCGCTGCTGAACCTCACGCGCGAAGGCGCGTGCCGGGTCGTAGAGCGGACCGGTTTGCAGGCAGTGCCAGAGCTGGCCGAGCATCCGGTTGAACAAGTGGCGCAGCGCTGAGGAGTGACGATCGCCATGGTCGCGGCGCCGTCGGTAGTGGGTCATGGCGTCGTCGTTGTTGGCGATCGCTGAGAACGCCCAGAGCCAGCCGGCGGCGGCGAACCGGTCGTTCTTGATTCGCCGGTGACTGATCGAGATCGAGCGGCCGGAGGCGCGGGTGACAGGGGCGGAGCCGGCGTTGGCCTTGACCGCGCGGGCGTCGGCGAACCGGGTCCGGTCGTCGCCCATCTCGGCCAGGATCCGGGCGCCGGTGATGTCGCCGAGGCCGGGGAAGCTGGTGATGATGGCGTGGTCGGGATGCTGGGCGAACGCCGCCATCGTGGCCTCACCGAGCTGCTCGACGTTCGCGCATTCGACGTTCGGCGTCGCCAGCAGCGCCAGGGCCTGCCGGCCGAACGCCTCCTCGACCAGCTCCAGCTGACGCAGTGCCGGCTGCCGCAGCGCCTGCTGGAGCCGGGCGGCGAGCTCGTCGATGCCGCGTTGCCGGCCGGCCCGGCGCAGCGCAGCCGCGATCCGGGCCTTCGAGACGCGCGCCGCGGCGGCCGGGGTCGGCGCGATCGCTAGGACCGCCCGAGCTTCTGGCTTGGCCAGGTTGGTGACCGACTTTCCGGCGAACACCTTCAGGAACGCCGGGTAGTACTCCCGCAGCAGCGACGGGAGTTCGCTGGTGGCCCGGGTCCGGCGCCAGGTCGCATCCTGGTGGGCGCGGGCCAGCACGGTGATCGATTGGACCAGCTCGGTGTCGGCCGGCAGCCGGCGGTGAGCATGGGCATCGGTGCGCAAGATGTTGGCCAACGCCATCGCGTCGGCATGATCGGACTTGGTCCGACTCACCGAGTGCCGTTCCCGATAACGGGCCACCGCCATCGGATTGATCGCGAACACCGCCCGCCCGGTCGCCCGCAGCGCCGTGACCAGCAGCCCGCGGCGTCTCGATCGCCACCGGGATCCCGAGCCGGGGAGAGCATCGAGCAGACCGCTGCCCGGGAACTGCGAGGAGACCGGTGCGGTGATCACTGGGCCGTTGACTCCGTTCGGCGCCTACGACGTGACCGCGCCGGCGAACCAGGCGCCATACCTGCCGCATCCGGTGTCGTACTTCCTCTACGTCGCCGCGGACGTCGAACTCGTCGGCCCACTGGACAATCCCGCGGACGGCGAGCAGATGGTCGGGGTGCTGGCGCTGCCGCCGCGGCAAGCGGTCGACTATCTGGCCGAGTTCGATACTGGGTCGGCGGTGCTGCCGCTGGCGATCGAGTTCGGCCTGGCCGGGCCGGACCACAGCCGCTGATCGGCGGAACGAGTGTGGCCGTGTTCGGCGACAGCAGTGCAGCAGCGCCATGGTGCCCGCTGCTCGTCCAGAGCGGTCGGTGCTTATCAACCCGGAGGCCGAGCGGTTCAAAATCGGCCCTTAGTGGGTCCCTCCGCCGGCAGGCCCAGGCAAGCCCTCCGTAGGGCGATGAGTTTCACCGCATGACCGGGTCTGAGTCTGTAGTTCGTGGGACAAGAAGGGGCCCGCGGCCAGCAGGGTCCGGCGTCAAGCGATTTGAGGAGTCGTGCAATGTCTTCATCAGTCCTGTTCATGTCGGTGTCGGTCGATGGCTACGTCGCCGGACACAACGATGGCCCGGACAACCCGGGCGGCGACTACTTTCCCTTGCACGATTGGGGTCTGAACGCGGAAGGGTCCCACGAAACCTCAGGCGTCGCGGGCCAGATGAACGCGGAGTATTTCCAGACCGGTGCCGTGCTGTCGGGCCGCCGGACCGCCGAGCAGGCCGGCTATTGGGGCGGTCGGCATCACGGCGTTCCGACCTTCGTCCTCAGCCGCAGCGGGCCCACTTCGGAGGTGGCCGAGAAGTACCCGGCGATCACCTTCCTGTCCGACGGGATGGAGAACGCGATGGCCACCGCGAAAGCCGCCGCGGGCGATCGTGATGTCATGTTCCACGGTGGCGCCGAGACCGTCCGGCAGGCCCTCGAAGCCGGCGTCCTTGATGAGATCCAACTGCATCAGGTGCCGGTGCTACTCGGTGGCGGTGTTCGGCTGTTCGACGTGTTGTCGGCGCCGGTCGAGTTGGAGATCGTCCGGGTGATCGACACCCCGCAGGCCACCCACCTTCGATACCGGGTCCGCCACTGAGCACCAAGTGCCACGTCCAATAACGGCCGTTTCTGCACATCCTCGACAAGACCGTCCGGAACGATTCCAAACCCCCGGCGAGCGTGCACTGACGGGCCTACATGGCCGCGCTAAGACACGCAAGTAGCCGACCATTTGCTCTTGAGGACATACGGTGCCGCGGCGTTGCATTTGCTGACGGCTAGCGTGCCCGGCGAACCGCTCCGCTGTTTGCTGCGCTCATGCTCAGCTTCCAGCTCGGATCGGGCCGTGCGCGAGTTGTCCGCCGAAACGACGCTGCCGCGGCTGAGTGCGACGCCGCCGGCTTCGGAGTGGAGTACCGCGATGGCGGGCTCCTCCTTTGCCGTCGTCGCGACTGGCATTGAGGACAACGAAGGTGCCCTGCTTGAGAACGGTCACGGTGGCACCGGCAGTCGTTGTGACATTCCAGCCGGTCAGATCGCAGGTCGAGGGGACGTCCGAGAGTTGATCTTCGGTGATGGTCCGGATCGTGCAGACGTTCGGATCGGCGTGTGCGGGACTGGCGACAAGGCCGGTCAAAGACGGTCGTGGCGATCGCGATCGAAGCGAGCGCGCGGCGTCGCCTTGAGGTGGGAGTCATCGTCGGTTCTTTCCCCGCAGCCCGCGGGGCCAGCGCCGATGACTGATACGAAGGTGTGAGATCACAAACCGTGTGATCTAGTGTCGTGCGTCCCTAGTTCCTTGACAGGTGGCGGCGTCCAGGTGCGTGCATCGCCAGGCCGACGAGGAAGACATATCGGGTCATATATCGACTGAGGAGAACGCCGCGAGGTGCGTGCCTGGGCGTCGCCAACTGTTAAGGAACTAGGGACGCACGACACTAGAGGTCGTCATCGTAGATCGCGCATTCCTGCTGCGCTTGGGTTTCTGGAGGTTTCCGAGCTTACCGAGATCCCGGTCGGAACGGCCGTTTCTGCACGGGCCCAACGACCCTGCGCCCATCCCAACGCAGCGAATCGGTCGTGCGGTCAAAGGACACTGAGGAAGAACTGCGCAGCCAGGTCGGCGAACTCGAGGTACCGCACGTTGGGCCAGCTCTGCGACTGGGTCGAAGAAGCTACCGCGTCGTCGCACCGAAGAAGCTCATCGCAGAACTCGACGAGTCTGGCCAGCGCTAGTGTCGTGCGTCCCTAGTTCCTTAACAGTTGGCGACGCCCAGGCACGCACCTCGCGGCGTTCTCCTCAGTCGATATATGACCCGATATGTCTTCCTCGTCGGCCTGGCGATGCACGCACCTGGACGCCGCCACCTGTCAAGGAACTAGGGACGCACGACACTAGGCCGACGGCGGCTCTAGCTCCGGAACTGCGCTGACGCGCGCCGTGTCACTCGTAGAACGATCCGCTGCGGCACTCCGGGCGACCGTGGTCGTTCAGCACCGGCTTACCGTTGTTCCACAGGCAGCTCTTCCAGTAGACCTCTCCGCCGTTGGGGACGTTGCCGAGATCATTGGCTGAGGCTTCGTCGCCGTTGTAGGCGTGGGCTGTATCGACGAGTTTGCCGTTCCGGTACACGTAGAGCTTGGCCGAGTAACCGTCTCCCCACTCGTCCTCGATCCAAACGTTGTCGAGGTCATTGCCGTGATCCCGATTCTCATAGTCGTTCCACATCACCGACGCCCACCAACCGCCATAGACCCACTCGTTGTCGGGCGTGTCTGCTGCTGCGCCAGCGGTGGTCGCCGTAGCGACAACAATCGCTGCCGCTGCTCCGATGCTCACGATGGTCCTACTGATGCCCCGCATCATTTCCCTTCCTTGGACCCGGACTGGCCGAGTTCCCTTGTTGGCATGGAGGTGCGGACCGCACCGGCCTGCCAATCGGTCGTAGGTCCACAAGTGTCGGGGTCCCGCCGATTGGTCGGCAATGCGGCAAACGTGATGGGTGGATAACCCCTGGCCCCGCACATCGCCGAGGGTCAGGAACGGCCGTTTCTGCACTCTCGGACGACCGTGGGGGTGAATCCTCAGAACCTTGAGGTGGCGTTCGGCGGGCACGCCGACCATGATCATCGGGCGTGGCGATTCGAGCGGGGTCCGGAGTGGGGCCACGCGGAGTAGACGGTGGCGAGTGCCTTCGCCTGGATGCGGTCCATCACGGCCCAGTTCTGGTTCGTCAGGAGTACGAAGACCAGGTCCCAGGCCGGGTCGATCCACAGCCAGGTTCCGGTGGCGCCGTCGTGCTCGATGACGTCGGCTGAGCCGGGCAGGGTGTAGCGCCCGTCGATGCTGCCCTTGCGCCACGTCAGGCCGTAGCGGACCGGCGTCACCAGGTCGCCCTCGGTCTTGGCGATCCCTCGGGTTTGCTCGCGACTCATCAGCTCCATCGCAGCGGGCGAGAGGATCTTGCTGCGGCCGGCGGTCCGGTCCAGCAGCAGAGTCTGGCCGAGATTGACCAGGTCCGGCGCGGTGGCGAACAGGGCGACGCCGGGCCAGTTCAGCGTCGCGAAGTAGCGGATGACCTCGGCTGACGTGGCAGTGCCGTCATCGGTCAGCCCAACCGGCGGAATGACTCGCTGCCCCTTGCCTTCCTGCCACGGATTGAAGCTGATGTCGGCCATACCGGCCGGATCAAACACGCGCTGCCGAAAGTAGTCGGGATAGTCCATGCCGGTGAGGCGAGTGATCGCCTCGGCCAGCACAAAGAATCCGCCCGTGTAGTAGTGGAACCGAGATCCGGGAGGATGCTCCAGGCGCGTTGCGCAGACCGACTGCACGATCTGGGCTGCGGTGACCCGGTCCCGGCGCCAGGACTCCCACGGGATGCCCTCGTCGACCAGTCCGGAGGTGTGGGTCAACAGATGCCAGACCGTCACGGCGTCCTTGCCTCCGGCACCGAATTCCGGGACGTAGCGTGCCACCGGCGCCGACAACGCGATCAGGCCGTCGTCGACGAGCGTCATCACGGCCGTCGCGGTGATGGCCTTGCTGATCGAGGCCAACATGTAGATGCTCTCAACCCCGGCGCCGGGCACAACAGTTGCGCCGAAGGCTTGACACCGAACCACCTCGGACCCGGTGGCGACCGCAAGCACTGCCGTCTGCATCTCGCCCTCGTGAACAGCGTTCGCCACAATCCCGAACGCACGATCCAGCCGCTCCTGATCAATTCCCATCTCGGCACAGTAAGTTCGAGTCACTGACAATGTGCTGGCAGCCATCGGCGGCGGGAGCGTGAGTCATTGGCAACGAGGTCGCCCAGTTCCGGGACCGTACGGCTGCATGAGGCGGTCGTGTTGGTCGAACGTCAGCATGCCTTGATCGAAGAACTGCGGAGTTCCGCACCGCGCTATTTGAGCGCAGCCAGACTTGCGCAGCGGACCGGCACGTCGGTCCGCACCGTCGCCCGTGACCTCGCCCGACTCTGCGCCGCGGGAGTCCCGATCGATGTTCGGCACGGACCGGGCGGCGGGTACAGCATCGATGCTCGAACAGCTCTGCCTCCCATCGTCCTGACGCCGGGTGAGGCCGCCGCGTTGATCGCATCTCTCGTCGCGGTCGGGCCCTATGTATCGGCGGCGGCAAAGAGCAGTCTCGACAAACTGCTCGCCGCCCTCGTCGTCGAGGGCTCAAGCTAGCGAAGGCTGAGATGGCGCAGGTATTCCGCCGGCTGGTACGGGTTGTCGTCGGTACGAGCGCGGCGGGGCCACGGCCGGCCCATCGGGCGGTGGCCGGCCGGCTGCGCAGCGACCACGCCGCGACCGGCGGTCAGTGCGTCCAATCGGGTCTCCAGCTCTGCGGTGTTGCCGGTCGGCAGCACGGCCTCGATCGTCCCTACCGCATCGGGTCCTGAGGCGGGCGAAGGCTCCGAGCCGAACCGTGGTTGCTGCTGGGCGGCTCGAAGCCGGCCAAGGAGAGCCAGGACGGGACCGGCCGCGTCCAAGGGCACGTCCACTTCGATGCTGCTGTACGGCTCGCAGACCCGGGTGCCGGCCTTGCTGAGCGCTTCGGCGAGGATCACCGGAACCAGGTTGCGGAAGTCGCCGCCGGTGCTGCCGACCGAGTCGTAGTCGGTGGCAGTGATCACCACTCGACAGCCGATCACCGGCCAGCCGTACACGCCCTGGCGGAGTGCGGTGCTGACGGTCTCGGTGATCGCCGTGAAGAACGCCCTGGGCAGCGCGCCGTGTTCCACTTCCCGGTCGCAACGCAGCGGTGCGTCGGCAGGGGCAGGTTCGACACGAAGCCCAACCCGGGCGGCGAATCCGAAGGCAGCGAACGGATGATCGGCCGTGCCCGTTCCGATCACCTGCTCCAGATAGGCCGGTGTCGGTGTGCTGAAGGCCACCGCGATGCCGTACTCGCGCCGTAGTCGTTCGGCGATCACCTGTCGCTGGACCTCGCCGTACAGGCTCACGGTCAATCGTTGATCATGGTCATCGAAGCGCGCATTGATCAGCGGGTCCTCGTCGGTGAGGATTCGCAGTGCTTCCCGCAGCGCGATGCCGTCCGCTGCGTTCCGGGCTGTCACGACCGCCTCCAGCCCCGGGCGGCGGAAGCCCGACGCGGCTGCGTTCGGCTGCCAGGCGCCGAGTTGATCACCGATGCGGAGGTCGCGGATGCCACTGATCACGGCGATGTCTCCCGGCCCGGCCGGCTCGTTGGAGGTCTCACCACCCCGGTGGAATCGGGACACGTCGGTGATCAACTGCCGATCCTGTTCGATCGTTCCCTCCGCCGTACGTCGGAAGCGGTCGATGCGCGTGCGCCGGCCCAACTGGCCTGAGTCGATCCGGACGTACCCGAGGCGGCCGCGCGGGGTGGTGACGACCTTGAACACCTCGCCATGCGCCGAGCCGGTCGAATGGCGATCCGGCGCCAGCAGCGGCAACGCGGCGATCAGCGGGGCGACGCCAGAACCGGCGAGGGCAGAGCCCAGGAAGACCGGGTGCACCGCGCACTGCAGGACCATGGAGCGGAGTCGGTCGATCAGCAGCTGTGTCGTGGGCGGCCAGCGGTTGGCCACGAATTCGCCCAGCAGCTGGTCGTCGAAACCGGCCAACTGCTCGGCGACCTGGGCCGGCGCGTCGTCCAGCAGTGATCGCGCTGAAGCTGCCGGCGTGCCCAGCGCCGTCGCGGCAGCCAACGGCAGCGTCGGAACCGGAAGCAGCCGGTTCAGCTCGGTGATCAGGTCGTGGTCGCGGGCGCCGACGCGATCGATCTTGTTGATGAAGATCAGGAAGGGAAGCCCGAGGCGCAGGAGGACCTTGATCAACATCCGGGTGTGAGCCTGGACGCCTTCGACTGCGGAGACGACCAGGATGACGCCGTCCAGCACAGCCATGGCCCGCTCCACCTCAGCGACGAAATCGGTATGGCCGGGCGTATCGATCAGGTTGACCTGCAGGTCGCCGAGGGTGAGCGCCGCGACCGCTGTGCGGATGGTGATGCCGCGCTCGCGTTCCAGTTCGTCGTTGTCGGTGACCGTGTCGCCGTGGTCGACACGGCCGACGCGATCGGAAGCGCCGGCGGCGTAGAGCAGACGCTCGGTGAGAGTGGTCTTACCAGCGTCGACGTGGGCGACGACGCCCAGATTGAGCAGCTGCGAGGGATGGCAGTCCAACGGAGGCACCTAGCGAAGAGAGGGTTGGGAGGACGAGACCGAACGCTGCGCAGCGCATCCCAGTGCCCCTTTCTCGTAGTGCCGTTGAACCGATAGTAGGCCGACCCTCTCAAGTCCGCAGCCGAATGGGCCGAACGCCATGGGCTTGTGCCACGTCGTTGACCAGCTGCCCGTCGGTCATGGCGTGTCGCCTCGGTCGCGGACCGGTGTGTCGTCTGCCGGCGGTGCCGGAAGCGTGCGGGCGAGGTATCGGCCGGTGAGGCTGTGTTCGGCGGCGGAGAGCTGCTCGGGGGTTCCGGCGGCGACGATACGTCCGCCGGCTGTTCCACCGCCGGGGCCGAGGTCGACGATCCAATCGGCATTCGCGATCAGGTCGAGGTCGTGCTCGATGACGATCACCGTCGCGCCCTTGGCGCGGAGTCTTTCCAGGACATCGAGCAGGATGCGGGTGTCGAGGGGGTGCAGACCGACGCTGGGTTCGTCGAAGACGAACATGGCGTTCGATTGGACGCGGCCGAGCTCGGAGGCGAGTTTGAGTCGTTGTGCTTCGCCGCCGGACAGTGCCGGGGTGTCCTCGCGCAGGGTCAGGTAGCCGAGACCGAGTTCGACCAGGATTTTCAGCATCTTCAGGGCCCGCGGGAGGTCGGCGACGGCATCGACGGCCTCGCGGACGGTCCGCCCGAGCAGGTCGGGCAATGACACGGTGTGGCCGTCGGCGGCCGGGCGCTGGATGTCGTGGGCTGCCGGGGCATAGCGGGACCCGTCGCAATCGGGGCAGGGGATGTCGACGTCGGGCAGGAACTGTACGTCGAGCACGATCTGCCCGGTGCCCTCGCAGCGTGGGCAGCGCAGCGATCCTGTGTTGTAAGAGAAATCCGCCGCGGCGAGACCCCGATCGATCGCTCCTTCAGTCGCGGCGTAGGCCTTGCGGAGGTCGTCCAGTACGCCGCTGTAGGTGGCGACCGTCGAGCGCACGTTGGTCCCGATCGGGGTCGCGTCGACGACCTGAACGCGGTCCACGCCAGGCGCGGTCACCGCCACCACATGCGCCGGCGCCGGGCCGTCGCCGTTCGCCGCCCGCAGGGCGGGGACGAGGCTGTCCAGGACCATCGTGGTCTTGCCCGAGCCCGACATGCCGGTGACCGCGATCAGCCGGCCCTTCGGCAGGGCGACGTCGAGGGCACCGACGGTGTGGATCGGACGGGTGGCGAGGCCGATCGTGCCGTGGACGAACATCGACGCCGCGTCGGCCCGGTCCCGCACGATCGTGTCAGCGTTGCGGGAGAGGAAGTCACCGATCAGCGAGTCGGGGTGAGTGGACACCGTGTCGACGGTGCCGTCGGTGAGGATCGTCCCGCCTTCGGTGCCGGAGCCGGGCCCGATCTCGATCAGCCAATCGGCCTCTCGGAGGACCTGCACGTCGTGATCGACCAGAACGATCGAGTTCCCGTCGCGCAGCAGGTCGCGCATGACGCCGACCAGGCCGTCGACGTTGGCCGGGTGCAGCCCGATGGACGGTTCGTCGAGGACGTACAGCACGCCGGTCGTCTCGTTCCGTACCGCTCGGGCCAGTTGGGTACGCTGCCGCTCGCCGGTCGACAGGGTCGAGCTGGCCCGGTCCAGAGTCAGGTAGCCGAGGCCGAGTTGGTGGAGCCGGTACGCCATGGCCAGGAGCTGGTCGATGATCTGGCGGGCCATCGGCTGCATCTCGGTCGGCAGCCCGGCGGCCACGGTCGGGGCCCAGGCGATGACCTCGTCCAGCGACTTCGCGGTGGCTTGGGCGAGGTCGATCCCGGCGACCCGGGTGCTGCGGGCTTGTTCGCTGAGCCGGGTGCCGTGGCAACTGGTGCAGGTCTGGGCCGAGACGAACCTGTTCACCCGGGCCAGGCCCTTCTCGCTGGTCGCATTGTGCAGGGCTTCCTGGACGGCCAGCCGGGCGTTGCGGTAGGTGAAGTTCAGCTCGAACAGCTTGCCGTTCTTCGACGGGACCGTGATCTGCCGCTTCTCCTCCGGCCCGTGAAACACGATGTCGCGTTCGGTGTCGGTGAGGTCCCGGAACGGCACGTCGGTACGGACGCCGAACTCGGCCACCACCTGCGGCATCACGGTGAGCCCGAACATCGACCAGGGGGCCACGGCGCCGTCGGCGATCGTCTTGCCCACGTCCGGGACCAGGGCGGCGTCGTCGACTTCGCGGACCGTGCCGGTGCCGGAGCAGGTCGGGCAGGCGCCGTCGGAGTTGAAGGCCAGCGATTCCGCTCCCGGCGGGTAGAACACCGCTCCGCAGACCGGGCAGGTCAGGTCGAGGTTCGCGGCTACGTCGATCGTCGGCGACTGCCGGTGCCCGTTCGGGCACAGATGGGAGCCGAGTCGGGAGAACATCACCCGCAGTACGTTCAGCAGTTCGGTCGAGGTGCCGAACGTCGACCGCACGCCGGCGACACCGGGCCGCTGTCGCAGCGCCAGCGCCGCCGGAACGTGACGTACCGAATCGACCGCGGCCCGCGCCGCGTGCGACATCCGCCGGCGGGTGTAGGTGGACAGCGCCTCGATGTAGCGGCGCGACCCCTCCGCGTACAACACTCCGAGCGCCAGCGACGACTTCCCCGAGCCCGACACCCCCGCGATCGCCACCAGCTGCCGCAGTGGCACATCGACGTCGACGTTGCGCAGGTTATGCACCCGAGCACCTCGCACCTGAATCGACAACGGCACGTCGTCCGCCGGGGCGGCGCTCCCGGTCGTCATCCGATCCACATCGCCACCCACCCTAAGGTTCATTCCACGTAAGTTGATTCCTTGGAAACTATATCGCAGACTGTTCGCATCACCCGAATCGTGCGGACCCGCACGGATTCTTGATCTTCGAGGCCCCGCAAGAGGGCAGTGGGAGTAGAACACCATGAGCGTTCCGACCGCAGGTTCCGTCGCCTGGTTCGAAATCGGCAGCAACCAGCCCGACGAGGTGAAGACCTTCTTCGGCGAACTCTTCGGATGGCAGTTCAAGCTCAACACCGACCTGCCGGGCGTCGACTACCACGCCGCGATCACCCCCGGCGCACCCGGCCCGGTCGGCGGGATCTTCGACCACGCCGACCGCTTCGACGACTATGCGATCTTCTACGTCCTCGTCGAGGACATCGCGGCCACCATCGAGAAGGCCAAGGTGCTCGGCGCCGCGGTTGCCATGGAACCGGTCACTGACGCCGCCGGGATCAGCTTTGCCCGGCTCCGTAACAACACGGGCCACCACTTCGGCATCTTCTCGATGCCCGCCCCGGCCGAGTGATCAGGCGCCGGCCGACCGCACGGAGAGTGCTCGCATGCGCAAGATGACCGACGCCGAGTGGCGGGCGTTCGTCTCCGACGGCACCCGCACCGGCAAGCTCAGCACGGTGCGTCGCGACGGTAGCCCGCACATCGCGCCCATGTGGTTCCTGCTCGACGGAGACCGCGTGATGTTCAACACCGACTTCGGCAGCGTCAAGGCACGCAATCTCCGCCGCGACAACCGCTACACCTTCTGCATCGACTCCGACCAGCCGCCCTTCGCGTTCGTCGTGATCAGCGGCACGGCACACTTGACCGAGGGCTCACCCCTGGTCGAGCAATGGGCCAGCCGCATCGGCGCCCGCTACATGGGCCAGGATCGAGCTGCTGAGTTCGGGACCCGCAACGGCGGCGAACTGCTCGTGCAAGCCGACATCGACACCGTGATCGCCTACACCGGCGTCACCGACTGACCACCAGACCTGCACACGGAGGGGCCATGGCAGACCTGAGAACGATCTTCCATGACCTCGTCCGGCTCGAAATCGAACTCTGGGACACCGTCGACGCCGCCCTCCGCTCCGCCCACGACCTGCCCGTCACCTGGTTCGAGATCCTCAATCTGCTCGACCAAACGGGCGGCTGCCGGGTTCAGGACATGGCCGAGGAGATCGGCATCACCGTCGGCGGGGTCAGCAAAGTCGTCGACCGCATCGAGAATGCCGGCCTCTGCGCCCGGCGCCCCAATCCCGAGGACCGGCGATCATCCCTTGTCGAGCTCACCGCTGCCGGTCGCCGAGTGCTGGACGGCGCCACGAAAATCGTCGATGCCCAGCTCCAGGAGCGGATCGGCTCGGTTCTGCACGAGACAGAGCTCAACCAGCTGGCCACGGTCCTCGCCCGCCTCCGTACCGTCGACTCCAGCCAGGAACCGAACTGAGGGGCTGAGTCAATCCTTGTGCGACCGGTGTTGGACGAGTCCGTAGACCAGGCCCAGGACCAGGCCGTAGATCAGATGGCCCATCAGTGACATCGCCGCGGTCATGTTGATCGCGAACACGGGCATGCCGAGTCGTGCGGGCATGATCAACAAGGCTCCGAGGACCCACCAGACGATGCCGTAACCGGCGCCGAGGAGCAGGGCAACGGGGATCCGTGCCGCCCAGCGGGTGAAGATCAGCGCGAACGTTGCGCCGATGAATGCCGAGATGGCCAGGTGGACCAGCCACCCGATCACTACGGATGAGGATCCGACCAGCATGGCCACCATGCCGATCATGCCCATCATCTGCATCAGTACGCCGAACATCAGCCCGCCGGCCAGGCCGCCGATGATTCCGGCGACCAGCCGGGTCAGCCAGGCCGACGTCGCTGCGGGCGCCGTGTGTGCCGTCGTCATGATCATCTCCTGCTTTCAGCGGATGAGGTTCTTGGTTGGGGCCGTCCTTCGACGTGGACGCGATTCCGGGCCCTGGCCTCAGCTAACTCCCGGCGTGGCCCGTCGAGATCGGGGATGGTCAGCGAGATGACACAATCCCTCGCTCTAACGGCGCGAGGGTTCGATAATCGGGTCATGGCCAGGTTCCGAGTGTCCGAGGGTCGGCGGCGGCTGTGGTGATCAGCCGGGTGTTGCCGCGGCTGGGTCCGGATCCGGCGATGTTGCGGGCTGCGGCCTGGATCGCCCGCTGTGTCGGTCGCGGCGAGAACGCGCCGCTGAGGCCGGAGGACCTGGACGCGCTCGCCACCTATCTCGACGTGCGGGAGTTCCCGGCCGGGGCCGTCCTGTTCGCTCACGGGCAGCCGCTGGACGGGGTGTGGATCCTGCGCCATGGCAGCGTCGAGCTCGCCGTCGGTACCGGCCGCCGGCACGCCGTGATCGGTCTCATGCATCCCGGCGACGTCGACGGCGACATCCAGCTGCTCCTCGACATGCCCGCCGCCTACACCGCCCGTACCGTGACCCCAACCGCCTGCCTGCACCTGCGGGCCGGCGTGTTCGACCGGCTCCTCGTCGAGCACCCCGCGATCGCCCGCCGCTGGCTCACCTCAGTCGCGCAACGCACCTCGGCCAGTCAGCTGCGCCTGATCAACACCCTCGGCCGACCCCTCGGTGAGCAGATCGCCGCACTGTTGCACGACGAGGCCCGCGACGGCCAGGTCGAGCTGTCGCAAAGCATCCTGGCCGCGATGCTCGGCGTCCGCCGCCCCTCCCTCAACAAGGTCCTCAAGATCATGGAACGACGCGGGCTGATCACCATCGGCTACCGCACCATCGCCATCCGCAACCCCGCCGGCCTGGCCAAGGCCGCCGGAACCACCTGAGGTGACGTCAGCGTGCCCAAGTCGCCCCTGCCCTGGCCCAGCAGCCCGAGGTGATCTTGCTGGACGAACTGACCGATCATCTCGACATCTATGATCAGCTTGACGTGCTGGCGCTGCTCCCACTCGATCGACGTCACGTCGTGACGGCCCTGCCTGATCTCAACCTGGCGGCCCGCTACTGCGATCAGGTCGTGATCTTGGACGCCGCCAGGACCGCCGCAGCCGGCCCGCCCGCCGAGGTGCTGACGGCCGGGCTCCTTCCTTCCTTCCTTCCGTGTACGGGATCGAGGCCCTCATCGAAACCTCCCCGCCTACGGGTGCGTCGAGCGCCACCTTCCCGGCGGCAGCGTCATCGCCGATCGGCGTGGATCCGGGCTCGGTCGACGATGATCAGCGGTACGGCGACGACAGCCAGGGCGGCACCGATGATCGCGACCGCGGTCAGCGGTACGCCCTGGGCCAGCGCGGCTGCGGCGAGGACCGGGGTCAGGCTGATTCCTAACTGGAACGCGGAGACGGTGGTGGACCCTGCGAGGGTCGGGGCCTCGGCGGCGATCGCGAACACCCGGGCGTAGATCGCCGGGTTGATCACGAACGCCGCGATGCCGATCACGAAGACCACCGGGACGACCGCAGCGGGGTGCCGGATCGTGGCCGCCAGGGCCAGCGAGAGGACCATGATCGCGACCGTGCCGGTCAGCAGGGCGAGATGCGGTCGGCGGTCGGAGATTCGGCCGCCGATCGACAATCCGACGAACGCGCCGATGCCGAAGAGCGCAAGCACGGCAGGGATCCACACCTCCGGCAGCCTCGTGACCTCGGCCAGCAGGGCCGCGAGAAAGTTGAAGCTGATCATGTACGCCGCCGTCGTCACGATCGTGATCGCGAAGAGAACCCAGAGCGCCGGCCGGCGCAGCGTGGCCAGCTCCCGCGCCACACTCGGTGCTGCGGTCGCGCCGGGTCGTGCTGCGGTGGCGGGGACGCCGACGAGGCATCCGGCGGCTCCGACGACGGTGAGGGCCACCACGGCCCAGAACCCGCCACGCCAGTCGGTGAAGTGACTGAGCAGTGTGCCCGCCGGTCCGCCCGCCACCATGGCCAGGCTGAGCCCGCTGACCACCACGCCCGAGGCGCGGGCGTTGCGGTCCGGCGGTGCCAGGCTGATCGCGGTCACCGCCGCGACCGCGAAGAACCCCGCATACGCGATCCCGGCCACCGCCCTCGTGATCAACAGGAGTCGGAAGTCACCGAGCAGGCCGATGGCGACGCTGGCCGCGAAGACCGCCTGGGTCGCGATCAACGCGGTCCGGCGGGGCCAGCGCAGGCTCAGCACGGCGAACGGTGGGCCGCCGAACACGACGCCGAGTGCGAACGCGGTGATCAGGAAGCCGGCCGAGGCCAGCGTGACGTCGAGGTCGGCCGCGACCGCCGGCAGCACTCCCGCCAACAGGAACTCCGCGCTGCCCATCGCGAAGAGGCTGAACCCCAGCAGGTACACGCCGGCGGGCAACCGCTTGGAGGTGTGCCGAGACTGCTCGGCCGTGAGGTTGATCATGGGCACAGCGTCCGTACCGCTACCGGTTCCGGCAACAATCCTTGCCGCTTCCGGGACGACCTGATTTGACTGGCGTTATGGACGACCAACCAAGTGTCAGCGGAGCGATCGACCAGATCGCTCCCCGGTTGCGCCGGGCTCGCCTGCGCAGGGGGTTCAGCCTGGCCGAGCTCGCGCGCGTCACGGGGATCTCCACCAGCACGCTGTCCCGGCTGGAGTCAGCACAGCGCAGGCCGAGCCTGGAACTGTTGCTGCCGATCACGGCCGCCCTGGGCCTGCGGCTGGATGAGATCGTGGCGGCACCCAGGATCCTCGATCCGCGGGTGCCGCAGCAGCCGACCCAGCGGGACGGCCGGGTGCTGATCCCGTTGTCCCGGCACCAGGCTGAGCCGCGGGCGTACAAGATGATCATCCCCGCGCACGACGTGCAGCCCCACCTGCGGACCCACACCGGTTACGAGTGGCTCTACGTGCTGCGCGGTCGGCTACGGGTGCGACTGGATGATCAGGACTTCGTCATGGGCGCGGGGGAGGCGGCCGAGTTCGACTGCCAACTCCCGCACTGGTTCGGGGCGGCTGGACGCGGCGAGGTCGAGGTGCTCAGCCTCTTCGGCCGACACGGCGAGCGGATCCACCTCCGTACCGCCCGCTCCTGAAGCCCGCCGGCCGTCACAACCTGTCGAGCGCGCCGCGGAGGAAGTCGTCGCGCCGTTCCGCGATGGTTGACGACCCGACGGGTTCACCGTCCTCGAATCCGGGATAACCCTCGAACACCGCCGGCGTTCTGAGGCCGGCGATGGCGTCCCAGTAGGCAAGGTTGATCGCGGGCCGGCCTGCCTGCAGTTGCCAGCCTTCCAAGACCCGGTCGATGGTGTCGACGCCATAGGTGATGGCCATCTGCAGGCGCAGGTTGCCAAGATCGACACCGGGACTGCCGGCGCCCGAATCCTTCCAATCGATCAGCGCGAAGCAATGATCGCCGTCCCAACGCGTGTTGCCCCACCAGACATCACCGTGGACGAAGACCGTCGGCTCGGCAGGTCGGCCGTGCTCACGGATCCGTTCGTCGGCGAGGTGGAGCAGCGGCGTCGAGCGCGGCACCCCGACCACCCGCCTCGCCCGCTCGATCGATCCACCCGTCGCCTCCTGCCAGGCGAGGAGTACGGCCTCCTTCTGGTCGTCCGGGCAGCTCGCGTAGAGCGCCGCCCACCGGCGGTCCCCGGCCGGGTCGCTGGGCGACATGGTCCAGCGCCGATAGGGCAGATCGGGAGGGCGGGGAGACAGCGGGATCGCGTGCACCCTGGCGATGGCGGCACCGACGGAGCGGAGCTGGGCGGCGGAGACCGACGCCGGCAGCCGGCTGCTGCCGGGCAGGTACGTCTCGAGGGTGGCCGGCGCTCCCGCGGCCCGGCCGTCGAGGTCTGCCGCGATCAGGCGTGGGGCCGAGAGGCCCGCCTGTTCCGCGAGCCGCAGTGCCGCAGCCCCGGTGGCGATCGGCTGCGGGCCGATCGAGTCACGTTGGCGTACCGCGCGGAGCACCACCTCGTGCACCGTCTCCCGATGTTCGATCCGGAGGCGCCATGGTCCGAAACCGTCGTGCATCCCTTCCACGGTGAGGATCCTGGCTCCCGGACCGATGGCCTCGGCGCTCCAGGCCATCGCGGCTTCGCTCGGCTGCATTCGAGTCAGCCTGCGTGACCCTCCCCGGTCTGTCAACGCACTTTCCCCGATGATCGACGTCCATGATCATCCGTCGAACGTTCGTCGTCAGTGGGTGGGCACCAGGCCGAGTTGCTCCAGAATGCCGAGCCGATCCTCGTGGGTTCGTTCCTCGACGACCTTGCCGTCGTCGACCGTGAGGATGGTGACGACGCGACGGGTGATCGTCTTGCCTGCCGGGATCGTCACGCCGGTGGTCAGGTGCCTGAACGGTGCCGTGGTGGTGCCGGTCGCCGTCACGGACACGACCACCTTGTCGCCCTCGGCGATGAGGTCGCCGACCGTCACGGTGACGTCCTCGAAGTACTGACCGAGGTTGTCCTGCTCGTCGTACTTCATGATCGTTTCGAAATCGTCGGTGTCGGGGATGCCCGGAGTGTCGACGACCCGGTAGCGGCCGGGCTCGATGACCTCCATCCTGGTTTTCCGGTTGAGCCAGCGGCGGACGACCGCCTTGTTCGCCTCGATCGACATGCCAGAGGTCCTTCCTTTCCGGGGGAATCTACACTCAGTGTAGTTTTATAGTCAGCCTGAAACTAGCCTTGATATAGGTTTGCTGCTGGGGCATGCTTGCGTGGTGGTGCTGACACCGGGCTTGAGGGAGCGCAAGAAGCAACGCACTCGTCGGCTGCTCGTCGAGGCGGCGGCCCGGTTGTTCGCGGAACAGGGGTACGCCGAGACCACGGTCGCCGAGATCGCCGCGGCCGCCGAAGTCTCGCCGAAGACGATGTTCAGCTACTTCGCCGGCAAGAGCGACATCTTGTTCGCCGGCGACCGGCACCGCCTGGACCTGGCCCTGGAGGTGATCACCGAACGCGCACCGGACCGTACGCCAGCCGACCTGCTGACCGCCCTCGCTGAGGAACTCCTCGCCTCCTACACCCCGACCGACGACACCGACGAGATCACCGGAGTCCCTTATTCCCTGCGACTCCAGCTGATCGCGACCGTGCCCGAACTGCAGGCGCGCTCGTCACAGCTGCTGCAGGAAGCTCAGCAGCGTCTGGCCGAGGCACTGCACCAGTCCTATCCCGATCGGCTGGACCGGATCACCGCAGCGGGCGTCGTGGGTGCGCTGCTCGGAGCCGCCCAGACCGCCCGCCTGGTCAGCCTGGTGCAGGGCGATCCGCCGAAGCGGATCCTGGCCGCGTCGCGGCGGGGCATGGAGATCGCCCTGCACGGAATCCGAGCAGCGGTGAGCGAGGCGTGAACCTCGCCGGTGCCAGACGATCGTTTTGGGCGGCCCTCATCGCGACCGGCCCGGGCAGGGAACGATGATCGGCATGGACGACGTCGCTCGCTACCTCGAGGCCTACGACCGGCAACTTCGTACCGCCAGGACGGCGGCTGTGCTGGCGCTGGAAAAAGGTCGGGCCGCTGCACCTGATCACCTTCGAGCGTGGTCGTGGGTTCGTCACGTATCAGGATCTCGACGGGGTGTCGTCCGGCGTGATGAACCGGCTCGTGGCAGCGGCTCTCGAACACTTTCGCCGGGATCGTTCCATCGAGAGGGTGGACTGGAAAACTTGCGCTCATGATCATGATGCCGGGCTCCGGGAATCCTTGCTGGGGCACGGTTTCAGGTTCGGGGCGCGGGAGTCGATCATGGTCGGTGAGGCTCGCGCGCTGGCCGTCGATGTCGTCCTACCCGCCGGCGTCACGCTGCGTCGAGTGACGGACCGGGCGGATGTCGCGGCGATGGAGGAGATGCAGGGTGAGGTGTTCGACGATCCCGACTGGCGGCGCCGGGTCGACGTCATGATGCGCCGCCTCGCGGTCGGCGACGGCATGGAGCTGTGGGTCGCCGAGGTCGATGGAGTGATCATCTCCGCCGGCCGGATCGAGCCGGTCGGCGGGACCGAGTTCGCCGATCTCTGCGGCGGCGCCACCAGAGTCGCCTGGCGTGGTCGCGGGGTCTATCGGGCGCTCACGGCCGCCCGGGCCCGGGCGGCGATGGCCCAGGGGAAGTCGCTGCTGCACAGCAGCTCCACCGAGTTCTCCGGACCGATCCTGCAGCGGGCCGGTCTGGCGAAGATCTCCGAGACCACCGTCTACACCTGGCGCGCCGCACCTTCGGGCCGGCTCAGTTGATCAAGGGCTCGGGCTCCGGGGGCATGTGTCGCTTGCCGCCGGGAGGGCGGCAAGCGATCGTCCGGTTACTCGGTGGCAGCCGTGTTGCCCGCCATCGCGACCGGGTCCTCCTGCCGGGGCCGGGTGTTGTCGGTGCCGCCGAACCTCGCCAGGAACTCGTGGCAGCGATGGGCTCGTTCGGAGTCCTCGGCCATGACCTGTTCGAAGAACGCGGCGATCTCGTCCTCACCGGCGTTCTTGGCGTCGCGGACGTACTGGCCGTAGTCGTGCCCGGCCTTCAGCGCGTGATACTGCACGGAGATCAGGTCGAAGGTGACGTCGTCGAAGCCGGTCTCACCGGTTGCCATGATCATGTGTCCTTTCGTCGTCGTGCCGGTCTCAGTACCCGCTGCCGCGGGGCCCGTAGATTCCGCCGTAGTAGGTGCCGAGGATTCCGCGGTACTCGTCATCCGGGGTGGCCGACTCCTCGGTCGGCGGCGGGGAATCCTTGACCTGGTCCTTGGTGAGGTCCAGGTAGACCTTCTCCTCGTCGGTGTCGACCCGGTTGATGGTGCCGGCCGGGAGGACGACCTGGCGGCCGAAGATCCACGGGCCGGTGTCCACCACGATCCAGCTGCTGCCTTCGTCGGTCGAGCCGTTGACGATCTTGCCGATGCCGCCGTCGGTCGCCTCGACCTCGAACCCCACCAGGTTCTCGGCCTGCACACCGGCCTCACCGGCCATGGCCCGGAAGCTCCAGGCCTCCCAGTTCTCGGTGTTCATCGCACACTCACTCCCTCCTGCGGATGTCGTTCCGGAGGCGTACGTACCCGGCACCGGCCGTGATCAACCCGGGTCCGCAACTCGAACCATGATCATCTGCTGCGACCCGCCCGAAGTGGGTACGTCAGCGGTGACAGTTCTGACCGAGGAGGGTGATGGGTGATGGATCGCACGGTGCTGCATGTGGTTCCGCGGAGCGGACACTGGCACGTCGAGAAGGACGAGGTCGGGGTCGCGACCAGCGACACCAAGGAGAAGGCGGTCGAGTTGGCCCGGGAAGCGGCCGGCCGCTCGAAGCCGTCCCAGGTGGTCGTCCACGGTGAGGACGGCCAGATCCAGGACGAGTTCACCTACCAGGACGACCCGTTTCCCCCGCGCGGCTAACGGCCCAGGCCGGAAGTGTTTCCGCACGACCCCTGCGGGTACGTGCAGGACGAGGAACGCTACCGGTTCCTCGGCTGGGACCTTCGACGCGTTCACGGCCAAGTCCCCCCGTGGCCCCTTTGGGCGCGTCGAAGGAGTCCGGCGCGAAGGCGAGGCATGGCGACATGGTGCAGACCGAGTTCCACGTGGTGCCGAGGTCCGGTCACTGGGCGATCGTGCAGGACGGTGACGTGCTGGAGGCTTTCCACTCCAAGCATCTGGCCGTGGAGGCAGCGATGGACCGCGCTGCCGAGAGCCAACCGTCGAAGGTGATCGTGCACGACGCCGACGCCGGCGTGGTCAAGCGTGGCCGGGGCCGCCCCGCCACCGACGACGCGGCAGACGGCGCGCCCGGCGCCCGTACCTGAGGAGGGATCATCGTGACAGCACCCGCTGCTTATCCGGCCCATCGGTGGGCCGATCTCTTTCGCCGGGCCGGGCCGTGGTGCTCGGTGTTCTACGACGCCGGTACGGGCACGGTGGACAGCCGGCACGCCCAGGACGTCATCCCGGACAACGTCGCGGATGAACTGCGCCGGCAGGGCGCCGCCGAGGACGACCTGACGGCGATCGTCGACTCCGTCCGGCCGGCCGCCGGCGAGAGCAGGCCGGCGGCCCGGTTGCTGCTGGCCGAGTCCGGCGCGGTCCGGCTGGACGAGTTGCTGGTCGGCAGCGAGGCCGGTCCCGGCTTCGCGACCGTGGGCCCGGTGCCCGACGTGCTGCCCTTGCTGCGTCATGATCAACATCGCTTCCCGTACCTGGTTGTGGTGGTCGGCCGCGACGGCGGTGAAGTACGGCGGCACAGCGCTCACGGGCAGCGGTCCGAGCCGATCACGGTCACCGGCTCCCGGGAGAACCTCACCAAGAATCCGGGCGGCGGGTGGTCGCAGGGCCGCTACCAGCACCGCACGGAGGAGATCTGGCGCCGCAACACCGGTGCGCTGGCCGAGGCCGTCGAGGAGGCCCGCCGGCTCGACGGCTCCCGGCTGATCGCGGTGATCGGCGACACGCACGCGGCGCAGTTGTTGATCACCCAGCTGCCGCCCGCCGCGGCCGATCTGGCCACCCGGATCGACAGCATCCCGGACGGCAGCGAGGACGACGACGCGTTGCGGGCGAAGCTCGACGAACTGATCGCCGGGGAGTACGGACGCGCCGAGCAGGCGGTGCTGGAGCAGTTGAGCGAGACTCGCGGAAGCCAGCGGCGGGGCGGGGTCACCGGGATCGGACCGGTGGCGGCGGCCCTGCAGCGGGCTCAGGCCGACCTCGTGGTGCTGACCGACGAACCGACCGAGGAACGGCTGGCCGTGCTCGACGCGGAGCCCTGGGTCGCGACGCCGGGCGGTGAGACCTACGGTGCCCAGGTCCTGGGCGAGACCGAGGCCCGCGGCGCGCTGTTGCGGGCCGCGGCGCTGAGCGACGCCGACGTGGTGTTGCTGCCTCCGGGCGCGCTCCGTTCGGTCCTGTCCGACGGTGACGAAGCTGCCGCCCTGCTGCGCTGGACCTCCGAGAACGGCTGACTCGCCACCTGCGGCCCCTTCCAGGGGCTCGGCTGCGCGGGCCGGCGGCGGCGCGGCATGATGGGTCCCGATGCCGACTCAGCCGAGAACCCGCCAGCTCGCGTACCGGACGCGGCTGGTGCTGGCGGTTCTGTTCGGGCTGATCGTCGCGGGCGTGGTCGGCATGCATCTGCTGTCGGTGGACCATCGGCTCGCCACCCCGGAGCCGTCCGGTCACGGCGAGTACGGGTCGCACGCCCTGCACCAGCCGGACCCGGCGATGCCGGCCCAACCGGTCGGTGAAGGGCACGGCTGCGGTGACTGCGGCGACCACGTGATGTTGTTCGGGTCGTGTCTGCTCGTCATGGTGTTCGGACTGCTGTGGGGCATCGTCCGGCCGACCCGCGGAGGTTCCTGGCCGGCTCCGCCACCGGGCTGGCGTCGGGCCGCCGCGTTCCTGGACCCCCTTCCGCGCGATTTCCGTACCGCGTTGACGCACGTCGAGCTGGCGATCAGCCGGACCTGACGGCGCCGGGCCCACAGCCTCGACGACCCGATCCGGCGTCACGCTCCAGCCATCGGGACGCTGTGCGGCCTGTCACCGTCCGGAGCGGTCTTCTCGCGCGGCACCCCTCGGAACGGCGCTGCGCCGCGCGAACACACTGGACAGGAACCATCGATGAATCCCATGATGCGAAGCACGCCCGCGCGCCGGATCGGCCTCGCCACTGCGGCGGTAATGATCTTGATCGCCGGAGCCGCCTGCGGCAGCACTGGTACGGAGCCGACGGCCGGCCACTCGATGCCGCCGACCCCGGCATCGGCCTCACCCACGCCGGCGGCCGAGAAGCCGGCCAACCGGGACGACGTGGCGTTCGCCGCGATGATGATCCCGCACCACGAGCAGGCGGTCTGGATGAGCGACACGCTGCTCGCCAAGCAGGGCCTCGACCCCGAGGTGAAGGCCCTGGCCGAACAGATCCGGGCCGCCCAGCAACCCGAGATCGACACCATGAAGCGGTGGCTGGAGGAGTGGGGGACGCCGCCCGATCACAGCCAGATGGATCACGGCGATGACGGCGGCGGCATGATGACGCCGGAGGAGATGCGGGAACTGCGCGACGAGACCGACGCCGGCCAGGCACAGCGGCAGTTCCTCGAGGCCATGATCAAACATCACCAGGGCGCCGTCCGGATGGCGCAGGCCGAGGTCGAGCAGGGCAAGAACGCCGAGGCGATCGCGCTGGCCCGGACGATCATCGCCACCCAGCAGGAGGAGATCGCCACGATGGAGGGCATCCTCGACCGGCTCTGAACTCGGCGGACCTGCCGGGGCGATCGCGCTCCGGCAGGTCTGGGCCGGACGGATCGATCAGCCACCGCCGCCGGGAGAGCGCCCTTCAGCACCCAGCCAGCGTCCGGATGGCTTGCGCAACCTCTGATCCGCTCGGCACGGAGTCTTCGTCGATGAGCAGTTGCATGCTGAACCCGACGATGAGCGCGTGCACGGTGGACCCGAGCGTGCGAGCCGTGTGGTCGTCGATCTGGTCCCGGGGCGTCCCGAGGGCGAGGGCTGCGAAGTCGGTGCGAGCATCGGCGTGGACTTCGGCCAGGGTCCTGTGGAGCTCGTCGTCGAACGCGGTCTTGGTCATCGCCTGGGCGCTGGCCACGAGGATCCCGCGCTGCTCCTTCACGGCAGCCGCGAGAGTGTCGATGCAGATCTCGATCCTTCTCCCCGGACTGGCTGCGTTCGCGGCGGCGAGTGCCTGGTCGACCATCGATCCCCAAGCGCCCTGGGCCAGCAACGTCGCTTCGGTCATCAGCGCGTCCTTGGAACCGAAGTGGTAGCCGATCGAACCCAGGTGCGACCCGGCCGCAGCCGCGAGGTCCCGTGCGGTGGTCCGGTCGTAGCCCTTCTCGACCAGGAGTCTCCGCGCCGCATCGAGCAGATCGTCTCGCTGACTCACGCGACCATCCTAGGCCCGTTTTGGACGTACGTTCGACAGACGTCTTGTACGGACGTACGATCTAGAGGTGATCATCGACGAGGCCACGCCGCGGGCATCGGCCCGGATCTGGTGCGGACTCGGCGTCCTTCTCCTCGCCGCGTTGCTGGCGTCGATGGACGTGTCGATCCTGTTCGTCGCCGGCCCGACGATCTCCGAGCAGCTCAGCCTGACTCCGGCGCAGTGGCTGTGGGTGATGGACACGTACGGCATCGTCATGGCCGGCCTGTTGATCACCATGGGTTGTCTCGGCGACCGCATCGGTCGGCGGCGGCTCCTCATGATCGGGGCCGGGCTCTTCGGTGCGGCTTCCGCCCTGATCGGCCTCGCGCCGAACGGTGAACTGTTGATCTTGGGCCGCGCGGTGCTCGCGGTCGGCGGAGCCACCCTCGCGCCGTCGACCTTGTCCTTGATCAGGACCATGTTCGAGCGCCAGGACCAGCGCCGAGCCGCACTCGGGGCGTGGACGGTGACGTTCACAACCGGAGCGATCTGCGGCCCCATCCTTGGCGGAGTGCTGCTCGAACACTGGTGGTGGGGATCGGTGTTCTTGATCAACATCCCGCCGATGGTGCTCCTTCTGATCGCCGCCCCGCTACTGGTGCCCGAATCGGCGAGGAACCGCCAGGCACGACTTGACCTGTTCGGTGCCGCCGCCTCGTTCGTCGCGGTCCTGGGTCCGATCCTGGCCCTCAAGTCCACCATCGAGACTGGGCCGTCGGTCGTCACGGCAGCGTCCGCAGCGGTCGGCGTCGCCGCGTTGATCATCTTCATCTCGTGGCAGCGGCGGGCGCGGCACGCCCTGCTGAACCTGTCGCTGTTTCGAAGCCGGCGGTTCTCTGTGGGCATCGCGGCCAACACCACGGTCGCCGCGATCACGGGCGGCGTCGGAGTCCTGGTGTTTCCGTACCTGCAAACCGTGCATGGACTGTCCCCGCTGGCCTCAGCCCTGTGCGGACTCCCACCCATGGCCGGTTCCTTCCTCGGCGCTGCAACGGCCACCGCCCTGGCGCGCCGGCACTCGCCGACGGCGTTGCTGGTGATCGGTATGGTGACCTGCGCAAGCGGACTGGCCATCGCGGGTGCGACCGCGTCGGCCTCGACGGCCTGGGGGTTTCTGGGCGGCTACACCCTCCTCATCGCCGGCTGTGGTGCCACGGCAACGCTGGCCAACTCCTTCGTGCTCGACAACGCACCGCACGAGCGGGCGGGGGCTGTTGCCGGCATCTCGGAGACGAGCAACCAGTTGGGCACCGCCGTCGGCATCGCCCTGCTGGGCACGCTGGCCAGCATCGTCTACCGCCACGAACTGACCGGCCGGGAGCCGCCGACCCGCTCCGTGACGGAGGCTTCCGTGATCGCCTCGACGCTTCCCGGCGACCGGGCGGCCGAACTCCTTGGAGCCGCGGCAGCGGCCTACAACAACGGCCTTGCCCTGTCAGCGTTCACGGCGGCAGCTCTTGCTGCGGTTCTGGCCGTCATCATCGGCCTCCTGCTCTTCACGGGCGATCGGTACGGATCCCGCTGACTTCCTCGGATCCCTCAGTGCGCAGTGGTCAGGAGCCGGCCGGCCGGTACGACTCGTAGGCCTGCAGCCAGGCCGCCCGAAGCTCCGGCGGATGAGCGGGCTGGACACAGAACTCGTTGCCCTCCGGGTCGGCCATCACCACCCACGGCTGATCACCCTGGCCGACGTCGACCCGGGTCGCACCGAGGCCCTCGAGCCGGGCGACCTCCACGTCCTGGTCCTCCGGGCGAAGATCGAAATGGAGGCGGTTCTTGATCGTCTTCGGTTCCGGCACCTTGATGATCAACAGATCCGGCACCACACAGTCCTCACGGGTTCCGGCGGCCGGCTCGACCACCCATTCCGGATCCTGGTCGTGGCTGATCACCCAGCCGAGGGCCGCGGCCCAGAACCGGGCCACCGGCCCGGGGTCGTGAGCGTCGATGATCGTTGCGCCGATGCGAAGTCCCATGTCGATCACCGTAGGCGTCGCCCGGGACGTCGTCCATGGTGATCATGGTCAGCCGGTGCGGCGACCGGCGATCTCGAGGGTCGCGAAGTATCCCTGAACGCGACGACCGCCAGGCGGCTGCCAGCTCCCGCCGACGTGCCCGGCGGCGCCGGCGGGTGGGGTCGCGATGCTCGACGGCGTCGGCCGGAGGATCCGGTGCACGCGGACGGTGGTCCCCTCGGCCGTGGCCAACAGGGTGTGCTCCTGGCCGTCGGTGACTTTGACCTCAAGCGATCCCGGCGGGAGCGCCGGCCCGGAGTAGGAACGGGTGACGTTCCGGTCGATGGTGTGGCTCTCGCTCTGGGCCTGCGCCGCCACCCGTCCGGCGATCAGGCCCCACAGCTGGCCGACCAGCACCGGGTCGTGGCAGCCGTCGTAGACCCAGCGCCGGCCCAGCACGCCGTGTTCCGTCGTCCCGACCAGCGCCTGCTCCGCGCCGTCGACCGCGGCACCGCGGTAGGTGAGCGGAACCAGGTAGGTCACCGGCTGGGCGCCCGACTCGTCGGTCGTCACCAGGAACTCGAGGCCCACCTCGCCGGCCGGATCGTCGAGCCGGAAACCGCCGGCCTTGGCGAGGCTCGGGCTCGAGCCTCCGCCGTACCAGGAGCGGGTCGGCAGCCAGGCGGTGAGCAGTTCGAGCTTGGTCGGCTTGACGGTGGTGCGGTGAATGACGGCCATGGGCTCAGGCTCTCATGATCACGAGCGTCGGGCGGCGCTGGCTCGGGCCGCGTCGCACTCGGCGCAGTGATCATCCGGCGCGTGCAGGAACAGCAGCGGATCCTCCCGCAGCCTGGGTACGACAGCGTCCACGATGTCCCGGGACCGGACCAGGGTCGCCCGGGCCTGCCCCACGGTGCCGATGTTGATCTTGTCGGCGAGCCAGTCCCCGGCCAGCGCGAACCGCTGGCAGCAATGATCATTCTCCAGGTACGGGACGCGCACTGGCCGGCCGTCTTCCAGGACTGTGCAGGACTTCGGCAGCCCGTACGGCACGTCGGCGATCAACTCGGCCAGGTGGAGCGTGGTGTTCGCCGTGTGATCGACGCCCAGCAGCAGCACCTGCCCGTCCAGGTCGTGCACCCGGCCGACCGGGCTGGCCGGGATGTGCGGCGGCAACGGCAGCGGGTCGGCGGTGATCGACTCCGCGGCCGGGCCGGCGGCGGCGAACGCCATCGGATGATCACTGCGCAGCACGCCGGGCTGGCGCCGGAACGTCTCGGCCACTACACCAAGATCAGGATCGGCCGGCGTCGACGCCGGATCGAACGGCTCGTCGTCGTCGCCGGTCCAGGACGGCATCACCAGAGTCCCCGACGGGCCGAGCGCGGACCGCAGTGCGGCGATCAACCCGGCCGGACCGTCCTGCACGGGCCGCACGGCCCGGAACGAGGTGTGCACGAGCAGCACTCGGCCCGGCCGTACGCCCAGGTCCAGCAGCTGGGCGGTCAGGTCGGCGACACTCGACTCGTTCATCCCCGCAAGGTAATCCACGCCGACCGCGCGGCCCAGCCCGCCTCGCCGCACGTCGCCAGGGGTCAGGCGGCGCGCACCTGCGGCAGCACCTCGTCCCGGTAGAAGTCGAACATGGCCTCGTAGTTGGGTCCCATGTTCGACACGTACAGCTCGTCGACACCGGCCTCGCGGTATTCCTTGATCGCCGCCAGGTGTGCGGCCGGATCCGGGCCGCAGGGCACCGACGAGCGGGTCGACTCCTTCGTCACCAGCGTGGACGCCTGCTCGAAGTGGCGCGGCGACGGAAGCACCTGGGACAGTTCGCCGGGCAGGCCGGCATTCGCCCAGAGCCGGTGCGCGATCTCGACGCCCTCGTCCTCGGTCGCGGCGTAACAGACCTTCAGTCCGGCCTGGGTGGGCTTGCCGCCGCTGCGTTCCTTGAAGCGATCCAGCAGCTTCCGGTCGGGTGACGTGGTGGCGAAGCCGTCCCCGATCTCGGCGGCGACGTCGGTCGCCTCGGACCCGAACGCGGACACGTAGATCGGCGGCGGCTGGTCCGGCCGGGTGTAGATCCGGGCGGTGTCCACGGTGTAGTGCTGGCCGCGATGCGAGACGAACTCCTCGGTCCACAGCCGCCGGATGACATGGACGGCCTCGGCCAGCATCTCCAGCCGGACGTCGACGGTGGGCCAGACGTCGCCGAGCACGTGCTCGTTCAGGGCCTCACCGGAGCCGACGCCGAGCCGGAACCGGCCGTTCAGCATGACGGCGCTGGTCGCGGCGGCCTGGGCGATGATCACCGGATGGATCCGTACCGTCGGGCAGGTGACGGCCGTCGTCACCGGAAGCTCGCAGACCTGGCTGATCGCGCCGATCAGCGACCAGACGAACGGGCTCTGCCCCTGGGCGTCGTTCCACGGATGGAAATGATCACTGATCCAGAGCCCGTCGAAGCCGGCCTGCTCGGCGAGCCGAGCCTGTTCGATCAACTGGTCCGGGGTGTGCTCCTCGGTGGACAGGAAGTAGCCGCACTTCATCGTGACCTCCTCGGGTCATCGGGTGGTCGGGAACCCACAGGTATCCGGCGGCGGCTCCCGTCAAACCGAGCTCAGATCCAGCGACGGCGCTTGAAGACCAGGTAGCAGGTGACGTCGGCGACGATGATCACGACCGCGACGACCGCCCAGCCGAAGTCCGACTCGACCAGGGGCAGGTTCTGGAAGTTCATGCCGTAGATGCCGGCGATCAAGGTCGGGATCGCGAACAGGGCGGCGAGCGCCGAGATGGTGCGCATGTCCTTGTTCTGCCGGGTGGCGACATTGCTCTCGTGGCTGGAGATCACGGCGTCGATGGACCGCGAGTGATCGTCGGCCATCGCCGCGGTGCCGGTCAGCCCGTCGATCAGGTGTTCCAGGTACGGTTCCAGCCGCTCCCGGTCGACCGCGAGGTCGGAGAGGTGATCCCGGCCGCCCTCGAGCGCGGCGCTGAGGCCGGACACGGCGCGGTCGACGTGACCGATGTTCTGCCGGACCCGGTAGATCTCGTGCACGTCCTCCCGGATGTCGGCGTCGAAGACATCGCTCTCGATCTGTTCCAGTTCGCTCTCGATGTCGGCGGTGGCGCGGCTGTACCGCGTGGTGATGTCCGCCATGATCGTGTACGCCGCCGCGGCGGGCCCGTTGCCCACCTCGTGGCGGCGGTCGTGGAGGATCGCCTCGTAGTCGGTCGACTCGTGTCCGTTGGTGTGCTGGACCGTGAGCAGCCAATGCCCGGCGAGGAACAGGAAGACCTGGCTCACCGCCAGGACGCCGCCGTCGGGCACCAGGTCCCACACGACGACGAACAGATGGTGCTCGTACCGCTGCACCTTCGGCTGCTGCCGGCCCGACAGGGCATCCTGAACGGCGAGCGGGTGCAGCTGCAGCGGCTCGCGGAGGCGCTCGAGCGTCTCCCGGTCCGGATCGGTCAGGTCGATCCAGGCCAGTCCGTCGCAGGCCTTGGCTCCGTCCAGCGCGGCGGCGAGGTCTTCGAGGCCGTGCTTGGACTCGATCTCGCCCTCGGCGTCGAGCACCAGGATGCGTTCCGACATGTCTGATACCTACCCACGAGGCCGTACCGGCAACCCACGCCGGGCCCTGCTGTCTGACGCCGGGGGCCACTGGGTACCTCGAAGGATCCGAGGCCGCACGGTAGGAGCCGATCATGATGACAGAACTACGGGAATGCTCGGTACGTGAGCTGTTGCTCGAACTGAACCGGATCGAGGAGCAGATCCTCGCCACCCGGCTGTATGCGCAGGCGGAGTCGGGCCACGGCGCCGTCAATCCGCGCCTGGTCGAACTGGCGGACCGGGAGCGGGCGATCACGGTCGAACTCGGCCGCCGCCGGCACTCCCTGAACGAGTGGTTCGCGCACCGGCTGCTGGACGTCAGCCGGACCTGAGGCGGCGTTTGAGCGAGCGCCGGCCGGGTACTGCGAAGCCAGTCATCACGAGAGGAGCCGGTCATGCCGGACGAGGACGTCGTCGAATTGATCATGAACGACCACCGAGAGGTGGAGCGCCTCTTCGAGGCACTGCGGACCAGGCCGGCGGACCGGCCGCTGCTGATGCCGCAACTGGCGTCGCTGCTGATCGCGCACAGCCGGGCCGAGGAGTCCGAGGTCTACCCGGTCGCCCGGGACGAGGCCGGCGAGACCGAGGAGGTCGCGCACAGCCAGGAGGAGCACGAGCAGGCCGATGCCCTGCTCGGCGAGTTGTCCAAGCTCGATCCGGCCAGCGCCGAGTTCGACAGCAAGCTGGAGGAGTTGATCGAGGGCGTCACGCACCACGTCGAGGAGGAGGAGTCGACGGTGCTGCCGGGGATGCGGGAGCGACTGTCCGACGCCCGCCGGGCGGAGTTGGCCCAGGCGTTCAGCGAGGCGAGGGCGGCCCACCTCGGTGATCAGCCGGGCGGGGAGACGCGGGAGGAGCTGGTCCAGAAGGCGCAGAACCTCGGCGTCGCCGGAGCCGGCTCGATGAGCAAGGACGAAGTGAAGGAACAACTGCCCAGGCCCTAGCGCGGCGAGGAGGACGGCGATGCCGACCGGCGCCGAGGGGTCGGGACGGCTGCGGCTGGTCACCCTGAACACCTGGGGGACCCGCGGCGACTGGCCGCGCCGGCTGGAGATCTTCCGGTCGGGCTTCGCGGCGCTCGACGCCGACGTGATCACGCTGCAGGAGACGATGCTCGGCCCCGACGTCGACCAGGCGGCGGCGATGTTGGGGCCGGGTTATCACCTCGTCCAGCAGCAGGCCCGGGAACCGGACGGGCAGGGGATCACGACGGCGAGCCGGTGGCCGGTCGGCCGGGTCATCGAGGTCGACCTGCACCTGACCGACCGCACCCACGACTTCGCCTGCACCTGCCTGATCACCGAGATCCTGGCCGCGCCGCCGATCGGCCGGGTCTGGGTCGCCAACCACTTCCCGGACTACCAGCTCGATCACGAGTACGAACGCACGCTGCAGACCGTGCTGGCCGCGCGCGAACTGGAGCGGCTGGTCCGCGGGGCGCCCGGCCATGTCGTGGTCGCCGGCGACCTGGACGGGGACGCCGGCTCGGACAGCCTGCGGTTCTGGACCGGCCGGCACGTCATCGACCGGACCAGCGTCTGTTACCGGAGCGCCTGGGAGTCGTACCGGCCCGGCGAATCGCTGACGACCTACCCGCCGGAGAATCCCTGGTCCGTCGAGCCGGACTGGCCGTTCCGCGGGATCGACCACGTCCTGATCCGCTGCGACGGGCACGGCCCGACGCTGGCCATCGAGCGGGCCGAACGCTGCTTCGACCGCGGCGCCGCGACGCCGAGCGACCATTACGGTCTCGTTGTCGATCTAGCGGGTCTCCCAGCCGGAGACTGACCCGTTTCGCCCCGACCGCAAGCGGGTACGGGAGGAGTTCAAGAGAACCGAGACGAAGGAGGGTTCGATGAGCTTCGCGGACAAGGCCAGAGAGAAGGCCGATGAGGTCGCCGGCAAGATCAAGGAGACGGCCGGGGACGCGACCGACGATCGGGATCTCCAGGACGAGGGTCGAGAAGAGCAGGCCAAGTCGAAGGCCCAGCAGGCCGGTGAGCAGTTGAAGGATGCCGCTGACAAGGCCAGGGATCGCATGACCGATCGCTAGTCCGACACTGCGGCGGGTGGCCACGGGCACGGCCCGTGGCCACCTGTTCGTCGTCGGCCCGGCACCTGGGGTCCGTCGACGCCGAGCGCTCAGTCCTCGCCGTGCTTCTCCAGCCGGTCGTTGATCAGGTCGACCTTCGCTTCCAGCCGCTCCATGTCCTCGGCGTCGACCTTGAAGATCAGATGCTTCGCGCCGAGTAGCAGGATCGCCTGGAACACCAGCTGCAGCCACTCGCTCTGCCAGTTCTCGAACGTGCTGGCGAGGAAGTTCGGCCAGAACTCGGCCCACGCGAACGGCTGCCCGTGCTGCGCCTGGACGCTGCTGAACTCGCTCAGCTGCATGAAGAACTGGCCGACCCAGGAGCCGAGAAACAGGATGATCAACACGAACACCGCGCCCCAACGGCGCAGGGGATGGTTCCGTCGGCGCTGTTCGTCCTGCGACAGCGGGACACCGGATTCGGTCGTCGGTCTGGTCATGATCATGGAATACCCCACACCGACGGGCGACAAACCCGGCAAAGCCCGGCCCTCCAACGTCCTCGCTGGAGGGCCGGGCTCCTTGCGGCGGGCCGTGGTGCGCGGACTCCGCATGCAATCGGTCAGGTGGTCCGGATGCCGGCGCTGAACGGTCCGGGTCAGCCTGTAGCCGACCTTGTACCCGGCCGGGCGGGCTTCAAACGCCGTCAGGCCATCGAGGCTTCGGCGTTGTCGCTGACACCGACGACGCCTGATTCCCTGGCGCAGTGGGCACAGCAGAAGATGGCGCCGCCGGCCTGGATGCCGTGGCCGACGATCCGGCAGTTGCAGTGACCGCAGCGTGGTGCCACCCGTTCGATCGCGCATTCGAAGCTGTCGAACGTGTGCGTTCCGGAATCGCTGGTGATCACCGTGAAGGCGAACGGGTAGTCGTTGCCGCAGGTGTCGCAGACGGCCATGGTGAGTTCCTTCCCTTGAACGATTCCTGCACTACCCGCTGGGGCGGACCGTCAAACCGCTTGGGCGGCCGGGCGATCGGGTACCCGGTCGGTGTCGAGACACGAAGAAGGGGAGTGCCCTGATGCGAGCCGTGACCTGGCAGGGCCGGCGCAAGATCACCGTGGCAGGGGTGCCGGATCCCGTACTCAAGGATCCGGGGGACGTGATCATCTCGGTCACCGCGACCGGCATCTGCGGCTCCGACCTGCACCTGTACGAGGTGCTCGGGCCGTACCTGACCCCCGGCGACATCCTCGGCCACGAACCGATGGGCGTCGTCGAGGAAGTCGGCGCGGGCGTCACCAAGCTCGAGGTGGGAGACCGGGTCGTGGTGCCGTTCACCATCGCCTGCGGGAGTTGCTGGATGTGCCGGCAGGGCCTGCAGTCGCAGTGCGAGACCACCCAGGTCCGGGAGTACGGCTGCGGCGCCGCGCTGTTCGGCTACTCGAAGCTGTACGGCTCCGTGCCCGGCGGCCAGGCCGAGCGGCTGCGGGTCCCGTACGCCGACTACGGGCCGATCCGGATCGACGGCAGCGCGCCGGATGATCACTATCTGTTCCTGTCCGACATTCTGCCGACCGCCTGGCAGGCCGTGGAGTACGCCGACGTCGACCGCGGCGGATCGGTCGCGGTGCTCGGCCTCGGCCCGGTCGGCCAGTTGATCACCCGGATCGCCAACCACCGAGGGCTGCAGGTGTTCGGCGTCGACCCGGTGCCGGAGCGGCGAGTGATCGCCGACCGGCACGGTGTCGGGACGCTGGACCTCTCCAAGAGCGTGCTGGACGAGCTGCGCGACCGGACCGAGGGGCGCGGGCCGGACGCGGTGATCGACGCGGTCGGCATGGAGGCGCACGGCTCGCCGGTCGTCAAGGCGGCGCACGACGCGCTCGGGCTGCTGCCGGGGCGGCTCGCGGAACCGCTGCTGGACCGGGCCGGGCTGGATCGGACCGCAGCGCTGCGGCTCGCGATCCGCGCCGTGCGACGCGGCGGAACGCTGTCGCTGGCCGGGGTGTACGGCGGCGAGATCGATCCGCTGCCGATGCGGGAACTGTTCGACAAGCAGGTCCAGATTCGGATGGGGCAGTGCAACGTACGGCGCTGGACCGACACGTTGCTGCCGCTCGCCGAGGATCCGGCGGATCCGCTCAGCCTCTCCTCGCTGGTCACGCACCGGCTGCCGCTGGACGAGGCGCCGGCGGGCTACGAAATGTTCCAGCGCAAGGACGACGGCTGCCTCAAGATCATTCTCGAGCCGTGACCGAATGGCTCGGATTGGGCCTGCCCGAATGGGTACGAGGGCGGTAGGCCGGACGGAACGCCCCGGGAGTCCCGGCCGGCTGAGGTTGCGGCGGTTGAACCCACAGCCGTCGCAACCGACCTGCGGCTGCCGGCGGCTCAGCCGTTCGTGATCAGCAGCGCCCAGCCGACGCCGAGCCAGCCGAACCACGCCGGGGCGACGCCGGAGGTGAGGACAGCCGCGCCCAGCAGCGCGAACGCCGCATACGCGGACGCCAGATGGGCCGCGAAGAGCGAGTTCGCCCAGGCATCGAACGATGGGAAGCCGTCGGGGATCGCGCCGGTCGCCACCGTGCGTTCCATCGCGTGACGGTGAGCCGGAAGGTTAGCGACACGACCCAGGCCACCGCGCCGACGCCGTACACCGCTGCCGCCATGGCCGCGAAGGCGCGGCCGGCCGGTGCGGCGGGCAACGTCGCGAAGGCGGATCGCCAACCCGGCGACCAGTGCGACTCCGATCAGATCTCGAACGTCCATCAGCACCGCCGTTGGTCCACTGAACGCCGCGCCCGCGCTAGTCGTCGCCGGTGCGGCGTGGCGGTTCGAGTCCCGGCAGCGCGCGGGTCTCGATCAGCTGGATCGCGATCTGGCGGAGCTTGGTGTTCGTGTCCTGCGAGTAGCGGCGCAGGACCGCGAACGCCCGGTCGGAGTCGATCTCGTACCGCTCCATCAGGATGCCCATCGCCTGGCCGACGAGCTTGCGGGCGTCGACCGCCTCGGCGAGCGTGGCCTGCTGCCGGCTGCCCGCGACCGCGACCGAGGCGTGCCGCGCGACGATGTGGGCCACCGCGGCATCGTCGGTGTCGAAGGCGCCGGGCTCGGGATGCCCGGCCAGCAGCAGGCCGGCGGGCCGCTGCCCGATGCGCAGCCGGACCAGCAGCAGGCTGCGCAGATCGTGCTCGATGTCGGGCGGCCAGCCCGGCCAGCGGTGCTGCGCCGTGATGTCACCGACCACGACGGCGGCCGGCGACTCGAACGCATCGCTGATCGGTCCGGAGTCCGTGACCGCGAGCCGGACCAGCGCGTCGCCGCCCTCGGTGGACGCGGCGACCTCGAGCCGCTTGGGATTCTGTCCCAGCAGGATGGCAGCCGATGAGGCCCCGAAGGCGTATTTGGCGAAGTCCGCGACGGCCTCGACGGTCTCCTCGACCGATCCGGCCTCGTGCATCCCGGTCAGCAGGCCCAGGGCCTCATGATCCAGCGACTGGTGCAACTCGCCTCCGGTCAACCTGCCCTCCTTGATGAGTTCGTCGACCGCCGGCGGGTCCAGGCATGCGAGAACCGGACCGGATGCGGTGTGGGCATCTTCCCGCATCGCGGCCCGGATCACCAGACGAACTCGAGAATCAGGCCTGGGCCGTGTCCGGCTCCCGCGTGGTGGACACGTCCGCGAGGCAGCGGCCGACCAGGTCCGGCGGCAGCGCGCGCGCCACGTCGGCCTGGGCCACCATCCCGACCAGGTCACGCCCGGACAGCACCGGCAGCCGGCGGACCAGATGCTGCGCCATGGTGCGCAGCGCCTCCTCGGCCGGCGCGTCGGCGTCGACGGTGACCGGCTCGCCGCGAGCCAGGTCGCCGGCCTTCATGGTCGCCGGGTCGGAGCCCTCGGCCACGCAGCGGACCACGATGTCGCGGTCCGTCACCATGCCCTTGAGCCGGTTGTCGGTGCCACAGATCGGCAGCGATCCCACGCCGAGGTCGCGCATCAGGCGCGCGGCTTCCGACAGCGATTCGTCCTCGCCGACGCAGCGAGCCTCGGGCGTCATCAGTTCTCGAACAGCGAGCATCGGGATCTCCTCCAGGATCGCGGCTGGTGCTCGCCCCGTACCCCTCGGCCGGGCCGGCCAAACGACGGCGATTGGACGGCGTCCACCCGGGTACCTGCCCGGTACCGGAAGTCGAACGAGGAGAAGACCGTGACCGACGAACTGCGAGACCGCAAGATCGCGATCCTGGCCACCGACGGGATGGAACAGGTCGAGTACGAGGAGCCGCGCAAGGCCGTCGAGGAAGCCGGGGCGATCGCGACCCTGGTGTCGATCAAGGACGACGAGATCCAGGCGATGAACGGCGACCTGGATCCGGGCGACCGGTTCCCGGTGGAGGCGGCGGTGGTCAACGTCGCTGCCGAGGATTTCGACGCGCTGATCCTGCCCGGCGGAACGATCAACCCGGACCGGCTGCGGGCCGATCCGCACGCGGTGGCCTTCGTCCGGGCGTTCGCCGACGCCGGCAAGCCGATCGGCGCGATCTGCCACGGGCCGTGGACGCTGGTGGAGGCCGGGGTGCTGGCCGGCCGGACCGTCACCGGCTATCCGAGCATCCGGACCGATCTCCGCAACGCGGGCGCCGAGGTGGTGGATCGTGAGGTGGTCACCGACCGGGGCCTGGTGACCAGTCGCTCCCCGGACGACCTGCCCGCCTTCTGCGCCAAGATCATCGAGGAGTTCGCCGAGGGGCGGCATCGGGTCCCGACCGGTGCTGTGCCGGCCGAATGATCACGGGTACGGCGGGTGGCTGATCGGCGACCTGACCAGGCCCCGGGTGATCGTCCGGCGGCGCCCCGCCGGGCCTCGCTGCGGCGATGCCGAGCTCGAACGGGGCGCCGTCACACAAGGGTTACCGTGTCGTCTCCTGGAAGGGATTGTGAAATCGTTCCCAGAGTCTTAGGCTCACTGGCCACGGGACGATGTGACCTGCTCCGGCGCCTCACGGCCGACGGATGGGGCGGATTCGAGGACCTACCGCCGGTGGATGGAGGCGCGGACGGCTTCGGCCATCGGGGCGATGGACGGCCCGTAATGTGGGATCGGTTGCAGATCTGCTCGTAGTCGGGACCGGAATCCCGGCGAGTTGGGGAGGAAGGTCGAAGATGACCCGAGCAAGAGTGCGGTGGATCGCCGCCGCGGCGGTACTGACCCTGGGTGTGGCCGGGTGCAACGGCCCGTCCATCGGATCCCGGGAGCCGACGGGCAGTGCCCCGGCCAACCCGTTCAGTACGGAGGTGTCCGGCGCGCTGCGGACGAGCGGGTTCAATCCCGCGGACGAGGTGGGACAGTCGCGGGCCGACTACGCGGCGGCCCAGTTGAGCGGCGTCACGGTCACCATGGACAAGACCAATTTCGATGCGCAGAAGTTCGCCGCGCAGGCGGCGTCCGGGCAGACGCCCGACCTGATCCAGACCGACCGGGCGATCGTGGCCACCCTGGCCAGCAAGGATCTGATCATCCCGCTGGACCAGTGCTACGAGGCGTTCGGGGTCAAGCCGCGGGAACAGTACTACCCGTCGGTGGTCGACGACGTCAGCTACGACGGCAAGATCTTCGGCATCCCGCAGTTCTTCCAGGCCAACGCCCTGCTGGCCAACAAGCGGGTGCTGGGCCAGGCGGGGGTGACCGCGGCCGACCTGGACACGTCCAAGCCGGACGCGATCGTCGCGACGGCGAAGAAGCTGTACCAGGAGAAGGGCGGCAAGCCGACCGTGATCGGCTTCGACGCCGACCTGCCCGGTTCCTCGGCGATGTGGTTCACGGTGTTCGGCGGCGCCGCGTACGACGAGCAGGGCAAGCCGACCCTGGACCGGCCGGAGAACGTCGCCGCCCTGACCTGGATGAAGCAGCTGATGGACGCCCAGGGCGGCTACCCGAAGGTGAAGAGCTTCAAGGACTCGATGGACGTCTTCGGCGCCGGCAACCAGTACGTGAAGGACCAGGTCGCGGTCCAGACCTGGGCCCAGTGGTACCCCAACGTACTGGCCGACACCAAGGACAAGGTGTCCCTCGAGGCCGTACCGATCAAGAACTCCGCCGGCGAGCCGATCGCGATGGCCGGCGGCACCTCGTTCGCGATCCCGAAGTCCGGCAAGAACCCGTCGGCCGCCTGTGCCTGGGCGATCAAGGCGACCTCGAGCGAGGCCTGGATGGCCGCCGCCGATGCCCGGATCGAAACGGTCGAGAAGAACAAGAAGCTGTTCACCGGCCTGATGACCGGCTCGCCCGTGGCCGATCAGCAGATCAAGGACAAGTACGTGAAGCCGACCGGCAACGCCGAGTTCGACCAGGTCATCGAGACCTACTACTCGGTGCTGGCCAAGCCGGTCACCAGCGGCTCCTCGCCGGTCGGGCAGACCGTGCAGCAGGACCTCACCAACGCGGTCACCGTCGCGCTGACCGGCGAGAAGACGCCGGAGCAGGCCCTGGCGGACGCGCAGGAGTCCTCGCTGCGCGCCTGGGAACAGGCCACCAAGTAGCCACCCGCGCGCCGAGACCGACCACGAGGCGGAAGGGGACCGATGGCTGCCCGGGTGAAGGAGCCGTACAACAAGCGGGAGGCGTTGGCCGGCTATCTGTTCATCCTGCCGTGGATCGTCGGGTTCGGGTTGTTCACGGTGATCTCGATGACGTACAGCTTCGGGCTGTCGTTCACCGACTACGACCTGTCCACCGACGTGATCATCCCGGTCGGGATCGACAACTACCGGCTGCTGGTCGACGACCCGAAGGTGCTGACCTCGCTGTCCAACACCTTCGTGTACGCGATCCTGGCGGTCCCGCTCGAGCTTGCGCTGGCCCTGGTGCTGGCGCTGCTGCTGCAGGGCGCGACCCGCGGCGCCGGCTTCTTCCGGGTGATCTACTACCTGCCGAAGATGACGCCGGCGGTGGCGACGGCCTCGGTCTTCCTGCTGCTGCTCAACGGCAACACCGGCGCGATCAACTGGTTCCTCGGCCTGTTCGGGATCCCCGGCCCGCAGTGGCTGGTCGACCCGGCCTGGGTCAAGCCGTCGATCGTGATCATGGGCCTGTGGAGCGTGGCCGGGTCGATGGTGATCTTGCTCGCGGCGCTGCAGAACGTGCCCCGCGAGCTGTACGAGGCGGCCGAGACGGACGGTGCGCCGAAGTGGAGCCAGTTCTGGCGGATCACCCTGCCGCTGATCTCGCCGACCCTGTTCTTCCTGGTGATCGTCAACACGATCGCCTCGCTGCAGATCTTTGACCAGGCGTATCTGCTGTTCTACCGCGACGGCAACAGCAACGCCCCGGACGCGGCCCTGTTCTTCGGCGTGTACCTCTACCAGGCGGCGTTCCAGCAGTTCAACTTCGGCCTGGCCGCGGCGATGGCGTGGCTGCTGTTCGTGATCATCCTGGGGATCACCGCGGTGCAGATCAAGATCGGCGACAAACTGGTCTACTACGAGGGCGGCGAGCGGAAATGACGGCGCCGCCGCGGAAGGTGATCGGCCAGGTCGTGCGCTGGGTGCTGATGATCGGCTTCGCCTGCGTCTTCCTCTATCCGTTTGCCTGGCTGGTCGCGGCCAGCCTGAAGCCGCGGGGCGAGGTGTTCGACAACAAGCTGATCCCGGACACCGTCGTCTGGGGCAACTACGTCCAGGTCTGGCAGGAACTCCCGCTGATCAACTGGGTGCTGAACTCGATCATCATCGCCGGCCTGGCGGCGACCCTGGTCACCCTGTCCAGTTCCATGATCGCGTTCGGCTTCGCGTACTTCCGGTTCCCGGGCCGGACCGTCCTGTTCCGGCTGCTGCTCGCCTCGATGATGCTGCCCGGTGCGGTCACCCTGATCCCGAACTACCTGATCTGGAAGTATCTGGGCTTCCTCGGCAGCAACGTCCCGCTCTGGGGCGCGACGCTGTTCGGGTCGGCGTTCTACATCTTCCTGATGCGCCAGTTCTACCTGTCGCTGCCGCGCGACCTGTTCGAGGCGGCGCGGGTGGACGGCTGCAGCTACTTCGGCCTGTTCCGCCGGATCGCGTTCCCGCTGGCGCTGCCGTCGGCCCTGATCGTCTTCCTGTTCGAGTTCCAGGCCTCCTGGCAGAACTTCACCGGCCCGCTGATCTACCTCAACTTCGGCCGGATCGAGGACTTCACGGTGCCGCTCGGCATCGCCTACGCGATGACGAAGTACTCACCGACCGCCGGCGGGCACGGCGACTACCAGTTCGTCATGGTCGCCTCCCTGGTGGTCACACTGCCGCTCTTGATCATCTTCGCGTTCGCCCAGAAGTACTTCATCCAGGGCATCGCCTCGACCGGCCTGAAGGGCTGACCGACCGCCGGACCCGAGTCGACCATGTGGTCCAGCGGTGTCCGGTGACGCAAACCTCGGCAGGCCGCACGTACGCGCCGGTGATCTTCCCGCGAAGTGTCGAAAGCGCTCGGCTGGCTCCGTACGGGCTGTGAGCGCGCGGCAGTAAGGCCCGGGCCCGCAGAATCGAGGAGTAGCGATGAACAAGGTCGTGTTGTACATGTCCATGTCGTTCGACGGCATGATCTCCGGTCACGACGACGGGCCCGGACGGGGCCTGGGCGTCAACGGCGAGGCGTTGCACGCCTGGCTGAGCGACGGCGGGATCAGCCCCGGGTCGCACCGGCCAGGGGTCGGCGTGAACGCCGAGGTGTTCGACGAGATGATGCAGACCGGCGCCGTGATCACGGGGCGGCGCACCTTCGAGCTGGCCGGCGGCTGGGGCGGTGATCACCATGACGGCGTGCCCGTCTTCGTCCTCACCCGTCAGCTTCCCGACCAGCCCGCGCCGGGCCACGCCCGCTACGTCACCGAGCTCGAGTCGGCCGTCGCGCAGGCCAAGGAAGCCGCCGGCGACCGCAACGTCCTGCTGCACGGAGGCTCGGCCGCCCGGGCCCTGCTGGACGCCGGCCTGGTCGACGAACTGGTCATCCATCTCGTTCCGATCATCCTCGGCCGAGGCCGCCGGCTGTTCGACGACCAGGGGCACCGGGCGCGCAACCTGGAACTTGTCAGCGCGACCGAGGGGGCCGACGTGCTGCACCTGCGTTATCGCGTCGTGAGCCGTTGAGCCCGGCCCGGACCCTATCCGCCTCTGGAGTGGTTCGAACGATCGAGACCGCTGTCGCGGCAGCGGTCAGGTGGCGCGCTTGATCATCGCCGGGGCCTGGGTCTGGGCGGCGGGGCGTTCGTCGGTGCCGCTGCGGTCCGGGCCCATGATCAATCCCTCGGTGGTGAACTCGGGCGGGGGAGTGCCGCGCTTCGTCTCGAACACGCCGGGATCCTCCAGCGGCCGTTCGATCAGGTCGACCTCGGTGACCCGGCGGCGCGGCGATCGCGGCACCCGGAACGTCCGAAGCTGGTACGGGGCGAAGGTGGCCGTGATCTCCCGGCCGGCGACCGGCAACCGGAGCGCGACCTCGGCCGGCTCGCCGGTGGTCTCCACCGCGCGGACGATCAGGTCCGGCCCGTCGTCGCCGTCGTCCTCGGTGCCCTTGATCGCGGTGATCATGACCGGTCCGGCGGCGTCGGCCAGGCTCAGCCGGCGCGGCAGCGGACCGGCGTGGAAGCTCTCCAGCATCGCCCGGACCGGCTGGCCGAGTTCCGCCGCCCGCCGGGTCGCCGCGACCGAACGCCAGTCACCGGCGTGCGGCACCAGAGCCAGACTGAACCGCTGCGCGCCCTGATCCTGGAAGCGGTGGATCTCGCCCTCCCCGATCAGCCGCGGATCGTGCCAGGAGTAGACGGCGCTGCGGACCGCGGTGATGCCGAGGCTGGCGGACGTCTCGCCGTCGGCGGGGGAGGCGTCGTAGCCGTGCTTGGCGTTGTTGATCACCGTCAGGCCGGCGGCCCGGGCGTTCCGGCCGCGGCCCAGCCGCCCGGTCAGGTCGACCCAGCTCTGGGCGGGGTCCTCGGCGCCGTTCAACTCGCGTTCCAAGGTGGCGAACGGGATCTCGTAACGGGGCCGCGGGTCGGTCAGCGCGACCGGCACCCGCAGCTTCATCAGTTGGGCCTGCTGGCGCCAGTCGATCTCGACGTCGACCCGGAGCTGATCATCGGCGTGACCCAGCACGAACTCCTCGATGATCACCGACCGGTCGTAGGTTCGTTCGACCCGGAGCCGGGCCCGCACCGAGCCGTCCTCACGGACCTTGATCGCGGTCAGCGTCGGTTCCGCACCGGGCCACGCGTAGGAGACCACCCGGTGCCCCCAGGTGTCGGTCGGGTCCTCGCACACCTGCAGGTGCGCACCCGTAGCGCCGGCCACCGGATCGAGCCCGGATTCCTTGTCCAGCAGGGAACTGAGCCAGCCGGTCGCCGGATCGATCACGGCCCGGAGCCGGGCGTTCTCGATCACCCAGCCGGTCGACCCGTCCGGCTCGCGAACCCGTACCGGCTCGAAGGCGGGATTCTCGGGACCGGGCCGGAGCGAGTGCAGCGCGTACCCGAAGGCGGGCAGGTCGGCGCTGAACACCACGGCACCGCGGGACCGGTCACTGGTCGTGGAGACCGACTGCACCCGTTGCGACGGCACCGTCCGCTCCTCGTGGTCGACGACGTGGACGCCGAGCGGCTGGACTCCGTAGTTGATCTCCACCAGGGTCCGGACCGGCCAGGGATGGGGATTGAAGATCAGCACCGGCTGGGTGCCCTCGACCAGCGGTACGTCGACCTGGCGGGCCAGCGCGTTGTGCACCCGGGTGATGATCCGCTTCGAGATCGCGACCGCCTCGCCGAGTTGATCACGGGCGTCGTCGTAGGCCGACTCGATCGCCGAACCGGGTAGCACGTCGTGGAACTGGTTGAACAGCACCTGCTGCCAGGCCCGGGTCAGGTCGTCGCGCGGATCGGCGAGCGCGGGGTTGCCGGCCCGGCCGAGCAGGTCGCCGGCGATCGCCCAGCGCTCCGCGGTCAGCACCGCATGCTGGGCCCGGCGCTGCCACTGCTTGATCCCGCTGTGCGCGGAGTAGCAGCCCGGCGCGTGGTGCTGCAGGTCGCCCCGGCGGACCGGCAGCTCGAGGTCCGGCTCCGCCTCGAGCCGGGCCCGCACCTCGTCGAAGTAGCGGTCAGGCGAACTCATCAGCAACCTCCCGAAGGTGCCCATCCGGTGGTAGCGCTCGATCGAGGAGATGTTGGCCCGGGTCGGTCCGCCGCCGTGGTTGCCGACGCCGTAGAACACCATCAGCGGATCGAACCCGCGGTCGACCTGGCCGAGCGCCTTCTCCGTCTGGCCGGACACGTCGCCGGGCGGCGAGCAGTACTCGTACGGGATCCGGCAGGCGAGCACCGTCGAGCCGTCCGGAGCGGTCCACCAGAACGGCGTGTCGAACAGGTCGGCCTCGTGCGGGCCCGGCCTCAGGAACGTGTACGCCGACATCCCCTGGCCGCGCAGGATCGCCGGCAGCGACGCGGCGTGGCCGAACGGGTCGACGTTCATCCCGACGGTGGCGGGGAGCCCGAAGTGTTCGATCAGGAAACGCTGCCCGTACAGGCCCTGCCGGACGAACGACTCGCCCATCGGCATGTTGCAGTCCGGCTCGACCCACCAGCCGCCGACGTTGACCCAGCGGCCCTCGGCGACCCGTTCGGTGATCTTGCCGAACAGCACCGGATCGACCTCGCGGACCCAGTCCAGCAGTACGATCTGATCACAGGTGTAGACGAAGTCGTCGAACTCCTCCATCCGGTGGATCGCCGACCAGAACGTGGCCCGGGCCTCTTGGTAGCCCTCCTGCCACGGCCACAGCCAGACCGGATCGAGATGGGAGTTGCCGATCAGGTGCAGGGTCCGGTCCGGCGTGGCCAGCGGCTGCGGAGTCGGCGGCCGGTCCCGTGGCTGATCCCCGGAGGGTGCGTTGGAGAGCGGCGGACGTTCGGTCATGCGGGTCGGCTCCTCCCCGGCGGCCCCGGGCACGCCGGTCCGTACCGGATTCGGGATGATCTTCTGGGATCGTTCCCACGGATTGACCAGTCAACCCGAGCCGTTCCGGCGGTGTCAAGCATGATCAACGAGGAGCCCGGGCGGTGCTGCCGCGCAGCTGCAACTCGGCGCCGAGGACGACCTCCTGGCGTGGTTCGGTCGGCCGGCCGATCCGGTGCACGACCCGGCTCACCGCGGCCTCGCCGAGCGCGATCGCGTTCTGCACCACGGTGCTCACGGCCGGCTGGACCAGGGTCATCCACGGCGCGTCGTCGAAGCCGATCAGCGAGAGGTCCCGCGGCACCCGCAGGCCGGCCTCGTGCACCGCCCGCCAGGCGCCCTCGGCGAGCAGGTTGTTCGCGGCGAAGATCGCGGTCGGCGGTCGCCGGCGCCGGAGCAGGGCCCGGGTGGCCTCGCTCGCCGCCGTGGCGTCCCAGCCCGAGGCGACCACGTCGGCATCGTTCGGCTTCAGTCCGGCCGCCTGCAGGGCACTGCGATACCCCTCGTAGCGGCGGCGGCCGGTGGTCCAGTCGGTCTCGTCGATCAACAGCGCGATGCGCCGGTGGCCGAGCCCGACCAGGTGCGCCGTCGCGGCCTCGGAGGCCCGGAAGTTGTCCACCGCCACGCTGTCCACGCCGGCCCGGCCGAACGACCGGTCCAGTTCCACGGTCGGGATCTCATGATCGACCAGCCACCCGCTGATCCGGGCCGACACCGGGGTCACCACGACGCCGGCGACCCGAAGCTCGAGGAAGGCCTGCGCGGCGGCCAGCTCCTCCTTGGACTGGACCTGGGTGTCGGCCAGCAGCGTGGTGAAGCCCAGTTCCTTGGCCCGCCGCGAGGCCCCGGCCGCGAGCTGGGCGTAGAACACGTTGCTCAGGTCCGACACCAGGACGCCGATCGAGGTGCTGCTGCGGCGCTTCAGTCCGCGGGCCAGGGCGTCCGGGACATAGCCGAGGCTGCGCGCCGCCCGCTGCACCCGGTCCCGTACCTCCGGCGAGACGTAGCCCTGGCCGGACAGCGCGCGCGAGGTGGTGGAACGCGACGCCCCGGCGGCCGCGGCGACGTCGGTGATCGTCGCGCGTCGCCCGCGGCCGCCGGTCCGGCCGGACGTCGGCTCGGGCTCCGAAGCCTCCGTGGCCATGCTCCACCCCTCTGAAGGATCTGACACCGTTCCCACATCGTAGGGCCTGGTCAGCGGATCCGGAGACTCGGCGGCGGTCAGGAGTCGGCGCGGGGGAGGACCTCCTGAAGCTTGGTACGGAATCCCTTGCGCAGAACGCCCCAACGATCTTCGTCGCCCTTGACCAGCGATGCGGCGGTCTGAAGTGCCTGCTCCAGGGTCGTGTGCGGCGGGATCGGCGGGATGTCGGGATCGACGCGGACGTCGAGCAGGGCCGGGCGGTCGGCGGTCAGGGCGCGGTCCCAGGCCGTGCCGAGCGCGTCCGGGTCGTCGACGGCGATCGCTTCGAAGCCGAGGCTCTCTGCGAAGCCCGCGTACGAGAACTCCGGCAGCGTCTGCGATTCGGCGAACTTCGGTGCGCCGCCCATCGCCCGCAACTCCCAGGTGACCTGGTTCAGATCGTTGTTGTGCAGCACGGCGACCACCAGCCGCGGATCCTGCCACTGTTCCCAGTAGTGCTTGATCGTCAGCAGTTCGGCGAGGCCGTTCATCTGCATCGCCCCGTCGCCGACGAAGGCGATCACCGGCCGGTCCGGATGCCCGAACTTCGCCCCGATGGCGTACGGGACGCCGGGGCCCATCGTCGCCAGCGTCCCGGACAGCGAGCCGCGGGTGCTGTCGGTGAAGCGCAGGTGCCGGGCGTACCAGTTCGCGGCGGTGCCCGAATCGGCGGTGATGATCACGTTCTCGGGCAGCCGCGGGTTGAGCTCGGTGAACAGCCGCATCGGGTTGACGGGTTCGGCCGGCACCATCGCCTCGTCCCGCAACACCTCGTGCCAGCGGGTCACGCCCGCCACGATCTCCTCGCGCCAGGACCGGTCGGTCTTGACCTTCAGCAGTGGCAGCAGGGCACGGAGTGTGCCGGCGGCGTCGCCGACCAGATTCACCTCGTACGGGTAGCGCATGCCGATCAGGCCCGGATCGATGTCGATCTGGACGCCCCGCGCCTTCCCGTACTCGGGCAGGAACTGGCTGTACGGGAAGCTCGACCCGACGGTCAGCAGGGTGTCGCAGCCCTGCATCAACTCGTAGCTCGGCCGGGTGCCCAGCAGGCCGATCGAGCCAGTCACGTACGGCAACTCGTCGGACAGGACATCCTTGCCCAGCAAGGCTTTCGCGACTCCGGCCCCGAGTACGTCGGCCACCTGCCGGAGCTCCGCCCTGGCCCCCCGCGCGCCGCTGCCGGCCAGGATCGCGACCCGGTCGCCGGCGTTCAGGACCTCGGCGGCTCGGCGTACCGCGTCGTCGTCGGGCTGTGTCGCCGGCCAGTCGACGCCGAGGCTGGACGGCACCATCTTGAACGCGTGCGAGGGCGCGGTGTACTCGAGCTCCTGGACGTCGCCGGGAATGATCACCGCCGTCGGTGCCCGCCGGCTCAACGCGACCCGGATCGCCCGGTCCAGCACGTTCGGCAGCTGCTCCGGGACCATGATCATCTGCTGGTAGTCGCTGGCCACGTCCTTGAACAGGCTGATCAGGTCGGTCTCCTGCTGATAGGCGCCGCCCATCGCCGACCGCGCGGTCTGGCCGACGATCGCGACCACCGGGACATGATCGAGTTTGGCGTCGTAAAGGCCGTTCAGCAGGTGGATCGCGCCGGGCCCGGAGGTGGCCGCACAGACGCCGACCCGGCCGGTGAACTTCGCATAGCCGACCGCCTGGAACGCACTCATCTCCTCGTGCCGGGACTGCACGAACCGGGGCCGGTTGTCGGCCCGGCCCCAGGCGGCCAGGATCCCGTTGATGCCGTCGCCGGGATAGCCGAACACGGTCTCGACGCCCCAGTCGCGCAGCCGGGCCAGCAGGAAATCGCCGACGGTCTGCTTCGCCATGATCAGAACACCGGCTTGCCGCCGGTGACGCCGAGGACCGTGCCGGAGACGTAGCTCGCGTCCTTCGGCGAGGCCAGGAAGACGAAGGCCGGCGCTACCTCGGCCGGCTGACCGGCCCGGCCGAGCGGCGTGTTGGCGCCGAAGCTCTCGACCTTCTCCGGCGCCTGGGTGGCCGGTTGCAGCGGGGTCCAGATCGGGCCGGGTGCCACCGCGTTGACCCGGATCCCGTGCGGGCCGAGCTCGGCAGCCAGGTTGACCGTCGCGTTGTTGATCGCGGCCTTGGTCGCCGCGTAGTCGACCAGGGTCGTCGACGGCTCGTACGCCTGGATCGAGGAGTTGTTGATCACGCAACCGCGGTGCCGCTTGAGCTCCGGTACGGCGGCCCGGGTGACCCAGAACAGCGCGTACAGGTTGGTCTTGATCACGCGGTCGAGCCGCTCGTCGTCGACCGCCTCGATGCCCTCGCCGCTCCTGGCCTGCTGGTAGCCCGCGTTGTTGACCAGGATGTCCAGTTTGCCGAGCCGTTCGACGGCGACGCCGACGGCGTGGTCGCAGGTGGTGCGGTCCCTCAGGTCGGCCACGATCGGCACCGCGCGCCGGCCGGTGGACGTGATCAACTCAGTGGTCGCCTCGGCGTCGGTCTGCTCCTCCGGCAGATAGGTGAATGCGACGTCGGCGCCCTCGCGGGCGAAGGCGAGCGCGACCGCCCGGCCGATGCCGGAGTCGCCGCCGGTGATCAACGCCGAACACCCGGCGAGCCGGTCGTGGCCGACGTAACTCTCCTCGCCGTGGTCCGGGCGGGGCTCCATCGGCTCGGTCAGCCCCGGCGGGTCCTGTTGCTGTGGTGGAAATTGCTGATTCGCCATGTCGTCACCTCTCCGGCATGCGTTACCCCAGCGAGCAGGTGGTAAACACCGGCCGGGTCAGGACTGGACCGTCGGCCATGATCAACTTCGGACCGGAGCGGGCAGCGACGATTCGTGACCGGCCGCTGCGTCTCAGCCGGCGGCGAGCACCTCGGTCAGATAGCCGCGCAGCACCGTCTTGAACTCGGCGATCACCTGCTCGCGCTCGTCGTCGCCCGCGGACACCGCCAGCGGCACGAACGTCGCGAAGAGCCGGAGCACGGTCGTCGCGTACCGCCGCCGGGCCGCCTCGTCGAGCTCGGGACGCTGGCGGCCGATCACCTCGGCGACCCGGCCGGCGACCGCCGCCTGCACCCGGCGGGCCGGGGCGATGATGTGCTCCGGTAGCTCGGACCGCCCGATCAGGTCCTTCATGCCGGGATTGGCGACGTTCATCGCGATGATCGGATCGACGATCCGGTCGACCAGGTCGGCCGGTCCGAGCGCGTCGAGATCGCCCGACGTGGCGTCGCGATGGGCCTGCTCCAGCTGCGGGATGTAGCGGTCGGCCAGCGCCTGCGCGATGTCCTCCTTGCTGGAGAAGAACTGGTACAGGGTGCCGGGGGAGACGCCGGCTCGGGCGGCGATCTTGTTGGTGGTGGCGCTGTCGTACCCGATCTCGGCGAACAGCCCCGCGGCGGCGTCGAGGAGCTGCTCCATCCGGCGCACGCCGCGCTCCTGACGCCGGCGCTCCGGGCGCGCTCCGTCGGGCATTCCTCGACCTCCCTCTAGAAAATGCGAGTAATTGCTCGTATTCTGCAATGCGAGCACTTGCTCATGTTACGTCTCGATGCCCCGGAGGAACCATGGCAACGCCGACCCGCACGTCCCCCGATCGACCTGGCGCCCTGACTCGCTGGGCCGGTCTGGTCGCCGGGCATGCTCGCCTCACGCTCGCGGCGGCGGTCGCCGCGACGGTCCTGCTCGGCGTCGCCGCCGCCGGCGCGCTGGGCGCGCTGACGCTATCCCTGTGGGAGGCGCCGGGGACCGAGTCGGTCCGGGCCCAGGAGGTCCTGGTCGGGGAGTTCGACACGAACAGCGCGAACCTGGTGCTGCTGGTGACGGCCCGCGACGGCACGGTCGACGATCCGGGCGTGTCCCGGGCCGCGACCGACGTCGCCGCCGAACTCGGCGCCGTGCCGGGGATCCGGGACGTCTGGTCGTACTGGTCCACCGGAGGGGATCCGACCTTGCGCAGCGAGGACGGCGGGCGGGCCGTGATCTTGGCCTGGCTGGACGGCGACCCGACCGAGACGCGGCAACGACTGAGCGAGACGATCATCCCCGGCTTCACCCGAGAGCTTCCCGCGATCGGCGTCGAGGTGGCCGGCGGCGAGGCGATCTCGGCCCAGATTGGTGATCAGGCCAGGGCGGACTTCCTGCGCGCCGAGCTGATCATCGTGCCGCTGCTGCTGGTGCTGCTGATCATCGTCTTCCGCCGGGTGGTGCCGGCGCTGGCGACGCTGGCCGTCGGCCTGTTCTCGATCATCGGCACGCTGGCCGCGCTGCGCGGGCTGGCCATGATCACCGAGGTGTCCACGTTCGCGGCGAACATCACACTCGTGATGGGGCTGGCGCTCGGGGTCGACTACAGCCTGTTCCTGATCGCCCGGTTCCGCGAGGAACTCGCCGCCGGAGCGGAGATTCGGACCGCGGTGATCGACACCGTACGGTCCGCCGGCCGCACGGTGCTGTTCAGCGGACTGACTGTCGCCGCCTCGGTCGCGGTGCTGATGCTGTTCCCGTACGCCTTCCTGCGCTCGTTCGGCTATGCCGGCGTGCTGGTGGTCGCCAGCGCGCTGGTCGGCACTCTGGTCATCCTGCCGGCGACCATGATCATCTTTGGCCCGCGGTTCGCCCGCCGCGGCGGCCGGAGCGCGCCGGTGGAGCGCGGGTTCTGGTATCGGACCGGGGAGCGGGTGATGCAACGCCCGATCAGGTACGGGCTCGCCGCGCTGGCCCTGGTCGGCCTGCTGGCGGCACCCGCGCTCGGCTTCCGGCCCGGTCCTCCGGACGACCGGATCCTGTCCGCCGATGTCTCGTCGGCCCGCGCCGCGTACGACACGATGCGGGCCGAGTTCGTCGCCGAACCGCAGGACGCCCTGGCCGTGGTGCTGCCGGCCCTGCCCGAGTCGCCGGACCGGGATGCGGCGATCGACGGCTATGCCCGGGACCTGTCCCGGGTCGACGGCATCGTGCGGGTCAACGCGGTCACCGGCAGCTACATCGGTGGTGAGCGGATCGCCGGTCCGGCGGCGGACTCCGGGCGCTATGCGAGCGCCGGCTCGGCCTGGATCGCGGCGATCCCCGCCCAGGCGGCGCTGGAGCGTTCGTCGTCGGACCTGGTCGCGGCGGTGCGTGCCGTACCGGCGCCGGCATCGGTGCTGGTCGGCGGTTTCCCGGCCGAGCTCGTGGACTTCGAGACCGTACTGGCGCAATGGGTGCCGCCGCTCGCCGCCTTGATCATCGCCGTCACCTTCGTGATCTTGTTCCTGATGTCGGGCAGCCTGCTGATCCCGGTCAAGGCGACGGTGCTCAACCTGCTCAGCCTGGCCGTGATGGCCGGCGTGATCGTGGTCGGGTTCCAGGACGGAGCGCTGGCCGGGCTGCTCGGCTTCACACCGACCGGCGACGTCAACCTGACCTTCCCGATCTTGATGTTCTGCATCGTCTACGGCCTGTCGATGGACTACGAGGTGTTCCTGATCGCCCGGATCCGGGAGGAGTACGAGCGCACCGGTGACACCCGGCGGTCCGTCCTGGTCGGCCTGCAGCGCAGCGGGCCCCTGGTCAGCACCGCCGCCGCGATCCTCGCCCTGACCTTCCTGCTCTACGCCACCGCCGAGGTCAGCTACCTGCAGCTGATCGGCGTCGGCACCGCGGTCGCGATCATCGTCGACGCCACCCTGCTCCGCGCGGTCCTGCTGCCCGCCTCGATGCGGCTGGCCGGCCGGGCCAACTGGTGGCTGCCGCGGTTCCTGCGCCCCGTCCACGCCCGGTTCGGCCTCGACGAGTCCGTACCCGAGAAGAGGGGATCAGCCGCGATAGTGCACCCGGAACTCCGGCCCTAGTTCGCGGGCCAGCCGATCGGCGAGCCCGCGGCCGGCCCTGATCCAGCGCTGCTCCTGATCATGGTCGGGCCACGCGTAGTCCGTGGCGGCAAGCCCGTCGAACTCGGCCGCCCACGCACGCAAGTCGGCCTTCAACCGATCCGAGGCGGGCAGCCCGTCCAGGTCCAGCATCGGCCCCGGCCGGCCCTGCTCGTCCGCAGCCCAGACGGGGTCGGCGTGGTAGTCCGCCATCACCACGATTCCGGTCACCATGATCCGACCCTTCTGCGGCTCAGCGGGGAGCGGGCGGGTTGCGGTCGGGGTGCAGCGCGGCGAACAGCGAATAGGTGTCGCCGTCGGGGTCCGGGCCGCGTTCCTTGAACTCGTTCACCAGCGCATACAGGCGTTCCTGGAATTCGATCTTGTGCTCGGCGTTGAGCTTGAGGCCGAGCCAGGTGACGTCGAGCTCGTCGGGCGGGACGCCGTCGATCTGCTGCAGGAACGTCTCGACGAGGACGTAGGAGCCGTTCGGGATCGGTGTCCGCCAGGACAGCCCGGTCGCCCGGTAGGGGACCTCGCGGGCTCCCTGGTTGCCGGCGCGCTCCGGCTCGGCCACCAGATAGCCGGTGCTGACGAGGGAACGGACGTGGTGCAGCATCGTGCCGGGATTGACGTCGAGGAGTTCGGCGAGTTCCTTGTTGGTACGGGATTCGAAGGCGCACAGGCGCAGCACGCGCAACCGCACCGGCGAGCTGAGCGCCCGGATCCGTGCCTCCTCCTCGGCCACCGCCATGCCGGCAGCCTACAAGGACTGATTGACAAGTCTCAATCGGTCCTTGCAGACTGATTGGCATGTCTCAATCACTGCCGCGGTCCGGCGCGACCGAGGGTGATGCGATTCCGGCGGAGGGTGGCGACGGATCGCTGTGGCGGGATCGCAACTTCCTGACGCTGTGGGGCGGCCAGGCGTTCGCCCAGTTCGGCGCGCAGATCTCCGAGCTCGCGATTCCGGTCCTCGCCGTGCTGCTGCTCGGCGCGGGTGCGTTCGAGGTCGGCGTACTGAATGCCGCGAACGTCGCCGCGTTCCTGGTCGTCGGGCTGCCGGCGGGGGTGTGGATCGACCGGCTGCGCAAGCGTCAGGTCATGATCATCGCCGATCTGGTTCGCGTGGTCGCCCTGGCCTGCGTACCGCTGCTCTGGCTGGCCGGCCTGCTCCAGCTCTGGCAGTTGATCATCGTGGCCGGCATCGTCGGAGTCGCGTCGGTGTTCTTCGACGTGTCGTACCAGAGCATCGTCCCGGCCCTGGTCAGGCCGCGGCAGATCGCCGAGGCGAACGGCAAGCTGCAGGCGACGTACGAACTCGCGAACATCGCCGGGCCCGGTGTCGGCGGCTGGCTGATCGGGTTGATCACGGCGCCGCTCGCCATGATCGCCACCGCCGGCACCTACCTGGTGTCGGTGCTCGCGTTGAGCCTTACTCATGATCACGAGGAGCGGCGCCCGCGTGATGATCATGGCCCGATCCTGCGCGAGATCGGGGAGGGACTGCGGTTCGTGTTCAGCGAGCCGCTGCTGCGCCGCATCGTCGGCACCACCGGCGTGTCCAACTTCTTCAACACGATCTCGGTGACGCTGCTGCCGCTGCTTCTCCTTCGAGAGTTGGGTTTCACGCCGCAGGCGATGGGCATCGTGTTCTCCCTCGGATCGGTCGGCGGGCTGCTCGGTGCCGTGGTGACCCCTCGGATCGTCCGGCTGATCGGGGAGGCGAGGGCGATCCCGGTCAGTGCGATCGGCTTCAGTGTGATCGGCCTGCTGGTGCCGCTCGCCGCGTTGGTGCCGGCGGTCGCGTTCCCGTTGCTCGTGGCGCAGTTCTTCGTCGGCACCTTCACCGCCCTGCTCTACAACATCACCCAGGTGACGTTCCGGCAGCGGATCACGCCGGCCCGGCTGCTCGGCCGGATGAACGCCTCGGTCCGCTTCGTCGTCTGGGGCGTGATGCCACTCGCCGCCCTGCTGGCCGGGGCGCTCGGCGCCACGCTGGGCGTGGTACCGACCCTATGGATCGCCGCCACTGGTCAGCTCGGCGCAGCCGCCTTCGTCGTCACCGGACGGTTCTGGACGATGCGCGAGCTGCCCGACCTGCACACGGGCGCGGAGGAATGACCCGACTTGTCGATCACAGACGGGGCGTCGCGCCGGCGGAATCCGCGCAGAGTCACGGGTGCGCTCGAATCGATAGCGGAAGTGCTCGGACTGGCTGCCGTGCAGGCCGGCGGGTCCTGACCGTCGAGCAGGTCCGGCCCGCGCGCGGTCCGTGGCCACCGGACAGTGGAGTCGGATCAGGCCTGAACTGGTCCTGGCCCCCGGTCGAGGCCCGAGTCCCATCGACCCTGCCCCAGCCGACCCCGACCCGACCGCAGGCTGAGTGGGGCATATCCGGCCGGGTGTTCGCGGCTGGAGGTCACCCACAGACCGGGTGTCACGTCGGCCCCATCGACTCCGGCCCAGCCGACCTCGGTCCCGCCGACCCCGGCCCGACCATGCTGAGTGGGGCATATTCCGCCGGGTGTTCGCGGCTGGAGGTCACCCACAGACCGGGTGTCGCGTCGGCCCATCGGCGCTGGCCCAGGGCTCGGTTCCATCGATCCGGCCCAGCCGCCTGGCATCACGACCCGACCCGCAGGCTGAGTGGGGCATGTCCGGCCGGGTGTTCGCGGCTGGATGTCACCCACAGACCGGGCGTCGCGTCGGCCTCATCGACTCTGGCCCAGCCGACCTCGGTCCCGCCGACCCCGACCCGACCATGCTGAGTGGGGCATATCCGGCCGGGTCTTCGCGGCTGGAGGTCACCCACAGACTGGGGGCCGCGTCGGCCCATCGGCGCTGGCCAGGGGCCGGGCCTCACCGACCCCGGCCCAGCCGTCTGGCATCACGGCCCGACCCGCAGGTTGAGTGGGGCATGTCCGGCCGGGTGTTCGCGGCTGGAGGTCACCCACAGACTGGGGGTCGCGTCGGCCCATCGGCGCTGGCCCGGGGCCGGGCCTCACCGACCCCGGCCGACCCGTCTGGCATCACGGCCCGACCCGCAGGTTGAGTGGGGCATGTCCGGCCGGGTGTTCGCGGCTGGAGGTCACCCACAGACTGGGGGTCGCGTCGGCCCATCGGCGCTGGTCCAGGGTCCGGCCCTACCGATCCCGGCCCAGCCGTCTGGCATCACGGCCCGACCCGCAGGTTGAGTGGGGCATGTCCGGCCGGGTGTTCGCGGCTGGAGGTCACCCACAGACTGGGGGTCGCGTCGGCCCATCGGCGCTGGCCCAGGGCCCGGCCCTACCGATCCCGGGCCAGCCGTCCCGCATCACGACCTCACCCGATCGCCCGGCCCGACCCGCAGGCTGAGTGGGGCAAATCCGGCCGGGTGTTCGCGGCCGGAAGTCACATCCCACAGACCGGGGTCGCGTCGACCGTGTCCGTGCAGAGTCACGGGTGAACCGCCCGAACCGATAGCGGATGTGCTCGGGCTGGCTGCCGGGCAGGCGGGCGCCCTGACTGCCGAGCGCCTTGACCCGCTTCGGCCGGCGCCTGGCGCGGCTCGTGGCCGCGGACAGTGGAGCCGGATCGGGCCTGGAACTGGTCCCGGCCCCCGGTCGAGGCCCGAGTCCCATCGACTCTGGCCCAGCCGACCCCGGTCCCACCGACCCCCGGCCCGACCATGCTGAGTGGGGCAAATCCGGCCGGGTGTTCGCGGCTGAAGGTCACCCACAGACCGGGGTGTCGCGTCGGACCCACCGAACCCGGCCCAGCCGTCTGGTATCACGGCCCGACCGCTGGCTGCGGCGAGTGGCACGATTTTGCATTCTGCTGCCATGGGGAACGGCGGATTCAAGCTGCTTTCGCAACAGTGATTAGTTGAGCAAGCTTCTCAGCGGGGGTCTGGTAGTTCAAGATCTTGCGGGGGCGGGTGTTGAGGAGGTGTTCGGCTTCGGCGACTTGCTCGTCGGTGATCTTGGTGAAGTCGGTGCCTTTGGGGAAGAACTCTCGGAGCAGGCCGTTGCCGTTCTCGTTGGTCGGGCGTTGCCAGGGCGAGTGGGGATCGCAGAAGAACACGGGGCAACCGGTCGCGATGGTGAACCGGGCGTGGTCGGCCATCTCCACGCCTTGGTCCCAGGTCAGGGACCGCCACAACGCTGCCGGGAGCCGGGCGGCCATCTCGGTGAGCCGGTCGGTCACGGTCGCGGCGTCATGGACGGTGATCCGGCTGATCAGGCAGAACCGGGTGGTGCGTTCGAACAGGGTGATCAGCGCCGAGCGTTGGTTACCGCCGCCGATGATCAGGTCGCCTTCCCAGTGACCGGGCACGGCCCGATCCTCGGCCTCGGCCGGGCGGGCGGTGATGGTGGCGGTGCCGATCCAGGACCGGTTCGACCGTGGTCCGAGTTTGGACCGTGGCCGGCGGCTGGTCCGGCCCGACCGCAGCGCTTTCTCCACGGCCAGTTCGTGGCGTAGCGCCCCGGCGCCCTGCACGTAGAGGGCCTGGTAGATCGTTTCGTGGCTCACCTGCATAGCGTCACGCCCGGCGAAGTCCAGGGCCAGCCTGCCGGCGATCTGCTCGGGTGACTGCTTGGCATTCAGCCGGGCGATCAACTCGTCCCACAACTCGGTCCCGGGCCTGATCTTGACCCGGTCCGACTTCGGCCGACGACGCCGCTCGTCGGCCAGCCGCTGGGCGATCTTGGGCCGGTAACGACCGTCCACGCTGCCGGCCTCGATCTCACGCTTCACCGTGGACCGGTGCACCCCCAACGCCCGGGCGATCGCGGCAGGCCGCCACTGGTCCCGGAGCCGGACCGCGATCACCACCCGCCCGGCCAGCGTCAACCGGCCGTTCTCAGCCAGATAGTCCCCCTCCGGCAGCACCCGCGGAGGCCGCGCCCGCGGTGACCGCCGAAACGCACTGACCCCAGCGATCCCGCCGATCCGGCCCGGCTGCAACTCCATACCGGCCAGATTGGCCCACCGCACCACGCTCCGATAGGAAATCCCGACCCGGCGCGCCGCACCACGACACGACTCACCCGCCGCCACCAACGCCAACACCCGCGCCCGCACTCCAGCATCGACCGCCACAACAACCTCCCAAGACCGTTGTTGCGACGACCGTCTGAGCCCGCCAACCGATTTCTCGGCCGTAGGGCCGCAGCAAATGCAATTCTGTGCCACAGCCCCGCTGAGCAACAGCAACCTGCGCGGCCGTGCCACGCCCCATTCACTGGGCGGACGCCTTGACCTCCATTCGGGCCGGATTCGCCGGTCAGGACGTCCGCTCGACGACGTCACCGCACCAACAAGATCTTCCGCGAGGTCGCACGACTGCGCCGAATCCGCAACAGGTTCCGTTCGCGGCCGGAAGCCCCCACAGATCGGTGCCGCCCCGGCTGCACCCCCCGCCTCCATCGACCTCACCCATTCCCACCTCGGCCCGGGCCCGCTGACCGAGTGGGCACATCCGGCCGGGTGTAGAGCCTGTGGCGGAATGGGGCGTGAGGGCGGTGGCGGTTCCGGGGGATGCCCGGAGCGACCCGGCGGACGATCCGGCAGGCCAGACCGCAAGATCTTTTGCCGTGCGCGATCCGGCCGCACCGAGCGGAAAGGGCCTCTGCGCGAAGCCGGAAGCGCGGTCAAAGCGCTCGCTGGCGGCAGGAACCGGGCTGCCGGACCGGGACCGCCAGATCTTCGGTGTGACCCCCGCCGCCCGACATTCTGGACCCGCTCAGGCAGGGCTGTTCAGCCCGAGATCGGCCAGCCGGGCCCGCACACAGGTTCCGGTCCCGGCCAGTGGCACAAACCGGAGCACTTCGCCACGCGGATCTGCTACAGCCCCACGGACCAGGGGGCACATCACATCCCCGGGATCGCCGGGGTCCGCTTGGGCAAGGAGCTACCGCACTCCGACGATCTGCTGCTCGGGTTCGATGATCATCACGATCCGGTCCTGGTCTCGGGGATAGGGCTCGCCGAGGTAGGTCACGGCGATCCGGTCGATGATCTCCCAGCGCGATTCGTCCTCGACCCAGGCGACCACCCGGCCGCGGACGATCACCGGCTGGAACGGTCCGTCGGCGGGCGCGACCGACAGGGCGACGCGAGGATCCCGCCGCAGGTTGCGGGCCTTGCGCGAGCCCGGACCGGTGAAGACCGCGATCCGATCGCCCTCGATGCCGGCGAAGACCGGCACGACGTGCGGCGAGCCGTCGGGCAGAACTGTGGCCAGGTGGGCGATCGAGGCGCCGGCAAGGGCGCGGTGAACGTCGGGATCCAACATGATCATGCTCCTGGTTCAGCGGGGATGGTCGGCGCGCCAGGCGACATAGTCGGCAACGGCCGCGGGCAGGTCGAACGCCGGCGTGAAGCCGGTGTCCTCGGTGAGCCTGGTGATGTCGAGGTACGGGTCGTCGCCGGCACCGCCTCGGCGGCCGGGCAGCAGCTCGAGCTGCGCCTCCGGCAGGATCGCCCGCAGCGCGTCGGCGACCTCACGGTTGGTCGCCCGGCGACCACTGGAGACGTTGTAGCTGTCGTGCCGCAAGGTCTCGGTCGCGATCAAGGACGCGATCGCCCGGCCGGCATCCGGGGCATAGCAGCAGTCGAAGCCGTCGTCGGCGTACAGGGCGGCGGGTTGATCACCGCGGAGCACGGCGCTGACGTACGGGGGAAGGTGGAAGAACGGCGACTCCGGATCCACCAGCGGACCCCAGATGGTGCCGATGCGCATGATCACCGGCTGGACTCCGCTGCCCTGCAAGGCATGCGTGGTGAGCGGTTCGACCGCCTTCTTGAAGGCGATGATCAAGTGCGGCAGGTCGGCGCTCGGCAGCGCGAGGTCTTCCCGCCAGGGGATCTCCGGGCGACCGAGGTAGACCCCGAGGCTGCTCGCGACGGCGAACCGGCGCACCTGCCAGGCACGGGCGGCGTCCAGCGCGTTGAGCAGACCGGTCAGGTCGGTGCGGAAGAAGGAGACCGGGTCGGCGCCGGGAACGGAGCCGGCGAGATGCACGATGTCGGTGATCGAATGCCGTTCGGCGAGACCGAGGAACGCGTCGCGGTCCGTCACGTCGAGCGTCTCCACGATCACTCGATCGGCCAGGAAGGACGGCACCTCGATCCTCCGGTACGCCGTCACGACCACCTGCTGTCCGCTGTCGATCAACGCCTTCGCCGTGTGGGCGCCGATCATGCCGAGACCACCGGTCACCAAGATCATCGAGACTCCTTCACTGTTGATCAACTCCGCCGCGGGACATCGAAGAACCCGTCCGGGTCGTAGGCCCGCTTGATCGCGGCCAGCCTGGTCCGGTTCTCCGCGTGATAGGCCGCCGGCGCGTCCGCGAGCACCGGATCGGGAAAGTTGGGATAGACCCGGCCGGAGCCGCCCCGGTGCGCCGTGGCCCACGACTGGTCCACCCAGCCATCGGAGGGGTCGCCGATGTGTTCGAGCAGAAACCGCTCGGCGCGATGCGCGAACGCCGTCGCCGCGGCGGGGACCCGGTTGTAGGTACCACCCATCGCCGTGAAGGTGAGCTGCCGGCGCCCGGCGGCACGCTGCTCACCGAACCCTTCCAGCAGTTCCCCGAGCAATCGCGGCGGCAGGCTGCGACGAAAGAACTCCGACCTGATCCGCAGCACCCGCTCGGGCACGTCCCGCGGATCGGTCAGGGTGCTCTTCAATCGCTGGTACGCCAGCCCGCCGCGCAACCGAACCACCGCCGACGGCATCCCGGCCGGCGCGAGCAGGTCCCGGAGCAGCGTCCGCGTCGCCGCCTCGTCGAGAGCCGCGGCTCCCACCAACGTGATGCCGACCGGACGACCCGGATCGGACACCAGGGTGAGGTTCACCGTGAGCTCGTCCGGCGCGTCGGGCGCCCAGTCCTGCCAGGCCGCGACCAGCGCGGTCGGGTCGACGCCGGACCAGGTCCCCTCGATCCGGGTCATCACCGGCTCGGGCACCGTCTCGTACCGCAGCGTGGTGACGACGCCGAACTGCCCGCCGCCGGCACCGCGCAACGCCCAGAAGAGGTCGGGCTCGCAATCCGGGTCGCAGTCCACGACGCTGCCGTCGGCGAGCACCACCCGGGCGCCGACCAGGCGGTCGCTGGTCAGCCCGTACCGGCGGCCGAGCAGCCCGATTCCGCCGCCGAGGGTCAGCCCAGCGATGCCGACGGTCGGCCCACACCCCGCCGGCAGGGTCCGGCCGGACTCGTGCAGCGCGGCATAGACCCGGCCGAGCCTGGCACCCGCCCCGACGCCGGCGATCCCGCGCCGGACCGAGACCTCGTCGAGCCCGGACAGGTCGAGCAGCACGCCATCGGTCGACGACCGGCCGGCGAAGCAGTGGCCGCCGCTGCGGATGGCGAACCGTTCTCCCGTTCCGCGCGCGTACGAGAGCGTACGGACGACATCCGACATCGACCGGCACTGCGCCACCAGCCTCGGCCGCACCCCGCGATAGGCGGGATGGGCCGGCCGGCGAGCGGCGTCGTAGCCGGGCGAGTCCGGGGAGAACACCGCGCCGTCGAGGGAGAGACCGGGCACGAGTCGAAGCTACGGCCGGGCCGACTCCCTGAGCTTGAACAAATCGCGCAGACTCAGGTCGGCCGGGCGGCCAGGAACGGGCCGTAGGACGCCGCGTGATCATGCCCGCAGGCGCACCGGTCGAGGTCGCCGCCGAGCAGCTGCCGCGGAGTGAGCCCGGTCAGCCGGAGGCACTCCCGGCTCAGGTGCGCCTGGTCGGCGTACCCGGCGTCGATCGCGAGCCCGGCCGTTCCGTCGGCGCCGCGCCGACCGGACGCGCTGGCACCGGCCTGGGCCAGCGCCAGGAAACCCTGGAATCGCAACGTCCGCTGCAAGACCTTGGGACTCATCCCGACCGCCTGCAGACACCGGCGGCGCAGCTGGCTGGCGGACAGCGCGAGCCGGCCGGCCAGCGCGTCGACGTTGATCGTCTGCCACGGCATCAGCGCCCGTACCGCCGCGCCGATCAAAGGGTCGACCCGGGACTGCCGGTAGCGCGCGAGCAGCCGGGCCTGGACCTCCCGGAGCGCCTGCTCGGGAGTCGCGGCCCGGGCCACCGCCTCGGACCAGCGATCGGCCTCGCCCCACAGCTCGGCCAGCCGGATCCGCTGGTCGACCAGCTCGTCGAGCATGGCCGGCAACACCGGTGCGGCGCCCGGGTGGAACCTGACCCCGATCAGCGTGGTCCGGGCCGGGATGATCTCGATCGAGGGACCCGTCAGCGGCCCGGCCAGCACCGGCGTACCGCCGACCGGCAGGTGCAGCTCGGCCCCGCCGGTGGGCAGGTGTCGTTGCACGTACGCGGCCTCGCCGGTGCGCTGGATCCAGACGGTCCGCACCATGCCGGACAGCTCCGGCACCGGCGGACGCTCGACGTACGACTCCATCGGGATCATCCTCGCACCGCGAGCCGGGCAGCGGCCCGGTTCAGCTGGGAAGGCTCATCGCGGCGTAGACCACGACGGTGATCGAGTTGTTGACGGCGTGCACGATCACGCCGGGCCAGATGGAGCCGCTGCGGCGCCGGAGCTCGCCGGCGATCAGTCCGACGATCACGGCCGCCAGCAGGACGGAGTTGATGCCGTGCATCAGCGCGAAGATCACCGAGCTGCCGATCACGCCGATCCACGGTCCGTAACGCAGCAAGGCGGTCGTGACGACGCCGCGGAACAGGAACTCCTCGCCGATCGGCGTGATCACGGCCAGGAACAGCATCATCAAGATCACGAAGAGCGGCCCGTTGCCGGCGCCCTGCACGTAGCTGTCCTGAGTATCGGTGGCGAGCCCGAACAGGGAGGTCATCGCCGGCATGATGATGATCTTGAGGATCAGGGCCAGCACGCCGCCGGCCAGCCCGAGCAACAGCCACGTCGCCGTGGTCCTCCGGACGCCGAACGGGCCCAGGCTGCGGATCCGGATCAGTGCCGCCGCCGCGAAGCCGATCATGCCCGCGCCGCCGGAGAGCAGGGCCAGCAGTACGCCGCTCATGGCCCCGGTGATGCCGAGCGGCCGGAAGAGCAGGATCGGGATCCCGTACCCGACGAGGGACATCGCGGCCAGCCCGACGATGATCTCCGGCCAGCCCGGCCGCAGCGCCGGCCGGGCCTCGGGCACCTGACTGGTGGTCTCGGTCATGATCATTCCTTCCCGCACGGTGGCTTCCCGACCAGTCCAGACCATGCCGTGGGGGCACAGTCAAACCGCGCCGCGAACTTGACCGTGCCCCTGGGGCATCCGGTGGACTGGTGGCCGAGGACGACGAACAGGAGCGACGTGGCGTGGAGCACCCGGCAGTTGGCGGAGCTGGCCGGAACGACGTTGAAGGCGGTCCGGCACTACCACGAGGTGGGCCTGCTGGAGGAGCCCGAGCGGGCCGCCAACGGTTACAAGCAGTACGGGGTCGCGCACCTGGTCCGGCTGCTGCGGATCCGGCGGCTGACCGATCTCGGCCTGTCGCTGCCCCAGATCGCCGCGATGGGGAACGCCGACGAACACCCCGAGCAGGCGTTGCGGCTGCTCGACTCCGAGCTGGCCGCGACGATCGAGCGGCTGCAGCGGATCCGGGCCGAACTGGCGTTGATTCTGCGGCAGAGCCTGCCGACCGACCTGCCGCCGGAGCTGGCCGACGTCTCCGCCGACCTGACCGAGGCCGACCGTGCCCTGATCGTCGTGTACGGGCGCGTGCTCGGTCCCGAGGGGATCGAGGCGATGCGGCGGATGCTGGCCGGCTACCAGCGCACCGACGCCGCCGTCGAGTTCGACGAGCTGCCGGCCGACGCCGACGAGGACACCCGGCGCGGCGTCGCCGACCGGCTGTTCCCGCACTATCTCGAGTTGATCATGGCGAATCCCGACATCGCGACGCTCCAGGCGAACGCGCCGCGCGGGCTCGGGTACGTCACCAAGACCGTCAACGACGCCATGGCCGACGTGTTCAACCCGGCCCAGCTGGACGTGCTGGAGCGGGTCGGCGAGCACTTCCGCCGGCGCACGGAGGAGGCCGGCCGGAAGTCCTGAAACCGTTGCAACCGATACTTGGGTACGGGTTTACCGTCGAGGCATGACGAACACCGATCCGGGCTGGGCCCCGGATTCCTGCACCCTGCCGACCGTCGAGCAGCCGCTCCGGGTCGCGGAGTTCGACGCGTTGTTCGCGGACGCGCTCCGGTCCGTCGAACGGGTCGACGCCGTGACGGCACGGCTGATCCTGGCCGGCGAGGCAGCCGGAACGGCCCGCGACCTGGCCGCCCGGGAGGTGGAGTGCTGCTCCTTCTTCCGCTTCGAAGTGGATGCCGCCGATCCCGGCCGGATCGGCCTGCTGGTCTCGGTTCCGCCGGCTCGGGCCGCGGTGCTGGACGCCGTCGTGACGCGCGCTGTGGCGGCCGCGGGTCTGGCCGGGTGACCGGCGTGTCCACGTACCAGGGACTGCGGCCGGCCGAGGTGGCCGCGGCGGTCGGGATCAATCCCCAGACGCTGCGGTACTACGAGCGGCGAGGCCTGATCGAGGAACCGGACCGCAGTCTCGGCGGGCACCGGCTCTATCCGGACGAGGTGATCATGATGCTGCGGGTGATCAAGACGACCCAGCGGCTGGGGTTCAGTCTGGACGAGATCGCCGACCTGCTGGAGCTGGCCGGGCACCGCCATCCGGCGGGGGAGGGGGCGGGCTTCCGGCGCCGGGCCGAGGCGAAGCTGAGCGACGTCGAGGCGCGGATCGCGGAGCTGCAGGTGATCGCGGAGACGTTGCGCAACGCCATCGCGGCCGGCTGCGACGACCTGCTCGAGTGCGTGTCGATTCCCGGCTGCCCGATCCCGTTCGCCGAGGCCGGGGGACGGCCGACCTAGAGTTCGCTCCATGATCATTCTTCGCTCGATCGGGCTCTTCCTGCTGGCCGCGGTGGCGGAGATCGGCGGCGCCTGGCTGGTCTGGCAGGGACTGCGTGAGCACAAGGGCTGGCTCTGGGTCGGCGCCGGGGTGATCGCCCTCGGCCTGTACGGCTTCGTCGCCACCCTGCAACCCGACCCGCACTTCGGTCGGATCCTGGCCGCGTACGGCGGGATCTTCGTCGCCGGCTCGCTGGCCTGGGCCATGATCGTCGACGGCTTCCGGCCGGACCGCTGGGACGTGCTCGGCGCGCTGATCTGCCTGGCCGGGGTGATCGTGATCATGTACGCGCCACGCTCGGAGTCCTGACCGCGGATTCCGGGGTGGTCGGGGCGCGACGGTTATGCTTCGGGCCGCGCAGGATTCGTTGGAGGTGAGCGATGCAAGGGACGGGGCGGTCCGGCGGGCGGCGGGTCCGGATGATCGACGTCGCGGACTCGCTCGGCGTCTCCCGGGCGACCGTGTCGCTGGTGATGCGGAACAGCCCGCTGGTGTCGGCGACGACCCGGACCGCGGTGCTGGCGGAGGCCGAGCGGCTCGGCTACGTCTACAACCAGGCGGCGGCCAACCTGCGCACGCAGCGCAATGACCTGGTCGGGCTCGTCATGCCCGACGTGATGAACCCGTTCGTCGGCGAGGTCTCGCTCGGTGTCCAGGAGGTGCTCGGCGAGGTCGGGTTCTTCGTCATGATCGCCAACACGGTGGACCGGCTCGAGTTGCAGGAGCAGATCCTGCGTTCCCTGGTCGAGCACCGTGCGGCCGGCGTAGTGACGATTCCGGCGATCACCTCCGGACCCGAGCATTTTGCGGTGATCCGGCGCAGCGATCTGCCGACGGTGACCCTGCTCCGTGACATCGAGGGGGTCGGGCTGCCGTTCGTCGGCACCGACGAGGCAGCGATCGGCCGGCTCGGCGCCCGGCACCTGATCGAGGTGCACGGCTGCCGCCGGGTGGCCTACTTCGGCGGCGATCCGCTGGCGTCGCCGCGGGTCGGCCGGCTGCGCGCGTTCCGCCGGGCCTCGAGCAAGGCCCACGTTGACTGGGATGCCGTGTGGTCGGAGCCGGTCGAGGCGTCCGCCGACGCCGCGTACCGGCGGGCCGGGGAGTTGCTCGCCGCCGGCGTCCGTCCGCCCGACGGCGTGCTGTGCCACAGCGACAACGTCGCCTACGGCCTGGTCCGCGCGCTTGGTGATCATGGAAGTCCGGAGGTCTCGGTGCTCGGCATCGACGACCTGCACCAGTCGGCGATGTGGAACCCGCCGATCAGCAGCATCGCCACCGATCCGGTCGGCCTGGGTCGGGTCTGCGCCCGGGTGCTGCTCGACGAGATGGGCCTGCCCGCGAAGGGGAGCCGGCGGCCGCCGGCGCCGAAGGTGCACGCCCGGGTCTCCTGCGGCTGCGCCTGATTCTCATCCTCCGAGAGTTCGCGGCGACACTTGACGCCCGTGTTTAGATCGATCTAAATTGGCCGCCGGATCGATCATCGAACGAGGAGGGGACGGGGATGTCTCCGGAAGCCAGCTCCGACGCCGCCCGTCGATCACCGGTGCGGCGGGCCCGTTGGCACCGTCGCGAGGACCGGGTCGGGTACGCGATGCTGGTGCCCAGCCTGCTGCCGTACGTCGCCTTCGCGCTGCTGCCGATCAGCTGGCTGCTGTGGTTCAGTTTTCAACGCTGGAACGGATTCTCGGCACCGCAGTTCACCGGGCCGGCCAACTATCAGCGGATGGCCGGCGACGAGCAGTGGTGGGACGCGGTGCTGAACACGCTGAAGTTCGGGTTCGGCCGGTTGATCATCGAGATCCCGCTGGCCCTGCTGCTGGCGTACGTCTTCTTCCGCGGCGTCCGCGGCGGCACGTTCTACCGGACGATCTTCTTCCTGCCGCACGTGCTGTCGCCGGCGATCATCGGCATCATCTTCGTCTTCCTGCTCCGGGAGACCGGCGGGCCGGTGAACCAGCTGCTCACCGGGTCGGGCCTGCTCGAGGCGCCGGTACGGTTCCTCGGCGAGGCCGGCAGCGCGCTCGGCAGCCTGATCGGCGTCGCGGTCTGGGCCCACCTCGGGATCAACCTGCTGCTCTTCTTCGCCGGCATGATGACGATCCCGAACGAACTCCTGGAGAGCGCCGCGCTGGACGGCGCCGGGCACTGGGCGACGCTGCGGCACATCGTGATGCCGATGCTGGCGCCGGTCACCCGGGTGGTGATCTTGATCTCGATCATCGGCACGCTGCGCAGCTTCGACCTGGTCAAGACGCTCACCGATGGCGGGCCGGCGGGCAGCACCGAGGTGATGTTCACCTACCTCTACCGGTTCTTCTTCGAGCCGGAAGCCGTGCCCCAGATCGGGTACGCGGCCGCGTTGGGGATCAGCGCCAGCGTGGTCGTCGGCATCATCTCGGTGGCCTACCTGCGCCTGAGCCGGAGCGGGAGGACCGCGGCATGACCGCTCCGGAGACCACGCGCCCCCAGCGCCTGTCGCAGGGCGGGTCCGAGGGGCTTCGACAGGTTCAGTCGACGTTCCGACCCGGCAGACGCCGCAGCAAGCGGGTCCGCCCGCTCGCCGTCCTGCTCCAGGTGATCTTGATCGGTGCCGCGTTGATCATGATCTCGCCGTTGATCTTCGGGCTGCTGGCGTCGGTGTCGCCGCTGGACCAGATCCTCAGCCGGAACGGCGGAATCCTGCCGCGGGTCTGGGAATGGGGGACCTACGCCCAGGCCTGGACCACGGCGAACTTCTCCCGCTACTTCCTGAACAGCCTGATCGTCACGGCACTCGTGGTGGTGCTGGACACGCTCGCCTCGAGCATGACCGGGTACGTGCTGGCCCGCCGGCAACTGCGCGGGCAGCGGCTGCTCGAGGGGCTCTACGTCGGCACCCTCTTCGTCGGGCTGACCACCGCCACCCTCTATCCGCAGTACGTGATCGCCGAGGCGCTCGGGCTGGACAACCTGCTCGGCATCGCCCTGGTCCAGCTGGCCGGCATCATGCTGGTGCACATCTTCCTGATCAAGGCGTTCGTGATCGGGCTCGGCACCGAGATGGAGGACGCCGCCCGGGTGGACGGGTGCGGCCTGTTCGGCACCTACTGGCGGGTGACGTTCCCGCTGATGCGGCCGATCCTCGCCACCACGGTGATCCTGGGCTTCCAGGCGTCCTGGAACAACTACCAGGTGCCGCTCGTCTTCTCGCTGGCCGCGCCCGATCTGCGCACCCTCGTGGTCGGGGTCAGCGCGCTGCAGTACGACGCCGCGGAGGGCATGACGCCGTACAACACCGTCCTGGCCGGGGCGAACCTGGCGCTGGTGCCGATCGTGGTGATCTTCGTGCTGCTGCAGCGCCACTTCGTCCGCGGCTGGACCGAGGGGTCGGTGAAGGGATGAACGCGGTCTTCGCGCCCGACGGCGCCCTGCTCCGGGCTTGGTCCCGCTGGTGGCACTGGGCCTGGACCAGCTGCTGCTGGGCGCTGTTGTGCCTGCCGGTGATCACCATGCCGGCGGCGACGCTCTGGCTGATCACCCAGCAACGTCGGTACGCCCGCGGCGAGGCGTCGCTCAGCCCGGCCGAGAGCGTGCGCTACCTGACCGGGCACCTGTTCCCGGCGCTGCCGCTGGCAGGCTGTCACCTCGGTGCCGCGGCGTTGGTGATCATCGGCCTGTTCGGCCCGTCGCCGGGCGGGCCGTACAGCTGGGTCGTGTTGATCACCAGCAGCCTGGCCGGCGTCACCTGGCTGCTGCTTGCCCCCTGGACGTTCGTGATCTTCGAACGGACCGGCCGCACCGTCGCCGCGATCAAAACGGCCTACCGGCTCGCCCTGACCAGGATCGACCTGGCCGTGACCGGCGCGACCGCGGTGCTGATCGCCGGGGCCGCCGCCGTCCTGCTGTTCACCCGAGTGCCCTATCTGGGCCCGTTGCTGGCGCTCGCCGTCCCGGCCGCCGTCGCCAGCCTTTCGATCATGCTCCACGACCGCGCGAGTGCGCTCGCACCCCGAGATGAGGTTCAACGATGACTGCATCCTTCACCCGCCGTGGCTTCCTCGGCGGCCTGGCCGCGACCGGCCTGGCCGCCGCCGGCTGTAGCGGCTCGCCGACCGGCACGTCCGGCGGCCCCGCCACCGTGGTCGTCTGGGACCGGGCCGGCGCCCACGCCAAGGCCCGCCAGGAGTTCTTCCAGGCCTGGAACGGCAAGGAGGGCGCCGAGCTCGGCATCACCGTCCAGTACGAGCCGCAGGCGACCGACAAGTACGAGGAGATCGTCCGGGTCGGCTTCCAGACCAAGCGGGCGCCCGACCTGTTCCACAGCCCGTCGTCCCAGCTCGGCGCGTTCGTCGCCGCCGGCTGGGTGCTGCCGCTGCCCGACCTGGTCGACCAAGCGGTGCTGGAGCGGGCGGCCCCGTACCACCAGAAGAACAGCGAACTGGTCTGGGGCGGCGTGCCGTTCGCGGTGCCGACGACGGCCTTCACCAACCGGATGGTGATCAACACCGAGCTGTTCGAGAAGGCCGGGCTGGATCCCGCGGCGCCACCGACGACGTTCACGGAGGTACGCGAAGCGGCGGCCAAGATCACCAAGGCCGGCGGCGGCGACGCGTTCGGCGTGATCATCCCGATCAAGGCGACCGGCTTCCGGCAGTGGAGCGTCGACATCCCGTTGATGGCCGGCGACGAGTCGCTGGCCCAGTTCGGGCTGTTCGACGCGGCGGCGCAGAAGTACGAGTCCGAGAAGTACGCCCCGATCATCGAGCTCTACCGGGCCATGATCACCGACAAGACGGCCTACCCGGGCGCGGCGACGCTGACCGGCGACGTCGCGGCAAACGCCTTCGGCAAGGGCGAGGCCGGAATGCACCTGGCCAGCAGCGCGATCGTCTCCTCCCTGGCCGACCTGAAGAGCAACGTCTCCGCCGTGGCGGTGCCGCTGCCGGTACCGGACGGTCAGCAGCTGGTCCGGTCACCGATGAACGCCGGCTACCCGTACGCGATCTCGTCGACCAGCAAGCACCCGGAGCAGGCGGCGAAGGTGTTCCAGGTGATGGTCGGCGACGGCATCCAGGAGGCCCTGGCCGCCAAGGCCGCACCGCCGATCAACGACGAGGTCTGGGACTCGGCCGCGATCAAGGACAACGCGTTCCTGCAGCAGTTCCGGCCGGCCGACCTTGATCGCCAGTGGCCGAAGACGCCAGGAGGGCTGCTCCAGGTCGACGGCGAGAAGGTCGACCAGACGATCGAGAAGCTGCTGCTCGACCCGGCCGCCGACCTCGGGCCGGCGCTGTCCTCGATGCAGCAGCGGATGCAGGCCGCCTACGACGCCGCGGTGAAGAGCGGCGAGGTCGACCCGCAGGAGTTCCAGGCGTGACCCGGCCCAACGTCGTCCTGGTGCTGGCCGACCAGTGGCGCGGCCAGGACCAGGGCTGGCTGGACGATGATCGCGGCAAGACCTCGGCGGTCCGGACCCCGCATCTGGACCGGCTGGCGGAGACCGGCGCGGCGGTTGCCGGTGCGCGGTCCAACGCGCCGATCTGCGGGCCGAGCCGGGCCAGCCTGGTCACCGGCTCGCTGCCGCACCGGCACGGCGTCGTCGCGAACGACCTGCCGCTGCCGACGGAGCTGCCGACGCTCGGCACGGCGCTCGCCGCTGCCGGCTATCGGACCGGTTGGATCGGCAAGTGGCACCTGGCCGGGCTGCCCCGGGACAAGTGGGTGCCGCCGGCCGCCCGGCCGGGCATCGAGCACTGGGTCGGCGTCGACTGCTCCCATGATCACGTCGACGGGCACTACTACACCGGGCCGGACACCAAGATCGACTTCTCCGGGTACGAGCCGAAGGTGCACACCGATCTCGCGCTGGAGTTCCTGTCCCGGCAGGGATCCGAGCCGTTCTTCCTCATGGTCTCGTACAACCCGCCGCACGACCCGTACGACTCGGTCCCGGAACGCCTCCGTTGCTACGACCCCGCCGCCGCAACCGTACCGCCGAACACCGCGGACACCGCCGAGCAGCGGGACACGTTGAGCCTTTACTGGAGCGCGATCACCGCGGTCGACGCCGAGTTGGGCCGCATCGTCGCCGAATTGGACCGGCTCGGGCTGCGCAAGAACACGATCATCGTCGTCAGCTCCGATCACGGCGACCTGCTCGGCGCGCACGGCCTCCGGGCCAAGCAGAGCCCTTATGCGGAGGCGGTCCGGGTGCCGCTGGTGATCAATGGTCCCGGCATCCCGGCGTCCCGGCCGGACGGGCTGTTCGGGCTGACCGACCTCGCGCCGACGCTGCTCGGCCTGGCCGGGCTGCCGCCGGTGGGCGCCGACGGGCAGGACCTCAGTGATCGACTTCGCGCCGGCGCTCGGCTGCGTGACGAGGTGATCATCGGCAACTGGGTCAGCTGCGACAACGGCTTCGATCAGGGGATCGGGGAGTGGCGCGGCCTGATCACCGAGGACGTGACGTACGCGCGGACGGTCGACGGCCGGCCCTGGCTGCTCTACGACGACCGGAATGACCCGTGGCAGCAGGACAACCTGGTCGAGGCGCCGGACGCCGCCGCTCGGGTCGCCACGGCGGACGCCGAGCTCGCTGCGCTGCTGGCCGCGGCCGAAGATCAGTTCCTGCCCGCGGACCGGCTGCTCGAGCACGTCGGCATGGTCGAGGCCTGGAACGCCCGTGAAGCCGCCCTGCGGGGCGACCGCGCCCGGCTGCTGCCGGCGCGGTGAGGAAGGGGAGACCCATGGCGGACCGGCCGAACGTGCTGTTCGTGATGACCGACCAGCAGCGTTTCGACACGATCGCGTCGCTCGGCAACCCCGACCTCGCGACACCGAACCTCGATCGGCTCGCGGCCCGCGGTGCGATCTTCGACAACGCCTATTCGACCTGCCCGGTCTGCGTTCCGGCCCGGTACACGTTGCGCAGCGGCAGTGAACCGACCCGGACCGGGCTCTACGACAACACGATGCCGGACGGCGCGCATGCCGCGATCCGGGACCGGTGCGGTCCCTACCTGGCCGAGACGATGGCGGGATTCGGCTACCGCACCTGGGGCGTCGGCAAGTTCCACACCACGCCGTGGGACGCGCCGGTCGGCTTCCAGGTGCAGCGGCACAGCGAGGAGCTGTACGAGTCGCCGGCGCAACGGGCCGGGGACGCCTACGCGGCCTGGATCGCCGCCGAGCATCCCGAGCACGACTGGCTCGAGGCGTTGATGGGGGAGCGGACCGACATGTACTACATGCCGCAGCTCAGCCCGCTGCCGGCCGACTGCACGGTCGAGGCGTGGGCCACCCGGGAGGCGATCGGGCTTCTTGATCAAGATGACGGCCGGCCGTGGTTCGGCTTCGTGTCCTACATCGGGCCGCATCCGCCGTTCGCGCCGCCGCTGCCGTACAACCGGCGCTACGATCCGGACCGGATGCCGGACCCGGTGCTCGGCGATCTTGCCGTCGATCACCTTGATCAACATCTGCCCTGGATGAATCACCTGGTCTACGCCGAGGACGTCGACCCGCACCGGGCCCGGGCGCTGCGGGCCCGCTACTACGGCGAGATCAGCTACATCGACGCCTGCCTCGGCGACCTGCTGGACGCCGTCGAGCGAAGACCGGACGCCGACAACACCGTGATCTGCTTCTTCGCCGATCACGGCGACCTGCTCGGTGATCATCACGGCTGGCAGAAGGAGAGCTTCTTCGAGGCGGCGACCCGGGTGCCGTTCCTGATCTCCTGGCCGGGCCGGATCGCGCCCGGTGATCATCGCTCGGAACTGGCCTGCCTGACCGACCTGTTCGGGCTGGCGACGTCGGCGGCCGGAGCGCCGGAACTCCGCCAGGGCAGCGATCTGCTCGGCCTGCTCGACGGTACGGCAGCGCCCCGGGACGCGCTGTTCGGCTACCACGGCCGGCCCGGCAGCCGACGGTTCAAGGCGATGGTCCGGACCGGCGACCTGAAGCTGATCTGGCTCGCCAACGGCGGTCACCGACTGCTTTTCGATCTTGCCGCCGACCCCGACGAGATCAAGCCGCTGCAGGCGGAGCGGGCCGGCGAGGCCGACCGGCTCACCGCGCTGCTGACCGACCGGCTCCGCGAGGAAGGGGTCGACGCGGCGTTCGACGGCGACGAGCTGCGGACGTTCCCGTACCAGGAATGGCCGTTGACCCGGGTCCATCAATTCGACCGGTCCCGCGGCGTCGGCGGATTCGGCTGAGCCTCCGCGAGGCTCCGGGTGCGGTTCGAGGGGCGACGGGTTCGGCTGAGGCCGGTCAGGAGACGGCGAGCCCGATGATCATCAGTGCCGCGGCGAGGGCGGCGGTGACCGAGCGGACCGTGTTGGCCGGCACCCACTCGCGCTGATAGCGCTGCCACACCTCGGCCGCCTCGGGCGTGTCCGGGTCGACCGCGGCCAGGGCATTGTTGCGCGGCACGTTGTAGACGATCGTCAGCACCGGATTGCCGATCAGGTAGAGCAATCCGCCGATCAGGAACCACCAGCCGTGGCCCTGGCCGAGGCCGAGCACGCCGAGAATGATCATGACGATGCTGAGCACCGCCGTGCCGAACAGGGCGATCATCAGCGGCGGCCGGACCGCCGCCACGTTGACCGACTGCATCGCCCGCACCGCGGCCGGCGTCTCCAGCGCCGCGATGCCCTGCATCGCGAACGTGGAGAAGGCGAAGAAGGCGCCGGAGACGATGCCACAGCCGACCGCGGTCAGCGCGGCGACGACGATGAGCGGCAGGCTGGGACCGAGCTCGACCATGGATCCTCCCAGGACGGATGCGGTGCGTTCGGATGCACCGTACCGCCGGAACCGCCCCGGGTCAGCCGCAACGGTGGAAGTTGCCGATCCAGGCGTAGCCGCGGCCGGTGGTGCCGTCCTCGCAGGTGCGTACGGTCTCCGGGGCGAACACGCTGTTGAGCAGCCACGGCGCCTTGTCCGGTCCCCAGTTCTCGGCCATCTCCGGTCCCTGCTTGTAGCCGTAGGTGCCGAGCGCGAACCGGCCGGTGTCGCGGAAGATCGCCAGCTGGTTGCAGATGTAGTTCTTCCTGGTCTCGTACCACGGGCTGGAGGAGAGGAAGTCGTTCCACTTCGCCTGCGGGAACGGGTCCTCGATCGCGAGTCCGATCACCTGCCAGACCTTCAGCCCGGCCGGCATTCCGTGCCGCTGCAGGAAGTCCGCCGGGGCGTCGTCGTTCAGATGCGCCTTCCAGTGGTGCACCAGCGAGAACTCGGTGGCGAGGAACCGCTGGTCGGGCCGGAGCCGGGCCAGCACGTAGTCGACGAACGGGCGGGAGTCCTCGATCCGCGGGATGTGCGGGTGGATGTCGACGCCGAGCAGGTCCGGCTGGCTCGCCGCGAACCGTACCCAGCGGTCGGTGGCCGGCGTCTGCTGCTCGGGCTTCTGCAGGTTGTTCAGCGCGCCGTAGTAGAGCTGGGTCGGACAGTCCGGCCCACACTCGTTGCGCCGGTAGTTGATCACCTGCCGGGCGATCTCCTCGTAGAACGCGTTCAGCGTCTCGTTGCGGTCCTCCGGCCGGCTCTCGATGAACGGCTCGTTGCCGATGATCATGATGTCGACCCGGCCCATCATCGTGTCGAGCAGCTTGGCCACCCGGGCCTTCTCCCTGGCCATCTCGGGGGTGCCGGGACGTGGGAAGGCCTGGTTGCCGAACGGGAACTTCAAGGAGAGTACGGTCCCGTAGCCGCGATCGCGGGCCGCCAGCAGGTTGCGGATCCCGGGGTCGTCGGCCGGCGGCTGATCATCGGCCCAGGGCATCGCGTAGAAGCCGCGCACCCACTGGGTGCGGCCGAGCTCCAGTTCGTCGAAGTTCAACAGGGCCAGTCGTTCGTTGAAGTTCGCGCCGAGTGCTCCCTGCGGATCGCGGGCGGCGGCTCGGTGATCATCCGGCCCGGCAGCCGCGGCCGGGCCGGAGCCCAGGCTCGAGGCCAGGGCCAGTGCGACCGCGGTGAGGATCGTCAGGGTTCGTGGGGTGGGCATGAAGATGGCTCCTTTGCTCGCTTCACGATCATGGAAGTGGTGCGGCTACGGCGTCGTCTCCATCCGGCTCGCCGACGGGTTCTCCCGGACGTCGTCGCCGATCGGATACATCGAGGTCATCCAGTGGTGGAAGTTGTCGCCGCGATCCCGGAGCAGCCGGTACAGCCGCGCGGTCAGCTCGTCCCGGATGGTCGCGAGGGCGGGGTCGTCGTAGGCGTTGCGCAGCTCGTCCGGGTCCGCGGCGAGGTCGTACAGCTCGTTCACGGAGTCCGGATTGATCACCAACTTGTACCGGTCGGTGCGCAGCATCCGTTGCGGATAAGGGAAATGGTGACCGTGGAACTCACACACGACGTGGTCGTCCCAGGCCGGGGACTCGCCGCGGACCAGCGGCAGCAGGCTTCGCGAGTCGACCGCCGGTGCCGGGTCGCAGCCGGCCAGCTCGAGGATCGTCGCGGTGCAGTCGGTCAGGCTGACGAACTCGTCGCGGACCTGACCGGCCGGCGCGCCCGGGACCCTGACCAGTCCCGGCGTCCGGTAGATGTCCTCATACATCGCCGGCCCCTTGTCGTGCAGCCGGTGCGCGCCGGTGAACTCACCATGATCAGCGGTGAAGAAGACGGCGGTCTCCTGATCGAGCCCGAGCCGGTCCAGCGCGTCCAGCACCCGGCCGAGCTGCTCGTCGATCATGGTCACATAGCCCCAGTAGGCGGCGATCAGCTTCCGGCTGTCCTCGGCCGTCATGGTGTCGAACGCCCAGTGCGCGCTGTAGTTGCGCTGCACCGGCGGCTTCCCCTCGAACGTCTCGGCCGCCGAAGCCGGCAGCTCGATCGCTTCCGCGTCATAGAGATCGAAGTACTCGTCCGGCAGCACGTACGGCAGGTGCGGCCCGAAGAAGTTCAACGCCAGGTAGAACGGCTTGCCGTCGTCGGCGTACCGCTCCAGCAGTTCGACCGCCCGGGTCGCCAGGTACGCCTCGAAGGTGGCCTCGACCGGCTGCTGCAGCCGCGCGGCCAGCAGGTTGCCCGGCCGACCGTTCGGCATCGTGCCGCGCATCTCGTCGGTGATCTTGTGCTCGGGGTAGCCGTGCTCGGCCAGGTAGGCCTGATAGTCGGGATGATCAACGGGGTTGTGCCAGCCGGGCAGGTCGGGGCCGTCGAGGCCGAAATCGGCCGCGGTGCGGTGGGTTCCGGTGTGCCACTTCCCGATCAGGCCGCAGTTGTAGCCGCGCTCGCGGAGGGCGGCGGAGAAGCTGAAGCTGTCCGGCGGCAGATCCTCCAGGTAGCCGACGTTGCGTTCGGCGTTGGCCAGCAGCCGGTGCCGGAATGGCGCCTGGCCGGTGAGCAGGCTGGCTCGCGCCGGCGTGCAGATCGCGGTCGGGGTGTACCAGTGGTCGAACCGGGTCCCGCCCGCCGCGAGCCGGTCCAGGTTCGGCGTGGCGACCGCGGCGTTGCCGTAACAGCCGAGGGTGTCCACCCGGTGCTGGTCGGTCATCAGGAAGAGCACGTTGGAGGTCACGAGAGCCTGTCCTGAGCTTGTCGAAGGGCGGTCCGGTCCTCTGCTTGTCGATGATCATCGTCCGATGGCGTACCGGGCACCGGATAGTTGGCGAGCAGCGGAGAGGTGTGCAGCAGCGCGGCGACCGCACCCAGCGCGCCGTCCTCGTCCCCGAGCGACGCCGGCCGCAGGCGCAGTTCGGAGCCCGCCATCGACTGCAGTTCCCAGTTGATCATGATCTGGGCCTGGCTCAGCAGTTGCGGCGCGTGCTGGACGATCTCGCCGCCGACGACGATCTCGGACGGATTCAGGGTGACCGCCATCGTGCCGAGCACCCGGCCCAGGGCATCGCCGGCGTCCCGGAGCACCCGGTCGACCAACGGGTCGGCCCGCTCGACGGCGGTCCGTAGCTCGCTCAGGGAGGTGACCCGGGCGCCGAGTTCCTGGCACCGGGCCAGGATCGCGGGGACCGAGGCGATGGTCTCCAGGCAGCCGCGCTTGCCGCAGCGGCAGTCCGGACCGTCCAGCCGGACCGAGACGTGGCCCAACTCGCCGGCGAACCCGTCGGCACCGGTGACCAGCCGGCCGCCGATCACCAGCCCACCGCCGATCCCGTCGGACAGCCGGACATAGACCAGGTGGTCGGTCTCGGCGCCGCCCCAGACCGCCTCGGCCAGGCCGGCCAACCGGGTGTTGTTGTCGATCATGATCGGCACCGGGTAGTGATCACGCAGCCGGTTCCGGACGAACTCGCTCGGCGTGGTCTCGGGATGATCATCCGAGTCGAAGGTGGGCATCCGGGGCGAGAACGGCCCCGGGAACCCGACCCCGATCCCCGACAGCCCGGACAACTCCACGTCCGCGCGCCGGCCGAGCTGGCGCAGCAGCTCGAGCACCTCGGCCACCCGGGTCGGCCAGTCCGAATCGCTCGGGTAGCGCCGGATCTCCGAGGCCACCATCCGGTGCGCGGCATCGACGACGACGACATGGACCCGGCGGTGCCCGAAGTCGATCCCGAGAAGTTGCCCGGCCCGCGGGTTGAGCGCCAGCCGCGACGCCGGCCGGCCGCGCCGGCTCGGCCCCGAGCCTGGCGCAGGGCCGTCCGATTCGGATTCGGCCGACGGCTCGTACGTCACGATCATCGCCCGGTTCAGCAGATGGTTGGTGATGTCGGACATCGTCGTGCGCGAGATCCCCACCCGCTGCGCGAGCTCCGCCCGACTCAACGGCCCGAGGTCGCGGAGGGCGGCGATCACCCGTTCCTCGTGATCGCGGCGCATCGGATGCCCGCCGTCGTGGTTGCGCACGGGCCAACTGTAAGCCACTCGAACATTTCCGGCAATCCGGTGATCTTAATTCGGTGAAAGTTATGTCAAGGTCATTGACAGATAGTCGAGAACCGGCCTACCGTCGAGGGAATCGGCGTCGGCATGAACAAGGGGGTCCCCCGATGAGCCAGGTTCCAGGCAGCCTTCCGAGGGTCAGTCGCAGGCGGTTGCTCGGCACCGCGGCCGGTCTGGCCGGGGCGACCGTGGCCGGGTCCGTCCTGGCCGGCTGCACCGGCAGCGGGGAGCCGGCCCAGTCGCCCGCACCTGGCGGCGGCGCCAGCACCGGCGCGGTCCAGTGGTGGGACCACTTCCGGCCGCTCACCTCGCTGTTCACCAAGGAACTCTTCGAGCCGTACGCCCAGGCGCATCCTGGCGTGACGGTCGCCCACCGGGAGATGGACGCGCCCGCGCTCGGCCAGGCGCTGCAGCTGGCCCGGCGGAGCAAGCAGTCGCCGGACGTGCACTCGCTGGCCGGGCTGGACGGCAGCCCGGCCGCGCTGGTCGGAGCCGGCTGGTTCCAGCCGATCGGCGACTTCGTCGATCTGGAGGGTTCGCCGATCGCGGACCAGTTGCTGGACGGCATCCACCGCGTCGATGGCAAGGTCTATTCGTTCCCGGTGTTCAGCGCCCGCTGGCACGACAGCTCGCCGTGGCTGAACACCGCGGCGCTGGCCGAGGCCGACGTCGATCCCGAGCAGCCGCCGCCGAGCTGGGACGAGTACCGGGCCACCCTGCGTACGTTGCGGGAAGGTCTCTCCGACAACGTGCATCCGTTGGTCCTGCCCGGCAAGGAACCCGGCTATCTGGGCGGGCAGATCGAGCGCTTCGCGATGTCCGCCGGAGGGGTCGGGGCGATCGATCCCCGGACCGGCGAGTACGCCTACGCCAGCCAGCCGTACCTGGACGCCTTCGAGTTCCTGCTGTCGTTGCAGCGCGACCAGCTGATCCATCCGGCGTCGCCGTCGATGAGCCCGCGGGACGCGCGGTCCCGGTGGGCGGCCGGTGAGGCAGCGGTCTTCGCCTGGGGCCCGTGGTACATCGGCGGGCTGAAGGTGCAGGAGCCGGAAGCGGTCGACCGGGGGATCGGCGTCTGGCGGATCCCCACCCCGGAAGGCAATCCGGCGACGATCTACAGCGCGCCGCCCGGCGGCACGTTCTGGGTGTCGGCACAGGCCGAGCTGCCCAAGCTCGCCGCCGAGGTGATGTTCTCCATGCTCGACGAGGAGTTCATGAAGAAGTTGGCCGGTGCGATGGACCAGCCGCCGATCCTTGATCAACTCGTGGCCGAGGCCGATGTCCATCCCGCCTACCGCGCCAACATCGCGAACATGGCCGAGGTCGTGAGGTTCGCGCCGCAGCCCCAGGTGCGCAACGCGGCTGTTTCCCAAGCTCTGGTGGAGATGCGGCCGGTCGATCCGGACCTCGGCGCGATCGCCCAGGCGGTGCTCACCGGGGCGACCAAGGACTACGCCGGCGCGCTGAAGACCCTGCAGGACTCGATGACGAAGGAACGGGAGCGGGCCGTCAAGGCCGCCGCCGGCAAGGGGGCCCAGGTCAGCCTCGAGGATTGGGTGTTCAGCGACTGGACGCCGGGAGAGGACTTCCGGCAGTGACGGTCGGTACGACGACGCCGCGGCTCTCCGACGCCGGCCCGGCCGCCGCGCCGGTCCGCGGACGTGGCGGCCGGCCCTCGTTCCTGACCAGGCTGCGGCGGAGCTGGTGGATCTACCTCTTCCTGTTGCCGACCGCGCTCGGCTACGGCGCCTACACCGTCTATCCGCTGGTCGCCAGTTGGTGGTACGCCTTCCTCGACTGGCCCGGCTTCGCCCTGCGCGGCACCTTCATCGGACTCGGCAACTTCGAGCGGCTGCTGGCCGACGACCTGTTCTGGAGCGCGTTCCGGAACTCGCTGGTCTTCATGATCATCGGCGTGCCGCTGCGGGTCGGCGGGGCGCTGCTGCTGGCCCTGGTGCTGAACAGCCGGCGCACCCCGTTCCGCGGCTTCTTCCGGACGTTGATCTTCCTGCCCGTGGTCACCACCGGCGCGATCATCGGCGTGGTGTTCACCCTGATCCTGGATGCGGGCGGGCCGGTGAACCTGGCCCTGGTCCAGCTGGCCCTGTTGGAGTCGCCGGTGAACTTCGCCGCCAACTCCGAGACCTCACTGGTCACCGTGGTCATGGTCTGGGTCTGGAAGTGGCTCGGCATCACCATGATCTACTGGCTGGCCGCGCTGCAGACGATTCCGCCTGAGCTGGGCGAGGCGGCCCGGGTCGACCGGGCCGGTCCGGTGCGCGAGTTCTGGCACATCACGCTGCCGCTGCTGCGGCCGTTCCTGGTGATCATCACCTTGATCGACATCATCGGCGCGCTGAACGTGTTCGACCTGGTCACCACGCTGACCGGCGGCGGCCCGGCGTACTCCTCGGAGGTGATCGAGCTGTTCATCTACCGGACGGCCTACGAGGCGACGGTGCCGCAACTCGGGTATGCCTCCGCCGCCGCGGTCCTGTTCGGTCTGCTGACCGTGATCCTGGCCGTCGCCCAGGCCGCCGGGATCCGCGCCGTCCGACGGAGGCAGCCATGAGCCGCAATCGGTCCCTGAGCCTGTCGAAGGGCCCGCGGCTGTCGAAGGGGCTGCGTCTGTCGAAGGGGAAGGGGCTGATCGGCGCCGGGCTGATGATCTTCTGCGCGATCTGGATCTATCCGTTCATCTGGCTCGTGTCGGCGTCGCTGAAGCAGCAACCGGAGATCTTCGGCAAGGGGCTCTCGCTGCTGCCGGACCAGCCGATGTGGGAGAACTACGCCCGCGCCTGGTCCGTGGTCGGGTTCGCCGACTACATGATCAACACGGTGATCATCACCGTCGGCACCGTGCTGCTGATCGTGATCAGGAGCGCCCTGGCCGGCTACGTCCTCGGCCGCTGCGACTTCCCCGGCAAAAAGGCACTGATCGCGATCTTCCTGATCACGTTCTTCCTGCCCGAGGGCTACACGATCATCCCGGTGACCCAGTTGACCGACCAGCTCGGCCTGCTGAACACCCACCTCGGCGTGATCTTCGGTCTCGGTGCCGGCGGGCACGTCGCGGCGACGCTGCTCTACGCCGGCTACTTCCGCAGCCTGCCCAACGAACTCGAGGAGTGCGCCCGGATCGACGGCGCCGGGCCGCTGACGATCTTCTTCCGGGTGTTCCTGCCGCTGGCCTGGCCGGTCACCGCGACGGTGATCATCCTGCAGTTCCTGAGCGCCTGGAACGCGTACCTGCTGCCGCTGGTGTTCACCCTGAGCCAGCCCGACCTGCGCACGCTCGCGGTCGGCATGACCGCGTTCGTCGGCGAGTACGGTACGGACTATCCCGGCCTCGCCGCCGGTGCCGTCATCTCGCTCACCCCGGTGATCGCCGTCTTCGTCGCGCTGCAGCGGCAGTTCGTCGAGAGCGTCGCCGGCGCCGTCAAGCAATGAACCCTTCCGTGCCCTGAGCCTGGCGAAGGGCCGTCAACCCCAGGAGGCATGATCAACACCGCGACCATCGACACGGCGACCATCGACACGGCATCCATCGACATCGGGACCCGGCCACTGGACCAGGCGATCGATCAGCAGATCTACGGCCACTTCCTCGAGCAGGCCTTCTACGGCAACATCGAGGGCGGCGTCTTCGACGAGGGCTCCGAGTTGTCGATCAAGGAACCGGGTCCGCTGCAGGGCTGCCGGGCCGACGTCCTGGAGGCGTGCCGGCAGCTCGGTGTCCCGGTGCTGCGCTGGCCCGGCGGCAACTTCACCTCGGCGTACTGGTGGCGCGACGGCGTCGGCCCGCGGGACGAGCGGCCGCGCCGGCTCGAGCTGGCCTGGGGGTCGGAGGAGTCGAACCGGTTCGGTACGCCGGAGTTCCTGGCCTGGTCCGAGGCAGTCGGTGCCGAACCGTACCTCGCACACTCCTGTCGCAGCGTCGACGACGCGGTCCGCTGGGTCGAATACACCAACCACGCCGGCGACACCGAGCTGACCCGGCTGCGTGCGGCGGACGGGCATCCGGATCCGTACCGGGTGCGGCTCTGGGGGCTCGGCAACGAGGTCTACGGCCGGTGGCAGATGGGTCACCGCAGTCCGCAGCGCTACGTCGAGGACGCGCAGGAGCACGCCCGGTTCATGCGGACCGTCGATCCCGGCCTCAGCTTCATCGCGGTCGGGCAGGAGCGGGAGTCCTGGCTCGAGCCGGTGGTGGCGGGCCTGGGCCAGCTGGCCGACTACTTCTCGCTCCATCTGTACGGCGCCAGCCGGCACCTGATCGACCCGAGCCCGGACGAGTTCGCGGCCGTCGTCGGTCAGGCCCTGTTCTTCGAGCAGGCCATCGTCGAGTTCTCCCAGCACGTCCACGGGATCGCGGCCCGGCACCGGATCGAGCGGCCGCTGGCGATCTCCATGGACGAATGGAACATGCGGCACGTCGAGCCCCGCAGCTGGCCCGAGCCGCTGCCCGGCGACGACGGCGGCACGGCGCCGCGGGACCTGCCCGAACAGACCGAGGAGACCCCGACCCGGGTCAACCGGACCAGCCCGCGCACGCTGGCCGACGCGCTCTTCTACGCCGGTGTGTTCCACGCCCTGCACCGGGCCGCGCAGCTGCCGGTCCCGGTGACGATGGCCAACACGGTGAACCTGATCAACGCCAACGGGCTGATCAACGTCCGGCCGCACGGGTCGGTGCGGACGGCGACCTATCACGTGTGGGACCTCTACCAGAACCACTTCGGCGGCCGGCCGACCCGGAGCCGGGCCCGCTGCGCCGCGACCTGGGCCGACACCCGGCTGACCGATGCTCATCGCCGGCCGGACGGGCGGTTCTGGACCCTGCCGCGTGCGGTCCCGGATCTGGACGTGTCGTCCGCGCTCACCGAGGACGGCCGGCTCACTGTCGCGATGATCAACCGTTCCGCGGACACCGACGTCACCGCCCAGCTGTCCGTCGACGGACTGGTCTCCGCCGTGCCCGGCTCCGCCGAACTGCGGACCATCGGCGCGGCCGGGTCGGACCTGTTCGCGATCAACACGATCGGCGACCCGGACCGGGTCGTGCTGACCGAGCCGCGCCAGGTCACCCTGGAGGACGGCCGGATCAGCCTGCCGGCACACTCGATCAGCCTGCTCACCCTGGTCCTATGACGATCGCGGAGCGGCCCAATGTCATGATCATCATGACCGATCAGCAGCGGGCCGGGTTCACCGCCGGGACCGGGTTCGGGTTGGACACGATGCCGTTCTGTGACGGGTTGGCGGCGTCCGGGACGACGTTCACCGGGGCGTATACGCCGATGCCGGCTTGTGTCCCGGCCCGGACCAGTCTGTTGTCGGGGCGGTTTCCGTCGGCGCACCGGGTGCGGCAGAACTCCAACAATCGCAAGGAGTTCCGGGGCGAGGACTTGCTCGACGTGTTCCGGGCGGCCGGTTATCGGACGGCGTTCGCCGGGAAGCCGCACGTGTATCGGGGGCCGGAGGACTACGACCACTGGGCCGGGCCGTACGGGCATACGCACGCGCCCGACCGGACCGATCAGGAGCGGGCGTTCACCGAGTGGCTGGTGTCGATCGATCAGGGTCCGGCGTTGGAGCCGACGCCGTTCCCGGTGGCGGTGCAGTATCCGGTGCGGATCGTCGACGACGCGTTGGCGCAGGTGGCCGCTGACGGTGGTGATCATGGTCGGCCGTGGTTGAGTTGGGTGTCGTTCCCGGAGCCGCACAATCCGTATCAGGTGCCGGAGCCGTATTTCTCGTTGTTCGAGCCGGAGTTGGTGCCGGAGCGGGTGGCGGGGCCGGAGGCGGCGTTGGCGAAGGGCGGTCCGTATCAGTGGTTGCGGGAGTTGGTGGAGGAGAAGCGACCCGATTATGACGACCTGTGGCGGCGGTATCGGGCGTCCTATTGCGGGATGTTGCGGTTGATCGATGATCAGGTGCGGCGGCTCGTCACGTCGGTGGAGGAGCGGTCGCCGGGGCGGACGCTGTATCTGTTCGTGGCTGATCATGGTGACTTCGTGGGGGAGTACGGGTTGCAGCGCAAGGGTGCCGGCCTGTCGGAGGCGTTGGTGCGGATTCCGTTCTTCGTGGCGGGTCCGGGCGTCCGGGCCGGGGTGGATGATGATCATCTGGTGAGTCTGGTGGATGTGTTGCCGACGCTGGCGGAGGCGATCGGGGCGGAGATCCCGGCCGGGGTGCAGGGGCGGAGTTTCTGGCCGTTGTTGACCGGTGGTGATGATCCGGGCGACGTGTTTGCCAGCATCTACGCCGAGGGCGGCTACGGCGGCCTGTTCTACCCGGCGGACGCCCGGCCGGAACTCCACTTCGACTATGCCGGTACGACCTACGACGGCCTCAACACCGTCACCCAGAGCGGAACCTCGGCGATGCTGCGCCGGGGGAATTGGAAGATCATCTTCCACTCCGACGGGCGCGGCGAGCTGTATCGGCTGGATCGTGATCCGGCCGAGCTCGACGATCTCTGGGACTACCCGGACTGTGCGGTCCGGCGGGCGGAGTTGATCACCGAACTGCTGCGCTGGCGGCTCGAGGTGGCCGACGACCTGCCCACCGGCCGCTACCGGCCGCTGCGGGCGCCACACAACTGGGCTCGCGCGGCCGAACCGACCTGATCAAGAGTCCGCGGCGTCCCGCACCCCATACCCGCCCAGGCCGTTCTCGAGCAGGTCGAACGACCGGGCGCCGTTGTCGCGCACCTCGCCGGCCACCCGGCGCAACGACGCGCCGCCGAGCACGCGCTGCCGGACGTAACCGACCAGGCTGCGGTGCACCCCGACCACGGCCTGGGCGATCACCGTGGCCGTGAAGGGATCGGCGCCGCCGTCCTCCTCGTTGAGCAATCCCGCCAGGTCCTCCGTGTACCGCGCAAACGCGCGTTGTTCCCGGGCCAGCAGAGTGGGGCTCTCGTTGATCACTCGCAGCGTGGTCTCCAGTTGGGACCGGGCCTCGGCCGCGTTGCCCTCCGGCTGGGCCAGCAGACCCTTGCTCTGCAACAGGAAGTCGCGGGCCGCGGCGAGCGGAGTGGTGCCGGCGGGCCGCTCGCGTACCGCCTCGATCAGTTGATCACCGAACGACTCCAGCGGTGCGTAGAACAGATCCTCCTTGGTCCGGAAGTAATTGAACAGCGTCGCCTCGGACACCTCGGCGGCCCGCGCGATCTCGGCCACGGTGACCTGGTCGAAACCACGATCGCTGGCCAGCCGCCAGGCGGTCTCGATCAGCCGGGTCCGGGTCTGTTCCTTCTTCTGCTCGCGAAGTCCCACGACAGAAATCTAGCATCAAGTTTGGCGTAACACCAAAATTAGAGCTACTCTAGAATTACCGTACGAGAGTGACGAGCCCGAGGAGCGAGAACGATGAGTGGGGTCAAGATCAGCATCAGCGTGACGAACCAGACCTGGCCGGAGGGACCGACCGGCCTGCGGGACAACTTGATCAAGGTCGCCGAGGCGGCCGACCTCGCGGGCCTCGACACCCTGTGGGTTCCGGATCACCTGCTGCAAGCCGATCCGACGGTCTCCGCTGACGCGACGGACATGCTGGAGGCGTACACGACACTCGGGTTCCTGGCCGCCCGGACCGAACGGGTCCGGCTCGGAGCGATGGTCACCGCCGTCACCTTCCGGCCGCCGGCGCTGTTGATCAAGGCCGTGACCAGCCTCGACGTGCTCACCGGTGGCCGGGCCTGGCTCGGCATCGGGGCCGGCTACCACGGCGAGGAGGCCGACCGGATGGGCCTGCCGTTGGGGCCCGTCGCCGAGCGGTTCGAACGGCTGGAGGAGACCCTCGAGCTCGCGCAGCGGATGTGGCGCGGTGATCAACGTCCGTTCGAGGGCAAGCACTATCGGCTGAGCGCCCCGACCGGCCTACCGTTGCCGCTGAGTGGCCATCCGCCGATCCTGATCGGCGGGGACGGCGAGAAGAAGACGCTGCGCCTGGTGGCGAAGTACGCCGACGCGTGCAACCTGTTCGACATCCCCGACGGCGGAGCGACGGTGCGGCGCAAGCTCGCCGTGCTGGCCCGGCACTGTGCCGACCTCGGCCGGCCGTACCAGGAGATCACGAAGACGCTGGCGATGCGGCTCGGGCCGACCGAGACCAGCGAGGAGTTCGTCCGCCGGGTCCGTGATCAGGCGAAGCTCGGCATCGATCACGTCGGGCTGGTAATGTCCCAGGCCTGGACGCCCGAAACGATCAAGGTGCTGGCCGCTGCCGTACCGGAACTGGCCGAGGTGGAGCCGAACCGGGAGCCGCCGGAGTCGGCCGTCTAGCCGGGGATCGGCGATCCCTGGATCTCGCTTCCGTACCGAAGCTTGGGATGAGCCGGCGGAGGGACCGCCAGCGGCGAACGGCGGAATCGGCGTGACGGACAGCAAGATCGCGTTGATCACCGGCGGCAACCGCGGCCTCGGCCGGGCCACGGCCCTGGCCCTGGCGGCCGACGGAGTCGACGTGATCATCACCTATCGCGGCAACGCCGACGAGGCAGCCGGGGTCGTGGTCGAGCTGGAGCGGCCCGGGCGGTGGCCCTATGGCTGGACACCGCCGACGTCGAATCGTTCGGGGCGATTCTCCGGTGCGTGTCGCCCAGGGGAGCCGGGGCATGACGTGCGAGTTCGGCGCTCACCACCTCCGTCTCGCCACCGGACTTGGCGACGCTCCCCGGTCGGCGCAGGTGTCGTCAAAGCTCCACGAGTCGTGACCTGGAGGTCGTATCCAGCTCCAGCGGTCGAGTTGTGGAGTTCCGGCGACAGCCTGACCGCGGAGCCTAGGGTGGGCAGATGATCATCCGTCCGGCGAAGCTCGACGACGCGGAGCCGTTGTCCGCCGTCTTGAACGCTGTGATTGCGGAGGGGGACAAGACGGCGATCGATGCGCCGCTCTCCGGTTCGGAGTTCGCGGAGTGGTTCATCACGGGCTCGCACTGCATCAGTTGTGTCGCCGCGGCCGGCGAGGATGGGCGATTCCTCGGGTTCCAGGCGCTGGAGCGTTTCCATCGGGAGCTCCCGGCGGGCACCGCTGACATCGCCACCTTCGTCAGCGCCGCGAGCCGGGGCAGCGGCGTGGGCCGCCGGCTTGCCGAGGCCACGGTGGCGATCGCCGAGCGGGCCGGGCTGCGGAGCCTCCGCGCGGTGATCCGGCGGCGGAACACCGGCGCGATCAGCTACTACCGGTCGCTCGGATTCCGTGACGAGGGCGGTGCCTCGACGGGCGAGTCGGTCACCCTGATGCGCCCGGTCCGGTCCGTGCCGGGGCACCCGGAACCAGGGAGCTCCAGCTAGCCCTTGGCCGGAATCTCCTGGCTCCGGACGGTACGGCGAGCGAGGAGCAGGTAGCCGACGAAGCCGATGATCAAGGCGGCGGCGACGCCGAGGTTGGCGCCGGCCCAGTCTCCCTCGCGGCCGCCGATCGGGCCGAGCAGATAGCCCTGCCAGCCGAGCCAGGGAGCCGCGGCATTGGTGACCAGACCCCAGCCGAGCACCGTACCGGCGAGGATCAGGATGATCGGGACCGGCCGGACGTCGCCGTAGCGGCCGTCGATCCGGTACAGGTCGGCCTCGGCGTAGTCGGTACGGCGCAGGGCGATGTCGGCGAGCATGATCCCGCACCAGGCCGCCACCGGTACGCCGAGCGTGATCAGGAAGCCCTGGAACGGGCCGAGGAAGTCGCTGGCGACGAAGACGATGTAGATCGACCCGATGATCATCAGGATGCCGTCGATGCCGGCGGCGACCCAGCGCGGCGCCTTCAATCCGGCGCCGAGCAGGGCCAGGCCGGAGGAGTAGATGTCCAGTACCGCGCCGCCGACCAGGCCCAGCACGGCGACGATCGCGAACGGGATCAGGAACCAGGTCGGCAGCAGCGTGGTCAGCGCGCCGATCGGGTCGCTGGCGATCCCCTCGCTGAGCGCGGGCGACGAACCGGCCAGCAGCACGCCGAAGATCAACAGCAGCACCGGCGCCAGGGCCGCGCCGAAGGTCGTCCAGCCGACCACCGCGGCGCTGTTCACGGAGCGGGGCAGATAGCGGGAGTAGTCCGCGGCCAGGTTGACCCAGCCGAGCCCGAAGCCGGTCATCATGAAGACCAGCCCGCCGATCACCTGCGGTACTGCGCCCGGCGGCAGCGAGCCGACGGCGGCGAGATCGACGTGGTTCAGCACCAGGACGGCATAGACCACGGTCAGCACGCCGGTGACGACCGTGATCACGACCTGGAGCCGCATGATCATCGTGAAGCCGAACACGCCGCTGACGAAGATCAACGCCGCCACCAGGATCAACGCGACGATCTTGGTCGCCGTGCCGCCGTGCCAGCCGAGTGCGGTGAACACCGTCGAGGTGGTGAGGACGGCGAGCGAGGTCAGTGCGGTCTCCCAGCCGACGGTGAGCAGCCAGGAGATCACGGCGGGCAATCGGCTGCCCCGGACCCCGAACGCGGCCCGGGTCAGCACCATCGTCGGCGCCGACCCTCGCTTGCCGGCCAGCGAGACGAAGCCGCAGAGGGCGAACGAGACGACGATGCCGATCACACCGATGGCGATCGCCTGACCGGCCGAGATGCCGAAGCCGAGCACGAACGCGCCGTAGCTGATCCCGAACACGGACACGTTCGCGCCGAACCACGGCCAGAACAGTCCGCGCGGACGCCCGGTCCGCTCGGCCTCGGCGATCGGGTTCAGGGCGTTGGTCTCGATCCCACCGAAGGCCCGAGCCGCCCGGCCGCCCGGAGCCGCCGGGCCACCCGAATCTGATGGTGCGGATTCCGTCATCCCATGATCATGACATGAGCGGACCCGATCGGCTCCCCTTCGACAGGCTCAGGGGGCGTGGTGATCAGCGCGGTTGCGGCGGGGGCGGGTTGCGGTAGTCGTCGTACATCCGGTCCACCTGCCGCCGCCACTGCAGGGCCTCGGCCCGATACCGGGCCAGGTCGTCGGCGGGGATCGTCTCGGCCAGGTTCCTGGTCTCGCCCGGGTCCGTGGCCAGGTCGAACACCTCGTCCGGCCGGTAGCCGTAGTGGTGGATGTACTTGAGCGAGCCCTCGATCCGGGCCAGACAACGGGCTTCCTCGAAGCAGCTGATCATGACCGGCGGCCGGGCGGTTCGGCTGAGCAGCGACGCCGACCGGTACTTGCCGCCGGTGATCGTGTAGCCGAGCAGGTCGGTGACGGTCGGCAGGATCGCCGGGTGCTGCACCGGGGTGGTGATCCGTTCACCGCCGGCGAACCGCTGCGGGTCGTGCACGATCAACGGGACCTGAACGCCCTCCTGATAGATCGTGTTGTCGTGCTGGCGCAGCTTGTGCTCGCCGAAGCCCTCGCCGTGATCACCGGTGATCACGAAGATCGTGTCGTCGTAGCGGTCGAGATCCTTGAACTGCTGGATCACCTTGCCCACAAAGCGATCCTGATAGCGCAGCCCGTTCAGATAACCGTTCAGCTCGGGATCGTCGGCAAGCTGCTCGGTCTCGAATCCGTCCGGCATCGCGTAGTCGTGGTGGGCGGTGACGGTCAGGTAACCGAGCAGGAACGGACGGCTGGGATCGCGCTCGATCCAGTCGCGGCTCGGCGCCAGCATCACGTCGTCCTCGTAGCCGAAGTAGTTGGCCTCGGAGAAGCCGTCGGTCGGCAGATCCTCGGTGCCGGCGAAGTCGTCGAAGCCGAACTGGTTCGTGATCACTTCGCGGCGTTGGTCGTACGTCTCGGTCGCCGACTGGAAGAAGCCGGTCCGGTAGCCCTGCTCGGACAGCAGGTCCGGCAGGCAGCGCCCGGCGACGCCGCGGCCCTCCGGCTCGTCGAGCCCGGACTCGCTGTTCCGGGTGTCGAACGGCGGCTCGATTCCGCAGTACGTCGCGGTCAGTGACTTCGACGTGTGCGGCATCACGGCATACGCCTGCTCGGCGACCAGGCTCGACTCGGCCAGCGCGGCGAGGTTCGGCGTGAGCGACGGATCCGCGCTGTACGGAGCGGTGGAGATCGCCCGCTGCGACTCGAGCGTGATGATCACCACGTTGCGCTGCTCGGTCTTCGCGCCCGCCACCAGCTTGGTGCCGACCGGAGGGCTGATCATGTCCGGTTCGGGCAGGTCGGCCGGCCTGGTCGCGGCTCGGTCCTCCAGGCCGCTGAGCCCGACCGCGAGCACCGGCGCCCGGGAGAAGTAGCTCGGTGAGGACGGCCCGCTGTAGACCGCGCCGAGCAGCAGCGCCAAGGTGAGCAGTGCCGCGGCCACGGGCGGCCGCCGGGACCCGCCGCCGGGGTTCGCGGTGCCGGTGCGGCGGGCGAGCAGTCGCAGCATCAGGGCCGGGCCGGCGACCGCGTACCCGATCGCGGACAGGAGCAAGATCACGACCGTCGGCTGCAGCTCGGCGGCGACCAGGCCGGAGATCTCGCCGGCCGAGTCGACCGCCGACGTCAGCCGCGTCAGGGTCAGCGGTGAGCCCGTACGCAGGTAGTAGACGTGGAAGGCCGTGGTCACCGCGGCGACGATGATCGCGGACAGGTGCAGGCCGACGAGGGCGACCGGCCGGCCGAACCGCAGCCGTCCGAGGGTGGCGAAGATCACCATCCAGGCCAGCCCGAAACCTGTACCGAACAAGAGATCCGAGCTGACCTGGTCGAGCAGCGCGATCGGTCCGGGCAGTTCGCCGCGGTCGGCGATCCGGATGATCTTGAGCACGATTCCGTACCCGGCGAGGGGGATCAGCAAGGCCCCCAGATACCAGGCGGTACGGCGATCGAGGAACCACATCCGGGAGGAGATCGGGTGATCGTCGGCGGCAGTCGAAAGGCTCGTCGGCTCGGCGGTCATCGCTCGTACGATACCTGCCGGTCGCGAACGGTTCGCCCGGCGGTCACCCGGCTGACGGTCGCCGTTCGCCCGGGCGCAAGATCAGGAACGCGGCCGTGATCAAGATCACCAGACCGAGCAGTGCGGTGGTCGAGGCGATCAGGTTCTGCACCGGCGACCAGGTGAGTTCGACGTCGGCGCCACCCGGCAGTTGCTTGTACGGAGCGATGACGACCCAGCCGACGAAGACCCAACCGAGGACCTGGAACCACAGCGGCAGGCCGCGCACCCGGCCGACCTGCCGAGGCAGCAGCGGCCCGGCCAGGCAGAGCGCGATCGGCACCACCCACACGAAGTGGTGGCTCCACGAGACCGGCGAGGCGAGCAGGCCGGCGAGTCCGCACAGCGACACCGCGAACCCGGTCATCCCGCGCCGGTGCCAGAGCAGCCCGACCCACGCCCCGAGCAGCGCCACCACGGCGCAGGCGGCCAGCGCCAACAGTTGACTGCCGCGGCCGATGCCGAGCACCCGGACCGCGTCGGCCATCACGGACTGATTGGTGAAGTACACGAAGCTGTTGCCGAGCCCGGTATCGCCGCGGGCCAGCCGGCCCCAGAAGCCCAGCGAGGTCGCGGGCACAATCGCCGCGGCGGCCAGCGTGAGCGCCGCCGCGGAGGCGATGCTGACCAGGCCGGCCCGGCGCTCCGGATCCAACCCCCGCCGCCCGGCCCCGAGCAGCATCAGCCAGAAGATCGCCGGGGTGAGTTTGACGGCGGCGGCCAGCCCGGTCAGTACACCGGGCGGCAGCAGCCGGCGGCCCGGCAGGATCCGCGGTCCGGGCACCAGGTCGAGCACGACCAGCGCCACCAGGAAGATGCCCACCTGGCCGAAACTCAGGGTCTGGTTCACCGGCTCGGTGACGAAGATCGTCGCCGCGCCGACCAGCGACAACCGAGCCCCCGACAGGCCGAAGCGATGCAGCACGGCCAGCACCGCGAGCACGCCGCCGATCGTCCAGACCACCTCGACCAGGGCCAGCGGCAGCAACGCCAGCGGCACCGCGAGCAGGGCGGCGATCGGCGGATAGAGGAACGGCAGCGATCCGGGCAGGTGATAGGGATCACCGCCCTCGAGCACGGTGCGCCCGGCCAGCCGGTAGACCTCGAGATCCACCATCACCGGATCCCACGGGAACAGGGTGCCGCCACGGAACGTGGTCGAGCCGACGTACAGCCCGATCAGGATTGCCGGCAGGCTGATCAGGAACCCGGCCAGCAACCGGCGCGGCGTCAGCGGCGGCCCGGGCTCCGGATCCGTGAACGGGTTGGCCCAGCGGCCGCGGCGGCGGCCTGAACTCGTCGCGCTCGACGCCGGCGTCGCAGATCTACGCGTGGACGGACCCATGGGTTCGATCTAACCAGTTGAGCGCGTGGCTCGCGGGCACGGTGCCAAGGCCGTGATTCGGAACACGGTTGACCTCAACTCGACTTCAGGTCGCACCGTTGACGGCATGAGAGCCATCAGACTGCATGCCTTCGGGCCCCCCGAGAACCTCGTCCTGGACGATCTGCCCGACCTCGAGCCGGGACCCGGCGAGGTCAGGATCGCGGTCGAGGCCAGCGGTGTCCATCTGCTGGACACGGCCCTCCGCCGGGGTGAGGGCGCCGGCCCGATGGCGACGCCGTCGCTGCCCACCGTGCCGGGCCGCGAGGTCGCCGGCCGGATCGACCGGATCGGCGCGGACGTTCCGCAGCGTTGGCTCGGCCGGCGAGTGGTCGCCCACCTCGGCATGGTCCCCGGCGGTTATGCCGAGCAGGCGGTCACCACCATCGCGAAGTTGTACGACCTCGATGCCCTGCCCGGCCCGGTGACCGGCGCGGAAGCCGTGGCGCTCGTGGGCACCGGCCGGACCACGGTCGGCGTGTTGAGCGCGGCAGCCCTGACGGCTTCCGACACGGTGCTCATCCCGGCTGCGGCCGGCGGCATCGGCTGGCTGCTGGTGCAGGCAGCCAGGGCGGCCGGGGCCGCGGTCATCGCCGCTGCCGGCGGCGAGGAGAAGGTGCGTCGCCTGGCCGAGCTGGGGCCGGACGAGGTGGTCGACTACAGCCGGCCGGACTGGCCCGATCGGGTACGGAAGTCGCCGACCGTCGTGCTCGACGGGGTCGGCGGCGCGATCGGACGGGCAGCCTTCGATCTGCTGGCCCCGGGCGGCCGGCTCCTGATGTTCGGCTGGTCCTCCGGCACGGCGACCCAGATCACCACCGACGACCTGGTCGGCCGGAGCCTCACCGCCTCCTGGGGATTCGGCTTCCTGCCGGGCGGCGACCTGGACCGCTTGCGGCCGTACGTCGAGGAGGCGTTGCAACGGGCCGCCCGTGCCGAATGGCGCCCGCTGCTGACCATGTATCCGTTGGCCGACGCCGCTCGTGCCCACACCGACCTGGAACACCGCCGCACCGTAGGCAAAGTCGTCCTGACCTAACCCCCACCCCTTTCCGCCGACCGGTCACCAAAGCAGCGGTTTTAGCGGCGTGTCGCTGCAGAAGTGACCGGTCGATTGGGTCGGCCGGGAGCGCGAAGTGTTCTGTCGGTGCGGGACGGCACCGGAGCGGCAAAGGCCGACCGACGGGGTTGCCGCGCCGAAGCGTGGACGAGCATCGCGCACCGAGTGTGAGGTGACGGACTCATGAAATCGACCTCACGCGTCCCCTTCCTCGCACTCGACGAGATCCGGGCCGCTGGCTGAGGATCGACGGGTCAGGTCGCTCGGTAGGTCCAGGCGCCGCCGAGCAGGGTGCCGTAGACCGGCATCGCGCGGAGTTGCTCGGCGGTGGCGGTCAGCGGGTCCAGCTCGGTGATCACCAGGTCCGCCGGGTCGCCAGGCCGCACGAAGGCCCGGCCGTCGGTCGAGGCGTGCAGGGCCTCGGTGACACCGATCCGCTGCTCCGGGTGCCACGGCGGCTCGGCTCCGGCGGTACGGTGCACGGCGGCGGCGATCGTGACCCACGGGTCGAGCGGTGACACCGGGGCGTCCGAACCGAGCCGCAACGTCGCTCCGGCCGCCAGCAGGCTGGCCAGCGGGAATGCCCGCCCGGTCCGGCCGGCCCAGTGCCGGTCGGCGACCGCCCGGTCGGTGATCAGGTGATCGGGTTGCACGCTGGCGATCACGCCCAGCTCGGCGAACCGGGGCAGGTCCTCGTCCAAGATCAGCTGGGCATGCTCGATCCGGCCGGGGCACCCGGCGGCCAGAAAAGCGTTCAGGGCAACGGAATTGGCCCGGTCACCGATCGCGTGCACCGCACTGTCCAGCCCGGCCGCCCTGGCCTCGGTGATCATGGAGGTCAGGGTTGCGAGGTCGTACTGCAGGATTCCGTGATCATGGCCATCGGCCGGCTCCGGGTAGCGGTCCCAGCAGGCGGCCGTCCGCGTGTTCAGCGAGCCGTCGCTCATGATCTTGTACGGGCCGAGGGTGAGCAACCCGTCGCCGTCGGGCAGCGACTGGCCGGTCCGCAGCCCGAGCCGGGCCGCGTCGGCGAGCTGCGGGGGATAGATCCCGCACTCGACCCGGAGCGACCGGATCCCGGCCGCGACCCGGCGCGACCAGATCCTCACATTGTCCTGGAACTCCAGTTCGACGATCCCGACCACACCACGCGCCGCAGCGGCCAGCGCCGCCTCCGCCACCTGGTCGTCGGACCGCTCCTCGTCGCCGTCGCGGACCTGTTGCAGCACGGCGAAGGCCGGGGTCTCGCGGACCACGCCGTCCAGGGTCGGCTCGAGTCCGTACCGGCGGAAGGCGGCGGTGTTCAGCCAGACGCAGTGCAGGTCGTTCGAGGCGAGCACCACGACCGACTCCGCGGGCGCCGCCCGGTCCAGTGCGGTCAGCGTCGGCCGGTCCGGCCACCCCGCGTCCCGGAAGCCGTACCCGATGATCATGGTCGTCTCGGCCGTGGCGCGTCCGGCGACCAGGCTCACGACGGCGGCGGCCGAGTCGGCCCCGGTCAGATCGAGCCGGCGCCGGGCCGCGGCCCAGTGATCGAAATGGACGTGGTGGTCCCAGAGTCCGCGGAGCAGGAACCGGCCGTCCAGATCGACGACCTCGGCGCCGGCTGGGTCTCCGCCGATCCGGCCGTCAGTGATCACCACGTCGATCGGCCCGGTCGCCGCCCCGACCAGCCGAACGTTGCGCAGCAGCAGCGGGTGCCGGCTCACTCCAGCCAGCCGCTGATCGTCCGGCCGACGCCCGACTCCTCGTTGCTCGGCACCACGACGAGGTCCAACTCGAGCAGCAGCGGGTGCGCGTTGCGCATCGCATGCGGACGCCCGACCGTCGACAGCAGGTCAAGATCATTCGGCATGTCGCCGAACGCCGCGACGTCGGACAAGGGGATGGCCAGGTCGGCACAGACCTCGGCCAGCATCGAGGCCTTGCTGACCCCGAGCCGGCTGATCTCGATCAGGCGCGACCCGGGCAGCGAGGAATGGGTCACGGTGAGCAGGTCGCCGACCAGCTCGGTGGCCGCGATCGCCAGCTCGTCCGAACTCTTCTCCGGGTGCCGCAGCAGCACCTTGACATGATCACCACCGGCCGCGAGCTCGTCCGCCGCCCCGACCGTGACGGCCGGATCCCCGACCGTGTCGTCGGTGAGCAGATAGCCCGGCTCATAACCGAACCGCTCGCCGGCCTCGAACGCGAACCGGGATCCGGGCAGCGCCTCCCGGAGCACCTGAACCGCCTTCAAGGCCAGGGATCCCTCGATCGTGTGGGACCGGACGATCCGCCGCTCCCTGACGTCGTACAGGACGGCACCGTTACTGGCGATCACCATCGGATGGATGCCCGGCAGGTCGCTGATCACGTCCAGCCAGCGGATCGGCCGTCCGGTCGCGAAGATCACCGGGATGCCGGCCCGCTGGGCCGCGAGCACCGCGTCGGAGTTGATCTTGGACACGGTGCCGTCGGGGGACAGGAACGTGCCGTCGAGATCCGAGACGATCATGGCCGGCGGCGTCGCCCGGTGCCGAGCCTTCGCCGGCGGGCGGCCAGGTTCGAGATCGGTCATCGCACTACAACCTGGACCGCGGCGAGGGCGTACCACCGCCGGATTCGGACGGCGTCGGACCACCGGTCTGTCCCGGCGACGGCGACCCCGACATGGACGGCGTCTGGCTCGGCGAACCCTCCGACGGCGACGGCGAACCTTCGGACGGCGACGGTGAGCCCGACGACGGGGACGGCGAGCCGGACGACGGGGAGGGCGACCCCGAGGACGGGGACGGCGACCCGGACGACGGCGGCGGCGAACCGGACGACGGCGGCGGGGAGCCCGAGGACGGCGGCGGCGAGCCGGACGGCGGCGGGCTGGCGGTCGGCGGAATCGGTGGCGGCGGCGACTGCGGCGGCTGATTCCGGAAGATCAAGATCGCGATCAGTACGGCCAGCGCGGCCAGCAACATCATCAGCAGCCAGGAGATCAGGATGCTCACCCAGCCGGCCCGGTCATAGCGACCCGGCCAGGGCAGCGGCCAGAGCCTGGCCAGGCCCGGCTTGATCCGGTCGATCCAATAGAGCCGGTAGTCCGGGCCCGACGGCTGGCCCTGCATCGGCAGCGTGGCCAGCGTGACCTCGTCCAGCACCCGCTGTGCCTCCGCGGCCGCGGCCGGCGAACCGTCGTAGGCGAGCGCGGCCCACGGCGCGGCCGGGTGGCCGTCCGGAGTCACCGGATCGTCGTCGTCGGACTGATAGCGGCGGCCGAGCCGGCCGGTGTCCTGGCCCTCGCCACCGCGGGCCAGCACCGTGTCGATGTGCATCGCGTTGACGACGCCGGCGAACCGGTCCCGGGCCGCGGCATCGCCGGCGGCGCCCTCGGACAGCAGCACGATCATCACCGGCACCTCGGCCGGCGCCGTGCGATCGGTCGGATGCGGGCCGTGACCCGTGTAGACCACGCCGGACGGACCCGCGGTCAGACGCGCGTCGAGCCAGAAGCCGCCGATCTTCGGCGGGTCGTCGGGCAGCAGCGGGTGGACCGGGACGTACTCCGGCTGACCCGGCGGCGGTTGGGGCGTGGACATCGCCACCCATCTCACCACATCCCGGGGCATCGCAGCGCGCCGACCACGACGGTGACGGACGCGTGCTGTGCGGAGCCTGTGAATCGCTCTCCACCGCGTGATTCCGGAGCTGCGGGTTTGTACCGTGGGAGGCCCCCAACGTTGGGCCGATGCGATGGTGGAATTGGCGCTGCGCGTCGGCATCGGCCCGCGCCGCAGGCCGCTCCGGCGTGAAACCGCGTCTGCGAGAATGACGTGGCGCCGGAGGCACCGGTAGGTTCGTGGTGGCAAGCGGGCCGGCCGCACTTCGGACCCGGCGGGGTTTCCGCGCGGCAGGCGAAGAACGACGAGGAGACTGAGTGAGCAGCGCGACACAGGGCCAATCAGCGCAGCCGACGCTGCAGGGCCAGACCCAGGGCGCCAATCAGCGAGTGGCGCAGCTGCTCGGCGAGGCGATCTCCCAGGTGCAGCGGGTCATCGTCGGCCAGGAACACATGGTCGAGCAGCTGATGGTCGGCCTGCTGGCGAAGGGACACATCCTGCTCGAGGGCGTGCCCGGTGTGGCCAAGACGCTGGCCGTACGCAGCTTCGCGACCGTGGTCGGCGGCGAGTTCGCGCGGATCCAGTTCACCCCGGACCTGGTCCCCTCCGACATCGTCGGCACCCGGATCTACAAGGCGAGCCAGGAAGGCTTCGACGTCGAACTCGGCCCGGTCTTCGTCAACTTCGTCCTGGCCGACGAGATCAACCGCGCGCCGGCCAAGGTGCAGTCCGCGATGCTCGAGCTGATGGCCGAGAAGCAGGTGTCGATCGGGGGCCGGACCCACCCGGCGCCGAAGCCGTTCATCGTGATCGCGACCCAGAACCCGGTCGAGTCCGAGGGCGTCTACCCGCTGCCGGAAGCGCAGCGGGACCGGTTCCTGCTCAAGGTCGACGTCCCGTACCCGCGGGGCAACGAGGAGTTCGAGATCCTGCGCCGGATGAGCGTCGATCCGCCGTCCTCGAACCCGGTGCTGAACCCGGACCTGGTGCTCGACCTGCAGCGCCGCGCCGAGGACGTCTTCGTGCACAATCTCGTCGCCGAATACATCGTCCGGTTGGTGCTGGCCACCCGGACCCCGGCCGAGTTCAACATGCCCGACCTCACCTCGGTGATTCAGATCGGCTGCAGCCCCCGGGCCACGCTCGGCCTGGTCGCCGCCTCCCGCGCGCTGGCGCTGATCCACGGCCGCGACTACGTCCTGCCGACCGATGTCCAGTCGGTCGCCAAGGACGTCATGTCGCACCGGCTGGTGCTGGGCTTCGACGCGGTCGCCGACAACATCAACCCGGCCCAGGTGGTCGAGCGGATCGTTGCCATGGTGCCGCCGCCGACGCCGGTCTGGAACAACCAGCAGCAAGGCTCGCCGAACCACCAGCAGGCTCCGCAGCCGGACTTCCACTAGGAGAGCTGAGGGCCCAGCCGTTGTCGCACTTCCCACCACCCTCGGGGGCTCCCGCCTTCCCGCCGCCGTCGGGCCCACCGGCGCTACCGCCGCAGGCACCGTACCTGCCGCCGCCCAGCGGGCAGCCGGTCGAGTTCGCCGAGCCGAGCCCCGACCAGGCGGCCCGGCACGGAGCCCTGTCGTCGGTTCTCGGCATGCCCACCCGGCCGACCATCCCGCTCAACAAGCTCGCTCCCGAGGCCGCGCTGCGCCGGCTCGAGCTGGCGATCGTGCGGCGGCTCGAGGGTTATCTGCAAGGTGATCATCTGGGTCTGCTGCCGGGTCCCGGCACCGACGCCAACGACGCCCGGGTCTACATCGCGGGCGAGGACGACGTCCGCAAGATCGACTGGGCGGTGACCGCCCGCACCACCGTCCCGCACGTACGGGACACGATGGCCGACCGCGAGCTCGAGGTGTGGGCGCTGCTCGACGTCACGCCGTCGATGAACTGGGGCACCGAGGGTGTTACCAAGCGCGACCTCGGCATCGCCGCGATCGCCACCATCGGCTTCCTCAGCCAGAAGATGGGCGACCGGTTCGGCGGCTACATCATGCGGCCCGAACAGTTGCGCCGGCTGCCGGCCCGGTCCGGCCGCTCCGCCCTGTACGGCCTGCTGCGCCGGATGCTGACCGAGCCGTTCGTGCCCGACCATGCGCACGGCCCGATGTCGCTGGCCGCCTCGGTCGAGCAGCTGTCCCGGACCCAGCGGCGGCGCGGCCTGCGGGTCGTCGTCTCCGACTTCCTCACCCCGGGCGACCACGAACTCGACCCGAACATCGAGCCTGAGTGGGAACGCTCGATGCGCCGGCTCGCCGTCCGCAACCAGGTGCTCGCGATCGAGGTCGTGGACAAGCGGGAGATCGAGTTCCCCGACGTCGGCGACATGCTGATCCGGGACCCGGAGACCGACTTCGAGCGGTACGTCAACACCGGTGACTCCGACGCGCGGGCCCGGATGGACGCGGCCAGCTCCGCGCAGCGGGAACGGATCCGGATCGCGCTGCGCCGGGCCGGGGTGGGGCACATTCAGTTGCGTACCGACAGAGACTGGGTCCAGGACATCGCGCGATTCGTGCTGGCGTACCGCCGGGTCGCGAACATGCTGCACGCGCCGCCGCAGGGAGTGGCCAAGTGAACTTCATCGAATGGCTGAGGGATCTCACCTTCATCTCGCCGGACCGGCTGTTCGTGCTGCTCGTGATCCCGTTGCTGATCGCCGGCTACATCTTCGCGATGATGCGGAAGAACCGGCGCGGGATGCGGTTCACCAACACCTCCATGCTGGAGGCGGTGATCCCGAAGCAGTCGCAGTGGCGGCGGCACCTCGCGGTCGCCCTGTCGATCCTGAGCCTGGTCACGCTGACCGTGGCCTGGGCGCGGCCGAGCAACAAGGTGCCGGTGCCGCGGGAGCGGGCAACGGTCGTGATCGCCCTCGACTCCTCGCTGTCGATGCAGGCGATCGACGTCGAGCCGACCCGGCTGGATGCGGCCAAGAAGGCGGCCAACGAGTTCGTCGAGCAGTTGCCCGACAAGTACAACGTCTCCATCGTCGCGTTCGCCGGCTCGGCGTCGATCCTGGTGCCGCCGACGCTGGACCACAACACGGTCGAGAACGCGATCAACGGCATCCAGCTGGCCGAGTCGACCGCGATCGGCGAGGCGATCGCGACCTCGATGCGGGCGCTGCGGCAGGCGCCGAAGGACCCGGACAATCCCGACAATGTCGCGCCGGGGGCGATCGTGCTGCTCAGCGACGGTACGAACACGGCCGGCCGGGCGCCGAAGCAGGCGGCCGCAGCGGCGGCCGAGGCCGAGGTGCCGGTCTACACGATCGCGTACGGCACCGAGAACGGTTATGTGGACCTGGACGGCAAACGGGAACCCGTGCCGGTCGACCATGCGTTGATGCAAGAGATCGCTCAGGACACCCGAGGCGAATACTTCAAGGCGGCGTCCGCCGACCAGCTGAGGCAGGTGTACGAGAACATCGGCTCCGAGGTCGGCTACCAGGACTCCACCGTCGAACTGACCTCGCGGTTCGCCGGCTACGGACTGCTGTTCGCCGTGCTCGCCGCGCTGGGCGCGATCTCGTTGGGGGCAAAATGGCCGTGATGATTCCGATGATCGCCTTCATGGAGCCGCTCCGGCTGCTGTTGCTGCTGCTGGTGCCGGCGCTGGTCGGCGTCTACCTGTTCCTGATCTGGCGCAAGAAGCAGCGCAGCAACACCTCCGGGCGCAGCATGTTCGACTTCGTGATCCCGAAGGAGCGGACCTGGCTGCGGCACGTGGCGGTCGGGCTGGCGGTGCTCAGCCTGGCCACGCTCACCGTGGCATTCGCGAAACCGAAGGACGAGGTCGCCGTGCCGCGGCAGCGGGCCACGATCGTGGTCGCGATCGACATCTCGCTGTCCATGCTCGCCGAGGACGTCCAGCCGAACCGGTTCGACGCCGCGAAGGTGGCCGCGGCCGACTTCGTGAACTCGCTGCCAGCCAAGTTCAACGTGTCGCTGGTCTCGTTCGCCGGTACGGCCTCGACGCTGGTCCCGCCGACCACCGACCGGGACGTCGTCACCGCCGCGATCCGCGACCTGCAGCCCGACCAGGGCACGGCGATCGGCGAGGGCATCTACACGTCGCTGGCCGCCCTGACCCAGGTGCCGCCAGACCCGGACGACCCGAAAGCGCCGGTGCCGGCCCGGATCGTGCTGCTGAGCGACGGCAAGACCCAGCTCGGCCGGTCCTCGGCGACCGCGGCCGAGCAGGCGAAGGCCCAGAAGGTGCCGATCTACACGATCGCGTACGGCACCCAGACCGGCACCATCGAGATCGGCGGTCGGATCGAACGGGTGCCGGTCGACCTGGCCGAGCTGCAACGGATCGCCAAGATCACCGGCGGTGAGGCCTACGAGGCCCGGTCGGCCGGTCAGCTGAAGGAGGTCTACGCCGACATCGGCACCTCCGTCGGCACCGAGAAGGTGGAGCAGGAGGTCACCGAGCGCTACGCCGGCTTCGGCCTCGCCTTCGCGATCCTGGCCGCCCTCGGCATGATCTCCCTGGGCGCCCGCTGGCCATAGCTCGGCGCCGTCAGTTGTCAGGTCTACGATGGCGATATGACGGTCAGCGCGCACTCCGAGGGGCAGCAACCTCCACCTGAACCGACCCCGCGGGCGATCCGAGCTGCTTTGCTGCCGGAGGAGGTCGGCCATTTCGATAGCGAGTTCCGTCAAGTGATGGCAGAGGCGACGGAGAGTCTTGACCTCACGGTCATTCATTCCTTCCTGCGCCGCTGGCAGCGGGTCGCGTGGTCGTCCCAGGACCCGGCTGCACATCGTCAAATGCTGAGGAATGCCGAGGTGCTCGCCTCGGGCGGCGATATCGCCACCGAGCCGTGGAGTGTAACTAAGGCTCGGCTCGGCCTCTAGATGTACTCCGTCGAGTCAGACCCGGCAGCCCAGAAGCAGGTCGCTGCCTTGCCTGGGGAGGCCATCGCGAAATACGCGGAAGTGGTGGCCACCCTCGGGGTGGCTCCATGGAGTGGTGATGCCTATGACCGGCTGCGGCCTGACGCCAACCTCAGGACGCTTCCGTTCGGGCCCGGGAGCGAAGGCCTGGTGATCTACATGGTCCTTGAGGATCAGCGGCGGGTCGCAGTTCTGCGTGTCATTTGGACAGGTTGATCGAACCTTCAGAGGATCGAGGCGAAGGCGGCCGAGAGGGCGAGGGCGCCGCCGCCGAGCAGGGTCATCCGCTCGGTCGGGTCGGCCATGATCACGGTCGGGGTGACGCCGTCCCGGTCCGGGCTGTAGGCGACCAGCCAGCGTTCCAGCAGGTCGCGCATCCGGGTCCCGCCGGCGCAGACGTCGCCGTGCATCAGGTAGCGGCCGGAAGCGATCATCTGCTCGTTGTTGGCCAGCCCGACGGCGAGGTTCTGGGCGTACAGCTGGAGCAGGTCGGCGGCGCCGGGATGATCTTGGTCGGCGAGCTCGGTGAGCCGGCCGCAGTCGATCATGGTCGGCTCGGGCAGCCCGCGCCGTTCGGCCTCGGCACGCAGCCAGGTCAGGGTGGCGATCGTCTCCCAGCAGCCGATCCGACCGCACGGGCAGGGCAGGCCGTGCAGGTCCACGACGGTGTGACCGTACTCGCCGCCCGCGCCCTGTTCGCCACGGACGATCTCGTGGTCGTACACGAGCCCGAAGCCGAGTGCCTCGCCGGTGTAGACGGAGGCGAAGCTGGCCAGCCCGCGGCCGTGGCCGAACCACTTGTCGCCGAGCGCCTGCACCCGCGGATGATGATCGATGTAGACCGGTACGCCCAGCTCGCGGCCCAGCCGTTCGGTGGCGGGGTAGTGGTTCAGCACCGGGGCCAGCTGGAGCGAGATGATCGAGCCGCTCGCCGTGTTGATCGTGCCGGACGCCGCAATGCCGACGCCGAGCAGGGTGGCGTCGTCGAAGCACTCGTGCGCGACGGCGAAGATCGTCCGTTCGATCTCGGCCAGCGGCGCGCCGGCGTCGATGGGGCGCTCGGCCTGGTGCCGGATGGTGCCGTCGACGCCCAGCCGGGCCCCGATGATCGCGTGCGGCGCGATCCGCATCGAGCCGAGCTCCGGGCCGTCGGGCCGGAACCAGACCGGCCGGGCCGGCTTCCCACCGGCCGGTGAGGCGGCGACCGACGCGCCCTCGACCAGGGTGCCGTTGTCGATCAGGGGCTGCAGGATCGAGGTGATCGTGGCCCGGTTCACCTGAAGGGCTCGGGCCAGTTGGGCGCGGGACGAAGGGCCGTCGCGATGCAGCAGCTCCAGCACCCGGGATCGATTGGTGCGTCCCATCGCCGCCGGGCTGAGCAGGCCTGGCTTCCGGGTCGGGCCGATCGTCGTCACCCGCTGCCTCCGATCTCGTGACTGCACCATCATCGCCGCCGTAACGGGATCGTCACCGGTGTCCTCTCGACGATCCCGCCGACAGTATGTATGGTTTCACAACAAACATACCTCGGGAAGTCTTGGAAAGGGTGATCGTTGATGCCAACAGCCGGCCGGCCGCGCTTCGGGGTCGTGGGAGGCGGAATCCGCGGAGCGCTGTTCGCAGCGGCGATCCGGCAGCATCCGCAGGCCGACCTGGTCGCCGTCTGTGACCCCGATCCGGCGGTACGCGAGCGAGCCGGCACCGAACTCGGCGTGCCGGTCCAGCCGGACCTCGACGCAATGCTGGCGGCCCACCCGGACCTCACGGCGGCCGTGATCGCCACCCCGGACTTCGCCCATCGGGAGGCCGCGGTGCGGTGCCTGGAGCACGGCCTCGACCTGATGATCGAGAAGCCGCTGGCCACCACGGTCGCCGACGCCGACGCGATCGCCGCGGCGGCCGAAGCACACGGCGCCAAGATCATGATCGCCTTCGAGAACCGCTGGAACCCACGCTTCGCCGAGGTGCGCCGGCAGCTCGCGGCGGGCGAGGCCGGAGCCGTGGTCAACCAGGTGATCAATCTGAACGACACGATCTTCGTCCCCACTCAGATGTTGTCCTGGGCGGCGCAGAGCTCCCCGGCTTGGTTCCTGATGCCGCACAGTCTTGATCTTGCCTGCTGGTTGTCCGGCGGTCGCCCGGTCAGCGTCTTCGCCCGCGGAGTGAAGCGGGTCCTGCCGGAGCGCGGTGTCGACACCTGGGACGCGATCACGGCGACCTTCACGATGGCCGACGGCTCGGTGACCGTGCTCAACTCGCAGTGGGTGCTGCCGACGTCGCTGCCGGCGGTCTTCGACTTCCGGTACGAACTCAACACCGACACGACCAGCTTCCGGCTGAACATCTCCGACAGCGGGCTGACCCGCTACGACGCCGCCGGCGGCCAGTGGGTGCAGCTCGGCGGCTACCGCCACTACGACGAACTCCGCGGTCTCGGCGTCGACATGATCGGCGACTTCATCGCCGTCCTGAACGGCGCGGAGCGCGATCTTCCCGGCATCGCCGCCGGCCGCATGATCACCGCGGCCATCGCCGCGGTGCACACCAGCCTGGAGAGCGGGCTGCCGCAGGAAATCTGACCACTCCGACGAAGGAGCGCACCATGACGAACACCACCTTCACCCGCCGCTCGGCGCTGCAGCTCGGCGGTCTGGCCGCCGGTGGCCTGGCCCTCGGCGGTTGCGTGAGCGCCAACGACCCGGGCACCGGCAGCGCGCCGGCCGGCGGTGACGCGCCGCTCAAGCCGGGCGCCCAGCCGACCGGGCAGCTCACGATCATCGACGACAACACCAATACGACGTTCCAGAAGTCGACGATCGCGGCGTTCGAGAAGGCGACCGGGATCAAGATCGCCTCCTACACCCAGGGCAACTTCAACGACCTCCATGATCGTTACGCCACCCTGTTCGCTGCCCAGGACTCGAGCGTCGACATCGTGATGACCTGGGCGGGCTGGTCGGCCGAGTTCGGCCAGGCGGGCTGGCTGCAGGAACTCGACCCGTCAGCCGTGCCGGGCGACTTGATCAAACCGGCGCTGGACGCGGTGAGCTGGCAGGACAAGGTGTACGGACTGCCGAAGTTCTCCAGTGTGCAGACGATGTTCTGGAACAAGACCGCCTTCGCGAAGGCCGGGCTGGACCCGGACACCGGGCCGGAGAGCTGGGACGCGTTCGTCGCGGCGGCCAAGCAGCTCACCACCGATGATCATTACGGATTCGCCTGTGATCTGGGGAATCCGGCGGGCGCGTACCAGAACTTCCTCCGGATGCTGCTGCTGAACGGCGGCAAGATGTACGACGCCGACTACCAGCCGATCTTCAACGACGAGGCCGGCGTCGAGGCCCTGACCCGGCTGGTCGAGCTGCTCCAGGTGCACAAGGTGATGGACCCGTCGTCGCTGCAGCTCAGCCACTCGGCCGACCTCGCAGACCTGTTCGCGCGCGGCGGGGTGTCGATCGTGTTCAACTGGCCGTTCCAGTGGTCGGTGGCGACGGGGGAGAAGTCGTCACTGGACGCGGACACGGTGGGCAACGGGCTGATCCCGGGTATCAGCGTTCGGTCCGCGACGATCGACGGCTCGGAGGGTTTCGCGATCAGCAAGTTCTCCAAGAACAAGGAGGCCGCGCTGGCCTGGCTGCAGTTCGTCGCGACCGGCGAGGTGCAGCGCGAGATCGTCGCCGGCGAGGGCTGGTTCCCGGTCTCGGAGTCCGTGCTGACCGATCCGGACAGCCTGGCGGCGCTGCCGGTGCTCGCCACCTACCAGCAGACGACGGAGTACGCGACCAAGCGGTACGGAACGCCATGGTCCAGCGAGCTTGATCAACTTCTCTCGGTGCAGCTCAATCAGGCCATGAACGCCAAGATCACGCCCAAGGAAGCGCTGGACGCGACGGCGGCCGGCACCAAGGAACTGGTCGCCAAGTACCTGCCTCGCTGAGCCGCCGTCCAGCACCGTGCGAAGGAAGTGATCATGAGCGTTGCCAGCAGGACGGACGTCCGCCGGCTCCGGGACGTCCGGTTCGGGGCGCTGATGGCGCTGCCCGCGGTCGCGATCGTGGTGGCGCTGCTCGGCTATCCGATGGGGTACGCCCTCTACATGTCCGGCTTCCAGTGGAACGACAAGATCGCCGGCGTCCGGCCGTTCGTCGGCTTCGGCAACTACGCGGAGCTGGTCACCGACGGGCAGTTCCTGGCCGCTCTGGGCCGGACCCTCTACTTCTCGGTGTTCACTGTGCTCGGCGGCGTCGCGCTCGCCGTCGCGATCGCGGTCCTGCTGAACCGGGAGTTCCGCGGCCGGACCATGGCCCGGGTGCTGCTGCTGGTGCCGTGGGCGGTGCCGCCGGTGGTCAACGGGATCATCTGGAAGGTGATCTTCGACGGGCCGGGCGGGATCGCGAACACCGTCCTGCTGCGGCTGGGTGTGGTCCCGGAACGGGTGCAGTGGCTGGCCGATCCCGGGCTCACCATGAACGTGTTGATCTTCGCCGAGCTGTGGAAGCTGCTGCCGTTCCTCTGCCTGTTGATGCTGGCCGGCCTGCAGGGCATCCCGGCGAACATCTACAAGGCGGCGGTGATCGACGGCGCCGGACCGTGGCAGCGGTTCACCCGGGTGACGCTGCCGAACCTGCGCGGCCCGATCCTGTTCGCGCTGGTCGTGCAGTCGATGTGGTCGCTGAAGGTGTTCGACACGATCTTCGTCCTGACCGGCGGCTCAGGCGGGCCGGCCGAGGGGACCACGACGATCAACTTCCTCGCCTACCTGACCTCGTTCAGCTATCTCGATCGGGGGTACGGCGCGGCGATGGCCGTGGTCACCATGGTGCTGGTGATCGTGGTGACCGTGGTCTGGATCGCGATCTTCCGGCAGCGCGGCGACAGCGGAGGACGATCATGAACCCTTCGACACGCTCAAGGCGCGGCAGGCGGCGGCTGCTCGGCACCGTCGTCCACCGAGCCCTGGTGGTGCTGTTGTTGATCTACCTGTTGGCGCCGTTCTGCTGGATGGTGGTCTACAGCCTGTACCCGCCGGAGGCCTTGCAGGGCGAGGGATTCGTGGTCGGGGCGGTCACCCTCGACTCGTACCGGAGGCTGCTGGCGGACGGCTCGTTCCTGGTGCCGATGGCGAACTCGGCGATCGTCGGGATCGCCACCACGGTGATCACGATGACGCTCGGCTCGGCGTGTGCCTACGTCCTGGCCCGGACCAGGTTCCGCGGCCGGCAGGCGCTGCTGCTCGGCATGCTCACCGTGCAGGCGATCCCGGTGATCGTGCTCGCCGTGCCGCTGTTCATCCTGCTCCGCGCCTTCGGCGGCTACGACCACCTGGTCGGGTTGATCATCACGTACACGGCGTTCATCCTGCCGCTGGTGGTCTGGATGATGGTCGGCTTCTTCGCCGACCTGCCGCCGAGCCTGGAACGGGCCGCGCGGATCGACGGCTGCAACCGGCTCCAGGTGCTGACCCGGATCGCCGTACCGCTGGCCGCGCCGGGGATGGCCGCGACCGCGATCCTCGCCTTCATCACCAGTTGGAGCGACTTCTTCCTGGCCAAGGTGCTGACCACCAGCAAGGCGGTGACGCTGCCGGTCCGGACCGCGGCGTTCCAGGGACTCTTCGCGATGGACTACACGTCGGCGGCGACCGCCGGCGTGATCACCGCGGTGCCGGTGTTGATCTTGGCACTGCTGGCCCAGAAGTGGATCATCCGTGGCCTCGTCGAGGGTGCGGTGAAGGGATAATCATGGCCGAGATCAAGTTGGTCGGCGTCAGCAAGTCGTTCGGCCGCGGCAAGCGCGCCGCGGTCGCCGTGCACGATCTCGACTACACCATCGCCGACGGGCATTTCGTGTCGCTGCTCGGCCCGTCCGGCTGCGGCAAGTCGACCACGCTGAACATGATCGCCGGACTGGAGGACGTCTCCACCGGCGAGATCCTGATCGACGGACACCGGGTGGACGACCTGGAGCCGGACAAGCGCGATCTTGCGTTCGTCTTCCAGGACTACGCGCTGTATCCGCACATGAGCGTCTACGACAACATCGCGTTCGGGCTGCGGATGCGGAAGGTGCCGCGGGAGGAGACGGACCGGCGGGTCCGCGACGCGGCTCGGCGACTGGACATCGAGCACGTACTGGACCGGCGGCCGCGACTGCTGTCCGGCGGGCAGCGGCAGCGGGTCGCGCTGGCCCGGGCGATCGCCCGGCGGCCGGCGGTGTTCCTGTTCGACGAGCCGTTGTCCAATCTGGATGCGTTGCTGCGGGACCAGACCCGCAGCGAGCTGAAGCTGTTGCACGCCGAGCTCGGCGCGACCAGCGTCTACGTCACCCATGATCAGGAGGAGGCGATGACGCTGTCGGACAAGATCGCCGTGATGAGCCGCGGCCGGCTGGAGCAGTACGGCACCCCGTACGAGATCTATCACCGGCCGGCAACCGAGTTCGTCGCGTCCTTCGTCGGCAAGCCGCGGATGAACCTGCTGGACGCCGAGCCCGACGACCGGGGCCGGCTCGCGGTCACCGGCACCCGGCTGCGGCTGGCGGCCGGCGAAGATCACAGCGGTCCGGTCCGGGTCGGGCTCCGCCCGGAGGAGTGCGGGCTCCGCCCCGCGAAGGCGACCGAGGCGGACGGAACCGTTCGCGTGGTCGAGCCGCTCGGCAACGCCGCGGACGTGATCATCGACCTCGATGGCACCCCGTTCACGGCCCGCGTCCCGGGCTTCGGCGAGCTGCGCCCGGGCGACCCGGTCATGATCGACACCGCCCGCGCCACCCTGCACTGCTTCGACCCGGAGTCGGGCCTGCGCCGGTGAACCGAGCTGGCATCACACGTCGACGACGTCGACCAGGCCTTCCAGTCCGGCGAAGTCTTGGGCGTTCCGGGTCAACAGAGGTAGGCCCTCTGCCAGTGCGACGGCCGCGATGAGGAGGTCGGCGAACCGGCTACGAGGCTTTCGGCCTCGCGCGACAACGGCGCTGTAAATGCGTCCGTAGGCCCGTGCGGCCTCGAGGTCGAACGGCAACGGATCGAAGGCCGCTTCCGTGCGCTGCAACCGGTCCTGGCGGGTGGCGCGTTCGGTGGCGTCGCTGGTCGCCGCCGGACCGGCCGCGAGCTCGGCCAGGGTCACCGACGAGATCGCGACTTGGACCGGGAGCTGATCCGGCGACAGCGTTCCGAGATCGATGACGACGGAGGTGTCCAGCAACCCGGCTGCGAGGCGTTCAGCCACGAGGCACGGCATCCTGGTCCAGTACCGCGTCCAGGTCATCGCGGAACCGGTGCCGGTCCATGGGCGGGGCACCGCTGAACATCTCGACCGCCACCCGGGAGTCCACCCATCGGCGGCGGCGGAGCGGACGGAGTTCACCGACCGGTTCACCATGACTGGTCACCACGAAGGAGCGTCCCTCGGCCAGGCCGCGCATGACTCTCCCGCTGTCGTTGCGTAGCTCTCGCTGGCTGATCTGCTCACTCATGAGCAAGATCGTAGCACGACGTGCTACATATGACTTCCGCCGGAGACCGGAACTCGAGATTAGGCTGCTCCTGCCCACCGGAGGAGGAGCCGATGACCGACCGTTCCGTGCTGCGCGCCCTGCGCGAGGACGACCTGCCGTTCCTGGAGCGCTTGAGTACGGACCCGGAGGCGCTCGGGCCGTTCGAGTGGCCGGGGTTCACCGACGTGCAGGCCCGGCGCCGCCGGTGGGAGGAGGACGGCTACCTCGGCCCGCACTCCGGGATGATCGCGGTCACCGACGAGGACGACGCCGCGGTCGGGATCGTGTCCTGGAAGTCGGAGGGCCGGGGGACTCCGGTCGGCGTGACGTACGAGATCGGCATCGCGATCGTGCCGGAGCACCGCGGCCGCGGCCTGGGCACGCTGGCCCAGCGGCAGCTGATCGACTACCTGTTCGACCACACCACCGCGAACCGGATCGAGGCGACCACGAACGGCGAGAACCACGCCGAGCAGCGGTCCCTGGAGAAGGCCGGCTTCACCCGCGAGGGGCTGCTCCGCGGCCGCTCCTTCATCGGCGGCCGCTACCACGACACGGTCTACTACGGACTGCTCCGCTCGGACGCCCGGCCGCGGTGAATAGGGTTGCCGTCGTGGCGACGATTGTGGAGAACCTGGCGGCGGTCCGCCGGAAGATCGAACGGGCCTGCGCGGCGGCCGGTCGCGATCCTGCGGAGGTCCGGCTGTTGCCGGTGAGCAAGACCCATCCGCCGGAGTTGATCATGGAGGCGTACCGGGCGGGGGAGCGGTTGTTCGGCGAGAACCGGCCGCAGGAGCTGGCCGCCAAGGCCGAGCAGCTGCGCGATGTCGGCAACCTGGAGTTCGCCGCGATCGGCCACCTGCAGACCAACAAGGCGAAGTTGATCACCGACTGGGCGGCCGAGTTCCACGCGCTGGATTCGATCAAGGTCGCCGAGGTGCTGGACCGCCGGCTGCAGCAGGCCGGCCGCGGCCTGGACGTCTTCATCCAGGTCAACTCCTCGGGCGAAGATCAGAAGTTCGGCCTGCCGCCGGAGGAGGTGGCCGGCTTCGCCGAGCGGTTGCGCGACTATGCGTCGCTGCGGGTCCGCGGCCTGATGACGCTGGCGATCTTCTCCGACGATCAGGTACGGGTCGGCCGCTGCTTCGCCGTGATGCGGGACCTGCAGACCCGGCTCCGCGACATCGGCACGGCCGCCGGCAGCTACGACGAACTGTCGATGGGCATGTCGGGCGACTTCGAACTGGCGATCGGCTACGGCGCGACGACGGTGCGGGTCGGCCAGTCGATCTTCGGCGCCCGCCTCGATCCCAACGCTTACTGGAATCCCGCCGGCTAGAGATTGTCGATCTTGATCGGCGGCAGGTCGTCGGCGGGCGTGAAGCCGAAAACCCTGCCGAGGAAGAACAGTTGGGCCTGGATGGACGCCTGGATGTTCTCCGCGCGGCGGAAGCCGTGGCCCTCGCCGTCGAAGATCACCATCGCGACCGGCAGCCCTTTGGCGCGGACGGCGGCGGCCATCGTCTCCGCCTGGTTCGGCGGCACCACCTTGTCCTCGGATCCCTGCAGGATCAGGATCGGCGCGTTCAGCCGGTCGACGTGATGGATCGGCGAACGGTCCTGGTAGGTGTCCAGCGCCTCCGGGTACGGGCCGATCAGCCCGTCCAGGTAGTGCGACTCGAACTTGTGCGTGTCCTTGGCCAGCGCCTCCAGGTCGCCGATGCCGAACAGGCTGATCCCGGCGGTGAACCGGTCGGTCGCGGTCAGCGCGCGCAGCGTCGTGTAGCCGCCGGCGCTGCCGCCGAGGATGGCCAGCCGCTTCTCGTCGGCCAGGCCCTGCTCCACCATCGCCGTCGCGCCGGCGACGCAGTCCTCGACGTCGACCAGACCCCAGGTGCCGCGCAGCCGCTCCCGGTACTCCCGGCCGTAGCCGGTGCTGCCGCCGTAGTTGACGTCCAGCACCGCGATCCCGCGCGAGGTCCAGTACTGCACGTCGAGCCGGAGGCTGGCCGGGGTGAACCCGGTCGGGCCGCCGTGACAACGGGTGATCAACGGCGGCAGTTCGCCGTCCGGGCCGGTGTAGCCCGGATTGGTCGGCGGGTAGTACCAGCCGAAGACCGGGCCCGCCTTGCTGGACCAGGAGACCGGCATCGGCGTCGAGATCACGTCACGGGGGATCGGCACGTCGCCGGCGGCGCGCAGCTCGGCCCAGGCCGGCTTGGCCAGCTCCATGACCGACAGCGAGTCGGGCCGGTCCTCGTACCGCATGACGGTGGCCAGCCGACCGCCGCCGACGGTCACCGCCCCCGGCTCACCGCTGTCCGGGAACGGGTGCAGGTCGCCGGTCCGCAAATCCAGCCGGCCGATTCCGGCGGCGCCGTTGCGGCGCCAGGTGCAGATCAACTCGGTCGCGTCGATGATCGCGTACGGCCGGTCGCCGACCGTCCACGGCGGCTCGCAGAACTCGGCCTCGGCCCGGTGCAGCGGGCGCACCGCGGAACCGTCCCAGAGGTGGAGGTTCCACCAGTTGGTGCGGTCCGAGACGAAGATCAACTCGCCGGTCGGCAACCACTCCGGATAGATCGCCGATTCCGATGGCCCGCCGGCGACCGGCGTGTGATCGCGGATCCGGCCGCCGTCCAGCCGCCCCGCCATCAGCGCGGTGGCATCCCACGGCATGTTCGGGTGGTGCCACTCGACCCAGGCGATCCGTCCGTCCGGACCGAGCCGGGGGGAGGAGTAGAAGTCGGACCCGGAGCAGAGCACCGTGCCGCCGTCGGCGTTGTCGCCGGCCAGTTCCAGCGCCACGACCGTGTTGACCGGCTCGGCGTCGCCCTGGTGTTCCTCGCGGACCGCGAGGACGAGGCCGCGCTCCGGCTGCAGCTCCAGATCGGCGTAGCGGAACCCGCCCTCCGGCGTGATCGGCACCGGCGGAGATCCGGCGGCATCGGTCCGGTAGAGCCGCTGGTCGGCGAAGTTGGCGAAGACCACCACCCCGTCGACCGCGGCGTAGGCCCCGCCGCCGTACTCGTGCAGCCGACTCCGCACGTTGAACTCCGGGCCGGTGACCTCGGTCGACGGCTCGTCGCCGGTGCGGCACCGGATCGCCGTGCGTCCGCCCTGGTCGGCCCTGGTTTCGGTCCAGAAGATTCGCTCGCCGTCGATGATCGGCGAGCCCAGACTCGTCGTCTGGGCAGTCATCAGATGGGGGGTGACGGGCGAGGACCAGGATCCGAAGGGCTCAACCGACATGATCACCACCCTAAAGGGTGCCAACGCAAGCGCTTACCCGTGCTGTGCCCGCTGGTGCAGTTGGTACGGATGGTGCAGAATGGGTGGCGATCAACCCGGGGCGCGTACCGAGTCGAGGATGTCGGGGAAGGCAGCCCTCTGGCGCCGGTAGGAGCACTGGGAGGATCAATGAGCACAACTCGTGGCGTCCTGTACGTCCACTCCGCGCCGTCGGCGTTGTGCCCACATGTCGAGTGGGCCGTCGGAGGCGTCTTTGGCATGCCCGTGCGGCTTGACTGGATCCCACAGCCGGTCGAGCGGGCGAGCTACCGTACCGAATATTCGTGGACCGGTCCGGCGGGGACCGCCGGGAAGTTGGCCAGCGCGATCAAGGGCTGGCAGCGGCTGCGGTTCGAGGTGACCGAGGAGGCGACCGCCGCCTCGGAGGCCGAGCGCTACTCGTACACGCCCACGCTCGGGATCTTCCACGCCATCACGGGCATCCACGGCGACATCATGATCCCCGAGGACCGGATCCGGCACGCCATGGCCACCGCCTCGCTGGGCCGACGCGACCTGACCGCCGTCCTCGATGAGCTGCTGGGCAAGGACTGGGACTCCGAACTCGAACCCTTCCGGTACGCCGGCGACGGCGCCCCGGTCCGCTGGTTGCACGAGGTCGTCTGACGCGCCGAGGAACGGCGCAAGGTTGCGGATTCGGTGGCCACCCGGCAGGGTGGAAAGGCCGTCGCGGCCGGCAATCGGTCGGTCGCGTGCTGACCACCGAACGGAGGGGGCGCACGCTTCGCGTCGCTGACTCAGACCTGTGACTGAACCGAAGACCACGCAGCCCGAGACCACGCACATCGATCAGCAGGGCCCTGCGGGCCTGGGCCGGCGGATCGCCCATCCGGCGATCAGGACTCCACCGGGTCCACCCAACCAAGCGAACCTGAAGCTGGACAAGATCGTCTTCGGCGTCGCCGCCGTCCTCGCACTCGCCTTCTGCTTCTGGGGCTTCGCGAATCCGATCGGCCTCGGCGGTGCTTCGGCCTCGGCCCTGGACTGGATCGAGACCAATCTCGGCTGGTTCTTCGTCGTGGTCGCGACCGGTTTCGTGGTGTACGTCATCTGGCTGGCCGCGAGCAAGTTCGGCCGGATCCCGCTCGGTCGGGACGACGAGGCTCCAGAGTTCAAGACGGTGTCCTGGATCGCCATGATGTTCAGCGCCGGGATGGGCATCGGGCTGATGTTCTTCGGTGTCAACGAGCCGCTGACCCATTTCGTCGAGCCGCCGCCCGGCACGGCCGAGGCCGGTACGGACGCGGCGCTGAAGACGGCCATGGCGACCACGCTGTTCCACTGGACCCTGCACCCGTGGGCCATATACGCGGTGGTCGGCCTGGCGATCGCGTACGGGACGTTCCGGCTCGGCCGCAAGCAGTTGATCAGCTCCGCCTTCGCCGGGCTGTTCGGCAAGCGGCAGGCCGAAGGCCCGGCCGGCAAGGTGATCGACATCCTGGCCATCTTCGCCACGCTGTTCGGCTCGGCGACCTCGCTCGGCCTCGGCGCGCTGCAGATCGGCAGCGGGTTGCAGATCGTCAGCGGGATCGGCGAGGTCGGCAACGGGATCTTGATCGCGATCATCGTGATCTTGACCATCGCGTTCATCCTGTCCGCCGTTTCCGGTGTGGCCAAAGGGATCCAGGTGCTGTCGAACGTGAACATGGTGCTCGCCGTGATCTTGGCGATCTTCGTGTTCGTGGTCGGCCCGACGGTGTTCATCCTGAACCTGATCCCGACCGCCGTCGGCAGCTACTTCTCCGAACTCGCCGAGATGGCGGCCCGGACAGAGGCCAGCGGCGGCGACGCGATGACCGAGTGGCTCAAGGGCATGACCGTCTTCTACTGGGCCTGGTGGATCTCCTGGACCCCGTTCGTCGGTGTCTTCATCGCGCGGATCAGCCGCGGCCGCACCATCCGGCAGTTCGTCTCCGGCGTGCTGCTGATGCCGAGCCTGGTCAGCCTGGTCTGGTTCTCCGTCTTCGGCGGTACGGCGATCTTCCTGCAGCGCGGTGGGATCGACCTGGCCGCGCAGGAGAGCGAGGAGGCGCAGCTGTTCGGGATGCTCGACCAGCTTCCGATCCCGCAGGTCACCGCGGTGCTGGTGATGATCTTGGTGGCGATCTTCTTCGTCTCCGGTGCCGACGCGGCTTCGGTCGTGATGGGTACGCTCTCGCAGAGCGGCTCGATCGAGCCGAGTCGGCTGAACGTGATCTTCTGGGGCGTGCTGACCGGTGCGGTCGCGGCCGTGATGCTGCTGATCGGCGGCGAGAATGCGTTGCAGGGATTGCAGAACGTGACGATCATCGCCGCCCTGCCGTTCGCCGTGGTGATGGTCGGGCTGGCGATCTCGCTGACCAAGGACCTGCAGCGTGATCCGATGATCCTGCGCGACACGCTCGGTGTCGAGGTGATGGAGAAGGCCGTGGTCACCGGTTTGACCAACCACGGTGAGGATTTCGCGGTGGTGATCGAGGCCACCGACAAGACCGACGAGCTGGGTGACGGCAAGGCGGAGCAGGCCGCGCCGGCCGACCGCGAGTTGCGTTGATCACGATCCACGGTTCGGGCGCGTAAGCAAGATCACGATCTTGAAACGTGATCTTGCTGCGTGCCCGAGGGTGAGCCCCGGAAATGTCACAAGATGGTAACTTTGAGGATTCCCTTGTGTACAAGGAGAAATCTGTCGATCTTGAGGGGTCCTTAAGGTCGATCACGGACGATCCCTCCGATCCGTGCGGGTCGGTTTGTTACGGTGAGGATGGCTTCGTGGGTGCAGCGTGGTCGTTGCCGCCATGTTCGACGTGACGGGATCTCTGGCAACAAGGGCCAGCCACTCACGGCTGGTTCGTCCTGCGCGCATCGGGACTAGTACGAGGCCAGTGGTCCATCGGGAGGACTGCGCAAGCAACCGGGGAGGTGCCGTGGGCGAAGCCACGTTTGCGGTCGAGGCCTATGAACTGTTCAAGGTCTTCGGCCGCCGTTCGAAGGAAGCCGTTCGCAAGCTGAAGGCGGGAGCGCCACGCGACCGGCTCGGTCCGGGCGCGACGGCCGCCGTCATCGACGCGAACTTCCAGGTGCGTCCGGGCGAGATCTTCGTCGTCATGGGCCTGTCCGGTTCCGGCAAGTCGACGTTGATCAGAATGCTGAACGGGCTGCTCGAACCGACCGCCGGCAGCGTGGCGGTGCAGGGCACCAAGATCAGCGGTGTGGCGCCGGCTCGGCTGCGGGCGATCCGGCAGAAGGCCGTCTCCATGGTGTTCCAGCACTTCGCGCTGATGCCGCACCGGACGGTGCTGGAGAACGCCGCGTACGGGCTCGAGGTGCAGGGCATGCCGAAGCCGCAGCGGACCGCGAAGGCGCTGGAGATGATCAAGATCGTCGGGCTGGACGGCTGGGCGAACAGCTATCCGGACGAGCTGTCCGGCGGCATGAAGCAGCGGGTCGGGCTGGCCCGGGCACTTGCGGCGGAGACCGACATCCTGCTGATGGACGAGGCGTTCTCCGCCCTCGATCCGCTGATCCGGCGCGAGATGCAGGTGCAGTTGATCACGCTGCAGCAGGAGCTCAACAAGACGATCATCTTCATCACCCACGACCTGAACGAGGCGATGTTCCTGGGCGACCGGATCGCCGTGATGCGGGACGGCCGGATCGTCCAGATCGGTACGCCCGAGGAGATCCTGACCGACCCGGCGAACGACTACGTGGCGCAGTTCGTCCAGGACGTCGACCGGGCCCGGGTGCTCACCGCGTCCAGCGCGATGGAGCAGCCGCGGGCTGTGGTACCGCTGAGTGCCGGACCACGCGGCGCGTTGCGGATGATGCGGGACCTGCAGACGTCGGCGGCGTTCGTCACCGGACCGGCCCGCAAGCTGCTCGGGTACGTGACCGATCGCGAGACCATCGACCTGGTGCGGAGCAGCCGCACCGATCTCAAGGCCGTGCTGCGCACGGACTTCAGCAGCACTCCGCCGGACGCGAGCCTGATCGACCTGGTCGAGCCGGCCGTGGAGAGTGCGCTGCCGATCGCGGTCGTCGAGGACGACCAGCTGGTCGGCGTGGTACCGCGGGTGACCCTGCTGGCGTCCCTCGGCAGTGCGTCGCCCGGTCCGCGAACTCCGGAGTCGCCGTCCGCGGCCGAGGAGGAGGGACGGCTGCCGTCCGGCACCGTCGATCTCGCACTGAAGGAAGGAGCGGGCGATGACTCTGCTGAGCTTCGGTGACGCGCTGATCCGGTTCTTCCAATCCTTCTTCACCGAGGACGGGTTCCGGATCCCGCTCGGTGCCTGGGTCGAGGGCGGGATCACGTTCCTCACCACGTACTTCTCCGGCGTCTTCACCGCCGCCCGCACGGTGCTCGACTTCTTCTTCGCCTGGGCGGAGTTCTTCCTCAAGGCGCCGCCGTTCTGGGTGATCATCCTGGTCATCGCCGGGCTCGCCCTGCTGGCCCGACGCTGGATCCTGGCGATCGGCTCGATCCCCGGCTTGTTGATCATCGTCGGCGTGAACCAGTGGGAGAACGCGATGGAGACGCTGGCGATGGTGCTCGTCGCCAGCGCGATCGCGATCGTGTTCAGTGTCCCGCTCGGCATCCTCGGGGCGAAGTCCCGGATCGCGGCGATGATCATGCGCCCGATCCTCGACCTGATGCAGACCCTGCCGGTCTTCGTCTACCTGATCCCCGCGTTGCTGCTGTTCCGGGTCGGCGTGGCTCCCGGCATCTTCGCGACGATCATCTTCGCCATGGCGCCGGGCGTCCGGCTCACCCAGCTGGGCATCCAGAACGTCGACCGCGAAGTGGTCGAGGCGGGCCAGGCCTTCGGCTCGACGCCGTGGCGGGTGCTGCGCCAGATCCAGTTGCCGCTGGCGCTGCCGACGATCATGGCCGGCGTCAACCAGGTGATCATGCTCTCGCTGTCGATGGTGGTGATCGCCGGCATGGTCGGTGCCGGCGGTCTCGGTGGCGAGGTGGTCCGCGGCCTGGGCAGCCTGGACATCCCGCTCGGCTTCGAGGCAGGGCTTTCCGTGGTGATCATCGCGATCATTCTGGACCGGCTGAGCGGGGTGCTCGGCCAGCAGCGTCAGTCGCCCCGGCGCCGGTCCCGTCCGGCACCGGCTGCAGCGGCCGAGGCGGAGACGCCAGCAGCCGAGGCGGCCACGGAGGAACTCGAGACGCAACCGACGAAGCGACCGGAGCATGAAGCGCAGCCGGCCGCGCAGTGACAGACGCGCTGTGTTCACGAAAGGGATGAGATGATCAAGAAAGTCAGGATGCTCGTCGTGGCCGCCGCCGTGGCGACCTTCGCGGCGTTGGCCGCCTGTTCGCCGCCGAGCACGACCCCGGCCGAGCCGGGCGGCGGCGAGGGGAAGAAGGATCTGAAGGTCGGCGTCTTCAACGGCTGGGACGAGGGGATCGCCGCTTCCGAACTGTGGAAGGCGATCCTGACCGAGAAGGGGTACAACGTCGAGCTCGAGTACGTCGACGTCGCCCCGGGCTACACCGGTCTCTCGACCGGCGACTACGACGTCATCTTCGACACCTGGCTGCCGATCACGCACGAGGACTACATCGAGCGGTTCGGCGACCAGATCGTCGACCTCGGGGTCTGGAACGACGAGGCCAAGCTGACCGTCGCGGTGAACGAGGATGCCCCGATCGACTCGCTGGCCGACCTGGCCGCGAACGCCGACAAGTTCAACAACAAGATCGTCGGCATCGAGTCCGGGGCCGGGCTGACCAAGCAGATGAACGACTCGGCTATCCCGACGTACAAGCTGGACAAGATGGAGTTCGTCACCTCGTCGACGCCGGCCATGCTGGCCGAGCTCAAGGCCGCGACCGACAAGGGTGAGAACGTGGTGGTCACGCTGTGGCGGCCGCACTGGGCCTACGACGCGTTCCCGATCAAGGATCTGGAGGACCCGGAGGGTGCGATGGGCGCCACCGAGGAGATCCATTCGTTCGCGAAGAAGGACTTCGAGACCGAGTTCCCCGAACTGACTCCGTGGTTCAAGAACTTCAAGATGGACTCCAAGACGCTGTACTCGCTGGAGAACGCGATGTTCAACACCGAGGAGAAGCCGGACGACTACGGTCCGGTCGTCAAGAAGTGGATCAGCGAGAACCAGGAGTGGGTGGACGGCCTCACGGCCGGTTGATCGACACCGGTTCCCTGGCGTGCGTCGTACCCCGTTGCGGGGTGCGGCGCACGCCGTCGTTCGGCTCGATCCGCTGCGGCCAGATCCCGATGATCACGCCGAGGGCGACGACGCCGAGGCCGACCAGGACGACCGGAGCCGGCAGGCCGATGCCGAGGACCGCGGAAGCCGCGATGGCACCGACCGGGCTCAGGGCGTAGAACAGGCCGGACCGGGCCGGGCCGAGGCGGGGCAGCGCCAGGTACCAGGCCAGGTTGGCGCCGATCGCTACGGCGAGGGCCAGGTAAAGAATCCGTACCGCATCGCCCGGGGTGACCATGATCGTCGTGGCCGCGCCCGGGCCGTCGAAGATCAGCGCCGCCATGATCAACACGGCGCCGCCGGAGACCGCGGCGAGCGTGGTCGTGGCGAAGGTGCCGAACCGCTCGATCAGTCGTACGGCGACGAGGGTGAAGGCCAGTTCGCAGGCCAGCGCGCCGGCACACAGGAGAATGCCGAGCGGGTCCGCCGCGCCGACGCCCGTGATGTACACCGTGCCGGCCGTCACGACGACGGCGCCGACGACGACCCGGCCAGAGGGCCGGCAGCGGACGAGCAGCGGACTGATCACGGCCAACAGGACCGGGGTGGCCGCGAGCACCGTACCGACGAGGGCAGGGTCGACCCGATAGGACGCCGAGACCAGGAAGACGTTGAACCCGGCGATGCCGACCGTGCCGAGCAGCACGATGTCGAGCAGGTCGCTTCGCCGGAGGCGGATCGGCGTCGGCCGGCGAGACCGCTGGAGCGAGCGGCGGATGATCATGATCGCCACCAGCAGCAGGCCCGCGACCAGATAGCGCGCCGCCTGGCCGGTCAGCAGCGGCACCTCGTGAATGGTGGCGGCGACCGGGGCCGACGTACCGATCAGGAACAAGGACAGGCCGGCCGCCAGCGCGCCGGTGGCCTTATGGCCCAGACCGGGCGCGACAGGTGACTGCAGGGTGGTCGTTTCGCTCACACCTTCAGCCTGCCCACGTTCGAGGCTTAAGACCAGCAATGGTTCCGGGAGGGAGCGTTAAGGTGGAATGCATGCTCGACGTACGCCACCTTCGCATCCTCGCCGCGGTCGCCGAGTCCGGCTCGATGACCCGGGCCGCGGCCCGGCTCTCGTACACGGCCTCGGCGGTGTCGCAGCAGATGGCGACGCTGGAACGCCAACTCGGCACCCCGCTGTTCGTCCGGCACGCCCGCGGCGTCCGGCTGACCGAGGCCGGGCGACTGCTCTGTCGGCACGCCGAGCAGGTCGAGGAACAGCTGCGGCGGGCCGAACAGGAGGTCAAGGACCTGATCGAGCTGCGCACCGGGCGGCTGCGGCTCGGTGCCTTCGTCAGCGCGGCATCCCGGCTGATCCCCGACGCGATCACCGAGTTCCGCCGCCGGCACCCGGAGATCACGCTCAGCCTCGACATCCTGGACCCGTTGATGGCGATCGAGGCCGTCACCGCCCGGCGCCTCGACCTCGCCGTGGTCTTCGACTACCCGCCGGACCCGGTACTCGACTTCGGCGACCTCGAGCAGGAGCCGCTGCTGGACGATCCGGTGCTGGTCGCGCTGCCGCCCGGCCACGCCCGCTCGGACGCCGACCTGGTCAGCGTCCGCGAGCTGGCCGCCGAACCGTGGATCCGGGACTGCTCGCCGGACCCGATGTGCCGCGACATGCTGGACCGGTTCTGCCGCGAGGGCGGCTTCACCCCGACGATCGCGTTCGAAGCCGACAACTACCTGACCATCGGCCGGTTGGTCCAGGCCGGCGTCGCTGTCGCCCTGGTCCCCGGCCTGGCGGTGGACCAGCTGCCCGACGACGTTCCGCTGCGCCCGCTGGCGCCGACGGTGACCCGCCGGGTCTGCGCGGTGTCGCGGCCGGAGGCAGCGCCGACGGTGGCCCGGATGATCGAGGTGCTCCGGGAGGTGGCCGAGGTCCCGCGGGTGTCCGTCAGAGCGTCTTGAAGGCGAGGGCGACGTTGTGGCCGCCGAAGCCGAAGGAGTTGTTGATGCCGACCAGGTCGCCGTCGGGCAGCCTCCGTTGCTCGGTGGCGATGTCGATGCCGAGGCCGGGCTCGGGGTTGTCCAGGTTGATCGTCGGCGGTACGACACGGTGGTGCAGGGCGAGCAGGGTCGCCATCGACTCCAGGGCGCCGGCGCCGCCGAGCAGGTGACCGGTCATCGACTTGGTCGAGGTGACGATCGCGGTCGTGTCCTGGCCGAGCGCCTCCCGGACGGACAGTGCCTCGATGCCGTCGCCGGTCGGGGTCGAGGTGGCGTGGGCGTTCACGTGCACGACGTCGGCGGCGGACAGCTCGCCGTCCTGCAGCGACTTGATCATCGCCTTCGCCTGGCTGTGCCCGGTCGGTTCCGGCGCGACCATGTCGTGGGCGTCGGCGGTGATCCCGGCACCGGCCAGTTCGCCGTAGATCTTGGCGCCGCGGGCTTGCGCGTGTTCCAGTGATTCGATCACGAACATCGCCGAGCCCTCGCCCATGACGAAGCCGTCGCGGTCGACGTCCCACGGCCGGGAGGCGCGTTCGGGTTCGTCGTTGCGCCGGCTCATCGCCTGCATCTGGCCGAACGAGCCCACGGTCATCGCGTGGATCACGGCCTCGGTCCCGCCGACCATCGCCACGTCGGCGCGGCCGAGCCTGATCATGTCCAGGCCGAGGGCGATCGACTCGTTGCTCGAGGCACAGGCCGATACGGTGGTGTGCACGCCGGCCCGGGCCCGGATCCGCAGGCTGACGTTGGCGGCGGCCGCGTTGGCCATCAGCATCGGTACGGCGAGCGGGCTGACCCGGCGAACGCCCTTGTCCCGCAGGGTGTCCCAGTTGCCGAGCAGCGTACTGATGCCGCCGATGCCGGTGCCGATGGCGACGCCGGTCCGGTCCGGATCAAGATCATTCTCTTCGCCGAAGCCGAAGCCGGCATCGGTCCAGGCCTGCTCGGCCGCGATCACCGCGAGCTGGGCGTTGCGGTCCAGCCGGCGGGCGACGACCCGGTCCAGGACCTCGGACGGATCGACCGCGACCGGTGCGGCGATCTTGACCGGGAGCTCGGCGATCCAGTCGACCTCGAGCTTGCGTACCCCCGACTTGCCGGCCAGCAGACCCTCCCAGGTGCTGGCCACGTCACCACCGAGCGGGGTGGTGGCTCCGAGTCCGGTGACAACGACACGGGTGCGAGACATGAGACGTGGTTCGCCTTTCTAGTCGAAGACGGTCGAGATAGGTTCGCCGGGCCCGGCGGGGTGTTGCCGTGGCCCGGCGAACCGGCGCGTAGCGGGTTACGACGACGCGCGCTCGATGTAGGCAACGGCGTCGCCTACGGTACGGAGGTTCTTGGCCTCCTCATCCGGGATGCTCACGCCGAACTTCTCCTCGGCGGCATAGATGATCTCCACCATCGACAGCGAGTCGACGTCAAGATCATCGGTGAACGACTTGTCCAGCGCCACGTCGTCCGCCGGTACGCCGGCGACCTCGTTGACGATCTCGGCGAGGTCGGCGCGGATCTCTTCAGTGGTGGCCATTTCTCGATGGTCTCCTTGTCTGGGTGGTACGTGAGAGTTGCGGGTCCTGATCGTCGCTAGGGAAGGACGATCACCTGCCCGGCGTAGACCAGGCCTGCCCCGAAACCGATGATCAACGCGATCTGGCCGCTGTGCGCCTCGCCGGAGGCGAGCAGGGCGTCGATCGCCAACGGGATCGAGGCTGCGGAGGTGTTGCCCTGGTATTCGATGTCCCGGGCGATCACCACCCGTTCGGGCAGTTTCAGGGCGCGGAACATGGCGTCGACGATCCGCAGGTTCGCCTGGTGCGGGGCGAACACGTCGATCTGATCCGGAGTGACGCCGGCGCGGTCCATCGCCTCGGCGGCCACCTTTGCCATCGTGTACGACGCCCAGCGGAACACCGGGTTGCCGTCCATCCGCAGCGTCGGGAAGTCCTGATGGGTGGGACCGACCTGGCGAGCGGCCTCGTCGAAGGCGGCGGTCTGGGTGATCAAGTCCGCCTGATCACCGTCGGAGCCCCAGACCACCGGCCCGATGCCGGGCGTCTCGCTCGGCCCCACCACGGCGGCGCCGGCGCCGTCGGCGAACAGGAACGCGGTACCGCGATCATGCTTGTCGGTGATGTCGCTGAGCCGCTCGACGCCGATCACCAGGACGTGCCGGGCGGTGCCGGTCCTGATCATGGAATCGGCCATCGCGACGCCGTAGCAGAAGCCGGCGCAGGCGGCGGAGATGTCGAACGCGGCCGCACCCTTGGCGCCCAGCTCGGCCGCGATCCGGGTCGCGATCGCCGGTGTGGCGTGGAAGTGGGTGACCGTGGAGATGATCACCGCGTCGATCTGGCCCGGCGCCAAGTCGATCTTGGACAGGGCGTGCCGGCCGGCCGCGACGGCCATCATCTGGATCGTCTCGTCCGGCTCGGCCCAGCGCCGCTCCTTGATCCCGGAGCGGGTCTGGATCCACTCGTCCGAGGAGTCGATCATGGTGCAGATCTCGGCGTTGGTCACCGAACGGCGCGGTCGATAGCCACCGACCGCGAGGATCCTCGAGTAATCGGCGCCCCGGGAGATCTGGAGCGTCGGGCTGGTGGCTGCGTCGTTCATCGACTGACCTCCCGGTTCGCGTGCTGCTGAACGAAGGCTTGGGCCTCGGGGAGCTGGTCGGGCGTGTTCAGGGCGAACAACTCGACCCCCTTGAGGTTCCGCTTGGCGATGCCGGTCAGCGTGCCGGCCGGCGGCAGTTCCAGCAGACCGGTGACGCCGAGGCCAGCCAGGGTCTCCAGGCAGAGGTCCCAGCGGACTGGCGCGGCGACCTGCCGGACCAGCCGGTCCAGCACCTCGCGGCCGTCGGCGACTTCTGCTCCGTCGGCGTTGGAGAGCAGCCGCGTGCTCGGGTCCTTCGGGTCGAGGCCGCCGGCCACGGCGGCGAGCCGGGTCACCGCGGGCTCCATGTGCGTGGTGTGGAAGGCGCCGGCGACGCTGAGCGGGATCAGCCGCGCCCGCGCCGGCGGGTCGGCGGCCAGGGCGGCCAGCTGCTCGACGGTGCCGGCGGCGACAATCTGGCCGGGGCCGTTGTTGTTGGCCGGGGTGAGTCCGTGCCGCTCGATCGCGGCCAGCACCTCGTCCGGCTTGCCGCCGATCACCGCGGTCATCGAGGTCGGCGTCGCCGCGGCGGCCTCGGCCATCGCCCGGCCGCGCTCGGCCACCAGCAGCATCGCCTGCACGGCCGGGATCACACCGGCGACGGCAGCCGCCGTGAGCTCGCCGACCGAGTGGCCGGCCACGACATCGGCGGCGGGCCCGGCGCCCAGCAGTCGGCCGGCCGCCAGCACGCCGGCCGCGACCAGCAGCGGCTGCGCCACCGCGGTGTCCCGGATCGCCTCGGCGTCGGCCTCGGTCCCGTAGTGGGCCAGGTCCAGGCCGCCGACCTCGGACAGCCGGGCCAGGTCGCTCACGTACGTGGAATCCGTGAGCCAGGGACTCAGGAAGCCGGGGGTCTGGGCGCCCTGTCCGGGCGCGACGATCGCGAGCACGGTCCCCACTCTCTCTCGCCGCGCCTCCGATCGCCGTACCGGGACATCACGAAAGTCCTCTCGGCTGGTTGTGGGAACCCTACAAAGGGGTGAACGGAGGGGTGATCTCGCTCTCACTCGGACGCCGGTCGGCCCGTCCGGGTGGTCAGCGCAGCCTGCACCGCGGCGTCGTCCAGGTCGACCGTGCCGCCGCGGGCGATGTGCCCGCGACGCCAGTCCTGCAGTGCCTCGTACGCGGCGTGGTCGAGGTGGTCCACGCCCAGCTCGATCCGGGCCGGCGCGCCGACCGGGACCGACCGCAGCGTCCGTACCAGCGACGCGACGCCGAGGAACACCAGCGAACCGCGGAGCCGGACGGTCCACACGCCCTCATGCTCGGTCGCGGTGACCGTCGCCCGGGCCAGCCGGTGCAGCACCCGGCCGGTCGCGACCACCAACCCTGCCAGCACGCCCTCGGCCAACCCGAAGCCGGCGACGCCGAGGCCGGTGATCAGGTAGACCGCCAGCTCGTCGTGCCGGCGCAGGGTTCGGATGTGGGCGAGCTGGATCAGCTTCACTCCGGTGACCAGCAGCACCCCGGCCAGGGCGGCCATCGGGATCGACTCCAGCAGCGTCCCGGCGGCCAGGACGAAGATCGCGATCCAGACCCCGTGCAGGATCGCGGCGGCCCGGCTCCGGGCACCGGCGGCGACATTGGTCGAGCTGCGTACGATCACGCCGGTCACCGGCATTCCGCCGAGCAGACCGGAGATCGCATTGGCCGCACCCTGGCCGACCAGCTCCCGGTCCAGGTCGGCCCGCGGACCGCGGTGCAGCTTGTCCACCGCGACCGCCGACAGCAGCGACTCCACGCTCGCCACCAGCGCGATGGTGAGCACCGCGACGGCGATCTGCACCGGGCCGCCGGCCGGCAGCACCGGCGGGATCAGGCTGCGCAGCGGGTCGTCGGGCAGCTGGACCCGCTCCACCGGCAGCGCCAGCACCGCCGCCGCCACGGTCACGACGACGACCGCGACCAGCGGCGCGGGCACGGCCTTGGCCCTGGGCAGCCGCGGCCAGATCAGCAGCAGCGCCACCGTCAGCAGGCCGATCAGGACCGACGGCGGGTGGTGACCGACGATCTGGCCGGGCAGCTCGGCGATGTTCTTGATCAAGGAACTCTGCGCCGCGCCGCCGAGCACCACGTGCAGCTGCTGGAACGCGATGGTCAGGCCGATCCCGGCCAGCATCCCGTGCACCACGGCGGGGGACAGCGACAGCGCCCACCGGCCGATCCTGGTCACGCCGAGCAGGATCTGCAGCAGGCCGGCGGCGCAGGTGATCGCCGCGGTGGCGGGCCAGCCGAACTGGTCAACCAGCCCGGCCACGACCACGGTCAGCCCGGCCGCCGGTCCGCTGACCTGGAGTACCGAACCGCCGAGCGCGCCGGCCACGACGCCGCCGACGACGGCCGCGACCAGGCCGGCGATCAAGGGCGCGCCGGACGCGGCGGCGATGCCCAGCGACAGGGGGATCGCGATCAGGAAGACCACCAGCGAGGCCGGCAGATCGTGCCGCAGGATCGACCGGAGTGATCGAGCGCCGGCGGAGGTCTCGTCGGACGCCGTGAGCATCAGTTGATCATGGATTCCGTCGTCCGGCCGGCACCGGGCTCGACAAGATCACAGGGTCGGACAAGATCATCGGGGCCTCCGTCTCCGCAGTCGCTGGCCGGCCGGCCCCGAGCCCGGCATCTGCCCTGACAACTCGGCGACCTGCGGACGAGTTCCCGGAATCGAGATTTCAGGTCGCCGAAGCCGATCTTGTCCTCGTACGGTGTCTGCAGCATCGATCGGCGGTGCCGGTGATCATGCCGTTCGACGCAACGGATTGATCTTGATCCCGGCCAGCCGGACGGTTGATCGGGACCGAGCCTGGCAGACACACCTCGGCCGGCACCGGTATCCACCGATCGGTGGAATCCGGTTCCATCGCCCGGTCCTACCGCTCGGTATCCCACCGACGAGACGCTTGAGCCGAGCCGGACGTCAGGTCCGGCGTCGAGTCGAGCGAAAGGAATCGATCGTGAGCCGATCGACGATCAGTATCCACGGGGACGCGGCGGCGAGCGGCGGACTGGCGGCCGCCATCGCCATGATGTTCGGCTGCCTGTTCCCGATGATCTTCACTGGCGATGCCGCCGCCGGCCTGGTCTGGGGAGCCTGGTGCGCGGCGATCGGGTTCGGCGGCACGTACGCCGGAGTCTTCTTCGTCACCCTCGCCCGACGCGGCCGATCGGCCGCCTGACCGCAGGCGGGCTCGGTCGTCGAACGCGTCGGCGCTGCCGTGGCGCTGCTCGGGCTGTATGCGTGGTACCGCGGCTACGGCAGGCGGCACCTCGGGCCGGACGCCCGGAACGTGCCGGTGCTGTTCACGGTCGTCACGTTGGTGATCTTCGCGGCGGGCCTGGCGTTCCAGCCGATGATCCCCGTCGGCTGGGGCCTGGTGTTCCCGATGGTGTTCCTGGGGTGCCGGCTGCGCGTGGCGGTGATCTTCGCGGCGGTCTCCGCCGCGCTGCCGTCGATCATGCTGGTGCTCCGGGCCGGACCCGAGGCACGCTTCCTGCCGACCTCGTTGATCATGGGGCTGGCCGTGGGCGGATCGGCGATTCTGCTCGGCTTGTGGATAGGTCAGATGATGGAACAGAGCAACCAACGAGCGCAGCTGATCGAACAGCTGGAGGCCAGCCGGGAACAGGTGGAACTGTTATCCCGTGAAGCCGGCATCGCGACCGAACGGACCCGGCTGGCCGGCGAGATCCACGACACGCTCGCCCAGGGATTCACCAGCATCGTGACACTGGTTCAGGCGGCCGAGTCCGAACTGGAGGCCGATCTCCCGGCCGCCCGGCGACACCTGGCGCTGGCGACCGAGACCGCGCGCGAGAATCTGGCCGAGGCCCGTGCCATGGTCGCCACGCTGACGCCGAGCCCGCTCGCGTCCGGCACACTGGCCGAGGCGATCCGGCGGCGGGCCGACCTCGTCGGGGCGCAGACATCGGCCGAGGTGACCGTACGGCTGCAGGACATCGACGGGTTGTCGACGGCCGTCGAGGTGGTCCTGCTCCGGTCTGCGCAGGAGGCGCTGGCCAACATCGGCAAGCACGCGGGAGCGCGGCAGGTCACCGTGGAGTTGTCCGAGACGGCGGACACCGTCCGGCTCAGCGTGACCGATGACGGTACGGGGTTCGACCCGGAGGAGCCTCGCTCGGGCTTCGGACTGGCCGGGATGCGCAAGCGGGCCGAGGACATCGGCGGCACGCTGCGCCTCGACAGCAGGCCCGGTGCCGGAACGACAGTGACGGTGGAGGTGCCGTGGTGAGCGGGCCGATCCGGGTGCTCCTCGCCGACGATCACGCGATCGTCCGGGAGGGTGTCCGCGGCATGCTGGAGGCCGAGCCGGACATCACCGTCGTCGCCGAGGCTTCGTCCGGCGCGGAGGCGGTCGACGCGATCGCGGAGCAGGAGATCGACGTCGTCCTGATGGACCTGCGGATGCCGCGGATGGACGGAGTGGCGGCGACCGAGCAGATCCTGCAGCGACGGCCCGGCGTAGCGGTGGTCGTCCTGACCACGTACGAGACCGACGCCGACATCCTGCGCGCCGTGGATGCGGGCGCGGCGGGCTACCTGCTCAAGGACGTCTCCCGCGCCGACCTCGTCAACGCCGTCCGAGCGGCCGCGACCGGGGAGACGGTGCTGACTCCGTCCGTGGCGTCCCGCCTGGTCAAGCGCGTCCGCGATCCGGGTCGGGCCCAACTGTCGCGCCGCGAGCTCGACGTCTTGTCGCTGGTCGCCACCGGCAAGACCAACGCCGAGATCGGCCGGGCCCTGTTCATCAGCGAGGCGACGGTCAAGTCCCACCTGTTGCGAATCTTCAGCAAGCTGGAGGTCTCCGACCGTACGGCAGCCGTCACCACCGCCATGTCCCACGGACTGCTGCCGTAACCCACGCCGACCCCGGTCCGGACACCCGCCGAGCGGACGACTTGACCCTGTTCGAGCCACGATCTGCCGGTCAACGGGTCCGCTCGGCGACGTCTGGGGCGCCCGACCTGGCAGGGTGTTCCGCATGGGCGGCGAGCTGCACTACCGGGAATGGGGCGCCGGCGGTCGGGTGGCCGTGCTGCTGCACGGGCTGATGGGCAGTTGGCGGCAGTACCACCGGGTCGGGCCCGCGCTGGCCGACCTGGGTTACCGGGCGCTCGCCGTTGATCTTCCCGGTCACGGCGGCTCGGACCCGGATCCCGAAGCGACGTTCGAGACCTGCGTTGAGGCGCTGGCCCGTTCGGTCCCCGCCAGACCTGCGGTGCTGATCGGCCAGTCGATCGGCGGCGCGATCGGTGCGTTGAGTCTCGACGCGCTGCAGCCGGAGCGGGCGATCTACGTGGACGCCACGGTCGGCGCGCCCGGCGAGGATCCGGTGCCGGCGGACCGGCTTGCGGGGGAGGATCTTGCCAAGGAGCGGGCTCGGCTGATCGACGGCTGGTCGCAGAACAAGGTGAACCGCACCCTGGACGGTCTCCGCGCGCGGCGCCCGACCTGGACCGATGCCGACCGGCTGGCCGAGGAGGCGTCGGCTCGCGACTTCGACGTGCCGACCGGGGTCAGCCTGGTGCTCGAGTTCCGAAGCCGGCCGCCGGCGCCCGTCGTCCCGGGCCGGTCACTCGCGGTGTTCGCCGATCCGGGCGGTTCGGAATCGGAGCGACGGCGAACGAGAGCCGCAGAGCTACGCGGATTCGGAGTCGAGACCATGATCATTCCGGACTCCGACCATTCGGTCTGGTACGGAAGGTTCGAGCCGTTCATGGACGCAGTCGGCACCTGGCTCACCCGACCGATGTCGTGAAATCACTGCTGATGGAGCGCTCCGGGCCATTCCAACGTTGAATACGCCGATGTCAAGAGAAATCGCGACACGGGCGCCAGACCCGGTGCGGGCCGACGGCGACGAAGCCGGCGGCCCGGGCGTCAGCCAGGTCCCGGCCGCTCTCGTACCCGACCATGGGCCGACCAGGGAACAGCCGGCCGGCCATGATCATGATCTCGGCCCAGCCCGAGGGTGGCTCGGCCGACCAGACGTTGGAGACGGCGACGACCGGGCCGGTCCGGTGCAACACGGCGCCGGCGGTGATCATGGTGCCGCGGCGGCGGGCCAGGACTCGCAGGTCGGGCAGCCGCAGGCTCGGCTCGGTGAGCACGCCGCGATAGTCGTGCAGTTCGCTCCACTCGGCGAGGGCCGGCGCGGAGTCGATCACGGACCAGCCGTCGGGCACGGGGCCGGCGGTCGGCGCCGGCGCGTGGATCCAGGTCGCGTCGAAGAGCACCTCGAACCCGTACCGCGAGAGATCGAGGTCGGCGTAGGCGTCGGCGACTGACAGAGCGAAGTCGGGGCCGAGCTGCTCGGCCACCCAGGCCGCGGACAGCCCGGGCCGCAAGGTCAACGCGCCCGAGTGCCACGGCGGCGGAGGGTCCAGGGCGATCCAGAGTCCGTCCTCGACGCCATGCCGGATCCCGTGCAGTCCGTACGTCAGCTCGTACCAGGCCCGGCTGGCCTCGATCGCCGCGACCCGCCGGGGATCGAGGGTCACGGCTTCAGCAGGCGGCCGAGGGTGAGGGCCATCCGCAGCGTGTACGCGTCGCGCGGATCGGTCGGCCCGTAGCCGGTGACCTCGTGGATCCGCCGCAGCCGGTAGCGCACCGTGTTGGCGTGTACGAACAGCGCGCGGGCCGCGGCCTCGACCGAGTTGCCGTGGTCGAGGAACGTGATCAGCGTGTCCAGCAGCCCGCCGCCGGCCTCTGCCAAGGGCAGGTAGATGTCGTGGGCCAGAGCGCGGCGGGCGTGCCCGTCGCCGGACAGCGCCCGTTCCGGCAGCAGGTCCTGGGCGTTGACCGGCCGCGGCGCCTCCGGCCAGGCGGCCGCGGCCCGGAAGCCGGACAGGGCGGCACGGGTGCTAGCCGGCGCGTCCATCAGGTGATCCACCGGCGGCCCGACCACCACCGGTCCCGGCCCGAACCGGTCGACGAAGCGCGCCGTCGCCGCCGCGGCCCGGTCCGGCTCGGCCAGTTCGGCGCCGCCGAGGATGATCGCCAGCCGGTCGCCCTGGACGGCACCGAGCATGTCCAGCCCGTCCTTGGTCGCGGCGTGCCGGATCGACTCGATGGCCTGCGCCGGTTCGTGTTCCGGGGCCGGCCCGACGACCACCACGGCCGTCGTCGCCGAGCCCCAGCCGAGCGTCGACGCCCGCGAGAGTACGGCCTCGTCGGTCTCGCCGCGGAGCACCGCGTCGACCACGAGCGCCTCCAGCCGGGCGTCCCAGGCGCCGCGCAGTTCGGCGGCCCGGGCATAGATCTCGGCCGCGGAGAACGCCAACTCCCGGCTGTAGTGCAGGATCGCCGCGTGCAGGATCGGCCGGTCGGCCCGCGGCATCACCTCGTCGATCTGTTGTTCGACCACGTCGATCGTGGTCCGGACCAGTTCGACCGTCTGGTACAGCGAGATCTTCCGGGCCAGTTCGCGGGGCGCCGACCCGAACACGTCCATCGTGCTGGGCCCGGCCGGCTCCGGCTCGCTGAACCAGTGCACGAAGCCCTCGATGCCGGCCTGGGCGACCAGCGTGATCCAGGACCGGTGCTTGGCGTCGAGCCGGACGAACCAGGTGTGCCGGGCCTCCATCTCGGCGACCGTGGCGGTCGCCATGGCTCCGGTGACGGCCGACAGTCGACGACCGATCGCGGCGCGCGTCTTGGCCGAGGGGAGCAGCGACTTGATGATCCCTCGAGTGGTCGCGGCCATGGCCTGAGCCTATTGCACCCGCCGTCGGCCGCCCGCCCTAAGCTTCGTGAGGGAGAGGAGGCCGCCCGTGAGTGACGTCGAGACCAAGCCGGACGAGTACGCCTGTGCCGCGTCCGGGGCCGCCGGGCCGGAGGAGTTGCTGCTGACCGGCCGTACGGTCTGGCTCGGCAAGACCACCCAGGTGTTCCGGGCCCTGCCGGACCGGAACATCCGGATGATCGGCGCCTGGTGCTTCCTTGATCATTACGGGCCGGAGGACGTGGCCGACGCGCCCGGCATGCGGGTCTGGGCGCACCCGCACACCGGCCTGCAGACGGTGACCTGGCTGCTCGAGGGTGAGATCGATCATGCCGACAGCCTGGGCAGCCGGGTCCGGGTCCGGCCCGGCGAGCTGCATCTGATGACGGCCGGCCGCGGCATCGTGCACAGCGAGCTGTCGCCGGCGGACAAGCCGCCGACGATGCACGGTCTGCAGCTGTGGCTCGCCCTGCCCGAGTCGGCGCGGTTCACGGCGCCGACCTTCGTGTCGCACCGCTCGCTGCCCACGGTGTCCGGCGACGGTGCGTCCGGGACCATGCTGCTCGGCGCCGTCGGGGAGGTACGGTCGCCGGCAGAGACGTACACGCCCTTGCTGGCGGTCGATCTGGAACTCCAGCCGGGCGCCGAGCTGACCCTCCTGCTGCGGTCGGCGTACGAGCACGGAGGGTTCGTGATCACCGGCACCGTCGAGATCGCCGGCCGCGAGGTCGAGCATGATCAACTTCTCTATCTCGGCACCGGGCGGGACACACTCACCCTGCGCAGCGAGGCCGGCGGCCGAGTGCTGCTGCTGGGTGGCGAGCCGTTCGCCGAGGAGATCGTCATGTGGTGGAACTTCGTCGGCCGCAGCCACGACGAGGTGGCCGGCTACCGGCAGGAGTGGCTGGACCGGGCGGACCGCTTCCCGCCCGTCGTGGATCGCACCGAACGCGTGATGGAGGCCCCCGAGATGCCGACGGTACGCCTTCGTCCGCGGCCCCGTCGAAGCCCGGAGAACCCCGACCATGGAAAGGCCGGATGATCATGAACCCCGTCGTCGCGCTGCGCGAGATCGGCTTCCTGCTGGAGCGGAGCCGGGCCGACACCCACCGGGTGAAGGCGTACCGGCGGGCGGCCGACGCGGTCGACCAGCTGTCCGAGGCCGAGCGGCAGGAACACCAGGAGCGCGGCAGCTGGGGCAAGCTCACCGGCATCGGCCCGAAGACGGCGGCGGTGATCGGCCAGGCGATGGCGGGCGCCGTACCCGACTATCTGCAGCAGTTGCGGGACGCGAAGGCGCCGCTGACCACCGGCGGTGATCAACTCCGGGCGAAGATCCTGGGCGACCTGCACTGCCACTCCGACTGGTCCGACGGCGGCAGCCCGCTGGACGAGACCATGATCACGGCGCGGGCAATCGGCCACGAGTACTGCGCGATCACCGATCATTCGCCGCGGCTCACGGTCGCCCGTGGCCTGACCACCGAGCGGCGCCGGCAGCAGCTGGCGGTGATCGAGGATTTGAACGAGGTGCTGGCGCCGTTCCGGATCCTCAAGGGCATCGAGGTCGACATCCTCGACGACGGCTCGCTGGACGCGGAGGACGAGCTGCTCGCCGACCTCGAGGTGGTCGTCTCCAGCGTGCATTCCAAGCTGCGCATGGATTCCGAGTCGATGACGCACCGGATGGTCACCGCGATCGCCAACCCGCGGACCAACATCCTGGGCCATTGCACCGGCCGGCTGATCGAGGGCAACCGGGGCACCAGGCCGGAGTCGACGTTCGACGCCGAGGTGGTGTTCGAGGCGTGCCGGGCGTTCGGCGTCGCGGTGGAGATCAACTCGCGGCCGGAGCGCCGGGACCCGCCGACCCGGCTGCTCCAGTTGGCCGTGGAGATGGACTGCCTGTTCTCGATCGACACCGACGCGCATGCGCCCGGTCAGCTGGACTTCCTGGCGTACGGCTGCGAACGGGCCGAGGCGGCCGGCATCGACCCGGACCGAGTGATCAACACCTGGCCGGTGCAGCGGCTGCTGGACTGGTGCGCGAGCCGTTCCGCCCGGTCGATAGGGTCGTGACGTGAACGATCCCGATCTTGCTGCCGACCTGGTCCGAGACGCGGGCACGCTGGCGGCGGCGATGCTGGCGGACGGACTCGAGACCCACTACAAGACGTCGATCTCCGATGTCGTGTCGGCCGCCGATCACGCGGCCGAGGAACGCGTGGTGGGCCGGCTGCTGGAGCACCGGCCGGACGACGGCGTGGTCGGCGAGGAGGGCGCCAGCCGGCCCGGCGCCCGGACCTGGTACATCGACCCGGTCGACGGTACGTACAACTTCCTCACCCAGGTCCCGTACTGGTGCTCGGCGATCGGGCTGGTCGACGAGCAGGGGCCGATCGTCGGCGCCGTCTACTATCCGGCCCGCGACGAGCTCTGGGTCGGCGGCCCGGACCGGCCGACGTCCCGCAACGCGAAGCCGGTCGCCGAGCTGGCGGACCGGCCGCTGGACCGGGTCTCGGTCTGCACCTATCTGCACCCGACCAAGTTCGCCGACGATGATCATTTCCAGCCGTGGCGGGCCGTGGTGGCCGCCACCGCGACGGTACGGATGCTCGGCTCGGCGTCGATCGACCTGGCCGGGGTGGCCAGCGGCTGGTCCGGCCTGTTCCTGCAGAAGAACCTCAACCTCTGGGACTGGCTGCCCGGTGCCGCCCTGGTCCTGGGCGCCGGCGGCGCGGCCGAGATCGTCGAGCACCGCGGCCAGCACTGGAACCTGGCCGGCTCCCGGCAGGCCGTCGCCGAGGCCACCGAGTTGATCTTGGCCAGCTGACGACCATTGCCGAGGGGCCAGCCGCTCGCGGCATCCCACTCCGGCCGAGAGCGTCGCTACGATGCAGCCATGCCGCTCACCGCGCAGGGCCTGGTCGCTGAGCTCGAGGCGGCGGCGGATCCCGCCGCGCACCCGAACCGCCACTACCGCGGTGCTGCCCGGGTCATGGGCGTGCGGATGGGCACGGTCTTCGATATCGCGAAGGCGTTCGCCGCGCTGCCGCTCGACGAGGTCGGCCGGCTGCTCGACGAGGAGCCCTACGAGGCGCGCCTGGCGGCCTTCTGCGTCCTGGACTTCGCCGTCCGCTCGCCGCGGATGGCCGACGCCGACCGGGAGCAGCGCTTCCGCCTCTACCTCGACCGGCACGACCGCATCGACTCGTGGGACATGGTCGACCGCGCCGCGCCGCGGGTGGTCGGCGGCTTCCTGAAGGGGCGCCCGCGAGATGATCTCTTCGACCTCGCGGCATCGCCGGATCCACTCCGTCGGCGGACGGCCATGACGGCTCCGCTCGCGTACACGCGGCCGCCGGACCTCGACGGCATCGAGGATCTCCTCCGGATCGCCGAGCTGCTCGCGGGCGATTCCGATCCCCTCGTGTCGAAGCCGGTCGGGATCGCCCTCAAGCACGCCGGCGCGGCCGGCCCCGACCTGGTGCGGGCGTTCCTGGAGCGGATGGGGGAGCGACTTCCCGCCCCGGTGCGCCGGGAGGCGCGCGCGAAACTGTCCTGAGGCGGACCGCTGACTCTTCCCGGCTCCGCGGCGGGTCAGCGGGCGGTGCGGGCGATCGACAGGGCGGACTCGCCGTGGATCTCGACCTCGATGCCGTCGGCCTCGAGGATGTCCAGGGCCTGCCGGACCAGGCGGACCTGGTCGCCGGAGCGGTGCAGGTCGACGTCGAAGCCGCGGACCCGCTGATCGAATCTCGTGTCGGTGGACCAGTAGCGCAGCCCGACGCCGTACAGGTCGATCCGGCGGACGCCGCACCAGCGCAGGATCTGCAGGGCGCCGAAGATCACGTTGTAGCCGTGGCCGAGGCCGATCCGCGGCTCCCGGGAGAACGTCTCGTAGTCGAGCATCCGGATCGGGATCAGCCGGTCGTCGACGATGCCGGCCTGGTGCGCGATGTCGGCGTTGGCCGCGAAGAACCGGGTCCGGTCGAGATACGGCAGCAGGGCCTGCGGCTTGGTCGCGATGAACCGCTCGTCCTGCACCCAGTACAGGTCGGCCATCGCGTCGTGCTCGGCCATCAACTTCAGGCCGGCGTTGACGGTGACCACCCGGACCGACGGCCGCGGCCGCCACATCGTCGCCGTCGGGCCGTTGCCGACCAGGTCGACCGACGTCCCGGCGAAATGATCACGCAACCGCGTCAGCGCGTTCGCCATGCCCCGCCTTCCCGGCCCGGTAGATCTCGTCGTAGATGCCGACCACTCGCTCGGCCGACATGATCCGCCAGTAGTAGTCGTGCGAGGCGTCCATCCAGTCGGCCAGCAACCGCCGGTCCGAGGCGAGCCGGCCCAGCTGCTCGGCGAACCCGTCCAGGTCGGTGCGCAGGAACGGCGGCGGTTCGTTGGTACGGAAGCCCATCGCGAACGCGGCCAGGGACAGTTCGTCGGCCCCGTTGACGACCACGTTGCCGGCCGCCATGCCCTCGTAGGAGACCAGGTGGAAGCCGCCGGTGAGCACCTCGTCGATGCTCACGTCGGCGACCGACCGGGTCGCCGAGAGCCGTTCCGGCGACACGTCGGTGACCTTGATCAACTCGAACCGGCGGTTGTCGCCCAGCTGCTTCAACTGGGCGTCGAACGCCGGCGAGGACTTGCTGCTCCACCGGGACCGGGACGGGGTGGATGGCGAGAACACCACCCGGACCGGCCCGTCGAACCGCGGCCGGGAACGCAGCCGCGGCGTCAGCCAATCCCGGTGGAGACAATTCGGCACCGGGGTCATCGTCGGGAACAGCCGTGGATGAATCTGGGAAACGGCGAGACGGGCGTCCCATTCCAGGCCGACGGCGTCGGAGAGATCGCGATAAATGGGCCGTTCCCGGGTCGGGGAATGCACCTGGTAGATCAAGGTCCGTTCGTTGATGCCGTCGACCTCGGCGAGCCACGACAAGGCGAACGGTGCCACCAGATTATGGACGTGAATGACGTCGGCCTCGGAAATGTGGCGGCGAACCAGTTCCGCGTCCAGCGCATTCGCTCGGACCGGAATGGTATTGATCGACATGAGATCGCGAAAATGTCCGTGATCACCGGTCCGGAAATGCACCGCGTCATAGCCGTACAACTGATTCTGGGCCCGGGCCAGCATTCCGGGGGCACCGGCGAGGGCGGACCCGGACAGGTGGACGATCTTGATCGGCGCGGCCATCACGCGCTCCAGACCGGCTGGGCGGTGAACTGGCCGGACAGCACCCGCATCCGGGCACCGCGCGAGATCAGCCGGTGCAGCAGCAGCTCCGGCCGGTCACCGCGGATCAGCGACTCGTGGCTGTAGAGGAAACGGGAGTGCACCGCGACCAGTTCCGAGCGGTCGATCAAGGCGGCCAGGTAGTCGGCGAACGTGATCATCGTGCTGGCGTCGACGGCGCCGTCCTCGACCACGCAGACGATGTCGGTCTCATGATCGACGGCGGCCGGAAGATCATCGATCCGGCCCTTCACCGCGAAGTGGTAGCCGGGCGGCCGCTCCACCGACCCGCTGACCAGCGCCTTCACCTGGGCAAGGGCGTCGTCGAACTCGGAAAACCTTGTCAGGAGGGGAATCCCGAGGTTCTCGTACGGCTTCGGGTCGACCGTGTCGGCGACCAGCAGCGCGTCCGCGTCGGCGAACGTCGATGCCTGGAACGGGCTCGGCCGGGTCAGCAGGACCACGGTCCGGGTCCGGCTCCAGGTGGTCGCGATCGACATCGCGGTCCGGGTCGGCGGGTCGACGACGACGAGCAGGTTGCGCTGCTCGGTGAACTGGTCGGAGGTCGGCGCGATCCGGGTCCGACCCAGCAGGCTGAGCAGGTCGTGCGCCGAGGTCAGCTCCGGGTTGAGCTCGTCGATCAGGCAGACCAGGTCGCGGTTGGGCGACGGGAAGACCCGCTCACCCAGCACGTTGGCCAGCGAGGTCGCGGCCGGATCGTGGTTCACCCGCCAGACGGCGATGTGGTCCCACCGTGCGATCCGCAGCGGATCGGCCCAGACGACGCCACGTAGCGCCCCGAAGAACGCGGGGGAGCCGGGCTCGATGTCGAGCTTGGAATTGATTCGGACCTTGAGCGCAATCGGGACCTGAGCACCGCCGCGTTCGATCGGGTGTCGGACGACGCTGTACCGCAGAGCCTGGAAGTACCGATTGTTCCGGATGAGTTCGTTCTTCGTCAGCTTGCGCACCATCTTGTTGCGTGCCAGCCGGCGGACCAGGTGTGCCACGGGCATGACCGTAGCAGTCATCGGATCGGGGTCCATTCACGATTCCGGCTCGGTGCCTGTTCGTCAACTCGAGAATATGCACCGGTTACCTCCCGTTCATCCGTGCCTCGAAACCTGCTGCTGGAGTTCCAGGCTGCTGGAGTTCCAGGGAGTCTCGAGCTACGGGGGTAGCGATGGTCTCGACGCTCGATGACGGCCGCGGCCGGCTGCTGGGTGCGGCCGAGCCCGCCCGGCTGATCCGGTACCTGACGCCGGCGGTGGTGATCATCGCCGCCGGTTGCGCCGCGCTGCTGCCGCTGAACGGCGACGTCCGGTTCCAGGCCGGCGTCGAGCAGACCTCGCCGGTGCCGGTGGCCGAGACGTTCACCCACCGGCCGATGCTGTACCGGCTGATCATGGCCGCCGTGTTCGCCCCGTCCCGGCTGTTCGGTGAGAGCAGCCGCCGGTTCGAGTTCGGGATGCAGGTCTCCGCCCTGTTGCTCTGCTGCCTCGCCGGCCTGCTGTTGTATCGCGCGCTGCGGGACCGGGGCCTGCCCGCCGGGACCGCTCAACCGCTGGCGGTCGCCGTCGCGGCGGCCGCCGGGCTGCAGGGCGCGGTGTCGGTGTGGGAGCCGGACTGGCTCGCCCTGGTGCTGACAGTGCTGGCCGTGGCGATCGGTCTGCTCGGCCGCGATGACGATCGGTCCTGGTGGCCGGCCGCGGCCGGGGCGGGTGTGCTGCTCGCCGCCGCGGCTTCGATCAAGATCGTCACGCTGCCGACCGCGCTGATCGGACTGGTCGTGCTCGCCGTGCTGGCGTGGCGGCGAGCGGTCGCCGCCACCGTCGTCGCGACGGTCGCCGGGCTTGCCTGGATCGGGGTGATCGCGTCGCTCTGGCCACGAGAACTGCACTGGCTGATCGAGCTGTCGGCGCTGCAGCCGCCGAACCTGGAGCCGGTCTGGCGGACCGGGCTCGGCCTGGGCAGTGCGCTGCTGGCCTGGCCGGTGTTGATCATGCTTCCCGCCGCGCTGGGGGTCCTACTCGCCGGACGGACCGCCCGGACCCGGCTGCGCCTCGGTGCGCTGGCTGTCCTGATCATGGTGCTGGCGTTGCTGCCGGCGGTGGTCCAGCAGCAGTTCTTCATCTACCACTTCGTCGCGTTCCCGGTGATCGCGGCCGCCGTGCTGGTGCTGGCGGTACGGCGCGCAGCGCCCACCACCGCGGCCCGGCTGTTGATCATCACCGTGGTCGCGGCCATGGCGGCGGCGGTGGCGATCCGATTGCCGGCGCCGCTCCGGGTCGAGCATCCGGCCGTGGTCCTGGCCGGGCTCGGCCTCGCCATGGTGCTGGGGGTGGTGCTGACGCTGCGCGGCGATCGGCCCACCGGCTCCAGGCCGGCTGCCGCGGCCGCGGTCTGCTGCGCGACCATGATCAGCATCGTGGCACCGGGCCCGACCGGCACCACCCCGCTGACCGAGGTACCGCAGACGGGACTGATCAACATCTATTCCGCCGAGACGACCGAGCGGCGCCAGGACACCGGTCGGCGGGTGCGGCAGCTGATCGGGGCGGACACGCCCGTGCTCTACCTGGCCTTCGGGGACGTCAACTACTTCGTCCGGAACCCGACCCCGTGCGCCTACCCGGCGGCGGTCTGGCTGCAGCGGGCCCGGCACAACCCGGCGGTGATCACCACCACCGGGTATGCCGAGAACCTCGCCTGCCTGAGCGATCCGGCGGCCCGCTTCCTGGTGATCGACGGCAGCTGGTTCCAGCTGCCCCGGCAGCCGGAACCCCTGCGCCGGATGATCACCGACCGGTACGACTGCGAGGACGCACCGGAGATCGACGGCCTGCTCATCTGCCCCCGGCGCTGAGCCGCCCCACCCGCTCGGCCGGTCCCACCGATCACTCCCGTCACACCTCACCAAGCTTCTTCCCGCTTTACCAGGGAAGTAACTCTGGTATTGCGCCAGTTTTTCACGGGACGTGAAAAACTGGCGAGCGGTACGGGACGGCGCGGGCGGGTCAGGCGCCGGCGCCCTCCTGGGCGACACCGGCTACCGCGGTCGGGTCGCCCAGCGAGTACTTCTCGTAGGCCGCGGCGGCCGCGTGCCGGTCGTACTTGCCCTCGCGGGCCAACGACTGCAGCGTGGCGACGACGATGGCCTGCGCGTCCACCTGGAAGAACCGGCGGGCGGCCGCACGAGTGTCGGCGAAGCCGAAGCCGTCGGTGCCGAGCGAGCACCAGGTGTGCTGCACCCACGGCGCGATCTGGTCCTGCACCGCGCGCATGTAGTCGCTCACCGCGACCACCGGTCCCGGCTTGCCGTGCAGCGCCTGCGTCACGAACGGCCAGCGGCGGTCCTCGTCGGGATGGTTGAGGTTGTACTTCTCCACCTCGACCGCGTCCCGCCGAAGCTCGTTCCAGGAGGTCACCGACCAGACATCGGCGGCCACACCCCACTCCTCGGCCAGGATCCGCTGCGCCTCCAGCGCGTTCGGCATCGCCACACCGGAGGCCAGGATCTGGGCCCGCTGCGCGTTCTCGTCCGTGTTCGGCGAGGCCGCGTAATGGTAGAGGCCCTTCAGCAGCCCGTCGACGTCCAGCTCGGCGGGCGCGCCCGGCTGGTGCACCGGCTCGTTGTAGACGGTGATGTAGTAGATCAGGTTCTCGCCCTCCAGATGTTCGTCGTCGGTGCCGAAGCCGTACATCCGGCGCAGGCCTTCCTTGACGATGTGGGCCACCTCGAAACCGAACGCCGGGTCGTAGTGCACGACCGCCGGGTTGGAGCTGGCCAGCAGCGGCGAGTGCCCGTCGGCGTGCTGCAGTCCCTCGCCGGTCAGCGTGGTCCGGCCGGCGGTGGCGCCGATCAGGAAGCCGCGGGCCAGCTGGTCGGCCATCGCCCAGATCGAGTCGCCGGTCCGCTGGAACCCGAACATCGAATAGAAGATGTAGACCGGGATCATCGGCTCGCCGAGCTGTGAGTACGCCGAGCCGGCCGCGATCGTCGAGCCCATCGCGCCGGCCTCGGAGATGCCCTCGTGCAGCAGCTGCCCGTCGGTGGATTCCTTCCAGGACAGGAGAAGCTTGCGGTCGACCGAGTCGTACGTCTGCCCGTGCGGGGAGTAAATCTTGGCGGTCGGGAACATCGAGTCCATGCCGAAGGTCCGGAACTCGTCCGGCGCGATCGGCACGATCCGGCGGCCGATCTCAGGGTCCCGCATCAGGTCGCGGAGCAGCCGGACGAACGCCTGGGTGGTGGCCACCTTGGTCTTCTCGCCGGCCGATTCCATCAGCGGCGCGTACACCTCGTCGCCCGGCAGCTTGATCACCGTCGGCTTGACCCGCCGCTCCGGCAGGTAGCCGCCGAGCGCCTTGCGCCGCTCCTGCAGGTACTCGTACTCGGGCGAATCGGTGCCCGGGTGGAAGTACGGCGGGTTGTACGCGTCGGTCAGTTGATCATCGGCGATCGGCAGGTAGAGCCGGTCCCGGAACGCCTTCAGATCGTCGGTGGTGAGCTTCTTCATCTGGTGGGTGGCGTTGCGCGCCTCGAGCGCGTCGATCGTCCAGCCCTTGACGGTCTGGGCCAAGATCACGGTCGGCTGCCCGACGTGCTCGGTGGCCGCCTTGAACGCCGCGTACACCTTGCGGTAGTCGTGGCCGCCGCGGGACAGATGACGAAGATCATCATCGGACAGGTTGGCCACGATCTGCTTGAGCCGCGGGTCGCCGCCGAAGAAGTTCTCCCGGATGTAGGCGCCGTCCTCGACCGAGTAGGTCTGGAACTGACCGTCCGGCGTGGTGTTCATCTTGTTCACCAGCACGCCGTCCCGGTCGGCCGCCAGCAGCGGATCCCAGTCCCGACCCCAGAGCACCTTGATCACGTGCCAGCCGGCGCCGAGGAAGATCGACTCCAGCTCCTGGACCACCTTGCCGTTGCCGCGGACCGGGCCGTCCAGCTGCTGCAGGTTGCAGTTGATCACCCAGGTGAGGTTGTCCAGTTCCTCGCGGGCGGCCAGGCCGATCGCGCCGAGCGACTCCGGCTCGCCCATCTCGCCGTCGCCGAGGAACGCCCAGACCCGCTTGTCCGACGTGTCGGTGATCTTGCGGTTGTGCAGGTAGCGGTTGAACCGGGCCTGATAGATCGAGTTGATCCCGGTCAGGCCCATCGACACCGTCGGGAACTCCCAGAAGTTCGGCATCAGCCGCGGGTGCGGGTACGAGGAGAGCCCGTTGCCCTGGCCGCGGGACACCTCCTGCCGGAACCCGTCCAGGTGGTCGGTGGTCAGCCGGCCCTCGAGGTAGGCCCGGGCGTAGATGCCGGGGGAGGCGTGGCCCTGGAAGAACACCTGGTCGCCGCCACCCGGATGATCGTGGCCGCGGAAGAAGTGGTTGAAGCCGACCTCGTACAGGCTCGCCGCGCTCTGGTACGTCGCGATGTGGCCGCCGACCTCGAGGCCCTTCCGGTTCGCCTTGCTGACCATGATGGCGGCGTTCCACCGGATGAACGCCCGGATCCGGCGCTCGACGTGCTCGTCACCGGGGAACCAGGGCTCCGACTCCGGCGGGATCGTGTTGATGTAGTCGCTGCTGCGCAGGGCCGGCAGCCCGATCTGCCGCTCCCGGGCGCGCTCCAGCAGTTTCAGCATGATGAATCGGGCCCGGTGCCGGCCCTGCTCGTCGAGCAGTCCGTCCAGGGATTCCAGCCACTCGCCGGTCTCCTCGGGATCGATATCGGGAATCTGCGACGGCAAACCCTCGGCGGTGATGGCCGGTCGGGGTCCGGGCTTGGCCATTGAAGGCTCCTCTTCATCAACTCCCGGCGGGGTGTGCCGGGACCGTACATCTCGGATGCAACCAATCCTGTCACTCCGGCGGAACGTTGTCAGAACCGCGTCCCGACGGCCGAATCGACGGCGGTGCGCCGTCGGTGCAGGTTAGCGCCCGCGGTGCGGGACGCGCCGAGATGTGTCCGGGGTTCCCCAATCGCGCGCGGCTCTGGCAGGCTTGGCGCCACAAAGGTTTCCTCGGGTTCCGTCCAGATGACCAGGGCGGACTCCGGAGGGGCGGGATTTCGAGTGGAGGCAGGGGAGTGAGCTCGTCAGGGCCCGAGACCGTAGGTACCGGGGACAACAAGCTTGGTCTTGGCAGCGGTCTGGTCGTTCAGGAACTCGGCTGGGACGAGGACGTTGACGAGGACGTCCGGATCATGGTCGAGGACGCGATCGACAGCGAGCTGTTCGAGGAAGTCATGGAGGCGGCCGACGTCGTCCTCATGTGGTGGCGGGACAGCGACGGCGACCTGGCCGACGGGTTGGTCGATTCGCTGACCGACCTGGCCGAGGACGGCTACGTCTGGCTGTTGACGCCGAAGGTGGGCCGGGAGGGCTTCGTGGATCCGGCCGATGTCAACGAGGCCGCCGTCTCCGCCGGGCTGTCCGTCACCACCGTCAGCGCAACGGTCTCGGCCGACTGGGCCGCCACCAAGCTGGTCCGGCCCAAGAGTGCCCGTCGCTAAGCCACCCACCGAACCGGTCGTCGCGGGCGCCGTCGCGCCCGACTTCCGAGCCCCCAATCAGCACGGGCAGGAGATCCGGCTGTCCGCGCTGCGCGGCCGCCGGGTCGCCCTCGTGTTCTATCCGTGGGCGTTCTCGTCCATCTGCACCTCCGAACTGTCCGAGTTGCGTGACCTCGCTCCGCGGTTGGCCGACCGCGAGCTCACCGTGCTGGCCCTCTCCTGCGACGCGATGTTCACCCTGCGCGCGTACGCGGACACCGAAGGCCTCGCGTTCGACCTGGTCAGCGACTGGTGGCCGCACGGCCGGATCGCGCAGGCCTACGGGGTCTTCGACGCCGAACTGGGCTGCGCCCGGCGCGGCACCTTCCTGATCGAAGCGGACGGCACGGTCGTGAGCGCCACCGTCACGCCGATCGGCGAACGACGCGACCTTTCGGCTCTGCTGCTCGACTGAGCTAGCTCGTTCACCCGATGATCCATTTGTACGGATCTCGCCTGCCCTCCTGGCCTCTTGACGCCCAGATCTGGCGCACTCCTACTCCGACCGCAAGATCTCCTGTCCCCGCACCGTGACCGTTGCTCCCTGCCGGAGTAGTGCAACGAGAGTGACGTTACGACCACGAATTCGGCCCGGAGGAGGTCGTTAAGTCGTCACTGGCGAGCCGTGATCGGAGCCCGTCGAGCCCCTCGCGCGGCGTGACCGGAAGATCTTCGGCAGAAGACCTACCCGGCAGTTGGACGACATCGAACTGGGCGACCGGCTGGCCGACCTGGTCCTGGGTGGACGCGGGCGAGGAAGGGGTCGAGCAGGAGTTGGCCGCCATCCACGGCTCCGATGCCAGGGGCAGGCCGGGAGTGGAGGTGCTGCAACTCTCGCCCCGTGGGGAGCCGGCACGACCGGTGGTTGTCGGAATTTCTCCTCACCCGAGGGGGTCAACCGCTTAACCTCCGGGGTAACGCTCCGGCTGAGGCGGTTTTCCGACAACGCGGACTGTCCTGCTGCGCTCTCATCCCCGGCAGAGGTGGCGTGGCCGAAGACGGACCCGACCATGATCATCGCGGCGGTGCTGGCGTCGCTCGGTGGGGATGTGGCTGGGGCGAGGAAGCGAGCCGAGCAGGGGACGGCCGCCGTCCACGGTTCTGAGGGTTAGGCCGGGAGGGGAGGCGCTGCAGCTCTCGCCGTGTCGGGCGCCGCCGCGACCGGTGGCTGTCGGAATTTCTCCTCACGCGAGGGGGTAACCGCTTAACCTCCGGGGTAACGCCGCGGCTGAGGAGGTTTCCCGACAACGCGGCTACCCTGCTGCGCTCTCCCTTCCCGGCACCGAGGCGGCGTGCAGAAGGCGGCCCTGACCATGATCATCGCGACGGTGCTGGCGCCGCTCGGCGGTCTGGCCTGCGGCGGAGGCGAGGACGGGCGCGAAGCGAAGCCCTGGGAGGTGGCGATGGCTGTCTGCGGTCGAGGAGGCAGCAGGGTCGGGGGAGAAGCGCGGGGCCGTGGAGTGCGTCGGGAGAACACGGGTCTGGAGGGCATGCGGGAATGTCGACAATGCCGTGGGTTTGATCGGATCGTGCGCGGGAATGTCGACAACCCTCGCACGGCAGGAACTGCGCGGGGAGCGTGAAGCGTGCGGGGCGGCGCTGGAGCGAGAGCGGCGTGCCGGCAGAGGGTAGAACGCGGTGAGCGAGGCGCGGGCTCGGCGGCGGTGGAAGGCGACGACCCGAGCAGACGGCCTGCAGTGAGGTGGTGGGCGGGGCGCGGCGTGGTCGCCGGTCAGCGGAAGGCAAAGAGGAGCTGGGCGCCTGGGATCCGGGGTGCTCCGCGGACGCTTGGCCCACCGGAAGGAGTCGGGGCCGGCGACGGCCGCGGGCGTGATCCGGTCCGCCGAGTCGGGGTTCAGTCGGCTGCGATGGCTTCGATCTCGACCAGCAGGCGCGGGTCGGCGAGCTGGTCGACGATCAGCAGGGTGCCGGCCGGGCCGGGTTGGGGGGCCGCATCGGCACCGGCCGCCAGGAAGCCTTCCAGGTTGGCCGGGTCGGTGAGGTAGATCGTGTATTTGATCACCTGCTCGACACTCATCCCGGCTTCGGCGAGCACGGCGCGCAGGTTGCCGGTGGCGATCTTGGTCTGCTCCGCGATGCCGTCGCCGACGTGGCCGTCGGCGGTCACGCCGACCTGGCCGGAGATGTAGAGGGTCCGCTCGGGACGGGTGACCAGGACGCCCGGACTGAGGAACGGTGACGGGGCGATGGTGCTCGGGTGTAGGTGGGTGATCATGGAGTTTTCCCTTTCCTCGAAGAAGATCCGGTACGTCCTCGTACGGCTCGGAGCCGGGCGAACTCGTCGCGGACCGCGGCCTCGGCGGCGTCGTCGAGCAGGCCGACCCGGGCCAGCACGAGGATGCCCTGAGTGAGCAGCAGCAGCCGGGTCGCCGCGGGACCGGCCGAGGCGGCGCCGAGCTCACGGTCGAGCAGCACGGTGAACCGGGCCCGCATCAACTCGAGGGCCCGGACGACGAGGTCCCGCTCGGCGGCCGGCTCGCCAGCCACCTCGATCGCGCTGTTGGTGATCAGGCAGCCGAAGCCGTCGTTCAGCGGCGGGGAGAACAACGCCAGCAGGTAGGCCTCAAGATCATCCAGCGTCGCCGCCGGACCGGTGATCTGGTCCAGCCGCGCGGTGACGAATCCGGACAGGTAGTGATCCAGCGCGGCTCGCCGCAGTCCCGCCTTGTCCCCGTACGCGTGATAGAGACTGCCGACGCTCAGCCCGGTCGCCTGCTCCAGCCGCTGGACCGAGGTGCGTTCGAAGCCGTACCGGCGGAAGGCGTGCATCGCGCCGTCCAGGACGACGTCCGGATCGAAGGTTCTGCGGCGGCCCACGACCCGATATTAGAATGGAGATTCTAGAAAGTCGAGTCGGTGGTCACGACCGCGGCGTGCGGCATACTCGCGGGATGATGATCACCCGGCGAGGCTTCCATCGTCGGGCCGGCCTGTTGATCGCGGCCCTCGGTACGACGACCGCCGGATGTGCGCTGCTGCCGCCGGAGCCGCTGCCGCTGACCAGATTCGGTGCCTTCACCATGACCGTCACCGGCGGCGTCGCCGGCGTGTTCCGCCAGCTGCAGGTGACGCCCAGCGACCGGATCGGGCTCGTCCTCACCGAACGGCCGGCCGCCGGCCGGATCAGCACCGAGACTCTGAACCGGATCGGCACGCTGCTGGAGTCGGAGGCCTTTCGGCGCGAGGCGGCCCGGCCGCGGCCGGACGACATGCGCTGCGCCGACACCTTCGTCGTGACGCTGCGGATGGGTGCGCTCACCGTGAGCCGCGAGGATCCCTGCGCGCCGACGCCGGCCCCCGAGTGGGACAAGCTGACCGCGCTGCTGCAGCCGTTCTGGGAGGGAAGGTTCGAGGAACCGCTGCCGGCTGCGTCGGCGCCGCCGATCCTGGTCCAGGAGATCGCCTCCGGCCGGCCCACCGGGCGACGAGCCGAACTCGGCCCGGACGGTCAGGCGACGCTGCGCTCGCCGGACCGGGTGCTGCGGACCGGCCGGCTCGAAGTCTCGCAGCTCGCGGCGTTGACGGTGCTGGCGGCGCGGCCGCTGTGCCGGCCTGCCCGGGAGTTCGACGACGGCTTCCTGATCAGCATCGGTGATCAACAGGCGGCCGCTCCGGTGGGCAACCGGATCGGGCCGGACTGCCCGGAACTCGGCGCGATCGCGCAGCTCGCCCGGACCGCCGTCCATCTCTAGGGAGAGTGCTGAAGAACCCTCCTGGCCCATCGCCAAACCGGGCCGGTCCTTCTATCCTCGGAGCAGGAGGTGATGGCTGATGCAGGCCAAGGTCGGCGACAAGCTCCTGGTGCACGGTCGCAAGGTCGGCGACGCGGAGCAACACAGCACGATCATCGAGGTACGAGGCTCGGACGGCAGTCCGCCCTACCGCGTCCGGCATGCCGACGGCAGCGAGGCCCTGGTGTTCCCGGGACCGGACTGCGTCGTCGTGCACGCCGAGGAGCAGCCCCGGGACGCCTGAGGTTGGACCGGATCATGATCATCGGCGGCCGCCGGGCGGTGGTCCGACCGTGTCGCCGAGATCATGATCACTGGGCAGCAGCAGGCGCCGCTGGTGCTCGCCGTCCCGGTCGGCCAACAGGGCGTTGAGCCGCCGCACGGCAAGGCAGCGGTGCAGCCGGTGGTTGAGCGCGCCGGCTCGTCTGTTGAGTCCCTCCGCCTGCCGCGGCCATGATCATTCCAAAGAGTGATGTGCCGCTGCGCGGTGCTGGTTACCGTTGACTGCTCGTACCGAACAGGAGAGGTCTGCGGTGAAGCTGAAGGAACGGAAACGGTTGGCGGCGTTCGTGCGGGACCGGACCGAGGAGTTGCCCGATCCGGCCCTGCGGGAGTCGCACCAGGCCTTGCTCGCGCTCGCCGTACGGCTGCGCAAGGAGGCCACCAAGGACGCCGACTGGGACTGGATCGAGAGCGCCGCGTTCGGCGCCGCCGACTGGTTCACCGACGGCGGGGGAGCGGACTGGGCCGACGAGGACATCGGTGACGCGATCTTCGGGGACGACCCGGAGAGCGAGGCCGATGCGCTGACCGTCGCGATCCACCGCGCGCTGGCCCTGGCGCACGCCGGCCATCCTGAGTACGACCCGGCCTGGCGGCCGCGGCGTCGTCGTTGATCTTGACCGCGGTCGACCGGGTACCGAGTGTGGCTGGTGTTTCCTTCTGCCGCCGGCGGTCCGGGCCTGGACCGCCGCGATCATGGACGTCGCGGCCGCAACCTTCGGGGGTGGCAGCGGACGCGGGTCAGCTGATCATCGGCGCCCGCTGATCATGGAGTCATGACGGTCCACAGTTGCTCGCAGGGAAGGTGAACCAGGCCGTCCACGGCCGCCCGGTCGACCTTGATCATGATGCCCGGGAAGCGCAGGCCCATGGCCTTCGCGTACTCCGTCGCCGCAGTGGGCTCGGCGCGATACTCCCTGAGCAGGTGCTGCCCGAACCAGAGCTGCACCCGGTGTTCAACCAACTCGCCCGCCATCGGGTCTTGCCTCCATCCGCTAGTCCTGGAGGCGAGGCCAAGGCGCCGGGGTATGCGTACCGTCCGACACCCCGACCTGCCGAGAACTACCTTGCTCCTATTGGTCTAGTACGTCAAGACCAAAAACCACAGACTGAGCCATCAGTGTTGGGCTATGCTGCAGGTCGTGTCGAGGTATCGCGAGATCGCTGACGACCTGCGGTCGGCCATCATCAATGGCCGGGCCGTCGGCGGCAAGGAACTCACTCGCGGTGCTCAGTTGCCCACCTACACGGAGCTCGAAGGGCTCTACAACGTCTCCCGTGAGACGGTGCGCCGTGCGGTGGCAGAGCTCCAGGCCGAAGGTCTGGTGGCGACACGGGGCAGGGACGGCATGGTGGTCAGGAACCCGGCCGTGCTGCCTCATCCGGTCCACGTGGCACCGTTCTTCACGGAATGGTCCGAGCGGGCCAAGGAGATCGGTGCGCCGTCCACCGATTTCGACATGCGCATCGTGCCGGCGCCGGTCTCGATCGCGTTCCGGCTCGGAATCGAGCCGGAGATGATGATCGTCGTGCGTCGGCAGCTCCGGAGGATCGACGGGATCCCGTGGTCACTGGAGGAGTCCAGCTATCCGCTGGACATTGCGCAGAAGGCCGGCCTGGACAGCCCTCGGGACATCCCGGATGGAACGATGGTTGCTCTGGAACGAGCAGGACTTCCGGAGACGAGGTGGCGAGTCGAAACCTCGGCCAGGTTCGCCACCGCCGACGAGCAGAGCCTGCTGGCGATGGGGGCCGGCGCAGCTCTGCTCATCTGCATTGACACTGCCTACTCGGGGGACGTGGTCGTGCGTGACACGATCGAATTCCTGCCTGCGGACAGGAATGTGATCTTGGAGCACTATCCCCTTAGCGGAAGGTAAGAGACATGGATGCACCGATTTTCCCGACCGAGCGGAAGTCGGAGACGGAGTTCCAGGCCACGGACCTGGTTGTCCTTCCGGCGACGTCGAGCGACGCCGCTCCGGCCGAACTTCAGGCGGGGACCGAGTACCGCATCGAGCGGCTGGCCAACGGCTGGTCCTGGATGCAGCGCCCCGTGGGTGGCAGTGGTGCCGACTGGAGCATGGTCGGCAAGATCAGCGATCTGCCGCCGTACGTTCCGGCCGACCGGGCCCAGAAGATCGTGAAGAACAAGGTCGCCTGGCACATCCTGGACGACGGGTTCCAGGAGAAGTCCGAGGGGACCTGCGACGCGTAGGACCTCACAGAACAAAGGCCCCCGGCTCCTGATGGAGTCCGGGGGCTCTGTGTTGTACGCGAGCGGTCAGGGTGGTTCGGGTCAGCGGGAGTCTCCGGCCAAGATCAACTCGGTCGCTTCCTCGGCGGCTGGCTCGGCGGTCTCGGTGGGCCGGTCCAGCAGCCGTACGAACGGCAGTGCGGCCAGGGCGATCGCGATTCCGCCCATGATCATCGCCGAGGTCAGCAACGCCTGCGGTGCGGACACGTTGTTGATCAAGTGGCCGAAGCCGAGCGAGGCGACCGCGCCGAACAGGGCGCCGTTGGCCGCCCCCAGGCTGCCGACCCGGCCCAGCAGATGCTGTGGCGTACGGGCGTAGAAGGCGGTGAACGGGACCGCGAACATCACGCTCATCATCGTCCCGGCCACGAAGCTGACCATGATCGCGGGGATCGAGCCGGGCTGCAGGAAGAACAGGCCCAGCAGCGCGACACCGTACAGGCCGGTCGCGCCGATCAGCCAGGTCCGCTGCGGCAGCTTCTGAGCCAGTGCGGCGAAGATCGCGCCGCCCACCATGCCGCCGACCGCACCGGCGCCGAGGAAGGTGCCGAGCGCCCGGGAGTCCTGCTGGCCGAAGACGAACCAGGCCGGGAAGATCAGCGCCGAGATCGGCACGATCACCGCACCCATCAGCGGGCCGACCAGCTGCATCCTGCCGAGGAACGGTTCCTTGATCAGGAAGCGCACCGCGTCGCGCAGGTCGCGGTAGACCTGGACCGGCGTCATCGGCCGATCGTGGCTGATCACCTGCTTCGGCAGCCGCGCGACCAGCACGATGCTGGTCAGGAAGAGCACCGTGGTGACCAGCAAGGTGTTCGCCTCACCGACGGTCGCGATCAGCAGGCCCGCGGTGATCGGCCCGACGAAGGTCGCGACGCCCTGCAGGGTCTGCGAAGATCCCATCGCGCGGGTGATCGGGATGCCCTCCTTCTCCGCGGCCGCCGGGACCATGCTGGACTTCGCGATGTTGCCCGGCCCGTCGAAGAACACGCCGAGCACCTGCGTCGCGGCGACCAGCCAGAGCGAGAACGAGTCCAGCCAGAGTGTCGCGGCCAGCATCAGGGCCGTGATCAGGCTGAGGCCGTCGGCCAGTGCCGAGACCCGGCGGCCGCCGATCCGGTCGGTGACCAGGCCGCCGGTCAGCGTCCCGGCCAGCGCCGCGATGCCCATGACGAAGGCGATGGTGCCCGCACTCGCCGCGCTGCCGGTCCGGGTCAGCACGAGCCACGGGACGACGAGCGCGATCACCTGATTGGCGAACGTCGACGCCGACTGCGCCGACAGCACGCTCAGCAACTGCTTCGCCTTGAAGAGGCTCTTCTGCTCCTGCTCCTGGCCGGTGGTGTTCATGATCGGGATCCGTTCGGGTCGTCTGGTCACCCCCGTCTGGGCGACCGCTCACCCCTGCTACGAACGCCCCCGGCCCGATCGGACAGCGGCTCGGCTACGAACTCGCGGGCGGTCCGTACGAGAGCCGGTCGAACACCAGGATGTTCTCGACGATCTTGCCGTCCCGAACGGTGAAGCACTCGCCCGCGGGCGCATCGGACGTGGTCGCCGTGCGCGGGTAGTAGAACAGCGCGACCCGGCCCTCGTCCGCGAACTCGGCGATGTCGCCGATCTCGGTGAGCATCGGCGCGAAGCCGGCGAGGTAGTCCCGGTAGGCCTCCTTGCCGACCAGGTCGACCCCGGGGGCACGGCAGGTGACGTCGTCGGCGACCAGGGTCATCGCCTGGTCGACGTCGCCGCTGGTCCAGGCGTGGTGGTAGTCCCGGACGACGGTATGGGCGGTGTTCGGCGTCATGATCATTTCTCCTTGTGGTCTCGGTGCTGTCGGTCCGTTTCCGGGCGCCAGTGATCGACGCCCGGGTCGCCGCCGGCCGCGGCGACCCGCAGCCGGGACAGGAAGTGCTGCCAGCCGTCCTGGTGGCCGGGAAGATCGGGTTCGGGCAGGTCGGCGTGGGTCAACTCGACCAGCGTTCCCTGGTCGGTGGCGGTCAGCAGGAACTCGACCGTGGATGATCCGGGTGGAAGATTCTCGGTGCCGACGCTGCCCCAGGAGACGACGACGCGGCGCGGTCGTTCGACGTGCAGGTATTCGCCGCGGATCGCGTACCCGGCGATGTCGACGGCGAACTGCCCGCCGGGCCGCGGGTCCAGGCTGGCGTGCTGGCCCATCCAGGCGGTCATCCCGGCGTCGGTGGTCAGATACTCGAACACCACCTCGGGCGGCGCCTCGATCTCGATCGACGTCTCAAACGCGGCCACGGCCGTCGTCCTCCCGGGATTCGATCGCGGCCTTCAGCGCGGCGAGCTTCGTCGGCCAGAAGTCGTCCAGGTACGACCGCACCGCGGCCAGCCCGTCCGTGTTGATCGCGAACAGATGTCGGGTGCCCACCGTGGTACGGCTCGCCAGGCCGGCCGAGCGGAGCACGCCGAGGTGGTGCGACGTGGTCTGCTGCGACAGCCCGACCTCCTCGGCGATCTGCCCGACCGGCCGCGGCCCAGTCCGTACGACGGCGAGGATCGCCCGCCGATTGGGGTCGGCCAGCGCTCGCAGCGCGAGATCGAGCTCCGCGGCCGGTTCGGGTGCCATGGCGAGACCGTATCACAAATGAGCATTTGTACTTATGGATATGCGTGGAAAGGGCGGCCGGCTGGGCGACTAACGTCCGATCCATGCGACAGGATCCCGAGAGGCTCGTGGAAACCGGCTACGACGAGATCGCCGTGCCCTATCAGGTCTGGGTCAGCCAGGTCGAGGACGATCCGCGATTGCGTTACCTCGGCAACGTCCTGAAGCAGGTCCCCGGCCGGCCGGACTCGCTGGACCTGGGCTGCGGCGCGGGCGTTCCGTGCACCGCGCTGCTCGCCGAGCGAGGTCCGACCATCGGTGTCGACATCTCCGCGGCGCAGGTCGAGTTGGCCGGCCGCAACGTGCCCGACGCGCAGTTCATCAGGTCCAGCATGAGAGCGCTCGAACTGCCGCCGGAGAGTTTCGATCTGATCACCGCCTTCTACTCGATCCCGCACCTCCCGCGGGAGGAACACGGCGACCTGTTCCGGCGCATCGCCGGCTGGCTGCGTCCCGGCGGCCGGTTCCTCGCCACTCTCGGTCACCGCGACCTCGACGTCGTCAAAGACTTCCTGGGCGTACCGATGGTGACCAGCAGCTACGACGTGGAGACCAACCGGCGGTTGCTGATCGACGCAGGGTTCGCCGTACCGGTCGACGAGGTCGTCACCTGGTACGGCGGTCATGTGACCTATCAGTGGGTGGTCGCGATCAAGAACGGGGAGCGGACCGTCGTCGCGGATCGGCGCCGGCCTTGATCGCGTCGGCGATCAACGGTGCCTGCCAGAAGAGCTGGACGACACCGACCGCCTTGGCCCAGCCGGGCTTGTCGCTGCGCAGCCAGTCGCGAGTCAATTTGATCTTGGCCGGCATCACACCGATCAGGAACGCGGTGGCGGCTGCGGCGGCCGGGCGCCTGGTCTTCGGGATCGCCAGACCGGCGCCGATCGCCAGCGCCGTCGCGCCGGACAGATAGGTGTACGTGCGCGTCCGTCCCGGCAGCCCCGCCGGAATGATCTTGTCGAACCAACCGGACGCGAGGAAGTGCATGCTGCCGCCGAACAGGAACATCGCGGCGAGTCGTCGAGTCGCCTTCTCGGTCTGCATCATCGTCCTCCGGAGTCCGGCGCGAGGGTCACATACCGCGGCGCGAGCTCGTCGTACCGGCGGATCCAGTTGGGCATCGCCGCTCCGGACAGGTGCGCGGCCAGCCGATCGAAGTACGCATGCGTCCCGGGCAGGAACCCGCGGGCGTTGACCTCGGTCAGTCCGCGGTGGGTGAAGCGCAGCACCGTCTCGTCGCCGTCTGCCTCGAGCTCGTAGCGGACGATGCCGTCCTCGATCGGCGCTTGCCGCCACTCGTGCTCCAGGACCCGCGGCGGATCCCAGACCAGGATCCGCCCGGTCATCCGCTTGTCCGGAACCGGAGCGGCCGGGCCGGTCGGCACCAGGTCGATCCGGCCGCCGACCCTGCCGTCGATCATGGTCGGGCCGAACCAGTGCCGGCGCTGCTCGGGGTCGGTGAGCGCCGCCCACACCCGCTCGATCGGGTACGGCAATCGCCGGACGAAGTTGATCACCGGGCCGTCGTGATCATGATCGAGGCTCCCGTCGTGATCATGCATCGGAACGTCCCAGGTGCTGCTCGAGGGCATCGAGATGATCGGACCAGAACCTGCGGTAGCGCCCGATCCACCGGTCGATCTCGGACAACCCGTCCGGGCGCAGCGCATAGATCCGGCGCTGCCCCTCCGGCCTGACCTCGACCAGTCCGGACTCGCGCAGGATCCGCAGGTGCCGGGACACGGCCGGCTGACTCAACCGGGTCAGGGTGGCGACCAGGGCGCCGGCGGGCTGCTCTCCGTCGGCGAGCAGTTCCAGCACGCTCCGCCGGCTCGGGTCGGCGACCGCTTCGAAGACATCCATGGGCTAAGGATAACCAAAACGCTATATACGCCAGACCTGATCCTTAGCGGATCCCGCCCTGACGGCGATCAGGCTGGCAGCCGCGCAAACGGCGCCGCGGCCGTAGGGTGCTGTGTCGTGACCGAAGAGGTGAAGCTCCGGCCGATCGGCGAGACCGACCTGCCGTTCCTGCAACAGTTGATCAGTGACCCGGCAGACGCCGGATCCTTTATGTGGCAGGGTTTCCGGGATCCCCGTGAATGGCGTTCCCGCTGGCAGGCCGGCAGTCTGATCGGCGACGCCGGTGGCACCGTCCTGATCGTCTCCGGTGGCGATCCGGTCGGCTGCATCTCCTGGGACCGGCACCAGTGGTTCGGCCGCCACTGCTGGAGTCTCGGCATCGAGTTGGCCCGGGCTGCCCGCGGTCGCGGTATCGGGACCCAGGCCCATCGCCTCCTGGTCGACTACCTGTTCGCCCAGACGGTTCTGCACCGGATCGAGGCCTACACCGAGAGCGACAACATCGCCGAACGCCGGGCGCTGGAGAAGGCCGGCTTCTCGCTGGAGGGCACGCTGCGCGGCGTCGCCTTCCGTGGCGGCCATTGGCGCGACGGTGTGCTGTACGGCCTCTGTCGGTGATTCGGGCAGAAGTTACCGGCAGGCCCGTCGAAATGATCTTGTCGAGCCGTTCGAGTTCTTGGGAGCCGGCATCACCGTGTGCTGGGGGTGTCAGCGGGCCACGCTTCGTCGGGGTCGCTGATGCGTTGGACGAACCGCTCGAGCCAGGCGATGTCGTGACGGGTCTGGGATGCCATGAAGTCGGCTTCGATCATGTAGATCGGGGGAAGGCCGGAGGTCTCGATGGACTGCTCCCATTCCTGGGCGTGCTGCTCGAGTGCGTCGATCCGCGCGTCGAGCGTCGCTCTGGCGGTGGCTCGGTCGAGGATGCCGATGTAGGCGAGTGCCGTAACAAATCTGGTCGCGTTGGCCGGGTCGGTGTCGGTCAGGTCGACAACCACGCGGCGGCTGAACTCGTCCTGGCCGGCAGGGGTGACGCGAAAGACGGCGGGCGATGCCTTGTCCCCGCTCGGGGTGCGGTTGCTGTCCGTCTGCTCGATCCAGCCGGCCTCACGGATCGACCCCACGAGCGTGTACAGCGAGCCGGTTCGCACGCGCATCCCGTAGCGCTCGCGAAGGTCGGTGAGCAGGGCGTACTGGTGCCGGGGCTGCTCCAGCAGTAGGCCCAGCAGGGGCAGCACGAGGGGGTTGTCCGTAGCGCGAAGCGGCATCCTCTGATGCTACATTCGTATACGACTGTTCGTATACGACTATCGGCAGGGGCCGCCTCATGAAGACGACAGGCCACCCACCAGGACAGGACCGCGGCCGGACCGGGACGCACCGGTGGATCGAGCTGTCCGGGGTGCGCACACACAATCTGCGCAACCTCGACGTACGGGTTCCTCGGGATGCGATCGTGGCGTTCACGGGTGTCAGCGGCAGTGGGAAGAGCTCGCTGGTGATGGACACCCTGCACGCCGAGGCGCAGTTGCGCTACGTCGAGGGCTTCGACCTCTATACCCGCAAGTTCCTCACGCCGCGGGACCGTCCGCAGGTCGACCAGGTCACCGGGCTGACCGCGACCCTGGCGGTCGACCAGCGCAACGTGGGACGCAACCCGAACTCGACCCTCGGCACCCTCACCGGCATCGGGGCCTACCTCGGTCTGGTGTACGCCCGCCTGGCACCGTTGGGTACGGGGAGCACCTGGACCGGGCCGCTGCATCCGGCCCAGTTCGATCCCTGGACCCGGGACGGCATCTGTCACACCTGCATCGGCGCCCGTGAGCTCGCCCGCGCCGAGCCGTCCTTGATCGTGACCCGGCCCGACCTGCCGCTGATGTCCGGGGCGTCGCCGTGGTTCGAGGCGAACCTGTCGAACGAAGCCGCCTACCTGCCCTCGCTCGCGGAACACTGCCACACCGACCTGGCACGGCCCTGGGAGGCGCAACCGGAGGACTTCCGCCACGCCGTCCTCCACGGCACTGCCGGCGAGAGGATCGCGGTCGTCGTCACCGGCAGCAACGCCAGGCGCGGTACCGAGCTGACGTACAAGACCCAGCAGGCTCTCATCGGAGTCCTCGCGGAAGTCGAAGCCGGCTACGCCGCCGCCGACAGCGAGGAAGCCAGGCGGCTCTTTCACCCGTTCCTGGCCAGGGAGTCGTGCCCCGCGTGCGCCGGCACCGGCCTGGGTACGGTCGCGCGGACCGTCACCCTCGGCGACCGTACCTTCCGGGACGTGGGCGAGCTTCAGGTAGGTCAGGTCCGGGAGTGGATCGACACCGTTGCTGCCGAGCTGAACGAGAGCCAGCGATCCGTCGGTGCGGTGCTGGTGCCCGAACTGTGCCGACGTCTTGACCTGCTGATCCGCCTCGGACTCGGACACCTCGAGCTGTGCCGTACGGCGCCCACGCTGTCGGGCGGGGAGTTGCAGCGGGCGCGGTTGTCGGCACGGATCAGTACTTCGCTGACCGGCCTCACCTATGTCTTCGACGAGCCCGGTACCGGGCTGCATCCACTCGACAAGGAACATCTGCTCGACCTTCTGTACGAGTTGCGCGACGCCGGGAACACCGTCCTGATCGTCGAGCACGATCCCGACCTGATCGCCCGCGCCGACTGGGTCATCGACCTCGGCCCCGGCGGCGGTCGGGACGGGGGCCGGCTCATCGCCGAGGGCCCACCGGCCACGGTGGCGGCCGATCCGAGGTCGGTGACGGGACGCTATCTGAACGAGCCGGGTTACGTCTTCACGCGGCATCCCGGGCGACGCCGTGATCCCGACACCTGGTTGACCTTGCGAGGGGCCGCCGCCCGCAACGTTCTCGCCGAAGAGGTACGGCTCCCGCTGAATCGGCTGACCTGCGTGACCGGGATCAGTGGCAGCGGCAAGAGCACGCTGCTCCATCAGGTCATCGCCGACTCCGTCGCGGCCACCATCGCCGGTCGGTCGCTTCCCGCCGCACGGTCGATCACCGGAGCGGGCGGCCTGCGGTGGGTCGACGTGGTCGATCAGACTCCGATCGGCAGATCTCCCCGCTCGAACCCGGCCACCTACACCAAGGCGTTCGACCAGATGCGCCGGCTATTCGCCAGTACCGACGCGGCCCGCGCCCGAGGCATCGATGCCACCGCGTTCTCGTTCAACTCTCCCGGCGGCCGATGCGAGAGGTGCCAGGGGCTCGGGCAGCTCAAGGTGGACCTGCAGTTCCTCGGTGACACCTATCTCACCTGCCAAGCCTGCGACGGACGCCGCTACCTCCCCGCCATCCTCGACGTGGCCTACCGCGGCTTCGCCATCGACGAGGCGCTGAACCTCACTGTGGCCGAGGCCGTCGACGTCTTCACCGAACCCGGCACGCTGACCGCCTTGTTGGCCGCGCTGGAGGCGATCGGGCTGGGCTACATCACGCTCGGCCAGAGCGGCACCGCCCTCTCCGGCGGGGAGGCCCAGCGGATCAAGCTGGCCCGGGCCACCCTCCGCGGCCGCCGCGGTCGCGAACCCGGCTTGCTCATCCTCGACGAACCGATCACCGGGCTCCACCCCGAAGACGCCCAGCGCCTGATGGCAACCCTCGATCTGCTGCTCGAACACGGCAACACCCTGGTCATCGCCGAACACGATGTCCACGCCGCCGCCAGCTCGGACTGGATCATCGAGCTCGGGCCCGGCTCCGGAACAGCCGGAGGCCGAATCATCAACACCGGAGCACCAGCACAAGTCACCGCAGCTGGAAAATCGTGGGCGCAAAGGGACTCGAACCCCTGACCCCCTGCTTGTAAGGCAGGTGCTCTAACCAGCTGAGCTATGCGCCCGCACCGGGTGTGCGTCGACTAACAGTAACGGCAGCTGGGCGGCGGGCCAAAGGTGATTCCGCCGCGACGCTTGACGTATGCCGATAGTGGAATATGATCTCTGTATGGCCAGGGCGGCGACGACGTCCGACGTGTTCAACGCGGTGGCGGAGCCCTGTCGCCGGGAGATCATCGGCGCGCTGGCCGCTCGGGAGCGATCGGTGGGGGAGTTGGTCGAGACGCTGAGGCTGCCACAGCCGGTGGTGTCCAAACACCTGGCGGTGCTGCGGGCAGTCGACCTGGTGGGGGTACGGACCGACGGGCGGCGGCGGGTCTACCGGCTGGAGCCGGCGGCGCTGGCGCCGATGGAGAAGTGGCTGTCCGGGCTCCGGCGGACCTGGTCGGATCGGTTCGACCGGTTCGACGCCCTGCTGGCCGAACTGCAGGACGGCGGCTCATGATCAATGAGACCGCGGTGACGCTGCCCAGCGAGACGGAGATCATGATCACCCGGACGTTCGACGCTCCGCGGGACCTCGTCTTCACCGTCTGGACGACGCCGGAACTGGTGCGGCGGTGGTGGACCTCGATCGACGCTCCGCTGGTGGTCTGCGAGATCGACCTGCGGGTCGGTGGCCGTTGGCGGTACGTGTCCCGGGACGCCGGCGGCACCGTACTCGGCTGGTACGGGACGTATCGCGTGATCGACCGGCCGCGACGCCTGGTCACCAGCGAAGGCTTCGAGGGCAACCCGGGCGTCGAGGCGATCACCGACCTGCGACTGACCGAGCAGCAGGGCCGGACCACGATGATCATCACGGTGCGCCACGCCAGCCGGGAGCACCGGGACAACCACGTCAGCTCCGGCATGGAGGCCGGGCTGAATCGATCCCTCCGGCGGATCGATGCCATTCTTGACCAACTCACGAAGGAGCAACGACCATGACACCCGCTGACCGCTACCGGCAGGTCGCCGCAGGCTTCACCGAACGCGTCCGCAACGTCGCCGAATCGGACTGGACCAAGCCCGCGCCGCCGGACGGCTGGACCGCCCGCGACGTCGTCGGCCACCTGACCGAGTGGTTCCCGGCCTTCCTGGCCTCCGGCACCGGGATCACGCTGCCGCAGGGACCTCCGATCACCGAGGATCCGCTGGCCAACTGGACCACGATGAGTGATGGGGTGCAGCAGTTGCTGGACGACCCGACGACCGAGGGCAAGTTCCTTGATCATCCGGTGGCCGGCAAACACCCACTGCCGCAGGCGGTGCAGAACTTCTTCACCGCCGATGTCTTCATGCACACCTGGGATCTGGCTCGCGCCACCGGCCAGGACGAGACGCTCGACGAGGAGTTCGCCGCGGAACTGCTGGCCGGCATGGAATCCCTCGACGAGGTGCTGCGGGCCAGCGGGCAGTACGGGCCGAAGGTCGAGGTGCCCGAGGATGCGGACGTGCAGACGAAGTTGATCGCGTTCATCGGCCGGCAGCCCTGAACTGGTGACGGCCGACGTTCTGTTCTCGGCTGCGGATCGCTACTACCGATTCGCGGTTCAGGAACTCAAACGATCACTCCCAGTGGTTGATCATGTCGCGGTCGGCGATGATGCCGGCCTGATCCGGCTGGACGGAGCGGGCCTGGCCGAGGTCGCCGCCGCGGCACGCTCCGGCGAGCTCCGGTTCGTCCGCCATCTGGTGAAGGCGGCGGCGCAGCTGCCCACCGGCGAGGCCGACGACCCGGCCATGATCATCGAGCTGGCGGCGTCGGCCGCTCCGGCGAACGGCCCGATCGCCTTACAGGTTTGGGCGAGCGGCCGCAGTCGTCATCGCCCGGAGGCGGTCCGGGCGGCGATCGCCGACCGTCTGACCGCGGACGGACACGAGGTCCACCGGGCCGGCTGCGAGACCGTTCTCGCCGTCTGCCTGGGCGAGCGCCGCGTCGTGGTCGGCCGGACCCGGACCGCCGACGCGCTGGCCGACTGGCCCGGCGGCCGGGTGCGGCTGGCCGATTCGCCGCACCAGATCTCGAGGGCCGAGCACAAGCTCGAAGAGCTGTTCTCCCTGCTGCCGTTGACGATCAGCGGCGACGCGCTCGATCTCGGCGCGAGCCCGGGCGGCTGGAGCCGGATCCTGCTCGAGTACGGGGCTCGCCGGGTGCACGGTGTCGACCCGGGCGAGCCTGCCCCGTCGCTCGCCCGCCGACCCGACCTGAACTGGCACCGGACCACTGCGGGGGAGTTCATCCGGCGCACCCAGCGGACCTTCCAGGTGATCGTCAACGACATGCGGATGGACCCGCTGCAGTCGGTCCGGACCATGATCATGGCAGCCCGGTTGCAGCGACCCGGTGACTTGATCATTATCACACTCAAGATCACGACCCATCGTCCGGTCGAGGCGATCGACCGTGCGCTTGAGGATCTCGGCGAATCGTACAAGATCATCTTCGCTCGTCAGTTGCATCACAACCGGAACGAGGTTACGGTCGTCGGCCGACGGCGGTGATCGCCGCCGCCACGGATTGTCACGGGCTTTCCGTACCGAAGGCTGGCCCTCGGGCACGCTCCTGAGTATCGTTACCAGGAGATTGTCAACAATCCTACGGCCGCTGGTGCCCGGAGGCGCCGCTGCCGTGGTTCGGGGGCGCCCCGGGCCGGGACGGAGGAGAGTTCGATGACTGATGCAGCAGCCGCCGAGTCCGCCAAACCACCGCAAGAGGTCGATCAGAAGACCCTGCGCCGGGCCGTCGGGGCGTCGGCGATCGGGAACGCGACCGAGTGGTTCGACTACGGCCTGTACGCCTACGGCACCACCTACATCACGGCGAACCTGATCCCGGGCGAGAACGCCTTGATCACCTTGGGCATCTTCGCGGTGTCGTTCCTGATCAGGCCGTTGGGCGGGCTGGTCTGGGGCCCGCTCGGCGACCGGCTCGGGCGGAAGCAGATCCTGGCCATCACGATCTTGATGATGTCCGGCGCGACCCTGTGCCTCGGCCTGCTGCCGACGTTCGAGACAATCGGGTACGCGGCTCCGCTGCTGCTGATCCTGCTTCGGCTGATCCAGGGCTTCTCGACCGGTGGCGAGTACGGCGGCGCGGCGACGTTCATGGCCGAGTACTCCCCGGACAAGAAGCGCGGCTTCTTCGGCAGCTTCCTCGAGTTCGGCACCCTGGGCGGCTTCTCGCTCGGTGCGCTGATGATGTTGCTCGCCCAGCTGATCCTCGGCCACGACGCGATGATGGCCTGGGGCTGGCGGATCCCGTTCCTAGTCGCCGCCCCGCTGGGCCTGGTCGGGCTCTACCTCCGGTCCCGGATGGAGGACACGCCGGTCTTCCAGGAGCTCGAGGAGTCCGGCCAGAAGGAGCAGCAGGCCTCGACCCTGTTCGCGGACATGATCAGGGGCTACTGGCGGCCGATCCTGCAGCTGTTCGGTCTGGTGATCGCGCTGAACGTGGTGAACTACACGCTGCTCACGTATACGCCGACCTACCTGCAGGGCGAGATCGGGCTGGACGAGAACGGCGCCCTGCTCGTCCCGATCATCGGGCAGTTGGCGATGATGATCTTCCTGCCGTTCGCCGGCATGATCTCGGATCGGGTCGGCCGGAAACCGATGTGGTGGGCGTCGCTGATCGGACTGTTCCTGCTGGCCATACCGATGTACATGCTGATCGGCACCAACGCGGTCGGTGCGGTGATCGGGTTCGCGGTGCTCGGCCTGCTCTACGTACCGCAACTCGCGACGATCTCGGCGACGTTCCCGGCGATGTTCCCGACCCACATCCGGTACGCGGCGCTGGCGATCTCGTACAACGTGGCGACGTCGATCTTCGGGGGTACGGCACCGTACGTGAACGAGGCCTTGATCGGCGCCACCGGCAACGGGCTGATCCCGGCGTTCTACATGATGGCCGCCTGTGCCGTTGGTGCGGTCGCGTTGATCTTCGTGATCGAGACCCGGGGCGCCTCCCTCCGCGGTCGTGGCGTGCCGGGCGTCATCTCCCGGCCCGCCGGGCGCCGACCCGGACGCTCGGCCGGCGGTCCCGTCCCCGACCTCGGTTGATCTTGGATCTTCGCCGGTCTTGCTGTCAGCGGTCGAGGACGGCGGCGAGGGTGTCGGCCCAGAGCCCGACGGCCTCGTCGACCTCGGCCGGTGACACCACCAGGGCCGGGATGAACCGGACCACCTGGCCGTAGGCGCCACAGGTCAGCAGCAGCAGCCCGCGGCGGGACGCCTCCTGCTGGACGGCGGCCGCCATGGCCCCGTCCGGCCGGCCCTCGGCGTCGCGGAACTCGTTGCCGATCATGAGGCCGAGCCCGCGCACGTCGGTGATCTGATCATGGTCCTTCGCGACCGTGCTGAGGCCGTCGGTCAGCTGCCGGCCGCGTTCCTCGGCGTTGCGTACCAGGCCTTCGGATTCGATCACCTCCAGCGTCGCGCAGGCGGCGGCACAGGCGACCGCATTCGCCCCGTAGGTACCGCCCTGCGAGCCGGGCCAGGCCTGCTCCATCAGCGACGCGGGGGCGGCCATGGCAGACAGCGGGAAACCGGAGGCGAGGCCCTTGGCGGTGATCAGGACGTCGGGACGTACCTCGAAATGATCACCGCCCCAGAACCGTCCGGTGCGGCCGAAGCCGGTCTGGATCTCGTCGATCATGAACAGGCAGCCGTGCCGGTCGGCCCGCTCCCGCAGGCCGGCGAAGAAGCGGGTATTGCCGGGCACGTAGCCGCCCTCGCCGAGCACCGGCTCGACCAGGAACGCGGCGGTGTCGGCGGGCGCGGACACCGTCTGCAGCAGGTAGTCCAGCTGCTTCAGGGCGAAGTCGGTGCACTCCTCGACCGGCCAGCCGAAGTGGCCCGGGTCCGGGAACGGGGCCACGTGGACGCCGCCCATCAGCGGCGCGAAGCCGGACCGGAACCTGGTCCCCGAGGTGGTCATGGTCGCCGCGGCGACCGTACGCCCGTGGAAGCCGCCGTGGAAAACGATCACATTCGGCCGGCCGGTCGCCTGCCGGGCCAGCCGCAGCGCCGACTCGATCGCCTCCGACCCGGAGTTGGCGAAGAACACCCGGTCCAGCGGTTCCGGCAGCACGGCGCCGAGCCGTTCGGTGAGTTCCAGCATCGGCTTGTTGCGGACCGTCGTGTACTGCGCGTGGATGATCGTCGCCACCTGGCGCTGGGCCGCCTCGACCACCCGCGGATGACAGTGCCCGGTGCTGGTGACGCCGATGCCGGCGGTGAAATCGAGGTAGCGGCGGTCGTCGTCGTCGAAGACCTCCACCCCGGACCCGCGGGCCGCGAGAACCGGATTCGCCTGCGCCAGAACGGGGGAAAGCTGCGCCATGGTGACCTCGTTGATCGTCGGATTGTTGACAATAATTCCAGCCTAACAAGCGGCTTCCGAGGCGTCGAGATCAGCGAGTACGGTTGCCTCTATGAGCACCTCGCAGACGACGCAGTCAGCCCGGCCGGCCATCGTGGACGCGGTCCCGAAGGACCTCTTCGTCGGCGGCAGTTGGCAGCAGGCGACCGGCGGCAAGACGTTCGACGTGCTGGATCCGGCGACCGGCGAGGTGCTCTGCGCCGTCGCCGACGCCAGCCCGGAGGACGGGCGGCGCGCGCTGGACGCCGCGGTCGCCGCCCAGCCCGCGATGGCGGCCCTGTCGCCGCGGCAGCGCGCCGACATCCTGACCCGCGCGTTCGACCTGCTGCACCGGCGGATCGACGACCTGGCGGCGTTGATGACGGCCGAGATGGGCAAGCCGCTGGCCGAGGCCCGCGGCGAGATCGTCTATGCCGCCGAGTTCCTGCGCCACTTCGCCGGCGAGGCGGTACGGATCGACGGCGGCTATCAGGTCTCGCCCGCGGGCGACGCCCGGTTCTTGATCACCAAGCAGCCGGTCGGCGTGGCGTTGTTGATCACCCCGTGGAACTTCCCGATGGCGATGGGCACCCGCAAGCTCGGCCCGGCGATCGCGGCCGGCTGTGCCAGCGTGATCAAGCCCGCACCGCAGACGCCGCTGTCGATGCTGGCCCTGATCGACATCCTGCGCGAGGCCGGCCTGCCCGACGGCGGGGTGAACCTGATCACCTGCACCGACGCCGGCGCCGTGCTGGAGCCCATGATCAGATCCGGCCTGGCCCGCAAACTGTCCTTCACCGGCTCGACCAAGGTCGGCCGGATCCTGCTCGAACAGTGCGCCGAGAAGGTGCTCCGGACCTCGATGGAACTCGGCGGCAACGCCCCGTTCCTGGTCTTCGACGACGCCGACCTGGACGAAGCCGTGGCCGGTGCGCTGCAGGCCAAGATGCGCAACATGGGCGAGGCCTGCACGGCGGCCAACCGGATCTATGTGCAGTCCGGCGTGATCGACGAGTTCGGCCGCCGGCTCGCCGCCCGGATGGCCGAGCTGACCGTCGGCCCGGGCACCGGCGACGGGGTCCAGGTCGGTCCGCTGATCGACGCCGCCGCGCTGACCAAGGTGACCGAGCTGGTCCAGGACGCGGTCGACCGCGGCGCGACCGTCCTCACCGGCGGCGTGCAGCTCGGCGGCGCCGGCTACTTCTATCCGCCGACCGTGCTGTCCGGGGTCCCGCGGGACGCCCGGATGAGCGACGAGGAGATCTTCGGCCCGGTCGCTCCACTGACCCCGTTCGAGGACGAGGACGACGCGGTCGTCCTGGCCAACGACACCGAGTTCGGCCTGGTCTCCTATGTCTTCACCAACGACCTGCGCCGAGCCCTCCGGATGGCCGAGCGGATCGAGTCCGGCATGGTCGGCCTGAATCAGGGCGTCGTCTCCAACCCGGCCGCACCGTTCGGCGGAGTCAAGCAGTCCGGCCTCGGCCGGGAGGGCGGCGCGATCGGCATCGACGAGTTCCTGGAGACGAAGTACATCGGCATCGCGATGCCGAAGTGATCAAGCGTCGGACGGCACAGTCACAGTGAATTTCTGCCGCGACTGACCGGCGGAAACTCACTCCAGAAGCGGACCTGCCCAACTGCGGACCAGGGCAGAGTCAGATCGTCCTGGCCGCGGACCCGCAGCCGGCTCGCACCGACCGGTCAACTTTGCAGCGACACGCCGCCAGAACCGCTGCTTTCGTGACCGGTCGGCGGGATGGGGCTGGGGTCAGCGCGCGGGCGGGGGCACGACCTTGGCGAGGCGGCGGATGGCGTCGTCCATGTGTGCGTCGAGCAGGCGGTCGAAGAGTTGTCGATCTTGGTCGCGCATCGCCTCGGCGATCGCCTTGTGCTCCGGCACCCGCTCGTCGGGCGGGGGGTAGCTGCCGCCGAGGGCGTTGATGCAGAGCTTCGTCTCGGTCATCAGGGTGCGGTGGATCCGGGACAGCCGGGGGCTCTTCGCCTGTGCCACCAGGCATTCGTGGAACTTCACGTCCCAGTGCCCGATCGCGACGACGTCGTTGCGCTGCCCGGCCTTCTCCATGTCCTGCCAGATCTTGATCAAGCGCAGACCGGAGCGCTCCGGGTTGCCGCTCCGGAAGATCTCCTCCGCCGCGGCGTGCTCGATCGCCGACCGGGCCAGGTAGACATCACGGACGTCGGCCTCGGTCAGCTCGACCACGAACAGCCCGCGGTTCTTGATCGACACCAGCAGGCCCTCCTGGGTGAGCCGCTGCATCCCTTCCCGCAAAGGGCCTCGGCTGACCCCGAACTCGCGGGCCAGGACGACCTCGTGCAGTTGCTCGCCGGCCGCGAAGTGGCCGCTGTGGATCGCCGAGCGGAGCCGGTCGGCGATCAGGCTCGCCGTCGACTCCGTCGGTACGGGCTCGATGGCGCGACGCCCCGACATCGTTCCTCCCTCACCCGGAGGCCCCGGCGAACAGTCGCCCGAGCCCTGGCAGCGTGGTCGGGCCGCCGGCCAGCCGGAGCCCCTCCCAGACGGTCACCTGGTTCGCCGTCAGCACCGGCTTGCCGACCGCGGCCTCGAGGTCGTCCAGCCAGGCCAGCGAATGCATCGCGGTGTCCGGCACCAGCACCGCCTCGGCGTCTCGATGATCATGGTCGACGGCGAGGCCGATCACCTCATCGCGGCCCAGCGTGCCGACCTCGGCCGCGGTCACGATGTCCCGGAAGCCCCAGCCGACGACCTCGATGCCGCCGTGGCCGAGGAACTCGACGAACCGGCCGGCCACGTCCTCCGGGTACGACGCCGCGACGGCGACCCGCGACAGCCCAAGCGCCCGGGCCGCCTCGACGAACGCGATCGAGGTCGACGAGGCCGGCTTGCCGAGCAGGTCGGCGAGCCGGTCGACCTGCTCCCGGGCGCCGTCCCAGCCGAACACGAAGCTGCCCGACGTACACGCCCACATGATCGAATCGGGCCGGCTCTCGGCCAGCCTGCCCGCGCCCTCGGCCAACCGGTCGGGGCCGCCGAGGTCGAGCAGGGCGTCCACCCGGTGCGCGTCCTCACCGACGCTGGTGTGCACCAGCGGCAGCCGGACCCGGCCGCCGAGCCGTACCTCCAACGCCGGGAAGTCGTCCTCGGCGCTGTGACCGGGGTAGAGCAGCCCGACCGACACCGGTTCGGCGGTCATGAGGAGCTTCCGATCAGCCGGAGTGCCGTCAGCGCGTACGCCCGGGCGGCGGTGACGAGCTCGTCCACCGGTACGGACTCGTTGGGCCGGTGCGCGTGCTGGGTCACCGAGCCGGGGCCGAGCACGACAACGGGGATGCCGGCGTCCCGGGCGATGAAGCCGCCATCGCAGGCTGCGGTCCAGCCGCCCAACCCCCACAGCGGACCACCGGCGTCGCCCAGGGCACCCTCGACCGTCCGGACCAGCGGGTGGCCGGGCGCGGTCTCGAAGCCGGGCATGTCCATGGTCATCCGGACCTGGACGGACAGCCCGCGGGCGGACAGGCCGAGCTCGCTCAGCCGGTGCCGGGCATCCTCCAGAACGGCGGTCGCCGACTCGCCCGGCAACAACCGCCGGTCCGCGACGATCGTGCACTCGGCGGCGACGACGGTCGGGCCGCTGCCGCCGGTGATGCTCCCGATGCTCCAGGTCGCGGCACCGGCCAGCAGGTGCGCCGAAGCGGCTAGTTCCTCGTGCCACTCCTCGATCGCGTTGACCACGCGAGCCGCTCCGACGATGGCGTTCGCGCCCTCGCTGGGCAGGCCGGAGTGGGCATGGCGACCGGACACCGTGAACTCGACGTAGGAGTCGCCGCGGGCGGCGATGATCGTCTGCAGGTCGGTCGGCTCGGCCGCGATGCAGCCGGCGAACCGGCCCCGCTCACTGCCGAGGAAGTGCCGGATGCCCAGCCCGTGGTCCTCCTCGTCGACCACGGCGGCCAGCTCGACCAGGCCGGGCAGCACGACGCCGGCCCGGCGGATCGCCGCCATCGCGGTCAGGCAGGCGGCCAGCCCGCCCTTCATGTCGGCCGACCCGCGGCCGTACAGTCGGCCGCCGGAGACCCGGCCGCTCCACGGGTCGCCGGTCCAGCCCTCGCCGATCGGTACGACATCGGTGTGCCCGAGCAGCAGCAGGCCCGGTTCGTCGCCGCCGGGCAGCCGGACCGACACGTTGGACCGGTCGGGCGCCACCTCGCTGGTGATCACGTCGAGCCCGAGTTCGGTGGCCAGCTGGGTCAGCACCGCGACGGTGGGCGCCTCCCCGCCGGGCGGGTTGACGTTCGGCGTATGGCGGGCCGGTGCCTGGACCAGGGCAGCAGCAAGCCTCGTGACCAGACCTTCGTCGATCTGACTCAGGACACTCCGTTCGGTGTCGTTGAGCACCGAGGGATGGCTGGCTATCTCGTCACCTCCAGTTCGCGCGGCAACCGGCAGAGCGGTTCGGCTCCGGCGTCGGAGATGATCACCGGCTCGGACAACTCGTACCCCCAGCCGTCCAGCCAAAGCCCGAGGATCACGTGGAAGGCCATGCCGGTGCCGAAGGTGCGTGCTTCCTCGCCCCGCAGGCTGATCGTCCGCTCGCCCCAGTCGGGAGGATAGCCGACTCCGATCGAATAGCCGATCCGCGAATCCTTGGTCAGGCCGTGCGCGGCGATCACCTGCTGGAACGCGGTGTGCGTGTCGCGGACCGGACGGCCCGGCAGCATCGTCTCCAGCGTGGCCGCCATTCCGTCCCGGATCACCGCCGCCGCACCGGCCAGCCGGGCCGACGGCTCGCCGATCATCACGGTCCGGGCCAGCGGGGCGTGATAGCGCTGGTACGTCCCGGCCAACTCGATCGTGGTCGCCTCGCCCGCGCAGAACCGGCGCTCGGACCAGGTCAGGTGCGGAGTTCCGGCACTGTCGCCGCTCGGCAGCAGCGGCACGATGGCCGGGTAGTCGCCACCATGATCATCGGTGCCGCGGGTCTGGGCGGCGACGATCTCGGCGGCCACGTCGCACTGCCGGCGGCCCGGGGCCACTGCGGCGAGGGCGACCCGCATCGCCTCCTCGGCCAGCCGGCCGGCGATCCGGAGCCGGTCCAGCTCGGCCTCGGACTTGATCAACCGGACCCAGTTGACCAGTTCGCCGCTGTCCACCAGGCGGGCGCGGCCGACCCGTTCGGCGAGCGCCTGATGCGCCCGTACCGAATAGAAATGCGCGTCGGCCTCGACGGCGATCACCGCGTCCGGCTCGGTCGGCAGCAGGCCCTGGGCCCGGGCTCGGTCGGCGATCCAGTCGTACGGGTGCACGTCCGGCCGATGGACCAGCGACTCGGGGTAGCCCTCGATCCGGTCCGCCGGGAGACGGGCCGTCGAGGCCGCGCCGTTGGCGTCCATCGCGCGCAGGAACAGTCGCGGCGCACCGCCGGCCGGGATGATCAAGCACTGCGGCATGTAGAACGACCACGCGTCGTAACCGGTCAGGTAGTAGAGGTTGGCCGGGTCGGCGACGACCAGTGCCGACCATGATCGTTCGGCCAGCGCGGCGTGCACCCGGCGCAGGCGTTCGGCGTACTCCGCATCGTCGATCGGCTTGATCACGCGGTCCATGATCATGGGCGGCCAGGTCATGCGCGCTCGACCAGGGCCTGGCCGGGTCCCACGGCTCGGCGGCCGACCAGTCGCAACGCGGCCCAGACGGTCGCCTGGTTGGCGCTGATCACCGGTACGCCGAGTTCGGCCTCGAGCGGCGCGATCAGGTCGTAGCTGCTGAGGTTCGTGCAGGGGAGGAGTACGGCTTCGGCGCCGGACCCCGGCAGCCGGCGGATCAGTTCGGCCGTGGTCCGGTACGGCACCTCCCAGATCCGCGAGGTGATCCCGAGCGAGCCGTACCCGGTGACGGTGATCGCCGCTTCGGCGAGGAACCGGACCAGCCGTTCGGTGATCATGATCTCGTACGGGGCCGCGACGGCGACCGACCGGACCTCGAGGGCGGTCAGCGCCGCCAGCAGCGCGCCGGACGTGGTCACCGCAGGCACCCCGCCGGCGAGCCGGATCGCCTCGGCCAGCGCGTGTTCGCCGGTGACCCCGTCGACGAAGCTGGCGGCCGTGCAGGCGTAGGCGTACGCGGCGGGCTCGATGGCGCTCAGCTCGCCGATGCAGGCCAGGATTTGATCATGGTCGTTGAGGCGTTCGGCCAGGTCGAGATCGACGGGGCCGGGCAGCCGGGGCGTCCGCGCGGCATGCAGGCTGACCCCGTCGGGGATCCACCGGGCGAGCTCGTCGTCGAGCGCGAGATCGAAGGGTGCGATCAGTCCGATCCTGGTGCGCACCGGTGGTCCCTCCGGAAGCCCACCGGCCGCGGGCAGTGTCATGAAGTCATGATGCCGGTGGACAAGATTGTTGACAATCCTTCGGAGCCGTTCTTAGGGTCGGTGAGTGAGCCCCGCCCGGACCCTGCCCGTGATCACGGTGCTCTGCGGGCCGGACGGGTCTCGACCCGGCGGGCTGGAACCGGTCGCCGAGCGGGCCGCGCTGCGGTTCGTCGACGCGGCCGGTCTGGCCGCCGCCCTGCGGGACAGCCGGGCGCTGCTGCTCTGGGACTTCTTCTCCACCGCGGTCGCCGACACCTGGCCCGCGGCCGCCGGGCTGGACTGGATCCACGTCGCGGCGGCGGGGGTGGACTCGCTGCTGTTCGACGACCTGGTCGAGTCACCGGTCGTCGTGACCAACGCGCGCGGCGTGTTCGACCGGCCGATCGCCGAGTTCGTACTGACCTCGATCCTTGATCAACTCAAGGGCGTCCACCTGACGCGGGCGCAGCAGCAGGCGCGCATTTGGCAGCATCGGGAGACGCTGCTGGCGGCCGGTCGCACGGTCATGATCATCGGGACCGGGCCGATCGGCCGGACCACGGCCCGGCTGCTCCGCGCCGTCGGTTTCGAGGTACGGGGAGTGGGCCGCACCGCCCGCGCCGAGGATCCCGACTTCGGCACCGTCGTGGCGTCCGCCGAGCTGGCCGCGCAGGTGGGCTGGGCCGATCACCTGGTGGTAGCCGCGCCGTTGACCGACCAGACCCGAAAGATGATCAACGCCGAGGTGCTGGCGGCGCTGAAGCCGACCGCGCAGTTGATCAACGTCGGTCGTGGACCTCTGGTTGATCATGAAGCCTTGATCACGGCGCTCACCGAGGGCCGGCTGGCCGGTGCCGCGCTGGACGTCTTCCCGGAGGAGCCGTTGCCTGCCGACGATCCGCTCTGGACCACCCCGGGAGTGATCATCTCGCCGCATCTGTCCGGCGACGTGGTCGGCTGGCGGGACGCGCTGGCCCGGCAGTTCGCCGACAACGCGCTGCGCTGGCTGGACGGGAAGCCCTTGATCAACATCGTGGACAAACGGCTCGGGTACGTGACCGGCCGCACACCCGTGGAGACCACATGACCTCTCCGCCGCGCCGACTGCCCCGGACGACCACCACGCCGCCGGCGGACCTGACCGCCCTGACCGCGGCCGAGCTGGTCGCCGGCTACCGGTCCGGCGCGTTCACCCCGGTCGACGCGACCCGGGATGTGCTGGCCGCCATCGAGGCGTACGACCGGCGGGTCAACGCGTTCGTCCTGGTCGATGCCGAGCGCGCGCTGGCCGATGCGGAACGGTCCGCGCAGCGCTACGCCGACGGGCGGCCGCTCGGGCCGGGCGACGGCGTGCCGGTGTCGATCAAGGACATGTTCCTCACCGAGGGCTGGCCGACCCGGCGCGGCACGGCGCTGATCGACCCGGCCGGCCCGTGGACCGAGGATGCGCCGCCGGTGGCCCGGCTGCGGGAGGCGGGCGCGGTGCTGCTCGGCAAGACCACGACGCCGGAGTTCGGCTGGAAGGGCGTCACCGACTCGCCGACCTTCGGCGCCACCGGCAACCCCTGGCACCCGTACCTGACGGCCGGCGGTTCCAGCGGCGGGGCGGCCGCGGCGGTCCGGCTCGGCCTCGGGCCGTGGTCGATCGGCACCGACGGCGGCGGGTCGGTCCGGATCCCGGCCTCGTTCACCGGCACAGTCGGGCTGAAGCCGACCTACGGGCTGGTCCCGATCTATCCGCCGAGCCCGTTCGGCACGCTGTCCCACGCCGGCCCGATCACCCGCACCGTCGCCGACGCGGCCGGGCTGCTGGACCTGATCGCCCGGCCCGACCCGCGGGACTGGTCCGCGCTGCCGTCGCCCGCGGGGTCGTATCTGGACGGGTTGGAGGACGGGGTCGCCGGCCTGCGGATCGCCTACTCGGCGAATCTCGGGCACGTCGAGAACGACCCGGAGGTGGACCGGCTGGTCCTGGCCGCGGTCGAGGTGCTGGCCGGGCAGGGCGCCGAGGTGGCGGAGGTCGACCCGGGCTTCGACGACCCGGTGGCGGCGTTCTCGGTGCTCTGGTTCGCCGGCGCCGCGAAGGTGGTCGAGGGGTACGGGCCGGCGGCGCTGGACCGGATCGATCCGGGCCTGCGCCGCGGCGTCGAGTACGGCAGCGGGCTGACCGCCGCGGACTACCTGGACGCGACCGCGGTCCGGATGCGGCTCGGCTCCGAGTTGGGCCGGTTCCACCAGCGCTACGACCTGCTGGTCACGCCGACGCTGCCGATTCCGGCCTTCGAGCTCGGCCGGGACGCGCCGGAGGGCTGGCCGAGCGACGCCTGGACCAGTTGGACGCCGTACACGTACCCGTTCAATCTGACCCAGCAGCCGGCGCTCAGCGTGCCCTGCGGCTTCACCGCCGACGGCCGGCCGGTCGGGCTGCAGATCGTCGGGCCGCGGCACGCCGATGCCTTGGTGCTCCGGGCCGGCCGTGCCTACGAACGCGCCACCGACTGGGCCGACCAGTGGCCAGTCGTGCTCGAGTCGAAAGGAAGCTGATGACCCGATTCATCACGGTGACTTTGGAGGCTCGCGGCGTCTCCTGCAAGGCCGCCCTGCTCGACGACGAGGCGCCGCGGACCGCCGCCGCCGTCTGGGACGCACTGCCGCTGTCCGGACCCGTGCACCACGGCAAGTATGCCCGGAACGAGATCTACAACCTGGTCCCCGCGTTCGCGAAAACCGAACCAGGCAAGGAGAATACGACGGTCACGCCGATCCCGGGTGATCTCTGCTACTTCGCCTTCGATGCCGATGATCTTGGAAATCCGGCGTACGGCTACGAGTCCGGCTCCGGCCCCGGCGACCTGACCAAGATCATTGATCTTGCCGTCTTCTACGGCCGGAACAACCTGTTGATCAACGGCGACCAGGGCTGGGTGCCGGGCAACGTGTTCGGCACCATCGTCGAGGGACTGCCCGAGCTGGCCGCGGCCTGTCAGGACGTCTGGATGGGCGGCGCGCGCGGCGAGACCCTCACCTTCGCCCGCGCCTGACCGCTACTGGACCGACGACCTTCGGTAGCTGATCAAGACGTTCTCCGACCCGTCGTGGCGGCGCACGTCGACCAACCGCAGCGACGGCAGCACGGCCTCGTCGAAGGCCCTGACTCCGTGCGGAACGACGACCGGAGCGACCATGACGTGCAGTTCGTCGACGAGCTCGGCGGCGAACAACGAATTCGCCAGCGTCCGGCCGCCGAACAGGACGATGTCGCCGCCGTTCTCCTCCTTGAGCTTGCTCAGTTTCTCGATCGCTTCGGTGCGGCGGAGGACCGTCGTGGTCGCGGCCCAGACACCCGTCGAATGCTCCGGCAGCTGGTCGGACACGACGATATTCCGGACCTCCTCGCAGCGCCGGGCGATCAGCCGCTGGGTCGGATCCGTACCGTCGAGTTGAGTGGGCCAGTAGCCGCTGAAATCCCGGTACGACAGCGGACCGCCCAGCAGCACGTCCGCCGCTTCTTTGCTCTCCTTCGCTCGGTGAGTGCTCTCAAGGAGATGGAGACAGGATCTGGCGCGAACTCATCGGTGTTCGGCAGAAGTTCGAGAGCGCGGTGGAGGCTGCCGAGCGGTCCGTCGAGCCGTAAGGTGAGGACCGATGGCGACCAACGGCACCCTGCACCCGTACCTCCGCCTGGCTCTCGGCCTGGGCGTCGGTGCGCTCACCCTGATCGGCATGATCCGGCTGGTGGCCGGCAACTTCGAGGGCCGGTTGGCGCTGTTCGCCTGGGTCGTCGTCGCCCTGACCATGATCCCGTGGGTCGCCTACTGCGCCTGGCGCGGCTGGCACGGCAAGCTGACCCGGAACCGGGCGATCGCGGTCGCGGCCCTGGTGGCGGCGGGGTTGATCGTAGTCTGGCTGTTCGTCCTGGGCCCCGTGATCGCGCTGGTGGCGTCGCTGGCCGCGTTCGTCCTGATCTGGATCAGCGACTGGCCGGGGAAGCGGGTGACGGGCGAGGAGAGGTTCGTCCGGATCGAGGAACTCGGCGAACCTGAGTACGAGGACGAGGCCGACGCTGAACAGCCCGAAGCCGCCGAGCAGTCCTGGGCCGGCACCGAGCCCGAAGCCCCTTCCGAGCCCGAAACCGGGTACGAGCCCGAGCGCACGGACGAGCCCGGGTACGGAGCCGCGCCGGACTCCGAGCCCGGGGCCGTGGAGCACGACGGGACGGACGAGCCGGGGCAGGTGAGGCCGGACCAGCCGAGCGGCCCCGACCCCGAACCCGGAGACCCGCGACTCGGCCGGGTCGCCGACCAAGCCGCCACCTGACCCCTGGTCCGTGTCGCGATTTCACTACTGACGGGGCACTCCGGGCCGGTTCTCACGTTGGAACACTCGATGCGAAGAGGAATCGCGACATCGGGACCGGTCGCCGACGAGCCGGCCCGGCCTGCCGTACCCGGTCGGGGGCTGTCCGCCACGGCAGCAAACCGTGCCACCCCGACCCGATCGACCGGTCACAAGTGCAGCGACACGCCGCCAAAACCGCTGCTTTTGTGACCGGTCAGCGGGTTTGGGGGAGGGTGAAGGCGAGGGCGGCGGCGCCGAGCAGGCCGGCGTTGTCCAGGACGGCGGGGCGGACCTCCAACCCCGTCACGTACGGCAGCACGGCGAAGTCGCGCAGGTGCCGGCGCAGCGGCTCGAAGATCACGTCGCCGGCCTTGGCCACGCCGCCGCCGAGGACCACGGTCGGGATGTCCAGCTCGGTCGCGGTCGTCGCCAGACCGGCCGCCAGGGCCCGCATGCCCCGGTCGATCACGCTGATCGCCGTCGGGTCGCCGGCCCGCGCGGACTCGGTGAGCGCCCGGGCGTCGTCGCCGCCGGTCCAGCCGGCCTGGCGCGCGGCGGCCACCATCCCGGGCCCCCGCGCATAGAGCTCGACGCAGCCGTAGCCGCCGCAGACGCAGCGGCCGCCCCAGGCGTCGACGGTGATGTGACCCAGATGGACCGCGTTGCCGGTCAGCCCGCCGACCAGCCGGTCCCGCAGCACCGCGCCGCCGCCGACCCCGGTCGACACGACGACGCCGATGATCGAATCCAGGTCGCGGCCGGCGCCCAGCCAGTGCTCGCCGAGCGCGAAGCAGTGCCCGTCGCCGGCCAGCCCGACCAGCGGCTCGGTGCCGGTCAGTTCCTTGATCACGGCCCGGGTCCGGGACACGATCGGGAAGTCCCGCCAGGCGCCGATGTTGACCGGGGACACGGTGCCGGCCGGCTCGTCGATCGGCCCCGCCGACCCGATCCCGACCCGCAACGGAGCGCCGGACGTCTCGGTGCCGACCAGCTCCCGTACCGCGGCCTCGAGCCCGGCGAACACCTCGTCGGGGTCGGCGGACTCGGCCGTCGGCTGTACGGTCTCGCGGCCGATCCGGCCCTCGTCGTCGACCAACGCAGCCGCGATCTTGGTCCCGCCGACGTCGATCGCCAGCACCTGTTCCGTCATCGGAGCCTCCCCTTGAGTCATCCGGCGCAGAGCATAGGGGATGACGTCGGTGGCGTTGAGTAGAGTGAACGGTTGTGGCAGTAACAGATTTTCCCTCCGTCCTGGCCGACCTCGGCCATGCCCTCGATTCGATCGAGGCCGTCCTCGACCCCGATGCCAAGCGGGCCGAGGTGGCCGAACTCGAGATCGAGGTCGCCCGGCCGGACCTCTGGGACGACCAGGCCAACGCGCAGCGGGTGACCTCCCGGCTGTCGCTGCTGCAGTCCGAGCTGGAGCGGCTGACCCGACTGCGGTCCCGGCTGGACGACCTCGGTGTGCTGGTCGAGCTGGCCGAGGAGGAGAGCGACGCGGCGAGCCAGGCCGAGGCGGAGTCCGAGCTGGTCTCGCTGCGGAACGAGATCGACGCGCTCGAGGTGCGCACCCTGCTGTCCGGTGAGTACGACGAGCGCGAGGCGCTGGTCACCATCCGCTCCGAGGCCGGCGGCACGGACGCCGCGGACTTCGCGGCGATGCTGCTCCGGATGTATCTGCGGTGGGCCGAGCGGCACTCGTACGCCACGGAGGTCTATGACACGTCGTACGCGGAGGAGGCGGGCATCAAGTCCGCGACGTTCACGGTCAAGGCCCCGTTCGCGTACGGGACGCTGTCGGTGGAGCAGGGCACCCACCGGCTGGTCCGGATCTCGCCGTTCGACAACCAGGGCCGCCGGCAGACGTCGTTCGCCGGGGTCGAGGTGCTGCCGGTGACCGAGGAGACCGACCACATCGACATCCCCGAGGCGGACCTGCGGATCGACGTGTTCCGGTCGTCCGGACCGGGCGGCCAGAGCGTCAACACCACCGACTCCGCGGTCCGGATCACGCACCTGCCGACCAACATCGTCGTCTCCTGCCAGAACGAGAAGTCGCAGCTGCAGAACAAGGCGGCGGCCCTCCGGGTGCTGCAGGCCCGGCTGCTGGAGCGGGCCCGGCAGGAGCGCGAGGCCGAGATGAACGCGCTGCGCGGCGACGGCGGCAAGAGCTGGGGCGCCCAGATGCGGTCGTACGTGCTGAACCCGTTCCAGATGGTCAAGGACCTGCGCACCAACTACGAGGTGTCCAACCCGGACGCCGTGTTCGACGGCGACATCGACGGGTTCATCGAGTCCGGCATCCGCTGGCGCCGGACCTCGGCCGTCGCCAACTGATCGGCGTGACCGAGGCTGACGGGGCGGCCGGGTTCGCGGAACTGGCCGAGCGGCACGGGGTGCCGGGCGCCGTGTTCGGCGAGATCGAGATCGGTGCCGACCCGGCCGGGGACCGGCTCCGGGTGGCCACGCACGGTGTGGTGAACGCGGCGACCGGCCAGCCTGTGCTGCCGGACACCGTGTTCCAGATCGGGTCGATCACGAAGCCATACACGGCGATCCTGATGGCCCGCGCGATCGCCGACGGGCGCACCGCGCTGGACCAGCCGGCCGCCGAGATCCTCGGCCCCAACGCGCCGCTCAGCTCCGACGCCGAGGCCTCGGCGCTGATCACGGTCGGCCAGCTGCTGACCCATCGGTCCGGCATCGACGGCGACCGGTTCACCGACACCGGGCGCGGCGACGACTGCCTGGAACGCTACGTCGCCGGGCTCGGCGGGGTCGCTCAGATGTTCCGGCCCGGCGCGCTGTACTCGTACTCGAACGCGGGCTGGGTCGTGGCCGGCCGACTGCTCGAGATCCTGTACGGGAAGCCGTGGCGGCTGGTGTTGCGGGACCAGCTGATCGAGCCGCTCGGGCTGACCCACACCTCGACCCTGGCCGAGGAGGCGATCCTGCACTCGGTCGCCGTGGGCCACACGGACCGGACCACCCCGGTGAGCTACTGGGGGCTGCCGCAGTCGATCGGGCCGGCCGGCGGGATCAGCGCGACCGCGGCCGAGGTGCTCGCGGTCGCCGCCGAACTGGTCCGCGACGGCGGTCGGCTGCTGCCGCCGGACGCGGCCGCGGCGATGCTGGCCGATCACGGCGCGAACCCGCCCGGCCTGCAGATCGAGGGCCATCAGGGGCTCGGCTGGATGGTCGGCCGCTGGCAGGGCGAACCGGTGTTCGGGCACAACGGGCTGACCGTCGGCCAGTCCGCCTACCTGCTCGTGCTGCCGGGCCTGCGCCGAGCGCTCTGCCTGCTGGTCAACGGCCCCGGCGCGGCCAACCTGTGGTTCGAGCTGCGCCGCTCCACCATTGCCGGGTACGGCCTCGAGGTGCCGCCCGGCTCGCTGGCGACGACCGGCGCCGCCGAGCCGCTGGAGCCCTGGCTCGGCCGCTACGCCCGGGCGGGGGAGTGGATCGACCTGGTCGGCACCGAGGCCGGCTACCGGGCCCTGGTCGAGGAGGACCTCGAACTCGGCGGCGAACCGGAGCGCACCGACTACGCCCTGAGCCCGGTCCGGGGCGGCCTCTGGGCCGGGCGCACTGACGGCCAGCTGTCGCCGACGTCGTTCCGGGTCGGCCGGTTCACCGACGAGCAGCGGGCCCCGGGCCGCCCGGCCGGTGACGACCGCTATCTCTACGCCGGCTCCCGGATCAACCATCCGGCCGGCGGAGTGTGACGCGGCCGACTCGCCCGCACCCCCCAATGGTCTTGGATCACGAAAAGGTCACCTAGACTCGACCCCGGCCGGTTCCCGGTGCCGTCAATGCGGCGCGCTCAGATCGTCTAGCCCGGCCGAGGCGCAAACTGTGATTCGTTTCGAGAGTGTTTCCAAGGTCTACGACAACCAACGCCGGGCCGCACTGAACGAGGTCGACGTCGAGATCGAGAAGGGCGAGTTCGTCTTTCTGGTCGGCGCCTCGGGCTCCGGGAAGTCGACCTTCCTCCGCCTGATCCTGCGTGAGCAGCGGCCGACCACCGGCCGCGTCTTCGTCGCCGGCCGGGAGTTGAACCGGCTGCATTCCTGGAAGATCCCGAGCATGCGGCGCCAGATCGGCACCGTGTTCCAGGACTTCCGGCTGCTGCCGAACAAGACCGTGCACGAGAACGTCGCGTTCGCGCTGCAGGTGATCGGCAAGCCGGCCTCGGTGATCCGCCGCGTCGTCCCCGAGGTGCTCGACCTGGTCGGCCTCGACGGCAAGGGCGACCGGATGCCGGACGAGTTGTCCGGCGGCGAGCAGCAGCGGGTGGCGGTGGCCCGCGCGTTCGTGAACCGGCCGAAGATCCTGATCGCGGACGAGCCGACCGGAAACCTCGACCCGGCCACCAGTGTCGGGATCATGAAACTGCTGGACCGGATCAATCGTTCGGATACGACGGTGTTGATGGCCACCCACGACTCCACCATCGTCGACCAGATGCGCAAGCGCGTGATCGAGCTGGACGAGGGGATCGTGGTCCGGGATCAGAGCCGTGGTGTCTACGGATACTGAGCCCGGCTCCCGGTGTTACTGGACGTGTTTCGTGATTGAGGTTGATTGATGCGTTTCCGCCACATCGTCTCCGAGACCCTGAACGGGCTGAGGCGCAATCTGACGATGACCCTCGCGGTCATCATGACCATGTGGGTCTCCCTGTCGCTGTTCGGCTCGGGCCTGCTGGCCAGTCAGCAGATCGACCTGATGAAGGACCGCTGGTACGACAAGATCGAGATCTCGATCTTCCTCTGCACCAAGGACACCCGGGGTCAGATGTGTACGCCGGGGCAGGACATCAGCCAGTCTCAGAAGGACGAGATCGAGCGGACCCTGACGTCCAACCCCGAGGTCGCCGAGGGCGGCGTCTACTTCGAGACCAAGGCCGAGGCGTTCGCGGACTACCAGGAGGCGTACCGCGGCAACCCGCTGGGCGCCGTGCTGACCGAGCAGGACATGCAGGAGTCGTTCCGGGTGAAGCTGAAGAACCCGGAGCACTACGAGGGCGTCGTGAGTGCCGTCATCGGATTGCCCGGCGTCGACAACGTGCAGGACATGCGCAAGATTCTCGAGCCGTTCTTCCAATGGCTGAATTTGCTGCAATGGACCGCGATTGTGGCGTCCGCTCTGCTCCTGGTGGCGGCCGCTCTGCAAATTGGAAACACCATTCGATTGGCGGCTTTCGCGCGGCGCCGGGAAATCGGCATCATGCGGCTGGTCGGAGCGAGCAACCTCTATATCACTCTGCCCTTCCTGTTGGAAGCGATCGTCTCCGCCCTCATCGGAGCGGCTCTCGCATGCGTCACACTCGCAACAGGTGTTTACTTCATCATCACCCAACGGGCTCAACCCTCACTCGAGGGTTTACCCTGGATTGGGTCGCGGCAGACCCTCCTGGCCATGGGAGGGGTTGCGATCGTCGGGCTGCTTCTGTCTATCATTCCCACGCTGATAACGACCAGAAAGTACTTGAGAGTGTGATCTGAAGGTCGCATTCTCACGAACGCTCTCAGAATCGGGGCTGGGCGGCGAAAATCGAAAATCTGTGATTGGGGAAAGCTGTGGTTCCGGATCTTCCCTACGCCCGAAAGGGCGTTCCGGGCGACAGCGAAGCACCGAAGAATGATGGTCGCTTCGCCCGGCCGAAACAGGCGTCCGCCCCAGGCGGCGCCGGTCGACTCGCCACTCGGCGGCCGTTCTCGCCGCTGACTCGCCGCGTGCGGGCTTGGCTCGTGATCGTGGTCGCGACCGCGGTCGCGGTCGCGCTGCCGAGCGGGTTCGCGACCGCCGACGATCTTGACGACCAGAAGGCCAAGATCGAGGCGCAGCTCAAGCAGACCAAACAACAGCTCAACGAATCGAGCGAGCAGCTGCAGAACGCGGTCGCCGCGGTCGAGCAGGCCCAGGCCGCGGTCGAGGCCGCCCAGGCCAAGCTGGCCAGGACGCAGGCCGAGCTGGCGGAGGCCACGCGGGTCGACCAGCAGATGGCCGCGAAGCTCAAGGAGTCCCAGGCGGCGCTCAAGGCCGCGAAGGCGGCCGTCGAGGCCGGCCAGCTGAAGCTGGACCGGAAGGAGGCGCAGGCCACCGCGGTGGTCCGCCAGCAGGTCCAGCAGCAGACCAACCTGCTGCCGATCGCGCTGCTGGTCGAGAGCACCTCACTGTCCGACCTGCAGACCCGGATGCAGTGGTCGCACACCATGATCGAGACCTCCAACGCCCAGATCCTCGAGCTGACCGACGCCCAGCGCGCCCTCAACGCGGCGCGGGCCAAGCAGACCGACATCGAGAAGCAGGATCAGGCCGACCGCAAGGCCGCCGCCGCGAACCTGGTCGTGAAGCGCGAGCTGGAGGCAAGGGCGCAGTCCGAGGCCGACGAGGTCGCCTCGCTGCTGAACGCGAAGCAGGCCGCCGAGGCCGCCGCGTCCGACCAGCTCGCTGCCGACAAGCAGCAGTACCAGCAGCAGGTCGCGGAGCGGGAGAGCGTGGAGAAGCGGATCGCCGAGCGGATCGCCCGTGAGAAGGCCGAGGCAGCCCGCAAGGCCGCCGCCGCGCGCGCCGCCCGGATCGCCGCCGAGAAGCGGAAGAAGGCCGCCGAGGCCCGGGCTCGCGCCGAGCGCGAGGAGGCCGAGCGCTCGGAGCGGAACTCCGACTCGAACAACAACGACGACAACGACGACAAGCCGAAGAAGAAGAAACCGAAGAAGAAAAAGAAGTCGTCCACCTCGTCCGCGTCGCACGGCTTCGACTTCCCGGTCTCGGCGCCGATCACGTCGCCGTACGGGATGCGGTTCCACCCGGTGCTGCACTACTGGAAGCTGCACGACGGGACCGATTTCGGCGCCGGCTGCGGCGCCGCGATCCGGGCCCCGTACCAGGGCCGGGTCGAGGAGCGCTACTACAACTCCGGGTACGGCAACCGCCTGATCATCGATCACGGCAGGGTGGACGGCCGGTACGTCACCACCGCCTACAACCACGCCATCCGCTACACGGTCGGCGTCGGCGAGCGGGTCGAGAAGGGTGAGGTGATCGGCTATGTCGGCAGCACCGGCTACTCGACCGGCTGTCACCTGCACCTGATGGTCTGGCTGGATGGCGATCTGAAGAATCCGATGTCCTGGTTCTGACCAGACCTACGCGACGCCGGTACGGTGGCTGGCCGTGGGCCGGGAGTCCGGCCCGACCCGGAACCCGGTAGGACGTGGTGATGCGGCGAACGGACACCCGGTCCCAGCTCAGGGCGGCCACGGGTCGCCTGCCCCGGTTCCGGGGCCGGCTGCCCGCGGTCCGGCCCGCCCGCACGATCTTCATCGGCTTCCTCGCGGCGGGCGTGATCGGAACCGGCCTGTTGATGCTGCCGAACGCCCGGTCCGGCGTCGGCAGCGCCTCGCCGCTGGAAGCTCTCTTCACCGCCGTGTCGGCCCTGTGCGTGACGGGATTGATCACGGTCGACACGCCGAGTCACTGGACGCCCTTCGGCCATGTGGTGATCTTGGCGCTGATCCAGGTCGGCGGGTTCGGCGTGATGACGTTCGCGTCCGTGATCGGCATCGCCGTGCTCCGCCGGATGTCGTACCGATCAACGCTGACCACCGCGACCGAGGCGAAGAGCCTCGGCCTGGACGAGGTGCGCGCCGTCGTGTTCGGCGTCGTCAAGATCTCGGTGACGATCGAGGCCGTGGTGGCGCTCATTCTGACCGTGCGGTTCCTCATCGGGTACGGCCGCAGCCCGGGCGAGGCCGTCTGGCTCGGCGTGTTCCACGCGGTGTCGGCGTTCAACAACGCCGGCTTCTCACTCTTCTCGAGCAACATGATCGAGTACGTGACCGATCCCGTCAACGGGCTCACCATGTGCGGCGCGATCATCATCGGCGGGCTCGGCTTCCCGGTGATCATGCAGTTGCGCCGGCACGCCCGAACGCCGCGGCTGTGGACGATGAACACGCGGCTGGTCATCGCGGGCACCGTCGTCCTGCTGGTTGGCGGCACGGTCTTCATCACGGCCATGGAGTGGTCGAACCCGCGGACGCTCGGCGGGCTGGAGGTTCCCGGCAAGCTCCTGGCCGGGTTCTTCCAGGCCGTGCAGACTCGTACTGCGGGCTTCAACAGCATCGACATCGGTGCCATGGACAGCGCCACCTGGCTCGGCATGGACGTCCTGATGTTCATCGGCGGCGGGCCGGCCGGGACCGCCGGCGGCATCAAGATCACCACCTTCGCCGTCCTGCTGTTCATCATCGTCACCGAGATCCGCGGCGAGGGCGCGGTGAACGTGTTCGGCAAGCGGCTGTCGAGGGCCGTGCACCGGCAGGCGATCGCGGTCGCGTTGCTGGCGGTGGCCCTCGTCGTGATCAGCACCCTGGTCCTGCTCCTGATCACCGACTACTCGCTGGACCAGGTCCTGTTCGAGGTCACCTCGGCCTTCGCGAGCGTCGGCCTGTCGACCGGCATCACGGCCGGCCTGCCCGCCGCCGGCCAGTTGATCTTGGTGGTGCTGATGTTCATCGGCCGGGTCGGGCCGATCACGTTCGCCACCGCGCTGGCCCTGCGCGGGCGTCAACGCTCCTACGAGTACCCGAAGGAAAGGCCGATCATTGGCTAAGTTCACATTGTTCGGCGGCACCGGTCCGACGAACCTCGATCATTCCGACGCCGTCGTGGTCATCGGCCTGGGCCGGTTCGGGCAGGCGCTGGCCCTGGAACTGATGGAAACCGGTGCCGAGGTGCTCGGGATCGACGGCGACGAGGACATCGTGCAGAGCCTCAACGGGCAGCTGACCCACGTCGTCCAGGCGGACGCGACCAAGGAGGAGACCCTGCGGCAGTTGGCCGTTCCGCAGTTCGGCCGGGCCGTCGTGGGCATCGGCACCGACATCGAGGCGAGCCTGTTGACCACGTCACTGCTGTTGCGGTTCTCGATCGCGGAGATCTGGGCGAAGGCGGTCAGCGACGCTCATGGATCGATCTTGGAGCAGCTCGGCGTGCATCACGTGATCTACCCGGAGAAGGACATGGGCCGGCGGGTCGCCCACCTGGTCCGCGGCCGGATGCAGGACTACATCGAGATCGGCGAGGACTTCGCCCTGGTCAAGACCACCCCGAACGCCGAACTCCTCGGCAAGGCTCTGGGCGACACCCAGGTCCGAGCCCGCCACGGTGTCACCGTGACCGCGTTCCGCCGGCCCGGCCAGCCGTGGACCTACGCCACGGCCGAGACGGTGCTGCACGCCGGCGACACGATCCTGGTCACCGGACCGATCCGCAACGCGGAGGCCTTCGGCCAGCTTTCGTAGCGCTGTTCAGCGGAACGACTGCTGACAGTACATAGATATTGGAAACAATATGATGATATTGTCACGGTCATGGATGCTGACACCGGAAGCCGTCCGGTCGAGGACCTGACCGGACGCGCCCGGATTCGGGATGCGGCCCTGGCGGAGTTCGCCGAGCACGGCTTCACCGGAACCACGATGAAGCGGGTGGCTGCCGGGGCGGGAGTGTCGATCGGCCTCGTCCAACACCATTTCGGGACGAAGGAGGCACTGCGTCAGGCCTGTGACGAGGCGGTGATCGAGGCGTTCCGGCGGGACCTGACGACCGCGGCCGTCGAGGGGGAGTTGGGCGATCCCGATTTCCTGTCGGCGCTGCAGGGGTCGAGCCCGCCCTTGCTGCGCTACCTGGCCCGGGTTGCCGTCGACGACGGCCCGGCGGCGGCGTACGTGTTCGATCAGTTGGCCGCCGGGGCGGAGGAATTCCTGGCGCACACCTTTCCGGACCGGTTCGAGGCCGGCTCGGCGCAGGTGAAGGCCGTCGCGGCGGTGATGGCGGCGATGCACAGCGGCACGATCGTCCTGCACCGGCACCTGGCGCGCCGGCTCGGAGTGGATCCGCTGGGTCGAGCCGATTCCTCTGTCCCGCTGGCCATCCTCGACCTCTATGCGGCGATGGGCGAGTTCGTGGGCTCCGAGGTCGGTCAGCAGATTCGTACCTCGGTCGTCGCCCAGCGTCGGCTCGAGGAACAGAAGCGTCACGGCAGGAGGTCCGGCGATGGCCGTGCTGATTGATGACCTGGTCAAGACCTATGGGCCGGTCCGGGCGCTGGACGGTCTGCGGCTGACGGTCGAACCCGGCGAGGTGCACGGCTTCCTCGGGCCGAACGGGGCCGGGAAGACCACGACGATCCGGATCCTGCTCGGTCTGCTGCGTGCCGATGCCGGCAGGGTTCGCCTGCTGGGCGGCGACCCTTGGGCGGACGCGACCGCGTTGCACCGCCGGCTGGCCTACGTGCCGGGCGATGTGACGCTCTGGCCGTCGCTCACCGGCGGCGAGGTGATCGATCTGCTGGGGCGGATGCGTGGCGGGCTGAGTCGGCGGCGTAGGTCGGCTCTGGTGGATCGCTTCGCTCTCGATCCGCGGCGCCGCTGCCGTACGTACTCGAAGGGCAACCGGCAGAAGGTCGCCCTGATCGCCGCCTTCGCCGCCGAGGCAGAGTTGTTGATCTTGGATGAGCCGACCTCGGGGCTGGACCCGCTGATGGAATCGGTGTTCCGGGAGGTGGTCGCCGAGGAGAGCCGGCAGGGCCGGACGGTCCTGCTGTCCAGCCACATCCTGGCCGAGGTCGAGGCGCTGTGCGGCCGGGTGACGATCGTCCGGGACGGACGGACCGTCGAGTCGGGGACGCTGGCGCAGCTGCGGCACCTGTCCCGTACCACCGTCAGCGCCGAGCTCGCTGCTTCAGCGTCGCCGCTGCGGGACCTGCCGGGGGTCCACGCGGTCGAGGTTGACGGATCGCGGTTCCGCTGCGAAGTCGACCATGATCAACTCGATCCGCTGCTGACGGCGCTGGGGTCGCTCGGGACTCGGAGCCTCGTGGTCCAGCCGACCACTCTGGAGGACCTGTTCCTGCGGCACTACGAGGCACCGTCCGCGGCGGTCGCGTCATGACCGGCCTGGCCGGCACCGGGGGACTGGTCCGGCTGATCCTGCGCCGGGACCGGGTGATCCTGCCCGTATGGCTCGGGGCGATCGCCGTCACCGTCCTGCAGTGGGTGGCCACCGCCGGAACGGTGTATCCGACCCAGGCCTCCCGACAGGCCCGGTTCGACGAGGTCGCCGCCACTCCGATGTTCCTGCTGTTCCAGGGTCAACTCTTCGGTACGAGTCTCGGCGCGGTCCTGGTGCAACGGGCCGCACCGGTGGCGGCCATGCTGGCCGCACTCGGCGCCGCACTGATGACGGCCCGGCACACCCGGGCCGAGGAACAGACCGGCCGCCGGGAACTGCTGGGCGCCACCGGGGTCGGCCGGCACGCCCCGCTCACCGCCGTCCTCGCGGTGATGTTCGGCTGCGGCGTCCTGATCACGGCCGTGCTGGCCGCCGTGCTGTCGGCGGCCGGCTTTCCGCCGGCAGGCTCGCTCTGCTTCGGCCTGGTGATCGGCTGCAGTCTGTGGCTGACGGCGGCGTCGACCGCCGTACTGGCCCAGTTGGCCCAGCACGCCCGGGTCGCGGCCATCGGCGGGTTCGCCCTGTTCTACGCGCTGCACCTGCTGCGGGGCATCGGAGCGATGGGCGGCGACGCCGCCGCCTGGCTGGTCTGGCTGACGCCGACCGGCTGGCTGGAGAACACCCGTCCGTTCGCCGGCGAACGCTGGTGGATCTTCGCGCTGGTCACGGCCGCGATTCTGCTGGCCGGCGCCGGCGCCTACGCGCTGTCCGCCCGGCGTGACCTCGGGGCGGGCCTGGTGCCGCCGCGAGCCGGTCACGGGCACGCTCCGGCCTCCCTGCGAGGTCCGCTGGGTCTGGTGTGGCGGCTCGGCCGGGCGATGTTGATCACCTGGGTCGTGGGCGCAGCAGCCTTCGGCGTGATCATGGGCGCTGTCGGGTCCGGGGCGATGGGGGCTTACGCGGGCTCGCCCTGGGTGATCGACTTCGCCAGAATGATCAACACCGACGACGTGGCCGACGCGCTGTTCACCTACATCATCGGGGCCATGGCGATCGTGGTCGGCATGTACGGGGTGATGACCACGCTGCGGCTCCGAGGTGAGGAAGCCGGCGGCGCCGCCGAGACCATACTCTCCGGGCCGGTGTCGCGGCATCGCTTCGTGGCGGCGCACCTGGGCTTCGCCGCGGTCGCTCCGGTGTTGATCTTGGCCGCGCTCGGCGCCGGGCTTGGCCTCGGCAGTGGCCTCAGCGGCGGTGACCTGGCCGGTGAGTTGGTGCGCCTGCTCGGGCACACTCTCCGCTATGCGCCGGCGATCTGGGTGATCATCGGCGTCACCGCTGTCGCGTTCGGATTGGTCCCGCGCGCGGCGACCGTGATCGGCTGGGCCGGACTGGCGATCGGCGTGACCGCCGAGGTCGCGGTCAAGGCTTACGTGCTGCCCGAGTGGGTGTTCCGGGCCGTCTCTCCGTTCTCCCACGTCAGTCCCGCGTACGGATCGGGCGCCGTCGACTACCTGGCGCTCACCGCCCTCGCTGCGGTGCTGATCGTCGCCACCATGATCACCTTCCGCCGGCGGGACCTGGCGGTCTGAGCCCAACCGAGGTGCGGTTCGCTGCCGCGGGGTCTAAGGTTCGAGGTGGCGTGCCGGGAAGCCTGGTCGGCGATCGATGGTTTGTTCGCTGAAAGGCTGTCTCGTGAAAGTCTTGATCATGACGATGGGCACGCGCGGCGATGTGCAACCGTTCGTGGCCCCCGGGCAGGCGCTCGCCGCCGCCGGACTTGCGCCTGTGGCGGTCCACGACGCCGAGCCCGAGCGTCCATGATCAGATCAGGGGCGCCGTTTCTGACCGGCGTGCTCGCAGGGCCGCTGCTGCTGGCGGTGGTCGTCGTCGACGGGACGATCCGTTCCGGGTACGACCGCGTACGGCACGGTGTCAGCCAGCTCGGCACCGGCCAGCAGGGTTGGCCGGTCCAGATCACGTTCGTCGTCTGCGGCGCCCTCTTCGCGTGGTTCGCCGTCGTGATCGGGCGGACGCTGCGGGCACCGGGCGGCTCGGTATGGGTGCCGCGGTGGTTCGGCGTCCTGGCGCTGGGCCTGGTGCTGGCCGGGATCGCGCCCACCGATCCGGCGCTGGGCTTCCCGCCCGGCCTGCCGGAGCCGGCGACGATGACCCCGGCCGCCGTGGTGCACCAGGTCGGCGGCGGGCTGATGTTCGCCGGGCTGATCGGCGGCGGCATCGCCGCCGGCCGCTGGTTCCGCCGGGCCGGCCGCCGAGCCTGGGGCTGGTTCTCGCTCGGTTCCGCGATCATCGTTGCCGGCACCGCGACTGCGGCCGGAGTCGTGTACCGGCTGATCCAACGCGGTGTCGTCGGCACCGGGCCGGCCGGCCTGCTGGAACTGGTGTCGTTCGTCGTCGGCTTCGGCTGGGCCGCGGCATTCGCCGTCTCGGTCAGCCGGTGGCACCGCAGCCGGTCGACCACGTCACCGGTCCAGCTGGAGCCGGACCCAGCTGCGCACCGTGAGGACGGCGAACACGATCACGAACAGGGCGACGACGCCGAACTGGGCCGCTGAGACTCCCGTTCCCCGACCGAGGGCCCACAGAGCCGGCGCGGCGATCGGGAGCCAGCCCCCGGCGCCGGCCAGCACTCCCACCTGCCCGACGACGACCAGGCCGACCGTGACCGCGACACCGGCCAGCAGAGATCGGGCCTCGGTGGCGATCCAGGCGACCGGGAGAGCGAGCGTCGCGGTCAGTGTTCCGAGGACGAGTTGGCGGCCGAGGCCCTGCCAGTCGGCCTCGGTCGGGGCGCCGTAGCCGAGCAGCAACCCGATCATGATCAGTCCGGTGACCGTCAGCAGGTTGACCAGGACCGCCCAGCCGAGATAGATCATGATCTTGGCCGAGGCGATGGTGCCCCGGCCGACCGGCAGGGCGAACAGGCCGGTGATCGTTCCGTCGGTGAACTCGCGGGCGAACATCCAGGCCAGCACGATGCCGAAGCCGCCGAACGCTCCCGCAGCGGTGATCTGGGCGGACGAGGCCAGCAGGCCGGCCCAGTCGAGCGTGGCCGACCGGCCGAGCTTGGCCGTCAGTTCCGGGTTGCCGGCCGCGACGGCCGCGGTGATGCCGCCGATCAGAGCCAGGATCCCGCCGATGATCGCGGCGGTGCTGATCACGCCGACCAGCGACCGGGTGAGCTTGGTCGCTTCCGTACCCAAGGCGGCATTCATCGATGATCACCTTCCGCTCGACGTTGTTGATCATCGGCGTGGATGCGCGCGAAGAAGGCCCGTTCGAGGTCCTGCCCGGCCGGGTCGAGGTCACCGATCAGGCGGCCGGCGTTCATCAGGACGATCCGGTCCGCGATGCGGGAGACCTCGTCCAGGTGGTGACTGCTGACCAGGACCGCCGCGCCGCGGTCGCTGTGGCGTCGCAGCTCGTCCCGCAGGACCAGCACGGCGGCCGGGTCGAGCGAGTTGCTCGGCTCGTCCAGGATGATCAACTCCGGGTGGTGCTGCAGCGCCCCGGCCAGGCCGACCCGCTGCCGGTTGCCCAGGGACAGCCGCCCGACCCGCCGGTCGGCCAGGTCGCCGAGGTGCCAGGTCGCCAGGGCGACCCCCACCCGGTCCGGCCCGGCCGCATGCAGGCGTGCCGTGAGCGCGAGGTTCTGCCGGACCGTCAGTTCCCGGTACGCCAGCGGGACCTCGACCAGGTGCCCGACCCGGGCCCAGACCCGGCCGGGCAGCCGCTGCAACGACGCCCCGTCGATCGTCACCGTGCCACGGTCGGGCCGGAGCATGCCGAGGGCGAGCCGCATCAGCGTGGTCTTACCCGCGCCGTTCAGCCCGACCAGCGCGACGATCTCACCCGGCTCGACCCGCAGCGCGAGGTCGGACACCCCGGCCCCGCCCCGGAACGACCGGGACACGCCGGCCAGTTCAAGCACCCCGTTCACCGCCCAGCACGGCCAGCGCCGACGTGATGGTCTCGGCCAGGTCATCCTCGGAACGGGCCCAGGCGAGCAACGCCGAACTCAGCCCGGCGATCACGGCCGACGCGACCACGAGGGCGTCCCGGGGCCGAACGCCACGATCCACGAGGGCGGCGGCCGCCGCGGCCCTCGTCCGATCGACACTTCGTCCAAGATCACGGACCGTGGTCGCCTCGGCCAGGATCCGGAGCCGGGAGCGCAGCGCCGCGACGCCGGCCTCCGGGACGTTCGCCCAGGCCTGCCCGAGGCCCGCGACGGCCGCCCGCATCGGTGACTCGGAGCGCGGCCGATTCCGGATCGCGTCGGCGATCACCGGATCGTACGGATCGTCCAGCACCAGGGACTCCTTGGTCGGGAAGTGGCGGAACAGAGTCATCTCCGTCACGCCGGCCCGTTCGGCGATCTCACGGGTGGTCGTCGCATCGAATCCCTTGTCCAGGAACAGGTCCAGCGCGGCCGACTGCAGCAGTTGCCTGGTTCGCTCGCGCTTGCTCACGGTCTGATGTTAGTCACTAACATTTCGGGAGGCAACTCGGGCCGACCCGTCGACGCCTCGTGATCACCGGGTGTAAATTGATCATCGGAGTGCCGGGAAGCCTGGTCGGCGCAGAGCTGATGTTCGCGCGTCTTGAGGAGGCTTCCGATGGAGATCGTTGCGCTGTCCGCGTTCGACGATGATCAACTCGACCTGGTGGGTGGCAAGGCCGTCGGGTTGGGCAAGTTGATCAAGTCCGGGGAACGGGTCCCGGACGGGTTCTGCGTCACCACCGAGACGTACCGGAGCGATCGGATCCCTGCCGCTGCGGTGCTCTCGGCCTATCGGGAGCTGGGCGGCGGCCCGGTCGCGGTCCGGTCCAGTGCCACCGCCGAGGACCTGCCCGATGCCAGCTTCGCCGGTGTCCAGGAGACGGTGCTGGGCGTGCAGGGCGGCGACGCGCTGCTCGCCGCGATCCGTACCTGCTGGGCCTCGTTGCAGTCGCCGCGGGCGATCGCCTATCGCGAGGCGCGCGGTCACGCCGGCGGCCCGGCCGCCATGGCGGTGATCGTGCAACGCATGATCGATCCGGTCGCTGCGGGCGTGACGTTCACCGCGAATCCGATCACCGGGACCAGGACGGAGCTGGTGATCGACGCCGTCCCCGGGCTCGGCACCGGCGTGGTCGACGGGACCGGGGCGACCGATCACTACGAGCTGCACGACGGTGACCGGCCGGCCGGGCACGGCTGCCTTTCCCTGTCCCAGTTGGAAGAACTGCGCCAGGCCGGCCGGCGGATCGAACGTGATCTTGGTGCCCCGCAGGACCTGGAGTGGGCCTACGATCGCGACGGACTGCTGTGGCAGCTGCAGGCCCGGCCGATCACCACGTTGTTCCCGGTCCCGGATGAGGACGGCCGCGGGCTGCGGGTGTTCCTCGAGGTCGGCCACCTGCAGGGCCTGCGGGCGCCGGTGACCCCGATGGGCATGTCCGTGCTGACCCGGGCCGCCGATCACTGGTTCGAGGCGTACGGGCTGTCCGGCGCCCGGGACGCCGTGGTGTCGATCGCGGGCCGGATGTTCCTCGATCTCACGTTCATGTTCCGGGATCGCCGATTCCGGCCACGGATCCCGGCCATGCTGGAGATCTACGGCCCCGGCGTCGCCGGCGCCGCGACTCGCCTGCTCGAGGATCCGCGGCTGGCGCCCGAGACCGGCCGGAAGCTGCCCCTGAAGTCGATCACGAAGATCGCGGCGAAGATGGTGCCCGGCCTGCTCACCGGGTCGGTGGCCGCGTTGATCATGCCGGCCCGGGCCCGCCGGCAGGCTCGCCGCCTCCGCGACCAGGCCCGCGAGGCCCACGCCGCGGACGATCGTCCGGCCGACGCGGCGGGACTGATCACGGCAGCGGCGAACGCCCAGGACTGGGTGCTCGGCGGACCGATGATGGCCCTGCTGCCGCCGCTGTACGCGGGGCTGTCCTCGAGCCGGATCGCCGCCGCGCTGCTCGGCCCGATCGCCGGTCCGGGCGAGATCGACGCGACCCAGCGCGGGATGCCGTACAACGTGACCACCGAGATGGATCTGCGCCTGTGGCAGGTGGCGCAGTCGGCGCGGGCGCACCGCGACCTGTTTCGCGCCACCGCACCGGTCGAGCTCTCCCGGCGGTTCCGGGCCGGCGAGCTGCCGGAGATCGGCCTGGGCCGGTTCCTGGAGAGCTACGGGCATCGCGGCGCTGCCGAGATCGACGTCGGCGTGGCCCGCTGGGCGGAGGACCCGGCGCCGCTGTTCGCCGCGATCGCCGGCTATCTGCGGGTCGAGGACCCGGAGCAGGGTCCGGACGTCAGATTCGCCCGGGCCGCCGCCGAGGCGGAGCAGTCGCTCGACCTCCTGGTGGGGCGGGCGCTGCGGACCCGGCCGCTCCGAGGTGCGCTGGCCGGCTGGCTGCTGCGGCGGTCCCGCGCCCTCGCCGGACTCCGGGAACTGCCCAAGTTCATCTGGCTCTTCCCGTTGCAGACCGTACGGCAGCACTTGCAGGAGGCCGGTGCCGAACTGACCCGCCGCGGCCGGCTCGCCGAGCCGGACGACCTGTGGTTCCTCACCCTCGAGGAGGCCGCGGCCGCCGCGGCCGGCACCGACCAGCGGAGCCTGGCCGCGGCGCGCCGGGCCGACCATCTCCGGGAGAGCCGACGGCCCCGGGTGCCCGGCGTGCTGCTGTCCGACGGGACGATGCCGGAGAACCTCCCGTCCGCAGCGTCCAGCGGCGAGGAGGGCGTCCTGGTCGGCATGCCCGCGGCGGCCGGCACGGTGACCGGCATCGCCAGGGTCGTCCACGACCCGGCCACGGCACGCCTGTCGCCCGGGGAGATCCTGGTCGCGGTCACCACCGACCCGGGCTGGACGCCGCTGTTCCTGACCGCCGGCGGACTCGTCACCGAGACCGGGTCGCCGATGGCGCACGGTCCGACCGTCGCGCGCGAGTACGGCATCCCGGCCGTCATCTGCGTGCCGCGGGCGACCACACTGTTGGACGGCCGGACCGTGACGGTCGACGGAAGCTCCGGGACCGTCCGCGTCGCCGACTGAGCCCGCACCGGGTCTGCGGATTTTTCCAATCCAACTGTCGGCGGGCGGTGGCAGGGTGAGCAGCGTGACCGAATCACCGCTGGCCCGGCTCCGGGAGCGGCAGGAGTGGAAGTTCTTCGGGGTGCTGCCGAAGGCCGACCTGCCGCTCACTGTGCTGTGGTGGACCCTGCTGCTGCTCAGCGGGATCGTGCCGGCGGTGTTCGCGATCGCCACCGGCGTGGTCGTCGGCGTGGTCGCCGGCGGCGGCTCGCTGGTCGGGCCGCTGCTGTTCGCGGGGGTGCTGTTCCTGGTCATGCAGCTGCTGCCGCCGGTGCTGCAGGCGGTCAGCATGAACCTCGGCAGCCGCGTCTCGGCCTGGCTCAACGACACGCTGGCCAGGACCTGCGTCGAGCCGCCCGGCATCGCTCACCTGGAGGACCCGGCGCTCGCTGAGGACCTGACCGTGGCCCGCGAGTTCGACCGCGGGATGACCGGGCCGCCGATGTTCCTCAACGTCGACTTCATCGCCGCCGGGCTGCTCGGTCTGATCGGCGGCGTGGCGTCGGCGATCGTCCTGGTCGGGTTCGCCTGGTGGGCGCCGCTGGTGCTCGTCGCCTGCTGGGCGGCCACCCACTGGCTGCTCCGGGAGAGCGGTGTCTGGTCCGACCGGAACACGCCGGAGGTACGGGCGGCGCAGCGGCACGCCGACTACGCGTACCGGCTGGCGACCGACCCGGCCCCGGCCAAGGAACTGCGGCTGTTCGGGCTGGCCGGCTGGGTGGTCGAGCGGTTCGTCGCCCGGCGGCAGCGGCTGTTCGAGTTGCAGTACCGGGCCACCCGGCTGCGGGAGAAGTCGGTCCTGCTCTGCCTGCTGATCGTGCTGGCCGGCAACGCCGCGGTGTTCGGCGCGCTCGGCCTCGCCGGCGTCACCGGCGGGCTCACGATCGACCGGATCGTGGTGTTCGCCCAGAGCGCGGTCGGGGTCAGCCTGATCGCGTTCGGCGGTCTCAACTGGGCCCTCGACGGTGCCGCCGCGCCGGTCGCCGCGGTGCTTCGGTTGGAGGGGGCGATGCGGGACCGCGGCGCGTTGGCGAGGCCGACGGCGACGCCGCAGGTGCCTGCCGGTCACGCCCCGGTGCGGGAGATCCGGTTCCGCGGCGTGACGTTCCGCTATCCCGGCACCGACCGGCTGATCTTCGACCGGCTGGACCTCACCATCCCGGCCGGCGGTTCGCTCGCCATCGTCGGCCAGAACGGCGCCGGCAAGACGACGCTGGCCAAGCTCCTCTGCCGGTTGTACGACCCCGACGACGGCTCCATCGAGGTGGACGGCGTCGACCTCCGCGACCTCGACCTGGCCGCCTGGCGGCAGCGGATCACGGCCGTGTTCCAGGACTTCGTCCGGTTCGAGCTGCCGCTGCGGGAGAACGTCGCGCCGGCCGGGCCGGCCACCGACGACGAGCTGCGGGCCGCGCTCACGGCGGCGGGCGCGGACGGGCTGGCCGGGCTGGACACCGTGCTGGCCAAGGGCTATCCGGGCGGCACCGACCTGTCCGGCGGCCAGTGGCAGCGGGTCGCGCTGGCCCGGGCGCTGCACGCGGTGCGGACCGGTGCCGGGCTGGTGCTGCTGGACGAACCGACCGCCCAGCTGGATGTCCGGGGAGAGTTGGCGATCTTCGAGCGGGTGCTCGCGGCGACCCGCTCGGCGACCACGATCCTGATCTCGCACCGGTTCTCGACGGTACGGCTCGCGGACCGCATCTGCGTCCTGGAGCACGGCCGAGTGATCGAGCAGGGCAGCCACGACGAGCTGATCACGCTCGGCGGGCGCTACCGCACGATGTATCAGCTGCAGGCGCGGCGCTTCGACGCCGGCTTCGACGAGGAGGGGGTGGCGTTCGATGTCCTCGGCTGACCGCGGCGACGGCCCGGACCCGGACGAGCTTCCGCCCGCGCTGGCGGCGATGTGGCGCCTGTTCCGGCTCGGCTACTCCCACGAACCCGTCCTGCTGCTGGTCTCGCTCGGGATCACCCTGCTGGCGGCCCTGCCGGACGCGCTGCTCGCGCTCTGGCTGCAGTGGCTCGGCAACGCGATCATCGCACGCGACGGCATGATGATCATGGTCTCGGTGTCGCTGATGGCCGCCTCGGTCGCGGCCGGCTGGCTGCTCCGGGTGCTCAGCACCCGGCTGACCCGGCGGTTCCGGGACAAGGTGACGGTCGGCCTGGAGGCGCACGTCGCGACCCTGCAGGCGTCGATCGGCGGCATCGAACTGCACGAGCGGCAGGAGTATCTGGACCGCCTGGCCGTGCTGCGCAACCAGGTGTTCGTGCTCGACCACATGTACATGTCGGTGCTCGGGACGCTCGGCTGGATCCTACGCCTGGTGGTCACCCTCGGCCTGCTCGTCTCCGTGCATCCGCTGCTGCTCCTGTTGCTGCTGTTCGGGCTGCCGCCGGTGTTCAGTTCGTCGATCCGGCCCGCCGTCGAGCGCCGGGTGGAGGAGCGGGTGGCCCGGCACACCCGGCTGGCCGAGCACCTGTTCAGCACCGCGACCACGGCCGCCGCCGGCAAGGAGGTCCGGGTGACCGGGATCGGGCCCGACCTGGTCGCCCGCCGGCGCAGCGAATGGGAGCGCTGGTTCCGGCCGGTCGCCGCCGCCCGCTGGGGTACGGCGGCGGCCCACGCCGTGGCCTGGGCGGTCTTCGGAATCGGTTATGTCGGCGCCATCGTGTTCGTCGTACTGCGCGGCTCGCCGGTGGGCGACGTCTTGTTGATCATGGCCGCCGGCGCGCGGCTGTCCAGCTACATCGGCGCGACGGTCGGTGAGATCGGCTTCCTCCGCGGCACCTGGCTGGACGGCTCCCGGCGGCTGGTCTGGCTGGAGCGGTACGCGGCGAGCCAGGTGTCCGGCGCTGACCTGCCGGCCCCGGAACGACTGGACTCCGGCATCGAGCTGCGGGGCGTCTCGTTCCGCTATCCCGGGGCCGACCGACTGGCCCTGGACGGCGTCTCGGTGCAGCTGCCGGCCGGCGCGGTGATCGCGATCGTCGGGGAGAACGGCGCCGGCAAGTCCACCCTGGTCAAGCTCCTCTGCGGCCTCTACCGCCCGTCCGCCGGCAGCGTCCTGGTCGACGGCACCGACCTGGCCCGGATCGACCCGGACCGCTGGCGGGAACGGCTGGCCGGCAGCTTCCAGGACTTCTACCGGTTCGAGTTCCTGGCCCGGACCAGTGTCGGGCTGGGCGACCTGCCCGAAGTCGATCATGAACCGGCCGTGGTCCGGGCGGTCCGCCGGGCCGGGGCGGGCGACGTGCTGGACCGGCTGCCGTACGGACTCGACACCCAGCTCGGCCCGACCTGGCCGGACGGCGCCGAGGTGAGCTTCGGGCAGTGGCAGAAGCTGGCCCTGGCCCGCGGCTTCATGCGGACCGGCCCGCTGCTGACCGTGCTCGACGAACCGACCGCCGCCCTGGACGCCGAGACCGAACACGAACTCTTTGAGCGTTATGCCGAATCGGCCGCGGGCCGGAGCGACGGGGGCATCACGATCTTGGTCTCGCACCGGTTCAGCACGGTCCGGATGGCCGACCTGATCCTGGTGCTGGACGGCTCCCGGCTGGCCGAGCACGGCAGCCACGCCGACCTGATGGCGCTCGGCGGGCAGTACGCCGAGCTCTACCGGATCCAGGCCAGTGGCTACCGCTGATCCTGCTATCCTCGCGGTATGCGTATGACAGGGCAGTGGCGGTCCGCCTGAGCGGCGGCCCTTGACTCCTGCGTACGAAAATCCATCAGCCGCCCGCATCCCGGGCGGCTGTTCTCATGATCACGTACCGGCGGGCGGGCACCACCGGAAGCGAGAAGACGATCATGACCGAGACCACCGTCACCGAGCCCGAGATCGCTGCCCCGGCGCCGGAGCCGGCGCGCCGGCTCAGCCTGCTGACGCCGACCGGAGCGCTCACGCTGGGCAACTATCTCGGCGCCCTGCGCCCGATCCGCGACTCCGCCGGCGAGGGCTTCTTCGGCATCTCCAACCTGCAGGCGATGACCGTCGAGCACGACCCGGCCACCCTGCGCGCCCGCACCGACGAGCTGGCGATGATCATGGTCGCCGCCGGTGTCGATCCGGACCGGAACAGCCTGTTCCGGCAGAGCGAGGTGCCGGCTCACCTGGGCCTGCAGTACCTTCTCGAGTGCACCGCCACGATGGGCGAGTTCGGCCGGATGATCCAGTACAAGGACAAGGGCCGCGGCCGGCCCGAGACCCGGGTCTCGCTGTTCACGTACCCGGCGCTGATGGCGGCCGACATCCTGCTCTACCGGGCGGCCGAGGTGCCGGTCGGCGATGATCAACGCCAGCACGTCGAGATCACCCGGGACCTGGCGATCCGGTTCAACCGGCGCTACGGCGAGGTGTTCGTGGTGCCGAAGGTGATCAACCCGCCGGTGGCCGCGCGGGTGATGAACCTGCAGCACCCGACCGAGAAGATGGGCAAGTCCAACGACGCGGTCAGCGGGGTCCTGTTCCTGCTCGACCCGCCGGACGTGATCACCCGCAAGATCAAACGTGCGGTCACCGACGCCGAGCGGGAGGTCAGCTACGACCCGGAGCGGCGTCCCGGCGTGTCCAACCTGATCGAGATCGCCGCCGGCTGCCGGAACTGCACGATCGAGACCGTGATCAACGATCATGCGGACCTGGGCTCGCTCAAGCAGGGCGTGATCGACGCCGTGCTCGCCGAGCTGGAACCGCTGCGGCGGGCGTACCGGAGCCTCGACCGGGCCGACGTGGACGCGATCTTTGCCGCCGGCGCCGAACGGGCCCGAGCGGTGACCGAGCCGGTGCTGGCCGCCGCCCGGCAGGCGATCGGCCTTTAGAAGGGATCGTTAGGCGCCATTAGGCTGGTGCGACCCGAGCGAAGGAGTCCTCCCATGCCGCTGCCAGTCTGGCGCGTCGCCGTCGCCGGCTTCGATCACATGCACGCCGGCGACCAGATCGCGCTCGCGCTCACCCATCCCCGGGCCGAGCTGGTCGGCGTCTGGGACCCGGACCCGGCCAAGGTCGAGCCGGTCGCGGACGATCTCGGCGTCGACCGTACCCTGCGCTACGCCGACCTCGACGCGCTGCTCGCCGAGGCCCGGCCGGACATCGTGATCGTCTGCTCCACCACCCGTGATCACCTCTCACTGGTGCAGCGCCTGGCCCGCGAGGACATCCACGTCGTGCTGGAGAAGCCGTTCGCGGTGTCGCTCGAGGCGGCCGACGCGATGATCACGGCCGTTGCCGAGGCACCGGGGGAGCGGCGGGTGCCGACGCTGTCGGTGAACTGGCCGCTGGCCTGGTATCCGCCGCACCGCACCACCAAGCGGCTGATCGACGAGGGTCTGATCGGCGACGTCCGCGAGGTGCACTACTACAACGGCAACCGGGGTCCGCTGAACCATGTCCACGGCAAGGCCGACGTTGATCAACTCGCGGCCAAGAACGGCAGCTGGTGGTACTCGGCCGAGGCCGGCGGCGGATCGCTGCTGGACTATCTCGGGTACGGGACCACGCTGGCCACCTGGTATCGCGACGGCGTGCTGCCGACCGCGGTCACCGCCCGGGCGTGGGGACCGCCCGGACTGGAGGTCGACGAACAGTCGGTCGTGATCGCCCGCTACGCCACCGGCCTGTCCGTGTTCCAGACCAAGTGGGGCTCCTTCACCGACCCGTGGACGATCCAGGGCCAGCCCCAGCACGGCTTCGTGGTCGTCGGGGACCGTGGAACGATCATGAGCCTCGACTACGCCGCCGAGGTCCACGTCCAGACCGTCGACGAGCCGACCCCGACCGCGATCGCCGTCGACGTGCTGCAGCCCGAGGACCGGTCGGCGCTGGCGTACCTGATCAGCAGACTGGAGCAGAGCCTGCCGATCGAAGGTCCGACCTCCTGGCAGATCTCCCGCGGCGGCCAGCTGATCGTCGACGCGGCCCGGGAGAGCGTACGGACCGGGGCCGAGGTCGCCCTCACCGACGGGCAGGTCACGCCATGACCGGGCCGGACCTGGCGGCGTTGGACTACGCGCCCAAGCCGGAACGGGGACCGCGGCTCGGCATCGCCGTCGTCGGCACCGGCGGGATCAGCGGCATGCACCTGACCGCCTATCGGGCGGCCGGCTACCGGGTGCTGGCCCTCTGTGATCACCAGGCGGAGAAGGCGATCGCCCGCCGGGACGAGTTCTTCCCCGAGGCCGACGTGTACACCGATCTCGACGAGCTGCTGGCCCGGGACGACATCGCGGTGATCGACATCGCGACCCACGTCGACGTCCGCCCGGAGCTGGTCCGGCGTTCCCTGGCCGCGGGGAAGCACGTGCTGAGCCAGAAGCCGTTCGTCCGCGACCTGGCCGAGGGCGAGGAGTTGATCAAGACCGCCGAGCAGGCCGGCCGACTGCTCGCGGTGAACCAGAACGGCCGCTGGGCACCGCACTTCGGGTTCCTGCTCGCTGCCGTCCGGGCGGGCACCATCGGCCGGGTCAGCTCGGCCGACTTCGCCGTCTACTGGCCGCACGACCGCGGCGTCCAGCACGACCCGGTGTTCTCGAGGATGCCGGATCTGATCTTGTACGACTTCGGCATCCACTGGTTCGACATCGTCGCCCAGGTGTTCGCCGATGCCGAGCCGCGGTCCGTGATCGCCCGCACCGGGTCGGTGGCCGGACAGGTGATCGACGTACCGACCGTCGCCTCGGTGTTGATCGAATTCGATCAAGGCCAGGCGACGCTGTTGTTCCGCGGCGCCAGCCACTTCGCCGAGACCGGCCGGTACCGGATCGAGGGCGAGGCCGGCGTGATCACCCATCAGGGACAGTCGCTCGGCGGGACGTCGGCCATGGTGACCACCGCCGAGGGAGCGACGGACGTCGACCTCGACGGCACCTGGTGGAGTCACGGGATGCACGGCACGATGGCCGAGCTGCTCGCCGCCGTGCACGACGGCGAGATCCCCTCGAACGCCGCTGGGACCTCTCTGCCCGGGCTCCGGCTCTGCTTCGCCGCGATCGAGTCGAGCCACACCGGCCGACCGGTCGACCCGCGCACGGTCGGCGCCCTGCGCTGACCTGGAAACGCTTCGACAGCCCCGACCGCCCGCCGGATACTCTTGCAGACTGACGTACCACGGCAAGGAACGGATGATGGCGAAGAAGACGACGAAGAACGGCAAGGCGGGCAAGGACTCGTCCGGCCGGACCATGGTGGCGCAGAACCGCAAGGCGCGCCACGACTACGCCATCGGCGACACCTACGAGGCGGGCCTGGTGCTCACCGGGACCGAGGTCAAGGCGCTTCGCGAAGGCCGCGCCTCGCTGGCCGACGCGTTCGCGACCGTCGACGACGGCGAGGTGTGGCTGCGCGCCGCGCACATCCCGGAATACAGCCACGGCACCTGGACCAACCACGCCGCCCGCCGGACCCGCAAGCTGCTGCTGAACCGGCGCGAGATCAGCCGGATCGAGCGGGACCTGACCTCCAGCGGGACAACACTGGTCCCGTTGTCCATCTACTTCGTCTCCGGCTATGCCAAGGTGGAGATCGCGGTCGCGACCGGTAAGCGCGAGTACGACAAACGTCACTCGATCGCCGAACGGGAGTCGCGGCGGGAAGCCGAACGGGCCCTCGCGGCCCGGAACAGGGGTGAATGAGTCGATGCGGCGGGTCGCGAGCAGGACCAGGGTCCGGGCCGAGGTCGTCACACCGGTCCCAAGATCATTGATCTTGATCCTCGCGGCGCTGATCTTGGTGGCCGGGCTGGCGCTGGCCACGGCCGGGCGGGCCTGGGCCGCGAGCGACGAGATCAGTGCGTACCAGATCGACTACAAGGTCGACGAGGCCGGCGTCCTGCACGTCACCGAGACCATCGACTACGAGTTCGGCAGCTCGGGGCGGCACGGCATCGACCGCCGGTTCGTCACCCGGGAGAAGTACGACGACGAGAACGACGCCGTCTACGACCTCAAGATCATCTCCGTGGAGAGCCCGACCGGCGCCGCGACCCAGTACAGCGAGTCGACCAGCGAGGAGGACAGCGGCCGGACCGTGGAGACCCGGGTCCGGATCGGTGACCCCGACGAGACGGTGGACCGCTCCGAGACGTACGTGATCACGTACGAGATCCGCGGAGCGATGCGGACCAGCGGCAGCTACGACGAGCTGTATTGGGATGCCATCGGCACCGGCTGGTCGGCGACCATCAACGACATCACGATCACCGCAACCGTGCCCGGCGGCGCCCAGGACACCAACTGCTACGTCGGCCCGCCGACCAGCAAGGAGGAGTGCGACCAGCAGTCCAAGAAGACCGCCTCGACCGCGAGTTTCGCCCAGGCCAAGCTCTACTCAGGTGACGGCTTGACCATCGCCGTCATGATCAAGCCCGGACTGATCACCGACAATCAGCCGCACCTCGAACCCGACGCGTCGAAGCTGACCACCGGCGAGATGATCATGTTCGGCTTGCTCGGTCTGCTCGGAGCCGTGGTGATGATCGCGCCGCCGATCATCGGCTACCTGTGGTGGCGCAAGAACGGGCAGGACCAGCGCTACGGCGGCCTGGCGCCGGGCACCGTGCCGCTGGCCGGCCAGACCGCACCGGTGGTCCAGCACGACCCGAAGATGGAGATCCCGGTGGCGTTCTCGCCGCCGAAGATCCCGGTGGCCGAGGCGGGCCTGTTGATCGACGGGCAGGTCGACACCCGGGAGACCGCCGCGACGATCATCGACCTGGCAGTCCGCGGTGCGCTGACCGTGCAGAGCGACGGCCCGGAAGACTTCCGGGTCACCCTGGTCGACCCGAACCGGGCCGCAGCGCCGCACGAGATGACCCTGCTGAGCAAGCTGTTCGACGGTCAACCACCGGGCGCGATGAAGGACCTGTCCACGCAGGGCACGATGGTCGAGGCGCACACCGCGATGCAGACCGCGGTCCGCAACCAGGTCACCCAGCGCGGCTGGTTCCTCAAGGTGCCGTCGGCGAGCACCTCCGGCGGCGTCGGTTTCGGTGCCGTGGTCATCGGCGCCTTCGGCGCGTTCGCGGTCGGCATCCCGCTGTTCTGGATCGCCATCCCGCTGGCCCCGCTGGTGATCACGCTGATCGTGCTGCGCAGCAAGCTGCGGCGCGGTCGCCGTACCCCTGACGGGCGGGCCGTCTGCGACCAGGTCGAGGGCTTCAAGACTTACCTGGAGACGGCCGAGGCCGAGCAGTTGCGGTTCGAGGAGGGCGAGGACATCTTCTCCCGCTACCTACCCTGGGCGATCACGTTCAACCTGGCCGACCGGTGGGCCGAGGTCTGCGCCCGGATGGTCCAGCTCGGCCGGATCCCCGACACGATGCCGTACTGGTACTCGGGCAGCTATCACAGCCTGTCCAGCTTCAACACCGGCTTCATCACCGGCACCTTGATCAGCGCCTCGACCCCGGTCCCCTCCAGCGGCGGCGGCAGCGGCTTCAGTGGCACCGGCTTCGGCGGCGGGAGCTCGTTCTCCGGCGGTGGCGGGTTCTCCGGCGGCGGTGGTGGCGGCGGAGGCGGCGGCAGCTGGTGAACGGGATTCGCCCTGATCCGCAGCCGCGACCGTTCCTCGCCGCCGCGACCGTTGCATCGGTCGCGGACGCGTGCAACGGTCGCGGCTGGAGGGCGGGCGGGGTCGGTCAGCGAACGGCGAGCAGGTCGACCACGAAGATCAACGTCTCGCCCGGGGCGATGGCGGAACCGGCGCCGCGATCGCCGTACGCCAGATGCGGCGGGATGACCAGCTTGCGCCGGCCACCCACCTTCATCCCGGCGACGCCCTGGTCCCAGCCCTGGATGACGCGGCCGGCGCCGAGCGGGAAGTCGAGCGGCGCACCGCGGTTGTAGCTGGCGTCGAACTCCTCACCGGAGGAATGGGCGACGCCGACGTAGTGCACGCTCACCTGGGTGCCGGGCGCGGCCTCCGCACCGTCGCCGACGGTGATGTCGGTGATCTCCAGGTCCGCCGGCGGCGGTCCGTCGGGAAATTCGATCTCGGGTTTCTCGGTCATGGGCAAACCCTATGGGTACGTCCTCGTACCCGCGCGGAGGACCACGGGACCAGTCAGGGGAGTGCCCGATGGTCCCGTGGGCCCGAGTCGACCAGGCTTATCCCCATGACTTCCGCATTCGAACACCCCAGCCTCAAGATGCCGGTCACCGACGAGCAGCGGGACCGCGCCGAACAGTGGCTGCAGGAGGCGTACGCCGAGGGACGGATCAGCGAGCAGGAGTTCGACCGTCGCATCGGCCAGGTGATCGGGGCGTCCAACCGCCGCGAGCTCAACGAGGCCTTCTTCGGTCTCGTCCACGTGCCCAGCACGTCCAAGGCGCTCGGCGTCCATCCCGCCTACCAGCCGATGATCCGGCCGGAGACCAAGCAGCAGGCGGGCCGCGGTGTCGCCGGTCTGGCGCACTTCTCGGTGTTCTTCCTCTGGATCTTCGGCCCGCTGCTGTTCTTCGCGCTGTCCCGGGAGGGCAGCTATCCGCGGAAGGAAGCAGCCAAGGCGTTCAACTTCCAGCTGATCTCGACGGTCTCGTTCATCGTCGCGGGCATCCTCAGCACCTTCGTCCCGTTCGACATCTTCGACTGGATCTTCCCGCTGATGGGCGTCGGCTGGCTGGTCCTGACCATCGTCGGCGGCGCCAAGGCGCTGCAGGGCGAGGACTGGCGGAACCCGGTCAAGTCGGTGGTCAAGCTCGAGGCGCTCAAGGAGCGCTGAGCCGCACGGCTCGCTCAGCAAGAAAGGTCGGCATGCGCGGAACATGCCGGCCTTTCGGCTTGTTGGAATAGGTAATGCAGGCTGTTGGCCACTGAGCTACAGTAGGCAGGCACAACTCAACAGGGGGTGATCGGTTTCGACTTGGGACGATAGTTCCAGGAGAAGCGGGCCGAGGATCCAAGGTCATCTCGTAAACGACTCCTTGGAAACCAATAAGTGCCGATTCTAAGCGCACTGACTTCGCTCTCGCTGCCTGAGCAGTGATCGAAGGGTCAGACCGGGCGTGCCTCCGTCCCGGACCCTGGCCTCATTCAGGAGGCTCACCTGTACCGGCTGTGTCTTAGGGCCGTACGGGGACATCAACTGAGACTGGGCTTGTCTGCAACGTGCTGGCGCGAGTGCAGGAGCCGAGCAGAACGCTGAGCCAGCTGCGCCCGGAGAAGACCTGGTTCGTCGCTCGAGGACGCGGGTTCGATTCCCGCCACCTCCACCCGATCGAGAGGGCGAGGTGTGTCCGCGAACAGCGCGGACGCATCTCGCTCGTTTGTTTTCTGGGGGTGCAACCCCCAGGCCCCGCCCGGGGAGGTCCCCGGACCCCCATCGGTGTGGTTGCGTTCGGTGCCGGACCCCCATCCTCGGTAGTTGCGTTGTGCCGGATCGCTGGTCTGCGACTCCTAGGGTTGCGGCGTGACTCTGGAGTTGTTCTCGCTCATCGTTGACGACTACGACGTGGCCATCGCGTTCTTCACCGGGGTCCTGGGCTTCGATCTGGTCGAAGATGCGCCGGCCACGACGACCGACGGGCGGGCCAAGCGTTGGGTTGTCGTACGGCCACCGGACGGCGGGCCGGGGCTGGTACTCGCTCGTGCGGACGGTCCGGAGCAGGCCGCCGCCGTCGGGCATCAGTTCGCGGGGCGGGTCGGTCTGTTTCTTCGCGTCCAGGACTTCGACGGCACGTTGCGGCGGATCGAGCGGGCCGGGTGCGACCTGGTGCGGCCGCCCCGTCGCGAGGCTTACGGACGGGTCGCGGTCTTCCGCGATCCGTGGGGCAACCTTTGGGATCTTCTCGGCGACGTCGACTGACCGTTGCTGCGCGTCGCTTACGGGCGGGCTTCGTACACGCTGTTGAACGGGGACTCGGCGGCTTTCCGGAACGCGTTGAAGCCGGCGTCCTGGGCCAGTTGGCGCAGCGGGCGTTCGCCGGCTTGGGCGCCCAGGGCGTAGCCGCCTTCCTGGGCCAGGGCGTTCGGTACGCAGAGAAACGTCGAGAACGAGTAATAGAGGCGGCCGATCGGGTTGAGATTGTCGGCGACCGAGTCGCCGGCGACGGGCTCGACGATCATCCAGGTGCCGTCCGTGGTGAGGGACGCCCGGATCCGCCGGGCGGCCTGCAGCGGGTCGCCGAGATCGTGCAGGCAGTCGAACGTCGTCACGAGATCGTACGTGCCGCCGGGGAAGTCCTGGGCGGTCCCGGTCTCGAAGGTCACCCGGTCGGCGACGCCCGCCTCCGCCGCCCGCTTGCGGGCCACCTCGATCGAGCCGGTGTGGCTGTCGAACCCGACGAAGGTCGACTCGGGGTAGGCCTGCGCCATCAGCACGGTGGACGCGCCGTGACCGCAGCCGACGTCGGCGACCCAGGCCCCGGCCCGGAGCTTCGCCTCGGCGTTCGTGAGTTGAGGCATCCATTCGGTCACGAGGTTCTGGGCGTAGCCGGGCCGGAACGAGAACTCGCACCCCGTGAACACCTCGGGATCGTGCTCGTGCCAGGGCATCCCGCCGCCGGTCCGGAACAGCTCGGTGATCCGAGGCTCGGCCCGCAGGGCGCCGAGCGCGAGCTGGAAGGTTCCCGGCAGATAGACCGGGCCCTCCGGGTTCGTCAGCGCGAACGCCTGCTCCTCGGTCATCGAGTAGCGGCCGGTCTCGGGGTCGTAGTCGACGTAGCCGCCGGCGGCCTGGCCGCGCAGCCATTCCTCGACGTACCGCGGCGCGGTCTCGGTCGCCGCCGCGAGCTCCTCCGGCGACGCCGACGGCCGCGCGGCCAGAGCCCGGTAGAGCCCGAGCCGGGCACCGACGACGATGGTGCCGGCCGCGATCGTCGCGGCGGCGTCGTCGACGCAGCGCTGGAGGAAGGCGAAGAGCCGTTCTTCGTTCAAAGCCATGATCCTGACCCCCTTGGGGAGTGGTGAGTTCGTCTCCCCAGTTGTAAGGACCCGCGGCCCGGGCGGTCGTGAGCAATCGCTACCCGGGTGTGACGGCCCACCTACTCAGTTCTCACCGGTGAGTTCGGCCCGGCGCGACCGCGGCCGACCAGCCCGGACCGGTGGGATTTGGGCAGCGATCCGCCGAGATCTGAGTAGCGCTTGCTCAGGGATCGCCTGCCCGGCCGGCCCGACACTGGGGACACCTTTCGACGACTGGGGGATTCGTATGTGGTTCGGCATCCTGGGTGCGCTGGAGATCGTGCGGGACGGACGTCCGGTTTCGGTCGGCGGCCCGCAACAGCAGGCGCTGCTCGGCATCCTGCTGCTGAACGCCAACAACATGGTGCCGGCGGACCGGCTGATCGGCCACCTGTGGGGCGACCGGCCGCCGGCCAGCGCGCGGAGCCTGCTGCAGGGCTGCGTCGCGCACCTGCGCCGTGATCTGGCGGACGAGCGCACGGACCGGCAGTTCATCGTGCGCCGAGGCCCCGGGTACGCCCTCGAGCTCGACCCCGGAGACCTCGACCTGGATCGCTTCGACGCCCTGGTCGACGCCGCCCGCGACGCGGCCGAGGACCGGACCCGAGCCGGCCTCGAGCACCGCGCCGCGCTGCTGCGGCGGGCCCTGCGACTCTGGCGCGGCGCCGTGCTGGACGGGATCGTGCTCGACGGCTGCGAACCGGAACTCACCCGGCTGGAGGAGCGGCGGCTCGCCGTCCTGGAGGAGTGCGCCGGCGTCGAGCTGGAGCTCGGCCGGCACGCCGAGGTCGTACCCGAACTGCAGGCCGTGGTCCGGATCCATCCGCTCCGGGAACAGCTGCGGACGCTGCTGATGGCGGCCCTGGCCGGTTGCGGCCGGCGCGGTGAGGCGCTCGCTGCGTACCGCGAACTCCGCACCACCTTGGTCGACGAACTCGGCGTGGAACCGTCGGCCACCGTCCAGGCTCTGCACCAGCGGATCCTGGCCACCGACGAGCCGGGCCAACCGACGACGATCGAGCTCGCCGCCGCGCGGCCGGCCTGGTCGCACGCGGATCCGGCTCCGTCCGCGGAACAGGTGGTGCGCCGTACGTCGGCCGGCGGGCGGTCGATCGCGTGGTCGGCCGTCGGCTCGGGGCCGCCGCTCGTCGTGGCGAACTGGAGCTTCGGTCACCTCGAACTGGACTGGCGCAACCCGGCCTTCCAGCGGTTCGTCGGCCGGTTGGCCCGGCAGCACACGGTGATCCGCTACGACCGGCCGGGCACCGGGCTGTCCGGTCCGGCGACGGGAACTCGGCCCTCGCTCGACGAGGAGACGGCGGTGCTCGAGGCCGTCATCGACGCGGCCACCGCGACGCTCGTCGGCGACTCCGCCGCACCGGTCGGCCTGTTCGGCTGTTCCAGCGGGAGCGGCATCGCGGCAGGCTACGCCGCTCGGTGGCCCGAGCGGGTCGAACGGCTGGTGCTGTACGGCGGGTACGCGCGCGGCCTCGATCTGGCACCGGCGGCGACCCGGGAGGCGCTGGTCCGGATCGTCGCGGCCCATCGCGGACTCGGGTCGCAGGTGCTCGCGGGTCTCCTGCTGCCCGGCGGTACGGTGGCCGAGCGGGACGGGTTCGCCCGGCTCCAGCGCGCGGTCGCCGGGCAGTACGGGGCGGCACAGGCGCTCGAGGCCGCATTCGCCGCCGACGTGTCGGCCCGGCTCGGCCGGATCCGGACCCCGACCCTGGTCCTGCACCGCCGAGCCGATCGGACCGTCCCGTTCCCGCTCGGCCAGGACCTGGCCGCCCGGATCCCGGGCGCGGCCTTCGTCGCCCTCGACGGCCTCGACCACCTGCCGTGGCACGGCGAACCCGAGACCCTGGTGCGGCTGGTGATCGACTTCGCCGGTGCCGACCCGGCAGCCACGCGCAGCCTCGGCCGGCTGGAGCGCGGGGCTCCCGACATCGAGCGAGTCGCCTGACCTCGTATCGCACACGTTCCCTGAGCCCGGATCCACCAACCCAGGGTGAGATGTCGCGATTTCTCTTGGCATCGACCGCAACCGCCCGGTACAACGTTGCACCCTCCGATGCGAAGAGAAATCGCGACACCCCGGCCCGGCCCAGCCGCTTCGGTTGGGGGTCGGTGGATTCGGGCTGAGCCTGTCGAAGGGGGTTCGGCACTTCGACATCACCCTCCTAGCACCAGGTGGGCCGGAACCGGTGCTGCAGGGTCCAGCGCGCCACCCGGTGGCCGAGCTGGTTGCCGTCGACCATCGCGCGGCGGAAGTGGATGCCGAGCCAGATCCGGGCGTTCATGGTCTCCGCGTCCAGCGCCCTGGCGCTGTCGTAGTGCCTCGTCACCGGGGCCGACGGGTCGGACCCGGTGGACGACACGTTCAGGTCGATCGACCGATGGCCGAGCAGCCGGCCGAGGACCTCCGTGGTCGAGCCGCTGACACAGGCGTGGCCGCTCGCGTACTCCGGGTAGGGCGGCGTGTCGGTCAAGGGCGTCCAACTCGGGTCGGCGTCCGGGCCGGCCTCCCGGATCGCCGTGATCGGCCGCCAGAACGGGTCGTCGAACTTGGCCCGCCAGCAGGCGATCAGCGCGTCCGCGTTGGCCGTGCTGACGGCGGCGAAGAGCCGGGCGGCCTCGGCCCGGTCGAGCCCTCGGCGCTGCACCAGGTCGCGCAGCGCCGCCTGGAACTGCAGCACCGGGCTGACACTCCAGAACAGCGCCGTCTCGGTCTGCTCCGCGGTGCGGGCCGAGCCGGTCCGGCGACCGTATGCCGCGACCTCGGCACGATCATCCGCGTAGGCCTTGCTCCGCAGCGAGTCCGGCCCCATCAGTCGGAACTGGCGAGGCGAGGAGAGGGTCAGCGGATCGACGAATCCCAACCAGGGTGAGGACATCGGCAACCGGGCGGGTGGGGTCGGACGCCAACGGCCGGGCGCGTGCGGCCCGGGATCGAGGGTGATCGGAGCGTCGCGACCGTCGTCGGAGCGGTCGGTGATCACGGCTTGGGCCGCCTCGGCGCCCACCCGCCGGCCCTCCTGCCGGGCGACTCCGCCGGGCTGACCCTCGAGCCAGGCCTGGTAGTCGGCGTCGAGCGCCGGCCGGGCCGAGGGGAAGTAGTGCGCCAAGGTGTCGTGAGCGGCGGTCGCCGCGGCGACCTCGGCCGAGGCTCTCGGATCCGGCCGGGGCAGCGCGTAGTTCGGCTGGTAGCCGCCGTCGATCGTGACGACGGCCTCGTACGTCGCGAGATTAACGAACGCGAAGTACAGGCTGGTCACCTGCACCGGCAGGCCCGAAGCGCTGATCGTCCGGGCGGCGATCGCGTTCCAGGTCGTGATCACCTCGGCGGATCGGTGCCGTCGTTCCGCGGCCGCGGCCGGCGCCGCCGGGTCCATGATCAACACGGCGCACAGCCCGATCGCGAAGAATCGCCAGCGGTTCATCGTCCCTCCAGGTGTCCGGAATCCTCCTGTCCGGAAGGGTGTCGGATGCCGCTGGGGAAGCACTGGGACGACGTCCCCAAGATCTTGCCAGGAGTTGCGTGGCCGGCTCGGATCGATTCTGGCGCGGCGCCTGCCAGGCCCGGCCGACCGGATGATCACGGGACGCGCGGCACCGGAGACTCAGCCGGGCAGGCCCCGGTCGTAGGTCTCGTGCAGGCCGGGGGAGCGATCCTCGATCGCGAACGAGGCGCGGGTGTCGATCGGCTCGTCCGGTCGGGAAACCCGCGGCAGGACGCGGAAGTCGGCGTCCAGCCGGTCCGGCGTGATCGTCGTCATCACGTAACCGCGGAGATTGTTGTAGAACCGGATGTGCGGGTTGTTGTGCAGGATCGTCTGATCATCGGGGTCGGTGTCGCGGCCGTCGCCGGTCGCCGTGATCGAGGTGCAGACCAGTTCGGAGCCGACCGACGGCGTGGTCGGGTCGTCGTAGTCGAGCTTCAGATCGCACGCCCAGGCACGGTGCACGTCTCCGGTCAGGACGACGGGATTCCGTACGCCGGCATCGACCCAGCCCTCGGTGATCCGGCGCCGGGACGCGACATAGCCGTCCCAGGCGTCCTGCGCGGTGATCTTGCCCGGGCCGTTGTCGCGGTCCTGCTGGGCGAAGAACACCTGCTGGCCCAACAGGTCCCAGCGTGCCTCCGAGCGGTGGAAGCCGTCGATCAGCCACTCCTCCTGCTGCCGGCCCAGGATCGAGCGCTCCGGCTGCTCCGCCGCCGGACAGGCCCGCCAGCCGTCGCCGCAGGCCTGGTCGTCGCGATACTGCCGGGTGTCGAGCATATGGAGGTTCGCCAGCCGGCCCCAGCGGAGCCGGCGGTAGAGCTGCATCCCGAGACCCTGCGGCACCGACGTGCTGCGCAGCGGCATGTTCTCGTAGTACGCCCGGAACGCCGCCGTCCGCCGCTCGAGGAACGTCGGCTGGGCATTCTCCGGGACGTCGCCGGCCCAGTTGTTGTCGACCTCATGATCATCCCAGACCACCAGCCACGGCGCTGCCGCGTGGGCTGCCTGAAGATCAGGATCGGTCTTGTACTGGGCGTAGCGCTGCCGGTAGTTGGCCAGGGTCACTGTCTCCGGCCCGTCATGATCACGGATGTTGCCGCCGGGAATCGTGTAGTCGTCCTTGCGGTGCTCGTACTGGTAGTCGCCGAGATGCATGATCAAGTCCGGATGATCTTCGGCGAGCCGCCGGTAGGCGGTGAACCAGCCGTGCTCGTACTGGGCGCAGGAGGCGAACCCCAGCCGGAGTTCGGTCCGTAGCGTCTGCGGGTCCGGGGCGGTCCGGGTCCGGCCGACCGGCGAGAGGTGGCGCTCGGCGCGGAACCGGTAGTAGAGCTCCCGGTCGGGACGCAGGCCGTCCAGTTCGACGTGGACGGAGTGGGCGGCCTCGGGGTGGGCGAGTGCAGTGCCGCGCCGGACCACCCGGCTGAAGCGGGCGTCGTCGGCGAGTTCCCACTGCACCCGTACGGTGCGGTCGGGCATGCCGCCGCGACCGTCCTCGGCCAGCGGTTCCGGGGCCAGCCTGGTCCACAGGACGACGCCGTCGTGGGTCGGGTCGCCGGACGCCACACCGAGGGTGAAGGGATCCTGCCGGAGCGCGCCGGTCGGTGCGGCGCCCGCGATGCCGGGCAGGGTCGAGGCCGAGGCGGTGGCCAGGCCGCCGAGTACGAAGATCCGCCGGCGGATGCCGGAGCGAGCTGGTTGAACCACGTCGTGTCCTCCAGGTGAGAAGAGTGCGAACGTGGTCAGCGTGCGATCTCCAGATGCCTCGAAGTTGATCTTCAGGCGAGCGGCTGGTGACTGATCGACGGCAGTTGATGATCAACCGGATCTGTTGTGGGCAGGCGAAAGCGGACCCGGTGAGCCGAGACTCACCGGGTCCGTCCCGGGAGATGAATCAGTAGTCCTCGGTCTTCATCGCCTTCCGGAAGGTGGCCGCGCAGAAGGCGGTCCAGTTGGCGCCGCTGCTGGCGACGGTGCCGGAGCTTCGGCCGATCCGGCGCAGCACCGCAGTCGAGTCGCCACTGGTCTCCGGACCCCAGTCGCCGTCGACGGCCGTGCCGAGGCCCCAGACGAACCGGCAGGCGGCCTGCACGATGTAGGTCTGGCTGATCGAGCTCGTCTTGTAGGTGGCGTTGGTCGGCGAGCCGTAGATCGCGTTGTCGGCGTGGATGTGGTTGTGGTGGTCGGAGTTGTCGTAGTACGTGATCACGTGCTGGAAGTAGCGGGCCAGGCTGCAGGCCAGGCCCCAGTAGCGGGGCCGGAGATAGCTCTCGTTCGCCGTACCGCGCCATTGGTCGTAGCGGCAGGACAGGTGGTTGACGCCGCCGCTGGAGTTCCGGAAGTTGTAGCGGGCCAGGTCGAAGGCGCGGCCCTCGCCGTGCATGCCGGGCTTGTTGACGTACGCGCCGTAGGAGTACGCCTCGACCGGCGATCCCCAGGTGTCCGGCACGTTGTAGGAGGTCCAGCGCTTCCAGACGCAGAGCTGGTTGTAGAAGGTGTCGTTGAACCGGAGCGTGACCGGGTTCCCGGTCGGCTCGTAGTGGAACTTGCAGTCCGCGCTGTCCAGCACGCTGTGGCCGGTCAGGGCGTGGGCGGTCCCGGCCATGGCGGACCAGCCGGCGGTTCCGGCCGCCAGCACCGCACCGGTCCGGAGCAGGTCGCGTCGTGTCCGCCGAGGGCCTGGCATCGTCTCCGACATCGTTCGTCCTCTCGCAGTAGGGCACATCTCACGGGCCCGGGCGGGCCCGGGCTCTCGGGATGTCGGTCAGCCGGCGACGATGATGATCATGAACTGCCGGTCTGCTGCAGCGACTCCGCGTACTCGGCGGCGATCTGATCGCCGCCGTCCCGCTTCCAGGCGGCGACGGCCTCGTCCCAGTCCTGCAGGGTGCGCTGGCCGCGGATCACCTCGTCCTGCAGGCTCGACATCGTCTTGCCGAGCGTGACGCCCTTGGTCTCGTCAGTCTGCGAGTACAGGCCGGCGGTCGGCCAGGGCACGCCGTCGCTGACCGCCGACTCCTCGGCCCGGTATTCCTGTTCGGCCACGTCGGGGAACCCCGCCACGTAGTGCACCCGCGGCGGTGACATCAGGTAGCCGACGTTGAAGATCTCCCCGCCGCCGTCCTCGATCGGGACCGGGACGCCGTTCTCGCGCGTGTGGTGTACGCCCTCGATCCCGCTGGAGAGGAACAACTCCTCGGCGGTGCCGAACGGCGCGGCCAGATAGTTCAGCATCCGGAGCAGTTCGGTGATCCGGTCCGGTTCGGCCTGCTTCAGCGCGGTGACGCACAGGATCGCCGGGCCGAGATACTGCGGGGCCCAGCCGCCGCCGTCCCACTTCGGCGGCCGCACCACGGCCACGGTGTGCTCCGGGTTCTGTTCCTTGACCGCTTTGGCGCTGGGGAAGAACGCGCCGGGACCGCTGACCATCCGGACCGTGCCGGCGGCGATCCAGGCTGTGATCTGCGCACTGACCGAGTTGAACGAGTCGGGATGGAAGACGCCCTCCTTCCACATCTGGCCGACGATGTCGAGCGCCTTGCGGTACTCGTCGGTCGCGTAGTCCCGGGTGAAGGTGCCGCCCTCGACCCGCCAGGTGTTCGGGGCGCCGACCATCTGGCCGACGTACTGCATCATGTTGCGCGGCGACCGTTCGGCCCAGTGGTTGTTCCTCGGATCGGACAGCTGCCGGAACAGCTCGCGCAACTCCTCGCCGCTGGACGGCTCGATCCCGACACCGAGCTGCTTGGCGATGTCGTCGCGGACGATCAGGGAGATCACCTGCGGCGTGCGGTGCTGCGGGATGCCGTAGATCCCGTTGTTGTAGACGCCGGCCGGCCAGCTCAGGGTCGGGATGTTCGCCAGCGCCGGGTAGTCCTTGATCGCGGCACCGCTGAGGTGCTCGGTGAGGTCGGCGAACTTCGCCTTGAGCAGGCCGGGCAGCTGGGTCGTCTGGTACAGCTGGACGATGTCGGGGATGTCGCCGCCGGCCAGGATCGTGGCCAGCTTCGCCGGGAACTGCGCGGTCGGTGCGCCGAGGACGGTCAGTTCCGCGCCGAGCCGGCGCTCCAGTTCCTGCCAGTAGCGGTTCGCCGACCGCTCCCGGACCACGGTGTTCATGATCGCCGCGCCCGAGACCGCCTGGCCGCTGGTGATCGGCGTCGACCCGCTGTCGGTGAACGGCTTCGGTGTGGCCGGGTAGCGGTAGAAGGCCGGCTGGACTCCTGCTGCCGTCGCGGGCAGATCGGCCTGCACCCCGGTGAAGGGAAGGTAGTCCGGCAACGTGATCTTGGTCCGCGACTGCTGGCTTCCCGTGCTGCCGCCGCTGTCGGCGCAGCCACCGAGCAGGCCCGTGCCGCCGAGGGCGACGGCCCCGGCCGCGGCACCGCCCAACAATTGCCGGCGGTGCAGTCTCCGGTCGGTCATGATCATCAGCCTTCCTTGATCAACTTCGCGTGATGGGTACGGCCGTCGCGATCACTGGCGTCGATCGCCAGCGTGATCGTCGAGCCGCTCCGGGTGACTTCGACGCTCGGGTCGGCGGACTCCGGCCGGAGCCCGAGCCCGGCCAGCTGGACGGTGAACGCGTCGATGTTGTGGGCCGGGTTGGCGACCCCGATCCGTACGCTGCGGCCGCGGGCCGTGATTGCGACGGTGCAGAGCTTCGAGGCGGTCAGCACGGCACCCTCGAGCTCGCCGGCGAGTTCGACGTGCTCGGCGGGATCCGGGATGCCGAAGAAGTTGACGCCGGTGAAGCCGAAGCGAGGTGCATACAGCGCATGTGTGTACGTGCTCTGGGCCAACAGCCGGACCTCCGGGTCGCGGTGCCGCCGCTCGGTCTTGGCGGCGCCGGCACCGGGCAGGAGCAGGTAGGCATAGCTGCCCTGGTCCGGGTCGGGACCATGATCGAGATAGAGCGTCAGGTAGCGCCGGGTGTAGGGCGTGTCGTCGTGCCCGCTCCAGTAGGTGTTGATGTCCAGCCAGGTGCCGGTGCGTTCCTCGCGCAGGGCGACCAACTCCGGCTCCTGGCCGGCCAGGGAGTCGAGCAGGACGTAGCCGCCGACCCCAGCCAGGTGGACCCAGCCCGGCCGGCCGACCCGCGCCGTCCAGCCCTGGTCCGACGGCTGCCGTACGCCATCGATGATCAACGGGTTCGTCCCGGACTCGAACAGGTTGCGGTTCTCCATGATCGTCTCGATCGGGTACGAGCCGTCGCCGACGATCCCGGAGCCCAGCGCGACCACCGCGTCGTCCAGGCAGAACCAGGACTTGTTGCCCCTCATCGCCGAGCCCTCGCCGGGGCCGACGATCTTCTGGCCGATCACGGCCCGGAACCCGTCGGCACTCGCGCCGCCGGCAAAGCTGGCCGTCGTGCCGCGCTCCCACATCTCCGGCAGCGGCCGCCGCTCGACCGTGACGCCGGGCAGCCGCATCGGGTCGACGGTCGGCCAGAACGCGTCCGAGAACTGCGCGTTGTCGCCGGGCAGGTAGAGGTAGTTCATGCCCCGGCCCTGGTACCAGCCGCGGCGGTTCTCGCCGGTCGACATCGCCTCGTAGGCGGCGACCCCGGTCCGGCACATCGCGATCGTGAACGCCCAGTCGGTGCTGCGGTGGATCGCCCGCGCCATGCTCGGGATGATCCGGTGCTCGACCGGCTCCGGCGCCGGGGTCAGCGCGGGATCGTCGAGAACGGAGCGGAACAGGGCCAGCCGGCGCAGGTTCGACGTGGCCAGCGGATCGGCGAACGTCGCCCGCCGGAACCAGCCCAGGCAGCGTTCCCGCCAGGCCCGGGCCCGGTCGGCCGGCACGGCGTCGGCCAGGGTCAGGATGCCCTCGGCGATGTCCAGGCCCGGGCCGTGCTCGACCCTGTTCCGGCGGGACGTCGCGCGGCCGCAGATGTGGGAGAACGCCTGGTTGTCGTACACCACGGGCGCGTAGCAGTTCTCGACCGTGTCGAAGATCAACTCGACACCCGGCCCGGTGACCTCCCAGGCCGATCCGGCGAGCAGGGCCAGCAGGACGCTGAGGTCCCGCAGCAGCCCGGAACCGTAAGTCCCGGTGTACGGCTGGCTGACGTGCTGGATGAAGCCGCCGTCGCGATAGAACCCGTCGCCCTTGGTCGAATACACCATGACGTCCTGCAGCGCGGCCGCGGCGTCGGTGATCTTCGCGGCCGACCGGGCGTTGAAGCCGCGGACGATCACGCCCTCACAGAGATCGACGCGGTTGGCGCCGGTGGACAGCTTGTGCCGCGGATCGTTCGGTGGATAGTTGTAGCGCGGGTCCGGGACGTAGAAGTCGATCGCCGCCGCATACGCTGCAAGATCATCCGGGTCGGCCGCGTCGCCCAAGATCGCGAAGACGCCGCCCAGGTATTGCGGCAGGGCGATCTCGTAGTTGAACCAGTTGCCGTTCTCCGCCAGGCCGTCGCGGTAGTTGTGGCTGAGGATCGTGTGGGCGCCGGCCTTGATCGTTTCCAGTACCGGCTCGGAGCCGTGATGGCGGGATCCCGCGGTGGCCCAGGTCGTGCCCAGTTCGCGGAGCCGGCTGCCGCTCGTCGCGGTGCGCCGGGAACTCTCCGGATCGTCCGGGTCATACGGCAGGTCGGTGAACACCGAGGTCCGGTTCGGGTCCGGGTCGACCAGGGCGAGCAGTTGATCGGCCGCGTCGTCGCGGTCCTTGATCACCGCGGCCACGGCCGGGTCGGCCAGGTCCTGCGGGCCGCCGGTGAGGAAGTCCACCCACCAGGCCCGGAGCCGGGCGAACTCGGCCTCGTCGGCGTGGGCAAGGGCCGGCAGTCCGAGCACCGACGCGGCGGTGACGCCGGCAGCGGCGCCGGTGGCACCGTGGAGGAAGCGGCGGCGACTGAGGCTCGGGAGATCGACGGCGGACGCGCGGTGCGCTGGTCCCGGGTCGATGATCATGAAGACTCCTCGGGATCGGATCGGCGACGGATCTCCGGTGACCTGCTCCGCCGATGCTGATCAGATTACGACGGGTTCCGTCGTAAGGTCAATGGCGATCGAGATGGCGATCGTGAGAACCTTTGTGACGAACGAGTTTCGGACATTGCGGGTTATTATCGGCACTCGATGAAAGTAGCCCGGCTAGAGTTCGGGTGAAGATCAGGAGGTGCCGTCATGGTCGCTTCGGCCTCGTCGGGTTCCGACCCGGCCCTGCTGCGCCGGCTCAACACGGAGCTGGCCCTGCGCACCGTGCGGGACCTGGGAGAGATGACGCTGGCCGAGGTGGCCCGGGTGGCCGGCCTGGCCCGGTCCACCACGGCTGACGTACTCGGCGACCTGGTCCGGTCCGGGATCGTCGCCGAGTTGCAGCCGGCCAGCGGGCGCTCCGGCCGGCCGGCCCGGCGGTACGCGTTCCGGGCCGATGCCGGCTACGTCGCCGGGGTCGGCATCGACAGCACCGGCGTCCAGGCCGTGATCTGCGACCTGTCCGGCGACGTGATCCTGACCAGTGCCGACGAGCTCGACGCGGGCCAGCCCGCCTCGCCGGTACGGATCGCGCGTCAGGTCGTCGAGGCGGCGCTCCGCGAGGCCGGGCTGCGGCCCCGGCTGCTGCGCGCGGTCGGGGTCGGCGTGCCGGGCGTCGTCGGCGCGGCGGGCGACATCCTGATCTGTCACAGCCACCCGGACTGGGACGGAGTTGATCTTGCCGGCACCTTGAGCCGGGAGCTGCGCTGTCCGGTGCTGGTGGAGAACCGTGGTCGGATGGCGGTGCTGGGCGAGGTGTGGCGGGGCATCGGCGACGGCGTCCAGGACTTGATCTTCGTCCACGCCGGGGCCCGCAACGGGGTCGGGGTGATCGCCGGCGGCGTGCTGCTGCGCGGCCGGCACGGCGCGGCCGGCGAGATCGGCCACCATCCGGCGCTGTCCTGGACCGGCCAACGGCGCTACCGCGATGATCTTGCCGAGCTGTATCCCGAGCTCGGGCTCACCGACGCCGCGGCGGCCGCCTTCGCCGCCGCGGCCGCCGGCGACTCGCGGGCCGGGGCCCTGGTCGAGCGCTACGTCGGCGACCTCGCCGAGGGGATCAACGCGCTGGTCCTGGTGGTGAACCCGGAGCTGGTCGTTGTCGGCGGCCCGATCACCCGCGGCGGCGAACCGGTGCTGGCCGCCCTGCGGTCCCGGATCGACGAAGTCGCCCTGTTCCCGCCCAAGGTGAGGTTCTCCGAGTTGGGCGACGACGTGGTCGCCCTCGGCGCCGCCCGCCGAGCCCTGCTCCGGATCGAGGAGAACCTCCTGGAACTCACCTGACTGTCGCGAACCGGGACCAAACTCCGCACCGTCGTTGTTATGACTGGTGACGCCGTAGCCAGCGGCGCCGGAACACTCACGAGCACCCAGGAGGCAGCATGACCAGCGGCAGCAGCGACACCGGCACGATCACCCGGACCCCCGGCACCGAGACGGCCGTCCTGGCCGGCGGCTGTTTCTGGGGCGTCGAGGATCTGATCCGGCGCCAGCCAGGCGTGCTGAGCACCCGGGTCGGCTACACCGGCGGCGTCAACGACCACCCGACCTACCGCAACCACCCGGGCCACGCCGAGGCGGTCGAGATCGTCTTCGATCCCGCCGCGACGACGTACCGCGACATCCTGGCGTTCTTCTTCCAGATCCACGATCCGTCGACGCTGAACCGTCAGGGCAACGACATCGGCACCAGCTACCGGTCGGCGATCTTCCCGGTCAGCCCGGAGCAGGAGCGGATCGCCCGGGACACGATCGCCGACGTCGACGCGTCCGGTCTGTGGCCGGGCCGGGCGGTGACGACGATCGAGCCGGCCGGCCCGTTCTGGGAGGCGGAGCCCGAGCACCAGGACTATCTGCTGCGCTATCCGGACGGCTACACCTGCCATTTCCCGCGGGCCGGCTGGGTGCTGCCCCGGCGTGACGCGTCCGTCTGAGTGAGATCAGCGGCGGCGCGGTTCGGGCAGACTGGGCCGGTGGCTGAGGAGTCCCTGGACCGGCGGCCGGCTGGAATCCCTTGTACGTGGCCGATCCGCGGGCCCGGATCGTGATCATCGGCCAGGCGCCGGGGCTGCAGGCCCAGGAGTCCGGAGTGCCGTGGAACCATGCCAGCGGCCGGACCTTGATCAACTGGCTCGGGGTGACCGAGGAGCATCCGGGTACGGGTCCGGCAGTGCCTCGGTGAGCCCGTATGCCGCCGTCGCCGATCATCCCCGCTCGCCGGTGAGGACCGAGACCGTCGACGGGTCCTGGCCTCGTTCGGCGATGTGGCCGTCCGGCCGGACCAGCAGGTAGCCGCCGCGGCGCATCCCGCAGGCCGCGCGGGTGCCGCCGCCGGGATCCGATTCGTCGTCGATCCGTACCACCACGGGATCCTCGCTCGGCTCGACGGGTCCCGCGGCAGGGCCGCCGACCGGGGCGAAGTTGATCAAGGTGAAGTGCGCCGGATCGAGATGATCATGAAGCGTTCCTCCGCTCACCGGAAGATCGGGCAGGCGGTCGCCCTCGACCGGGACGGCGCCCGGCCGCGGCCGCCGACGGGCATAGCTGATGTCGAGCTGCGAGTTCTCCCAGCTGGTGCGGCGGGCCAGCGGCCGGCTGCCTGCCGTGGCCCGGAGCAGCAGGTCCCGGGCGCCGCGAGCGAGCGGGTTCCGGAGCCCGTACATCCGGCGCCGGCTCTCGACCTTGGTGATGATCTCGGCGGCGACCGGGCGCCGCTCGGCCTCGTACGCGTCCAGCAGGTCGGGCGAGGCGCCCTTGATCACCCGAGCCAGCCGCCAGCCGAGATTGACGGCGTCCTGGATGCCGAGGTTCATTCCCTGGCCGCCGAACGGCGGGAACACGTGGGCGGCGTCGCCGGCGAGGAACGCCCGGCCGCCGCGGTAGCGATCGGCGAGACAGAGCCTGGTCCGGTACACCGAGACCCAGTCGGTCCGGGTGATCCGGGTGCTGGTCGGACCGCGTTCGGTCAGCAGGGCTTGCAGCAGCTCGGGCGGCGGTTCGGCCGGCCGGTCGTCGCCCGCCGTCCGATCGGTGACGTCGACGAAGAGCCGCCAGAGACCGTCCGGCCCGGGCAGTCGCATGATCATCAACGGGCCCTCGGGGCCGAGCCACATCCCGCTGTCCCGGACCGGCGGAGCCGGGTCGAGGACGGCGTCGGCGAGGTAGTACGTCTCGCCCGTGGCCACCCCGGTGAACGGAATCCCGAGCTGCTCCCGGACCGTGCTGCGCGACCCGTCGGCGCCGATCAGCCAGCTCGCGGTCAGCTCCCGGCCGCCGCTGAGCCGGGCGGTGACCGACCGGTCGTCCTGGATCAGGGTTACCAGCTCACTGCCGGCGGCGACGTCGAGGCCGAGCTCGTCGAGCCGGCGGCGCAGGATCGTCTCCAGTCCCTGCTGCGGCAGCACATAGGTGTACGGGTACGGGCTGTCCGGCGGCAACCACGGCATCCGGGTCAGCTCCTCGTCGCCCCGCATGATCGACGCGCCGCTGAGCTGGTAGGCCTGCTCGGCGATCGGCTCGGCCAGGCCGAGCCCGGCGAGCAGTTCCATCGACCTCGCCTGCAGCCCCAGCGCGCGGGAGCTGCTGGTCGGTGTCGGCCGCTGTTCGATCAGGCGGCACGGGATCCGGTTGGCGGCGAGCACGAGAGCCGCGACCATCCCCGTGGGTCCGGCGCCGACGATCAGTACCTCGGAGCCCTGGCGGTGTCGAGTGTGGTCCACACCTTCCTGACGAGGCAGCCGGGGCGAATGTCAGGATGGCCGGATGACACCACCCCGCGGCACGGGGATGCCGCTGCCGCCGCTGACGTCTCCGGTCCGGATGATCGGCGGCCGCCGGTTCGACTTCGCCCGCGAGATCGCGATCATGGCGATCGTCAACCGGACCCCGGACTCGTTCTTCGACCAGGGCCGGGACTTCGAACTGGACCGGGCGGTGGAGTCGGCCTGCGCGGCCGCCGCGGCCGGTGCGGACTGGGTCGACATCGGCGGCGTACCGTTCTCGCCGGACACCCCGCCGGTGGGCGAGGCCGAGGAACTGGACCGGGTGCTGCCGGTGATCACCGAGACGGCCCGGCGCAGTTCGGTGGTGATCTCGGTCGACACCTGGCGGCCCGAGGTGGCCCGCCGGGCGATCGCCGCCGGTGCCTCGGTGATCAACGACACCAGCGGGCTTCATGATCAGGAACTGGCCGAGGTGGTGGCCGGCTCGGCCGCGACGCTCGTCGTCACACACTCGCGCGCCGCCCCCGGTCAGCACCTGCGCCGGCCGCAGTACGGCGACGTGGTCACCGAGGTGCGGCAGTTCCTGGCCGACCGGGTCAATCTGGCGATCGGGCTCGGCGTACCGGAGGACCGGATCGTCATCGACCCCGGGCACGATCTGAACAAGAACACGCAGCATTCGCTCGAGCTGACCCGGCGGCTGTCCGAGATCGCGCGGCTCGGGCTGCCGTTGCTGGCCGCCGTCTCCAACAAGGACTTCATCGGCGAGGCGACCGGGCTGGACAAGCCGGACCGGCTCGCGCCGTCGATCGCCGCGGCGGCGGTCTGCGCCTGGCAGGGCGCCCGGATCCTGCGGATGCACGACGCCGCGGCGGCGGCCGCGGCGGCCACCATGATCGAGACCATCGCCGGCTTCACCGCTCCGGTCTACGAGCGGCACAACCTGAACTGAGCCGGTTCGACGAGTGGGCGCGGTGCTCAGCCTCAGCGCCGGGCTCGGAGTTCTGGGCGTTTTGTCGGCGCGGAGGCGGGTACGTCTGAGATTGGTCGGCCGCACTCGTGCTGCGGCCGCGCCGGCCCAGTCCCGTGGGGCCGGTCCGAGGAGAGACTGCAGGAGTTCGTGATGGTACGTACACCCGTCCCTTCTCAGACGCCGGGCTCGGCCCCGGTCCCGGGGTCACGACGCGGCACCGGTGCGGCGCGGAAGCCGAGTCGGGCCCAGCGGTACGTGACGCAATACCTGGAGTTGGCCAAGGCGGTGAACGAGGCCGGGCTGTTGCGGCGGCGGCGCGGGTTCTACTGGACTCTGATCATCGGCGGCGCGCTCGCCGTGGCCGCGATCCTGACCGGTGTCGCCCTGCTGGGCGATACCTGGTGGCAGCTCCTGCTCGCCGCGCTGCTGGGCGTGGTGGTGGCCCAGTTCGGGTTCCTGGGGCACGAGGCGGCGCACAAGCAGGTGTTCGACTCGCCTCGCTGGAACCGCTGGGTCGGCCGGTTCCTGGCCGGCTTGGGCACCGGCCTGAGTTACGCGTGGTGGATGGACAAGCACGGCCGGCACCACTCCCGGCCGAACCAACTCGGCACGGACCCCGATATCGAGTCCGCTGTCGTGGCGTTCACCCCGGAGGCGGCCGACCGGCGCACCGGCCTGGCGGCGGCCCTGGCCCGACGGCAGGGCTGGTTCTTCCTCCCACTGCTGCTGTTCGAGGGCTGGGAACTGCACGTCGCCTCGGTCAGGACCCTGACCACCCGGGACGGGATGAGGCAACGCTGGCCCGAACTGGCGCTGCTCACCGTACGGCACGTCGCCTATCTGACCTTTCTGTTCCTGGTCCTGCCGCCGGGCCTGGCGGTGGCCTTCGTCGTCGTCCAGGTGAGCGTGTTCGGGTTTCTCCTCGGCGGCGCGTTCGCGCCCAACCACATCGGCATGCCGATCGTCGGCCGCGGTGTGACGTTCGACTTCCTGCGCCGGCAGGTCCTGATGTCGCGCAACATCCGCGGCGGACCCGTGGTCCATTTCTTCCTGGGCGGTCTGGAGTACCAGATCGAGCACCATCTGTTTCCCAAGGCGCCGCGGCCCAACCTGCCGAAGATCCGAAGGACCGTCCGCGACTACTGCCGCCGCCACGGGGTCAGCTACACCGAGACCTCGCTGGTGCAGGCCTACCGCGACCTGATGGGCTACCTCAACCAGGTCGGGCTGAAGAACCGAAACCGCTACACCTGCCCGCTGGTTCGCGAGTACCGCGCCTGATCGGAGGACCGTGCCTGATCGGAGGACCGTGCCTGATCGGAGGACAAGGAGGAATCCTCGTTGAAGGTCGTGACCACACCCGAGACGTGTATCGCAGCCCAGCAATGCTCCAAGCTTGCTCCGAACGTGTTCGGACACACCGCTGACGGCGGCTTCGTCGAGGTCCGCAATCCCCAACCGAGCGACCCGGCCGACCAACAGGGTGCTCGCGACGCCGAGCAGTACTGCCCATCGGGCACCATCCACGTCATCGAGGAGACCAGCCCGGAGGAGGCCTGATCAGCCGTCAGCACGAGGAGAGCCGGACCGGAGTGCCGCGGGGACGAAGCCGGGGAGCGGCAGTAGAGTCGAACAACGCTCGGGGAGATTCAGGTACGTCGAGGAGGAGTCGATGACGGACTCCGGACCGTCCGAGACCGCGGCTCCTGGCAACGGGCAGCGCGGCCCGGACTTCGTCGCGCCCGGTCTCCCGGACGGTACGGCCCCGCCGGCGGTGCAGCCGGTCCCGTACCACGGCCAGCTCGGTCCCTATCTCGGTGGGACGAACCCGCCCGCTCCGAACCAGCCGCCGATCCCGTACGGACCCGTACCGGGGGAGCCGGGACCGCCGCCCGACCGGCCGAAGCGTCCGCTGCGGCTGCTCTGGATCCCGATCGTCGCCGCGGTGGCGGTGCTCGCGATCGTCGTCGCGGTCGCGGCGCTGACCCGGCAGCCGCAACCGCCGGCGACCCAGGCCCCGATGCCGGAGGACACCGCCCGGGCCTTCGTCGACGCCGGCTACCGCAGCGACTGCGACGCCGCGCGGCGGACGATCGACCAGGAGTTCTGGGACCGGGCCGGCCTGACCTGCCTCGACGTCAGCTTCCACGGCTCGGAGTTCATCGACACGACGATCGCGGACTGGGCGTTCACCGACACCGAGGTGACCGGCGACCTGGCCAGCATCACCCTCGATCCGCCGGGCGAGATCCCGCCGACGGTGCTCCGGATGCGGCTGATCGACGGCGCCTGGCGGATCACCGACTGGCAGTTCTAAAGCCCGGATCCAGGCTGAGTCATCCCCGCAGAGCCAGCCCGATCTCCCGGCCGATCGGTCGGAGCAGGTCGGCGGCCAGCCGCATGCTGCGGTCGGGATCCGGCTCCCGGTCGGCGAGCGCGAAGACGTGGTCGAAGCCGGCCCCGGCGGCCTCGTCGGCGGTCAGCTGGTTGCGGCCGCAGACGGCGTACACGCGGGGAACTCCCGCGGCCCTGGCCCGGCGGGCGACGCCGACCGGCGACTTCCCGCTCAGGCTCTGGCTGTCCAGGCTGCCCTCGCCGGTGATCACCGCGGCGGCGCCGGCCAGCCGCCGGTCCAAGCCGACGAGCTCGCAGACCAGGTCGATGCCGGGCCGCATCCGAGCACCGAGTACGGCCAGCGCGGCGAAGCCCACCCCGCCCGCGGCCCCGGCCCCGGGTGCCGAGACCAGGACCTCCGGGTCGGCCCCGAGCGCCGCCGCCACCAGCCGGGCGTACCCGGCCAGCGCGCGGTCCAGCACCTCGATGTCAGCGGCGGTCGCGCCCTTCTGCGGGCCGAACACGGCCGCGGCGCCGCTCGGCCCGAGCAGCGGGTTGCCGACGTCGGCGGCCAGCACGATCCGGGTGTTCGCGATCCGCGGATCGAGGCCGGACAGGTCGACCCGGGCCAGGTCGGCCAGTCCGCCACCGCCGCCGGGCACCGGCCGGCCGGCCGGGTCGAGCAGCCGGGCGCCGAGTTCGGTGAGCAGCCCGGCCCCGCCGTCGGTGTTGGCGCTGCCGCCGACGCCGAGCACCAATTCGGTGCAGCCGGCGTCCAGCGCGGCCCGGATCAGCGCACCGGTGCCGGCGCTGGACGCCCGCAGCGGACTGAACTCGGGCCGCCCGTCAGCACCGCGCGGCAACTGGTCCAGCCCGGACGCCGCGGCCAGCTCGATCACGGCCGTCTCGGGCCCGCCGCCGGCCGGCACCCCGATCGCGTACCTGGCCCGCACCGGCTCGCCCAGCGGCCCGGGCACCTCGACCGGGACCGCCCGGAACCCCGTACTGACCGCGGCCTCGACGGTGCCCTCGCCGCCATCGGCGACCGGCACCAGCTCGGTCTCGATTCCGGCCCCGGCCAGGCCGTCGGCCAGCGCCCGCGCCACCTCGGCCGCGGTCAGCGAACCCTTGAACTTGTCCGGGGCGATCACGATGCGCATGGCGGCAGTTTTCCAGTCGCGTGACGACCCCGCGCAGCATGGTCCCCGGGCCCGATGAGGCGTGAGAGGATCGGCGGGTGAATGCGCCCTCGGTCTCGTACTCGATCACCGTCCGGCTTGAGGTTCCGGCGGTCGGCGGTGGTGTCGGCCAGCTGACTATGGCCGTCGAGCAGGCCGGCGGTGCCATCACGGCCCTCGACGTGACCCGTTCCGGTCACGAGCGGCTGAGCATCGACGTCACCTGTGCCGCCCGGGACACCGATCACGCCGACCAGCTGGTCGGGGTGATGCGGTCCGTGCCCGGTGTGGTGATCGGCAAGGTCAGCGACCGGACGTTCCTGATGCACCTCGGCGGCAAGATCGAGATGAACGCCAAACATCCGATCCGCAACCGGGACGACCTGTCGATGATCTACACCCCGGGCGTGGCGCGGATCTGCAACGCGATCGCGAAGAATCCCGAGGACGCCCGCCGGCTGACGATCAAGCGGAACAGCGTTGCGGTGATCACCGACGGTTCCGCAGTGCTCGGCCTGGGCAACATCGGGCCCAAGGCGGCACTGCCGGTGATGGAGGGCAAGGCGGCCCTGTTCAAGCGGTTCGCCGAGATCGACGCCTGGCCGCTCTGCCTGGACACCCAGGACGTCGACGAGATCATCAACGTGGTCAAGGCCGTCGCGCCAGGCTTCGCCGGGATCAACCTCGAGGACATCTCCGCGCCGCGCTGCTTCGAGATCGAGGCGCGGCTGCGGGAGCAGCTCGACATCCCGGTCTTCCACGATGATCAACACGGTACGGCGATCGTCGTCCTGGCCGCGCTCTACAACGCGCTCCGGGTGGTCGGCAAGGAACTCTCCAAGATCAGGATCGTCATGTCCGGCGCTGGGGCGGCCGGCACCGCGATCATCAAGCTGCTGCTGGCGGCCGGCGCGACCGACGTCGTGGTGGCCGACATCGCCGGCGTCGTGCACCGGGGCCGGGACGGGCTGGCCGGCGAGCTGGCCTGGCTGGCCGACCACACCAACCGGCTCGGCCTGACCGGGACGCTGTCCGACGCGATCGACGGCGCGGACGTGTTCATCGGCGTCTCGGCGCCGGGCGTGCTGACCGGCGCCGACGTGCAGCGGATGGCCGACAAGGCGATCGTGTTCGCGCTGGCCAACCCGGAGCCGGAGATCGACCCGGCGGTGGCGATGGAGTACGCCGAGGTGGTCGCGACCGGCCGCTCGGATTTCCCGAACCAGATCAACAACGTGCTGGCGTTCCCCGGCGTGTTCCGCGGGCTGCTGGACGCCCGCTCGACCGAGGTGACGACACCGATGCTGATCGCCGCCGCCCGCGCGCTGGCCGGCGTGGTCACCGACGAGGAACTGAACGCCGCCTACATCACACCGAGCGTGTTCCACGCCGACGTCCACCATGCCGTGGCCACGGCGGTGCGGCAGGCGGCCGGCGGGGGACTGGACGCGGTGGCGGCCGACGGGACGCTCGAGGCGGCGACGTCCGACGGCTGATCCAGCACGGTTGATGGCGCAGCCCGCGGTGGTCGGCGGCGGACGCCCTTCCCGGGAAGGGCGCGTCGCCCGCCGGGTCCTGCTCGGAGCGGCGGTGATCAGCTGCCTGGCACAACTGATCGCGCTCTATCGTCCGGCCGGGCCGCCGGCCCCCGATCTCGTACCGCATCTGGACAAGGTCGGGCACTTGGTGATCTTCGCGGTCCCGGTCCTGCTGATCATGCTCTGGCGGGCGGCCCGGCGGCGGGGCCGGCCCGGTCCGTGGTTCGGCACGGCGGTGATCGCGATCTTCGTCGGGCACGCCGTGCTGAGCGAGGTCGTCCAGGGCGCCCTGCTGCCGGACCGAAGCGGTGACCTGTTCGATGTCGGCGCCGATCTGCTCGGCATCGCCATCGGGTACGGTACGGCGGTGCTGATCATTGCTCGGCGGACCCTGATCTCACAATGGAAACCGGGGGATCGATGACCGAGGTGGCGCCCAAGCCGGGGCAGCTGCTGGTGGCCAGTGTGCTGCTGAGCGAGGGGATCTTCAGCCGGTCCGTCGTGCTGGTGCTGGACAGCGACGCCGACGGAGCCCTCGGGGTGATCGTCAACGAGATCGCGCAGACCCGGCTGGAGGCGGTGCTGCCGGACTGGGTGGACGCGGTGACCGAGCCGCGGCTGCTGTTCAGCGGCGGCCCGGTGTCGCCGAACGGCGCGATCTGCCTGGCCAGCGTGGCCCGGACCGGCGAGGAACCGCCGGGCTGGCGGCGGCTGTTCGACGACATCGGCCTGCTGCACCTGGACACGCCGATCGAGATCGTCGCCGGCGCCTACGCCGACCTGCGGATCTTCGCCGGCTACGCCGGCTGGGAGCCCGGCCAGCTGCAGGCCGAGATCGCCAACGGGATGTGGCACGTGGTCTCATCCACCTACGCCGACGTGTTCGGCGGCCGGCCGCACGACCTGTGGCGCCAGGTGCTCCGCCGCCAGCGCAACCGGCTCGCCTTCTTCTCCGCCTACACCGACGAGGCCGAGGCCAACTGACGCGCCCTGGTCGCCGTCGCCCCACCAGTCACACCAGCCGCAAGTTTTTCACGTAACGTGAAAAACTGACACTTCCCGCGAGTTACTTCTCTGGTAAAGCGACAACATCTGTGGGGAAGACGGGTCAGGACGACGCGCTCGAGTAGCGGGCCAGGGCCAGCCGCCAGTGCAGCCGGGTCAGCGCCACGATCATGACAGCCGCGCCGCAGACGCCGCCGAGCAGCACCGGGTCGACGCCGTGGCTGACGAACTGCACCGGCAGCGTGGCCGCGGCGCCGATCGGCACCACGAAGATCAACACGACCCGGATCGCGGACGGGAAGAACGCCACCGGGTAGCGCCCCGCCGACAACGCGGACAGCACCACATTGTGGATGAACGAGGCCGCCTCGAACCAGAACGCGAGATAGGCCAGGTTGGCCCAGACCGCGGCGATCGTGGCCAGCCCGCAGGCGAAGATCACCAAGGCTGCGAGTACGTCGAGCGGCGCGAGCGGGGTGCCCCAGAGTCCGACGATGATCAAGGCGACGCCGGCCAGCGCTCCGGTCAGTGAGGCCGGTTGGATCCAGCGGAACGTGGTGAGCCATTGGGCCGAGGCGGGCCGGATCAGGATCGTGTCCAGCTCGCCCTCGCGGACGTACTGATCGATCCGGGTCAGGTTCGGCGCGACGAACGCGTTGATGATCCCCATGGCCAGCTGGAACATCCCGGTCACCGCGATGATCTGGCCGGCGGTCCAGCCGCCGATCTGCGGCGAACTGCGGATGATCAACAACACCGGGATCAGGCCGGTGGCGATCTCGGCCAGCGCGACCAGAGCGGTGGTCCAGGCCTGGGCCCGGAACTGGGCGTCCCGCTTCAGTGCCTGGACTCCGGCGGCTCGCCAGATCCGGCCGTGCCGCCGGAGTTGATCAAGGTAGGTGATCATCAGGCACCCGCCGCCGAGTACGACCGCAGGCCGCGCCGCCAGACCACCAGGGCGACCACGGCGAACACGATCAGCCAGCCGGCCTGCTGGGCGAAGCCGAAGACCAACCCGCCCGGCACCCGGTCCAGCAGCACCTCCATCGGGAACGAGACCATGAACCGGAACGGCTGCCAGAGCGTGATCCCACTGATCTCCGGCGGCATCAGGGCCAGCGGTACGACGACGCCGGCCAGCACCGGCGTCATGATCGAGATCGCCATGTTGAAGCCCTGGACGTCCTCGAACCAGAACGCCAGCGAGCCGCGGGCGATGTCGAAGATGTAGCTGATCGCCATCGCGACGCCGATCGCCAGCGCGAACAGCAGCCACCGCGCCGGGGTGGCCGGCAGCGGCAGCCCGCCCGGCACCAGCACGACCATGATCAACACCAGCGGCACCAGCAGCATGAGCTTGATCGTCTTCTCGCCGAGGTTGTTGGCGAACCCGTCCAGGTGCACCGACGCCGGCCGGATCAGCCACTTGTTCAGCGTCCCGTTGCGGATCATGTCGGCCAGGAACCAGGCGGTCCACGACGAGGTGAGCATGTTCACCACGGCGACCAGCAGGAAGTAGCTGTTCAGGAAGCCCGGCGTGACGTCGACCTGGGCCCCGGCGGCCAGCGCGGCCTGCCAGACGGCCAACGACACCAGGGGAGTGAGCAGCGTGCCGAGCTGCATCAGCAGGAAGTCGCCCCGGTAGACGAAGGTCAGGCCGATGTTGAGGGCGAGCACGCGGCCGAAGACCCGGAGGTGTCGCCGCACCGGTCGGGACTTCATCGCAGGCCCCCGCTCAGCACGGTCCGCATCACCTCGTCGAGGTCGGCCTCGGCCACCTCGACGTCGACCAGCTCACCCCAGGACGGGGCGACCGACAGTACTTCGGTGATCTTGGACCGGTCGGCCTCCAGCCGGCGGATCGGCCCCTCGTTCTCGATCATGGTCACGTCGCTCGGCAGGGCCGTCGGCGGTCCCGGCGGGCTGGCGTACGTCAGGGTCAGGCGTTTCGCCGGTCTGGTGGACTTGATCAACTCGGCCAGCGAGCCGTCGAAGCCGAGCCGGCCGTGATCAACGAGCAGCACCCGCTCGCAGAGCGCCTCGACGTCGTCCATGTTGTGGCTGGTCAGGATGATCGTGGTGCCGCGCTGTCGGTTCACCTCGCGCAGGAAGTCCCTGATCACCGCCGTGGACAAGACATCGAGCCCGATCGTCGGCTCGTCCAGGAACAGCACGTCGGGCTGGTGCAGCAGGGCGCCGATCAGCTCGCACTTCATTCGCTCGCCGAGGGACAGCTTGCGCACCGGGATGGTGAGCAGATCGCTGACCGAGAGCAGCTCGGCCAGCTCGGCGACGGAGCGGTCGAAGGTGGCGCGGTCGAGGTCGTACATCGCGCGGTGCACCAGGTAGCTGTCCATCGCGGAGACGTCCCACCAGAGCATCGACTTCTGGCCGAGCACGACGGCGATCCGGCGCAGGAAGTCGAAGTTGCGCCGCCACGGCTGGTGGCCGAGCACGGAGACCGTACCGGAGGAAGGCCGGAGCAGTCCGGAGAGCAGCTTCAGCGTGGTGGTCTTGCCGGCGCCGTTGCGGCCCAGCAGCCCGACGAACTCGCCGGGTTCGATGATCAGATCGAGGCCGTCCAGGGCTCGACGGGTTTCGTGGGTGCGGTGGAAGAGGCTCTTGACGGCCCCACCGAGGCCGGGCGACTGACGATGGAACCGGTAGTCCTTGGTCAGGCCTGAAGTCGTGATCACGGGCATGGTGACTCCTTTGCTGCACGAATATCTGCGGCGCCGGGAAGGTTTGCTGACTATGGCGGAAGATGTGCAGCCTGGAGGAGGCGCCCGTACGGACGCCGAACAGTGAAGGTCCGGGCTGCGGACCTAGTTAGCTCGCCCGATCACGGGGGAGATGATAGTCCAGGACGCCTGGAGACGAGGACCGATTTTCGCCGCTCGAGATCAGAGCGGCATGGACGCCCGGTCGTAGTCGAGCGGGTCGATGCCGTCGCGGCCGTAGATCAACTTCTCGAACGCTGCCCAGCCCTCGGCGTCGACGTAGGTGGCCTCGGCGGCGGAGACCGGCAGCAGCCAGTCGATGTTGACGGCCAGGTCGCCGGTCCGGAACCGGGCGAAGTCCGGTGCGAGGTAGGGCGGCCGGCCGAGATAGAGCGTGGTCATGCTGGACAGGTCGCCCAGGTGCGGGATGTTGCCGACGACCGTACCGACCTCGGGCAGCTCGCGCAGGGCCAGCACCATCCGGGCGTAGTCGCCGAGGATGTACGGCAGCACACTGCGCCGCAGCCGGTCCGGCGCGACCATGATCAACTCGAGCCGGAAGTGCCCGTCGGCGGTCAGCGAGTCGAGGACGTAGTCGCTCAGCCCGACCGTCGCATAGACCACGGCGCCGTCGATCCGGCTCGGGGCGAACTCGACGACCTGGAAGCCGAGGTCGGCGCCGGCCTGGTCGGTCGACCAGGCCGCAGAGACCGAGCCGAGGTGACGGGTCAGGTGGTGGTACAGCTGATCGGCGAGCCCACCCACCGCCGACGCTGCTCCCCGTCCGCCTCGGCTCGGCCGGTCAGCCACCCGGTCGGCGACATTCGGGATCGTGGGGATCCCGGCCCCGGCGTGCCAGCCGGTCCCACGGCGCTGGCCGTCGTCGTGGGACCTGGTCCAGCCATGGTCACCGGCACGTCGGGGCGGCTCGGCGAGGCAGGTCCCCGAGGTCGCGAGAATCCCTTCGCCGCCACGGAAGGTGGGGTACTCCAGGGCTCGAAACATCGCAGTCCTCCTCCGTCGCGCTCGTACTGGGCGTTCATGAGGTGGACGGCGGAACCGACGCGACTTTGACGGCGATCAACGTGTGATGTGGGTCACAATCAGGCGTCGAGGAAGGCTGCGACCCGGGCCAGGTGGCGGGCCTGCTGCTCGGCGCCGCCGCCCTCGTGCCCGTTGTACGGCCAGACGGCGATGTCCTTGGGCCCGGCGTAGTGGTGGTACGCGGCGAACACGGTCGACGGCGGGCAGACCTGGTCCATCAGGCCGACCGAGAATACCGCCTCGGCGCCGGCCCGGGCGGCCAGGTTGACCGTGTCGAAGTACGCCAGCGTGGCGAACACCTGGTCGATCCGGTTCCGCTGCCCGGACAGGTAGCGGGCGATCTCGGCCCGCGAGCCGACGCCGCTGATCTCGGTGGCCCGGCGGAACAGGGCGAAGGAGGGTACGTCGAGCAGGGCCAGCGCCAGGTCGGACCGCAGCCCGGCGACCGCCAGGCCGATCCCGCCGCCCTGGCTGCCGGCGGCCAGGACCACCTCGGCGTCGGCCCCGACCAGCTCGCGGGCCACGTCGACGAACCGGTACGCGTCGACGTAGACCCGGCGCAGGTAGAACCGGTCCCGGTCCTCGATGCCGCGGGTCAGGAAGCCGGGCACCTCCCCGGTCGTCAGTGGGCTGGTGCCGTCCGCTCCCGGGTCGCCGGTGCTGCCCGGGTATTCCGACCCGCCGCCCTGGCCGCGGACGTCCATCACCAGTACGGAGACGCCGAGCGCGGCATAGGAGAGCCACTGATGCGGGTAGCCGCGGCCGCCGTTGTACCCGGGGAAGTGCAGCACGCAGGCCGGCCGGCCCCGCGGCGCGTCCGGCCGGAGCCACCAGCCCCGGATCCGGTGCCCGCCGAAGCCGGCGAAATCCACGTCGTGCACGGTCAGGCCGGCGAACGGCGCCGGCTCGGGCCGGGTGATCACGTCCAGCGGCCCCGACTGCTCGGCCAGCGTCGCGGACCAGAATGCGTCGAAGTCGGCCGGCTCGTCGCGGTCCGGCCGGTATTGCCGGAGTTGATCAAGCGGGAGGTCGAACAGCGGCACGGATTCTCCTTAATACAAGCGATTTCCGGCGACGACGACCTGGTGGAGCCGGAGCGACGGATCGCCCGCCGCGAAGTCGAACAGGATCAGATCGGCCGGTCCGCCGGGCTCCAGGGTGCCCCGGCCGCCGGCCAGCAGGCCGGGATTGCCGGTGGCCAGCCGGAGCGCGTCGGCGAGCGACAACCCGGCCAGCCGGACCGCGCCGGCGACCCCGTGGGCCAGCGGCAGCGCGGCACCGGCCAGGTAACTGTTGGTGGCGTCACCGAGCCGGCCGTCGGCAGTCAGCACGACATCGCCGCCGACCGGGGTCCGGTAGCGGCCCGGCGGCATCCCGGCCAGGGCGGCGGTGTCGGAGACCAGGTAGGCCCGGTCCAGGCCCTTGGCCCGCAGCATCGCGGTCAGCGTCGCGGCCGGCAGGTGGTGGCCGTCCGCGATGAAGCCGCAGCTGAGCCGGTCCTCGGCGAGCTGGGCCCAGAGGTAGTTCGGGTGCCGCGGCAGGGTGGCGTGGGCGCCGTTGCCGAGATGGGTGGACCAGCGCGCGCCGGCGTCGACGGCTGCGGTGATCTGTTCCGGGGTCGCATGGGTGTGGCCGATCGACACCGCGACCCCGCGGCCGGACACGGCGGCGATGTAGTCGGTCACGGCGTGGAAGTGCGGCGAGACGGTGATCATCCGGATCGCGCCCTCGGCGGCCTGCTGCCAGGCCTCGAACTCGGCCAGGTCGGGCGGCCGTACGTGCTCGGCGGGGTGCGCGCCACGGGCGCCGTCCTGCTCGGAGATGTTGGGGCCTTCGACGTGGACACCGGCGATCACATGGGCCGTCAGCGGATCCTGCCGGCGTGCCTCGGCGATCGCCCGCAACGAGCGCAGCATCGCCTCCGGCGCTTCGGTGATCACGGTGGCGAACGTGGTCGTGGTGCCGGCCCGGACCAGCGCGTTGATCATGGCGACGATCGCGTCGGCCGTGACATCGGGACCGTTGGCGTCGTGGCCGCCGAAGCCGTTGACCTGGACGTCGACCAGGCCCGGAGCCAGCCAGGGGAGCTCGGCGTCCCCGGCGGCGTCCGCCTGCCGCACGTCGGTGATCCGTCCGGCGGCGTACCGGACCTCGATCGGCCGGCCGCTGGCCGGGTCGCGCCCCGTGAGGGACTGCTGCTGGCTCATAGGGCTGAATCTTCGCATGCAACCGATTGCAGATCAACGGCGCGATTCCGCCCGGCTGGGTGTAGTGTCACAGGACGTCCGGCCTGCGAAGGGAGGAAACAGCCGTGAGCAAGGTGACAATCTACTCGATCGCCGAGGAGCTCAACGTCTCGGCCTCGACGGTGTCGCGTGCCTTCAGCAGGCCCGAACTGGTGAAGTCCGACGTCCGGGACCAGATCCTGGCCCTGGCGGAGCGGCTCGGTTACCAGCCGAACAAGACCGCCCGGCGGCTGGTCACCGGGGTGACCGGGGCGATCGGGCTGTTCGTGCCCGACATCACCAACCCGTTCATGCCGCCGCTGGTCCGCGCGATCCAGCAGGCTGCCGTGGAACGGGATGCGTCGGTGCTGCTGGTCGACGCGGAGGAGGACAGCCGGGCCGAGCTCGGTTTGATCACCCGGATCGCGGGCCAGGTGGACGGCATGATCATCGTGTCCCCGCGGTCGGCGAGTTCGGTGATCAAGCAGGCCGTCGGGCGGAAGCCGACGGTGTTGATCAACCGGGTCATGGACGGCGTGCCCTCGGTGGTCTGCGACAACACGTCGGCGTTGCGGGAGGCCGGCGGGCACCTGGTGGAGCTGGGTCACCGGACCATCGCGTTGCTGCGCGGGCCGTCGGCGTCCTGGGCGGCGCAGCGGCGGTCCGAGGCGGTCCGCATCTGGGCCCGGAAGGCCGATGTGGCGCTGATCGAGCTCGGCCCGTTCGACGCGTCCTTCGACGGCGGCCGCGCCGGTGCCGAGGCCTTCGCGGAGTCCGGGGCGACCGCGGTGTTCGCCTTCGATGATCTTGCCGCCTGCGGGGTGGTGGCTGGGCTGTCCGACCGCGGACTCCGGGTGCCCGCGCACCGGTCGGTGGTCGGCTGCGACGACGTGCTGCTGGCCCGGGTACTGACGCCGAGCCTGACCACGATCACCGCGCCGGTGGACGATCTCGGCACGACGGCGGTACGGATGCTGGAGGAGGCCCTGGCCGGCAACGACCCGGAACCCATCCGGCTGCCCGGCACCTTCGTTCCCCGCGACTCCACCGGACCCGCCGCCTCCTGAGCCTCAGGAACGCAACGCCTCGGCGAGCCAGTGGCCGCAGGCGGCGACGACGTACGCCGGCGGCGGATGGCCATGATCATGCAGCAGCGTGCTGAGCCGGTACGGATCCGGCCAGGCCGGCCGGGCCCGCTCGGCCAGCGGCAGGTTGGCCGGGCCGTCGCTGTCGCCGCCGCCGATCAGCAGGAACGGCCGCGGCGCCACCAACCCCAGCAGTTGATCATGGTCGCGGTCCGGCGGCCGGTGATCACCGAGATACCAGGGCGCGTCCCAGTTGGAGTGATCGAGGCCGAGTCCCGGCTCGTGCGCGACCGCGGCGGCGATCCGCTCGTCCAGGGCGGCGAGGTGCAGGGCGAGCTTGCCGCCCAGCGAGTGCCCGAAGACGCCGATCCGGTCCAGGTCGACGCCGGCCAGGCCGAGCCGGTCCGCGGCGCCCGGCTCGGTGATCTTGTCGACGACGAGCCGGAGGTCGGCCACGCTGCGGCCGAGGCCGGTGCTCGGCAGCCGTTCGGCGTGCCGGGCGGCCGGCGGACCGTAACGGCCGGCCAGGTCGAGCGGCGCGTCGTCGGCCGCGGTCACCTCGAACCACCACGGCACGGCCAGCACCGCGAGCCCGTACGTCAGCAGGGCGGAGCCGAACGCGCGGGACGGCTGACCCGGCGGTGCCGCCGGCCGCCGGCCGACCAGCCCGAACAGCGGCTCCACCTCGTAGAACGGCATGATCACCAACGGGTGCGGCCCGTCGCCGTCCGGCAGGACCAGCAGGCAGTCCAGGTCGTCGCCGAAGCTGCGCAGCCGGAGCACCCGGCCGGTCCAGTCGCCGACCCGTCGTTCGTCGAGCAGGGTCAGCGAGCCGTCCGGATCGGGATCGGCGCCGAGCCAGTCGATCCACCAGGCCCGCTGCGCTTCGGTGATCATGACGCGAGCGCTCGGTCGATCTCGGCCAGCACGACCTGCTCCACGGACGGGTCGAACACGCCGGGCAGTCCGAAGTAGTACGGCGACTCGGCGGGCTCGTAACCGCCCTCGGCGACGTGCTCGGCGGTGATCAGATAGCCGGTCATCCCGTTCGTGTAGCCGAGCACGATCGCACCGGAATCCGTGCGTTGCTTGGCATGGTGGCCGAACCGGGTGACCAGTTCGGCGGAGAAGCCGAGGAACCGGGTGGACTCGGTCAGCCGGAAATCGGTGAGCCGTACGGTCACCGGCGCGGTCAGCCGCTCCGGCTCGGCCAGCATCAGCCGGGCCCACTCGGCGACGTGTCCGTCGCCGGTCGCCAGGGCGCGGAGTTCGTCCGGCGTCCGGCGATCGGGGACCGGCACCTCGAACGTTCGCTCGGTGACGGCGACCGCCGGGACCTCCGGGCGCCAGTCGGCGGTCCGGAGCAGGCCCTGCACGGCGTCGGCGAGCCGGCCGCCGAACGCCGCCACCTCGGCCTGCTCGGCCGCCGGGAACTCCGTACCCACGTAGCGATCCGGGTTGACGTCGCCGCAACATCCCTGCAGGTAGAGGGCGATCCCGGCGCCGCCGTCCTCGAGCGCCGACATCGCGGCCCCGGTGAAGTCGGAGGTGATCGCGTTGGCGTGGTGCAGCACCGGGTGGCAGGCGTGCTGGACCAGCAGCGCGACCGGCTTGCCGGTTTCTGACCGGAACCTGATCACCGTCGCCTCATGATCGACTTCGGTCAGCGGGTGGGCGCCACCGGTCCGGGCGTGCCGGCGGTCGACGCCGAGCGGGACCATGATCGACGACCGCTCCACCGTGACCGATTGCTGGCCGGCCAGTGCCCGCTTCGTCGACGCCAGGACGGTGTCGGCCAGGACGTCGAGGAACCGGTCGTCCGGGACGCCGAGCGATCCGAGGAAGCGGCGGCCCGCCTGGGGACCGGAATGGCTGTGGGTGGCGTGCAGGATCAGGTGATCGCGTTCGATGCCGTACGTCGCGTGGAAGCGGTCCTTGATCAACTCGGCGACGTCGTCGCCCCAGAACAGCAGGTCGGCCGAGACCAGCAGCACGGGATGATCATGGTCGGTGCCGAGCGCCAGGGTGCGCAGCCGCAGCGGCGAGAGGACCCGGTCGGCCGGCCCGTCGGCGGCCCGGGCGGCGAACCCGGCCAGCGCGATCGGCAGCGGCAACGGCAGGTCGGTGCGGTCGGTTCCGATGGTGATCCGTGCGTTCACTGGTGCCGCTTTCACTGTGTGAGGGGGAGCTTCCCGCCCGGCAAGATCGTCGCGCCAACAGCGAGGATCCCTTCCGGGCCGACGTTATCGTAAGCCCGGCTCCGCAACGGCCGGAGCCTGCCCCGCGGAAGGAATGATCATGGCGGACACGGTGCTGCGGTTGGCGGTGGTCGGCGGGCGGCGCGGCCGGCACTTCGGGCGGGCGCTGGGCCGGCTGGCCGACCGGATCCGGCTCACCGCGGTGTGTGACCTGGCGGCCGAGGTTCTCGACGCGTGGCAGAGCGAGTTTCCCGGGGCGAGGACGTATCAGCGGTTCGATGACTTGCTCGCCGACGACGCGGTCGACGCGGTGTTCCTGGCCACTCCGCTGCCGCTGCACGCCGGCCAGGCGATCGCGGCGCTCGGCGCGGGCAAGCACGTGCTCAGCGAGGTAACCGCGAACACCACGCTGGACGAGGGTGCGGCGCTGATCGAGGCCGTCCGGCGCACCGGGCTGACGTACATGCTGGCCGAGAACTACTGCTTCATGCGGCCCAACCTGATGGTCGAGAACCTCGCTGCGCAAGGGCTCTTCGGCGAGGTGACCTATCTCGAGGGCGGCTATCTGCACGACTGCCGGCAGCTGATGCACACGCCGACCGGAGAGCTGACCTGGCGCGGGCAGCTGCGGGTGGACGCCAACTCCGTCTACTACCCGACCCACTCGCTCGGACCGGTGGCCCGCTGGCTGCGGGCCGCCAACGGGCCCGGCGACCGGCTGGTGTCGGTCTCCGCGTTCACGACCAGGAACGCGGCGGTCTCCGATCACTTCGCCGAGCGGTTCGGCCATGATCATCCGGGCGCCGACCCGGGGCACTGGCGGCAGGGCGACTCCGGCACGGCGATGATCACGACGAGTTCCGGCGCGCTGATCTCGCTGCGGGTCGACGCCTCCTCGCCCCGGCCGCACAACATGACCCACTACGAACTGCAGGGGCTCGCCGGGGCCTACCAGTCGGCCCGGTACGACGGCGAGGACCCACTGGTCTGGCTGGCCCGCGACGCGGCGCCGGCCAGGCCCGGGACCGAGCCGGAGCGGCACTGGTCATCGCTGTGGGACTACGCGGCGGAGTACGAGTCCGACCGCTGGCGGGACCGGATGGACGTCGCCGCGGAATCGGGTCACGGCGGCGGGGACTCCTTCGTGCTGGAGGAGTTCGCCGCAGCGATAAGCGAAGGGCGGCAGTCGGCGATCGACGTCCACGACGCCGTGCTGTGGAGCTCGGTGGTCCCGCTCAGCGCGGAGTCGCTCCGTCGGGGTGGGGCTCCGGTGGAGTTTCCGGACTGGCTGGCGCGGCCGGCCGCTCGAACAGGCCCCGGGACAGCAGCCCCGGGATCACGGTGACGACCAGATAGCAGCCGCCGAGCAGCAGCAGCGCCGCCGGCAACCCGGCCAGCGTGATCAGGCCGGCCGCGACCAGGCCACCGAACGGCATGCCGGCCCAGGCGATGGCGTCGCTCAGGCCGCCGACCCGGCCGAGCAGCCGGCGCGGCACCCGCTCGAAGAAGATCGCTCCGAGCATCGGGTTGAGGAAGCCGCTGGCGAAGCCGGCGACACCGTACCCGATCGCGACCGACCAGACCGGCCAGCCGAGCCCCAGCACCAGGAACGGCGTCGGCCCGGAGATCAGGAACGCCACGAAGAACGTGAGCCGGCGGGGCAGCCGCGCCCCAAGCCAGCCGGCCAGCAGCGAGCTCGCCGTGGAGCAGACGGCCTGGCAGGTCAGCAGCAGGCCGATGGCGCCGACGCCGTGGCCACCGTCACGGGCCCAGACCGGGAGCAGCACCTGGGCCTTGGCGATGTCGAGCAGGTTGGTCGCGGTGATCATGAACACCAGCAACGTCAGCAGCCGGTCCCGAAGCAGGAAGCGGAGTCCCTCGCGGAGTTCGCCCAGATAGCCGACCCGGGTTGCGGGTTCGACCCGGTCGGCGTCGAACCAGCGCGGCAGGCCGACCGCGACGATCACCGCCGAGACGGCGAAGCAGAGTGCGGTCACGCCGACCGCGCCGGGCGGGCCGAAGATCATGATCATGCCCGCGGCGATCGCCGGTGCGACCAGACCGGAGCCCCGCTCGATGGCGCCGAACAGGCCGGTGACGCGCTCCAACTCGACCCGGGCGGCCTCGGCCACCAGGGGGACCGAGGTCTCCTTGGCGTTGTCGCCCGGCCCGCGGAGCGCGCCGGCGACGGCGACCAGACCGAGCAACAGCGGCAACGGCAGCAGCCCGGCCAGGTGCAGCAGCGGGATCGCGCCGATGATCACCGCACTGCCGAGGTCGGCGACCAGGCTCACCCGGCGCTGCCCGATCCGGTCCACCAGCGGGCCGCCGAGCGCCTTCACGACGACGTACGGGCCGAGTTCGCAGGCCGCGACCAGCCCGGTGACCGCCACCGAACCGGTGCTGGACAGGACGAACCAGGGGATCGCGATCGCCGAGATCTTGGTGCCGACGTGGGCGATCACCGAAACGATCATGAGAGACACCAGTGGCGTCCGGGTCCGGCTCCCGGCCGGGGCCTGCTCCGTCGCGCTCATCGCGGACCGGTGTCGTCGAGGAACAGCTGCAGTTGCACCGCGACCTGGCGGCTGCCCGCCGGCACGGCCTGGTCCGGCCGGTGCAGCGGGTATTCCTTGATCAGCGCGTAGAACCGGTCGGTCAACTCCGCCGCCTGCTCGGGCGTGAGCACCAGCATCGCGTCGGAGACGTCGAACCGCGGCCGCCACTCGTCCGGCCAGTCCGGCCAGGACTGCGCCGCCTCGGTCAGCCGTTCCACGGCCCGTTGCACGATCTCGGCGTTGAGCAACCGGCCGCTGGCCTGCTGCTCGAGGCTGACCGGGTCGAACTCGGTGGTCCGGTGGTTCGCCCGCCACCAGCGGTCCCGGCGGTTGCCGTGCTCGGTGTCCTCGCTGATGAAGCCGTACCGCTCCAGCTGGCGCAGGTGGTAGGAGAGCACGCCGCTGGTCGTGTCGAACTCCTTCGCCAGCATCGACGCGGTGGCCCGGCCGTGCCGCCGGAGCCGCCCGAGCAGGCGGATCCGCAGCGGATGGGCGAGCCCGCGCAGGTTGCTGCCGTCGACGACGACCCGGTCCTCGGCCGGTGACAGTTCGCTCACCCGGATCAGCCTAGACTGCAAACAATCCTTTGCAAAGATTCCTCTGCAATTTGGGTCAGGAGGCGATCAGCTCCTGGACGGGACCGCGGTGGAGCGCCCGATAGACGCGGTCGCGCAGGGCATTGGCCTCCGCGTCGGTCAGGGTCCGGTCGAGGGCCTGCCAGGTCAGCCGGATCAGCGCGTTGTGCTGGCCGGGGCCGATCCGCAGCCGTTCGGCGGCGCTCGGCGGGAGCTCCCCGGCGGCCGTGTCGGCCACCACCGCGAGGTCGGCCAGCAGGTCCGCGTCGGCATCGAGTTCGGCCCGGGCCAGGTCGCCCAGGAGTTCCGGATCGGGCGCCTCGTCGATCACGATCGAGATGTCCCGCCGGATCGCCGGCATCGCGGAGACGGGCTGCCAGGGCTCCAGGTCGCCGAGCTGTCGTACCGCCTCAGGGTGCCGGGACCGGAGCAGCCGGATGTCGGCGATCCCCTTCCTGATCATGAGTGCGCGATCAAGCCCGAGCCCGAGCGCCAGCCCGGACCACAGGCCCGGATCAAGATCGGAACGGGTCAGCACGGTGCGCCCGGCGAGGCCGCACTCGGCGAGCTCGAGCCATTCGCCGTCGACGCTGACCTCGACCTGCAACCCGTGCGAGGTGTACGGGTGCACGGCGGGGATGACCCGCCAGCGGGCCCCGGGCAGCACCGCGGTGACGACGGTCCGGGCCAGCCGGTGCAGGTCGTCGACGCCGAGCCGCGGGCCGTTGGTCAGCCGCCACAGATCGACCTGGTGCGGGGTGCCGACATGGGTCCGGTCGATCACGTCGCGCCGGTAGACCAGCCCGGGCAGGGCCAGGATCTGATCATGACCGGCGGGCGCGTCACGGAGCTGGTCGAGCAGGCCGGGGATGCCCGCGCTGGTGTGGCTGCGCAGCATCACGGAAGGGCTCAGATGCCTTGAATAGTGGGAATCCCGGGTGATGTCGTCGGCCGCGTAGCCGAGTCGGTCGTAGTTGTCGGCGGTCGCGACCAGGGGCGGCAGCCGGTGTTCGACGACGGGCACGCCGGCGTCCCGCCGGACCGCGTCGAGGATCTCGTTCAAGATCAACTGCAGGGCATGCGGGCCCTGGGCCGGATCGGTCAGATCGGGTACGGCGAGCGCAGCGGACAGCTCGGACGGCGAGAGATAGTGCAGGTGAGACATGGGAGTGGTCCTTCTGAATGAGGTCTGAGACGGGGAGAGAACCCCTCGACCACTCCGGACCGGATCAGCGCAGCGTCAGCACGCCCCGGCCGGACTGCGGCCGAGGGCGGAGAAATCGCCGACTGTCGATCATGATCGAAACGATAACCCCGCCCGCCCCGATCCTCAACTCGGCGCCCTCCCCTTCGCTTGGCACGGTCGGTTTTTCACGTAACGTGAAAAACTGTCGCTTTACCAGAGAAGTAACCCAGGTAAAGCGACAAGAAACCTGGTGAGGTGGGGCTCGTGTGGCGTCAGGCGCCGGTGAAGTCCTTGACCAGCGACTCGGCGGCCCGTCTCAGTTCCGCGGCGACGGCGGGCACCTGGTCGGCGGCGAACCGGCTGGCGGGGGCGGACAGGCTGATCGAGGCGGGCAGGCCGATGCCGGGCAGTGGCACTGCGACACAGCGGCCCTCGTCCTCGTTCTCCTGGTCGTCGATCGCGTAGCCGAGTTCGCGGATCCGGTCCAGTTCGCTCAGGTACGCCCGCACCGAGGTGATCGTGGTCTTGGTCCGGCGCGGCATCCCCTCGGCGGCGAGGATCGCCTTCACCCGGTCCAGGTCGAGGGTCGAGGCGATCGCCTTGCCCAGCGCCGTGCAATGGATCGGGTCCCGGTCGCCCGGCCGGGCCGCGAGGCGGACGCTCTTGGGGCTCTCCACGATCTCGATGTAGGAGACCCGGTTCCGGTCCAGGATCCCCAGGTTGATCGTCTCGGAGAACCGGTCCCGCAGCCGGTTCAGCTGCGGCCGGGCCCGGTCGGCCAGCACGTTGAGCTGCTGCGACTGCAGCGGCAGGAACGCCGCACCGATCCGGAACAGGCCGGTCGGCTCGTCGCGGCGGACGTACCGTCGTTCCTCCAGCGTCGCGAGATACCGGAAGGCGGAGCTCTTCGGGAACGCCGCCCGCTCGGCGACCTGGGTCAGCGTGAAGCCTTCGGGATTCTCCTGGATCAGGTCGAGGATGTCGCAGACCCGTTGGACGGCGCGGATCGAGTACGCGTTGGTCGAGGGCTGATCCATCTGCTGACACTCCGGTTTCCGTCGGCGGGCACTCAGATTAGCCCCGCCAGGAAGCTGGTGGCCAGCAAACAGGCCCCTACCAGGCGAGCGGCACGCCGCCGGACTCCGCACTCTGCTGGGCCAGCAGGGCGACCCGGGTGGCGAGCAGGCTCTCCTCGGTGGTCACGGCCGGTTCGGTGCCGGCGATGATCGCGTCGAAGAAGAACTGCATCGGCCGCAGCGGCGCCTGCAGCGGCTCGGTCCAGGTGGGCCGGTCGTGGGTGGCCACCGTGAGCGTCTCGTAGCCCCAGTCGATCTCGGCCGTGCCCTCGGAGCCGCTCAGCCGCATCCGGTAGTGCCCGTGCAGTTCCGCGGCCTCCGGGGAAAGCCAGTTGGCCTCGATGGTCGCGATCGCCGAGCCGGCCCGGAGCAGCAGGGCGACATGATCATCGAAGTCCGGGTGATCGGCGCTGCGGACGTTGCCGGTCGCCGCCGAGACCGTACCGCTGGTGGCGCCGGTGAAGAACAGAGCAAGATCAACGTCGTGCACCGGCAGGTCGCCGGCCGCGCCGCCGTACAGTGCCGAGTCGAAGAACCAGGCCGGCCGGTTGGCCTGGGTGAGCTTGTGTGGCCCGGTGGTCGCGATCAACGCGAGCTCGCCGAGTACGCCCTCGTCGACCAGCCGCTTGGCCGCGACGGTCGCGGCCGAGAACCGCTTGGTGAACATCAGCCCCAGCCGACGATCGCTGTCCGCGAAGGCCTTCGTGATCTCGTCCAGCTGCTCGAGGGTGGTGCAGAGCGGCTTGTCGGCGAAGACGTGCGCACCGGCCGCCAGCGCGGTCAGGACGGCCTCGCTGCGCTGCGCGTAGATCCCGGAGACCACGGCGACATCGATCTGGTGCCGCTCCAGGAGCTCGGCGTGGCTGGCATAGACCGGCGCCGAAACGCCGCCGAGGAAGCGTTCCCGCATGGCGGCGTCGGGCTCGCTCGCGGCGACCAGGGCGACGTCGTCGCGCCAGGCGATCTCCTCCAGCGCCTCGCCGATGTGCGGGTGGGCGGCACCGAGGACGGCGACCTGAAGCATGTGATTCTCCTTGATCAGGAAAGTTCGTCGGGGTTCACGGCCCGGCCGGATTCGGCCGCCGCATAGATCGCACAGAGCAGACGTACGGTGGCGACGGCGTCATCGAGATCCGGTTGCTCGTGCGGATCGGAGCCGAGCGCGTCGATCAGCTGCCGCCATTGGGTGACGTGGCCGGCGATGCCGATGTTCGCCGGGTCGGCGGCGCCGCTGCGGACCTCCTCGCCGGCGGCGGGCCGAGCCGCCGGCACGTCCCAGCGGATCACCTCGCCCTGGCCGAGCTCGATGCCGCCGGAGGCGAACTGAAGGGTCACCGTTGCCGGGGTGCCGGGCGGGGTCGCCGTCGAGATGCTGATCATGCCCAGGGCGCCGGACCGGAACGACAGCGTCGCGACCGTCGTGTCCTCGGCGTCGATGGCGTGCCCCAGCGTCGCGTACTGGGCGGTGACCCTGGCGACCGGCCCGGCCAGCCAGCGCAGCAGGTCGATGTTGTGCACGCCCTGGTTCATCACCGAGCCGCCGCCGGCCGCCATCGAACCGCGCCACGCGGCCGCCGTGTAGTAATCGTCGTCGCGCCACCAGTGCACCTGGGTCGCGGCCAGCCGCAACGCCCCCAGGTCGCCGGCGTCGATCAGCTGCTTGACGTGGGCGTACTCAGTCTCGTAGTGCCGCTGCGCGACCATCCGGACGATTCGGCCCTGCTCCCGGGCGAGCCGCCGGATCCGTTCGGCCTCGCCGACCAAGAGGGTCAGCGGCTTCTCGACCAGCACGTGCTTGCCCGCTTCGAGGGCGGCGATCGTGAGCTCGCCGTGGACCTGGGACGGGCCGGCGACCGCGATCACCGAGATCCCGGGGTGCTTGATCACCGCGTCCACGGAGAGCTGCTCGGCGTCCGGCCAGCCCGCCTCGGCCGCCTTGCCCGGGTTGCCGCCGCTGTAGGCCACCAGGGAAACCGGCTGATCACCGGCCTCGGCGATCGCGGCGAGTGCCTGGGCATGGGTGACACCGATGCTGCCGAGGCCGACGATGCCGACACCGAGGCGGTTCGCGGAGGTCATGCGGGTGGCAGTCATAGAGCCCAAACCTACGGCTTCGCCGATCACGATGCAACCGATTGCAGGCCCATCGGGCGACTGCTAGAGTTCCTCGAACCAGCGTTTCACCGCACGCACTCCAGGGGTACCTCTCAATGACACGGAGTACGGAATCCGCCAGCCCCGATGACCGGTCCGACTGGGGGATGAGGTTCGACCGGATCATGCCGTTCGGCTCCAGTACGTCCTCCAAGCGAGCCCGGCTCACGCCCGAGGAACCGACCGTGATCGTCCGCGGCGACGGCTGCCGCGTGGTCGACGACCAAGATCGCGAGTTCATCGACTTCCGCAACTCCCTCGGCCCGGTCACGCTCGGGTACCGCTTCCCGGCGATCGACCAGGCCATCCGCGATCAACTCGACCGGGGCATCGTCTTCGGCCACCCGCACCCGATCGAGTGCGAGGTCGCGGAGCGGTTCTGTGATCTTGTGCCGGGGATGGAGCAGGCCCGGTTCCTGAAGACCGGCGGCGAGGCGATCGCGGCCGCGATCCGGATCGCCCGGGCGCACACCGGCCGGGAGCGGATCATCCAGGTCGGCTACAACGGCTGGCTGAACAGCCTCGGTGGCGGCGGGGTTGTGCTGCCGGGCCAGGCCGGTGCGGTCGCCGGGGTGCCGAAGGCGCTCAGCGAACTGCATCATCCGGCCGGCTGGAACGACGTCGCCGGCGTGGAGCGGATCCTGGCCGAGCATCCCGGCGAGGTCGCCGCGATCGTCGTCGCCGCCGACTATGCGGGCATCGGTGCCGGCTGGCGGTTCTACCCGGCCCTGCGCAGGCTCGCCGATGATCATGGAACGTTGTTGATCTTCGACGAGATCGTGACCGGGTTCCGGATCGCGATCGGCGGCGTGACCGAGTATTTCGGCGTGCACCCCGACCTGGCCGTGTTCGGCAAGGGAATCGCCAACGGGATGCCGATCTCGGTGTACGCGGGCCGCCGCGACGTGATGGCGGCCTGTGGCCCGGGCGGTGCGGTGATCTCCTCCACCTTCGGCGGCGAGACCTTGTCCCTGGCCGCGGCGAGGGCCGCGATGGAGGTCTATGTCGAGCAGGAGGTCGTCGGGTATCTGTGGCGGGAGGGCGAACGGTTCTGGGGCCAGGTGGACCGCCTCCTCGCCGATCAGGGTGTGCCGATCACGATCAAGGGCTACTCACCCTGCCCGGCGTTCGTGGCCGCCGAGGACGCCCCGGCCGGCGTGCTGGACCGCTTCTTCCGGGCGGCGTACCGGCACGGCGTCTCGCTCTACACGATTTCGTACGTGAACTTCAGCCACCGCCCGGCCGACCTGGACGAGGCCCGGGACCGGCTGGCCCGGGCCGCCGCCGACGTGGCCGCGGAGCTCGCCGGCACCCCGGTCGTGGAGGGTGCCCGGTCATGATCAACGACGGCATGATCATCGACGCGCACACCCACCTGACTGCGGGCGAGTCGGCGCTGACCGAGCAGGCCGTCGCCGAGTGCGCCCGGCTCGGCGTCGACAAGATCGTCTGCTCCTCGATCGCCGGCTACCGGCACTACCCGGTGGACCAGCAGGTCAGCCGGGCCAACGATGCGATGGTCGACGTGATGCGGGCGCATCCGGACCTGGTGCTCGGCTACTGCTACGTCAATCCCCGGCACGGCAAGCCGGCGCTGGACGACCTGCGCCGGCGCGTCGAGGAGCAGGGCATGATCGGGATCAAGCTCTGGGTGGCCACCCGGTGCGACGATCCGCTGGTCGACCCGGTGATCGAGCAGGCGATCGCGTACCGGCTGCCGGTGCTGGTGCACGCCTGGCGCAAGACGGTCGGTCAGCTGTCGTACGAGTCGACGGCGGAGAACGTGGCCCGGCTCGGCCGGCGGTACCCGGAGGCTTCGATCATCATGGCCCACCTCGGCGGCCAGACCGAGAGCGCGATGAACGCGATCGCGCCGTACCCGAACATCCGCACCGACACCTCCGGCTCGCTGATCGGCGGAGCCGAGGTCGCGACCGCGGTCCAGCGGCTCGGCGCGGAAAGGGTGATCTTCGGCTCCGACCTGCACGGCGGTGATCTTGCGGTCAACATCGGCAAGATCATCGCCGCCGAACTGTCGCCGGCCGACCAGGCGCTGGTGCTCGGCGGCAACATGGCGGCCCTGCTCGCGGAGGTACGGCGATGACCACCATCACCACTCAGGTCGAGGATCCGCTGGCGATCTTCGCGACCCAGCGCGCCATCGACCTGACGGCCTTCGTCGGCACCTGGCCGTGGCGGCTGCAGGCGAGCGCCGGCCCGGACCGGCTGATCGAACTGGCCGACCGGCTCGGCCTCGACGGACTCTGTGTCAGCCATCTCGCGTCCGTGTTCGGCTTCGACACCAACGCCGGCAACGAGGCGCTCTGGCAGGCCGCCGCCGATGATCAGCGGCTGTGGCCGTTCGTGATCATCAACCCGACCGAGCCCGGCTGGACCGAGGAACTGGACCGGGCGAGGAGGAACGGAGCCCGCGGGATCCGGCTGGTCCCGGCCTACCAGGGCTTCGGGTTGGCCGGCCCGGCGGTGACGGAGCTGTTCGAGGCCGCCGACGACCTCGGGCTGCCGGTGCAGGTCTGCGTGAACCTGGACGACGAACGGGTCCGGCATCCGCGCTACGCGGTGGATCCGATCGACTCGGCGGCGATCGCCGAACTGATTCGGGCCCGGGCCGGCCGGCGGATCGGGTTGAGCGGGATCAAGTACACGGACTGGCCGGAGATCGCCGCGCATCTCGATCATGGACACGACCTGTCCCGGGTGCTGGTCGATCTCTGGTTCACCAACGGGCCGGTGGGTGCGCTCGGCGAGTTGTGCCGGAACGGCCTCGATCGGCTGTTCGGCTTCGGTAGTTGCCATCCGGTGCAGGAGTCGGTCGCGACGGCGTACCAGCTCGGCGCCGCCGACGTCGACCATGATCAACGAGCCCGGCTCTGCGGCGACAACGCCCGGCGCTGGTTCGACGCAGAGGAGGAGTGAGCCGGTGCAGACCGTGCAGGCGTGGTTCCAGGCCGGTGACGGCGTGGTGGTCACCGAGGGCAAGCTCGACCAGCCCGGACCGGACGAGGTGCTGATCGCGCCCGCGTTCAGCTACCTCAGTGCCGGCACCGAACTGGTGTCGCTGCGGGCCTACCGCTCCGCCGCACCGGACGAGCGGCCGCCCGCCCAGCCCGGCTACAGCCAGGCCGGCACCGTGCTGGCCGTCGGCGAACGGGTCGACCGGATCGCCGTCGGGGATCGGGTGGTCGCGATCGGCGCCGGTGCCTACCACGCATCGCGCACCCTGGTGGCGCGCAACCTGGTGGTGCCGCTGCCGGACCAGGTGGACCTGGCCGACGCGGCGACGATGGCGATGTGCTGCTTTGCGCTGGAGGCGGTGCACAAGTCGGCGGCCCGGATCGGGCAGTCGGTGATCGTCTTCGGCGCCGGCATGATGGGTCAGCTCGCCGCGCGGCTCTACCGGATCGGTGGCGCCCGGGTGGCGATCATGGACTCGGAGCCGTACCGGCTGTCCCTGGTGCCGTCTGGCATCGCGACGTTCAGCACCGATGATCATGGTTGGTCCGGGCTGGCCGCGTGGGCGAAGCCGTACGGGATCGAGCACGCCTGCGTCGCGTTCGGCGGCGACGCCAGCGAGACCATCGAGCGGCTGAAGTTGATCATGGCGACCGCCCCGGACGGCGTGCCGCACGGTCGGATCGTCTTCCCCGGCGGGGCTCGCGCCACATTGCTGATGGCGTCCAACCTCGGCAACATCGAGTTCCTCAGCTCGGCCAAGGCCGGTCCGGGCTATCGCGACCCGGCCTACGAGAGCGGCGTCGACTACCCGGCCGTCTACGTCGGCTCGCCGGTCCGGCGCAACGTGGAGACGCTGCTCGACCTGATCAGCCGGCCGGCCGACGATCCGGGCCGGCTGGACCTGACCGGCCTGATCACGCACCGGTTCCCGATCAGCGAGGCGCCGGACGGCTACCGGCTGGTCGAGGAGTCGCCGGGCGAGGCGATGGCGGTCCTGTTCAGCTATCCGGATCCGGACTGAGGGAGGCGACGATGGCGAGGTTCCAGAATCGGGTCGTGATCATCACCGGCGGCGGTTCGGGGATCGGCGCCACGATGGCGGAACTGTTCGCGGCCGAGGGAGCCTCGGTGATCATCTTCGACCGCGAGGCCGCAGTCGCGGACCATCCGGGCGGCCGGGTCGTCGACGTCACCGACCGGGCCGCGGTCCGGGAGGCGGTCGCCGAGATCGAGGCGGACCTGGGCCGGGTCGACGTCTTGATCAACAACGCCGCGATCGCCGCCGACACACCGTTCCTCGAGGTGACTGAGGAGCAATGGGATGCCGAGGTGGCGGTCACGCTCAAGGGCAGCTTCCTGTGCAGCCAGGCGGTGCTGCCCGGGATGATCGCCCGCCGCTCGGGGAGCATCGTCAACATCGGGTCGGTCAACGGCGTGCAATATCTCGGCAACGAGGCCTACAGCGCGGCCAAGTCCGGCCTGCTCAGCCTGACCCGCAGCCTCGCCGTCCGGTACGGACCGGACGGCGTCCGCTGCAATGCGATCCTGCCCGGGACGATCCGGACGCCGATCTGGGACCAGCGGCTGGCCGCCGAGCCGGACCGGCTGGAGAAGGTGGCCCGCTGGTATCCGCTCGGCCGGGTCGGCGCACCGGAGGACGTGGCCAGGGCGGCCCTGTTCCTGGCCTCCGACGACGCCGCCTGGATCACCGGGGTGGCGCTGCCCGTCGATGGCGGCCTGCTGGCCGGAAATCTGCCGATGACCCGGGAGGTCGTCTCGGAATGATCATGGACCCGGACGCCTGGGGGATTGATCAACTTCGCGCGGAGATCGCCCGCCGCGGCGCTGCCGCGGGCCGTGCGCGGGAGCTGCCCGTCGACTATTACCGGATCGGCTACCGGTTGAGCTGGCCGCTGCCGATCACCGCCCGGCCGCAGGACTTCCCGGCACCGATTCCGGGCATCCCGACCTACCCGTGGCTGGTCTGGATCGGCTGGGGCCTGGAGGAACGCTGGGCCGCGCTGCACAACGCGGGTGCCACCGAGACCGTCCTGCGGGAGCTGGCCGCCTTGGCCGGCTGGTCGACCTTCGTCGACGACAGCGATCAGGCGGGCTTGATCACCGCGTCGATCGCGCTCTGGCTCACCCGCGGGCTGGACGCGGCGGACGGTCCGGCCCGGGCGGAACTGGCCGGGATCGCCGACCGATTGATCACCGAGTCGCTGCTGCCGCGGTATCGCCGGGAGCGTACCGAGCCGCCGGCCGACGACCTGCGCCGGCTGCAGAACATCCGGCTGATCCCGCTCTTCACGGCGGGCCGACTGGCGGCCGTTCTTGATCATCCGGCGCTGCCCGAGGTCCGCGAGCTGGCCGATCAGGCCGTGTCGCTGTGGGTACGGCTCCGTCGCGACGCCGGCTACACGGAGGGCGTCGGCTACGACGGCTATCTGACCGAGCACCTGCTGGAGTGGCTGGCCGTCGCTCCCGACCAGGAGGCGTCCGACGAGATCCGGCAGGCCGCGCTCAGCTGGCCGGCGACCGCGGTGCCCGGCCGGCCCGAGGTGCAGGTGCCGTTCGGCGATATCGAGCCGGAGATGACCCAGTGGCTCACGGTGGTCGCCGCCGTGGCCGCGACCGAGCCCGGACTCGCGGCCTGGTGCCGTACCGTGCCGCTGCGGGCGTTCCCGTCCGCCGCGCTGGCCCGGATGCTGGCCTGGCCCGAGACCGCCGGCACCGCAGCACCGAAGCCGGCGATCACCGGCGTCCGCCAGCCGGGCGCCGTCGCGCTGCGGACGGTTGATCAAGGTCTTGTCGGCGAGGTGCTGGTCGCGGTGGCCACGCCCCGGGTCGAGGTCGGCCACCTCCATCACGACGCCGGTCAGGTGATCCTCGGCTGGCGCGGCCGGACCTGGATCTCCGACCCCGGCTACCAGCAGTACCGGGCCGGTGCGGAGCAGGACTTCACTCTTGATCATGGAGCGCACAACGCTCCGGTGATCGACGGCGCCGGCCAGACCCGGCGAGGCGCCGTGCTGGCCGCGCTGTCGGCGACCGAGGCGGTCGTCGATCTCGGCGGCTGCTACCCGGAGTCGGGCGGGCCGCTGCGCCGGACGGTCCGGCTGGACGAGGACACGGTGCTGATCCGGGACGACCTGGCCGGCGCGACCGAGGTGATCACGCACTGGCTGGCCGCGGGCGACCTGCACTGGCAGTTCGTCGACGGCTGGGCCCGGCTCTCGGTCGATGATCAAGAAGAGGCGCTGTGGTTCGGCTGCTCGAGCACGAACCTGTCCGCCCGTTGGCTCGGCCGGCACCCGGGCAGCCGCGGCCAGCTCACGCTGACCGTACCGACGACGACGGAGCGGACCGACTGGGTGCTCGTCCTCGATCCGTCGGCCGGTTGGCAACCCCCATCGAAATCGATCTTGGAGAAGCGATCATGAACCAGGTGAGCAGACCCCTTGGCCGACGCGGTTTCCTGGCCGGTGTCTCGCTCGGCGCCGCCGCAGGAGGACTCGCGCTGGCCGGCTGTTCCGGCCCGACCTCCGGCGGGCCGGGCGGCGGCACGAACGCGGAGGCGGTGCCGCCGCCCACCCGGATTCCGTACGCGGGCGTGAAACCCGACCTGCCCGAGGGCGACGGCGGCATCCCGGCCGGCTACTTCGCCTATCCGGAGGAGCCGGTCCAGCGGGACGGCTTCCCGCTGTCGCTGTCGGCGCCGGTGACCACGCTGCTGCAGTCCGACCAGGTGATCGCGCAACGCGACCGGAACTCGTGGTGGCAGGCGATCGAGAAGCAGTCCGGGGTCACGGTGGAGATCAACACCGTGACGTCGACCGACTACCAGGCGAAGTTCCAGACCACGATCGCGGGCGGCCAGATCCCCGACCTGTGTCAGGTGATCAACGTCCCGGGGATGCCCGGGATGCTGGAGAAGTACTTCGCCGATCTCTCCGATCACCTGTCCGGCGACAAGATCAAGGAGTATCCGGCCCTGGCGTCGATCCCGACCCTGGCCTGGCAGGTGCCGATGCAGAACGGGCGGATCTGGGGCATCCCGCAGCCCCGCCCGCACGGCGGCCAGATCGGCAGCTACCGCAGCGATCTGTTCGAGTCGTTCGGGATCTCCGAGCCGCCGGAACTGTCCGACGGGCAGGACTTCCTCGCCTTGTGCCGCCAGCTGCCCGACCCGAAGCGGTCGAAGTTCGCGATGGGCGCGCACCCGGCCGACTGGATGCTGCAGTCGATGCTGGAGATGATGGGCGGCCCGAACAACTGGGCCGAGGAGGGCGGCACCTTCACCCACGAGTACGAGTCGCCGATCATGAAGGACGCGTTGTCCGAGACCGGCAAGATGTACCAGGAGGGCCTGATCCATCCCGACGGCGTCGCGAACCCGTCGCAGAACTGGCCCTGGTGGATGGGTGGCACCACCTCGATCTACATGCAGGACTTCTCGCAGTGGATGCGGTACGGGCGGCTCTACCCGCAGTGGCGGATCAACGTGCTGACGCTGCCGAAGTGGAGCGGCGGCGGCGCGGCGCAGAAGCACCTCGGTAACCCGGCCTACGGGGCCTGGTGCGGGATCAAGGCGGGCTCGGAGGACCGGGTCAAGGAGCTGCTGAGGTTCGTCGACTACGTGGCGTCGCCGTTCGGCACCGCGGAATACCTCACGGTCAACTTCGGAGCCGAGGGGACCGATCACACGCTGAGAGGGACGGACCCGATCCTCACCGAGAATGCGTCGATCAACTCCCCGCAGGGCCTGCACTACTGCGGCTCGCAGCAGTACGGATCGCTTTACATGCCAGGGGATCCGGACCGAGTGAAGGCGATGCACGCGTACGCGAGCGCGATCCTCAAGGACGGTGTGCTTAACGCGGCGCTCGGCCTCTACTCGGAGGAGGCGGTGACCAAGGGCGCCGCGGCGACGGCCAGGATGAAGGACGCCCAGACCGAGATCATCGTCGGCCGCAAACCCGTGTCCGGCTGGGACGACGCGGTCAAGCAGTGGAGGAGCGAGACCGGCGACGCCCAGCGCAAGGAACTCGAGGAGGGCTTCCAGAAGCGCGGGCCGCGCTGACCTGCGAAGCGTGGCGAGGTAGTCTCGGCGGTCATATCGAAGGTATGACTGCTTGGGATCCTGGTGGTATCCTGACCGCATGCCCGAGATGACCACGATCAAGGTGCCCAAGGAGTTGCGTGAGACGGTGATGCGGTCCGCGCGAGCCGAGGGCCTGACGGCGGCCGAGTTTCTGCAACGGGTGACCGATGAGCATGCGCGCGCGCAGCGGTTCGCCGCAGTTCGTCAGGCCTACGCCGGTGGTGGTCGGGACTGCGACTACGACGAGGTCACCGAGGCGTGGGATCAGGCCGCGGACGACGGCCTGACTGATGCGTGAATTGCGCCGGGGCGATGTCGTGTGGGTCGACTTCAGCCCGACGCGTGGCCGCGAGCAGTTCGGCCAGCGGCCTGCGGTCATCGTCGCCTCGAACGACTATCTGGAGTCGGTGCCCGATCTCGCGATCGCCCTCCCGGTCACGACCAAGGATCGAGGATGGCCTCATCACGTGCGGCTGTCGGGCGCCAGTCTGCGGCTGCGCAAGGCCGGCTGGGCACTCACCGAGCAGCCGCGAGCCATCAGCCGCGACCGGGTGAGTCGGCCGGCGGGTCAGGTCGACGCGGATTGCCTGCACGAGATCGACCAGTGGCTCCAAGACTTCCTCGGACTCCACTGACGCCGCTCCGTCTTCAGCCGACCGGCAGGTCGCGGCGGCGCAGCGCGGCCAGGCCGGCCATGATCAACACCAGCGACGCGCCGACCATGATCAGCAGCGGCAGCGGGGTGAAGGTCCCGCCGGGCAGTTCCGGTACGTACTCGAACACCGACAGCCGGGCGATCCAGTGGCCCGGGGCGAGCTCGCCGGTGATCCAGCCGAAGAACATGCTGACCCCGGCGAGGGCGTATGTGATCACGGCCAGCCGCGGCCGCCAGCCGAACAGGGCGAACGCGATCGCGGTGAACAGCCAGACCAGCGGGAGGTAGACCAGCGCACCGGGCAGCACCCGGGTCAGGTCGGCCCCGATCCCGCCGGTGATCAAGCCGAGGCCGAGGCCGTGGAACAGCCCGCCCGCGACGATGCCGACGGTCCCGTTGAGCAGGGCCAGCAGCAGATGCCCGGCGGCCCAGTGGAGCCGGTCGACCGGGCCGGCGAGCAGGAGTTCGGCGCGGCCGTCGCGCTCCTCGACCCGCAGCCGCAGCACCGCGTTCACGGCGCTGCAGGCCGCCACGACGCCGGCCAGCATCATCATCCCGACCACGTACTGGTCGATCACACTGCCCGGTCCGCCGATCCGGGCGACGGCCTGGCGGCCCGCCTCGCTGCGGTCGAGCAGCTCGGCGATGCTGAGCCCGACCACGCCGGTCAGCAGGCCGACCAGGGCGAAGCCGGCCGCCCAGCTGGCCAGGCCACCGCGGTGCAGTCGCCAGGCCAGCGCCAGCGGCGTCCTCAGCGCGGCCGGGGCCGTGGCCGGACCGGGCCGTGGCCGGATCACGCCGCTGCCGAGGTCGCGCCGACCGGACACCCGGAGGGCACCGGCGACGATCACGCCGATGATCACCGCGACGACGGCGACCACCCACCAGCGTTCCCCGCTGAAGGGGCGCAGCTGCCCGGCCCAGGAGATGGGGGAGGCCCAGGAGAGCCAGCCGAATCCGCCGCCGGTCTGGGCGCTGACATCGCCGACGCCGCGGATCAGGAATGCCACCGAGATGATCACGATCCCGATCACCCGGGCCGGTCCGGCTTCGGTGGTGAGCTGGGCGACCAGTCCGCCGATCGCCGCGAACGTGCAGCCGACCAGCGCCAGCCCGAGGCCGTACGCCAGCGAGCCGGCGACCGGCAGGCCGGCCAGGGCCAGCGTCGCGGACGAGCCGAGGCCCAGCAGCAGGCTCACCGCGCCGTACTCGATCATGGCCGCGGTCAGCGCGGCGTGCCGGCCGACCCGGGTCGCGGCGACCAGTTCGCGCCGCCCGGCGGCCTCCTCGGACCGGGTGTGCCGCATGATCAACAACAGGACGGTGACGGCGATGATCACCGGCAGGAAGCCGGATCGCCAGGTGACCAGCTCGCCCAGGCTCGACCCGCGGAGAACCCCGTACGTGAGGGAGAACGCGGCATTGTGCACGCTGGTCTCGGCGTAGGCCTGCCGGGCCTCCGGGGTCGGCGCGGTGGCCGTGAAGGCCGCCACGAAGACGAGTTGCACCAGGCCCGGGAACACGACGATCCCGGGCAGGAACCAGCGATCCCGGCGGAGGAACAGGCGCAGCATCGCCCCGGTGCCGGTGAGGGTGCCGCTCACCGGGCACCGGACCCGGTCGGCACCCGGTCGGCCCTGTGGGCGGACGACTCGTAGTGGCGGAGGAACAATTGCTCCAGCGTGGGCGGCTGGCTGACCAGTCCACGGACGCCGGCCCCGACCAGCAGCGTCAGCGCAGCGTCCAACTGCTCGGGATCGACGTCGAACCTGATCTTGGTTCCGTCCGCCTCCAGGTCGTGAACGCCGGGCAGTTCTGCGAGGGAGGGCACTGGCCGGCCCACCTCGGCCTGGATGGAGGTGCGGGTCAGGTGCCGCAGTTGCTCAAGGGTGCCGGACTCGACGGTGCGTCCGTCCCGGATGATCGTCACCCGGTCGCAAAGTGCCTCGACCTCGGACAGGATGTGACTGGACAGCAGCACGGTGGTGCCGGCCCGCTCGTGCAGCTCGGCGACGACGTCGCGGAACACCGCCTCCATCAGCGGATCGAGGCCCGACGTCGGCTCGTCCAAGATCAACAACTCGGCGTCGGCGGACAGTGCGGCGATCAGCGCGACCTTCTGCCGGTTTCCCTTCGAATAGGTGCGGCTGCGCTTGCGCGGGTCCAGCTCGAACCGCTCGATCAACTCGTCCCGGCGGTGCCGGTCCTGGCCGCCGCGGAGCCGGGCCAGCAGGTCGATCACCTCGCCGCCGGTCAGGTTGGGCCACAGCGTGACGTCGCCCGGCACGTAGCTCAACCGGCGGTGCAGCTCGGTCGCCTCGGCCCAGGGATCCCCGCCCAGTAAGGAGATCCGGCCACCGTCGGGTCGGATCATGCCGAGCAGGATGCGGATGGTGGTGGTCTTCCCGGCTCCGTTCGGGCCCAGGAAGCCGTGGATCTCACCGGCGGTGACGCTGAGGTCGAACCGGTCCAGCGCCCGGTTGGCGCCGAAGTTCTTGATCAACCCGGACACCGTGATGGCGTCGGTCATCGAGTTCTCCTTGGCAGTGGTGGATTGTCCGGGCCGGCCGCCATCGCGTCGAGCGCGGTGTGGATGCGCTCGGCCTCGGACCGGCTCAGGATGGGATGCGAGTAGAGGTCGACCAGCGAGCGCATCAGCAGCAGTTCGCCTTCGGGGCTCTCCGGGTCGACGCCGAAGCCGCGCTCGAGGTGCGGCCGCAGCAGGGTGACCGAGAGGCTCATCGCGGTCAGCAGGGCGGCCCGGGCGGTCGCAGGAGTGCGCGGCGGGTCCGGGTCGGCCTTGTCGGCCGCCGCCAGCCACTCGGTCGAGAGGGCGGCCATGTGATCGAAGATCGCGCTGGGCCCGCCGTCGGTCAGGCTGCGGACCAGATAATTCTGGTGCTGGCGCAGCTCGGCGGTGGGGTTGATCGGGCCGGCCGCCGGGAAGGCGTGTGCCTGCTCGTTGAGCCGGCCGATGATCTTGGTCAGGTGATCGTCACAGGCCTCCCGCAGGGCCTGCTTGGAACCGTAGTGGTGCCGGACCAGGCCCGACGAAACCCCTGCTGCTGTGGCGATTCCGCGGATCGTCGCCCGGTCGAACCCGAGCTCGCCGAACTGCTGGATCGCCGCCTCCCTGATCCGCGCGCGGGCGGTCAGATCCTCCGGGTCGGAAATCTCCGTCATCACTACCTCCACCGAGAGCGTACTACTCACGTGAGTCGTTTACTACACGTGTGTGTAGCGACACGTTTTCGGAGTCGACGTGCGAACCTGCGGAGCGGCGCGGCCGGATCAGGGGGAGCGGAACCCGGCCACGGGTTCGACCCTCGCGGCCCACTGGCCGCCCGAGTCGTGCCAGGGATGCGTCCGGACGAACCCGAGCAAGGAGACTTCGAGGTCGGCGGCGTCGCCGTCCCAGTGGGTCATGATCGTTTCGGAGTGGGCGATCACACCGCGCGACTCCAGCTCGATGATTCTGACACCGGAGGCGATGCCGATCGCGCTGTTCGCCGGTACGGCCAGCGCCAGGTAGACCGGCCAGGGCGCCTTCGGCTGACGGCTCGATTCCACCCCGGCTCCTTCGCTCCGACCGAGTGCGGGCAACTTCGGCGGGTAAGGCGACCAGACGCCGTCCGCGACCTGATCTTGGTCAAATACGGCGGTGCGACGGTAGTGACGCGTGTCATGCCTAGCCTGATGTCGCCCGGCCTGTAACGGTTTGGTCAATCCCTCTCCATCGCTCTTAGATGATCGGGCACCGCTCTCGGTTGACTGGTGATCATGTTCGAACCAACGACCGACATCTCGGAACGGCTGACGTTCGTTCCCGGCATCGTCTACGGCGAGGCAGACGGCACTTCGTTGCTGCTGGACCTTCTGCTGCCCGCGTCGGCAACCGGACCCGTGACGATCTGGCTCCACGGGGGCGGCTGGTCCGGCGGTAGCCGAATCGGAGGACTCAGCTACTGGTGCGCCCACCTTGCAGCACAAGGAATCGCCACCGCAGCGGTCGACTACCGGCTCAGCGGTGACGCAGTGTTTCCGGCGCAGCTTCACGACGTCAAAGCCGCGATCCGATGGCTACGTGCCCATGCCCGCGACTATGGGCTGGATCCAGCGAGGATGGGCATCTGGGGACACTCCGCCGGCGGTCATCTCGCCGCCCTCGCCGGGCTCACCAGTGATCATCCCGAGCTTGAAGGCGACGGCGGCAACGGCGGTGTGTCCAGCAGAGTCGCCGCTGTCGCGGTGGCCAGCGCACCCAGCGACTTCCTCGCACCGGGTGGCGAGTTGATCAATGACCGCCCCAGCCAGGTGACCCAACTGTTCGGCGGAACCGTCGCCGAACAAGAAGCCGCCATGCGGCAAGCCAGCCCGCTGACCTACGTCCAGTACGGAGCACCACCATTCCTGATCGCTCACGGAACCCTCGACGAGACCGTGCCGTACGAACAGGCAACCCGGCTGCGCGATGCCCTCAATGCCGTCGACGTGCCGGTCGAGTTCATCGCCATCGACGACGGCTACCACAACTGGAACCCGAAACCTGACTCCACCTGGCCGAAGGTGAGGTACCTCGAGTTCGCCGATCTGGCCGCGCAGTTCTTCCATCGTGTCCTTTGAACGCAACAGCCCGAACGCGGCCGATCACCGTTGCAGATTCGCGGCGTTGGGACGGGCGCACGCAGCGGGACGGCACAAGGAAACCCGGCGCGGGCCAGCACGCGTTGCGCTTCGGCGTTTGGCACGGAGGATCTCGAGGTCGGCCGGTGGCCGGTGGGTCTTGATCACCACGGCCCGTCCGTCCTGGAGGACGGCTCCCCAGACGATGTCGATTCGGTCCGCCCGGAACCGCACCGTTTGGACGCCGCGGAGCCTGATGTTTCCACGGGACGGGACGTCGTGACCCCGGAGGCGCGGCGCGGCTAGGTTCGATCACGGGCGTCGTCGGCAGCCCGCAGAGGAGGTGGCTTGCGATGTCAGCAATCGGTTCGGAGGTCGTGTCCGCACTGGGCTTGGACCAAGCGGAGGCCGAGCCGGTCACCGGTGGTCGGGTCAATAAGGTCTGGCGGGCCTACCGCGACGGTGTCCCGGTCGCCCTGCGCCAGTCGCCGTCGTTCAGGTTGCTGCCCGAGGTGGCTTACGAGTGCGAGTTGCTGGCGACCCTCGTCGGCACGGGCGCGCCAGTCGCAGCCGTGGTCGCCGGTCCGACTTCGGTGAACGGCTCAGTCTGGGTCGCCTTCGACTGGGTCCGCGGCGCGCATCCTGAGGTCCCGGTCGCGGACCCGACGTGCTACGGGCGGCTGCTCGCCGAGCTGCATGAGCACACGGCGAAGCAGATGGATCAGCTCGGGCAGCGGCCCGGCTGGGGCCGACTGGACGAGTTCCTCACCCTGCCGCGACCGGGTGGCGGCAGCACGATGGCGGAAGTCCTGCCAGACTTCGAGCGGGCCTTCGGCCGCGCCGGAGCGTGGCTGCGGCGACAGGCGGAGGAGGTGGCTGCGCGGCTTTCCGCAGCATCGATCGCGTCGTACCCGCAGGTCATCGCCCATGGCGACTTCGCCCCAGGCCAAGTGCTGTTCCGCGAGGACCAGGTCGGCGCGGTAGTCGACTGGGACTTTGCACACCTGGACCTCCGGCTGGCCGACCTCGCAATTGCCGCATCCATGGCGCGGCCCACCGCGGCGCGTGCGGCCACCTTCGTCCGCGGCTACATCGACGTCGCTGGGACTGACATCGGCGACCTCGATCTGCTGGCGGACCTGCGCTGCGCGTTCCACCTGAACAACCTCGGCAATCACCTCTGCGCACGCTGGGCTGATGGCGCCGACATCACGCCCCAGGTGGCGACGATCACCGAACGCCTGGAACGTGACCAATGGTTCGGACCCACTCTGGTCGCGGCGGCGAAGGAGGCGGCGGGTTTGACTTCGTCGCGCGCGGTCGCGGCTCCGGTCACCCGACAGTCGTCCGACCTCGAGCTGGCGCAGGAACTTGCCGATCGGGCTGCGGTCGTGGCCCGCCACTACTTCGAGCGTGGAGTCGCGACCGAGTCCAAGGCCGACGCGAGCCCGGTGACCGAGGCTGATCGCGCGGTGGAGCGGTTGCTGCGCCACGCGCTGGCCGAGCTGCGGCCGGACGACGGCATTCTCGGAGAGGAACTCGGCGCCCAAGTCACCGGGACCCGAACGTGGATTCTCGACCCGATTGACGGCACTGGCGCGTTCGCGAATGGCAACCCGAACTGGCGGATCCAGATCGCCCTCGACATCGGCGGTGAACTCAGCGTGGCTGTCGTCGACGCGCCGGCCCTGGGTGTGCGTTGGTGGGCTTCGGCCGGATCTGGGACGTATGAGCGCAGGACTGGCGAGCCGACCCGGCGGCTACGGGTGTCCGAGACGGCAGCGCTCGACGGCGCGCTTGTCGCCCCTCACCCCGCGCCGGTCGTGAATCGTTTGCCGGCCGGTACGCTACGGCCGGCTCCGACTCCGCTGCCGCTCGTCGAACTCGTCCGCGGTGAGATCGACGCCTTCTTCGTCGACTGTTGTCATCCGTGGGATCACGCACCCTGGATCCTGATGATCCGGGAGGCCGGCGGCTCGTTCACCGATCACCGCGGCGGATCATCGCCCGACCACCACGGCGGCCTCTACAGCAATCGGCGGATCCACCAAGCTCTGCTCGCCGCATTGCAACCGCCGCTGACGCCCGGGGCGCCCGGCCCGAGCTAGGTGGGCCCGGCCAAAGACATTGGCAGCGGCTTCGCGAATGTTCGTGTTCCCCGGCCAGTGCGACGGCGTACCGCTCGGGCCGAGGGTGCGTTCTGTCCGTTGCGGAGCCGACCCGGTCAGCGAACGAGCCGCTCCCGAACGCGTCGCGGGGCTCTCAGGCCGACCTCGAGCTGGCGCGGTTGCAGGTCGGTCAGTCGGCAGTACTCGGTGACCAGGCTCATCCGCGGGAACGTGTTCACGATCAACTGGTCCGGGGCGAGGCGGTCGAGCAGGGCTGCGGCTCGGCCGTGTCCGGGGTGGAACGCTGCCGTACCGCCGACGTCGGCGGCGCGGAGCTCGGACACCTTGCGCTTCAGCCGGTCGAACGCGAACAGGGTGACCATGATCGAGAACACCGTCGGCACGATGATCACGATCAGGACAACCTCTCCGACGGAACGGTTGATCCCCTCGACGATCCGGTACGTCCAGACATCGATCACGTAGATCAACAGCAGGGACAGCAGGCCCCAGTAGATCGAGTAGCGCAGGCAGATCCGGCCGTGCAGGTTCAGCGGTAGTTTGCTGTAGTCCCAGAAGACCGTGTGGAACGCCTTCTCCATGACGAAACTCGCCATGTATTCCAGCACGCTGCCGACCAGCATGCCCACGAAGAACAAGATCAACGGCTCGTGCAGGTATGGCAGCAGGAAGAGCGTGATCAGCACGCCACCGATCCCGTAGATCGGGCTCAGTGGGAGGTAGAGCAGGCCGCGCCGGGACTCGATCACCCCGTCCTGCGCGATCGCGTACAGCATCTCGACGACGACGCCGAGCACGCTGAAGATGAAGAAGAACCACAAGATGACATACAGTTCGGCCCCGAGGATCGTCGCCGTGAACATGGCCGCACCCTAACGACCCGCGACCGGTCACAACCAAAGTCGATTCCGCGGCGTGTCGCTGGAGACCTGACCGGTCGGTGAGAGCAGTTCGCTATGAACCCGACCTCGCCCGGCACCGCGACCGGGACGGTCGCTGGCCGGCCGGTCCAGGCGCTACCTGGTGTCGGCCCGCCCGCGGTCACGACCACGCCGCCATCCGGGCTGCCGCTAACGACTGCTTCGCCACAATGCGGATGATCCCGAGTTCGCGCGCCCATGCGACATCGTCGAGGTCCGGGGCAGTGGATGTCGCGATTCCACTTCGCATCGGACCGTTCAACGTTGTCACCGGCCCGAGTGCTCCGTGAGCAGTGATATTGCGACAGATCTCTGCGTCGTCGAGGCGTCGGGGATGTTCTGGCGCGGCGGGTGATAGGGAGCCGGAGTGATGGGAGCAACGGGCTGACGAGGAAGATGAGCCGCGGTCGGTCGACGGGCGCTCTCCGACTACATCCGGCTGAAGTTCACAGCGGTCGGGGCCAGGGGGTTGTGGCTCGGCGATCGGCCCGCTCATCCCCTCCGCCCGCCCCGACTGACCGGAATCCAGCGCACCCGCGCGAAACCTGGCGGAGAGGGGGTGACGCCGATTCCGCCGAAGTGCGCTCGATTTCGGTCAACGCCGCGAGCCCACCAGGCACCACCGACCAGTCACTTCCGCAGCGACACGCCGCAAAAACCGCTGCTTTGGTGACCGGTCGGCGGATGGGGTTAGGCGAGCCAGGTGTCCAGGTGCTCGGCGACGAAGGCGTCGTCGCGCAGCTGGGGGTAGGCGGCCCAGATCCGGTCGATCTCCTCGAGCTGGCCGGGGCTCAGCACCTCGCCCGGCTCCAGGCACCAGAGCCCCTGCAGCAGACCCTGGCGGCGGAGGATCTCGTGGATGCCGGGGAGGCAGCCGTGGAACTGGTTCGCGGCGTCGAAGATCGCGGCGTTCGCGTCGGTCAGCGGGCCGTCGACGGCGAGCACCCGGTTCAGTGCCTCGGTGTCGCCGGTCTTGGCCAGCTTGCTGTCCTCGAGCAGCTTGACCGCTTCCGCCGTCCAGAGCGACCACTGGCCGAGCAGGCCGCCGACGAACTCCAGCCGCCGGCCGCCCGGCAGCGGGAAGTGCATCAGCAGGTCGCCGGCGATGTGGTCGTCGTTGCCGGTGTAGAGCGCGATGTCCAGGGCCCGGTCGGAGTCGGCGATGCCGGTCAGCACGTCCAGCGTCGCGTACCGGTCGAACGGGGCGATCTTGATCCCGACCAGGTTCTCGATCTCCGCCATCCCGGTCCAGAACCGGCGCGGCAGCGGGCGGCCGCCGACGCTCGGCTGCAGGTAGAAGCCGATCAACGGCAGCACCTCGGACACGGCGCGGGCCCGTTCCAGCAGCTGGTCCAGATCAAGATCACCGGCGCCGTACGGGGCCAGCAGCACGGCGTGGTAGCCGAGCTCGGCGGCCAGCTGGGTCTCGGCGACGGCCTGCTCGGTCGGGCCGCAGGCGCCGGCGACCAGGACCGCGTCCTCGTCGCCGGACTCCTTGACCACGTCCGCAGCCAGCGAGAGCACCGGCTTGAGCAGATGATTGTGCTCGAAGTGGATCCCGAACTGGGTGCTGTGCACGCCGACCGCGATGCCGCCGGCGCCGGCCGCCAGGTAGTAGCGGGACAGCGCCCGCTGCCGCCGCTCGTCCAGCTGCAGGTTCTCGGTCAGCGCCAGCGGCTGCGCCGGGATCACGGTTCCGGCGGCGAATCGATCAAGGGCACTCATCAGAACTTCCCGTCCCTCGTCTCGAAGTGCGTCGGCTTGCCCAGCATCGCTCCGCCCGCGGCCACCCAGTCCGCGGTCCACTCGATCACTTGATCAAGAGGAACGTTCGGATAGCCGAACAGGCGGTGGCACTTGGACGCGTCCGAGAGCAGGGCCGTGTCCGCCTCGCTGCCCGTGTACGTGACCTCGAGGCCCATCCGGGCGGCCAGTTTCGCTGCCGTACGGCGGATCGAGAGGGTCTCCGGACCGGTCAGGTTGAGGATGAACGGCGACGGGTCGGCGTGGTGCAGCGAGCGCAGGATGACCTCGTTGCAGTAGCCCTGCCAGACCACGTTGGCGAACCCGGTGGTCACGTCGACCGGCTCGCCGTTCTTGATCTTGGTGGCCAGATCGACCAGCACCCCGTACTGCAACTCCACCGCGTAGTTCAACCTGATCAAGGCGAGCGGGGTCTGGTTGGTCTTGGCGAAGTGGGTCAGGATGCGTTCCCGGCCGAGGCACGACATGGCGTAGTCCCCGACCGGCCCGACCGGGTCGTCCTCGGTGCTGCCGCCCGAGGTGACGGGGGACAGCGGGTACACGTTGCCGGTGGACAGGGCGACGATCTTGGCCGCCGAGTACCGCTCGGCGACCCGGCCGGGCAGGTAGGTGTTGGTCGCCCAGGTCGCGGATTCGTTGTCCTGGGTGCCGAACTTGGAGCCGACCAGGAAGATCACGTTCTCCGCGTCGGGGAGCGTGGCCAGCGCCTGGTCGTCGGTGATGTCGGCGCGGATCACGTCCGCGCCGGCACGTTCCAGCCGCTCGGCGAGCTCGCCGCGGCTGAACCGGGACACGGCATGCACCTTGGCCCCGGTGCCCGCCGCGGCGATGCCGCGACAGGCGAGTTCGATCAAGCTCGGTCCGAGCTTTCCTGCGGCGCCGAGGACGACGATGTCACCCCGCAGTCGGCTGAGATCAGCGACGAGATCATCGCCGGGTTCACTCAGCGCGTTGTCGAGATCGGCAAGGGTCTTCACGCAACTCCCTTTCAGTTCGAGGATTTCAGCGCATCACCGGAACCGACGACCTTGGTGATGGCGTCGGCGACGGCATGGATCTGCTCGGTGCTGCCGAGCATGATCGTCTGCGGGAACCAGATGGTGTCGGTGCAGACCAGGTCGGAGACCGGGCAGTCGGCCTGCGGGTACGGCTGACCGAGCCGCTCCGCCAGCGCGGTGGACTCGGCGAGCAGGGCCTCGTTGCGGTGCAGCGGCACGTAGCCGCCGGAGGCGCCGACGACGCCCTCCGCGTTCAGCGCCTTGGCGGCCGCGTCACGCAGGCCGGCCTTGCCGAGCTCGGGTACCCGGAACATGAACAGGTGCCGGCCGTGGGCGGTCATCTCGGCCGGCTCGCGGTCCACCTGGACGCCCTCGACGTCGGCCAACAGCTGGGTGAGCAGCTTGGCGTTCTCGTCGCGGAGCTTCTGCTGTTCCGGCAGTCGGGTCAGCTGGCCGCGGAGCAGCGCGCCCTGGAACTCGGTCAGCCGGAGGTTGTAGCCGACCGACGCGTGCTCGTACCAGCCGCCGCCGCGGACCCGGCCCACATTGACCAGGGAGTAGACACCGGAGGCGAGCCGCTCGTCGTCGGTGAGGACGATGCCGCCCTCGCCGGCCGTGATGTTCTTGCTGGTCTGGAAGCTGAACGTGCCGAGGTGCCCGATCGCGCCGACCGGGCGGCCCCGCCAGGCGGCACCGGTGGCCTGCGCGGCGTCCTCGATCAAGGTCAGCCCGCGGGTCTCCGCGATGTGGTTGAGCGCGTCCAGGTTGGCCACCGAACCGGCCAGGTGGACCGCGATGATCGCCTTGGTCCGATCGGTGATCGCCCGCTCGACGGAGGCCGGGTCGATCAGGTGGGTGTCCGGCTCGACATCGGCGAACGTCGGCACCGCACCGACGAACAGGGCGGCCGAGGCGGTCGCGATGAAGGTGTACGGAGGCACGATCACCTCGTCGCCGACCCCGACCCCGGCGGCCCGCAGGGCGGCCGCGATGGCCAGGGTGCCGTTGGTCAGGGCGACGCCGTACTTGGCGCCGTGAGCGGCGGCGAACTCCGACTCGAAGGTCGAGACGATGTCGCCGTGGGTGCTGCCCCACTTGCCGGACTCGAGCACGCCGAGCAGAGCCTGGGCGTCGGCCTCGGAATGCTGCGGCCAGGAGGGGAACGGGGGCAGTCCGTCGAGTGCGGGGCGCCCGCCCTCCACGGCCAGGTCCCGACCATCTCGCGCGCTGGTGCTGGTCACGTCGTCACCTCTCTGAGACTTCATGGTGCGTCTCGACTCTCGATCCGCCCGCTGCCGGTAGTTTCGGCGCGCAGTATTTTGCATTAGATTAGCGCCTAAATTACCAAGCGTCGAGGTAGGACTCAGCGATGACCACCACAGAATCCGCCGGCCCGATCCGTACCACGCCCTTTCCGACCGTCAACGACCTGTCCGGTCGCCGGATCGGCGCAGAGGAACTCGAGGCCGTCACCCGCGTGATCAACAGCGGTCAATTGAACAGTACGGTCGGCGGCGAGACGCGGGCCTGGGAGCAGGAGTTCGGCGCCTACTGCGGGGTGGAGCACGTCGTGGCCTGTTCCTCCGGTACGTCAGCGCTGCACCTCGCCGTCGCGGCCGTGAACCCGGGCCCCGGCGACGAGATCATCACCACCGGCCTGTCCGACGCCGGCACCGTGCTCCCGATCGTCATGCAGAATGCGATCCCGGTGTTCGCCGACGTCGATCAGCACACCGGCATCCTCGACCCGGCCTCGGTCGAGGCGGCGATCACCGACCGCACCAGAGCGATCATCGTCGTGCACCTGTTCGGCGTCCCGGCGCCGGTCGAGGAACTGCGCGAGATCGCCGACCGGCACGGCGTGATCTTGATCGAGGACTGCGCGCAGGCGTACGGAACCCTGACCGCGTCCGGCGCGCGCGCCGGCACCGTCGGCCACCTGGGCTGCTTCAGCCTGCAGCAGTCCAAGCACATCACGGCCGGCGACGGCGGCATGGTGATCAGCAAGGACGAGCCCGAGTTGGTCCGCCGGGCCCGGCTGTTCGCCGACAAGGCGTGGCCGCGCGACACCAACGAGCGGACCCACCTGTTCCTCAGCCTGAACTACCGGATGACCGAGCTGCAGGCTGCGGTCGCCCGGGCCCAGCTGCCGAAGCTGGACGGGATCGTCAAGGACCGCAGGGAGCGGGCGCACCGGCTGACCGAGGCGATCGCCGACCTGCCCGGGCTGCGGGCGGCGCCGGTGGACGGCTCCAGCTACTGGCAGTTCCCGCTCTTCATCGATCCCGAGCTGGCGGGTGGCGACGGGCACGCGTACGCGAAGGCGCTGGCGGAGCAGGGCGTCGCGGCCGGCCCGGGCTACATCCAGCGGCCGCTGTATCTCAACCCGGTGCTCAGCGAGGCGAAGACGTACGGCGACTCGGGCTTCCCGCTGGCCGACGTTCATGATCGTTACGCCGAGGGCCTGTGCCCGGTGACCGAGTCCTTGATCAGCGGCCGCTTGCTGGTGATCGGCTGGAACGAGAACTACACCGAGGCCGACGTCGACGACATCGCCGCCGCGCTGCGCCTGGCCAGCAAGCAGGTCGCCGGCTGATTCACCCCACGACGTAGTTCTCCTCCGCTGCGCTCCCCCGAACTACGCCGCGGGGACCCCGAACAGGAGTCGATCATGATCGAGCCTGCGCGCGCTGAGTATCGGGTCGGCATCGCGACCGCGGACATCACGCCGCCGGTCGGCGCCCCGCTGGCCGGCTTCGCGGCCCGGGCCCAGCACACCAGCACCGGAGTCGATCATGCGCTGCGTGCCGTGACGACGGTGATCGACGACGGCCGGACCGACCTGCTGATCGTCTCGCTCGAGTGGCTCGGCTGCTACGACCAGGCGCCCCGGCTGCGGCGCGCGCTGGCCGAGCGGACCGGGATCGCCGAGCAGCGGATCCTGCTCAGCGCGTCGCACACCCATTGCGGTCCGGCGATCCGGGAGGCCGACTACGCCGAGCACGGCTGGATCGACGAGCACTACCTGGACTCGGCGATCCAGAAGATCGCCCGAGCCGCCGGGATCGCCGCCCGGCATCGGTATCCGGCCGTGCTCCGCTGGGGTGTCGGGGAGTGCTCGATCGCGATGAACCGGCGCCGGCCCGATCCGGACCGGCCCGGCCGGGTGTTCGACGCGATGCTGCCGTACCCGGACGGAATCACCGATCATGAGGTCGGCGTGATCACCGTCGAGTCGGCCGCCGACGGGATGCTCCGCGGGATCATGATCAACTACGCCTGCCATCCGACGTCGCGGAGCGGGCTGCGGATCGGCGGGGACTATGTAGGGTTCGCCTACGACCGGCTGGAGCAGGCCTTCCCGTACGCGCAACCGCTGTTCCTGCAGGGCTGTGCCGGTGATCAGAAGCCGCGGCCCCATCAGGCCGGTGCGGACGTGTTCGGAACCCGTACCGTCGATCAGGTACGGGAGCTCGGCAACGAACTGGGCGCCGCGGTCGAGGCCGTGATCAACTCCGGCCTGGAGCCAGTGACCGGCCCGCTCAACATCGATTCCGGGATCGAGGTGCTCCGCACCGAGCCCGTCACGCGGGCGACCCTGGAGGCGGAGCGGCAGCGACCGACGGCCCCGTTCCGCCGGTACTGGGCCGAGGTGCTGCTGGACCGGCTGGATCGCGGCGTGCCGGACCTGGACCGGGTGCCGTTCGAGGTGCAGACCGTGGCCCTCGGCGCGTCGGTGGCCATGATCGCGATGGCCGGCGAGATGACCGTCGAACACGGGCTGCGGCTGAAACGTGATCATGGTGAGCGGTTCGGCGCCGTGTTCCCGCTCGGCTATGCGAACGGGATGATCGGTTACGTCCCGGTGGCCCGACAGTTCGAGGAGTACGGCTACGAGGTGCTCGACTCCAATCAGCGCCATCTCCGGACCGGGCGCTATCTGCCCGGCACCGAGGACCAGCTCCATGATCGGATCGGGCGGATGCTGGCTCCGGCCGGAGCGCCCGCCCGCACTCGGTGATTGTGCAGCTACCTCCATTGTTTGATCCCGGCGTTCGGGCGAGAGTTGGCTCAGCGACAGGTAGCGCGAACCGGCGAGCCGTCGCTCAGGCGCTCGGAGCCGGCATCAGTGAGGCGGGGGGCTTCACGGGGGCTGATGTCGGTTCTGACGCGACCGGGGGAGCAGCGACGACCTGATCCCGCTGCGTGATCAACGGCGAGGGGCGGGAAGCATGAGAACGGAACGACGCCGATCAAGGCTCGGCGCGGCCATCGGAACGGTCGTCCTGACCGTGGCAGCCTGCGGCTCACCCGCATCGGTCCCTTCCGATCATGAAACCTCGACCCGTGCCTCGGCGGCCGCGCCGGACTACGCCACCGCGCTGAAGCCTCGGCTGGAACACCTGGCCCAGGAGATGCTGGTCACCGGCGCAGTGGTGATGGTCAGGTCGCCCGACCTGGGTGACTGGACGACCACCATCGGCACCCGGCGCTACCGCGGCACCGATCCTGTGCAGCCGACCGATCACATCCGGATCGGCAGCGTCACCAAGACCTGGACCGGCACGGTGATCTTGCAACTCGTCGAGGAGGGCAGGCTCGCGTTGTCCGACCCGGTGTCGCAGTACCGGCCGGACGTGCCCAACGGCACCAAGATCACGATCGAGCAACTGCTGACGATGCGCAGCGGGCTGTACAACTACACCCACTCCCTGGAACACAACGTGGCTATGGACGAGACCCCGGACCGCGCCTGGAAGCCCAACGAGCTGCTGGCGCTCGGGTATGCCGAGCCGGTGAGTTTCGGACCGGGCCGGGGCTGGGAGTACTCCAACACCAACACGGTGCTGCTCGGTGTGATCGCCGAGCAACTGACCGGGAAGCCGTTGGCCGAGGCGATCCAGGAACGCGTCCTGGACCGGGTGGGGATGACGGACTCCTCCTTCCCGGCGGTCACCGACGCCGCGCTCCCGGATGATCATGCTCGGGGCTACACGTACGGCACCAACGTCCAGACCATGAAGTCGCCGGTGCTGCCGGAGGCGGTGCAGGCGGCGGCGAAGGCGGGGACGGTGGCTCCGATGGATGTCACCGACGTCAACCCGTCCTGGGCCTGGAGTGCCGGTGCGGGCATCTCCACGGCCGCGGACCTGGCGGCGTACGCGGTGGCCCTGACCGACGGGACCCTGCTCGGCTACAAGCTGCAGCGGCAGCGGCTGGACAGCGTCGAGCCCGTTGATCCGAAGGATCCCGAGGGACCCGGGTACGGCCTCGGCCTGGCTCGGTTCGGGTCGCTCTACGGCCACACCGGCGAGTTGCCCGGGTACAACACGTTCGTCGGCCACGATCCGGAACGCAAGATCACGGTCGTGATCTGGACCTCGCTGGAGCCGACGCCGGCCGGCCAGGCTCCGGCGACGATGCTGGCCCGTTCCGTGATCGAGGCGCTGTACTCGAGCTGAGGTGATCGCTTGACTGCCGTCAGTTGCCCGCTGATGATGGACGAGACATGCCACCTGACCGGGCTCCTCGACGGCGGATCGCGAAGCTCCTTCAGGCCCCGGTCCGCGCCTTCCCGCGCGCGAGGCAGCGGCATCGGGGCGACCCGGTGATGATCATGATCGCGGCCCTGACGATCGCCCTGCTGGTGATCGGTGCGTCGTTCTCGTTCACGGCACCGGGTGCCGAGCCGTTGTCGGTGGTGCTGCAGGTCGGCGGCTCGGCCCTGTTTCTCGCGGCCGGCCTGATCGCCTGGCGACGTCGTCCGCACAACCGGATCGGTCCGCTGATGTTGCTGACCGGCCTCTCCATGTGGTTGGCCGAGCTCAGCCTCGCTCCCGTACCGCTGCTGGCGGCGGTGGGCACGATCGCCAGTGCCCTGCCGCTGGCGATGACCCTGCACCTGGTCCTGGCGTTTCCTTCGGGGCGGGTGCGCGGCAGGCTGGCCGGCTCGCTCGTCGTGATCGGCTACGTCACCTCGCTCGTCCTGCAGATCCCCATCTACCTGATCGGCGACGGTCCACTGGCGGTGACGAATTCGGTCGCGGCCCAGCCGTGGCTCGCGGCCACCATGGCGGCCCAGACGGTGATCGGGGTTTCGTCGCTTCTCCTGGCCGCGCTGCTGATCGGGCAGCGGGCGATGCGCTCCGACCGGGTCGAGCGGCGACTGCTCGGGCCGGTGGTGTGGTATCGGATCGCCTCCCTGTTGATCATCGGCGCCGCGGCGGTGATCGTCCGGCTCCCGGTCGGACCCGAGTTGATGCTGATCACCCCGCAGCTGCAGCTGGCGGCCATTCTCGGGCTACCGCTGGTGTTTCTGATCGGCCTGTTGTTCGGCTCGTTCGGCCGGGCCGGCGAAGTCGACGAGATGGTTGCGCGGATCGGTGCCGCCGCTCCCTCCACGGCACAACTGACCGCCGCGGTCGCGGACGCCCTCGGCGATGCGGGTGCCGTCGTCGTGTTCGCGCGGATCGGCGAGCAGACCTTCGTCGACGCAGCCGGCCGGGAGATCGACGTCGAGACCGACCCCGCCCGGCGGCTCCATCCGGTCCGCTACGACGAACGCATCGTCGGCGGAATCTACTATCGGCACGGCTTGATCGCCGATGAATCGCTGCTGGAGGTCATGGCCGGGATCGTGGCGATGGCGATTGATCAACAACGCCTGGTGGCCGAGCAGCGTGCCCTGGTCGCCGACCTGCGGGTCAGGGAGACGGAGCTGCAGAATTCGCGCCGCCGGCTGCTCCGGGCCGAGGACGCCGAACGGCGGCGGGTCGCCCGCGATCTGCACGACGGTGCCCAGCAGCATCTGGTCGTCCTCGGCATGAACGCGCGGCGGTTGAGCCGGACCTCGCGAGATCCGCACGTCATCGATGCGGCGGCGGAGATCGCCGACAACGTGACCGGTGTGCTGACCGAGTTCCGCGATCTGATCGCCGGCATCATGCCGGCCCCGCTCCTCGATCGCGGCCTAGTGCCGGCCGTCGAGCTGCTGGCCGAGCGGATGCCGGTACCGACCCGGGTCACGGTGCGGCACCAACCCGAGCGGCTGGCGGCCGACCTGGAGTCGACCCTGTACTTCCTGGTCTCGGAGTCGCTGACCAACGTGGCCAAGCATGCTGCCGCGTCCACGGCCGAGGTGATCATCGACAAGATCAACGACTACGGGCCCGAACGTCTGACGGTGACCATCGTCGACGACGGCAGCGGCGGCGCCGACCCGGCGGGCGGCACCGGGCTGCGCGGGATCGCGGACCGCGTCGCGACCGTGGGCGGGACGCTGGACGTCACCTCCGTGGCGGGAGCGGGCAGTTCCGTGCGGGCGGAGGTGCCATGCGGTTGATCATCGGCGAGGACGAAGGCCTGCTTCGCGAGGGTCTGTCCAGGCTGCTGACCGATGAGGGGTACGACGTCGTCGCCACCGCGTCGACGGCGACCGAGCTGGTGGCGCACACGCTCATGCTGCGGCCGCGACTGGTGATCACTGACATCCGGATGCCGCCCGGGAACGCCAGGGACGGCATCGAGGCAGCGCTGTCGCTGCGCGCGTCGATGCCCGACCTCGCCGTCCTCGTCCTGTCCCAGCACGTCGACAGCGCCGGCGCAACCGAACTGCTGACGGCCGGGGCCCGGGGTGTCGGGTATCTCCTCAAGCAACGGCTGATCGATGTCGACCCGTTCCTGCAGGCCGTGCAGGAGGTGCTCGACGGCGGCACCGTGATCGACTCCACTGTCGTCGACACGATGATGAAACGGTCGCGCCCGGACAACGAGATCGATCGGCTGAGCCCGCGCCGTCGCGAGACGTTGGCGCTGATGGCCGAGGGGATGAGCAACTCACGGATCGCGGCGAAGCTGGTGGTGACCGACCATGCGGTCGCGCGTAACATCTCGGCGATCTTCGACACTCTCGGCCTCCCGCCATCGCCCGATGATCATCGCCGGGTGCTGGCGGTGCTGAAGTATCTGGACCGCCAGGTGCGCTGACGAACTGCGTCGAGGTCGGCCGCGGGACGCTCGGTGCGAACGCACGGGCGGCGATCATCGCGGTCAGCCGCGGACGGGCCGCTGAGGGATAGGCCGGGAACGCGATCTTGGACGAGGGTGGGCGAGGGTCCGTCCGGGTAGCCGACTCCTCGCTGCCGCGCAGGTATCCGTGCCCAGCGGGCGCCACCGGATCGACAGCTGGCCGGTTCCGTGGCGTGCTCGTGTGCTCGGGTCTGTCGTCCGCGGATCGGGGACGAGGGTCGGTTCCAGGTTTCGCCGGGCTCCGAGCGTCGGCGACGCGCTGCGGTGATCGATGGCGCCGACGTGGTCAGACCGCCCGTCACGTCGTGTCGCAACAGCGGCGACCGAAGCGAGGGTCGTGATCGGGTCTGTCGGGCGAACTCCCTTAAATCTAAGGGCTCTCACCTTGTGTACGAACAATTGTTCGAATAGAATCTGATCATGACGGCGACTCGACGCTGCTGGTGTGGGGGGCGGTCGATCTGCGCAGCCATGATCAACGTCTGCACGACGCGGTCGACGAGGTGTTCGCCCGGATCCTGCGCGCCGGCGACCTACCTGAAACCGGCGGCATTCCCGCCACCGTGTTGATCACCACCGACGCCGACGACCTCATCGAACGCCTCTGCCCAGGCGCCCGCGGCACCTGGCAACCGCAGCCCGACCGGCGCACCGACCCCGGTCCGGCCGACGACACCGAACAGGTTCACGCCGTGCGTGTCACCACCGGCCCGGCCGGCTGTCAAGATCATCACCCCGAGACGCCGAGCTACCGCCGGGCCCGGCGCGGAACCGGCACCGCGGCCGACGGCACCAACCTCACAATCTCCGAGATTCTGCGGCTGGCCGAGGAGTCCGAGATCTATCCCATCGCCCTCACCCGTCACGGCGTCCCGCTCGATCTCGGCCGCACCCGCCGGATCGCCAGCAAAACACCAGACGATGGCGCTCGTCGCCCGAGACGGCGGCTGCTCCTGCCCCGGCTGCGACCGTGCTCCCACCTGGTGCGAGCGCCACCACGTCATCCGCTGGAAAGACGGCGGTCTCACGATCCTCGGCAACCTCACCCTGCTCTGCCTCCACCACCACCGCAACTTCCTCGACCGCGGCTGGCAGGTCAGGATCAACACCGACGGCCTCCCCGAATGGATCCCACCCAAGTACCTTGATCGTGACCAGAAACCGTTGATCAACAACCGGATCCTGGCCAGGATCCGACAACACCCCCTGCTCACCTGACTCGCACTGCGGGCATCGGATACCTGCAACCGGTTCCCTGCCCTTCGGTCCTCTGGCATGCTCGTCGGCATGAATCAGGTCGGAGCGGACCTCGCCGCCGCCGGCGGTGGGGACGGGTGGTCCCTGCTCGACGGTGCCGCGGAATGCTGGTTCAGCGCCCGGTCCCACACCGCCGGCGCCGAATTGATCAGCGGGTTCGCGCAGCTCGAGTGGCCCGGCCCGGAGCCGGAGTTCGATCTTCGTGCGACCGGCATTCGGGTACGGATCCCGTACGGTGGTTCCGGCCCCGACCCGAAGCTTGCGGCAACGATCTCCGAACTGGCCCGCCGGGCGGCCCTCTGCCCCGAACCGGCCGGGGTGCAGCGGATCGGCATCGGGTTCGAGTCGCCGGAACCGGCTGCGGTGACCGGGTTCTGGCGGCTCGTCGGCGGCTACGGAACCGAGGGCGTTGATCTTGTGGACCCGCTGCATCGCGATCCTGTGCTGCGGTTCGCCCGGACCGAGGGACACCGGCCGCTGCGGAACCGGATCCACCTCGACGTTGACGCTGGCCGACCGTTCGGACCGGACCGGCTCACGGAGCTGGAACGGGCCGGCGGCCACCTGGTCCGGGAGGCGATCTCGGCGGACGCGGACGGGAACGAGGCCTGCATTCCGTTCCGGTCACCCGCGCGCCTCGACGACACGGCCGAGCTGGCGGACTGGCGGCAGCTGATGGGGGCGATGGTTCGCTACGTGACTCGCTCACCGGCCCAGGCGGCCGAGCTGGCCGCCGCCGTGGCGGCCATCGCCGACGGGCCGGGCCGGCCGCTGATCATCGATGTCCGGCCAGGTTCCGTGATCATCGACTCCGGGAAGGACCAGCAGGAGGACGAGAACTTCGGTCTGGACGCCGGGTTTCGTGAGGCCGCCGCCGCGGTCCAGGCCGCGGCCCGAGCCCTCGGCCTGGTGGCCGAGCAGACGGGACTCCGGCATCTTCAGGTGGCGATCGATGCGGCAGACATTCCCGCCGTGCAACGGTTCTGGCTCGCCGCACTGGAATACCGCGTCGATCCCAGGAGCTTCGTCACCGACATCGTCGATCCGAGACGGCGAGGCCCGGTGGTCTGGTTCCAGCAGTTGGAGGGTGAGGACGAGGCCCGGCGGGCGCAGCGCAACCGGATCCGGCTTCGACTCGCCGTACCGCAAGACCGGACCCAGGCCCGCCTCGACGCGGCCCTCGCCAGCGGCGGCGTGATCATCGATGACACGGACGCGCCCGCACAGTGGCGGATCGCCGACCCGGAGGGCAACGAGTTGGAACTGGTCGCCGGTTGATCATGGCGATCCACTTCGAGCACCGCGCGTCCGATTCTCCTGCCATCGAACGGGTCTGGCGCAGTCACAGTGATCACGAGGAGTCGATGACCTCGGTCGCGTCGGCGCACTGGACGCTGGTGGCCTGGCGCGTCGGGCGCGAGTGGCGGGTGGCCGCGCAGGGCCCGGAGGCGCGCGCGTCGACGGCGCCGGTGCCGCCCGAGACGGAGTTCGTCGGGATCAGACTGGCGCTCGGGATGCGGCTCGCCCAGCCGGCGACCGACCGGATCGTCGGCGATGCGGCCGCGTTTTCGGCCTCCAAGCATTCGGTACGGATCGGCGATGTGACCCTGCCCGTGCCCGCGTACGACGACGCGGAGGACCTGGTCCGGCGGCTGATCAAGACCGAACGGCTGCTCAGCGATCCACTGGTGATCAACGCCCTACGGGGCGAGCCGCCGGCCGCCTCGATCCGCACGGTCCGGCGCCATTTCCTGGCCACGACCGGGCTCACCGCGGCGACCGTTCGGCAGATCGAGCGGGCCCGGGCGGCGGCGGTGCGGATCCGCGCCGGCCAGGTGATCGCGGACGTCGCGTACGACCTCGGCTATTACGACCAACCTCACCTGTCCCGGTCCCTGACCCGGTTCCTCGGCCACCCCGCCGGCGCCCTCCGCGACGGTACGGCCGGACAGCTGTCCCTTCTGTACAAGACCTGAGCAGCCGCCACGCCTAGCCTCCTGGACAAGATCACCGAAACACCTGGAGGACCTGAGATGCGCAAGCTCGTGCTCGCGATGATGACCACCGTCAACGGACGGCTGGACGACCCGGACGCCTGGACCAGCGAGATCAGCGATGATCACTACCGGGAGATCGATCGCGGCTACGCGGCGTTCGACACGATCCTGGTCGGCCGGGTGACGGCCGCCGAGATGATCGGGTTCTGGCCTGGCCAACGTGGCCAGCAGGGTGCGGGGGAGACGCACCTGGCCATGGCGGAGAAGATGCACACGTACCGGAAGCACGTGATCACGTCCGACGAGAACCTCGTGCTGGACTGGCACAACGCCGAGGTCGTGCTGGTACGCCAGGACGACGACCTGGCCGCCTTCGTCGAGGACCTCAAGTCCCGGCCCGGCGCCGACATCCACCTGTCCGGCGGCGCACGGCTGGCCCAGACCCTGGTCCGGCTCGGGCTGGTCGACGAGTATCGGTTCTTCGTCAACCCGGTCCACTCGCCCGGTGCGACCTGGTACGAGCTCCTCGATGATCAACAGCGGCTGGAGTTGATCAACTCGCTGACGTTCGAGAACGGGGTCGTCGCGCTGACGTACCGGCCGGTCAGCGGTTGATCCGCCGGCCGCTCGGTGCCCCCTCGCCTCGATCCGTGATTGGCGGTTCGGTACAAGACCCGTGAGGAAGCCGGTCGTTACAGTCCCGCGGTGCGGTCGATCGCCGCATGATCAACGACAGGACGAGAGAGCGAGCCGATGCGCCGAATCATCAATTCGACCTACATCACCCTGGACGGCGTGATCCAGGAACCACAGCACTGGCCGTCGCTGGGCAGCTTCAGCGACGACGGAGGCAAGGCCCAGTGGGAGGTGCTGGAGCATTGCGACGCCGTTCTGATGGGTCGCCACACCTACGACATCTTCGTCCCGGTCTGGACCACCCTCTCCGGCGATCCGCTCAGCGACCGGATGAACGCGGCCGAGAAGTTCGTCGTCTCCACCACGCTCGAGAAGCCGGAGTGGAACAACACCACCGTGATCTCCAGCGATCCGATCGGACGGATCCGTGAGCTGAAGGAGCAGCCGGGCCAGGACATCGCCCAGTACGGCTTCGGACAGCTGGCCCACGAACTGATGGCGGAGGGCCTGCTCGACGAGCTGCGCCTGTGGGTTCATCCGTTCTTCCTCGGCACAGGCAGCGCGGATGACGTGATCTATCGCCAGGGCAGTTCCGGCCGGTTCGAGCTGGCGAAGACGAACACGCTCGACAGCGGCATCGTGATCCTCACCTATCGGCTGCCGGCAAGCTGATCACGCCGAATGATCACCTGGACCGAATGATCACCGGGTGAGCCGCCAGCTGCTCGACCCGGCCGGCAGGTCGACCGCGAGCTCGTGGAAGCGACGGCCGTGCCGGATCACCTCGGACACCTTCGCTCCCTCGCCCGCCACGGTCGGGGCTTGATCGACACCGGGCAGTTGCAGGACCAGGCCGGCCCGGGAGATCGGCTGCTCGGCCTCCACGGAGACCAGCCAGCCGTCCGCGTCCTCGGTGATCGTCACCCGGACGCCGCGGCGGGCTCGTTCCCACTCGCTCAGCCGGCCGGCGGTCCACCACTCCATGCCGCGCTCGCGGGCCAGCCGGGCCACCTCGGGGCACGCGGCCCGCGTCGCCGGTTTGCCGCGCAGGTGCGGGCCGTGGAACAGGAAGTGGGCGACACCGTGGACGGCCTCCGCGCCGTCCAAGATCACGTCGCGGCAGGCGAGGTGGCCGGCCCAGGCGAGATCCTGCGTGTGCAGGGGCAGATTGAGCACGTCCATCGGGCGGTTGTGCACCGACAGGTCGCCGATCGGGAAGGACAGGTGCGCGGTGCCGAACGGGAACCCGACGGTGCCCTGCTTGCTCGGCCCGCGGGACTCGTCGATCTTGATCCCGACCCGCTCGCACCAGGTGTAGAACTCGGTCCAACCCTCCCACCGGGTGTAGTGGTTCTTGTTCGACACGATGGCGTCGGTGCCGGTCACGGCCTGCGCCCAGGCGTGCTGCGCCCGGAACTGCGGCCAGCCCCAGCTGGCCAGGTCGGCGTCGCCCATCGCGTTGTAGTGCAGGGCCTGCTCGTGCCCGGCCTCGCTGATCCTGGCGTACAGCTCGGGGGAGTAGCCGCCGGGGAACACCTGGCACCAGGTCACCGCGACCTCCGCCTCGGCGAACGCCTCCAGCGCGGCCAGGCCGTCCTCCTCGACGTTCCCGTCGGCGTCGTGGGACATGTGCGCGACGGCGGGCACCCCGGCCGGCCAGTAGTGCAGCCAGGCCGAGGCCTGCCGCCGATGATCATGAGCGGCCCAGATCTGTTGCAGCAGCGTGATCCACCACTGGTCGGCCTGGGCCGCCGAGAAGATCGGTACGGCGCTCGGCGGCGGATAGCTGTGCGTGAAGTCGGCCGCCACCTCGGGTTCGCCGGGCGGCAGCACCCGGTCGCCGTAGTCGAGCGCCATGCCGTCCTCGCACTTGAGGATTCCGTCGTCGATCGGCGCGGTCCCGTCCGGCGCGGGCTTGCCGTCGCCCGTCACCGGGTAGCCCTGCTGGATGGTGACGATCGTCCGCCACAGGTCCACGCCGTAGCTGATCACGGTGCCGTCCCCGTGCCGCTTCCGTACCACAGCGGCGGCACCGTCGGACCAGCCGGCCAGCACCTCCGCGCCGTCGGCGGGTTCCAGCGCCCGGCCGCCGATCCCGCGCAGTGGCAGCTCCGGCCGCGTCGTCCAGGACGGATCGTCGGCCAGCGTGACGGTGTCCTCGACCCGGGCCGGGCCGACCACCACGCCGGCGAGCCCGTCCAGCTCCGGCACGACCGCGGTGATGATCAAGGTCCCGCCCCCGGCGACCCAGCCCTCCAGCGCCCGGACCGATTCCGCGGCCACCCGCTGCGGCGACGCGATGATCAACACGTCCAGGTCGTCCAGCTGGGTGGGCACCGAGCCGAGCCGAGCATGATCAAGACCGGCATGACCGAGCACCTCGGTCGCGTACAGCCACCAGGCGTCGTCGCCCGCCGCGTGGGCCGCCCGGGTCGCCTGCTCGTCGATCACGACGCCGAGCCTGGCTGCGGGCAGCTGGACGGGGGACTGGGAGCGAGACACCGAAGGACCTCCTGGGTGAGAACCGTCCGGCGTCCTGGCCGGACCAACGGCTCTACTCTGCCCGATCCGGCACTTTAGAGGCAAGCACTAACTACTATTTGGGCGCGTTATTATCCGATTTAGGGACGTTGTTGGTCGGCGCCGAGCCCTCCAGTCGCTCGCCCAGCAGCTGATACTGCATCGGCGGACGCCCGACCTTCCGGGACCGCGACGGCGGCATCGGCCAGGCGAGTCCGGCCCGGACCAGGCCCTGCAGCGTCCGGCGCGCGGTGCGCAGGGTCACCTGCAACAGCTGGGCCACCCGCTCGGCGTCGATCACCAGCGACTCGGACTCCTCCTCGCCGAGCTTGTCCACCAACGTCCGCAGCAGCGCCTGGTCCTTCGACTCGGTCGGCCGTGGCGGTGTCGGGTCGGTGTCCCCGTCGGGGCTGGCCGGCAATCGCAGGGTGAGCTCGTCCGGCCCGATCAGGTACGCCTGCCGGGACCCCTCGGCCGAGGCCTTGCTGACCGCCCGGTACGCGTTGTTCTCCGCCTCGACGGTGGACCGGCCGAGCCCGATCCCGACCTCGAGATCGACGTTCAGGGACGCACTGGCCCGGGCCAGGAACGGTGCCACGGCAAGATCATCGGTGACCGGCCGGAGCATGCCGAGCGTCGTGATCACCATGTAGCTGCGCTGATCATGGGGCAGCACGATGGCGTCCATCCGGCGCGCGTCGTGCAGCAGTTCGCGGTGCAGCGTGAGCCGGAGATCCTGGTACCAGTACTGGGCCGGGCTGGTCCGCGGCGGCAGCGCCGAGTCGGCCAGCTGCACCAGCACGATGGCGATCCGCGACTCCGAGAACTTCGCCCCGCTGGCGGTCAGCACCGCCGTGTTCAGGGCCTGCCGCAGAGTCAGCGGCGACGGCGACATCTTCAGCGCCGGTACGTTCTCGGCCGCAAGCCCGGCCATCACGGTCGGGATGGTCGAGATCGCCCCGCTGGTCTTGCCGGCCCGGAAGAGGTCGAGATGGAACTTCAGATACCCCTCGGGCGTGATCGACTCGTCGTAGCGGACGTAGTGCACGTCCTTCGGGTCGATCTCGATCTCGGCGTAGCTGTCCAGCACGTCCCGCTCGCCCATCGAGTCGATGCTGACCCGCTGCGGATCGATCACGCCGGACCGGATGCCGCGGACCAGGGTGCTGTGCAGCGCCGGCCCGCCGGTCGGGACGTAGGTCGCCGGCACGGTGAGATCGCCGGCCTTCATGGCGATGTCGTACGGCAGCGGGCCGGCGAACAGGATCGCATCGACCCGGTCCGTGATCTTGCTCGCCGCCTCGGCAGCCTGGTCCTCGCGCCGGTAGACGGCAGGCACCAGCCGGAGGCCGGGGTAGCTGCTGCTGCGGGCGAGCTCCGCGGCTTTCTGGACGAACTCGTCCGCGCCCACCAGCCCGATGGTGACTTCCTCGCGCGTTGCGTCGGAATTATGGACAGCCATAGCGCGAACTCTATAGCCGAAATTGCCAGAAGTGCCGTAACTCGTCCAAATCGGACGCAAAAAAGTGTGATTTGAGTCTTGTCGTTAATAGTCGATTCGTGCGAAAGTCGGGGACTATAGATCGCCGCCCGACGGAGGAGACAGGCATGGCTGATCACTCATCTCACACACCCTTCGGGGCCCCCGCCGGCGTGCCGCCGCGGACCCGGAGGCAGTTCCTGCAGGCCGCCGGCCTGGCCGGACTGGTCGGCGCCGGGGCTGCCGCCGGTGGCGTCGGTGCATTGCCGGCGGCCGCCGAGCCGGTGCTGGCCGACGCGCCCGTGAAGACGCGGGCCACGTACTACACGCCGGAGAAGATCGCGGCGGCGCGGGCGAACATCGCCGCCTATCCCTGGGCTCGTGATCTTGCTGCGGCGGTGAAGCCGCTGGCGGACAAGCTGGTCGCGCTCACCGATGATCAACTGTGGGGTACGGTCTCCACGCAGGGCGTGCCGCGCAGCTATGCGGTGAACCAGGATCTCGGCTCGCCGATCACCGGCACCGACGTCTACGAGTACGGCGCGTACCCGTACCGGGCCGACCCGATCGCCCGCCCGTGGAAGCTGGTCGACCCGTCCAGCGACTACGTCTTCCCGACCAACGACTTCGCCTCCTACTACGCCAGCGGACTCGATGATCATGGGAACTTCAACCGGGAGTTGGCCGATCCGCAGTTCCTGGTCAACGAACTCTACCCGGACCGCGGGCCGGACTGGGGTGTCGACGACGGCTTCGGCTGGATCGACGACAACGGCGACAAGTGGACCTTCATCGCGTACTACAACCACTGGTTCTGCTGGTACTCGGCGCTGGCCGGCACCGGCTATTCGATGCTCGGCCAGGGCCTGGCGGCGCTCCGGGACAGCTTCCTCTACACCGGTGATCAGAAGTACGCCCACGCCGGTCTGATCTTGCTCGACCGGGTGGCCGACGCCTACCCGTCGATGGACACGGCGCCGTACAAGCGCGCGGACGGCTATTTCCACTCCGACGGGCTGCGCGGCACCGGCAAGGTGATCGGCGGCATCTGGGAGACCGGCCTGGCCCGCAACATGGTCGCCGCCTACGACGCGTTCTATCCGGCCATCGCCGACGCCGACCAGGCTGGAGTGATCGAGTTCCTGTCCGCGAAGTCCCAGCAGTACGGGCTGAACCCGAAGGCGACCACGGCCGACATCCGGCTGAACCTCGAGAACGGCATCCTGCGCCAGATCTACCCGGCCGTGAAGACCACCAAGATCTTCGGCAACTTCGGCATGCACCAGAGCACGCTGTCGCTGGCGGCGGTGGTGCTCGACGAGCCGGCCGCGGCCAAGGAATGGCTGGACTTCGTCTTCGCCGCCGGCGGGATCCTGACCAACCCGTACCGCTGCACCGGCGGCAACGTCGGCCCGCAGTTGATCAACGTGCTGGACCGGGACGGCTGGCTGAACGAGGGCGCGCCGGGCTACAACCGGCTCGGCATCGGCCACATCAAGACGATCGCCGACATCCTGGACGGCTACGACACCTATCCGGCCGCGGACATCTACGCCAATCCCAAGTACGAGGCGATGGTGACCACCCGCGGCACCCTGACCATGATCAACAACTACACACCGGCCTACGGTGACAGCGGCACCACCGGTCAGCCGGGTGCGCTCGGCGGTACCTCCGAGTACCTGTGGGCCTTCGCCAAGTACGGCCGCAAGGTCGACGCGCAACTGGCCTACCGGTACAACGGCAACTCGGCGGACAATCTCTACACCGACGTGTTCGCGACGGACGTGGACGGTCTGCAGCAGCGGATCCGCGACATCATCGCCGAACACGGCGAGCTCGACCTGCCCAGTGATCACCAGACCGGCCACGGCTTCGCCGCCCTGCGCACCGGTTCCGGCGATGATCAACGGGGCGCCTGGCTCTATCACGGCATCTCGTTCGGCCACGGCCACCGCAACACGCTCGCGATCGACCTGTACGGCTTCGGCCTCGACCTCGCCTCGCCGCTCGGCTACCCGTCCTACGCCGACGGGAAGGCACTGCGCCGGGAATGGGAGTCGACCACGGTGGCCGGCAACACGGTCGTGGTCGACGCGAAACCGCAGGCGACCCAGTTGGTCGGCCGGCCGATCGACTTCGGCGACACCGGCGGCGAGAGCGGCGTCCGGTACGTGGACGTCGAGGCGCCGAAGCCGTACCCGCAGACATCGCGCTACCGGCGCAGCGTGATCATGGTCGACGTCGACGAGGCCGATTCCTACCTGGTCGACGTGTTCCGGGTCCGCGGCGGCAAGGATCATCTGTTCTCGTTCCATGCCGTGGCGCCCGCGGTGACCACGACCGGGCTGGAGCTGGTGGCGCAGGAGCGCGGCAACTACGCCGGCCCGGACGTGCCGGCGCCGAACCCGCTGGGCAACCCGCGGCCGGACGCCAACGGCTTCGACTATCTGGTCAACGTGGAGCGCGACACCGACGTGGCCGGCGCGTTCTCGGTCGATTGGAAGGTGCCGGACACCTGGAACGTGCACGAGCAGGACCCGGACAGCCACCTGCGGCTGACCATGCTGACCAAGGTCGACGAGGTCGCCTTCGCCGACGGTATCCCGCCGCAGAACAAGCCGGGCAATCCGGAATCGCTGCGTTACCTGCTGGCCCGGCGGCGGTCGACCGAGGCCCTGACCACCCAGTTCGTCTCGGTCCTCGAGCCCTACCTGGGGCAGCGCAAGATCAGCAAGATCGAGCCGGTCCGGATCGTGGCCCGCGGGCCGCTGGACCCCGACGACGCGGCGGCGGTCAAGATCACGCTCGCCGACGGCAGGGTCGACTACGTCGTGCACAACGTCCGGCCCGAGATCGCCCTCGTCATGGACGGCCGGGTCGAGGTCCAGGGCCGGCTCGCGGTGATCAGGTTCGAGGGCGACAAGGTGGTCCGCGCGTCCGGGTCGGACGTGGTGGCCGCCAAGGTCAACGGTCGGGGCGCGCGGACACTCGAGATCACGGCCGGTCCGATCACCGGCGCGGTGGCCGACTTCACCCGGGACCTGGTCAACGAGAACGTCCTGACGATCACGCTGGACCGGCCGTGGGAGGACTACGACATCAAGCCGGAGGACCTGGTCGGCCGGTACGTCTACGCCGAGGACGACGGCGAACGCAACGCGGTCTACGCGATCACCGCCGCCGAGGCGAAGGACAGCACGCTCAAGATCACCACCGACACCACGTTCGTCCGCGGCTACGTCAAGGACACCGACCCGGACGCCGGATTCCGTTACGACGTGGCGGTTGGGCGCAAGGCGAGGATTCCGCAACTCCGGACCTGGTCCGACTGAAGCGAGGAGCAGCGATGCGATTTCGGGGCCTGTTCGCGACGCTGGTCGCGGCGATGCTGGTGATCACGCTGAACGGCACCACCCCGGCGGTGGCGGAGCCGCCGGCCGGGACGTTCACCGATCTCGGTCCGACGGTGACGTCGCTGACCGTGATGGAGGGCACCTACGCGAAGTGCCCCGGCGGTTCCGACTGCGTCTACGCGGTGGTCGCCGGGGACAACACCAAGCTCAACATCATCGACGTGCGCAGCCGGGAGCTGATCAAGACGATCGCGCTGCCCGGCGCGTCCGGCGGCTGGGGCGCGACGACGGCGAGCGACGGCAGCGTCTACATCGGCAGCTACAACAACGGCCGGCTCTACCGGTACGAACCGGTGGCCGACCGGATGACCGACCTCGGCCAGCCGATCCCGGGCGAAGGGCTGCTCTACCACCTGGTCCCCGGCCCGGACGGCACGATCTACGGCGGCACGTACCCGAACGCTCATCTGTTCGCGTACTCGCCGACCGAGGGGGTCACCGACTTCGGCCGGATGGATCCGCAGCAGAACTACGTCCGCTCGGTCGCCTACGACCATGATCACGGCTATCTGTTCGCCGGGATCGGGGCGCGGGCCGGCCTGGTCCGGATCGACCTGGCCACCGGCGAGCGGACCGACATGCTGCCGGACAGCCTGGCCGGCTACGCGTTCGTCTACGACCTGGACTACGCGGGCGGCCGACTGTTGATCAAGGTCCACAACGGGCCGGACATCAAGCTCGCGGTGATGGACCCGGTCACCGGTGAACTGGTCCCGATCACCGACGAGTCGAACGGGCAGACCGCCGACCGGGTGCCGATCGCCTCCCGCGGGACCGCGCCGCTGGCGCCGGACGGCCGCTCGGTCTACTACACCGCGGCGGCCGGCAGTCTCTGGGTCTACGACCTCCAGACCAGCACCACCCGGCCGATCATGATCGACGGCGCCCCTGCCGCGGTCGACGGCGCCGGGATCGGCTTCAGTTGGCTCCCGTCGACGGAGGACCCGTCCCGCCAGGTCCTGTACGGGCTCGCCGGCAATTACGGCGGCCGGGCGTTCACGCTCGATCCGCAGGCCCAGACGCTGGAGAAGTACAGCCTGCCGTTCCAGCCGGTGCCGGTCGACCTCTCCCAGCTCCACGCCGGGCCGGACGGCGACGGCAAGGTCTACACGAGCGCGTACATCAACGGTGATCTCGGCGTCTACGATCCCGCGACCGAGAAGCTGGAGCAGTTCCCGCGGCTCGGCCAGGTGGAGGGCTGGACCTGGTACGAAGGAAAGCTCTACATCGGCACCTACCCGACCGGGAGCCTGCGCGAGTACGATCCCGCGCTGCCCTGGGGCAGCGGGAACCCGCGGACCCTGGTCAGTCTCGCCGGAGATCATCTGCAGAACCGGCCGACCGCGATGGCCGCCGCGGACGGCAGGCTCTACGCCGGCACCACGCCGGACTACGGCGAGCACGGCGGCGCGCTGACCGTTGTCGATCTTGCTACCGGCGACTACACGGTGCACCGGCACATCGTCGAGAATCAGACCGTGTCCTCGATCGCCTTGCTGGACGGCGTTCTCTACGGCGGCACCAGCATCGCGGGCGGCGGCGGAACGGACCCGATCGCGACCGAGGCCAAGCTGTTCACCGCGGATCCGGTGACCGGCGAGAAGACCGGCGAGTTCGCTCCGGTGCCCGGCGCGTACAGCATCAACGCGCTGCTGGTCGGCCCCGACGGCAATCTGTGGGGGCTGGCCGACGGAACCCTGTTCGTGCTGGACCCGAAGACGCACGAGGTGCTGTCGACGACGAAGATCTTCGACGGCAACGCCGGCGAGACCGACGGCGACCTGGTGATCGTCGGCGGGGAGTACGTCTACGGTCACTCGGCAGCCCGGCTGTTCCGGATCGACCCGATCTCCAAGAAGGCGACGATCATCAGACAGGGCGGCACCCGTCGGCTGACCGTGGATCCGCGCGGTGATCTCTACCTGCTGCACACCGGTTCCGGGACGAACATGAACCGACTGCTCCGCTACCGCCCACCGGCGGACGCCTGCCCGGATTCCGATCTTCGCCCGACTGTGTTCACTCGCGCGGTGGACAGCGGGGTCGGGAACCGCTACACCGACGACGGCTGCACCGTGAACGACCTGATCCGGGACGACCGGGACTGGCCGACCCACGGCCGGTTCGTGGCCCACGTGGCCGACGTCGCGGAGCAGTTGACCAAGGCCCGAGTGATCACCGACGCGGAGGCCGACGCCCTGGTCGCGGCCGCCGGACGGTCATGATCACCGGGCGATCAGCTCAGGCGGCATCAGCTCTGCACGGCTCATAGGGGAGAAGTGACATGGAACGACGACGGTTTCTCATCACGGCACTGGCCGCGTCCCTGGTCCCGGGGCTGGTCGGGGCGACCGAGCGGGCCTGGGCCGACGAACGGGTGGATCCCGGCCTCGGCGGGGGAGACCTGCCGAAGGGTGCGGTCGCGTTCGCCACCGATCGCTGGACGGTGGCGACCCGGAGCAAGGCGGCGCCGGCGATCGACGGCCGGCTGGACGACCCGATCTGGTCCGATGCGGCCACGATGACCGGCTTCGTCACGCCGTACTTCCTGGAGGCGATCGACGGCGAGGCCGAGGTCAAGATCGCCTACGACGATGCGTCGCTCTACCTCGCGGTGCGTTACACGGATCCCGACGGCGCCGGTTCGCTGGCCGGGATCGAGATCTTGATCAACACCGGTACGGACGGCTTCCGGCTCCCGGTGACCGTGCACGAGCCGGACATCGCGTACCGCAACGACTGGGGTCCCGGCCTGACCAACGTCACCGGAGCGGACGTCGCGACCGGAACGGTCGAGGGCGGGATCACCGCGGAGGTCGCGGTGCCGTTCAGCGCGCTCGGCGGGGCCCGAGCCGACTCGGGTGCGGAGTGGCGGATCAACGTGATCTTGCAGCACGCGATGATGACGCGGCCGCTGAGCTCCTGGACGCCGCTCCGGACGGCCACCAACTCCTACCAGGGCGGCAGCTCCGCGCCGGTGCGGGCCGAGGTGACCCAGCATGATCGACTCGGCAGCGTGTTCCTCGGCGCGCCGCCCGCCGCGGACCGGCCGGCGCCGCCGGAGCCGTACCCGATCAAGAACGCCAAGCTGACGTACGCGAGCTTCACCGAGAAGGTGATCGCCTTCGCTTCTGACGGGATCGGGCCGAAGGACCAGGTCCGGCTGGAATGGCGTTCGCCCGGCGCCGGCTGGCAGCCCGTCACCGATCCGCGGCCGGAGCGGGAGAGCCGGCAGCTGACGATCCGGTTCGGCCACCCGGGCCCGGTCCGCAAGGGGCAGTACCAGCTCAAGATCATCATCGAGCGAGGCGACCGGCGCCAGCCGGACGGGCTGGCGGTGCTGACGTTCGACCGGGTCGCGCTGATCCGGGCCGGCGACTCCGCGATCACCCTGCCCGGTCGCACCGGCAGGCCGACCACGATCAAGCGGGCCCCGGCGTCGGCCGAGGTGGAACGGTTGATCAGCTGGATCTCCGACCGCAACGGTTTCATCTTCGTCGGCATCCCGGACCAGCCGCAGCTGCACCCGAACAACCTCTACACGTTCGATCCGAACGATCCGGACGTGCTGCAGTCCAACTACACCGACGAGCGCTACCCGAACCATCCGGACTATCCGGAGGACAAGTCGATCACGGTCACCAACCGGCTCGGCCAGCAGCAGGAGTACCGCTACTACGAGGATCCGGGCACGAAGCGGCGGTTCTTCCTGACCGCGCACCTGTGGTTCCGCCGTCGCGAGTACGTCCTGAACCGGCTGCCGGACCTGGCCAAGACCGACCCGCTCGGCGCCGCCCGGGTGATGCACCGGTTCGCCCAGGTGTACCCGGGCTGGGTGCCGACCAACGAGTACCCGTGGTTCACCCGACCGACCGAGCCGGCTTCGCTGCCGGTCAACTACTACTGGGGCGGCACCTGGAGCCGCTGGTCGGCCAGCGAACTGAACACGTTCCGCAACCTGCCCACCGCGTACGCAATCGTCGCCGGGACGAACGCGTTCGACGTGCTCGGCGACGAGGTCGGCGAGGACGTCGCGGCCAAGATCAAGAACGAGATGCTGCTGCCGTCGGTCGAGTTCTACCGCAGCTACGTGATCTTGTACCACAACATGGACTACACGAACGCGGTCGGCCTGATCGCGATGGGCAAAGCGTTCACCGATCCGAGCTACATCCACGAGACCGTGGAATGGGCGCGGGAGTACGGCCGGAGCACGTACCTGTTCGACGGCTACTACAAGGAGAACACGCTCTCGTACCACAACCAGGCCACCAACGGCCTGGTCCGGGTGATCGACGAGCTGGCCGGCTGGACCGACCCCGCCGGCTATGCCTCGCCACGGTCCGGCGAGCGATTCGATGATCTTGATCTCGGCGCGGAAGTCCCCGTGCTGGCCAACGCGATCGAGGTGTCGAACCGGCTCTGCTACCCCGACAGCAAGCTGTTCCCGATGAACGACACCTGGGCCTCGGCCACCGCCGGCCGGCCGCAGCACGACGCCGGGTCGTTCCTGATGCCGGCCGGCGGCGTGACCCGGCTGGCCCGCGGCCGGACGGTCGATCCGTCCGACTACTTCGGGGTGATCTTCGCCTTCCCGGAACTGGAGATCACCGCCCAGTCCGTACCGCACACGAACTATCCCGACAGCGGCACGGTCCAGCTGGAGGCGACCACGGTCGGCCAGTCGATCAGCTTCGCCTTCGAGACACCGACGGCGGGCACCTTCGATCTTGATCTGCAGCCGTTCCGGGCCGGCACGTACGGTCGCTACCGGGTGTCGATCGACGAGACCGCGGTGGGCGAGGTCGAGTTCTACGGCACCGGCGGGGTGGCGAAGTTCGAGACCGTCGGGTCCGTGCCACTGACCGCCGGACGACACGTGATCACGTTCTTCGGGGTCGGCAAGAACGACGCGTCGACGAACTTCAAGCTCGGCGTCGTACAGTTCGCGCTGCTCGACGAGGCGGCGCAGGCCGAACGCGACGCGGCCGGCGAGCCGACCGGAAACCCGGCCCAGGCCTACCTGGTGCACTCGCCGAAGTACGGCCACCATCACTACGATCCGCTCAGTCTCGCCGTGTTCGCGGAGGGCCAGGAGTTGCTGCCCGACATCGGCTACACGCATACGTTCTATCGGCAGTGGACGTTGTCGACGCTGGCCCACAACACGGTGGTCGTGAACAGCAAGAACATGATCGCGTCCGGCGCGGCCCAGCACGGCGGCAACGTCGAGATCTTCGAGCACACCGACGAGCTGGTCGAGGTGATGCGAGTCGCCGAACCGGACGCCTACCCGGAGACCTCCGAGTACGTCCGCGAGGTGTGGCAGATCGGCTTCGACGGCGCAGCGAACAACGAAGGTTATCTGCTCGACCTGTTCCGGGTCACCGGCGGTGATCGGCACGAGTACGCGCTGCACGGCGACGCCAACCGCGACGCGACCTTCGCCGCCGACGGCGAGCTCGCCGACTACGGGCCGTACCTGCTGCCGGAGGGCGTGCAGGTACGGGAGCCGACCACCGAGCTCGACCCGGGCGACGCGGAGGGCCATTACTACGGCTACATCTACGTCCGGAAGGTGAAGCGCGGCGAGGTGGCCGACGGCGCCTACGGGCTCCGCCTGAACACGATCGACGCGAAGGGCCAGAATCTTGCCGGGGCAAGGATCCTGGGGCTATCCGGTGACGGCGCGGCCGAGCTGTTCCTCGGCGAGTCACCGTCGCTGCGGGCCACCCGGACCAGCGGCACCAGCAAGGACACCAACAACGAGGCGGTCAAGTACTGGCTGCCGACCGCGGTGCTGCGCAAGGACGGCAGCAACCTGCGCAGCCAGTTCGTCACCATGATCGAACCGCACGGTCCGGGCAAGGCGACCCGGGTCGAGCGGATCGAGCGGATCGTTCCGGACCAGGCCGCGGACGGCTCGATCGCGGTCAAGATCAGCTACGGCGACGTGACCGACCTGGTGCTCAGTTCGGCCGACCCGGAGACGGCGATGACGGCCGGCGGCGCGACCCTGACCGGCAAGCTCGGCCTGGTCCGGATCGTCGCCGGCACGGTCACCCGGTTGATCTTGGTCGGCGGCACGGCGCTCAGCCACGGCAGCGCGCAGGTCGCCGGCGACGGTCCGATCACCGGCAAGATCACCGGCGTGCTGCGCCGGCCGGACGGCGACGCCAAGAACGGCTTCGTCACCGACGTCGCCGTACCGGAGACCATGATCGGCAAGACGCTGGTGGTGACCCATCCGGACGGCAAGACGCACGGGTATCCGATCAAGGCGGTCGCCGGGCAGGAGTTGGAGATCGACGGGATCGACCCAGGCTTCACGTTCAACGACGACGGCAGCACGGAGCTGCAGTTCCTGCCGTTCACCCGGTGGACCGGCGACACCACCTTCCGGATCGAGAACCAGGCGTCCTATCGGGCTTAGGGATCCTCGTGTTCGGGCTCGGGAGGCGGTGTTGCGAGGTCCGGAACGTCTCCGAGTGTTCGATCGCGGCGGACCTCCAAGGCGACGGCGTCCTCATCGGTGGCGGCCAGGACGTCGTGAAGTGAGGTCGGTGGACTGGGGCTGCGCGCTAGCTTGTTCTCGACGACGGACCTACGATCCCTCCCACTGGCTCCCTTGCTTCTTCCATGGCGTTGACGATCGAAGCTGGCGCAAGGGTCGTGGCGCGAAATCACTGCAGGTGGAGCGCTCGACGCGATTCCAAGGTTGAACCGCTCGAGTTCAAGAGAGATCGCGACACGGATCTGTGTCGGTGCGTCGGAATCGGGGATGGACGGCGACGAAGACCGTGACGGCGGCCATGATCACCGCGGAGGCGATGATCGGCAATGCGGGTTGGAGCCCGTACAGGGTGGTGCCGGCCAACGGGGCGATGACGAAGGTGAGCCCGAGGTTCGCGGAGAGCAGGCCGGCCAGGCCGCCCTGCTCCTCACGCCGCATCGCCATCGTCGGCCCGGCCAGATAGCCGGGCCCGGCGATCCCGAGGCCGAGGCCGATGATCAGCATCGACGCGATCAGGACCACCGGGCCGGCGTCCGGGATCATGATCAGATAGCCGGCGAGAGCGGCGGCCGAGCCGACCCGGAGCAGGATCCCGGGTCGCCAGCCGGTCCGCGGGACGATCACCGACTGCGCCACGATCACCCCGACGCCGGCGGCGATCAGGGCTCCGCCGGTGAGCGGGCCGGCGGCCTGCGGATCGAGGCCGAACCGGTCGATGACGATGAAACCGGTGGCCACCTGGATGAAGCCGAGCGCCGTGTAGAGACCGAATCCGGCCACCAGATACGGCCAGATCCGGCCGTCGCTTACCCGCGGCCGGACCGGCTTCTCGATCAAGGTCGTCGCCGGCTCGCGGCGCAGCTTGATGATCACCAACAGCAGCCCGATCGACAGCACCACCGGCACCGCGATCAAGGCCGTGGCCAGGCCGAAGGCCGACAGACCGCCGCCGAGCGCGGCACCGCCGACCATCGCGATCCCTTGCGCCGCGCCGAGTCCGGACAGCCACGCGACTCGCTGCTTTCCCGGTTCGGTGACGTCGGCGATGTAGGCCTGGGCCGTGGGCGGTACGGCCGAGATGGCGACCCCGAAGCCCAGACCGCGGAGCAGCACGAACAGGACGAACAGCCAGGTCCCGGCGATCATGCCGCGCATGCCGAGGATCGCCACCAGGGTGAACATGATCATGGTCACGGTGCCGAGCGCCAGCGCTCCGGTGAGCACCGGCTTGCGGCCCCAGGACTGGGATCGGCGGCCCCAGAACTGGCTGGTGCCGACCAGCATCAGCGCCGCGGCGCCGATGGTCACGCCGATCTGCCACTCGGCCAGCCCGACCTCGCGGGCCAGCGGCGCGATGATCGGGTTCAGCGTGAACTGGCCGAGGTAGGCGACGAAGACCGTCGCCAGCACCAACGGCACCTGTTGCTGTGCCGTGGCGGCCGTCGTGGTGTTCAGCGTGCCCATGCCTGATTCCGTTCTGTTTCGTGTGATCCGCTGCCGTTCGGCGGTACGAGCTCGAGGGCATGATCGGCGACCGGGGCGAGCAGCGCCTCGTCGTGACTGATCACCACGACCACAGCGCCCTCGTCGGCCAGCTCGCGGATCACCCGGGTGATCGAGGCCAGGTGCCGCCGGTCCACGCCCGAGCTCGGTTCGTCGAAGATCACGATCGGCTTGCCGGACAGTCGGGCCGCGGCGATCGCGACCCGCTGCTGCTGGCCGCCGGAGAGCGCGAGCGGGTGCCGATCCCGTACCACCAGAAGATCAAGATCGGCGAGCAGTGCGGTCACCCGCTCGTCGTCGACCGCGGAACCGCCCAGGGTCAGTTCGGCGGTCACCCGGTCGGTGAACAGTTGCCGCTGGACGTCCTGCATCACCAGCGCGCTGGAGCGCTGCCGGCGGGCCGGACCGAGCGGCTGCCCGTTCAGCCGGACCACACCGCGGTGCCGCTGCAGGCCGGTGATCACCCGGGCCAGTGTGGTCTTGCCGGCCCCGTTCGGTCCGCGCACCGCGGTCACCGCGCCGGCCGGGAAGAAGGCCCGGTCCAGCGTCAGCGTCGGCCGGCCGCGTTCGGCGCACCGTACGTCCTCGAGCCGGAGCCCGTGATCATGCTCCGGGGGAGCCGGCCGCGGCCCCGTGACCGGCGCGAGATCTCCGCGCAGGCCGGCCGACGCGAGGGTCGCATCGTCCAGGCGACGGAATTCGGCCGCCGTCCAGCCGGTCTCGACCCGGCCGTCCCGGAGCACGACGACCCGGTCCACGACGTCCCGCAACGGGTGCAGCCGATGCTCGGCGATCACCACCGCGGCACCGGCAGCGCGAAGCCGGCGCACCCCCGCCACGAAATGATCAATGGCGTCGGTGGACAGGTTCGACGTCGGTTCGTCGAAGAGGACCAGCACCGGCCGGTGGGTGACCGCGGCGGCGCAGGCCACCCGCTGCTGCTCGCCGCCGGACAGCGCTGCCAGCGGCCGCTCCAGCAGCGGCAGCAGCCCGAAGTCGGCGGCGGTGAGCTCCACCTGACGCCGGATCACCGACGGGTCGGTGCCCAGGTTCTCGAGGGCGAACGCGAGTTCGGGACCGACCGCACCGGTGAAGAACTGCCGCCGCGGATGCTGCAGCACCGAACCGGTCCGCCGGCCCAGCTCCTCCAGCGGGGTGTCCGGCACGGGCAGCCCGGCGACCCGGACCGTGCCCTGCAGGTCGCCGTCGTGGAAGTGCGGGATCAGCCCGTTCAGCAGCCGCAGAGCGGTGCTCTTGCCGGAGCCGCTGGCGCCGCAGAGCAGGACCACCTCGCCCGGCTCGACGGTCAGGTTGAACCCGCGCAGGGCCGGCTCGGTCGCGGCGGCATAGCGCCAGTGCACGTCGCGGATGTCGATCATGGTCGGGCCCAGAGCAGGGTGGCCGAGACAGCACCGGCGACCAAGATCAGGAGGAGCAGGTCGGCCGGGCCGAACCGTGGCGGGCGCATCGACGTGGGCCGGTGCCGAGAGCCGAGCCCGCGCAGCAGGGCGGCCGCGGACAGGTCCTCGCCGACCCGGAGACTCGCCGCGATCACCGGCACGGTGAACCGTTCGATGCTGCGCACCGGGTGCCGGACCAGCCCGGCCCAGCCGCCGATGCCGCGCAGCCGCATGGCGTCGTGGACGGCCGCCGCCTCCGCCGTGATCACCGGGACAAAGCGCAGCATCACCGCGGTCGGGACCGTGACGACCCGCGGCACCCGGACCGCCCGCAGCGCCGCGGTCAGTTCCGCCGGCGGCGTGCTGGCGATCAGGTGGGCGGCGACGCCGCCGACGGCGACGAACCGCAGGAAGTACGCGGCCGCGACGCCGAGCGCCCCGATCGCGGGGTGGGGCGCCACCGGCGGCAGCAGGTAGGCGACGCCGGCCAGGCCCAGCGCCGCGGCCGGCAGGATGATCAGCCGACGCCAGGCCCGCTCGGTGGCGGCCAGCGCGACGCCGAGCAGCAGGGCGGCCGGGACGAAGATCAGACCGCCGGGCGCCATCACGGTGAGGCTGGTGGCCAGCACCAGGGCCAGCTTCGTCCGCGGATCCAGGAACCCGCGATTCACGCCAGGCCGGCCTTCTCGAAGTGCTTGCGGAGCAGCCGCAGGCCGAGCAGCCCGCCGAGCAGGCCGAAGATCACGGTCGACACGTCGAACGCGATCAGCATGCCGGGCGACAGCAGCGCCTCCAGTTGGCGGACGTACTCCTGGCCCATGCCCTGCATCGCCGGGCTCGCGAAGTAGTCGTCCCGGGCGTAGAACAGCGGCATCAGCGGCCCGACGTACCAGGCCGAATAGATCGCGTACGCCAGCACCCCGGCGCGGCGGGACCGGTAGCGACCGGCCGCGACGACGACCTCGGCGCCGAGCGCGCACAGGAGCGTGATCACGAAGCTGACCGGCGGATGGCCACCGAACATGAGGATCCCGGCCGTCACGACGGCGAAGATCATGATCATGCCGGCGTGCCGGACCCGGGTCAGGAACAGCAGGAACGGGATGCCGCCGGCCACGATGCTGGCCGCCAGCGCGACCAGCATCACGGTGGGGTTGACGAAGCCGAGCATGTTGATCGCATACACGACCACCAGGTAGAGCGCGCCGAAGATCCCGATGTTGATCAAGTCCCTCGGGCTCATCCGGAGGCTGAACCGCGATGCTGCTTCGGAAGGTGCGGAGGTGGTGGACACGGGTGGGCTCCTGTCAGGGTTGCGGGATGAGGCGCCAGCCGGCCGCGTCGACCCGCTCGTTCCAGTAGCGCGCGTAGCGGCCGCCGGCGGCGAGCAGTTCGGCGTGGGTGCCGCGTTCGGCGACGGTGCCTGACTCGTCGAGCAGCAGGATCTGGTCGGCGCCGGCGATGGTCTGCAGCCGGTGCGCGACCACGACGACGGTGCGGCCGTCCCGGACGGCGGTCACGGCGTCGGTGATCGCGGCCTCGTTGGTCACGTCGAGGGCCGCGGTGGCCTCGTCGAGCAGCACGATCGGCGCCCGCTTGAGCAGTGCGCGGGCAATCGAGACCCGCTGCCGCTCGCCGCCCGAGAGGTTGCTGCCGCCCTCGCCGACCCGGGCCTGCCAGCCGCCCGGCAGCCGGTCCGCGATCTCGTCGACCCGGGCCCGGCGGGCGGCGTCGAGGACGTCCTCCTCGGATGCCGCCGGGTCGCCGATCCTGATGTTGTCGATGATCGTCGCGTCGAACAGGTACACGTCCTGGAAGACCGGCGCCACCATGGCGGCGACCTGGCGACTGCCGAGGTCGGGCAGCGCCGCTCCGCCGATCGCGACCGTGCCTCGGTCGGGGTCGTAGAAGCGTGCGATTAACCGGATGATCGTGGTCTTGCCGGAGCCGGACGGGCCGACGATCGCGGTCGTGCTGCCGGCCGGCACCTCGAAGCTCAGCTCGCGCAGCACCGGCTGATCGCCGTAACCGAAGCTGACCCGGTCGAACCGGATGGCCGAGTCGCTCGGCCGCGCCGGCGTCGTCGGCTCGGGCAGCGCGGGCTCGTCGAGCAGACCCTGGATCCGGTCCAGGGTGTTGCTCGCGATGGCGACGCCGCCGCCGAGAGCGCCGGAGTGGACGACCGGTTCGGTGAACCGGACCGCCAGCACGAGCAGCGCGACCAGGGAGCCGAGGCCGAGGTCGCCGCCGAGCGCAAGGTAGCTGCCGACGATCAATACCGCGATCACCGTCAGCTGGACGACGGCGCCGAACACGCCGACGCCGGTGCCGCCGGTGATCATCAGCGCCCGGTTCGCGGCGTGCTGATCACGCAGGGCGTCGGCCACCAGCCGCCGGGCGATCGCGTTGTCGCCGACCCCGCGCAGGGCCGGCTGGACCCGGGCGTACTCGATCACCCGGGCGGATGCGTCGCCGACCGCGGCGGCATGATCACGATCGGCCGCAGCCATCCGGCGCGAGATCCACCGGTAGCAGAGCCAGATCAGCGGCACCGCGAGGGCCAGCGTGAGGCCGATCCGCCAGTCGATCAGCAGCGCGCCGACCAGCACCGTGGCCGGGGTGATGAACGCGGTGAGGATCGGCCGGAGGATCGCGTACGGGACCGTCGAGGCGAACACCACACCGCGGGTGGCGATGTCGGCCGCGGTGCCGGACCGGTCGGTCGCGTACCAGCCGAGCGGGAGCTCGACCAGCCGGTCGCCGAGCCGGTCCAGCAGCGACTGCAGCACTTCGGTGGCGGCGCGCTGGCCGAGCAGGCTGCCGATCCGGAACACCACGCCGTAGACGAGCGCGATCACGACCAGCGTGATCAGCCAGCCGGCGGCGGTCGCCGCGTCGCCGGCGATCCAGGAGGTCAGGAACGGCACCAGGACGACGAACGCCACGCCCTGCAGGACCGCGGTGATCACGACGGTGGTGATCAAGCCGATCAGCTGCCGTCGGCCGGTGGCCGTGGTCAGCCGGAGCAGTTTGCCGATCATCCCGCCACCTCCAGCCGGCCGGAGCCGGAGCGTGCCCGACGGTAGCGCGCCCAGAGCTCCTGGTACGGGCCGCCCGCCACGGCGAGTTGATCATGGGTGCCGCGCTCGACGATCCGGCCCTCGTCGAGCACCAGCAGCTGGTCGACGCCGGTGATCGTGTGCAAGCGGTGGGCGATCACCAGCAGGGTGCGCCCGGCGGCGAGCCGGGACAAGGCCTGCTGGATCGCCGCCTCGGAGTCCGGGTCGGCGAACGCGGTGGCCTCGTCCAGGACCAGGATCGGCGCGTCGGTGAGCAGCGCCCTGGCGATGGTGAGCCGCTGGCCCTCGCCGCCGGACAGGGTCGCGTCCACGCCGATCACGGAGTCGTAGCCACGCGGCAGCCGCAGGATTCGATCATGGATCTGGGCGGCTCGGGCGGCCTGCTGGACGGCCTCGTCGTCGGCGTCCGGCCGGGTCAGCCGGATGTTGTCGCGGATGCTGGTCCGGAGCAGATACGCGTCCTGGAAGACGAAACCGATGTCGGCGTAGAGCCGCCGGCTCGCGATCGTCGACACGTCGGTGGAGCCGATCGCGACGGTGCCGGCGGTCGGGTCGTAGAACCTCGGGACCAGCCGGGCCAGCGTCGACTTGCCCGAGCCGGAGGCGCCCACCAGCGCGGTCACCGTGCCGGGCTCGCAGCGGGCGGCGATCTCGTGCAGCACCCGATGATCTTGGTCGTAGCCGAACGACACGTCCCGCAGCGCCACGTCGGAGCCGGCCGGCTCGACCGGGTCCGCCGGCTCGGTGATCGGCGGCGTCCGGAAGAACTCGGCCAGCGACTCGCGGGCCTTGGTGGCGTTCCGGAGGAACTGGGCGGTGGCGCCGAGCTGGAGCAGCGGCGCGGTCAGGCCGAGCCCGAGCAGCAGCGCCGGCAGTACGGCCAGCGGGGCGATCACCCCGGCGCCGACCAGCAGGAACCCGACCGCGCACAGATAGACCAGGACGGTCAGCGGAGAGGTGATCAACTCGATGGTGCTGGACAGGGCGGAGGTCTCGCGCATCCAGCCGTCGTAGAACCGGACGAACCGGCGCGTTTCCTCCCGATAGCGGTCGTGACTGCGGCCGGCCTGACCGAAGGTCTTCACCACCGCGATGCCGTGCACGTACTCGATCGTGGCGCCGTTCAGCCGGACCACGGATGCGTCGTACTCGACGTACTTCTGCTGGCCGCCGCGCATCATGATCGAATAGAGGACGACGGTGAGCAGCACCGGCAGCACGCTCGCCGCGGCCATCCGCCAGTCGACAGCGACCAGGTAGGCCAGCGAGATCACCGGGACGGCGATCGCCGTGATCGTGTCCTGGATCGCGTGCGCGACCAGCTGGTGCAGCGCCGCGACGTCGTTCTCGACCAGCTTCTTGACGGTGCCGGAGGAGCGCCGGTCGAACCAGCCGAGCGGCAGCGTGCGAAGGTGCCGGACGATCCGGGTCCGCAGGTCGAGTTGCAGGTCGTTGTCGGCGAGGTGGCCGATCATGGCCGAGCCGACGGCGGCGAGGAACCCGACCACCAGGGCCGCCGCCCCGCCGATCACGACGGCCCAGGCCCGCCCGGCGTCGACCGGCCCGCCGGACAGCGCCGGCCAGAGGGTGCGGACCAACTCGATGATCGCGACGAACGGCAGCACGCCGGCGACCGCGCCGACCAGGCTGAGCCCGGCGATGATCACCAGCCGGCCGCGGACAGCGCCGAACATCCGATCCGCCTCCCGAGTCTTGTTGAAAATCGTTGCCAACTATACAGAACACTGTTCTAATCGACGAACGCAAGATTCGATCTCTCAGGCAAGCCTTACTGTGACTCGGTCCGGTCCGATCGGTCAGACTGAGGGTCTGCCCAGGAGGTGATCCCGTGACCGGCCCTGCGACCGTTCCCTTCCACAGTGGCCTGACCCCCGACACGGTGATCGACGCGGCCGTCCGGCTGTCGGCCGGGCGGCATCTGTTCCGCTGGTCGATCCGTGATCTGGCCGGGCAATTGGGGGTCGCGCCGTCGGTGATCTATCACCACGTCGGCGGCAAGGACCTGCTCTGCCGGCACGTGGTGGAGCGGGTGGTGTCCGAGGTCCGGCCGCCGTCGGCGCGGTTCGGCTGGGCCCGCTGGTTCCGCACCCTGCTGCTCGACCTGCGGCCGATCCTGGCCGGCTATCCCGGCACCGCGAAGTGGCTGCTGATGCACGGGCCGACCTTCCCGGCGTTGCTGGCGGTCGTCGACGGCGGTGTCGAGATGCTGCGCCGGGCCGGCTTCGGCGACCGGATCGGGTTCGCGTACGGCGCCTTGATCAACACCGCGCTGCTGACGATCTCGATCACCGACGACCGGCTCGACCACGAGGGCGACGGCCCGCGTGATCATGCCGCGATGATGGACGACTTCCGGCGTGAGGGCGCCGACAGCGAAGGCCTGTCGCTGATCGCCGCCTCGCTCGTGGTTCCCTTCGTGGCGGGCGCGGACGAGGCCGAGGAACAGCGGGACGCGTTCTACCGGTTCATGATCGACACGGTGATCGCGGGCCTGGGCCGGTTCGCTACCGGATCCGGTACGGCTGCTCGGCCGAGTACGAGGCGTTGACCTCGGGATCGTCCGGTACGAACTCGGCGTAGGCCCGGCCGCCGTCGAGGGCCAGCTTGCTCGGGAAGGCGATGATCACGTCGCCGAGTTCGTTGGGCCGACCCTCGCCGAGCTTGATGTGGTGACCCTGCTCCTCGCCGTGCGAGTCGTCCCAGATGATCACCGTGCCGGCCGGGGCGCCGGACTCGACGGACACGTGGACCTGGGCCCGAAGCGCGTTCGTCTGGTCCCGTCCCGTCGACGACGGCGACAGCACCAGTCCGGTGACCGAGTCGCGCGGCTTCAGGCGGACCGGCGCGGCGGCGTCGACGGTGACGGCCTCGTGCCCGGCCAGGCCGGCCGTGACCCGGGCTCCGACGGTGCGGCCGGCGTCGGCCGCGGTAAGCCGGTAGGTCCGGTCGGTCGCCCCGCGGATCGGCCGGCCGTCGCGCAACCAGGTGTAGCGGAGTTCGATGTCGGCGTGGTACCAGCGGCCGACGATCTCGAGCTGGGCTCCCTTGGCGAGGGTTCGCGGGGCCCGGATCTCCGGACCGCCGAGACCCGGATCGAGGGTCGTCGCGGCGAAGTCGGCGTCCAGCCTGGTCGTCGTACCCGCGGCGACGGTCACCGGCTTGACGACCTTCGCACCGGTCCGGCCGTCGAAGAACGTGACCTGCTGCGGCCCCGGCAGCACCAGCCGGGTCCGGTACTCGCCGCCGGTCGGCCAGCCCGAGAGCACTCCGTGATCCAGTCCGCTCGCGTCGGTGTAGCCGACCTGCATCTCGTTGACCGGCTCGCCGAGGGTGTCGTTGGCGAACCCGATGATCCGGCCGCCGACCGGCAGGGTGCCGTCGAGCCCGGCGACGTCGCCGCCGGCCACGGTGAACCGGCCGGCCTGGCGCTGCGGGTTCTGCCAGCACGCGTCGCCGAGCGCCTTCACGTTGCCGTACCAGCGGGAGATCAGGTACCGGGTCCCGTTCTGCGGGATCGACCACGGATCGCGGAACAGGAACGTGTACTCGCCGTCCGGCACGTCGGTGATCATGAAGCGGCCTTGATCATCGGCGATGCCCAGCCGCCGGGTCTCGGTCGGGGTGCCGTCCTCGTCGAACCGGCAGAGCTCGGCCTCGGCACCCGGCACCGGCTCGCCGCCGGCGGCGACGACGATGGTGCCGGACAGGGTCGAAGCATTCTCGGCCGCCGCCGGCTGGGCCATGAGCAGGGTCAGGGCCGCGGCCACCAGCCCCACAGCAATTCTGGTGCGCATCTGATCAGTCTTCGACGATCAAGCTCCGGCGTCGGGCCGGGCACCGATTGTTCGTCGAGAGTTCACCGGTCAGTGCCGCAGCAGGTAGTCGATCACCTGGGGCCAGACCTCGGCCTCCGCGCGCTGGTTGGCGGCCGGGCTGGTGCCGCGGCTGTCGTCGGACGGCACTGCCGGCGTGTACGGCAGCAGGCCGCCGAGACCGTGCCCGGCTTCGGGGTAGGACCAGAGCCGGTGCTCGGTGTGGCCGGCCCGGTCGAGCCGGCCCATGATCGACTCGGCGTGGCGGCAGGAGGGCCAGAGCCGGTCGGCGCCGCCGCAGACGGCGAGCACCGGCCCGGCGATCCGGCCGACCGGGATGATTGCGGCCTGCTCGGCCGGCTCCGGGTTGCCCGGCGGGGCGTAGGGGAGCGGCTTCGACCCGAGCGTCCAGGCCGACCGGTCGCAGTCGGGGAAGCCGCAGACGACGATCCCGGACGGGACCGTGGCCAGCACGCCATGGACCAGATCCGGGTGCTGGACGGCGAGCAGTTGGGCCGGCTCGGAGCCCCGGGAGACGCCCATGGTCCAGATCCGATCCGGGTCGACGCCCGGCTGCCGGCGCAGCCAGCGCAGCGCCGGTTCGAAGGTCTCCAGCGGGATCTCGGTCAGGGTGTCGGGCAGCCCGGGCAGCCCGAAGTACGCGACCGAGAGGGTCGCCAGGCCGCGTTCGGCGAGAGCGTCCCCGACGACCGTGGTCCTGAGGCCGCCCTCGGCGCCGCCGATCAGCAGGACGGCCGGCCGGCGCTCCGCGGACTCGGCCGCCGGCCGGTAGCTGCCGATGAACCCGTCCCGGTCCAGCTCGAGGGTCTGTCGCTCGCGGCCTCCCGAATAGAGGGTGCGGGTGACGTCGCGCGTCACCCCCGGCCGGCCGTCGACCGTCGCGGTGATCGTGAAGGTCGCCGGACCGGCGGGCCAGGCGTAGCGGACCGGCTCGGTCGATGCGGGAACGGGCTGCAGGGACCAGAGGAGTCCCATCGGATCGAGGTCCGTGTACGTACCCGCGGTGGGGGCCTGGCCGGCCGGATCGACGATCCCGTCCCGGTCGGCGGTGTAGGTCGCCGACGATTCCCAGGTGAGCCTGTCGGCGTCGGTCGACCGGACGGCGAGTCGCACCTCTCCGCCGGCGCGGAGGCCGGTGACCCGGATCGCGACCGGCTGGTCGGCCCGGGCCGCCGCCGGGTCGACGTCGATCACCGGATCGGTCGGCGCGGTGCAACCGATCGACCCCAGGGCCAGCAGCGCGGCGCCGATCATGATCGCGATCAGCCGCCACGGTCCCGGGCTCATCGAACGGTGGCCTCGGCGCCCGCCTCCGCATCCGTACCGAGCGAATCGACCAGCTGTTCCGACTCGGCGTTGCGCCAGGGCCGGACCAGGCCGATCACGATGAAGATCACCAGAGCGATCAGCACCGGGCCACCGACGGTGATCGCGGTCGCCTGGTCCGGGGCCAGGGCGGCGATCTGCTTCGGCAGGACGAACTTGGTGATCACGAAGACGGCCAGCCCGGCCGCCCAGGAGATGATCGCGGCGGAAGGCCCGCACCGCTTGAAGGCCGGCAACAGGCCGAGCAACATCGGGATCGCGATCGGGCCGACCAGACCGCCGAACCAGGTGATCAACAGTCCGAGCACTCCGCCGAAGGAGCCCGAGGTCAGCGCGATCACCATGCTCAGGGCGATGAAGCTGAACACCGCGATCCGGCCGATCGTCAGCTCGGTCCTGGTGCTGAGGCCGGTGGGTCGCCGCCGGAGTGCGGGCAGGATGTCCCGGGTGACGACGGAGGAGATCGCGTTCGCGTCGGACCCGGTCATCGCCATCGTGTGCGAGAACAGCCCGGCCAGCACGAGCCCGACCAGGCCGGCGGGCAACAGCTGCAGGGCGAGCCGGGCGTAGGACTGGGACGGATCGGCCAGGTCCGGCACCAGCAGCGGCGCCGCCCACATCGGGAAGAACATGATCAGCGGCCAGACCAGGTAGAGCCCGGCCGACAGGAGCGCGGCCCGGCGCGCGGTGCTGCCGGTCGGCGAGGCGATGAAGCGCTGGGCGAGGTTCCAGGTGCCGCCGTTGTACGAGAGCGTGTTGATCAACAGATAGACCGCGACGAACAGCACCGTGTACTGGCCGTTGAACGCGTCGCCGTGGCCCTCCGGCAGCCGGTCCCACAACGTCCACAGGGTCGCCACGCCGTCCAGCGAGGTGAGCACGACGACGAAGAGCACGATCCCCGCGACGAACTGGATCAGGAACTGGCCGGTGTCGGTCAGTGCGTCGGCCCAGAGCCCGCCGACGGTGGAGTAGACCAGGGTCACCCCGCCGGTCAGCAGGATGCCCCAGACCAGCGGCACCCCGGCGAAGACGTTCAGCAGGATGCCCATCGCGGTCCACTTCGCGCCGACGTCGAACACCTTGAGCGCTGTCCCGCTCCAGGCCAGCAACTGTTGGGTCGGCAGGTTGTACCTGATCTTGAGGTACTCCAGCGGCGAGATGATGTCGAGGCGCTGCCGGAGCCGGGGCCAACGCGGCGCGAACAGGAAGGCACCGACGACCATCGCGACCGTAATGCCCATCGCCCACCACACGTAGAGCACAAAGCCCTCCGTGTACGCGATCGCCGCATACCCCACGAACACCGCCGCGCTGTAGCCCGACATGTGGTGCGAGATCCCGGACAGCCACCACGGCATCCGGCCGCCCGCGGTGAAGTAGTCGGCAGAGTTCTTCACTCGTGCCTTGGCCCAGAGCCCGATCCCGATCATGACCAGGAAGTAGCCGCCGACGATCACCCAGTCCAGTGCCTGCATTGAGAAACGGTGGCATGCAATCGGTTGCAGGTCAAGGGTTTACGAGGGGGCAAGACACATCCGGCTGGCCCTTCGGCAAGCTCAGGGCGCGTTGGGCAGTTCGGCCCTCGGCAGGCTCAGGGTGCGGACGGGGTCGCCAGGGCCTGCCGGACCAGCTCGGCCGAGGCGCCGGCGAAGTAGTCACGGTGTTCGATGATCAACTCGTCCCGGACCCGGACGACGTGGAGCTGCCGGACCCGCTGTCGTCGACCGGAAGCGGGGTCGACGGCGACGGCGTCCAGCTCGGCGATGATCACCTCCGGGTCGGTGGTCTCGTGCACGGTCAGGTTCGACTCCGCCGGGATCGGGGCGGCGTCGCCACGGACCCGGTCCAGGGCGACGGACATGCTCCTGATCGCGTCCCTGCCGTCGAACCGGTCCGGCACGCCTTCCGGGGCGAACGGGAAGTGCACGACGGCGTCCGGCGCGTAGTAGGCGGCCTGGGCGTCCCGGTCGCCGGCGATCGCCAGCTCGAGCTGGCGCAGGTAGATCTCCTTGGGCGTCATGCGCGTCCTCCTGAATCTCTCGGTGAAGCGGAGCAGTCAGTCCGCTTGCCGGTCAGGATACGGAGTGATGACTCCGGTTCACAAGAAGTCGGGTGCAGGGTTCGGCGAATCGATAGATTCAAGGCACTGTGCCGAGCAACGAACCGACCCCGCCGGTCACCAGGCAACGCGCGGACGCCGTCCGCAACCGCGCGCGGGTCCTGGCCGCCGCCGAGGAGGTCTTCGACCGGTCCGGACCGACCGCCTCGACCGCCGAGATCGCCCGGGTCGCCGGGGTCGGCGTCGGCACCGTCTTCCGGCACTTCCCGACCAAACGCGAGCTGCTCTCGGCGATCGTCAAGGACCGCTGGGTACGGGTCGCCGAGCTGGCCGAGGGCTTGAACGAGGGTGACGATCCCGAGGCCTTCTTCACGTTCTTCGGTGACCTGGTCGCCGTCGCCGCCGGGCGGAAGTCCGTCGTCGACGCGCTGGCGCTGGAAGGGGTCGACCTGAGCGTCGACAAGCCGATCGGCTCGCTGCAGGCCATGATCACGCCGCTGCTGGATCGGGCCAAGGAAGCCGGCCGGGTGCGGCGCGACGTCGAGGCCCCGGAGGTGATGGCGCTGCTGGTCGGCACCTGTCAGGCGGCCCTGTCCGCGGGGTGGAGTGCCGAACTGCGAGACCGTACCACCAAGATCATCTTTGATGGGCTGCGTAGCGTCGGGTAGTCCCGACGCCGGGGCTGACGTTCAAGACCCGTTCAGGCCGGGTTCAGTCCGTCGTCGGATGCCGCTTGCTCCAAGGGCAGGTCGAAGGCCCATCGTCGAAACATGGTTGCCAAATTGTCCCGGGAAGTCGCCGCGGTGCTGGCGGCCGAGATCCGCGAACTGCCGGCCGGACATCGGCTGGACGGTGAGCACGCGATCATGAAGCGGTTCGGCGTCAGCCGCAGCACGGTCCGTGCCGCGCTGAAGGAACTCCATGATCAATATCTGGTACGCCGGGTGCAGGGCTCGGGGACGTTCGTCAACCGGCGGATCGACTACGTGATCTCGCGCAGTCGCCGGCCGTCGCTGCACGAGACGATCGCCAGTGCCGGTGCGAAGGCGTACACCCATCTCGTCGGTGCCGAACTGCGCGCCGTGCCGGAGCCGGTCGCCGGCCGGCTCGGCCTGGCGCCGGGCACCGAGGCCCAGCAACTGATCCGGATGAGCTACATCGACGACGAGGTGTCCGGCTACTCGGAGGAGTGGATCAGCCTCGACGTCTGCGACCACATCGAGGTCGGTCTCCGGGTGATCGAATCGCTCGACCAGGTGCTCCGCGGCCGCGGCTACGACCCCGTCCGCGCCTGGTGCCGGATCGGTCTGGACACGCCGCCGGCGGCGGTCGGCGAACGCCTCGGGCTGGACGGGCCGCGGCCGACCTGGATCGTGGAGAGCCTGACCCGGAACCGGGGCGATGCGCGGCAACTGATGTGCAGCACGACCTGGACCCGGCCGGACCTGGTCCGGATGGTGCTCGAGCTGGAGGAATGACCCCATAACGAACTTGTCCGCCAGACCCGCGACGATTGTCAGCGAGGATTTCCGATTGTTCACCTGGCCCTGAGGTGGGCGTCAGGCCCGGCGCGGACAGTGATCGACGACGGCAGTTGACGATCCGATTCGCGAGGAGTCCACATGAAGGTCGGCCCGCTGAGCAGGGGGAAGGTCGCACTGTCGACCAGGAAGGGCCAGGCCGTGCTGGCCGCAGCGCTGCTGGTCGGCGCGGGCTTCCTGGCTGGCTGCGGCGAGAGTGCGGTCGCGGGACCGGAGCCGGGTGCCGACCCGGACGTGTTGATGCTCGGTCACATCCCGAGCGAGAACTCGAGCAACATCGACGAGGAGTACGGGCTCGTGATGGAGGTGATCGAGAAGGAGACCGGCAAGAAGGTGGAGTTCCAGCCGGCCACCAGCTATGCCGCGGTGATCGAGGCGCAGCGGGCCGGCAAGGTGCAGCTCGCCTCGTACGGACCGTTCTCGTACGTGGTGGCGAAGGACAGCGGCGTGCCCGTCTCCATCCTCGGGTTCCTGGCCGACGACAAGGAATCCACGGGTGGCTACCACTCGCTCGGGCTGGTGCCGAAGGATTCGCCGATCAAGGACTTGGCGGGCTTCAAGGGCAAGAAGGTCTGCTTTGTCGACCCGACGTCGACCTCGGGCAACCTCTATCCCTCGGCCGGTCTGCTCGAGTCCGGGCTGGATCCGAAGAAGGATGTCACCCCGGTGTTCGCCGGCGGCCACGACTCGTCCGCGATCGCCGTCGCCACCGGCCAGTGCGACGCCGGCTTCGCCCACGACGGGATGATCCCGCAGTTGGAGGAGAGCGGTCAGATCCCCGCCGGCTCGCTGCGTACCGTCTGGACCTCGGAGCTGATCCCCTCGTCGCCGATCGTGATGAGCGACACGCTGTCCGCTCCGCTCAAGGAAAAGCTCACCGACATCTTCAGCAACAAGCTCAACGTGGACTGGCTGTCGGCCAACGGCTACTGCGACAGCGCTGACGCCTGCACGTTGCCGGGCGAGGAGGTCTGGGGTTACAAGACGATCGACGACGCGACGTACGACGGGATCCGCAAGGTCTGCGAGGTCACCAAGGCCGACTCCTGTCAGGCCGGCTGATGATGATCAAGGACCAGGGCCGGCCGGTGATCGAATTCGAGCGCGTCGGCAAACGGTTCGGTGAGACCGTCGCGCTGGACGACGTCACGTTCTCGGTCGAGCCCGGCACGGTGGTGGTGCTGCTCGGCCTGTCCGGCTCCGGCAAGTCCACCCTGCTCCGGCAGGTGAACGGCCTGCAGCAACCGACCACCGGGACGGTACGGGTGCTCGGCGAGGAGGTGTCGATCACCCGCGGCCGGTCGCTGCGGGCACTGCGCCGGCAGATCGGCTTCGTGTTCCAGAACTTCCATCTGGTCGGGCCGAGCACAGTGCTGGAGAACGTGTGTACGGGGCTGCTCGGCTCGCTGTTCGGGCCCCGGCTCGGGCTCGCCATGTATCCGCGCTCGGTCCGCCGGCAGGCGCTGGAGCAGCTGGACCGGGTCGGCCTGGCCGACCGCGCGTTCCAGCGGGCCGACACGTTGTCCGGCGGTCAGCAGCAGCGGGTCGCGATCGCCCGGGCCCTGGTGCAGCGGCCGAAGATCCTGCTGGCCGACGAACCGGTCGCGTCGCTCGATCCGGAGTCCAGCGCGCAGGTGATGGAACTGATCCGCGAGATCGGCGCCGAGGACGACCTGACCGTGCTGTGCAGCCTGCACCAGGTCGAGCTGGCCCTCGACTTCGCCGACCGGATCGTCGGGCTGCGGTCCGGTGCCGTGGTGCTGGACCGGGCGGCGGTGGGTCTGTCCCGGGAACAGGCGATGGAGATCTACGGGTCCGTCGGAGCCCAGCCGGAGACGGCGGCCGAGCCGGCCCGGCCGGTCCGGGTGGGACAACCCGCGCTGGCCGGGTAGCGTCGATGACCCTTCTGGACACGCGGTCCGGCGTGGGATCAGGCAGCGGCGGCGAACCGGTCCGGTTCCCGCCGCGGCCGCGGACGCCGCTCGGGCATCTGATCATGAACGTCGTGCTGCTCGGCCTGCTCGGCGCCGCCGTCTGGTCGATCATCGACCTCAAGATCAACCTGGCGACGATGATCGACGGGATCGACTACGCCGTCGCGTTCCTGGGCCGGGTGGTGCCGCTGGATTTCCCGCCGGTGCAGGAGATCCTGGCCATGGTGGGGCAGACGCTCGCGATCGTGGTCTGCGCGACCGTGCTGTCGGTGCTGATCAGCGTTCCGGTCGCGCTGCTGGCCGCCCGGAACACGACGATCAACTCGGTCACCCGCGGCGGCGCGCGGGTGATCATCGTGCTGGCCCGGGCGCTGCCCGAGTTGATCTTGGCGATGTTCTTCCTGCGGATCTTCGGGCTCGGTGCGCTGGCCGGCATCCTCGCGCTCGGGCTGCATTCGGTGGGCATGGTCGGCAAGCTGTACGCGGACGCGATCGAGGAGCTGGACCCGGGCCCGCGGGAGGCGGTCCGGGCCACCGGTGCCACCGGCTTGCAGCAGCTCACCGGGGCGATCCTGCCGCGGCTCGGGCCGGCCCTGGTCGCCACCGCGCTGCACCGGTTCGACATCAACCTCCGCGGCTCGGTGATCCTCGGTTTCGTCGGCGTCGGCGGGATCGGGCTCGAGCTCGCCGGGGCGCTGAACACGATGAATTACCGGCGTGGGCTGGCGCTGGCGCTGATCCTGCTGGTGATCTGTCTGATCACCGAGCTGGTGTCCGGGCTGATCCGGATGGCGCTGCTCGGCCGGGCCTCGTCGCGGCGATCACCGCTGGCCTGGGTGCGGCGGCTTCGGGATCGGGCCGACCGTTCGTCGGGTGGCTGGGTGAGCGGTTCGGCGACCGCCGGCGCACTGATTCCACCGGCCGGGGCTGGGGGCCGGGTCAGCCCGCCGTGGAACGCGGAGCGGATCGGGCGCACCGGTGGGTATCTGCTGACGGCGGTGGTGATCGGGGCGTCGCTGGCCGGTGCCCAGATCACCCCGGAACAGCTCGCCGGCGGGTTCCAGCAGGCGCTGCACGTCGCCTCGCTCTATCTGCCGCCGGGGCTTGGCGGGATCGGTGACAAGCTGTTCGCCGCGATGGTCGAGACCGTGCAGATGGGTCTGGCCGGGACCTTGATCGGTCTGGTCACGGCGATCCCGATCGGCGTCCTGGCCGCCCGGAACGTCGCGCCGCGGCCTGGTATCGCGACGTTCTGCCGGGTGATCATCGTCGGTGTCCGCGCGTTCCCGGATTTGATCATCGCGATCTGCATCGTCGTGATCACCGGGCTCGGCCCGGTCGCCGGCGCACTGGCCCTCTCCTTCGGTGCGGTCGGTTTCCTGAGCAAGATCATCGCCGACTCGATCGAGGAGACCGATGTCGCGGTCCAGGACGCGGTCCGCTCCACCGGCGGTGGCGGGCTGCAGGTCTTCGGTGCCGCCACGCTGCGCCAGGCGGCGCCTTCCGTGGTCGCCCATGTGATGCACCAGCTCGATGTCAACGTCCGCGGCGCGACGAACCTCGGCGTGGTCGGCGCCGGCGGCATCGGCTACTACATGACCAACGCCAACCGGGTGCTCAACTATCCGGTCGTGACCAGCTGCCTGATCATGATCCTGGTGGTGATCCTGGCGATCGAGGCGCTCGCGATCTGGGTCCGCCGCCGGGTCAGCTGACCGGCGGTGCGGGGAGGGTCACGGCGATCAGCCGGGCGACCCGGATCGCCAGGTCGTCCCGGTGCGGGGCGGCGATGACCTGGGCGCCGACCGGGAGTCCGTCGAGCAGGCCGACCGGGACCGAGATCGCGGGATGGCCGGAGACGTTGAACGCCCAGCAGAGATCGCAGGCGACGTGGTCCCGGTAGTCCCGGTACGGGAACGCGGTCTGCGGCGTGGTCGGCGTGATCAAGGCGTCGACGCCGGCGAAGAGATCGCTCAGGGTGCGCTCCAGGCCCTTGCGGTACGCAAGCGCCGACCGCAGGTCCCCATGATCGACTTCGTCACCGCGATCAAGGGCGTAGAGGGTGTGCCAGGCGTCTTTCGGGTCGGTCAACCGAACGGGTCGGTCGACCAGGTCGAGCTCACCGCGGTCGACCGGCGTCTGCACGCGACTTCGTACCATCGCGGCGAGGGCGGGGTCCGTGGCGGCGAAGCCGAGGGCGGCGGAGTACGCGACGCGGAGCGGGCGGCCGGTCGGCGGGACCCCTTCCGCGCCGCGGCCAGCCGAGCTCTGAGCGACGCGCGCCGCGCCTACCGGCGGGCCGGGGTAGCTCGGGCCATGCCCTTCGACAGGCTCCGGGATCGGCGTGGGTTGGGCGGCGGGAGCGGGCGGGACGGCGGGCCGCCAGGCGGGCAGCGCGGTCGGGTCGAGCGGATGGCTGCCGCTGGCGACCTGGACCGCGGTGGCGACGTCGTCGACCGTGGCGCCGATGACGCCGGCGCAGGTCAGCTGCGCGAGGCTGCGACCACCGGTGCGCGGGATCCGGCCGACCGTCGGCTTGAACCCGACGACGCCACAGAACGCGGCCGGGATCCGCAGCGAGCCGGCGCTGTCGCCGCCGGTCGCGAACGGGACCACGCCCGCCGCGACCGCTACCGCGGAACCGGCCGAGGAGCCGCCGGAGCTGCGGTCGAGGGACCACGGGTTGCGCGTGTGATCATGGCCGTTCCACCCCCAGGTCTGCGAATCGACCCGGGGATCGGGGCGGGTGGTGGTGCCGATCGGCACGGCGCCGGCCGCGATCAGACGCTGCACGATCGGGGTCTCCGGACCCGTCCCGTCCTTGATCATGAACGGAACCCCGGCCAACGGCCCGCGCTCGGCGGCCGGTTGCGCTGCGATCGCCCGGGCCAGCATGCGGGCCCGGTCCGGCCACGGCTCGGCGACGAAGTGAAGATCGGAATCGAGCCGGGCCATGGCCGACAACGCGGCCTCGGCCCGCTCCTCGATGCCCATCTTCACGAGCCTAACGAGCGCGGCGACGGTGGGTCGGTCAACCGCTCGGGGCAGCACCGGAGCACCCGCGAACTCCCCGGTGCCACCCGGGCCCCGGCTCGCAGCCGCCGTTGGTGGTCGGCGACCGGGTGTCTTCCAGGGCGATTGGCGGGCCGAGATTCACGGGAGTTGTCCAGGCGCGCTGGGGTTGCGCGCCCCAGGTGGTGTGGTGTTGTCGACATTCCCACGTTCCAGGCGACGCAGGCCGTGGGGTTGTCGACAATCCCACGTCGGGCCGGGCGGTGGGCTCCGGATCCTGGGCGAGATGCGGCCGGGACTGGAGCCTGTTGCACGGCCACCTCACGACTCGACCGCCGTGGATTTCCGCCGCGACTGGAGCCTGCTGCGGATTCGGCACAGTCGTGCGACCTCGCGAAAGACCCTGTTGGTGCGGTGACGTCGTCGAGCGGACGCCCTGACCGGCGAATCCGGCCGAAATGGAGGTCAACGCGTCCGCTCAGTGAAGGGGGAGTGGCACGGCCACGCAGCTTGCTATTGCCCAACGGGCTGTGGCACAGAATTGCACTTTGCTGCGGCTCAAAGGCCGAGAAAAACGGTCCCCCGGTGCAGCAAAGTGCAAAATCGTGCCACTCGCCCCGGTCGGCCTGGATGGCGTCCACCTCACGACCCGACCGCTGTGGATTTCCGCCGCGACTGACCGGCGGAAATTCACCCCGGTCGCGGGCATCGAGTAACGGGCAGGGCCCGCAAAGATCTTCGGCGATGGTGCCTACGGATCGAATTCTGCAACACCCCTGACTGACCGGCTGAAATTCACTCCGGTCGTGCGCCTCAAGTAGGGCAGGGCCCGCAAGATCTTCGGCGATGACTCCGACAGACCGAACTCTGCAACACCCTCACTGACCGGCGAGACTCCGCACCGGAGCCGTCGTCTCGAGCCAGGAGCTTGTCCCGGTGGCGACCTCGCGCTCCAGGTCGTGCGGTGTTGTCGACATTCCCACGTTCCTGGGTGCCCAGGGCGTGGGTTTGTCGACAACCCCACGCCTCGCCGACCGTTCGCGCCGGCAAGGGGGAGCGCGCGCCATCGCTCGTGCCTCCGCGCGCACGGCTGACGCGACTGCCGTGGGCTCAGGATCGGCGCTCGGCGCTCGCGGGCGGGCTCCGGGTGGGCACGGCAGCGGAACGGGCGGGCCGGAGCTGATCTTGGTCGGGTGACAAGGCGCTGCGGTGTTTCTGGGGTGTTCATCGGTCGGTCAGGTTGCGGCGAGGCTGGCGCAGGGCTGGCGTTGCACGCTCGGAGACATCCAGCACCCGCCGAGAAACGAGGCCCGATGGATGCGATGACCAGGGAAGACGTCTGTTCCGAGTTGAGCATGATCGACGCGTCCGGACTGATCGCGCTCGCCGACGAGTGTGTCGCCAACGAACCCGACCTCATGATCACCAGGCCGCCGACGGTCGGCAGTGTGGTCACCCAGGTCCGCGAACCCGTGGCCGAGCAGCGGTTCATCCTCGCCGACGCGCTCGCCTGCTCCGCCGAGGTCAGCCTGCGCGGCCACCTCGGCTGGGGGATGCGGCTCGGTTCGGACCGGCGGGCCGCGCTGGCGGCGGCGATCTGCGACGCCGAGGTCGTCTCGTCCGGCCCGTACGCGGCCCGGGTGCTCGATCTGTGCCGCGAGGGCCGGGCCCGCCGGGAGGCCGAACGCGCCGCCGAGTGGGCCCGGCTGGCCCCGTCCGTCGTCGAGTTCGAGGAGATCCCGTGACGCTGACCACCCACCCGACGCCGACCGCGGAGTCCGCCGACGCCGCCTGGCCGGTGCTGCCCGCCCTGTCGGCCTCAGCTTCGCAGCAGGTGTTCCGCGCCTGCCTCGGCGCGCTGTCCCGGCCGGGCAGCCTGCAGCGGCTGCCGGCCGACGAGCTGCCCGCCGGAGTTCCGGCCGCGGCGCTGGTCCCGCTGGCCCTGACCGATCTGATGGCGCCCCTGGCCGGCCTCGGCCGAGCGGCCGGCCTGGCCCGGCGCATCGCGACCGCGACCGGGGCGCAGTACGTCGAGCCGGAGCAGGCGCGGTTCGCCGTCGCGCTCGACGATGATCATGAAGAGCTGAGCGGACTGCCGGTCGGCAGCACCTGGTCCCCCGAGTTCGGTGCACTGCTGAGCCAGCGGGTTGAGGCCCTTCGACAAGCTCAGGGCGCGGCCCTTCGACAGGCTCAGGGCGCGGAGGCGATCGAGTTGACGCTGAGCGGACCGGGCATCAAGGGCACGACCATGATCACGGTCGCCGGGCTCAGCCGGGACTTCTTCGCCGCCCGGGCCGACCTGACGGCGGCGTTCCCGACCGGGATCGACCTGGTGTTGATCACCGACTACCGGACCATGATCGGGATCCCGCGGACGACCCGGATCGAGGTCGGCTGATGTACGCGGGCACGAACAAGGGCGGCACCGAGGCGATCATCGCGGCCGAGCGGCTGGTGCTGCAGCGGCGGGCGATGCTGGACGGCGTGATCACCGTCGACCAGGTGATCGAGTGCTTCCCGAGCGCGCTGGACAAGATCATGGGCGAGGGCGGGCTGTGGGATCCGCAGACCGCCGCCACCGCGTTCCTGCAGGCGGGCGGCGACGCCGCGGAGGCGGTGCACCTGCTCCGGGCGCACCGGTCGACCCTGCCGCGGCTGGCGTACTCCGAACCGGTGAATCCCCGGGAACTCGAACTGCTGCGGCGGATCGTCCCGGCGCACCGCAAGCCGGACGGCCCGCAGTTGCTCGGCGAGACCGTCGACTACACGGCCCGGCTGCTGCACGCGCCGGACGCGCCGTGGGACAGCGAACCGCCGCTGCCGGTTGATCCGCCGGCGCCGGACGACGAGCCGACCGAGCCGCCGCGGGACGAGCCGTTCCGCCGCTACCGCGACTACCTGGCCGACCGCGGCGTGCTGGCCGATCGCCACGATCCCGAGGACCCGGAGCCGTTCGACCTGGCCCTGATGGCGCCCCAACTGCCGGCCGACCGCTCGGCGCTGCTGTCCGCGATGGCCCTCGCCGAGACCGGCGGCTTGATCAACATCTGGTACCAGTCGATCATCGGCCCGGACGGCTACACCGACGAGTCGGTCACCCTCGGTGAGGTACGGCACGGCCGGGTCCCGCTCCGGGTGCGCCACCCGCACACCGGGAACCCGGTCCAGATCGGCCGGCTCCGGGTCACCGAGACCGAGGCGATCACTCACCTCACCGACCGCGGCGAGGACGCCGCGACGTTCGATATCGGGTACGGGATGGCACTCGGCCACAACGAGCGGAAGACGATCGCGATGGCGAGTCTTGATCTTGCCGCGCACCGGTTCCGGGGCACCGAGGGTGGTCAGCGGCTCGACCAGATTCTCTTGCACACCACGGACGGGCTGGCTTCGTGCGGCTTCCTGGAGCACCTCAAGCTGCCGCACTACGTGACCTTCCGATCCCAACTGGAGCGAGCCGAGGCGGCCGCCGGCGAGGCCGTACCGACGACCGAGACCGAGCACGGGGAGGAGTGCGACCATGATCACGACCACGCTTGATCAACTGATCGAGGACCGGCCGGAGGACTCGGCGCCGGTGGTGCTGGACGAGCAGGCGAAGCGTGAGGTCCGGCGGGCCTGCCTGTCCGGGGTTTGCGTGCCCGGCTACATCGTCCCGTTCGGTTCGAGGGAGATGCCGGTCGCTCGCGGCTGGGGCTCCGGCGGGCTCCAGGTGACGCTCGCGATCGGCGGCCCGGACGACTCGGTCAAGGTGATCGACCAGGGCGACGAGGAGGGCGTCAACGCGGTGAACCTGCGGCGGCTGATCGCCGGGACTCTGCGCTGCCGTACCACCGCGGACACCCTCGACGCCTCGATCGTGCAGTCCCGGCACCGGGTGCCTGAGGACAAGCTGGACGCCGACGACATCCTGGTGCTGCAGGTGCCGCAGTCCGAACCGCTGCGCAAGGTCGAGAAGTCGGTGTACGAGTGCAAGCGCCGGCACGCGGAGGCCGACTACGCCAAGATGTGGGTCGGGCTCTACGAGGGGCTGGCGCAGAACGGCGTGATCAGCGGCGGCGCCGGCTACCCGGTGATGGTCCAAGATCGTTATCTGATGGCGCCCAGTCCGATCCCGCGCTGGGACATCCCGCGGCTCGACGACAGTGATCATCTGACCCTGCTCAGCCACGGCCGGGACAAGAAGATCTACGCGGTCCCGCCGCACACCAAGGTCGAACCGTTGACGTTCACCGACGTGCCGTTCGAGGTCGAGTACACCGCCGGCAGCCGGTGCGGCCTGTGCGGCTCGGACGACACGTTCCTGGTCGAGACGGCGGCGGGCGACTATCTGTGTTCCGACGTCCAGTGGTGCCTGAAGGTACGGGCCGGGATGGCCGACCAAGATCATCGGGACCGGTCGCCACTGCACCTGCTGCCCGATCCGTCCCGTCGGGTCCTGGCCACCGCGGGCACGAAACGGCGGAGCTGGACCGCGCCGCCGGCCGGCGTTACGGCGCCGGGGGAGGAGTGGTCGATCAAGGTTTCCGATCTCGGCAAGACCTACCGGGGTTACCGCGGCTCGAGCGAGGTGGTCGCTGCGGCCGCGGTGAGCTTCGACGTTGCGCCGGGGGAGGCGCTCGGCATCATCGGCGAGTCCGGCTCGGGCAAGTCGACCGTGATGCGCTGCCTGATCGGCGACGAGCTGGAGGCCACCGGCGCGGTCTTCCTCGGCTCCGTCGACGAGGGCCGGACGAATGTTCTTGATCTTGATCCGGCCGAGCGCCGGGCCCTGCGGATCGGTACGTTGAGCGTCGTCTATCAGGATCCGGCGGCCGGTCTCGATCTCGGCATCTCGGCCGGCGGCAATGTCGCCGACCGGCTCACGGCAGCCGGCTGGCGGTCGTACCACGCGATCCGGGACCGGGCCGCGGAACTGCTGGAGCGGGTCGAGGTGCCGCTGGAGCGGATGGACGACGTCGTCGGCCAGTTCTCCGGTGGGATGCGGCAGCGGGTGCAGATCGCCAAGGCACTCGCCACCGATCCGCAGGTGCTGCTGCTCGACGAGCCGACCACCGGGCTGGACGCCTCGGTCGCGGCCGGCGTGCTGGACCTGCTCCGCGAACTGCTGGCCGAGCGGGAGATCGCCGTCGTCGTGGTCAGCCACGACTTCTCGGTGATCGACGCGCTGACCGACCGGGCGCTGGTGATGCGGCACGGCCGGGTGGTCGAGACCGGGCTGACCGACCAGCTGTTCGCCGACCCGCACCATCCGTACACCCAACGCCTCGTCGCGGCGGCGAAGCACTGACCGGAGGAAAAGTCGATCATGAACTCACCGATCCTGACCGTCGCCGAACTGACCAAGACCTTCACCCTGCATGCGATCGGCGGCCGCCGGGTGCAGTCGCTGGACACCGTGTCGTTCACCCTGGCCGCCGGCGAGCATCTCGCGATCGCCGGCGCCAGCGGGGCCGGGAAGTCCAGCCTGCTGCGCTGCCTGTATCGCAACTACCGGCCGGATTCGGGACGGGTGATCTTGCACACCGAAGCCGGTGACCTGGAGCTGACGTCGCTGCCGGACCGGCGGATGGCCCGGCTCCGCGGCCGCGAGTTCGGGTACGTTTCGCAGTTCCTGGTCGCTCCGCCGCGGCAGGATCCGCTGCGCCTGGTCGCCGGCGCGGCCCAGCGCCGCGGCCTCGATCCGGAGGCGGCGCGGGCCGCGGCCGCCGCCTCGCTGGACCTGCTCGGTCTGCCGGAACGGCTGTTCGACGTCGACTGCAGCCTGCTCTCGGGCGGGGAGCGGCAGCGGGTCAATCTCGCCGCCGGTACGGTGAGCCCGCCGCGACTGTTGCTGCTCGACGAGCCGGTGTCCGCGCTCGATCCGGCGAACCGGGCCCGCGCGCTCGCGGTGATCGAACGGCTCACCGAGCAGGGGGTCAGCGTGCTCGCGGTCTATCACGATCTGGCGATCATCCGCCGGATGGCGGATCGGGTGCTGGTGCTCGACGGTGGCCGGCTGGTCGCGGACGGTCCGCCGGACAAAGTGCTTGCGGCGGGCCATCGGGCCCTCGACGATGTCATGGAGGAGGCGTACGTATGAATTCGTTACAGGCCGAACTTGATCATGAACGCCCGATCGCCGATTCCGGCTGGCCGGTCGGTGCACCGCCGGTCTCGTACCGGATCGGCAATGCGCGGGTCGTGCTGGACGACCGGGTGACCGACCCCGCGACGGTGATCATCAACGACGGGCTGATCGAGGAGGTGACCGAGCGCGTCCTGCCGGCCGACGTCGACGCCAGAGGCCGGCTGCTGCTGCCGGGCCTGATCGACGCCCACAGCGATGCCCTGGAGAAGGAGCGGGCGCCGCGCGCGAATGCCGTACTGCCGTGGGACTTCGCGCTGAGTTCGTACGAGGCGAAGCTGACCGCGGCCGGCGTGACGACGATCTTCCATGGGGCCGGCTTCCAGCACAAGGCGGCCGGCGGCACCGAGCGCTCGCCGGAGCGAGCCCTGGAACTGTGCGGGGCGGTGGACGCGCACTCCTCCTCCCGAGTTGATCATCGCGTGCTGCACCGGTTCGCCGTCCGGTCCGAGGTCGGGGCCGAACTGTTGCGGCGGCGGCTGGATTCGCTGCCGGACGGTGAGCAGCCGCTGGTCTCGCACGAGGACCACACCCCGGGCCAGGGCCAATACGCCGATCAGCAGGTGTTGATCAAGGCGATCATGGGCGACGGCGGACTGGATCGCGACGCGGCGGAGCAGCGGGTGGCGGAGATCCTGGCCGACGCCGAGCGGACCGAGTCGATCCGCCGGGACAACCTGGCCTGGCTGGGCGACCTGGCCCGGGCCGGCCGGATCCGGCTGCTCGGGCACGACCCGGACAGCGCGGCCGCGATCGACGAACTGCACGAGCGAGGTGCGACGACGGCCGAGTTCCCGACCACGGTCGAGGCCGCCCGGCGGGCCCGCGACCTGGGGCTGACCTCGGTCGCCGGCGCGCCGAACGTGCTGCGCGGCCGGTCGCACTCCGGCAACGTCGGCGCCGCCGAGTTGATCGGGCTCGGCCTGGTCGACGCGCTGGCCTCGGATTACCTGCCGAGCGCGCTGCTCGGCGCCGTCTTCACGCTGGTCCGGTCCGGCGTGGCCGACCTGCCGGCGGCGGCCCACCTGGTCACCGCGGGACCGGCGGCGGTGGCCGGGCTCTCGGACCGGGGCCGGATCGCGCCGGGCCAGCTGGCCGACTTCGTCCTGGTCGACGACCACGGCTCGGGCTGGCCGACCGTCCTGGCCACGTTCAAGAGCAGCCGATGACCGCGGACCTGGTCCTCGGCGACGTACACCCGGCCCTAGCCGACACCTGCCGGGCCGCCTTCGAGGCACTGGCCGAGGCCCAGCAGCGGTACGGCCGCGCCGAGTTGTCCGCGGAGACCCGAATGGGCGCCGACGGTACGCCGACCATGCTGATCGACGACCTGGTGGAGCAGCGGATCCTCGCCGCGGCGCGCACGCACGGGATCAACGTGCTCAGCGAGGAGGCGGGTTTCGTCGATCTCGGCAGCGCGCTGACCCTGGTCGTCGACCCGGTCGACGGCTCGGCGAACGCCGCCGCCGGGGTGCCGCTGTCCTGCTACTCCGCGGCGCTGCTCGAGGACGGCAAGCCGATCGAGGCGTTGACCTGCTGGCTGGAGACCGGGCGTTCGATCGCGGCTCGGGTCGGCGAACCGGCGCCGTACCGGACCAGTGGCGCGCGTCGGCTGGCCGGGCAGGCGCTGTCGATGCTGCGCCCCAAGCACGGGGCCCGCGGCGACACCGCCGAGACCTGGATGCAGCTGTGCCGCCGGGCCGGCCGGGTCCGGATCCTCTCGTCCAGCTGCCTGGAGGCGATGCTGGTGGCGACCGGGGCCGTCGACGCGTTCGCCGACCCGGGCTCGGACACTCACCGGCTGGTCGATCTCGCGGCCGCGATGGTGATCATGCCGATCGCCGGCGGCCACGTCTGCGACGCGTTCGGCCGGCCGCTGGAATTCGATCATGACCTGACCCGGCGCTACTCGGGCGTCGTCGCGGCGACCCGGGAACTGGCTGACGAGATCGTCGAGGTGATCAACTCCTGATCGGGCCAGATGAGGTTCGGGATCCTGCGCTCCGCGGGGAATCTGTCAACCAGGCCCATGTCGTGGCTCCCGCTCGGCGAGCCTTGCCGTCTCGGCGGCGAGGTGAGGGCGGGTTTGGTGGTGGTGCCTCGGTCGACGGCGGGAAACTCGTTCGCGCTCTCCGTTCTCGACTGGTAGGTCTTGGGCATGGCCGAGCTCACCGAAGGCTACGTCCGTGCCGTGCTCCCGGGCGCCGGGTGGCGGGTGTCCGAGGTTCGCGGTTCGATGAGGGTGACCCGGCTGGCCGAGCGGGGCGAGGAGGCCGTTGCGGTCAAGCTCATCGAGACTCCGCTCGCGATCCTGTCCCGGCTGGCCGATCTGGGCGTGACGCCGCCGATCCTGGCGAGCGGCGTCCACAAGGAACGGGAGTACGTGGTGCAGCGGGCGGTCAGCGGGCCGCATCCCGATCATGACTGGTTCGCCGCCAACCTGCCGCGCTGGGCCGACCTGGTCGGCAGCTATCTCAACGATGAGGCGCTCCGCCGGCTGCTTCTGCCCGGACAAGGGACCTGGCGGCTCGCCGTGCCGGACGCGGTGGCCATGATCGACGCCCAGCCGGCCCCGACCTTGGCGCCACTCCGTGATCACGAACTGCAGGTCCGGCTGGATCGCTGGCGGCGGCAGGCCGCCGAGCTCGCGCGGCAAACGGCGCGGCCGATCCATCCCGACCCGCACTGGCACAACTACGTGATCGCCGACGGGCACCCGTACCTGCTCGACTGGGATCTCGTCGACCTGTCCGATCCGCTGCGCGACGTCGGCATCCAGGTGTGGGGATTCCTGCCGCAGCCGCGCTGGGCCGAGTTCCTGCAGCGGGTCGGCCTCACCCCCGGCGACGCGGCCGAGGCGGCGATCCACTGGTGGGCCGCCTTCAAGATGATCATGAACGCCTGGTGGAACGATCGCCACGGCGACGAAAGCGGCGCGGCCTTCCACGCGGACGCGTTCAAGCTCGCGGTCGATCGCCGTCCCTGGCTCCCGCGTCCTTGATCAACTGAAGCGGGACAGCAGCTCGTCGTCGACCAGGACCGCGTCCGGGAGCAGGACGTGGAGCGAGCCGTCCTGGATCTCGCAGGCGTACGCCTTCGGGTCGTCGCAGACGTCGGCCAGCCGGACCGGGTTGTCGCCCCGGAAGTCCCAGAGCGCGAACCCGCTCGGCGTCCGGAGCACGAACAGGCCGGCAGTACCGGTCGGGACCACCACTGTCGCCGCTTCGGGCAGCGGCCGGGTGTCGGCCAGCGTGAGCTCCGGCCAGGGCCCGGCGGCGGGCAGCACCAGCCAGCGCTTCTCGCTCCGCCCGTCGAAGGTTCCGGTCAGGGTGGCCAGGAAACGATCTTGATCGATCGCACCGCGCACCCGCGCGATCCGGGTACCGGCCGGCGCCTTGGTAGTCATGATCACCGCCAGGGACTCCGCGTCGATCCTGGTGAACAGGCAGTGATCATCGGACGGCGGCGCGCTCTCGCAGTCCGCGTCCATCGTGGTTCCGGCCAGCAGCGCGGTGCCCGCGGAGTCGAGGACCAGGCTGCGGATCGCCTGCCCGGGCAGGGGATCGTCGGCATAGCGGGCCAGCCCGGTCCCGGTGTCGTACCTCGTGATCACACAGCCGAGCTCGCCGTAGTGGTGATTGGACGAGTAGAAGATCACCCGGCCGTCGTCGGCCGCGGCGACCGGTCGCATTCCGGTCGCCGGCTTGGCGACGATCCGCGGATTCTCCGGGAACCGGGCGGCCCGGCCGGGGTCGTACTCGACCAGCTCGGCACCGGTGTAGGCGGCCAGGTAGACCCGGTTGTCGATCTTCCAGGTCTGCAGCACCTCGCCGCCGCCCGGCGCGGCCCGGCCGAGATCCTCGCCCTCGCCGGTGCGCAGGTCGAGGCTCCAGAACCGTTGCGTGATGAAGGTCGTGCCGAGCAGTCGATCTTGGTCGATCCGGCGCAGGCAGTCGACGTGCCCGATCGAGTCCGACGGTACGTGGCGCGCGTGCAGCAGCGAGCCGTCCTCGGCGTCGATCAGGTAGAACGTGCCGAACATCGTCACCGCGACGATCCGGCCGGACTCGGTCAGCCGGGTGCCCTGGATGGTCCCGTCGGGGATCCGGCACAGCTCGGTGATCTTGCCGCTGGCCAGGTCCCAGCGAGCCACGGTCAGCATCTCCCCGGCCATCGCCGCACCCCACGCGGTGCCGTCCCGCAGCGCGAACCAGTTCATCCGCGCGGACGCCTCGGGACCGTCGGCCAGCCGTTGCCCGAGCGGGTCATACCAGCCGACCTCGGGCAGGTAGACATGGCCGGTGTCGTCGGTGATCGTGGCGCTGATCGTCGACCGGTCGGTCCAGCGCACCGGCCGGCCGAGCAACTCGCTGACCAGCGTCCGGCTCACCCGGTCGGTCGCCGGATCCCAACGCAGCAAGGCCAGATCGGGATTGAACGCGAGCAGGGTGAAGGTGCCGTCGCCGTTGGCGAAGTGGGACGCCGAGTAGTGCTCGGCGCACGGATTCGGGGTCACCGACCCGGGGGTACGGTTGCGGAAGTCGAAGCTGATCGCGGTCGGGTCCGGCGGTGGGAACGCGAGCCCGAACAGCTTCCCGGACACCGGGTCGACGACCATGCCGCCGAACATCAGCGCGTAGGGTGCCCCGGTGTCGAACTGTTCCACCGCCCGGGTGCGCAGGTCGTACCGGATGATCTTCGCCAGATCACCGCAGAGCCACAGCGTGTCGGCGTCCTCGGGTCCCGCGCTGTAGAAACCGGGATGATCGGGGAACCGGTGCTGCTCGGACCGGCCGTCCTCGGTGATCATGATCGCCTGGGTCCCGGAGACGCTGTTCCAGGAGGTGATCCAGAACCGCTCCGCGCCGTCGGCGCCGGGGCCGAGGCTGATCAAGGGCGTATTGACGAACGGATCCTGCGCAGGCGGCAGGGCGAAGCGACGCGCCATGGCGTGCTGACTCCTCAGACGAAGTTGGTCACCGCGTGGCGGCGTAGGCTTCCTGGTACTCGGTCCTGATCGTGTCCCCGCCACCGGAGCGGTACGAGGACAGCGCCGCATCGAAGTCGGCCAGCTTCTTCCGCCCGGTGACCACGTCGTTGATCGCGTCGGTCAGGCTCTTGTCCAGCGCCGCGCCGTCGGACTGCTGGGTGGGGGGAGTAGAGACCCTGAGTGGCCATCGCCAGCTTGTTCTTGGCGCACCGCTCCTGATACGCGTGATACTGCTTCGTCGTCTCCGGCCGGCCGGGCGTGAAGTTCACCACCGGAGCCGAACCGGTGTAGTTGACCGGCAGCGTGACCTCGCGGACACCGGTCTGCGAGCGCACCGGATCGCCGTCCTGGTAGTCGAAGTCGTGCCCCTCGACCCCGTACGACAGCAGCCGGTGCTCCACCGTGCCGAACGGGCTGGCCAGCCAGTTGAAGAAGGACAGGATCTCGTCCAGCCGCTCCGGCGTGGTCTTGGTGATCGCGATCGGGCCACCGTAGATCGCCGGCCCCATCAGCTTGGTGCCATCGCCGCCGCCGTCCCACTTCGGCGGCACCAGAATGCCCATCTCCATGTCCGGATTGTTCGCGCTGTAGGTCGTGTAGTAGCCCGACACCGAGCCCGCGCCTCCGTTGTTCACGGCGACCACCCCGGTGCCGACCCACTGCGCCAGCAGGGTCTCCTGGGTGAACGAGTCGGGGTGGAACAGTCCCTCGTTCCACTGCTGCGACACCGCATCGAGGATCTGCTTGAACTCCTCACGCTCGGCGACATGGGTGAACTTGCCGGCGTCGTCGACACCCCAGCCGAGCGGCAGGCCGAGCATCTCCTTGAGGAAGTTGATCGTCGAGGCCGGGCTGCCCATCGCATAGCGGTTCCGCTTCGGATCGTTGACCGTACGGCACATCTCGAGGAACTCGGCGTAGCTCTTGGGCTCCGGGTTCGCGCCCCGGGCCTTGATCACGTCGAGCCGGGCGTGCATCTCACCGGCCGCGGCCGGCCGATTCAGCGGGATCCCGTAGATGCCGCCGTTGAAGATGCAGGACCGCCACGAGATCGTGGGGATGTTGGCCAGGTTCGGATACTTCTTGATCGCGTCGCCGGACAGGTGCTCGGTCAGGTTGGTGAACCGGGCCTCGAGCAACTTCGGCAGATCGCCGATCGGGCGCAGCGCGACGACCTCGGGAAGATCATCTCCGGCGATCACCACGGTCAGCTTCGCGGTGTAGTCGGCCGCGGTCGCCATGGTGAACTGCAGCTCGGCGCCGGCCGCCTCGTTGATCGCCTGCCAGTACTTGTTCTGGGCCAGCGGCGGCGGCAGCTGCACGTTGGTGTTGGTCAGGATGGTCAGCGGCTTCCCACTGGCCAGCGGCTTGCCCTCGGTCGCGGTGACATCGCCCTTGGGGTAGCTCAGGAAGCCGGGCATCACCGCCTCGTCGGTCGACGCCAGGTCCGGCTTCACTCCCTCGTACGGGACGTAGGCGGGCAACGTCACGGCGCGGTTGGCCTCGTCGGAGTCCGTGGTGTCGCTGCCGGACGCGCAACCGCCGAGCAGAGCGGCGCCGGCGACCGCGGTGCCCCCTGCGAGGAGATGCCGGCGGGACAGGGAGAAGGCCGGGGTCATGATCAATTCACCTCTCGATGAAACCGATTGCAATGGACCTACGCTAGTGGCGCACCCAGCCGGTTGGCAAGCGATGGAGAATGTCCAAAACCGCGAGTTTCGTGTCCGAAACCTCGCCGCGGGCCGTCAGAGCTGGCCGGCCTTCTTCAGTGCCAGGTAGTGATCGGCCAGCGCGGGCGCGAAGGTGTCCGGCGGCGACTGGACGATCGAGATGCCGAGATCGCGGAGCTGCCGGACCACCCGTTCCCGGCGGGCGATGTCGACCTCGGCCGCGGCCGCCGCGTAGGCGTCCCCGGGCTCCTCGCGCCGGCTCAGCAACTCCTCGATCCGAGGATCGGACACGGCGCCGATCACGATCCGGTGCTTGCGCCGGACCGGCCCGATCACGCCGAGCAGACCGTCGGTGATCGCGGCCGTGTCCAGCCCGGTCAAGATCACCACCAGGGACCGCTGGGCCACCCGGCTCATCACCTCGGCGACCAGCTTCCGGTGATCGGCCTCGACCAGCACCGACTCGACGCCGGCCATCGCGTTGACGAACGTGTTGAGCATCGTCGAAGCCGGCTCGCCGACCACGCTGGCCCGGACCTCGCGGTCGACCACCAGCAGGTCGACCCGGTCGCCGGCCCGGGAGGCCAAGGCGGCCAGCAGCAGGGCCGCGTCCATCGAGTGATCAAGTTTCGGCTGATCACCGACCCGGCCGGCCGAGGTGCGGCCCGACTCCAGCACGATCAACACGTGCCGGTCCCGCTCCGGCCGCCACGTCTTCACCACCACCGTGGTGGACCGGGCCGTCGCGCGCCAGTCGATCGAGCGGACGTCGTCGCCGGGTACGTACTCGCGCAGGCTGTCGAACTCGGTGCCCTGGCCGCGCTGCAGGATGCTGGACCGCCCGTCCAGCTCGCGCAACCGGGCCACCCGGCTGGGCAGGTGCTTGCGGCTGTGGAACGGCGGCAGCGCGCGGACCTGCCACGGTGCCTCGTGGTGCGCGCTCTGCCGGCCGGCGATCCGCAGCGGGCCGTAGCTGCGGATGATCACCGGACCGCTCGGCCGGTCGCCGCGCCGGGTCGGCCGCAGCGTGGTCCGGGTGAGCCGGCGCTGCCGGGCCGGGATGGTCAGTGTCGTGATGCCGCCCCGGGCGCCGGCGGACGGGGTCCAGGCGTCCCGGACCGTCGCCTTGATCGCGCGCCGGTTGTGGTTGATCAGCAGGACCGAGACGATCGCCTCCTCACCGAGCCGGATCGACGTGTCACCGGAACGCCGTACCGTGATCTTGGCCGGGGACGGGCAGAGCACCAGGTCGACCAAGATCAACAACAGCAGCAGGCCGGTCGCGATCACGAACGCGAGCCAGTGCCCCGCGATCGCCACCGCGACCACGGCGATCGCGGCCAGCAGGCCGGCCCGCCAGGTGAGGATCATGATCAGCCCCGCTCGAGCTAGCGCGGTACCGGAACGGTGGCCAGGATCGATTCGATCACTGAGTCGGCGGTGATCCCCTCGAGTTCGGCCTCGGCGCGCAGGGCCACCCGGTGCCGCAGGGTGGCGAACGCCAGCGCCTTGACGTCGTCCGGCGACACGTAGTCGCGGCCGGACAGCCAGGCCCAGGCCCGGGCCGTGTTCAAGATCGCGGTCGCGCCGCGCGGCGAGACGCCCAGCTGCAGCGAGGGCGACTGGCGGGTGGCCCGGACCACGTCGACGATGTAGGCCTGCACCTGCGGCTGGACCAGCACGGCCTGGGTTTCCCGGCGCGCCTGCCGAAGATCATCGGGCGTGGCCACCGCGGTCAGCCCGGCCGCGTCCAGGTCGCGCGGGTCGAAGCCGTGCGCGTGCCGGTTCAGCACCTCGATCTCCGCGTCCCGCTGCGGCAGATCGATCTTGATCTTCATCAGGAACCGGTCCAGCTGGGCCTCCGGCAGCGGATACGTGCCCTCGTACTCGACCGGGTTCTGGGTGGCCGCCACGATGAACGGGTCGGGCAGCGGGCGTGGCGTGCCGTCCACGCTGACCTGGCGTTCCTCCATCGCCTCCAGCAGCGCGGACTGGGTCTTCGGCGGCGTGCGGTTGATCTCGTCGGCCAGCAACAGGTTGGTGAAGACCGGCCCCTCCCGGAACGTGAACTCCGAGGACCGCGCGTCGTAGATCACGGTGCCGGTGATGTCGCCCGGCATCAGGTCCGGGGTGAACTGCAGCCGCTTGGTGTCGATCTGCATCGCCTTGCTGAACGCGCGCACCATCAAGGTCTTCGCCGTTCCGGGTACGCCCTCGAGCAGGATGTGGCCGCGGCAGATCAGCGCGATGATCAACGACGTGATCGCGGACTCCTGGCCGACCACGGCCTTGCCGACCTCGGCCCGCAGCGCGGACAGCGCGGCCCGCGCCGGCGACTGCGGAGGCGGCGGAGGTGCCGGCCGCGGCGGGGTCGACTGCTGCACCGCCGGATAGCCGGGGGCCATGGGCGGCCGGTCCGGATAGGGCCGCTGCTGGTACGGGTCATGGCTCACGGCTGTCGTGCCTCCTGCTCAAGATCATCGAGGTTCTCCGCAAGGTTCAGAAGTTGATCATCGTCGTCCGGGACCGGCCCGAACAGGACGTGGTACACCTGCCGGCTGTCCCGCCCGGTGCGTTCGGCGAGGGCCGCCGCCAGCGCCATCGGGTCGTTCCCGTGACCGTACCGGCGGCCGAGGCGACGCACCACTCCCTCGCGCAGCGCGGCGGCGGCCCGCTCCCGCGCCTGCAGCCGGTGGTACAGCTGCCCGTGCCCTTCGACGGTCTCCGACGCCCGGACCCGTACCGGCAGCCGTTCCAGGATGATCGGGCCGAGCCGCCGGCCGCGCCAGATGCCGACGATGATCAACGCGACCACCGCCTGCGCCACCGCGACCGCCCACCAGGGCGGCAGCACGGTCGGCGGCGGCGCCGTCTCGTTGCCGGGGCCGGACGGGCCGCTCCCGGTGGCCATCACCCAGACCAGCCGCTCCCGGGAGCCCAGCAGGCCGAGCACCAGGGCGGCGTTGCCGTCCACCGCGACCGTGCTGTTGGTCCAGCCGCCGCCGAGCAGCTCGATCTCCCGGCCGGTGGTCGACGGGAGTCTCAGGTAGCCGTAGCCGTCCTCGGTCCGGTAACAGGCGACCGACGACCCGGCCTCGGTCCGGAAGGTACGGCCGCCGGCGAAGGTCGTCGACCCGGCACGTACCGCGGTCGGATCGGAACAGCCGGGTTCCACGGAGCTGCCGTCGACGTAGCGCGACTCGACCCCCGCGACGAACCGGCTCAGGCCGTCGTCCGGGGCGAGCAGGATCAGCCGCGCGTCCGGGATCTCCAGCAGCCGGCGCACCTGGTCGTCGGACAGCCGGTCCGGGTACGCCACGACGACGGTCGCGCCGGCGCCGTCTCGGACCGCGGCGTCGATCCGCTCGGTCGGCCTGACCTCGACGCCTTCCTGCTCCAGCACGGCGGCGACGGCCCGGGCACCGTCCGGGCGTGACGACCGGGGATCGTTCTCCGCCTGACCGGCGGTCGCGGCGCTGAACGCGGCCACGGTGCCCAGCACGATCAGGACGACCACCAGCACGCCGGCCACCCAGCGGGTCGCCCGGTGCCGCAGGAACCTCGACCACGCCGGCCGCCGCGGTGGCTCAACCGGCGCGACAGGCTGGACCGGCTCGGTCGGCTCGGTCGGCGTCTCGTGGGGCACGGTCGGGGCGGTCATCGTCCGGCTCCTCGTCCGGCCGCCGGTTCCGGCTCGTCGCCGGCCAGGTCGGCCTGCCGGGCCGCCTCGCCGATCCGGTCGTCCAGTTCGGCCATCCGCTGGTACGCCGCCGTGTCGGCCACCCGGTCGCCGTACATCACCTCGGAGAACGTGCGCGCCCCGGCGTCCAGCGCGGCCGCCTGCTCCGGCAGCGCCCGGCCGGCCAGGGCGGACGCCTCGAACGCGGTCCGGGCCGGCCGCGGGTCCAGGATGGTGGCGATCTCGAGTTCCTTGACCACGGCCCGGAACCGATCCCGTACCGCCGAACGCCAGTCGCCGGCCGCGGCGAACCGCTGCGCCGCCGACCGGTAGTCGTCCGGTTCCAGCTCCTCGCTCAGGTCGACCTCGGCATCCCGCCGGCGCTTGGTCTGCCAGCGGGGCAGCCCGACCTTCCAGATCAGCAGGGCGATCCCGGCGGCGATCAGCACCAGGATGACCACGAACGCGACGTTGATCCCGCCGCCCGCCGCGGCCGGGCCGGAGCTCACCCCGAGCACGAACGTGACGATCCGCTCCAGCAGTTCGGAGAGCCACTGCAGCAGGTCCCGCAACCACTGCGGCATCTCGGCATACCGCGACTTGCCGAGCTCCTCCAACACCCGCCGGCGCGCCTCCTCCCGACTCAGCTCGACCGGGACATCCAGCGGGATCATCGGCCGTGCCCCGGTGGCGGCAGCGGCGGGCGCGGCGGCAGCGGCGGGGCCACGTAGACGATCGGCGGCGCGGACGGCTGCGGGATGGGTACGCAATCGAAGCGCATCGCCAGGTCCAGGCCCTCCCGGCGCATCCGCAGATCGACGTAGAGGAGGGTCTGCACGGCGGCGACGAAGGCCAGCAGCGCCGACATGGCGACGATCGAGGAGAACCCGAACACGCCGAGATAGGTCCACGGGTTGTACAGCAGATCGAGGAAGTCGACCCCGAGCGAAGTCGTGTAGAGCACCAGCACCAGCAGCGACCCGAAACCGACCAGCGTGATCACCAGCAGCGTGATCGCGAACGCGCCGGCCATGATCACGGTCGCCCGGGGCAGATTGCGCCAGCCGATCAGCGTGAACGAGCGGATGAACGCGGTGATGATGTTGGTCCGGCGGGCCGGCGTGCCGATCCAGGCCGGGGCATGCGGGTTCTCGGTGGCGTAGGCCGGGACGGCCAGCGACAGATAGCTGTACGCAGCCGCCGAGATCACGTACCCGATCACGGTGACGACGGTCGCCACCCCGCCCAGCGCGGTCGCCGAGAATCCGGTGCCCATCGCGAGCATCAGCGCGATCAGGACGTAGTAGACGCCGGAGATGATGATCGACTGCATCGTCGACGCGGCCACCCACTGCAGCAGGGACAGGCCGACCATCGGCCAGAACATCCGCAGGGCCCGGCGCAGCGTCCACGGCGTCGCCGGTACGAAGCCCGGTCCGAGCACCGTCTCCAGGGTGATCCGGGACAGCACCGCGGTCATCCAGACCAGGCACATCGTGAGCAGCAGCAGGCCGAGCAGCCCGTACAGGACGACGGAGACGATCTGTACGGTCTCGCCGGAGGTGTCGCCGAGCAGGAACCAGAGGCCGATCCCGCCCAGCAGATAGAGCCCCGCCCCTCCGGCGATGACCAGCGGCAGCCCGACCATCATCCGCGCGTTCGCCCGGACCACCAGGAACGCCGCGTCCAGCACCTCGGTGATGGTCAGCGGCCGGAGCGGGATCAGGGCGGCCCGGGACGCGTCGAGCACCGCCGGGCGCCGCAGCCGCTGCCACGGCAGCGCGGGCCCGCCTCCCGGATTGATCGTCGCCGCCATCCGGGCCAGTGTTGCATCCCGAGGAATCATAGGGACACGCACCGATCGCGAACGCCCGCTGTTCCGGCAGGGATCAGTAGGATCCAGATCAGTAGGCTAGGGGCGCCCAGAGCTATGTCAGAGAGGCCTTTCGGTGTCAGAGGGAACGAAGAGCGGGAGCAGCCGCGGCAGGGTGCTCGTCGTCGATGACGACGCGTCCCTGGCGGAGATGCTCACCATCGTGCTGCGGAACGAGGGTTTCGAGCCGATCTGGTGCTCGCACGGCGACCAGGCCTACCCGGCCTACGTCGAGTCCAAGCCCGACCTGGTGTTGCTCGACCTGATGCTGCCCGGTCGCGACGGCGTCGAGATCTGTCGCCAGATCCGAGCCGAGTCGGGCGTACCCATCGTCATGCTGACCGCCAAGTCCGACACGATCGACGTCGTGGCCGGGCTCGAGGCCGGCGCCGACGACTATGTGGCGAAGCCGTTCAAGGCCAAGGAGCTGGTGGCCCGGATCAAGACCAGGCTGCGCCGCCAGCCGGACGACAACGAGTCCGAGACGCTGCTCATCGGCGATCTGACGATCAAGGTCGACGGCCACTCGGTGCAGCGTGACGGCCGGCCGATCCAGCTCACGCCGCTGGAGTTCGATCTGCTGCTGGCGCTGGCCCGTAAACCGTGGCAGGTGTTCAGCCGTGAGGTGCTGCTGGAGCAGGTGTGGGGTTACCGGCACGCCGCCGACACCCGGCTGGTCAACGTGCACGTGCAGCGGCTCCGTTCCAAGATCGAGCGCGATCCCGAACACCCGGAGATCGTCGTCACCGTACGCGGCATCGGTTACAAGGCGGGCGAGCCGAAGCCGGCCCGGTGAACGCCATGAGGGGTTAAGCCTCGATGTCCCTTCCGACCCCGCTCGACGAGAATCAGCCGTGGTGGAAGCTGCCGCTGAACTGGTGGTGGCGCTCGTTGCCGCTGCGGGTGATCTCCTCCGTGTTCGCCGCGTCGCTGGCCGTCGTGGTGCTCGGCGGATTTCTGATCATGCGGCAGGCCACGAACGGAGTGATCGACACCAAGAAGGTGTCGGTGGAATCCGAGGCGACCGCCGCGCTGGCCGAGGCGCAGGAGACGCTGGACAACTCGACGGTCACCAGCAGCGCCAGTGCCAACGAACTGTTCCAGACCCTCGCCGCCAACCTGGCCAGCCGCAGTGGCACCAACCGCTACTGGGTGATCGCGTTCGTCAACCGCCAGACCGTACGCACCGCCGACGCCGACGTCAGCAGCGTTCCGCAGTCACTCCGGGAACAGGTGACGAAGCCGGAGGCGGACGGCCAGTACTACATCACGCCGACCGCGGCCAAGAAGACCACTGAGGAGGTCACCACCCGGCCCGCGTTCGCCGTCGGCACGATGCTGCGGCTGCCCGGCAGCGGGTCGTACGAGACGTACCTGATCTTTCCACTGGAGCAGGAACAGGAGACCCTGAACGTCCTCGCCACCGCGGTGATCAGCACCAGTGCGCTGCTGGTGCTGCTGCTGACGATCATCGCCGCGCTGGTCAGCCGCCAGGTCGTCGCGCCGGTCCGGGCCGCCCGCCGGGCCGCGGAGAGCCTCGCCCTGGGCAACCTGGACAACCGGATGCGGGTCCGCGGGCAGGACGACCTGGCCCGGCTGGCCGCGTCGATGAACTACATGGCGAGCGAGCTGCAGAAACAGATCACCCAGCTGGAGGACCTGTCGGCGGTGCAGCACCGGTTCGTGTCGGACGTGTCGCACGAACTGCGCACGCCGTTGACGACGGTACGGATGGCCGCCGAGGTGCTGTACGAGGCGCGGGAGGACTTCGACCCGGTCTCGGCCCGCTCTGCGGAACTGCTGCAGGCCGAGCTGGACCGGTTCGAGGCGCTGCTGACCGATCTGCTGGAGATCTCCCGGTTCGACGCCGGCGTCGCGGTGCTCAGCCTGGACCGGGTCGACCTGGTCGATGTCGTGGAACGGGTCGTCGAGGCGCACCAGCGGTTCGCCGAGGAGGCGGCGACCACGGTCACCGTGCACGCTCCGGGACCCTGCGTCGCCGAGGTCGACGCCCGCCGGATCGAGCGGGTGGTCCGCAACCTGCTGACCAACGCGATCGAGCACAGCGAGGGCCGCCCGATCGACATCTGGCTGGCCCAGGACGACGACGCCGTCGCGATCGCCGTCCGCGACCACGGTGTCGGCTTCGAGGCGAGCCAGGCCAAGCTGGTGTTCCACCGGTTCTGGCGCGCCGATCCGGCCCGGACCCGCACCATCGGCGGCACCGGGCTCGGGTTGTCGATCGCCATGGAGGACGCCCGCCTGCACGGCGGCTGGCTGACCGCGTGGGGCCGGCCGGGGATGGGCGCCCAGTTCCGGCTCACGCTGCCCAAGGAACGCGGTGGCATCCTGGAGCAGTCGCCGTTGCCGCTGGTGCCGCGCGACCTGGTCGGGCCGTCGGTCTCCCGGGTCGACGGCGTGGAGTACGCCCAGCCGCTGATGGACGCCGACGACCGGCCGGCCCTGCTGCCGGCCTCGCCGACGCCCGCCGCGTCGCCGGCCTCGCCCGAGATGCTGGAGCTGGGGGCGGCGCCGGACGATTCCGTACCGTCGGAATCCGGGAGTTCGAGAAGGGGGGACCAGTGACCACCACGTCGCGGAGTCGCGTTGCCGCTGTGCTGGTGGTGCTGCTGGCCGTTCTGGCGGGTTGTGCCGAGGTGCCGACCCGCGGCCCGGTCGACCCGGTCGAGGGCGCCAAGCCGTCCTGCCGAAGTTGTCTCAACGTCGATCCCGCAGCCCCGCAGCCGGGCGACGACCCGAAGACGATCGTCGAGGGTTTCCTGCAGGCGATGTCGGCCTACGAGCCCTCGTACGCGACGGCCCGGAAGTACCTGACCAAGGAGTCTGCGGACCGCTGGAACCCTGATCAGGGGGCGACGGTCTATGTCGGCCAGCTGACCGCAACGAGCCCGACCTCCTTCCTGCTGGACGCGCGGATGGTCGGCGTGCTCGGGCCGGACCGGATCTTCACGGTTCGCGACCAGCAGTTCCGGCCGGTGCTCAGGGTCGAGAAGCAGGACGGCGAGTGGCGGATCAACAACCCGGTGACCGGGTTGCTGGTGCCCAAGTGGACGTTCGACACGTTCTATGACAGCTTCAACGTCTATTTCATCGGCCGGGACGGCACTCTTGTGCCGGACGTGATCTATCTGCCCCAACGGGCCAGCATCGCCTCCGCACTGATGCTGGCCCTGCTGTCCGGTCCCTCGGACTGGCTCGCCCCGGTGGTGAGCAGCGCGTTTCCGGCCGGTACGACCCTCGAGGTGCAGTCGGCGTCGGTGGCCGGCGGCGTCGCCGAGGTGGGATTGAGCGACGCGATCAACGAGCTGACCGATCAGCAGCGAATACTCATGGCGGCCCAGGTCGCCGAAACCCTGCGGCAGTTCCAGGTCCAGTCAGTCATGTTCCGGGTGAACGGCGAGATCTTCCGGATCCCCGGCGCCGACCCGACGACCGGCGCGATCTCCGTGAACGACGACCGGATCCGGGCCATTGCGGCCCGGCCGCCGCGGGCCAGCGACCAGCTCTACGCCGCGACCGACGACGGTGTCCGGATGATCACCGACCGGGCCGGCAAACGTGAGACGGCGCCGATCTCGGGTGACCTCGGCGAGCAGGAGGGCACCGAACGGATCGCCGTCTCGCTGGACGACCGCGAGCTTGCCGCAGTGACGGATGACGGAACCGTGCTGCGCCAGCAGGGCGAGGACGGTCAGGCGTCGACCGTGATCAAGGGCGTGTCCGACCTGCTGCGGCCGCAGTACTCCCGGCAGAACGAGCTCTGGGCGGTCGGCCAGAAGGGCGGCGAACAGCGCATCTGGGCCGCCGTCGGGAACCGGGTCGTCGACGTCCAGGCGCCGCAGTTGAAGGGCAGCAAGATCGTCGCGTTCAAGCTGTCGCCCGACGGCACCCGGATCGCGATGGTGCGCGAGGTGGGGTCGACCCGGCAGCTCACGCTCGGCGTGATCAACCGGGTCGACGGCCGGATCCTGATCGACGGGGACCTGCGCCGGGTCGACACCGCGGGCAACCAGGGCACCACGATCACCCAGTTCCGTGACGTCGGCTGGCAGGACGACTCCCGCCTGCTGGTGATCGGCGCGGCCGCGTCGCTGGCGCCGGTCGGGGTGTATCTGCTGTCCCAGGACGCGTCCCAGATCTCCGCCCTCGGCGAATTGCCGGACGACGAGGCGGCCGAGATCACCGCCTCGCCCACCCACAACCAGGTGGCGATCGTGAACAAGAAGGGCGAGGCCTACTGGCTCGATCCGGCGCGGCGCTGGACCCGGATCTCGGCCGGGGTCGACTCGCTGGCGTACCCGGGCTGACCTCTTGCTGAAATGGCAAGCATGCTTGCCAATCTGTTGGGTACGCAGCACGCTGGAGTCCTCGAATCGACCAAGGAGGACACGGTGTCAGGATCGGATCTGGACCACGACGTGATCGTGATCGGCGGCGGGCCGGCCGGGCTGAGCGGCGCGGTGGCGCTGGCCCGGTCGCGGCGCTCGGTCGCCGTGATCGACTCCGGCGAGCCGCGCAACGCGCCCGCCGCGCACATGCACAACTACCTCGGCCACGAGGGCCTGCCGCCGACGGAGTTGATCAAGCTCGGCCGGGCCGAGCTGGCCGGCTACGGCGGGACCTTGATCGACGGCTCGGTGACCGCGGCCGCCCGCGACACCGAGCGGGGCGGGTTCGTGGTCGACCTGGCCGACGGCCGCCGGCTCCGGTCGCGGCGGTTGTTGATCACGACCGGCCTGGTGGACACCCTGCCTCAGCTGCCCGGGGTGGCCGACCTGTGGGGAAAGTCCGTGCTGCACTGCCCGTACTGCCACGGCTGGGAGGTCCGGGACACCGCGATCGGAGTCCTGGCGACCGGGCCGATGTCGGTGCACCAGGCCCTGATGTTCCGCCAGCTGTCGCACGACGTGATCATGTTCACGCACACGACCGAACTCGGGGATGATCAACGGGAGCGGCTGGCGGCCCGCGGGATCAAGATCATCGACGGTGAGGTGGCCGGGCTGGAGCGGGACGAGGCCGACCGGCTCTCCGGGGTCGTACTGGCCTCCGGCCGGTTCGTCGGCCGGTCCACCCTGGTGGTCGGGACGATCATGGAAGCCCGCGCGGATTTCCTGTCCCCGTTGGGTTTGAGCGTGGAGCCGGTGCTGGCCGGCGAGCACCGGATCGGCAGCCGGATCGTGACCGACGGCAACGGCGCGACCAGCGTTCCGGGTGTCTGGGCGGCCGGCAACGTGGCCGATCCGCGAGCCCAGGTGATCGTTTCCGCCGGTGCCGGCCTGACCGCCGGTGCCATGATCAACGCGGACCTGATCGAGGAGGAGACCGAGGCCGCCGTCCAGCGGGCCCGGTCCCGGACCCGGGAGCTCAGCGGGACTTGATCAGGAGCGGTCGTCGCGGCGGGTCCGGGCCCGGACATGGGCCCGCTCGCCCTGGCTGCCGAACAGCGACAGCAGTTCCACACCCGCGGGGTCGGCCGCCGCGAACCAGTGGCCGACCCTGGTGTCGAACTCGGCCGCCTCGCCCGGCCCGAGCTCGAGCTCATGATCACCGAGGACCAGCCGGAGCCGCCCGTTGAGCACGTACATCCACTCGTAGCCCTCGTGCCGCTGCGGGTCCGGCTTCGCATTCTTGCGGTACGGAATGATCATCTTGTACGCCTGCAGACCGCCCGCCCGCCGGGTCAGCGGGATCATCGTCATGCCGTTCTGGGTCACCGGCCGCAACCGGATCCGCGGGTCGCCGGTCTCCGGCGCATCGACCAGTTCGTCGATCGCTACTCCATACTCGCGGGCCAGGGGGAGCAGCAGCTCCAGCGTCGGCCGCCGCTGCCCGGACTCCAGCCGGGACAACGTGCTGACCGAGATCCCGGTGGCCGCCGATACGTCCTGCAACGTCGCCGACCGATCCTGCCGGAGCGCCTTCAACCGCGGCCCAACCCCGGTCAGGACGCGTTCGTACTCGTCGGACAGCGTCTTCTCGGAATCACCTCGGCCGGCCACACCCCCAGTCAACCACCGCCCGCCCCACACGACGCCGCCCCGATTCGGCGGCGTGTCGAAGCAGAGTCTCGCGAGTCGGCGGGAGTGAATCCCCGGCGCCCCGACGCCCCGACGCCCCGACGCCCCGGCGCCCCGGCGTCTGAGCGGAACGCGGGGCGTCGAGATGCCGGCGCTCCGGGACGCGGGGCGGGAGCGGAGTGCGCAGGCGTCGAGACGCGGGGCGCGGGCGCGGGGACGCCGGGGCGCGGGAGTGGCTCGGGCGCGGGGACGCCGGCGGCGCGCAGGCACCGAGACGCGGGCGCTGCGGGACGTGGGCGCTCCGGGACGCGGGCGGGACGCGGGAGTGGCCCGGGCGCCGAGACGCGGGGGCGCGGGCGCCGGAACGCGGAGTGCGTGGGCGCTCCGGGACGCGGGGCGGGAGGCGGGAGTGCGTGGGCGCTCCGGGACGCGGGCAGGACGCGGGAGTGGCCCGGGCGCCGAGACGCGGGGGCGCGCGGGCGCCGGAACGAGGGACGGCGCGGGCGCCGGGACGCGGGGCTGGGTGCGGGACTGCGCGGACGTCGAGACTCCGGGCGCGGGACGCCGGAGCGCGGGGAAGCCGGAGGCGCGCAGACACCGATACGCCGGAGGCGCGCGGGTTCCGGGACGAGGGGCGGACGCGGGAGCGCGTGGGCGCGGGCGCCGAGACGCCGGACACCGGGACACCGGCCGGATTGGGAATCCCCAGCCGGGCAGACCGGGTGTTGCAGAGTTCGGTCGGTAGGAACTATCGCCAAGGATCTTTGCGGTCTTGCCCCTACTCGAGGTGTACGACCGGAGTGGGTTTCAGCCGTTCAGTCACGGCGGAAAATCCACAGCGGTCGTGGCGTGAGGTGAGTGGGGTCGAAGCCACAACGCGGTCGATTCCCGGCGAGCACTGCCACTCACTGAGCGGACGCGTTGACCTCCGTTCCGGGCGGATCTGCCGGTCAAGGCGTCCGTTCGATGAAGTCACTGCACGAACGAGATCTTCTGCAGGGGCGCCCGACGGTGCCGAATCCGCGACATGCTCACCTTCCGCGTGGATCGAGCCCGGACCGGGACCCGGTTGCGTCGAGGTGTCGGCCGGATTGGGGAATCCCCGGCCGGGCAGACGCGGCGCAATATTCCCCAACCGTTGTCGCGACTCGGGAGCACCAGTGCCAATCGCCGGCCGCATTCTTCGTATTCGATGTCGTGCGCCGCCCCGCACTCGCGGACCCGTAGCGGCTCCGGAACCCGCGCGGCCCTCTTCGCGGCTCGGGCTCTGATTGCGGCTCTGTTCTTGCGGCTCCGGGCGGCGCCTCGTGGCCTGGCGAGCCCCTTTCGCGGTCTTGGCGCGGCCCCCTCGCGGCTCCGGCCCTGCGGTGCCGGCACCTCGTGGCCCTGCCTCGCGCGGCTCCGTTTTCGCGGGTCCGGTCCTTGGCGCGGCACCTCGAGGTCCTGGCGTGTCCCTTCGTCGTCCTGGTTCGACCCCTCGCGGCTCCGGCCCTTCGCGGCTCCGGCACTCGCTCAGCCCCGCTTCCTTCGCTGGGCCCGCCCCTCGTGGGCCTGCCTCGCGACCCTTAGGTGCGCCGTGCCATCCGCGGCGCCGATCCTTCCTCCCCGTCGCTGCTTCGGGCCCCGTTCTCTCGGCGCTGCTGGGTCGGGCTCCGTTTCTCGGCGCAACTGCTCGCGCCCCGTTCCCTCTGCGCCGCCGCCTCGGGCCCAGTCGCTCCGCGGCCGCTGGTTCTTCGCGCTCCGGCTCCTCCTCCGCCCCTTCGCACCGACCGGTCACTTTTGCAGCGACACGCCGACAAAACGCCTGCTTTTGTGACTGGTCGGCTTGGGGTGGGGGGAGATCCGGGAGGGTGGTCGGGTGGGGATGGGGTGGCTGGCGGCCGCGGGGGACCTGCTGCTCGGAGCCCGGTGCCCGGCGTGCCTGCGGCCGTGGTGGGGACTCTGCCCTCCCTGCCGCAGTCTGCTCCGGTCCCGCATACCGAGGGCGGCCCGGCCTACGCCGTGCCCGGCCGGGTTTCCGCCGACCTCGACGGCCGGCTGGTACGACGAGCCGCTGCGACGGCTGATCGTCGGGCACAAGGAACGGCAGGCGCTGGGCCTGGCGCCGGTGCTCGGCGAGCTGCTGGCAGTGGCCTGCTGGCACCTGATCCGAACCCGGCCCACCCGTCCGGACGGCGAGCTCACGCTGGTCCCGATCCCGTCCGCCCGCGCGGCGGTCCGCAGTCGCGGGTACGACGCGACGACGGCGCTGGCCCGGCGAGCGGCGGCGCTGCTCCGTCCTGCCGCACCGGTACGGGTCCGCCGGCTGCTCCGGCACCACCGCAGCGTTCATGATCAATCCGGCCTGGACGCGGCGGCGCGGCAGCGCAACCTTGCCGATAGCCTTCGGGTACGCGACGCCGGCTCGACCCAGCGGGGGATGATCATCATCGTCGACGACCTGGTGACCACCGGGGCCACACTGACCGAGGCGAGCCGGGCGCTGGCCGCGGCCGGGATGCCGGTCCTCGGAGCGGCGACGATCGCGGCGACCCGCAGGCACCACTCGGCGGCCGCACGCACCACCCCGTAAGATAGCGCCGATTGATCTGACGAATCTGAGAGGAATCGATGACGATGGGGTCCGAGCAGGAGGCACCGAGCCGGGGCGAGTTCACCGGGCTGAGTGCAATCGTCACGGGCGGGGCGAGCGGGATCGGCCTGGCCACCGCCAACCTGCTGGCCGACCGCGGCGCCGCGGTGGCCGTACTCGATCTCCGAGTGGACGGACTGCCCGAGCGGCTGGCCCGGTTCGCGGTCGACGTCGCCGACGACGACTCGGTGACGGCCGGCGTGGCGGCCGCGGCGGACCGGCTCGGCGGGATCGACATCGTGGTCAACAACGCCGGCATCGGCGCCCAGGGAACGGTGGCCGACAACGACCTGGACGAATGGCGCCGGGTGTTCGAGATCAACGTGTTCGGCATCGTCCGGGTGACCCGCGCCGCGCTGCCGTACCTGCGGAAATCGGAGGCGGCCAGCGTCGTCAACACCTGCTCGATCGCGGCCACGGCCGGGATCCCGCAGCGGGCGCTCTACTCGGCCAGCAAGGGTGCCGTGCTGTCGCTCACCCAGGCGATGGCGGCCGATCACATCGCCGAGGGGATCCGGGTCAACTGCGTCACGCCGGGCACCGCGGACACGCCGTGGGTCGGCCGGCTGCTCGACTCGGCGCCGGATCCCGCTGCCGAACGCGCCGCCCTGAACGCCCGGCAGCCGCACGGCCGGCTGGTCTCGGCGGACGAGGTCGCCGCCGGCATCGTCTACCTGGCCTCCCCGCTGTCCGGTTCCAACACCGCGACGGTGCTGCCGGTGGACGGCGGCATGCAGAACCTCCGGCTCCGGCCGCGGTCAGCCCAGTGACCGGCGGGATCACTGCGGCGAGGCCGGTCGAGCCGGCGGTACGGTCGCCGTTCGGCCCGGTGCTGCTCGGCGGCGCCGGCTACGCGAACCTCTATGCCCCGGTCTCGGAGGACGAGGCCCAGGCCGGCCTGGCCAAGGCCTGGGAGCTGGGCCTGCGGGCCTTCGACACCGCGCCGCACTACGGCGCCGGCCTGTCCGAGGAGCGGCTCGGCCGGTTCCTCAGGACGAGGCCGCGGGACGAGTTCGTCCTCTGTACCAAGGTCGGCCGGCTGCTCGTCGACGACCCGGCCGCCTCCGCCGACGCCGAGGGGTTCGCCGATGTTCCGCGGCGGTCCCGGCGGCTCGACTACTCGGCCGACGGCGTTCGGCGCAGCCTGACCGAGTCGCTGGAGCGGCTCGGGCTGGACCGGATCGACCTGGCTCTGGTGCACGACCCCGAGGACCACTTGGACCAGGCGCTCGGCGAGGCGGCCGGTGCGCTCGCCGCGCTCCGCGCCGAGGGCGTCATCGGCGGCTGGGGAGTCGGTACGAACTTCGCGGCGACCGCGGAACGCTTCGTCGCCGAAACCGACCTCGATCATCTGATGATTGCCGGTCGCTACACGCTGCTGGACCGCCGGGCCGACCGGCTGCTCGACAAGGCGGCCGGGCGCGGGGTCGCGGTGCTGACGGCCGGCGTGCTGAACAGCAACATCCTGGTCGCCCCGGTCCCGGGTGCGCGGTTCAACTACGTGCCGGCGCCGGCCCCGCTGCTGGCCGTGGCCCAGCGGATGGCGGCCGTCTGCGAGCGGTACGGCAGCACGCTCCGGGCCGCCGCCCTCCAGTTCGGGCTGCGCGATCCGCGCGTCGCCGCGGTCGTGCTCGGCGCCGGCCTGCCGGACCTGGTCGCGGACTCCGTCGAGCAACTCGGCGCGCCGATCGACGAGGCCTGCTGGGCCGAGCTGGAACGCCTGGTGCCGGACCCGGCCGACCTGCCCGACTGACCGTCCGGGATGATCTTGAGTGTTCGACACCACCGAGAGTTGAGGATGATCATGGAATTACAGCGACGGGGCCCGGCCGGCGAGGAGATCCCGGTCGTCGTCGACCAGGGCCGCGCCTTTGATCTTCGCCCGCTGACCGCCGACATCGACGCCAACTTCCTCGGTGGTGACGGGATCGCCGGTGTTCGTACGGCGCTCGCGGCGGGTGAGCTGTCCGAGCTCGACGTGACCGACCTCCGCTACGGCGCGCCGATCGCTCGCCCCGGCGCGGTGATCTGCATCGGCCAGAACTACGCGGCCCACGCCGCCGAGTCCGGCGCCGAGCCGCCCGCCGAGCCGATCATCTTCTTCAAGCACCCGAACAGCGTGATCGGGCCGTTCGACGACGTACACCTGCCGCCGGGCAGCACCAAGACCGACTGGGAGGTCGAGCTCGCGGTGATCATCGGCCGCCGGGCCCGCTACCTCGCCTCGCCGCAGGAGGCGCTCACCTACGTCGCCGGTTACGCGGTGAGCAACGACGTCTCCGAGCGGGTCTACCAGGCCGAGGTCTCCGGCGGCCAGTGGTCGAAGGGCAAGTGCTGCGAGACCTTCAACCCGCTCGGCCCGTCGCTGGTCCCGGCCGACCAGATCGACCCGACCGACGTACGGCTGCAGTCCTGGGTCAACGACGAGCCGCGGCAGGACTCGACCACCGCGGACATGATCTTCCCGGTCGCGCAGTTGATCTACGAACTGAGCCAGTTCATGGTGCTCGACCCGGGCGACGTGATCAACACCGGCACTCCGCAGGGCGTCGCGCTGTCCGGCCGGTTCCCGTTCCTCGGCGTCGGCGACGAGATGCGGCTGACCATCGCCGGGCTCGGCGAGCAGCGGCAGAAGATCATCGCCGCCCCGGATGTGCCGGCCACCGCCGGCGCCGCCAACATCACCCGCTGATCATCGGCCCGTGCGATGCCCGAGCGACATTCGCGCGAGGTACCCGGCGGCCGGGCCTACTTCCTGACCGAACGGTTGTGGGCCCTGGCCGCCGGGCTTCCGGTCGTCGCGGTACCGATCGACGCGATCGCCGAGTTCGACCAGGACTGCTGGTTCGACGGGGGACCGGCGACCTGCCGTGAGGTCGCCCGGCACGCCGACCGGATCCAACGGGCCGACCTCGACTACCCGGTCATCCTGTCCGCCGACGGCCGCCTGATGGACGGCGGCCACCGGATCGCCAAGGCCTGGCTGGCAGGCCGGACCATGATCAACGCGGTCCGGTTCCCGGTCGACCCGGAACCCGACTACATCGTCGGTACGGACTCGCCCTCCGGACCGGCATGACCGCAGTCCAGCCGATCGAGGACGCGCACCGGCAGACCCGGGGGCTCCGCTTCGCCCCGTTCCCGGAACTGCTGGCCGGAAGACCGGCACCGGACCTGGGCTGGCGGCCGCTGATCGAGCTCGACCTCGACCCGGCGGCCGAGCCCGACGGGTTCACCCTGGCGGCGGTGCTCCGGACCGAAGTCGATCACTCAGCACCCGGGCCGCACGCCGTACACGCGCTCCGCACACTGACCCGGGAGTTGATCTTCGCGACGTCGGCGAGCCTCTACCTGACCGGCTCGGCGACCCTGTTCGACGAGCAGGACTGGCTGGTCCGCCACGTCGGCCGGGCCGCCGCCTCGACCGAACCGGCCCTGCTCGTCGGAACCCGTACCGGAGACGACCGCGAAGCAGCCGAGGTCCTGCTGCCGATCATCACGCCGATCCTCGACGGCATCCGGCGGGCCACCCGGGTCGGCCGGCGCACCCTGTGCAGCTACGTCGTGGACACCGCGAGCTTCGCGATGATCAATCTCGCCCGCCAGCTGGGCCGGGACCGGGTGGCGGCCTGGAGCCGGGCCGAGGCGTTCGCGGAGGCGCTCCACCGGGCCGGTCTGCCGCGGCTGTCCCGGCCGGAACTGGCCCGCTACGACGGCGACCACCAGTCCGGCATCTGGGCGGTCCGCGGTGCCTGCTGTCTCGACTTCAAGGACCCCGAGCACGGCTACTGCCTGACCTGCCCGCTGCTGGACCACAACGAAAGAACCCGACGATGGCAGGCGACGACACCGGCCGTCAACGCCCGAATTCGGCGGTGAGATTCTCTCCCGGCCCATAGAAATACGGACGCCTTCGGACTACCGTCAACCTATGGTGCACCAGCCCACAAGAGACCACGGTTCCGGGGGTCGACTGCGGGTGAGGCTCGGCTGCACAGCACGGCCCAGCCCGGGCCAGGATCCCTTGCGACGGCGGTTGCGGTGGCGCGCGCCCCAGGGGATCCGACCGCCGCTCACCTAACGGAGGTTGACATGGATGTTGTCGTGACCACGAGGCACTGCCAGGTGTCGGACGGGTTCCGGGAGCTCGTCAACGAGAAGATCGCCCGGCTCGAGAAGCTCAACGATCGGCTCGTCCGCGTCGAGGTCGAAGTCTCCGCGGAACGGAACCCGCGGCAGCACGACCAGGCCAGTCGGGTCGAGATCACCGTCCGCGGCAAGGGCAAGGTGATCCGGGCCGAGTCCGCGGCGGAGGACAAGCGAGCCGCGTTCGACCTGGCGCTGGACAAGCTGATGGCGCAGTTGCGCCGGCTGGCCGACCGCAAGCGGGTGCACCGCGGGACCCGTACCCCGAAGTCGCTGCACGACGCGGCGGCCCGGATGCCCGAACGGAACGGCCACCAGGTGGTCGAGGTCGAGGACTCCGAGGTACGGACGATCGCCGGCATGGAGGTGCGCGGCGACGGTCCGCTGGTGGTGCGGGAGAAGGTCCACAACGACCCGCCGATGTCGCTGGACCAGGCCCTGGAGGCGATGGAGTTGATCGGTCACGACTTCTTCCTGTTCGTCGACGCCGAACGCGGGGTGCCGAGCGTCGTCTACCGGCGCCGTGCCTACGACTACGGCGTGATCAGGCTCGATCACGGCGCCCAGGACGCCGACCAGGTCAACGGCAGCACCCGTACCGGATCGTCGGTGCTCGTCTGACCTGAAGGTCGCGAGCCGGGACTGTCGGTGGCGGGCGATAGCCTCGCCGCGTGCAGGTACGACAGCGAGAGCGGCTGAGCCGCGCGCAGGCGAGGCGGGTCGCTCTCGCCGCCCAGGGTTTCGGCACCCCACGCCCGGAGCGCGCGGTCGGGATGCGTGACGTCCAGTCGGTGATCTCCCGGCTCGGCCAGTTCCAGATCGACTCGATCAACGTGGTCCGCCGGGCGCACTACCTGCCGCTGTACTCCCGGCTCGGGCCCTACGACACGGCTCTGCTGGACCGCGCATCGCACCGCGCGCCGCGCCGGCTGTACGAATACTGGGGTCACGCCGCGAGCCTGATCGACATCCGGCTGCAGCCCCAGCTGCGGTTCCGGATGCGGGACGGCTTCCGCGACGTCTGGCGCTCCGTCGAGCGCGCGGCCCAGGAGAACCCCAACCTGGTCGACTGGGTCCGCGACCAGGTCGCCGACCGCGGCCCGCTGACCGCCCGCGAGATCGAGTACGCGGAGGATCGCAGCAAGACCAACTGGGGCTGGAACTGGTCGACGGTCAAGACCGTGCTGGAGTGGCTGTTCTACTGCGGTGAGGTGACGTCGGCGCGGCGCAACGGTCAGTTCGAGCGGGTCTACGACCTGCCCGAGCGGGTGTTCCCGGCGACGGCGCTCGCGGTGCCGGACCCGTCCCCGGAGGATTCGGTACGGGAGCTGGTCCGGCACGCCGCCACCGCGCTCGGCGTCGCCACCGAGTTCTGCCTGCGTGACTACTTCCGGACCAACGCCGTGATGACCAGGCGGGCCGTCGCCGAACTCGTCGAGGCGGGCGAGCTGCTGCCGGTCCGGATCGAGGGCCCTGCGACAGGCTCAGGGAACGACGCCAAGCTGCACTACCTGTGGCACGAAGCCCGGGTGCCGCGCCGGGTCGAGGCCCGGGCGCTGCTCAGCCCGTTCGACTCGATGATCTTCGAGCGGGCCCGGCTGGAACGGCTGTTCGACTTCTTCTACCGGATCGAGATCTACGTCCCGGAACCCAAGCGGCAGTACGGCTACTACGTCTACCCGTTCCTGCTCGGGGAACGCTTCGCCGGCCGGGTGGACCTCAAGGCGGACCGGGCCGCCGACCGGCTCCGGGTCAACTCCGCCTGGCTGGAGCCGGGGGAGGACCCGACCGAGGTCGCCGTCGAACTGGCCGCCGAGCTGCGTACCCTCGCCGACTGGCTCGGCCTGTCCACCGTCGCCGTGGCCGGGAAGGGCGACCTGGCCGAACCGCTCGCCGGCGCCGTGCAGCGAGCCGCCTGACTACGGCCCGCGGCGAAGGCCCGGCTCGCCGCTACCCTTACGCCGGTGCGACGCGTCCCGCGAACCCTCGCCGCCGTGCTGGCGGTCGCGCTCTGGCTGCTCGCGGCGACCGCGATGCCGGCCCGGGCCGAGGACGCGGACGTGGTTCGCAGCTTGGACGTGACCTATGACGTGCAGGCCAACGGCACCGTCGACGTCAGGTACCGGCTGGACTGGGACTTCGGCAAGACCGGCTCGCACGGGATCAAGCTCACGCTGGTGACGGCGGAACCCTGGGACGACGACCCGCTCAAGGAGGCCGTCTACGAGATCCGCGACCTGGCCGTGACCAGCCCGACCGGCGTACCCACCGACGTGGACGCCCGCGACAACGAGTACTCGGGAACGCGTGAGCTGCGGATCGGTGACCCCGACACCACGCTGAACGTGAGCCGGGCGACCTACGAGGTCAGCTACACCCTCGCCGGCGCGCTGCGGACCTTCGACGGCAAACCCCAACTGCACTGGGACGTCACCAGCCGAGACTTCCCGGCCATCGACGCGTTCACGATCACCGTCACCGGGCCCGCGGACGTCCCGCGCGCCCGCTGTCTCCAGGGCCGTACGGAATGCGCCAGCGAGGTGGCCGGCCACCGGGCGACCCTGCGCGGGCAGCAGGTTGCCGCCTCACAGCCGATCACCGCGGTGACCGAGTTCGAAGCCGGTTCGGTCAAGAACGCCAAGCCCCGTCTGCGGGACCGGGACCTGAGGAACCCGGCGCTGCTCGCGACGGACGCCACGATCACCGTCGGGGCCGACGGCAGCGCACTGGTCGAGGAACGGCTCCGGGTCCAGCCGAGCCGCCGTGATTCCGAGATCAGCTGGGAGATCCCGGAGCGGCGGAGTCTCACCTGGAACCGCGACCAGCTCCTCACGGTCTCCGACTTCCGGCTGACCCTTTCCAACGGGACGCCGGTGCGGACGACCCGGACGGTCCAGGCCGAGGGCGGCGACCGGCAGCGCGCCCTGATCGCGGCCGACCTTCCGGTCACGACGAAGCCCGTGGACCTGGTTGCGCGCTACCGCGTGGCCGGCGCCCTGCTGGCGGACGGCTCCGGTCCGGCGGCGTTCCGCTGGCCGATCAGCACCTTCGACACCCGCCGGTACGAGATCCCGGTCCGCGAGCGCCGTACCTGGAAGCTGCCGGCCGAGGTGAGCTCGGTCGGCTGTGCCTTCCAGGAGTACCTCGACGAGCCGGACCGGTGGTGTCCCCATGACGACGAGCTGGCCACCGCCGGCGACACCGTGACGTTCCAGCGGACCGCGACGGACCTCGGCGGCCCGCAGCACTGGATCATGATCGAGATCCCGGCGGACAGCGTCGGCGTGCTGGAGCCGCTCACCGACGACAGCACCTTGGCGCGCGGCCTGGCCGCGACCGGCGTCGCGGTGGGCTCGGTGATCATCTTCCCGGTTCTGGGCTGGCTGCTGGCCCTGATCCGGGTCGGAGCGGCCCGGGACCAGCGCTACCAGAACGTGCCCCCGGGGGTGATCGGGTCCAACGAGCAGGTCGGGACGGCTCCGCTGCGGGGCGTCGTGCCGGTCCGGTTCGAGCCGCCGGACGCGACCCTCACCGAGATCGGACTGGTGCTCGACCGCGGACCCAAGCCGCTGCACCTGGCCGCGACCTTGACCAACCTGGCGGTCACCGGTGCCGTACGCCTCCGGTCCAAACCGCTGGCCGTCTGGCCGGAGGACGCCGAGAAGGCCACGTCGGACTTCGAGCGGTCGTTGGTGGCCACCATCGAGAGGTACGGCAAGGACGGGCAGCTCTCGAATGCGGCCAAGCAACGCCTGGACGGGCTGCTCCGGTCCCGGTCGCATCGGCCGGACCTGCTCCGGAAACCTCCGGTGTTCGGCCTGACCACGGTGATCCGGCTGCTCGGGTCGGTCCTGCTGGCCGTGATCGGCACGATCGTGACGATCGCCACCGGCTCCTGGGTGTGGCTGGCCGTCGGCTTCGGTGGCGGTGCGCTGCTCTGGGTCGGGATCGGCCTCCGCGCCTGGCGCCACTCGCCCCTGGTCCTGACGGCCAAGGGCTCAGCTCTGGCCGACCAGGCGGCCGGCTTCCGGGAATACTTGCGCACCGCCGAGTCGCACGAACTCAACTTCCACGCCGACGTGGACGTGTACCGCCGTCAGCTGCCCTGGGCCGTGCTGTTCGACGAGGTCGAACGCTGGACCGCCGCCTGCCGAGAACTCGCCGCCGCGGGCCGGATCCAGCCGCCGGCGGTCGACTTCCTGGTCGGGTCCCAGTCCCTCAGCAGCCTGGGCTACGAGCTGCGCGGTCTCTCCCGGTCGATCGCCCCGAGCGCCTTCACCGGGTCCGGCGGGTCTGGCGGGTCCGGCGGCGGCAGCAGCAGTTTCGGTGGATCCGGCAGCTCGTCCGGCTTCTCGAGCAGCTCCAGCGGCGGCAGCGGAGGCGGCGGCACCAGCGCCAGCAGCTGGTGAGCCCGGCCTCCCGGCTTCGCTCCACCCAACCCACGGCGCGGACCCCTAGGGCAGCTGCCGGGCCTGGGTCGGTGTCTTTTTCGTCCAGTCGACGCCTGGTCCGACTCAAGTTTCCCCTGCGCGCACCCCCGCAGGTATCTGTGACGTTTCATGAGTGGTTAAAGCATTGACCACACAGGTTCGATCACTTACGGTGGCCGGGTGCACGAAGCCGTGAACGTTCCCGGGGACGCGTCCGAGCGTGCTGCCGCGGGGACTCCCACCCAACGCCGGACTCGGTCCGACCGCTCGGCTCCGGCCGGCGGCGCCGGATCGCCCGGCCGTCCCGGGGCGTCCGGACGCCCGGTCCGGACCGCCGCCGGCCGGCTCCGGTTCCTCGCCCGGCGCTTCGGCTTCTACCTGTTCACGTTCTGGGCGGCGGTCACGCTCAACTTCGTCATTCCGCGGTTCATGCCCAACGATCCGGCCGACTCGCTGCTGCGCTCGATCCAGCAGCAGACCGGGCAGCCGCCGTCGCCGGAGACGATCGCCGCGGTGCGCCGGATGTTCGGCGACCCGACCGAGAACCTGTTCCAGCGCTACCTCGACTACTGGGTCAGCCTGGGCCGGTTCGACTTCGGCGTCTCGGTGGTCAACTATCCGGTCCCGGTCGCGCAGCTGGTCGGCCAGGCGCTGCCCTGGACGGTGCTCCTGGTCGGCGTCACCACCGTGCTCGCCTGGGTGATCGGGACCGCGATCGGCGCCTACCTCGGCTGGAAGCCGGGCGGCCGGTTCGACGCCCTGTTCACGCCCGCGACAACATTCCTGCACGCGATCCCGACGTTCTGGCTGTCCCTGCTGGCGCTGTGGGTGTTCGCGTTCCAGCTCGGCTGGTTCCCGATCGCCGGCGGCTACGACCCCAACGTCCCGTACCAGATCAACAATGTCTGGTTCCTGCTCAGCGTGCTCCAGTACGGTGCGCTTCCGGCGGCGACGTTGATCTTCATTGGGTTCAACGGCTGGCTCTTCACGATGCGCAACGTCATGGTCACCACGGTCAGCGAGGACTACGTGCTGCTGGCCCAGGCCAAGGGCCTGTCCACCCGCCGGGTGATCTTGATGTACGCGGCCCGCAACGCGCTGCTGCCCAACGTCACCGGGCTGGCCCTTGCGATCGGCGGCGTGATCGGCGGCGTGCTGCTGACCGAGGTCGTCTTCACCTATCCGGGCATGGGCCACCTGCTCTATGTGGCGACGCTGAACCAGGACTTCCCGGTGATGCAGACGATCTTCCTCATGATCACGATCACGGTGCTGCTGGCCAACCTGATCGCCGACTCGATCTACGTACTGCTCGATCCGCGGACCAGAGAGGCGGCCAGCCGATGAGGGCGGTGCTGCGCAACACCAAGGCCAAGGTGGGGCTGGCCGTGTTCGGCCTGTTCCTGCTGGTCGCGATCTTCGGCCCGCTCGTCGTCGACCGGGTGCTGCACACCAACCCCCGCGCGATCGACTACGACCACCTCGGTTCGCCGCCGGGCGCCCCCGGACACCCTTTGGGTACGACGATCCAGGGCGCCGACGTGCTGGTGCAGGTGATCATCGGTGCCCAGGGTTCGGTGTTCGTCGGGATCACCTCCGGCCTGCTCGCCACCGCGCTCGCGGTGGTGATCGGGGTGCCGAGCGGTTTCCTCGGCGGGCGGCTGGACCGGGTGCTCACCGTCTTCACCAACCTGTTCCTGACCCTGCCCAGCTTCGCCCTGATGCTGATCGTCGCCGGCTACATCCAGGGCGCCGACTGGTGGGTGATCGCGATCTTGATCGCCGCGTTCGAGTGGCCCGGTGGCGCCCGCTACCTGCGGGCCCAGACGCTGTCACTGCGGAACCGGGACTTCGCGGTCGCGATGCTCATGATCGGCGAGTCGAAGTCCAGGCTGGTCTTCGCCGAGGTGCTGCCGCACCTGACCGGGATCATCTCGGCGATGTTCCTGCGCGCCGTGGTCGCCGGGGTCTTCGCCGAGGCGGGGCTGGCGTTCCTCGGCATCGGGACGACGACGTCGGTGTCCTGGGGCACCATGATCTCCGAGGCGCAGCAGCAGTCGGCGATCTTGAACGGGGTCTGGTGGTGGTTCGTCCCGCCGGGCCTGTGCATCGCCGTGCTCGGCACCGCGACCGCCCTGGTGAACTTCGGCATCGACGAGGTGTCCAACCCGCGGCTCGGCGCGGCCAACCGGAAGTTGATCAAGCAGTTCGAACGGGCGGCCGCCCGGCTGCGGGCCCGGCCGGGGACGGAGGCCGTTCGATGATCGCGACGACGAACACCGCACCGAAGGCGAAGGTGGGCGAGGTGCTGCTCGAGGTCGAGGACCTGAGCGTCGCCTACCTGACCCAGGCCGGGCCGGTGCCGGCCTGCGACCAGGTCTCGTTCACCCTGCGGCGCGGCGAGATCCTCGGCGTGGCGGGGGAGTCCGGCAGCGGCAAGTCGACCTTGATCACGGCAATGCTCCGGCTGCAGCGGCCGCCGGCCGTGACCACCGGCGGCCGGATCGTCTACCACCCGGACGGCGCCGACCCGGTCGACCTGGTCCGGATCAGCGAACGCGGCCTGCGCCGGTACCGCTGGAACGACCTGGCGATCGTCATGCAGAGCGCCATGCACTGCCTCAACCCGGTGCTGCGGCTGTCGGCCCAGTTCGTCGACGTGCTGGCCACCCACAATCCGTCGCTGTCCAAGGCCGACGCGTTGGCCCGGACCGGCGAGCTGCTGCGGATGGTCGGCATCGCCGAGGACCGGCTGTCCAACTACGCCCACGAGCTGAGCGGCGGGATGCGGCAGCGGGCGCTGATCGCGCTCGCGCTGGCCTGCAACCCGCAGCTGATCGTCATGGACGAGCCGACCACCGCCGTCGACGTGGTGATGCAGCGGCAGATCCTGGCTCAGGTGATCAAGCTCCAGGCCGAGTTCGGCTTCGCGGTGATCTTCGTGACCCACGACCTGTCGCTGCTGATGGAGCTGGCCGACCGGATCGCGATCATGTACGCCGGCCGGCTGGTCGAGCTCGGTGCCGCGGCCGACCTGTACACCGCGCCGCTGCACCCGTACACGAAGGGATTGCGGGACTCGTTCCCGCCGCTGCACGGCGACTTGACCGAGCTCCGCGGCATCCCCGGCACCCCGCCGAACCTGCTGGCGCCACCGTCCGGCTGCGCCTTCCACCCGCGCTGCCCGCGCCGCTTCGACGCCTGCGACCAGACCGAACCGCCGCTGATCGAGCACGAGGGCCGCGAGGTCGCCTGCTTGCTGTACGGAACCGAAGGAACACCCCGATGACCGACCAAGATCAACAGCAGGCCGGTAGGCAGCCGGTGCTGGAGGCGGTCGGCCTGACCAAGCACTTCGAGGTCACCGACCGGTTCGGCCAGACCAAGCTGGTCCGCGCCCTGGAGGAGGCCGACCTCGCGCTGCACCCCGGCAAGACGGTCGGCCTGGTCGGCGAGAGCGGCTCCGGCAAGACGACGCTGGCCCGGCTGCTGGCCCTGTTCCATCCGGCGACCTCCGGCGAGATCAAGCTGGACGGCCGGCCGGTGTCGCACTCCAAGGACGGCGAGCGGGACTACTACCGCCAGGTGCAGTTGATCTTCCAGGACCCGTTCGCGTCGCTGAACCCGCTCAAGACGGTCCGCTACACGTTGGGCCGCGCGCTCCGGATCCACGGTCACGCCCGGAAGGGGGCCGACCTGGAGGACAAGATCATCGAGCTGCTCGGCAAGGTGAACCTGACGCCGGCGGAGACGTTCATCGACAAGCTGCCGCACGAGCTGTCCGGCGGGCAGCGGCAGCGGGTGGTGATCGCCCGGGCCCTCGCCGTCCAGCCGAAGGTGCTGCTCGGCGACGAGCCGATCTCGATGCTCGACGTGTCGATCCGGCTGGACGTGCTCAACCTGCTGGCGAACCTGCGCGACAGCGAGGACCTGGCGCTGCTCTACATCACCCACGACATCGCGAGCGCGCGCTATCTCTGCGACTCGATCACCGTCCTCTACGCCGGCCAGCTGGTCGAGGGCGGTCCGGTCGACGCGGTGATCCAACAACCCCGGCACCCGTACACCCGGCTCCTGCTCGACTCCTCGCCCGATCCCGGCCGGACCGTCACCGCCGAGGGCCGGAGGGCCGGGCTGTTCGAGCTGGAGGGCTCCCTCGGCGAGCCTCCGAATCTGAGCGACCCGCCGCCGGGCTGCCGGTTCCACCCGCGCTGCCCGTTCGCGATGGACGAATGCCGTACCGAACTGCCGGCCCGCACCGAGTTCCCGGACGGGCACTGGGCCCGCTGCTGGCTGCACCAGAAGCAGCAGAGCCATCTGCTGCAGCTCGACGAAGAGAAGAGATGAGAAAGATGACCCGACGCCTGACCGGGCGGCTGCTCGCCGTCGCGACCTCGGCCGCCCTGGCCCTGACCCTCGCCGCTGGCTGCAGCACCGAGCGCACCGTCGACGGCGGCGCCGGCGGCCCGAGCGGCGGCGCCTCGACGGTGGACACGCTGAACATGACGGCCTCGGCCGCCACCCCGACGTTCGCCCGGAACTGGAACCCGTTCTCGCCGGTGGACAAGAAGAGCCCGGCCTCCGGCCTGATCTACGAGCCGCTGATCCGGATCAACCACACCCAGGCCAAGAAGCCCGAGCCGTGGCTGGCCGAGTCGTTCGCCTGGAGCGACGACGGCAAGAAGCTCACCTTCACCCTCCGGTCCGGGATCACCTGGTCGGACGGCAAGCCGTTCACCTCGGCCGACGTGAAGTACACGTTCGAGATCCCGGCGAAGCACGACAACCTCGGCCTGGCGGTGCCGTTCGACAAGGTCGAGGCGCCGGACGAGCGGACCGTCGTGGTCACCTTCGACGACGTCTCGTACCAGAAGATCGACTGGTTCGGCGGCTCCGCGGCGCCGGCCCTGATCGTGCCCGCGCACATCTGGCAGGAGCAGGATCCGTCGGCCTGGACCAACCCCGAGCCGGTCGGGACCGGCCCGGTGAAGCTGGAGGCGTTCAGCCCGCAGCAGGTCACCTTCGCCGTCCGGGACGACTACTGGAACGGCCAGTTCAAGATGAAGAAGATCAACATCAAGCCGTTCGCGTCGCCGGAGGCGGGCAAGGCGATGATGCTGAAGGGCGACCTGGACTGGTCGACCATGTCCTGGGCCGACGCGGACAAGCAGTTCGTCGCGAAGAACCCGGAGACCAACAAGTACTGGGCCTATTCCACCGGCGGCGCCGAGGGCCTCGACTTCAACAACGCCAGGCCGCCGCTGGACGACGTGCACGTCCGCCGGGCCCTCTACTACGCGATCGACGCCGAGAAGATCCTGGCGCTGAACAAGACCGGGCAGCAGGTGACGAACCCGACCGGGCTCTCCGACGGCGTCTGGCACGACCTGATCGCTCCCGAGTTCGCCGGAAAGAAGATCAGCCAGCGGGTGGACGAGGCGAAGGCCGAGCTCGCCAAGTCCTCGTACCGGCTCGAGGGCGGGGCGCTGACCAAGGACGGGAAGTCCTACCCGCTGACCATCAAGCCGGTCGTCGAGTACTCCAACTGGGCGGCCTGGGGGCAGGGCCTGGCGCAGCAGTGGAAGGAGACGCTCGGCGTCGAGGTCAAGGTCGTGCCGACGCCGGAGACCCAGCTGTTCAACCAGATCGCCGAGGGCGACTACCACATCGCGTTCGACTGGATGTACGGCGGCAACACGCAGTGGGCCAGCTTCAACAACAATCTGGGCGGCGAGAATTACGTGCCCGTCGGCGAGAAGGCGAACGCCAACTACGGCCGGTTCAAGAGCGCCGAGGCGGACGAGCTGCTGAAGCAGCTGTACCGGGCCGAGGATCCGAACCAGACCAAGGAGCAGGGCTACCAGCTGCAGCGGATCCAGGCCGAGCAGGTGCCGTACGCGCCGCTGTTCACCGCCGCCTGGTTCATCGAGGTGAACGCGACCAACTGGACCGGCTGGCCCGACCCGGCGTCTCCCGAGTCCGTTCCGCACACCCTGCTCGGACCGGACACCATCCTGACGATCCGCAATCTGACTCCCGCCCGATAGGAGCCTGGGGCGGCCCGGAAATCCGGGCGTGCTGGTCTGGTACGGATGCTGGCCTACGATAGGGAAGCGCCGGCGCCAGGTGACGCACGGCGAATCCGGGATCGTCAATACAAGGGAGCCAAGACCGCCGTGGGCTTGATGGATAGGTTGCTGCGGGTCGGCGAGGGCAAGACGCTGCGCCGGCTCAAGGCGATTGCCGACTATGTCACGAAGATCGAACCCGACTTCGAGGAGATGTCGGACGAGGAACTGCGCTCCCAGACCGACGAGTTCAAGAAGCGGATCGAGGACGGCGCCAGTCTCGAGGACCTGATGCCGGAGGCGTTCGCGACGGTTCGCGAGGCCAGCCGGCGGGTGCTCGGCAAGCGGCACTTCGACGTGCAGTTGATGGGCGGCGCGGCGCTGCACCTCGGCAACATCGCCGAGATGAAGACCGGTGAGGGCAAGACCCTGGTCGCGGTGCTGGCGTCGTACCTGAACGCGCTCAGCGGCAAGGGCGTGCACGTCGTCACCGTGAACGACTATCTGGCCAAGACCCAGTCCGAGCAGATGGGCCGGATCCACCACTTCCTCGGTCTCGAGGTCGGCGTCATCCTGTCCGCGATGACGCCCGCCGAGCGGCGCAAGGCATACGCGGCGGACATCACGTACGGCACCAACAACGAGTTCGGCTTCGACTACCTGCGCGACAACATGGCGCTGCAGCTGAGCGACTGCGTGCAGCGTGGCCACCACTTCGCGATCGTGGACGAGGTCGACTCGATCCTGATCGACGAGGCGCGGACGCCGCTGATCATCTCGGGCCCGGCCGAGGACAGCCACGAGTGGTATCCGCAGTTCGCCAAGCTGGTCGAGCGGCTGCGCCGCGACGAGCACTACGAGGTGGACGAGAAGAAGCGCACCGTCGCGATCCTCGAGGCCGGCATCGAGGTGGTCGAGGACCGGCTCGGCATCGAGAACCTGTACGAGTCCGCGAACACACCGCTGATCTCGTACCTGAACAACGCGCTCAAGGCCAAGGACCTGTTCAAGAAGGACAAGGACTACGTGGTCGTCGACGGCGAGGTGCTGATCGTCGACGAGCACACCGGCCGGACGCTGGTCGGCCGGCGCTACAACGAGGGCCTGCACCAGGCGATCGAGGCCAAGGAGAAGGTGCAGATCCGCGAGGAGTACCAGACCCTCGCCACGATCACGCTGCAGAACTACTTCCGGATGTACAGCAAGCTGGCGGGCATGACCGGCACGGCGATGACCGAGGCCGCCGAGTTCCAGAAGATCTACGGCCTCGGCGTGGTCCCGATCCCGACCAACGAGCCGATGATCCGCGAGGACCAGCGCGACTACATCTACCGGACCGAGGAGGCGAAGTTCGCCGCCATCGTCGAGGACGTCGTCGAGCGGCACGAGCAGGGCCAGCCGATCCTGATCGGCACCGCCTCGGTGGCCAAGTCGGAGATCCTGTCCGCGCTGTTGAAGAAGGCCGGCGTCAAGCACGAGGTGCTGAACGCGAAGCAGCATGATCGCGAGGCGGCGATCGTCGCCATGGCGGGCCGGAAGGGTGCGGTCACGGTCGCCACCAACATGGCCGGCCGAGGCACCGACATCATGCTCGGCGGCAACCCCGAGTTCATGGCCGACAAGGTGCTGCAGGACAAGGGCATCGACCCGGTCGAGCACTCCGAGGAGTACGAGAAGCTCTACCCGGAGGTGCTCGAGGAGCTCGAGGAGGCCACCAAGTCCGAGCACGACGAGGTGGTCGAGCTGGGCGGGCTCTACGTGATCGGCTCCGAGCGGCACGAGTCTCGGCGGATCGACAACCAGCTGCGCGGCCGGTCCGGCCGGCAGGGCGACCCGGGCGAGAGCCGGTTCTACCTGTCGCTCGGCGACGACCTGATGCGGCTGTTCAAGTCCGACATCGTGGAGTGGGTGCTGCAGGCGCTCAAGGTGCCCGACGACCAGCCGATCGAGAACAAGCGGGTGTCGTCGTCGATCGCCAGCGCGCAGGCGCAGGTCGAGTCGCAGAACTTCGAGACCCGGAAGAACATCCTCAAGTACGACGACGTGATGAACCGGCAGCGGCATGCCGTCTACGGCGACCGGCGGAAGGTGCTCGAGGGCGCCGACGTCGAGCAGCAGCTGCGCAACACGGTCGACACCGTGGTCGAGCAGTACGTCACGACCGCCACCGAGGGGTTCGCCGACGAGTGGGACCTGGAGCAGCTCTGGACCAACGTCAAGACGCTCTACCCGGTCTCGCTGAAGATCGAGGACTACGACACCGATGATCTTGATCGGCAGACGCTGATCGACGACTTCAAGGCCGACGCCGCCGCCGCGTACGACAATCGCGAGGAGGAACTCGGGGCTGAGGTGATGCGGGAGCTGGAGCGGCGGGTGCTGCTCACCGTGCTGGACCGCAAGTGGCGGGAACACCTCTACGAGATGGACTACCTGCGCGAGGGCATCGGCCTGCGCGCGATGGCGCAGCGCGATCCGCTGGTCGAGTACCAGCGCGAGGGCGGCGCGATGTTCAACGCGATGATGGCCGCCTTCATGGAGGAGGTCGTCGGCTTCGTGTTCCACATCGAGGTCGAGGTGGAGCCGGCCGCGAAGGTCGGTGTCGCCACCGACGCCAAGGGCGCTCCGATGCAGGTCGGGTCGGGCCAGAACGGCACCGGGCAGAGCGGCACGAACGGCAAGGGGAAGTCCCGGGGCAAGGCGAAGGCGAAGCCGCGGATCGAGTCCGGACCGGATCCGGACGGGCCCGGCGTCGAGGTGAACCGGGTCGAGGAGCCGACCAACGAGGAGCTGGCCGCGGCGACGGCCGCCGACCTCGCGGATTCCGGCGACACCAAGGAGCCGGAGACGGTCGGCGCGAGCGGGCGGCCGCGGTTGCGCGGCAAGGGCCTCGACGGAGGCGGCCGCTCGCGCCAGCTGTCGTACTCCGGGTCGAACGCCGACGTGAACACCCGGACGGCGAAGAAGTCCGAGGACGACCCGTACGCGAACGCCTCCCGGAACGCGCCCTGTCCGTGCGGCTCCGGCAAGAAGTACAAGCTGTGCCACGGCCGGTCCAACGCGCAGCGCTGACCTCCGGTCAGCGCAGCCGCAGGTCGGTGACGAGCCACCGGTCATAGTTCACCTCCAGCCGTAGCGCGACCGGAACCGACGCCGGCCCGATCCGGACGTGGACGGCGGTCTCGGCCACCAGGCCGGCCGGATGCTGGGCCCGGGCCGACTGCACCCAGGCCTGCCGGACCGGCCGGCCGCGCGGGATGGTCGGCACCAGGACCGGGCGTGCGGCGAGCCCGGCCAGCCGGTCGAGTTGATCATCGTCGAGCCACCGGGACAGCTGCCCGAGCGGCCGCCGGCCCCGGATCACCTCGACCGCGGCCAGTGCCAGCGACGCGGACCAGTTCGCCGCGTCCGGCAGCCGCGGATCCGGCGGCGCCTGCCAGCGTGGCGAGCGGTCCGGGGTCGGGCCGATCACGACCGAAGGCGGCGGCTCCGGCCACCCGGGCGCGTCGATCAGGCTCGGCTGGCTGGCCGGCACCGCGATCGGCCGGGTCAGCGAGGCGAACCAGCCGATCGCGGTCGGCCGCGACTCGACCGCTGGTAAGAGACGTGGCCCTGACATGCCCCCACCCCAACCCCAACCCCGGGCGCGCGTCCACCCCCCATCGCCGACCGGTCACAAAAGCAGCGGTTCTGGCGGCGTGTCGCTGCAGAAGTGACCGGTCGATGTTCCGCGGAGGGGTCGTTCGGCACGACAGATCGCGACACGGGACGGTCGAACTGTCGCCTGAGGACGTACCCGAAACGCGCTTTGCGACCGATGGCTCGGCCGCGCGCTGAACCTAGCGTTGTCGGCATGACTAGACGCCTCACCGCCGGGATGCCGATCGTCGCCCTGATCGGGTTGGCGCTGCTTGCGGTTCCGCGGGTCGTCCTGCACGACCTCGGCATCATCGAGGAAGGAACGTTCGTCAACCTGCTCTTCGTCTTCGTGCCGCCGGTGATCTGGATCGTCGTGGTGCTGACTCGGCGGGTGCCCAATCCGTTCCTCACCTTGTTGATCATCGGAGCCCTGTACGGGGTCTTCCTGGCGATCACCCACCAGCTGCTGTGGGACCTCAGCTGGGCCGGAAGCCCGCCGACACTGGGCGGCAACCTGAGCACCCTGCCGCCCGCCGCCCATGCCGCGATCACCCGCGGGTTCGCGGTGATCAGCAGCCTGCTCACCGGACTGATCGTGGGCGCCGTGACCGGGCTCGCCGGATGGCTGATCAGCAGGATCTCGGGCCGGATCAGAATGAATCGGGTGCGTTGACCACCGGCCGTAACATCCGCTTCGTAGGGTGTCGGCATGGGGATCGATGAGCGCGAAGCGATGACCTGGCCGATCTTCGGTACGGCGAGTCGGGCGCTGGCCGCGTCCGTGGCCGAGAGCGGGTTCCGGCCCGACATCGTGCTCGGCATCTCACGCGGTGGGTTGATCCCGGCCGGTGCGCTCGCGTACGCGCTGGACTGCAAGAACCTGTTCACGATCAGCGTCGAGTTCTACACCGGGGTCGACGAGCGGCTGGACGTCCCGGTGATGTTGCCGCCGTTCCTCGACGCGACCGATCTCGACGACGCCGCCGTGCTCGTCGTCGACGACGTCGCGGACACCGGTAAGACGCTGGAACTCGTGCACGACTTCTGCCGCGGCCATGTCGCCGAAGCGCGGACCGCGGTGCTCTACCGGAAGTCCCAGTCGATCGTCGAACCCGACTACGCGTGGGCGACGACGGACCACTGGATCACGTTCCCCTGGTCGGTCGAGCCGCCGGTGGCCGACCGCGGCGGCGCCGCCGAGGCCTAGGAGGTCCCTAGACCGCGAGCGACGACCGGATGGAGTAGCGCGCCGCGTGGTAGATGTGCCGGCCGTACTCGACCAGCCGCCCGGAGTCGTCGTAGGCCAGCCGGTCGGCGGTCAGGCAGGCCAGCGGCGGGATCGCGCCGAGCAGCTTGGCCTCCTCCTCATCGGCCAGCCTGGCCCCGACCCGCTGGTGGGCCAGCTTGAGGGTCACCCCGGCCCGGCGCAGGCACGGGTAGAGGCCGTGCTGCTCCAGGTCGGCCGGGTCGAGCTCGATCCGGGCCGGCAGGTAGTTGGCCAGCACCGCCAGCGGGAGGTCGTCGGCCAGCCGCAGCCGCCGCAGCTGGAGGTACGGCTCGTCGGCCGGCAATGACACCCGTTGGGCGATGGCGTCCGGCACCGGCCCGACCCGGAAGTCGAGCAGCCGGGTGGTGGGCGTCTTGCCCGCCTCGACCAGATCGTCGTACAGGCTGGACAGCCGTTCGTCGCGGCTGAACTTGGACCGGATCACCTGGGTGCCGACACCGCGCTTGCGGACCAGCAGCCCCTTGTTGACCAGCTCCTGGATCGCCTGCCGGGCGGTCGGCCGGGACACGCCGAGCCGGTCGGTCAGCGAGAGCTCGTTCTCCAGCCGGTCACCGTCGGCCAGTTCGCCAGTGGCGATGGCCCGTTCGATGGCCCGGGACAGCTGGAGATACAACGGTTCGGCGGCGGACCGGTCCAGCGTGATGTCCAGGCGGCGGCCGACCATGGCTGACATGGTAAGCCTGCTCAGCCGACGTCGACCCAGGATTTCTGCTCGATGGAACGGCTCAGCGCGGCGCCGACCCGGGCCGCGGCAACCGCGTCGATCATGGTCGCGCCGGTCTCGCGGCCGGTCCGGATCGCGGTGATCAGCCGGTGCAGCTCGATCACCTTGAGATCGTCGTACGACAGCGCGATGCCCGGCGCCGGCTGGAATGCGCCGAGATCACCGGCCTCCGGCCCGACCAGCACTGTGCGGTACGCGGCGCCGGCCCGGCCGCCGTCCAGACAGACCTGCAGTTCGCCCAGCCGGCGGAAGTCCCAGGCCACCGCACCCTCGGTGCCGCGCACCTCGATCCCGTACCGGCACTGATCACCGACCGACGTCCGGCAGGACTCGAGCACGCCGCGGGCGCCGCCCTCGAAGCGCAGCAGGGCGGACAGAAAGTCCTCGTTCTGCACCGGCCGGGACGGGCCGCTGCCCTGGGCGAAGTGCGACGTCGCCCCGCCCGCCTCGGGCCGCTCGCTGATGAAGATCGCGTCGTCGGCGATCACCGACTCGATCTCGCCGACCAGGTAGCGGCCAAGATCAACTCCGTGGCAGACCAGGTCGCCGAGCACCCCGCTGCCGGACAGGGCTTTGTCGAACCGCCAGGAGAACGCGCCGCCGGGGTCGGCGGAATAGTCGGCCAGCATCCGGATCGACACCATGGTGACCCGGCCCAGCCGGCCGTCCTTGATCAACTCGCGAGCCGCCTCGACCGCCGGTGGGTAGCGGTAGTTGAAGCCGACCGCCGACCGGACCCCGGCAGCGGCGGCGGCGTCCGCGATCGCCGTCGTCTCGGCAAGATCACGCCCGGCGGGCTTCTCCAGCCATAGGTGCCGCCCGCTGCGGGCCACCGCCACGCCGACTTCCTGGTGCAGGAAGTTGGGCGTGGTGACGCTGACCAGATCAAGATCATCTCGGGCCAGCAGTTCCCGCCAGTCGTCCAGCACGGTGTCCACGCCGTAGCCGGTTGCGAGCCGCCGGATCCGTTCCCCGCCGTCGATCTCGGCCACCGCGACCAGCTCCGGAGCCGGCAGGTCGGGGTAGTGCTGGGCCAGCCGGCAGTAGGCCCGCGCGTGCACCTGGCCCATCCAGCCGAAGCCGACGATCGCGGCGCGGACGGGGGAGTCGGGTGAGGTCATGGTGATCAGTCTCGGTCATCGGGCCGGGGACACAGTAGTACGGTGGTCGCCAGACTGAAGGGTACAGACGGCGGGCCGCGAGATCGGAGGGTCAGATGCCGCAACGGCTGAAGCCCGAGGAGGTGTCGGTCCTCGCGCTCGACACGGCGCGCGCGCCGGGGCACATCGGGACCGTGGACATCTTCGCGACGGACGGCGACGGGTTCAACTACGAACGGCTGATCGGGCTGATCCGGGAACGGCTCGCCTACGTGCCGCGCTATCGGCAGCGGCTGCGCTTTCTGCCGGCGAATCTGGCCGGTCCGGTCTGGGTGGACGACGAGCATTTCGACCTCACCTTCCACGTCCGGCGGTCGGCGCTGCCGCGGCCAGGCACGATGGAGCAGCTGCGGGAGTTCGTCGGCCGGGTGCTGGCTCGCCGGCTGGACCGGTCCCGCCCGCTCTGGGAGGTCTATCTGGTCGAGGGGCTGGCCGGCAACCGGTTCGCCCTGGTGGCCAAGTCGCACCTGCTGCTGATCGACGGCGTGGATGCTGTTGATCTTGGTCAGGTGCTGCTGGAGGACGAGCAGGACCCGCCGCCGGACGGTTTCGGCAGCGCGAACTGGCACCCGGTTCCGGAGCCGTCGGACGCGGAGTTGTTGATCAACTCGGTGCTGGACGGGGTACGGAATCCGGAGCTGGCGGTGGAGAACGTCCGGGGCGCACTGACCGGCGCCCTCGGCACGGCGATCGCGATCGGTGAGGCGGTCGGCGGCATCGCAGGGGCGCTCGGCGAACTGGCCGGCGACGCCCTGCGCGGGACCCGCCCGCCGAGCACGTCGCCGCTGACCGGGGTGCTGTCCGAGCAGCGCCGCTATGCCGGCGTGTCGCTGCCGCTGGCCGACCTGCGCAAGATCAGGGCCGAGCATGATCACACCGTCAACGACGTGATTCTGGCCGTGATCGCCGGCGGGCTGCGTTCCTGGCTGATGGCCCGCGGTGAGGCAGTCAGCCCGCAGACCGTGGTCCGCGCGGTGGTGCCGATGAGCGTCACCGAGGACGACGGCGAGCCGACCTCGCTGGGCAGCCAGGTCGCGCCGCACGTGCAGCCGCTGCCGGTGGGGGAGCCGAACCCGCTGATCCGGCTGCACCAGATCGCGTACGCCACGCAGGCGCACAAGGACACCGGCCGCGCGGTCGATGCGCGCGAGCTGACCGACATCGCCGGCTTCGCGCCGACCACGATCCACGCCCTGGGGGTACGGGTGGCGGGCGAGGTGATCCGGGCCCGGCACGACCTGTTGATCACCAACGTTCCCGGACCGCAGCGGACCATGTACGCGGCCGGCGAGCGGCTGGTGGCCAGCTACCCGGTGCTGCCGCTGACCGCCGGGCACCTGCTGGCGATCGGTGTCACCTCCTACGACGGCGAGGTGTTCTTCGGGCTGACCGCCGACCGGGACGCGATCAGCGATCTCGACGTGCTGACCCAGTCCCTGGTCGACGCGCTGGCCGAGCTCACCGAGCTGACCGAGGCTCGGCAGCGGGGCGAGGCATGATCGTCTACGTACCGGCGACGGTGGCCGAGGCCGCCGCGCTGCGGGACGGCGGCACGCTGCCGGATCGGCGTGGGAGCGCGGTCACGCCGGCCCTGCTCGCCGCCGCCGGGTTCACGCCGAAGGACGCCGAGGACGCCGGCTATACCGCGCTCACCCACGCCGGGGTGCAGGCCCTGCTGCTCGGGCTCGACGAGAGTTCGGGCGAGCGGCGGCTGTTGCTCGCCGCCGACGCGGACCGGGCGAAGGATCTCGACGACCCGTACGGCGCGGTCGAGGTGACCGGCCTGACCTGGGACCGGGTCTGGGCGCTCTATCTGGACGAGCCGGAGGCGGCCGCCGCGGTCCGGCAGGCCGCCGCCGCGGTGCGGCCGGGGGAGCCGGTCGCCGAGGCGATCGGCCGGCCCGAGGTCGGTGCGCTGCTCGATGATCATGACCTGCTCTGGTACGACCCGACCGAGGTGGACCGCCTGTCCTGAACCCCGTACCGGACGGTCTGTCCGGCCGTGTCTGTCAGGATGGCGGCCATGGTCGATCAGCAATCGGACGCGGAGCAGCGGATCGTCAGCGTCCGCGACGTGGCCGCGCTGGCCCGGGTCTCGCCGACCACGGTGTCCAACGTGTTGTCCGGCAACCGGCCGGTGGCGACGGCCACCCAGGACCGGGTCCGGCACGCGATCGAGGAACTCGGCTACCGGCCGAACCTCAGTGCTCGCAACCTGCGGCTCCGCCGGGCCGGGCTGATCGCGCTGGCGGTGCCGGAGATCGACGTCCCGTACTTCGCCGAACTGGTCCGGCTGATCGTGCAGGCGGCCCGTCGCCGCGGCTATACGGTGCTGATCGACCAGACCGAGGGTGACGCCGAGGCGGAGCGATTCGTGCTCGGCGGGATGAACCCGGGCATGGTGGACGGCATCCTGTTCAGCCCGCTGGGCACCGACCGGGCCGAGTTCGAGCAGCGCCGGAACCGGACCCCGCTGGTGCTGCTCGGCGAACGGATCACCGGCCGCGGCATCGACCACGTCGGGATCGACAACGTCGCCGCGGCGGCCGCCGCCACCCGCCATCTGGCCGAGCAGGGCCGGCGCCGGATCGCCGCGCTCGGCCACCGGACCGAGAGCGGTACGGCGGCGCTGCGGTCCCAGGGCTATCGGCAGGCCCTCGACCAGGCCGGGCTGCCGTACGACGAGGACCTGGTCGTGATCACCCACGGTTACCACCGGACCAACGGCGCCATGGCGGTCCGGCAGTTGCTGCAGCAGGGCGATCCACCCGACGCCCTGTTCTGCTACAACGACCTGCTCGCCCTCGGCGCCCTGCGTGCCCTGCACGACGCCGGGCTCCGGGTGCCCGAGGACGTCGCGGTGGTCGGTTTCGACGACATCGACGACGGCCGGTACAGCATCCCGACCCTGTCCACGATCGCGCCGGACAAGGCCGGGATCGCCGAGGCCTCGCTCGACCTGCTGCTGGCCCGGATCGCCGGTCCCGGTGCGGAGCCGAGCCAGCTGACCGTCCCGTACACGCTCGAAGTCCGGGAGAGCTCCCGTCCACTCTGACGGATTTCGACCAAGGGCCCGATCGAATCGAACGCCGGCGGCGGCCACCAGCATGCTTCCCCGCGGCCAGGGCGCGGCAGCAGAGGTCGGCGTGACGCCTTCGTGGAGTCTTCAGGTTCCTGAAGCTGTCAGCGGCATGGGGCAGACTGGCCCCATGCCTCGTTCAATCTGGAAGGGCGCGATCTCCTTCGGCCTGGTCACCATCCCGATCAAGCTGTATTCGGCGACCGAGGAGAAGGACGTCAGCTTCCGTCAGGTGCACCCCGAAGACGGGGGCCGGATCAAGTATCGGCGGGTCTGCGAGAAGTGCGACCAGGAGATCCCGTTCGCCGAGATCGCCAAGGGGTACGAGACGGCGGACGGCCGGATGGTGATCCTGGAGAAGGAGGACTTCGACGCGCTGCCGCTGACCACGACCAAGTCGGTCGAGGTGGTCCAGTTCGTGGCGGAGGACGAGGTCGACCCCACCTACTTCGCGAAGACGTACTTCCTGGAGGCCGACGGGCCCGGCGTGAAGCCGTACGTGCTGCTCCGGGACGCCCTGATCCAGAGCGGGCAGAGCGCCGTGGTCAAGGTCGCGCTGCGGTCCCGGGAGGCGATCGCGCTGATCCGGCCCAAGGACGGCGTGCTGCTGATGCACACGATGCTCTGGCCGGACGAGCTGCGCGACGGCGCGTTCGCGGCCCCGCCGGCCGAGGTGACCGTCTCCGAGGCCGAGGTGGACATGGCGCGCTCGTTCATCGACGCGCTTTCCGGCGAGTTCGACCCGTCCCAGTTCACGGATGCGTACCGGGAGGCGATCGAAGAGCTGGTCAAATCCAAGCTGGACGGGGTCGAGCTGCCGGTCGAGGCCGAGGCGCCGGAGGAGGCCGAGGTGGTCGACCTGGTGGCAGCGCTGCGGGCGTCGGTCGAGGCGGCCAAGAAGCGGCGTGAGGGCGCGGAGGAGAAGAAGGCGATGTGAGTCGGGGAAAATGATTCCCCGCGACAAGCCTCGAACGCGGTCCTTGGAGTAGCCTCGCGGCCGTGGACGCCGTAACTTTTGTGCCCGATCCGGCCAACGAGCCGGTCCGCAGCTACGCCCCGGGAAGCCCCGAGCGGGAGTCGCTCGTGGCCCGCCTGACCGAACTGGCCGACGCCGGGCCGGTCGACCTGCCGGCCGTCATCGGCGGCCAGTCGCGGGCTCCCGGCGGAGCCCCGTTCGAGGTCCGGATGCCCTCCGACCACGGCCACCTGCTGGGCCGCTCGGCGGCCGCGAGCCAGGCCGACGCCACCGCCGCGATCGAGGCGGCGCAGCGGGCCCGGCACGACTGGGCCGCGGCGAGCTTCGACGACCGGGCCGCGGTCTTCCTGCGCGCGGCCGACCTGCTGGCCGGGCCGTGGCGGGACACCGTCAACGCGGCCACCATGCTGGGCCAGGGCAAGACCGTCCAGCAGGCCGAGATCGACGCCGCCTGCGAACTGATCGATTTCTGGCGGTTCAACGTCTCCTTCGCCCGGAAGCTGCTCGAGCAGCAGCCGAACAGCTCGCCCGGCGTCTGGAACCGGACCGACTACCGGCCGCTGGACGGATTCGTGTACGCGATCACGCCGTTCAACTTCACCGCGATCGCGGGCAACCTGCCCACCGCGCCCGCGCTGCTCGGCAACACCGTGCTGTGGAAGCCGAGCCCGACCCAGCAGTTCGCGGCCCACTTCACGATGGAACTGCTGAAGGCGGCCGGCCTGCCGGCGGGCGTGATCAACCTGCTGCCCGGTGACGGGATCGACGTGTCCGCGGTGGCGCTGCACCACCCGGACCTGGCCGGGATCCACTTCACCGGCTCGACGGCGACCTTCCAGAAACTGTGGGGGACCGTCGGCGCCAACCTGCCCCGTTACCGGGCCTACCCGCGGATCGTCGGCGAGACCGGCGGCAAGGACTTCATCGTCGCGCACGCCAGCGCCGACCCGGACGTGCTGCGCACAGCGCTGATCCGGGGCGCGTTCGAGTACTCGGGGCAGAAGTGCTCCGCCGCGTCGCGCGCCTACGTGGCCCGCAGCGTCTGGGACAAGATCAAGTCGGACCTGATCGAGCAGACCGAGGCGCTGCCGGTCGGCGACGTTCGTGATCTTGGAAACTTCACCTCGGCGGTGATCGACCAGCGCTCGTACGCCAAGCAGGTGGCCGCGATCGACCGCGCCCGCGGCGACGCCGACACCGAGATCCTGGCCGGCGGCCGCACCGACGACTCGACCGGCTGGTACGTCCGGCCCACCTTGATCGCCTCGACCGACCCGCGCAACGAGATCTTCACCACCGAGTACTTCGGCCCGATCCTCGGCATCCACGTGTACGACGACCACGCCTACTCCGCGACCCTCGCCGAGGTGGACCAGGCGGCACCGTACGGGCTGACGGGTGCGGTGATCGCGGACGATCGGGCCGCGGTCGCCGAGGCCGCCCGGGCACTGCGGTTCTCGGCCGGCAACTTCTACGTCAACGACAAGCCGACCGGCGCGGTCGTCGGCCAGCAGCCGTTCGGCGGCTCCCGGCGCTCCGGCACCAACGACAAGGCCGGCTCGCCGTGGAACCTGATCCGTTGGGTCAGCCCGAGGTCGATCAAGGAGACCCTGGTCCCGCCGACCAGCCACGGCTACCCGCACCAGGGCTGACCCGCCACCGAACGACCGCTCGGCACCTTCGGGGCGAGGCTAGACCCCGTCGTAGTAGGCCTCGACGGCGTCCGCGTCGATGCTCGGATCGTGCGGCAGGCCGAGCCGTTCGTACTTGGACCGGCGCGCGCGCATGTCGCTGAGCAGGATGGCCCGGGCGTGGGTGGCGACCTCGTGGGCCACCTCCTTGGGCACCACGACGACCCCGTCGTCATCGGCGCCGACGATGTCGCCCGGGTTCACCTGGGCACCGCCGCAGGCGATCGTGGTCTGGGTCTCGATCGCCTCGATCCGGCCCGGGATGATCGTCCGGCCCCGGTGGCGGGAGACGATCGGCGTGCGTTGGGTGGCGAGCTCGGCGGTGTCGCGGCAGTAGCCGTCGGTGACGATGCCGACGGCGCCGCCGAGGATGGCGCCCATCGAGTTTTCCGAGCCCCAGTAGCCGGTTTCGGGGCCGCCGCCGGAGTCCATCACGACCACGTGGCCGGGCGCGAGGTCGGTGGGCAGCTTGGCCTGCGGATACTTGGCGAACCAGCGGCCGTGCGCGGCAACGATGTCCTCGGTGGTGTCCAGCTTCCACATCGGCTTGTTCGACGGTACGGCGCGGATCGTCGCCGCCTCGCCGAAGAACCGCATCCCGGACCAGATCGGGCGCAGCTCGGGCGAGACCAGGCCGATGTTGAAGTAGCCGATGCCGTCCAGCGCGTCGACGACATCGACCACCCGCAGATAGCGGTACAGGGTGCCGAGCCGATCCGGGTCGGCCTTGGTCGGATAGGTCGCGGTCGAGTCGGCCCTCGTCGAGTCAGTACGTGTGGTCATGATCAGTGGATCTCCTTCGGGGGTTGGGTTTCCTCGGCTGGGGGGATGATCGGGCAGGCCGTACCACCGGCGGGCGGTGCCGCCGCTGATCTCGGCCAGACCGGGGGCGTCGCAGACGGCGGCGGCGACGGCGCCCACGTCGTGCCAGGCCCGGGCGTACGGGGCTCGCAGCTCGACCACGGGCCAGTTCGAAGCGAGCATGCACCGCTCCGGACCGAACCGCCGGATCGCCCACTCGACGTAGCGGGGCAGTGCGTCGGCCTGCCAGGATTCCCAGGCGGACAGGACATCCAGGCCGATCGACAGCTTGATCGCGACGGACGGAAGGTCGGCGAGCCGGGCCACCTGATCGGCCCAGGGCTGCCAGCCGGCGGTCTCGATCGGCGGCCGGGCGAGATGATCGAGAACGATCTTGAGCTCGGGTACGGCCACGGCGAGGTCGATCACCGCCGCCGCCTGCTCGGCCGTCACCGGCACCACGTCCCAGGCGAGGCCGCGGCCGGCCAGCTCGGCGAACAGCGCCCGGACCTCGGGATCGCGGGTCCACGCGATCGGCGCGGCGCCGATCAGGCAGCGCACCCCGGACAGGGTGGGGACGGCCATCCGGTCCAACTCACGCCGCGCGGCGGCGGGATCGGCCAACGGCAGCCAGCCGACCACGCCGACGACCGGCGGCTGCTCGGCGAAGACGGCGAGCCGGTCGTTCTCCGCCGGGCCGTCCACCGACTCGACCAGGACGGTGCCGGTCACCGGCGTGCCGGCGGCCGCGGTGATCAGGTCGTTGGGCAGGTAGTCCCGGGCGATCCGGTGATGATCGTCCCGCCGCCAGGGCTGTTCAGCCTCGCCCAGCCGCCAGAAGTGCTGATGCGCGTCGATGATCATGGTCAGCGGCCCTCCCAGACCGGGGTGCGGTGGTCGAGGAAGGCGCGGACGCCCTCGGCGAAATCCCGGCTGCCGTAACAGGCCCGGATCAGGTCCTCGTCGTCAACCGGCATCGGGTTCGCGGACGCAGCCGCGGCCAGCCGGCGATCCAGGGTCTTGATCGCGGCGAGGCTCAGCGGTGCGCTCGCCGCGACCCGCTCCGCCAGCCGGTCGATCCCGGCGTCGAAGTCGGCCGCCGGCAGCACCTGGTGCACCAGGCCCAGCTGGTGGGCGCGGTCGGCGGTGATCAGGTCGGCCGTGATCAACAGGGCCAGCGCCGGACCGGCGCCGAGCCGCTCCCGCAGCCGGGCCAGCACGGCGGCCGGCACACAGTTGCCCAGCGTCCGGGCGATCGGCACCCCGAACCGGGACCGGTCGCTGGCGATGATCAGATCGGCCGAGGCCGCGATCGCCAGCCCGCCGCCGACCGCCGGCCCGTCGACCGCGGCGATCACCGGCACGTCGATCGCGGCCAGCCGCCGCAGCACGTCGCCGGTCCGGCGCTCGTACCCGACGCCGTCGTCGGCGCCGGTGAAACCGGTGAACTCGCCGATGTCGGTGCCCGCCGCGAACGCGCCGTCGACCCCTCTGATGATCACCACCCGGAGCTCGGCCGAGCCGGCCACCTCGGCGCAGCAGGCCGCCAACTCGTCGTACATCGCCAGGGTGAGGGCATTCCGCCGGCCCGGGTGGCTGAGCCGGATCGTGCCCACCGGACCGGATCGCTCCAGCCAGACTCGCCCCTTCATCCGGCCCGCTCCGAGTCGGCCGGCGACTCGTCCAGCAGTTCGGCGTTGTGCTCGCCCAGCAACGGTGGCGGGCGCCAGACCCCGGCCGGGGTGCGGGCCAGCTTCAGCGGTGTCCCGAGCACCCGGATCGGGCCCTCGACCGGATGGTCCACCGTGCTGATCATGCCGCGTGCCCGGACATGTTGATCATGGTCGAGCACATCGGAGTAGTTCCGGATCGGGCCGGCCGGGACCCCGGCCGCGAGCAGGGCATCGACCCAGACCTCGGTGGACCGGGTCCGGAACCGTTCGGCCAGGATCTCGATCAGCTCGGCCCGGTGGGTCATCCGCCGGGTGTTGTCGGAGAACCGCGGATCGGTGATCAGATCGGTCCGGTCGATGACCCGGCAGAGCCCGGCCCAGAGCTTCTCGTTGTTGGCCCCGATCGTGACGTACCCGTCCGAGGTCGGCAGCGCCTGATAGGGCGCCGACATCCGATTCGCCGAGCCGAGGGCGGCCGGCGCCTCACCGGTGGCCCAGAACTCGGTCGACTCCCAGACCGACATGGCGAGCGCGGCCTCGTACAGCGAGGTCTCCAGATATTGCCCCCGGCCGGTCCGGTGCCGGTCGTTGACGGCGGCGAGCACGCCGACCGCCGCGAACAGACCGGCACCCAGGTCGGCGATCGGCAGGCCGCTCTTCACCGGTTCGCCGCCCGGCTCGCCGGTGATGCTCATCACGCCGGTCATCGCCTGAACGATCAGGTCGTAGCCGGGCCGGCTCGCGTACGGCCCGGTCTGGCCGAAGCCCGAGATGCTGGCGTAGATCAACTCAGGGTGATCACGGCTGAGCTCGGGATAGTCGATCCCCAGCCGCTTCGTGACCCCCGGCCGGAAGTTCTCGATCACGATGTCGGCGGTCGCGGCGAGCCGGCGGAACCGGCTCAGGCCGCCGGCCGACTTCAGGTCGAGGGTCACGCTGCGCTTGTTGCGGTTCAGGGCGAGGAAGGCCCGGCTGTCGGTGCCCTTGACCGCGACCCCCCAGGAGCGGCGGGTCTGATCACCGCCGTTCGGGCTCTCGACCTTGATCACGTCCGCGCCGAGGTCGGCCAGGATCATCGTGCAGTACGGGCCGGACATCACCTGGGTCAGGTCGAGCACCCGCAGCCCGGCGAGTGCACCGGACGGCTCGGCCGACGTCGGGTCGTCCATGATCATGATCTCCTAGGTCGCGTGACGCTGATCAGCCGAGGGTGGCGTTGGTCTCGGTGAAGAAGGCGTCCACCGCCTGCTGAATGGTCAGCCGGCCGAACGCGATCTCGTCCCAGTTCCGCTCGAACGACTGCTGGAAGGTGGCGTTGTAGCCGGGCGGATAGACGATGTACGGCGGTTCGTCGGCGACGATCTGCTGATACAGCTCGAGTTCATGCTTCTTCAGCTCCGGCAGTTCGGGGTCGTTCAGCTGCGCCTCGAGCACCTGCTGGTTGGTCGCGGCGCCGTTGTCGGAGGCGAACGACTTGCCGGCCTCGGCATCGTTGGTGAAGAAATCGATGAAGGCCGCGGCCGTGGGCACGTTGGCGCAGTTCGCCGCGATCCCGAACCCGGATGGGATCACCGCGTTGCCCATCCCGGCGGACCCGTCGGGATAGCGGTACGTCATCAGCTCACCGGCGTCGTGTCCGGTCAACGTCTGCTGGGCGTTGAACAGCGCATTGCCCGGGATACCGTTGATCATCAACTTCCCGGTCGCGACGTAGCCCTGGTCCGAGCCGACCGGCTCCTCGGCGGCGACCTGCGGGGGAATGGTGACGCCCTCGTCGAGCAGTTGCTTCCACATCGTCCAGTACTCGGTCAGCTGCTCCTTGGTGATGCCGATCTTGCCCTCGGCGTTGAACAGCTCGAGGCCCTGGCCGAGAGTCCAGGCGTTGAAGGCGTTGATCGTGCCACCCAGGTCCCCCAGGACGTACGTGTCCTGGTCGACGGCAGCCTTGGCCAAGCGGGCGTAGTCGAGGAACTCGGGCCAGGTGTAGCGCTCGGGCAGCGGATCGAGGCCGGCCCGCTCGGCGATCGTGGTGTTGATGGCGATCGCGTCGTAGGCGGCGCCGTACGGGATGAAGTAGAGCTTGCCGTCGGTGCCCTTGCCGGCCTCGAGGACGGCGGGCGGGATCTCGCTGGTGTCGATGGTGCCGGCGGCGACCATCTCGTCCAGCGGCAGCAGCACCTTGCGTTTGGTGTAGTCGTTCAACTGCCGTCCCTGCATCTGCACCGCGCAGGGCAGGGAGCCGCTGCTGGCCTGGACGTTGAGCCGGTCGAAGTAGTTGCCGTAGTCGGCCGACTGCCGTTCGGTGCTGACGCCGGCGTGCTGCGCCTCGAACAGGTCGATCACGGCGTTGGTCTTCTTGTTCCGGGAATCGCCGCCCCACCAGGCGACGGTGAGGTTGCCGGCGATCTCTCCCTTGCCGTCGGAGGTCGCGGGCGGCTGGTCGCCGCCGACCCTGTCGCCGATGCCGCACCCGGTCGCGCCGAGTGTGATCAACAACGTGCCGGCCAGCCATCGGCGCCATCTCGGTTTCATGATCAACTCCGTCCTCGGCTCATTTGAAGCCGGTGGTCGCGATGCCTTCGACCAGCAGGCGCTGGGAGGCGATGAAGAAGCCGACGATCGGGGCGAGCGAGAGCGTCGACATGGCGAACAAGGTCCCGTACAGGCTCTGCCCGGTCTGGTCCAGGAACGAGTTCAGGCCGAGTGGTACGGTCCACATGCTCGCGTCGGGCAGATAGAGCAGCGGGCCGAGGAGTTCGTTCCAGCTGGCGATGAAGGTGAACATCGCCGTGGTGCCGATCGCCGGCAGTGCCAGCGGCAGGATGATCCGGAGGAAGATCCCGAGGTGGCCGCAGCCGTCGATCCGGGCCGACTCGTCCAGCGACCGCGGCAGGGTGCGGATGAACTGCACCATCAAGAAGATGTAGAACGCCTCGGTGCCGAGCCAGTTCGGCACCACCAGCGGCAGGTAGGTGTTGATCCAGGCCAGCTCGTTGAACAGGACATACTTCGGCACCAGGGTGACGTGCGCGGGCAGCAACATGGTGCCGATCATGATCGCGAACAACAGTCGCTTCAGCGGGAACCGGAGCCGGGCGAACGCGTAGGCGGTGAGCGAGCAGGCGAACAGATTGCCGGCGATGGACAGCACGGTGATCGCCGTGGAGTTGAAGAAGTAGATCGAGAAGTTGATCGCACCGGACGACCAGCCATCGATGTAGTTCTGCAGCGTGTAGCGCTCCGACAGCAGCCCCAGTCCGTCGAAGGTCTCGTTGCCCGGCCGGAACGACGCGGCCACCATCCAGATCAGCGGATAGAGCATGATCACCAGGGCACAGATGATCAGACAGTGCCGGACGACGGCGGCGACCAGGCGGCTCTTCGGGGCCGGGCGCACCATCAGTCGCCCGATCCGGCCGCCGGCCGGGGGCGCGGCCCGGGTGAGCACGGCCATCAGGACTCCTCCCCGTAGAACACCCACCGGCGGGAGGTGAGGAACAGGATTCCGGTGATCACGGCCAGCACGGCCAGCAGTACCCAGGCCATCGCGGACGCGTAGCCCATCTGTAGCTGCCGGAAGCCCTTCTCATACAGATAGAGCGTGTAGAACAGGGTGGAATCGACCGGTCCGCCCCCGCCGCCGCTGATCACGAAGGCGCCGGTGAAGGACTGGAACGCGTTGATCGTGCCCATCAACAGGTTGAAGAAGATCAAGGGCGTCATCAGGGGCACGGTGACGGAGAAGAATCGCCGCACCCGGCCGGCGCCGTCGACCTCGGCCGCCTCCAGCAGTTCGCCGGGGATCTGGCGCAGCCCGGCCAGATAGATGATCATGGTCGAGCCGAACGCCCACAGGCTGAGGGTGATGATCGTGCCCAGCGCCCGGCCGGGATCGCCGACCCAGCTGCCGACATCGCGGATCCCGATCGCCGCCAGCGCACTGTTGACCAGGCCGGCCTCGCCGAACACCTGCCGCCACACGGCGGCGACGGCGACGCTGGCGCCCATCAGCGACGGCAGGTAGAACAGCGACCGGTAGCCGCTGCTGAACCGCATCCGCCGGTTCAGCAGCAGCGCCAGGAGCATCGAGAAGATCTGCAGCAGCGGGACGAAGATCACCACGTACGTCAACGTGACCCGGACCGAGTTCCAGTAGCGCGGGTCGGCTGCCATCGCCTGGAAGTTGTCCACCCCGGTCCAGCTCGGCGGAGTCAGCAGGTCGTAGTCGGTGAAGGAGAGGTAGAGCGAATAGAGGATCGGGCCGCCGGTCAGCACGGTGAGCCCGACCAGCCACGGCAGCAGAAACAGGTAGCCGGCCAGGGCCTCGGTCACCGCTGGCCGGAGCCGGCGCCGCCGGGGAACCGTGGCGATCGTCGTCATGGCTCGCCGATCCGGTCGGCGTGGCGGCGAATGAGCCCCGGCAGCCGGTCGGTGATCATGGCCGCGAACGGGGCGTCCAGCCCGAGCTCCCGGGCCGCCTGGACGGCCTGGGCCGGATCCTTGGCCCACGGCCGGTGATCATCCGCCACCCCGGCGGCGTCGTAGTCGCGCGTCAACCCGTCGAAGAAGCCCCATTGGTCGGTGACCCAGGAGCGGGCGGTGCCGGTGCCGACCACACGCAGCACCGCCTCCTCGGTCAGCCCGAAGCCGCGGGCCAGTTCCATCGCCTCATACGCGCCGGCGAGGGTGGCGAAGAGCATCAACTGGTTGGCCAGCTTGGCCGCCGATCCGGCTCCCGGCGCGCCGAGGTGGACGACGTCGGATCCCAGGTCGCGGAGCAGCGGCTCGGCCCGGTCATGATCATCGGCGTCGGCCCCGACCATGATCGTCAGCGAACCTTCGGCGGCACGCTCGGCACCGCCGCTGACCGGGGCGTCGACGAAGCCGTAGCCGGCGGACCGGCAGTCGGCTCCGAGTCGTCCGGCGAGCGCCGGCGAGACCGTACTGTGCATCAGGATCAGGCCGCCGGGCCGGACCAGTCGGGCCAACCGGTCGGGCTCGGTCAGCGCGGTGACCGCCTTGTCGTCCGGCACCACCAGACAGAGGACCGGCCGCGGCGACGACTCGTCGAGCGTGGTCGCGATGCCGCCGCCGGCTGCGAAGGCCGCGCGGCGATCCGGATCGACATCGACGCCGACGACGTCGTGCCCTCGCTCGCGGAGCCGGTTCGCCATCGGCAACCCGAGGTTGCCCAGCCCAACGAGCGCGATCGCGGCGGCATCGTCCGTCATCGTGGTCCCCTCAGCCCTGAGCACTTGATCACCGAGTATGCGACACAGATGGACTATTGTCTACAAAAGTCTGAATACATCTCAGCGGGCCTGTGGCACACTGTGGCGGCAGCCACCCGCGGGCCGGAAGGAGCATCCATGACGGCGACCGGCGCGACCGGACCTACCGACGATCGGCTGAACCCGCCGAGCCTGGTCCGGCTGGCGGCCGATGCGATTCGGAAGTCGATCCTGGCGGGCGAGTTCGAGCCGGGGGAGCGGCTGCGCGAGGAACGGCTGACCGAACGGCTGGCCATCTCCCGGCCGCCCCTGCGGGAGGCGCTGCGGATCCTGGAGAACGAGGGGCTGATCACCACCCTGCCGCGGCGCGGCGCGACGGTGACGACGCTGACGGATCGCGACGTGTTCGAGATCCTCACCCTGCGCGGTGCGCTGGAGCGGATGGCCTTCGAACTCGGCATCCCGGTGGCCCGGCCGGAGCTGCTGGACCGGCCGCGGGCGGCGTTGGAGGAGATGGGGCGGTGTGCGCGGGAAGAGGACCGCGGCGCGCTCGTGCAGGCCGGCTACGCCTTCCACTCGGCCCTGGTCGGCATCGCCGATCACCGCCGGCTCTCCGCGACCTACGAGTCGGTGCATCAGCAGGTGCTGCTCTGCATGGCCCGGAACCTGATCGCCCGGGAGACCTATTACGAGGACCTGGAGCAGCACGTGGCCCGGCATCGGACCCTGTTCGAGCTGGTGGAGTCCGGCGATCGGAAGGCCGCGCTCGCCGAGCTCGCCGTCCATGGCGAAGACTCGTTCGAGAAGCTCTCCGGCCCGCGCCGCCGGACCTCCCCGCGTTCGACCCCTGCCTCCCAGTGAGGTTTCGCTAGGCCAACCAGGCTCGGAGCTTGTGCGGGTTGCGGACCGCCCAGATCCGGGTGACCCGGTCCTCGACGACCTGGAACGAGAAGACGGTCGCGACGACGCCGTCCAGTTCGGCGACCAGGCCGGGCCGGCCGTTGACGGTGCGCTCCAGGATCGTGGTGCCGTTCGCGTAGCGGACCAGGTTCCGGTAGAGGCGGGCGATCGGTACGGCACCGTGCAACGGATCGGGCAGCGCCGGTACGACTCCGCCGCCGTCGCCGGTGCTGATCGCGTCCGGGTCCAGCAGCCCGACGAGCGCGGACAGATCCTGCGCCTGCCAGGCCTGCCGGAACTTCCGGACGACCCGGGCCTGCTGCGCGGTCGGCGCGGCCGCGGACCGAGCGTCGGCGACCCGGCGCCGGGCGGTCGAGGCGAGTTGTCGGCACGCTCCTGGCGTACGGCCGGTCACCTCGGCCACATCGGCGAAGCTGAACCGGAACACGTCGTGCAGCACGAACGCGACCCGCTCCGCCGGTGACAACGCGTCCAGCACGACCAGGAACGCCATGCTGACCGACTCGTCCAGCGTGATCCGGTCGGCGGGATCGGCGGTGGCGTTCGGTCCCCGGTCGGTCCACTCGGCCGGTTCGGGCAGCGGCTCGGGCAGCCACTGGCCGACGTAGCGTTCCCGGCGGACCCGGGCGGAGCGGAGCTGGTCGAGGCAGATCCGGCTGGTCACCGTGCTCAGCCAGGCGGCCGGCTTCTCGATTCGGCCCCGTTCTGCGGCCGGAAGCGCGTACCAGCGGGCGATCGCGTCCTGCACCGCGTCCTCGGCGTCGGCCAGCGACCCGAGCAACCGGTAGGCGATGTTGATCAACTGCCGCCGCCCGCCGAGCAGGGCGTCCAACTCCGCGTCCGCAGCACCGTCGTTCACGTACCGACCTCCGTCCTCTCAACCGATCGACGAATCGCTCGGCCCGGATGTGACCGGGGCCGCTCACAGACATTTCGCTCCGGTACGTCGTCGGACCGGCAGACCGACCATCGAGCGAAGGAGAAATGATCATGACCAACCTGGAGGAACTGGCCGACCGGCTGGCGATCGAGGCGCTGCGCGTCGACTACACCGATGCTGCGACGGAACGCGATCATGACCGGCTGATCGCGCTGTTCACCGAGGACGGGGTCTACCGGATCCCGGACGGCGGCATCGAGTACCTGGGCCGGGACCAGCTCCGGGCCGGGCAGTTGCAACTGGCCGCGGTCTGGGAGTTCTTCGTCCAGGACACCCATCAGGGCCCGATCGAGCTGGCCGGCGACACCGCCACCGGCCGGGTGCCGACCTTCGAGCTCGGCCGGTTCCGGGACGGCCGCTCGATGGTCAACTACGGGACGTTCCACGACCGCTACCGGCGGACTGCGGACGGCTGGCGGTTCGCCGAGCGGGAGTACCGGATCCGCTACTTCGACCCGAGCCCGCTGGCCGGCGGGCCGCGGGTCGAGTTGCCCGAGCCGGCTCCGGAGACGGCGCCGGCCGGTTCGGATCGCTAGCGGGCTGGTGTCGGACGCGCACTGAGCCTGTCGAGGTGCCAAGCCCGATCGTGGCCTGCCCTTCGACAGCCTCAGGGGACGTGTCGGCTGCGGCGCTCCGCGCGGTCCGGGCGGCTCGGATCCAGCGGCGCAGGTCGGCCGGCTCGACGAAGTCCAGGGTGCCGGGCGGCGCGCCGAGGATCCGGTGCAAGGCCTCGACATAGGCGGCGGCCTGGGCCTCGATCGCGCGCGCCGAGCCGCGGCCGTCGGCGATGTCGATCAACAGCCGGGCGATCCGGTCCGAGCACTCCTGGAGCAGCGAGATCACCACCCGGGCGGTCGGCTCAGGAGCTGTCACGGCGAAGCTCCCGTCCGCACGGCCGTCGTTGATGATCATGGACAGCAGCGGGAGCAGCCGGTCCGCCATGCCGGCCCGGGCGGTGGTCTGGACGATCGCGTTGTCCTCGCGGTACAGCCCGCGCAGCACGCTGATCAAGAAGCTGCGATCCTCGGCCTTGATCATGGCCAGGGCGCGGAGCACCGTGCGGAGCCGCTCGGCGGCCGGCTCCGCGCCGTTGGCGAGCGGGGCCAGAGCGGCCTCCCAACGGTCCAGCCGGCGGTCGAGCAGGGCAGCCAGGACGGCCCGCTTCGAGGTGAAGTAGTGGTAGAGCGCGCCCTTGGAGATCCCTGCCTCCGTCATCAGGTCGGTGATCGCCAGGCTCTCGTACCCCTTGATGATCATGAGCCGGTCGGCCACGTCCAGGATCGCGTCCCGCTTGCGCCGGAACGCCTCGTCGTCGCGGATCCGTGCCATCGCTCTCGGGTCCTTTCCAATAAACCGACCGTCGGTCTATTAATAGCAGCGGTTGCACCAGAGGGCAAGATGATCATCGATGAACGAAATGGCGTTGCCCGGCCGGTCTCTCGGCTGGCACGATCACGACGTGCCCCACACCCAGGAATCCGGCGACGACAGCGGCTTCGATCTCGGACCGGTGCCCGAGCGGCCGCCGATCGGCGACGACGTGGTCCGCCGGCTGATCGACCGCCAGTTCCCGCAGTGGTCGGACCTGCCGATTCGCCGGGTGGCCGAGGAGGGTTGGGACAACCGGACCTTCCACCTCGGCGACGACCTCTCGGTGCGGCTGCCGAGCGCGGAACCGTACGCGCTGGCCGTGGTCAAGGAGCACCACTGGCTGCCGATCCTGCGGCCCCGGCTCCCGCTGCCGATCCCGGAACCGGTTGCACTGGGCGAGCCCGACGCGGGCTATCCGCACCCCTGGTCGGTGTATCGCTGGCTGCCCGGTACGCCGGCCGAGCGCGGCCGGATCGACGACCTGACCGCGTTCGGCGCCGAGTTGGCCGGCTTCCTCGCAGCGCTGCAAGCGGTCGATCCGGCCGACGGGCCCGGCCCGGGACTGCACAACTGGTTTCGCGGCGGGCCGCTGACGACGTTCTCGGCGATGGTGGACGGCGATCTGCCCGTCCTGCCCGACGAACTCGCCGAGCCGGCCCGGGCGATCTGGAAGGCCGCGCTGGCCGCCGAGTGGGACGGCCGGCCGGTCTGGTTCCACGGCGACATCGCCGCCGGCAACCTGCTGTTGCGCGACGGTCGCCTCGGCGCGGTGATCGACTTCGGCACCTGCGGCGTCGGCGACCCGGCCTGTGACCTGGCCATCGCCTGGACCCTGCTCGACGCGTCCGGCCGGGCGGTCTTCCGGGACCGGCTCGGGGTGGATGACGCGACCTGGGAGCGCGGTCGGGGCTGGGCGCTCTGGAAGGCGCTGTCGGGGGTCGCGGGGGCCATTCGCGACAGCGACGAGGCGCCGGACAGTCGGCGGGCGCTGGACGAACTCGTCGCCGACCTCTGACTACTTTTGCCGTTACGGCAACCAGACTTGCCTGATCAGCCAGTCCGAGTGACGCTGGTCGACATGGAGACGACGAACGCGGCGGACCTGGCCGCGCACTGGGAAGCCCACTACGGAGCAACGGAACGGGTCTGGTCCGGCCGGCCCAACCAGACCCTGGTCGAGGTGGTGTCCGGGCTGACCGCCGGGCGTGCCCTCGACCTCGGCTGCGGCGAGGGCGGCGACGCGATCTGGCTGGCCGGCCAGGGCTGGCAGGTGACCGGGGTCGACGTGTCGTCGATCGCGATCGACCGGGCTCGGGCCGGCGCGACCGGAGCCGGGGTCGCCGACCGGATCGACTGGGTGGTGGCCGATCTCAGGTCCTGGACCGGCGAGGGTCCGTACGATCTCGTGACGGCATCCTTCTTCCACTCGCCGGTGGAGCCGGACCGGGCCGGGGCGCTGCGCCGCGCCGCAGCTCTGGTCGGACCGGGCGGCCGGCTGGTGATCATCTCGCACGCCGGGGCACCGTCCTGGGCCGACCACCAGGATCACGCCGACTACCGGTTCCGCAGCCCGGCCGAGGAGATCGCCGACCTCCGGCTCGAGCCCGGCAGGTGGACCGTCGAGCTCTCCGAGACCCGGCAGCGTGCGGTGACCGACCCGCAGGGCCGGCCGGCGACGCTGGACGACACCGTCGTCCTGCTCCGCCGGAACTGAGTCAGGCGGTGGCGGCCAGCCAGTCGGTGCCGACCTTCTGCTGGACGTCGAAGCCGGCCAGCACGGCGGGTGCCGCGGCTTGCTCCAGTTTCCTGCCCAGCAAGGGGATCGAGACCTTCAGCTCGCCGGTCAGCTCGATCACCGTTCCGGGACCGCCGGCGGTGAGGGCGAGCCGGCCGTTCATCTCGACCGGCTGACCCGGCACGGTGAGCGTGACCTTGGCGGTACGGGAGCCGTCCGGCCCCGCCTCGCCCCACTCGATCTGTTCCTTGACGGTCAGCGTCGGGCCGGTGAACCGGGCCGCGATCTCGGGGGCCGGCAGGGTCCGGCTGGTGTTCGTGGTCATGCCGTCCACGGAGGCCGAGTACTCCTCCGCGTGACTGGCCTGGCAGACCCGCTCGAGGTAGCGCTGATCGGTGACCATGGTGAACACGCGGTCGGGGTCGGCCGTGAATTCGACCCGGGCAGAGATCTCCATGACCGGGAGTCTTTCACGACCGGCGAGCGGTGGTCACGACACCAGGCCGATGGTTCCAGGTAAGGCAAGCCTTGGTAGCCTTCCGGTCATGGTGCTCACCCGCCGGGCCGCGCTCGGCATGACCGGACTGGCCGGACTCGCCGCGATGGCCGGCTGCGCGACGCCGGGTGGTGAGGCGGCCGACGCGAGCGGAACTCGTACCGTGGAACACCCGCTGGGCACCGCCGAGATACCGGTCCGGCCGCAGCGGGTGATCGCGCTGGACGCCGGTGCCGGGCTGCAGACCTCGCTCGAGGCCGGCGCGCCGCTGATCGCCGCCGAGACGCTGGCCGGCGAGACCGCCATTTCGGACTACCTGCCGAAGCCGCCCGGGGGCTTCCAGCCGCTCGGCTTCAACGAGATCGACCTGGAACGGCTCACCGCCCTCGCGCCCGATCTGATCATCGGCAGCCGGAGCCGGGTCGAGGAGCTCTACCCGCAGCTGACCAAGATCGCGCCGACCGTCGCGTACCTGAACACGGCGGACCGGGTCCGCTGGCGCGACACCGCCCTCACCGTGGCCGACCTGCTCGGTGCGCGGCCGGAGCTGGAGCGGCGGCTGGCCGAGTTCGACGCGGCGGCGAAGGACTTCGCCGAGCAGCACACCGAGTCGCTGAAGCAGCGGTCGGTCGCGCTGGTCCGGTTCACCGCCGACGAGGTACGGATCCTCACCGGCGTGATCTTCCCGTCCGACCTGCTCGCCCAGCTCGGCGTCCGGCGGCCCGCCTCCAACGAGCCGAAGGAGGCCGACGCCACGTACATCTCGCTGACCCGCGAGACCGTACCGGTGCTGGCCGACGCCGACACGATCCTCTACTTCAGCGGCGGTGGCGGCTTCGCCCAGGAGTCCGGCGAGCTGTTCGCCGAGGTCACCGAGGGACCGCTCTGGCGCCGGCTGCCCGCCGTCAAGGCCGGCCGCGCCCACCAGGTGAACGCCCTGAATTGGTGGGACGGCTACTCGACCTCCGCCGCCCACGCCTGCCTCACCGAGCTCGCCGGCCTCCTCTGACACCGTCGCCCACACCGCGCGCGCCGTCCCCTTCCCGCAGCCGCGACCGTTGTTCCCGCTCGCGACCGTTGCAACGGTCGCGACTGCGTGGAGCGGTCGCGGATTCGGAGCCGAGTGCAGCGACACGCCCTCCCGATCCGGCCGCAGATGTGACGGGTCGGCGAAAGCGGTGGGGGAGGATTACAGTCGGAGTAAGACCACCGTTGAGGGTGGTACGACGAACAGGTGAACAAGGGCGGTGCGGTGACAACATTCGAGGTCGAGCTCGAGCGGGAGAAGGCGGCGAAGATCGCTCGACTGGCCGAGCGGGGGGCGACGATCGGGGCGAAGTTCGGCCACGATGCCGAAGCCGTCCGAGGATTCCTGACCCACTACTTCCGGCACGTCGACGCGGTCGACATCGACGAGCGGAGCACCGAGGATCTGCTCGGCCTCGTGGTCAGCCACTTCCGGCTCGCCACCGACCGGCCGCCGTCGCGCGCGGTGATCACCGTCCGCTCCCCGAACGAGGCCGACTCGCTGGCGCCCGAGCAGGGTGGCTGGACCACCGGCGGCACGACCGTCGTCCAGATCGTCACCGACGACCGGCCGTTCCTGGTCGACTCGGTGACCATGGAGGTGCTCCGGCAGGGCTGGAGCATCCGCGAGGTGTTCCACCCGCAGTTCACCGTCCGGCGCACCCTGGCCGGCCACTTGATCGACATCGTCCGCGACTCCGAGGCGCAACGGGACCCGAGCGTGATCGCCGAGTCCTGGATGCATCTGGAGGTCCTGCCGCCGGCCCCGGCCGGGCAGGACGGCGACCCGGCCGAACGCCTCGTCGAGGGGCTGCACGAAGTGCTCCGGCTGGTCGACGAGGCCGTCGCCGACTGGCGCAAGATGGTGCAGCGGTCGACCGAGACGATCGGGATGCTGAACGAGATGGACGCCGACGAGCAGCCGGAGGCGGCCCGCGCCCGGGAACTGCTGCAGTGGCTCAACGACGGCCAGTTCTCCTTCCTGGGCTACCGCGAATACACCTACGTCCCCGGTGATCAACCGACCTACAAGCCGGTCCCGGCCACCGGGCTCGGCATCCTGCGCGCCGACACCGATGCGCCGGACACGTTCCATGCGCTGCCGCTGGCCGGCCGCGGCCGCCCGGTGCTGATGGTGATCACCAAGGATGATCATCGTTCCCGGGTGCATCGGCCGGCCTACCTCGACTACATCGGCATCCGCACGTTCGCCGACGACGGTACGGTCACCGGCGAGCGCCGCTTCCTCGGGCTGTTCCCCTCGACCGCGTACTCGGAGGCGGTGACCCGGGTCCCGGTGCTGCGCCAGAAGGCCAAGGAGATCCTGCGCCGGTCCGGCTACCACCCGGACAGCCACGGCGGCAAGGCGATCATGGACGTGCTCGACTCCTACCCCAGGGACGAGCTGTTCCAGTCCTCGATCGCCGAGCTCTACCAGACCGTCGAGAAGGTCGCGCACCTCAAGGAACGGCGCCAGGTGCGGCTGTTCGTCCGCCGGGATCCCTACGGTCGTTACGTTTCCTTCCTGGTCTACCTGCCCCGGGACCGCTACACCACGGCGGTCCGGAGCCGGATGCAGCAGACCCTGCTGCACACGTTCGACGGCGACTCGATCGACTACACGGCCCGGGTCAGCGAATCCGTGCTGGCCCGGCTGCACTTCGTGATGCGGATGCGGGTCGGCACCACCGTCGGCGAGATCGACGTCCGGTCGCTGGAACGTGAGCTCACCGCCGCGACGCGATCATGGAACGACGAGTTCGCCGACCTGCTGGTCGGCGGCCAGGGCCAGCCGGCGTTGTCCACGCTGGTCGGTGCGCTGCCGGAGGGCTACAAGGAGGAGTACCAGCCGCGCCAGGCGATCATGGACCTGGATGCGCTGAACGGCATCGATCCGTCGATCGGGATGTCGATGGTGGTGTACGCACCCGACAACGAGGACGACCCGGCCGACCTGCGGCTCAAGATCTTCCGGCTGGAACCGCTGTCGCTGACCAAGGTGCTGCCGCACCTGTCCGTGCTCGGCGTCGATGTCGTGGACGAGCGGCCGTTCGAGCTGCAGTTGGCCGGTGATCAACGAGCCTTCATCTACGACTTCGGGCTGACCATCCCGGGCGGCCGGGAGGGCCGGGTCCGGTGGTCCCGGGATGCCCGGCACCGGTTCACCGACGCCTTCGCCGCCTCCTACCTCGGCGAGAGCGAGCACGACGACTACAACGCCCTCGTGATGGGGGCCGGGCTGACCTGGCAGCAGGTGACCATCCTGCGGGCGATCGGCCGCTACCTGCGGCAGGCCGGCTCGCCGTACAGCCAGACCTACATCGCCCGGGCGCTGGCGGTGAACGTCGATCTGGCCCGCGGGCTGAGCCGCCTGTTCGAGGCCAAGTTCCAACCGGTCGCCGACGGCGAGCACGATGATCAGAAGGCACGGACGACCCGGGTGGCCGAGCAGACCGAGCAGCTCACCGCGGCACTGAACGACGTCGCCAGTCTTGATCATGATCGGATCGTCCGGTCCTACCTCGCCGTGATCGGCGCCATGATCAGAACCAACGCGTTCCAGCCGAACCGGGACGCGCTGGCGTTCAAGGTGCTGCCGCGCAAGATCGATGATCTTCCCGAGCCGCGGCCCGCGTACGAGATCTTCGTCTACTCGCCGCGACTGGAAGGTGTCCATCTCCGGTTCGGCGCGGTCGCGCGCGGTGGGCTGCGCTGGTCGGACCGCTCCGAGGACTTCCGGACCGAGATCCTTGGTCTGGTGAAGGCCCAAATGGTGAAGAACACGGTGATCGTCCCGGTCGGCGCCAAGGGCGGCTTCGTCTGCAAGCGGCTGCCCGATCCGTCGGACCGGGACGCCTGGCTGGCCGAGGGCACCGCCTGCTACCGGCTGTTCATCTCCAGCCTGCTCGACGTCACCGACAACATCGTCGACGGCGCGGTGGTGCCGCCGCGCGATGTGATCAGGTACGACGGCGACGATCCCTATCTGGTCGTCGCGGCGGACAAGGGCACCGCGACGTTCTCCGACGTGGCCAACGCGATCTCGGTCGACCGCGGTTTCTGGCTCGGCGACGCGTTCGCCTCCGGCGGCTCGGCCGGCTACGACCACAAGACAATGGGCATCACCGCCCGCGGCGCCTGGGAGTCGGTCCGGCGGCACTTCCGCGAGCTGGGCGTCGACTGCCAGGCCGAGGACTTCACGGTGGTCGGCATCGGCGACATGAGCGGCGACGTGTTCGGCAACGGCATGCTGCTCAGCCGGCACATCAAGCTGATTGCGGCCTTCGACCACCGGCACGTCTTCCTCGACCCGAACCCGGATCCGGCGACCAGCTTCGCCGAGCGGGAACGGCTGTTCCGGCTGCCAAGATCAAGTTGGGCGGACTACGACGCGTCGCTGATCTCCGCCGGCGGCGGCATCTTCCCGCGCACCATGAAGTCGATCCCGATCACGCCGGAGATCAGGACGGCCCTCGGGCTCAAGGGCAAGACCGAGCACCTGACGCCGAGCGAGTTGATCAGTGCCTGCCTGCGGGCGCCGGTCGACCTGCTCTGGAACGGCGGCATCGGCACCTACGTGAAGGCGTCCACGGAGACCAACGCCCAGGTCGGCGACAAGGCCAATGACGGGCTGCGGGTGAACGGCGCCGAACTGCGGGCCCGCTGCGTCGGGGAGGGCGGCAACCTCGGCCTGACCCAACTCGGCCGGATCGAGTACGCGTCGACGAAGAACCCCGCCACCGGCGAGTACGGCAAGATCAACACCGACTTCATCGACAACTCGGCCGGTGTGGACACCTCCGACCACGAGGTCAACATCAAGATCCTGCTGCAGGCCGAGATCGCCGCCGGCCGGCTGGCCGAGGCGGACCGGGATCCCTTGCTGGCCTCGATGACCGACGAGGTGGCCGACCTGGTGCTGGCCAACAACATCGACCAGAACCTGGCCCTGGCCAACGCCGTCCACCAGTCCTATTCGATGGCCGGCGTGCACGAGGACTGGATGGAACGGCTGGCCGACGCGGGCCACCTGGACCGCGACATCGAATTCCTGCCGGGGACCGAGGAGATGGCGCAGCGGCGCGGCGACAAGCGCGGCCTCACGGCGCCGGAGCTGTCGGTGCTGATGGCGTACACCAAGATCGTTCTGGAGGAACAGATCACGGCGTCCGACCTGCCGGACGACCCGTACCTGACCGAGAAGTTGATCACCTACTTCCCGTCCGAGCTGCGGGAGCGCTACCGGGAGCAGATGTCGGCGCACCGGCTGCACCGCGAGATCGTGGCGACCGTCGTGGTGAACGACTTCGTCAACATCTCCGGCACCACCTGCTATCACCGGCTGTCGGCCGAGACCGGTGCCGGTGCGGCGGATCTGATCCGGGCCCAGATCGCGGCCCGGGCGATCTTCGGCACCGACGAGTTGCAGCGCGGGATCGCCGAGCTCGACTTCAAGGTGGCCGCGGCGACCCAGACCGCGCTGCGGCTGGAGATTCGCACGCTGGTCGAGCGGGCGACCCGCTGGCTGGTGAACAACCGGCGCCGTCCGGTCGACATCACCGCGGCGGTCGACCAGCTCCGGGAAGGGGTACGGCAGGTCACCGCCGCCGTGCCCGACCTGCTGGCGGAACGGGAACTGAAGGCCTACCGGGACCGGCTGGAGAGCTACACCGCCGCGGGGGTGCCGGAGCATCTGGCCTCCGCGATCGCCGCGCTGCCGCCGGCCTACGGCGCCCTGACGATCGTCCAGACCGCGCGCCGCGATGATCATGATCTTGATCGGGTGGCCCGGCTGCACTTCCTGGTCGCGCAGCGGCTGGGGCTGGACCGGCTGCTCGGGCAGATCATCCGGCTGCCCCGGTCGGACCGCTGGCAGACGATGGCCCGGGCCGCGTTGCGGGACGACCTGCACACCGTGCACGCGCAGTTGACCGCGCTGGTGCTGGGCAGTGGCGGCGCCGAGCCGGAGCCGCTGCTGGAGGAATGGGAGTCGACCAACCCGCATGTCCGGGAGGTCGTCCGCGAGCTTCGACTGGTCACCGAGGGCCGGTCGGACCTGGCCCGGATGTCGGTCGGCCTGCGGCTGGTCCGCTCGCTGCTGCCGGCCCCCGAATGAGTCTCCCCACAGCACCCGGCTCCGAGCGGCGGAACGGGCCGAATACGGTTGGACGCATGCGGATCGATCTGCACACGCACTCCAAGGTTTCCGACGGCACCGACTCGCCCGCCGAGTTGGTGGCGCGGGCCGCGGAGACCGGGCTCGACGTGGTCGCGCTGACCGACCACGACACGTTCGACGGGCTGGACGAGGCGGCAGCGGCGGGTGAGCGGCTCGGGGTCCGGGTGATCCGCGGAGCCGAGTTGTCGACCTCGCGGGGCGGCCACAGCGTGCACCTGCTGGCGTACGGGGTGGACGAGGAGGACCCGGCGCTCACCGCCGAGATGATCAAGATCCGGGAGGGCCGGTCCGGCCGGCTGTCACCAGTGCTGGCCAAGCTCGCCGAACTCGGGGTGCCGGTCACCGAGGAGCAGGTGCTGCTGCACGTCGGCACCAGCCCGTCGGTCGGCCGGCCGCACATCGCCGACGCCCTGGTCGCCGCCGGCCACGTGGCGAACCGGACCGAGGCGTTCGACCGCTTCCTGGCCGACGGCGGCCCGGCCCACGTGGCCCGCTACACCGTCGATCTGGAACGCGGGATCGACCTGGTGCACCAGGCCCGCGGCGTCGCGGTGATCGCCCACCCGTGGGGTCGCGGCCGGAAGCGGCTGCTGCCGCCGGAGGTGCTGGAGCGTCTGGTCGACGAGCACGGCCTGGACGGCGTCGAGGTGGATCACCAAGATCACGATCCCGCCGAGCGCAAGGAACTGCGCCGGCTCGGCGCCCGCCTCGGGCTGATCATGACCGGCTCGAGCGACTACCACGGCGTCGGCAAGGTCGATCATGATCTCGGCTGCAACACCACCGACCCGGACATGTTCGCCCGCCTCCAGGAACTCTCCGCCCTCCGCTAATCCCGCCCCAAAAGAATCCGCCGCGCCGGCCGACTGCCCCGCTTCAGACGCGACCGTTCGACTCAGCTGCGACCGTTGCACGAGTCGCGGATGGGAGGAACGGTCGCGGCTGGGGCGGGGCGGTCAGGTCAGGCCAGGGCGTCGACCTCGGCATCGTCGGCGATCGACTCCCGGGTGCCGTGGTCAGCCCGCTCTGGTCGGCGAGGTGCGTGGACGAGGGCTGGAGCACCGCGTCAGCGCGCGATCCGCAACGGCCCGGGTGTATCCCGCGACTGTCCCGCTTCATCCGCGACCGTTCGATTCATCCGCGACCGGTGCACTGGTCGCGGATGCGAGGAATGGTCGCGGCTGGAGTGGTTGGCGCGAGAAGGGTCAGTCGTCGCCGTATTTGATCATGCTCTGGAGCATCCAGTCGCGGGACATCGCGATGGTCTCGGCGGTGATCGCGCGGGCCTGCTCGGCGTCGTGCTCCCGGATCGCGTTCAGCAGGCGGCGGTGGTTCCGCTTCCGCGGCTTGGGTCCGTGATCGGCGGCCTGGGCGGCCAGGAACCAGCGGAGTTGATCATGGATGCCGGCGATGATCGTGATCAGCTGCGGGACCCGGGTGATCTCGGCGACGGCGACGTGGAACGCGGCGTGCTGCTCGAGGTCGATCGAGTCCGCACCGGTGGCGATCAGTCGGTCGTCCAGCTGCTCGAGCCGCAGGATGTCCGCCTCGGTGGCCCGGGCCGCCGCCAGCGCCGAGGTGCCCGGCTCGGTCAGCTCCCGTACCAGATAGACGTTCTTGATGTCGCGGATCGAGATGTGCCGCACGATCGTGCCCTGGCGCGGGAACACCTCGACCAGGCCGTCGGCGGCGAGCTTGTTGATCGCGTGCCGGATCGGCGTCTTGGACGTGCCGAGCTGATGGGCGAACGCCTTCTCGTTGATCACCTCGCCCGGCGCGATGGTGCAGGACAGGATGGCCTGCTTGATCGCGACGTAGGCCTTCTCGGCCAACAGTTCCATGCTCCGCCCTGCCTCCTCGGTGCGGGGTGCCTGCCGGCCGTGCGCTCGCGGGGAGCTAGTCCTCGGCCTGAAATTCTAGTAGCGTTCCTGTTGCATCTTAACCTGTGTAGGGGAGGTTTGCGTGGCACTCGCCGTCATCGGTGACAGTCAGGCCGTTGTGGTCGCCGGACTCGCGTCCCACTGCAGCGGACGTACGGTCCTGCTCGGCCCAGGGCCGGACCGGACCCATGGCGCGGTACGGATCGAAGGGCTCAACTCCGGTCCGGTCGACGTCTGCGTGGTCGACCGGCCGACCGGGGACGTGTACGTCGCGGTCACCACCAGCGGACGCCTGGAGTCGTTGCTGGCCGAGCATCGGCAGCTGCTGGCCGGGCGCGTCCTGCTGGTCGCGCCGGGCGGCTTCGGCGCGGTGGTACGGGTCCGGCGGCTGTTCGAGCAATGGGGCGTGGAGCCTCCCGTGGTGGCCGAAGCGACCGGCTTTCCGGCCCTGGGCGGGGGCGAGGGGACCGTCGTGCTGCGCGGGATCAAGCGGTCGATGCCGATGGCCGGGATCGACGCCGAGGCGACCGACGAGGTGCACCGCGCCCTCCGCGGCTACCTCCCGGACCTGGTTCCGAGCGATCTGGCCACCACCTCGCTGTCCAACACCAACCACCTGCTGCACCCGGTGATCACCTTGCTGAACGCGGACCGGGTCGTCGGCGGCGAGGCGTTCCTGCTCTACCGGGACGGCCGGCTGGCCGAGCTGGTGGACCGACTGGCGGCGGCGGACGAGGAGCGGCTGGCCCTGGTCGAGCAACTCGGCGGTGAGGCGTTGTCGATCACCGACTGGCTGCTCCGCTTCTACGGTGATCAAGGCATGACCGGGACCACGATCGACGAGTGCCTGGCCAGCTTCCCGGGGTTCGCCGATGTGCCGTCGCCACCTTCGCCGAACTATCGCTATCTCACCGACGACGTGCCCTACGGCCTGGCCGGCTATGCCGCCGTCGCCGAGCGCCTCGGCATCGACGTCCCACGGATCAACGCCGTGATCACCGCGGCCGAGGAGCTCCTCGGCCGACCGCTGCGGGCCGAAATCTCCTCGGTCGTCGATCCCTTCCTGGAGGCCGCGGCACCCGTCGCGGCGGCCGGTGGCTGGGCCCGGCGGCCGGTGGTGTCCCGCAGTATTCGAAAGGATTGTGATGTCGTCGGTACGGAATGACCTTGATCAACTACGGCGGCTGCGCGGGCAGCTGGTCGCCGGCGACATCAGCCGGCGCGGCTTCCTGACCGCCGCCATGGGCCTCTCCTCGGCCGCACTGCTGACGGCCTGCGGTGGTGGCCTCACCCAGCAGCCGGCCGGCGGGTCTTCGGAACGCGGCGGCGATCCGAACGTGGTCCCGCTCTACACGGTGGAGAACGACCCGGCCACGCTTGCCTTCTACAACATGGTGATCGCCAAGTTCGAGAAGGACCATCCGGGCAAGACGGTCAAGGTGACCGTCTACGCGGACGCGAACCAGCTGCAGTATCTGACCACCGCGTTCCAGAACAACGTCGACGTCGGGATCTTCTCGCCGGCGGTCAGCTCGTTCTCCGACTTCCAGCAGGCCGGCCACCTGGCCGAGCTCGATGATCTTGTCGAGGAGATCGGCAAGGACGACTTCCTGCCCGGCACCCGGATCGTGATCGGCGGCCACGACTACGGCATCCCGCTGCAGTCGAACTCGTCGCTGGTCTACTACCGCAAGGACCTGCTGGACGCCGCCGGGCTGCCGGTGCCGACGTCGTACGACGAGTACCTGAACGCCGTGAAAGCCTTGCACCAAAGGGATGGCGAGAACCAGGTCGGCATCGCGATGGCGGTCGGGGCGACCGCGCAGCTGCCGCTGCAGTTCTTCGCGCCGTACATCTACCAGTCCGGCTGGGACTACTTCGACACCGAAGGCAAGCTGACCTTCGACCAGCCCGAGGTCCGGGATGCGGTGCGGCGGTTCACCGACATCATGAAGTACGCGCCGAAATCGCTCTACAACGCCGCGTACGGCGACATCGTGACGATCTACAGCGCCGGCCAGGCTGCGTTCGCCACCTTCCCGGGCCGGCTCGGCGTGACGATCGACGACCGCGCCGCCAAGGTCGCCGACAACACCGGCGTGATGCCGATCCCGGCCGGGCCGTTCATGACCGGCCAGCTGCACTTCGGCTCCGGCCAGCAGTACGGCCTGTACGCGCGCACCTCCGATCCGGACCTGGCCAAGGATTTCCTGCGCCGGTTGACCACCGGCGAGGACGCGCTGGCGTTCGCGCTGACGGTGCCGGGCCACCTGCTGCCGCCGATGAAGAGCGTGCTGAAGCTGATGCAGGACAAGATCGCCGGCGCGACCGAGGGCTACCTGGCCAAGCGCAAGGAGTGGCTGCAGACCTTCATCGAGCAGGTGCCCAACGCGATGACCTCGTCGGTGTCGATGGGCGCCGTCACCGCCAAGACCTTCGACGGCAAGATCTTGAACATGTGCCCGTGGGCGCCCGACATCTGGCCGTCGCCGCCGCTGGACGGGACCATGTTCCAGGACATCCTGCTCAAGGGCGAGTCGGTGGACGCGGCCTGGCAGAAGACCGCGAAGCTGATGGGGGAGAAGGCCGATGCCTGGCGGGCCAAGAACCCGGACTGGAAGCCCGAGGTGAGCCGCTAGTGGCGGCTTCGCCCGCCCTGAGCCTGTCGAAGGGCCGGCGTCGCGGGCCGCGGCCGGTCCGGGTCCTGCAGTACCTGATGTTGATCGTGGTGCTGGTGGTCTCGGCCGGCCCGCTGGTCTGGGTGTTGATCAACGCGATCCGGCCCGACTCGGAGATCGCCGCGTACCCGCCGACGCTGTTCCCGCAGCAGCTGACCGGTGATCACTTCGTGTCCCTGTTCACGCTGTACGGGTTCGGCACCTACGTGATCAACAGCCTGGTCATCTCGGCCGTGGCGACGCTCGGCGCGCTGATCTTCGGCACGCTGGCGGCCTACGCGATGGCCCGGTTCGACTTCCGGCTGGTCCGGGTGCTGGGCGAGCTCTCCCTGGTGGCGTACCTGATCCCGCCGATCCTGGTGCTGGTGCCGGTGACCCAGATCCTGTTCGGGTCGGGACTCGGCGACAACCGGGTGGCGCTGGCCGTGCTCTACACCGCGACGCTGCTGCCGTTCGCGCTGTGGATCCTACGGTCCTACTTCACCGGCATCGCGGTGGACATCGAGGAGGCCGCCATGATCGACCGGTGCACCCGGTTCGGGGCGTTCCTGCGGGTCGTGCTGCCGCAGGCCGCGCCCGGGCTGATCAGCACCGGCATCTTCACGTTCAACGCGGCCTGGAGCGAGTACCTGTTCGCCTCCACGCTGATGACGACCAACTCGAAACTGCCGGCCAACGCCGCGATCTTCCTGCTGATGGGCCATATGGGCACCGAGTCCTGGGGCCTGCTGATGGCGGCCGCGCTGACCATCGTGGCGCCGGTGGTGATCTTGTTCCTGGTGGCGCAGCGTTGGCTGATCTCCGGGATCGGGGAAGGGGCGGTGCGCGGATGACCGGCTCGTACGTCAGCTCGCGGGACAAGGCCCGCACCGAGGGCCGCGGCCCGGAGAGGGCGCGCCGGTCCGGGCTGTCGGACCGGCAGCTGGCCGCGGCGATGGCCGCCCCGGCGGCCGTGTTGATCATCGTCTTCGCGTTCTACCCGTTCGCGATGGCGGCCTGGAACTCGTTCAACGACGTGGACATCAACACCGGTGCGGCCAGCTGGGCCGGGCTGGGCAACTACGTGGCGATCTTCTCTACTCCGGAGACGGTGGCCTCGATCGGCCGCAGCGTGGTCTGGACGCTGGCCAACCTGGTGCTCCAGGTCGTGCTCGGCGTCGCCGTCGCGCTGCTGCTGAACGCCGGCCTGCGGTTCCAGGGACTGGCTCGCGGGCTGGTGCTCTTTCCCTACATGGTGCCGGCGATCGTCGTCGCACTGATCTTCCGGTTCATGTTCAACGACGTCACGGGCTTGATCAACTACCTGCTGCAGACGATCGGCCTGATCGACGCACCGGTGTCCTGGCTCAGCGATCCGTCGACCCTGCTGGGCACGGTGATCGTGGTGAACGTCTGGAAGTACACGCCGTTCTTCGTGATCATCGTGCTGGCCCGGCTGCAGACCGTCCCGAGCGAGTTGTACGAGGCGGTCTCGGTCGATGGTGGCGGCGCTCGGCACCGGTTCAGCACGGTCACGCTGCCCGCCATCGTCCCGGTGGTGCTGGCCGGCGCGCTGCTCCGCACGATCTGGACCGCGTACGACTTCGACCTGCCGTTCCTGCTGTCCAACGGCGGCGGGCCGGACCGGGCCGCCGTGACCGTACCGCTGGAGATCAGGTCGCTGGCCTTCGACGCGCAGAGCATCGGCCAGGCCTCCGCACTCGCCGTCTGTACGGCGATCCTGCTCACCGGGGCCGCCTACTTCTACCTGCGCAGCTATCGTCGGGCGGAACGCGCGCATGGTTGACGCGGCGCGGAACGCGCGCATGGCTAGCGAGGACGTGGCGCCGCACGCGATCGTGATCATCGGCGCCGGGCCTCGCGGCGTGTCGCTCGTGGAGCGCCTGATCGCGAACGCCGGTCTGGCCGGGGACACGCCGGTGATCATCCACCTGGTCGACCCGGCGCCGGTCGGCGGCCGGATCTGGCGGCCGGACCAGCCGGGCCACCTGCTGATGAACACCCTGTGCGACGACGCGACCCACTTCACCGACGATTCGGTACGGTGCGAGGGCCCGATCGTGCCCGGCCCGACGCTGTACGAGTGGTGCCGCCGGATCGCCGACGGCGAGCTCGAGGCCGCCGATCCGGAGCTGGCCGCGATGGCGGCCGCGATGAAGCCGCACTCGCATCCGCCGCGCCGGCTGCTGGGTGCCTATCTCGACTGGTGCTTCCGTACCGATCTGGAGCGGCTGCCGCCGACGATGCGGGTGGCCGAGCACCGGCAGGCGGCCGTCGCGCTGCATCCCGGGCCGGACCGGGTCGCGGTCGAACTGGCCGACGGCACGGTGATCGACGCCGCCGCGGTGCTGCTGGCCACGGGGCACGCGGACCTGGTGGCCGGGGAGCGGGAGCGGCACCGGATCGATCACGCTCGTGATCATGGTCGCTTCTACGGCCGGCCGACGAACCCGATCGACCGCGACCTGTCCGGAGTAGCGGCCGGACAACCGGTGATCCTGCGCGGTCTCGGGATGAACTTCTTCGACTACGTCTCGCTGCTCACCGAGGGCCGCGGCGGCCGGTTCGAGGATTCCCGGGCGGGGCTGGTCTATCGGCCGAGCGGTGCCGAGCCGATCATGATCGTCGGATCCGGCCGCGGCACGCCGTACCGGGCCAAGGCCCTCTTCGGCACGATGACGCCGAAGCTCCCACACACGTTCCTCACCGACGAGGTGGTCGGCCGGCTGGAGCGACGCGGCAGGATCGACTTCCGGACCGACCTGTGGCCGTTGATCGTCAAGGACACGCTCGCGATCTACTACGCGACGCTGAACCGGGTCCGGCCGGACGCGTTCGCGGGTGACCCGGAGTTGATCATGAAGGCGCTGCGGGAGTGTGCCTGGGATGCCGCCGAGCTGGCCGAGACGATCGAGTCGGTGGTCCCGGACCCGGCCGACCGGGCCGACCTCTCCGAGTGGGACCGGCCACTGGCCGGCCGCAGCTTCGACTCGCCGGAGGAGTTTCGGGAGTGGTGGCTCGCCGATCTCCGGCGCGACCTGGCCGAGGCCGAGCTGGGGCACGACAGTCCGCTCAAGGTCGCCTCGGTGATGTTCGGCCAGGGCCGGACGCCCTTGCGCACCCTGGTCCGGTACGGCGGCCTGCTCGGGCACTCCTACGACGCCGAGGTGGACCGCTGGTACAAGGGGTTCGCCGGCTCGCTGGCCAGCGGCCCGCCGGCCCGGCGGATCGCCGAACTGATTGCGCTCACCGAGGCCGGCCTGGTCCGGCCGGTGGGGCCGGGCATGATCATCGCGGACCAGGAGGTCGGCTTCGTGGCGTCGTCGGCGCAGGTGCTGGGCAGCGAGGTGGCGGCGCCGGCGTTCGTCGAGGCCTACCTCCCGCCGCCCGACCTGCGGACCACCGCCGACCCCTTGCTGGCCGGGCTCCGTGATCAAGGGCTGGCCAGGAGCTACCTGATCCCCGACCATGATCAACCGTTCGACTCCGGGGCGGTCGAGGTGGGCCCGGAACCGTACCGGCTGATCGGGGCGGACGGCGCCGAACAGCCGCGGATCTTCGCCTGCGGCATCCCGCTGGAAGGCCTGTTCTACGGCACCCAGCTCGGCCCGATCGCCGGCACCGATTCGCGCTTCCTGCGCGAGACCGACGCCATCGCCCGCGCCGCACTAAGGACGCGCGACACTAGCGGAACGGGACGGTGAGCCAGGGGCTCTGCTCGTAGCTGAGCAGAATCTTGTGGATCTCGTACGCCTCGGTGTACCACTCCCGCGAGATGTCTCCGCCGAACTGGATGCAGCGGCCGAGGATGTAGCCGACGCCGAACTCCTCCCAGGACGCGTAGTGGCGCTGGGCCTCCTGGCTGAGCTCGCGGAGGGCGTCGAACATCTCGGCCTGGGTGCAGAAGCGGGTGCTCCGGCCCCAGCGCGCCATGGCGGAGGCTCGGCCCAGGTCCCAGGCGGCGGTCGACCGTACGTAGCCGCCGTCGGGGAGCAGGCCGTCCACGCGGAACAGCTCCTCGTAGTTGAGGATCTTCATGATCAACTCGCCCCGATGCGCGATGGCCTGGTCGAGCTCCGGGTTCGCACCCGGATCGGCGGGAGCACCGGACTGCGCGACGTGCTGGCGGATCACCGACTCGTCGCCATGCCGCCATTGGTCGCCGTCGATCGGTCGACCGAAATGATCAGCCAGCCGGTTCCGGGTGTGCAGCACCTCGTCCCAGGCGGACGTGCCGACGTCGCGGTCGAGCAGTCGGCGCTGGATCTCCAGCCACTCGTCGCGGACCTTGACGTCCCACCATCGTTCCAGCAGCGAGAGCTCCCCGCTGTAGCCGTTGCCGTGGTGTTCCGTGGTGTTCCAGGCGTAGCCGTTGGTGGCGCAGAGCTGGGCGCCGCAGGCCAGACCGTGCAGCAGCGGGCCGGGCTCGGTGGCGTTGCTCTGCCGGGTGAGGACGCGGCCGGAGAAGTAGCCGGGCTCCCAGTACTCGTCGTGCAGCTGGAGCATCAGCCGGATCATCTTGTCGCCGAGTTGCAGGATGTTCTGACACGGCGTTCCCGGATTGACCAGCAGCACGTCGACGTCGGTGAGCAGGTTGACCAGGCCGCGCAGATTGGTGAACTCGTAGACGACCTTCGGGTGGGGGCGAGGCAGCACGTCCAGGGTGTAGACGGACATCGCCCGCAGTCCTTCGCTCGGCTCGGCGATGATCGGCCGACGCTTCCGCGGTTCCGGATGGGCGTCCGTGATCGCCACCAGGTGGTACACCCCGACCGTCGCGAGAATCGACAGGTAGCCGGAGACATCCGGGTCGTCCTTGTCCCGGTACAGCAGTCTCTCGACCGCGGTCGGCGGCACCCAGGAGCCGTCCGCCGGCTCCTCGATGTCCGGTACGAGTTCGTCGTGATCATCAGCGTCGCCGACTTCATAGCCGAGATCGACCAGGTCGTTGACGGTGTCGAAGGCGTCGAAGGAGCCTTGGCCCTCGTCCTTCCTGAACATGTCCCCAACCTAGCCGTCTCATCGTGACGAGCCCCTCCCCGGGCCGCGTCCGACGCCGCCGCCGGCTGGTCACCCACTCGTCATCTGGGCGTCGGCTGAGGGACCGGTGGCGGAGGCCTCCGGCGCCTAGTGTCGTGCGTCCCTAGTTCCTTGACAGGTGGCGGCGTCCAGGTGCGTGCATCGCCAGGCCGACGAGGAAGACATATCGGGTCATATATCGACTGAGGAGAACGCCGCGAGGTGCGTGCCTGGGCGTCGCCAACAGTTAAGGAACTAGGGACGCGCGACACTAGCCTCCCGGCCGACAGCGCCGGACGGCAGACGGGGGACTACTGTGACTGACCATGATCAACACCTGCTCGGAACGGACGAACCGTCCCCCGGCATCGATCGGCGCCGGTTCATCGGCATCGGCGGCGCGGCGGCCGCCGTCGGTCTCGGCGCGGCGGCGGTGAACGGGTTCCCGGCTCAGGCCAAGCCCCGGGGCAACCGGCAGTTGAGCTTCGGCAACGACGGCACCTTCACCATCGTGCAGTTCAACGACACCCAGGACGACGAGCAGATCGACCGCCGCACGATCGAGTTGATGGAGAAGACGCTCGACTCGGTGCGGCCGGATCTCGTGATCATGAACGGCGACAACATCACCGGCGGCTGCGAGAACGCGCTCGCGATGCGGCAGGCGATGAACAACGTGGTGCTGCCGATGGAGGATCGCAAGATCCCGTGGGCGGTGACGTTCGGCAACCACGACGAGGACTCCACGCCGGACACCGGCCTGGACGAGCCCGACATGCTCGCCTTCTACCGTTCGTACGCACACAACCTGAACCGGCCCGGCCCGGACGACGTCACCGGCACCGGCAACATGAACCTGATCATCAACGGTTCGAAGGATCGCCGGCCGGCGTTCAACCTGTTCCTGCTGGACAGCGGCCGCTACGCCCCGGAGAAGATCGCCGGCCAGGACTTCGAGGGTTACCCGACCTGGGACTGGCTGCGGATGAACCAGGTGCACTGGTACACCGAGACCTCCCGCCGGGTGGAACGCCAGGCCCGTCGGTTGGTCCCCGGCTTGATGTTCATCCATATCCCGCTGTGGGAGTACCGCTTCATGTGGTGGGGCAGCGTCGACGGCCGGTCGGCTGCCGATCATGAACGCGCCGTCGCCCGGCACAAGATCGTCGGCGAGCGGAACGAGGACGAGTGCCCCGGCCCGATCAACAGCGGCATGTTCTCGGCGATCCTGGACCGCGGCGACGTCAAGGGCGTCTTCTGCGGTCATGATCATGTGAACACCTACGTCGGCGACTACTACGGTGTGCTGCTCGGCTACGCCGGCAACACAGGCTTCGGCACCTACGGCCTGTCCGGTGCGGAGCGGAACCGGCTCCGCGGCGCCCGGGTCTTCACCCTGACCGAGCAGCACGACGACATCGAGATCGACACCCACATGGTCTGGGCCAAGGACTTCGGCATCGACCTGACCGCGAACGACCAGCCGATCCCGCCCGCACCACTGGATCCGTCCCGTCGCTAGTCGCCCATGATCGGGGAGCATCCTGCCGGGTACACGCGGCCGGATCCTCCCCGGTCTGGGAGGCAAGGGATCATTTGAGGCCGCTGTGCGCCAGGGCGGCGATGAAGTTCCGTTGGAAGATCAGGAACACGATCATGATCGGCACCACCGACGACACGGACGCGGCCATCGCCAGCCCGGCGGACAGGCCGCCGTCGGAGTCGACGAACTGGGTCAGCCCGAGCGGCACCGTGTAGCTCGACTTGTCCGAGAGCATGATCAACGGCGTCTCGTAGTCGTTCCAGGAGCCGACGAAGCTGATGATCGCCAGCGCGGCCAGCACCGGGCGGGCCAGCGGCAGATAGATCCGCCAGAACACCTGCCATTCGTTCGCACCGTCGATCCGCGCCGCCTCGCCGAGTTCGGCCGGCGCGGCGACGAAGAACTGCCGGATCAGGAACGTGCCGAAGACGGTGAAGATGCCGGGCAGGATCAATGCCCAGAGGGTGTTGTAGAGCCCGAGCTGCTGGAAGTACATGAAGCGCGGGATCAGCAACAGCTGCATCGGCACGATCGCGGTGGCCAGGTAGAGCAGGAAGATCTTGTCCCGGCCGGCGAACGAGAGCCGGGCGAACGCGTACCCGGCCATCGAGGAGGTGGTCAGGTCGCCCACCACGCCGATCAGCGAGACGATCAAGGAGTTGCCGAAGTAGCGCGCGATCGACGCCTCGCCGAACCACACCTCGGCGTAGTTGGCCCACTGGACCGGGTCCGGGATCCAGCGCACCGGGATCGAGAACACGTCGAGGTTGCGCTTCAGCGACGACGAGATCATCCAGACGAACGGCAGCAGGAAGCCGACCGCCAGCGCCCAGAGGATGATCGCCTTGGTGTAGCGCCGGGCCCGGGCGGCGGGTCGGTTGCGAGCCGGCGTGCGGCGGAGCGGCTGGGCCGGCCGGGGGAGTGTGGTGGTCGCGGTCATGAGTACAGCCCCTGGTTTCGTTGCAGCCGCCAGAACAGCACGCTCAAGATCAACACGCCGACGAAGCTGGTCACGCCGATCGCTGCCGCGTAGCCGAACCGATAGAACTGGAAGCCGTTCTGATACATCAGGTACGACATCGTGGTGCTCGAATCACCCGGGCCGCCCTGGGTCAGGAACGCGATCAGCCCGAAGCCCTGGGACTGGCTGATCATGGACGTGATCAACAGGAACGTCGTGGTCGGCATCAGCGACCGCCAGGTCACCGTGACGAACCGGCGCAGCGGCCCGGCGCCGTCGATGGCGGCCGCCTCGTGCAGATCGGCCGGCATGCTCTGCAGCGCCGACAGGTAGATCACGGCGTGGAAACCGACCCCGGACCAGATGGCGATCAAGATCAGCGACGGCAGGCTCCACTCCTGCGAGACCAGCCAGGTCGGCGGCTCACTGATACCGATCGTGCGCAGCGCGAGATTGATCAGGCCGCTGGACGGGTTGAGCAGCAGCAGCCAGACGAAGCCGATGGCGATCGACGACACGATGTGCGGGATGAAGAAGATCACCCGCAGCGCGGCCCGGCCCGGCACCTCGCCGTTCAGGGCCAACGCCAGCGCCATCCCGCCGATCATGGTCAGCGGCACCCCGAAGCCCGCGTACGTGAGCGTCCGCCGGACCGCGGACCAGAACGCCGGATCGGCCGCCAGCTCGGTGAAGTTGGCCAGGCCGACGAAGCTGAGCCCTTCCAGCCCGGACACGACATCCCAGTCGGTGAAGGCGATCGCGAGTCCCGAGAGCAGCGGGATCAGCGTGAACAGACCGAACCCGAGCAGGTTGGGCAGGATGAACAGCCAGCCGACCCGGGGCGACATGCCGCCCGGACCGCGTGCCCGGCGCCGGGTCGCGGCCGGCCGGGCCGTGACGGCCCGGGTCCCGTCGACGGCGGTGGCGTCGGACATCGTGCTCACGGTGCGGTGGCGATCGCGGCGTCGGCCTGTTTGACGGCCTCGGTCACCCAGCTGTCGACGGTACGGTCACCGAGCAGCACTTCGTCGGTGAGCTTGTCGATGATCTGCGTGATCTGGGTCGCTCCGGAGAACTTCGTGTCCACGGCCACCTGGAGGTCGGACGAGAACAGGAACCGCTCGAAGGACGCCGGGTCGTAGAGCTTGTCGCGCTCCGGGCCGAGCAGCTGGGCGATCATGTCGGTCGGCTTCGCGTCGCCGACCAGGGACGGCAGCCGGCCGCCCTTGATCATGAACTTGGCGGCGTTCTTCACCCAGAACTGGACGAAGGTCCACGCGTTGTCGACGTTCTTCGACTTCGCACTGATCGACATCAGGTCGCCGATGCTGCCCGTGTTCCAGTACGGCTTGCCCTTCACCGGGGCCGGCGTCGGCATGCAGATCGTCTTGAAGTCGTGCGGGTACTCCTTGGTGTCGCCGATGTAGCGGACCAGGTGTCCCGCCTGGATCACCATGGCCACCCGGCCGGCGATGAACGGCGTGTGCGGGAACGTCTTGAGCTTCTCGGCCAGGATCTGCGCCTGCGGCATCGTGGTGCCCTCCTTCTGCAGGGAGAGGGCCAGCTCGAGCTCCTGGGCGAACAGCGGGTTGGCGAAGTTGGCCTTCCCGTCCTCGGTGTAGTTCGAGTTCGAACCGAGGGTCGGCCGGGCGATCGTCGGCGCGTTGAGCGAGCCGAACGTCTTGCCGGGCACAGTCAGCTTGCGGGCGATCTCGACGAACTCGTCCACATCCCACGTCTCCGGCAGCGTGATGCCGGCGTCCTTGATCATGGTCTCGTTGACGTACACGTTGTGCGGCGCCAGTGCGGCCGGCACGCAGAACAGCTTCCCGTCCAGCGGGTAGTTGTTGATCGGGTCGGCGTCGGCGGTGAACGGGGCCAGCTCCGGGTCGGCGGCGACCCGCTCGGTGAGGTCGAGCGCGAGGCCGCTGCGCTTCTTGACGTTGGCCGGGCTGTAGGAGAAGAAGACGTCGATCGGTACGCCACCCTGGAGGGACGTGTCCAGCTTCAGGTTGCCCTGGTCGTCGTTGACGTAACGGGTATAGGTCACCTTGATGTTCGGGTGTTCCTCGTTGAACGCCTTGATCAAATCGTCCGGGCCGGACTCGGCCGGCACCCCGCCCCACACGTTGAGGACGCCGCCCTTGCCCCCGCCACCACCGGGGTTGCCGGTGCCACCGCTACCGCAGCCGGCGAGGCCGCCGGCGGCCGTGGCCGCCAGCCCGCCCAGGACGGCACGCCGCGGCACCGCACGGGGTCGCCATGGTTTGGGCTCGGTTGTTGTGTTGATCATGTTCCTTCTCCCCATTGAGTTTCGCGGGTCAGGCCAGGGCGGCCTCGACCCTCCTTCGTGCGTCGTGCAGCCAGAGCCGCAGGGTGGCGTGGTCCACCTTGTCGGTGGGTCCGGTGATGGCGAGCGCCACCGGCATGTTCTCGTCGGTGTGCAACGGGATGGCGCCACCGACACCGCCCAGTTCGTACCACTCGTCCAAGATCAACACGTCGTGCTCGAGCAGCTTCCGGGCGGCGGTCAGCGTTGCCGGCACCGTCGCCGGCACGTTGGGCGTCGTCAGCGTCCAGCCGAGGCGCCCCTTGGAGGCGTTCAAGATCTCGGTGGCCTGGGCCTTGGGCAGGTCGAGCAGCAGCCGCAGTGCCGGGCAGGAGACGTGCAGCGGGAACGGCGAGCCCCAGAACGTGATCGTCTGGTTGTTCATGGCGGTACGGAGGAGGTAGATCATCTCGGTCCGCCAGAGCAGACACAGGTGGACGGTGAAGCCGGGGTGTTCGTCCGCGATCTGCTCGATCGTGGCGCGCGGCTTGATCACCAGCGGGAACTGGGGGATCGCCGGCGCGAAGGTCAGGATCCCGTAGTCGGGCACGAACTTGCCGTTGCCGTCCTTGCGTACGTAGCCGAGATCGATCAGCGTCGCCAGCACCCGGGAGATCGAACTCTGGTGCAGGCCGAACCGCCGGGCGATCTCGGTGCCGGTCAGCGGCGCACCCTCGTCGATCAGGGTGCGCAGGATCTGCAGACCGCGGGCGAGAGACTGGACGCCGCCCGCGGAGGCGCGAGTATCGGTCATCCCCGCATTGTCGTGCAGCTTCATGCCCGGCCGGCGGACCGGACGATCCGCGCGTCGGGGTCGGCGTAACAGCGGACCGAGAAGATCGCGGCCGGCGCGTTGCCGTTCGTGGCCTGCACCTCGATCGCGATCCGATCCGTCGTCACCGGCTCGTCCAAGATCAACTCGTGCCGGGTCTGGTGGTTGCCGGTCACCTCGGCCAGCACCCGGTCGCCCGCGGTGACCCGGAAGTCCCTGACACAGAACGGCATCTCGGCCTCCGGGTGCCCGTACAGCGCGGACTCCATCGGATGATCGAAATCGGTGTCGAAGGACAACTCGATCCGGCCGACCTGTTGCGGCTCGGGCCAGGTCAGGTCCAATCGAGGTGCCGGATCGTCGAAGGCCGCCGCCCAGGCGTTGCTGCCGGAAGTCGGCCGGTCCGAGCCGGTGCCGACGTTGGTCGCGGGGTGGCTCGCCGGTGCCGGCTCCAGCCGCAGCGCGAGATTGCGTCCGGCCGGCCGGCGTTCCGGCGTCCAGAACTCGAGCCGGGGCCTGCCGATCGCGGCGTCCTCCTCCTGGGTCGTCTTGTGCCGCACGGCGACGGTGCCGGTCAGTAGTTGATCACTGACGTGGACCGCCACGCCCTCGCAGGCGAGCAGGCTGAACTGGGCGTACCCGGGCTGGTCGAGTACGGCGTCGAAGTCGATCTTGACCGGTTGGCCGGTGCGGGCGGCGAGCTCGATCTCGGTGGCGGCCAGCACGACGTCGCAGGTGTAGTCGTCCGGCCGCTGCCCGATCCGGAGCTCGGCCCGTACCGTGGCCGGGCGGTCCGCATCGAAGATCAACTGGAACTGCGGGACGGGCCCGGCGTCGAGCGGCAACAGCTGGCCGCGGGACAGATCGAGCGGGACCGCCGCGCCGCTGTCCGGCAACTCGGCGAGGGAGGCCTCGGAGGAGGCGGTGATCACCGCGCGCCGGGTCAGGTCGTCCGGGTCGTCCAGCGGGACCCCGGGAATGTGCTGGCCCCGGCGGAGCAGTTCCTTGCGCAGTTCGGGGGTCCGGTCCTCGGCGGCGAGCTCGGCCGGCGCGATCCGGTCCCGCAGGCAAAGTGCGGCGGCGACGCCGACGGCCTGGCCCATGTGCGCACCGGTGCCCATCACCCGGGTCGAGCCGAACGCGACGTGGCTGGCGCTGATCAGCCGGCCGGCCAGGAAGAGATTGTCCACGTCGGCACTGACCAGACACCGGTACGGAATCTGGTAGATCCCCCGAGCATGCAGATGGTTGCTCCCCGGATGCTCGGAGAACACGCCGTCGGCCGGATGGAGATCGATCGACCAGCCGCCGAACGCGACGCCGTCATGGTGCTGCCGCTGCTCGAGGATGTCGCTCTGCAGCAGCCGGTAGAGCCCGTCGAACCGGCGCGACTCGCGCTTGCCCGGCACCTGCCCGACCCATTCCAGGGTGAGGTTCTCGGCGTCGGGGAACTCACCCGAGTTCTTCAGGTGGTTCCAGACGCCGTAGATCACCTTCCACAGTTCCCACTTGATCAACTCGGTGTCGTGCACCGTGTCGAGCCGGCCGCCCCACTCGATCCACCAGAGCCGGCAGCCGTCCTCCTTGGTGTTGAAGCTGCGGGCCCGCGGGATCGAGGACAGGTCGGCGAGCGCGTACGACGGCGGCGTGAACCGCACCGGATGCCCGACATCCTTGCTGTAGAAGTACATCGAGTGGCCGAGCAGCGGCCCGTACTCCTCCGTCGGCGCGAACAGCTCGCCGAATTCTGACGCCGCCTCGGCACCCATCCGGAAGCCGGCGCCGGCCGAGAAGGCGAGCGCGCCGTCGCCGGTGCAGTCGGCGAACAGGGGAGCGGTGATCTCGTACCGGGTGGAGTTCTGGCTGCAGAACGCCGACACCGCGCCGATCTTGCCGTCGGCCACCTCGGCGCCGACCATCGCCGTGTTGAGCAGCAACGTGATCTTGGGCTCCTCGAGCACCTTCTCCAACAGGATGGTGTCGAAGATGAGCGAATTGCCATCCTTGTTGCGGTACGTGTTCTCGACGATGATCTCGTCGACGACGCCGCCCTCGCGGGCCCACCGGTTGTTGTTGCCCATGTGTGCGGTGGCGCCGAGCACCCAGAGCCGCACCTCGCTGGAGGCGTTGCCGCCGAGCACCGGGCGGTCCTGGACCAAGATCACCCGGACGCCGGCCCGGGCGGCCGTGATGGCGGCGCAGGTGCCGGCCATGCCGCCGCCCACGACGACGAGGCCGGCCTCGAGCCGTTCGGTACGGAAGTCGCGGCGCGGCTCGGCCGGAGCCACGTAGAGCTGACCGGTTCGGGTGCTGGACGACGTCGGCGGCGTGTGCATGACTACACCTTAGGTATGCGAATAGCGCATGTACAGGGTTGGCTATGAAGGTCTCAGACGTCGACCGAACTGAACCTGCGGTCGCCGTCCGCGACGGTGAACCGGGCCAGGGTCCGGGCATCCTCCCGGACGCTGACCTTGTCGGTCCCGCGGACCTCGATGATCATCCGGTCCGAGTCGAGGTCGCAGATCCCGTAGCCGCAGTGCAGATCGGCCCAGGCCAGCAACGGGTTCATGGTGCGCCGGATCTGCGCGCGTTCGTTGGCCTCCGGGTCGAAGTCGAGCGCGCTCGACACCGACGGGCTGGTCACCTCGACCCCGATCGTCGGGCCCTCCGGGTCGAGCGTGTCGCGTGGCACGGTGGACGCGTAGCAGCGGTGCACGTCGCCGCCGAGGGCGACGAAGTTGCGCACCCGGCCGGCATCGAGGGCATCGCCGATTGCACCGAAGACCCGCTGCTGCGTGGCCTGATAGCCGTCCCAGGTGCCGCCCGAGAACTGGGTCGGCCGGTCCGGTCCGGACGCCGTGTTGAGCCGGGCCAGCAGCAGTTGCTGCGGCACCAGGTTCCAGCGCACCCGGCGGGCACCGAGCCCGTCCAGCAGCCACTGCTCCTGCTCCGCGCCGAGCATGACCAGGTCGGGATCCCGCCGGCCGCCCTCGTCGGGCACCGTCGAGCCGACCACCGGGTCGCGATACTGCCGGGTGTCCAGCACGTCGAGCTGGGCCATCGTCCCGTAGCTCAGCCGGCGGTACATCCTGGCATCGGAGCCCTGCGGCTGTTGCGGCCGGCGCAGCGGCATGTTCTCCCAGAACGCCCGGTAGGCCGCCGCGCGGCGATCGAGATCGAGCGGGCCGGACTCGTAGTCGTTGGCGAGTTCATGATCATCCCAGGTGGAGATGAACGGCGTGTTGTGGCTGACCGCCTGCAGGTCGCCCTCGCTGCGGTAGAGGCCGTACCGGAACCGGTAGTCGGCCAGGTCGGTCGCCGTCACCTCGGCCTCGGGCGGCATGCCGCTGACCGGCCGGCCGTTGCTGATCTGGAGGAGGCCGTACTCATAGATGAAGTCACCGAGGAAGAGCAGCGCGTCCAGGTCGGCGCCGGCGGCGTCGCGCATCGCGTTGAAGTAGCCGGCCCGGTAGTTCTGGCAGGAGGCGAAGCCGAACCGCAGCGGCCTTGTCTCGTTCGGCGCGGGCGCGGTCAGCGTGCTGGCCGGTTCGGAGACATGATCACCGATCCGGAACCGGTACCAGTAACGCCGGGACGGCTGCAGCCCACCGGCCACGACATGCACCGCGTAGCTGTTCTCGGCGAAGGCGCTGGCCGTCCCGCTGCGGGCGATCTTGGTGAATCCCTCGTCGGAGGCCACCTGCCAGTCCAACCGGTAGCGGTCGGTGGCGGGCAGTCCGCCGGTGTAGTCGAGCGGGTCGGTGATCAGCCGGGTCCACAGCACGACCGAGTCCGGTCGCGGGTCGCCGGACGCGACGCCGGCCCGGAACGGGTAGGAGTTGATCTTGGTGGTGGTCTCCGCCCGAGCCGGGTCAGGTCGACGGAGGGCGAAGGCCAGGCCGGCGGCACCGCCGCCGGCGAGAGCCAGGAAGCGCCGGCGACTTTCGCTGTCGAGCCGGCGGAACGAGGTGCGGGCGGTGAACTTCGTCGAATCCCCCATGGCCGAGAAGGTAAGCCCCGCGAGCCATCGTTGGCAATGCGTGATGCGCATGATGGACTGAACATATGCACAACAGTCGACGGCGCTTCGGCTGCAGCAGGAGATCGAGGGCCTACACTGGTAGGTAGCTAACTACCAGGAGGTCTGATGAGCATTATGTCGTCCCAGGAGTTCAACCGGAACCCCACCTCGGCCAAGCGCAAGGCGGACGAGGGGCCGGTGTATGTCACCGAGCATGGGAAGCCTGCCTACGTGGTGATCAACATCGACGAGTACCGGAGGCTGAAGGGTGCTCCAAAGGTCGACCTCGTGACCCGCCTGCAGATGGACGAGTACCACGACGTTGAAATTCCTCCGGTAGAGATGGATATCAAGGGGGCCACGTTCTGATGTTCGTGCTGGACACCAACGTCATCTCCGAGATCCGGAAGAAGGATGCAGCCAACCCGGCGGTCACTGAGTGGATGAGAGATCACGATGAGGAGACCCTGTATACGACATCACTGACCATCTATGAACTCAAGCTCGGCATCTTGAACATACCGGGTCAGGACCCGAAGCAGATCGCGGCATTCGGCCAGTGGTTCGACGAGGTCGTGAGCGGGTTCTGCGACAGGGTGCTTTCCCTGGACACCAGGTCTGCGATCGGTGCCGCCGAAGCACACAAAGTGACCAACATCGAGATGAAGGACTGCATGATCGGCGCCATCGCCGATCACCACAAGATGACCGTCGTGACCCGGAACGAGAAACATCTGGCCCGGGTCGCGCGCCGGGTGATCAATCCCTGGGGGTCATAGCCTCGATCACGCGTGCTGGTCGGGATTCTCCCAGAAGTAGCATTCCGGGTCGTAGACCGCCGGCGTCGGGTGGATCCAGGTGTTGACGAAGCCGCCGAGGGTCAGATTCTCCCGGCGCGGCACGTTGCGCAGATCGTTCTTGATCACCGTGATCTGCGGGAAGTTGGCGACGCAGCCCATGAAGAACGGCCCGTCGGAGATGTGGATCTTGATCATCTCCCAGACCAGCTCGTGCCGCTTCATCTCGTCCGGCTCGACCTTGCTGGCGTTGTAGAGATCCCAGATCCTCTGGATCGGCCCTTCCCGCTCGGGCTCCATCCGCGGCGGGTGCCGCTCCCACGGGTTCAACTCCAGCTCGGTGCCGGCGGTCTTGGTGCCGATCTGCTGGTACCACTGACCCTGCAGCGGGGCCCAGCGGGTGGGTTCGATCGGGACCATCCAGGTGGGGTGGACCAGCAGGTTGGGTCCGTCGCTCGCCTCCCAGTTGCTGCGCGACATCAGCTTGCCGGTCTTCCACTGATCATCGAAACTCTGCGGCGGGATCGGGTTGATCGCCATGTCCAGCCCGATGGCCTTCAGGTCGGACACCAACTGGTTGTCCTTGGTGGAGTGCTCGGGGGAGGAGTCGGCCTGGCTGTCGATCCGCAGCTTCAGCTTCTTGCCACCGGGCAACTCCCGGATCCCGTCGCCGTCGGAGTCCACCACCCCGAGTTCGTCCAGGATCTGCTTGGCCTGCTCCGGGTCGTAGGCGACGTAGGAATCGCGCCAGCCGGTGTAGGCCTGCTTGCCGGTGTCGTTCACCAGGTACTCGATGGCCTTGGGGCTCAGCGTCCCGGTGGTCGGCTCGCCGGTGTTGAAGTAGACCGACTGGCGGACTGCCTCGCGGTCGAACGCGTACGAGACCGCCTGCCGGAACTTCGGGTTGCGGATCAGCTCCCGAAGATCGTCGTCGATGTAGTCGTAGTTGAAGAAGAAGATCGATCCGGTGCCGGAACCGCTGTCCCACAGGATGATCTCGGTGCCGGCTTTGGCGGTGGAGTCCTTCAGGCCCTGGACGTCGTTCAGGGTGACCCGGTTGAACGGGCCATGGCAATAGTCGACGGATCCCTGCTGGATCTGGAGCTTGCCGACTTGATCATCGGTGACGACGCTGATCTGGATCTCGTCGAGGTAGGGAAGTTGATCACCGTTCGGCATCACGCACCAGTAGTACGGGTTGCGCTCCAGCACTACGCCGCGGGAGTTGTCGAACGACTTGCACCGGTAGCCGGTCATGGTCGGACACTCGGGATTGCGGTGCCAGTCGGAGCGGGTCGCCATCAGGCCGCCGACTGCGTCCCAGTCCTCGCCGACGCTCTTGTTGAATTTCGGGTGGAATTGCTTGAGATAGTGGCTCGGCATGGCCCAGAAGGGGCCCACTCGAGGACCGTTCACCCACATTGCGATCCGGTCCGGCGTGAGCGGCGCCGGCGCATCGAAGCTGATCTTGAGCGTGGTCTCGTCGACGGCGGTGAAGGTGGCCAGGGTGCCCTTGCCGGAGCGGGCCTCGTCCGGCGGCGTCACGGCCATCTTCTGCTCGAGCACGAATTCTTCCCACCAGAACATCACGTCGGCGGTCGTCCACGGTTCGCCGTCGGACCACTTGAGGCCCTTGCGGAAGTGGAAGGTCCATTCCGAGGCGTCGTCGTTGGACTCCCACGACTCGACCAGGCCCGGGCCCACATCCTTGCCGTCGTTGAGATAGCGCAGCGGTGAGTTGCCGTAGAAGAACTCGAAGTCGGAGACCGCGCCGGCCGCACCGGTGGTGGAGAAGACGTTCATGTTGAGCTTGCCGCCGTACTTGCCGGGAGTGACCCAGCGGTGCGGGATGACGTACGGATGCTCGGGCAGCCGCTCCTGCACGGGCGGCAGGTCCTGCCCCTCCAGGGCGGGCGCCTGTTGGTACGTGCCCGGGGCGACCAGCGGCTCGGATGCCGAGCCCTGCGCCTCCGAACGGGGCCCGTTGGAACCGTTGCCGTTCGGAGTGTCGCCCCCGCTGGAGCAACCGCCCAGCGCCGCGGCACCGGCGAACAGGGCGGATCCGTACAGCAGGTTGCGCCGGGAGATCTTGGGCATGTGCATCGGGGTCCTCCAACGTCGTTGTTGTCCTCGCCGACGGCACGCGCTGCTCTCTCGCTCTCGGCTCCCCCGAACGTCGAGAACGAGCCTCCGCCTCGAGGCATCTAAGCGCTTAACCTACGGAACGACGGGCACCACCACAGCCCTGCGGCCGCATGGTGAGACCCGGCGCCGGGGGTCAGGGTCCCGCGTACCCCTGCTGGAGCAGGGGCAGCTTCTCGGCCCTGATCGGGCGCCCGGCGCTGAACGAAAAGACGGCGTTTCCGTGCGTCGCGATCGCGTCGGCAATGGACGGCAGGTCGGGGACGAGCGCCCGGATCAGATTCTCGGGCGTCAGCACGTCTCGGATGATCACGACGCTCGGACAGGCCGTGCCTGAGCTCGCCAGAAACTTCGTCAGCTTCTAGAGCCGGGCGAAGGCGGCCTCGGCCGCGTCGAGCGTCTCGGCGACCTGCGCCTCGGTGTGCTCGGTGGAGAGGAACCAGAGGCCGCGCGGCACGATGTTGATCCCGCCGGCCAGCAACAGTTCGTGCAGGCGGGCCATCGCGGCCCGGTCGCAGGCGGCGAAGTCGCGGTAGTTCCGCACCGACGGCTGGTCGGTGATGTAGGTCTGGAACACCGGGCCGGGACCGTCGACCAGCAGCGGGACACCGTGCCGGCCGGCGATCTGCCGCAGTCCGTCCATCAGCGTCCGGCCGGTCGCCCGGAGGGCGGGATAGATCTCGTCGGCATGATCATCGAGGTGGGCGAGTACGGCGTCCGCGGCGGCCATCGCGACCGGATGGGAGTTGAACGTGCCGGCATGGGCCACGGTCCCGCTGCTGATCGTGTCCATCACCTCGCGGCGACCGACCAGGGCCGAGACCTGCATGCCGCCGGCCAGCGCCTTGCCGAACGTGGCCAGGTCGGGCGTCACGCCGATCAGTTCCTGGCCGCCGCCGGGCGCGACCCGGAAGCCGGTGATGATCTCGTCGAAGATCAACAACGCGCCGTGGTCGGCGGTCAGCTTCCGGGCCGCGCCGACGAACTCGGGGTCGGGCGTGATGCAGCCGGTGTTGCACAGGATCGGTTCCATGATCACCGCCGCGACCTCGTCGCCCCGGGTTGCCATGGTCTGGGTGAGCACCTCGAGGTCGTTGTACGGCAGCACCAGCAGCCCGTTCGCCCCCTCCGGCGGCAGGCCGGCCGTGCCGCCGACAGCGGCCGGATGGCGGGCGTCGCCGGCGGCCGCGAGATCGGGATGCACGCTGTAGAGCACGGGATCCAGCCAGCCGTGGTAGTTGCCCTCGAACTTGATGATCAAGGAACGGCCGGTGTGCCCGCGGGCCAGCCGGATCGCGCCGTGCACGGCCTCGGAGCCGACGCTGTTGAACCGCACCAGTTCGGCGCACGGGATCATCGCGCAGAGCCGTTCCGCGACCGACGCCTCGAGCTCGTGCTGCGCGGCGTAGGCGACCCCGCGCTTCGCCTGTGTGGCAACGGCTTCCGCGACTAGCGGCGAGGCATGGCCGAGCAGGTTCGGTCCCTGGCCGAGCACGTAGTCGAGGTAGCGCCGGCCGTCGACGTCCCACAGTTCGGCGCCGGCGGCGTGATCGACGAAGAGCGGGATCCCGGCGCTGCGCCGGGCGTCGCTGGACACGCCGCCGGCGATCACCCGGCGGGCGCGTTCGTACGCCGAAGCCGAACGGGGTCGGTCCGGTGCTGGCGGGGTGGTCATGATCACTCCAGTTTCTCGGTGAGCAGGCGGAACAGCTGTCGCGGCCGGCCGCCACCTGCGGACGGTGCCGACGGCAACGGCCAGGCGAGCCCGGCCGCGACCAGGTCCTTCAACATCCGGCGGCCGGTCCGCGGCGTCACCGCCATGGCCGCGGCGACGGTCTCGACGTCGGCGATCACCGGTTGATCTTCGTCGGCGCGCTCGACCAGCCGGTCCATGATCGCGCGCAGCCGGTCGTCCTGGCTCGACCCGTTGTCCGGTACGGATTCGACCCGGGCGGTGTCGGACGAGCCCGGCGGCAGGTCGATCCGGTCACCGCCGGAGTCCCGGTAGACCGCGTAGGTTCCCTTGCCGGCCAGGGATTCCTCGACCGCGCCCAGGGCGTTGGCCTCGGCACTGCGGGCGGTCGGGCCGACCCCGACGCCGACCGCGACCGGTACGCCGAGCGAGGCGGTGATCATGGACATGAAGGGGGCCAGCTGGAGCCGTTCGGTGAGCAGGTCGAGGCCCTCGTGGGTGGTGGTGACCAGGAACAACGTGTCCGACCGCCGGGTCACCGTCGCGCCGGCCCGGCGGCCGTGGGTGAGCAGCCGCTGCTGCGCCGCGAGGGCGAGTTCCTGTTGCCAGTAGTCGGTGTCCTGGGCCGCCGAGCGGGGCGCGGTGATCAACCGGACCGCGATCATGGCGATCCGGTTGGCGCCGAGCCGGGTGCCCTGACCGAGCAGGACAGCCGTCTCGATCGCGTCCCTGACCGTGGCCCGGGTCGGCGACAGCCGCAGCACGGGATGACCGGCAGCGCGCAGTTCCCGTTCCACGGACAGGATCGTGGTCAGCGCGAGGCTCGCCTCGCCCGAGGCCAGCCCCTCGGCGTGGAACCCGGCGAATTCGCCCACCGACTCCGGACCGGTGTAGGCCAGGCAGCGGACCCGGTCGGCGGACAGCCCGAGTTCCTCGTACGCCTCGACGACGTCGGACCGGCGCAGCGAGTCGATGCTGAGCCGGGTCAGGTCGATCGCCGGGTCGGCGAGCCGGGCCCGGAGCAGCGCGGAGTAGAGCGCCGAGCCGCTGAGCGCAACGTGGGTCGCCGGCACCGTCAGCCAGCCGGTCCGCCGGATCCGGTCGTACAGCCAAGGGCCGGGGAACACCGCGGCGTCGATCCGGTCGGCGATCCGTTCGATCGCGGCCTCCTCGTCGCCGTCGTCCGTGGGCGCCGTGACGAACTTGAGTCGCTGCGGCGCGTACCGCTCGATCACCTGCTGGGCACAGGACTGCATCTCCCGCAGCAGGCGTCGCTGGCCGACCAGCCCAACAGTGACGTCCGGCCCGTTCTGTGGGCGTTTCGGCTCTTCGCTCATGATCATCCTCCCGATCCGGGTAGCGGACGCCAGCTGAACAGCCGGCGAGCCGAACCGCCCAGCACGGCGCGCTTGACGTCGTCCGGGGCCGGCAGCCCGAGGACCCGGCCGAGCGAGAGCCGATGGTCGATGAACGGGAAGTCGGAGCCGAACAGCACCCGGTCCGGGCCCACCGCGGCGAGCAGATCCATGATCAGTTCGCCGACCAGCTGGGACCCGCAGAGCTCGAGGTGCAGCCCTGGATGGCGGCCGGCCACCATGATCGACTCGTCGACGCCGGCCGGGGTGATGCCGGAGTGGCCGAGGATGATCTTGGCCTTCGGGTAGGCCGACGCCACCGTGTCGAAGGCGGCCGGCGCGTCCCACGGCGAGCCCTGGGCGGTGTGGCTGAGCACCGGGCAGCCGGTCCGGTCGGCGAACTCCCAGACCGCGGCGTAGCGGCGGCCGGTGACCGGATACGCATGCAGGCTGGGATGCAGCTTGATCCCGACGAACCGCCGGTCCGACTCGACCCGGGCCAGTTGATCATCGGGCTGCTGCCACGGGTTGATCACCGCGTAGCCGGCCAGCCGGTCCGGGTGTGCGTCGACCGCGGCCAGGGTGGCGTCGTTGCCGCGGTCGGCGTCGAGCTGGATGGCCAGGTTCGACGACAGGACGGTGACCGAGGTGCCGACCCGGTCCATCACCGAGACCATGGTGTCGGCGTCGGGGGCGGGGATGAAGAACCTCGAGTACGGACCCAGGTGGGCATGCGCATCCACCACGTCCACCGAGGATCGTTCCCTGAGCCTGTCGAAGGGCAAGGCAGGATCTGGATCGCCCTTCGACAGGCTCAGGGAACGATGGGGCCAGAGTTGCTCGGCGTTGCTTCGTCCGATGGTCATGATCGTTTCCGGGTCCAGGCCGGCGGCCGAGAGGCGGAGCACGGCCTCGGCTGGGTCCCGGAGTCCGTACCCGCTGCCGAAGATCAGCCGGTCGCCGAAGCCGTTGTGGTGCAGCCATTCCAGCGCCTGATGGGTGGCCAGGTTGACCAGGTCGAGCCGCAGCCCGGGATGGCGGGCGAGCAGCGGTGCCGCGTAGCGCAGCTCGCGGTAGCCGGCCTGGCTGACCACGATGATCAACGCGGAGTGTCGGGTCAGCAGGGTGTCCACCGCGGCCCAGCCGGCCTCGGCCAGGTCCAGCCAGAGCGGCAGCCGGTGCCGTACCAGCGCGTCGAAGAAGCCGTCCAGGCTCGGGTCGGTGAGGGTGAACCGGTGGGTGTCGGGGAACAGCCGGAAGGCCGCCACGCCTTCCGCCGCGGCCCGGTCGACCAGCACTGCCGGGTCGGCGAGTTCGCCCGGTGTGGCCGGGACGGCGGTCCAGCAGGCCAGCACCCCATGATCGGCCAGCTCGGCAGCGATCGCGGACGCCTCGGCGTTACCGGTGAGCGGATCGTGCAGCCAGGAGAGGTTCGAGCCGACCAGGGCGCCGGCGAAGCCGAAGCGGGTCAGATGATCACGGATGGCGGCGGCGTCGCCGCGGCCGAACGGGCGCTCGGGATGCCGGCCGGACCGGACGTGGGCGTCGAACCAGCCGGTCCGCTCGGGCAGCGGCCAGGGCGTCATAGGCACAGCCCGTCGATGCGCCACCGTCCCGCCATCGGCAGGCCGATCGTGATCACGCCGCCGTCCCGGTGCGCGTCGATGCCGATCCCGTTCAACCGGAGCCCGGCATCCGCTGTCAGGCCGGTGATCCGGAGGCCGGACCGCCCCGTGCTGATCACGTCGAGGCCGATCCGGTCGGCCTCGGTGGCCAGCCCGATCGAGGCCAGCGTCCGGGCCAACGGGTCTCGCTGCCGTACCGACACCTCGGGCAGGTCGAGATCGGAACCGGCCCAGGCCGCCGCCCAGCGCAGCACCCCCGAGGCGTCCCGACGGACCCAGCGGGTGGCCTCGATCGTGTCCACCACGTCGGCAGTCTGCACCACGACCCGGCCGTCCTCGCCACCGGCCGCGACGAGATCAAGATCATCCGCGGCCGGTCCGGGACGGAGCACGGTGGTGAACTCGCCGGAGCGGCGCTCCACCTCGAGCCCGTACAGCGGGGCGTAATCCGCCGTACCGCTCGCCGGATCGGGCCGCCGGGCGACCCCCTCGGTGAAGCGTACGGTCTCGTCGGCATCCGGCAGGACGATGATCGACAGTCCCGGGCCGCCCGCCGACCCGGTACGGAAGCCCGTCCCGGACGCCACCCACGGGTCCACCGCGTGCCAGTGGCAGCGAAAGCGGCGCGGTGCCGTCTGCTCTGCCCGGTCCCGGACGATGATCACCACCGGCTCGACGCCGGCCATGATCACTTCCCGGCGCTGGGCCGTGCCGTGGCCGTGGTGTTCGGCGGACAGTGCGAGGACCGGGCCGGCGGTCCAGGACCCGAGCAGCCGGGCACCCCGGTCGTCGTCGAGTTCCGCGTCGTCCACGGTGACGGTGTTGTGGCCACGGCCGGCCTGGTACCAGGTCAGATAGTCCGGCACGTCGTAACTGGCCGGCCCGCCGGCCTCCCAGAGCAGCGGCCGGCGCCAACCGTCCAGCACCAGATCCAGCACCGCGCGGTGCGAGTGCGACTCCAGCTCGTGCTCGATGTGCGGGCCGAGGTTGATCACGATGCGAAGATCATCTTCCGCCCGGAGCACGGCGTATCCCGAGTCGGGCAGCAGGTCGATCGCCGGCGGCCCCGGCACGCGCCGGGCACCGGCGGCGGTGATCAACTCGGGGGCGTCGAGCAGCTCGCCGCCCCTCCGGAGCCAGTCGGCCGGCCAGACGATCCCGCTGTCCTGCAGGTGCGGCACCCAGCCGCCGGAGCCGGTCAGCGTCACCAGCCAGTCGTGCATCGCCCGCACCCGCGGATGCCGCAGGATCGTGCCGTCGCCGTACCCCCGGTCGATCATGGCGGCGAGCTGCACCGCGTCCAGACACATCACGTGGTAGCCGGGGGAGCGTTCGTAGTGACCGCCGTCGGGGTAGATGTCGAGTTCGAGGTGCTCCAGCAGCCGCTCCCGGCCACGGCGGTCCCAGTCGGCCGCCTCGGTCAGGTCCGGCAGCACCGCGGCCAGCTGGATCAGCTGGGTGGCCGAGACCAGTTGCCAGTTGCCGTGCCGGAAACGATCATGCTCGTCGTACGCCCAGCGGGCCCCGCCGATCAGCGCGGCCACCAGGTCGCGCCAGGCCTGGTCGGACAGCGCCGACGGGGTGAGCACCTCGAGCGCCGGCAGCAGGTTGCGGCAGCGCGCCCAGGTGCCGAGGGAGTACCAGATCACGTCCAGCCCCGGCCACTCGCCGATCACCGAGTCGCGCGTCTCAGCCCACCGGACCAGGTGTCGGTCCACGGCCCGGAGTCGTTGGTGATCGCCGGTGAGCAGCCAGGCTTGAATGCCCTCGGCGAGCCAGCCGAGATAGTGCCAGCCGTACCGCTGCGAGCGGCCCTGATCGGCGCCGGTCACGTCAAGATCATTGTCGAGCAGGCGGTCGGCCGCGGCGATGATCTTGGTGGCCTCCGCGCTGCCGCGGACCCGGTCGGCCCACTCGGACAGCGGCCAGGCCGCCGGGCGCAGCCGGGCGCCGACCCAGGCCCGCAGCTCCGCGACGCCGGTGACGCCTTCCGGGCGGCCGAACGCCGCGATCAGGTCGTCGTCGGTCAGCGCCGTGACCCGGGCATCGATGTGGCGCGGCTTCTCCGGTCCCTGCACCGGGGCGGTGATCATCGGCTCGGCTCCGCCGGCGGTGGCACGTCGACCGGCTGACGGGTCCGCAGCGACTCGTGGGCTGCGGCCAGCACGGCGGTCACGTCACGGCTGCTCTCCAAGGTGACCAGGGGTTCCGCGCCGGTCCGGCAGCACTCGATCCAGTGCACGATCGCGTCCCGGTACGCCCCCGCGGGCACCCCGTGGACGACCCGCTGCAGCAGCGTCCGCGGATAGGTCAGGCCGTCCGGCCGGGCCACCACGAGATTCTCGGCCTGCCGGTCCAACTGGATCACGCCGCCTTCGGCGACGATCCCGATGTAGGAGTCGACCGGGGTGGGGAAGCTGGCCGGGGAGATCCAGGCCGACTCGAAGGTGGCGACGGTTCCGCGTTCGTACTCGGCGTGGATCTGGATCGCGTCCGGGGTGTCGATGCCGCGCCCGCGCAGGACGCCCCAGCGCCCGGTCGTGTAGACGCGGACCACCCGGTCCCGGATCAGCCAGGACACCAGATCGATGTCGTGGCTGGACAGGAACCAGGCCGAAGTGGTGTGGGCGGCCCAGTTGATCATCTCGGTGGAGACGGTGATCGTGTCGTTCTTGCGGGCGTACGCTACCGCGGCGTCGCCCATCGTGCCGAGCTCGTCGTACGCCTGCGCGTAGGCGGGAACCCAACGGTGGTTGAACAGGCACATCCCGATCACCCCGGCGGACCGGACCGCGGCGAGGGCCCGGTCGGCATCCGCCACCGAGGTCGCGAACGGCTTCTCGACCAGCACGTGCCGGCCGGCCTCGGCGGCGGCGACCACCAGGTCGGCGTGTTGATGATCAGGAGTCGTGATCACCACCGCGTCCACCGCATCGTCGGTGAACAGGTCGTGCGGCTGATCATGGACGCGCGGCCGGGGAGCGCCGCGGCCGGCGATCTCGTCGGCCAGCCGGTCCGCACTGGCCCGGGTCCGGGACACACAGGCGGTGATCGACACGCCGGGCTCGCGCGACAACGCGACGGCGTTGCCTCGGCCCATGATCCCGGCGCCGACGATCCCGATCCGCAGCGGCTCGGCCCGCAGTGACGCGGTCACCGGGGCTTGGCCAGTTCGGTGTTCCAGGACTTCTCGGCGTCGGCCAGCGCCTGGTCGGCGGTCTTCTTCCCGGTCAGGAAGGCGACGATCTCGGTGTCGAAGATCAACCGCAACTGCTCGTCGTTGCCGGACCCGAGCGAGGCGTCGGCGCTGTTCGGGAACGTCTTGATCAAGGTCGCGATGGCGGCGTCGGCCGGTTCGGTCGCGTCGGTCGTCTTCTCGGTGAAGAAGGGATCCTCGAGCGCCTTCGGTGCCGAGGGATAGATCGCGACGAGCTTGCAGAACGCGACCTGGTTGGCCGCCGAGGTGACGAACTTCAGCCACTCCGCCGCGGCTGCCGGGTTGTCCGACTTGGCCGGGATGCCGAAGATCTGCTGGCCGGGCATCATGTACGTGCCCGAGGCGCCGGTCACCGGCGGCGTCACCGCGATCTTCTGGTAGACCTGCGGGGCGTTCTTCTGCACGTTGAGCAGGTTGGACGACACGGTGATCGGCGAGAACGCGATCAGCTGATTCTCCAGGTTCTGCGGCAGATTCCGTACGTCCGAACTGATCGCGCCCGGGGCGATGGCGCCGGAGTCGTACAACGGCTTGAAGGTGGCGACGAACTCGCGTGCCGCGTCGTTGTTGAACGCGGCGGTCTTCCTGTCCTCGCTGAGCAACTGGATGTCGTTCTGCTGCAGGACGGCGCTGGTCGGGATCAGATTGGTGGCCGATTTGCCGGTCGCCTTGTGGTACTCGGTGGCCAGTTCCAGCGCGTCGGTGAACGTCTTCGGCGGCTGCTGCGGATCGAAGCTGGTCGGCTCCAGCAGCGCGGTGTTGTAGAAGCCGAGCGAGGTGCCGCCGTTGTACCAGGGGATGGCGATCTGCTGGCCCTGGGCGTTCTTCAGCGGCTCGGTCAGGCCCGGTGCATAGGCAGCCAGGTCCTCGGCGCTGAAGAACTCGCCGAGATCACGCATCTGGCCGGCGAACAGCCCGGTGGTGGCCGAGGTGAAGTTCACCGCGTCCGGCACCTTGCCCGAGGCGATCGCCGCGAGCAGCTTGGTGGTGATGTCCTGGCCCGGCACGTCGACCCAGTTGATCTTCACGTCGCCGTGCTCCGACGTGTAGCTGTTGATCATGCCGTTCAGGTAGTCGGCGTAGTTCTTCTGCAGGTTGATCGTCCACCACTCGACGTCGCCCGCGAACTTGTCCCCGGCCGGAGCCTGCGGACCGGTGGCCGGGTTCCCGGACAGGCAGCCTGCCGCGCCCAGCAGGGGCAGCAGGGCGGCGGCCGCGGTGAAGTTCCGGCGGGAGATGGCGGTGGGCGCGGACATGGCGTCCCTCCTGGCTGTGGGTGATGTCCTCAAGATGGGTTACGGACACAGTTTCGAACCGACTCGGGAGCGAAGTCAAGGCCGAAGGTGCATTTACAGCCGCAACTATTGACACTGCGCGTCCCGGATCCTTAGCGTCTTGGTGATTCCTGAACCGTATGTTTCGGGCACGTAACGAGGGCGTCGACCAAGTCTGGAGTGCGCGCATGGCATTGACCGCGGCAGGGCTGGCTCGGCGCAGTGGCGGACCTGGGCGGGTGGTCGGCCAGCGGTGGTGGACGCCCTACCTGTTCCTGTCCGTCGGGCTGGTGCTCTATGCCGCGATGTTCGCCTGGCCGGCGGTGATCGCGATCCAGCTGGCGTTCTCCCGTTACACGATCATCAACCCGATCAGCTTCGTCGGGCTGGCGAACTTCCAGTCGATGGGTGCCGACCCGCGGTTCTGGCACGCGCTGGGCAATTCGCTGCTCTTCCTGATCATGTTCCTGCCGCTCTCGGTCGTGGTTCCGTTGCTGCTGGCGCTGTTGGTGAACATCCCGTTGCGGGGGATCCAGGCGTTCCGGATGGCCTACTACCTGCCGGTGATCACCTCGATGGTGGCGGTCGCGGTCGGCTGGCGGTACGTGTTCAACCGGGAGGGCGTGGTCAACTGGCTGCTCAGCCTGGTCGGGCTGGGGCCGATCGACTTCCTGCTGAACACCGCCTGGGCGCTGCCGACCGTGGTGCTGCTGGAGGCCTGGAAAAGTGCCGGGCTGTTCATGATGATCTACCTGGCCGGCCTGCAGTCGGTGCCGCGAGAGCTGATCGAGGCGGCCCGGGTGGACGGAGCCTCGGCGGTGCGCCGGCTTTGGCACGTGATCATTCCCGGCCTGCTGCCGACCTTCGCGGTCACCCTGACGCTGAGCATGCTGGAGGCCATGCGGGCGTTCGAGTCGGTCTACGTGCTCACCCGCGGCGGACCGCTCGACTCGACGCTGACCCTCGGCTACTACATCTGGTCCAAGGCGTTCCAGGACTACGACATGGGGTACGCCAGCGCGATGGGCCTGGTGCTCTGGGCGATCATGATCATCCTGGCGATGGCGAATCTGCTGGTGACCCGGCGGCGGGACCGATGAGGGCCCGGAGCACCGGCTTCCACGTCCGCCGGGTGCTGCTGTACGTCCTCCTGGTCGCGCTGGCCGCCGTCTTCATCGGGCCGTTCCTGATCCTGCTGTCGGCGGCGACCAAGCCGGCTACCCAGGACGTGTTCTCGTTCCCGCCCGATCTGCTGCCGCGGCCGCCGGTGGCCGACTACTTCGTCGAGGCGTGGACCACGATCCCGTACGGGCAGTTCCTGATCAACTCCGTGATCTACGTGGTCGTCATCGTCCCGGTCTACCTGGTGGTGAGTGCCCTGGTGGCGTACCCGCTGGCTCGGATCGCCTTCCGGGGCAGAGGAGTCTTCTTCCTGCTGTTCCTGTCGATCATGTTCCTGCCGGGCGAGCTGATGCTGATCCCGCGCTTCCTGGTGATGAGCCAGCTGCAGCTCACGGACACCTACACAGCGGTGATCCTGCCGGCGATCCTGTCCTCGCTGGGCATCTTCCTGCTCCGGCAGGCGTTCCTGCAGATCCCGGACGAGGTGATCGAGGCGGCCCGGGTGGACGGCGCGAACGAGTTCATGATCTTCGCCCGGATCGCGGTGCCGATCGCGGCGCCGACGCTCGCCGTGCTCGCGATCCTCGGCTTCATCTCGGTCTGGAACAGCTTCATCTGGCCGCTGGTGGTGCTGACCAGCCAGTCCAAGTTCCCAATCGCGCTCGGCATTGCCTACCTGACCGGCGTCAGCGGCACCGACGTGCGGGGGCTCGCGGCCGGAACGGTGATCTCCCTGGTGCCCGTGATCATCGTGTTCCTGATCTTGCAGCGGCACATCCTGGCCAGCATGAGCGGCGCGGTCAAAGGCTGACCTGCGTCCCGAGCCCGTCGCAGGGCATGGAGGAGAAGGAAATGATCATGAATGGTGGACCGACGTTCGGCCGCCGGACCGCACTGGCCGGCGCAGCGGGAATCGCTGCCGTGCTGACCTTGCCGGCGGCCCGGGCCGGCGCCGCCGGAGGCTACGACCTGCCGCCGGCCTTCACCGAGGCGCAACGGGCCTACCTGGCGATCGGCTTCGAGCACAACGAGGCCGGTGGCTATGCCTGGGGCGAGTCGTACTTCCTGCTCGGCCTGGTCCGGATGTACCAGGCGTACGGGGAGACGTCGTACCTGGACACCTTGGTGGACCGGCTCGATCACGTCATCGCGACCACGGACCGCGGCCGCGGTGTCACCGATTACCTCGGCCGGTCCGGCCCGGTGTGGCGGACGGCCGGCAACTACACCGCGGCGCACGGGGTGATCACCGACGCCGCCGGGACACCGGCGATTCAGGTGCGCTGGGCCGGCACTCGCGGCGCCGAGTCGACGGCGGTGATCACGGAGTCGACCGGCGGCACGTTCACGCTGGCCCTGCGCAACCCGGCCACGGCGACCGTGATCACCAGGACCGGGCTGTCCCTCGATCCGGCCGCGGCGAACTACGCGGTGAACGTGATCAACGCGGCGTACGCCCCGGGGCTGCGGTGGACCGCGGTCGACCTGCGCGACCAGCCCGGCCCGGCGGACCCGCCGCCCGCGGGCACCGTCGCCTTCGCGTCGCAGTACTACGTGTTCGCCGTGCACACCGGGATGGTCGCGTACCCGCTGGCCCTGTTCGCCCGGGTCGTCGCGGAGACGAAGGGACTGCGGAAGCGGTACGGCTCCGCGGGGAAGCGGGCCGCCGAGGCTGCTGCGGCCGCGATCGCCTTCCACGACGGCGAGTTCGTGATCAACGACGCGGGCCTCGGCGACTACGTCTGGCCGCGCAACGCGCCGATCCCGTTCGACGGGCTGATCCAGCCGTACAACCAGAGTCACGGGCCCGGCCAGGCGATGGCCGAGCTCTACCGGGTCACCGGGGACGCGAGCTACCGGGACCGGGTCGCGGCCATGATCAACAGCTATGCTCACGGTGTCCGGACCGATGCCGACGGCGCGTACGTCTGGAACTACTGGCCGGTGCACAGCGAGCTCTACTCCGGCTACACCAAGGCCGACGACCTGTCGAGCTACACCCCGGCCTACTCGGCGGTCCGCTCGATCGAGGACATCAGCCACGCGGCGATCACCACCGAGTTCCTGGAGGCGGCCGAACGCGCCGGGATCAGGCATCCTGATCTTGATCTCACCGCGATCGCCCGGACGTTCGTGAAGAACGTGATCAGATCCGAGACACAGGTCTGGTACCGGGTCGACGGCACCGCCGAGGCGGTGCCCGGCAACGCCGTCCAGGCGGCCCGCTGGATGCCGTACGCCCGCTATGACGCCGAGATCTACGCACAGTGCCTGCGGGTCTACGACGCCGTGCAGCTGGTGCCCAGCCAAGGCTCGCACGCCCTGGGGATCGGCTACCTCAACTGGGCCCGGAAGCGAGGCTGGGAACGCGGCTGACTTCAGCCTTACGTCCGATGATCAGGTCCGGCTACCGTGCCGGACATGCAGCTCAAGGTCGAGAACGCGCCGTACGGTGTCGAGGTCAGGACTCCGATCCTGTACGGCCGGGTGCCGGGACAGCCGGTCTGGCAGGGCGGCCTCTGGCTCGACCTGCTGCTGCCGTCGCCGGCACCTGCCGACCCGGCGCCGGCCGTCGTGTATCTGCATCACGGCGGCTGGCGCCAGGGTGACCGGAGCTACGGCATCTATCCGTGGAACGGCCCGTTCCTCGCCGCCCACGGCCTCGTGGTCGCATCGGTCAGCTATCGGTTCAGCAGCGTGGCGCCGTTTCCGGCCCAACTCCACGACGCCAAAGCCGCCGTCCGCTGGCTGCGAGCGAACGCCTCAGGATCCGGGCATCACGGCCGTTCTCGACGCCCTGTTCGGCGGACCAGCGTCGCGGACGACCGCGTTACGCGAACTCGCCAGCCCGAGAATCCACGTGACGCCCTCGTCGGCGCCGTTCTTGATCATTCACGGGGCACGCGACGAAACGGTCCCCGTCCGACAGGCCCGAGCGATGGCCGAGACGCTGCGGCAGAGCGGCGTGCCGGTCACCTTGCACGAGATCGAGGGCGTCTTCCACAACCTGCTACCGGAGACCGATGTGCCCTGGGGCACGGAGCCGTGGTCCGAACTGGCAGCACTGGCGCTGGCCTTCTTCCAAACGACGCTGCCGGTGACCATTTCCTGAGCCGGCCGAGACTCCGATCGGGGGCTCAGGCGGCGCCGTGATCTTGGTCCATGGTCATGCCTGTGGTGGCGGGATGATCATGATCTCCCTTGCGGCCGATCTCCGAGGATCAGGGATTCAGTCGTTGGCGTCCAGCGTGACCGTGCCTGCCGTGCCGTCGACAGTGATCATCCGCCCGGTGGAGACGCGCCGCGTCGCGGCCGGCACGCAGATGACGGCCGGGATGCCGTACTCCCGGGCGACCGTGGGTCCGTGCGCCATCACGGCACCGCTCTCGGTGACGAGACCGCCGGCTGTCAGGAAGAGTGGCGTCCATCCTGGGTCGGTGGTCGGGGTGACGAGAATCTCGCCGGGTTCTATGGAGGCGTCGGAGAGGTCATGGATCACCCGGGCGCGGCCTGTGACGCGGCCGGGTGCCGCGCCGGTACCGGTGAGAGTGTCGCCGTGGGATGGCGGGGACGGCAGGAGTGTTTCCACATCCGTGCCGTCTGACAGCAGAGCGACCGGAACGGTGCGGCGGCGCAGTTCGCGCTCATGCTCCGCGCGCCGCTGGGCGATCGTGTCCTGGTAGTCGGCACCGGTCTCCACCACCGTGCGCAGCTCGTGGAGCTGAAGGAACATGACGTCGTCGGCAGCTGCCAGCAAGCCTTTCGCGAGGAGGTCTTCGCCGACCAGGAGTAGCTGGCGGCGGCGGTCGCGCAAGGCGTAGAGCCCGGCGAATTTTCCCGCCTCGCGCAGTCCGGACAGTTCCCTTGACCTGCGCAGGAAGAAGCTGGCGAGCCGGCCCCGAAGCGGATGCTGGCGACGGGCCCGCCGGGTGAGTTCGGAGACCATCGATTCGGCCTTCTTCGCGGCGCGCTCGAAGCGACGATCCGGTGCCTGCTCGGGGTCGGTGACCCGGAGGCAATTGGCGAGCATCGTGAACACCGGCGTCGGGGCCTCGGCCCAGCGCGGTACGCCGACGTCGACCTCGGCGGCCGACCGGATGCCGTACCGCTCGAGAAAGGCGTCGAGGCCGATGTCCGGCAGCCGACCCGCCAGTTGGGCAGCCGCGAGTTCTGATGGCGGAGTGTTGAGCAGCATCTCTCGGTACGGCTCCGCCCGCCGGGCCACGTCCCACAGGGCGAGGTCCATCTCGATCGTCACGTTGTGCGGCATTCCACCGAGCACCGTGCGGATCTCGTCCTCGCTCGCGATGCCCTTGAGTAGCGGCGGGAGGGCGGCAGACACGGCGAGCCCGCTGACCACGGGCCAGACGATCGCGTCGGTGACCGTGCTCGACTCCGCATCACGCTCGAGCAGGTCCAACACCTCAGCGACCGTGGCCGGATCGGTCGCCGGCTGCCGGCGGAGGCGCTCGATCTCGCCGAACACCCGGGACCGCGCCCGCTCGGGACGGGCCAGCGCACTGAGAATCCCGAGGGCAGCTTTCGGGCCGGTCTTCATGGCGGCGGCATTGCGCTTGCGGGAAGTCTTCCTCGGCTCGAACTGCGGGTCGGCCAGCAGGTGTTCGACGGCCTTCTGTGCGCGCGGCCCGAAGTCCACGGCCATCAGCTTGACGAGTCGCTGCCGGGTCGAGCGATCGCGCAGCGCGTCGGTCAGGTCGCCATACAGCCGCCCGCCGATGTCGACGATCTCGACGGTGAAGCCGAACGCAGCAAGCATGCCGGCCAGCATCGACTTCAGCGTCGACATGCCCATCGGTGTGGCAGGTTGCAGCATCCCCTGCACGTGGCCGAACTCGACGTACAGCCGCGGGCCGGGTTTGTCGCTCGGCGGGGGTGCCGGGAAGAGGGTGGTGATCGGGCGTGCCTGCAGCAACCACAGCTCCCCGTCGCGGTCGTAGGCCCACTCGATGTCCTGCTCGGTGCCGAGTAGCTTCCTGATGCGCTCACCGGCCGCGCGCAACTCCTGCTGCCGCGCCGGGGAGAGGCAACCGTGTTCGCTCTCCTTGGTGCCGTTCAGCACGTAGTGGTCCGCAATGACCGATCCGTCAACGACCGCGGTTCCCAGTCCTGGCGCGGCGTCGACCACGCTCACGCTGCGCGATCCGGTCAACGGGTCGGCGGTGAACAGAACGCCCGCGACATCGGCATCGACCATGCGTTGGACGACGACGGCCATCCGTACCCGGTCGTGCGGGATGTTGTTGGCCTCGCGGTAGGCGGTCGCGCGAACGGTGTGCAGGGAAGCCCAGCAGGCCTCGATCGCCTGAAGCAATGCTTCGTCGCCGGTGACTCCGAGGTAGCTGTCCTGCTGACCGGCGAAACTCGCGTGCGGTAGGTCTTCGGCGGTGGCGCTGGAGCGGATCGCGACCGGCCCTCCGCCGAGGCGTTCGTAGGCCGCGAGCACCTCGGCGCGCGGCACCACCCCCTTCGCATACGCCTCGGTCGTCACGCAGAAGCCGTCCGGCACCCGCTCACCGAGGTGGACCAGTCCAGCAAGGCCTGCCGCCTTGCCGCCGACGAGGTCTCGCTGTCCGATCCCGATCTCGGTCAACTCGAGCACGTTCATGCGGGGCCTCCCTCCCTTGCGCCGACCCGATCCTCAGTGACCGACCGACACAGTTCCAATACGACTGCAATGCATAGATTTGACAATACAGGCGCAATGTAAAATCGCCGAATGCCGCGCAAGGTCGACCATGGTCAACGCCGCGAACTGCTGGCCGACGCCCTGATGCGGCTTGCCGCCGCACACGGTCTGGAGGGTGTCAGCCTGCGACACGTGGCAGCCGAGGCGGGTGTCTCGACCGGGATGGTGCAGCACTACTTCCGCAACAAGGACGAGATGATGACGTTCGCACTCGGCATGGTGGGAAGCCGGATCCGAGCTCGGACGGATGCCGTGGGCGCGCCGGCGGCGTCTCCGCGCGAGCTCGTCCGTGGCGTCCTGCTCCAGATTCTGCCGCTCGACGAGACCCGGCGGCTCGAGGGCCACGTCGGGCTGGCCTTCCTCGCGTACGCGGCTGTGAAGCCGGCGATCCAGGAAGGTTTGCGTACGGATGCCGCCGGAATGCGCGAGTTCATCGCGCAGCAACTGCGTGCGACCGGAGCTGACGGCATCGACCCCGAACTCGCGGCGACCGGGCTGCTGGCGCTTGCCGACGGCCTCGGCGTGCAAGTTCTCTCTGGGCAGTACGCCGAGACGCACGCCGCCGCCGTACTGGATGCCCACCTCGACCTGCTCTTCGGCAAGCCGTCCCGCGACGTTGATAGCTCCTAGTGTCGAGGGAGTATGGGCTCAGGTCAGGATTTCGACGTCGAACGAGGCGACCAGGTCGGGGTCGGCGTAGAGGTCGATGCTGACGATCCTGCCGTCGCGGATGCTGATCTCGAAGACCGAGCGCGGCTGGCCGCCCGGGGCCCAGGTGGCGCCTGCGAAGCCGTCGACCAGGGCGACCTGGGCGGCTTGAGCGGACCCCGCCAGAGCCTTCGCGATGGCCTTGGCGCCACGCAGTTCGGCCTCGATGCGTGGGGCGCCGCGGTCGGCACTGGCCTTGGCCGCTGCGACGGCCATCGGGTCGGCTCGGAGCACCACGTCCGGCGCGAGCAGGGTGAGCAAGCGGTCGAACCGGGAGTTGCGGGTGGCGTCCAGGAAGGCGGCGACCACCTCGGTCTGCCGGGTCTGATCACGAGTGCCGTCGGTATCGGTACGCGAGCGATCGTACGTCGAGCCGCCGCGCACCCGGCGCCGAGCCCGGCTGGCCAGCTGTCGGCTCGCCGCCGGCGTCTTGTCGATGATCGGGGCGATCTCGTCGAACGGCACCGCGAACAGATCGTGCAGGACGAACGCCAGCCGTTCGGTCGGGGCCAGGGTGTCCAGGATGATCATCAGGGCCGCGCCCATCGAGTCGGCCTGCACGGCCTGCTGCTCGGGGCCGTGATCCTCGTCGTCGCGCAGCTCGGTCGGGCGCGCGTCCAGGGAGTCTTCCCGTCGCGTGCGCCGCGTCCGCAGCTGGTCCAGGCAGATCCGGGAGACGACCGTGGTCAGCCATCCGGCCAGGTTGTCGATCTCGCTCGGGTCGGACCGGTGCAGCCGAAGCCAGGCGTCTTGCACCGCGTCGTCGGCTTCGCCGGCCGATCCGAGGATCCGGTACGCGACACGGCGCAGGCGTGACCGGTCGTCCTCGAAGGCCGCGGTCAGCATGTCCTCGGTCGGCAGGTCCATCTTGTCCTCCGGCACCTGTCACATCCTCTCGTCGGTGTCCGTCACCGGCCTGACGAACCAATCGGGGTTCGTGTGACAACGCGAAGGAATGATCATGGAAGCACGGATGAAGAACCCGGCCGGCTACTTCCCGGAGGCCGGGAAGGCGCTCTATGCGCTCGGCAACGCGATCCGCGACAAAGGTGTGCCGGCCGAGACCCTGCAACTGGTGCATCTGCGGACCAGCCAGATCAACGGCTGCGCCCCCTGCCTCGAGGCGGGCTTCGCCTCGGCGAGAAAGGACGGGGAGTCCGACCAGCGGCTGGCCACGATCCCGGCCTGGCGTGAGGCGCCCTATTTCACCGACGCGGAGAAGGCGGCACTGGGCCTGGCGGAGGCGATCACCCGGCTCAGCGACCGGCCGGATCCCGTGCCCGACGACGTCTGGAACGCCGCCGCGGAGCACTACGGTGAGAAGGAGCTGGCCGTGCTGGTGCTCTGGATCGCCACGACGAATACGTACAACCGGCTCAATGTCAGCACCCGGCAGCAGCCCGGCTCCTGGAGTTGAACGACCCTCCCGTCTGACCCGGACGCCGCCACGGGTTCAGTCGGCGGGCAGGCCGAGGATGCCGCGGGCGGCTCGTACGGCGAGCGCGACGTCGTAGGGTGCGCCGGCGACGCCGATGCTGACGGCCTCCAGGGCGTGGCCGAGGGCTTGGGCGGTCTGGGTCGCGGGTGGGCCGGGTGGGATGGAGCCGTCCCGGCGGCCGGCCCGGATCAGCCGGAGCAGGTCGGCCTCGGTCTTGGCGACGGTCGCCGCAATGGCTCGGCCGACCGGATGCTCCGGGTCGTTGAACTCGATCCGGAGCACCTGGATCACCCGCGCTACGTCGTGTCGGCGGCAGAACCGGGCGTGTTCGGCGGCCAGGGCGAGCAGGAGTTCGGCCGGGTCGCCGGTGCGGTCCAGCGCGGGGCCGACCTCGGCGTCCCAGGTCCGGTCGACCCATTCGACGACGGCCAGCGCGACCTCCTCCTTGCCGGCGAACTGGTGGTAGAGCGCGCCTCGGCTGTAGCCGGCGACCCGCGCGACCTCCTCCAGGGAGAGTCTGGTGTAGCCGGTCCGGGCGATGCCCTGGGCGGCGGCGCGGACCAGGGCGGTCCGGCTGGCGGCGCGGCGCTCCTGCTGCGTCCGTCGGGTCGGGTTCGTGGTGGCCATCGGTCCGTCAGCGTACCCGCGGGGCACTGAGGAAGATCAGTACGGCCAGGGCGCCCGCGATCAGCGGCTCGGCGGGCTGATGATCAGGACCGAGTCCCATGATCATGGTCACGGTCCGGGTGATCGCGATGATCGCAACCAACACGGCCGCGTACCGGACCAGGGCTCGTCCCGCCCGGGCGGGCAGCCGCAGCGACAAGATCAACACGGTCACGACCGAGATGAACAGGACGCAGCTGAACCACCAGATCCCGGAGAACTCGGCGCGCTGCGGCGCCGCCGTGTTGCTGGCCAGCAGCTGCGCGGGCCAACTCTGCACGGTGGCCCAACCGACGTGGAACAGCGTCGTGACCGTCGTCAGCGCAGCGGTGATCCAGAACAGGACGGCCCTGCCACCGACTCGCCTTGGGCCCGCCATGACCTCGACCGGCCGCGGCGGTCGGGCCAGCCAGGTCAGCACGGCCACAGCGCACGGCAGGATCCAGAGCGGCCCACCGCCGCCGAGCACCACTTGGCACACGAGCCCGAGGATGCCGAACGACGCGTTCAAGATCGTGATCATGGTCAGCAGGGACCGGCCCGCTGCCGCCGACAGCCGGTGGGAGATGATCACCACGATCGGGTACGTCCACCCGACCGCCGCCATCGCGTACCCCATCATCCGCAGGCCTTCCTTGGCCTCCACGACTGCGTCCCCGGCCAGCAGACCGGCGACCGCCGGGCCTCCGTACACCCAACTCTGCACGCTCGCCTCCAGGACTCCGACGGCCACGGCCGCGAGACGCCAAGGCCCCGCTCCCGCCGTCCGGACCGGTCGTTCGATCATCGCCTGCTCGCTCATGGCACCGTCCTCTGTTGTCGATGCTTCCCACTAAGAAACATACACGTCGGTTTGTATGTAGGGTAGCCGGAGGCATTCCGCCGGCTTGGGGGGAGTGCCGTACGGTGCTGGGATGACCGCGGAACGATCGATGCCCACTCAGGACGACGTGCTCGGCTATTTCGACACGCTGTCGAACTGGGGGCGCTGGGGTGACGACGACGAGCTCGGCACGCTGAACCACATCACCGACGAGGTCCGGCTGGCGGCCGCGCGGGCGGTCCGGCACGGTCGGGCCGTGTCCTGCGGCTGGGAGATCTCGGTGCCCGCGGAGATGGAACGTGCGACGACGTCATGCCCTTGTGCCGCAGAGATGCCGGGCGCCGAGCACATGCCGCCCGCCTTCCACCAGGACCGGCGCTGGGGCTTCTCGAACGAACGCCTCGGCATCCTGTTCCACGGCAACACGATCACCCACCTCGACTCGCCGTGCCATCTCTTCTGGGACGGCCGGATGTACAACGGGCGCTCGCACGAACTGGTCAGTGCCGACACGGGATCGGCCTGGGCGGCGGTCACGGCGGCGGCGAACGGGATCGTCACCCGGGGCGTGCTGCTCGACGTCGCGGCCGCCCGCGGCGTGGACTGGCTGGAGCCGGGGGAGGGCGTGTTTCCCGAGGACCTCGAGGAGGCCGAACGTCGCCAGGGGGTACGGGTGCGCACCGGCGACGCGTTGCTCCTGCGGACCGGTTACGGCCGGGTCCGGCACGAGGTCGGTGACACGGGTGGCATGACGCAGGCCGGCTGGCACGCGTCCTGTCTGCCCTGGCTGCGGGAACGCGAGGTCGCCCTGATCGGCGCCGACACGCCTCAGGACGTCCAGCCGTCGGGGTACGACGCCGTGTTGATGCCGGTCCACGCGGTGAGCCTGGTGGCGATGGGCCTGTGGCTGCTCGACAACTGCGACCTGGAGGAGTGCACCAGGACGGCCGCTGAACTCGGCCAATGGGACTTTCAGCTCGCCGTCGCGCCGGTCCGTTACGCCGGGACCTCCGGCAGTCCGATCAACCCGATCGCCACGTTCTGAACATTCGGGCGAGCTCCCGCTGCTGGTCGATCTGTGTGTCCGAGAGGGGACTTGAACCCCTACGCCCTATAACGGGCACTAGCACCTCAAGCTAGCGCGTCTACCAATTCCGCCACCCGGACCAGGCTGGTGTGAACAGCGCCTGAACTATAGCAACCGAGACCCCCGGAACGACAATTCGTTCACCGGGTGAGCCAGGCCTTCCTTTCTGGAATGGTTCAAGAATAAGGGTTACGGTGCTGACCATGACCGATTCGACCGTGCCGAAGGACGTCGCCGACCACGATGAACCGCACGGTCAAGGCCTGCAGCAGAAGCTCAATTGGCTCCGCGCAGGCGTGCTCGGGGCCAACGACGGGATCGTGTCCACGGCCGCCCTCGTCGTCGGCGTGGCCGGTGCGACGACCGACCGTGGCGCGGTCGGGATCGCCGGCCTGGCCGGGCTGATCGCCGGCGCGCTGTCGATGGCCGCCGGCGAGTACGTCTCCGTCAGCACCCAACGCGACACCGAGCGGGCGCTGATCGCCAAGGAACGCGACGAGTTGCGGACCATGCCGGAGCAGGAACTGGCGGAGCTGACCCAGCTGTACCGGGACAAGGGACTGTCGCCGGACCTGGCCCGCCAGGTCGCGGTCGAACTGACCGAGAAGGACGCGCTGAAGGCCCACCTCGACGTCGAGCTCAACCTGGACGCCGACGACGTGGCCAATCCGTGGACGGCCGCGATCGCCTCGGCGATCTCGTTCAGCGTCGGGGCCCTGCTGCCGCTGCTCGCGATCTTGCTGTCGCCGGAGCTGATCCGGGTCCCGGTCACGTTCGCCGCGGTCGTCCTCGCCCTCGCACTGACCGGCGTGATCAGCTCGAAGCTGGGCGGGGCGGCGACCTCGCGGGCGGTGATCAGGAACGTCCTCGGCGGCGCGCTGGCCATGATCATCACGTACGTCGTCGGACGGCTCGTCGGCGGCGTCTGAGCCCAGCGCAGCGTCGGGTGGCAGGATGGCGCCCATGGACCACCGACCGGATGCCGAGGTCGTCGAGATCTGCCGCGACCTGATCAGGATCGACACCACCAACTTCGGTCCCCAACCGGGGCCGGGCGAGCGGGAAGCCGCCGAGCACGTCGCCGGCCTGCTCGACGAGGTCGGCATCTCCTCCGAAATCTTCGAGGCCGGGCCGAAACGCGCGTCGCTGATCGCGGACTGGGCGCCCGAGGGCGTCGACACCTCCGCGACCCCGCTGCTGATCCACGGCCATCTGGACGTGGTGCCGGCCAACGCCGACGACTGGACCCACCACCCGTTCGCCGGCGAGATCGCCGACGGCTGCGTCTGGGGCCGCGGCGCGGTCGACATGAAGGACTTCGACGCCATGGTGCTGAGCGTGATCCGGGCCCGCGCCCGGGCCGGCGTGGCGCCGCGACGGCCGGTCAAGCTCGTCTTCACGGCCGACGAGGAGGCCGGCAGCCACTACGGCGCGCACTGGCTCGTTGATCATCACCGGGACCAGCTGGACGGCTGCACCGAGGCCATCGGCGAGGTGGGCGGCTTCTCGCTCACCGTACGCGATGATCTTCGGCTCTACCTGATCCAGACCGCCGAGAAGGGCATCGCCTGGCTGCGCCTGATCGCCGACGGTACGGCCGGCCACGGCTCGATGCGCAACGACGACAACGCCGTCACCGAGCTGGCGGCGGCGGTCGCCAGGATCGGCGCCTACGACTGGCCGCACAAGATCACCGAGGCGCAGCGGGCGTTCCTCGACGCGGTGTCCGAGGCGCTCGAGGTGGAGCTCGATCCGGACCGGGCCCAGGAGACGCTGGCCAAGCTGGGCAGCATCTCCCGGATGATCGGCGCCACCATGTCCAACACGACCAACCCGACCATGCTCACCGCCGGCTACAAGCACAACGTGATCCCGGGCCGGGCCGAGGCCGCCATCGACGGGCGGTTCGTGCCGGGCGGCCGGGAGGAGTTCCTGGCCACGATCAAGGAACTCGTCGGCGACAAGATCACGATCGAGATGGACACGCTGCAGCCGTCGGTGGAGACCGAGTTCTCCGGCGCGCTGGTCGAGGCGATGCAGCGGAGCCTGGCCGCCGAGGACCCGGGGGCCCGCGCGGTGCCGTACCTGATGAGCGGGGGGACCGATGCCAAGGCCTGGGACCGGATCGGGATCCGCTGCTTCGGCTTCGCACCGCTCCGGCTGCCCGCGGACCTCGATTTCGTCGGCATGTTCCACGGCGTCGACGAGCGGGTGCCGACCGACGCGCTGGAGTTCGGCGCCCGGGTGTTGGACCGGTTCCTGGCCACCGCCTGAACAATCCGAATACTCTGGTGGTCGATGAGTAAACGTCAGGTGGAGTACCAGGTCCAGCGGGTTCGGCTGGACCGGACGGTCTCCCGCAATGCCGTACGGAAGCTCCTCACCGACCACGCCGAATACGGCGGCTGGGAGCTGACCCGCCTGCGTCGCTACTGGGACGGCAGCCGCGAGATCTGGATTCGCCGCAAGATCATTCCGGCCGTGCCGACGCTGGAGCTCTAACCGGTCGCGACCCGCTCGTCCGCCCGCGCGGCCATCGGCCCGCCGGACACGTCGTCCAGCGCCGAGGCGATCTGGGCCGGCAGTTCCTGATCTTCCACGGCCAGCGCGGGCATGAGCTGTCCGGAGGTACGGGCTCCGAGCAGGGGAGCGGTCACGCCGGGCGAGTCGCGGACCCAGAGCAGCGCCACCTGGAGTGGGGTCAGGCCGAGGCCGTCCGCGGCCCGCGCGACCGCCTCGACCACGGCCCGGGACCGTTGCTCCAGATAGGGCTCGACGAACCAGGAGAAATGATCACTGGCCGCCCGGGAGCCGCGCGGGGTGCTGTTGCGGTACTGCCCGGTCAGCACGCCGCGGCCGAGCGGGGACCACGGGAAGAAGCCGATCCCGAGCGACCGGACCGCCGGCAGCACCTCCACCTCGGCCCGCCGGGCCAGCAGCGAATACTCGACCTGGACGCTGGCGATCGGCGTCCGGCCGGGCAGCGCCCGCTGCCAGGTCGCCGCCTGCGCGGTCTGCCAGCCGACGAAGTTGGACACGCCGACGTAGCGGGCCTTGCCCTGCGCGACGGCGAGATCCAGTGCCGACAGGGATTCCTCCAGCGGCGCCTCGCCCCAGGTGTGCAGCTGCCAGAGATCGACGTAGTCGGTACCGAGCCGGCGCAGCGAGCCCTCAAGATCACGCAGCAGCGCGCCGCGGGACGTGTCGACCACCCGTTGCCCTGACCTGATCGCGAAGCCGGCCTTGGTGGCGATGATCACGTCCTCGCGTGGCACCACGTCGCCGAGCAGCCGGCCGATCAGCCGTTCGGTCTCCCCGGAGCCGTACGCGGCCGCCGTGTCGAGCAGGTTGCCGCCCGCCTCGCAGTACGTCTGCAGCAGTGACCTGGCCTGCTCGGCCGTCGTGTCGCGTCCCCAGGTCAGCGTTCCGAGACCCAGTCGCGACACCCGCAGTCCGGTGCTGCCGACCTGGCGCGTTTCCATAGCGCGCCACTTTAGTGCCGTGGATTACGGTGACAGGCATGCGACTTGGCCTGAATCTTGGTTACCTGGTCGGCTCCGAGGACCCGGGCGGCCAGCTGCGCCTGGTCCGGCGGGCCGAGGAGTTGGGCTTCGACACGGTCTGGGCGGCCGAGGCGTACGGGTCCGACGCGGTCTCCGTGCTGGCCTGGCTGGCCGGCCAGACGTCCACGATCGGGATCGGCTCGGCCGTGCTGCAGATCCCGGGCCGGACGCCGACGATGACCGCGATGACGGCCGCCTCGCTGGACCTGCTGACCGGCGGCCGGTTCCGGCTCGGGCTCGGGGTGTCCGGTCCGCAGGTATCGGAGGGTTGGCACGGGGTCCGGTTCGATCATCCGCTCGGCCGGACCCGGGAGTACGTCGCGATCGTCCGGTCGGCACTGGCCCGGGAGACGGTCAGCCACGCCGGTGATCATTACCGGCTGCCGTTGCCGGACGGTCCGGGCAAGGCGCTGAAACTGACCATCGTGCCGCCCAGCGAACGAATCCCGCTGCTGCTGGCCGCGGTCGGTCCACGCAACCTCGAACTGGCCGGGGAGATCGCCGACGGCTGGCTCGCGGTGTTCCACGCGCCCGAGCACGCCGATGATCAACTCGCCGCGATCAAGCGTGGGTTGGCGCGCTCCGGGCAGCCGGACCGGGACTTCGCCGTGGTCCCGACGGTGCCGGTGGTGGTCGGCGACGACCCGCAGCGTTGCGCCGACGTGATCCGGCCCTACGCGGCGTTGTACGTGGGCGGGATGGGCAGCCGGAAGCAGAACTTCTACAACGCCCTCGCGGTCCGGATGGGGTTCGCGGATGCGGCCGCCGAGGTGCAGGAGCTGTTCCTGTCCGGCCGGCAGCGGGACGCCGCGGCGGCGGTTCCGTACGAGTTCATCGATCAGACCTCGCTGGTCGGCCCGCCCAGCCGGATCGCCGAACGGCTGGCCGTGATCAAGGAATCCGGCGTGACCAGCGCCGCCCTGCTGCCGTTCGGCCGGACCGTCGAGGACAAGCTCGCCATGATCACCGCGGTCCGCGAGGCGTATCCGGGTTAGGGGGAGACCGGCGGCACCAAGCCGGTGATCAACAGCACCGCGAGCACCGCGGCGAGGACGAGCCGGTAGATCACGAACGGCAGGAAGTTGTGGGTGCTGATGTAGCGCAGCAGCCAGTGGATCACGGCCAGGCCGACACCGAACGCGATCACGGTGGCCAGGATGATCGGCCCGATGTCGGTCGGTACGCCCTCGTCCTTGATCAGGCCGAACAGCTGGTAGAAGCCGGAGCCGAGCACGGCCGGAATCGCGAGCAGGAAGCCGTACCGGGCCGCGGCCTCGCGCTTGTAGCCCATCGCCAGGCCGGCCGCGATCGTCGCGCCGGACCGGGAGACGCCGGGGATCAGCGCCAGCGACTGGGCCAGGCCGAACAGGATGCCGTGCTTCCAGGTGATCTGGTCCAGCGTGCGCTCGGTCTTCGCGAAGTGGTCGACGATGCCGATGATCAGGCCGAACCCGGCCAGCATCGCGACGGTCAGCCAGAGGTTGCGGAAGACCGATTCGATCTGGGCCTCGAACAGCAGGCCGAGCACCACGATCGGGATCGAGCCGATGATCACCAGCCAACCCATCCGGACGTCCGGGTCGCCCTGCAGTTCCCAACGGAACAAGGCCTTGCACCAGCGCGAGATGATCCGCCCGATGTCCCGGGCGAAGTAGAGGACCACGGCGAGTTCGGTGCCGATCTGGGTGATCGCGGTGAACGCGGCTCCGGGATCCTTGCCGCTGATCAGCCGTCCCACGATCGAGATGTGGGCACTGGAGGAGATCGGCAGAAACTCGGTCAATCCCTGTACCAGGCCCAAGATCAGCGCTTCAAGCCATCCCACGTCGCTCGTGTCTCCCGTTCGTCGCCCTCGGCCCACAGCCGGGCCCCGGAAGACACTAGACCCCCGCCGGTACGGGCGCGTCACACCCCGGTCGCAGACGAGGTCTGACCGGAATCGAGCGCACGTCGCCGGAATCGCCCTCCGAGAGCGCGATTCCCGCGAAAGTGCGCTGGATTCCGGTCACCGGTAGAACTGAACCGTGACGATCCACTCCGAGCACCCGTTCCTGCCGCCGGAACGGGACCGGTCGCCGGTCCGCCGGTTCCGCGGCCGCCTGCCCGCGCCGGTCACCCTGTGGACCAGCCCCGGTCCGGCTGGGCTGACTGTGTCCTCGCTGTTGATCGCCGACGGCGAGCCGGCCGAACTGATCGGGCTGATCGACCCGGACTCCGACCTGGCCGACGCGTTCGCCGAGCAGGACACGGTCGCGGTGAGCCTGTTGGGCAGCGCCGATCAGCGGCTGGCGGACGCGTTCGCCGGGCAGACTCCGGCGCCGGGCGGACCGTTCCGGCTGGCCGAGTGGACCGACACCGACTGGGGACCCGTGCTCACCGGCACGTCGGCCTGGCTCGGCGCCCGGCTCGTGGACCGGACGACAACGGCGGGCTGGGCGCTGCTGGTCCGGGCCACGATCGAACGCGTCGAGCTGGCCGACTCGACGGCCGACGCGCTGGCCCACCTGCGCGGTCGCTACGGGACCGTGGGCATCAGGAGTTGACGTCCGCGAACCAGCTGCTGGTGACGCGGCTCCAGAGCAGGATCAGCAGCAGGATGTACATGCAGACGCTGATCACCGCCACGACGATGTCCCCGCCGAGGACGATCTGAAGAATCGAGCCGGCCGAACCGAGTGCGCAGACCACTGAGAGGCCGAGCCGCGCCCAGCGGTGCCCGGACCTGATCGCGACTCCACAGACGATCATGATCACGCTTTCGACCAGGGTGAGCACGGTCAAGGACAGCGTGAGCGCATAGTCGAACGGCAGCTGAGTCCGCTGGTAGTCGCTCAGTTCGACCAGGGCGGCGATGGCCATGAACGCGGCGAGTACGGCCAGCACCCCGAACCCGATCGCGATCACCGAGATCACGAGAATCCGCTTCGGCCGCTCCAGGATCCACGCTTGCACCGACGACACCCGGACATCCTTCCCGGTCGCCGTTACGGGAGACCCAACGGGACCTGAAGGTCTCGAGACCCTCTGGCTCCAGTGATATCGGGCTACCCGGCCGCCTGCGCAACGCTTTCGATCTTGGAGGGGTCGACTCGAATCAGCCCGGGTACACCGTCGAAGTCCGAATCGGGGGTGACGATCATGGTGATGCCATGCTCAAGGGCCGTCGCAGCATGCAAAGCGTCCCGGCCCCGGATCGTGTCGGTCGTCATGATCAAGTCGAGTGAGCGGAGGACGACCGACGAGTCGACGTCGTGCAGGTGAAGCATCTCTGCGGCGGCACGCGCCTGTTCGACAGCCGTCGTCCGGGAGGTGCGCCGCAGCCGGTGAAACACCAACTCCTGCACAAGGTCCCAACTGGCATGCGGTTCGATCAGTCGATCACGGGCGGCTGCGACGACTCGGCGGCAAGGCTCGCGCTCCGGGTGTTCGCCACCCAGCGCGTACGCGAAGATCGCCGTGTCGACCAGCACGCGGGGCGTGATCATGAGGACTTGGCTGCCAGTTCGTCCTCCAGGGCGCGCTTGCTTTCGGACCATTCCTCGGGAGGCTCATCGTTGTCGTCGCCCCAGGCGAGGATCCGGTCTGCTGCGGCCACCCTGACGTCGAGTTCACGGGTGAAGGAGAGATCGATGGCCTCTCGGATGACCGCGCCGACGCTCGTGTGCCGGCGCCGGGCACGATCCGCCACGCGCTCGTATTGCTCCTGGGCGAGCAGGAGATGGACGCGGCGCTCCAGGGTCGAGGACATGCACATAGAGTAGCATGCGCATGCATGTGCAGGTAGGGTCGCTGGCGAGGTTTAGAGTGACCTCGTGAGCGACGATGCCCGTACGTTCCTCGGCACCGACCTGTCCGGGGCGAGGTTCCGCGACGTGGTGCTGGTCGACGCCAAGATCACCGGGCTGATCACCGGGCTCACCGTGAACGACGTCGAGGTCGAGCCGTTGATCAACGCCGAGCTGGACCGGCGGCACCCGGAGCGGATCCTGTTCCGGTCGGCGGACCCGGATGATCTTCGTCGCGGCTGGGAGATCGTACGGGAGCAGTGGTCGGCGACGCTGGCCCGGATCCGCGCCCTGCCCGAGCCGCTGCGGCGGGACCGCGTCGACGGCGAGTGGTCGGCGCTGGAGACCCTGCGCCATCTGATCTTCGTCGCCGACGACTGGTTCGGCCGTACGGTCCGGGGCGAGGCGCAGCCCTACTGGCCGGGCGGGCTGGTGCCGTCGTTCCTGGAAGCGTTCCACCCCGAGCAACTCGGGCTCGACCTCGCCGCCGACCCGGACCTGGCCGCGATCGAGCGGCGCTGGACCGAACGGACCGGCCAACTGGACGCCTGGCTGACCACAATGACCGAGGCCGAGCTGGCCCGGGAATGCCCGTCCAGCTTCAGTTCCGGTGCCGGCGCGCTGCTTCCCGCGAGAACCTGCATCCACGCTGTGCTGGAGGAGTTCGGCGCCCACCGCCGGTACGCCGAACGCGACCTGGACCGCCTTGTTACCGTTGACGGCAAATGACGACACTGTTGCTGATCCGGCACGGCCGTACCGCGGCCAACACCGCCGGGATCCTGGCCGGCCGTTCCCCCGGAGTCGAGCTCGACGAAGTCGGCCGGAAGCAGGCGACCGAGGTCGCCCAGCGCCTGCTCAGAGTCCCGCTCACCACCGTGATCACCTCCCCGCTGCGCCGTTGCCGGCAGACCGCGCAGGCCATCCTCGCGGTCCGCGACGGACAACAGGCGACGGTCGAGAACGCCCTGACCGAGTGCGGCTACGGCGACTGGACCGGCCGGCCGCTGCGCGAGCTGGCCAAGGAGAAGCTCTGGCCGACCGTGCAGCAGCAGCCCTCGGCGGTCCGCTTCCCGAACGGCGAGTCGATGACCGAGATGTCGGCCCGGGCGGTCGGCGCCGTCCGCGCCTGGGACGCCAAGCAGGCCGCCGAGCACGGCGATCACGCGGTCTGGGCGGCGGTGTCGCACGGTGACGTGATCAAGGCGATCCTGGCTGACGCGCTCGGCCTGCACCTGGACCAGTTCCAGCGACTGCTCGTCGATCCGGCCTCGGTGTCGATCATCCGCTACACCGCGACGCGTCCGTACCTGGTCACGATGAACTCCACCACGGCCGACCTGGGCGACCTGCTGAAGCCGCCGCCGGCACCGAAGAAACGGGGCCGGAAGGCGGCCGCCGACGCACCGGTCGGCGGGGGGCTCGGCGCCGCCGACGGACCGCACTAGGCTGGACGTCATGGCGATATTGGTTCACCGCTTCGACGCGCCGGACAGGTTCGTCGCCGGCACCGTCGGGCAGCCAGGGGAGCGAACCTTCTTCCTGCAGGCCCGGGAGGGCAACCGGATCACCAGCGTGGTGTGCGAGAAGCAGCAGGTCTCCGTGCTGGCCGAGCACCTGGACAAGATCCTCAACGAGGTGGTCCGGCGCAGCGGCGGCGAGGTCGACGTACCGCCGCCGGCCCCGGCGCCCCGGGACACCCAACCGCTGGACGCGCCGATCACCGAGGAGTTTCGGGTCGGCACCATGACGATCGCCTGGGACCCGAACATCGACCGGATCGTCATCGAGATGTTCTCCAACGTCGAGACGGCCGAGGACAGCGAGGAGGAAACTCCCGCCGAGCCGGAGCAGGAGCTGTCGCCCGAGGAGGAGGCCGACGAGGTGTTCGTGGTCCGGATCACGGCCGCGTACGCCCGCGAGTTCGTGGCCCGGTCCCAGGCGCTGGTCAACGCCGGCCGCCCCGCCTGCCCGTTCTGTCTGCAGCCGATCGACCCCGAGGGCCACGTGTGCCCGCGGGCCAACGGCTACCGGCGCCCGCTGTTCAACTGACGCCGGTGCACCCTGCCCTGGAAGCTCGCCTGGACACTGGCGAGCTGGAGATCACCGGGCGACTGCTGCAGGCCTCCAACGTCACACTGCTGGCCACGCTGACCGACCCCGACACGAAGCTCGGGATCGACTGCGTCTACAAGCCGATCAAGGGCGAGCGCCCGCTCTGGGACTTCCCGGACGGCACGCTGGCGCTCCGCGAGGTCGCCGCCTACGAGGTGTCCCGGGCCGGCGGCTTCGACCTGGTGCCGGTGACCGTCCTGGTCGACGGGCCGCTCGGGCCGGGCTCCCTGCAGGCCTGGGTGGACGTCGAGGACGACGCCGAGGAACTGATCGACCTGGTCCCGGCCGAGACCATGCCGCGGGAGGGCTGGTTCACCTGCGTCGAGGGGTACGGGGTCGACGAGACCCCGGTCGCGGTGATCCACGCCGACCATGATCAACTCCGGCTGATGGCCGTCCTGGACGCCTTGATCAACAACGCCGACCGGAAGGGCGGCCACATCCTGAACAGCGGGGCCGGCGTCTTCGGTGTCGATCACGGGATCAGCTTCCACAGCGAGCCGAAGCTGCGCACGCTGCTCTGGGGCTGGGCCGGTACTGAGCTCAGCGAGGCCGAACTGGCCTGCGTCGAGCGGGCCGCATCGGAGGCGCCGCCGGTGCTGCGCAAGCTGCTGGCCGAGGACGAGGTGGAGGCGTTCCTGCGCCGGGCCGGCCGGCTGCTCACGACCCGGCACTTCCCGCGGCCGCGCGCCGATGATCACCGCACCGTGCCCTGGCCGCCCTTCTGACTCAGTCCCGGCCGGGCCAGTACGACCGTGACGGCGCTGATGATCACCAGCAGACCGAGGGCCGCGGAGAGGCTGCTGACCTCGGCCAGCGCACCGATGACCGGTGGTCCGGTGAAGGAACCGAGATAGCCGATCATGGTCACCGCCGCGATCGCGACACCGGGAGCGGCGCGGGAGACGCCTCGCGCGGCACCGATCACCGTCGGGGCCAGTGGGGCGAGCCCCAGCCCGAACACGGCCCAGCCGATCAAGGTGGCGGAGGTCGTCGGTGCCAGGATCGCGAGCAGGCTCCCGGCCGCCGCGACGACACCGCATCCCTGGATGACGCGGACCCGCCCGAAGCGGGTCACCAGCCGGTCACCGAACAGGCGGCCGACGGCCAGGGTGATGGCGAACAGCGTGAAGGCGGTCGCGGCGAGCCACTCGGGCGCGCCGCGTTCGCCGGCCAGGTGGACCGCGGTCCAGTTGTACGCCGCGCCGTCGAGCAGGAACGCGCAGAACGCGATCAAGCCCAGCAGGAGCAGCCGGCGGCTGGGGCGGGCGAACACCGGCTGGGATCGCTGCCCGGGATCGGCGACGAGCCAGTGGCAGGCGACGAGTGAGGCCAGGCCGGCGATGAGCGCGGCGATGGCGAAGTGGGTCGCCACCGGCAACTCGGCCGCGGTCGCGGCCGCCCCGGCCAGACCACCCGCCACCAGACCGAGCGGATGCCCGGCATGGAGCCCCGACAGGATCGACCGGCCGCACCGGTGCTCGAGCTCGACACCCTGAGCGTTCACCGCCACATCGACCACGCTGTTGGCGGCCGCCATCAGCGCCAGGCAGCCGGCCAGCGCGACGATCCCCGGCGCGAACGCGACCGCGACCAGCGCGACCGGAAAGATCACGAACCCGATCCGCAGCGCCAGCCGGCTGCCCGCCCTGGCCACCAGGGCTCCGCCGCTCGGGAGTCCGACGATCGCCCCGGCCTCGAGGCCGAGAATCGCCAGGCCGAGCTGCCCGTCGGACAGGTCGAGCTCGTCCTTGATCGCCGGAATTCGGGTCGCCCAGGCGGCGTAGCACCAGCCCGCCAGGAAGAACATCAGGCCGGTCGCGGCCCGAGCGGAAGGCTCAGCGATCACGGTCATGGCGGCTCACGTACCCGCATCCATCATGATCATTCATGATGATCAGGCATCGGAGTCCTAAACTCTCTGCATGCTGGATGTCGCGAAGCTGGTCACCCTCCGGGCGGTCCTGGCGCACGGTTCCTTCTCCTCCGCTGCCGCCGCGCTGAACCTCACCCAGCCCGCGGTGTCACGACAGGTCTCCCTGCTGGAACGGCAGGTCGGCACCCAGCTGGTGCGCCGAACGCAACGCGGGGTGTACGCCACCGAAGCCGGCCGGTTACTCACCGACCACGCCGAAGTGATCATCGGCCGGCTCGCCCTGGCCGAAGCACAGCTGGCCGACCTGACCGGACTGCGAGCCGGGCAAGTCCGGCTCGGGTCGTTCTTCACGGCCTTGATCTATCTGTCCGCGGAGGCGGCCGTCGCGCTCGAGGCCAGACACCCGGACCTGTTCCGGCTCCAGCGGGACGTGATCAAGGACGAGCTGGTGGACCGCGCGGCCGCATTCCGCCGGCTCGCCGCGAACGAGCTGGACCTCGCGATCGTGTTCGAGCACTCCTTCCGGCCCGACCCGCCGCCGCCCGACGGCATCGAACTGATCCCGCTCTTCGACGACCCGCCGTGCGCGCTGCTGCCCAGCGCGCATCCGCTGGCCGAGGCCGGCGCGGTCAAGCCCAAGGACCTCAGAGCCGACACCTGGATCCGCGCCCACCACGGCTCGGCCGCCGCCCTGGTCGACCACGTGCTGACCCGGGCCGGAATCCGACCGGAGATCGTGCACGCGGGTCACGGCGACGAACCGGTCGAGGCGCAGGCCTTCGTCGCCGCCGGCCGCGGGGTCAGCGTCGCGCATCGGCTCAACGTGATCCTCGACCCCGCCAAGATCAGCAGCGTGCCGCTCCAGGGCGGACCGGTCCGACACATCCAGGCTGCGATCATGCGCGGGCAACGAGCGCCCGCTGTGCTGGCCCTCAGCGAAGCCCTGCAGGAGGTCGCCCGGCTGCGCGACGAGACCCACACGCGTGGCCGGCGGCCCCGCTGATTAGGGTTGGCGCATGCAGGCATGGCGCGCTCCGGGGATCTCCCGCCTGCCGGGATCGGACGGAACGGTCTCGGTGTACGACACCTCCAGCGGGGCCGTCGTCCCCGTCGGTCCGACCTCCGGAACGGCCCGGATGTACGTGTGCGGCATCACGCCGTACGACGCGACGCACCTCGGGCACGCGAACACCTATGTGGCGTTCGACCTGCTGAACCGGTCCTGGCGAGACGCCGGCCTCGAGGTCGCGTACGTACAGAACGTCACCGACGTCGACGACCCGCTGCTGGAACGGGCCGAGCAGACCGGCGTCGACTGGGCCGACCTGGCCGAGGAACAGACCGAGCTGTTCCGGACCGACCTGGCCGCGCTCAACGTGCTGCCGCCGGACCACCTGGTCGGCGCCGTCGAGTCGATCGACGAGGTCGTCGCCTTGATCGAGAAGCTGCGCGAGATCGACGGCGCGATCTATCCGGTCGCCGATCCCGAGTATCCGGACCTGTATTTCGCCCGGGCCGCCGACGGCCGCTTCGGCAGCCTGTCCAAGCTCGGCGCCGAGGCGGTCGCGATCTTCGCCGAGAACGGCGGCGATCCGGACCGGGCCGGCAAGAAGGACCCGCTGGACTGCCTGGTCTGGCGGCTGGCCCGCGACGGCGAGCCGAGCTGGGAGTCCGTGCTCGGTGCCGGCCGGCCGGGCTGGCACATCGAGTGCACCGCGATCGCGCTGCGCTACCTCGGTCCGGAGTTCGACGTGCAGGGCGGCGGCCGCGACCTGATCTTCCCGCACCACGAGATGTGCGCGGCCGAGGGCCGGGTGGCGACCGGGCGCGAGTTCGCGAAGGCGTACGTGCACAGCGGGATGGTCGCCCTGAACGGCGAGAAGATGTCCAAGTCCAAGGGCAACCTCGAACTGGTCTCCCGGCTCCGCGGTCAGGGCGCCGACCCGATGGCGATCCGGCTGGCCCTGCTCTCCCAGCACTACCGGGCCGACTGGTCCTGGACCCCCGACCTGCTCACCGAGGCCACCGAGCGACTGGACCAGTGGCGCGAGGCCGTCCGTCGGGATGCCGGAGTCGGCGCCGCCGAGACCCTGGCCAAGGTCCGCGAGGCCCTCCGCAACGACCTCGACGCCCCGGCCGCCGTGGCCGCCATCGACGCCTGGGCCGGCGCCTCCCTCACCATCGACGGCGACGACGCCGAAGGCCCCGCCCTGATCGCCAGCGCCACCGACGCCCTCCTCGGCATCCGCCTCTCCTAAAGACCCGCCGACCGGTCACAAAAGCAGCCGTTTCTGCGGCGTGTCGCTGCAGAGGTGACCGGTCGATCGGGGGCAGTTCGATCGGGGTGAGCAGTTCGATCGCCGAGGGCGAGTGGGCGACCGCGACCTCCATCGATCCGCGACCGTTCCTTCGAACCGCGACCGTTGCAACGGTCGCTGATGGGTGTAACGGTCGCGGACTTCGCGGCGGGGGTGGTGCGACGTGACCGGGCGGTGGACTGGGTCGCGGCCGTACCTCCGATCTGCGACCGTTGCTCCGATCCGCGACTGCTGCAACGGTCGCGGGTGCGGGCAACGGTCGCGGATGCGGACGGGCAGTGGCCCGGGGTCGCCACTTCGTCCAGCCAGGAACATGCCCCGGGGCTCGGTCAGCTCGGCGCCCGGCCCGACGGGTGCCGCCCGTCCGTTGCCTCGGGCCCCTCCGGAGCGGCCTTCCGGGGCGACGACGACCGCGACCTCCACCTCCGCGCACCGGCGTCTTCTTCCGCCGACCAGTCACTCCTGCAGCGACACGCCGCAGAAACAGCTGCTTTTGTGACCGGTCGGCGGAATGGGGGAAGGGAATAGGGGGTGGGAGGATGTGGTGACGAGTTCGTTCAGCTCGCGCGTGTTCCGGGGTCGGTGCAAGTCCGAACCGGCGGTGACAGTCCGCGACCCGGCCTGAGGGCCGGTTGATGTGGTGAAACTCCACGACCGACGGTGAAAGTCCGGATGGGAGGAACCGCGGGGGTCGTGGCACGCGCCGACCTGGCGCGACCATGCACCCCGTCCACCCCGGTCTGCATGCGCCCGGAGAGTGGAGAGGTCAGTGGGATTCTCGGAACTGCTGCTTGGCTTCCTGAATGCCAAGCTCGACATCGGCCCCGGCATCCTGTGGCGGGAGATCATCGGCAACGGGTTCGGGCTGGCCAGCGCGATCCTCGGCATGCAGCGCCGGGTCGCCGCGTGGCCGATCGGGATCATCGGCAACATCCTGCTGTTCACGGTCTTCCTCGGCGGCGTCTTCCACACGCCGCAGGACCTCGATCTCTGGGGCCAGGCCGGCCGGCAGATCTTCTTCTTCGCGGTGAGCGTCTACGGCTGGATCCGCTGGTACGGCTACCGCAAGGCCCACGCCGACGAGGACGACAAGGCGGGCGTGCAGCCGCGCTGGGCCGGCTGGCGGGGCCGGCTGCAACTGGCGGTCGCCGCGGTGATCTTGTGGGTCGTCTTCTACTTCGCCCTGTCCGCCCTCGGCTCCTGGGGTCCGGCGGCGGACGCCTGGATCCTCACCGGCTCGATCCTCGCCACCTACGGAATGGCCCGCGGCTGGGTCGAGTTCTGGCTGATCTGGATCGCGGTGGACGCGGTCGGGGTGCCGCTGCTGCTGTCGGCCGGCTTCTACCCGTCGGCGATCATGTACCTGATCTACGGCGGCTTCTGCCTGGCCGGTTTCGTGGCCTGGTGGCGGCTCGAACGCAACCCGCGGCCGGCGGCCCAACCGCAGGCCGTGACCCAACCCCGGTAGACCACTTCGCGGACTCCGCCCGGGCGACGCCGGGCGGGCCAGCGGCGGGAACGTACGGCGGACAAGAGGATCCTCCGCCCGGCTCGACCGGACCATGATCATCAACTCGTCCCGCAGGTCTAGTGTCAGTGCCTCCGGCCCGCTCCGATCCCAGTCCGGCGGGGATACCGTTCGGCGCATCGACTGATGATCAACATCAGCCCGATCGGTCGAGGAGCAGACATGTCCGGATCGGTCCCGCGTCGCCTGTCGCGACGCACCATGCTCGGCACGGCGGTGACGGGAACGCTGGCGCTCGGCGGCTGCGCGATGGGCGGCACCGGCTCGGCCGGCCCGACCACGCCGCGGCCGACCAGCGCCGACAACCCGTTCGGCGTCGCCGTCGACAAGCCGGTCGAATTCTTCAACTTCGAGGGCGGCTACGGCCACGACTGGTTCGACGTGCCGACCCGCCTCTACAACGCCCGGTTCCCGGACTCGAAGGTGACGTACAAGAGCAGCCAGGACCTGCCGAAGGAGTTGCAGCCGCGGTTCGTCGACGGTACGCCGCCGGACCTGATCGGCAACGTCGGCCTGGACACGGCCGGCCTGGTCAAGCAGGGCCGGCTGGTCGACCTCGGGCCGGTCCTCGAGGCTCCCGCGTACGACACCGAGGGCAAGACCGTGGCGGAGACCCTGTTGCCGGGCGTTGCCGAGGTCGGCGTCTACGACGGCAAGCGCTACTCGGTGCCGTCGGGCTACGGGCTGAACGCGGTCTGGTGCTCCGGCAAGCTGCTGGCCGAGCACGGCTGGACCTATCCGGAGACGTTCGACGCGATGCTCGCGCTGTGCGCGGAGATCAAGCAGGCCGGGCTCGCGCCGTGGACGTACCAGGGCAAGTATCCGGGCTACATGTGGGGGCCGATCATGGGCACGGCCGAGAAGGCCGGCGGCCGGCAGATCGGGCTCGCCGTGGACAACCTCGAACCCGGCGCCTGGCAGCAGGAGGCGCTGGTCGAGTCGGCCGCCCGGTACGGCGAGCTGCACGCCCGCGGCTACATCCTGGACGGCACGGCCGGGCTGACCCACACCCAGGCGCAGACGTACTGGGCGCAGGGCAAGGCCGTCTTCATCCCCTGCGGAGCCTGGCTGGAGAACGAACTGGGCGACATCGCGCCGAAGGACCTGGAGATGACCGCCAAGCCGGCTCCCGGCCTCGGTGCCGGCGACGCGCTGCCGTTCGCCGCCTGCAACGGGGGACCGGGCGGTGACCTGCTGGTCGCCGCCGACGCCCCGAACCCCGGGGCCGGGATGGAGCTGCTGCGGGCGATGCTGTCGGTCGAGGCCAGCCGCCGCCGGATCGAGGTAACCCGCTCGCTCGGCATCGTCAAGGGCGCCGCCGACGGGGCCGACATCTCGTTCGCCATGACGTCGATGAGTTCCATGATCGAAGCCGCCGGCGCCGACGTCGGCAGCTACTGGATGTTCGGCACCTGGTACCAGGCGCTGCAGAAGGAGGTCGACAACGCCACCGGCGCGCTGCTCACCGGTGCCGTCGACGCGAACGGCTGGGCGGCCCGGATTCAGAAGAAGGCGGACGCGATCGCGGCGGACTCGTCGGTGACCAAGTACCGCCGTGAAGCCCGCTGACCGAGTTGCCGTATGCATCACCACAAGTGGCGCTTCATCCTGTCCGCCTTGATCATCCCGGTCGCGCTGTACGTGATCTTCGTCGTCTCGCCGTACGGCCAGGCGGTCTGGATCGCGATGACCGACTGGGGCGGCTATTCGGCGTCCTGGAACTTCGTCGGTCTGGACAACTTCGCCCGAGTGCTTCGTGATCCGGACTTCCTCCGGGCGCTCGGCCACAACGTGATCATGCTCGTGGTCTGCCCGGTGTTGATCATCCTGCTCGGGCTGTTCCTGGCCACCATGATCACGTTCGGCGGCTCGGGTCGGTCCGGCAACCGGGCGGTGACCGGGGTCCGCGGCGCCGGGTTCTACCGGATCGTCTACTTCTTCCCCAGCGTGCTGTCGATCGCGGTGATCGCGGTGATGTGGCAGGCCGTCTTCGAACCCCGCAATGGCCTGCTCAACGGCTTCCTCTCCGCGGTCGGGCTGGGCTGGCTGCGGCAGATCTGGCTGGGCGATCCGCGTACGTCGCTGGCCAGCGTGATCGCCGTGATGGTCTGGGTCTCGGCCGGCTTCTACGTGGTCCTGTTCACGGCGGCGATGGCGTCCATCCCGACCGAGATCATCGAGGCCGCGCTGATCGACGGCGCGAACCGCTGGGCCACGTTCTGGCGGATCGTGCTGCCGCTGGTCTGGTCGCCGGTGCAGACGGCGATCATCTTCTTGATCATCGGCGCGCTGGACGGGTTCGCGGTCGTGCAGATCCTGACCAACGGGGGACCGGACAATTCGAGCACGGTGATGGCGCTCTACATGTACGACACCGCGTTCAAGTCCAGCAACTTCGGGTACGCCTCCGCGATCGGGGTCACCCTGCTGGTGATCACGCTGGTGCTGACCACGGTCACGCTGCGGCTCACCCGGCGGGAGGTCTGATGACGCGGCTCGGCCGGACCCTGCTCGGCGCTCCGGCGCAGGTGATCTTGCTCTGCTGGGCGGTGATCGTCTGCGTGCCGATGCTGTGGTCGTTCGTCAGCTCGTTCAAGTCGGACCCGGAGATCTTCGAGAGCCCGTGGACGCTGCCGGCGGTCTGGCGCTGGGACAACTTCGTCCGGGCCTGGAACCAGTCCAACATCGGCGCGTACTTCCTCAACACGATCATCGTCGTCACCCTCGGCCTGATCCTGACCCTGGCGTTGTCGTCGGTGGTGGCGTACGTGCTCGCCCAGTTCCGCTTCGTCGGCCGTACCTTCCTCTACTACCTGTTCGTCGGCGGGATGGCGTTCCCGGGCTTCCTGGCCCTGGTCCCGTTGTTCTTCGTGGTCAAGAATCTGGGCCTGCTGAACACGTTCACCGGTTTGATCATCGTCTACGCGACCCAGTCGCTGTCCTTCTCGGTGTTCTTCCTGACGGCCTTCTTCCGGTCGCTGCCGATGGAGTTGGCCGAGGCCGCCCTGCTGGACGGCTGCGGACACTGGCGGGTGTTCTGGACCGTGATGCTGCCGCTGGCCCGGCCCGGTCTGATCAGCATCGGCATCTTCGACTTCCTCGGCATGTGGAACCAGTACGTGCTGCCGATCGTGCTGGTCACCGACCCGTCGAAGTACGTGATCGGCCAGGGCCTGGCCAAGCTCGCCGTGAACCAGGGTTACGCCAGCGACTTCTCCGGCCTGTTCGCCGGCCTCACCATCGCGACGGTGCCGGTGCTCCTGGTCTATCTGATCTTCCAGCGCAAGATCACCGCGGGTATGACGGTGGGCGCGCTGCGCTGACCGGCCGGGGACGTCAGTTCTTCGGTGTCTCCCAGTAGTGGCACTCGGGGTCGTAGACGGCCGGTGTCGGGGTGGCCCACGGGTTGACCAGTCCGCCCTGGGCGAGGTTGTCCCGCCTCGGCACATTGCGCAGGTCGGTCTTGACCACGATCACCTGCGGGGCGTTGGCGACGCAGCCCATGAAGAATGGTCCCTCGGAGATGTGGATCTTCTCGATCTCCTAGATGAGCTCGAACCGCTTCATGGCGTCCGTCTCGATCTTGCCCTGGTCGTACAGCTCCCAGAGCCGGGCCACCGGGCCGCCGGGTTCCGGTTCCAGCCGCGGCGGGTGTCGCTGCCACGGATCCAGCTCCTGCTCCTTGTCGTTCTCCCCGGTACCCCGGAGTTGGTACCACCGACCTTCCAGGGGTGCCCACCGCTCGGGCTCGACCGGGACCAGCCACATCGGCTGGATGAACGAGATTCCGACGTTGGCGATGCCCCAGTTGGTGTGGCCCATCAGGGTGCCGGTCTTCCAGCGGTCGCCGTAGCTCTGCGGCGGGATGGGGTGCGCGTCATCGACAGCCCGACCGCTTTCAGGTCGGCGACCAGCTGATTGTCCTTGCTCACGTGTTCCTCGGACATGTCCGCCGCGTATTCGACGCAGAGTTGCAGCTTCTTTCCGTTCGGCAGTTCCCGCACTCCGTCGCCGTTGGTGTCCTTGACGCCGATTTCGTCCAGCAGTAGCTTCGCCTTCTCCGGGTCGTACGCGACATAGGCATCGCGCCATTGCCGATAAAGCTGCTGACCCGTGTCGTTGATATTGAATTCGGTCAATTTCGGGCTATGGGTTCCCGTGGTCAGTTCGCCGGTGTTGAAATAGACCGCCTTGCGGACCGCGTCCCGGTTGAACGCGTGCGATACGGCCTGCCGGAACTTCGGCTCCGGCCTCCGTCGCGCCGCTCCGCAGGGTTTCGACGTCGGTGAGCGCGATCTGGTTGAAGGGTCCGTGACAGTAGTCGACGGATCCCTGTTGCACCTGGAGCAAGCCGGCCTGCGGATCGCTGATCAAGGTGAACCGGATCTCGTCCAGGTATGGAAGTTGATCACCGTTCGGCATGACGCACCAGTAGTACGGGTTGCGCTCGAGCACCACCCCCGAATTGTTGTCGAACGTCTTGCAGTGCCAGCCCAGCATCGTCGGGCATTCGGGGTTGCGATGCCAGTCGGCCTTCGTCTCCATCAGGCCGCCGACCGTGTCCCAGTCGGCCGGGACGTCGGTACCGGTTTCGGGATGGAATTGCTTCAGATAGTGGCTCGGCATCATCCAGACGGCACCGTTCTGGCCGATGCCCCCGTTGACGTAGGCGGAGGATGTCCTCGGTGGTCCAGGGCTGCCCGTCGGACCACTTCAGGCCCTTGCGGAAGTGGAACGTCCATTCCGAGGCGTCGTCGTTGGACTCCCACGACTCGGCCAGGCCAGGGCCCGACATCCTTCCCGTCGTTGAGGAAGCGCAGTATCGAGTGGCCGTAGCAGAACTCACGGTCCGAACTGGCCGAGGCCATGCCGCGAGGCGAGAGTGTGAGCAGCTCCAGCGCGCCGCCGTACTTGCCGGGCTGCACCCACCGGTGCGGGATGACGTACGGACGCTCGGGCAGCCGCTCCTCAACCGGGGCAGGCCGGCGTCGTCCAGGCTGGGCGCCTGTTGGTACGACCCGGGCGGGGGCAGCGGTTCGGTCACCGAGCCGTTGGCCCGGCTGTCGCCACCGGCCGTGTCCTGGCCGGAGGGGCCGTTGTTGCCGCCGGTGCACGACGTCAACGCGAGGGCGCCCGCCGCGGCCGCCGTGGCATGGAGGAAGGTGCGTCGACTGAGCCGGTAGGTGACCATCGTTGGTCCTTCCACGGGCGAACGGGTGAGGTCGTCACACAGATCGTCACCACGGCGTAGTCGGGATACCGGGGGCTTCGGCAGGGTTGCCGGACCATTACGCTGGCCCGGTGACCGCGCCCGAAGCCCGTACGCCGAAGACGTTCGAGTCGCTGTTCGCCGAACTCAGCGCGAAGGCGGCCAGTGGGGACCCGAACTCCGGCACGGTGGCCCGGCTCGAGGCCGGCGTCCACGAGATCGGGAAGAAGATCATCGAGGAGGCGGCCGAGGTCTGGATGGCAGCCGAGCACGAGTCGCGGGAGGCCGCCGCGGAGGAGATCAGCCAGCTGCTCTACCACTTGCAGGTGCTGATGCTCGCCCTGGACCTGGACCTCGACGACGTGTACGCGAAGCTGTGAGAGCCGCCCGACTACGATGAGCGCCGTGACCGACACCCAGTCCCGGAACGGGACCCTCCGGATCGCCGTACCGAACAAGGGCGGACTGTCCGGGCCGGCCGCCGAGATGTTGCGCGAGGCGGGGTACGCGCAGCGCCAGGAGAACAGCAAGGACCTGGTGCTGTACGACGAGGCCAACGGCGTCGAGTTCTTCTACCTGCGGCCGCGGGACGTGGCCGTCTACGTCGGCGAGGGCGTGCTGGACCTCGGCATCACGGGCCGCGACATCGTGGTCGAGTCGGGCGCCGCCGCGACCGAGGTGATGCAGTTGGGCTTCGGCGCCAGCCGGTTCCGGTTCGCCGCTCCGGCCGGCAGAGGTCTCGACGTGGCCGGGCTGGACGGGCTGCGGCTGGCGACCTCGTACCCGAATCTGGTGGCCGGCTACCTGGCCGAGCACAACGTGACGGCCCGGCTGATCGAACTGGACGGGGCGGTGGAGTCGTCGATCCGGCTCGGCATCGCCGACGCGATCGCCGACGTCGTGGAGACCGGGACGACGCTGCGGCAGGCCGGCCTGGAGCTCTTCGGCGAGCCGATCCTCACCTCGGAGGCGATCCTGATCACCAGCGCCGACCGGCCGTCGCCGCTCGGTCTTGATCAACTGCAGCGCCGGTTGAACGGCGTCCTGGTCGCGCGCAACTACGTGATGATGGATTACGACGTGTCCAGCGAGGGCCTGGACAAGGCCATGGAGATCACGCCCGGCCTGGAGTCGCCGACCGTGTCATCGCTGGCCCGGGAGAACTGGTACGCGGTCCGGTCGATGGTGCCGCGCCGGGACGCCCAGCGGGTGATGGACGAACTGTGGGAGGTCGGCGCCCGGGCCATTCTGGTCACCGACATCGCCGCCTGCCGGCTGTAACCCGATGCCCTCGACCGAACCCGGCCCGGACCGGCTCGTGCTCCGCCCGTTCTGGCTGCGCATCGTCGGCCGGGCCCTGGCCGTGGGATTCCTGATCTTCGCCGTGGTGGGCTGGTTCGCCTTCCCGGCAACGATCCGGGCCCTGGTGACGCCGTTCCAACTGGGCACGCTGATCGCGATCCTGGCGGCCATGATCGGGGTGATCATCATCGCGACGGCGAGTTCGGTGATCGCCGATCCGGACGGGCTCACGGTCCGCAACGGGGTCCGCCGGTACCGGGTCCGCTGGGACCGGGTGCACAAGATCATTCTGCGGGACGGCGATCCGTGGGCGTTCGCCCTGCTGCGTCCCGCCGACGGGACCCCGTTTGAGGCCGACCTCGACGCCGAAAGGCTTTCCCTGATGGGGATCCAGGGCCACGACGGTGATCGGGCCCGGCAGGCGGTCGACGCCCTGCGTCGCTACCGCGCCGCCGTCGCCTGAGTCAGGCTCATTCGATCCCGCGCTTCTTCAGCAGCGCCTCGATCTCGGCCAGGTCGTCGTCGACCGGATCCTGCTTCGCCGGCGCGGCCTGCTTCTGCTGCTTGGGTGCCGGCTTCGCGCCACCGACCGCCTTCGGCTGCCCGCCGGTCACCGGCTTGGCGCCGTCGTCGGTCTTGGTCTTCCCGCTCGTGCGGCCGGCGACGATGCCGCCGACCACCCAGAGCACGATGCACAGGCCGAGCATCGAGATGCCGAGCCAGACCAACGGAGTGAACACGATCCGGGCGGCCCAGCCGACCACGGCGACGATCGCGTTCCAGACCAGGGTGAGCAGGCCGGCGAAGTAGAGGGCGATCGGGGCCAGCACGACACCGATGCCCTGCACCACCCGGCCCTTGTTGCCCCGGCGCCAGGCCAGCGCAGTGATGATCACGCCGAGCAGGGCGATTCCGGCGCAGAGCGGGAGGAGTACGGCATCCGAGGCAGGCATGCCTCAACCCTGCCACAGCGATCCAGCCCCCGGCATGGGTGACCGCCCGTACCGAGCCCCCATCCGGTGGTGGCGGGTCGGGCGGTGGTTGTCGCTCAGGTGATGGATCCCGCACGGTCAGCGCCAGGCTAGGGTGAGCCGGATGCAGCACGAACGGACCCTGGCCGAGTCCCCGTTCCCGGGCGACGACGGTAGCGCGACGCCGGCCACCCGGGCCGTGCTGGCCGCGTGGGCCGAGTCGAGCGGGTCGGACCCGATCGCGTACCTGCGGGCGGTCGCGGCCCTGTGCGGCGACCGGCTGCTGGTTCCGGTGGTCGCGACGGCCACCTCGATCGGCACCGGGGCCCGCGGCCTCGCCTCCGACAAGGAGGCGGAGATGTCGGTGGTGCTGCTGCAAGCACCGGACGGACGACGGGCCATGCTCTCCTTCACCGGTACGGACTCGCTGGCCGCCTGGGATCCGGCGGCCCGGCCGGTTCCGGTGACCCTGGACCAGGCGGCCGAGGCCGCGGTCGCCGACCACGCCGACGCGCTGCTGATCGACCACGCCGGACCGGCGTCGCTGGTGATCGAGGACGAGGTGCTGCGTCAACTGGCCGCCGGGCATCGGTTGATCGAGGTCGAGCCGGGGGAGTTCGGCTGGACCACGGTGGTGGCAGGCTGAGCCCGCGATCTGACAGCGTTGGGCACCGGGTGTTACAGTGGGCGCCGACCGGTTCAGCATGCCCGTTGAACCCGCAAGCGGAGACCTGATCTCCCACCCGACGCGACTGTCACAGGTTGCCGGGTCGGTCCGCGACTGCGGCCTAGGCCGCATCGCCTGATCAGGGTCTTCGTTGGTGACGAAGGCCCTTTCTTCGTTTCCGGGCGGGATTCGCCGCGGAGGCCGTACCGATCACTGAGGAATCCACTGAGGAGGATCAACAATCAGCACTGAACCGCGAATCAACGATCGCATTCGCGTCCCGGAGGTCCGGTTGGTCGGGCCGGCCGGGGAGCAGGCCGGCATCGTCAAGATCGAGGATGCCCTGCGGCTGGCCCGGGATGCCGAGCTCGACCTCGTCGAGGTCGCGCCGATGGCGCGTCCGCCCGTGGTCAAGATGATGGATTACGGCAAGTTCAAGTACGAGAACGCGCAGAAGGCGCGGGAGAACCGCCGTAACCAGACCAACACCGTGATCAAGGAGATGAAACTCCGGCCCAAGATCGACAACCATGACTACGAGACCAAGAAGGGTCACGTAGTCCGGTTCCTCAAGGCCGGGGACAAGGTCAAGATCACGATCATGTTCCGCGGCCGGGAGCAGTCCCGACCGGAACTCGGCTTCAACCTGCTGAAGCGGCTGGCCGACGACGTCGACGAGTTCGGCTTCGTCGAGTCCTCGCCGAAGCAGGACGGGCGCAACATGTTGATGGTGCTCGGCCCGCACAAGAAGAAGACCGAGGCCAAGGCGGACGTTCAGGCCGAGCGCGACCGCAGGGCGGCAGCCCGCGAGGCCGACGCAGAGGCCGAGCGGACCGAACTGGCCGACCGGCGAGCCAAGGCGGCAGCGGAGCCGGCGACCAAGAAGAAGCGTGGTCCGGCCGACAACCTCGACCCGGACATCGACCTCGGCTGACCCAGCCGGCGGGGCGTTGCCCCGTGCAGCAGACCAAGGAAACAAGGAGCGGCACGATCATGCCGAAAATGAAGACCCACACCGGTGCCAAGCGACGGTTCAAGGAAACCGGTTCGGGCAAGCTGGTCCGCCGCCAGGCCGGCAAGGCGCACCTCAACGAGCACAAGCCGACCAAGCAGAAGCGGCGCCTGAGCGGGACCGTGGTCCTGGCGAAGAGCGACGCGTCCACCATCAAGAAGCTGCTCGGCAAGTAGGCCGCGCCCCACCGAGTCAAGGAGTAGTGCAATGGCACGCGTGAAGCGTTCCGTCAACGCCCAGAAGAAGCGTCGCGAGGTTCTGGAGCAGGCCTCCGGTTACCGGGGCCAGCGGTCGCGGCTGTACCGCAAGGCCAAGGAGCAGGTCACCCACTCGCTGGTCTACGCCTACCGTGACCGCCGGGCCCGGAAGGGCGACTTCCGTAAGCTGTGGATCCAGCGGATCAACGCTGCGGCCCGCGCCGAGGGCATGACCTACAACCGGTTCATCGCCGGCCTGAAGGCCGCCGACATCGAGGTCGATCGCAAGATCCTGGCCGAGCTGGCCGTGTCCGACCCGAAGGCGTTCACCGCCCTGGTCGAGCTGGCCAAGGCCACCCGGGTCACCGAGTCCGCTGCCTGATACCACGATCGAGCCGATCGGACTGCCTGCCGCATCGCGGGGGCGGATCCGGTCGGCTCGTCGCTTGCTCCGGCGCAAGGACCGCTATGCCACCGGCACGTTCCTCGCCGAAGGACCGCAGGCGGTACGGGAAGCGCTGGCCGAACCGGGCCGGGTGTCCGACCTGTTCCTCACTCCTGCCGCCCTGGATCGTCATCCGGAGCTGGCCGCCGCACACCCGGCCCCGGCGCTGATCACCGACGATGATCTTCGTACGCTGACCGAGGCGGTCACCCCGCAGGGCGTGGTCGCGGTCTGCCGGATGGAGCTCCGGCCGGTGCCGGAGTTGATCACCCGTGCGGCGCGGCTGCTGGTCTGTTGTGCCCGGATCAGCGATCCCGGCAACGCGGGTACGGTGATCCGCTGCGCCGACGCGTTCGGCGCCGACGGGGTGGTGTTGTCGGCCGAGTCCGTCGACCCGTACAACCCGAAGACCGTGCGCGCGACCGTCGGCAGCCTGTTCCACCTCCCGATCGGTGTCGGCGCCGAGGTGCCCGAGGTGGTCGCCGCGGCCCGCGCCGCCGGCCTGCAGGTGCTCGCCGCGGACGGTGCGGGGGAGAGCCTGGCCGCCCTGGCCGCTGGTGGCGACCTGGCCCGGCCGACCCTTTGGCTGTTCGGCAACGAGGCCCACGGCCTGCCGGCCGATCTGGTCCGGCTGGCCGACCGCGTCGTCGCCGTCCCGATCTTCGGCTCCGCCGAGAGCCTCAACCTCTCCACCGCCGCCGCCGTCTGCCTCTACGCCTCCGCCACCGCCCAGAACCCCACCACCTAAACCCGCCGACCGGTCACAAAAGCAGGCGTTTTGGCGGCGTGTCGCTGCACAACTGACCGGTCGGTGAGGAGCGGGCCGGCGGGAATTGCGGTGCGGCGCGTTCGTGGCCGCGGGCGAGGATGGTGGGCGTGCCTCAACCTTCCTTCGGTGTCCTGCACGACTTCTCCCAGCCGCTGCCGGCGACGGTGCCCTGGCCGGCCTACTACGCCGAGATCCTGGACCTGATCACCGACGCCGAACGCTTCGGGTACGACACGGTCTGGCTCTCCGAACACCACGGGCGCGCCGACGGATTCGCGCCGTCCCCACTGGTCGCGGCGGCCGCGATCGCGGCCCGGACCAGCCGGATCCGGATCGGCACCAACATCCTGCTGCTGCCGCTGCATCATCCGCTGCGGGTGGCCGAGGACGGCGCCGTCGTGCACGCGGTGTCGGACGGGCGGCTGATCCTCGGCGTCGGCCGCGGCTACGCCGAGGACGAGTTCGCCCTGTTCCAGGCGCCGCTCGACCAGCGGACGTCGCGGCTCGAGGACGGGATCGGGATCATCCGGCGGACCTGGCGGGACGGCCGGACCGGCTTCGAGGGTCGCCGCTACACGCTGCCCGACGGGCCGTTCACGCCGCAGCCTGCGCCCGGCGCCCCGATCTACGTCGGCGCGGTCGCGCCGGCGGCCGTGCAGCGGGCGGCCCGGCTGGCCGACGGGCTGCTGGTCTACGTCACCGCCGAACGTGATCTTCCGCCGCGCTATCAGGCCTACACGGCGGCGCTGGCCGCGGCCGGCCGGTCCGCGGCGACGTTCCCGTTCGTCTGGACGGGCGTCGCGCATGTCGCCGCGTCGGCCGACCAGGCCTGGTCCGAGGCCGGCCCGTGCCTGGCCTATCTCGAAGATCAACTACGGATCGCCCGCGGCGAGGACCGACCGATCACCGCCGATGATCTTGACCCGGCCGACTTCCTGGTCGGGCCGCCGGACCAGGTAGCGGACCGGCTGATCACCCTGCGCGAGACGGTGCCGTTCGATCACTTCGCGTTCTGGGGCAGGCTGCCCGGCCTGACCGTCGAGCAGGCCCGGCGGGGGATCGAGACCTTCGCCCGGCAGGTGATCCCGGCCGTCCGCGCTGCTGCCTGATCACTGGGCGGCGCCGCGGAGCAGCCAGCGGTCGACCGGCACGTTGATCAACACCCGGTTCCGTACGGCTCGATCTCGACCCCGGCCTGCCAGCCGTCGTACTTCTGCGCCAGGGCAGCCAGCACGTCCTCGCGCAGTGCGTCCCGGTGTACGACGGCCCGACCCTCCGCCACGTACGGCTCGTCGCCGCCCTCCAGGGCAAGGCTCACCCGCGGGTCGTTGATCATGTTGCGCACCTTGGTGTTGCGCTCGCCGCTGCTGATCCAGAACCCGTCGCCGACGAAGACGTACCAGACCGGGGTGACGTGCGGAGACCCGTCGTGACGCAGCGTGCACAGCCAGGCGTTCCGTTCCCCGTGCAGCCGATCAAGATCAAGATCAAGGTCAGGCATGGGCGGAGCGTAGCGAGGGCACCCGGAGCAGGCCGGAGGACACCCCGTCCAGGGCCAGCTCCAGGTCCTGCTGATGGAACCGCACCCCGTACAGCCGCCGGCTCTCCTCGATGATCGCCGCCGCATCCGGATCGGTCGCCACCGCGGCCGCGGCCGAGTTGTAGACCTCGATCCGCAGCGTGTTGGATCCCGCCCGGAAGCGGCCGGTCAAGTCCAGCCGGTACGGGGCGTCCCAGACCACGCCACAGGCGGCGCCGTTCACCGAGACCACCGCGACCTCCCGGACCGGAGCCTCGACCCGCGCCCGATAGGAGTTGCCGCGGATCTCCGCGCGGCTCGGATCATGATCATCGATCGCGTCGGCCGGCCCGAAATCCAAGATCAACTCGGTCGCCGGGTCCAGCCAGTCCGGCCGGGCATCCAGGTCGAGCTCGTACCAGGCACCGCCGGAGTAGCCCGGCCGTTCGTCCTCCCACCGGTGCGGCAGGACGACCTCGCGGACGCCGCCGGCGTCCAGATAGCCGAACCGCCACGGACCGGCCAGCGGCGACTCCGCGGCCGAACCGGACCGGGCCACCCGCTCACCGGCATCGCCCTCGCGGTCCGCCCCATCGGTGGCGACGACCACAGCCGCCTGGTACGGATGCAGGGTCAGCGTCGCCGCCCGGGACCCGGCCAGCACCTCGGCCTGCCCGGTCGCCGGATCCCAACGCTCGAAGCGATCCCGCTCGGTCCGCGGCGCCAGATCGAAGGTCCGGACCGTACTCCCGGTGTTCGCCACGAAGTAGAGGTCGCCGTCACCGAGCCGCCGGTGCACGACCCCGATGTCGTCGCCCGCCCCGGACAGCTCCGCGTCCGGCGGCAGGGCGCGGCGGAGCGCCTCCTCGAACGTTTCGACCGTGGCGGCCACCCCTTCGGGATAGGCGGTGGAGTCGACGGCCAGCACGGTGCCGCCCGCTTCCCGTACCGCATCGAGCCAGGCCCGCGCCGTCGGCGGCAGCGTCGTCACCCGGGGCAGCACGACGACCGGCACCGAGGCCGGATCGACCGATTCCAGCGCCGGGTCGTCGATCAGGTCGTAGTCGTAGCCCGCGCACCGGATCGTCCGCGGCAGCTCGGGGCCGATGTGCCGCCGGGTCGCCTTCCACAGGTCGAGCCCGCGGCCGAGGGTCGGATAGACATCGCTCGCCGGCAGGTAGAGCTTCACGTCGGCCACCGGCTCGCCCTGGCGGAGCAGCCAACCGAGCCTGGTCAGGTACGCGTTCAGGGCCGGCATCGCCGGCCACCACGGATTGCGGTCGTCCAGCGCCCCAGCCGCGTAGAAGTACCAGCCGAGCCCGGGCGCGTCGGGCGGCGAGTAGGGCCAGCCGTGCCCGACGAACTGATTGATGCCGAGCAGGAAGTGCTCGTGCGCCTCGCCCTTCAGGTCCAACGGTGTGGCCCGGAACGAGGGGGAGTGCACCCAGGTCCAGATCTCCGAGGAGATCACCGGCCGGCCGTACAGGTGCCCGGCCGAGGAGGCCCAGCGGGTCTGGGTCAATTCGGTCCAGCCCCAGCCCTCGCCCTCGATCAGGTCCGCGTGCCGGTTGCTGCTCACGGTGACCGGCGGCACCCCGTACCCCTGCAGCCGGAACGGCACCCCGTGCCCGGCGGCCCAGTCCCGGCAGACGGCGATGAAGTTGTCCTCGGCGAGTTCGGTCAGGGTCCGATAGAAATCGGCACGGAACTCGGCCGAGCCCGCCTCCTCGACGGTGAGCCGGTGCAGGTGCGGCAGCGGATCGTAGCCGCGGCGGCGGGCGAACTCGGCCGGCAGGTCCGGCGTCCAGTCCGCCGCGTACACCTCGAGACTGTCGCAGAACACCGAACCGAGCAGCTCGGCCGGCACCGCCGCCAACAGCCGATCTCCCAACTCCGCAAGGTGTTTCCGGGTGGCCGCCGCCGAATAGTGATCAAGGACCGGACCCTCGGCACCGGCCGCCGCCCGCTTCACGTTCTGGCCGGTCGGCCGGGACCAGGCGAGCAGCACCGTCCGGGGCCCGCGGCCCTGCTCGATGGTGATCATGGAATCCGAGATCGACAAGGGGACCCAGCCGGACCGCGCCTCCCCCGGCGAACCCTCGGCGAGGAAGGCGGCCACGAGTTCGTCACCCGGCCACGGCGCGACCACCGGCACCCGGACGGCCGCCGCGGTCAGCTCCCGGCGCTCCCAGTGCAGCCGCCGGGCGACGTGGTCGGGACCGATGTGCGGGCCGCCGTACGACCAGCCGCTGCCGATCGTCAGGTCGAACCGCAGCCCGAGCGACCGGGCGAACTCGGCGGCGTGCCGGAGTCGGGCGCCGAACTCGTCGGACAGGAACGGGTGCCGCACCTGCCGCAGCGGATAGACGAAGGCCACCTCCGCGCCGCCGAAGCCGGCGTCGGCCATCGCGGTGAGTTCTCGTTCGACCTCGGCGTCCTCGACGTCAGGGCCGAACCACCACCACCGCATCATCGGTCTGGCCGCCGGATCCGGCTCCGCGAAGCCGCGCCGAAGTTCTGCCACTCTCCCTGGGAACTCGGTCCGGCTGGTGGCGTCGTGGCTCGGCATGTCGCTCGCTTCCTCGAGGGCGTCGCAGCCCAGGGGTCGGATGAAACGATTTTACGAAGGTGGCGTCGCCGGGGCTCCGGCGGGGCGGGGTGTCCGAGTGGCAGGCGTACGCGAGCGGTTCCTAGACTGTCCGAGCATTCACGACCCCAATCCGCAGAACCCGAGGGAGCCTTCATGCCCGGGCCGACACAGACCGACGCCACGAACGCGCTCGACGCCGACCAGCTCGACGCCCTGGTGACGGCGGCGATCGAGGCGTTCGCCGCAGCCGACAGCGTGGCCGCGTTGAAGGAGGCGCGGCTGGCGCACGCCGGCGACCGGTCGCCGCTGGCCCTGGCCAACCGGCAGATCGGCGGACTGCCGCCGGAGCAGCGCAAGGAGGCCGGGTCCCGGGTCGGGCAGGCCCGCAACCGGGTCCGGCAGGCCCTCGAGGCCAGGGACGCCGAGATCAGCGCTGCCGAATTGGATCGCCGGCTGGCCGAGGAGCGGGTCGACGTCACCCTGCCGACCGAGCTGGGCCCGCTCGGCGCCGTCCATCCGGTGACGGCGCTGATGGAGAAGATGAGCGACGTCTTCCTGGCGATGGGTTGGGAGATCGCCGAGGGACCCGAGCTCGAGGCCGAGTGGCTCAACTTCGACGCGCTCAACTTCATCCCCGACCACCCGGCCCGGACGATGCAGGACACCCTGTTCATCGAGCCGCCGGAACACAACCTGCTGCTGCGGACGCACACGTCGCCGGTGCAGGTGCGCAGCCTGCTGGACCGGGACCTGCCGGTCTACGTCGTCTGCCCGGGCAAGGTCTACCGAGCCGACGAGTACGACGCGACCCACCTGCCCGTGTTCCACCAGATCGAGGGTCTCGCGGTCGACCGCGGCATCTCCTTCGGGCATCTGAAGGGGACCTTGGAGCACTTCGCCCGGGCCATGTTCGGCGACGACACGAGGTTCCGCTGGCGGCCGTCGTACTTCCCGTTCACCGAGCCGTCGGCCGAGGTCGACCTGCTCTGCTTCGTCTGCAAGGGCTCCTCGGTCGGCGATCCGGAGCACCCGTGCCGGACCTGCCGCAGCGAGGGCTGGATCGAATGGGGCGGCTGCGGCGTGGTCAACCCGCGGGTGCTCGAGGCCGGCGGCGTCGACTCCTCGGAGTACTCGGGCTTCGCGTTCGGCATGGGCATCGACCGGACGCTGATGTTCCGCAACGGCGCGGAGGACATGCGGGACATGATCGAGGGCGACGTGCGGTTCAGCCGTTCGCTGGTGGGAGGAGCACGATGAGGGCACCGCTGTCCTGGCTGCGGGAGTACGCGCCGCTGCCGGAGGGCACGTCCGGCCGGGACGTCTCGGAGGCGTTGATCAAGATCGGCTTCGAGGTCGAGTCGGTCGACACCGCCGGCGGCGAGATCGACGGCCCGCTGGTGATCGGCCGGGTGCTCGAGTTCACCGAGGCCGAGCAGAAGAACGGCAAGATCATCCGCTGGTGCCGGGTCGACGTCGGCGAACACAACAACGGTTCCTGGGCCAAGGACTCCGGCGGTGACGACACCACGTCGCGCGGGATCATCTGCGGCGCCCGGAACTTCGCGGTCGACGATCTCGTCGTCGTCGCACTGCCCGGCACCACGCTGCCGGGCGGGTTCACGATCGCGTCCCGGAAGACGTACGGGCACATCTCCGACGGCATGATCTGCTCCGCCCAGGAACTCGAGCTCGGCGATGACCATGACGGGATCATGGTGCTCGCGGGCGATGATCTTGTGGTCGGAGCCGACGCGCGACCGGTGCTCGGGCTCGGCGAAGAGGTGCTGGACATCGCCGTCACACCCGACCGGGGCTACGCCTGGTCGGTCCGCGGGCTGGCCCGGGAGACGGCCCACGCGTTCGACGTGCCGTTCACCGATCCGGTGGATCGCGCGGTGCCGGCCACCGTCGGCGACGGCTACCCGGTCCGGCTGGAGAGCGACGGCTGCCCGCTGTTCGTCGCGGTCACGGTGACCGGCGTCGATCCCGAGGCACCGAGCCCGCGCTGGCTGACGTCGCGGCTGCAGCAGGCGGGGATGCGGCCGATCTCGCTCGCGGTGGACGTGACCAACTACGTGATGCTGGAGACCGGCCAGCCGCTGCACGCCTACGACGGCGCCAAGCTGGCCGGGCCGATCGTCGTCCGCAAGGCCCGCGCGGGCGAGACGATCACCACGCTCGACGACGCCAAGCGCGATCTGGACGCCGACGACCTGGTGATCACCGACGACTCCGGCCCGATCGGCATCGCCGGCGTGATGGGCGGCGAGACGACCGAGGTCGGCCACGACACGGCGACCCTGGTGATCGAGGCGGCCCACTTCGAGGCCATCTCGATCGCCCGCACGTCGCGCCGGCACAAGCTGTCCTCCGAGGCATCCCGCCGGTTCGAGCGCGGCGTCGATCCCGGTGCGACCTACGCCGCGGCACATCGCGCGGCCGCCCTGCTGGTCGAGTACGGCGGCGGCCAGGTCGCCGCGGCCGAGACCGTCGCCGGCACGGTGCCCGCGGTGTCGACGCTGAGGCTGGACCCCGAGCTGCCGGGAATGATCATGGGCGCCGAGCTCGGCGCGGACACGGTGATCGACAACCTGCGCCGGGTCGGCGTGACCGTCGTCGCCGATGATCATGAACTGGCCGTCACGCCGCCGACCTGGCGGCCCGACCTGCGCGACCCGTACGACTTCGTCGAGGAGGTCGGCCGGCTGTACGGCTACGACCGGATCACCCCGGTGCTGCCGCCGGCGCCGGGCGGCCGGGGCCTGACCCGGTCGCAGCGGTCCCGCCGGTTGATCAACACCGCGCTGGCCCAGGCCGGCTACGTCGAGGTGCTGTCGTTCCCGTTCCTCGGCACCGGTGATCTTGATCTGCTGGAGATCGGGGCCGACGACGAGCGGCGCCGCACCATGGAGATCGCGAACCCGCTGTCGGAGACCCAGCCGTTGCTGCGGACCACGGTGCTGCCCGGCCTGATCGCCGCCGCCCACCGCAACACCAGCCGCGGTCTCGATGATCTCGCCCTGTACGAGCTCGGCTCCGCCTTCTTCGCACCCGAGCAGGCGGTCGCCGCGCCGCGGCCGGGGGTCGACCGGCGCCCGTCGGACGCCGACCTGGCCGCGATGGATGCCGCGATCGGTCACCAGCCGCGGCACGCTGCCGTACTGCTGACGGGGGATTGGCAGCCGCCGGGCTGGAGCGGCCCGGCGGTCCCGGCCGACTGGCGGCATGCGATCGCGTTCGCCGAGACGGCCGCCCGAGCCGTCGGTGCCACCATCGCGGTGAAGGCCGCCGAACGGGCGCCCTGGCACCCGGGCCGGTGCGCCGAGCTGAGCGTCGCCGGCCGAGTGATCGGCTACGCCGGGGAGCTGCATCCGCGGGTGGTCGAGGCCGCCGGCCTGCCGGCGCGTGCCTGCGCCGCCGAGTTCGACTGCGACGCGTTGATCGAACTGGCGCCGGAGCTCGGCACCGTGGCCCCGATCTCGTCACACCCGGTGGCCAAGGAGGACGTCGCCCTGATCGTCGACCAGGCCGTACCCGCGGCCGAGGTCGAAGCCGCCCTGGTCGCCGGCGCCGGCGACCTGCTCGAGTCGGTCCGCCTGTTCGACAGCTACACCGGCCCGCAGATCGGCGAGGGCAAGAAGTCGCTCGCGTACGCCCTCCGCTTCCGCGCCCCCGACCGCACCCTGACCGACGCCGAATCCGCCGCGGCCCGCGACGCCGCGGTGGCGAACGCCGCCACCACCCTCGGTGCCCTCCAGCGCACCCTCTGAAACCCGCCGACTGGGCACAAAAGCAGGCGTTTTCGCGGCGTGTCGCTGCTGAACTGCCCAGTCGGCGGATCAGGTGAAAGTGGGCCTGTGGATAACTGAGCCAGGGCGTACGGGAGCTCCGAGAATCTCGGCATGGCAAACCTCGATCCGGCGACCGCGGACTCGCGGCTGCCGACCAACCGTCCGTTCACCCTCCAGCAGGCCGTGGCGGCCGGGCTGAGCCGCAGCGTCGTCGCCCGGCTCCGCAAACAAGGCCTGATCCGCCCGGTCATCCGGTCGGTCTACGTCGACGCGTCGACCGCCGACAGCACGGACCTGCGGGCAGCGGCGATCGCGCTCGTCGTCCATCCCGAGGGCGTGATCACCGACCTCTCGGCGGCCTGGCTGCACGGCGCCCGCGTCCAACTCCCCGGCGACTACCTGCCACGGGTCTCGGTGCACCTGCCGCCCGACGGGACCCGGGTCCGGTCCCTGGCCACGATCAGCGGCATCCGCGCGTTCGCGAAACAGGACGTCGAAACGATCAACGGCCTCCGGGTGACCACGCCGCTGCGCACGGCCCTGGATCTCGGCCGGCTGCTGAACCGCGGCCCAGCCCTCGCCGCGCTGGATGCCCTGCTCCGGGTCGGCCGGTTCACCCGGGCCGACCTCCGCGCCGCGCTGCCCCGGTTCAAGGGGCAGCGCGGTGTCGTCCAGCTGCGTTACCTGGTGCCGTTGTGCGATCCGCGCGCCGAATCGCCGCAGGAGTCGATCCTCAGGCTGCGCTGGCTCGACGCGCAGCTGCCGACGCCACAGCCGCAGTACGTCGTCCGCGACGACCGCGGCTTCCCGGTCTACCGGCTCGACCTGGCCGATCCCGCCGCGAGGTTTGCCGCGGAGTACGATGGCCAGGACCACCACTTCACCGCCGCCGAGCGCAAGTACGACGAGCGCCGCCGAGACTGGCTGCGCCGTCGTGGCTGGACGATCGTGGTCTTCGACCGGGACTCCCTCGCCGCTCCCAAGGCAGGACTCGTGCTGCGGCGCACCCATGAGCAGGCGGCGCAACGCCTCCGCACTGCCGCCTGAGGAAATTCAGTCGCCCGATCCGGGGGCCGCTTGTTACGGTCGTCGGGTCTTCGGGCGGCAACCCGGAGTCATTCGGTGAATCCAACGGGATTGACCGGGATGGCTCCGTGCGCCCAGCCACTCCGGTCAAGGGATCAGGAGTGGTTTCATGTTCGATCTACTGCGCTACGGCTTCCGGGTGGCCCGCGGACCGACGGCCGCGCTGGCGACGCTCTCCCTCCTCATGGCGGTTTCCGCCGTCCTGCTCGCCTGGCTGATCGGCCGGGTCGTCACCGCCGGCGAGGCGGCCGCGGCCGGTGCCGGAACCTCCCAGCTCGCGCTCCTGGTGACTGCAGCCGTGCTGCTCCTGCTGGCCCGTTCGGTCCTGCCCGTCGGGCGTGAACTGGCGGCCACCCGGCTCGAACTCGGACTCGACCGTGATCTTGCGGGGCGCGCCCTGGGGCCGATGCTGGCGCCGGTCGGGATCGAGCATCTCGAGGATCCGGCGGTGCGGGATCGGTACGCGCGGTCGCGGGAAGTCGACCTGATCGGGCTCAGCCGCGGTCCGGGCCTGGTCTTGTCGCTGTGGAGTTCGCGATTGACCGTGATCGGTTCGGCGCTGCTGGTCGGCGCCGGGTTGACCTGGTGGCTGGCGCCGATGCTGCTGGGATCGGTGTTCTTTGTCGAGTGGTGGTCGACCCGGGCCGGCCGGAGCGAGACCGCGGCCTGGGCGGGCCGTACCGAGGGCCAGCGGCGGGCCAGTTATCTCTATCACCTGGCGCTGGCCGAGGGCATCCAGGAGTTGCGGATCTTCGGCCTGGCCGGGTGGATCGCGGATCGGCACACTGCCGAACGGGACGCTGCGCTGAGGCCGGTCCAGTCGCGCCGCCTGCGGTCGGCCCTGGCCCGGCTCGGCGTCATGGCAGTCCACGCTGCGGTCACGGTGGTCGCGATCATGCTCGTGGTCCGCGCCCTGTGGATCGGCGAGGTGTCCCTCGGCGGCGCCACCTCCGTTCTTTCGGCGGTCCTGCTGCTCGCGACCGGCGGCGATCCCGGCACCCTCGTGCAGGCCCGTCGTGCCGAGGCCTCGTACCGGTCGCTCCGGTCGTTGCCCGACCTGGTGAGCTCAAAGGCGCCGGACCGGCCCGAACGGTCCGTCGAACTGGCGTCCGCACCGACCCGCAGCATCCGGTTCGAGAACGTCTCGTTCCGTTACCCGGGGCGTGACCAGGACACCCTGAGTGGCGTCACGCTCGAACTCCGGGCGGGGGAGTCGTATGCCCTCGTGGGGATCAACGGGGCCGGGAAGTCGACCCTGGTGAAGCTGCTCGCTGGCTGCTATCGGCCCACCACGGGCCGGATCACGGTCGACGGAATCGACCTGGCCATGATCGACTCAGTCTCGCTGGCCGGTTGGCAGCGTCGGATCGCGGCGCTCGTGCAGGATTTCGTACGGCTCCCGTTGTCGGTGACCGACAACGTCGCGGTCGGCGCCGGCTCCGCCGAGCAGCGGGCGGATGTCGCCGAATCGGCCCGGCGGGCGGGCCTGGTTCCGGTCGTTGACCGGCTGCCAGCGCAGTGGGACACGATCCTGGACCGGACCGTACCGGGCGGTGCCGAGCTGTCCGGCGGCCAGTGGCAGCGGCTCGCACTGGCTCGTGCCCTGCACTCCGTCGACACGGGCGCAGGTCTGTTGGTGCTGGACGAGCCTGCGGCCGCGCTCGACGTCCGGGCCGAAGCGGAACTGGTGCAGGACTACCTGCGACTGTGCCGAGGTGTCACGTCCTTGATCATCTCGCATCGCTTCTCCGTGGTACGCGGTGCGCAGCGGATCTCCGTGCTCCACGAGGGACGCATCGTCGAGTCGGGCAGCCACGCCGAGTTGATCACCGCCGACGGACGCTACGCCGCCATGTTCCGACTCCAGGCGGAACGCTACGCGGCGGCGGGGGAGGAGGAATCCGATGCTTGATCAACTCGACGCGATCCGGCTCTGGCTGGTCAGCGGGTTCCGGGCCAATCCAACACTGGCCGTACTCACTCTGCTGCTGCGGGTGACCGGCGCCGTCGCTCCGGTCCTGCAGGTCTACGGCCTGAAGTTGATCATCGATGGCGCACTCGGCCACCACTCGAGCTCGGTCCTGACCGGCGCCGTGATCATTTCGGCCACCCTGGTCCTCGCCATGATCATCCAGTGCTTCGAGTTCGCCGCCTCGCAGACCATGGTCGACGAGGTGCACACCTACCTCACCCACGGAGTGATCTCCACGGTGGCAGGGATACCCGGCCTCGAACACCACGAGCGACCAGAGATCGCCGATCGGATCGAGCTGCTCCGCACGGAGAGCCTCCCTTTGACGTTCAGCTTCACCCAGCAGATCGGTTTGATCTCGGCGGCGGCCAACGCGGTCGCCGTCCTCGGGATCCTGGCCGCGATCCATCCCGTGCTGCTGGTGCTGCCCCTGCTCGGCGCACTGCGGGTCTGGGCATCGCTGGTCAGCGGCGGACACCAGGGTCGGGCGAGGGAGGCCACCGCTCAGTACAGCCGCCGGGCGGACCGGTTGGCCGACGTCGCGGCCTCGGCTCGGCACGGCCTCGAGGTCAGGGTGTTCGGCCTTCAGGGTGACCTGCTCCGCATGATCGACGCGTTGCTGGGCGTCGTCCAGCGACGTCGCGGACGCGCAGCCGCGATCGGCGCCCGCTACGAACTGGCGGCCCGGCTGGGATTCGGTCTCGGCTACACCGCCTCGATCGTCCTCGTCGCGACACTGGCCGGTACCGACACTGGATCGGCCGGTGATCTTGCCCTGATCGTGCTCCTGGGTGCCCGGGTCGAGCAGACCGCGGCGATGGTCGCCGACGCCGGCCGGAGCACCGGCCAGACGGTCCGCGCGTTCGCTCGCTATGCCTGGTTGCGCCGCTACGCAAGGACAGCAGGAGCCACCGGGAGTCGATCGACGCCACGGCGGCTCGACCGCGGCATCTCGCTCCGCGACGTCAGCTTCCGCTATCCGGGCACCTCGGTTCCGGTCCTCCGCCGGCTCGACGTCGACCTGCCGGCGGGCGGGACGGTTGCGATCGTCGGCGAGAACGGCGCCGGGAAGTCGACCCTGGTGAAGCTGCTGACCAGGCTCTACGAGCCGTCCGAGGGCAGCATCCTGGTCGACGGCCGGCCGCTGGCCGAGCTCGATCCCGAGGCTTGGCGAACCAGCACGGCCGTGGCCCTGCAGGACTTCGTCCGGTACGAGCTCACCGCACGTGAGGCTGTCGGGGTCGGCGACCTGTCCCACCTCGAAGATCCGGAAGCGGTCCGATCGGCCGTCCGGCGCGGCGCGGCGGAGCAGGTCGTCGCGTCGTTGCCGCGAGGGCTGGACACCCAGCTCGGCCGGGAGTTCACCGATGGCGTCGACCTGTCCGGCGGCCAGTGGCAGCGGCTCGCGCTGGCTCGCGCGTTCATGCGGCCGACGCCGCTGCTGCTGGCCCTCGACGAGCCGACGGCGGCACTCGATCCGGAGGCCGAATACGTGCTGTTCCGTCGCTACGCCGCCGCGTCCGCGGTTGCTGCCGCTCGGACCGGCGGCATCACGGTACTCGTCTCGCACCGCTTCGCGACGGTACGGATGGCGGATCTGATCCTGGTCCTGCACGGCGGGCGGATCGTCGAGCAGGGAAGTCACCATGAGCTGATCGCCAAGGGCGGGCGCTACGCCGAGCTCTTCGAGCTGCAGGCCCGCGCCTACCGAACCGAGTGGTAAGAGTATTCCGTCTATGGCATGATTATTCCTATGACGGTGAAGGTTGCGGTGGCGGGAGCTACCGGGTACGCGGGCGGGGAGTTGCTCCGGCTGCTGCTCGGGCACCCGCAGGTCGAGATCGGAGCGGTGACGGCCGGCGGGAGTGCCGGGTCGCGACTGGGGGATCACCAGCCCCACTTGGTGCCGCTCGCGGAGCGAACGGTCGGCAGCACCGATGCCGAGACGCTGGCCGGGCACGATGTCGTCTTCCTCGCGCTGCCGCACGGGACGTCCGCACCGATCGCGGAGCAGCTCGGTCCCGACACCGTGGTGATCGACTGCGGTGCCGACTTCCGGCTCACCGATCCGGAAGACTGGCGCCGGTTCTACGGCAGCGAGCATGCCGGCAGCTGGCCGTACGGGCTGCCCGAACTGCCCGGGCAGCGGGACAAGCTGGCCGGGGCCAAGCGGATCGCGGTGCCCGGCTGCTACCCGACGACCGGCACGCTGGCTCTGCTGCCGGCGATCGCGGCCGGCCTGATCACCGCGCAGGATGTCGTGATCGTCGCGGCCAGCGGGCCGTCCGGCGCCGGCCGGTCGCTGAAGCCGCACCTGCTCGGCTCGGAGCTGATCGGCTCCGCGAGCGCGTACGGGGTCGGCGGCGGGCACCGGCACACCCCGGAGCTGCTGCAGAACTTCACCGCCTGTGGCGCGACCGACCCGAGCGTCTCGTTCACCCCGGTGCTGGTGCCGATGTCCCGGGGCATCCTGGCCACCTGCACCGCCCCGCTCGCAGATTCCAAGATCAACTCCGAGCAGGCGTACGCGAGCTATGCCGAGGCCTACGCTGACGAGCCGTTCGTGCATCTGCTGCCCGAGGGTCAGTGGCCGCAGACGCAGGCCGTGCTCGGCAGCAACGCCGCCCACGTGCAGGTCACCGTGGATCAGGCCGCCGGACGGCTGGTCGCGGTGGCGGCGATCGACAACCTGACCAAGGGCACCGCCGGCGGCGCCATCCAGTCGATGAACCTCGCCCTCGGCCTCCCCGAGTCGACGGGCCTCAGCACCGTAGGAGTGGCACCGTGAGCGTGACGCACCCCAAGGGCTTCGCCGCCGCGGGTACGAAGGCCGGGCTCAAGGAGTCCGGCAAGCCCGACCTCGCGCTGGTGATCAACAACGGCCCGGAGTACGCGGCCGCGGGCGTCTTCACCAGCAACCGGGTCAAGGCCGCCCCCGTGGTCTGGTCCCAGCAGGTGATCAAGGACGGTTCCCTCAAGGCCGTGATCCTGAACTCGGGCGGGGCGAACGCCTGCACCGGCCCGGAGGGCTTCGGCAACACGCACCTGACCGCCGAGCAGACCGCCGCGGCGCTCGGCATCGGCGCGATCGACGTCGCCGTCTGCTCGACCGGCCTGATCGGCATCCAGCTCGATGTCGCCAAGATCATCGACGCTCTGCCCACGCTGGTCGAGGATGCCTCGGCCGAAGGCGGCCCGGCAGCTGCCGAGGCGATCATGACCACCGACACGGTGTCCAAGCAGGCCGTTCACCAGGGTGACGGCTGGAGCATCGGCGGGATGGCCAAGGGCGCCGGCATGCTGGCCCCCGGCCTGGCCACGATGCTGGTGGTGATCACCACCGACGCCAGTGTCCAGGCCGACCGGCTCCATGATCAACTCGCCGACGCGTGCCGCCAGACGTTCGATCGGGCCGACAGTGACGGCTGCATGTCCACCAACGACACCGTGATCGTCCTCGCCAACGGCGCGTCCGGCATCACCCCGGACGAGACCGAGTTCCAGGCCGCGCTGACCGAGGTCTGCGCGGATCTGGCCCGGCAGCTGATCGCCGACGCCGAGGGTGCGTCGCACGAGATCGAGATCGTCGTGTCCGGCGCGGCGACCGAGGCCGAGGCGGTCGAGGTCGGCCGGTCGGTGGCCCGGAACAACCTGTTCAAGTGCGCGATCTTCGGCAACGATCCCAACTGGGGCCGGGTGCTCGCCGCGATCGGCACCACCGCGGCCACGTTCGAGCCGGACCAGCTGGACGTCTCGTTCAACGGCGTCCAGGTCTGCCGGGCCGGCGGCATCGGCGAACCCCGCGAGCTGGTCGATCTCTCCGATCGCAAGGTCCGGGTCGAGATCGACCTGCACGCCGGCGCGGAGACGGCGACGATCCTGACCAACGACCTCACCTACGACTACGTCAAGGAAAACGCGGAGTACTCCTCATGAACGCACCCGAGCAGGATGAGCACCGGCTGACCTTGATCGAGAAGGCGTCGATCCTGACCGAGGCGCTGCCCTGGCTGGAGACGTACGCCGGCAAGACGGTCGTGATCAAGTACGGCGGCAACGCCATGATCGACGAGGACCTGAAGCGTGCGTTCGCGTCCGACATCGTGTTCATGAAGCGGTGCGGCGTGCACCCGGTCGTCGTCCACGGCGGCGGGCCGCAGATCTCCACGATGCTGAAGCGGCTGGGCATCCCGAGCGAGTTCAAGAACGGGCTCCGGGTGACCAGTCCGGAGGTGATGGAGGTCGTCCGGATGGTCCTGGTCGGCCAGGTCGGCCGCGACCTGGTCGGGCTGATCAACCAGCAGAGCACCTTGGCGGTCGGCATGTCGGGCGAGGACGGCGGCCTGTTCACCGCCGAGCGCAAGTCGCTCACCGTCGACGGCGAAGAAGTCGATCTTGGTCTGGTCGGCGACGTCACGGCCGTGCACACGGAGGCGATCGAGGGCCTGATCGGTGCGGGCCGGATCCCGGTCGTCGCCAGCATCGCCCCGGACGTCAACGGCGTGGTCCACAACGTCAACGCCGACACGGCCGCCGCGGCGCTCGCGGTCGCGCTCCAGGCCGAACGGCTCGTCGTCCTGACCGACGTGGAAGGGCTCTACGCCGACTGGCCGAACAGCACCGAGGTCGTCACCAACATCTCCGCCTCGCAGCTGCGGGAGCTGATGCCGACGCTGGAGTCCGGGATGGTGCCGAAGATGGAGGCCTGCCTGCGCGCGGTCGAGGGCGGCCTGACCCGCGCCACGGTCACCGACGGCCGGGTCCCGCACTCGCTGCTGCTGGAGATCTTCACCAACGAGGGGATCGGCACCATGATCATCCAGGACGGCCTGGTCCGGCTGGGCAGCCGGGTGTTCCCGGCCGGGCAGCCGATCCCGGACCATGAACTGCGCAACGGGGAATTCATGATCAGCGAGGCCAACCAGTGAGCACCATCGACACCCAGGAACTGTCCCGGGTCGGCGGCAACGGGCGGTCCAGCGCCGACGTGCTCGAGATCTACTCGGCGAACCTGATGCCGACGTTCGGCATGCCGAAGCGGGTGTTCGTCCGCGGCGAGGGCTGCTACGTCTGGGATGTGGAGGGCCGCAAGCACCTCGACCTGCTGTCCGGCCTGGCCGTCAACGCACTCGGCCACGCCCATCCCACCGTGCTCGCCGCGATCACCAGCCAGCTGTCCACGCTCGGCCACGTGTCGAACTTCTTCGCCACCCCGGCTCAGGTGGCCCTGGCCGAGCGGCTGACCGGCCTGATCCCCGGTGACGCCGAGACCCGGGTCTTCTTCGCCAATTCCGGTACGGAAGCGAACGAGGCCGCCTTCAAGATCACCCGGCGGACCGGCCGGACCAAGATCATCTCCACCGAGGGCGCGTTCCACGGCCGGTCCACCGGTGCGCTGGCGGTGACCCACAGCCCGAAGTACCGGGAGCCGTTCGAGCCGCTGCCCGGCGAGGTGATCTTCGTCCCGTACGGTGACGCGGACGCCCTCGCCGCCGCGATCGACGACACCGTGGCCGCCGTCGTGCTGGAGCCGATCCAGGGCGAGAACGGCGTGGTGGTGCCGCCGCCGGACTACCTGGCCCAGGCCCGGGCGCTGTGCGACCAGGCCGGCAGCCTGCTCTGGATCGACGAGGTGCAGACCGGGATGGGCCGGACCGGATCCTGGCTGGTGCACACCGACCAGGGCGTCCGGGCCGACATCGTGACGGTCGCCAAGGGCCTCGGCAACGGCTTCCCGATCGGAGCCTGCCTGGCCACCGGGCCGGCGGCCACCCTGCTCGGCCCGGGCAGTCACGGCTCCACGTTCGGCGGCAACCCGGTGGCGGCGATCGCCGGCCTCGCCGTGATGGCGGTGATCGAGCGGGACGGCCTGCTGGCCAACGCGACCGCGATGGGCGAGCACCTCGCCGCCGCGATCCAGGACCTTGATCATCCGCTGATCACCGGCACCCGGGGCCGCGGTCTGCTGCAGGCGATCCTGCTCGCCGAGCCGGCCGCGCAGCAGGCCGCCGACGCGGCGCTCGAGGCCGGCTTCGTGATCAACGCGCCGCGGCCGGACGTGCTCCGGCTCGCCCCGCCGTTGATCATCACCGCCGACCAGCTGGACACGTTCGTCGCCGCCCTGCCCGCGATTCTGGAGGCTGCCTCATGACCTCGTCCCCGAAAATCAAGCACTTCCTGGCCGACGACGATCTCAGCCCGGCCGACCAGGCCGCCGTGCTGGAGCTGGCCGCCAAACTGAAGGCCGACCCGTACGCCGAGCGCCCGCTGGACGGACCGCAGAGCGTCGCGGTCCTGTTCGACAAGCCGACGCTGCGGACCCAGGCCTCGTTCAGCGCCGGCATCGCCGAGCTCGGCGGGAACCCGATGATCGTCGACGGCCGGCTGGCCGGGATCGGCACCCGGGAATCGGTGCCGGACGTGGCCCGGGTGCTCGGCCGGCAGTGCTCGGCGATCGTTTGGCGCACGTTCGCCCAAGATGATCTTGCGGCGATGGCCGAGTACGCGGGCGTCCCGGTGATCAACGCCCTGACCGACGACTACCATCCGTGCCAGATCCTGGCCGACCTGCAGACCGTGGCCGAGCACCGGGGCACGCTGGCCGGGCAGTCCCTGACCTACCTGGGCGACGGTGCGAACAATATGGCGCACTCGTACGTCCTCGGCGGGGCGCTGGCCGGCATGAAGATCACCATCGCCTCCCCGGACGGCTTCCAGCCTCGCGCCGACATCGTCGACCGGGCCAAGGCGATCGCCGCGACGACCGGCGGCGAGGTGATCATCACCGACGACCCCGAGAGCGCGGCGGCCGGCGCCGACGTCCTGGCCACCGACACCTGGGTCTCGATGGGCCAGGAGAACGACGGCCTGGACCGCCCGGCGATCTTCGCCCCCTACCGTTTGACCAACGCCCTGCTCGCCAAGGCGAAGCCGGACGCGATCGTGCTGCACTGCCTGCCCGCCTACCGGGGCAAGGAGATCGACGCCGACGTGCTCGACGGCCCTCAGTCGGTGGTCTGGGACCAGGCCGAGAACCGGCGGCACGCGCAGAAGGCCCTGCTCACGTACCTGCTGGCCGCGAGATGATCACCGCACCCCCCAGCAAGGCGGCCCGGCAGGCCAAGATCATCGAGCTGCTCGGGCAGCATCCGGTGCGGTCCCAGACCGAACTCGCCGAGCTGCTCGCCGGGGCGGGCGTGAGTGTCACCCAGGGCACGCTGTCCAAGGACCTGGTCGAGATCGGGGCGCTCCGGGTCCGCGGCGAGGGCGGGCACCTGATCTACGCGGTGCCGTCCGACGGCGGCGACCGTACCCCGCAGACGGACTACGCCACGTTCGCGGTCCGGCTGGCCCGGCTCTGCAATGAGGTGCTGACGTCGGCCGAGGCGTCGGCGAACCTGGTCGTGTTGCGCACGCCGCCCGGTGCGGCGCAGTATTTCGCCTCGGCGATCGATCGCGTCGGCTGGTCGGCGATCCTCGGCACCATTGCGGGGGACGACACGGTGCTGATGATCACCCGCGACCCGACCGGCGGCGCCGCGATCGCCGAACAGTTTTTGATCATGGCCCGCACCGGCAAACCGGCCGGTCTCGACAACGCCGCGGCCGGCCGCGCGAACTCTGACGAAGGAGCATCCATCCCGTGAGCAAGGTCCTGACCTCCCTCCCGAAGGGCGAGCGCATCGGCATCGCCTTCTCCGGCGGCCTCGACACGTCGGTGGCGGTCGCCTGGATGCGCGACAAGGGCGGGATCCCGTGCACCTACACCGCCGACCTGGGCCAGTACGACGAGCAGGACATCTCCGGCGTGCCCGACCGCGCGAAGCAGTACGGCGCCGAGATCGCCCGCGTGGTGGACATCAAACCGCAGCTGGTCCAGGAGGGCCTGGCGGCGCTGGCCTGCGGCGCGTTCCACATCCGCACCGGCGGGCGGACGTACTTCAACACCACGCCGCTGGGCCGCGCGGTCACCGGAACGCTGCTGGTCCGGACCATGCAGGCCGACGACGTGAACATCTGGGGCGACGGCTCGACGTTCAAGGGCAACGACATCGAGCGGTTCTACCGGTACGGACTCCTGGCAAACCCCGAGCTGCGGATCTACAAGCCGTGGCTGGACGCGGAGTTCGTCCACGAACTGGGCGGCCGGCAGGAGATGAGCCGCTGGCTGACCGCGCACGGGCTGCCGTACCGGGACGCCGCCGAGAAGGCGTACTCCACCGACGCCAACATCTGGGGCGCGACCCACGAGGCCAAGACGCTGGAGCACCTCGACGTGTCCCTGGAGACGATCGAGCCGATCATGGGCGTGAAGTTCTGGGATCCGTCGGTCACGATCGAGACCGAGGACGTCGCGGTCACCTTCGAGGCCGGCTATCCGGTGGCGATCAACGGCCAGCGGTTCGCCGACCCGGTCGCGCTGGTCCAGGAGGCCAACACGATCGGCGGCCGGCACGGGCTGGGCATGTCCGACCAGATCGAGAATCGGATCATCGAGGCCAAGTCGCGCGGCATCTACGAGGCGCCCGGCATGGCGCTGCTCTTCATCGCCTACGAGCGGCTGGTCAACGCGATCCACAACGAGGACACCGTCGCCAGCTACCACAACGAGGGCCGCAAGCTCGGCCGGCTGCTCTACGAGGGCCGCTGGCTGGATCCGCAGTCGCTGATGATCCGGGAGTCGATCCAGCGCTGGATCGCGTCGCTGGTGACCGGCACCGTCACGCTCCGGCTGCGGCGCGGCGACGACTACACGATCCTCGACACCGAGGGGAGCGGCTTCTCGTACCACCCGGACCGGCTGTCGATGGAGCGGGTCGAGAACGCCGCGTTCGGCCCGACCGACCGGATCGGCCAGCTCACCATGCGCAACCTCGACATCGCCGACTCGCGGGCCAAGCTGGAGGCCTACGCCGATCAGCCGCTGCAGCAGGGGACGGTGCTGGTCGAGCACGGCACCCTGTTCGGCGAACTGCCGTCGGGCGGTTTCGACCGGATCGCAACCGCCGAGGACTCGGCCGGTCGGGATCTCGGCGACGCGCTGGACGAGGCCGCCATCGAGGCCGGTACGGACTGATGACGGAATCATCGACGCCTTCGGGCCGGCTGTGGGGTGGCCGGTTCGCCGGCGGCGCGGCGGAGGCCATGTTCGCGCTGAGCAAGTCGACCCAGTTCGACTGGCGGCTGGCCCGCTACGACCTGGCGGGGTCCCGGGCCCACGCCTCGGCGCTGCGCGCGGCCGGGCTGCTGACCGACGACGAGCACGCCGGCCTGACCGACGCGCTGAACCGGCTCGACCGCGCCGTCACCGCCGGCGAATTCCAGCCGGCGCCGACCGACGAGGACGTGCACGGAGCCCTGGAACGCGGCCTGATCGAACTGGCCGGCCCCGAACTCGGCGGAAGGCTCCGGGCCGGCCGGTCCCGGAACGACCAGATCGCCACCCTGCTCCGGCTCTACCTTCGCGACGCGATGCGTGAGGTCGCGGCGGGGATCCGGCAGGTCGTCGAGGCGCTGCACGAGCAGGCCCGGACCAACCTGGGCGCGATCATGCCCGGCCGGACCCACCTGCAGTCCGCCCAGCCGGTGCTGCTGTCACACCATCTGCTGGCCCACGCCTGGCCGCTGCTCCGGGACGCCGAACGGATCCGCGATCTTGACCGGCGGCTCGACGTCAGCCCGTACGGCTCGGCGGCGCTGGCCGGCACCTCGCTCGGCCTCGACCCGGAATTGGTGGCGCACGATCTCGGCTTCGGTTCGTCGGTGCCGAACTCGATCGACGGCACGGCTGCTCGTGATCTTGCGGCCGAGGCGGCCTTCGTCTGCGCCCAGCTCGGGGTCGACCTGTCCCGGCTGAGCGAGGACGTGATCATCTGGTGCACCCACGAGTTCGGCTTCGCGGTCCTCGACGACGCCTGGTCCACCGGCTCGTCGATCATGCCGCAGAAGAAGAATCCGGACGTCGCCGAGCTGGCCCGGGGCAAGGCCGGCCGGCTGATCGGCAACCTGTCCGGCCTGCTGGCCACGCTGAAGGGCCTGCCGCTGGCGTACAACCGGGACCTGCAGGAGGACAAGGAGCCGATCTTCGACTCGATCGACCAGTTGTTGATCTTGCTCCCGGCGATGGCCGGGATGGTCGGCACGCTGCGCTTCGACACCGCGCGGATGGCCGAACTGGCGCCGAAGGGATTCTCGCTGGCGACCGACGTGGCCGACTGGCTGGTCCGGCAGCGGGTGCCGTTCGCCGAGGCGCACGAGATCTCCGGCGCGGCCGTACGGTATTGCGAGCAGCGCGGGATCGAGTTGTCCGATCTGACCCCGGACCAATTGACCGAGATCTCGCCGCGGCTGAGCCCGGAGGTGCTGGACGTGCTGACGATCGAGGGGTCGGTGAACAGCCGGAACGGCCGCGGCGGTACGGCCACCGAGCAGGTCGAGCGGCAACTCTCCGAGCTGCTGGACAAGATCACCGAGATCGGTTGACGGGCCCCGTTCCACGGTGAGACGTTGCCGGCATGGACACCGTCGAGTTCACGCCGACCCCGGAGCAACTCGCCTGGACGTTCGGCGGCGTCGAACCGATCATGAAGGTCAAGCCGGGGACGACGATGCGGCTGTGGTGCGAGGACGCGTACGCCGGGAGGGTTCGATCGCCGGCTGACCTGCCCAGCCAGTGCATCGACATCAACCAGGTCAATCCGCAGACCGGCCCGTTCCACGTCGAGGGCGCGGAGCCCGGCGACACGCTGGCGCTGCACTTCGTCGAGCTCGAGCCGGCCCGCGACTGGGGTGTGTCGACGACGATCCCGTTCTTCGGCGGGCTGACCGGCACCGACCGGACGGCGCTGTTGCACGGCGCGCTGCCGGAGGTCACCTGGATCTATCAGTACGACAGCGTCCGGCAGTCCGTGACGTTCGAGGCGGCCCGCAGCGACTTCCGGGTCGACTGGCCGGCCGAGCCGATGCTCGGCACCGTCGGCGTCGCGCCGCCCGCCCGGGAGGTACGGAGCTCGCTCGTTCCGGAACGGTTCGGCGGCAACATGGACACGCCGGAGCTGAAGGCCGGCGCAACCTGCTACCTCGGCGTGAACGTCCCCGGCGCCCTGTTCTCGATCGGCGACGGGCACTACCGGCAGGGCGAGGGCGAGGCCTGCGGCACCGCGGTCGAGGGCGCGATGAACGTGACCCTGATCGTCGAGTTGATCAAGGGCGGTGCACCGCTCTGGCCACGGATCGAACAGGACGACTGGCTGATCGCGGTCGGCTCCAGCCGTCCGCTCGAGGACGCCTGGCGGATCGCCCAGGTCGAGATGATCACCTGGCTCGCCGAGCTGTACGGGCTGGACCGGATGGACGGCTACCAGGTCGTGTCACAGCTGGCGAAGGCGCCGATCGCCAACGTGGTCGACGCGAACTACAGCTCGGTCGTGAAGCTGCCCAAGGCGTTGCTGCCGGCGGCGAGTGCGTACGACGGCATGCACCGCCACCTGCGCACCTCCTGAGCTCGGCCCGGCCCCGAGCCGCTCAACGCAGCGCCGCCCTGGAATCTGTCCCCCAGTCGGATGGTCTTCCGCGGCACGCCGAACTGCGGCCACTCCGTCACCGACTGGCGGCCTGACTCCAGGGAACCGACCACACCACTCCCGGCCGGTCGGGTGTCCGAGTCCGGGAACTCGGCCGGGTCGCACGGGGTCCAGCGCATTCTGACCACGTTCCTCGGCTGCGCGTAATCGGCGGGACTTACGGAGGTCACCTCCGCGTGACACCCTGAGGGAATGGATCACGGCTTCGACGTCGACCTCGCGGTGATCGGTTCGGGACCGGGCGGCCAGAAGGCGGCCATCATGGCCGCCAAGCTGGGCCACCGGGTCTGCGTGATCGACCGCCTGCACATGGTCGGCGGGGTTTGCGTGAACACTGGCACGATCCCGTCCAAGACGCTGCGCGAGGCGGTCGTCTATTTGACCGGCATGCAGATGCGCGACCTGTACGGGGCGAGTTACCGGGTCAAGAGCGACATCACGATCGGTGACCTGCTGGCCCGGCTGCAGCACGTGATCGGCCGGGAGACCGAGGTGGTCCGGGCCCAGCTGCTGCGCAATCACATCGAGCTGATCGGCGGGATGGCGGCGTTCACCGACCCGCACACCCTGTCGGTCGAGGTCGACGGCGGCACCCAGCACCGGACCGTGACCGCGGCCAAGATCGTGATCGCGACCGGGACGACGCCGGCCCGGCCGCCGCACATCGAGTTCGACGGCACCCGGATCCTCGACTCCGACCAGATCCTCACCCTGGACCACGTACCGGACTCACTCGTCGTGGTCGGCGCGGGCGTGATCGGCGTCGAATACGCGTCGATCTTCGCCGCCCTCGGCACCCGGGTGACGCTGGTTGAGAAGCGGCCGCGGATGCTCGAGTTCTGCGACCCGGAACTGATCGAGTCGCTCAAGTTCCACCTCCGCGACCAGGGCATGTCGTTCCGGTTCGGCGAGGAGGTGGCCTCGGTGGCGAGTTCCGGCCACGGCACCATCACCACGCTCGCGTCGGGCAAGAAGATCGCCGCCGAGGTGGTCATGTACTCGGCCGGCCGGCAGGGCGCCACGGCCCGGCTCGACCTGCCGAAAGCCGGTCTGACGGCCGACGACCGCGGCCGGCTCGTCGTCGACGAGAACTACCGCACCGCCGTCGAGCACGTGTATGCGGTCGGCGACGTGATCGGCTTCCCAGCCCTGGCGGCGACCTCGATGGACCAGGGCCGGCTGGCCGCCTCGCACGCGTTCGACGAGCCGGCGAACGAACTGCGGGACCTGCAGCCGATCGGCATCTACACCATCCCGGAACTGTCCTACTGCGGCCGGACCGAGGAGGACCTGACCTCGGAGGCGGTGCCGTTCGAGGTCGGCATCTCCCGCTATCGCGAGCTAGCCCGGGGACAGATCGTCGGCGACCCGTACGGCATGCTCAAGCTGATCGTGCACAGCGAGACGCGGCACCTCCTCGGCGTCCATGTCTTCGGCACCTCGGCCACCGAACTGGTGCACATCGGGCAGGCGATCATGGGCTGCGGCGGGACGATCGACTACCTGGTGGACACGGTGTTGAACTACCCGACGCTGTCCGAGGCGTACAAGGTCGCCGCCCTCGACGCGACGAACAAGATGCGGGCCGTGGACCGGCTCACCAGTGTCATCGGCGTGGACTAGTTTTACGGCCGTGACCGACATCCTGAATGAGCTCAGCTGGCGCGGCCTGGTGGCTGAATCGACCGATCGCGACGCGTTACGCGACCACCTCGCCGCCGGGCCCGTCACGTTCTATGTGGGGTTCGACCCGACCGCGCCGAGCCTGCACTTCGGCAACCTGGTCCAGTTGATCGTCGCCGGCCACCTGCAACGGGCCGGCCACCGGCCGCTGATCCTGGTCGGCGGCTCGACCGGGCTGATCGGCGACCCGAAGGACTCCGGCGAGCGGACGCTGAATTCCAAGGAGGTCGTCGCCGGCTGGGTGGAGAAGATCCGCGGCCAGGTGTCGAAGTACGTCGACTTCGAGGGACCTGCGGCCGCCACCGTGGTGAACAACCTGGACTGGACCGGCACGGTGCCGGTGCTCGACTTCCTCCGCGACATCGGCAAGCACTTCCCGGTGAACCGCATGCTGGCCAGGGACGTCGTCCGGAACCGGCTGGAGGCCGGGATCTCGTACACGGAGTTCTCCTACGTGCTGCTGCAGTCCTTCGACTACCTCGAACTGTTCCGCCGGCACGGCTGCACCCTGCAGTTCGGCGGCTCGGACCAGTGGGGCAACATCACCGCCGGCGTCGAGTTGATCCGGCGGTCCACCGGGGACCGGGTGCACGCGCTGGCCACCCCGCTGCTGACCAAGGCGGACGGAACGAAGTTCGGCAAGACCGAGTCGGGCACAGTCTGGCTCGATCCCCAGATGACCAGCCCCTACGCGTTCCACCAGTTCTTCCTGAATGCGGAGGACGCCAAGGTGATCGAGTACCTCAAGGTGTTCTCGCCACGCTCGGCCGAGGAGATCGACGAGCTCGCGAAGGCGACCGAGGAACGTCCGCACGAACGCAGGGCTCAGCGGGCCCTCGCCGACGACGTGACCGACTTCGTGCATTCCCGCCGGGCTCGAGAGGCGGCCGAGGCTGCCGCGGCTGCGCTGTTCGGCCGAGCGGATCTCGCCGACCTGGACGAGGAGACGCTGACCGGAGTGGTCGCCGAGGTCGGTGGGGGCGAGGTCGCTTCGGCCGACGGGGAGTTGCCGGGAGTCGTCGACGTCCTTGAGGCCAGCGGAGTGGTGGCGAGCAAGTCCGCCGCCCGCCGCACCATCGCCGAGGGTGGCGCCTACCTGAACAACGAGAAGGTCACTGATCCCGACGCGAAGGTGACCGATGCGGCGTTGCTGCACGGGCGGTACCTGATCGCGCGCCGCGGTCGGAAGACGGTGGGCGCCGTTACCATCCGGCGCTGACCTCAGGCCACTTCGCGCGGGCGTGTCACGCTGTGAGGACTGCCACGGCGACTCGATTTGACCCTGTCCGACGGAGCCTCGTAATGTTCTACCTGTCGAGCCGGGGGGCGGAACGCCGAGGGAAACCGAAGCGAGCCACCGGCCGACTCCTCCGAGATGAAGATCCGGTTGATGTGCGCCCTTGATCGGGCCCATCGCGATGGCCGGCTCGGGAGTCTCGAAGGAAGCGGGACACGAGCTGCTTGACTCTCCGGAGTCGGGCGAGTAAAGTGGCCCAAGCCTCCAGAAGGGGGCAAACCACCCACGATGATCGACCCGGATCATTGCGCTCTTCTTCAGGGCGACAAGGTTTCGGGAGCAGCAACGTGGGTACAGACAAGTCAACAGTGGGGATCGGGACCGGATTTGACACCCGAAACCGAAGATCACTAAGGTTGGTCGGGTTGCCTCAGAGAAAGAACGAGGCAATCCAAACTCGAAGTGAAGCTCAAATGCCGATTTGACATCGCGAACTGAGAATCCCTAGAGTTACGCAGGCTGCCTCGGAAGCAATGAATAGCAACCGAGAAGGCTAAAACAACCAAGTGAAACTCGGAAACACGGATTTGACACCGGAAACCGAACCTCACTAAAGTAAGTCGAGTTGCCCCAAACGGAAACGAAAGTGACCGAGCGGTGTGCGCCCGAAACTTGAGAACTCAACAGCGTGCTAAAAGTCAATGCCAAATATGCACAACAAACCCCGTGCTCATGGCACTCTGCGAGGTCTAGGCCTCAACGATCCACGAGTTCGGAATTCCTTTGATTGATGATGAACCCAGCAATGGGTCTTGTCAGCGATCGAACATTAAGTTGAACGGAAACGGGCTATTAACCCGGAACCGCTAGATTTCAACGGAGAGTTTGATCCTGGCTCAGGACGAACGCTGGCGGCGTGCTTAACACATGCAAGTCGAACGGTAAGGCCCCTTCGGGGGTACACGAGTGGCGAACGGGTGAGTAACACGTGAGTAACCTGCCCTTGACTTCGGAATAAGCCCGAGAAATCGGGTCTAATACCGAATGACCACCCTTGCGGACATCTGCGAGGGTGCAAAGCTCCGGCGGTCAAGGATGGACTCGCGGCCTATCAGCTAGTTGGTGAGGTAACGGCTCACCAAGGCTTCGACGGGTAGCCGGCCTGAGAGGGCGACCGGCCACACTGGGACTGAGATACGGCCCAGACTCCTACGGGAGGCAGCAGTGGGGAATATTGCACAATGGGCGAAAGCCTGATGCAGCAACGCCGCGTGCGGGATGACGGCCTTCGGGTTGTAAACCGCTTTCAGTACCGACGAAGCGAAAGTGACGGTAGGTGCAGAAGAAGGACCGGCCAACTACGTGCCAGCAGCCGCGGTGATACGTAGGGTCCGAGCGTTGTCCGGAATTATTGGGCGTAAAGGGCTTGTAGGCGGTCTGCCACGTCGGGAGTGAAAACTCAGGGCTTAACCCTGAGCGTGCTTCCGATACGGGCTGACTAGAGGAATGCAGGGGAGAATGGAATACCTGGTGGAGCGGTGGAATGCGCAGATATCAGGTGGAACACCAGTGGCGAAGGCGGTTCTCTGGGCATTTCCTGACGCTGAGAAGCGAAAGCGTGGGGAGCAAACAGGCTTAGATACCCTGGTAGTCCACGCCGTAAACGGTGGGCACTAGGTGTGGGACTCATTCCACGAGTTCCGTGCCGTAGCTAACGCATTAAGTGCCCCGCCTGGGGAGTACGGCCGCAAGGCTAAAACTCAAAGGAATTGACGGGGGCCCGCACAAGCGGCGGAGCATGCGGATTAATTCGATGCAACGCGAAGAACCTTACCTGGGTTTGACATATACCGGAAAGCTGCAGAGATGTAGCCCCCGCAAGGTCGGTATACAGGTGGTGCATGGCTGTCGTCAGCTCGTGTCGTGAGATGTTGGGTTAAGTCCCGCAACGAGCGCAACCCTCGTCCTATGTTGCCAGCGGATAATGCCGGGGACTCATAGGAGACTGCCGGGGTCAACTCGGAGGAAGGTGGGGATGACGTCAAGTCATCATGCCCCTTATGTCCAGGGCTTCACGCATGCTACAATGGCTGGTACAAAGAGCTGCGAGACCGCAAGGTTAAGCGAATCTCAAAAAGCCAGTCTCAGTTCGGATTGGGGTCTGCAACTCGACCCCATGAAGTCGGAGTCGCTAGTAATCGCAGATCAGCAATGCTGCGGTGAATACGTTCCCGGGCCTTGTACACACCGCCCGTCAAGTCATGAAAGTCGGTAACACCCGAAGCCGGTGGCCCAACCCTAGTGGAGGGAGCCGTCGAAGGTGGGACCGGCGATTAGGACTAAGTCGTAACAAGGTAGCCGTACCGGAAGGTGCGGCTGGATCACCTCCTTTCTAAGGAGCCATATGGCGAGCTTGCCTCGTCCATGCACCTGGATCTGAACCGATCGTGTTCAGCCAGGTAGGCACCGGAATGTGGAACATTGACCATTAAGCCGTAGCCGGCGAGCAACGTCAGTACAACCCATGCGAATGGGAGTGGAACCTCGGAGCTCGAAGGATACGGCCTGAAGCACGCTGTTGGGTCCTGAAGGTTCGGTCGCATGTGCAACCACCTTCCAGCGGACAATGATCCCCTCGCCGAAAATCGGGGGGACTTTGTTACCGCCCGTATGTTGAGAACTTCACAGTGGACGCGAGCATCTTTGTAGTAACAACAAGCTACTAAGGGCGATCGGTGGATGCCTAGGCACCAAGAGCCGATGAAGGACGTTGTAACCTGCGATAAGCCCCGGGGAGCTGGTAAACGAGCTTCGATCCGGGGATCTCCGAATAGGGAAACCTCGAAGGAAACCGGAGTAATGTCCGGCGACCCCTGCCTGAACACATAGGGCAGTGGGAGGGAACGTGGGGAAGTGAATCATCTCAGTACCCACAGGAAGAGAAAACAATAGTGATTCCGTAAGTAGACGTGAGCGAAAGCGGAAGAGGCCAAACCACAGATGTGTGATAGCTGACAGGCGTTGCATCTGCGGTGTTGTGGGGCCATTCAGACCGGGCTGTCGACTGGTCAGAGAGTAAAAAATGATCGATGAAGTCGAAGTGCACTGGGAAGGCACAGCAAAGAAGGTAACACTCCTGTAGACGTAAGTTGATCACTCTCGAATGTCACCCCAAGTAGGACGGAGGTCCTGAATCCTCCGTGCGAATCTGGCAGGACCACCTGCTAAGCCTAAATACTCCTTGGTGACCGATAGCGGACTAGTACCGTGAGGGAAAGGTGAAAAGTACCCCGGGAGGGGAGTGAAAGAGTACCTGAAACCGATTGCCTACAATCCGTCGGAGCTGATCTTCGGATCAGTCACGGCGTGCCTTTTGAAGAATGAGCCTGCGAGTTAGTGGTATGTGGCGAGGTTAACCCGTGTGGGGCAGCCGTAGCGAAAGCGAGTCTGAATAGGGCGAATTAGTCGCATGCTCTAGACCCGAAGCGGAGTGATCTATCCATGGCCAGGGTGAAGCGACGGTAAGACGTCGTGGAGGCCCGAACCCACCAGGGTTACAAACCTGGGGGATGAGCTGTGGATAGGGGTGAAAGGCCAATCAAACTCCGTAATAGCTGGTTCTCCCCGAAATGCATATAGGTGCAGCGTCGCGCGTTTCTTGCCGGAGGTAGAGCACTGGATAGTCTAGGGGGCCCACAAGCTTACCGAAATTAGCCAAACTCCGAATGCCGGTAAGTGAGAGCGCGGCAGTGAGACTGCGGGCGATAAGGTTCGTAGTCGAGAGGGAAACAGCCCAGAACACCAGCTAAGGCCCCTAAGCGATTGCTAAGTGGAAAAGGATGTGGAGTTGCGGAGACAACCAGGAGGTTGGCTTGGAAGCAGCCACCCTTGAAAGAGTGCGTAATAGCTCACTGGTCAAGTGATTCTGCGCCGACAATTTAGCGGGGCTCAAGCAATCCGCCGAAGCTGTGTCATTCACGCAAGTGCCCGGCCTATCTCTTCGGAGATCGGTCCAAGCGCGTGGATGGGTAGGGGAGCGTCGTGTGCACGGTGAAGCGGCAGGGGAACCTAGCCGTGGAGAGCACACGAGTGAGAATGCAGGCATGAGTAGCGAATGACGGGTGAGAAACCCGTCCGCCGAATGACCAAGGGTTCCAGGGTCAAGCTAATCTGCCCTGGGTAAGTCGGGACCTAAGGCGAGGCCGACAGGCGTAGTCGATGGACAACGGGTTGATATTCCCGTACCGGCGTATGAACGCCCCTGCCGAGGCGAATGATGCTAAGCACGCGAGCACTGAGGAGGCCTTCGGGCTGATTCAGTGTGAGTCTGCGACCCAAGTTCGTATTAGGCAAGCTGAGGAGTGACGCAGGAAGGTAGCCCATCCCGGGCGATGGTAGTCCCGGGGTAAATGTGTAGGGTGAGATGTAGGCAAATCCGCATCTCATATGCCTGAGACATGACGCCTCTATCGACTTCGGTCGAATGAGTGGGTGATCCTATGCTGCCTAGAAAACCTTCGTAGCGAGTTCATAAGCCGCCCGTACCCTAAACCGACTCTGGTGGTCAGGTAGAGAATACTAAGGCGATCGAGATAACCGTGGTTAAGGAACTCGGCAAAATACCCCCGTAACTTAGGGATAAGGGGGGCCGACTCTGTCTATGGATTTACTCCGGACGGCGGAGAAGGCCGCAGAGACCAGGCCCGAGCGACTGTTTATTAAAAACACAGGTCCGTGCTAAGTCGTAAGACGATGTATACGGACTGACGCCTGCCCGGTGCTGGAACGTTAAGGGGAGGTGTTAGCCGCAAGGCGAAGCACTGAACTTAAGCGCCAGTAAACGGCGGTGGTAACTATAACCATCCTAAGGTAGCGAAATTCCTTGTCGGGTAAGTTCCGACCTGCACGAATGGCGTAACGACTTGGGCGCTGTCTCGACCACGGACTCGGCGAAATTGCACTACGAGTAAAGATGCTCGTTACGCGCAGCAGGACGGAAAGACCCCGGGACCTTTACTATAGTTTGGTATTGGTGATTGGTACAGCTTGTGTAGGATAGGTGGGAGACTTTGAAGCAGCCACGCCAGTGGTTGTGGAGTCAATGTTGAAATACCACTCTGGTTGTTCTGGTTATCTAACGTAGGTCCGTAATCCGGATCACGGACAGTGCCTGATGGGTAGTTTGACTGGGGCGGTCGCCTCCTAAAAGGTAACGGAGGCGCCCAAAGGTTCCCTCAGCCTGGTTGGCAATCAGGTTTCGAGTGTAAGTGCACAAGGGAGCTTGACTGTGAGAGAGGCATCTCGAGCAGGGACGAAAGTCGGGACTAGTGATCTGACGGTGGCACGTGGAAGCGCCGTCACTCAACGGCTAAAAGGTACCCCGGGGATAACAGGCTGATCTTGCCCGAGCGTCCATAGCGACGGCATGGTTTGGCACCTCGATGTCGGCTCGTCGCATCCTGGGGCTGTAGTCGGTCCCAAGGGTTGGGCTGTTCGCCCATTAAAGCGGCACGCGAGCTGGGTTTAGAACGTCGTGAGACAGTTCGGTCCCTATCCGCTGCGCGCGTAGGAGTCTTGAGGAGAGCTGTCCTTAGTACGAGAGGACCGGGACGGACGAACCTCTGGTGTGCCAGTTGTTCTGCCAAGAGCACGGCTGGTTGGCTACGTTCGGAAGTGATAACCGCTGAAAGCATCTAAGCGGGAAGCACGCTCCAAGATGATGGCTCCCACAGGGTAACCTGGTAAGGCCCCCAGCAGAACACTGGGTGATAGGTCGGATGTGGAAGCACAGTAATGTGTGGAGCTGACCGATACTAATAGGCCGAGGGCTTGTTCCTACAAAGATGCTACGCGTCCACTGTGCAGTTCCCGAGATACGGTCGGGAACTCCGCTGATATCTCAATAGAGTTTCGGTGATCATAGCGAGAGGGAAACACCCGGTCCCATTCCGAACCCGGAAGTTAAGCCTCTCAGCGCCGATGGTACTGCACGGGGAGCCGTGTGGGAGACTAGGACGTCGCCGGTCATATACACTTCAAGGTCGATCCTTTCGGGATCGGCCTTGAAGTGTTTTTGCGTTCTCCCGCAAAGAACGTCCCTTGAGATTGTCGAAGGGCCAAGCCCGATTCCGGATCGTTGTCACGAACCGGGTCGAGGACCTTCCCTTCGAGAAGCTCAGGGGACGTCCTGCGTTCAGGCTGTCGTCTGCGGGAAATTGCGGTGCAGCAGATCCAGGTAGCGCTCGCCGAGCTCGCCGGCCGCCTTGACCTCGTGCTCGTCGGGCTCGTGCTGGCCCAGCACGGGGACCTTCCAGTCCGGCAGCTCCCCGGTGAGGGCCCAGGCGGCCTGACGAGCAGCACCGACGGCCACACTCTCGAACGGCTCGGTGAAGGCGATCGGCAGGCCGAAGACGGCCGGCGCGATGGCGCGGACGGCGGCGGACTGGGCGGCCCCACCGGTCAGGGTGATCCGGCCGATGTCGCCGGCCTCCCGACGCAGCACCTCGATCCCGTACGCGAGACTCCACAGGACGCCCTCGACGGTGGCGCGGGCCAGGTTCGCGGGCGTGAGGTTCTTCAGCGTGAGGCCGAGCAGCTGGCCGGTCGCCTCCGGCAACGGAGGAGTGCGTTCCCCTTCCAGATAAGGCAGGTAGCTGACGCCCTCGCTTCCGGGCGGCGCGCTCTGGGCGAGCTTGTCGAACTCGGCCAGGTCGACGCCGAGGAGCTCGGCCGTGGCCACCAGGTTGCGCGCGCCGTTCAGAGTGCAGACCAGCGGAAGGTAGGCACCGCTGGCATCGGCGAACCCCGAGACGGTGCCGGTCACCTCGTGCGTCTGCCGGTCGGACTGCACGTACGCGGTGCCACTCGTGCCGAGCGAGACGACCGCTTCGCCGGGCCGCAGGCCAAGGCCGAGCGCGGCCGCCATGTTGTCCCCGGTCCCGGGGGCGATCACGGCACCCCAGGGAGTCTCGCCGACCACCTCGTTGGGGCCCGCGACCCGCGGCAGTTCGAGCTCGCGGCCGAGGGCCAGCCGGACCAGATCCTGCCGGTATTCGTTGCTGGTGGCGTCGAAGTAGAGCGTCCCGGAGGCATCGCCGCGGTCGGTGACCGGAGCGAAGCTGCGGTCACCCAGCTGCCAGGTGAGCCAGTCGTGCGGCAGCACCACGCTCTGCGTCCGGGCGGCATGGTCCGGCTCGTTGCGGGCCAGCCAGCGGACCTTCGATACGGTCATCGAGGCGACCGGCACCGAGCCGGTGGCCTCGGCCCAGGCCGCGGCACCGCCGAGTTCCTTGATCAGGTCGACGGCGTCGCCGCCCGAACGGTTGTCGTTCCAGAGCAGGGCGTCCCGGACCAGCTCGCCGTCCTCGTCCAGGGTCACCATGCCGTGCTGCTGGCCCGCGACGGAGATCGCCTCGACCCCTTCCAACAGGGACGGGTCGGCGGTCGCCGTACGGTAGGCGTCCAGCCAGGCCTGCGCGGAGACCTCGGTGCCGTCCGGATGCGGTGCCCGGGACGTGCGGACGATCTCGCCGGTCTCGGCATCGCAGACCACGATCTTGACCGACTGGGTGGACGAGTCGACGCCGGCGACGAGTCGCATGTGAGCTCCAGGGCAGGTGAGAGGGCCAGAACGCTCCCTGAGCCTGTCGAAGGGCAAGCCGCATGATCGGGTTCGGCACTTCGACAGGCTCAGTGCACGTTTACTTCAGGCTCCGACGATAGCGCCCGGGTTCGGCTCGGCCGCGCCCTGTTCGGTCCGCGGTCCGGGCGTGATGATCTTGATCCCCGCTTCCCGGTACGGCCGCAGGGCGCGGTCCGGCGCGATCCCGGCGACGGCGAGGACGTCCACCGACTCGAGCGGCGCGAACCGGACCAGGGCGGTGGTGCCCAGCGACTCGGGCGCGATCAACGCCACCACGGTCGTCCCGGCCTCGACCTCGGCCTCCGAGACCGCGGCCGCGGCCGGCGTCTGCTGGGTCAGTCCGTGATCAGGGTGAAGGCCGGCCGGGCAGATCACGCTGACGTCGGTATGCAGCCGGCGCAGCTCGGTGAGCGCCCAGTCGCCCTCCTGGGCACGGGTGCGCGTCGAGACCGTACCGCCGAGGTTGTAGACCGACAGCCCGGGCGCCCGGGAGAGCACCAGCGCCGCGTCCAGCGAGTTGGTGACGATGGTGAGGTCCGTCAGGTCGTCGGGCTCGGTGACGATCAGCTTGGCCAGGGTCAGCGTCGGCTCACCGGTGCCCAGCAGCACGGTGCCGGTCCGTGGCAGTAGGGCCCAGACGGCGGCCACCCAGTCCAGATCCGCCGGGTCGACCGTGGCCGGCCGGCCGAGGGCGGCGATCGGATCCGCGTCGGCGGTCACCGCTCCGCCGTGGACCCGGCGCAGCAGGCCGGAGCGCTCCATCACGCGCAGATCCCGCCGGATCGTCTCCGGAGCGACGCCGAGCCGATCGGCGGCGGTGATCACGTCGATCCTGCCCTCGGCCGCCAGCCATGCGGCCAGCGTCGACTGCCGGTCCTCCGCCCGCATCGGATCGCCCGCCTCGCCCGGACTCACGACGGCGCGGCCGGGGTCGACGCGGCCAGTTCGATCGTCCGGTCCAGCGCCGGCCGCAACTGCAGCTTCCGCCCGGTGCCGGCGCGGAACGTCTCCAGGGCGGGCCCGTACTCGGTGAGCGGGAAGGCGTGGCTCACCATCGGCGCCGCGTTCAGCACGCCGGCGGCGAACAACTCCACCGCGCGCTCGTACGAGTTCAGCACCGCCATCGAACCGACCACGGTGATCTCGTCGTTGTAGACGCGGAACGGCGAGAAGGCCGCCCGGGCGTCCGTCGGCGCGACCCCGAACTGCTGGAAGGTCCCTCCCCGGCGGACCCTCCCGAGGCCGTCCTCGATCGCGCCGACGACACCCGTACAGTCGATCACCACGTCCCAGCCGCCGGAACGTTCGACCTGGTCGGCAGACTCGGCCACCCGCTCGATACCGACCTCCCGGGCCACCTGCAGCCGGTCCGGGTTGCGGTCGATCACGGTCACCGAGGCGGCGCCGGCGCGCGGCGCCAGCTGGGCCATCATCAGCCCCATCGTCCCGGCACCGTAGACGAGATAGTGCTCGCCGAGCCGGCGCGGCAGCAGGTCGTAGCCGTGGATCGCGCAGGACAACGGCTCGATCAGGGCCGCGAGCTCGAGGTCGACGCCGTCCGGCAGCCGGTAGACATTGCGGACCGGCGCCAGCATGAAGTCGGCGGCGGAGCCGTTGGTCCGGGCCACGCCGGCGCCGTCCCAGCGCTGGCAGAGGTTCGGCCGCCCGTTCCGGCAGTACGTGCACTCGCCGCAGGTCAGGGTCGGATCGACCGAGACCCGGTCACCAGGGGAGAACTCCGACACCTCCGAACCGACCGCGACCACGACGCCGGACGTCTCGTGTCCCGGCGTGATCGGGAAGACGGTCGGCTCGAACTCGCCGTCCAGGACGTGCACATCGGTCCCGCAGATCCCGACCGCGGACACCTCGACGACGACCTCGCGCGGACCGGGACTCGGGTCCGGCACCTCGGCGAGCTCGAACGCGCCGGGCCCGGTGAAGACGATCGCGCGCATTACTTGACCGCCCCCATCGCCAGGCCCCGGACCAGCCGCTTCTGCGCGATCCAGCCGGCGGCGATCACCGGCAGCACCGCGATCGTCGCGGCGGCCGACAGGACGGCCACGAACTGGCCGCGGCCGTCGACGAAGCTGCCGAGGAACGGCGGCGTGGTGCGAGCCACGACCGCGGTCAGCAGGTTGGCCAGGAAGTACTCGTTCCAGGCGAAGATGAAGCAGATCAGGGCCGCCGCGGCCGCGCCCGGCGCGACGATCGGCAGCGAGATCCGCCACAGCTCCCGGGAGTACGAGGCGCCGTCCACCTGGGCCGCCTCGACGACGGCCCGCGGCACCTCGGCGAAGAAGGACCGCATCATCCAGATCGCCAGCGGCAGGTTGATGCCGAGATAGAGCGCGCCGAGCCACCACAGGTTGTCCAGGCCGCCGACGACGCGCAGCAGCAGGAACACCGGGATGATCGACGCGGCGACCGGCATGAACCGGGTGGAGATGAAGAAGAACAGCGCGTCCTGCCACCGCCCGATCGGTCGCACCGACAGTGCGTACGCAGCCGGGATGGCGAGCGCCATCACCACGAGGGTGGACAGGATCGAGACCGCAGCGGAGTTGGCCAGATAGAGGCCCATCCCGCGCTCGAACACCTGGCCGTACCGGTCGAAGCTGAAGTCGGCGATGATCTTGGGTGGGAAGGCCGCCGCGCCCGCCTCGGACTTGAAGCTGTTCAGCACCATCCAGAGCACCGGGAAGAAGAACAGGAAGACCAGCACCCAGGTCACGCCGGTGATGATCACCCCGCCGACCTTCCGCTGGGTGAACCTGCTGCCGCCGCGTGCGACGGCGGCCCGGGGTTCGGCTGCGCGGGGCGCGGTTGCCGTTGTGGTGGCCATCAGCGTGCCTCCTCGGTGAAGACGCGGAACAGGGTCCGCAACGCGATCGTGGTGACGATGATCGTCAGGATGACCGTGACGACGCCGTACGCGGCGGCCTCACCGATCTCCTGGCCGATGAAGGCCCGTTCGTAGAGCAGGTACGGCAGCGTCTTGGTGCCGCCGGTGCCCTTGGTCATGATGTTCACCGGGTCGAACACCTGGATCATCATCACCGTGCCGAGCAGGGTGGCCAGCTCCGCGTACGTCCGCAGGTGCGGCAGCGTCATGTAGCGGAACGTCTGCAGCGGCCCGGCGCCGTCGACATCGGCCGCCTCGAGCACCTCACCGGACTGCGACTGCAGGCCGGCCAGCAAGATCAACATCATGAACGGCGTGTACTGCCAGGTCAGCGTGAAAATGATCGTCAGCATCGGGAAGTTGGTGTTCCAGGCCACCGGATCGACGCCGAAGAAGGACAATCCGTAGTTGATCATGCCCGTGCCGACGTCCAGCATCGAATACTTCCAGATCAGCGCGGCCGCCGCCGGCATCACCAGGAACGGCGTGATCAACAACGTCCGGGCGATCGCCTGCCCCTTGAACTTGCGGTCCAGCAGGACGGCGAAGATCAGGCCCAGGATCAGCGACAGGATCACCGAGCCGCCGACGATCAGCACCGTGGCCAGCGCCGACGGGAGGAACGCGCCGTTGGCGACGACGGCGACGTAGTTGTCGAAACCGGCGAAGCCGCGCTGCTCGGGCCGGGCCAGGTTCCAGTCGGCGAACGAGTAGACGATCGTGGCGACGAACGGGACCTGGGTGATCACGATCGCCACGATCAACGCCGGCAGGATCAACTTGCGCGCGAAGACCCGCTCGGCGAGATCCTGGCCGGTCAGCTTGATCTTGACCTTGGCCGGCTTGGCCGGCTTCGGGCCGGCCGCGGCCGGGACCGAGTCTGCTGCTGTGGTGGTCATCGCACCCTCACTCCTGCTTCTGCTTGTCGCCGGCTCGCTGGGCGATCGCCTGCCCGTCGCGCAGCGCGCCGTCGAGATCGCGCCGACCGGCGATCACGTCCGCGATCAGCTGCGAGGTCTGATTGCCGACGTCCTGGAACTCGGGGATCGTCACGTACTGGATGCCGATCCACGGCTGCGGCGCGACGCCCGGCTGCTTCGGGTCGACCTCGGCCATGATCTCGGCGGTGAGCGGGGCGAACTCCTCGCCCGACGCCGCGTACTCTCCGATCTCGAACGTCGACGCCCTCGTCCCGGACGGCACCCGGGGCCAGCCCATCCGCTCGCCGGCGAGCTGGACGTACTCCTTCGAGGTGGCCCACTTGACGAACTCCCAGGCCGCTGCCTTCTTCGCCGGGTCCTCCTCGACGCTGGCGTTGATCCCGAGATTCCAGGACCACAGCCAGCCGGACTCCTCGGTCTGATCGACCGGAGCCCGGACGTAGCCGAACTTGCCCTTGTTCGGCCCGGATTCGAGGGAACCGGCTGCCGACGTCGCGTCGTACCACATCGCCGCGTTGCCGCCGCCGACCAGGTTGAGGCACTCGGTGAAGCCGTACGAGACCGGGTCGGCCTGGCCGCCGGCCTTCAGCGTGTCCAGGTAGAACTGGATCGCGTTGCGGAAGCCGGGCGCGTCGACCTGGGCCTGCCAGTTCTCGTCGTACCACTGGCCGCCGAACGTGTTGACGATCGTCGTCAGCGGCGCGAACATCTCGCCCCAGCCGGGTTTGCCGCGCAGACAGATGCCGGCCCGGTCGTCGGTCTTGAGTTGCCTGGCGAAGTCGGCCACCTGCTGCCAGGTCGGCCGCTCCGGCATCTCCAGCCCCGCCTGCTCGAACAGATCCTTGCGGTACATGAGGAACGACGACTCGCCGTAGAACGGCATGGCGTAGTAGCGGTCCTGGTAGGAGACGCCGTCCAGGACCGGGGTGAAGATGTCGTCGACGTCGTAGCCCGGGTCCTGCTTCGCCTGGTCGGTCAGGTCGACCAGCCAGCCGTTCTGGCCCCAGATCGGCACCTCGTAGAGGCCGACCGTCATCACGTCGTACTGGCCGCCCTCGGTGGCGACATCCTTGGTCGCCGCGTTGCGCAGATCGTTCTCCTCCATCATCAAGGTGTTGATCTTGATGTCGGGATGGGCCCGCTCGAACTCGGGAATGAGCTGGGCCAGGTCCTGCATCTGCGGGTTGTTGACGCTGGCGAAGGTCACCGTCGTCACGCCCGGTTGGTTGCCGATGTTGCCGAAACCGGCACAGCCGGTCACCGTCAGACTCAGCCCCGCCAGCAGCACCGGTGCCGCCAGCCTGGCTCTGGAGCGGGTGGTTCTGATCATCGAAGGCCGGCCTCCCTGCCGTTTTGATCGCCGTGGCGCAGCCTCCGCGCTGTGTCTACCTAACCGCGTGCTGCCCGTTTGTGACCATAACCCATCCGATGCTGCCCGGTCCAGACCGAAATCGCGCCAATCGGGTGGCAATGCTGCCCGAATCTGTGTTGAAACGATCCGTTCGTGTTTGAATGGGCCTCGTGGGCAGCGCCGACACCTTGCCGATGTATCCGCCGCAGCGGCAGCAGGCGATCGCGGAGTTCCTGCTGACCGTGCCGGGGCGAGACGTGAGCGTCGCCGAGATCGGCCGCCGGCTGGGGGTCGCGGCCGAGACCGTACGCCGGGATCTGGAGGTGCTGGCCCGCCGCGGAACCGTGCGCCGGGTGCGAGGCGGTGCCCGGCTGGTCGATGCCACGCCGTTCGAGCAGGCGCTGGCGGCGCGGCACGCGGAGCAGCGGGCCGAGAAGCTCGCGATCGCCGACCGGGTCGCCGCGGAACTGCCGGCCGACGGCGTGATCATGCTCGACTCGGGCTCGCTGACGTTCAGTTGTGCGCAGGCCATGGCGCGGGACAGCGGCGCCGCCGTCGTCACCAACAACCTGCCCGCGGCGCAGTACCTGGCTCAGGCGACGACGCTGACCGTGCTCACGCTGCCCGGGCTGATCCGCGGGCTGACCTCCGCGGCGGTGGACGCCGCGACCAGTCGGCGCCTGGAGACCCTCGCCGCCGACGTCGCGATCATCGGCGTGAACGGCCTCACCGCGTCCCGCGGCCTGACCACGACCAATCCCGAGGAAGCCGCGGTGAAGCGGGCCATGCTGCTGTCCGCCCGGCGCCGGATCGTGCCGGTGATCTCCGGCAAGGTCGGCCGGGACTCCTTCTGCGCCTTCGGTACGTTGAACGAAGTCGACCTGATCATCACCGACTCCGGCGCCGACCGCGAACTGCTGGCCGAGCTCACCGCGGCCGGCCCCGAAGTGATCATCGTCGAGCCATGATCAATCCGGATATCCGGGCAGCTCGATGTCGTTGGCGAAGTCGTCGGTCAGCTTCATCATCAGGCCCAGCAGGAGCTTGTTGGCGAATGTCAGGTCGCGCAACTTGATCTTGAGCTTGGACGGCGGCGCCAGGAACGGACCGGCGTTGCCCTTCCGGGCGATCTTGGCATAGCGGTACATGATCGACGTGTAACGGTCGAAAGCACTTCGGTGATCACCGTTGGCCAGGGCGAGCTCGCCGGCCAGGACATAGCCGCCGACCACGGCCAAACCGGTGCCGAACCCGCCGAGCGTGTTCGCGTAGGCCGCGTCCCCGACCAGGGCGAACCGCCCGGTGGCGTCGCCGACCTGATGGCCGGCATCCTGTCCCGGCACGCCGACCGCTACCCGGAAGCGTCCGCGGCCTTTGCCGCCGCTGCGTCTTCCGGCGGCCAGGACGCCGCCCTCGACTTCGGCCTCGATCGCATCCTCGACGGCCTGGCCTCGATCCGTGGTATCCGCAGAGGTCGTTGAGCCCCAAGCTGCGCGGCCGGGCCGTCCGATTCACCATCACTGAGCGGACCCCTTGACCTCGATTCCGGGCGACTTTGTCGGTCAACGAGTCCGCTCGATGAGGTCACGGGTCAGCCCGAAGAGTTTCTGGCTCCTCGGGGCCCGACGTGCACGGCCGGAGTGGATTTCCGCCGGTCAGTGAGCCTGTTGCGGAATGGTGAGCAAGGGCGTTGCAGGTCGGATCGGGGCCCGGTGCCGGGCGGCCCAACGTCGAGGGTGGAAGGTCAGGCCGCGTCTCGACCCAGGTGACACAAATCTGCAATGGAACCCGTATTGCAATCGATTTCACGGCCGTCTGGCGGTGGTTGCTTTGCAGATTTGTGACACCACCACCTCCCTGGACGGGTGCGAACCGGACGGGACGCGCAGGGTTGGAAGTCGCTCGTGTTGGAGGCCTCAGGTCCGCGCCGTCCAGCCGATGCAGCCTGCCGCCGCGCGAATCTGCAACGGGCTCCAGTCGCGGCGGAACCACTCTTGAGCCGGAGACTTTAACCGGCCTTGTTCAGGGAGAGGGTGAGGTCGAGGTCGTCGAAGCGGTGCCAGTCGGCAGCGGGCTCGACCTCGGTGAACTCGACGGCGAGGACCTCGTCGGCGACCAGAGTGGCGTGTTCGCGGAGGGCTTCGGTGAGTTCCGGGCCGGCGGACCAGGCGAGCCTGATCCGGTCGGTGACCTCGAGGCCGGTGTCCTTGCGGGTCTCCTGGATCAGCCGGATCGCCTCGCGGGCGAGGCCGGCCTTGATCAGCTCCGGGGTCAGCTCGAGGTCGAGGGCGATGGTCTCGCCCTGGTCGTTGATCACCGACCAACCTTCCTTCGGACGCTCGGAGATGATCACCTCGTCCGCCGTGACCTCGGTGCCGCCGTCGTGGTCAACGGTCGCAGATCCCTTGCTGGACAGGGATTCAGCGAGGATGGCAGCATCGGCGGCGGCGATCGCGGCGGCGACCTGAGGGGTCTGCTTGCCGAAGCGCTTGCCGAGGGCGCGGAAGTTGCCCTTGGCGGTGTATTCGACCAGGTCGCCGGCGCCGGTGAACGACTCCACCTTGGACAGGTTGAGTTCGGCGGCGATTTCGGCGAGCAGCTCGGGGCCGAGACGATCATGGCTGGCAGTGGGGATCAGGGCGCGGCCGAGTGGCTGGCGGATCTTGATCTTGGCCTCGGAGCGGGCGGCGCGGCCGAGTTCGACCAGGCGCTGGGCCAGCTGCATCGAGGCGTCCAGTTCGGCGTCGCGTACCGCATCGTCGGCGGTCGGCCAGGAGGCCAGGTGGACCGAGTCCGGTCCGTCCGGATCCGTACCGGCAAAGAGGTCCTGCCAGACCCGCTCGGTGAGGAACGGGGCCACCGGGGCCATCAGCCGGGTCAGCACGTTGAGCGAGTCGTGCAGCGTGCCCAGGGCACCCGAGTCGCCGGCCCAGAAGCGGCGGCGGGAGCGGCGGACGTACCAGTTGGAAAGATCGTCGACGAACGTGGTGATCAACTGGCCGACGCGCTGCAGGTCGTAGTTCTCGTACGCCTCGGTGGTCTCGGTGATCAACTTTCCGGTGATCGAGGTGAGCCAGCGGTCGAGGACATGGGTGGATTCCGAGCGATCAGCGGGGGACCACTGATTGGCGTTGGCGTAGAGGGCCTGGAAGGCGACGACGTTCCAATAGGTCAGCAGGACCTTGCGGACGGTCTCGGTGATCGTCGTGTGGCCGACCCGCCGGGATGCCCAGGGGGAGCCGCCGGCGGCCATGAACCAGCGGACCGCGTCGGCGCCGTGGCTGTCCATCAGCTCGATCGGGTCGAGCACGTTGCCGAGGTGCTTCGACATCTTGCGGCCGTCCTCGGCGAGGATGTGGCCGAGGCAGACGACGTTCTTGTACGAGGACTCGTCGAACACCAGCGTGCCGACGGTCATCAGCGTGTAGAACCAACCGCGGGTCTGGTCGATCGCCTCACAGATGAAGTCGGCCGGATAGGCCCGCTCGAACTGCTCGATCGAACCGTCCAGATGCGGATATCCCCACTGGGCAAAGGGCATCGAGCCGGAGTCGAACCAGGCGTCGATCACTTCCGGCACCCGCCGGTAGGTCCCGTCCTCGCCCGGCACGGTGAACGTCACGTCGTCGATGAACGGGCGGTGCGGATCAAGTTCGGCGAGGTCGGTGCCGGTCAGCTCGGACAGCTCTGCCAGGGACCCGACGCAGATGATCTTGGTCGGGTCGGCGTCGTTACGCCAGACCGGCAGCGGCGTGCCCCAGTAGCGGGACCGGGACAGCGCCCAGTCGATGTTGTTGTTCAGCCAGTCGCCGTAGCGGCCCCACTTGATCGTTTCCGGATACCAGGTGGTCCGCTCGTTCTCCCGGAGCAGCGCGTCCTTGATCTTGGTGGTCCGGATGTACCAGGACGGCAACGCGTAGTACATCAGCGCGCTGTGGCAGCGCCAGCAGTGCGGGTACGAGTGCTCGAACTCGATATGGCGGAACAGCCGACCACGCTCGGCCAGATCCTCCATCAGTGCCTCGTTGGCATCGCGGAAGTAGACGCCGCCGACCAGGTCCAGGCCTTCGTCGAACCGGCCCTGGGTGTTGATCGGGTTGATCAACTCGACGCCGTTGCGGCGTACCGAGTCGAAGTCGTCGGCGCCGAAGACCGTTGCTTGGTGGACCAGACCGGTGCCGTCGGTCGTGGTCACGTAATCCTCGGTCACCACGAAATGGCCGCGGCCCGGCCAGTCGACGATGGCGAACGGACGGTCGTACGTCCAGCCCACCATCTCCGCGCCGGTGAAGGTCGAGGTGGCCCGCCAGCCCTCGCCGAGCGCGGTGTCGATCAGTGACTCGGCCACCACGACGGGCCGTTCCTGATCATGGACGGCGACCGTGTACGTCACGTCGGCCTTGGCCGCGACCAGCGCGTTGGACGGCAGGGTCCACGGGGTCGTGGTCCAGATCAGCAGATCCGCCTCGCCGGCGTGCGGGCCGGAGGTCAGCGGCAGCCGTACGTAGACGGAGGGGTCGACGATGTTCTCGTACCCCTGCGCCAGTTCATGATCGGAAAGGCCGGTGCCGCAGCGCGGGCAGTAGGGCGCGACCCGGAAGTCCTCGGTCAGCAGCCCGGCGTCGAAGATCTTCTTACATGCCCACCAGACCGATTCGACGTAGCTCGGGTTCATCGTCTCGTACGCCTCGTCGAGATTGACCCAGTAGCCCATCCGCTCGGTCAGCTCGCGGAACGCGTCGACGTGGCGTCGCACCGACTCCCGGCACTTGGCGTTGAACGCCTCGACGCCGTACCGCTCGATGTCGGGCTTGCCGTTGAGACCCAGCTCGGTCTCCACCGCCAGCTCGACCGGCAGGCCGTGGCAGTCCCAGCCCGCCTTCCGGTCCACCCGATACCCGCGCATGGTCCGGAACCGGGGGAACACGTCCTTGAAGACGCGCGCCTCGATGTGATGCGTACCCGGCTTGCCGTTCGCCGTCGGCGGACCCTCGTAGAACGTCCACGGCTCGCCCCCGGCGGTCTGCTCGAGGGAACGGTCGAAGGTACGGTTCCGCTGCCACAGGTCCAGAATCTCGTGCTCCATCGCCGGCAGATCGATCTGCGGCGGTACGGAGGCGTAGCCGGTGGCGGGTCGGGAATCACGGGTGAGCTGCTCAGTCATGGCGCGACGATGATATCGGCCGGCGCGCGATGTGAGCACCGCTTCGGGTGCGCCCGGACGTCCCGTGTCAAGGGTCGGGGTGAAAGTGGTGCAGGATTGTCGGGTGAATCAGGACCGGGGCAGAGGCCCATCGAGGCCGGAACCAGAACGGCGCGACGAGGATCGGCGCGGCCGTGGTCGGCGCGCGGAGCCGGGCGGGCAGGACCGGTCCGATCGACCCGGGACCGGCCGCGGCGGTGATCGGCAGGGCGGTGACCGCCCTTGGCGGGACCGACCGCCGAAGGATCGGCCGGCGGGCGACCGCGGCAAGGGTTCGAGCCAGGGTGGAGGGTTCCGTCGGGACCAGTCGGGCCAGGACCGGTCCAAGCGGTCCGGCGACCGGGGCCGCCCGGAGCGCGACAACAAGGACCGCGATCGTACGGATCGTGATCGCTCGGGCGACCGTCCCGACCATGACCGTCCCCGTTCTGATCGGGGTGGTTTTGACCGTGGTCGTTCTGACCGTGGTTCTTCGGACCGTGGCGGTTCAGATCGCGGTCGGTCGGACTGGAGTGGTTCGAGCCGCGGCGGTTCGGACCGTGGTGGTTTCGATCGTGGTCGTTCGGATCGTGGTGCTTCCGATCGGGGCGGTTCGGGTCGTGGAGGTTCCGGCTGGAGTGGTTCGAGCCGCGGTGGCTCGGATCGAGGCGGTTCGGACCGTGGTGGATTTGACCGTGGTCGTTCGGATCGGGGTGCTTCGGATCGAGGCGGTTCCGGCCGGGGCGGTTCGGACCGTGGTCGGTCGGACTGGAGTGGCTCGGGCCGGAGCGGTTCTGATCGGAGCGGTTCGGGTCGCGGTCGGTCGGACTGGGGTGGCTCGGATCGGAGTCGATCTGATCGGGGCGGCTCGGATCGCGGTCGTTCTGACCGTGGCGGTTCGGATCGTGGCGGTGCGGGTCGCGGTCGGTCGGACTGGGGTGGCTCGGACCGGGGTCGCTCGGACCGCGGTGGTTCGGACCGAGGACGTACGGATCGTGACCGGACGGACCGCCGGGGTGGCGAGGGTCGCTGGGAAGGCCGAGCGACGCCGCCGGGGCTGAACCGTCCGCCCCGCGAACCCAAGGTGCCCGCCGACGTCAGCCAGGCGGAACTGCCGCGCCAGGTGCGGGCCGAACTGCGGGGCCTGCCCAAGGAACTGGCCGAGCAGGTCGGCGGCTTCCTGATCATGGCCGGTCGGCTGATCGAGGAGGACCCCGAGCAGGCGTACGAGTTCGCCGAGGCCGCCCGGCGCCGGGCCGCGCGACTGCCGATCGTCCGGGAGGCCGCGGCCGAGACGGCCTACGCGGCCGGGAAGTACGAGGTCGCGCTGTCGGAGTTCCGGGCCATCCGGCGGATGTCCGGTAACCACGACGTGCTGCCCGCGATGGCCGACTGCGAACGCGCCCTCGGTAAGCCGCAGGCGGCGCTCAAGCTGAGTCGCGAGGCGAAGGAACTGCCGCTGGACCCGGCTCAGCAGATCGAGATGATCATCGTCGAGGCCGGAGCCCGCCGCGATCTCGGCCAGGATGCCGAGGCGGCCCGGCTGCTCCGTGCCGCCATCGACGACCTGCGGCTGACCGAGCCCGGCCGGAACGCTGCTGCTCGGCTGCGCTACGCCTACGCCGATGTGCTGGCCTACCGTGGCGACGAGGCGGCCGCGCGGGACTGGTTCGCGGCCGCCGCCGACCTCGACCGGGAGCAGCTCACCGACGCCGCCGAACGCCGGGACGCCCTGGACGGCGTCACCATCGACTTCGATCTCGACGACGACGATGATCACGAGCAGGATGATCACGAGGATGATCGCGCTGAGGTTGATCGCGCTGAGGTCTCCGAGAGCAGCGATGATCAGGCATCCGATGATGATCACGACGCGGGTGACGGTGACGACGCGGACGATGATCATGACGAGGCCGACCGCCCCGCCGGCGATCGTTGATCATGGACGCGTTGATCGACGCCTATGACGCCGCCCTGTTCGACCTGGACGGGGTGGTCTATCTCGGCCCTGAACCGGTGCCGGGAGCGCCCGGCGGGCTGAAGCGGCTCCGGGAGCGCGGCGTCCGGATCGGGTACGTGACGAACAACGCGGCCCGTACTCCCGAGGCGGTGGCCGAACACCTGCGCGAGCTGGGGATCGAGGCCACGACGGGCGACGTGGTGACCTCGGCACAGGCCGGCGCCCGGCTGCTCGCCGACCGGTTCGGTGCCGGCGCCCGGATCCTGGTGGTCGGCGGCACGGGCGTCGACGCGGCGCTGGCCGAGGCGGGCCTGGTCGCGGTGCGGTCCGCCGACGACGAGCCGATCGCGGTGATCCAGGGGTACGGGAACGACCTGACCTGGGCCCAGCTCAACGAGGCCGCGATCGCGATCCAGCGCGGCGCCTACTGGCTGGCCACGAACACGGATCCGACCCGGCCGACCGACCGGGGCATCGTGCCCGGCAACGGCGCCGCGGTCGCCGCGGTCCGCACCGCCGTCGGGATCGAGCCCGAGGTGGCCGGGAAGCCGTACCCGCCGTTGATCACCGAGACGCTGCGCCGGCTCGGCGCCGAGCATGCGATCTTCGTCGGCGACCGGTTCGACACCGACATCGCCGGAGCCGCCGCGGTCGGGCTGGACAGCCTGTTCGTGCTGAGCGGCTCCTGCGGCCCGGCCGACCTCCTGGCCGCCGGCCCGGGGGAGCGGCCGACCCACGTCGGGTTCGACCTGGCGGCCCTGCTGGACCCGCCGCGGCCCGTACAGCGGGACGGCGACCAGACCCGCCGCGGCCGCAGCACGGCCCGGCTGCGGGACGGCCGGCTCATCCTGGACGAAGCTCCGGAGGACCAGGTCAGCGCCCTGGACGCGCTGGTGGCGGCCGCGGATCTTGCCTGGTCGGCGGCCGATCGCGGGCTCCCGGCGGACCCGGCCGATGTGCTCGCGGCCCTGGGCAGGCTGGCCGTCTTGTGAGTACGGTAGGGCTGACGAACGACCTCGGGGGACTCTACCGAGGGAGGAGAACTGTGGTCGTCGACACGAAACACAACTACTTGGAGACGGTGGGCGGCATCGGTCGCAGCACCCGGGCGAAGGCCCGGGCGGCGGCGCGATCGCTGCAGCACACGATCACGGCCGAGATGGAGAAGGCCTCCGGCCGGCTGGGACTGGTCCGGTCCGACGACCTCGACGAGGTACGGTCCGAGCTGACCGGGATCCGGTCCGAACTGGCCGAGACCAGGACGGCGCTGGCGGAGGCCCGGTCCGAACTGGCCGGCGCCCGGTCGGAGCTGGCCGAGGCACGGACCGGGCTGACCGAAGCCCGGGCCGAGATCGCCGGGGTCACCACCGGCCTGGCGGACGCCCGGGCCGAACTCGCCGCTCTGCGCGACCAGGCGATGTCGACCGAACCCGTACCGCCGGCGGCTGACTCGACTCCGCGGAAGACTGCCGCGGCGACCAAGGCAGTCCGGGCCACGGTGGCGAAGAAGGCCGTCGCGAAGAAGGCGCCAGCCCGCAGGACGGCGGCGAAGAAGGCTCCGGCCAAGAAGGCGCCGACGCGCGCCGGCACGGCGAAGCAGGCAGAGAAGGCGACCGAGTGACCGAACCCGATCAAGATCAGAACGTACGTCCGCGGACCGGTGTCGACGAGATCGACGCCGCGCTGACCGACCTGGACGGACTGGCGGACCTGCCGGTCGCGGAGCACCACGACCGGCTGTCCCGGGTGCACGAAGCGCTGCATGCGGCCCTGCATCAACCGTCCGACCGTTCGGCCGACTCCCCGTCCTGATCGACGGGCCTGCTCGACAACGCTGTGGTCCGACTGGATCGAGCGCTGGTGGATCGTGGCCTGGCCCGATCCCGCGGCCAGGCGCGCGAGTTGATCACCGCCGGGCTGGTCCGGGTGGCCGATCGGCCGGCCGGGAAGCCGTCCGTCGACGTCGATGACGCGACACCGATCACGGTCGAGGCCGGTGATCATTACGTCTCCCGCGGCGCGCACAAGCTGCTCGGCGCGCTGGCGGACCTCGACCTGCAGCCGTACGGGCGAGCCGTCGACGCTGGAGCCAGCACCGGCGGGTTCACTCAGGTCCTGCTGGAGGCCGGCTGCGAGCAGGTGTACGCGATCGACGTCGGCCATGATCAACTCAGCCGTCGGATCAGGTCCGACCCGCGGGTCGTGGTGTGGGAGCGGACCAATCTGCGTGATCTCGAGTTGCGGCACGTCGACCAGCGGCCCGTCAACCTCTTGGTCGCCGATGTGTCGTTCATCTCGTTGCGCCTCCTGATCGCCCCGTTCGACCGAGTGCTGCGCGACGATGCGGACATGCTGATCATGATCAAACCGCAGTTCGAGGTGGGCCGGGCCGACCTCGGCAAGGGTGGCGTGGTGGCCGACCCGGAGCTGCGCCGCGCGGCGGTCGACGGCGTTCTCCGTACGGCTGCGGAGACGGGCTGGGCGGTGGTCCGGGTGGCTCCGAGCCGGGTGCCGGGCGGCTCCGGTAACCAGGAGTTCTTCGCCCACCTGCGTCGCCGCGAAGGATTGTCAGTGCCTCGCACCTATGCTTCTATCTCGTGAGCCAGGCCGAGCAGGTGCGCCGTCGGGTGGCGGTGCTCACCCATCCGCAGCGGGACGAGGCGATCACGGCTGCCTCGCGCCTGGTCACCGGCCTGAGCCGGCACGGGATCATCTCCGTGCTGCCGGACGACGACGCCGCGGTCCGGTCGGGCCGGTTGTCGGTCGACGTCGAGGTGGTCTCGGCCGACGCGGCGGACCCGATCGGGGACTGCGAACTGATGATCGTGCTCGGCGGCGACGGCACCATCCTGCGCGGCGGCGAGTGGGTGGTGAACGCCGACATCCCGTTGCTGGGCGTGAATCTCGGCCACGTCGGCTTCCTGGCCGAGGCGGAGTCCTCGGAGATCGACGCGATCGTCGACCACATCGTGGAGCGGTCATACACGGTGGAGGAGCGGTCCACCATCGACGTCTCCGTCCAGGACGGCGGCGAGACCTGGAGTTCGTTCGCGATCAACGAGGTGTCGATCGAGAAGGCCGCCCGGGAGCGGATGCTCGAGGTGCTGGTCGAGATCGACGGCCGGCCGCTGTCTCGCTGGGCCTGCGACGGGCTGGTCGTGTCGACGCCGACCGGTTCGACGGCGTACGCGTTCTCGGCGGGCGGGCCGGTGATCTGGCCGGAGGTGGAGGCGTTGCTGCTGGTGCCGCTCAGCGCGCACGCCCTGTTCGCCCGGCCGCTGGTGCTGGGCCCGTCCTCCCGGGTCGTCGTGCAGGTGCTGGACGGCTCACAGACCCACGCCGTGGTCTGGTGCGACGGGCACCGGACGACCGACGTCCGGTCGGCGGTGCGGATCGAGATCTGCCAGGGCCGGCACCGGTTGCGGCTGGCCCGGCTCTCCCAGTCGCCGTTCACCGACCGGCTGGTGAACAAGTTCGGGCTCAAGGTCGAGGGCTGGCGGGGCGCCCGCCGCCCGGTGAACGCCGGCCCACCCGGCGAGTAGAGGATCTGATCATGATCAGCGAGCTGCGGATCACCAATCTCGGGGTGATCAACTCGGCGACGATCGAACTGGACCCCGGCCTGACCGTGGTCACCGGCGAGACCGGTGCGGGCAAGACCATGATCGTCACCGGGATGGGGCTGCTGCTCGGGGCGCGGTCGGATCCGAAGGCGGTCCGGACCGGGGCCGGGCAGGCTCGGGTGGAAGGTGCCTTCACCGCGCCGGACCGGACGACGCGCGCTCGGGTCGACGAACTCGGCGGCGAACTCGACGGTGACGAATTGCTGGTCGCCCGCCAGGTCACCTCGGCCGGCCGGTCCCGCAGCTGGGTCGGCGGCGCCCAGGTCCCGGTCGGCTCCGGCAGCGCGGTGGTCGAGGAGTTGATCACCATCCACGGCCAGTCCGAACAGCTCCGGCTGACCAGCCCGGACCGGCAGCGCGAACTGCTCGACGCCTACGCCGGCGACTCGGTCTCGGAGTCGCTGGACGGCTATCGGCAGCGGTACGCGGAGCGGCAGCAGGCCCGGGCCGAGCTGGCCGAACTGACCGAGCAGGCGCAGAGCCGGGCCCGCGAGATCGACCTGCTGCGGTTCGGCCTGGCCGAGATCGAGAAGATCGATCCGCAGCCCGGTGAGGACGTCGAACTGGCGGCCGAGGCGACCCGGCTGCAGCGCAGCGACGACCTGCGGCAGTCGGCGGCCGCCGCGATGGTCGCGCTGGCCGGCGGCGAGGACGAGGCCGGCGGCGCGATGAGCGCGATCGCGGCCGCCCGCAAGGAGATCGAGACCCTCGCGGCCACCGATCCCGATGCCGAGAAGCTGCGCAGCCGGGTGCAGGACCTGTCGTACGCGCTGACCGAGCTGACGTCGTCCGCGGCCGACTACCTGGACGGGCTGGACGCCGAACCCGGCCGGCTCGAGCAGATCGCCGAGCGGCGTTCCGAGCTGGCCACCCTGACCCGCAAGTACGGCAGCGACTGCGACGAGGTGCTGGCCTGGGCCGCGGAGGCCGCGAGCCGGCTCGGTGGGCTGGAGTCCGGCGACGAGCGGATCGACGAACTGACCGCCCGGATCGCCGGGCTGGACGGCGAACTGGCCGAGTTGGCCGGCCGCATCGGCGCGGCTCGGCGGGAGGCCGCGGCCAGCTTCGCGACGCTGGTCGAGGCCGAGCTGGCCGCGCTCGCCATGCCGCACGCCCGGCTCAGCTTCGCGGTCACCGAGACCGAGCTCGGGCCGCACGGCGCCGACGCGGTCGAGCTGCTGTTCAGCGCCAACCCCGGCTCCGAGCCGCGCGGGCTCGGCAAGGTCGCGTCCGGCGGCGAGTTGTCGCGGGTCCGGTTGGCGATCGAGGTGATCCTGGCCGCCGAGTCGGGCAACCGGGGCACCTTCGTGTTCGACGAGGTGGACGCCGGCGTCGGCGGCAAGGTCGCGGTCGAGATCGGCCGCCGGCTGTCCGCCCTGGCCCGGCGGGCCCAGGTCGTCGTGGTCACCCACCTCGCTCAGGTGGCGGCCTTCGGCGACCGGCACTACGTGGTGGTCAAGGCCGACGACGGACAGGTCACCACCAGCGGCGTGCAGCGGGTCGCCGATGATCAACGCGCCGCCGAGCTGGCCCGGATGATGGCCGGCCTGGACACCACCGACTCCGCCCTGGCCCACGCTCGCGAACTGATCGAGACCGCGGACCGGGCCCGGACCGCGAAGCCGGTCAGGGCTCGGCGCAAGAAACCCGCGAAGGCCGGCTGAGGCACGTCGCCCCGACGAGAGGTCCGGCTCAGCGCCGATAGCGGTACAGCCGGGTGGCCTGGCCGATCACGTACAGGTCGCCGGCCCGGTCCGCTGCCAGGTGACGGGCCCCCACGGTGTCGTCGAGCACCTCGACGCGGCGGGTCCGGCGGTTGAACTCGAACAGCCGGCCAGCCGTCACGCCGTACAGCCGGTCGTCCCGCAGCAGCAGGACATGATCATTCCCGTAGCGGCTGCCGCCGGGCTCGTCGAACAATCGGGCCCGGTGCCGGACCACCCGGCGGACCGGGTCGAACTCGAAGATCACATTGTCGGCGAGACCCCACAGTCGATCATGCTCGTCCATGATCAACCCGGCCACGGTGGTCGCGCCCCTGACCGGGACCGTCTCGAAGATGATCTTGTGGGTCTCCGGGTCCCAGCCGAACAGCTTCGCCTCCGGCGTGACCGGATCGATGCCGTAGCCGCCGTTGATCGAGGTGCCGCCGATCAGCAGCCCGTCGTGCAGCACCAGCGACACCGGCGTCTGGTCCCTGATCACGTGGTCGTACACCTCGACCTCGTTGCTGAGCGGATCCCACAGCGTGATCGCGCCGCCGTGCCGGCCGGTGATCGGGACGCTGGTCACCGCCATCCGGGTCTCGCTCAGCTGGACGAAGCACTGCGGCCGGTTCTGGCCCCGACCGTCGAGATCGACCGCCGGTCCGGGGTTGGTGCCCATCGCCCAGGGCCGGTCGAGCTCGTACCGGTAGAGCCGGCCCTGCGGATAGCGCCCGAAGACAAGATCATTCCCGAACGTGCCGAAGCCTTCGACCTGACTGGTGCCGGTCAGCAGTTCGAACGCCTCCCGGTCCGGGTCCCAGCGGCCCATCCCGGGCGGGCTGAGATAGGCGCCGCAGTAGATCGCGCCGTCCGGCCCGGCGGCGATCGCGACCAGCTGGGTGCCGGCGCCCAGCAGGTCCGGCTCCAGGTAGTAGCCGCCCGAGGTGTCGGGGTTGAAGGCATAGATCCGGCCGTTGTTCCAGTACGTGAACGCGATCGACAACCCGGGCGAGGCCGGATCGGCAAGATCGACCCAGGCCCAGGTCTCCGGAGTCGCGTTCGGCGACCAGCCGATCGGCTCCAGCGCCCGGGTCTGGGTGTGGTAGCGCTTGATCACGTTGCCGGAACGGACGTAGACGGAGGCGTCGTCGCGCGGGTCGACCGGGGAGACTCCGTAGCCGCTGACCTCGGGGATCGTGTCGATCCACTGGCCGGACTCGGTGTCGAGGACGTACGTGCGGGCGCCGGTGGTGACGAAGAGCAGGCTGCCGCGCAGGTTGAGTTCGGTGATGTCGCTGGCCACCGGGCCGTCCGGCAGGGCGACCTCGGTGAACGTGCCGGTCGCGGGGTCGTAACTGGCGAGCCGGCCGTTCGGCTGGGTTCCGCAGTAGATCAGGCCGCCGACCTGCTGCACGGATCCGATGTACTGCTCGCCGGCGAGCGCCTGGCCGTGGTCGGTGGTTTCACCGGTCTCCGGGTCGTACGACAGCAGTAGACCGCCCGGGTAGGTGCCGATCCAGATCGTGCCGTCGTCACCGGCTCGGAGCGCCCAGATCCGCTGGTCCTCGCTGACGCTGCCGAGGTGCTCGACCGCGGTCGCTCCGGGCGTATAGCGGTAGAGCTCGGCGCCGTCCGAGGTGCCGAACCAGACGTCGCCGGTGGTCGGGGAGATGCTCAGGTTGCGACCGATCGACGCGCCGGCCGCGATCCGCACGTCCAAGATCGTCTTCCGGGCCCGCAGGTCGACGACGGCGAACTCGCCCGGGGTGGTCGGATTCCCCTCGGCACAGAGGTACGCCAGCGGCCGGCCGTCCGGCCCGTTGGCGATCGCCGAACTCTGCGTTTGCGTCTTGTGCACCGGCTCGCCGAGGTCGGTCAGCGTTCCCCCCGCGGTCGGTTCGGCGGAGGCGCTGAGCGGGAGCGAACCGGCCGCCAGGGCGACGAGTCCGGCCCCGCCCGCCCGGAGAATCGACCGCCGATCGGTGATGTCGTTCATCTCGATCCTCCTCGCCCCGACGCTGAGGCTTCGAAGTTATTGCAGCCTGCTGAATGTGGCAATAGGTGCAGGCCGTAATTTGTCACGGTGGTACGGACTGCGGACCTCGTCGTGAAGCTGTTCCCGCCCGCCGACCGGCTCGATCACGCACCGAGCTTGCGGCCTACCGGATGCTCGAAACGAGTGATCGGCTCCGGTGCCGGACCTGCTGGCGCGCGGTCACCTCGATGATCATGACTACCTGGTGCTGAGCCGATCACCGGGACGGCCGGTCTTGGAGCGATCGCTGCCGGAACCGCAGCAGCTCGCCCTGGCCCGTCATCTCGGCCAGGTGATCAAGAACGTACACACGCTGACGCCGCTCGAGCCGCAGGGCCGACTCGGCCGGGACTGGCTCCGTGATCTGGTCACGAGCGTTCCTGGACAGTTATGGCTGGCTCGCCGACGACTTCGTGCGCCGGGCCATGAGCGCGACCCTCAGCCTGGACTTCGACGCCTTCGACCTGCTCACGTCTATCCGACCCGACCTAACCCTTGCGGACTACCCGACCCTGGCCGACCTCGCCGACGACCTTTGGCGCCTGTGACATCTCGTCGGGCCTCTGACAGGTCGGCGAACACGGCCGGTGTCTCCACGGCTCCCGGACCCTGGAAGCACGCGGTCAGCCCGTCCGATCCCCGGAGGCCGGGCCGGTCGGTGAGCGTGTTGCGTGATGCGGTGACGTCGTCGAGCGGACGGCTTGACCGGCAGATCCGGCCGACATGGGGGTCAAGGCGTCCGCTCAGTGAGCGGGAGCCGGGGGTTGACCGTGGTGTGGATTCGGCCCGTTCACCTCACGCCGCGACCGTTGCGGATTTCCGCCGCGACTGACCGGCGGAAGTTCACTCCGGGCGTGCGAATCCGGGCGTCCGGCGCGGTCTCCGCGAAATCGCCAGTCGTGGCGTTCGTCGAAATCGGTCCGGGCGGGCTAGGGTGGAAGCCCGTGGGACATCGCGCACGCATCACGAAGCATCTGTTCGTCACCGGCGGTGTCGCCTCCTCATTGGGCAAGGGACTGACCGCCTCGTCGCTCGGCAACCTGTTGGTGGCCCGGGGCCTGCGGGTCACGATGCAGAAGCTGGACCCGTACCTCAATGTGGATCCCGGCACCATGAACCCGTTCCAGCACGGCGAGGTCTTCGTCACCGAGGACGGCGCCGAGACCGACCTGGACATCGGGCACTACGAGCGGTTCCTCGACGTCAACCTGTCCGGCGAGGCCAACGTCACGACCGGCAAGGTCTACTCGTCGGTGATCGCCAAGGAACGCCGCGGCGACTACCTGGGCGACACGGTCCAGGTGATCCCGCACATCACCAACGAGATCAAGGAATCGATGCTCGCCATGGGCGGCGACGAAGTCGACCTGGTGATCCACGAGATCGGCGGCACCGTCGGCGACATCGAGTCGCTCCCGTTCCTCGAGGCGGCCCGGCAGGTCCGGCACGACGTGGGGCGGGACAACGTGTTCTTCCTGCACGTGTCGCTGCTGCCGTACATCGGGCCGAGCGGCGAGCTGAAGACCAAGCCGACCCAGCACTCGGTGGCCGCGCTGCGCCAGGTCGGCATCCAGCCGGACGCCATCGTCTGTCGCTGCGACCGGGAGATCCCGGACTCGGTGAAGCGGAAGATCTCGCTGATGTGCGACGTCGACGACTCGGCCGTGATCTCCAATCTCGACGTGCCGAGCATCTACGACCTGCCGGCGATGCTGCACGCCCAGGACCTCGACGGGTACGTGGTGCGCCGGCTCGGCCTGGAACACGGCGCCGTCGACTGGACCCGCTGGAACGACCTGCTGGACCGGGTGCACAACCCGACCGAGGAGGTGACCATCGGCCTGGTCGGCAAATACATCGACCTGCCCGACGCCTATCTCTCGGTGGTCGAGGCGCTGCGCGCCGGCGGGTTCGCCAACCGGGCCAAGGTCAACGTGGTCTGGGTGCCCTCGGACGACTGCTCCACCGCCGACGGTGCCGCCAAGGTGCTGTCCGAGGTGGACGGCATCTGCGTACCGGGAGGCTTCGGGATCCGTGGTGTGGAAGGGAAAGTCGGCGCCATCCGCTATGCCCGGGAGAACCAGATCCCGATCTTGGGGCTGTGTCTCGGGCTGCAGTGCATGGTGATCGAGGTCGCTCGTGATCTTGCCGGGCTGGCCGGCGCGGACTCCTCGGAGTTCAACCCCGGTACGGAACATCCGGTGATCGCCACGATGGCCGAGCAGGTAGCGATCGTCTCCGGCGAGGGCGACCTGGGCGGTTCGATGCGGCTCGGTTCGTACCCCGCCACGCTGGCCGAGGGATCCCTGGTGGCCAAGCGGTACGGGAGCACCGACGTGGCCGAGCGGCACCGGCACCGGTACGAGGTGAACAATGCCTACCGGGACAAGCTGGAGGCGGCCGGGCTGGTGATCAGCGGCACCTCGCCGGACGGCCGGCTGGTCGAGTTCGTCGAGCTGTCGACCGACCTGCACCCGTACTTCGTCGCCACCCAGGCGCATCCGGAACTGAAGTCGCGGCCGACCAAGCCGCACCCGCTGTTCGCCGGGCTGATCGAGGCGGCGCTGGAGCGCAAGCTCTCCGCACGGCTGCCGATGGAGTCGGCGTGACCGAAGTCGATCATGGTCCGCTCGAGGGTACGCCGATCCTTGATGATCTTGCTCTGCTGGACGATCCGCAGGCCTGGTCGGTGGAGGCGACGGACGAACTGGCGGCCGGCCGGAAGACCTCCTACCGGTCCGATCGGGTACGGACCCCGGACGGCGAGTTGATCAACCGCGAGTACCTGAAGCACCCGGGAGCGGTCGGCGTGATCGCCCTCGATGATCATGATCGGGTGGTGCTGGTGCGGCAGTACCGGCATCCGGTGCGACACCGGCTGGTCGAGCCGCCGGCCGGACTGCTCGACAACGGCGACGAGGACTACCTGATCGGTGCGCAGCGGGAGCTGGCCGAGGAGGTCGGGCTGGCCGCGCGGGACTGGCGGGTGCTGGTCGACCTGTTCACGTCGCCGGGCATCAGCAGCGAGTCGCTGCGGGTCTACCTGGCCCGCGGACTGACCGCGGCACCGCTGCCGGACGGGTTCGTCCCGCATGCCGAAGAAGCACACATGGACGTGGTCCGGGCCGGCCTGGACGACCTGGTCCAGGCCGTGCTGGAGGGCCGGCTGCACAACCCGACCCTGGTCGCCGGGATCCTGGCCGCCTGGGCGGCGCGGACCCGCGACGGCTTCGACGCGTTGCGCCCGGCCGACGCCCCGTGGCCGGCGCGGGAAGCGTCGCGGCACTGAACGACCGCACGGGACCGACTAACGTTCAGACCATGACGTTGCGACGTTGGTCGATCCTGGTTGCGCTGGCCGCGGCCCTGTTCACGGCCGCCTGCACGGGTGGCACGCCGACCGAGACCGAAGACTCGAGCGTGCCGTCGGCACCGGCGTCGTCCGCTGCCCCCAGCCCGTCCGGACCGTCGTCCGAGGCGCCGAGCGGGCCGGCCACCTCAGCCGCTCCCTCGGAGTCGCCGGAGTCGAGCGCCCCGGCCGGCACCGAGCAGACCAGCGAAGACGGCGTGTTCAGCTGGACCATGCCGTGCGCGGCACCGCAGTCGCAGGAGATCACCGGCAACGACATGGACGAGCTGGGCATCGAGTCGACGGTCGCGTACACCTGCGGGAGGCTCGGCGACGCCAGGATCACCGGCGCCATGACGGCGACCCTGAAGCAGGAACCGAGCGCCGCCGAGGCGAAGCAGCTCGCCGAGTACGTGATCGGCGAGCTGGCGGGCAGCAAGCCGAAGCTGACCGACGCCGAACTGGCCGGGCATCCGGGCTGGTCCGCCGAGGTGGAGCGCGGCGGCCGGAAGATCGGCCTGCAGGCGGTCTGGTCCGGCACCGCGATGGCGCTGTTCTTCACCACACCGCCGGACGATCTGCCGGCGCTGCTGACCACGGTTCAGGTCAAGGGCTGACCGTTCGGCCGACTCGGCCAGCCGCCGACCGCGGAGCGTCGGACGGCCGTGAATCGGTCAGCGCCGTGGAGTGAAGCCGTCACCGGGACCGGTGACCGGGAGGACCGCGCTCCGCGGCTTCGACGGCCGAGACTCGCTGCATGACTCTTGCCACGGACGTTTCCGCAGCTCCGAACCCGGGTGCAGACGCGCCCGTCAACTATCTGCGCTCACTCCGCGACGGCGCCCGCTGGTGGAAGGCGCTCGTGATCATCGTGGCCGTCGTGCTGACGTACCTGGTGATCAACATCCCGCTGTCCCTGGCGGCGTTCGCCATCGAGGCTTCGCTGCGCGGCGTCGGGATGGGCGAGCTGATGAGCTCGCCGGCTCCGATGACCCCGGTGATCTTCGCCTCCGCCCTGCTCTCCCTGGCAGCGCTGCTGCCGGTCAGCCTGCTGCTGCACCGGTTGCTGTTCCCGCGCCAGCCGCTCGGCACCCTGTTCTCCGTCGCGGGCCGGTTCCGCTGGCGCTGGGCCGGCCGGGCCCTGCTGATCGCCATGATCATGATCGGCGGGATCAGCGCCGCGATCCTGGCGGTCGAGCCGCGGGTGCTGTTGACCGCGGCCGGGCCGCCGTCGGATCCGCTGCCCTGGTTGATCGTCGCGCTGACCCTGATGCCGCTGCAGGCCGCCGCCGAGGAGATCACGTTCCGCGGCTTGTTCGGCCGCAGCGTGGGCGGGCTGTTCGCCCGGGCCGGAGTCGGCACCGTGGTCGCCCTGGTGGTCTCCTCGGTGGCGTTCGGTTCGGCGCACCTGGCCGGTGACCCGTGGCTGATCGCGTACTACTTCCTGTTCGGTCTGCTGATGGGGATCGTCGCCTGGCGGACCGGCGGGATCGAGGCCTCGGTCGTGCTGCACGTCGTCAACAACGTGATCACCGGGATCATTGGCTCCGTGCTGGACCGCTCGATCGAGGCGGGCATCGACCGCAGCGCCGGCGCCGGCAGCCCGTTGATCTTGGTCCACCTGGGCACCCTGGTGCTGACCGCCGTCGTGTTGATCATCGTCGGGCGGGACCGGGGCAGGTCCGGCCGCGACATCGCGGCGGAGTCCTCCCCGGTCACCTCCGTCAAGGGGTGAGGACGGACCAGAGTTGCTCGCAGGGGAGCGGACGCAGGTCCGCGCTGACCTCGAGGTCGACGGTGACCTCGAGGCCGGCGAACCGGCGGCCGATCGACTCGGCGTAGCGCTCGGCGGCCGTGGCCTCGGCGAGATAGTCGTGCAGCAGGTGCTGGCCGAACCAGACCCGCACTCGCCGTTGTTCCACGGGTTGGTCGGTCATCGGCGGGCCTCCCGCCCGGCCGGCTCGAACAGGAAGCCGGGCGGACAGGCGAGGGCCTGCTCGATGGCCAGCGCGGTCCGGGACGAACAGGTGTCCCGGTGTCCCTGGACCAGGAAGTTGGCGGTGCCCGGGAGGATGCCGGCTCGCTTGGCCAGCGCGTACCCGGTGTTGATCTTGTAGAACGTCATGTAGTCCCGCAGAGCTTGGTGGGAACGGAGCTTCATCCTTGTGCCTCCGGTGGGGTTCGCAGTGATCACATTCAACAAGCAAAGTCGACAATCGTCAACGACTTTCGACTCCCTCTGTACGGCAATCCGCAACTGAATCGGCACATGTGCCGGAACGCCTCCGGCTGCCGCGGGGCGGGCGCTGTAACTTGTGCCTATGCAGCTGACCAGGCCGACGGCTCGAAGGCACGGATGACGGCACTGTCCGACCGGCTGGCGCAGGCGAAGGGCGACCGCAGCATCGACGATGTCGTGGCCCGCGCACAGGAGCAGGGGCACCGGATCGACCGGTCCGCCGTCGCTCGCTACCTGAAGGGCGAGCACGGACCGCGCCCGCGCCTGGAGACCCTGGCCGCGCTCGCGGCGGGCTTCGACCTGGATGCGCGGGAATTGCGGGTGCTGGCCGGCCGGCCGCCCGGCGAGCTTGGTCCGTACGTGCCGACGTCGGAGGCGGCCTCGCTCACCGCCGAGCAGCGAGACGCCCTGGACCAGTTGATCAAGGCGATCACACGGAGTGCGGCCGATGACCGCGGGGTCCGCCGGATCGAGCGGGCTGACGACCGGGACTTGTCAGCGGAGCCGCCTAGGCTGATCGAGGCCGAGCGGCGGGTCGCCAGCCGGCGGCAGGTGAAGTCGGGCGACGAGGACGTGGACGAGGAGTAGGACCGTGGCGGTCGCGCATCCGTGGCGGGCGCTCCGGAGCCTTCCGGGCGTGCGGGTGGAGTGGTCGAAGGACGACGCCCTGCTCCAGGGTGCCGACGCCTGGTGGTATCCGGATCAGGACGTGATCTTGATGGACGCCCGGGCGAAGCAGGTGGTCAAGCGCTGCGCCCTGGCTCACGAACTGGCGCACCGGGAGCGCCGGGACGTCCCATGCAGCGGCCGGGCCGAGCGGCGACAGGAGTTGGCGGCCGACCGGTGGGCGGCCCGCTGGCTGATCGGCATCGAGCCGCTGGCCGAGGTCCTCCGCTGGACCTCCTGCGAGGTCGAGGCGGCCACTGAACTGTGGGTCACGCTGCACCTGCTCCGGGTCCGCCTGCAACACCTGGACCCGGCCGAGCGCCGCTACCTGTCCCGCCGCTTGTCCACCGTGCCCTGAGTTTGTCGAGAGTCAGGGAGCGTGTGGTTCGGCCCTTCGACAGGTGCGGGGGGCGATGTGTTCAGGGGGTGTCGAAGGCCTGGCGGAGGTCGGCCAGCAGGGCTTCCTCGCCTTCCAGGCCGATCGACAGCCGGAGGGTGCCAGGTTGGATGCCGGCGGCCAGCCGCTCCTCGTCGGTCATGTTGAAGTGCGAGGAGTTGAACGGCGTGCTGACCAGGGTCTCCACGCCGCCGAGGCTGGTCGCCTCGACGCCGACCCGGAGCCGGCGCAGCACCGCACCGGCGCGTTCGTCGCCGCCGTGCAGCACGACGGTGAGCATGGCGCCGGCGGCGTCCGGCATCACCCGGCGGACCACGGCGGCGTCGGGATGATCATTGCGGCCCGGGTAGATCACGTCGCGGATTGCGGGCTCCTTGGCCAGCAGGTCGGCCAGCGCCGCGGCGGTCCGGCAGCTCTCGGCGAGCCGGACCCGGAACGTCCGCATTCCCCGCCAGAGCAGGAAGGCTGCGTGCGGATCGGCGCAGCCGCCGAACGTGATCAACCGGCGCTGCACCTCCTCGAGCAGGGCCGGGTCGCGCGTGGTCGCCGCTCCCGCGACGACGTCGGAGTGCCCGGCCAGGAACTTCGTCGCCGACTCGACGACGACGTCGGCGCCGAGCTCCAGCGGCCGGGTGCAGTACGGGGTCGCGAACGTGTTGTCCACCACGAACCGCGCTCCGACCGCATGGGCCGCCTCGGCCACGGCCGGGAGATCGACCAGCCGCAGTTGCGGATTGGACAGGGTCTCGCCGTAGACGACCTTCGGCTGGTGCTCGGCGATCATGGTCCGCCACGCGTCGGTGTCGTGCGCGTCGACCCGGACCACGGTGGCGCCGAGCGCCGGCAGGTCACGGCGGAGCAGGTCGTCCGTGTCGCCGTACGTCTGCCGGGCGGCCACCACCGTGTCACCGGCGCCGACCAGGCTGACCAGCGTGGTCGCGATCGCCGCCATCCCGCTGGCGAAGATCAACGAGTGACCGGCTTCGTCGCCGCCGCCGTGCAGTCGGGCCACCTCGGCTGCCGCCGCGTCGACGGTCGGGTTGTTGAACCGGGTGTACCAGGTCTCGTGCAGCCCGCCCTCGCCCTGGATGTCGGCGTACGCCCGGTCGTCCAGCTCGAACGTCGTGGTCTGATAGATCGGTGGGATGACCGGATACGTGCGCGACGTGTGGGCCCGGCCGGGACGGTAACGGTTCTGGTCCATCAGGGCACGGTACGCCGGGCAAAACGCTTTCCGCGAAACCCGGGCAGGCCGGGGTCTATGCTCGCCCCGTACCGCCGGGAAGGGTTGGCGGAGCCCCGCCGGCTGCGGCGTCGCGGGAGATGATCATGAGGAGGTACGGATGCGGATCGGGGTACCGACCGAGGTCAAGAACAACGAGTACCGCGTGGCGATCACCCCGTCCGGTGTGCACGAACTGGTCGGCCACGGGCACAGCGTCACCGTGCAGGCCGGTGCCGGAGTCGGGTCGTCGATCACCGACGACGAATACGGTGCGGCCGGCGCGGTGATCATCGACGATCCCGATCAGGTCTGGGCCGACGCGGAGATGATCTTGAAGGTGAAGGAGCCGGTGCCGAGCGAGTATCCGCGGCTGCGGCCGGATCTGATCCTGTTCACCTACCTGCACCTGGCGGCGAGTCTCGACTGCACCCGGGCCCTGCTGGACCGGCGAGTCACCGGGATCGCGTACGAGACGGTGCAGTTGCCCGACCGGTCGCTGCCGCTGCTGGCCCCGATGAGCGAGGTGGCCGGCCGGCTGGCCCCGCAGGTCGGCGCGTTCCACCTGATGCGGCCGGGTGGCGGGCGTGGCGTGCTGATGGGCGGGGTGTCCGGTGTGTACGCGGCGAAGGTGGTGGTGATCGGCGCCGGCGTGTCCGGGATGAACGCGGCCGCGATTGCGCTCGGCATGCAGGCCGAGGTCCTGTTGCTGGACAACAACATCGACAAGCTGCGCCAGGCGGACCGGATCTACCAGGGCCACCTGCAGACGGTCGCGTCGAACGCGTACGAGGTGGAGCGGGCGGTGCTGGACGCGGACCTGGTGATCGGTGCCGTGCTGGTGCCGGGGGCGAAGGCCCCGACCTTGATCAGCAACGAGCTGGTGTCGCGGATGCTGCCCGGCAGTGTGCTGGTCGACGTCGCGATCGACCAGGGCGGCTGCTTCGAGGATTCCCGGCCGACCACGCACGCCGAGCCGACCTACCGGGTGCACGACTCCGTGTTCTACTGCGTGGCCAACATGCCGGGCGCGGTGCCGAACACGTCGACCTACGCGCTGACCAACGTGACGCTGCCGTACGCGGTCGCGCTGGCCGATCGCGGCTGGCGAGAGGCGGCCCGGAACGATCCGGCGCTGGCCCTCGGGATCAACACACACGCCGGCGAGTTGATCAACGAACCGGTCGCGCAGTCGCACCAGCTGGCGCACCGCCCGCTGGCCGAGCTGCTCGGTTGAGCCGCGGAGTCCGTACCCGATGATGATCAAGGAGTTGGTGTCGACCTATCTTGATCATCTCCTGGTCGAGCGCGGGTTGTCGTCGAACACGGTCGCGGCCTACCGTCGTGATCTTGACCGTTACGTACGCCAGCTGGCCGACTCCGGCGTCGACCGGCTGGAGTCGGTCTCACCGGCCATGATCACCGAGTACGCCAGCCGGCTCGCCGAGGGCGTCCGGGACGAGGCCGAGCCCGATCGCTGGCGGCACCCGCCGCTGGCCCGGGCCAGCGTCGCCCGCGCCGTGGTCGCGGTCCGCAACCTGCACCGGTTCGCCGTCGAGGAACGCCACACCGAGCTCAATCCGGCTGCGGAGGTGCAGCCGCCGGCACCGGCCCGCCGGCTGCCGAAGGCGCTGCCGCTGGACGCCGTGCAGCGGTTGCTGGAGACGCCGGCGCCGGACACCCCGCTCGGGCTGCGCGACCGGGCGCTGCTGGAGTTGCTCTACGGCACCGGCACCCGGATCGGCGAACTGGTCGCGCTCGACGTCGACGACGTCAGCCGGGCGCTCGAGCTGCCGGAGCAGGAGACGGCGGCGATCCGGGTGCTGGGCAAGGGCGGCAAGGAACGCTTCGTGCCGCTCGGCCGGTATGCCCGGGCGGCGACGTCGGCGTACCTCACCAGGGCACGGCCGGAGTTGGCCCGCCGCGGCCGCGGCATGCCGGCCTTGCTGGTGAACGCCCGCGGCGGCCGGCTGTCCCGGCAGAGCGCCTGGACGATATTGCGCTCGGTCGCGGAGCGGGCCGGGATCACCACCGAGATCTCGCCGCACACACTGCGCCACTCGTTCGCGACCCATCTGCTGGACGGCGGGGCGGACGTCCGGGTGGTCCAGGAACTGCTCGGTCATGCCTCCGTGACGACGACCCAGATCTACACGCTTGTTACGGTGGACCATCTCCGCGAGGTGTATCTGACCGCTCATCCCCGGGCGCGTTAGCCGGGTCTGAGCGGGGATGAACTTGCATCCGTCGGCGACCCGCGTCGTGATCGGCGCTATCGATGGCTCACCAGGGCCGGGGGCACTAAGCTGCGCGGAAGCACGGCGACGCAGGGGACGTGCACGCCAAGGTAGGAACCGATCACGGGGCGGAAGGATGAACGTGGACGAATCCACCGAATTCGGTGGCCGCCAACGGCCGACGGTCGAGCTCTACGACCCCAGCGATTCCGCTGCAGAGGAGTTGTTCACGGTGCCGGAGCAGGTGGCGCCGGAGCCGACGGTGCCGGTGGCGGAACCGCCCGCCGGCGAGGACGAGCCGATCCGCGAGTACGAGCCGGACGGACGCTTCGACAGGGCGGTCGGCAAGGGCTCAGCCGACAAGCCCGGCTCGATCGGACCGACCGGGCGGCCGTTCCCGAAGCTGCCGCCGATCTCCGACTGGCCGCACACCCGGCCCGCGATGATCATCGCGATGTGCAACCAGAAGGGCGGCGTCGGCAAGACCACCAGCACGATCAATCTCGGTGCCGCGCTGGCCGAGGCCGGGATCAAGACGTTGCTGGTCGACTTCGACCCGCAGGGCTCGCTCTCGGTCGGCCTGGGCGTCAACCCGCACACGCTCGAGCTGAGCATCTACAACCTGCTGCTGGGCCGGGACACCGAGATCGACGAGGTGATCTCGCCGACGAACGTCGAGGGCCTGGACGTCCTGCCCAGCAACATCGACCTGTCCGCCGCCGAGGTGCAGTTGGTCTCCGAGGTGGCCCGCGAGCAGACCCTGCTGCGGGTGCTGGAGAAGATCCGCGGCGAGTACGACGTGATCTTGATCGACTGCGCGCCCTCGCTCGGCCTGCTCACCGTGAACGCGCTGACCGCCGCCGACAAGGTGATCATGCCGCTGGAGTGCGAGTTCTTCGCGCTGCGCGGGATCGCCCTGCTCACCGACACGATCGCCAAGGTGCAGGACCGGCTCAACCCGAAGCTGGAGATCCTCGGCATCCTCGGCACCATGTTCGACCCGCGGACGCTGCACAGCCGCGAGGTGCTGGAGCGCGTCGTGCAGGCGTTCGGTGAGACCGTCTTCCACACCGTGATCCGGCGGACCGTGAAGTTCCCGGAGACGACCGTCGCCGGCGAGCCGATCACGACCTATGCGTCGAGTTCGCCCGGCGCGGCCGCGTACCGCTCGCTGGCCCGGGAGGTGCTGGCTCGATGCCACGGCGGGTGAGCCTGCCCGGGGCGTCGGAACTGTTCCGGCCGACCCGGACGGAGGAGCCCGCACGGCCGGTCCAGCGCGACCAGCCGGCCGAGGCGAGAAGTCCCGACGCGGAGCCCCCGCGCGACCAGCCGGTCCGTTCCGATCGAGACGGTGCCCGGGCGGACGAGGGGAACCGGACCGAGTCCGGCCGGGCCCGGCGGGCCGCCGAGGACGGCGTCGCCGGTCGTGCGGTCCGCGGATCCGGTCGGGTCCGGCACGAGGAGAAGATCACCGTGTACGTCAGCTCGGAGGAGCTGCTGGCCCTGGAACAGGCCCGGCTCACCCTGCGTGCGAAGCACGGCATGGCGGTCGACCGCGGTCGGATCGTCCGGGAGGCGATCGCGGCGGCCCTGGCCGGACTCGAACAGCACGGCGAGCAGTCCGACCTCATCCGGAGGCTCAGCCAGTGACTCCGGCCCAGGAGCTGCAGGACTCCGGGCCGGACGCGGAGGGTGCGGGGCGGACCTCGTTCAGCGTCCACCTGGCGAACTTCGAGGGCCCGTTCGACCTGCTGCTGCAACTGATCTCCAAGCACAAGCTGGACATCACCGAGGTCGCGCTGTCCAAGGTGACCGACGAGTTCATCGCCCACATCAAGGCCGCCGGCGACCGCTGGGATCTGGAGCAGACCAGCTCGTTCCTGGTGGTCGCGGCGACCCTGCTCGACCTGAAGGCGGCCCGGCTGCTGCCGTCCGGCGAGGTCGACGACCCGGAGGACCTGGCCCTGCTGGAGGCCCGCGACCTGCTGTTCGCCCGGCTGTTGCAGTATCGCGCGTTCAAGATCGTTTCCGGCTGGATCGCCGAGGTGCTGTCCGAGCAGGGCCGCCGGCATCCGCGGCAGGTCGGGATGGAGCAGCACTTCACCCAGCTGATGCCCGAGGTGACGATCGGCGTCAGTCCGGAGCGGTTCGCCGAACTGGCGGCCAAGGCGATGACGCCGAAGCAGGCCGATGTCGTCTCGCTGGCCCACCTGCACGCGCCGACGGTGAACGTCCGCGACGAGGCCGTGATCCTGGTGGACCGGCTGCGCCGGTCCGGGGCGCTGACGTTCCGCGCGCTGACCGCCGACGCGACCGATCGGGTCGTCGTGGTCTGCCGTTTCCTGGCGCTGCTGGAGTTGTTCCGGGAGGCGGCCGTCGCCTTCGAGCAGCTCACCCCGCTCGGCGAGCTGACCGTACGCTGGACCGGTTCGGCCGAAGGGGACCTGACCATCTCCGACGAGTTCGACGCGCCGCCGAAACCCGCTGCGGACGAGGCCGCGGACGAGGGTGCCGGCCCGGACGCCGACGACGAACCCGCTCAGCCCGACCAAGATCAGGAAGGCGATCGTGACTGATCAGACCGCCGAGACGACGCCGGCCGAGGATCTCGCCGGTACGGATTCGCCCGCCGACCCCGGCCCGGTGGCGGATCGCTCGCCCGAGAACCAGGCGGCCGCGGCCCCCGAGGACGCACCGGCTGCGGAAGCCGCTGCAGAAGAGCAGGCCGCGGAACCGCCGGCGGCGGAGGGCGGCCCGGCCGAGGCGGCGGCGGAGCAGCAGGACACGCTGGTCGAGATGCCGAAGACCGACGACATCCCCGGCGCCCTGGAGGCGCTGCTGCTGCTGGCCGAGGAGCCGATGAGCGAGACCGTGCTGGCCCAGGCGGTCGGTGCGCCGGTGCACGTGGTCTCCGACGCGCTCGCGGAGTTGGTCGCGTTCTATGACGAGACCGGGCGTGGCTTCGAGCTGCGCCAGCTGGGCGGCGGCTGGCGTTACTACACCCGGGCCGAGCACGCCGACCTGATCGCCGGGCACGTCCTGGACGGGGCCCAGTCCCGGCTGTCCCAGGCGGCGCTGGAGACACTCGCCGTGATCGCGTACCTGCAGCCCATTTCGCGGTCCCGGGTCTCGGCGATCCGCGGCGTGAACGTGGACGGCGTGATCCGTACCCTGCTGGCGCGCGGGCTGATCGTCGAGGCCGGTGCCGACGCCGAGAGCGGGGCGGTGGTGTTCGCGACCACCGACTACTTCCTGGAACGGATGGGCCTCTCGTCGCTCGAGCAGCTGCCCGAGCTGGCACCGCACCTGCCCGAGGCGAGCGAGCTGGAGGCCGAGTTGTCGCAGTTCGCGACGATCAGCCAGGCCGCCGAGGCGGGCGGTCCGACCGAGGCCGTACCGCCGGGGCCCGAGGCCCCGGGAGCGTCCGCGTCCTCCGACTCCCCGGCCTCGGCCGGATCGCCCGACTCACCCGACTCACCAGCGTCTCCCGATTCGCCGGAGTCGCCCGCATCGCCGTCGTCGCCCGACTCGCCGAGTGAGCCGGACTCGCCGAGTGACCCGGACTCGGACGACTCGGAATCCACCGGTTCCGCTCCGGAGAGCGAGTCCGCGGAATCGGTGCGGGACGACGAATCCGAGAACGCGTCTGTCGACGGCGAGTCGGCGGGTACTGGGGACGGCGAGTCTTCCGATGCAGCGCCGGGCCTCGAGCCCACGGATCGCGCGGCGGACTCCGAAGCCGCGGACACGGCTCCGGACGCGGCATCCGCTGCCGCTCCGGACGGCGACGCCGACTCCCGCGACCCCGTACCGACCGACGATCCCAGGTCGAGCCCGCCGGTTCCCGGTGAACCCGCCACTCGGCAAGATGCGCTCGATGAATGACGAGGGCATCCGGCTGCAGAAGGTGCTCGCGGCGGCCGGGATCGCGTCCCGGCGGGCCAGCGAGAACCTGATCATGGCAGGCCGGGTCGAGGTCAACGGTGCGGTGGTGACCGAGCTCGGCACGCGGGTCGATCCGGAGACCGACCTGATCCGCGTCGACGGCGCCCGGATCCCGCCGCCGAGCCGGCATGCGTACGTCGTGATCAACAAGCCACGCGGCGTGGTGTCGACCATGGACGACCCGGAGGCACGGCGCACCCTGTCGGACTACCTGGCGGACCGGACGGACCGGCTGTTCCACGTCGGCCGGCTGGACACCGACACCGAGGGCCTGCTGATCCTGACCAACGACGGCGACTTCGCGCACAAGCTCGCGCACCCGTCGTTCCGGGTCCCGAAGACCTATCTGGCCGAGGTTGCCGGAGTGGTCAGCCGGGAGACGATCCAGCGGCTGCGGCAGGGCGTCACCCTCGACGACGGCCCGGTCAAGCCCGATTCGATCAAGCTCGTGTCCACCGCCGAGGACCGAAGTCTGGTCCGATTGACGTTGCACGAGGGCAGAAACCGGATCGTCCGCCGTACCATGGATCATGTCGGGCACCCGGTCCGTCGGCTCAGCCGGATCGCGATCGGCCCGGTCCGGCTGGGACAGCTGAAGGTTGGTGAGCTGCGCGACCTGACCACGGCCGAGTTGGGTGAACTGCTCGATTTGATCAGCAGGGGAGACTGAATCTCCGAGCCCGGTGAGGAGTGCTGATGGATCGCAGGATCTTCGGTCTGGAAACCGAGTACGGCGTGGCCTGCACCTCCGGCGGGACCCGGCGGCTGACGCCCGACGAGGTGGCCCGCTATCTGTTCCGGCGCGTCGTCACCTGGGGCCGGTCGAGCAATGTCTTTCTGCGCAACGGATCCCGGATCTATCTCGACGTCGGTTCCCATCCCGAGTACGCCACCGCCGAGTGCGACGACCTGATCCAGCTGATCGATCATGACTCCGCCGGGATGCGGATCCTGGAAGACCTGATCATCGACGCCGAGCAACGTCTGCTCAGCGAGGGCATTTCCGGCGACATCTACCTGTTCAAGAACAACACCGACAGCCACGGCAACTCCTACGGCTGCCACGAGAACTACCTGATCTCCCGGATCGGCGACTTCTCCAAGATCACCGATGTGTTGGTGCCGTTCCTGGTCTCCCGGCAGTTGATCTGCGGGGCCGGCAAGGTGCTCTACACCGCCCGCGGTGCCGAGTACAGCGTCAGCCAGCGGGCCGAGCACATCTGGGAGAGCGTGTCGTCGGCGACCACCCGCAGCCGGCCGATCATCAACACTCGCGACGAACCGCACGCCGACCCGGAGCGCTACCGCCGGCTGCACGTGATCGTCGGCGACTCGAACATGAGCGAGACCACGACGCTGCTCAAGGTCGGCAGTACGGAGCTCGTGCTGCGGCTGATCGAGGCCGGCATCGGGATGCGCGACTTCACCCTGGAGAACCCGATCCGGGCGATCCGCGACATCGCCCGTGACAAGACCGGCCGGACCAAGGTGATGTGCGCCAACGGCCGGCTGATCTCGGCGCTGGAACTGCAGAACGAGTACTTCGAGAAGGTGTCCGAGTTCGTCCGCCGGGACGGGCTGGCCACGCCGGCGATCGACCGGGTGCTGGACCTCTGGGAGCGCACCCTGCGGGCCGTCGCGGAGGACAAGCTGGCCCTGATCGACACCGAGATCGACTGGGCGATCAAGTATCAGTTGCTGGATCGTTATTCGGCCAAGCACGGCCTCGATCTGGCCGACCCGAGGATCGCCCAGCTGGACCTCGCGTACCACGACATCCGGCGGGACCGCGGCATCTTCACCCTGATGGAACGCCGCGGTACGGTCGCCCGGGTCACCACCGATCCGCGGATCTTCCGGGCCAAGTCGGTGCCGCCGCAGACCACCCGGGCCCGGCTCCGGGGCGACTTCATCGCGGCTGCGCAGCAGTCCCGCAGCGACTACACGGTCGACTGGGTGCACCTGAAGCTGAATGACCAGGCCCAGCGCACCGTACTCTGCAAGGACCCGTTCGTCGCCGTCGACGAGCGCGTCGACCGCCTGATCGCCTCCATGCGCCGCCCCTGACCTCGGGGCCCCGCAGTTTTTCACGTAACGTGAAAAACTGTCGCTTTACCAGGGAAGCTTCTCTGGTAAAGCGACAGGAAACGTGGTGAGGATCGGGCTCGGGGGCGTGGCTCGGGCGGGCTGACAGGTGGCACACATCGAGTCCGGGTAGGGTTTGCGGGTGCGTCTCTCGACCAAGTCTGCGTTCGCCGCTGTAGCGGCCCTCTCCGTCCTCGCGCTGGGTGCCTGCGGAACCCCTGAACCAAGCACGAGCGCGTCCCCCTCGGGCAGCCAGAGTGCGGTGCCGAGCAGCTCGCCGAGCCCGTCGGCCAGCCCGACGCCGAAGCCGGTCGAGCCGTCCAAGGACCTGTCGGCGATCACCGCCTCGGGGGCGTACGGCAAGGAACCCAAGGTCGAGTTCAAGGCGCCGTGGGCGATCAACGAGACGCAGACCAAGGTGCTGGTCGAGGGCAAGGGCGCCAAGGTCGCCGCCGCCGGGCCGGTCGAGGTCAGCTACTACGGCGTTAACGGGCGCACCGGCAAGATGTTCGACGAGTCGTTCAGCAGCGGCAAGCCGATCGCGTTCGACGTCGACCAGGTGATCGCCGGCTTCAAGAAGGGCCTGGTCGGCCAGAAGCAGGGCAGCCGGGTGCTGATCGCGATGCCGGGCAAGGACGGCTACGACGCGTCCGGCGGCACCCAGGACGGCAGCATCCAGGTCGGCGACACGCTGATCTTCGTGGTCGACATCGTGAGCATCCCGCTGACCGGCCCGGAGGGCAAGGCGGTCAAGCCCGCCGCGGGCCTGCCGACGGTCGCGGACAAGGGCGGCAAGCCGGAGATCACGATCCCGAAGTCCGACCCGCCGAAGGAACTCAAGTCCCAGGTCCTGATCGAGGGCACCGGCAAGAAGATCGCCGAGACCGACCAGGTGACGATCAACTACCGCTGGGTCGCCTGGAAGGACGGTCGCCTGCTGGAGGAGACGTACGGCGACAAGCCGGCCACCACCGCGCTGTCCGGCCTGCTGCCCGGCATGGTCAAGGGACTCGCCGGCAAGACCGTCGGCAGCCGGGTGCTGCTGGTCGTCCCGCCGGACCAGGGCTACCCGGACGGCAACGAGAAGCCCAAGATCGAGAAGGGCGAGACGCTGGTGCTCGTGGTCGACCTGCTGTTCAGCCAGGCAGGCCAGTAACGCGACACGTGGCCGCGCCCACAATTCGACATACGGAACATGCAAGTCGCCTATCTGCGGACATGAAGGCGAGCGTGACTGAAGGTATGACCAGGAATGCAGGCGACACAAGAACTCGTCGACGGCTCAAGCTGGCCATCGGCATGGAGCTCCGGTGTCGTTGACAAATGTCTAGCCCTGCTTCGAAGTGCTCGACAACGGCTGACGTATTGGTGGGCATTCTCACTCCTGTCGTTGCGGTCATTGCGGCTGGTGGTGTGGGTGTCATCGGGTTTCGATATGTATCCGATCGCTTCGACTTCGCGGCGCATTACGTCGCGGGCCTCGGCGGCACGATGCTCCTCCTCACGACACTGTGGCTCTGGCGGAGATTCCGATCGAGCCCTTGGCCCGTCGTGATCGTGGTCCTCGGTGCGTGTGCGCTCGGCGTGGGGGCGATGCACGACCATTCCCTTTTCGTTCGAATCGGAAACGGTCACTTCCGTTGATGTTCATCACGAGCATCAACCCGGGCGTGACGACACGATTTTCCTTGATCTCCGTGGGCGCGATCTTCCTGCTGGCCGGGATCATCCGGCCTGGTGCGGCACCGGTGTGATCAGCCAGGGTTCGCGCGGCAGCCTGCTGACCTCGAACCGGCCCAGCAGCACCTCGGGCGTGACAACCTCGCCGCTGCGAGCGAGGTCGAGCGAGGCGGCGATCATGGTCAGCACCTCGGCCGCGCCGATGCCGTGCCGGGCGAGCGTGCTCAGGGTCACCGCGCCGTCCCGCTTGGCCAGCCGGACGCCGTCGGCGTTCAGCGCCAGAGGTACGTGAGCGTAGGTCGGCACCGCCACGCCGAGCAGCCGCGCGATCCGGGCCTGGGCCGGGGTCGCGTCGAGCAGGTCGTCGCCGCGGACCACCTGGTCGACGCCTGTGTCGGCATCGTCCACCACGACCGCGAGCTGATAGGCCGTGCCGCCGTCGTTGCGCCGCAGCACCACGTCGTCGACCTCGCCGGTGATGGTGCCGTGCAGTAGGTCGGTCGCGGTCTCGGTGCCGCCGCCGCGGAGCCGGATCGCCGGCGCCCGGCGCTGGCGTCGCATCGCGCGTTCGGCCTCGGTGAGGTCCCGGCAGGTGCCCGGATAGCGGCCCGGCATCCCGTGCGGCGCGGAGACCGCCTCGGCGATCTCGCGGCGGGTGCAGAAGCATTCGAAGGTGTACGGCAGCAGGGCGGTCAGCGCCTCCGCGTAGCGCTCCTGCCGGGTCGACTGGACCAGCGGCACGCCGTCGAAGGTGAGCCCCAGTGCGGCAAGATCAGCGGCCTGTTGCTCCGCGTACCCGGGCCGGACCCGGCTCTGGTCCAGATCCTCGAACCGGAGCAGGAACCGGCGCCCGGTGGACCGGGCGAACAGCCAGGCCAGCACCGCCGTGCGCAGATTACCCAGGTGCAGTTCGCCCGTCGGGCTGGGAGCATAGCGACCGGCGGACACCCCGCCGACTCTAGTGGGGGTTGGGCACTCGATGATCGAACCGCGGCTGCTGGGTGAGCTCGGTCTCGATCATGGTGCGCGCCTCGAACCGATCCGGGAGCGGCCCGGTCACGGGGTCTTCCGGGTTCATGATCCGCACGGTTCGTCTGTCCTCAAGGTGTGGATGAAGCAATCGCCGGAGATCGCCAACTACCGGTTGCTGCAGCGTCTCGGTGTACCGACCGTGCGGGTGATCGCAGCCACGAGCACCGCCCTGCTGCTGGAGGACCTCGGCGGCGGCGAGCGGCGGTTGGCCCGCGCGGATGATCTTGCTGACCCGGCCGTGATCACCGCGCTCGCGACCTGGTACCGACGGCTGCACGACGCCGGCTCCGCACCCGGCGACTGGGCCGTGCCGTGGGAGCACGACCACCTGACCGTGGATGCCCTGCGCAGCACCGGCAGACGGCTCGGACTTGATCATGAACCCGCTTGGAACACGGCGGTCGAGTCCCTGGACGGATTGCTGGCCGCCGCACGCCGGCTCCCGCAAACCCTGGTCCACAACGACTTCCACGTCACCAACCTCGCCCTCGCGCGGGGCGAAGCGATCATGATCGACTTCGAGTTGCTGCGCACCGGCACCCGGGCCGGCGACCTGAGGAACGTGACCAGCCAGTTGGAGCCCTCCGCCCGCGAGACGTTCCTGGCGAGCTACGGTCCGGTCCCGACCGAGGAACAGGTGATCGACGCCCCGCTCGCCGTCCTGGGAGCGCTTGCACACTTCTGCGGCGACGCCGCCCGCCTCCCGCGCTGGACCCGGCTCCTGGTCGCCGAGGTCCGGGACGGCACCCTCGCCCGCAAACTCGCTGCCGTAGCGGACCTCCGCCGAACCACTCGCCTCGATCGCGTACTCGACGAGGAGTTGGCTCGCTGTGCCGAGGCGCTGGACCGGCTCGGTCCATGATCTGCGCTGCGCTGACCGTCCATGTTCTCGCGTCGCCTTGGCGGGTCGCCGTCGAGTGGTGAGCTATCGACGTGGTTTCGCGCGAGCAGCGTCGACAACTCACCCTCGAATCAGGACGCTTCGGCCACGCGGGCGGGTGACCGGAACCGAACACGAACCTGCCGCGCGCCGGGTCGTCCGCCAACGCGTCGGTCGCCCGAGCACCCTCCTCGACGCGCCGACCAGTCAATTCAGCAGCGACACGCTCCTTCGACAGGCTCAGGACTGGCTACCGCTGCTTTTGTGACCGGTCGGCGGAATTGGGTGGGCCGGAGCTGGCTCGGACCTGGAGGGTCATCGGGAGCCGTACGCCCTGTTGCAGTTCCCGGAGCCGGTCCGGCGTCGGCTCCAGGAGGTAGTCGATCAGCTGCTCGGCCATCGCACCGAGGGGAGAGGCCAGCGTGGTCACCGCCGGGACGAAGCGGGCGGCCTCGGGGATGTCGTCGAAGCCGACCACGCTCAACTGTTCCGGGACCCGCAGGCCGGCGCCGAGCGCGGCACCGATCAGCCGGGTGGCCAGGTCGTCGTGCGAGGCGACGATCCCGGTCGGCGGCTCGGGCCGGTCGAGCAGCCGCCAGAGCGCGGCCGCAGCCCCCTCCGCCGAGGAGTCGCACCGCTCCACCGGGCCGGCGGAGAGCCCGGCCGCGGCGAGCCCCTCCTGGAAACCGATCTCTCGCTCGACCGCGGCCAGGGCGCTGATCGAGCTGACGAAGGCCAGCCGCCGGTGCCCGAGCGAGACCAGGTGCTCGGTCGCGGCCAGGGCGGCGGCCCGGTGGTCGGCGGTGATCCACGGGGTGTCGGGCTGCGGTTGGTGGGCCGGGTCGATCAGCACGTACGGCAGCGCGTTCTGCTCCAGCCAGTCCGCCTCCCGCTCATCCAGGTCGATCACCGCCAGCACCACGCCGCGGGACTGCCGCCGCGAGATCAGCGCCAGCCAGTTCGCCCCGGCGTCGCGGTTGGTCAGCACGATCGACACCGACCGGCGCGCGGCAGCTTCGTCGAGGGCCCGGAACAGCGCGGCCAGGTAGGCCGACTTGAAGTTCGGCACCACCAGGTCGATCAGCTGCGGCGTGCGCCGGTCGACCAGCTTGATCTCGTACCCGGCGGCCTCGAGCAGTGGCTGCACCAGCCGCCGGGTCTCCGGCGAGACGTTGGAGCGGGCGTTCAGCACCCGGGACACGGTGGACACGGACACCCCGGCCCGGCGGGCGATCGTCTCCAGCTTGGCGGACGGCTGCGCCCTGGCGGCCGCGGCCCGGCGCTGCTTCGTCATCGGCCCTCCACTCGGCCAGGGTACGGGTTGCACCGTGGAATTTGCATGACCTTGACCCGGCTCCGGCCACCTTTATAGAAAGCGGTTACCGAGCCAACGCTGTCCCGGGTGGCGACGAGAGAGGAACGGGTCGATGACGACTGAACTGAGGACGGGCCTGTCCCGCCGCACTCTGCTCCGGCTGTCCGCGAGCGCCGGCGTGACGGCGGCCCTGGCGGCGACCGGCTGCAACCGCTTCGGCGGTGGCGGCCCGGCCACCTCGGCGGGAGAGATCAACTTCGTCTGGTGGGGCGACGCGGCCCGGGCCGCGTCGACCCAGGCGCTGCTGGACCTCTATACGAAGGAGAATCCGGGCACGACCCTGCGCACGGAATATCAGGACAGCGGGCCGTACGCCGACAAGCTGGCCACCCGGTTCGCCGCCGGCGACGTGCCGGACCTGTTCGCGCAGCGGCGGGATTCACTGCGGGAGTACGCCGACCGCGGTGCGCTGCTCGACCTGCGCGAGCACCTGGATCTGCTCGCGCTCGATGGCGTACCGGAGACGATCCAGCAGATCGGCGTCGTCGGCGAGTCGATGTACGGCATCCCGGCCGGGCTGAACGCCGTCGGGTTCGTGATCAACACGACACTGGCGGAGAAGTTCGGCGTGTCCATCCCGGACGGCGACACCTGGTCCTGGGACGACTACTTCGCCATGGCGGCCGCGATCACCAAGGCCTCCGGCAAGAAGGTGTACGGCGGCGATCTCGACTTCGGCACGCTGCAGAACGTCGTCGTCTTCGTCCGCCAGACCGGCGAGGAGCTGTACAACCCGGACGACACGCTCGGCGTCTCGACCAAGACGATGACCGACTGGTTCTCGCTCTCGGTGGACCAGCGCAGGACCGGCGCGCTGCCGCCGGCCGGCTTCGTCGAGGCGCTCGGCGGCGGCGCCGAGCAGTCGTACCTGGCCAAGGGCACGATCGCCTCGCAGGTGATCCCGACCAACAACCTGAAGGCGTACAACAAGGCCGCGGGCGGCAAGCTGCAGCTGAACCGGATGCCGGGCGAGGTGCAGGGGAAGCGGCGCGGGATGTCGATCGACACGGCGATGTACTGGTCGGTCGGCTCGAAGTCGAAGAACATCGACGGCGGCCTGAAACTGCTCGACTTCATCACCAACAGCATCGAGGGCAACAAGGCGGTCGGGCCGACCCGCGGCGTGCCGGCCAGCACGGTCGTCGCCGAGGCGATCGCGGATTCGCTGGACCCGGATGACAAGACGTCGGTCGACTACATCACCGGCCTGAGCAAGGAACAGTTGCCCGAGTCGCGGCCGGACCCGATCGGGGGCTCCGAGATCGCCGACCTGATCGCCAACCTGGCCACCGAGGTGATGTTCGAGCGGGTCGCGCCGGCCGAGGCGGCCAAGCAGTTCACCGACGGGGCGGCCAAGATCCTCAAGGCTGACAACTCATGACCGCCGCACCGATGACCCTCCGACGGCGGGGCCGGCGCTGGGACTGGTCCGGGTACGTGTTCCTGCTGCCGTGGTTCGCCGGGATGCTGTTCACGGTCGTCCCGTTCGGGGCTTCGCTCTATCTGTCCTTCACCGACTACAACCTGCTCAGCGCACCGCGCTGGGTCGGCCTGGACAACTTCGTCGGCATGATCAACGACGAGCGACTCCGGGCGTCGCTGGTGGTGACCTTCGTCTACACGTTCGTCAGCGTGCCGCTGTCGCTGGTGGCGGCCCTGGTCGTCGCCCTCTTGTTGAACAAGGGGATCAGGGGCCTGCCGATCTACCGGGCCGTGTTCTACCTGCCGTCGCTGCTCGGCGGAAGTGTGGCGATCGTCATGCTGTGGCGGCAGGTCTTCGGCACCAACGGGATCGTCAACGGTTTCCTCGGGCTGTTCGGCATCCAGGGCCCGAGCTGGGTGTCGGACCCGCAGACCGCGCTGTCGGTGCTGATCATGCTCAACATCTGGACGTTCGGCGCGCCGATGGTGATCTTCCTGGCCGGGCTGCGCCAGGTGCCCCTGATGTACTACGAGGCGGCCGCCGTCGACGGGGCTTCCCGCTGGCACCAGTTCCGGTCGATCACGCTGCCGCTGATCAGCCCGATCATCTTCTTCAATCTGGTGCTGTCCGTGATCGGCTCGCTGCAGACGTTCACCCAGGGATACGTGATGAGCAACGGGTCCGGCGGTCCGGCCAACTCGACCCTGTTCTACAACCTGTACCTCTACATCCAGGGGTTCAACCAGTTCAACATGGGCTACGCGTCCGCGATGGCCTGGCTGTTGTTGATCATCGTCGCCGTGTTCACCGGCATCAACTTCCTGGCCCAGCGGTTCTGGGTCTTCTACGAGAGCTGAGTCCTGATGGCCACGATCATGATCAAGGAGCCGCGGGCCCGGGCCCGCCGGCCGGAGTCCGACCTCGCCCACGTCGAGCGGTTGGGCAGCAACCGGGGGACCCGGTTCTTCCGGCACGTCGCGCTCTGCGCGATCGGCGCGGTGATGATGTATCCCTTGCTGTGGTTGCTGTCCAGCTCGTTCAAGGAAGACACCGAGATCTTCACCAACCTCGGCCTGTGGTCCACCGATTGGCGGCTGGACAACTACGTCGAAGGCTGGAACGCGCTGCAGTATCCGTTCGACCTCTACCTGGTGAACTCGCTGATCATCGCCGTGCTGACCATCGTCGGCAACCTGCTGTCCTGCGCGATGGCCGCGTACGCGTTCTCCCGGCTCGAGTTCCCGGGCCGGCGGATCTTCTTCGCGCTGATGCTGGGCACGCTGATGCTGCCGGGGCACGTGCTGCTGATCCCGCAGTACGTGCTGTTCTCCTCGCTGGGCTGGCTGAACACGTACCTGCCGCTGGTGGTGCCGAACTTCCTGGCCAGCAACGCGTTCTTCATCTTCCTCATGGTGCAGTTCATGCGGGCGCTGCCGCGGGAGCTGGACGACGCGGCGCGGCTGGACGGGTGCGGTTCGTTCCGGACGTTCTGGCGGATCATCGTGCCGCTCTGCACGCCGGCGTTCGCGACGACGGCGATCTTCACGTTCATCTCGACCTGGAACGAGTTCTTCTCGCCGCTGCTCTACCTGACCGACGCCGAGCTGTACACGGTGCCGCTGGCGCTGCGGCAGTTCATCGACTCGGAGGGGCAGAGCTCGTGGGGTCAGATGTTCGCGATGTCGGTGGTCTCGCTGGCCCCGATCATCGGCTTCTTCATCGCCGGCCAGAAGTATCTGGTCAAGGGCATCGCGACGACGGGACTGAAGTGACCGCTTCCTTGATCATCGACGGCGTGCCGGTCGCCGACTACCGCACCGGCGACGACCTGCCGGCCGACCTGGCGCCGCGGCCCCACCTCCATCCGGTACGGACCCGCGCCGGACTCGTCCTGACCGCCGAGCGCCCGGCCGATCACCGGCACCACCTCGGTCTCTCGCTGGCCGTGTCCGACGTGAACGGCGACAACTACTGGGGCGGCCGGTCCTTCCGGCGGGGGCAGGGTTCGCTGCCGCTGGACAACCACGGCCGGCAGCTCCGCCGTACGGTTCGGATCACCGAGACCGCGATCGAGGAGCGGCTGGACTGGCAGGACCGGGCCGGGGAGGTGGTGATCACCGAGCAGCGGATGATCACCGCGCGGCCGCTCGACGAGGAGTCCTGGTCTCTGGACTGGTCCAGTGAGTTGCGCGCCGAACGTCCGGTGCGGATCGCCTCGTCGGCTGTCAACGGCCGACCTGGCGCCGGCTACGGCGGCATCTTCTGGCGGTTCCCCGACGTCGGGAGGACCGAGGTGACCAGTCCGCTGGGCGACGGAGCGGAGGCGATCCACGAGCGGCGGGCGACCTGGATCGCGGTCCGCCACCAGGCGCCGGACGGTCGCTCCGGGACCGTCGTGCTGACCGAGCCGGGCAGCCGGGATCCCTGGTTCGTCAGGGATTCCGGCTATGTCGGCTGCTGCCCGGCGCCGGCGTCGACGGCCGCGGTCGAGCTGGCCCCCGGCGAGGTGCTGCAATGCCGGCTCGGCGCCGTCGTGCTGGACGGCTGGCACACCGACCCGGAACTGCTCACCGGCCGCCTGGTCCGGGCCGGCTCATGATCACGTACCGGAACCCGATCCTGGACGCGGACTGGCCCGATCCCGATGTGATCCGGGTCGGCGACACGTTCTATCTGGTGGCGTCGAGCTTCAACCGGGCGCCCGGCCTGCCGCTGCTGGCGTCCCCCGATCTGATCAACTGGGAACCGATCGGGCACGCCCTCGCTGCCGTACCGCCGCATGATCATTACCGGCTGCCGCGGCACGGCGGGGGAGTCTGGGCACCGGCGCTGCGCCATCACGACGGTCGGTTCTGGATCTGCTACCCGGATCCCGATCATGGCATCTTCATGATCACCGCGGAGCGGGCCGAGGGTCCCTGGTCGGAGCCGCAGCTGCTCTATCCCGGCCGCGGCCTGATCGACCCGTGCCCGTTCTGGGACGAGGACGGGCAGGCGTACCTGGTGCACGGCTGGGCGGCCAGCCGGGCCGGGATCAACAACCGGGTCTCGCTCTGCCCGATCAGCCCGGACGGCACTCGGGTTCTCGGCCCGAGCCGGACCGTGATCGACGGTGATCAACTCCACGGCTATCGGACCCTGGAGGGGCCGAAGCTGTATCGCCGCGACGGCTGGTATCTGATTTTCGCGCCGGCCGGCGGGGTCACCGACGGCTGGCAGTCGGTGTTCCGCTCCCGGTCGATCTGGGGACCGTACGAGGATCGGATCGTGCTGGCCCAGGGCGGCACCGACATCAACGGGCCGCACCAGGGAGCCTGGGTGGACACGCCGGCCGGGGAGGACTGGTTCGTCCACTTCTCCGACCGCGGGCCGTACGGACGCGTCGTGCACCTGCAGCCGCTGCGGTGGCGGGCGGACGGCTGGCCGGAGCTGGGCCGGACCGGCGAACCGGTCCGGGAGCATCCGGCTCCGGCCGGCCTGACGCCGGGCTCGGACGGCCTCGCCCGCTCGGACGACTTCAGGAGCACCCGGCTCGGACTGCTCTGGCACTGGCAGGGCAACCCGGACGACGGTTGGGCCGACCTGCGCGGCGACGGGCTGCTCCGGCTGCCCGGGTACGGCGACGATCCGGGCAACCTGCGCGACCTGCCCCGGGTTCTCGGCCAGACCCTGCCCGGCGGGCCGGGCACCGCGACCGTGCGGCTGCACCTGGACGGGGCCGCCGGAACGCGGGCCGGTCTCGTCGTGCTCGGCGAGCGGTACGCCTGGATCGGGCTGGAACTGACCGGCGACGGACCGCGGCTGGTCTGCCGGACCGGCGGTGCGAGCCCGGTCGAGGAGCCGCTGGCCGACCCGGTGCCTGCCTCGGCGACGGTCGAGTTGCGGGTGGACTGGGACGCCGAAGCCCGGTGCCGGTACGCGTTCCGCTGTGTTGAACGGGACCGGGAGGACACCGGGTCCTGGGTCTTCCTCGACTGTTCCTTCCAAGCCGTTCCGGGCCGCTGGATCGGCGCCGAACTCGGCCTGTTCGCGACCGCGCCGTTCGGCACCGAGCCGGGCGGCACAGCCGCGTTCGCGGCCTTCTGCCACGAGCACCGGGTCAGGCGGGCGGGAAGTGCTTCAGTCGGCGGGCCAGGCTGATCGCGGCGGCGACGCACCAGGCCATGCCGAGCAACCGACCGGCCAGGATCAGGATCGAGGCGTAGTAGATCGCGAGCGAGGCCAGCGAACCGACCGCGATCACCGCAACGACGATCGCGAAGATCCGGACCGGCTTCGACATCCCGGGGATCCTGGACGCCGCAAGGGCGAACAGACCGAGCAGTGCGACGTGCGCGGTGCCGCCGGCGATGAAGTTGGCGGTACGGAACGCGACGACCGCGTCCGGGCTGAGGCCGGCGACGAGCCCGCCGAGCACCAGGGACAGGACGCTGGAGATCACGATGCCGGCCACCGCTGCCGTACCGGCGGCGATCGACCAGCGCCGGGCCGGGCCGTCGGCCGACCGGGTGATCGCGGCGACCGAGGCCACGAACAGGGCGAGGAACGCGACCGAGACAAGCATCAGGATGGCCTGGACCGCGCTCGCCATGGTGTTCTCGATCAACCAGGCCCGGGTCTCCTCGCCGCTCACGTTCGGCTGCGGCGCGGTGCTGGTCGCGAACGAGGAACTGATCGGCCCGGAGATGAGATAGACCAGCACGAAGCCGGCCGCGCCGACCAGGGCCGGGACTGCCCGGCCCACGCCCATTCCGGCGGTGCTGGTGACCGTGTTCGACATGATGGTGCTCCTTGTGGATTCCGTTGTTCTGTTGGGATTCAGCCTGCTCTGGACGGGGCGCGCTGTCGTCCGTCGGAGAACGGGTTTCCGGCTGCGCCACGCTGCGCGATGCCGTACGTCTGCGTACGTAGTGGGCCTCCCGACGGACCGTGACATTTGTCCCTGGTGGCGCGCTGCGAGGTAAGGTACTTCAACCGTAGTGGTTCACCGCCGGAGGAGATTCATGGTCAGCAACCCGGAGCGTCGGATCGCCCTGCTGGACGCGGCGATCGAGACACTCGCCGACGAGGGCGCGCGGGGGCTCACGTTCCGCATGGTCGACGGCCGGGCCGCGGTGCCGATCGGCACCACCTCGAACTACTTCGCCAGCCGGGACGACCTGCTGACCCAGGTGGCCGCCCATCTCTACGTACGGTTCGCGCCGGACCCGGACGAGCTGGACCGGGCCGCCGCGGCATCCACCGTGGACGAGTTGATCATGGTGATGCAGGGCGTGGTGGCCCGGCTGATCGAACGCCGGTCGGTCTATCTGGCGATGCTGGAATTGCGGCTGGAGGCCACCCGACGGCCGGCCTTGCAGGAGATGTTCACCGAACGGGTCCGGGATGATCTTGCTGCCAACGTGGCCGGTCATGCCGCCTCCGGCGCGCCGGGCGACCGGAACACGGTGATCGTCCTCTACGTCGCGCTGGCCGGGTTGATCATCGAGCAGCTGACGCTGCCGGGCGTGCTGGCGGACGAAGGTTCCACCGACGACCTGGTGGCGCTGGTCGTCCGGTCTGTCGCTGGGGATTGAACTCAACCTCACTTCACGTCCTAGCGTGGACACCCTCAGCGGATTCCGACAGTGAGGAATGTCATGCGTGCGGCAGTCGTGGCCGGGCGAACAGTTGAGATTCCCGGCCTGTCCCGGGCCGGATCGGGGCAATCCGTCTGGTAGCGTTCGAGACCCGTCAATCGCACGGGTATTCGAACGAAGGTGACGCTGGATCCGCCCATGACCACCCGCAAGACCGAACGCATCCTGAACCTCACCATCTGCCTGCTGGTATCCGGCCGGTTCGTCTCCAAGGCTCAGATCCGGGAGGCGGTCGAGGCGTACCACGGGCTGAGTGCGGCCGCGTTCGAGCGCACCTTCGAGCGGGACAAGGACGAGTTGCGGGCGCTTGGCGTACCGATCGAGGTGGGCACCTACGACCCGCTGTTCGAGGACGAGCCCGGCTACCGGATCCGGCCGTCGGAGTTCGAGCTGCCGCCGATCGACCTGACCGCCGACGAGGCGGCCGTGGTCGGGGTGGCGGCGCGGGTCTGGCAGCACGCGTCGGTGGCCGAGTCGACGATGAGTGCGATCGCCAAGCTGCGCGCTGCCGGGATCGAGCCGGACACGTCCCAGCTGGCCTCGCTCGAGCCGTCGGTGCAGGCTCAGGAGCCGGCCTTCGAACCGCTCTGGAACGCCGTACTGCAACGGATCCGGATGTCGTTCACCTATCGCGGCGGGGCCCGGCGGACGCTCGAGCCGTGGGGGCTGACCTCCACCAAGGGCCGCTGGTACGTGATCGGCCGGGACACCGACCGGGACGCGGTGCGGATGTTCAAGCTGTCCCGGATCAGCGACGTGCCGCGGCGGGCCTCGAAGCCGGGCGCGTACCAGGTGCCTGATGATCTTGATCTGCGGTCGCTGGCCAAGTCGCTGGCGCCGGCCGAGCCGACCGCGACCGCGCTGGTCGCCCTCCGGCCCGGCAAGGCGCCGGCCCTGTCCCGGCGGGGCGAGCCGGTGGACGTCCGGACCCTGGGCGTCGAGCTGCCGACCGGGTTCGCGGCCTACCGGGTCGGCTATACCGAGCTGAGGTATCTGGCCGAGGAGATCACCCGGTACGCGGCGGACGTGGTGGTGGTCGAGCCGGCCGAGCTGCGGCAGGCCGTGATCGACCAACTGACCGAGGTGGTCGGCACCGTCCGTACCGTCGAGGCCGTGCGATGACCGGCACGTCGCAGAACCAGGTCCGCCGGCTGCTCAGCCTGGTGCCGTATCTGCGCGAGCACGACGGCGTCTCGCTGACCGAGGTGGCGGCCGCGTTCAACGTCAGCGAGGAGACCCTGCGCGGCGACCTCAACGTGCTCTGGATGTGCGGCATGCCGGGCCTGATGCCGGGCGACCTGATCGAGATCGACATGGACGCGGTGGACGGCGAGGGCGTGATCCACCTGTCCAATGCCGACTATCTGACCCGGCCGCTGCGGTTGGCCGCGGACGAGGCGCTGGCCCTGGTGCTGGCGCTGCGGACGCTGCGCGAGGTGGTCGCCGGCACCGACCGGCGGGCGATCGACAGCGCGCTGGTGAAACTGGAGTCGGCGACCGGCAGCGTCACGCCGTCGGACCGGGCCAGCGTCACCGTGACCGCCGCCCGGGAGGAGGTCCAGGACCGGATCGCCGACGCCCTGCGGCGCGGCAAGCGGCTCGACCTCACCTACGACGTGGCGTCCCGGGCCGAGACCACCCGGCGGATGGTCGACCCGCTGCGCGTGTTCGTCCTCGAGGGGTACGGCTATCTGGACGCCTGGTGCTACTCGGCCGGCAGCCTGCGAACGTTCCGGCTGGACCGGATCGCGGGCGTCGAGGTCACCGACATCGACGCCGAACCGCACCCGGGTGTCGTCCTGAAGGATCTGTCGGTCGGCTGGTTCGACGCGCTCAAGGACGCCCCGCTGGTCACCCTGGAACTGCGGCCGTGGGCGACCTGGATCGCCGAGTACTACCCGACCGAATCCGTGGTGCCCCGCGACGACGGCGGAGCCACCGTGACGCTGCGGGTGACCGACCCGGCCTGGCTGCGCGGCCTGCTGCTCCGCCTCGGCGGCGGTGCCCGCGTGATCGCCCCGCCCGACGCCGGCCAGTCCGCCGCCGAAGCCGCCCGCGAGGCGCTTGATCAGTACGCCGCGATCTTCGGGTAAGTCGAAGGGCAGAGGAGTCGCGATGGATCGGGAATGGAGTGTCACCGCAGCGAAGGCCCGGCTCAGCGAGTTGCTCGACCGGGTCATCAGCGACGGGCCGCACATGATCACCAGACGTGGCCGTGCGATTGCCGTGGTGGTCGCAGTCGACGAGTGGCGGCGCAAGTCGAAGCGTTCTGGCAGCCTGGCCGAGTTCTACGCCGCATCACCTCTGCGGGTTACCGGCTTCGAGATCGAGCGGCCCGGAGAATCGCACCGCGATCTCGCGCTCTAAGTCGCCTGTCACAAATCTGCAACGGAACGGCCTGGTTTTTGCCGGTCGTGGCGTTGGGGCGGCGTTGCATTGCAGATTTGTGACAGGTGGGTTCAGTCGGCTCGATTTCTGGCGAGGGTGCGCCGGATCGACCGCAGCACCCAGTCGGGTTCCTCAGTGAGTTGCGGCCAGGTCGCGTGAAGAACAGTCCAGCCGGCGGCTGGTCGACCGCCGAACGCCCTGCATGATCTGTTGCGAAGGGCCCGGATCGATGGCTGGGTTGGCAATGCCACGGTCGGGGTCGGCGGGGTGCTTTATGTCGCGGACCTGGTGTTTCGCGAGGCGCGCGTCGTGGTCGAGGTCGACGGGTATGAGTTTCATCGGTCCGAGGAACAGTTCCACGGGGACCGGCACAAGTGGACCGACCTCGCCGTTGAGCCAGCGGCGGCGTAGCTCGTTGTTGCGGCGGCGCGGCGTCTGGGCGAGCGCGTCGTCCAGATCGTCGAGGGTGAGGAGTCGGGTACGCCGGACCCGTTCGACCGCGGCGCCGTGGTCGGTGAGCGCGAGGTCGAGAGCGGTCAGTTCCGGTGCCGTGATCCGGATGCCGTCGAAGGTGCGGACCAGCGGCCGCGGGATCGTCTCCTGCACCAGTTCGAATCCTGACGGTGCGGTGCGTTTGCGGGGGAGGGCGGCGGTGATCACCGGGACGGCAGGTCGGGCCAGAAGGTGAGTCGGGCGGCGGCCCAGCGGGTCAGGACGAGGTCGTCGTCCCAGCTGGCGAGGGCGCGGAGCCGGACGTCGAGCCGGTCGACCGCTTCGGGTGGGGCAAGCACGCCGGGCAGCACGGCGGCCAGTCGGCCGCGTTCGACGAGTCGGTGCAGGGTGCGCCGGTGGTCGGGGTGGCAGCGCAACGCGTTCACGCCACGGCCCTGGGTGAGCAGGGCGTCGAGCGGATTCCGTACCTGCATCCGCTGATCATGCAGGCCCAGCCATGATCACGGCGGCGGGGCCGTGCTGGCGCGCAAGATCAACTCGGGGACCAGGGAGACCTGGTAGCCGGGGCGTTGCTCGTGGGAGCGGCGGCCCCGGCTGCGCAGCCGGTCGACGACGGTCTCCACGGCCATCGCGCCGATCCAGCGGCGGCGGGGCGTGACGGCGCTGAGGACGGGGTCGGGGCCGACCCGGACGCCGTCGTACGACAGCAGGGAGACCTGGTCCGGCACGGCGATGCCGGCGGCATCCAGGCGGCGGTAGAGCTCGAGCGCCTCCCAGTCGGCGTGCGCGAAGATCGCCGTCGCAGCTCCGGTACGGCAGCGCTCGACCACCTCGGCCAGCAGCGGCTGCCAGACGGACGGTTCGGGCTCCAGCGTGTCCGGATCGACCGGCACGGCGTGCACCTCGACCGGGCATCCGGGGCTCAGTTCGGCGGCGGCGTACTCGAGGCCGCGGAGCAGCGGAACGGCGGTCGCCGTGCTGCGGACCAGGCAGAGCACGGAGCGGTGGCCGAGGCCGGCCAGATGGCGCAGCCCGATCCCGGCGCCGGCGTGGTGGTCGGAGCAGACGTGGTCGATCTGGTCGGAGTCCGCGGTGTCGGAGTTGAACCGGTCCGGGTGCCAGGGCCGTTCGATCACGACTGTGGTCAGGCCGAGCGCGCGCAGTTGGTGGTAGCCGTGGCCGCGGTAGTCGACGGTCGCGACCAGCCCGTCCAGCCGCACCTCGCCGAGCCGGTGCAGGGCCGCGGTCTCCAGGTCCTCCCGGTAGGCGTAGGTGCCGACAACGAGCCGTACGTTGAGCGCCGCGGCGGCCGCCTCCGCCCCGGCGATGACCTCCTCGTAGTAGTAGTCGCCGACCGGCAGCAGCAGGCCGATCCGGAGCCCAGGTGCCGCCGTTCCCGGCTCGGCGCTGACCAGTCCGCCGTACACCCGCCGGCCGGTGGGCAGCTGGTCGGCGAGCCAGTCCAGGTCGCGCTGCACGGTCCGCTCGCTGACTCCGAGACGCTCGGCCAGCTCGGCCGTCCGGACCGATCCGCGGCGGGCGAACTCGCGCCGGATCGCCGCGCGGCGCTGCTCGGCCAGACCCCCGGTCACCCCGCTCAGCCTAGATGATCTTGTCGGGTTGTGTCGGTTCCGTTGCCGCCCGGCCGGTCCGCTTCCGAAGATCAACACCAACCCGCACACCCAAGGAATCCGATGCGACGACGCGCCTTCCTCGCGGCCGGTGCCGCCACCCTCGGCCTCGGCCAGCTGCTGCTTCAGGTGCAGCGGGCGGCCGCCGAGCCGATCACCGTACGTCCCGAACACCCGCGGCTGCTGCTCACCGACTTCGATCATCCGCGCTCGGTGATCAAGAACGATCCGGTTGCGGCCGCGTGGTACGACAAGATCAAGTCCGCGGCCGACCTGCTGCTCGACAAGCCGACGGTGACGTACCAGATCCCGGACGGGCTGCGGCTGCTGGCCACCAGCCGGGAGGCCCAGCACCGCGTCTACACGCTCAGCTTCGCGTACGCGGTCGAGGGCGACACCGGCTATCGGGACCGGCTCTGGGCCGAGCTCTCCGCGGTGTGCGCGTTCCCGGACTGGAACCACCAGCGGCACTTCTTGGACACTGCCGAGATGACCCACGCGGTCGCGATCGGCTACGACTGGTGGCACGCCGAATGGTCCGCCGAGCAGCGGACGACGCTGGAGACCGCGCTCGTGGAGTACGGCCTCAAGCCCGGCCTGGCGGTCTACGGCGGCGCCCCGACCGCGCACAAGTGGCCGACCTGGACCAACAACTGGAACATCGTCTGCAACGGCGGCATGATCACCGGCGCGCTGGCGGTCGCGGACCGGTTCCCGGACGTCGCCGAGGACGTGATTACGAAGGCGGTGGCCTCGCTGCCGCTGGCGATCGCCGAGTACGCGCCGGACGGTGGCTACCCGGAGGGCGCCGGCTACTGGGAGTACGCGGCGAAGTACCTCGTCCTCTGCCTGGCCGTGCTCGACTCGGCGACCGGCGGCGACTCGGGGCTTTCGGAGTCGCCCGGCGTCTCCACCACGGTCGACTTCCCGCTGCACCTGGCCGGCCCGACCGGCCTCGCGTTCAACTACTACGACGGTGCCGCCGGTGCGAGCCGGATCCCCGAGATGTTCTGGTTCGCCCGGCGGTTCGCCCGGCCCGACTACGCGTGGCTGGCTCGCCTCGGTGCGTCGACCCGGCAGCCGGGCTGGGCCCAATTGCCGGTCGGCCTGATCTGGTACGACCCCGACCGCACCCGCGGTCCGGTCGCCAGCGGCACCGCGCTGGACTCCTATTTCGATCACTGCGCGGTCGCTACCTCCCGCAGTGGCTGGGAGCGCGACGAGGCGCTCTACCTGGCCGGGAAAGCGGGGGACAACGCGACCAGCCATGCCGATCTTGATCTTGGTTCCTGGGTCCTGGACGCGCTGGGCCAGCGCTGGTTCGTCGAACTGGGCAGCGACAACTACAACCTGCCCGGCTACTTCCACCCGCCGCGCTGGACCTACTACCGGAAACGTCCGGAGGGTCAGAACACGCTCGTCGTCAATCCCGGCGAGGATCCCGGCCAGCGCCCGGATGCGGTGGGCAGCGTGGTCGCCCGCAAGTCCGGACCGGCCGAGTCCTGGTTCGTGATCGACGGTACGGGGGCACACCCCGACATCGTTTCCTGGCGCCGGGGCTGGCGGCTGTTCGATCACCGGCGCCGGGTGATCGTGCAGGACGAGATCACGATCAAGGAACCGGGCGATCTCTGGTGGTTCGCGCATACGAGCGCCAAGATCACGATCAGCGCCGACGGCCGCAGCGCCACGCTCGCCCTGGCCGGGCAACGGCTGCTCGCCCGGATCCTGACCCCGGACGCGACGTTCCTCGAACTCTCCGCGCGGCCGCTCTGGACGTCGCCCGATCCGCCGGGACAGGCGAGCAATCAGGGGCTGCGGAAGCTCTCCGTACGGCTGCCGGAGACGACCGCGGCGACGCTGGCGATCGAGTTCGTCCCGCTGATCCCGGGTGCCGCCCTGCCGACCCCGGCGTCGGTGACCGCCCTCGCCGACTGGCCGACGCCGGCGGCCAAGATCGCCACCCTGACCGACCTCGCCGTCGATGGCGAGACGATCCCGGGTTTTGCGCCAGGCAACTTCACGTACGGCGTCGACCTGCCCGACGATCCCAAGATCACCGCCGCGGCCGAGCCCGGAACCAAGATCAACATCCTGCCCGGGCGCAGCGACCAGCCGACCCGGGTGATCACGGTCCGGCCCGGCCACCAGCGAGGCGTCTACTGGGTGTGGCGGCGCACCCCGCTCGGCCTGGGCAACTTCCCGGAAACGATCATCGCCAGCACCGACGACGGCAACGTTCCGGTGAACACGATGGACGGCGACCCGGCGACCCGGTGGTCGGCCGAGGGCGACGGGCAGTGGATCGCGTACGACCTCGGCTCGGACGGCCCGGTCGATTCGATCAAGATCGCCTGGTCCAGCGGCGACACCCGGGTGGCCCGGTTCGACGTCGAGGTGGCCGCGGCGGGGGAGACCGCCTGGCGGCAGGTGTTCAGCGGCAGCAGCAGCGGCACCAGCGCCGAGTTCGAGACGTACGATCTCGAACCCGGCACCGCCCGTTACCTGCGGATCGTCGGCCACGGCAACTCCGCCAACGGCTGGAACTCGATCACCGAGGTCGAGATCCCCGGCCGCTCGGTCGACGTCCGCCGGGAGAACCGGCTGGAGTCACTGGCGCTCGCGGTCGGCCCGGTGCCGATCGGGAAGCAGGTGGCCGGCGAGCTGACCGGGACGATGACCGACGGCTCGGCCGCCGACGTGGCCGGGCTCACCATCGATTACGTTTCGCTCGATCCGGCGGTCGCGACCGTCAGCGCGGACGGCGTGATCACCGGCGTCACCGACGACACGGCCCGGATCGCTGCGATCACCCAGCTGCCCGATCACCGGCTGCTGCACACCCGGACCTCGGTCGCCGTCGCGGACCCGGACCGGCCCAAGTTCCCCTGCGTCGCGGACAGCTACGTCCGCGACGGAACGTATGCGGGGCAGAACTTCGGCGGCCACGGCGGCATGATCGTCAAGTACGTCCCCACGCCCGACAGCGGCTTCACCCGGCGCGCCTTCCTGGCCTTCACCCCGTCCGCGCAGACCCGCCCGATCAGCAGGGTCCTGCTGCACTTCTACGGCCGAGTGGCCGACAACAACGGGACCGAGACCGATCTGGTCGTCCGGCTCGCCGGCGGCGGCTTCGAGGAACGCCAGCTGACCTGGCAGAACCAGCCCGCGCTGGCCGACCGGGTCGGCGGGCTCCATCTCGACAGCACGGCCGGGTGGCACGCGGTCGACCTCACGGCCGGCCTGACCGAGTTGATCACCCGGGGTGCCGCGGTCAACCTGGCGATCGTCCAGGAGCCGGCCACCGGCCAGGGTCTGGCCACCGACCTGAGCAGCCGCGAGTCCGCCAACGCTCCGTACCTGGAGGTCCAGTTGGGCTAGCGGTAGGCGCGGGCCTGGAGTTCGAAGAGTTCGGCGTAGTGACCGTCGGACGAGAGCAGCGCTTCGTGGGTGCCGACCTCGAGGATCCGGCCATGATCGAGAACGACGATCAGGTCGGCCATCCGTACCGTGGAGAAGCGGTGCGAGACCAGCACCGTGATCCCGCCGGTCTCCCGCGCCGCGGCAGCGGCCCGTAGCGCGAAGCGTTCGTAGAGGGCGTGCTCGGCCTCGGGGTCGATCGCCGCGGTCGGCTCGTCGAGCAGCAACAGCAGCGGCCGGTCGCGCATGAACGCGCGGGCCAGCGCGACCCGCTGCCACTGCCCGCCGGACAGGTCGACGCCGCCGCTGAACTGCTTGCCCAGCTGGGTGTCCAGGCCGTCCGACAGCCCGTCGATCACGGTTTGCGCGTCGCCCTCCGCCAGCGCCCGGCGCAGCGCCGCCGGGTCGTCGATCCGTTCCAGGTCACCGATCCCGACGGCCTCCCGCGCCGTGAACTCGAACCGTGCGTAGTCGCTGAACGCCGCGGACAGCTGCCGCCGCCAGCCGTCGGGGGTGATCATGGTCAGGTCGAGCCCGTCGATGATCACTTCGCCCCGCGTGGGGTCGTACATCCGCGCCAGCAGCTTGACCAGGGTCGTCTTGCCGGCCCCGTTCTCGCCGACCAGGGCGACACTGGTGCCGGCCGGGATGCTCAGGTCGAGGTCGCTGATCACCTCGCGGTCGGTGCCGGGATAGCAGAACCCGACCCCGCGCACCTCGATCCCGCTCGCGATCCGGTCCGGAGCCGGCGTCGTGCTGTCCGACCAGGAGTGCTCGCGGGCGAACACCCGGACCTCGTGATAGCGCGCGAACCGGCGCAGCGACTCGGAGAGGAACGTCATCAGCTCGCCGGTGCCACTGGCAGCCCCGGCGACGGTGGGCGCCAGCAAGATCAACAGCGCGACGTCGCCGGCGCGGGCCTGGACGCCGCCGAAGAGGAGCCAGCCGATCGCGGCCAGGAAGGCGGCGGCGAAGATCAGCTGACCGCCGATCTCGATCCCGGCCGCTTTCCGGCGGGCCGTCGCCTGCACCGCGTTGATCGTCCGGACCTGACGCTGGACCCGGTCCAGCAGGACGTCCTTGAGCCCGAAGGTCCGCAACTCCATCGCGTTGGCCGGACTGCGGCAGATCCGGACCAGCTCGTGCACCAGCCGCGCGTTCGGCAGCATGCTGGTGATCGACGTCCAGGTCAGATTGTTCGACAGACGCGCAGCGGCCACGTGGACGCCGCCGACCACCAGCAGCCCGAGAAAGGCCGGATGCACGCTGACCAGCAGCACGCTGACGGTCACCAGGCTGCTGACCGTGCCGGCCGCGAACAACAGCGCGTAGATCGACCGACCCATCATCCGGGACTCGGACCGGAGCAGCGAGATCTGGTCGGCAAGGTCCGGCCGCTCATGCTGCTCGATGCCCGGGATCCCGGCCACCAGCTCGGCCAGATCGGCGTGGAACCGCTGCTCGACCCGGTCGTCCAGCAGTGCGTCCAGCGGCCGCCGCGCAGTCTGCACGACCAGGGCGGCGGCGTAGCAGCCGAGCACCAGCCACAGCGCGGTCCAGATCAGGTTCGGATCGCCTCCCGGGCTGAGGCTGTCCACCACCAGTTTGACCGCGTACGCCTGCGCCGGCGCGATCACCCAGCCGACGACGTTGAGCCCGATCGCCAGCAGGCACAGCGCCGGAGCGGCCCGGAACGCCGTCGCCAGCCAGAGCCGGACCGCGCCGAGTTGATCATTCATCGCCGCTCCCGTTCACCGGGCCACTGGTGTAGCGGGCCGCCTGCAGCCCGAACATCGTCGCGTACCGGCCGCCCAGCATGATCAACTCCGGATGCGTACCGGACTCGACGATCCGGCCGCCGTCCAGCACACAGATCCGGTCGGCGTCGCGGACCACCGAGAACCGGTGCGAGATGATCATGGAGGTGATCCCGGCGGTCAGGTTGAGGTACTGGTCCACCAGCCGGGCCTCGGCCCGTACGTCGAGCGCAGCGGCCGGCTCGTCCAAGATCAACAGCTTGGCGCCGCAGTCGACCGCGAACAGGGCCCGGGCCAGCGCGACCCGCTGCCACTGCCCGGCCGACAGGTCGGTGCCACCGGTCCATTCCTTGTCCAGCACGGTGTCCCAGCCCTGCGCGAGGTCGGGCAGCAGGTCCGCGACCCCGGACCGTTCCGCGATCCGGGCCCGATCGGCGTCGGTCAGCGGCCGCCGGGCACCGAGCGCGACGTTGTCGTCGAGCGACAGGGGATAGCGGGCGAACTCCTGGATGATCGGCGCCACCTGGCGCTGCCAGCGGGCCAGGTCGTCCGGGCCGAGCGTGGCCAGGTCGACGCCGTCGACCAGCACCCGGCCGGAGGTCGGCGGGTAGATGCCGGCGATCAGCTTGGTCAAGGTCGTCTTGCCGGCGCCGTTGACGCCGACCAGGCCGAGCGCCTCGCCGGCCCCGATCTCGAGGTCGAGGTCGGTGAAGACGTCCCGGTCGCTGCCCGGGTAGCGGAAGCCGACCCGCTCCAGCCGGATCTGCCGAGCCGGCGCCCGCCCCAGGTCGGCAGCGGGTCCGGCCGGGTGCGGATGCCGCTCGGCGATCACCGCCGGCAGCTCCATCATGGCCCGGTAGGCGGCGACGCCGCGGGCCACCAGGGCCGCGATCTCGGGCGTGCCGCTGCCGCTGATCGCCAGGATCGCCGTGATCGAGCTGGCCACGGCGGCCAGGCCGAGCCGGCCGGACTGGGCCGCGACGATCACCCAGGCGACCGCGCCCGCATTGACCAGCACGGACAGCACCAGCGGTGCCGAGCCGAGCAGGTAGCCGCGGCGCCGGGACCGCCACAGCTCGTCCATCGCCGAGGTCCAGAACCGCAGATACCGCCGCACCAGCCAGTCCTTGAGCCCGAACACGCGAAGTTCGGTCGGGGCGTCGCCCAGGGCCAGTTCGAACGGGTAGAGCGCCTTCCGCTCGCTCTCGGTGCTGGTGGCCCAGGCGGCGACCTCGTCCCGGACGAACCGGACCCGCCAGCGTTCCGCGGCCAGCACCAGGACGACCAGGGCCGCGGCGATCCACCACTCAGTCAGCGCGCCCAGCACGGCCGCCGAGGAGAGGACGGTCAGGCGTGCGCCGAGCAGGTTCGGCACCTGCCCCAGCGACCAGGTGATCTGATAGCCGCCGGTGCCGGCCGCGCGCTCGGCCTGGTCCAGCACCACCGAGTCCTCGACGTGGGCCACCCGGGCGCCGCCGGCCATCGGCCCGGCCATCCGGAGATAGACGTCGAGGCCGGCCACGTTGCCGAGCCGGTGCGCCGAGGCGGCCTGCAGCGGCGGCAGCACCTTGGTCAGCAGGAACAGGGCCGCGAACGCCGCGAACAGCGCCACCATGGCGGAGCGGTCGGTGACGCCGGCCAGGAAGGCGGGGACCGCGGCGACCACGAGCCCGATGGTCAGCGTGAACAGGGCCTGCGCCACCGCGTCGGCCACGGCCAGGGCCACCACGATCACCGTCGATCCGCGCGCCACTCGCCAGCCGTACCGCAGCAGTGTCAGCACTCGGACACCGTAACGATTCAATGTCCACCCCGCGAACGATTTCGCGGACTCCTTGCCGCATCCGCTCAGTCGATTAGGGTGGCCCCGTGCCGTGGCCATGGATCTTCATCGGAATCGCCGTCGGGGGCCTGGTCATGCTCGTCTGTTTCGGGGTGTGGTTGGCGCACAAGGCGTCGGACCTGTTCGCCGAGCTCCGGGTGCTGGCCCAGCGGGCCGGCCAGGGAGCGGAGCTGCTCAGCCGGATCGAGATACCGGACGGACGTTCGTCCGGTGAACTGATCTACCCGGATCACGATCCAGACGTGGTCGTACGCCACCGGGTGCCGACGACGTAAGATGACGATCACAGGCGTGGCTAGCGTCACAGCAACGTGAGGCAACCCACGGACGGAAAGAGGAAATCATGACCCCAATGGCATTTCCCCTCGGGCCCACCGAGTTGATCATCATTCTGGTCATCGTGGTCCTGCTCTTCGGGGGCTCGCGGTTGGCCGGGCTCGGCAAGAGCACCGGACGCGCGCTGAAGGAGTTCAAGGAGGAGACTTCGGGGCTCCGCAAGTCCGACGAGGACAAGGCCGATGCCGACAAGCCGGCCCCGGACGCCCGTACGACGGCCGAGCTGGACGCCAAGTCCGCCGACGTGCGTGCGGCCGAGCCGACCAACGCCGAGCTTCGCAAAGACGCCTGATCGCGCCCTGCTGCCGTGGCGTTGTCCCTGAAGTGGCGGCCCTCTCGGATCAATCTGAGTTGGCTCAAGCCGCCCAAACCGGCATCTCCGGACGGGTCGATGACCCTGTTCGAGCATCTGGCTGAGCTCCGCTATCGGCTGGTCATCTGTGTGCTGGCCATCCTGGCCGCGTCGATTGTCGCGTTCATCTTCAATGGGCCGCTGGTGAGTCTCCTGACCCGGCCGTACATCCTGGCCGGCGAGTTGGTCAAGGAGACGCGGCCGGAAATCAAGATGGAATTGATCTTGGACGGCGTGACGTCGCCGTTCACGGTGTCGCTCGCCATCGCGGGCTTGGCCGGTCTGGTCGTTTCGTCACCGGTCTGGCTCTATCAGGTCTGGGCGTTCATCGTGCCGGGCCTGCTGGCCAAGGAGAAGAAGTGGAGCCTGATCGTCGTCGGCGCCGCGGTCCCGCTGTTCCTGGTCGGCGTGAGCATGGGCTACTTCATCATGCCGAGGGCGGTCGCCATCCTGGTCGGCTTCACGCCCGAGGACCAGCAGCTCACGAACCTGCAGGGCTTGCCGGCCTTCCTGGGTTTCATGGTCCGGTTGATGGTGATCTTCGGGCTCGCGTTCGAGGTGCCGTTGTTCATCGTGATGCTCAACGTCGTCGGCGTGCTGCCGGCGAAGATGATCTCCAAGTACCGGGCATACATCATCTTCGGCATGTTCGTGTTCGCGGCGATCGCGACGCCGACGCCGGACGCGTTCACCATGCTGCTGCTGGCTCTACCGATGACGGTGCTGGTGATTCTCTCCGAGGCGATCGCGTACGCGCTCGACCGACGCAAGGGCAAGCTCAACAAGAGCGAGGACTCGGTGGACCACAGTGTCGACGACGACGCGGCCTTGCGCGCACTCGAGGCCGAGGAAAGCGGCACCACCAGCGACGAGAAGAAGTGATCGGTGACGCGCCGCGTCACGCTGGTCGTCAATCCGTCCTCCGGCAAGGGTCGGGCGCAGGAACTGCTGCCGCAGGTGGCCGGCCGTCTCCGTGACGGCGGCCTCGACCTGACCATCCAGCTCAGCCGCGACTACGCCGAGGCGCGCTCGCTGATCGACACCGCGGCCGCCGGTGGCGGTGTCGTCGCCGTGATGGGCGGCGACGGGATGATGCATCTCGGGCTGAACGCGGTCGCCGAGCAGTACGCGAGCGGCGACGAGACGGTCGCGCTAGCGATGATCCCGGCCGGCACCGGCAACGACCTCTGCCGCGGGCTCGGCCTACCGTCCAAGGACGCGATCGGCGCCACCCAGTTGATCGTGTCCGGCCGGCCGTCGCTGGTCGACCTGATGGAGGTGGCCGGACGCCGGATCGGCACGGTGCTCGCGACCGGCTTCGACGCGATGGTGAACCGGCGGGCCAACGCGCTGGCGTACCCCAAGGGCTCGATGCGTTATCCGATCGCGACGCTCGCCGAGCTGCGGGTGTTCTCGCCGCTGCGTTACCAACTGGTGATCGACGGCGAGCCGCGCAACCTGGACGCGATGCTGGTCGCCGTCGCCAACACCAGCTGCTACGGCGGCGGGATCCAGATCTCTCCGGATGCCGACCCGCGGGACGGCCGGCTGGACCTGACGATCATCCATCCGGTCGGCCGGTTCCGGCTGCTCCGGCTGCTGCCCAAGCTCTACACCGGCGACTTCGTCACCGACCCGTGCGTCGAGCGGTTGCAGGCCACCGAGGTCCAGGTCGACGGCCCTGGCCTGGTCGCCTTCGGCGACGGCGAACTGCTCGGCGCCACCCCGCTGACCGCCCGCGTCGCCCCCTCCGCCCTCCCCGTATTCACCCCTTAAACCCCGCCGACCGGTCACAAACGCAGGCGTTTGGGCGGCGTGTCGCTGCACAACTGACCGGTCGATCGCCGGTGACGAACGCCCGCACAAGAGCTACAGCGCGCTCTGCGTTACGGGCGGCGCAGGGCGAGCAGGTCGGAGGGATCCGTCGCAGTGCCGAGGCCGCCGTCGACCGCGCGCTGCTCGAAGTGGAGGTGGCAGCCGTCCGGGGCACCGAGGTCGCCGGTCTCGGCGATCGGCTGGCCGGTACGGACTCGGTCGCCTGGCCGGACCAGGACCTTGCGGGCGTGGCCGATCAGGACGTCGGCCGGACCGTCAGCGGTCTCGACCCGGATCCGAAACGCCTTCGCCCCGTAGGCGGCACCCGGCCGGCCCGGCCGGTCCGGGCCGATCACCCGTCCAGCCGCCCCGGCGCGCAGCAGCGTGCCGCAGGGGAGGGCGATGTCGATGCCGTGGTGGAACCCCTCGCCGTCGTCGCAGCGCGAGTCGGGGGAGTAGTACGGGGCGTCGGTGCAGCCGTAGTCGATCATGATCCGGCGCGCGCCGTCGAACCAGGGCGAGCGGTAGCGGCGCCGATCTTCGGTGAAGAACCGCCACCGCGGATCCGGCCGCTCTGCCTCCGGATCCGGTGACTTGGTCGGCGTCGCTGCGGATGGGGTCGGTGTAGCGGAAGGGCTCGTGCTCGACGGGGTCGTGGCAGTGCTCGGATCCGTGGACGGAGCAGGGGAGGACGGCACCGGGGTCGTCCCCGGATCGGGTCGCTCGGAGCAACCGGCCAAGCAGGTGGCCGCGGTGACGATGATCATGATCGCCGCGGCACACCGACCGGTCCGATTCATGACGCGAGGCTAGGTGCCCCGCCCGGGGTTGTCGAAACCGCGACGACCCACTTGAATGGGATACACAGATAGTGGATGTCCATCCCACATTGACACGGCGAGGTTGTCCCATCATGAATGACTCCCCACTGTTCGGTCGGCGCAGCTTTGTCAGGCTCGGCGGCGCCCTGCTCGGCGCCGCGGCCGTGACCCAGTTCGGCGCCCCGACGGCATACGGCGCTCCCCGTGAACTGCACGTCCGCGACTTCGGCGCCCGACCGGACGACGACTCCGACGACACCGACGCGATCCGGGCCGCGATCACCGCCGCGATCGGCTCCGGGCGACCGACCGTCGTACGGTTCGCGGCCGGCACCTATCGGCTGCGGCCGGACACCGACCTCGGCGCCAGCGTGCCGATCACCGGTGCGGACGGGCTGACGCTGGCCGGGGCGACCGCGCCCGACGGTGCGCCGGCGACCAGATTGCTCAGCGCGATTCCGCTCGCCAACGACCTGGCACCGGCGACCCAGTTCCGGCTGATCGACTGCCGCGGGCTGACTCTGCGCAACCTGGTCCTGGACTACGCGCCGCGCGCGACCACCTCGGGCGAGATCGTCGCGGTCGACGCCGCGACCGACTCCGTGACGGTCGACGTGTTCGAGGGTGCGGCCCACTTCGACGGCATGCGCTGCTACTCGGCGAACAGCTGGGACCTCGCGACCGGGCGGCTGAATCACGTGGCACCGTTGACGATCGGCGCGAACCCGGACCAGTTCGGCAACGTCTGGCACAGCCTTCCGGGCGGTTCCGGCCGGCGTTACACGATCACCGGCTTCGGCTTCTCCGACCGGGTCCGGCCGGGCGACGGGGCGTCCTGGCACTTCAACGTCGTCGGCGGCTCGTATAACGTCTACGCCCTGGGTTGCCGGGACCTCCGGCTGGAGAACCTGCAGATCAACAACGCGATCGGTGCCGGCATCCTGGCCGGCTACGGGCACAACCTCACCTGCCGGGACGTCAGCTATGCCCCCGCCGGACCTGATCTTGCGGTCGGTCCGCGCGATGCCATCCACCTGTCCAACAACACCGGCCGGCTGGACTACCGCGGCGGCCGGCTGGCTGGGGTGCGCTGGGACCCGCTGGTGTCGCGGAGCTCCTTCGTCCGGGTCGCCGCGATCGAGAGCGCCCGCAGGCTCACGCTCGAGCCGACGTCGGCGGGATCGCGGCCGCTGCCGTTCCAGGCCGGCGACGCCCTCACGTTCTGGGCCGGTCCGCTCCCGTCGACGGTACGGATCGCGGCCGTGACCCCGGTCGACGAGTCGGATTCGGCCTTCCTGATCATGCTCGACGCGGACCTGCCGGGCACCGTGTCCGTCGGCAGCCTGGTCACCAGCTCGGGTCACGAATGGGACGAGGCCCGGATCAGCTCGGCCACGATCGAGGGCAACATCGGCACCGCCCTCGTTTCATGAACAAGAACCTCGTCGTCGAACACTGCCGGTTCGCCAACAACGCCTACCACGACATCGGGTTCGGGACGACGAGCGGACCCACCGGCTCGTTCGCCCGGAACGTGATCGTCCGGGACAACGTGTTCGCCGGCTCCGGCTGGATCCGCAAGTACTCGAAGTTCGCGTCCAACGGGGCGATCACCACGTTCGCCAACAACGGCGCGTTCACGACGCAGCCGTACAACAGCTCGATCCTGATCGAGAACAACCGGTTCAGCGACCTGGCCGAGGCCGGCGTCTACCTGCGCAACGCCCGCGACGTCACCGTCCGTGGCAACAGCTACCGCCGGGTGACCCAACGCGTGGTGGTGGACGAGGCCTCGACCGAGCAGATCAACGTGGCGGACTGACCGGAATCCAGCCGACATTCGCGGATCATGGGCGATTCGGGCCCGATTCTCGCAAAGTCGGCTGGATTCCGGTCACTCAAGCCGGCAGCCCGGGTGCGGGGTGGGCGGCCATCAGCTCCGCCACCTCGCCGCGCACTCTCTCTTCGTCGCCGGTCCGGATCACCCGGTCGATCCAGTCCGCGATCGTGATCATGTCGGCGGTGCCGAGGCCGCGGGTGGTCACGGCCGGGGTGCCGATCCGTACCCCGGACGGGTCGAACGGCTTGCGGGTGTCGAACGGCACCGTGTTGTAGTTGGCGACGATCCCGGCCCGGTCCAGGGCCTTGGCCGCCGGCTTCCCGCCGATGCCTGTCGTGGTGAGGTCGATCAAGATCAGGTGGGTGTCGGTGCCGCCGGAGACCAGGTCGTAGCCGAGCTCGAGCAGCCGGTCGGCCAGCGCCTTCGCGTTGTCCACCACGGCCCGCGCGTAGTCGGCGAATTCCGGCCGGGCCGCCTCGCCGAGCGCGACGGCGATCGCCGCGGTCGTGTGATCATGAGGCCCGCCCTGCAGCCCGGGGAACACGGCCCGGTCGATCGCCTTGGCCCGGTCGGCGTCGCAGAGCAGCATCGCGCCCCGCGGACCGCGCAGCGTCTTGTGCGTCGTGGTCATGATCACCGGCGCGTGGCCGACCGGTGACGGGTGCACGCCGCCGACCACGAGCCCGGCGATGTGGGAGATGTCGGCGGCCAGCAGTGCGCCACACTCCCGGGCGATCTCGCCGAACGCGGCGAAGTCGATGGTCCGCGGGATCGCCGTACCGCCGCAGAAGATGATCTTGGGTCGCTCGGCCAGGGCAAGATCACGGACCTGATCAAGATCGATCCGGCCGTCCTGGCCCACCCCGTACCGGATTCCGCGGAACCAGCGGCCGGTGGCCGAGACGTCCCAGCCGTGGGTGAGGTGGCCGCCCATCGGCAGCCCCATCCCGAGGATCGTGTCGCCCGGCTCGGCGAAGGCGAGGTAGATCGCCAGGTTGGCCGGCGACCCTGAGTACGGCTGCACGTTGGCATGATCGACTCCGAACAGCCGGGTGGCCCGCTCCGCCGCCAGTCGTTCGACCCGGTCGACGATCTGGTTGCCCTCGTAGTAGCGGCGGCCCGGATAGCCCTCGCTGTACTTGTTCTGCAGCACGCTGCCGGATGCGGCGAGCACGGCGGGGGAGACGTAGTTCTCGCTGGGGATGAGGCGCAGCGTGCTCGCCTGGAATTCTTCCTCGGCGCGGAGAAGCTCCGCGACCTCAAGATCAGTGGTTGCCGTCAGTGTCATGCCAGGGTCCTTCCGGTCGTCGAGACCGGATGCCCAGGCGGGCGGCATCGCGTTTGGGGTTACGTCTTCGCGGCTCCCTCCGGGTTCACTCCCGGGTACGCCAGTCACCGCGACAGCATGATCATAACCACAAGGCTCAGGGCGCGTCTCCATCGAAGGTTGCAGGCGGGATGAATCCGATGGCCGATGTGACTACGGCAGCCGCTGCCTAGCGTCGATGGGGTGACGACGACCTCCCCCGAATCCATCGCCTCGACACCCTCGACCACGACGAGACTGCACGGCCTGGATGCGCTGCGGGCCGGGGCGCTGCTGCTGGGCATCGTGCTGCACGGGCTGATCCCGTTCCTGCCCGACGGCGGCTGGCTCGTGGTCGACCGCTACCGGAGCGAGGCCGCGCTGGCCGTGGTCTACCTGATCCACCTGTTCCGGATGGTGCTGTTCATGACGCTGGCCGGCTACTTCGGCCGGATGGTGCTGCAGCGGCGCGGGCCTGGAGCCTACGTCCGAGACCGGGCGCTGCGGATCGGCCTGCCGGCGGTGGCGTTCTGGCCGCTCGCGGTCGGGTCACTCGCCCTGATCGCCATCGCGGCAGGGACCCTGGACACCTCCACGACGACCCAGGCCGCACCGGACGTGCCCGGGCCGCTGGCGGTGCTGATGCCGGGCCACCTCTGGTTCCTGGTCACCCTGCTGCAGCTGGTGCTGGTCACGGTCGCCGGCCGGGCCGTCCTGGTCCGGGTGCTGGGCCGGGAGCGTTCCGGCCGGCTCGCGGGCCGGATCGGCTCGGTGCTCGCCTCCCCGGCCGGAGTCGGGATCGCGGCGCTGCCGTACCTCGCGGGGCTGTTGCTGCAGGGCGGCCTGGGCGACCTCGGCATCCAGGAGCCGCCGACGATCGTCCCGGTGCCGGGCGCGTCGGTCGCCTACCTGGGCGCGTTCCTGACCGGCTGGTTCCTGCAGGCCCGGTCCGACGCGCTGCCGCGGGTGGGCGGGCGCTGGCCGGTCCTGCTGGTGCTCGCCGCGGTGCTGTCGGTGGTCGGGTGGTTCGGTCCGGACTGGTTGCCGGGCCCGGCCGCGTCGGCGGTGGCCGCGCTGGCCGGCTGGGCCTGGACGTTCGGCCTGCTCGGGCTCGCGGTACGGACGCTGCGGCGGGAGCGGCCGGCCATCCGCTACCTGGCCGACGCGTCCTACTGGATGTATCTGCTGCACCTGCCGCTGCTGGTGCTGATCGAGCTCGGGCTGCGCGATCTGACCTGGCCGATCCCGGTCAAGCTGCTGATCGCGTTCACCGGCTGCACGGCGGTCCTGCTGCTCACGTACGACCTGCTGGTCCGGTCCACCTGGATCGGCCGCTGGCTCAACGGCCGCCGGTATCGGTCCGCCTTGGTACGGTGGGCGACGACATGGAGCAGGCGAGTTCAGATCCGGCCGCGGCGTACGCCAGGTTCCGGCAACGGCAGCTGAGCCCGCAGCTGGCGGAGTTCGCGGGCGGCTACGGCTTCGAGCTGGACGACTACCAGCGCGAGGCGTGCGCCCATGTCGAGAGCGGATCCGGCGTGCTGGTCGCGGCGCCGACCGGGGCCGGCAAGACGATCGTCGGCGAGTTCGCGGTCTTCCTGGCGTTGCGGAGTGGTCGGAAGTGCTTCTACACCACGCCGATCAAGGCGCTGTCCAACCAGAAGTACGCCGACCTGGTGCGCGCCCACGGCGCCGCGTCGGTCGGCCTGCTGACCGGCGACACCTCGATCAACTCCGAGGCGCCGGTGGTCGTGATGACCACCGAGGTGCTGCGCAACATGATCTACGCCCGGTCCGCGACGCTGGCCAACCTCGGCTACGTGGTGATGGACGAGGTGCACTACCTGGCCGACCGGTTCCGCGGCGCGGTCTGGGAGGAAGTGATCATCGGGCTGGCCGAGTCGATCCAGCTGATCGCCCTGTCGGCGACCGTGAGCAACGCCGAGGAATTCGGCGAGTGGCTGACCGAGGTGCGCGGCGACGTCGCCGTCGTGGTGTCCGAGCGGCGGCCGGTGCCGCTGTTCCAGCACGTCATGGTGGGCAAGCGGATCCATGATCTTTTCGCCGACGTGGCGCCGACCGCGCAGGCGACGCCGCAGCCCGGCAAGGCCGAGGTGAACCCGGAGTTGATCAAGATCGCCCGGGACGAGGGCCGCCGGGTCCGGGACGACTCGCGGCGGCCGCGCGGCCGGACCGGGAAGGGCAAACGCACCGTCGCGTACGGCAGCGGGCGGTACGGCGGCGCCGCGCACAAGCGGTTCGCCGACGGTGGCGCCGGACGGCCGTCCCGATCGATGGTGCCGAGCCGGCCGGACCTGGTGGAGCGGCTGGACGCCGAGGCCCTGCTGCCGGCGATCGTGTTCATCTTCTCCCGGGTCGGCTGCGACGCGGCGGTCGGGCAGCTGCTGGCGTCGGGCATCAAGCTCACCTCGCCGGAGGAGCGCCGGGATATCTCGCTGATCATCGAACGGCACGTGTCAGGTCTCAGCGGCGCCGATCTGCGCGCTCTTGATCATGGTCGGTTCGCCGAGGCGCTGGAGCGGGGGATCGCGGCCCATCACGCCGGGATGCTGCCCGCCTACAAGGAATGCGTGGAGGAGGCGTTCGTCCGCGGGTTGATCAAGGTCGTGTTCGCGACCGAGACGCTGGCGCTCGGGATCAACATGCCGGCCCGCAGCGTGGTGCTGGAGAAGCTGGTCAAGTACAACGGCGAATCGCACGCCGACATCACGCCCGGCGAATACACCCAGCTGACCGGACGGGCCGGCCGGCGCGGCATCGACATCGAGGGTCACGCCGTCGTGCTGTGGCAGCCGGGCCTCGACCCGCGGGCACTGGCCGGGCTGGCCTCGCGGCGGACGTACCCGCTGAAGTCGTCCTTCGCGCCCACGTACAACATGGCGGTGAACCTGGTCGGCACCGTCGGCCGGGAGCGGGCCAGAACCCTGCTGGAGCAGTCGTTCGCGCAGTTCCAGTCGGACCGGTCGGTGGTCGGCTGGGCCCGTACCCTCGCCAAGAACAGCGAGGCCGTCGCCGGCTACTGGGAGGCGGCCGAGTGCGAGCGCGGCGACTTCGCCGAGTACGCGAAGCTGCGCGCCGAGATCTCGGCGACGGAAGCCGAACTGGCCCGCAGCCGCAAGTCCGACCGCCGGGCCGAGGCGCTGGAGTCGTTGTTGATCTTGCAGCCCGGCGACGTGATCCGGGTGCCGCAGGGGCGGAGCCAGGGCTGGGCCGTGATCATCGACCCGGGCACCAGGGACCGCAAGGGTTCCTCGGATCCGCGGCCGCTAGTGCTGACCGAGGACCGGCAGGTACGACGGCTCAGCCTGGTCGACTTCCCGACCCCGGTGAAGGCGGTCAGCCGGATGAAGATCAACAAGCGGTTCGACCCGCGGGAACCGGCGTCCCGGCGCAACCTCGCCGCCGCGCTGCGATCCAAGCTGGCCGGAGTCGATCTTGATCCGCAGCGGCACCGGGTGCCGGCCGACCCGGAGCTCACCGAGCGGATCGCCGAGCTGCGGGAGCGGTTGCGGAACCATCCGTGCCACGAGTGCCCGGACCGGGAGGCGCACGCCCGCTGGTCCGAGCGCGCCCTCCGGCTGGAACGCGAGGTGGCCCAGACCGAGCGGCGGATGGCGTCGCGGACCAACACGATCGCGAACCGGTTCGACCGGATCTGCACCGTGCTGCAGTCGCTCGGCTATCTGGCCGACGGCGACGAGGTCACCGACGAGGGCCGGATGCTGGCCCGGATCTACAGCGAGCTGGACCTGGTCGCCGCCGAGTGCATTCGGGCCGGCGTCTTCGACGGGCTGAGCCATCCGCAACTCGCCGCCGTGCTGGCGTCGCTGGTGTTCGAGGCCCGGCGCAGCGATGACGGGATACGCCGGCCGCGGATGCCGGACAGTCGGACCGACGCGGCGATGACCCAGCTGCGGCGGATCTGGCGCGAGGTGTCCCTGGTCGAGCGGGACGCCCGGCTCGAGCCCGGGCCGGAGCCGGACATCGGCTTCAGCCAGGCCGCCTTCGCCTGGGCCGCCGGCCGGCCCTTGTCGGCGGTGCTCACCGACTCCGGCCTGACCGCGGGCGACTTCGTCCGCTGGGTCCGCCAGGTGATCGACTTCGCCGACCAGGTCGGCCACGCCGCCGGGCCCGGCGAGCTGCGGAACACGGCCCGGACGATCGTCACCTCGATGCGGCGGGGCGTCGTCGATTTCGTACCGGACGATTCGGACGACGTCTGACCCCTTGGCCCGACCCTGCTCCCGTAGGCTGACTCCGTGACACAGGAGCGGGGGCCCGGTGATCTGATCGACGGCCGGTTCCGACTGATCGAGCGCCTCGGTTCGGGTGCGATGGGGGCGGTCTGGCGGGCGCTCGACGAGGTGCTGCAGCGCGAGGTGGCGCTGAAGGAGGTCAAGCCGGCCGACCCGGGGCTGGCCACCGATCCCGAGTTCGCCGAGATGCTGCGGACCCGGGTGCTCCGAGAGGCCCAGGCACTGGCCCGGATCGACCACCCGCACGTCGTCACGATCCACCACATCGTCGACCTGCCCGGCGAGGTCCACCCGTGGCTGGTCATGGAACTCGTTCGCGGCGGCACGTTGGAGGACAGGCTCGCCTGCGGCCCGCTGCGGCCGGACGAGGTGGCCGAGCTGGGCCGCGGGCTGCTCGGCGCGCTGCGAGCCGCGCACGCCGCCGGGATCTGCCATCGCGACGTCAAGCCGGCGAACGTGCTGCTCCGGCCGGACGGCAGCCCGGTGCTGACCGACTTCGGCATCGCCGACCTCGCCGACACGTCCCGGCTGACGATGACCGGCGGGCTGACCGGGTCGCCGGCCTACATCGCCCCGGAGCGCCTGTACGGCAGCGAGGGCAATCCGGCCTCGGACCTGTGGTCGCTCGGCATGCTGCTGTACGTGGCCGTCGAGGGGAACCACCCGCTGCGCCGGGCGACGGCGGCCGCCACTCTGGCCGCGGTGATGTCCGGCGTGGTCCCGGCCGCGACCCGGGCCGGGGCGCTCGATCCGGCGTTGCGCGCGGTGCTGGTCGCCGATCCGGCCCGCCGGGCGAACGCCGAGCAGCTCGACGCGCTGCTGGTCCGGGCCCTCCAGCTGCCGCCCGCCGGCCTGGTCGTTGCCTCTCCGCTGCCGTACCCGACGTCGGCCGGCTCCCCGTACCCGGTGGCCGCCAGCGCCGGCTCACCCGCCGTCCAGTCCCTGCCCGGGGGCGGTCAGGGTTCGGCGACGAACCAGCTCTGGCCCCAGGTGCCGCCCAAGGAGCCGGCTTCGACGAAGCGCCGGTCCGGCGTCGGGGTCAGCGTCGCCATCGGCGCCCTGATCCTGGCACTGATCGCGGGTGCCGCGCTGATCGGCAACGCCGTGGTGCCGTGGTTCCGGCAGCAGGCGCTGTCGGCCGAGCAGCGCCCCGAGTGGTCCCCGTCGGCCGACGACGAGCCGGTGGACCCGCCTGCGGACAGGCCTACGAAGGAAGCTGCGAAGCCGACGCCCCGTGATTCACCCGAGGCCGCGAAGACCGTATCGCTGCACACCGAGAAGGGCATGGAGCAAGCGATCCGGGCGCTCAAGAAGAAGGCCGGCACCACGAGGTTCAGCCGGGTCGTCGTCTATCCGGACTACGCGGTCGCCGACGTACCCGTGAAGGGACGCAAGGGTGCCATCGACCGGTACAGCTATCGCGACGGCGTCGCCGAGCAGTCGACCTCGTCCAATGCCGGCCGGGAGGTCAAGGCGGTCGATGCGGCGCGGATCGACTGGAGCATCCTGCCGTCCCTGATGAAGCAGGCCAACAATCGCCTGAATCTGAAGAAGCCGGAGAACCGCTATCTGATCTTGGACGGCACGGGCATCTTCACCGACGGTGAACCGGTGATCATGGTCTACCTCACCGACAAGTACGGCGGCGGCTATCTCACGGCCGACCTGGACGGCACGGTGATCGAGGTCAATCCGGCCCAGTAGCCCGTCCGGAGGCACGGAGGCTCCCGGGACGTGTTCCGCGGGGCTCCGCGTCCCGCGCTCCCGTAGGCTGAGCCGGGTGACACAGGAGCGCGGGCCCGGTGATCTGATCGACAACCGGTTCCGACTGATCGAGCGCCTCGGTTCGGGCGCGATGGGCGCGGTTTGGCGTGCTCTGGACGAGGTCCTGCAGCGCGAGGTGGCGCTGAAGGAGGTCAGGCCGGCCGACCCAGGGCTGCTGGCCGATCCGGATTTCGCGCAGATGCTGCGGACCCGGGTGCTGCGCGAGGCGCAGGCGCTGGCCCGGATCGATCACCCGCACGTCGTCGCGATTCACAACATCGTCGACGTGCCCGGTGAGTTGCATCCGTGGCTGGTGATGGAACTGGTCCGCGGCGGCACCCTGGACGACAGACTGGCCGCGGGTCCGATGGCGCCCGCCGAGGTGGCTGCGATGGGCCGCGGGCTGCTCGGGGCGCTGCGGGCGGCGCATGCCGCCGGGATCTGCCACCGAGATGTGAAGCCGGCGAACGTGTTGCTGCGGCCGGACGGCCGTCCGGTGCTGACCGACTTCGGTATCGCCGATCTGGCCGACACGTCGCGGCTGACCATGACCGGTGAGCTGACCGGGTCGCCGGCCTACATCGCCCCCGAGCGGTTGCACGGCAAGGAGGGCAACCCGGCCTCCGACCTGTGGTCCTTGGGGATGCTCCTGTACGTGGCCGTCGAGGGCGTCCACCCGTTGCGGCGGTCCACCGCGGTGGAGACCCTGGCCGCCGTGATGTCCGGGGTCGTTCCGGCGGCGACCCGGGCCGGGGCTCTGGGGCCGGCGCTGGAAGCGGTGCTGGTCGCCGATCCGGCTCACCGGGCGACCGCGGAGCAGCTGGACCCGCTGCTGGCCCGCGCTCTCCTCCCCAACGAGCCCGGCGCGCCCGAGTCCAGCGGGCCCGGGCTCGTGGCGTCGTCTGCCGGCTCCCCGGGCCCGGCGGTAGCGAGCGGGGGCTCGCCCGCCGAACCGTCGCTGTCCGGTCATCCCGCGGACAGCGCCGCCGTCTCGAGTTCCGCGACCACCCAGCGCCTGACCGTCGAGCCGCCGCCGCGGCAGAGAAGACGCCGGCCGCGCGCCGTCGCCTGGGCGGTCATCGGGACGTTGGTGCTGGCGCTGATCGCCGGTGCTGCCTCGGCCGGGTTCGTGCTGGTACCGCGGTTCCAGGCGGCGCTCGCGGGCCAACCGTCCGGCGGTACGGAACCGACGACGTCGACCGAGGTCCCCGAACCGGTGAACCTGCACACCGAGGACGGCATGGAGGAGTTGATCAAGGTCCTCGAGGAGGCCGCCGGCACGACGGAGTTCAACCATTTCATCGTGTACGAGGACTCCGCTCTGGCCAGTGTCCCGGTCGACGGCGATCCGGAATCGGTCGACACCTACCTGTATCGGGACGGCACCGCCGAGCTGTGGCAGTCGGGCCCCGGAGAACCGGACGCCAGGACGGTCGACGTGTCCGAGATCGACTGGGATGTCCTGCCCAAGCTGCTGAGCCGGGCCGGCAAGAACCTGAAGACGGACAAGTCGACCAGCCGCGAGGTGTGGGTCGAGTACGACCCCTTCTACGGCACCCGGGTGATCAAGGTCCTGCTGTCGGGCAAGGCCGGCAACGGTGGCCGGCTGATCGCCCACCTGAACGGGGAGGTCATCGACATCATTCCTTCCGAGTAGCCATCCCAGGGCTACGGCGGCATGGTGATCGATGTCTCTTCGGACGTCCCTTCGTCGAGGCGCCAAGCGCCGAAGTAGAGCTCGGAGCGAGTCACGGTGGTGATGAGGCTCCGCGCCGAGACCGTGCGCATGAAGTCGATGACCGGCACCGCATCATCGGAGGCGAGACTCATCCGAAGTCGGCTGCGGAGTGATCAGCAGGATCCTCGGGGATGACGGGCTCCTCGCGCGACTCGGACGAACCGAGCCGCGCGAGCAGATCTCCGACCGGGTCATCGTCGAGGTTGCGTACGAGCATCTGGGCCATCGGGTCACCTCCATGATCGTTGCTTTCGATGATCTCACGGGCGTCGTCAGCGCAGTGCGCGCTGGACGGCGACGCACATGATCAGCGCGACCGCGACCAGCGCCCCGGCGATCCATGCCGGGCCCTGCAGCCCGAGGCCGGTGTCGAGGGACAGCCCGGCGACCGCCGGGCCGAGCGCGGCGCCCACGTTGAGTGCCGCGGTCGCGTACGCGCCGGCCATCGTGGGTGCCCCGGACGCCGCGTAGAGCGCTCGTGCGATCAGGGTGCTGCCGACGCCGAACGACAGGGTGCCGAGCAGCAGCACGAGGATGATCAGCACGGCCGGATGCGCGGCGCCGAGCGCCAACGCGACCCAGCCGGCCAGCAGCACCGGGCCGCCGGTCATGATCACCAGCCAGGGCCGTCGGTCGGCCAGCCGGCCGGCGATCGTCACGCCGGCGAAGGACCCGAGGCCGAAGATCATCAGCGTCACCGGCACCCAGACCGGGGCCAGTCCGGCCAGGTCGGTGACCACCGGCGCCAGGAATGTGAACACGCCGAACGTCGCCGCGTTGACCAGCGCGCCGACCAGCAGGATCATGATCAACTTCGGCCGGCGCAGTTCACCCAGCTCCCGGCCGAGGTCGACCGACTGCCGGTCCGGGTCGGGCAGCCGTACGGCCAGGACGCCGAGCACGGCCGGCACGCACAGCACGGCGATCGCCCAGAACGTCGCCCGCCAGCCGAGGCCGGTGCCGAGCAGGGCGCCGCCGGGCACGCCGGCGATGGTGGCGAGGGTCGTACCGGCGAGCAAGATCGACAACGCACGGCCCTTGCGGTCGGCCGGCACCAGGGCGACGGCGACACTCAGCGCGACGGCGAGGAAGCCGGCGTTGGTCACGGCGGCGATCATGCGGGTCGCGAACAGCACGGCGAAGCTGTCGGTGAGCGCTCCGGCGACGTGGGCCACCAGGAACAAGATCAGGAAGCCAGCCAGGGCGGCTCGGCGCGGCCAACGCCGGGCGAAGACGACCATCAGCGGGGCGCCGACGACCATGCCGATCGCGAAGGCCGAGGTCAGCAGCCCGGCCGTACCGACCGGGACGGCGAGGTCGGTCGCCAGCGCCGGCACCAGACCGGCCAGCATGAATTCCGAGGTGCCCATGGCGAACACGGCCAGGGCGAGCAGATAGAGCGGGAAGGGCATGACGAGAAACTCCGAGGTGAGAGGGACGAGGGGTCGTCTCGGTCACCGCGGTCAGCGACGATCAGTTGATCAAGTTCAAGTGATCACGGGGCTGACGGATGACCGGCAGCCCCGGTCCTGTCTGCCTCCGGAGTCGTCACGGCCGCAACGCTAACCGGTCGGGCGCGGCGCCACCAACTCGATTTCGAAGCCGTCGCTGTTGATCAGGTACGCGGCGTAGTGCTCCGGCCCGCCGGCGTACGGGTGCCGGTCCGGGAACAGCAGCGTCCAGCCGTGCCGTACGCCCTCGTCGGCGATCCGGTCCACCGTCGCCCGGGAAGCGTTGAGCGCAAGGTGATTCAGCCCGGCCGCGGTCCGGCGGTGCGGTCCGGGCAACACGTCCGGGGACTGCTCGACGACGACGTACGCGCCGTCGGCGGCCCGCCAGGACCGCCCGTCCTGCCAGTTCTGGTGCAACGACCAGCCCAGTTCGCCGAACAGCCAGGCCCATTCCGGCTCGGCCCGGGCCAGGTCGGTCACCCAGAGCTCGACGTGATGGACCGACGTCCTCACCGGGCCTTCCTGGCTCGCGGCACGTGTATCCGCGACCGCTCCACTCATCCGCGACCGTTGCAACGGTCGCGCGGGCGAGGAACAGTCGCGGCTGGGGTTGAGGTTGTGTTCGTCAACGGGCCTGGCTGACCGTCGACATGTTGAAGTCCGGCACTCGGACCGGAGGCATGACCGTCCGGGTGAACCAGTCGTTCCACTCGCGGCAGAGTGTCTTCTCCGACCGGCCGACCTCGGTGATCCGGGACAGCAGGTCGACCGGGGACTCGTTGAACCGGAAGTTGTTCACGGCGCCGGTGATCTTGCCGTTCTCGATCAGGTAGACGCCGTCGCGGGTCAGCCCGGTCAGCAGCAGGGTCTGCGGGTCGACCTCGCGGATGTACCAGAGGCAGGTCAACAGCAGCCCACGCTCGGTGCCCGCGATCATCTCCTCGATCGTCGCGGTGCCGCCGCCGTCCATGATCAAGTTGTCGATCTCGGCGACGGCCGGCCGCCCGGAGGCCGATCTGGCCGCCCACGCCCGGGTCCGGATCAGCTCGTTGAGGACGCCGTCCTTGACCCATTCGGTACGGGACAAGGGCATCCCGTTGTCGAACACCGAGCTGTTCTCACCGGACCTGCCGGTGATCACGAACGGGTCGCACTCGATGCCCGGCGCGGCCGGGTCGGAGGCGAGCGTGATCGGCAACTCGCTCAGCCGCTGCCCGATCCTGGTGCCGCCTTGCTTGTTGGAGTAGACGTTCCGGCCCTCCTCGGCGGCCCTCGCGCCGGCGGTCCAGTAGGCGTAGATCATCAGGTCGGCGATCGCGCCGGGCGGCAGGATCGTCTCGTACCGGCCGGGCGGCAGGTCGACCGGGTTGGCGTGCCAACCGAGCCGCTGGTTCACCTCGGCCACCAGCCCGGGGACGTCGAGGTCGCTGAAGTCGGCCGTCGCCGCCCCGATCCAGGCGGACGCGGTCAGGTCGGCCGTCTTCGCGTTCAATTCGAGCCGGCCGCTCTGCTGCACCGACCGGCGGCGCAGGCCGTCGCCGGTGGCGAGATAGCTGGTGGTAACGATGTGCTCGGCGAACCCGAACAGCAGCCGGCCTTCGTCGCCGGCCTGCCGGAACGCGTCGCCGAGCGCGGGCGCGACCGCGGTGAACACGTCGATGTCGGTGCCGGCCGGCGGCTCGTCGAAGTCGGCGTCCGGCTCACCGGCGGGCAGCGGCTCGGCGGCGTCATCGGCGGCGGCGGAGGCCCGGGCCGACCGTTCGGCGGCGGCCACCTGACCGGCCACGTCATGATCATCTCCGGCCTGCCGGCTGATCACGCCGGCCGCCGTGCCGCCGGTGACCTCGGCGAAGCTGATCACGGTGAGGTCCCGGCCGTGCATCTGGCCGTTGGTGGTGAGCTGGTTGTTGGCCCAGCGCAGGTTCGCCTGGTACGTCTCGCGGACCAGCACCGTCACCGGCAGCGTGGCGGCCGCCAGGGCGTCGGTGATCAACTGCTGGGCGGACGTCTTGGTCCCGGATTCCATCGCTGCCATCACTGGCCCCCCTCGGACACGGTGTTCAGGATGTTGACCTGGCGGAACAGCGCCGACGGGCAGCCGTGCGACACCGGCGCGATCTGGCCGGGCTGTCCCTTGCCGCAGTTGAAGGCTCCGCCCAGGTAGTACGTCTGCGGCCCTCCGACCGCCTCCATCGAGCGCCAGAAGTCGGTCGTCGTCGCCTGGTACGCCACGTCGCGCAGCTGGTGCGTGATCTTGCCGTTCTCGATCGCGTAGAAGCGCTGCCCGGTGAACTGGAAGTTGTAGCGCTGCATGTCGATCGACCAGGACTTGTCGCCGACGATGTAGATGCCGCGGTCGACCCGGCCGATCAACTCGTCGGTGCTCGGGCCGTTCTCGGCCGGCTGCAGCGACACGTTCGGCATCCGCTGCATCGGGATGTGGCCGGGGGAGTCGGCGAACGAGCAGCCGTTGGAGCGAAGCCCGCGGGCGGCGGCCATCTGCCGATTCAGTTGGTAGCCGACCAGGGTGCCCTCGGTGATGATCGGGAACGTCTGCCCGGCCACGCCCTCGTCGTCGTACCCGACGGTGGCCAGACCATGATCGACTTCGCGGTCGCCGGTCACGTTCATGACTTCGCTGCCGTAGTGCAGCGTGCCGAGTTGATCAACGGTCGCGAACGACGTGCCGGCATAGGCGGCCTCGTAGCCGAGCGCCCGGTCCAGCTCGGTGGCGTGCCCGATCGACTCGTGGATGGTCAGGTAGAGGTTGGTCGGGTCGATCACCAGGTCGTAGCGGCCCGCCTGGACCGACGGCGCCTTCGCGTGCGCGGCCAGCAGCTCCGGCAACTCGGCCACCTCGGCGTCGAAGTCCCAGCCGGTGCCGGTCAGATACTCCCAGCCGCGGCCGGTCGGCGCGGCCAGCGTGCGCATCGACGCGAAACCATGATCACCGACGCTGATCGCGGTCAGCTCGGGCTGCAGCCGGACCCGCTGCTGGATGGTCGTGGTGCCGGCCAGATCGGCGTAGAACTTGTTCTCCAGCACGTACCAGAGCTGGGCCTCGGCGTGGTTCACGCCGTCCGCGGCGAGCAGTCGGTCGCTCAGTTCGATCATCCGGCCGTCCTTCTCGGCATCGGCCACCTGGAACGGATCGAGCTCGTACGCCGAAACCCAGGTCGCGTCGGCGTAGACCGGTTCCGGCGCCAGCTCGACCCGCTCGGTGGTCAGCGGGCGGGACACCTGGGCCGTCCGGACGGCCTGCTCGGCCAGGCCGGCGGCCGCGTCCGTACCGAGGACGATGCCGGCCGCGAATCCCCAGGTGCCCTGGTGCACCACCCGGACCGCGAGGCCCAGCGTCTCGTCGTCCACCGCGGTCTCGATCTTGCTGTCGCGGTAGTTGCGGAGGCTCTGTTTGATCCGTTCGATCCGGACGTCGGCATGTTCGGCGCCGAGGTCCCGGGCCCTGCTCAGGGCCGCGTCGGCGACCGCGCGGAGGGGCAGGTCGGTGAAGGTCTGATCGAGCGCGGGCATGCTGCCGACCCTACCTGCGCGGCCGCCGCGGCGAAGCCGATTTCCCAAGGTCGGCGGGACCGGTGCCCCGGTGGCGATCCGCGACGTCGATCGGCGAGGATGGCGGGATGGGAGAGGTTTTCGCCGGCCGGTACGAACTCGTCGATCTGCTGGACGAGGGCGGCATGGGGACGGTCTGGCGTGCCTGGGATCTGCGCGAGTCGGCGTACCGGGCGGCGAAGGTGCTGAAGCAGTCCGACAGTGCGTCGCTGCTCCGGTTCGTCCGGGAGACCTCCTGGCGGATCGATCATGAGCACGTGATCACGCCGCTGGGCTGGGTCGGCGAGGACGACCGGGTGCTGTTCACCATGCCGTTGGTCCGGGGCGGCACCGCGGCGTTGTTGATCAAGGACTACGGCCGGCTGCCGCCGCTCTGGGCGATCACCCTGCTGGACCAGCTGCTGCAGGCCCTGGCCGCCGTGCACGCGGTCGGCCTGGTGCACCGGGACGTGAAGCCGAGCAACCTGCTGCTGGAGGCGACCGGGCGGGACCGGCCGGTGCTCCGGCTGACCGACTTCGGCATCGCGGCGGCCGTCGACGACCCGCGGCTGACCCGGGTCGGCGAGGTGATCGGCACTCCGGGCTATCTGTCCCCGGAGGCCGCGTACGGCGCCGATCCGGATCCGCGGCAGGACCTCTACGCCGCCGGCCTGGTCACCCTCGAACTGCTCACCGGCGTGAAGCCGGGGCCCCGCCCTGAGATCCCGGCCGAGCTGCAGGCCAGCCCGCTCGGCCCGCTGCTGGGTCGGCTGCTGGCGCCCCACCCGGCCGAACGGATCGGCTCGGCCGAGCAGGCCCGGGCCGAGCTCGCCACGATCCGGTGGTGGGGCGACCCCGGCGCCGAGATCGAGGTCTTCGACCACCTGCCGCCGCTGCCGGCCGGCTGGCTCCCGGACGGGCCGGCGACCCGGCCCCGGCCGCAGCCCGCCGCCGTTTCGGCCGTCTCGGCCGCCAGCGCGCCGGGACCGGTGTCGCCGCCGCAGCAAGCGCCGGAGCAGCCGTCGACCAAGCCCGATCCGGTCCTCCCGTACGCTCCGGCGTCGGGGCAGGTGGCGGCCGGGCCGCGGCCGGCGCTGGCCCCGGAGCGGCGGCGCCGGCTGACCGGGATCGCGATCGCCGCGGTCGGGCTCGGCGCGGTCTGCCTGATCGTCGCGCTGGTGTTGCTGCTGACCTGACCGCCGCTGTTCTCGTACCCTGGAGTCCGTTAACTCATGCAAACGGAGGTCGGTTCGATGGCGGCACCGGACGAGGTCGAGCGGGCCCGCGCGGAACAGACGAGGCTGTACGGCGACACGCTGCAGCGACTGGTCGGGCGCTACTGCGCGGCGCTCGGGCTGAGTCAGGGCAAGCTGGCCGAGCTGCTCGGGGTCTCGGCGCCGATGCTGTCCCAGTTGATCAACGGGCACCGGGTCAAGCTGGCCAACCCGGCCAGTGGGGAGCGGCTGCGGCTGCTGCACGAGGCCGTCGCCGACGTCGAGCTGGGCCGGCTCACACCCGTCGAGGCGATGGCCCAGGTCACCGAGGACCGCTCCGGCGATGTGCTCACGGCCCGTACCCGATCGGTGTCGCGGAACACGGTCCGCCAGGTGCAGGAGGTGTTCCGGCTGGCCGCCGGAGCCGACGAATATGCGGCCGTCGCTGCGGAGGTCCGCGACCGCCATCCCGCGGTCGCGGACCTGCTCCTCGCCTATGGGGTGTCCCGCACCGACGACGCGCTGCGCCACTTCGCCCGGATCACCGGCTCCAACGTCCCCTGAGCCTGTCGAAGGGCCGACGTGGTGCGGTCAGTGGCGGCGCAGCCAGACCAGCAGGCCGGTGCCGCCGCCGACCAGGACCACGGCCCCGGTGACCAGCGCCGCCGTCAACCCGGCCGGCGGTCCGGTCCGGCCGTCGTTCTCCGTACCCTCGCCTGAGCCACCGTCGCCGGGCTGGCCGTTGCCACTGGCCGGCGGGTTCGAGGCTGGCTGAGAGGCCGGCGGTTCGGGCGACTCGCTGGCCGGCGGCTCGCTCGACGGGGTCGCCGACGGACTCGGCGTCTCAGCGGGCGGGGGAGCGTCGTTGGCGTACTGCGGGGCGCCGTTCGGCGTTCCGATGACGCCGACGGTCAGCGTCATCGGGAGCGCGAAGGCGGGTTCGTCCTCGGCCTCTCGATCGAGCTGGATGGTCACGTAGAACTCGCCGGCCAGCGCGTTGTTCTGCTCGTCGCCGGAGCCGTCCCGGTTGGCCCAGCGGACCTCCTTGGTCTGCACCGCCACCTCGTTGCCCTGACGGGAGACGATGGACTGGTAGCCGGCCGGCTCGCCCTTGCCGAAGATCGCCTTCGCCGGGCCGCCGTACGGGGACAGCACGCCCACCGAGTAGCGCCGGGCACCGCGGGCCACCCACTCGTCGGCCTTGGCCAGCTTCGCGATCTGGCCGAGCACCTGAATCCGCTGGCCCCAGTCCGCCTTCACCTTGAACGTCTGGATCTCGCCCGGCATCACGTCGACCTTGTACGTCCCCGAGGTGATCGTCGGGGCATCGGCGAACGAACTGCCCGGCTGAATCGTCTTCGGGTTGCGCGGCGCCATCGACTGCCAGTGCGGGTCGTCCACCTCGGCCGGCAGCCCGACCCGGGTCGACACCGGCGGCTCCTCGTACACCCGGAGCTGGAATTTCTGCCCGGCCAGACTGTCCGAGAAATCCGTGAATCCCACGTGGAGCAGGAACTCCGTCGCCGCGAGGCAGTCCTTGTCCTTGGAGTGACTGCTGACGACGCCGCTCAGCAGCATCCGGGAATGCTTGCCGCCCAAGGCCGACGGGTAGGCCCAGCCGCAGGTCTCGTCCAGGTCCTCGGGGAGTACGAGCTTCATGGCGAGCTGGGTCCGCGAGGAGGGCGCCTGCAGGCTGGCGCCGATCCAGAACGTCGACTGCGCCTTGGTCCGCTTCAGGCGGTAGTACTTGACCGCCTCCGCCTCGGTCGGCAGCTTGTCGAGCCAGGAGCCCGGCCCGAGGTCCGGCGCCGTGGCCGGCTCGTCGCTGCCGGTGATCGGGGTTCCGCCGAGCCGGAACGGGCGGAAGGCCCGGGTGGACAGCCGGCTCAGGCTCTCCTCGAGCTCCTCGGTGTCGTCGGCGTCGTAGTAGTCGCCGTTGCCCTTGTCGGCGACGCAGCGCAGCTGCCGCTCGGCCTTGCCGGAGACGTTGAACCCGACCACGTCGATCTTCAGGTCGATCCCCGCGTCGGCGATCTTCTGGGCGACCGGGCACGGATCCGGTACGCAGGTCTCCTCGCCGTCGGAGACCAGCAGAATGGTCCGCTGCCCCTCGGTGCCGAGGTCCTTCGCCGCCTGCTCCAGCGAGTACGCGATCGGCGTCTCGCCGTACGGCTTGTACTTCCCGATCGCCGCCTTCAGCTTGGCCTGGTTCCCGGTGCCGATCGGCACCACCAGCTGGGTGTCCTGACAGGCGCCCTCGTCCTTGCGGTCGAACACCGTGGCGCCGTAGACCCGCATACCGACCTGGGCCTGGTCGGGCAGCGCGTCGACGACGTTGTTCAGCGCGGTCTTGGCGGCCTCGATCTTGGTCTTCCCGTCGCCCGCCTTCTCCTTCATCGACCCGGACGAGTCGAGGACGAGCAGCAGCTTGCCGTTGCCGTCCTCGGCCGAGGCCGGAGCCATCCCGACCAGCGTCAGGGTGACCAGGATCAGTCCCCCGAGGGCAGCGGCGGTGATCCGCCGAAGTCGTGATCGCCTACTCATTGTGCGTCCTCCCCGCGATCCATGTTTACGAGTGCAAATCTGTGTTTACTATTGCAAACGCGCGGGTCGTTGGCAAGTGCACACGTGGGCCGGTTTCGTCCGCGTCTGGTTCGGACTCCGGCCGAGCATCGCACATTGAACCGGCCAGCCCCAACGAGCGACCGAGCTCCCTGACTGGACGGAAACGGCAGCGGAATCGCTTCGGAAGCTGCCCTGATCGTCCACTCGGCGGGCGCGTCGGAGTCGCCGCTCGGCGGAATCGCCCGGGTGCAGCGAGGTTTCGCGGGGGTTGGCCGGGTGCGGAAGGGCGCGGGCTTCGGCTCTGTGGCGCCACGCTGCTCCGCCGACGGCTTCGGGGCTCCCGGGCTTCATCGAGTGGACGATCATGGCAGCGAAATCAGCCGGCCTCGGAGCTGCCCTTATCGTCCACTCAGTGAGTGCGGCGGTCGAAGAGTTGGGACCACTCTGAAGGGAAGTGTGGTGCAGGGCCGGCGTAGCCGCGGCGGCGCAGGTGATCGTGGACGATGTGGACGAGGCCGCGCGGGTCCCGCATCCGGGCGGCGGTCACCCTGATCACGGCGTAGCCGGCAGCGATGAGTTCCTCCATCCGCTCGATGTCGACGCTCCACTGCCATCCATCCGTACGGTGCTGGTCGCCCTCGTACTCGACGGCGACCCGAAAGTCGTCGTACAGCAGATCGACCTCGGCGATCCGGTGTACGTCGTCGCCGACCGACACATTGCAGCGGGGCTCCGGGAGGCCGGCCAGCGTCAGGAGCAGGCGGAGCTCGGACTCCTTGGGGGAGCGGGCCGTCGATCGGGTCAGTTGCGCAGCCCTCCGAGCCGTACGGCAGCCTCGGCCCGAAGCGGCGTCGGCTGCGGCGACGAGATCGGGGCCGGTCGCCCGGCCGAGTCGCACCAACCAATCCGCGGCGGCAACGGCTTCGACCAGATCAAGTTCGCGGCAGGCGTCGACCCAGGCGGCCACGGGCCGGGCGACCCGTCGAGACTGTTCGGGCAGTGTGCGGGTCCGCGACAGGCTGATTCCTGCAGTGCGTCGGCGCAGGGCCGTTGCGGACGCCAGCCGGATCGGACTCGTGTTCCCGACCGTGATCCCGTGCAGCTGCAGGGCCGTGACGCCGGTGATCACCGCGTCGGCCGGGGCGATCAGGAGCGCTGCGGCACAGCGATCGGCCAGCGTCGGTTCGGCGTCCGCCGGCAGGTAGACACCGCGCAGCACCCGCTGGTACCGCAGTCCCCGCGGTCGCCGCCCGTGCACCTTCTCCCACCGGGCGAGGAGCGCTCGCTGTTCGGGGGCGCTCATTCCAGGCCGTAGCCGAAGAGTGGCTGTGCCTCGGGCGTCATCGAGTAGCCGCGTTGCCAGGGCATCCGGCCCTCCGGATCCGGCCAGACGAGTTGGAGGGCCCGGTCGGCGTGACCGTAGACGGCGGTGACCACACCGAGCTCGCTCAGGTCGGTCATGTCGACCGCTGTCAGGGTTAGTCCGTTGCCGATCACGCGTTCCAGCCGGTCGCCGGGGCGGATGCTCTCTCCTCCGACCAGCCGCTCCGCAACCTGGTTGAGCAGACTCTGCGCCAATCTGGCCGGCAGGCCGAAGATGGCCAACTCGGGATGGCCGGCCGTCGTCAGGCCAACGGTGTAGGCGAATCCGGGTTCGGGATCGCCGATGTCCGGCTCGACGGCGACGACTGACCAGCCGCAGTCGTCGATCTTGGTCAGGACATCGAGCAGGTACGAGTCGATGTCAAAGGTTGGCATCGATGACCACCTCCGCGCTTGCGCTGGCTGAGGCAATCCGATTGCGGCGACCACGGAGACTCAGGACACTGTCCCGGTGCTCGAACTCCGTGTGCTGACCCCGGACGACTGGACGCTGTGGCGGGACCTGCGCCTGGCGTCCCTGCGCGACGCCCCGTACGCCTTCGGCTCGAAGCTGGCCGACTGGGCGGACGCGCCGGAGCAGCGCTGGCGGGAGCGGCTGGACCGGCCCAACTGGCACCATGTCGCCGCGCTGCACGACGACCGGCCAGTCGGCGTTTTGACCGGGCTGCCGGCCGAGGAGGTGGACGTGGCCGAGCTGTTGTCGTTCTGGGTCTCGCCCGAGGCCCGGGGGCAGGGTGTGGTGGCCGCGCTGGTCGGAGCCGTCGAGACCTGGGCTTCAGACCGTCGGGCCGGGGTCCTCCGGCTGACCGTACGGTCGGACAACGCGCGGGCGATCGCGTTCTATCGCCGGTACGGATTCGTCGACACCGGCCGGCCCGGGCACGCGCTGCTTGGCGGGGGCGCGGAGCTGATCTTCGAGAAGCCCGCTCAGTCGGTCGGAATAGGGTAGGCCCGTGACTGTAGCCGTGCGCGTGATCCCGTGCCTCGACGTCCACGGCGGACGCGTGGTCAAAGGGGTGAACTTCGTCGACCTGCGCGACGCCGGCGACCCGGTCGAACTGGGTTCGGTGTACGACGCCGAGGGGGCCGACGAGCTCACCTTCCTCGACATCTCCGCCTCGGTCGAGGGTCGCGAGACGACGCTCGAGGTGGTCCGGCGGACGGCGGAGACGGTGTTCATCCCGCTCACCGTCGGCGGCGGCGTCAGCTCGGTCGCCGACGTGGACACCCTGCTCCGCGCCGGTGCCGACAAGGTCGCGATCAACACGGGGGCGATCCACCGGCCCGAGGTGATCGGCGAGATCACCCGCCGGTTCGGCAACCAGGTGCTGGTGCTGTCGGTCGATGCCCGCCGGTCGCCGGACCAGCCGTCCGGCTTCGAGGTGACCACCCATGGCGGCCGGAAGAGCGCCGGGCTGGACGCGATCGAGTGGGCCCGCCGCGGCGTCGACCTGGGCGTGGGGGAGATCCTGCTCAACTCGATGGACGCGGACGGGACCACGTCGGGCTTCGACCTGGACATGATCGCGGCGGTACGGGCCGTGGTCGACGTCCCGTTGATCGCCTCCGGCGGCGCCGGCCGGGCCGAGGACTTCCCGCCCGCCGTCGACGCCGGTGCGGACGCCGTGCTCGCGGCCAGCGTGTTCCACTTCGGTACGCTGCGGGTCGCCGACGTGAAGGCGGCCCTCGCCGCCGCCGGCTACCCGGTACGTACGCCCGTCGGCGCCGGAGGTGGACACTCGTGAGCCGTCGGGTCTGGCTGCCCTTCCAGGATCTCGCCGAGGCCGAACGCCGGCTCGGCGGCATCCCGGACGGGCTCGAGGTGGACTGCTTCCCCGGCGACGGGGAGTGGCCGGACTCCATCGCCGAGGTCGAGTTCTACGTGCTGTCCAAGGCACCCAAGGAGGCCTTCTCCCGGGCCGCGGAGATGAAGAGCCTCAAGATCGCCCAGATCCTCTACGCCGGGTACGAGGGCGTCCTGCCGCACGTCCCCGAAGGCGTGACGCTGTGCAACGGCGGCGGCATTCACGACACCGCGACGTCGGAGATGGCGATCGCGCTGGCGCTGGCCAACGGCCGGCACCTGGACGAGTTCGCCCGCAACCAGGCCGAGGGCCTGTGGCGGGGCCGGATGGGCGTCGGGCTGGCCGACCAGCGGGTGCTGATCCTCGGCTACGGCCGGATCGGCGCGGCGATTGAGCGTCGGCTGGCCGGCTTCGAGGTCGCGTCGGTGACCCGGGTCGCCCGCCGAGCCCGTACCGAACCGGAGGTGTATCCGGTCGACCGACTGCCGGACCTGCTGCCGGAAGCCGACATCGTGTTCGTGATCGCGCCGCTGACCCCGCAGACCGAGGGGATCATCGACGCGGCAGCGCTGAAACTGTTGCCGGACAATGCGCTGGTGGTCAACGTCGCCCGCGGCCGGCTGATCGACACCGACGCCCTGGTGGCCGAGACGAGCACCGGCCGGATCCGGGCCGCGCTCGACGTCACCGATCCCGAGCCACTGCCGCCGGACCATCCGCTCTGGCGGATTCCCGGGGTCACGATCGTGCCGCACGTCGGGGGTGCCAGCACCGCGGGTGAGCCGCGGTCGGACCGCTTCCTGGCGAACCAACTGCGCCGCTACGCCGCCGGCGAGGAACTGGAGAACGTGATCAATGGCTGATCCGGACTGTGTCTTCTGCAAGATCATCAGCGGGGAGTTCCCGTCCCGCCGGGTGTACGAAGATGATCATGCGATCGCCTTCCTCGACCTGCAGCCCTGGCACCGCGGGCACACCCTGGTGGTGCCGCGCGAGCACGTGGCGAGCGTCGTCGAGGGTGCTCCGGTGATGGCCGAGCTCGGCCCGGCGATCGACCACTGCGCCCGGCTGCTGGTGGACCGGCTCGACGCCGACGGGCTGAACGTCGCCTCGTCGGCCGGTGCGGTCGCCGGCCAGGAGGTGTTCCACCTGCACGTCCACCTGATCCCGCGCTACGCCGACGCGCCCGGCCTGCGCAATCTGATCAAGCCGCAGCCGGCCGAGCCGGCCGAACTGGACGCCGTGCTGGCGCAGATCAACGGAGCCGCATGACCTTGACCAAGGACCAGGAAACGATCACGCGGCGGGTCACCGGCCGGACCCTCGGCCGGCTGGCCCTGGAACTGCTGCCGCCGTTCGCCGTCGCGTTGGTGATCTTGCCGTTCGTGATCTCCTTCGACGGCAGCTACTTCCCCTGGGAGCCGCAGACGATCGACCTGCAGGTGTACGTCTACGCCGTTAAGGATCTGCTGGCCGGCAAGGACATCTTCGCCACCACGACGCCCGGCTGGGGCCTCTACTTCATCTACCCGCCGATCGCGGCGATCCTGATGATCCCGCTCGCCTTCGGCCCGTACGCGATGTGGCAGGTGCTCTGGACCCTCGGCCTGGTGGCGGCCCAGCAGACCGTACTGCGGCGTTGCGGGGTGCCGCGCGGCTGGAAGCTCGCGGTGATCGGGATCGTCGTCGTCCTCGCGGTGGAGCCGATCCGGACCACGCTCGGGTACGGCCAGGTGAACACCCTGCTGATGGCGCTGGTGATCATGGACCTGCTGCCGGACCGGCCGGGGGAGCGGCGGCTGCTGCCGCGCGGCATCCTGATCGGCCTGGCCGCGGCGATCAAGCTCACTCCGGCGCTGTTCGTGATCTTCCTGTTCCTGATCGGGAAGCGACGCCCGGCGATCACCGCCATGATCAGCTTCGGCGTGCTGACCGGCATCGGCGCGATCTTCCTCTGGCCGCAGACGGCGTCGTTCTTCGGCGGGCTGCTGGCCGGCGACACCCGGACCGCGTCCCCGCTCTATGTCGGCAACCAGGCGTTGTCCGGCGTGTTCTTCCGGGTGCTCGGCGACTCGCGCGAGATCACCCTGGCCAGCCTCGCGATCGGCGGGCTGATCGCCCTGATCGGGACCGCGGTCGCGGCTCAGTGGTGGCGCCGCCGGCAGTACGCGTTCGCCGTCGGACTGGTCGGCCTGTGCACCTGTCTGGCCTCACCGCTGTCCTGGACCCATCACTACGTCTGGATCCTGCCGCTCGCGGTGGCGGTGGTGCTGCGGGTGCAGCGACCGGTGTCGCTGGAGCCGCTGCCGCTCTGGACCAAGATCATCGGCGGTGCCTGGGTGGTCTGGGTCTGTGCCTGCCCGGCGCTGGCCCTGCTGCCGTACGGTCAGGGCAAGGAGCTCGCGTACTCGCCGCTGCAGGACTTCGTCGGGCTGTTCGGACCGGTGCTCGGCACGATCATGATCATCGCCCTCGCGGTCGCGGAAGTGCGCCGCAACACGGTCCGTACCAGTGGGAAGCACGCGGTCGGCGGGGCGTAGATTACGGCGCTATGACCACCGATACGACCCCCGGTCCCGACATCAAGCCGCGCTCCCGCGCGGTGACCGACGGCCTCGAGGCCACGGCGGCCCGCGGCATGCTCCGCGCGGTCGGTATGGGCGACGACGACTTCGCGAAGCCGCAGGTCGGCGTCGCGTCCAGCTGGAACGAGATCACCCCCTGCAACCTGTCCCTGGACCGGCTCGCCAAGGCGGTCAAGGACGGCGTCCACGCCGCGGGCGGTTATCCGCTGGAGTTCGGCACCATCTCGGTGTCGGACGGCATCTCGATGGGTCACGTCGGCATGCACTACTCGCTGGTCAGCCGCGAGATCATCGCCGACTCCGTCGAGACGGTGATGGAGGCCGAGCGGATGGACGGCTCCGTGCTGCTGGCCGGCTGCGACAAGTCGCTGCCCGGCATGCTGATGGCGGCCGCGCGGCTCGACCTGTCCTCGGTCTTCCTGTACGCCGGTTCGATCATGCCGGGCCGGGTCGGCGACAAGGACGTGACGATCATCGACGCGTTCGAGGCGGTCGGTGCCTGCGTCCGCGGCCTGATCACCCGCGAAGAGGTCACCGAGATCGAGAAGGCGATCTGCCCGGGCGAGGGCGCCTGCGGCGGCATGTACACGGCGAACACCATGGCCAGCGCGGCCGAGGCGCTGGGCATGTCGCTGCCCGGTTCGGCCTCGCCGCCGGCGGTGGCCCGCCGCCGCGACACGTACGCCCGCCAGAGCGGCGAGGCCGTCGTCGAGCTGCTCCGCCGCGGCATCACGGCGCGGCAGATCATGACCAAGGAGGCCTTCGAGAACGCGATCGCCGTCGTGATGGCGTTCGGCGGTTCCACCAACGCGGTGCTGCACCTGCTGGCGATCGCCAACGAGGCCGAGGTCGAGCTGAGCCTGGACGACTTCGTCCGGGTCGGCAAGAAGGTGCCGCACCTGGGCGACCTGAAGCCGTTCGGCCGGTACGTGATGAACGACGTCGACCGGGTCGGCGGCGTCCCGGTCGTGATGCGGGCCCTGCTCGACGCGGGCCTGCTGCACGGCGACTGCCTGACCGTGACCGGCAAGACGATGGCCGAGAACCTGGCCGACATCAACCCGCCGGACGTCGACGGCACCATCGTCCGGGCGCTGTCGAACCCGATGCACCCGACCGGCGGCATCACCATCCTGAGCGGGTCGCTCGCGCCGGAGGGGGCGGTCGTCAAGAGCGCCGGCTTCGACACGACGGTGATCACCGGCACGGCGCGGGTGTTCGACGGCGAACGGGCCGCGATGGACGCCCTGGAGGACGGCACGATCACCGCGGGCGACGTCGTGGTGATCAGGTACGAGGGTCCGAAGGGCGGCCCCGGCATGCGCGAGATGCTGGCGATCACCGGCGCGATCAAGGGCGCCGGCCTCGGCAAGGACGTCATGTTGATCACCGACGGCCGGTTCTCCGGCGGCACTACCGGCCTCTGCGTCGGCCACATCGCCCCGGAGGCCACCGAGGGCGGCCCGATCGCCCTGGTCGAGAACGGCGACAAGATCACCCTCGACGTCGCCAACGGCACCCTGGACGTGGACCTCTCCGCCGAGGAGCTGCAGCGTCGGCGCGAGGCCTGGACGCCGGTCGAGCGGCCGGCTCCGCGCGGTGTGCTGGCCAAGTACGCCAAGCTCGTCCAGTCCGCCAACGTCGGCGCCATCTGCACCTGATCATGGAACCGGCCGGCATCGTGGTGACCGGCGGCGGCCAGGGCATCGGCCGGGCCGTCGTCGATCGCCTGCTCGCCGACGGCCACCGGGTGATCATCATCGAGCTCGAGCCGGCGGTCACCGCCTGGGCCGATGATCATCCGGCGGCCGACCGGCTCGGCGTCGTCACCGGCAGCGCCGCCGACCCGGCCGTGACCGAACGGGCCGCCGACCTGGCCGGGCCGCTGGCCGGCTGGGTCAACAACGCCGCCGTGTTCCGGGACGCCTCCGTGCACGCCGACCCGCCGGAAGCCGTGCTGGACGCGATCACGCTGAATCTGGCGCCGGCCGTGGTGGGCTGCACGACCGCCGTCCGCCGGTTCCGGGCCGCCGAGACCCCGGGCGCGATCGTCAACGTGTCCTCACACCAGGCGCGTCAGGCGGTGCCCGGCGCGACCCCGTACGCGACGGCGAAGGCGGCCGTCGAAGGCCTGACCCGAGCCCTGGCCGTGGAGTACGGCCGGGACGGCATCCGGGTCAACTGCGCCGCCCTCGGTTCGATCACCACCGCCCGCTACGAGCGCTACCTGGCCGACCTCGGCCCCGACGGCGCCGCCGCCACCGAACGCGAGATGGCCGCCATCCACCCGCTCGGCCGGGTCGGCCGCCCCGAGGAGGTCGCCGCCACCATCGCCTTCCTGCTCTCGCCCGACGCCGGCTTCATCACCGGCGCCGTCGTCCCGGTCGACGGCGGCCGTACCGTCCTGGCCCGCGACCCCGAGGCCCGCTGACGATCCGGCTCAGGGCGCGAGGGTGAGCAGCGTCTTGTTCGAGGTGGTACGGACCTCGATGGCGGCGATCTCGCTGATCGGGTGTGAGGTGGCGGCGGGGAAGCGGGCGTCCTGGCCGGGCTTCACCCGCCAGGCTCCGACCTGCTCCTCGGTGCCGTCCTTGGCGACGACGACCAGCAGGTAGACGCCACTCTTGCTGTAGCCGGGCCGCTTCTCGTACATGCAGTGCATGTCGACCTTGGTGCCCCAGTCGACCTGCTCCAGCCCGATTGTGGCCCAGACCGGGGCGTTGCTGACCGGGCTCATGGTCGCGGTCGGGATGGCGGTCGGCTCGTCGCCGACCGGCGGCCGGAAGATGATCATGATCACCAGGGCCAGGCAGGCGGCAGCGGCCAGCACGGCGGACCCGATCGTGATCACCCGGCGCCGGAGCTGTTCGCGGCGGACCTGGTCCAGCAGCTTGGGCAGCAGGTCCTCCGGCGGCGGGTCCGGGTGTTCGGCGTCGGTCGGCAGCAGGGAGGGCGGGACCTGCGAGAGCAACCCGGGCATCCCGGCCAGTTCCCGAACCGAATTCGCGCAGTCCGGGCATTCCCGCAGATGCTGCTCGTACTCCTGCCGGTCCTTCGGCGAGAGTGCGCCGAGGACATACGCGGCGTCGTAGGTCGCGAATCTGTCCTGTGGCATCACTCGGTCACCCCCATCTCCTCCAGCGCGAGCCGCAGGGCTCGCAGCGCATAGTGCAGCCGCGACTTCACCGTGCCCTCCGGCACCCCGATCCGGTGCGCCGCCTCCGCGACCGAGTGGCCGCGGTAGTGACACTCGACGACCACCTCGCGGTGTGCCGGCGAGAGCCGTTCCAGGGCCTCGGCGATGCTGAACACCAGCATGGACCGCTCGGCCTCGTCGTCGGCCACGGCATACCGCCCGGTGCCCGGCAGTTCGGCGACCGGCACCTCGCTGCGCGCCCGTACGGTGCGCCACTCGTCGATCACGATCCGCTTGGCCACGGTGAACAGCCAGGATCGCGCCGACTCGGCGTCCAGCACGTCGGGGTGCCGCCAGGCCCGGAGCATGGTCTCCTGCACGACGTCCTCGGCCCGGGCCCGGTCGCCGCCGGTCAGCCGGAGCGCGTACCACCAGAGCGCGGCGGCATGATCATCATGCAGCCGGCGCATCAGCTCCGCCTGGCCGTCCGGCACCCGTCACCCCACGGTGTTCGCTCTGGTACGGGATCGTAGCCAGACCACCATGAGCACGACACCGCCGACCGCGGCCACGACCTCCGCCACCGCGGCGAGCACGGCCTGCGCGTCCCAGTTCTGTTCCTGGACGCCGAACAGGCCGACCGTCGCCGAGATCAGGTACGCAGCGAACGTGGCGGCGCCGAAGCCGGCCGCGACGAAGGCCAGGAACCAGTGCCGGATGATCAACAAGGCGACACCGATGATCAAGCCGGCCACCACGTTGACCAGGAACAGTGGGCCGATCACCGGAATGTCGGAGAACCCGTCCAGGTAGAGCACCAGGTGGATGTCGGCCGACAGCAGCACCGCGGCCGCCACCAGGCCTCGGACCACCTGGAGCGCGGGCGTGGCCTCGGCCGTGACCACCGACCGTGCCGCCGACGGCCGCCGCGTCGCAACGGATTCACTCATCTCGAACCTCCCACCGACGTTTTCGCTACCGAAGGGATACGGATCCGGCGGGGCAGGCGTTCAATCTGGGCCAGAAGTTTTCGCGGTACGGGTGAACCGAGGCGAGTCGGCTCCCGTAGTGATGGTTGTTCCCTCGACCCCACTCGACCACGAGAAAGGGCACGACCCATGGAGTTCAGCACCCATCCGTCCCGCCGCCAGATGATCGTCGGAGTCGGCGCCGGCGCACTCGTCCTGGCCGGTTGCAGTCCCACGGCCCCCGAGACCGGAACCCCGGCCGGCCCGGCGAGTCAGCCGGCGGAGGGCGGCGAGTCCGGCCAGCCCAAGGAGGGCACCACGCTGACGGCGCTGGACCAGGTCAAGGTCGGCGAGGCCGTGCTCGTCAAGGCGGACGGCGCCGAGGTCCTGGTCTGCCGGCACTCGGACTCGGAAGCGGTCGCGTTCAGCGCGATTTGTACCCACAAGGGCTGCACCGTGGAGCCGAGCGGCCAGGAGTTGGTCTGCCCGTGCCATCAGTCGAAGTTCAGCCTGACCGACGGTGCGGTGCTCGGCGGCCCGGCCGAGGCGCCGCTGGCCAAGATCGACGTTCACGTGAAGTCGGGTCAGGTCGTCACCGGCAGCGCCTGAGGCCGCGTTTGTCACACTCGAACCATGAGGGGGAGCTGGGCCGCCGCGCTGCTGCTGCTGGTCGCGGCCTGCGCAGTGCCGGCGCCGATGCCCTCACCGGAGCCGACGCCGACTCCGGGTCCGCTCCAGCGCGCCACCAGCCCGCCGGCTCAGAGCCCGGCCCCGAGCCCGACCGCCCCGAGTCCGACCATCCCGAGTCCGACCGCGCCGCGGCAGCGGCTGCCGGTGGTGCTGGCCGTGCACGCCACCCATCCGGTGCTCGACGTGGATCTCGCGGCGGCCCGGGCCGTCGTCGAGCGGCGGGCCGATCGGCTCACGGCGGGCGGAGTGCGGTTCACGGTGGCCGGGCTGGACCGGGTCCGGACCGATCGCTCCGCCGTCGCGGCCGTGCCCGCCACCGAGGTCGACGAGACGGTACGGGTGCTCACGGTCGACGGCCGGCATCCGCTCCGCGACCCGGCCCGCTATCCGCTGACCGCTGCCTCTGACCGGCCGGTCGGTGAGGTCACCACGATCACGATCGCCGGCGACCTGATGCTGGCCCGGCGGGTCGCGGCGGCGCACCGGGACGACCCGGCCGCGACGTTGCGTCCGTACGCGAAACGGCTGGCGGGCGCCGAGATCACCGTCGGCAACCTCGAGTCGACGCTGTCCACCGACGGCGAGCCGACCCAGGGCGACGACTCGTTCGGCGCCGACCCGGCCGTGCTGGACGGGTTGCGGCTGGCCGGGTTCGACCTGCTCTCGCTGGCCAACAACCACATCGGCGACTACGGCCGGGCGGCGATGCTGCAGACCTTCCGCGAACTGGACGCGGCCAAGATCGACTACGTCGGCGCCGGTCGTGATCTTGATCGGGCGCGGCGTCCCGTGGTGATCACCGACGGAGCCGTGCGGATCGGTTTCCTCGGTACGGAATCGATCGGCGAGACTCCGGCCGCAACGAACAGGCGCCCGGGCACCAACCGGCTGAACATGCCGCCCCGCACCGGTCCGCTGGACCGCCGGGCCCTGGACCGGATCGCGGGCGACATCAGGGCGCTCAGCGAACGGGTCGACCTGGTGATCGTGATCCCGCACTGGGGCACCCAGTACACCCATGTCGCCGAGCCGAGCCAGCGCACCGCGGCCCGGGCGTTCGCCGAGGCGGGCGCCGATCTGATCATCGGCGGTCATCCGCACTGGGTGCAGGGCTGGGAGCCGCTCGGCGACGCGACCGTGGTGCATTCGCTCGGCAACTTCGTCTTCGACATGGACTTCCAGACCAAGACCAACGAAGGCGTGTTCCTGGAGATCGTCGCCTGGGACGGCGAGGTGCGGGCCGTCGAACCCGTCCCGTACGTGATCGACGACCGGTTCATTCCGGGGCCGGCGAGCCCGGCCCGGGCCCGCTCGATCCTGGCCGACATCGCCGAGCACAGCCGCGGGCCGTACGCCCGCCCTTGATCAACTCCGACCCAGCCAGGCCCACACGATCCGGGCCGCGCGGGCGAGTTGATCTTGATCGACCACGGACGGCACGTCGTCGGGGGAGTGGTAGCCGGCGTAGGCGATCTTGCCCAGCCGGGCGGCCGGGATCCCCGCTTTCTGGTACGACCAGTGATCGCTGGCCCGGTCCTCGCAGGCCCGGGTCCTGATCTTGGCGCTCCGGGCGGCGGCCAGAAGTTGATCTTGCAGGTCGGCGCCGCGGTCCCCGGCCCGGCAGACCGGCACCCGCTCGGCCGGCACCCCGACCCGGTCCAGCGAGACCATGCCACGGATCGCCCGGCGCTCGGCGGCGGACAGGTCGGCGACCAGCTGCTGGGAGCCGAAGTGGTGCAGCGCGTCGCCGTCGCCGCGCGGCTCCTCAGCTCCAAACGCGACGAACCGGACCGGGACGTCGGGCGGTTCGAGGCCGGCCAGCCGGGCCAGTTCGAGCAGCACCGCGATCCCGGACGCGTTGTCCTCGGCGCCGGGCGCCCGGGCCACGGTGTCCAGGTGGGCGCCGATCACCACATGATCACGGGCGGGATCGAGACCGGGCGAGTCGGCGATCACGTTGGCCGACGTGCCGGCCCGGACCGGCGTACCCCAGGAGTCCCCGGCCGGCACCTTCACCTCGGTCCGCCGGGTCCGGAACCCGAGCTCGCGGAACCGCCGCTCGACCAGGTCGGCCGCCTCGTAGAACGCCTTCGACGTCGCCTCCCGCGGCCCGATGTCCCCGGCCAGCCGTTCGACATCGGCCATCATCCGCCGCGCCGACACCTCGGCCGGAGCCCGGGTCGGCGACGGTGTCGGCGACTGACTCGGCGACGGACTCGGAGGCGAGGACGGTGTCGGCGTCAGACCCGGTGACGACGGGCTCGGCGAGCTGGACGCGGTCGGGGTCGGGGTCGGGGTCGACCCGCTCGGGTCTGGCCCGGCAGTGCAGCCCGCGACCAGGCTGACCATGATCAGCCCCACCCAGACGAGCGCACCGCGCATGCCCCGGAGCGTAGGCGCGGTCGACAAACCATCGGGCCGGCGGCGGATGTCGGGATTCCTCCACGGGCGGGCGGCTTGGCGCGATTGCCACGCGGAAACGTCACGCCCGTGGAGGAATCCCGACAATGTCCCGTCCACGCATCCGGCGGCGGGGACCGGCCGGGCGCGGCGGAGTGAGCGGCCCGCCTAGAGTTTGGGGTCCGACCAACGTCGCCGGGGGAGTAGCCGATGATCGACTGGACCATGATCACCAAGGCATCCGGCGCCGCGGAGCCGCTCGATCAACGCCGAGAACCCGACCGGCGAGCCCGGCCGGGCGGCGACCGAACCTTCGCCGCTCGGTCCGTCGAGGAAGGGCCGGCCGGCGATCGGCATCGACGCCGGCGGCACCGCGACGCTGGCCGAGGTCGAGGGCCCGGGGACGATCCGGCACGTCTGGCTGACCGTTCCGGACCGTACCTCCGCCGGGCCGTGGGTGCTCCGCGACCTGGTGCTCAGGATCTGGTGGGACGACGCCGAGACGCCGGCGGTCGAGGTGCCGCTCGGCGATTTCTTCTGCAACGGCTTCGGCGCCCGGGCCCTGGTCACGTCGGTGCCGATCGTGGTCGCACCGACCGGCGGGATGAACTGCTACTTCCCGATGCCGTTCCGCCGCAACACCCGGATCGAACTGGGCAACGAGCACCCCGGGCGGGTGGACGGGATCTACTACCAGGTCGACTACACGGTCGGCGACGAGCTGTCCGATGACACAGCGACCTTCCACGCCCAGTGGCGGCGCAGCAACGGCACCAGGCGGCTCGGCGAGGACCACGTCCTGCTGGGCGGGGTGTCCGGCGCCGGGTCGTACGTCGGCAGCTACGTCGGCGTCACCGCGCTGGAGCGCTACTGGTGGGGCGAGGGGGAGGTGAAGTTCTACCTCGACGACGACCAGGAGTACCCGAGCCAGTGCAGCACCGGGTTGGAGGACTACGCGGGCGGCGCCTGGGCGTTCCAGGACGAGCTGCGCCGCGACCCGCCGCCCAACCCGATCACCTTCAGCGCCCCGTACTGCGGCTATCCGTACTACTCGGCGACGGACCACACCGAGGCCTCGCCGTTCGCGACGCCCACCGCGCAGTCGCACGGCCTGTATCGCTGGCACCTGCCTGACCCGGTGATCTTCACCAGCCGGATCCGGGTCACCCTGCAGCAGATCGGCGCCTGGGACCACGGCCTCTTCGAACGCAACGACGACCTGTCGACCGTGGCCTACTGGTACCAGTCCGGTTCGACCGATCAGAACGTACGGCAGCCGCTGCCGGCCCGGGAGCTGCGTCGGCCCCGCTGATCACAACGCTCCCTGAGCTCGTCGAAGGGCAAGGCCCGATCTGGCCCGCCCTTCGACAGGCTCAGGGAGCGGTGATGCGGTCTGGCTCGCCGTTCCACAGGCTCAGGGAACGGGCGGGTCAGGCCCAGGCGAAGGCCCAGTCGACGACCTTCCGTACGGTCTCGTCGGGATCGCCGGCGAGCTTCTCGAGCAGCTCGCGCGGGCAGGCACGGTTGGCCGCGACCCAGCCGCGGACCTGGGCCGAGGGGTCGCCGGCCAGCCGGCGCAGCACCTCGGCGGAGGCCGACTCATTCCGGGCGACGCTGCTGCGGACGGTCAGATCGGCGTCCCGGCTCAGCGCGTCGAGGGTCTCCGCGGGAGCCTGCCGCTTGCTCGCGGCCGCCGCCCGGATCAGCGGATCGGGGTTGCGGGCGAGCAGCCGGATCCGGGCCAGGGTGCCGTCGGTGACCGGAGGCATCGGGTGCGCGGCCCGTACCTCCTCCGGACTCAGCTCGCAGGTGACCTGGCCCAGGGTGGCCCGCTGTTCCGGCGACAGGAAGCTGATGCACGACACCCCGCCGACTTTACGCAACCGGGCCGGTCCCGCCGCGTCGTACCCGCCGCAAACGCCAAGAAAGTAGGGCATCCGAGCGTCCTTCCGGATGCCAAGACACGATTGACACCCGGTGACCCGGGAGTAGGGTGTGGCTATGCGTCCGAGCATTGTCGTACTTCCAAAGCGTGTCGACTGAGCCGCCAAGCTCACCGACACGCTCCCTCGTCTGCCATTCGGCGGCGGGGGTTTTTTGTTGAGTACGTAGAGAATCGGCGCGATGATCATGGACGAGACGAGGAGTCATGATGGCTGAGAACGAGGCTGAGGGAGCTCAGCTGACCGGAGCACAGTCGCTGGTGCGGTCGCTGGAGCGGGTCGGCGCCGAGACCGTATTCGGCATTCCCGGCGGGGCGATCCTTCCGGCATACGACCCGCTCTACGACTCCAAGTTCGTCCGCCACATCCTGGTCCGGCACGAGCAGGGCGCGGGGCACGCCGCCGAGGGCTACGCGATGGTGACCGGCAAGGCTGGCGTCTGCATGGCCACCTCCGGCCCGGGCGCGACCAACCTGGTCACGCCGATCGCCGACGCGCACATGGACTCGGTGCCGATGGTGGCGATCACCGGGCAGGTCGCCGGGCCGGCGATCGGCACGGACGCCTTCCAGGAGGCCGACATCACCGGCATCACGATGCCGATCACCAAGCACAACTTCCTGGTCCGGAAGCCCTCCGACATCCCGGGCGCGATCGCGTCGGCGTTCCACCTGGCGACCACCGGCCGGCCCGGCCCGGTGCTGGTCGACATCACCAAGGACGCGCTGCAGAGCAAGTCCGGCTTCGAGTGGCCGACCGAGATCAACCTGCCCGGCTACCGTCCGGTGACCAAGCCGCACGGCAAGCAGGTCAAGGAAGCCGTGAAGTTGATCACCGAGGCGCGCCGCCCGGTGCTCTACGTCGGCGGCGGCGCCTTCAAGGCGGGCGCGTCGAAGGAGTTGGCCGCGCTGGTCGAGCTGACCGGAATCCCGGTGGTGACCACGCTGATGGCCCGCGGGGTGTTCCCGGACAGCCACCGGCTCAACATGGGTATGCCGGGCATGCACGGGACCGTGGCGGCCGTGGGGGCCTTGCAGCGCAGCGATCTGCTGATCTCGCTGGGGGCCCGGTTCGACGACCGGGTGACCGGCGAACTGTCCTCGTTCGCGCCCGGCGCCAAGATCATCCACGCCGACATCGATCCGGCGGAGATCTCCAAGAACCGGGTCGCCGACGTGCCGATCGTGGGCGACTGCAAGGAGGTGATCGCCGAGCTGACCGCGCTGCTGGCCGCGAGCGGCAGCCCGATCCGGATCGACGACTGGGTGTCCTGGCTGGTCGGGGTCAAGGACCGCTACCCGACCGGGTACGACGAGCCGGAGGACGGCTCGCTGTCGCCGCAGGCCGTGATCAAGCGGATCGGCCAGATCGCCGGTCCGGACGCGTACTACGTGGCGGGCGTCGGCCAGCACCAGATGTGGGCGGCGCACTACCTGCCGTTCGAGAAGCCGGGTCACTGGCTGAACTCCGGCGGCCTCGGCACGATGGGCTACTGCGTGCCGGCGGCGATGGGCGCCAAGGCCGGCCGGCCCGACGCGGTGGTCTGGGGGATCGACGGCGACGGCTGCTTCCAGATGACCAACCAGGAACTCGTCACCTGTGCCGTGGAAGGGATTCCGGTCAAGATCGCGGTGATCAACAACCAGAGCCTGGGCATGGTGCGGCAGTGGCAGACGCTGTTCTACAACTCGCGCTACTCCAACACCGACCTGAAGACCAACCGGGTGCCGGACTTCCAGAAGCTGGCCGAGGCGATGGGCTGTGTCGGTCTCCGGGCGGAGCAGCCGGGCGACGTGGACGCGGTGATCGACAAGGCGATGTCGATCAACGACGCGCCGGTGGTGGTGGAGTTCGTCGTGCACAAGGACGCCATGGTGTGGCCGATGGTCGCCGCCGGCACCAGCAACGACGAGATCAAGGTGGCCCGCGACATGGCCCCGAACTGGGAAGGTGAGGAACTGTGACCACGCACACCCTGAGCGTTCTGGTCGAGAACAAGCCGGGCGTCCTGGCCCGGATCTCCAGCCTCATCTCGCGGCGCGGGTTCAACATCGACTCGCTCGCCGTCGGGCCCACCGAGTTCCCCGAGATGTCCCGGATCACGGTCGTCGTCACCGTCGACGACATGGTCCTCGAGCAACTGACGAAGCAGCTCAACAAGCTGGTCGAGGTGCTCAAGATCGTCGAGCTGGACGACGCCGTACGCCGCGAGTTGATCTTGGTCAAGGTGAAGGCCCATGCCGACACCCGCGGCCAGATGATCGAGATCGTCGGGTTGTTCGGCGCCAAGGTGGTCGACATCACCGCGGACGCGATGACGATCGAGGCGACCGGCAGCCCGGAGAAGCTGGACGCGCTGCTGAAACTGCTGGAGCCGTACGGGATCCGGGAGCTGGTCCAGTCCGGCCTGGTCGCCGTCGGCCGGGGCAGTCGGTCGATCACCGACCGGACGATCCGGTCCGAGCGTCCGAAACCGATTCGAGTAGTGTCTTAGCGTTTCCCGGGCCGTAAACCCGATCACCCAAGGAGATTGAAGAACGTGGCAGCAGAGATGTTTTACGACGACAACGCCGACCTGTCGGTGATCCAGGGACGCAACGTCGCGGTCCTCGGGTTCGGCAGCCAGGGGCATGCGCACGCGCTGTCGCTGCGCGACTCCGGCGTCGACGTACGGGTCGGGCTGCAGGAAGGCAGCAAGAGCCGGGCCAAGGCGGAGGCGCAGGGGCTTCGGGTGCTCACCCCGTACGAGGCCTGCGAGGAGGCCGATCTGATCATGGTGCTGACGCCGGATCCGGCGCAGCGCAAGGTGTACGCCGAGGCGATCGAGCCGAACCTGGTGCCGGGCGACGCGCTGTTCTTCAGCCACGGCTTCAACATCCGGTACGGCTACATCAAGCCGCCGGAGGGCATCGACGTGGCCATGGTCGCGCCGAAGGGCCCGGGTCACCTGGTCCGCCGCGAGTACGCCGAGGGCCGGGGAGTCCCGGTGCTGGTCGCGGTCGAGCAGGACGCGACGGGCAAGGCGTGGGACCTCGCGCTCTCGTACGCGAAGGGCATCGGCGGCTTGCGGGCCGGCGGCATCAAGACCACCTTCACCGAGGAGACCGAGACCGACCTGTTCGGGGAGCAGGCCGTGCTCTGCGGCGGGGCCAGCGCGCTGATCCAGGCCGGCTACGAAACCCTGATCGAGGCCGGCTACCAGCCCGAGGTCGCGTACTTCGAGTGCCTGCACGAGCTGAAGCTGATCGTCGACCTGATGTATGAGGGCGGCATCGCCAAGCAGCGCTGGAGCGTCTCGGACACCGCCGAGTACGGCGACTACGTGTCCGGCCCGCGGGTCATCGACGCCCGGGTGAAGGAGAACATGAAGGCCGTCCTGACCGACGTCCAGAACGGCGCCTTCGCCAAGCGGTTCATCGATGATCAGGATGCCGGCGGCCCCGAGTTCAAGGAACTGCGGGCCAAGGGCGAGCAGCACCCGATCGAGGAGGTCGGGCACAAGCTGCGCGACCTGATGGCGTGGGTGAAGAGCCACGACGACGACTACGTCGAGGGCACCGCAGCTCGCTGATCATGACAGCACGGCGCCGGTCGGAGGGGTTAGCCCTTCCGGCCGGCGCTCTTCTTTCGGGTGTACGGTCAGCGCGCCGCCGCCGGCAACGGCTGAGTGCCGGAACGGTTCCGTGATCTTGTGGCCAGGGCGATCACGAAGGCGATCGACGCAACCGCGAACGTGATCACCGGCGGTCCGGGGATCAGGATGATCGCCAGACCGAGCGCGGCCAGCGAGGCGACCAGGGCGACGATGCCGAACGGCCGGAGCCGCTCGGCCGGCACTGCGCGGGTGATCATCCACAGCAGCAGCCCGACCACGAACATGGCCAGGCCCATCGCCAGGCTCACCCCGCGCGTCAACGACTCGGCGTTGAGCGAGACCGGCCCGACCTGGATCGTGGAGGCTCGGAGGGCGGCGTCCATCGCCGGATCACCGCGCAGGACGAACTCGAGGATGTCGTGCACGACGCCGGTGAACATCCAGGCGCCTGCCCCGACCTTGATCGCCGTTGCGTTCATCATGACCTTCCTTCCTTCGACGCCGCTTCGGTCGGTGCCGCGGCCAGGTCCGGCCAGCAGCGGGTGTCGGTGATCTGGCGCAGCGAGGCGACGGTGCCGCCCTTGACCGTCAGGACGTGGGCGAACGGTGCCTCCCAGCCGTCGCCGCGGTAGTGACCCAGCACGACCACCTCGTGATCGCCGGCGGGGAAGGTCCGTTCCGGTTCACAGCGCAGGCCCAGGCCGGGCGGCAGCTGTCCCCAGACGTTCGCCACCGCCGCACCGCGGCCGCGGTGCACCCGGGCTCCCGGCACGGGCAACCCCGGGCTCAGGGTGAGGACGAAGTCGGGATGCAGGGAGTCGAGGAGCGCGCCGAGGTTGTCGGGATGCGCCAGGCTTTCGTAGAAGCGGTCCGTTGCGGACACGGTGAGTTGGGCGACTGCGGATTGGACTCCGTTCATGATCATGAAGCTACGCCTTCGCGGATGACCGTGGCAACGCGAGCTTCGTCACATGCATGCATCCATGTATGTTTTTGATGTGGGATGATCGGCGTACCAGGAAAGGGAGACGAGGGGGAGTATGAGCCAGGTCACGTCCGGGCGCCGCCGGACCCAGGCGGAACGGATCGAACAGACGCGCAGCAGGCTGCTCGAGTCGGCCGCCCGCGGCTTCTCCACCTACGGGTACGGGAACGTGCGGCTGGAGGACATCGCGCGGGACGCGGGCTACACCAGGGGCGCGCTCTATCACCTGTTCGCCAACAAGGACGAGCTTGCGCTCGCCGTGATCGGCTGGGTGGAAGAGACCTGGCGGGCCGAGGTCGGAGATCCCGCCGAGGAGATCGACGATCCGGCCGAGCGACTGGTCTGGACCGCCCGGGCCCACGCCCGGTACTGCCGGAAGCAGGTCGCGGCCGTGCTGATGAGCCTGCGGGTCGAGTTCGCCGGCCGGGACCATCCGGTCGGCGCCGCGCTGTCGGGGGTGATCGGCCCGCTGGTCGCTGACCTGGCGAAGTTGATCACCCTGGGCCGCCGGCGGGGGAGCCTGCCACCCGGCCCGCCGCCCCGGATCGTCGCGCGGGCGTACATCGGAGTGCTGGAGGGCGTCACCTCGGGTGTGACCGGCGCGCCGCACGACGCCGACCTGACCGAGCGCGCCGTCCGCGGCCTGCTCGGCCTGCCGCAGAGCTAGGGACGCACGACACTAGCTACTGCTGTTGATCATGGAGCGGTGGCGGGATGCCGATCCGCGTCGACTCCTCGATGAGCTCCCGGAGCGAGGGGCGAGCGACGTCGTCGAGCGACCTGATCTTGAGACTGCGCATGGTCAGCTTCCCGCCGACCTGGCGGCCGCCCTCCGCGGGAGCAACCCCTGCGGGTCGCTCAGTTCGCCGCCGCGGTAGAAGCCGAGCGTCACGTGGGCCTTGACGGGCATCAGATAGGCGAACTGCTCGGAGAACTTCTTCGGTCCGGTTCCCCAGCCCACCGACCCCTGCTTGGGCCAGACGACCTCGACCGTCCGGGGGAGGACGTCGTACACCAGCGATCGGACGGCCCGGGCCAGCTCCTGCACGTCGGGCGAGTTGCCGGCGATGAGCTGCTCGAACGCAGCGTCCTCCGCCGGCCCGTCGTTGTTGATCATGCTCGCCGGTTCCACCATGGCAGCTCCCTTTCTGTTCGCGACCTCAGCCGAGCAAGGCGTCCTGCCAGGCGGGGAGCTCGGCCAGGACGGCCTGGGCGACGGGCAGTTCGCCGACGACGTGGTTGACGTGTTGCCGGGCGTCGTGATCGTCCAGGACGAGCGCCCACCGGCCGAGGGACCAGGCCGGTTGCCGGGCGATCGCGAGCGGCAGCATGGCCCGCTCCTCGGCGGTCAGCTTCGTCGGGGTCGCCGCATCGTACGCGTCCAGGAAGCGGCGGACCTGACCCCGGTCCTCGGCGGTCGGGAGCGCCCGGCCTGGTTCGAGCAGGAAGAAGTAGATCGTCAGCGCCAGGTCGTCGATCCGCGGCCGTGCCGCCATGAAGTCGAAGTCGAGGACGGCCGCGAGTTCGCCGTCGCGGAAGACGACGTTGTTGTCCCAGAAGTCGCCGTGCACGAGCTGGGTCAGCTGCCGGTCCAGCAGCGGTTCCTCGGCTTCGGCGACCGCCTCGAGATGGCGTACCGCACGGTCGGCGAGACCGGTCAGCACGGGGTCCCGCCAGCCCCGGATCCGGTCCGCGCCGCGCCGGGACGCCTCGAGCGCGTGCTCGGAGTGGATGTGGTTGGCCGCGGTCGCCGTCTCGCCGCCCGCCGGGATCGAGGCGGTCCGGAGCGCGTCGTGCAGCCGGGAGAGCACCCCGAACCCGGCCTCGAGCCGGGGCGCGGTGTTCATCCGCTCGTTCCAGTCGACGAACGGCTCCAGCTCCACCAGGCGCCCGTTGCCGAGCCGGACGAACGAGTGGCCCGAAGGCGTCCGGAGCGGCCTGACTGCGGGGAGACCGGCGTCGGCCACGGCGATCCGCGCCGCCTGCACGGCGGCCAGCCGATCGGGGTCCGTGTAGGCGCCGTGGATCCGGACGACCAGTGGACTCCGGTCCCGGAAGTCCAGCTTGAGGTTCGTCGTCCAACTGCCGCCGAGATCCGTCCAGCGGTCCGGCCGCCTGAGGTCGAAGTGCCCGGCGATCTCGGCCACCACCCCGTCGTCCGCCGCCACCCGCTCCTCGAGAAACACCGCCGTCATCCGGCCATTGTCGATCACCGGCCGTCGGCCTGCCTCCCCATTTCCGCCCCGCCTGACGACATGCATGCCCGCCGACGCCCGCACCACCGAGCCGGCCAGCGGTGGCCAGCCGACCGTTCGACCCGGTCGATGGTGGGGAAAACCCGAGGTCGGACTCGGAGGCTGCCCGGATTCCGGTGGGTCTTGATCATGCCTAGGTTCTTGGGTATGAAGCCGAAACGGGTCGCCATCGTCGTTGTCGTACTGCTCGTGGTCGTCGGGGTCAGCGCCGGCTGGTCCGCCTGGCGCAACCAGAACCCGGAACAGAAGTCGTTCGACTTCACCGGTCCGGAGCTCACCGTGGTCGCCGATGAGGGCGATCTCGAACTCGTCCCGGTCACGGGTCAGGACGGCCGGGTCTCGGTGACCCGGTGGTTCAAGACCAACAAGTGGCTCGGCAACACCGGCGCGGACTGGCAGCTCGAGGGCGGCCGGACGCTCCAGTTGACGTCACACTGCGAGGGCATGTTCGCCCGGTGCGACGTCCGCTACCGGCTGGAGGTGCCGGCCCGCACCAAGCTTCGGGTACGGGCTCAGGACGGCACCGTGCGCGGCAACGGGTTCGTCAGCGACCTGGCGATCGAGACCCGCGACGGCGACATCGAGCTGGACGACGCCCGCGGCCCGCTCAGCCTGGTCACCGACGACGGGACGATCCGCGCCACCGGCCTGGCCACCCCGCGGGTGAGCGCCCGGTCCGGTGACGGCGACGTACGGCTCGACTTCCTGGCCGCCCCGGAGAGCGTGGTGGCGACGACCGACGACGGGCAGATCGACGTGGCGGCCCCGGACGGCCCGTACAAGATCACCACGAAGGTCGACGACGGTGACGCGGAGAGCACGCTGCCACACGATCCCGCGGCCCAGCGGACCATCGACGCCAGCGCGCGCGACGGCGACATCAGCATCCACCGTCGCTGAGCCGGCACGGGTCTCGGCACCTGGTACGCCCGGCGCCCGCCGAGCCGGCCTGCGATGATCAACTCCATGGCCACTGACTCGACGCAACTCAGCCTCCGGCCGGCCGGCCTCGCCGACGCCGGCCGGATCGCCGAGCTCCACGCGGACAGTTGGCGCCGGCACTACCGCGGGGCCTACGCCGACAGCTTCCTCGACGGCGACGTGATCACCGACCGGCACCAACTCTGGGCCGCCCGGCTCGCCGAGCCGGACGGCACCGCGACGATCCTCGCCGAGGACGACGAGGGACTGGCCGGGTTCGTCCACGTGATGCTCGATCATGACGAACGCTGGGGCAGCCTGGTGGACAACCTGCATGTACGGTTCGCCCGGAAGCGGTCCGGCATCGGGCGGACCTTGATCACCGCGGCCGCGGCGGCGGTCACCGAACGGGCCGACCGGCCGGCGCTGCACCTGTGGGTGCTGGAACAGAACACTGCGGCACAAGGGTTCTACGCCGCGGTCGGCGGCATCCAGGTGGAGCGCGGCCTGGTCCCGCCGCCGGGCGGGATCGAGGGCCGACTCAACGGCAGTCCCGCCTGCCTCAGATTCGCCTGGCCCGAACCCGTGACGATCGGCTGACCGGCGGGCTACGCTCGGCCTCACCCGGGGATCCAGGAGAGGACCGAGGATGAGAATCGCTGTGTGGGTGATCTCGGGGCTGCTGGCCCTGTACTTCCTGTTCGTCGGCAGCAGCAAGGCGTTCGTGTCCTGGGAGTCCCTGGAGGCGCTGTCGCTCGGCGTGCCGGTGATCTTGCTCAAGATCGCGGGCTTCGCCGAGATCGCCGGCGCGATCGGCCTGATCGTCCCGGCCGCCACGCGGGTGCTGCCGATCCTGACCCCGATCGCGGCGATCGGACTGGTCGGGACCATGATCGGCGCGACGGCGATCAACATCGGCCTCGGTCAGCCCAGCGTTGCCGCGACGACCGGACTGGCCGGGCTGCTCTCCGCGTTCGTCGCCTGGGCCCGGCTGGCCGGCCCGGCCAAGGTCACCCCGCGCGCCCCCGCGACACCAGCCGCCTAGGGTTGGTCGGCGGGGGACAGCTGCCAGGCCGATCCCGGCCCGACGCTGAGCACCAGGTCGTCCGGCCGGAACAGCAGCCACTGCTCGGCATGATCATCCGCCGGGTCGGTCGAGGTCTCGAACGTGATCAACCGGGAGTCGCCGAACGCGAACGTCGTCGACAACGACGGCCGCTGCAGCGTGATCGCCGTCAGCTCGCGGCCGTTCAGCCGGGCCAGCGCGGCCGCGATCCGCTCGTCGGAGTCCTCGGAGCCGGCCCCCAGTTCGGCGCCGTGCTCGATCCGCCAGGCGCACTGCTGGATCCACAGATGGAACGCACCGCGCTTCGGGTCGGCCTCCCGGGCCGGCCCGAACTGCAGGTCGAGGAAGCTGCCGTGGCCCTTCCGGGCGCCCCACACGGACCGGCCGATCAGGTCCGCGGCCGCGTCCTCCGGCGTCGCCGGTTGGTTCATCGTGTCGTCCTCCTCAGGGGAACATCGCCTTGATGGTCTCGATGATCTCGTGGTAGCCGAGATTCTCGCCCGAGATCTCCTCGTGCACCCGCCGGATCTGATCCCGGGTCAGCGGCTTGTCGCGGTCCCGGTTCGCTGCCCGGACGGCGTCCTTGAACTGCTTGTTCTGGGCCTGGTTGTTGCCCGGCGTGCCGCCGCCACCACCGCCATGGCCCCCGTTCTGGGCAGCGGCCATCAGCGCGATGCCGCTCAGCCCGAGCACGGCCGCGATCTTGAGAATGCCTGCGATCGCGACACCTTCGGCCAGCACCCCGCCGCCGGCGAGGACCAGCGCGCCGCCCGGCGGGAACATCACGAACAGCCCGGCCAGTGCCATCAGGATCCCGACCGCGAGCAACGCCTGCCCGAGTGCCTCCAGGATGTGGTACGTGTCCAGGGCGCGACCGCTGCCCTCGGTGCCGGTCAGCGCGCGGATCACCGCGCCGGTGCCACCCAGCAGCGCGGCGGCGCCGATCGAGATCCGCAGCCCGGCCCGCAGCACGGCCTCGCCCCAGCCACCATGATCACGTTGACGCAGTTCCATGATCAACCGGACCAGCTGCCAGGCACCGTACAAGATCGCGATCACGGTGAGGGCGACCACGCCAAGGAAGACGGCCCGCGACTCCATCAGATTCTGCAAGCCACCGGTCGCCGGCACCGCGCCGACGACGAAGTACAGGAACAACGGCACGCCGAGAATCAGCCAGAGCACGACCCGCCAGTTCGTGATCAACTTCACCGGGTCGACCGACGGCCGCAGTTCCCTGAGCCGATCACCCTGCCAGGCCGCCCGGTCGAAGCTGCTGTCGATCATGACCGCGATCTCGCGCACGGTCGCCTCGAGCGGCGGCGCCTGGTCGGGAGTCGCGGCGCGGGCATAGCGGACCGAGCGCCGCGCCAGCGCGAAGCGAAGGGCCACCAGCGCCGACCAGGGCGGCCCGAACGTCGCGTATCGGAAGAGGACGAAGGCACCGGCCTTGCTGGACCGTTCGGCGCGCGTGACCAGGTGTTCGGTCTCGCGCCGGGCCGACCGCAGCAGGAACAGGTCGATCCCGACGGCCAGCACCAGACCGACCAGGACCAGGAACGGCAGCAGGTTCCGCAGCGCCTCGGCGACCGACAGCAGCCACTCGACGAAACCCTCGTGGTGGCTGACGATCGCGTAGTTGTTCACCGCGTGATCGACGCTGGCGTACAGCAGCGGAGCAAGGCCGAGCAGCCGCCACCAGCCCCGCATCCGGACCAGCAGCCCGAGGCCGAGCCCCGCCAAGGCGGTCCAGACCAGGTGCAGGTTCACCGCCGCGCCGGCCAGTCCGAGGATGTCCGCGGTCCGGACCGGCGGCGGCAGCCAGGTCAGCAGGGTCGGCCCTAGGCCGGTGATCTGCGGCGGCGCCAGACTGGGCAGCAGGAACCCGCCGCTACTGTCACCGATGGCCCGGCTCGCGGCGCCGGCGAACCGCAACATCGCTTCCATCCAAGCGAATCCGGTGCCGATCGCCGCACCGAGCAGCAGGTAGTCGGTCACGCCCCATTGCTTGTGCAGCCGGCGGGCCAGCAGCGCGATCACGATCAACGGCACCACCTTGACCAGTTCCTCGGTGAACGGGTCGACCGTGTGCGAGGCGGTCCTGATCACCTCGTGCAGCCGATCGCCGGTGATCATCGCGACCAGGTGGGTCCAGCCGAGCTCGCCGATCAGGGCGACCGCGCCGCACGCGTACGCCCCGGCCATGGCGGCCAGCAGCAGGGTGGACACCCGCACGCTCCGGGTCGCCGAGCCGAGCAACGCCAGCTGGATCACGCCGTAGCCGGCGGCGATGATCATCAGCAGGACCATGGCCCGAGACTAACGAGTCCGGCGTATTCTCGCCGACGTGATCACCCCGCCTGCTCAAAGCCATTACCACCGGCTGCGGCCCCGGCTGTTCGGGATCGCCTACCGGATCCTGGGTAGCGTCGCGGAGGCGGAGGACGTGCTGCAGGAGGTCTGGATCCGCTGGCAGGACTATCCGCACGAGCGGGTGGAGAACGTCGACGCGTTCCTGGCCACGACGACGACCCGGCTCGCGCTCAACGTCGCCGAGTCGGCCCGGAAGCGGCGGGAGACCTACCCGGGGCAGTGGCTGCCCGACCCGGTGGACACGAGTTCCGATCCCGCGCTCGGTGCCGAACGGGCCGAGGCGCTCGAGACCGCGGTGCTGCTGTTGCTGGAGCGGCTGACGCCGACCGAGCGGGCGGCGTACGTGCTGCGGGAGGCGTTCGACTATCCGTACGAGCAGATCGGCGCCATGGTGCAACAGTCCGCGGCCGGCGCCCGGCAACTGGTCAGCCGGGCCCGCAAGCACCTGGCCGGCAACCTGCGCAGCCGGGTCGACGCCACCGAGCAGCAGCGGCTGCTGGACGCGTTCCTGACCGCGGCCCGGGGTGGCGACCTGGCCGCCCTGGAGGACCTGCTGGCCGAACAGGCCGTCTCCTACTCCGACGGCGGCGGCCGGGTCCGGGCGGCCAAGCTGCCGATCCTCGGCGGGGACAAGATCGCCCGCGTCATCCGGGCCTTCTCGCCGCGGTTCTGGGAGGGAGCCGTGGTCACGCCCCGCCAGGTCAACGGCGCCGCTGCCGCGATGCTGTCCCACGACGGCGTCCCGTACGCACTGATCACGGTCTCGGCCGGCCCGGACGGCATCGACCGGGTGCTCTGGCACCTCAATCCGGACAAGCTGTCCCAACTTCAGGCCGTCCCCGACCTCGCCGGTTGACCGCCCCGACCACCGGCACCGATCGTCACTCTGGCCACAAGTTTTTCACGTAACGTGAAAAACTGTCGCTTCCCACGAGAAGTAACCCGCGTAAAGCGCCAAGAAGTGTGGGGAAGTCACGGGACCTGTCGAGAAGACCGCTACCGCCGCCGCTGAAACGCGGTCCGTGGGGCGGCCGGCGCGTGGAGGCGCGTAGCGGACGGGAGTGAATTCCTGCCGGGCAGTCGCGGCGGAAATCAACTGAGGTCGGACGGTTGCGTCAGAGCGGGGAGCACCAGACCGTTCAGGTGTCCGGTCGTCGGTGCCCTGCTGGAGGAGCGGGCCCTGCTGCCGGGCGATGACCCGGCTATCGGTGCGACCCGCTTCGCCGACCGGCAGGCATCCCGGTGATCAGCGGGACTTGACGCTGAGCGCGATCACTCGGGTGCCGTCCTTGCGGACGCCGGTGCCGACGTTGAAGGTACGGGACTGGTTGCGTTCGTCCTTGGAGCCGAAGACGTTCTCGTTGGACATCGAGCAGAGGTTGGCGAGCCCTTCGGGATCAAGGGCGGTGTGATGATCACCGCAGGCGCCGAATGAGGTGTTCAGGGCCTTCAACGCCGCGTCCGCGGACGCCTTGGGCACTTCGAGGGTGACGTCGAGGGCGTAGTCGTGGGTCACCGTGTAGGTCCCCTTGATCACCACCGTGTCGTCGGGGACGTCGACCTCTCCGTACAACTCGACGTCGGCGAGCGTGACCTTGTCACAGGTGTGGCCGTTGAAGGTGTTCGTGCACTGGGAGCCGTTCTCGGTCTGGAACGAGAACATCGGCACGCCCCAGTAGCCGGCGTAACGGGTGATCACGAAGAGGCAGATGCAGACGAACGCCACCATCAACAGGAGCCCGCCGAGCACCCGCACGAGCTTCGGCAGCCGTTCGCGTTCCGCCACGCGAACAGCATGCCCCAACGAACGGGCAGTTCCAATTCCGCGTAGGTTACGGAAAGGCGTCGCCGCTCAGGTTGCGTACGGCGTCAGCGGCGCACCGCGATCAGGACCGAGGTGTCCTCGGCGACCATCACGTCGACGCAGGCGAACCGCTCGTCGGACAACCAGGCCTGGCGCAGGCTGTCGATCCTCCCCGCCACGATCGGCGGCCAGGAAGCGGTCGGGACGAAGTCGTCGAGGACGATCATGCCGCCGTCGCCGAGCAGATCGACGATCTGTTCCCGTTCCGTGGTCCGGGCGGTGCCGGCATCGATGAAGATCAACGTGAACGGCGCGTGGTCGGCCAGCGTGGTCCAGTCGGCGTGCAGGACGTCGATGTCGTCGTGCTCGAACATCTCCATCACGCCGTGGGCGAGTTCCGGATCGAGTTCGGCCGTGATCACCCGGGTCGCCTTGGGCGCACCGCTGCGCAGCCAGGCGGCGCCGACGCCGCAGCCGGTGCCGCACTCGGCGATGGTGCCGGTCCGGGTCGCCGCGAGGGTCGCCAGCAGCCGGCCGGTCTCGCTGCGGGAAGTCTGGACGTAACCACGCTCCAGGGACATGCGGAGGGCCCGAGTCACCAACTCGGGCATTTCCGGGGGAGCGCTCATGGGCTCAGTGTGGCACCTTCCCCGGCGCCGCCAAGCCGGTCCGAATACTGAGAATCAGGTATCGCATCGTGGGTGCGAATTACTTTGGTGTCCTAGTATTTCTGAAAACTGCGAGGCACGAGTGAGGTTGTTGATCATGTACGAGATGTATCCCGAGGACTGGTCCGCCGCGGCGCGCTCTGGTCGCCGGGTCCTCGACGATCCGGACGCACCGCCGCGCCGTCGGCCGCGCAAGGCCCATTCCGTCACGCCGCCGGTGATCCGGCGTCAGCAGCGGTCCGGCCCGCAGTCGGTCGAGCCCGCCGCCTGATCGGTGTCGGTGCCCTGAATTCGTACCGGACGTCTGTGCTGAGCCTGCCGAAAACCCTTGTTTCCCAGGGATTCCGACAGGCTCAGTTGCCGTGGTACGGGCTCGGCTCAGACCGCGGCGGCGATCGCGTCGCCGATCTCGGTCGTCGAGCGCTGCTGGCCGGTCCGGGCGGCGAGGTCGGAGATCGCGGCCTTCTCCACGCGCGCGGCCTCCTCGGCCAGCCCGAGGTGATCGAGCAGCAGGGCGACCGACAGGATCGCGGCGGTCGGGTCGGCCAGACCCTTCCCGGCGATGTCCGGCGCGGAACCGTGCACCGGCTCGAACATCGAGGGGTACGCGCCGGTCGGGTTGATGTTGCCGCTGGCGCCGAGGCCCATGCCGCCGGTCACCGCCGCGGCCAGGTCGGTGATGATGTCGCCGAACAGGTTGTCGGTCACGATCACGTCGAACCGGGCCGGATCGGTGGCCAGGAAGATCGTCGCAGCGTCCACGTGCAGGTAGTCGGTGGTGACCTGCGGATACTCGGCCGCGACCGCCTCGAACACCCGGCGCCAGAGGCCGCCGGCGTTGACCAGCACGTTGTGCTTGTGCACCAGGGTGACCTTGTTGCGGCGCCGGGTGGCCCGCTCGAAGGCGTCCCGGACCACGCGCTCGACGCCGTACGCGGTGTTGACGCTGACCTCTGTCGCGATCTCGTGCGGGGTGCCGGCGCGGACCACGCCGCCGTTGCCGCAGTAGAGCCCCTCGGTGCCCTCGCGGACGACGACGAAGTCGATCTCCTTGCCCTCGGTGACCGACGGCGCGAGCGGAGTCGGCACGCCGGGGTAGAGCCGGGACGGCCGCAGATTGACGTAGTGGTCGAACTCGAACCGCAGCCGGAGCAGGAGCCCGCGCTCCAGCAGTCCGCTCGGAATGTCCTTCGAGTTCGGGGCGGCGCCGACCGCGCCGAGCAGGATGGCGTCGGTCTCGGCGAGTTCGGCGAGCACCGAGTCCGGCAGCACCTCGCCGGTCCGCTGCCAGGCGGTCGCGCCGAGATCGTACGGCTGCAGCGCGAAGCTGCCCGGCGCCGTGACGGCCTGGAGCACCTTGACGGCCTCCGCAGTGACCTCCGGCCCGATGAAATCGCCGCCGATGACGGCGATCGTCCTCGTAGTGGTCTGATTCACCGGCGCATCGTAGCGAGTCGGCTGCGGCGGTCGGCCGGGTATCTCGCAGAGCAGTAACCTCAGATCGACGAAGGAGTGCCACCGATGACTTTGAACTTTCCCCTGACCGCGAACCCGCAGCCGCGCAGCGACGCCGAGCGCGCCGCGATCCTGGCCAACCCGGGCTTCGGCAGCAACTTCACCGATCACATGGCGGTCGCCACCTGGACCGCCGACCAGGGCTGGCACGAAGCCGGCATCGTCCCGTACGGCCCGTTCAGTCTCGATCCCGCTTCGGCGGTGCTGCACTACGCGCAGGAGATCTTCGAGGGGCTGAAGGCCTATCACCACGCCGACGGCTCGGTCTGGCTGTTCCGGCCCGAGCGCAATGCCGCGCGGTTCCACCGGTCCGCGGTCCGGCTGGCGCTGCCGCCGCTGCCGGAGGAGGACTTCCTGGCCAGCATCGAGGCGCTGGTCGCGGCCGACCGGGCCTGGGTGCCGACGCTGGAGGAGCAGAGCCTCTACCTGCGGCCGTTCATGTTCGCGTCCGAGGTGTTCCTCGGGGTCCGGCCGGCGGCGAGGGTGACGTACAGCTGCATCGCCAGCCCGGCCGGCGCGTACTTCAGTTCCGGCGTGAAGCCGGTGAAGATCTGGGTCTCGACCAGCTACACCCGGGCCGCTCCTGGCGGCACTGGCGCGGCCAAGTGCGGCGGCAACTATGCGGCCAGCCTGATCGCCCAGGCCGAGGCCGCCGAGAACGGCTGCGAGCAGGTCGTCTTCGCCGACGCCGCCGAGCACACCTGGCTCGAGGAGCTCGGCGGGATGAACGTCTACCTGGTCACCGCCGATGATCAACTTCTGACGCCGGAGCTGTCCGGCACCATCCTCGAGGGAGTCACCCGGGAGTCGATCCTGATCTTGGCCAAGGACCACGGGCTGACGCCGGTGGAGCGCAAGATCAGCTTGGCCGAGGTGCTCGAGGGCGTCGGCTCCGGGGCGATCAAGGAGGTGTTCGCCTGCGGCACCGCCGCCGTGATCACGCCGATCGCCGAGCTGAAGGACGCCGACGGCAGCCACCGGGTCGGCATCGGCGAGGCCGGCGAGGTGACCGCCGCGATCCGGTCGGCCCTGCTGGACATCCAGTACGGTCGCGCCGAGGACACCCACAACTGGCTGCGCCGGGTCTCCTGATCTTGATCACACCGCACCGGCTCGCGGTTCGGGCCGCCGAACGGGTCTGGCGATCACTCCGCGGGAAGGCGCAGTGGCGGCTGCTCTGGCTCCGGCACGCGACCTTCATGATCGGCGTCACCGGTGCCGTGTTCGACTCGCGCGGCCGGGTGCTGCTGTTGCGGCACCGGTTCTGGGCCGGCTGTCCGTGGGGCCCGCCGTCCGGGTACGTCGAGCGCGGCGAGACCTTCGAGCAGACGCTGCAGCGCGAGGTCCGGGAGGAGACCGGACTGGAACTGACCGACGTCCGGCACCGCTTCGACCGGTCCGGCTTCCGGCTCCGGGTCGAGGTCTACCTCTCCGGCCGGCTGGTCAGCGACGGCCCGCTCCGGCTGGAGGAGGACGAGATCCTCGAGGCCCGCTTCTTCGAGCTCGACGAACTCCCACCCGACCTGCGCCGGATCCACCGCGAGTTGATCGAACAGGCCCACGCCGACCTCACCTAGACGTTCCTGAGCCCGAATCCACCGAACCCCAACCGAAGCGCTGGGCCGAAGTCGCGGCTTGTTGCGGCCAGGTGCGGGCGTGCAGCCGAGCGGACGATGTGACCTCGATCCCGGCGACGTTTCCCGGTCAAGCAGTCCGCTCGGTGATCCAGGGGCTCCGATCGTGACGCAACGGGCGCGGTGAACGGTAGTGGTGCGCGCACGGGCGGGCCGGGCCGGAGTGTCGCGATTTCTCTTCGCATCAGAGAGTTCAACGTTGCACCGAGGGCGGATTCAAGCTGCTGTCGCAACAGTGAGTAGTTGTTCAAGCTTCTCAGCGGGGGTCTGGTAGTTCAAGACTTTGCGGGGGCGTGTGTTGAGCAGGCGCTCGACTTCGGCGACTTGCTGGTCGGTGATCTTGGTGAAGTCGGTGCCTTTGGGGAAGAATTCTCGGATCAGTCCGTTGCCGTTCTCGTTGGTCGGGCGTTGCCAGGGCGAGTGGGGATCGCAGAAGAACACGGGGCAGCCGGTGGCGATGGTGAACCGGGCATGTTCGGCCATTTCCACGCCCTGGTCCCAGGTCAACGATCGCCACAACGCTGCGGGGAGCCGGGCGGCCATCTCGGTGAGCCGGTCGGTCACGGTGGCGGCGTCGTGGACGGTGATGCGGCTGATCAGGCAGAACCGGGTGTTGCGTTCGAACAGGGTGATCAGGGCCGAGCGCTGGTCACCGCCGATGATCAGATCGCCTTCCCAGTGGCCGGGCACGGCCCGGTCAGCGGCCTCGGCTGGTCGGGCCGTGATCTTGGCCTCGCCGATCCAGGACCGGTTGGACCGCGGCCCGAGCTTGGACCGGGGACGGCGGCTGGTCCGGCCCGACCGCAACGCCTTCTCCACGGCCAGCTCGTGCCGCAACGCTCCGGCGCCCTGGACGTAGAGGGCCTGGTAGATCGTTTCGTGGCTCACCTGCATAGCGTCACGCCCGGCGAAGTCTCGGGCCAGCCTGCCGGCGATCTGCTCGGGTGACTGCTTGGCGTTCAACCGGGCGATCACCTCGTCCCACAGCTCGGTCCCGGGCCTGAGCTTGACCCGGTCCGACTTCGGCCGCCGCCGCCGCTCGTCGGCCCGCCGCTGAGCGATCTTGCACCGGTAACGACCGTCCACGCTGCCGGCCTCGACCTCACGCTTCACCGTCGACCGGTGCACCCCCAGCTCTCGGGCGATCGCAGCATGCCGCCGGCGTTCCCGGAGCCGGATCGCGATCACCACCCGCCCGGCCAGCGTCAACCGGCCGTTCTCAGCCAGATAGTCACCCTCGGGCAGCACCCGCGGCTGCCGCGACCGCGGCGACCGCCGAAACGCACTGACCCCTGGGATCCCACCGATCCGACCCGGCTGCAATTCCATGCCCGCCAGATTGGCCCACCGCATCGCGCTCCGCCGGTTAACACCGACCCGGCGCGCCGCCTCCGAGCACGACTCGCCCGCCGCCACCAACTCCAACACCCGCGCCCGCAAACCAGCATCGACCGCCACAACAACCTCCAAGATCGTTGTTGCGACGACCGTATGAGCCCGCCGAGCGGTTGCGGGCGATGCCAAGAGAAATCGCGACATCTCACCCGCGCAAAATCGAGGGCGCGAACGGGGTTGGCGGATCCGGGCTGAGCTTGTCGAAGGGCAAGGCCCGATCCGGCTTGGCCCTTCGACAGGCTCAGGGCTCGAACTCCGGCTCGGCACGTCGACGGGCTTCAGCGCAGTTTCACCCCGGGGTGTGAGGCGGGTCACGTCAACGGGATGTCAAAGAGGGTCGGGGAGCTCCGAGGTAGCAGTGTTCGCGGAGCTACCGCGGCAACCGAGACCGAGGAGAACGCCATGTCCGAACTGTCCACCGTCACCTCCGCCGACGGCACCACGATCGCCTACCTGCAGACGGGCTCGGGTCCCGCGCTGATCGTCGTCAGCAACGTCGCCGAGGACCACACCGGGGTCGCCGGGTTGGTCGAGGCACTGGCCGCTGACTTCACGGTGATCAGCTACGACCGCCGCGGGCGCGGGGCCAGCGGCGATCCGCAGCCGTACGACCCGGCTCGGGAGATCGACGACCTGGCCGCGCTGATCGAGGTCGCCGGCGGCTCCGCGGCACTGGCCAGCGGGTCCGGCGGCAGCGGGTTGACGCTCGACGCGGCCAGCGCGCTGGGCGACAGGGTCACCGGGGTCTGCCTGTACGAGCCGCCGTTCATCGTCGACGACGCGAAGACGCCGGCGCCGGCCGACTACGTCGAGCACCAGGAGGCCCTGGTGGCGGCAGGGAAGCGCAGCGAGGCGGTCGAATACTTCATGACCGAGATGATCGGCGTCCCGGCCGAGTACCTCGGCCTGATGAAGCAGGACCCGTCCTGGGACGCGATGGCCGCGCTCGCGCACACGTACGCCTACGACGGCCGGATCCTCCGCGGCCTGCAGGACGGCACCCCGCTGCCCAGGGACCGCTGGACGATCGACGCGCCGGTCGCGGTGGCCGTCGGCAGCGAGGGCGAACCCTTCATCAAGGCCGGTGCCGAAGCCCTGGCCGGGGTGCTGCCGAACGTCACCGTGCTGACCCTGGACGGCCATGATCATTCGGCGTTCTGGATGGCGCCGCAGCCAGTGGCCGAGCAGATCCGCACCTTCCTGCTCGGCTGATCAGAACAGGGCTTCCTGGGTGTCCTCCGGCGGCGGCTCGACCGCCCGGACCGGGGCCGTGAAGGCGGCGCCGGCCGGGGCCGGGTCCAGCGGCCAGCCGGCCAGCAGCCGGGAGTCGATCATGGTCAGGCCGCGGTCGGTGCCGAGATAGAGGTCGGCGCCGATCGCGCAGTCCAATCGGCCCGCGAGCACCGCGCCGGGCACGAGCGGGAGTAGAGCCGCCCGCGGCTGCAGGCCGGAGTCCGGCAGCCCGTACGCCGAGCAGTGATCAACAATCTCGGGATCGGCGGTCCGAACCTGGCCGCCAGGCCAGTCCAGGGCGGCGGCCCGGTCGGCGGCCGCCAGCAGTTCGCGGGCCCGGTCGGCCGCAGTTCCCGGTCGGGTACGGGCCTCGTACTTGATCACCGAGCTGATCCGGTCCGGATAGCCGAGCGCGGTGCTGACCAGATGCTCGACCCGCCGTGCGGAGAGCAGCGGGCCGGCGGAGATGATCATGGACGCCAGCGCGCCCTGCTCCAGCAACCTGGCACGGCCTCGCTCGGTCGCGGTGATCCCGATCTTGATCTTGGTCCCATGATGGGCCAGATAGACGGAGAACTCGCGCGGATCGTCCAGCCGGGTGTCGGCGGCGACGGAGTCCCAACGGTCCAGGGTCTGGCACTCCGGGCAGACCGGACCTCGGGCCGAAGCAGGAAGCTCGCTGCGGGTCGGGCACGGGATGTGCCGGTCGCGGCGCCAGAACCCGACACAGCGCCGATCGGCCCCGACGGTCAGCGCGAGGTCGGCCCCGAGCGGCAACGGACTGGACGTCTCGTCGGACCAGTTCAGCTGCGCCCCGGCCGCGCTCCAGCCCGTACCCAGAACCCGCCGATCCGTCGCCACCCGGTCATTCTTCAGTACGCCACCGACACGTCACGAGGTCCGGCGTCGTGCGGGGTCCACCCGCTGCAGCCGTACGGCAGCGACGGTCATCGCGATCTCCAGCAGGATCGCGACGACCGCGAGCCAGAGGATGCCTTGCGTCATCGCGATGCCGATCACGACTGCGCCCAGGACCAGGAACGGCATCAGGGCCAGGGCCGCCCGGTTGCGGCGGAAATGCTCGGGCGAGCGGTCCAGCCGATTCTCTGCGATGGCCTGGCGCGGACGCAGCAGAATCTGCAGCGGACACAGCACCACGACGTAGAACGTCAGCGCCAACAGCAGGCCGGCGACGTAGCCGAGCAGGCCGAACAGGACCGACGGCACCGCCGGCCCGTCGGCCGGGAACCAGTAGTGCCACTTGTCCGCCGCCTGGGCCGCAGCCAGGGCGCCGGAGCTCCGTACCGAGAGCTCGGCCAGGCCCATCGCGATGACGGCACCGGCCGCGCCGAACACCGGGTACAGGAACCAGCGGCGCACCACGGTCGGCAGCGAGAGATCGTGTTCGCGCTGCCAGGCCAACTCGACCGTCGGGAACGCGCCGGCGATCGCTGGGCCGAGGAACATGAACCAACTGAGCGGGTTCTCGCCCTCCGGGTCGCCGACGGCCACGACGAACCCGGCCGCGCTGGACAGGACGCCGAACGCGGTGACGATCATGGCCGGCACCGTGTAGTTCTTCGCGATCCAGTTGCGGACGCGGCTGCGGTTCGCCATCCGGTGACCCTAACGGGCACTGTCGGCACGCCGCGCTTGACCTTCAGGTTGGTCGAATCAGCACGATGGTGCCGTGATCTCCCCGGACCTGCTCACCATCGGAGCCTTCGCCCGCCTGGTCGGGCTGACCCCCAGTGCGCTCCGGTTCTACGACGACTGCGGGCTGCTCCGGCCGCGCGAGATCGATCCGCAGACCGGGTACCGCTACTACGGGCACGACCAGCGCCGGGCGGCCGTGCTGCTGCGCCGGACCCGGGAACTCGACCTGCCGCTGGCCGAGGTCGAGGCAGTGCTCGCCGGGCCGCCCGAACGGTCGGTCGAGATCATCAGGGACCATGCGGCGAAGCTCGGCGCCCGGGCCGAGCGGACGGCCCGGACCGCGGCCGAACTGATCGCCGGACTGGAGGCCGAATCGCGTTCCGGTACGGAAGCCGAGCCGGTCGCCGAGACCACGGTCGAGGTCGCCGGCCCGGAACTGGCCGCGGCGATCCGCCAGGTCCGCAGCGCGGCGGAGCCGGCCTCGGCGCCGCGCGGTGTGCTGTTCGACCTGGGCTCGGTCGAGTCGGACGGCTCCGGCGAGCTGGCCGTCGTGGCCGACGGTCCGGCCTGGCTCGCGGTACGCACGCTGCCGGCGGTGATCACCGGCCTGGCCTCGGCCCGCCGGCTGCCGATCGCAGCCGCGGACACCGAGCCGCTGACCCAGCTGGCCCGCCGGCAGGACCGGCTGACCGTCCGCTTCGGGGCCGGCCGGATCGGTGCCGCTGCCGTACCGCCGCAGGTCGTCGCGGACCCCGACCGGCTGATCCTGCGCCACGAAGTCGATCTTCATCCGAGTCACCGGGCGGTCTTCGCCGACCTCGCGCCGTGGCGGTCCCGGGTGATCATGGACCGGGCGGCGGCGTCGGCCGCGCTGCCGGCCGACGCCAGCGTCCGGCTGGTGATCGACCATGATCACGTCGAGTTCCACGGCGGCTCGCTCGGGCCGGGCGAAGCGGGTGGCCCGCGGCGAGTGCCGGCGGTGTGCCGAGGCGTATCGCTGACGGTCGCGTTCGCCACCGAGGTGCTGGCGGCCGCACTGAGCGCCGGCCTCGGCCCCGACGTCCTGCTCGAGTCGAGCGGACCGGACCGGCCGGTCCTGGTCCGCAGCGCCGACCAGGGCAGCTTCACCTTGTTGATCATGCCCCAGCAGCCGCTGTCATGACGATCCGGGTCGCCGACCGGGTCCGGTCGAGGACGGCCGGCCGGGCGTTGTGGATCGGCGGGACCACCGTCGTCGGCACCGCCGACGTGATGCTCTTCTTCGTTCTCGCCTGGATCGCGTCCGGGCTCGGTGCCACCGCCAGCACCTTGATCAACTTGCTGATCACGGTACCGCGGACGGTCCTGCTGGTGCTCGGCGGAACGCTCGGCGACCGGTTCGGCGCCCGCCGGATGTTGATCATCACCGACGTGTGCCGGGTGGTCACCGTGCTGGTCGGTACGGCCGCGATCCTGGTCGCTCCGCCCGGCCTGGCCTGGCTTGCCGCGTTCACGCTCGCGCTCGGCGTGATCAGCGCGTTCTCGATGCCGGCGGCGAACACGATGCCGCGGCTGTTCGCGACGATCGACGAGCTGCCCAAGTTGTGGGCGAAGGTGAGCGGGCTGTCCCAGGTGGGCCGGATGATCGGCCCGCCGCTCGGCGGGGTGGCGCTGATCGCGATCGGTACCGCCGGCGTGTTCCTGGTCGACCTGGCCACCGCGTTGATCATGATCGGTGTCCTGGTTCTGGTTCGGCCGCCGTACCAACTGCCGACCGAGCCGCCCACAGAGTCGGTGCTCCGGCAGTCCTGGGCCGGGCTGCGGGCCGCCGCCCGGACACCGGGCATCCCACCGATCTACGGCGCCACCGCGCTGGTCGCGTCGGGCATCCTGCCGATCGTGTTCCTGTGCCTGCCGCTGCTCGCCCGGGAGCGCGGTTGGACGGCGGCCGCGACCGGCGTGGTCGAGGCCGGCTGGATCGCCGGGTCGCTGGTGATCACGCTGCTGATCGCCCGCCGCGGCATCCTGCACCGGGCCGGACCGGCCATGATCATCGGGCCGCTGCTCGCCGCAGTCGGGGCCGGGCTGCTCGCATTGGCGCCCTCGTATCCGTACGCACTCGCCGGCGCGGTCGCCATGGGTATCGGCACGGTGATCTTCACCAGCCACCTCGGGCCGCTGCTGCTGGACTGGACACCGGACGGCATGGTGTCCCGGTTCCAGGCGCTGTTCGTGCTGGTCCAGTCGGCGCCGCAGGTGATCACGATCGCCGCGTTCGGCGCGGTCGCCGAGCTGGCCGGACCGGTGCCGGCAACCGGCTGCGCAGCCGTGGTCTGCGCGGCCGCGAGCCTGGTCGTTGCGCTGAGCCCACGCCTGAGGACGGCCACCAGGCCCGTCGCGGACGGCGCCCCGGCCGAGGACGAGCCGGACTCGGCACCCTGAATCCCAGCTCGGTCGACCGAGTCTTGACACTCCTCAACCGCCCACGCATATTAGGGCCAGTCTCTATTTAGTGTCATGGTCGCCCGTAATAGATCGCAGGATGGAGTTCTCCGTGCGAACCGTCCCTCAGCGCCTCGGCCTGGTCCCGATCCTCATCGCGCTGGCGCTGGTCCTCGGCACAGCGCCGGCCTCCGCCGAGCCCGTTCGGCCGGGTCCGGCGGCCGAGCTTCCAGCCAGGTTCGCGGAGCCGGAGAACCTCGGCCCGCTGATCCGTTCGGTGGCCGTGTTCGACAGCGCGTACGGCGTCGAGAACGGCCGCGACGTGTTGTACACGACCGTGACCGGTTCGCCGGCGACCTTCCAGGTGATCGATCTGGACAGCCACACGCTGCTGCGGACGATCCCGCTGCCGGGTGCGGCGGACTCCTGGTCGCACGCCGTTGATCATGACGGCAGCGTGATCATCTCCGGCGGCGGGCACCTGTTCCGCTACCAGCCGTCCGACGCCACCGTGCGGGACCTCGGCCGTGCGCCCGGGGCGAGCGTCCTCTACGGCGTGTCCCCGGACGGCGCGGGCAACGTCTACGCGGGCACCTATCCCGATGGCAAGGTGATCAAGTACGACAGCGCCGCCGGCACCTTCACCGACTTCGGGTCGGTCGTGCCCGGTCAGGACTACGTCCGCGGCCTGGCCTACCACCGGGGCACTGTGTACGCGGGCGTCGGGATCACCGGGAGTCTCTGGTCGATCGACCCCGGCACCGGGGCCAAGACCGAGATCCCGCTGCCGGCGCGCCCGGAGTTCGACCCGGCGAGGCCGCCGAGCATCTACAGCCTCAATACCGCGGGCGATCTCCTGTTCGTCCAGCTCTCCGACGTCAACCTGTTGCTGATCTACGACACGGTCGCAGGCGCCTGGCTGGATACCGCGGTCAGCCAGTACCGCGGCCTCTACACGTCGCCGGAGCGGGACGGCAAGACGTTCCTGGTGGCCGGCGGGCGGCTGCGTTCGTTCGATCTGGCCACCCATGAACTGGTCGACACCGGGATCGCCTTCGGCACCTACCTGCGGCACTCGGCCTGGGTGGACGTCTCGGCGACGAATCCGGAGCTGCCCGGGCTGAGCCTGGTGACCGTGCAGTACGGCGGCGCGGTCAGTTTCCTCAACCCGCAGACGGGCCGGGTGATCAGCAAGCCGTCGATCCTCGAAGGCTCGCCGATCACCCTGCAGACCCTCGAGCGCGGCCCCGATGATCGGCTGTACGCGTCCGGCTATCCCGGCGGCACCGGCGCCCGGTTCGATCCCGAGGGCGGCGGCCTGACCAACTTCGCGCTCGGCCAGTCCGAAGGCATGGCGACGCTGGGGGACTCGCTCTACCTCGGCAACTATCCCGGCGCGATCATGCACGAACTCGACACCACCAAGCCCCTTGGTGCCGGAACCAACCCTCGGCAGGCCCACGACATCGGCGATGATCAAGATCGCCCGTTCGCGATCACGGCCGGCGACGGCAAGCTCTTCGTTGGCACCATCCCGACGTACGGAGCACTCGGTGGCGCGGTAACGATCAAGGACGGTGCCGTCTGGTCGACGTACCGCAATGTCGTCCCGGGCCAGAGCGTGATGAGCCTGGCCTACCGGGACGGCAAGCTGTACGGCTCGACCACCGTCTGGGGCGGTCTGGGCATCGAGCCGACGGAGACCGTGGCTCGCGTCTTCGTCTTCGATGTCGCGACTCGGACCGTGGAGAAGATCATCACGCCGGAGCTCCCTGGTGCGGTGACCGCCAAGGCGATCGGGGCGCTCAGTTTCGGTCCCGACGGGCTGCTCTGGGGTGCCGCCTGGGGAACGATCTTCGCGCTCGACCCCGCGACCCTCGAGGTGGTGAGGAGCCGCGAGATCGTCGCCACCGACTGGAACTTCAATCACCTGTGGCGCCCGATCCAGCTGCGCTGGGCTGCCGACGGGCTGCTCTACACGACGCTCGGCGGCAACCTGACCGTCGTTGAACCGCGATCGCTGAAGTCCCGTACGCTGGCCGCCACCGCGCTGATGACCCTTGCCGCGAACGGCGACGTCTACTACGCCGACGGCCCGGACCTGATCCGGATCCGCGACATCACGGCGCCCGACGCGCCCACGGTCAGCGCGCCGGCCCGTCCCGGACCGAGCGCCGACGACACTCCCGAGGTGTCGGTCCGGAGTGAGGCCGGGGCGCTGATCCAGCTCTGGAACGGCGACCAGGAGGTGGGCCGCGACACCGCCGGGTCCGACGGGGCGGCGACGGTCGTGGCCGGTCCGTTGGCCGACGGGACGTACCGCCTTCGGGTCACCGCCACGGATGCCGCCGGAAACCGGAGCCAGCCCGCCGACGTACCGCTGATCGTCGTTCGGTAGCGGGTTTTCGAGAGTCCGTGCCGACGGTGATCTGTCTCAGAACCTGGGACTGTTGGCACGGATTCCGGTTCGGCGGGGTAAGACTTAGCTCATGGTCTCGTCCTCGATCATTATCAGCTAGCGCGCCGAACGCCAGTTTGTCGCGCAAACCTCTCGTACCAACACGAGAGGTTTTTTGTTTGCCGCAAACGACCCCCCGATCCCGAAGGACCACGAATCATGCGAACCCAGCCCGAGGAGTTCCACGTCTTCGACACCACGCTGCGCGACGGTGCGCAGCAGGAGGGACTGCGGCTCTCGGTGCCGGACAAGTTGGCGATTGCGGGGATGTTGGACGAGTTCGGGGTGGACTACATCGAGGGCGGCTGGCCGGGCGCGAACCCCAACGACACGGCGTTCTTCCAGGCGATGGCCGAGGGGGAGGTCCCGCTGAAGAACTCCACCCTGGTCGCGTTCGGATTCACCCGCCGGGTCGGCGGCAAGGCGGCCGACGACCCGCTGACCGCGGCACTGCGGGATTCCCGGGCACCGGTCGCGTGCATCGTCGCCAAGAGCCATGACCGGCACGTCGAGCAGGCGCTGCGGACCACGCTGGACGAGAACCTGGCCATGATCACCGACACGGTGCGGCACCTGAAGGCCGAGGGGCAGCGGGTGTTCGTGGACTGCGAGCACTTCTTCGACGGCTACCGGGAGAACCCGGCCTACGCCCTCGAGGTCGTCCGTACCGCCAGCGAGGCCGGCGCCGAGGTCGTCGTGCTGTGCGACACCAACGGCGGGATGCTGCCGCAGTGGATGGGCGACGTGGTGACCGCGGCCGCGGGCACCGGCGCTCAACTCGGCGTCCATTGCCACAACGACACCGGCTGCGCGGTGGCCAATACGCTGGCCGCCGTCGACGCCGGCGTGATGCACGTCCAGGGCACGTTCAACGGGTACGGCGAGCGCACCGGCAACGCCGACCTGGTCACGATCGTGGCGAACCTGGAACTCAAGTACGGCTGGCAGCTGCTGCCGGCCGGCTCCCTGTCCGAGGCGACGCGCCTATCCCATGCGATCGCCGAGGTGACGAATGTTCCACCGAGCAATCGTCAACCCTATGTTGGCTTGTCGTCGTTCGCCCACAAGGCGGGCCTGCATGCCAGCGCCATCAAGGTCGACCCGAATCTCTACCAGCACATCGATCCGGCGCTGGTCGGCAACGACATGCGGATGCTCGTGTCCGACATGGCCGGCCGGGCGAACATCCAGATCAAGGGCTCCGAGCTCGGGTTCGACCTGTCCGACCGCGACGTGGCAGCGAAGATCACCGAACAGGTGAAGGACGCCGAAGCGGCCGGGTACACCTACGAGGCGGCGGATGCGAGCTTCGAACTGCTCCTCCGCCGTGAGCTGGGGCAGCTGCCGGAGTTCTTCTCCGTGCTGTCCTGGCGGGTGTTCACGCAGTCCACCCATGATCAGGAGACCGACACCGAGTGCACGCTGCGGATCACCGCGAAGGGCGAGAGCCATCGCGTGGTCGGCGAGGGCAACGGTCCGGTGAACGCTCTTGATCATGCCGTCCGGCAGGCGCTGCTGCCCGCCTATCCGGTGGTGGAACGGTTCGAGCTGATCGACTACCGGGTCCGCATCCTTGATCAAGGTCACGGCACCGACGCGACCGTACGGGTGCTGATCCAGACCAGCAACGGCCGCCGGGCCTGGACCACCGTCGGCGTCGGCCAGAACGTGATCGAGGCCTCCTGGGAGGCGCTCTACGAGGCCTACCTGTACGGGCTGATCCACACCGACGAGGACGCGTCGCCGGCGACCTGAGACGTCGAACGTGCCCTGAGCAAGGAACGTGCCAAGCGGGCGGCCGTGCCGAGCCGGATGTGTCGCGGGGCTGGGTATGGCGGCTGTGGCGGGCCGGATCGGTCGCGGGGCTGGGTATGGCGGCTGCGCCGCGCCCGATCTGACCTGCCCTTTGGCCTGGCACAGCCGGATCGTCCGCTATCCGTCGCTTGCTGGCCGAGCACGTCGCCGCCGGCCGCGAGATCGGCGCGGCTCGGACCGCGAGCCGCTGATCCCGCGCCGGGGAAGTCGATTTCTCTTGAGGTCGACCGATAGGCGGCCGTACAACGTTGCACCCTCTGACGCGAAGAGAAATCGCGACATGTGGCCCGGGGCCACCGCGACCTCCACGCCCGACCGCGAACCGCTGCGCCACCATCGCAGGCTCGCCATCATCGAGCGGACTGCTTGACCGGCAGAACTCGCCGGAATCGAGGTCATATCGTCTGTGAGGATCGTCAAGTGCCGTTCGCGGCGGTGGGTCTGACTCGCAAATCGTCTGGGCTTGGTGCCTTTGAGCGGATCTGTCGGCCTGTCGCTGCGAGCGGTGCTTGCTGCCACCGGGCGGCTGGGGGCGTGTCCCGATAGGGGCCTTGCCGTCACAAGAGCGCCATCACAGTCCTGACCGCTCCCTTGTGCCACCCGGTGACGGCCAATCCGTTCCCAAGCACAGGAGGAGATCGACCTTGTCCAGCATGCCGCAATCGCCAGTTCATTCCCAGCCCGGTCCCGACCCCGCCGGGGAGGTGGTGCTGGGGGTCGACACCCACAAGGATTTCCACGTCGCGGTTGTGCTGTCCCTGCTCGGCCAGGTGCTGGGCACACGATCCTTCCGGACCACGGCGGCGGGCTATCGGGCCCTGCTGGCCTGGGCGCAGAGTTTGGGGGTGGTGCGCCGGGCCGGGGTCGAGGGCACCGGCAGTTACGGCAAGGCGTTGACCCGTCAGCTGCTCGCCGCCGGGGTGGCGGTGGTTGAGGTGAATCAGCCCGACCGGGCCGAGCGGCGCCGGCGCGGCAAGACCGACGCCATCGATGCCGAAGCCGCGGCCCGGGCCGTCTTGTCGGGCCGGGCCACCGCGACCGCGAAGACCGGTAACGGGCAGGTCGAGATGCTGCGGATGTTCAAGCTGGCCAGGGAATCCGCGGTCAAAGCGCGCACCCAGACGCTCAACCAGCTCAAGACCATGATCATCACCGCCGATCCCGAACTCCGCGACCAGCTGACCGGCCTGACCACCCCGAAACTCGTCCGGCACTGCGCCGGCCTGCCCGACCAGCCCGTCACCGACATCACCGCCGCGGCCCGCTACACGCTGCGCCTGCTGGCCCGGCGCGTGCAGCAACTCACCGCCGAGATCACCGACCTCGCCCGCCAACTCAAAGCCACCGTCACCGCCCTGGCCCCCGCGTTGCTGCAACAGCAAGGGATCGGGCCCGACCACGCCGCGCAACTCCTGATCACCGCCGGCGACAACCCCGACCGGCTCCGCTCCGAAGCAGCGTTCGCCGCGCTCTGCGGCGTCAGCCCGATCCAGGCCTCCTCCGGCAACACGACCCGGCACCGGCTCAACCGCGGCGGTGACCGCCACGCCAACTCCGCGCTCTACCTGATCGTGGTCTGCCGGCTACGCCACTGCCCAGCCACCCGCGCCTACACCGCCCGCCGCACCGCCGACGGAAAGTCCAAACGCGACATCATCCGCTGCCTGAAACGCTACATCGCCCGCGACATCCACAAGATCATCACCGGAGCCCTCCGACCCGCAGAACCCGCACCCGCGACCCCTTGACAAACATAGGGGCATCCGCTCAGCGACGTACGCCGCTACTGCAAGCACCAGGTAGCGGATCCGCCGAGGTTCGGCCCGCCAGCAGGTTCGCGTTCGCGTTGATCGGGTGCTGTGCCCGCGCCGCGGCCGCGACAGCCACGGCCCTGCCCAGCTACTGGGTTCGGTGCCGTGGATTCGGGCTCGGGGAACGTGCTGCCTGCCGTTCGACAGGCTCAGGGCACGGACGTCCGTGGGGTCAGCCGACCGGTCGGGCGGTGTCGCGAAGTCTCCTGAGGTCGACTGCACGCTCTGATGCGAAGAGGAATCGCGACACGCCTTCCACGCTCTGGCTCTTCGACAGGCTCAGGGAATGGGTCAGCCGAGCAGGCCGGCGGGCAGCAGGCGGCCGAGTGCGAAGCCGATGCCGAGGGCGGCGATGATCCAGCCGACGACGACGGTCTTGGCGACGCCTCGCGGCCGGGCGGAGGGCAGGGTGATCGCTCGGTGCCCGGCCTGTTGATCTTGGTCGGGTGCGGTGGTGGTCACGGCGGATTCCTTTCGGTGGAGGCTATTCGAAGCGGAGGGCGTCGACCGGCTGCAGCCGCGCCGCGACCTGGGCGGGCCAGGTGCCGAAGACGATGCCGACCAGCGCGCTGAAGCCGAGCGCCAGGGCGAAGGTCGCGGGCTCCAGGGTGAAGGCCCAGCCGCCGAGCGCGGCGACGATCGCGGAGACGCCGATGCCGAGGCCGAGCCCGATCACGCCGCCGGTCAGCGAGAGCACGGTGGCCTCGATGATGAACTGGGTCAGGATGTGCCGGCGGCGGGCGCCGATGGCCCGGCGGATGCCGATCTCGATCGTCCGTTCCCGGACCGAGACCAGCATGATGTTCATGATCCCGATGCCGCCGACGACGAGGCTGATCGACGCGATCCCGCCGAGCAGCAGGGACAGCGTCGCCTGCACGGTCGCCAGCGTGCTGACCAGGGCAGCGAAGTTGGTCACGCTGAACGGCGCGTCGTCGCCGGCCAGCGAGTGCCGGGCCTTGAGGGTCGCGTTGATCGCGGCCTGGACCTCTTCGATCCGGTCCGGGTCGTCGACCTCGACCGTGATGGTGCCGAGGTACGGGGTGGCGGCGAACATGCCGCGCGCCGTGGCCAGCGGGAGGTAGACCGCACCGTCGGCGCCGAACCCCTGCGCGTCGTCGAGGATGCCGACCAGCAGGAAGTCGCTGCCGGCCACGGTGATCGTCCGCCCGATGTCCGAGCCACGCACCCCGAGCGCGTCGGCGGTGGCGCTACTGATCACGGCGGTACGGCTGTCGCCGGCCTCAGCCCAGTCGGGCAGGAACGCACCGGCCGCCAGCGTCGGCGCCGCCACCTCGGCATAGGTCGGCGAGACGCCGGTCAGGCTGGCCGTCGTCTCCTGCGCGCCGAACCCGACGGTGCCCCGGGTCGCGGCCTGGCCGCTGGTCTGCGCGACGCCCGGCAGGGCGGCGATCGCGGCGTCGTCGGCGTCGGTGAGGTAGGTGTCCGACTGGGCCGAGACGGTGATCCGGCTGGAACCGAGCGCGGACAGCGAACCGGTGATCCCGCTGATCGCCCCGTTGACGATCGAGGTCAGCGCGACCAAGGAGGCGACGCCGATGATCACACCGAGCATGGTCAGGAACGAGCGCACCCGGGCGGCCAGGATCCGTTGCAGCGCGAGCCGGGCGATCGCGAACCCGCTCATGATCGAACTCCGGTCGCGGCTCGGGTAGCGACGGGCGCCCGGTCGACCAGGTCGTCGCTGGTGATCTTGCCGTCCCGCAGGTGGACGTGCCGGCCCGCGACGGCGGCGACCTCGGCGTCGTGGGTGATCAACACGATCGTCCGGCCGTCGTCGTTGAGCCCGCGCAGGATCTCCATCACCATCTCGCCGGACCGGCTGTCCAGCGCCCCGGTCGGCTCGTCGGCCAAGATCAACGCGGGATCGGTGACGATGGCGCGGGCGATCGCGACCCGCTGCTGCTGCCCGCCGGACAGCATGGTCCGATCATGGGTCAGCCGGTCGGCCAGGCCGAGATCGCCGAGCACGTCGGTGGCCAGCCGCCGGGCCGCGCGGCGGCTCATTCCCTGGTACAGCAGGGGAGACGCGACGTTTTCCAACGCCGACATCCGCGGCAGCAGCTGGAACTGCTGGAACACGAAGCCGATCGCGCGGCTGCGCAGCTCGGTCAGCGCGTCGTCGTCGAGCCGTTCGGTGTCGTAGCCGGCGATCTCGACCCGGCCCGCGGTCGGCCGGTCCAGGCAGCCGATCAGGTTCATCATCGTCGACTTGCCGGAACCGGACGGTCCGACGATGGCCAGGAACTCGCCGGGCTCGATGATCAGCGACACCCCGGCCAGCGCCGAAGTCACGGTCTCGCCGGTCAGGTAGTCCCGGCGGACGTCGCTGAGCCGGATCACCGGGGTCATCGGCCGGTCTCCCCGGCTGCCGTACCGCCACCGGCGCTGTCGTCGTCGAACGGGCCGCCGCCGAACTGCGGCGCCGGCTGTGGCGCGCCCTGCCCGGCATCGCCGATGATCACGTCGTCGCCGGTCCGCAGGCCCTTGGTGATCTCCACCCGGGTGTCGCCGACCAGGCCGACCGTGACCGGCCGGACCTCGATCGTCCCGTCCGCGCGCAGCAGCCGTACGGTCGAGTCGCCGTTCTGGTCCGCGACCGCGGTCAGTGGCACCGACAGCGCCTGGTCCCGGGAACTGATCGTGATCTTGGAACTGACGCTCATCCCGATCCGGGCTGACTTGGGCAGCCTGCTGACCCGGATGATCACCTGGTACGTCTGCACGGCGGCATCCGAGCCGGCCCCGTCCGAACTCCCGTTGCTGGTGGCGCTCTGCGCGATCTCGGCGATCGTCCCGTCGAAGCCGGTCCGGTCGGTGTCCAGGCTGAGCTCGACGTTCTTGTCCTCGGCCAGCCGGATGACGTCGTACTGGCTGACCTCGACGACGACCTCGGATCGGCCGACGCCGAGCGTCGCGACCTCGGTGAGGACGGCCTGCTTGGCCGAGCTGACCGACCGTACGACGCCGTCGAACGGGGCGTCGACGTCGACCTTCTCGTCGTCGGCGTCACGGACGACGGCGAGCAGGTCGCCCTTCTCGACCCGCTCACCGGGACCGACCTTGAGCTCGTCCAACGTATACGTCGCCGTCTCGGTCGAGCCGGACGTGGAGCCCTGCGAACCGGACTGCTCCGTCTCCTGGCCGTGGACTGCGAGCAGCACCGGATCGGCCTCCGGCCGGATCGAGTACGTGTAGCGGTCCGCGATCACGCCGGTGTCGCTGACCGTCTTGCGGACCACGCCCTTCCCGACCGACTCGGTCAGATGGCTGCTGCCGGCCGTCGGCGCGGCCGGCCGGCCGAGGACCAGCCCCAACCCGGCGGCGGCCACCCCGATCACTGCCAGGGTCGCCGTCGCCACCCCGCGTGCTGCCCGTCCCATCGCGGCTCCTTCGTATCGCCGGCCGTGCCGACCGGTCTGCTGTCGAGCCTGGCTCGGCGGGACCGCAAAAACATCGTGCAGCCGGCGCACTCGGCCTACTGCGGGCGCAGTAGCCGGATCTACGCCGGACGGGGGATCGAATGCGGGCGGAAGATCGGGAATGATCGATGCAGCGCCGGCGCCGGTGCGTCCACTGCGGGGTGGTCGAGAGGAGATCAGCGTGGCCCAGACGATCTCGCCGCACCGACCAGCGGTGCTGCCCAGCCACTGGTCCGCCCTGCCGCGGCCGGTCCGCGACGCCGTGACCGCGGCGGTGCTGCTGGCCTTCAGCGTCATTCCACAGTTCATCACCGTGCTGCGCACCTCGCCGTGGCTCGTCGCGCTGTCCGCCGCCGTGGCCGTGGCCGTCGTGCTGCTGCGGCGCCGGGTCGAGCTGGTCGCGTTCGCGGTCGCCGGGTCCGCCCTGGTGCTGACCACCGTCGTCGACCACACCTATCCGGGCGCGATCCTGCCGGCCGCCGTCGCGCTCTACACGGTGACCAGCCGGCGTGGCCGGCGGGCCGGCCTGATCTGCCTGGGCTGCGCCGTCGCGGCCGTCCTGCTGGCGTACGTCCTCTCGCCGACCGCCACCTGGAGCGGCCGCGGCGACGGCCCGAACCCGCTGACCGGGCCGGCTCTGCTGACCGCGGCGGCGGCCCTGGGCGAGACGCACCGGGCTCGGCGGGCCTACATCAGGGAGATCACCGAGCGGGCCGAGCGCGCCGAGGCGACCCGGGAGTCGGAGGCGCAGCGGCGGGTCGCCGAGGACCGGCTGCGGATCGCCCGCGACCTGCACGACGTGGTCGCCCACCAGATCGCCGTGATCAACCTGCAGGCCAGCGTCGCCTCGTCCGCGCTGCCCGACCGGCCCGAGGCGGCCGAGGCCTCGCTCCGGGTGGTCCGGGACTCGGCCCGCTCGGTGCTGCAGGACATCGGCGGCCTGCTGGCGATGTTGCGCGACGAGTCCGAGGGCCGGGCCGTCGCGCCGGCCGAGCCGGTGGCCTCGCTGGACCGGCTGGACGAGCTGGTCGACGGGTTCCGCCGGGCCGGGCTGCGGGTCGAGCTGGCCTGGTCGGCGGCTCCCGGCACGCTGCCGCCGGCGGTCGACCTGGTCGCGTACCGGGTGATCCAGGAGGTCCTCACCAACGCCCACAAGCACGGGACCGGCGAGGTCGCCCTGACGGTCCGCCGCGATCCGTACTCGCTGATGATCATGGCTGACAACCCGGTCCCGGACGGCACCGAGCCGGTGGGGATCGAGGGTTGGGGACACGGGCTGCAGGGGATCCGGGAGCGGGTCGGGTCGGTCCGCGGCGCCGCCGAGGTGTTCCGGCCGGACGGCAGGTTCATGATCACGATCCGGATCCCGCTGACGCCCGATCGGGTCGCCGCGGGCGTGGAACAGGAGTCCTGATGACGGTCGGCGTGATCATTGTGGACGACCAGGCCTTGATCAGGTCGGCCGTCCGCAGCCTGCTCGACGGCGACCCCGAGCTCACCGTGCTGGGCGAGGCCCGCAACGGCGCCGAGGCGGTGCAGCTGGTCCGGACGCTGCGCCCGGCCGTGGTCGTGATGGACATCCGGATGCCCGGGATGGACGGCATCGAGGCCACCCGGATGATCATGGACGACCCGGAGACGGCCGGCTGCCAGGTGCTGATCCTGACCACGTTCGAAGATGATCACTACGTGTTCCAGGCGCTGCGGGCGGGGGCGAGCGGCTTCGTCGGCAAGGGCGCCGGCCCCGACGAACTCGTCCAGGCGGTCCGGACGATCGCACGTGGCGAGGCCCTGCTCTCGGCCCGCGCCACCCGGGCCCTGATCGACCGGTTCGTCCCGCGGACCCCGCAGACCGTGCCGGAGATCACGCCGGAGGCGGCCGGGCTGACCGAACGGGAACTGGAGATCGTCGTCCTGGTGGCCCGCGGGCTGTCCAACGACGAGATCGCCGAGCACCTCGTGATCAGCCCGCTCACCGTGAAGACCCACATCAACCGGTCCATGGCCAAGCTGTCCGTGCACGACCGAGCCCAGCTGGTGATCTTCGCCTACGAGCACAACCTATTCTCCCGGTACGGCAACGTCGGCTGAATCACCGTCGACGCTTCGGTGATCGGAAAACGCCCCGGAGATGTCGAGCGCGCGATATCGGCATCGGAGTCCTTCGCCGGTCAGGCGAGCCGGTCGATGATCACCGTGCGCTCCGGTACGGAAGCGTCGGCGATCGACCAGCCGCCGTCCAGCGCCTCCCGGGCCCGGCCGAAGCGCTCCGGCGTGTCGGTATGCAGCGTGATCAACGGCTGACCCGTGGTCACCCGATCACCGGGCTTGGCGTGCAGCTGGACCCCGGCCGCGGCCTGCACCGGATCCTCCTTGCGGGCCCGGCCGGCACCCAGCCGCCAGGCCGCGATCCCCACCGCGTAGGCATCCAGCGTGGCCAGGATCCCGTCCGCCGGCGCGGTGATCACCTCGGTCTCCCGGGCGGTCGGCAGCGCCGCGTCCGGGTCGCCGCCCTGCGCGCTGATCATGGAACGCCAGACGTCCATCGCCCGGCCGGAGGCCAGCGCGTCGGCCGGATCCTGATCATCGCGGCCGGCGGCGGCGAGCATCTCCCGGGCCAGGGCGAGGGTCAGCTCGACCACGTCGGCCGGGCCGCCGCCGGCCAGCACCTCGACCGATTCGGCGACCTCGAGCGCGTTGCCGGCGGTCAGCCCGAGCGGCGTCGACATGTCGGTGACCAGCGCCACCGTACGCACGCCGGCCGCGCCGCCGAGCTCGACCATGGTCCGGGCCAGGGCCCGGGCATCCTCGGGCTGCTTCATGAACGCACCGGACCCGACCTTCACGTCCAGCACCAGGGCCCCGGTGCCCTCGGCGATCTTCTTGCTCATGATCGACGACGCGATCAGCGGGATCGACTCGACCGTCCCGGTGACGTCGCGGAGCGCGTACAGCTTCGCGTCGGCCGGCGCCAGCCCGGCCCCGGCGGCGCAGATCACCGCGCCGACGTCCTCCAGCTGCCGCAGCATCGCCTCGTTGCTGAGCTTCGCCTGCCAGCCCGGGATGGACTCCAGCTTGTCCAGCGTGCCGCCGGTGTGGCCGAGTCCGCGCCCGGACAGCTGCGGCACCGCGACCCCGCAGGCCGCCACCAGCGGCGCCAGCGGCAACGTGATCTTGTCGCCCACCCCGCCGGTCGAGTGCTTGTCCGCGGTCGGCCGGGATAGCCCGGAGAAGTCGAGCCGCTCGCCGGTGTTGATCATGGCCTGGGTCCACCGGGCCAGCTCGGTGCCGTCGAGTCCGCGGAAGAAGATCGCCATCGCCAGCGCCGACATCTGCTCCTCGGCAATCGCGCCGCGGGTGTAGGCGTCGATCAGCCAGTCGATCTCCGCCTCGGCGAGAACCCCGCCGTCGCGCTTGGTCCGGATCAGATCGACCGTGTCGAAGGGCTCTGCCGTCATGCGAGCGAGTATGCCTGAGTCGGCCCGGCGCGGGTGACTCCGGCTGCGATGATCGGACCATGCCCATGTTTCTGATCACGATGGCGGAGCCGGCCCACTTCGATCGATGGGAGGCGATGACGGACTCCGAGCAGCAGGCGGTGCTCGATGCCTACGGCGCCTTCGTCGCCACGGTGCGGGAACGCGGGTCGGTGCATTACGGCGACGCCCTGGCCCGTCCCGACCAGGCCGTCACGCTGCGGCCGGGGTCAGCGGCCGACCGGGTCGCGGCTCCGGGACCGTACACCGAAACGGACCTGCAGCCGCACGGGATCTATGTCATCGAGCAGCCCGATCTGGAGGCGGCTGTGGCGGCGGCCCGGCTGCTGCCGGCGCCGTGCAGTATCGAGGTCCGGCCGCTGCTCGACGTGTACCACCACGCCCACCAGCCGGGCTGACGGCTGCGGCTACTGTGTCGCCATGCGTATCGCTCGTTTCTCGACCGGATCGGACCCGCAGTACGGCATCGTCGAACTCGCCGAGGACGGCGGCCAGCATCCCGACACCGTGGCGGTGCTCAACGGCGACCCGCTCGCGACGCCGGTCCAGCTGACCGGCGAACGGATCGAGCTCGACGCGGTCCGGCTGCTCGCCCCGGTGATCCCGCGCAGCAAGATCGTCGCGGTCGGCCGGAACTACGCGGCGCATGCGGCCGAGCTCGGCAACGAGGTGCCGGCCGTACCGCTCACGTTCTTCAAGCCGAACACGTCGGTGATCGGCCCGGGGGAGTCGATCATCCATCCCGACACCAGCAACGAGGTCAGCTTCGAGGGCGAGCTGGCGATCGTGATCGGCCGGATCGCCAAGGAGGTGCCGGCCGCCCGGGCCAAGGACGTGATCTTCGGCTACACGGTCGCCAACGACGTCACCGCCCGGGACCTGCAGAAGTCCGACGGCCAGTGGGCGCGGGCCAAGGGGTACGACACGTTCTGCCCGCTCGGTCCCTGGATCACCACCCACCAGAGCATCGAGGAGGTCAGCGACCTCACGATCCGGACCACGCTGGACGGCGAGGAACGGCAGCACGGCTCGACCAGCCTGATGATCCGCAAGATCCCGGAGTTGATCGAATACATCTCCTCCTACACGACCCTGTTGCCCGGCGACGTGATCCTGACCGGGACCCCGGAAGGCGTCGGTGTGATGAAGGCGGGCCAGGAGGTCAGCGTCGAGATCGACGGGATCGGTATCCTGACCAACCTGGTCACCGGCGGTTCCGGGACCAGCACTCCGACCACCTGAACGAACCGTAAGGAAAGCTCGATGACCCCCGACCCGGTGCTGGGTGACCTGGCACCCGAACAGGTCCGCGTCCGGTTCCCGCCGTCGCCGACCGGCAACCTGCACATCGGCAACGTCCGGAGTGCCTTGTACAACTGGGTTTTCGCCCGGCACCACGGCGGCACCTTCGTCCTGCGGATCGAGGACACCGACGCCGAACGCAACCTGGCCGAGTCCTACCGCAACATCTACGACTCGCTGCGCTGGCTCGGTCTGGACTGGGACGAGGGTCCGGAGAAGGGCGGGGAGTTCGGGCCGTACCTGCAGTCGGAGCGGCGTGAGCTCCACGCCGAGGTCGCGGCGAAGCTGCTCGAGGCGGGGCTGGCGTACAAGTGCTTCGACACGCCCGCCGAGCTGGAGGCGCGGCAGAAGGACCGGCCGAAGGGCGCTCCGCAGGGGTACGACGGCATCCACCGCAACCTGACGCCCGAGCAGGTGGCCGAGTTCGAGGCCCAGGGCAAGCCGTACGTGATCCGGATGAAGATGCCCGAGTCCGGCGCGATCACGTTCACCGACCTGGTCCGCGGCGACGTCTCGTTCGACGCCGCGCACCAGCAGGACTACGTCATCGTGCGGGCGAACGGGAATCCGCTCTACACGCTGGTCACCCCCGTCGACGACGCGCTGATGGGGATCACCCACGTGCTCCGCGGCGAGGACCTGCTGCCGTCCACGCCGCGCCAGATCGTGCTCTACCGGGCCCTCGCGGAGATCGGCGTCGGGCCGGGCCGGATCCCGATCTTCGGGCACCTGCCGACCGTGCTGGGCGAGGGCAACAAGCGACTGTCCAAGCGGGACCAGGGCGGCGGCCTGGCCGAGTACCAGGAGAAGGGCTACCTGCCGGAGGGGCTGCTCAACTATCTCGCCCTGCTCGGCTGGGGGATCGCCGACGACCGCGACGTGTTCACCATCGCCGAGATGGTGCAGGCATTCGACATCCGCAAGGTTAACGCCAGCCCGGCCCGGTTCGACCCGAAGAAGTGCGAGGCGATCAACGCCGAGCACATCCGGATGCTCGCGCCCGCCGAGTTCGTCGAGCACCTGTCCGGATTCCTCGGCCGCACCGGCCTGATCGGCGACCCGGCGACCGATGCGGAGCGGAAGTTGATCACCGACGTGGCGCCGCTGATCCAGGAGCGGATCAACACGCTGTCCGACTCGGTCGCCATGATCGACTTCCTGTTCACCGCCGACGACAAGATCATCATCGCCGCCGACGCCGGGTTGAAGGCAGACTCCGTCCCGGTCCTCGACGCGACGATCACCGCCTTGTCCGGACTCCAGGAATTCGATCATGAGGCGATCGAGGCCGCTCTGCGGTCGGCCCTGGTGGACGGCCTCGGCCTGAAGCCGCGGCACGCGTTCGGCCCGGTCCGGGCCGCGGTCACCGGGAAGCGGATCTCGCCGCCGCTGTTCGAGTCCCTGGAGTTGCTCGGGCGCGAGTCGACGCTGGCCCGGCTCACCGCGGCGCGGTCAGGCCTCGGCGGATGAACGATCGACGCCGGCAGCGGTCCGGCAATCCGGCGGTCCGCGGCGGCGCGGCCGAACCGAAGGCTCCCGCGAAGCCTCCGGCGCCGCGGCCGCAGCCGAAGGCCTCGTCCGCCGGGAGCGCTCCGGGCGGCAGGTTCGACGACGCGCTGGAGGTTCCGGCCGCCGGGCTGACGTACCCGCAACTGCTCCGGGTGCCCGGTTCGGCCTGGTGGCGGTCGCTACTCGGCGTCGCCTGCGGCCTGGCCCTGTTCCTGCTCCTGACGACGGTGATCAACCAGGCCATCGTGTTCGGCTTCTGGGCGGTCGGCTCGCCGCAGACACCGTACGGGGACTATGTGGCGGCCGCCACGCGGTTCGAGACGCCGGTCGGCATGCTCGGCGCAAACCTCGGCCTGGCCACCTTGATCGTGATCTGCGCGGTGCTGATGCCGCTGGTCCACCGGGTCAATCCGCGCTGGCTGATCTCGGTCCAGTCACACCTGCGCGGCCGCTATTTCGCGATCTGCCTTGCCCTCGGCATCGTCGCTCCGGTGCTGATCCAGGGACTCTCGACGCTGGTCGAGGGCGTCCCGGTGATCAAGCTCAATGATCATTTCTGGCTGTTCCTGATCGTGATCATCCTGACCTCGCCGCTGCAGGCGGCGGCCGAGGAGGTCTTCTTCCGCGGTTACCTGCTGCAGGCGCTGGGCAGCGTGATGAAGACTCCATGGTTCGGCATCCTCGCCTCGTCGTTGATCTTCGCGCTGTTCCACGGCGTGCAGAACCCGGCGCTGTTCGTCGACCGGTTCGCGTTCGGGCTGCTGGCCGCGATCCTGGTCTGGCGGACCGGCGGCCTGGAGGCGGGCATCGGGGCACACGTCGCGAACAACGTGCTGGCCTATCTGCTGGCCGGGCTGACCGGGACGATCTCCGCGACCCGCGGGATCCGCGAGATCGGCTGGGAGAACGCGGCCTTCGACGTCGGCGGCTTCGCCCTGTTCGCCCTGCTGGCCTTGCTGGTCGCGTCCCGGCTCAAGATCAGGCGAACCGTTCCGCCGCTGCCCCAACAGCAGTTTGGATAGGGTAACCTAACCTTCTCATTGCGAGGAGGGTTGCTGTGGCGCGGACGAATCTCACGGCTCGACGGATCAAGCCGGAGACCACCGAGTTGATCACGGTACGGGTGCTGCGCCGGGAGCTGATCTCGGAGCACTTCGTGCGGGTCACCGTCGGGGGAGCGGAGCTGGAACGGTTCGTGCCGCTCGGCTTCGACCAGTGGTTCCGGCTGTTCCTGCCGGTGCCCGGTGGCACCCTGGACCGGGTGCCGAGCCGGCTCACGACGCTGTCGTACGCGCGCTTCCTGACCGTGGCCAAGCTGGAGCGGCCGGTGCTGCGGAACTACACCGTGCGGGCCTTCCGGCCGATAGGTCCCGAGGGCCCGGAACTCGACATCGACTTCGTCCGGCACGGCTCGGGTTCGAACGGCTCTGGCGACGACGCCACCGCTGGCCCGGCCACGGTCTGGGCAGACACGTGCGAGCCGGGCGATGTGGCCGCGATCCTCGACGAGGGCGTCGGCTTCAACCCGCCGCCGGACACCGACCGGGTGATCCTGGTCGCCGACGAGACCGGACTGCCCGCCACCGCCGCCATCCTGGCCTCGCTGCCGGAGGGCACCCGAGGCGTCGCCGTGATCGAAGTGCCTGCGCTCGGCGACCGGCAGGAGCTGCCGGTGCCGTTCGGTGTCGAGGTCACCTGGGTGACGCGAGCCGACCCGACCGCCGTCCCCGGCCAAGCCGCCCTCGCCGTCGCCACCGACCTCGCCGGCCCCGACAGCACCGGCTACGGCTGGGTGGTGGGGGAGCAGTCGCTGGCCTCCGGCCTCCGCCGGCACTGGGTCCGAACCGGCACCCCGAAAGATCGCGTCATGTTCTGCGGCTACTGGCGCAGTCTTCGGTGAGATTCCGCCGCAGGGCGTTGCAGAGTTCGGTCAGTAAGGAACCATCGCGAACGAGTCTTGCGGTCCTGACCTGGCTCGAGGCGCACACCCGGAGTGAGTTTCAGCCGGACTTTGAGCCTGTTGCGGAATGGGGCCCAAGGGCGTTGCAGGTCGGACGGGGCCCGGTGCCGGGCGGCCCAACGTCGAGCGTGGAAGGTCAGGCCGCGTCTTGGCCCAGGTGACACAAACCTGCAATGGAACAGGCCTTGCCATCGATTTCGCGGCGGCGGGCTCAGACGGTCGTCGCAACAACGGTCTTGGGAGGTTGTTGTGGCGGTCGATGCTGGAGTGCGGGCGCGGGTGTTGGCGTTGGTGGCGGCGGGTGAGTCGTGTCGTGGTGCGGCGCGCCGGGTCGGGATTTCCTATCGGAGCGTGGTGCGGTGGGCCAATCTGGCCGGTATGGAGTTGCAGCCGGGCCGGATCGGCGGGATCGCTGGGGTCAGTGCGTTTCGGCGGTCACCGCGGGCGCGGCCTCCGCGGGTGCTGCCGGAGGGGGACTATCTGGCTGAGAACGGCCGGTTGACGCTGGCCGGGCGGGTGGTGATCGCGGTCCGGCTCCGGGACCAGTGGCGGCCTGCCGCGATCGCCCGGGCGTTGGGGGTGCACCGGTCCACGGTGAAGCGTGAGATCGAGGCCGGCAGCGTGGACGGTCGTTACCGGCCCAAGATCGCCCAGCGGCTGGCCGACGAGCGGCGTCGTCGGCCGAAGTCGGACCGGGTCAAGATCAGGCCCGGGACCGAGTTGTGGGACGAGTTGATCGCCCGGCTGAATGCCAAGCAGTCACCCGAGCAGATCGCCGGCAGGCTGGCCCTGGACTTCGCCGGGCGTGACGCTATGCAGGTGAGCCACGAAACGATCTACCAGGCCCTCTACGTGCAGGGCGCCGGGGCGCTACGCCACGAACTGGCCGTGGAGAAAGCGCTGCGGTCGGGCCGGACCAGCCGCCGGCCACGGTCCAAACTCGGACCACGGTCGAACCGGTCCTGGATCGGCACCGCCACCATCACCGCCCGCCCGGCCGAGGCCGAGGATCGGGCCGTGCCCGGTCACTGGGAAGGCGACCTGATCATCGGCGGCGGTAACCAACGCTCGGCGCTGATCGCCCTGTTCGAACGCACCACCCGGTTCTGCCTGATCAGCCGGATCACCGTCCATGACGCCGCGACCGTGACCGACCGGCTCACCGAGATGGCCGCCCGGCTCCCGGCAGCGTTGTGGCGGTCCCTGACCTGGGACCAAGGCGTGGAGATGGCCGACCACGCCCGGTTCACCATCGCGACCGGTTGCCCCGTGTTCTTCTGCGATCCCCACTCGCCCTGGCAACGCCCGACCAACGAGAACGGCAACGGCCTGCTCCGAGAGTTCTTCCCCAAAGGCACCGACTTCACCAAGATCACCGACGAGCAAGTCGCCGAAGCCGAACACCTCCTCAACACCCGCCCCCGCAAGATCTTGATACCAGACCCCCGCTGAGAAGCTTGCTCAACTAATCACTGTTGCGAAAGCAGCTTGAATCCGCCGGCCTTCGGGCAGTGGTTGCCTTGCAGATTTGTGACACCACCTCCTGCCTGGACTGGTGCGAACCGGACGGGACGCGCAGGGTTGTCGCGTCGAGGGCTCAGGTCGGCGCCGTCCGGTCGATGCAGCCTGTCGCCGCGGAATCTGCGACGGGCCTCTCGTGGCGGCGGAAATCCGCAGCAGTACGTGTCGTTTGGTGAACGGGCTGAATCCCCAACACGGTCAACTCCCGGCGAGCACTCCCACTCACCGGCGGAAGTTCACTGCGCAGCGGGGTTGGCCGATGAGTTCTCGGTGTCTTCGAGGTCAGTCCCGGGTATGACGCGTGATCGATGGGTACGCGAGAATCCGAGGTCCCTCGAGGCCGGCCGGGTGATCGACGCCCCGGTCGGCGACATCTTCCGCTTCCTGAGCGACCCGAGGAACCATGCCCGGCTCGACACCAGTGGCATGGTTCGCGGCGCCGCATCGGATGCCGTGATCACCGGGGTCGGGGACGTGTTCGTGATGAACATCTGCAACGAGTTCAAGGGCGAACACCAGGATGAGAACCACGTGGTGACCTTTGAACCCGGCCGCGCCATCGGCTGGGCTCCGGCGGAGCCCGGTGCGGTCCCGGCCGGCCACACGTGGACCTGGCACCTGGAACCGCTCGGTGCTGACCGGACCCTGGTGCGACACGCCTACGACTGGTCCCGCTTCACCCATCTCGCGATGCTGCAGCACCTGCCCGTGATCGACGGCCGCCAGTTGCAGGAGTCGATCGACCGGCTGGCCGCCGCGCTCGGTCCGGCAAGGACCCAAGATCAAACTGACCACACTGAGCGGACGCGTTGACCTCGATTCGACCTCGGTTTGTCGGTCAACGCGTCCGCTCGGCGCAGCGGTCGGTCAGCGCTCGGTGGCTCGGCGCTTCGCCTCTTCTTCGGCTTGCCGCTTGGCCGCTTCGTCCTTCGCGGCTTTCGCCGCTTCGCGTTCGGCTGCCTCCTGCTTCGCCGCCTTCTCCGCGGCTTCGCGCTCGGCGGCCCCGCCCTTCTGCTTCTGCTCCTGTTCGGCGGCGCGTTTCTCGGCTTCGGCCTGCTTCTGCTCCTGTTCGGCGGCGCGTTTCTCGGCTTCGGCCTGCTTCTGCTCCTGTTCGGCGGCGCGTTTCTCGGCTTCGGCCTGCTTCTGCTCCCGTTCCTTGGCGCGTTTCTCGCCTTCGGCTTGCTCGGCAGCGCGCCGCTCGGCCTCGGCCTGCCGCTTGGCGGCCTCCTCCTTGGTGCCCTCCCGCTCCGGCCCGGTGCGCTCTTGATCACGACTGGCAGTCGCGGCGGGTGGCTTGGGCTGGTCGGCCGGCTGGCTGATCGTGCCGGCGCTCTGCAGGGTGCCGATCAGCAGGGCGGACAGGGCCAGGGCCGCGATGCCGCCGGCGGCTGCACCGGCGTTGCGGCGGCGACGCTGCCGCGCCGAGCGGGCCCGAGCAAGATCATCGGCGACCGAGCCGGCCGGCGGTTCGCCCACGTAGCACTCGGTGAAGTCGATGGTGTCCTGTTGATCATGATGAAGGCTCATGGTTGTCCGTTCCTTCCGGTGCCGACGGGGTCCGCCGGTGTTCCGAGCTGTGCTGACAAGATCGTGTTGAGGCGTTCGAGGGCTCGCGAGGTCTGGCTCTTCACGGTGCCGGTGGTGATGCGGAGATCCTTCGCCACCTCGGCGACCGAGCAGCCCCAGCAGTGTCGGAGCACGACGATCCGTCGTTGCCGGGCCGGCAGCTGCTGCAGTGCGTCGAGCAGTGCCGAACGCTCCTCGTACGCCAGCGGTGTCGACTCGTCCACCAGCTCGAGCAGAGCGTCGTCGGGCACCGTGCGCCGCCTCGACGCGCTGCGCCACTCGTTGATCGCGGTCCGGCCGATGATCCGCCGGAGGTACCCTTCGGCACCCTCCGGCCGGACCCGTGGCCAGGCCAGGTAGAGCTTGATCAGCGCCTGCTGCACGATGTCCTCGGCGAGTCCCCAGTCACCGCACATCAGGTACGCCGCGCGCCGGCACCTGGTTCGGTGCGCGGTGACGAAGTCGGTGAACTCCGCGTCTCGCCCGTTCATCGCCCTCCCGTGATCGGTTTCGATTCCCTCACCGTGACATACACCGGGCGGACCCGATCGGTTGTCAGCCGACCCGGAATCTTCGGTTCGGGCGGGCGGGACGCGATCTTGACATCCCGGTCGGCAATGAGAGTGTGAGGTACGCCGTCGAAAGGATCATGATCATGAGGTTCACCGACAAGGTCGTCGTCGTCACCGGCGGAGCTGCGGGCATCGGCCGCGCCACCGGCGAGCTGATCGCCGCCGAGGGCGGGTCGATCGTCGTCGCCGACCTGGACCAGGGGCTGGCCGACGAGACCGCAGCCGCACTCCTGGAGCTCGGGGCGCCGCGGACCATCGCGGTCCGGGTCGACGTGGCCGACGAGGAGGACGTCCGGGCGCTGGCCGACCGGTGCCGGATCGAGTTCGGCCGGGTCGACGTCTTGATCAACAACGCGGCGGCGCGGCTCTGGGGACCGGTCACCGACGCGACCGTGGAGTCCTGGCAGCAGATCGTCGCGGCTAACCTGATCAGTGTCGGGCTGACCGGCAAGCACCTGATCCCGCTGATGCCGCCCGGCGGCGCGATCGTCAACGTGTCCTCCGCCAACGGCATCGTCGGCCGGCAGGGGATGGCGCAGTACGACGCCACGAAGGCGGGCGTGCTCGGGCTGACCCGGGCGATGGCTTGTGATCATGCCGAGGCCGGGATCCGGATCAACGCCGTGCTGCCCGGTCCGACGCTGACCGACTTCCACAAGAACCGGCTCCGGGCAGAGGGCAGGGAGATCGATCTCAGCCGGCTGGAGCCGCACAAGGGCGGCCCGGGCATCCTGCGGCGGCAGGCCCGGCCGGTCGAGATCGCGCACCCGATCGTGTTCCTGGCCAGCGACGACGCCTCGTACATCACCGGGACGATGCTGTCCGCCGACGGCGGGCTGGCCGCGGTCTCCGGCCACATCGGCTGACGTCCGGGCCGGGATTCGCCGCAGGAAAGGGGTTCCGGGGCCTCCCGGCCGGCCGTAGAGTGTGATCATGGAAGCCAGACTCACCTCGCGGCGGTCACTGTTGATCGGCGCCGGAGGACTCGCACTGGCTGCGGGCATGGGTACGCACGCGGAGGCACTCGGGCGGCACCCTCAAGATCATTCGAACCGGCTGCCGGAGACGGTTGCGCTGCCGAACGGGTTCCGACCCGAGGGCATCGCCTCCGGTCCCGGCACCCGCGGCTACGTCGGGTCGCTCGCCGACGGCGCGGTGGTCGCGGGCAGCCTGCGCGCCGGGCGGCTGGAGCCGCTCTGGCCCGGTGAGCCCGGCCGGGCCGTGCGCGGAATGATGTTCGATCACCGGACGGGGCTGCTCTGGGTGGCCGGTCAGGTCCAGGCAGCCGGCTTCGTCTGGGCGATCCAGGCCTGGTCCGGGGCTGTCGTCACGGCGATCCCGGTGCCTGGCTCGGTGTTCCTCAATGATCTCGTGATCACCCGGTCCGCGGTCTGGGTCACCGACTCGCGGCTGGTGCCCGACCGGCTGACCAAGATCGCGCTGCGGCGCACCGGCAGACCGACCGGGTCCGATCCGACCTTCCTCCCGCTCGGCGGCGACTGGCCGGCCGGCAGCGGCTCCGGCGTCAACGCGAACGGCATCCGCGAGCTGCCCGACGGCTCCCTGTTGCTGAACAACTCGGCCGTCGGCGGCCTCTGGCAGGTCGACCCGCGGACCGGCGACACCAGGAACGTGCCGGTGCACGGCGGTCCCGGGATCACCGCCGGCGACGGGCTGCTGATCGAGGGCCGGACGATCTACGTGGTCCGCGGCTCCGGTCAGGCCGAGATCTCGGTGCTGGCGCTTGATCGTTCCCGCACCGGTTGGAGCGCACAGTGGCGCGGCACCCGGACGGCCGACACGCTCGACGTCCCGTCCACTGCGACCCTGGCCGGCGGCGCACTCTGGGCGGTCAACGCCCGCTTCGGCGTGCCGGACCCGGGCACCGCCGAGTACTGGATCACCCGACTCCGCCGGTGACGGGTCTGGGCCCAACTCGGCTGCGATGTCGGTGGTCGGCCCTAAGCTGACATCATGAGCGCACAGCCGGTCCACGACGACAGCGACCCCGAGGACCCCGCTGAGATCTTGCGGGTGCTTCCCGAGAAGTGGCATTCGAGCTTTCTCGACGATTACCACGCGGCACTCGAGGCGGCACACGAGGTTCAGCATTGGGGAGAACTCCGGCTCCTGCTTCGTCTTTGGAGGCTGCGATCAATCGCCTACAGCAACCCCGAGTTCGAGCGGTCGCTCCTGGAAGCGAGTCGAGCACGACCGGGCAGTGGTACGCCGGTTCCCGGGCTGGACGACTGGAAGTGACCTATCGGGCGCAACTCATCGCCCAGGGAATGCTGCAGTTCCACGAACTCCAACGAGACCACGAGGGACTGATCTCGTTCTACGTAGACGATGACGCCGAAATCCTCTACATCTTCAACCTGGTGTGGGCGGGTTAGTTCAGCCCTCGACCGCGCGTAGCGCGATGTCGTCCAGTTGCAGGATCGCGTCTCCGCCGTCGGCGCCGTACCCGAGCAGCACGGTGATCGTGTCGACGCCCTCCGGGACCTCGATCACGGTCGACTGCTTCAGGTAGCTGTCCGCGACCGTCGGTGCGACTTCCTTGATCGACTCGCCGCCCTCCCAGCGGGCGCCGATCATCACCCGCCGGACCACCGCTGAGGTACGGAACCAGCCGGACAGTTCGATCTTGCTGCCCGGGACGACGCTGATCCGCTGGGTCACGTACTGTTCGCCGAGCGTCTCCGAGGTTCGGACCCAGGCGTTCTTCTCGCCCGAGTGGGACAGGTTGCCGCCGCCGTCGAAACCGTGGCCGGCCTTGCCCTCGAAGCCCCAGACGGGTCCGTAGTCGGAGGTCTGTTCGAAGCCGCCGTCGATCAGTTGCTGCCGGTGCGAGGCGGACAGCTCGGCCAGTGACGTGTAGCGGTGATCACCGCCGGCCGGCCCGATCAGCCGGACCCCGGTCGCGGACACGGTCGGGAACCGCAACGTGTACGCCTTCCGGGCGCCGGCCCGGCCGGCGACGAAGGCCGGGCTGATCAACTGGCCGCGGACGTCGACCCAACGGCCGTCCACCCGGGCCTGCACCTTGGGCGTGGAGACGAACCAACCGCCGTCCCGGCCGGCCCGCCCGGTGGTGAAGTCGACCCGGTTCAGGTCGACCTGCTCCGGCCAGGTGTAGCCCCACCAGCCCTGGTCCTTCACCTCGCCGTCGCGATCATCGACCTGGCTTTTCGCCGACCCGTCCCGGAGCGCCTCCAGGTCCGGCTGCCGGGCCGACTTCGACACCGGTACGGCATCGTCCCGCCGGCCAAGATCAACATCGGCGACCGGGTTGTCGGCCGGACCGTCCCGCAGCGGGACCAGCTCGACCCGCCGCAGCGAGTAGTGGTAGGAGACGCTCGGGTTCGGCAGGCCGCAGCAGACGTTGGACTGCAGCAGCATCGACCGCCCGTCCTCGGACAGGAACTTCGACGGCAGCGTCGTGCCGTAGCCGCCGAAGATCTCCGGCTGCAGGTTCAGCGCGGTGTAGTCGCGGTCGGCCATCCGCCGCCACGGCCCCCACGGCTGCGGCGCCTCGTACAGGTGGTGCGCATACTCCGACCAGCTCGAGTAGAGGTAGCGGCCCAGCGGCTTGTCGTACAGCACGTGTCCCTGCGACAGCACGGAAAGATCGTTCCGCAGACCTTGATCGAACATCCGCTGATAGACACGGCGCTCGTCGGTCAGCACCGGTTTCCGATCATCGATCTGGGCTGACCAGGCGGGTGCCGAAGCCGTGCCGGAGAAGAACTCCCAGGCCGTCCGGTCGGCGACCTGCTCGGCCGGCACCCGGGCCAGGAACAGGTCCGTCGGATCCGGAACGGTGTCACGATAGGAGTCGCGCCAGTTGCCGTCCAGCCCGTACGCGTAGACGTAGCCGTCCGGTGCCCAGGCGCCGCCCTTGCCGTAGTCGGCGAACCAGATCGTCGTAAAGACATGATCATCGAACATGGGCCCGGTCTCGTCCCAGGTCCAGGTCTTCCCGCCGTCCTCGGACTTCGCGATCGTCGCGGCCGGCGCGTCGTCGAAGTTGTGCGACAGGTCCTGCACGGCGAGGTAGAGCGTGTTGCCGACGCAGACCATGCCGGTCGGCTTGCGGCTGTAACCGCCGGTGGTCCAGACCCGGCCCACATCGTCGCCGACCGCGAGGTTGGCGCCGGCAAGATCATCGGCGGGCCCGGTGAGTTTGGCGACCCCGATGTCGAAGAAGGCGCCGTCCAGATCGAAGCCCCGTCCGTCGCCCCAGGCCGAATACAGGTTGTCGTCGTCGGCCCAGCAGGACGGCCAGAGATCACCGTCGGCCGCGGTGCCGTACCGCTCCGCCGATTCGATCCAGGCCGTCCCGATCCAGTCGCTCGGTTCGGCCTCCTGGCGGGTCGCGCGAGGCTCGGCCCACGCCGAGGACGCACCGATCATGATCAGAAGGATAGCGATCACGAACGTGCCCTGAGCCTGTCGAAGGGTCCTGGTCGGGGGCTTCGACAGGCTCAGCCCGCGTGTTCTCGGTGATCCCGCCAGTCGACACCGCATCGTGTCATCCCTTCGTTCCTCGGTTCGTTCCTAGGAGAGCCGTCCGGCCTGTTCCGGATCTGGTGCCACGGTAGCGGCTCCTTCCTCCTCCTCGGCCTCGACCTCGGCCAGGTTGATCCGGTCCTTCCAGCGCCGGTTCGGGTCGGGGATCGGCACCGAGGCCAGCAGTTGCGCCGTGTAGGAGTGCTTCGGCCGGGTCATCACCTCGCTGACCTTGCCGCGTTCGACGATGACACCGCGGTGGATCACCATCACGTCGCCGCCCAGATAGTGCACCGTGGACAGGTCGTGCGTGATGAAGAGGGTCGTCATCCGGTAGGTCTCCTGGAAGTCGAGCAGGATGTCCAGGAAAGCCTTGCGCACCTGGGCGTCCAGCATCGACACCGGTTCGTCCGCGATCACGAACGCCGGCCGCAGCATGTGGATCCGGGCCAGCATGATCCGTTGCCGCTGGCCGCCGGAGAGCTGGTGCGGATAGCGACCGAGCACCTGCTCCGGGTCCAGCCGGACCGCCTCCAGCGATTCCTTGATCAACTCCAGGCCGTCCTGGGGCGTCTTGGCCAGCCGGAACTTCTTCACCGCGGTCTGCAACACCCGGTCCACCCGGTAGAACGGGTTGAAGATCGCGTACGGGTCCTGGAACACGGGCTGGACGTTGCGCCGGTAGTCGTCCGAGGCGGCCCGGCTGAGCCGGTAGATGTCCTGCCCGTTGTACGTGATCGTCCCGGCGGTCGGCTTCTGCAGGCCGAGGATGTTCCGGGCGATCGTGCTCTTGCCGCTGCCGCTCTGGCCGACCAGGCTGATCACCTGGGGCGGCTCCGAGGTCAGGTCGAAGGTGGCGTCGTCGACCGCGGTGAGGTAGCCGCCGGCCGCCCCGCGGGCGTGGAACCGCTGCTGCACCTGCCGCAGCTCGATGATCTTGGACTCCGGTGCGGGCGTATTGGTCATCGGACCGCTCCTTCTTCCTGGCCCGACCGTTCGGGTGTTTCCATCCGGGGGATGGAGGCGATCAGGCCGCGGGTGTAGTCGTCCTTGGGTGCGTCGAACACCTGGAAGACGTCGCCGACCTCGACGATCCGGCCCCGGTGCATGACGGCGACCCGGTCCACCAACTGGGCGTGGACGCCCATGTCGTGGGAGATCACCACCAGCGTGACCCCGTACTGCTCGCGAAGATCGGCCAGGCTCTGAAGGATCACCCGCTGGATCGTCACGTCCAGCGCGGTCGTCGGCTCGTCGGCGATGATCAGGTCCGGCTCCAGCGCGACGCAGATCGCCATCAGCACCCGCTGCTTCATGCCGCCGGACAGCTCGTGCGGATACATCTGGGCGACCCGGGTCTCCAGCCCCACCTGGCGGAGCAGCCGCGGCACCATCTCCCGCACCTCGCCCTTCCGGTTCGGCGCATGCTCGATGATCACGTCGGCGAACTGGTCCCGGATCCGCATCACCGGGTTGAGCGAGTTCATCGAACCCTGCGGGAGATAGGAGAGGTTGCGCCAGCGGAGCGCCCGCAGGGCGCGGCCCTGGGTCTTGATCAGGTCGACCGGCGTGCCGCCGTCGGGCCGGAACGTGATCGAGCCCTGGGCGATCTGGCCGGGCGGCTTGAGCAGGCGGAGCAGGGCCAGCGCGAGGGTGCTCTTGCCACTGCCGGACTCGCCGGCGATGCCGAGGATCTCGCCGCGCCGGACGTCCAGGTCGACGCCCTGGACGGCGGTGAAGGCGCCGGTGCTGGTCGCGTACTCCACCGTGAGGTCGGAGACCTCGAGGATGTTGTCCGTTGCTTTCTCGGAGTCGCTAGGCACCGGTCACACTCCTCAGCCGGGGGTTGTAGACCTCTTCCAACCCGATGTTGATCAGGTTCAGCGCCGCGAACAGCAGAGTCAGCAGCGCGATCGGCACCACGAACATCGGCCAGGCGCCGAGGGTCAGGGCGCCGGTGTTGATCGCGTTGAAGATCAGGTGACCGAGATCGATCACGCCGGACGGCCCGAGACCGATCACCTCCAGACCGATCAGGCCGAAGATCGCGCCGAGCGCGGCGTTGGCGAAGCCGACGCCGATGTACGGCAACAGGTTCGGCAGCAACTCCTTGATGATGATCTCCAGGTCGCGGGCCTTGCTGACCTTGGCCAGCTCGACGTACGGCCGGGATCTCAGGCTGAGCACCTGCGACCTGATCGTCTTCGCCGCGAACGGCCAGGCGAAGATCGACAACATCAGGCCGACCTGGAACAGCGTCACTTCGCGGGTGTACGCAGACAGCGCGATCAGCAACGGGAAGGTCGGGATCACCAGCAGGATGCCGGTGAAGGTGGACAGGACGCTGTCCACCCAGCCGCCCTTGTAGCCGGCGATGAACGCGACCACGACGCCGACGGCGGTCGAGATGACGCCGGCGATGCCGCCGATCTGCAACGAGACCGCGGTGCCCTTGACCACCATGGCCAGTACGTCCCGGCCGAACTGGTCGGTGCCGAACGGGTGCGCCGCGGACGGCCGCAGCCATTTCCGGTACGCGGCGATCTCGATCGGGTCGGCACCCTGACCGATCGCGCCGACGATCAGTGGCGCCGACAGCGCGAACAGGACCAGCGCGGCGATGATGATCAGGCCGGCCAGCAGTTTCGGGCTGCCGGCGATGGTCCGGCCGACCGCGGCGACGAACCGGCGGGCCCCGCCCGCGACATCGGGCCGACCGGTGTCGGCGACTTCGGATGAGGACATGATCATCACCGCCAGTACTTCACTCGGGGATCCAGCAGCGGAAGCAGCAGATCCAGGATCAGGTTCGCGGTCAGGACGAAGAAGATCGAGATCGTGGTCACGGCGAGCACCGTGTTGAAGTCGAGCTGGTTGATCGCGGTGACCAGGGTGAAGCCGAGACCGGGGTAGTTGAACAGCTGCTCCACCAGCAGGTTGCCGTTGAAGATGAAGCCGAGCGAGATGCCGAAGCCGGTCACCTGCGGCAGGTAGCAGTTGCGCAACGCGTACCGGGTCAGGATCCGGTTCGGGTGCAGTCCCTTCGCCTCGGCGTAGTGCAGATAGTCCTCGCCGAGGATCGGCACCATCAGCATCCGGGTCGACAGCAGCCAGTTGAACACGCCGATGATCACGATCGAGCCGGCCGGCAGCAGCCCGTGCTGGATCAGGCTGCCGATGAACTCGGGGGAGAAGGCGACCGGGATCGCGGAGTCGTACGCCGAGCGGTTCGGCAGGATGCCGAGCAGGTAGGAGAAGACGTAGACCAAGATCAACGCCAGGAAGTAGAACGGCACGTGGCCGAGCGCGATCGACGTCGTGGTGGCCACCTCGGCGCCGATCTTGCCGCGCCGCCAGCCGGCGACGGCGCCGGCCAGGATGCCGAGGACGAAGGCCAGCACGGCGGAGATGCCGAGCAGCCCGACCGTCCAGGGCAGCGACTGGCCGACCACCTCGAAGGCCGGCGTCGGATAGTTGATCAAGGACGGGCCGAGGTCCTGCTCGAAGATCAAGCGCTGCATGAACCGCAGGTACTGGACGAAGATGTTGCCGTCCAGGCCGAACTCCTCGCGGTACTTGTCGATCACTTCCTGGCTGGCCTGCTGGTTGTAGACGTAGTTCTGCGCCAGCGTCTGGATGAACGTCTGCACCGGGTCGCCGGGGATCAGCCGGAAGAAGAAGAACGCGATCGTCAGCGAGCCCCAGAGCTCGACCAGATAGAGGCCGAACCGCCGGATCCCGTACTCCAGCAGGGGATGGGCGGACAGGAACCCGCGCAGGACAGGTGTCTTCGCCGGCCCGGGGCTGCTGCGCTCCCGGACCGCCGTGTCGGCACTCACGGCTCGACCTGGCCCGTGGGCTCCAACCTGCCGATCACGAACATGAAGTGTCCCCACCAGTTGAGCGGGACCTGGTAGAGGTCCTCGTCGGTCGGCCAGCCCTTCCAGTACGTGGTGTTGTAGTACTGCGGGTACCCGGTCTGGATGATCGGGATCACCGGCAGGTTCTGGTAGTAGATCTCCAGCGCCTGGTCCAGCAGCGGCTTGGCCTCCGGCGAGGTCGGATCCATGTTGGCCAGCTGCTTGGAGAGTTGATCAAGCTGCGGGTTCCGGAACCGGGTCTTGTTCTTGTCCACCGCGTTCTTGCCGACCGGCTGGGCGCGGTCGCTCTCCAGGTCGCGATACAGCTGCTCCGGGTCCTGCGAGATGTGACAGACCCAGTTGTCGGCGATGTCGAACTCGCCCTTCTGGAACTTCTCGTCGTGCACCGAGCCGCTCAGGCTGCGCATCGTCGTGGGTACGCCGAGCTTGTCCAGCTCGGTCTTGAGCATCGTGCCGATCACGTACTCGGGGCCGTCGACCGGGACCGGCGTGATGATCTCGATGGTGGCCGGCTTGCCCTTGTAGGTGCGCTTGCCGTCCGTACCCTTGGGGGCGATCTCGTCCAGCAGCTGGGCGGCCTTGGCGGGATCGTAGGTCAGCGGATACTTGTCGGCGATCGCCGGGTTCTTCCACTGCTCGAGGCTGGCGTAGTCGGCCCACGGGTACTGGGCCGGCGCGGTCTCCACCGGCCAGACCGCCCGGGCGATCTTGGGCCGGTCGATCAGGTAGCTGACCACCCAGTGCATCTTCGGTTCGGAGATCAGGCCCCGGGACGGATCGTTGTTCAGCCAGAACGCCCGCGGGCACGGGTCGTTGAACTGGGTCGTGATCAGATTCGGGTAGCCCTCGGCCCGGAGCTGCTTGGCGTGTTCCTCGTTGATCGACCCGACGTCGATCTGGACCCGCTCGAACGCCAGTGCCGCCGCGTCGGCCTGCTTCGCGGTGCTCTGGTAGATCACGTACTCCGGCTTGGGGTCGAGATTCTCCTTGTTCCAGTAGTCCGGGTTCTTCTTCCAGACGAACATCTTCTGGTTCTGGATCGCCTCGTCGAGGACGTACGGGCCGGTCCGGATCGGCGGGTTGTCCTTGAACTTGGTCGGTTCCTGCTTCTCCCAGATGTGCTTCGGCCGGACGTCGAACGAGCCGAGGATCGTGGTGATGAAGCCGTAGTGGATCCGCGGGTTCGACTTCTTGAGTTGGAGGACAGCGGTCTGCGGGTCCGGCGTCGCGACATCCTTGAGGAACTCCGCCCAGTCACCGCCACCGCCGAGCAGGTCCTTCCGGTCGCGCAGCAGCCGCAGTGTGAACTGCAGGTCCGCGGAGGTGAACGGCTCGCCGTCGCTCCACTTGGCCCGCGGCTCCAGGTTCAGCGTGAGCTCGGTGAAGTCGGGGTTGTAGCTGTAGTTCGTGGCCAGCCAGTTGATCCGCTCGCCGGTGGCCAGGTTGAGGTAGAAGAGGTATTCCTTGCAGAACACGTCCATGCCGGAGCCGGAGGGGACCCCGTTCGGGACGAACCCGTTCCAGCTGTTGAAGACGGTGTATTCGGTCTGGCCGACGATCAGCGTCTGCTCCCGCGGGGTCGGGATGTTCGCCTTGGCGATCTTCACCGTCCCGGTCGGCGAGGGCTTGCTGGAGCCGGTCGGCTCGTCACCGTACGACCCGCCGTCGTCGCCGGAGCATCCGGCCAGACCGGCGAGGGCCGCCGCGCCGCCGAGGCCGAGCAGCCCGCGGCGGTTGAACTGATAATCGAGTACGTCTCGCACATTCTCGTACTGGGCCATGGCAGACCATCCCTTCGGGCGCAACGTTGCGGGGATCTGAAAATCCGAGTTGGTTAAATCAATCCCTTTTAGTTGTTCTGGTCAAGGTCCATCTCACGGCCCGCAGCCCGCTTCGTCCGCATCGTGGAACCGGCGGATTCGTCAACCCTTCCGGGGGGCTCCTTGCACAACAAGTCGGCAACGAAATGTGCGATCGGCATGCAACGCGGGCCTACCGTCACGGCGTATTCGTACCGGACGGATCGGTGACGAGGTCGGGGAGGGAAGATGCGGGTGGAGTTCGACCACGCCGGCGGTGACGGTGCGGCTGCCGTTCGACAGGCTCAGGGCACAGCGGAGGATCGGGCGCCGGGCGCGGGCGGGAAAGAGGCTGCGTTGCCGGACGGGTTCCGGTTGCCGGCGGCACTGCGGGAGCGGAAGGCGAGGCTGACCGAGCGGTTCCCGGTCCTGTTCCCGGCCGCCGTGGCGCTGCGCCGGTTGCGCCGGAGGGCGTACTGGGCGGCGTCCGGCATCGAGTGGGCGAGCCGGCGCCAGGCCGAGGATCTGCCGGTCCGGGTGAAGCACCATGAGTCGCTGCTGCTGCGGAAGCTCGGCCAGTCCGAGATGTGGATGCAGCACAACAAGGTGACCAACCTGCGGCTCGCGGTGGAGCGGCTGGACGGTCTGATCATCGAGCCCGGCCAGGAGTTCTCGTTCTGCCGGACCGTCGGCAAGACCTCCCGTCGCAAGGGCTACATCGAGGGGATGCTGCTCGACAACGGCGAGGCGAAGGCCGGCGTCGGCGGCGGGATCTGTCAGCTGGCCAACCTGCTGCACTGGCTGGTGCTGCACACGCCGCTGGTGGTGACCGAACGCTCCGAGCACTCCTTCGACCCGTTCCCCGACGACGGTCGGGTGCTGCCCTGGGGCGTCGGCTGCACGATCTACTACAACTACGTCGACTTCCGGTTCCGCAACGAGGGGCCCGCGACCTACCAGCTGCGAGTGTCGGTGGGGGACCGCCATCTGGTCGGCGAGATCCGGTCCGACCGGCCGCAGAACGAGTCCTACAAGGTGTTCGCGGTCGACGAGCAGTTCGTCCCTTACCGCGGTCAGTGGTACCGGATGAACGAGATCTGGCGCAACGTGATCGACCGCCGCACCGGCGACCAGGTCCGCAAGGAGTTGATCAAGGAGAACTGCGCGATGATCAAGTACCCACCGCCCGGAGTGGCCGCGGCGGCGCGCCGACCCGCCGGTTTGGGCGAGGCCGAGGTCGTACAGTAAAGTTCATCCTCGTGCCGCGGCAGCGGCCGATGGGGTATGGGGTAATTGGCAGCCCGACTGATTCTGGTTCAGTTAGTCTAGGTTCGAGTCCTAGTACCCCAGCGACGGAAGCTTCCGATTCGCTGGATCGCAGAGCGTTTTGGTAGTCTTCCGCAGGCTGATCGGAGACGATCAGCAGCTAGGGCCCCGTTGTGTAGCGGCCTAGCACGCCGCCCTCTCAAGGCGGTAGCGCGGGTTCGAATCCCGTCGGGGCTACGAGCGGTAAAGCGCCCCTCACCAGGAACGATGCCTGGTGAGGGGCGTTTTGCTGTGTCCGGCTGGTGGCGGTTGGAACCGGGTGTCTACGGCTGTTCTCGGTCAATACGCGGTGAAGGTTTTCTGTGGCTGGCAGAGGCGCCTCGGAGTCGTCAGCCGGCGTGGATGCACTGGGGTGGTAGATCTGGAGACGGACATCGACGGGGTCCGCCGAGACAGCTGCGAAGGCGAGCGCTGCGATGCATCCGAACGTGGTCGAGCGGAACCGACCATGGAGGCCGGCGAGTTCTTCGCCAAGCTCAACAACCCGACCCAGAGCCAGGCGGGCTGACCGATGGCGACCGACGCCACGTTCACGACGCGCCGGCTGGCCGAGCAGCTGCGCGGCTGGGCCGCCGGCCTGTACGGGACCGAGGCCGCGGTCGAGCTGCTGATCCGGGCCTGGGCGGCAAGTTGTTGTCCGGCCCGTGGGATCCGCAATGAGGACAGCGCGGTCTGGTTCGACCCGGCCGGCATCGATGAGCCGAACCATTTGTCCGGTGGCGAGCGGCGCCTGCCTGAGGTCGCCAGGTCGTTGGCGTCGACCCGGCCAGTCCAGCTCGGCGATGCCGTGTCGGGGCTCGGCCGGCACGGCCTGGAGTTGATCCCGGCTGCGATCGCGCTGCCGGCAGTCACCAGCATTCCCGGCCGATCCTCGACGACCAGGGCGTGCCGACCGGGTTCGAACCGCTGGCCACCTTGTACCCGTGGCCCGAGGAGAAGCATCAGAGTTGATCATGGCCAAGTTGAACGCGGCTGCGCGGCAAGACGCCGGCCTCGGGGTGATGGCTGAATCGACCGCGGGCAGGTCACCAGTCGCAGCGCGGAACACGTCGAATCGCTGTCACTGGAGCCGACCACGGCATCTCGCGACTTCCGCTGATCATCCTCGGCACCGCAACCTAGGTCCGGACTCACCGGGGCAGCGACCAGGCGTCGTGACGATCATCGCCAGCGGCTCGACGGCTCGCCCTCATGCCCTTGCAGTACCGAGCAGACGCGGCAGGGCGACGCCTAGCAGCAGCATCGGGATTGCCATCGCGGCCACGGCGGTGGAGATCGGAAGCCCTACCGACAGGCCGGCGATCGAGCCGTAGGTGATCAGGGCGGCGCACTCCCTTCCGAGCCCGGCCGCCGATGTCACCGTGGCACGGACTTGGCCGGTGATTGCGTGCTGCAGCCGGATCTGCGTACACACTGTGACAAAGGTGGTCGCGGTCAGGGCCGCCGCCAAGCCGACGAATCCGACCGGATGCATGATCAGCGCGCCCCCCGCAAGAGCTACCGCGCCGATGATCAACGCGACTGCCGGGACCAGCGATCGGGTCGTCGACCAGCGCCCCGCCGCCCAGCTCGCCGCCGCGGTCATCACCGCCTGAGCGGCCAACAAGACCGGGATGATCACGGTCGGGACGCCGTCATCGCGCAGCAGCAGCGGCACGTATTCGTCGATGGCACCGAGGTTCAGGCACACCAGCACAATCAACACAAAGAACACGGCCCGATTCCGCCGCGTCTCCACCAGCCCGTCCCGCAGCGTGCGCAGGTAGCCACGGACGCCACCGTCGACGTGCCGAACCTGCGGCCGCTCCGGAAGCGTCCAGGACACCACGGCGGCGGCCAGACTGACTGCGGCGCTGATCCAGCCGACCAGCGGATACCCGCCCAGGGCCAGCAAGGGAGCGGCAGCGAGGGTCGCACCGACACCAGCCAGCGGCCCGATCGTCCCCGCGGTCCCAATCAACCTGCCATACGACCGCTCGCTGCCGGTCGCGGCCAACTCGTCGTACACCAGCGCCTGGAAGGTGCCCGATCGCAGCGCGCCCGCGACACCCCACAACACGAACCCGATCGCGAAGATCGGATACGACGGCACCGTGACCAACAATGCGCATCCGGCCGCTCGGAGCAGGCCCTCGATGATCAACAGCCGACGCCGCGAAACCCGATCGGCCAAGGCACCGGAAGGCACTTCCAGCGCAAAGGCAACGGCAGACCAGACGAAGAACAAGGATGAGATCTGCGCGGCCGACAATCCACTATCAGCGAAGATCAGCGCGTACACCGCAAACAGCGGGAGCGCCTCGCCAAGCGCCGACAGCGCGTAGACCTTGATCCGCAAGCCTCGCGGAAGCCAAGCAGCCCGGAGCCTGGTCATGGCAGTCTCGCCTCGCTCAGCTACCGGTGATCATGGGCGACGAACCGGCGCGCGGAACGGATGCGCGCGTCCAGCGCTCGCGGCGCAGCGATCGCCTGGCAACCAGTTCGTCGTACGTCCGCATACTCGTCACGACCGCCAGCGTGGTCGACACCGACCGACCGTGTCCACCGAATTGAGCGGCCGCGCGACACCAAGCCGCGGCCAGCTGATGACCGCTTCCGACCGAGACCGCCTGGCCGAGCAGATCGACCAGGCCCGCCGGCGGATGATCGGTGATCAGCTAAGCGACGAGATCGCCGCGGCCAGCTGGACATCACTGGCCGAGCTGGTCGGCCGGCGCGCTGCCGCAACCGTGATCGACACCGTCGTCGATCGCTGCACGGCCGACCTGACCGACGACATGCTCGGCCCGGACCGGACCGCCGCCTACGACGCCGCGACCCTGCTGCTCGACCAGCTGGCCCCACCCGCCAGCCACGGTTCGAGCTGGCAGCTGACCCCGCTGGGCCAGGCCGTCACAGCCGAGACCGTCACCGCGACGTCCGAGACCGTCACCGTCGCCCAGGCCGCCGAGCTGCTCGGCCAGACACCACGCAAGATCCGTTGGATGATCAAGACCGGCCGGCTCGCCGCCGACACCACCAGCGGTCGGCCGATCCTGGCCGCCGTGCTCGACCCGCTCGCCGACCAGAAGTCTCGCAACGGCGCTGACAGCCGTCAGGACGCCGGTACGGCAACCGGGCGGCACGTCTACGTCCAGGGCTGGGGCCGGTTGCCACTGCAGTGTTCTGATTGCCGGTGGTTTGTTTACTTGGCGTCATTCGGATGAGGGTGGCGTGCTGGCGTCGGGATCGATCGGTGGTGGGGGCTGCCGGAACGAGCCGATCAGCCGGACGATGGCCCTCCGGTTGCCTTCGATCATGATCAGGTTGTCGTCGATGGCCTGGTCCAGCGGGCGTCCGGTATAGATCAGGTCGCGCAGGATCGGTGGGCTGGTGGTGATCACCGCGTCCGGCAGGACCGCGGCGGCGCGGGCGACCTGGATCTCCGGACCGTCCAGGACAACTCGGAACCGGTCCGGCTCGAGCTGGAGTTCGTACTCGACACGTCGAGTCGAGCGAGTCCGTGGCTGGTAGGTCGCGCGGAGTGCGAACATCAATGCGTCGGTGCTCAATTCCGCGCCGGATGTGATCGGCAGGTCACTGCCCCAGCGGGCCAACTCCAGAAGGATCGGTTCGAGGCCGTGGCCACGCTCGGTCAGGCGGTATGCCCGGGTGGCGGCGGGCGGCCCGAGTCGGATCTGTTCCACGATGCCGTCTCGCTGCAGCTCGCGGAGCCGTTGCGCGAGGACGTTCTGGCTGGCCCCGGGCAGACCCCGGCGAACATCGGTGAAGCGTTTGGGGCCGAAGACGAGCTCTCGGACCAAGAGCAGCGCCCAGCGTTCACCCACCAGGTCGAGCGCCCGCGCGATACCACACGGATCGTCGTAGCTGCGTTCGCCGCGCATGGACACCTCCACAATCAGAGTCTATTGTGAGCACTAAGAAGTGCTACGTTAGCACCAAATAGTGCGGGCGGAACGAGGCGGGGAGATCATGACCGAGGAGAACCTGACCGGGACTGCCGCACCAGTGGTGCCCGAACCGTGGCGGCGTAACGTCGCGCTGTTCCTGACCGGACAGACGGTGTCGCTGTTCGGCTCGATGATCGTGCAGTTCGCCGTGATGTGGTACGTGACACTGGAGACTCGCTCCGGTCTGGCCGTCGCCCTCTTCGTGATCGCGGCATTCGCGCCGCAGGGGGTGGTGTCGATCTTCGGCGGCGTTCTGGCCGATCGGATCAATCGACGGAGGCTGGTGATGGCGGCCGACGCCGGGATCGCCGCTGCCACGTTGATGCTGGCGCTGTTGATGCTGAACGGCATCACCGATCTGTGGCTCATCCTGCTCGCGGTCGGCATACGATCGCTCGGTGCCGGCGTACAGACGCCGACCGTGCAGGCGATGATCCCGCAGATCGTGCCACCCGATCAGCTGATGCGGGTGAACGGGGTGTTCCAGACCATCCAGTCGATCATGGGGCTGGCGGCACCGGCGGCCGCGGCGGCGATCTACGCCTTGGCCGGTATCGTGCCGGTCTTCTTCCTCGACGTGGTCACAGCGGTGATCGGGATTGGGTTCCTCGCCCTGGTCCGCGTCCCCACACTGACCCGGGTGTCGCAGGCCGCGACCAGCTACCGCCAGGATCTGGTGGAGGGAATGCGGTGCATCTGGTCGCGGGGGATCGTCCGCTGGCTGGTGGGTGTGTTCGCGATCATGTTCCTGCTGACCGGAGCGCCCGGCTCCATCACCCCGCTGTTGGTCGCCCGCAGTTTCGGTTCCGAGACATGGATGCTGGCTGTGCTGCAGATCGCCTTCAGTGTCGGCATGATGCTCGGCGGTGTCTTGGTGGCAACCATTCTCGCGAAACGGAGCCGGATCGGTTTGATCCTGTTTGCCACGTACGGCCTCGCAATCTTCATCACGCTGCTGGGCTTTGCCCCGAATCTGTGGGTCTTCTACGGGTTCATGTTTACCCTTGGCCTGCTGGTGCCGTTGTTCTCGACGCCGTTCATGACGCTGATCCAAGAGACCGTCGAGCCGGGGCAGCACGGTCGAGTGTTCAGTTATGTCGCAATCGTGATGGCACTGGGCACACCGGTCGGCATGGCCGTGTTCGGGCCGCTGGCGGACATCATCAGCATCGAGAGCCTCTTGATCACGACTGGTGCGGTCGGGGTCGTGGTGATGACGATCGCCATCATGCTGCCGTCCGGACGCGCAGCGCTGGCTGCTGCCCGCGCACCAAATCCGGCATCAGACGACAACGGCACACCGAAGGATCCCGAATCGGGTCCGGAAGAGCCCGTGGCGGGTTCCGGTGGATCGGCGATCACCAGGTGATCGGGTGCAGGCCCCAGGCTCCCAGCCCTGGAACGCAGCAGCCGCTCAGTCGGCACCTCCAGTTGAGCTACTTGCCGAAGCGACAAGGGCGCGACGGGGACAAGATGGGGACACGAACAAGGAGAGACAATGAGCGAGCTGACCACCAAGCAGCCGGCCGGCACACCGACCTGGATCGACCTGGGCATCCCGGATCTCGACCGCGCGATGACCTTCTACGGCGCGTTTTTCGGTTGGGAGTTCGACGTGGGACCGCGCCGAGCTGCTTGGCCAGTCACCACGCAAGATCCGTTGGATGATCAAGACCGGTCGGCTCTGCCGACACCACCGGCAGCCGGCTGATCCTTGCGGCAGTGCTTGACCTGCTCGCCGATCAGGAGTCCCGCAGGCGGCGCTGTGAGCAGCCAGGATGCCCGTACGGGCAGCTGGGCGGCCGGTTGGTGCCCCGGACGGCCGGGAAATCTTGTCTGAGAGCGATTCTGAGCTGTGTGGCCCCCGTAGCTACGGGCCCGTCTGTTGCCGGCCAATGTTAATGCTCATAACATAGCCGCATGACTCGACGCCATGCCCGACCGATCCGATGGGCAGCGGCCCGGTTCGGGGTGTGCGCGTCGGCCGCGCTCGCCGCGCAGCTCTGGTTGCAGGCCACCTATCGGCAGGTCGAAGCGCCGGTCGCGCTCGCGGTCTACGGGTTGGAGACCGACGCGGCCACGTTGCGCGGCTGGTACGCCGACCTCGCCGAACGGTCCCGTCTGCTGCTGCTGATTCGGACCGAAGTGGTCGATCTCCTCTGGGCGGTTGCGCTGGCCGCGACCTTGATCAGCTTGGTGCACCTGGTCGCCGGCATCGGTGCGCGCCAGAAGCCGCGGCTGACCGAGGCGATGCGCCGGTGGGCGCCGCTGTTCGCACTGGGCCCGACCTTCGACCTGATCGAGAACGCGTTCTCGCTCGCGATGCTCACCGATCCGGCCGGATTCCCGAACTGGTGGGCGATGGCCCACGGCACAGCGTCACGGCTGAAGTTCGGATTCTCCGCCCTGAGCGCCGTCATCGGGCTCACGCTCACGGCCGTCGTGGTGTGGTCCGCGCGGGGTGGCCGAAACATCGCGGAGTGACGATCACTCCTGCCCAGTGTCTTGGTCCGAACGGCCGACACCGGCTGACTTCTTGATCATGAAGCCTGGACAACGACGACCTGTCGATCTCCGAAACCGGCGCGCGCAGCAGTTTCGGCGATCCGGTCGCCTTCTCGCGTCGCTTCCGAGCCCGGTACGGACTCTCACCGCGCGCCTTCCGCGCGGAACCGTTAGGAGCTCGCAGCCCAGAAACGCTGCGCCGCTGGCAGTTCGAGCCGGCGCATTCTGCGCCAACGACCAGATCGGCTGAGGTCTCGTGGCCAACCACAGGAAAGCCCGCCGTCTTCGACAAGATGCTCGCCACCACACGTGCCGCCGCGCAGAGCCGAATCGGCGGGCGGCCGCTACCGGTCCGGGGCGTCTCGTTGCTGGTCGAGTTGGCGACGGAGGCGGTCGTTTTGATCTTGGAGGTCGAGGACCATGGCGACGCCGGCGAGATTCAGCCCGGCGGTCATGAGCTCGGCGATCCGACGGAGCCGGTCGATGTCGTTGGGGCTGTAGCGGCGGGTGCCGCCTTCGGTCCGGTCGGGTTGGAGCAGTCCGGCACGTTCGTAGGCGCGGAGGTTCTGCGCTCCGGTCCCGCTCAGTTCGGCGGCGACGGTGATGCCGAAGACACCACGGTCAGGATCGGTGGTGCGGTAGCGGTTCATGCTGGCCTCCACTGCTGCGTCCAGGTCGAACTTTGTTCACCACCCATCCTAATCTTCTCGATCGCCATAGATTTGGTGTCAGAGGCGCATCGATCCCTGCTCGGGTACGTCGAGGCGCCCGGTGACCCTCCTCATGCCTCGAGGCGGAGGCCTTCGGGGATCTCGGCGGGGGTGAGATCGGGGCGGAGGCGCCGGAAGCGAAGCTGGCCGGGCCAGGAGTCGCGGGCGCGGCTGCGGCGGGCAGTGTCGAACCGGATCTCCACCACGCTGGTCGGGTCGACCTGGTGGTAGCTGCTCGGTTCGTACTCGTGCAGGGCGAGCGGCAGCTCCGCGGGCCAGGGGTGATGGCCCGAGGGTGGTTTGACGACGGCGGCGATCTGTCGGGCCGCGGGCGTGGAGAGTTCGGCGGTCCGGCCGGTGACGTGGAGCCGGCCATCGGGGTGTCGGCGGCCGACGATCAGGTGCAGCGGCTCGCTGAGACTGCCGGTGACGCCGCCGATGATCACCTCGGTCGAGGCATAGCGCTGAACCTTGCACCAGCCGCGGACGCCGGGCTGGTAGGTGCTGCCGGCGTGCTTGGCGATGATGCCGTCGATGCCGAGCCCGGCCAGGGCGCGGGTCCAGATCGTCGCGACGTTCACGTCGGCGGTCTGCAGCACCAACATCAGCTCCGACGGTCGCCCGGGCGGGATCCACTGCTGCAGCAGCTGCCGCCGCTGGGACAGCGGCCAGTCGGTCACATCGCCGTCCTGAGGGGAGCGCAGGACGTCGAACACGACGAAATGGCAGCGTTCGGAGTGCACCTCGATCGGCACCGGAGCGAGGTGGAGCAGTCGTCGCTGGAGTGCTTCGAAGTCGAGCCGGCCACCGGCCGACCAGTGCACGATCTCGCCGTCGATCATCGCACCACTGGGTACGGTGTCGGCCACGGCGGCCGCGATCTCGGGGAAGGCCCGGGTCAGGCCGGCACCGTGTCTCGACGTGAGTGACACCGATCCGGTGTCGCCGACGGTGGCGATACATCGAAGGCCGTCGAGTTTCGGCTCGAACAGCCAGCCCGGACCAGCGGGAAGCCGGTCGGTCAGCTTGGCGAGCATGGGTGAAGGCCTGCCTGGTCCCGTCATCTTGCCACCTCCCGTCTCGACGAAGTACCCACCGGGCGGGAACGTCAGACGCCGCTCGGCGCGATCGCGTTCTGTCGCCCGGGACTCGTCGTCTCCTCTCGATCCGGCCTTGAATCACTGTGACACGTTGATATTATCTGTGGTGATGACACAGATTAGGTGTCCCTGTCATCCATCAACGTGAGGCGTTCGGTGACTTGGGAGGTGAGGCCATGATGTTGATGCGCACTGATCCGTTCCGTGAGTTCGATCGGCTGACCCAGCAGCTTCTGGGTACCGCGACCAGGCCGGTGTTCATGCCGTTGGATGCCTGGCGCGACGGCGACGTGTTCCGGGCCGAGTTCGATCTGCCGGGCATCGATCCGTCGACGATCGACCTGGACGTCGAGCGGAACGTGTTGACGGTGAAGGCGGAGCGGCCGGTGGTGGAGACCACGTCGGAGCAGATCGCGGCCGAGCGTCCGCGGGGCGTCTTCAGCCGCCAGTTGATCTTGGGCGACAACCTCGACCTGGACCGGATCGAGGCGGGCTACACCCATGGGGTGCTGCAGGTGAAGATCCCGATCGCGGAGAAGGCGAAGCCGCGCAAGATCGAGATCACGACCGGCGCAGGCTCGGACCAGAAGGAGATCGCGGCCTGATTCGGGGCCGTGGTTTCGGCCGTCGTCCGGAAGGAGGCCGGCCCTCCAGTCTCTTCGGAACCGGACTGGAGGGCCGGACTTTTCCGTTCCGTCCTTGATCACCATGACGGCGACGCGCTGGCGATCCGCGTTCTGACCTGAGGCATGACCTCGGACAGCCGGGCGATGCGGACACCATCGTCTGCGCGAGCCTGCGGCCGTACGGCGAGCCGACCGACGCGTGGTGTGCGACCAGGAGGCGTTGAACGCCGTCCTCGCCGGCGACTGGGAGAGCTACCTCGCGCACCGCCTGGGCCGGCTGGCGCCCCGGACAGACCCCGCAGCGGATCCGTGCCGACACAGCGATCGATGGGCGGCACGATCGGATCGACACCGGAGCCGGAACAAGATCAACCTGAACCTCCCGACCTGGCGGGCCTGGATTCGCGGCTTCCCCACACGCGAGGTGTAACGTCGACTGGCCGCTCTCTCCGGCCGAGGTCGCCGCCCGAACGCGGGCGGCGCTGGACGGGAGGGCAATGATCGAGTACGCCAAAGGTGTCCTGGCCGAGACCCACGGCCTCACCATGGATGCCGCGTTCGACCGGCTGGTCGTCCTCTCCCGTGATCAGCAACGGCCGCTGACCGTCGTTGCCACCGAGGTGGTCGACCGGGCCTCGGCTCGTCACTGACGTTCCCGTGCCGGCAGGGCATGATCATCTTCCGTGATCACGTTCCTCAGTGAACGTGCCCGTCACGCTGCCACCGGCGTTGTCGTACAGGAAGCACTTGACCAGCCGGTTCCCGACCGGGAAATCGGGCGGGTTGGTTGACCGGCACCGCTCCATCACGTGCGGGCAGCGGTTGGCGAACTTGCAGCCGACCTGGCCGAACTCGCGGGCCTCGGTCGCGCCCAAGGTGATCTGTTGCGTCCAGGCGGCCTTGTCCTCCGGTACGGGCTCCGGGATCGACTCCTTGAGCAGCTGCGCGTACGGGTGCGCGGGATGATCAAGAACCTCCTCGACCGGGCCCGACTCGACGACGTGCCCTCGCAGCATGATCGCGATCCGGTCCGAGACGTAGTACGCGGTCGCCAGGTCATGGGTGATGTAGATGACCGTGACGCCCTCCTCGTCCCGCAGCCGCTTGAAGACGTTGACGATCTCCATCCGCAGCGACGCGTCGACCATGGAGACCGGCTCGTCGGCGACGATCACCTTGGGGTTCGGGATCAGCGCCCGGGCCACCGACACCCGCTGCAACTGCCCGCCGGACAACTCGTGCGGGTAGCGCTGCTGCACCTCCGCGAGGGAGAGGCCGACCGTTCGCAGCGCGGCGTCCACCGGCTCGGCCGCCTGCTGGCGGTTGTTCGCGATCTTGAAATTGATGGCGGTGTCGAACAGATACTCCTGCACGTGGCGCAGCGGGTTGAACGTCTCGAACGGGTTCTGGAAGACGGGCTGGACCTCCGCCATGAAGGCCTTGTGGCCGCCAACTCTGATCACCTCCGCGACCGGCGTGCCCTGGAATCTCACTGCGCCGCCCGACGGTGCTTGATCACCCAGCAGGACGCGCGCCAGAGTCGTCTTTCCGCTGCCGCTCTCACCGGCCAGCGTGAAGATCTCCGGCTTCTCGGCGGCCAGGCGCAGCGAGACGTCGTTGACGGCGACGAGCCGGCTCCCGGCCAGCAGCGAGCCGATCCGGAACGTGACGACGGCCCGGTCCAGTTCGAACAGCGGCGCTTCGGCCGCACCCGAGGTCACCGCAGATCCTCCGTCCGGTTCGGATCGGCCGCTCCGCCGCCGGCCGCCGTGAGGTCGGGCTCCGGCACCGGGAGCCCTTCCTCCAGGGCCACCGCGTGACAGGCCACCCGGTGCCGGTTCACGAGGTGCAGCGTCTCGGGGACCACCGTCCGGCACACGTCCATGGCCGCCGGGCAGCGGGGATGGAAGCGGCAGCCGGCCGGCGGGTCGGAGAGGTTCGGTGGACTGCCCGGCAGGCCCTGCCGAGCCGTCCGTTCCCCGATCTTGGGCAGCGACCCGATCAGATGTTTCGTGTACGGATGCCGCGGCGCCTGGAAGATCGTCTCGGTCAGACCCTCCTCCATGATCCGCCCGGCGTACATGATCATGACCCGGTCCGCGACGTTGGCATGGACCGCCATGTCGTGCGTCACCAGCAGGACCGTGTTGCCGCTGTCGGCCTGGATCTGCTTGAGCAGCTGCAGCACGCCTCGCTGCACCACGACGTCGAGGGCCGTCGTCGGCTCGTCCGCGATGATCAGGTTCGGCTGGAAGATCGTCGCCAGCGCGATCGCCACGCGTTGCCGCATGCCGCCGGAGAGCTGGTGCGGGAACGACCGGAGCACCTCGGACGGGAGTCCGAGCCGGGCGAGGTGGTCGCTCATCTCCTTGCGGAACGCTGCCCGGTCGCGGAGGCCCCGGTGGGTGGCGACGATGTCGGCGAACGTGTGCACGATCCGGCGGACCGGATTCAGTACGCTCATCGAGCCCTGCATGACGTACGAGATCCGTTTCCAGCGCATCGTCTTGCGCAGTTCGTCGGTCGTCATCGTCGCCAGATCGCGGTCGATTCCCGGTGCCGTGAACCGCACCTGGCCGTCGACCACCCGGAGCGGGTTCTTGATGTTGCCCGAGATGACCTTGATCAGCGTGGTCTTCCCGCAGCTCGACTCGCCCGCGAGGCCGTAGATCTCGTTCGGATACAGGTCGAACGAAACCCCGTCCACCGCACGGACGGTCCGGGAGACGCCGTAGGCCTCCGTCCGGTAGTACGCCTTGAGGTCGGTCACGCTCAGCAGGGGTTCCATGTCAGGCTCCGATCAGCCGAAGTCGGGTGCGGGGATCGATGTACTCGTTGACGCTGGACATCAACAGGTACAGGCCGACGAACAGCACCATCGCCACCAGCACGGGAGCGCCGATCCACCACCAGACGCCGGCCACCAGCGCCTGGTGCTGGTTCGCCCAGTACAGCGACGTGCCGAGGCTCGGCCGGCTCAGGTCCGACAGGCCGAGCACGCTCAGCGTGACCTCCATCCCCATCGACCACAGCATGTTGTTGATCGACGTCGCGAACACGATCGGCAGGACGAAGGGCAGGTGCTCGGCGATCATGATCCGCCACGAGCGTGCGCCGCTGTAGGAGGCCGTCCGGGTGAACGCCCGTTCCTTCAGGCTCAGCACCTGGGACCTGATCAGCCGGGCGTCCCAGGGCCAGCCGAACAGGCCGAGCAACACCGCCAGCAGATAGATGTTGAGCTGACCCTTGAACAGGAAGCCCAGCAAGATCAGGATCGGCAGCAGCGGCATGACCACGAACGAGTCGTTGATCGACATCAGGACCCGGTCGATCCAGCCGCCCCGGTAGCCGGCGGTCAGGCCCACCGCGATCGCGATCACGCGGCTGATCAGCGCCGTCATCAGACCGAGCAGCAGCGAGTTCCGTACACCGAAGGTCATCCACCAGAACAGGTCCTGGCCGCGGGACGTGGTGCCGAACGGGTGCTCGAGCGAGGGGCTGGAGTCCATGGCCACCACGAAGGTCTTGTCGGGCGAGTACGGCGAGACGAACGACAGCAGCACCATGATCAGGATCAGCCCGATCATCGCGAACGCGAAGCGGAACCGGACGTCGTACTTCAGGAGATCCCGGATGACTTTGATCATCATTGGCCGCCTCACTGGTGCCGGACGCGCGGGTCGAGCAGCGGATAGAGGAGATCGATCACGAAGACGGCGGTCGCGACCCCGACGATCGAATAGAGGGTGATGCCCATCATCAGCGAGTAGTCGTTGCGGAACACCGCCTGCAGGCTGAGCAGCCCGACGCCCGGATACCCGAAGACGACCTCCATGATCAACGCGCCGGAGAAGACGGTCCCCAGATCCATCCCCAGCCCGGTGACCTGCGGCAGCATCGCATTCCGGGCGACGTAGTGCGGCACGATCCGTCTCGGCGCGATGCCCGCCGTCTCGGCGTAGACGACGTAGTCCTCGGAGATGACGTTGCTGGTCAGCGCTTTCATCCCGACGAACCAGCCGCCGAAGCCGACCAGGATCAGGGTCGCCGCGGGCAGGGCCGCGTGCCACAGGTAGTCCAGGGCGAAGGTCAGGCTGAGCTCCGGCGTGGTGCCCACCCGGTAGGCACCGCTGAACGGGAACAGCGGCAGGACGTAGGCGAAAACGACGAGCAGGATGATCGCGACGACGTAGTACGGGATCGGCCGGATCGCCTGGCTCGCGACGTCGATCACGCCGAGCAGCCGCTTCCTCGGGAAGTAGCTCGCCAGGACGCCGAACAGGTTGCCCAGCACCCAGGCCAACAGGGTGGCGGCGAGGACGATCGACAACGTCCACGGCATCGCCCGCCCGACCAGTTCGCTGACCGGGGTCGGGAAGCTGGACAGGGAAGGTCCAAGATCACCGCGGAGCAGCCGGCCCCAGAACGCGAAGTACTGCTGGAGCGGACTGCCGGACAGGCCGTACATCTCCGTCAGCGACTCGCGCAGATGCTGGATGGCCTCCGGATCGATCGACGAACCGCTGCTGGTGATCAAGCCGATCTGCGACTCCACCGGGCTGGTCGGCGAGAGCCGCGGAATGATGAAGGCCACCGTCACGCCGATGAAGATCACGACGAGATACTGCACGATGCGCGGTATCAGGTAGCGCAGCAGGAAGGTCCGCACTCGCCTCTCCTTCGGGGTTGCGGGGAAAAGGTGACGGTGATCAGCTCTTCGGTTTGATCTGGGTGAACATGTATTTCGTGTTGCCCCAGTTGGGCACCGGATTCGTGTACGGGTTGTCGGCCGTGGGATAACCGGTGAAATACGTCGTGTCACAGACGGTGAACACGTTGTAGCTCATCATCGGGGTGACCGGCATCTCGGCCGCCGCGAGCTTGATGAACTCCTGGCCAAGCTCGATGCCCTTCGGATCGTCGAAGTCCAAGCTTTGGATCTCGGTGATGATGCGATCCAGGTCGGGATGCTTCCAGCGCATGGTGTTCGAGCCGGCGGCCCGTTTCCCGGACGGGACGTAGAACCGCGAATGCCACGAGTTCAGGAAGTAGAACAGGTCGGGATGGCCGCCCCAGGTCTCGATCGTCCAGCCGACCGCCGCGGAGTAGTCGCCCGGGCCGACCAGGTCGCCGGTGTTGTCGCGAGCGTCGTGGCTGGCATCGATGCCGAACTCCTTCCACGATTCCACGACCATGCTCGCCGCCCGATTCATCGTTGGATTGCTCTCGGCGGCACTGAGCAACGCGATCTTGAACGGTGAGCCGTCGGGCAGGGCCCAGGTGTCGCCCGCCTTCTTCATCCCGGCCGCCTGCATCAGCTGCTCGGCGGCCGCGAGATCGTGCTTCCACCAGCCGCGGCCGAGCGCGGTCTTGATCTGCTCCGGGTCGGTCGGGACAAGATCACCGAGGGTCTTGCGGGCCTCCTCGGCGGCGCGATTGGACGCGTCGGCGTCGAACGGCTTGTACGGCGTGCCGCCCACGTCGATGGTGAACTCGTTCAGCCACGATTCCAGCGGATCGAAGTAGTACTGGGGATACAGGCCGGTCGGCGGGACGTGGATCGCCGACAGCGTGGCCGCGCCGCGGTACGAGGCGAGCGATACCCGGACGATGTCGATCGCCAGGGTGAGCGCCCACCGCACCTCCTTGCGATCAAGACCGGGCTTCTCGTTGTTGTAGATGACCATCGGCAGCGTGGGGTCCGGATGCGCCCACGGGAAGCTGGGGAACCAACCCACCGACGACTTGCTCTCGTTGGCGAGTTTGATCATCCCCTCCGGCGCCAGGTCGTGGATGACGTCGAGGTTGTGCTGGGTCTGGGCGATCACGCGCTTGTCGCTCGGGCCGGGGGCGGTGTACATCGCGAACTTGGGGCCGGGCTCGCCGATCAGGCCCATGGAGGTCTTCTGCCAGTCCTCCCGCTTCTCCCACAGATACCAGTTGCCGTTCGGGTCGAAATCCTTGAGCTTGTACGCGCTGAGGCTGACCGGCGGGTTGAACTTGAACGCGAGCGGGTCGGATTCCTTTTCGAAGATGTGCTTGGGCATCATCCAACAGGCCGCCCAGCGGACCGTGAAATAGGCGTGGAACCGCGAATTCGGCTGTTTGAGGTTGAAGACCACCGTGTATTTGTCCGGCATCTCCATGCTGGCGACATTGCCCCGGAACTGTCCGGTGAAGGACCACCCGTCATTGTTCATGTGCAGGTCGACCGTGTAGTGCAGGTCCTCGGCGGTGAATTCGACCCCGTCGCTCCACATCAGGCCCTCGCGGAGCTTGACGGTCATCTGGGTGAAGTCGTCGTTGTAGATCGGCTTCTCGGCGGCGCAGGCGTTGTCCCAGACGCCGTTCACGCCGGCGTCCGGATCGATGTACCAGAGCGCGTCCAGGGCGATCTGCTGGAGTCCGGTCGACGACCCGGTGAAGCCGGGGCGCCACCGGTTGAAGTCGTCCGGCGTGGTGATCCGCCCGGTGGGGTTCTCCAGGATCAGGCAGTCCTTGCGCTGTACGCCGGGCGCGACCTCCCTGGTGCCGTCGGGTGGGGGAGCCTCTTCGCCGGGTGCTTGGCCGGGCCCCTGATTGGGGGCGCCCCGGTCGAGGTTGCAGGCGGCCAGGCCGGTGGTGGCGGCCGCGGCGGTGGCGGCGGCCAGGAAGCCGCGCCGGGTGATCGGATGCATCATCGTTGGTCCTCCGATTCGGATGGATGGGTACGGCCGGTCTCGAAGCCGACCGTGATGAAGGAGTGGGCCGGGATCGTGACCGTGAGCGTGTTCTCGGACAAGGTGGCGCCGTCGTAACCGACCGGCGCCACGGCGTCGGGTGCTTCACGGGTGTTGTGGGCCTGCGGGGAATCCGCCCGGAGGATCCGTGCGGACACGTCGGACGGGCTGCCGCCGCGCAGGTCGTAGGCGACGGTGTGGTCGGCCTCGGGATCGAGGTTGGTCAGCGAGATCAGCGCGCGGCCGTCCTTCGCGGTCGCCGTCGTCGTGACCAGCGGCACGGTGGCGTCGTCATGGTGCGCGGTGGGGGTGGCATCGAGCAGGTGGACGTCGAGCCGGGCGGCGTCGTGATGATCTTTGTTCATCTCGAAGACGTGGTACGTCGGCGTCTTGATCAACACGTCGTCGGAGGTCAGCAGCATGGCCTGCAGGACGTTCACCGTCTGCGCGATGTTGGCCATCACCAGGCGCCCGGCGTTGCGGTGGAACGCGTCGAAGTGCAGGCCGGCGATCAAGGCGTCCCGGAGGGCGTTCTGCTGGTAGAGGAAGCGCGGGTTGGTGCCGGGCTCGACGGCCCACCAGGTGCCCCACTCGTCCAGCACCAGGCCGATCCGGCCCTCGGGGTCGTACACGTCCATGACGTTGCTGTGCCGTTTGATCATGGTCTCGACCCGCCACGCGTTGGCCAGCGATTCGAGGTATTCGTCGGTGCTGAAGTCGGTCGCCCTGCCGGTCTTGCGATCCGTCATGGTGGTGTAGAAGTGGAACGAGACGGCGTCGAAGTAGTGCTTGGGGTTGCAGCCGCAGCCGTAGTCGCCCAGGGTCTGCATCAGTGACTGGGTCCAGGCGTAGTCGTCGCTGCGGGCGCCGGAGGCGATCTTGTACAAGACGTTGCCGTCGTGGTTGCGGCAGTAGGTGGAGTACTGCCGGGCAAGATCGGCGAAGTAGTCGCCGCGCATGTTGCCGCCGCAGCCCCAGGTCTCGTTGCCGATGCCCCAGTACTTCACCCGCCAGGGGTCGGGCCGCCCGTTCTCGCGGCGGAGACTCGACATCGGCGCCTCGCCGCCGCGGGTCAGGTACTCGACCCATTCGGCCATCTCGCGGACCGTGCCCGAGCCGACATTGCCACTGATGTACGGCTCGGTGCCGAGCTGCTCGCACAGGTCCATGAACTCGTGGGTGCCGAAGCTGTTGTCCTCGACCACGTTGCCCCAATGGGTGTTCACCATCGACGGCCGGTCCGCGCGCGGACCGACCCCGTCGCGCCAGTGGTACTCGTCGGCGAAGCACCCGCCGGGCCAGCGCAGGTTCGGGATCGCGATCTCCCGCAGCGCCTCGACGATGTCGGTCCGGATCCCCCGGACGTTGGGGATGGCCGAGTCCTCGCCGACCCAGATGCCGCCGTAGATGCAGGCCCCGAGGTGTTCGGCGAAGTGGCCGTACAGATGCCGGCTGACGGTCGGACCTGGCACGTCGAGATTGATCACTGCGCGGAGCTGGGACACGGATTCTCCTCAGTTGTTGGCGTCACGACCAGGGGTGGTCAGGAAAGGGGCTTCGCTTATAGTCGAGTGGTGACAGCGATGGCGGACGTTGCTCGTCGGGCCGGCGTTTCGACGATGACCGTCTCGCACGTCATCAACGGGAACCGGCCCGTGCGCGACGAGACGCGGGCTCGGGTGCTGGCCGCGATCGAAGAACTCGACTACCAGCCCAACCTGGCCGCGCGGGCCCTCCGGCGCGGGCGGGTCGGCGCGATCGGGCTCGCCGTCGGTCACATCGAGCACCCGTACAACGCGGACCTGGCCCGCGCGGTGACGGCCCAGGCCTCCGCCCTCGGCTACCACGTCGCGATCGAGGCGACCGGGGGACAGCTGGACGCCGAGGTGGCGACCTGGCAGCGATCGCCGCTGTTCTACGACGGCCTGTTGATCAACGCCACCCAGCTCGAACGGCTGCCGGACGGCGTACGGAACGACTTTCCGGTGGTGTTCCTCGGTGAGAGCATGTCCGATCCCGCGGTCGATCATGTGGCGATGGCGAACGTCGAGGGGACCCGGCTGGCCACCCGGCACCTGCTGGACAAGGGCTGCCGGCGGATCGCCATGGCGGGCGGCAGCCTGACCGCCGACACCCGGATGGTGACCCTGCGCACCGAGGGCTACGTGAGCGCCCTGACCGAGGCCGGGCTGCCCGTCGATCCGGCGCTGGTCGTCCGGACCGCCGGCGGTATGCCGCTGCAGGCGGGCGCGGCCACGGTCGCCGCGATGGTGGCCGCCGGTACGCGCTTCGACGGTGTCGTCTGCACCACTGACAGCTATGCGCACGGCGTGCTCCGCGGCCTGGCCGACGCGGGCCTGGGCTGCCCGGAGGGCGTCCGGGTGGTCGGCTTCGACAACCTCCCCGACGCGAGGTACGCGATCCCCAGCCTGACCTCCGTCGATCCCGACAACGAGAACCTCGTCGCGGCCGCGCTGGCGATGCTGATCGAACGCATGGAGGGATTCACCGGCCCGGGCCGCAGCATCACGGGGACGTGCTCGCTCATCGAGCGAGAATCCACCCGCTGACTCCGTCGTCGTCTGCCCCGTCATTGGCGCCGGCACCCTTCTTGTATCGATACACCAAGAGTGGTTGGACCGACTGTAAGCGACGTATCGCCCGAGCGGAAGGGCCGAAGGCCGCGACCCGGGACGTTGCCGGTCCGGGCTGCTCGATCGCGGCCCCGGGCGGACCGCATGCCGGGACGCGCGGTCGGACTGGCTGCGGGCGTGCCGTCGGCAGGCAGGGACTATCCGGGTGCCGGCCCGTCGCCGGGCCCGGCGGGTCCTTGGTGCGGGGGACCCTGGTGCGGGGGTCGCTGGTGTTCCCAGCCCTGGGCCGGCAGCGGACGGTGTGCCGGGGGCCCGTACGGCGCGTTCGGCGCGGGCGGGTACGGAGGTGTCGGGGTGCGGGCGGGCTTGCGGCGAGCCAGGACGACGATCAGCACGACCGCGCCGATGATCACCGGCAACCCGATGATCATGATCAGGATCAGTTCGATGGGGCCGATCGGGAAGGCGAGCGGGTGGATGGGAGTCTCCTGGTGAATGGTGGGACGGGGTCGTGGTTCCCCACGACGATAACAGCGTTATAGGCTCAGGGTCTGCGATCCTCCAGCCCGCGGCGAGCGGAGAATGATCATGGACGGACCGGCGCCGCGCGGCAGCGGTGTTCGGCGAGCCGGCGCTGCCGGCGGGCGCCCGGGGGACAGAACGGGACGGCCAGGGCGACGACGGCGGCCGCGGCCACGAGGGCGGTACCGTAGCCGAACCGATCCGCGCCGAGCCCGGCCAAGGCGGGTCCGATCAAGGTGCCGAGGGTGACCGCCACGTTGACGGCCGCCAGGCCTGCCACCGGATGGCCGGCGAAGACCCGCGAGCTCCAGATCCCCTGGGCGGCGAGGACGCCGTTGTAGAAGACGCCGAAGAGGATCGCGGCCGCTGTGGCCGTGGCGAGGTGACCGATGGCGAGGCCGAGCAGGGCCAGCGATCCGGCCAGCAGCAGACAGCTGGCCAGGTAGCCGCGGCGCAGGCCCCACCGGCCGAGGGCGCCGCCGCCGAGGGTGGCGAGGATGCCGGCGGCACCGCAGACGGCGTAGACGATCCGGGCCGTCGTCGGGTCGTGGCCGGCTTCGCGCAGGGCGTCGACGCAGAACGCCCACCAGACCGCGCTACCCAGGCCCAGCAGGACGGCCGAGACCAGCAACGGCCGAGACTTCGGGCAGATGAACCAACTCGGACTCAACTGCGGCATCCGCGCGGAGCCGCCCTCCCTGGGCGGCGCCAGCAGGACGGCGGCGATGCCCACGCCGACCGCCGCCACGACGAACGCGGCCCAGACCAGGCGCCAGCGATCACCGGCGACGATCGCGATTGGTCCGGCCAGCGCGACGCCCCACCCGGTGCCGGAACTGATCGCCGGCCAGACCCGGTCGCGGCGGCGCGGCTCCACCCGGGAGGACACCAATCCCGAGTACGGCGGCAGGGCCAGGCCGGAGGCCGCCCCGGCGACCAGCACGCCGAGCGTCAGCACCGCGGGATCGGATGCGGACGCCATGATCACCATGCCGCCGGCGGCCAGGGCCGCCGCCAGGCCGATCGTGATCTTGGCACCGAAGCGGTGCATCAGGACGACCACGGCGACGTTCGCGACCAGGTAGGCGGCATAGGTGGCCGACGCGATCAGGCCGGCCAACCCTTCGCTCAGGGAGAACTCCGACCGCATCTCTGGCAACAGCAGCCCGTAGCCGTAGCGGGCCAGGCCGAACGTAACCGCGATCAGGGCGACGCCGGGCAGCAGGGTGCGAACAGCGGGCTCGTAGGCAGTGCTCTGGTCCTGCCGAACTCCGGGCGTCGTCACGAATGCTCTCTACCCACCCAACCGCGCCCTCACTCCCACTCGTTGAGCGACCCTCAGACAGGGTTCGGGCGAGACCCGCGGCCCGCCGGCTCGGGCTCAGGCCGACCTCGTCGGCGCTGCGAAGGAGCGCCGGTAGGCGACCGGGCTGGTCCCGACCACGCGGCGGAAATGCTGGCGAAGCCCGATGGCGGTGCCGAAGCCGGCCCGGGAGGCGATCTCCTCGACCGAGAGGTCGGTCGTCTCCAGCAGTTCCCGGGCCCGTTGCAGCCGCCGCTGGATGAGCCACTGCCACGGAGTGGTGCCGGTCTGGGCCCGGAACGTGCGGTTGAGCGTCCGTACGCTGGTCGCTGCCTGCTCGGCGATCTCGGCCAGGGTGAGGTCGCGCTCGAGCCGGTCCTCCATCCAGCGCATGACCGGCTCGAGGCTGCCACCGGATTCGGGCTCGGCGTGGTGGATGAACTGGGCCTGGCCGCCGTCGCGCTGCAGGGGCATCACGGTGAGCCGCGCGGTCTGGGCGGCCACCGCGGAGCCGAAATCGCGCCGGACCAGGTGCAGGCAGAGGTCCAGTGCGGCCGCGCCGCCGGCCGAGGTGACGATGTCGCCGTCGTCGATGTAGAGCACCGAGTCCTCGACCTGGATGTCCGGATAGCGCGCCGAGAGCTCCGCGGCATGGCCCCAATGCACGGCCGCCCGGCGCCCGGCCAGCAGCCCGGCCGCGGCGAGCACGAACACGCCGTTGCAGATGGAGCCGATCCGGACCCCGCGACGGTGCGCGTCGCGCAGCAGGTCGACGATCTCCGGCGGTGGCGGGACGTCGTGCGGGTTCAGCCCGGGCACCAGGATCGTGTCGGCCTTGGCGGCCTCGGTCAGGGGGTACGGCGGCGTGACCTTGAACGTCTTGGTCCCGCCGGAGAAGGTCGTGGTCACCTCCGGCCCGCTGACCCGCACGTCGTACAGGGCTCGACTCCCGTGCCGCAGCGGCTGCGGGTAGGTCTGGCCGAAGATCATGCAGGGCATGGCGATGTCGATCCCGCCGGCCCCGTCCAGGGTGATCACCGCGACGACGTGCATGACCAGAATCTATCGGATCATGTCATTCTTGCCACTGGGTCGGCGCAGCCGCCGCGGGAACCATGGCGGTCATGGAGATCGGTGCGTTCCTGATTGCCCTGGCTGCGGGCGGCTTCGGCCTGGTCGCGCTGCTCGGGCTGGGCTGGTGGTTCGAACGCCTGCTCTCGCTCCACAGAAGGCGATCGGGCGGATCTTGAGCGACAGCGCCGACCGAAAGAGCGTGCGGCAGGTGGTCCAAGTCCGTTGGCCGGCGAGGCGTCATCTAAAATGACACTCATTATCGTTCCGTCGGTGAACGTGACCTGCCTGTCCTGAAAGGACCGCCCCCTCGATGCCTGTTCCCGTCCCTCGGCAAAGTCTGGTTCGGCGGTTCGTGGCTGCGCTGGCCCTGATGTCGGCCGCCGGATTGATCACCGCCTGCGGTGCCGCACCAGCTGCGCCGGCCGGTTCCGGCGGCAGCTACCCGATGACGATCGAGAACTGCGGCCGCCAGGTCACCCTGCCCGCGAAGCCGGAGCGGCTGTACGTCATCGGCGGCGAGGCCGGAACGATCGTGGAGGCGGCCGGCGGTGCGGCTTCGGTGGCCGTCTTCTCGCCGCTGGTCGGCGAACCGCTCGGCAAGGCCGAGGGTGCGTTCAGCCAGGCGACCAATACACCGATCAAGAGCTCGAAGGACATCTCCCGCGAGGTGATCATCGCGGCCGAGCCGGACCTGCTGGTGACGTACGGGCTGAACGAGTTCGCGCCGGAGGATCTGGCGGCGGCCGGCATCCCGACGATCATCCTGAGCGGCTACTGCGGTGGCTTCGGGGCCGGGCAGTCCGAGGTCCAGGATCCCCTCGAAGGCGTCTACCAGGATGTGGAGACGCTCGGTCGGGTGCTGGGCACCGACGAGACCGCCCGGGCGGCGGCAGCGGAGCTGCGCAGTCGGGTGGCGGCGATCCGTGACGGCGCCCGGCAGACGCCGCCGTCGAACAGCAAGGCGGCCGGCGTCTTCGTCGTCAGCGGGGACAGCCCGCTCGGCGCCTACGGCAGCCGGAGCATGCTGCATCAGCAGATGGAGGCGGTCGGACTGACGAACGTCTTCGAGAGCACCAGCGAGCGGTACTTCGAGCCGAACGTGGAGGCGTTGATCGCCGCGCAGCCGGAGCGCATCATCGCGCTCCACGAGCCGGGTGACACGACCGAGGAGCAGGCGCGGCTGGCCGTCAACGGGCGGCCCGAACTCCGTAGCCTCCCGGCGGTCTCGTCGGACGCGGTGCACGTGCTCAGCTTCTTCTACTCGGGACACGGGACGCTCGCCGTGGACGGCCTGGAACGGCTGGCCGAACTGCTCCGGGACCGATGACCGGTAGCGCCGCGGGCGTCTCGCGGCAGCCAGAACCGACCGGCCCGCGGTGACGAGGACGGCGGTCGACGCCACCGCCCTGGCGTCGACCGGTGCGGGTCGGACCGATGATCTTGATCATCGCCGGCGCCGGGTCCGGGTGATCGTGTGGATCACCGGACTCGCCGGGATCTTGATCATCAGCATTCCGGTGTCGGTCGGTCTCGGCCCCGTCTGGATCGGTCCGGGCACCGTGATCGCGATCGTCCTCGATCATCTCGGCTGGGCCGCCGCGGTGCCCGGTCAGGAAGCGGCGGACAGCATCGTCTGGCAGGTCCGCATCCCGCGGGTGCTGCTCGCCGTTGTCGTCGGCGCGGCCCTCGCGATCTCCGGCGCCGCACTGCAGGCGCTGGTCCGCAACGTGCTGGCCGAGCCCTATCTGCTGGGCGTGAGCGCCGGCGCCTCGACCGGTGCGGCACTGACGCTGCTCTTCGGGTTCGGTGCCACGATCGGGGCGGGGGCGCTCACGGGCAGTGCCTTTCTCGGCGCCCTGGCGGCGACGGCGCTGGTCTTCGTGCTCGCCACCCGGGGAGGCAAGATCACCTCGGTGCGGCTGCTGCTGGCCGGCGTCGCGGTGGGCTACGTGTTGAACGCGGCGACCAGCTTCTTGATCTTCGCGTCGGACACGCCCGAGGGGGCACGCGCAGTCCTGTTCTGGCTGCTCGGCTCACTGACCCGGGCCTCCTGGACGTCCGTACTGATCGCGAGCCCGATCGTGCTCGCCGGGCTGATGATCTTGGTCGTGATCTCCAGGAGGCTGGATGCGCTCAGCCTGGGGGATGACACCGCGCTGGCGCTGGGCAGTTCGCCGACCCGGGTCCGGGCGCAGGGGCTCGCGGTCGTCGCCCTCTGCGTCGGCGCGGCGGTGGCCGTCTCCGGTGGGATCGGGTTCGTGGGGTTGATCGTCCCGCATGTGGCCAGGCTGCTGGTCGGCGGTGTGCATCGCCGGCTGCTTCCGGTCGCCGCCCTGCTCGGTGCCTCGTTCCTGATCTGGTGCGACGTCGCGGCGCGGATGATCTTCGTGCCGCGCGAGCTTCCGCTGGGCATCATCACCGCGGTCGCCGGCGCGCCGTTCCTGATCTTCCTGGTCCGCCGGATGCGGACGACGAGCTGATCGACGGTGAGGTCCTGAGATGCTGTCGATCCTGCGTAACGCGCGGTTCCGTACCGCCTGGCTGAGCTACGTGACGTCGGCGGCCGCCGGTTCGCTGACGCCGGTGGCGATCACGCTGTTCGTCCTCGACACGTCCGGCGACCTCGCGGTCCTGGGATTGGCGCTCGGCGCTCGGACGGTCGGCTTCGTCGCGGGTTCGGTGCTCGGCGGTGTGATCAGCGACAGCTTTCCGCGGCGGAGCGTGCTGATCGGGTCGAGCCTGCTCCGCGGAGCGGCGATCCTGGCAGCGATCCCGGCGTTCGCCGCCCCGGTGCCGCTGCTGTGCCTGGCGATCTTCGTTGCCGGGACCGGCGAGGGGACGTTCCGCGGGGTCTACCAGGCGCTGGTCGGCGAGTCGGTGAACGGGCCGGAGCGGCAGCGGGCCAACGCCCTGTCGACCTTGAGCAGCCGGATCCTGCTGGTCGCCGGGCCGACGATCGCTGCGCTCGGCTACGCGGTCGTCGGTGGTCCGGCGACGCTCGCCTTCGCGGGCCTGCTGTGGTTGACCTCCGCCGCGACCGCGCTGATCCTGCCGCGCGGGGAACGTCCGCCGTCCGATGCCGCCCGGGCCCGGCCGTTCGCCGACTACGGCGAGCTGCTGCGCGAGGTGGTGCGGCATCGCTGGTTCGTCGCGGGCCTGGCCGCACTGGTGATCTGGCTCGCCCTCGGCTTCGCGGTCCAGCAGTTGACTCTGCCGCTGGTCAGCCGGACCCACTTCGGCGGCGACGTGTTCCTGGGTGTGGCCCTGGGTTGCTACTCGGCCGGCGCCGTGGTGGCTGCGCTGGTGCTGGCGCGCTGGCAGCCGGCGAAGCCGGGCCTGGTGGGCTTCGTGGGGCTGAGTCTGTACGGGCTGGTGCCGCTCGCCCTGGCCTGCGCCGCGGTCAGCCCGGAGGTCGCGCTGGTGTTGATCATGGCCGGGTACGCGCTCGGCGGGGCCGGGATCGAGGCGTTCAACATCCCGTGGTTCAGCGCGATCCAACGGGAGTTCCCGCCCGAGCGGCTGGGCCGGGTCTTCTCGTTCGATTTCATGATCTCGCACGGTGTCGCCCCGCTGGGATTGATCTTGCTGCCGTACGCACTCGACGCGGCCGGAACGATGGCCGTGCTGGTCGCCTGCGGACTGGCCACCATCGCCGCGGCACTCGGAGCGCTCGCCGTACCCGGGTCACGCACGTTCGCAGAGCCGAGGCTGGTCGCCCAACGGGTGGCGGAGGGAGATCGATGATCGAAGCGACTGGGCTGTCGTACGCCTACGACGGGATTCCGGCCCTGGCCGATGTCGATCTTGAAGCCGGGCCCGGCGCGATCGTCGGCTTGATCGGGCCGAACGGCAGTGGGAAGTCCACGCTGCTCCGTCTTCTCTATCGTGCCTTGACGCCGCAGTCGGGGAGCGTGATCATCGACGGCGTCCCGGTGCAGGCGCTCGGCTCCCGTGAACTGCCGCGCCGGGTCGCGGTGGTCGCCCAGGAACCGCCGGCGGAGATCTCGCTCACGGTGGCCGAGCTGGTCCTGCTCGGCCGGTCTCCGCATCGCTCGTCGCTGCAGGCCTACACCGGGCATGATCATCGAGTCGCCGCCGCCGCGCTGCACCGGGTCGGGATGCGGGAGTTCGCCGACCGAGGAGTCGGCACGTTGTCCGGCGGCGAGAAGCAACGGGCCCTGATCGCCCGGGCGATCGCCCAGGAGGCTGATCATCTTCTGCTGGACGAGCCCACCAACCACCTCGACATCCACTACCAGCACGAGGTGCTGCGGCTCGTCCGGGCGATGGGCGTGGCGACGGTGATCGTACTCCACGACCTGAATCTCGCGGCGCGCTACTGCGATGCGCTGGTCCTTCTTGATCATGGTCGCGTGGTGGCGTCCGGAACCGTCCGCGACGTGCTCAGGCCGGAGATTCTCGGGCCGGTCTACCGCGTCGGTGTGCGGGTGATCGACGACGACGGCTGCCCGCAGCTGATCTTCCGGCCCGATCTCGAGGAGCCTGGTCCCGGAGCCGAGACGGGCCCTGGATCACCGTTGCTATCCTCTGATCACCCACTGTCACCAAGTCTGGAAGGCTTCGATGGACCCCGGTAGTCCCTGCCCCCTCTCGTCGTGCACCGCGTCGGGAGGGGGATCTTGATGTTCTGGCTTCTGTCGTTGCTGTTGGGTCTGTTGATCGTCCTGGCGATCACGGCCGCGACCGGGTACTTCGTGGCCCAGGAGTTCGCCTACATGGCGGTGGACCGGTCCCGCCTCGCGGCCCGGGCCGAGGCCGGCGACCGGGCCGCAGCCCGGGCCTTGAAAGTGGCCCGGCGCACCTCCTTCATGCTGTCCGGCGCTCAACTGGGCATCACGGTCACCGGCCTGCTGGTCGGCTATGTCGCCGAGCCGTTGATCGGTGATGCCCTCGGGACGGCCCTGGGCGGCGTGGGAATCCCCGCTCCGGTCGGGTTCGCGGTCGGCACGATCACCGCTCTGCTGCTGTCGACGCTGATCCAGATGCTCTTCGGCGAGTTGTTCCCGAAGAACCTCGCGATTGCCCGGCCCGAGCAACTGGCCGTGTGGCTGGCCCGCTCCACGACGGTCTACCTGACCGTGTTCGGTTGGCTGATCAGCATCTTCGACCGGGCTTCCAACCGGCTCCTCCGGCTGGTCGGGATCGAACCGGTGCACGACGTCGAGCACGCCGCCACCGCTCGCGACCTGGAGCACATCGTCGCCGAGTCCAGCCTGAGCGGCACGCTGTCACCGGAGCTGTCCACGCTGCTGGACCGGATCATCGACTTCCCGAAACGCGACGTCGAACACGCCATGATCCCGGCGCCACGGGTCCAGACCGTGACGACCACGGACACGATCGGGCAGGTCCGGGCCCTGATGAGCACCGGACATTCCCGGTACCCGGTGCTCGACGCGGACCAGGACATTGCCGGCGTGGTGCAGCTGCTGGACCTGGTGGCGACCGGCCCCGGCCGGGACTCCGATCCGGTCACCGCGATCATGCGGCCGCCGGTGCTGGTGCCGACGTCGATGCCGCTGCCGAAGGCGCTGGAACACCTGTCCAGCCAGAACGCCGAGCTCGCCTATGTCATCGACGAGTACGGCGGCATGGCCGGCATCGTCACCCTGGAGGATCTGGCCGAGGAGGTGGTCGGCGACGTGAACGACGAGCACGACCTGCCGGATCCGGAGCCGGAGATCGTGATCGAGGACGAGTCCCGGTGGTCGATGGCCGGCGACGTCCACCTCGACGAGGCGGAACGCGTCCTGGGCCGCGACCTGCCCCGGGGCGACTACGAAACCGTCGCCGGTCTGGTGATCGCCGAGTACGGCGCACTGCCCGAGCCCGGCGCCCGGCTCGAGGTCGGGCTGCCGATCGACCCGGCCGAGTTGACCGAATCAGACCATCCGGAGGCCAGATCCATGATCATCGAGATCCTCGAGGTGGAGCGCCACGTCCCGTCCCGGGTACGGATCGCCCTCGACCGCGGGACCGCGCCCGCCAGCACCCCGGACGGGGGTACGGACCGATGACCGACCATCCGGCCGTCATCATCCCGGTCACCATCGGGCTGATCATCTTCAGCGCGTTCTTCGTCGCGGTCGAGTTCGCGCTGCTGGCTGCGAAACGGCACCGACTCGAGGACGCGGCCGCCTCCAGCCGGTCGGCCCGAGCCGCCCTGCGCAGTTCGACCGAGCTGACCGTCCTGCTCGCAGGCGCCCAGCTCGGCATCACGGCCGTCACCGTCGCCCTGGGCGCGATCACCAAGCCGGCCGTGCATCACTGGCTGCTGGTGCCGCTCGAGCTGGCGCATCTGCCGGGCGTCGTCGCCGACGTGATCTCGTTCGTCCTGGCGCTGTTCATCGTCACGTTCCTCCATCTCGTGATCGGGGAGATGGCCCCGAAGTCGTGGGCGATCGCGCACCCCGAGCGCTCCGCGACCCTGCTGGCGCTGCCGATGCGCGGGTTCATGGCGCTCACCCGGCCGCTGCTGCGGGCGCTCAACGGCGCGGCCAACTGGTGCCTACGCCGGGTCGGGGTGACGCCGGTGAACGAGGTCGCGACCGGGCAGACCAGCGATGATCTCCGCCAGCTGGTCGAACACTCGGCGAATGTCGGCGCGCTCGATGCCCGGTTCTCGGCCCAGCTGACCGAAGCGCTTCAGCTGGAACGGCTCACCGTGTCCGACCTCGTACCGCCGGGGAGTTCTCCGGCCACCGTACGACGAGACGCGACGGTGGCCGACCTCCAACTCGTCGCCGTCCGGTCCGGTCACCAACGGATCGTCGTCACCGACGACGAGGGCCGGCCCACCGGAATGGTGCACACCCGGGACACCCTGACGGTTTCGGGCGCTGCGCCGATCGGACCGCTGATCCGGCCCGTGCTGCGGCTGCCCGCGGCCACGTCGGTGGCCGAGACGCTCGCGGCGATGCGCAGCACCAACACTCAGCTCGCCGTCGCCACCACCGACACCGACCCGCTGGCCGGTGTCGTCACGATCACCGACGTCATGAAGCGGCTCCTTCCCGCGGTCGGGGTCACCACTGCGTAGACCTTGCTTCTACGTCTCGTAGAATCGCCGGGCCGGCGATCAACGTGACGCAGCGACAGGAGTTTCATGACGAGCCAGCCCGGGGCCACCGATCGATCACCCGGAACGGCCGGATTCTCCTGGCAGCCGCGGCAGGATGCGGTCCTCACGGTGTGCAAGGCGTGCCGGCCCGACGACGCCGCTCGCTGGTTGCGGCAGTTCCGATCAGCGGTCCTGCGTGCCCTCCGGGCCGACGCGATCGCGATCACCCTGGCCGGCTGCACCCGACTCTGCCCTTGCGATGGCCGGGTGGCGCTGGTGCTCAGCCTGCCGGGGGCCGCCGTCGGCCTGATCACTCGGTGAGCCGGCCCCGGATCTGAGCGGTGACCGTGGCGATGAGGCTCTCGAACTGCTCGTCCGGCGTCGGAGCGGGCAGGGCCGCAGCCTCGCGCAGCGTCGGGAGGTCGAGGTCTGCCCGGGCCTCGAGCCAGGCCTGGGGGACGAGTGGCGAGCCGCCCGCCGTGCCGGCCTGGTCGGCTGGATAGTCGACCAGTAGGGCGAAGGACAGCAGTTGCAGGGCGAGGTGTCGGTGGACCTCCAGTGCGGCCGGCAGGCTGAGCCCGACGTCGCACAGGAGTCGTAGCAGGCGCTCCAGGTTGATCAGGCGATTCGGGTGGACCGCCGTCGGGGGTGCGTCCTCCTCGATCGAGATCAGCAGCGCCCGGGGCCACCGTCGATAGAGACGGCGCAGCGAGCCGGCGTAATCGGCGATGGACTGCTCCCAAGCTTCCGGGTCGAGCGTGGGCGGCTCCCAGGCCTCGATCATCAGGCCGACCGCGAGATCGATCACCTGCTGGCGGTCGTCGACGTAGTTGTACAGCGCGCGTACGGTCACGCCCAGCTCACCGGCCAGGGCGCGCATCGTGACGGCACGGAAGCCCTGCACTCCGGCCAGTTCGAGAGCCTTCTCAGCGATGGCGGCACGGGTCAGGACCGGGCGTCCCTTCCTGGTCGCGGGGCGGCGTCGCTGGCTCGGCACGACGACAGGGTACGCCGTTCGTTAAACTTCACATGCGTTGACTTTAGTGAATGCACCACCAAGACTGAAGACGTCCCTTTCACCCTTCGCACAGCCGGAGAGAGTACGAATGCCCGCCGAGAAGTCCCGCCGTGTTCCGCCCTTCACCGGGGTCCTGCTGCTCGTCATGGTCACCACGGGCCTGGTGGTCGTCGACGCCACGATCGTGACCATCGGGCTCCCGCAGATCGGCGCCGAGCTCGCCGGGGGTTCGTCGGCCGAGTCGGTGGTGGTGACCTATCTGATCACGATGGGTGCCGTCACCCAGGTCGCCGGCAGTGTCTCCGACCGATGGGGGCGGCGACCGCTGGTCCTGGCCGGGATCGCCCTGTTCACGCTGGCGTCGCTGGCGGCGACCCAGGCACCGACACTGGTGTTCCTCGACCTCGCCCGGGTGGCTCAGGGCGTCGGGGCGGCAGTGATCATGGTGAACGGTATTCCGCTGCTGGCCGGCCGCTATGACGGCGAGGAACGCAACCTCGCGATCGGCGCGTGGGGAAGCTTCGCGACCGCGGCCGGGCTGATCGCGCCGGCCGTCGGTGGACTGCTGATCGACACCTTCGGCTGGCGGGCGGTCTTCGCGATCAATCTGCCGCTCGGGGCGGCGGCCCTGCTGCTGGCGGCGCGGGTGCTGCCGCGGTCACGGCGGGCGGGACCGGAACCGCGTCCACGTCCGGACTGGGCCGGCAGTTTGTTGATCATGGTCGGTCTGGGTACGGCGACGATGATCATGCTGCGGTCGGACCGGGCCGCGTGGACGGGCGCCGACACCGTGCTGGCGGCCGTCGCCGCCGTGGCGTTGATGATCTTCATCATCGTTCAGTTCCGGGTGGGTTCGCCGACCCTGGAACCGCGGCTGTTCGCGAAACCGGCGTTCTCCGGTGCGATGGTCGCGATCTTCCTCTCCCGCGCCCTGACCACCGGGGGCGCCGTCTACCTGGTGCTGTACTTCGCCGAGGCTCTCCGCCTCGGCCCGACCGAGGCGGGCCTGCTGATGACACCGATCTTCGTCGCGCAGATGATCACCGGCATGGTCGGCTCGAAGCTGCTCAGCTACTGGCCGCCCGGCCTGGTGATCGGCCTCGGGTACGCACTCAAGGCCGTCGGACTCGCCGCCCTGGCCGTCCTGGTCACGCCGGACACCCCATGGTGGGTGCTCCTCGTCCCGCTGCTCGCCTGGGGTGGCGGCGGCGGAATCGCCGGTGCCCCCGTCATGGCCGTGGCCGTCAACGTCACCGACCCCGACCGCGTCGGCATGGTGGCCGGCACGGTCTCCAGCCTGGCCTCGCTCGGAGCCGGTGTCGGCACCGGGATGCTCGGCGCTGTCTTCGCTGGCTACGGGGGGAGCAGCCCGCAGGCTGTTGCCGACGGTGTCCGGGCCGTCCTCCTGGCGGCCACGGCGCTGGCGGTGCTGGCCGTACTCACCACCCTTGTCCTGATCAACCCGCGCCGGGTCCCGCGTCCGACCCCGCAGTGACCGTTGGCGGGGGAGTCACCAGGGCACGGCCGCTCGCGGCTCGGGCACTCGAAGGTTCAGAACGGAGCGGAGTCGGGACCAACGGCCCGCCACGACGTCGCCATGCCGAAATGATCATCGAGCGGACGGAAAGGGCAGGTTCTGCGCAAGATCGTTGCCATGAGCGTCCACTGGATGCTCGACCGGCTCAGGAACTGATGATCAGGCCTTGCTGGACTGGTTGCCGGCTCTGGAGTTCACGGACCCGGTCCCGGGCTGCTCGGGCCGGAGCAGTGCCCAGCCGAGGAAGCCGAACAACAGCATCCAGCCGGCAATGGTCAATCGAGCCAGGACGAACGGCCCGAAGATCGCCGGCGTGAGCGGAACGATGACGTAGATCCCGAGGACGAGCAAGATCAACCGTCGCCACCCGCGCCACTGCCCGGCGGTGAGCGCCGCGATCCCGAAGATCATCAGCGAGACGCCGTTCAGCAACGACACCGCGCCGTAGATGCCGCCGATCACGCCGGCCAACTCCGATCCGGAAGCCGAATCGGCGGCCAGGATCGCGACCAGTTCGGCTCCCGCCAGCAGGCTCATCGAGACCACGGCGAGAATGCCGCCCACCGCCGCGAAAACCGGCCACCGCCGGCTCGTCCCGAGCGCCACACCGTGAGCAGGCCGTAGGCGAGCGCGACCTGGTGCACGAAGAAGAATGCCTGGATCGCGGTGTATCCCGGAGGGCTGAGCGGAAAGCTGTAGCGGTCCGCTCCGACCGCAGGCGGTACGAACGCGAGGAAGACCCCCGCCGCCGTGCCGGTCAGCCCGGCGATGACCAGCGCCCAGCCTCTCGGGCGAACGTCGATCGTCGCCGCTGTGACGCGTGCCGTCGTGGTCGTCATGATCTGCCTCCACCTCTCGATGGGCCCGCGATCTTGCGGGCCCGTACGAGGATCGACCGTAGAATCTGGCTCAGCCGCGCACATCCGTGGAATCACTCAACTGTTCGGGGCGCCCATGAGTACCGACCCCTCACCTCCCGCGCCGGCGCCCGACCCGCGCCGGCTGCTCGACCTGGCCCGCTCCGAGTACCGGCGGGGGTCACTGGAGCGGGCCTGGCAGGCCTGCCGGGAGGCCGCCGCGATCGGCCGGGCCACCGGCGATGCGGGCCTCCTGGCCGACGCCGCGACCGTCATCCCGGGTCCGGCCGTGGGAGCGTGGAGCCTGACGGCCGAGCGGCATGCCCGGCGCAGGAGGCGCTCGCCATGATCGGCGCGGACGATCCAGAGCGGGCCGTGCTGCTGCAGGCTGTGCTGGTCGCCACCCGGGACCCGTGGAATGCTGCGGAATCCCTTCCGAACAAGAGGATCTCGGTCGCCGAGGCGCAGAAGACCTCGGCCCGGCTGCACGCCGAGCTGGCGGCCGCAGTCGGACCGGCCGCGGTGCTGACCCGGCTGGACCGGGCTCGGGAACTGGCCGAACTCGCCGCGGCAACGGGGCGCGACGAGGATGCGGCCTGGGCGTCGCTGTATCGGCTCGAGGCCCACTATCAACGAGGCCGGCGGCTGGAGATCAATGCCGAGTTGATGCGCCTGGCCGCAACCGTACGGAGGCTGCGCACGCCCGTCTGGGACTCGCGGGTCGCTCCGGGATCGCGGCTGCGCTCAGGGACGCTGCCGATCGTCGCCGGCCTTGCTGATCTTGTCGTCCGGGGCGAACTTGAGGCCCAGCGCGGCGGTGATGATCAGCAGCAGGCAGGCGATGATGGCCAGGTTGTCGCCCATCATCCCTTGTTCGGTACGGATCGCCGGCCGGATCACGACGCAGATGATCAACAGGCCGAGGCCCATCCGGAGCAGCACCCGGGCGGCTGTCTTCATCATGATCGTCGTCCTCAGGCCGCGTCGTCGGTGAGGTGGACCAGCGGCGGGACCTCGTCGGAGAAGTGACAGGCCGACCGGTGCCCGGTGCCGATCTCGGTCAGGGCCGGGGCCTGCTTCCGGCAGACGTCCTGTACCAGCGGGCAGCGGTTGGCGAACACACAGCCGGAGGTCGCCGGCTCGCCGATCATCCGTTCCGGGTCCCGTCCCTCCTCGTCACGCTTGCGGACCAGCACCGGGTCCGGCACCGGGATCGCCTGCAACAGCATGTGGGTGTACGGGTGCCTCGGTGACGTGATCAACTCCTCGACCGGGCCCTCCTCGACGATGTAGCCGAAGAACATCACCGCGATCCGGCCGCCCTGGGCGAAGTACCGCACCACCCCGAAGTCGTGGCTGATGAACACGTACCCGATGCCCCGGTCGCGCTGGAAGGACAGCAGCAGGTCGAGGATCGCCACCCGCATCGACACGTCGAGCATGCTGGTGACCTCGTCGGCGACGATCAGGCTCGGCTGCAGGCTGATCGCCCGCGCGATCGAGACCCGCTGCCGCTGGCCGCCGGACAACTGGTGCGGGTAGCGCTGCAGGAACGCCGGGGTGGCGTCCAGGCCGACCTGCTGCAGCAGCTTGATCATCTCCGGCTGCACGGTGCGCCAGGTGGCCAGCTTGTGCTGCAGGATCCCGGGGGCCAGCGTGCTGCCGATGGTCAGGCCGGGGTTCAGCGAGCCGTACGGGTCCTGGTGCACCATCTGCACCTTGCGCCGCCACTGCCGGCGTCGGTTGCCGCGCAGCCCCGCGATGTCGGTGCCGTCGAACGAGATCCGGCCGCTGCTCGGCTCGTGTAGTCCGGCGATCAGCCGGCCCAACGTGGTCTTGCCGCAACCGGACTCGCCGACCAGCGCCACGATCTCGCCCTCGCCGGTGGACAGGTTGACGTCGTGCAGCACCGGACGTCCCGAGCCGGTGGCGTACGTGTGGGTCACATCCTGGATCTCGAGCAGACTCACGCCTTCGACACCTCCACCAGTTCGGGCCTGCGGTTGACGACGTGACAGGCGACCAGATGTCCATGATCATCGCCGAGCAGCGGCGGCTCAGTCTCGTGGCACAGGTCCTCGGCCCGGGCACAGCGCGGCGCGAACCGGCAGCCGCCCGGCAGTTCGGCGAGGTTCGGCACCGCGCCGCCGATCGGCCGGACCCGGAGCCCGGCGTCCAGCACGCTCGGGATCGCGTTGATCAACGCCTCGACGTAGGGGTGCCGGCGGCCCGCCTTGAAGATCTCCTCGACGGTGCCCGACTCCACCAGGCGGCCGGCGTACATGACCGCGACCCGGGTGGCGAGCTCCGCGACCACGGCGAGGTCGTGGGTGACGAAGATGATCGTCACCCCGAGCGTGCGGTGCAGATCCTTGAGGATGTCGATCACCAACCGCTGGTTGAGCACGTCCAGCGCGGTCGTCGGCTCGTCCAAGATCACCACCGACGGCCGCAGCAGCAGCGCGACGGCGATCGCCACCCGCTGCTTCATGCCGCCGGACAGCTGGCTCTCGTACGACTTCCAGATCCGGTCGGCCGGCAGTTGGACCAGGTCGAGCAGATGCCGGAAGTAGTCCCGGCCGTCCTTCGGGTCGGCGAACACCTCGGGATGGGCCTGCAGGATGTGGTCCACCTGGGTGCCGATCGTCAGCACCGGGTTGAACGCGTTCATCGCGCCCTGGAACACCATCGCGAGCTCGGCGCCGCGGAGGGCGTTCAGTTCCCGCTTCGACATCGTGGTGGTGCTCGCCCCGCGGAACCGTACCGTGCCGCCGGTGATCTGGCCCGGCGGCGGCACGATCTGCAGCAGCGAGTACGCCAGCGTCGACTTGCCGCAGCCGGACTCGCCGACCAGGGCGTAGATCTCGCCGGCACCGACGCTGAGGCTGACGTTCTCGACCGCCCGCACGGAGCCGGGGCCGTCACCGAACGCGACGGTCAGGTCGTCGACCTCGAGCAGGTGTTGATCGTCGTTGGTCACGGGGGAGCTCACTGGACACGCAGCCTCGGGTTGAAGACGCTGTCCAGCGCCCGGGAGAAGAACACGAAGGACACCTGCAGGATGACGATGGCGGCCATGGGGGAGAACAGGTAGAAGGCGCTGTCGGTGGTGTACAAGGCGCCCTGCGCCATCGCCAGGTTGATCATGATGCCCCAGTTGTTGCCGCTGATCGGCGCGATGCCGAGTAGGAACAGGCCGACCGAGGCGTAGATCGCGCCGGTGATCGCGAGCAGGAAGTGGATCGCGACGTACGGGCCGACGTTCGGCAGCAATTGCCGGCCGATCATGTTGCCGAGCGAGACCCCCTGGAGCTGGGCGGCCTCGACGAAGTCGCTGCTGCGCAGGCTCATCGCCTGGGACCGGATCGCCCGGGCCAGGCCCGCCCAGGCGGTGATCGACAGGATGCAGGCCAGCACGAACGGGTTGGTGGTGTGGATCACGCTGGCCAGGACGATGATCAACGGCAGACCGGGGATGGTCAGGAAGATGTCGGTGATCCGCATGACGATCGTGTCGACGACACCGCCGATGTAACCGGTCAGCAGGCCCACCGCGACACCGATGAAGATCGTGATCACCGCCGACATCACGCCGACGATCATGATCGGCTGGGTGCCGACGATGATCTGCTCGAGCACGCCCTGGCCGAGCGAGTCGGTGCCGAGCGGGTGCTCCCAGGACGGCGGCTGGTAGGCCTGGCTCGCATCCTGCTCGTCACCCACCTGGACGAAGACCGGCCCGAAGATCGCCACCAGGCCGTAGATCAGGACGATCACGCCGCCGACCAGGGCACCCTTGTCGTTGCGCAGGATCCGCCACAGGTCACTGAGGAACCTCATGCCATCGTCCCTCCGGCCGGCAACACTTCCTGGTCCGGATCGGCGGTCTTGTCCACGGCCCGCTTGCGCGCCGCCGGATTGGCGATCCGGGGATCGACCAGCGGATAGAGCAGGTCGACCAGCAGGTTCGTGACGATCACCGAGACGGTGATCAATAGGAAGCAGCCCATCATCAGCGAGTAGTCCCGTTGATTGACCGACTGGATCATGTAGAACCCGATCCCGGGGTACTGGAAGTACGTCTCGATGAAGACCGAGCCGCCGAACATGAAGCCGATCGAGAGGGCCAGCTGGGTGACCATCGGCAGCATCGAGTTGCGGCCGACGTAGGACTGGGTGATCCGGCGGTCGCTCAGGCCGCGGGCTTCGGCCGCCCGGACGTACTCCGAACCGAGGACCGAGATCGCGCTGCCCTTCATGCCGAGCGCCCAGCCGCCGAAGGAAGTGATCACCGACGCCACGATCGGCAGGAAGGCGTGGTAGAGCACGCTGAGCAGGTACGGCCCGTTGAAGCCCGGCGTCACGTCGACCGCGTAGGCGCCACCGGACGGGAAGACCTGGTAGACGCTGGTCAGGAAGTACAGCAGCGCGATGGCCACCAGATAGCTGGGCACGGCGCTCAGGAAGGACACGATGAACGTCATCGCCTGGGAGAACCGGCTGTTCTGGAACGCGGCCATCATCGCGCCGATCGCGATCCCGATCAGGAAGCTGATGATCAGCGACACCGCGACGACCATGATCGTCCACGGCAGCGCCTCGGCGATCACCGCGGTCACGGTGGTCCCGGGGTTCATGATCGGAACCCCGAGATCGCCGCGGATCGCACCCCACACGTACTGCAGATACTGCTCGCCGACCGGCGCGTTCGGCGTCACGCCGTAGACGGAGCTGATCCGCTGCTGGATCTCGACCTCGCTCAGGCCGCCCTGCATCCGCAGCTGCGCCTCGAGCGCCGCCATCGGGTTGCCCGGCATCAGCCGGATCATGAAGAAGGACAGCGAGATGACGATGTAGATGATCAACAGCGACATCGCCAGTCGCTTCACGACATAGGAAACCATCGGCGCCTTCCGGATAAGGGGGTGTCACCGGGTGACGGGGAGGGGTCAGGGCTTCGGGGTGATGAAGCCCTGCTGGATCGCCAGCGAGACGCCTCCGTTCATGTCGGCGGCGATGATGTCCCACAGCTCGCTGGTGTTCTGGTCGTTCAGCGGCGGCCAGTTGGTGAATTCCTTGGTGGAGAAGGGGAACTGGTAGACCTTGGTCGCGTACCAGATGTACGGGACCTCCTCGTTCACCAGCTGGGCCCAGTTCCAGACCTGGGCATTCATCTCCGGACCCGGCTCGATGGCACGGACCTGGCCGTCAATGGTGCTGACCACGTCCACCTCGCCGAGACCGGGGACGTTCTTCGTCGGGCCGAAGCCGATGCCGCGCTTGCCGGCGTAGTTGCCCAGCTTGCTGAAGTTGTAGCCCGGACCCAGCAGCGAGTTGTACATGCCGAGCGGGTTGTTGCCGCCGACGAAGCCGGAGCCGATGTCGAAGTCGCCGTTGTGCTGATCGGCGTTCTGCTGGGCGCCGGAGGTCGCGTTGACCTCGGACTTGATCCCGAATGCGGTCAGCGCCTTCGCCGCGGAGTTGAACGAGGTGACGATGTCGGTCGTCTCGGCGTTGGCGATGAAGGTCAGCGTGAACGGCTCGCCGTCCGGCTTGATCCACTGATCACCCTTCTTGGTGAAGCCCTCGCCCTCCAGCAGTTGGGTCGCCTTGGCCTCGTCCACCGGGTACTTGTTCAGCTGGTCGAGCTTGCCCTGGTCCAGATAGATCGCTTCCAGGGAAGGCGAGATGCCGGTGTTGACTTCCTTCCAGGTGCCGCCGGCCGCCTCGTCGGTGCCGTAGGCGGCCTCGCTGATCTGCTGCCGCGGGATCACGTATGCCAGCGCCTGCCGGACCGCCTTGGAGTCGAGCGGCTTCTTGCTGCTGTTGAACAGCATGGTGAACCCGAAGGCGAGCGGCAGCGCCGTGTTCGAGTCGGGGGTCTTCTTCCAGCGCTGCAGGATCGGCGGCGGCATGTACACGTTGGAGAAGTGCACGTTGCCGCTGAACAGCTGCGGGTAGACCGTCTGGGTCGAACCGTTCAGGTAGCGGATCCCGGCGAACGTGATCTTGTTCGCGTCCCAGAAGCCGTCCCACTTGACCAGCTTGGCTTCCTTGGTGGTGATGTTCTCCAGCTGGAACGGGCCATTGCCGATCAGCTTCTCCACCTTCATCGCGGCCAGGTCCTTGAACGCCGCGCTCATCCGCTTGAACTCCGGCAGCTTGCCGGCCTGCTCCGGGTCCCGGTGCGCGGTCGTGTAGTACTTGATCACGTCCTGCTTCAGCTCGTCGGTGACGAGCTTGCCGTACACGCTGGACGGGTACGGCCGGATCGCGTTCAGGATGTCCAGCTTGGCCAGCGATTCCGGCTGACCCTCCTTGAGCGTGAACGCGACGGTGTGATCATCGACGATGTCGACGCTGGTGATGTCGTTCCAGAACCCGTCGCCGCGCAGCGCGTTCAGGATCGCGGTGTCGTGCAGGTCCTTGCTGGTGACCGGGGTGTCGTCCTGCCACTTCGCGTCCTCGCGCAGGTGGACGTTCAGCTTGCCGTCGACGATCTCCCAGGTGTCGGCCAGCTGCGGGATGAACTCGGTCAGGCTGGGCGACTTCACGATCGCCAGCCGCAGCGTGACGAAGTCGTTCTGGATGCCGAGCCCGTTCACGTTGTACGGGTTGAACGACCAGGTCGTGTTCCAGCTGCAGCAGGGGAAGAACGTCAGGAACTTGCTCGAGTCTCCCGGCGCCGTGGGGTCGGAGGCGGCACCGGCGCCCGGCGTGCCGCCACCGGCGGTGCCGGCCGTGCAGGCGGCCATCAAGATCAGCGCCGTGCCGGCGGCGATCAGGGCCAGCAGGTGTTTCTTGGCGCGCACAACCGTTCGATGTAAGGACATCGTTGATCCTCCTCGGCCCCGAGGCCGTCCGCGTAGATGGGCAAGACCGATCATGACCGAGGACGACAGCATTAGTAAAGGGGATGGAGGAATTTGTGATCAAGAAGCTGGAAAGTGGTCGCTCGCTACGCGGGGCGTGTCCGTTCCGCGAACATTCTCGTCCGTTTCGAACCTGTACCGAGCTTGGCCTGATGCGTAGATTCCGGATCGCGATGATCACTCGTGATGATCATCGTTCGGTCTGGTCCGCCCCGGCGGCTCGTTGCCGGCGCTGGACCAGCTTGTGCATCCCGTCGCACCACGGCGGCTGGGTCGAGGTCCCGCAGCGACAGACCGCGACGACGGGCCGGAGTACCGGGTGCGCCTGATCGTCCTCGTCGATGATCATCGTGGCGCCGCGGACCAGCACCGGGCCCTCCGGGCACGGTTCCAGGTCCAGAGTCTCGTCGCCGACGCACCGCAGCGGTGTCCCGGCGGCGTTGATCATCCGGCAGCTGATCATGATGACGTCGCGAACTCGGTGAGCGACCGCGGCGGTGCCGGTGGATCGACCAGGTGCCGGTCGTCCTGCCAGGCCGCCAGCAGCGGCCGGGCACTCAGGTCGTCCACCGCGAGGCAGGCCACGGCGCCCAGCGCGATGTCGCGCTGCAAGCCGGGCTCGTCCTTGATCATCGCCGCGCAGATCCCGCGGACGGCGAGCTGTTCGTGCACGGCGTCGGCCTCGACGTGCTCGTCGAAGTACTGGGCCACGTTGTCGCCCAGGCCGACCCGCCGGATCCCCGCTGCGTAACGGCGAGAGGGCACCGAGCTGGTGGCCTCGAACGCGGCGAGATGTCCCATCGCCGCACCCCGGCGGCCACGATGCAGGCAGAACCGCGACATCACGGTGCTGATCGCGAGGGTCTCGGCCGGCACCACGTCGACGTAGGCGCCGTAGCCGGGGTCGAGGCCCGCGCCCCGCAGCGCGGTCGCGAAGAGGTCCTGATGCACCCGGTCGGCCCGGCCGTCGCCGTACTCGTCGTACTGCAACTCGACCAGCCCAGCCTTCGCCGCTCCGGTCAGCCGCGGGATGGTGAAGCTGTGCGGGTCGGCCTCCTTGAGTTGGTAGATGCTGCGCAACAGCAGCAGCTCCCGGACCTGGTCCAGCGTCGCGCGCCGCTGGACGTGCTCCGCGACCGGCGGGCTGTCGAAACTCTCGGTGAGCGCGAACAGCTGATCCGGGAAGTCCTCGGCCGGGACCGCGGCCAGCAGGTCGACCGGGCCGGCGCATTCGCGCTCCAGGGCGATGTCGAAGATCGTCTCGAGGGCCCCGCGGACGGCCAGCAGGACCGGTGACCACTCGGCCGCGTCCGGCGCGTCGTCGAAGGAGCGGTAGTGCAACTCGTACAGCACCCACAGCGTGAGCTGAAAGTCGGGATCGTGCAACGCCACATCGGGCTCGGGCAGGTCGGGCACCTTGATCAGTGACTCGTCCGGCCGGCGGATGGCGGCCGTGACGGCTGCGCTCAGCGGGCCACGCGGGTGGGGCAGCAGCATGATCGTTCCTCTCGTCTCGGCCGTGCGGCCGGTGATCATGGACTACCCGGGATCCGGCTCCCGAAACATCCGGGCGCGCCCGGCGCTGCGTTTGCGGCTCCGTCCCGCGGGTACCTGTCCGGCGAGCCGAGCGGAGGAGTGGCCGATGGAATCCCGGACCGGGCACCGCCCTGGGGGCAACACGGTCAGCCTGCGGATGACGGCGTCGGCGGCCGAGGTCTTCGCCGTGCTCGGCAACGGCTGGCTGTATCCGAGCTGGGTGGTCGGCGCGTCCCGGATGCGTGAGGTCGACGAGGACTGGCCGCTGCCGCGGTCCGAACTGCACCACTCGTTCGGCGTCTGGCCGCTGTTGATCAACGACACCACGACGGCGCTGGAATGGCAGTACGGACGCCGGCTGGTGCTGCGGGCCCGCGGCTGGCCGGTCGGTGAGGCCACCGTCGTGATCACCCTCGAACCGATCCCCGACGGCTGTGTGGTCTCGATCGACGAGGACGTCGCCGCCGGACCGGGCCTGGCGGTGCTCGCTCCGGTACGCCGGGGCCTGTTGCGGGTCCGCAACCGGGAGGCGCTGCGCCGGCTCCGGTTCCTGGCCGAGGGCGCCGCGGGGACGTACGAGGACCAGGCCTGATCAGGCCGACCGGCTGAGCCGGCCGAGGGCGGCCGCCGTGAGGGCGGCGCGCGCCGCGTTCGCGCCGCAGGCGCCGTGCACCGCGCCGCCCGGGTGCGCCGACGACGAGGCCAGGTAGAGCCCGCGGAACGGGGTGGTCGGCCGGCCGGTGCCCGGGATCGGCCGGAAGATCAACTGCTGGTGCAGGCCGGCCGTCCCGCCGCCGAGAGCACCGTCGGGCAGCCCCTCGTTCCGCTCCTCGAGCTCGGCCGGTCCGAGGATGCGGCGGGCGAGGACCGTACTGTCGAAGTCGGGCGCGTAGCGGCGCAGCCGATCCTGCACCCGGTCGGCGAACCGTTCTTGATCATCGGCGGACAGCCGGCCGCCCTTGATCACGCCGGCCTCGTCGGCGTGGATCTCCCGCGGCAGATGGGTGTAGGCCCACAACGACTCGGCACCGGCCGGGGCCCGGCTCGGATCGGTGATCGCCATCTGGCCGACCAGCAGGAAGGGCCGTGCCGGGACCCGGTGATGCGCGACCTGGGCCACCGCCAGGGCCAGGTCGTCGGTCGAGTCGGCCAGGTGCACCGTGCCGGGCGCCACCACCGGCGGAGTCCGCCACGGTACCGGCCCGGACAGCGCCCAGTCGATCTTGAACGTCGCCGGGTCCGGGTCGAACACGGCCATCGCCGCCCGGACCCGGGCCGGCAGATCCTCGGCCGCGATCAGGTCGCCGTACAGGCTGGTGGCGGGCACGTCCGCGATCACCGCCCGGGTGCGGATCCGTTCCCCGTCGGCGGTACGCACTCCGACCGCCCGGCCGCGGTCCAGCAGGACGGAGTCGACCCGGGAGTCGCATCGCAGTTCACCGCCCCGGGTCGCCAGCCGCTCGGTCAGGCTGCGGGTCAGCGAGCCGGCGCCGCCGCGGGGGACCGGGAACCCGTGGGTGTGGCCGACCATGGCGAGCAGGAGGCCCATCAGGCCGGAGCCGGACGCCGCCAGCGGGATGTCGGCATGGGCGGCCAGGCCGGTCAGCAGCAGCCGGGCCCGCTCGCCGCCGAAGCGACGTTCGGCCAGCGTGCTGGCCGGTTCGAGCAGCAGCCGGACGAAGCCGAGCCCGCCGGCGCGGCGCAACCGGGCCAGCAGCGCGAGCCCTGGCCCGAGCGGCGGGAACGGCTGCAGCAGCGCCGTCGTGAGCTGAGTCCCGGCCGCGCGCCAGCGTTCGTACAGCGCGAGCCAGGCGTCGCCGTCGCCAGGATGATCATGATCGAGGTCCGTCGCGGTCAGCTCGGGATCGCGGTGCAGGATGGCCCAGTCGCCATCGGGGAGCGGATGGCCGATCACGGCGGGCGCGTGCACCCAGTCCAGCCCGAACGCCTCGAGCCCGAGGCCACCCAGGGCGGGCGAGACGGCGGCCAGCGGATAGAAGCTGCTGAACGTGTCGTGGACATAGCCGGGCTGGACGTCGGTGTCGGACCGGACCGCGCCGCCCGGCTCGGGCTGCGCCTCCAGCACCAGGACGTTCCAGCCCCGGTCGGCGAGCAGGTTCGCGGCGACCAGGCCGTTCGGCCCCGAGCCGATGATCACGGCGTCACGCACGCGCGGCCTCCCGGGCCCGGTCCCGGGCCGCCTGCCGCGCACCCCGAGCGCGCCGGAGGCGGAGCAGCCGCCGGGCCAGCGCCCGCAGGCCGGCCGCGCCGCGATCCGTGCCGAGGGCGGCGGCACCGGCGTCCAGCACGCGGGTGGGCAGCAGCCGGGTCGCCGCGGCGACCAGTCGGGCGTGGCCCGGTACGAACTGTCGGGCCGGCGGCGCGGAACGGGTCAGGGCGCGGGCCACGGCCGCGGCCATGGCGGCCGGATCTGCACCGTAGCGATGGGCCAGCAGGGCCACCGTCGGTGCCGCGTCGAGCAGCGCCCGGTAGCGGTCGTCCGAGCGGTGCCGCGGCAGCCGCAGAACTTGATCATGGGCGCGCAGCCAGATCCGGGTGGCGAAGACGCCGGGTTCGATCAGGCTGACCCGGATCCGTTCCGGGGCGAGTTCGGCGCGCAGCGAATCGGTCAGTCCGACCAGGGCGTGCTTGGTCAGGGCGTACGGACCGAACAACGGCAGCGGCACGGCGGTGATCAAGGAGCCGACGAAGATCACCCGCGCGTCGCCGTAGCTGTGCCGGGCCTGGCGCAGCGCCGGCAGCAGTTCCTGGGTCAGCCGCAGCGGGCCGACGACGTTGGTCGCCAGCAGTTCGGTGATCATGGCCGGATCCGCATGTTCCAACGGCGTCGGTACGGCAGCGCCGGCGTTGTTGATCACCGCGTAGAGCGGGCCGCTGCTCCGGAGCCGGCCGGCCGCGCGCTCGACCGACTCGGGATCGGTCAGCTCGAGCAGAACCGGCCGGATCCGATCGCCGTCGCGTCGCAGCGCGGCGGCGTCGGCCTCGGTACGGACCGTTCCCCAGACGTCGAACCCCGCCTCGTCCAACTCGGCGGCGATGGCCCGGCCGAGCCCGGACGAGACACCGGTCACCAGGACCTGACGTCGCATCATGTCTCCTCACCCGGGTCGCTGCCTGGTGTTCGGGTACCCGGCACGGTTCGCGGACAAACCCCGGCCGCGGTCAGCCGAGCAGGTCGACGACGGCGCGCTCGACCCGCAGCGGATAGGGCGGTGCGGCGTCCGCGCGGAGGCCGGCCACGACGGCGGGCGGCAGCACCGCGCCTTCGTGGAACAGGTCGATCAGCCGCGGGTGAATGTACGCGGAGCGGGCGATCGAGCGGGTGTTGCCGAGCCGCTCGGCGACCTCGTCGATCACCTGCAGGACCTGGGTCCGGCGGCGCCGGTCGGTGCCGGCCGGGTCCGCCAGCGCCAGCAGGAACCCGGCCTGGACGGTGGCGTGCCAGGTGCGGAAATCCTTGGCGGTGAAGTCCGGGCCGATCACCGTGGCCAGGTAGTCGTTGATGTCGTCGGCGGTCAGGTTGTGCCAGCGGCGACCGTCCTTGAAGGCGAGCAGTTCGGTGCGCTGCGCCCGCCGCCGGGCGAGGGTCCGGACGACGTCGGCGGCCAGCCGGTCGGTCACCTCGATCTCGGCGAGCTCACCCGACTTCGCCGGGAAGACGAAGGTCATCGTGGCGCCGGAGAGGTGGACCTGGTCCGGCCCGAGCGAGGCCAGGCCGAGGCTGCCGTACCGCTGCTTGTAGGACTCCGAGCCGACCCGGAACAGGCCGCGGTCGAGCAACCGGAACGCCGCGGCCAGCGCCTTCGCCCGCGGCAGCCCGGTCGCCTTGAGGTCGCGGACGACACGCCGCCGGGCGGGCGGCAGCCGCTCGGCGAGGCCGAGGATCCGGTCGAACTTCGCCTCGTCCTGCCGCCGGCGCCAGTCCGGGTGGTAGAGGTACTGGACCCGGCCGTCGCTGTCCGTACCCACGGCTTGGAGGTGGCCGTTCGGGTCCGGGCAGATCCAGACGTCGGTCCAGGCCGGCGGGATGGCCAGGGCCCGGCACCGGCGGACCTGGTCGTCGGCCAGGGCCGAACCGGCGTCGTCGAGATAGCTGAAGCCCCGCCCGCAGCGCCGGCGCCGCCAGCCCTTGGTCCGGTCGGTCACCCGGCGCAGGCGGGTCACCCGGAACCGTCCTCAGGAAATCCCCGATCCCGTCGTGATGGCCTGCCATTCTGGGTACCTTGCCGGCCGAGCCGGTCTCGGCCGTCGATCGGCCTGTCCCGAGCGAATGGAGGTCGCATGACCCGTACCGAGTTCCATGTCGTGCCCGACCGGGGCGCGTGGGTGATCGAGCATGCCGGGCGGTCCCTCGGCCGGCACGACAGCTTGGCTGCCGCCGTCGTCGCGGCCAACGACCGGGCGCGGCGGGTGCAGCCGTCGCGGGTCATGGTCCACGACGAGGACGGCCGGGTCTTCGACCAGGCGAGGCCTGACGCCCCGATCCCGGCCCGCACGTGATCATCGCCGGTCGAGTTCCGGGTGCGGCTCGGTGAACACGCAGAACTCGTTGCCCTCCGGATCGGCCAGCACGACGAAACTCTCCGAGCCGGTCTGACCGACGTCGCAGTGCCGGGCGCCCAGCTCGAGGAGGCGGGCCACTTCGGCCTCCGGGTCTGCCGCGCCGAAGTCGAGGTGCAGCCGGTTCTTGACCCGCTTCGGATCGTGGGTCGGCTGCAACCAGACCGAGGGCCCGGTGCTGCCCTCCGGCGGGTGCAGGTGGATCGACTCCGTACGGGCCGGCTCGGTCGGGTAACCGAGGGCGGCGGACCAGAACTCGGCCTCGCGCTGGACGTCGTCGACATCGAGCGTCCACTGGGCAACGGCGATCGGCATCGGGGGGCCACCTTTCGGTCGAGTGCTTGCCGGTTGAGGTTCCCTCCCCGCGGTGTCCTCAAACCCGGCGCTCGCGCCACCGACGCATCGTCAAGGCCGCATCGCGCATCTCGCGCAGCAGCAGGAGTTACGCCGCAGAGAGCGGCCGCACATCAGCGAGGATCTGACCGCGGATGTACTTGTTGATCGACTTGCGCGCGACCAAGTCGACCGGGCGACCAAAGATGTCCGCGAGCTCGTCCTCGAGGTCGAAGAGTCTGAAGCCGAGGCGAGCGTGGGGCTTCAAGACGTACAGAAGATCGACGTCGCTCTCCGGTCCATCCTCCTCGCGGGCGGAGGATCCGAAAACCTCCAAGGACGCGACACCGTAGCGCTCACATACTTCGCGCAAGCGCTCCAGGTCGGCCTTGGTGATGAGCACAGTGAAAGATTAGCCGAGAAGCGGCGAACGGATACGGCACGCGCGACTGTCCGCCAGGCCGCCTTCCCGGTCGCGCGGTCGCTCGAACCTCGGCGCCCCTCGCGGGATTGACCCCCACCGGTTCCGGGTACGGGAGCGGTGAGCGACTGAGGAGGGGTCATGACCATCGGGAACTGGGACGCCTGGAACTTCCGGTCCGAGCCGAATGAGGCGTGGCCGTTGATGGCCAAGCTGGTCGGCTTCCGGGTCCACGCCACGGACGGCGAGATCGGCAAGATCACCGACGCGTCGACGGAGGAGAACGCGAGCTGGATCGTCGTCGACACCGGGCCGTGGATCTTCGGCCACCAGGTCGTCCTGCCGGCGGGCACGATCAAGCGGGTCGACTGGGAGCACGAGTCGGTCGGCGTGGATCTCAGCAAGCAGGAGGTGGCGGACGCGCCGCCGCCGGAGACCGAGTTCGGCTCGGTCCAGGACGAGGAGTACCGGGGCCAGTTGGGTACCTATTACGGGACCGTCGTCACCTCTCGTTGATCTTGGAAGGAGTCCGATGGAGCAGGGCAGCGTGTGGCTGGCGACGGCCGAACTGCCGCGGCACCCGGCGCTCGCCGCCGATCTCGAGGTCGACGTTGCGGTGGTCGGCGGCGGACTGGTCGGACTGACGACGGCGCTGCTCGTCGCTCGCGACGGTGCCCGGGTCGCGGTGCTCGAGGCCGCCGGGATCGGCGCCGGCACCAGCGGCCGGACCACCGGGAAGGTGACCTCGCAGCACGGGCTGATCTATGCCGACCTGGCCGACCGGCACGGCGGGGACGTCGCCCGCGGCTATGCCGAAGCCAACCAAGAGGGACTGGCGAAGGTCGCCGAACTGGCCGGGCAGCTCCCGGTCGACTGCGAGGATTCTCGGCTGCCGGCCTTCGCCTACGCGGTGCGGCCCGAGGGCCGGGAGCGGATCGCCGCGGAGGTGTTGGCGGCGCAGCAGGCCGGCCTGCCGGCGACCGGGACCACGGACGTTCCGCTGCCGTTCCCGGTCTCGGCGGCGATCCGGTTTGATGATCAACTTCTGATCCATCCCGGCCGTTATCTGGCCGGATTGGCCGGTGCGGTGTCGGCCGCCGGCGGAATGATCTTCGACGGGACCAGGATCGGGGAGTTCGACAAACGTGGCAACGACGGAGTGCGGCTCACCGCGGTGAACGGGGTACGGGTGCACGCGGACCGGGCCGTGCTCGCCACGCTGCTGCCGCCCGGCCTGGTCGGCGGCTACTTCGCCCGGACCCGGCCGACGCGGTCGTACGCCCTCGCGGTGACGCTGCGTGGTCCGGCTCCCGAGGCGATGACGATCTCGGTGGACGACACCCCGACCCGATCACTGCGGCCGTGGCGATCGGACGGGCTGATCGTGGTCGGGAATGATCATGAACCCGGTGCGGAGGCCGACACCGAAGCCGGCTATCGCGACCTGGAGACCTGGGCCCGGGCGAACTTCGACGTCGTCTCGGTCGATCACCGGTGGGCGGCGCAGGATTACCGGACGCCGGACCGATTGCCGTACGTCGGCCGGACGCCCTTCAGCAGCCGGATTCTGACCGCGACCGGCTTCGCCAAATGGGGCCTCAGCAGCGGCACCGCGGCCGCCCTGGTGCTGGCGGACCTGATCGCCGGCCGGCCGGGCCGCCCGTGGCAGTCGATCTTCGACGCCACCCGGATCGGTGACGCCGCGTCGGTCGGCAGGTTGATCAAGGACAACCTCTCGGTCGGTACGGAGTTCGTCGGCGGTCGGTTCGGTGCGGCGGGCGATCCGGCGGACCTGGCACCGGGCCGGGGCGGTCTGATCATGCTCGACGGCAACCGGCTGGGCGGTTACCGCGATCCCGGCGGAACCCTGCACGCTGTCACCCCGACCTGCACCCACCTCGGCTGCCCGCTGCACTGGAATCAGGCCGACACGAGTTGGGACTGCCGGTGCCACGGCTCGCGCTTCGACGCCGACGGCGCGGTGCTGGAGGGGCCCGCGGTCGAGCCGCTGGCCCGGCACGAACCGGCGGAATGATCAGGAACCGGACCGCAGATCCACCTCGCGGAGCGGATCGCCACCGTCGATGAAGAGCCGGCCGTGCGGCGCCAACGCGGCCGCGAGCCGAGCCCGCGCAGCCACGCCGGCGACCGGATGCCGGCCGTCCAGGGCGCCGACCCGGACCGCGAAGGCGAGATCGTACTGCGGCTCGCCGGGCTCGAGTTCGAAGTCCTCGACGGCGACCCGGCGCAGCCGGAGGACCCCGGCGGCGATGAGGTCCGCGGAACCGTTGCTGGCCTGCTCGATCGCCGTCGCCGAGCGGTCGATCATGAGGATCGTCCCGCCGCCGGTCAGCCGTTCGGCGACGGCGCGGGCGGCGGCACCGGGCCCGCCGCCGATCTCGAGCACCCGCAGGCCCGGGGTCAGCGGGAGGGCGTCGACGATCTGCCGCAGCCGCGGTGAGAGCTCTGCCATGAGAGTGATCCTTTCGGTCGAGAAGGGTTGTCGTCCGGTAGGACCGCCGCGCGAGGGCAGAATCGTCGCTGATCAGCACCGAGTTGGATCACGTCTGGCAATGGCCGACCTCAGGCAGCTCAATGAATCTTCCAGTCGCTGGGCGGATCGGGACGACCGATTGACTGCCGACATCCGACGATTTAGCTTCGAACGGGACGGCGAGGTTTCCACCGTCGCCCGGGGCCCAACCGTGAGGGTGATCATGACCGGCACATTGACTGCCGCCGAACTGGACCATTTCGAGACCGAGGGTTTCCTGCTCAAGCGGGGCCTGCTCGACCCGGCTGCTGATCTTGCGCCGGTGCTGAGCGAGTACGCGGGCGTTCTCGACGGCCTGGCCGAGCAACTGCACGCCGACGGCATGATCAGCTCGACGTACGCGGAGCTTCCGTTCGCCGACCGGGTGAACGCGGTGTTCGCCGAGAGTGGCCGGGACCACACCCAGCACTTCGACTTCTCGCTGCCGCAGGGCGGGACCAAGCCGGACACCCCGCTCTGGGTCGGCCCGGCCGTGTTCGCCTTGCTCCGCAACGCCGCGATCCTCGACGTGATCGAGTCGATCATCGGCCCGGAGATCTGGTCGAATCCGGTGCAGCACGTCCGGCTCAAGGTCCCCGAGCACCTGATGCCGCCGGATCCGGAGACGGGCCGGCCGAAGAACGTCGCCACTCCGTGGCACCAGGACAACGGCGTGATCACCGAGGACGCCGATGACACCGAACTGGTCACGGTCTGGCTGCCGCTCGGCGACACCGATCCGGCCAACGGCTGCCTGATGGTGAAGCCGCGCAGGCACCGGGAGGGACTGCTGCCGCACTGTCCCGGGAACTCGCCGATGGGCGCCCGCCGGGGCGGCGTCGGCGGCCTGGCGATCCCCGGGATCCACCTCGGTGGCGAGACCCTCGACCTGCCGATGGCGGCCGGTGACGTGCTGTTCATGCACCGGCGCACCCCGCACGCCGCGCACCGCAACACCAGTGATCATCTCCGGTGGAGCTTCGACCTGCGCTACCAGCCGATCGGGCAGCCGTCCGGCCGTGACGCCTACCCGGGCTTCGTCGCCCGCAGCGCGGCCGATCCCGGTGCGGAGCTGCGCGACCCGCAGGCCTGGGCCGACTCCTGGTACGCCGCTCGGGCCGCCTCCGAGCTCCCCTCGGACCGGCGCTTCAACCGCTGGGACCCGGACGCCGCCGCCTGCGCCTGACCCGACGGCCGTTCCCTGAGCCCGTCGAAGGGGCAGCTGACTTGCCCTTCGACAAGCTCAGGGAGCGGTGCAGTATTCATCGAATGAATCCTTGACCGGTGCGCGAACTCGTACCTACTCTGTAACAGAATTTGCGCGAATCAGTGCAAATCTGAACAGGGGAGGGTTCATGCAGCGTCGTACGTTCCTTGCCGCCTGCGGAGTCGTCGCGGGCACGGCCGGGTCGATGATCACGGGCACCGCGGCGGCCGCCGACGCGGTCCGGGTGGACAGCCTGGACGGGCTCCGCCGGGCGGTTGCCGAGGCCCGGCCGGGTTCGGTGATCGTCCTGGCCGCCGGCAGCTATCAGGTCCCGGCCGGGGAGCCGCTCGCGATCACCGGCAAGCACGGCACCGAGCGGGCACCGATCATGATCAAGGCCGCCTCGGTCGGCGGGGTGGAGCTGACCGGTGAGCAGAGTTTCGACCTCACCGACTCCTCCCACCTGGTGATCAGCGGCTTTCTGTTCCGGCAATCGACCACGCTGGAGGTGCCGGCCGACTGTCACCACGTCGAGCTGTCCCGGAACTCGTTCCGGCTGGCCGATCTGGAGGGCCTGCACTGGGTGATGATCCGCGGTGATCATTCCGTGGTCGATCGCAACTCGTTCTCCGGCAAGTCCACCCTCGGCATCTTCCTCGGCGTCGAGGGCGGTGCCGGCGCCGACGTGATGGCGCAAGGCGTCAAGATCACCAGGAACCACTTCACCGACCACACGTTCGCCGGCAGCAACGGCGGCGAGCCGATCCGGCTCGGCCTCAGCGGGCGGGCGCTCGGCGACGCCGGAGCCCTGGTGGAACTGAACCTGTTCGAGCGCGTCGACGGCGACCCGGAGGCGATCTCGGTCAAGTCGTCCGGCAACCTGATCCGGCACAACACGATCCGGGACTCGCTGGGCGGCATTGTGCTCCGGCACGGCAACGGCAACCGGGTCGACGCGAACCATCTGCTCGGCGGCCGGAACGGGATCCGGATCTACGGCGATGATCACCTGGTGATCAACAACTACCTGCACGGGATCACCGGCTCCGGGATCGTGCTCGGCAGCGGCAGCGTCCGTGATCATCTGCCGGGGGAGTCGCCGGAGTCGCGGCGCGGCAACGACGCGCCGGACCGGGTCACCCTCGCCCACAACACGGTGATCGACTGCGGCACCGGGATCAGTGGCGAGTCGCACCGGACGCTGCCGCCGCTGGACTGCGTGCTGGCCGACAACATCCTGGTCGGCGCGGCCGGCCGGCTGACCAACCTGCCGTTCCAGGACGGTACGGCCTGGGCCGGGAATCTCTTCTGGGGCGAGGCTCTGGACGGTACGGCGCCGGCCGGTGGCTTCCGCCGGATCGACCCACGGCTGGCTGCCGGACCGGACGGCGTGCACCGGCTGACGCAGGGGAGTCCGGCGATCGGTGCCGCCTCGCGCCGGCACCCAGGCGTCGGTCATGATCTTGACGGCGACCAGCGCGGTCGGCTGCGCGACGTCGGCGCCGACGAGTACGCGACCGGGCGGCCCCGGTTCCGGCCGCTGGTCGCCGCGGACGTGGGACCGCTGGCCCGGTGAGCGGCGTCGACGAGGTCGTCCGTGCCCAGCTCGACCGGCTCCGGCTCGACCTCGTCGTGGCCAGCCGGATCACCCGGGTGCCGCGTTCCTGGGCCCGGCCGAGCCAGCCGGATCCGTACAGCAGGCTCTATCTGATCTTGTCCGGCGAGGGTCTGCTGCGGGTCGGTGACACGGAGCTGTCACCGGGCCCGGGTGATCTCGTCTATCTGCCGGCCGATCGTCCGGTGGCGTACGGAACGGTCAGCGACGACACGTACCTCAAGCACTGGCTGCATTTCTCCGCCCTGATCGGCGACAGCGATCTCGGCGAGGTGCTCGAGCTGCCGTACGTGGTGCCGAGCCGCGATCCCAAGATTGCCGCCGGACTCTTCGAGCGGGTGGCGGCGATCGACCGGGACCCGCCGACGCTGGCCACCCCGCTGCGCCTGCGGGCCGCCCTGTCGGAACTGTTCGGGCACTACCTGGAGAGCGCGCCGCCCGGCTCCGTGCGGCTGGCCGGGGGACCGCAGCCCGAGGGAGCCGGCGCCTTCCGGCGGGTGGTCCGGTTCGTCGACGGTGCGCTCGCCGAGTCACTGACGCTGGACCGGCTGGCCGCCGAGGCGGGCCTGCCGCCGGCCGAGTTCGCCCGCCGGTTCAAGATCGAATTCGGCCTGTCGCCCAAGCAGTACGTGAAGCGGGCCCGGATCGAACACGCGCAGCGGGAGCTGGTCGACACCGACCGGCCGATCGAGGAGATCGCCGCCGACGTCGGGATGGACCAGTCCTACTTCAGCCGCGCCTTCCGTCAGGTCAGCTCGATCACGCCCAGCGACTACCGGCGGCTGTACCGACCATGATCAACGCCAGGGAGCGTTGGGCTTCGGCGGCTCGACGTACCGCCGCCGGGACGGGTCGGCCAGCCAGGGTGGCGGTGCGGGCGCGGTCGGCTCGTAGACATTCGTGCCGGGCGGGACGATCTCGTCGATCCGGTCCAGCGCAGCGTCGTCGAGCCGGGCCGGCGCGTCCAGGATCGACGTGAGTTGATCTTCGGTACGGGGACCGAGCAGCACCGCACTGACCGCGCGATGGCTCAGCGGGAAGGCTGCCGCGAGGGCCGGCAGGGTACTGCCCAGGTCCGCGGCGACCTTGATCAACTCCTCGACGGCGTCGAGCTTGCGCGCGGTCACCGGGTCGGCCGGGTCGAACCACTCCGGCCGCAGCCTGGCCCGCGCTCCCGGCTCGGTCGTGGTGTCGCCGCGCCGGTAGCGGCCGGTGAGGAAGCCCCAGGCCAGCGGGCTCCAGGTCAGCACGCCCATGCCCTGCCGCTCGGTGACGACCAGCACGTCCCGCTCGATCCCGCGGGCCAGCAGGTTGTACGGCGGCTGCTCGGTACGGAACGGCCGCAACCCGTGCCGGTCGGCGATCCGCTGCGCCTCGACGAGCTCGAACGCGGGGTAGACCGAACACCCGAAGACGCCGATCTTGCCGGCCTGCTGCAGGTCGGTCAGGGTGGCCAGCGTCTCGGTCAGGTCGGTGTCCCAGTCCGGCCGGTGGATCTGGTAGAGGTCGACGTGATCAGTGTCCAGCCGGCGCAGGCTCGCCTCCACGGCCCGGGTCAGGTGGCGGCGGGAATTGCCGCTCCGGTTCGGACCCTCGGCGAGCGGATAGTGACCCTTGGTCGCCAGCACGACGTCGTCGCGATGTCCCTTGAGTGCCTTGCCGACGATCTCCTCGGATTCGCCGGCCGAGTACATGTCGGCGGTGTCGATCAGATTGACGCCGCGGTCGAGGGCGGCGTGCAGGATCCGGGCGCACGCCTCGTGATCGGGATTGCCGGCCGAGCCGAACATCATTGTGCCGAGGGCGTACTCGGAGACCTCGAGGCCGGTCCGGCCCAGCTTGCGGTAGCGCATGATCACGAGAGTAGGTCCGCAAGAAAATTTGCGCAAATATGCTTGCTAGGCTGGGCGGATGCGAGACGGTTCACCCGGTGACGTCCGGCAGGTCCACGATGCCCGGGCGCTGGCGGCCCTCGGTCATGCGGACCGGTGGCGAATCATCGATCGGCTCGCCGTGTCCGGCACGGCGACCACCGGAGAACTGGCCGATGCCCTCGGCCTGGCCACCGGCAGCATCTCGCACCATCTGAGGGTGCTCGCCGAGGCCGGGCTGGTGGAGCGGGCGCCGGACGGTGACGACCGGCGGCAGCGTAGTTGGCGGCTGGTCAGCCGCGGCCTGCGCTGGAGCCCCGCCCAGTTCCGGGACAGCGCCGCCGAGGCGGTCGCGACGGCGGCGGACGGAGCGCTGCTGGCCCGCCAGTTCGAGAGCGCCCGGGCCTTTCTCGCCTCGGCCGAGGAGCCGTGGGACGAGGCCGCGTACGGAAGCCATGTCTGGCTCCGGCTCACCCCGGCCGAACTGGTCGAACTCGGCGCCGAACTGGACGAGCTGCTGCTCCGCTGGCGGCGGCGCGAACTCCCCGACGACGGCGCCGAGCGGACCACCGTCCTCGCCTTCGCCCGCGCCTTCCCCACCGACCCCTGAAAACCCCGCCGACCGGTCACAAAAGCAGCGGTTTTGGCGGCGTGTCGCTGCAGAGTTGACCGGTCACGGCGCCCGGCCACGCCTTCAACCTCACCCCGAGTCGCCGTGCCCATCGAGCCGGATGTGCCCTCGATTCAGTCGGTCTCCTTGGGGTGTCCCAGCGTGGCCACATCCAGCCACACCGTCTGCCGACCGTCGTCGATCCGATACCAGAGACGACCTCCGCCGGTCACCTCGAGTTGCCACACCTCGAGGCCGTCCTTGGTACCGAGCGCGCCCTTGAGTCGGTGCTGCCGATGGTCCGGCCGGCTCGGTCGGGGATGGGATCGGAGCACCTGCCAGGCACGCAGCGCGTTCCCGGTTGCCTGGGCGCAGACGTCTTCCCACCCACGCGCGGCTTCGTTGGTGCCATACCTGACCTCCCACTCATCAGGGCCCGGAGGTGGTGCGACTCGCTCCCTCCGCTTCGGAGCCATGGCCGGTTATGCCGTCGGCCGAGTGACCTGGCCCGCATCGACGGTGTCCGGACTGCGAAGGGCGCGGAACAGTTCGGGATCCGCGTAGACCTCGGCGGAATGACGCCACTGCTCGATGAGATCGAGCATCGGAGTGAAGTTGTCGAGTTCTTCGCAGGCCTCCATGACATCGATCAGCTCTCGGGCGAACTCCAGCCGGTCCTCGTCCGGGAGGAAACGAACCCAGCGGAACACCATCGGGAGCAGGTCGAGCAGGTACTGCGACCTGGTGGTCGGGCTGGCCATGATCGCCCGCAGGAGCCGGATGGCGACACCGACGACCTCCTGATCTTGGCTGGCTTGAGTGGCCGCGACCAGGACCAGGTCCTCGGCTCCGCGACGGTTGAGTCGGAGCGCATGCCGAGGTGCCCGGTTCAGCTTCTCCACCGTGTCCTTGGGAGACTGAATCAGTTCCGAGAACGTCACTTCCTGCAGATTCTGCGGCATACTTCAAAGGTACCTTTGAAGTCACGGGCGGACAAGCCGATGGGTGATCAACGCGGCCAGCAGCGCTCGCCGGCGATCCAGGTCTCGCCGACCCGTACCTCCGCGAGTTCCTCGGCCGGCACCGTGAACACGTCGCGGTCCAGGATCACGAAGTCCCCGGCGGCACCCGGCTCCAGCACTCCGACCGGACCAAGATCGGCAAGCGTCCGGGCCCGGCCGGTGTAGAGCAGTAGGGCCTGCGGCACGGTGACGGCCTCGGGGCGGCCGATATCGGTGCCGTCGTGGGCGATCCGGCGTACGGCCGCGGCGACGGAGCAGAACACGTCGTCGGCGTCGTCCCAGGCGGTGGCCGGGCGGTCCGAAGTCAGCGCCAGCGGCAGGTCGGAGTCGTAGAGCGCCCGGATCGGGTACGCGACTCGCGCCTGGTCCGGCCCGAGGTTGTTCCGGTAGGCCGAGGTCTCGGCGAACAGGAAGATCGTGTGCGTGGCGATGCCGAACCGGACCCGGGCCCGGGTCAGTCGATCCACCAACTCCGGCGCGACCAGGGTCGCGTGCTCGATCCGTACCGACGGAAGGCCGTCCAGCCACGGCTCGTCGTCGCCGAGCAGGTCGACGACGCGGTTCAGGGCCCGGTCGCCCATCGCGTGGACGGCGAGTTGGACCCGGTTGCGGCGGGCCCAGCCGGCGGCCTCGCGCAGTTCGTCGTCGCCGATGCTGCGGAGGCCGTGCTCGCAGGAGTCGGGGTACGGGTCCTCGACCCAGGCCGTCCGGTTCGAGAAGGCGCCGTCGGCGAACACCTTGATGCCGGCGATCCGGATCGGGCCGGTGCGATCGTCGTCGGTCAGGTCGGCGAGTTCGGGCTGCCAACCGGGATAGAGCGCGACCCGCGGCCGGAAGCCGAGCTCACGCGCGGCCCGGAAGGCCGCCAGCGGGTCCGGTACGAAACTCGACAGCAGATCGCAGACGCCGGTCAGGCCGTGGGAGAGGAAGTGCTCGTTCAGGTCGGCCAGCCGCCGCGCGATCGTCGCAGTGTCGGGCTCCGGGATCCGCTCCGCGACGGCATCGACCGCGGCGATCTCGGTCAGCACGCCGGTCGGGCTGCCCTCCGCGTCGCGTTCGAAGCGGGCGCCCGGCGGGTCTGCCGTCGCCGCGGTGATGCCCGCGAGTTCGAGGGCACGGGTGTTGCACGAGGCCGAGTGGCCGTCGCAGCGCCGGACCAGCACCGGCTGCGTGGTCGACACGCGGTCCAGGTCGGCCGCGTTCGGTGTCCGGCCCTCCGGGAATCGCGCGTCGTCGAAGCCGGTGCCGAGGATCCAGGTGTCCGGCTTGCCGTACGACGGATGCTCGCGAAGCCGGTCCAGCAACGCGGCGAGCGAGGACACCCGCGGCGGCAGGCAGTCGATCGCGTCGGCCTGGGCGGCCATGACCGCGGGATGGGTGTGGACGTCGAGCAGGCCGGGCAACACCACTCGGCCGCCGAGGTCGGTGCTCGGCTCGCCCGTCACCTCGGCCGCGTCGCCGACCCAGCTGACCCGGCCGTCCTCGATCCGGAACGCGGTCGCGAAGTCGTCCTCGGCGCGGCCGGTGAAGACCTTCGCGTTGCTGAACAGCCCGTCGCTCATCGACACTCCCGGCCGCGGCGCAGCGGCTGGATGATCATGGATTCAGCCCGGTGATCATGGACCATCAGACGAGGGTAGCGGCGAGGACGGCGTCGCCGCGGACCGGGTCGACGTGGTGCGCGGCGACCCGGCCGAAGCCGGCGGCCAGCAGGGATTCCCGGTGATCCTCGATCGTCATCGCGTTGCCCGCGCCGAGCGCCTCGGCACCGCGCCGGGCGAAGGCGTCGGCCAGCCGAGGCTCTCGCCGGGCGTCGCTCCACCACTGCTGCCAGCCGGCCAGCGCCTGCCGGTCCGGCACCGTCGGGCCGAACCGGTCGGCGTTGATCAGGGTGGCGCCGCCCGGCAGTCGTTCGGCGAGCCGCCGGTAGAGGTCGGCCACCTCGTCCCGGCCCGGGTAGTGCAGCGCCCGTACGGCGACGACGACGCGCGGACGGGACGCAGCGAGCCAGGCGGTGTCGCGGAAGTCGGCCTCGATCACGTTGACGGCGTGCACCTCGCGGGCGAGCAGGAGCAGGACCGGGTCGGCCTCGACACCGGTGAGCCGTGGCCGGTCCCCGACCCGGGCGCGGAGGGCGGCCAGCAGGGATCCGGTGCCGCAGCCCAGCTCAACGACCGGTCCGCTGGACGCCCGGGTCAGGTCGGCCACGAGCGGAAGACAGCGCTCCAGGCCGGGGCCGAACCTTGGCTGCAGCAGTTCGAACCGTGCCGCCAGGATCCCGAGCTCGCTCACCGTACGGCCGCCGGACGCCGGCGCAGCAGGGCGGTGAGCATGATCAGGTGCGGGAACTCGATCAACATCCCGGCGACGATGGTGGCCACCACGGCCGGCCGGTCCGGGAAGGTGACCGCGGCGATCGCGATCATCAACGGCGCGTTCCGCGCCGACGTCGTCATGGTCAGGAGGACCTGGTCGGGACGGTCGAAGCGGCCCGCCCGCCGAACCAGCTCGCCGATCGCGAGCATGATCAGGAAGAAGGCCGCGACCGTGCCCAGGATCCGGGGCAGCCCGGGCAACTCGGCGACCAGCGTGTCGGCGTGGCCGGCGAAGATCGTGACGATCAGCGCCGCGATCGTCCACGGCACCAGCCGTCGGGCGGTGGCGATGATCACGTCGACCGCTGCGCCTGGCAGCAACGACCGGATCAGTTGCCGGGCGAGGACCGCGGCCAGCAGGGGAGCGACGAACCACTGTCCGACCGTGATCGCGATCGCCTCCGGCCGGTAGCCGAGGTCGGCGGCACCGAGCACGGCCCAGTAGACCGGGCAGAGCAGCAACTGGGCGATCAGGTTGATCGGCAGCAGCACGGACCCGGCCGCCACGTTGCCGTCGGCGAGCCGGGTGAAGCCGAGGAACCAGTCGGTGCAGGGAGCGGTCAGGTAGATGATCAAGCCCAGCCAGACCTCCGGCCGGTCGCCGCCGAACAGCCGGGCGATCAGCACCGCGAGCAGCGGCACCAGCAGGAAGTTGATCAAGAGCGCGACGACGATCACCCGGCGATGGCGGCGGAACCGGCGTATTCCAGACAGCCCGACGTCGAACAGCAGCAGGAACACCAGCAGCAGCACCAGAGCATCGGTGCCGGTGGCGAGTACGGCGCCGGCCGGCGGACTGGCCAGGCCGACCAGGGTTCCGATGATCACCGCAGCGACGAGCAGGCCGGGCAGCAGCGGGCCGACGGCGGCGGTCCGGCCGGTGGCCGCGGCCGGCGGGGTCAGCAGGCGCATTCCGTACCACAGCAGGAGAGATCGTCGGTCCACATGCCGGCCGAGCGCCAGTACTCCAGGGCCGAGGCGTCGCGGCCCAGCCGGTCGGCGACGGTCCGGGCCACCTGAGCGAACCGCTGCCGGAACTTGTAGATGAAGCAGAATCTCAGTTGGTCGTGCCGCAGGCCGGCGCCGGCCAGGAAGACGCCCGGGGTGGTGGTCGACTCGTCGTTGGCGTCGACCAGTGGCCACCCGTCCGGGCGCCGGGCGAACAGCGGGCTCGCCGGACCGAGCCCGGAGCCGTAGCCGGTGGCGACGATCGGCGCCGAGTCGGTGATCAACTCCGTCCCGGTGCTGGTGCGGGCTCGGTAGCGGCCGTCGTCCAGCGCGGCGAGTTCGGTGATCCGGGCCGTGCCGATCAGTGTGAGCCGCCCGGTCTGCTGGGCGGTCCGGAGCCGTTGCCGGGTTCGCGGTGCCAGCAGGAACGACGGGTCCGAGCCCTGCCGGGCGTCCCACGGGTGCTCCGGGTCGACGACCGTCACCTCCGCGCCGTGCCCGATCTGGTGGCAGGCGAGGTCGATGCCGGACTCGTACCCGCCGATCACCAGCACCCGGCCCTTGCGCGGAGCCCAGGCCGGCTCGGTCGAGGCGTGCTGGCCGAGTTCGGCGCCGTCGAACGTCGGCCGCCCCGGATCGCCGAACTCGCCGCCGGCCCAGACGACGGTCCGGGCCCGCAATGCTCCCCGGGAGGTGGCGAGCCGGAACCGCCGCGGCTCGGCATGGATCCGGTGCACCTCGGTACGGGACCGGACCGCGATCCCGAAGTGCTCGGCGACCGCACCGAGATAGCGGGCGTAGCCGGGTCCGTCGGGGTAGTCGACGCCGAGCGAGAACGCCGGCGAGGTCATCGGATGCACGGCATTGAGGTCGGTGGCGCCGAAGCCGTTGCCGGTGAACGAGGGCGTCAGGAACCGCTGCTCGGCCGGCCAGTCCAGAAACGTCTGGCCGATCCGGCCCCGCTCGACGACGGTCCAGGTCAGGCCCCCGATCGCGGTCAGGGCAATCGCCGTCCCCAGTCCCGCCGGACCGGCCCCGATGATCACGCAGTCCAGCTCCCGACTCGTTCGTCGCGCCACGCCCGGCCTCCTCTTATTGAAAATGGATGTCAATAAGATAGAGCAGGTACGTGCTCGTGGGGCGACCGGGTCAGCTGATGGGACTCACGGGGCCCGCTTCCTGCGACGTACGATCCGGCCGATCGCGGCGACCGGGTCCGGCCCTGACGCACCCGGGATCGCGTGACCACGGCCGGCTGGGCCCCTTCAGTTCCGAGCTCGTGACCTACCAGCCGAGGACAAGGTCGCCGGTCGGGTGCCGAAGCTCGAGCTTGCGGTCGCCGAACGCGGAGCGGCAGTACGCATTCTCGAACCGCGGGTAGTCGGCCAGTGAGATGGGTGCTCCGTTCACGACAAACGGGTCGTTCCAACCGAACTGAACACGTCCGCAGGACGGAGAGGCATACTCCATTCCCCAGGCATCCCCGGAGACCTCCGAATCCACAAGGCCGTCAACGAACTCTTCGAAGGAACCGCAGGTTCTGGCGCTGCCGAGCTCACAGATCCACACATTGTTGTGGCCACGCGCGACGAGATCGTAATGATCGGCGACCTCGGGACGAACACAATCGGCGAACCACTCCGACGGAAGTCGGGTCTCCGGGTCGTCACGTTGCCAATGCGTCGGCATCAACGAGTACAGACCCACGTACGCATCACTGCGTCGCCCCAGAGTCCAGTTGCCCCGCTCGACCACGTCCTCAAAGTGGCCCTGCGGAAAATAGGCGTGCGTGAAAAGCTTGGGATACTGCGGATGATACGCGAGGTCAGGTCGAATGTGGTACAAGCCGACGAAAATGTTCCGGTAGGCCATCCCTTTGGGTAGTACGCCATCACCGATCCAATAGTTCGGACGCCCGGCAAGGTTCGGAGAGCCCGGATGTGTCGTATAGACCACTGCCTTTCCGCCGAGCGATGCCTTCCAGACCTGCTGCTGATAGGCGGCCTTTCCGTACCGATACTGCTGCACCGCGCCGAGCATGAACTCCCGCGTCCGATAGGTGTACACATTGGCCTGCTCCATCGCCGTCGGGTCTGGATTGCGATCGTACGGCTGGCCCGCTGAATCGAGAATGCGATAGTAGTCGTGATAGGCCTTGATCAGAGGGTACATTCCATAATCCTCCGGGCAGAACTCGACCGACGACTGCACGACGTCTCGATGGTTGTACATCTGCGCACCCCAGAAGAACATGAGGTCGCGCGGATCGTCCGGCCGAACGCCGTACTTCGGGGCATCCTCGACGGTCAGGCTGTGGCGTTCGCGATTCTCGAACTCAGGAGGATCGTCCGCGCTGATGGCGTCCAGGACGTCGGGAATCACGTAGGAGGATGACACCGCGAACCCGAGGACGAAATGATACTGTTCCGGCGCGCCGCCATGACCCCAAGTACAACCACTGCAGTCCCCGCACGTCCTGAAGTGCCGGATTGATCGCTTGTCTGAAGTAGGTCCGCCCCTGGGTGCCGCCAAGGTCTCCATCGAACGAATTAAGCAGAGTATGAAACATGATCAGGCTGATCACGTCGCCCGCCTTCTTGCGGATCACCTCATCCGGTGCGAAGTCATAGAGGTTCAGAAGTGCCGCCAGGTCCTCCGCGTAGTAGCAGGAGGAGTTCCACTCGCTGAAGCTGAACCGCATTCTCCAGTCAAGCCAGCGCGTCAGCATCTGCTCCGCATGTTCACGGTGCCATTGACCGCTTCTGCCGTCATTCCCGAACACAGCGTCAGGGCCGAGCAGGTTTGCCGCGAGGTACTCGTTCGAGTGAAAAAGGATCTGATGGTTCTCAGTGAAGTAGCAGCCACCTGGTCCGCCCGGTTCGTCCATCCAGTAGCGGTCTGCTTGAAGGGTGCCCAGCAACTCCTCTCGAATCTCGGCCGGCAGGATCTTCGACTCCGGGTAACGGTAAAGGATTCGGAGAATGCTCGCTTGAGCGAAGTCGCAGCAATCCTCCCGATCGCGGATGGCCTGGATGGCTGCCGCGTACGAGGTCCGCTCGGCGGCCGCGACTGTCTCCCCGCGGCGCTCGAGTTCTAGCCGAGCGAGCTCAATCCCGATCAGGTTGGGGAATCGCTGTTGCATTCCGGAAGGTACCGAATCGACCGCGTCCTTCAACATCGATATCCCTCGACTGTCGCGATCCGCGGCGTGCGTCGTCCTGGCTGAGTACCCAGTCGCCATTGTCGTCCCTCCAGAGGTTCCCTGTGGTTTGCGTGCTCTCCGTGACCTTGAACCATCCTGACGCACGTCGTCCGGGCAGGGGATTTCCGCGTCGCTAGGGTTGGGGTCATGACAGTCGGAGCACGGGGGAGTGGTGATGATCTTCGGCTCGTCGATGATCACCGGATCGGTGCCGGCGTCCGCGAGGTGATCGTCTACGGCCGGGACTGCCCGGAGCTGGCCGAGGCCGGGATCTCGATGGTCGGGCTGTCGGATGTGTTGGACGAATTCCGCTTCGTGCGTACGGATCCGGCCGAGGCCCAGCTGCTCGCCTGCCGGGACGGCCGCGGCGCGGTCTGGGTGGACGGGAAGTGGGTCACCTGCCGGCCCGGCTTCGCCTACCTCACCCCGTCGCACGCCCCGCACGCCTACCGGGCCTACGAGAACACGCCGTGGTCGGTGGCCTGGGCGTCGTTCCGGCCGCTCCGGGCCGGCGTCGCCGGGCCGCTGCTGCGGCCGGTCGAGGCCGAGCTGTGGACCCAGTTGATCAAGGCCCTGCACACGGAGCAGGCCGGCGCCGCCGATCCCGAGGTTGTCCGGATGCTGAGCGGGCTGATCACGCTCTACCTCTCCCGGCAGCTGGACACCGGGGCGGATCCGCGGCTGGCCCGCCTGTGGCGAACGGTCCGGCAGCGGCTCACCGACGACTGGACCCTGGACCGGCTCGCCGAGCAGGCCGGGATGAGCGCGGAACACTTGCGCCGGCTCTGCCTTCGCGAGTTCGGTCAGACGCCGTCGGCGATGGTTCGGGGCCTGCGGATGGAGCAGGCCCGGCTGCTGTTGCGGACCACGGACCTGACGCTCGCCTCGATCGCCCGGCAGACCGGCTACCGGGATGCGTTCTCGTTCTCCCGCGCCTTCCGACGCGTCGTGTCGATCAGTCCCGACCGCTGGCGCCGCCGGCACCGCTGACCCGGGTGTTCCACTTCTGCCGGCGCTCCGGATCGGCGAGCAGTTCGACGAACGCGCCGCCGACCACGGACCTGGCTTGGAACGGCCCGCCGACGTCGGCGACCCGGCCGTCGTCGGTGTGGTATACGTCGGTCAGCGCGATCCGGGACGGCGTCTCGTTCAGCCAGCGGTAGGCCGCGTTGATCATGATCGCCCGGAAGTCGGCGTCGTCGATCAGCGCAGCGGTCCACAGCGACCAGTCGAACTTGGTGTAGCTCTCCCGGTTGTCCAGCGGCAGGCCGTACGGGTTGATCTTGGTCCGGTAGTACGCGAGCTCGCGCTCGATCACCGTGCGCGGCACCAGGTCGAGGCCGAGCAGCCGGTCCCAGACCAGGTTGTACTTCTGGCTCCAGGTGTCCTGGGCGCCGAACGCGAGCGCCGTGTGATCATCGAGGTCGGCGTCGGCGTACCACTGTTTGATCATGGACTCGGCCGTGGCCCGGTAATCGGCCGCCGCGGCCGGATCGCCGAGCGCGGCCGAGATGTCCGCGTAGCAACGGATGCCGACGATCGCCTTCGCGGCCAGGTTGACGTTGTCGGCGAACGGACCGGCGAAGTCGTCGGTGCACAGCTGCTCGGCCGGCGAGGCCCCGTGCTCGACCAGGTAGTCGGCCCAGGTGCGCAGCAGCTCGGGGTGCCGCTCGGCCAGGCTCCAGTCGCCGGTCAGTGTCCCGAGCGCCCCGATCAAGATCAACATGTTGCCGCACTCCTCGAGCGGCATCTGGTGATCCTCGGTGTCCTCGCCGCCGCCGTACACCTGGCCGTTGGCCAGCGGATAGGTGCCGAGGTCGTGCGGCGCGTACCGGAAGCGCCAGCGCGGCGACGCCGCGTAGTCCATGATCGGCAGCAGCTGGGCGATCAGCAACTCGGGCCGGAACAGCAGGAACATCGGCGCCGACGGGTAGGTCACGTCGACGGTGCCGATGCAGCCGTTGGAGTAGTTCTCCTTGGAGAAGTAGAGCAGCGTGCCGTCGTGGTCCTGGACCAGTTTGTGCGCCGCGAGGCACTGCCGATAGGCGAGCGAGGCGACGGCCGCGTACTCGGGACCGCCGACCGCGGCCAGGTCGGCCTCGACCTCGGCGTCGAAGGCGACGCAGCGTGCCTTGATCGACGCGAATTCGGCGGCGGCCCGGCGCAACAGCTGCTCGGCGGTCAGGCCCTGCGCCCGCCAGTACGGCCGCAGCTTGCGCTGGTGGTACTCGATCGAGAACTGGTCGTCGTAGGCGACGATCAGGTGGCGGGTCTGCGGACGGTCGCGGCCCACGGTGAGGGAGGCCGTGCAGGCCGCCGCGGGAGCCTTGCGGCCGGCCGGTGCCGGGAACTCCAGCGAGTCGCTGGCCGGCAGCGGTTCACCGGCGGTGAAGGCGTCCAGCGCCGCGCCGCCGTGCACCATCACGGAGCGATCGAACTGGCCGTCGGCGAAGGCGAGGTAGGCCCAGCCCCAGTCGATCCGAAGATCATCACCGCTCCGGTTCAGCACCCGCTGATCGGCGTTGCCGAAGCCGGCGACCATCAGCCCATCGACCGCCGGCCGCACCGCGACCACGGACTGGGTGCCGCTGTCGACGCTCAGTTGGGCCGGCAGCTGGAAGAACAGCTCGACGTCATGATCATCACCGTCGACCGACTCGACGCCGAATTCGAGATAGGTGACCGGCCAGGACAGCAGGACCAGGTCGTCCGGCAGCGCCGGGGTGATGAAGCTGAGCGTGAGCCGTACCCCGAGCTCCTCGAACCGGTAGACCGTCCGGGTCGGATGCACGGCCACGTCGAGCTGCGGCATCGCCTCCGCGCCGTGCCGCCCGATCACCCGCCGCGCCGTGCCATCGATCCGGATCGCACCGACCAGCGGCTGCACCGCCGACGTCCAGTGCTTCGTCGGTGCGTCGGTCAGCCGGTCCGCCATGGACCAGACGCTGAGGTACGGATCGACGGTGATCAACGGGACCGCCGGCGGGCGCAACGCTGCAGAACTCATGCCCCCGAGCCTGCCCCGCCCCACCCCACCGGACCATGGCCCCGCTCCACCTCTCCCTACCCCGAATCCACGCCACGCACGACACGCTCAGGGAGCGTCGTGGCTTGCCCCTCGACATCGGATCAGTGAACCGACTGCTGCTCGGTGCTGGAATTCCTGGTCCGGCAGCCCTAGCCTCGGGTCGGTGCGAATTCGGCAGTACGTCTACCTCGCCCTGACCAGCAGCAAGGTCTCGGCCGTTCAGATCGGCCGGCGGATCGGCCTGGAGCCGGACGAGGTCGGGGTGCTGGGCAGTCGCCGGGCCGATCCGCCGAGACCGCCGCGGCACAGCTGGAAGTTGGTCTGCCGGGAGCCCGGGCTGCGGGTGGACGAGCAGATCGGGCAGGTGCTCGAGCGGCTCCGGCCGCACCGGGACACGATCGCCGAGCTCGCCCGCGAACTGCGCCGCGACGACCCGACCCACGGCGGCGGGCGGTTCTTCGTGGTCCGTAACTTCGATCACGAGGACGGCGAGGAGGAGCTGCTCAGCCCGCCCGACGCCGAGCTCCAGAGATTGCCGGGCCAGCACCAGTTGCTCGGCTTCGACCTGGACGCCGAGCTGATGGCCTTCCTGGTCGATGCGGAAGCCGACCTGGACGTCGACGAGTACGGCTGAGCCCGGCGAAATCCGCACCCGCGGCACCCGCTTCGTGGCACGCTGCTCCCAGCGGGCGTCGGAGGGGAGGCCATGTCACGATCGGGAGCCGAACTGGGTGCGTTCCTGCGCGCTCGCCGGGCCGGACTGCAGCCGGGAGACCTCGGTCTGCAGAGCTACGGCAGCCGTCGGGTCGCCGGCCTCCGGCGCGAGGAGGTCGCGTTGCTGGCCCAGGTCAGCACGTCCTACTACACCCGGATCGAGCAGGGTACGGCCGGCGTCATCTCGGCCGCCGTTCTCGAGTCGCTGGCCCGGACCTTCGAGTTGGACGACGATGAACGGGCTCACCTGTTCCGGCTGGCCAAGGTGGCGCCGGCCGAGCCGGAGCCCGGGCCGGGTGGCCTCGACCGAGACCTGGACCGGCTGGTCAAGGCGATCGATCCGGTCCCGGCCGCGGTCCTCGGCCCGTCGATGGACATCCTCGGCTGGAACCGCACCTGTCACCTGATCTTCGGCAGTCACCTGACGTTCGAGCTGCCGATCCGGGAACCGGAGCGGTCGAACTGGATCCGGCTGTTGTTCGTCGATCCGGAGTATCGGCGGCTGTTCGTCGACTGGACCGAGGTCGCCACCGACGTGGTCGGCCGGTTGCGTACGTCGTCGGGGCGCTGGCCGGCCCACGGCGGGCTGCGGGAGTTGATCACCGACCTGGGTGAGCGCTGTCCGGAGTTCCTCGAGCTGTGGCACCGCCATCCGGTGCGCGACCGGCCGCTCAGCGGGGTGCGACTGGCCCATCCGGTGCTCGGACCGCTCGAGCTGTCCGACGTGGTGCTGAGCCCGGTCGGGCGGGACGATCTGCGCCTGCTGATCTTCCTGGCCGAGCCGGGAAGCCCGACCGCCCGAGTGCTCGACCGGCGCCGCGCTTCCTGACCCTGACAGTGGCAGGCAGCACACGGTCTGGAGCGCTGCCGGCGGAGGCGCCATCGTGGGTGGTCCAGCCCCTCCACGTCAGGAGATGATCATGAAGTTGACCAGTGTCTACCCGGTGCTGATGGCGCGCGATGTCGCTGCCGCGGCGGCGTTCTACCGCGACGTCCTCGGGTTCGAGACCACCTTCGAGGCCGACTGGTACGTCAGCCTCCGGCAGGGCCTGTGGGAGCTGGCTCTGCTCGACCCGGACCATCCGACCATCCCGGAGGGCTTTCGCGGTTCACCGGCGGGCGGCGTCCTGCTCAACCTCGAGGTGGCCGACGTCGACACCGTGTACCAGGACCTGACCGCCCGCGGCGTCGAGGTCGCGTTGCCGCTGCGCTCGGAGGACTTCGGCCAGCGGCACTTCATCGTGCGCGGGCCGGACGGCGTGCTGATCGACGTGATCACGCCCATTCCGCCGCAGGGTGAGTACGTCGAGCAGTTCGCCGACGCGGCGACGCCGGTCGACGGCTGACCCCACGGGGTACGAAGAACGCCGCCGCCACGACCAGCGTGGCGGCGGCGTTCGCCGTCCGGCTCAGCGTCGCAGCGACCGGAACTGCAGGGTGGCGAACACCCCGACCACCGCCGCCTGGACCAGCACCCAGCCGCGGCCCAGGAGGCTCGGCTCGGCAGCAGCCAGCGCGAAGACGATCGACGCCACCACCCAGGCGAGATTGATGATCACCGGCAGCCAGTCCGCCGGGCGCGGCTCGGGTGCGCGGGCGGCCATGATCAGCGGCACGGTCACGAGCACCAGGAACAGCCCGACCCCGACCAGGAGGGCCGGCGCGACGCCCAGCACCGGGGCGATCCGGTCGGCGAACACCAGATAGCCGAGGCCGTTCAGTCCCGTCACGGCCGCATCCAGGCCGAACCACAGCCGCCGCCGGTCGACCTTCGACTGCGGTATCGCGGTGGCTGGTCCTCCGGCGGTCATCGCCGCCACCCGGCGCAGCGATCGGTGATCATCAAGATGAGCTCGGTCATGATCAACTCCTTCCTCGAGCCGGCCGGTCCGGCCCGGATCCCAGCTTGGGCGGGAATCCGTGGCACAACCAGACCGCGGCGCGGGTGCCACTGGCAGTGGCAGGCAGCAGTGGCAGGCACCGGCGGCCGGTGCGGCGGCGAGTTCGGGTCGGGTCGTGATCATCATTCGCCGGAGAGCTGCAGCCAGGCCTCGCGGCGCTCCCGCTGCTGGTCCGGATCGGCGACCGGCACGGCGGCCAGCAACCGTTGCGTGTAAGGCTCCGCGGGCCGGCTGAGCACCCGCTCGGTCGGCCCGGTCTCCACGACCCGGCCCTGCCGCATGACGGCGATCCGGTCCGTCAGCTGGCCGACCACGGCCAGGTCGTGCGAGATGAACAGGCAGCCGAAGCCGAGCTCGCGGTGCAGGTCGGCCAGCAGCTCGATGATCGTCTGCTGGACCGAGACGTCCAGCGCACTGGTGGGTTCGTCCGCGATCAACAGCTCCGGGTCGTTCGCCAGCGCGCGGGCGATCGCCACCCGTTGCCGCTGCCCGCCGGACAGCTCGTGCGGCAGCCGCTGGGCGAGCGCCGGCCCGAGCCGGACCGCGTCGAGCAGTTCCAGGACGCGGCGCCGGCGAGCTGTCGGCGCCGCTCCGGCCAACTGCAGCGGCTCGGCGATGCTGTGCTCGATCGGGTGCCGCGGATTGAGGCTCGACCCCGGGTCCTGGAAGATCATGCCGAGCCGCGATCGGGCCCGGTGCAGCACCCGCCGGTTGGCCCGGGTGATGTCGATCCCGGCCAACTCCACCGAACCGGCGGCGGCGCGGACCAGCCCGGCCAGCGCCCGCCCGATGGTGGACTTGCCGGAGCCGGACTCGCCGACCAGCCCGACCAGGTCACCGCGGCCGATCCGCAGGTTCACCTGCTCGGCCGCGGTGACCGCCCGGCCGAACCCGCCGCCCGGGTAGGTCACCGTCACCTGTCTCAGCTCGGCCGCCGGCGGAGTGTCGGATTCGCTGTCCGGTAAGGGATCCGGCGCGGGCTCGGCCTCGGTGATGGTCAGCCCGGCCAGTTTCGGTACGGCGCCGAGCAGGGTTCGGGTGTAGTCGTCGCCCGGGTCGGCGAACAGCTGCCGTACCGGCGCCGATTCGACCAGCAGGCCCGACCGCAGCACGGCCACGTCGTCGGCCAGATCGGCCACCACGCCCATGTCGTGAGTGATCAACAAGATCGCCATGCCGAGCTCGTCGCGGAGTCGCCGGAGCAGGGCGAGGATGCCGGCCTGCACCGTGACGTCGAGCGCCGTGGTCGGCTCGTCGGCGATCAACACCTGCGGGCCGTTGCCGATCGCCATCGCGATCATGCAGCGCTGCAGTTGACCGCCGGACAACTCGTGCGGATAGGACCGGGCGATCCGCAGGCCGTCGGTGAGCCCGACCTGGGCCAGCAGTTCGCGGACCCGGTGCCGGGCGTCGGCCGGGGACAGGTTCCGATCATGCGCCCGGAGCGCCTCGGTGATCTGCCAGCCGACCGAGTAGACCGGGTTCAGCGCGCTGGCCGGCTCCTGGAAGATCGTCCCGATGGTGCCGCCGCGGACTTGGCGCAGCCGTTCCGGCGGTGCGCCGAGCAGTTCCTCACCGGCGAGCCGGATACTGCCGGCGACGCGCGCGGTGTCCGGCAGCAGGCCGAGCGTCGCCAGCGCGCTGACGCTCTTGCCGGAACCCGACTCGCCGACCAGCGCGAGCACCCGGCCGCGCTGGACCGCGAAGCTCACCCCGGCGACGGCCTCGACCTCGGCGCCGCGTCCCGACCGGGGCCGGAACGTGACGCCGAGGTCGGCGACGTCGAGGACGGGAACGCTCATTGCTTGAGCGTGACCTTGGTGTAGTTCGGATAGGCCGGGAACGTGCCGATCGCGAAGTTCTGCACGTTGGAGCCGTGCAGGAACGAGTTCTTCGTGTACGTCAGCGGGATCACCGGAGCGTCGGTCATGATCTTCTTGTCGATCTCCGCCCAGATCGCCTCGGCCGCGGCCGGGTCGATCGTCCCGGTCGCCTTCTTGACCAACTCGTCCACCTCCGGATTGCTGTAGCGGGAGATGTTGTAGTTACCGTTGCCGATCTGGCTGGACGCGAACAGCGGCTGGATGTTGCCGTTGGCCGACGGGAAGTCCGGCTGCCAACTGCCCAGGTACAGGTCGTAGTCGCCCTTCGGCCCGGTCGCCGTCTGGATCAGTGCGTTGGAGTCCAGCGGCCGCAGGGTGACCGTCACGCCGGCCTTCGCGAAGCCCTGCTGTAGCGCCTGCGCCTGGGCCTGGTCGGAACCGTCGTCGCCGACGATCAAGGTCAGTTTCAGGTCGGACTGGCCCGCGTCGGCGAGCAGCGACTTGGCCTTCTCGATGTCGCCGGTCGCCGGGGCCGGGTAGAGGTCGTACACCTGGCGGCCGGGGATGCCGGGCGTGATCAACGTGGTCGCGTAGTCGCCGGAGATCGGTCCGCCGACCGCGGTCAGGTACGCCTTGCGGTCGACCGCGTACTGCAGCGCCTGGCGAACCTTCACGTCCTTCAGCGCGCCGCGCTGGGTGTTCATCGCGAGGTAGGACAGGGCACCCGGCTCGGACGTGACCAGCCGTTCCTTGGCCTGCGGGTTCGCCTGGGCCTGGGCCAGTTGGGCGGCCGGTACGAAGCCCGCGCCGAACGCGTCCTTCGCCTCGCCGGAGTCGGCGATCAGTGCCTGGGCGGCGACCGTGTCGTCCTGGCTGAGCTTGAACGTGATCTTGTCCGGGCCGGCGGTGCGGACCTGGTCGGTCTCCCGCTTCCAGTTCTCGTTGCGGGTCAGCCGCATCGCGACGCCCTGGTCGTAGCTCTCGACCGTGTACGGACCGGAGGCGGCCGGCTTCTGGCCGTACGTCGCCGGGTCGTTGTCCTTCGCCTTCGGCACCGGCGAGAACGCGACCGTCGACGCCACCCACGGCCAGTCGCCGTAGGGCACGTCGAGCTCGAAGACGATCGTCCTGTCGTCCGGCGTCTTGATCGAATCGAGCTCCTGGCCCTGGTACGGACCGTCGTAGTCGCCGCCGCCGGTCAACAGCGTCTTGTGGTACGAGAGTCCGCCGGACAGCTCCGGCGCGAAGGACCGCTCGATGCCGTACTTGATGTCGGCGCTGGTGATCGGCGTGCCGTCGTCGAAGGTCAGCCCGTCCTTCAGGGTGAAGGTCCAGGTCTTGCCGTCCTCGCTGGGCGTGCCGGTGTCGGTGGCGAGGTCCGGGACCACGGCCGGCGGCTTGCCCGGGGCGATGTCCCAGGCGGTCAGCCGGCGGTGCACCAGGGCGTTGGAGGTGATCGCCAGGCCCTGGCTCTTGGCCGGGTCGAACGCCATCTCGGTGGCCGACGTGAAGATCGTCAGTGAGCCGCCGGTGGTCGGCGGGGCCGAGTTCCCGCCGCCCGGGCTGGGCGCATTGGCGTTGCAGCCGGTCAGCGCGATCACCGCCGCGGCGATCACCGCTCCCGCGAGTTTCAGTCTCTTCATGATCAGGTGGATCCTTCCGTTCAGTGCACCGCAGCGCGTCGGGCGCGGGGGTCGAGGAGGCCGTACGCCAGGTCGATGACCAGGTTGGCCAGGATGATCAGGAACGCCGAGAACAGGGTCACCCCGACGATCACGGGAAGATCGAGATTGCCGACGGCATCCAGCAGCAGGGCACCGAGCCCGGGCATCGAGAACACCCGCTCGGTGATCACGGCGCCGCCGAGCAGGCCGCCGAGGTCGAGACCGAACACCGTCGCGATCGGCAGCAGCACGTTGCGCAGCGCATGCAACGGGATGATCCGGCGCTCCCTGAGTCCCTTGGCCCGGGCGGTGCGGATGTAGTCCTCGTTGAGCACCTCGAGCAGTTGGCCGCGGGTCAGCCGGGTGTAGATGGCGGCGTTGATCAAGGCCAGCACACACCAGGGCAGCACCAGGTGCCAGAGCCAGTCGATCATGCCGTCGGCGATCGGTGAGTAGCCGCCGATCGGCACCATGTCGAGCGTGAAGCCGAACAGTAGGATGCCCAGCAACCCCACCAGATAAGAGGGTGCGGAGACTCCGGCGATGGACAGCGTCATCAGGGACCGGTCCAGCAGACTGCCCCGGCGCAGCGCGGAGATGGTCCCGGTGCCGACGCCGATGATCAGCCAGAGCACCGCCGCGCCGATGGCCAGCGAGAACGTCACGCCGATCCGGTCCATGATCAGCTCGGTGACCGGCTCGCTGAGCCGGAACGAGTAGCCGAAACAGGGCGCGTCGCACTGGATCGCGGCCGGGCCGGAGCCGAACGTGCGGCCGGCGACGATGCCGAGGCCGAACTGGACCACCTGGGTGTACCAGGGCGAGTCGAAGCCCATGAACGTGCGGGCCTGTTCCAGCCGTTCCGGGGTGCACGGGCGGCCGCAGGACAGCTGGGCCGGGTCGGCGGGGGACAGGTAGAAGACGGCGTACGTGACGAACGTCAAGATCACCAACACCAGCAGCATGCCGCCGATGCGGCCGGTCAGGTAGCGCAGCAGGTTCATCGCACAGTGCTCATCGGTTTGGGCTCATCTCCCGATCCCGGCCCGGGCCGTGACGGCCGTGCGCGGATCCAACGCGTCGCGCAGTCCGTCGCCGAACAGGTTGAACGCCAGCGTGATCAGGAACAGCGCCGCACCGGGGAAGATCAGGAACATCGGGTCGGTCCCGACCCAGCCGATCGCCTCGCCGATGGAGCGACCCCAGGCCGGTGTCGGCGGTGGCACGCCGACGCCGAGGAAGGACAGCGCCGCCTCGGTGCCGATCTTGCCCGGGATCGAGATCGTGGCGAAGACGATCACGGTCGCCGCGAGGTTCGGCAGCAACTGGCGGAACAGGACGTGCGCCGTGCCGCCGCCGGCGATCTGGGACGCGATCACGAAGTTGCGGTCCTTCAGCACCAGCGTCTGCGACCGGACCACCCGGGCGATGCCGGGCCAGCCGAAGAAGCCGATCACGACGACGATCAACACCGGTTTCGGCAGCCAGGCCGGCACGATCGCTCCCAACGCGATCATGAACACCAGGCCGGGGAAGCCGAACACGACGTCGGCGGTCCGGCCGAGGATGCGGTCGGTCCAGCCGCCGAAGTAGCCGGCCAGCAGGCCAACGACGACACCGATCACCACCGACACGACGGTCGCCGCGATGCCGACCACGAGCGAGGTCCGCGACCCGTGCACGACGATGGCGAACAGGTCCCGGCCGGTCAGCGGCTCGACGCCGAACCAGTGCCGGGCGCTGATCCCGCCGCCGAACCCGGCCGGGGCGCCGGTGGCGTCGAGGGCGTCCAGGTCATAGGTGTACGGGTCGTGGCCGGAGACCATCGTGATCACCGGGGCGAAGATCGCTGCCAGCACGAACACGGCGATCGTGACCGCTCCGAAGACCGCACCCGGGTCGGCGCGAAGACGCCGGAGCAGGCTCCGGGCGCCGGTGACCCGGTCGGTGACGCCGGCGTCGGCGTACCCGTCGGTCATCGTGTGGCACCTCCCTCGTCCCCCGGTCCGCTGCACGGTGTTGCCACGCGTGATGTTGCCACGAATGCCATCCGGAATCGCGTCATCTCACGTCGCCTCGGCGGTCGCGTCGGCCCCGTACGGTCTGGTAAAGGTGAGCCTGGTGGTGCTCGTGTAGTCCTTGCGCGGCCCGGTCACCCGCCACACGATGATCATGCCGCCCGTCTCCGGAGCGGGTTCGACGGTGCCTGCGTAGTCGTCGTCCCCGCAATCGTGCCGGACCGTTTCGCCGGGCCGCCAGCGATGGAAGAGCCGGCCGTCGTCGAAGGTGAGCCGCCAGCCGTCGGGGCCGGGCGCCAGGTAGTAGGTGCGGGTCGCCGGGCCGCGGTAGTCGCGCCACTCCAGAAGGCATTCCTCGAACCAGCGGAGCCGGTCTCCGGCCGGCTCCGGAGCGAGGGTGAGCCGCCCGGTGGCCGTACCGCGGACGTTGTTGCGGCGGTCGTCGATCACCCGGTCCAGCTGCCAGGTGCCGAGCAGGGTGAGCGGATCCGCGACGTTCATCGCGCGCTGATCACCGCGTTGTCGATCATGTGGCGTGGCCGATCATGAGGCGGCGCCGATCATGTGGCAGGCCCCGGTTCGATCGCGGCGAGCCGGGCCGAGGCGGTGGCCATGTGGGCGGCCATCGCCGATGCGGCGGCATCCGGGTCCCGCTGGCGCAGCGCGTCGTAGATCGCGGCGTGCTCACGTACGGCGGTCTCGGCGTGCTCGCCGTCCTGGACCGCGCGGTCGACCCAGATCCGCAGCAGGGAACGGACGATCTGGAGCAGGTCGAGCAGGACCGCGTTGCCGGTACTGGTGGCCAGCAGATGATGGAAGGCGAGATCGGCGTCGACGAACGCGGCAAGATCACCGACGCCGGCCCGCATCCCGTCCAGGTGCTCGCCGAGCCGGGCGAGTTGATCATCGTCCAGCCGCTCCGCGGCGAGCCGGGCGGCGAAGATCTCCAGGCCGGACCGGACCTCGATCAACTCCAGCGTGCTCCGCTCGCCGATCACCATGCCCCAGCGCAACGACTGCGGCAGCAACTCGCTGGCGTGGCCGCGCAGGTAGGTGCCCGACCCGGGCCGTACGTCGACGATGCCGAGGATCTCCAATGCCGCCAGCGCTTCCCGAACCGCCGACCGGCCGACCCCGAGCGTCGTCGCGAGCTGCCGTTCCGGCGGGAGCCGGGTGCCGGGCGCGATCGAGCCGCCGGTGAACAGGTCGAGCAGCCGGTTGGCCACCGCCGACACCGCGGACCCGGTCGGCAGCGCCCCGAGCGCGGCGCTGATCTCGGCCGATTGATCCCGGTACGCAGGCATGTCGCAAACCCTAACCCCCACCCCCATCCCGCCGACCAGTCACAAAAGCAGCGGTTTCTACGGCGTGTCGCTGCACTTGTGACCGGTCGGCGAGCGCGGGCAGCCGTCGGGGTGGGGCGAAGACTGCTGGGCGACTGACCAAGCGGCGGCTCGATTCCTTCGTGGTGATCGTTGGCGGGCGGTCGGGATCAGGGCGAGTCGTCGACGCGGTTCGGCGATTGCCGCGTCGACTTCTCGCCAGTCGGCGGCGGTGCTGTCCGGTCGACGGAGGCCCGACGTCGCGAGGGCCCGAGTGGGGTTGCCTGCCGCGGGGTCGGGCCGCCCGGCGTGGAGGCGGGACAGACGGGCGGACTCCGGGCGGGTCGGGGTCGAGGTCGGGCGAGGTCGGGGCGGGCGAGGCGAACTCGGGGCTGGGTGGGTCGAGGTGGGTGAGGTCGGGCCGGGTCGGGTCGAGGTGGGGTGGACTCGGATCGGGGGTCGAGGTGGGGCGGACTCGGATCGGAGTCGAGGGGGGCGGACTCGGATCGGGCGGGGTCGAGGCGGGTGGGACCCGGGCCGGGCAGCAGCGCCGTGGCGGGCCGAACTCGGGCTGGCGGGGCGAAGTCGGGCGGGCGAGGGGAACTCGGGGCTGGGCGGGGCCGAGGTGGGGCGGGGCCGGCAGGGGCGGGGTCGAGGTGGGCGGACTTCGGGCTGGCGGGGCGAAGTCGGGCGGGCGAGGCGAACTCGGGGCTCGGGGCCGAGGTGGGGATGGGCCGGGCAGGGCGGGGTCGAGGTGGGGCGGACTCCGGGCGGGGTAGAGACCGGGGCGAGTCGGGGGCGGGCGGGGCCGAAGGGGGCAAGCTCGTTGCGTGCGATGGGGCGAAGTCGAGGCGGGGTGGGACGGACGCATCTCGCCGGAGTCCTGTCGCCAAACTCCACGAGTCGTGACCTGGAGGCCGTATTCGGCTCCTAGTGCTCGAGTTGCGGAGTTCTGGCGACACCCTGAGCCCGTTAGCCGCAGCGGCGGGGGTGCCGATTTGGGGAGCGGCGGGCCGGACTCGGGGCGCGGACCAGAGGTGGGGCGAGGGGGCCGAGGCGGGGCGAAGCCGGGGCTGGGCTGGGCCGAGGTGGGGCGGACTCCGAGCGGGCGGGGCAGAGTCGGGGCGGGCCGTGGGCGCGGACCAGAGGCGGGGCGGGGGCCGAGGCGGGGCGGGCCGTGGGCGCGGACCAGAGGCGGGGCGGGGGCCGAGGCGGGGCGAAGCCAGGACCTGAACCGATAGCCGCGGCGGGGGCCGACTGGGGCGAGGCTGCGGTTGCCGGGTGGGCCGGGCTCGGGAGCTCGGCGCGATGATCCGGGGTGCAGAACACGCTGCGATCCTCGCGCGCGTTCCGGGACTGGGGGAGCCTCGATGGCGAAGCCGGCACCTTGACGCGTCCGGTCGGCGTCGCGCCCTTACCCGGAGTCTCGGGTTCGCTCACCCTCGGGCCGATCGACCGGTCACAAGTGCAGCGACACGCCGTCAAAACCGCTGCTTTTGTGACCGGTCAGCGGAAATGGGATTGGTCAACCGGTTGACAGATTCGCGGCGGGCGGGTGAACATGATGCGCATGAGGGCAGTGCAAAGTGGCCAGGAGCCTCGGCAGCATCCGACAGCGGCAGCAGGAACGGTGGAGCGGTCGGCGATTCGGAAGATCGCCGTGCGGCTGGTCCCGTTCGTCGCATTGATGTTCTTCATCAACTACCTGGATCGGACGGCGATCGGGTTCGCCGCACCGAACGGGATGAACACCGATCTCGCGCTGTCGGCGGCGCAGTTCGGGTTCGCCTCCGGGGTGTTCTTCATCGGCTACATCCTGCTGGAGGTGCCGTCGAACCTCGCTCTGCACCGGTTCGGGGCCCGCCGCTGGCTGGCCCGGATCATGATCACCTGGGGCATCGTGGCGGCGCTGTTCACCTGGGTGCAGGGGTTCGAGCAGTTGGTCGTGCTGCGGTTCCTGCTCGGCGTCGCCGAGGCCGGCTTCTTCCCGGGCGCGATCCTGTTCCTCAGCCTGTGGGTGCCGGCCCGGCACCGCAGCAAGATCCTGGCCCTATTCTACCTGGCCCAGCCGCTGACCACGGTGATCGGCGCTCCGCTGGCCGGCGTGTTGATCAACCAGCACGGCGTGTTCTTCGGGCTCGAGGGTTGGCGGTTCATGTTCCTCGGAGTCGCGTTGCCGGCCATCGTCGTCGGCGTGATCGCCTGGTTCTACCTCAAGGACAGCCCCAAGGACGCGCGCTGGCTCACCGACGCGGAGCGGGACTGGCTGACCGCGGAGTTGCGCGCCGAGAACAGCGGGGACCAGCGGCCGCACACGTCGATCAGGCACGCGTTCGGCAGTGGTCGGGTCTGGCTGTTGTCGATCATGTACTTCGGGTTCATCTACGGCCTGTACGCGCTCGCGTTCTTCCTGCCGACGATCATCAAGGGGTTCCAGGCGGCGAGCGGGACCACGTTCGACGTGGTGCAGCAGGGGCTGATCACCGCGATCCCGTACCTGCCGGCGGCGGTGGCCCTCTACCTCTGGTCGCGCGACGTGACCCGGCGCGGTCTGCGCACCTGGCACATCGTCATCCCGGCGGTGCTCGGTGCGGTCAGCATCCCGCTGGCCCTGTTCGCGCAGAGCCCGGCGCTGACGATCGCGATCATCACGATCACTGCGATGTCGATCTTCTCCGTGCTGCCGAACTTCTGGACCTTGCCGACCCGGTTCCTGTCCGGCGCCGCCGCGGCGGCCGGGATCGCGTTGATCAACACGGTGGGCAACCTGGCCGGCTTCTCGGCGCCGTACGTCACCGGCGCGGTGCACGACCTGACCGGCGGCTATCAGGTGCCGATGTTCATCGTCGGCGGCTTCCTTGCCCTCTCGGCGGTCGTCATGGTGGTGCTGGCCCGGCGGGGTAGCGTCGCCCTGAACCCTGACGAGGAGGCCAGATGACCCGACTGTTCAACGACCCCACCGCGTTCGCCGACGAGTTCGCCGAGGGCTTCGTCGCCGCCAATCGGCGCACCGTCCGCGCCGTGTCCGGCGGTGTGGTGCGCGCGACCGCCGTCCCGCCCGGCCAAGTGGCAGTGATCATCGGCGGCGGCTCCGGCCACTACCCGGCCTTCGGCGGGCTGGTCGGCCAGGGCCTCGCCCACGGCGCCGCGCTCGGCAACATCTTCGCGTCGCCGTCGGCCGGCCAGGTCTACTCGGTGGCGAAGGCCGCCGAGACCGGCGGCGGTGTGCTGCTCACGTACGGCAACTATGCGGGCGACGTGCTCAACTTCGACGCGGCCCAAGATCGCCTCCGGGCCGAGGGGATCGCCTGCGAGACCGTCACGACGACCGACGACATCTCCAGCGCCGGCCCGGCGGAACGGGATCGCCGCCGTGGCGTGGCCGGCAACCTGTGCGTGTTCAAGATCGCCGCGGCCGCCGCCGAGGAGGGCCGCGAGCTGGCCGAGGTGGTCCGGCTGGCCCGGCTGGCCAACGACCGGACCCGTTCGATGGGCGTGGCGTTCGGGGGATGCACGCTGCCCGGTGCGGGGGCGCCGCTATTCGAGGTGCCGGCCGGCAAGATGGCCGTCGGCCTCGGCATCCACGGCGAACCGGGCCTGTCCGAGACGGACGTGCCGACCGCCGACGAATTGGCCGAACTGCTGGTAGGCAACCTGCTGCGGGAACTGCCGGACGGCGTGCCGACTCCGGCCGGCGCGCGCGTGGTGCCGATCTTGAACGGGCTCGGTTCGGTGAAGTACGAGGAGCTGTACGTCGTCTACCGGCGGGTCGCCCAACTGCTCGAGGACGCGGGCGCGGTGATCGTCGAGCCGGAGGTCGGCGAGTTCTGCACCAGCCTCGACATGGCCGGCGCCTCGCTGACCCTGTTCTGGCTGGACGACGAGCTCGAGGCGCTGTGGCTGGCCCCGGCCGACACTCCGGCGTACCGGAAGGGTTCCGTGACGGCGGCCGCGGCGGTGGACCAGGCGACGCTCGACGCCGCCGCCGACGCAGACGTCCCGCCGGCCAGTGACGAGTCCCGCGCGGCCGCGGTGATCATCGATGCGGCGCTGGCGGCGATCCAGGACACCCTCGACCGCTCCGTGGACGAACTGGGCCGGCTGGACGCGATCGCGGGCGACGGTGATCATGGGATCGGCATGCAGCGCGGGGCCCGGGCCGGCCGGGCTGCCGCGGCGGAAGCGCTGGCCGCCGGCGCGGGCGCCGGGACGCTGTTGATCAAGGCCGCGGACGCCTGGGCCGACCGGGCCGGCGGCACCTCGGGCGCGCTCTGGGGTGTCGCACTACGGGCGCTGGGGGAGCGGCTCGGCGATGCCGACCCGGCCTTCTCGGCTGCGGTGGTGGAAGGCGTCGCGGCGGCCCGCGACGGAGTGATCAACTACGGCAAGGCCGAGGTCGGCGACAAGACCATGGTCGACGCGCTGGTTCCGTTCGCGGACACCCTGGCCGCTGCCCTCGGTGAGGGTGCCGACCTGGTCGAGGCCTGGCGCCGCGCGGCGGACTCCGCGACCAAGGCCGCCGCGGCGACGTCGGATCTGCTTCCCCGCAAGGGAAGGGCGCGGCCGCATGCCGAGAAGAGCCTCGGCACGCCGGACCCGGGTGCGCACTCGTTCGCCCTGATCGTCGTCGCCGTCGGCGACGTCCTGGACGGTGCCGTCGGCGGATGAGTCAGCACAAGATCACCATCGGCGTGAGCCTGAAGATGTACTTCGGGCACGCCCGGACGCTCGCCTGGTGCCGCGACGTCGCGCGGGTCGCGGCACAGCGGCCGGGCATCGTGCCGGAGCGGGTGGAGTTGTTCGTGCTGCCCACGTTCCCGGCGCTGGCGCCCGCGATCACGGCGATCGACGGGGCTCCGGTGGCGGTGGGCGCCCAGGACCTGCACTGGGCCGACTCCGGCGCTTATACGGGCGAGGTGTCGGCGGTCGAGCTGGCCGAACTCGGCGTCCGGTACGTCGAGGTCGGGCACGCCGAGCGGCGCCGGCTGTTCGGCGAGACCGACGAGGTGATCAAGCTCAAGACCGCCGCCGCCCTGCGGCACGGCCTGGTCCCGGTGCTCTGCGTCGGCGAACCGGACCGGGTCGACGCGGACGCGGCGATCGGCATCGTCCATGATCAACTCGATGCCGCGCTGGCCGAGGCGCCGGCCGGCCGGGTGATCATCGCGTACGAGCCGGTCTGGGCCATCGGGGCGCCGCAGCCGGCACCGGACGAGCACATCCGGGCCGTCTGTGCCGCCCTGCGCGGCAGCGGCCGTGACACGGCTTCGGTGATCTACGGCGGCGCCGCCGGGCCGGGCCTGCTCGGCCGGCTCGAGGGGACCGTCGACGGCCTGTTCCTGGGCCGGTTCGCGCACGACCCGGCCGCGCTGGCCACCGTGCTCGACGAGGCGGCGGCACTGGTGATCAAGGAGGACGCTCGGTGAACGGCAGGCTGGGTCTCGGCAGCTACGCGTACTTCTGGCGGCATTCGGAGCGTGCGCCGGAGCCGCTGACGCTGGCCGACGAGCTGCGCCAGACCTGGGACGCCGGCCTCGACCTGTTCCAGATCTGCGACTACGCGCCGCTGCTGGACTTCACCGAGGCCGAGTTGCGCGCGACCAGGGCGGTCGCGGACGACTGCGGGGTCGAGCTCGAACTCGGCACCAAGGGCGTCGCCGTCGATCACCTGACGCGGTTCGCCGAGCTGGCCGTGATCTTGAACGCGCGGCTGGTCCGCAGCATGGTGCTGCCGGCCGACCGGGACGCCGGGTTGGCCGAGGTCGAGGCCGGCCTGCGCCAGGTACTGCCGCGGTTCGCCGAGGCCGGGATCGTCCTCGCCCTCGAGACGTACGAGCAGCTGCCGTCCACCGACCTGGTCGCCCTGATCGAGAACGTGGCCGACCCTGCGCTCGGGATCTGCCTGGACCCGGCCAACAACGTGGCCGCCCTGGAGCATCCGCGCGACGTGGTCGAGCGCTGTGCGCCGTACACGAAGAACGTGCACGTCAAGGACTTCGCCTTCACCCGGACCGGCGGCTGGATCGGCTTCACGCTGGAGGGCGTGCCGCTCGGCACCGGGCTGCTCGATCTCGATCACCTGCTGGCCACGGTCGACCCGGTCGGCCGCGGCATCACCATGATCACCGAGCACTGGCTGACCTGGCGCGGCGACTACGCCGAAACCGCCCGGCTGGAAGGCGAATGGACCGATCAGACGATCACCAGAATGAAGGAGCACCTGACATGACCGAGCAACTGACCATCGCCGTGATCGGAGCCGGCGGCAAGATGGGCATGCGGATCTCGAACAACCTGCAGCGCACCGCTCATGCCGTCCGCTACGCCGAGACCTCGCCGGCCGGCCGGGACCGGGTGACCGACGCCGGTCGCGAGGTCGTGGACTCCGCCGAGGCCGTCAAGGGCGCGCAGGTGATCGTGCTGGCGGTGCCGGACCTGGCCCTCGGCCCGGTGACCGAGGAGCTGGTGCCGCTCGCCGAGCCCGGGGCGATCGTGCTCACCCTCGATCCGGCCGCCGCGTACGCCGGGCTGCTGACCACCCGGGACGACGTGATCATGGGCGTCGCGCATCCCTGCCATCCGTCGGTGTTCCTGGAGCGGACCAGCAAGGAGGAGTGGGCCGACACGTTCGGCGGGATCGCCGCGCCGCAGGACGCGGTGGCGGCGATCGAGTCCGACGACCCGGCCCAGAAGTCGATCTTGGAGACCGTGATCCGGGCGATCTACGCGCCGGTGATCGACGTGCACTGGGTGACCGTCAAGCAGTTGGCCCAGCTGGAGCCGACGCTGGTCGAGACCGTGGCCTGCATGATCGGCCGGCTGCTGAACGAGGCGCTGGAGGAGGCCGTCCACACGATGGGCGTGCCGGAACCGGCCGCTCGCGCGATGCTGCTTGGCCACACCCAGGTGGCGCTGGCCAACGGGCTGCGCGGCGACAACCCGTTCAGCGACGCCTGCCTGATCGCCATGGACTACGGCCAGGAGACGATCATCAAGGAGGACTGGAAGAAGATCTTCTCCGACGACGAACTGGACAAGAACCTGGCCCGGATGCTGCACCTGGAGTCCATCCAGCGCTGACGTACGAAATCGCTGGAACCGCCGTCAGCGGGGTGTCATAGTGCGGACATGACCGACCCGACGGCCGCCGATGATCTTGTCCCGCTCGCCGACGGCCTGGTGCTGCGGCAGGCCCGGGCCGCCGAGCTGGATCAGATCGGCGCGCTGCTCACCGATCGCGGAGAGCCGGGCGATGCCCTTGATCATCGGCTGGTCGTCCAGGACCCCGATCTCGGCTGGCCGGCCTGTGCCGTGGTCGTCGACGGCGAGCGGGTGGTCTCGACGGCGACGCTGCTCGACGAGGTGATCCGGGTCGGCGACGTGCTGCTGCCGGCCGGCCAGGTCGAGCTGGTCGCCACCGACCGGGCGTACGAGGGACGTGGCCTGGTCCGCGCCCTGATGGCCTGGGCCCACCGCCGGTCCGCCGCCCGCGGTCAACTGCTGCAGATCATGATCGGGATCCCGTACTTCTACCGGCTCTTCGGGTACGAGTACGCGATCGACATCAACCCCGCCCGACCGGCCCAGGCGCCGACCGGGCCCGTCGGGGCAGGCTTCCGGCCGGCCCGCGAAGAGGACCTGCCCGGCCTGGCCGCACTACAGCAGCGCAGCCAGGCCGGCTTCGATCTTGCCGTGCCCCATCCGGCGGCCCGCTGGCGCTGGCTGCTGCACCAGGACGCCAGCGAACTCTGGGTGCTGGAGCGGGCCGGCAACCTGGCCGCCGGGGGCCGGGTCCGGCGCGGCGACGACGAGCTATTGCTCGCCGAGGCCGCCGCGGACGACGAACCGGCGGCGCTGGACCTGCTGCGCGGCGTCGCCGGCCTGGATCCCGACGCGGCATTGCGCGTGGTGGAACGGCCGGGCACCCTGGCCGCGACGGCCTGGCGGCCTCACCTTGATCACGAAGCGCCCCAGCGGGCCGAGGAGTACTACGTCCGGATCCCCGACGCGGCTGCCCTGTTGGACCGGCTGCGGCCGTTGTTCTGGCGGCGGTTGGCCGGTGCCGGACTGGACGCCGGCGGCCGGGACCTGGTGATCTCCACCTTCGGTGCGCACTACCGGCTGCCGACCGGCGACGACGGCCTGGGCCCGGTGATCACCGGCGGTCCGATGCAGAGCCCCGGTGTTGCCGGTGCGGTCGGCGTTGCGCCGGACCAGCTCGGGGCGCTGCTGTTCGGACCACGCGGGCTCGACGGCCTGACCCGGCTGAGGCCGGATGTGTACGCTGCCGACGCGGAGTTCTACGGCGCGATCTTCCCGCCGCTCACCGCCGACGTGCTCAGCTACTACCTGCCCTACTGACAGGCCGGCCGCGACAAGGGTTTTCGGGAGGTGGAGCTGGTGCAGGTCAGTCAGGTCGTCGTCTGTCCGCAGTGCCGGACGTTCTGGCCGGTGGGCGGTCCGGCCCGGTGTTCCGCTCCGGGCCATGATCATCAGCGGCACGAGGTGCATCGGCATCGCGACATCGTCGAGCTGCCCGACGCGACCCGGGTGACCGCGGTGTCCTTCGACGTGACGGATCCGTACGCCCGGGACCGGCGGCCCGACTACGGCGTCTACCTGGACCGGGCCTGGCAGCCGCCGTGGCCGCATGATCATCTCGACTGGCCCGACTTCGGCCTCCCCACGGATCAGGAAGCCATGATCACAAGCCTGCGCCGGGTGCTGGACCGGGCGCGGGCGGGGGAGCGGGTCGAGCTCGGCTGCCTCGGCGGCCACGGACGCACCGGCACCGCCCTCGCTGCTCTGGCCGTCCTGACCGGACACCCGGCCGCCGACGCGGTCGCCTGGACCCGTACCACCTACTGCCCGAAAGCCATCGAAACCCGGGCCCAAGAGTTGTTCATCACCCACCGGATCGGCGTCAGTTGCGGTCGGACCTGATACCGCAGCAGCGGGCGACGACGGTCTCCGCGGCCGGCGGCGGAGTCACCTTCGCCTCGGCCTCGACATCGGCGAGCATCTTCTCTCGTTCTGCCCGAGTGATCAGCTTGCCGCGCGTGATCACCGCGTGGATCTTCTGGGTGTTGCGGATGTTCGCCAGCGGGTCGGCGTCGACGACGAGGAGGTCGGCCCACTTGCCCGGCCGCACCGTCCCGCTCAGATGGCCGAGATCGACTGCCCGGGCCGCGTCGCGTGTCGCCGCGAGGATCGCCTGCATGGGAGTGAGTCCGCCGTCGACGAGCCAGCCGAGCTCGTCGTGGACGCCGAACCCGGCGAAGATGTACGCCACCAACGTGCCGCCATCGGTGCCGGCGATCAACGGGAGCTCGGCCTCGGCGAGCTTGCCCACCAGTCGGAGGGTTTCCTCGTGGTACGCCTGACGGGTCGCCGTCTGCTCCGGGCTCCACGGCGGGCCGAGCGAGTCGTTCCAACGCTCGATCAGCCAAGGCGGCAGGTACTTCGCGCGCGGGTCGTCCTGGTGGACCTCGGGCGGAAGATTGAAGAACCGGTGCACGGTGAGGGTCGGCGTGAGGAACGTGTTGTGGCGGCGCAGGGTGGCGTAGAGCCGCTCCGCACGACGCTCGTCGTAGGACTTGATCGCCTCCATTTCGAGGTTGCGGACGAAGAAGTACGACTCGTAGGGATTGGCGGGGTCGACGGGCCTGTTCGCGATGAGTGTGCGGTACTCGTCCGCCATCGCCGAAGTGTCGATCGGGATGCCGTGCAGGTGCTCCTGCGTCCGGATTCCCAGCTCGGCCGCCCGGGAGAGGGAGACCTTGTCGGGCACGTGGCCGGAGAACGGTAGGCCCTGACGGCGCGCCTCGCGGGCGATGACCTCGAACAGCTCGGGCGACATGAGCGACCAGTGCTTGACGAAGTCGGCCCCGGTCTCCTTGGCCTCGCGTACGGCGGCGCGCGCCTCCTCCGGCGTCTTGACGACAAGGCTCGCGCCCGGGAACGCGGCTTGTGCGATCGGGCCGTCCATCAGCTTGCTCCCGATGATCATGCGGGGGCCGAGGATCTGGCCGGCCTCGATCTGGTCGCGCATCCCGCTGAGGTGGGGAAACCCCATCATTTCGCGGACCGCCGTGACTCCGTTCGCGATGAACAACGGGAGCAGGAGCTTCGGGTAGTTCTCAGTGTGAGCGTGCATGTCCCACAGGCCGGGCAGCACGTACTTGCCCCGTACGTCCACGACCTTGACACCGGCTGGAAATTCGTGACGTGACTGACCACCAACGGCGATGATCCGGTCGCCGACGATGACGATCGTGGCCCGGCTGAGCGGCTTCTTCCCGGTGCCATCGATGAGGGTGCCGCCGACCAGGACGAGCACGTCGCCCTTTCCCTCGGCGAATGCCGCCGGCGCCGCCGCGATTCCCGTGAGTGCCAGCCCACTCGTGGAAAGCCATGCCATGAATGCTCGTCTACTGAGTCCCGCCATCGTGTCTCCTCCATTGGAGTCAAGGTCGTCGGCCATCAATCTAATGCCGCGCAGCCCGATGGCTCTACAGCGCCGACGCCGATCACCCTCAAGTCGGCATGGGGAGGTCAGCGGGTGGCGAGCTGCTGCTCCAGGTCTGCCTTGATCTGATCACCGCCGCGCCGATGCCACTCGGTCTTGAACGCCTCGAAGTCCGACAGCGGCCGGCGGCCGGAGACGATCTGGTTGATGTAGTCGTCGGTGATCTTCTCCAGCACGCCGCCGAGCCGATCACCGACCTCGGACGGCAGGCTGGCCACCGGGTTGTCGAAGCCGTCGGCGGCCAGCGCCTCGGCATAGGCGAGCGCGTCGGAATACCCGGTCGGCGTTCCCGGGTAGTAGTACGCATGCGGGTAGCCGGTGAGACCGGTCAGCTCGGCCTGCAGGGTCGGGTCGTCGACCGACGTCGGCTCGTGATCGTCGTTGTAGTTCCAGTGCCGGCCCTCAATGCCGAACCGGTTGATCATGTATTCCTTGGTGCCGAAGCCGGCGGCCAGGTAGTCGAGGCAGCGCAGGATCGTCTCGATCCGGCCCGGCTTCTCGGCGGCCTTGGCGGAGATCGCGGCGCGGGAGAACCAGCCGGTCGTCTTGACCCACTTTCCCTGGCCGCCGTCGTGGCCGGGCGGCAGCAGCGGGATCGTGCCCGGATGCTTGACGATCATCTGCCGGCCCTCGGAGGTCGCGGCGAAGGCGTACCCGATGCCGCCCTTGGCGATCCCGATCTGACTCGAGGTGAACATGCCGAGGACCTTGATCTCCTGCGCGTTCAGGGCCAGCGCGTCCGGATGGTAGCCGCCGGCCTGCCAGAGGTCGCGACACCAGGTGATGGCCTGCTCGTACTCGGGGGTGTCGACCCGGGCGACCAGCCCGCCGTCGGTGACCTGCCAGTCCGGGCCGACCCGGAACATCGAGAGGATGAACGGCATGATCGACCCGGGGAAGGCGCCGATGCCGTACGGGGTCTGACCGTTCTGCGGCGGGATCGCCTTCGGGATGTTGATCAGGAACTCCCGGAACTCCTCGGCGTTGGCCGGCGGTCCGGCCAATCCGATCTTCTCGGCCCAGTCGCCGCGGAAGATGAAGACCGTGTCCACGGCGGGCACCGGGTTCGCCACGCCCATCACCCGGCCGTTGATCATGGTGTTCTGCCAGGCCGCCACCGGGATGTTGGCTGCCAGGTTGGGATAGTTCTGCATCTTGTCGCCGGCGAGGTGGTCGGTCAGATCGGCGAAGGCGCCCTGCTTCAGCGCCTTGTCACCGATCGGGTTCGGCAGCAGCCCGGTCACGTCCGGCAGGTCGCCGCCGGCGAGCAGCGTGGCCAGTTTCGACTCGTAGGCATCCGACGGACCCCACACCTTCCTCAGGTCCATCCCGAGCCGGTCGTTCAGGTCCGCCCAGAAGGGATTCTGGCCGACCGGGGGAGGCGGCGGCGACCAGATGATCGAGAACATCGACATCGAGGTGCCGTCGCCGGGCTTCTCCGGCCAGGACACCCGCAGCGGGTCCGGCACCTTGGCGTAGGCGTTCGGCAGGCCGGGCACCTTGCTTCGGATCTCGCCCTCCACCGGCGGCGCCGGGATGTGCTTCGGCACTTCGGCGGGCCCGCCGGACGCGACCGGCGGCGCACCGGCACCCTCGCCGGTGATCGCCGAGCAGCCGGCGCCGGCCACCGCCAGCGATGCGCCGATCCCGGCCCGGAGCAGGCGGCGCCGGCCCAGCGGGCCCTCGGTCAGGGCGGGAATTCCATGATCACTCATGACAAGTCGACCTCTCTGCGTGCGCCGGCGATCAGCCCTTGATCGCACCGGTCAGCACGCCCTTGGTGAAGTACTTCTGCAGGAAGGGATAGACGAGCAGGATCGGCAGCACGGCGAGGGCGACGACGGCCATCTGTACCGACTCCGGCTGCGGTGGGGTGTGGTTCGGGTCCTCGATCTGCGGCATCGGGGATCCCTGCACCACATAGAGATTGAGGACCAACTGGATCGGCCACTTGGTGGCGTCGTTGATGTAGAGGAGCGCGGTGAAGAACGTGTTCCAGTAGCCCACCGCGTAGAACAGGGCGATCACTGCGCTGACCGCCTTGGACAGCGGCAGCACGATGCTGGTGAAGATCTGCCGGTCGTTGCAGCCGTCGATCCGGGCCGCCTCGATCAGTTCCCGGGGCAGCTGCAGATAGAAGTTCCGCAACACCACCAGGTTGAACGCGCTGATCAGGCCGGGCAGGATCATCGCGGCGTAACTGTCCAGCAGGCCGAGGCTCTTGATCAACAGGAAGTTCGGGATCATCCCGGCCCCGAACAGCATGGTGAAGAGTGCCAGATACAAGATCACCCGCATCCCCGGCAGGTCGGCGGTCCGGGTCAGCCCGTACGCCATCATCGACGTGCAGACCATCGAGCAGGCGGTGCCGACGAGCGTCACGCCGATCGACACCAGCAGGGCCCGGGTGACGATGCCGCCGCGGAGGATCGAGGTGTACGCCTCCAGACTGAACCGCTCCGGCAGCAGGCCGCCGAATCCGACCTCGGCCGAGTCGGCGAGCGACACGGCGATCACGTTGAGGAACGGGTAGAGCATCAGCACCGTGATCAGCACGATGACGATGATCTTGAGCGCCTGGACCGGCGGCGACGGCTTGCCGACCCAGATCGGCCGGGTCTCCCGGACCCGTGGCCGCCGTCCTGTCGCACTCGAGAGAGTCGCCATCAGAACAGTCCCTCCGCGCCGAACCGCTTGGACAGGGCGTTCGCGCCGAGGACGAGCAGCGTGCCGACGACGCCCTTGACCAGGCCGACCGCCGTGGAGAAGCCCCAGTCGCTGCCGACCACCCCGCGGAAGTAGACGAACGTGTCCAGCACCTCGGCCGCCGCCGCTCCGACCGTGTTGTACTGCAGGTAGATCTGCTCGAAGCCGACGGTCAGCACGTCACCGAGGCGCAAGATCAACAGCAGCAGGATGACCGGCAGCAGCCCGGGCAGGGTGACGTGCACGATCCGCCGCCAGGCGCCGGCACCGTCCACCGCCGCGCTCTCGTACAGCTCGGTCGGGATGGTGGTGAGGGCGGCGAAGAAGATGATCGTGCCCCAGCCCGAGTCCTTCCAGATCACCTGCGAGGTGACCAGCAGGTGGAACGTCTCCGGGTTGCTCATCAGATTGACGTGCTCGATGCCGACCCGGCTCAGCACGTCGGTGACGATCCCGGTGCCGCCGAGGATCTGCTGCCAGATCGAGATCACGATCACCCAGGAGATGAAGTGCGGCAGATAGACGATCGACTGCAGCCACCGCTTCACCCGCGTGCTGATCAAGGAGTTCAGCAGCAGGGCCAGCGCGATCGGCGCCGGGAAGGCGAAGATGATCTGCAACAGCGACAACTGCAACGTGTTGATCACCGCGTGTCCGACGTCCGGGTCGGTGATCAACCGCCGGAAGTTCTCCAACCCGACCCAGGGGCTGTTGGCGAAGCCGAGGAACGGGGAGTAGTCCTGGAACGCCGCGACGTTGCCCAGCATCGGCACGTAGGCGAAGATCACGAAGAAGATCAATCCGGGCAGGACGAAGGCATACATGCGCCAGTGCCGCCGGGCCAGCAGCCAGCGCCGACGTCGGACCCGCCCGGACGTTGCGGCGGCCCGATCCGGCACCGCGGCTCGCGCCCCGAGCCGGCCCAGTTCGGGGCCGGTTTCGCTGATCACGGACACACGCTCCTTGGGTCGTCGCGCAGGATGTCGCACTGAGCCGACGCAGTCATCGTCGAACGGGCGCAGGTGCCGCCACAACCGCCCTGGTTAGACCAGTCGTTACCTGTTTCCGCCCGACTCGGTGCAGACTGGTTCAGCACAGCTCGTCGTGGGACCCGAAGGAGCGAACGTGACGCAGGAGGCGGTGACCTCGAAGGTCGACCTGGTCCGGACCCAGCTGCTAAACCTGATCGACCAGACCGAGGAGGGTACGGCGCTGCCCTCGGAACGGATCTTGGCGGCCCGGTTCCAGGTCGCGCGGATGACGCTGCGCCGGGCCATGGATGATCTTGCCTTCGACGGCCTGATCGTCCGGCAGCACGGGCGCGGCGTGTTCACGGCGCGGCCGAAGGTGGCCGGCAGGCTGGCCGTGTCGTCGTTCTCCGAGGACACCCGGCGGCGCGGCCTCACGCCCGGGACCCGGGTGATCGCGTTCCGGAAGGGCCGGGCCGACCGCAACGTCGCCCGCCAGCTGAGGATCCCGGTCAACGACTTCGCCTACTTCTACACCCGGCTGCGGCTGGCCGACGGGGTTCCGATGGCGCTGCAGCACTGCACGCTGGTGGCCGACGCGGTGCCGGACCTGACCGAGGAGGACCTGACCGGTTCGCTGTACGAGTCGTTGGAGCGGCGGTACGGCGTCAAGATCAACGGGGCGACGGTCGATCTCGAGGCCGTGATGCCGGACGCCCGCAGTGCGGAACTGCTGACCATCCCGGTGAGCCAGCCATGCATTCAGCTCCGCGGGTTCGGACTGGACCAGACCGGCCGGGTGGTGGAGATCGGCCGCAGCCTGTTCCGCGGTGACCGGTATCGGCTCAGCAGTTCGTTCTCCCGCGGCGATCTGGGCCCGCGGCGGGCCCGGCCGAACGCGCGTTGAGGCCCGATGATCAACATGGTCAGCTGGTCTAATCCGGATCGCCGGAGTCCCTGGCCGGGACCGTCCCGGCCACCTAGCTTCGTTCCCGTTGGCAGGGCCGTTGCCGGACCGAGGCCGAGGAGGCGGGCGTGAGGCGCTGGATGGCGATCGACGTCGGCCAGACGACGGTACGCGTGCGTACCTCCTGGACGTCGGAGGTGATCACCGCGCCCGGCTTCCACGACCCGGCGGCGGACCCGGTCGCGGCCGCCTTCGGTGCCGTGCGGCCGATCCTCGCGGCGTTCGCCGGCTCCATGATCGACGACGTGCCGGTCGTGCTGGCGATCGGCCACACTGGGTTGCCCGAGCCGGCGGAGGGACTGGATGCGGTAGCGAAGTTGATCTTGGCCGAGCTGCCGGTGGTGAGCGAGGTGCGGTTGTTCCCGGACGCGGTGACGGCGCATGCCGGGGCACTGTCGGGGCGGGCCGGCGTCGTCGTGGCGGCCGGGACCGGCACCGTCTGCCTCGGTGTCGACAGCGCCGGCCGGGCGGCCCGCGTCGACGGCGTCGGTCACCTGGTCGGTGACGCCGGGAGTGCGTACGACCTCGGCCGGGCCGGCCTGCGCCAGGCGGTCTGGCACCAGGAACGACGGGAAGCGGCGTCGGCCCTGTACGAGGCGGCGCGGCGCCACCTCCTGGACGACCTCGACCTCGGCGACGACCTCGGCGCCTCCCTCCGCCGGCTGTGCTGGCTGCCGGATCGGGTCAAGCTCGTCGCCGCGTTCGCCCGGCCGGTGATCGACTCCGCCCAGGCCGGCGATCAGGTCGCGGCCCGGCTGGTCGGGCAGGCGGCGGCGGACCTGGCCGCGACCGTGCGAGCCTGCGCCGCCCTGATCGAACCGGCCGCCGAGGACCGCCGGATCGCCTGTGTCGGTGGGATGTTCGCGAGCGATGCGCTGGCCCAGCCGTTCCGGGCCGCGCTCGACCTGGCCGACTGGCGGGTGGTCCCGGCCGACGGGACCGTACTGGACGGCACGGTGCTGCTCGCCGGAGACTCGCCGGGCCTGCATGCTTCGCTGGGCCACTTTCGGAAGGGATCGTGATGACCGCGACGTTCACCGAACAGATTCCGCAGCACGGGCTGATCGTCTCCTGCCAGGCGACCACCGGTTCGCCGTTGCGCGAGTCGATGATCATGGCGCTGATGGCCGAGTCGGCGGAGCTGGGCGGCGCGGCCGGGTTGCGCGCCAACGGGACGGCGGACGTCGCCATGATCAGCTCGCGGGTCGACCTGCCGCTGATCGGGATCAACAAGCTCGGCGACCCTGCGGGCGTCTTCATCACCCCGAGTGTCCAGGCGGCACTGGAGATCGTCGACGCGGGGGCGACGATCATCGCCCTGGACGGGACCCAGCGGCCGCGGCCGGACGGCAGCTCGCTGGCGGACCAGCTCGCGATGATCAAGGCCGAGACCCAGGTGCCGATCATGGCCGACGTCGACACCGTCGAGGCCGGGATGGCGGCCCGGCGGGCCGGCGCGGACGTCGTGGCCACCACGCTGTCGGGCTACACCGGCACCGGCGACGGCGGTCCCGGCCCCGACCTCGGCCTGGTCACTGCCCTGGCCGCCGCCGTCGACTGCCCGGTGATCGCCGAGGGCCGGATCCGGGACGAGTCCGAGGCCCTGGCTGCCCTGGCCGCCGGCGCCTACGCGGTCGTCGTCGGCAGCGCGATCACGAACCCGGTCCTGACCACCCGCCGCTTCGTGGACCGCCTGGGCACCTTCGCCAGCTGAGCCGGTCGATCACTCAGTCCCGACGGTGACCGGGATCATCGAGTTGATCACGTCCTGCGCCTCGGCCGGGTCGGGCCGGACCTTGGCCAGCTCGTCCCAGAGGGTGCTGCCGCGGTCGCGCAGGGCAAGGGCGGTGACGCCCCAGGCCGGCGCCCAGCCGAGCTCGAGGCACCAGGCGCCCCAGCCGGCGTCGCCGGAACTGCCCCAGTAGGCCCAGCGGCGGAAGTCGAAGGAGCGGAACCAGCTCCCGTCCAGCTCCGGCCGGTCGCTGCGAAGTTGGATCCTGATCAGATAGTCCGCCAGCCGGTCGGCGGCATCGGTCACTCGATGATCATCGAGGACGCCGGCCGCCTCGTACAGGCCGAGCAGGGCGAAGCCGGAGGAGTAGAGCTGGTCGGAGGCGGGGTCGCCGGTCGCGAAGATGATCGGCTCCTCGGTGGTGCCGTACTCCTCGTTGCTGCGCGCGACCTGGAACAGATCGATGCCGCCCGCCTCGACCTCACCGATCCCGCCGCTCGCGTCCTGGCGGCTGAGCAGGGCGTCGATCACGTCGGACAGCCAGCCGCGGAACCGGTCCGACGGCTCGACCCGGAGCTGCCAGGCCAGCGGCAGCAGGATCCGGGCCAGCTCGGTGACGTCGTTGCGCCGCCAGCCGCCCGGGAAGCGTTCCATCATGGTGATCAGGGCGGTCCGGGTCCGGTCCAGGAACGGCCGATAGCCGGTCGCGGCGTAGGCCCACTGGTAACAGGCCCACAGGTACGCCTCGAAGTGCGCACTGGGATTGATCAAGGATCCGTCGAAGTAGTGCTGCCAGCCGTGCTCGGCGAGCTGCGGCTGATCGATCCGGTCACCGCGGAAGCCGGTCCGGCCGGTGGTGCGGAAGTTCGCGGTGATGGCGCTGATCAACTCGCGGTGCCCGTCCGGTACGGCGAGCGTCGCGTCGGCGAGCAGCCAGGCCAGGATGACCCGGGCGTTGTCATCGCCGTAGTTCGCGATCTCCCAGGCGGGCGTCCCGACGCCCCAACCGATCAGTCCGTACGAGGGCCGCGCCGGATCGGACCGCTCGCCGCCGCACAACCCGGACGGTCCGCGGAGGTAGTCGATCAGGTTGCGCGCGGTCCGCGGACCGTCCGACCCGCGGTCGTCGAGGGCCAGCACCATCGCGGTCTCGGCGATGCAGTCCGCCCGCAGCGGCAGCCGGATCCGCTGGCTGCCGTCCGGCTGGATCGTCGACTCGAAACCCTCCGCGACCCCGTGGCTGCCGTCGCCGGTGCCGGCCGGCAGCCGGTCCCGCTGCACCGCCTCGCCGGTGATCATGAGCTCCCGCACCGCGCGTTCCTGATCTTGGTCGAGCAGCAGGCCGGCCCGGCGCAGCCAGTCCTGATAGGCCGTCACGGCCGCGGCGGCCGCGTCGGCGGGCAGCACGTCGTCGCGGCCGAACCGTGGCGACACCGCTCCCGGGATGATCATCGCCGGCGGCTCGACGGTCGGCTGCAGGACGCGCAGGATTCCCTGCCACAGGGCGATCCAGGCCGACTGGGGCTCGTACCGGCCGCGGCCGAAGCGGCTCAGCTGGGTGGTGGCGACCAGCACCGGTGCGTCCGGCAACCGGTAGAGGGCCGACCAGGCCGTCTCCGGCAGCCCGTACACGGCGGTGTCGAACCCGGCCACCCGGGCCAGCCAGAGCAACGTGTCCGGCTGCCGAGTCGGCAGATAGCGACAGGCGTGCACGGCGAGCAGACCCAACTCAGGGCCGAGCCGGGGATCGGTGATCACCAACCGCTCCAGCGTCGCCGTCTCCGGCTCGGCGTCGAGTCCGGGCAACTCGGCCGGGTACTCGACCAGCACCGACACCTGTCGTTCGGCCGCGACGGTGATCAACTCCGCCGGAAAGGCGGTCCGCCGCTCCGGATAGCCGTCGGCGAGCACCAGCACCGTGTCACCGGCCGCGGCGGCGTCCAGGGCCGCGGCCGGCTCCTCGTACCGGAGTGGACGGTGATCATCGGTGGTCAGCGCTCGGAGCAGGTCGTTGTCCGCCGTGCAGCAGAACAGAATCCGGTTCATGGACCGTCACGCTAGTGATCATGACCGGGCCCGACACCCAACTCCGTTAGACCACCCGCGCGGGTCAGTCGCCGCTGCGGCGCAGGACCTCGCTGAGCCGCTCGGCGGCAGCGATCACGGCCGGCGCGTGCAGCCGGCCGGGCTGCCGGGACAGGCGCTCGATCGGACCCGAAACGCTCACCGCGGCAATGACCTTGCCGGACGGGGACCGCACCGGGGCCGAGACCGACGCCACACCGGGTTCGCGCTCGCCGACGGACTGGGCCCAGCCGCGACGACGTACCGCGGCGAGTGCCACGGCCGAATAGCGGGAGCCGCGCAGGCCGCGCTGCATCCGGTCCGGCTCTTCCCAGGCCAGCAGGACCTGCGCCGCGGAGCCGGCGCTCATGGTCAGCTGGGTGCCGACCGGGACGGTGTCGCGGAGCCCCGAGGTGCGCTCGGCGGTGGCCACGCAGACCCGGTAATCGCCTTGCCGGCGGAACATCTGGGCGGATTCGCCGGTGATGTCACGGAGCCGGGCCAGCACCGGTCCCGCGGTGGCGAGCAGCCGGTCCTCACCGGCGGCGGAGGCGAGTTCGGCAAGGCGAGGGCCGAGGATGAAGCGTCCTTGCAGATCGCGGCTGACCAGTCGATGATGTTCGAGAGCGACGGCGAGCCGATGGGCTGTGGGCCGGGCCAGTCCGGTGGCGGCGACCAGTCCGGCCAAGGTTGTCGGTCCCGTCTCCAACGCACTGAGCACCAGTGCGGCTTTGTCCAGCACCCCGACACCGCTAGAGTTGTCCATGTCCTGATATTGCCGTCTCGGATGCTGGAATGCAAGTCGACAACAGGTAGCTCCGGCAACTAGGACGAGAGCCTGGAGATTCGTTGCGGGACGAGTATCTCCGACGACATTTTTCATTTTTCAGAGGAAGTGGACCAATGGGCAAGACGTTGAGCGAGAAGATCTGGGACGACCACGTCGTCCGATCGCATGCCGGGGAACCGGACCTCCTCTACATCGACCTTCACCTGGTCCACGAGGTCACCAGCCCCCAGGCGTTCGACGGCCTGCGCCAGGCGGGCCGACCGGTTCGCCGGCCCGATCTGACCCTGGCCACCGAAGATCACAACACGCCGACCCTCAACATCGACCAGCCGATCGCCGACCCGGTGTCGCGGACGCAGGTCGACACGCTGCGCAAGAACGCCGCCGACTTCGGGGTACGGCTGCACAGCCTGGGTGATCTTGATCAGGGCGTGGTGCACATCATCGGCCCGCAGCTGGGCCTGACCCAGCCCGGGATGACCGTCGTCTGTGGCGATTCGCACACCTCGACCCACGGTGCGTTCGGTGCGATCGCGTTCGGCATCGGCACCTCCGAGGTCGAGCACGTACTGGCCACCCAGACGCTGCCGCAGGCGAAGCCGAAGACGATGGCCGTCAACATCAACGGCGACCTGCCCCCCGGCGTCGTCGCCAAGGACGTCGTGCTGGCGTTGATCGCCAAGGTCGGCACCGGCGGCGGTCAGGGCTACATCGTCGAGTACCGCGGCTCCACCATCGAGAAGATGTCGATGGAGGGCCGGATGACGATCTGCAACATGAGCATCGAGTGGGGCGCCAAGGCCGGCCTGGTGGCACCCGACCAGACCACGTTCGACTATGTGCAAGGCCGTCCGCACGCTCCGACCGGCGCCGACTGGGACGCCGCGGTGGAGTACTGGAAGACGCTGCGGACGGATGAGGACGCGACGTTCGACGCCGAGATCGATCTTGATGCGGCGCAGCTGACGCCGTTCGTCACCTGGGGCACCAACCCCGGCCAGGGCGTCCCGCTGTCGGCTGACGTACCGGATCCCGAGGTGTTCCCGGACTCCGACGACCGCATCGCGGCGACGAAGGCCCTGGAATACATGGATCTCCGGCCGGGCACGCCGATGCGGGAGATCAAGGTCGACACCGTCTTCCTGGGTTCCTGCACGAACGGCCGGATCGAGGACCTGCGCGCCGCGGCCGAGGTGATCAAGGGCCGCCAGATCGCCGACGGGGTACGGATGCTGGTGGTGCCCGGGTCCGCCCGGGTACGGCTGCAGGCCGAGGGCGAGGGCCTCGACGTGATCTTCAAGGAGGCCGGCGCCGAGTGGCGGGCCGCCGGGTGCTCCATGTGCCTCGGCATGAACCCCGATCAACTGGCGCCGGGGGAGCGGGCGGCCTCGACCTCCAACCGGAACTTCGAAGGACGGCAGGGCAAGGGCGGCCGGACCCACCTGGTCTCGCCGCCGGTCGCCGCCGCGACCGCCGTCACCGGAACCCTGGCCGCGCCGGCCGATCTGCCGGCCGCCGTCTCGGCCTGATCGTCAAAGGAATCGCGTGATCATGGAAAAGTTCAGCAGTCATACCGGTACCGCGCTGCCGCTGCGTCGCAGCAACGTCGACACCGACCAGATCATCCCGGCCGTCTACCTGAAGCGGGTCACCAAGACCGGCTTCGAGGACGGGCTCTTCGCGGCCTGGCGGGCCGATCCCGACTTCGTCCTCAACCGGCCGGAGCACGCCGGCGCGACGATCCTGATCCCCGGACCGGACTTCGGCACCGGGTCGTCTCGCGAGCATGCCGTGTGGGCGTTGCAGAACTACGGTTTCAAGGTCGTGATCGGCTCCCGGTTCGGCGACATCTTCCGCGGCAACTCGGGCAAGGCCGGACTCTTGATCGCGGTGGTCGACCAGAAGATCATCGAGGAGCTGTGGGAGTACGTCGAGGCCGACCCGAGCCGTGAGCTCACCGTCGACCTGGCCGAGCGCAAGATCACGGGCGACGGCTTCGAGACCACGTTCGAGATCGACGACTACACGCGCTGGCGGCTGATGGAGGGGCTGGACGACATCGGCCTCACCCTGCGGCACGAGGAGTTGATCGACGGGTACGAGAGCAAGCGCCCGTCGTTCAAGCCGGCCACACTACCCGCCAAGGTCGAGTCGGCCGGCTGAGCTCCGGAAAGGGTGCCGAACGGCCCGATTCTCTTGCGACACGGCGTTTTCTCCGCGTTGGTGTTTGTCAGGACGCGTGGACTTCCCTAGCGTTATTCCTGCAGACGTACGGTACGGCTGCCCATTGGCCTACAACAAGGCTTGGAAAGTGTTCGTAAGAAGGGAAGCTGTGAACAAGGCTGAGTTGATTGAGGCGTTGTCGACTCATTACGAGGGCAACAAGGCTGAGGCGGCCCGGGCGTTGAACGCGGTGGTGCAGACCATCACGTACCAGACGGCGTCTGGCGAGAAGGTTTCGATCACCGGGTTCGGCGTCTTCGAAAAGGTGCACCGGTCGGCTCGGATGGTTCGCAACCCGCGGACCGGCGAGCGCAAGCGCGCCAAGGCCACCGCGGTCCCGCGGTTCCGTGCCGGCTCGGATCTGAAGGCGTTCGTCTCCGGTGCCAAGAAGGTGCCGAAGACCACCGCCAAGAAGGCCGCCGCGAAGACGACGGCCACCGCGACCGCCGCGAAGAAGACGGCGGCTCCGGCGAAGCGCGTCGCCAAGGCCGCACCGGCCAAGACGGCGGCGACCAAGAAGGCAGCGGTGAAGGCGCCGGCCAAGAAGGCCGCACCGGCGAAGAAGGCTCCGGCGAAGAAGGCAGCGGCGAAGAAGACCGCGAAGCGCTGAGCCACGCACCACTGAAGATCGAAATCCGGGCCGACTGCAACTGGTCGGCCCGGATTTTCATGTCCGCAAGGTGTTCCGCGGCACGGATCAACGGCGCGACCCGATGATCACCCGTGCCCCATCCGACCCACCTCACCAACTTTCCTGTCGCTTTACCTGAGAAGTAACTCGCGGGAAGCGCCAGTTTTTCACGTAACGTGAAAAACCGACGGGCAGCGATGTGGGGTCGGCACAGGGGGTCGCGGACGGGGGTCAGGCGATGCGGGACCAGGCGCTGACGGCGGCGCGGGAGGCCGGGCCGAGGCCGAGGCCGGCGATCTCGGCAAGATCATCCTCGGTGTCGACGTCGAGCCGGGCGTCCGGTACCGGGCGGCCGATCAGCGGATCGGTCAGGGCGACGGCGCCGCTGGCTCGGTGCGCCGCCGCCGAGCCCGGACCGAACCGGGGGTCGAGCGGCACGCCGTCGGCGAACAGCATGGTGGTGCCGATCTCGTCCGCGTCGGGGAGGAAGCTGCGCGGCTGCCGGGCAGCGGTGTCGATCACCGCGCGGAGTGTCTCCGGACGCAGCGCCGGCAGGTCCGCGACACAGGCGAACAGCCTCCGGATTCCCTGCCGGTGCAGGAATTCCTCACCGGCGCGCAGTGCCTGGTTGAGCCCGCCCGGCTCCGTCTCCGCGACCAGGTCGACCGACAGGCCGTGATCAACGAGCCGCGCCTGCAGGTCCGGTTCGGCGGTGACGATCACGGTCCGGGCGGCGCCGGACAGGACCCGTACCGTGTCCAGCAGCATGGCCCAGACCAGGTCGCGGCGGAGCGGACCGGGCAGGGTCGTCAGCCGCGATTTCGCCAGGCCCAGAGGCTTGATCGCCACCACCGCGCCGAGGACGGGCGCGGGGCGGAGCGTCGCCGAAGGTGCTTCCATGGCAGCCATGGTGCCACCGTCGTCCCAGCGGCATGCCTGAGCCCGTGTCCGACCACACGCCCTAAGGTGTGACTGGTGGAGCATCCCCGTCGCCTGCCGGACATCGTGGCCCGGGTCGCCGAGCCCGGCGAGCCGGCGCTGCGGCGTACGGTGTGGCTGTTGAACGCGACCTTCGGGCGGCTGACCCGGCGGGACTGGCGTGGCGCCGACAAGATGCCGCCCACCGGCGGCCTGGTGATCGTCGCCAATCACATCTCCAACGTCGATCCGCTGGCGCTCGGTCAGTTCGTGGCCTATGCCGGCCGCTGGCCGCGCTTCCTGGCCAAGGAGTCGCTGTTCCGGGTCCCGGTGTTCGGCGCGTTGATCACCCGATGTGGCCAGATTCCCGTGCAGCGCGGCACGCAACAGGCCGGACACGCGCTCGATCGCGCGATCGACGCGGTACGATCCGGCCGGTCCGTGATCATCTACCCGGAAGGAACGATCACCGTGGACCCCGACCTCTGGCCGATGGCCGGCAAGACCGGCGCTGCCCGGGTCGCGCTCGCCACCGGTTGCCCGGTGATCCCGATCGGGCAGTGGGGCGCGCAGGAGATCATGTACGGCAAGCGGATCCACCTGCCGCGACTGCTGCCGCGGAAGACGCTGCGGTTGATCACCGGGGATCCGGTACCGCTGGATGATCTTCGGGACCGGCCTCTCACCGCGGATCTGCTGCGGCAGGCGACGGACCGGATGATGGAGTCGATCACGGCGCTGGTCTCGACGCTCCGGAACGAGGATCGATGACCGCCCGGGTGACAGTGATGGGCTCCGGTTCCTGGGGAACCGCGTTCGCCCTGGTGCTCTCCGACGCCGGCCAGCAGGTCACCCTGTGGGCCCGGCGCCCGGAGCTGGCCGCCAAGATCAACAGCCAGCACTGCAACCCGGACTACTTCCCGACGATCGACCTGCCGGACACGTTGCGCGCCGATCATGATCCGGACCGGGCCATGGCGGACGCCGAGTACGTCGTGCTCGCCGTGCCCGCGCAGTCGTTGCGGGCCACGATGGCGGGCTGGCGGATCCCGGCCGATGCCGTGGTGATCAGCCTGGCCAAGGGTATCGAGCTCGGCACCGGCTACCGGATGAGCCAGGTGATCAGTGAGGTCGGCGGGATCGGTGCCGACCGGATCGGCGTTGTCACCGGCCCCAACCTGGCCCGGGAGATCGCCGAACGGCAGCCGTCCGCGAGCGTCGTCGCGAGCACCTCGCCGGAGACCGCGATCCGGCTGCAGGAGCTCTGCCACACCAGCAGGTTCCGCGCCTACACCAACCACGACGTGGTCGGCTGCGAGCTGGCCGGCGCGACCAAGAACGTGATCGCGCTGGCGGTCGGGATGGCCGCCGGGCTGGGCTTCGGCGCTAACGCGACGGCGTCGGTGATCACGCGCGGGCTGGCCGAGACGGCCCGCCTCGGCGTGGCCCTGGGCGCGGACCCGTACACGTTCTCCGGACTGGCCGGCCTCGGTGATCTTGTGGCGACCTGCTCCTCGCCGCTGTCCCGGAACCGTACCTTCGGCGAGGAACTCGGCTGGGGCCGGACAGTCGCGGAGATCTCCGGCGAGACCCGGCAGGTGGCCGAGGGCGTCAAGTCCTGTGCGTCGATTCAGGACCTGGCCCGGCGTTCCGGCGTGGAGATGCCGATCGTCGACCAGGTCGCCGCGGTGATCGCCGGCACGATCACGGCCAAGGAGATGATTCCCGCGCTGATGTCGCGATCGGCCAAACCGGAGCGGTACTAGTCCGTGCGGGCAGAATCATGATCACGGTGCAGATCCGGGTGCTGGGTGAGGTCGAGCTCTGGCGGGACGGCCGGCGCGTCGAGTCGCTCGTCGGCAAGCAGCAGGCGCTGCTGGCGACCCTGCTCACCGCGCCCGGGTTCGCCGCCAGCCAGGACTTCCTGATCGAACAGCTCTGGCCGGACAGCGAGCCGGCGGCGGCGACCGCGGCCCTGCACTCCTGCGTCTACCGGATCCGCAAGGCGATCGCCTCCGATGCGGTACGGCTGCGCCGGGACGCCCGGAACTACCAGCTCGAACTGGAGCCCGGGGTCGTCGACCTGCAGCGGTTCGAGGCACTCGCCGAGGGCGGTCGCGCGGCCCTGGACCGGGGCGACCACCAGGGCGCCACGACACAGCTGCGGGCGGCGCTGGAGCTGTGGCGCGGAGATTCCTTCTCCGGCGTCGATCTGCCCTCGGTGCGGGACCGGGCCCGGTCGGTGGACGAGGCGCGGCTCGACGTCGCCGAGTGGTGGCTCAGTGCGGAACTTGTGCTCGGTCACCACGAGGAGGTCGGCCGGGAGGCGGCCACCTTGATCTCCCGGAATCCCTTGCGGGAAAGGCTTTGGGAGCTGGAGCTGCTGGCGCTCTACCGGGCCGGCCGGCAGACCGTCGCGCTGGAGCGGTACGGGGAGCTGCGCCGGCTGCTGGCCGACGAGCTCGGCATCGACCCGTCGCCGGCGCTCCAGGAGCTGCACCGGAAGATCCTGGCCGGCGCCGAGGACCTGCGGGCCGACCGGCCGGACCGGGCCGTCGATCGGCGACCGGTCGCCGTGCCCCGGCAGGTGCCGGCCGGAGTCGGCCGGTTCGTCGGCCGCGCCGCGCTGCTGGCGGAACTGACCAGGCTGTCCGGGCGGCCGCGGGCCACGGAGCCCTTGCTGGCGGTGATCACCGGGCCGGCCGGGATGGGCAAGACGACGCTTGCCGTGCACTGGGCGCACCTGATCGCCGGCGACTACCCCGGCGGTCAGCTCTACGTCAATCTGCAGGGATTCGACCCGTCCGGTCAGGTCCGGACGGTCGGCGACGTGGCCCGCGGCTACCTGGTCGGGCTGGGCGTGCCGGACGGTGACCTGCCGGCCGACGTCGATGATCAACTTGCGCTGTTCCGGACGATCACCGCCGACCGGAAACTGCTGATCATCCTGGACAACGCCCGGGACGCCGAGCAGGTCCGGCCGCTGCTGCCGTCCGGCCCGGGCTGCTGCGTGGTGATCACCAGCCGTGATCAACTCGCCGGCCTGATCGCGACCGAGGGCGCCTGGACGCTGCCGCTGACGTTGCTCGAGGACGCGGAGTGCGAGGACCTGCTGGCCGGCCGGATCGGTGCCGATCGGGTCGCGGCCGACCGGCAGAGCGCGGCCAAGATCATCGAGATCTGCGGCCGGTTGCCGCTGGCGCTGGCGATCGCGGCGGCCCGGGTGTCCGGCCGGCCGCAGTTGTCCCTGGCCGGCGCGGTCGAGTCGCTGTTCGATCCGCGGCGCGGGCTGGACGCCCTCGATGCCGGCACCGCGGTCGGCGATCTGCGCCAGGTCTTCTCGTGGTCGTACGCGACGCTGGATGCCGAGGCGGCGCGCCTGTTGCGACTGCTCGGGGTTCATCCGGGACCCGAGATCGGGAGTGGGGCGGTGGCCAGTCTGGCCGGGCGCCCGCCGGCCGAGGTTGCCCGGCTGCTGGACCGGCTCGTCGCGGCCAGCCTGATCACCGAGTACGAGCCCGGCCGCTACCAGTTGCACGACCTGCTGCGCCGCTATGCCGCGGAGCTGGCCGACCGGGTCGACGGGGCGACGGAACGGCGGCAGGCCGAACTGCGGGTTCTTGATCATTATCTGCGCACGGCCGCCCGATCGGTGGCCCTGGACGAGCCGTCCCGGCCGCCGATCGAGCTGCCACCGCCGGAGCCGGACGTCACGCCGGAGGAGCTCGACCACAACGACCTGCTGCGCTGGTGCCGGGTCGAGCACACCGTGCTGACCGCGGTCGTGCGGCGCGGGATCGAGCTCGGGGCCGACCTGGCGGTCTACGCCCTGGTCTGGGCCATCCGTACCTATCTGGCCACGATCCAGCCGCCGCTGCCCGACCTCGCGTTCAGCCGGGCGGCCCTGACCGCGGCGCAGCGGATGGGCGATCCGACGGCCGAACTCGGTGCGCGCAGTTACCTGATGTACAACTACGCCGATCTCGGCAGACTGGACGACGCGCTGCGGGAGGCCGAGATCGCGGGAGAACTTGCGGCCGCGCTGGACCGGCCCCGGGAACGGGGCGTCGTCCTGATCGCCGCCGGTCACGTTCGTTCCACCAAGACGGGCAACAAGGCCGACGAACTGCCGTACAACCGGGAGGCGCTGCACTGGTTCCGGAAGGCCGGGTACACCCGCGGCGTGGCCTTCGCGCTGAACGCGGTCGGTGAATCCGAGTTGTCCCGCGGCAACGGCGCGGCCGCGCTGCAGCACTGCCTGGAGGCGGTCGAGACCTATTCGGGCGAAGGGGACGACGCCGGCCTCGGTGATCTGGTGGACACGCTCGCGGCGGCGTACGCGACGACGGGGGACCTCGACCTGGCGGTGACGACCTTCAGCCGGGCCATCGAGCTGTACCACAGCGCGGGCTTCCACCGCGCCGCCGGCGATTCCTGGGTCCGGCTGGCCGGCTTCTACGAGGAGGCCGACCGCTCGGCCGACGCGCTGCACGCCCTGCGCCAGGCGCTGGCGATCTATCAGGAGACGGCACCGGACCGCGCCGATCAGATCCGGCGGCGAATGGTCAGTGCCGCGACGCTGCGTCGGCTGCGCGACCGGAGCCGCGCGTCCTGATCAGCCCATCCGCCCGATCAACCCAGCCCGCGCAGGGCATGATCAAGATCGGCCCAGAGATCCTCGACGTGCTCGACGCCGACGGACATCCTGATCAAGCCCTCCGGTACGGTCGGCAGCTCGCCCGCCCAACGGCGGCGGCGCTCCAGCATCGACTCCACGCCGCCGAGGCTGGTCGCGAACACCCAGAGTCGCAGCGCCGCCACGAACCGGTCCGCCGTCTCGGCGTCGACCAGTTCGATCGACAGCAGGCTGCCGAAACCGGGGTAGCGCACCTTCCGTACCGCGGGCTGGGAGACCAACCGCTCCGCCAAGATCATCGCCGACGCCTGGGCCGCCGCCTGCCGGAGCGGGAGCGTCCGCAGCCCGCGCAGGACCAGGTACGTCTCCAACGTGCCCGGGATCGCACCACCGAGCTTGCGGGACACCTCCAGCCGCTCGAAATGATCATGGTCGTCGCGGTCCCGCACCACGACCGCGCCGAGCAGCGCGTCCGAGTGCCCGGAGATGATCTTGGTCGCCGAGTGCAGCACCAGGTCGGCACCGTCCCGCAGCGGCTGCTGCAGCAGCGGCGAGGCGAACGTGTTGTCGACCACCAGGACGGTGCGCGGGTCCCGGCCGGCCGCGATCGCGGCCAGGTCGGCGACCTCCATCATCGGATTCGTCGGCGACTCGAGCCAGATCAGGTCCGCGCTGCGCGCCGCGGCCAGGAACGCCTCGGTGTCGGTCAGATCGGCCTCCCGGACCGTCCACCCGTGGCGCAGCGCCCGCTGCTCCATCGCCGCGGCGACGCCGAGGTAGCAGTGCGCCGGCCGCACCACGACGGTGCCGGGCCCGAACAGGTCCAGGATCGCGGCGGCCGCGGCCATCCCGGAGGCGAAGGTCAGGCAGCGGCCACCTTCCAGCTCCCCGATCGCCTGCTCCAGCGCCTGCCAGCCCGGGTTGCCGTAGCGCCCGTACCCGATTTCCGGGCCGTCGGTGCGCGGGCTGCCGACGTACGTCGCGGCCGGGATCAGCGGCGGATTCAACGGAGCGTCCGGAACCCGCTGCGGGCGCCCGGCGGTGACGGCGACGGTCTCGGGGCGCAGGCGTGGCTGGCTCTCGGTCATGGCGACAGACTAGGAAGGACACGCCCGAGGCCGGGGCGCGGGGTGGACTCGACCGGGACCGACTTGGGTAGGGTCGGCTGCGTCAACGGCCTAGGGAGTACCTGATGAGCGATGTCCTGACCCGACCCCGGGTTGCGGTCGTCTTCGGCGGCGTCAGCAGCGAGCACAACGTGTCCTGCCTGACGGCGGCGGGCGTGCTGGGCGCGATCGACCGGGACGCGTACGACGTGATCGGTGTCGGCATCACCAAGACCGGCCGCTGGCTGGTGATGGAGCCGGACGCGGTGCTGGCGCTCCAGGTCAGCGATCACCGGCTGCCGGAGCTGACCGAGTCCACCGCCGACGCGGTGCTGGTCCGCGGCACCACCGGCAGCGAGTTGGCGGTCCGCGACGAGAGCAGCGCGCTGGCCAAGGTCGGGCCGGTCGACGTCGCGTTCTCCCTGCTGCACGGGCCGTTCGGCGAGGACGGCACGATCCAGGGCCTGTTCGAGATGATGGGCACCCGCTACGTCGGCGCCGGCGTGCTGGCCAGCGCGGTCGGCATGGACAAGCACTACATGAAGCTGGTGCTGGCCGGCTCGGCGATCCCGGTCGGGCCGTACGCGGTCGTCACGCCGCACCAGTGGCGGACCGACCGGGTCGCCGCCCTGGAGGCGGTCGCGCCGCTGACGTACCCGCTGTATGTGAAGCCCGCCCGCGGCGGCTCCAGCCTCGGCATCAGCAAGGTCGACGACCCGAGCAAGCTGGAGGCCGCGATCGAGCAGGCCCACGAGTTCGACCCCAAGGTGATCGTCGAGCAGGCGTTCGTCGGGGCCCGGGAGCTCGAGTGCGGCGTGCTGGCCGAGGTCGACGGCGGCACGCCGCGGGCCAGCAAGATCGCCGAGATCCGGATGCACAACGAGTCCGGCTTCTACGACTTCGAGGCGAAGTACCTGCCCGAGGAGCAGGTCGACCTGGACGTGCCGGCCGACATCGAGCCGGCGATCGCGGAGGAGATCCAGCGGCTGGCGATCGAGACGTTCGAGGCGATCGGCTGCGAGGGGCTGGCCCGGGTGGACGTGTTCGTCACACCGGAGGGCCGGGTCGTCGTGAACGAGATCAACACGATGCCCGGCTTCACCGAGCACTCGATGTTCCCGCGGATGTGGGCCGCCAGCGGCGTCAGCTATCCGGAGCTGGTCGACCGGCTGATCCGGCTCGGCCTGGAGCGCCCGCTCGGCCTCCGCTGAACCGCTGGCACGGCTCGGCGTGACGCAGCCTCGGGGGCCGGTGAAGTCGGCCGACCGCGCGCTGGCGGCGATCGACCTGGTCGCCGCCCTCGGCTCGGCGAGCTTCGCCGAGATCGCCGAGGCACTACAGCTGCCGCGGTCCAGCGCGCACGGGCTGCTCGGCACCCTGGTCGACGCCGGCTGGCTGGACGTGTCGGCGGAGCCGCGGCGCTACCGGCTCGGCCTGCACGCCTGGCAGATCGGGCAGCGGTACGACGGTCACCGGCTGCTGCTGGAGAAGGCGAAGCCGTTGATGGACGCCCTGGTCGGCGCGACCGGTGAGACGGTCCAGCTGGCCCGGCTGGACGGCGTCGAGAACGTCTACATCGGGATCAGCCTGTCGCCGAACCCGATGCGGATGGCGTCCTCGGTCGGGATGCGGCTGCACGCGCACGCGACCGGGATCGGCAAGGCGCTGCTCAGCGTGCTCGACGAGGCCGACGCCCGGGCCCGGCTGGAATCCGTCGTGCTGCCGCAGCTGACTCCCCGGACGCTGACCGATGTCGACGAGATCCTGGCGGCCGTCGGGCGGGCCCGCGAGGTGGGTTTCGCGACCGACGACGAGGAGTTCGTGGCCGGCTGCCGGTGCGTCGCCGTACCGCTGACGACCGAGCGGGAGACCGGGATCGCCTCGGCGATGAGCCTCACCATGCCGACGGCCCGTACCGACGGCTCCTGGCCGCACGGCCTCTATCCGCCGCTCCGCGACGCCGCGCAGGCGATCCGGGAGCAACTCGGACTGACCGGCTCGCTGTCGCCCTGATCTGCTCAGGGACCGTTGCATGGCGCCCGCGGTTGTGGCACCATCTGCCGATTTCACATTGATGAACCCAGATTCACATCCGTGAACAGCTCTGGAGATCGACGGAGATTCCTATGACCACGACGTCGACGGCGAACCTCGCGCCCGTCATCCGCAAGGTGACAGCACGGCTCATCCCGATCCTGCTGCTGATGTACATCCTGGCCTTCCTGGACCGGTCCAACCTCGGCTTCGCCAAGGCCGCGTTCCAGGCCGACACGGGCCTCTCCAATGCCGCGTACGCCCTCGGCGCCGGGATCTTCTTCCTCGGCTACGCGGTGCTCGAGGTGCCGAGCAACCTGCTGATGCGCCGGGTCGGTGCCAAGGCCTGGCTGGCCCGGATCATGATCAGCTGGGGCATCGTGTCGGCGCTGATGATGTTCGCGACCAACGAGCCGACCTTCTATCTGTTGCGCGTGCTGCTCGGCATCACCGAGGCCGGCTTCTTCCCGGGCGTGATCTACTACCTGACCCAGTGGATCCCGGTCGAGCACCGGGCCCGGGTGAACGGCCTGTTCTACTTCGGGGCGCCGCTGGCGTTCATCTTCGGCGGGCCGCTGTCCGGCCTGCTGCTCGATCTGGACGGCCTCGGCGGGTTGCACGGCTGGCAGTTGATGTTCTTGATCACCGGTCTGCTCACGGTCGTCGTCGGCATCGTCGTGATCAGCTATCTGCCGAACGGGCCGAAGGACGCCCGCTGGCTGTCCGAGGCCGAGCGGGCGACGCTGCTCGCGGCGATGGACTCCGAGGACGACGCGAAGCAAGATCATTCTCCGCGCGGCGCGCTGCGGGCGTTGGCGAATCCGGGGGTGCTCTATTTCAGTGCCATCTATCTGACCATTCAGATGGCCGTGTACGGCGTCACGTTCTACCTGCCGACGCAGGTGGCCGGCGTGGTCGGCCAGGAGGTCGGCCTGCAGGTCGGTCTGCTCACCGGCGCGGTGTGGACGCTGGCGATCGTCGGCGTCGTCGTGGCGACCCGGATCGCCGACCGGACCGGGCATCGCCGGGTGGTGGCGGCCGTGGCGCTCGGCCTTGCAGCGTTGGGAATCCTGCTGTCCGTGGTGCTCGCCCAGCCGGTCCTGGTGCTGCTGTCGCTGGCCGTCGGCGCGGCCGGGTTCATCGCGGTCCAGCCGGTGTTCTGGACCCTGCCGACCTCGTTCCTTGTCGGCGCCGCCGCGGCGTCGGGCATCGCCTTGATCAACTCGGTCGGCAGCCTGGGCGGCTTCCTGGCGCCGATCGTCAAGAACTGGGCCGACGGGGCCTGGGGACCCAAGGGCGGGTCGATCACGTTGGCGATCATCGCGGCCGTCGGTGCCGTGCTGATCGCGGTCAGTCATGTCGTTTCCGCGGGAGTCCGTACGATCGCGGAACGCCGAGAGAACGTGGAGGAGCACTCGTGAAAGCACTGCGACTGGAGGAGATCGGGCGGCTCGAGGTGGTCGACCTGCCCGATCCGGAGCCGGGCCCGGGCGAGGTACGGCTGCGGATCGTCGCGACCGGGATCTGCGGGTCGGACCTGCACGGGTTCACCGGTGAGAACGGGCGGCGGCATCCCGGTCAGGTGATGGGACACGAGGCGGTCGCGATCATCGACGCGGTCGGTGCGGGCGTCGACGGTCTGGCCGTCGGGTCGCCGGCCACGTTCAATCCGGTCGTGGTGCCGGAAGCTGATCTTGAAGCGTTCGCGGGCCGGGAGCAGTTGTCGCCGGGCAAGCAGGTGATCGGGGTGGCCCGGGAGATCGTGGCGGCGTTCGCCCAGTTGATCATCGTGCCGGCCCGCAACGTGGTGCCGCTGCCGGCGTCGATGCCGATCGAGCTGGGCGCCCTGGTCGAGCCGCTCGCGGTGGCCGTGCACGCGGTGCGCCGGGCCGGAGCGGCGCCGGGGGACCGGGTGCTGGTCGTCGGCGGCGGGCCGATCGGTCAGTCGGTGGTGCTGGCGCTGCAGATGGCGGGCGTGGAGCGGGTCGCGGTGACCGAGCTGGCGCCGTCGCGCCGGGCGCTGGTCGAGCGGCTCGGGGCCTCGGCCCTGGATGCGGCCGCGGCCGACGCGGCGGCGGTCACCGAGGCACTGGGCGGGCCGGCCGATGTGGCGATCGACGCGGTCGGCGTCGAGGCGACGGTCCGGCTCGCGCTCGAGGCGACCCGGCTCGGCGGCACCGTGTGCCTGGTCGGGATGGGGGCGCCGAAGCTGGGGCTGGACGCCTACCTGGTGAGCACGGGGGAGCGGGCGCTGGTCGGCAGCTTCACGTACACGGCGCAGGACTTCGCCGACGCCGCCGCCTGGATCGGGCAGGCCCCGGCCCAGGCGGGCGAGTTGATCTCGCGGGTGGTGCCGCTGGAGGAGGGGCCGGGCGCCTTCGTCGAGTTGGCCGGGCACGCTGACGTACCGGGAAAGGTCTTGGTCCGCCTCGATCAGGGAGAGGAACAACGATGACGCAGCCGACGATCCGCGAGGTGCGCGCGACCACGGTCCGCGGCAAGGGTGCGGACTACCATGATCAATCCGGCTACCACTGGATCGATGATCACATCGCGACGCCGATGTCGGTCTACCCGGAGTACCGGCAGTCGCGGCAGTCGTTCGGGCTGAACGTGCTGGGCACGCTGGTGGTGGAGATCGAGGCGAGCGACGGCACCGTCGGGTTCGCGGTCACCACGGGCGGCGAGATCGGCGCCTGGATCGTCGAGAAGCACCTGGCCCGGTTCCTGGAGGGGCGGCCGGTCACCGACCTGGAACGGATCTGGGACCAGCTGTACCGCTCGACGCTCTACTACGGTCGCCGCGGCGTCGTGCTGAACACGATCTCCGGTGTTGATCTTGCCCTCTACGACCTGCTGGGCCGGCTCCGCGGCGAACCCGTGTATGCGCTGATCGGCGGACCGGTGCGCGACGAGCTTCAGTTCTACGCGACCGGCGCCCGGCCCGACATCGCCCAGCAGCTCGGCTTCATCGGCGGCAAGATGCCGTTGCACCACGCGCCGGCGGAGGGGCAGCAGGGCTTCGTCGACAACCTGGCCGCGCTGGCCGACATGCGGTCCCGGGTCGGCGACGACTTCTGGCTGATGTGGGACTGCTGGATGTCGCTCGACGTCGAGTACGCCACCCGGCTCGCCCACGCCGCCGCCGAGCACAAGCTCAAGTGGATGGAGGAGGCGCTGATCCCGGACGACTACTGGGGTTACGCACAGTTGAAGCGGCAGGCGCCGGCCGGGATGTTGATCACCAGCGGTGAGCACGAGGCGACCCGGTGGGGCTTCCGGCAGCTGCTGGAGACCGGCGTCGACATCATCCAGCCGGACGTCAACTGGTGCGGCGGCATCACGGAGTTGATCAAGATCTCGGCGCTGGCCGATGCGCACGGCACCATGGTCGTGCCGCACGGTTCGTCGGTGTATTCGTACCACTTCGTGGTGACCCGGACGAACAGCCCGTTCGCCGAGTTCCTGATGATGCACGAGACCGCCGAGGAGGTGGTGCCGATGTTCACACCACTGCTGCTCAACGAGCCGGTGCCGGTGAACGGGCGGCTGCGGGTCCCGGAAACGCCGGGCTTCGGCGTCGAGCTCAATCCCGAGGTGCCGCGGGAGCGTCCGTACACGCACTGATCATGATCAACAACCGCCGCGGTCCGGGTCGTGCTCGGTGATCACGGGAGCCAGGTCGATCAAGGCGTCGCCCGGGGGCTGATAGCGCCCGGGCACCCGAACCTCGATCATCGCGTCCCGGCCGATCGCGGTGAAGATCGCGCCGCCGTCGGCCTCCTCGGGGAACCAGTCGACGCCGTTGGCCGTGAAGCAGGTGACCGCGCCGGCCATGGCGGCCGGCCGCTCGACGCCACAGCGGAGCGTGATGGTCGGGGAACCCCAGGCGGCGGCGTAACGACCCGGCGTGACGTCGCGCCGGGGCTGGCCGAGCACCCGCTCCGGCAGCGCGGACATCACGGCAGCACAGGCCGCGGCTGCGGGTCCCGTCGGGGTCGGCTCGTCGAGGGCGACCGTCTGCGTACATCCCGCCGCGAGCAGGAGCGCCGCTCCCAGGCCGAGGCGGCGCAGTCGTACGGGCTTCAGATGTGCACCACCGGGCAGGTGACGGTGCGCGTGATCCCCTCGACGGTCTGCACCTTCGCCACCACGAGTTGGCCGAGCTCGTCGACGTTGGCCGCCTCGGCCCGGACGATCACGTCGTACGGTCCGGTCACGTCCTCGGCCAACGTCACCCCCGGGATCGTGCCGATCTTGGCGGCGACCTCGGCGGCCTTCCCGACATTGGTCTGCACCAAGATGTATGCCTGTACCACCATCGCGTCGGTCTCCTTCGTCACTCTGCTCCAGACCGGCCGCGATCTAGGTAGCAGCGCCGCCGGATGCCGCCACGGTACAGCGTTGGCGGTTGGGCCCGCGACCGGTGGTGTCGGAAGACGGATCGACGATGAGGGCAAGGAAGGGAAACGCATGAGCGAGCCGACGATCGGGGAGTTGGGCGAGTTCGGGCTGATCGAGTTGATCACCGCCGACCTGCCGGAGACACCGGCGGTGGTGATCGGCCCCGGTGACGACGCCGCCGGGGTGACGCTGGAATCACCGGTCCTGGTGACGACCGACGTCCTGGTCGAGAACGTGCACTTCCGCCGGGCCTGGTCGACCGGGGCCGATCTCGGCCGGAAGGCGATCGCGGTCAACGTCGCCGACATCGAGGCGATGGGCGGCCGGGCGGTCGCCGTGACGCTGGCCCTGTCCGCGCCACCGGACACCACGGTCGCCTGGGCGCGCGAGTTCGCCGCCGGCGTCCGCGCCGAATGCGCCGCCGCCGGGGTCGCGCTGGCCGGCGGCGACATCACCGGGGCGGGCGAACTGGTCGTCTCCGTCACCGCGCTCGGCGTCACCGACGGGCGGGCGCCGGTGCGCCGGAACGGTTGCCGGGTCGGTGACGTGGTTGCGGTGCGCGGCAGGCTGGGCTGGGCCGCCGCCGGGCTGGTCGTCCTCGGCCGCGGGTTCCGGTCGCCGCGGGTCGTGGTCGAGGCCCAGCGGGCACCCGAGGTTCCGTACGGGGCCGGGGCCGAGGCCGCCGAAGCCGGAGCCACCGCCATGATCGACGTCTCCGACGGCCTGCTGGCCGACCTCGGCCACCTGGCCCGAGCCTCCGGCGTGACGATCGACGTGACCGCCGGCGCCTTCGAGATCCCGGAACCGCTGCAGGCCGTCGCCGCCGCGACCGGCACCGACCCGCTCCGCCTCGTCCTCACCGGCGGCGAGGACCACGCCCTGGCCGCCACCTTCCCCGCTCCGGACGCGGTCCCGGACGGCTGGCTCGTCGTCGGCACCGTACGAGCCGGCGACCCGGCCGTCCTCGTCGACGGCGAACCCTGGCCCGACGAAGACCGCGGCTGGAAGCACTTCTGACCCCGTAAACCCCGCCGACCGGTCACAAAAGCAGCGCTTTTGGCGGCGTGTCGCTGCAGAAGTGACGTGTCGGTGCGGAGGCGGCGCGCCCGGGGCCGAAGTCGTCCACGCGGCGGAGGTCGGCGCCTTTCCTGCGTGTCCGCGACCGTTCGTCGCAGCCGCGACTGGTGCAACGGTCGCGGAGGCGAGCAATGGTCGCGGCTGTCTGCCGGGAGGCTGCGTCGGATCTGAGCAGCCGACCTGAGGTCAGCGGGTTCGGAGGGGGCGGTGGCTGGGATCGCGGGGTGTGCCGAGGAAGAGGGGGAGGCCGCCGTGCCAGTCGGGGGCCTGGCCGGCCAGGAGTTGGGTCGGCGTCTGGCCGGAGATCGTGCGGCACTCGCGGGACAGGTGGGCCTGGTCGGCGTAGCCGGTCTCGGCGGCGAGCTCGGCGAGCTGCGCGTACGGACGGCTCCGGGCCAGTCGCATGAAGCGCTGCAGCCGCAGGATCGAGCGCAGGGTGGCCGGACCGTAGCCGAAGTAGCGCTGGCTGCGGCGCTCCAGCTGCCGTTCGGTGATCGCGGTCTCGGCGGCCAGGTCGCTGATCCGCCAGTTGCGGCCGGCCAGGGCCATGCCGATCCGGCCGGCCCACGGGTCGGTGTCGTCGGTCCGCCGGCGCAGTTCGCGGGCGAGGTCCTCCAGCACCGCCACCCGGGCCGTCGGGTCGGGCGCCTCGTCCAGGCGCGCGGTCACGGTCCGGCCGAGCCGTTCGCCGGCGAGGTCGGCCAGCCCGGCGCGCCGGTTCCGGAGCTCGTTCAGCGGCGTCCGGAACAGGTCCGCGACCAGGCCCGGCCGGAACCGGATCCCGACCGACTTCCTGCCCGGCGGCAGCGAGAACGTCCAGGCACTGGTGTCCGGCCCGCAGAGCAGCACGCCGGCGCCCTCCAGCCACATCACGTCGATGCAGCCGTCCGGCACCAGCCGGTGGGTGCCCTCGATCTCGGCGGTCCAGGAACAGACCAGCCGATCGGCGAGATCGGGCGCCACGGCGCGCGGCACGTACCAGGTCATGATTCGAACAGTAAACCCAAGCACTGACACCGGGCGGCGTGTACCGGGCCTCGCGGAGGTCCCGATCGCGTAGGCTCGCGACCATGGCGACCCGCGCGTCTTCCCCGTCGCGGTCTCGAGCCTCCGGCGGTTCCCGCTCCGGTTCGAACTCGCGGTCGAGCGGAAGCAAGAAACAGTCGGCGAGCAAGAGCCAGTCGACGAGAATGAGGAACGTGCCCGGAAAGGCTTCCGGCCGGCCTCGTTCCGGACGAGGCTCGGCTCGGAACCGACAGCCCCAGCGGCGTTCACTGCCCCAGGTGATCGGCGGCGGTCTCGCCACGCTCTGGCTCGGCATCGCCGGTGCGCTGGGCAACGGCCTGCGCCGGATCGGCAACGACGCCAAGGAACTCGACCCCGAGCTCCGCCGGGACGGCGTCGGCCTGTTCCTGGTCGGCGTCGCGGTGATCTTGGCGGCTCAGTTCTGGTTCGGCCTGCCGGCGCCGGTCGGCCCGGTGATCAAGGTCGGCGTCACCAGTGTGATCGGTACGCTCTCGTACGCCGCTCCGCTGCTGTTCGGCCTGATGGCCTGGCGCACCCTGCGCCGCCCGGACCGCAACGGACCGGCCGGTCGCCAGATGATCGGCTGGTCGGCGATCCTGCTCGGCCTGCTCGGCTTGATCAACGTCGCCAAGGGCCTGCCGCGGACCGACAAGCCGGAGCTGCTGCGCGAGGCGGGCGGCATCCTCGGCTACATCTCCTCGACCCTGCTGGCCGACCTGCTCACCGTGTGGGTGGCGGTGCCGCTGCTGGTGCTGCTGCTGTTGTTCGGCCTGATCGTGGTGATCGGGATTCCGCTGCACCAGTTGCCGGACCGGATCCGGTCGCTGCGCGAGTTCATGCAGCGGCCCGGCGACGATGATGATCTTGACGATACCGAGGTGTACGGCACCGAGAAGCCGTACGAGTCCGTGCTGACCATCGAGGCCGATCAGGCACCGGCCGGCGAGCTGACCACCGGCCGCGACATCACCGCGGAGCCGGAACCGGACGAGTTCGACGCCGAGGAGCCGACGGTGATCGTCGACGAACCGGGCGACCGCAAGCCGGGCAAGCCGGTGACGGCCGGCCTGCCGCCCGGCGTGACGGTGCACGGCGAAGATCAGGAACTCGAACCGCCGCTGCACACGCCGATCCCGCAGCGGGTCGAACAGCTGCAGCTGTCCGGCGATGTGCAGTATCTGCTCCCGGACTCCGAGGTGCTCAAGCAGGGCAGCGTGCACAAGGCGCGCACCGAGGCGTCCGATTCGGTGGTGCACCGGCTGACCGGCGTCCTGCAGCAGTTCGAGATCGACGCCAAGGTGACCGGCTACACCCGGGGCCCGACCGTCACGCGGTACGAGGTCGAGCTGGGCCCGGCGGTGAAGGTGGAGAAGGTCACCGCGCTGTCCAAGAACATCTCCTACGCCGTGGCCAGCAACGAGGTCCGGATCCTGTCGCCGATCCCGGGCAAGTCCGCGATCGGCATCGAGATTCCCAACACGGACAAGGAAGTCGTCTCCCTCGGCGACGTGCTGCGGTCCAACGTGGCCCGCAATGATCAACATCCGATGACGGTCGCGCTGGGCAAGGACGTCGAGGGCGGGTTCGTGACGGCCAACCTGGCCAAGATGCCGCACCTGCTGGTCGCCGGCGCGACCGGCTCCGGCAAGTCCAGCTTCATCAATTCGATCATCACGTCGATCATGATGCGGGCCACGCCGGACGAGGTGCGGATGATGCTGGTCGATCCGAAGCGGGTCGAATTGACCGCGTACGAAGGCATTCCGCATCTGGTCACGCCGATCATCACCAACGCGAAGAAGGCGGCCGAGGCGCTGCAGTGGGTGGTCCGCGAGATGGACCTGCGCTACGACGACCTGGCCGCGTTCGGCTTCCGGCACGTGGACGACTTCAACAAGGCGGTACGGGCCGGTTCCGTCACCCCGCCGGAGGGGTCGGAGCGGGTCCTGACCGCGTACCCCTATCTGCTGGTGATCGTCGACGAGCTCGCCGACCTGATGATGGTCGCGCCGCGCGACGTCGAGGACTCGATCGTCCGGATCACCCAGCTGGCCCGGGCCGCCGGCATCCACCTGGTGCTGGCCACGCAGCGGCCGAGCACCGACGTGGTCACCGGTTTGATCAAGGCCAACGTGCCGAGCCGACTCGCGCTGGCGACGTCGTCGATGACCGACTCGCGGGTGATCATGGACCAGCCGGGCGCGGAGAAGCTGGTCGGGCAGGGCGACGCGCTGTTCCTGCCGATGGGCTCGAGCAAGGCGATCCGGATCCAGGGCTCCTGGGTCAGCGAGACCGAGGTGCGCTCGGTGGTCAAGCACGTCACCGATCAGCTGAAGCCGATCTATCGCGAGGATGTCACCGAGAAGCCGGAGAGCAGCACCAAGGTCGCCGAGGACATCGGAGATGATCTTGAACTGGTGCTACAGGCGGTCGAGCTGGTGGTCAACCTGCAACTCGGCTCAACCTCGATGCTGCAACGCAAGCTCCGGGTCGGGTTCGCCAAGGCCGGCCGGCTGATGGACATCCTGGAGACCCGCGGCGTCGTCGGTCCCTCGGAGGGGTCGAAGCCGCGCGAGGTGCTGGTCAAGCCGGACGATCTCGAAGCCGTGATGGAGAATCTCCGGTCCTCCTGATCCCCGCTCGGCCCGCGCGGTGGCGTGCGGGCCGGGGCTCGGCTCAGTAGGCTGCGGCGGATGTATTACATCGACTTCCTGACCGAGGTCCATCGTCGGCACCGTCCGGGCGCCTATCTGGAGATCGGTGTCGCCAGCGGCAAGAGCCTCCGGCTGGCCGAGTGCCGGGCGGTCGGGATCGATCCCGCCTTCGCGATCACGGCCCCGTTGGACAACGACGTCGCCGTGTTCCGGACCACCAGCGACGAGTACTTCAACCGCCCGGATCCGTTGCAGGCAACGGGAGGGCAGCCGTTCGAGCTGTCCTTCATCGACGGCCTGCACCTGTTCGAGTTCGCGCTGCGCGACTTGATCAACGCCGAGCGGACCTCGAGCCCGCACGGCGTGATCATCATCGACGACATGTTCCCGCGTACGGTCGACGAGGCGGCCCGGGTCCGGCACACCGACGCCTGGACCGGCGACGTGTTCTGGATCATCGACGTGCTGGCGCGGTATCGGCCCGGCCTGACCGTCGTCGGCGTCGACACGCGGCCGACCGGCCTGCTGCTGGTGTTCGGGCTCGACCCGTCCGACACCACGCTGGCCGATCACTACGACGAGATCCTGGCCGACTACCGCCGGGCCGACCCGCAGCCAGTGCCGGACCAGGTGCTCCAGCGGTCGATCGTGTTCCCGGCGGACCGGCTGCTCGAGTCCGAGTTGATCGAGGAGACCCGGTCGGCCGAGACGCCGGCCGCGATCCAGGCGAACCTGCAGCGGGTGGCTGCGGCTCGCCTGGGCACGGCCTTCGTCACGGCGTGAAGATCCGCGTCACGGCGTGAGGATCCGCGTCACGGCTTGATCAACCGGCGGATCCGGCGGTAGACGGCCCGGGCGGTGCGCGGCGCGGTCAGCACCGGAGCCGCGCCGGCCGGGCCGACCGGATTGAGCGATGCCGGCTTCGGCGCCGCTGCGGCCGGTTGCGGGGTGGTCGGCTTCGCGACCTTCGGCGGCACGGCAGCGACCGCCGGCTCCTTCGGCGGTACGGCGGCCGGCCGCGGGATCACCTGCATCCGGCCGATCGGCGAGACGTCGAGCAGCAGCTCCAACGGCGTCCTGGCGGTGCCGAACCGGGTCGACAGCTGGACCCGGCCGCTGAGCCCGGAGACGTACGCCTCGAGCACGCCGACGCCGTCCTGCTCGACGATCCGGGCCGGCACCCGGAGGCCGCCCAGCCCGATCTCGCCGGCGAGGTCCGTACCCGGTTCGGCGACGATCCGGGGCAGCGTGAGCCGCAGCAGCGTGCCCCGGGCCGAGTCGGTGATGCTCGCGTCGCCCGCGTCGGCCTGCTGGACCAGGCTGGCCCGGACGCAGCCGGCGTCGAGATGCAGTCGGTCGTCGATCGTGACCACGCCGACCGGCCGGCCGTCGAGCACCGCGCCACTGGGCGCGCCGCCGCGGAGTGGCGCCTGGGCCCGGATCCCGACCGCCACCAGGTCGCCGTACAGCTGGTGGATCGCCGTCTCCAGCGGCCGGCCGTCCCAGCTCGACCGCGGATCGAGCTCGGCCTGCAGCCGGACCCCGCGGGAGCCCTCGGCGTCGCCGGCGCTGAGCCACTGGGTCCGGGCCGGCAGGATCAGCTCGGTTCCGGCAGCCGGTTCGCGGACCCGGAGCACCCCGGTCGGCTCCGCGTCGTCCGCCGCCAGCCCGGTGAACCGGCCGGTCGCCTCGATCAGCAGCCGGCCCTCGGTCCAGCGCAGCGTCGGCCGGTCCCAGCTCAGGCTCACCGGTGGGTGCCGCGCGTCCAGGGTGCGCAGCCGTTCCGCGACGCCACCGCTCAGCAGCGACGGGTCGGACACCGGCGCGGGCTGCCAGCGCCTGCGGCCACGAAGGTCGAGGGCGGGGTAGCCGGCCAGGACGGCGACCGCCGGCCCGGCGGCGAGCAGCGGGCCGCGCTCACCGGGCAGAACGGCCACCGGAGCCGCCGCCGCGAGGCCGCGCCGGATCAGCACGGCCGGCTCCCGTACGGCAGCGGCGCGGAGGTCGTCGGCCGGGGCGGGCAGGCCGAAGACGACCGGGTCGGTGAACGCGCCGGCCAGTCCCACCGAACGCCCGACCACCAGGTCGGCCTCCGGCGCCCGGCCGGTCAGCAGTTCCAGGGAGCGGGGGAGCAGCCGGTCCTCGGGCCGGACCGCCAGCACCCAGTCGCCGGTGGCCGGCCGGATCGCGGCCGCGGCGAGCTCGGCCTCCGAAGCCGCGCCCTCGTCGGCGACGAGCCGCAGATTGGGGCGGCGGCCGGCGCTCACCGTCGGCCCGATCGCGTCCGGTCCGAGCGAGGCCGGGACCGCGACGACGACCTCGAACTCGTCCAGCCGCAACGATTGGCGGTCCAGCGAGCCGAGCAGCCCAGCCAGATCGGCCGGCTCGACGACGGGCACGATCACACTGACTCTTGGTGTTCTTGTTCCGTTCACCTCAGGTGTCATGCCGCCTCATCCTGGCAGCACCCGCGGTGGTTCGGCAGCCCGAACCACCGCGGGCCGTCACTTCAGCAGGTTTCCAGCGGCGTCGCGTCGACGAGGCCGTACTCGCTGCGGGCGTCCAGCAACAGCGGGATCAGGCCCCGGTCGGGCTGCGCCAGCGGGACCAGCCGGCCCTCGTCGGCCGCCTGCGACGAGATGCCGTGCACGGCCAGGGTCGGCTTCAGCTGCTCGTACTGCTCGCCGGTGAGCCGGTAGCCGCACATCGGGTGCGGTTCGACCTGGTCGGCGTCGGTCGGGATCATGTCGTCCTGGCCGGCGAAGTAGATCACGCCCGAGCCGTCGGCCCCGGCCTCGGTCTGCCGCTCGGCGGCCGCGGCGGTCTCGGTGATCAACGTGTCACGCTGCTCCTGCACCAGCTGGATGCTGCCCAGCGCGCTGTTGTAGTTGACCGTGACCCGGCGCCGGTTGGTCAGGGCGGGGTCGGCCTCCTCCGCGTCGTCCAGCGGCGCGTTCGCGGTCTCGCTGAGCATGCCGACGACGTTGGCCAGGCCGGCGTAGTTGCGCAGGATCCGGGCCTGGCCGTCCCCGGCGACCTGCAGGTACGGCTCGCCGTCCTTGATCAACTGGCCGTAGACGCCAGACGTGTAGCCGAGCGAGGTGACCTGCGCGGACGCGTACTCCTCGCTCATCTCCCGGGCCAGATCGTGCAGGCGGGCGTCGACGTTGCGGTTGCGCGGCCACAGGTGGAGCAGGTCGGTGTCATAGTGCTCGCGCGGCCCGTACTCGTGCAGATCGTTGAGCACGTCCGGCTTCCAATCGCGGATCACCTTGAGCACCGCCTTCGCCTCCGGGGTGGCGGCGGCCAGGTAGTCCCGGTTCACGTCGGTGCCGTCGGCGTTGCCGCGGGTGTCGGCGACCCAGCCGTCCGGGTTGGCGTTGATGAACAGCACCGTGGTCCGTTCCAGGAACCGGGTCACGGCCGCGTCGGTGCTCAGGGCGAGATCGCGGGCCAGCTGCAGGCAGGCCTCCCGGCCGGACGGCTCGTCGCCGTGCACCGAGCAGACGAACAACGCGACCGATCCCTGCGCGGCCTCGGCGACCGGCTTCGGCGCCGGGGCGCCGACCGAGACCAGTTGCAGCGGGCGGCCCTCGGTGGTGCGGCCGATGTTCTCGACCTTCACCCGTTCGCTGGCCGAGTCGAGCGAGCGGAGGTAGCGCAGGCTCTGCGGGTGGCTGGTCCAGGTCGCGCCGTTCGACGTCTCGAACGGTGTCGGCAGCGGGCTTCCCGGTGCGGCGGCGAGGGCCTGCGCGATCGGACGGTCGGCGCCGGCGCCCGGGTTGGGCTCCGCCTGCGCCGAGACGGCGACGGCGGTGGTGAGCAGGGCCGCAGTGGCGGCCGCCGCGAGGACGAATCGAGGTTTCATGGTGCGGGTTCCCCTTCGTTGGGTGGTACGGCGGTGAACGTCACTCAAATTCGTCGGAAGGACCCTGTCAATGGCCCCGGCGCCCGGGATCGGCGATGCCGGAACCGCCGTGCGGCGCTGTCATACTGGTCCGGTCATGACTGCAGAAACCCGCTCCGATTCCCTGACTTCGGTTCACCTGATCACCCTCGGCTGTGCCCGGAACGAGGTCGACTCGTCCGAACTCGCGGCCCGGCTCGAGGTCGGCGGCTTTCAGCTGGTCGACGACCCCGAGGCCGCCGACGCCGTGATGGTGAACACCTGCGGCTTCATCGAGGCGGCGAAGAAGGACTCGGTCGACACGCTGCTCGCCGCCGCCGACCTGAAGACCGACGGCAAGGCGCAGGCCGTGGTCGCGGTGGGCTGCATGGCGGAGCGGTACGGCAAGGAACTGGCCGACTCGCTGCCCGAGGCGGACGCGGTGCTCGGCTTCGACGACTACGCCTCGGTCGCCGAGCGGCTGCAGTCGATCCTGGCCGGCAACCAGCACCAGGCGCACGTGCCGCGGGACCGGCGCACCCTGCTGCCGATCTCGCCGGTGGACCGGCAGGCCGCCGCGGGCGGCGCCGCGATTCCCGGGCATGCCCCGGTCGCGCCGGACCTGCCGACCGGTCTCGCGCCGGCCAGCGGGCCGCGGGTGGTCCGGCGGCGGCTGGACGGCGCGCCGTCGGCGCCGCTGAAACTGGCCTCGGGCTGCGACCGGCGCTGCACGTTCTGCGCGATCCCGTCGTTCCGCGGCGCGTACGTGTCGCGGACGCCGGACGAGATCGTCGCGGAGGCGCGCTGGCTGGCCGAGAACGGCGTCCGGGAGGCGTTCCTGGTCAGCGAGAACTCGTCCTCGTACGGCAAGGACCTGGGCGACATCCGGCTGCTGGAGCGGCTGCTCGGCGACCTGGCTGCCGTGGACGGGCTGGACTGGGTCCGGGTGTCGTACCTGCAGCCGGCGGAGACCCGGCCGACACTGGTCCAGACCATGGCCACGACGCCCGGCGTGGTCCCGTACTTCGACCTGTCGTTCCAGCACGCGTCGGCGCCGGTGTTGCGCCGGATGCGGCGGTTCGGCCACACGGAGACGTTCCTGGGTCTGATCGAGTCGATCCGGGCGCTGGCTCCCCGGGCCGGGATCCGGAGCAACGTGATCGTCGGCTTCCCGGGCGAGACCGAGGACGACGTCCAGGTCCTGTCGGACTTCCTGATCGCGGCCGGCCTGGACGCGATCGGCGTCTTCGGCTACTCCGACGAAGAGGGTACGGAAGCGGTCGGCTTCGACGGCAAGCTCAGCGAGGACGAGATCGAGGACCGGCGCAACCGGCTGACCGACCTGGCCGACGAACTGGTCGCGGCCCGCGCCGAGGAACGGATCGGCGAGCCGGTCCGGGTGCTGATCGAGGAAGTCGCCGACGGCGAGGTGATCGGCCGTGCCGAGCACCAGGGTCCGGAGGTGGACGGCGCGACGACCGTCACCGGGCTGACCGACGCGCGGCCCGGCATGATCGTCTCCGCGACCGTGATCGGGACCGACGGGGTCGACCTGATCGCCGACGCCGGTGAGCCGGCGTGACCAGCGATCCGCCGGTCGAACCTCGGGAGGCTTCTCCCTGGAACGTTCCGAACGCCCTGACGGTGTTCCGGATCATCTTGGTCCCGGTCTTCGCCTGGATGCTGCTGGCCCATCCCGATCAGCCCGGCTGGCGGATCGCGACGACGCTGGTCTTCGCGCTGGCCATCGGCACCGACTGGATCGACGGCTATCTCGCCCGTAAGTACAAGATCGTCACCAGCTTCGGCAAGCTCGCCGACCCGATCGCCGACAAGGCGCTGACCGGGATGGCGTTCATCGGGTTGTCGATCATCGGCGAGCTCTGGTGGTGGGTGACCATCGTGATCCTGGTCCGCGAGTGGGGGATCACGATCATGCGCTTCGTCATGCTGCGGTACGGGGTGATGGCGGCCGGCCGCGGCGGCAAGATCAAGACCGTCGTCCAGGCCGCGGCCTTGATCATCGCGCTGTTGCCGCTGCCCGGCTGGGCGTTGCCGATCTCCTGGACCGTGATGGGCGCTGCGCTGGTGCTCACCGTGATCACCGGCATCGACTACGTGCTGGAGGCGCGCCGGCTGCGGACCGGGAAGTGGACCGGGTGACCGACCCGGAGCAGCTGGCTGCTGGGGTGATCGCCCGGCTGATCGAGCGGGGGGAGACCCTGGCCACCGCGGAGTCGCTGACCGGCGGCTTGCTCGGTGCGTTGCTGACCGGCATCCCGGGCGCCTCGCTGGCGTACCGCGGCGGGCTGATCGTCTACGCGACCGACCTCAAGGCCACCCTGGCCGGCGTGGCCGAGGAGACCCTGGCCCGGGACGGCGCCGTCGCCCAGAGCACGGCGGCCGAGCTCGCTGCCGGCGCGGCGGACCGCTGCGGCGCGACCTGGGGCCTGTCCGCGACCGGGGTGGCGGGGCCGGACCGCCAGGAGGGCCATCCGGCCGGGACGGTGTTTGTCGGGCTGGCCGGGCCCGATGGGCCGGAGGTGCGCCGGCTCTCGCTGTCGGGGGATCGGGCTGCGATCCGCGGGCAGACCTGCGTGGGTGCGCTTGATCTGCTGCTGGGCAGACTGACCGAAATCCAGCGCACTTCGCCCTGATCCTCACCGATCCGGCCCGATTCCGACGAAGTGCCCTCGATACCGGTCACGATCTCGGAATGCGGGCGGCCCGCGTGGTGTTCGGGAGTGGTGTGCGTGAGTTGTCGGACGGGGTGGGTAGAGTTTCGGTATGCGACCGGAGGATTCGTTGAGGCCAGTGCTGATGCGCGAGTTGATCGGCGAGTCCTTGCGTGAAGAACGAGTCACGCAGGGCAAGACGCTGCGCGAGGTCTCCAAGGAGGCCCGGGTGAGCCTGGGCTACCTGTCCGAGGTCGAGCGCGGCCAGAAGGAGGCGTCCAGCGAACTGCTGGCCTCGATCTGCGGCGCCCTGGAATTGCCACTCTCCGTCGTGCTCGGCACCGTGAGCGAGAAGATGGCCCGCCAGGAACTGCTGGCCAAGGTCCCGACGATCCGCCCGGTGGCCAGCGTCGCCGCCGCCTGAATTGCACGCTGCTCTGTATTGGGTGAACGGGTTGAGGATCTGCCGTCGCCAGAGCAGGTTCCGCTGAGTCTCGGTCAGTCTGACCAGATCTGCTACCTCGTCCCACTCGTTCGTGATCACGTCGCGGACCGAACGCCATCGCCTGCGCCGACATCTCGCCGGACCGCGGCTGCGGGCAGAGGTCGTAGGCGGGTGTGAGGTCGAGTGATTCGCCGTTCCAGAACGCCGCGTGATTGCGGGCATGATCATCGTTGTTCCCGATGGCCACGTTGAACACGATCCGCTCGAAGAGCCGGCGTCCGACCCTCGGGTCTGCGCCGTCCTTGCGTAGCACGTCCAAGAGCTCGGGATAGGTTGCGTAGCGGCCCTCCATCTCATCAAGGCCGAGCATCGTCAGGCCGGACACGACGAGGCGGCGGCATGCGTCGCCGACCCGATCGAACCGCTCGACGAGGAGCACGTCCTTGCCCAGCGAGGTCGTGACGAACGAGCGAGGGACGTCGATACCGACCCGGCGGGCGAACTCCATCGCCAGCGCCTCGGCGTTCACCACCGGGTAGTGATCACTCGACGAGGAGAACTTCGCGACATAACGGTGGCCGCCGTCAGTGATCAGCGCCTTGGGCCGGGCTCCGCCGATCGATGTTCCGCGGACCAGCGCGGCCGCAAGGTCGTCCGTGAGCGGATGCCCCTGCTCCAGCGCATCCGCCGCTGCATGCAACTCGTCCAGCGAGGCCGACGAGCCGCGCGCACGGTACGTTTCCGGGCTGGCCTGGAAATCGAGGCCGCCGATTCGATCGGATCCGGACTCCAAGAAGTACGTGAGCTGATCAAGGTCACCCGGATCGGCGTCCATACCGTGACGGCCGTACAGGCGCTCCAGGATGACCCGCTGACCCCACGAATCGGGTCCCGCGTCTCGGAGAACCGAGGCCACCGAGAGGTTGTCTGTCGGGTACTGCCAGCCCGACCGGAGCGGCAACTCTGGTGAGTAGAGACTGATGGCATCGGACCGCTCGAGGTAGCTGCGGCCGTAGCCGAAGCGATAACGGCCGCCTTGCCGCTGAACCCTGCCGGCGACCGTGGGTTCGGGGTGATCGGGGAGCCACACCCACACGAAGGCATCCGTCCGGTCAGAAGTCGAGGCCATCGTCATCCTTGGCGCTCCGCGGTGCGTATTCCCGACTTGGGATCAAGGCAACCCGCTCCTCGCCCTGGCGCCGGAGCCGCGCCAGCCCGGCCTCGCCAGCTCCGAAGAGCTGCAGCCCGACCACGGACGCAGCATTGAACACGGTGCCGACGGCAACGCCCGGGCTGCCGCGCTCGATCGCGGTCACCGTCCGGGCGGTCACGCCGATTCGGGCACCCAGGTCGGCCGCGGTCCAGTTTCGGTCGTGCCTCGCCAACCGGACCTGCGATCCGAGGACCGCCAACGCGTCTGCCGCCGCCCGAGTCGGGACGACCTCCTTCTTGGCCATGTCAACTCCTATAAAACGTCGCTAGAACCAATCTAGTGACGTTTTATAGTCAATACTAGTGGTCTGGTCTGTGCCTCAGCCCTTGACGGCGCCGGCGGTCAGGCCGCGGACGAAGAAGCGCTGCAGGCCGAAGAAGACCAGCATCGGCACCGCGATCGAGACGAAGGCACCGGCCGGCAGCAGCTCGAAGCCCTGACCCTGGGTGCCGAGCAGGCCCTGCAGGGTCACGATCACGGTGGCGTTCTCGCCCGAGCCGAGGAAGAGCAGCGCGATCAGCAGGTCGTTCCAGACCCAGATGAACTGCAGAATGCCGAACGCGGCGATCGCCGGCACCGACATCGGCACGATCAGCCGCCAGAACGTCTGGAAGTGGGTCGCACCGTCGATCTTGGCCGACTCGATCACCGAGTTCGGCAGGGTAGCCATGTAGTTGCGCAGCGTGTAGATCGCCAACGGCATGCCGAAGCCGGTGTGCAGGATCCAGACCGCGAGGTACTGCCCGTTGATGTTCAGGTTGTTCGGGCCGAGCAGGTCGAGCATCGGGACGAAGGCGACCTGGATCGGCACCACCATGACGGCGACGATCACGATGAACAGCACGTCCCGGCCGGGGAACCTCATGAACGTGAAGGCGTACGCGGCGAAGGCGGCGAACATCAGCGGCAGGATGGTCGCCGGGATCGCCACCACGATGCTGTTCAGGAACGAGTTGGCCATCCCACCGCCCCCGCCACCGGACAGCACGTCGCGGTAGTTCTCGATCGTCCAGCCGCTGCCGAACGGGTTGAACAGGGCGGTCCACCAGCCGGTGGAGACCTGGTCGTCCACCGGCCGGAAGGACGTGATCAGCAGGCCGATGGTCGGAATCGACCACAGCACCACGAGCAAGATCATGATGATCCAGGCCGGGATGTTCCGCGGCTTGATCGACGGCGCTTCACTCATCGCATGGCCTCCTGTTGGCGGAAGGCTCTGACCTGGTAGACCAGCACCGGGGTGATCACGATCAGCAGCACGACGACGATCGCCGACGCGATGCCGGACTGGGAGTTGGCGAAGATCTCCTGGAAGAACAGGTTCGCGATCACGTTGGTGTCGAACCGGCCGTTCGTCATCACGTACACGATGTCGAAGATCTTCAGGACCAAGATCACCAGTGTGACGAAGACGGTGATCATGGTGCCGCGGATCTGCGGGATCACGATCCGCATGAAGATCTGGAACTCGTTGGCCCCGTCGATCCGGCCGGCCTCGATGGTGTCCTCCGGGACCCCCTTGATCGCCGACGACAGCAGCACCATGCCGAACCCGGCCTGGATCCAGATCAGGATCACCATCAGCAGCAGGTTGTTCAGCTTCAGCTGGGTCTGGCTCATCCAGGAAACCGGGTCGCCGCCGACACCGGTGACCAGGGCGTTCAGCAGGCCGACCTGCGGCTGGCCCGGCGGGTTGTACGCATACATGGCGCCCCAGATGGTCGCCGCACCGACGAACGAGATCGCCATCGGCAGGAAGATCAGGCTCTTGGTGACGTTCTCCGCAGCGCCGGGCAGCCGGTCGGCGAGCACCGCGACGATGGTGCCGAAGAAGACGACCGCCGCCGGAACGATCAGCAGCCAGAGCAGGTTGTTGATCAAGGACGACAGGAACTCCACGTCGGTGAAGATCGCGACGTAGTTCGCCAGGCCGACGTAGGCGGTGCTGTCGGCGTTGGCGAAGCTGAAGTTGATCGTCTGCACGGTCGGGTAGAGCAGCATCAGGCCGATCAGCCCGACGCCCGGCAGCAGGAAGGCGTACGGCATCAGGCCGCTGGACACCCGCTTCGGCAGGGCCTCGACGAACATGTTGATGAAGTAGAAGACCGCCGCCGCGCCGAGCACGCCGAGCACCACCGCCAGCAGTCCCTGCAGCAACTTGGGGAAGAACTGCGGGTAGTAGACGAAGGCCTGGAACAACGACCCGATGCCGGCGATCAGCACCCAGATGCCGACCACGGCGATGATCATCCGCAGCACCGCCGGCAGCCGGTGCTCGCGCTGGGCCGGCCCCTCCGGTTCCGCCGCCGTGCCCGGTCCGGTCCCGCCCGGTCCGCCCGAGCCCTGCCCGGCCGTGCGCTGCTCGCTCGCCGCGTCCGCGGCTACTTCGGCCACGACGCCTCGATCTCATCGGTGACCTGCTTGGTCGACTTGGTGCCGCGCACCCACTCGACCATGCCGGTCCAGAACGTCCCGGAGCCGACCGCCTTCGGCATCAGGTCCGAGCCGTCGAACCGGAACACGTCGGCGTCGGCGGCGAACGCCGCGATCTTGCGCGTCGTCTCGTCGGGATAGTTGCTCGGGTCGAACGTCTTGTGCGGCGAGAGCCAGCCGCCGTCGGCCGCCCACTCCTTGCCGAACTCGTCCGAGCTGAGGAACTTCATCACCTCGATGGCGTCCGGGTCGTTTCCGTTGAACAGCCCGGCCAGGTCGCCGCCGCCGAGCACCGGGCTGCCGGAGTACTCACCGTCGTAGCGGGGGAACTTGAACACGTCGACCCGGTTGTCCAGATCGGCCTGCACCTCCTGGGGGTAGAAGGAGTAGGCGAAGTTGCCCTGCCGGTGCAGCAGGCACCGCGGCGGGTCCTGGAAGGCCGGGTTCATCGCGTCGCCGAACGGGGTGTTGATCACGCCATCGGCACCGCCGAAGACGTTGCCCTCGGTCAAGATCAACTTGCCGAACTCGTCGAACGCCTGCTGGACCCGCTCGTCGTTGAAGGGGATCCGGTGGCTGGTCCAGTCGTCGTACACGTCCGGGCCCCACATCCGGAGCATGTACTCCTCGATCCAGTCGGTGCCGACCCAGCCGGTCGACTGGTCGGCGTTGAAGCCGACACACCAGGGCGCGATGCCCTTGCCGCGGATCTCCGCGGCGACCTTGTCCAGGTCCTGGATCGAGTCGACGTTGGTCGGATAGCCGTCCTGCGAGTACGTCTTCGGGGCCCAGACCACGCTCTTCACGGCCATCCGCATCGGCGCCCCGTAGACCCGGCCGTTCAGCCGCGCCGATTCCAGGAAGCCGGGGACCAGGGTCCGGTCGATGGCGTCGAAGTCGAGGTACGTGTCGATCGGCGCGATCTGGTTCTGCGCGGCCAGTTCGAGCAGGCCACCGGGCTGCGGGAAGAGCGCGATGTCGGGCTCCGACCCGCCCTGTACCCGGGTCTTGACGATGGTGGTGAAGTCGGACGAGTCGACGTACTCGATCGTGATGCCGGTGCGCTGCTGGAACTCCTGCAGCGACTTGACGAAGGAGTCCTTCTCGGCGCCGCCGAACGCTCCGAGGATCTCGACCTTCTTGTCGTTGTCGACCGTGTTGTTGTCGGCGATGGCCTCCCCGCCGCCCGTGCCGCCGTTGCGCGAGCCGGCGTTCGGATCACGCAGGCAGCCGGTCAGGCCGAGCACCAGAATCAAGCACCCGGTGATCGCCGCCACCAGTCGCTTCGCATGCGATGTCATGGTCACGCTCGCTTCCCCACGGGCCCGATCGCCCGCCGGATCGATCAGTCCTCTATCTCTACCCCCATTCGGCGTGACTGTCCACCGAACTCGCCAGACCGGTACGGGATCGCTGCCGCCCCCGGCGGTTCCAAGATCACGAGTCGGTCACGCGGCATGATCGACTTTTTCATGATCAACTCGTCAGTAGCCGGCGGCCGGCCGGATCCGCAATCCCTGCGGCGTCATCACGAAACCCGCTTCTTGAAGCGCTTTCCGTACCGGCTCGGAGCCGAAGACATGATCACCGTCCGCGCGCTGCACGGTCAGCTTGCCGAGCTGGCCGCGCCGTACCGCCGAGGCCAGCGCGACGGCCGCAGGCTCCAGCACGTCGCGCCGGTCGGTGAAGCTGAGCAGGGTCCGGCCGCCGCGTTCCACGTAGAAGATCAACTCGCCGGCGACCAGGACGACCAGGGCGCCGGCCTTGCGACCCGGCCGGTGCCCGGCCCGGTCCGGCCAGCCCAGCGCCGCCCCGTACGGGTTCGCCGGATCGCAGGCGGACAGCACGATGGCCTCCGGGTGCTCCGGCTCGGCCGACGCCGCGCGCAGCCGGTCGACCGCGCCGGGGAGCGCGAACTGGGCAGCGCCGAGCCCCTCGATGAAGTAGCCGCGGCGGCACTGGCCGGACTCCTCGAGCGTGGCCAGGGCCCGGTAGGCGGCGCCGAAGCCGCCCTCGGTGCCCTCCGCGGTGACGGCGCCGCGGGTCACCACGCCGTAGCGGTCCAGCCAGCCGAACACCTGGTCCGTGAACCGGGTCGACCGATCGGAACCGCCGTCGCCGACCAGGGACTCGCGCGCGACCAGGGACCAGCGGCCGGCGGTGGTGGGGCTGGCGTTGATCCGGGCGGCCACCCGGGCCCGCAACTGGGCCCGCAGCTGCCCCCGGTGGGTCCGGCTGCGCGGCGCCGGTCGGCTGCGGTGCACGCCGCCGCTGACCCGGGCCCGGACCGGGGCGAACGTGTCACCGGTGACCAGACCGGCCCAGACCAACTCCCAGAGCGCGTCCTCGTAGCCGGCCGTCTCGTCGTCATCGCCGAGTCGCCGGGTCAGCTCGGCCAGGAACGAGGCGCCGCCGGGCTGGAACACCGACAGCAGCGCCAGGGCGCGCTGATCCTCCGGTTCCCGCCGCGGCGGTGGCGCCTCCAGGCCCGGCAGCAGGAACCGGATCCAGCCGTCCGACTCGCCGATCGGCCCGTCCCCGGCCCAGCTGACCTCGCCGGCCGTGATCAACTGGTCCAGCAGCGCCGGCTGGTAGTCGATGACTCGGGCCGGCAGGATCACCGACTCGACCGCGCTGGCCGGCACCGGATAGCCGGCCAGGGATTCCAGCGCCGCGAGCACGCCGTCGGCACCGCGGCCCGGACTGCCGATGCCGTGCCAGTCGACCAGGAACCGGGCGTACGCGACCCGCTCGACCGGCTCGACCTCGCGACGCAGCCGGGCCAGCGTGCGCCGCTTGATCAACGCCAGGACGCGTTGGTGGCAGAACTGCCGCAGGTGCTGCTGCTCGTCGGCCAGCTGGACGAAGTGGCCTGCCACAATCGCACCGTCGTCGATCAGCCGGCGGCACGCGTCGGTGACCACGCCGAGCGGCAGCCCGTACCGGTCCGCGATCGTCTCGGCGACGAACGGCCCGTGCTGGCGGGCCCAGCGCAGCACCAGGTCGGCGACCGGCTGTGGCACCGGCTCCGCGAAACCGGCGGCGACGCCCGGCGGCACCGGCACCCCGAGCCCGTCGCGGAGTCGCGGCACGTCCTCGATCACCGCGACCAGGTCGGCGCCGGCGATCCGTACCTCGACCAGGCGGCGCGCCGTGATCAACTCCTTGACCGCGCCCTCATGATCGAAGTCCGCTGGGGTGCGGTCCGCCAGCTCGTCGATGCGGAACGGACCGGCGGTGCGGATCAGGTCGTACAGCTGTTCGGTGGTGGACGCCTGGCGCTCCTCGCTGAGCCCCTGCAGGTCGGCCTCGATCTCCGCGATCACCTCCGGATCGAGCAACTGCTGCAGGCCGTCCTTGCCGAGCAACTCGGCCAGCAGGGTGGCGTCCAGGGCGAGCGCGGCGGCCTTCTTCTCGGCCAGCGGCACGTCGCCCTCGTAGACGAAGGCGCCGACATAGCCGAACAGCAGCGACCGCGCGAACGGCGACGGCTCGGTGGTCTCCACCTCGACGACCCGCAGTTCGCGACTCGCGATCGCCTGCTGGACCTTGATCAACTCCGGCAGCTCGAACACGTCGGTCAGGCATTCCCGCATCGTCTCCAGCACGATCGGGAACTCGGGGTAGCGGGCCGCGACGCCGAGCAACTGGGCGGACCGCATCCGCTGCTGCCACAGGGGAGAACGGGCTCGTGGGTCCCGGCGGGGGAGCAGCAGCGCCCGGGCCGCGCACTCGCGGAACCGGGAGGCGAACAGCGCCGAGCCGCCGACCTCGTCGGTGACGATCTGCTCCAGCGCCTCGGGATCGGTGATGATCAAGTCCGCGCCGGGCGGATCGGCGTCGGTGTCCGGGATCCGCAGGATGATCCCGTCGTTGGTCGCGGTGGCCTGCACCTCGGCGCCGTACCGGTCCCGGGCCGTGTGCTCGATCGCCAGCGCCCACGGGGTGTGCACGCCGAGGCCGAGCGGCGAGTGCAGGCAGACCCGCCAGTCGCCGAGCTCGTCGCGGAACCGTTCGAAGACCACCGTCCGGTCGGTCGGCAGTGCGCCGGTCGCCTGCTGCTGCTCGGCCAGGTAGCTGACCAGATTGCGCGCTGCGGAGTCGTCCAGACCGGCCTCGCGCAGCCGCTCGGTCGCCGGGCCCGTCTTGAGGCCGGCCAGCTCCCGGACGAAGCCGCCGAAGGCCGCGCCGAGCTCGGCCGGGCGCGCGGGGGCGTCGCCCTTCCAGAACGGCAGCCGGCCGGGTTGGCCGGGCGCCGGCGAGACCAGCACCCGGTCGTGGGTGATCTGCTCCACCCGCCAGCTCGTCGTACCGAGGGTGAACACGTCGCCCACCCTCGTCTCGTACACCATCTCCTCGTCCAGCTCGCCGACCCGGCGGCCCGGCCCGGTGTCCTCGCCGGCCAGGAAGACGCCGAACAGGCCGCGGTCGGGGATGGTGCCGCCGGAGGTGACCGCCAGCCGCTGGGCGCCGGGCCGCGCACTGAGCGTGTCGGTGTCGCGCTGCCAGACCAGCCGCGGCCGCAGCTCGGCGAAGTCCTCCGACGGATAGCGGCCGCTGAGCATGTCCAGCACCGCGTCGAAGACGCTGCGGGGCAGGTCGGCGAAGTTGGCGGCCCGCCGGACCAGCCGGTAGACGTCGTCGGCCGCCACCTCGCCGCCGGCCGTGATCGCGACGATCTGCTGGGCCAGCACGTCGAGCGGATTACGCAGTTCCGGTACGGCCTCGATGGCGCCGGCCCGCATCCGCTCCACCACCACCGCGGACTCGATCAGATCGCCGCGATGGTTGGGGAAGAAGACGCCGCGGGAGACGGCGCCGACCTGGTGACCGGCCCGGCCGACCCGCTGCAGCCCACTGGCCACCGACGGCGGCGCCTCCACCTGGACCACCAGGTCGACCGAGCCCATGTCGATGCCCAGCTCGAGCGAGGACGTGGCCACGACACAGGGCAGCCGGCCCGACTTCAGGTCGTCCTCGATCTGCGCCCGCTGCTCCTTGCTCACCGAGCCGTGGTGGGCCCGCGCGACCACCGGCGTCGTCGTGCCGTCCCGGCCGGCCGACTCACCGGACTGGGCCATGATCTGGGCCGGCAGCTGGTGTGGCTCGGTGACCTCACCGAGCCGTTCGGCGTGCAGTTCGTTGAGATGGGCGGTCAATCGCTCGGCCAGCCGCCGAGAGTTGGCGAACACCAGCGTCGTCCGGTGCCGGCCGATCAGGTCCAGAATCCGGTTCTCCACGTGCGGCCAGATCGACGGCGGGCGGCGGCTGTCGGCGGCCTCCGGCTCGTCCGAGACCGAAGCCCGGGGCGCGGCAGCGGCCTGCAGATCGCTCATGTCCTCGATCGGGACGACGATCTCGAGGTCCCAGCTCTTGTCCGCCAGCGGCGCGACGACCGTCACCGGCTGGTCGCCACCGAGGAACCGGGCGACCCGTTCCGGCGGTCGCACCGTGGCCGAGAGCCCGATCCGCTGCGGCGGCCGCTCGGTCAACTCGGCCAGCCGCTCCAGCGACAGGGCCAGGTGGGCGCCGCGCTTGGTGCCGGCCAGCGAGTGCACCTCGTCGACGATCACCGTACGGATGCCGGTCAGGGTGTCCCGGGCCGCCGACGTGAGCATCAGGAACAGCGATTCCGGCGTGGTGATCATGATGTCCGGCGGCCGGGTGACCAGCTTCCGGCGGTCGGACGCGGTGGTGTCGCCGGACCTGATGCCGACCGTGACACTCGGCGCCGGCTCGCCCAGCCGGGCCGCGGTCCGGCCGATGCCCGCCAACGGCGCCCGCAGGTTGCGCTCCACGTCGACCGCCAGCGCCTTCAGCGGCGACACGTACAGCACCCGGCAGCGTTCCTTGGCCGGCGGCTCCGGCTCCCGGATCAGCCCGTCCAGCGCCCAGAGGAACGCGGCCAGCGTCTTGCCGGACCCGGTCGGCGCGATCACCAGCGCGTTCTGCCCGGCCGAGATCGCCGACCAGGCACCGGCCTGCGCCGGCGTCGGCGCGGCGAAGACGTCGGTGAACCAGGCCGCGGTCGCCGGGGCGAACGCGGCCAGCGGATCGAGGACCTGCTTGGACACGTTCTCCATCCTGCACCCGACCACCGACAGTCCCGGTCGGGATCGCTGGTTGCGCGGCTCCGAGCGACTCTGGTCGCCATCCAATCGAGTTGTCAGTGGTCCCCCCATACCTTGCCGTCCCTCAGACCTGGGGGGCGCAACCATGACCGAGCCGCAACCGTTGTGGACGGTGGAGTACGAGGGAGATCAGTTCGAGCGGTTCTACACCGATCTTCACGAATACGACCAGGCGGTTCTGACGGCAGCGATCACCCACGTCCTGAGGGTCCGCGGGATTGACATCTGCTCAGGGTTCACCGCCACTTCCATGGAGCGCGGATCGTGCTGCTGCTCGGCGGATACGACAAGGGCAGGGACAGCTCGGAGCGACGTCAGCAACGGGAGATCAAGAGGGCTCGGAAGGAGTTGGCTCGGTGGCGAAGGAGCCGTCCGTGATCAACTGTCGAGCTCGTCCTCGTTGCTGGCCCCTCACAGTCTTATGTGCTATAACACATAGGCACAGCCATCATCCGGTTTGCCATTCGAGGAGGCGACGTCGTGCCGAAGAGTTTCGATCAGCTGGCTGCCGGGGCCGCCGACGGATGGTCCGAGGATGCCAAGCAGGTGCATGCCGCGGCCAGCGAGGTCTTCGAGCGGGAGATGACCGTCCAAAGCGAGTTCGGTCTGATGCTCGCCGCCGCGAGGGAAGAGCAACAGATGACCCAGCAGGCGCTGGCCGCAGCCGCTGGAGTACGCCAGCCGGAGATCAGTCGAATCGAGAATGGTCAGGCCAACCCGACCCTCGAGACCCTTGCCAGGCTGACGGCGGCACTGGGCAAGCGGCTGACACTGACGTCGTGAACGGTGATCCAGGAAAGTGTTCGTCGGCCGACCGCTGCGGCAGCAGGGCGCAGGCCGTGGTGGCAGCGATGACGCCCCGGCCAGGGCGAACAGGCTGCGCGTCTGCTCAGTATGGGCGGATGGTATCCGTCGACAGGCCTCGGACCAGTGATCAATTCGTTAGATTAACCGCGACGCGGGCGGACTGAACCCCTTAAGCTACGGCGGGTACCCAGGTCTCTCGAGGAGGACGTATGCGCCCCACCCGTACTGTGGTCGCTCTGCTGGCTGTGGCGAGTCTGTTGTTGGCCGGCTGCTCCGGCGGACGGAACGCCCAACAGGGTGACCCGACCGCGGCTCCGGGGGCCCAGCTCGACCAGGACGGCTACGCGGTGCACACCGGCGAGGCCAAGAAGGGCGGCGTGGTCCGGGTGCTCGGCCAGCCCGAGTTCTCCCACCTCGACCCCTCGATGGGCAACGACGGCGGCGTGAACAACTTCTACCGGTTGATCTACCGCACCCTGGTCACGGCGGCCAACGAAACGGGGCCGGGTGGCACCAAGATCGTTCCCGATCTTGCGACCGACACCGGCCGGCCGAACGAGGACGCCACCGAGTGGACGTTCACGCTGAAGGACGACATCTTCTTCGAGGACGGCACGCCGATCACCGCCGCCGACTTCAAGTACGGTCTCGAGCGCTCGATGGACCCGGCGTTGCGGATCGGCTCGGACTTCCACATCCAATACCTGGAAGGGGCCTCGGACTACAAGGGCGTCTACCAGGACCCGAAGGGCCTGGACTCGATCGAGGTCGTCGACGAGAAGACGATCACGTTCCACCTGAACCGGCCGGTGGCCTACTTCCCGGTGGTGGCGATGACGCCGCCGTTCACGCCGTTCCCGGCCGGCAAGGTGGCCAACGTCCGGCAGATCGACGAGAAGCCGATCGCCTCCGGCCCGTACAAGCTCGACAGCTACCAGCGCGGCTCCAAGTTGATCTTGGTCCGGAACGAGCAGTGGAAGCCGGAGACCGACCAGGTCCGGCCGGCGCTCCCGGACGGCTACGAGTTCCTGTTCGGCATCGACGCCGCCACGGTGGACGACCGGATGCTCGCCGCGCAGGGCGAGGACGCCAACGCGGTCGGTGTCTACTCGATCCAGCCGGCGACGCTGGCCAAGATCCAGACGCCGGAACTCAAGGCGCGCACGATCCGTGATCATCCGAGCTGCACGTTCTATCTCTTCCTGAACATGTCGAAGAAGCCGCTGGACGATCTCAAGGTCCGGCAGGCGATCAACTACGCGATCGACAAGCAGAGCGTGATCACCGTGACCGGCGGACCGCTGGTCACCCAGCCGGCCACCGACATGCTGCTGCCCAGCGTGCCGGGCCGGGAGGAGTTCGACCTGTACCCGACGCCGGACTTCAAGGGCGACGTGGAGAAGGCGAAGCAGCTGCTCGCCGAGGCCGGTCATCCGAACGGGTTCAAGGTCACCATGGACGTCCGCGGGCTGCCGAAGTGGCAGGCGCAGTCCGAGGCGATCCAGGCCTCGCTGGCCAAGGTCGGGATCGACGCGACGCTGAACGTGATCGACGCGTCCACCTATTACGAGGTGATCCAGACCACCGCCAAGCAGAACGAGATCGGGATCACCGGCTGGTGCGGCGGCGGGCAGACCGGCGAGACCCTGCTGGCCCCGCTGTTCGACGGCAAGCGGCTGTATCCCACCGGCAACAACAACAACAGCCAGCTGGACGATCCCAAGATCAACGCCCGGTTCGAGGAGATCGCCAAGATGAGCAACATCGACGAGCAGAACGCCGCGGTGGCTCAGCTGAACCGGGAGATCATGGAACTGGCGCCGGTTGTTCCGCTGGTCCGGGACACCCCGCTGCAGTTGATCGGCCCGAACATCGGCGGCGCCTTCGCGCACGCCGGGATGACGGGGTACGTCGACCTCACCTCGCTCGGCCTGAAGAACCCGTGATCCGGCGGGCCGGCGCAAGGTGAGCACGCCCGCCCGGCTGACCGGCCCGGGACCGGACAGCGACGGCACGGGTGGTCCGGGGGCGCCGGGGCTGGCACCCCGCGGGCTGCCGCGGCGCCGTCGGCTGCCCCGGTTGCTGCTGTCCCGGCCGGCGTCCGTGATCAGCCTGGTCTTCCTCGCCCTGCTGGTGCTGATGGCGCTCTTCGCCCCGGTGCTGACGGCGATCTCGGGCCACGACCCGTACGCCTTCGACGAGGACGCGATCGACCCGCGGCTCGGCGGGCTGCCGATCGGCCCGCTGGGCGGCATCTCGGCCGAGCACTGGTTCGGCGTCGAGCCGCTGAACGGCCGCGACATCTTCGCCCGGATCGCTTACGGGGCTCGGTTCTCGCTGAGCATCGCGGTGCTGGCGACGGTGCTGACGGTGGTGATCGCGGTGCTGCTCGGCACCATCGCCGGTTATGCCGGCGGGGTGGTCGACACAGTGATCGGCCGGGTGATGGACTTCCTGATGGCGTTCCCGTCGCTGATCTTCATGATCGCGATCCTGTCGGCGGTGCCGCAGGCGAACCGGATGGTCATGTTGATCACCGTGCTCAGCCTGTTCGGCTGGCCGCAGCTGGGCCGGGTGGTCCGGGCTCAGGCCATGTCGCTGCGGCAGCGGGAGTTCGTCGAGGCGGCCGTGGCGTCCGGGGCGGGGCCGTTCCGGATCGTGTTCGCCGAGGTGATCCCGAACCTGTCCGGGACGATCATCGTAGTGGCGACGCTGATGCTGCCGCAGTACATCGCCACCGAGGCCGGGCTGAGCTTCCTCGGTGTCGGTGTCCGGCCGCCCGACCCGTCCTGGGGCCAGATGATCGCCGGCGCGGTCCAGTGGTCCGCCACGAATCCCATGTTCTTCGCCATTCCCGGCCTCTTCCTCACCTGCACCGTGCTGTCCTGCATGGTGATCGGTGATCACATCCAGCGGATCATGGCCCGGCGGGAAGGGATCTGACCATGATCAGTTACGTGCTGCGCCGGGTCGGCTGGGCCCTGCTCACCCTGTTCGGCGTCTGCTTATTCACGTACGCGATCTTCTTCCTGCTCTCGCCCGACCCGGCGGTGCTGATCTGCGGCCAGACCTGCACGCCGGAGCGGATCGCGACGATCCGTGATCAACTCGGCCTGGACCAGCCGTTCTGGGTCCAGTTCGGCACCTTCCTGCTCGGCCTCGTCGCCGGCCGCTGGTATGGCAGCGGACCCGGCGCCGTGCACTGCGCGGCACCGTGTCTCGGGCACAGCTTCCAGAGCGGGCAGAGCGTCGGCACCATGATCGGCGAGCGGATCGAGGTGACGATCACCCTCGCCGTCGGAGCCGCGCTGCTCTGGCTGGTCTGGGGCCTGCTGTCCGGCGTGCTCAGCGCGCTCCGCGAGGGCAGCTGGGTCGACCGCTCGTTCAACACCGTCGCGCTGGCCGGCATCGCGCTGCCGAACTACTTCGTCGCGCTGGTGCTGCAGTTCGTGCTGGTGGTACAGCTCGGCGTGCTGCCGTTCCCGACCACGGTCCGGTTCAGCGAGGATCCGGCGCTGTGGTGGGACAGCTACCTGATGCCGTGGATCGTGCTGGCCCTGATGTACGCGGCGATGTACACCCGGCTGACCCGGTCCAACGTGCTGGACACGCTGGGCGAGAACTACGTCCGGACCGCCCGCGCGAAGGGCCTGCCGCCGGTCACCGTGGTCGGCAAGCACGTGCTGCGGCCGTCGCTGACGCCGATCATCACGATCTTCGGGATGGACGTGGCGACGCTGATGGGAGGCGCGTTGATCACCGAGTCCGTGTTCGGCCTGAACGGGATCGGCAAGATGGCCCGGGACGCGATCAGCACCAACGACCAGCCGGTGATCATGGGCTTCACCCTGGTCGCGGCGTTCTTCGTGATCACCGCCAACATTGTGGTCGACCTGCTCTACTCGGTGCTCGACCCCAGGATCCGGGTGCGTTCCGCATGAACGACTTGATCACCGTCGAGGACCTGACGATCACGTTCCCGACCGCGGACGGCGAACCGGCCGTCGTGGTGGACGGGTTGTCGTTCACGATCGAGTCCGGCGAGGCGCTGGGCCTGGTCGGCGAGTCCGGCTCGGGCAAGTCGATGACCGCGCTGGCGATCATGGGCCTGCTGCCGCCGGCCGCACAGGTCACCGGGTCGATCCGGCTGGCTGGCCCGGACGGCGAGGAGCTGGAGCTGGTCGGCCGCTCCGACCGGCAGCTGCGGCGGATCCGCGGGATGCGGATCTCGATGGTGTTCCAGGACCCACTGTCCTCGCTGAACCCGTACTACACGGTCGGTGATCAGGTCGCCGAGGCGTACCGGGCGCACCGGGGCGGTTCCCGGGCCGACGCCCGGAGGGCGGCGATCGCGGCGATGGAGCGGGTCCATCTGCGCGAGCCGGCGCGGACGTACCACAACTATCCGCTCCAGTTCTCCGGCGGCATGCGGCAGCGGATCATGATCGCGATGGCCCTGGTCTGCGAACCCCAGCTGGTGATCGCCGACGAGCCGACCACGGCCCTGGACGTGACCGTGCAGGCGCAGGTGCTGGACCTGATCAAGGAGGTCCGGGAGACCACGAGGGCCAGCCTGCTGTTCATCACTCATGATCTTGCCGTGGTGAGCCGGGTGACCGACCGGGTGCTGGTGCTGAACCAGGGCGTCCGGCAGGAGCTGAGCACGACCCGGGAACTGTTCACCGACCCGCAGTCGGCCTATACGAGGATGTTGATCGACGCCACGCCGCGGCTCATCGATCCCGATCAGGGCGGGGAGACCGCGTGACCACCACCGACACCGCGCCGCCGCCGGTGATCTTGGCCGCGGAGAACCTGATCAAGGACTACCGGGTGTCCCTGCGCGGCCGGGTGCTGACCAGCCGACGTACCTTCCGGGCGGTCGACGACGTCTCGCTGGAGATCCCGGAGGGCCGGACGGTCGGCCTGGTGGGGGAGTCCGGCTCCGGCAAGTCGACCACGGCCCGGATGATCGGCCGGCTGATCGAACCGTCCCAGGGTCGGGTCCGGATCGGTGCTCGCGACGTCACCCGGGCCACCGGGCCGGCGCTGCGGGAGTTCCGGTGCAGTGTCCAGTTCGTCTTCCAGGATCCCTTCTCCAGCTTGAATCCGCGGCAGAACGTCGAGCAGTTGGTGTCGGCGCCGCTGCGCTACCAGGGCCTGTCAACGCTGGCCGCTGCCGTGCCGCGGGTCAAGGAGTTGATGGAACGGGTCGGGCTCAACCCGGACCACTCGCGGCGCTACCCGGCCCAGTTCTCCGGCGGCCAGGCACAGCGGATCGGGATCGCCCGGGCGATCGCCTGCAACCCGCGGGTGATCATCTGCGACGAGCCGGTCTCCGCGCTCGACGTGTCGGTGCAGGCGCAGGTGCTCCGGTTGCTCACCGAACTGCAGGCCGACTTCGGGTTCAGCTACCTGTTCATCTCCCATGATCTTGCGGTGGTACGGCAGGTGGCGCACCGGGTCTGCGTCATGCAGGGCGGCAAGATCGTCGAGCAGGGCGAGCGGGACCAGATCTTCGCCGAACCGCGGCACGAGTACACCCGGACCCTGCTGGCGGCGGTGCCGACCATCCCGCCCGAATGGGAAAGCGAGCGACGCTCGCGAGGAGGAGCGCGATGACTGCGTCATCGGGAGACAGCGCGCTGCGGCGGCTGTACACCGACGAATGGGCCTGGCGGACCGGCGAGCTCGGCCACGGCAGCTGGCGGTCCACCGAGACGGACCCGTTCCTGCCCGACGTCGGGCCGGCCGCCCAGGAACGCCGGCAGCGGCGCTGGGAGGAGACCCTGGCCGCGGTCCGGGAGATCGACCCGGCCACCCTGTCCGAGGCCGAGCGGACCAATCAGGCCGTTTACGCCAACCAGCTGCAGACCTTGATCAACCAGCAGCGGTTCCGGACCTGGGAGGCGCCCGCCAACGCCGACAGCTCGTTCTGGAACGACCTGATCGACCGCGGCCGCCGGCCGATCACCGACCCGGACCAGGCCGACCGCTGGCTGAGCCAGCTGGAGCACGTACCGGCCTACCTGGAGCAGCAGATCGAGAATCTGGGCGCCGGCCTGGCCCGCGGTTTCGGCCCGCCCAAGATCACCATGACCGGCCGCGAGACGACCGCCCGGACGGTCGCCGAGGCCACCGACCCGGCCGCGCTGCCGTTCGTGACGACCCTGGACGGGGTGACCGGCTCGCGGGCGGAATCTCTGCGCAGGCAGGCGATCCGGCTGGTCGAGGAGCGGGTCCAGCCGGCCTTCCGTGGCCTGGTCGACTACCTCACCGAGAGCTATCTGCCGAACCTGCCGGAGTCGATCGCCGCCGTCGAGATCGCCGGCGCCGACTACTACGCCGCTCAGCTGCGCGAATACACCACGCTCGACCTGACCCCCGAGGAGATCCACGCCATCGGGCTGCGCGAGGTGGACAAGATCAGGACCGAGATGCGGGCGATCGCCGAGCAGACCGGTTTCGGCGGCGACGTGGACGCGCTGCTGGCGTTCATGCGCTCCGATGATCAGTTCTACGTCGACGAGCCGCGGGAGCTGCTCCGCGAGGCGGCCTGGCACGCCAAGAAGTTCGACGCGGTGGTGCACCGCTACTTCGGCCGGGTGCCGCGGCAGCGGTTCGCGATCATCGAGGTGCCGCCGGACCTGGCGCCGTTCTACACGTTCGGCCGCGGCGGGGTGGACCGCTACCTGCTGAACACGTACGGCCTCCGGGAACGGCCGCTCTACTCGCTGCCGGCGCTGACCCTGCACGAGGCGGCGCCCGGGCACGCGTTCCAGATCCCGCTGGCGCTGGAGCAGCAAGATCATCCCGAGTTCCGTCGCAACGACTACCTGTCCGCCTACGGCGAGGGCTGGGCGCTCTATACCGAGCGGCTCGGCGTCGAGATGGGGATGTACGAGACCCCGTACGAACTGATGGGCATGCTGGGCTACCAGATGTGGCGCGCCGTCCGGCTGGTGATCGATCCGGGGATCCACGCCCTCGGCTGGTCCCGCGAGCGGGCCCAGGCCTTCCTCCGGGACAACACCGCGATCGGCGGCCACGAGGTGATCACCGAGGTGGACCGCTACACCGCCTGGCCCGGGCAGGCCTGTGCCTACTATCTCGGCCAGCTGGAGATCCTGGAGTTGCGGGCTCGGGCTGAGCGGGAACTCGGCGAGGGCTTCGATCTCCGGAATTTCCATGATCAGGTGCTGTCGCTCGGTTCCGTACCGCTGCAGGTGTTGCGGGCCGAGATCGAACGCTTCATCGCCCGCGGCGGTACGTCTCCGTACCCGGCGTCGGGCCTCACACAGTGACGATCGAAACCTCGCCGTCCCGAACCTCGGTGAGTCGAGCAAGATCGTCGGGATCGCTGGTCAGCAACTGATCGCCCGGCTTGGTGAGCATCGCCACGAGTGTCCGTCGGCTCGGTCCACAGCGATCAGGGCCCTGCGCCGAACAAGGTTCAGATCGCCGTCGACTTGGCGCTCAGTGCCGCGGCGGCGGAGGAAGATAGATGACTCCCGCGTCCCGGGCGAGGGCCTTGAGTTCGTCCTCGCTGAACGTGCCGTGCTCCGTCTCATATTCACTCAGCCAGGCGTCGATCAATCGCCCTCGCGCCCAGGCGGCAAGCGCGGTCGTGACGACGGCCGAGAACGGCACGCCGAGCTGATCGGCCTCGTGCGCGATGAGGTGCTGTAGCTCCTCAGGCAAGGCGATCGTGACGCGAGACGTCCTCATGCTGCAGAGCGTACTTCGCTCTGCGCGCTGGAGGTCAGATCCAGCCGTGCCGGCGGGCGACCTGGATCGCCTCGTGCCGGTTGCTCGCGCCGAGCTTCGAGGTGGCGGCGGACAGGTAGTTGCGGACGGTGCCGAGCGACAGGTGGCTGCGGGCGGCGATCTCCTCGGCGTCGGCGCCCTCGGCGGCGAGTTCGAGCACGTCGGCCTCGCGGGGCGACAGCGGGGATTCGCCGGCGGCGATGGCGTCGGCGGCCAGGTCGGAGTCGACGTAGCGGCCGCCGGCGGCGACGGTCCGGATCACCTCGGCCAGCACCGACGCCCGCGTCGTCTTCGGGACGAAGCCGCGCACGCCGGCGGCCAGGGCGGCCTTCAGATAGCCGGGCCGACCGTGGCTGGTCACGATGATCAGGCCGCACTCGGGCTGCTCGGCGGCCAGCCGGCGCGCCGTCTCGATGCCGTCCAGCCCGGGCATCTGAAGATCGAGAACGGCGACGTCCGGGCGTACCTTGGCCGCGACCGCGAGCGCCTCGGTCCCGGACGCGGCCTGCCCGACGACCTGGAGATCATCGACCAGGTCGAGCAGCGCGGCGAGCGCGTCCCGGATCAGGTTCTCGTCGTCGGCCAGCAGTACGGTGATCATGGAACATCATCCTTGGTGGGCAGGGTGACCAGCAGCGTGAAGGTAGCACCCGACCGGCGCTGCTCGACCACCCCGCCGAGCGGCTCCAGCCGCTCGGCCAGGCCGAGCAGCCCGGAGCCCGTCTCGCCGGGGTCGGCCTCGACGCCGTTGTTGATCACCTCCAGCCGGGCCCAGGCGCGGGCCTTGGTGATCGAGATCGTGCACTCGGTCGCGGCGGAGTGCCGGATCACGTTGGTCACCGCCTCGCGGACCGCCCAGCCGAAGGCCGTCGCCTGCTGGTCCGGCAGCTCCAGGTCCTCGCCGAGCACGGCACAGGCGATGCCGGCGGAGTCGAGCAGGGCCCGGGCTCCCCGGAGTTCCTGGCCGAGATCGGCCTGCCGGTAGCCCGCCGCGACCGCGCGGACCTCGGCCAGCGAGTCCTGCGCCAGCTGCCGTACCTCGAGCATCGTCGTCGCGGCGTCGTCTGGCCGCCGGCCGGTCAGCTGGGCGGCCAGCTCGCTCTTGACCGCGACCGCGGCCAGCACCCGGCCGAACACGTCGTGCACGTCGCGGGAGAACCGCAACCGTTCCTCGGCCACCGCCAGCCGGGCCGCTGTGCCGCGGGCCCGGTCCAGCTCCCGGACCACCCGGAGCATCCAGGCCGAGCTCGCGTACACACTGAGCCACATGATCACCCAGACCAGTGCGCCGAACGAGACCAGGACCGCCGCCACCGGGCCGTACGGCAGCTGAAGCCCGATCATGATCACGACACAGCCCGCGCCGACCAGGGCGACGGTCCGGGGTCGCAGCACCGGCACCCAGCTCGCCGCGACACCGGTGATCACCAGCAGCTGACCGAAGACGGACGGGCTGAGGAACAACGATTCCGCCGGAGCCCGGGTCAGTCCGAGCATGATCAACACCGCCGCACCGCAAAGGATCTGGGCCACGGCGAGGGGCCGCCGGATCCGGTCGCCGGCCAGGGTGCGGCGCAGCATGATCAGATTGAGCACGGTCTGGGTGACGTACGGCAGCAACGCGGCCCAAGCGAGCCAGTCGACCGGCCCGCGGCCGGCCGCCAGCTGGAACGCGTAGATGAACGGTGGCAGGGCGGACAGGGGATAGAGCGACCAGCGCATGTACGCGTCGAACCGCTCCGGCTGACTGCGCTCCCGCCACGGCTTGATCCGCCATCTCACCCGGCCCAGCCTTCCACCTGGACGGCCGGGACGGGCGAATCAGCGCCGTTCGGGCGGTTCGCCGGGGAGGTCGCGGAGGAACCGTGACGACCGGCCGGACTGGTCGACGTAGCCGAGCCGGCGGTAGAAGGCGTGGGCGTCGCGGCGGCGGTCCGCACTGGTGACCTCCATCCGGACACAACCGCGGCCGGCGGCGAAGGCCTCCGCCTCCGCGACGAGGCGACTGCCGACGCCGAGCCCGCGGGCCTCGAGCGAGACGACCAGGGCCACGATCCGGCCCCAGGACCCGTCGCGTTCGAAGAACGGGCAGCAGTGCACGGCGACGACGCCGAGCACCGTGCCGTCGACCTCGGCGACGTAGGCGGCGCCGTCCGGGTGATCCGCCCAGGCCGTCAGCCGGGCCGCCGTGGCACCGGGCACGTGCTGTGGATAGCCCAGTTGGTGCAGCAGCTCGTCGATCGTCGCGGCGTCGTCGGGATGGGCCGGTCGGAGCTTCATGCCTTCCTTCCTTGTCCGGATCATCAGGAGACGGGAAAGTCGTAATAGGTGTCCGGATGTGGTTCGTCCCGGAGCCGGTAGTGCCACCATTCGCGATCGTAGGCGTCGAAGCCGGAGGCCCACATGATCGACCGGAGATACTGCCGATTGCGGGTCTCGGCCTCGGTGATGCCGGGCGCGCCGTGGTGCGAGACCGGATCCATCAGGTCATGATCACCACCCATCGGTACGGCCTCGCCGGTGGACAGCCGGAACAGTGTCAGGTCGATCGCACTGCCCCGGGTGTGACCGGACCGGGCGGCGATATAACCGCGTTCGAACAATTCCGCCCGGGCCAGATTCGGATGGTGCCTGGCTTTCGTACGGCCGTTCTCCGGCGAGCGGGACCAGCGCAGAAAAGCGTCCACGGCCCGCTGCGGTCGATAACCGTCCCAGAGCAGCAGTCCGAAGCCGATCGAAGCCGCCTTCTCCTGCGCCAGGTCCAGGGCGACGCAGAGCGTTTTGGTGCCGATGATGCGATTCGCCAGATAGCCGTCCACCGGTGCGCCGGTGAAATTGTCGGCCGTCGCATAACGGGCGTCCCACCGAATTCCGGGTACGGCCTCGTCGACGTAGACGAAGTCGTCGATCATCGCCCGGTGCCGGCGAGCGCCAACGCCACCAGCCGGTCGATCAATTCGGTCATCGAGATCCCGGCGGCCGCCATCATCCGCGGATAGCGGCTGTAGGAGGTCAGGCCCGGCAACGTGTTGACCTCGTTCAGGATCGCCCGCCCGTCCTCGGTGAGGAACAGGTCGACCCGGGCCAGCCCGCGGCAGCCGAGGGCACGGTAGATCGCCTTCGCCGTGTCCTTGATCAACTCCTGCGACGCGGCCGGGATGTCCGCGGGGACGATGAAGGACGCGTTCTCCGAGCCGGTCTCCGGGCTGTCCTCCTGGTGGATCTTGAAGAAGCCGTGGGTCAGCGCGACCCGGTCCACCTCGCCGGTGATCAGGTCGCCGTCGTTGCCCAGGACCGCGCAGCCGATCTCGCTGCCGATCACCGCCTCCTCGATCACGACCTTGCCGTCGAACTCGCGCGCGACCCCCAGCGCGTCCGCCAGCTCGTCCTTCCCGGTCACCTTGCTGACGCCGAACGAGGAGCCGGATCGGGCCGGCTTCACGAAGATCGGATAGGGGAGCGCGTCGGCGTCCGGCTCCTCACCGTCGGCGAGGATCCAGAACTTCGGCGTGGCGATCCCGGCGTGGCCGACCACCGTGTAGGTGAGCGTCTTGTCGATGCAGAGGGCGGAACTGGGGATGTCGCAGCCCACGTAGGGAATCCCGGCGAGTTCGAACAACCCCTGGATGGCCCCGTCCTCGCCGTGCCGGCCGTGCAGCACCGGCAGCACGACGTCGAGCTGGATCGTCTCGTAACGATCTTGGTCCAGTACCAGCAACCCGGGCAGGGTCCGGTCCGGCGACAGCACCACCGGCCGCCCGAGCTCGCTGTCCCAGCCATCCTCGGGGCCGTCGCAGAGCAGCCAGCCGCCGCTCTTGGTGATGCCGACGTAGTACGGCTCGTACTTCTCCGGATCGAGGCTATTGGCCACCTCCCGGGCGGACTTGACGGAGATCGGATGCTCCTCGAAGGGGCCGCCGAAGACGATGCCGAGCTTCACCTTAGCCATGCTGATTCCTGCTTTCCCATTCCAGGCAGTTGATCATGGAGTTCTCGACCGTGTCCCGCAGGGCGTGGTCGGTGTAGTAGGCGGTGTGCGGGCTGATGATCACGTTCGGCAGCGCCTGCAGACGCACCAGATGATCACTGCCGACCGGCCCGCCGCTGCGGTCGGCGTAGAAGATCCCCTCCTCGCCCTCCAGGACGTCCAGAGCGGCGCCGCCCAGCCGGCCGTTCTCCAGCGAGGCAAGGAGAGCGGCGGTGTCGAGCAGTGCGCCGCGGCCGGTGTTGATCACGTACGCACCCGGCTTGAGGCCCGCGATCCGGCGGCGGTCCAGGAGATGGTGGGTCTCGTCGGTCAGCGGGGTGTGCAGGGTGATCAGATCGCTGTGCCGGAGCAGCTGATCGAGCGGCACGTGGTCCTGGGCGATCTTGGGCCTGAGATCGTACGCGAGCGTCCGGCAGCCGAAACCCCGCAGTCGCTGCAGGACGGCCGCACCGATCCGACCGGTCCCGATCACGCCGACCGTCAGATCCCGCAGCTCCCGTCCTCTCGTCTCGTGCAACCGATAATCGTGGACGTCCGTCCGGCGGATCGTCGCCTTCGCATTCCGGACCGCCATCAACATCAACATCAACGTGTAATCGGCGACGCTGTCGGGGGAATAGGCGACGTTGCCGACGGTGATCCCGCTCCGCTCGGCGTACTCGATGTCGAGATGATTCGTCCCGATGCTCCGGGTGGAGAGATAACGTACGCCGACCCGGCCGAGAGCGAGCAGGGCGGAATTCGGGATCGGCGACTTGTGGCCGACGCTGATGCAGCGGCGCCCGAAGGCCAGTTCCGCATTCGCCTCGGACAGCGGCTCGTCGATGAGGTCCGGAACGACGCCGAGCCGGGGCGCGAGTTCGCTGAACAATTCGGCCTCGTCGGGTCCGCAGCCGTACACCGTAAGCCCCAGCTGCGGCAGCACCGAGGTCGGCGAACGACGCGCTGTTTCGCTGAAGATCATGCCGCCATTGAAGAAGGGTGCGTGTTGTGGCCGCGTATCCGGATTTCGATACGCCGGCGATATCCGCGGTTGCCGAGGCTGGCGCGCATGATTGCTCTCACTCTCGGCGAGATCGCCGGCGTCGTCGGCGGCACGGTCAAGGGCGCCGCGGATGATCTTGAAGACGCCGTCATGGTGACGGCCCCCGCCGTGCTGGACGGCCGGGACGCGGAGCCGGGTGGACTCTTCGTCGCGTTCGCCGGCGAGCAGGTCGACGGTCACGACTTCGCCGACCAGGCCGCCCGCGCCGGTGCGGTGGCCGTGCTCGGTTCCCGGCCCACCGCGCTGCCGACCGTCGTGGTCGACGACACCCAGGCCGCGCTGCAGACCCTTGCCGCTCATGTCGTCCGGCAGCTGCGGCGCGGGCTGACGGTGGCCGGCGTGACCGGGTCGCAGGGCAAGACCAGCACCAAGGACCTGCTGACCGCCGTGCTGGCCGGCGCCGGCCCGACGATCGCCACGATCGGTTCCCGCAACAACGAACTCGGCGTGCCGCTCACCATGCTGCGCGCCGACGCCTCGACCCGCTTCCTGGTGTTGGAGATGGGCGCCCGGCATCGGGGCCAGATCGCCGACCTGACCCGGCTGGTGGCGCCCGACCTGGCCGTCGTGCTGAACGTCGGCCGGGCGCACCTCGGCAAGTTCGGCTCGCAGGCCGGGATCGCCCAGGCGAAGGGCGAACTCGTCCAGGGCCTGGCGCCGGGCGGCACCGCGATCTTGAACGCCGACGACCCCCGGGTGGTCGCGATGCGCGCGCTCACCGACAGCCCGGTGCTGACGTTCGGGCTGGCCGAGCACGCCGACGTCCGGGTGATCGACCCGACCCTGGACCGACTGGCCCGGCCGTCCTTCGAGCTGCGTACGTCCCGGGCAGCGGCCCGCGTCGCCCTGCCGCTGCTGGGCGCCCACCAGGCCCTGAACGCCGCGGCTGCCGCGGCGGCCGGATTGGCGGCCGGCCTCACCCTGGACCAGGTCGCGGCGGCGCTGGCCGAGACCAGACTGTCGAAGTGGCGGCTGGAACTGCACGAGCTCGCCGGCGGCGCGACCATGATCAACGACTCCTACAACGCGCATCCGGAGTCGACGATGGCCGGCCTGGACGCGCTGGCCGCGGTCGAGGGCGGCCGGCGGATCGCCGTCCTCGGCGCGATGCTCGAGCTCGGCGACGAGAGCGACGCCGAACACCGGGCCGTGGGGGAGTACGCGGCGGCGCGGGCGGACCTGGTCGTCGCCATCGGCGAGCTGGCCCGGCCGATCGCCGACGGGGCCCGGCCGGTGGTGGGCGAGCGGGCCGTGGCGCTCGTGGACAAGGACGCAGCGATCGACTGGCTCCGCCGCGAACTCGGAGCCGGTGACGTGGTGTTGATCAAGGCCTCGCGCGGCGCCGGGCTCGACGAGGTCGCCGCCGCGTTAGTGTCCTGAGCGCCGGCGGGCCATCCACCAGGAGAACGCCCGGTAGATCACCGGGCGCAGCGGCAGGTCCCATTCGCCGACGTAGCGTACGGCCCGGCCGCCGGTGCCGACCTTGAACTGGATCAGCCCGACGTGCGGGTCGTCCGCGGCGAGCGTCGGGGTGATGCCGCGCAGGTCGTACACGCCGCAGCCGGCCGCCAGCGCGTCCTTGATCATCTCCCACTGGCACGCGTTGGAGCCGCGCACCTCGCGCTTCTCGGTCGACGACGCGCCGTACGCATACCAGGCGTGGGCGCCGACCCGGATGCCGAGTGTCGCCGCCACCAGGTCACCCCGGTGCCGGGCCAGGTAGAGCCGGACCCGGTCCGGATCCTCGGAGCTCAGTTCGGTGATCATGGTCTCGAAGTACGGCAGCGGCCGGGGCGTGAACCGGTCCCGTTCGGCGGTGTGCACGTAAAGATCATGGAACGCCTTCAGCTCCCGGCCGGCCGCGTCGCCGGCGACCGTGACCTCGACACCCTCCTTGGCCGCCTTCTTGATGTTGCGCCGCCAGAGCTGATTCATGCCGCGCAGCACGTCGTCCTCGGTCCGGCCGGCCAGCGGGAGTTCGTACTTGAACTGCGGCTGGCCGGCGCCGAAGCCGTCCTCCGGGTTCTGCGGCAGCCAGCCCGCGCCGGTGAGCCAGTCGGTCACCCGGGCGCCGACCGGGTCGGCCGGCTCGCCGGGCACCTGGGTGAGCCGAGCGACGGCCGGATCGGCGATGCCCTCCTTGACCTGGGCGGCGGTCCAGGTGTTCGTCCGCACCGGCGGCACCAGCCTGATCGCGAACGCGCCGCGCGCGATCAGGTACGCCGCCAGCGGGTCGAGCCAGGCGTCCAGCTCGCCGGTCCAGTCGATGGTCGGGCCCTCCGGCAGGTACGCCAGCGTGAAGCGCTCGAGTCTCGGCACCGGCCGGTGCAGCACCAGGCCGGCGCCGACCAGGCGGCCGTCGTCGTACCAACCGAGGGATTCGCTGCGCCATTCCGTCTTGACCCGTCCCCAGGCCGGGGTCTGCAGGAAGCTGACCGACCGCCGGGTCCGGATGAACTGCAGGTGCTCGGCCGGGCTGATCGGTGCGACGGTCAGAACCATGCCGGCCAGCCAAGCCGAGCGGGCGTTCCCGGCACGTATGCGGTTTTCGATACGCCGGCGATATCCGGTCTAGGCCGGGCGGACGCCGCGGAAGGTCGAGCAGGTGCCGAAGCCCCAGCGGGCCTTCACGTCGCCGGTCCGGGCGACCTCGGTGAAACCGTGCGAGCGGAGCCGGTCCGGGATCCGCTCGTCCGCGGCGTCCCGGATCCGCTCCGGCAGCCGGCCGTGGCCGCCGCCGGTGAAGTCGAGCAGGTGCAGCTCGCCACCCGGCCGGAGCACCCGGAACGCCTCCCGCAGGGCTCCGTCCTTCCCGGCCTCGTCGAGATGGTGGAACATCAGCGAGGACAGCACCCGATCCTGACTGCCGTCGGGGTACGGCAGCGCGTCCGCGTAACCCACGTCGAACCGGATCGAGAGCCGACGCCGGGCCACCTTCCGTTCCGCGTTGGCGAGGGCGATCCGGTCCGGGTCGAGCCCGGTGAAGGTCGCGCCGGGATGCCGCCGGGCGGCCCGGATGATCAGGTTGCCGGTGCCGCAGCCGATCTCCAGCACCGCCATCCCGGCGCCGATCGCCGCCTGGTCGAGCAGGGACCGATGCATCCTCGGCACGCCGGCCAGCCAACCCGTGAGGTCGTAGACGGGGAGGAAGCGCTGCTGGCCCATCGCGGGAATGAAATGGCGGTGTTCGTGGACCTGGTCGGCCATGGTGACTGCTCCTCGTGTGGGACGATCATCGGGTGGTAGTAGCGAGTCTCTCTCCTGACACAGATCGAAACCATGGACCATTGCCCGGACGAGTTGGACGATCTTTCGCCTCCGAGGACACCGGACGACGAATCGCCGGCCGGCCCGTCTACGGCTACCGCCGGGTGCCCGGGCTGCCGCCGGTCGGCGTGTACCGGCAGCACCGGTCGGAACTGCCGGACCGGGCCCTGCCGCATGCCCACGACTTCCTGGTGCTCGGCTTCGTCGTCGCCGGCAGCCAGCTGGTCCGGCTGGACGGCCGGGACTGGCGACTGCGGCCCGGTGACTTGTTCCTGGTCGCGCCCGGCGAAGTGATCGACGTCGAGCACGGCGGGTCGGACCGATCGGAGCCGGTGGGCGACCTGGAGGTGTGGACCGCGTTCTTCCCGCCCGACGCCGTGGACGCCAGCGCGCTGCGGGCCTGGCGTGATCATCCGCTGCTTGCTCCGTTCGTCCGGGCCGGTGGCGGGCTGCAGCGGATCCCCGTACCGGAAGGGCAGCGGGACCGGCTGGCCGACCGGTTCGCCGCGCTGGAACGGGAACTGCGGGACCGCCGCGAGGGCTTCGCCGAGGCTGCCTTGGCCCAGCTCACCCTGCTGTTGGTCGACGTGCTGCGGCTGGCCGCCGACGTGGCCGGTGGGCTGCGGCTCCGCGACGAACCGCTGCTGGCCGACGTGTTCGCCGTGATCGAGGAACGCTACGCCGAACCGATCTCGCTGCGCGACGTCGCCACCGCGGTCGCGATCACACCGGCCCACCTGACCACCGTGGTCCGCCGCCGGTCCGGCCGGACCGTGCAGCAATGGCTCACCGAGCGTCGGATGATCGAGGCGCGTCGGCTGCTCGCCGAGACCGATCTGACCGTCGCCGCGATCGCCGCCCGGAGCGGGTTCGCCGATCCCGGCTACTTCACCAGGGTCTTCCGGCGCGAGCACGGCGTCCCGCCGCAGGCCTGGCGGGACGCCTGACTCGCCGGACTGTCGGCACTGCCGCGTACAGTGACCGGCGTGGTGGAGCAGACAGGCGAGGCGCGCCGATGAAGGAGACCGAGCTCTGGAACCGGCTGAATCGCCATCTCGGCGACTCCTATGCCCGAGTCTGGGCGGCCGAGTACAACGTGGCCGAGCTGGACGGCCGGACGGTGGTGCAGGCCCTGGCGGAGGGCGTACCGGCGAAGACGATCTGGCGCGCGGTCTGGGCCGCACTGGAACTGCCCGCCCGTGAACGCTGACCTGCGCCGCCATCCACGGCGCAACCGGGTCACGCCGGCCGGCGAGTTCATCGCGACCGAACACCGTGGCGCCTGGTACGGCAACCGCGGCGTGCTGCACAACGAGCAGCTGGACCTGGTCCGCCGGCATCAAGGCCGCCGCTGGATCATCTGCGTGCTCCGGTTCAAGGACCGTCGCCGCCCGCTGCTGCGACCCGACCGGTTCACCGAACTGTTCTTCCTCGACGAGGCGGGCGCCCTGGCCGCCGGCCACCGGCCGTGTGCCGAGTGCCGGTACGCGGACTATCAGCGGTTCCGGACCGCCTGGGCCGCCGGGCACGGCCTCGGTTCGCTGCCTTCGGCCGATGAGCTGGACCGGGCGCTGCATCCGCAGCGGATCCTGCACGACGGGCTCCGGCTGCTGCACCCGGCGCCGCTGGACTCGCTGCCGGACGGAGTCTTCGTGCAGTGGCGGGACGCTCCCTGGGTGTGGGCCGGCGGCCGGCTGTGGCGCTGGACTCCGGGCGGGTACGACCAGCGCCGCGACCCGTTCGACGGACCGGCCGACGTACTCACCCCACTCTCCACCGTTGCTGCGATCCGGGCCGGCTACCGGCCCCAGCTTCACGAGTCCGTCCGCGGATGATCGCCGGACAGCGGTGACGCACCGCGTTCGCCGGGCCGGCGCTTCGGCCTCCCCCTCTGGGTAAGACCAGGTGATGGAACCGTTCACGGTGCAGGTGCCGGAGTCCGTGCTGTCCGATCTCGCCGACCGGCTGTCCCGCACTCGGTGGTCCCGGCCCTGGGATCGGCCCGGCTGGGAGGACGGCGTCGACCAGTCCTATCTCCGTGACCTGGTGGCCTGGTGGCAGGACGGGTTCTCCTGGCGAGCCCGGGAAGCCGAACTCAATCGGTACGACCACTTCCGAGCCGCCGTCCGGGGCACTGTGCTGCACTTCGTCGTGGTGCGGGCCCGCCGGCCGAAGGGCCGGATGCCGTTGTTGTTGTGCCACGGTTGGCCGTCGACCTTCTATGAGCTGTTGCCGTTGGCCGATCGGCTGAGCCAGGTCGATGTGGTGATCCCGTCGCTGCCCGGCTACGGATTCTCCGACCCGCTGGACGGATTCCGGTCGGCCAACCGCATCCCGGCGCTGTACGCCGGCCTGATGACCGAGGTGCTCGGCTACTCGCGGTTCGGGATCCACGGCGGCGACATCGGCGCCATGGTCGCGAACCGGCTGGCACTGGAGCGCCCGGATCTCGTGGCCGGCGTGCACGTCACGATGCCTGCCGAGCCCTACCTCGAGCCCGGGACCGGGTTGACCGAGGACGAACAGGCCTTCTTGCGGGATCGGCGGATCAGCCAGGAGCGCGGCACGGCCTACGCACACCTGCAGCGGACCCGGCCGGCCACCCCGGCGCACGCGCTGGCCGACTCGCCGGCCGGTCTGGCAGCGTGGATCGTGGAGAAGTGGCGCGACTGGAGCGACTGTGACGGCCGGATCGAACGGCGCTTCACCAAGGATCAGCTCCTGACGACGGTGATGCTGTATTGGGTTACCAACACGATCGGCACGTCGTTCCGGATCTACCGTGACTGGGCCCTCGCCTCGGAGGACACCCCGCAGGCCTGGCCGGATGACGACACCCTGATCGGCGGGGTGGCCGGAGCGCCGCTGCCGCCCGGTCGGCGCATCGAGGTTCCGGCCGCCGTCGCCCTCTTCCACGTACGTCAGCCGCGGGAATGGGCCGAGCGCGCCTATGCCAACCTGCAGCGTTGGTCCCCGATGCCGTCCGGGGGCCACTTCGCGGCTATGGAGGAACCGGATCTGCTGGCCGACGACATCTCCGAGTTCTTCAGCGCCGTCGAACGATGATCGATCGAACCTACGGCCGGGCTGCTCAGCCCTCGGGCTGGTCTGCGCCCCGGTGACTCGGCCAGTTCGGATTCCGGCCGGCCTGGCCGAGCGCACGGTCGAAGGCGGGACGGTCCTCGGGCACCGGGACCTCAGGTCCGTACGCGCCCATGGTGCGGCCGAGTTCGGCGGACTCGGCGACCAGCCGGAGCAGTTCCGCGCCGACCGGTTCGGGAACGGTGAGCGTACGGCCGCCGGACCGGGCCAGGTCCCAGCCGTGCAGCAGCGCCTCGGCGAACGCCATCTGGCCGACCGCCTCGGCGGTCATCTCGCTGGTCCCGAAATCGACGGCTCCCTGCCAGGCCTGGGGATCGGCCCATGCGTCGCCGAGCTGCTCCAGGCTCGCGGCCAGCCGTTGGCTCCAGTCGTCGGCCGGTGGCCGGCCCTGACCCCACGGGTTGTCGGAATCGAGCGGCTCGCCGCGGCCGATCCGGCCGAGCGCCTCGGCCGTCCCGGAGAAGTGGCCGATCAGGGCGGCGGCGTCGAAGTCGGTGCACGGGGTCGGCGCCGCGAGGTCGAGTCGGCCGAGGTCGCGGACGGTGTCGGCGACGAGTGCTACAGCGGTCGGAAACAGGCTTGCGGTGGTCATGGAGACGAGTCTTGCCGCACCCCGCTGGGCGGTGCTTGAACGAATCCGACGTCCCGCGCGGCGAGGTCGGCGTGTCGGTTGGCCGTTCGAACATGTGTTCGCCTAAGTTATCCACCGAGGGACGGCAACTTTTGCGTCATCCACAGATTTTCGAGGCGCTGAACGACTGTCAGCGGTTGTGCTTAGAGTCCGGAACGAAGAGCTACACACGAAGCGGCACGGCGAACCCTGACGGGTTCGGAGGAGGGAACACCAATGGCAGGAGCAGCCACCAAGGATCGCGAGAAGGACCGGGCGAAAGCCCTCGAAACGGCCCTCTCGCAGATCGAGCGGCAGCACGGCAAGGGCACCGTCATGCGCCTCGGCGACGAGGTGCGGGCACCGATCGAGGTGATTCCGACCGGATCGATCTCGCTTGACGTCGCACTCGGCATCGGCGGCCTGCCGCGCGGCCGGATCGTCGAGATCTACGGCCCGGAGTCCAGCGGCAAGACGACGGTCGCGCTGCATGCGATCGCCAGCGCCCAGTCAGCGGGTGGCATCTGCGCCTTCATCGACGCCGAGCACGCCCTCGACCCGGACTATGCCGCCAAGCTCGGGGTCGACACCGACGCCCTGCTGGTCAGCCAGCCGGACAACGGCGAACAGGCGCTGGAGATCGCCGACATGCTGGTCCGGTCCGGCGCGCTGGACCTGATCGTGATCGACTCGGTGGCCGCGCTGACGCCGCGGGCCGAGATCGAGGGCGAGATGGGCGACAGTCACGTCGGCCTGCAGGCCCGGCTGATGAGCCAGGCGCTGCGCAAGATGACCGGTGCGCTCAGCGGTGCCAACACCACGGCGATCTTCATCAACCAGCTGCGCGAGAAGATCGGCGTCATGTTCGGCTCGCCCGAGACGACGACCGGTGGCAAGGCGCTGAAGTTCTACGCGTCGGTGCGGCTCGACGTCCGCCGGATCGAGACCCTGAAGGACGGCCAGGAGATGGTCGGCAACCGGACCCGGGTCAAGGTCGTGAAGAACAAGGTCGCGCCGCCGTTCAAGCAGGCCGAGTTCGACATTCTGTACGGACAGGGCATCAGCCGCGAAGGCGGCCTGATCGACCTCGGGGTCGAGGCCGGCCTGATCCGCAAGGCCGGGGCCTGGTTCACCTACGACGCCGACCAGCTCGGTCAGGGCCGGGAGAACGCCCGCGGCTACCTCCGCAGCAATCCCGATCTCGCCAACGAGCTGGAGAAGAAGATCAAGGAGAAGCTCGGCATCGGCGCCCGGGTCGACGATCCCGCCGTGCCGGAAGGCATCGATCCGGTGACCGGCGAGGTGGAGTTCTGAGTTGACCCCGAAGGACCCGGTCCAGCAGGCGCGGGAGTGGCTCGCCGCTCACGCGCCCGCCCGTGCCGACGCGCCGCGTGAGCCCGATGGCCAGACGATCACGGCGCCCCGAGACCAGACGATCCCTGAGCTTGTCGAAGGGCAAGGCCACCTCGATTCACCGCCCGTGGAACCGGAATCCCGCGAACCGGTCGAGCAGCGGGCCCGAACGGCACGCTCCTCGCGGCGGCCGGGCCGGCGACGCCGTACGGAGGAGCCGGCGGAACGCCACGACGGACCGGATGCGGATCCGGAAGCGACGGCTCGGTCGATCGTCCTCCGCAAGCTGACCGGGCAGGCCAGGACCAGACAGGAACTGGCCGATGCGCTGGCCGACCGGGACGTGCCGGACGATGCGGCCGGGGCGGTGCTGGACCGGATGGAGGAGGTCGGTCTGGTCGACGACCGGGGGTTCGCCCGGGACTGGGTGGAGAGCCGGCAGTCGCGCCGCCAGCTGTCGCGGTCGGCGATCCGGCGGGAGCTGACCGCCAAAGGCGTCGATCGGGACCACATCGACGAGGCACTGGCCGAGGTCGACGACTCCGACGAGCTCGGCGCGGCCCGGGCGCTCGCCGAGAAGAAGGTGCGCTCGATGTCCAAGCTCGAGCCCCAGGTCCGCTATCGACGCCTCGCCGGGGCCTTGGCGCGGCGCGGATTCCCCTCGCACGTGACGACCCAGGTGTTGGACGAGGTCCTCTCGGACCAGTCCGACTCCTGACCGACGACACTTCGGCAAGGCTGACGATGCTTGACCGTTCATGCAGGCCCACTTACGCTGCCAAGTGAGGGTTGAACTGCAAGCTTGATCGATATGAACAACACACCACGCTCCGGTGAGCGTGCGGTGACTGATGAAATCGCAATATCGCAAGGTCGCTCGTCGAGCGAGGTCTGATCGAGGGTTTCCCAACGTGGCGTGACCGCACTCCGCGGCAGCCTGCCCTTCGACCGGGCCGAACTGCAGCGCCCTCCTGAGCACACGCGTCAGCGTGGAGAGGGGAGTGCGACATGGGAACCTTCGAATTCCTGGTACTCGCCGGCCTGGTGATCCTGATCGGGGTCGTGATCGTCGCCGTCCTGGTGTTGCGGAAATCGAGTGCGCGCGCGGCCGAGGCCGAGCGCTCCGCCCAGGCGTCCGCCAACGAGGCCGCCCTGGCTGCGGCCAACGAGGCGGCCCAGGCTGCCACTGCGCGGGCCGAGACCTGGGCGGCGCACGTCCGTGACGACGCCCGGGCCTATCGCGACCAGGTTCGTGCGAAGGCCGATGACCTGCTCGAGCTGGCGAAGGCGCAGCGGGCCGAGGCGGAGGAGGAGCTCCGGGTCCGTCGCGCCGAACTCAAGGAACGGCGGGTCGAGCTGGAACGTCGCGAGCAGCGCCTCACCGACCGAGAAGAGCGGATCGACGCCGAGGCGCGGCAGGCCGACGCCCGCTCGCAGGAGCTGGAGCGGGCCGAGGTCGCACTGCGCGACGGACGCCGGCGGCTGGCCGAGGCCGACGCCGAGCGCACCGCCGAACTGGAGCGGATTGCCGGTCTCACCGTCGAGCAGGCCAAGGCCGAACTGGTCGGCCTCGTCGAGGCCGAGGCGAAGCGGCAGTCCGTGATCGTCACCCGCGAGATCGAGCGGGAGGCGGCCCGGGAGGCCGAGTCGCGGGCCCAGCACATCATCGTCGGCGCGATCCAGCGACTGGCCTCGGACCAGACGGCCGAGTCGGTGGTGACCGCCGTGCACCTGCCCGGCGACGAGATGAAGGGTCGGATCATCGGCCGCGAGGGCCGCAACATCCGCACCTTCGAGCAGGTCACCGGCGTCAACGTCATGATCGACGACACCCCCGAGTCGGTGCTGCTGTCCTGCTTCGACCCGGTGCGCCGAGAAACCGCCCGGCTCACCCTGACCGACCTCGTCGCCGACGGCCGGATCCATCCGGCCCGGATCGAGGAGGTGCACGAGCGGAGCAAGTCCAAGATCAACGAGCAGTGCCTGCGCGCCGCCGAGGACGCGCTGGCCGAGGTCGGCATTTCGGACCTGCATCCCGCCCTGGTGCCGATCCTGGGCACGCTGCGCTTCCGTACCTCCTATGGCCAGAACGTCCTGAAGCACCTCGTCGAGTGCGCCCACCTGGCCGGCCTGATGGCGGCCGAGCTCCGGCTCGACGTGGCCACCTGCCGCCGGGCCGCCTTCCTGCACGACATCGGCAAGGCGCTGACCCACGAGACCGAGGGTTCGCACGCCCTGGTCGGTGCCGACCTGGCCCGCCGCTACGGCGAACATCCCGACGTCGTGCACGCCATCGAGGCGCACCACAACGAGGTCGAACCGCACACCGTGGAAGCCGTGCTGACCCAGGCCGCGGACGCCATCAGCGGCGGCCGGCCGGGTGCCCGGCGGGAGAGCGTCGAGGCCTACGTCCAACGCCTGGAACGACTGGAGCGGATCGCCGCCGGTCACGACGGCGTGGACAAGGTCTTCGCCATGCAGGCCGGCCGCGAGGTCCGGGTCATGGTCGCCCCCGAGACCGTCGACGACATCGCCGCCCAGGTCCTCGCCCGCGACATCGCCAAGCAGGTCGAGGAGGAACTGACCTACCCCGGCCAGATCCGGATCACGGTCGTCCGAGAGTCCCGAGCCACCGAAACCGCCCGCTGACCACCGCTCGCTCCCGTGCGTTGAGCCCCCTGCCCTTCGACAAGCTCAGGGAACGTCGGGGACCCGTCCAACGAGGCGCCTCCACCCGTCGCGAAGTCATCACCGCTCGGTCATCTGGTCGCCCCGACCATGATCAGCGCCCGGCTCTGACCGATCCCCAAGTGTTCGGGCGACAAAGTCAGCGCGGTGGGGTTCGGGGTGCCGGTGCGCGGGCGTGGATGGGACTGGCCGTCGCGCGCACACCGAATCACGGCAGCGGCACCAAGATCACCGCGCGCGACTGGTTGCCCGCGCACCGGCACCCCCGAACCCCACCGCGTGGTGCCCTCTCATACTCCTGAGCAGAGTCAGCGCGGCGAGGCCACAGCAGGCTCAGCCTCGGGCGCCCCGATCAAGGCCACCTCCGGCTTCCGCCGCGACATCCGCCCGGACCGCTTCAGCCGCTGTTCCAGCCAGCCGGCGACCCGGGTCAGCGCGTAGTTGATCACGATGTAGATCGCGGCCGCGACGAGCAGGGCCGGGATGGTGTTCGCGTACGCGGAGCCGATGTTGCTGGCCTGCTGGAGCAGGTCGGACGCGGTGATCCAGGTGCCGAGGGCGGTGTCCTTCAAGATCACGACCAGCTGGCTCACGATCGACGGCAGCATGGCCGTGATCGCCTGCGGCAGTTGGACGGTGAACAGGGCCTGCACCTCGGTCATGCCTATCGCCAGCCCGGCCTCCCGCTGGCCGCGGGGGAGTGAACCCACGCCGGACCGGACGAGCTCGGCGATCACGGACGAGTTGTAGAAGAAGAGTCCGCTGACGACGCCGAAGAACAGCCCGGGCATGCCGGTGAGCTGCAGCACGTACAACCCGAAGAAGTAGGCGAACAGCATCATCATCAGCACCGGCACGGCGCGGAAGAACTCCACGAACACACCGCACACCGCGCGCACGATCACATTCGGGGCGAGCCGGCCGAGGCCGAGCAGGATGCCCGCGATGATCGACAGCACGACCGCGGCGAGCGCGGAAGCGAGCGTGAACAACAGCCCGGGAATGATGTAGGAGGTCCAGGTGCTGCGGAGCAGGAACGGGTACCACTTGTCCGGCGCGAACTGGTTGTTGGCCGGGTTGGCCAGGCCGATCACGATCACGGCCAAGACGCCCGCGACCAGCAGCAGGCCGGCGAAGCCGATGATTCGGTGCCGGACCTGCGCCTTGGGCCCGGGTGCGTCGAACAGGACGGTGGGTGCTTCCTTCATCGTTGCACCGCCAGTCGTCGGGAGAGCCAGGTGAGGAGGACGCCGAGCGGCAACGTCAGGATGACGAACCCGGCCGCCATGATCAGGAAGATCAGGTAGAGCTGCGAGGAGTCGAACTCGATCATGGCCCGCATCGTGTACGCGGCCTCGGCGACCCCGATCGTGGCGACCACGGTGGTGTTCTTGGTCAACGCGATCAGGGTGTTGGCGAGCGGGGCGACCGCGCCCCGGAACGCCTGCGGCAGCACGATCGAGGTGAGCGTCGGCAGGAAGGCGAGTCCGATCGACCGGGCCGCCTCCGCCTGGCCGGGCGGCACCGTGTTGATGCCGCTGCGCAGTGCCTCGGCGACGAAGGCGGCGTGATAGACCGACAGCCCGACCACGCCGAGCCGGAACGCGTTGTCGGCCAGCGACGTCGGCGAGTTCGGGTCGGCCAGCTGGATCTGGAGCGTGTTCGCCAGGCCGAACAGGCAGAAGAAGACGATCAGGGTGAGCGGCGTGTTCCGGATCATCGTCACGTACGTCGTGCCGGCCGCCCGCAGCACCGGTACCGGCGAGACCCGGAAGATCGCGATCACGGTGCCGATGATCAAGGACCCGATCGCACCCCCGATGGTGAGCTTGATCGTCATGAAGAACGCGCCGAGCACGTCGTACCTGCTGAACAGGTCGATCAGGTCAGCCACCGATCACCTCCGATCGTCGTCAGAGAAACGTCGGCCCGCCGACTCGGCGGCGGGCCAACGCGGTTGGGTCAGGAACAGGCGTCCGGCTTCGGCGGGTTCTTCGTCTCGTCCGGGGTGAACGCGTCACCGACGGTGTCGGTCAGGGCCTGCTTCCAGGCGCCCTCGGAGACCATCTTCTCCAGCGCGGTGTTGATCTTGGTGCAGAGCTCGGTGTCGCCCTGCTTGATCCCGACGCCGTAGCGCTCCTCGGTGAACGGCTTGCCGACCACCTTGAGCTTGCCCTTGTACTGCTCCTGGGCCGCGAAGCCGGCCAGGATCACGTCGTCGGTGGTCACCGCGTCGACCTGGCCCGAGTTCAGGGCCTCGACGCACTTGGAGTAGGTGTCGAACTCGGCCAGCTGCACCTGGGTCGCGTAGTCCTTCTTGATCTTCTCGGCCGGCGTCGAGCCGGTCACCGAGCACAGCTTCTTGCCGTTCAGCGTCTCGGGGCCGGTGATGTCGGTGTTGTCGGCACGGACCAGCAGGCCCTGACCGGCGATGAAGTACGGCCCGGCGAAGGAGATCTTCTTCTTCCGGTCGTCGGTGATCGAGTACGTCGCGAAGATCATCTGGACCTGGCCGCTCTGCAGCAGCGTCTCCCGCTGCGCGCTCGGCGACTGCTTGAACTCGACCTCGGTGTACCCGAGCTCCTTGGCGACATAGCGCGCCACCTCGACATCGAAGCCGGTGTAGTCCTCACCGACCTTCAGCCCGAGGCCGGGCTGATCGAACTTGATGCCGATCACCACCTTGCCGCCTCCGCCCGGGTTGCCACCCGGAGTGCCGGTCTGCGTGTCGTTGACGCAGCCGGCGAACGCCGCGGTGAGGCCCAGACTGGCCAGCACCGCGACAACGGCCTTCATGATCTTCATGTTTCCTCCAGCTTCACCGGCCGGCCTGGCCGATGGTTCGGTTTCGGTCAGTGGGTCAGGATCTTGCCCAGGAAATCCTTGGCGCGTTCGCTCTTCGGTGCGGTGAAGAACGTGTCCGGGTCCGCCTCCTCGACGATGGCCCCGTCGGCCATGAAGATCACCCGGTTGGCCGCCTTGCGGGCGAACCCCATCTCGTGCGTGACGACGATCATGGTCATGCCCTGGCGGGCCAGGTCGACCATGACCTCCAGTACCTCGTTCACCATCTCCGGGTCGAGCGCGGAGGTCGGCTCGTCGAACAAGATCACCTTGGGCTCCATGGCCAGCGCCCGGGCGATCGCGACCCGCTGCTGCTGCCCGCCGGACAGTTGCGCCGGGTACTTGTCCGCCTGATTGGCGACGCCGACCCGGTCCAGCAGCTCCCGGGCCCGCGCCTCCGCCGTCCGCTTCGGAGTCCGGCGCACCTTGATCGGCCCGAGCGTGATGTTCTCCAAGATCGTCTTGTGCGCGAAGAGATTGAACGCCTGGAACACCATCCCGACGTCCGCCCTCAGCCGCGCCAGCTCCTTACCCTCACTGGGCAAGGGTTTGCCGTCGATCGAGATCGATCCGTCCTTGATCGTTTCCAGGCGGTTGATCGCCCGGCACAGCGTCGACTTCCCGGAGCCGGACGGGCCGATCACCACGACCACCTCACCCTGATTGACGGTGAGGTTGATGTCCTGGAGCACGTGCAGTTGACCGAAATACTTGTTCACGCCGTCGAGGACGACCAGCGGCCCGCCGAGCTGTCGCGGGGCGACCGAGTCTCCGACGGTCGGGTCCGTCAGGTCGACTCCGTTGTCGCTTGCCGGCTCGGCCGGAACGGTTTCACCGGTTTCGGTCATGGCCTGACCCTATTCGACCACCTCGGCACGAGGTGGGAATTTCGTGTTGAAATTCGGTTACGGCCCACTGCGTCATCAGGCGCCGCGGATGCCCCAGCGACCGGCGAACGAGTCGCCGGACCGGAGCACGATCACGTCGTCGTGAGTGACGCCCGGATTGAAGGCGTCCGGGCCGCAGGTCATCGGTTCCACGGCGATCGAGAGGTCCCGCCGGTCGGCGCCGGTGTAGACCTGCAGCCAGCCGAACTTGGCCTCGGCCCACAGCTCCGCCCAGCGGTCGCCGAGTTCGAGCCGGACCGACCAGGTGCCGCCCTCGCCGGCCAGATCGGTGAACGCCGTGTCCAGGTTCACGTCGCCGAGCGGATCGCCGGCGCGCAGGTCGTAGTCGGTCCCGGCGACCGGCCGGAGCTCGATCGGCAGCAGCCGGTCGTCCACCTCCAGATAGCGGGCCGCGGGCAGCGTCACCGACACTTCGTCGACCGTCGACTCCCCGACGGTCAGGTACGGATGCGCGGCATAACCGAACGGCACCGGGACGTCGCCGATGTTGGTCACCGACACCTCGACCAGCAGCCCGGCCTCGGAGACGCTGTGCCCGATCGTCGCCTCGACGGTCCCGGGCCAGCCCGGCTGCGGGAAGACCCGGACCCGCTGCACCACCCGGTCGGCGCCCAGCTCGACCAGCGTCCAGGGCACGTGCCGGACCAGGCCATGGATGGCGTTGTTCCGGTCCGGCTCGGTGAGCGCCAGCTGCTGCGTCACGCCCTCGTACGGATAGCGGCCGTCACGGATCCGGTTCGGCCAGGGCAGCAACTGCTGGCCGAGGCCGCCGTGGATCACCTCGTGCTCGTCGAAGCCGCGGACCACGTCGCGGCCGGACACCCGGTAGGTCCGCAGCGTCGCGCCGACCTCGGTGATCACCGCCCGATGGTCGCCGGAGCCGATCTCGTACTGCTCGCCGGTGGGGTACGTCACGGGCCGCAACTCTACTGTCCGCCGGTCCGGCCCGCCCATCGGGCGGCATTACCCTAGGACCATCATGTCGCGCACCTACCAGATCCGCACCTACGGCTGCCAGATGAACGTCCACGACTCCGAGCGCCTGTCCGGGCTGCTCGAGGACGCGGGCTACCGGCGCGCCGGCGACGAGAGCCAGGCGGACGTGGTCGTCTTCAACACCTGCGCGGTCCGGGAGAACGCCGACAACCGCCTGTACGGCAGCCTCGGTCACCTGCTGCCGACCAAGAAGGCGCACCCCGGCATGCAGATCGCCGTCGGCGGCTGCCTGGCCCAGAAGGACCAGCACTCCATCGTGCAGAAGGCGCCCTGGGTGGATGTCGTGTTCGGCACTCACAACATCGGCTCGCTGCCGGTGCTGCTGGAGCGGGCCCGGATCGAGTCCGAAGCTCAGGTGGAGATCAAGGAGTCGCTGGAGACCTTCCCGTCGACGCTGCCGACCCGGCGCGACTCGCCGTACGCGGCGTGGGTCTCGATCAGCGTCGGCTGCAACAACACCTGCACGTTCTGCATCGTGCCGGCGCTGCGCGGCAAGGAGACCGACCGGCGGCCCGGCGACATCCTGGCCGAGGTCCGCGCGCTGGTCGCCGAGGGTGTCCAGGAGATCACCCTGCTCGGCCAGAACGTCAACGCGTACGGGGTCGAGTTCGGCGACCGGGCCGCGTTCGCCAAGCTGCTCCGGGCCTGCGGCGAGATCGAGGGCCTGGACCGGGTCCGGTTCACCTCGCCGCACCCGAAGGACTTCACCGACGACGTGATCGCCGCGATGGCGGAGACGCCGAACGTGATGCCGCAGCTGCACATGCCGCTGCAGTCCGGCTCGGACGCCGTGCTGCGCCGGATGCGCCGCTCCTACCGGAGCGAGCGCTATCTCGGGATTATCGACAAGGTCCGTGCCGCCATGCCGGAGGCCGCGATCACCACCGACATCATCGTCGGCTTCCCCGGCGAGACCGAGCAGGACTTCCAGGCGACGGTGGACGTCGTCCGGGCGGCCCGGTTCGCGGGGTCGTACACGTTCCAGTACTCCATCCGGCCCGGCACGCCGGCCGCGACGATGCCCGACCAGATCCCGAAGCCGGTCGTGCAGGAGCGCTACGTCCGGTTGGTCGAGGTGGTCGAGGACGTCGCCTGGACCGAGAACAAGACCCAGCTCGGCCGCACCGTCGAGGTGATGTTCGCCGAGGGGGAGGGCCGCAAGGACGCCGCCACCGCGCGGCTGTCCGGGCGGGCCCGGGACAACCGCCTGGTTCACGTCGCGGTGCCGGAGGATCCGGAACTGCGGCCGCGGCCGGGCGACGTGGCCGACGCCGTGATCACGTACGCGGCGCCGCATCACCTGACCGCCGACGACGGCATCACCGGTCTGCGCCGGACCCGCGGCGGCGACGCCTGGGCGGCCCGGCAGGCCCGGCCCGCCGACGCCGTTCCGGACCGTCCGGTGGTGACCCTCGGCATGCCCGGAATCGGCGCGCCGGTCGGCTGACGCGACGCTCCGCATCGGTTCCGCGTCCGGTCCCGCGGACGGTCAGTGGGCCGTGTCACCATGGGGGCGCGGGTGACCATCCCCCTGACGGTCACTGGCGCAAACCCAGAGCGACCAGGAGCAATACAGATGCCAGCAGAGCGTTTCGTGGAGCAGCTCAACGTTCAGATCGGACACGAGTTCTCCGCTCACCAGCAGTACATCGCCTGCGCCGTCTACTACGACGGCCTGACGATGCCCCAGATGGCCCAGTTCTTCTACAAGCAGGCGATGGAGGAGCGGGACCACGCGATGATGATGGTGCAGTATCTGGTCGACCAGAGCGCACCGGTGCAGATCCCCGCCGTCGAGCAGCCGGTGAACGAGTTCGCCGACATCGTCGCGCCCGCCGAACTGGCGCTGGAACAGGAGAAACGGGTCACCGGCCAGATCAACGAACTGACCAAGATCGCCCGCGAGGAGAACGACTTCGCCTCCGACCAGTTCATGCAATGGTTCGTCAAGGAGCAGGTCGAGGAGGTCGCCACCATGGGCGACCTGGTGACTGTCGTGAACCGGTCCCGGGACAACATCGAGGCGATCGAGGAGTACGTCCAGCGGGAGCAGTCCGGCGGCACCACCGACCCGACCGCACCGCCCATCGCGGGCGCCGGCTGAGGGTCCCGGCCGGGCGGTGATCCCGCCCGGCACGTGGCGTGAGTCACGGCGCTCAAGCCGCCTGATGCAAGAATGACGGCCGTGCCTGACGATTGGGATTGGTTCTGGGCCGGCGAGCACGGCCGCGACCGGCTGCTCCGCGAAGAGGTCGAGACGCTGTCGTACCAGGCGTCCGCGGCCGCCAGCCGGGCCAGCCGGATGCAGAGCCAGCTGGCCAAGTTGCAGGGGTCGCTGGAGACCCGGCTGAACGCGCTGTCCAAGGCCTTCGATGCCTACGTCGAGCTCGGCGACGTCCGCGAGGAGCTGGCCGGCTACCCGGACACGTCGGCGATCCGGCGCGACGTGATGGCCGTGATCGAGCAACTCTCCAACGGCCTGCCGGCCAGCCCGGTGGACCCGCGCGGCGTGGACTACTGGCTGCCGCACGCCACCAACACGGTGATCGAGATCGTCGGCGGCGACGCGGAGGCCGGGAAGTCGAACCTCGCTGCCACGCCGGAGGCCAGGCTGTACGTGGTCGCCGCGGTCGGCGCGCTGGGCCACGGCGAACGGGTCGCCGACCGGCTGCCGGAGTTGCTGATCACCGACCGGGAGCTGACCGGCCAGCAGGTCGTCCTGCTGGACGCCGTCGTCGCCGGGGTCTTCGGCCCGAAGGCGCTGGAGTCGTTGGAGCCGTCGTTCCGGCCGTTGCTGCAGCGGACCGACCCGGCCGGCTGGCGGGCGACGATCGAGCGGATCACCGGGGTGACGAACGACGACTTCATCCTCAACTGGATCCGCGGCCAGTTCGCCGAGTCGACCGCGGCCCCGTCGCCCGATGCGCAGTCGTCGCCGCCGCCCGCGAAGCCGGCCGCGGCGGGCAGCACCGCGGGCGAGGCGGATCCGCGGGCACGCCTGCGCGGGCTGGTCGTGTCCCTGATCGGCAGCGGCTACGGCGGCGAGGGCGCGTTGCTGGCCCGGGCCCGGGAGCTGCGCTGGCAGATCGAGAACCCCGGCCGGACCCGTCCGGAGTCGGAGCAGGGCCCGGCGCCGGTCGACGCCCTGGACCGCCTCGTGCACCACCTCAAGGAACTGCCGGTCGGCTCGCCGGAGCAGCGCACCTTGCTCCGCTGGGTGGCTCCCGGGCTGCAGACGTTCGTCGAGCCGCTCGGCACCGTCGCGGTCCGGCCGCCGGCCTCGGTCGATATCCGTACCTATTACGGGTCGCTCCCGGTCACCGCCGCCGGACCGGATCAGAACCGCTGGCAGCAGATCGTCCGCAACGTCGAGGAGGCCGGCCAGCTGCCGCCCGGCAAGCTCTACGGCTTCGGCATCGCGGCCGGGGTCTGCGCGGTGCTGGCGCTGATCTGTGCCTTGACCGGCCAGACCGTGCTCGCCGTCCTGACGATCATCGCCGCCGTGATCCTGGGCGTCATGTGCGCCATGCAGCTGCGCGCCCGGCACGAGGCGGCCGAGGCGGCCAGGACCGGTCTGGACCAGGTGAACCAGCAGCTCCGGGACGGGGTGCGGCGGGCCGAGCTCGCCGACACCGCGGCCCGCGAAGCCGCCGAGGAACGCCAGCGCCTGGTCGACCACATCCGGGCCAACCTGGCCCGCCTCTGACGTCGCCGGGCCGGCTGCGGCGGGCCTGGCCTGCAGCGGCCGGGCATGAAGCGAGGGGCCGCCCAGGGGCGACCCCTCGTTGATAGGCCTAAGTTCTGGCGAGAATCAGGCGGGCTGTTCCGGCTCGTCCTGGTTGCCACCGCCGAGGAAGTTCCCGGCCTGGTCCTTGACGAAGTCGGCACCCTGATCGATCTGCTCCGAGTGCTGCCCGCCGGTCTTCTCGTCGACAAAGTTGGCGGCCTGATCGATGCCCTGGTCGACCGCTTCCTGGTTGTCGCCCAGCATTTCCTTGGCCTTGTCGAAGATACCCATACTCCGTCCTCCGTTCCTGCTCCGGTACCAGCCACCACTCTGGCGGCGCGGCAGGTGACCTCCCCGCATGGAAGCGGACGCCTGCGGTACGCCCCCTTTCTATCGCTTCCGGACTCGCCTGGCCAGTGTCCCCGCCGTGCGCCGCGTCTGCGTCGCGGGTCCGGATCCGGCACACTGCTCGGGTGACAGTGGTGCTGGTCGGACCGACCGCCTCGGGCAAGTCGGCGCTGGCCCTGGCGCTGGCCGAGCGGCTGATCGCGGCGGGCCGGCCGGCCGAGATCGTCAACGCCGACTCGATGCTCGTCTACCGCAGGATGGACATCGGTACGGCCAAACCGAGCGCGGCCGAGCTCGCTGCCGTACCGCATCATCTGGTGGACATCTACGACATCGACCGGACCGCGACCGTCGCCGAGTTCCAGGAGTTGGCCCGGGCCGCGATCGCCGACTGCCGGGCCCGGACGGTGCTGCCGATCGTCGTCGGCGGCTCGGCGCTCTACATCCGCGCGATCGTGGACGACTTCCGCTTTCCCGGTACGGACGCCGCACTCCGGGCCGAGCTGGAACGGGAACTGGAGCAGCACGGGCCCGAGCCGTTGCACGCCAGGCTGGCCGAGGCCGACCCGGCCGCCGCGGCCGCGATCGAACCGCGCAACGGGCGCCGGATCGTACGGGCGCTCGAGGTCATCCGGCTGACCGGCGAGCCGTTCCAGGCGACCCTGCCGGCGCACACGGCGGTGCTGCCCGACCTGACCATGCTCGGCCTCGACGTGGACCGGCCCACGCTGGACCGCCGGATCGCGGACCGGGTGCAGGCGATGTGGCGGGCCGGCTTCGTCGACGAGGTACGCGAGCTGGCCGCCCGCGGCCTCCGGGACGGGCTGACCGCCTCCCGCGCGCTCGGCTATCGCCAGGTGTTGGCGTACCTGGACGGCGAGACCGACGAGGCCGGCGCGATGGACGCGACGATCACCGCGACCCGGAAGTTCGCCCGCCGGCAGGACGCCTGGTTCCGCCGCGACCCACGCATCCGCTGGCTCCCGTACGACGCGGACGACCTGGTGCCGCGCGCACTGGCGCTGGCGGCAGTGGAACACTGAGACCGTGCACAGCTTGACCTTCACCAAGGGCCACGGCACCCGCAACGACTTCGTGATCGTGCTGGACCGAGAGGACATGCACGACCCGAGTCCGGACGAGGTGCGGGCCGTCTGCGACCGCCGGGCCGGCATCGGCGGCGACGGGCTGCTGCGCGCGGTGAAGGCGGGCCGGATCGCGGAGTGGGATGGCGATCCCGACCTGTGGTTCATGGACTACCGCAACGCCGACGGCTCGGTCGCCGAGATGTGCGGCAACGGGGTCCGGGTCTTCGCCCGCTACCTGGCCGACAACGGGCTGGCCGACGGGCCGGTGATCCCGATCGCGACCCGGTCCGGGGTGCGCGAGGCCACCCTGCTGCCCGACCGCCGGGTCCGGGTGGACGTCGGCACGGTCACCGTCGAACCCGGAGCGGTCAAGGTCACCGCGGCCGGGCTGGACCAGGCCGTGCCGGCCACCAAGGTCGACGTGGGCAATCCGCACGCCGTCGCGTTCGTCGACGATCCGGCGGTCCTCGACCTGACCAGGCCGCCGGTCTGGGAGCCGGCCGAGGCCTTCCCGGCCGGCGTGAACTGCGAATTCGTCCGGATCGTCGGCGAGCGGCACGTGGAGATGCGGGTGTTCGAGCGGGGCGTTGGCGAGACGCTGTCCTGCGGCACCGGCACCGTGGCGGTCGCCGCGGCCGCCGCCGAGCGGGAGGGTGTGGCCGAGCGGCCGGTGACGTACCGGGTGGACGTGCCGGGCGGCACCGTGGAGGTCGAACTGGCCGGCGGCGACGGCGTGGAGCAGGCCTTCCTGACCGGCCCGGCGGTGATCGTCGGCCACGGCGAGTTCACCCTGCCGGAAGGCTGATCCGGCCCGGCCGGCCGAAATCGGTGGTCGGGATTTGCCCCGGCGTGAGAGTCTGGGTTGACGATGACATCAGCCGCAGAGAATCCCCTCGACGACGCGTACGTCGACGACACCGCACCCGAGCCGTACCCCAGTGGCGAGCCTGATCCCGAGGCTGTGGCCGAGGACGAGAGTGGCGGCTACGACGGAGCGCAGTGGGACCTCGAGGACCGGCTGTCGCTCCGCCGCGTGGCCGGGCTCTCCACCGAACTCACCGACGTCACCGAGGTCGAATACCGCCAGCTCCGGCTGGAACGGGTCGTCCTGGTCAGCGTCTGGACCACCGGCAGCGAGGTCGACGCCGAGAACTCGCTGCTCGAGCTCAAGCTGCTGGCCGAGACCGCGGGCTCGGAGATCCTGGAGGGCCTGATCCAGCGCCGCCAGCGGCCGGACCCGGCAACCTACATCGGCCGCGGCAAGGTCGACGAACTGCGCCAGGTCGTGGTGGCCACCGGCGCCGACACGGTGATCTGTGACGGCGAACTGGCCCCGGCTCAGCTGCGCAACCTGGAGGACCGGGTCAAGGTCAAGGTGATCGACCGGACCGCGTTGATCCTGGACATCTTCGCCCAGCACGCGAAGAGCGCCGAGGGCAAGGCGCAGGTCGAGCTGGCCCAGTTGCAGTACCTGAAGCAACGCCTCCGCGGCTGGGGCGGCAACCTGTCCCGGCAGGCCGGCGGACGGGCCAGCGGCGGCGCCGGCATCGGCGGCCGTGGTCCCGGCGAGACGAAGCTGGAGACCGACCGGCGCCGGATCAACAGCCGGATCGCGAAGCTGCGGGCGTCGCTGCGCGACATGGACTCGACCCGGGAGACCAAGCGGGCCGAACGGCGCCGGCACGAGATCCCGTCGGTGGCGATCGTCGGCTACACCAACGCCGGCAAGTCCAGCCTGCTGAACCGACTCACCGGGGCCGGCGTGCTGGTCGAGGACGCGCTGTTCGCGACCCTGGACCCGACCACCCGGCGGGCCGAGACGACCGACGGCCGGGTCTACACGCTGACCGACACCGTCGGTTTCGTCCGGCACCTGCCGCACGACCTGGTCGAGGCGTTCGCGTCGACCCTGGAGGAGTCGGCCCAGGCCGATCTGCTGGTCCACGTCGTGGACGGCTCGGACGCCGATCCGGTCGGTCAGATCAAGGCCGTCCGTACGGTGCTGGGCGACATCGGCGCCGGCAAGGTGGCCGAGTTGATCGTGATCAACAAGGCCGACCGGGCCGAGCCGGACCAGCTGACCACACTGCGCAGCCAGTATCCGGACGCCATGATCGTTTCGGCGCGGACCGGTCGCGGGATCGACGAGCTGCGGGCCCGGGTGGAAGCCGGTCTGCCGCGCCCGGAGATCGAGGTGACCGCCCTGATTCCGTACCAGCGTGGGGATCTGGTCAATCGGATCCATCAGGCCGGCGAGCTCCTCGATGTCGATCACCAGGCCGAGGGCAGCCTGGTCCGGGCCCGCGTGAACGCGCAGCTGGCCGGAATGCTGGAGCCGTATCAGGTGGCTCCGGCCAGCTGAGTTCAGTGCCCTGAGCCTGTCGAAGGGTCGGCTGTCGGCCACGGCCCTTAAGGTTGTCGGGTGGTGGCGGAACCGACGGCGCAGGTACGGGAGAGCGAGACGACGGAACCGGGACACCGGAAGGTGCTCGACGCCGCCGTCTCGGGGATCTCCGGCCAGGAACGTCCCGGCCAGGTGGAGATGGCCGACGCCATCGCCGCAGCGCTGGATTCCGGGCGTCACCTGCTGGTCCAGGCCGGCACCGGCACCGGCAAGTCGCTCGGCTACCTGGCGCCCGCGTTGATCAAGCTCGTCGAGGGATCGGCGACCCGGATCGTGGTCGCGACCGCGACCCTGGCCCTGCAGAGTCAGCTGGCCGACAACGACATCCCGGCCGCGCTGGCGGCGGTCAAGCAGGTGACCGGCAAGCAGCCCCGGCACGCGGTCCTCAAGGGCCGGACCAACTATGCCTGCCTGTACCGGGCGCGCAGCGGGGGAGCGGACGACCAGGCGGCGCTGTTCGGTGTCGACGATCTCGCCGACACCCTGCCGAGCGCCGGGTCGGCGGCCGAGCCGGAGTCCGCGCTCGGGGCCGAGGTGCTGCGGCTGCGGGAGTGGATCGAGGAGGAGCACGACCGGACCGGCCTGGCCGACCGGGACGGCGCGCCGAGCCACTCCGAGCGGGCCTGGCAGCAGGTGTCGATCCCGGTCCGGGAGTGCCTCGGCGTGCAGCGCTGCCCCTACGGCGACTCCTGCTTCGTGGAGCGGTCCCGCGACGTCGCCCGCGCCGCCGACCTGATCGTCACCAACCACGCGCTGCTCGCGATCAACGCTATGCACGGCGAGACCGCGCTGCCCGAGCACGACGCGGTGATCATCGACGAGGCGCACGAGCTGGTGTCTCGGGTGACCGGGGCGGCGTCCGCAGAGCTGAGCCCGCAGGCCATCGAACGGGTCGGCCGGCGCGCCGCCGGGTATCTGGAGGACGAGGTCGCGCTGGACCTGCTCGAGTCGGCGGACGCGCTGCGGGCGGCCCTGGACGAGTCGCCGCTGGAGCGGATCGAGGACCCGGACTCGCCGCTCGGCCTGGCCTGCGCGACGGTACGGACCGCGGCTCGGCGCGCCGTCAGTGACCTGACCAGCGGCGGCGAGAAGGCCGACCCGGAGCAGCGGCAGGCGGCCGCGGCGGTGAAGGAGATCTTCGACATCGCCGAGCGAATGGCCGGGATGAGCCAGTACGACGTGATCTGGGTGACCGAACGGGAACGCACCGGCCGGGAGGCGTGCGTGGCGCCGCTGTCGGTGTCCGGCCTGATGCGGTCCAGCATCTTCGGCGCCCGGACCGTCGTCCTCACCTCGGCGACGCTCAAGCTCGGCGGCGACTTCGGGCCGGTCGCGGCGTCGGTCGGGCTGCGGCCGGAGGAGCGGGACGACTCCGTACCGAACGGGGGCGAGGGCGCGGAGTCCGATGATCGGGAGGGTGAGGATCCAGAGGGGCCCCAGCCGTGGCGCGGGCTCGACGTCGGCTCGCCGTTCGACTATCCGCGGCAGGGCATCCTCTACATTGCCACCGACCTGCCGCCGCCCGGCCGGGACGGGATGGCCGAGCAGACGCTGGCCGAGATCGCCGAACTGGTCTGGGCCGCCGGCGGCCGTACCCTCGGGCTGTTCTCGTCCCGGCGGGCCGCCGAGGCCGCCGCGACGTACGTCCGCAAGCAACTGCCGAAGCAGACGATCCTGTGCCAGGGCGACGCGCAACTGACCGAACTGAAGCGCCGGTTCGTCGCCGAGGAGGAGAGCTCGCTGTTCGGCACGCTGTCGCTGTGGCAGGGCGTCGACGTGCCGGGCGACACCTGCATCCAGGTGATCATCGACCGGATCCCGTTCCCGCGGCCGGACGATCCGCTGCTGCTGGCGCGGCAGCGGTCGGTGGCCGAGGCCGGCGGCAACGGCTTCATGGCGGTGGCCGCAACGCACGCCGCGCTGCTGCTGGCGCAGGGCACCGGGCGGTTGATCCGGCGGATCAGCGACCGCGGCCTGGTCGCCGTCCTTGATCCGCGGCTGGCCACGGCGAGGTACGGAAGCTTCCTGCGCGCCTCGCTGCCGGCGTTCTGGCCGACCCGGGACCGCGAGGTCGCCGTACAGGCGCTGCGCCGGCTGACCACCCCGCCCGGCACGGCCTGACCGTTTCTTCGCGTCAGCGACCGAGCCAGCCGCCGTCGACGGCGAGGATCGCTCCGTGGACGTACCGGGCGGCATCGCTGGCCAGGAACACGGCCGCCCCGGCGACGTCCTCGGCGGTGCCCCACCGGCCGGCCGGGATCCGGTCCAGGATCTGCCGGGACCGCTCCGGATCGTTGCGCAAAGCCACGTTGTTGTCGGTCGCGATGTAGCCGGGCGCGATCGCGTTGACGTTGACCCCGGAGCCGGCCCACTCGTTGGCCAGCGCCTTGGTGAGGCCGACGATCCCATGTTTCGCGGCGGCGTAGCCCGGCACGGTGATGCCGCCCTGGAAGCTCAGCAGGGAGGCGGTGAAGATGATCTTGCCGTAGCCGCGCTCCACCTGCGACCGGCCGATCGGCCGGGTGAGCAGGAACTGGCTGCCGAGATCGGTGGCGAGCACGTGCTCCCAGTCCGCCCGGGTGTGCTCGGCCGCCGGCGCCCGCCGGATCGTTCCGGCGTTGTTGATCAAGATGTCGATCGGCGGGTCGTGCCGGGCCAGCTCCGTACCGAACGCCTCGGCCGCGTCGGCGTCGGACAGGTCGAGCCGGCGGGCGTCGCACCGCCGGCCGAGGGCGGTCACCCGCCGCTCGACCTCGCTGCCGGCGGTCTCGATGGTGGCGCTGACGGCGATGATGTCCGCACCGGCGCGGGCCAGGGCCTCGGCCATCGCGAGCCCGAGACCCCGGTTGGCGCCGGTGACGAGCGCGAGCCGCCCGCTGAGATCGAGCCGGAACCCGGTCATCGCAGGGAGGCGACGGCGACCGCGTCCATGTCCGCGTAGTCCTGGTTCTCCCCGGCCATCGCCCAGATGAACGAGTACGCCCGCGTCCCGGCACCGCTGTGGATCGACCAGCCGGGACTGATCACCGCCTGGTCGTCGGCGACGATGATCGGCCGGGTGTCCTCCGGCGGCCCGGCCAGGTGCACGACATGATCATCTTCGCCGAGCCCGGTGTAGAGGTAGACCTCGGTACGGCGCAGATGGGTGTGCGGCGGCATGGTGTTCCAGACGCTGCCCGGATGCAGCGTCGTCACCCCGAGCACCAGGTTCGCCGAGGCGACGCCGTCGGTGTGGATGTGCCGCCGGATCGTGCGCCGGTTGGCGCGTTCCTGCTCGCCGAGCTCGGTCGCGTGCGCCTTCTCCCGGTCGGCCACCGCGGTCGGGCAGTGCTGATGGGCGGGCGCCGAGACGAGGTAGACCCGTCCCGTTCCGTCGAGCGAGATCTCGCCGGTGCCGAGCCCGACGTAGAGCACGTCCAGCGGATCGAGCCGGTGATCGGTGCCGTCGGTGGTGACCGTGACCGGGCCGCTCAGCGGTACGACGGCCAGCTCCCGGCGGGCGCAGAGCGCCTGGCCGCCCAGCTCGGCCGGTGCGGTGACCGGGCAGGGCGCGCCGGCGAGGGTGACGCCGCCGAGCAGCAGCCGGTCGTCGAGCGAGTTGACCCAGGTCACCCGGTCGGCGTCGAAGAGTCCTTCGACGAGGAACCGGGAACGCACCTCCGTGCTGTCCAGCCGGGCGAACTCGCGGGGATGGGTGGCGGGCAGGATCTTCACGACGCTCCTGAGTTCAGCTGGTCCGGGACGGGGATGCCGAAGCCCGGCTGGTCGGGGACGGTGATCAGGCCGTCCTTGATCAGGTACCGGCCGGTGTCCACGTCGACGGTGTCGCCCGGAACTCCTTCCACGATGGGCACGTTGCCGAGCCCGGCGGCCAGCTGCGCCGCGTACAAGGTCTTCAGCGGCAGTCCCCAGGCATGCGGCGACGCCTGCGCGCCGGCCTTCGCCACCGTCGGCATCAGCCGGCGCCAGGGGGTCAGGCCGTACGAGACGACGTCCATCAGCATCATGTCGAGGGCGCCGTCGGCGGCGATGTCCAGCAGCTTGTCGACGTCGGGATGGGACTCGCCGTCGGCGATCAGCGTCTTCGGGCTGACCCGGTCGAGGTGTTTCCGCAGCGCCGCCAGGTCGGCAGCGCTGTCCAGGAACGGTTCCTCGACCCAATAGAGGTTGCAGTCGGCCACGGCGTCCAGGTAGCGCAGGAAGCCGTCCAGGTCGTAGCCGTCGTTGGCGTCCACCAGAATCCGGGCCTCGGGGTACGCCGCGCGTACCGCCCGGGTCACCGCGATGTCGCGCTCGTCGCCGGTCTCTCGCTCCATCCACCGGTTGCCCCGGCCGATCTTGAGCTTGAAGTCGGTGAACCCGAGGCCGGTGTCGTCGGCACAGTGGCCCAGGACGGCGTCGATGCCGCGCGGCGCGTCGTCCGGGTCCAGGTCGGCGAAGTAGATGCCGCCGTCGTAGCACGGCACCGTCGGCGAGCCGGCGGCGCCGAGCAACGCGTACACGGGCTGGTCCAGGATGACGCCGGCCAGGTCGTGCAGCGCGAAGTCGAGCCACCGGTGCTCGTCCGGGACACCGTCCTCCTCGTCGAACAGGTCACCGACCGGACGGCCGACCACGGTGCCCGGATCGGCCGCCGGGCCGGCGAGGAGTCCCCAGCCGGCCCGGCCGGTGTCGGTCCTGATGATCGCGGCGTCGCTGGTCGGACCGTCGCCGTGGCTGCCCAGCCTGGCGTTACGACCGATCGTGCGCGGATAACGGGTCGTGATCTTGATGGTCTCCACCGAAACGACGGTGTGATCATGAAGGGACATGATGCCTCTCTGCCGGTTGATCATGAACAAGGATGGTCAGCTGCTGAAGTAGGACTGGCACACGTCGATCTGGTAAAAGGGCTGGGCCGGGTCGACCGGCACCGGGACGTTGCGGAAGCGTTCGCTGGCGATGCCGTAGCTGACCGGGGTCAGCACGGTGCCCATCACCCAGAAGTTCTCCTGGGCGATCTTGAGGATCTCCTTGGTCAACTCGACCTGCTTGGCCCGGCCGGTGGTGGCCTTCACCTGGTCGTACAGCTCGAACTGCCGCTTGATCTCGGCCGGCGGCTCCATCGCGTCCTCGCCCTTCGGATCCTCGGACCAGATCGACCAGCCGCGGGCGAAGGTCAGGTAGGCCGGGTCGGGGAAGTACCAGTCCGGCACCTGGGTCGGGTTGAGCCCGCCGTCGCCCTCCCAGGCGTACACGTCGCTGTCGTTGGACTCGTTCTGGGAGGCCAGCAGTGATCGTTCCTGGGGCTGCAGCCGGGCGTCGATGCCGACCTCCTGCCAGTGCTTGCGCACCAGCTCCAGCGTGTCGGACGGCTTCGCGACCGAACCGGCCGCGAACGCCATGTTGAAGGCGATCGGCTTGCCGTCCGGGCCGATCCGCCGGCCCTGCCCGTCCCGTCGGTAGCCGGCCTTGTCGAGGTGCTCGTTGGCCTTGTCGAGATCGAACTCCGTGTACTGCTTGGCGAACGTCTCGTCGTAGAACGGCGACTCCGGCCGGGGCGCGGCCTGCCACGGCTCGCCCTGGCGCTGGTGGGCGACCTGGATGATCTCGTCCCGGTTCAGCGCGTACGACAGCCCGATCCGGAAGTCGAGGTTGTTGAAGATCTCCCGCCGCACCGGGTTCTTGTGGCTGAGGTTGAAGATGATCAACGCATTGTTCATGATCTCCGGGCTGGTGTCGAAGAACCGGTACTTGCCCTTCTCCCGGCCGTCGGCCAGAACGGGCTTGTTCTGCGACGTGTTGAAGTGCCGGAAGTGCATGTCGAACTGGCCGTTCTGGGCCTTGAGCAGCATCACCTCCTCGTCCTGGATGATCGTGAACTCGACCGCGTCGATGTAGGGGAGCTGGTTCCCCTCCGGGTCGGTCTTCCAGTAGTAGGGGTTGCGGACGAAGGTGGTGCTGCCGCCCTCGCCGAGCACGGTGGCCGGGCCCCAGGCGTGCAGCCGCGGCAGCTCCGGGTTCTGCCACACCGCGTTGTACGGGGTGCCCTCGATGCCGCCGCCCTTGCGCCCGAACAGCTCGACCCAGTCCGCGGCGCCCTCCTTCTTCACAAGATCATTGATCTTGGGGTTGTACTTCTTGTGGAACTGCTCCAGATAGTGCTTGGGCTTGGTGACCAGGCCCCCTCCGAGCCCGCTCTCCAGCCACAGCGAGTGCGGCTTGCTCAGGGTGAGGGTGACGGTCAGCTCGTCCACCTTGGTCGCGGTGACCACGGTGTCGCCGAGCACGGACAGTTCCTCGTTGTTGTAGACGTCGTTCTGGGCGAAGACCACGTCGTCGGCGGTGAACGGCGCGCCGTCGGACCAACGCATCCCCTCGCGCAGCTTGAACGTGTACTTGGCGCCGGTGGGGTCGGCCTCGAACGACTCGGCGACGTTCGGCAGCAGCTCGTTCATGTTCGGGTTCCAGCGGACCATCGGCTCGCTGAACAGTTGATCAAGCCAGGCGGCGTCGGCCGGACCGAGCAGGGCGGTCCGCCACTTGCCGCCGTACTGGCCGATCTGCTCGACCGGCGGGATCACGACCGGGGTCTTGGGCAGCCGCTCGGCCAGCGGCGGCAGCTCGCCGGCCTCGACCTGCTTGGCCAGGTCGGGCGCCTGCTGGCCCTGGATGGCGCCGGCCTGTGGATCTTGGTTGCCGGACGACGTCGGCGCGGTGGACAGGAAGCTGCAGCCGGGCAGCGCGGCGGCGGCGACGGTGGCGCCGCCGACCTGGATCAGGCGGCGCCGGGAGAAGGCGGACGGGGGCGTGTGCTGGTTCATGGGACGGGAACCTCTTCTTCGGGGTGGTGAGGCGCGATGCCGGTCAGCTCGAGTTGATCGGCGAAGTGGCAGGCGACCGTACGGTCACCCGGGGTGGCGCCGAGTTCCGGTGACTCGTCGGCGCAGCGCTGCGGCCGGCGGTACGGACAGCGCGTGTGGAATCGGCAGCCGGACGGGGGATGGCCCGGGTCGGGAAGATCCTCGGCGAGGTGCTTGCGCCGGCCCTGGCCACGCAGGTCCGGGTCGGGCCGCGGGACCGAACCGAGCAGCGCCTCCGTGTAGGGATGCCGCGGGGCGCGGAACAGCTCGCGGGTCGGGCCCTGCTCGACGATCCGGCCGAGGTACATCACCGCGGTCCGGTCGCACAGGTACTCAACCACGGAGAGGTCGTGGGAGATGAACAGGTAGGTGAGCCGGAACTCCTCCTGAAGATCACGGAGCAGGTTGAGGATCTGGGCCCGGACCGAGACGTCGAGGGCCGACACCGCCTCGTCCGCGATCACCAGCCGGGGCTGCAGGATCAGCGCCCGCGCGATGTTCACCCGCTGCCGTTCCCCGCCGGAGAAGGCGTGCGGGTAGCGGCGCAGGTAGTCCGGGCGCAGGCCGACCTTGCGGAGCATCTCCGCCACCCGGTCGTCGAGCTCGGAGCCGGTGGCGATCTTGTGCGTGCGGAGCGGCTCGCCGACCAGATCCCGCAGCGTCATCCGCGGATTCAAGGAGGAGAAGGGATCCTGGAAGATCAGCCGTACCTCGCGCTGGTAGTCGCGCAGCGGCTCGCCGCTCAACTCGGCGACCTCGACCGACGACCCGGCCGCCGTGCGGTACTGCATCCGGCCGGACGTCGGCCGGTAACTGCGGACGATGCACCGGCCGAGGGTCGTCTTGCCGCAGCCGGACTCGCCGACCAGGCCCAGCGTCTCGCCCTCGGTGATCGTCAGGTCGACCCCGTCGACCGCTCGGAGCTGGCCGACGGTCCGCTTGAACACGCCCCGCCGGATCGGGAAGGCCATCGACAGGTCGTTGACGGTGAGCAGCGGAGCGGCGGGTACGGACTCGGTCATCGGGTCGCCATCCTCGGGTCCGGACGACCGGCGTCGTCGACGGCCGGGTCGTACAGGTGGCACTGGACCGACGCATCGTCGGCCAGTCGGGTCGTGGCCGGGACGTTCTGCTCGCAGAAGCCGGCGATGGCCGCGTCGCAGCGCGGATGGTACGAGCAGCCGACCGGCCGCCGGCTCGGATGCGGCACCAGGCCGGGGATGGCCTGCAGCCGATGCCGGCGGTCGAGGCCGAAGGTGGGGATCGACCGCAGCAGCGCCCGGGTGTACGGATGCGACGGCTGGTGGAAGATCCGCGACACCGGGCCGTACTCGACCACCTTGCCGAGGTACATCACCGCGACCTCGTCGGCTACCTCGGCCACCACACCGAGGTCGTGGGTGATGAAGAGGATCGACATCGCCAGGTCCTCTTTGAGTTCCAGCAGGAGGTCGAGGATCCGGGCCTGGGTCGTGACGTCGAGCGCGGTAGTGGGTTCGTCGGCGATCAGCAGCGCCGGCTGGCAGGCCAGCGCGATCGCGATCATGGCTCGCTGGCAGAGCCCGCCGGACAACTGGAAGGAATAGGCGTCCATCCGGTCCTCGGGCCGCGGGATCCCGACCCGGGCGCAGTTGCTCGATGCCGCGGTCCCGGGCCTCCCGCTTGGAGACCGGCTGGTGCAGCCGGATCGCCTCGACGATCTGATCACCGATGGTGTGCATCGGCGACAGGGACGCCATCGGCTCCTGGAACACCATCGAGATCTCGTTGCCGCGGATCCGTCGCATCGGTTCGCCGCGCGGGTCCAGTCCGGCCAGGTCGACCGGTTCGCTCGTCCCGTCCCGGGACCAGAGGATCTGCCCGCCGATGTGACGTCCGGGTGGGTCGACGAGCCGGAGCACCGACCGTGCGGTGACCGACTTGCCGCAGCCGGACTCGCCGACCACGCAGACGACGCGGTTGCGGCCCACCGAGAGATTCACCCCGTCGACCGCGGGCACGGTGCCCTCGCTGCCGACGAAGTGCGTCTTGAGGTCGACGATGTCGAGCAGGGGGCGGTCGGAGGTCAGGGCGTTTTCGATCATGAGATGGGCCTCATCGCCGGTAGGGGTCGGCGGCGTCGCGGAGCCCGTCGCCGAGGAAGTTCAGGGACAGTACGGCCACCACGACGGCGAGGCCGGGCACCAGCAGCCAGGGCGCATCGGCCAGCGTGCGTACGTTCTGGGCCTCCTGGAGCAGCACGCCCCAGGACACGACCGGTGCCTGCAGGCCGAGGCCGAGGAAGCTCAGCGCGGTCTCGGCCAAGATCATTCCCGGGATCGAGAGGGTCAGCGAGGCGATCAGGTGGCTGCTGAACGAGGGCAGCATGTGCCGGAAGATCGTCCGGGCCCGCCGGGAGCCGTCCAGCGTCGCGGCCTCGACGAACTGCTCCTCGCGCAGCGACAGGAAGCGCCCGCGGACGACCCGGGCCAGGTCGGTCCAGGCGATCATGGACAGGATGATCGTGATCGCGAAATAGCGGGTCAGTGGACCCCAGTCCGCCGGCAACGCCGCCGCGAGGGCGAGCCAGAGCGGCAGGGTGGGGAAGGACATGAAGAACTCGACGATCCGCTGGATGATCATGTCGGTACGGCCGCCGACGTAGCCGGAGATCCCGCCGAGGGTGACCCCGATCAGGAATGCGATGGCGACCCCGACCAGGCCGATCGACATCGAGATCTGGGTTCCCAAGATCATTCTGGAGAGCAGGTCGTGGCCGGTCCGGTCCGCGCCGAGCAGGAACATCGGCTGGCCCGGCGTCACCGGCCCGATCAGGTGGCGGTCGGCCGGGATGAACCCGAACAGCCGGTACTCCTCGCCCTTGACGAACAACCCGACCGGGATCTTCTGGGTCGGGTCGACCGTGAAGGTCAGTTTCAGCGTCTCCTGGTCCTGCACGCTGGTCAGGCCGTGGACGTACAGGCCGAATTCGGTACGGCCACCGGACGTGTCGACGATGTGCAGCTGCTGCGGCGGCGCGTACGTGTAGCCGGGATCGAGGTGCCCGCTGGAGAACGGGGCCAGGAAGTTCGCGAACAGGGCGATCAGATAGATGATCACGGTGATCACCAGGCCGACGACGGCCATCCGGTGCCGCCGGAAGCTCCAGACCACGAGCTTCCACTGCGGGGCCACCGCGACGACGTCGTCATGATCACGATGCGACGCCGGTTCCTCGGCGACGGCGGTCGCCGACGGGCCGGCCGGTACGGATTCGGGGAGCAGTCGATGTTCAGCCATGGCCGTGCCTCACTCGGGGATCGATCCAGGCCAGCAGGAGGTCGGACAGGAAGGTGCCGATCACCGTGAGCACGCTGACGATGAAGAGCACGCTGCCGGCGAGGTACATGTCCTGGCTGAGCAGGGCCTGCAGCATCACCGGGCCGGTGGTCGGCAGGGACAGCACCTGGGCGACGATCACCTCGCCGGAGATGAGGGCCGGCAGCACCCAGCCGACGGTCGAGATGAACGGGTTGAGCGCCACCCGGAGCGGATACTTGATCACCAGTCGTCGCTCGTGGGCGCCGCGGGCCCGGGCTGCCACCACGTAGGGCTTGCGCAGTTCGTCGAGCAGGTTGGCCCGCAGGATGCGGATCAGCCCCGCGGTGCCGGCGGTGCCGAGCACCACGACCGGCACCCACAGGTGGGAGAACAGGTCCAAGAGCTTGCCCAGATTCCAGTCCGACGCGGCGAACTCGGGGGAGAACAGCCCGCCGAGGTCCTGGCCGAACACCTTGAAGGCGATGAACATCAAGATCAACGCCAGCAGGAAGTTCGGAATCGCCAGCCCGAGGAAGCCCAGCGTGGTGACCGTGTAGTCGCCGATCGAGTACGGCTTGACGGCGGAATAGACGCCGATCGGGAAGGCGACCGCCCAGGTGAAGAGCAGGGTGAGGACCGAGATGCCGATGGTCAGCGGGAGCCGGTCGGCCAGCAGGTCGGCGACCGGCCGGTTCCATTCGAAGGACTGGCCGAAGTCGCCGTGCAGCAGGATGCCGCCGATCCATTTCAGGTACTGCACGTAGATCGGGTCGTTCAGCCCGTACCGCGCCTCGAGTGCCCTCAGCTGGGCCTCGTTGATCGAGTCACCCTGGGAGGCCAGCTGAGCCTGCAGCGCGGTCAGGTAGTCACCCGGCGGCAACTGGATGATCGCGAACGAGGCCACCGAGATCGCCAGCACCGTCACGACCATGAACGCGACCCGGCGTAACAGGTAGGTGATCACAGGACGCCCGGTGCGGGTCCGGGGTCGGTCGCGGTCATCGCACAACTCCTTCGTCGCGGTGTTGTCCACATATGTAGTTTCAATCCTCATATGTAGACTGCTTCCAGAAACTTAGAATGTATGCTCGGTTCCGCACTGTCAACCCCGGTACCTCGGAAGGTGGACCGATGGACTATCGACCGGTCAAGTCGGCCGAACGCGCCATCCGGCTCCTCGAAGTTCTGGCCGCGTCGCCGGAACTGCTCACGCTGCCTGAGCTGCAGGAGCGGCTGGGCTATCCGCGATCGAGCCTGTACGCCCTGGTCCGCACGCTCCGCGACCTCGGCTGGATCGAGTCGGACTCGACCGGATCAGCGTTCGGGATCGGTCCGGACGCGCTGAGTTCCGGCACGGCGTACCTGGACCGGGATCCCGCGACGACGTACGTCGCCAAGGCGTTGGATGCGCTCTCCCGGGAGGTCGAGCATGCGGCCCACTACGCGCGCCGGGACGGTTCGTCCGTGCTCTACCTGGCCAGCCACGACTACGACGACGGGGTCTACTGCGCCTATCAGGTCGGGCGCCGGCGGCCGGCCCACATGACCGCACTCGGCAAGGCGCTGCTCGCCGAGCTCACTCCGGCGGAGGTCGACGAGCTGCTGCCGCAGCGGCTGACGGCCGCGACAGAGCACACGGTGACCGATCGGCGTCAGCTGCACCGCCAGTTGGACCTGGCGCGGGACCGGGGCTGGGCCATGGAACGGGAGGAGGGGGTGCTCGGCATCGCCTGCGTCGCGACCGTCGTCAGTTACCGGATCCCGGCCACCGATGCGATGAGCTGCACGCTTCCGGTCGAGGTGGCCGACGAGCCGGCCGAGCTGGCCAAGGTGACCGACGCCTTGATCGACCATGCCCGGCGGCTGGAGCGCACGCTGCGGGCCGAGGGGATCCGGTAGTCGGGTCGTTCCTGTCCTTGGTTCACGTCTTCGTGATCAAGGACAGCACCCGGAAGTCGATCATGGCGAGCGCCGGACTGCGCGCCTGAGGCGCTGGTGATCAGCCGAGCCGGCGGAGCACGGCGACGACCTTGCCGAGGATCGTGGCGTGGTTGCCGTCGATCGGGTCGTAGGCGGGGTTGTGCGGCATCAGCCAGACCTGGTTGCCGGTCCGCTTGAACGTCTTGACCGTCGCCTCGGTGTCCAGCAGGGCGGCGACGATGTCACCGTTCTCGGCGGTCTGCGCCTTCCGCACCACCACCCAGTCGCCGTCACAGATCGCCGCATCGACCATGGAGTCGCCGCGGACTTCGAGCAGGAAGAGCTCGCCGTCGCCGACCAGCTGGCGGGGCAGCGCGAACACGTCCTGCACCTGCTCCTCGGCCAGGATCGGACCGCCGGCCGCGATCCGGCCCAGCACCGGGACGTGCACCGGTGCCGGGAAGTTGTTGCCGACCTCCGACTCGTCGAACTCGGACTCGGTGGCCGCCGAGACCGGTCGCGCCACCGCGGCAGCGGCCGGGTCGCCCGGCAGCAGCACCTCGAGCGCCCGCGGCCGGTTCGGGTCGCGGCGCAGGAAGCCCTTGGCCTCGAGCACCTTCAACTGGTGCGCGACGCTGGACGAGCTGGCCAGCCCGACCGCGTCACCCATCTCCCGGATGCTCGGCGGATAGCCGCGGGCCTCGACCGTCTCCTTGATGACCTCGAGCACCCGGCGCTGCCGCGGCGTCAGGCCGGCGGCGTCGATCGGGCCGTCCGGCAGCGAGCTCACGGTCGCGCCGAGCTCGGCCGCGACGTCGGCGTCCCGCGGCCGGCCGCGACGGCGCGCCGGGGTGGCCGGGGTCTTCGATGCGTCGTCGGTCGCCCGCGACCGCGTCGCCGCCGGGCCCCGCTTCTTGTCCGATGCCTTGTCGTCGCGCTTCGCCATGCACCTGACAGTAGAGAAGCGGTCCGACAAATTCAAACATCTGTTCGACCGGCGTGTCGGCGGTTCGAACGTCACGTTCGACGATGCCGATGGAGTCCGCCCCCGCTGATCACTCAGGTGCCGAGGTCGTCGGAGCGTCCGGCTTCGATCCGTGACCAGTGTGCGATGGGACGTCCGTTCGTCCGCCAGTGATCGGGGTTCGGCTCGTCACCCCAGGGCTGGGGCCAGCCGTCGGGGGAGTCCTCCCACGTCTCCTGCCGACCGTAGACGGTCATGTCCCACAATCCGATGGTCGGGGCCATGATCTCGACGCCGCGACCGCCGGTGAAGTACGTCTCGAACACTCGCTCGCCGTCGCGAACGTAGGCGACGAGATGGTGACTCTGCCAGTCGCGGGCCTCGAGCAGTTGCGGCGCGGTCTTCTCGACCGAATACCACGGCATTTCCAGGCCCAGGAAGTCCCGGTAGCGGATGCTTTCCTCGTACGGCCCCTTGCAGAGCGCGGCGTACGTGACGTCGCGCGAATGCAGGTACGACAGCTCGCGGACCTGGCAGTTGAAGAACGTGCAGCCCTCACACTGCTCCGCGGCGGATCTGCCGGGCCACCAGGCGTGGTAATAGCCGAGGAGCTGCTTGCGCCCCTCGAAGACGTCGAGGATCGTGACCGGACCGTCGGGTCCGATCACCTCGATCGTGGCGTCGATCTCCACCATCGGCAGCCGACGCCGGGCCGCGGCGATGGCGTCGCCTTCGCGGGTGTGCGCCTTCTCCCGTACCTTCAGTTCTGCCATCTCGGCCATGAAGGTCGCCCGGTCGACCGCTCGTGGCAGGCTCGGTGCTTCGCCGGCGGCGGCCCTCATCCGGTCCGGGGTTGGTGATTCGTCGGTCATGTCGATCTCCTGTGTCGTCGGTGACGGGATCCCGGTCCGCCGACCCGATCCGGCGAGGCGCGGAACTCACGCCTTCTGTCGTCGCCCGGACACGCCACATCGGGGGTGCGTGTCCTCACGCAAGCTACCGCAGCGTGATCAACCGTCTTCCGCGGCGGCCTGTTGGCACCGTGCCCGCCTGGAAGGCGCGACGGGTAGTGACTTTTGTCAGATGGATCGTCGGCCGTGGTTGGTGAGGCCTCCGGTCGAGGCGGACTGTCAGTGGTCGCTGATTGACTCGAATCCATCGGAAGACACACCCGAACACGCGTGCGAATGTGCTTGCTTTCGACGACAACGCAGAGGCATTATCAAACACACGTTCTATCGAACATCAGTTCGAGCTGACAGAGGGAGAAGGCGATGGCGACAGCAGCCTTGATCGCGGATCCGACCCGGACTCGCGTTCGTCGTCCCAGCCGTGGATCGGCCCGGCAGGTCCGGCCGGTCACGCAGCCGGTGACCGCGATCCGCGGCCCGCAGGTCCGGCAGACCCCGGTGGCGGGCGTGCGTTCCTGCCGGGACGCCGGCGTCGTGCCGGTGCGCGACCTGGACGTGCAGTGGCGGCTGACCAACCGGGGGATCGCGGTGATCATGGTCGTCGGGCTGCTGATCGCCGCCGCGGCGCTGACCGTGATCGGGGCGACCGTGGCGCGAGTGACCAGCGACGACTACCGGCCTACGGCCCAGTCGGCCGTTCGCTGACCGGACCGGTCTGCGGGGCCGGCTCGTCGACGACGATCGTCTGCATGAGTTTGTCGGCGAAGGTTTGCCGCTTCTCGTCCCAGAGGGGCCACAGATAGCCGATGTACGCGGCGCCGTCGACGATGTGGACCAGATCTCGCAGGAACGCATAACCCGCGCCGATCGGCTGCCCGGTCTGCTCGCCGATCAACTTGATCTTCATCAACCGCTTGCCGAGTGACTGCCCGGTCCGGCCGGCCGTGATCCACCGGTTGTAGATGTTCCAGCCGAGAGCGATCAACCAGAGCACGACGACAACGACGATCCAGAGCGTGAAGTCGGACAGGTTCGGGCTGTATGTGCCCGAGTTCTGGATGGACGCGAACAAGCTCAAGATCACGTTCACGTAGCCGATCATGAAGAAGATCAGATAGACCATCGACGGAACGGTGTCGATCAGATTCGCCCCGACCCGCTTGCCCCAGGACGCGTAATCCGTGCGGAGCTGCGGTCGCGGCGGAAACGGCAGCGGGTACGGCTGCCCGGCAGCCGGGGCCGGTGGGCCAGGCGGCACCGGTCCGGGTGGTGGCCCGGGCTGCGCGGCGGGTGGTTGACCCTGCGGGGCGAACGCCGGCGGGCCCGGCTGGTACGGCGGAGGTTGATTCGGGGGTGCGGCGGGACCGGACCAGGACTGCTGCGTTGAACTGGGACCAGGGGCGGCCCACGAACTGTCCGGAGCCGTTTGCGGCCCGGCCTGCCACGGCTGATCCGACGCCGGACCGGATCGGGCGTGATCAGAATCGGGTCCCGGCTGCGCGGGTCCCGACCCACGGAACTCCGGCTGGGTCGGTCCGCCCTGGTCGGGCTGGTCCGGAGCCGGGCGTGCCCACGGACTCTCCTGGACCGGCGGCCCGGCCGGACCGGGCGGAGGCGCGTCGGCGGCCGGCCTCGGGCCGGCCCCCGCCAGGCCGGGATCGGAGTCGGAGTCGGGCTGTCGCCCGGGTTCGGTCGGTGGTTGGCTCACCTCGCACCCTCCCGCGTCAGGACGCCGCCGACAATGACGGCTCAGGCAGGGGAGCCTAGCGCCCGTTCCCGTCTGCCTGCGGCGCCTTCGCTCCGCGTCTCGAAGACGGGTCCGGGTGAGGATCCAGGAGCCGTGCCGCCGGCGGACAGTGTCGGTACCGCCTCCTAGGCTCCCGTCATGGACCTGAAGGCCGATCGCGACCTGCCCAGAGCGGCGGGACTCACTGGTGTGTTGATCTCTCCGGAGGGCGCCGCTCCGGAGGGCGGTGTCGTCCTGATCGGCGGCTCCGAGGGAGGCCTGCACGAACGCGATGCGGCGGTCCTGGCGGGCGAGGGCTTCGCCGTTCTCGCGCTGGCCTACTTCGGGGCGCCCGGCGTGCCGCCGGTGCTCAAGAACATTCCGCTGGAGTACTTCTCGCGGGGCGTGCAGTTGCTGCTCGACGGCGGCGTCCGGCGGGTCGGAATCCTCGGTGGTTCACGCGGCGGCGAGGCGGCGCTGCTGGTCGCGAGCCACGATCGGCGGATCGCCGCAGCGGTGAGCGTCGTGGGCAGCGGCGTGGTCACCCAGGGCATCGACTACGGGCTCGGCCCGGTCGACGTGATCATGGCGACGCCGACCGTCGCCTGGACCCTCGGCGGCGCACCGCTCCCGGCGCTGCCGAATCAGGTTTCCGCGGAGTTCGCGGCCGCGGTGGCCGCCGGCGGGCCGGTCGGCCTGGCCACTCAGTACGGGCCGCTGCCGACCGAGCCGGCCGCCCTGGCGGAGATCAGCATCCCGGTCGAACAAAGCGACGCCGCGATCCTATTGATCGCCGGCGAACGCGACGCGATGTGGGACTCCGCCTCCTATCACGCGGTCGCCGCCGCCCGGCTGGAGGCGGCGCGCCATCCGCGTCCCTGGCACCACGTCGTCCTTCCCGGCGCCGGCCACGGGATCGCCGGGCCGCCCGGCGAGCCGATCACGAGCACGGTCTCGCCAGGCCCGGGCGTCAGCTTCGAACTCGGCGGCGACCCGGCCGCGACGACGGCGGCGCGGGCCGAGGCCTGGCACCGCACGGTGCGGTTCCTTCGGGAGCACCTGACCTGACCCCGGACCGGTCCGCTCGCTCGCAGCCGCACCGCTGAGGTGCAGAATGGGCGACATGGTCGGACCCGGAGACAGTCGCACCACTGCGCCCGCCGCTGTGGCCTCACCGTTCCGGGTGACCACCGGACTGAAGTATCTGGGCGGCTTCTTCGGTGGCGGGGTCGCCCTCAGCGCGCTCTACGCGACGACCGGCCAGGGCATCCCGTGCCCGCTCCGGATGCTGACCGGCTGGGAGTGCCCGCTCTGCGGCGGCACGCGGCTCGGCAGCGCGCTGCTGCACGGCGACCTGGTGGCCGCGTTCGCGTACAACCCGCTGATCTTCCTCGGCCTGATCGGCCTCACGGTGGTCGGGGTGCTCTGGGTCGTCGAGGCGCTCGGCGGCCCGAAGGTGCGGCCGCCGGCCAGGCTCGGTGCCCTGCTGAAACGGATGACGGCGACCCGCTGGCTGATCGCCGGTCTGGTGGTCTCGGTGGCGTACCTGCTGCTGCGCAACCTGCTCTGACAGGCCCATACCAGACGTCGAATCCCGCGCTTGTCATTTACCCCCGAAGATCCCTTGCGTGTCGCTCACGTGAGCCCTAGGGTCTAGATGTAGTAGTCAGGGGACGGACCACGGCCCACAGCTAGTGGTAGTCGGGTCCCGGGGAGAGGACAACCAATGCACTGCCCGTACTGCCGACACACCGACTCGAAGGTCTTGGACTCGCGCACCGCGGAGGACGGCTGCAGCATCCGCCGGCGCCGCCAGTGCCCGTTCTGCTCGCGTCGTTTCACCACGATCGAGCAGATGCAGCTCGTCATCGTGAAGCGGAGCGGCGTCGTCGAGCCGTTCAATCGGGACAAGGTCGTTTCCGGGGTTCGTAAGGCCTGCAAGGGGCGGCCGGTCGACGAAACCCAGCTCGCCCGGCTCGGCCAGGTCGTCGAGGACACGCTGCGCGCCTGTGGGCAGTCCGAGATCCCGGCCGACGAGGTCGGCGTGGCCATCCTCGGCCCGCTCCGGGAACTGGACCAGGTCGCGTACCTCCGCTTCGCCAGCGTCTACAAGCAGTACCACTCGCTGGAGGACTTCGAGTCCGAGATCGCGATGCTGCGGATCGAGTCCGAACCGCTCGGCATCGAACCGCTGATCCCGGATCGGGTCGCCGACAACAAGGTCAGCAATTTCACGCCGCACAAGCTCACCCCGGGGCGTACCGAGGCCTGACTGTCAGTCCCTGGGTACAGGATCGGAGGTAGCAGAAGGAAGGACGGACGATGACCGAGCGCACACCAGCCACCGGCACCGAGGCCGGGTCGGCCCCGAAGGGCCTGCGGATCGAGCGGGTGTTCAGCACACCCGGCGTGCACCCGTACTCCGAGGTCACCTGGGAGAGCCGCGACATCGTCCAGACCAACTGGAGGACCGGCGAGGCGATCTTCGAGCAACAGGGCACCGAGTTCCCCGACTTCTGGAGCGCCAACGCATCCACCATCGTCGCGACCAAGTATTTCCGCGGTGCGCTGGGCTCGGCCACCAGGGAGCGGAGCCTCCGGCAACTGATCGATCGCGTGGTGCACACCTACCGCCGGGCCGGTGAGCAGTACCGCTACTTCGCCACGCCGGACGACGCGGAGGCGTTCGAGCACGAACTGACCTGGCTGCTGCTGCACCAGTACTTCTCGTTCAACTCGCCGGTCTGGTTCAACGTCGGCACGCCGGCGCCTCAGCAGGTGTCGGCCTGCTTCATCCTGTCCGTCGACGACACGATGAATTCGATCTTGAACTGGTACCGCGAGGAGGGGCTGATCTTCAAGGGCGGATCCGGCGCCGGGGTCAATCTTTCCAAGATCAGATCCAGCAAGGAACTGCTCAGTTCCGGCGGTACGGCCTCGGGGCCGGTCTCGTTCATGCGCGGGGCGGACGCGAGCGCCGGGACGATCAAGTCCGGCGGCGCGACTCGCCGGGCCGCGAAGATGGTCGTGCTCGATGTCGATCATCCCGATATCGAGGAGTTCGTCGAGACGAAGGCGCGCGAGGAGGAGAAGATCCGCGCGCTCCGCGAGGCCGGCTTCGACATGGATCTCGGCGGCCGCGACATCAGCTCGGTGCAGTACCAGAACGCCAACAACTCGGTCCGGGTCACCGACGAGTTCATGCGCGCCGTCGAGGACGGTACGGAGTTCGGCCTGCGCGCCCGCACCGACGGCCGGGTCGTCGACACCGTGGCCGCCCGCGAACTGTTCGACAAGATCGCCAAGGCTGCCTGGGAGTGCGCCGATCCCGGGCTTCAGTACGACGACACGATCAACGACTGGCACACCAACCCGGAGTCCGGCCGGATCAACGCGTCTAACCCTTGTTCGGAATTTCTGAGCCTCGACAACAGCAGTTGTAATCTGGCCAGCCTGAACCTGATCAAGTTCCTGGCCGACGACGGGACGTTCGACGGGGAGCGGTTCGAGCGGGCGGTGGAGTTGATCATCACCGCGATGGACATCTCGATCTGCTTCGCCGACTTCCCGACCGAGGCGATCGGGCAGATCACACGGGACTTCCGCCAGCTCGGCATCGGGTACGCCAACCTGGGCGCGCTGCTGATGGCCACCGGCCACGGCTACGACACCGAGGGCGGGCGCGCGCTCGCCGCCGCGATCACATCGCTGATGACGGGCGCCTCGTACCATCGCTCGGCCGAGCTGGCCGGCGCCGTCGGCCCGTACGCCGGCTTCGCGCGGAACGCCGAGGCGCACCGCCGGGTGATGCGCAAGCACCAGGCCGCCAACGACGCGCTGCGGCCGGTCGGGTCGCTGGACGCGTCCGTGCAGAAGCGGGCGACGGCCGCCTGGGACGCGGTGATCAAGACCGGCGAGGTCAACGGGTTCCGCAACGCGCAGGCGAGCCTGCTGGCGCCGACCGGGACGATCAGCTTCATGATGGACTGCGACACGACCGGAATCGAGCCGGACTTCTCGCTGGTCAAGTTCAAGAAGCTGGTCGGCGGCGGCTCGCTGCAGATCGTCAACCAGACGGTGCCGCGCGCGTTGCGCAAGCTCGGCTACGCCGAGGAGACGGCCGAGGCGATCGTGGAATACATCGCCGAGCACGGCCACGTGATCGACGCGCCCGGGCTGCGGCCGGAGCACTACGAGGTGTTCGACACGGCGATGGGGGAGCGGGCGATCAGGCCGATGGGCCATGTCCGGATGATGGCCGCGGTGCAGCCGTTCCTGTCCGGCGCGATCTCCAAGACGGTGAACCTGCCCGAGTCCGCGACGGTCGAGGAGATCGCCGAGGTCTACCTGCAGGGTTGGAAACTCGGGCTCAAGGCGCTGGCCGTCTACCGGGACAACTGCAAGGTCGGTCAGCCGCTCAGCGGCGGCAGGACGAAGGCGAAGGACGCGCCGGCCGAACAGACCATGATCGAATACCGGCCGATCCGCAAGCGGCTGCCGAAGACCCGGCCGAGCCTGACCACGTCGTTCTCGGTCGGCGGCGCCGAGGGCTACATGACCTCGGGTTCGTACCCGGACGACGGGCTCGGCGAGGTGTTCCTCAAGCTCGGCAAGCAGGGCTCGACCCTGGCCGGCGTGATGGACGCGTTCTCGATCGCCGTGTCGATCGGCCTGCAGTACGGGGTCCCGCTGGAGACGTTCATCCAGAAGTTCACCAACCTGAAGTTCGAGCCGGCCGGCCTGACGGACGACAAGGACATCCGGATGGCGCAGTCGATCATGGACTACATCTTCCGCCGGCTGGCCCTTGATCATCTGTCGTTCGAGCGCCGTGCCGAGCTCGGCATCTACACCGCCGAGGAACGCGCCCGCCAGGTCGAGACCGGCTCCTACCTGCCAGCCGACGACTCGGTCAGCGAGTCGGAGTCGTTGAAGAGTACGGACACCGAGGCCGGGCCGGCCGCGACCCCGGCCGACCCGAACGTCCACACGACGGCCGAACTGGTCGAGTCGATCTCCGGCACCAGCGTCGACGCCCCGCTCTGCTTCAGCTGCGGGACGAAGATGCGGCCCAGCGGCAGCTGCTACGTCTGCGAGGGGTGCGGCTCGACCAGCGGTTGCAGTTGATCTTCGACGCGCTCAGACGAACCGGACGGAGTCGAACGACACGGTGCCCGGCTCGAGGCCGGTCCCGGGATCGATCCGAAGCTGCCGGATTCGGCCCGTCCAGCCGGGGTTGCCGCCCAGATCGATCCGGTAGGTGTGAAAGTCGCTGTCCCCGGTCGACATCGTCGCGGTCACCGACTTGCTCGCGGAATAGGTCGGGTCGTCGTCGGAGATGAAGAAGACCTGTACCTGCGGGTCGGTGGTGTGGTTCCGCACCGTGATCTCCACAGCGCGATACTCGCTGCTGGACAACCCGAGGAGGTCCGGCGAGACAATGCCGGGATCCGACCGGGTGATGGCCACGTGGAGAGCACCGTCCCGCACCGTGACCTGTGCATTCCGGATGGTCCAGTTCTCCAGGTCGTCGTCGCGGTCGAAGGTCCAGGACGTCTCATCGCGGGACGGATAGGGGTGGGGCGCGATGGCAAGATCATCTTCGCCGTCGGTGAGCAGCAGGGTCCAGCCGAACGTCTGGGAATCGAAGGCCACCCGGTCGAACGACTCGAGCAACCGCCGGACGTCGGCGTTGCCGGGATACTCCCGGTGCGCGATCTCGTACAGGGGGAGCAGGCCGTAGTCGACGCTGCTCCGCCAGTAGTAGCCGGTCCGCGCGTTCGAGTTCCCGGTCAGGAGAAACTCGGAATAGAACGTGAAGGGGAGTTCGAGATTCTCGCCGTTCGGCCCGGTGTAGGCGAACCAGTCCCGTCCGAGGCGATTGTTCTTCAGCAATTCGGCCTGCAGCACCAGGAACCGGAAATGGATGTGGGCGTAGTGCAGACCCTTGCCGGCTGCGGTGCGATAACGGTCCCAGATCTCACCGGCCTCCGGCGCCGGCGCGCCCTGCGTCAGGGTCACGTCCTTCCACCAGACGTCTCCGGGTCCACCCGACCCGAAATCCCGGGGCATGATGATCACCCCGTCGATGAGCTCCTTGAGATCGCGGGGATTCTCGGGGTGCTGGACGGCCTCCTGCACCAGCCGGTGGTCGCCGGTCGCCAGTCCGATGGCCAGGAAGCCGAGGTTCTGGGCACCGAGGTGATTGTTGAAATACTGCCGGTCGAGCCACGGCGGCTCGTAGCGCACCGGTTCGGTGATCGTTCCCGACTCCCAGATCTCCAGGCTCCGACGGATCGGCGTGATCATGTGCGCGAACCAGCGGCGGATGAGGTCCCGTTCGCCCGGCGGGGTTTCGTCCCACACCAGGGCATGCCCGTCGGCGAAGATCGGCAGCACCCGCCCCAGGACGAGCCCGGCCGAGTGCGGCTCCTGTTGCCCCGGGTACGGTGCCTCGAGCGCGTCCGCGGCCCAGAGCCGCAGGATCTCCCTCGCCTTGTCCGCGTACCGTTCCTCGTCGGTGATCCGGTACGCGAGCGCCAGGCTGCGGACGTCCTGGGCGTGCGACTTGGCCAGGCTGAACCAGGCCTCGTGGTGCGCCAGTTGCTCCGGCACATACGTCCGCCCGAGCGCGGCATCGGCCGCGTCCTTCGTCCTCAGCCACGCTCCGTGGAACGGAGCGAGCCGCTGATCGACCCGCCGCCTGGCTCGGCGGACCTTCGCCTCCGTCGTGAACAGCACCGGCCGCCACTCGGCCGGCCGCTCCTCGACCGGCGCCGCCGGGACCTCGAGCCCGAGCGCGGCGCCGGCTCCGACGGCGCCGGCTCCCAACATCACGGACCGCCGCGAAATGATCATCAGCTCTCCCTCGAATCTCCTCGGGCCACGCTGACCGTAACCGTCGGATCAGCCGGCGCCCATGATCGCTCGGCGAGATCCCGGTGCTCGGGCACCCGGGTCCTCGCGACCCGCGGTTCGGTCAACCGATCGGGTCGGCGAGCGGGATGCGGCGCCAGGACCTGCCGTCGGAGAGGGCCAGGCAGGGTTTGCCGTCGTGGCCGTCGCCGACCTGGATCAGCGCGCCCGGGGCGTCGGCGGCCTTGGGCAGCGTCGCGACGGTGTACGGGTGCAGCCGGGCCTCGTGGGTGTGCACGGTCCGGAGCGCGGCGTCCGGGCTGCCGAGGTCGCGGGCGTTGTCGACCGGCGGGATCAGGCCGGCGACGCTGGCCTGGAAGGAGACCACCTCGTTGGTCGAGTTCGTCGCGCAGAGGAGGTTGGTGGCTGCCGAGCCGGCGCCGTTCACGGCCACCACGTCGATGCCGCCCTTGACGCCCGGCCCGGAGCCCGCCGCCAGCGTGCCCTCGACCAGATAGCCGCCGTAGCGTTCCGTGGCCGCGATCCCCTCGGTGGCGGTGCTGACGACGCGGGCGGCGCCGCCCTTCGGTGCGGCCAGTTGCAGCCGGGAGAACCGGCCGGGTTCGGACTCGACGAACGAGTCGGCGGCGATGGTGCCGGCGGCGACCAGGGCGGGCGACTCGAACACGTTGCCGATCACGTTGGACTCGCTCAGCGCGCCGGCAATCCGGATCGGCACGCCGTCCGGGTTCCCGCCGGTGGAGAAGGCGTTGCTGCTGATCGCGAACCGGGTCGCGTCGGCCATGGCAAGAACGGCGGCGTGGGTCGACGCCTTGCTCAGGTTCCAGTGGTCGAACGAGTTCGCGGTGATGCTGATCTTGTCGGCCGGCCGGTCGAACCGGATCGGGGAGCCGGCGATCCAGTTGAACGTGTTGGCCGAGATCGTGACGTTCTTCGCCTCGACCGACCCGCCGAACTGGATGGCGTACCGCGGCGGACCCCAGGCGCCCGGCGTGGTGTCGAAGCCGCCGATCACGTTGCCGCTGATGGTCAGGTTGTGCCCGCCGGAGGTGATCTCGATGATCGCGTTGCCGGTGCCGTTCTCGACCACGTTGCCGGTGATCGTCGAGTTGGTCAGGCTGCCCTTGAACAGCCGGCGACCGATGTCGAGCAGGTTGTTGCTGATCACCGCGCCGCGGAAGTCGCCGTCCGGGGCGCCGTTGAAGATGATCGCGTCGAAGTTGGAGTGGAAGTGGTTGTCGGTGATCAACCACTTGCGCAGGCCGTACGGCAGCTTGTGCACCACGCCGCCCGGGATCTCACCCGCCGGCCACGAGATGGTGATGCCCGTGGTGCAGACGGCGACCTTGTTCTTGGTGAACAGGAAGCCGCGGCCGACACTCTCCATGGCGCGCTGGAAGCGCAGGAACGAGCACTCGACGATGGTGACGTCGGTGTCGTCGGTGTTCGCCGAGTTGCGGGCGACGTGCAGCGCGACGTTGTTGGCGGTCTTGGCCGGGGCGTCGAAGGCGACGCCGTGGATCCCGCCGAGGGAGGCCTCCCAGCGGATGCCGACGCCGTCCTGATGGAAGATGATCTTGGACGGCTCCTCGCCGAACATGCCGTAGCCGCGCAGCACGAACCGGTTCAGGTGTTCGCCCGGGGTCTCGTACTCGTGATCACCGACGACGATCGTCCGGGTCACCTTGTACTGGCCGGGCGGCAGCACGACGATCTTGTTCTGCTGCTTCCGGGCGGCGTTGATCGCGGCCTGGATGGCGTCGGTGTCGTCGGCCACGCCGTCGCCCACGGCGCCGAACTGTTGTGGGGTGAGCACGGGCGTGCCGTCCTCGTTCGTGGTGCTCGGCGGTTCGGCTCTCGCCGTGCTGCTGGTGGCGGCCAGCAGGCCGAGGCCGGCCGCTCCGGCCATGATCATCCTGCGGCGGTTGAGGTTGACGTCGTCGTCGGTCATCGCACTGCTCCCATCGATCGTTGGTGGCGTGGGCTCGTGGTGGTCATGCGCTGTGGTCATTCGGTCACCGAGACGTTGTCGAAGCGCGGCAGCCCCTCGCCGTCGGCGACGAAACCCGAGACGGTGGTCCGGGTCGCGAAGACGTTGTCGACGAACATCGGGTACATGCCGACGGCCTCGGTCCAGATCAGGGCGGTGGCGTCGGCGTACGCCTGCTCGCGGGCGGCCGGATCGGTGGAGCTGCCGGCCTTCTTGAGCAGCGCGTCCAGGTCCGGATTGCAGTAGCCGGTACGTTTCGCCGCGCAGGTGTAGAGCCGGCCGAGGTTGTACGAGGCGTCCAGGCCCAGCGTGCCGACCTGCTGGATGTTGATGTCCCAGCGCAGCGCCAGCAGGTCCTCGGTGTAGACGGCCTGCTCCTTCTCCAGCACCTCGACCTTGACCCCGACAGCCGCCAGGTCGGAGGCGACCGACTGCACCCACTGCTTGAACTGGGTCTGGGAGAAGTGGAAGCGCAGGGTCGTGTTCTCGAAGTCGAAGCCGGCGTCGGCGAGGGCCTGCTTGGCGGCGTCCGGGTCGTGGGCGACCGGCTGCTGCGGCGCGTAGCCGAAGACGGTCGGCGCGAGGACGGAGTCCGCCGGCTTGCCGCTCTCCGGATAGAGCTGGGTGATCAACGTGTCGAAGTCGACCGCCTGCCACAGCGCGCGCCGGACCTTCGCGTCCTTGAGCGCGGGCGTCGAGGCGTTCATCCACATCGTGATCACCGCCGAGCCGACGGCGGATTCGATCTTGATCTCGGGGTTGCCGCGGAGCTGGCGGACGTCGTCGTCGGAGATGCCCCAGATGACGTCGAGTTCGCCGGTGCCGAGCGCGGTGACCCGGGTGGCCAGCTCGGGGATCGACCGGATCGTCAGCCGGTCGACCTTCGGCTTGTCGCCCCAGTAGTGCTGGTTCGGGATCATCACCAGGTCACCGCCGGGGGAGAACGACTCGACGGCGAACGGGCCCGAGGTGACCGGCTTGCCCTCGTAGCTCTGCACGGTGGCGCTGGCCGGGGTGATCATCAGCCCGGTCAGCTTGGCCGGCAGCGCCGGGTCGGCGGCGGGCGCGGTGAAGGTCACGGTGCGGTCGGTGGCCTCGACCTCGACGCCGACGAAGTTGGCCGAGTACGGGCCGTCCGACTCGACCGTACGGGTGAACGAGGCGGCGACGTCCTGGCCGGTGATCGGGGAGCCGTCCGAGAAGGCGATCCCCTCCTTCAGCGTGAACTCGAACGTCCTCGCGGCGGCGTCGGCGTCCCACGTCTCCGCGGCGACCCCCTCGAACTCGCCGGGGCCGATCGTGCGCAGCAGCGGGCTGTACAGCTGGATCGAGGCGACCCGGGTGCCGCCGTCGATGGCCAGCTTCCCGTTCGGGTCGATGGACTCGATCGGGAACTGGCCGGCCACGGCGAGCTCGCCGCCGGTCTCGCCGGCACCCGGCGCCGCGGGGCCGGTCGTGGTGGTGCTGCAGGCGGTGATGATCATGGTCAAGAACGCGGCGGTCGCAACCGCCGCAGGCCTGAGGGATCTCATGGCCTCACTCCTCGTTGAGTCGGGACTTCGGGGTGGGTGATCGGGACGGGGGCTATCAGCCCTTCAGGGCGAGGTGCACCAGGACCCGGGCGGGTTGTTCCGGGGTCGCGCCGGCGAAGGTCAGCCGGAGCCAGCCGCCGAAGTTGGCCAGCTCGATGGCGATGATCTCCTCCTCCGGCGCGATCTTCCGGGGGTCGCCCCGGTCGACCCAGTGCAAACCGTCGGGGGAGATCTGTGCCTGAACGGACAGCTCCGGATGATCACCCTCGACCTGGACGAAGAAGACGGCCTCGGCGGCCCAGCCCGCTTCGTACGGATGGGTCGCGTGGACGTCGTTGATCGTGAGCCGGCGTTCGATGACGGACGTGGCGAAGTTGAGCACTGCGTGGCCTCCGGGGCGCGGTCAGTCGGTGGAGTAGACGACGGAGTCGAGAAACAGATTCACGCTGCGCTGCGTGTCGGTCTCGACGAAGAAGATCGGGTTGATCAGATTGGTGATGCTCTTGTACGGGCTGACCAGCGTCGGGGCCAGCCCGCGCAGGTCGAACGTCCGGTCCATGCTCTGCAGCTCGACGTACTCGCGGGCCTGGTAGTCGATCAAGAGCCGGAAGTAGAGCCAGTTGATCTTGTCCGGACTTTCGTTGTACAGCAGGTCCTGCGCGCCGTCGGGGACCCATTGGAAGGCGTCGGCCGAGCCGTCCGGGAACCGGCGCCCGTACCAGAGGTTGTCCACGCCGGGCCGCTGCCAGCCGTCCTCACGGCCGTAGCACCAGTCCTTCTTGGTCACGCCGTCGGCGACCTTCCAGTACTGCCACTTCTTGGTCAGCTCGCCGTTCACGGAGTTGACGTAGCGGACGCCGGGCATCCAGCGGTACTCGGCGTCCTGGATGTCGAAGTAGAACCCGAAGGCCCGCAGGTCCTCCTCGCCGAACCCGAGCCGGTCCTGCTGCGGCGTGTAGGCGTACCAGGTCTCGATCTGGACGTGCCGCAGGTTCGGGTCGTAGTTCGACAACCGCTTCAGGGCGACGCCCATGCTGCCGTCGGCCGGCTTCTCCTCGTAGCGATTGGCGACCGGCTTGGTGTTCAGCTTCAGCGAGTACGTACCCTCCATCGACCCGTGCGTCGCGGCGAACCGCATCGGCGCCGCGCTGATCATGGACGGCGCCCAGCTGGCCAGGTCGACCTCGGACGGATGGTGCCGGTAGTCGTCGTTGACGAAGTTCGGGGTCAGGTCCAACCAGCCGTTGAAACCATGATCGAAATCGTCGTAGGTGACGATGTTGCGCAGCGGCTTGAACTTCTCCAGGCCGCGTTCGTACTGAATGACCTTCTGCACTGTGCCTCCGAGCGAAGAGTGATGGGGGCTTAGGGATGGATCTGGATGGCGTCGATCTGGAAGGCGAACCCGGCGTCGGGGCCGGGCTCGACGGCGACGAACTCGACGCGGACCGGGCGGCCGGCCCGGACCATGATCATCCCGAGTTCGACCTCGAGGAACGGGTCGCCGGTCGAGGTGGCGACGACACCGCCCCGGCGGCGGCCGTCGATCTTGATGATCACCGCGGCGCCGGCCGCCGGCCCGGGGGTACGGAAACGGCACCGCAGCCGCCGGCGACCGGACGACTGCGGCACGATGATCACGGTGTGCGCGTCGTGCCGGGCCACCGCGGGCACGGCCAGCACGGCCGAACCCTGGGCCGCCGGTTCGATGATCATCGGCGCCCGGGGGACGGTGGACTCGGCCCGCAGCCCCTCGGCCTGATAGCGATGCCGGAGCCCGGCCGGCCCGGTCCGCACGTCGTCCTGGCCCTGGCTGAGCCAACCGAGGTCGAACCGAGCCGCGACCACGTCGAGCGTCGCGGCGCCGGAGTCGCCGAGGCGGCTGTACAGCACGAGCAGCGTGGCGTCGTCCAGCCAGACGGCGTCGGAGTAGCCGACCCGGGCACCGTCGACCACCCGGCCCCAGGACCAGGACTCGGCGCCGTCGTGACTGAGCCGGGCATACAGGGTGTCCCGGGCCGTGCCGGCGACGGGGCTGCTGTAGACGACCCGCTCGACGCCGCGCCGGTCGACCCGGGCCGCCAGTCCGACGGTGATCCCCGCATGCGGTGGCAGGTTGGTCTCGATCACGGCTTCGGTGAACGTCAGCCCGCGGTCCCGGCTCCGCGCCACCGCCCGGCTGCTGTTGCTCACGCCGCCGCCCAGCCTCGAGTTCAGGATCACCTCGCCGGTGGCCAGCTCCGCGATCCGCGCCTCGTTCAGGCCGAGGCCGGCGCCGTCGGGGACAGTGCCGCCACGAGCCCAGGTCAGCCCGCCGTCGTCGCTGTAGATCACGCTCGCCGTGTAGTCCCGCTCGGCCGCGGGCAGGTCGAGCGGCCGCCGGTGCCAAACCTCGACGAGCAGCCGGCCGTCCGCGAGCTGGATCCCGTGGCCGGGACCGGGCAGGTGGAACGTCCAACCGGCCGGGTTACCGGCGAAGAGCTGGGTCTGCTCGGTCGGCTCACTCCAGCTGAGTCCGTCGTCGGTCGACCAGCGCCGGAAGACCCGCGACGCCTGGCCCCGGTCGTTCCAGGCGTACCAGACGGTGATCCGGCCCGTGCGCCGATCGACCACCGGAGTGGGGTTGGCCCAGCCGCCGCCGTCGTGCCGTTCGAGAAACGTGGTCGGGCCCCAGGTCCGGCCGCCGTCGAGGCTGCGGCGCAGGACGAGGTCCTTCGGCCCGTCGTCCGCGCTGGTGCCCACCCGGGCCTCGCTGAAGGCGAGCACGACGCCGGCCGGGGTCGTCGCGACGCCGTGGACGCGGAAGTCGACCCAGCCGTTCTCGCCGCCGCGGGTCCACAGGGTCGTCGCTTCGAAGTGTCCCGGTCGGTCGCTGGTGTCGGGGGAGTCGTCGGTCGGCTCGGCCGCGGCCGGATCCGCGGCCCCGGTCACGATCGCCGCCGTGATCGTTCCGGCGCCGGCCAGGAACGTTCGTCGTGGGGTCGCATCCGGGCTCCTCATGGCCGTGCCTCGGGCCGGGACCGGGGTGCCGCCACCGAATCCCCGGGGATCGGGATGCAGTCCAGCATCAGCTGCCGCGCCGCGCCGGAATCGTCGGCGAGCAGTTCCAGCAGCAGCCGGACGGCGGCCCGGCCCATCTGCTCCCGCGGAATGGCGAACCGGGTCCAATCCCGGGCGGTGGCGTTGACCAGCGGCGGATCACCGAGGACGACCACCGACAGGTCCGCCGGGATCCGCGCGCCGACCGCGGTGACGGCCCGTTCCACGGCGGAGATCGCGCTGTCGTCCTGGCTCGGCTCCACCAGGACGGCCGTGATGCCGGCCGTGAGCCAGTCCTCGATCAGGGACTCGGCGACGACGTCGGAATCCTCCAGTGGGTGCAGCAGGATCCCGTCGGCCGGCAGGCCCAGTTCCTCGACGCCCTGCCGGAAGCCGGTCTCGCGGTCCTTCGTCCATTCCTGATCGTGGGCGACCTTCAGGTACGCCAGCCGCCGGTGCCCGAGCTCGGCCAGCGACCGCACGACCGTCCGGGTCGCTCCGACGTAGTCGGCGCCGACGTAGGACAGGTCGTGGCCCGGCACGTCGCGGCGGCCGATGAAGACGAACGGGAAGTCCTCGCGGAGCAGCGCCGCCATGTCGTCCTGGTGCAGCCGGCGGCCGAGCAGGACGCAGCCGTCGGCGACCTTGAGCCGGTTGACGCCGTTGGCGTAGATCCGGCGGTCACCGCTGGCGTTGGCGGAGCTGAACAGCAGCAGGTCGTAGCCGTGTTCGGCGGTCGCCTCCTCGACGCCGAGCAGGAACGGGAAGTAGAAGTCGCGCTGGTCCACCGGGAAGACCGGCTCGAACGTGTAGACGCCGAGCAGCCGGTTCACCCCGCCCTTCAGGTTGCGCGCCGAGGCGTTGACGGCGTAGCCGAGTTCCCGGGCGGTCTCGAGCACGCGCCGGCGGGTCTCCTCGGCGATCAGGTCGCCGGCCGGGCCGCCGCTGACGACCAGCGACACCGTGGACTGGGAGATCCCGAGTCGAGAGGCGATGTCCTTCTGCGTTGCGCGTCGTCGTTGAGCCGCCATTGACATCCTTCATACGTATGAATGACCTGTACCTCACGTTACGAATCGGGTGCAGGTGTCGTCAAGGGCTTCCGGGCGATATTCCGCGGCGGCGTCCGGTCGGGTGTGGCGGGCGCCGCTTCAGTCGGCGTACGGCAGCCAGGAATGGCCGGAGCCGTCCCGGAGGTACAGCCCGGTGACGCCGTCGCTGCGGAGCGGTGCGACGGCCAGCACCGGTTCCGATCGGTCGAGGTGGCCGGAGTCGGCGCCGTCGAGGCCGTACCGCAGCAGCCGGCCGGCCGTGGCGACGACGATGGAGCCGCCGACGACGGCCGCGGCGATCACCCCGGACCCGACTCCACGCTGCCAGCGCGTGGTTCCGTCCGGCGCGACCCGATACAGGAATCCCGCCCTGGTCCCGACGATCAGGTCGTCGCCGTTGTTGATCATGGTCGTGATCACGTCGCCGAAGGCACGGTCCCAGGCCCGTTCGCCGTCCGGGCGGTAGGCGGTCAGGTGGCCGTCCCAGCCGCCGAACACGGCGAGCCGTCCGGCTCCGTCGGGATCGGGTACGGCAGCGACGGCCGAACCGCCCGAGCTCTCCACGCCGCGGGTCCGGAACAGGGCGGTGCCGTCCGGGCGGACCGCGTGCCAGGTCCAGTACTCGGTCGCGGCGATGATCTCGTCCAGGCCGTCGCCGTCCAGATCGGCCGCGTCGGCCGCGGAGGCCGCGTGGATCACCTCGTAGCGCCAGCGGAACTCACCGCCGGCCGTGAACGCCTCGACGTGGCAGCTCTCGGTCGCGATGATCACCGACGGCGGACCGTCCGGATCGAGCCGGGCCGAGAAGGCCGCGCGGACCGTCGCCGGGTGGCCCATGTGGGGCTGGAACGTCTGCTGCCACAGCGTCGCGCCGGCGGGGTCGAGCACGGTCAGCCGGCCGTCGGCCTGGCCGACGATGACCCCGGCTCCGTCGGGCCCGCCGCCGCGGCCGAGCGCCGTCACCGGTGCCACCGTGTCGGCGCGCCAGAGAAGTTGATCTTCCTGGTAGCAGGACACCCCGGTCGCGTCGCCGAGCAGCAGCCGGTCGGTGCCGTCGCCGGCCAGGTCCGTGATCAAGGTCGCCGAGGCCGGGTGCTGGATCGACCAGCGGGGATCGGGGTGTGCGGTGGTCTGCCCTTCGACAGGCTCAGGGAACGACCGGGTCGGTCTTTCGGCGGACCCGGCGTCGGTGATCACGCGCGGGCCGTCGCCGGAGGCGAGCGCGGCGAGATCGAGCCGCAGCGACTGGTCTCCGATGATCACCCGGGCCTGGTCGCCGGACCGCTCCAGGGCGGCCTCGCCGGGGCCGTCGGCCAGCAGGTGGACCAGGGTTCGCGACTCGCCGGCGCGGACGTCGGCCGCGGAGACCTGGCGGAGCACGGAGACCTCCGGCTCGGCGTAGCGATAGTCGGGCCAGTTCGTCCGCCGGTACGGCTCGGTGGCGAGCTCGGTCCGCCAGCCGCCGGACGGTGCCGCGGTGATCAGCCGCAGCCGCTCCTCGCCCATGATCATCGTCCAGTGGTCGCCGGCCCCTTCGCTGTCGACTCGCTCGGTGCGGCCGACGGTCCGCCACAGACAGTGCGTCTCCAGCGGTCCGGCCTCCTCGGCGGTGATCGTGTCGACCACCAGAAAGCCCAGTCCGGTCAGCATGATCACCGAGCGGGTCCAGTCGCAGCCGGAGAGCCCGGTCAGGCCCACCGTCGCGATGGCCACCTGTTGATCATGGAACTGCCAGTGCAGGCTCGCGTACGGCGGCCGGACCGAGGTCTCGCCATCGCGGAAGATCACCACGGTGTTGTGGAAGTTCGCCGAGATCTTGTCGTAGTCGGCGTCCTCCAGCCAGAGCCGGTTCCGCGAGGTGAGCCGGACGATCGCCCCGGCGTCCACGTGGCCGTGCCCGCCGACCCCGACGCCGTCCAGCAGCAGATAGCGATCCGTCTCGCCGATCCCGTCCCGCAGCGCCAGCTTGTCGAACCCGTCGGCCGGCGCCGGCAGTTTCACGCTCTCGACGAAGGCCGGGTCCAGCGGCCGGACGTCGATCGGCGCAGGAGTGAACAGGGTGTCGTCGCGGCGCCAGCCCGAGGAGCCGTAGTCGTGCCCGATCGGGGCGATTCCGAGATGGGCCGGGTCCGGCCGGGAGCTGAGCTTGCGCGCCACCAGCGAGCGGGCGGCCGGGTCCTGCAGCAGCCAGGCGGCCGGAGTCCAGAACGCGAGCTCGGCGTAGTTGCCGTCGTAGCGGGACGCGTCGCCGTGCGGAACCTGGTGGCCGAGGTTGTCCATCGCCGTGATCCCGCGGTCCAGGGTGGCCCGGCACCACCCGTCCTCGACGTAGGCCGGCCAGGGCCGGACGAGGGCGTACCGCAGCGTGTGGGCAAGGGTCAGCCAGCCGTAGCTGTCGCAGTCCTCGGTCGGCTTGGTCGCGGTGAGCTGCGGGGCGAAACACTCGTCGGCCATGGCCAGCCAGCGCTCGGCCCGCTCCGGGTCATGGGTCCCGGCGATCATGGTCGCACCGAACAGCAGCCCGAGCGCGGCGAAGGTGAAGTGGTTGTGCCGGGCGGGATGGCTCGCGGTGGCCCGGTGCATCACCCACTGTTCCTCGCTGTTGCCGAGGTACGCCAGCAGATGCGCGGTCAGCTGCCGCCGGTCCTCGGCGGTGAACGTGGGGGAGTCCTTGATTGCGTGCCAGCCGGCGATCATGCCGACCGCGGCGAAGTCGGCGTCGAAGCCCCAGCGGCCCCACTGATCCGGTTGCCAGGCCGCGGTCTCGATGATCATGTCGGCGAAGATCGCGCGATAGCGCTCGGTGAAGCCCGGATCACCGGTGAGCTGATACATCAGCGCCAGGTGGTTCAGGTACGGCGTCATGCCGCGATGGGTCCGGGTCCGGTACGCCTGCTCCGCCGCCGACCGGAACTCCTCGGCGCCCAGTCCTTCGCCGTGGTAGTCCGGCGAGAGCTGCGGGTACCGGCGGCGCAGCTCGTCGGCGATCACCACCTGGTGCAGCCGGCTGATCGCGACCCGGCCCTCGTCGATGATCAGGTACGGCTCCAGCAGGTCCAACGCCGGGTCCAGATCGGTGTCGTCGCTGACCCCGATGATCAAGGCGTCGCTGCCGTCGCACCACGGATCGGCGAACGTGCGCAGGTAGGCGCCGCCGTGGCCGGGAAAGGTCGGATCCACCGGCAGGCAGAGGCTGTGGTAGAGCCCGGCCAGGTCGGCGTTGCTGTCCACGTTGCCGATCATGATCCGCAGCGCTGCCGTACCGCCGAGGGAACGGGCTCGCGGTGTCCGCGGTGTTCCCTCCGGCCAGCCGGCGGGGATCGGGTCAGCCACGATCGCGGTCAATCCGGCCGTACGACCGGCGGCCCGGAGCCGTTCGGTCAGCCGGCGACCGGCGGCCAGGCCCGCCGGCGAGGCCGGGCAACTGATCTGAAACGTCGTTCCGGACCGGTCGATCATGGTGAACGCGTCCGGACTGGGCACGTCGGTGATCTTGGTCAGTGGGACGGGGTAGTCGGCGTTGAGTTCGTCCCAAGCGAGTTCGGCTCGGGCGGGCTGGGGGCGCATCGATGTCCTCGAGGTGAGCGAACGAGACCGCGTCGTCGAGTCACTGTAACAACATTGGGACACACTTAACTAGCTAATGTGTCTGACCTTATCTACGATGATGGAGCTACCAGAAAGGAGCTGAAATGGATCGACGTGGATTTCTTTTCGGCACATCACTGACCGCCGCGGCTGTCGCTGTCGGCCTGTCCGGGTGCACCGACCAGACCGGACAGCCCAGCAGCCGCGAAGCCGGAAGCGGTGAGTTGCCGACCCGAGTGCCCTTCGCGTCCGTGAAGCCGGACCTGCCCGAACTCGACGGCGGTGTGCCGCCCGGGTACTTCACCTACCCGGCCGATCCGGTCAAACGGGACGGCTTTCCGTACCAGGGGGCCTCCGGGCCCATCACCGCGCTGCTGCAGGGCAACGCGGCCGGCACGCCCCGCGGCAGCAACCCGTGGTGGAAGGCGATCGAGGAGGCATCCGGCTTCGGCTTCACGATCGCCAGTGTCGTCTCCGCCGACTACCAGGCGAAGCTCCAGGTGACACTGGCCGGCGGGGACGTCCCCGACCTGGTCCAGATCGTCAATGTCCCCGGCCTGCCCGGGGTGCTGGACAAGTACTTCGCCGACCTGTCGCCCTATCTGTCCGGCGACGCGATCAAGGAATTCCCTGGGCTGGCGGCGATCCCGACCGAGACCTGGAAGATCCCGATGGTCAACGGGAGACTCTGGGGCATCGCCCAGCCGCGGCCGCCGGCCGGCCGGATCGCGAGCTATCGCGGCGACCTATTCGCCAAGTACGGCATCACGGAGCCGCCGGACCTGCGCGACGGCCAGGATTTCCTCGAGGTCTGCAAGCAGGTCTCGGATCCGAAGAACTCGATCTACGCCATGGGTGCCGATCCGGCGGGCTGGATGATGCCCGCGATGCTGGAGATGATGGGCGCGCCGAACGTGTGGTCGGAGGAGGCCGGCAAGTTCACCCACCAGTACGAGACCGAGGTGTTCAAGGCCGCTTTGGACCAGGTCACGCAGATGTTCAAGGCGGGCTACCTGCATCCGGACTCGGCCTCGGCCGGCGCGGAGAACTACACCTGGTGGCAGGGCGGCCGGACCTCGATCTACATCCAGTCGATCGCCGGCTGGAGCGGCTACGCCAAGCAGTTCCCGCAATGGAAGCTCGACGTGCTCACCCTGCCGAAGTGGGAGGGCGACGGACCGGCGGCCAAGCATCTGCTCGAGGCCGGTTACGGTGCCTACGTCGCGATCAAGAAGGGCAGCGAGGAGCGGATCAAGGAGCTGCTGCACTTCGCCGACTTCGTGGCGTCGCCCTTCGGGACGCAGGAACAGCTGCTGTTGGGGTACGGGGTCGAGGGCACGCACTTCAAGCGGGAGAACGGCGAGCCGGTATCGCTGCCGCCGGCCCAGACCGACGTCCCGCCGGGCCTCGGTTACATCGGCGCCCAGGGGTCGGCCGTCGTCTACACGCCGAACGACAAGACGATCGTGCAGAAGCAGTACGACTACCTGAAGACGGTGCTGCCGACCGGCGTCGACAACCCTGCGCGTGGTCTGTATTCGGAGGCCTCGGTCACCAGCGGTGCGTCCGCCGCGACCGCGATCAACGATCTGCAGAAGGAGATCATCATCGGCCGCAAGCCGTTGTCCGATTGGGATGCCGGAGTGCAGCGCTGGCTCAGCGAGACCGGCGAGGAGCAGCGGACCCAGTACCAGGAAGCGCTGCAGAAGAGGTAGGCCACCGGGCGGACGGCTCGGCGCGCGTCGGGCGCAGGCTAGACCCGGACCAGCGACGGCCGGTCGTAGCGGCGGGCGCGCCGCCGGGCTCGTTCGGTGGCGAGGTCGATCGCGGGTGCGGCGGCGGGTCGTTCGGTCGTTCGTTGATCACTGCGTTGATCAAGAAGGGCGAGCAGGGCGGGCACACCATTCCGGGCTGCCGCGACGGCCGCCTCGGGAATCCCGAAGCCGGACAGGTCCGAGGTCGGCAGGGAGGCCAGGACCTCGGCGCGCCGAGCGGTGACCGGATCGGTGAACTCCGGGTACTCGGTGCAGTCGAAGGCGTCCTCGGTGGTGTGCAGGAAGCGGCCGAGCTGCGGGGCGGCCGCTTCGGGCAGGGCGGACAGCCAGGTCAGCCAGGCTGCCGCCGCGGCGGCGCCGCGCGGAGTGCGGTCGTGCCGCAACGTGCCGAGGTCGATCGCGGAGGACCGGGCGACCAGGTCCGAGCTGAACCTGCGCATGCTCAACTCGGTCGGGCCGTTGCTCCACCGGACATGCCAGCCGTTCCGCCAACTCCGGCCCGGGCCGCGGTAGACGAGTTCCACCTCGACGTCGGTTCGCCGGGTCAACATGCGGCCCAGGATCCAAGCCTGGAACGACTCGTCGCGCCGTGGTTCGGTCAACATTTCGGTGTCCTATCTGGGTTGCCGCTCAGCCGTGCAGGCCGGCCCGTCCATCCACTCACCTCCGCCGATGAGTCGCCGCCTGGACGAAACAGGGCCCCGCAGCCCGGGCATAGGAACGTGGTGTCGAACGGTGACCTACTGCGCGGCACCCGGGCACGCGCCTCGCGGCACGCGAGCCGCTCGCGCTACGGCCCGGTAGCCCTTCACGCCTCGCGCACCCCGAGGCACGCACCCGCGCACCTGCTCGCTACGGCCACCGCTCGACACCACCCTCCTCGTGAGTGCCCGTTGCCCTGCTTCATCGAGCTAGACACCTGGTGGGCGGCCCTTTGACGCACCGTCGACGTGATCTGGAGCACACTCCGGTACCGGGGACCTGGCGGCAGTACCGGCCGTAGGAGCAACTTCCCGGTACGATGAGGCGCAAGTCACAAGATCATCGCGGTGCTGCGAGAGGGGCTTGATCATGACGGGTGCGGAGGGGATCGAGGTCCCGAAGCTGGCTGACACCGGCCGGGGCAGCCGGTTGCCGATGGGCATCCGGGTCCGGCTGTCCGGGCTGATGCTCGGCGAGTTCTTCGTCTGGGGGGCCTGGTTCGTCACGCTGGGCACGTTCCTGACCCAGCAGATGGGTGCGTCCGGCGCGGAGATCGCGCTCGCGTTCCTGACCCAGTCCCTCGGTGCGGTGATCGCGCCGTTCATCGTCGGGCTGATCGCCGACCAGTTCTTCCCGGCGCAGCGGATCCTCGGTGTGCTGCACCTGGCCGGCGGCGTGCTGCTCTGGGTGGCGTCCTTGATCACCGACTTCGGCCCGTTCTTCGTGGTGATCTTGATCTACATGATCTTGTTCATGCCGACGCTGGCACTGGCCAACACGGTGGCGTTCCGGCAGCTGCACAGCCCGGAGACCCAGTTCCCCGCGATCCGTGTGTTCGGCACGATCGGCTGGATCATCGCCGGGCTCTTGATCGGCTTCCTTGCCTGGGAGTCGACGAAGAGCCTCGACCTGACGTTCAAGATGGCGTCGATCATGGCGATCCTGCTCGGCATCTACTGCTTCACGCTGCCGCACACGCCGCCGGAGGGGCGCGGCGAGAAGCGCACGATCCGCGACATCCTCGGCCTGGATGCCCTTGCGTTGTTGAAGAATCGCACATTCGCGGTGTTCTTCGTTTCATCGATCGCGATCTGCATCCCGCTGGCCTTCTACTACAACTTCACGAACCTGTACCTCAACGAGATCGGCATCGAGGGCGCCGCCGGGCTGCAGACGATCGGGCAGATGAGCGAGGTCGCCTTCCTGCTGGTGATGCCGTTCCTGATGAAGCGGCTCGGGGTCAAGATCACGCTGGCGATCGGGATGGCGGCCTGGGCGCTCCGCTACGTCCTGTTCGGCTTCGGCGACGAGGGCGCCTTGTTCTGGATGATCGTCGTCGGGCTGCTGCTGCACGGCGTCTGCTACGACTTCTTCTTCGTGGCCGGCCAGGTCTACACCGACCGGTTCGCGGGCCCCGGGCTGCGGGCATCGGCGCAGGGGTTGATCACGCTCGCGACGTACGGCGTCGGGCTGCTGATCGGCTCACTGATCTCCGGCCCGATCGTGGACGCGTTCGCGACCGGCGAGGCGTCGCACAACTGGCTCCAGATCTGGCTCATCCCGGCGGCGATCGCCGCCGTGGTGCTGGTCGGGTTCTGGTTCCTGTTCCGGGACTCGAAGGAAGGCGCCGACTCGGCATAGGAGACACTTGACCCGGTTTCGGAACGCCGGGTCAGGAGTGGAACGTGCTGGGAGTCCTCGAGGGCTTTGTCACGATCATCGTGATCATCGTCCTCGGTGTCGGCCTGGCCCACTTCAAGATCGTCGACCTGTCCGGGCAGGTGCTGCTGTCCCGGATCGCGTTCTTCGTCGCCAGCCCGGCGCTGATGATCACGGTGCTCGGCGGCACCGACGTGAGCACGCTGTTCTCGGCCAACCTGGCGGCGTCGATCGGCAGCGTGGTGGTCACCACGGTGCTGGCCCTGATCCTGCTCCGGGTGGTCTGGCGCCGCAGCGGGGCCGAGACCATGATCGGCATCTTCTCCGCCGCGTACGTCAACGCCGGCAACCTGGGCCTGCCGATCGCCGCGTACGCCCTCGGCAACGCCTCGCTGATCGCGCCGATGCTGCTGGTCCAGCTGCTGGTGCTGCAGCCGATTGGGATCGCCGTCCTGGACCTGACCACCCGGCCCGAGGAGGCCGACCAGTCCCGCCGCCGCCGACTGCTCCGGCTGGTCGGGCAGCCGTTCCGGAACCCGCTGATGATCGCCTCGCTGATCGGCCTGATCCTGTCGCTGACCGGTTTCCAGCTGCCCCGGGTGGTCAACGACCCGCTGCACCTGGTCGGCGGGATGGCGGTGCCGGCCATGCTGCTGGCTTACGGCATCTCGCTGCGGCTCGGCCCGCTGCCCGGCCGCGGCGAACCACCGGTCCAGATCGGCGCCCTGGTCGCGCTCAAACTGATCGTGCAGCCACTGGTCGGGTTCCTGCTGGCCAAGTTCGTGCTCGGTCTGGACCCGCTCGGCGTGCTCGCGGTGACCGTGATCGCCGGCCTGCCGACCGCGCAGAACGTGTTCACCCATGCCGTCCGGTTCGACCGCGGCATCGTGCTGGCCCGGGACACGATCTTCCTGTCCACGCTCGGCTCCATCCCGCTGATCGCCATCCTCGCCGCCGTGCTCGGCTGATTTCAGGGAGCGTGGTCTGCCGGAGGTAGTGTCGCGGCCATGACCGAGTTTCCGTCGCCGTACCCGATGGCCGGGCTGCCGGACCGGGTCGACATCTACGAGGTGGGCCCGCGGGACGGGCTGCAGGCGGAGCCGGTCCTGGTGGACCCGGCGACCAAGATCGAATTCATCCGGCGGCTGGCCGGCTGCGGGCTGCGGACGATCGAGGCGACCAGCTTCGTGTCGCCGAAGCGAGTGCCGCAACTGGCCGACGCCGACCAGGTGCTGACGGCGCTGGACCTGGCCGAGCCGGGCCTTCGCTATCCCGTGCTGGTGCCCAACGAACGGGGCCTGGACCGGGCCGTCGCGGCCGGCGCGCGGGACGTCGCGGTGTTCGTCAGCGCCACCGAGCGGTTCGCCGCGGAGAACCTCGGCACCACCCGGGCCGGTGCGATCGAGCTGGCCGCGCCGGTGGTCCGGCGGGCGCTGGCCGACGGACTGGGCGTGCGCGGCTATGTCTCGATGTGTTTCGGCGACCCGTGGGAGGGCTCGGTCGAGCCGGGCGCGGTCGCCGACGTGGTGGCCCGACTGGCCGAGCTCGGCGTGCAGCGGTTCAGCCTCGGCGACACGATCGGCGTCGGCACCGCCGGCCAGGTCGCGGCCGTGCTGGCCGCGGTGGACCGGGCCGGCGTCGGCCGGGACCGGATCGCGCTGCACTTCCACGACACGTACGGGCAGGCGCTGGCCAACGTGGTCGCGGGCCTGGCCGAGGGGATCACCGAGTTCGACGCGTCGGCCGGCGGACTGGGCGGCTGCCCGTTCGCGAAGTCAGCCACCGGCAACCTGGCCACCGAGGACCTGGTCTGGCTGCTCCACGGGCTCGGCTACCGGACCGGTGTCGATCTGCCGGCGTTGGCCCAGGTCAGTCGCTGGTTGGGGGAGCGGATGGGCCGGGCCCCGGTGTCTCGGGTCGTCGCAGCTCTGACCGGACCGGCTGAGAACACCCGGGCCGCTCGATGATCACCGTGGGTTGATTGGATAGGTTCGCCTGAGGAGGTGGGGACCAGTGGCGGATTACGAGGACTTCGACATCGATCGGAGCACGGCCCAGGCCTGGGCTGAGTTCACCGACCGGCTGTCCGAGGTGATCTCGATGATCGACGAGTCCGGGGATCTGAGGATCGGGACGGTGGCCGATGCCGGTGGTCCGCCGCCGTTCGTCAGCTTCGTCTCGGCCGCCGACGCCGACCGGCCGCGGGAGATCCGGGCCGAGGCGGCGAGCAACGCCAACCTCGGCGAGACGTTCCAGCTGAGCCCGGACCAGCTGGCCGCGATGGAGAAGCTCGGCTGGTCCGCTCCGTCGGCCGAGCCCGGCGGCTCGGCCAACTTCTGGGCCGACCGGCCGCAGGACGAGTCCGAGGAGATCAGCCGGCTCGCGGTCGGCGCGCTGCGCGACGTGTACGGGGTGCAGCACCCGGTCTTCCTGGCGCCGAATCAGCTGGCCGAGGTGCTCACCTCCCGGCCGGCCGCCGAGGTCGACGTCGCCGACCTGCCGGAGTCGGTGGTCGCGCTGCTGCCCGGCAGCCGGGAACACCTGGACGAACTGATCGACGCCGAGCTCACCGACCTGCTGGGCCACCCGCCGATTCGCGACGCCGAGGGTGACGTGGCGATCCGGGTCGGCTCGACGATGGTCTTCCTGCGTACCGCCACCGACGGCCGCGAGATCATCGTGTTCGCCAGCGTGGTGCATGACGTCGACGGTCGCTCCCGGGCGTCGGAGGTGTTGAACGACCTCAACAGCGAGGCGCGCTGGGTCAAGTTCCAGCTGATCCGGGACCGGGTGTTCGTCAGCCTGTCGATCCCGGCCCGCCCGTTCGTACCGTCGCATCTGCGGCAGGCGGTACGGATCATGTCGGACGTCGCGGACGGGATCGACGACGAGCTGGCCAGCCGGCTGCGCGGGCGGACCACGTTCGGCGACCATGACGAAACTCGCTGAGCCGGTCGACCAGGCGTCTGCGGGCGCGACCGGCCATGTGGTGATCATCGGGTCCAGCAGCACCACGATCCGGCTCGCCGAGGAGCTGGAACGCGCGGGCGAACGGGTGATCGTCATCGTCCACGGCAGCGCCGATCCGGGCGTTGTCGCCGACCTGCAGCTGATCGGCGCCGAGGCCGAGCTGAGCCAGCAGGTCAGGCCGGCCGAGCTGCGCCGGGCCGGCATCCAGCGGGCGAAGGCGGCCGTGATCGTCGGCGACGACGATGTGTTCGCGATCCGGGTCGCGCTCGCCATCGAGGAGCTGAACCCGACCGTACGGCTGGTGATCGAGCTGAACAACCCCGAGCTCGGTTCGCGGCTCGGCCCGCTGTTCGGCGAACACGTCGTGCTGTCCTCGGCCGAACTCGCGGCACCGGCGTTCGTCGCGGCGGCCTTGGCGTCCACGGCGACCCGGACGTTTGAGATCGGCGGCCGGCTGGTCGTCGCCGGGCCGCGCTCCGAAGTCGGTGGTACGGAGCTCGCGGTGCTCGGCGACAGCGCCGGCTACGGCATCGACGCCGTCCTGCCGCCGACCGGCGACGTGGTGCTCGGCACCGAGCTGATCGGCGACCGGGACATCAGCGTCCGCCGCTCCGGGGTGATCGGCGCGCTGACGTACGTCTTCGACCGCCGGGTCCGGATCGTCCTGCTCGGCCTGGTCATCCTGATCGTCCTGTCGACGCTCTACTTCCATCTGGCCGGTTCGGACTGGGTGACCGCGCTGTACCGGGCGCTGACGGCGTCGACCGACACCGGGCTCGAGGTGGACGACCTGAGCATCGGCTACCGGTTCGGGGCGGTGGTGATCCAGCTGTTCGGCCTGGTCCTCTCCTCGGGCATCACCGCCGTGATCGTCGACGCCCTGATCAGTTCCCGGCTGGCCGTGCTGACCGGCGGCATCCGCGGCCGGCCCCGGCACCACGTCGTCGTCTGCGGCCTGGGCCGGATCGGCACCTCGGTCGCCAGTCGGCTGCGGGAGCGACAGGTGCCGGTGGTCGCGATCGAGCACAACGAGGGAGCGCCCGGCGTGCTCTGGGCCCGGCAGGCCAAGATCCCGGTGATCATCGCGCCGGCGACCGACGCGGCCGCACAACTGGCCGCCGGCATCTCCCGCGCCGACGCGGTGCTCGCGCTCACCGACGACGACGCCGCCAACCTCGAGATCGGCCTGGTCGCGAAGGAGGCGAATCCGGACGTCCGGGTCGTGCTCCGGCTCTACGACCACGAACTGGCCGACCGGATCGAGCGGCGGCTCGGCCTGCGGCCGACCCGGAGCGTGTCGATGCTCGCCGCGCCAGCGTTCGCCTCCGCCGCGCTCGGCCGGCGCGGCGAGGTGATCTTCCCGGTTGGCCGCCGGGTGCTGCTGTTCACCGAGGTCACCGTCCAGCCCGGCTCCAACGCCCCCGGCCGACGGCTGGCCTCGCTGTCGGAGCGCGGATCGTGCCGGGTGCTGGCGTACTCGCCGGCCGGGCGCCCCTGGACCTGGCAGCTGACCAATCCCGTGCTCCGCCCCGGCGACCGGATCGCCGTCGCCGCGACCCGCGCCGGCCTGGCCCGCCTGCTGCTGACCACCAAGCAGCTGAACGGAACCGCGCCGACCGACCCCGACTCGCCGGCCTAACCTGTCGCGATTTCTCTGCTGACGGGCCGTTGCCGCGTGGCAGCGGCCGTGTGCGGCTGGTGCGAAGAGAAATCGCGACATCACGACCCGAGCACCCGACGGACCCGGTCGACGACCCAGCCCGGGTCGAAGACCAGGTGGTCCCAGGTCAGATGGAGGACGGTCCAGCCGGCCGCGGCGAGCTCGGTCCACTTGCGCCGGTCCCGCTGGAACTGGTCCCGGTTCTCCGCCCGGTGATAGGCGTAGCCGTCGACCTCGATGATCAACCGCGCGCGTTCGAAGACCACGTCGACGGGATAGCGGTGGCCGGCGCAGGCGACCTCCACGTTGCCGGCCCAGCCCCGGAAACCCGCCTCCCGGAGAATGCGGTGCAGCAGCCGCTCGGCCTCGGACCAGGGCGCGTTGCGGGATTCCAGCAGCGCGGCTCGGCGGAGGCCGTTCCCGTTCCGCTTCGGGGTGAGCGACAGCATCTGCCAGAGCTGGTCGACGGTGACCGTTTCCGACCGCAGCACCTCGTCGATGCCCCGATGCCCGGCCCCAGGCGACGAGGTCGAGCGCGGTGAACGCCGGCACGGTGACCCAGCAGCCGCGATGTCGGGTGATCACCTCGGCGGGCAGTCGTTCCTGGCTGACCCGGAATCCGGGGGCGGGTGTCCGGCGCATCGGCCGGGACAGGGTGATCACCGGAACCGGGTAGCCCGGCCAGCCGCTCAGCCAGGCCGCGGCCGGTCCGGTGAACACTGCCTCGGGCGCCCACAGCGCTGCGGCCCGCAACCGGACCTCGATCCGGTCGGCGTCCTCGGCGGCGCAGTAGATCCCGGGCAGCAGGGAACTGAGCTCGCCCCTGGCTGCCAGCCGGTGGATCGTCCTGCCGATCGTCCGGTGGTCGCGCAGCCTGATCGCACCGCCACCTTCGTGGAGCGCCCGTCGGATCTCGTCGCTGGTCGTCATCTGAGGAGCATCCGGCGCACCGGACGGTGCTGGCCCGGTTGTCCACAGGGGTAGGTGTTGTCCGTATCAGGCAGGTGATGTCGCGATTTCTCTTTGCATCAGCCGCAATCGGTGTTTCCACGCGGCAACGGCCCGTCCGAAGAGGAATCGCGACAGCTAAGGCGCGGTACGGATCGCGCGCTCGACCGCCGCCACGGCGAGCAGCCGGACCAGGTCGACCGGCGCGTCCACCCGGCCGGTGGCCGCGGCGATGAACGCGTCGCCGTCGCCCGAGGTGTGTGGCGGCGCGATGGCCCGGGCCAGCCCGTCGTGCGCGCCCTGGGCGGCGGCCAGGCAGCCCAGCTTGTCCAGTCGGGCGTTCGTGATCACCACGCCGATCGTCGTGTTCTGGGCCTGCTCCAGGAAACTCGCGGCGACCCGGATCGCCGCGGCACTCTGCTCCAGGTCGCGCTCCAGGACCGTACCGTCGTGGTCGATCGAGCCGAACGCGTTCACGGCACAGAGCGCCGCCACCACCAGGTCGCCGGAGGTGAGGACGGCCGAGCGCAGGCCGCCGGGCCGGGGCGTGCCGGTGATCTTGGCGACGGTGGCCCCGGCGCCGGCGCCGATCAGCCCGTCCGTCTCGCCGTCGGGCGTGGCCGAGGCCGCGGCCGCGTAGCCCTGGTCCGGCCCGGGCCGGACGGACGCGTCGCCGATCATGAGGTCGTACAGGCCGAGGGTGGGCACGATCGGCACCGGGCCGGCCGGCGTCGCCACCCCACGACCCTGCTCGGCGCAGAATCGCATCACCCCGTCCGCGCTGGCCAGGCCGAACGCCGACCCGCCGGTCAGTACGGCCGCGTCGATCCGATCCACGGTCCGCTCCGGGGCGAGCAGTTCGAGCTCCCGGGAGGCCGGGGCGCCGCCGCGGACCTCGGCCGAGGCGACGGTGCCGTCGGGGAAGATCAGCACGGTGCAGCCGGTCCGGGCGACCGGGTCGGTCCAGTGGCCGACCCGTACCTCCTCGAAGCCGAGCGCCATCAGCCGAACAGTTGGTTGCCGAAGATGATCACCACAATGCCGAACAGCGTAGCCAGGGCGACCACGCTGAAACAGACGACGGCCGCAGCCGTGGCGCCCGGCGGCCGGGTGATCACGCCGTCCGCGCCCCTGCTGTGACCCGCGCGGTACCAGAATCGGAGGCCGAACGCGAACAGGGCCGGCAGCCCGGCGCCGAGCAGCAGCCCGACGGCGACGACCTGCCAGAGGGCCTGGGCGGAGGAGACGATGACGTCCATCAGGCGGCCAGCTTCGAGTCGACGTCGTCGTGGTCCGCGGGCGGCACACCGTCGACCCAGACGTCGTTGACGTTGTCGTGGTGGATCCGCTCCCGGCGGGACCTCAGGTACATCAGCAGCGACGCGATCACCAGGATCGCGAAGACGACCCCGACGCCCGGGACACCGCCGATCGCGTGGGCCAGGAACCAGCAGAGCGCGCCGATCAGGCCAGCGGCCGGCAAGGTGATCAACCAGGCGATCGCCATCCGGCCGGCCACCCGCCAGCGGACCGTTGCGCCGGCCCGGCCGACCCCGCTGCCGAGGATCGAACCGGTCGCGACGTGCGTGGTGGACAGCGCCATGCCGAGATGGCTGGAGGACAGGATGATCGCGGCGGCGGCGGACTGGGCGGCCATGCCCTGCGGCGGCACGATCTCGACCAGCCCCTTGCCGAGGGTACGGATCACGCGCCAGCCGCCGACGTAGGTGCCGGCCGCGATCGCCAGCGCGCAGGCGACCTTGACCCAGACCGGGACCGCGTGCAGGTCGGTCCAGGTGCCCGCGGCGATCAACGCCAGCGTGATCACGCCCATCGTCTTCTGCGCGTCGTTCGTGCCGTGCGCGAGCGAGACCAGCCCGGCCGAGCCGACCTGGCCCCAGCGGAAGCCGGTGTCGCGTTGCTGCTCGGGCAGGCCGGCCACGATCCGGAAGATCATCTTCGTACCGACCGCGGCGACCAGCCCGGCCACCAGCGGGGCCGCGATGGCCGGAATGATCACCGAGACCAGGACGCCGTTCCACTTCACGCCCCCGGGGCCGAGGGCGGCGATCGCCGCGCCGATCAGGCCGCCGAAGAGCGCATGCGAGGACGAGGACGGCAGGCCGAACAACCAGGTCGCGAGGTTCCACAGGATGCCGCCGACCAGGCCGGCCAGGACCAGGGTGAGGATCGGCACGCCCATCAGCCCGGCCACCGGACTGCCGTCGCTGCCCTGGATGTTGACCACCTTGTTGCTGACCGTCAGCGCGACCTCGATGGAGAGGAACGCGCCGACCAGGTTCAGCACCGCGGAGACGGCGACGGCCACCTTCGGCCGCAGTGCGCCGGTGGCGATCGTGGTCGCCATCGCGTTGCCGGTGTCGTGGAACCCGTTGGTGAAATCGAAGGCCAAGGCCGTAACGATGACGACCGCCAGGATGATCAAGACCTCAACGGGCACGGGAACATCGTGCTGGTTGTCACCTCAATTTGTCGAACCAGACGTGTGAAAGCCGCTCATCGTTCACCGAGCGTTCACCTTGGCTAGGAGGTCGGCAGGGCCGTCTCGGCGTCGAGCCAGGTGGCCGGATCGGCCGGGTCGGCGGCCAGGATGACGTGCCTCGCGAGTTGGTCCAGCTGCCGGCGGGCACGCTCGCGCTGGTCCTGACTGGGCTCGGCAACGTACCAGTGCAGGGCGGCGCAGACGATGCCGTCCGGAGTGCGCAGCAACTGCCTCACGGTGCCGGCGACCCGCGGTTCCGCGGAGTCGTAGCGGGAGGCTCGCGGAGCAGTGCCCATCGAGGGACAGGTCCGCACGTCCCGGGGGTCGGGCGGCACCGTCAGGCCGACGTGGAAGTCGTACCGGCCGACGGTGAGCTGGTGCGTCGCACCGTCGGCGTTCTCGGTCCGGTCGAGCGTCGGGCCGCCGAAGATCGGTGGCACCCCGGACAACCCGATCGGGGTACGGAACTCGCTCGACTCGAACCGAATGGCGTCGGCGAGCCGGAGCAGCAGGTCGCGCTCCGTGGGTTGGTGGCAGCGGATGGCGATCGGCCCGGGGGAGGCGAACCAGCTCAGTTCCGAGTCCGAGATCATGCCCGGTTCGCCGCGGACGATGACCTCCCGGGCCGGTCCCAGGATGCCGATCGCCCCGCCCACCGTGACCCAGCAGCGGAGGCCGGCGTCGCTCTGCAGGGTGGTCGTCGCGACGGTTCGGGACAGGTGGGTGGCGAGCACCCGCCAGCCGGGTGGCGGATCGACCCGGTGGCGCAGCTGGAGACCGCCGTCGCCTCCCGCAGTCTGGGAGGTGTAGGACCGCAACGCACCGGCGCCGTACGAGACCATGATCAACATCAGCGCCGCGACGGTTGCGAGCGAGACCAGCGCGCGGCGCCGCTGCGACTGCACGCGCTGCCGGGTCTCGACCGCTCGTCGTACGGCGGCCGGGCTGGGCGCCTGTTCGGCGAGCCGGTCCAACCCATAGGTCAGGTACGCCTCCGCCGGCGGCGGCACCTCGGCCGCCAGGGCGGCCAACCGGGACTCGACCCGGGTCACGGGCTGGCCGAGGATCCGGGCCAGCTCGGCGGGCGCCAGCCGCTCCCCGTACCGGAGCGTGAGCAGCACCCGGTCGGCCACCGGGAGGCGGCGCAGCCACCCGGTGATCGACGGCGTCGCGTCGTCGGCGGCCACGATCACCGGTCCCCGGGGCAGATCGAGCGCGGCCCGGACCAGCCGGTCCCGTGTCTCGGGCAGGTCCTCGCCGGCCGGCCTCGGCAGCACCCGGGCCAGGACGTCGACCGCCGAGTCACCGGCCAGGCAGGCCGCGAGCTCGGCGAGCCGGTCCAGGTCCGGGTCGCTCATGGACGCGACTTTGGCAGACTCGGGCCGGATCCGCAGCCGTACGAGGCCGGAAAATCGGTGTCGCCCGGCGAGCCCGCTGGCTACCGTCCCTGGCATGCCGTCACCGCTGACCGAGACCCGTACCCTGCCCGAGCTCGCCGAGCTGGTCCTGGCCGAGGACCGCGATCTTGACCTGCCCGGCGCGGAACTGCTGGTCGGCTGGGAGAACGCGGTGATCAAGACCGCCGACGGCTGGATCTACCGCTTCCCGCGGATGGGGGCCGAGGCCTATCGTCGGGAGTTGGCGATCTTGAACCGGCTGGCCGGGACGTTGCCGGCCCGGACACCGGAGATCGCCTGGACCGGGCGGCGGACGGAGTTCGCGGCCTACCGCACGATCGTCGGTGCCACCCCGGACTCGGCCGCCCTGCGCACCGCTCCGGAAGCCGTGCGCCGCGCCACCGCCCGGTCGCTGACCGAGTTCCTGGTCGCGATGCACCGCCGGTTCGACGCGGCCGAGCGGGCCGAACTCGGCATCGGGACCCAGGACCCGCAGGCCGTCGTCCGCGAACTCGAGGAGGCCCTGCCGACCCTTCCGGGTTCGGACCGGGACCGGTTGCGGCGCCTGCTCGTCGCGTACCAGGAGACCGAGCTGGCCGGCCCGGAGGCGCGACCGGCCGTGCTGCACGGCGACTTCCACTTCGGCAACCTGGTCCTCGATCACCCGACCGGGACCCTGGCCGGCGTCTGGGACTTCTCCTGCGTCGAGTACGGCAACCCGGCCAGCGACCTGCGTTACCTGCTGCACGACCCGGCCGACCTGGGTGAGCTGATCATGGAGAGCTACGCCGAACTCACCGGCCGGGTTCTCGATCTTCGGGGCGCGCGGCTGGTCGGTGCCCTGGAGTTCGTCTGCGACGCGCTGGTCGAGCACCGGCCGCTCGACCCGGTGCTGCGCTCCGTCGGGTTCTGATCGACGCTCAGCCGAGCGCGGCCGAGACGACTTCCCGGGCGGCCTGCTGCACCTCGGCAAGATGATCTTGGCCGCGGAATGATTCCGCATAGATCTTGTAGACGTCCTCGGTGCCGGACGGCCGGGCCGCGAACCAGGCCGACTCGGTGATCACCTTGAGGCCGCCGATCGGCGCGTCGTTGCCGGGCGCGGAGGTGAGGATCCCGGTGATCTTCTCCCCGGCCAGTTCGGTGGCCGACACCGCCGACGCGTCCAGCTTGGCCAGCTTCGCCTTCTGGTCCCGATCGGCCGGCGCGTCGATCCGGGCGTACGCCGGCGCGCCGTGTTCCGCCGTCAGCTCCCCGTACAACTCACTGGGGGAGCGGCCGGTCACCGCGGTGATCTCGCCCGCCAGCAGGGCGAGCAGGATGCCGTCCTTGTCGGTGGTCCAGGTGCTGCCGTCCAGTGCCAGGAACGAGGCCCCCGCGGACTCCTCGCCGCCGAACCCGATCCCGCCCGAACGCAGCCCGTCGACGAACCACTTGAACCCGACCGGCACCTCGACGAGCCGCCGGCCCAACGACTCGGCGACTTTGTTGATCATGGACGACGAGACCAGCGTCTTGCCGATCCCGGCGTCCGGGTTCCAGCCGGGCCGGTTCCGATAGAGGTACGAGATCGCGACGGCCAGGTAGGCGTTCGGATTCATCAGCCCCGCGTCCGGCGTGACGATCCCGTGCCGGTCGGCGTCGGCGTCGTTGCCGGTCGAGATCGCGTACGCGTCCCGGTTCTTGATCAAGGAGGCCATCGCGGCCGGCGACGAGCAGTCCATCCTGATCTTGCCGTCGGTGTCCAGCGTCATGAACGCCCAGCGCGGATCGACCGCCGGATTGATCACCGTCAGGTCGAGGTCGAGCCGCTCGGCGAGGTAGCCCCAGTAGCCGACGCTGGCGCCACCGAGCGGGTCCGCGCCGAGCCGCAGCCCGGCCTCCCGGACCGCCGGGAGATTCAGCGCGTTCGCCAGGTCGTCGCAGTAGCGGCCGACGTAGTCGAACCGCTCCACCTGCTGGTACGCGCTCGCGAACGGGACCCGGCGAATCGAACCGGGATCCCGGAGCAGCTCGTTGGCGCGGGCCGCGATCGCCTTGGTGGCATCGGTGTCGGCCGGCCCGCCGTGCGGCGGGTTGTACTTGAAGCCGCCGTCCCGGGGCGGATTGTGCGACGGGGTGACGACGATCCCGTCCGCCTCGGCGCTGTCCGCCGTGCGGTTGTGCACGACGATCGCCCGCGACACGGCCGGGGTCGGCGTGTACTCGTCCGTACCCTCGCAGCGGACCGAGACGCCGGCGGCGACCAGCACCTCGATCGCGGTCTGCCAGGCCGGCAGCGACAGCGCGTGGGTGTCCTTGCCCAGGTAGAGCGGCCCGGTCACGCCCTGCGCCTTGCGGTACTCGACGATCGCCTGCGTCGTCGCCGCGATGTGCGCCTCGTTGAACGCGGTGTCGAGGCTGGCGCCGCGGTGACCCGAGGTGCCGAAGACGACCTGCTGCGCCGGGTCGTCCGGGTCGGGCCGGCGGTCGTAATAGGCGGTGATCACGGCGTCGACGTCGATCAGGTCTTCGGGGAGTGCCGGCTGACCGGCTCGTGGGTGCGCCATGCACGCCATTCTGGTGCAGATCGGCCCCACTCATCAGATCGGACCGCGCGTTCCGGACCCTTGCCACCGTCCCGGCGCCGGCTTTGACAGGATGGGCCCATGAGTTCGTCGAGCTTCAACCCCAGGGGTGCGGTCGACCTGTCCCAGCTGGCCGAGCAGGCCAAGCAGCGGGCCGCGAGCGGACCGGGCGGATCCCCCGGCGCGAAGGCGGGCGGCAGCTATGTCGTCGAGGTCACCGAGCAGACCTTCGAGGCGCAGGTGATCCGGCCCTCGCTGCAGCACCCGGTCGTCGTCGAGTTCTACTCGCCCCGAGTCTCCAGCGGCCAGCAGCTGTCCGACGCGCTCGCCGCCGCCGCCTCCGAAGCCGGCGGGAAATACCTGATCGCCCGGCTCAACGTCGACGCCGCGCCGCAGCTCGCCCAGCAGCTCGGCCTGCAGGCCGTGCCGACCGTCGTCGGCGTCGTCGGCGGCCAGCTGGTGCCGCTGTTCCAGGGCGTCATCCCCGCCGATCAGGTACGGGCCGCGCTGGACCAGCTGGTCAAGGCCGCCGTCGCCAACGGCATCGTGGGCCGGGCCGAGCCCGTCGGCGGACCGGTCGACGACGGTGCCGAGGACGAGCCCGATCCCCGGTTCGCCGCCGCCGACGCGGCCCTGGAGCGCGGCGACTTCGCCGCCGCCGTCGAGGAGTTCGACAAACTGCTCGCGGCCAACCCGGCCGACGCCGAGGCGAAGGCCGGCAAGGCGCAGGCAGGCCTGCTGGCCCGGACCGCCAACACGTCCGCCGACGTCGTCCTGGCCGCCGCCGCGGCACCCGACGCCGACCTCCAGGTCCACCTGGACGCCGCTGATCTTGAGGTGGTCGGAGGCCAGGTCGACGAGGCCTTCGCCCGCCTGATCGACCAGGTCAAGCGCCGGAGCGGCGACGAACGCGACCAGGCCCGCCTCCGCCTCCTGGAACTCTTCGAAACCATCGGCAACACCGACCCGAGAGTCCAGAAGGCCCGCCGAAACCTGATGGCCGCCCTCTTCTGACCCCCCTCAAACACCGCCGACCGGTCACGAACGCAGCGTTTTTTGCGGCGTGTCGCTGCTGAATTGACTGGTCGGTGGGAGGGGTTGGAGCCGGCTCGCTGATGATCAACGTCATGTCGGCGACCGAGTCAAAGGTCGCGGATCGAGTGAGCGGTCGCCGAGTGCCCTGCGGCATCGCGTGGGCCGGGCTCGGGTCCGGCAGCCGGAGTCTTCTCGCGGCTAAGGCCGGGCTCGACTGCGATCAGCCGCGACCGCTTCTCGTGTCCGCGACTGATGCAGCGGTCGCGGATGGGTGCAGCGGTCGCGGCTGCGTCGGGCGTGCGGTCCGGGCGCGTTCCGGCCGGCGCTTCTCGCGGCGCGATGCGCGGCTGCGCGCTCGTGGTCGTGGCGGCAGGCGCGGTGTGGATCCGCGACCGTTTCTCGTGTCCGCGACCGTTGCAGCGGTCGCGGATGGGTGCAACGGTCGCGGCTGCGTCGAGCCCAAATCAGCCACAGCGGGGACTTCGGCCACAACCTCAGCTGCCGGGGACGGGGGCAGTCGAGGCTCGGACGACCAGGTCGGGCCGGAACAGCAGTGAGCGGCCCGGCTGGACGGTGGCGTCGTCGAGGCGGAGCCGGAGTTCGGTGAAGGCGGCGGCGGCGAGGTCGGGGAGGGGCTGCCGGATCGTGGTCAGCGGCGGCGAGGACAGGTCGGCCAGCACGATGTCGTCGAAGCCGATCACCGAGACGTCCCGGCCGACCTCGAGCCCGGCGTCCCGGACGGCCCGGCAGACCCCGAGCGCGGTCATGTCGTTGATCGCGAAGATCGCGGTAGGCCGGTTCCGGCGGCCCAGCAGCGCGGCGGCGGCCCGGGTCCCCAGTTCGGCGGCCTCGACGTCGCCGAGTTGATCATCGCCCTTCCCGGTCCAGCGCAGCACGTCCTGCTCGCCGATCCCGGCCCGGGACAGCGCGGCCAGGAAGCCGCGCAGGCGCTCCTGCCGGTTGATGCTGCGCAGGGCGCCGGACACGAACGCGATCCGCCGATGGCCCAGCCCGACCAGATGATCACCGGCCAGCTCGCCGCCGATCGCGTTGTCGACGGTGATGCTGACCAGCGAAGCCGGGTCACCGGCCTGGGCCTTGCGGTCGAACGCGACCAGCCGCAGACCTTGATCAACCAGCGGCAGTACGTGCTCCAGCGACGGCAACGACGAGCAGAGCACGATCCCGAACACCCCGTCGGACAGCAGCTCCGACACGTACTGCCGCTCCCGGTCCGGGTCACGCTCGGAGTTGCAGAGCAGCACGTGATAGCCCTCGGCCAGGGCGGCCGACTCCAGGTGCCGCGCGAACGCACCCCAGTACGGGTTGCCGACCGACGGCACCACCAGCCCGATCACCTGGGACCGGCCGGTGCGCAACTGGCGCGCGGCCCGGTTCGGCCGGTAGCCGAGATCCTTGATCGTCCGCTCGATCCGTTGCCGGGTCTCCGGCAGCATCCGGTGCGCCCGGCCGTTGAGCAGGTTCGACACCGTGCTCGGCGAGACGCCGGCAGCGGTCGCCACGTCCTTGATCGTGACATCACTCACCGCAGACCCTCCTCCCGTTGATCATGGTGCAACGATTCGCGGCACGATCACCCTATCCCCATTGACTCCTCTGTCAATCCGTGTCTAGTCTCAGTGCATCGTTGCACCAGGATCGAGGAGAGCCGCGGTGCAGGAGCCCGGGTGCAGCGCCCGCACCCACGGGGTGGTCTCGATGAGGAGAAGACGATCATGGATGTTTCCCGGCGGACCCTGCTGGCGGCCCTCGGACTCGGCGCCCTCGGCACCGCGGCCGGCTGTTCCAGCGGGACCGGAACGACGGGTTCGGCCGACGGCCCGGCCAGCGGCGAGATCACCTTCCTGACCGCGATCTTCGAGGGCGCCACGGGCAAGGAGACCCTCGAGGGTCAGTTGCTGCCGAAGTTCAAGGAGAGCCACCCCGACGTCACGGTCAAGGTCGACTACACCAACTACTCGGCGCTGAACGAGAAGATCACCACCGGCCTGGCCAGCGGGCTGATGCCGGACGTGCTCACCCTCGGCGTCGGCTGGGTCGAGCCGTTCGCATTCAAGAAGGCGATCGCACCGCTGCCCGACGAACTCGGCACCCGCTACGACTACCAGGAACGCGTGCTCAGGCCGTCCCGCTTCGACGACAAGCTGTACGCGTTGCCGATTGTGCTGGACACCCGGTTCGTCGCGTACCGCAAAGATCATTTCGCCGAGGCCGGGATCACCGAGACCCCCAAGAACTTCGCGGAGCTCCGGGCGGCCGCCAAGGAACTGGCGCGGAACGAGGGCGGCAGGCTGACCCGGGCCGGGCTGGACCCGTTCTCGATCGATCTGCGGCAGTGCTGGGAGACGTTCCTGTTCGCCGGCGGCGGTGAGCTGTTCTCGGCCGACGGACGGGAGGTCCTGTTCAACAGCGAGGCCGGAGTCGGCGCGCTGCAGTTCTTCCTGGACCTGGTCGCGGACGGCTCGGCCTCGTTCGACCTGAAGACGGCACAGGGACAGCCGAGCACGCTGCAGCAGGGCACGGCGTCGATGATGATGGTCAACAACTCGCTCTGGATCAACCTCGAGGAAGAGAATCCGGAGTTGATCGAGGACGACCGGATCGGCTCGTTCGTGCTGACCGGGACCCGGCCCGCGCTGTTCCAGGGCGGCACCCTGGTGGCGCAGTCGGCGAGCAGCAAGCATCCGGCCGCTGCCCGGGCCCTGGTCGAGTTCCTCGGATCGCCCGATGTGGTGCTGCCGGCCTGCGAGCAGCGCGGTGCGGTGCCAGGGATGGCGGAACTGGCCGATTCCGAGTACGTGAAGGGCAACGCCTTCGTCGACTTCGCGCTGAGCAATCTTGATCAAGCCTTCTCCGAGGGTGGCACTCCGGCCTGGATGGAGATCCGGGAGAAGATCAAGCCGACCCTGGAATCGGCCGTGGTCGGCCAGCAGTCCGCGCAGCAGGCGATCGAGCAGCTGGCCGGCGTGGCGAACGAGGCCATCGGCCGGCTGGGCTGATCGCCGATGGCCACGATCTCGGCCACGGCGGCCGATCCGCCGGCCGCGCCCGAGCGAGGCGGACGTCCGGGCAGACGGCGCGGCACCAGATCCGGCGCCGTCCGGGCCCGGCACCGGGCCGGCTGGCTGATGGTCGCCCCCGCCCTGCTGCATGCGCTGCTCTGGATCGGCGTTCCGGTGGTGGCGGCGTTGATCTTGTCGCTGACCAGTTACGACGTGCTAACCCCGCCGCGCTTCATCGGCCTGGACAACTACGTCGAGGCGCTCGGCGACCCGGTGTTCCGGCGGGCGATGGCGAACACGGCCGTCTATGCGTTCTTCACGGTGCCGGTGGCGATGGCCGTCGCCCTGGTGATCGCCGTTATGCTCAACACCAGGCTGCGCGGCCGGGCCGTGTTCCGGACCGCGATCTTCCTGCCCCAGGTGACCGCGACGATCGCGGTGGCGCTGGTCTGGCTGTGGATCTACGAGCCGCGCAACGGCCTGGCCAACGCGGTGCTGTCGTTCTTCGGCCTGTCCGGCGTCAACTGGCTGTCCTCGACCACGTTCGCGATGCCGGCGGTGATCGTCGTCGGCATCTGGCAGGGGATCGGGCTGAAGATGTTGATCTACCTCGCCGCCCTGCAGGGACTGCCCCGTGAGCTGTTCGAGGCGGCGTCGGTGGACGGCGCCAGCCGGTTCCGGCAGTTCTTCTCGATTACCGTGCCGCTGCTCCGGCCGGCCACGTTCTTCGTCTTCGTGACCTCGGTGATCGGTGCGTTCCAGTCCTTCGACCAGATCTACATCCTCACCGACGGCGGGCCGGCGAACACCACGACGATGATGACGTACGAGATCTACAAGTCCGCCTTCCGGGAGTTCCGGATGGGGTACGCCTGCGCGCAGTCGCTGATCCTGTTCGTTGTGCTGGCCCTGCTGACGCTGGCCAACCGCCGACTGACCAGGAGTGCCGATGCCGGTTCGTGAGGTACGGCAGCGGCGCGGCACCGATCCCGCCCGGCTCCCGGTGCCGGCCCGGGCCGCGCTCTATCTGGCCCTGATCATGATCGGCGTGATCATGATCGTGCCGTTCGTCTGGATGGTGCTCACCTCGCTGAAGACACCGGCCGAGATCGCTGCCGTACCGCCGCAGCTGCTGCCCGGCGAGTGGGCCTGGAGCAATTACGCCGACGCGATGCGGGCGGCGCCGTTCCCGACCTACGCCCGGAACTCGTTCGTGATCGCGCTCAGCCACACGGTGATCAACCTCACGTTCGCCTCGATGGCCGGCTATGCCCTGGCCCGGTTGCGGTTCCGCGGCAGCGGCGTGATCTTCTTCGGCTTCATCGCCTGCCTGATGATCCCGACCTACACCAAGATCATCCCGGAGTTCCTGATCGTCCGGTTCATGCCGCTGTTCGGCGGCAACGACATCCTCGGCCAGGGCGGCACCGGCTGGCTGGACACCTGGTGGGCCTTGATCATCCCGGGCGCGGTGACGCCGTTCGCGGTGTTCCTGTTCCGGCAGTTCTACGTCGACCTACCGGTGGAACTGGAGGAGGCGGCCCGGCTGGACGCCCTCGGCGAGTTCGGCATCTACGCCCGGATCATGAGCCCGTTGATCAAGCCGGCGTTCATCACGGTCGCGCTGCTCACGTTCGAGAGTTCGTGGAACAACTTCCTCTGGCCGCTGCTGGTGACCAGGTCGGACAGCCTCCGGGTGATCCAGGTCGGCCTGTCGGTGTTCCGGACCGAGAACGCCACCCAGTGGGCGTTCCTGATGGCCGGGACCACCCTCGCCACCGTACCCATGGTGCTGCTGTTCATCATCGGCCAGCGCTACTTCGTCCAGGGCTTCGCCACGGCGGGCATCAAATGATCACGAGGAGATTCCAACCATGACAGACCTCAGCGACACCCGGGCGCTGGTCACCGGCGCCGGCCACGGCATCGGCCGCGGGATCGCGCTCGGCCTGGCCGCGGCCGGGGCGGACGTCGCCGTGCACTACGGCAGCTCGGCGGACGCGGCCGCGGAGACGGTGTCCATGATCGAGAAGCTTGGCCGGAAGGCGACCGCCGTCCAGGCCGACGTGACGTCCGCCGAGCAGGTCGACCGGATGGTCGCCGAGGCGGTCTCGTTCCTCGGCGGCCTGGATGTGCTGGTCTGCAACGCCGGTCACCTGATCGGCCGGGTCCCGGTCGCGGAGATGGCGGAGGAGCACTATCAGCGCGTCGTCGACGTCAACCTGGGCGCGACGTTCCGGACCTGCAAGGCGGCGATCGAAGCGCTCCGGGAGTCCGATCGGCCGAGGATCATCACGATGTCGTCGCTGGCCGCGCACAACGGCGGCGGGCCGGGCTCGGTGATCTACGCGGCGGCCAAGGCCGGCATCCGCGGCTTCACCAAGGGCCTGGCCAAGGAGCTCGGCCCGGACAAGATCACCGTGAACGCGGTCGCTCCCGGCTACATCGCTGACACCGCCTTCCACAACACGTTCAGCACCGCCGAGGCACAGCAGACCATGATCAGGAACGCGCCGATCGGCCGGTCCGGCCAGGTCGAGGACGTCGCCGCGGCGGTGGTCTTCCTGGCCTCCGCCGAGGCCGGCTACCTCACCGGCAGCACGCTCGACATCGACGGCGGGACCTGGCCGCGATGATCATGAACGGTCCGCCAGAGGAGCGGGGCGGCTGGTGGCACGACTACGTCTGCGGGGTGCACGGAGTCGAGCTGGAGCCCGGCGACCTTCTGGGTACGTTCCCGGCGGCGGGAGCGGTCTGCCGGCACGGCTGCCGCCTGGCCTCCGAGCGGGTCCGGGCGGCCTGGCTGGTGTTGTCGCACCAGGCCTGGGCGCGGCGGGCGCGCCGCCTGGCCGGCCACGACGACTCGGCCGACCGGGCGGAGGCGCTGCGGCTGCTCACCGCGTACGCCGGGATCCATGCTCGGCTGGCCGTCGCCGATCATGATCAGGCGCAGGGCTGGATGCTGCGCGGCCGGCTGTTCCACCAGGCCCTGACCGACGCGGTGTGGGGCGTCAACATCGGCCATGCCGCCTGGTCGCTGGCCACGGCCGAGGTCGACAGCGGACGCCGAACGCGCACTGAGCCTGTCGAAGTGCCGGGCCAGATCCGGTCTTGCCCTTCGACAAGCTCAGGGAACGAGTCGTTGGACCCGCTGCTGCCGCTGCTCGACGAGCTGGCCGACGCCGCGCTGCGGGCGCGCGGCGTGCTCATCGCGGAGGACCGGTTCGACTCCAACTACGTCGCCTGGCTCAACGCGGCCGGCCTCGCCTGCTCCCGGGCGGCCGCGCTGATCCGCGGCGGCGACTGTGCCGACCGGGACGGCTGGCTGGCCGGTGATCATGGTCAGCTGGCCCATCTGCTGGCGGCGACCGGTGACGACGGTTGGGAGTGGGAGGGCAGCACGTACTACCACGGCTTCGTCCTCCGGGCCTATCTGCTTTCCTTGCGGGACAGCGATCCCGGCGAACTGCCCGCCGAGGTCGCCGAGCGGCTCGCCGGCATGATCACCGCGCTGGCCCGGCTGGCCACACCCGGCGGCGTGCTGCCCGCGGTGCACGACGGCCCGTACCGGCGCGAGGCGCTGGCGTTGGAGTGGCAGGAGCTCGGCGAGCTCGCCGGTGGGCTGGTCGCCGGCGATCCGCTGCGCTCCGTGACCGACCGTGCGGCGATCGAGTCGGGCAGCCTCGCGGATGATCTTGCCGACGGGTTGACCGGCTGGTTCGCCGGTCCGCCGCTCCCGTACCGCGACAAGCCGGGGGCGATCACGGTGTCCGAGCGGGTCGGCCTGGCCGTCCTCTCCGGAGCCGGGATCCACGCCGTGCTGGACTACGGCCCGCACGGCGGCAGCCACGGGCATCACGACAAGCTGTCCCTCCATCTCTACGGCAGCGAGGATCCGTGGCAGCCGGACTACGGCCAGGTGCCCTACGGCAACCGGCCCTGGCGGGACCGCTACGCCGTGGCGGCAGCGCATCCGACGATCCGGATCGATGACCGGGAACCGGGCGAGGCGGCCGGCCGGCTGGTCGAGCGGACGGAACGGTCGATCACCGTCGCCATCGACGATCCGGCCTGGTGTCCGGGCGTGTCCGCCAGCCGCCGGGTGTCCCTTGAGGATGATCACCTGATCGATCTGGTGACCGTCCGCTGCACCGAGGAGCACCGGATCCGGCTCGGCCTGCGCGCCGGCGTCGACGTGAGCGCCGTCGATCACGTGCCGTACACCCGCACGGAGTGGTCCGGCCGGGAGTCCTTGTCCGGTTGGCATCTGGGCGCCCCGCTGATCGCGTACCCAGGTTTCGGGCCGGCCGACGACCCGGCCCGGCAGCGCACCTGGTTCGACTTCGAGACGACCGGCCGGGAAGCCGTGTTCTGCTCGGTGTATCAGACGAGGGCGGCGAGCCGACGCATCTCGGCGGTCTCCCTGGTCGGTGGCGAGGCCGTGATCGACTTCGAGCCCTACGGCGAGCTCGGGGGACCGGCATGATGATCTTGACCGAGGAACGGCTGACCGGGCTCCGGGCCGGGCTGACCGGTCCGTACGCGGGGGAGTGGCAGCGCCTGGTCGAGCAGTGCGACCGGTACCGGCAGGCGGCCCCGCCGGAGACGCATCCCGAGGCGAGCATCACCTACCTCGGCCCGACGGCGATCAACCTCGCGCTCGCGTACCGATTGACCGGGCACCGGCACTACCTGGACGAGGCCTGGCGCTGGATCTCGGCGACGATCCGGCTGCCGCACTGGGGCCGGGCCCACCTGCCCGATCATGATCTCGACGCCGGCTGGCTGTTGCACGGGCTGTCGCTCGCCTATGACTGGATCGGCGATGATCTTGCACCGGCCGACGCCGAGGAACTGCGGGCCAAGCTGGAACTCCAGGGCACCAGGCTGTACGACTACGCGGTCGAGACCGAGGGCCGCTGGTGGAGCTCCAGCTACTGGCAGAACCACAACTGGATCTGTTACACCGGCCTCGCCGCCGCCGGGTACGCCCTCGGCCGGACCGACTGGACCGAGCGGGCGAAGCTCAACGTCGAGCGGGTGGTGGACCTGCTCAACGACGACGGCTCGGACTCCGAGGGGGTCGTCTACTGGCGCTACGGCGTGATCTGGATCGCGGTCTATCTCGACCTGCTCCGGGACCGGGAGGGGATCGACTGGTTCGGCCGCTGCGCCTTCCTGGCCAACACGTTCGCCTACCGGCTGCACCAGGCGGCGCCCGGCTACGGCGAGATCGTTGATCATGGTGACTGTCATGATCGGCGCAGCGGCCACAGCGTCGCGCTCTACCGCAAGCTCGCGGCCGAGTACCGGATCGGCGAGGCCCAGTGGCTGGCCGACTTCGTCGTGGAACGGCTCTACTACCGCGAGGCGTACGAGAGCGGCGTGAAGCCCGGCGTGCTGCCCGAGGTCTGGGCCGAACTGCTCTGGCTGGACCGCAGCGTCACCCCGGTCGACCCGGCGGAGGGGACGCCGACGACGGCCCACTTCCCGGACCTCGGCCTGATCAGCGCCCGCACCGGCTGGGACGACAAGGCGAGCCTGGTCTCCTTCAAATCAAGCCCGGGCGGCGGTCACCGGGCCTGGCGGGAGTCGCACCGGCTCGACGCCGAGCACGGCTGGGACACGCTCAGCGCCGGTCACCATCATCCGGATGCCGGCTCGTTCGTGCTGATCAGCCACGGCGCGCACCTGCTGGTCGACGAGGGCTACAGCAACGCCAAGCGGACCGCCCACCACAACGCGCTGCTGGTCGATGATCACGGCTACGCCGACGAGGACAGATATCACGTCTACCAGGGCATCCCGGCGACCAGGACCGCCGATCTGACCGACGTCGTGATCATGGACGGCTTCGTCCACGCCACTGCGCGGGTGGCGGCGATGTATCCGGCGGAGCTCGGCCTGCGCCGGCTGGACCGGACCATGATCAGGTTCCCGTCCGGCCGGCTGGTGCTGCGCGACCGGCTCGCCGCCGACCGGCCGCGGACGCTGACCGTCCTGCAGCAGGCGGACTGGCCCTGGCAGCCCGGCGAGGACGGTCGCTGGTTGGTCCGGTCCGGCTCCGGCCAGGCGTGGATCAGCCCGCTGACCCCGCCGGCGACCGCCGAGCAGGTGATCTCCGCGGTGCGGGCCAACCCGACCTCGAGCACGCCGAGCCTCAGCCTGGCCCGGACCCTGCACACGCTCCGGCTGTCCGCGGCGCCGGCCGCCGAGACGACCATGATCACCGCGATCGAGCCGACCTCCTCGCTGACGCCGGCGCGGCCGACGGCGATCTTGGTCGAGGCCGCCGGCGGGACAGCGGCGGTGCTGGGTGACGAGCTCGTCTGGTTCGGCGATGATCAAACCGTGCTGGTGGCGGGCGATCGCTCGGTCCCGGTCCGGGCCGTCGCCGGCGTACCGGCACCGGCAGCGGCCGATCTGTGGGCCGCGGTCCGAACCGGGGTCGGCGGATGATCACGGCGGCGACCGCCCGACCGGGCCGAACCAGGCGCTCCTGGTCGTCGGCGCTGCTCGGCGGCCTCGGCTATCTGGCTCATCCGGTTCAGGCCGGTGCCGCGCTGCTGTTGCTGGGCCTCGGCGTGATCACCTGGCTGCCGGCCGCTGCGGCCGCCGCGCACGCGCTGCACCGCTGGCGCAGCGACGACGACCAGGCCTGCTTCACCGAGACGTTCCGGGCCTTCCCGCGCTACTGGCGCCGGCTCTGGGGGCTCGGAGTCGTCGCCGCGGCCGGCGCTGCCCTGCTGATCGCCAACCTGAGCTTCCTGTACGGCCGCGGCGGCCCGGCCCCGATCCTGCTGCTGGCCCAACTCGGGCTGATCGCGGTGGCGGTCCCGTACCTGCTGGCCGTCGCGGTCGTCGCCGCTCGCGCCCCGGACCAGGCCACCCGGGACTGGCTCCGCGTCGCCGCCTGGTTCGCCTTCGGCTCGGCCGCCCGCGGCACGGCCCTGCTCGGCGCCGCCGTGGCAACGCCGATCGTGTCGATCGTCGTGCCGGCCGGCCCGCTGCTGCTCGGCGCGACCGTACCGCTGCTGGTCGGACTGATCATCGCGGAACACACCGCGAAAACCTCGACAGCGTAACCTGGGCGGAGTCGGCTACGGACCCGAGGAAGAGGAGTCGTCATGGGAGCCCTGACTCGACTGCTCGGTCGGTCCGTCGGTCGGTTCGTCGGAGGGTTCTTCGCTCTGATCACTCGACTGGGCGGATGGCTGTTCGGTCGGCTCTTCGGATGGTTCCTCGGCTGGCTGATCGGTTGGATCGTCGGACGGCTCGTCGGTCTGGCCGGTGGGCTGCTCGGACGGCTGGTCGGTGGGGTCTTCGGCGGGCTCCTCACCGGGCTGATCGGTGAGTTCCTGCGATGGTTCCTCGGATGGCTGCGCGGTCGGGTCTTCCCCCGCTGGCCCGGTTGATTCCGCGTCCGGGGTCGGCTTGGCGTTCTCGTCGTCCCTGCCGTCGGTGCCGCGGCCGGAGCCGCCCTCGACCAGCTCGCCGACCGTCGTCCGACCCTGGCCACCGGCCAGCGAGGAACCGCTGACCAGTTCGATCCCGATCACCAGCCCGGCCGCGACCGCGGTGGCAGCGGCCAGGCCGCCGCCGGCCGCGTGGCAATCAGCGGAACCGGTGAGGTTCGCGGGAGCCTCAGACCCGGCGGCCGTGTTCGGTGTACGCGGTCTCTCCGTCGGCCACCGTGCAGGCGGCGGTGAGCCGCCGATGGGCTCCCTCGGTGACCAGGCCGGCCGCCTCCTCGAGGGTGCACAGCCGGACGGCAGCGATCTCGCGCTGGTCCAGCACGAAGCCGGCCAGGTCGTCGGTGGTGACCGGCCCGCCGTCGAAGATCAACTCGCAGGCGTCCTCCCAGCCCAGGTACGGCGGCAGCCAGTCGACCACCAGCAGCCGGCCGATCTCCCGGTCGACGCCCAGCTCCTCCTTGACCTCGCGGACGGCGCCCTGCCGCGGCGGCTCACCCGGCTCGACGATGCCGCCGGGCAGTTCCCAGTCCGGCTTGAACGTGGTCTGGCAGAGCAGCACCCGGCCGCCCTCGTCCCGCATCACGACGTGCGCGATCAGCCGCTTCCTGGGCAGCGCGGAGTTCATCACGCCGGAGAAGCCGGTCTGCCCGTGCACGGCGTCCGAGGCCAGCCGGGCGTAGACGACCAGATCGCCGTGGCCGCCGTCCGGCAGCGGCGCCGCCTGGCGCAGCACGCCCTCCTGCCGGAACCCGGACAGCAGCAGGGCCCGCCGGCCGAGCAGGTCGCCGGCCGGCCGGGTCGCCTCGACCCGGTGCCGGCCCCGGCCCAGCACGTCCTCCGCTGCCGCCACCACGGCGATCCGCAGCGTCTCGACGTCGGCCGGCTCCGGGGCGTCGGGCCAGCGCAGCGCGGCGCTGCCGTCCCGGATCGGCACGACCTCGATCACGAACTCCGTCATCAGGAGACCAGCCGGGCTGCCTCGTGTGCGGCCGCGTCGGCCTTCTCCTGGTCCGGCTGGTCGTCGACGACGTGCGGCTCGTACCGGAACCACACCGCGCCGAGCGGCGGCACCGCAACCGTCGCCGAGGCCGGGAAGCCGTTCAGCCCGACCTCGTTGGCGACCACCTGGCCCAGGTTGCCGATCAGGCCGCTGCCGTCGTAGATCGTCGAGTCCGTGTTGAGGATCTCGGTCCAGATCCCGTCGGCGGGCAGGCCGATCCGGTAGTCCGGCCGCGGATCGGCGGAGAAGTTGATCACGCTGGCGATCAACTGGCCCTCGCCGTCGACCCGGAGGAAGGAGAACACGTTGGAGCCGGCGTCGTCGGCGTTGATCCAGCGGAACCCGGCCGGGTCGTTGTCCAGCTTCCACAGCGCGGGGTGAGCCCGGTAGAGCCGGTTCATGTCCTTGATCAACAACTGCACGCCGCGGTGGCCCCACTGCTGGGTCAGGTCCCAGTCGATGCTGCGCTGCTCGGAGAACTCGCGCCGCTGCCCGAACTCGGTGCCCATGAACAGCAGGTTCTTGCCGGGATGGGACCACATGAACGCGTAGAACGCCCGCAGGGTGGCGAACTTGCGCCACTCGTCGCCGGCCGCCCGTTCGAACATCGAGCCCTTGCCGTGCACCACCTCGTCGTGACTGATCGGCAGGATGAAGTTCTCCGAGTACGCGTACGACATGGCGAACGTCAACTCGTGATGATGATGCTGGCGGTGGATCGGGTCGCGGCCGAAGTAGCTCAGCGAGTCGTTCATCCAGCCCATGTTCCACTTGAACCCGAAGCCGAGCCCGTCATGATCAACCGGTGCCGTCACGCCGGGCCAGGAGGTCGACTCCTCGGCGACCAGGAAGACCCCGGGCTTGCGCCGGTACGCGTGCGCGTTCACCTCCTGCAGCAGCGAGATCGCCTCCAGGTTCTCGTTGCCGCCATGGACGTTCGGCACCCATTCGCCCGGTCCGCGCGAGTAGTCGAGGTAGAGCATCGAGGCGACCGCGTCGATCCGCAGTGCGTCGATGTGGTACTCCTCCAGCCAGTAATAGGCGTTGGAAACAAGGAAACTGCGCACCTCGTTGCGCCCGAAGTTGAAGATGTAGGAGCCCCAGTCGGGGTGCCAGCCGAGCCGCGGGTCCTCGTGCTCGTAGAGCGCCGTGCCGTCGAACCGCTGCAGCGCCCAGGCGTCGGTGGCGAAGTGCCCGGGCACCCAGTCCACGATCACGCCGATCCCGGCCTGGTGAAGTTGATCAACGAGAAAACGGAACTCGTCGGGGGAGCCGAACCGGGAGACCGGTGCGAAGTAGCCGGTGACGTGATAGCCCCAGGAACCCTCGTACGGATGCTCGGCGACGGGCAGGAACTCGACGTGGGTGAAGCCCTGCCAGGTGACGTACTCGACGAGTTCCTTGGCCAGTTGCAGGTACGTCAGCCCGCGGCGCCAGGAGCCGAGATGGACCTCGTACACGCTCATCGGCTCGGCGTGCGGCCGGTAGTCCCGCCGCTGCTCCAGCCACGCGTCGTCGTTCCAGGCGTAGCCGCTGGAGTAGACGATCGAGGCGGTGTGCGGCGCGGCCTCGCAGAACCGGGCCATCGGGTCCGCCTTCAGCCGCCACACGCCGTCGGCGCCGAGGATCTCGAACTTGTACAGCGCCCCGGTGCCGACGCCGGGCAGGAAGGTGACCCAGACCCCGGAGTCGGGCACCCGGCGCAGCGGGGTGTCGTCGCCGGACCAGCCGTTGAAGTCGCCGACCAGCCGGACCTGCTGGGCGTTCGGGGCCCAGACCGAGAACCGGGTCCCGGACACCGGACCGTCCGGGCCGTCGACCGTGAGCTCGATCGCGCCGAGCCGCCGCCAGCACTCGGTGTCGTGCCCGCCGTGGAAGCCACTCAGGTCTGTCCCGGTCAGGCCAAGGGTCTCCGCGTCAGCCATGATCTTCGTCCTCGCTGTCCTTGCCGGGTTGGTGGGTACGGGAGCTGCCGGCGATCCGGGCGATCGCGGAGAGCGGGATGCGGACCCAGTCCGGGCGGTTGCGGATCTCGTAGCCGAGCTCGTAGACCGCCTTGTCCGCAACGTAGGCGTCGATGATCACCAGGTCGTCCTCGACGAGTTGATCATCGCCGGTGTAGCCGCTCAGGAACGCCTCGCGCACCGCCGTCGCCCAGCCGTTGTGCTCGGCCTCGGGCGAGTCGGCGACCGCGTAGTCGAACGAGCGCAGCATGCCCGCGACATCGCGCCACGGGCTGTCCGGCAGCAGCCGTTCCGCCATCGGCTTCGCGGGTTCGCCCTCGAAGTCGATGATCTTCCAGCCGTCCGGGGTGTGCAGGGTCTGGCCGAGGTGGAAGTCGCCGTGCACCCGCTGGGTCTCCAGCGTCCGCCCGTTCAGTCGCTCGAACCGGGCCCGGAGCGCGTCGGCATGATCATTCAGCGGCTCGGCGAACTCCCGGGTCCGCTGCAGCCGGTCGACCATGCCGGCCGCGATCTCGTCGCCGGCCCGGGTCGCGGCCGGGAACGCCGAGCCGAGCGCGCGGTGCACCTCGGCCAGCGCCACTCCCAACTGGCGGGCCTGGTCGGTGAAGTCGGTGCCGGACTCGGCCGCGGCGACCGCCAGCTCCCAGCCGTCCTCGGCGTGCGGGAACAGCTCGGTCAGCATCGCCAGGTCGGCCCGCAGTCGTGTCCCGCGGGATTCCCATTCGGCGGTGAGCTGCCCGTACAGGCGGGCGGTGCCGGCCGTCTCGGCCCGGTTCAGGGCCCGGTGCACGGTGATGTCGAGGTTGTCGCCGAGCTCCAGCCTCCGGAAGATCTTGAGCAGCGCCCGATCCCCGTACCGGACGGACGTGTTGCTCTGTTCGGCCGTCAGCCGGGTCGCGGCCAGGTCGGCGGACAGGTCCGCCGCGGCTTCGGTCCGGCACACGACCCGACCATGATCAGCATCCAGGGTGGTCCCGGCCAGCAGCGCGCTCATGATCACCGAGCCAGCGACCGGATCGTCGGTGGCGTCGGTGCCGGACAGCGCTCCGTGATCTTGATCGTCGATCACCCGTACGGCAGCGTCCGTGTCGCTGGATTCCGCCGGCCGGTAGGCGAGCGGAATCTGGTAGAACTCGCCGGGCGCATCGGGATAGCCGATCTCGGCGATCTCGATCCGGACCGCCGGCCAGTCACCCGGGGACCGCAGCCAAGGCAGCGGCGTGACCGACCGCAGCGTGGCCGAACGACCCTTGCCGGCGAACCAGCGGGACGCGGTCAGGAAGCCGAGCAACCGATCGGCGTCCGGATCGGCAGCGGAATCGCTCATGATCGCCGGGAGACGGTCAGGATGTGCGCCGGGTCGTCGTGGGTGAGCCGCACGAACGCGCGCTGCCCCCAGCGCCAGGTCTGCCCGGTCAGCTCGTCGTGCACCTGGTAGACCTCTCCCGGGGCCAGGCCGAGCGCCTCCATGTCGATCCGGATCTCGGACTCGACGACGTTGTGCGGATCCAGGCTGCAGACGACGATGATCACGTCGTCGCCGGACCGCTTCGAGTAGGCGATCACCTCCGAATGGGAGGCGTGGTGGAAATCGATGTCGCGCAATTGCTGCAGCGCCGGATGTTCCCGCCGGATCTGGTTCAGCCGGCCCAGCAGCAGTCCGAGATGCTCGCCGCTCGCTTCGGCGGCCTTCCAGTCCCGCGGGCGATACTCGTACTTCTCGGAATCGAGGTATTCCTCGCTGCCCGGACGTACCGCGGCGTTCTCGAAGAGTTCATAACCGGAATAGACGCCCCAGGACGGCGACATCGTCGCGGCCAGGACGGCCCGGATCGTGAATGCCGGCCGACCGCCGTGCTGGAGATAGCCGGGCAGGATGTCCGGCGTGTTGACGAAGAAGTTCGGCCGGAAGAACGGCGCGGTCTCCCGGCTCAGCTCGGTGAGATATTCCTCGAGCTCCCACTTCTGATTGCGCCACGTGAAATAGGTGTACGACTGCTGGAAGCCGACCTTGCCCAGCAGATGCATCATCGGCGGCTTGGTGAACGCCTCGGCCAGGAAGATCACGTCCGGGTCCGTGCGGCGGACCTCGGCGAGCAGCCAGGCCCAGAAGCTGACCGGCTTCGTGTGCGGATTGTCGACCCGGAAGATCCTGACGCCGTGCGACATCCAGAGCCGGACGATCCGCAGGCACTCGTTGGCGACGCCGGCCGGGTCCCGGTCGAAGTTGACCGGGTAGATGTCCTGGTACTTCTTCGGCGGGTTCTCGGCGTACGCGATCGTTCCGTCGGCGCGGACGGTGAACCATTCCGGATGATCCTTCACCCAGGGATGGTCCGGAGAGCAGGTGATCGCGAAGTCGAGCGCGACCTCGAGGCCGAGCGATTTGGCCTTGGCGACGAATCGGTCGAACGCCGCAAAATCGCCGAGCTCGGGATGAATCGTGTCGTGGCCGCCCTCGACGCCGCCGATCGCATAGACCGAGCCGGGATCGTTCGGCCCGGCATTCAGCGTGTTGTTCGGACCCTTGCGGAAGGTCTTGCCGATCGGATGGATCGGCGGCATGTAGACGACGTCGAAGCCCATCGCGGCGGCCGCTTCGAGCCGTTCGTGGGACGAGTCGAACGTGCCCGACGTCCAGCGCTTCGTCTTCTCGTCGTAGGTCGCGCCCTGGGACCGCGGGAAGAATTCGTACCAGGCCGAGAAGAGGGCCCGCTTGCGGTCGCAGAAGATCGGGTAGTCCGGCGAGACGGTGATCAACTCCCGGGGGCCGTACTGTGCGATCGCGGCCCGGGCGTCCGCGGCGAGCGCGATCGTGAGCCGGTCCTCGGCCTGCTGCCCGGCCGACAGCGACACCGCGCCGTGCCGCAGGACCAGCGCCGAGGTCTCGTCACCGGCCGCTTCGGCACGCTGCGCCGCCTCGGCGTACAGCTGCTTGCCCTCGGCGCAGACGAGGTTGATGTCGATCCCGGCTGGGATCTTGATCTCCGCGGCGTGCACCCAGGTTGCCCACGGGTCGCTCCAGCCCTCGATCCGGAACGACCACCACCCCTCGACGTCGAGTGCGACGGTCGCCTCCCGCCAGCAGAAGCCGGCCGGGGTGCTCTCCGCCATGGCATAGCGATGCTCGGTGCCGTCCGGCGCGATCAGGACGGCGGTGGCGTTGACCGCGTCGTGGCCCTCCCGGAAAACGGTCGTCCGGATCGGGAACTCCTCGCCGACCACGGCCTTCGCCGGATAGGCGCCGCCCTCGATCACCGGGGAGATGTTGGTGATCGGGATCCGGCCGATCGGGTTGCCTCGCACCGGTACCGGGGTGCCCGGGCTGGCCGGGCCGGCCGGCTCGTCAACCCTGGCCGAAGATCGCCGTCGCCGAGGTTCCTTCTTGGCAACATCCTTCTTCGCCGGATCTTTCCGGGTCGATTCTTTCCTGATCGGAGAGCGAGGGGCGCGTGTCACACAGCCAACCTAGTGGTCCGGGAGGGGTCCGTTCCACCGCGGTCTCAGTAACCTCGCGTTCACATGATCAGGGTTACCGTTGACCGTGCGCGCCATCCAACGCTTCACCGTCCGTCCCGTACTTCCGGACGTCCTGAAACCCCTCGGTGATCTTGCCCTGAACCTCCGCTGGAGTTGGCATGCCGACACCGGCGAACTGTTCCGGACCATCGATCCGGAGCTGTGGCGACGGACCGGTGGCGACCCGGTCCGGCTGCTCGCCGAGGCGGCGCCGGAACGACTGGCGGCCCTCGCCGCGGACCCGTCCTTCGTTGCTGATCTTGATCGGGTCCGGGCCGACCTGGCGGACTATCTGACCGGTGATCGCTGGTATCAGCGCTACGCCGCCGACACGCCCGACGCGCCCGCCGCGATCGGCTATTTCTCGCCGGAGTTCGGGATCACCGAGGTGCTGCCGCAGTACTCCGGCGGGCTGGGCATCCTGGCTGGTGATCATCTCAAGACCGCGAGCGATCTGGGCGTGCCGATCATCGGCGTCGGCCTGCTCTACCGGCAGGGCTACTTCCGGCAGTCCCTGGACGCGTCCGGCTGGCAGCAGGAGCAGTACCCGCTGCTGGATCCGAACGCCCTGCCGCTGAGCCTGCTCCGCGATCACGAGGGCCCGGTCCGGATCGAGGTGCCGCTGGCCGGGCATCGGCTGCTCGCCCAGGTCTGGCTGGCCGACGTCGGCCGGGTGCCGTTGCTGTTGCTGGATTCGGATCTGGAGGACAACGAGGGCCCGGAACGCATGATCACCGACCGGCTGTACGGCGGCGGCGCCGATCACCGGCTGGCCCAGGAGGTGCTGCTCGGCATCGGCGGAGTGCGGGCGATCCGGGCCTACTGCGCGGCCACCGGCCATCCGGCGCCGGAGGTGTTCCACACCAACGAGGGTCATGCCGGATTCCTCGGCCTGGAACGGATCCGGGAGTATCTGGCCGACGGATCCGGCTTCGACGCGGCCGTGGAGCGGACCCGGGCCGGGACCGTCTTCACCACTCACACGCCCGTCCCGGCCGGGATCGACCGGTTCCCGCGGGAGTTGATCGCCGCCCAGTTCGAGGGCTTCGGTGATCTTGACCTGGACCGGGTGCTGGCGCTCGGCGCGGAGGACTACGGGGGCGGCGACCCGGGCACCTTCAACATGGCCGTGATGGGACTCCGGCTGGCCCAGCGGGCCAACGGCGTGTCCCGGCTGCACGGCGAGGTGTCCCGGCGGATGTTCCGCGGCCTGTGGCGCGAGTTCGACGAGGCCGAGGTGCCGATCGGTTCGATCACCAACGGTGTGCACCACCGGACCTGGATGCATCCGGAGCTGGTGAGCCTGCTCGACGGTGCCCGGGATGCCGGCGACGACCCGGACGCCGAGCGCTGGGACGCGTTGGCCGGCTTGGACGACGGAGCGCTGTGGGCGCTGAAGCGGCGGCTGCGTGGCGAGTTGATCAACGTCTGCCGGCAGCGGCTGGCGGCCAGCGCCGCCCATCGCGGTCAGCCGGCCGAGTGGACCGGGGCCGTGCTGGACGACGACGTGATCACGATCGGCTTCGCCCGCCGGGTGCCGTCGTACAAACGCCTGACCCTGATGCTGCGCGACCCGGAGCGGCTGGCCAGGCTACTCACCCATCCGACCCGGCCGATCCAGCTGGTGATCGCCGGCAAGTCGCATCCCGCCGACGAGGGCGGCAAGCGGCTGATCCAGCAGCTGGTCCAGTTCGCCGACGCGGAACGGGTCCGGCGCCGGATCGTCTTCCTGCCCGACTACGACATCGCGCTGGCCAAGCCGTTGTATCCCGGCTGTGATGTGTGGCTGAACAACCCGCTGCGCCCGTACGAGGCGTGCGGCACGTCGGGGATGAAGGCCGCGCTGAACGGTGCCGCCAACCTGTCCATCCGGGACGGCTGGTGGGACGAGTGGTACGACCCGCACTTCGGCTGGGAGATCCCGTCCGCCGAAGGGGCGGCCGACCAAGATCATCGCGACGCGGTCGAGGCGGCGGCGCTCTACGACGTGATCGAGAACGAGATCGTGCCGCGGTTCTACGACGCCGATGCCGACGGCGTGCCGCGCCGCTGGGTCCGGCTGATCCGCGACGCGGTGGCCGGGCTCGGCCCGAAGGTGACGGCGGCCCGGATGGTCCGCGAGTACGTCAGCGAGCTGTACACGCCGGCCGCGGCGTCGTCGAAGATCCTGGACTCGGCGGCCGCCGAACAGCTGGCCGCCTGGGCCGACCGGGTTCGGGCCGGCTGGCCCGGGGTGCTCGTCGATCATGTCGCGAGCCGGGCCGAGGACTCGGTTCAGGTCGGCGACCGGATCGAGGTGACCGCGCTGATCCGGCTCGGTGATCTTGAACCGGACGACGTCGAGGTGCAGCTGGTGGCGGGCCGACTGGACGGCGACGACGAACTCCGCGAGCTGCGCCCGGTGCCGTTGCAGGCCGAGCCGGGGCCGTCCGACGAGGTGCACCGCTACAGTGGCACGGTCGCGGTCGAGCGGGCCGGCGCCATCGGTTACACGGTACGGATCCTGCCGCGGAACCGGTATCTGGCCAACAGTGCCGAGCTCAACCTGGTCCGCTATCCGTGACCGTACCGAAGATCATGATCGTCCGGCCATAACCCCGGATCGCCAGGAAATCAAGGCTTCCCCGCATTCGCCAGCTGGCGTATCGTCCAGCTAGCGGAACCGGGCTTTCACGGCCCGGCCTCGGCGAGGAGGCCCCATGCCGGGAGTCATTGGTGATCACCCCATCCTCACGCGGCGGCGCGCGCTGGCCCTCGGCGCGGCCGGCGTCGCCGGAGCCGTCGGCGGCTCTGCGCTCGCGGGGTGCGCTGCGCAGACCGGGGGACCGACCCCGGCCGGCTCGAAGTCGCTGACCTGGTCCAGTTGGGCCAACCCTGGCGAGGCCGAGCGGTTCCGCCAGTTCAGCGCCGACTACCGAGAGCGGACGGGCATCGATCCGCTGTTCCAGATCGTCGTCGGCGACTACACCCAGAAGCTGCTCACCCGGATCGTCGGCGACACCGCGCCGGACGCGTTCTACGTCAACGAGATCATCATGGGCCAGCTGGTCAAGGCCAAGCTGGTGACCGACTTCGAACCGTACGCGGCCCAGGCCGACGCCGAGATCGACCTGAGTCGCTTCTATCCGGGGCTGATGAACTGGTGCCGCGGCCCGGACGGCAGCGGCCTATATGGGATCCCGGTCGACTGCAACCCGAAGGTGTTCTGGTTCAACCAGAACCTGCTCACCGAGGCGGGCATCACCGAGAACCCGGCCCAACTGCAGGAGGCCGGCCGGTGGGACCAGAACGCGCTGACCGAGCTGCTGACCAAGATCAAGAGCACCGGCAAGCGGGGCATGGTGTTCGAGGCGAACTGGTTCGACCTGCTCGGCTGGATCTCCACGTTCGGCGGCGCCACGCTCGATGATCAAGGTCGGGCGATCTTCCACGAGGACCCGAAGGCGCTGGCCGTCCTCGAGTGGCTCTGGGACCAGCTGGCCAGCGAGAACGTCAGCTACGGCGGCACCCTGCCGCGCGGCCAGGGCGTCGACGCCCTGTTCTACGGCGGCCAGCTGGCCACGATCCAGTACGGGCGGTGGATCCTGCCGAACCTGCGCAAGATCGACAGCTTCAGGTACGACATCGCTCCGCTGCCGTCGGAGTCCGGCCGGGACATCTCCACCACGGCGGTCTACTGCGCGGCGATGTGCGTCAACGTGAAGACCAACAACCCGGTCGAGGCGAACCAGTTCGCGGCCCGCTTCTGCAACGCCGAGGGCCAGCGGTTCCGGCTGGCCGGCGGCGGCAATGCGGTGCCGGCCATCGAAGGCCTGGACGACCTGGTGACCGAGGGCGGCGTGCCGGAGCACGGACACTGGTTCACCGAGATCGCCGCCCGCGGCTTCACCACGCCACAGGTCCTGGTCAACTATCCCGAACGCTCGGTGAACCTGAGCACCAACCTCGACTCGTTGATGCGGGCCAAGACCGACTTCCGGACCTTCGCCCAGAAGGCCGCCGGCTACATGAACGGGGAGGCGGTATGACCGAGGCCACGAAGCAGGCCGAGTCCGTCGGCGCCGCCGCCGCTGCCGCGCAGCCGCGGCGCGAACCTCCGCCACGGGACGCCCTGCGGGCCAGCCGGCGGCGGGAATCCGTGTGGGCGTTGGGATTCCTCGGACCGCAGCTGATCGGGTTGCTGGTCTTCATGATCGGCCCGCTGATCTTCGCGCTCTACCTGTCCTTCACCAACTGGACCGGCTTCGGCGAACGGACCTGGGCCGGCTTCGGCAACTACGCCTTCATCTTCACCGACCCGCAGATCGCGGTGTCGGCCCGGAACACGGTCTGGTTGACCGTGCTGCAGGTGCCCGGCCTGCTGCTGTCCGGGTTCATCGCCGCGTTCTTCCTGCAGAAGGCCGGCCGGATGACCGGTGTCTACCGGGTGCTCTTCTTCGCGCCCCAGGTCACCTCGTGGGTCGCGATCGCGGCGATCTGGCTGTGGCTGTTCAACCCGGAGATCTCGCCGATCAACAACGCCCTGGCCGGGGTCGGGATCGTCGGCCCGGACTGGCTGCAGGACCCCAACACGGTGATCTTGTCCTTCGCGCTGGTCGGCGTCTGGCAGGGGATCGGCTATCAGGTCGTCATGTTCATGGCGGGCCTGGCGAACGTTCCGCGGGCCTTGATCGAGGCGGCCGACATCGACGGCGCGAACGGCTGGCAGAAGCTGCGCAGCGTGACCCTGCCGATCCTGTCGCCGACCATCCTGTTCCTCTCGATCACCTCGATCATCGCCTCGTTCCAGATCTTCGACATCGTCTACGTCATGCTCGACACGACCGCGCCGTCGGGCTCCCGGACCATCGTGTACGAGATCGTCCAGATCGGCTTCCGGCAGTTCGCGTACGGCAAGGCCTCCGCGATCGCGGTGTGTCTGTTCCTCTCCCTGTTGATCTTGACCGGCCTGCAGCTGCTGGCCCAGCGCAGATGGGTGTATTACGCAGAATGACCGCCACCGACCTGAGCATCAGAGCCGTCTCGGCGATCGAGGAGACCGGCCCCAACCGACGCCCGTTCCGGCCGAGCATGATCGTCCTGCACCTCCTGTTGATCTTCTTCGGCCTGCTGATGGCGATGCCGTTCGTCTGGATGCTGCTGTCCTCCTTCAAGCCGCTGGAGGAGATCTTCCGGGTGCCGCCACTGCTGTTCCCGGAAGCCTGGACGTCGGAGAACTACGCCGCCGCCGTCGAGGGCGCCAACTTCCTGCAGGGCTTCGGCAACAGCGTCCTGGTCGCGGTCACCGTGACCGTGGTGTCGCTGATCACCTGCTGCATGGCCGCGTACGCCTTCGCCCGGCTCCGGTTCCCCGGCCGGGAGGTGCTGTTCCTGGTCTTCCTGGCCACCATGATGGTGCCGCAGCAGCTGACGATCATCCCGCTGTACGTGATCATGGGCCAACTGCGGCTGGTGGACACGCTGTGGGCGCTGATCCTGCCGGCCGCGCTGTTCAACGCGTTCGGCGTGTTCCTGATGCGGCAGTACGTCCGCGGCATCCCGCTCGAGCTGGAGGAGGCGGCCGCGATCGACGGCGCCGGCCGGATCCGGATCTTCGTCACCATCGTGCTGCCGCTGCTGCGGACCCCGATGGTCGCGCTAGGGATCTTCATCTTCCTCGGCCAGTGGAACTCGTTCTTCTACCCGCTGATCTTCCTGAACACGGAGAGCAACTACACCCTGCCGCTGCTGGTGAACCAGTTCAAGGGCGCCTACTCCTCCGACTGGGGAGCCCTGATGGCCGCAGTCACCATCGCCGCCGCCCCGCTGCTGATCGTGTTCGTGATCGCCCAGCGCCAGATCGTGGAAGGCATCGCCCTGTCGGGGTCCAAGACGTAACTGTCGCCGCTCCGCCACGGTCCGGAGCTGGCGTGTGGTCGGCAGGCGTGTCGCTTTCCTCCACGCTCCAAGCGTTTCCGCGTGGCAATCGCGATTCGGTGGTCGCCCGTGGAGGAAAAACGACATCAGCGGGCTTTGCGGCATTGCGCCATGGCCTGCCTGACCCGGTCGACGACCCAGGCTCGGTCGTAGACCAGGTGGTCCCAGGTCAGGTGGAGCACGGTCCAGCCGGCCGCGGTCAGGTCGGTCCACTTCCGCCGGTCACGATGGAACTGGTCCTGGTTCTCCGCCCGATGGAAGGCGTAGCCGTCGACCTCGATGATCAACCGCAGTCGGTCGAAGACCACGTCGACCGGATAGCGGCGACCGCCGCAGGGAACGACGACGTTGCCGGACCAACCGCGGATGCCGGCCTCGCGCAACAGGCTGTGGAGCAGGCGTTCGGCTTCCGACCACGGTGCCTTCCGCGAGTCGATGAGTGCGGCCCGGCGAAGCGAGTTCCCGGGGCGGCGCGGCGTTGCGGACAGCGCAGACCACAGCTGGTCGACGGTCGCCGAGCCGGTCCGCAGGACGTCGTCGATTCCCTGAGGCCCGATCCAGGGAACCAGGTTCAAGGCGGTGAGTGCAGGGACCGTGCTCCAGCATCCTCGGCTGCGCGTGATCAACGCGTCGGGAATCCGTTCCCGGCAGACCCGGAATCCAGGGCCCGGGGTGCGTCGCATCGGCCCGGACAGGGTGACCACCGGAACGGCGAGGTCGGGCCATTCACTCAGCCAACCGGCGGCCGGTCCGGTGAACACGGCGTCGGGGGCCCACAGGGCAGCGGCACGGACCCGAATCTCGGTCCGCTGGGCGTCCTCGACGGCGCAATGGATCCCAGGAAGGACCGACGTCAGCACGCCGGACGCGGTCAGCCGCTGGATCGACCTGGCCAGCTGCGGATGGTCGCGGGTCCTGAACACTCCGCCGCTGTCGCGGAGTGCCCGTGCGATCTCGTTCCGTGCCCTCACCCGAGAAGCTTCGAGCGAGGCGACGGCCCAGGCCCGGTTGTTCACAGGCGAAGGTGTTGTCCGTTCGGCCGAGGTGTCGTCAGGCCTCGAGGTCGGCGATGATCTCGTTGATCGCGGGGAGGGCGTCGGGGGCGATCCGGGGCATGGACAGGAAGCCGTGCACGGCGTCGGGATAGATGATCACCCGGTTCGGCACGCCGGCGGCGGTCAGGACGTCGCCGTAGCGTGGGGCGTCGTCGCGGAGCGGGTCCTGGCCGGCGGCGATCAGCAGGGCCCGGGGCAGACCGGTGTGGTCGCCGGCGTGGATCGGGCTGATCGAGGGATCGGCGCCGTCGAGGCTGTCCGGGCGGCCCTGCGGCAGGTACTGCCGGCCGTACCAGTCGAGTACCCGCCGCCCGGCCAACGGCGCGTCGTGGAACTCGGCGACCGACGCCGAGGACAGGGTGAGGTCGAGGGCGGGGTAGAGCAGGATCTGTCGCCACAGCGGTACGGCGAGCGGCTCGCCCCGGGCCCGGAGCGCGATCAGCGCCGCCAAGGTCCCGCCGGCGCTGTTGCCGATCACCCCGACCCGCTCCGGGTCGGCGTCGAACCGGGGGACCATGGCGGCCGCCAGCCGAGCCATCTGCCACGCGTCGTCGACGGCGGCCGGTGCGGGATGCTCGGGCGCCAGCCGGTAGTTCGCCGAGATCACGGTCAGGTTGCCCCGGTCGGCCAGCTGCCCGCACAGCCAGTCGGTCTGGGCCAGGTTGCCCAGCACGAACCCGCCGCCCGGGAAGTTGATCAAGAGCGGTCGGCCCGGCTCCAGGTCACGCGGCCGGTAGGCCCGCATCCGCGGCTTCGGATTCTCCGAGCCCCAGACGGAAAGATCGGTCACCTCGACCCGGCGCGGCAGCGGCCCGTAGACGATCCGGGCCAGCGGCCGGACCGGCTCGGCCCGGAGCAGCCGCAGCACCATCGTCGACGGCGGGTCAGGGTGCGGGATCATGCGTGCGGCCAGGCCGATCAGCCGGTTGCGTCGTTGCGGAGTCATGATCACCTTCCTCACCGTGCAGCGAGTCAGCCCACCCGGAGCAGCACGACCACGCGTCCCGGCAGGACCAGTCGCCGGCCGGCGTCGACCTGCTCGTCCGGCAGTTCGCCGGTCTCGCCGGTGTGCGCCTGCACCGTGTAGCTCTTCGCCCAGGGTCCGGCCGGCAGCTCCACCTCGACCGGATCCGCGCCGGCGTGGAACCAGATCAGGTACGCCTCGTCATGATCACGTTCCGGCGTGTCGTCGGCCAGGTAGAGGCCCAGCGTACGGCGGCCGCCGTCGCCCCACTCGACCTCGGTGAGCTCCTCCGGTCCGCCGCCGAACCAGGCCAGGTTCTTCCGGCCGCTCGGCCGGCCGCGGGCGTCCAGGATCGGCTCCGAATGCCGGAACCGGGTGGCCTGGAACAGCGGCGAATCGGCCCGCAGTGCGAGCAGTTCTCGGGTCAGCGCGCCGAGATCGGCCCAGTCGTCCGCGGTGTCCCAGTGCACCCAGGACAGCGGCGAGTCCTGGCAGTAGGCGTTGTTGTTGCCCTGCTGGGTCCGGCCCAGCTCGTCGCCGGCGGTGATCATCGGCGTACCGGCCGCGAGCAGCAGCGTGGCCATCAGGTTCCGGGCCTGCCGGTGCCGCAGCGCGTTGACGCCCGGATCGTCCGTTTCGCCTTCGTGGCCACAGTTCCAGGACCGGTTGTCGTCGGCGCCGTCGGCGTTGTGCTCGCCGTTGGCCTCGTTGTGCTTGCCGTCGTAGCTGACCAGGTCGCGCAGGGTGAAGCCGTCGTGCGCCGTGATGAAGTTGATCGACGCGGACGGGTCCCGGCCGGACTCCTCGAACAGGTCCGCCGAGCCGGTCAGCCGGGTCGCCAGCTCCCGTACCCCATGGGTGTGACCGCGCCAGAAATCCCTGACCGTGTTGCGGAACGCGTCGTTCCACTCGCTCCAGCCCTCGCCGAACGCGCCCAGCTGGTAGCCGTACGGACCGACGTCCCACGGCTCCGCGATGATCTTGGTCCCGGACAGCACCGGGTCCTCGGCGATCGCCGCCAGCAGCGGATGATCATGATCGACATGGTGCCGCTGGTCCCTGATCAAGGTCGTCGCAAGATCGAACCGGAACCCGTCGACACCGAGTTCGGTGACCCAGTAGCGCAGCGAGTCCAGCACCAGCCGGAGCACCCCGGGATTCGAGGTGTCGAGCGAGTTGCCGCAGCCGGTCACGTCGTAGTCGTCGATCTGATCATCGGTGAGCCGGTAGTAGCCGCGATGATCAATCCCGCGGTACGCCAGCGTCGGCCCGGTGTGACCGCCCTCGCCGGTGTGGTTGTAGACGACGTCGAGGATCACCTCGATGCCGGCCCGGTGCAGCGCCGTCACCATCTCCTTGAACTCGGTGACCTGCTCGCCCTGGGTCCCGACCGAGCAGTACGCGGCGTGCGGCGCGAAGAAGCCCAGCGTGTTGTAGCCCCAGTAGTTGGTCAGCCCGCGGCCGACCAGGAACGGCTCCGAGACGAAGTGCTGCACCGGCAGCAGCTCGACCGAGGTCACCCCGAGCGAGCGCAGGTGCTCGGTCACGGCCGGATAGCCGAGCCCGGCGAAGGTGCCGCGGAGGTGTTCCGGCACCAGCGGGTGCAGCCGGGTGTAGCCGCCGACGTGCAGCTCGTACACGCTGGTCCGGTCCCGCGGTACCGGCGCCGCGATCGGCTCCGGCGGGGGCGTGTCGGCCACCACCACGCTGAGCGGGACCGCGAGCAGCGAATCGGTCCGGTCCGGCACCTCGGGCGAGCCCGGAGCGTGGTCCAGGATCGGGCCGTTGTAGTCGACGCCGCCGGTGATCGCGCGGGCGTACGGGTCCAGCAGCAGCCGGGCCGGATTGAACCTCGCGCCCTGCTCCGGATCCCACTCGCCGTGCACCCGGTAGCCGTACCGCTGGCCGGCCCCGATGCCGGCAACGTGCCCGGTCCAGACGCCGTCGTCGCCCCTGGCCAGATCGCGATTCGCTTGCGTCCGATCCTCGGCGACCAGGACCAGTTCGACGCGGCTGGCCCGCGGCGCCCAGAGCGCGAAGCTGACCCCGCCGTCGCGTACGCGAGCGCCGAGCACCGTCGTCGCACTGGGCGCGATGCTGGCCGTCGTCATCTCTCGTACCCCCAAGGTGTCACCTCTCCTGCCGGTCGTTCCGAGTCAGTTCGGTCGACTCTGGCCGGACAGTCCATTCTGCAGGTTACCCACCGGTAACCAGGCCGGTAGTCTTCTGGCATGTCGCAGTCGCCCTCTCCGGACCAGGTGGAAGCCGCTTGGTCGGACAACAAGCTCGCCCAGGTGCTGTACCACGACTGGGAGGCGGACACGTACGACGACAAGTGGTCGATCTCGTTCGACGAACGCTGCATCGACTACGCCCGGGACCGGTTCACCGCGGTCGCGGGCACGGACGGCTGGCCGTACGCCAGGTCGCTGGAGATCGGCGCCGGCACCGGCTTCTTCACGCTCAACCTGATGCAGGCCGGCGTCATCGTGGACGGTGAGGTGAGCGACATCTCGGCGGGCATGGTCGCGGCCGCCCAGCGCAATGCTGAGCGGCTCGGGTTCGCGATCGGCGGGCGGGTCGGCGATGCGGAGTCGCTGCCGTACGACGACGACAGCTTCGACCTGGTCATCGGGCACGCCGTGATCCACCATCTGCCCGACGTGCGGCAGGCGTTCGCCGAGATCCGGCGGGTGCTGAAGCCCGGCGGCCGAGTGGTGATCTGCGGCGAACCGACCCGGCTCGGCGACGCGATCGCCCGCCGGCTGTCCCGCGCGACCTGGGCCGCGACCACGAAGTTGACCAGCCGCGGCCCGTTCCGGAACTGGTCCCGGCCGAAGCAGGAGCTCGACGAGTCGTCCCGCGCCGCGGCGCTGGAGGCGGTGGTCGACCTGCACACGTTCGACCCGGACGAGTTGGCCGAGACCGTCCGGTCGACCGGGCTGATCGACGTCGCCACGGTGACCGAGGAGCTCACCGCGGCCTGGGTCGGCTGGCCGATCCGTACCTTCGAGGCGGCGATCCGGCCGGAGCGACTCGGCTGGGGCTGGCGGATGTTCGCGTACCGGACCTGGCTCGGGCTGAGCGCGGTCGACCGGCTGCTGTCCCGAGTGGTGCCGGACGAGCTCTACTACAACGTGTCGGTCACCGGGCTGAAGCCCCGCGGATGATCAAGACCCTGGGCTGGCTGGCCCGGCGCGGCTTCCTGACGCCGGGGCATCTGCGCAGCGCGCTGCGCTATCTCTGGGTACGGCTGCGGCACCCGGAGGTCGAGTTCGAGGGGTACGCGTTCATCGGGCCCGGCGTCCGGTTCGAGGTCCGGCGCGGCTACGGCCGGTTGATCATCGGTGCCTGGTCCCACCTCGGCGAGCGGGTCAAACTCCGTGCCCACGAAGGCGTGCTGCGGATCGGGCCCAAGTGCGTGATCGGCTACGACAGCACGGTGAACTGCTATCTCGACATCGAGATCGGCGAGGCGACGATCATCGGGGACCGGGTCTACGTCTGCGATTTCGATCACCGTACCGACGACCCCGCGGTGCCGATCAAGGACCAGGGCTTGATCAAGTCGCCGGTCCGGATCGGCCCGGACTGCTGGCTCGGCACCGGCGTCACCGTGGTGCGCGGAGTTGATCTTGGTGAGGGTTCGGTGGCGGCCGCGCATGCCGTGGTCCGCGGCACCATCCCGCCCCGGTCGATCTGTGCCGGGGTGCCGGCCCGGGTGGTGGCCGACCGGGTGCAGCGCTACGCCGACACCGACCGGGAACGGGCCTACGTCAAGGCCCTCGGCGACCGGGCCGAGGCGGCGGTCCGCCGGATCCTCGAGGGCGGGGTCGATGTCGCGTAAGTTACTCGTCAGTAATATGCTGTGCTGAAGGCGAACCCGAGGGAGCTGCGATGAAGATCGTGACGCTGGTCAAGTATGTGCCGGATGCCACCGGCGACCGAACGTTCACCGATGACGGGACGGTCGACCGGAGCGTCGACGGCCTGCTGTCCGAGCTCGACGAGTACGCCGTCGAGCAGGCGCTGCAACTGGCCGACGACGGCGACGACGTCGAGGTGGTCGCGCTGACCGTCGGACCGGACGACGCCGCCGACGCGATCAAGCGGGCGCTGCAGATGGGTGCCTCGGCCGGCGTCCACGTCTGCGACGACGCCGTGCACGGCACCGACGTGATCGGCACCAGCGCCATCCTCGCCGCGGCGATCCAGCGGCTGGAACCGGATCTGGTGATCACCGGCATGTCGTCCACCGACGGCACCATGGGCGTGATGGCCGCGCTGCTCTCGGAGCGGCTCGGCTGGCCGGCGTTGAGCTTCGGGGCGACCGTCGCGGTCGAGGGGAGCACGGTGTCGATCCGGCGCGACGGCGACGTGGCCAGCCAGACGGTCGAGGCCGACCTGCCGGCGATCGTCAGCGTCACCGACCAGTCGGGCGAGGCCCGCTATCCGTCGATGAAGGGCATCCTGGCCGCGAAGAAGAAGCCGGTGGAGGAGTGGACCGTCGCCGACCTCGGCCTGGATCCGGCCGACCTGGGCTTCGACGGCGCCTGGACCGCCGTCGCCGAGACCCAGCCGCGGCCGCCGAAGCAGGCCGGCCAGGTCGTCACCGACGCCGACGGCAGCGGTGCCGCCGCCTTTGTCGAGTTCCTGTCCGCCGGCAAGTACGTCTGAGAGGGAGACCTGATGTCGACAGTCGTTGTCCTGGTCGAGCACACCGACGGCCAGGTGGCCAAGCCGGCCCTGGAACTGCTCACCCTGGCCCGCCGGATCGGCGAGCCGGTTGCCGTCGTCCTCGGCGCCGGTGCCGAGACCGCCGCGCCGAAGCTGGGCGAGTACGGCGCCACCAAGATCATCTCCGTGGACGACCCGGCGCTGGACGAGTTCCTGATCGCGCCGAAGGCCGACGCGCTGGCCCAGGTCGCGCAGCCGCTGCAGCCGGCCGCGATCTTGATCAGCTCCACCGTGGACGGCAAGGAGATCGCCGCCCGGGTGGCCTTCAAGCTGGAGTCCGGGTTGATCACGGACGCCGTCGACCTGGAGGTCGTCGACGGCGAGGTGATCACCACCCAGTCGGTGTTCGCCGGCAACTGGAGCGTCCGTTCCAAGATCACCCGCGGCGCCCCGGTGATCACCGTGAAGGCCAACGCCGTCGCGCCGGAACAGGCGCCGGCCGAGCCGGCGGTCGAGACCGCCGCGGTGACCATCGGCGACGCGGCCCGGAAGGCGCGGATCGTCAAGGTGGAGCCGAAGCAGGCCAGTGGTCGTCCCGAGCTGACCGAGGCGGCGATCGTCGTCGCCGGCGGCCGCGGCACCGGCGGCAACTTCGGTCCGGTCGAGGAACTGGCCGACGTGCTCGGCGCGGCCGTCGGCGCGTCCCGGGCTGCGGTCGACTCCGGTTGGTATCCGCACGCGTACCAGGTCGGCCAGACCGGCAAGACCGTGTCGCCGCAGCTCTACGTCGCGGCCGGCATCTCCGGTGCCATCCAGCACCGGGCCGGCATGCAGACCTCGAAGTCGATCGTGGTGATCAACAAGGATCCCGAGGCGCCGATCTTCGCCTTGGCCGACCTCGGCATCGTCGGCGACCTGCACGCCGTGCTGCCGGCCGTCACCGCCGAGGTGAAGTCCCGCAAATGATCTTGTGCGCGACCCCGGCGGCGACGTCGCCGGGGTCGCGGCTCGGGATAGGTTGACGGCGTGGGATTCCTTGGTGCGCCTCAGCTGGAGAACGAGTTCGTCCGCCTGGAACCCTTGGGGCAGGGGCATCGGGACGATCTGGCGGCTGCCGTACGGGTCGGCGAACTGTGGCGGACCTGGTACACGCACATCCCGTCGCCCGACTTGCGTCCCGGCCGAGCCAGGTGGAGCCGATCTCGAGGCGCCGGTTCTCCTGCTGGGCCGCGCCTTCGACGACCTCGGCTGCGGCGCCGTCGAGTTCCGTACCCACTGGCACAACCGGGCCGACCGTGAAGTTTGCCCTCCAGGAGCGCCTGCGGCGTTGAACCTTCAGCGCCGGGGCACGGCCGCGGACGTGATCTTGTGGACGACCTCCGCGGCGACATCGCCCGGGTCCCGCTCGGTCGAATCCACCCGCGGCAGCCCGAGCTTGCGATAGGCGGCCGCGTCGGTCACGCCCTCCATGATCACCGCGGGGTCGTCCCGGGACGCCAGCCTGGCCTGGCGCTCGGCGTCGGCGCAGTCGAGCAGCAGCCACGGACCGCCCGGCCAGCCCTGCAGTTCCTCCGGGGTGCAGACCCAGAGCAGCAACACCGGATTCGGCAGCACCAGTTCGATGACCGTGCGGAGCAGCCCTTCGTAGGCCGGCCAGGTCGCCGGGGTGGAGGCGATCGGCGCTCCGGCGAGCCGCTCCGCGTCCGGCATCAGCGCGTCGCCGTCCAGGACGGTCCAGCCCGGCAGCCGCGGGCGGAGGTGGGGGATCAGCGTCGTCTTGCCCGACCCCGGCGCCCCGAGCACGTACCCGATCATGGGCGGAACCTTATTAGTCTTGGCCCGGTGACGAACCGGGTTTATCTCGATCACGCGGCGACCACCGCTCTGGTGCCGGCCGCGATCGAGGCGATCACCCGGGAGCTGGCTCGGCTGGGCAATCCTTCCTCGCTGCACGGTTCAGGCCGGGACGCCCGGCGGGTGGTGGAGGAGAGCCGGGAGGCGGTCGCGGCGGCGTTCGGGGCCCACCCGACCGAGGTGATCTTCACGGCGGGCGGGACCGAGGCGGACAACCTGGCGATCAAGGGCGGTTTCTGGGCCGCGCGGTCGGCCGACCCGGCCCGGAACCGGGTCGCGATCAGCGCGATCGAGCACCACGCCGTGCTGGAGTCGGCCGACTGGCTGGGTCGCGAGCAGGGCGCCGTCGTCGATGTGTTGCCCGTGGACGCCGAGGGCCGGGTCGATCCCGGCGCAGTCGGCGGCCAGGACACCGCACTGGTGTCGGTGATCTGGGCCAACAACGAGATCGGCACCGTGCAGCCGGTTCCGGCGATCGCCGAGGCCGCGCACCGGATCGGCGCGCTGGCCCATTCCGACGGGGTCCAGGCTGCCGGGACGTTGCCGGTCGACTTCGCCGCCAGCGGGCTCGACCTGCTCACCGTGACCGGCCACAAGCTCGGCGGGCCGGTCGGCGTCGGCGCCCTGTTCGCCCGGCGGGAGTTGACCCTCACTCCGGTGCTGCACGGCGGCGGCCAGGAGCGTGACGTACGGTCCGGGACGCTCGACGTACCCTCCGTCGCCGGGTTCGCCGCCGCAGTCGATGCCTCGATCGCCGACCGGGCTGATCATGCGGTACGGCTGCGGGCGTTGCGGGACCGGCTGACCGCCGGGCTGGCGACCCTGCCCGGCGTCCGCGTGAACGGCCCGACCGCCCCCGACGAGGTGCTGCCGGGCATCGTCAACGCATCCTTCGACGGCTGCGACGCCGACGCGATCGTGCTGCTGCTCGACCAGGCCGGCATCGACGCGTCCGCCGGAGCCGCCTGCTCCGCCGGCGTCACCGAGCCGTCGCACGTGCTCCTGGCGATGGGCCGTACCCCCGCCGAGGCCCGGTCCGCCGTCAGGTTCTCCTTCGGCCGTACGACCAGCGATGTTGATCTTGATCGACTGCTGGCCGTCCTGCCCGACATTGTCGTACGGGCTCGCGCGGCCGGCTCCTTGTCCTCCTGGTAACCCGCTGCTCGCATGCCCCGAGCCTGTCGAAGGGCGGAGCCAAGATCACCCCTAGATTCCCTTGTTTTGTTGGGATATCTGTCGGTTGATCATGCTAGAATAGCTGACATGTTCGAATCACTGGAGTCGGAGGTCGCCGGTTACGGCACCGATGACGTCCTCAAGGCCGCCGGCGAGGTGAAGCGTGCCCGGATCGCGGCCGCGAACAAGATCTTGGTGCTGACCGCGGCCTGGGCGGATGCGTATCCGGCGGAGTCGATCATGGGTGACGGGCCGGGGATGGCAGGCGGTCCGGCCGGGTGGTGCGGGCACGCCGGCGGTGAATGACCTGGCGATGCTGGAGCTGGTGGCAGGCCTGCCAGCTGGCCCGGATGACGCACGACCTGTCGGTGGAGAATGCCGCCGCGGTGGATCGGGCGGTCGCCCGGATCGCCGGCGCGCAGCCGTTCGGCAAGGTGCGGGATGTGACCGAGGCGGCGATCCTGCGGGTCGATGGGGACCGGGCCCGTGCGGAGTACGAGCAGCGGCGCAACCAGGTCGGGGTGTGGAAGTCGCAGGCCGACGACAACGGCCACAGAGGGCTCTTCGCCCGGCTGGAACCGCTGGCCGCGGCCCGCGTGTACGGCCGCGTCCAGGAATTGGCGGACCGCCTCGATGAAGGCACGGCCGATGAGCGGCGGGCCGAAGCGTTCGGACTGCTCGGTGACGTCGGCGCGATCACCCGGCTCCTGGCCAGGCGGCGCCAGCCGGAACTGTTCGACGAGGATCTCGCCGAGTCGATCGAGGCGCTCACTCCCGACGATGAGCCGGATGCGGTGATCGAGGAGTCCGAGGTGCATCCGGCGTTGCGGGACCGCCCGGCCCGGGTTGAGGTGGAGTCGGCGATGTTCCAGGCAGCGGTCGATCGGATCGTCGCGCAACTGGACCCGACCGTGTTGCGGCCGACCACCACGATGATCGTGCACATCGCGGCCGAGGACCTCGTCGACGGTGACGGTGTGTGCCGGGTGTCCGAGGTCGGTCCGGTGCTGAAGAGTGTGATCGGTGACTGGCTGGGCCATGATCGGGTCGTGGTCCGGCCGGTGATCGAACTGAACGACGTGCCGCCGGCGGTGGACGACTACGAGATCCCGCCGCGTTTTCGTGATCAGGTGTTGTTGCGGCAGCCCGCGAGCGCGTTCCCGTGGTCGACGTCGACCCGGCGTCTTGATCTTGACCACACCGAGCCGTACCAGCACAAGGACGGACCGCCCGGCCAAACCCGGGTCGAGAAACTGTGCCCGATGGACCGGTTCGAACAGTTGAGTCGGCCTGGGGCGCGGTGTCGGGATTGCTCCCGGTCCGTTTCCCCAGGCCGCTCTCCGAACCCGGCGTGCGTGTTTCCACGCACCGGGCTCTCCATGGTTCTGCCGGTGGGTTGGTTCAGACAGTGTGGGTCCAGGGGTTGGGGATCTTGTAGCCGCGGTAGCGGTAGCGAGTGATCGGTTCCGCTGCCGGGTTGAACAGTACGATCCCGTCCGCGCTGATCGGCCTCCATCTTCCGGTGGGGGTGACGAGCCAGCGTCGGACGTCCTTCCATTTCCAGCGGTGCCGGGTTCGCATCATGTGCACGATCCGCCACCCGGTAAACCAATAGAGGTGGCTGAAGGTGTGTTTCGCGACGGCGTGCTTGAAATAGTTGGTCCAGCCGCGACTGATCTGGTTGATCCGGATCAGCACGTTCCTGAGCTCTTGCTGTGACGTTCTGGGGGTCAGGGCACGAATCTTGTCCCGGATCGACCGGATCGGTCGTTTCGCGACGAAGGTGTAGACGTACCATCTCTGCGTTCCTCGTTTTCGTTTCCACTGGATGTGGAACCCGAGGAAGTCGAACCCCTCACTCATGTGCACGATCTGGGTTTTCGCCTCTGACAGCGTCAATCCGATCGGTGCAAGCACCTGAATGATCTTCTCGTGTAGGCCCTCGACATGGGCCCGTTCACCGTGGACCAGAACGACGAAATCGTCGGCGTAGCGGACGATCCGCCAGTTCGGCTCACCTTTCTGGACCCGTGTTTTACGTCGTTGCTGAGTCGACATCGACCCGCCTGGCTGCCATGGCTGCTGGACGTGCTCGTCGAGCACTGACAGCGCAATATTGGCCAGGAGCGGGGACAGGATGCCGCCTTGCGGAGTGCCGGTGTTGGTGTCCTCAACCTCGCCGAGTTCGGTCAAGATCCCGGCTTTGAGGAACGCCTTCACCAGCCGCAACACGCGCTTGTCTTTGACCCGGAGCCGCACCCGGTCCATCAGGGCCGCGTGGTCGATCCGGTCGAAACACGCCTCGATGTCAGCATCGAGCACCCAGCGGTATCCGTTGGTGCCGTACTGGTGGATCTCGGCGATTGCGTCGTGTGCGCGCCGTTCGGGCCGGAACCCGTAGGAGACCGGCTGAAAGTCGGCCTCGAAGATTGGTTCCAGCACCAGCTTCAACGCGGCCTGGACGACCCGGTCAATCACCGTCGGAATCCCCAACCGGCGGACCTTCCCGGCCCCGCCCGGTTTGGGAATCTTGCGTTCCCGCACCGGTTGCGGCCGAAACTCCCCAGACTTGATCAAGGAGCGTAGATCGTCCAGGAACCGCGTGACTCCGACCTCGCGTTCGATCCGGGCGACTGTCCACCCGTCCGAACCCGCCGTCACAGCTCCGCGATTGCCCGCGACCCGATCCCACGCCATGATCAGCGTGGCCGGGTCATGCACGAGATTAAACAGATCGTCGAACCGGCGGCCGGGATCGGCCACCGCCCAACGGTGAAGTTTGGCCTGAATCCCCGATACCCGCCGCCGAGGACCATCCGGCACTATCGGCAGCGAGGCGTCCCCGTTCGGGGCAGCGTCTTTCGGCATGACAATCTCCAATTCTCTTCTCGATACCACTGCCGCCCTTCGCCCTGTGACCGGCTCTCCCGGACTCCGATGGCGGGTCGTGACTCCCGCGACTACTACGACGGCTCCGCCCCGTCCCCGACCGATCGGTCGACGGTGAACCCAGCCCCCACGCTCACACCGGCTGTGTGGCGTTCTGAGGCGGACCGGGGACGGTTCCCGTGTTCACTTGTTGATCGCTCGACGAAGGAGGCAGCCGACTTGGACCCTGCGACCTCGCTGTGGCTACGCCACAGACCTTCACCACAGCCTTCCTATCGCCGCTCGAATAGCTCCAGGAAGTTCCCCACAAGATCACCAATCGATGATCAACAGCGGGTGCGCGTCGCATCCGGCCCTGATCCGCCAGGTTTCGAGCCGGTGTGTCATTGAGGGACGTATACGCCGGTTTCTCGCGTCTACCTTTCCGTCCTCGCTAGCCGGACCCGCACCATCTGGCAGTACTGACACGTCCCGGCATCGTCAGGGCCGCTTCCACCCATCCCGGCACCTCCCGGGACAGGCTGCCCTCAGCTTCGCAGTCCTGCTGCGACAGAACCACGGTGCAGGCCTCTCACCTCCACTCGATCAACAAGCGCCTCACGGCGCACCCGGGCGGTCACCCATGGCGGTTGGTCGCGGCGGAGACCGGACCCGACCACGATGATCTTCCGATCCCCACACGGCCACGTGTACGTGACGAACCGTACCGGCACCCATGATCTTGGTGACGGACCGGCCGCCCACTCCCTCTGGGCCGCGACCGCCCACTGACCTACTGGGTGGTCGCGGTGCTCCTCGGAACGCACACCGGCTTGAGCGCCTGTGCGTGCCGGTTCGCGATCTCCACCCTCGTCACCCACGCAATCGGATCCGTGTCGTGGCGATCCGCTTCGTCGTCGAAATCCTCGACAATTCGATACGACAGCCCGTTCGCTTCACGATAGGCGATGCTCAAACCTCGTTGCTCGGCGAGCATTGGCCACTCGATGTCGCTGGCGATCGAGTTCTCGGTGCCGTGCTCGACGATGGCGAGGGCGGCGGCTGGCGACATCGCCCGGAAGGCGAACATCAGGTCCCACGCCCGGCCGGTGGTGAGCTCATAGATGTGGTTGACGATGGCCTCGGTTAGGCGCAGCCGTCTCGGACACGCACTCCTGGCATCTTCGGTCCGACCGATCACGAGGAAGTCTGCGGGCAGCACCTCAAGATGCTGTTCGAGCTCGGCCCGGTCGGCCTCAATCCAGCGCATCACGTGATCGAGGTCCGAGTACAGCACGATCGACGGCTTGAACTCGAGCGCCAGCCGAACCGCTTCTCGGCGATGTGCCCCGACGTGCTCGTCCGATGGTCGATCGCGGACGACGTTCGCGCCAAGATCAACTTCGAGGAATGACACAACAGCTGGCGCTGTCCTTGTCGTCGCGAGCACACCGAACCCGGCGAAGACCTCGCGCAGCGGTGTCGCCAACCTCCGGAGGCCTTCGAGGAGATTCCCTCCTCGATCATGCACGGTTGCGGCCAGCACGGCTCGCCGTTCAACAGTGCCCACGGGCCAATCCTGGCTCACATCGTTCGTCATGAGCGGATTGCTTGAGTGACGTAGCTGTCGGTTGCGGCACGCCAGACCGATGGGAGACGCCAGGATGGATCCGTATCCGGTCCGAGGATCGACCACATCCGTAGTGCGTACCACCCGAGAGCGATGGCCTCGACACGCTTCAGGTCGGTGCCGCTGATCGTTTGCAGCCCGAGAGCGGCGCGTCGCACACCCATGAGTGGTACGAGTCCCTGCCAGCCGACGCGGTCCGGATCGGAATTCAGGACCTGGCAATAGGCGGCTTCGAACGCCCAGGGCATCAAGCTTGGTTCGAAGTCGATCAAGACCGCGTCACTGAGCTGCGGTGCTGGCGTGCGCATGAGGACGTTGGCCATGTGGAGGTCACCGTGACAGATCTCCGGCGGGCAAACATCACAGACGAACGTCCAATCTTGATCGAGGCGGTCGAGCATGGATGCTGCTGGTCCGGGCGCGCCGCGCACCATTGCGGAGCGAATCCAGCCGGCGACGTCATCGACTGTCACGACGGAGTGGGGCCCGGTCGGGTGATTGCGGGCCAAGCGGTGGAAGCGGGCGCCGGCCGCCATCAACATCCCGAACTCGAGCCCGCACCAGCCTGGATGGAGACCGCCAGGCAGCCGCTCCGCCAGGATCCAACCCAAGTCGATATCGCCGAGTCGACTCCCGCTCGCGAACAGCATCGGCGCAAGGCTCGGGTCTTCCTTGGCGATGGTCTCCGTCCACCAGCGTTGAGCTGGCGACACGCCGACCTTCAAGATCACGTCGGCACCCGAAGCTCTCCACTTTCCGGCGAAATGGAGGCCGCTCGAGCCCCATTCGGCCCCGAAGAACTCGAGGTCAGCCAGGCCGCGCAACGCAGGTTCAGCACGAGCTCGATGATGAACGAGGGCGACAGCTTCCGGATCATTCCGAAGGTGGCCGTCTGCGCCGATGAACGATGATCCGTCCCGTGTCGCGCTCGACGCCATGGCCGACATCCTCGCCGGGTGCCTGCAAGGTTTCAATCGGATAAGGCTGTACGAGGGCACGCTTAGCTGCGGTCCGTGGTCCGGTCAGGTGCTGGTGCCGCGACGGATTAGACTCGGGCGGTCCAGGGAATCTCTCGAAGGTGTTGACGATGAAGGTCTTGGCAGCGATGTCCGGCGGCGTCGATTCGGCGGTGGCCGCGGCGCGCGCGGTCGACGCCGGGCACGACGTGACCGGTGTTCATCTCGCGCTGTCCAAGAATCCGCAGTCGTTCCGGTCCGGAGCCCGCGGGTGCTGCTCGCGGGAGGACTCCCACGATGCCCGGCGGGCCGCCGACGTGCTCGGGATTCCCTTCTATGTCTGGGATCTCTCGGACCGGTTCGCGGCCGACGTCGTGGACGATTTCGTCGCCGAGTACGCGGCGGGCCGGACCCCGAATCCGTGCTTGCGCTGCAACGAGAAGATCAAGTTCTCGGCGGTGCTGGACCGGGGGATCGCGCTCGGCTACGACGCCGTGTGCACCGGGCACTACGCCCGGCTGGTGCGCACCGACGACGCCATCGAGTTGCATCGCGCGGCGGACGCGGAGAAGGACCAGAGCTACGTGCTCGGGGTGCTGACACCGGATCAGCTCAAGCGGTCGTACTTCCCGCTCGGCACGTCGGTGAAGGCCGAGGTCCGGGCCGAGGCGGCGCGGCGCGGCCTGGCGGTCGCGGACAAGCCCGACAGCCACGACATCTGCTTCATCCCGGACGGCGACACCGCGGGTTTCCTGGAGCGGCGGCTCGGCGAGCGGCCGGGCGCGATCGTCGACGAGTCCGGAACCCGGCTGGGTGAGCACGCCGGCAGCCACCGGTTCACCATCGGCCAGCGGCGCGGGCTGAAGTTGGGCGATCCGGCCGGCGACGGCAAGCCCCGCTACGTGCTGGACATCTCGCCGGTCACCAACACGGTCACGGTCGGCCCGCGGGAGTCGCTCGAGGTCGGCGAGATCGTCGGGATCCGGCCGAGCCGACTGGGCTGGTCCGGTGAGCGGCGCCGGGCCGAGGTGCAGGTACGGGCTCACGGCGCGGCCCTGCCGGCCGAAGTGATCATGGACGACGACGGCTGCCGGGCGGTGCTGGACCAGCCGGCGACCGGGATCGCCCCGGGCCAGGCCCTGGTGATCTACGACGGCAGCCGGGTGATCGCCAGTGCCACGATCGACCGCGCGACGACCGACACCATGACTGCCGTGCCCGGTCCGGCATGACCCTCGAGCAGACCGTCGTCCACACCGGAGTCGGCTCCTGGCCCGGCACCGACATCGTCGAGGCGATCAAGATCACCTTCGACGAGTGCCCGGAACTCCCTTATCTGCCTGAGCTTCCGGCCCGCGGCGCAGCCGCCGGGCTGATCGGCCGCGGCGCCGGACAGCTGGCCGACCTGACCGTCGACCTGCAGCCCTCGGGCTGGCGGCTGACCGACGGGCTCGGACTCGATCATCGCCGGGCGGTCGCGTTGTTCCGTGATGATCTTGATCTGCTGGAGGAGCAGGCGCAGGGCTACGCCGGCTGTTTCAAGATCGGCTTCGCCGGGCCGTGGACGCTGGCCGCTTCGATCGAACGCCAGCGCGGCGGGCTGGTCCTGGCCGATCGCGGCGCCCGCCGCGATCTCGGCCAGTCGCTCGCCGAGGGCCTGGCCGAGTTGATCAGCGAGCTGAACCGGCGGTTGCCGGACCTGCGCCTGATCATCCAGCTCGACGAGCCGCTGCTGCCGGCGGTGCACCAGGGCCGGGTCCCGACGGCGAGCGGGTACGCCACCCACCGGCCGATCGACGATCCGGAGCTGAGCGAGACCCTGACCCACGTCGTCCGTCGGCTCGACCCGACGCCCGTGGTGGTTCACTGCTGTGCCGCCGGGGCGCCGATCCCGCTGCTGGCGGGCACCGGCCTGCACAGCCTCGGCCTCGACCTGGATCAGCTCCGGCCAGCCGACTGGGACGGTATCGGGCCGGCCCTGGAACAGGGCCTCTGGTTCGGCATCGGCGCGGCGCCGACCGACCGGGTGATCGGACCGGACGCGGTGGCCGAGCGCGTGCTCGGGCCGGTTCGCGATCTTGCTCTGGACCCGGCCACGACCCGGCTCGCGATCACGCCCGCCTGCGGGCTGGCCGGTGCCACCCCGGCCGACGCGCTGGCGATCCTGCGCTCGGTCCGTACCGCCGCCGGCATCGTGGCCGACGAACTGCCGCGCTGACGCCGGCTAGCCCGAACGCAGGCACTCCCCGACCCGGTCGGCCAGGGCCGCGACCGGCAGCCGGCCGTCCAGCTCGAGCGAAGCCCCGGGCAGGATCAGCGGTTCGACCTCGGCGACGTAGCGCGCGATGTCGGCCTGCTGCTCGGCCGTCCTGCCGTACGGGTTGTTGGTCCGTGTCCGTACCCGCTCCAGGAGCACGGGCAGCGGCACCCGGAGATAGATCACGTGCTCGAACCGGTCGTAGAACCGACCCTGGTTCTCGACCGTGCCGCTGACCGCGACCGTGGAATGTTCGGCGAGCAGGGCGCTCATCCGCGGCTCGTCCCACAACCCGTCGGGCAGCACCCAGTCGTCGTAGTCGGTGTCGACGGTACGGAAGCCCCGCTCGGCGACGGCGTCCAGCAGCGTGGTCTTCCCCGCCCCGGACATCCCGGTCACCAGCACTCGTGCCACCGCAGGAGCGTAGCTAACCGGTGCCGATCAGCAGCGGCGGCCGGCCGGGCAGGACGACCAGGACCCGCCTGTCACCGGCCGGCACGACGCGGCCGGGCAGCGCGTCCGGTGCCACCCGCGGGAGCCGGAGCCGGGCCAGCTCGGTGCCGTCCGCGAGGTCGTACGCGAGCAGAGTGGACTCCTCGCCCAGCGTGCCGAACGGTCCGGGCGGCGCGTCGCCGAGCACCACAACGGTCGAGCCGACGACGCTGACCACGGGCCGGGTCGGGCCGGCGACCGGCAGTGGGGCAGTCCGCCAGGCGGGCGGGGCGCCGGTTCGGACGAACGGGGTCCAGGGCCAGCCCTCCAGCACGTCGCCGGTCAGCCGGGCCCGGCCGTGCTGGCCGAGGTCGCTGTCCGGGGTCCGGCCGAGGGCCGTCGCGGTCTCGAACGGCTCGCCGCCGCCGATCACTGGGCCGGGCCGGACGACGGAGACGTAGCCGTGCGGCTGCTCGACGATCAGCAACCCGTTCCGGACCCGGATCGACCACGGGCTGACGCAGTCGACGGCCTCGGTCGGCCCGTTCTGGAGCCGCACGATGCAAGGCCCGAGATCGTCGCCGCCCAGCGTGATCGCCGCCCCGTCGATCAGCCGGATCGCCTTGCCCTCAAGGGTTCCAGCGGGTTCGCCGGTGGCCGAGCGGAGCTCCCAGTGGGGCGATTCGGCGGGACCGTCGGTGGTCCGGACGGCGAGCTGGCTCGGCAGCCCGGTCGAGGCGTACTCGGCGATGTCGGGCCGGTGCAGGGCCACGTACGGCACCTCGAGCTGCCAGGTCCGCTCACCGGTGGCGGCCCGGCCCTCGACCCGGCAGTCGCCGCCGGCGCAGAAGGCGAGCGCGACGACACCCTCGTCGTAGGCGAGGATCCGGTGGCTGTCGACCGGGCTCGGCCAGGTCGGTCGGCCGGCGAGGTCGTACCGCAGGAAGCCGGCGGTGGTCCGGACCAGGATCCCGTCGCCGACGGCGGTGGCCACGGCCGACCGCTCGATGGGTATGTCGGCGATGAGCGACCCGTCGCCGACGCGCAGGAACACCAGTCGCCCCTCGCCGGCCAGCACCGCGGTGTCCCCGACGACGGTCAGCGGTCGGGTCCCCGCTCCGTCGGCCCCGGCCACCCACCGCAGCCCGGAGCCGCGCGGCCCCAGCTGCGGCAGCGCCAGCGGGGCGATCACCAGCAGCAGCGTCGCGCCGCCGACCAGGAACGTCGTGATCAGGGTGATTCGGGACCGGAGCTCGGGCGCGGCGGTCCGGGCGGCCAGCCAGACCAGCGCCACCACGAACAGGGCCGGCACCGTCGCGGTGGCCAGCCGCATTTCGAGGGTGCGCCCGGACCAGTCCAGCGCGGCCACGACGAGGCTCGTGCCGAGCAGCAGCGCGAGTCCGACCATGAGCCAGGGCCCGCGGGCGGCGGCGCGCCCGGACCCGTCCTCGTCGGACGCGATTCGGGGGTCCTCCCGCCCGAGGACATCCTTCGCGGACATGGTCAGGTCGCTTTCCGGTGCCGGCGCAGTGCCACCCTCCAAGCCAGTATGGCGGCGAAACGAGGGCCGATGTCGGCTCGGCACACTACTGTTTCGCTCGTGGCACGGATGAGTGAAGAGGATCTGCCGGACACCGCGAAGATCGATGTCGACCTGGACGACCCGGACCCGAAGTCCAGGGATCGGCACGCCGATCTGGCCGAGGCGTTGAACGAGGCGCGCTGGCGCTACCACGTGCTGGACGCGCCGACGATCTCCGACGCCGAGTTCGACGCGATGATGCGGGAGCTGAACGGGCTGGAGGACCGGTTCCCGTCGCTGCGGACGCCGGACTCGCCGAGTCAGCAGGTCGGCGGGCCGCCGTCGACGACGTTCACGCCGGTGCAGCACCTGCAGCCGCTGATGAGCCTGGACAACGCGTTCTCCGCCGAGGAGCTGGATCGCTGGGCGCAGCGGGCGATCCGGGAGCTGGGCGAGCAGCAGATCACCAAGTCCGGGTTCCTCTGCGAGCTGAAGGTGGACGGGCTGGCCATCGATCTGGTGTACGAGAAGGGCCGGCTGGTCCGGGCCGCCACCCGCGGCGACGGCCGGGTCGGTGAGGACGTCACCGCCAACGTCCGGACCATCGACACGGTGCCGGGGCGGCTGTCCGGGAAGGACGTGCCGGATCTGCTCGAGGTCCGCGGCGAGGTGTTCTTCGCGGTGGAGGACTTCGCGGCGCTGAACGAGCACCTGGTCGCCGACGGCAAGGCGCCGTTCGCCAACCCGCGCAACGCCGCGGCCGGGTCGCTGCGGCAGAAGGACCCCAAGATCACCGCGTCCCGCCGGCTCGGCTTCGTTGCGCACGGTCTCGGTGCCACCGAGGGGTTCGCGGTGGAGCGGCTGTCCGAGGTCTATCCGGCGCTGAAGGCCTGGGGCCTCCCGGTCAGCGCGCACGCCAAGCTCTGCCATGACCTGGACGAGGTCTGGCAGGTGATCAACCACTTCGGCGAGCACCGGCACTCGGTCGAGCACGAGATCGACGGCATCGTGATCAAGCTCGACCTGCGCTCGGTCCAAGATCAACTCGGGTCCACGTCGCGGGCGCCGCGCTGGGCGATTGCGTTCAAGTACCCGCCGGAGGAGGTCAACACGAAGTTGATCGACATCCGGGTCAACGTCGGCCGGACCGGCCGGGTCACGCCGTACGGAGTGATGGAGCCGGTCAAGGTGGCCGGGTCGACCGTGGCGATGGCGACCCTGCACAACGCGTCCGAGGTGGTCCGCAAGGGCGTGCTGATCGGCGACACGGTGGTGCTGCGCAAGGCCGGCGACGTGATCCCCGAGATCGTCGGCCCGGTTGTCGATCTTCGTACCGGCGACGAGCGGGCGTTCGAGATGCCGACCCACTGCCCGGAGTGCGGCACCGCGCTGGCGTACGAGAAGGAGGGCGATGCGGACATCCGCTGCCCGAACACCCGGTCCTGCCCGGCCCAGTTGCGGGAGCGGCTGTTCCACCTGTCCGGGCGGGCCGCGCTGGACATCGAGGTGCTCGGCTACCAGTCCGGCCAGGCGCTGCTGGACGCCGGCCTGATCGGCGACGAGGGCGACCTGTTCGGACTGACCGAGGAAGGGCTGCTGCAGAGCGAGTTCTTCACCACCAAGGCTGGCGCGCTGTCGGCGAACGGGCGCAAGCTGCTGGCCAACCTGGAGGAGGCCAAGACCCGGCCGCTGGCGAAGTTCCTGGTCGCCCTGTCGATCCGGCACGTCGGCCCCGGTGTCGCCCCCGACCTGGCGGCCGCGTTCGGCAGCATCCAGGCACTGATGGAGGCGTCCGAGGAGCAGCTCGCCGACGTCGAGGGGATCGGCCCGACCCTGGTCACGGCGATCCGGGAGCACTTCGCCGAACCGTGGCGGCGGGAGATCGTCGAGAAGTGGCTGGCCGCCGGCTGTGTGATGGCCGACGAGCCGGGGGAGGAGCGGGACCAGACGCTGGCCGGGCACTCGTTCGTCGTGACCGGCTCGATCCCCGGCTACACCCGCGACTCGGCGGCCGAGGCGATCACAAGCCGCGGCGGCAAGGTCAGCGGTTCCGTGTCGAAGAAGACCTCCTTCGTCGTGGTCGGTGAATCGCAGGGATCCAAGTACGACAAGGCGGTCACGCTGAAGGTGCCGATCCTGGACGCTGAGGGCTTCGAGGTGCTGCTGCACAACGGGCCCGAGGCGGCCGCCGAGGTGGCCCGGGTCGGCGAGGAGTGACCGTGTCCGATCCGAGAGACAGGTTCAGCGAGATGTACGCGGCCGCGGAGCGGGGCGGTGCGGCCGTGCCGTGGGACCACGAGGGCCCGCACTCGCACCTCCGGCACTGGCTGGAGCGCCGGCCCGTCGACGGTGCCGGGAAGTCCGCCGTCGTCGTCGGTTGCGGGTACGGTCGCGACGCGGCCCACCTGGCCTCGCTGGGTTTCCGTACCACCGGCTTCGACTTCGTGCCCGAAGCGGTCGCCGAGGCCCGCCGCCGGCACGGCGACACCGGAATCGACCTCCGGGTCGCCGACCTGCTCGCCCTGCCGGCCGAATGGCTGCGCGCCTTCGACCTTGTCTTCGAGAGCCTGACCATCCAGTCGATCCCGCCGGACCGCCGGGCCGACGCGACCGCGGCCGTCGCGAGCCTGGTCGCGCCCGGCGGGACCCTCGTCGTGGTGGCGTCCGCGCTGGACGAGGGCGAGGTCAAGGGTCCGCCGTGGCCGTTGTACCGGGCCGACATCGACCGCTTCACCGAGCACGGCCTGGAGCCGGTGAGCATCGACCGGGTCGGCCCGCCGGACCGCTTCGCCACCGACCCCTGGCTCGCCGAGTTCCGAGCCGCCGTTGGCTAAGGTGGTCGTCGTGCCGAAGATCTTCTCCAACCTGAACCTGAACGGGCAGGCTCCGCCGCGGGTGCAGCCCAACGTAGGCGAGTGGGGGCCGGAGAAGGTGCCCAGCACGAAGTCGAAGAAGCGGATGCGGATCTGGGTCAGCCTCGCCCTGTTCGGCGCGATGCTGGCCTGCTTCCTGCTGGGTTGGTACGTCTACTACGTGATGACCGGCGACATCGGCTTCGGGATCGGCCGCCCAGAGGGCGAATAGTTCCGCTGAGCGCCGGCTACGCGCCGTCAGGCCACGCGGTCAGGCACACCTTGTTGCCGGCCCGGTCCGCGAGCAGCCACGACGCGGGTCCGTTGTCCTCGACGACCCGGCCGCCGGCCGCGACGGCGGCCGCGAACCGTTCCTCGGCCTGCTCGCGAGCCAGCGACACGTCGACGTGCATGGCGTGCCGCAGTGGCTTGGCCTCGTCGAGGGGCTGCAGCCACACCGTCGACCCGTGTCCCAGCGGGTCCACGGCGTTGTCGTCGGACATCGGGGCGTAGCCGAGCACCGCACGCCAGAACCCGACGTCGATCGTGTCGGGCTTCGCGGCGATCGCGAACTGGACCTCGTGCACCGCGGCCCGGTCGGCGACGGCGCCATGGGCCCGCGCGACCGCCGAGACCTGCCGGGCCAGTTTCACTGGTGCCGGCCCAACAGCCACAGGTCACGGGTCAACCGCACCGTGACCCGGCCGTCGGTGATCGTGAGCACCGTCCCGGAGCCGGCCAGCCCCGGGACGTCGGAGAGCGCCGCGACGAGGTGGGCGGCCGCGCCGAGCGACGCAACGCGGAAGGCCGCGGTCGCTCCGCCGTGCAGCACGACCCAGTCGGCCACCCCGTCCGCGGCCAGGAACTCGCGCCAACCCTCGTCGCTCATGGCCGCTCCCCGTCCGATTCCGGCGTGGCCTACTTGGGCCGGTTATCGTACGCCTGCTGGTAGATCTCGAGGTAGGCCGGCATCCCCATGGTCTCGAACTTGGCCACGTACGCGTCCCAGGCGGCGTCGTCGTTGACATCGAGCTCGCCGGTGCTGAACTTCGCCAGGTGCTCCTTGACGGCGAGCTCGATCGCGGCCGCGGTGTCCGCCTTCTGGGCGGCACTCGACTCGTCGAACAGCAGCGGCGGCAGCTGCATCTCCTTCGGCTGCTGGTGCGGCTCGTAGACCAGGCTCGCCTCGTAGAGGTCCTTCTCGAACGTCGGCTGCTTCGGGTCGACCCACTGGCCGAGCCGGAAGTCGTTCGAGCGGTACATGACCGAGTGCTGATCCCAGGACGTGCCCGTCGGTGCCGGGAACTCGACCGAGTACCAGACGGCCTGCTTGCCGTTGATCGCCGTGTCGCCCTCCTTGGCCCAGCCCCAGTTGTCGTCCTTGATGCCGCCGTAGGCGCCCATGACCGCCTCCAGCTCCATCTGGGCGTCGGCCCACTGGACCAGGATCTCCGGGTTGCTGCACTTGCTGGTGATCACGAGGTTGCCGGACGCGTAGCCGTAGTGGTCCCAGGCCGCGTACTGGACCCCGCCCGGTCCCTTCAGCGGCGGCACCGGCACATAGTCGTGCCAGAGCGCGTCCTCCTTGTACTCGAGGTCCATGAAGCTGCCCCACCAGTAGCCGCGCATGACGCCGAACCGGCCCGTGTTGCCCGCCTTGAGCAGTGCTTCCTGGGGCATCGTGAACGACGTCTTCGGCAGCGTGCCGTCGTCGTACAGGGTGCGCAGGAAACGCAGGCCCTCGCGCCACTCCGGCTTGTCCGCGACGAACTCGACCTTGCCGTCGTTCAGCCGCAGCCAGCCACCGTTGCGGTCGCCGCCGGGGTTGTAGAGGAACGCGTTCATGACGAACCGGTCGAGCGGGTTGGTCAGCGAGGCGCCGAACGGGATGATGTTCTTGCCCGGCGTCGGGTCGTTGTCCTTCAACGCCTTCAGGACGGTACGGAGCTCCTCGGTGGTGGTCGGGATCTTGGCGCCGACCGCGTCGAGGTACTTCTGGTTGACGAAGGCCCGGCCGGGGGAGACCCGGCAGTGGAAGCAATCGTTGATCCCGCGGAACCAGTACGTGTTGCCGTCCTGGGCCCGGTTCAGCGCGTCGAAGTCCGGATACTCCTGGCGCATCCGCCGGGCCTCGGGGGCGTAGGTCTCGATGTAGTCCTGCAGGGCGACGAACAGACCCTGCTGGCCGTACAGCGAGACCTGGTCGCTGGTGAACGGGATGTTGAGGAACGCGTCCGGCAACTCGTTCGAGGCCAGCATCGCGTTGATCTTGGTCATGTCGACGCTGCCGTCGGTGCCGGTCACCATGACCTGGACGAACTCGATCTTGACGCCGGTCCGCTTCTCCAGCCAGGCGGAGAACTTGTTGGTGGACCAGTCGCCGACATCCTCGGCGTCGACCTGGACCACCACCTTGAACGACTTCGACGGGTCGCCGAACGGCTCCTTCTGGCTCGCCCGCGGACCGACGTAGCCGTCCGGGTAGATCACCCCGGGCGTTTCCGCGCCGAGCTGCTTCTGCTCGACGTTCTCGATGCCCTCGGGCTTCTCCGGTCCGCTGCCCTCGGTGGAGCAGGCGGCCAGGGCCCCGGGCACGGCAAGACCGGCGGCGCCGATCCCGGCGGCCCGGACGAACGCGCGCCGGTCCAGCTGCAGTGGCTTGAATTCCTTGGATTGCATGATCGACACCCCTGTGTTGACGATGTACTGACGGACTAGAAGAGGCTCTGCTTCGCGACTCGCCGGGCGAGCCAGTTGGCGACGACGAGCAAGATCACGCCGATCACGGACTTGAACAGCCCGATCGCGGTCGCGTACGAGAACTGCGGGATGGTCGCGAAGCCGATCCGGTACGAGTAGGTGTCGATCACCTCCGAGACCGACTGGTTCAGCGGGTTCTGCATCAGCAGGACCTTCTCGAACCCGGTGTTGAGCATGTTGCCCATGTTGAGGATCAGCAAGGTGATCATGACCGGGACGACGGCCGGCAGGTCGATGTGCCAGATCCGGCGGAGCAGGTTGGCCCCGTCCACCTTGGCGGCTTCGTGCAGCTGCGGGTCGACCCCGGTCAACGCGGCGAGGTAGATGATCGCCGAGAAGCCGAGCGTCTGCCAGGCATCGGACCAGACGTAGGTGTGCCGGAACGCGCCCGAGCTGAGGAAGTCCACAGGCTGGCCGCCGAACGTCGCGATGGCCTGGTTGATCACGCCGCCGGACGGGTCGAACAGCATGATGATGATGCCGACCACGACCACCGTCGAGATGAAGTGCGGCGCGTAGGTGATCATCTGCACGACCCGCTGGTACTTGACGCTGCGTACCGTGTTCACCAGCAGGGCCAAGATCACCGGCAACGGGAACAGGGCGATCAGCTGGTAGAAGTTCAAGATCAACGTATTGCTGAGGATCGGCCAGAACTGGTACGAGGTGACGAACTGCTCGATGTATTTGAACCCGACCCAGGGGCTGCCCTCGATGCCCTTGACCACGCTGAAGTTCTTGAACGCCATCTGCAGGCCGTACAGCGGCCACCAGAGGAAGATCAACGCATAGATCGTCGGCGGGATCAGCAGGACGTACAGCTGCCAGGACCGGCGCAGCCGGAGCGACAGCTTGGTCTTCGGCTTCTCGGTCCGCTCCGGCTCCGCGGCCGGCCGGGTGGTGGGGGTCGTCGTTGCAGTCATCGCGGCCTCACTTCAGCGATCCGATGAGCGCACCCTTGACGAAGTGCTTCTGGACGAACGGGTAGACGATCAGCGGCGGCAGCATGGCGACCACGATCACCGCGTACTTGAGCTTGTCGAACAGTTCCCGGTTCCGGATCAGCTCCTGGACGTCCACGCCGGACAGCTGGGCCGGGTCTGGCGCGCTCTTGGCCAGGATGTTGCGCAGCACCAACTGCAGTGGATAGAGGTCGGAGTTGGTCAGGTAGAGGAAGGCGCTGAACCAGCTGTTCCACTGCGTCACGCCGTAGAACAACAGGTTCACCGCGATGATCGGCTTGCTCAGCGGCAGCGCCACCTGGAAGAAGAACCGGAAGTCGCTGGCGCCGTCGACCCGGGAGGCCTCGAGCAGCTCCTTCGGGATGTTGATCTGGTAGAAGGTCCGGGTGACGATCATGTTGAAGATCGCCATCGCGCCCGGGAGGATGATCGCCCAGCGGGTGTCCAGCAGGCCGAGCTGGCGGACCACGATGTAGTTCGGGATGATCCCGGCGCTGAACATCGTCGGGATCAGGAAGAAGAACGTCAGCGGCCGGCGGAACGGCAGGTCGTCCCGGGACAGCGGATAGGCGGCCAAGATCGTGATCGCGGTGCCGATCAGCGCGCCGGCCACCGCGTAGAACAGCGAGTTCAGCAGGCCGCCGAACAGTTCGGGGGAGCGGAAGATGTCGACGTAGGCGTCGATGTTGAAGCCGACCGGCCAGAGGATGACCTGGCCCGAGTTGATCGCCGACGCCGAGCTGACCGACGCGCTCAGCACGAAGATCAACGGGTAGAGCACGGAGAGGCAGAACAGCGCCAGCACCCCGTAGTTGATGATCAAGAACGCGTGGTCGGACTTGGGCTCCTTGATCCGTCGCGACTGAATGCGTTCTCTGGGCCGGCGGGTCGCGAGGACACTCATCAGCGGATTCCCCCTCCTGCGTCCTGATGGTCGGTGTCTGATTGGGCTGGGGCCGGCGAGCTCGCATCCCTCGTGGTCGTTGGAGGGATCGGTGTCTGTGGCCAAGCCGTCGCTTCGTTCGGTGAGCGACGATGCATCCGATGAACCAGGGTCATTCCTCCCAGTAAGCCTGCGGTGGCTGCGCTCATCATGGGCAAATGATCAGATGTTTGTCAACGGCGACGCTGGATCGATGCGAAATCGCAGCGACCTTCAGCGTTAATCGTTTCACCAGCTGGACAGCAGAAACGGCGCGGCCCGCTCGCTCGCGGATCCGCGCCGTGACTGGGGACAGCGCCGGAACTCAGCCGGCGGTGTCGCCCGGCTCGTAGTGCCGGCTGATCTCGTCGGCGTTGTCGGCGAGATCGTTGGTCTCGTTCAGGCTGTACCAGTTCCCGAACGGGTCCCGGAACACCGCCTCGACACCGTACGGGCGGTCCTGCGGCTCCTGCAGGAACTCGACGCCGCGGGCGGTGAACTCGCGATGGGTGGCCCGGCAGTCGTCGGTGTTCCAGGCGCCGCCGCTGAGCGCGCCCTTGGCCAGCAGCATCCGGATCGCCGCCGTCGTCTCCTCGTCGTGCATCGGCGGCCCGGGCACGGTCAGGTTGAGCTGGAAGTCCGGCGCGCCCGGCGGGGCGACGGTGCACCAGCGGTAGCCGTTGTCCAGCTTGACGTCGAACCGCTCGGTGAAGCCGAGCTTGCCGACGAAGAACTCCTTGGCCTGGTCGTAGTCGGTGACGTAGATGCTGGCGACACCCAGTTTGGTGATCATGGAAGGCTCCTTTCGGGTCGCTCCCGACGCTACTGAGGTGGCGGCGGTTCGGGCTTCTCCGAGCTTGCTCTCTTCTGCGGTCGCCCGTACATCAGCACGTAGCAGCCCGGGATCGGCGGTCGACCGCTCCGGTGGGCGTCGGCCTGGAACCGGGCCGGGGAGGTGCCCACGAAGTCCGTGAAGGCGCTGCTGAACGAGCCCAGGCTGCTGAACCCGACCAGGTGGCAGACCTCGGTCACGGTGAGGTTGACCCAGCGGAGCAGTTCGGCGGCCCGTTCGATCCGGCGCCGGGTGAGATAGCGGGCCGGCGTCTCGCCGTACGCCGCTCGGAAGGCCCGGGCGAAGTGGAACCGGGAGTAGCCGGCCGCCGCGGCGAGGTCGTCCAGGTCCAGCGGCTCGGCGTAGTGGCGGTCCACCAGGTCCCGGGCCCGGCGCAGCGCGGCCAGCTGGGCGGCGTCACGGAGCCGCCAGGGCTCCCGTACCGGATCGTGGTCGGTCATGATCACCAGAACGGTAACCAGCCGACGCCGAGCGCGACTAGCACGAACCGGGTGACCCGGCCGGCGGCGACGACGAGCCAGAACCAGAGGGCACCCATCCGGCTGGCGCCGGCGACCAGGGAAACGGCGTAGAGCGGCGGAATCCCGACCACCGCCGCCAGGGCGACGATCGGCAGTCCCCAGCGGTTGGTCCCGACCAGTTCCAGCAGCCGGGCGAGGAAGGCCCGGATCCTGGTCCGGACCGGCCCGACCGGTTGTTGATCATGGTGTTGGCGGCGGACGAACCAGAAGTCGCGACCGCGCCGGACGGCGATGAACAGCAGCAGCTTGCCGGCCGACTGGCCGAGGCCCACGCCGACCGCGACCGGGAGCGGGCCGGCGACGGCAGTGACCTGCGACGCGATCACGTACGCCTCGGCATTGGCGATCGGGACGATGGCCGAGACGACGCCGAACGCGAGCGAGGTCAGCAGCGCGAGGAGTTCCGGCCAGCCGAGGTGCACGAAGCGTACGGTAGCGCTCGGGACCGCACCTACTTGACGAGCGCGGCGAGATGGTTCAGCCGGGCGATCTCCGAATCCAGGAACGGCGGGCCGCCGAGCCGGCCGATGATGATCACCCGATCGTCCGCGACCGGCGTGATCACGACCGTGGAGTCACCCCAGCCCGGCAGCCAACCGGCCGGCAGATCGACCCGGCGGGTCTCGTGGAACGGCGCCAGCGAGTCCGGCGGCCGGTCGCCGAAGTCCGGCGCCAGCGTGGTCGAGTAGATCGCCCGCGGCGGGTCGGCGGCGACGTCCAGCAGCGTCGCCCAATGGGACCGGAACACCACCGGGCACATCGAGGCCAGCGTCTCCGCGGCCTGCTTCGGGTCGGCCGTCATCCGTTCCAGCGCCTCGAGGTCGGACTGCAGCCCGCCGCCCTCCGGGTAGCGGGAGATCCATTCGACGCGGACTCCGTCCAGCACCTCGCAGGCGGTCACCAGCGTCTCCGGCAGTTGCCCGTTCGGCAGGTCGACGATGAAGTCGTCGATGACGACCTCGCCGGTCTTGTCGACGATCTCCACCGCATTGATGTCGGCGCCGACCGTGCCCAACGCCGACGCGACGGCACCCAGCGAACCGGGTCGGTCGGGCAGGGACACGCGCATCAGGAACACACACCCCATCATGGCCTATCGCGATGACAGCGGTGTTTCGGTCTCGTCTGGCAGGCTGGGGCGGTGCCCGCCTTCGTGCCCTTCGCCGCCCTGCGCTATGCCGCCACCGACGACCTGGACGCGCTCGTCGCGCCACCGTACGACGTGCTGTCCGAGGCCGACGCCGAGACCTTCCGGCAGCGCTCCGAGCACAACATCGTGCACCTGGACGTGCCCTCCGGCCCCGACGGCTATGCCCGGTCCGGCCGCTTGCTCGAGCGGTGGCAGCGGACCGGGATCCTGGTCGCCGATGCCGGGCCGACGTTCACGATCTACCGGGTGCGGTTCACCGACGCGGCCGGCGTGCCGCGCGATCTGGCCGGGGTGATCGGCGGGCTCGAGGTCGTCGACGAGGGGGCCGGCGGGGTGCTGCCGCACGAACGGACCACGCCGAAGGCGTCCACCGACCGGCTCGATCTGACCCGGGCCACCCGGGCCAACCTCTCGCCGGTCTGGGGTCTCGCCCTGGCGTCCGGCCTGACCGCGCTGCTGGCCGAGCCCGGCGAGCCGGTCGGCAAGGTGAGCGACGAGGGCGTGGAGCACGTCGTGGAACGGGTCGCCGACCCGGCCCGGGTGGCCGCGATCGCCGAGCTGGTCGGCTCCGACGACGTGCTGATCGCCGACGGCCACCACCGCTACGGGGTGAGCCGGATCTATCGCGACGAAGTACGGGCGGCGACGGGCCGGACCGACACGGCGGCCGAGCAGACGCTGGCGTACGTCGGCGAGTTGGTGGCCGATCAGCTCAGCGTCGCGGCGATCCACCGGCTCTACCAGGGGATCTCCGCCGCCGACCTGCTGGCCGCCTTGCGTCGCCGCTTCCGTACCAGCGAGATCGCGGCGCCGACCCCGGAGACCCTCGCCGCGATGGAGGCCGACGGCTACCTGGTGCTGGTCGGGAGCGACGTGGCGTGGCGGCTGGACCCGTTGCCCGGCGCCTTCGAAGACGTACGGGAGCTGGACGGAGCCTGGCTGGAAGCCGCGCTGGCCGACGTGCCGCACGAGGTGACGTACCAGCACGGGCTCGCGGAGGTGACCGCCGCCGTCCGGGACGGCCGGGCCGAAGCGGGCGTCCTGATCCGCCCGGTCTCGGTCGCCGAGATCCAGCGCACCGCCCGGGAACACCTGCTGATGCCCCCCAAATCGACCTTCTTCACCCCCAAACTCAAAACCGGCCTCGTCCTCCGCCCCCTCTAAGAACCCGCCGACCAGTCACAAAAGCAGCGGTTTTTGCGGCGTGTCGCTGCACTTGTGACCGGTCGATCAGCCGCTCTCACCCTGAGCGAGCGCGTCGGTGAGCAGGTCGAGGTGGCCGACATGGCAGGCCGTCTCCTCCAGCAGGTGCACCAGGACCCAGCGCAGGGTGACCGGGCCCTTGCCGAAGGACGGCTTGGGAGCGAGCGTGTCCAGGGACGGCAACCGGTCGGTGACCTCGCGGCTGCGGGCACAGGCGGCCCGATACAGGTCGGCGAGCTCTCGTACCGTGTCGTCGGCGGCGGACCTGAAGTCCCAGTCCGGCTGAGTGGTCAGGGGCGCCGACGCCCACGGTTCGGGGAGCTCGCCGCCGCCGACCCGGGCGGTGAACCAGTGGTCCTCCATGTGCGCCAGGTGCTTGAGGATCCCGCCGGCCGTCAGATCCGTGGCGAGCAGGACCCGCCGCCGCGCCTGCGCGTCGGTCAGCCGCTCCACCCGCTGCAGGGCTCGCCCGCGGTAGTGATCAAGGAACTGGCGCAGTGTGGTGCGCTCGTCCGCGGCGAGGTCGGGGTAGGCCTCCATCTCACCACTCGGCGAAGCTGTCGTCGGCCGGGTAGAACCAGGTCGGCGACCCCGGGGCCAGCGGCTCGGTGGCGACCTGGGCCCGGACGGCGTCCTCGTCGATCTCGATGCCGAGGCCTGGCCCGGTGAGCACCGGCAGATAGCCGTCGACCGGGGCGAGCACTTCCGGGTTGGTCAGCAACTCCAGGCCGCGGCCGGGTTGTTGATCATGGAGTTCGATCACGGTCTCCTGGGCCAGGAAGTTCGGCACCGCGGTGTCGACCTGCAGGCAGGCGGCCAGGGCGACCGGTCCGAGCGGGCAGTGCGGCGCCAGCTGCGCGTCGTAGATCTCTGCCTGGGTGGCGATCCGGAACGATTCCGAGATCCCGCCGGCGTGCGAGAGGTCGGGCTGAACCACGGCGACGCCGGCCTCCAGCACGGCGCGGAACTCGGTCCGGGTGTAGAGCCGCTCGCCGGTCGCGATCGGGATCGACGTGCTGTCCACCACGGAGCCGATCAACTCGGAGTGCTCGGGCCGGAGCGGCTCCTCCACGAACGCGGGCGCCAGGTGCTCGATCAGCGGCAGGGCCCGGCGCGACATCGGCACCGAGAACCGGCCGTGCAGGTCGATCCCGAAGTCCACCGCGCCGCCGATCGCCTCCCGCAGCTCGGTGACGTCGGCGACGAACCGGTCCAGGTAGTCGGCGGTGTCGACGAACCCGACCTGGCCGTCGGGTGCGACCTTGATCATCGTGTAGCCGGCCTCGACCAGCATGCGGGCCCGCTCCGGGCTGCCGGTGTGACCGGGCCGACCGCCGGCGTGGGCGTAGATCCTGATCTTGGACCGCACCGCGCCGCCGAGCAGCTCGTGGATCGGTACGCCGAGCGCGCGGCCTTTCAGGTCCCAGAGTGCCTGGTCGATCCCGGCCAGTGCCGACCCGAACAGCGGGCCGCCGCGGTAGAAGCCGCCGCGGGCGAGCACCTGCCAGTGATGGGTGATCCGGCGCGGGTCCTGCCCGACCAGGTAGTCGGCCATCTGCGCCACGATCGCCTCGATCGGACGGGCCCAGCCCTCGAGCGTCGGCTCGCCCCAACCGTAGTGCCCGGTGTCGGTGCTGATCTTGAGCAGGATGCGGCGGTTGGTGATCACGAACGTCTCGACGGCGGTGATCTTCATCGGTCGGGTCCTCTGCGGGTCGATGGGTGGAGGTACGGCGACGGCGGCTCCCGGTACGCCGGGGACAGCGTGATGATCGACATCGTAGGCCGCCCGGCCCGCACCGGAACTGTTCGGTCGGAACGGCGGGACGGCGCGCTGCGGGCCTGCTCCCTCGGCCACGGATAGATCCCTGCGGCTCCCCCTCATCTCGATCGACCGGATGCTCTTCTGCAGCGACACGTCGCCCTTCGACAGGCTCAGGGCAGGCGCCACGCCTGCTTTAGTGACTGGTCGGCGGGATTGGGGTAGGGTTCGACATATGAACAGGTCTTCAGGTGTGCATCTGGTGGACGAGGCTCACGTCGCGGAGGTTCGGGAGCGGATGCCGGAGGCGGAGGACATCGCGGATACCGCCGAGATCTTCGGGCTGTTGGCGGATCCGAGCCGGCTGCGGCTGCTGATCGCTCTGCTGGACGGCGAACTGTGCGTCTCGGACCTGGCCGCGGTCACCGGGCAGAGCGAGTCGGCGGCCTCGCACGCGCTGCGGCTGCTCCGGGCGCATCGGGTGGTGACGGCCCGGCGGGCGGGGCGGCTGGCGTACTACCGGCTCGCCGACGCCCACGTACGGATGCTGCTCGACGTCGCCATCGCGCACAGCGAGCACACCGAGGCCATTCACCCGGAGCGGGAGCACTGACATGGGACATGATCATGGTCACGCGGGCGGGAAGCACCGCTGGCGGCTGGCGGTCTCCTTCGTCCTGATCGCGGCGTTCTTCGTCGTCGAACTGGTGGCCGGCCTGTGGTCCGGCTCGCTGGCCCTGCTGTCCGACGCCGGTCACATGGCGGCGGACGTGGTGACGCTCGGTGCTGCGCTGGTCGCGACCCGGATCGCGACCCGGCCGGACCGGTCCGGCCGGCGCAGCTACGGCTCGTACCGGGCGGAGGTGTTCGCGTCGCTGCTGGCGGTGGTGATCATGCTCGGCCTCGCGGTGTACGTCACGATCGAGGCGATCAGCAGGATCGGCGAGGCGACGGCGATCCAGACCGGCCCGATGCTGGTGGTCGGCGTGATCGGCCTGGTGATCAACGTGATCGCCCTGCTGTTGCTGCGGAACGGCTCGGCCGAGAGCCTGAGCGTGCGCGGCGCCTATCTCGAGGTGCTGGCCGACACCGCCGGCTCGGTCGGCGTGATCGCGGCCGGGATCCTGATCATGGTCACCGGCAGCCCGCTCTGGGACACCGCGATCGCGATCGCGATCGGGATCTTCGTCGCCGTACGGGCCGTGATGCTGGGCCGGCAGGTGTTCGCGGTGCTCGGCCAGCAGGTGCCGGAGGGGATGGATGCGGGCGAGGTCGCCGGTGATCTTGCCGCGATCGACGGCGTCGGCGACGTACACGACCTGCACCTGTGGACGCTCACCTCGGGCATGAACGTCGCCACCGCGCATCTCGTCACCGCCGAGTCGGCCGATCCGCACGCGGTGCTGGACCGGGCCCGGGCGCTGCTCCGGGACCGGCACGGCGTCGCGCACGCCACCCTGCAGGTCGAGCCGCGTGATCATCGCGGCTGCGACGAGGTGGGCTGGTAGGCGTCCCAGGACGACGCTCCCTGAGCTTGTCGAAGGGTGGTCAGCCACATGTGCCCTGCCCTTCGACAGGCTCAGGGAACGTTGTGGTTCGGCACTTCGACAGGCTCCGGTTGATCATCCCCGGCGCCGGGGCGGGTGACCGCGAAGAGCAGGGCGGCGATGATCGCGAACAGGACGATCCCGATCACGCTGATCGGCCCGACCAGGGCGAAGTTGACCTGTTGCCCCGAAGCGCCGAGCAGCAGGACCAGGCCGGTCGACCCGTTGAAGACGCCGTGGCCGACCACGGCCGGCCAGACGCTCCCGGTGAACCAGCGTGTCCAGGCCAGGATCGCACCGAAGGCGATGCAGAACGGGATGAACATCAGCGCCGACCAGGGTCCGAGCAGCGCGTAGTTGTAGCCGAGCAGTGTCAGCGGGGCGTGCCACACGCCCCACACCACACCGGTGATCAAGATCGCCGCCCAGGGTCCGTACCGCAGCAGGTTGGGGAACAGCCAGCCGCGCCAGCCGAGTTCCTCGCCGAACGAGGGCAGCGCGTTGAGCAGCGGGGTCAGCGCCACCGCGCCGATCGAGGTGATCAACATCGCCTGCGGATTGGGCGTCCTGCCGGTCTTCAGCCGGTATTCGTCGCCGAGCAGCGAGAACGTCTCCAGGTCCAGGCGGTACAGACCGAACAGGGCGCAGATCAGCGTGGTGATCACCACGAACAGCGGGATGCCGACCCAGACGGCCGCGCTCACGGCCAAGGTCCGGCGCCGGTTCGGGCCGAAGCCGAGGCCGGTGGTCCAGGCCAGCTCACGCAGGCTTCGACTGCCCCGCGGCCGGGTCACCAGCCAGGTGATCAACACCGCCACCGTCGGCGTGAACATCATTGCCGAGGCGGTCGCGCCGAGCAGCGGTGAGGTGATGCCGCCGCCGTTCTGCCAGAGCGGTACGCAGACCAGCCAGGCACCGCCGAAGCTGACCAGACCGAAGATCATCAAGGACCATCGCAGCGTCGTGCCGGGCACGCCGCGAGCGCTTGTGCTGTGCACTCCGAGACCGCCTTCCTGGACGTCCGCCCAGATCCGTCCGGCGTGGTCCGCGGAGAGACTACCGGCGGTTCAGCCGAGGTTGCTGAGCGGGTGACCGTTTTCTGCGCAGCCGTCGATGATCAACTTCTTGGCCTCGGCCGGGACCTCCTTCGGGTTCTCCAGCAGCGTGATCGTCGCCTCGACCCACGCCTGCCCGTCGGCGTCGAGCTGCCTGGAGTCGCGCAGCGCACGCAGTCCGGCCAGGGTCGCCTTGTTGGCCACGGAGCCGGTCGCGGCGGCCGAGTCGACCGCCGGGCAGCCGATCGCGTACGCGTCGCCCGCGGAGATCCCGGCCTCGGCGCAGCCGGCAAAGGACAGCGTCGCGACCCCGGCGACGAGCAACGTCAAGATCCGCTTCATGCCGTCAAACCTAGTGCAGCGACACTGCACTCGCGTCGTCCTCAACTTCGAGCCTCGTCTGTGAGGTGCGTGTCCGGCGGCTGTGCACGCGGTTCGGGGCGCCGGTTCTGAGGTTCCGGCGCCGCGTCCCTAGGATTGGCCCGGAACTCGAAGAAGCACCACCCGACGAGGAGAGACGTGGCACTGACCGCCGACGACGTTGCCGCCCTGGCCCGGCTGGCCAGGATCGACCTGACCCCGGACGAGCAGCAGCACCTGGCCCCGCAGCTGGACGTGATCTTGGAGTCCGTGGCGCGGGTGTCCGAGGTCGCGGCCGAGGACGTACCGCCGACCTCGCACGCGCTGCCGCTGACCAACGTGTTCCGGCCGGACGAGGTGCAGCAGTCGCTGCCGGTGGATCAGGTGCTGGCCGGTGCCCCGGCCGCCGAGCAGGACCGGTTCCGGGTGCCCCGGATCCTCGACGAGGAGGCGTGATGAGCGACCTGATCACCGCCACCGCGGCGGAGCTGGCGGGCAAGATCGCCAACCGGGAGGTCAGCGCGGTCGAGGTCACCCAGGCCCATCTGGACCGGGTCGCGGCCGTCGACGAACGGGTCGGCGCCTTCCTGCACGTGGACGGCGAGCGGGCTCTGCAGCAGGCTGCCGGGGTGGACGCCAAGGTCGCCGCCGGTGAGGCGGTCGGTCCGCTGGCCGGCGTGCCGTTGGCGCTCAAGGACGTGCTCACGTATGTCGGCGCGCCGACCACCTGCGGTTCCAAGGTGCTGGAGGGCTGGCTGCCGCCGTACAACGCCACGATCACCCAGCGGCTGCTGGACGCCGACGTGGTAATCCTCGGCAAGACCAACATGGACGAGTTCGCGATGGGCTCGTCGACCGAGAACTCGGCCTACGGACCGACCCGCAACCCGTGGGACCTGGACCGGATCCCCGGCGGTTCCGGCGGCGGTTCGGCCGCCGCCCTGGCCGCGTACGAGGCTCCGCTGGCGATCGGCACCGACACCGGCGGCTCGATCCGCCAACCGGCCTCGGTGACCGGCACCGTGGGCATCAAGCCGACCTACGGCGCGAGCTCCCGGTACGGTCTCGTCGCGCTGGCCTCGAGCCTCGACCAGCCCGGCCCGTGCGCCCGCAACGTCGAGGACGCGGCCCTGCTGCACCAGGTGATCGCCGGGCACGACCCGCGCGACTCCACCTCGATCGACGCCCCGGTCCCGCCGGTGGTCGAGGCGGCCCGGTCCGGCGACGTCAAGGGCATGAAGATCGGCGTGATCACCGACCTGCGCGGCGAGGGCTATGCGCCGGGTGTGATGCAGCGGTTCGACGAGGCGGTGACCAAGCTCGCTGATCTTGGTGCGGAGATCGTCGAGGTGTCCTGCCCGCACTTCCAGTACGGCCTGGCCGCCTACTACTTGATCATGCCCAGCGAGTGCAGCTCCAACCTGGCCAAGTTCGACGCGATGCGGTTCGGCTTGCGGGTCGGCGACGACGGCGCGTTCTCGGCCGAACAGGTGATGGCGGCGACCCGCGAGGCCGGCTTCGGTGCGGAGGTGAAGCGCCGGATCATCATCGGCACCTACGCCCTGTCGGCCGGCTACTACGACGCCTACTACGGCCAGGCGCAGAAGGTCCGGACCATGATCATCCGCGACTTCGAGGCCGCGTTCGAGCAGGTCGACGCGCTGGTCTCGCCGGCCACTCCGGTGACCGCGTTCAAGATCGGCGAGAAGATCGAGGACCCGCTCGCCATGTACGCCAACGATCTGTGCACCATCCCGTCCAGCCTGGCCGGCAACGCCAGCGCCTCGTTCCCGATCGGGCTGGCGCCGGAGGACGGCCTGCCGGTGGGCCTGCAGGTGATGGCGCCACCGCTGGCCGATGATCGTTTGTATCGGGTCGGGGCCGCGCTCGAGCGCGCGTTGATCAAGGACTGGGGCGGCCCGTTGCTCGACCGGATTCCGGAACTGGAGGTGGCGGCACGATGACGGTCCTGCCGTACGAGGAGGCCCTGGCGAACTTCGATCCCGTACTGGGGCTCGAGGTGCACGTCGAACTCAACACGGCCTCGAAGATGTTCTGCGGCTGCTCGACCGAGTTCGGCGCGCCGCCCAACACGCAGACCTGCCCGACCTGCCTCGGCCTGCCCGGCTCGCTGCCGGTGGTCAACGCGCGGGCGGTCGAGTCGGCGATCCGGATCGGGTTGGCGCTGAACTGTTCGATCGCGCCGTGGTGCCGGTTCGCCCGGAAGAACTACTTCTATCCGGACATGCCGAAGAACTACCAGATCTCCCAGTACGACGAGCCGATCGCGTTCGACGGCTGGACCGAGGTGGAGGTCGACGGCGAGACGTACCGGATCGGCATCGAGCGGGCGCACATGGAGGAGGACACCGGGAAGTCGCTGCACGTCGGCGGCGCGACCGGCCGGATCCACGGCGCCGCCTACTCGCTGCTGGACTACAACCGGTCCGGCGTGCCGTTGATCGAGATCGTCACCAAGCCGATCGAGGGGACCGGCGCGAAGGCGCCCGAGGTGGCGCGCGCGTACGTGACGATGCTGCGCGACCTGCTCCGGGCGCTGGACGTGTCCGACGTCCGGATGGAGCAGGGCTCGCTGCGCTGCGACGCCAACGTTTCCCTGCGGCCGTCGCCGGACGCCGAGTTCGGGACCCGGACCGAGACCAAGAACGTGAACTCGCTGCGCAGCGTCGAGCGGTCGATCCGGTACGAGATCACCCGGCAGGCCGCCGTGCTGACCGGCGGCGGAACGATCACCCAGGAGACCCGGCACTGGCACGAGGACACCGGCGAGACCACGCCGGGCCGGAGCAAGGAGACCGCGGAGGACTACCGCTACTTCCCCGAGCCGGACCTGGTGCCCGTCGCACCGGACGCCGCCTGGGTGGAGGAGCTGCGGGCCACCCTGCCCGAGCCGCCCGTGGCCCGGCTGAAGCGGGTCAGCGCCGAGTGGGGCTTCACCGAGTTGGAGTTGCGCGACGTCGTCGCGGCCGGCGCGGTGGACCTGATCGACCGTACGGTCGCGGCCGGCACGACACCGCAGGCCGCCCGGAAGTGGTGGCTCAGTGAGGTCGCCCGGCGTGCCAACGAGACCGGCGTCGAGCTCGCCGACGCCGGCATCAGCCCGGAGCAGGTGGCCGAGATCCAGGCCCTGGTCGACGACAAGACGATCAACGACAAGCTGGCCCGGCAGGTCTTCGACGGCGTCTTCGCCGGTGAGGGCTCGCCGGCCGACGTGGTCAAGGCCCGCGGGCTCGCCGTGGTGTCCGACGAGGGTGCCCTGGGCGCCGCTGTCGACGCCGCGATCCAGGCCAATCCCGACGTCGCCGACAAGATCAAGTCCGGCAAGGTGCAGGCCGCCGGAGCCCTGATCGGCGCGGTGATGAAGGAGATGCGCGGCCAGGCCGACGCCGGCCGCGTCCGCGAGTTGATCTTGGAGAAGCTCGGCTGACCCGGCACCACCCCAGGCGCCCGGCCACGCCGGTGGCCCAGCCGCGTCGCTGGCCGCCGCGCCGGCGGCCCGCCCCTCCGACAGCCGCGACCGTTGCACGCGTCCGCGACGGTTGCATCGGTCGCGGACAGGAGGAACGGTCGCGGCTGGGGAGGGCCCGCTGCGCGCGCACTCAAACCCGACCCTCGACCCGCTGCTCCAACCGCGACCGTTTGTCCGATCCGCGACTGTTGCAGCGGTCGCGGGTGCGTGGAACGGTCGCGGCTGGGACGCGGTGCGGGTGTTCGGTCGGCGAGGCGGTGGGTGGTGGGGAGGTTGGGCGCGCGGTGCTGAGCCGCGGTAGAGCGGGGCCTCCCTGGCCGCTTCCGCGCGGCTCCTTGATCGGATCCGCGACCGCTTGTCCGATCCGCGACTGTTGCATCGGTCGCGGATGAGCGGAACGGTCGCGGCTGTGACTGGGGTCGAGCGCGGGGCGCCGCGGGCGGCGGGGTCGGCTGCTGGATCGGCTGGCGGGCGGCGGGGTCGGCTGCTTGCGGGCCGGGCTGCCGTGGTACCGGGGTCGGCTGCGGCGGGCCGGGCTGCCGTGGTACCGGGGTCGGCTGCGGCGGGCCGGGCTGCCGTGCACCGGGGTTGGGCGCTCTCTTCTCGGGCTCGCGACCGTTGCTCGCGTCCGCGACTGCTGCAACGGTTGCGGATGCGTGGAACATTCGCGGCTGAGGGCGCGGGCGTGGCGGGGCCGATTCCGTCGAGCGCCGTGCCTGGCGAACCGGAGTCTGCGACTGGAAAGGTCGACCCGGTCGAGTCGAGGGGGTGCGTGTCGCGAAACCTCCTCAGGTCGGATGGTTCAACGTTGAAATCGGCCCTAGCGCTTCACCTGTGGAGGTTTAACGACATCGCTCAAGGGCGCAGGTCGATCACGTCGAGGTCGGGGCGGAAGCGGCGGAGCGGATTGGCGAGGCGCTCGACCGGGAAGTCGCTGATCACGTCGGGCAAGCGGAACTGCCCGGTCATTCTCGGGTCCGTACCGTCCGAAGCTGCCGTCCGGATCGGGTCGTCGCCGGCCACCGGGGTGCTGAGCAGGATCAGCGTCGTCGCCGGGCCGTCGGGTTCCGCGAACTCCTTGATCAGCACCGTGCGGACGCGTTCCCAGGGGATGAGGGCCTGCCGACCCTGAGCAATGCCGCCCGGGCCCGCCGTGATCACCGGGGTCGGCTTGGCTTCGCCGATGTAGAGGGTCAGCGAGGCAACACTCAAGATCATTCCGATCAGGGTGAACGGCGAGACGCCCGGCTGGACCAGGAACCCGAGCGCACCGATGGCGACACCGCCGACCAGGAGCAGGGCGATCAGCCAGGTCCAGTGCCGCCGTTCGACGCGCAGGACGTCGATCCGCTGATCGCTCATCAGTGCTGATCACCCATCAGTGCTGTCCGGGCGGGCCGTTCGGGTCCCGGCCGGCTCGGGCCGCCAAGATCAACAGCACCGCGCCGCCGGCGGCGACCACGAGCCCGATGATCAACCACATCGGCTGGCCGGTCATCGAGCTGCCGCCGATCAGGTTCGCGCCCTGACCGATCCAGAGCAGGCCGACCACGAGGGCCAGCACGCCGATCACGGTGAACAGCCGGGCCCGAGTACGCGAAGTCACCTCGCCATCCTCGCAGTCACCGGGTGATCCGCAGCAGCCGGTCGTCTCCGTCCCGCGGTTCGAGCCGGCCGTCGGTGTTGTTGGTGAGCATCAGCAGCGACTCGCCGTCGGCGGAGACCTCGACCGAGCGGAGCCGGCCGTACTCCTCGGTGAAGTGGGCGATCGGCTCGCCGGCCCGGTCGCCGTCCAGCGGGATCTCCCAGAGACGTTGGCCGCGCAACGCGGCGAGATAGAGCGATCCCTTCCAGTACGTCATCCCGGACGGCGACGCCTCCGCGGTGGACCAGACCGCCTGCGGGTCGATCAGGTCACTGCCGCCGCCCTCGCCCTCGACCAGCGGCCAGCCGTAGTTGCCGCCGGCCTCGATCAGGTTCAGCTCGTCCCAGGTCTGGTCGCCGAACTCGCTGGCCCAGAGCCAGCCCTCGGGGTCGAACGCGAGGCCCTGCACGTTGCGGTGGCCGTAGCTGTACACCTCGCTGTCGAACGGGTTCCCGGGCGCCGGCGCACCGTCGGGGGTGATCCGGAGGATCTTCCCGGCCAGCGAGTCACGGTCCTGGGCCAGGTCGGGCTCGCCGGTCTCGCCGGTGCTGACGTACAGCAGATCGTCGGGGCCGACCCGGAGCCGGCCGCCATCGTGCCGGGCGCCGTGCGGGATGCCCTGCAGGATCACGTCGGGCTGGCCGAGCTGGTTGCCGTCCCAGCTGAACCGGGCCACCCGGTTGTCGGAATCGGTGGTGAAGTAGGCGAAGACGACGCGCTCGTCGGCGCTGGCGGCGATGCCGAGCAGTCCGCCCTCGACGTTCGGCTCGGCCTCGGCCACCGTGGCCACGACCGCGGCCTCCTTGCCGACGATCTGCTTGATCTCCCGGGTGTCCCGCTCGGAGACTAGGAAGCTGCCGTCCCGGAGCGGGATCAGCCCCCACGGCGAGGTGAGCCCGGTGATCAACTCGGTCGCTTTCGGCGCTCCGAGTTCGGTCGAGGTGGGAGTCGGACTCGGCGTCGGGGTCGGCGTTGCGGACGGGCTCCTCGACCCGACCAGCGGCGACGGTCCGCCAGAAGACGGGGCCGGGCTGGGGGATGGCTCCACGGGCGCCGGCTGCGAACAACCGGCGACGCCGGCCGCGGCCGCGAGTCCGAGAAAGCGGCGGCGGGGCAACATCATCGGGCCAGTCTCCACCGAACGGCCAAACCACGCCACGGTCGTTGCTGCGCGATCAGTCACGACCATTCCGGTCAGCCGGCGGTTCGGTGGGGACGACCCTGCGGCGCCGCCTCCGGAAGGACCAGGCCAGAAGGAAGAGGAGGGCGTCGCTCGGCAGTTGGGCGGGCCGGTCCACGTGCATCAGGGGGTCGAGTGGCCATGCACGGTCTTCGTCGGCGGGGCCGGAGGAGTGCCTGTCCATGTCTGCGTCTCTTCGGTTCGCTAGAGATCTAGAATGCTAGTATTCTAGGTAGCGAAGCGGAGTGGGTGACCTGACCTGCGGGGCGGCTGACACAGCTGACGAACCGGCGCATCGGGCCGTAGCGTGAGGTTCATGATCAGCGCCGATCTGGACCGGAACCGCCTGCTGACCCACCGCCTCCGCGCTCATCAGCTCACCGAGCCGGCCGCGGCACCGGCCGACTGCGCGGTCCTCGGGGTGGGGGTGCGGGACAATCCCGTCGGTGACACGGCGCCCTTGGCCCTGCGGGCTCGGACCGAGCCGGCCGGCGACGCCGAGGAGGGTCTGATCCGCGCCTATTCGGTACGGAGTGCGATCCACCTGCACCGCCGGACCGACCTGCCGCTGCTCGTGGCCGCCCTGCGCTGGCAGCGGCCCGACGAGCCGGCCCGGGGCAATTTCGGCGACCTGGCGGTCCCGGACCCGCTGGCCGCGGTCGCCGAGGCCGCCGACGCGATGCGGGCGATCACGGCCGACGGCCAACCGCAGACCAAGGGCGAGTTGAGCGGTGCGGTCACGGCCCGGCTCGACCCGGCCCTCTCGCCGTGGTGCGCGTACTGCAAGGCCCACCACGTGAACGACGGCCTGTTCCGCCAGGCCACCCTGCAGGCCGGGCTGGTCGTCGTCCCGGACCCGGCCGGGTCCTTCCGCCTGCACCCGTACGAGAGCGCGATCGAGGTGATCGATCCGACACAGGCCCGGCGCGAGTTGCTGCGCCGCTATCTGAGCCTGGCCGGCTCAGCGACCCCGGCCGCGCTCGGCACCTGGCTCGGCCTGAGTACGGCGGCGGCCCGCGCCTGGTGGAACCTGCTCGCCGACGAACTGGAACCGGTCCGCGTGGACGGCCAGCGGGTCTGGATCCACGCCGACGATCTCGCAGCGCTGCCCGAGTCGCCCGAACGGGCGGTCAGCCTGGTGCCGCCCTACGACCCGTACCTGGAAGTGGCGGAGCGGAAGCTCCTGGTCACAGATCCGGACCGTCGGGCGAAGGTCTGGCGGGCCATCCGGAACCCGGGCGTCGTGCTCTGCGGCGGCGAGGTGATCGGCACCTGGCGAGACCGGCAGGCCAAGGCGGGCCGGGCCGTCACCGTGGAACTCTTCGACGTGCCGACCCGGACCCTGCATCGCGCGATCGAGCAGCGCGCCAAAGGTCTACTGCCCGGCGCGGCGGTCGACCTTCAACGGTCGTAGCTCACGAACCCGCGGACCGCCTCGAAACCGAGCGAGCGATAGAGCGTGTCGGCGCCGGTCGGACTGGCCGAGTCGACGCCGAGCGACGCGGTCCGGAAGCCGAGATCGGCGGCGGTCCGGGCGACCCGGCGGATCAGGGCCGACGCGATGCCGCGCTTGCGGTGGCTCGCGGCGGTGCCGACCGTGTCGATCCAGGCGTCCCGATGCCCGGTCGCCGCCGTGTCGGCCTCGAAGTACTGGGTCAGCGCCAGCCCGACCGGCGTGCCGTCGGCGTCAAGAGCGAGCCAGGTCAGGTCCGGCCGGAAGCTGCGGCTGCGGGTCTTGTAGTGCTGCCACTGCTCGACGGTCCACTGACCGGCTCCCCAGTGGTCGGCGAAGGTGGCGTTGCGGAGCAGCCGCAGCGGCTCCTCGTCCTCGTCCCGGTACGTCCGCAGGGTCAGCCCCGGCAGCTCGGGCGCGGGCCCGGGCGGGTTCTCGGCCAGATCCCAGGTCAGCTCGGTGAACCAGCGCACCGCGGTGAAGCCGTGCCGGGCCAGCAGCCGTTCGCCGTACAGGTCGAGTTCCGGCAGCCCGGTGCGCAGATTCAGCGGCAGTTCCGTCTCGGCCGCCGCACGGCGTGCCTCGGCGGTACGGATCGCCCAGCTGAGCAGTGTCGTCCCGATACCGCGGCCGCGCAGTTCCGGGTGCACCGCGGCGTCCAGTCCGATCCGGAATACCGGCTCCGTCGTCTCCCGTACGGCGAGCGTCGCGTAACCGGCCAGTCGGCCGTCGCAGAGCACCGCCAGCGTGTCCCGGTCGAGGTCGAGGCCGGGCGTCTCGAGATCCTCGGCCAGGTCCTCCACCGCGTAGTGCTCGCCGGTCCGGTGGACCAATGCGCAGACCTCCAGCAACTCGACCCAGGCCGGCAGGTCGGCGCGGCTCAGCGGCCGCGTCTGCAGGTCCATGTCAGACGCTCAGGTCGGTCGAGTTGAGCAGGTCGATCGCGGCCGGCTCGCCGACCAGCTTGACCTCGGCGGCCGCGGTCCGGCCGTTGGCGAACAGCATCAGCTCGCTGGGTACGCCGACGACGGTGACGATCGTGGCGCCGGTGCTGGCCCGGATCGTCTCCGGCTCGCCGTCGTCCCCGACCGAGCCGGCCCGTTCCAGCACGACGCCGAGCGGGGCCCGGCGGAAGAAGGCGCGGCCGAGCAGTTTGAGCCGCCGCCACATCCACTCCTCGACGTCGGCGTCCAGCTCCCGGTGCGGCTGCGGGACCGCGCCCGCTCGCCGTACGTCCTCGTGGTGGATGAAGAACTCGGTCGTGTTCGCGGCGTCGTCGACCCCGGGCAGCGCGAACACGGAGAACCGGGCCGGCCCGTGCCGGAGCCGGTCCACCAGCTCCCCGTACTCCCAGCGCTGCTTGGTCTCGGCCATTCGCCGTTCGGTCAGCCCGGCCAGCGGCTTGGCCAGCATGCCGGGGGCGCCGAGCGGGTCGGTCTCCCGGATCCACAGGTGCGCGGCCAGATCGTGCGTGGACCAGCCTTCGCAAAGGGTCGGCGCGTCCGGGCCGGCCTCGTCGAAGAGGTCACACAACGCGGCGCGTTCCGTCTTCGCGAAGGTCATGTGCAGAAATGCTAGGACACCCGAACGATGGCCCGGCTATCCGGTGCGAGACTCCCTGGTGACAACCGCAACAATGGACCCGTGTCCGAGACCACCGCCACCCCCGAAACGCTGCCCGCGGAGATCGCTGCGGCGCTGAAACGCGACCCCGACGGCCTGGTCGCCGCGGTCATCCAGGAGGAGAGCACCGGCGACGTGCTGATGCTCGGCTGGATGGACGACGAGGCCCTGCGGCGTACGTTGACCACCGGCCGGTCCACCTTCTGGTCGCGGAGCCGGCAGCAGCACTGGGTCAAGGGCGAGACCAGCGGGCACCGGCAATGGGTCCGCGAGGTCCGGCTGGACTGCGACGGCGACGCGTTGTTGATCAAGGTCCACCAGGAGGGCCCGGCCTGCCACACCGGCACCCACACCTGCTTCGACGACCGCGAACTGCCGGCCGTCGTGCTCGAGCGTGATCACGGGGTACGGACCGCGGCGCCGATCACGCCGACGCTGGAGGAGTTCCGGGTCCAGGCCAAGGACCGCCGGGTGATCAGCGTCTACCGGCGGCTGCTGGCCGACACCGAGACCGCGGTCGGTCTGTACGCCAAGCTGAGCCGCGGCCTGCCCGGCAGCTACCTGCTGGAGTCGGCCGAGCAGGGTGTCTGGTCGCGCTACTCCTTCATCGGCGTCAAGACGGCGGCGACGCTGACCGAGCAGGACGGCGAGGCGCACTGGACCGGGCACGCGCCGGTCGGGCTGCCCACCGGCGGCGACCCGATCGAGGCGGTCCAGGAGACCCTCCGGCTGCTGCACACGCCGCGCGCCGAGGGGCTGCCGCCGTTCACGTCGGGCCTGGTCGGCTATCTCAGCTACGACGCGGTCCGCCGGGTCGAGGTGCTGCCGGACACCAATCCGGGCGACCTCGCGATCCCCGAGCTGGCGTTCCTGCTGGCCAGCGACCTGGCCGTACTCGACCAGCACACCGGCGAGGTCTGGCTGATCGCCAACGCGATCAACTACGACGCCACCGACGAGCGGGTCGACGAGGCGTACGCGGACGCGGTGGCCCGGGTCGACGCGATGACCGAGGCGCTGCGCCGGCCCACCCCGTCGGCCGTGGTCGCCGCCGATCGGGAGCACCAGCTGCCGATCCGGCGGCAGCGCACCGCCGACGAGTACCAGGACGCGGTACGGGCAGCGATCGAGGAGATCAAGGCCGGCGAGGCGTTCCAGATCGTGGTCAGCCAGCGGTTCGAGGTGGAGACCTCGGCGGACGCGCTGGACATCTACCGGGTGCTCCGGCTGACCAACCCGAGCCCGTACATGTATCTGCTCCGGATGGACGGCTTCGACATCGTCGGCTGCTCGCCGGAGGCCCTGGTCACGGTCAAGGAGGGCACCGCGATCACGCATCCGATCGCCGGTTCCAAGCCGCGCGGCGCGACACCGGCCGAGGACGCGGCGTACGAGGCGGAGCTGGAGTCGGACCCGAAGGAACGGGCCGAGCACGTGATGCTGGTCGATCTCGGCCGGAACGATCTCGGCCGGGTCTGCCAGCCGGGCACGGTGGAGGTGATCGAGTTCGCCGAGGTGCGCCGGTACAGCCACATCATGCACCTGGAGTCCACCGTCACCGGCACCATCGCCGACGGCCGGAGCGCCCTCGACGTGGTGCTGGCCGCGTTCCCGGCCGGCACCCTCTCCGGCGCGCCGAAGGTCCGGGCGATGGAGATCATCGACAAGCTGGAGGTGAGCCGGCGCGCCCTGTACGGCGGCGTGGTCGGCTACTTCGACTTCGCCGGCGACGCGGACGCGGCGATCGCGATCCGGACCGCGTTGATCAAGGACGGCGTCGCGTACGTGCAGGCGGGCGGCGGCATCGTCGCCGACTCGGTGCCGGCCAGTGAAGATCAGGAGAGTCAGAACAAGGCGGCCGCGGTGATCCGGGCGATCTCCGTCGCCGAGTCCTTTGCCGAGCCGGTGCCCGCCAGAAGTTGATCATGGTCGAATCCGACACCAAGATCACCAAGGCGGCCGGGCTGAGTCCGGGCCGGGCGAGGTTTCTCGCGCTGGCCGGAGTCGCGCTGGCCGGGCTGCTGGCCTTGATCATCTCCGGCCAGCCGTGGTGGCGAGCGCAGGGGAGCGATGCCGGTGTCGTGTTCACCGGGTCGGACGCCACGGCCGGGCTGAGCCAGGCGCTCGGCGCGGTGGCGCTGGCCGGCTTCCTGCTGGCGTTGACCCTGCGCGGGCGGGGCCGGCAGGTGCTGGCCGTCCTGCTCGGGCTGGTCGGGGTCGCCGTGATCGTCGTCGGCGGGTTCCGGTTCCAGCCGGACACCCGCGCCGTCCGGGCCAAGCTGCAGCAGGTCAGCCTGAGCCAGGAGTTCGCGCTGACCGGCACCCCCTGGCCGATCGGGTACGTGATCGCGGGCGTGCTGCTGCTCGGTGCCGCGATCCTGATCATGATCACCGCGCCGTCCTGGCCGACCCGGGCCGACCGGTTTCGCCGGGGCCGGTCCGGCGCCGCGACGGCCGACGCGGAGCCGATCGACCTGTGGAAGGCGATGGACGCCGGTGCCGACCCGACCGATGAGGGGGCGGACCCGGACCGCTCTCGTACGGACAACTGAGCGGGTCGCGGCCCTGCTCACGACCCCGATGTGCAATCGAAGGCACCAGAGTCCACAATGGGGGAAACATGGCGAGGCGAGGGAACCATGACTGACACATCGAACGTGGCGGAGGAGAACTCCGCGCCGACCCGGGCGAAGCAGGTCCACCACGGCCGGACCCCGGCTGCCTGGATCGGCGTGACGATCGGCATGATCGGCTTCATCGTGGGCGGCATCGCCATGGTCCTCGGACCCAACTGGCCGCTGTTCTGGATCGGGGTCGCGATCTTGGTCGTAGCCCTGATCGTGACCCAAATCCTGCGCAAACTCGGCTTCGGCGCTGACTGAAGCCGGCCGTACGAGCTGATCGGGTGAGCCAGCCATGGGAGCACTAGACGACATCATCGCCGGCGTGCGTGCCGACCTTGAGGTACGCCAGCAGGAGGTGTCGCTGGACCGGCTGAAGGAGCGGGTCCAGCAAGCCAACCCGGCCATCGACCCACGCCCGGTGCTGTCCGGGCCCGGCGTGGCCGTGATCGCCGAGGTGAAGCGCTCCAGCCCGAGCAAGGGCGCGCTCGCCGAGATCGCGGACCCGGCCGCCCTGGCCGGCGAGTACGAGGCCGGCGGCGCGGCGGCAATCTCGGTGCTGACCGAGCGGCGGCGGTTCGGCGGCTCACTGGAGGACCTGGTCAAGGTCCGCTGCGCGGTCGACATCCCGGTGCTCCGCAAGGACTTCATCGTCACGGCCTACCAGCTGTTCGAGGCCCGCGCGGCCGGTGCCGACCTGGCCCTGCTGATCGTGGCGGCGCTCGACGACAACGAGCTGGTCAGCCTGATCGAGCGGGCCGAGTCGATCGGCCTGACCCCGCTGGTCGAGGTGCACACGGCGACCGAGATCAAGCGTGCGGTCGACGCCGGCGCCAAGATCATCGGCGTCAACGCGCGGAACCTGCAGACCCTCGAGGTCGACCAGAGCACGTTCGCCCGGCTGGCGCCGTCGATCCCGAGCGGGATCATCCGGATCGCCGAGTCCGGGGTCCGCGGCCCGCACGACGTGATCGAGCTGGCCCGGGCCGGTGCCGACGTGGTGCTGGTCGGCGAGGCGCTGGTCACCGGCCGCGACCCGCGGGCCGGTGTGGCCGATCTGGTCGCCGCCGGTGCGCACCCGGCGCTCTACAAGTCCTGATCAGACAACAATTCGATGATCTTCCGTGTCCCGGCTCCGGGCCGGGTCCGTTTCCAGGAAAGCTTCCTACTGTGTCGAGCACATCCACGCCGAATTCAACCAACCGGGCGACCGACCGCCGGTTGCCCGACGAGCGCGGGCACTTCGACGCGTTCGGCGGCAAGTACGTCCCCGAGGCGCTGTACGCGGCGCTGGACCAGCTGAACGCCGAGTTCGAGAAGGCGATCGCGGATCCGGAGTTCGTGGCCGAACTGGCCGCGCTGCGCGCCGACTACACCGGCCGCCCGAGCCCGATCACCGAGGTGCCGCGGTTCGCCGAGGGCTCCGGGGCCCGGATCGTGCTGAAGCGCGAGGATCTCAACCACACCGGCTCGCACAAGATCAACAACGTGCTGGGTCAGGCGCTGCTGACCCGCCGGATGGGCAAGACCCGGGTGATCGCCGAGACCGGCGCCGGCCAGCACGGCGTCGCCACCGCCACCGCCGCCGCGCTGTTCGGCCTGGACTGCACGGTCTACATGGGTGAGGTGGACACCGAGCGGCAGGCGCTCAACGTGGCCCGGATGCAGCTGCTCGGCGCCACCGTGGTGCCGGTGAAGTCGGGAACCCGGACGCTCAAGGATGCGATGAACGACGCGATGCGCGACTGGGTCGCCTCCGTCGACAGCACCCACTACCTGATCGGGTCGGTGGCCGGCCCGCACCCGTTCCCGATGATCGTCCGCGAGTTCCAGCGGGTGATCAGCACCGAGGCCCGGGCGCAGCTGCTGGACCGCTACGGCCGGCTGCCGGACGCCGTCGCCGCGTGCGTCGGCGGCGGGTCGAACGCGCTCGGCATCTTCGCCGACTTCATCCCCGACGAGAGCGTCGCGCTGTACGGGTTCGAGGCGGGCGGCGACGGCGTCGAGACCGGCAAGCACGCGGCGGCGATCACCGGCGGCGAGGTCGGCGTGCTGCACGGGATGCGGACGTACGTGCTGCAGGACGAGGACGGCCAGACCAAGGACTCGCACTCGATCTCGGCCGGGCTGGACTATCCCGGTGTCGGGCCCGAACACTCCTGGCTGGCCAGCACCGGCCGGGCGACCTACGAGGCGGTCACCGACGCCGAGGCGATGGACGCGTTCGGCCTGCTGTCGCGGACCGAGGGCATCATGCCGGCGATCGAGTCGGCGCACGCGCTGGCCGGCGCGCTCAAGCTCGGCGGCCGGCTGCGCCGTGAGGGCGGCGAACCGCCGCTGATCCTGGTCAGCCTGTCCGGGCGCGGCGACAAGGACGTGGCGACCGCGATCGACTGGTTCAAGCTCGACGTCGACGCGGGCAAGGAGTTGGGCTGACATGGCGTTCGAGCAGGGGATCACCGGAGCCGCGCTGGCGGACATCCGGCAAAGCGGTAGAGCGGCGCTGGTCGGCTACCTGCCGGTCGGGTTCCCGTCCGTGCCCGGGTCGCTGGCGGCGCTGCGCGCGCTGACCGGCGAGGGTGACTCGCCGGGCGTGGACCTGGTCGAGGTCGGCATCCCGTACAGCGATCCGGTGATGGACGGCGTGACCGTGCAGCGGGCCGGGACCGCCGCGCTGGAGCGCGGAGTGCGGACCCGGGACGTGTTCGCGGCGGTCGAGGCGGTCACGTCGACCGGGACACCGGCCGTCGTGATGACGTACTGGAACCTCGTCGACCGGTACGGCATCGACGCGTTCGCCCGGGACCTGGCCGGGGTCGGCGGGGCCGGGCTGATCACGCCCGACCTGACTCCCGACGAGGGCGCGGAGTGGATCGAGGTCGCGGACGCGCGCGGGCTGGACAAGGTGTTCCTGGTCTCGCCGTCGTCGACCGACGAGCGCCTGGCCCGGACCGTGAACGAGTGCCGCGGCTGGGTCTATGCGACGGCCGTGATGGGCGTCACCGGGGCCCGGGCGACAGTGTCGTCGGCGGCGCCGGAGCTGGTCGGCCGGATCCGTACCGCCGTGCCGAAGGCGTTCGTCGGCGTCGGACTCGGTGTCTCGACCGGGGCCCAGGCCGCCGACATCGGCGGCTACGCCGACGCGGTCGTGGTCGGGTCGGCGCTGGTGTCGACGCTCATCGAGGCCGACGAGGCGGGCTGGCCGGACGACCTGACCGGGCTGCGCAGTCTGGTCGCGGACCTGGCCGAGGGTGTCCGCGCTCACAGTCCGGGTCACAAGTCGGACACGGCAGGAACCATTGCGGGAGATGCCGGGTTAGTCCCTCAGTGAGTCTCCAGCACCCCTACGCAGCCGCGCATCCGGTGAGTTCGTGGATCTCCACGCTGGCCCGGTGGCTGCTGGGTGGGGTGCTGATCGCCGCCGGTGCCATCAAGATGGTCAACCTCGCCGATTCCGCGGCCGTCCTGCGGGCCTACCAGCTGCTGCCCGACGGCGTGGCGGTCGCGGTGGGCTGGACGATCCCGTTCTTCTCGATCCTGCTGGGATTGGTGCTGCTCGCCGGCGCGGTCACCCGGGTCGCGGCGATCGTGTCGGCCGTGCTGATGGTGTTGTTCCTCGTCGCGGTCGCCTCGGCGGCGGCGCGCGGGTTGAGCGTCGACTGTGGCTGCTTCGGCGGTGGCGGTGAGGTGGCGCCGGGCCAGGAGCAGTACGGCATCGAGGTGATCCGCACGGTCGGGCTGCTGGTCTGTGCCGGCTGGCTGATCGTACGGCCGCGGAGCCGGTTCAGCTTCGACCGGGCGACGCCGGAGGAGGAGGCGGCCGATGAGGCCGATCGTGAGACGTCGCTGATCGGTGGCCGCCGGTGAACGCGTCGGCGAAACGGCCGGGCGGCAAGACCGGCAAGGCGGCGGAGCAGGAGCGGCAGCGGGCCCAGCGGCGGAAGGACCTGCGGACCTTGATCATCGCCGCGGCCGTGCTGCTCGTCCTCGTCGTCGGCGCCGGGGTCGGCTATCAGGTGTGGCGGGTGAACCGGATGCCGAGCGCCGTACCCGAGCGGGCCGAGACGCTGGCGCCGGTGCAGTTGAGCGACGGGAAGCCGGTCCGGCTCGGCAATACCGACGCGCCGCACGTGCTGACCGCCTGGGTCGACTTCCACTGCCCGGGCTGCGCCGGGTTCGAGCAGGATTACGGGCCGGGCCTGTTCGCGGCCGTGCAGCAGGGGTCGCTGGCGATCGACGTCTATCCGATGTCGTTCCACGACGCCGGTTCGGTGGCCGCCGCGAACGGCTTCGCCTGCGCGGCCGAGGCCGGCTTCGGTACCGCGTACTACCGCGGTCTGTTCGCCAACCGCGACCTGGACTGGAGCAGTGCCCAGCTGACCGACCTCGCCGGCAAGGCGTCGGCCGAGGTACCGGCGAGCTTCGGCGACTGCGTCCAGAACGGGGCGCACGCGGCCTGGGTGGACTCGATCACCGTCGCCGCCGACCGGGCCGGCGTGCAGCAGACCCCGACCATCGCGCTCGACGGCGACCCGATTGACCTGAACACGACGACACCTGAGATGCTCGTCGCCATGATCGAGAAGGCGGCGGCCGCCCGATGACCGAACTCACGGTGCTCAGCATTCCGAGCCCGCCCGCGTCGTCGGTGAACATCTTCGGCTTCGAACTGCGCGCGTACGCCGTCTGCATCATCATCGGCATCGTCGTCGCGTACCTCATCGCGAACCGGCGCTGGAAGGAGCGCGGCGGCCGGCCGGACTCGATGGAGCTGGTGGTCGCGGCGGCTGTCCCGTTCGGGATCGTCGGCGCCCGGCTCTATCACGTGATCACCGACTACCAGCTCTACTTCGGCCCGGGCCGCGATCCGCTGGACGCACTGAAGATCTGGCAGGGCGGGCTCGGCATCTGGGGCGGCGTCGCCCTCGGTGCGCTGGGTGCCTGGCTGGTCGCCCGCAAGCGCAAGATCAAGTTCGCCGCCCTGGCCGACGCCGTCGCGCCCGCGATCCTGGTGGCACAGGCGATCGGGCGGCTCGGCAACTGGTTCAACCAGGAACTCTTCGGCGCCCCCACCACCCTGCCGTGGGGACTGGTGATCGATCCGCAATACCGGCCCGCAGGTTACGAACAGTACGAGACGTTCCACCCGACCTTCCTCTACGAGCTGCTCTGGTGTCTCGGCGCGTTCGCCGTGTTGATCTTGTTGGATCGGCGGCTGAAGCTGGGTCGCGGCAAGGTGTTCGCCCTGTACGTCATCCTCTACACGGCCGGCCGGTTCTGGATCGAGGCGCTCCGGATCGACCCGGTGAACGAGGTCGGCGGGTTCCGGCTGAACAACTACACCTCGTTGATCGTCTTCGTCGCCGCCGTGATCGTCTTGATCTTGCTCTTCAAGTTCCGGCCCGGCCGCGAGGAGATCGTCGAGGGTGATCCGCCTGCCGCCGATGATCAGTCCGAGGACGACGGCGCCGCCGCGGTGAAGGCGGAGGACGAGACCGCCGGTGCCGCCGACGAGGAATCCGACAGGTCCGAGAACGACGAGGCCGAGAAGGACGACGCCGAGAACGAGAACGACGGGGCGAAGGCGGGCGACGCCCGCTGATCTTCCGTCGCGGGACCGACGCGCTGAGCACCGCGGAGGTGCATCGGTTGATCACCGGCGACTACGGCCTCGAGCCGACCCGGATCGAGCTGATCGCGAACGGCCACAACGACACCTACCGCATCGAGGCGGCTGGTGCGAGCCTCGCGTTCCGGGTCTACGGGGAAGGCAAGTCCTGGATCCGAGGCACGAGTGATCTCCGGTTCGAACTCGACCTGCTGACCTACCTGCGAGCGCGGCGCGCGCCGATCTCGTACCCGATCGAACGGAGCTCCGGCGACACCCTCGGGACCGGGACCCGTCACTACGCACTGTTCTCCTGGTGCCCCGGACGGCCCGTCAGCGCGAACGAGCTGACCCTTCCGCAGGCCGAACGACTCGGGGCCGCGCTGGCGTCGATCCATGCGGCCGCCGATGCTTTCGTGACCGAGCACAGCCGCTACTCGCTCGATCAGGCGACCCTGGGCCGAGCGGCTGGGGCGTCATCCACGGCGATCCACAGGCCCTGAACGTCCACTTCACCGACGACGGCGCGGTCCACGTCTTCGATTTCGATCACTGCGCCTTCGGCTGGCGCGCCTACGACCTCGCGTACTGCCTGCGCCACACCAGCGCGGCCGACGACCAGCAGGGCGAAGCCATCCGCGCGGCTGTGATCGGCGGCTACAACTCCGTTCGCCCTCTCACCGACGCCGAGTACGAACTGCTGCCGACCCTCGGTCAGGCGGCCTGGATCCACGAAGGCACGGAGGTCGGCCACGGCCTGCTCGCCAGCAAACTCGCCCGCCTCCTGCGCGATCCCTACGGCGCCTGGGAGTGACCGGAAGACGACAGTCCTTCGCCCTGACCGCGCCCATTTCGGTGCTCGAAATCTGGCTCTTCACAATCGAGGGTGTAGTTGGGGTCGGAAGCCGCCAGTCTCGAGTAGTGATCTGGCGATGTAGTCCGTCAGGTTGCGGAACCCGAGGGCGGAGCCGCGGAGGTGTTGGAGGCGGCCGTTGATCGCTTCGGTGGGGTCGTTGGATGTGCCGGGCCGGTCGAAGTAGGCGAGCACGTCGGCGGCGCGCTTGGTCAGGGTGCGGCCGAGCGTGATGATCTCGCTGAACGGGCTGGGGACGCCTCGGCTGATCGACTCGATCAACTGCCTCATCAGCTCGCGGCCCCGGGTTCGGTCGGGCTCACGGTAGGCGGCGATCATCCGCTGGTAGATGCCCCAGGTGGCTTCGACCTCGACGTGGGCGTCGGCCGCGAACAGCTCCGTCAGCCGGTGCTGCTGGGTCTCGGTGAGCAGGTCGGCGCCGGTGTGCAGGGTGCGTCGCGCGGCATATAGTGGATCGTCGGTGCGGCCTCGGTGCCCGTGGGTGGCCTGCTGGACCCGGCGCTGGCACTGATCCAGGGCGTCGCCTGCCAGACGGACGACGTGGAAGGGGTTCAGCACCGGCACAGCCTCGGGTAGCTCTTCGGCGGGGGCGGTCTTGAACCCGGTGAACCCGTCCATCGCGACGACCTCGATATTGTCGCGCCACGACTTGTCCCGTTCGGCGAGCCAGGCCTTGAAGGCCTGTTTGGAGCGGCCGGCGACCATGTCTAGAAGCCGCGCCAGCCCGGTGCCGTCGCGGATCGGCGTCAGGTCGATGATCACGGTCACGTACTTGTCGCCACGCCGGGTGTGCCGCCAGACGTGCTCGTCCACGCCGATGACCTGCACGTCGTCGAAGCGGTGCGGATCGTCGATCAGGACCCGGCGGCCCTCGGCCAGGACCGCGTCGTTGGCGGTGTTCCACGAGACCGCCAGAGCGTCGGCGACGCGGGCGAGCGCCCACCACAGGCCACGTCGCGACAGCTTCGCCCGCGGCTCGGCGGCCCGCGAGACGTGCCTGGCGCCACACGTGACCGCACCCGGTGCACCGGTATCGGCGGAGGCTGACCTTCAAAACCGTGGGCCGCCACCCGAACGGCTCGTGCGCCAACCGCCGGACCACCGTGTCCCTGGCCGCGCCCTGGCATCCGCAGCGACGACACCATTTGTCGGGCTCGACAACCCGGCACCGGAGAATCGCCCGATCGGGCTCCAACCGCTGCGCGAGCACTTCGAGCCCGAGATCATCAAGACGAGCGAACGTGGTCAGGTCAGGGCGGGCGCAGGTAGCGTCAGACACGTCGAGGTCTTCCAGACGGACGGCATAGTCACCTCCATCCTCGGGAGACCTCGACCCCTACCCGGCCACCGACGCGCCGACCGGATTACACCCTCAACTGCGACTGCGAAGAGCCCAAAAATAGCCACCGTGCGAGGGTCGGCCCGCGTGCTACGTTCCGGCCATGACTAGACCCGGTGAGATCCTCGGCAGCGTGTTCGCCGCCAGCGAGCGCGAGCAGCTCGAGACGTTCCTGGATTACCTGCGCGACGCCGTCGTGCGCAAGGCCCGCGGGGTGTCGGAGGAGGACGCCCGGCGCAGCCCGGTGCCGACCGGCACCAACCTCGGCGGCCTGATCAAACACCTGCGGTGGGTGGAACTGGGCGGGTTCGCCGAGCAGATCGGGCAGATCCCCGCCGCGGAGCTGCCCGCGCCGCCGTGGACCGACGCAGACCCGGAGGCCGACCTGCGGCTGGAGCCGAACGAGAAGCTCGACGACGTCATCGCCGCCTACCAGGCGGAGTGCGACCGCTCCCGCGAGATCGCCGCCCAGCACAGCCTCGACTACGCCGTCACCACACCGCGGGGCAGGGAGCTGACGTGGATGTACCTGCACGTGATCGTGGAGACCGCCCGGCACGCGGGCCACGCGGACATCCTGCGCGAGATGATCGACGGCAGCGTCGGCGACTGACGGCTCGCGGCGCGTCGTCGGTCCGTGTTCCGGGTCGTCGGAGGCGGCGTTACAACGGTATCGGCGGAGGCTGACCTACAACACCGTGGGCCGCCGCCCGAACGGCTCGTGCGCCAACCGCCGGACCACCGTGTCCCTGGCCGCGCCAGGGCATCCGCAGCAACGACACCATCTGTCGGGCTCGACAACCCGGCACCGGAGAATCGCCCGATCGGGCACCAACCGCTGCCCGAGCACTTCGAGCCCGAGGTCATAGTCGCCCCCATCCTCGGGAGACCTCGACCCCTACCCGGCCACCGACGCGTCGACCGGAATACACCCTTAACTGCGAAGAGCCGAAATCTGGCCACTCCGCAGCGACGTGATCCCCTGGATTCCCTTGTTTTATTGGTGTTTGTCGGCCATCTCGACTAGAATAGAACTCATGTTCGAGTCGTTGGAGGAGCGGGTCGTCGGGTACGCGACCGACGACATCCTCAAGGCTGCCGCCGAAACGCTGCGGGCCAAGGTCGAGGCCGAGAATGCGTTGCTGGCCTGGACCGCGGCGTGGGCTGATGCGAACTCGGCCGACTCGATCCACCCCGACGAGTTGGCCCTGCCCGGTGGTCCGCGCGGTGTCCGGCCGGGTGGTGAGGGCACGCCCGAGGTTCATGATCTTGCCCTGGAGGAGCTCGCGGTCAAGATCAAGAAGAGCGACTACGCGTGTATGAAGTTCGTCGGTGAAGTCCTCGACCTGCGGCACCGACTCCCGCTGCTGTGGGAGAAGACGATGAGGTGCGAGGTCGAAGGCTGGCAGGCACGCAGCATCGCTCGGCAGACCCACGACCTCACCCTGGAGATGGCGCTCCAGGTCGACGAGGAACTCGCCGGAGTGGCCGGGCTGGTCGGGCAGCAGAAACTGCAGAACCTGACCGAGGCGGCCATGGCGAGAGTCGACGGCCCCCGGCTGGAACGCGAAGCCGCGGAGCGGAAGAAGCAACTCGGCGTGTGGCTGTCGCAGACCAACGACGAGGGTTTGAAGGGACTGTTCGCGCGGTTGCAGCCGCCGGATGCGGTTCGGTTGTTCGGCCGGATCCAAGAGCTCGCTGATGCGTTGCCGCCGGATGGGCGGACGCCGGACGAACGGCGGGCGGCGGGGTTGGCGTTGCTGGCCAACGAGTTGGAGGCGTCACGGCTGCTGGCGGAGTATCGTCAGCCGGATCTGTTCGGCGAGGCGTTCGCCGAAGCTGTCCTACCGGTCGACGGTGAGGACGAGCACGAGCCGTTGGAGGAGTCCGAGCTCCACCCGTCCCTGCGGGACCAGCCGGCCAAGATCATCGACACCGAGGCAGACGCCAAGGCGGCCGTCTTCAAGGCCGCCGTCGAGCAGATCGTGGCGAAACTGGACCCGGCCCTGCTGGTGCCGACCTCGACCTTGATCGTGCACATCGCCGCCGAAACCCTGGCGGGCGAGCATGGGATCTGCCGGGTGCCCGGCATCGGACCCGTGCTGAAGGGTGTAGTGAAGGACTGGCTCGGTCATGATCGGGTCAAGGTGGTGCCGGTGATCAACCTCAACGACACCCCAGCCCCGGTCGACGACTATCAGATTCCGCCGCGGCACAAGCGTTATCTGCGGTTCGCGCGGCCGGGCTCGCGGTTCCCGTGGTCGACCGCGACCGGGCGGCTGGAGTTTGATCACACCCAGCCCTACCGGTCGGCTGGTCCGCCGGGCCAGACCGACATCGCCAAACTGACCCCGCTGGCGAAGCGGGAGCATCGCGCGGTCACGTTCGGCGGCTGGCAGCGACGACAACCCGAGCCGGACACGATGATCTTCAAATCACCCCACGGCGATGTCCAGATCACCAACTACTCCGGCACTTTCGATCTTGGTCACGGCCCGTTCGCCCACGCCGTCTGGACCGCCGCAGACCCGATCACCTGAACAAATCGCGGAGCCCTGTCGAAGGGCGGCATCAAACCGCCCTGCGATAGGGGTGTCGCCATGCCCCTGGACCCGGGACACGTCAGGTGAGGTGGTCGACATCGCCGCCAGCAGTCGATGATCATTCCGGCGAGTCGAAGGACGCGGCCGAGTCGGCTGGGATCGGCGAGCCGGCGGACGCCGATGCACCGACCGAGGACGAGCCTCGACCGAGGATGAACCGACGAGGATCAGAGCGCCTGATCGTGGGCACGCTGCGCGCCGCTGGCGAGCCGGCGGACGCAGACGCGCCGCCGAGGACGAAGCCTCGACCGAGGATGGACCCAGGAGACCAGACCGCCCTGACCGCGGGCAGGCAGCGCGGCTCCGGTGGGCGAGCCGAGCGGACGCCGATGCGCGACCGAGGGCGAAGCCTCGAACGAGGACGAACCCACGAGGACTGGAGTGCCCTGACCGCGGGCAGGCTGCGCGCCGCTGGCGAGCCGGCCGACGCCGACATGCCACTGAGGGCGAAGCCTCGACCGAGGATGACCCAGGAGGACGAGAGCGCCCTGACCGCGGGCATGCTGGGCGGCATCGGCGGGGCGCCGAGCTTCGACGGCTACAGCCTCCAAGCTCTTGCGGCACCGAGTAGGTCTCCGCTGCCGATCCTCAGTGGCACGAGGTCGGTTGTGGTGCTGGTGAGGAGCTGGCGCCGCTCCTGCGCGGTCCGTACGTTCCCGGTTCAGGCGAGTTCGGCGTTGACCAGGTCGGCCAGGACGGTTTGCCATTGGGTGGCGCTGAGTTCGCTCAGCATCCGGTCCGGCGGCGGTGAACTGGTCCACTCGGGACACTCGGTGTCCTCGCCCTCGACGACGACCGAGCGCAGCTCGCGATGGGTGCGGAGGTTCGTAGACGCGGATCCGGTAGGTCGTTCGCACCATCGGCACTGAGCTTCCGGGTCCGATGCCACCCGGGCTGTAGGGGCCGCAGGTCAGTTCGGCGGACCGCTGCTCACTCTCCACGTCGCCGCAGGCGACCAGTTGCACGGCCTTCGGATCCTCGGGATCCGCCGCCCGCCAGTCGACCCGTCCGGCAGTTCCAGCGTCTCGGTCGACAGTTGGCCGGACTGGGTCGGCATCTGCACCGTGACCGGGTGCGGCGCCGGACCCGCGTAGGGCGCCGCGTTGCCGTACGTAGCTCCCGCGCAGGCCTTGTCCAACCGATAGACGTCGTCCGGCAGCCCGCCGGGATAGGTGATCACCACGAACGCCGTACCGACTCCGGCAGCCGCGATCAGGGCGACCACACCGACGGCGATCCGGTGCGGCTGCCGATCGCGCCCGGGAAAGGCGATCGCGATCATCACGGCGAAGACCAGCGTGCCGGCGCCCAAGATCATCAGCAGTACCGAGCCGAAGATGACCTCGCCGTCCGTCTCGCCGTTGCTGATCATGGAATCGAGCGGAAACCAGACGGCCGCGATGCCGCCGACCGCCAGAGCGAACACCAGCAGCAGCACGAGGACCGATGACCCGATCTCGCGCAACCCTGCAGTCAACGACTCACCTCGCTCCCTTTTCGGAGAACTCTAGGAACGCGCCGCCCTGTCTACCAAGCATTCGGTTGCCTGAGGAAGATCAACGACGCCGGGTGAGATCTCGCTCACCTACGATCAGGCGATGGCTCCGTTCGAGTACGTCAGTGATCTCGACCTCAACCTGCATCACCTGCTCTACGCCGCCGCGTTCGGAGGCGTGCCGGGACGGGCTCGGGCGCAATCGGTGCCGGGCGAACTGGTCCTGAACGGCCGGCCGGAGTTCGAGCGGGCGGTGACGTACTACCGGGGGCGGTTCGCGGAGCGCGATCTGCTCTCCGACCCGGAGCTGTCAGCGCTGAAGACCCTGCTCGCGTTCGGTGACGGTTCGGCACCGGCGGGCTGGTCCGAGGTGTTCGAGCCGTTGCGCGAGCCGTACGCGGAAACCGACTGGCCCGTGCACGACAAGATCAACAAGGACTGGTCGCAGGCGGTGCACGAGCGGCTGAGCCCCCTGCTGCCGGACGTCCTGAACGAGTTGGAACGGGTCTTCCGCGAACCCTGGCCTGAAGGCCCGATACGGGTCGACGCGGTCTGGGTGGGCTACGCCCTGCCGGCGTACACGACACCGCGGCCGGCCCACATCTCCTGTATGACCACGCATCCACACCAGCGCGACTGGCTGACCGTGGAGATCGTGTTGCACGAGGCGAGCCACCTGCTGGCCTGGCCACTCATCTGCGCGCTCCGGAATCGGATCGATCCGTCCCGCAAGGGGCACGGCGATCTCTGGCACGTCGTCCTGTTCCTGCTGACCGGCGAGACGGTACGGCGAGCGTTGGCCAGCATCGGCGTTGATCATCAGCCCTACCTGGAAGCGACCGGCCTCTTCGACCGAGCCTGGCCACACTTCCGCCGTCCGGTCACCGAGGCCTGGACCGGCTACCTCGATGGCACGGTCGACTGGTCGGAGGCCTGCGATCGCCTGCTGGCCGCCGTCCGCTGACTCCGGTCCCCCGCGACCGGTTGCCGGGATGCGCCTCTCAGGGTCAGGTGAGGTGGTCGAAGTCGCCTCGGACCCAGGCGATGTGGCGGTCGGCGGAGCGGCGCAGGATCTCCTGGCCGCCGGCGGCGACGGTGTTGCCGAAGTTGCCGATGATCCGGTCGAAGGTGAACTCGCCCAGCCGGGTCGCGACGCGGTCGACGACGGCGGCGGAGAGCGGGATCTTGTTGGGGTAGCTGCGCAGGAAGCCGAGGGAGGTGCGGTCCGGGTTCGGGAAGACGGTGTCTCCGGCGAACAGGATGCCGCGGCCCTCGGCACCGGCGGCCCAGACGGCGACGCAACTGCCGGGGAAGTGGCCGCCGACCTGGTGCAGCGACAGCCCGTCGGTGAGGTCGCGTCGGTCGGACCAGAACTCGACCGCCGACCCGGTCCGGCCGAGCCATTCCTTGTCGGCCTCGCAGACCAGTACCGGTGCGTCGAGGGCGGCCGCCCACTCCAATTGGACGCCGAACGTGTGCGGGTGGCTGGCCGCGATCGCCAGCACCGGGCCCTTGGCCCGGACCTTCTCGACGGTCTGGTCGTCGATGAAGCCGAGCGGATCCCAGAGCAGCGAGCCGGCCGGGGTGGTGATCAACTCGGCGGTCTGGCCGATGCCGACGCCGGGATCGGCGGCCAGCGCGACCAGGTTCGGCTCGCGGTCGGTCCAGGTGATCGAGCGGCCCTCGCCGGCCAGCTTCGCCAGGTCGGTCCAGCGCTGCCCGTCGGCCGGCACCCACTGGCGTTCGTCGTCGCAGATCGGGCAGACGTCGGGCGTCGGCTCGTCGTACTCGACGGCACAGGTGGCACAGATCAACATCGGTCGTTTCCCCTCCGTGGTGACGATCAGTCCGGCCGGACCGCGACGAAGGCGGCGTCCGATCCGCCGCGCCAGACTAACCCGACCTCGCCGAATCCTGCGTCGCGCAGCGCCTCGAGTTGACGGTCGTGGGTGGGCTTCCACCGGTCCGGGTCCGGATCACCGAAGATCAGGTCCCGCTCGGCGACGGCGTCGCCCAGTTCGGCCGACTCGCGGGCCCGTTGCCACCAGCCGGGCCAGGTCTCCGCGACGCCGTCGCGATAGGCCTGCTCGCGGCGCCGCTCGGCGAGGTCGGCGAGTCGGGCCGACAGGGCGGGCAGGCCCGGGTCGGGCATGTGGTCCGCGTTGCCGAACAGGCCGCCGGGCCGCAGCAGCCCGGCCAACTCGCCGTAGAGCCCGACGATTCGCGCCCGGGTGAACCAGTGCAGCGCCGTCGCGGTGAGTACGGCATCGAAGGGACCCGCGGAGTCGGGCAGGGCCTCGACCCAGCCGGGGTCACGCAGGTCGGCGCGCGCGATCCGTACCCGATCGTTCCGGCCGATCGTGTGTTCGGCGATCCGCAGCAGTGCCGGATCGGCGTCCACCAGCACCGCCGACGCGCCGGCGAAGCGCTCCAGCAGCCGGATCGTGATCGAACCGGTGCCGCCGGCCAGGTCCAGCACCCGCGGCTCGGTCCCGGCCGTCGCCTCCACCGCGTCGAACAGGGCGGCCAACCGTTCCTCCCGGTCCGGCAGGAACGCCTCCTGCTGCCGGTCCCAGCTCCGCTGCCAGGCCCACCAGTCCACACCGTCCTCGCCCGGCCCGGACCGTCCGACAGCGCCCGCCCGGAACCGGGCCGGACCGGTCTGCACCGGCACCACGCAGAAGACCAGCCCGTCGGGGTCCGCGAGCTCCGCGTACTCGCCGTGATCGACCCGGACCGACGCCCCGAGCCCGACCAGCCGGGCGACCTCGGCCGCCACGTCGTCCGACTCGACGTCCAGGTGCACCCGCGGCGCGCCCTCCTCGAGATGCTGGAACGCGAACTCCACCCCGTCCAGCCAACCGAGGCTCCCGTACGTCTTCGAGGGATCAGCGGCCGGCACTCCGACCGCCGCCTCCCAGAACCGCTGCGTCGCCTCCGACCGCGGCCGCGGGTGATCGATCAGAACGACGCCGACTCGACTTCGATGCATGCCGGCACGCTACCGACCAGGGCCGACAGCACCCGGAGGGCCGTACCAGTCGGTCCTCAGGTAAGAAGTGGCCCAGGTACACCGCGATAGGATCATGGGTGCCGTTCGCAGCATCCCGCGGGCGGGTGAGGGGTGTCACACCGAGGCGCCCCAGTGTGAAAGATGTGCTGCAACCGGACCTGATCGGGTCGGGAATCTTCGGGGGCGTGCCGACCTGGGCGCGAGGTTGTTGCACGTGATGCGGTGTGAGTGCACTGATCACGGAGCAAAACCGTTCCAGGATGCCCAATGGGCTGGGTTAGCATCGCCCGGACCACTCCTGGCCAGCGCCGCCTCCGGGGTGCACCGACGCCGCAAGGCAAGACGCCGCAAGGCAACCGGTCCGTTTCGCGGAGTGCGAACGACGGGGGACGAAGGGGGTTCGCTCGCTTCGCTCGGCAGAGTCCCCGTCCCTGGGCTCCGCCACCGGCCTCGACGACGGGAGTACCGACGATGAAGAACGCGCCTGTACGGCTGTCCCGAACTCTTCCGGCTCGACCGGCGGAGGGCCTCTACGACCCCGCGTACGAACACGACGCCTGCGGAGTGGCGTTCGTCGCGACGCTGTCCGGCGAGGCGACCCACACCATCGTCGAGCAGGGCCTGGAGGCGCTGCGTAATCTCGATCATCGTGGCGCGACCGGCGCCGACCCGGGCACCGGCGACGGCGCCGGCATCCTGATCCAGGTCCCCGACGAGTTCCTCCGCGCCGAGGCCGGCTTTGACCTGCCCCGCCCGGGCGGCTACGCGGTCGGGCACGCCTTCCTGCCGACTGACGAGGAGGACGCGGCCAAGGCCCGCGCCCAGATCGAGCGGCTGGCCGAGGAGGAGAGCCTCGCGGTCCTGGGCTGGCGCGTGGTGCCGACCGACACGACGTCGCTGAGCAACGTCTCCCGGGATGCGATGCCGCGGTTCGAGCAACTGTTCGTGGCGGCCCGGCCGACCCCACTGATGGGCATCGCGCTGGAGCGGCTCGCGTACTGCCTGCGCCGCCGGGTGCAGAACGAGGTCGGCGTCTACATGTCGTCGCTGTCCTGCCGAACCCTTGTCTACAAGGGAATGCTGACCACCGAACAGCTCGAGCTGGTGTTCCCCGAGCTGCACGACGAGCGGCTGGCCAGCGCGCTGGCGATCGTGCACTCCCGGTTCTCCACCAACACGTTCCCGGCCTGGGAGCTCGCCCACCCGTTCCGGATGATCGCGCACAACGGCGAGATCAACACCGTGATGGGCAACCGGAACTGGATGCGGGCCCGCGAGGCCCTGCTGCGCAGCAACCTGCTGCCCGGCGACCTGGAGCGGCTGTTCCCGATCATCACGCCCGGCGAGTCCGACTCGGCGTCGTTCGACCAGGTGGTCGAGCTGCTGCACCTCGGCGGCCGGTCGCTGCCGCACGCCGTGCTGATGATGATCCCGGAGGCGTGGGAGAACAACGCCGAGATGGACCGGGCCCGGAAGGACTTCTACGCCTTCCACTCCTGCCTGATGGAGCCGTGGGACGGCCCGGCCTGCGTCGTCTTCACCGACGGCACCCAGATCGGTGCCGTGCTGGACCGCAACGGGCTGCGGCCGGGCCGGTTCTGGGTCACCGACGACGGTCTCGTCGTGCTCGCGTCGGAGTCGGGCGTGCTGGACCTGCCGGCCGAGAAGGTGATCAAGAAGGGTCGGCTGCAGCCGGGCAAGATGTTCCTGGCCGATCTGGCCGAGCACCGGATCATCGACGACGACGAGGTGAAGGGCACGCTGGCCACGGCCGCGCCGTACGGCGAGTGGCTGGTCGGCGGCCGGATCGCCCTGTCCGACCTGCCCGAGCGCGAGCACGTCCGGCACAGCCACGCGTCCGTCACGAGGCGGCAGCAGATCTTCGGCTACACCGAGGAGGAGCTGCGTCGGATCCTCGCCCCGATGGCGAACGCGGGCACCGAGCCGATCGGTTCGATGGGTACGGACACGCCGGTGGCGGTGCTCAGCGAGCGTCCGCGGCTGCTGTTCGACTACTTCTCCCAGCTGTTCGCGCAGGTGACCAACCCGCCGCTGGACGCGATCCGCGAGGAACTGGTCACCTCGCTCTACAACACGATCGGGCCGGAGCACAACCTGCTCGAGCCGGGCCCGCGGTCCTGCCGCCGGGTGGTGCTGCCGTTCCCGGTGATCGACTCCGACGACCTGGTCAAGATCAGGCACATCAACCGCGACGGCGACATGCCGGGCTACGCGACGCACGTGATCCGCGGCCTGTACGACGTCCATGGCACCTCCGGCGGGCCGGGCGGGGCCGAGGCGCTGGCGGCCAAGCTGGAGGAGTTGTGCGCCGAGACGTCCGCGGCGATCGCCGACGGGGCCCGGATCATCGTGCTGTCCGACCGGCACTCGACCGCCGAGCTGGCGCCGATCCCGTCGCTGCTGCTGACGTCGGCGATCCACCACCACCTGGTCCGGGAGAAGACCCGGACCCAGGTCGGCCTGATCGTCGAGGCCGGCGACGTCCGCGAGGTGCATCATGTGGCGCTGCTGATCGGGTACGGGGCCGCCGCGGTGAACCCGTACCTGGCGATCGAATCGGTGGAGGACCTGGCCCGGCAGGGCGATTTTGTTGATCTTGAACCGGAGGACGCGGTCAAGAACGTGATCAAGGCCCTGGGCAAGGGCGTGCTCAAGGTGATGAGCAAGATGGGCGTCTCCACCGTCGCCTCGTACACGGGGGCGCAGATCTTCGAGGCGCTCGGCCTGTCCCAGGACCTGGTGGACCGCTACTTCACCGGCACCACGTCGAAGCTGGGCGGGATCGGGCTCGGCGAGCTGAGTGAAGAGGTACGGCAGCGGCACCTGCGCGCCTACCCGTCGGACGGCATCCCGCTGGCCCACCGCCGGCTCGAGGTCGGCGGCGAGTACCAGTGGCGCCGCGAGGGCGAGCCGCACCTGTTCGACCCCGAGACCGTGTTCCGGCTGCAGCACTCGACCCGGGCCGGCCGATACGACATCTTCAAGACCTACACCCGGCAGGTCGATGATCAATCCGAGCGGCTGATGACGCTGCGCGGCCTGCTCAAGTTCACGTCCGACCGGCCCTCGATCCCGATCGAGGAGGTCGAGCCCGTCTCCGAGATCGTCAAGCGGTTCTCCACCGGCGCGATGTCGTACGGCTCCATCTCCAAGGAGGCGCACGAGACCCTCGCGATCGCGATGAACCGGCTCGGCGGCAAGTCCAACACCGGTGAGGGCGGCGAGGACGCGGACCGGCTGCACGACCCGGTCCGGCGCAGCGCGATCAAGCAGGTCGCGTCCGGCCGGTTCGGCGTCACGTCGGACTACCTGACCAACGCCGACGACATCCAGATCAAGGTCGCCCAGGGCGCCAAGCCGGGGGAGGGCGGCCAGTTGCCCGGCCCCAAGGTCTATCCGTGGGTGGCGAAGACCCGGCACTCGACGCCGGGCGTCGGCCTGATCTCGCCGCCGCCGCACCACGACATCTATTCGATCGAGGACCTCAAGCAGCTGATCCACGACCTGAAGTGCGCCAACCCGGCGGCCCGGATCCACGTCAAGCTGGTCGCCGAGGTCGGCGTGGGTACGGTCGCGGCCGGGGTCAGCAAGGCGAAGGCCGATGTGGTGTTGATCTCCGGCCACGACGGCGGCACCGGCGCGGCGCCGCTGACCTCGCTGAAGCACGCCGGCGGCCCGTGGGAGCTCGGCCTGGCCGAGACCCAGCAGACGTTGTTGATCAACGGCCTGCGGGACCGGATCGTGGTCCAGGTCGACGGCCAGCTGAAGACCGGCCGGGACGTGATCATCGGCGCGCTGCTCGGGGCCGAGGAGTTCGGCTTCGCCACCGCGCCGCTCGTGGTCAGCGGCTGCGTGCTGATGCGGGTCTGCCATCTGGACACCTGCCCGGTCGGCGTCGCGACCCAGAACGAGACGCTGCGCCAGCGCTTCACCGGCAAGCCGGAGTTCGTGATCAACTTCTTCGAGTACATCGCCGAGGAGGTCCGGGAATACCTGGCCGAGTTGGGCTTCCGTACGTTGGACGAGGCGATCGGCCATGTCGAACTGCTGGACGCGACCAAGGCTGTTGATCACTGGAAGGCGCACGGTCTTGACCTGTCGCCGATCCTGCACCTGCCGGAGCTGCCGGAAGGGGCGCACCGGCGCCAGGTGATCACCCAGGATCACGCGCTGGAGGCGTCGCTGGACACGGAGCTGATCGAGATCTGCCGGCCCGCTCTTGATCAAGGAGCGCCGGTCCGGGCCCAGCTCGACGTACGCAACATCCACCGGACCGTCGGCACCCGGCTCGGCCACGAGGTGACCAAGGCGACCGGCGGCGTCGGGCTGCCCGACGGCACCATCGACGTCACGCTCACCGGCAGCGGCGGCCAGAGCTTCGGCGCGTTCCTGCCGGCCGGGGTGACGCTGCGGCTGGAGGGCGACAGCAACGACTACCTGGGCAAGGGCCTGTCCGGGGGTCGGATCGTGGTCCGGCCGGCGCGGGACGCGGTGCTCACCGCCGAGGAGAACATCATCGCCGGCAACGTGATCGCCTACGGCGCGACGTCCGGCGAGCTGTTCCTGCGCGGCGTGGTCGGCGAACGCTTCTGCGTCCGCAACTCCGGCGCGACCGCCGTCGTCGAGGGCGTCGGTGATCATGCGCTGGAGTACATGACCGGCGGCATCGTGGTCGTGCTCGGCCAGACCGGCCGCAACGTCGCCGCGGGCATGTCCGGCGGGATCGGGTACTTCCTCGATCTTGATCTTGGTCGGCTGAACGCCGAACTGGTCGACGCGGGCGCGCCGACCGAGGCCGACCTGGAGGTGCTGCGCGGGCTGGTCGCCCGGCACGCCGAGAACACCGGTTCGACGGTCGCCGAGGACCTGCTGGCCGACTGGGCCGCCGCCGGCGCGCGGTTCACCAAGGTGCTGCCGCGCGACTACGCCCGGGTGGTCGCTGCTCGGGAACAGGCGGAACGCGACGGCCTCGACGACGCGACCACAACGACACGGATGATGGAGGCCGCTCATGGCTGACCTCACAACGTTCCCTGAGCTCACCACCACAACGCTCCCTGAGCTCACCACCACAACGCTCCCTGAGCTTGTCGAAGGGCCGGGCCCGAAGGGCGGTGATCACCATGGCTGATCCGCGCGGATTCCTCAAGCACCCCCGCCGGGTGGCGGAGCGCCGCCCGGTCGCCGAACGCGTCAAGGACTGGAACGAGGTCTATCCGGGCACGCCCGGCCGGGCCCTGCTGCCGATCATCAGCGATCAGGCCGGCCGCTGCATGGACTGCGGCATTCCCTTCTGCCACACGGGTTGTCCGCTGGGCAACCTGATCCCGGAGTGGAACGACCTGGTCTGGCGCGACGACTGGGCCGAGGCGCTGGAACGCCTGCACGCCACCAACAACTTCCCCGAGTTCACCGGCCGGGTCTGCCCGGCGCCGTGCGAGGACGCCTGCGTGGTGGCGATCGCCGACGAACCGGTGACGATCAAGAACGTCGAGGTCGCGATCATCGACAAGGCGTGGGACGAGCGCCGGGTCGAGCCGCAGCCGCCGGAGTGGCACACCGGCAGCACCGTGGCCGTGATCGGCTCCGGACCGGCCGGCCTGGCCGCCGCGCAGCAGCTGACCCGGGCCGGGCACACGGTCGCCGTGTTCGAACGCGACGACAAGCCGGGCGGCCTGCTCCGGTACGGCATCCCGGAGTTCAAGCTGGAGAAGAAGGTGCTGGACCGCCGGATCCGGCAGATGCGCGACGAGGGTACGAACTTCCGCTGCAACGTCCGGGTCGGCGTCGACGTGACCGGCCAGCAGTTGCGGCAGCGCTACGACGCGGTGGTCGTCGCGACCGGCGCGACCGTACCGCGGCAGCTGGAGGCGAAGAATCCCGAGCTGGGTGGCGTGCACTACGCGATGGACTATCTGACCCAGGCCAACCGCTCCTCGCTCGGCGAGGAGGTGCCGGACCAGATCACCGCCGAGGGCAAGAACGTGATCATCATCGGTGGCGGCGACACCGGCGCCGACTGCCTCGGTACGGCGATCCGGCAGGGTGCGAAGTCGATCCTGCAGCTGGAGCACAACATCATTCCGCCGGAGCAGCGCGAGGCGCATGAGCCGTGGCCGACGTACCCGCGGATCTTCCGGTCCTCGGCGGCCAACGAGGAGGGCGGCGAGCGACTGTTCAAGGCCGCCACCACCGAGCTCGTCGGCGACGAGAATGATCATGTGAGGGCGCTCCGGATCGTCGAGGTGGTCCGGCAGAACCGGGTCAACACGCCGGTCGAGGGGACCGACCGGGAGTTCCCGGCCGACCTGGTCCTGCTGTCGATGGGCTACACCGGCCCCGAGCCGGACGTTCTTGATCAACTCGGCGTCAGGACCGAACGCGGCCTGGCCGTCCGGGCCGAGGATTACAGCACCGAGGCGCTCGGCGTCTTCGTCTGCGGTGACGCCGGCCGTGGCCAGTCCCTGATCGTCTGGGCGATCGCCGAGGGCCGGGCCTGCGCCGCGACCGTCGACGAGTTCCTCTCCGGCTCCACGAAGCTGCCGAGACCGATTCCGTCCACCGCCAGGCAGATGGCGGTCTAGGAGTTCGCCCTTCGCTGTCCCCTGTCGTTGGTCGGGTTCGTCTGATGGGTGACGGTAAGTTCCGACGGCGAAGGAGAATCATGAGATACGCGTTGCTGATCAACGAGCTGCCCGGTGCGTTCGAGGCGCTCGCCACGGACGAGCAGGCGGCGATCTCCGCGGAGTACCTCGGGATCAGATCGGATCCCCGGGTTGTCGACGGAGGGCATCTGGCGCCGGCGCACACCGCGTCGACGGTCCGGCTCAAGGACGGTGACGCGCTGGTCACCGACGGGCCGTTCGCGGACACCAAGGAGGTGCTCGGCGGGTACTACCTGCTCGAGGCCGACGACCTGGACGCCGCGATCGAGGTCGCCGCACGGATTCCGGCCGCCCGGCTCGGTGGGTCGGTGGAGATCAGGCCGCTGATCACCTACCCGGTGTGATCGAAGAGGTCTTCGCCGCCGAATGGGGGCGTGTGCTCGCTTCACTGGCGGGCTTCCTCGGCGATGTCGATCTCGCCGAGGAAGCCACCCAGGAGGCCTTTGCGACCGCGGCCGAAAAGTGGCCGACCCACGGCACCCCGGACAATCCGCGTGCCTGGCTGGTGACGACGGCCCGGCGCCGAGCCATCGATCGACTGCGCCGGGATCGTCTGTTCGCGTCGAAGGCGCCGCTGCTCGCCGGGCCCGAGGCCAAGGAGATCGAGATGATCGAGACAGCTATACCGGACGAGCGGCTCGAGCTGATCTTCATGTGCTGCCATCCCGCGCTCGCCCCGGAGGCTCAGGTAGCGCTCACCCTGCGGGCCCTGGGCGGACTGTCCACGGAGCAGATCGCGGCGTCGTTCCTCGTTTCGTCGGAGACGATGAAGAGGCGGCTGACGCGGGCGAAGTCCAAGATCAAGACTGCCGGCATTCCGTTCCGGGTGCCCCCTGGTCATGCGCTGCCCGAGCGGCTCGGGGTCGTGCTGAAGGTGATCTACCTGATCTTCAATGAGGGTTACGGGGGACAGCGCGAGCTGGCCGACGAGGCCATCCGACTCGGCCGGATGCTGGCGATCTTGATGCCCGATGAGCCGGAGGCGCTCGGGCTCCTGGCGCTGATGGCGTGCCATCACTCCAGGCGGGCGGCTCGTCGTGCCGACGACGACGAGATCATCCTGCTGGCCGACCAGAATCGCGAATTGTGGGACACCGAGTTGATCATGGAGGGCCGCGCCCTGCTGGATCGGGCGATCGCCCGCGCTCGAGGACCGTACGTGCTCCAGGCTGCGATCGCGGTGCTGCAGACGGAGCCGGAGATCGACTGGGCGCAGGTGGCCGACCTCTACCGCGAGCTGGGCCTGCTGACCGGATCGCCGGTCGTCGAGCTCAACCGTGCGGTCGCCGTGGCCCAGGCGGGCGAGACCGAGGCAGCCCTGAAGATCACGGACGACCTGGACCTCGACAGCTACTCGTACCTGCATTCGACGCGAGCCGAACTGCTGGGCCGGCTCGGCCGCCCGAAGGAGGCGGCAGCCGCGTACCGGCGGGCGCTCGAACGCTGCACCTCCGAGCCCGAGCGGCGCCTGCTCGGCAGCCGGCTGTCTGAGCTGGACGCCACTTCGGGTTAGCGCGGGCTGGCCGTGCGGGCCGACGACTACAGCACGGGACGCGCCGGCGTCTTCGTCTGTGGCGACGCCGGCCGCGGCCAGTCCCTGATCGTCTGGGCGATCGCCGAGGGCCGCGCCTGCGCTGCGACCGTCGACGAGTTCCTCTCCGGCTCCACGAAGCTGCCGAGACCGACTCCGTCGACCGCCCGCCAGATGGCCGTCTGAGGGTCGGCCGCCGCGGCTGGCACCGGCCGTGGAGTTCCGGCGGCCTGACGGCGATCAGTCGGCCCAGCCGACTTCATGGTCTCGGCTGTCCGGGGCGACATAGCGGAGCAGACGTTCGGCCTCCTCGGTGAGGGCGGTCCGGTCCTTGCGGCGGAGCGACGCGAACGGTTCCAGGCGCAGGGTCGCCCGGTCTTCGGTCGCCTCCCAGGACCACAGCCCGGCGACCAGGCCGTCGATCAGGAACGTGGGCAGGACGTCGCCGTTCTTCTTGTAGACCGCGGCGACGTGGGCAGGGTCGACCAGGCGGGCCCGCGCCTTCGGGGCGTACGCGATCAGGGCGCTGTCCCAGCGGGCCAGGAAACGCGGCGGCGCCGGCACGTCGGCCGGCACGCGGTCCAGATCGGCCAGGTCCAACCAGGGTTCCCCGCCCGGGCCGTCGTACTCGACGATCCGATCGCCGAGAGACTTGAGAGCGGCCCGCACCGTACCGACCCGGCGCTGCCCGGACCACTGCATGAAGTCGCCGGCAGTGGCCGGTCCGTACGCGGCGAGAAAGCGCTCGACGCCGGTCCGCAACGCCTCCTCGGGCGTCGGGTCCGGCACGCCGTCGGCCCCGGGCACCCAACCGCCCAGGGCGACATAGCTCGGCTTGCCATGCTCGTTCCAGAACCCGCTCGGCGGCACGTGCACCAGCCCGCCGCCGGCCGTACCCAGCCGGAACCAGCCGTTGCGGACCCCGCCCGGGATGTGGTCGGCCGGGTCGATCCCCGGATGCAGCGTGCTCAGCCGCTGCTCGATCTCGGCGACGGTGCGCGGCTCGCTGCAGAAGTCCCGTACCTCCGCATTGAGTTCGGTCAGGTCCAGCCCCGCCCGGGCCGCGCTCGGCTGCCAGGTCGCCAACCGCGGCAGCGCCGACAACGCATCGAACGCCCGGACGTCCGCGGCGTCGACCAGATGCAGCGTCGTCCGCATCACCGTCGCCTTGACCACAAAGGCCTCGGCCAGGGCGTCCTGCAGCTCGGACACCTCGGCGGTCTGCCGGCGGGTCCAGAGTGCGACGTACGGCCAGGTCGCGTGTTGGGCCTGGAGCCCGGCGACCCGACCGACGACGTCGGCCACCGGACCGCCGGCCCGCTCGAGCAGCAGCTGGCGGTGCAGCGTGGCGCGGTTCAGATCCTTCAGCGTCAGTACGGGGCGAGCGTTCATGGCGTTCGGGTACGCAGCCAATCGTGGAGGAGTTGATGGCGGGTGTCCGGCGCGACGGCGATCGCCGGACCGTTCAGGAAGTAGCCGGGCCAATCGGTGGCGGTGTGCAGCGGGGTCCGGCCGGCGCCGTCGAGCCGGGCCGAGACGAGCGCCGGGTGCTCCCGGATCACCTGCTCCACCGCGGCGACGTCGCCGGTTCGGATCGCGTCGACGAGCCGGCCGGCCTCGGCCTGATCACTCATCCCCAGAGTGTCTCAGGCGCGGTCAGTCGGCGACCAGGGCGCCGGCCAGCGGTTCGAGGGTGGTGATCAACGCGTCGAGGTCGGCCGGATCCAGGTGCGCGTACGCGGGAGCGTCAAGATCATCGGTCATCTCCTCGATCCGTTCCCGGAGATCCCGGCCCGCGTCGGTGATGCGGTCGTCGGCGTCGACCAGGCCGCGGGCCCGCAGTCCGTCCATGATCATCGCGAGCTTCTCGGCCGGCAGGTGAGCGACCCGGCCGTCCTGCAGCGGCGGGGCGCCGTCGGCCAGGGCGCGCAGCAGATGGGACTCGGTGCCGCCGATTCCGGCGACGGCCAGGGCGAGGTTGTGGCAGTCGCCGCGGTACTCGCGGAGCAGCGTGGCGCTGTGCCAGAGCCGGGCCACCGGCTCCTCGGGTACGGGCAGCGCGCGAAGACCGGCGAACAACGGGCGGGCCTCGGTCGGCGCCCCTGCCGCCGCCGCGACCATAAGGTCCGCGGCGCGGGGGACCGCCGGCCCGTCGGCGAGGTCGCCCAGGATCCGGCGCAGCGCCGCGGCGCAGCCCCGCTCCCGCGCGGCCAGGGCGGCCTCGGGCGTGGTGACGGTCCAGACCCGCGGAATGTGCCGGGCCACCTCGCCCTCGGCGAAGTTGTAGAACACCGCGTGCACCACCTCGGCCGGCGCCCGGCCCAGCGGCGCCGCCCGGCCGGCGAAGTAGCCGTCCCAATAGCTGTGCCGGAGCCCGAGCGCCTCCAGCGCCTCGGTCGGCTCGTGGCTTCCGTACGCGACCAGGTGGATCGGGTCCACCAGCCGCTTCATCCGGCGGGTCACGGGCTCGGGCTGTCCGGTCATGATCGACTCCTGTGTCGTGGCTGGTCCGAGGTCGTGCTGAATCCTGCCGGTTCGCCCGGCGGATCTCCACCCGACACCGGTTCGGCGGTGGCCTTATAGTCTCCGCATGGGTCCCGACGCGGTGGATGCTCAGGCAGCTGATCAACGTCGCGAGGTGACCTGGCCAGTCGGCAAGGGGACCGTCGATGAACTGATCGCCACCTACGACGAGGAACGGCCGGCGCGGCGGCTCGGTCCGCGGCTCGACCTGGTGCTCGGCGCGATCTGCTTCGTGATCGCGGTCTGGGTGCTCTGGCAGGTGTTCTTCCCGCTGCCGCAGGGCAATCAGTACTCCTTGATCATCTTTCTCGGCGTCACGCTGCCGTTGGTGTTCCTGACCTTCCGCTTCCGCAAGCGGCGCGCTTCGACAGGCTCAGCGAACGGCGCCAGGGGAGACAACCCGGGCGTGATCGACTGGCTGCTCGCCGCGATCGCACTGCTGGTCTGTCTCTATCCCGTCCTGCCGGCGCCGGGCGGCGGCTTCAACGCGTTCCTTGATCGACAAGGGCAGCTGAGCACGCTCGACGTGATCGCGGGCGCGCTGCTCACCGTGCTGCTGCTGGAGGCCTGCCGGCGGACCACCGGGCTGGTGCTGCCGATCGTCTGCGTGATCTTCTTCCTGTACGCCTACTACGGAGGCTTCCTGCCGATCTCCTGGCCGATCAGCCACGCCGGCGTCGACTTCGACCAGATCATCAACGGTTTCTACAACGACCAGTCCGGCTTCTACGGCACGCCGCTCGACGTCGCCGCCTCCTACATCGTGCTGTTCACGATCTACGGCGCCGTGCTGGACGCGACCGGGGCCGGCCGGTTCTTCATCGACCTGTCCTTCGCGCTGTTCCGCAAGTCCCGCTCGGCGCCCGGCCGGACGGTGACGCTGTCCGGCTTCCTGCTCGGTACGGTCTCCGGATCGGGCACCGCCACCGCGGTCAGCCTGGGCGCCGTGACCTGGCCGATCCTGCGCAAGGCCGGCTACCCGCGGGAGAACGCGGGCGGCATGCTGGCCGCGGCCGGGATCGGGGCGATCCTGTCGCCGCCCACCCTCGGTGCGGCGGCGTTCATCATCGCGGAGTACCTGCGCGTCCCGTACCTGCAGGTGCTGCTCTGGGCGGTCGTTCCGACGATCTTGTTCTATCTCGGCATCATCCTGGCGGTGGAGATCGACTCCCGGCGGTTCGGCGCCCACGCGGTCGAGGTGCCACGGCGGAACCCGGTCCGGCTGCTGCTCCGGTACGGCTATCACCTGCTGTCGCTGGCGATCATCGTCGTCTTCCTCGCGGTCGGCATCCCGCCGTTCCGCGCCGTCGTGTACGCCACCGCCGTCGCCGCCCTGTTCGGACTGGTCGAACGCCTGGTCTCCCGGCACGACCCGCTGGACCCCGACACCGAGCCGCAGCCGCGCGGCCGGGCCATGATCACGTACGGGAAGGATCTGGGCCGGGCCCTGAGCAGTGGCATCAGGTCCGCGCTCGGCGTCGTCACCGTCTGCGCGTCCGCCGGCGTGATCACGTCGGTGATCGTCAAGACCGGCCTGGGCCAGAACCTGGCCGACATCCTGGTCGCAGCCGCCCGGGCGCTGAGCGACAACGCGACCGTGGTGTTGATCTTGACGGCGGTGCTCGCGGCGATCGCGGTGCTGCTGCTCGGGCTGGCGGTGCCGGTGACCGCCTCGTTCATCATCGCCTGGGTGGTGATCGGCCCGGCTCTGCAGGCGCTCGGGGTCAGCGCACCCGAGGCGGCGATGTTCATCTTCTACTACGCGGTGCTGTCGGAGGTGTCGCCGCCGACCGCGCTGGCCGCGGTCGCGTCGTCCGCGATCACCGGTGGCAAGACAATCCCGACCATGTGGCAGGCGACGAAGTACGCGCTGCCGGCGTTCCTCGCCCCGCTGGCGTTCGTGATCACCGACAACGGGTCGCACCTGCTGCTGCAGGGGTCGCCGCTGGACGTGCTCTGGACGACCGTGGTGAGCATGATCGCGATCGCCGCGCTGGCCGCGCTGACCGGCGGCTGGATCTTCCGCGAGGCGAGCCGGGTGCAGCGGCTGCTCTGCCTGCCGACGGCCCTGCTGCTGCTCTACCTGCACCCGGTCTCGATCGCGATCGGCCTGGCCTGCGCCGCGGTCGCGGTGATCTTGAACCTGCTCTCTGCTCGACGACAATCTCCAACCCTGCAAGGAGTTTCCGATGCGTGATCAGCTCCGTCCGACGACCATGATCGTCGCGACCCTCTCCGTTCTGGCGCTGGTGTTGAGCGGCTGCGGCGGCCGCCAGGAACGCACCAGCGATCCGGGAGCTGCCGGCTCGGCCGGCGCCTGCGAACCGACCGCGGCCCAGCTGACCATGGCCACCGGCAACAGCACCGGCGTCTACTACGTGCTCGGCGGCGGCATGGCCGGGCTGATCAGTGCCGAGACGCCGATCCGGACCACGGCCGCCGAGACCGGCGCCTCGGTGCAGAACATCCAGCAACTGGTCGACGGCACCTACGACATCGCGTTCTCGCTGGCCGACACGGCCGCCGACGCGGTGGCCGGCAAGAGCGCGTTCGACCAGCCGCAGCCGATCCGCGCGCTCGGCCGGGTGCACTCCAACTACACCCAGGTGGTGGCCCGGAAGGACGCCGGCGTCGACTCGATCGAGGATCTGCGCGGCAAGACCGTCTCGACCGGCTCGCCGAAGTCCGGCACCGAGGTGATCGCGAACCGGCTGCTGCAGGCCGGCGGCCTCGACCCGGCGAAGGACGTCAAGGCGCAGCGGCTGGACCTGGCCAAGACCGTGGACGGGCTCAAGGACGGCTCGATCGACGCCTTCTTCTGGTCCGGCGGCCTGCCGACACCGAACCTGACCGACCTGTTCACCTCCCAGCCCGACCTGGCCGCGTTCATCGACGTCACGCCGCAGTTGGCGAAGCTCCAGGAGATCAACCCGGTCTACGCGGAGGGCACCATCCCGGCGGCGACGTACAACCTGAAGAGCGACGTGAACACGATCGTGGTGCCGAACGTCCTGTTGGTCCGCGACGACTTCCCGGCCAACAACGCCTGCGCGATCACCAAACTGCTCTGGAGCAGCCAGGACAAACTGGGTCAGGTGCACCCGTCGGGCAAGGAGCTGGACCCGAAGCTCGGTCAGGAGACCGCGCCGATCGAGCTGGCGGCGGGGTCGAAGGAGGCGCTCACCGAGCTCGCCGGCGGCTGAAGATCATCACCTAGGACGACGTGTTACCGCCCGTGCTGATTCGCGCCACACCGTCGGGGATCGAGCACGGCGCGCCCCCGGCGTACGTTTGGCCTTCGGGTCCCAGCGACCAGTTGGAGATGTGTCCGCCGTCGTACGCGCTCTGCACCACGTTGTTGAAGAACCGGTCGCCGTACGACGCGCACTGCCGGAACGCGGTGGGGTTTTCGAGCGCACAGTCCCGGTCGCAGAACTCGCCGCGGTAGTACGAGATCCGGCCCGTCCGGGTGAACGTGTTGTGCTGCCGGGGTCGCGGACCATGGGCCGATGGCCGAGGTAGGGCAACCCCGAGTCGCGATCAGGTACTGCACGCAATGCCAGTGGTTGACGGAATAGTCGCCCACCTCCCGGGGTTTGTTGATTCGTCAAGTACTCGACGAACTGAGGAGACAGGCCGATGACGATTGCGGTGACCGGGGCGACCGGACAACTGGGTGGGCTGGTGCTCGAGGCGCTGACGGAGCGCGGACAGCGTGTTGACGACCTGGTCGCGGTGGTCCGCGATCCGGCGCGGGCGGCGAAGCTCGCCGAGCGGGGGATCGAGGTGCGGACCGCCGACTACGGCGACCCGGACGCCCTGCTGAAGGCGTTCCAGGGCGTCGGGCGGCTACTCTTCGTCTCCGGCAGCGAGCCTGGCCGGCGGCTGGAGCAGCACCGCAACGTGGTGGACGCGGCCGTCGCCGCGGGCGTCGGGCACCTCGTCTACACCAGCGCCCCGCACGCCGACACGAGCGACCTGGTGCTGGCGCCGGACCACCGGGCGACCGAGGAGTTGATCAAGGAATCGGGGCTGCCGGCGACCATTCTGCGGAACAATTGGTACACCGAGAACTACGCCGCCCAACTGGACGAGGCCCGCAACACGGGGGCGATCACGGCGGCCGCGGGGGAGGGCCGGGTCGCCTCCGCCGCCCGGGCCGACTACGCCGCCGCGGCCGCGGTCGTGCTGACCGGAGATGATCATGAAGGCCAGGTGTACGAGCTCGCCGGCGACACCGCCTGGACCTACGCGGAACTGGGCGCCGCGGTCGGCGAGGTGATCGGCCGCGAGGTGGTCTACCGGCCCGTCGCGCCGGCCGAGCTGACCCGGAAGTTGATCACCGCCGGACTCGACGAGCCGACCGCCGGCTTCGTCGCGGCGCTGGACGCCAACATCGCCGCCGGCGCCCTTGCCGACACCGGCGACCGGACGCTGAGCCGCCTCCTCGGCCGCCCCACGACGCCGCTCCTGGAGGGCCTCCGCCCGCTCGCCTGAGCACTGTGTCCTGAGCCTGTCGAAGGGCTCAACCGGGTCGTGGCCTGCCCTTCCGCCTTGCTCAGCGAACGTCGGGTCGAGACTGTCGGTGCCTGTCCGTGCGCGGAGCGGAGCGGGGGATCTGAAGGGGGTCGTCCCCCTTCACTCAACACTGTCAGTGCCGTGCGATGGACTGTCGGCGGCGTGCCTCCTGAGGGTGCGTTCCGAGAGGGCATAAGGTGTGTGTCCGAGCCGAACTTCCCCACGGCCGGCGCCGCGTACTTCGAGTATTGGAGGAAGGTTTCAGGTCATGGCGGGAACCACGGCGGCAGCGGGTCAGGACAGCTTCGTTCACCTCCATGTGCACACCGAGTTCTCGATGCTGGACGGGGCCGCCCGGATCGGCGATCTGTTCGCGGGAGCGGAGCGGATGGGCATGCCGGCGCTGGCGGTCACCGACCACGGGATGCTGCACGGGGCGTACGAGTTCTACAAGCAGTCCAAGAACTACCCGGTGAAGCCGATCATCGGCATCGAGGCGTATGTGACGCCGAAGACGCACCGCAGCGAGCGGAAGCGGGTCCGCTGGGGCGACGGCGGCGGCGACGACGTCTCGGGCGGTGGCGCGTTCACCCACATGACGATCCTGTCCGAGACCACCGAGGGCATGCACAACCTGTTCCGGCTGGGCTCCCGGGCCTCGCTGGAGGGCTACTTCTACAAGCCGCGGATGGACCGCGAGCTGCTGTCGGAGTACTCGAAGGGCCTGATCGCCACCACCGGCTGCCCGTCCGGCGAGGTGCAGACGTACCTCCGGCTCGGCAAGTACGACGAGGCGATCGCCAGCGCCGCCGAGTTCCGCGACATCTTCGGCGCCGGCAACTACTTCGTCGAGATCATGGACCACGGGCTGACCCTGGAGAAGCGGGTCCGGGAGGACCTGCTCAAGATCTCCCGCGAGCTCAAGCTGCCGCTGGTCGCCACGAACGACCTGCACTACTCGACGCCCGACGACGCGGCCGCGCACGAGGTGCTGCTTTGCGTCCAGACCGGCGCGACGATGGCCGACGCGAACCGGTTCAAGCTGGACGGCAACGGCTACTACCTGAAGTCGCCGGCCGAGATGCGCGAGGTGTTCAAGGAACTGCCGGAGGCCTGCGACAACACGCTGGCCATCGCCGAGCGGTGCGAGATCGCCTTCACCGAGGGCGAGGGCCGGTTCATGCCGCGCTATCCGTGCCCGCCCGGCGAGGACGAGATCTCCTGGTATCTCAAGGAGGTCGAGAAGGGCCTGAAGTTCCGCTACCCGAACGGGATCACCGACGAGATCCGCAAGCGCGCGGACTACGAGAACGAGGTGATCATCCAGAAGGGGTACCCGGGCTACTACCTGGTGGTCGCCGACTTCATGCAGTGGGCCAAGGACCGGGGCATCCGGACCGGCGTGCGGGGGTCGGGCGCGGGCTCGCTGACCGCGTACGCGATGCGGATCACCGATCTCGATCCGCTCGAATACAAGTTGACCTTCGAACGCTTCCTGAACCCGGAGCGGGACTCGCCGCCCGACTTCGATGTGGACTTCGACGAGCGTCGGCGGGGCGAGGTGATCCGGTACGTCACCGAGAAGTACGGCGACGACCGGGTGGCCCAGATCGCGACGTACGGCACGATCAAGGCGAAGCAGGCGGTCAAGGACGCGTCCCGGGTGCTCGGCTACCCGTTCGCGATGGGTGACCGGATCACGAAGGCGATGCCGCCGCCCGTGATGGGCAAGGACGTGCCGCTGAAGAAGCTGTTCGACGAGTCCCACCCGCGGTACGCGGAGGGCGGCGAGTTCCGGCAGCTCTATCAGCAGGACAACGACATCCAGCGGGTGGTCGACACCGCCCAGGGCCTGGAGGGACTGATCCGGCAGTCCGGCGTGCACGCGGCCGGCGTGATCATGTCCTCGGACCCGCTGCTGGACATCATCCCGATCATGAAACGGGAGGCCGACGGCGCGATCATCACGCAGTTCGACTACCCGTCCTGCGAGGCGCTCGGCCTGGTCAAGATGGACTTCCTGGGTCTGCGCAACCTGACCGTGCTGGGCGACGCGGTGGAGAACGTGAAGCTCAACCGGGGCATCCAGCTCGATCTCGACGAGCTCGGCCAGGACCCGACGGACGAGAAGGCCTACCAGCTGCTCAGCCGGGGCGACACGCTCGGCGTGTTCCAGCTGGACTCCGGCGGCACCCGGTCGTTGCTGCGGCTGATGCAGCCGCGGCGGATCCAGGACATCATGGCGACGATCGCCCTGTACCGTCCGGGCCCGATGGGGATCAACTCCCACGTCAACTACGCGCTGCGGCGCAGCGGCCAGCAGGAGATCGTCTACCCGCACCCCGAGGTGGTCGACGCCCTCAAGCCTGTGATCGAGGACAACTTCGGGCTGATCGTCTATCAGGAGGACGTGATCGAGGTCGCCCGGCACCTGGCCGGGTACACGCTGGGCCGCGCGGACATGCTGCGCCGGGCGATGGGCAAGAAGAAGAAGGAAGTCCTCGACGCCGAGTACGCGCCGTTCGCCGCCGGCATGAAGGAGCGCGGCTTCTCCGACGATGCGGTGAAGGCGGTCTGGGACGCCCTGATGCCGTTCGCCGACTACGGGTTCGGCAAGGCGCACGCGGCGGCGTACGGTCAGGTGTCCTACTGGACGGCGTACCTGAAGGCGAACTACCCCGCCGAATACATGGCGGCCGTGCTCACCTCGGTGAAGGACGACAAGGACAAGATGGCGATCTATCTGTCCGAGTGCCGCCGGATGGGGATCAAGGTGCTGCCGCCGGACGTGAACGAGTCGGAGCACAACTTCACCCCGGTCGGGTCCGACATCCGGTTCGGCCTGACCGCCATCCGCAACGTCGGCGCCAACGTGGTCGACGACATCGTCGCCTCCCGGGAGCAGAAGGGGAAGGCGGCCACCTTCTACGACTACCTTGATCACATCGGCCAGATCGCCTGCAACAAGCGGGTCACCGAGTCGTTGATCAAGGCCGGCGCGTTCGATTCGATGGGGCACAGCCGGCGTGCGCTGATGTCGATCTACGAGAACGCGGTCGACAGCGTGATCGACATCAAGCGCAACTCGGCGCACGGCCAGGACGACCTGTTCGGCGATCTCGGCGGCGACGACCCGGTGCTCGGCGGGACCGTGCCGGACCTGGAGGACTGGGACAAGACGACCAAGCTGGCGTTCGAGCGCGAGATGCTCGGGTTGTACGTCAGCGACCACCCGCTGCAGGGCCTGGAACACATCCTGTCCGCCGAACGCGATCTCAGCATCGCCGGACTACTGGCCGACGACGGTCCGCGCGAGGGCATGATCACGATCTGCGGCATGATCACCAACATCACCCGGAAGACGACCAAGCGGGGCGACATCTGGGCCGTGATCACGGTGGAGGACCTGGAGGCCTCGATCGAGGTGCTGCTCTTCCCGAAGGCGTACGACCTCGTGTCGACGGTGCTGGCCACCGACACCGTGGTCAAGGTGAAGGGCCGGGTCAAGGTCGACGACGACAGCATCGCGCTGACCGGCCAGGAACTGACCCTGCCCGACGTGACCGACGCGCCGTCCGGGCCGGTGGTGATCTCCTTGCCTGCGGTGCGCTGCACGCCGCCGGTGGTCGAGCAGCTCCGCGCCGTGCTCACCTCACACCCGGGCGGCACCGAGGTGCGGCTCAAGCTGGTGTCGTCCGGCAAGACCACGCTGATGCGGCTTGATCAACAACTCCGGGTGAATCCGTCCCAGCCGCTCATGGCGGACTTGAAAGCACTCCTCGGGCCTTCCTGCTTGGCATCGTGACGGTGTGGATGCCGCCCGGAGGGTCGGGGGTAGCGGTGCGCGGGCAACCAGTCGCGCGCGGTGATCTTGTGCCGCTGCCGCGATTCGGTGTGCGCGCGACGGCCAGTCCCATCCACGCCCGCGCACCGCTACCCCCGACCCTCCGGGCTCCGGGTCGAGAGGTGCCGGAAGGCCCTCGAGTGCGGAGGGGTTGGATCCACGCGAGTTGGTGCCGTTTGAGTTGGTGCCGCGCGTTGATTCGAGTGTCTGCGGGTCCGGGCGTGAGCGATTACCAGGGTAGGTCTTGGGTGTGGTCGATCACCGCGGTCGGAAGCTTGATCGTTCGGTTCTCGACCAGGAGCGGTTCGGAATCGGTGTCTTCGTGCCAGCGGAGGTGGCCGATCGGGCCGGGGGTGCTGGCCCGCGGGCCGAGCCAGTCCAGGAAGGCTCGGAGGGCGGGGAACTGGTCGGGGTGGAGATCTTGGCGGGCCGTGAGGTGCCAGCCGTCCGGGGATCGGGAGGTCAGGGCGGCTTCGGACGCGTCGGGTTCGGCGGCGAACAGGGGTTGCGGGTCGTCCGTCTGCCATTCGCAGTCCGGGTCGGTGGGGTCGCCGAGCGGGAACGCGGGGAGGAACCGGTCGGTGCCGAGGACCAGCCGGTCCGGCTGCGGGGTCTCACCGACGTGCCAGCGAAGTTCGGCCAGCTCGTCGCCGGTCAGCGTGGGTACAAGATCAACATCGAGGATCAGTTCGTACAGGTCGGCCACGTGATGATCCTAGGACGGTGGCCTCCGGCGCGTACCCGATCGGTCCGGGGGCCGGGCGCATAGACTCACCCGCGTGCCAGCACGTCGGGCGATGGAAACACGGCGGGATCGACGGCGCCGGGCTCTGCGCTGGATTCTCGGTTACGCCGCGCTCTGTGTTGCCCTCGGGCTGCTGACCGGGGTGCTCTGGGCGCGGATCACGCCGCTGGCCACCTACCAGGTCGCCGCGGACGCGTCCGCGTCGATGCCCGAGCGGCAGCTGGTGGAGATCGTCGCCGGCGATGCGTACTTCGTGATGATCGGCTTCGTCGTCGGGCTGGGGCTCGGGGTGATCGGGTGGCGCTGGCTCGGCCGGCTGGGCTGGACCTCGGTTCTGATCACCGTGCTCGGGGTGTCCCTGACCGCGCTGATGTGCTTCCTGGTCGGCGGAATCCTCGGGCCGCACGACTTCGAGTCCCGGCTGGCCGCTGCCCGGCCCGGTGACCGGGTGCCGATCGACCTCACCCTGCGAACCCCGATCGCATTCCTCGCCTGGGCGTTCGGCGGCGTCATCCCGCTGCTGCTGGCGTCCTCGCTGGTCCGCGATCCGGAGGAGCCGAGGCCGCTGCTGCCGCGCCGGGCCGCGCGGTCAGGGCGTTAGGTCGATCATGGGGAGTTCAGACACGACTTCGCCGATCCGGGCGAAGTCGATGTCCCGGTGCACCAGGGTGGCTCCAACTCGTTCGGCGATCGCGACGATGAGGCAGTCGGTGCCGGATCTGATGGTGTGACCCCGGAGCCGGACGGACCGGTAGATCGTGGCTGCGGAGTCGAAATCTTGCTCGACCACGGGGACCGGCCGCGCGAGATCCATGGCATCACGAGCCAAGGGATACTCCTCCGAACTCGCTCCGCGCAGGAGCTCCATCCGGATGGGACCGCAGGTCGCGATCTCGGCATCGTCGAAGTCTCCGAGTGTGGCGGCGTAACGAATCATGTCATCGTCGCCCCTGAACCAACTGACCCAAACCGAGGTGTCTAGCAGATGCGTAACCATCGAGGTTCAGGACGCTTCTTCGATCTCCTCGTTACTCAGGGCATATCCGATCCCGCGGTATTTGAGCAGATCTTTGTAGGTCATCGGCTTCCGGACGGTCTTGCGTAAGGCGAACTCAACCGCCTCGCGTTTCGTCTTCAAGTCGTTCTGTTCCATCACTGTGGCTACAAGATCATCATCGATGTCGATATTGGTGCGAGTCATGCACCAACAATACACAAGGGCTATGTCTTTCCCTCGACCACGACGTCATCCGGGGTCTTGTCCGGCCGCCAGCCGCGCCAGACCGGGTGCCAGAGCAGTCCGGGCTCGGTCCAGCCGGCGTACTCCACCTCACCGACCAGCACCGGTTCCACCCAGTGCACGCTGCGCGGTTCCTCGGCCGGCACCGCGGGCAACGGAGTCTTGGCCAGTTCGAGCGGGGTGAGCAACTCCATCGCAAGATCAAGATCGGCGTCGCCGAGTCCGCTGCCGGCGGCGCCGACGTAGCGCAGCCCGCCGCCGTCCGGTACGGCGAGCACCAGGGCGCCGATGCTGCCGCCCCGGCGGCCCTGCCCCTCGCGCCAGCCGACGACGATCACCTCCTGGTGCCGGCGGTGTTTGATCTTGAGCCAGGTGCTGGCCCGGCGGCCCTTGAGATACGTCGAGGTACGGCGCTTCGCGACGACGCCCTCCAGCCCCATCGCCTCGCTCACCTCGAGCGCCGTTTCAAGATCACCGTCGAAGGCCGGCGGCACCTGGATCCGCGGATCGGCGCCGGTCAACAGCTCGGTGAGCTGCTCCCGGCGTTCGGTGTACGGGGTGCGCAGCAGGGACCGGTCGTCGACCATGATCAGATCGAAGGCGACCAGCTGGACCGGGACGCTGGACCGCAGCCGGGCCACGTCGGCGGGCTTGCTCACGTTGATCCGGTGCTGCAGCCGGCTGAAGCTCGGTCGCCCGTCGGCGTCCAGGGCGACGATCTCGCCGTCCAGGATGGTCTGGTCGGTGTCGAGCTTGGCGCAGGCCTCGGCGATCTCCGGGTACGTCGCCGTGACCTCGAGCCCACGCCGGCTGTACAGCTTGACCTGGCCGCCGCCGAGGCAGGCGATCACCCGTACCCCGTCCCACTTCATCTCGAACGCCCAGTCGTCGGCGTTGCCGAAGTCGCCGACCGCGGCCAGGCCGGCCGTCATCGGCGTCACCGGCTCCGGCAGCGGGCCGGTGGCCTCCGGCGGCTGGTCCTGCAGCTTGGCCGCCGACTCCGGCTTCATCAGGTGGATCAGCCACTGGTTGTCCGGCCGGTCGCCGCCGCCGGTGTGGATCAGGGCGTACGTCCGCGGGCTGTCCAGCCCGCCGCCGTCCCGCCCGGTCAGGGTGGCGATCACCTCCTTGCCGTCGCGCCACTTGTGCTCGACGTAGCTGCCGGAGTCCCAGATCGTCACCTCGCCGCCGCCGTACTCGCCGGCCGGGATGGAGCCCTCGAAGCTGCCGTACTCCAGCGGATGATCTTCGGTCTGGACGGCCAGGTGGTTGGTGTCGGGGTTGGTCGGCACCCCCTTCGGCAGCGCCCAGCTGACCAGCACGCCGTCGCGCTCCAGCCGGAAGTCCCAGTGCAGCCGCCGCGCGTGGTGCTCCTGGATCACGAAGGAGCGGCCGCCGGACTCGACCGGGGGAGTGCTCGGCACCGGTTCCGGGGTCTTGGCCGCGTCGCGCATGCTGCGGTAGGTGCTGAGCCGGTCCTTCCGCTCCTCCGGCGGGACCAACTCGGTCAGCGGATCGGGTTGATCGAGCCGGGCCAGCACCTGGTGGTAGTCCAGATGATCAAGGTCCGGATCGTCCAGCTCGGCCCAGGTGCGGGGTGCGGCGACCATCGGCCGCGGCCGGCCGCGCAGCGAGTACGGGCAGATGGTGGTCTTGGCAGCGTTGTTCTGGCTCCAGTCGACGAACACCTTGCCGGGTCGGAGCGACTTCTTCATCTGGCTGGTGACCAGGTCCGGGTTGGTCGACTCCAGGGCCCGGGCCAGCTCGCGGGCCAAGGTACTGGCGCCGTCCGAGGTCACATCGCCGGCCAGCGTCGCGTACAGGTGCATGCCCTTGCTGCCGCTGGTCACCGGCACCGCGGTCAGCCCGATCCCGGCCAGCAGGTCCCGCAGCTGCCGGGCCACCTCGGCACACTCGGCCAGCCCGACGCCGGGACCCGGATCGAGGTCGAGCACCAGGCGGTCGGGGTGGCCGGGCTTTCCCTTGTCGTCGAACCGCCACTGCGGCACATGCAATTCCAACGCCGCGTACTGCGCCATCTGGGTCAGCGAGGCGAGCGAGTCGATGATCGGATAGTTGTTCACGCCGTCGCTGTGGGTGATGCCCTGCCGGGTGATCCAGTCCGGGGTGCCGGAATCGAGATTCTTGGTGAAGAAGACGATCTCCGGGTCGCGTTCGGTGCCGACGCCGTTGGGCCAGCGCTTCCGGGTTGCCGGCCGGCTCGCCAGCTGGGGCAGGATCCGGTCGGCGATCTCGGTGTAATAGAGCAGCACCTCGCCCTTGGTCGTCCCGGTCTCGGGATACAGCACCTTGTCGAGGTTGGTCAGCCGGACCTGGTGCCCGTCGATCACCACCATCCCGCCATTCTTGCCGACCGGCGCCGTACGGTCAGTGAGCGATGGCCGCGAAGGCGCCCTTCGTGGCGGTCCGGAGGTCGGCCGGAGCGAGCTCCAGTTGCAGGCCGCGCTTGCCGGCGGACACGAAGATCGTCGGGTACGACTCCGCGGAGGCGTCGATCAGCACCGGCAGCGGCCGGCGCGACCCGAGCGGCGAGATGCCGCCGACCACCGAACCGGTCAGCCGGGCCGCGGCCTCGGGATCGGCCATCGTCGCCTTCTTCGCCCCCCGAGCGGCCGCCAGCGCCTTCAGGTCCAGCTGCCTGGCCACCGGGACGACCGCCAGCACCGAGGTGCCGGACACGTCGGCGACGAGGGTCTTGAAGATGCGGAGCGGGTCGACGCCGAGCGCCGCAGCGGCCTCGTCGCCGTACCCGGTCGTCGCGGGGTCGTGCTCGTACGGGTGCAACGTGAAGTCGATCTTGGCCCTGCTCAGCAGGGCGGTGGCCGGGGTGCCGCCGGTCGCCATGCGTGTCCTCCTCTGTCCGCCGGTCACCTTCGCACAGCCGGGGCGGGGTAGCCTCGGCGGGTGCCCGACCCCGACCACGAACCCGGCCTGAGCATCGGCCCGGGCCACGGGTCCGAGCCGGACTCCGACTCGGACGGCCGGGAGCCGCAGCGCGGCCAGGTGGCGCTGGTGCTCGGCGTGGTCGCGGCGGTCCTGCTCGCGGCGGCCGGCTTCGTCGTCGTACGCGATCTGACCAGCCCGGACACCGCCGACGAGTCCGTCCCGTCGGCGCCGGCCGCAACGGCGCCGGGCCGGGTGGAGACCGAGCCCGGTGGACGGGAGCCGCTGCCCGAGGGCTGCCGATCGCCGAGTGCCTCGCCCTCGCCACTGGCCAGCGAGGTGGCCGCGCGGCAGCTGTGTCAGCGTTTCGGCGACCGGCTGCGCCAGGACACCCGGGCGATGTTCGACTGCACGATCGACGACCGCGTCGAGGACTGCCGCCCCGCCGCCCGCCGAGCCTGGACCACCCTCGCCGCACTCCGCCAGGACCCGGCCTACGCGAAGGCCCAGGTGGTGCTGACCGACGCGGTCGCGCTGGCCGACGAGAACGGCCGGCAGTACCTCGGCCGGACCTGCACCGGCCGCAACGATCCGCAGGACGAGACCGCGATCGACTGCAACGCCGGCTACGCCACCTTCGGCCTGGGCCTCAGCACCCTGGAACTCCGCCTCCGCTCCTCCTGATCCGCCGACCGGTCACCAAAGCAGGCGTTCTTGCGGCGTGTCGCTGCACTTGTGACCGGTCGATTCGGGGCGGTGGGGCTTGGGGTCGATCTGCGCGCCCGGTTGCCGTCAGTCGGGAGCCGGTGCGGGTGTTGGGCCGAGGTCGGCGTGCTGCCGCGTCCGGTGCGGCCGGGGCATCGGAGTGGCGGTGCGGCGTGGGGATGCGGTCGCGGGCGGGGCGGCGAGGGATGGTGCTTCGGACGTGCGGGCGTCCCACCGGCGGGCAGAGTTCGGTCTGCCGGTGCGGGGTGTCGCGTTGCGTGTGCGGCAGGGGCGGGCGGGGGTCGGTCCGAGTTGATGCCCGGGCGGTGCCCGGTGGGGCGGATTTCGGTCCGCGGGTGCGGGGTGTCGCGTCGTGGGTCCGGGCGGAGGCTTGCTGCGATCGGTCCGGGCTCGCGTCCGGGCGTCCAGTGGCTCAGGTAGTCCACTGGCTGGCAGGGATTCTGTTTGCCGGGGGCGAGGATGGTGTCGCGTCGTGGGGGCAGAGGCACGCGGGGCCGGTCAAAGGTTGGCGCGCGTCGTGGGTGGAGTTGGTGCGAGCCGGGCGGCGCGGGCCGGTGCCGAATCGGTCCTTTATCGCCGTGCGAGCAAGGCGTGCGACAGGGAGTGCCCGGCGGCCGGGTGCGTCTCCGACTGCGGGGAGTCCGCCGAGCGAGCGGCAGGATCGGGGCGTTGCCGCTCCTCACTGGCCGTGTGAACCGCCACGAGATCGGGTCGATCCTTCGCCGAGTGTGAGGTTACGACCACCTGAAATCGATCTCACCGGTCCGCAAGGTCACACTCGCGGCGCCCCTGGCGCGAGCCGGCCTGGGGTGGACTCGAGGTGGTAGGCCCTGGTCAGGAGGAGGGCGGCCCGGCGGCGGAGGCGTACGGCGCGGCGGTGGGCTCGGGCCTGGCGGCCGGACTCGCGGCGGAGGCGGAGGGCCTCGGCGAGGTGCCGGGCCTGGTCGGGATCTTGTCCGTCGGCGGCGCCGGGGTGAGGCAGGCCCAGGCGGGTGGTCAGCCACACTTCGTGCCCGTACACCATGATTCTCCAATCTGAAGCATCTCTTTCAGATATGAGCCTAGGAAGGCTCGGCTCCGCGGAGATGTCAAGCACTTCTTTCATATCTTCGTTAGGCTGGGTCCATGGGTGACGAGGACGAGGTTCAGGTCGAGCTCACCGACGCTCGGGCGATCCGGGCGATCGCGCACGAGGCTCGGCAGCGGGTGATCAACATCCTGTACGCGGAGCAGCGGCCGATGACCGCGACCCAGCTGGCCGGCCGCACCTCGCTCAGCCCGAGCGCGCTCAGCTACCACCTGCGTGCCCTGGAACGTTGGGGCGTCGTGGTACGGGACGAAGGGGGCGACGGGGACGGGCGGAACCGGCCGTGGCGGGCGGCCGGCACGGTGCTGGCGATCCGGGCCGGCCACGGGGCCGGCGACGCCGGCGCTGCCGACGCCCTGTTCGAGGCGATGCTGGACGATCACCGACAGCGGATCCGGCACCTGCGGACGCTGCCGGAGCAAGATCAGGAGGGGTTCACGTCGATGAGCGTCTCGACCTACTGGATGACCGACGACGAGGTCGCGGAGGTTCGGCGGGAGCTGGACCGGCTGCTGAAGTCCTACCGCGGCGACCGGCCGGTGGCGGGGGACGGGCGCCGCCGGATCGCGGTCACCTACTCCGTACTCCCGGTGGTCGAAGCATGATCAGAAGAAGATCAGCCGCAACACGGCGGTGACCGCGACCGCCACCACGAACACCACCAGCAGGCCGCGCTTCAAGATCAACATCAGTACCCCGGCGGCGAACCCGGCCAGCACCGGCCAGTCCACGGTGAACTGCCGGCCGCCGTCGAACAGCTCGGTGATCACCAGCGCCGACAGCATGGCGATCGGCAGGTAGTGGGCGATCCGCTGCACCCGCGGATGGTTGAGGACGGACTCCGGCAACGAAAGCCCGGCGAGCTTGAGCAGGTACGAACCGACGGCGGCGATGATCACGGCGACCCAGAGCGCGGTCATGCCGGCGCTCCCGGTGCCTCGGACCGATTCCGATCATGGCCAGGCGCGAAGCCGGCGACGACGGCGACGGCGGCGGCCGCGATCACCGGCACCCCGGTCGGCGCCAAGGGGATCAGCAGCAGGGCCAGCGCCGCCGCGCCGACAGCGGTCCAGCGGGCCCGCGGCCGGCGCAACGACGGCCAGAGCAGGGCCAGGAACACGGCAGGCGCGGCGGCATCGAGCCCGAACGTGGCCGGGTCGATCACGCTGCCGAGCAGGGCGCCGACCAGGCTGCCGCACTGCCACAGCGCGAAGAGGATCAGGCCGCTGGACCAGAAGGCGTACCGCTGGGTCGGCCGGTCCGGCTGCCCGGCGGCCATCGCGGTCGTCTCGTCGATGACGAAGTGCGCGGTCCAGAGCCGGGCCGGCCAGCGCGGCGCGAGCATCTCGGCGACCGGCACCCCGTAGAACGCGTTGCGGACGCCGAGCAGCAGGGCGGCCGGGATCGCGGCGAACGGGGTGCCGCCGGCCGCGACCACCCCGGCGAACGCGAACTGCGACGCGCCCGAGAACAACACCAGGCTGAGCACCATCGTCTGCGCCACGGAGAGTCCGGATCCCACCGACACCGCCCCGAACGAGGCGCCGAAGGCCCCCGCATAGAGGCCGATCGCGACGCCGGAGCGGATGATTCGCCCGCGCTGTCCGGGATCGGACGGTTCGGCGGCGGGCTCGGTCACCCAGCGGATTCTGGCAGACGGGTCCGTGCGGCCACGATGGGATATTGGCGAGGCGGATGCGGGCGGGCTCCGTAGAATCGGCCCGTGCCACAGACCTCACTGAACCTGCGCCGGATCGACCTCCGCGGCCGGTCCGCCCATGGCGAGGCGATCGACTACGGGTCGGTCGTGCCGCGCGCCGAGTTCGCCATCGAAGCCGCCGTCGAGGCGGTCCGGCCGATCGTCGAGGACGTCGCCGAGCGCGGCCTGCCCGCCCTGGAGAAGTTCTCCGAGGAATTCGATCATGTGGTGCCGCAACATTTCCGGGTGCCGGCGGCCGAATTGGCCCGGACCGCGTACGAGCTCGACAACGACCTGCGCGGCGCGTTCAACGAGTCGATCCGGCGCCGCCGCGAGGTGTGCGTGGTCGAGCGGGGCGAACCCGAGTCGATGATCGAACTGGCGCCCGGAGCCCGGGTCAGCCAGCGGCTGATCCCGGTCGACCGGGTCGGCCTCTACGTGCCCGGCGGTCGGGCCCCGCTGGCTTCCAGCGTGATCATGAACGTGGTCCCGGCTCAGGTTGCCGGGGTCGGCTCGATCGCGGTCGCGTCGCCGCCGCAGGCGGAGTTCGGTGGCCTGCCGCACCCGTCGATCCTGGCGGTCTGCCATCTGCTCGGCGTGACCGAGGTGTACGCGGTCGGCGGCTCCCAGGCGATCGCGATGTTCGGGTACGGGGTCGACGGCCTGTGCGAGCCGGTGAACGTGATCACCGGCCCGGGCAACAGCTACGTGGTCGCCGCGAAGCGGCTGCTCAAGGGCCGGGTCAGCATCGACGCGGAGGCCGGGCCGACCGAGATCGCCGTGCTCGCCGATCACACCGCGAACCCGCGGTTCGTGGCCGCGGACCTGATCTCCCAGGCCGAGCACGACCCGACGGCGGCATCGGTGTTGATCACTCCCGACGAGGCGCTGGCCGACGCCGTGACCGCGGAGCTGCAGCAGCAATTGCCGGCGACCAAGCACACCGACCGGATCCTCACCGCCCTGAACGGCCAGCAGTCCGGCGTCGTCCTGGTCGATGATCTTGATCAAGGAATCGCGGTGGCGAACGGCTACGCGGCCGAGCACCTGGAGATCCAGACCGAGGACGCGGCGGCGATCGCGAGCCGGATCCGCAACGCGGGCGCGATCTTCCTCGGCCCGTGGGCGCCGGTGTCGCTGGGCGACTACTCGGCCGGCAGCACCCACGTGCTGCCCACCGGCGGCTGCGCCTGCCACTCGGCCGGGCTGACCGTGCGCAGCTTCGTCAAGGCGGTGCACGTGATCGACTACACCGAGTCCGCGCTGGCCGAGATCGCCGGCCAGATCGAGAACTTCGCCAACGCGGAGGACCTGCCGTCGCACGGCGCGGCCGTGACGGTCCGGTTCCAGGACGACCGATGAACGCCCCGGCCCAGCCCGCCGCCACCGCGCCGGCCCGTCTCGATGATCTTCCGCTGCGGCCGGAACTGGTCGGCGAGGAGCCGTATGGTGCGCCGCAGCTGGACGTCCCGTATCGGCTGAACGTCAACGAGAACCCGTACTCACCGAGCGCGGCCGTGATCGCCGACATCGCCGCGGCCGCGGCGACCGCGGCGACCGCGGCGAACCGCTACCCGGACCGGGAGGCCCGGGCGCTTCGTGATGATCTTGCTCGCTATCTCGGCCACGGCCTGACCGCCGACGAGGTCTGGGCGGCGAACGGCAGCAACGAGGTGATGCTGCACGTGCTCGGCGCGTTCGGCGGGCCCGGCCGCAGCGTGCTGTCGTTCGCTCCGACGTACTCGATGTATCCGGAGTACGCCCGCGACACCCACACCACGTGGCTGGCCGCGCCGCGGGCCGACGACTTCACCATCGACCCGGACCAGGCGGTCGCGGCGATCGAGCAGCACCGTCCCGACGTCGTGTTCGTGACCAGCCCGAACAACCCGACCGGCACCGCCGTCGCGCTGTCCACGCTGGAGTTGATCATCGAGGCCGCGCCGGGCGTGGTCGTGGTCGACGAGGCCTACTACGAGTTCGCCCGAGCCGGAACGCCGAGCGCGCTCGAGCTGCTGCCCCGGTATCCGCGGCTGGCGGTGACCCGCACCATGTCCAAGGCGTTCGCGTTCGCGGGCGGGCGGCTGGGCTACCTGGCGGCGAGTCCGGCCTTCGTCGACGCGCTGCGGATCGTCCGGCTGCCGTACCACCTGTCGGCGGTCACCCAGGCCGTCGCCCGGGCGGCGCTGGCCCACGCCGACGAACTGCTGGCGCGGGTGGCCGACCTGCGCGACGCCCGGGACGACCTGGCCGCCTGGCTCGCCGGCCGCGGCTTCGAGGTCGCCGAGTCGGACGCGAACTTCATCCTGTTCGGCAAGTTCGCCGACCGGCACGCGGTGTGGCAGGGTCTGTTGGATCACGGTGTGCTGATCCGCGAGACCGGGCCGAAGGAGTGGCTCCGGGTCAGCGCCGGTACGCCGGAGGAGATGGCCGCATTCAAGGACGCCCTGGACCGGGTGACGAAGGAGCAGGGGACATGACCGACCGGACCGCGCAGATCGAACGGGAGACGTCCGAATCGTCGGTGAAGCTCAGCCTCAACCTGGACGGCACCGGCCGCTCCAACATCCTGACCGGGGTCGGCTTCTACGACCACATGCTGACCGCGTTCTCGAAGCACTCGCTGATCGACCTCGATGTGCACACGGTCGGTGACATCCACATCGACGCGCACCACACCGTCGAGGACACCGCGATCGTGCTCGGCCAGGCGATCCGGACCGCGCTCGGCGACAAGGCCGGGATCCGCCGGTTCGGCGACGCGCTGGTGCCGCTGGACGAGGCGCTGGCCCAGGCCGTCGTGGACGTGTCCGGGCGGCCGTACTGCGTGCACACGGGTGAGCCGGACGGCCAGGAGTACGTACGGATCGGCGGCGGGCCGGCGGGTTCGGCGGGCGGCACGGTCGCGTACACCGGATCGCTGACCCGGCACGTGTTGGAGACGCTCGCCTTCCACGCCCACCTCTGCCTGCACGTACGGGTGCTGGCCGGCCGCGACCCGCACCACATCGTCGAGGCCCAGTTCAAGGCGGTGGCGCGGGCGCTGCGGACCGCGATCGAGCCCGATCCACGGGTCACCGGCGTGCCGAGCACGAAGGGTGCGCTGTAGCTCATGAGCGCACCTCGCGTGGTGATCTTGGACTACGGCTCCGGCAACGTCCGGTCCGCCGTCCGGGCCGTCGCCCGGGCCGGCGCCGAGGTCGAGCTGACCGCCGACCGGGACGCGGCCCTGCGTGCGGACGGGCTGGTGGTGCCGGGCGTCGGCGCGTTCGCCGCCTGCATGGACGGGCTGACCGCGATCGGCGGGGGAGACATCATCGCCGAGCGGGTCGCGGCGGGGCGGCCGGTGCTGGCGATCTGCGTCGGGCACCAGGTGCTCTTCACCGACGGCATCGAGCACGGCGAGCAGGCCAAGGGCTGCGGCGTCTGGCCGGGCACGGTCGAACGGCTGCACGCGGTCCGGCTGCCGCACATGGGCTGGAATGTCGTCCAGCCGCCGCCGGGCAGCGCCGCGTTCGCCGGGGTGGAGCGGCAGCGGTTCTACTTCGTCCACTCGTACGGGGTCCGGGCGGACTCCATCCGTCTGCATCCCGAGCTGGCCGACAAGATCACCTGGGCCGACCACGAGGGGGACCGGTTCGTCGCCGCGGTCGAGGACGGCCCGGTCTGGTCCACCCAGTTTCACCCGGAGAAGTCCGGTGACGCCGGCCGGCAGTTGATCGCCAACTGGTTGGGTCGGCTCTGACCGTCCCCGTCCGGCCGGATCGCGCCGCCACCCGCTTTCCGCCGACCGGTCAATTCCGCAGCGACACGCCGCCCAAACGCCTGCTTTTCTGACCGGTCGGCGTTATTCGTGGAGGGAGAGGGCGGCGGAGGGGCAGTAGGCGACGGCCTCGCGGGCGGCCTCTTCCTGGTCCGGGTCCGGCACGTCCTTGATCACCAGGACGGTGCCATCCTCCTCGCTCTGGTCGAACAGCTCCGGTGCGGTGAACGCGCAGTTGCCGGAGCCGACGCAGACGCTGCGGTCGGCGATGATCTTGATCGACATGATCACCACGCTACCGGGAGCCGGTGCACGCCGTAGATCACCATGTCGTGGCGCAGCGGCACCTGGCTCGGATCGACGGCGAGCCGCAGGCCGGGAAACCGAGTCAGCAGCTTGCCGAGGCCGACCACCAGCTCGGTACGGGCCAGTTGCTGGCCGAGGCACTGGTGGATGCCGTGACCGAAGGCGACGTGCCGGACCCGCTCCCGGGTGACGTCGAGCGTGTCCGGGTCGGCGAACTGGTCCGGGTCGCGGTTGGCCTCCGGCAGGTGCATCGCCACCGTCTCGCCGGCCGGGATCACGTGGCCGCCGAGTTCCACGTCCTCCAGCGCCACCCGTACCGCCACGAACTGGACGATGGTGAGGTAGCGCAGCAGTTCCTCGACGGCGCCGGGGATCAGGTCCGGGTCCCGGCGCAGCCGGTCCAGTTGATCTTGGTGCTGCAGCAGCGCGAACGTGCTCAGCCCGATCATGTTGGCCGTCGTCTCGTGGCCGGCGATCAGCAGCAGCTTGCCGATGTTGGCCAGTTCCTCGTCGGTGAAGGCGGTATCGGAGTCGATCAGCCCGCCCAGGATGTCGTCGGCCGGGTGCCGTCGCTTGTGCCGGACCAGGTTGCGCATGAAGTCGTCCAGGCGCTGCCAGAGTTCGCCGGCCTCCTCGACCGGGGTCTCCAGGCTGAGCAGCTTCGCCGTCCACTCCTGGAACCGTCCGCGGTCGGCGTAGTCGACGCCGAGCAGTTCGCAGATCACCAGCGAGGGCACCGGCATGGCGAACTCCGCGACCAGGTCGGCCGGTGCGCCCAGCGCCTCCATCGCGTCAAGGCGTTCGTCGACGTACTCCTCGATCCGGCCGGCCAGCGCCCGCATCCGCCGTACGGTGAACAAGCCGGTGAGCTGCTTGCGGTAGCGGGTGTGGTCCGGCGGGTCCTGCGAGATGAACATGCCGGGCGGGGTCTCCCGGCGGTCCTCCGGGCGGCGGGCCCGGATCGGGGAGTCGGCCTTGGCCCGGTCGGCCGAGAAGCGCGGATCGGCCAGCACCTGGCGCGCCTCCTCGTAGCCGGTGACCAGCCAGCCGCGGCGATCGCCGGCCATCAGGATCGGCCGCACCGGGCCGAGCCAGGCCGGGTCGCGGAGCGCCGGTGGCGGGTCGAAGGGAGTGCTGCGCTGGGTCGGGAGCGGGGTGAGGGTCTCGGTCGCGTACGGCTGCGTCATGGTGCACGTACTCCTTCGGTGGATTCCGCCAGTGCAACCACGATAGGAGCGAATTTTCGCGATCTGCAAAGTTTCTCGGTGTGAATCCGTACACACAGGGCTGCCTTGCTACCGTGAGCTCATGTCCGTTCCCACTGGTCTGCGGGAGCGTAAGAAGCGTGCGACCAGGGTCGCGCTCAGCCGTGCGGCGTTGCGGCTGACCCTCGAACTGGGCTGGGACAGGGTCACCGTCGAGGGGATCGCGGCCGAGGTGGACGTCTCGGCGCGGACGTTCTTCAACTACTTCTCCACCAAGGAGGAGGCGGTGATGGCGGACACCGAGGACCAGCTCGACCGCTTCGTGGCCGCGCTGACCGAGCGCCCGGCCGAAGAGCCGATCCTCGACGCCATCCATCACGCCCTGATGGACACGATGGAATTCGGCGACGACGACGCGCGGGAATGGGTCGCGCAGTTCCGGCTGGCCCGGCGCGAGCCGAGCCTGCTGCCGTACTTCATGGCGCGGGTGCACGAGATGGAACGCCATCTGGTCTCGGCCATCGCCGCCCGGACCGGCACCGACCCGGAACATGATCTCTATCCGGCGCTCGTCGCCACCGCGGCCGGCGGGGCGATCAAGGCGGCGCTGCGGGTCTGGTCCGATCGGCGCAGCCCGCTGCCGCTGGCCGACCTGGTCGCCGACGCCCTGGACCAACTCGGCCGGGGTCTGCCCGAGCCGCATCGGCAGCGCTGAACGAGCGGGGTGGCGGGCGGTTCGTCGGCGGCCGTCGGATAGGTTGGCGCGCATGTCCGAGCGCAGTTTCTCCACGGTGGTGTTCGATCTTGGAGCGGTGGTGCTGGGCTGGGACCCGGTGCCGGCCTTCGCGACCGTACTGCCGGCGGAGGATGTGCCGGCCTTCCTGGACAAGATCGACTTCCGCACCTGGAACCACACCCAGGACGCCGGCCGCCCCTTCGAGGCCGGCGAGGCGCTGCTGGTCGAGCAGCACGGCGCCGAGCACACCGAGGCGATCCAGGCGTACCGGCTCCACTTCCCCAAGACGCTGACCGGGATGATCCCGGGCACCGGCGCCGTGATCGCCGAACTGCAGCGGGCCGGGGTGCGGCTGCTGGCACTGACCAACTGGTCGCACGAGACGTTCCCGCACGCCCGGCGGCGGTTCGGTCTGCTCAACCGATTCGAGGACATCCTGGTCTCCGGTGCCGAGCGGCTGGCCAAGCCGGACCCGGCGATCTTCCGCCTCCTGATCGAGCGGTACGGGCTCGAGGCCGGCCGGACCGTCTTCGTGGACGACGTCGCCGCCAACATCGCCGGCTCGGAAGAGGTCGGGCTGACCGGGATCCAGTTCACCGACGCCGCGGCGCTGCGGGCGCGGCTGGTCGAGCTCGGGCTGCTCGGCCCGTGGCAGCCGGTGCCGGGCCCGGTCTATCACCTGACCGACGCCGAAACCTGGCAGGCGGCCCGGGCGGCGGGGGAGTTCCCGTGGTCCACCCGCGACGTCCCGTACGACAGCGAGGGGTACGTCCACCTCAGTTTCGCGGGCCAGGTCGAGGGCGTACGGAAGCATCTCTACCCCGAGCACGCCGACGCTGACCTGGTGCTGCTCCGGCTCGACCCGGAGCCCGGCGACCCGATCGTCGCTGAGGACCTGGGTGCCGGCGAGCCGTACCCGCATCTCTATGCCCAGCTGCCGCTGGAGCGGGTCCGCCCGGAACCGCTGTCCGGCTGACTTCAGGCTCCTGGTCAACCTGAGGCTGCGCCCGGGCGAACGCCAGGGGGCGACGGGATGAACAGTGGGTGAGGGCTGATCGGGCCGAGCGTCGTTCGCCGGGCGGCCCCTTCGTACCCGTGACATTCTCGGGCGTGCGGAAAACCACCTTGGCTCTGATGGATCACTATCTCGAGCGGCTGGAACTCGGCGGCGACGTGCTGGAGATCGGCGGGCACAACCTGCGGCAGTGCTCGATGAAGCACTTTCCGGAGCCGCGGTACCGGTATCACGACCTCAACCTGGTCGAATCCGACATCCCGAACACGATCATCGCCGACATCACCGACTGCCGCGACCAGATCCCGGACGACTCGTTCGACTTCATCTTCTCCTCCGACGTTTTCGAGCACATCGACCGGCCGTGGCTCGCCGCCGCCGAGATCGCGCGGATCCTCAAGCCGGGCGGCGTCACGGTGCACCACACGTTGTGGTCGTGGCGCAATCACCCGTGCCCGATCGACTACTGGCGCTATTCGCCGGAGTGCCTGGAGTTCCTGTTCCAGGACCTGACCGTGCTGGAGAAGGGGTACGACCTGAGCCAGCGGCGGATCGACCAGCCTGGCCAGTGGCCCAGCGGCAAGGACTCGGTTCCGGTCGATCAGTTCGGCGGCTGGCGGGAGCACTGGTCGGTCTACGTGGTGGCCCGCAAGGGGCCCGGCGAGGACGTTCCGCGCTTCAAGGACGGTGATCATCCGCTGGCCGTGCACCTGCGGAGGGACACACAGGGCGTGGTGACCAGCCCGAAGCTGCTCGGTCAGGAATCGCCGGTGCCGGCGGCGGCCGTGTCGGCGGAGGCGGGCCAGGTGCACCGGCTGGAGGACCTGGTCGAGCGGCTCACCCGCCAGGTCGCCGAACTCGAGGCGCGGGCGCCGGTCGACGTGCCGGCCGAGGCGGCGGTCGGGGCGTCGGTCGAGGCGGCGGTCGCGGGCTCGGCCCGACCCGGCGACGGGCCCGGTTCGCTGTCGCCGCTGCGGGCGCTCGGCCGCAGCGTCGCCGCGCTGGCCGGCAAGGTCCGTCGCTAGGAGGGTGCTGTCGAACGTTCGGGGTGCGTTCGGGCCGGGCCCGCCGGGGCACGGAACTACGCTCCGTTCCGGACACGTTGCCGTCAGTTCACTCGGTGTTCAGCGTCGATCCCTAGTCTCCGCGGGTGCCGAGAAACGCGTTGTTCATCGCCGCCTTCGACTCGCAGCTGAAATGGTGCGGCCGGATCCGCGACGAGTTCGCCGGCCGCGGCTACGAGTGCCGGGTCGTGGTGCCGGACGTACGGTCCGCGCTGTCGGCCCAGCAGATCGCCGATGCGGGCTTCGACCGGGTCGACTCGATGAACTGGTCCAACCTGCTCGACGTCGCGGTGCACAGCGACGTCGTGGTCTGCGGGCTGTCCGGGCCGATCACCAAGGGTTTCAGCGTCGAGTTGGCCGACCGCCGCCGCGCCGCCGGGGTGGTCGGTCCGGTGTTGATCACCGGCTGGGTGGGCGTGATCATCGAGAAGATCACGGCCGGCTACCTGGACCGCTGCGGCTCCGACATCGTCGCGGTCAACTCGGTCGCCGACTTCGATCACTTCAGCACCGTCGGCGACCGGCTCGGACTGCCGGCGGACAACCTGGTACTGACCGGCCTGCCGTTCCTCAGCCCGCGGCCGCAGCCGCAGCGGACCGGGCCGATCCGACGGGTGCTGTTCGCCGACCAGCCGACGGTGCCCGGCCGTGAGGTGGAGCGGCGGTACGTCTACCAGAAGTTGGTCGACTACGCCTACGAACACCCGGACCGCGAGGTGATCTTGAAACCGCGGCACCGGCCGGGTGAGGACACGTTCCACAAGATGCTCTACCACCCGGAAGCCGTGCTGGCCGGGATCGAACAGCCGGCGAACTTCAAGATCGACTACACGCCGATCGGCGAGGTGCTGGACTCGATCGACCTCATGATCACGATGTCGTCGACCGCCTGCCTGGAGGCGCTGGACCGCGGCTGCCGGGTGGCGCTGGTGCTGGACCTCGGCATCCACGAGCGGTACGGCAACCAGGTGTTCCTGGACAGCGGGCTGCTGCGGACGTTCGACGCGATCGGCGCCGACCAGCTGGGCACGCCGGAGCCATCCTTCCTGGACAGCTACTTCTTCGACCGCGACCGTACCTCCACGGCGATCATCGCCGACCGGGCCGACGAGCTGGTCGCCGCCGGCACCCGGCCCTCGCACACCGCCTGGGAGACCGACTACCTGCGCAGCGCGGCGGCGTTCCACCGGGAGACCTCGGCCGGACCGGGCGGCGGCCGGCCGAACGGCCAGCACAGCCTGGTCGCGCTGCGCCGCCGGATGGTCCGGCACGGCCCCGTCAAGGGCGTGCTCGCCCAGGCCTCGGTGTCCCTGCTGCCGCCGATCCTCAACCGCTCACTCCGGAATCTGATCAGGAACGGAAGGACCCTATGAGCAAGCCCATTCGCGGATACTCCGACATCCCAGGCTGGTTCTGGTGGATCGATCGCCAGCTCTTCGCCACCATCCTGGACGCCCAGGCGGACTCGGCGCCGGGCGTGCTCGTCGAGCTGGGCACCTACAAGGGCAAGAGTGCGGTGATCATCGGCAACCACGTCCGGCCGGGCGAGCGGTTCGTCGTGCTGGACCTGTTCGGCCGCACCGAGCTGCTGACCGACACGGCCGCCGACCGGGCCAATCGGACCGAGGCCGAGCGTTCGTACGCGACGCTGGACCGGCTCACCTTCGAGCAGAACTACCTCGCTCTCCATGATCAACTTCCGGAGATCATCGAGGCGCCCAGCACCGCGATCGTGGAGTCGGTGCAGCCGGACACGGTGCGGTTCCTGCACGTCGACGCCTCGCACCTGTATCCGTACGTCCGCGAGGATGCCCGGAACGCGAAGTCGATGCTGCGGTCCGACGGCGTGGTGGTCTTCGACGACTGGCGCGGGGAGCACACGCCGGGCGTCACCGCCGCGGTCTTCGAGTCGGTGTTCGCCGACGGCCTGATCCCGTTCGCGCTGACGCCGACCAAGTTCTACGGCGTCTTCGGCGACCCGGAACCGTACCTCACGGTGGTCCGGGACTTGATCAAGAACGACGACCGGGTCTGGGGTGAGGAGCAGGAGATCCTCGGCCGCCAGGTCCCGCGGCTGAATCTGATCAAGCAGAAGGAAGCCCCGAAGGGCACCATGTCCGACGCCGACATCGACCGGATCAGCGAGCGGTTGATCACGAAGCTCGGCCCGGCCCTGAACGGCCTCCGCGCCACCTGACCCCTTTCGCCGGGCGCTCAACGCGGAAACCTGCGCCGGGTCTGGTCGACCGAAAGTCCCACCTTCCGGGTGCGCCCGGGTCAGGTCCGGTCCGGGGATCACGGCGCCGGTGCCGGTTGCAGGGTCGCGGCCGGTGTGACCCGGTCCGTGGACGTCGGGCGCGGAGGCTGCCGCCCGAACGCGACCGACCCACCGCGGCGTCGCGTTCGTGATGTCACGCACCCTCGGCTGGTCGCCACCTCGAGAAGCCGCGCGCAGCCCGCGCCGGCGATCCGCACGTCAGGTCATGGTCACCGACGCGCGCCAGGAACCTGCGTTCGCCGGCCCCGATCGGTGTTTCCGTCGCTCGCCACCGCGACGACCCTCCACTCCGATGTCGCGATTTCTCTGCACATCGGAGGGTTCAACGTTGGAATCGGCCGGAGCGCTCCGTCAGCAGTGAAATCGCGACAGCTACCGCAGGCGCAAGAACCGCGACCGGCACCTCCGGCGCCACAGCATTGCGCCGAACCGTGACGGTTCCGACCCCGATCCTCGCTGTCGCGGTCGGAACCGTCACACTCGACGTTCTCGGCTCCGGGCTCGGGCTCCGCAGTCCTGCGCCGACCGGTCACTTCTGCAGCGACACGCCGTCAAAGGCGCTGCTTTGGTGACTGGTCGGCGGAGTTTTGGGGTGGGGTCAGGGGGTTGGGACGGGGCGGGGTGCGGGGCGGAGGGTCCGCAGGATCTTCCGCTTGCCGCGGCCGACCATCCGGCTCAGCTTCGGGCCGAGGATCCGGCGGACCGTGCGCCGCAGGGGCGACTGCTTCTTGCGCTGCCGCTTCTTGACGGGCGCAGACGGAAGGCGGCCGGGCAGGTCGAGGATGGTGAGGCGGCGACGCTTGACGTACCCCCGCACCTCCTCCCAGTGCTCGGCCAGCACCCGTTCGGCCGTCGGCCGGAGGTCGGGGTTGCGGACCGACTGCATGCAGTAGCCCACCGTACGGACCAGGTCGTCGGTGGACACCGCCCCGACGGCGGCCGGGGCGAGGGCCGGGCCGGCGGCGAGCTGGTGCAGATCGGGCAGCGTCGCGTGGACCAGGGTGACCGGGATCCGGTTGCTGTTCTCGTACGGCCGGACCCGCTCCAGCGCCAGCTCGGTCCCGATCCGGGCGGTCGGCAGGCCGTAGCAGCTGGCCGCCGTCAGCAGTGCGGTGGAGAAGCAGCCGGCGACCAGGCCGATGCCCGGCTGATCGAACCAGGCCTCGGCCAGGTCGGGCTCGTCGTGCACGGTGAGGTCGACGCCGAGCCGGTCCGCCTCCTCGACCAGCGCCGTGGTGAGCAGGTCGGGCGCACTGGGGTGCGGCTTGAAGACGAGCGTGCTGAAACCGGCGGCGACCGCGCCGGTGACCAGCTCCCGCAGCAGGTCTTGTTCCTCTTCCACGCTGAGGATGCCGATCGCCGACAGATACTGCCCGAGCAGCACCGCCACCGAGCCGGGCTCGGCCGCGGTGATCACCTTCGGCACCTCGATGCCCAGGCTGCCGACGACGGTACGGAACGACGCGGAGTCGATCAGCGCCGGCTTCGCGCCCCACTCGCGGAGCAGCAGCGGCGTCACGCCGGGCACCAGGTCGAGATGGTGCACCCGGTCCACCCGGGAACCGATCTGGGTGTACAGCCCGACCCGGGTCGGGCTGTACGACATCAGGCCGTCGGCGTAGACGTCGATCTGGGCGTCCGGGAACAGCCGGGCGATGGTCAGCGCCGGCGCCGCCTGGATGCTCTCGACAATCAGCCGAAGATCATGATCGACCGCACCCCACTCGTGCGCGACCAGGCGCTGCAACAGCGGCAGCTCGGTGTCCGGCGGACGCCACTCGGACGGATGCAGGGGCGAGATCAGTTCGTTGTAGTCGTACGTCCGGTCGAACAGGCCGGTCAGCTGCTCCATGCCCGCCGAGCCGAGCAGGCCGGGACTGGCCTCCGGGGCGATGCTGTTGTTGGTCGTGACCAGGATCCGCTGGTCGGCGGCGGGCCAGGCCCCGTCGGCCAGGGCGGCGGCGAGCGTGGTCAGCCCGAACGGGGTCGAGGCGACGAAGATCTGGGTGGTCATGCCGCCATCACCTCGGAGATCACCTTCTGGCGACGGGGATCCAGCCCGGCGACCACCTCGGTGAGCTGACGCCGGGGGAGCCGGGCCAGGGCCGCGGCACAGAGCGCGTACAACTCCTCACCGAGCGGCTCCTCGTACGTGTTCAGCCGGCCCAGGTGATGGCAGATCATGCTGCAGTAGCTGCGGATCGCCTTCGGCAGCAGCAACTCCGCATCCTGGTCGGCGGTGACGTCGGCGATGATCTGGTCGAACGCCGTCATGAAGTCGAACTGCCGCCGGTCCGAGATCTTGGTCAGCGAGGTCGACACGTCGCGCCGGTAGAAGACGCCGAGCAGCCCGACCACGGCGAACGACTCGCCCTTCAGGTGCAGCCGCCAGTTCCAGGGCCGGTCCTCGCAGGTCTTCAGCTTCTCGTTGAACCGCAGCAGTCCGCTGTCGGCGAGCCGGCGGTGGAAGATCCCGGCCCAGGCGTTCGGCGCATCGACCGACGTGGTCCGGTCCACCGGCAGGATCGCCTGCCGCGGGTTGGCGACCGCGTTGCGGTGCGGGTGGTTGATCCGGTGCACGGTCCGCTTCCGCCCGACGACGCGTACGTGATCGGTCCGGAGGAAGTCGCAGCCGAGCCGCTCGATCGCGGCGAGCAGCTCGGGGTAGTAGCCGGGACGGACGAAGTCGTCACCGTCCAGGAACGTCAGGTACGTCGCGTCACCGGCATGATCAATTCCCACGTTGCGGGCCGCCGCCAGGCCTACGTTGTCCGGACACTTGATCAACTCCGCGCCGGCGACACGATCAAGTTGTCGCTCGATGATCGACGCGGTCGCGTCGGTCGAGGCGTCGTCAATCAGCAGGAATCTGATCCCTGGGCCGGAATTCCGACGTAAGCTCTGCAGCATCGGCCCGACGTAGGCCTCGATGTTGTGACACGGAATGATCACGCAGAGTCGCGTCGGCTGGCCGCCGTCGGCGCGATGCATCGTCCTCCTCGTTGTCGCAGACTGGTCGGCTGCTGCGGCCGGGGCCACGGCATCGGTCCGTCATCATTCGGGAGCCAGGTGAACACTCGACGGACCACGGGTGAACGGCGGTTGCTGTCATCCGACCGTAACCCCACGCCCCGGCTCCCAGTGAAGCATCGGGCGGCGCACAAGCTCGCGTCGCGCCCACCGGGCCGGCGTCAGTGAGTGTTCGAAGGCGGTTCACCGCCCGTTCACGGTGGTCCCATCGAGTGACACCAGATGTCGTGGTTTGTTCGTTGGACGTTCAATTCGGCGGTGCGATCTCGCCACGTACGGTTCCTAGCTTCACTGTCATGACAGCCAACGTTTCGTTCACCTCGCCGACCCGTTCGATCGGTGATCACGAGGTCGGAATCGATCACCCGGTCTACGTCACCGGGGAGATCGGCATCAACCACAACGGTGATCTCGACAACGCCAAGGCCTTGATCGACATCGCGGCCGACGCCGGCTGCGACGCGGTCAAGTTCCAGAAGCGGACGCCCGAGGTCTGCACCCCGCGGGATCAGTGGGACATCGAGCGGGACACCCCCTGGGGCCGGATGAAGTACATCGACTACCGGCACCGGGTCGAGTTCGGTGTCGAGGAGTACCAGGAGATCGACGCCCACGCCAAGGCGCGCGGGATCCACTGGTTCGCCTCGCCGTGGGACGTCGAGTCGGTCGATTTCCTTGATCAGTTCGACGTGCCAGCACACAAGGTCGCCTCGGCCTCGCTGACCGACGACGAGCTGCTGCGGCGGCTGCGGGCCAGCGGCAAGACGATCATCCTCTCCACCGGCATGTCCACCCCGAAGCAGATCCGGCACGCCGTCGAGGTGCTGGGCAGTGAGAACATCGTGCTGCTGCACGCGACGAGCACGTACCCGGCGAAGGCCGAGGAACTCAACCTGCGGATGATCCACACCCTGCAGTCCGAATTCCCGAACGTCCCGATCGGCTACTCCGGCCACGAGACCGGCCTGCAGACCACGCTGGCCGCCGTCGCGCTGGGCGCCGTCTTCGTGGAGCGGCACATCACGCTCGATCGTGCGATGTGGGGCTCCGACCAGGCCGCGTCCGTCGAGCCGCAGGGCCTGCAGCGGCTGGTCCGCGACATCCGGATCATCTCCGAGTCGCTCGGCGACGGGGTGAAGAAGGTGTACGAGGGCGAACTCGCCGCGATGAAGAAGCTGCGCCGGGTCCCCGGCGTGCTGGCCGAGCAGGAGTCGCCGCAGCTGGTCGGTGCCTGACCGACCGGTCGTTGCTGCGGGGTGAGGAAGGCGGGATGAAGACGCTCGCTCTGGTGGAGAGCCCGGCCCAGTTGCTCAACGTCCTGGAATGGGCCCACCGGCACGACGTACAGCGAGACGACCTGACCACGGTCGTGCTGGCGCCGCGCCCGGAACAGTCGCGGCTGCAACTGCGGCGGATGACGGAGATCGCCCGTAACCTGCGGCACGTCGTCCGGTGGCACGAGCCGCGGCTGGGCGCGGCGTCGACCGCGCGGACCGTGCGGGCGATGGCCGGTGAGCTGATCGGGATCGACCGGCTGGTGATCGGCGACCCGTTCTCGGGCGTGATCCAGGTGGTGCTCGGGGTGACCCGGGTGCCCGAGGTGGTGATCGTCGACGACGGTACGGCCACGATGGAGTTCGCCCGGCTCTGGGCGGCGGGCGAGGAGCTGGTCCGCTGGCACACGACCAAGACCGCGCCGCACCGAAGGCAGATCGCCTCGCTGGCCCGGCGCCGGATGACCGCCGCGACCGGCAGCAAGATCAGCTTGTTCAGCTGCCTGCCGCTGGAGGTCGAGCTGCCGGTGATCAAGAACGACTTCGGCTGGACCCGCAGTCAATACGGGCAGCCGACGGTCAAGATCACCGGCGACCTGGTCGGCACCTCCCTCGTCGAGACCGGGGTGGTGGACGAGGAGGCCTATCTGGCCGGTGTCGCCAGCCTGGCGAAGCGCTACAAGGTGGACCGCTATTTCGCGCACCGCAAGGAAGAGCCGGCGAAGCTGGACCGGATCACTGCGCTCGGCATCCAGGTGGTCCGGCCGGAGCTGCCGATCGAGCTGACCGCGCGGATGGGCCCGATCGGCCGGCACGTGATCAGCTTCCCGTCGACGGTCGTGCACACGCTGCCGGTGGTGCTGGCCGACACCGCGGCGGACCTGGTCGTCTGCGACATCAACCAGGACTGGTACACGACGAAGACCAGTGCGGCCTCGAGCACGTTCCTCAACCACGTGGCGTCGAGCGCACGCCTGACCCACGGGCTGACCGCCGCGGCCTGCTGAAGCCTGGACCCTACGAAGCGCCCCGCGAGCGACCGGCTCGCGGGGCGCTTCGCCGTACCGCAGAAATCTCTGATCCGAACTTCTTGCGTGTCCGCAGATTGTGCGTATGCTCGGAGCATGTCCGAAGACACCACCGTCGACGACGTACGACGAGCCCTCGACGCGGCGGACGGCGCGCCCCCGGAGGAGGCGCTGCCGCACCTGCGCGAGGCCGCCGACCGGCTCACCGAGCTGATCGACGACACACTCGCCGCCGCCGTGCTGAGCGGTCGGTCGAGCCTCCGCGCGGCCGGGGCTAAGGCCGGCCTGTCCGAGAACGCGGTCGGCCCCCGGCTGGCCCGGACCCGGCAGTTGGGGGCGTACGCCGACGAGCGGGGGCGGGTGACCGCCGCCGGGGTGGAACGGGCGAGGTACGACGAGGAGTCGGGCACACCACGCACGACCCCGGAGCGGGCCGCGCCGCTGCGGTTCAAGCCGCGCCGGCCGACCGGCTGAGGAAACGAGGAGAGGGGAATTCAGGAGATGACCGACCACACGCTCACCCAGATCTACGTACTGCTGGACCGCAGCGGCTCGATGCAGTCGATCAAGAACGACGTCGAGGGCGGGTTCGCCGCGTTCATCGAGGAGCAGCGCGCCGGCGAGGGGACCTGTCGGGTCAGCCTGGCCCAGTTCGACGACCGTTACGAAGAGGTCTACACCGACCGCCCCGTCGCCGACGTGCCGCCGCTGGACCTGCAGCCGCGCGGCTCGACCGCCCTGCTGGACGCGATGGGCCGGCTGATCACCGAGGCCGGCGCCCGGCTGGCCGCGCTGCCCGAGGACCAGCGCCCCGGCACCGTCGTCGTCGCGATCATGACCGACGGGATGGAGAACGCCAGCCGCGAGTGGACCCACCCGGCGATCAAGTCACTGGTGGAGCAGCAGACCAAGAGCTACCACTGGCAGTTCCTCTACATGGGGGCCGACCAGGACGCCATCGAGGTCGGCGCCTCGATCGGGATCCAGCGCGACTATGCCGTGACCTACGGCCGCGGCCGGAGCGCGGCGGCGATGGCGACCAACAGCGCCAAGATCGCCGCCATGCGCTCCGCCCGGCTGACCGACCCCGGCGCCGCGATGCCCGCCTTCACCGACGAGGAACGGGCCAACCTGGCCGACTGACGTGTCGCAGCTGGGAGGGGCGGTCGTCGCCATCGTCGTGGCCGTCGCCGGGGCAGTCGTGACGGTGTTCCGGCGACGGGCGGCGCAGTAGGAGTGCTCCCGGGCCTCTGTGGTGTCGAGGTTGGCACCGGGAGTCGTACGACGGGTGAGTTCGGGTCGGTCGCTGTCGCTATTCCTCCACGGACGGAGCACTCCGGGCGATTGCCACGCGGCAGTGCTCGACCTGAGGAGGAATCGCGACACGATCGGTAGTGGTGGTGGGCCGAGGTCACCCCCGGCACCGGCGTGCGCCCCGGCCGCGAGCTCCGCACGATCCGCAGTGGTGGGCAGGCCGAAGTCGCACCCCCGGTACCGGCGTGCGCCCCGGCTACGACTTCCCCGGCGCTCCGCGCACGTGGGATTGCGTCCCTTGCGTCCGCCCCGAGCGCATCGACCGGTCACTTGTGCAGCGACACGCCGCCAGAACGGCTTCTTTTGTGACCGGTCGGCGGATACTGGGTCGGTTCAGGGTGGACGGATTGCTGATCAGGGTGAGCGGGAAGATAGGGTCTGGCGCGTGGATTCTTTGGTGCTGCTACCGGCGGTCGACGTGGCCGGAGGACAGGCCGTGCAACTCGTGCAGGGCAAGGCGGGCACGGAGAAGCGGTTCGGGGAGCCGAAGGCGGCGGCGCGGCGGTGGGCCGAGGCGGGGGCCGAGTGGATCCACCTGGTCGATCTTGACGCGGCGTTCGGCCGCGGCGACAACGCGGCGCTGATCGCCGACGTGATCGCCGGCCTCGCCGATGATCATCCGAACCTGAAGGTCGAGCTGTCCGGCGGGATCCGGGACGACGCGAGCCTGACCCGTGCCCTCTCCACCGGCTGCGCCCGGGTCAACATCGGCACCGCGGCGCTGGAGCGGCCGGACTGGTGCACCGAGATCATCGCCGACCACGGCGAGCAGATCGCGATCGGCCTGGACGTCCGCGGCACCCGGCTGGCCGCGCGCGGCTGGACCGAGGAGGGCGGCGAGCTGTACGAGACGCTGGACCGGCTGAACGCCGCCGGCTGCGCCCGTTACGTGGTCACCGACGTCGCCTCCGACGGCATGCTGGCCGGGCCCAACCTCGACCTGTTGCGGGACGTCTGCTCCCGTACCGAAGCGGCGGTGATCGCCAGCGGCGGCATCTCCAGCCTGGACGACATCACCGCGCTGACCGGACTGGTGTCCGAGGGTGTCGAGGGCGCGATCATCGGCACCGCCCTGTACGTGGGCAACTTCACGCTGCCCGAGGCCCTTCGACAGGCTCAGGGCGCGGAGGGTGCGGCTCAGGGCGCGAGGGCGAGCGGACCGGTTTCATGACCCAGCTCACCGAGACCGCCGCGGGCCCGTCCCCGCTCGGCGGGCTACGGCTGCGGGAGCGGCTGGCCGGCATGACGGTGCTGGTCACCGGCGTCACCGGCTTCATCGGCGAGCACCTGCTCTGGAAGATCCTCACCGAGCTGCCGGACACGAAGGCGGCCGTGCTGGTCCGGCGGAAGCGGTCGGCCAGCGGCCGGGACCGGATCCTGACGCTGCTCAAGAAGAAGATCTTCAGCGACCTGCGCGATGCGGCCGGCGGTGCCGAGGAGTTGCTGGACGCCCGGGTGATCGTCGTCGAGGGCGACCTGCCGAACGTGCCGGAACTGCCGGCCGGCATCGATGTGGTGATCCACTCCGCCGGCGACGTGTCGTTCGACCCTCCGATCGACCAGGCCTTCACGACCAACGTGCTCGGCACGACGGCGCTGATCGACCGGCTGATCGAGGCCAACACCGGTCCCGACGGCACGCTGACCAAACTGCCGCACTACGTGCACATCTCCACCGCCTACACGGCCGGCCGGCGGCGTGGCGTGATCCCGGAGGCGCAGCACGCGCACGACATCGACTACCGGGCCGAGACCGAGGCCGGGCTGGCGATGCGGGATCTGATCGAGGCCGAGTCGCGGACCTCGGACCGGCTGGCCAAGCTGCGCAAGGAGGCCGAGCGGGAGCACCGCGCGGCGGGCTTCCTGACCACCGCGGAGGACACCGAGCGGCGCCGCAAGGAATGGGTCACCGCCGAACTGGTCAAGGCCGGTACGGAGCGGGCCCGTTCGCTGGGCTGGACCGACGTCTACACGTTCACCAAGGCGCTGGGGGAGCGGGCCGTCGCCGATCACGCGGCCGGCATCCGGGTCTCCGTGGTCCGCCCGTCGATCGTCGAGTCGAGTTGGCTGCACCCGTACCCGGGCTGGATCGAGGGCTTCAAGATGGCGGAGCCGCTGATCCTCGCGTACGGCCGCGGCGAGCTGCCCGAGTTCCCGGCCTCACCGGACTCCGTCGTCGACATCGTGCCCTGCGATCACGTGGTCAACGCGATCATCGCGGTCGCCGCGACCGAGCCCGAGGTCGGCGAGCCGGAGTTCTACCACGTCTCGTCCGGCGCCCGGAACGCGCTCACCTTCAAGGACCTGTACGGCCACGTCCGGGCCTACTTCACCGCGCACCCGTTCGTCGGCGGCGCCCGCGGCGCGGCCCACCTGCCGCAGTGGAAGTTCCCGGGCGCGGCGTCGGTGGAGCGGCTGCTGTCCACCTCCGAACGCGCGCACAAGGTCGCCGACCGGGTGCTGTCGCTCGCCCCGCGGTCGAACCGGACCCGGACCATGGCCAAGGGCCTGGACCGGACCCGCGGCCGGCTCGACTTCCTGCGCAAGTACCTGTCGCTCTACAACGAGTACGCCCAGTCCGAGTTGCACTTCGTCGACGACAACACGCTCTCCCTGCACGGTGCGCTGCACGCCGACGACCTGGACTCGTTCGCCTTCGACACGTCGGTGTTCGACTGGACCACGTACCTGGAAGAGGTGCACTGCCCGTCGATCACGGCCCCGGTGCGCCGGATGGACGCGCTGCGCCGCAAGCGCGGCAACCGGGCGACGACGATGCGCGACCTGTCCAAGGACACCGCGGGCTCGTCGGCGCTGGCCGTGTTCGACCTGGACGGCACGATCATGTCGACGAACGTGATCGAGCAGTATCTGTGGACCCGGTTGCCGGAGTTGTCTCGGTCGGCCCAGCTGGCCGAGGTCGGTCGGGTGCTGCGCCGGCTGCCGGCCTACCTGCGTACCGAGCGCCGGGACCGCGGCAGCTTCCTCCGCGCCGTGTACCGCCGCTACGCCGGCGCCGACCTGGCCGCGCTCGAGGAGCACATCGACCACGACCTGGCCCCGCACATCCTGAGCCGGCTCTCGCCCGAGGCGGTACGGCGGGTCCGGGCACACCGGGCCGCCGGGCACACGACGATCCTGATCACCGGCGTGGTGGCGCCGCTGACCCGGCCGCTGCGGCCGCTGTTCGACGAGATCGTCGCCGCCGAGCTGGCCACCGACGCCGACGGCCGCTGCACCGGCTTCCTGACCGGCCCGCCGCTGGTCGGCGAGTCCCGGCCGGCCTGGCTGCGGCACTACGCCGACACGCACGGGATCGACCTGGCCAAGAGCTACGCCTACGCCGACTCCCACTCCGACCTGCCGATGCTGACCGCGGTCGGCAACGCGGTCGCGGTGACACCCGACATCGCGTTGATGCGCGCTGCTGCCGCGAACCAGTGGTCGGTGGTGGAATGGAGGATCAGGCCCGAGAACTCGCGCTGGACGCTGCCCGGGCCACAGCAGTGACGGCTCGCGTACCGCAACCGATCATGGAACAGACGAACTACAGGGGAGAACGTTAGAGATGGCCCGTCCCGGCTTCGTGCTCGAGGTCGACGAACGCACGCCGCCGCTCGTCGTCCACTCCGGCGACACTGTGGTGCGTCAGTTGTTCCCCCTCGGCGCCAAGGTGGTCTACCCACCCGATCCGCTGCCCACCCTGGCCGACGTCCGGGGCGAGGTCGGCCGGACGCTGGACCAGCCGCTCGGCGGTGATCCGCTGGCGGCCCGGCTCCGGCCGGACAGCAGGCTCACCGTCGTCGTCGAGGACCTCAGCGTCCCGGTGCCGTCGATGCCGGATCCCGATGTCCGCGGCGTGATCGTCGAGGAGGTGCTCAGCCGGGCGGCCGACGCCGGCGTCGACGACGTCGAGGTGATCGTCGGCACCGGCCTGCGGCGCCGGCTGACCGGCGCCGAACTGCGCCGCCTGGTCGGCGAGCGGGTGTACCGCTCCTTCGTCGGCGACGGGCTGTTGCGCAACCACGACGCCGAGGACGAGAACCGGCTGACCGCCATCGGATCGGTGTCCGACACGCTGACGGTACGGATCGACCGGCGGGTCGTCGAGTCCGACCTGGTGGTCGTGGTCCGGGTCGCCGGGCAGCCGGCGCCGGCGTTCGACATCCCGGAGGGCAGCCTCGGTCACTGGCTGGCCGCCAGCCTCGGCTCGACCGCGACGATCACCGGCCTGACCGGCCCGGACGGCGAGTCGGTCGCCCGGCTGGTCGGCGGCGCGGTGACCGCGTTCGCCGTCGACGCGGTCCTGGACAACCGCACGTTCGGCGCACCGGTGGAATTTCTCGGCAAGCGCGAGTGGGAATGGAGCCTGCGCGAACAGGCCCGCGCGTACGGGCTCCGGCAGGGACTCTCCCTGGTCCCGGCCAAGCTCCGCCGCAGCCTGGCCGGCAACCTGCCCGGCGGGTACGGCGTGGTGAGCGTGGCCGCCGGCGACCCGGCCCTGGTGGCGGACGCGGCGGCCGAGACCGTACGGGCACAGCAGTTGGTCGAGGTCGGCGGCCAGGCGGACGTCGCCGTGGTCGGCGTGCCCCAGGCCGGACCGGGCAGCCTCGGCTCGGTGACCAACCCGATCCTGGCCGCCTGGTCCGGGCTGGTCGGCACGCTCGGCGCGGCGACCGGCAAGCCGGTGGTCCGCGACGGCGGCGCGGTGATCCTCTACCACCCGGCGCGGAGCGAGTTCTCGCCGCTGCACCACCCGTCCTACGTCGACTTCTTCGACGAGGTGCTGCCGACCGGCGTGACCCCGGAGGCGTTCGGCCGGTTCGCCACCGACGAGTGGTACCGGCACCTGTACCGGACCAGCCACGCGTTCCACGGCGTCCATCCGTTCCTGACCTGGGCCGAGGTGACCGCGGCGACCGCCCGGCTGTCCGACGTGGTCTGGGTCGGCGGCGACCGGAGCACGGTGGCCCGGATGGGCTTCCGGGCCGCATCCAGCCTGGCCGACGCGCTGGAGATGACCGCCGCGTCGGTCGGTTCGGACCCGACGATCAGCTACCTGCACAGTCCGCCGCGGCTTCTCGCGGAGGTCACGTGAACAGCGTCGCCGGGGCCGTCGAGGTCGCCTACCAGACGCTGCTCCGGCCGGCCTTGCGGGCCGGCCTCGCCCTCGAGACGTACGGGTCCGCCGAACTGCGCGACCGGACCGGCCCGCTGGTGTTCCTGGTCGGCGACGGATCCCGGGCGGATCGCCAGCTCGCGGTGGCCGGGCTGCCGCGGTCGCTGCGCCGCCGCACCGTGCCGGTGGCCGACGCCGGCCAGGCGCCCGGGCTGCTGGACCGCGACTGGAACGTCGTCGCGACCGCCGACCAGGCGATCGCCGCGATCGCGGCACGGTTCCGGGTGCCGATCATCCCGGTCGGCGTGCGGGGCAGTGTCGCGGCGATCGAGCCGGGCCGGATCCGTCCGGTCCCGGGCCGGCCCCGCGTCGTCCTCCGGTACGGGACGCCGCTGGAACCGCGGGTCGGCGAGGCGCCCTTGGCGCTGGCCGCTCGGACGGTGGAGGCGATCGACGCCCTGGTCGCCGAGGACGCCGCCACCTGGTGGACCGTACGGCGACGGCAAGCCGACGGGCTTCCCGCCGCCGCCGAGGCACCGGCCGTCCGCGGCTGGCGCCGGACCTGGCAGCAGACCGAGCCGCCGCTGCTCGGCGGTCCGCGCCCGGGCGGGCGGATCTGGCAACGCTGAGCAGAGACCCGGCACGGCCACTCGCCGAAGAGTGCAGCTTCCCGCGTGCCGCCCATCCCCGAGCAGGTAAGGAGCACAGTGGTAGACCAGCCGGCCATCGACGGCCTGACCTGGCAACCCATCACCCCGGCCGACCTGGATGATCTGGGCGCGCTGCTGACCGCGATCGAGCATCTCGACGAGCCGAGCGAGCGGCACAGCATGGACGCCCTCGCGGACGCGTTCGTCGGCGCCGAGACCAGCCCGAGCGCCGACACCCTGCTCGGCCGGGACGGCGGCGACATGGCGGTCGCGTACGCCTGGAATCATCCGGTGGCCACCGACGTCGACCCGCGCCGGGTCTACCTGACCGGCGGCGTGCATCCCGGCTGGCGGAGCCAGACGATCGGCCGGCAGGTGCTCGCCTGGCAACTGGACCGGGCCCGCGAGTGGTACGACGAGACCTACGCGCCGCCGATGGGACCACTGCAGCTGACCGCGTACGTCGACGAGAAGCTGGAGGTGCACCAGCGCCTCTACCGGGCGGCCGGGCTGGAACCGGTGCGCTGGTTCGCCGACATGGGCCTGACGTTCGAGAAGGGACCCGACGGTCGGCCGGTGCCGCCGCCGGCCGGCCCCGCTCCGGACGGGATCCGGCTGGTCCCGTACAGCAAGAAGCTTTCCGAGGCGGTCCGGCTCGCCCACAACGACGCGTTCGCCGACCACTGGGGTTCGCAGCCGGTGGCGCGCGGGCCGTGGGAGGACCAGCTGAGCCGGTCGGTGGCCCGGCCGAGCTGGTCCTGGGTGGCGCTGGACGCGGCGACCAGCGAGGTGGCCGGCTACGCCATCAACTCCGCCTACGAGCAGGACTGGGAGGAGCAGGGCTTCTCGGAGGGCTGGACCGAACGGCTCGGGGTACGGCACGCGTTCCGCGGCCGTGGCATCGCCCGGGCCCTGCTGACCGCCTCGATGACGTCGTTCGCGGAGGCCGGCCTGGACGGCGCCGGGATCGGCGTCGACTCCGACAGCCCGACCGGCAGCATCAACCTGTACCCGGAGCTCGGCTACACGGCGTCCAGCACGATCGTCATGTACGCGAAGCTGGAGCAGCGCGGCCCCGAGCAGCCGACCGCGGATTCGGATTAGGATCGGCTGCATGTCGGGTCATTCCAAGTGGGCAACCACCAAGCACAAGAAGGCCGTGATCGATGCACGGCGGGGCAAGCTGTTCGCCAAGCTGATCAAGAACATCGAGGTGGCGGCCCGGGTCGGCGGCGGTGACCCGGCCGGCAACCCGACGTTGTACGACGCGATCCAGAAGGCCAAGAAGTCGTCGGTGCCGAACGACAACATCGACCGCGCCGTCAAGCGCGGCTCGGGCGCCGAGGGTGGCGGCACGGACTACGAGACGCTGATGTACGAGGCGTACGGTCCGGCCGGCGTGGCGCTGCTGATCGAGTGCCTGACCGACAACCGGAACCGGTCCGCCTCCGACGTCCGGGTCGCGGTCACCCGCAACGGCGGCACCATGGCCGACGTCGGCTCGACCGCCCGGATGTTCAACCGCAAGGGCGTGGTCATCGTCGGCAAGGAGCAGGAGGGCAAGACGCTCTCCGAGGACGACCTGCTGGAGGCGACCCTCGAGGCCGGGCCGGAGGAGGTCAACGACCTCGGCGAGAACTTCGAGATCATCACCGACCCGAACGACCTGGTCCAGGTCCGGACCGCGGTCCAGGAGGCCGGGCTCGACTACGAGTCGGCCGAGGTGTCGTTCGTGCCGTCGTTCACCCAGGAGATCGACGTGCCGACGGCGGAGAAGGTGTTCAAGATCATCGAGGCGCTGGAGGATTCCGACGACGTGCAGAACGTCTACGCGAACTTCGACGCCCCCGACGAAGCCCTCGTCGACGCCTGAACCCCCACCACCTACCGCTGACCGGTCACAAAAGCAGGCGTTCTGACGGCGTGTCGCTGCAGAAGTGACTACTCGGCAGCATCGGAAGGACTTCCCGCGGTGCCGGTGAATTCGAAGCGGATCGGCGTGATCGGCTGCGGCGCGGTCGCCCAGTACGGCCACTTGCCGGCCATTCTGAGGACGCACGACCTCGAGCTCGCGGCCGTCTGCGAGGTCGACCGCGACCGGCTGGCCGAGGTCTCGGACGCGACCGGCGCCCGCCCGTGCACGTCGCTCGGCGAGCTGGTGGATGCCGACCTGGACGCGCTCGTGATCACCTCGCCGGCGCCACTGCACGAGGAACACCTCGCCTGGGCCGCGGAACACCGGCTGCCGGTGCTCTGCGAGAAGCCCCTCACGCTGGACGAGGCGGGCTCGGTGCGGACGATCGAGCTGATGGAACAGGCCGGGCAACCGCTCTACGTCGGCTTCACGTACCGGTTCGCACCGGCGGCGCTGGAGATCCGCCGGCTGCTCGGCGAGGGCGCCGTGGGCAAGCCGCGGGCGCTGCGGCTGATCTACCTCTGGGATCTGCACGGCGCCTTCGCCGACCGGGAGCACTTCACCGGCATCAACGAGCGCCGCGAGGGCCGGATCGCCGAGGGCGGCCCGATGATCGACTGCGGCGTGCACCAGATCGACCTCGCCCGCTGGTGGCTCGGCGGCGAGCCGGTGCCGACGTCGGTGATCGGCATCCGGGTCGAGGGCCGGGAGACGCCGGACCACCTGGTCGCCCACCTCGACGTCGACGGCTGCCAGGTCATGATCGAGATCAGCATCGCGTACGGGCACACGGCGCCGGCCACCCGGCCGACCTTCAGCTACGAGGTGATCGGCAGCGAGGGCGTGCTGCGCTACCGCCGCGAGGAACGCGAGTTCGTCGCGATCGGCCGGGACGGGATCCGCGACCTGCACTGGTCACCCGAGAAGTCCTTCGACGGCATGTACGCCGCGTTCGCCGACGCCCTGGCCACGGGAGCGAGCGACCTGCTGCCGACCGGCTGGGACGGGCTGGCCGCGACCAGGATCGCCACCGACCTCAGCCTCCGGGCCGCCGCCTCCGGATGATCGGACCCCCGGGAGTTCTTCAGGAGCTGCCGAGGTCGTCGGCCCAGAACCCGATCCGGTCGGCGAATACCGTCTCGACCGCGGCGACGACGCCGTCCGGCGCCAGGGCGTCGCGCAGGCCGGCCGGATCGGGGACGACGGTCGACTCGCCCCACGCGAACAGGGTGCGCAGCGGCCCGGCCCAGCCCGGCTCGAGTTCGGCCCAGCGGTGCGCGGCCGCCTCCCGGTCGGTGGTCCAGGTCCGGTCGTGGATACTGACCAACCCGGCGACCGCGAGCAGAGTCTTCCGGCCCACCCGCCGGGCCAGCGCGGCCGGGTCAGCCATCGGGTCGTTGCGCCAGCCGGCGGCGTGCCGGCCGAGGTCGCCGTTGAAGGCCCGGGCGGCGCGCCGGTCCGCGGGATAGGGCGGCTCGACCTCGCGGTCGGTGCGAGTCAGCGGTACGCAGTAGTGCCGCCGGAACACCCGATTCCCGTACGGGATGTCGCCGTCGCCGTCGTACTCGTCCCAGCGGACCGCACCGACGTCGACCGAGCGGCAGAGCCCGGCGAACCGGGCCGAGAGGTCGCGCTCCAGGGCGTCGGCGGTGTCGGCCGGCAGCCCGATCGCCAACAGGTCCACGTCGGAACGCCCGATCACGGCCCGCCCGGTGGCCACCGAGCCGTACAGGTGCAGTTCCGCGTCCGGGGCGGCGTCGGCCACGCCGATCAGGGCGGCTTCGAGGACCGGTTCGTACGCCAGCGGCACCCGGGCTCTGGCCGCGCCCGTGACGATGCACCCCCGATCGTCGACGTCTTCCCACGGATCTCGCACGTGCCCTCCTTCGCCCGGCCCGACCGTATCCGACGGCAAACCCGCACCAGCACGGCGGGCGGCGAGGTCGCGCCGCTACTCAGCGCAGCCCGGCGAAGAACTGGCGCACGTCGTCGATCAACAGGTCCGGCGCATCGTAGGCGCCGTAGTGGCTGCCCCGGTCCGCCTCGGTCCAGGACACCAGATTGTGCTGCCGCTCGACGAAGGCCCGGACCGACGGCAGGTCATGCGGGAACTGGATCACGCCGAGCGGCACGTCGGCCGCGACCGGCAGCTGCTCCCGGTCGGCCTCGGCGTAGATCCGGATCGCCGAGCCGGCCGTGTTGGTCAGCCAGTGCACCGAGGCGTGGGTCAGGATCGCCTCGACCTCCTGATCGTCCATGCACTGGACGTTCCAGCCGACCAACCCGGCCGGTGAATCGGTGATCGCGTGGGCCAGGCTCTGCGGCTGCTCGCTGTGCACCATGGCGTACGCGGCCGTGGTGGAGAACTGCTGCCAGGCCTCCATCGCGCCCCGGTCCCGCTCCGATAGGCCGGCGATCAACTCCGGGTCGTCCGGTGCGTCGAACCACGCCTCGGTGACGTGCGCGCCGATCACCGCGTCGGGCGCCAGTCGTCCCAGCTCGGGGGCGATCCCGCAACCCCAGTCGTTGCCGACCGTCCCGTACCGGGAGTAGCCGAGCCGCCGCATCAGCTCGACGAACGCCGCCGCGATCCTGCCGACGCCCCAACCCGTGTCCGGGGTCGGTCCGGAGAAGCCGAAGCCGGGCAGCGACGGCAGCACGAGGTCGAACGCCACGTTCGGATCCAGGCCGTGGGCGGCCGGGTCGCTGAGCGGGCCGATCACGTTGACGTACTCGAAGACCGAGCCCGGCCAGCCGTGGCACAGGATCAGCGGGATCGCGTCCGGCTCGGGCGACTTGATCCAGCCGAAGTGCACCCGGGTGCCGTCGATCTCGGTCTCGTAGTGCGGGTATGCGTTGAGCCTGGCCTCCCAGGCGCGCCAGTCGTAGCGGTCCTTCCAGTACGTGACGAGCTCCCGGACCCGGGCGTTCGAGGTGCCGTAGTCGACGTCGCCGCCGGCCGGCTCGGGCGCCCAGCAGGTCCTGGCCAGCCGGTCCTTGAGGTCGTCGAGCTCGGCGTCGGGTACGTGGATCGGTGCCGGCTGGATCTGATCGTTCATGGCGGTGCTCCTTGTCTCGGTTCGGTCCTTCACCCCCGAGGTCGGAGCCGATCAGCCGCCGTCGACATCGGGTTACGCTCGAACTGCCAATCGAGGATGTCGATGATGACGACCGCCAGCGATTCCGACACCACCAGCCAGGCCGCCGGGCCGATGAGCTGGGTGCTCGCGTCCCTGCTCGCCTTCATCGCGATCATGCCTCTCATGACGCTGGGTTTGGCGGTGCCTCCGCAGCTGATCGTCCCGGTGGCCGTGCTGGCCGGCGCCCTGCTCGCCGCACTCGCCGCGACCTGGGTCCGCAACATCTTCACGGCCGGCACGAGCAGCCGCGTCCTGGTCGTCGTCGGGACGACAGCGGCGCTGTCGGTCCTGGTCGCCGCCATCGTGTTTCTCGGCATCATGCTCGTGCCGGTGCCGATCCTCGTCCACCTCCCGATCGCGGCCCTGTTCCTCGGCGGCATCGCGACCTGGGCCGCGTGGCGCTTCCGCAGCGCCGGCCGCCACCTGGTCCGCGACCTCCTGCTCTCGCTCGGACTGCTGGCGGCCGGAGCCGCGGTGATCATGAGTGCGCTCTACGGCGGGTGCATGATCATCACCTGCAGCGCCTATTCGGGGCCGATCGAATGAGGGTCTGCTCCTCGATGTCGTTATTTCTCCACGGGCGAGCGCCCAAAACGCGATGGCCACGTGGAAATGCCTCGTCCGTGGAGGAATTCCGACACGCCGGATCCGGGGCTCAGGTCAGGTCGGTGTAGCCCGCGAGGATGACCGGCCATTCGGCGAAATGGCCGCGGCGGCCGGCGTTGGTCGCGTTCCAGCCGCCGTGCTCGAACCGGACCAGGGTGCCGTCGCCGTCCGCGGTGAAGGTGACGGTCAGGCTGGACGGGAAGTCCGGATCCTGCGCCAGCGTGAAGGTCTGGGCGTAGCGACGGCCGGGTTGCCAGTCGGTGATCGTGCCGATCGAGAACGCGCCGTCGGGGTTCTTGAAGATCACCTCGCCGTTCTCGATCACCACGCGGCCACCCTCCTTGATCCCGTAGTTGCGCCACCAGGAGAACGACGTGAACCGGTCGAAGGCGGCACCCGGGTCAAGATCAACTCGGAGTTCGTGAACGATCGGCGAGAGCTCGTCCGGCACTCGGTCGGCGCCCGCTGTCCGCACCTCCAGGTAGGTGATCCGGTTGCCGCAGGGGTCGTGCAACGTCACGGTGCGCCCGTGTTCCGAGTCCTCCAGAGTCGGCTGCGCGTATCCGAAATTCCGGCCGAGCAGTTCGGCGTGCAGGGCGGCGACCTCCGAGATCTCGATCAAGATCGCGGTGCCGGGCGTGCCGTCGCCGGGGTGTTCGGAAAGATCGATCCGGACGCCGTCGGGGCCACGCAGTCGCAGGTAGCGCGGGGCGTGGCCCTCGAACTGCTGATGGCTGATGACAGTCCAGCCGAGGAACTCACGATAGAACGCCTGCGTCGCGTCCCAGTCGAAGATCCGCAGGATGGGGACCACGGCTCCGGCCGGTGCTTCGGCGGGTGCCAGTCCGGACAAGGTGTTCCAATCCCGGACGCCGTGCGTCGCGGCGATCAACTCCAGGGCTCGGGCATGACTCAACTCGACGCCCTGGGCGGCCAGCGCGCGGCGCAGTCGTTTGGCCTGTGCCTTGGCCTCGGGCGGGGTGGGCAGGATGATCATGAGATGTCCTCTCCGCGGAGTGAACACATGGGGTGCCTGCGTTGCCCAGTCGATCCGCGGTGGTGTCATCGTCGATGATCAACTCTGCGGACGTACGGCATTCGCCATCCCGTCACCGGGGCAGGCAGCCGGCTGCCGTGGCCGTACCGTTGCATCATGCCACGGTCGCCGAGCCGGACGGAACGGCCGACCGAGAATTCCCCATCCTGACAGGAGGCGTGAAATGGCCAAGGAATTTCAGGTGACGTACGACTGCGCCGATCCGGGCGCCCTGGCCGGCTTCTGGGCCGAGGCGCTCGGGTACGAGTTCGACGCACCGCCGCCAGGCTTCGACACCTGGGATGCGGCGCTCGACGCGTGGGGGGTGCCGGCGGACCAGCGCAACGGCGCGTCGGCGATCCACGACCCCGAAGGAACCATGCCGCGGCTCTACTTCCAGCGGGTGCCGGAGGGCAAGACGATCAAGAACCGGGTCCACCTCGATGTTCGGACCGCTCCGGGCCTGGAGGGGGAGGAGCGGATGGCCGCGCTGGGCGCGGAGTCCGAGCGGCTGCAGGCGCTCGGGGCCAGGCAACTCAAGCGGAACGATCCGGAACCGCCGATGAGCCAGGGCTTCATCATCATGGCCGACCCGGAGGGCAACGAGTTCTGCCTCGACTGACCGCCCGAGCCCCGGCCCGTCAGGACCGGGAGCTCGGACGCGTCAGGTCAGCGCGGCGTGATCCGCGGCTCCGGCGTCGCCGTTCCGGCCCGCCGCCGGGCGGTCGCAGTCCGCGGGGGCGGCGGCGGTCCCGGGTTCGGCGTCCGGCGGAGCAGGTCGAAGAACGTGTCGCCGAGCAGCACCTGGTAGCGGTCGTCGGCCGCCAGCAGCTCGTTCAGCTGTGCGATGTCGGTCGGGTTCCAGCCCCAGGCGAAGATCCCGGCCGAGATGAAGAACGGCGAGTTCCCATCCCAGTCGGCGATGTAGGCGTCCAGGCCGGCCTTGAACTCGACCGCCTGCCCGGGGACGCCGAAGTGACCGATCACCGGCAGCTTGCCGTCGGCGATGATCCCGCCGCCGTCCCAGGACTGCATGATCCCGCGCAGCGGCGTGTTCTTCCGGTACGAGTCGATCACCCAGTCCGGCATCGGGATCCAGCCGTTCTCGTCCCGGTTGTTGTAGGCGTACACAAGATCAAGACCGGTCAGCCGCAGATAGCGTCCGGTCACCTCGGTGTAGGCGTCGAAGTCCGCCCGCGGCCAGGACCCGCCGTAGGTGTAGCCGGCGCCGGACGGCCCGCAGACCAGCAGGTCGTTCTCGGTCGCCGTCTCCTGGTAGTAGCGGTAGAGCGCGGGAGCCGTGTCGGCCAGCACCGGGCTGATGGTCCAGTTGGTCGGCGCCTTGCCGCGGTCCGGGTTGTCCCAGAGGTGGCGCATGTGCCGCTGGCAGTACTGGATGTTGTCGCCCTCGCCGACGGTCATTGTCACGTACGCCTTGTTCTCGATCCCGGTCCGGCGGATCCTGCGGACCCGGGACGAGATGTCGGCCGGCACACCGCCGTGCACGGTGCCGTTGGTGAAGAAGTCGGCCGCGAACACCTCGACGCTCTGCGTCGCGGCAAGATCAACTCCGCCCCACTCGCCGGCGACGTCGTTGGAGAACCAGCCCAGGTACGGCGTCGTCGTCTCGGTCGCGCCGAAGATCGTCCGGAGCAGCTCGCCGGGCTCCCCGTTCGGGTCCAGCCAGACCACCATCGCCCTGGTCGCGACCACGTAGTCGCGGAAGTGTGGGAACGGCTCGATCCGGGTCGGCGCGGTGTCGGTCGCGGAGACCAGGTACTGGTTCCACAGATCGACGGTGACCTCGAGCTTGGTGGTGCCCGCGGGCGGCGCGAACCGGTAGACGAAGAAGTTGCCGCCGTCGGCGAACCGGTTGGCGTCGCCGCCGATCGAGGAGTTGCCGCCCTCGACCAGGAACTCGGCCTCCTCGGGAGTGTCGGGCAGGAAGTTCGCGATCTCGGTGCCGTCGGCGAGGACCTTCACCGAGGCCACCGACGCGCCCCAGCCGTCGGAGCCGAACGCGTCGCCGAACTTCACATAGACGGCCTCGCCGCCGAGCTCGGCCGACACGTCGAATGTGTAGAAGTCGCGGTTGGACGAGTCCCGGATCTGTTCGGTCTCGCGGGCCACCTCGCGCCAGGTGACGCCGTCGACGTCGACCACCCGGGTCGGCGGCAGCCCGGTCAGCAGCCGCTGCTCGCACTGCGGCCACAGGTGGTCCAGCTGCCACTGGTAGATCTCGGTCTTGGACTGCCCGTCGAACCGGCCGCGGAGGTCCTCGATGATCTTGAGCTGGTACGTCTCCGCCTGCTCGGCCGTGGCCACCACGGCACCCTTCAGACCGGCCAGCGTGGTGGCGATGTTGACCGTGTCCCGCACCGCGGGGTCGTACACGATCGCGCCCTTGACCCGGCCCGCATACTTCGCGACCAGGTCCAGTGGTTGATCATGAACGGTCTTCGGTACGTCGATGCCGGCCAGCCACTTGTCGTCGACACCCGAGTCGTCGTAGGCGAAGTAGAGCTCCGGCCGATTCCGGTTGACCGCGCCCTGCAACGTGGTCAGCAGAAGTTGATCTTCGCCGTGCAGGGTGTGGATGTCGGCGACGTCGAGATGCTTGGGCCGGGCGAACGACGGCAGCAGCCTGCCGTCGGTCCAGGTCACGCCCGTTCCGGCCGCGGCCGCACCGGTGGCCGTCGAGCCGAGCCACCCGGCGGTCAGCCCTGCCGTCGCGAGTGCGGTGTTGATCTTGAGAAAACTGCGTCGGGAAACCATGGCGCCACTCCTTTGTGTGGTGATCCCGGGGGTACGAGTCCCCGCCAGTTGCGGTGACCGTACCAACGAGAACCGGCCCCGGTCAGCGCCTTCGAGGCAGCGTTCCACTCTTTGGTCAAACAATTTGTGAAAATGCGGTCGGGCGCGGGCCCGGCGCGCCGCAGGAGGCGGCGGAGGTACCGGGGATAGGGTTCCGAACGTGTGTTCGGATGGGTCGGTGCGCGTGCTCGGGGTCGACCCCGGGCTGACCAGGTGCGGGCTCGGCGTGGTCGACGGGCGGCCCGGCCGGCCGCCGACGATGGTCGCCGTCGGTGTCGTCCGGACCCCGGCCGACCTCGACCCGGCCCGCCGGCTGCTGCAGATCGAGCAGGGCATCGAGGAATGGGTCGCCGAGCACCGGCCGGCCGCGGTCGCGGTGGAGCGGGTGTTCGCCCAGCACAACGTGCAGACCGTGATGGGCACGGCGCAGGCCGCCGGGATCGCGATGCTGGTCGCGGCCCGGCACGGCCTGCCGGTCGCGCTGCACACCCCGAGCGAGGTCAAGGCGGCGATCACCGGCTCCGGTCGGGCCGGCAAGGAACAGATAGGACAGATGGTGACCCGAATCCTCAAACTGGACGCGATGCCGAAGCCGGCCGATGCGGCCGATGCGCTGGCGCTGGCGATCTGTCACGTCTGGCGCGGCGGCGGCACGTCGCGGCTGGCCGAGGCGACCGGCGCGGCGGCGGCCCAGCAGGCCCGGCAGCGGGCGGCCTACGCGGCAGCGACCGGACGGGTCAGGGGAGGACGGGCGTGATCGCCAGGCTGACCGGCGAGGTGGTCCAGCTCGGCGCGACCTCGGCGGTGCTCGACGTCGGCGGGGTCGGCATGCTGGTCCACTGCGGGCCGAACACGACCGCGAACCTGCGGCTCGGCCAGCCGGCGACACTGGCCACCTCGCTGGTGGTCCGGGACGACTCGCTCACCCTGTACGGCTTCGCGACGACCGAGGAACGGGAGCTGTTCGAGCTGCTGCTCACCGCGTCCGGGGTCGGCCCGAAACTCGCCCAGGCCTCCCTCGCCGTACTCAGCCCGGACGACCTGCGGTCCGCGATCGCCACCGAGAACCTGGTCGCGCTCACCGCCGTCCCGGGCATCGGCCGCAAGGGTGCCCAGCGGATCGTCATCGAACTCAAGGACAAGATCAACTCCGTCGGCCTGGCCGACCGCCCGGCCGCACCGGCACCGAGCCGGCCGCCGGCCTGGCGGGATCAGGTCAGCCAGGGCCTGCAGGGCCTCGGCTGGTCGGCCCGGGACGCCGACGCGGCCTGCGACAACGTGGAACCCCTGGTCGCCGAGAACCCCGACCTCGGCGTCGCCGAGATCATGCGTGCGGCGCTGAAGTCGCTGGCCAAGAAATGATGATCAAGAGCTAGACCGGGTTCAGCTTCCACTTCTGGCAATCGCCCTGCCAGTAGTTCCAGACCCGGACGTCGGCTCGCGGCGTGTTCGAACAGCCGGCCACGTCGAGCGAGCGGCCGCCGATCTTGGAGGTGATCCGGACGTGGTCGCCCGGCAGCCGGTCCACGTACCAGCGCTGGCAGTCGGCGCCGGTGTAGCCGGACTGCACCACGTTGACGTTCAGGTCGGGCGAGCACCCCTCGACGTGCAGCGCCTTCCCGGTGTCGGCGTTGATGATCTTGTACGTCCCGGTGCCGTCGTTCAGGTAGCTGAGCTGCCACCGCTGGCAGGCGCTGCCGACGTCGTTCCAGACCGATACGTCGGCGCCGTCCGCGGTCGAGCAGTCGAGCACGTCGAGGGCGCCGGCCGGGATGTTCTTCGGCGCGATCCGGTACGTCCCGTCCGGCACCGGCGCAACGCCCGGATCCCCGGACGGCAGGGCGACGTTCTGCCAGCTGGCCGACGGTACGCCGAGCTTCGGGGTGCCGTCCTCGGTGAAGCTGACCTTGTCGATCCGCAGGCTCCGGTCGCCGCCGCAGCTGCCGTACGGCGCGCCGCTGGAGCTGGTCACCGCGTGGTAGGCGTTCCAGACCTCCTTGCCGTCCGGCGAGGTGAAGAAGCTGTTGTGTCCCGGGCCGAACACCCAGTTCGCGTCGTTGCGCTGGAACACCGGGCTGGTCGACTTCTGCCAGGACCGCCGGTCCAGCACGTTGCCGCCGGTGAACTCGAGCGTGCCGACCGCATAGTCGGGGGTCGCGCACTGGCTGGCGGAGAAGAAGAGGAAGGTACGGCCGCCGCGCCGCAGTGCCACCGCGCCCTCGTTGACCAACCCGTGCTTCTCCCAGTCGTAGGTCGGCTCGGACAGCAGGGTCGTCGGCCCGACCAAGGTCCACGGATTCTTCATCTGCGAGATGAACAGGCTCTGCGGGCTGCCGTTCAGGTGCCCGGACCAGACCTGGTACAGCCTCCCGTTCGGCATCGTCAGCACGGTGCCGTCGATCGAGAAGTCGTTCTGGGTCGCCAGCTTCGCCTTGAAGGTGTACGAGCCCATCGGGTCGGAGCCCCGGCTCTCCAGGACGTACATCCGGTGCTTGGAGAGGTCCGAGCTGCTGTCCTGCGCCGTGTAATACACGTAGAACCGGCCGTTGAGGAAGTGGAGCTCGGGCGCCCAGATGTGGCAGCAGCGTTCCGGCGACGAGTCCTGCCAGATCGTGGTCGCCGGCGCCGTCGCCAGCTCCGCCACCGACTTCGCCTTGACCAGCACGATCCGGTCCACCGTCGTGTACGTGAGGTAGTAGCTGCCGTGATGGGTGAACAGCCACGGATCCGCGACGCCCTCCCGGAGCGGGTTGCGCACCGTCTGCGCCGGCGCGGCGGCCGGTTCGGCGTCGGCCTGGACCGGCGCCGCCCACAGCCCGAGCGCCACCAGCACCGGGAACAGCAGGGCCAGCAGCAGGATAGGGTTCCGTCCGGACCAGGATGTCGCGCGCATCTCGCCTCCCGAGGTCGAGCTCACCTCAGGCGGCTCGTAGACATCGTTGTATACGCATGCATCGTTCCGACTGGGCGGGCCCGCGTCAACGACTCGCGCTGGACCAGTTCCGGCGCCGGCGGCCCGTCGGCCGCTCCGAGCCGGCGGCCCTTGACACAATGGCGACGATGAGCGAGATCGATCTGACCAACCCGGACGCCGAGCCGGACGAGCGGGCGCTGGAGTCGGCGACCCGTCCCGGCACGCTGGCCGAGTTCACGGGTCAGCCGCGGGTCTCGGACCAGCTCGGCCTGGTGCTGGACGCGGCCCGGCATCGCGAGGCCGTACCTGATCATGTGCTGTTGTCCGGCCCGCCCGGGCTGGGCAAGACGACGCTGGCCATGATCATCGCCGCCGAGCTGAGCGCGCCGCTGCGGATCTCGTCCGGCCCGGCGATCCAGCACGCCGGCGACCTGGCCGCGATCCTGTCCGGACTGGTCGAGGGCGAGGTGTTCTTCCTCGACGAGATCCACCGGATGTCCCGACCGGCCGAGGAGATGCTGTATCTCGCGATGGAGGACTTCCGGGTCGACGTCGTGGTCGGCAAGGGCCCGGGCGCGACGGCGATCCCGATCGACATCCCGCGGTTCACCCTGGTCGGCGCGACCACCCGGGCCGGGTTGCTGCCGGGCCCGCTGCGGGACCGGTTCGGCTTCACCGCCCAGCTCGACTACTACGCCGACGAGGACCTGGAACGGATCGTCAACCGGTCGGCCGTCCTGCTCACGGTCGAGGTCCGCCCGGACGCCGCGAAGGAGATCGCGTCCCGGTCCCGCGGCACGCCGCGGATCGCGAACCGGCTGCTCCGCCGGGTCCGCGACTACGCCCAGGTCCGCGCCGACGGGCTGGTCACCCGGGACGTCGCCCGGGCCGCCCTGGAGTTGTACGAGGTCGACGAGCTCGGCCTGGACCGGCTGGACCGCGCCGTGCTGGACGCGATCTGCCGGCGGTTCGGCGGCGGCCCGGTCGGCCTGTCCACGTTGGCCATCTCGGTCGGCGAGGAGGCCGAGACGGTCGAGGAGGTGGCCGAGCCGTTCCTGGTCCGGGAGGGCTTCCTGATGCGTACGCCGCGTGGGCGGGTCGCCACCGCCGCGGCCTGGCGGCACCTGGGTCTGACCGCACCCGCCGGTGCCCGGGGTGCGGTGGCCGAACCGCCCGACCTGTTCAGCTGAAGGGCGGCGACGATGACGGGTCTGACTCGGTTCGCGGGCTGTACGGCGCTGATCACCGGCGCCGGGTACGGGATCGGCCGCGCCTGTGCCGTACGGCTGGCAACGGAGGGCGCCCGGGTCGTGGTGACCGACCTGGACGAGGCGGCGGCCCGGGCCGTGGCCGACGACCTGCCCCGGGTGGCCGCCGGTGATCACGTCGCGTACCGGCTGGACGTCACCGACCCCGACTCCGTGGCCCGGGCCGTCGATCTCGCGGCGGCAGCGCAGGGCGGGCTCGACATCCTGGTCAACGTCGCCGGCGGCGACACGCTGCACGGCGCCTTCGAGGAGACCGACGACGCGGTCTGGTCGCGGATGCTGGACCTGAACCTGCTGGGCGTGGTGCGCTGCTGCCGGGCCGCGGTGCCGCACCTGCGCCGGAGCACCCGGGGCCCTTCGATCGTCACGATCACGTCGATCAACGGCCTGACCGCGCTGGGCAGCGAGCCGTACTCGGCGGCGAAGGCCGGTCTCACCTCGCTCACCGGGAATCTGGCCGCCTCCCTGGCCCGGGACGGGATCAGGGTCAACGCAGTCGCGCCGGCCACGATCCGGACCCGGGTCTGGGACGAGCAGCCCGGCGGCGCCGACCGGCTCCGCGGGCTGTATCCGCTCGGCCGGGTCGGCGAACCCGAGGACATCGCCGGGGCGGTGGCGTTCCTCGCCTCGCCCGACGCGGCCTGGATCACCGGCCACGTGCTCCCGGTCGACGGCGGCCTGCTGACCAGCCCCGGCCTGCCGCCGGATTGAGGTTCGGCCGGACTCGCGGCCGCTGCCGTCTGTCTGTTCCCAGGGAGACTGGGTAGAGTACGGCGGTCGGCGCTTGCCGGCGCACATCCGGCGTGGGCATCGCACCCCGCGCCCCGAAGCTGATTTGTGGAGACATGGACCCCAATTCGCCAGTCATGACGATCGTCCTGATCGGTCTCATGGTCGTCGCGTTCTATTTCCTGATGATCCGGCCGCAACGGAAGCGGCAGCAGAAGCAGCAGGAGACGCTGAACGCGCTGCAGCCGGGGACCAGGGTGCTGCTGGGCAGCGGCGTGTTCGGCACCATCCTTCGGATCGGCGACAAGCAGGCCGTGCTCGAGCTGTCGCCGGGCACCGAGCTGACCGTGCTCAAGCAGGCCATCGTGCGGGTGGCCGGCCCGGAGGACGAGGACAACCCGGAGACGGTCAACAGCACCGTGCCGGAGCCCGAGGAACCGGCCTCGACGCTCGACCTGAAGGACGACGCCGACGCCGCCAAGCCCGAGGCCGACGAGCCGGGGGAGCAGACCTGGCGCGAGTACTCGATCAAGCAGGACGACGACACCGATGAGACCGCGGCGGACAAGCCGGCGGCCGATCAGCCCGCCTCGGAGCAGACGTCCGACCGTGGCACCGGACCGGGCACCGGCAGCGGGCCGGGGACCGGCGGCGGCCCGGGCGCACCCAAGGATTGATCCCGGCGCCCCAGGAATGACTTCGCACCAGTACTCGATAAGGAACTAGCAGCACGTGGCATCGAACAGCGGCCACCCGGGCCGTATCCTGATCGTCTTCGCCGTCCTGGTCGCCGCCCTCTTCGGGATCATGGCGATCAACCAGACCTGGACGCCGAAGCTCGGTCTCGACCTGCGGGGTGGAACCACGATCACGCTGACGGCGAGCAATCTCACCGGCGGCGGAGCGGTCAGCGAAGAAAGCCTGAACCTGGCCCAGACGATCATCCAGAACCGGGTGGACAGCCTCGGCGTCGGCGAGACCGAGGTGACGACGGCCAACGGCAACCAGATCACGGTGTCGGTGCCGAATGTCCAGCAGGACGAGCTGGTCCGGCTGGTCGGGCAGACCGCGGTGCTGCGCTTCCGCGCGGTGTACGCGGCGGAGCAGGTGACGCCACCGGCCCCGGATCCAACCCCGACCCCGACCCCGTCGTCGAGCGAGACCCCGGCGCCGAGCGGCTCGCCGTCGCCGAGCGCATCGACCAGCCCGACCGCGTCCCCGACGGGCAACGGCCGGCCGGCGCCGCAGCTGCCGACCGCGCCGCCGCCGCCGAAGACGCCGCGGCCGTCGGAGCCCGGGAAGGGTACGCCGGAGGATCAGGGCCTGACCTGGCAGCCGAGCCAGAACGACCAGGCCGAGTTCGCCGGCTACCAGTGCGGCGACGAGTTCCCCGACGTGGCCGACCAGCCGCTGATGACGTGCAACCGGGAGAAGACCGAGAAGTACCTGCTCGGCCCGACCCTGATCACCGGCGACAAGCTGACCACGGCGTCGGCGGGCATCCCGCAGAACGACGTCCGCTGGGTGGTGAACCTGCAGTTCAACGACGAGGGCACCAGGCAGTTCGCCGCGGTGACCAAGTCCCTGTCGACCCAGTCCGAGCCGAACAACCGGTTCGCGATCGTGCTGGACGGCCAGGTCATCTCGGCGCCGACGACGGTGTCGATCCCCGACGGCCGGGCGCAGATCGAGGGCAGCTTCACCCAGGCCACGGCGACCGAGCTGGCCAACATCCTGAAGTACGGTGCGCTGCCGCTGGCCTTCGAGGTGTCGTCGGTGGACAACGTGTCCGCGACGCTGGGCGGTGAGCAGCTGCAGGCGGGCATCATCGCCGGCATCATCGGCCTGATCCTCGTCATGGCGTTCGCGCTGATCTACTACCGCGGCCTGGCGATCGTGGTCCTGGCCTCGCTGGTCGTCGCGGCGGCGATCACGTACGCGTTCATGGTGCTGCTCGGCTCGTCGGTCGGGTTCGCGCTGAACCTGCCCGGCATCGCCGGCGCGATCGTCGCGATCGGCGTCACCGCGGACTCGTTCGTCATCTACTTCGAACGGATACGTGACGAGGTACGGGACGGGCGCAGCCTGCGCACGTCGGTGGAGACCGGCTGGCTGCGGGCCCGGCAGACCGTGCTGATCGCGGACGCCGTGTCCATGCTGTCGGCGATCATCCTGTTCATCCTGGCCATCGGCGCGGTGAAGGGCTTCGCGTTCACGCTCGGCCTGACCACGCTGATCGACGTCGCCGTGGTGTTCCTGTTCACCAAGCCGCTGATGAGCGTGCTGGCCCGGACCAAGTTCTTCGGCGGCGGGCACAAGCTGTCCGGCCTCGATCCGGCCCACCTCGGCGTTGCGGCCCTGCCCGGCAGCCGCGGCCGCCGGCGCACCGTCAAGGTCGGCGACCCGGCCCCGAAGGAGGCCTGACATGTCCAGGCTGTCCCAGTTCGGCCACAAGCTGTACACCGGCGAGGTCTCGTACGACTTCGTCGGCAAGCGGCGGATCTTCTACCTGATCTCCGCCGTCCTGCTGCTCGTCTCGCTCGCCGCGATCCCGATCCGCGGGCTGACCCTCGGCATCGAGTTCGTCGGCGGCGCCGACTTCCAGGTCGGGATGCAGGTCAACGCGCAGACGGTCGACCAGGTACGCGAGGCCGTCCAGGACTCCGGCGTTCCCGACCTGGACGACATCGAGGTCACCACGCTCGGCGACAATACGGTCCGGGTGCAGACCCGGACGCTCGATGCCGAGACCGAGGTGCCGGAGGTCCGCCGGGCGATCGGCGAGGTGGCCGGCGTGCCGGGCGACGACGTGACGTACAGCCTGATCGGTGCGTCCTGGGGCCAGCAGATCACCCAACAGGCGGTGATCGCGCTGTTCGTGTTCCTCGGCCTCGTGTCACTGATGATCGGCGTCTACTTCCGCAACTGGAAGATGTCGCTGACCGCCCTCGCCGCGCTGATCCACGACCTGATCCTGACCGTCGGCATCTACGCCCTGGTCGGGTTCACGGTGACCCCGGCGACCCTGATCGGCATGCTGACCATCCTCGGCTATTCGCTGTACGACACCGTGGTGGTCTTCGACAAGGTCAGGGAGAACGTCCGCGACCTCAAGACGAGCAACACCCGCACCTACTCCGAGGCCGCGAACCTGGCCGTGAACCAGGTGCTGGTCCGGTCGATCAATACGACGATCATCGGCGTCCTGCCGGTTGCCGCGCTGCTGTTCGCCGGAGCGTTCATCCTCGGCGTCGGGCCGCTGAAGGACCTGTCGCTGGCCCTGTTCGTCGGCATGGTCTCCGGTGCGTACTCCTCGATCTTCATCGCCACCCCGCTGCTGACCCAGCTCAAGGAGCGGGAGCCCGAGATGAAGAAGCTGGCCGCCCGGGTGCTGGCCCGGCGGTCCAAGCAGGAGAAGGCGTCGGCTCCGGTCGCGGCCGCGGCGACGACCGCCGAGCCGGCCTCGAAGAAGCCGGCCGAGCCGGCGAGCCCGGACTCCGTCGGCGACCCGAAGGACGACGCCGAGTTCGAGAACTACCCGAAGGCGAAGTCCTCGATGCCCATCTCGGTCGGGTCGGCCGCGAGCCCGCCGCCGCGGGTGAGCCGGCCGCTGTCCGAAGCCGCGGCGAAGCGGCCGCAACCGCAGAACAAGCCAAGGAGCCAGCGGAGGAAATCGTGACCACCCTCGTCACCGACCAGATCAAGGAACAGCTGGCGGGGCTGATCCGCGACGTGCCGGACTTTCCGGCACCCGGCGTCCTGTTCAAGGACATCACGCCCCTGATCGCCTCGCCGGGCGGCCTCGCCAAGGCGGTGGAGGCCATGGTGCGGCTGTCCCCGTCCGAGGTCGACACGGTGCTCGGCGTGGAGGCGCGCGGCTTCGTGTTCGCCAGCCCGGTCGCGCTGTCGCTGGGGGCCGGGTTCGTGCCGGCCCGCAAGCCGGGCAAGCTGCCGGCCGAGATCATCGAGACGGAGTACGAGCTGGAGTACGGCACGGAACGCCTCGCCATCCACGCCGACGCGCTGAAGGAGGGCGACCGGGTGCTCGTGGTCGACGACGTGCTGGCCACCGGCGGCACGATCGGCGCGGCGGTCGACCTGGTCCGCAAGGCCGGGGCCGAGCTGGTCGGCATCACCGTTCTCGTCGAGCTGGACCACCTGGGTGGCCGGAAGCGCCTCGCACACCTGGGCGTCGCCGACATCGCGGCCGTGCTGAACTTCCCGGAAGCATGAGGCCTTCCGCCCGGGCCGCGTCGCCCGGCTCGCGCGGAGGACGCTGATGCCGGAGTTCGGCCGGAAGTGGGTCCGGTCCAATCGTGGCCACTGGCGCAATCAGGCCATGGTCAGCCTGCCCGACAACCGGCCGTCGCCGGCCCGTCAGCTGGTTCAGCGGATCATCCTGGCCGCCGTCCTGCTGGCGATCTCGGTCTCGCTGGTCTGGTTCGACCGGGACGCTTACACGGACAACCTGGACGGCCAGGTCTCGCTGATCGACGCGATCTACTATTCGACCGTCACCGTGACCACGACCGGCTACGGCGACATCACCCCGATCGCACCACACTCGCGCCTGCTCAACGCGATCCTGATCACGCCGCTCCGGGTCATGTTCCTGGTGTTGTTGGTCGGTACGACACTGCAGGTGCTGGCCACCGAGGGCCGGCGGATCTACCTGGACGGACGGTGGAGGAAACGGATGCGCAACCATGTCGTCGTCGTGGGCTTCGGCACTAAGGGCCGCAGCGCCGTCGAGACCCTGGAGAACAGCGGCTGCGACCCGTCGAAGATCGTGATCATCGACGGCCGGGCCAGCGCGATCAACGATGCGAACCTGCGCGGTTACGCGGCCATCGAGGGTGACGCCACCCGGCGGGACATCCTGCGCCGGGCCGAGATCGTCAAGGCCCGCGAGGTGATCATCACGCTGGACCGGGACGACTCGGCGATCCTGGTGACGCTCACCGTACGGCAGCTGAACCCGTCCGCCCACGTCGTCGTCGCGGTCCGCGAGGAGGACAACGCCTCCCTGGTCCGGCAGTCCGGCGGCGACGCCGTGGTCACCTCCTCGGAGGCGGTCGGCCGGCTGCTCGGGCTCTCGGCGGTCAGCCCCAACCTGGGCACCGTGATCGAGGACATGCTGTCCTCGCGGGAAGGCCTCGAGGTCGCCGAACGCCAGGTCACCGCCGACGAGGTGGGCCGGCAACCCTTCGACATCCGGACCGAACACGTGGTCGCGGTGGTCCGGAACAAGACCCTGCGCCGGTTCTACGACCCGACCGTGGCCAGCCTGCAGACCGGCGACCAGGTGGTCGTGGTGCGCCGGGCCGAGTCCGAGCTGACCGGCGACCGGGATCCCGCGCCAGAGGTCTGAACCGCGTCGACGCGCACTGAGCAAGGCGGAAGTGCCGAGCCAGATCTGGCCTTGCCCCTTCGACAGGCTCAGGGAACGTTGTGGCCGACAGCACGAAAGCGGGCTCGAGGGCAAGAGAGCCCCGGCGTTCCTGGCCGAGTACTTGTCAGGAGGGAATGCCAAGGGGCAGTCTGAGCGTTTCAACTGCGTGAACAGTCTCGGGCGTGGCGGGCGTGGGAGCCGAAGCGGTTGAACTCCCGGTCCGGTACGACCCCTAGACTTGGGCAGGAACTGGTGAGGGGGTGTTCGCCGTGAGCGACCCGCGGATTGCCGTTGACCCGGCCGTCGATTCGGGCCCGGAGACGAGCCCGTCGCCTCGGCGCGCCCGGCCGGCACCGGCCCCCACCAGCAACACCCCGCGTCCGCCGTCGCCGTTGACCCCCCGGGTCCGGCCGCCGCTGGACGAACTGGACCAGAACGGGAACGGCAACAACGGCACCTCGAACGGGGCCAACGGCCACGCCCCGGGCAGCCCGGCGGTGCCGGTCCGGCTGACCACCGGACCGGAGCAGCCGCGGGTCCGGATGCGGCAGCGGCTGGCCCGCTTCGGCAGCGGCGGCCGCAGCGCCACCCCGGTGCTGGACCCGTTGTTCGCCGTGATCAAGGCCAACCATCCGAAGGCCGATCTGGGTCTGGTCGCGCGGGCGTACCGGACGGCCGAACGCTGGCACACCGGTCAGCTGCGGAAGAGCGGCGACCCGTACATCACCCATCCGCTGGCGGTCACCACGATCCTGGCCGAGCTCGGCATGACCGAGTCGACGCTGTGCGCGGCACTGCTGCACGACACGGTCGAGGACACCCCGTACACGCTGGCCCAGCTGAGCCGCGAGTTCGGCGAGGAGATCGCGCTCCTGGTCGACGGCGTGACGAAGCTGGACAAGGTCAAGTACGGCGAGTCGGCGAAGTCGGAGACCATCCGCAAGATGGTGATCGCGATGAGCCGCGACATCCGGGTGCTGGTGATCAAGCTCGCCGACCGGCTGCACAACATGCGCACCCTGCACTACGTCCGGCCGGACAAGCAGACCAAGACGGCGACCGAGACGCTCGAGATCTACGCGCCGCTGGCCCACCGGCTCGGCATGAACACGATCAAGTGGGAACTCGAGGACCTCTGCTTCGCCACGCTGCACCCGAAGGTGTACGACGAGGTGGTGCGGCTGGTCGCGAAGGCCGCGCCGAGCCGCGACGAGTTCCTGTCCGAGGTGATCGCCCAGGTCGAGGCCGACCTGAAGGGCGCCAAGATCAAGGCCACGGTCACCGGCCGGCCGAAGCACTACTACTCGATCTACCAGAAGATGGTGGTCCGCGGCCGCGAGTTCAACGACATCTACGACCTGGTCGGCCTGCGCATCCTGGTCGACACCGTGCGCGACTGCTATGCCGCGCTGGGTCAGATGCACGTCCGCTGGAACCCCCTGCCCGGGCGGTTCAAGGACTACATCGCGATGCCGAAGTTCAACATGTACCAGTCGCTGCACACCACCGTGCTCGGCCCGCAGGGCAAGCCGGTGGAGCTGCAGATCCGGACCGACGAGATGCACCGCCGGGCCGAGTACGGCGTCGCCGCGCACTGGAAGTACAAGGAGGGCAAGGGCGGCCCGAGCCACCAGATCAAGGGCGACGGCACCGACCTGATGTGGGTCCGCCAGTTGCTCGACTGGCAGCGCGAGACGGCCGACCCGAGCGAGTTCCTCGACTCGCTGCGGTTCGAGATCAACAGCACCGAGGTGTACGCGTTCACGCCGAAGGGTGACGTGATCTCGCTGCCGCAGGGTGCCACCCCGGTCGACTTCGCGTACGCGATCCACACCGAGATCGGGCACAAGACGATCGGCGCCCGGGTCAACGGCCGGCTGGTGCCGCTGGAGTCGGTGCTCGCCAACGGCGACGTGGTGGAGATCTTCACCTCCAAGGCGGCCGGCGCCGGGCCGAGCCGGGACTGGCTGACCTTCGTCAAGAGCCCGCGGGCGAAGAACAAGATCCGGCACCACTTCACCCTGGAGCGCCGCGAGGAGTCGATCGAGATCGGCAAGGAGGCGCTGGCCAAGCAGCTCCGCAAGGGCGGCCTGCCACTGCAGCGACTGCTGACCTTCGAGCACCTGACCGCGGTCGCCGGCTTCTTCAAGATGCCCGACGTGTCGTCGCTCTATGCGGCGGTGGGCGAGGGCACCGTGGGTGCCCAGGCCGTGCTGAACCGCCTGATCAGCGTCGAGGGCGGCGCCGACGCGGCCGCGGACGAGGCGGGTGAGGACCAGGTCGTCACCGGCCGCCGGCGGCGCCCGTCGACCTCGGCGAACGACTGCGGCATCCACGTCGACGGATCCAGCGACCTGCTGGTGAAGCTCGCCAAGTGCTGCACCCCGCTACCCGGCGACGACATCATCGGCTTCGTCACCAAGGGCCAGGGCGTCTCGGTGCACCGGACCGACTGCGTGAACACGTCGAGCCTGCGCACCGAGCCGGAACGGCTGGTCCAGGTCAGCTGGGCGCCGACCGCGAAGAGCTCGTTCCTGGTCGCGATCCAGGTCGAGGCACTGGACCGGAACCGGCTGCTCTCCGACATCACCCGCGCACTGTCCGACCAGCACGTCAACATCATGTCGGCCACCCTGTCCACGACGAAGGATCGGATCTGCAAGGCCCGCTTCACATTCGAGACCGCGGATCCGACGCACCTGGACCACGTCCTCCGCGGCGTCCGCGGCGTCCCGTCGGTCTACGACGTCTACCGCATCAACCAATAACAGCCCGCCGACCGGGCACAAAAGCAGGTGTTTTGGCGGCGTGTCGCTGCGTTGGTGACCGGTCGATCAAGAGGTTGGTCTCGGACCTGGGGCAGGGCTCGACACCCGTGGGTCGGCTCGCCTCTCGCGATGGGAAGCGAGCCGAGCCGTTTCAGCGGCGAGTCGCAGCGGAGCTGACGAGCCAGCCGGAGATGGCTGACGCGATCGCGGCCGGCTGGTCCTCGGGTGCGTGGTGGCCGGCGGCCCCGATGCTCTGTACGTCGAGCGACGCGACGTTGGCGCGTGCCCAGTCGACGATCGCGGGGGAGACCAAGGTGCCCGGTTCAGCCGTCAGCAGCAGCTTCGGCACCTCGGGGCTGTCGGCCAGCCAGCGGTCGTACGCCAGCACCCGCGCGTACACATCGGCCGGCTCGCCGTCCACCGGATGCGACCGGCCCCACTGCAGCAGCGGCAGCCGGCTCGCCGGGTCCGCGTACGGCGCGCGGTAGACCGCGAGATCCTCGTCGGAGATGCCGGGATTCGTTGCGTGCAAGGCGGATTCGATGAACCAGTTGTCGTCGATCGCCATCCGTTCGCCGACGCCCGGGGTGCGCAGCGCCTGGAACAGCTCGACGGCCGGCGGGGGATAGTCCGACCAGCTGAGCGGGCGCAGGAACGTCTCCAGCAGGACGATCCCGCGGACCTGCTCGGGCCGCCGCGCCGCTCGGTCGAGCGCCAGGGCGCCGCCCCAGTCGTGGCCGACCAGCACCACCTGGTCGAGCCCGAGCGCGTCGAACCAGGCGTCCAGGTAATGGGCGTGATCATCGAACGTGTACTGCAGCGCCGGCTTGCCCGACTGGCCCATGCCGATCAGGTCCGGCGCCAGCACCCGGGCGTGCTCGGCGATCAACGGCAGGACGTTGCGCCAGATGTGGGAGGAGGTCGGGTTGCCGTGCAGCAGGACCACGGTCGGGCCGCCGCTGCCGGCCTCCCGGTAGGCGAGGAAGGAGTCGAGTACGTCGATCGTCTTCATGGAGTTCCGCATCTGTTGGAGCGACCAATGTTGGTTCTACCAACGATAGTCGAGATTCGTGGGGATCACCAATGAATCGATTAGACTTCCCGCCATGAGTCCTGCCGAGAAGCCCGCGTTCGCGCAGCTCGCCGAGATGCCGGGCTGGCTGGTCGGTCAGGCGTCCCTGTTCAGCCACCGGCTGCTGATCGACCGGCTGGCCGAGGAGGGTGCCCGGCCGTACCACTACCGGCTGCTGGCGGCCCTCGACGAGGCGGGCCCGCTGAGTCAGGCCGATCTCGGCCGCCGGACCGGCATCGACCGGAGCGACGTAGTGGCCGCGCTGGACGAACTCGTGGCGGCCGGCTTCATGGAGCGCGCTCCGGACGAGGCGGACCGGCGGCGCAACGTCGTGACCGTTACCGGCGCCGGCAAGCGTCGGCTGCGGAAGCTGCACCGGCTCGTGAACGAGGTGCAGGACGAGTTCGTCGCGCCGCTCACCGCGGCCGAGCGGAAGACCTTGGTCCGGTTGCTCGGCCGGATCCTCGACCATCACCGGGAGGCGTGATTCGCGTGGAACTCCGTACCGCCACGGCCGAGGACTGGCCCCGGATCTGGCCGTTCTTCGCTTCGATCGTGCAGGCCCGGGAGACCTACGCCTACCCGCTCGACCTGACCTCCGACCAGGCCCGCGAGCTGTGGCTGCAGCCGCCGCCGGACCACGCGGTGGTCGCGGTCGAGGACGGCGCGGTGCTGGGCAGCGCCAAGATGGGCCCGAACCGCCCCGGCCCGGGCAGCCACATCGGCACCGCGAGCTTCATGGTCGATCCGGAACGCAGCGGCCGCGGTGTCGGCCGTGCCCTCGCCACGTACATGATCGACTGGCACCGCCGCAACGGCTTCCACGGCATCCAGTTCAACGCCGTCGTCGAGACCAACACCGCCGCCGTCCACCTCTGGCAGGACCTCGGCTTCAAGATCATCGGCACCGTCCCGGAGGCCTTCGACCACCGCGAGCACGGCCTGGTCGGCCTCCACGTGATGTACCTCCCCCTCACCTGATACCCCTTTTTCGCTGACTGGGCACCGGGGATCCGGCCCCGAAGCATGATCGTCATCCACCTGCCGATCATGCGAGCGGGGTCCGATTCGAGTGGAGAGATATCGACGCGATTCTGCTGTGATCACGTCGATAACTCGCCACTCGATGGTGCGCCCCCGCCGTGCCGAGATCGTCGCTTCTCGCCCTCCTTCGCTTCCCGGTGACTGGGCTGCAGCGCCGCGAAACGCCGGCAGAACGCCTGGCTTTGCGCCCGGTCGGCGGGAGTGGGGCGGACGGAGCTTCGGGTTCCGGTTGCGATGCGACGAGATGCAGTTCTGCGCCATTCGCCGGTTATGCGGCGGGTCCGATTCGAGTGGCGAGCTATCGACGCGAATTCCGCTGGGCCACGTCCATAACTCGCCACTCGATGGTGCGGCCGGCCTTGCCGACGCCGTCGCCACTCGTTGCGCCCGGCCCCCCACTGTCCCGGTCCTTCGGCACCCCCTGCTTCCTCCGCCTCGCCGCCGGCTGCGCAGTCAGCAGAGGAAGAAGAGGCGGATACGGAGAGCGGGGATGTGCCGGGCGGGCGGACGCGGTGGGCCGGGAGGTGCGGGCCGGGCGGAGGCGCTGGGCCGGGAGGTGCGGGTCGGGCGGAGGCGCTGGGCCGGGAGGTGCGGGGTGGTCGGAGGCAGTGGGCCGGCAGGTGCGGGGTCGGCGGATACGAAGTGTTGGGAGGTGCGGTCCGGGCGGAGGCGCTGGGCCGGGAGGTGCGGGCCGGGCGGACGCGCTGGGCCGGGAGGTGCGGGGTGGGCGGAGGCAGTGGGCCGGCAGGTGCGGGGTCGGCGGATACGAAGTGTTGGGAGGTGCGGTCCGGGCGGAGGCGCAGAGCTGGGAGGTGCGGGTCGGGCGGACGCGCTGGCCGGGAAGCGCGGGGTGGTCGGAGGCAGTGGGCCGGCAGGTGCGAGGTCGGCGGAGGCGAAGTGTTGGGAGGTGCGGGCCGGGCGGAGGCGCTGGGCCGGGAGGTGCGGGCCGCGCGGACGCGTAGGGCTGGGAGCTGGGGGCCGGGCGGATGCGGTAAGCCGGGTGGGCGGACACGGTGGGCGGGAAGTGCGGGCCGGGTAGGCGGAAGGGGCGGGGTTTCGATCTCAGCGGGCCAACCGCCGCACCCGATCGGGGTGCGCGCCGCGGACTGGATGTCGCGGATCTGACGATAGTTTCCCTTCCACCGTTGGAAAGTGGAGGGTTCGCGAACTGTCGTCAACTCTGCGACAGGACGCGGAGGTAGCGGTCCGTGATCACTCGCTGGACCAGCCGGGTGATGGGACCGCCGAGCCGGGCCAGGAGAGTCGCCGGCCGGGAGAACGCGGTGACGGTGAGCTGGACCGTGTCGTCGACGAGGTGCTCGACGACGAAGGACTCCTCGCCGCATTCCGGGTGGCCGGGCAGCGTTCCGTAAGCGAAGCCGGCCCGGCGCGGCTCCTCGATCACGTAGACGACGCGCGCCGGCGCCCTCAGCGGGCCGATGGTCAGGATCACGTCCGCACCTTCGGAGACGGGACCGGTCGCGCTGACGGCGAGACCGGACCGGCGCTGCACCTCCCAGTTCAGAACCCGCTCGGCCGCGCGACGGAAGTCTGTCGCGCCGCGGCCGATCGCGGCCGACCGCGTGATGTGGTGGTAGCCGGGTGGCAGGACACCTCGGGTCGCGCCGACCTCGGGGTAACTGAGACCGGCGGTCACGTCGCGACCATGATCAACCGCTGTAGTCGCTCGCGGCTCGGCGGGCCTGCTCCAACCACTGCCGGTACGTCTCAGCCGAGTTGGCCGCATCCCGTGCCGCCCGGGCGTCGCCCCGTGCTTCCGCCTTGGCGGCCTTGGCCTCGAGCTCGTTGATCTGCGCCTCGAGCTTGGCCGCGGTGTCCTCCGCGCGGGCCCGGGTCTCGGGGTTGGTTCGCCGCCACTTGTCGTCCTCGGCCTGCCGGATCGCGGACTCGACCGCTCGCAGGCGGCCGTCCAGGGACCGCATCGCCTCCCGCGGCACCTTGCCGATCTCCGCCCACCGGTCGAGGATGTCGCGGTAGGCCGCCCGGGCGGCGGCCAGGTCGGTGATCGGGAGCAGCCGCTCGGCCTCGACCAGCAGCTCCTCCTTCTTCACCTGGTTCTCCCGGTATTCGCTGTCCTGCGCCGCGAAGGCCGCCTGCTTGGCCTCGAAGAAGTGGTCCTGGGCGGCGCGGAACTGCTTCCACAAGGCGTCGTCGATCTCGCGCGGCGCCGGACCGGCCGCCTTCCACTCGGTCATCAGCCCGCGCAGCTCGCGGGTGGTGTCGCCCCATTCGGTCGAGTCCGCGAGCGCCTCGGCGGCCTTGACCAGCCGTTCCTTGATCACCCGGGCCGACTCGCGCTGCTCGGCCTGCTCGGCAAAGTGAGCCTTCCGCCGCCGCGTGTACGTGGTCCGGGCCGAGGAGAACCGGTGCCACAACTCGCCGTCGGTGGTCCGGTCCAGCCGGGGCAGCTTCTTCCACTCGTCCAGCAGGGACCGGAACCGGTTCACGCCGCCGCGCCAGTCGTTGCTGGCGGCCAGCCGCTCGGCCTCCGCGACGCACTTCTCCTTGGCGGCGCGGGCCTCTTCCTGCTGCTTGGCCTTCTCCGCCCGACGTTCCGCACGACGCTCGTCCAGCACCGGTTCCAGCGCCTTCAGCCGGTTCAGCAGGCTGTCCAGGTCGCCGACGGCATTGGCGTCGGTCACCGCGGTCCGTACGGTCTTGATCGATCCCGCGGCGTCGTCGGGGGACAGTGCACCGGAGGCGATCCGCCGTTCCAGCAGGGACACTTCGAGTTCGAGCGCGGTGAAACGGCGGACGAAGAACTGCAGCGCCTCGGCGGGGGCGACGTCGGGCACCTGGCCGACGCTGCGCTCGCCGGTCGCGGTGCGGACATACACGGTGCCGTCGGCGTCGACTCGTCCGAAAGAAGCAGGGTCAGCGTCGGGGCTCATGGATCCATCCTGCCCGATAGTGTCGCGGATGTGTTGATCGCATCCTTCCCGGCCGGCCCCTGGCAGGCCAACTGCTATCTGGTCGCCGCGGCGGCCGGCGCGGAGTGCGTCATCATCGATCCCGGGGTCGACGCCGCGGAGGGCGTACGGTCCGTCGTCGCCGAGCACGAGCTGCGGCCGGTCGCGGTCCTGGCCAGCCACGGCCACCTCGATCACACGTACGCCATCGCCGACCTGGCCGACTCCTACCAGGTGCCGTGCTGGATCAACGGCGCCGACCGGGACCTGCTGGCCGACCCGTTCGCCGCGATGCCGCCGGGCGTGGACCGGATGCTCGCCGACTCCGGCTACCGGACCGAGTTCGCCGAACCGGAGCGGGTCGAGACCCTCGCCGACGGGGACCGGCTGACGCTGGCCGGGCTCGAGTTCACCCACGTCGCGGCGCCGGGTCACACGCCCGGCTCGTCCCTGCTCCGGCTCCCGTACGACGACGAGGGATTCAGCGAGGTGATCTTCAGCGGCGACGTCCTGTTCGCCGGCTCGATCGGAAGAACTGATTTGCCCCGCGGGAACCCAACCAGGATGCTGGAAACCCTGCGGACCACGGTGATCGGACTGCCGGATTCCGCGGCGGTGCTGCCCGGCCACGGGTCCCAGACGACGATGGCGCGGGAACGCGCCACGAACCCGTACCTGCAGCCGGACCACCTGCGGCAGGAGAAGGAGCAAGGAGAACACACGTGAGCCGCCCCAAACCGCTGTCCGGGTATCCCGAGTTCACCCCGGACCAGCGGATCGTTGAGCAAAGCGTCCTGGATCGGCTGCGGGAGACGTTCGAGCTGCACGGGTTCGGCTCCGTCGAGACCCGGTCGGTGGAGCCGATCGACCGGCTGGCCAAGGGCGGCGAGATCGACAAGGAGGTGTACGCGGTCCGCCGGCTGTCCGCGCCGCCGGAGGCCAAGGCCGACCTCGGGCTGCACTTCGACCTGACCGTTCCGTTCGCCCGGTACGTCCTCGAGTACGCGCACACCCTGCAGTTCCCGTTCCGCCGCTACCAGATCCAGAAGGTGTGGCGGGGCGAGCGTCCGCAGGAGGGCCGCTACCGCGAGTTCACCCAGGCCGACATCGACATCGTCGACACCGGCGAGCTCGCCGCGCACCACGACGTCGAGGTGGCCCTGGTGACGTTGGCCGCCCTGGAGCGGCTGCACGATGATCTTGGTCTGCCGCCGGTGCTGATGCGGGTCAGCGATCGCCGGTTGGCCCAGGGCTTCTATCGGGGACTGGACATCGAGGACCCGACGGACGTACTCCGGATCGTCGACAAGCTGGACAAGATCGGCCCCGACGCCGTCCGCGACCTGCTCACCGGCGAGGCCGGGCTGTCCGCGGCCCAGGCCGACTCCTGCCTCCGGCTGGCGCAGATCAACACCGCCGACGAGTCGTTCGCCGACCGGGTCGCCGAGCTCGGCGTGAAGCATGATCAACTCGAGCTGGGCGTGGAACGGCTGGCCGAGGTGGTGCGCACCGCGAGCCGCTACGTGCCGGGCCGGCTGGTCGCCGATCTCAAGATCGCCCGGGGCCTCGACTACTACACCGGCACCGTCTACGAGACCGAGCTGGTCGGCTATCCGAACCTGGGCTCGATCTCCTCCGGCGGCCGGTATGAGTCGCTGGCCAGTGACGGCCGGACCAGCTATCCGGGCGTCGGGCTGTCGATCGGCGTGACCCGGCTGCTGGTCCCGCTGCTCGCCGAGGGCAAGATCACGGCGTCCCGTTCGGTGCCGACGGTGATCTTGGTCGCGGTCGACAACGAGGAGAGCCGGGACACCGCGATCGCCGTTGCGGAACGGCTGCGGCGGCGCGGCATCTCCACCGAGGTGGCGCCGAAGGCGGACAAGTTCGGTAAGCAGATCCGGCACGCGGACCGGCGTGGCATTCCGTACGTCTGGTTCGGCGGGCTGGAGGGCGGCGAGGTGAAGGACGTCCGCACCGGTGATCAAGGTCCGGCCGACCCGGACAGCTGGCGACCCGCCGAGGAGGAGTTGCGGCCCACCGTCAGTCGATCATGACCCGATAGGGTTTTGATCATGGCTTCCGATGTGTTGATCATCCTCGGGGACTCGTACTCCTCGGGGGTCGGTGCGGGCGATTACATCGAGGACGGCACCGACTGTCTGCGGTCCCGCAACTGTTACGGCGCGGTGATCGGCCGGGAGCGCGCGGCCGATGTGCTGATCGCGGCCTGCGAGGGTGCGCTGACCTCCGACATCGAGGGTCAGCTGGCCAACGCCCAGGCCGGACTGCCGGCCGGCGCCGAGCCGGCCGCGGTCGCGTTGACGATCGGCGGCAACGACGCCGGCTTCGCCCGGGTGCTCACCGAGGCGGCCCGGCCATGGTGGTGGGGTGACAGCGCGGAGGTCATCGAGGAGGCGCTGCGATTCATCACCGACGAGTTGCCGGTCCGGCTGGCCGCGGCGCTGACCTTGATCGAGAGCCGGCTCGGCCGCTCGATCGACCGGGTGCTGGCCGGCTACCCGCACCTGTTCGCCGGGACCGACTGCCACCTGGCGACGTTCTTCACCTCCGACGAGATGTACGCGCTCAACGACGCGGCCGACAACCTGGCCGAGCGGCAGGCCGAGGTGGCCGCGGCCGTGGGCTGGACGTTCGTCGACGTCCGGCTGCCGTTCGTCGGCCATGCCACCTGCACCGAGGATCCGTGGATCCACAACGTCGTCCTGTTCGACCAGACCGAGTCGTTCCATCCCACGGCGTCCGGCCAGCTCGCCTACGCCGGGGCGGTGGCGCCGTCGCTGCCGAACCTGGGCCCGTCGCCGGCCGCGTCCAGGGTCACCTGCGTGCCCGGCGTGGCCTCGGATCCGTACCGCGGCCGGGTCCGGGTGCCCGACCTGGACTCCGACGACGCCCGGACCGCGGCCCGCCGCCACGACATCCCCGATGCGGTACGGCAGCGGCTGCTCGCCGGTCAGCGGGCGGGCGCCCGGAACCGGCACCTGGTCGGCCTGGACTCCCGCCGGGCTTAGGTCCCAACCGCCATACTGAGCCTGGAGACAGGAGGGTGATGGCGCTGCCCAGGGAGCCGGTCGTACGCCACAGCCACACGGTGCTGGCCACGGCAGAGAGTGACGCGTACTTCTCGTTGCGCCGCCGGCCGACCTCGCGCGAGGAGCGGTACCGGATGGGCAAGGCGCTGCGGGACCGGGTGCCCCGCAAATCGCTCGGCGAGTGGCGCGCACCGTACGGCCGGCCGGACCCGGTGACCCTGATCCTCGACTCGCACGAGGGCCGGCTGCCGGACCTGATCCCGATCCGAGTGGCCCGGATGACCGCGTCGCCGTACGGCTATCTGCGGGGCAGCGCGATCGTGATGGCCGAGGACGTGGCGCACCTGCCGGCGACCGGGATCATGCCGGTGATCTGCGGCGACGCGCACCTGGGCAACTTCGGCTTCTACGCCTCGCCCGAGGGCGAGCTGGTGATCGACCTGAACGACTTCGACGAGGCGCATCCGGGCAGCTGGGAGTGGGACCTGCGCCGCCTGGTCGCGAGCATCTGGGTGGCCGGCCGGCAGAACGGCTCGTCGGAGGACCAGTGCCGAGACGCCGTCGCGGCGTGTGTCGCGGCCTATCGGGCCGAGGTACGGTTCCTTGCCGACCAGCCGCTGCTGATGCGGTCGTACAACCGGCTCGACGTGGAGCGGCTGCACGAGACCGCCTCGGAGAAGACGCTGCGGGACGAGATCGAGCGTTCCGCCAAGCGGGCCCGCAATCGGACCAGTGACCGTGCCCTGCCGCGGTTCGTGGTGGAGCAGGAGGGCCGGCGCCGGATCGTCGAGGAACCGCCGCTGATCACCCGGGTGCCGAAGGACGAGGCGGACGCCCTGGGAGAGGCCCTGGATCAGTATCTGGGCACGCTGGCGCTGCACTGGCAACGGGCGCTCGGCGGCTACACGCTGGTCGACATCGCGCACAAGGTGGTCGGTGTCGGCAGCGTCGGACTGCGCGCCTACGTCGCCCTGCTGGAGGGCAGCAGTCCGGACGACGTGGTGTTCCTGCAGCTGAAGCAGGCACGCCGGTCGGTGCTGGCGAAGTTCGTCCACGGCGACTCGGCCTGGCATGATCATCAGGGCCAGCGGGTCGTCGAATACCAGCAGAGCCTGCAGACCGTGAGCGATCCCTTGCTGGGTTGGACTTCCGTCGGCAACCTGCAGTTCTACGTCCGCCAGTTCCGGAACATGAAGGGCACCATCCCGCTGGACGCGATCGACGCGGCCGCGCTGACCGACTATGCGGGGATCGTCGGCCATCTGCTGGCCAAGGGTCACGCCCGGACCAGCGGAGCGTCCATGATCGCCGGCTACGTCGGCTCGTCCGACAAGCTCGACCAGGCCCTTTGCCGGTTCGCCGCCGGCTACGCGGATCAGGTGGAGGCCGACCACGAGGAGTTGATCAGCGCCGTCCGCCGCGGCGTCCTGCCGACCACCGACAACGACGCCCCTTGAGCCTGTCGAAGCCTGCCAGTGGTCCGGCTGGTGCCGATCCGGCACTCGGGACCGGCCAAGCGGTTCCTCGACGCCAAGGGATCGCTCGCCGGCCAGATCCGGGTCGGCGCCGACTTCGAGTTCACCGAGGCGGAACTCGACGAGATGCTCGACGATCCATCGGACCTCCAATCGCCAGGACCGATCCAGCCGACACCTCGGGCTGTCGGAATTCCTCCACGAGCCAGCCGATCACCGCGGTTGCCACGCGGAAATACTCGATCTGTGGAGGAATAGCGACAGCCCGAAACGCAGCCGACGAGGCGGGTCAGCGGAGTGGCGTGATCATGATGTCGTCGTACGAGTGCTCCATATTGCCCACGTCCTCGGGGTTGAGGCCGGTCTGGACCCGCAGACCGGTGAGGGTGTCGACGTCGGCCAGTCGCTGGGTGGCGGTGCCGAGCACGGTGCCGTTGATCGCGATCTTGGTGCCCGCGGCGGTGCTGTCCAGGGTCACCGACATCCATTGCTTGTTGGGGATCACCGGACTTCCGGTGCGGCCGACCTCGACCCAGGCCGAGCCGTTCCAGGCCTTCACGGTGATCACGTTGGCGGTCCAGTCGGGCGACAGGATCAGCCGGTACGCGACCTTCTCCTCGCCGTCGCCGGACCGGCCGAGGACCTCCCAGATCGCACCGGAGCCGTAGCCGTAACCCTCGAAACCGAAGCCGAACCGCAGCCCGGCGGCCGGCTCCTGTGCCGGGATCGTCGCGGTGGCCCGTGCCGCCTGGTCGGCGTCGATCAGCACCATCCGGGCGTTGGAATGGTCGTAGCCCGGGACCATGCCCTTGTCGGCGACCAGGGCGTAGCGGGCGTCCTTGATCGTCCGCGGGATCGTGGTGATCCCGTCGTTCTCGAACGTGAGCAGGTGGCTCGCGTACAGCTCGAGCTCGGTGATCGCCGACAACGGGGCCCGGCCGTCCCTGGTGATCTTGACGAACTTCGCCTGGACCGGGTCGAGGTCCTGGTAACGCATCGCCCAGTCGGTCCGGTCGCCGGTGCGCAGGATCGGCGCGCTCCAGGTGTCGCCGTCGGTGGACACCTGGACCTTGGCGCTGTTCAGCTCGCCCTTGGCCAGCATCAGCCCGATCCGGTTCAGCGTGTACGTCCGGTCCAGCTCGATGATCAACTCCTGGCGCCGGTCGAACCGGGCCGCGGAGCGGTACTCGGAGCTGCCGTCAACGACCGCGGCGAGCCGCTGTTCCGGGTAACGATCATCGGCGGGCGCGACGTTGCCGGTCAGCTTGACGATCTTGTCCCGGACCTTGGTGGCAAGATCAAGTTTGCCGACGCCGGGGCCGAGGGCGTCCACCTTGCGGGTCCAGATCTTGTTGTCGTGGCCGTATTCACGGCAGTACCAGATGTTGTGGCAGGTGTCACCGAACGCCAGCGACGATCCGTTGTTCAGCGCGACCAGATCCATGTTGCCGCTGCTGCCGGACCAGCGCCGCAACGGTTCCTCGCCGGGGTGCCGGGAGTAGAGCGTCTCGCCGGTGTCCCAGGTCCGCCCGGTGCCGTCCAAGGAGACGACGACGTTGTTGTCCGGGCGCCCGTACGTCATCAGCAGCTGGCCGTTGGGCTGCAGCAGGAACTTCGGCATGATCCCGTTGTTCGGCATCCCCTCCGGCGGCTGGTACGGCTTCACGTCGGTCCAGGTCAGCCCGTCGTCGTCGGAGAACGCCTGGGTGAGCGGCATCGACGGCGGCCGCGGGTTCGGTTCGACGCCGCGCATCATCGCGACCAGCCTGCCGTCGGCGGTCCGGCCGAAGCCGAGCTCGTTCGTTGCGTACGAGGTGCCGGCGTTCACCGCCGAGCGCTGTCGGAACGACTTGCCGCCGTCGGTGGACTCGAAGATCACGCTGTACTGCTTGTTGACGCCGTCGATCACGCCGCTGCCGTAACCGCCGAGGAGCAGCGTGCCGTCGGCCAGCTCGAGCAGGTCACGGTGCACCCGGTACCAGCCGAGCTTCCACTTGTTCTCGATCAGCGGTGCGGTCCAGGTGGTCCAGCTCTTCGCCATGTCGGTCGACTTCGCCATCGGGATGCCGAGCCGGTTCGGTGCCGGCGACGGGACCGGCACGAAGCTCGCTGAGAGGATCGCGCCGTCTCGCAGCCGGGTGGTCGCGACCATGGTGAAGGACGACGGCAACGCCTCGTACGGCTTGAAGATCTGGCCGTTGTCCTCGCCGACCGCCCGGGTGTTCATCAGCGGCGCGGTGGGGGAGTCCTCGTTGCGACCCCAGGACGCGATCACCTTCTTCGCGGTGCGGTCGTCGATCAGGTGGTCCACCGAGAACGCCATCGGGACCGCGCCGAGTTCGCCCGGTCCAGGTGCCCACGGGTACCACAGCGCGCCGCCGGACAACGACGGACGATCACCGGGCAGCCCGTCGCCCTCGGCCGGCGGGTCGTCCGGATCGCCGACCGCTCTGACCTCTCCGGGCAGCCGCGCCGTGGCCGGCTCCGGCGCGGAACCGCCGGTCTGCACCACGGTGCCGATGCCGACCCCGATCCCGATCATGCTCGCTGCGAATCCCAGCTGGCGCAGCCAGGTGGGCGCTCCCGTGCTCCGGTTCGTCATGGCGACCCTGCCTCCCGATGGAACAGTACGTGGAACAATGTGCCATGTAACTCGCGGGCGCGGAAGAGCTTTCCATGATCGGCTCAGTCCATGATCAGAACCGGATCGCGACGAAGAACGGTGTCAGCGAGGGGTGCGGCCGGGTCGCCAGAGCCAGAACAGGGCGGCACCGCCGACCAGGGCGATCCCGATGATCACCAGAGCGACCGTGCCGAAGATCCGGCCGATCGTCGCGTCGGTGCGTTCCGCCGCGCCGACATCGGCCGACGACCCGGTCAGCGGTGCCAGCGGAGTGCCCAGGTCCCGCGGCGGACTGTTCGCCGGCATGCTGCCGTCGCACTGGGTGGTGACCAGTTCGTACGCGTGCTCGACGGACGGCTCCTGCCGCTCGGTGGCGAAGATCAGCATCGTCGAGCCGATCGTCGGCACGAAGCCGCAGGCCGCGGCGTCGGGGGTCTGGACGATCTGCTCGGAGTACGCGGTGCCCTTGTAGACGTACCGGACGGCGACGGTGAACTCGTGGCCGGACGCCGGGTCGGAGACCGGCCGGACCGAGCGCACGGTCCCGTACATGATCACGTCGGCCCGCTGGACCGCCTGCGGCCGGGTCGGTGGTTCGCACTCGCAGGCATGGGCCGGGGGCGCGCCGATGACGACGAAGGCGCAGCCGGCGATCAGGACCAGGATGGCGGTGAGCAGGCCGGCGAATCCACGGGGTCGCCGGTTGACACGATGTTGACCGCTCAGCTGCGTCCTACCCATGCCCTCTAGTGTCACCCATTCTTAGGAGCCCGGCGAATGGACCACTAGGATCGGGCGGGGCCTGGGCCAGATCCGATGAAGGGACAGATGAGTTGATTCGCACGCACGACGCCGGGACGCTGCGCGCCGAACACGCCGGAACCACGGTCACGCTGGCCGGGTGGGTCGGCCGGCGCCGGGACCACGGCGGGGTCGCCTTCCTCGACCTGCGGGACGCGAGCGGGATCGTCCAGGTCGTGGTCCGGGACGAGATCCTGGCGGCCTCCGGCGCCCACGACCTGCGCAACGAGTACTGCATCAAGATCATCGGCGAGGTCGCGCTGCGGCCCGAGGGGAACGCCAACCCGGACCTGCCGACCGGCGAGATCGAGGTCGTCACGGCCGAGTTCGAGGTGCTCAATCCGGCCGCGCCGCTGCCGTTCCAGATCGACGAGCGGGTCAACGTCGGCGAGGAGACCCGGCTCAAGTACCGCTACCTCGACCTGCGCCGGCCCGCCCCCGCCGCCGCGATCCGGCTGCGCAGCGAGGTCAACCGAGTGGCCCGCACCGTGCTGGCCGGCGAGGGCTTCGTCGAGGTCGAGACGCCGACGCTGACCCGGTCCACGCCCGAGGGTGCCCGCGACTTCCTGGTCCCGGCCCGGCTCCGGCCCGGCTCCTGGTACGCGCTGCCGCAGAGCCCGCAGTTGTTCAAGCAGTTGCTCATGGTCGGCGGCCTGGAGCGCTACTACCAGATCGCCCGCTGCTACCGGGACGAGGACTTCCGGGCCGACCGGCAGCCCGAGTTCACCCAGCTCGACATCGAGCTGAGCTTCGTCGACCAGGACGACGTGATCGCGCTGAGCGAGCGGCTGCTGACCGAGATCTGGAGCCTGATCGGCCACCAGGTGGCCACGCCGATCCCGCGGATCACCTACCGGGACTCGATGAACCGGTACGGCACCGACAAGCCTGACCTGCGGTTCGACCTCGAGATCACCGAGTTGACCGACTACTTCGCCGAGACGCCGTTCCGGGTCTTCCAGGCCGACTACGTGGGCGCGGTCGTGATGAAGGGCGGCGCGGATCAGCCGCGGCGAACGCTGGACGCCTGGCAGGAGTTCGCCAAGCAGCGCGGGGCTCGCGGGCTGGCGTACGTGCTGTTCGGGGCGGACGGCGAGCTCGGCGGCCCGGTCGCCAAGAACCTGTCCGAGACCGAGCGGGAGGGACTGGCCAAGGCCACCGGAGCCGAGCCGGGGGACTGTGTCTTCTTCGCCGCCGGCGGCCGGTCGGCGTCGCAGGCCTTGCTCGGTGCGGTCCGGCTGGAGATCGGTAAGCGGATCGGTGCCATTGACGAGTCCGCCTGGTCGTTCGTCTGGATCGTCGACGCGCCCCTGTTCGAACCCGCCGGAGACGCCGTCGCTGCCGGTGACGTCGCGGTCGGCTCGGGCGCCTGGACCGCGGTGCACCACGCGTTCACGTCGCCGAAGCCGGAGTCGCTGGACACCTTCGACACCGATCCGGGCTCGGCGCTGGCGTACGCGTACGACATCGTCTGCAACGGCAACGAGATCGGCGGCGGCTCGATCCGTATCCACCGCCGGGACGTGCAGGAGCGCGTCTTCAAGGTGATGGGGATCGAGCCCGAGGAGGCGCAGCAGAAGTTCGGCTTCCTGCTCGACGCCTTCTCGTTCGGCGCCCCGCCGCACGGCGGCATCGCCTTCGGCTGGGACCGGATCGTCGCCCTGCTCGCAGGGTCCGACTCGATCCGCGAGGTGATCGCGTTCCCGAAGTCCGGCGGCGGGGTCGACCCGCTCACCGACGCCCCGGCCCCGATCACAGCGGCTCAGCGCAAGGAGGCCGGCGTCGACGCCAAGCCCGAGGCGGCCAAGCAGTCCTGACCGCCCTTCGATCCCGGAGACCCGGCGGGAACAGTGTGGAGAGAGCCCCCACCTGCCGCGACTGACCGGCGGAAGATCTTGTTGGCGCGGTGACTTCGTCGAGCGGATGCCCCTATGTTTGTCAAGGGGTCGCGGGTGCGGGTTCTGCGGGTCGGAGGGCTCCGGTGATGATCTTGTGGATGTCGCGGGCGATGTAGCGTTTCAGGCAGCGGATGATGTCGCGTTTGGACTTTCCGTCGGCGGTGCGGCGGGCGGTGTAGGCGCGGGTGGCTGGGCAGTGGCGTAGCCGGCAGACCACGATCAGGTAGAGCGCGGAGTTGGCGTGGCGGTCACCGCCGCGGTTGAGCCGGTGCCGGGTCGTGTTGCCGGAGGAGGCCTGGATCGGGCTGACGCCGCAGAGCGCGGCGAACGCTGCTTCGGAGCGGAGCCGGTCGGGGTTGTCGCCGGCGGTGATCAGGAGTTGCGCGGCGTGGTCGGGCCCGATCCCTTGCTGTTGCAGCAACGCGGGGGCCAGGGCGGTGACGGTGGCTTTGAGTTGGCGGGCGAGGTCGGTGATCTCGGCGGTGAGTTGCTGCACGCGCCGGGCCAGCAGGCGCAGCGTGTAGCGGGCCGCGGCGGTGATGTCGGTGACGGGCTGGTCGGGCAGGCCGGCGCAGTGCCGGACGAGTTTCGGGGTGGTCAGGCCGGTCAGCTGGTCGCGGAGTTCGGGATCGGCGGTGATGATCATGGTCTTGAGCTGGTTGAGCGTCTGGGTGCGCGCTTTGACCGCGGATTCCCTGGCCAGCTTGAACATCCGCAGCATCTCGACCTGCCCGTTACCGGTCTTCGCGGTCGCGGTGGCCCGGCCCGACAAGACGGCCCGGGCCGCGGCTTCGGCATCGATGGCGTCGGTCTTGCCGCGCCGGCGCCGCTCGGCCCGGTCGGGCTGATTCACCTCAACCACCGCCACCCCGGCGGCGAGCAGCTGACGGGTCAACGCCTTGCCGTAACTGCCGGTGCCCTCGACCCCGGCCCGGCGCACCACCCCCAAACTCTGCGCCCAGGCCAGCAGGGCCCGATAGCCCGCCGCCGTGGTCCGGAAGGATCGTGTGCCCAGCACCTGGCCGAGCAGGGACAGCACAACCGCGACGTGGAAATCCTTGTGGGTGTCGACCCCCAGCACCACCTCCCCGGCGGGGTCGGGACCGGGCTGGGAATGAACTGGCGATTGCGGCATGCTGGACAAGGTCGATCTCCTCCTGTGCTTGGGAACGGATTGGCCGTCACCGGGTGGCACAAGGGAGCGGTCAGGACTGTGATGGCGCTCTTGTGACGGCAAGGCCCCTATCGGGACACGCCCCCAGCCGCCCGGTGGCAGCAAGCACCGCTCGCAGCGACAGGCCGACAGATCCGCTCAAAGGCACCAAGCCCAGACGATTTGCGAGTCAGACCCACCGCCGCGAACGGCACTTGACGATCCTCACAGACGATCTGACCGGCATCTGCCCCACGACATGGAGGTCAAGGCGTCCGCTCAGTTAGTGACCTTGATCGGCCGGTGGGGTTGTGGCACAGAATTGCACGTTGCTGTCGCTCAACGGCCGGGAAACCGGTCGGCGGCGACCTCCCGACCCGACCGCTGTGGATTTCCGCCGTGACTGACCGGCTGAAATTCACTCCTGTGGGGATCGAAGCCGATCCAAGACGAACCCTCGTCGGTACCGCTGGCGGTACCGTCGTCGGTATGGCGATGAACTTGAGGTTGACCGACGAGGACACCGAGGCTCTGCGCGCCTACGCCGCCGAGCACGGCACGTCGATGCAGCAGGCTGCGCTCGACGCGATCCGGCAGATGCTGCACGGTGAGCGACGGTCGCGGTTCATCCGGCACATCCTCGACGAGGATCGCGAGCTGTTGCACCGCCTCTCGCAATGACCTACTTCCTCACGCTGGAGGATGTCACCGACCTCGGTATCGCGATGATGGCCGAGGAAGGTGAAGACTTTCTGATCGCCGACCCCGGACTGCTCGAATCGGCGCTGGCCCGGCCGCGGGCCAGCGCCTTCGGCGAGCCTGCCTACCCCAACCTGCCGGCGCAGGCTGCGGCGCTGATGCACTCGCTGGCCCGCAACGACCCCCTGGTTGACGGCAACAAACGCCTGGCCTGGGCGGCAACCAAGCTCTTCCTGCTGTTCAACGGGATCACCCTTCGGGCAACCTCGCTCCAGGAGGGCGAGCGGTTCGTCCTCGGCGTGGCCACTGGCTCGCTCGACCTGCTCGACATCGGCCAACGGATCGCGAACTGGTCCACGCCCAGCTGACGTCCGGCCGGTTGTCCCGAGGTTCGCCGTGCGGCTCATGCATCTAGCATGCATAATGAATGCATGGTGGCACTTCAGATTCGTGACGTTCCCGAGGAGGTGCGGGACGCGCTCGCCGAGCGAGCCGCCCAGAACGGACAGTCGCTGCAGGGATTCCTGCTGGGCGTCGTCCTCCGCGAAGCGTCGTTCGCTCAGAACCGCAACCTTCTCCGCGAGGTTGCCGAATGGACTGTCGGGACCGGGGTTACGGGCGATGACGTTCTCGCGATCATCGACGAGGGGCGGGCTGGGCGGCCCGGCGGTGCCGGGTGATCGTTCCGGACGCTTCGGCATTAGCGCTGATCTTCGCTGACGAGGACGCCGAGCCCCGCACCATACGGGCCCGCGAACTTCTCGACGCCGACCCGGCGTGGGTCGTTCCGGAGCATTGGCGCACTGAGGTCTTCAACGTCATCCGAGGTCTCTGGCTGGGCAGGAAGTTCGACGATGCGCAAGCCGTCCGTGCGGCCGGAACCCTTGCTCGCATGGTCGTCGCGATTGCTCCGACCGCTCCGCTCCTGGACCGTATGTGGCAATTGCGTTCCAACCTGTCGGGCTATGACGCAGCCTATGTCGCTGCTGCGGAAGATCACGACGCCACTCTCGTCACGGCGGACCTGCGGCTCGCCAAGACGGGGCTGGCTCGTTGCCCGATCCAAGTCATCAACTGACGCGCTGATCGATACGCCGGCGATAGCTGCCGGCTCGTAGGGTCCCCGGCATGGACGCACGCCCGGGGCCGCTCACCGCCGTCGACCTGATCAGGAGTCCCTGGCTGATCGGGTTCGGACTGGTCGCGCTGGCGCAGTTGATCTTCGTCGTCGTACCGGTCCCGACCCCGGTCGACCTGATCGCCGTGACGATCTTGGCGCCGCTGCTCGCGGTCTGGGTGTGGCGCCGGAACGGTCCGAGGCTGCTGGTCCTGGCCCTGCTGCTGTGTGCTGTCGGCGACCTGCTCGGGAACCCGCGGCGGATCGGCCTGGACCGGGACGCGCTGCTGTTCAGCGTGGCCGCGTTCGCCGCCGCGCAGGCCTGTCTCCTCGTGGTGTACGTGCGTAGCGGCGCGGTCGAGGCGTTGCGGGCCTCGGTCCGCGGCCGGCAGCGCTGGCGGTCGGTTGTCGCGCTGCTGTATCTGATCGTGGCCGCCGTGGTGTTCGGCCTGATGTGGGGCGGACTCGCGCCGACGTTCCGGGTTGCCGCGGGCAGCTACCTGGCATTGCTGGTCGGCACCGCCATCACCTCGCTCGCCGTGGACACCTGGGCCGGGATCGGCGCAGCGGTGTTCGCCGGTTCCGTGCTGCTCGTCGGGGCGGGCACGGTCGGCTGGGTCGAGGGTGCGGACAGTTGGCATCGGCTGCAGGTCCGGTTGGCCTATCCGCTCGGGCTCCTGTTGATCACCGTTGCCACGGTCACCCGCGTGCGGCGAGGAATTCCTTGATCATCGGGTTGACCAGCTCGGGGGACTGGCGGCTGATCCAGTGGCCGGTGTTGTCGAGCATGATCAACTTCGCGCCGGGCACCAGCCGGGCGGCCGCGGCGGTGAAGTGCTGCCGGATGCCGACATCCGAGTCGCCCTGGAGGAACAGGGTCGGGCAGCGGATCTCGGACAGGCGTGGGCGCAGGTCGACCGTCATGCCGAACGGGCCGATCGAGGTGTTCTGCCAGTCACTGGAACTGGAGCCGGCCCGGGACTCGATCATGATCTCGTCCACGATCTCGTCGAAGTCCGCCGGCAGGTCGGTGAACAGGGCGCGGCGGGCGAACGCTGCGGTGCTGCGCCGGTCTCGAGCCATCAGGCTGGGCAGGGTCCGGTTCAGGAACGGGATCTTCGCGGTCAGCCAGAGCAGTTGGTGGACGACCGGCGGGAAGTCGATGATGCCACCCGGTGCCAGCGCGACGAGCCTTCTCACCCGGCCCGGATGATCGATCGCGTACGAGAGCGCGACAGCGCCGCCCTGCGAGAGCCCGACCAGCGCCACCCGGTCCAGCCCGAAATGATCAAGCACCTCGGTCACGCAGCGGACCAGTCGATCATGGTCGGCGACACCGTTCCAGGGCCGGCTGCGACCCTGCTTCGGCCAGTCCGGTGCGAAGACCCGGAACGAGTCTGCCAGGTCGGGGATCAGGTGGCGCCAGCTGAGCGTCGCGCTGTCGGTACCGCCCCCGCTGAGCAGCACGACCGGCGGGCCGGTGTCGCCGGCGGTGATCACCCGAAGCCGTCCCTCCGGACAGACGACCTCGTGGCTGTCGTGGTCGACGGCAAGATCGTCGGTCATCGTTCGCTCCTGTTCAGGTTCTCCCACCGCTGCAGCAGGGCCGGCAGCTCGTCGGCCAGGAAGCCGTAGAGGGAATGGACGTTCTGCAGACGCTCCCGACGGTCGGCCGGCGCGTCGTCCAGCACGGTCAGGCCGCGGCTGAGGAGATCGCGGAACTCTGTCGCGTAGCCGTACCGGCGCATCAGCATCCGGCTCCAGCCGTCCGCGGCGATCCGGAAGTACTCCTGCCGGTCGCCCCGCTTGCGGATCCCCTCGACGAGGCCGCTCGGGGTGAGCATCCGGGTTGCGCTGCTGATCGAGCTGCGGCTGGCCTGGAGCACCTCGGCCAGTTGGGCCGCCGCCTGTTCCGGCGGGTCACTGATCAACAGCCAGCCGATCACCCGGCCGGGAATCAGGGGCATGCCCTCCCTGGCGAAGAACGCGGCGACGGCGTCGGTGAAGTCGAGTTCCGCCTCGGTCGGGGAGTTCATGCCGCTAACGTACCAGTCATTGCAGTCATCACTGCAGCGACCGTAAGTCAGTTGGGTCGAGGGTGGCGGGCGAACGTCGGTCCCGTGTGATGAGGTGTGTCCGTGAGTGAGGACCTGTTCGGCGACCCGGTGCCGGAGCCGCGGTCGGGCCGGAGCGGCCAGGCGACCACCGGCGGCAGTCTCGGCGCCGTGGACCATGCCGGCACACCGTTGGCGGTACGGATGCGCCCGCGCACCCTGGAGGAGATCGTGGGCCAGGGCCACCTGCTGGCGCCCGGATCGCCGCTGCGCCGGCTGGCCTCCGGCGAGCCGATGTCGGTGTTCCTGTGGGGCCCGCCGGGGGTGGGCAAGACGACGATCGCGAGTGTGGTGTCGCGGCAGACGGACCGCCGGTTCGTCGAGATCTCCGCCGTCACGGCCGGGGTCAAGGACGTCCGGGCCGTGCTCGACCAGGCCCGCAGCGAGCTGCGGCAGGGGCGCCAGACCGTGCTCTTCGTCGACGAGGTGCACCGGTTCTCCAAGGCCCAGCAGGACGTGCTGCTGCCGGCCGTGGAAAACCGGCTGGTCACTCTCATTGCCGCCACCACGGAGAACCCGAGCTTCTCGGTGATCTCGCCGCTGCTGTCCCGGTCACTGCTGCTGACCCTGCGGCCGCTGACCGACGACGACCTGTCCGGGCTGCTGACCCGGGCTCTCACCGACGAGCGCGGGCTGCGGACCCCCGACGGCAAGACGTACGAACTCGACGACGAGGCCCGGGCCACCCTGCTCCGTCTGGCCGGCGGCGACGCCCGGCGGGCGCTGACGTACCTGGAGGAATCGGCGGCCGGCGCGACCGCGGTGGACAGCGCGTCGATCACCACCGAGACGGTGGAACGGGCCGTGGACAAGGCGGCGGTGCGGTACGACCGGGACGGTGATCAGCACTACGACGTGATCAGCGCCTTCATCAAGTCGATGCGCGGGTCCGACGTCAACGCCTCACTGCACTACCTGGCCCGGATGATCGAGGCCGGCGAGGACCCGCGGTTCATCGCCCGCAGGATCATGATCCTGGCCTCCGAGGACATCGGGATGGCCGACCCGACCGCGCTGCCGCTGGCCACCGCGGCCGCCCAGACCGTCCAGCTGATCGGGTTTCCGGAGGCCGCGATCACCCTGGCCCACGCCGTCATCCACTGCGCGCTGGCACCGAAGTCCAACGCCGTCGTGCTGGCGATCGGGGCCGCCCAGGCGGACGTTCGGGAGGGCCGGATCGGGCTGGTCCCACCTCATCTGCGGGACGCCCACTATGCGGGAGCCAAGCAACACGGCCACGGCGTGGGCTACCAGTACGCGCACGACGCGCCGCACGGGATCGCCGCCCAGCAGTATCTGCCGGACGAACTGGCCGACGCGGACTACTACCAGCCGACCAACCACGGGTACGAGGCGCAGGTCGCCGACCGGCTGGCCAGGATCACCGAACTGTTGAAGGGCTGACGCCGAGCCCACCCCGGCGGGCCCGCGCGGCGCCCGGGTGACGGCCGCCGGTGCAGGCTGGCAATCGGTTCCGGGCCCACGCCACTCGACGAGGCTGCGGTCGGCGGACTGCGGCCGGACGCGCGACCGCTGGTGCGCTGCAATTACCACGGGGGCCGCGATTCTTGACACTGCTGAGCCGCTGGTGTGAGACTCCGGGCTAGGTCAGAAAGCGGTTTCCGAGTCCCTGGTGCGGGCCCGGGCGTGACGTCGCGACGAGGCGAAGGGTTCGTTATGGATGTGACTGGAATGAGTGTCGGTCGCCGGGCCGTTCTCGGGCTGGGCCTGGGAACGGCGGCGGCAGCGCTGACGGGATGCAACCGGTTCGGCGTGGGCGGTGGCAGTGCCGACGCCGGATCGACGATCAACATGATCTGGTGGGGCGATGCGAATCGGGCGAAGCTGACCGAGGCGATGCTCGATCTCTACCGGGAGGCGCACCCGGGCGTCACGATCAAGACGGAGTATCAGGACAGCGGTCCCTACCAGGACAAGATGGCGACGCGATTCGCCGCCGGGGACGTTCCCGATCTCTGCAATCAACGCGGCGACGGGATCAGCGAGTACGTGGATCGCGGCGCCCTGCTGGACCTGAACCAGCATCTCGACGTGATCAAGCTCGACGACGTACCGCCGGAGCTTCCGCTGGCCAGGTTCGGTGATCGCCTGTTCGGCATTCCGGCCGGCTTGAACGCCTCCGGCTTCGTGATCAACACCGCGCTGACGGAGCGGTACGAGGTCGAGATCCCGGACGGGAACACGTGGTCCTGGGACGACCTGTGGTCGTTCAGTCAGTCGATCACGAAGGCCGCGAAGGACCGCGACGACAAGGAGCTGTACGGCATCAACCTCCCGTTCAGCGAGACCGATGCACTGGCCATCTTCCTGCGTCAGCGCGGCGAGGACCTGTACACCACCGACGGCGGCTTCGGCGGCAGCGAGGAGAGCCTGGTCGAGTGGTGGGCGATGTCGGTCGAGCAGCGCGAGAAGGGCGGCCTGCCGCCGGCCGGGTTCATCGAGTCCGCCGGTGGCGGTTCCGCGCAGTCGCCGCTCGCCGCCGGACTGGTCGCCGCACAGATGATCCCGACCAACAATCTCAAGGCCTACAACGATTCCGTGGACGGGGACCTGCAGCTGAATCGGTTCCCCGGTGAGACTCAGGCCGTCCGGCGTGGGATGCAGATCGGCGTCGCGATGTACTGGTCGATCGGGGCCAAGGCCCCGAACCAGGCCGGTGCGCTGGACCTGCTGAACTTCATGATCAACGACGTCGAGGCCAACCTGGCGGTGGGCCCGACCCGCGGGGTGCCGATCAGTACCGCCGTGGTGGACGGGATCTTCGACGCGCTCGGGCCGGATGATCAACGTTCGGTGGAGTACATTCGCGACCTCACCAAGGAGGATCTGGTGGAGACGCGGCCGGCCCCGGCCGGCACGACGGCCGTCACCGACGCGGTCGAGTCGATCGACGCCGAGGTCATGTTCGGCCGGGTGGCGCCCCGGGAAGCCGCGAAGCAGTTGGTTCGGGCCGCCACCGACGCGCTCAAGAAGTGATCGCGACGCCTGATCTCAGGCCTGGACGGTCGGCATGACCATGAGCTGCCGGAGGTTGACCTGCTTCGGCCGGCTGGCGGCGAAGCCGACGACGTCGGCTATGTCGGCCGGGCTGAGCGGCGGCACCTCCGCGCGCCAGGCGGCGAGATGGGCCTCCACTTCGGGGTTGTCCATGTGATCACCGAGCTCGGTCGAGACCAGGCCCGGTTCGAGGTTGGTGACCCGGATGCCCAGTGCGGCGAACTCGGTCCGCAGGTTGGCCGACAGATGGGTGACGGCGGCCTTGGTCGCGGTATAGACGGCGTAGTTGGGGAAGGTCAGGTGGGCGCCGACCGAGGAGACGTTGATCAGGTCGGCGGTGCCGTCCCGACCGGCGGCGACCAGGTCGGCGCTGAACGCCCGGGTGACGTTGAGCAGGCCGGTCAGGTTCGTGTCGATCATCCGCCGCCACTCGTCCATCCGGCCTTCGCTGAACGGGTTGGCCAGCATCACGCCCGCGTTGTTGATCAACAGGTCCACCCGGCCGAGTCCGGCGTGGACGGTCTCGACGACCTCGGTGAGGTCGGCGGTCACGTCGGCCGCCACGGCGAGCGCCCGGCCGCCGTCGGCCGCGATCTTTCCGGCCAGGTCCTGCACCCGGTCGGCCCGGCGGGACAGCAGCGCGACTCCTGCGCCGGAGCGAGCCAGGGTGCGGGCGATCTCGGTGCCGATGCCGCTGGCGGCGCCGGTGACGACCGCGGTCCGCCCGTTCAGTTCATAAGTGGTGGTCATGCAGACCACTGTGGTCGCGATCCGGACCGGGACCCGAGGCTCCGGTCGACCATCGGTCCGCCGATCCTGGGTCTGGCAGTACCCAGGCTCGGACGGCGGCGCGCGGCCATACTGGGAACCGTGTCCCATGATCTCGGCGAGTTCCTGCGCAGCCGGCGGGCCCGGGTCCGGCCGGAGGACGTCGGGCTGCCGGCCGGCGGCCGGCGTCGGGTCGCGGGCCTGCGCCGGGAGGAGTTGGCGCTGCTGGCCGGCGTGAGCGTCGACTACTACGTCCGGCTGGAACAGGGCCGCACCCCGGCCGTCTCGGACGCGGTGCTGGACGCCGTCGCGCGGGTGCTGCGCCTGGACGAGACCGAACGGAGCCATCTGCGCAACCTGGTCCGCCCGGCCCGCAGGCGCCGGCCGGCCTCCCAGCGGGTCCGGCCCGGCCTGAGCCGGCTGCTCGAGATGGCCGGCGACCTGCCCGCGTTCGTGATGGGCCGGCGCTCCGACATTCTCGCCTGGAATCCGCTCGCCGACGCCGTGTACGACTTCTCCTCGATGCAGCCGGCGGAGCGGAACTCGGCCCGGCACACGTTCCTGCGGCCGGAGGCCCGGCTGTTCTACCGGGACTGGCCGGCGGTGGCCGCCGACATGGTCGCCTTCCTGCGGCTGGACGCCGGCCGGTACCCCGACGATGCCGAGCTGGCCGCGCTGATCGGCGAGTTGTCGATGAAGGACGACACGTTCCGTACCCTCTGGGCCGAACACACCGTGCTGGAGAAGACGTACGGGGCGAAGTTGATCAACCACCCGGTGGTCGGCGAGCTCGACCTGGCCTACGAGTCACTGCGACCGTCGGGTGACCCGGACCTCACCCTCGCCATGTACACGGCGGCGGCCGGCTCGCCGACCGAGGAGCGGCTGCGGCTGCTGGCCAGCTGGGCCGCGTCCCCGGACCATGATCAACACGACCATGATCAACAACCGGACCATGATCAACCGGCGAATCCTGGGTTCAGAGCGTGACGACGAGGTCGCCGCGGGCGAGCTCGCCGGGGGTGTGCCCGATCAGCCGCCGCACCACGCGGGTCAGTTGCGGTTGGTCGTAGAACCCGGTGCGGGCGACGACCTCGCGGATCGGGGAGCCGGCCCGGAGCAGGTCGGCGGCCTGTCGGGTGCGGTCGATCAGGTCGAAGGCGCGGCGGGACAGACCGGCGGCGCGGCGGAAGCGGGCCTGGGCCACGCGGGTGGAGACGGGCACCGTGCAGCCGTACCGGAGATCCTCGACGAGCGGGTCGAAGATCAGCAGGCCGGCCCGGTGCAGCCGGTCGACGAAGACGTCGAGGTTGTCCGGTGTCGGGGTCTCCCAGGTCTGCCCGCCGAGCAGGATCCGGCCGTCGGGCAGGGTCGGCAGGGCGATGTCGTTCCAGTCGGCCAGGCCGGCGGGTGGGGCCACGGTCAGGTAGGCGCCGGTCCGGAAGTCGGCGCCGAAGAACTCGGTTCCGGGCGGGCAGACCAGGGGAGTGGCCCGGGTCACCGGACCGCGCAGGTAGACGGTGGTGACGCCGCCGGCCCGGACGCAGCAGATGCTGGTGTGGTACGAGGCCACGGCGCTGACCGGCGTGTCGTCGTCGCAGTCCGCCATCCAGATCCGGTCCACCAGGACGCCCGGCTCCGGGACCACCTGCAGCCGCAACCCCACCATGCAGACCCCCTCGTTCACGTCATCGGCGCCGGTCCGCCGATCATGCCATGCCGGCCGGTCCCGGACCGCTCGCGGACCGGCGCCGACCATGATCAACCGGCCAGCCGGACGTCGGCCGGTGATCCGCCGAGCCTGCGGTAGTCGCCGCCGTAGTAGAGCAGCGGGCCGGCGGCCGGGTCACCGAGCCGGAGCCGGTCGACGGACGCGATCACGATCAGGTGATCACCGGCCGGGACCAGGGCCGAGACGGTGCAGTCGAGCCAGAGCAGGCACCCCGGCAGCTGCGGGTGACCGGCCGCTCCCGGTGTCCAGGGCAGGCCGAGCCAGCGGTCCGGCCGGGGTCGCCCGAACCGGTCCGACAGTCCCTGTTGATCACCGGCCAGTACGTTCACGCAGAACGAGCCGGCGGCCTCGATCGCGGCCAGCGTCGCCGTACCGGTGCCGAGGCAGACCGAGACCAGCGGCGGGTCGAGCGAGACGCTGCCGAACGACTGGCAGGTCATCCCGGCGAGCCGATCGCCGGTCCGGCAGGTGATCACGGTCAGCCCGGAGGCGTACCGACCGAGGGCCGACCGGTACGCCCGCTGATCCATCGGATCCGGACTCATGATCATCGGGGGTAGACGGCGTCGACCTCGACCTCGACCAACCAGCCCTCGACCGGCAGCGAGGCGATCTCGAGCGCGAACCGGCTCGGCCGGGCCGGGTTGATCACCAGCGGCTCGGCCGGTTCGGCCGTGCCCAGCGGCACCTTGATCGGCTTCCCGGTCCGCAGATCGGTGTTGGCGAAGAACTGCCGGTAGGCCCGGTTCCAGCCCGCGTAGTCGGCCCGGTCGGTGCCCGGGGCATTGTCCAGGAATACGCGCATCGTGGTGACGTCGCTGAGCCGCAGCCCGCGCGCCTTCAGGTTGGCCTCGATCTGCCGGAGCACGTTCATGCCCTGCGCTTCGGTGATCGTCACGCCGCCGGTCAGCACCCCGCCCGGGAACTGCCCGGCGTCGACGTACGCGGCCGGCGTGCCGGGCGCGCCGCTCGGGTTGAGCGCCGCCGGGCCGAGCCCGCTGGACTTGTAGTTCCGGGCCCGCGACTCCAGCGTGACACCGGTCGCGATCATGGGGTTCGCGTTGCCCGGCTCGACATGCCGGGTGTACGGGACGCGATGATCACGGCCGGGCTGGGCGACCGCGGTCGAACTGCCGGCGAGCGCCGCGACGGCCGCGCAGACGGAGACGACGATCACGCTCTGCCACGGGCTGCGGCGGTTCTTGATCATGTCGCGGTTGTTGTTCTTGATCATGGGGCTTCCTCTCGATGGATCAGCGGTGGGCGCGCTCGTTGAGCTGGCCGACGACGGCGCGGGCGGACACGAAGGCGCCGTGCTGCCAGGCGATCGCGTTGGACAGATGATCACCGGCGAAGTAGATCCGGCCGGCCGGCTCCAGCAGGGCGCGGTAGGCGGCCGACTGCTCGGCGCCGCCCGGCCAGCTGACCCAGGCGCCCTCGGAGTAGCGGGTCTGCTTCCAGGCCCCGGAGAAGGTGGCGGCGATGCCCTTGCGGTACTTGTCGCCGTGGATCTGGGCGCCCTCGTCGAGGGCCTTGGCGACCCGGCCGGCATGGTTCAGGACATCGAAGCGTTCGTGCCGGGGGCCGGTGGAGTAGTAGCCGACGACGACGCCGCGCTTGGCGTGCAGGTTGTCGCTCGGGTACATGATCTGGGCGATGTCGAGATCGGTGTTCGAAGCGCCGCCGTAGATCCGGTCGTCCAGTTCCCACCAGCGCCGCCGGTACTCGATGCCGAGCTTGCCGGACGACAGCGGCACCGGCGTCCTCAGCGCCGCGACGACCTCCGCGGAGAGGTTGTGCTGCAGTCGCGGCACCAGGTGCGGCGGGATGGTGCAGATCACATAGTCGGCCTCGATCCGGCGGACCCGCTTGTCGATCTTGTACTCGACGGTGACGCCCTGCGGGGTGTTCTTGCAGGAGATCACCTCGGCGCCGTACTTGATCACGTCCCGGCCCAGTTCCCGGGCGAAGGCGCGGTGCAGCTGGTCCATGCCGCCGGCCACGGTGAGCATCTGCATCGCCTGGTCGTAGCCGAAGTCGAACGCGAAGTTCCGCCCGATCCCGCTGCGTACGGTCTCCGACAGCGACGCCGGGTCGCCGACCTCGCCGAACTCCGTCCCGGCGCCGGGCTCGGTGACGTAGCCGCGCCGGTCGCTGCCGAGGTAGCGGCCGTCGGACGACAGGTCGCCGTAGCTGCTCAGGAACTCGGCGAGACGTTCCTTGTCCTCGGTGCTCAGCGTGTCGTCCAGGCTGCCGCGCTGGGTCGCCTTGGCGAGCAGCTCGCTGACGTACCCGAGCAGGTCGGCCTTGGCCTGCCGGTACCGGATCGGCTTGTTGTTCAGCGACGTCGGGCCGGCGTAGCGGACGTAAGTGTTCGCGTTCTGGTTGCCGAACGGGACGATCGGCACGCCCAGCTCGCGGGCGTAGTCGAGGGTCAGATGGTCCTGCGGGATCCGGGTCGCGCCGACGTTGAGATGGTGCCCGTCGCTGAACCGGCACTCCTGCCTCTCGCCGCGCAGGTCGGTCTCGACCGTGCCGCCGCGGGCCGACCAGACCCGGCCGCCGGGCCGCTGCCGGGCCTCCAGCAGCGTCACCCGGTAGCCCGCCTTGCGGAGTTCGTACGCCGAGCAGAGGCCGGCCGGCCCGCCGCCGAGGACGACCACCGACCGGTGACCGGGGCCGGGCCGGTCCCGTGGTGTCAGCGGCTGGAACGAGTCCGCCGCCGCGGCCGGGGCCAGCTCGAGGCTGGCCAGGGCGCTGTACGCCAGCCCGGCGCCGCCGGCGACGCCCAGGCGCTGGATGAAGGATCGACGAGTCGTGGCCATCGGGGCTCCTGTCGAAGTGGGGATGCCGCCGAGTCTGGTGACCGGATGCGTCGGATCCGGGTCGCCCGCGTTGCGGTCCGGCAGCGCCGACCAGGACCATCCCCGGGTGCACGTCCCACTCGGCGGAGGCGGTTCGATCCGTGATCGTGACGCGGGCGAAACACGCCGGAGTTAGCGTCGGAACGTGTCGGCCCTGCGAGCGGCGATCGAGCGGTCCTTCCACGCCGCCGAACATGATCAACCGGTACTGTCGCCGCACCGTCCGCTGGGTCGGCGGCAGCTGACCGGCTGGTCGGTGCTGGCCCAGGCGGTGTCCACCACGGCCCCGGCGGCGTCGATGGTGATCTTCGCGGCCCTGATCGCGCGAGCCGGCGCTCCGGTCTCGGCGCTGGTGATCGCCGTCGTGGTGATCATCGGGTTGTGCCTGATCGGCGCCTGCCTGGCCCAGGTGGCGGCTCGGATGGCCGCGGCGGGCGGCCTGTATTCGTACACGGCACGAGGGCTCGGCCGACGCGCCGCCGGCGCCGTCGCGGCCGGGTTGTTGATCAAGTATCTGGGCAGCGCCGCGAGTTGTCTGGTCCAGCTGAGCCTCGCGCTGTCGGCGGTGGCGGCGGTGATCGGCACCCCGCCGTGGGGTACCGTCCCGTTGCTGCTGGCCGGGCTGGCCGCCGTGGCCGGGGTCGGCTGGCTGGTCTGGCGCGGCGTCCGGGTGGCCACCTACGGCCTGATCATCATCGAGGCGGCCGCCCTGGTCTTCATGATCATTCTGCTGGTCGCGCCGCCGATGGTCCGGCTGCCCGAGGTGCTGCCGCCGCTGGAGGCGGAGCAGACGCACCGGGTGATCATGTTCACGGCGTTCGCGCTGGCCGGCTTCGAGAGTGCGGCGTTCCTGGGCCCGGAGACCCGGCGGGGGACCACGGTGGTGGCCCGGACGTTGCGCTGGACGCCGGCCCTGTGCGGGCTGGTGGTGCTGGCCGCCGGGGTGGCCACGCTGACCGGTCGCGGCGACGTGCTGGTCAGCGCCTATCTGTTCGGCACCGGCCAGGGAGTTCCGGCGGCGATCGTCATCGCCCTACACCTCGGCCTCGCCTCGTCCTGGCTCGGCTCCGCGCTGGGCTCGGTCAACGCCGTCTCCCGGCTGGTCTACACGCTGGGCCTGGAACGGGTCTGGCCGTCGCTGCTCGGCCGGGTCCAGGACCGGTTCAAGACGCCGGGCTGGGCGATCCTGTTCGGCTGCTCGGCGATCGCCGCCGGGGTGGTCGTGCTGCAGCTGGCCGGGCGCGGGTCGCCGCCGTACGACTGGCTGGCGATCTCGCTCCGGTTCGGGCTGCTGGCCGCCTACCTGCTGGCCGTGGCGGCGGTGGTCCGGCTGCTCGGCCGGCTCGGCGAGCTGACCCGGCGGGTGGTCGTGCTGGCCGCGCTGGCCGCCCTGGAGCTGGTCGTGATCATGGCCGTGCTGGTGTCCGGCAGCGTGCAGCGGGGCGAGGGCATGATGGTGATCGCGGTCGGCGGGGTGCTGGTGCTCGGCGCCGCCTGGGCCGGGCTGGTCCGCCGGCTGCGGCCCGGCCGGCGGCTGCGGATCGGCACCTTCGACCGCCATGAGTCGATCGACGCGCTGCCGGGCGGCGCGGCGGTGCACCGTACCGAATCGGGGGAACTGGCGCTGGCGGGCCGCGGCCTGCTCGGACCGGACCCCGGACGGCCCTCGGCGTAGGCCGGCGGCCGTGCGAGACGCCGGAGCCCCGGCGATCGGGGGTCACGAACCGCGAGCCGTGCAGAAGGCCCTGCAGCTGCTCGAGGCGGTGGCCCGACTCGGTCCGGGCAGCACGGCCCGCGAGATCGCGGACTGGTGCCGGGTGCCGCGGTCGACCGCGTACCGGCTGCTCAATCTGCTGGTCGGTGACGGCTACCTGGTCCGGGTGGACGACCTGGCCGGCTTCGCCCTCGGCCGGCGCGCCCGCGAACTCGCCGCGCCCACCCCGGACCAGGGACGCCCCGGACCCGGCGCGGTCAAGGAGGTGGCCGAAGATCTGCGCCGCCGGATCCGGCACGGCGTCCACCTGGTCAGCCTGGCCGGGGTCGAACCGGCCTGGGCGGACCCGGATCCGGACCACGAAGTGACCGCCGACGACCCGATGCTGCGGGCCTGGCACGCCTCCGCGGCCGGCAAGATCTTGCTCGCCGACCGGCCGGAACTGCTGACCGGGCAGCGGCTGGCCCGGTTCACCCCGTACACGATCACCGACTGGCCCCGGCTGCTCGCCGAACTCGGCGACGTCCGCAGCTCCGGCCTGGCCGTCGACCGGGAGGAGACGGTGGTCGGCCGGGTCGGCCTGGCCGCCGCCGTCCGTTCCACAACCGGCCGGGTCACCGGCTGCCTGCTGGTCGCCGGTCGCTCCGGCCGGCTCAGCCCGGACGCGCCGGACCTGATCGAGCCCGTGCTGGCCGGCGCCCGCCGCCTGTCCGGCTGGCCGGGTTGACGCTGGACCGTCGGTGTGTCGGATCGCTGACCCTGGCGCGTGCGCGTATCGGGGCTCGTGGGTACGCGATAAGGTCGTGCTGGCCCGACGGGGCCGTACCCCGCTGACTGCACATTCCGATTGAGGAGCTTCATGACCCTGGGGGATATCGCCGGTCTCATCGCGGCCATCGCCTTCGCCATCCTGGTGATCCTCTTCGCCGTGCCGCTGCTGAAGCTGGGCCGGGTGCTGGAGGAGTTGCGGCTCGCCGTCCGCGACATCGGTCACGAGTCGGTGCCGATTCTGACCGAACTGCAGGGCACCGTGCGGGCGACCAATAATGAATTGGAGAAGCTGAGCTTCGTCACGGAGGATGTGGCCAAGGTGAGCAAGCACGCTACCGTGGTCAGCGAGAACGCGGCCCAGATGGCCACTCTGTTCTCGGCGACGCTCGGCGGACCGCTGGTCAAGACGGCGGCGTTCACGTACGGGGTGCGCAAGGCGTTCCGTGGTGAGTCGCCGACGCCGGCCAGAGCAAAAGGGCACAGCGCCAAGGGTGGTAGCGGCGGCGGGTTCTCCTTTCGACGGAGGAAATGATGATCAAGCGAGTGTTCTGGTTCCTGGTCGGGGCCGGCGTCGCTGCGTTCGTCGCGATCAAGATCAGGGACTACCTGCAGCAGGCGACGCCGGAGGCGATCGGGAACCGGGTGGCGGATTCGGCCGCCGGGATCACCGAGCGCGCCCAGGACTTCGCCGACCGGGTCCGAGCTGCCATGGTCGAGCGCGAAGCGGAGATCAACGACGCGCTCGGCCGCAACCCGGAATGACCCTGTCGCCCTCTCGACCCTAGGACTCACCAGATGAAAACCGCCGAAATCCGGCGTCGCTTCCTCGACTACTTCGGCCATCGCCGGCATGAGGTCGTCCCGTCGGCGCCCCTGCTCTACAACGATCCGACGCTGCTCTTCGTGAACGCCGGCATGGTCCCGTTCAAGCCGTACTTCACGGGCCAGGAGCCGGCGCCGTACCAGCGCGCCACCAGCGTCCAGAAGTGTGTCCGGACCCTCGACATCGAGGAGGTCGGCAAGACCACCCGGCACGGCACGTTCTTCCAGATGAACGGCAACTTCTCGTTCGGCGACTACTTCAAGGCCGAGGCGATCAGCTTCGCCTGGGACCTGATCACCGCGCCCCAGTCCGAGTACGGGCTCGGCTTCGACCCGGACAAGGTCTGGGTCACCGTGCTGCACTCCGACGACGAGGCGGCGCGGCTGTGGCAGAACATCGCCGAACTGCCGCCGGAGCGGATCCAGCGCCGCGGCCTGAAGGACAACTACTGGCACATGGGCATCCCCGGCCCGGGCGGCCCGTGCAGCGAGATCTACATCGACCGCGGCCCCGAGTACGGTCCTGACGGCGGCCCGGTCGTCGACGAGGACCGGTTCCTGGAGATCTGGAACCTGGTCTTCATGCAGGAGGAGCTGTCCGCGGTCCGGGCCAAGGACGACTTCGACGTGGCCCGCGAACTGCCGCGGAAGAACATCGACACCGGCATGGGCCTGGAGCGGGTGGCGTACCTGCTGCAGGGCGTCGACAACCTGTACGAGATCGACGAGGTCTTCCCCGTGATCGACGTCGCGGCCGAACTCGCCGGCAAGAAGTACGGCAACGATCATGTCGACGACGTCCGGCTCCGGGTTGTCGCCGACCACGTCCGGTCCGGCCTGATGTTGATCTCCGACGGCGTCACGCCGGGGAGCGAGGCGCGTGGTTACGTGTTGCGGCGACTGCTCCGCCGGGTGGTCCGTTCGATGCGACTGCTCGGGGTCGACCGGCCCAGCTTCGGCGACCTGTTCCCGGTCAGCCGGGACGCGATGAAGGGTTCCTACCCGGAAGTCGCGGACGACTTCGACCGGATCTCCGACGTGGCGTACGCGGAGGAGGAGGCGTTCGCGCGCACCCTCACCGCGGGCACCCAGATCTTCGACACGGCGGTGTCGACGGCGAAGAGCCACCACGCCGGTGTGCTGTCCGGCGACCGGGCGTTCCAGCTGCACGACACGTACGGCTTCCCGATCGAGCTGACCCTCGAGATGGCCGGCGAACAAGGGCTTGCGGTCGACGAGGCCGGCTTCCGGCGGCTGATGGACGAGCAGCGCGACCGGGCCAAGGCGGACGCGAAGTCGAAGAAGGGGAGCGGGGTCTCGACCGAGATCTACGCCCAGCTGCGGTCGCGTGGCGAGACGCCGTTCACCGGCCTGGAGACCCTGACCGGCGAGAGCGAGGTGCGCGGCATCGTCGTCGGCGGCGAACTTCGTGATCATGCTTCGGCCGGCGACGAGGTCGAGGTGATCTTGTCGGAGACCCCGTTCTATCCGGAGTCCGGCGGCCAGTCCGGTGATCACGGCCGGATCGTCGGCGACGATCTTGATCTTGAGGTGCTCGACGTCCAGCGCCCGGTCAAGGGCCTGGTGGTGCACAAGGTCAAGATCAACTCCGGCGAGCTGCGGCCCGGTGCCGTGGTCCGGTCGCAGGTCGACGCCGACTACCGGCTCGGCGCCTGCCAGGCCCACTCGGCGACCCATGTGATCCACGAGGCGCTGCACCAGATCCTCGGCCCGACCGCGCTGCAGGCGGGTTCGTACAATCGGCCCGGTTACCTGCGGCTGGACTTCTCCTGGGGCCACGCGGTCGACGAGGAGCAGCGGCACCGGATCGAGCAGCTGTCCAACGAGGCGATCCGGGCCGACCTCGGCGTCTCGGCGTCCCTGATGCCGTTGGCGGAGGCGAAGGCGTCCGGCGCGATGGCGCTGTTCGGCGAGGTGTACGGCGACGTCGTGCGCGTGGTCGACATGGGCGACGGCTGGTCCCGCGAACTGTGTGCAGGCACCCACGTGCTGCAGTCCTCCCAGATCGGCCTGATGGCGCTGAACGCGGAGTCCTCGGTCGGCTCCGGCCTGCGCCGGGTCGAGGCGTTCGTCGGGCTGGAGGCATTCCAGCACCTGGCGAAGGAACGGTCGCTGGTGCTTGGCCTGGCCGACACGCTCAAGGTGCAGCCGGACCAGCTCGGTGACCGGGTCCGCAAGATGGTCGCGCAACTGAAGGACGCCGAGCGCGAGATCGCGGCGCTGAAGTCGGCGAACCTGATGACCACGGTCGACCCGATCATCGCCAAGTCGCACGACATGTGGGGCGTCGGCTACATCGCGCACCACGCCGACGGCGTCTCCGGCGGCGACCTGCGTCTGCTGGCCCAGGAGGTCCGGAACCGGGTGTCCAACACCGCGGCCGTGATCTGCCTGATCGGCGGCACGGCGGAGAAGCCGACGGTGATCGTCGCGACCACCGCCGGTGCGCGGGAACGCGGGCTGAAGGCGGGCGAGCTGGTCACCATCGCCAGCCAGACCCTCGGCGGCCGCGGCGGCGGCAAGGACGACCTGGCCCAGGGCGGCGGCAGCGACGGCACGAAGATCGTCGACGCGCTCCGCGACGTGGAGTACGCCATCGGCGCCCAGGTCACGCGCTGACCGCCGGAACGATCGTGCGGACCGGGGTACGGGTGGCGCTGGACTGGGGCGCGGCCCGGATCGGGGTCGCGGCCTGTGACGCGGCCGGTACGCTCGCGTACCCGATCGGGACGGTGCCGGCCACCGCGGACCGGGCCGCGACCCTGCGCGCGGTGGTCGAGACGATCGCCGAGCGGGAGCCGGTCGAGGTTGTGGTGGGGCTGCCCCGGTCGCTGTCCGGCGGCGAGGGCCCGGCGGCGCTCGCGATCCGGGAACGTGCCGAGGACCTGGCGGTCGCGATCGCCCCGATCCCGGTCCGGCTGGTGGACGAGCGGCTCAGCACGGTGAGCGCGTCCCGCCGGCTCGGCGAGTCGGGCCGGTCCACCCGGAAGCAGCGCCCGCTGATCGACGCCGCGGCGGCCGCTACGATCCTGGAGGACGCGCTGGCGGCCGAACGAAGCACTGGCCGGGCGCCGGGGGAAGTAGTATCGCCCGGTACCGACGACTAGCAACCACCGAAGGATCTCCCCGACGTGTCATCGATGCTCGACCCCGAACACAAGCCGAGCGCTGGGCGGGAGATCGCCCACCGGATCAAGGGGTATCTCGCCGTCCTGCTCGCGGCGGCGGTGCTCATCTTCGGCGTCTCGTTCGTCTGGAACAAGACGACCGAGTTCGTCACCACGTTCGGCGAGGTGCCGGACTACCCGGGGCCGGGCGGTGACGAGGTGACGGTGGTCGTGCCGGAGGGCTCGTCGCTGGACCAGATCGGCGGCACGTTGATGGAAGCCGACGTGATCAAGTCGACCCAGGCCTGGGAGAAGGTCGTCGACCGCGAGCCGCGGGCCAGCACGATCCAGGCCGGCCGGTATCGGATGCGGCTGCAGATGAAGGCGATCGACGCCCTGACGCTGCTGGTCAACCCCGGCGACTCGCGGGTCCGGGCCCAGTTCCAGGTCAAGGAGGGGCTGCGGCTCTCCGAGCAGATCGAGGCGCTGGTCAAGAGCACGAAGATCAGCAAGAAGGAGTTCGAGGCGGCGCTGAAGAAGCCGAAGGAACTCGGCCTGCCCAGCTACGCCAAGAACAATCCGGAGGGCGTGTTGTTCCCGGAGACGTACGAGCTCGTCGAGAGCGCCACAGCGACGTCGGTGCTGAAGCAGATGACGGCGCAGTACGCGAAGGTGGCCAAGGACCTCAACCTCAACGAGCGGGCCAAGAGGATCGGCAAGAGCCCGTACGAGGTGCTCATCGTGGCCAGCATCCTGGACAAGGAGGTCCGGCGCGCGGAGGACCGGCCGAAGGCGGCCCGGGTGATCTACAACCGGCTGGACAAGAAGTGGAACCTCGGCCTGGACTCGACCGTGCTGTACGCGGTCAACTCCAAGAGCGCGGTGACCACGCCGGAGCAGCGGGAATCGAAGTCGCCGTACAATACGTACAAGGTTAAGGGCCTGCCGCCCGGACCGATCTCGGCCCCGGGCAAGGCGGCGATCGAGGCGGCGCTGGCCCCGGCCGACGGGCCGTGGATGTATTTCGTCACGGTCAACCTGGACACGGGCGAGACCAAGTTCGTCACCACCAAGGCGGAGTTCGAGCAGATCGTCGACGAGTTCCAGGCCTGGTGCCAGGCGAACACGGGGAAGTGTCGGTGACCCAGCCGCTACCGGAGCGAGGCGGCGCGGTGACCCGCTGCGCCGTGCTCGGCTCGCCGATCGCCCATTCGCTGTCGCCGGTGATGCACCAGGCGGCGTACGCCCGGTTGGGGCTGGTCGACTGGGACTACCAGGCCTATCAGGTCGATGATCAGGAGTTGGCCGGCTTCGTCGCCGGCTGCGACGCGACCTGGCGCGGGCTGAGCCTGACCATGCCGCTGAAGTTCGCGGCGATGTCGCTCGGCGAGGTCGACGAGGTCGCCGCGCTGGCCGGCGCCGCGAACACGCTGATCTTCGAGAGCCGCGGCCGCCGGGTCTACAACACCGACGTGGGTGGCCTGATCTGGGCGCTGAAGTCCGCCGGTGAACGGCCGGGGCTGGAGAAGATCGAGACGGCGACCGTGCTCGGCGCCGGCGCCACCTCCCGCTCGGCCCTGGTCTCCCTCGGCGAACTCGGTGCCCGGCGGATCACCATCGTCGCCCGTACACCGGCGAAGGCGGAACGCCTGCGCGGCCTGGCCGAGGCCCTGAAGATCGACCTGACCGTCCAGGCCTGGGGGACCGAGCTGCCGAAGGCGGACGTGCTGCTGTCGACCGTCACCGCCGGCGGCGCCGACGCCGTCGCCGACGAGGCCGCCGCCAGCGCGGACGTGATCTTCGACGCGATCTACGAAGGCTGGCCGACCGCCCTCGCCACCGCCGCCGACCGCGCCGGCAAGCGCGTCGTCAACGGCCTCGACCTGCTGGCCGGCCAGGGTGCCGTCCAGGTCCACCTGATGACCGGCCAGCAGATCGACCCCCGCCTCCTCCTCGACGCCGCCCACCTAGCCCTCGCCCCGAGCCCCGACGCTTCCTGACCCGTCTCGCCTCAGCGGGACTGATCGCGAAGGACGCGGCTCGCGGCGGCCAGGACTGCGAGCAGCAGCATGCTCGCGCACAGTGCCAGGATCGAGGCAGTGCGGTCGAAGTGTTGCAGCGCAAGGCCGATCAGAGCGGCGCCGGCCGGTGCGGCGAGGCCGGCGATCAGACTGCGTGCGCTGCTGGCTCGGCCCTGCATCTGTTCGGTCGTGTTGGCCATCTGTGCTGTGACGAGTGCCGTGGTGCCGGTGGGCCCGATGAAGAACAGGGCCGCGAAGATGAGGCCGAGCCCGACGGGATGGCTGGTGATCAGGAACAGCGGGATCAAGGCGGCCCAGACCAGTCTGTTGATCACGAGGATGGTCCGAACCGGCAGCCGCTGGACGAGGCTCGGTGCGACGAGCGCGCCGAGGAGGCTGCCGATGCCGCCCATGGTCATGAGCAGGCCGGCTGACGCGTGATCCCCGTTGCTGTCGATGATCACGATCGTGATGACCCAGAGCGCGTTCGAGACGAGATTGAGCCCCGACATTTGGATGAGGGTCGCACGCAGGAAGGGTTGCTGCCCGACGAAGCGAAGGCCGGCGGTGATCGTAGCGATGATCGAGCTTTCGCTGATGGCGGCGGCCGGTGGCATCGGGGACCGGATCAGGGCGATGCAGGCGAAGGAGAACAGGAACGCGGCGGAACTGACCGCGAAGGGCAATGCCGGATCCACCACGAACAGCACACCACCCAAGGGAGCACCGCAGAGACCGGCCGCGGCGGTGCGCGCTTGATTGCGGGCGAGAGCCCGCGGCAGTTGGGCGGTTTCGACGATCTGGCGAACCGCCGGGTCCTCGGCGGTGCCGAAGAGCGAGCCGAGCGATGCCGTTGCACTCAAGACGATGGTGATCACCAGAAGCTGGGTCTGATCAGTCAGGAGTGTTGCCGCGAGGACGCCTTGCAGGGAGAACCGGCCAAGATCACACACCAGCATGAGACGGCGCTTGTCAGCCCGGTCCACCCAGGCGCCGGCCGGCAGTGTTGTGACGAGACCGGCCACCATGACGATGGAGGTGAGGAGGCCGAGGTCTGCCGGAGTCCCCGTGGACAAGATCAACAGGGGCATCGCGATCATGGTCGCCGTCGAGCCGGCCGCTGAGACCGCGCCACCGATCCAGAGCAGGGTGAAGTCACGGTTGACGCCGAGGACTCGTCGATCCGGCGATTCCTCCGCGGCCACGTCAGGTCACCGAGTCAGGTCGGTCAGCTCGACTGGCACGGCATAGAGAGCGACTTGCACCGGATGAGCGTCGGGATCGGGATTCTCGCTGAGCTTGCGATACCGGTCCAGCGTCGAGATCAGGTCGGAACCCAGGGCCCGTAGTTGGGTCGGGCTCAGCCGGAGTGGATTGCTCGACATGGTCGCGACATTGCGCCACTTCCGGGGCAACGCGGCGCGGTGGTCGACGAAGGATTCAACGATCCGGGCGTCGCGGCCGACCATCGTCCGGACGTACTGATCCGCCGCCGTGGACAGGTCCTCCGTCTCGTCGGACCCGTGCACGTAGTCAAGACTGCTGACCACGAGTCGCCAGGGCCGGGCCCGCCCCTTGCCGTCACCGGTTTCCTCGATCAATCCGTACTTTCCGAGCTGGGTCAGGTGGTACGAACAGACCTTGGGAGTGAGCCCGAGCGCTTCGGCGCAGCGGCTGGCCGTGAGCGGTCCTTCGCGATCGAGAAGGCTGAGCAGATCGAGCCGAACGGGGTGGGCGACTGCTCGCATCGCCAAGGCGTCGGAACGGTTCTTCTCGGAAGACATATTCCGATCATAGAGAGTCAGACCCCGATGAACAACGGGCTGGTCGCTCTTGACCCGGAGCGTCCGCGGCCGGCAGAACCGAATCTCCTGGCATCCTGTCCTGATGCCGGGGCTGAATGGAATTGCCGCACGGATGCCGGTGTCGATCCCTGCTCCGGTGCGGGCGGGTCAACCGTCGGTGCACCTTCCGCGGGGCTGGACGATCATGGCGTGCGCCACTGGCGACGCATGCGGCGACGCGTCCATAAATCTGTTGACCCTCCGGCACTCGCCTGTCAGCCTGGCGGTGATCATTTCCGAGCGAGGGGAGACTGCCATGCGTGTTGCTGCTGTCACCTTCGCGTCAGCCTGCCGCTGACCCTCCTGCTTGATCCCAGTGGTCCGTCGAGACCCCTGTGGCGCGCTGTGCGCGCCTGATCTGCAGTCCCGCTCGCCCAGAAGGTCATTGATCATGAGAAGCATCGCGGTCCGCCTCGCCCTCCGGTACGGCGTCGGACCGATGGGCTGTCGCCCTTCCGCATAGCCAATCCCGTCCCGAACGCCTTCCGGTGCCGGAGGAGTTTCCCAACCCCTTCTGACACGTCAGGGAGACGTCAACCGTGCGTGATCACGTACGGCGCTGCAGCCTGCCCGCGCACCGCGGGCGGGACTGAGATGCGCCCAGCCAAAGCGAAACTCAAGAAGTTCCGGTTGAACCCGAAGTACACCCATCACCGCTCCGAGGGGCTGACTCGGCGGCAGAATGCCGGGACCAAGTTGTTGATCATCGGAAAGAAGACCGGGTCCGGCGGCCGGCAGCCAACTGACGGCCGCCGTGGTCCGGGTTAGATTCACAGCAGATTTGCCACGTGACAGTGGGAGTGCAAGGGAGCATACGTTCCGTCACGCTGCTGGAGTTCCGTCCCGAGTGAGCGGACCCGGAGAATCTCCTGGCCGAGGAGGGCGTTGCGGATTCGGCGTCGTCGGGCGAACCCGTGGAAGATCTTGTTGGTGTGGTGACTCCGCTCAGTTAGCGATCTTGATCGGTGGGCGGCGTTGTGGCACGGAATTGCAGTTTGCTGTCGCTCAACGGCCGGGCGGATTCAAGCTGCTTTCGCAACAGTGATTAGTTGAGCAAGCTTCTCAGCGGGGGTCTGGTAGTTCAAGATCTTGCGGGGGCGGGTGTTGAGGAGGTGTTCGGCTTCGGCGACTTGCTGGTCGGTGATCTTGGTGAAGTCGGTGCCTTTGGGGAAGAACTCTCGGAGCAGGCCGTTGCCGTTCTCGTTGGTCGGGCGTTGCCAGGGCGAGTGGGGATCGCAGAAGAACACGGGGCAACCGGTCGCGATGGTGAACCGGGCGTGGTCGGCCATCTCCACGCCTTGGTCCCAGGTCAGGGACCGCCACAACGCTGCCGGGAGCCGGGCGGCCATCTCGGTGAGCCGGTCGGTCACGGTCGCGGCGTCATGGACGGTGATCCGGCTGATCAGGCAGAACCGGGTGGTGCGTTCGAACAGGGTGATCAGCGCCGAGCGTTGGTTACCGCCGCCGATGATCAGGTCGCCTTCCCAGTGACCGGACACGGCCCGATCCTCGGCCTCGGCCGGGCGGGCGGTGATGGTGGCGGTGCCGATCCAGGACCGGTTCGACCGTGGTCCGAGTTTGGACCGTGGCCGGCGGGTGGTCCGGCCCGACCGCAGCGCTTTCTCCACGGCCAGTTCGTGGCGTAGCGCCCCGGCGCCCTGCACGTAGAGGGCCTGGTAGATCGTTTCGTGGCTCACCTGCATAGCGTCACGCCCGGCGAAGTCCAGGGCCAGCCTGCCGGCGATCTGCTCGGGTGACTGCTTGGCATTCAGCCGGGCGATCAACTCGTCCCACAACTCGGTCCCGGGCCTGATCTTGACCCGGTCCGACTTCGGCCGACGACGCCGCTCGTCGGCCAGCCGCTGGGCGATCTTGGGCCGGTAACGACCGTCCACGCTGCCGGCCTCGATCTCACGCTTCACCGTGGACCGGTGCACCCCCAACGCCCGGGCGATCGCGGCAGGCCGCCACTGGTCCCGGAGCCGGACCGCGATCACCACCCGCCCGGCCAGCGTCAACCGGCCGTTCTCAGCCAGATAGTCCCCCTCCGGCAGCACCCGCGGAGGCCGCGCCCGCGGTGACCGCCGAAACGCACTGACCCCAGCGATCCCGCCGATCCGGCCCGGCTGCAACTCCATACCGGCCAGATTGGCCCACCGCACCACGCTCCGATAGGAATGAACCGCCCCGGGGTGTCCGGAGGCTTCATTAGTTGGAGGATGAAGTCATGGCACGTCCGTCGAAGTATCCCCGCGAGGTGCGGGAGCGTGCGGTCCGGCTGGTCGCTGAGGCGCTGGAGCGCGGCGCTTACCCGTCCGAGTTCGAAGCGATCCGCACGATCGCGGACCAGCTCGGGATCGGGTCGGCCGAGACCGTCAGGAAGTGGGTCCGTCGGGCCGAAGTTGATCATGGTCAGCGGCCGGGGAAGACCAGCGAGGAGATCGCTGAGATCAAGGCGTTGAAGAAGGAGAACGCCGAGTTGCGCCGAGCGAACGAGATCCTCAAGAGCGCGTCGGCTTTCTTCGCGGCGGAGCTCGACCGCCCACCCAGGTACTGATCGTGTTCATCGACGAACACCGGGACCGGTTCGGGGTCGAGCCGATCTGTCGCGTGCTGACCGAGCACGGGATCAAGATCGCCCCGTCCACCTACTACGAGGCCCGTAACCGGCCGCCATCTCGGCGGGCGTTACGAGACACCGAGATCGTCGAGTTGATCAAGACCGCCCGGCAGCAGCGGTTCGTCGACGGGTTCGGTGCTCGGAAGCTGTGGCTGTATCTGCGCCGGCAGGGCCACGACGTGGCCCGGTGCACGGTCGAGCGGTTGATGGCACAAAACGGCTGGCACGGCGCACTCAGGGGCAAGCAGGTGCGAACCACGATCGCCGACCCCAAGCAGGCCCGAGCGGCTGATCTGGTCGACCGGGACTTCACCGCGCCGGCGCCGAACCGGCTCTGGGTGGCCGACTTCACCTACGTGCCGACCTGGGCCGGGATCGTCTACGTCGCGTTCATCATCGACGTGTTCTCCCGGCTGATCGTCGGCTGGCGAGCCGCCACCACGATGACCACCGAACTCGTCCTGGACACCCTCGAACACGCGCTCTGGACCCGCCATCAAGCCGGGATCACCGACCTGACCGGGCTGGTCCACCACACCGACGCCGGCAGTCAGTACACCTCGTTCGCCTTCACCAGCAGGCTGATCGAGGCCGGCGTCGACCCCTCGGTCGGCTCGGTGGGCGATGCCTACGACAACGCCCTGGCCGAGTCCCAGATCGGTCTCTACAAGAGCGAAATGATCCGACGCTGCGGGCCTTGGCGCAATGTTGATCATGTCGAGATCGAGACCCTGCACTGGGTCCACTGGTTCAACCACGAACGCACCCACGAAGCCATCGACGACCTCACACCCATCGAGGTCGAAACCGCGTACTACGCTGCAAGAAACCGTCTCAGCCCGACCGGGTAGAGACACAACCCGAAGCGTCCGGAAAACCCGGGGCGGTTCAGAAATCCCGACCCGGCGCGCCGCACCACGACACGACTCACCCGCCGCCACCAACGCCAACACCCGCGCCCGCACTCCAGCATCGACCGCCACAACAACCTCCCAAGACCGTTGTTGCGACGACCGTCTGAGCCCGCCGCCGGGAAAGCGGTGCCGCAGCTCCGCAAAGTGCAAAATCGTGCCACTCGCCGGTCGCGGGGCCGGAGGCCGCGCTAGCCGCGACGGAACCGCTGCTCGAGGATCGCCGGCTATCACCTGCTCGGCGCCGTCCGGGGCGAGTTGCTCGGCCGGATGGCAGCGGCCTCGACCGGCCCGTCCCGACGTGATCATGACGTCAGGGCGTCGGGGTGTGGCCGGGCGAACAGCCAGTCGAGGAAGCGGCGCCGCGGGTGCCGCGCCTTGATCACGCCCGAGGTGACGCCGCCGGTGACCCGGATCGTGTGACCGTACGGGCTGCCGTCGCCGAGCACCTTGTTCACGATGCTGCCACTGGAACTGCTCACGTCCTCCATCACGACCGACCAGCCGCGGTGCGGCACGATGAGGATCACCGAGCCGGACTTCGCGCTCGCGTGCACGTGGACCTCACGGTCCTGGACCCTGGCCTGCGTGAAATCGAGCTTGATCGTTCCGGACGTGCACTCCGCGATGATCTCGGCCGGTGCCGTCCAGACCCCGGCGCGCTTGATCGTTCCGCTCTTGGTCCGCAGGGCCAGCGGCCGCGCGTCGTTCTTGACCGGCTCCAGGTCGAAGGTCACGGCGACCAGATCGGCCCGGGTCTTGGCCTGGTAGGCAGCGGTCAGCCGCTCGTCCAGTTCATCGAGGTCGAGCCGGCCGTCCGACACCGCGTCGCGCAACTGCTCGGCGGCTCGCTCGCGTTCGGCGTCGCTGACGCGGGCTGCCGGCAGCGGCAGCGAGGAATCCGGGGAGTCTGACATCGCCGCCATCGTATCCGAAGGGATGCCTGCCCGATCAGACTGCGTCGGCGACGATCGAGACGAGGGCATTCCCTGCTACGCACCGCCCCTTCGGATCCAGGAACTGCACCGCGACGGGCTCGCGGCCGTCGACGGAGATCAGGTGGCCGTGCTCGAACTCGCCGGCCGGCTCGGTGCAGAGCTCGCCGGCAGTGATCATCCTGATCGCGTCGAACTGCGGCTGGTCGATCGTCCCGGAGGTCTCGTACGGGCCGTGCCTGACGACGGTCCGGTCGGGCCGGACCGTGATCTTGCTCCCGGACGACCGGCCGTCGAAGATCTCCTCGAGATCGATGGAGGAGAAGTGGGGGCCGTCGGCACCGAGTGGTTTGGTGATGCCGTCCTTCCGTACCTCGTCGAGGAGCTGCTTGATCTGATCCAGCACCGGGGTGTCGACGGGAATCGTGCACGGCAGCTTCTCGACGATGTGCAGGTCGCCCATCGTCAATTCGTGGATGCCGAGCGAGTCGTCGCAGACGCCGTTGACGAACGTCTCGAGCACGGCTGCCTCCTCGATCAGTTCGGGTGATTCCAGCAACGGCCGCAGCTCCTCGAGGGTGGCAGCCGGCACCCGGCCACCGATCCGGTTGATGCTCTCCAGGTTGAGGGCCGCGCCGTCCCGCATGATCCGCAATTCCTGCGCGGCGAGTCCGTCCGGCAACCGTTCCGTCGCGACGATGTCGTCGAAGTCGGCGCCCGTCTGCTCCGCGGTCGGCTGCCCGGTGGTGGGCGGTACGGCGGTCGGGGACGCGGGACTCGGCCGGTCCGGACTGTTCGGCGGCGTCGGTACGAGGGCGCAGCCGGCGGTCATGATCATGACGGCGGCGGCCAGCAGGGCCCGAGCGCTGCGCAGTCTGGGCAACGAGGGGCGGGGGCGATGTCGCACGCCGATCAGCATGTAGGAACAAGGATCGCTGGTCTTGTACGGAGCCGCGGGGTTACAGCGAGACGACGATGTCACCGCGGGCGACCTCGCCGGGCGTGTGCCCGATCAGCCGCCGCACGACGCGGGTCAATTGCGGCTGGTCGTAGAACCCGGTGCGGGTCACGACGTCGCCGATCGGGATGCCGGCCCGGAGCAGGTCGGCGGCCTGCCGGGTGCGTTCGATCAGGTGCAGCGCGCGCCGCGACAGTCCCACCGCGCGGCGGAAGCGGCCCTGGGCGACCCGGGTCGAGACGGGCACCGTGCAGCCGTACCGGAAGTCCTCGACGAGCGGGTCGAAGATCAACAGGCCGGCCCGGTGCAGCCGGTCGACGAAGACGTCGAGGTTGCCCGGCGTCGGCGCTTCCCAGGCCTGCCCGCCGAGCAGGATCCGGCCGTCCGGCAGCGTCGGCAGCACGACGTCGTTCAGGTCGATCAGGCGGGCCGGCGGGGCCACGGTCAGGTAGGCGCCGGTCCGGAAGTCCGCGCCGAAGAACTCCATCTCGGACGGGCAGACCAGGGGGATCGCGCGAGTCAGCGGACCCCGCAGGTACACAGTGGTGACACCGCCGGCGCGGATGCAGCAGATGCCGGAGTAGTACGACGCGAGCCCCGTGACCGGCAGGACGGTGTCACAGTCCACGGCCCAGATCCGGTCCAGCAACTCGCCCGGCTTCGGTTCCGCGTGCAGCCGCAACTCCGGCATTCAGACCCCCTCGCTCGGACACGGTGTCGGCCCGCTGATCATGCCACGGGCCGCCGACCGGAGGAGGGAGTCAGGTCTGCTTCGGGTGTACGTGAGCACGACGGCGCCGTTGCCGACCTCGGTGACCTGGACCAGGTCGAGACTCCGGGTCGCACCGGTCAGAAGTTGATCAAGGTACCGAACCGCACGTCACAGGTCGAGGAACATGCCGCCCCGGGCGACCTCGACCGGCGTGTGCCCGATCAGCCGGCGCAGCGCCCGGGTCAGCTGCGGCTGATCGTAGAAGCCGGTGCCGGCGACCACCTCGCCGATCGGGACGCCCGATCGGAGCCGGCGGGCGGCGGTCCGGGTGCGTTCGATCAGCCTGAACGTGCGGCGGGACAGGCCGACCGCGCGGAGGAAACGGTGCTGCGCCGTGCGGTCCGGGATCGGCGCCCGGCCGCCGTACCGCAACTCCTCGACCAGCGGATCGAAGATCAACAAGCCGGCCCGCTCCAGCCGGTCGACGAACACGTCGATGTTGTCCGCCGTCGGCACCTCCCAGGCCTGCCCGCCGAGCAGCACCCGGCCGTCGGGCAGGGCCGGCAGCACCGTGTCGCTCATGTTGATCAAGCGGGCCGGCCGGACGACGGTGAGGTAGCAGCCGGTCCGGAAGTCCGCGCCGAAGAACTCCGAGCCGGCCGAGCAGGTCAGCGGGGTGGCCTGGGTCGCCGGTCCACGCAGGTGCACGGTGGTGACGCCGCCGACTCGGACGCAACCGATGCCCGAGGTGTACGAGGCGAGCGAGTTGAACGGCGTCGGGCGGTCGCAGGCGGCCGACCAGATCCGGCCCAGCCGGCGGTCGGGCTCGTCGGTGGTGTCGACGCGCAGCCCGATCATGCCCGGCTCCTTCGCTCAGCCCTCGCGGCCGAAGACCTGGCGGATCTCCGACTCACCGGACCAGCCCGGCCAGGTGCGGCGGTGCAGGTCCATGAAGCGCCGGGTCCACTCGATGACTTCGGCGCGGTCGGCGACATCGTAGACCGCGTACGCGCCGACCGGGACCGGTTCGTCGAACGGACCGTCGCTGGTGATCAACTCGCCGTCGGCGACGATGATCTTGGTCGCGGTGGTGACCGGCAGCAGCCCGGCGGTGTCGACCAGGACGCCCGCCGCGGCCGCCTCCGCGCCGAGCTCGGCCATGCCCTCGTGCAGGGCGGGCGGTGGAAACCCGTGCGCCTCGGAGGTCCGCAGGATCGCGATGAAGCGCATGATCAACTCCCCGTTCCGGCGGTACGGTTCCGCAGCATCAGCAGCGAGATCCAGGTCCAACCGAGCACCACCGCGACGCTGAAGGCGATGTTCAGCGCCGGTTGCCCGCCGCTGGCACCGATCCCGACGAAGGCCGCGAGGTAGAAGACGCCGGTGATCAAGGAGAAGGCCGCCCAGCCGGGCCGGCCGTCCCGACGCAGCCGCCAGGCCAGCGCCAGCGCCGCGACGATCAGCCCGAGGAATCCGATCGCGCCGGCCAGGAAGTGACCGAGCCCGTGCCAGCTGATCGTCTCCGGCGGCGTGGTCGGTGTGCCGGGCGGGAAGCCGGCGACCGGGTCGGCCGTCATCATCCCGGCCGCCGTCACGCCGAGCCCGTAGATCGCCAGCCCGATCGCCGTGACCCGGGGCACCGAGCCGCGCAGGCCGACGACGCCGAGCACGGTGAGCAGTCCGGTGGTGATCATCATCGCTGAGTGGACCCAGCCGCCCGGCCCGTTGGCGAGCACGCTGAGCGGATGGATCCGGATGTCGAAGCCGTCCCGGACGAGAGCCTCGACCGTGCCGATACCGACATAGAGCGGGCCGGCGATCGCGCCGGCGAGGAGCAGTGTGTTCTTCATGCCGCAGACTCTCCACCGCGGCACTTCAGAAACCCTTCAGACCGCGACGTGCTCGGCCTGAAGCTGCTCTCCGAACCGATCAGGACCCGATGGCGTTCGACGCCGCGAGCACGCTGACGTCCTTCCCGTACCCGCTCCGAATGGTCGGTCGACCGGTCACAAAAGCCGCGACACGCCGCAGAAACGCCTGCGTTGGTGACTGGTCGGCGATTATGGGGCATGCGTTTCGGGGTATTGGGGCCGGTGGCGGCCTGGACCGACGACGGCGCGGCGGTGCGCATTCCGGACCGGAAGGTCCGCGCGCTGCTCGCCGATCTGCTGCTGCACGCGGGCCGGCCGGTGGCGGCGGCGACCCTGATCGACGACCTCTGGGGCGATGCGCTGCCGGTCAACCCGACGTCGACGCTGCAGACCCGGGTCTCCCAGCTGCGGCGGGCCCTGGAGAACGCCGAGCCGGGCGCTCGCGAACTGATCCGGACCGCGCCGCCGGGCTATCTGATCTCGGTGCCGGCCGAGGCCGTCGACGCCGGCCGGTTCCGGGCGTTGGCGACCCGGGCCCGGCAGACCGGCAGCGTACGGATGCGGGCGGCGACCCTGGCCGACGCGCTGACGCTGTGGCGCGGACCCGCCTACGCCGACTATGCGCAGGAGGCGTTCACCCGGGCCGCGATCGACCGGCTGGACGAGGAACGGCTGGCCGTCCAGGAGGCCTACGCCGAAGCCCGGCTGGAACTCGGCGAGCATGATCACCTGGTCGCGGAGCTCGCCGAACTGGTCGCCGCCCATCCGCTCCGGCAACGGCTGCGGGCCGTGCAATTGCGGGCGCTGGCCAGGGCCGGCCGGCAGGCCGAGGCGCTGCAGAGTTATGCCGACCTCCGGCACCGCCTGGCCGACGAACTCGGCCTCGACCCGAGCCCCGACCTGGCCGAGCTGCAGCAGCGGATCCTCAGCGACGACCCGTCCCTCGGCCCGCAGCCGGACCTCGCGCCGGCCGGCAACCTGCCCGCCCCGGTGACCGACCTGATCGGCCGGGACACCGACCTGGACCAGCTGACCGACCGGCTCGCCGGGACCAGACTGATCACGCTCACCGGACCCGGCGGCGTCGGCAAGACCAGTCTCGCGCTGGCCGTCGCGCGACGCCACGGTGGCGACGCCTGGCTGGTCGAGCTGGCCGATCTGGAGCCCGGCGCCGACCCGGACCGGCTGGCCGAGGCGGTCGCGGCCGCGGCGGCGGAACGCGGGCCGGACGCGCTGCTCGTACTCGACAACTGCGAACACGTGATCGACGCCGCCGCCGAACTGGCGACCCGGCTGCTCGCCGACGAGGCCGGCCTGCGGATCCTGGCCACCAGCCGCGAGGCTCTCGGCGTCGCGGGGGAGCAGCGCTGGCCGGTCCAGCCGCTGCCGCTGCCCGACCCGGGCACCGAGGCGGCCGACAGCGCGGCGGTCCGGCTGTTCACCGCGCGGGCGGCGGCGGCCGATCCGGGCTTCCGGCTCGGCCCCGACAACCTGACCGCGGTGGTCGACCTGTGCCGCCGGCTGGACGGGCTGCCGCTGGCGCTCGAGTTGGCGGCGAGCCGGGTCGCCGCGCTCGACGTCCGCGATCTTGCGGTGCGGCTCGACGACCGTCGCCGGCAGCGCGGCCGGCCGGACCGGCAGCAGACCCTGACCGCGATCGTCGAGTGGAGCTGGGAACTGCTCAGTACGCCGGAACGAGCGGTGCTGCGCCGGCTCGCCCCGCACCCGGGCGGCTGCACCCTGGCCGCGGCCGAGGCGGTCTGTGCCGGTGACGTGGTGCCGGTCGCCGACGTCGCCGAACTGCTCGGCCGGCTGGTCGACCGCTCCCTGGTGGTACGGATCGACGGCAGTTCCGGGTCCCGCTACCGGCTGCTGGAACTGGTCCGCACCTTCGCCACCGAACGGCTCGTCGCGGCCGGCGAGGCGGACGATGTCCGGCGCCGCTACGACCGCTACTTCGCCGGGCTGGCCCGGCGCACCGAGCCCAGGCTGTACGGGCACAGCGAGTTGTTCGCCTACCTCGGCGGCCTCTATACCGACCGGCCCGGCCGTCGCCACGAACCCGGCCGCCGCCACGAGACCGTCAGGTCCGCCGACGGCACCGGCATCGCCGCTGAGGTGTACGGCAGCGGCCCGGCGATCGTCCTGGTCGGCGGTGCGCTGAACGACCGGCGCACGTTCCGCCCGCTGGCCGAGCACCTGGCCGGCCGGTTCACCATGATCACCTACGACCGGCGCGGCCGCGGCGACAGCGGCGATCCCGGCACCGACGGCCCGGCGGTGGTGGGCCGGGAGATCGAGGACCTGGCCGCGGTGGTCGAACTGGCCGGCGGCTCGGCGTACGCGCTCGGGGTCTCGTCCGGCGCCGTGCTGGCCGCCGAGGCCGCCGCCCGCGGCGTGCCGATCGAGGGACTGCTGCTGATCGAGCCGCCGTTCATCCTCGACCCGAGCCGGCCGCCGATGCCGCCGGACTTCGCCGACCGGCTGCGCGACCTGGTCGCCCGCGGTCGGCCGGGCGACGCGGTGGAGGCATTCCTGGTCACCGCGGTCGAGATGCCGGCCGAGGTGGTCGCGCCGATGCGCAACGCTCCGCTCTGGCCGGAGTTGGAGGCGGTCGCGCCGACGCTGCCGTACGACCTCGAGGTGATGGGCGACTTCGGCCTGCCGGCGCACTGGGCCGGCGCGATCACCGTACCGACGCTGGTCATCGACGGTGAGCAGAGCCGCTCCTGGCGCCGCACGACCGCCCAGGTCGTGGCCGACCTGCTGCCGCGGGGGCGCCGGCTGACCATGGCCGGCCAGCCGCACGACGTCGAACCGGCCGTGCTCGGCCCGATCATCGAGGAGTTCCTCGACGGGGCTCAGGCACCGGAATCGAGTCGCCACCAGTCGGTCACCTGAGCCGCGCCGGGCCAGAACTCCAGCAGGTCACCGGGCGCGAGACCGAGCGCGTGTTCGAGTTCGCTCGGGGTGAGGGCGCGCAGCGAGTCCGACAACGACCGGGACAGGTCGAGCCAGTAGCCGCGCAGCGTCGACTCGCTGACGTACAGATCCTTCGCCAGTTGGGCGTACGTCAGCCCGCGCGCCCGGCCGTGCAACAGCTGCCGTTGCCGCTCGCTGAGCAGCGTGATGCAGTTGCGCCGGACCAGCACCTCGAGGATCCCGATCACCGGCTGCGGGACGACGGTGCCGCCGGCCGCGACCTCCAGGATGAGCTGCTCGGCCCGGGCGGTCGGCAACGCCTTGGATACGACCCCGGCGGCCCCGGCCGCGATACAGGCGGCGAGCACGAACCGGCGCTCCTCCTGGCTGTAGACGCAGACCCGGTAGCGGCCGGTCAGCGCCCGGATCGCGGCGACGCCCTGCCGGACGTCGGGCTGCTGCTCGAGGTTGGCCAGATGCAGATCGAGCAGAACCAGGTCGGCCTCCGGGGCGAGCCGCAGCAGCTCCTCGACGTTGGCCAGGGCGGCGACCACCTCCAGACCGGGCATCAGCAGGCCGACCGACTCCCGGATCAGCGAGGCGTCGTCGACGACGGCCAGCCGCGGCCTCATCCGGGCGCTCCCGCGGGATCGTGCTGCTGGGCGTTGCCGGTCGGGCTGGTTCCGGACGAGATCGTCACCGTCGTCCCGGCGCCGCTGGCCGAGTCGATCGAGACGTCGAGCCCGCGCCGCCGCAGCTCGCCCAGGACGACGTCGCGGAGGCCGATGCCCTCGGCGGCCGAGGCCGGGTCGAAGCCGACGCCGTCGTCCCGCACGGTCAGCCGCCAGCTTCCGTCGGTGCCCTGGTCGAGGTGGACGACGACGCCGTCGGCGCGGGCATGCTGCCGTACGTTGAGCAACAGGCTGTCCAGCGCGCGTTCGAGGGCCTCGGCCTGCTCCGCTGGGAGCTCCAGGCCGGTGCCGAGGTCGAGCAGGGCGTCGACGTTGAGATCGGCGTACCGGTCACACACCTTGGTGATCATGGCAGCAAGCCGGACCGTCGAGCCGGCGCCCTCGACCCGGTCCGGCTCGGCCGGACCGCGGCCGCGCAGGTAGGCCCGCATCCGCCGCAGCTCCACCTCCGCCTGGTCGATCAGCCGGCGCCGGGAGTCGTCGGTGCCGGGCTCGGTGAGCAGCCGCATCAGGGCGACGCCGTTGTGCATCGTCAGCCGGGCCCGGCGCTCCTCCTCGCGCCGGGCCAGCTCGGCGGCACGGGCCCGGGACGCGTCGGCGTCGGAGGCGATCCGCCGGGTGAAGCCGAAGAACATGCGCGCGATCAGGGCGTACACGACGAAGGTCAGCACGTTGCCGACGGCGTTGAAGGTCTGGTCGCCGCCGAGCTCGCTGCCGAGATAGACGACGTAGCAGACGATCACGCCGACCAGCCCGCCCACCCAGACGCTGCGCTGGCGGACGCCGCTTTCGGTGTAGATGACCGACAGCGCGTTGGCCGACTGGTAGGTCACCCAGGTGCCCAGCCGGTCACCGGGCGCCAGCACCAGGGGCCCGAGCAGCAACTGACCACAGGCCAGCGCGAAGTCGATCACGGCACCGACGGTGCCGAGCGGACGGCGCCGGACCAGGGTCAGCACGCTCACCGTGACGGCGGCTCCGGCGGCGGCCAGCCAGCAGAGCAGATAGGCGGTGCCGTTCGGGGAGGTCGCGACGCCGAGGTGGACCGAGGGGACCATCTGAGCCACCGTGCCGAGCCGGATCCCGGCGATGAAGTACGAGAACGCCCGCTCGATGCCTGCTCGGGTGGTGGGCAGTTCCGCGACCCGCCACAGCCCGCTCCGACCGCTCATCGTTCCTCTCGGCGTCGCCAACGACGGGCCGCTCAGTTTCGCGGATTCGTTGGGTCACAGGGCGTCCACAGAACGCGAGGATCAGGGTACTTCGACCGATCGGGTCGGAGCCACCACTCAGGGATCCGAGAGGAGACGTCGATGCGACGAGTGCTGACCCTGCTCGCCACGCTGGCGATGATCGCCGGGCTGGGCCTGGCCACGGCGGCGCCGGCCGAGGCGGCGGCCAGGAAGCCGCCCCGCGGCAACACGAAGAACAATCCGGTGATCTTCGTGCACGGCTACGCGCCGTCCGGCAAGACCGACTGCGAGAGCACGTGGCGCAACGCCAAACAGCATTTCCGGAACAAGGGCTGGACCGGATCGCTGCTGACGTTCGGTTACTACCGCGGGGACGAACACTGCACGTTCCATTACAAGGGCAGCCGCGACACCTCGATCCACACGGTCGGTCGCAAACTGGCCTGGTACATCTACGACCACTACACCAGCAAGAACAAGAAGGTTGATCTGGTCGGACACTCGATGGGCGGTCTGGTGATCCGGTCCGCGCTGCTGAACGTGCAGCGGAACGCCAAGGGCTGGCCGTCACGCCTCTACGTCGAGGACGTGATCACTCTCGCCACTCCGCACAAGGGCACCCATGTCGCCAAGGCCTGCATCGCCTACCGGCAGTGCCAGCAGCTGAATCCGGGCAGCAGCTTCTTCCGACAGGTCGAGGTGCTCGGCAAGGGGACCGGTGGCCGCCCGAAGCTGCCCGGCGCGGAGATGGGCGCGCGTTGGACGGTGATGTCCTCGTTCGAGGACGACACGGTCTCGGAGGGCGGAGGCGTCGAGGTGGATGCACACCACCGGATCCAGTACAACGCCGCCCGCTGCGCTGGCGACAAGAAGCGCCTCGAGCACTCGCACTTCCCGCGCAAGGTCGCTGGCGCCTTCTGTCTGCGGATCTATACCCGAGGCGCCGGCTGGACCAGTTGGTTCAAGAAGACGTCCGCGGTGGATCGGGCCTACCAAGCTGCCTACCTGCACGCCAGCAGGTAGCCGCCGACGTGGTGTCCGGGTACGGTGACGCCGCCGTGCCCGGACAGCGCGGAGCGGCCTCGTACGTTCGTGAAAGACTGACGTTCATGCTCCGTTGGCTCACCGCCGGTGAATCTCACGGCCCCGCTCTGGTGGCCACCCTGGAAGGACTTCCGGCCCATGTCCGGGTCACCTCTGACGACATCGCGCAGGCCCTGGCCCGGCGCCGGCTCGGCTATGGCCGCGGCGCCCGGATGAAGTTCGAGGCGGACGCGGTGACGATCCTCGGCGGTGTCCGGCACGGCGAGTCGCAGGGCGGGCCGGTCGCGATCCAGGTCGGCAACACCGAGTGGCCGAAGTGGGAGGACGTGATGTCGGCCGATCCGGTCGACCCGGCCGTGCTGGAGGGGCGGGCCCGCAACGCGCCGCTGACCCGGCCGCGGCCCGGGCACGCCGACCTGGCCGGCATGCAGAAGTACGACTTCGACGAGGCCCGGCCGATCCTGGAGCGGGCCAGCGCCCGCGAGACCGCGGCCCGGGTCGCGATCGGCCGGGTCGCGCAGAACTTCCTCGAGCAGGCGTACGGGATCACGATCCTCAGCCACGTCGTCGAGCTCGGCACCGTCAAGGCGCCGTACGGGCTGCTGCCCAAGATCGGCGACCTGGCCGCGATCGACGAGAACCCGGTCCGCTGCTTCGACGCCGACACCACCGAGGCGATGGTCGCCGAGGTCGACGCCGCCCAGTCCGACGGCGACACGCTCGGCGGTGTGGTCGAGGTGCTGGCCTGGGGCCTGCCGCCCGGCCTCGGCTCCCACGTCCACGGCGACCGCCGGCTGGACGCCCAGCTGGCCGGCGCGCTGATGGGGATCCAGGCGATCAAGGGTGTCGAGGTCGGCGACGGCTTCGAGCTGGCCCGGACCCGGGGCAGCGCGGCGCACGACGAGATCGTGCCCGGCCCGCACGGCCCGACCCGGGCCAGCCACCGGGCCGGCGGCACCGAGGGCGGGATGAGCACCGGCGAGGTGCTCCGGGTCAAGGCCGCGATGAAGCCGATCTCCACGGTGCCTCGGGCGTTGCGGACGATTGACGTCCGGACCGGCGAGGAGGCCGTCGCGCACCACCAGCGGTCCGACGTCTGCGCGGTGCCGGCGGCCGGCGTGGTGGCCGAGGCCATGGTCGCCCTGGTCGTCGCGAACGCCGCGCTGGAGAAGTTCGGCGGCGACTCGGTGGGGGAGACGCACCGCAACTACGAGGCGTACCTGAAGGCGATCGCCGACCGCGGGCTCGGGGTGAGCGGCTGATGCCGCCCGAGACCGTGACCGCCGAGGGCGGGGCCGCCGCTGCGCCGACGACGCCGGCGATCGTCGTGATCGGCGCGCCCGGTTCCGGCAAGTCGACCGTCGGGGCGCTGCTGGCGGACCGGCTCAGCCTGCCGTTCCTGGACGTGGACACCGTGATCGAGGAACGGGCCGGCAAGCCGATCGCCGAGATCTTCGCCGACGACGGCGAGCCGGTGTTCCGGGAGCTGGAGGCCGCGGTCACGCTGGAGCTGCTGGACCGGCAGGGCGTGCTGTCGCTCGGCGGCGGTGCCGTCACGTCGGTACGGATTCGGGAGGCGCTGGCCGGGCACCGGGTGATCTGGCTCCGGGTCACCGCCGGCACCGCGGCCCGGCGGGTCGGCCTCAACACCGCCCGGCCGCTGCTGCTCGGCAACGTGCACGGCACCCTGGTCAAACTGCTGGCCGAACGCCAGCCGCTCTATGCCGCGGTGGCCACCGAGGCCCTGGACACCGACGAGCTCGATCCGGCCGCCGTTGTCGATCAGTTGATCAAGGAACCGTCATGATCAAGGAACGGGCATGATCACCGAGATCGGGGTGGCCGCCGAGCAGCCGTACCAGGTGCTGGTCGGGCACGGCCTGCTGGACCGGGTGCCGCCGCTGCTGACCGGGGCGACCCGGGTGGCCGTCCTGCATCCGCCGGCCCTGATCGGCGCCGCCGAACGGCTGGGAAAGGTGATCACCGACGCGGGCTGCGAGGTGACCCGGATCGACGTCGGGACCGGCGAATCCTCGAAGACCGTCGAGATCGCGGCGATGTGCTGGTCCGTGCTCGGCAACGCCGGCTTCACCCGGTCCGACGTGATCATCGGACTCGGCGGCGGTGCGACCACGGACCTGGCCGGCTTCGTCGCCGCGACCTGGCTGCGCGGGGTCGGCCTGATCACCGTACCGACGACGGTGCTGGGCATGGTCGACGCCGCGGTCGGCGGCAAGACCGGCATCAACACGGCCGAAGGAAAGAACCTGGTCGGCGCGTTCTGGGAGCCGCGCGGCGTGGTCTGTGATCTTGACCTGCTGGCCGGCCTGCCCCGGGCCGAGGTGATCAGCGGCCTCGCCGAGGTGATCAAGTGCGGCTTCATCGCCGACCCGGTGATCTTGGAACGGATCGAGGTCGACCCGGCCGCCGCCCGCGAGCTCGGCTCGCCGGTGCTGCGGGAGGTGATCGAGCGGTCCATCGAGGTGAAGGCGAAGGTGGTCTCGGCCGATCTGCGCGAGTCCACCTCGGTCGGGGACAAGGTGGGTCGCGAACTGGTCAACTACGGGCACACGCTCGGCCACGCCATCGAGCGCCGGGAGCACTACCGGTGGCGGCACGGCGAGGCGATCAGCATCGGCATGGTGTTCGTCGCCGAACTGTCCTGCCGGGCCGGCTACCTGGACGCCAAGACCGCGGCCCGGCACCGCGCCGTGCTCGGTGCCGTCGGCCTGCCGACCAGCTACGCCGCCGACGCGTACGACGACCTGCTGGCCACCATGGCCGTGGACAAGAAGACCCGCGGCGGCACGCTCCGCTTCGTGATCTTGGAATCCCTGGCCAAGGCCCGGATCCTGGCCGGCCCGGACCCGGAGCTGCTGCGAGAGGCGTACCGAGCGATCGCCAGCTGACCGCGAGCTTTGATCTTTCCGGACCGTACGATCACGTCGCGCACGATGATCATCGACGGCGACGCCGCCGCGCTCGTCTACACCTACCGGGGGACGAGCGCTGGCATCCTTCCCGACCTGCTGCCCGCCAGGGGCGAGGAGTTCCTGCTCGAGGTGTGCGGCGTTCTGCGGTTCCGCGACGGGAAGCTGGCCAGCCAGGTCGACTACTGCTAGGGAGTGTCTCCAAAATCGCGCCTACCGCGCCCAGCTGGGGCGCCACGGCCAGGGCGGTGTCCGGCTGTAGCTGCTTGCCGACAAGGCCTACACCCACCCCTCGACCCGCCGGGCGTTACGGACACGTCGGATCTCACACACCCCGAACGCATCGATCAGACCCAGACCCGAGCAGCCAAAGGCCGTGCCGGTGGCCGGCCGCCGCAGTTCTCACCGCACCGCTACAAGCAGCGCAACGCCGTCGAGTGAATCGCCCCGGGTTTTCCGGACGCTTCGGGTTGTGTCTCTACCCGGTCGGGCTGAGACGGTTTCTTGCAGCGTAGTACGCGGTTTCGACCTCGATGGGTGTGAGGTCGTCGATGGCTTCGTGGGTGCGTTCGTGGTTGAACCAGTGGACCCAGTGCAAGGTCTCGATCTCGACATGATCAACATCGCGCCAAGGCCCGCAGCGTCGGATCATTTCGGTCTTGTAGAGACCGATCTGGGACTCGGCCAGGGCGTTGTCGTAGGCATCGCCCACCGAGCCGACGGAGGGGTCGACGCCGGCCTCGATCAGCCTGCTGGTGAAGGCGAACGAGGTGTATTGGGAGCCGGCGTCGGTGTGGTGGACCAGGCCGGTCAGGTCGGTGATCCCGGTCTGGCGGCGGGTCCACAGCGCGTGTTCGAGGGTGTCCAGGACGAGTTTCGTGGTCATCGTGGTGGCGGCCCGCCAGCCGACGATCAGCCGGGAGAACACGTCGATGATGAACGCGACGTAGACGGTGCCGGCCCAGGTCGCGACGTAGGTGAAATCGGCGACCCAGAGCCGGTTCGGCGCCGGCGCGGTGAAGTCCCGGTCGACCAGATCGGCCGATCGCGCGTGCTGCGAATCCGGCGTGGTGGTGCGGACTTGTTTGCCCCTCAGCGCGCCCTGCCAGCCATTGCGTGCCATCACGCGCTCGACCGTGCACCGGGCCACGTCGTGACCCTGCCGGCGCAGATACAGCCACAGCTTCCGAGCACCGAACCCGTCGACGAACCGCTGCTGCCGGGCGGTCTTGATCAACTCGACGATCTCGGTGTCTCGTAACGCCCGCCGAGATGGCGGCCGGTTACGGGCCTCGTAGTAGGTGGACGGGGCGATCTTGATCCCGTGCTCGGTCAGCACGCGACAGATCGGCTCGACCCCGAACCGATCCCGGTGTTCGTCGATGAACACGGTCAGTACCTGGGTGGGCGGTCGAGCTCCGCCGCGAAGAAAGCCGACGCGCTCTTGAGGATCTCGTTCGCTCGGCGCAACTCGGCGTTCTCCTTCTTCAACGCCTTGATCTCAGCGATTTCCTCGCTGGTCTTCCCCGGCCGCTGACCATGATCAACTTCGGCCCGACGGACCCACTTCCTGACGGTCTCGGCCGACCCGATCCCGAGCTGGTCCGCGATCGTGCGGATCGCTTCGAACTCGGACGGGTAAGCGCCGCGCTCCAGCGCCTCAGCGACCAGCCGGACCGCACGCTCCCGCACCTCGCGGGGATACTTCGACGGACGTGCCATGACTTCATCCTCCAACTAATGAAGCCTCCGGACACCCCGGGGCGGTTCAGAGCGCGGTTTCAACCGGCTCAAGCAATGGCGAGGCAGCCCGACCCGCGTCGACAAATACGCGATCACGTTCCTGGGCAGGGTAACCCTGGCAGCATCCTCACCTACCGACGATGATCTTGGCGACACGCCCTAGGGAGTCGGCCAAGCCGAGTCGTCGTTGCCCCCCGTCCGGAACCTTGTATTCCCTTGGATACAAGGGAAATCTCTTGCATTCGAACACCAGTTCGGATAGAATCTGATCATGACGACGACCACCCTGGACACCGCGACGCCCGTCGGTGCCGCAGTCCAGGGTGCCCGCATGGCCGTGGCTGCATTGGTGGCGGCGGTGCGGCAGGGTGGGCTTGATCATCACGACCCGGCTGGGCTGATCGAGCTGATCGAGCTGCTCGCTGAGCTCGAATTGGTGCGGAACCAGCTGCTCGCCGTCGATGCGGACTTGATCGCGGCGTGCCGAGATGCCGGGGTGCCCGAGCGGGAATGTCAACGCTCCATGATCAAGGTGCTGGAACGACGTTTCCTGCTCGGACCACAAGAAGCCGCCCGGCGAGTGCGGGCGGCCGAAGCGGCCGGGCCGCGTAGGTCGATGACCGGCCTGCCACTCCCGCGGTGGCGGCCCGCGGTGGGTGCGGCGATGGCGGTCGGGGCGATCACCGGCGAGCAGACCGTGATCGTCACCAAGACGTTGGACCACCTCGAGGCGGCGAAGGTCGCCCCCACGAAGGTCGCCGAGGTCGAGACCGAACTGGTCGGGCACTGCTCCCGGTTCGGGCCACAGGAATTGCGGCGGCTGAGCCAGCGCTACCTCGATGCACTCGACCCCGACGGCACCGAACCCGACGAACAACTCCACCAGGACCGCCGCTTCTTCCGGCTGCGTTCCACCCCCTCGGGGGCGATGACCGGCGAGTTCCGGCTCACCCCAGAAACGGCCGTCAAGGTCCGGGCCGTCCTGGAACCCCTCGCGCACCCGCGGCTGGACGCGGCCGCCGGTGGGGGTGCGGTCGACCTGCGCAGCCACGAACAGCGCCTGCACGATGCGGTCGATGAGGTGTTCACGCGAATGCTGCGCACTGAGGACCTTCCCGGGTCCGGCGGGACGCCGGCCGCGTTGATGATCACGATCGACGCCGACACCCTTCTCGCCGCGCTCCGCCCCGGCACTCGCGGCACCTGGCAACCCCGCCCAACGCGTACAGCCTCCTCCGACGAGCAGGGCCCCGAACCTCCGACCTATCGGCGGGCCCGGTCCGGGCAGGGCACCGCCAACGACGGCACCGTCCTCTCCGTCGCCGAAATCATGCGGCTCGCCGGAGAGGCCGAGCTCTACCCGATCGCCCTCACCAGCCACGGGATCCCGCTCGAACTGGGCCGGACCCGCCGGATCGCGACCAAGCACCAGACCGTCGCGCTGATCGCCCGCGACGGTGGCTGCTCGTTCCCGGGCTGCGACCGGGCACCGGCGTGGTGTGAACGCCACCACGTCAGGCCCTGGGCCCACGGCGGTGAAACCGTGCTCGGCAACCTCACCCTGTTGTGCCTCTACCACCACCGCAACTTCCTCGACCGCGGCTGGCAGGTCAGGATCAACACCGACGGCCTTCCCGAGTGGATCCCACCCCAATACCTTGATCGTGATCAGAAACCCTTGATCAACAACCGGATCCTCGCCAGGATTCGACAACGCCCCCTGCTCACCTAGGGCGATTCAGGCAGCCCACCAGGGTTTACGGATCCCAAGTCGGTAGCCTCGAATCTCGTGACGAGCAACGACGCCTGGAAGCGACTGCTGGACGATTACGAGGCTGGGCGAGCGAAGCCAGACTCATTGGACCGACTTCTGGAGTGGGATGCTCAATGCCAGCTGATCGGCGACCTGCGCGGCAGGTCTGTCCTTGATGTGGGCTGTGGCAACGGTTCGAAAGCTGTTGAGATGGCCGTCAGCGGCGCCAGCAGTGTGATCGGCATCGATGTCGCCGGCCAGTTCGTCACACCGCCCGACGGTCTCGACGTGCATCTGCACCAAGGAGACCTCTCCGAGTTGGACTCCCATCCTGCGTTGATCGGGCGGCGGTTCGACGTCATCACGGTGTTGATGGCCCTCGGCTACGCCCGAGATGTCAATGCCACGCTGAAGGCGATTCGCGGCCTGCTCCAGCCCGGCGGTTGTCTCGTGATTGCACGAGCTCATCCGATCCGGTTCGCGGTCGAACGAGCAGAGCAGCAGGGCATCCCGTTGGGTGAGGCCTACCACCAGTCCACGCCTGTCACCTACCGCGCGGGCTGGAACGACGAAGTCACTCTGACCCACCGAGCTGAAACCTTCGCCACCATGATCAACGATCTTGTTGGCGCTGGGTTCTACGTCGACGAAATCCTCGAACCCCAACTCAGCCAGGAAGCGCGAGAACGTTACCCACACAAGCAAGCCTGGCTGTCTCGATACGTTGGGGTCATCCTGCTGCGCGCACGCCTGCTGGACGAATGCCGTGCCCCGGCTAGGTGAGCCGGCTCGAGAGCTGTGATCTCGCCCAGGCGAGGGGAGTCGGATCGGTGACACATCGTGGTGCGGTGGTCTTCGACTTGTTCGAGACGCTCGTGACCGAGTTCGATCCGGAGTGGAAGCCCGGTCCTTCGCCGGCTTCTCGTCTCGGTGTTTCGGACGAGGTCTTCGATCATGTTTGGCAATCGCGCCACAGTGAGCGCATGACCCGGGTGGTGGACTTCCGTGACGTGTTGCGAGAGATCTGTGCGACCGCAGCACGGGAGGCCGACGCGGCAGTGATCCAGGCGCTCTACTCGGAACGGTTAGCGGCCAAAGCAAAGCCGTTCCTCTCCGTCGACGGTCGAGTTCTGGAAGCCCTCAACGGACTCCGTGCGAGAGGGTTGAAGTTGGGTTTGGTCAGTAACTGCTCCGTCGAGGAGGTTGCCGCCTGGGCGACCAGTCCGCTGGCACCACTGTTTGACTGCGTGGTCTTCTCCTATCAGGCTGGCGTAGCGAAGCCGGCCGCGGCGATCTTTCAGATCGCCCTGGATGAACTGGAGTTGCCGCCGGGTCGAGTTGCCTTCGTTGGTGATGGCGGAAGCGACGAACTTGCTGGTGCAGCCCGGGTCGGCATGTCGCCACACTGCGCGATGTGGTTCCTCAATCAATGGCCCGTCGGGTTGCGGGAACGCCGAGCGGAGCGCCGGCTGGGCTTTCCGGCCCTATCGAGTCCGGCGGATCTACCAACGGTCGTCGGCGACGGGAGTTGACGACCCGGGCGGCGGCACCACGTGACCGTCGGCTTCGGTCCGCTCGTCGTACGGCACCGGGATGGCACGGCGCCAGAAGCCGTCGCCAGAACTCACCCAACGAGTTGACCGCCGCCCTCTCGGCCACCTGCTCGCGGGCCGTGCCGCGACCCTGACGATCCTGCTCGATGGACCTGCGCAGCCCTGGAGTGATTGACGCCTACCAGCGATAGATCAGGCCCGCATCGCCGTCTCGCCATTGTTCGGGATGACCGGTCGCCAGCCAGTCCAGCGGTTCGATGCCGCCGGGGGAGCCGCCATCGAGGGCGAGCCGGATCGCGGCGCTGAGGTCGCGATCGACCTCCTCGGTACGGGACCGAGGATCGACCGAGACGAAGAGGGCCGTGCCGGACCGGGCGACCAGATCGAGGAACTGCCGGTTCTTCTCCCACGGGGTCTGCGGTGTTGCCGGCACGCAATCGGCGTCCAGGGTGAAGAATCGCCCGTGCTGGGCCAGCCGGAAGGCGAGCGTGTTGACGCCCATCTGCCGGGTCCGGTCCCACTCCCGGCCGGAGGTGTCGTCGCCGGTCCGCTGAGCGTCGACCAGCCCGGCCGCGAGGTGGCCGACGACGTTGCAGCCGAGCACGGTCGCGGAGCCGGCCGCCTCCCGGATCGCGGTGTAGAAGCGGACCAGCAGCTCGGCATTGGTCAGCGACCGGTCGGCGAAGGACCAGCCGCCGTCGGTCAGCTCCAACCCCAGCTCGGGTCCCCAACGGGCGAACACGTCGAAGGTCGAGAAGTCGTGCTTGAGGAACGTGAAGCCCCAGTCGACCAGCCGGGCCACGTCGGCGCGGACCAGGTCGATCACCTCGGGCCGGCTCAGATCGAGCGGCTGCTCGGGCACCGGCCGCGGTCCCGGGCGGAGCAGTACGGGATCGGACACCGTCGTCAGGGCCGCCGGACGGAACCAGATGCCCGGCTCGGCGCCCTCCGCGCGGATCGCCGCGGCGAGCCCGGGCAGGTCGTCGAACAGCCCGGGGATGCCGTGCGTCCACGGGCCGCCCGGTGCGCCCCCGCCCTCGGTCCAACCGGCATCGACGACCCCGTACGGCCGCACCGGATGACCGTCGGCCAACTCGACGACCGTACGGGCGTCGGCGATCACGTTCTCGGGCCCGAAGTCCTTGCCGTACGCGTAGTACCAGTTGTTGGCGCCGACCAGCGGCCCGCGGGCCGGGATCGGGTCGTCGCACAGCGCGGCACAGAGCCGCTGGTGCACCAGCCAGGGCGACTCGCCCGGCTCGCCGGTGACCTGGACGATCTTGGCGGCCTCGAGCTCGCGATCACCGAGCAGCACGGGCGCGCCGCCGTTGCGGACGTTCAGGTGCAGAGTCAGGTCCCCGTCGCTGACCTGCCAGGAGCAGAACGCGCCCGGACGGACCCGGACGCCGACACCGATCGTCGCGTCGCCGGTCCGGGCCAGGAAATACCAGGGCAGGATGCCGGTCGGGACCGGCCGCCAGGCCTGGTCGCCGTACGTCCGTTCCCAGGCGTCGCCCAGCACCAGCGTGTCCGGCGGCAGCGGGAACGGCCAGCGCAACACCAGTCGGCTGACCTCGCCGGCCGACCGCAGCCGGACCGTGAGCGCGCCCTTTTCATGATCAAGTTCGACCCGTTCGGATCCCGAGCCGAAGCCGGCTCCGGCCGGGGTCAGCGGACTCGGCTCCCACCGGTCCGTCGCGATCAGGACGTCAACGGGCTGCTCCAACGCCGGCACCATCGCAGCACCCTATCCGGGCTCGCCCGAGCTAGGGCCGAGGCCGCGGATCGTGCCCGTGAGCCGAATCCGTGATGAAGGCTCGCTCGTAGATGTCGTAGACCACGGCAGACTTCAGGTCGTTGTACCGCGAAGCACCCACCCCCTCTGCGGCGGCGCGCTTCGCCGCGGCGTAGCGATCCCGATCGGCCGGGTGTGCGCGTAGCCAGGCGGCGAACAGGGCATGGCGCTGAGGCTCCACCGCGCCGGGACTCCACACATGAAGATTGGCGTTGGGCGCGCCGAAGGTCAGCTGCCGATGAGCATCGCCGCCGATGTCGTCGCGAAAGATCAACCGGAACCCGACCGCTTCCAGGCGCGCCAGGTAGGCGAGTTCGTCGACGGCGTCGGGAACGGTCAGATCGATGTCGATCACCGGCTTGGCCAGCAGTCCGGCCACCGCGGTCGAGCCGACATGGCTGATTTCCAAGACCTGGTCCGGGATCGCGTCCTTGATCAGCAGCCGCAGGGCGGCGTACTCCGTCGCCCAACGATCTTGGTGCTCCTGCAACGGACCGGGCTGGACCTGCCGCTGGGCGATCCGCTCGGCTTGCCGAACGGCATTGGCCGCCGAGGAGTACGGTCGCCAGAGCGGATGGGTCGCCATATCGAACCGTCGGCTATCGCACCCGGTCGGCCGAGGCGATGAGAGCGAGTGACGGCAGTTTCAGGACGCCGCTCCGGTCTGTGGCCGTGATCTCTGCGTAGGCGGCCCGCATCCGTTCCCGGCCCGCGGCGTCCTGACTGCAGAAGGTCTGGCCGATACCGGCGATTCCTGCCTCTACCGCGGACCAGAGAGCGTCGGGCCGGATCTCGAATGTCCATCGCAGTTCCCGGCAATCGACGTGCTCGAAGCCGGCCTCGGCCAGGAGGCCACCGAAGCCTTCCGCCGTGCGTTCGAAGTCGAGTTCGGGTGGGAGCCGAGACCCCGATCGAGGGGAGATCGCCGCTTGCGCCATGACCTGGTCCCAGAGCCGATTCAGCGGTCCGGGCTGTGAGGTCCAGATCGTGGCGACAAAGCGCCCACCGGAACGGACAGCTCGAAACAGTTCCCTCGTGGCGCTGCGCGGGTCCGGTACGTGATTGATCACGAAGTTGGCCGTGATCACATCGAAGGTCTGGTCCCGGCACGGCAGGCTCTGGATCGCGGCGCGGCCGAAGCCGATCCCAGGGTGACGGCGCAAGGCCAGGGCGATCATCGAACGATCGCTGTCCAATCCCAATACCGTGTAGCCGCGGTCTCGGGCGGCTGCCGCCACCGTGCCAGGACCCGTTCCGATGTCCAGCAGCCGTCGACCCGGGTCACCCGGCCCGCTGCGACGGAGAATGTCGCCCACCGTGCCGGCGCAGAGACGCGCGAAGGATCTCTCGTAGGCGGCTGCGCTGTTCTCCCAGGCACGCATCCCGCGCCTGGCCGTCAGGCGGGCCGTGGATCGGTGGCCAGGACTGACATGATCAACTCGTCGTGCCACTCGCCGTCCCAGTAGAGGGCGTCGCGGTGCCGGCCCTCCAGGACGAAGCCGAGCTTGGCGTAGGAGGCCTGGGCGCGCGGATTGAACGCGTACACGCCGAGGCTGATCCGGTGCAGCCCGAGCACCCCCAGGCCGAAGTTGATCACCGCGCGGCCGGCCTCGGTGCCGTAGCCCTGGCCGTAGAAAGTGCTGCCGTACAAGGAGATCCGGTAGTTCATCGACTGGTTGTCGACGTCCAGGTCGTTCAGCACGACCTCACCGATCACCTTCTCGTCGTCGGTCCGGACGATCGCCCAGTCGGCCCGGTCCGGGGCGCCGGGCAGCTTGGCCAGCCAGTCCCGGATCTGATCTTCGGTGAACCTGGCGTGCGTCCCGGTGAGCTTGCGGCCCTCGTCGTCGTCATCGAGCCCGACGTTCGCCGCCTCGAAGTGGTCCGGCCCGAGCTGGGTCAACCGCAGTCGCTCGGTCCGCAGCTCTGGTTGCCGAGCCAAGAGTTGGGTACGCATCACGCGGCAAGGCTAGACTGACCCACTGCCCGGTCGCACCCGGGTTTGCCCCCTTTACTCGTGAGAACAAGAAGGAACGCGCGTGGTCTCAACCAACGACCTGAAGAACGGCATGGTGCTCGACCTGGACGGCCAGCTCTGGACCGTGCTGTGGTTCCAGCATCACAAACCCGGCAAGGGCAACACCGTGGTGCGCAGCAAGCTGAAGAACGTCCTCTCCGGCAAGATCGTCGACAAGACGTTCAACTCCGACACCAAGGTGGACACGGCGACGGTCGACCGGCGGGACATGCAGTACCTGTACCACGACGGTGCGGGCTTCGTGTTCATGGACCTCAGCACGTACGAGCAGCTGTCGATCCCCGACGCCGTCGTCGGCGATGCGAAGAACTACCTGCTCGAGGAGCAGACCGCCACGGTCGCGATCCACGAGGGCAACCCGCTCTACATCGACCTGCCCGCCTCGGTCGAGCTGGAGATCACCTACACCGAGCCGGGCCTGCAGGGCGACCGCAGCACCGGCGGCACCAAGCCGGCCACGCTGGAGACCGGCCTGCAGGTGCAGGTGCCGCTGTTCGTCACCAACGGCGAGAAGGTCAAGGTGGACACCCGTACGGGCGAGTACCTCGGCCGGGTCGGCAGCTGATCGCCTCCATGTCCGCACGCAGCAAGGCCCGGAAACGCGCGCTCGACATCCTGTTCGAGTCGGAGTTGCGTGCCCGGGATCCGCTGGAGACCCTGGCCGAGCGGACCGCGGACGCGGATCCGCCGGTCCGCGACTACACCCGGGAACTGATCGAGGGCGTGGTCGCGCACGCGAGCAAGATCGACGAGCGGATCGCCGGCGCGCTGGCCGGCGGCTGGAGCCTGCAGCGGATGCCGCGGGTCGACCGCAACACGGTCCGGCTGGCGGTGCTGGAGATCGACTACCTGGACGTGCCCGACTCGGTCGCCGTGTCCGAGGCGCTGACCCTGGTGGGCGATCTGTCCACCGACGATTCGCCCGCCTACGTCAACGGCCTGCTCGGCAAGATCGTCGCCACCAAGCCGGCCCCGACGCCGGACTGATGTGAGCGGATCAGCCCAACGGAGCGTCGCGTAGCCGGTCGCCGACGCCGTCGCGGAGTTTCTCCTCGACCTTGCGCAGCTGCTCGATCCGCCCTTCCAGGTCGGCCAGCTCCGTCTTCGCCTCGGTGAGCATCCGCTCGGCGTCCTGCTGGGCCTGCGTCGTGACCCGGTCCGCGGTCCGCTGGCTGTTCACCAGCAGCCCGTACTCGTACGACCGGAGCTCGTTGCCGCCGACGCCGTCGCGGCCGAGCGAGGCCGCCGGGTTCGGCTCGGCCAGGCTGTCCCGGACCGTGGCCAGCGCCTGGTGGAAGTCGCCGATCGCGGTGTCGATCCGGCCCTCCAGTTCGTCCAGTGCGTTCCGTACCTTCTCGACGGCCTCGTCGGAGGCCTTCGCCTGGTCCCGCGAACTCGCCTGAGCCGCGGCCAGCACGTCGAGGGCGGCGACCGAGATCCGTTCGGTCGGGTCGTCCAGCGCCTCGGGCAGGAACGGCGTTGCCGCCCCCGGTGCAGGCTTGGTCCGGGGTTCGTCGCCCGTCGCAGGTACGGCAGCGACGGGGACCGGCGCGACGCCGTTGGCCGCGGCGACCTGCTGGGCCGGCGCGACCTCAGCGACCTCGGCGGCGGCACCCTCGATCCGCGGGGCGGGACCGTCGGACTCCGCGGCGGCCGGCTGCTTGACCAGCTCGACCGTGGTCCGCAGCGGGACCTCGCGGACCAGGATGACCGCGATCAGCGCGACCACGGCGACGATCGCAGCGATCTGGAAGATGTGCCCGGTCGCGTCACCGTACGCGGCCCGGACGATCTCCAGCGCCGCCGGCGGCAGTCGGGAGAAGTCCAGGGTCAGGTTGGCGCCGCCGCCCGGCACCTGGATGCCGTGGCTGGCCAGGCCCGCGGTGACGTCGTCCTTCACCTGCGCGGCGAGTACGGCACCCAGAACCGACACGCCGATCGCGCCGCCGAGGGTCCGGAAGAAGGCGAGCGTGGCCGAGGCGGCCCCGATGTCGCGGACGTCGATGGTGTTCTGCACCGCGAGCACGATGTTCTGCATCATCGCGCCCATGCCGAGCCCCATCAGCGCCATGTAGACCCAGGTCTGCCAGTCCGGCGTCGTGTGGGTGATCGTGCCGAAGCCGGCCAGGCCGGCGACCAGCAGGACGCCGCCGCCGATCAGGAGACCCTTCCAGCGTCCGGTCCGGGTGATGATCTGGCCGGAGATCGTCGAGGAGATCAGCATCGCCACCATCAGCGGGATGATCATCAACCCGGCGTGCGTCGGCGTGTAGCCCTTGGCCAGCTGGAAATACTGGCCGAGGAAGGTGGCGCCGCCGAACATCCCGATACCGACCGCAGCACTGGCGATGATCATCAACGCAGCGGTCCGGTTGCTGAGCACCCGCAGCGGCACCAGCGGCTCCTTGACCCGCAGCTCGACGATGATCGCGACGGTGATCAGGATCGCGGTCCCGCCGAGGAAGGCCAGCGTCTCCCAGGACCACCAGGCGTACTCGGTGCCGGCGAACGTCACCCAGAGCAGCGGCAGGCTGGCCCCGACGGAGATCAACAGTGCGCCGGCGTAGTCGATCTTGACCGGCCGCCGCAGCGTCGGCACCCGCAGCGTCCGCTGCAGCACGATCAGGGAGATGATCGCCAGCGGTACGCAGACGAAGAAGCACCAGCGCCAGCCGAGCGCGCTGTCCACGATGAAGCCGCCGAGCAGCGGGCCGGAGACGGTGCTGACCGCCATCACGGCACCCATGTAGCCGGCGTAGCGACCGCGTTCCCGCGGCGCGATGATCGAGGCCATGATCGCCTGCACCAGCGCGGTCAGGCCGCCCATGCCGAGGCCCTGCAGGATCCGGAACCCGATCAGCCACGGCACCGTCGTCGCGAAGCCGGCGGCCACCGAGCCGATCACGAAGATCCCGATCGACAGCTGGATCAGCAGCTTCTTGTTGAACAGGTCGGACAGCTTGCCCCAGATCGGCGTACTCACCGTGGTCGCCAGCAGCGACGCGGTGATCACCCAGGTGTACTGGCGTTGGGTGCCGTTGAGATCACCGATGATCACCGGCAGTGCGGTCGCGACGATGTTGGAGGAGATCATCGCGGTGAACAGTGCGGCCAGCATCCCGGTCAGCGATTCCAGGATCCGGCGGTGGCTCATCGCCTGCGGCTGCGGCGTCCGTTGCTCGGCAACGGCGGTGGAGGACATGGGTGGAGAAGTTCCGTTCTGGTGAGGAGTTCGTCGGCCGGACGATCAGGCCGGCACGGTCTGGGCAGTGACGGGCGTCGGTGGCGCCGGGGCCGGGGGCGGCGGCTCGGCGCGTTCGGCCGGCGGTTGCAGGAGTTCGTCGGCGTGGGCCTGGATGGTGGCCTCGAGCCTTCGCATCAGCGTGGTCATGGTGGCGATGTCCTCCGCGGGCCAGTCCTCGAGCAGCCGCTCGATCCTGGCCTGGATCAGCTCGCGGCGGCGGGCCAGTCGGGCCCGGCCGGCCTCGGTCAGCGCCAGCCGGAACGAGCGGGCGTCGGCCGGGTCGAGGCGGCGCTCGATCTGGCCGTCGCGCTCCAGCGGCACCAGGGCCCGGGACACCACCGACGGCGCGATCTGAAGTTCCGCGGCCAGGTCGCCCGGCCGCCGATCACCGTCGGCGAGCAGCTTGATGATGCCGAACGGGGTGCCGCTGAAGCCCATCTCCTCGGTCTGCCGGTGGTTCAGCGCCCGCGCGGTGCGGATCAGTTGGCCGAGCGTCTCGAGCAGTTCGACGATCGGGGTCCGGTCCGGGACGGCCCGCTCCGGCGCTCCGGAGTCGGGCACGTCCGCCTCGGGGCGGGAAGGAGAACTGGACACGATGGCGGCTCCCGACAGGATCGTTACTTAGCGTATGAAACTATATCCAGATTGTTTTCATAGGGCAACTATCACTTCCGGATACGGGCTCGTGCGTGACGCAGGACACTGGTGTGCCACTGATACGCTGCTACGGATCTCGCCAACCTTTAAGACCTGTCCCGTGAGGCAGGAAAGGACGGTCATGCCCGAATCGCCTTCGCGCGCGCCCGCAGACCCACAGTCCGGAGCCGACACTCCGGCCCTCCTCGTGCTCGAGGACGGCACCACCTTCCGCGGCCGGGCCTTCGGTGCGGTGGGGGAGACCTTCGGCGAGGCGGTGTTCTCGACCGGGATGTCCGGCTACCAGGAGACACTGACCGACCCGAGCTACCACCGTCAGGTTGTGATCGCGACCGCGCCGCACATCGGCAACACCGGCTGGAACGACGAGGACGACGAATCCGGCAAGATCTGGGTCGCCGGGTACGTGGTCCGCGACCCGGCCCGGGTGCCCTCGAACTGGCGCTCCCGGCGCAGCCTCACCGACGAACTCCGGGCCCAGGGCGTCGTCGGCGTCAGCGGCATCGACACCCGCGCGCTGACCCGTCACCTGCGCGAGCGCGGAGCCATGCGGGTCGGCATCTCGAGCACCGGTACCACGCCGGACGAGCTGCTGGAACGGGTCAAGGCGTCGCCATCGATGCACGGCGCGCACCTGGCCGACGAGGTGACCGCGACCGAGCCGTACCTGGTCAAGGCCAAGGGCGAGGCCCGGTTCCGGGTCGCCGCCGTCGATCTTGGCATCAAGGCGATGACGCCGCAGCGGATGGCCGAACGCGGCATCGACGTGCACGTGGTCCCGTCCACGATCACGTACGACGAACTGCTGGCGCTCCAGCCCGACGGCGTCTTCTTCTCCAACGGTCCCGGCGACCCCTCCGCGGCGACCGGGCCGATCGCACTGCTGCGCCGGGCGCTGGCCGACAAGCTGCCGTACTTCGGCATCTGCTTCGGCCACCAGGTGTTCGGCCGGGCGCTGGGCTACGGCACCTACAAGCTCGGGTACGGGCACCGCGGGATCAACCAGCCGGTGATGGACCTGACCACCCGGCGGGTCGAGATCACCGCGCACAACCACGGGTTCGCCGTCGAGGCGGACCCGGACGAGGTCCGCGAGACTCCGTACGGCATGGCGTCGGTGAGCCACCTCTGCCTGAACGACCAGGTCGTCGAGGGCGTCCAGCTGACCGACGCGGACGGCAACCTGATCGCCTTCTCGGTGCAGTACCACCCGGAGGCGGCGGCCGGCCCGCACGACGCCGACTACCTGTTCGACCGGTTCATCGAAGTGATGGAACGCAAGGCTGGAGGTGATCACTGATGCCGCGGCGGAACGACATCTCGTCGATCCTGGTGATCGGCTCCGGCCCGATCGTGATCGGCCAGGCCTGCGAGTTCGACTACTCCGGCACCCAGGCCTGCCGGGTGCTCCAGGCCGAGGGCTTCCGGGTGATCTTGGTCAACTCGAACCCGGCGACGATCATGACCGACCCGGAGTTCGCCGACGCGACCTACGTCGAGCCGATCACGCCCGAGTACGTGGAGCAGGTGATCGCCAAGGAGCGGCCGGACGCACTGCTGGCCACGCTGGGCGGCCAGACCGCGCTGAACACGGCGATCGCCCTGCACGAGCGCGGGGTGCTCAAGCAGTACGGCGTCGAGCTGATCGGCGCCTCGGTCGAGGCGATCCAGCGCGGCGAGAACCGGGAGACGTTCAAGACGATCGTCGAGGGCCTGACCGGGATCGCCGGCGGGCCGGGCGAGGTGGCCCGCAGCATCATCTGCCACTCGATGGACGACGTGCTGGCGGCCGCGGATGATCTTGGTTACCCGCTGGTGGTGCGGCCCAGCTTCACCATGGGCGGCGTCGGCTCCGGCTTCGCCCACGACGAGCATGATCTTCGCCGGATCGCCGGCGCCGGCCTGTCCGCCAGCCCGACCACCGAGGTGCTGATCGAGGAATCGATCCTGGGTTGGAAGGAGTACGAGCTGGAGGTGATGCGGGACTCCAGCGACAACGTGGTGATCGTCTGCTCGATCGAGAACCTCGACCCGATGGGCGTGCACACCGGCGATTCGATCACCGTCGCGCCGGCGATGACGCTGACCGACCGCGAGTACCAGCGGATGCGCGACGTCGCGATCGGGATCATCCGCGACGTCGGCGTCGACACCGGCGGCTGCAACATCCAGTTCGCGATCAACCCGGAGGACGGCCGGATGATCGTGATCGAGATGAACCCGCGGGTGTCGAGGTCCAGTGCGCTGGCGTCCAAGGCGACCGGGTTCCCGATCGCCAAGATCGCCGCCAAGCTGGCCATCGGCTACACGCTGGACGAGATCCCCAACGACATCACCCAGGAGACGCCTGCCTCGTTCGAGCCGACCCTGGACTACGTCGTGGTCAAGATCCCGCGGTTCGCGTTCGAGAAGTTCCCGTCCGCCGACTCCACCCTGACCACGCACATGAAGAGCGTCGGCGAGGCGATGGCGATCGGCCGGAACTTCACCGAGGCGCTCGGCAAGGCGCTGCGCAGCCTGGAAGACACCCGGGCGCCGTTCGACTTCGCCAACCCGGTGACCGAGCCGGTCGATGACCTGCTGGAGCGCGCCGCCCGGCCGCACGACGGCCGGCTCGGCCTGGTGATCAAGGCCCTTCGGGCCGGCGCGACGCTGGAACAGGTGCACGAGTCGACCAAGATCGATCCCTGGTTCATCGACCAGTTGATCTTGCTCACCGAGCTCGCCGAGACGATCAAGAACGCGCCCGAGCTGACGCCGGAGTTGATCCTGCTGGCCAAGCGACACGGCTTCTCCGACGCCCAGCTGGCGGCGCTGCGCCGGCTCAGCGAGGACGTGGTCCGCGGGGTCCGCTGGGCGCTCGGGGTCCGGCCGGTCTACAAGACCGTCGACACCTGTGCCGCCGAGTTCGCCGCCCGGACGCCGTACCACTACAGCTCGTACGACTTCGAGAACGAGGTCGCACCGCGGACCAAGCCGGCGGTGTTGATCTTGGGCAGCGGGCCGAACCGGATCGGGCAGGGGATCGAGTTCGACTACTCCTGCGTGCACGCGTCGATGGCGCTGTCCGAGGCCGGCTACGAGACGATCATGGTCAACTGCAACCCGGAGACCGTGTCGACCGACTACGACACCTCGGACCGGCTCTACTTCGAGCCGCTCACCTGCGAGGACGTCCTCGAGGTCGTCCACGCCGAGGCGCTGGCCGGCCCGATCGCCGGCGTGATCGTCCAGCTCGGCGGCCAGACCCCGCTCCGGCTGGCCCAGGCGCTCAAGGACGCCGGGGTGCCGATCGTCGGGACCAGCCCGGAGGCGATCCACCTGGCCGAGGAACGCGGCGCGTTCGGCGAGGTGCTCGCAGCGGCCGACCTGCCGGCGCCGAAGCACGGCCTGGCCCGTTCCTTCACCGAGGCGAAACGGGTCGCCGACGAGATCGGCTACCCGGTGCTGGTGCGTCCCTCGTACGTGCTCGGCGGCCGGGGCATGGAGATCGTCTACGACGAGGCCTCGCTCGGCTCCTACATCGCCCGGGCGACCGAGGTGTCGCCGGCCCACCCGGTGCTGGTCGACCGGTTCCTCGACGACGCGGTGGAGATCGACGTCGACGCCCTCTACGACGGCACTGATCTCTATCTGGGCGGCGTGATGGAGCACATCGAGGAGGCCGGCGTGCACTCCGGCGACTCGGCCTGCGCGCTGCCGCCGATCACCCTCGGCGCGGCCGTGATGGAACGGATCCGGACCTCGACCGAGGCGATCGCCCGCGGCGTCGGGGTGCGTGGCCTGATCAACATCCAGTACGCCCTCGCCGGCGACACGCTCTACGTCCTGGAGGCGAACCCGCGGGCGTCCCGGACGGTCCCGTTCGTGTCCAAGGCGACCGGCACCCAGCTGGCCAAGGCGGCGGCCCGGATCATGCTCGGCGCCACCGTCGCCGACCTGCGCGGTGAGGGCCTGCTCCGGCGCGAGGGTGACGGCAGCGTGGACCGGCCGGGCGGGGCGATCGCGGTCAAGGAAGCGGTGATGCCGTTCAACCGCTTCCGTACCGTCGAAGGGATCTCAGTCGACACCATCCTCGGCCCGGAGATGAAGTCCACCGGCGAGGTGATGGGCCTCGACCACGACTTCGGCACCGCGTTCGCGAAGAGCCAGGTGGCCGCGTTCGGGCCGCTGCCGACCAAGGGCACCGTGTTCGTCTCGGTGGCCAACCGGGACAAACGGCACGTGATCTTCCCGGTGAAGCGGCTGGCCGACCTGGGCTTTCACATTCTGGCCACGACCGGCACCGCGTCCATGCTGAGCCGGCACGGCGTCGCCGTCACCTCGGTCCGCAAGCACACCCAGGGCCCCGGTCCGAACGGCGAGAAGACGATCGTCCAGGCGATCCTGGACGGCGAGGTCGACCTGATCTTCAACACGCCGCACGGGCTGAGCGAGGACGGCCGGCCGCGCTACGACGGGTACGAGATCCGCACCGCGGCCGTGCTCCGCAACATCCCGTGCGTGACCACGGTGCAGGGCCTGGCCGCGGCGGTGCAGGGGATCGAGTCGGTCCGCACCGGCATCCTCTCGGTGCGCTCGCTGCAGTCCTGGTCGGCCGAGCTGGATCGGTGAGCATGCTCTACCGGCGGCTGGTGCGGCCGGTGCTGTTCTCGATGGCGGGCGGCGACGCCGAGGCTGTGCACGAGCGCACCCTGGCCATGATCGAACGCGTCGGCGCCTCACCGGTGCTGCGCCGCCTGGTCCGGCTGGCGCTGGACCGCCGCGGCGAGCCGGTCCGGGTCGCCGGGATCGACTTCCCGGGCCGGGTCGGGCTCGCCGCCGGGATGGACAAGGACGGCCGGGCCGTGCTGGCCTGGTCGGCCCTCGGCTTCTCGCACGCCGAACTCGGCACGGTCACCGCCGGCGCCCAGCCGGGCAACGACCGGCCCCGGCTGTTCCGGCTGCCGGCGAGCGAAGCGATCATCAACCGGATGGGCTTCAACAACGCCGGTGCCGAGGTGCTCGCCCGGCGGCTGGTGACGGCGGGCGTCTGGCGGGGCAACGGCGTGGCCGGGATGCCGATCGGGATCTCGCTCGGCAAGACCAAGATCACGCCGCTGGAGCGGGCGACCGAGGACTACCTGATCTCCTACCGGCTGCTGGCGCCGCACGCCGACTACGTCGCGATCAACGTGTCCAGCCCGAACACACCGGGCCTGCGCACGCTGCAGGAGGCCGGCGCACTGCGGGACCTGCTCAGCGCGATCCGGTCCGCCGGTCATTTCCGCCCGGTGCCCGTGTTCGTCAAGGTCGCGCCCGACCTCACCGAGGACGCGCTGGAGGAACTGCTCGGCGTCTGCACCGAATGCGGCGTCAGCGGCCTGATCGCGACCAACACGACGCTGGCCCGGGACGGGATCCGCTACGCCGACCTCGGGCTGGCCGCCGAGACGGGCGGGCTGTCCGGCGCTCCGCTGACCCGCCGGGCGCGCGCGGTCGTCGCGTTCCTGACCGAACGCACGACGCTGCCCGTGATCGGCGTCGGCGGCATCATGACCGCGGACGACGCGCGGGCGATGTTCGACGCCGGGGCCGCGCTGGTGCAGCTCTACACCGGCTTCATCTATGCCGGCCCGGGGCTGATCCGGGCGATCGACAAGCGGCGCAGCGGGACCCTGGTGGGGCGCGGCCGGCGCACCATCGCGACCGGCTCTCGGAGAGAGGAATCGTCATGACGGCACCGTACGGGGAGCGACTGACAGCCGCGGTCGGCGAACGGGGCGCGCTGTGCGTCGGCGTCGATCCGCACCCCGGCCTGCTGGACCGCTGGGACCTGCCGCGCGACGCCGCCGGCCTGGAGCGGTTCGCCCGCGGCGTGGTCGAGGCGCTCGGCGAGACGGTGGCGGTGTTCAAGCCGCAGTCGGCCTTCTTCGAGGCGTACGGCTCCGCCGGGATCGCCGTCCTGGAACTGGTGCTGGCCGACATCGCCCAGGCCGGCGCGATCTCGCTGCTGGACGTGAAGCGCGGCGACATCGGCTCCACCATGGACGCCTACGCCGCCGCCTACCTGGCCGACGGCTCGCCCCTGGCGGCGGACGCCATCACCGTCAGCCCGTACCTCGGCGTGGAGACGTTCGCGGCGACCGCCGACCTGGCCGACCAGCACGGCCGCGGCCTCTACGTGCTGGCGTTGACCAGCAACCCGGAGGCCCCGGCCCAGCAGCGGGCCCGGACCGCCGCCGGGTTCAGCGTCGCCGAGACGGTGCTCGACTGGGCCGCCGCGCGCAACGCCGGCGCCACCCCGCTCGGCTCGGTCGGCCTCGTCGTCGGCGCCACCATCGAGCCGCCGGGCCTCGACTTCACCCGGCTGAACGGATCGATCCTGGCGCCCGGCGTCGGTGCCCAGGGCGGCGAGCCGGAACACCTGCCGGCGATCTTCGGCGCCGCGACTCCATTGGTGCTGCCCTCGGCCAGCCGCGAGGTCCTCTCCGCCGGCCCCGACCCGGACGCCCTGCGCCGCGTCGCCACGTCCCTCGCCAACCGCTCCACCGCAGCCCTGACCCCCTAACAACCCCGCCGACCGGTCACAAAAGCAGGCGTTTTTGCGGCGTGTCGCTGCAGAAGTGACCAGTCGATCACCGGGTCGGGACCGCAGGGGCGACCTTCTCCTCCGGTTGTCGATCATGAGGTCCGGGCCAGTCGCGGTCGAGTTCGATGGGTGACTTCTGGCCGCACGGCCGGCCGGCGATGGGGGTGCCTGCCCGCCGGTTGGTGAGCCTGTCGCGGAGTGGAGCCCCGAGGGCGGTGGCGGTTCCGGGATCGTGACCGGACCGATCCGGCGGGCGATCCGCAGGGCAGGGGCAGACCGCAAGTCCTGGCGCCGTCCGTGATCCAGCCGCAAGAGCCGCGCCGCGGTCTCATCGGCTGCCGGCCCGGACCGCAGTGATCATCGGTGTGAACCCCGCCGCCCGAGATTCCGGACCCGATCGGGCCGGGCTGGTCAACCCGGGATTGCGCTACCCGGCTGGCCGACACTGCCTGCACAAGCGAGCGGATGCATTGACCTCGATGTCGCGGCGGTTTGCCGGTCAACGCGTCCGTTCGGCGACATGATCAACGGGCGCTCGGGGTCGGCGCCGGCCGAGCGCGAACGACGGTCGGGGAGCGGCGGTTTCCGGCCGCCGCGAGAGGTTCGTCGCGGCCCCGTTCCGGCCCGGTCAGGAGCGATGACACAAGGGTGTTACAGGTCTGGTGGGTCGGGTGAACTCGGCGGGCGGCTTGCTATAGGTTTCCCCCTGACCCACCGCAGTGCCCGCCGCACCGATCTTGATCACGCCGCAGCGATGTTGATCATGCCGGGACGGGCCCGTTGCGACGGCGCTGCCGTACCGACGAACGAACCTGGAGACGAGGGGGATTGTGACCATTCCGCCGCTGAGTGACGCCCAGCGCGAGCAGGCCAGGCACGCCGCCACCGAAGCACGGCGCCGCCGGGCCGAGGTGAAACGCGCCCTGCGGGCCGGCGAGCAGACCCTGGCCGAGGTGTTGAGCCTGGCCGAGAGCGATGACGTGATCGCACAGATCAAGGTGGTCGACATCGTGAAATGTGTGCCGCGGGTGGGCGACGTCCGCGCCGCGCAAGTCATGGATCGACTGGAGATCGCGCCGAACCGCCGGTTACGCGGGCTCGGCCGACATCAGGCGACCGGACTGCTGGCCGAGTTCGAGGCTCGGACCAGCCGCTCCAGCCGCAACGGATCGTGACCGGGTCAGCTGCGGGACCCGGGAACGACGGCCGGCGGCCGCGTCTCACCGTGCTGTCCGGACCGACCGCGGTCGGCAAGGGCACCGTGGTGGGCCGGCTGCGCGAGACCCGGCCGGAGGTCTTCGTGTCGGTGTCGGCGACCACCCGGCCGGCTCGGCCGGGTGAGGTCGACGGGGTCCACTATCTCTTCGTCGATGACGCCGAGTTCGACCGGCTGATCGCCGACGGCGCCTTGCTGGAGTGGGCCGTCGTGCACAACTCCTATCGGTACGGCACGCCGCGGGAGCCGGTCCGGGCCGCGCTCGCGGCGGGCCGGCCGGCCATCCTGGAGATCGACCTTCAGGGCGCCCGCCAGGTGAAGCAGGCCTGCGGCCGAACGGCCGGGGGGATCGAGCCCGCCGACGTCCAGTACGTGTTCCTGATGCCGCCGTCCTGGGACGAGATGGTGCGCCGGCTGGTCGGCCGGGGCACCGAGTCCGCTGCGGAACGGGAGCGGCGGCTGACCACGGCCCGGGCCGAGATGCTGGCCGTGGACGAGTTCGACCACGTCGTCGTCAACACCGAAATCGACCAGGCCGTGGCCGAGTTGGTAGTGTTGTTGGGTCTGTCCGCGCAGGCGGACCGATAACTCCCGTCCGAAGACCAATCGAGGGACCACCTTGTCCAACACCGCCACGCCCGAAGGCATCACCAACCCGCCGATCGACGAGCTGCTCGAGCACACCGACTCGAAGTACAAGCTGGTGCTCTACGCCGCCAAGCGGGCCCGCCAGATCAACGCCTACTACTCGCAGCTGGGCGAGGGTCTGCTGGACAACGTCGGACCGCTGGTGGAGACCTCGGTCCAGGAGAAGCCGCTGTCCATCGCGCTGCGCGAGGTCAACGCCGGCGTACTGACCTGCACCGACATCGACGGCGAGGGCGACGCGCCGGTCGAGGTGACCGACGAGCCGTTCGGCGACGGCCCCGCCTCCGCCTGATCCGACGACACCCAGAGGTGCCGAGATGAGCCGGATCCTTTTGGGTGTGGCCGGCGGCATCGCCGCCTACAAGGCGTGCGAACTGTTGCGCCGGCTCAAGGCCGACGGGCACGAGGTGACGGTCGTGCCCACCGAGTCGGCGCTGCGGTTCGTCGGTGAGGCCACCTGGGCCGCCCTGTCCGGGCGGCCGGTCAGCACCGAGGTCTGGCAGGACGCGCACCGGGTGCCGCACGTGGCGCTCGGTCAGCAGGCCGACCTGGTCCTGATCGCTCCGGCCACCGCCGACCTGCTGGCGCGGGCCGCGACCGGCCGGGCCGATGATCTGCTCACCAACATCATGCTCACCGCCCGCTGCCCGGTCGTCTTCGCGCCGGCGATGCACACGGAGATGTGGCTGCACCCGGCGACCCAGCACAACGTGGCGACGCTGCGCGAGCGCGGCTCGGTGGTCGTCGACCCGGACAGCGGCCGGCTCACCGGCGCCGACTCCGGGCCCGGCCGACTGCCCGATCCCGAAGAACTGGCCTCGATCGCGTTCGGCATCCTGGCCGATCCCGACCTCGCCGTACGGGCAGCGCGGCGCGATCTGGCCGGCCTGCGGGTCGCGGTCAGCGCCGGCGGCACCCGGGAACACCTGGACCCGGTCCGCTTCCTCGGCAACGCCTCGTCCGGCCGGATGGGCTGGTCGCTGGCCCGGGCCGCGGTGCTCCGCGGCGCTGAGGTCCGGCTGGTCGCGGCCAACGTGGACCTGCCGCCGCCGCCCGGCATCGACCTGGACCGGATCGGCTCGACCGGCGACCTGGCCCAGGCGATGACCCGGGCCGCCAAGGACGCCGACATCGTGATCATGGCCGCCGCGCCGGCCGACTTCCGGCCCGCCGAGGCGAGCCAGACCAAGATCAAGAAGTCCGGCGACGACGGCCTCCGACTCGAGTTGCGGCAGACCACCGACGTGCTGGCCGGGCTGGTCCGGGACCGGACCGACCCGGACCAGGTGATCATCGGGTTCGCCGCCGAGACGCCGACCGAGACCGCCACGCTGGCCGAGCTCGGCGCCGCGAAGCTGGCCCGCAAGGGCTGCGACGCGCTGGTGATCAACGACGTCAGCGGCGGGAAGGTGTTCGGGAGTTCGACGAGCGAGATCTCGGTGTTCACCTCGGACCAGTACGGTGGCGGCCGGCACGGCCCCTGGGCCGGGACCAAGGACACGTTGGCGCACCGAGTTCTGGACATCGCCGTGGAGCTTCGTACACGACGATAGGGTGCGGGGCGAACCCACCGATACGAGACACACGCTAGGGAGATGACATGGCTGGACGGCTCTTCACATCGGAGTCGGTGACCGAAGGGCATCCGGACAAGATCGCCGACCAGATCAGCGACTCGGTGCTGGACGCGATGCTCGCCGAGGACCCGCACAGCCGGGTCGCGGTGGAGACCCTGGTGACCACCGGGCTGGTCGTGGTGGCCGGCGAGGTCACCACGGAGGCCTACGTCGAGATCCCCAAGATCGTCCGCGACCGGGTGCTCAGCATCGGCTACGACTCCTCGGCCAAGGGCTTCGACGGCGCCTCCTGCGGCGTTCAGATCGCGATCGGTCAGCAGTCCCCGGACATCGCGCAGGGCGTCGACACGGCGTTCGAGAAGCGGACCGGCAGCTCCGTCGACGAGCTCGACCTGCAGGGCGCCGGCGACCAGGGCCTGATGTTCGGGTACGCCTGCGACGAGACCCCGAGCCTGATGCCGCTGCCGATCGACCTGGCCCACCGGCTGGCCGAGCGGCTGTCCGCCGTCCGCAAGGAGGGCACGATGCCGTACCTGCGGCCGGACGGGAAGACCCAGGTCACCATCGAGTACGACGGCGACCGCCCGACCCGGCTGGAGACCGTCGTCGTGTCCAGCCAGCACGCCGCCGACATCGACCTGGACCGGCTGCTCACCCCGGACGTCCGCAAGCACGTCGTCGAGGCCGTCCTGGACGACTACGCGATCGACTCGAGCGACTTCCGGCTGCTGGTCAACCCGACCGGCCGGTTCGAGATCGGCGGCCCGATGGGCGACGCCGGCCTGACCGGCCGCAAGATCATCGTCGACACCTACGGCGGCATGGCCCGGCACGGTGGCGGCGCGTTCTCCGGCAAGGACCCGTCGAAGGTGGACCGGTCCGCCGCGTACGCGATGCGCTGGGTGGCCAAGAACGTCGTGGCCGCCGGCCTCGCGAAGCGGTGCGAGGTGCAGGTCGCGTACGCGATCGGCAAGGCGCAGCCGGTCGGCTTCTATGTGGAGACCTTCGGCACCGAGGCGGTCCCGACGGAGCAGATCCAGCAGGCCGTGCTGGCCACGTTCGACCTGCGCCCGGCCGCGATCATCCGCGATCTGGAGTTGAAGAACCCGGTCTACGCCCAGGTCGCCGCGTACGGCCACTTCGGTCGCGACCTGCCCGGCGTCACCTGGGAGCGCACCGACCGCGCCGAGGCGCTGGCCAAGGCCGTCAAGGGCTGAGCCCGCCTCAGTTCCCTGAACCGGTCGAAGGGCCGAGCCAGATCCGGCCTGCCCTTCGACAAGCTCAGGGAGCGTTCTGGCCTTCTGTCAGCGGTCGCCCCCTATCATCCGGGTGTGTCCGACGCCCAGCAACCGGCCCTCGATGTGGCCGCCCCCGCCCCGGCGAAGCCGGCCCGCGGCGGCGCGACGGGTGAACGGCCGGCCCAGGCGGCGGAGCGGCCGGTCGCGCGGGTCGCGGTCGACGTCTCGCTGAGCCATCTCGATCGGCCGTTCGACTACCGGGTGCTGCCGGCCCAGCACGAGGACGCGGTGCCGGGGGCGCGGGTCCGGGTCCGGTTCGCGGGGAAGCTGCGGGACGGCTTCATCCTGGAGCGGCTGGACGCGTCCGAGCACGACGGCACCCTGGCGCCGCTGCACAAGATCATCTCCGCCGAGCCGGTGCTGACGCCGGCGGTGGCCCGGCTGATCCGCCGGGTGGCCGACCACTATGCCGGCTGCTTCGCCGATGTGCTGCGGCTCGCCGTACCGCCGAGGCATGCGGCGACCGAGGCCGAACCGCGCCGCTCAGCGGCCACCGAGCCTGTCGAGGGGCAGACCGGGGCACCCCAGCCCGATCCGATCTGGGCCACGTTCCCGGACGGGCCCGGGCTGCTGGCCGCGCTCCGCGACGGCCGGAACCCGCGCGCGGTGTGGCGGCCGACGCCGAGCACCGATCCGAGCGGGGACTGGGCGACCGGGTTCGCCGAGGCGGCCGCGGCCACGGTGGCCGGCGGTCGCGGCGCCATCCTGATCGTGCCGGACCGGCGCGACCTGGATCGGCTGGCCGCCGCTTGCGCCGAGCGGCTCGGCGAGCGGTCGTTCGTCCAGTTGACCGCGGAACTCGGCCCGTCGGCGCGCTACCGCTCCTTCCTGGCCGCGCTGCGCGGCGACGTCCCGGTGGTGATCGGCACTCGCGCCGCCGCCTTCGCTCCGGTACGGGACCTCGGCCTGGTCGGGGTCTGGGACGACGGCGACGACCTGCTGTCCGAGCAGCGCGCGCCGTACCCGCACACCCGAGATGTGCTCGCCCTGCGGGCCGTGACGGAGCCGTGTGCCGTCCTGGTCGCCTCGTACGGGCGCAGCGTCGAGGTGCAGTCCTGGCTGGAGTCCGGCTGGGCGCACGAGGTGGCGTTGGAGCGTACGTCGCTGCGCCGGCTGGCGCCGCGGGTCAAGGTCACCGCGGACAGCGACTCCCGGCTGGAACGCGACCCGCTGGCCCGGGCTCTGCGGCTGCCGCGGGAGGCGTTCGAGGTGATCCGGACCGGGCTCACCCAGGGACCGGTGCTGGTCCAGGTGCCGCGGGCCGGCTATCTGCTGGCCCTGATCTGCCAGACCTGCCGGGAACCGGTCCGGTGCCAGTTCTGCGGTGGGCCGACCCGGCAGGGGCCGGGCGATCAGCCGGCGTCCTGCACCTGGTGCGGCCGTCTGCAGGCCGACTGGGCCTGCCCGATCTGCGGCGGTCGGCGGCTCCGGGCCCCGGTCGTCGGCGCTGAACGTACCGCCGAGGAATTGGGCCGGGCGTTCAGCCAGACCCCGGTCCGGCGGTCCGCCGGCGGGTCCGTGCTGAGCGAGGTCGGGCCGGACTCGGCGATCGTCGTCACCACTCCGGGCGCGGAGCCGTACGCCAGCGACGGGTACGCGGCGGCCCTGCTGCTGGACACCTCGATCCTGCTGCTGCGGCCGGACCTGCGCGCGGCGGAGGAGGCGCTGCGCCGCTGGTTCAACGCGACCGCGCTGGTCCGGCCCGGCGGTGACGGCGGCACCGTGCTCGCCGTGGGGGAGAGCTCCGGCCGGGCGCTGCAGGCGCTGGTCCGGCTGGACGCGGCCGGGTTCGCCGCCCGCGAGCTGGCCGAACGCGGCGAGGCGCACTTCCCGCCCGCGGTGAAGTTGATCACCGCCGAGGGACGGCGGGAGGCGCTGGACGAGTTCGTCGCGCTGGCCCAGCTGCCGGACGGCACCGAGCTGCTCGGCCCGGTCGAGCTGCCTGAGCAGTCCCGGCTGGCCGACGCCGACGAACCGGTCTGGCGGCTCACCCTGCGCGGCCCGCGCGCGTTCGGCGACCGGCTGGCCCGAGCCGCGAAGGAGGTCGCCGCGATCAGGAGTGCCCGCAAGAGCGAGGGTGGGCTCCGGCTTCGGGTCGACCCTCAGATCATCGACTGACCCCTCGGCCCGAGGCGGGGAGCAGGTCCGCGAAGTCTGCCGGCGTCGAGGCCATCAGCCCGGCCGCGCCGCGGCCCAGGGCGACCTCGCCCTGCTGCCGGGAGGCGACGATGTGGCCGATCACCGGCCGGCCGAGGGCGGTGATCGCCCGCCAGGCCGGTTCCGGCGCGTCCCACTCCAACCCGAGCAGATCGAACCGCTTGGCGTCCCGGATGTGCTGGTCCAGGGTCGCCGAGTAGTGGATGCCCCAGGACGGGTAGCCGCGCTCGGCGGCCCGCCGCCGGGACTCCTCGGCGGGGGCGAACACCTTCCAGACGACTCGCTCGGCCAGGCCTGGGATGCTGTCGAGGAAGTCGAGCAGTCTTTGCTCGCGGCCCACCGCCTCCTGGTCGGTCTCTCCGCGCCCGCCCGAGGTCTCCTTGTGATCGAGGAACAGGAGCTGGTTCGGCGGACAGGCCTCGATCAGGTCGGTCAGCAACAGCAGCGGCGTCGGGTCCTGGCCCGGATCGGAGGTGTGGTCGGCCCGGCTGCGCAGGCGCCGCAGCTCGGCCCACGGCGTGGTCGGGATGTCGAGGTCGACCCCGGTGGCGCGCACCGTCGACCGATCGTGGGAGCACACCCATTCGCCGGTGGCGGCGGTGTAGACGCTGACCTCGAGGGCCCGGACGCCGAGGTCGACGGACCCGCGGACGCCCCGTACCGAGAACTCGGGCCAACGGCCGCCGCCGCACCGGTGGGCGACGACGAACGGCTGCCGCGCGATGAACTCGCTGATGTCAGTCATGGCAAGCGGGCAGCTTATACACTCTCCGCTTGTGCGTCTCGTCTTCGCCGGAACCCCGGAAGTGGCCCTCCCCGCCCTGAACGCCCTGGTCGAATCCGATCACGAGGTGGTGGCGGTGATCACCCGGCCGGATGCGCCGAGCGGTCGGGGCCGGACGCTGCACCCGAGCCCGGTCGCCGCCCGCGCCGCTGAGCTCGGGCTGGAGACGCTGAAGCCGGAGCGGGCGAAGGACCCGGCGCTGGTGCAGCGGCTGACAGAGCTGGCGCCGGACTGCTGCCCGGTCGTCGCGTACGGGGCGCTGCTGCCGCAACGGCTGCTCGACATCCCGCCGCACGGCTGGGTCAACCTGCACTTCTCGCTGCTGCCGGCGTGGCGCGGCGCCGCCCCGGTGCAGCATGCGGTGCTGGCCGGCGACCAGGAGACCGGGGCGTGCACGTTCCGGATCGTCAAGGAGCTCGACGCCGGGCCGGTGTTCGACGCGATCACCGAACCGATCGGGCCGACCGACACCGCCGGCGACCTGCTCGGGCGGCTGGCCGAGCGCGGCGCCGGGCTGCTCGTCGCCACCATGGATGCGCTCGCCGCCGGCACCGCCGTCGCGACGCCGCAGCCGGAGACCGGCGAGAGCTACGCCGCCAAGCTCACCGTCGAGGACGGGCAGCTGGACTGGCAGCGGACCGCCGTCGAACTGGACCGGCAGGTGCGCGGCTGCCAGCCCGCGCCGGGGGCCTGGACCACGTTCCGCGGGGACCGGTTCAAGATCAACTCCGCGACCCCGGTGGACGAGGACAGGCTGGCCCCGGGCGAGTTGCGGGTGACCAAGAAGGCGGTCGTCGTCGGCACCGGCGCCGGTGCGCTCGACCTCGGCCAGGTGCAGGCGCAGGGCAAGAAGCCGATGCGGGCCGCCGACTGGGCCCGCGGTGTCACGTTCGCCGCCGACGACAAGCTCGGCTGATCATGGCCGGCGGCCGGCCCAGCAAGCCGCCGCGCGATCCGGCGCGCCGGGCCGCGTTCGACGCGCTGCTGGCCGTGGAGACCGAGGGCGCGTACGCGAACTTGATCATGAACCGGCTGTTCGCCGAACGTGCGCTGGACCAGCGCGACGCGGCGTTCGCCACCGAGCTGGTCGCGGGCACCAGCCGGCTCGCCGGCACCTACGACCTGATCCTCGCGTCCGCGTCCGGTCGTGATCTTGACCGGCTGGACCGGCCGGTGCTGGTGCTGCTCCGGCTGGGAGCCCACCAGCTCCTGTCCATGCGGGTGCCCAGGCACGCCGCCGTCGGTACCACGGTCGAACTGGCCCGGGAGGTGGCCGGGCCCAAGATCACCGGACTGGTCAACGCCGTGCTGCGCAAGGTCGCCGTGGATACCTATGCCGGCTGGACCAACTGGCTCGGCCGGGACCTGTCGCCGCGGGAGGCGCTGGCGGTCCGCACCGCCCACCCGCCGTGGATCGTCGACGCGTATGCCGAGGTTCTGGACGAGGACGAGCTGGAGCCGGCCCTGTTGGCGAACAACGATCCGGCGGCCGTGACCCTCGCCGTACGGCCGGGGCTGGCGGACCTGTCGGAGCTGCTCGACGCCGGCGCCGGACCGGGCCGTTGGTCGCCTTTTGCCGCGACCTGGCACGGCTCGCCATCCGACCTCGCTGCCGTACGACAGGGGAGGGCGGGCGTCCAGGACGAAGGCTCGCAACTCGTCGCGGCGGCCCTGGGCCAGTGGAGCCCAACGCGCACTGAGCTTGTCGAAACGCGCCCTGAGCCTGTCGAAGGGCCAGGCCCGATCCTGCCTCGCCCTTCGACAGGCTCAGAGGACGTGTCGGGTCCCTGGCTCGACCTGTGCGCCGGGCCGGGCGGGAAGTCGGCCCTGCTGGCCGGGCTGGCCAAGGCCGTGGGCGCCCGGCTGCTCGCGGTCGAACTGAGCCGGCACCGGGCCGACCTGGTCCGCTCGGCGGTCCGGGCCTTCGACTCGGTCGACGTGATCGTCGCCGACGGCACCACGCCACCTTGGCCCAACGGGCGGTTCGAGCGGGTGCTCGCCGACGTCCCGTGCACCGGCCTCGGCTCCCTGCGCCGCCGGCCCGAATCGCGCTGGCGGCGGGACCCGGCGGCGCTGGACCAGCTGGTGCCGCTGCAGCGCGCCCTGCTCGGCTCGGCCCTGGATGCGGCCCGGCCGGGCGGCCTGGTCGGCTACGTGACCTGCTCGCCGCACCGGCGCGAGACCGTCGAGGTGGTCGAGGCCGTACTTGCGCAACGGCGCGGGGTGACGGTCGTCGACGCGGCGACGGTCCTGTCCGGCGCCGGGCTGCCGGTGCTGCCGGACTCCGCCGTCGGTCCGTACCTCCAACTCTGGCCGCACCGGCACCAGACGGATGCGATGTTCGCGGCCTATCTGCGGGTCGGCTGACCGAAATCCAGCGCACTCGGCGAGAAATCGGCCCGAACCGGGCCTGGGCCGGAAAGTCCGCTGGATTTCGGTCAGTAGAGTGCGGGCCGTGGGAATCAAGATCATGCCGAGCCTGCTGTCGGCCGACTTCGCTAACCTGCAGTCCGAGATCGCGGCGGTGGGCAGCGCGGACGGCATCCATGTCGACGTGATGGACTACCGGTTCGTACCGAATCTCACGCTCGGGCTGCCGGTGGTCGAGTCGCTGCGCAAGGCGACCGACAAGCTGCTCGACATCCATCTGATGATCGAGGAACCGGACCGCTGGGCACCGTCCTACGCCGAGGCCGGAGCGGAGTCGGTCACGTTCCACGTCGAGGCATCCTCGGCCCCGGTCCGCTTGGCCCGCGAACTGCGCGCCCGTGGCGCCCGGGCCGGGATGGCACTGCGGCCGGCCACCCCGATCGAGCCGTACGCCGACCTGCTCGGCGAACTGGACCTGATCTTGATCATGACCGTCGAGCCCGGCTTCGGCGGCCAGAAGTTCCTCGACGTGATGCTGCCGAAGCTGCGCCGGACCCGCGAACTCCTGGACGCCACCGGCGCCGACATCTGGCTCGAGGTCGACGGCGGCATCTCGGCGGACACGATCGCCCGCTGCGCCGAGGCCGGCGCCGACACCTTCGTCGCGGGCTCCGCCGTCTTCGGCGCCGACGACCCGGACGCGATGGTCAACACGCTGCGCAGCGAGGCTTCCGCTCACGCCGCGCACTCCCGGTGATCATCACCCTGCCGGTTTTCACGTAACGTGAAAAACTGGCAGCCCCCTGTGACGCCTGTGACTCGCACGACTGCGTACGGGCCGGGCCTACGACTCGCGGCGGCGGAGGTAGCGCTCGAACTCGGCGGCGATCGCCTCGCCGGAGGCTTCGGGCAGTTCGGTTTCGTCGCGCTGCTGCTCCAGCGTCTGGACGTATTCGGCGATCTCGTCGTCGGACTCGGCGAGTTGGTCGACGCCTCGTTCCCAGGCCCGGGACAGCTCGGGCAGGTCGCCATGATCAAGTGGTACGTCGAGCGTCGACTCCAGCTTCGACAGCAGCGCCAGCGTCGCCTTGGGGCAGGGCGTCCGGGACACGTAGTGCGGCACCGCCGCCCACAGCGTGACCACCTCGGTGCCGGCCCGGGTCAGCGCGTCGCCGAGCACGCCGACGATGCCGGTCGGACCCTCGTACGTCGACATCTCCAGGCCTAGCCGCTCCGCCGTCGCCGGGTCGTTCGCGGTCTGCCCCACCGGGATGGGCCGGGTGTGCGGCGTGTCGGCGAGCAGCGCGCCGAGCAGGAAGACGCGGCGCACGCCGGCCGATTCCAGGGCCGACGTGATCAGCGTGCAGAACTGACGCCAGCGCATGTTCGGCTCGTAGCCGTCGATCAGCACCACGTCCCGCCCGTCGGACAGCCGGCCCGCCTTGACCTGGGTGACCGGCCAGGTCAGCCGGCGGACACCGTCGTCGTCGAGGTGCACCTCCGGCCGGTTCACCTGGAAGTCGTAGAAGTCCTCGCCGTCGATCTCGTACCCGAGCTTGGCGTCGGTGATCTCGGCGAGCCGCTGCACGGTGTCCGAGGCGGCGTTGCCCGCGTCGTTCCAGCCCTGGAACGCGATCACCGCGAAGGGCTCGTTCAGCCCGCGCAGGTCGACGGTCGCGGCGGCTGATTCGGGGGAGGGATCCGGCACAGGGACAACCCTACGTCTCTCGACTGGTGACCGGGTCCCCCGACTGTTCATCGGTCGTCGCTATCCTCGGTCGGTGAGTTCGTACAGCGCAGCCAACCCGGACCTTCGAACCGCGCTCGCCGAGCGGGTCGTGATCGCCGACGGCGCGATGGGCACGATGTTGCAGGCGTACGACCTGTCGCTCGACGATTTCGACCAGCTCGAGGGCTGCAACGAGATCCTCAACGTGACCCGGCCGGACGTCGTCGAGGCGATCCACGCGGCCTACTTCGAGGTCGGCGTGGACGCGGTCGAGACGAACACGTTCGGCACCAACCTCTCCGCCCTCGGCGAGTACGACATCCCGGAGCGGATCGAGGAGCTGGCCGAGGCCGGCGCCCGGATCGCCCGCCGCGCCGCCGACCGGTACGCCACCCCCGACCGCCCCCGGTACGTCCTCGGCAGCGTCGGCCCCGGCACCAAGCTGCCGACCCTCGGCCACGTCACGTACGCGAAGCTGCGGGACGCCTACCAGCGGCAGGTCGAGGCGATGCTGGCCGGCGGGATCGACGGCGTGCTGATCGAGACGTCGCAGGACCTGCTGCAGACCAAGGCCGCGACCGTCGCGGCGAAGCGGGCCCGGGAGGTGGCCGGGCGGGACGTTCCGATCATCGTCAACGTCACCGTCGAGACCACCGGGACGATGCTGCTCGGGACCGAGATCGGTGCCGCCCTGACCTCGCTGGAGCCGCTCGGGATCGACCTGATCGGGCTCAACTGCGCGACCGGCCCGGCCGAGATGAGCGAGCACCTGCGGCACCTGTCCCGGCACGCCCGGATCGGCGTGGCCTGCATGCCCAACGCCGGCCTGCCGGAGCTGACCGCCGACGGTGCCCGCTACCCGCTGACGCCGGTCGAGCTGGCCGACGCGCTGGAACAGTTCGCCGGCGAGTTCGGTTTGGGGCTGATCGGCGGCTGTTGCGGCACGACGCCGGAGCACCTGCGGCACGTCGTGGATCGGCTCCATTCCAGGCCGGTCCAGGAGCGGACCCCGCAGCCGGTCGCCGCGTCCGCGTCGTTGTACGCCGAGGTGCCGTTCCGGCAGGACACCAGTTATCTGTCGATCGGCGAGCGGACCAACGCCAACGGCTCGAAGGCGTTCCGCGAGGCCCTGCTCGAGGAGCGCTGGGACGACTGCGTCGAGATCGCCCGGTCCCAGATCCGCGACGGCGCGCACCTGCTGGACCTCAACGTCGACTACGTCGGCCGGGACGGCGCCGCCGACATGCGCGAGCTCGCGTTCCGGGTGGCCACCGCCTCGACCCTGCCGATCGTGATCGACTCCACCGAGCCGGCGGTGCTGCAGGCCGGGCTGGAGTGCCTGGCCGGCCGCGCGGTGATCAACTCGGTGAACTACGAGGACGGCGACGGGCCGGACTCCCGGTTCACCAAGATCATGGAACTCGTGGTCGAGCACGGCGCCGCGGTGATGGCGCTGACCATCGACGAGGAGGGCCAGGCTCGGACCCGGGAGTGGAAGGTACGGGTCGCGAAGCGGCTGATCGAGGACCTGACCGGCAACTGGGGCCTGAAGACCTCCGACATCGTGATCGACTGCCTGACCTTCCCGATCGCCACCGGCCAGGAGGAGACCCGGCGGGACGGGATCGAGACGATTGAGGCGATCCGGGAGGTGAAGCGGCTCTACCCGGAGGTGCAGACCACGCTCGGCCTGTCCAACATCTCGTTCGGGCTCAGCCCGGCCGCCCGGGTGGTGCTCAACTCCGTCTTCCTGCACGAGTGCGTCGAGGCCGGTCTGGACTCGGCGATCGTGCATGCGGCCAAGATCATGCCGATGGCCCGGATCCCTGACGAACAACGGGAAGTCGCTCTTGATCTTGTGTACGACCGGCGCCGGGAGGACTACGATCCGCTGCAGCGCTACCTGGAGATCTTCTCCGGCGTGAAGATGGCCGACACCCGGGCCGAGCGGGCGGCCGAGCTGGCCAAGCTGCCGGTCACCGAGCGGCTGAAGCGGCGGATCATCGACGGCGAGGGCAAGGGCCTGGCCGATGATCTTGATCTTGCCCTGGCCGAGAAGCCCGGCCTGGCGATCATCAACGACGACCTGCTGGCCGGCATGAAGGTGGTCGGCGAACTGTTCGGCTCCGGCGAGATGCAGCTGCCGTTCGTCCTGCAGTCGGCCGAGGTGATGAAGACCGCCGTGGCCTACCTGGAGCCGCACCTGGACAAGACCGACGACGCCGGCAAGGGCACCATCGTGCTGGCCACGGTCAAGGGCGACGTGCACGACATCGGCAAGAACCTGGTCGACATCATCCTCACCAACAACGGCTACACCGTGGTCAACCTCGGCATCAAGCAACCGATCACCACGATCATCGAGGCTGCCGAGCAGCACAAGGCGGACGCGATCGGCATGTCCGGGCTGCTGGTGAAGTCGACTGTGATCATGAAGGAGAACCTCGAGGAGCTGAACAACCGCGGCATGGCGAAGGACTTCCCGGTGCTGCTGGGCGGTGCGGCGCTGACCCGGTCCTACGTCGAGGAGGACCTGCGGCAGGTGTTCGACGGCGAGGTCCGCTACGCCCGGGACGCGTTCGAGGGGCTGCGGCTGATGGACGCCGTGATGGCGGTGAAGCGGGGCGAGGAGGGCGCCGCACTGCCGGCCCCGAGGGAGCGACGGGTCAAGGCCAAGGCCGCGTCCGCGGTCGCGGTGGAGGAGCGGGTCGAGCTGCCCGCCCGCTCCGATGTGGCCCGCGACGTGGACGTACCCACGCCGCCGTTCTGGGGCGAGCGGATCGTCAAGGGGATCGCGCTGGCCGAGGTGGCCGGCTACCTGGACGAGCGGGCGACGTTCATGGGCCAGTGGGGCCTGAAGGGCTCCCGCGACGGCGAGTCGTACGAGGAGCTGGTGGAGCGCGAGGGCCGGCCGCGGCTGCGGATGTGGCTGGACCGCATCCAGACCGACTCGATCGCCGAGTTCGCGGTGACGTACGGCTACTGGCCCTGCTACAGCGACGGCGACGAGCTGATCGTGCTCCGCCCCGGCGGCGAGGTCACCGACCCGGGCGCCGAGCTGCACCGCTTCACGTTCCCGCGGCAACGGCGCGGCCGGTACCTCTGCCTGGCCGACTTCTTCCGCGACCGCGACCTGGCTGTGGCCAAGGGGCCGGACGTGATCGCGTTCCACCTGGTCACGATGGGTTCGGCGGTGTCCCGCGCGACCGCGGAACTGTTCGAGAAGAACGCCTACCGGGACTACCTCGAGCTGCACGGCCTGAGCGTCCAGCTGACCGAGGCGCTGGCCGAACTGTGGCACGCCCGGATCCGGTCCGACCTCGGCCTGGCCGGCGACGACGGCGCGATGGACGACATGATCCGAGACCAGGCCTACCGCGGCTCCCGCTACTCCTTCGGCTACCCGGCCTGCCCGGACCTGGAGGACCGCGCCAAGCTGGTCGACCTGCTCGAGCCGGAACGGATCGGCGTCGAGCTGTCCGAGGAGTTGCAGTTGCACCCCGAGCAGTCCACCGACGCCCTCGTCGTCCACCACCCCGAAGCCAAGTACTTCAACGCCCGCTAAACCCGCCGACCAGTCACAAAAGCAGGCGTTTTGTCGGCGTGTCGCTGCGGAAGTGACCGGTGGGTGGGGTTGGTGACGGTTGAGTGAGCCCGGGCTGATCGAGTCTGGCGGGGCTGGTCGAGCCGGGTTGGGTGGGCCGCGGGCTGGTCGATTCGACCGAGTTGGTAGCGCGGGCTGCCCGAGTCGAGCGGGCTGCCAGAGTCGAGTGGGCTGCCCAAGTCGAGTGGGCTGATTGAGTCGCGCTGGGGGTGGTCGAGTCGGGCTGGGTGGGTCGAGCGCTGGTCAAGTCGGGCTGGGTGGTGCCGGCCGAGGGGCTGGTCGATTCGACTGAGTTGGTCGAGCGGGTTGCCTGAGTCGAGCGGGCTGCCTGAGTCATGAACGGGCTGACTGAGTCGGGGGGTCGAGTCGGGCCGGGCTGGTCGAGCGGGCTGCCTGAGTCGAGCGGCTGCCGGAGGCGAGCGGTCCGCCTGAGCCGACCGGGCTGACTGAGTCGGGCTGGGTGGGGCGAGCGGGCTGCCGAGTCGAGCGGGCTGATTGAGTCGATCTGGGGGTCGAGCCGGGCCGGGCTGGTCGAGCCGGCTGCCTGAGTTGAGCGGGCGGCCTGAGTGATGAACCGGGCTGATTGAGTCGGGCTGGGTTGGTCGAGCGGGCTGGGTGGGCCGAGCGGATTGGTCGAGTGGGCTGGGTGGGGCGAGCGGGCTGGTCGAGTTGGGCTGGGTGGCGAGTGGGCCGGCCGTCGAAGCTGACTGGGTCGGGTGGCTGACCCGGTGGACTCAGCGGAGCAATGACAGAGCCGACCCGGGCTGACCGGTCACGATGGCACTGAGCGGACCCTTTGGCCCGATTTCGGCCAGGTTCTGCCGGTCAAGGCGTCCGCTCGGTGACCCCGGCGACCCATGCTGCCCCTGCGCCGCGGACGCCGGGCCAGCCCGCGGAAGCTGGAGGCCGCCGCCGGGACGTTGGTCGGCTCGGTTGGCGGGTCGTGGTCGGCGCCCCGCCGGTTCGTCCCATTCGGCATGACCTCAAGTAGGGCCAGTCGTGCCGATCGGGCCGGTTGTCGAGTCCGTGGCGCTCGAGTGGTCCCGCTCGTTCGCTCTGTTGCCGCTTGGTCCTCACTCTGCCCGCGCGTGCGTCCGGGACCGTTCGTCTCTGCGTCGGCTCGGCGTGGGCGCTCGCATGGCATGTTCCCATCCAGCTCGGCTCGGCTGGCTCGCGTTGCTCCGCTCGCACTGGCCGCCCCTACGGCCCGCGAGTGCGTCCGGGCTCCGCTCGGCTCTGCGCACCAGCTTGGCTTGGAGCCAGTTGACCTGGTCGGCTCGGTTGATCCGCTTGGCTGTGGGCGCCGAGCGTCCGCTCGACCGGGTCGTCTGGCTCGGCGCGGTCGGCTCCGGTCGGCCCGCTCAGTTCTGTCGCCGTACTGCCGCCCGGTCCGGTCACCGGCCTCCTCGTTGCCTGCTCTCCCTGTCGGCCACGGGTCCGGTCGCCGCTCCGGCTTGTGCCGGTCGCCTCGATCTGTTCACCCCGATGACGCCGTCGTCCAGCCCTTGTCCCTCAAGATTCCCCGCGACCGAGTGGTTGACGTTGGCAACCTCCCGAGTAAGGTTGACAGTGTCAACCTACGTGAGTGTGGAGGTGTTGGGATGCGTGTTGTCGTCACCGGTGCGACGGGCGGGATCGGGGAGCGGATCAGTCTGCGGCTGGCGGAGGCCGGTCACTCGGTGGTCCTGGTCGGCCGGGCCTGGGAGCGGATCGACGGGGCCCGGAGGCGGATCGCCGGAGCCGTGCCGGGCGCGGATCTGGGCGGTGAGGTCGCCGACCTGTCACTGGCGGCGGAGGTACGGGCGCTGGCGGAGCGGCTGGAGCCGCTGCCGGACGTCGTGATCAACAACGCCGCGGTGATCGCGCCGCTGGACGCGTCCACGAGCGAGGGCCGGCAGTTGATGCTGGCCACGAACCACCTGGCTCCGTACGTCCTGCTCCGGATCCTGGCCGAGCGGCTCGGCGACCGGCCGGCCCGGTTCGTGATCGTCGGCGCACATCCGGGCGGGCTGCGGCGGACGCCGGTCGACCTGGACGACCTGGAGTGCCGCAATCATCGGGCCCTCGGGCCGGTGCCCAGCTTCCGGCCGTTCGTCGGGTACGGGCGGACCAAGAACATGAACGCGATGTTCGGGTACGCCCTCGCGGCCCGGCTCGCCAAGACCAAGATCACCGTCAACGGCGGCCATCCGGGGATCGTCGACCAGACCGGCCTCGGCCGGAGCTCCACCGGCCTGCTTCGTCTCTTCACGGTCATGATCAACCCGTTCACGCAGAGCCTGGACGAGGGAGCCGACAACCCGTACTGGCTGGCCACCGCGCCCGAGGTCGCCGGCGTCACGGGGAAGTACTACCTGCGCCGGCGCGCGGTGCCGACCGCCGACCATACGACGGATCCCGCGCGGGTCGAGCGGCTCTGGGACGAGAGCGCGAGGCTGGTCGGGCTGCCGGCCGACGTGTCGTGAGCCTGTCGAAGGACCAGGTCGGGCTTGCCCTTCGACTGGCTCACGGAACGCGTCGGGTCCCGGGCCCGATAGGTTCGGGCCGTGACCACGACCCGGGACCGGTTGATCGACGCCGCGGCCGGCCTGTTGGACGAGGGCGGGCCGGCGGCAGTCACCCTGCGCGAGGTGGGCCGGCGGGCCGGCGTCTCACATAACGCCCCGTACAAGCACTTCCAGGACAAGCGCGATCTGCTCGCGGCCCTCGCGGCCGGTGAGCTGCGGGTGCTGGCGGGCCGGCTGGCCGACGCGACGGCGGGGGAGACCGGGGCCGCTCGGATCGGCGCGTCGCTGCGGGCTTACGTCGGCTGGGCGATTGCCGCCCCGGAGCGGTTCCGGCTGGTGTTCGGCGCCTGGACCGGCCCGCACGCCGAGCTCGAGAGCGCCGCGCAGGAGGCGGTCGCCACGATCACCGAGGCCGTAGCCTCGGCCCAGGCCGAGGATGACGCACTGCCGCGCGACACCGAGCGGTTGGTCGCCCTGCTCCGGTCGACCGCGCACGGCCTGGTCGACCTCGAACTATCCGGTCATCTCCGCAAGCGGCCCGGCGCGCCGGGACCGGACGATCTCATCGACGAGTTGATCACTCTCGTCCGCGGCGGCGGACCGGCCTAGGATCGATACCGTGACCGACTCTGCTCGATCGACGGCCGCGGACGGGCCCCGGGTGGAACTTCGTGGCGCCGAGGCGACCATGCTCGCCACGCTGTACGGACGCGCCCTGGACGCGCGCTCACCGGACCCGATCCTCGGTGACATGCTGTCGGCGGAGACCCTGGACAAGATCAACTTCGACCCGACCCGGACCGGCCTGCGGCCCGGTGATCATTACTCGGTCGCGATGCGGGCGGAGTTCCTGGACGGCTGGACCCGGGAATTCCTGGCCCGGCACCGGACCGCGACCGTGCTGCATCTCGGCTGCGGCCTGGACACCCGGGTCTGGCGGGTCAACCCAGGCCCCGGTGTCTCCTGGTACGACATCGACCTGCCGGACGTGATCGAACTGCGGCGGACCCTGTTCGGCGATCGCGCCGGCAGCACCATGATCGCCTCGTCGGTGACCGACCCCGCCTGGCTGGCCGAGGTGCCGCGGGACCGGCCGACGCTGGTGGTCGCCGAGGGCCTGGTCTACTACCTGACCGAGACCGACGGCCGGGCCCTGCTGCGCCGGCTCGTCGAAACGTTCTCCTCCGGCCAGTTGATCTTCGACGGGTTCAGCCAGCTCGGCATCAGGATGCAGCGGCTGAACGGCGCCGTGCACAAGGCCCAGGCCACGCTGCACTGGGGGATCGACTGGCCGACCGAGCTGGAGACGATCCATTGGCGACTGCGCTGCACCGACGCGGTCGGCGTCTTCGCCGCCAGCGACTTCTCCGTGCTGTCAGCGCGCTACCGGGTCCTCGCCACGCTCGGCAAGAACCTGCCGGCGCTGGCCAACATGGCGCGCTACTACCGCCTCGAGTTCTAGGAAACCCGCAGCAGGGCCGACAGCCCGTCCTGCCCGTGGCCCGCGCCGATCAGCTGCCGGATCCGCTCCGCGGCCTGGCCAAGACCGCCGTCGGCGAGCCGATTGCCGGTACGGAGCTCACCGAGCTGGTCGAGCACCGGCAGATGCTCGGCCAAGGTGGCCGGACCGCGCGGATAGTCGCGGGTCGCCACCTCGGCCGCAGTGGTCGGCGCACCGTCGACCACGTGGCGGAGCTGGGCGGCGGCCGTCTCGGTGAACTCGGTCAGCTCGATTCCGTACGCCCTCGCGGTGTCCAAGGCCCGCAGCAGGCCGAGCTGGGCGTCGTACCAGACACCGAACAGAGCCAGGTCCCAGACCGCCGCGGCGTCCGGGGATGGCCCGACATAGCGCGGGGTGCTCAGGCGTGCCAGGGTGGCCCGATGCCGGGCGAACGCGTCCTCGAGCCCGGAGTACAGGATCGTCGCGGCGGCGGTGCCGAGGTCCTCCGGACTGGTCTGCAACCCGGCATCGAGGTAGTCCGCGCCGAGATTCGCGACCCGGTCGGCGGTCCGGCGCGCGTCCTCCGGTGACCCCGTGGTCAGCGTGATCACGGTCCGCCCCGGCAGTTCGCCGGTGGCCTGGTCGAGGACCGCAGCCACGGCTCGGTGATCGGTCAAGGTCAGCAGGCTGAGCGGCGCGGCCGCGAGCGCCGCGGCGGCGGAGTCCGCGACCCCGGCGCCCGCCGCGGCCAGTTCAGCGGTGCGCTGCCGGGTCCGGTTCCACACCACGACGGGCTGCCCGGCACGCAGCAGGATGCGGGCCGCGGCGGTACCGATGGCACCGGTGCCGAGGATCGAGACCGGGCTGGGATCCGTGAAGTTCTCCATGGCTCCCAGGGTTCAACTTCAAGTGAGCTTCAGGTCAAGCCGGGCGCTCGGAAACCGTTCCGGGTAACGAGAAAGCCCCTCCCCGAGCGGCTGGCGCGCGCCGGGGAGGGGCCTCGTCGAGATCAGCCCCGGAGGGTGTCGATCGCCTCGTTCAGCACCGGCGACGGCCGCATCACGGCCGAGGTCTTCGCGGCGTCGGGCCGGTAGTAGCCGCCGATGTCGGCCGGTGACCCCTGCACCGCCAGCAGCTCCGCCGCGATCGCGGACTCCTGCTCGGTGAGCCGCTGGGCGACCGGTGTGAAGGTCGCGGCCAGTTCGGCGTCCTCGGTCTGGGCGGCGAGCCGCTGCGCCCAGTAGAGCGCCAGGTAGAAGTGGCTGCCCCGGTTGTCGATCGAGCCGAGCTTGCGGGACGGTGACTTGTTCTCGTTGAGCAGCGTCTCCGTCGCCCCGTCCAGCGCGTCGGCCAGCACCTGGGCGCGCGCGTTGTCGGTGGACTCGGCGAGGTGGCGCAGGCTCTCGGCCAGCGCCAGGAACTCGCCCAGGCTGTCCCAGCGCAGGTAGTTCTCCTTGACCAGTTGCTGGACGTGCTTCGGCGCCGAACCGCCGGCGCCGGTCTCGAACAGGCCGCCGCCGTTCATCAGCGGCACCACCGACAGCATCTTGGCGCTGGTGCCCAGTTCCAAGATCGGGAACAGGTCGGTCAGGTAGTCCCGGAGCACGTTGCCGGTCACCGAGATCGTGTCCTCGCCCTTGCGGATCCGGTCGATCGAGACCTTGATCGCGTCCACCGGGGCGAGGATCTGCAGGTCCAGGCCGTCGGTGTCATGATCACCAAGGTACGTCTTCACCTTCTCGATCAGGTTCCGATCATGGGCCCGCGTCTCGTCCAGCCAGAAGATCGCCGGCGAGCCGGTGGCCCGGGCCCGGGTCACGGCGAGCTTGACCCAGTCCTGGATCGGGGCGTCCTTGGTCTGGCAGGCCCGCCAGATGTCGCCGGCCTCGACCTCGTGGCTGATCAAGGTCTCGCCGGCGGAGTTGATCACCGCGACGGTGCCGGCGGCCGCGATCTCGAACGTCTTGTCGTGGCTGCCGTACTCCTCGGCCTTCTGCGCCATCAGCCCGACGTTCGGCACCGAGCCCATGGTGGCCGGGTCGAACGCGCCGTTGGCCCGGCAGTCGTCGAGCACCACCTGGTAGATCCCCGCGTACGAGCTGTCCGGCAGCACCGCCAGGGTGTCGGCCTCGTTCCCGTCCGGCCCCCACATGTGCCCAGAGGTCCTGATCATGGCCGGCATCGAAGCATCGACGATCACGTCGCTCGGCACGTGCAGGTTGCTGATGCCCTTGTCGGAGTTGACCATCGCCAACGCCGGCCCGTCGGCCAGGCCCTGCTCGATCGCGGCCTTGATCTCGGCGCCGTTCGGCAGTTCGGCGAGCCCGGCCAGGATCGAGCCGAGGCCGTCGTTGGGGCTCAGGCCGGCCTCGGCCAGCTCGGTCCCGTACGCCTCGAAGACCTTCGGCAGGAACGCCCGTACGGCGTGCCCGAAGATGATCGGGTCGGACACCTTCATCATGGTGGCCTTGAGGTGCAGCGAGAACAGCACGCCGTCGGCCTTGGCCCGGGCGATCTGCTCGGTCAGGAACGCGTCCAGCGCCTTGGCGCTCATGAAGGTGGCGTCGACGACCTCCCCGGCCTGCACCTTCAGGCCGTCCTTCAAGATCGTTTCGGTGCCGTCGGTCGCGGTGTGCTTGATCGTCAGCACGTCCTCGGCGGGCAGCACCACCGACTGTTCGTTGCTGCGGAAGTCACCGGCGTCGAGATGGGCCACGTTGGTCTTGGAGTCGGCGGTCCAGGCGCCCATCGAGTGCGGGTGCGAGCGCGCGTAGTTCTTCACCGAGGCGGGTGCCCGGCGGTCCGAGTTGCCCTCGCGGAGCACCGGATTGACCGCGGAGCCCTTGACCTTGTCGTAGCGGGCCCGGACCTCGGCGTCCTCGTCGGACTCGACCTCGTCGGGGTAGTCGGGCAGCGCGAAGCCCTGTGATTGCAGCTCGGCGACGGCCGCCTTCAGCTGCGGTACGGAGGCCGAGATGTTGGGCAGCTTGATGATGTTGGCCTCGGGCGTGGTGGCCAGTTCGCCGAGCTCGGCCAGCGAGTCCGGGACCTGCTGGTCGGCCGGCAGCCGATCGGCGAACGCCGCCAGGATGCGCGCCGCGACCGAGATGTCCCGGGTCTCCACCTGGACCCCGGCGCCCTTCGTGAAGGCCTCGATGATCGGGAGGAACGAGTACGTCGCGAGTAGCGGCGCCTCGTCGGTCAGGGTGTAGATGATCTTGGACAAGACGGTCTCTCCTTAACGGTCCTTCTCGCTGTCTTGATGTCAAGATATCCCACGGGCCCGAACGCTCCGAAGGGGCCCGCGGGAGCCTGGTGCGAGTCTGCCAGGTTCGGGCGCCTCCGAGAAGCGGAGGTCATACCTCCGGTTAGTGCTAGGCTGGCCGGGTGCCGAAGCAACCCGAGGCCGGCGGTCGCCCGCTCCGCCGAGACGCCGAACGCAACCGCCAGTTGATCATCGCCAGCGCCAAGGCCGCGTTCGCCGAGCGCGGGCTGCAGGTCACGCTGGACGACGTCGCGGCGCGGGCGGGGCTCGGAGTCGGCACGGTCTATCGCAAGTTCCCGAACCGGGCCGCCCTGGTCGGCGCGTTGTTCGAGGACCGGATCGCCGAGGTCGAGGCATTGGCCGACCGGACCGCCGGCAGCGACGGGCCGTCCGGGGACGGGCTCGCGGAGTTGATCACCGGACTGGCCGTGCTGCATGCCGAGGACCGTGGCCTGCGCGAGGTGCTGCTGGCCGACGAACGGGCCGGCGACCAGTTCGCGACCACCCTGCGGCGGCTGCGGCCGAAGCTTCGGCAGGTCCTGGACCGGGCCCGGGCGGACGGCAGCCTGCGGGCCGACATCGGGGTCGACGACCTGCCGGTGCTGATGGCGATGATCGGCGCCGCCGCGGACCGGTCCGGCACCGGCTGGCGCCGCTACCTGGAATTGATCATGGACGGACTACGTACCGGAGGAGAACGACGATGACGATGCCCCCCGCCCTCAAGGCCCTCGGCCCAGTGATCAACCCGGTGCTGGTGCCGCTGGCCCGGCGCATGCCGACGCTCGCCGTGCTGCACCACGTGGGGCGGCGCAGCGGACGGCGCTACCGGACGCCGGTGCAGGCGTACCGGACCGAGCAGGGCTTCCTGATCGGTCTGGTGTACGACAGCGCCGCCGACTGGGCCCGGAACCTCGAGGCCAACGGATCGGGTGAACTGACTCGGTCGGGCCGAACCTACCGGGTGTCGGCGCCGACCCGGCTCGCGGCCGCCGACGCGCTGCCGCTGCTGCCCGGACCGGCCGCCTGGATGATGCGGCTGGTCCGGGTCGAGGAGTTCGTTGCGCTCGCCGTACCGGCGGATGCCCGGCCGGAGAAGTTGATCAAGCAGACACGTCGGTGATGCCGGGCACTCCGTCGAGGACTACGAACGTCGCCGCGGTCCGTACCTGCGATTCGGGCCTGGTCACCGTGTCGACCAGCCGCAGCTTCGTGGTCAGCTGCTTCCGGTCGGCTTCCATGATCAGATAGCCGCGCTGGTTGTCGATGTAGCGCCAGTGCGGGCTGTCGGCCATGATCGGGTCGTAGGTCCGGTGGAAGGCCACCGGGTCGGAGTCGCCGCCGGAGGTGATCGAAGTCCCGGTGAACTCGGCGCCGACCACCTCCGCGCCCTCGTGGTCGAAGTCGGTCTTCAGGTCGCAGGCCCAGGTGCAGTGCCGGTCGCCGGTCATGATCACCGGGTTCCGTACCTGCCGGAACTCGTTCAGCAGCCGGCGCCGCTGCCAGCGGTAGCCGTCGAAATTGTCGAAGTCGAAGGATTCCGCGGGGCCGGCGGTCCGGTCGTTCTGGGCCCACATGACCTGGTTCGCGAGCACGTTCCAACGGGCCGGCGAGGAGGTCAGCCGGTCCAGCAGCCACGTCTCCTGCTGCTCGCCGGTGATCGTCCGGCCGGGCGCCTCGGCCTCGGCCAGCGTGCGAACCTGGTCCGACCGGTACTGCCGGGTGTCCAGCACCGGGACGTCGAGCAGCCGGCCGAACCGGAAGGCCCGGTAGATCTGCATGTCCGGGCCGTCCGGGCGCGAGCTCCGGCGGAACGGCATGTGCTCCCAGTACGCCTGCAGCGCCGCGATCCGGCGGGCCCGGAACGCCTCCGGCGTCTGCTGGTCCGGGTCCTGCGGGATGTCGTCGGCCCAGTTGTTGTCGATCTCATGATCATCGGGCGTGCAGATGAACGGGTGCGCGGCGTGTGCGGCCTGAAGATCAAGATCGGTGCGGTACTGCGCGTGCCGGTTCCGGTAGTCGGTCAGCGAGTACGGCTCGTCGGTGCCCTCGTGCGTCCGCAGCGCGTTCGGGTTCGGCCGGCCCTCGTAGATGTAGTCGCCGAGGAACGCCACGAAGTCGAGGTCCTCCGCGGCCAGGTGCCGGTGCGCGTTGTAATAGCCGGCCTCCCAGTTCTGGCAGGAGGTGACGGCCCAGCGCAGCCTGGCCGGGTCGGACTTGGCGGCCGGTGCGGTGCGGGTGCGGCCGGCCGGGCTGAGGTGATCGCCCTGGCGGAACCGGTACCAGTACGTGTGGCCCGGCTCGAGGCCGCGGACGTCGACGTGCACGCTGTGTCCTTGATCGGGCGTGGCCGGCGCGATGCCGGAGCGGACCACCCGGCGGAAGTTCTCGTCGGTGGCGACCTGCCATTCCACCCGGTAGGTGCGGGCCGGCATGCCGCCGGCCTCGAGCGGCTTCGGCGCCAGCCGGGTCCAGATCACTACGGCGTCGGGCAGCGGGTCGCCGCTGGCGACGCCGAGCGTGAACGGGTCGTCCAGCCGGGGCGGCGGGGCCGCGGCGGCAGTGATCGGGAGGGCGGAGCCGACTGCGGCGGTGCCGGCGGCCAGAGTCAGGAAGGAGCGGCGCGGGAGGCTCATGATCAACAGCGTCGGAAGCCGGCGTGACCACCGGGTCGGCCGCCGGATGACCACCCGGCGAACCTTGGCCGACCGCTGCCGCAGGTTGGCCGCCCAGTCGACCCTGGAATTCCACCGGCAGTCGTGACCCGTTGGCCGAATCGTCGCGTGTCATCGATCAACTGGCGGACTGGCGGCGCGATTCCAGGGCCGTGATCACCGCCAACACCACCGCGCCGGGTTGCTCCGTGATCATCGACCAGGTGAAGCGAAGCACCAGCCACCCGGCGAGCACGAGATCGTTCTGCCGGCTCCGGTCCCGCTCGAACGAACCAGCGGTGACGTGGATCAGCCCGTCCACTTCCAGCGCCACCCGGTGCTCGTCGAACGCGACGTCCAGGTAGTACGTCCGCCCGTGCACAGCAACGCGGCGGTTGGCGACCCAACCGTTGATGCCGGCCGCCCGAAGCAGTCGGTGGAACCGCCGCTCGGCCTCCGACCACGGCTCGGAGCGGGAGTCGATCAGGAGGCGCCGGCGTTCGAGGTTGCCGGGCCGCTCAGGCGTGAGCCGCAGGGCGTCCCACAGCTGGGTCAGCGTTGCTGCCCTGGTCCGCAGCACCGTGTCGATCGCGTCGCCGCCGTGCGTCCGGCAGAGGTCCAGCGCGGTCAGGGCGGGCACCGTGCAGCGGAGACCATGACGTTCCATGATCAACTGCGATGGGATGCGCCGGCGCTGCATCAGGAATCCCCGCGCACGGCACCGGCGCTTCGAGGTGAACCCGACCTCCGGCACTGGCAGGTTGGGCAGATAGGTCAGTCGGGCCGCGGCCGCTCCCGTGATCACCGCGTCCGGGTCCCACGCCACAACGGCCTGGATCCGGACCTCGGGTACTGCGGCGTCCGCGGCCGCCACATAGATCGACGGCAGGATCCGAACCAGACGGCCGGTCCGGGCCAGCCAGTCGATCTGAGCAGCGAGTTCGGGGCGGCGGCGACGGTCGACCAGCCCGTGCCGGCGGAGCAGCGTCACCACGTCGGAATGCTTCATGGTCGGGAATCTGCGCAGGAATCCTCCCTATCGTTCAGGCCGGCGGAGATCTGTGGACGACGCGCGTCGGCCAGTGCGGACTGTGGAAACCTGGAGTTCGACCACCAGTGGATCCAGCACGCGCGACACGCCGAGCAAGCCGGAGGATGGCGCCGAGTGGTGGCCGGATTCCAGGGTGGCGCTGTCTGCGAGAATGGCCGCGCCATGAATGCTTCTCGCGGATTCCGCCGCTTCCCGACCGCCTGCTCCCGTCGCTCCGGCCTGGTGCGCCCGAACGTCGCAGGAGAGACCCGATGACGAACTCGCTGCCCAGCCTCGCCGCCGCCCTGTGGGACTTCGACGGCACCCTGGCCGACACCGAGCCGCTCTGGGTCGCCGCCGAGTACGAACTCGTCGGCAGCCTCGGTCACGAGTGGTCGGACGATCATGCCGAGCAGCTGGTCGGCAACTCGCTGCTCGACTCGGGGGCGTACATCCTGAACACGATCGGCCGGACCGACCTGGACCCGGCCTGGGTGGTCGACGAACTGCTGACCCGCGTGGTGGCGCAGTTCAAGAGCGGCGAGGTGCCGTGGCGGCCGGGCGCGCTCGAGCTGCTCGCCTCCCTGAACGAGGCCGGCGTGCCGTGCGCGCTGGTCTCGGCTTCCTACCGGGTGCTGCTGGACGCGGCGATCGAGCGCCTCCCGCCGGGCACGTTCCAGACGTCGGTCGCCGGCGACGAGGTGACCAACGGCAAGCCCCATCCGGAACCGTACGAGACCGCGTGCCGCAAGCTCGGGGTCGCCGCGCACGACTGCGTGGTGTTCGAGGATTCCGGCACCGGGGCCCGGTCCGGCAACACGGCCGGGGCCGTCGTGGTCGCGGTGGAGAACCTGGTGCACATCCCGTCGGCGCCGCGCCGGGTCCACGTCCGGTCGATGACCGAGCTGGACGCGAAGGCGGTGGCCCGGCTGCTCGAGGAGATCAATGCCGAGTCGTAGCACCGGCCGGATCGCCGCACTGGTCGCGGCGGCCGGTCTGCTGCTGGGCGGGTGTTACGTGCCGAACGACACGCCGCCGGTGCCGACGCCGAGCCCGAAGCGGCCGTTCACCGTGATGTCGACCGACCCGATCCGGGTGGTCGACCCGGCCGGCGTCGTCGACCAGGGTTCGGCGATCCTGGCCCAGAACGTCTACCAGCGCCTGATGACGGCGGATCCGGGCAGCAGCACGCCCAAGCCGGACGCCGCGTCGCGGGACTGCATGTACACCTCGGCCACGGTCTACACCTGCACGCTGAGCACGGACCTGAAGTTCCACAACGGGCACGACCTCACCTCGAGCGACGTGAAGTTCAGCATCGAGCGGCTGATCCGGCTCGACGTGCCGAACTCGTCGGCGATCCTGTTCACCTCGCTGCGCCGGATCCAGACCCCGGACCCGCTGACGGTCGAGTTCGTGCTCAGCCGGCCGGACAGCCAGTTCCGCTGGGCGCTGGCCTCGATCGGCGCCTCGATCGTCGACGAGGAGACGTACGACGCCGACGAGCTCCGGCCGGCCGACCAGCCGATCGTCGGCTCGGGTCCGTACCAGGTCAGCCGGTTCGCCGAGAACGAGCTGCAGCTGGCGATCTTCACCGGCTACAAGGGCCGGACGCCGGGCCGGCTGCAGGGACTGGTCTATCGCACCGAGCCGGACTCCGGGGTCATCGAGGAGGCGATCGCGGACGCCGAGGTCGACGTGGTCTGGCGCGGCCTCAACGCGGCGGCGGTGACCCGGCTGCGGCAGCAGGCGACGGCGGCGCCCAACTCGCCGGAGGGCTTCACCAGCCGCGAGCTGCCCGGGGCTCGGGTGCAGCAGCTGATCTGGAACCCGGAGTCGCGGGCCGGCCAGAATGCCGCGGTACGCAAGGCGATCGCGCTCGCCCTGCAGTCGGACCGGACGCTGGACTCGATCGTCCCGCCCACGGTGGCCGGCTACGTGTCGAGCTTCCCGGTCGGCGGCGTGGCGGAGCCGAGTGTGACCTGGGCGAAGCGGATCCAGCTCACACTCTCCTACGACCCGACCAGCCCGGACGAGCGGGACCTGGCCAACCAGATCCGCAGCCGGCTGGAGGACACCGGCGGCCTGAGCGTACGGATCCGTCCGCTGGCCACCGAGGCCGATCTGACCCTGGCGGACCGGAAGGCCTGGTCGGCGACCCCGGTGGCCTGGCTGCAGCCATACCTGTCCGCGCCGCCGGAGTCGAGCAGGACCGCGGTCCAGACGCTGGAGGCGCAGTACCGGGCCACCTCGGACAACGCGGAGGCGCAGACCGTGATCGCGCAGCTGCAGACGAAGGCGGCGGCCGATCTGACCGTGCTGCCGATCAGTCAGAGCGACGAATATCTGTTCATCCGGGTCGGGGTCGACGTCGACCCGCTCTCCTTCGGTCCCGGCTGGCAACTCGGATTCTGGGGGATGAGCGGTGGCTGAACCGACGCAGGACTACTCCGGCGTCCGCCGCGGCGACCTGCGCGCCGGCGAGCGCGTCACGCTGACCGACCCGAAGGGCCGGCGGCACTCGATCGTGCTGGCCGAGGGCGCCAAGTTCCACACCGCCAAGGGTGTCGTCGATCATGACGAACTGATCGGCAGGCCGGAGGGCCGGGTGGTCCGGTCTCTGGGCGGGACCCAGTTCCTGGTGCTGCGGCCGCTGCTCGGCGAGTTCACCACGACGATGCCGCGCGGCGCCGCTGTGGTCTACCCCAAGGACGCCGCCCAGATCGTCACCGGTGCGGACATCTTCCCTGGTGCGCGGGTGATCGAGGCCGGCGCCGGGTCCGGCGCGCTGACCCTCAGCCTGCTCCGTGCGATCGGCCCGACCGGCCGACTGATCTCGTACGAACGCCGGCAGGACTTCGCCGAGGTCGCCGCCCGCAACGTGCGGAACTTCCTCGGCGCCGAGCACCCGGCCTGGACCTTGATCACCGGCGACCTGGTGGAGCGGCTGGCGGCCGAGGATCCGGGCCAGGTGGACCGGGTGGTGCTGGACATGCTGGCGCCGTGGGACTGCGTCGAGGCGGCCGGCCGGGTGCTGGTCCCGGGCGGCGTGTTCTGCTGCTACGTGGCAACGGTCACCCAGCTGGGCCGGGTGGTCGAGACGCTCCGGGTGCACGGCGGTTACACCGAGCCGGAGGCGACCGAGTCGATCATCCGCGGCTGGCAGGCCGAGGGGCTGGCGATCCGGCCGCAGCACACGATGGTCGGCCACACCGGGTTCTTGATCACCAGCCGGCGGCTGGCCCCCGGCGAGACCGCTCCGGTACGCAAGCGCCGCCCGGCCCCGGGAGCGTACGGCGCCGACTACGACGGCCCCCGGGCCGCGGGTCAGAACGGGCCGACGGCCCCGGACGACGCTGCGTCCCAGGACGGTGATCAATTACCGGGTGGGAGTTCCGCTGCCGGGTAAGGTCTTCGGAGGAGGTGAGGGGGAGTGACCACACCGAACGAAGGCCGGGACGTCCTGGTAGCCCAGATCGCATCCCTGAGAGCCGAATTGGATCGCCTCCGCGAGCGCATCGCGGCCCATCCACACGACATCGCCGTCCTCGAACGCCGACTGGCGGAAGCCCGCCAGGACGCCCGGAACACGGCGGCCAACAATGATCGACTGGCCTCGACCCTGCGCGAGGCGCGGGACCAGATCGTCGCCCTGAAGGCCGAGGTGGACCGGCTGGCGCAGCCGCCGGCGAGCTTCGGCGTGTTCCTCGGGGCGCCCGAGGACGGCTCCGAGGGTACGGCCGACATCTTCACGGCCGGCCGGAAGATGCGGGTCAGCGTCAGCCCGGACGTTTCGGCGGACCTGCTCGAGCCGGGCCGCGAGGTCATGGTCAACGAGGCGCTGAACGTGGTGGGCGTGCTCGGCTACGACCGGGTCGGCGAGGTGGTGCTGCTCAAGGAGGTGCTGGACGACGGGCTGCGCGCGCTCGTGGTCGGGCACGGCGACGAGGAGAGCATCGTCTGGCTCGGCCTGGCCCTGCGCTCCACCCAGCTGCGGTCCGGCGACTCGCTGCTGATCGACCGGCGGGTGCACTTCGCCTACGAGCGGATCCCGAAGCTCGACGTCGAGGAACTGGTGCTGGAGGACGTACCGGACATCGACTACGACGATCTCGGCGGCCTGGGCGGCCAGATCGAGTCGATCCGCGACGCGGTCGAGCTGCCGTACCTGCACAAGGAACTGTTCGCCGAGCACCAGCTGAAGGCGCCCAAGGGCGTCCTGCTGTACGGCCCGCCGGGCTGTGGCAAGACCATGATCGCCAAGGCGGTCGCGAACTCGCTGGCCAAGAAGGTGACCGAGCGGACCGGCCAGGAGGGGCGCAGCTTCTTCCTCAACATCAAGGGCCCGGAGCTGCTGAACAAGTACGTCGGCGAGACCGAGCGGCACATCCGGCTGGTCTTCCAGCGGGCCCGCGACAAGGCGTCAGACGGCATGCCGGTGATCGTCTTCTTCGACGAGATGGACTCGCTGTTCCGGACCCGCGGCTCGGGCGTCTCGTCCGATGTCGAGAACACGATCGTGCCGCAGTTGCTCAGCGAGATCGACGGCGTCGAGGGCCTGGACAACGTGATCATCATCGGTGCCTCGAACCGCGAGGACATGATCGATCCGGCGATCCTGCGCCCGGGCCGGCTGGACGTCAAGATCAAGATCGAACGACCGGATGCCGAGGCGGCCCGGGAGATCTTCAGCAAGTACCTGACGCCCAGCCTGCCGCTGCACGCCGATGATCTTGCCGAGTTCGAGGGCGACCCGGTGGCCACCACGGCGGCCATGATCGACCGCGTGGTGACCCGGATGTACGCCGAGTCGGAGGACAACCAGTTCCTCGAGGTGACGTACGCCGGCGGCGACAAGGAGGTCCTGTACTTCAAGGACTTCAACTCCGGCGCCATGATCCAGAACGTCGTCGACCGGGCCAAGAAGATGGCGATCAAGGACCTGCTCGACACCGGGGTCCGGGGCTTGCGGATCGAGCATCTGCTGCAGGCCTGCCGGGACGAGTTCGCCGAGAACGAGGACCTACCGAACACGACCAACCCGGACGACTGGGCCAAGATCTCGGGCAAGAAGGGGGAGCGGATCGTCTTCATCCGCACCCTGATCTCGTCCTCCAAGGGCACCCAGCCGGGCCGGTCCATCGACACCGTGTCCAACACCGGCCAATATCTCTAAGGACGACAGCGAGGAAGGCCCCGGGTTCGCAGGAACCCGGGGCCTTCGTCGTCGGTACTCCTCAGCGGAGGCGACCGGAGTACCACGCCGTGCCGTCGTCGCGGTCCGGGTCCTGCACCGTCCAGCCGACGGTCCGCCCGGCCAGTTGTACGGCGGCCCGCTCCGGGAGATCGGTCAGCTGGTGCAGCCGGCAGCCGCCCCGGAGATCGAGCAGCAGACCGAGCCGGATCGTGTTCTCGCGGGTGCGGACCGTGTCCCGCGTGACGATCGCGAGCACGTCGTCGCCGGCGACGACCGAGGCAGGCGTCTGGCCCTTGCCCGGAAGGATCCGCGCGATCAGGGTGGAGCCGCGGTAGACGACCACCTCGGCGTCATCGATCCAGGCGGTCAGGTCGCCGAAGGCGGTCAGACCGCCACCGCCGGCGCCCTGGTGGACCGGCTCGGTCTTCCCGCCGGTCAGCGACGTGCGGCGGAAGCCGCGATCCTCCCCGGAATAGGGCCGGTAGTAGAGCCAACCCTCGGTGATCACCGGGCTGATGGCGTTCTCGGCGACCAGCCGGACCGGCTCGCGGCTCGCGAGTCGGCGGCCGTAGATGTTGGTGCCCGGATTCGGGTCGGCCTCGCCACGCAGCTCGGCCCAATAGGCCGAGCCGTTCCAAAGCCGTACCTCGTGCGGAGCGGGATCGAAGTCGGTCGGATCGCTGGTCGACCGGGCCACGCGGCTGATCTTCTTCGTGGAGCGGTCGAACGCGTAGATCTCCCAACCGGTCGTCTGGTCGCCCTGTTCGATCCAGGCCACGAAGCTCTCGTCGAACGCTGCGGACAAAGTGGCGCGGCGCGGGTGCAGGTCGTCGGTGCCGCGGATCTCGGTGCGCTGCCCGGTGTCCGGGTCCTCGACGTACAAGCGGCCGGGTTGCGGATGCTTCGTCGGCTCATTCGGGTCGACGTTCGCGGCGCCGGGCTGGTAGCCGACCTCCAGCAGAACCTCACCGTTCGGCGCGACCGCGAGCACCCGGACCCGCTGGCCGTCCTCCTCGGCCGGGCGGAGCTTCGGATCGGCGACGGGCCGCTGGGCCGGGTCGGTGACGGCATCGGCGATCGAGATCATGCCCGGGGTGCAGGCACGGACCCGTGCAGCCGACGTCGGCGCCGTCGAAGGTACGGCCGAAGGCGGCACGGCCGGGTCGAAGCTGGGGCGGCCGGCCTGCGACGTGACGACGGGTACGGCGATCGCGAGGATCGCGACCACGATTCCGACGGCGCCTCCGACCAGCCTCCGCTGGCGGCGCAGTCGGCGCTGACCGCGGGCCAGATCCTCGGCGGGCGAGACGGGTTCGGGTTGACCGGCGAAGCAGTCCTCGAAGTCGTCCCGGTTGAGCTGGAGATCGTCCGACATCAGGATTCTCCGATCATTTCCGTCTTGGGCTTCGACGAGTCGGGTGGCGCGGCGAGGAGGACCTTGAGTCGTTCCAGCGCGCGGGCGGTCTGGCTCTTCACCGTCCCCTCGGTGATCCGCAGATCCCGGGCGACCTCGGCCACCGAACAGCCCCACCAGTGCCGCAGGACCACGACCTGGCGTTGTCGCGCCGGCAGCAGGCGAAGGGATTCCAGCAGCGCGTGCCGCTCCTCGTACGCCATGCCTTCCGGAGCGGCCGAAGAGGTGTCGATCACGTCGCCGCCCGGCAGCACCGAACGGCGGTTCGACCGCCACTGGTCGATCGCGGTCCGCGCGATCATCCGGCGCAGGTAGCCGTCGGCCTGCTCCTTGCGGATCCGCGGCCAGGCCAGATAGGCCTTGACCAGGACGATCTGGACCACGTCCTCGGCCAGTCCCCAGTCACCACAGAGCAGGTACGCGGCACGGAGCAGGGTCGTTCGTTGCTTCGCCACGTACTCGGTGAATTCCGCATCGCGCCGTGCCATCGATCCTCCCGAGTCGGGACCCCGTCGAACCCTCGTGCCATCTATACGGTGCGGCGGCCGATTCGGTTGTCAAGGCCACGAAATCGCACTCCGACGAGCGAGGATCACGACCGAAGGTCAGGACCCCGGCGCCAGGGGAGAGCACCGGGGTCCTGCGGGAGGAGGTCAGCGCAGCCGGCCGATGTAATCCGCACGGTGGTCCGGCTGGTCCGGATCGGGCACGGACCAGGCGATGGTTCGGCCGGCGATCCGGACCGAAGCCATTCCCTCGGCCTTGGCCAGGTGGTGCAGCCGGCAGCCGTTGCGAAGATCGAGCAGCATGTCGTCGTTGGCTCCGTTGTCGCCGGTCACGAACCCGATCATGTTGTCGCCGACCGACAGGTCTCCCGGTCGGACACCCTTGCCGTCGACCCGAGCGATCCTCGTGGTTCCCCGATAGACCAGCACATCCTCGCCCTCCACCCAGGCGACGAGGTCCCCCGCTGCGGCCAGCCCCGCGCCTGATTTGTCCGTCTCGCGGTGGAAGATCTCCGACTTCCCGTCGGCCAGAGACATCCGGTAGATGGTGTAGCCGGCTTCGGGGTCGGTGGTGTAGGCCTGGTAGTAGAGCCAACCGTCCCCGGCAACAGGATCGTGGACGTTTTCGACGAGCAACCGGGTCGGCTCCCCGCTGTCGAGCTTGCGACTGTAGATGTTGAACTGGACGGGCTGGTTACCCGATGTGTCCCGGACCTCGTACCAGTAGACCGTCCCGTTCCACAGCGTTGCCCGGTGGGGGGCGAGGTCTTCGTCGGGTGCCGTGTCCGACCCGGCAACCTTGCTGATCTTGCCCGTCACGCGGTCGAAGGCGTACATGTTCCAGGCCGAGGAATTGACGGTCGTGTCGGGGGTGTCGATCCAGATCACGAATCTCTCATCGAACGCTGCGAAGAACGTCTGGGTCTTCGGGATGAGGTCGTCGTCGCCACGTACCGGGGTGCGCTGCCCGGTCACCGGATCCTCGATGTAGAGCCGGCCGGGCGACAGTTCGACGACATCGTTCTTGCTGGTCGCATCCCGGCCGACCTCGAGCAGCATCTCGCCCGTGGCGGCTACGGCGAGGACCATCACCTGCTCACCGTTCTCCTCGGACGGCTGGAGCTCGATCTGCTCGATCGGTCGTTGGTCCGGGGCGTTGATGGCGTTCTTGACCGAGATCGTCTCGGGCGTACAGGCCGAGGGCATGATCGTGGCCGTCGGCACGGCGGTGGGGGTTTCGGCCGGATCGAAACGACCCGGTCCGAAGGTCTGCGACGTCAGCAGCGGTACGGCGAGCACGACGACGGCCACGATCCCGGCGACCACACCGCCGGCCGTCCGGCGGCGCCGGCGGAGCAGGTGTCGGCCGCGGACCACGTCACCGGCGGCGGAGGGTGACGGGGGTTCGCCGGTGAAGCAGTCGTCGAAGTCCTCGCGGCGCAGTTGCGGGTCGTTCATCAGGATTCTCCGATCAGCTCGGCGTGCGGCGGGGAAGGCGGGGAGGGTTGGCCGGCTGGCGGCCCGAGGATCGATTTCAGCCGGACCAGGGCCCGGGCGGTCTGGCTCTTGACGGTGCCCTGGGTGATCATCAGGTCCCGGGCGACCTCGGCGACCGAGCAGCCCCACCAGTGCCGCAGCACGACGATCTGGCGTTGCCGCCCGGGCAGCTGTCGGAGCGCGGCGAGCAGCACCGAACGCTCCTCGTAGCCGACCCCGGCGGGTGCGGCCGGGACCAGGTCGATCAGGGCGTCACCGGGCAGTACGGCCCGCCGGCTGGGCCGGCGCCACTCGTCCACCGCCGTCCGCGCGATCATCCGCCGTACGTAGGCGTCGGCCCGGTCCCGGTGCACCCGGGGCCACGCGACGTAGAGCTTCATCAGGACGACCTGGACGACGTCCTCGGCCTGCGTCCAATCCCCGCAGAGCAGGTACGCGGCCCGCCGGAGCGTCGGTCTGCGTTCGTCGACGTACTCCGTGAACTCGGCATCGCGTCGTGCCATTGATCCTCCCGTAGTAGGGACCGGTCGAGCTTGAGTGCCCCCTATACGGCCGGACCTCCGAATCGGTTGTCAACGATTCGCAGATTCCTCCCGGATCCGGCGCAGCCGGTCGAACGCGGCCGGCCGCGGCGGGTCGTCGAGCACCGGCAGGATCCGGTCCACCACCTGCTCGACGGAGGTTTGCGAGGTGTCGACGGTGAGGTCGTAGCAGCCGTGGTCGTGCAGCGCGTGCAGTTCCGGCTGGTCGAGATCCATCGGGCCCTTCCGCCGATCCGTCCCGTGGTCGGCCAGCCAGTGCCGGTCCAGATAGCCGCGCCGGAACTCGTCCAGGCCGAGGTAGAAGTGCGGCTCGGCGAGCCGCTGCTGCAACGCCCGGGCGGTCGAGGACTTGCCGACGCTCGGCGTACCGTTCAGGAAGACGATCCGCGCAGCCATGCGGGGCCGGTCAGCCGGCGGCGGCGTGCCGGGCCTGGCGGATCAGTCGGTAACCGAGGCGCCAGCCGATCAGCAGCACGGCGAGGCTGATCGCGGCGACGACGATGAACGGGGTCTCAGCGGTGTCGCCGGAGGCGAGCCGGAGGGCGATGCCGCCGACGACCGTGCAGGCCCAGACGACGATCCCAGCGGTCAGTCCGGCCGTCCCGGCGGACCTCAGCGACGGCCGGAGCCGCTGCCAGAGCAGGGCGAGCGCGGTGCCGAGCGCGGTGCCGACGAGGAACGGCCAGGCGGTCAGCGTGACGCCGACCAGGTCGACCGATTCGGCGTGGCTGTTGCGGCCGACGATGGCGAAGCCGAGGACCGCGATCAGGTCGATGGTGAATGCCAGCGGGAGCTTCACGGCAGCACTCTAGTACCGCGGCGCGGTTCCGGGTCCCGAACCGGGCGCCGACGAGGCCGTGCCCCCGGAACGTAGGCTGATGCCCGTGGACGGTGTGATGGGGATCGAGACCGAGTACGGGATCAGCGCGATCGGAGTGCCGGCCGAAGAGGAACTTCATCCGATGCAGCTGTCCAACCACGTCGTGAAGGCGTACGGCTGGTCGTCGGCGGGCGGGGCCTCCGGCTGGGACTACGAGACCGAGACGCCGCTGCGGGACCTGCGCGGCTACGAACTCACCCGCGGCCAGGCGCACCCGGACCAGCTGACCGACACCGACCTGGGCATGGCCAACCTGATCCTGACCAACGGCGCCCGGCTGTACGTCGACCACGCGCACCCGGAGTTCTCCGGCCCGGAGGTCACCTCGGCCCTGGACGCGGTCCGCTACGACAAGGCGGGCGACGCGATCATGGCGATCGCGGCGCAGCGGGCCAGCGAGTCGATCGGCCGGCAGATTCGGCTGTACAAGAACAACACCGACGGCAAGGGCGCCTCGTACGGCACCCACGAGAACTACCTGCTGTCCCGGACCACCCCGTTCGACCGGATCGTCACCCAGTTCTCCGGCCACCTGGTCACCCGGCAGGTGATCATCGGCGCGGGCCGCGTCGGGCTGGGCCAGGCCAGCGAACAGGCCGGGTTCCAGATCAGCCAGCGGGCCGACTTCTTCGAGGCCGAGGTCGGGCTGGAGACGACACTGAACCGGCCGATCATCAACACCCGCGACGAGCCGCACGCCGACGCCACCAAGCACCGCCGGCTGCACGTGATCACCGGCGACGCGACGATGTCGGAGATCTCCACCTACCTCAAGCTCGGTTGCGCCGCCTGGGTGCTGCGGGCGATCGAGTACGGCTCCGTCGGTCCGCAGGTCCGGCTGGCGGCGCCGGTGGCGGCGATGCGGGCGATCAGCCACGACCCGTCCTGCACGACGACGGTCGGGCTCGCCGACGGCCGGACGATCACCGCGATCGGCCTGCAGGAGATGTATCTGGACGCCTGCCGGGCCACCTACGACGCGGTCGCCGAGGATCTCTCCGAGGCGGCCCGGATCGAGGCGAAGGACCTGTTCGCCCGCTGGCAGAGCTGCCTGGACGCGTTGCGTCGCGACCCGTTCGAGCTGGCCGACCAGTTGGACTGGGTGGCCAAGCTGCGCCTGATGAAGTCGTACCGGGAACGCGACGGGCTCGGCTGGGACTCCGCCAAGGTCGCCCTGATCGACCTGCAGTACTGCGACGTCGACCCGCGCCGCAGCCTCTACCAGGCGCTGGTCGGCAAGGGCCGGATGCAGCGCCTGGTCAGCGACGCCGAGATCGAGCAGGCCCGGACCGAGCCGCCGGCCGACACCCGGGCCTACTTCCGGGGCAAGGTGATGGCCAAGTTCTCCGAGGCCGTCGTCGCCGCCTCCTGGGATTCGGTGATCTTCGACGTCCCCGGGCGCGCCGCCCTGCAACGGATCCCGCTGCTGGACCCGCTCCGCGGCACCCGGGCCCAGGTCGGCCGGATCATCGAGGAGAGCCAGACCGTCACCGAACTGGTCGAGGCCCTGGGCCGCTGAGCTCGTACCGCGCGGCTTGACCTCGGTCACAAACCGGCGTTCCGGGCTGCGAGTTGACTCTGCCGACACATAGGTTGGTCGGGCTTCTGTCGGGTGCGCGGCCGGCTCGTCGTACCGGCACCGCGGGAAACGAGTGGTCGAAGGGGAAGAGTTGTGGCGAGTAGCAGTGATCCGAGTACCTGGGGCGGGCTTCCCGATGTCAAGATCAACGAGGAGGCGGCGAATTCGCTGATCACCTGGTGCACCGACACGGCGTCCAAGCTCCGCAGTCTGGGCACCACTCGCCGGTCCGGCACCAGCACCGCGCTGCAGGACTTCAAGGGCCGGTTCTCACAGATCTTCGAGCGCAATCAGGGCATCGCCAACGAGGACGGCGGCAACATCGCCACCGCGCTGGACGACGTCGCACGCCAGGTGCAATACCTCCTCGATCTGGTGCCTGGCGAGAACCGACGCCGCCACGAAGCCCGGGAGTGGAAGAAGCGGCACGACGAGGACAAGGCGCACATCACGCTCTCCGACCTCGGTGGTGACGAGGACCCGCCGGAGGGACCCAAGCCGCCGCCGCCACCGAAGCAGTTCTCGGCCGACGCCACGGATCGGGAGAACCCGATGCCCGGTGGGGGCGGGAGCAGCGGCGGTGGCAGTGGCACGTCGTCGGCGCGACCGACGGCACTGCGTACGTTCGCGAGCAGCCTGACCGAATCGCTGCAGGGCCTGCAGGGGAAGCCCGACAAGCTGAAGGGCTTCGAGACCGAGTTCAACAACGGCTTCGACTGGGGGGTCGACGGAACGACCGGGATCGACGGCTCCGCGGTTTACAACGCGCTGAGGTTGTACAACCAGCTCAACGACCAGGACAAGACCTGGGTGGAGACGGTCGCGGCGGCCTTCGACCGGGCCGGCGGCTCCGGCGACATGGTGACGCTCTCCGACAGCGCGTTGGAGGCCAGCCTCCAGTCCGCCGGCGTGCCGGTGAATCGCCACGACATCCCGCCCACGTCGCCCGCGCGCCTCGGTGTGGCGCCCACCACCGGCTACTCCGACGACCCGGTGAACGCCTCCACCGGCAACTTCGTCGAGCCGGAGACGGACCTGTCGTTCGCCGGCGGCAGCGCCTCGCTGGTACTGAGCCGGATGTACAACTCGTTCAACCGGGCTCGCGGTGCCTTCGGGCCGGGTTGGACGAGCTGGACCGAGGTCCGGCTCACCTTCACCGACGAGGCCGCGCTGCTGACCCAGCCGGACGGCCGGGTGATCGAATTCCCCCGGCTGAGCACCGGCTGGGACCGCGGCCGCGGGGTGGCGCTGTGGCTCGACCGCGACGAGGCGGCCGACGAACTGCGGGTGACCGACAACGACGGCGGGACCTGGCGCTTCAGCACGGCCGGCCTGCCGCTCTCGTACGACCGCGGAGTTGGCACCATGATCAGCTTCCGCCACGCCGAGGGCCGGCTGGTCCGGCTGGAGCACGAACGCGGCCGCTGGCTGAGCCTGGAATGGAGCGGCGACTCGGTCACCGCGGTGGTGGCCTCCGACGGCCGCCGGATCGACTACGGCTACGACGCCGCCGGTCGGCTGACCTCGGTGGCCGGCGACGGCGGGACCCGCAGCTACCGCTGGAACGACGCCGGCCTGATCGAGGAGGTCGTTGACGCCGACGGGGTGGTCGAGGTGCACAACACCTACGACGACCAGAGCCGGGTGACCACCCAGCGCTCTCCGCACGGCCGGGTCAGCCGCTACAGCTATCTGCCGGGCAACGTCACCGAGGTCGCCGATCTCGACGGGACCAGGGCGAACACCTGGATCCACGACGGGCGCGGCCGGCTGATCGGCATCATCGACAGCTTCGACCAGCGACAGTCCACCAGCTACGACGCCCAGGGCAATCCGGTCCTCGTGGTGGGCCGCGACGGCGGGGCCACGGTCCGCGAGTTCGACGACCGCGGTCACGTGGTGCGCGAGGTCAGCCCGTCCGGCGCCGAGATGCAGTTCGCCTATGACGAGCACGACCGGATCGTCACCGTGATCACCGGTGAAGGCGCGGTGACGACGTACAGCTACGACGGCACCGGTCGCAACCCGGCAACGCTGACCGACCCGGAGGGCGGGGTCACCCGGTTCGAGTGGCGCGACGGACTGCTGACCCGGCTGGTCGACCCGGTCGGGGTCGTCCTGCGGTTCGACTACGACGAGTACGGCGATCTCACGGCCACCACCAACGCGGCCGGCGATTGCGCGCGGTTGAGCTACGACGCGTCCGGCCGGGTCGTCGCGGCGACCACGCCGAGCGGCCGCCGTACCGTGTTCGTCCACGGGCCGCACGGGATCACCGAGCGGCACGACCCGGACGGCGCGATCTGGACGTTCGAGTACACCGCCGGGGGACGGCTGGCGGCCACGATCGACCCGACCGGGGCGCGGACCGAGATCGAGTACGGCACCGACGGCGAGGAGTCCCGGACCATCGATCCGCTCGGCCGGGCCGTCGAGCGACGGCTGGACGATCTGGGCCATCTGGCCGCGGTCGAGCTTCCGGACGGCAGCACTTGGCGGTTCGAGCACGACTCGCTGTCCCGGCTGAGCCGGACCACGACGCCGGACGGACATTCCTGGAGCTGGCGTTACGGCGCCGGCGGCGCGGCCGACTCCGTGATCGACCCGCTCGGCCACGAGCTCTCGGTCACCGCCGACCCCACCGGCGGGGTCGTGTCGCGGGACGCGACGGGGGCCCTGACTCACCGGTTCGACGAGCTGGGCCGGCCGGTCGCGGTCGGGCAGGTCGACGGGTCGGCGGCGATCACCACCTACGACCGGTGTGGCCGGCCGGTGGAGCTGCTCGACGCCGAGGGCGCACTGACCAGGATCGAGCGGGACGCCGCCGGCCGTGTGGTCGCGGTCACCTCGCCGGTCGGCGACGTGACCCGGTTCGAATACGACGCCTGTGGCCGGCGGAGCGCGACGATCGACGCGCTCGGCAACCGCACCACGATCAGCTATGACGCGGACAGCCGCCCGGTGCAGCTGCGGCTGCCGACCGGCGAGCTCGGCTGGCTGAGTTACGACCGCGGCGGACGACTTGCCGCGAGCTTCATCCCCGGGGTCGGCCGCACCCGCTATGAGTACGACCTCGCCGGCCGGGTGGTCGCGATCACCGACCCGAGCAGCGGCCGGCGCCGGTTCCGCTACGACGCGGCCGGGCAGCTGATCGCCGCCATCAACGGCAACGGCGGAGTGACGCGGTACGACTACGACGCGGCCGGACGCAATACGACGATCACCGATCCGCTGGGCCACGTCACCCGGCGCGAGTTCGACGCCCAGAACCGGTGTGTCGCGGAGACCGACCCGCTGGGCCGGACCACCCGCGCGGGCTACGACCCGCTCGGTCGCCAGACGTGGCAGGAGGATCCCGGCGGCCGGCGGACCGAGTGGACCTACGACGCCGCCGGCCGGGTCGCCTCGATCGCCGTCGACGGGCGGACGGTCAGCACCATCAGTCGCGACCTGCGCAACCGGCGGGTCACGGTCACCGACCGGTCTCGCCGGGACCGGGTCAGCGTCAGCGAGCTGGAGTGGAACCGCCGGCACCAGTTGATCCGGCGGACCCGCGACGGCCAGTCCGTCAGCTGGACCTACGACGCGGCCGGACGCCGGACGGGGATGACGACCCCGGACGGCGCGACGACGACGTACGGCTATGACGCGGCGAGCCGGCTCACCGAGATCGACCATCCGCTGCTCGGCCGGACCCGGCTCACCCTCGATCGATCCGGCCGGCTGGTCGAGGCCGCGGCGGCCGGGGTGTCGCAGTCGTGGAGCTACGCCGACGGTTTCGTCACCGGTCACGTACTCACCGAGGCCGGCGGGTCGGCGCGGACCGCCATCGACCGGGACGTCGACGGCCGGATCGTTGCCATCGAGAAGACGGCCGCGGACGGCTCCCGCGAAGCCGCCCGGTTCGACTACGACGCGGCGTACCAACTGGTCGGCCAGGCCGTCGGCGACGTGATCTCCCGCTGGCAGTACGACCTGGCCGGCCGCCTGGTCGCCGAGAGCCACGGTGCCCAGTCGTGCGACTACGGCTACGACGCCGCCGGGCAACTGACGTCGGTGACCGATGCCGAGGGCACCACCCGGCACCAGTACGACGGTGCCGGCCGGCGGCTGCGGACGTCCTTCGCCGACGGCCGGGTGCGGAACTACTCCTGGTCGCCGACCGGCTATCTGGCCGAGGTCGCGGACCGCTCCGGCGATCAGGTCCGGCGGACCCGAATGCATGTGGACGCGACCGGCGAACTCGCCTCCGTCACCTCCGGGGACACGGAGCTGCCGACGTTCTGGGACAGCGCCGATCCGTACGCGCCCGGACTGGTGCAGGTGGGCGCGACGTCAGTTCTCGGCGCGGCCGGGATGACCGGCGTCGGTGACCAATGGGCGGCGTCGGGGTGGCGCTCCACCCGGGCCACGGGCGCCGACCCGTGGAGCGTCGAGCCCGGGCGTGCGGTCGGTCTGCCCGGTGCGACGGGCGGGGTCAGCGTCGGCGCGGCCGGCGAACTGCGGATCGCCGGTCTGGAGTGGCTGCACGCGCGGGCCTACGATCCGGCCACGCGTGGTTTCCTGTCGGTGGACCCGCTGGATCCGGTGCCGGGGGCCGGTTGGGCCGGGAACCCGTACTCCTACGCCGGCAACGATCCGTTGCATGCGGCCGACCCGACCGGGCTGAAGCCGGTGTCGCAGGCCGATCTGGAGAACGCCCGCAAGCCGTGGTACGAGAAGGCCTGGGACGCGACCACGGAGTGGGTCGGGAACAACTGGGAATACCTGGCCGGCGGGGCGATGGTGATCGCCGGCGGCGTGCTGATGGCGACCGGTGTCGGCGGGCCGGCGGGCATGATGCTCATCTCGGCGGGCGCCGACACGATCATTCAGAAGGCGACGACCGGCGAGGTCAACTGGGGCCAGGTCGCCGTCTCCGGCGCGCTCGGCGGTATCGGCGGGCTGGGACTCGCCACCCGGGTCGGTGCGACCGGCTGGAAGGCCGCCGCGATCAACGGGGCGGTCGCGGGCGGCGCGGGTGGTGCCGGGATGGGCGGCTATCGCTACGCCACGGGTCCCGGCCCGCACAGCGTGAGCGGCTTCCTCACCGCGACGACGACGGGTGCCGTGCAGGGCGCGGTCCTCGGCGGTGCCGGCGGAGCCGGCGGGCACGGGCTGGTCACCGGGGTCCGGAACCTGCGGGGCGTGAGGCCGACCCCAAGCGGCACGGCAGCGACGACTCCGTCGGACCGGTTGGCCTATTCGCATAACTATTCGTACCATCCGCGTATTCGCGCGCGCGGATTGGAAGACCCCAGAGCGCACAATTTTCCCTATTCGTTTGACGATACCGTCCTGAGTGCGACGCCCATAACGCAGGCTGACAACTCTCTTCTCTATCGTCAGCCGGGGTCGATCAATGGGTCTGACGGGGTGTTCGAGATTGCCGTTAATCCAGAAACCGAGCTAATCTTCCACAGGACATTTAGGAAGCTATGAAATATCTGACCTTGGCCGCCGACTATCTGGAGCCTTCAATCCGGGACGACGGGAGTGGCGAGCAGATTTCTCCTGGAGAATCGGGTATTCCTGCGGACCTCGCGCAAGAGATCCGGTCCTGGAATGACCGGTATCAGCAGGTTATCCCGGCCTCCACTCAGCAGCGAGAGACGATGAAGACCGAAATCTCGGAGCTCGATCAACTAGGGTTGGACCTGGCTGGCAGGATCGCCGCCGCACTGGGCGACGCAAAGGTTCGCTACTACAGCGAAGGCCTCCTGCGGCACCTGGATCCGTCCTGAGTTCAGGCGATGTCGCGATTCGCAGCTCGCCCACTGATTCCGGCAGAACGCCGAGTGCCTGGTGAGCGGTGATGGATTCGAGCACGGCCTTTGTGCAGTCGCGGTCTTTCGTGGCCGCGTTGGGCGGTGACCAGCCGATCCTGGTCACGCCGGACGGCAGCGCGGCAACCGTTGCACTCGAAGACATTCCGCTCAAGGCAGGCGACGCGATCCATCCTGGCGCCTGACCAGGAAACTCGTGCGAGAATCCGTCGGGTCAGGAGGATGAGATGTCGCTAGCTCGGCTCGGTTTCTACCGGGAGCTTCCGTACGGAGATCAGGACGGAGAGTCGATCCATCGCACCGTGGAGCTCGCAGAAGCGCAGAAGGCGAGAGTGCTCACCTATCTGCGGAATGCTCCGGTGCTGGCTGCGTCAGGAATCCTGGGTTCGGATTGCTTCGCTGGTGGCCAACTCGGTCCGTTCCTTTCCATACGGACGGGACATGGGTGTGGTACAGCGATCTTGGTCACTATGTCGAACATCACGACAGTTGGCTACCCGCGGACTTCGTGGCCGTCGCCACCGAGTCGGATCCCCCGGAACTTACGGTCGAACAATTGACTGCGATCGACGAAATGCTGCTAGGGGAGTGAGAAACGAGTTCCGGCAGGACGTCGAGTGCACGCGGTCGCGGCAGGCTGGGCCGTTATCAATACCCACACCCACCGACCGTCCGTGTGGGAACAGAACGGACCGAGGCCGCCGCCGGTGAAAGAGCCTGTACTCAGCGACAAGCTCCGGAGATCTTGCTGGCCGGCCGCTGGTCACTTGCACCGGCCCCCATCGAGCGGACAGTTTGACCTCGCTTCCGGACACCTCGCTTCCGGCGCGGTATCGGGTCAGATCGTCCACTCGGCGAGAGCGGTGGCGGCGAGGACCGTAAGATCTTCTGGCGGCCCGGGTTTGCATCCGTTTCGAAAGCATGGGCGCCGGCGGCGGGCGAGCCGGACGGCACTCCGTGGCTTGGTCTGAGCGGCCTGCGCGAGGTCCGCCGCAACCGGGACGCCGCCACGCGAAGCGGCACCCGGCCCAGGCAGGCCATCCTCGACGAGCGCGAGTCCTTGGCCGACTCGTTGGCACTCAGGACCCGATCCGACAACTCTTCGGCCGGAGGGTGGTATCTCCGGAGCCCTGTCGTACGTGGACACTAGGCTTGATCTGACAACCAGGACACGGGTCACCCACCGGAGGCCCCGACGCTGGAGGAGGAGAACGTCATGGCTGAGACCGAGCACACCCGGCGACGGGCCCGTACTTCCCACGAGGAACAGGAGGTCGACGAGATCGCCCCGGCTGACACCGCGCACAAGGCGGAGCTGGATTCCGACGTCGATTCGCTGTTGGACGAGATCGATGATGTGCTCGAGGTCAACGCCGAGGAGTTCGTCCGGAGCTTCGTTCAGAAGGGTGGGCAGTGAGCGGTCTGTCGTCGATAGGTCTGTCACCGGAATACATGAAGGTCGGTACGTCGTCGTTCTACGAGTTCGCCTCCGCGGTCGCACCTCACGTGTTGCCGACCAGCCGGGCGGGGGAGCTCGGTAGCGGCGACGCCGGCGCGCTGTCGCCCCACGGCACGACGATCGCCGCGGCGACGTTCGCGGGCGGGGTCGTGCTGGCCGGGGACCGGCGCGCGACGGCGGGCAGCATGATCGCCCAGCGCGACATCGAGAAGGTCTATCCGGCCGACGAGTTCTCGGTGATCGGCATTGCCGGGTCGGCCGGGGTCGGGATCGATCTGATCCGGTTGTTCCAGCTCGAGCTCGAGCACTACGAGAAGCTGGAGGGGTCGTCGCTTTCCCTGGTGGGTAAGGCGAACCGGCTCGCCACGATGGTCCGCGGCAACCTGCCGCTGGCGATGCAGGGGTTGATCGCGGTGCCGCTGTTCGCGGGCTGGGACGAGCCCGCGGGCCGGGGCCGGATCTTCTCCTACGACCCGACCGGCGGCCGCTACGAGGAGCACGAGTTCCACTCCATCGGTTCGGGGTCGGTGTTCGCCCGGGGATCGCTGAAGAAGCTGTACCGGCCCGACCTGGACGCGGCCGGGGCGGCGACGGCGGTGATCCAGGCGTTGTACGACGCGGCCGATGACGACTCGGCGACCGGCGGACCGGACGTCGCCCGCAAGATCTACCCGGTGATCATGGTCGCCGGACCGGACGGGGTCGAGCGAGTCGCCGAGCCGCGGGTGGCCGAGCTCGTCGACCAGATGCTGACCGGCCGACTGCGGCGCCCCGACGGACCAGGAGCCCCGCTTTCATGAGCATGCCGTTCTACGTCGCGCCCGAACAACTGATGAAGGACCGGGCCGACTATGCCCGGAAGGGGATCGCCCGCGGCCGTTCGGTCGTCGTGCTGCATTTCGCCGACGGCATCCTGTTCGTCGCCGAGAACCGGTCCCAGGCGCTGCACAAGGTGAGCGAGATCTACGACCGGATCGGTTTCGCCGCGGTCGGCCGCTACAACGAGTTCGAGAACCTGCGCACGGCCGGCATCCGCTACGCCGACCTGCGCGGCTACAGCTACGACCGGACCGACGTGACCGGGCGCGGCCTCGCGAACGCGTACGCGCAGCTGCTCGGGACGATCTTCTCGTCCGGCGGTGAGAAGCCGTACGAGGTCGAGATCGTGGTCGCCGAGCTCGGCACCGAGCACGCCTCGGACCAGATCTACCGGCTCACCTACGACGGCTCGGTCAACGACGAGGACGACTTCGCCGTGATGGGCGGCTCCGCCGAGGCCATCGCCGAGACGGTCCGGGAGGGCTATCGTCCCGGCCTCGGGCTGACCGAGGCGATCCGGCTCGCGGTGCGGGCCCTCGGCTCGGACCAGGGCTCCGGCGCCCCGGCGCGTGAACTGGGCGTGGAATCGCTGGAGGTCGCCGTCCTGGACCGCACCCGCGCGCTGCCCCGCAAGTTCCGCCGGATCCGCGGCGACCGGCTCGCCGAACAACTCAACGCCCCGGCGTCCGCTGAGCCTGTCCAGGCCGCAACGACCCCGGAGCCTGTCGCGGGGCAGACCCCGCCCGCGGATACCGAGGATCAGTGACCGCATCCCGGCCCGTCACCGCTGAGCCCGTGGGCCCGACGGTGATCATCGGCGCCGGCCTGGTCGGTGCCTCGGTCGGCTGTGCGCTGACCGCGGCCGGCTGGCTGGTGCACCTGGTCGACGCCAAGGCCAGCCATGCCCGGGTCGCCGCCGAACTCGGCGCCGGTACGGTGACCCCGGCGGTCCCGGAGGAGGTCCGGCTGGTGGTGGCCGCGGTGCCGCCGCGGGTCTTGCCCGGAGTGATCAGCGACGCACTGCGGACGTATCCGAACGCGACCGTGACCGACGTCGGCTCGGTCAAGGCAGGCGTGCTGCATTCCTTGTGGGACAGCGAACCGGAGCTCGGCCGCTATGTCGGGTCGCACCCGATGGCGGGCTCCCAGCATTCCGGGCCGATGACCGCCCGGGCCGACCTGTTCGTCGACCGGACCTGGGTGATCACGCCGCACCGGCGGTCCGCGGCGGCGGCGGTCGACACGGTGCGCGCGGTGGTCGCCGCCTGCCGCGCCCGGCCGGTGATCATGGACGTCGATGATCATGACGCCGCGGTGGCGCGGGTCTCGCACCTGCCGCACCTGATGTCGGTGCTGACCGCCGGCCGGCTGAACGACATCCCCGCGGACGACTTGCTGCTGGCCGGCCAGGGCCTGCGCGACGTGACCCGGATCGCCGGCTCCGACCCCGGCCTGTGGGAACAGATCCTGGGCAGCAACTCCGGTGCCGTGCTGTCCGAGCTGCGCCAGGTCCATGATCAACTCCAGGTGCTGATCAAGGCCCTGGAACAGCCCGAGACCCACGAGCTGCGGGCCGTGCTGTCCCACGGCGTGACCGGCACCCGCCGGATCCCCGGCAAGCACGGCCGGGCCGCCGTCGCGTACAGCAGGGTCGTCGTGCAGATCCCCGACGAGCCCGGCGCGCTGGGCCGCCTGTTCGCCCTGGTCGGCGAGTCCGGCGTCAACGTCGAGGACATCGCGATCGAGCACGACCAGGTCCGCGAGGTCGGCTACCTCTCCCTGTCCGTCGACCCCGCCACGGAGGCCGCCCTGGTCCGCGCGATCACCGACCGCGGCTGGACCGTCGAACCCTGACCTTCGCGGGTGCCTGCCCTTTGCCGAGGGCCTGCCAGTTTTTCACGTTACGTGAAAAACTGTCGCTTTACCCGAGAAGCTTCTCTGGTATTGCGCCAGGAAACCTGGTGAGGTGGTACGGGAGTGACGTCAGCCGGCGGGAGCGGGGGAGAGTTCGCCCCAGACGGTGTCGAGGGTCTGCCGGAACACCTCGACCGGCTGGCCGCCCGAGACCGCGTACTTTCCGTTGAAGACGAAGAACGGGACGCCCTGGATGCCGAGCTCCCGGGCCAGCGTGAGGTCGTCCTGGACGTCGTCGAGGTGGGCTCCGCTCTCCAGTGCCTTGCGCACCGTGACCGGGTCGAGCCCGACCTGTTCGGCGAGCTCGGTGAGCGTGTCGTAGTCGGCGACGTTGCGGCCCTCGGTGAAGTAGGCGAGGAAGAGGCGCTGCATCATGGCCCGCTGCAGCCCGGCGTCGAGCGCGACGTGGCTGAGCCGGTGCGCGGACGTGGAGTTGATCGCGATCGCCTTGTCGAACCGGTAGTCCAGGCCGAGCGCGCGGCCCCGCTCCTCGAGCATGGCGTGGCCGGCGTCGACCTCCTCCCGCGAGACGCCGCGGCCGCTGCTGATCAACTCGTACAGGTCGGTCGGCCGGTCGGACGGCAGGTCGGGCCGGAGCAGGAAGCTGTGGTACCGGATGTCGACCCGGTCCGCGTACGGGAAATCGCGCAGGGCGTGGTCGAGGGCCGCGTCGCCGAGGTAGCACCAGGGGCACATGATGTCGCTCCAGATGTCGATCCGCAGCCGGCCGGCTTCGAGGACGAACGGGTCGGCGGACATCAGTCGCACACCTCGCCCGGGGCGCAGACGCCGGCATCGGCGCCTTCGACGGTGATCAGATTCAGTCCGGGTACGGTCTGGAACGCCCCGGGAACGCCGTCGTCCGGTGCATCGGCGACCGGTTCCGGGGGCAGATGTGGTGTCGTCACGTCCGGCACAACGGCAGCGGACCGCAGCACATTCCAGTTGTCGTGTACGCACTATTTGGTGAGTAGGATCGCGTCATGACCGGACCCGCTCCCGCCGACCTCCGGCTCGCCCTCGCCGCCGACTGCCCGGCCCGCCTGGTGCTCACCCATGTGACCAGCAAGTGGGGCGTCCCGACCGTGCTGGCCCTGGCCGGCGGCACCCGGCGCTGGAACGAACTGCGCGACGCGATCGACGGTGTCAGCGAAAAGATGCTGGCGCAGACGCTGCGCACGCTGGTCGACGACGGCTTCGTGGTACGGGACCAGAAGCCGACCCTGCCGCCGCACGTCGAGTACTCGCTGACCGACGTCGGCCGGGAGATCGCCGACCTGCTGCTGCCGCTGGTGGAACGGGTGGCTCGGCACGTCGGCGACGAAGTCCCCTGGACCCGTTGTTGATCATCGCCCGTACGGCAGCAGGTGCTCGAGGACGGCGGTCAGGAAATGGCCGGGCTCCTCGTACATCGGCAGATGGGCGGAGTCGTCGAACCACTCGATGATCTTGGCCGGCGCGGCCAGTCGGTCCAGCCAGGCGAGCGCCGGGGCGGTCGGGGTCACGTAGTCGTGCCGGCCGAGGAAGACCATGATCGGGATCGGGAACTCGGTGATCATGGTGAAGTCGATCTCGATGAACCGGGGCAGCAGGTGCTGGGCCAGGAACTCCCGGCCGGCCCGGGCCGACTCCTGGTCGGCGGCCGACCAGTCCGGAGCCACGCTCTCCCCGTCGTCGAAGTAGAGACTGTCGGCCCGACCGGCCGCCATCCCGCCGAACCGGGACACCCAGCGGCGCTCGATGATCAAGGTCTCCCGGCTGAACGACTCGGGGTACGGCGCGATCGCGTCCAGCTCCGCGGCCGCGGCCCGGTCCCCGCGCCGGTCCGCCTCGGCTCTCGCCCAGCGCCAGCTCTCCGCCTCGCCGGCCGCGGTCGAGGCGATCTGGCAGACGCCGAGATAGGCGGCGAAGAGGTCCGGCCGGAGCAGCGCGGCCCGGGTGGCGACGGCCGTACCCCAGCTGTGCCCGGCCAGCAGCACCTGCTCGATCCCGAACTCGGCCGTGATCAACTCGGCCAGCTCGATCGTGTCCCAGGCGCAGTGATCAAGGCTGAGCGCGTCCCGGAGCCGATCCGGGTCGTCGTGCCGGAAGCTGCGGCCGGCGCCGCGCTGGTCGTACTGAATGATCGTGAGCGACTCCTCGAGCGGCCGCTGCCACATCCAGGAGGTCGCGCTGAGCGAAGTGCCCGGCCCGCCGTGGACCATGATCAACACCGGGTTGCGCCGGTCCCGGCCGCGGAGCGAGACCACCTGCGGGCTGTCGCCGAGCTCGACGATCCTGGTCTCCTCGATCGCGTACGGCGTCGTGAGCCGAGACAGTTCGGAGATGATCATGCTCGGATCGGTCATGGACGTATCCTCCCGGACCGGCCGGCGAACTGTGGATAGGTTGAGGCCGTGGTGACAAACGCGGCGGTGTACGCGAGGTTCGGCTGGCGGCTGGAGGCTCCGCATTGGCAGGCCCTGGTCCCGCCCGGCGTGGAGTGCGCGGTCGATCTCGCCGAGGACGGGAGCTCGGTGACGTTCGCCTCGCCGGAGGGGACGATCACGTTCAACCGGCTGGCCGACGACAAGGTCGGGCCGCACCTGCTCGGGCTGGAGCGCTACCTCCGTGGCGTCGGCGCCTCGGACGGCCTGCTGGTTCGGGCGCTGTCGACGTCGGCCGTGTACGGGTCGGTGGCGGACCGCGACCTGGGCAAGGGACTGCCCGGTCAGCTGATGCTCGACCTGACCGACCGGACCGGCGGTTTCTGCTTCCTGGACGGCCGCCTGTTCATCGACTGCGACGGCCGGGATCTGGTCGCCGACCCGCTGCGGCCGGACCGGGACCGGGTCGTCCGGCGCGCCCTGGTCCTGCTGGCGACCATGTACCGCAGCGCGATCGAGGCCGGCATCGAGGAACATCCGGACCTGATGAAGGACGAGGAGGGCAGGTACCGGGCCTGGCTGGACGGAGTCGATCTCGGCGCCGAGCCGGAGCCGGACGAACGCGATCTGCTGGACCAACCGGCCGGCGCGGTCGGCGAGGACGTCGCCGCGGAGCACGCGTTCGACGCCGAGGCGGCCCTGACCCTGCTCTGGGCGCTCGGGGTCGCCGACACGCTGCCCGCCCTCGACCCGGCCCGGCAGCCGCTGGACACGCTGATCGAGTACCAGGTGCCGGGCCCGGGGCCGTTCGACGGCCGCCGCCCGGACCCGTCGCTGCGACCCGACGACGTGATCGACTGTGAATGGCGCCGGCAGCAGGCGATCCACTGGCGGCTGGCCGACCTGCAGCTCGCCCGGCGGCACGTCGACTTCGCCGCCTGGGCCCAGGACACCTGGTTCGGCGCCGTCGACCTGGACGGGATCACCCTGATCGACGGCGACCTGGCCGTGGCCGGGACCCCGGTCTCGGCACTGGACGACCGGGCGTCGTGGTGGCTATGGCGGCAGGTCGCCGAGCGCAACCGCGCCCTGAACTGGCTGATCGGCGCCAACCCGATCTACGGCGCGGTCGGCACGCCGACCTGACCGAGCTCGACGACCCGGCCGTCCGCGTGCACGTCGAAGGTGCGGCCGGCGACGCGGAGCCCGTGCAGGGCGGCGCCGGGATCGAGGTCGTGCAGGACCGGTCGGGCCGTGACCGCACCGTCGGCGCCGACTCGGACGCCGAACAGCGATTCGATCACCAACGCCACCCAGGCGCCGGAGGACGAGCAGGACCAGTCGATGATGTACGGCAGCTGCGGCGGGGCCTTCCGGGCGCCGCCGTTGATGCCCGGCTGGGCCTCCTCGACGAAGTGCGCCTGGCCGGTCGGGCCCTGGTTCGCGGTCCGGGCGAGCCCGGGCAGCCAGTCCAGCGCGACGTCCGCCGCGCCGAGATCGACCAGGGCCCGGGCCGCGTCCGCGGGCCAGGCCGGGTAGGCGCCGTTCCACTGGTGGTCGGGGCGGACACTGAAGCTGGCGTCCGGATCGTACGGCGACAGGGCACGGATCCAGTTCGGCGTCTGCAGCTCGCGCCGGAAGAAGTCGATCATCTCGGCCTTGACTCCCGGGTCAAGATCATCGGCGATCGTGGTGCCGACGATGCTGAAGTCGTAGCAGTGCCGGACGCCGAGCCGGGTGCCGTCCGGCTGCCGGGCCGCGAAGAACCCGGTCCCGGTCTCGTACAGGTCGATCACGTGCGGCAGCAGCTCGTCCGCCGTCTTCCAGAGTTGATCACCGTCCTGGCCGGCCCGGTCGAGCAGCTCGGCCGCCGTGCGCAGGTTCCACACGTTCGCGGCGTTGAGGCTGGCCACCTCGTGGGTGTACGAACTCACGCACTCGAGCAGGTTCTCGATCTCACCGTAGTCGGCCAGCGGAGAGGCCTTGCGGAAGTCCTGCCAGGCGTAGGCCCACTGCCGGAGATGATCATGGACCGGGCGCCCGGCCAGTTCCTCGCCGAGGAACTGTTGATCACCGGTGAACCGGACGTAGTCGTCGACCAACCGGGTCATCGCGTAGTCGTTCACCGAGTACCACTGGCCGACCGGCCCGCCGGTCAGCGACGAGGTGCCGAAGTGGGTGTGGATGTCGCTGGTGATCCAGTGCGCCAGCTGCCGCCGCATCGGCTCGGGATCGAGCAGCGCATGGGTGAGCGAGCTGAGGCTGAAATCCCAGATGAACGTCGTGGTGGACCAGTAGTTCGGCATCAGCGTGTCGTAGCTGCGGCCGAGCACGTTGCCGGCAAAGTCGCGGCGGAACCAGATCACGCCGAGAACGCCCCACCAGTAGAGCCGACGCAGCGCGTCGTTGTCGGTGCTCAGGATCGGCAGGCTACCGGAGAACTCGCCGCTGCCCGGCGTGAACGCCGCGCTGAGCTGGGTGTTCCAGAACTCCTTGGCCGCCTTGACCGCGGCCGGCACGTCGGCGGAGACCCGGTCGAACGTCGCGTTCGCCTGTTCCTCGGTGCCCGCGATCGCCTGTACGTAAGCGATCCGGGCCGATACGCCGGCCGGGACGTCGAGCGTCGCGTCGACCGTGCCACCGCGAGCGGTGCCGCCGATGCCGACCTCGTACGCGTCGCCGGCCGCCTGCGCGACGCCGCTGGCCCGCACCGTGGCCGGCCGGTCCAGCCCCTGCACCGATACCGCGGCGCCACCCGGCTGGGTGAAGATCATCCGCGCCGTCTGATCGTTCCCTGAGCCTGTCGAAGGGCAGGCGACAGTCTCATTGGCCGCACTCGGCGACTCAGCGGACAGCCAGGCATCCCCGTCCGCCGCGCGGACCCGCGCATTCAGCGTGAACCCGAGCCCCACCTGGCGATCATGGTCGCCCAGGTTGTGCACGACGACGTCGATCGCGACCGCGGTCTCGCCGGGCACCGCGACCGTGGTCGTCTCGATCCGCAACCCCGGCAGTTCGGCGCTCCGGACCACCCGGTCCGGCCGCCAGGCGTGGGTCACCTCGGCGCCGTACGACGCGAACAGCCGGCCGTCCACGAACAGCGTCGCGGTGGCGGTCAGGCCCTGCGACACGGGCGGGAACGTGACGGCGCTGAGCTGGGTCAGGTCATGATCGACTCGCACCGTGCCGAGCAGGTTGGTCAACCCGCTCGGCGCGATCAGGTCGTCGTAGTGGTGGCTGACCGGGTCGGCCGCAAGATCATCGACGGTCGGAACGGACACGAAGGAAAACTCCTCAGTACTGGCCGAGGGCCAGGCCCTTGGCGAAGAAGCGTTGGGTGCACAGGAACAAGATCACGGTCGGCAGCGAGACCAGCACGCCGGCCGCGAGCACGGTGGACAGCTGCGCTCCGCCGTACGTGCTCTGCATGCCGGCCAGCGTCGTCACGATCGGCCGGACCGCGTCGGACTGGGCCAGCACCAGGCCGAGCAGCAGGTCGTTCCAGATGAACGTGGCCTGCAGGATGAAGATCGCCACCAGGGCACTGACCGACATCGGCAGGTAGACCCGGGTGAAGATCGACCAGACCGACGCCCCGTCCAGCCGGGCCGCCTCGAACACGCTGTGCGAGACACCGGTGAAGAAGTTGCGCATCACGAACGCCGAGAACGGGGTCGCGATCGCCGTATAGATCAAGATCATCCCGATCCGGTTGTCGTACAGGCCGACCCGGGAGTAGCCGTCGAACAGCGGCAGCAAGATCATCTGCAGCGGGAAGATCGTGCCGCCGAAGATCACCACGAACCAGGCGAACCCGTGCCTCAGGCCGAGCGCGACGATGCCGAAGCCGGCCGCCGCGCCGATGATCACGGCCAGGGCAGGGGAGACCAGGCTGTAGAGCACCGTGCTGAGCACGCTGTCCGCCATCCCGGACAGGCTCAGCGCCTCGGCGATGTTGGAGAACAGCGCGAAGCCGTCCGGGACCCAGGACTGCCGCGAGTCGTACACGGTCGGATCCTTGCTGGCGTTGATCAGCAGCAGGTAGACCGGAATCAGCCAGAGCAGGCCGAAGATCACCAGGATCGTGGTACGGACGATCTGAGACGTCTTTCCATTCATGATCGGCTCCTCAGATCTCGTGCTTGCTGGACAGCTGGCGGCGCAGGTAGAGCACCGAGGCGATCAGCGTGATCACGGTCAGGAAGAGCGCGATCGCGGAGCCGAGGCCGTACTCGCTGTTGACGAAGGTCTCCTTGTACATGGTCAAAGCAAGCGTCTCGGACGCACGGCCGGGACCGCCCTTCGTCATGCCCTGGACGATGTCGAACGTCTTCAGGCTGGCCACGATCGACAACCCGATCACCACAGTCGTGAGCGGTCGCAGCATCGGCCAGATGATGCTGCCGAGCAGCCTGGCGCCGGTCGCACCGTCCAGCCGGGCAGCCTCCAGCGGTTCCTTCGGGATCGAGTTCAGCCCGATCGTGAACAGCAGCGCGTTCACCCCGACGCCCTGCCAGGCACTGGCCAGGATCATCATGATCGTGTTCAGCGGCGCGTCGACCAGCCACCGGGGTCCACCGAGCCCAAAGGTGCCAAGGGCCTGGTCGAGGGCGCCGCCGCTGGACAGGATGAACGACCAGATCAGCCCGACTCCGATCCCGGACAGCGCGTACGGGATCAGGAAGGGCAGCCGCAGCCAGGCGCCGCCCGGCAGGTTCCAGGACAGCAGGGCGAGCACCAGCCCGAGGCCGACCGGGACCAGCAAGGTCCCGGCCACCCAGAGCAGCGTGTTGGCCACGGACCCGAGGAAACCGCCGTCGTCGAACATCTCGACGAAGTTCGCCAGCCCGACCCAGTCCGGGCTGCCGAGCCCGTTGTAGTCGGTGAAGCTGAGGAACACCGTCCACAGCAGTGGTGCGTACAGCAACACCGCGACGATGATCACTCCCGGGGCGACGAACCCCAGTCCCGATCGCTGCGTCCGCAGCGTCAGACTCGCCATGCGCTTCCTTCCTCAGCCCGCGGGATCGCCTACTTGTTCTCGGCGAAGTACTTGTCCGCCTCGGCCTGGATCGCCTCCAGGACCGGCATCGGATCGCCCGGGTTGGCGTTGAACGCGCCGAACTGCTCCAGGGCGACGGTCAGGATCGGCGTCGGGGTGGCCTCGTAGTGCGCTCGACCAGGGTGTACTTGTCGGTCGCCACCTCCTGGCCGAGCTCCTCGAGGCTCTTGTCGGCCACGGTCGCCTTCGGGTTGAACGGCACGTCACCGCGGGCCGAGGACCAGGCGCTCTGCGCCTCCGGCGACATCCACCACTTCGAGTACGCGAGCCCGAGTGCCTTCTGCTTCGAGTTCTCCGCGACACAGATCGGGCCGGTCTCGACCGCGACCGGCGTGGCCGGCAGGTCGGCGTTCTTGGCCGGGATGACGAAGAAGCCGTAGTCCTCGCCGGACTTCATCCCGGCGCCGTCCAGCGAGCCGTTGAAGAAGCTGCCGAAGTTGATCATGGCGAAGTCGCCCTGCTTGAGCCCGTTGGCCGGGTCGGTGTTGCTGCCCGGATCGGAGAACCAGCCCTTCTTGTGCTGATCCAGCCACTCGTTCATGATCGCGACGATCCGCGGGTCGGTGTACTTCACCTCACCGGTGGCCAAGCCGTTGTAGAGCGCGGGATCGGTGCCGGCGACGAGCTGCTGGAACCACTGGAACGTGAACAGGGTGCTGGTCTGGTAGTACGGCGTGACGCCGGCCGTCTTGAGCTTGGCCGCCGCGGCGTCGAGCTCCGGCCAGCTGGTCGGCACCGTGACGTCGTTCTCCGCGAAGATCTTCTTGTTGTAGTACATCACCCAGTAGGCGATGTTCATCGGCACGCAGTACTGCTTGCCGTCATAGGTGTACGTCTCGCGCAGATCCTCGGTCACCCAGCCCTGTGCGACGGCCTCGGTCCACACGTCGGTGGTCTCGGCGACCAGCTTCTCGTCCACCAGTTCCTTCAGCGACGGGCCGGTCTGCCAGGTGAACAGGCCCGGGCTCTTGTCGGTCCGGAACGACTGCTTGATGAACGCGTCGTACTGGTTCGCGTCGGAGTAGCCGGTGGTGTTCAGGGTGATCTTGGTGCCCGGCTCGGAGGTCTTGTTCAGTTCGTCGAAGTCGGGCTTCCAGGCGGCCTTGTTGGTGAAGAAGTCGAGCGTCCCGGTGACCGGCTGATCATCGGTGCTGCCCGAGCCCGGGCTGGAACAACCGGCGAGCAGCAGCCCGGCGGTCGCGGCCGCGGCGATCACGCCGGTGGCGAGGGAACGGAATCTCATGATCGAACTCCTTTGTTGCCGGCTGCGAGGGCCGGGCCTTCTTGATCGGTGCGGGTGGTTCCCCTGACGTACGCCTTGACGGTGGCGAACCGGGTCGACTGCGAGTTCTCGGTGCGCCGGATCCGGTACGGTCCGACGGCGGCCGGGATGATGAAGGTCTCGGCATAGTGGATCCGCAGCGGAGCGAAGGCGCCGGTCGGGCTGATCACCTCGACCTCGTCGCCCTCGACCAGGTTGAGGACGTTGACCGTACCGTCGGTGTCGTGGTCGGCATGGTTCTCGAACCAGTGCCGGCGCACCTCGATGAACTCCAGTTCGTGCAGGCCGGTCCGTTCCTCGATCACGTCGCCGTCGCGGCTCAGCTCCTCGGGCCCTTGCAGCAGGTGCTCGGTCACCCATTCGGTGTCGCGATCCCACTGGATGTTGGCCGCACCATGATCGACATGGACCGGCCGCGGCACTCCGTCCAGACCGACCCGGCCCCAGTCCCACAGCTTGAACGTGAAGATGAACGGCGTCGCGGAGATCTCCAGCACCATCGAGTTCGCGCCGGAGCAGTGCACAGTGCCGGCCGGGATCGAGAAATGATCATGCTTGCGGGCCGGGAAGGCATTCACGTACTTCTCGGTGTCGAACGGGTGATCGGCCTGCTGGGCCGCCCGCAGGTCGGCGATCATGGCGTCCGGATCGATGCCGGACTTCAGCCCGAGATAGACCACCGCGTCCTCGTCCGCGTCGAGCAGGTAGTAGCTCTCGTCCTGGGTGTAGTGCATGCCGAACGTGTCGGTGATGTAGTCGGTCAGCGGGTGCACCTGCAGCGAGAGGTTGCCGCCGCCGACGGTGTCCAGGAAGTCGAACCGGATCGGGAACTCGGCGCCGAACCGGGCGTACGTCTTCGCGCCGAGCAGGCCGCGCGGCTGGGTCAGCACCAGGTCCAGCGCGGGGATCTCGACGGCATGATCACCGTCGGACAGCAGCAGCGAGTTCTCCTCCGGTACGCAGTCGAAGCACCAGGCGTAGTTGGGCGTCTCCGTGTCCAGCCCCAGCTTGTCCTGCATCCAGTGACCGCCCCAGACGCCCGGGTCGAAGAACGGCACCACCCGCAACGGCGCGTTGACGGCGGCCGCCAGCGCACCGCGGAACGCGTCGCCGGTGATCATCCCCGGCCCGCGGACGACCCCGGAACTGTGCCCGATCGCATTGCCGTCGAGCAGGAAGTCGATCTTGGCGAACAGGTCCCGCTTGTGGCGGTCCGCGACCCGCCACTCGACGAAGAAGCCGCGCTTGTATTTGCGCAGGTTGTCCTCGGCGCCGTTGGCCGACCGCCAGTTGGGGGCGCCGGCGCGCTGCCGCTGCTGGATCTCCCAGCGGGCCAGGTCGACCAGCACCAGGGCGTCGGGCCTGGTGGCGGTGAGGGCGGCGCCCCAACCGATCAGGACCGTTGCCGCGGTGCGGTCGGCCAGCCGCTCGGCCAGGGCGGCGAGCCTTTCCTGATCGTAGAAGGCGTTCAGCCGCAGATGGCTCATCACGCCGAACACCCGGTCGTCGGTGAGGTTGTCGGCGATCCGGGCGTCGATCTCCTCGATCGGCTTGGCCGCCTCCTGCTCGACGTCGATGATCACCGCGGTCGGCCAGGCCTCGGCCAGCTGCCGGGTCAGTTCGGGAAGATCGACACCCGGATAGGTGTCGACCACGATCAGCGGCGGCCGGTCCTCGGCGCGCTCGTAGGCGAGGTCGCGGACCCGGTGCCAGGCGGCGGCGCCGGTGATCACCGACTCCCCGGCCGGCAGCGGCACGGTGGGGTAGCGGTCGTAACTGGACTTCTGAACAGGTGCGGTCGTCAACGCTTCCTCGCAGCGGTCGTGGGACCGGCCAGCGCGGCGAGTCCGCGCAGCACCGAGTCCTCGGGTCGGTCGGGGGTGATCAACTCCGGCCGGTGGGCGGAGGACCAGAGATGGCGGTGCACGTATTCGGTCAGCGACGGCAACACCCGGTCGCGGGCCCGCAGCACGCCGCCGGAAACGATCACGACCTCGGGGTCGTAGGCGTGGCAGAGGTTGACCAGCGCGGCGCCCCAGACGTTCAGGAACCTGGTCCGCAGATCCGCGGCGGCCGGATCGTCCGCGGGTGCTGCGAACAGATCGGCGAGTCCGGGCCGTTCCGTACGGGCCAGAGCCGAGGCGTCTCGCTGCGGGTCCCGGGCCAGGTGCAGCGGCAGGCTCCAGGTGCTGGCCTGGGCCTCCGCGCAGCCCAGATTGCCGCAGTTGCAGGGGATTCCGGAGAGATCGACGGTCTGATGGCCGCCCAGGATCGCGGCGTGATCATGACGGCCCCGGAGCAGGTGGCCGTCGATCAGGGCGGCGGTGCCGATCCCGGTGCCGAGCGTCATGATCACCGCGTCCGTGGCGCCGCGAGCGCAGCCGTAGGTCACCTCGCCGAGCAGCGCGGCCCGGGCATCGTTCTCGATCATGGTCGGTACGCCGAGCGTTGCCGAACCCCAGGCCCGCAGATCCCGATCTCCCAGATAGCCGTACTTGTCGTGCGCCCGGACCAGCCGTCCCGCGGCCCGATCGACCACCCCCGGCAGTGCGACCCCGGCCCCGTCGACCGGCGCACCCGACTCCTTGATCAACTCTCCGGCCAGATGGGCGGCCCGGTTCAGGTCGGCCAGCTCCCCGGTGACCACGAACTCGTCCCGGAGCAGCACAGCCCCGTCCTGATCGAGCACCCCGATCTTGACCGAACTGCCCCCGAGATCGATCGCCACCCGCGCCGTAGCGTCCTGCTCGCCTCTCGTCACCTTGGTAACGTTACCACCCCAAACCCCAGCCCGCCGACCGGTCACAAAAGCAGGTGTTTTGACGGCGTGTCGCTGCAGGAGTGACGTGTCAGCATGCGGACCGATGGATGGGGCTGCGGTGATCGCGCACCACAAGATCATGAAGAGGCCGGATCACAGACCTGGGCCCGATCCCAGCTGGGCGAGTTCGAGGAGACGTCACGGTGCTCGGATCCTCCAACTCGGCGCCGGCTTCGGGCACCACTTCATCGAGTGTGACCCTGTGAACCGTTGAAATCGATCTCCAGGGTCCGGAACCTCACACTCGACGACACGCGCGGCGTGGCCGTCGCGAAGGTCCGGGCGCCATGATCGACCTGAGCACGCTCAGTCTCATCGCGCGCGGTCCGGCGCCGCATTCGGAGCCGGATACGCGTGAGTGGGTGCGGGGGATCTCCGGCACACCGGTGCTCGGCCCTGGACGCGAGCGCCAGTGACACACCGCGCGGGCGAGCTCCAGCAGTGCCGGTTCCGTCGCGGTGCCGCAGTCGGCCCGGCTGGCCAGATGCTCGATCGCGGCCGCCCGCTTCGCCTCGACGTCGTCCCGGTGGCGTCAGGGCGTGCGATCAAGGTTGTCCCGGAAGCCACGGTCCGCCTGCGGCGCTGGTGATCGGACGTGGAAGCCGCGTCGACTCGGTCGTTCTGCAGCGAAGCGCCCCAGGGCGCGTGTGGTTGTGCTGGGACTGCTGTCCGGTTCGGGCGCCGTCGACGAACCCACCACACCCTGCATCGACCGGTCACTTCTGCGGCGACACGCCGTCAAACACCTGCTTTTGTGACCGGTCGGCGGGTTTCAGGGGCGGATGATGCGGAGGGTGACGGGGAGTTCGATGGTCCGGGCCGGTACCGGGTCGGTGGACTCCATCCGGTGGAAGAGCAGGCGGGCTGCTTCGGCACCCAGTTGGTGCGGGTCGTGGGCGATCACGGCGAGCGGTACGGGGGAGAGGTCGGCGAGTTCGAAGTCGTCGAAGCCGACCAGGGCGGGCAGTCGGCTCGGGTCCGTACCGCCGCGGATCCGGCGGCCGATCTCGGACAGAGCACCGATCGTGTTCCGGTTGTTGGCGCTGAAGATCGCGGTCGGCGGATCGTCGGAGTCGAGGAGCCGGGCCAGGGCGGCGCCGGCCGACTCGACGTCCTGCTGGCCGCGCTGGACCAGCTCGGGGTGGACGGCGAGCCCCTGCTCGGTCAGGGCGCGCTCGTAGCCGGAGAAGCGGCGCTGCCCGGTGAAGACGGAGAGAACGTTACCGAGGTAGCCGATTCGCCGGTGCCCGGACTCGATCAGGTGCCGGGTGCCGCGGTAGGCGCCGCCGACGTCGTCCAGGACCACGGTGTCGAGCTCGAGTCCGTACACCCGGCGGGAGGCCAGAACCGCCGGCAGGCCACCGATCCGATCGGGTCCGAGGTGGTCGGCGGAGCTCGCCGACGGGACGATGATCAAGCCCTCGATCTGCCGGCCGATGAAGTCCGCGACGAGCTGCGTCTCCCGGTCGGCGTCCTCACCGGTGTTGCCGAGGATGATCCGTCGGCCGTACGTCGCGGCGACCTCCTCGACACCGAGCGCGAAGGTGCCGTAGTACGGGTTGGCGAGGTTGGTGATCGCGACGCCGATGAGTCCGCTGCGATGCCCGGGCCGCAGGCTGCGCGCGTTCTCGTTGCGGTGATATCCCAACTTCTGAACGGCTTCCAGCACCCGCTGCTGCACCTCGGGACGCACGCCGCTGCCGCCGGCGAGGGTCCTAGACACCGTCATCGGGCTCACGCCGGCCCGCTCGGCCACCTGTTTGATGGTCGGCTGCCTGCCTTCCGGTCCCGGCCGGCGTGGTCTGCTCATCGTTGGTAACGTTATCGCATCAGGATCGACGAAGGCGACGACCGAAGGGGATTTGATCATGGAGCGACCGACCATCCACCGACGGGCGGTGCTGACCGCGGGCGTCGGGCTGGCCGCCTTCGCCGCACTGGGCCAGCGCAGCGCCGGAGCCGTACCGAAGGACGGGGAACCGACCGCCGTGATCAACGAGCGGCTGACCCGATTGTTCGGCGACTACGCCGACACCGCGGGCGCCTGGACCGGCGCCGACTCGGCCTACAGCGTGCCGCTACCGGACGGGCGCACCGCGTGGCTCTATTCGGACACGTTCCTCGGCACCGTCAACCCGGACGGCTCGCGGCCGCTCGACTCCCCGTTCATCCACAACTCGATCATCGTCCAGGATCGCGACCGGCTCGCCACGATCACCGGCGGCACGCCCGGCGCCCCGCGCTCGCTGGTCGCGCCGGCCGGAGCCGACGAGTCCAAGACCTGGTACTGGTTCGGCGACGGCACGGTGGAGGGCCGGCGGCTGCGCGTCCTGCTGCTGGAGTTCGAGAAGACCGGCGACGGGCCGTTCGACTTCGCGTTCAAGCGCACCGCGATCGCCTCGTTCGCCCTGCCTGACGTACGCCTCGAAACGATCACCCCGCTGCCGGAGCCGACGCCGGATCTCCCACTGCACTGGGCCTCCGCGGTCGTCGAGCAGCCCGATCACACCTACGTCTTCGGCGTCGAGGACCGGCAGGCGGAGAAGTACGCCCACCTGGCCCGGGTCCGGCCCGGTCACCTGACCAGAGATCCGTGGCAGTACTTCACGGGCGACGGCTGGTCGGGCGATCCGACCGCGTCGGCGCGGATTCTGGCCGGCGTGTCGAACGAGTTCAGCGTCAGCCGACACCGCGGTCGCTGGCTGTTGATCACCGGCGATGCGCGGGAGCCGCTGAGCGCCGACATCGTCGCCTACCGGAGCGCGTCGCTGACCGGCGGGTACGGCGAGCCGATCAAGCTCTACCGCACCCCGGAGACCGGCGGCAACGTGTTCACGTACAACGCGAAGGCCCATCCGCAGCTGACCCGGGGCGGAACCGTCGTGATCACGTACAACGTGAACAGCTTCGAGTCCGACGACCTCTACGCCGACGCCCGGCTCTATCGCCCGCGGTACGTCGACGTCTCGTTCTCCTGACCGGGCGCTGGCGTACGACCAGGAACCGGCGCAGGCTGAAACCATGGCAACGGTGCGACAACCCAGTGATCTCGATGACTACCTGTTCGACCTCCGCGGCTATCTGATCTTGCGCGATGCGATCGATCCCGAGTTGATCACCCGGCTCAACGAGGCCTTCGACACGTTCCCTGCGGATCTGGAGCCGTGGGGTTGGTGGGGCAACGTGCAGCGCTCCGACGACGGCGACAACGCCAAGGGTTACGAGCTGCAGAACATCGTCGAGGCCGGTCCGCCGTTCGAGGCGCTGATCGACCACCCGAGCTGGATCGCCTATATGCGGCGCTATGCCGGTGAGGTCGATTCCTACGTCGAGGGCCTGTTCATCGACGAGTGCTTCGCCTCGATCCGGCGCAGCGGCGGCTACTTCTATTTGCACTCGGGCGGCTATCACGGCGCGATCCGCGGCCAGTACCGCTATCTCAACGGCGTGTTCCGGTGCGGCCAGGTCAACGCGCTGATGGCGCTGACCGACATCGGACCCGGCGACGGCGGCACGATGGTCATCCCCGGCAGCCACAAGTCGAACTTCGCCCACCCGCAGTCGATCGGGCGCGACGCGAGGCCGATGGACGACGTCGAGGGCGCGATCGAGGTGCACCTGAACGCCGGCGACGTGCTGCTGTTCTGCGACGGGATCACCCACGGCGGCAGCTCGCGGACCAACCCGGAGGGGGAGCGGCGGGTCGTCATCTACCGGTACGGGCCGTCGTGGGCGGCGACCCGGCACGGCTACCGCTATTCAGAGGACCTGCTGCGCCGGGTGAGCGCGCCGCAGCGGAAGATCCTGGAGCCGGTACGGCCTCGGCACCCGGGCGAAACCCGCCAGGTCACGGACGAGTATCCGGAGGACGAACCGACCGGCTGAGCCGGTCGGAAAGCGGTCGTCCGCAGGAATCCCGGTACGCTGTCGGCGTGCCTGGGGTAACCGAACGACTGGTGATCGCGATCGACGGACCGAGCGGGTCCGGCAAGTCGAGCACGTCCCGGGGGGTGGCGCAACGCCTCGGACTGGCCTACCTGGACACCGGTGCGATGTATCGAGCGGTGACCTGGCTGGCGCTCGACCGGGGTCTGGACCGGACCGACGCCGCCACCGTGGCCGGGACGATCGCGCAGGCGCGGCTGGACGTCGCGACCGACCCCGCCGCGCCGACGATCTCCGTCGACGGGACCGACGTGACGACGGCGATCCGGGACCCGCAGGTGTCCCAGGCGGTCAGTTCCGTCGCCACCAACCTCGCCGTCCGCAAGGACCTGATCGCCCGCCAGCGGGCGATCATCGCCGCCGCCGAGCGCGGCATCGTGGTCGAGGGCCGCGACATCACCACCGTGGTCGCGCCCGAGGCCACGGTCCGGGTGCTGCTGGTCGCCGACCCGGCTGCCCGGGTGGCCCGGCGGCAGGCCGAGCTCGGCAACCGAGTTGATCATGACGCGGTCACCGACCAGGTGATCCGGCGGGACCGGGACGACTCGACCGTCGCCCAGTTCACCGATGCGGCGCCCGGCGTGACCGTGGTCGACTCGACCGACCTGACCCTCGACCAGGTGATCGACGTGATCTGCGGCCTGGTGCCGCAACACACGGGCTCCTGATCAGAGACGCCCTCCGACCCGGTCGAAGGGCCTGAAATCCAACACACGAAGGAAATACCGATGACCGAAACTGCTGCCGACTCTGCCCCGGCGGTACCGGTCGTCGCCGTGGTCGGCCGCCCCAACGTGGGCAAGTCCACCCTGGTGAACCGGATCCTCGGTCGCCGCGAGGCCGTGGTCCAGGACGTGCCGGGCGTGACCCGGGACCGGGTCTTCTACGACGCCGACTGGAACGGGCGGAAGTTCGTCCTGGTCGACACCGGCGGCTGGGCTCCGGACGCCGCGGGGATGGCGGCCCGGATCACCGAGCAGGCCGAACTGGCGGTCGCCACCGCCGACGCGGTGCTGTTCGTCGTGGACGCCACCGTCGGCACCACCGACGACGACGAGGCCGTGGTACGAGTGCTGCGGCGGAGCAAGAAGCCGGTGCTGCTCGCGGCCAACAAGGTCGACGACATCCGGGCCGAGGCCGAGGCCGCCAGCATGTGGAACCTCGGGCTCGGCGAGCCGCACTCGGTCTCCGCGCTGCACGGGCGCGGTTCGGGTGACCTGCTCGACGCCGTCCTGAAGCTGCTGCCGGAGGCGCCGAAGGACACCGGCGCCGAGGTCGGCGGACCGCGCCGGGTGGCGCTGATCGGCAAGCCGAACGTCGGGAAGTCGAGCCTGCTGAACCGGATCGCGGGATCGGAGCGTTCGGTCGTCGACGACGTCGCCGGGACCACGGTTGACCCGGTCGACGAGCTGGTCGAGGTTGGCGGCGTGACCTACCGGTTCATCGACACGGCCGGGATCCGGCGCCGGGTCAAGGAGGCGACCGGCCACGAGTACTACGCCAGCCTGCGCACCCAGGGCGCGATCGAGCGGGCCGAGGTGTGCGTGGCGTTGATCGACGCCAGCCAGCCGGTCACCGAGCAGGATCTGCGGATCCTGACCAACGCCGAGGAGTCCGGCCGGGCCCTGGTGATCGCGTTCAACAAGTGGGACCTGACCGACGACGAACGGCGCCGCTACCTGGAACGGGAGATCGAGCGCGACCTGATCCAGTTCGGCTGGGCGAGCAAGATCAACATCTCGGCGCAGACCGGGCGCAGCGTGGACCGGCTCGGCCCGGCGATCGAGGAAGCCTTGCAGGGTTGGGAGACCCGGATCCCGACGGCGAAGCTGAACGCGTTCCTGGGCCGGCTCTCGGCGGCGCATCCGCATCCGGTCCGGGGCGGCAAGCAGCCGCGGATCATGTTCGGGACCCAGGCCAAGGCCGCCCCGCCGACGTTCATCCTGTTCACCTCGGGGCTGCTCGACGACAGCTACCAGCGGTTCGTGGAGCGCCGGCTGCGGGAGGAGTTCGGGTTCGTGGGATCGCCCGTGCACGTCCAGATCCGGGCTCGGGAGCGGCGCGGCCGTACCCGCTGATGAACACCGGCGGCAGCATCTCGCTGATCATCGCCGATGATCATGCGATGGTACGGGCCGGGTTCATGGCCCTGCTCACCGAGCAGCCCGGCTTCGCGATCATCGGGCAGGCCGAGAACGGCGCCGACTGCGTCCGGCTGGCCGGGGAACTGCGGCCGGACGTGGTGCTGATGGACATCAGCATGCCGATCATGAACGGGATCGAGGCGACCCGGCAGGTGGTCCGCGACTCGTCGTCGCGGGTGTTGATCTTGACCACGTACGACAGCGACGACTACGTCTACGAGGCGCTCCGGGCCGGCGCCAGCGGCTTCCTGCTCAAGGACGCGCCGCCGGCCGAGTTGATCAACGCGATCACCGTGATCGCCGCCGGTGACGCGCTGCTGGCGCCGCGGATCACCCGCCGGCTGATCGAGCGGTTCGCCGCGGCCGGCGGACCGTCGGCGCCGAACCGGGACGCGCTGAGCCGGCTGACCGACCGGGAGCGGGAGGTGCTGACCGCCGTCGCCCGCGGCCGCTCCAACGCCGAGATCGCCGCCACCCTGGTGATCGCCGAGCAGACGGTCAAGACGCACGTCTCCCGGATGCTGACCAAGCTGGGCCTGCGGGACCGGGCCCAGCTGGTCGTTGCCGCGTACGAGTCCGGACTGGTCACGCCGGGACGCTGACCGGCGGCCGTAGCGTCGGCACCGCCGGTCGAGGCAGCGGGGCGCCGACCAGGCGGAGGGCGCCGGCCAGGCCGAGCGCCGCCACGGTCGCGGAGAGCACCGAGAAGCCGGCGATCAGGACCGCGGCGACCGCGGCCATCGCGAGCAGGACGGCGGCCGTGGCGGGCGCCGAGCGGTCGGGGTGCCCGGGCCGAGGGCGTACCGCGGACTATTCGAACCGGCCGAGCAGCCGGGCCGCGATGATCATGACCAGGGCGATCGCCGCCAGCCAGTAGCCGCGGGTGATCCACCAGGCCGGGCTCAGCGGATCCGGGAACGGCAGCCCGGCGGCCAGCCCGACCAGCGCGACACCGACCAGCACCGACATGTGCCACAGATAGATCGTCAGCGCCCGCCCGTTGATCGCGTCCGCCGCGGCCGTCACGGCGGGACGAGCGGCCAGGCCGCGGAGCGCCGGCTCGACGAGCGTGAGCGCAAGGGCCTGGACGACGCCGAGGACGAGCAGCAGGCAGGTCGGCGGGTTCAGGTTGTCGATCAGGTTGGGCGAGTAGCCGCCGGCCCAGCCGATCATGATCATGGTCCCGACGCCGAGCAGGGCGGCCGCCGGGAGCCGGCACCGATCGATCCGGCGGAACCACCCGTCGGCGTACCCGAAACCGAACTGCTGCACGGCGAGCCAGACGAACCCGAGGTTGAGGAAGCCGATCGCCTCGAGGCCCGTGGCGGACCGGAGCAGATCGACCAGCACCGCGCCGGCGGTGAGCGCCAGCAGGGTCCGGCGCGGCACGGTCTCGTGCAGCCGGACCATGATCGGCACCAGGGCGGTGACGCCGAGATAGACGCCGAGGAACCACATCGGCTGCCCCATCCGGAAGCCCACCTGGGCCAGCAGGTCGCCGGGGACGCCGAGCAGCGAGGCCACGGCGAACGCCGCGGCGATCGCCCCGAACGTGATCACCGCCGGCCGGGCCAGCCGGACCAGCCTGGCCTGGACGTACGCGGCCGGGCTCGTGCCCCGCGCCCGCAGCCGGCGCCAATGGGTGAGACTCGCGAACCCGCCGACCAGGAAGAACAACGGCATGATCTGCACCAGCCAGGTGAGCACGGTGAACCACGGCTGCCCGTGCGTCGCGTCGAACACCGCAAGCCGGCCGCCGTCGATCGAGATGCCGGCCATGAACGCGTGCAGCCCGACCACGATGATCAGACAGCCGGCGCGAACCAGGTCGACCACCGGGTCGCGGCCGACCAGGACGGGGGAGTGCGGTGCATGATCATGTTTCATGATCATGACCCTAGGAACGCGGGCCGCCCGGTGCGTCACCCGGCGGAGCGGACTTCGAGGCCGTACCGGAGTAGGTGGAGGTCCCTCCAGCGCCCGATGCTGGGGTTAGCCGGAGTCCCCGGTCGCGAAGTCGTACGCGACACCGACCAGGGCGAGCAACTCGTCGTCAAGATCATCCGCGGACCGCAGCGTGAAGTAGTGCACCACCCGGGCCGCCGAGGGATCCGGAGCGGAGGTCAACTTCGGATGCTCCACCCGGCCCGGCAGGTACAAGATCAGTTGCACCGTACGCGCGCGCGGCCGGAACTCCGCCAGCTTACGATCGGTCTTCAAGAACACCCCGACCCGCACCGCGTCCTCGTGCACCGGCCCGTGCTGCCGTACCTCCTCGATGATCATGGCGTAGCAGTCCCGCATCCACGGCGTCGCCGGTGCCAGCGACTCCTCGACCGAGGACCCCGGCACGCAACTGTGCCCCTGCCCAACTCGTCCGAACTCGCGGTCACAGCGAGGACAGATCCAGCGAGCCATGCCGCCATTCTGGGCCACCGCCACGCGGACCGGGAACCGCGTTGGGCGCGACGCCCCGCGCATAGTAGAGTTCCGGCTGTTGCCCTGATCCTCGGACCGGGGCACACGGGCTGTGGCGCAGTTTGGTAGCGCACTTGACTGGGGGTTAAGTGGGTTTACCCCGCTCTGGTCGGCCCGAACAACTGAAAATCCATGCCACGGGCTGTGGCGCAGCTTGGTAGCGCACCTGACTGGGGGTCAGGGGGTCGCAGGTTCAAATCCTGTCAGCCCGACGTAAAAGCCCAGGTGAGAGTAGGTTTCTCGCCTGGGCTTCATCATGTCCGGGGGTCGTTCTCTGTGGTCCCCCTCTGGTCCCCCGGCGCTCTCGCCGGTGGTCGCCTGTGGACGAACTGATCGCCCAGAACCCGCGTCCTGTGGATAAGGGGACCAAAAGGGGACCAGAACGCTTCCGGGAGCACTCCCGCGGGCGTCGGAGCGCATCACAGGCCCCTGGTCGCGGGGCTGCTGCGCCGGGCGTTCTTGCGTTGTCCGGCGGTGGAGAGGAAGGCGTTGGCCTGCTCGGCGGCGGAGGCTAGGTGGCGGTCGTCGGGGTGGAGATAGCCGCGCGTGGTCTCCATCGAGGCGTGCCCGAGGATGTCTTGCAGTACGTGCAGCGGGATGCCCGCGTCGGCCATCCAGGTTGCCCCGGTGTGGCGTAGGCCGTGCCGGGTGAGGTCGGGCAGTCCGAGCTTCGCGACGATGCCGTCCCAGTTGGTGGCGTCGCGGACGGTCGCGGTGGTGAGATAGCCGCCCTTCGGGCCGACCAGCAACGAGTCCTCGGGCTCCTTCCCGTCGGTGAGGCGTTCGAGCACTGGCCGGAGTGGTTCGAGGATCGGCACGCGGCGTTCTTTGCGGCTCTTGGTCGGTTTTGTAACCAGGCCGCCTTTGCCGGGGAAAACCTGCCGGCGGATCACGACGAGGTTCTTGCCGTAGTCCACGTCCCCGACCTGCAACCCGGAGACCTCCGAGGACCGTGCGGCGAGTAGCGCGGCGAGCATCACGAAGTCGCTGTAGGACTGATGCACCTTGCCGCACGCCCTGGCGAGGCGGTTGAGGGTCTTCATGTCCGGGATTGCGTGCGCCCGTGGGGAGGTGTGTTCGGCGGACTGGCCGCGGAAGGCGTTGCGGTTCAGGCTCCGCTTGGCGCGGTTCTTCGCAGGATTGATCTGGATCAGCCCGTCCCGCACGGCCTCATCGAGCACCCGCACGAGCGGGGCGATGGTGTTCTTGATGGTCGACGCGCCGTGACGCTGCTCCCACTCATCAATGGTGCGGTCGATGATCCCGGCGGTGATCTGGGTGACCGGCAGGTGCCCGAGCGCGGGCAGCACGCGCAGTTTCAGCCCGTACCCGTAGGTCTCGCCGGTGGAGGTCGGGTCCAGGCCCCGCGCCCACCGGTCGCCGATGGAGGTGACGAACTCCAGCAGCGTCATGGACACGTCCATGCCCTTGGTCGATGAGTTGCGGAGCTGGTCGAAGAACGCGTGCGCGGCCGCTTCGTCTCGCACGATTTCCGAGCGGATGACACGCCGCTTGGTGGTCGGGTCGGTCCACCGGGCTCGGGCGCGGATGCCGTAGGAGCGGCGCTCCATGTCTGTGGAGACCTTCACGCCGATCGGCGGGACCGGCTTGGGCTCGGCGGTCGGCTGCGGTTCAGCTCTGCGGGGCACGGTCGTGTTCCAGCTCGCTCAGCCAGCGGTCCACGGCGTCGAGCCGGTACCGGGCGATCCCGCCAAGCCGCAGGAACGGCGGCCCCGTGCCGGCCGAGCGCCACCGCGACAGGGTGGACTCCGAGACCTTCAAGTACGCGGCGACCTCACGGCTGTCCAGCAGGGGCGAGACGAGTGCCTCGGTCTTGTCGCTCACGACACTTCTCCGGTGTCCGGGTCGAGGTCGCGGTAGAACGCTTCCTCTGCCTCGCGGCGGGCCTGGACGTCGGCCATGACGAACTCCACGAACTCGGCGTCGCGGTCGGTGATCGGGATGTCCTCGATCGGGTCGCCGGGTTCCTCGCCGGGCCAGACAGTCTGCCGGGTGGGACGGTCGTGGTCGAGCCGGGTGCCGCAGGCGGCGACCCATTCGCGGAGCCGCTGGCGGGCGTCGGCGAAGTCGCGGTGCCAGCCGAGCGGTGCGCTGCCGTTCTGGTCCGGGTCGTAGGCGCAGAGCCAGTGAAGGTGCAGCGCGCTCAGCTCCCACAGCAGCTCCGGGTGCATGTGCCAGGCGGGCGGGATCACGGAGGCGGGGAGCCCGTAGGTGTGGCGTAGCCAGTCCACCCAGCGGTTGAGCTCCAACCACTCGGCCTCGGCGTCCTCGGCACTCAGCAGGTTCCAGTTGATCGGGTGCGGCGGCTCGGCGATCAGCGGCTCGTCGTAGCCGTCGTCGTCCATCTGGTCCACATCCGAGTCGGGAACATCGTTCGTCGTGGCGTCGCCACCGGGTTCGTCGGACATGCTGGGCTCCTGTCTGCTCTCCGGCGCCGGTTCGTGCCGGGCCGTTGTGGCGGGCAGGTGCTCCGTGCCGCGACCGGCGTTCAGGTGCCGGAACGACGGAGCAGGGCTTCGATCTCGGCACGGTCGGCGGCGAGCTGGCCGGCGTCGGGACGCTTGGGCCAGGGGTGCAGGTCGGTGACGATCGGGGCCGCGGAGCGCAGCAGCACGATCCCGGTCCCGAACGGGAGCCGGCGGATGCGGTCGGGCGGGAAGATCGGCACCCGGCGCACGGACCGCTGGTTGGAGCGGGTGCCGTGGTCGCCCAGCGTCACGGAGTCGGTGTATTCGTCGCGTTCGCCGACCAAGGCGCTCAGGTCTTGCAGGTCCCGGCTGTTGGAAGCCCCGCCGAGGATGACCTTGACGATCGAGGCGTCCCAGATCGCGTTCGCCTGGTGCTCGTTCCACTTGTCCCGCGCCTGCGCGAGCGATTGGAGCACCGGCATGGTCGTGATCCCCGACCCGCCGCCTTCGGCCATCAGCGTCGGCAGCGACGGCAACGGCGAGAGGTTGGCTATCTCATCCAAGGCCAGCAGCATCGGCGGATCGAGCCGGGCACCGGCCGACCGTGCGGCCAGGCGGCGGGCGGTCTCGATGAGGTCTTCCACGAGCGCGGCGACCAGCGCGGCGCTGGCTCCCGCACCGGACCCGGTTGCCAGCAGGAACAACGTGCCGCGGTCGCGGATGAACGCTTCGGGATCGAAGCCCTCACCGGGGCCGGGCGATACGGCGTCGAGCACGCGCGGGTCCGCGAGGGAGCCGAGAGCCAAGGAGACGCCCTGCCAGATCGAGTCGCGGGTGCGGGGGTCGGAGTCGATCATCGCTTCCAGAGACTCGGCCCACCCGGTCGCAGCCTGCGTGGAGCCGGTCAGGATCGCCACCGCGTCAGCGGCCGCGGTCGGATCGAGAGTCCACCTGAACAGCTCGGCGGGCGGCCGATGGTCGATCGCTGCCGCGTGCAGCAGGGCTTGGAGCGCGGCCCGTGTCTTGCCCTCCCAGAAGCCTCCGCCGTCGACGCCGCCTGCGGACAGGCCGGTGCCGGCGGCGAGCCCGGTGGCGCGGATCATCGCCGTCTGCGGCGACTCGCAGCCCCGGATCGGTGACCAGCGCAGACCGGCGGGCAGACCCTCGGCCAAGTGTTGCGGGTCGAAGATCGCGACGGGGCCGATCCTGCGACGGGCGCGCATGGTCGCGGTGAGGTTGTCCGGCCTGGTCGAGGTGACGACGACGGCGCCGGGCGCGTCGAGGATCGCCGGGATCACCAGATGCAGGCCCTTCCCGGAGCGGGGCGGCCCGATCACCATGATCGAGTCCTCGACCGACGCCCACACGCCGGTGCCCTTGGAGGTGCCGAGCCGGTAGCCCACGTCCGCCGGCTTCGGGTCAGCCAGGCCGGGGCGCAGGTTTCCCGCGCGGCGCAGCAGCGCCTTCTCAGACGCAGCGGCGGCGACTTCGTGCCGTGTGGCGATCCCGGCCATGCGGCGCGGGTCGGTCTCGATCCGGTGGGTGTGGCGGCGCAACCGCAGCCACGCCCATAGCCCGCCGGTCACGAGGCCGGCGAGCAGCAGCCCGGCGACGATCCAGTAGACGACCGGGTTCAGGCCGTCCGCGTCGAGCGCCGCGCCGGGATCACCAGGGCGGAACAGCACACCGACCCCGGAAGCGGGATCGCCGGCCGGCTGGGGCGTGCCGGTCAGGAACGCGGCCACCGATCCCGCGGCGCGCAGGATCAGCGCGACGCCGAACAGGACGACCAGCCCGATCATCGCGGCGTTGGTCAGCTCGTCCCCGAACGAGCCGGTCTGCCGGCCCTGCTCGTTCACGGCACTCGCCGGATGATCGTGGTGCCGGAGACCCGGCCGAACAGGATGACCTCGATGACCTCGCCGGTCCGGTCGGCGCCGTTCCCGGCTGGGTCGATGAGGGCGCGCGCGGTGCCGGAGTGGGCGGCGTCGGTGTGCCCGGTGACGACTGCGACCGCCACGTCCTCGCCCGGAACGAACCCCTTGCCCTCGACGGTGTGAAACACCGGCCCGGCCTGCGCCGCCGGTTCCGGTTCGGGCTCGGGGCGGGAACGCCGGCGGCGGGCGGCGACGATGTCGGTGAACGTCGTGCCGTCCGCTTCGCGGACCTCGACCCTCGCCGGTGTCGTCCGGTCGTTCGTGGCGCGGTCGATGATCTGCCCGAACGAGGAGCGCCGCCACGGCGGCGCGAAAGGGTCAGGGTCCAACCGTTTCCCGTCGACGGTGACGGTCACGGTGCCGTCCTCGCGCACATCGAGCACGACGAGCGGAATGGACACCGGGACGGGCTCAGGCTCGGGCTTCCTCATAGCGTCGAGGTGAGCCAACGCCGCCATGAGAGCATGCGTGGCGCTCCTGGGCGTCCGCGCGCACGTACGAGCCGTGCAGGTCGAACCTCTGCCGCGTACGGAGGAATGTCGGACGTCTCTGGCAGGCTCTTCGTATGAGTGATGAAACTTGGGACGGCCGCCGGGCGGTCAGTGCGAGTTCGGGTGATAACACGGTTTCGCGTGCGCGGCAACCGGATGGTTGACGCGCACACTGGGGAGACATCATTCCGTGTCCGCGACGACGGCAGAGTGGTGGATGCCAGTTCCGGCGAGACACGGTTTCGCGTGCGCGATGACGGCCGTGTGGTCGATGTCAACACGGGTGAGACGGTCTACAGACTCAGAGGTTGAGTCACTTAGCCCTGGTTTGGCCATCGTTGCTCAAGGTTGCCGCGATGGCCCCTTGGCCGCGTTTATGGTTCGTGCTTGGGCATCGATATCCGGGCCAGTGAAGAGTCGGTGGAACGCCTCGTCGAGCACTCTGGCTCCGTCCAGCACCTCCATAGTGGTTAAGTCCGAGTCCTCGTGGGTTCCGACGTTTCCGAGCCATTTGACGGCGAAGAAGAGATCGGCCACCGCTGGACGGTCTGGGTCAGTATCACGCCACTCTTTGATACGTTCGTGCGCGTTCCGAAATTGCCCAGATGGTCGAGTTGCAGAGATTCCTTCTGAAGTCAAGAACCGTTCCACCGTGGCACGCAGCGCAGTTGCGGCCACACCAGGATCAGCGAAAAGCACGCGAGAAGCGCGCAGCACACCCTCTCTTACTTCGTCGGGTGCCTATCTCGGGATCGGCATTATCAGCATCGGCGGATGCAGGTGCGTCACAGTGTAGTACGAGGAATAGGCGATGCCTTGGTACTCGAAATCATCGCGGTTCGACCTGTGGGAGTAGTCCACGCGATAGTCGCCGTGCCGTGCACAGCCTGTCGACACTCGGGATTCTCGCACTGACCGCGGACGACAAACGTGCCGGAAATCCACTCCGGCTCGAACGCAGGGTGGTTGCGCGCGGAAGCTGAATCGTGTCCTTCATCCTCGGTGGGCGCTGAGAATCCGATGTATCCGGTCTGGCACTTGGGGCACGCAGGCCGCGGCCACGGCTGTCCGTCCTCAATCGGGCGAGCGAGCTCGGAAAGTGCGGGGTCCACAGCCATGCTTCCAGCGTAAGCGGGACGCTATGCGGACAGGCGTAGAACGGGAATCGATCGCGGGCGACGGCTCTAGCCTTTTGTCTCTATTCCCGCGTCTTCGTGAGTTGCTTCCATGTGATTCAGGTGCGTCCTGCCCGCTGTATCAACGAAGCCACGCCGGATCAAGATTCCTGACAAACCATCACGATTCCTGACGATTCGGGCGTATTCTTGATGCATGGTCAGGATTGCTGAAGTAGCGGGCTGATGAGCCTCGCTGTCGTTCGGAGTATCGGGACCGCTCGCGGGTGGCGGTCCGAGGAAGATGCTGCGGACTTTGAGCAGGAGATCATCGACCAGTACGCGCTCGCGATGGCCGCAGCTGGGCTCAGCGACGCTTACATCTCGCACTCACGAACAGCGATCTTCGAGCTCCGTTCGCACGTGAATATCCCGCTGTGGCAGGTCAAGCCCGCCGACGCGGACGCGTTTCTTGCCGGGCTTCGCCGAGCGGGTCTTGCGGCTTCGACGCGTGCGGGCAAAGCGGGCGTGATCGCCCAGTTCTTCGACTTTGCGATCAGTCGGTATCAGGCCGACATCAACGCGCTTACCGGGTGGGTGATCGAGCAGCCCATCGATGAGTACAACCGGCAATCGGGTTCGTCGCTCGGCAAAGTCCGCGTCCCGCCCTCGGACGCGGAGGTCGACCGACTCTTCGGCGGCTGGGCGGCTTCGTTGCAGGATGAGCGGCGATTTCTCCCGGCGGCGCGGAACTACTTCGCGGCGTCGTTGTGGCGGCGAGTCGGGCTGCGGATCACGGAGAGCACGAAACTCGATCTTCGCGACTGGCGGCCCGATCTCGGCACGCTCGGGAAACTGCATGTCCGATTTGGGAAAGGCTCGCGCGGGCGCGGCTCGAAGCAGCGCCTGGTTCCCGCGATCAACGGTGCCGACAAGCTCATGGATTGGTGGCTCGGCGACGTGCGGCACAGGTTCGGCCCGGATTGGGATGACCCGGATGCGCCGCTGATCCCGTCGGAACGGTTCGATCATGAGCTCGGCCGCACGGGGAGGGCCAGCGACGATGTGCTCCGGCGCGGGCTGGTGCGTGCGACCGAGCGGTTTCTGCCTGCGTGGTCGGGTGATCTGACTCCGCACGTGCTGCGGCACTATTGCGCGTCGTCGCTGTATCTGGCGGGTATGGACTTGAAAGCCCTCCAAGAACTGCTCGGGCATCAGTGGCTGTCGACGACGACGCAGTACATCCACGTCTCGAGCCAGCACATCGAGGATGCGTGGGCGCACGCGAACAAGAGCGTTGAGGAACGATTCGAAGGGATGGCGTGACTGATGAAGTGGAACCTGAGAGTCCAGGCCGCTGAGCGCGGCATCTGGAAGTCTGCGGAGTTGCGGCGCATGCTCGCCGCCGCTGGGTTGGAGATGAGCCAGGGCAAGATGTCGGGGCTGTGGACGGGCACTCCGACGACGATCCGCCTCGATGATCTCGACGTGATCTGCCACGTCCTGGACTGCCAGCCGACAGACCTCCTCGTGCCCGAACCGGAAAAGGTCAGCGCGCGCACGCGACGGCTCGAGCAGCACAGCGAGGCCAACGGTTCGACACCGCGAGTGACGCCACGGTTGGGCGCGAAGGATGACCGGCCCGCCCCGCCGCTATGAGTCCGGCACGCGGTCCGAACGGGCCGCTGAGCCCGCCGCTGCCCTGCACGGGGTGCGGCGTGAAACCGGCCGCGTGGCTCCAGCCTCGCGTCGACTACTGCTACGACTGCATCCCCGGCGGCCCCTTCGCTCCGCCGCTATGCCGCAGATGCGGATCGAGCGAGTACTACAGCCAAGGATTGTGCGCGCATTGCCATCCGGGAAGTCCCGGCTTCATAGGGTCCTGTCGTGATTGCCTGGCCTGGGGCGTCTACCGGAATCGCAACTGGCGGTGCCCGAAGTGCCGCTGGTGGTTCAAGCACTACCCGCAAGGCGAATGCGTCTCGTGCCATCGCGACGTCACCATCGGTGAGCAGGGCTACTGCCGCCTCTGCCTGGAGACCGCCCGGATGCTGCAAGTACTCGGCGAACCGCTCGACCTCGACGCACCGCGAAAGTTCGGGGCGCAACTGTTCTTCGCCGTGATGAACGATCCCCGCAGGCCTGCCGAGAAGCACCGGCCGATGGCGATGAGCCTGCGCGAAGCGATCCGGCTCGTCGCCGCGCCGCCGCCGGTCGCCGAGAGCACCCAGCCGGTGCTGTTCGATCTGGATCCCGACCCGGAACGGGTGCGGCAGCGCTCGAACGAGATCCGGCGGCGCGACATCACCTCCCGCACCGATCACTTCCTGTACGCCCGCGCCGCCGAGTATGCGTGGAGCAAACGGCAGACGAACCAGGTGCGGCGCACGTTGAAGATTCTCCAGCTCGTGTTCCCCGGCGCGAATCTGCACTTCCGTGCTTCCGACATTCTCGCGATGCGCCGCTACGACGATGACGGCAACATCCGCTCCACGATCGAAGTCCTGGGCGACGCCGACCTCCTCATCGACGACCGAGTGCCGACGTTCGAGCAGCTCTTCGACCGTAAGACCAGGCATCTGCCCGAGCCGATGCGCTCCCAGCTCGAACTCTGGCGCGACATCATGGCCGACGGATCGAAGACCACGCCGCGCCGTCAACCCCGCGACACGATGACCGTGAAAGGGCAGATGTACGGCATCCTCCCCGCGATCACCCGCTGGGTCGAGGAAGGCCGCACCAGCCTGACCGGGATCAGCACTGAAGACATCCTCGACGCGCTCCCGGATGATCCGAGCCGCCAGCACACGATGATGCTCGGCTTCCGCACCCTGTTCACGATCCTGCGCGGCCGCAAGATCGTCTTCGCCGACCCGACGAAACCGATTCCGCTGCGCGGCCCCAAACGCACGATCCCGCTCCCGATGGAGAAGTCCGCGATCCGTGACGCGCTCACCAGCCCTGACCCCGCAATCGCTCTGGCCGTCGCCCTCGTCGCTTTCCACGCCCTCACCACACAACAGGTGCAGCACGTCCAGCTCACCGATATCATCGACGGCAGACTCCGCATGCCCGACGGCCGTACGATCCCGCTCGCCGAACCCGTGCGGGTGCGCCTGGCCGCCTGGCTCGACCATCGCGCCACGCGTTGGCCCGAGACGAAGAACCCGTACCTGCTCGTCACGATCCAGACCGCGCCGCGCCTGTCGCCACCGGGCCGGAACTTCCCCTGGAAGAAGGCCGGAGTCACCGCTCAGGCGCTGCGCACTGACCGCATCCTCTACGAGGTCGAACAGACCGGCGGCGATGTGCGACGCATCTGCGACCTGTTCGGCATCGGCATCGACACCGCCCTCCGCTATGCGCATCCCGCCCGAGTCGACCGTCCTGTAGATGACGGCGGCGACTCCGCCGGGTGAACACTCGGCGAACAACCTCCCGAACGCACCTACCCGACTTGCCGCTTGGTTCGATGAATGTCAATATAGAGACATGTCGATGCAACAGGTGGTGATCGTCGGGTCTGGTCCGGCGGGGTATACGGCCGCGGTCTACGCGGCCAGGGCGGGACTTTCTCCCGTCGTGGTCGCTGGCTCGGTGACCGCCGGCGGTTCGCTCATGACGACCACCGAGGTCGAGAACTTCCCGGGCTTCACCGACGGGGTGCAGGGCCCGGACCTGATGGACGCGATGCGTGCGCAGGCCGAGCGCTTCGGGGCGCGTATCGTCTACGACGACGCGACCCGGCTCGACCTCGCAGGCGAGGTCAAGACGATCGAGACCGGCTCGGGCGAAACGTTCGAGGCGCGTAGCGTGATCCTCACCACCGGTTCCGCTTACCGCAAGCTCGGCCTCGCCGAGGAAGCTCGGCTCTCCGGTCACGGCCTGTCATGGTGCGCGACCTGCGACGGCTTCTTCTTCCGCGAGAAGGAGATCGCCGTCGTCGGCGGCGGGGACTCCGCGATGGAAGAGGCACTGTTCCTCACGCGCTTCGCGTCGAAGGTCACGATCGTGCACCGGCGTGATGACTTCCGGGCGTCGAAGATCATGGCCGAGCGGGTGCGCGCCGATCCGAAGATCGAGGTCGCCTGGAACAGTGAAGTCGCCGAGCTCGTCGGTGAGAACGCCGTCGAAGCGCTCCGCCTGCGCGACACCGTCACCGGTGACGAGCGTGCCCTTCCGATCTCTGGCGTGTTCGTTGCGATCGGGCACGACCCGCGCTCGGAGCTGCTGACCGGGCAGGTCGATCTCGACGACGACGGCTACGTGCTCGTCGACCATCCGTCGACCGCGACGAACCTGCCTGGCGTGTTCGCCGCGGGTGATCTCGTCGACCGCCGTTACCGGCAGGCGATCACGGCATCGGGCACGGGCTGTGCCGCGGCCCTTGACGCGCAGCATTTCCTCGCCGGCCTGCCTGCCGACGAGACCGAGACCGAACTTCTGGAGGTGTCCGCATGAGCGCGACCATCACCGTCACCGATGCCACGTTCGAGGCCGAGGTGCTGCAGTCCGACATCCCCGTCGTGGTCGACATCTGGGCGACCTGGTGCGGGCCGTGCAAGGCGATCGCACCGATCCTCGACGATCTCGCCGGCGAGTACGACGGCCGCGTGAAGATCGTGAAGCTCGACGCGGATGCCAACCCGCAGACCGCGATGGCTGCTGATGTCACGTCGATCCCGACTCTCGGGTTCTACCGGGGCGGTGAGCGCGTCGACGTGCTCATCGGCGCACACCCGAAGCCGATCATCGCGGGCAAGATTGACGAGCTGATCGTATGAGCACCGCAACCCAGACCCGCGCGATGCCGGCGAAGCTGTCCACCCTTGACCGGTGGCTGCCGCTGTGGATCGGGCTCGCCATGGTCGCGGGCCTCCTCCTCGGCCGCTTCATCCCCGCACTGTCCGACCTGCTCGCGCATATGGAGGTCGGTGGTATCTCGGTGCCGATCGGTCTCGGACTGCTGGTGATGATGTATCCGGTGCTGGCGAAGGTCCGCTACGACAAGGTCGCCGCTGTCACGGGAGACAAAAAGCTCCTCGTCTCATCGCTGATCCTGAACTGGATCGCAGGGCCTGCCGTGATGTTCGCCCTCGCGTGGCTCTTCCTGCCCGATCTGCCCGAGTACCGCACCGGTCTCATCATCGTGGGGCTCGCGCGTTGCATCGCGATGGTGGTGATCTGGAACGACCTCGCTTGCGGCGACCGTGAAGCGACCGCGGTGCTGGTGTTCATCAACTCCGTGTTCCAGGTCGTCGCGTTCTCGCTGCTCGGCTGGTTCTACCTCACCGTGCTGCCGGGCTGGCTCGGCCTCGACTCCCAAGGCCTGGATGTCTCGATCGGGCAGATCGCGATCAACGTGCTCGTATTCCTTGGCGTCCCGCTCGCGGCTGGGTTCCTCACTCGCTTCTTCGGTGAGAAGGCGAAGGGCCGCGACTGGTACGAGGCGAAGTTCATCCCCTTTATCGGCCCGTTCGCGCTCTACGGCCTCCTGTTCACGATCGTGCTGCTATTCGCGCTGCAGGGTGAGGCGATCACGTCGCAGCCGTGGGACGTCGCCCGGATCGCGCTGCCGCTGTTGGCGTACTTCGCGATCATGTGGTTCGCAGGCCTCCTGCTCGGGAAGGGCATCGGCCTCAACTACGCCCGCTCGACGACCCTCGCGTTCACGGCGGCAGGCAACAACTTCGAGCTCGCCATCGCCGTCGCGATCGGCACCTTCGGCGCGACCAGCGGCCAGGCCCTCGCAGGCGTCGTCGGCCCGCTCATCGAGGTGCCCGTGCTCGTGGGTCTGGTCTATGTCTCGCTCTGGGCCGCCCGCACGTGGTTCCACACCGACCCGTATGCGGTTCCCGCCGTCACCAAATCGAGGGCATCATGACCACCACCGAGCTCTGCACACCGACCCCGACGCACGTCATCGGCGAAGACGCCGCCGATGCTGTCGCTTCAACGCTCAAGGCGCTGGCCGATCCGTTCCGGCTGCGGATGCTGTCGGCGATCGCGACGGACCCGCGCGGCGAGGCCTGCGTGTGCGACCTCGCCGAGCTCGCCGACGTCTCCCAGCCCACCGTCTCGCATCACTTGAAGAAGCTCAAGGACACCGGGCTGCTGGCCTCCGAGCGGCGCGGCACCTGGGTGTACTACAGCATCCTGCCGGCGCGGAAGCAGGCCGTGACCGCGCTGCTGGACGCGTTCGCGCCCGCCGCGATCGCCGACGCGCAGGCCGAGCAGGAAGACCGCGCGACGGCACTGGCCGCCCTCGACGCGAAGGTCGAGCACCTCGCCGCCGAGCTCGCCGACGAGATGACGCACCTGAACCGCAACCTCGTCGTCACGATCGTGCGCGAGTCGTTCGCGGGTCTCGTCCGCTCGGCGAAGCTCACCCAGCATATGATCCCGCTCACCGAACGTTTCGCCCGTCAGCGTCTCGCCGACCTCACACGGGATCGCGAAACGGGGATGCCGCAGGTGCTGTTCGTGTGCGTCGCAAACGCGGGCCGTTCTCAGCTCGCCGCCGCCCTCGTCAATCAGCTCTCCGGCGGTGCGGTTGTTGCCCGGTCGGCCGGGTCGACGCCAGCGGCCGAGGTGCACCCGCACGTGCGCTCGATCCTCGCCGACATCGAAGGCGAGCAGGACGCCGCGGCCGCGTTCCCGAAGCCGCTCACCGACGACGCCGTCCGCGCCGCGGACGTCGTGGTCACGATGGGCTGCGGGGACGTGTGCCCGATCATCCCCGGCGTCCGCTACGAAGATTGGGCTGTCGGTGACCCCGCCCTCGCCTCCGAAGACGGCGTTGCGGCGATCGCCGCTGACATCGAGGCCCGCGTCCGTGGCCTGCTCGCCGAGCTGTGCGTTCCCGTCGACGGTGACGGCGCATGACAAGCGAGACGCGACGTGCGCCGGTGCGCGGGTCGGCGTGGGAAGTGTTCCGGGTGTTCCTGCGCCTCGGGGTGACCTCGTTCGGCGGGCCGATCGCGCACCTGGGCTACTTCCGCACCGAGATCGTGGAACGCCGACGCTGGATGGACGACCGCGCCTACGCCGACCTGGTCGCGCTGTGCCAGTTCCTTCCCGGCCCGGCCTCGAGCCAGGTCGGGTTCGGCATCGGCCTGCACCGCGCCGGATACCGGGGCGCGCTGGCCGCATTCATCGCCTTCACGCTCCCGTCCGCGGCCCTCATGCTCGCCTTCGCCTCCGGCGCCGCCCTGTTCACCGGCACCATCGGGGAAGGCATCCTCGCCGGGCTGAAGATCGTGGCGGTCGCGATCGTCGCGCAGGCCGTCCTCGGCATGGCGAAGACACTCACCCCGGACCGGCAGCGCGCCGCGATCGCAGCCGTCGCAGCCCTCGCCGCGCTGCTGCTGGCCGGATCGCTCGGCCAAATCATGGCGATCGTCCTCGGCGGGATCGCCGGATACTTCGTCTGCCGCGCACCCGCCGCGAACACGGCGACAGCGGTGCGGTTCCCGGTGACCCGGGCCGCGGGGATCGCCGCGCTCACCCTGTTCGTCGCAATCCTGGCCGGGATGCCGATCCTCGCCGCCGTCACCGGCAACGACAGCGTCGCCCTGTTCGATGCGTTCGCGCGGGCCGGAGCGCTCGTATTCGGCGGCGGGCACGTCGTGCTCCCGCTCCTGCAATCCGGCGTCGTCGATCCCGGCTGGGTCACGAACGCGGACTTCCTCGCCGGATACGGTGCAGCCCAGGCCGTGCCTGGCCCGCTGTTCACCCTCGCCGCTTTCCTCGGCGGCGCCGCTGACGTCGGCCCGGGCGGGGCGGCGGGGGCGGGCATCGCGCTGGCCGGGATCTTCCTGCCCGGCTTCCTCCTCCTCATCGGCGTGCTGCCGTTCTGGAACCGCCTGCAGCACCACGAGCGGGTTCAGGCCATCATGCGGGGCGCGAACGCGGCCGTCGTCGGCATCCTCGCCGCCGCCCTCTACACACCCGTGTTCACCACCGCGATCCTCACCCCGCCCGCCTTCGCACTCGCGCTGGTCTGCTTCGTGCTGCTCGTCGCGTGGAAGCTCCCGCCCTGGATCGTCGTGATCATCGGAGCCGCAGGCGGCATCCTCGCCACCACCCTCACCTGACCGACCCGATCGGAAACGAGAACCCTCATGTCTACTCCCACCGTCCTGTTCGTCTGCGTCCACAACGCCGGCCGTTCCCAGATGGCCGCAGGCTACCTCCGCCACCTCGCGGGCGACCGCATCGAGGTCCGTTCGGCAGGCTCGATCCCCGCGGACCAAATCAATCCCGTCGCCGTCGAGGCGATGCTCGAAGAGGGCATCGACATCCGCGGCGAGGCCCCGAAGATCCTCACCACCGACGCCGTGCAGGACTCCGATGTCGTCATCACGATGGGCTGCGGCGACGCCTGCCCGTTCTTCCCCGGCAAGCGCTACGAGGATTGGAAGCTCGATGACCCCGCGGGCCAGGGCATCGACGCTGTCCGTCCGATCCGCGACGACATCAAACGCCGCATCCAGGAACTCATCGCCTCCCTCGAGCCCGCGAGCACCGAGGCGGCCAGCGCATGAGCGCGTCGGTGCTGTTCGTCTGCAAGAAGAACGGCGGCAAATCGCAGATGGCCGCCGCGCTCATGCGGCAGCACGCCGGCGACGCCATCACCGTCTATTCGGCCGGTACTGCGCCGGGCGATACGCTTAGTGCCCTCGCCGAGGAAGCGATCGTCGAGGTCGGTGCGTCGATGGAGGGCGAGTATCCGAAGCCCATCGATCCCGAGATCCTCCGCAGCGTGGATCGGGTCATCGTGCTCGGCGACGAGGCGAAGGTCGCCCCGGTCGACGGCATGGCCGGAACGATCGAGACCTGGACCTTCGAAGACCAGGCTGCATCCGACGTCGGCGGCGGCGACCGCACGCGGGCGATCCGGGATCAGATCGCCGAACGCGTCCTGCGCCTCGCCAGCGAGCTCAGCGCCGCGATGTCGTAACTCTGAACGGGAGGGCAGGAGTAGTCGCTGGCCCTCCCGTCCAGCGCGGCGGACGGCCGATGAGCCTTGCATGAGCCGAGCACGCAGTCGGGTCAGTGTGAGGGCAGGTTCCCGCTCAATCGTGCGTGGAAGGTTCCGCTCGCCTCGTTCAAGCCGATGATCTCGACCTCGATGTCGTGTTCGCGGTACTTCTGCTCGATTCCATCGAGCGCTGCGACGGTCGAGGCGTCCCACACGTGCGACTTCGACATGTCGATCACGACACGCTTCGGGTCGTCGGCGTACTCGAACTGGGTGGTCAGGTCGTTCGAGGACGCGAAGAACAGCTCGCCATCGACCTCATAGTGCGCCGTGTCTTCGTTAGCGCTGAAGGTGCGGGTGACGGTGGTGAAGTGGGCGACGCGGCGCACGAACAGGATCGCGGCGACGAACACGCCGATGATGACCCCGACGGAGAGGTTGTGGGTGATGAGCACCGGGATGACGGTGACGAGCATCACGATCGTCTCGCTCTTGGGCATCCGCTTCAGCGTGGAGGGTGCGATGGAGTGCCAGTCGAAGGTGAGGAACGCGACCATGAACATGATCGCCACCAGTGCCCCGATGGGGATCAGGTTCATTATCGGGCCGAGGAACCACACCAGGATCAGGAGGAACACGCCGGCGGCGAACGTGGAGACGCGGGTGCGGGCGCCGGAGGCGCGCACGTTGATCATGGTCTGCCCGATCATCGCGCAGCCACCCATGCCACCGAAGAGGCCAGAGAGGATGTTCGCGCCGCCTTGCCCCATCGCCTCGCGGGTCTTGTTCGAGTGCGTGTCGGTGATGTCGTCCACGAGCTTCGCGGTCATCAGTGACTCCATGAGCCCCACCGCGGCCATGCCGAGGGCATACGGGGCAATGATTTGCAGTGTCTCGAAGGTGAGCGGTACATCGGGGAAGAACGGCATCGGCGGGCCGCCGGGCAGTTCGCCGAGACCGCCGACGGTCTTCACATCGAGGTTCAGCAGCCACACCGCGAGGGTCATCACGATCACGACCACCAGAGGCGCGGGCACAGCCTTCGTGAGCTTCGGGAAGAGCCATAGGATCAGGATGCTGACGATGATCATCGGGTACATCAGCCAGGACGCGCCGGTGAAATGCTCCAATTGGGCGACAGCGATGAGGATCGCGAGGGCGTTGACGAACCCGACCATCACGCTGCGCGGGATGAACCGCATGAGCTTGCCGACACCGAGCAGGCCGAGAACGATCTGGAAGATGCCGCCGAGGATCACGGTCGCGATGAGGTAGTCGAGGCCGTACTCGTCGGCGACCGGCCGGATGACGAGCGCGATCGCTGCGGTCGCCGCGGTAATCATCGCGGGCCGCCCACCGAGGAACGCGATCGAGATTGCCATCACGATCGAGGAGAACAAGCCCACCTCGGCCGGCACGCCTGCGGCGATCGCGAACGCGATGGCCTCCGGGATGAGCGCGAGGCCGACCACCATACCCGCGAGGACTTCCTTCGTCAACAGCTTCGGCGAACGGAACACATCCATCACGGTCGGCCGAGGCCAGTAGCGTTCCTTGTCGCGTGCGGGCGCGCTCATTCTGCCTCCCAGAGAGGTGCGGGAAAATAGGGTGACGGCGGTCGAGGTCGGAGCCCGCCAAACCCAACTCTACCGTTACGTGAGGGTTGGGTGCCAAATCGAGGCAGAGGAGTACCCGATGGCAGGAACGATCCATATCGGCGAGGTCGCTGAGCGCACCAGCCTGTCGCTGCGCACCCTCCGCCACTACGACGAGATCGGGCTCGTCTCCCCGAGCGACCGCACCAGTGGCGGGTTCCGCCTCTACACCGACGCCGACGTCGAGCGGCTCCTCCTGATCCGCCGGATGAAGCCGCTCGGGTTCTCCCTCGACCAGATGGGCGAAGTCCTCGCCGCTGCTGACGCACTGGCGGATGATCCGTCAGACAGCGCCGCGCGCGCAGCGCTGGATACGTTCGTGACCGACGCAGAGGAGCGTCGCGAGAAACTCGCGAAACAACTGGACGCCGCCGACGAACTCATCGCGCGCCTCCGCGACGTATAAGCCTGCGGCAGATGCACGCCCGGCCCAAGTGTTCACCGGTGGGGTTGCATGTTCGCGGAACATGCAACCCCACACCTCAGAAACCATGGCCTGAACCCGCTTCTTCCGGCGATTTAGTCTTCAGGAATCGTGAACTTGCGGGTTTCGCCGGTCATGCGGGCGGTGGTGTCGAACGCGGCGAGCTCGGCGGGGTGGAGTTGGTGCTGCACGACGAAGGCCCGGTCCTTGATCCGCCAGAGCCCTTGCCCGGTGCCGAGTCCGGGCAGCAGGCGGCGTTCGGTGCCGGTCAGCCCGAGCGCGACGGCGGTGGGGCCGAGCTGATCGGTCTCCTGCCGGTAGACGATCCTCGTCTCCGCGTTTGCCAGCAGGCTGTTCGCCAGCGCCCGGTTCGCCGATCCGGCATCGCCGACGTTCTCCAAGTCGGTGAGCTTGTGGAACACCAAGAGATTGGCCAGCCCGTAGTGCCGGGCGAGACGCCAGTGGGCGTCCATCCTGCGCAGGAGCGCCGGGTGGGACATGAGCCTCCATGCCTCGTCGTAGACGACCCATCTGCGGCCCCCGTTGGGGTCGAGCAGGGCGGCTTCCATCCATGCCGACGAGCAGGTCATCAGCACCGAAATCAACGTGCTGTTCTCGGTGACGCGCGAAAGATCGAGGCTGACCATCGGCAGCGACGGGTCGAACCTGACGGTGCTCGGCCCGTCGAACAGGCCGGCCAGGTCCCCGGCCACCAGGCGGCGCAGCGCGTGGCCGACCTGGCGGCCGTCCTCGGTGAGCCGGCCGTCCGGGTCGTCGGCAGGGTCGGGGCGCAGCAGCCGGTCGACCACCATCGGCAGGATCGGCACGTCCGCGTCGCGGACCGCGCCGGCCAGGGCGGTGTCGATCGCGGTGTGCTCCAACGGCGCCAACCGCCGATCCAGCACCGTCTCCGTCAAGGCTCCGAGCAGATCGCGGCGTCGCGCGGCGAGGGTGGTGGCCCACTCCTGGTCGGACAGGCCGCCGGGCCGGTAGCCCTCATCCAAGGGGTTGAGCCTGTTGCCCATCCCGTGCCCGAGGATGATCGCTTTCCCGCCGACTGCTTCGGCGACGCCGGAGTGCTCGCCTTTGGGGTCGCCGGGGACATAGACGCGGTACCCGAAGGGCAGACTGCGGGTGTAGAGGCTCTTGGCGAGCGACGATTTCCCGGAGCCGACGATCCCCGCCAAGATCAGGTTCGGCGCGGTGATGATGCCCCTGCGGTACAACTCCCACGGGTCGTACACGAACGAGGAGCCGCTGTAGAGGTCTTGGCCGATGAAGATTCCCGCGGCTCCGAGCCCGGCTTCGGCCAGGAACGGGTACTGCCCGGCGAGCACGGCGCTGGTGTCCTGATGCCGGGCCACCCGGAAGCGGCCCGGTGTCCTCAGCGCGGCCGGGCCGGGCTCGCCGGCGGCGGGCAGGTAGACCGTGGCACGGCGTTCAGCCCGTTCGGCGGCGGCCTTGGCCTGGGCCGCTTCCTTCTCGACGTGACGCTGCTCGGCGACGAGGCGGGCGGCGGCTTGCCGCCGCTGCTTGCGCAGCCGGCGCCGCTCCGAGGCGGGAGTGACGAGGACAGCGGTGTGCAGCTTCTCGCCCCGGCTCACAACGACCGCCCCCGCGCCCCGGAGACCCAACCGCCGGCGGGACGGTCGAACCATGACGAGTCCGGCGCCGGGCGAGGCTGCTGTGGCATGTCCGGCTTGGGCTGCGGCGGGCCCTCGATGCCGAGCGGTGCCAGCGCGTCCGCGTTCTGGCGAGCGGCCTCCGCGACCCATCCGGGAAACAGGCACTCATGCTCGGGCCTGCTGCCGGGGTTGTCGATGGCGTACTGGCGGGCGTCGCCGGCCGCTGCCAGGAAGGCGGCGAGGTCGCGCATCGCGCGGTCCGGGGCGACCGGCGCTCCGGCGCCGGTGAACAGGTCCCGGCCGACGAGCGTCTGCCCGGTCGCGGTGTCCTCGATGCGGTAGGCATATCGCTGGTGCTCGCCCAGCGGCGAGTCCGGCCAGACGGTCAAGGTGAGCGTCCCGACGTGCCGGGACATCGAAGCGGTGGGGTCTGCGCTGTTCATGGCGGGCAGGTGCGCGCCGGCACGTCTCCGTGGTGGCTATGTCAGAGCGACAGCCCGCGGGCCTGCTTGACGGCGGCGACGCCGGGATGCTCGAACCAGCCCCCGTCACGGACGGCGCTACGCCGCCCGGCCGTCTCTCGCTCACGGCCTGTCGTCGGGCGGCGGGCCGGGACGTGCGCCCCTGCTTCTTTGTCGATGGCGTCCTCGGCACGGATCAGGTGCCGCCGGTACAGGGCGACGTGCCCGGCCATCGGGTTGTAGGTCATCGCGTAGTCGCCGGTCTCGGCCTGCCGGTCACCGGGATAGACCGGGGCGGTGTCGTGAACGTCGCCGTTCTCCAAGGCGGCGTTCGTGGTCTCCTCGCCGTAGTCCCACGCCGACAGATGCTCGATCCCCGCCTCGACCCCGTGGGCGTCGATGAGGTCGATCACCCGGTCGGCTTCCTCGCCTTGGAGGAACACGACGCCAACCCACCGCTCCACCATCCGGTCCTGCGGGTTCCACACGATCCGGCCCGAGTGGGTCATGGCCGCGCTCAGGCGGTCGTCGGCCTGGTCGATGAGCGTGCCGGCCTGGTGCAGCTCATCCGCTGCGGCCAGCGCCTCGGCCGCACCGCCGCTGTACTCGCGGGACTCGTCGGTGACGTGATGCTGCCGGCTCAGATGGGCGGCGGCGAGCTGGTCGAGCACCTGCCGCAGCGATCGCAGCCCGCCCAACAGCTCACCGATCACCACGTAGGTCTCGGACGGGTCCTCGAAGCTACGGCTGGCGTGAGCCAGACCGCGCAACGCCTCGTAGGCATCGCTGGCATCGCTGGTCGGGTTCGTGTATGTCGGCATCACGGGCCTCCTTCAACGAGGGTGGGATGCCTGCCAGGTGAGCGCGCCGGTCACACCGTGCGGCACAGCGGCAGCGCGGCCGCCGTGAACGCGACGGCTTGCTGGCCGACGAGCCTTCGGGTCTCGCAGGAGGCTTGGATCGAGGCTTGTTCGATCGCGGCGACTGCGGCTTCCAGCTCGTCGACGCTGGGGGCGGAGACGGAGATGAGCCCGGAGACCCGTAGAATCCCGTGGCCGGCGGTCAGGTCGGCTTCCTGCTGGAGAACGTCTTGGTATTCGGCGGTCTGCGCGGCGTCCTCGATCTGCCCGATTCGGGCGCGCTGGGCCGCATCGGAGATGTGTTCGACCTTCTTCTTGCGGATGTCGCGGGCCGCCTGGTCCGAGCGCATCGGGGTGTAGATCAGCGACACCGCCCGTTGGATGCCGGTGGAGAGCAGCACCGGCGCGAGGAACCCCGGATAGACGAGGCTGCGGGGCCACTCCGAGACCCACAGCACGGTGTGCCAGGCGGAGTCGGTGCGCAGGTTGCCCCAGGTCTCGGTGACCGCGACCGGGCCGGCGGCGGCGAGCTCCTGCCCGAGCCGCCCGTGGCGCTCCAAGGTGGCGGCCACGGCCGGGTCATACGCCGAGCGGAGGATGACCGCGACCTGACCGGGGCCGAGCCACCCCGAAGGGGTCAAGTCCGCCGAACGCAGCGCGGCGACCAGCGTCGCCATCTCCTGCCGGAGCACCGCGGCGGCGCCGCGGATGCCGCCGCCGGCGGTCCTGATCTGCCGGGAGGCGACCTTCATGTCCAGGGAGAGGCTGACCGTGGTGGCGTGCCGTTCCCCGGCGGGGCCGGCCCGCTCGATCAGTTCGCGGTAGGTGGTCGCGGCCCAGGAGCCGTCGTCGGTGCCGTGCTCGGCCCACCACTCGGCCAGCCCGCTACCGGAGTCGGGCAGGGTTCGTTCGAGCACTTGCAGGGTCGCGATCCGCCCGGACCGGCAGACCGTGGCGAGCACTCGCCCCCAGGAGGTGACGCGGCGCTCTTGCTCGCCGGGGTCGAGCAGGATGAATGCCGGATGGGTCACTTCCGTCACGACCGTCAAGGTTGCCTGGCGGGGGTCGTGGATCATGCACGCCCCGGTCTCGGGGTCCAGGTGCTCCCGAAGCCGGGCCATGTCACCGGGCAGCGCGAGACTTCCGGCAGGGCGGGGCTTGACGATCCGCCGCCGGTAGAGCAGTTGCCCGCCGGTGGAGCGCCACAGCCACCAGAGCGCGACAGGGAGCCATTCGACCATCGGCCTCCCAGCGATGGGCACCCAGGTCAGCACGACCGCGAGCAGCCAGACCGGGGCGGTGTAGACCAGCAGCATCCCGGCGCCGCCGTAGAACGCGGCCAGCAGCGCCAGGCCGCCGATGCCGAGGGTGATGAGCTGCGCGACCGAGAGGCCGAGCAGCACCCCTCGGCGGGTGAGTCGGCTGAACTTCATCGGCGTCAGCTCGCTACCGGGTGTCTTCTGGTCCGTGGTGGGCATGGGTGGTCACTCCTTGCCCCACGGCGATGCCGTGGGGTTGGACGGCTCCGTGGGCGTCCTCGGCTGCGGCGTGGACGGCGGGGGCGTCTGCGACGGCGGCGGGGTGCCGCCGTTCTGCCCGCCTGCGGCGTCGGCGGCGGTCTCGGCCTGACCGGCCACCGCGTGCCCGGCCTTCGGCCCGGCCTCGGCGGCATCCTTGGCGACCTTCGCTCCGACCACGACGGCTGCCGCCGGTCCCGCGCCCGCGGCGGAGGCGCCGGCTTCGGCGCCCACGGTTTCACCGCCGGCCGCGGCAGGTGCCTGCGCCGGGGCGGGCGACGGCGGAGGCGTGCCACCTGATCCTGCGTCCGACGCGCCGTCATTGGGGTCTTCGAGAACCTTCTTGGGCTCGCCGCCGCCTTGGGGCTTGGAGGGGATCGGGACGGGACGGTTGAGCGCGTTCTTGGCCTCCTGCTCGGTGCCCATCTGCTGGTACAGGTCGAAGCCCACGAACGACACGAAGCGGTAGACCATGTAGGGCGCGAAGGCCGCGATGCCCATGAGCACGATGCCGGTGATCGGTTCGGTGACGGCGGCGATGTCCAGCTCGATCGGGGTGGCGATCTGCGTGATCGCCAGCAAGAAGATGACGACGAGCACGAGCTTGCTGATGATGAGGGCGATCACGAACGCCGCCCATTTCCCGATCCATCCTTTGGTGGCGTCCCAGGACGCGCCGGCGAACGCGATCGGTGCCAGCACCACGCCGACCAGCAGCAGCGCCTTGCGGATCAGCAGGCTGAACCAGACGATCGCGACGGCGGCGATCATCAGCCCGGCCAGGAAGATCGTGACGATCGCGCCGACGCCGGGCGCGGCGATGTTGATGCCGCTGAGCCCGGCGGCGAGCAGGATGATCTTGTCGCCCATCGTCTCGGTGGTCTCGCCGGACGTCTGGATGATGCCGATGCTGAGCTGGTCCACGATTTCCAGTGCGAGCGCGGTCAGCGTGACGACCACGAACGCGCCCAGCACCGATTTCGCCGCGCCGAGCGCGGCTCTGGACAGCGCGGTCGGGTCGCGGCGGATCAGCCCGGTGATGAGTTGCAGGCAGAAGAAGATCAGGACGAGGAAGACGCCGATGCCGAAGATCAGGTTGTAGACGCTGGTGAACCCGTCTGTCTGGACATCGACCAGCGTGGTCGTGTCGAACACGGCCCACATCGCCTCGATCAGCCAGCCGGCCGCGCCGCCCATCGCCTGGGCGAGCCAGTCGAACGGGGCAGCCACGACCGTCGCGGCAGCCTGGCCCGCCACGTCGCAGACGGTCGAAATCACGGGAACGTCGCAGACACCCATCTCAAATCTCCTGCGGTGACCGGCGGCCCTATACAGCCTGGCCGACGTTCCAGAAGAAGTTTACGAGCGTCACCGCCGCGCCGCAGATCACCGCGGCACCGCAGGAGATGAGAACGCCCAGCTTGCCCCTGCCCGCCAGATGCGGGTTCGAGCTGTTGGCGCCGTAGGCCCAGACGATCGCGGAGACGATTAGCGCCAGTACGGAGAGGATGAGGCCGACCGTCATCACGGCGCCAACGATGGTGCGGAGCTGGTCGATGCCGGGCAGTCCCGAGCTGTTGGGGTCGATGTCGATCACGGCGGTTACTCCCTCGCTGAGCGAATGGCTTGTGGCGACGAGGTGAACCAGGGAGCGACTGGCGAGACCGGGCAGACGAAGGGCCCGCTCCCAACGCAGAGAGCGGGCCTGCTGGCTGTAGGAAGTCGGTGGAGTTGGCCCCTGCGTCCGTCTACTTGGCCCTTGTTGGCCCCGAGAATCCGCCGGTCACTGCCTGCGCTTGGTAGCTGCGTCGGGGTGGCGCGTGCGCCGTAGTTGGCCCTTTCTTCAGCGGCCGACGGAGCTCGGTGACGCGCCGGGCTGCCCGATGGGTTCGATCCCGAGGTGTTCGCGTGCTTGGCGTGCGAGCTGCTCGCCCAGCGGCGTGAGAGAGGTAAGGGGCTGCGCCGGGGTGCGGTGGAACAGCCGCCCGCCGACGAACTCTTCGAGCAGTCGGAGTTGTCTGCTGATGGTGCCGGTTGAGCTTCCGGTGAGGTGTGCGGCCTGGCTGAGACTGCGCTGGTCGACGATGGCGATGAAGCGTTCCAGTCGGGAGCGTGCGCCGAGTCCATAGAGAGCCCGGCGCAGCGGCTCGGGGATCTCCGAGGGGTGGCGATCACCGAGGGCTTCTCGGTTCACGGTGTAGTTGAGGCTGCGGCCGGTGTGGGTCGGGATGCCGTGCACCCACGCGAACGTCATGAGGGTTTCTCGCGTGCAGCCGACTTCGCGCGCGATGTCGGCGATGCCACGATGCCAGGTGGCGTATTCCTCGTGAAGCCATGACGGGTTGACGTAGAACACGCCTGCTTCTGCAGCAGCATGCTGGATGGATGAGCCTGTGGGTGCAGGGAGGATGCGATGGGAGAGATTGGGGCGGGACCGTCCTGGCCGGGGCAGCGGGTGGGCGCGCAGGACCGTGCGGACGTGCTGGAGTGAGATGCCAAGCTCGGCAGCGATGGTCGGGATCGACTGGTGTCGATCCAGGATCGCTCGGTGAACGAGGGCCGGATCGGTGTGCTCTGGCTCGGCGCCGGGCCATCGGCTCGCGCTCACCCAGTCGGTTGGCGGCTCCCAGGTGAGGGGTTCGCCGGTGATGCCCGCCGAGTCGAGGAGTTGCCTGGCGTGCTGGTGGAGGGCGTCGGCGACGCCGGCGGACATGAAGTCGGCGAAGGCGTGGTAGCGATCTGCGCGGGCAGTGCCGGAGAAGTATTGGTATGGGCGCGGGGCGCTGAGGAGGCTTCCGCCGGTGATGAGTTCGTAGAGGTAGCGGCGCGCGTTGTCGAGGGTCTTGGCGGGGCCGCCGGGGAAGCCGCGAGAGATCCGGTTCCAGGCGCGGGCATCGATCAGTTTCGTGGTCGCGGCGAGTTGGCGTCGCCTGGCGTAGTCGATCGGGATGTCGTGGTCGTCGATAGCGAACGCGAGTTCGGCGAGCATGCCCAGCGTCGTCTTGCCGGAGGGCCTGTCCAGCAGACGCCCGAGGTAATACATGACGGTGTTCGGTTTGAGGTCCGCGCCGACCAGCGGCAGGATGTGGCCTTTGAGTGGGAGTGCGCTGTGCGGTAGCAGCAGCGCGGCCAGCATCGTGGTGCGGAAGTAGGCGGCTTCCGTTTCCTCATCGCAGAGACGTATCGCCCAGGCCGGCCAGAGTTGGTCGGGCAGCCTCGCGGCTCGTTTGATCGCCGGGTCTGTGTTGCTGGGCTGGTGCGGCGGGAGCAGTCTCATCGTCGTCAGGCTCGTGCCGTAGCGAACTCGATCGACTGGGCTGAGAAGACCGGCCAGGGCGCGACCTCGTGCGATTCGTGTGCGCAGCTGCGGGCTGGCGATGCGCCAGGAGTGCGGGATCGCTTTGGGTCTCCTGCCGACATCGGCGTCCTCGACGACCCGGAGCAGCGGGTCGGGCTGGGCATCCTCGCCATTGAGCAGGAGGCCAGCGGCAGCGGTGAGCCGGTCGGCTCGCAGCATCGCGATCGATGGCTGCACGCTGTAGGACTGCCGGTTCTTCGATGCCAGGTGAACGGCGATCAGGGTGAGATCGATCAGTTCCGACATCGCCTCCTGGCGGGAGTTCTTGCTCCCGGAGGGATTCCGGACCTCGGTCAGCAGCCGGTCGATGAGCCGTTGCGCGTCTGCCGCAGCAGCCACGTCGAGACACGCTGGCGGTTCGATGCCGGATAGGTCTTGGCCGCAGGCGCAGAGCAGCCGGTTCCGCTCGGTGGAGGCAACGCGATCCGATGGGCCACCGGGCCAGAAACTGGGTCCCGCGATCGACCCTTTCTGCGGAGCCTCGCAGCGTGAGCAGTGTTCGACCAGGAGGCAGTGGTGGCGAAGGCAGAAGAACTGCAACCTGAGCCGCCAGTCCGCAGACCATTCGCCGCCGGAGTCCGCGAGGCAGGACGGGCAGAATCGGCTGGTCGACCGCGGCGACCACACTCGGAGCATCGCGATAGGAGGCACCCGCAGCGAGGGGCGGAGCATGTCGGCAACGGCAACGGCGACGGCGTTCAGCCCGGTCGCTGCGCAGATCTGATCGACGGCCTCCCCGGTGGCCTCTGGTCTGCCCCAGCTTCCCTGGGACGGGGCGGGCAGATCGAGCGCGGTGAGCATCGTCCGAATGCTGACTCGCAGCCTGGTCGCGTAGGTGACCAGCCATACCTCGAACGATTCGCCAGGCAGCGGCGCGAGTGTGAACGGTAGCCGCCCGGCCTGGGTCATGCCGCCCGCTGCCGCCTGGTGCGCTTCGTAGTCGGGTCGAGCGGGGCAGGCGGGCGCGTGTCGAGCGCCGCAGTGATCCCGGCGCGGGCGGTCTCTGCGGCCTGGTCGATGCGCACTCCGTCGAGGAGATCGACGCTGAGCGCCTCGGTGCCGGTCTTGATCGCGCGGTAGCAGCCGCGCCCGATCAGCGACATCAGCGACGCGAAGTGCCCGGACGAGCGGGCGAACAGGTAGTCCGACAGTTCGGCGAGCGTGCCCCGGCGGGTGTGGGCGAGCACGAGGTCGCGTTCGATCGCGAGTATCAGTTGCCGCCAGGTCGCCCGTCCCGCCTTGGTGCGCGTCTCGAACGGTTCCAGGTTCACCACCGTCCAACGTCTCGCGGTCTGTGACAAGGCGGCGTCGGCTCCGGTGAATCCCTCATCGAGCAGGCCGCGGGCGTGCAGCCCGACGCCGACGAACACGAACGTCACGGGGAATGTGTTGGCGAGCCATTTGAAGTGGTTGGCGACCTCGCGGCCGTCGCGCCGGTTCATGTCGAGGAAGTGGACGTCATCGACGACGATCAGGCGGGTCTTGCAGGCCGCGACGCATTCTGCGGCCCGGTGCGCCAGCGACTGGGCGGTGCCGCGGTCGGAGCCTGGCAGCCCGTAGAAGCGGCAGAGCATCGAGTTCAGGCTTCGCATCGTCGTGTGCGAGGTGAGTCCGAGATGGACGACCGGAACCCGCTGCCATGCCCCGTCGCCGGCCCCGACTGTGGGGCCGTAGAGGTCGATCTGGTCGCGGTGGAATCCGCGGGCGAACGCGACCGCTGCGGTGCTCTTGCCGAGCCCTGGCAGCGCGTCGAGGACGGCGGCGGGTTTCACTTTCTCGCCGTCCTGCATGTTCGCCCCGACGATCTCGTCCAGCTCATCGAGCACTGCCCCGAGTGCTGGGGTGCGGATCGGGCCGAGGTTCGCATGCCAGCCCGCCCGCAAGTGGTTGTAGCGCAGTCGTTCGGGTGCGGGCATCGCCTCGATCTCGGCGATTGTGTGCGCTGGTGGCCGTGTGCGCGGCGGGGCCTGGGCCATCTGGAACCAGCCTGCCTTGGTCGACAGATCCCAGTCACGCTCCTCGTCGGCCAGCTCCGCCGTCGTCGCCGGGATGCTCACGAGATCACCTCAAACGCCTCGGCGTAGAACTCCTCGTCGCCGACGTCGAGCTCGTCCTCGGTGTCATCATCACTGGCAGCCCAGGCTGCATCGTCAGGCTCGGGAGGTTTCTCGACCGCGTGCAGCACCGCAGGTGCGGCGACCTCCGCTGTGGGTGTGGTTCCGGTGAGGCGTGCCTGGCGTTGCTCGCTGGCGCGGACGGCCATCCGGCGTTCGGCGGGGTGCCGGGTCAGGCCCGCATCCCAGCGATCCAGCAGCCCGGACAGTGCCCGCCGGTCATCGACATGGCGATCCTCGGTCAGCGCGAGTTGCCGGGCGTAGGCCAGCGCCTCGGCCGAGAACGGTGCGGCAACGGCGGTGGCGTGCTCCCACTCCAAAGCGTGCCAGGACTGGTCGGCGGGGTCTTGGAAGTAGACCTTGGAGATGTCGTCGGTGTCGTAGCGCACCGGCCACTTGCCCGCGTGAGCACCCGCGAAGTTGCTCGTCCGGTTCCGATACCGGGTCAACGCCGGGCCGTTGTAGCGCAGGCCGTTCAGCTCGATCCCGTAGTGCTGGATCGTCCGCCACGCCACCGGCAGGAAGTCGAACACCAGGTCCGGGCTGGCCGGCACCCGCAGCCGGCCCGTGCGGGTCATCCCGTGGGCGAACATCTCCGCCGGCGACAGCTCCAGCCCCGGCACCTGCGCATCGGCGAGCCCAGCGTGCGGGCGGTGGTGATAGATGCTCCCGACCCATTCGCGGATGATCGACTCCAGCTCATCGATGAAGAAGTAGGCGCACCCGGCGGGGTCTTTGCCGCGGCTGTGCACGTCCGGGCCGGTGTAGCCCGGCAGCGCTTCCAGCAGCTGCTCGCGGACGGTGCGGAAGAACCGCTCGACCGCAGCCTTATCGGTCGGGGTGAGCGGGCGGGCGGGCTGAACCGAGATGCCCAGCCGGGAGCACACGCTCAGCAGATGGTTCGACAGGTAGATCTTGCCGTGATCGACCACGATCGTCTCCGCAGCCACCCCCGCCAACCCGGTCTGACGCTCCTCGCCTGCGACGATGACCTGATCCGGCAGGCCCGCATACGGCAGCAGCCCGCCCGACGTCGTGAGCCGGGTGTCCGGGCGCAGCGACTCGAACAGCACCAGCGCCGCATCGACCGACTTCGTCGACATCGGCGAGAGCCTGAGCCCTGTGATCGACCGCGAGTACAAGTCCATCGCGATCGTCAGCTCGCAGCGCACCCATTTCAGCGTGATCGGCTCCATCGCGAACACGTCCAGCGTCGTCGTATCCAGCAGCAGATACTCGCCCGGCCGCGTCGCCCGCAATCTCCCGTATGCGCCCTCCGGCCTGGCCGCGATCGAGCGCTTGCCTTTGGTGCTGCCGGTGAACGCGTTGCTTCCGCGGGTGAGCTCGCCCAGGACGGTCCGAGCTCGACGCTGTGACGGTTCGGGCACGACCCCCTCGCCGTGCTCGGCGGCCAGACGCTGCGAGATGCGTTGCAGCACCAGTGTCTGCGTCGGCCGGGCCGCGTCGGTGTGCTCGGCAAGAACCGTCCGACACATCTCCAGCCACCGCTCATCCACCCCGGCCAGCGGATCGGCCGTCTTCGCGGCCCGCTGGTCGAGCAGACCCGCTGGCCCGAGCTCACGAAACGCGCTCACCCAGCGCTTCACTGATCTGAGCCCGACGCCCATCTCCGCAGCTTTCGTCTCATACCGCTGCATGAGCGGCCGCGCCGGGTCGTACTCGGGTCGTGGTTCGCCCAGTGCCGCGTCCTCGGCGTCGCCGGAGCGATACCCGGTGAGAACTTCGTGAATGTGCGCCAGTCGATCAGTCAGCTGCGCTTCTTGCGCCTCGGTCAAGTTCTCCAGCACCGGCCCCAACGCGGGAGCAGGATCGGACTCAGCGCCGACGATCGCGACAGACGGGTCGGCCAGCAACGAGGCGGTATGGACAGTGACCATCTGACCGCGGGCCCCGCGCAACCGCAGCCGCTCCGCCTCCACGCCCATCACCGTGAACCAGTCGCCATCCCAGCTCAGCCGCGTACCCACGCCGACGACCGCGGTCCGCGCGCTCATGCGGCATGCTCCAGCACTGTGGCCGCCGACAACGGCGCATCCAGGTCAGCGCGGAACACGCCCCGCCACACCAAGTGCAGCGCGGCGGCCCGCACATCCTCCGCCGCATCGGGCCACTCCGCTTCGATCTGGCCGAGCGACGCCGATCCGCGAGACCGCTCGGCAAGCCGGGTCACCGTGGCCTGATCCACCCGGTTGGGATGCCGGTAGGCGGCCAGGAACCGGACGTTCGAGAGCCGCGTCGGGTCAATCCCCGACCAGACCTCGTGCCGCCAGCCGCAACTGGTGAAGACCTCTTCGGCCCATTCCAGCGCCTCGGCGATTTTCGGCCGATCCAGCTGATCGGCGGGCTTCACGTTCACCACCGTCACCGACTCATCCGCGTGCAGCAGCAAGAAATCGGGCACATGCCGACGCCGCACCCCATCGACCTCCGCGGTCACGCAGAACGGCTGCGCAGCAATCGCTACGATCTCGGGATCGAAATCAGCCAGCAGCAGCCGAGCCAGCTCCAATCGGCTTTCGTACACGACGTGAGCGCCGACGGTCGATGACCAGTACCAGCCCGAGTAGTGCGGCTGCCCGTGCCGCCAACGGAACGTCCGCCACGGCGAACCCGCCACGAGTATCCGCGGCGGCACGAGCGCGAGATCGGTGGTCGACTCCTCACCGGCGGCGTCCTTGAAGCTGACCGAGTACGTGCCCATCGCTGTTCCCTCCGCAGCGCTCCCGCTCGCAGGGAACCATTGCTGGCAACGCTACGGAACCAGACCGCCGATCCTCGCGCCCCACGCCAGGCAGGGGCCAACAAAGCGGCCAAGGGCCAACTCGGGGCCAAATAGGGTGGCCAAAGGGCCAACTTCAATGCATCCCTACACTGGCGACGGAGGATCAGAGCTGTTGGCCGAGGGCGATGAGCCAGTTCACCCACGCCACCCCCGCGCCGGCGAGCGCGGCGGCGCCGACGCCGACGAGCACCCCGACCCGGCCCTTGGAGGCAAGCGAGTGGTTGCCGTGCGAGGCGCCCAGCGCCCAGCAGATCGCCGAGACGATGACCATGAGCACCGCGACGATGAGCACGAACATCAGCAGGGCGCCGATGACCTGTTTCAGATCACCGATGCCTCCGAGCCCGTCGAAGTCGGGGAACACTTCCATCACGAACCGGCCCTGACGGTGACGTGCAGGTGGTCGTAATGGCCGCCGGTCACGTCGCCGGGGTCGTGCATCCCGCCGCCGTTGTAGGGGCGCCAGCCTTCGGCGTCGCGGGCCAGGGACCAGATTTGGCCCTGCCAGATCAGGTACTCCACGCCCAGCGACTCGGCGTGGTCCTTCATCCAGTTCGTCACCCGCCACCCGTCCTCGAGCTGCGCGGGCGTCGGGTGCGTCCCGATCGGGTTCCCGAACGTGATGTCACACGCCCGGCCCAGCGGGTGCTCTGACGTTGTGCCGGGCCGGGGCGAGTAGCAGGCCCAGGAGCTGTCGGGGAACGCGGCACGGGCTTGGGCCATGACGTGCGCCATCCGCGCGGTGATCTGCCCGTCGCTGGTGGGGTCATCGACCTTCTGGTCGGGGTCGCCGTCCAGCGGGGCGGGATCGCCCGGCGCTCCACCGGAACTGCACTCGTTCGGGCTGCCGACCGTGGCTTCGGGCAGGTCGACCGCGTTGTGGTCGTTAAGCCACTTGGCCGCGTCGACGGCCTCGCCGCTCGTGCCGCCGGGCCGGACCTCGAAATGCAGGTGTGGCCCCGTGCTGTTCCCGGAGCTGCCGACATCGCCGATGTGCTGGCCCGCGGTCACACGATCTCCGGCCGCGACGAGGATGCCGGACTGCCACATATGCGCGTAGGCGGTCGCCACGGTCTGCCCGTCGATCTGGTGCTCGATGACAATGAGTCCGCCGTAGCCGCCGGAGAACTCGGCCACGGTCACGGTCCCGTCTGCGGCGGCGAGGATCGGCGTGCCGTCCGGTGCGGCGAAGTCGGTGCCGGTGTGGAACGACGGTTCCCCGGTGATCGGATGGATACGCGGCCCGAACTCGCTGGTGAGCACCCAAGTTCCCTCGGGGAGCGGGAACACGACCCGCGAGGACTCCGCGACCGGACCGGCCACCACCGAGGCGGTGGCCGGGCCAGCCGCACCCGTCGCGCCGGTGAGAGCGTCGAGGATGCGTTCGGCGACCGGCTCGTAGTTGCGGTAGCGGTCAGGGTAGGCACTGACCTCGACGGCTTGCGCGGCCTCGCCGGGGTCCATCTGCGCCCAGCCGGGGATGTCCAGCAGGCCCCGCGGCGAGGGATAGTTAGGTCCATCGGGTCCGCCGTAGAACGCGCGGGCCTGATAGTTCGTGTCCATCAGCTCCGCGACGGTTCCCCACCCGGATTGCGGGCGCATCTGGAACAGGCCGAGGGAGTCGTGGTCGCCGCCGTTGCCGTCGTTGGGGTAGTTCGCGGACTCGGGGTAGGCACTGGTGTTGGCGAGCTGGCGCAGGGTGCTCTCGGTGAGCGCGGCCATCAGCGCGATCTTGATGCCGGGCCGGCCGACGCCCTCGATGCCGCCGCCGACAGTGATGATCGTGGCCGCGTGCGTGAGCTGGGTCTTGTTCAGCGTGAACGTGGTGCCGTCTTGCGTGGTGACGGTCAACGAATCGGGGACGTTGCCCACGGTGACGCTGCCGCCGGGGACGGCGCAGTTCGCGGCGGCGGGGTTCATCAGCACGCCGATCGCCATCAGGACACAGGCAGGGCCGAACAGGACGAAGGCGAGTCCGAGGATGAGGAGCTTCTTGACCACGGCGTGCCTTCTGTCATCGCAGCGGGTTGTCGAGCTGCGACAGGCGCAGCACGTGACACGGGCCGGTGCGGAACTCCGGCGCCGGGGGCGGGCAGGCCAGAAACACGGTGAAGGCCACGGGGTGCTCGCTGGTGACGGGTTCGCCGTTCCAGACGCCCTCGCGGTGCCGGGTTCCTTCGATCGTGATCGCGGTCGCACCACGCGGGAGCTGGCCGGACTGGGCCTGCTCAACCGCGGTGTCCCATGCTTGGGGCACGAACGAGGACTCGATGGTGAGATGCTGGGTGGTGGCGTACTTGCGCAGCTCGATCCACGCCTCCCGCGACGGCAGATAGGACGCGATGTCGGCGGCGAGGCCCGCCTGCTCATGGCCGGAGGGGTCCCCGACCTCCAAGATCGCGGCGGAGTAATCCAGCGGCATCAGCCCGGAGCCGGTGTCCCAGGCGAACAGCGCCTCAGCGACATTGCGGGCGAACTCATCCGGGTCGTGCGAGGGGATCACCCGCGGCGGCCCCGGTTTGCCGGGCTCGGACTCACCCGGAGCGGTGATGGTCGGAGCCGGATCGGGCGCGCGATCGGTGGGCTGTCGTGGGCCGGTGATGAGCCCATACACGCCGACGCCGATCAGGAGCAGCAGCACGAGGCCGGCGGCGATCACCGCGATGAGTCGGCCACGGGACCAGGAAGCGAGATTCGTCTTCATGCCCAGAGGTGAGCCCGCCGGTGACTGGCCCTACCGGTGCATCAGAGGGCGCGCAGCAGCGGCCGGCCCGCCGACTCAGCGACGGTTGTGCGGGCGGTGCGGAGCCGGTCGGCGAACTCGGTGGTGCCCTCGACGGTGGCGAAGAACGCCTCGGCCTGCTCGTCGGTGAGCTCGACGGCCAGCTCGTCCACGTCGTAGTGGGTCCACCACGCTTCCAGGTCGCCCCAGGTCAGTACGAACGCCCGCAGCGGGTACCGCGTCGGTTCCTCGTCCTCAACGACGGGGCGACGCTTCGGCGTGGCCGGCTTGCTGACCTTGCTGGCCTTGCTGGTCTTGGCGGCGTGGACGCGGGCCAGGGCTTCGTCGGCCAGCTCGTGCAACCGTTGGTCCCGCTCGCTGTCGGCCTTGGCTTGGCTGTCGCGGAGGCGCTGGAAGATCGGGTTGACCGCCGCACCGGCCTCGATCTGCGTCAGCCCGTCCCGCGCCTGGACGCGGATCGTCTCCGGGGTGCTCGGATCGTCGGCCAGGTGTTGCAGGTAGCCGATCTGTTCCAGCCGACTGTAGGACGCCGAGCCGGTCACCATCCGCGCCGCCTGTGTCCGAGCGTCTCCGAGCTGGTGCGAGTCCGATGGTCCCGCCGAATCGGCGGGACCATGCTTTCCGGGCTCGTGGCCCTCGTGGAACTGGGTCTTGGCCTTGCGGCGTGCGGCGTCCTCGGCCATGAGTTCCTTGATCTCCCGGTACAAGGCGGCGGCCTCGATCGCGGTGAGCGGCTTGTGGAGCTGGTTGTCGTCCTGCTCGGCCAGCAGATGCCCCAGCCGGTCCGAGATACCGGAGCGCACCCACACGCTGACGCGGCGCCAGCCGAGCTTCTTGATCGCGGCCATCCGGCGCGCCCCGCACACCAGCACCCCGTCCGGGGTGATCGTCGGCGGCTGCAACAGACCGTCCCGGTCGATCGACGCCGCGAGCGCGTCGATGTCGCCCAGGTCCGTGCGGTGCCGGCGGCCGACAGTGATGGAGTCAACCGCCCGCTCCAGCTCGATGTGTCCGGCCGGTGCGCTCATCCCGCACCTCGCGCCTTTCTCGCGCCCGGCTTGCTGATGCCCGGTGCGGCCAGGGAGAGGGTGAGCACGAGGTCGTCATCGCGCAGCAGCACCGGCAGGGTCTCGCCGATCAGCAGCCGCAGCAGGATGCCGCGTCCCGCGCCGGTCGCCGCGAGCGCCGGGTCCGGGCAGCCGAGCAGGGCGCGCAGCAGCACCGCCCAGGACCGGCCAGGAAGGTCGATCAGGGCTCGGGCGTGCTTGTCGCGTCGCAGTGTCTCGTAGGCGGTGTGCCGGTTCCCGACGCGCGTCAGCGCCACGCAGACGTGTTCTACCGCCGGGCGTGCCGTGCCCTCGGGCCAGTCCAGCAGCATCAGCAGCGTGATCGCGTCCTCGACCGCCGACGCCGCGGTGGTTGCCGCCGGCTCGGCCGGTGCCTGCTCCGGGGTGTTGTCGCGGTCGTGGGCGTCCTTGATCTGGAACGCGGGATGGTAGTCGCTCAGGACGTTCTCGCGGTCGGAGAGCCGTTCGGGGTCGTGGAAGATCGAGTAGCGGGGCCGGCGTGCCTGGTGGGTCGAGCACAGCAGCCCTTGGCCGCGTTCCTCGGCGATGCAGGTGATCCGTACCGCGTGCGTGATGACCGCCCACGGGTCATCGGCGGTGCGGGCGGCCTTGGTGCGCATCACGTCGAACGCCGCCGACGCGGCCTCCCACGGATCGAGCCGGTGCTTGTGCGCCAGCGCCGCGTACTTCTCGGCCGCGAACGCCATCAGCTCTGCCGCTACCGGGTCGTGCTCCCAGGCGCGCTGGCCGGCGGCGTGCAGCCGTTTCAGCAGGGCACGCAGGCCCTCGCTGGTGCGGTAGTCCTCAGCCGTCCGGCCGCTGGTCTCGCTCATGGTGCTGGTGTCGTTGGTCATGGTCTGGGCACCTCCCGACGGCGAGGTGCACCCGCAGACGACTGCGGGGCTCGCCTTGACGGAATGAGCGCCCATGACTCATCACCACCCGGCTACCTCATCCCGACCCCGGAGCGGTGCGGTCCCTGCTCGGCGCCGCCGCGACGGCCGAAGGCGCTCAGAGGCGGCAGACGCTTGGCTCGCTCGGCGACCCAGCGGGCGCCCTTCTCGATCGGGGCGCGAACGTGCCGGTTCATATCGGCGGTCCGGTCGATGCCCCGGCGGGACAGCCGGCCGCCGCCTTGGGCGATCAGGTCGGTCGGGCGCACCCAATCCACGCCCCGGCCCCGTACCCGCGCCAGCTTCTCCTTCGCCGCCGTGCGGGACGCGGCGGCCTTGACCGCATCCGGCGTCCCCGCTGCTTCGGTCGCCTCGGTTGGGTTCAGGTCGTTCCGCTTACGGGGTGGCGGCTCGGGCTCGGAGCGATGCTGCTCCCGCATCCGGTCCTGATCGTTCATGGCAGGGCTCCTTCCATCTCGGGCTGCGACCCGGACGGGTCGGCCTCATCGGACTGGTGAGCACGAGGCAGCCAGCGACCCACCGTCGAGGGATGCACGCCCAAATGCCGGGCGATGGCCTTGTTCGACCAGTCCTGCTCTCGCAGCTCTGCCGCCAGCGCCCGACGATCCGGCCCGCCGTCCGTGTCCGCAGCGGTGACGCCTGCCGCCGTAGATGGCGGGTCAAGAGATGCCGTCTCGCTCTGGGGCAACGGGGTGATCGGCTCGACCGCCGGCGGCAACTCGAGCGCAGTAGCCGGGCGTGCGGTGGCGCGGGTCAGCACAACGGTCAGATGCGTGATCGCCAGCAGCACGACCGGCGGCACGGCAGCGACCGCGGCCGCGAGCGGTCCGGGCACGTCGGCGTCGGCCGCGACCACCGCATGCAGCGAGTTCGCCGTCACCGACACCGCGGCACCGCCGACCAGCAACGCCCACGGATACCACGCCGCTCGCTCACCGGCGAGGGCAACGACGGCCACCGTGGAGACCACGATTACGCCGTCGACGATCAGCGGCCACGCCCACGCCTGCCCGGCCCCGATCCCGGAGCGGCGGGCAAGGTCGGCCAGGGACGTGAACGACAACCAGAACGCGCCGGCAGCGATGAACACCGTCCCGGCGACCGAGGTGATGACCGCCCACCGGCGGCCGCGTAGCTCCTTCATGACAGCCCCCGCGTGGCGGGCGCCCGCTGCTGCGCGTTCCCGCGAGCGAACTCGCCCGAAGCCGATGCGGCCGGACGGTCCCGGCGGGCTCCGGCGCCGACGCTGCGATAGGCGCTGTAGACGGTGCGGGTGATCTCCCGCTCCCCGAAATCGGATTGTGCGGCCGTCACCATCGCGTCCAGGGCATCCGTGAGCGGCACCCCGCCCTCGGACAACCGGCACGAGGCCCAGAAGAGTTTGAGGTTGCGGTCTGTGGCCTGCCGCCCCAGCCACGTCGCCAGCCGCTCCGCATCCTCGCGCCGCACTGGCCCACCGAGGCGCGGCCGAGGCGCGGGCCGAGGATCAAGGAAGTCTCGCAGCCGGCCCGCATCTATCGGCCAGGCCGCACCGGCCGCGAGCTGCTCGACCCGGTACGGCGTGCGCAGGCCGTCGAGCCGTAGCAGCGAGGGCGGGGCGATGATGTAGCCGCCGTCCCCGCGACAGTCGATGCCGACCTTCCCTGCCTGCCAGGACCGTTGCGCCTGGTTCGGGTCGGCTGGAAAGTAGGCGTGCTGGCCGCCGGTGGGTGTGCGCACGACCGCCAGCGGCTCGGGGATCAGCCCGGCCCGGGCTGACCGCGCGTAGGCGGCGTACCCGTTGACGCCGTGCACATCCACGTCGATCACTACCAGCCCCGAGACGGCACCGGTCGGGATGCCGATGTTCGCGGCCGGCCGCGCCCGCCACCACGCCTCAACACGGCTCGGGTCGATGCTGGCCTCGTGGAATCCGCGCTCCGGGATCGGCCGCTTCCCGGCCGGCGCACAGGGGAACACCGGAACTCCGGCCCGCGCCAGCTCACCAGCCGCGACCGGCAACGGTGCCCCGTCGAGCTGACCGAACACGGCGGCAGCCGTGGCGGGGGTGACCATCACAGGCCCCGTCCCGAGCCGACTGAGGCCGCCGGCGTCTCCCGCTCCGGCAGCGGCTCGACCTGGCGCGCGGCCTGCTCTGGCGTCTCCTGGGCCTGCGGCGTGTGCTCCGGGCCATCGACACGCAGGGACAGCGGGTTGCCGTTCCCGAGCTGTGTGGTGTCGAGCTTGTCGAGAATGTCGAATGCGGTGCTGCGCACCTGCTCGCCCGTGGCGCGGACCACCGCCACGGGGTCTTTCCCGTCCACGTTGCTCGCCCATCCGGCGACATACGGGATCGTGTAGTCGCTGGTGTCCATGCCGTGTGCGGCGGCGATCATCAACGCGACCGACTCCGCGCGTACCTCGCTGATTCCTCGATGCTCGCGGGCGTCGTCCCGCTGATTCGGGCCGTCCAGCCGGACGTGCGCCAGCTCGTGCGCGAGGGTCTTGACCTGCGCGGCCGGGTCCATGTCCGCGCAGACCATCACTTGCCGGGTCTCGAAGTGGATGCAGCCGTTCGCGCCCCGTTCGATGCGGTCGCGCGGCATCCGCAGCACCTCGAACCCCAGCGACTCCGCCTGCTCGGTCAGGCCCTCCCACAGCCCGGCCGGGGCTTCGCCTTCCAGCAGCCTCGGACGGGGCAGCTCGGGAAGCGGTGCGCCGTGCGTCCTCGACACGTCCCACACATAGGCCGGGACGACGCTGACGATCCGCCTGCGCACGACTTCGCCCGGTCGGGGCTTCTCCCACTTCCCGAGCCGCCGCCACGACGCCGGATCGCGCGGGGTCGCCGATGCGAACCTCGCCTTGACCGGACCGCGAATCCGATAGCCGCCGTCCTTCTCCGGCCAGCGGCCCATCTTCTGCCAGTCGTTGTACCCGGCAACCCAGGTCGGCGTCGGTGTCGGCACCCGGCCCTGTTCGTAGGCTTCGAGATGCTGCGCCCAGATCAACAGCGTGTTGTTGAACGAGCGGGTCCGGAACCTCGCGGCGAACTCGATCGCACGCCGCCAGTCATCGCCCGACACCAGTTCCTCGACCGAACGCACGATGCGTTCTTCCAGCGCATCGAGCGTCACTTGCCGCGCCGCCTGCTTGTCCTCGTTCGCAGCCATCGCCTGACCTCCCTCCGCCAGGGCCACTCCGAGTGGGAGCAACCGTGCGACCGCGAGGTACGCCGGGCGGATCAGGAAGACAAGACGGACGACGGAACAAGACTGGCGACCGTCAGCTCCGCGACGAACCCGACGAGTCTCTACCGGCCTACCGGATCGGAACTGGCCCTGGGGCCTGCGGCCACCGATCCCGCGGCTATCACCCGGACAGATGCGTCCTTCACCCGGCCACTTGCGTGGACGTCACCCGATGCATCGTCCGGTAGTCGCTGGGAGTAAGGCCGACGCCGCGGCGGAACTGGCGAGCGGCGAAGTCAGGATCGCTCCAGCCCACCTCCTGAGCGATCGCCGCAACAGAGCGGGACGTCGTGCGTAGAAGATGCGCCATCCGCTCGGCTCGCTGCATGGTCAGGTAAGCGATCGGTGACTTCCCGTACGCCTCAACGAAGATGCGGTTGACCTGTGACTTCGACAGATGTACTTCATCTGCCAAGTCCGACACGGACCAACGCCGCGCCGGGTCCGTCCGTAAGAGTTCAGCGACCTTGCGCGCTTCTGTGCGCAATGGCGCAAACCGACGAACACGAGGTAGGGAGGGTATCGCGGTCGCGCGCTGCGTCGGGGATGTACGGATCGGTGAGGTCTTGACAAAGGGAGTCACGACATGAGCGATGCTGAACCACAATGCCTGCATTCGATTGAAGTTCTCCGCGAATCGGCCATCGATACTGAGAGCAACCAGCTCATCGAGACGCGGCATCAGCATACCCGCTCGATCTTCGCCGATATGAAGTACCTGCGCAGGCTCGGCATACATAGTCTCGGCAAAGCACTGCGCGTCGAGGCGGTCCCGTAATATGCCGACGTGTTGCCAGAAAATCTGGTCAATCAAGTAGTCGGTGTCGAGATAGACCGTCGTCACAGTTGCACGACCCTCGGGCTCACCCCCAAGCAGTGTGTTGGCCCCCAGGAGAATCACGTCCCCAAACTTGACCAGCTTCTGCTTGAACTCGCTAAACAGGATAGCGCTTCCATCGCGAACGACGATGACCTGAACGCAGTCGTAGGCCAACGGCCCGACCGGCTGGACGATGATGCGGTTCCGGGCGAGGATGGGTGCGAAACCGCGGAGACTGCAGGACTCGTGTTGGTTCGACGCCGCGACCGATTCGGGCTCATCAACCGCATTCCTGGGATGGGATTCCTGACCACCTCTTTCGCGGGCACCAGACGGACCGCGCTGAGGACTGCGCGACGGGCGGGTCTCGACAATCCCGCGACTAATCGACCGGTTCGAGCCCAACGAACTTCATCCGGTCCTCGCCGTAGAAGCATGTCTGCAAGGCGAATGAACCGTCGAGGCCAAGTAGGTCATCGGTGGTCGCCCAGGTCTTTGGCGTGTGGCGGATATCAACCACTTGATACACCTGATCGCTACCCTCGACCTGCACCAGTTGGCCTATCTCCCAGGGGAGCAGGACGTCGCCTTGACAATTGTTGTGAGCTGCCCATACCGGCGGAACGCCCTCCCGCTCGTAGGAACTCATCTCCGTGAACGTTCCGTCGCAGCCGTCTAGTTCGTGCACGCCACCCGTGGCGCCCAAGTCCACGGTGGGCAGGTCTCCGAACGCGTCCTCCCGCGCGGCATGGATGCTTCCCGTGACCGCCGTCTTCACCGTCCCGTACACATACTCGACCCGCTCCGGCGCGGCGAGAAGGCCTACCAGCAGCGCCCCGCCAGCGAGGACGAGGACCGTCCCCGCCGCCGCGCTGAGGAACCCATGCCAGCGCCGCGGCGGTGGCTTACTCCGTCCGACTGTCTCCCGCATGCTCCGAACCCCGTTCCGCACGTTGACCAACCTCATGTTCGACTATCCATGATAGTTACTATCTAGCATAGTCGTATGGTTCAGCCTGTCTTCGCCGGCCGCCGTGGGGTAGCCGTCTCCCGCCCGGTTCGTGACCTCTGCGGCCCACGCGGTCCGAGAGGAGTGGGCTGCGCGAGGAGCGATCGGCGGGCGCTGCACAACCGTCCGGAGAGTCCGCTTGCCTCTGTCGCGGAGACCTCGTTCGCGACGCTGCGATGACAAGGTTGAGATCGCGATACCCCCGGGGGTATAGTGGAGTCATGGGCGCGACCGAGATCAGGCGAGAGAACCCGACCCGGGTGGTCGAGGAGAGCTCGGTGCCGATCCTGGGCTTTTGGGCCGACCACCCACTCGACGACGTTCCTGACAGTCAGAGGAGTTTCGCCTATGTCTGACCGACAGCTCACCTGCGCCCCGGCATGCCGCGCCGGCGTATGGGGGCGGCTGAGCCGTGGAGCCGTCGCCCTGATCGTCGGCGCGTTCGGTGCATCCATGCTGTCGACGGACCCGGCGATCGCGGTAGCCGCCGGCGTGATGGCCACCGTCATCGCGGTCATGGCGGTCACAGGAACATGCCCGACGAGCTGGCTCACCACTCGTCGGCAGCCTCAGACGCCGCAGCACACACTCGACATCCCCGATGCCCGGCAGCACGTCGACCTGACGAGCGCCCCCGTCCCGAACAGGAGTTCTCATGTCCACGAGTGACCCCGACGCCCAGCGCCGCATCCTCAACCGGCTCCGCCGCGCCCGCGGCCAGCTCAACGCCGTCATTGACGCGGTCGAAGGCGGCGGGTCGTGCCGGGAGGTGGTGACCCAGCTCGCGGCGGTCTCCTCGGCGCTTGACCGTGCCGGGTTCGCGATCATCTCCACCGCGATGAAGGACTGCATCGCCGACCCCGACGGCACCAACCGTGCCGACGACATCACCACCGAGGAGCTGGAGAAGCTGTTCCTCACGCTCGCCTGAACGAGCGATCCTCACGACCAACCGACAGACAGCCCTCGAAGGAAGAAGCAATCCATGTGCCGAGCTGTGACCTGTAAGACCTGCGGCAAGACCACCTGGGCCGGCTGCGGCCAGCACATCGCCGAGGTCAAGCGCACCGTGCCGGCGGGCCAGTGGTGCCCCGGACACGACAAGGAGAAGGAGAAGGCAGCCGCGACGAGCGGGTTCTTCGCCCGCCTGTTCGGACGATGACAGGCGCCACGCGCCACGACTCGCCCTCTCAGAATCCTCAGGAGTTCTGGGAGGGCCGCTACCGGGACGCCGAGCGCGTGTGGTCGGGCCGCCCCGAACCCTAGCCTGGTCAACGCTGTGCAGCACTTGGCTCCGGGGAAAGCGCTGGATCTGGGGTGCGGGGAGGGCGCCGATGCGATCTGGCTCGCCACCCAGGGCTGGCTCGTCACCGGCGTGGACATCTCCGCCACCGCTATCGCCCGCGCACGCCGCGAGGCTCAGCGTCAACAGGCCAGCGCGGCCACCCGGTTCGTCACTGCCGACCTGGCACGGTGGGAGCCGGACGACGGCCCCTACGATCTGATGACCGCCAGCTTCCTGCACTCGCCTGTCCCGCTCCCGCGCATCGCGATCCTGCAACGCGCAGCCACCACGGTGCGCGCCGGCGGTCACCTCGTGGTCCTCTCCCACGCCGCACTCCCACCCTGGGTCGACGCCGCGGATCATCCCGCGCACAGCTTTCCCAGCCCGGCACGACAGTTCGTGGAGCTGAACCTCAACGAGCACGACTGGCTCGTCCTGAGCATCCAGACGCACACCCGACACGCCACCGCCCCTTCCGGCGAGGCCGCCGAGCTGACCGACGGGGTACTTCTCCTCCAGCGCCGGTGACCGGCTCGTCCCGGCGCGGCGGACCCGCTGTGGGGCGGCTTAGCCGCGGGACATCGCGGTCTGGACGATGGCTTCGACGTGCAGCGTGGTCGAGTCAAGCAGCGGCAGTCCCGGCACGTCGTCGGGGCCGACCAAGAGGATGATCTCGGTGCATCCGAGCACGATCGCCTCGGCCCCGGCCGCGTGGAGGTCTGTCATGACCCGGATGTAGGTCTCCCGAGACTCAGGCCGGAACACGTGTCTGGTCAGCTCGTCGAAGATGATCTGATCGACCGTGGTCCGGTCGACGGGCTCCGGGGGCAGCACAGTGAAGCCCGCTCGCTCGAGTCTTCTCCGGTAGAAGTCCTGTTCCATCGTCGGCGCGGTGCCGAGCAGTCCCAGCCGGGTCACCCCGATGCGATGTCGGTCGCTGTGGTCGCGACCACATCGGCGATGTGCAGGAATGGGACGGTGATCGCCGCCTCGATGACGGGCGCGACTCGGTGCATCGTGTTGCTCCCGCAGGCGATGAAGTCCGCTCCCGCCCGCTGCAGGCCCCGGGCTTTGCCTGCCAGATACTGTCCGGCCTCATCCCAGGCTTCGGCGCGCACGCATCGTTCGATGACGCCGAAGTTCACGCAGGACAGCACCAGCTCGGCTCGCTCGTGCCCGCCACGCAGCTCGTTCACGCGGTCGTTGATCCGGCGGTAGTAGTCCACCATCGCGACGCTGCTCATCCCGTGCAGCAACCCGATGGTCCTCATCGGCGCTCCATCTGCCACCTTCTGGTCCGGTCAGATGCGGATGTAGGCGGCGTCGGCCAGTTGCGCATGGACGATCGCGGTGACCGCGGAGGGGACCGTGCCGACCTCGGGTCGCAACTCGCCGGGGTCGATGCCGCGCCGTCCGAGCCCGACGCTGCACGCGGCCACCTCGGTGTGCTCGGGCACCTGGACGGCATCGGTGCCGGTCAGGCCGGCCAGAGCCGGGCCGTTGACGATCACCCGCACCCGCACTCCCAGGCCGGCGGCTTGGAGTCCGGCGGCGGCGTCCAGCGCCCGTTGCACGTCGGCGGGGTCGTCGGCCACGTGCAGGATCACCTCACGAGTGTTCTCATTCATTGTTTGGTGTTCTCTCTTGGTTTCCGGCAGGGTCAGATGGTGCAGCCGGTGAGGGCGGCCGAGACGTAGGGCAGATGGACGAGGGCAGCAAGGGCGGTCATGCCGACCAGGTATGCGGCGATCGCGACGGCGGGCAGGGCGCCTGCCAGCCCGGCGCTGGGGTGGACGAGGTGGCGGATGCGTTCGGGACCGGCGGCGTGCAAGGCGACAGGGCAGGAGTGCTGCGGCATGGCGGGGTGGGTGCGTTCGCCGAGCTTGACCAGGGCGCTGACCAGCGCCGGGGTTCCTGCGTGACGGCGGGCCTGGTCGTCCGCGGCGATCTCCAGGTAGTGCGGCAGCGCGTCGGCGACAGCGCGGATCAGCGGCACCCACCGTAGGTAGGCGGCGATGCTGTCCACTAGCGCGGTGATGAGGTGGTGGCGTTGGTGCAGGTGGGCGTGCTCGTGGGCCAGCACGGCGGCCAGCTCGCCCGGCCCCAGCGCGCGCACCGCGCCGGTGGAGAGCACGATCCCGCCGTGACGGTCGGGGAAGGTAAGCGCGAACAGGTGCTCGGCGTCGACCAGTGCCACCTCGTGCCCGTGAAGGAGCTGCCGCCGCGCGCCGTGCAGCAGCGTGCGGGCGGCGTCCCGGGAGCGAGAGCTGCGCCGAACCATCTGGCGGGCAAGACCTGCTCCCAGAGCAAGGGCCAGCGCCACCGGCAGGGCGAGCAGCAGCACCGCGGGGATCAGGGTTTCGGTGGTGTCGGCGGAGAACGGGTTCGCGGCGGTGAGGCACCGTTGGCAGACCTCGGCCGCGCGTTCGGGCAGCAGCGCGGGGCCGGCTCCGGCCCAGGCCAGCACCGGGCCGATCGCCAGCAGCGTGACCAGCCAGACCCCGATGCCGCCGGCGACGACCACGATCGCCAAGCGCGGGACGCGCACCAGGGCGGGGGCAGCGTGCCGCAGCAACCACGGCCCGAACACCGCCAATGCCACCAGTCCGGTGCACAGAGCCATCGTGAGGATGCCCGCGGTCATGGCATGTCTCCCCGGTCGCGGCGTTCCAGGTAGTCGCGCAGCAGGTCCAGGTCGTTCTCGGGCATCGAGTCCACGAACTGCAGGATCGAGGCGGCCCGGTCGCGGCTAGCCTCCAGCACCTGCTCCATCAGCCCCGCGGCGTGCTCGTGCCTGGTGATCTTGGCGCCGTACCGGGTGGACCGGTTCTGCCTCGTGATGGTCACCAGGCGCTTGCGATCCAGGTTGGTGAGCACGGTCGCGATGGTGGTGTAGGCGGGGTCGGAGGGCAGGTGCTCGATCACTTCGCGCACGGTAGCCGGGCCGTGGTCCCACAGCACGTCCATCACCTGCGCTTCCAACGCACCCAGGCGCAGCAGGTCGCCGGAGCGCCCATCGGCGGCCTTCATCGCACAGCCGCCACCGGCTCGGGGCGGACCGGGCAAGCGACCTGCCCGCGTAGTCGCCACACCAGTGCGACGCCGGTCAGGATCAGCGCGCCGAGCGCGAGGAACGGCTGCACGGGGGTGAACCAGGTGATCGCTCCCGAGTACCCCAGCGCCAGCAGCGCCAGCTTGTTGCACACCGGGCACCCCACCGCGAACCACGCCAGGATGCCGCCGGCCATTCCCATCCGGCTGCTGCGCCGAGCCTGCGCCTCATCGGCCGCGTCGGTGGCGGCGCCGTCCTCGCTGACCGCATTCGCCTGCTGCTCGTCCGCGGCGGCGCGGTACGGGCGGATATACGTAGCGACCAGCATGCCCGACAGCACCGAGGTGACCAGCCACACCGGATAGTTCCACCACACCGGCGGGATGTCTCGACCGAACAGCGGGTTGGGGATCAGCACCGTCGCCACCCCGATCACCACCGCGACAACCGCCGAGGCAGCGATCGCGGCCAGCACCTGCCTGCCCGTCCACCCTCGAAGCGCCTGGACCGCCAACCGGAAGCTTTCGCCGATGCCCTGGCGGGATCGAGTCGTGGGAGAGGTCATGGAACCCATTCTGACACGACTCGACTACCACGCATAGTCGACTATCTGAGATAGTAGAGGTCGGTGCCCGCGACAGTGACAGGAGAATCCCTATGCCCACCGAGACCACGAACCGCCCGAAACCGTCGAACCGTTCGAGGTCGTCATGGGTCGTGCCGGTCGCCGTGTTGACCCTGGCTGCTGTCCTGATCGCCGTGATCGTGGCGGTGAACTGGAGTGGCACGACGGCCGAGGAGGGGGGCTCGCCGTCGGATAGCGGCGCGCCGACGGAGGTGCAGAACCCCGAGCAACCGGACCTGTCTGCGGCCGAGACCAGGGACGAGGCGGACCTGCTCGCGGCCGGGCCCGTGGATGCGCCGGTGGTGCTGGTGGTGTTCTCGGACTATCAGTGCCCGTTCTGCGCGCGGTGGAGCGAGCAGACACTGCCGTCGATGATGGAGCACGTCGACGCCGGGGATCTGCGGATCGAGTGGCGCGACATCAACGTGTTCGGTCCCGCGTCCGAGCGCGCAGCGCGGGCCTCGTACGCCGCCGCCCTCCAGGGGGCGCTCTGGGAGTACCACGACGCCCTGTTCGAGGACGGGGAGCGCAGGTCCGAGAGCGAGCTGAGCGAGGAAGCCCTCGTCGCCTTGGCGGGCGAACTCGGTTTGGACACCGAGCAGTTCGCCGCCGACCTGGGCTCGGAGGAGACGGCGCAGGTGATCGCCGCCAACCAGCAGTTCGGGTTCGACCTCGGCGCCACCTCCACCCCGATCTTCATCCTGGGCGGACAGCCGATCGTCGGGGCGCAGCCCACCGAGGTGTTCCAGGAAGCGTTCCAGAGCGCGCTCGACGCGGCGGAGTGAGGCGGCGTGGACATCGGACTGCTCGCCGCGTTCGCCGGCGGCACGCTCGCGCTGCTGAGCCCGTGCGCGGCGCTGCTGATGCCGGCGTTCTTCGCCTCCACGATCGGCAGCGGGCCCCGGCTGCTGCTGCACGGAGCCGTGTTCTACGTCGGCCTGCTGACCGTCCTGGTCCCCGTGGGGGTCGGAGCCGGCGCCCTGGGGACGCTGTTCGTGACTCACCGGCAGGCGATCGTGCTCGTCGCCTCGCTGGTCCTGGTCGTCCTCGGCGCGGCGCAGGCGCTCGGGTTCGGGTTCGACCCTGCCCGGCTGCTACCGGCCGGGGCAGACCTGCACGCGCAAGCGGCGTCCAAGACCGGACTCGTCAAGACGGTGCTGCTGGGCGCTGCCAGCGGCATCGCGGGATTCTGCGCTGGCCCGATCCTGGGCGCCGTGCTCACCCTGGCCGCCGCCCGCGGCGACACCCTCGCCGCCGGCGTCATGCTCGCCGTGTACGGCGCGGGCATGGTGCTGCCGCTGCTGCTGATCGCCGCGCTCTGGCAGCGCCTGGGCGCCCGTGGACGCCGGTTCCTGCGCGGGCGATCGTTCACCGTGCTGGGCCGGGAGCTGCACACCACCTCGGTGGTCACCGGGCTGCTGATCGTGGGCGTCGGGGTGCTGTTCTGGACCACCAACGGCCTGGTCGGGGCTCCCGAACTGGTTCCGCTCGACGCCCAGGCCTGGCTCCAGGAGAACACCGCGATCCTGGCGAACCCGATCCTGGACATCCTCGCCGTCGTCCTCATCGCCGGGATCGTGCTCGTGCTCTGGGCCAGACGCCGCCGTACCCACGCTCGCGCTGACGCCCAGGCGGGCGAGCACCGCGCGGAACAGTCATGACGCCGCGCCGGCGACGCTCCAGCCTTGCCCTCGCCGCCGTGGCCGCGCTGCTGGTGACCGGCTGCGGGGCATCCGAGCCCGAGCCCGTAAGAGACCCCTACTCGGTCGATGGGTCGCTACCCGTGGTGGACACCTCGGGCATGCGGCTGCCGACGCCGTTCGAGGAGCTGGAAGTCGTGGACCCCGGGTGGGACATCACTCCGCAGTACGCGGACGGGGTGTATCTGGCCGCCGGTGAACGCGACGGTGTGCTGGAGTTCACCGCCGTGGACGTCCACGGGGACGTGCTGTGGGCCGCGCAACGTCCAGCGAGCTGCACCGGGTTCGTCGTGACCACCGACGCGCACGGCCGAGCCCTCGCGATCCTGGGCGACCTCCAGACCACGGCCGACGCCCTGGCCGCGACGACTGCCACCGCCTACGACCTGACGACCGGGGAACGGGTCTGGGGTCCGGTCGAGGTGCCCGGCCCCTACCAAGGCCCCGGGCTGGTCTTCGCCGCACCTCCCGAAGGCTTCATGGGCGAGACCGGCCCACGCGTCGCGCTCGACCCCACCACCGGAGACGTCGCGGCCGACGAGTCGAGCCCCGAAGGTATCCGCATCATCGGCGAGTACCACGGCATCGTGCTGCTCACCCACGAGGACGCTCTGATCGCGCGCGACACGGCCGACGATCAGGAGCTCTGGCGCGTCCCCCTCGCCGAGCACGGCTGGACGGCGGCGTCCATCAGCGCGTCCCTGCGCCCTGCACCGGGAGACGGGCTCGCGCTCGTCGCCACCTCCGAGACCACCGGCGCGCTCCTCGACCTGGATCAGGGCAGCATCGTGAGCAGCACCGCCCGCGACGCCGCCGTAGACCCCACCACGGGGACCCTCGTCACCCTGGACGACACCGGCCTGCACGGCTATGACGCCGACGACCGACCACTGTGGTCCCTGCCTGTTGCTGCCGAGACCACCATCGCGGCGATCGGCGGCGTCTTCCTCTATCTGCGAGAGGACGGGGCGATCCGGGTCCACAACGTCCTCACCGGTGATGTCGCCCAAGCCTACGAACCCGACGGCCAAGGACCGATCATCGTGCCCACCCACATCACCATCAACGGCGCTGCACTCCTCCTCCAGGAACGACGGCACCTGGTGGCGACGATCGCTGAGTCCCCTCTGAACGAGTCCTCTCCGACGGCCAGCCACGCGGGCATGTCGATCGTGGGCGCTCGGGTCGCACACTCGACTTGAAATACCCCAGGGGGTATGAGACGGTAACAATACCCCCCAGGGTATCGATGGCATCGACGGAAGGATGAACAGTGCTTCTCGAACGCATCTACGACGAGGACCTGGCGCAGGCCGGGTACTTCATCGGCTGCCAGGCCAAGGGCGAGGCGGTGGTGATCGACGCGCGCCGCGACATCGCGGACTACCTGGCGCTCGCGGCCAAGCACGGCATGCGGATCGTCGCAGTGACCGAGACCCACATCCACGCTGACTACCTGTCCGGGACCCGCGAGCTGGCTGCGGCGGTCGGCGCCGAGGTCTACGTCTCCGGCGAGGGCGGCGCGGACTGGCAGTACGGGTTCGACGCCCGGCGTCTGTACGACCGCGACACGATCACGATCGGCAACATCACGATCCAGGCCCGGCACACGCCTGGTCACACTCCTGAGCACCTGGTGTTCCTGGTCACCGACGGCGCCTTCGCCAGCGAGCCCGGCTACCTCATCTCCGGCGACTTCGTGTTCGCCGGGGACCTGGGCCGCCCCGACCTGCTGGACGAGGCCGCGGGCGGGGTCGACACCCGCTTCGAGGGCGCGCGGCAACTGTTCACCAGCTTGCGTGAGGCGTTCCTGACCTTGCCGGATCACGTCCAGGTCCACCCGGGGCACGGCTCCGGCAGTGCGTGCGGCAAGGCGCTCGGCGCGCTGCCCTCGACCACGGTCGGCTACGAACGCGCGAACGCCTGGTGGTCGCGCCACCTGGCTGCCGACGACGAGCAGGGGTTCATCGAGGAGCTGCTCGACGGGCAGCCCGACGCGCACGCCTACTTCGCGAGGATGAAGAAGCAGAACCGCGAGGGTCCCGCCGTGCTGGGCGAGCGCGGCCCGGTGCCCGAGCTGGCCGTAGCGGAGGTGGCGCGGCGGCTGGAGGCCGACGAGATCACCTTCGTCGACACCCGCCCGCCGGCGCAGGCCCATCAGGGCACCGTTGCCGGCTCGCTCAACATCCCCGACGGCTCCAAGACCGCCACCTATGCCGCCTGGGCCTACGATCCCGAGGCCGACTCGCGTCCGCTGGTGCTGCTGGCCGAGGACCAGACCGCCGCCCAGGCGATCGCGGATCGGCTGCTGCGGGTCGGCATCGACCAGACCGCCGGCTACGTCACCACCATCGACGGGCTTCCCCGGTTCGTCCCGCCCCTCATCGAGCCGGCAGAGCTGGCAGGTTTCGATGCCGCGCTGCTGCTGGACGTGCGCCAGCGCGGCGAGTACGCCGCCGGGCACATCCCCGGCGCCACACAGCTCAGCGCCGCACGCGTCCTCTGGCACCAAGACGAGCTGCCGCGCTCCGGCACGATCGTGACCTATTGCCAGTCCGGGATGCGGAACACCGTCGCCGCGAGTGCCCTACGACGCGCCGGGCACGCCGTCGTCGAGCTCGACGGCAGCTATAACGCCTGGCGCGCATGGCAGGAGACCACCAGCGAGACCGCGCTGGCCTGACGCACAGCAGAACGATCGCATCCTCCGACGGGCGGTCGGCCCCAGCCCCTTCCATTCGCATCTCCGCTGCCCGCGGCCAGACCTGACGAGGAACCACCCCATGACCGATCCCTCCGCCGAGCTCCGAACGCTCACCGCCGAGGAGCTCGCCCAGTGGCGTCAGCTCCACGACGACCTCACGATCATCGACGTGCGGTCCCCGGCCGAGTTCGAGACCCTCCACATTCACGGCTCGTACAACGTCCCGCTGCCGCTGCTGACCGAACACGCCTCGGATCTGGCAGAGCGGCTCGGGCACCGCGCGGTACTCGTGTGCCAGTCCGGCAACCGCGCCACCCAGGCCCAGCAGCATCTCGCTGCCGCCGGCGTGCGGACGGCCAACGTGCTCACCGGCGGCGTGCCCGCCTTCGAGGCCGCTGGCGGCCAGGTGGTCCGCAGCGCAGCTCGCTGGGACATCGAGCGCCAGGGTGCGGTTCACGGCCGGGCTGATCGTCCTGGTGAGCCTGCTCGTGGCCGAGTTCCTCTGGCCGGAGTCCCGGTTCATCGCGTTCGCGCTCAGCGCCGGGCTCGTCGTCGCGGCGCTCACCGGCTCCTGCCTGATGGGCCGCATCCTCTCCCGCATGCCCTGGAACAAGGTCACGGCCAGCCCCACCGCACGGAGCGCGATCGCATCCATCCCGGTCGCGACCCAGGAACTGTGATGCCCTGGCGTGCTCCGACGTTCCGACGGCGTTCAACTGCAACGACCCCGCATCTAGGACCGGCATCGGCACGGTCGGCGTCACGACCCGCAGCACCAACCACGATGCCCGGTGAGCACGAGTGAGCGGCACCCTGATCCTCACCCTCGTGCTCGCCGTGGGTGTCGGGCTCGCGCTAGGGACGCTCGGCGGTGGCGGGTCGATCCTGACCGTCCCGCTGCTCACCTACATCGCGGGCATGCCCCCGAAAGAGGCCATCGCGGCCTCGCTGCTGATCGTCGGCGTGACCTCGTTGTCCAGCCTCGTCGTGCACGCCCGGCACCGTCGAGTCCGATGGCGCACCGGGCTCATCTTCGGAGCCGCTGGCATGGTGGGCGCCTTCGCCGGAGGACTCATCGGAGGCCAGCTCCCCGGTGCCGTGCTGATGGTGGCCTTCGCGATCATGATGATCGCCACCGCGATCGCGATGGTCACCAGAAAGCCCAGGCGCGACACCGACCAACCCACGGCCGATGCCGGGACCGAGCGCGCCCACTCGCTGCCGATGCTGCGGACCATGCTCGAAGGCATCGTCGTCGGCCTCATCACCGGGATCGTCGGCGCCGGCGGCGGCTTCCTCGTCGTCCCCGCCCTCGTGCTGCTGGGCGGCCTCAGCATGCCGGTGGCCGTGGGCACCTCACTGCTGGTGATCGCGATGAAGTCCTTCGCCGGACTCGCCGGCTACCTGACCACGGTGACCCTCGACTGGCCCCTGGTGGCCGCGGTCACTGCGATGGCCGTGCTCGGAGCGCTCCTCGGTGCGCGCCTGTCAGGACGCATACCAGCCGACGCCCTCCAGAAGGTCTTCGGCGTCTTCGTCCTGCTCACCGGAACGCTCGTGCTCGTGATCGAGCTGCCGCCGGCCTGGGCGATCGCCGCCGGAGGCCTCGGACTCATCACGGTGGTCCTCGTCCTCGTCTGCCGGCTGACCGCTCTCAACTGTCCCTTCGGCCTAGCCCGGCCGACCCCGGGCTGAACCACTTCACCTCACAACACACCGTCGCCGACCAGACTCCGGAGCCCCACCCTCATGACAACCATCGACCTCACCGAAGACGCATTCTCAGCCGCCATCACCGACCATCCCATCGTGCTGGTCGACTTCTGGGCCGCCTGGTGCGGACCATGCCGCAGCTTCGCCCCCGTCTTCGAGGCCGCGTCCACCGAGCATCCCGACATCCTGTTCGCCAAGGTCGACACCGAGGCCCAGGCATCCCTGGCCGCCGCCGCACAGATCACCTCCATCCCCACGCTGATGGGCTTCAAAGACGGCGTCCTGGTCTACTCCCAGCCCGGAGCGCTCCCGGCCAAAGCGCTCCACGACCTGATCGGCAAAATCCGCGACCTCGACATGGACCACGTGCGCGCGCAAATGCAGGCGTCCGACCCTCGCTAGAACAGGGAGCGCATCATTTCCGGGCTCAGAGTCGAGACATCGGCCGACACGCGGACGCGGGCGTCCGAGACTGCGCCCTTGCCGCTATGGGCCGCGATGCCAGTCGCCGGCGTGGCCGGGCTCGCGATGGATGCGGCGTTCCCCGCACTCGGGTGGTGGCCGCTGGCGTTCGTCTCGGTGACGTTGTCCCTGGTCACTCTCATCGGGCGACGGTCCTGGGGGGCGCTGCTGGTCGGGACAGTCTTCGGCGCAGCGTTCTGGTTTCCTCACGTGTCCTGGTCGGCGCAGTTTCTCGGGGAGCATCCGCTGAGCTGGGTCCCGTGGGTGGCCCTGGCTGGCGCGCTGACGATCTACACGGCTGTGCTGACGGTGCCGATCGCCCTCGCCTACCGATGGCTGCCGCGCCGGCGCAACGCCTTCGCGATGCGGCTGCTGGCGCTGCCGCTGCTGGTAGCGGGAGCCTGGACGATCCGCGAACTCATCATGGGCTCCTGGCCCTACGGCGGATTCCCGTGGGGACGGGTGGCGATGAGCCAATCGGAAAGCCCGATCGCTCCGGTCGCGTCATGGGTCGGCGTCTCCGGCCTGGGCTTCCTGATGGTCGCCGTGTGCGCCGCCGCGATCGAAGCAGTCCGTTGGATCGTGCGCGCGCAACCGGCACGCGGTAACGCCACCGAGCACCCGAGAACACCTCTCGCCTCGTGGGCGGCGTCGATCCCCGTGCTCGGTCTCGCAGCGGTGATGGTCCTGGTGCCGCAGTTCCCGACCAGTCACGCGGGCACCATCCGGGTGGGCGCTGTGCAGGGCAACGGCCCCGCCGCGTACGTCGATGAGCACGAACCGGGCGCGGTCCTGGAATCTCAGCTCGCCGCTTCCGCCCCTCTCGAAGACGAACAGGTCGACATCGTGCTCTGGCCCGAGGGCGGCGTCGACAGTGATCCCCTCGCCGACGAGGCCACCGCTCACGCGCTCGACGATGCAGCCGCCCGATACGACGCCCCGATCCTGCTCAACGCCGCCGCGGCAGACGGCCACCTCGTCTACAACACTTCCTTCCTCTGGACCTCGAACGGGCCGACGGCCGCGCACGCCAAACGCCATCCCGTCCCCTTCGGCGAGTACGTGCCCGACCGGTGGTTCTACGGCGCGCTCGTGCCCAGCCTGGTAGACCTCCTAGAACGCGAGTACGCCGCCGGCGTCGACACACCCGCCATCGAGGTCGACGGCGTAGAGGTGGGACTGGCGATCTGCTTCGACGTGGCCTTCGATGACGTCATTCACGAAGGCGCGCACAGCGGTGCCCAGGTGCTCATGTTCCAGACGAACAACGCCGACTTTCGCGACACCGATGAAAACCTGCAACAGCTTGCGTTCGCGCGCATGCGCGCCATCGAGACCGGCCGCAGCGTCGTCAACCTCTCCACCACCGGCACCAGCCAGGTACTCGCCCCGAACGGCGCCACGCTGGCCGCACTAGCCGCGGACGAACCCGGACTCATGATCGCCGACCTTGAGCTCCGGGACGGGCTCACCGCCGCCGTCATGTTGGCGCAGTCGATCAACACGCTGATCGTCTCAGGCACTCTCGCCGGCTTTCTCGTCCTCGCCTTCCTCCTCCTGCGAGACCGTGCATCCTCGCGACACCATCGGGTGCTGGACTCCAGCCAACGAAGCAGCATCGGCCTGCACGAGTGCGCCGACGCGCATCGCCGAGAGCGCTTGTAGCGGAAGAACGCCGTTGCCGAGCGCAGCGATCTGCTGATTAGCCGTGAGTTGATGGATCGGATCAGTGATCCAACCACTGGGGAGACCCATCAACCACTCCACGAACTCGGGCGACGGCCGCGGTCCACTAGTCCTGTCTAGCAGCGCTGGCGCGATTCGTCCTGTCACATGCTCCCATCGGGCGATGGCGCGGGCGTAGCGTCCCCAGCGGCGAAGATGTCCTCGATCAGGAACCACAGCATCTCGGGTTCGCTGCTCTTGCTCTGCAAGCCAGCCGGCCCGTTTAGCGCGAGGTCGATGATCTGATGCGAGAGCGCGATCGTCCCCCGCCTCGCCCTCACCTGTTCCAGTGACTCGCCGCCACCAGTCGAGTCCGTGGCGAGCGGCGTCCTGAACAGTGCCCCGGCTGCGGGCGAGGACGAAGACGCGAAGCCTGGGATGAGGAGCGCCGACAAGGGACGCTGGTAGGCCGATCCATTGCGTGTCATACCGCAGGCCGGCCAGATCGCCGAGTACGGCGCCGACTGCCCGGAGAGGTCGAGCTGCGAGGTCTCCCAGACCCCACGGGTCGGGTTCCACTTCGCGAAGGGCTGCATCGCCGGGGGTTGCGTGGTCGGGATTGCTTTGCGCATCGTCGTCTTCTTCTAGGGGTGCGCGGACGGCGGGTGAGGACAGCACGCCGCGCACGTTCTCGATGACGACGAGCTGGGGTTGCAGCGCGTCGATCGCGGCGGCCATGTACGACCAGAGCCCGGAGCGGGTGCCGGGCGCGAGGCCGGCGCGCTTGCCCACGGTCGAGACATCCTGGCAGGGGAAGCCTCCACAGAGAACATCGACCGGCTCGACGGTGCGCCAGTCGATGGTGGTGATGTCGCCCAGGTTGGGGGCGTCGGGTCAGTGGTGGGCGAAGATGCGGGAGACGTGTTCGTTGTTCTCGGAGAACCAGATCGTCTCGCCATCCAAGGCGTGTTCGACGGCGAGGTCGAGACCGCCGTACCCGGAGAACAGTGATCCGACCCTGAGTGGGCGAGTCCGGTCGTGAGGGTCGTGCATGAGGGCTCCGGTTGACGGGTGATCCCGGTCGGACTTCACGCATGAGGTCACCACCGGGCTGGTCAGCGACCAGGTGCGCGACCACTCGAACCGCCACCGCTTGCCTCGTCGCCGATGCCGTGACCCGCGCGCGGCGCACCACCCCCGCGTACTTCGGAATCCGTGACTCAGGCGGCGCCGCCAGCTCTCGTTCGCCGGCCCACCGAGCCATCACACGTCTTTCAGACGAGGCCGTTTCGGGCTTTGTCGCATCTGATGCGACCGGTCTCGCGGGCTCACCTGCTCTCCGAGCGCGGCCGGAAGGAGCAGCCGAGGTGACGGTTTCGATGCGCGTGATGAGCGCGGGCGATGGATACAAGTACCTGTTGAAGTCCATCGCCGCGGGCGACGGCGACCGGAGCCTGAGCACGCCGCTGACCCGCTACTACGCGGAGGCGGGCACGCCGCCGGGCTTCTGGATGGGCTCGGGGCTGGGTCGTCTCGGGCACGGCGACCTGGTCGAGGGAGGGCAGGTCTCTGAAGCTCAGCTCGCGCTGTTGGTCGGGATGGGCCATGACCCGATCACGGGCGAGCCGCTGGGCCGCGCCTACCAGCAGTTCGCGTCGATCACCGAGCGGATCAAGCAGCGCGTCGACGCCCTCGACCCCGAGTTGGGGCCGGCGACTCGAGCGCAGGAAGTGGCCGCGATCGAGGCGGAGGAAGCCGAGCGCGGCACCCGCCGCGCAGTAGCCGGTTACGACTTCACATTCAGCGTGCCCAAGTCAGTCTCCACGATCTGGGCGGTCGCGGACGCCGGCACCCAAGCCCTGATCGCGGACGCCCATCATGCGGCGGTTGCAGAGCTGGTTGCGTTCCTCGAACGCGAGGTTGCCGCAACCCGCGTCGGTGCAACCGGGCCGGACGGCGCGGTTGCGCACGTCGACGTCGCCGGTGTCGTGGCCGCGGCATTCGATCACTACGACAGCCGTGCGGGCGACCCGCAGTTGCACACCCACGTCGTCGTCAGCAACAAGGTCCTGACCGTGCAGGACGGCCGCTGGCGGACCCTCGCCGGCCGGCCGATGCACTCCGTGGTCGTCGCAGTCTCCGAGCTCTACAACGCCGCGCTGGCCGACCAGCTCACCCGCGTCCTCGGCGTCGAATGGGAAGCACGCGAACGGGGCAGGGACCGGAACCCGGCATGGGAAATCGAGGGCGTGCCCGACGAGCTGGTGACCGAGTTCTCCACCCGGTCCCGACACATCGAGGCCGAGAAAGACCGCCTCATCGCCGGGTACGTCGCCAAGCACGGCAGGCAGCCCTCCGCGCGAACGGTGCTGAAACTTCGGGCGCAGGCGACGCTCGCCACGAGGCCGGAGAAGCAGGTCCGGTCGCTGGCCGACCTCACCGCCGAGTGGCGGCAGCGCGCCGGCCGGGTGCTGCGCCGGGACGCGAACGGCTGGGCGCGCACGTTCACCGCATCCACCGCAGACGCACCGCGGCGGGTGCTGCGCGCCGACGACGTGCCGCTGGATGTGGTGCGCGAGGTCGGGCAGACCGTGATGGAGACGGTGGGCGAGAAGCGTTCGACCTGGACCCGCTGGAACCTGCATGCCGAAGCATCCCGGCAGTTGATGGGGTGGCGGTTCGCCAGCATCCAGGACCGGGAGGCGATCACCGGGCTCGTGGTCGATGCCGCCGAGCACGCTTCGCTGCGGCTGACGCCGCCGGAGCTGGCGTCCAGCCCGTTGCAGTTCCGCCGCGTGGACGGCACCTCTCGGTTCCGGCCGCACGCCTCGACCCTGTTCTCATCCGAAGTCCTGCTGGCCGCCGAAGACCGACTCCTGGCGCGTGCCGCCACAACGGCCGGGCCGGTGGTGCCGTTGGAGACGGTTGAGAGGATCGCCCGCAAGCCCGACGCACGCGGCCGGGTGCTCGGCGAGGATCAGGCCGCGGCCCTTGCCGCGATCGCGGTCTCCGGTCGGGTCGTGGACGTGCTGGTCGGCCCGGCTGGGGCCGGGAAGACGACGGCGATGAACGGGCTCCGCAGGGCGTGGGAGAAGGAGCACGGCACAGGGTCGGTGATCGGGCTCGCCCCCTCGGCGGTCGCCGCGCAGGTCCTCGCCGATGACCTCGGCATCGCCACGGAGAACACGGCGAAGTGGTGGCAGAACCACCTCATGTACGGGACTACGTTCACGGCCGGGCAGCTCGTCATCATCGACGAGGCGAGCCTGGCCGGCACGATGTCGTTGGATCGGCTCACCCACGAAGCCGAGAAGGCCGGCGCGAAAGTCCTCCTGGTCGGCGACTGGGGCCAGCTCCAATCACCCGGCGCCGGCGGCAGTTTCGCCATGCTCGTGCACGCCCGCGATGACGCCCCCGAGCTGACCGATCTGCACCGCTTCACCAACGAATGGGAGAAGACCACCTCGCTCCAGCTACGCCACGGCCGTGCCGAGGCGATCGACGCCCTGATCGAGCACGGCCGGATCACCGGCGGCGACGAGGAAGCGATGATCGACGCCGCCTACACAGAATGGCGGGCCGATCTTGCCGCCGGGCGGGCGTCGATCCTGGTGACCGAGACCCACGCGACCGTCACCGAGCTGAACGCCAGAGCGCGGGCGGATCGGATCATCGACGGCACCGTAAACCCGACCCGCGAACTGCCGCTGCGCGACGGCACCGCGGTCTCCGAGGGCGATCTGGTCATCACCCGCGAGAACGACCGGCGGCTCCGCAACGGCCGAACCTGGGTCCGCAACGGCTCCCGCTGGACCGTCACCGGAGTTCGCGAGGACGGGTCGGTCAGCATCCGCCCGGCCGGGCGCAGGTTCGGCGGCGGGATCGTCCTGCCGGCCGACTATGTGGCCGAGCACCTGGACCTCGGCTACGCGATCACCGCGCACCGCGCCCAGGGCGTCACCACCGACACCGCGCACGCGGTCGTCACCGCCACCACGACGCGGGAGAACTTCTACGTCTCCATGACCCGCGGCGCCCACAGCAACCACGCCTATGTCACCGTCGACCGAGAGGACGCAGAACACGCGGTGCCGCATCCCGGAGACAACCCGAACGTCACCGCTCGCTCGATCCTCTACGGCGTGTTGCAGCACATCGGCGCCGAGCTGTCTGCGCACGAGACGGTCGCTGCCGAGCAGGACCGCTGGGGCTCGATCGCGCAGCTCGCGGCCGAGTACGACACGATCGCGCAAGCCGCCCAGCACGACCGCTGGGCGACCTTGCTCGCCGCGTCCGGGATCACCGCCGAGCAGATCGAAGACGTGCTCGGCTCCGACGCCTACGGCGCGCTGTCGGCCGAGCTGCGTCACGCCGAGGCCAACCACCACGACCTCGACGCGCTGCTCCCGCGGCTGGTCGCCGCGCGGAGTCTGGACGATGCCGATGACATCGCCTCCCTCCTGCACGCCCGCGTGGCACGCGCCACCGCCCGGCCCGCCGTATCAGGCCGCACCCGCAAGGCCCCGAGGCTGATCGTCGGACTGATCCCGCACGCCGGCGGGCAGATGGCAGACGACATGCGGCGAGCCCTGGACGAGCGCCGCGAGCTGATCGAAGGCCGCGCCGACGCCGTGCTCCGCGGCTACCTCACCGATGAGGAGCCGTGGACGGCCGACCTCGGCGCGGCTCCGAGGGGCCACAAGCAGAAGGCGGCGTGGTGGCGTGCCGCTCGCACCGTCGCCGCCTACCGCGACCGCTACGGCATCACCGACGACCGGACCCCGCTCGGCCCGACGCCGGAGAGCACCAGCCAGAAGATCGACGCCATCCGCGCCCGCGCCGCCCTCAACCGCGCCCAGGCGATCGCTCACGAAGGCACGACGGCTGATGCGGTGCGGCCAGCGACCACATCACGCCCCGCACCGAGCTTGTGAACCCGTCCAGCGAGGGCGGCCGTCAGAGAGAGCGCCCCGGCGTGCCCGGCGACGGGTGCCGGTGCCCGAACTCGCGTCCGACCTCGGGCCGCGTCACAGTCCGGTCCGGGGTTCTGTCGGCGTCGAGTAGGTCGATCACGTCGCTGGGCTGGGTGACGAGCGAGGCGAAGCCTTGCTTGATGAGTTCGTTCGGCCCCGCGCTCGCGACGCTGGTCACCGGGCCGGGCACCGCACCGACGCCCCGGCTGAGTTCGCGTGCGGCGATGACAGTGGTCATCGACCCGGACCGAGGACCGGCCTCGGGGATCACGGTCGCACCCGAGAGCGCCGCCAGCAGGCGGTTGCGGGCCAGGAACCTGTGTCTGGTCGGTGCGGCTCCCGGCGGCAGCTCGCTCACCAGCAAGCCGACATCCCCAATGCGATTCAGCAGCTCGCTGTGCCCGGCCGGGTAGGGGCGGTCCAACCCGCCGGCCAGAACGGCGATCGTCTGACCGCTCGCGGCAAGCACGCTCTTGTGCGCGGCCCCTTCGATCCCATAGGCGCCACCGGAGACGACGACCCGTTCCTCATCGGCAAGACCCGCCGCCAGCTCGCCCGCGACCTGCTCTCCATAGGCGGTCGCAGCGCGAGCGCCCGTGATCGTGGCCTCTCGGCGGTATTGCGGCAGATGCAGGATCCTTGGGAACGTCCTTGTCGGAAAAGGTACACCGCGCCGCGTTGCCGTCCTCGTGATGCCGCGGATCGGAGTTGCAGCACTGTTACGCTTCGCGTTAAATGCATGATTAGCGCGTTATGAGAGTGAGGATGGGTGATGGCGAAACGGGTGCCGCATGGGGCGTCGTCGTTGTACTTGGCGAGTGGTGTCTCGTTCCTGAACGCACCCGAGTCGGTGTTCGACGCGATGATCGAGGGCTGGCGGATGCAGCAGATCGGCGGGCGACGGCTCAAAGAGGACTCGGTGACGGCCGGAGTCGGGGTGGTGCGCCGGTTCGAGGCGTATGCGATGAAGAAGCCGTGGGAGTGGTCGGCGAGCGACTTCGACGAGTGGATGACGCTGCTCGTCTCGCAACGACAGGTAGCGGCATCCACGATCCGGTCCTATCAGGGCGCGATACGCCAGTTCTGCGACTACGTGTGTTCACCGCACTACGGGTGGGTCGACGAATGCATGCAGCGGTTCGGCTCACATCCGGTGCAGGTCTGCCATGAGTGGAACACGCTCCCCCACCTGCAGGACTACGAGGGCGGGCCGGGACGGCGGCCGCTGACGCGCACAGAGTTGCAGCGGCTGCTCGATCATGCCGACAACGAGGTTTCTCGGGTGCTGGACGAGCACCGCAAGGGCGCGCTGCCGGCGTTCCGCGACGCGACGCTACTGAAGGTCGTCTATGCGTGGGGTCTGCGCGCGAGCGAAGCGGTCGGGCTGGATGTGACGGACTTCTACCGCAACGCGAAGGCCCCGCAGTTCGGCGAGCTGGGCGTGCTGCAGGTGCGTCACGGCAAGTCGTCGCGGGGCGGGCCGCCGAAGCGGCGGGCAGTGGTATCGCTGTTCGATTGGGCGGTCGAGGCGCTGCAGGAGTACATCGACCACGTCCGGCCCTTGATGGTGCGTTCAGAAGCCACGACGGCGCTCTGGGTGTCCGAGCGCGGCACGCGCCTGCGCACTCGCGAGCTCGCTTCGAGGTTCGCGACCTACCGGGATGCGCTGGGCTTGGACGAGGTACTCACGCCGCACGCGTTGCGGCACTCCTATGTGACGCACCTGATCGAGTCGGGAGTCGACCCGGGCTTCGTGCAGCGACAGGTCGGGCATCTGCATCAGTCGACGACAGCGATCTACACCGGGGTGAGCACGGACTACATGAACACGATGATGAGTCAGGCGATCGAGCGGACACGGCACCGCCCGAGCGATGAGGAAGGAACAGGGTCATGAGATTGATCGGCTACGAATGGCGTCTTCGCGAGGTGATGGCGGCGGCGGGGATGTTCTCCACGACGAAGCTGGTGCCGCTCCTCGAGGAGAGAGGGGTGCATCTGTCGACGAGTCAGGTCTATCGTCTGGCGGCGGAGAAGCCCGAGCGGATGAACATGCAGGCGCTGGTCGCGCTCCTGGACATCTTCGACTGCACATTCGAGGAGCTCGCACCGCGGGTGCTGCTGGGCGGCGAGGCTGCGGCGACGGGAACGACCGACGCGGCCCCGGAGCGAGGAGACTCGGCGACGAACCGTCTTCGCGAGTCGGGATTGCGGCCTCGCCGGGCACGGATTCTTCCGCCGGATGCGTGATCCGGTCTTCGAAGAACTGTCGGCTCGGATCGCCGCCGTCGAGCGCGTCGTCGACCCCGCGCGAATCCAGGAAGTCGTTGAGGCCAGCTTCAAGCAGTTGCCCGTCGCGAAGCGCACACGGGACCTGGTGGATGCCTCACCGCACCTGCTGACCTCGATGGACCCGCACATGCCTCCCGCGTTGGCGGGACTGCTGCTGCGCCTGCGAGACGCGGGGGCGGGAACGGTGCGTCCTCCCGGATGCGTCCTTTGCGGGCAGCAGCGGGAGCTGCGTCAGGTGATCGATCAGGGGCGTATGTGCAACCCGTGCGCGCGTCGCCGCACGGGTCGGAGTGGGAACTGCGACCGCTGTCATGAGGAGCGGTGGTTGCAGTCTGGGCCGGCGGGAGCTGCTTACTGCCGGGGCTGCTGGAGGGAGATGGGGCGCGATGCGCGCGCCCGGATCGTCGACGAGGTCCGTCGCCATCGACGCGTCGCGTCGGAGGTGATCCGCACTGCCCTGGCGAGCATGCCGTCCGCGCGGGATCGAAGCACGAGGCTCATGCTCGAGCTCGCCGCTTACGGACAGGAGTGGTTCGCGGACCCCGCGACCGGGTCGGTGCTGTTCGGCACGTTCTACGATCTGATGCGCGCGGGCGGGGCCCGGCTTCCGGAGCGGCGCTGCGGAGGCTGCGGGACGACCCGCACCCTGACCGAGCGCGTCGAGGGGAAGGTGAGCTGCCGACGCTGCTACCGCGTCGCCCACCACCGTCCCTGCGACGGCTGCGGCGACGTCACCAACCTGGAGCGGGTGCTCTCCGATGGCCGGAGACTCTGCCAGCGCTGCACGAACAAGCTCCCCGACGAGAACGCCGTCTGCGTCAGCTGCGGCAACCATCGCCTTATCGCCTACCGCAGCCCGGACGGGCCGCTGTGCTCGACCTGTCGGAGCTCCTCCCAGCTGGACACCTGCACGGTCTGCGGGCAGATCGCCGCGTGCTTGTTCCACGGCAGTGAGAAGGCGGTCTGCAAGCCCTGCTCCGACAAGGCCAGTGTCGACATCTGCACGATCTGCGGGAACGAGCGGCAATGCCGCTGGCCGGGCACCGCACGCGCCGCTTGCGAACAGTGCTCCAACCCTCGGCAGCCTTGCGTGAGTTGCGGGGAGGTCCGGCTGCGCCATCGACGCGCCGAAGACGGCTCGGGCTACCTCTGCTGGGCCTGCGTCCCGCCGATCATCGAGACCTGCACCAGCTGCGGCGACGACCGGCTCGTGAACGGCCGGATCGAGGGCCGTCCCTTCTGCCCGCTCTGCTATCCCCGCCAACCGGAGTCGTTCCGCCCCTGCACCAGCTGCGGGACCGTGACACGGCTGATCGCGAAACTCTGCCCGCGCTGCCGCGCCGACCAGATGATCCGCGAGATGGTCCCCGACGAACTCGCCGCCACCGACGCCCGCATCGCGCAGCTGCGGGAAAGATGGTTCCAGGGTGCTCCATCGAAGATCGTCTACGCCTTCGAGCGCGGCACCGTCGCCTGCGCCCTGATCACGCAAGTGCTCGCCGACCCGGTCCTGCGCACGCACGCCTTCCTCGACCAGGCCGGCTCCGAGTATCAGACGCGCTCAGTGCGGTCCGTGCTCATCGACCACGGGTTGCTCCCGCCAAGGGACGAGCTGCTCGCCCGGTTCGAGCTCTGGCTCCAGGGCGCTCTCGCGGAGATCCCGGATCCGGGCGAGCGACGCACCGTCACCCAGTACGCGCGATGGCGGCACCTGCGCGCCCTGCGGCGGAACACGATGCCGTCCCGGTCAGGTCAGCTGTCCTGGCGACGGATCGAGATCACGGGAATCATCGAGCTGCTGGCATGGATCCGTGCCCGAGGCGGCTCCCTCGCCTCCCTCGCGCAGGCCGACGTCGATGAATGGCTCACCACCGGCACCCGCCCGTTCCTGCACCATTTCCTGACCTGGGCGGGGCGAAACGGCACCACCCGCCGCCTCACTGCGCCGCGCCCACCGTCCGGAACCTTGAACCCGCAAGCGATGAGCGACGCCGAACGCTGGCAGCTCTTCGCCGACGTCACCTCCGACGCGTCCATCGACCCGCACACGAAATTCGCCGCCGGTCTGATGCTGATGTTCGGCATCCGCGCTGCGAAGATCGTCCAGCTGCGCGCGGAAGACGTCACCGTCACCGATCAGGCCGTGATCGTCCGTCTCGGCAAGGCACCGCTCGTCCTTCCCGCCGAGCTCGCACCGGCCGCTGCCGGAGCGGCCGGCAACCGCACCGCGCCGCGCATGTTCGTGGAGAGCATCGAACAGGAGTGGGTCTATCCCGGAGCTCGCGCTGGTCACCACATGGCACCCGACACGCTCAACGCCCGGCTCCGCGCGGTCGGCATCCCACCACGACTGGCACGCACCAGCGCGCTGATCGCACTCGCGCAGGAGCTCCCGCCGGTCGTCCTCAGCCGATTGACCGGGCTGGAGATCTCCTCCGCGATCGCGTGGTCCAACGCAATTGGGGCGAACAGCACCTCCTACGCAGCCGCCGTCATTGAGCGCACTGGCATGCCCAGCCCACTTCTGTGACTACGCGGACTCCTGCCGCAGTTCACGCCGCGGCAATCACTCCAAACTAATTGCACGAGTTTGCCGACGTGCCCGGACTGGGACGTTGAGAGCCGCGAGCTGTTCCTCGGAGCCGCGTGCGATCAGACGCAGGTCGTTGTCGCTCTCGTCGATGTCCCACTGCACGAATGCGCAGCAGCGTTGCTCGACCTCGACGAGGTCTCGTAGCCGGCTGATCGAGTCATCGACCTTGGCGTAGTGGATGACGAGCTCGGAATCGGTGCGTTCCGAGGAGAGCGCGTAGTCGGCGTCGAACGCCTGCCACTTCTCCACCTGCGTCTTGGCCTCCGCGATGGTGGGGAGCGTGCACGCGATCGGGACGTCTCTGAATGGGCCCTGTGTCATCGGATCTTCTCCTCTGTGTCGTCATCGTCATCTGCCAGGTCTTCGAGGACCTCGAACGGGGACTCCACGTCGCCGCGCCACGCTTCGATGCCCTCGCGGATCGCGAGAACCGCGACGACGAGCGCTGCGACGGAGTCGGCCCACCACCAGCCGAACAGGCTGTTGAGCATGAGGCCGATGAACACCGCTCCGGAGAGGTAGACGCAGAGGATGAGCTGCTTGGCGTCGGCCATCACGCTCTTGGAGTCCAGCTCGCGTCCGGTGCGGACCTCGAACCAGGCCAGCAGCGGCATGATGAGCAGGCTCAGTGCGGTGATGCCGAGACCGAAGGGGCTGTGGTCGGGCCCTTCTGCTTGGATGAGGCTCAGGACGGCGTCGACGGTTACGTAGGCGGCGAGGGCGAAGAACGCGATGCCGATTGCCTTGACGGTGACCTTCTCCCACCGCTCGGGATCCTTGCGCGTGAACTGCCACGCAATCGCGGCAGCCGAGAGCACCTCAACGACGGAGTCGAGGCCGAACCCGATCAGTGCCGCGGAGGAGGCGAGGATGCCGGCCCAGACAGCGACGATGGCTTCGATGACGTTGTAGGTGATCGTGAATCCGACGATGAACCGGACGCGGCGGTGCAGCGTTGTGCGGCGCGCAGTTGTCAGCGTGGCGCTCATGCCTGCGCTTCCGTTTCGCAGCAGCCGGGCACCGTGCAGGCCGCGTCGAGACACGGTGCGTTCTCGTCGACGGCGAGCGTCACGTCGATCAGCGCCGTAAGCGCAGCAGTGAGGTGCGGATCGGCGATCTCGTAGCGGGTCTGCCGCCCTTCAGGTTCGGCGACGACGATGCCGCAATTCCGCAGGCACGTCAGATGGTTCGACACATTCGAGCGCGACAGTTCAAGCGAACGGGACAGTACGGCCGGATAGGACGGCCCTTCCAGCAGGGACATCAGAATCCGGGAGCGGGTCGGGTCGGCCATCGCGCGGCCGAGCCGGTTCATCACATCAAGACGGGAAGCAATAGTCAGCACACGATGACTATACAGCGAACGATGACTTATTGCGAGCCTGGGAGGATGGTCGCATGGCACAGGGCGTGAAGTGGATGGAGCGACACCAAGTCGCGCTCTACCTTGTGGCCTTGGCCGTGGGCGCTGTGGCCGGCCTCCTGTTCCCGGCCCTGGCGCATCCCGCGGAGACAGCGATCAACCCCGTGCTCGGGCTGCTGCTCTATGTCACCTTCCTCGGCGTGCCGTTCGCGCGGCTCCGGCTCGCTTTCCGTGACTGGCGGTTCTTGACGACGCTGCTCGTGGTGAACTTCGTGCTGGTGCCGGTCGTGGTGTGGGTGCTGTCTCGTATCGTCGCGCACGACCAGGTGCTGCTGATCGGTGTGCTCTTCGTTCTGCTGACGCCGTGCGTGGACTACGTCATCGTGTTCGCAGGACTGGCCGGCGGCTCCCGGGAACGGTTGCTCGCGGCCGCGCCGCTGCTGATGCTTGCCCAGATCCTGCTGCTTCCCGCATACCTGTGGCTCTTCGTCGGAGAGGAGTTCGTGCAAGCAGTTGACCTGCGACCGTTCGCGGAGGCGTTCCTGCTGCTCATCGTCCTACCGCTCGCGGCTGCTGCTCTCACGCAGCTCGCGGCGGCACGAACACGCTGGGGACGCGTGCTCGAACGGGTCGGGCTGGCAGCGATGGTGCCGCTCATGATGCTCACGCTCGCCGTGGTCGTGGCCTCCCAGATCGCAGGCGTCGGGCAGCAGATCACCGGCCTGCTCCTCGTGATCCCTGTCTACGTGTTCTTCGCCGCGGTCATGGTCCCCGTCGGCATGCTCGCCGGGGCTGCTGCAGGGCTGGACGTTCCAGCGAAGCGGACGGTCGTATTCAGCGGCGCGACGCGGAACTCGCTCGTCGTGCTCCCCCTGGTCCTGGCACTTCCTGTCGCCTTCGACCTCGCCCCACTCATCGTCGTCACTCAGACGCTCGTCGAACTCGTCGTCATGGTCGTCTTCGTCCGCCTCATCCCGCGGCTGGTCCCGTAGCGGGTACCGTCAGACGCCACCGCCTGAGAGCACTGACCCGCTCGGGCTAGCTCGCCGTTTGACGACGCACGTGCCCTATTTCGTGGCCGTCACGCGGACAGCCATCTCGTCGACGTTAGGCATGTGCTCTTTCACTGACGCCTCGGCCGCAACGGCCAGGCGGTCGGCTTCGGCCAAACTCATCGGTGCGACCGTGACGACCGCGTCGCCGCGGAGGCGGTGGCCGACCCACCGCAGTCGCACCTGTTCCACGGACTTGACCTGAGCCAGATGCGTCAGTGCGTGCTCGGCCCGGTCGACGAGCTCCGGCTCGATGCCGTCCATAAGTCGGCGACCGACCGAGCGCACCGTGCCGACCAGGAGCACCGCGATCATCGCCGAGATCAGCAGACCGACGATCGGGTCAGCCAGGGGGAAGCCCAGTAGCACGCCGACCCCGCCAGCGACCACCGCCAGAGACGTGAACCCGTCCGTGCGGGCATGCACGCCATCAGCGACCAGCGCGGCCGAGCCGATCTTCCTCCCCACACGAATGCGGTAGACGGCGACGGCTTCGTTGCCCAGGAACCCGACGATGCCCGCGGCGATCACCCAGCCGATGTTCTCGACTGGCCGAGGGTTCACGATGCGGTCGATCGCCTCATATGCGGCGACGATCGAGGACAGCGCGATCATCAGCACTATGAACAGGCCCGCCAGGTCCTCGGCCCGGTTGAACCCGTACGTGTACTTGCGCGTCGCGACCCGGCGGGACAGCACGAACGCGATCCACAGCGGGACCGCGGTGAGCGCGTCGGACAGGTTGTGGATCGTGTCGGCCAGCAGCGCGACCGACCCGGAGAACGCGACGATCACGGCCTGCACCACGGTCGTCGCGAGCATGACCACGAGGCTGATCTTCAGTGCCCGGATGCCCTGCGCGTGGGCCTCCATCGCGTCGTCGATCGAGTCCACAGCATCGTGGGAGTGCGGCACGAAGATTCCGTAGAGGAAGCCCTTGAACCCCGTCGGGTGCGAGTGCCCGTGCTCGCCGTGACCATGAGAATGATCGTGCCCGTGAGGTCCTGCGCCGTGATCGTGCACGTGGTCGTGCTGGGTCATGCTCGTTCTCGTTCCTCGTGGTGGTGCGCCGGGGTCGTGCCGTCGGCGATGGCGTGCTCGGCCTGGAAGATCGCGTCGGATACCAACTGGGAGGCGTGCTCGTTCGCCAGCCGGTAGAAGACCCGCTGGCCCTCCTGCCGGGTCGACACGATCCGCGCCATCCGCAGCTTCGCCAGGTGCTGCGAGACCGCCGCTGGCGACTTGTCCACGATGTCGGCGATGTGATTCACCGACAGCTCGTCGTTGGTGCGCAGGGCCAGGATGATCCGCACTCGGGTCGCGTCCGCGAGGAGGCCGAACACCTCGACCGCAAGTTCCACGTACTGGCTGTCCGGGTCCATTCCACATCTCTGCTTATCTGCATCCATACGCAGATTATTGCATCATTCGTCGCGCGAGGAGTGAACGCGACAAGCATTCCCCAGCCGCTGGATCCCCCCAATATCGCCAGAAGGAACAGCGCGCACTACCAATACCGATCGCTCAGCGCCGTCATCAAGAACGAGACCGCACCGCGAGTCCACAGCAGGTACGGCGCACGATCGCTCAGGTCGTTCAGGCCGGCGGGCCATTCCTTGTCGGCGGGGATGAGCGTGCCGAATCCATGCCGCTCCGCCTGAGCCATCTGATCCAGCAGGCCGGGTGTGACCCGCGCCGTCAGTCGTTCGCGCCACATCAGTGTGTCGGCGCGTGCCAGGCCGGGCACTTCGTCGTCGGACTCGATCAGCCGCAGCGCCTCGACCCCGCCGTGACGGGCCAGGACGTACCCCGTGATCGGGTCGTTCGGCTCGGCGATCATCGACAACGCGACCCGCGCCATCCGCTCACCCTGCACCTGCTCCGCCAACGTGGCCATGATCGGTGTCCTCTCGCTCCAAGGTCACCGACGAGGTACACGCCCGCCTGCCGATGGGGTTCCCTCTGCCATAGGACAGTCGTAAACTCGGTAGCGAGGCAGGTTCAGCAAACTATGCGGGTCCTTCGGGACGGCCCTTCGCGGGCACTCGGTTCATAGCCGCCTCCACGACGGAACACCGTCGCGCTATGACGAGGAAAGAGGCCTGCAATGCTCCGGACGTCCGTGGCGCTCAGCGCACGAGGCTATGGCGTACTCCGCTACGCACCCACGAACCTGCTGCTCAACGCGATCCGCACACGGCGCGGCCTGAAGTGGGGCGTCCCCGCGATGCTGCTCGCCGGGGTCTACTTCTACGCCGCGGCGATCTGCACCACGATCATCAACGACGGGGGTCCCGGTTGGCTCTACCTGCTGGTCCTGGTGTTCGTCTGGAACGCCTTCAAGTTCCTTTGGATCGGCCCCGTCAGTCTGATCCAGCTCATAAGTGTCCGTGCGGGGGAGCGTCGCGAACGGCAACCGGTGCCGTCCTCGCGGTGACGCGCAGGCGAGCCCACCGCGCCATAGGGCACTGACCACGACACAGTCGCATTCGGTTGGCGCGTCCCTTCACGGTGTACCGCATCGATTCGGCGTGTCGATGGCTCTGTGATGTCCTTACGAGTAGTATCCGTTACATGCAGGACTTCACGAGCCTGAGCGACGCGGGCCTCACTGACGTTGATCGAGCGCTGCGTCATGAGCGGCTACGTCGCCGTAAGGCGTGGCGTAACTGCGAGCGCTGCGATCAGGCGTTCCTCGGGCGAGGTGATGCGCGCTTCTGCTCGGCTCGCTGTCGAGTCGCCGCGCATCGAGCGGGGAAGGAGTCCTGATGAGTGACACGCTGCGGGTTGTCGCGTCACGTCGGTACGGAACGCTCTCGCCGCTCCGCTATCCGGGAGGAAAGGCGGCGCTCGCTGGCTTCTTTGGCGACATCATCGATGCTCTCAGGGTCGAGCGTGCACGTTATATCGAGCCATATGCCGGTGGCGTGGGAGCTGGGATTGCGTTGCTCCGTGAGGGCATTGTCGAAGAACTGGTTGTCAACGACATTGACCCTGCGGTGTACGCCTTCTGGAAATCTGCGGTCGGAGACAATGCCAGCTTCGTTGAAATGGTTGCGTCCGTCCCACTTACGATCGCTGAATGGCAGAAGCAGCGAGAGATATACAGATCGCGCGATGAGCGAGATTCACTCCGCCTCGGGTTCGCCTTCTTCTTTCTGAACAGGACCAATCGTTCAGGGATTCTGAATGCCGGAGTTATCGGCGGTCAGCGGCAGGAAGGGAGATACAAGATTGACGCCCGCTTCAATCGCGAAACGCTCATCGAACGATTGACTGCGATCGGAGGCTTGGCCGATCAGATCACGGTCTCAGACCTTGACGGCAGGACAGTGATCCAGCGTTACGCTCAGGACGATCGAGCATTTATGTACATCGATCCGCCCTATGTTCAGGCGGGGTCTCAGCTCTACCTCAACGCGTTCGACGGGCGCGATCACGCAGCCCTCGCGGCGATCGTCAATACGGTGGAGAAGGCGCACTGGCTCATGACGTATGACACGGCTCCACTGATTGAGAAGCTGTATCGCGAGCACTTCCAATGCCGCTTGGAACTGACCTACTCCGCGCGGTATCCGGGGCAGGCCGAAGAACTACTCGTTGCATCGCCCGCGGTCGCCGGTGTGGTCAAGGCGTTGCAGGGGCAGACTGTAATGGCGGACGCAACAAGCGCCTGAGCAGCGGATTGACCACCTTCCACGCCTGCCGAACGTCCTCTGCGGTCACTGACGCATCTGCGCTGTGCGCGATGAGATTGAACCACTGGATAGAGCCATGTTTGTGGGCGTTTCCCGACTGTATGGCGCCGATGGTCGATTTGAGAGTCTTCTCCGAGCCATAGGTTTGCGCGACCACTTTGAAAACCGCACTCAACTCGCCTGTCGCGGGCGTTGCAGAGCCCTCGAAATGGACCTTGATGGTGGCTTCGAGAACAGAGCGCAATAGGATCGCGGACGCGATAGGCAAGTTTCCCAGGTTGATCCGTCGTAGCTCGAAGTAGCGCAGTTTGAGGTTCAGTGGTGCGTTCTCGTAGTCGAGGCCAGACAGATCGAGCGTGTCCTTTGTGTCTGGATGGTTCGGTCCACGGCTTCCTGCTCCGCTCGGAGGCTCAGGCTGGGGTGGCGTTGCCCCGCCGGTCGCGCTACCGGGACCGCTTGGAGGCATTCCGTGGCTGACACCTTGCGACGGTCCAGGCGGAGTCGGTGGTGCGGGCGCGGCGGGTGATGGTGTCGGCGTTGCTGTAGTGGGTACACCGTTGAGACGGTCCACGAACGGCTGGTAGGCGTCATCACGCTTCTTGAGCTCCGGAGAGCGGGTGTTGAGCCTTCCAGCGCGAAACTCCCCGACTAGATACTCCAATGCACCGAGCTTCTTCTTTGGAAGTTTCGACGCGATCTTTTCGGGAGTTGAGGACCGAGGAAGCAACATGCCGTCTCTATCGAACTCCACCCCGATCGCAGCCGCGATGTCCTTACTTCGGTACGCGTACTCAAAGGCCGACATCGCCAAGTCGTCGCTGGCGGCGTACTGCCGGAGGGTGTGATCGGAGAATGGCGCAGCGGCAAGGAAGCGTCGCATCACAGCCATCTTCATGAACCTTGCGACCTCGACATCGGGGTACTGCGCCTTGACGTCCTCCACAGTCGTCTGGTCGTCCACGAGTGAGTAGTAGAAGGTTGCTTGTTGGTCGCGGCTCCACCGCTTCTTGGAGATGCCAGTGTGCAGTCGGGCAACGTGCGGGGCGGCGGTCGCGCGATCAGGCGCCACGATCACGCGGATTCGCTCGGGGAGGTTTTCTGCCTCGACTGCGTACCGCTTGAGCAGTGAGCGAACCTCGGCTTCGTGACCAGGCACGATCGTCGGGTCGTAGAGAGCCTTGAGTGCGCTGACGCGCCGGTTGCCTTCCAGGACGATGTACGAAGGCGGCTCGTCCCGTGACTCCGCCGCGATCACGATCGGCACCTCGTTGTCGAAGTAGCCGTCGCGAAGGATCAGCCGCGCCGCGCCGAGGACGTCCTCGGAAGCGAACAGATACTTCAAGGCTCCGGCTTCATCGTCGCGACGAGTCGGGATGCGGTAGTTCTCCAGGTCGAGCAGGAGCCGGCTCAGCTCGACCTCCACGATGGGTAGCTGCTCGTAAGCCATGTCCAGCCTCGTCTCGATGATCCGTCCGGCGATCTACGCCCTCGGTGCCGAACGGACGAGAGCTGTCGTTCAGTCCCAACTGTAGCCGCGCTGTTTCGCGATCGGGCTGAGACACGTCGAGGCGCATCAACCGAAGCTCCTCTGACGCGCGAACGCACGAACTGGTTGCCATAGGCGCCCGTGACGCCGTGACAGTTCTCGACGCGGGCAGGCGCCCAGGCACGGGACCACGGTCATGCAAACCATGCAGCCTGCCGGCGACGCCGCGTGGTCGCGTGAACTGCGGAACCAGACGGAAACGAGGCCGAGCTGCCACTTCGGACGCTTGTACGGAACCTGTCGTCGCGTGTCTTCACGGGACGGCCATGGTGCGTCGCCGCCTGGTACTGACCACAGTCCGTGGGACGATAGGCATGGGAGCCGCCGGTTCCGAGCGGGAGAAGGTCCGTTGATTCACGCTCATCGTCCCGTTGCGAGCCGAGCGCTCAGCTTGCATTGGGGGGGCATGCAAGGAGTAGCCAATGAGGGTCGCGCGCATCCGTATCGGACGTTTCCGGGGTTATCGCCATGCAGCGCTCGTGGTGCCAGAGAACATGGTGCTTGCAGGTGAGCCGCAGGCGGGCCGCACTGACATCGTCGAGGCCCTGCGCCGGGTTCTCGACGCCCGCAGTACTCGGTCCCGCGTGAATCCTCTCGACGTCTACCGACCTGCTGACGGCGATGAAGAGTCCTTGACGGAGGTAGAGGTGACTCTCCTCGACCTCGGGGAGGACCTCGAAACTCTTCTCAGCGAGAATCTGGAAACGTTCGACCGGGCAACCGGGGAGATCGCCACGCCAAGCAACGCGGGCGACGCGGTTCTGGGCGTACGTCTGTGCTATCGCGCACGATATGACCTCGATACGGACACCGGCGAGCACTGGGTCGATTACCCGGCGCGAAGTGATCCCGCTGCCGGTGTGTTCAAGAAGGCGAGCCGGATCGAGCGTGAGTCTCTGCCTGTCCAGTTCGTTGACAGTGCGCCGGCTCTCCAGCTGCGGGCAGAGGGAGTCCTGAGAGCACTCCTTGCTGATGCCGATCCTGGTGGCCTGGACAGCGCCCTCACCGATCTGGATTCGGCCGTCCATGCTGCAACCGGGTCGTTCTCTGAGACGGAGGTGGTCACTAGCGTTCTGGATAAGGTCATTGATTCCGGACCGCAGACTCTCTTCGGTATCGATGACTCCGCCGACATCAGTTTTCTGGCGGATGACGGTTCTATGGCTGCCCTCCTCAGAGCGCTTCAACCAGCGATCTCGATGGGTGCGGCCGGGGCCCTTCCCGTCCGTTCCCAGGGGTCGACTCTCGAGAGTGTGCTCTCGGCCGCTGAAGCCATCGCAGCCGCGCGAGATGCACAATCAGGCGTCGTCATCATCGGCGATGACTTCGGAGATCGCCTTGACGCATCGTCATCTGAACACATGGCGCGGCTCATCCACGTAACGGCAGGGCAAGCGATCCTCACAACGCGCCGTCCTGAGGTAGTACGAGCATTCGATCCCGGTGAGCTGGTTCGGCTCACGGTCAGCCACGGCGAGAGACGACAGCACCAGCTCTCTGCAGTCACGGACAAGACGGGCCGAGTCAACCGGAGGCTCATCCTGGAGCAGCTTCTCGCAGCGCTGAGCGCGAGAACCGTTGTCCTCCTGGAGGGGCCGCTCGATGTCGAGGGGTACGGCGCGCTCGCGTCGCGGCTCTTCCGGAAGACGAACGAACCGCACCACAGCCTCCCCGCTAACGGCATCCGCCTGGTCGCCCCGCCAGGGTCAGACGGAGGAGTTACCCGGCTCCCAGCCATTGCCGAGATCGCCCTTGAACTCGGATTCCACGTCCGAGCGATCGTCGACAATGACAAGCCAGGACACGAAGATCCAGCAGTCGGAGTCCTTGCAGGAATGATCGAACAACTCGTCGTGCTTCCCACTCGCACCGCCGTGGAGGCCGCACTCATCCGCGGCGTACCCGGAGATCAGCTCCGAGAGACGGTCGAGACCCTGGAAGACTTCGGCATGCCCGCCCTGCCACCCGATCTCGGCGACGACGACATCGCGGACCACCTCATCGCGACGAAAGTGATCAAGAAACAGGGGCTAGGGGCAGCCTGGGCTCACGCACTGACACGACAGCCGCCGATCGCGCGGTCCGCGATCGAAGCAGTCTGCGGCGATACGCTCGGACGCATCGACATCCCTGATCTACCATGACATTCGCCCCGCAGAACCCGGAGCAGCAGCGAGTCGTAGCGACGCAGGCCGAACTCACTGTCGTGCTCGGCGGAGCGGGTGTCGGAAAGACGACCAGCGCGCTCGCCGCAGCTCACGCCCATCTTGAACGAGTAGCAGAAAGCGAACCCCACGATCGGGTCCTGTTCCTCTCGTTCTCTCGTTCCTCGGTGGCGCGCATAGCCTCCCGCGCAAATGAGATTCTCGGCCGCCGAGGCTCCCAGGTGGACATCATGACGTTCCACTCGCTCGCGTTCTCCGTGGTCCGGAGATTCGGGAATCTGGTCGGACACGGCGACGCCGTCCTCGTCAGCCCCGCTCGCGAGAAGCTCGGGCTGGCCCAGCACGAGATCGGATACAGCAGGCTCATCCCGCTCACACTCGAAATCGCTCAGGCCGCACCTGCTGTCGCAGAACACCTTCGCACCCGATGGGGCCTCGTTATCGTCGACGAATTTCAGGACACCGGCGATGCGCAGCAAGACCTCCTTCAGCTGATTGCCCGCGACAGCAGGCTGATACTGCTCGGCGACCCGAACCAGTGCATCTACACGTTCCTCGCCGAAGACGGCGTCAGAGTGGAGCGCATCGATGAAGCCTGCTCGGCCGCTGGGACAGAGAACACCATCCTGCTGCCAGAAACCTCCTTCCGAGACCCCTCCGGGATCATCCCGGCCGTCGCCAACGCCATCAGGGGACGCCTGTTCGACTCAGAGGCCATCGCGGCCGCCATCCAGGACGAAAGACTGGTCATCCAAGACGGAATACCACTCTCCGACGAGACCAGTCACGTCGCACGGGTCGTTAGCGAGTTAGCCGCGAAAGATATGGGCGTGGCAGTATTCACGCACCATAACGACATGCTCGCGGCTCTCTCGGATGCACTTGAAGCCGACGGGATCGAACATGAAGTTGCCGGTCTCAGTGACGCGCTCGCCGCCGCCCTCGACGCCCAGACTGCGATGGCGCGATTCCACACCGGCGATGGCACCTGGGGAATTGTTCTCGAAGCGATAGCCGTGTTCCTGACGAGCGCGCAACGTGGGCAGAAGGCGCCCCCCATCGCGTACCAGGTGATGAACGGTTCAGGCCCCACGACCCTGCAAGCTCGCCTGAGCGCTCTTCGAGAGCGTCTCTCCGAGGCGGGGTCCATTCGGGAGGTAATCGAGGTAGCGGCGACGGCACACGACGCGCTCGGACTACCGCAGAAGTCGGGCGCCTGGCAGCAAGCAGCAACCCTGCTCTCGGTGATGTACGCGCGAGCGGCACGCACGAGCAGCGCCCGCGATGACCGTCAGATGGTTGCAGCGATCTGTGCGGAAGCTCGTGAGGCGAGTTACGCGGCGCTCACGGACTCGGCGCTGAGCCCGCGAGAGGTTCAACTAATGAACCTCTACCAGACGAAGGGACGCGAGGCCGACGCAACCGTCGTGGTGTTGCGGGAGGGAGACTTCATGGGCTACGAATCAGAACCGTTCCCCACAACAAGTCGGCTCCTCTACGTGGTCTTCTCCAGAGCCAGACACAAGATCGTCGTGCTGCTCGTGGGCAACAGGTTCCACGCCGCCGTAGCGCCTCTCGCGGCTCTGGCCGCGAACTGAGCTTGCCTACGAGGGGGACCAGAAGGGGACCAGAATCATGCAATCCATGCATCCCGTGACGTGTTCTGCATGATCTGACGCCCGGAATCACGCGGAATCCGGGCAGGCCGAAGCCGTTTGGACGCCTGGGGGTCAAGGGGTCGCAGGTTCAAATCCTGTCAGCCCGACATCGCAAGATCGCCGTTCCACACCTGGTCAGACCCGCTTTCGGTGCACCAGCGGGATCACGTTGGTCGGGGCGTCGGGTCAACCTTCTGGCTGGAGACCAGCAGGGTCTTGCGCGAGTCGCATCAGGTTCAGGATGTCCGGAAGGCTGGCGGGGTCGGCCAGCTTGAGCTTCGCCAGTTCGTCGGGGGCGAACCATCCGAGTTGGTCGTGCTCGTCCGGCGCGGCGTTGACGGGCGTGCCGTCCCAACGGTCCACCAGGTAGGCGTGCAGTTCGATCGTGGGGTCGGAGAACGCCATCGGAACCGGTCGCGGGTCGCGGATCCGGATCCCGAGTTCTTCACGGCACTCGCGGATCACGGCTTGCGCGGCGGTCTCTCCGGCTTCGATGTGGCCACCGACCAGATCCCAGCAGTCGGGATACCAGCGACGGTCCGGGTGCCGATGGGCCAGCAGGATCAGACCATCACGCACCAGCGCCGCGGTGGCGATGGGGATCCGGGGCGGCATGCGAGCATCGTACTTCTTGATCATGGAAGCGCCCGCCGGCCTTAGGAGCGGTTCCAGCAGTTCCATGCCGCGTTGTCGGGAAGGTCGTTCGAGCCGGCGTTCGGCGACACCGAGGGGTGTCGTTCGGTTTGTGGACCGAGCATCCGGGGCCTGGCTGAACCCGCCCGCAACGCCCGGCGCGGTGGCAGACTCGTTCCATGAAGCGGGCAGGCACGATGGCCGTCCTCGCCGGAGCGGCCCTGGTCGTCTTCGGCGGCTGCGCCGTCGCCGAGGAGCCGCCGATTCAGGGAGGCGAGCCGGGGACCTGGGAACTGCTCGACGCTGGCTCGGTGACGGCACGTACGACGGTGCTCCGGCTCGGCGTGACCCGGGTCGACTGCTCCGGCGGTGTCACGGGCAAGGTTCTGGAACCCAAGGTGATCTACGAACAGACCCGGATCGTGATCGAGACCGAAGTGGAGGCCCTCAATCTCAAGGCCGCGAACTGTCCGGGCAATCCACAGGTCCCAACGCGGCTGGAGCTTTCCGAGCCGATCGGCCAGCGCGATCTCATCGACGGCTACTGCATCAAGGGCGAGGCCGTACCGACGAGTTTCTGTGTCACAGCGGTACGGCGACCCGGCCACTGATCGGCTGCTCCGCTCCTGAGACGCTGTACCCATGAGCGGAGTGCGAAATCCGGCCGGCGCGATGGTAGCCGTGATCAGCGACTCGCCCAACGGACCGCGCTATCTGCTGCTGCACAACGCGGAGACGACCGACGAGGGCGACTGGGCGTGGGGATCGCCGTCGGGTTGCCTGGAGCCGGGCGAGACGATCGCGGAGTGCGCGGCGCGGGAGTTGTTCGAGGAGACCGGGATCCGCGCCGAACCCCTTCCGGTGATCACCGACGATGTCGACTGGGCCGTCTTCCGACTCAGGATCCCCTGGGGCACCCCGGTCAGCCTGAACCCGTTGGAACACAAGGGTTTCGAGTGGGTGACCCTGGCGACGGCCCGGCAGCGGTGCCGCCCCGAACGCCAACGCCTCAGCTTCGAGTCCGCGGTCGCCGCGATCGAGGGATCGGGATGACGACCGGCGTTCCGTTGCCGGGCGGATCCGCAGCGAAGCGGCTGGCGATGATCGGCTCGGGCGCTGGTACGACGACCGAGGCCGTGCTCGCGGACGGAGTGCGACGGACCGGCGTCACGATCCACCGGGTCACCGAGAATTACGACGAGGGCCCGATCCTCGCTCAGCTCGAGGTGCCGGTCGCGTCGGGCGACGACGTGGCCGCCCTCCGGAACCGGGTCCAGGCCGCCGAGCGCGAGCTCCTGATCCGCTGGTTGGCGAACTGGGCAGCGGGCGACGGTGACACCGGGGAAGCTTCCGCCGCGACTTCGCGGCCGAATCCTCCCCATTGAAGCGCGATCGACCGGCGGACGGAATAGCACGTCGGAGGTTGGGCGCTGCAGGGAGCATGATCGATGTTGCCGTGGAGGCCGAGACCGTTGAGCCGGCTCCCGTCCTGCCGAACCAGCCGGCCTGGGAACTGGTCCGGCTCCGGCATCGGGCGCTGACTCCGGACGCTCCGGGCGAGGCCTCGGCCGGGCCGGTCTGGACGTTCGTGTTGGAGGGCGTCGTCGAGCTCGCGACCGTGACCGAGCGGTATGTCCTGGACGCCGGTGACGCGGTCCTGCTCGACGCCTTCACGCCGCACCGGCTGTCGACGGCGGCCGGTGCCCGGGTGGCGACGGCGGACCTGCGGCTGGTGGTGCCGCCGTTCCCGGTGCCGAGCCCGCTGCTGGTCCGGGACTTCGCCGGCCGCCACTACGGCGTCGCCGAACTGGTCCGCAGCTGCCCGCTCGGCGGCGAGTGCCGGCCGTCGGCGTTCGCGTCGAGTTACGGCGGGCTGATCGGGGCTTCGATGCTGGCGTCCTGGCAGGAGGACAAGCCATGGGACAACCGCCCCGGGGATCCGGCGGTCGTGACGGTGCTGGCAGCCCTCGTGGCCGAGCCCGGCGCGGAATGGACCGTGGAATGGATGGCGGGCCTCGTACACCTGTCCCGGTCCGCCCTGAACGACCGGTTCCGGAGGGCGTTGGGCCGCAGTCCGGTGCAGGCCCTTCGCGAGGTACGGATGCTGCACGCGCGGCGCCTGCTCGCCGATGTGGACCGGCCGATCGAGCAGATCGCGCACGCGGTCGGGTACGGGTCGACGGCCGCGTTCAGCCGAGCCTTCACCGCCGATCACGGCACCGCGCCGAAGTCCTGGCGGACCCTGTCAGACGCGGGCTGACCGCAGCAACAGGAATCCGATCCCGCTCGCGAGGGCGAGCCCGGCACCGACCAGCAGCACGACGCCGACCGAGGAGCGGTCGAGCACCGCGCCACCGACGGCCGAGCCGAGCGTGATCGCGACCTGGAACGCGGTCACCTGCAGCGACAGTGCGGACTCGGCGCGCTCCGGCTCCACCCGGGTCACCCAGAGTTGCGTCGCCACCGGCACCATGTTGAACCCGACGCCCCAGAGCACGACGCCCACGACCAGGACGACCGGGCCCGAGGCGATCATGGTCAGCACCAGGCCGAGACCGAGCAGCACCGGCGCCGCGACGACAGCGACCCGCAGCCGCCGGGTCAGGGCGCCTGCCGCGAGGTTGCCGACCAGCCCGCCGACGCCCCACACCAGCAGCAGCCACCAGCCGCCGCCCGGCACGATCCGCTCGATCGCCAACCGGATGTACGGATACGCGGCGAAGTTGCCGAACGCGACCAGCACGATGCAGCCGACCCCGGCGAGCAGTCGCCGGTTCGCCAGCGCCCGGCGGAGCATCGCCAGTCCGGCCGAGGGATGGGGCGTGACGGACGGCAGCGTCATGATCACGATCACCGTCGCGACCGCCGCGAACCCGGCCGCGACCAGGAACACCACGCGCCAGCCGGTCACGTCACCGGCCGCCGACGCCAGCGGTACGGCGACGATGGTGGCCACGCTGACGCCGACCGCGAGCGACGCCGAGACGACATGATCACGACCGGGCACCGCCGCGGTTCCGGCGCCGAAGGCGAACGACCAGTAGCCGGCGATCGCCGCGCCGAGGACCAGCCGGCCGATCAGCAGGACGACGAACGACGGCGCGACCGCGACCACGAGATTGGAGAGGGCGGCGGCCACCAGCAGCCCGATCAGGACGACCCGCCGATCGGTCCGCGGCAGCAGCAGGGCGATCGTCGGAGCGGTGAGCGCACCGGCCAGGGCCGTCGCCGCCACCGCCAGGCCGGCGACTCCCTCGCTGACGCCGAGGTCGGCGGCCATCGCCGGAAGCACGCTCGCCGGCAGGAACTCGCTCGCCACCAAAATCGCGATCCCCAGCGCGAGCGCGACGATCGGGGCCCAGGCTGCGACGGGTCGCTCGGACGTGGCGGTCTGCGGTCCGGCGGACGGCGGCTGGCACTGAGTGGTCACGGGCTCCATGATCGGGGCGCATCTGCCCGACCGGTTGATCGTGCGTAGCGTTTCGTTGATCACGACACCGGTCCGCGGATCCCGATCGGCGGCGAACCGCTGGACGAGGCCTGAGTGATCTTCTTACCATGCAGGTCCGTGTCGTGTTGATAACGTTCCGGCGCCACGCTCCTCGGGGATCCGGACATCGGACAGAGGGAGCTGCGCGTGCCACCGGACCTTGTTGATCATGCCCACCCGCGGGACCCGCGGCTGAGTCGCCGCCTGCTGCTGCAGGCCGGTGGCGTCACCGCCGCGACACTGGCCCTCGGGGTGAACGCGCCGGACGCGGAGGCCGAACCGCTGGCCGCCGACCCGTTCACGCTGGGCGTCGCCGCCGGCAGCCCCAGTGATCACGGCATGGTGCTGTGGACCCGGTTGGCGCCGGAGCCGCTGGCGGCCGACGGGCACGGTGGGATGCCACGGGAGGACGTCACGGTCCGCTGGGAGGTGGCCGCCGACGAGGACTTCCGCACCGTCGTCAAGCGCGGCTCGGCGCTCGCGCAGCCGGCGCTGGCCCACTCCGTGCATCCGCAGGTGACCGGGCTCGAGCCGGCGACGACGTACTGGTATCGCTTCCGGGTCGCCGACCGGACCAGCCCGGTCGGCCGCTTCCGTACCCTCCCGGCGGCCGGCACCGAGCCGGAAGAGTTCACCTTCGCGTCGGCCTCCTGTCAGGCCTGGTACCACGGGCATTTCACGGCCCACCGGCACCTCGCGGACGAGACCGACCTCGATCTGGTGATCTTCCTCGGCGACTACATCTACGAGTACGGGATCGTCGACGGCTACAACCTCTGGCGCCAGGGCGCCGCGGTCACCGAGCCGGAGGAGATCGAGACCGAGACGCTGGAGCAGTACCGGCTGCGCTACGCGAGGTTCAAGGCTGATCCGCACCTGCAGGCCGCGCACGCCCGGGCCGCCTGGGTGTTCACCTGGGATGATCATGAAGTCGAGAACGGTTACGCGGCGCAGCACAGCAACGACGGCATCCCGACCGACCTGTTCGTGCACCGGATCGCCGTCGCCTATCGCGCCTTCTACGAGAACCTGCCGGTGTCGATCGACCTGCTGCCCGAGGGGCCGCGCACGATGCTCTACGACAGCTACGATGTCGGCTCGCTGGCCCGGCTGATGTTGATCGACGGCCGCCAGTACCGTGATCGCCCGCCGACCGCCGGCGACCGCGACGACCCGAAGCGGACCATGCTGGGCGAGACCCAGGAACGCTGGCTGCACGAGAAACTGCAGGACTCCACGGCACGCTGGAACGTGATCGGCAACGCGGTCAGCTTCATTCCGGTCCGGCCGACTACCGGGCTCGAATCCTGGGACGGTTACCCGGCTGCCCGGAAGCGGTTGATCACGTCGCTCGACGGGGTGTCGAACCCGGTCGTGCTGACCGGTGACATCCACCGAGCCGTCGCCGCCGAGGTGCCGGCCGATCCCGCCGATCCGGACGGACCCAGGGTCGCGGTCGAGTTGATCTGCAGTTCGATCGCCTCCGACGGCGACGGCGCGGAGACCGACGGCTATGCCGACGACTGGCTGCGCCATCCGTACGTGCACTTCTACCACGCCCGGCGCGGCTACCTGCTGACCAAGATCACGCCGGAGCGGCTGACCGCGAGCTACGTCTGCGTGGACTGGATCGAGGAGGACGACACGGCACCGCGCCGGGTGGCCGCCAGGTTCGCCACGCCGGACGGCACCTCCCGGCTGGACCAGATCGAAGGAGCATCCTGATGGCACGCCCCGATCCCGTCACCGGTCTCAAGATCATCGGCAAGCTGCGCACGATCACGGTCGGCTGGCAGCCGCTGCCCTGGAGCACGGTCGTTGATCACTATCGGGTGTACGGCATCCAGGCCGAAGGGCGGGCCGCCGAGCGGAAGCTGCGCGGGCTGCCCGACGAGCTGCTGCTGGCGAAGTCGGTCTATCCGCGCTGGGAGCACCGCGGCAGATCGGCGGCGGGGGAGACCTGGACCTATCTCGTGGTGACGGTCGACGCCGCCGGCAGCCGCTCCCGCCCCTCCGCGGTCGCGACGGGCAGTTCGACGACGTCGATCAGCCACTCCGGCACCCCGCTCGCGGTCGTCGGCGAGTTCGACGGCCGGACCCTTGAGCTGAGGTACGCCCCGAGCAGCTACGCGTCGATCCCGCCCGCCTACCCGGACGCGGTGATCAACGTCGCGCACGGCCCCGACGCCGCCGAGCGCTGGCCGTACCTGCTGCCCGGGCCGGGCGACGCCTGGGCCGGCCGGAAGAGCTACACGCTGCACTGGACCGTTGACCTGGCCGCGGTCCCGACCAAGCCAGCGCTCGCGCTCTGGCTGGTCGACACCACCCGGCTCGCCGGCCGGCTCGACCTGAAGATCAACGATCAACCGGTGGAACAACTGGAGTTGATCATCGGCGGCACCCAGGGTTCCCGGCAGGGCGACGCGAACCTGCCCGGCAGCCCGCTGATCCCGTCCTACTACGAATTCGAGCTGCCGCCGACGGTCTTCCGGACTGGATCCAACAAGATCACGTTCACGCTGGCTCAGGGCGGCTGGGTGGCCTGGGACGCCGTCGGGCTGTATCAGCTGGACGCCTGATCAGGACCGGCCGAACCAGTCGACAGCCTGCCGGACGATCTCCGTCCGCTGCTCCGGTGACGGAGTGTGACCCTCGGCCGGGAAGGACCGGAACTCGGAGTGGGGGAGCGCGCTGCTCCACCGCGCGTGCGTCCGGCCGGGCAGCCGTCCGGGATCACCGGAACTCATGATCAACACGGGGATCGTGGTCCGGGAGGCCAACGGCTGAAGGGAGATCCGCTGCCACACCTGCGGCACTTCGGTCGGTGAGCCGCTGAATTGCCGGCGCATGATCGCGTTGTCCGTCGCGTACGGATCCACCCCGGCCGGATCCCAGAACGCGGCCGAACGGATCCGGTGATCACGGGCGATCACGTGGCCACCGACCAGCCCGCCCATGCTGAAGCCGAACAGGTGCACCCGGCCCGGAGCGGCGACACCGTCGGCGATCAGCTGATCAAGGCCGGCGATCACATCGTCGTGCGAGGACCGGGCGCCGGGCTCGAAGCGGCCGGCGGCGCGCTTGGCCGCGAACCCGAGGATCCCGCTGTCGCGGTAATCGGGCGCGAACACGGCGAAGCCCGCGCGCAGCCAGGAGTCCAGCGGCACCGCGTACGAGCTCAGCGAGGCCTGCAGCGTCATGTTGTCAGGCCCGCCGTGCAGGTCGATCACCAGCGGGTACGGTCCGGGGCCGGGCGGAGTGAGCAACAGCCCCTCGACCTCGTCCGGTCCGGACCGCCAGCGGATCAGCCGCGGCGGCCGCTCCGGCCACCAGTCGGGGCCGTCCTGCAGGGACGTCCAGGCGGCGCGGCCGGCCGGCGTGGTCAGGACGACTGCCGGCCGGGTGGCGAGGTCCCCCCAGACGCTCAGCAGTCCGCCACCCGGAGCGGGGGCGGGGCTCGCGTGGACACCTTCCGGCGGCGCGAGCCAGCGTGGAGCGGACCCGTCCGGACCGCAGCCGGCGATGCCTCCACGGATGCCCTGCAGGGCGGCGACGGCGACCACCGATCCGTCCGGCGACCAGGCCGGTGCCGCTCCCGTACTGCGTAGATCCTTGTCGGGCAAGGGAAAACCAGGGCTTCCCCGATCGAGGAGGCCCAACCGGAAGGTGTACGGCCCGGGCAGCACGGTGTGCTGGAACGCCAACCGCTCCGGATCGACCGGCGAGGGGACGACGGCATCCACCCAGCCGTCGACCGCGGGCATCCGGTCGACCGGGCGGCCGCCGGAACGGTCGATCAGCAGCGGCCGCCGGACGTCGGGCGCTTCCAAGATCACGCCGGGCAGCCGGGACGAGGAGCTGCGGACGAACCCGATCGAGCCGGCCAGGGAGACCGGGGAGCGAAGGGGGTCGGGGTCACGGTGCAGCAGCCGGGCCGGCCCGACGGCCGGCAACGACCACAGCTCCCGCCCCTCGACGATCGCGACGAACCCGTCCCTGTCCCAGGCCGCGTCGGACACCGGCCCCGGCGCGGGCACCGGAACACCGTCCATGATCAAGATCCCGGAGTCGATCACGGTCACCCGCCCGACCGGTCCGTCGATCACCTGCCCGGTGCCGTCGGCCAGCAGCCGGCCGTCCGGCCAGCTCAGCATCCGCCAGCCTGACGGCTCCTGAATGACGACCCGGTCCGTACCCCGGAACCGCACCGTCGCTCGACTCCGCATCACGCCAGCCTAACCATGATCAAGAACGCAGCGACCGGGCCGGCCTCCCTTGCGGAAGGCCGGCCCGACTCGTGGTTTGCAGTGCTACGCCTGGCGCGGCGCGGCACCGTCGATCGACGGCTCCACCACCGACTCGGGCGTCTCGGGCCCGGACTCGGAGTTGGTGTAGCGGCGGACCAGCGTTTCAAGATCAACACCGGTGGTGTTCTTCAACATCTCCAGGGTCTGTACGACACCGTTGGTGACCTGCTTCGGCATCGCGCCGGCACCGTCGGTGGAGATCACGGTGAGCTTGTCGATCGTGCCCATCGGGGCGGCGACCTCGCGGGCGACCTGCGGCAGGACCTCGATCAGCATCTGCAGCACGGCGGCGTCGTTGTACGCGGCGAAGGCGGCGGCGCGCTTGTCCATCGCGTCCGCCTCGGCCTGGCCCTTGGCCTGGATCGCGGCGGCTTCGGCCTCACCCTCGGCCCGTACCGCGTCGGCCTCGGCGATTCGCCGGGCCTTCTCGGCCTCACCGCGCTTGGCGCCCTCGATCGCCTCGGCCTCGGCCAGCGCGGCCCGGCGGGACTTGTCGCCCTCACCGGTGACCCGTGCCTTTTCGGCCTGAGCCTCGGCGTCCGCGATGGCGGCCGCCTTGCGGGCCTCGGCCTCGAGGATCTCCGCGTTGCGGCGACCCTGGGCCTCGGTCTCGACTCGGTAGCGCTCGGCGTCGGCCGGCTTGCGGACCTCGGTGTCGAGCTGGCGTTCCTTCAGCGCGGCCTGCCGCACGGCGACCTTCTCCTGCTCGGTCAGGATCGCCTGGTCCCGGTCGGCCTGGGCGAGCGGGCCCGACGCCGCGGCCTGCGCCTGGGCGGCGTCGGTCTCGGACTTGATCTCCGCCTGCTTCAGCGCCAGCTGGCGGTTGGAGATCGCGATCTGCTCCTCGGCCCGCAACTGGGCCTGCTCGGCCTCCTGCCGGGCCGCGGCCTCGGCGATCGCTGCCACCTGACCGATCCGGGCTGCTTCCGGCCGACCAAGATCGGAAAGGTAGCTGCCCTCGTCGGTGATGTCCTGGATCTGGAAGGTGTCCAGGACCAGGCCCTGGCCGGTCAGTGAGGACTCCGACTCGTCGGCGACACGCTGCGCGAACGCGGCCCGGTCCCGGATGATCTGTTCCACCGACAGGGAACCGACGATCGAGCGCAGCGAACCGGCGAGCGTCTCCTGGGTGAACGTCTCGATCTCGTCCTGCTGGCTGAGGAACCGCTGGGCGGCGGCCCGGATCGAGTCCTCGTTGCCGCCGACCTTGACGATCGCGACGCCGTCGAGGTTGAGCTTGATGCCCTGGCCGGACACGGCGCCACGGATCTGCACCATGATCCGGCGGCTGGACAGGTCGAGCACGTGCAGCTTCTGGACGAACGGGACGACGAAGATGCCGCCGCCCATGACGACCTTCTGGCCGGACAGGTCGGTCGAGATCTCCCCGGTCTCGACATTCTTGACCGGCTTACCCTTGCGGCCGGTGACGATGTAGGCCTCGTTCGGTCCCGCGACCTTGTAGCGGGACGCGACGAGGATGGCGAGCAACACCAGGACGGCCACCAGGCCGATGATGGAGATCACCGCGGACGGTATTACGAACATGATCAACTTCTCCCATGGTTCAGCCGTGCCACCGACACCGCGGTGGCGGAGAGCACGGCTGTGATGTACACAGACGCACCCGCTTCGATGGGTTCCACCGAGCGGGCGTTGAGCTTCGTGATCTGACCGGCGGCGACGATCCGCACCTCGCCGTACCCGTCGGTCGGGATCGGGTTGATCACCACGGCCTGCCGGCCCACCAGAGCGGGGGTACGGACCGTCGAGTGATCACCGCCGCGGCGCAGCCGGAGCGACAACCAGCCGGCGCCGAGCCCGACCAGGACTCCCGCGACGATGCCGCCGCCGATGGCCCAGCCGAGACTGTCGGACAATCCCAAGATCAACGCGCCGACGAAGCCGAACGCGCCGAGCAGGCCCGCGAGCCCGGCCCCGGACAGCAGATCGCCGGCGAAGTCGAACAGTCCGTCGAGCAGGTCGCCGACGACCAGGAACAGCAACAACAGGGCAACGCCGACACCGCCGATGATCAGGAAGACGATCACGGCTGACCTACGCGCCAGTGCGGCGGGGCGGGACCATGCCGGAATCCTAGGGGCATTCAGGTCAGCCCGGGGGACCGGATCGACGGATCGGGGCGAACCGTTATGCTCTCAACTCCTCAGACAAGTTGTCGTGGACTTCCGAAAGGCGGCGATCATGGCGCGACCCGAGCGTGAGCCACTGGCACGGCGCGCCGCCGCGCAGTTGCTGGACCGGGTCCGGGCGGGCGAATGGGAGCTCGGTCGGAAGCTGCCGGGGGAGACCACGCTGGCCGCCGAGCTCGGCGTCGGCCGCTCGACGGTACGGGAAGCGATCCGCGACCTGGCCGGCCGCGGCGTGCTCCAGCCGCGCCAGGGTGCCGGCGTGTTCGTGACCGCCGTCGACGTACCCGAGGACTGGGACGCGGTGCTCCGCCGGGCCGGGATCCGGCAGGTGATCGAGGCCCGGATCGCGATCGAGGCCGAGTCGGCGGCGCTGGCGGCTGAGCGGCGCACCCCGGCGGACGTACGGAGACTCAGGCGAGCCCTGGCCGAGCGGGAGGAGGCCGACCGGGCGACCGGCAACGACGGAGTCGCCGGTCTCGTCGATGCGGACCTGGCCCTGCACCGGGCCGTCGTCGCCGCGGCGCACAACGTGATCATGGTCGAGTTGTACGACGGCTTCGTGCCGCGGCTGCGGCAGGCCATGATCGAGCTGCTCCGGCTGCACCCGCGCCGGCGCGCCGTTGATGATCATCCCGAGCACGCGGCCCTGGTCGCCGCCGTGATCGACCGGGATCCCGACGCTGCGGCGCGGCTGAGCCGAGCCCACCTGGACACTTTGAAGGAGACCCTCGCGTGACCGAAACGATCTTGGCCCTGCGCGACGTGACGTTCCGGCGCGGCACGACCCAGATCCTGGACGGGATCGACCTGACCGTACGGCCGGGGGAGCACTGGGCCCTGCTCGGCCCGAACGGCGCCGGCAAGAGCACCGTGCTCGGGCTGTGCGGGGCGCTGACCCACCCGACCACCGGCACCGTCGAGGTGCTGGGCCATCGGCTCGGCCGGGTGGAGCTCCAGCGGCTGCGCCGTTCGATCGGTCACGTCGATCCGCGGCACCCGCTGCGGTCGCCGCTCGCCGTCGCGGACGTCGTGATCACCGGTCTGACCGGAACGGTCGAACAGCCGTTGCGCTGGAGCCCGACGCCGGAGCAGCGGCGGCGCGCTGCGGAGTTGATCAACCTGGTCGGGCTCTCCGACCGTTCCGAGGCCCGCTGGACCACGCTCTCCCAGGGTGAGCGCGGCCGGGTGCTGATCGCGCGGGCCCTGATGGCCGGGCCGCGGCTGTTGCTGCTCGACGAGCCGACCACCGGGCTGGATGTTGCCGCTCGGGAGCAGCTCCTGGAGACGATCGACGACCTGGCCCGGTCCGGCGGTGATCTTGCGTCGGTCCTGGTCACGCACCATCTCGAGGAACTGCCGGAGACGACGTCGCACGCGCTGGTGATCAGCCAGGGCCGGGTCGTGTCCGCCGGGCCGATCACCGAGGCCGTGACGACCGCGACGATCAGCGCCGCGTTCGGTCACCCGATCAAGGTCGACCGCGTCGACGGCCGCTGGACGGCGCGGGCGGTCCGGGCCCGGCCGAACCGCGACGCAGCCTGACCGCACGAGCAGTCGGGCCGGCCGGTCAGGAGTTGGAGATCGCCAGCCATTCGTCGAGCTTCGACGCGATCAGGCCGGCCCGGCGGCGCGGGTCGTTGCCGTCCATGATCTCCGCATCCGCAGGGTCGGCGCGCAGATAGACGCCCGAAGTCCGCGTGTTCAGGAGCGGATCCTTGTCGGAGCGGGTGATCCAGTAGCCGGTGGCCCGGTCGGCGGACTCGAGCCGGATCTCGGCGGTGCCCTCGAGCCGCGGCGCGTCGGGATGCCGGGGCCGCTCGCCGTTCCAGTAGTAGAAGATGCCCGAGGGGTCGCGCAGCTCTCGGGCGGCCACGCTGTGGTACCGCACCGAGAGGGTGCCGTCCTGCTGCCAGCCGGCCCCGTTCAGCTGCAGCCCGCGACGACGATCGCGGGAGATCCGCAGCAGGCTCACCGCGGACGGCTCCTGCTCCGTACGCAGCGTGAGCGAATGCTGCCACCAGAGCCCGTCGATCTGCGCCAGTCGTCCCTCGGCGCCCATCGCGGTGCGAAGCTTCCGGACGATCTCGTCGACCTCACCCGGCGTCGTACCGGAATAGCGCACACAGGTGAGGCCGAGCAGGTCGGTCGGAAGCTTGGCGCCCTCGGCGTGCAGGATGAAGGTCCGCCGCATCCCGATCACGCCACCGAACAGGCCCGCCTCGAACACGACGTTGTCGCGCGGAGCGGCCATCCCCGAGTTGTCGCCATGGCTGGTCCAGTCGTCCTGGGCGAAGATGAACGCCGCGAAATCGACCTCGCCGGTGAGTTCGACGAGTCGCTCGAGCGTCGACGTACCGGGGTTGAACACGATCGTCCACGGCTCCACGTCGGCGACGTCCTGGAGACCCGCGGTCAGGGATTCGAGCAGCTCCGCTTGTTGCCCGGACGATCCCAGGAAGATACGAGGCTTGGTCACAGCGGAATCCTATGGCGCGGTGCCCGATTGCAGGCCCAGTCGAACCGGATTCGATGATCAGTGAGTCCAGCGACGGCTGGGAGAATCGTACGGTGATCTCCTTCAGCCAGTATCCGGAGCCCGACTACACCCTGGTACACCTGAGTGACACCCACTTCCTTGCTGATCATGGTCGGCTGTTCGGCCAGGTCGACACCGACCGCGGGCTGCGGCGGGCGCTGGACCGGCTCCGGGACGAGCTCGGCCGGGCCGACCTGATCGTGATCACCGGCGACGTCGCCGACCGGGGCGAGCCTGACGCGTACGAACGGGTGGCGGCGGTCGTCGAACCGGCCGCCGCGGAGCTCGGGGCCGAGCTGCTCTGGGTGATGGGCAACCATGACGAGCGCCGCCCGTTCTCGTCGCGGCTCTGGGGTACGGAGACCGACGAGCCGCTGGACCGCACGCTCATGATCGGCGGGCTGAGGGTGATCGCGCTGGACTCGACCGTGCCCGGGTATCACCACGGCGAGCTGACCGATGATCAACTCGGCCGGCTCGCCGCCACCCTGGCCGAACCGGCACCGCACGGAACGATCCTGGCGCTGCACCACCCGCCGCTGCCGACCCGGGTGCGGCTGATGGGCCTGGTCGAGTTGCGGGCCGCGGACCGGCTGGCCGAGGTGATCACCGGCACCGACGTCCGCGCCATCCTGGCCGGCCACCTGCACTACTCCACCTTCGGCACGTTCGCCGGCATCCCGGTGTCGGTCGCCGCCGCGTCCTGCTACACGATCGATCCGTTGCCCGGCGAGCGGCGGTTCGACGGCGTCGACCGGAACCATGCCTTCTCCCTGGTGGACGTCTTCGCCGATCGGATCGTTCACTCGGTGGTGCCGATCGACTCCGCCGAGCCGGTCTCCGCCTACTCGGCCGACTACGTGGCCGAACTCGCGGCGATGACGCCCGCGGAACGCGACGAGGCCTTCTCCCGCAAGGCGCCCTGACGCTCAACCTCGCTGCACGAACCGCTCCGCGACGTCGGCCTCGACCGGGCGCAGGGTCAGCCGGAGCAGCCCGGCGAAGGCCCAGCCGGTCGCCAGCAGTACGGCCTCCGAGGTCAGCAGTACGGTCGCGACGGCGACCACCAGCAGCGCGGCCAGCCCGAGCGTCGGCCGCCACCGGGCCAGTTCCGCCGCCGCTACCCGCAAGGCGTCCCGGGTCCGGAACGAGAAGTACGCCGTCACGGCGAGCAGGTGGCCGGACCAGAGCGCGAGAGCGGCGAGCAGGACCAGGCAGACCGGCCGCAGGGTCTGGCCGCCGGGCACCGTGTCGGCGTACCCGAGGTTGACCGTCAGCACGGCGGCCACGGCCAGCACCGGCAGCCACCATTTCAGCGTGTCCACCAGGTTGATCCGTAGTCCGCGCCAGAGCGCCCGGCCGGGGTTCAGGTCGGGCGCCCGGGACCAGTCCCGCTGCGCGTACAGGGCCGCGGAGAGGGCCGGCGCGACCGGCGCCAACGCCGCGACGAACGGGATCGCGTTCGACACGCTCGGCTCGAGCAGTATCCACATGATCATGGTCGGCGCCCCGAGCAGGGCCAGGAACAGGCCGAGGACGAGATAGCGGTAGACGAACGCGGCGACCCGGGCGAGGGTGCCGCGGCCGATCTCGTCGGCCCGCTCGGTCATGATCACGACACCCCGTCGCCGGCGCCGTCGAGGGGATGCAGCGTCGCCCGCGCCACGAGTTCCCGGTCCACCCCGGCGGCGCGTTCGGCCCCGACCAGGGTCCGGCGCACCACGGCGTGGTGGTCGGCACTGGACCGCGCGATCCGCAACTCGACATCGCCCGGCTCGACGATCCGCTCGCCGTCGAGGCCGATGAAGGAGGTCAGGTCCGCGTGCAGCGCGAACTCGACCCGCACCCGGGCGCCGGGCTCGAGCGACACCCGCTGGTACGCGACGAGGCGCTGGTCCGGCCGGGTCACCTGCGCGACCGGATCGTGCAGGTAGACCTGGACCACGTCGTCGATCCGCCGGTCGTGGGAATTCTCCAGCGTGACCGCGATCGATGTGGTCCCGTCGACCGGCCAGTCGGCGCCGGCCTCGGCAACCGGGTGCCAGCGCAGCGAACCGTACGAGAGCCCGTGGCCGAACGGGTACAGCGGGGTCGGGTCGAGGCCGGAGACGCCGGACCGCAGGCCGAGCGGGGGAGTGAGATAGGTGCCGGGCTGTCCGCCCGGGTCGCGCGGGACGGCCAGCGGCAGGTGGCCGCTCGGGTTGACCTCACCGGTGAGGACCTCGGCCACCGCCTGCCCGCCGCGCTGCCCGGGGAAGAAGGCCTGGACGACCGCGGCGCACCGGTCGGCGAGCGCGCCCAGCGCGTACGGCCGGCCGGTCAGCAGCACCAGAACCACCGGAGTGCCGGTCGCCAGCACGGCCTCCGCCAGCGCCTCCTGCTCGCCGGGCAGCCGCAGGTCGGCGGCGTCGGATCCCTCGCCGGAGGTGCCGCGCCCGAACATCGCCGCCCGGTCGCCGAGGACGACGACCGCCACGTCGGCTTCGCGGGCCAGGTCGACGGCCGCCGCGAATCCCTCGCGGCCGCGGTCGCTCACCGTACAGCCGGCCACCGGACCGGTCACCTCGCGCCGTGCGGCGAGCTCGCCGTACACGGTGGGAATATCGATGCCGAGCCCCGAATCCGGATGCTTCACCCCGACATGGGACGGGAAGGAGTAGCACCCGAGCATCGCGTACGGATCGTCGGCGAGCGGCCCGATCACCGCGAGCCGGCAGCCCGGCGCCAGCGGCAGGGTCTCGTCGTTGGCGAGCAGGACGACCGACTCGCGGGCCAGCCGGAGCGCGAGCTCGCGGCCCCGGTCGCTGTCCAGGTCCACCTCGTCGGCCGGGGCGGGATCGTAGTCGGCGTCGATCAGGCCGAGCGCGATCTTCTGTTCGAGCACCCGCTGCACCGCGCGGTCGACCAGTGCCTCGTCCACCTCCCCGGACCGGACGGCCGAGACGAGCGGCTCGCCGTACGCCGAGACGGTGGGCAGTTCCACGTCGATCCCGGCCCACAGGGCGCGGCCGGCGGCGGCGCCGTCCGTACCGGCGACCCGGTGCAGGGTGCGCAGGAACGTCACCGCGAAGTAGTCGGCGACCACGACCCCGTCGAACCCCCAGGTCCCACGCAGCAGATCTGTCAGCAACCGCCGGTCGCCGGCGGCGGGCACTCCGTCGACCTCGGCGTAGGAGTTCATCACCGACCGCGCCCCACCGAGCCGCAGCGCCATCTCGAACGGGAGCAGGAAGACCTCGGCGAACTCCCGCGGCCCGGCCGCGACCGGTGCGTGGTTGCGGCCGGCCCGGGAACCGGAGTAGCCGGCGAAGTGCTTCAGCGTCGCCACCACGCCCGTGCTCTCGAGCCCGTCGACGTACGCGGCGCCCAGCGTGCCCACCAGATACGGGTCCTCCGCGATGGCCTCCTCGACCCGCCCCCAGCGGTAGTCCCGGACCACGTCGAGCACCGGCGCCAGCCCCTGGTGGACACCGACCGACCGCATCGTCGCGCCGATCTCCGCCGCCATCTCCCGGACCAGCTCCGGGTCGAAGCTGGCGCCCCAGGCCGGCGGCACCGGATAAGCGGTCGCACCCCAGGCCGCGAAGCCGGCCAGACACTCCTCGTGCACCTGCGCCGGGATGCCGAACCGGTTGGCCGCCATCACCTGCCGCTGGGCGCGGGCCAGCGACCGGGCGCCGAGCCGGGGATCGACCGGCTGCGTGCCGAACGGACGGGTCAGCTGCCCGAGACCGTCCTCGACCACCTCGGCGAACGGCGGCACGTTCTGGGTCAGATCACCCTGGTGCGGCGCGACATCGCCGCCGGCCGCGTCGGCGCCGACCCAGATCCCGACCAGCTGGCTGGTCTTCTCCGCCAGGGTCATCTCCGCGACGAGGGCGGCGGCACGTTCGGCGACGCTGAGGCCGCGGTCGTGCCAGGGGGCGCCGTTCGGGTCGGTCGCGGCATCCGGGCGGTCAACTGACATGGTGATCTTTCCGTTCCTGTGTGCGGGTCTGGTCGGGACTGCTGCTCCGTCAGCCCTTGATCGATCCGAGCATGACGCCCGAGACGAAGTAGCGCTGGACGAAGGGATAGATGCACAAGATCGGGATCACGGTGAGGATCATCGTCACGGCCTGGATGTTCGACGACACCATCGCGGTCGTCGTCCCGGCCGCCGCGGCACCCTCGGACGCCGTCGTCGAGGCGCCGGCGATCAGGTTCCGCAGGAACAGCGTCACCGGGAACAGCTCACTCTTGTCGAGATACAGGAACGCCGCGAACCAGTCGTTCCAGTAGGCCACCGAGTAGAACAGCACCATCGTCGCGATCACCGCCTTCGACAGCGGCAGTACGATCCGGACGAAGATCCCGAACCAGCCGAGCCCGTCGATCTGCGCCGCCTCCTCGAGATCCTTCGGCAGGCTCTCGAAGAACGCCTTCATCACCAGCAGGTTGAACACCGAGATGGCGCCCGGCAGCACGATGGCCCACATCGTGTTCTTCATCCCGAGCGCGGAGATCAGCACGTAGTTGGGCACCAGGCCGCCGTTGAAGAACATGGTGAACACGGCGATGCCGATCAGGACGCCCCGGCCCCGGAGGTGCTGCTTCGACAGGACGTACGCGTAGGTGGTGGTCAGCGTCATGGCGATGGCGGTCCCGACCACGGTGTAGATGACCGTGTTCGCGTAGTTGCGCCAGAACGTGCCGTTCGACATCACGGCGACGTAGGTGTCGACGTTGAAGCCGACCGGCCAGAAGCTCACCTGCCCGGCCTTGATCGCGCCGGCCGAACTGAACGACTGGGCGAGCACCGTGATGAACGGGTAGAGCATGATCACGCAGAGCAGGACGAGCAAGATCAGGTTCAGCGCGGTGAACGCACGATAGCCGCGACTGTCCTTGACCGCGGCGCTGCGGGTCTTCAGGTTGATCACCACAGGCTCGTCCCCACCACTCGGCGCGCGATGAGATTCGCGGACAGGACCATGACGAGACCGATCAGGGCCTGGAACAGCCCGATCGCGGCCGCGTAACTGAGGTTGTTCGACATCAGCCCGACCCGGTAGAGGTAGGTCGAGATGACGTCGGCCGTCGAGTACGTCAACGGGTTGTACAGCAACAGCACCTTCTCGAACCCGACATTGAGGAACGCGCCGATGTTCAAGATCAACAAGGTGATCATCACCGGGCGCAGCCCAGGCAGCGTCACGTGCCAGGTCTGCCGCAGCCGCCCCGCCCCGTCGATCTTGGCCGCCTCGTACAGCGCCTCGTCGATCGACGTCAGCGCCGCGAGATAGAGGATCGTGCCCCAGCCGAGGGTCTGCCACAGCTCGGAGCCGACGTAGATGGTCCGGAACCACTCCGGCCGCTGGATGAACGCGACCGGCTCGCCGCCGAAGGCCTCGACGATCTGGTTGACCGTGCCCTGCAAGGACAACAGTTGCAGCACCATGCCGGCCACGATGACGATGGACAGGAAGTGCGGCAGGTAGGTGATCGACTGGACCACCCTCTTGAACGCCTTCTTCCTGACCTCGTTGAGCATCAGCGCCAGCACGATCGGCAGCGGGAAGCAGACGATCAAGGTCGTGCCACCGAGGATCGCGGTGTTGGCGAAGACCTTCCAGAACGAGGGGTCGCCGATGAACATCTCGATGTAGCGCAGCCCGACCCATTGCTCGCCGAAGATGCTGCCGCCGGGCCGGAACCGGCGGAACGCGATCACGTTGCCGAGCATCGGCCCGTACTTGAAGATCACGAAGAAGATCAACGGGAGCAGGGCCAGCGCGTACAGCTGCCAGTCGCGCCGCACCGCCTGCCGCCAGGTCCGCCGCCGCGGCCCGACCGGCCGGGGTGGGTCGAGGATCTCCGGTCCGGGCCGAGCCGCCGGATCGGCCGGCGGGTCACCGGCCCCGGACCGGGATGCCGGATCCGTTCGTAGGGTCGCCATGGGTCGCTCCGCGCCGCCGGCGGCCTCAGCCGTTCTGCTCGACGAAACGCTTCCGCGCCCCGTTGAGAAGATCAAGATAGTTTTGCAGACCCTGGCCCTCCAGCTCCGCCACGTACTGGTCCCACTCGGCGATGTCGCGATCCCCGAGGATGAACTTCAGCGTGTTCGTGTCGACGGTGTCCTTCAGCGGGGTCGCCATCAGGGAGGCCTGCTCGAGCTCGGCCTCGTTCAGCGGAGCCGGCGGGTAGGGCTCCCGCGGCTTGCGGCTCGTCAGCACGGCGTCGATGTAGCTGACGAATTCGGGCGCGTTGTAGGACTCCTTCAGCGCCCTGGACTCGGTCGAGTCGGCGAAGACGGCATTCGACCAGCCGAGATCCTTCTGCAGGTCGGTCTTCCCCTTGGGGTTGAGGTTGTACGCATCGAGCGAGTACTCCGGCTTCAACGTGATCTTGCCGTCGGCACCCTTGGTGTAGGTCTCACCCTCGACGCCCCACCGGATCAGCTCCCGGGCCTGCGGGTTGTAGTAGAGCCAGTCGAGGAACTGCAGCGTGGCCAGGAAATGCTCGGAGTCCCTGAGCTCGGAGTTGAGCATGAAGCCGTTCCAGAAGTTCCGCGGCTCCACCACCTGGCCGGCCGGGCCACCGGGCGGTGCGATCTGCAGTACCTCGAACTTGCCCTGGCCCACCGTCTCGGCCAGGGCCTGGGCGAACTCGATCGCCGTACCGGCCGAGCCGGAGGCGGCGAAGACGCGCTGGTTCGCGAACTTCTCCGCCACGCTGCCGCCACCGCCGCCGTCGTTCGACGCGGTCATGGACTCGGTGTCGACAAGATCATCGGCGACCAGGCCGCGGAAGTACTCCACCATCTGCTTGTACTCCGGCGAGGTCGCCGTGTACTTGAGGCCGCCGGCGCCGTCGTCCACCATCCCGTCGCCGAAGCCCCAGCCGGCCCGGGCGCCCCAGGCGTGGGAGGCGTAGTTGAGCAGCGACTGTCCTTCGAAGCCGTCGGCCAGCGGCTTGGAGTCCGGATACTTCTGTTTGATCTTGAGCAGCGCCGTCCGCATCTCGTCCCAGGTCTGCGGCACGGCGGCGCCGACCTCGTCGAAGACGTCCTTGCGGATGATCACCGTGAACACCGGGACGGATACCTCCTGCAACCCGGGCACCATGTAGGACTTGCCGTCGGACTGCTTGAGCCGGGTGATCATCTCCGCCAGGTCCCATTCCTGGACGTACTTGTTGAAGTTGGGCATGTGCTGGACGTAGTCGCTCATCGGCAGGATCGCGCCGGAGGAGACGAACGACTCCTCCTCGCCCGTGTAGACCAGCGGAATGACGCTGGGTGCGTCGCCGGCACTGATCAACAGGTTCCGCTTCTCGGTCGCGTCGCTGAACGGGATGTGCGTGGTCTCCAGCGTGACGCCGGTGCGCTTCTCGATCTCCTTGAAGAACGTCCACGAGTCCTTCACCGGCAGGTCCGGCCAGTCGGTCCAGAGCACCGACAGGGTGAACGGCTCGGTCGCCTTGAACTGGGTGTCCGCGGCGAACCCCTCCATCGCCCCCTTGGACTTGCTCGCGAGGTCGCCCTCGGGATCGCCGCCGCCGGTTTCGGCGCTGCAGCCGGCGACGGCCAGCCCCGCCGCGGCGACCGAATATCCGAGGACCTGTCGGCGGCTGGCCCGCAGGGGCCCCCGCCCGAACGCGTCTGACATGTCTCTCCTCATTGAGATGGTGTGAAGCCGCCGGCCGATATCCGACGACAGAAAGTTTCGTAGAAGATGCGATACTTTCCCTGAATCTAGAAGCGCTTGGGAGAGGTGTCAAGGGTTCGGGTGGGCTGTGATCCTTCGGTGACGCGTGGATCGCCGAGGGGCCGAGGTTGGTCCGCCAGGGTTCGAAAGTTTCGTCGGGTTAACGGTCGAATCGAGCGAGTGGATCGAAAGTTTCGGTACGATCCCGGTGCCACGAACATCGGAGTCGAGGAGGACCATGGCCGACAAACGTCCCCGCATCACGATCGCCACCATCGCGGACCAGGCAGGCGTGTCGATCCCGACCGTGTCGAAGGTGCTCAACGGGCGCGGCGACGTCGCACCGGCCACCCGGGAACTCGTCGAGGCGCAGTTGCGGGAGTCCGGCTACCAGCGCCGCCGCACCGCGGCCCCGAGCCCGGTGCCGATGATCGATCTGGTCTTCCACGACCTCGGCAACCCGTGGGCCGTCGAGGTGATCCGCGGCGTCGAGGAGGCGGCGCGGGAGGAGAACGTCGAGGTCGTGCTCTCCGAGTGCGGTGCCGCGCGACGGCCGCGCCAGGAGTGGATCAACTCGGTGCTGATCCGCCGGCCGGCGGGCGTGATCATGGTGTTCTCCGATCTCGCCCCGGATCAGCGGGCGCAACTCGACGCCCGCCAGATCCCTTATGTGGTGGTGGATCCGATCGGCGAGGAGGACGAGTCGGTCGCGTCGATCGGCTCGAACAACTGGAGCGGCGGCCGGGCGGCGACCCGGCACCTGATCGAGTTGGGCCATCGCCGGATCGCCGCCATCAGCGGCCCGGCCGACACCCTCTGCGCCCGGGCCCGGATGGACGGCTACGTCGACGCGCTGCGCCGGGCGGGGCTGCCCGATGCCCCGGAGTTGGTACGCGTCGGCGACTTCAGCGTCGAGGGCGGCTACCGGTGCGCGAGGGATCTGCTGGCGCTGCGCGATCGCCCGACGGCGATCTTCGCGGGCAGCGACATGCAGGCGCTCGGGGTGCTCCGGGCCGCTCGCGAACTCGGCTGGGACGTACCGCAGGACCTGTCGGTGGTCGGGTACGACGACCTGCCGCTGGCGTCCTGGGTCTGGCCCCGGCTGACCACCGTCGCGCAGCCGCTGGTCGAGATGGCCGGCCAGGCCACCCGGCTGGTCCTGGCGCTCGCCCGCGGTGAACAACCGGCGGTGCGCAAGATGGACCTGGCGGTCCGGCTGGTCGAACGGGAGAGCACCGCGGCGTGGCCCGGTGGACCGGCGGCCGGCCAGGGGCAGGACCGGTCCTGAGCCGACGCCGCGGCACCCTCGCTACCGGGTCCGCTGGTCCGCGACGTACTCGGCGAGGTGCTGTCCGGTGAGGGTCGACCGGCTCGCGACCAGCTCGGCCGGGGTGCCCTCGAAGACGATGCTGCCGCCGTCGTGTCCGGCGCCCGGACCGAGGTCGATGATCCAGTCGGCGTGCGCCATCACGGCCTGGTGGTGCTCGATGACGATCACCGACTTGCCCCCGTCGACGAGCCGGTCCAGCAGCCCCAGCAGCTGCTCGACGTCGGCCAGGTGCAGGCCGGTGGTCGGCTCATCCAGGATGTAGGTGCCACCCTTCTCCGCCATCCGGATCGCCAGCTTGAGCCGCTGCCGTTCGCCGCCGGACAGCGTGGTCAGCGGCTGGCCCAGGGTGAGGTAACCGAGCCGGACGTCGGACATCCGGGACAGGATCGCGTGCGCCGCCCTGGTCTTCGCCTCGCCCGCGGAGAAGAAGACGTCCGCGTCGGCGACCGACATCGCGAGCACCTCGCTGATGTCCTTGCCGCCGAGCTTGTACTCCAGCACCTCGGCCTGGAATCGTTTGCCGCCGCACTCCTCGCACACGGTCGCCACCCCGGCCATGATCGCCAGGTCGGTGTAGATCACGCCGTTGCCGTTGCAGTTCGGGCAGGCGCCGGAGGAGTTCGCGGAGAACAGTCCGGGCTTGACCCCGTTGGCCTTCGCGAACGCGGCACGGATCGGATCGAGCAGCCCCGTATACGTGGCCGGGTTGCTCCGCCGGGAACCGCGGATCGCGGTCTGGTCCACCGACACGACGCCCGCGTCCTTCGGGATCGAGCCGTGGATCAGGGAACTCTTGCCCGAGCCCGCGACGCCGGTGACCACCACCAGCACGCCGAGCGGGATGTCGACGTCGACGTTGCGCAGGTTGTGCCGGTCGGCGCCCCGGATCGGCAGCGTCCCGGTCGGCTTCCGGGTGGTCTCCTTGAGTCGGGCCCGATCGTCCAGATGCCTCCCGGTGAGTGTGCCGCTGGCGCGCAGCGCTTCGACCGAACCCTCGAAACAGATCGTGCCGCCCGACCCGCCGGCGCCCGGGCCGAGGTCGACAACGTGGTCGGCGATCTTGATCGTCTCCGGTTTGTGCTCCACCACGAGCACCGTGTTTCCCTTGTCCCGCAGGCGAAGCAGCAGATCGTTCATCCGCTGGATGTCGTGCGGGTGCAGGCCGATGGTCGGCTCGTCGAAGATGTACGAGACGTCGGTCAGGCTGGAACCGAGATGCCTGATCATCTTCGTCCGCTGCGCCTCGCCGCCGGACAGCGAGCCGGACGGGCGATCGAGACTGAGGTAGCCGAGCCCGATCTCGACGAACGAGTCGAGGGTCTGCTGCAGCGTCTTGAGCAGGGGAGCGACCGCCGGGTCGTCGAGCTTGCGGATCCATTCGGCCAGGTCGCTGATCTGCATCGCGCAGGCGTCGGCGATGTTGATCCCGTCGATCCTGGACGCGAGCGCGGCCTGGTTGAGCCGGGTGCCGCCGCACTCCGGGCAGGCGGCGAACGCCACCGCCCGCTCGACGAACGCCCGCAGGTGTGGCTGCAGCGCGTCCTTGTCCTTCTGCAGCAGCGCCTTCCGGATCCGCGGCACCAGTCCCTCGTAGGTCAGGTTCATGTCGCCGACCTTGACCTTGCACTGCTCCTTGTAGAGGAAGTCCGCCAGCTCCTGGTCGGTGTAGTCGCGGATCGGCTTGTCCGGGTCCAGGAACCCCGACTCGATGTAGATCCGCACCTGCCAGCCGTCGACGTTGTAGCCGGGGATGGTCAGCGCGCCCTCGCGGAGCGACTTGTCCCGGTCGTACAACTCGTCCAGGTCGATCTCGGTCGCCGTACCCAGGCCTTCGCAGCGCGGGCAGGCGCCCGCCGGCAGATTGAAGCTGTAGTGGAACGACGGGCCGGCGCTCGGCCGGCCGAGCCGGCTGAACACGATCCGCAGCATCGCGTTCGCGTCCGTCGCGGTGCCGACGGTCGACCGGGAGTTGGCGCCCATCCGTTCCTGGTCGACGATGATCGCCGTCGTCAGGCCCTCCATCAGGTCGGTGTCGGGCCGGTCCAGGCTGGGCATGAAGCCCTGGACGAACGTGCTGTACGTCTCGTTGATCAACCGCTGCGACTCGGCCGCGATGGTGCCGAAGACGAGCGAGCTCTTGCCGGAGCCGGACACTCCGGTGAACACGGTCAGCCGTCGCTTCGGGATGGCGACCGAGACGTCCTTGAGGTTGTTCTCGCGGGCACCGTGGACGTGGATCAGATCATGCGAATCCGCTGGATGAGGCATGACGGAGACCGTAGTCGGGAGCACCGACACCAGGCGCCCCGAGCGGGCGTGCCGCGGGCCGGTGGCGGCGTGTCGTGGCGGTTCCGGAAAGTCCAAGCGGACTGTCGGTGGCACCGGGTAGGTTCGGGCTCGCGTCGGGGACCAGCGCCGATTCTTGACCTTAACCAGACTTGAAGTTCTACGGTGCGAGTCCGTACCGAATTCGTTGACCGAGGGAGATCATGACCGAGACCGAGGCCGTCGCCGTTCCGGCCCATTGGCGACGCAACCTTGCCATTTTCCTGTCCGGCCAGACCGTGTCCCTGTTCGGCTCGATGATCGTGCAGTACGTGGTGATGTGGTACGTCACGCTCGAGACCCAGTCCGGCGTCGCCGTCGCGCTCTACGCGGTGGCCGCCTTCGCCCCGCAGGGGATCGTGTCGATCTTCGGCGGCGTGCTCGCGGACCGGATGAACCGGAAGGTGCTGGCGATGTCGGCCGACATCGGGATCGCCGCGTCGACCCTGGTGCTCGCGCTGCTGATGATGAACGGGATCACCGACCTGTGGATCATCCTGCTGGCGGTGGGCGTCCGGTCGCTCGGCGCCGGTGTGCAGACCCCGACCGTGCAGGCGATGATCCCGCAGCTCGTGCCCGGTGATCAGCTGATGCGGGTGAACGGGATGTTCCAGACCATCCAGTCGGTGATGTCGCTGTTGGCGCCGGCCGTGGCGGGGGCGATCTACGCGTTCGCCGGCATCGTCCCGGTGTTCTTCCTCGACGTGGTGACCGCGGTGATCGGGGTCGTGCTGCTGGGTCTGGTCACGGTGCCCACCCTGGCCCGGGCGACCGAGTCCACGACGACGTACGGGCAGGACCTGGTGGAGGGGATGCGCTACATCACCACCCATCCGATCGTGCGCTGGCTGCTCGGGGTGTTCGCGATCTTGTTCCTGCTCACTGTCGCGCCGTCGTTTCTGACCCCGTTGATGGTGGCCCGCAGCTTCGGCGACGAGAAGTGGATGCTGGCCGTGCTGGAGATCGTGTTCAGCGTCGGCATGATGCTGGGCGGCGTCCTGGTGTCGACGATCCTGGCCAAGAAGAACCCGATGCGGTTGATCTTGGTCGCGACGTACGGGTTCGCGCTGTTCACCATCCTGCAGGGCCTGGCGCCGAACCTCTGGGTGTTCTACGGCTTCATGTTCGCGTTCGGGCTGATGGTGCCGCCGTTCTCGTCGCCGTTCATGACCCTGTTCCAGCGCACGGTGGAGCCGGCGAAGCACGGCCGCGTGTTCAGCTACGTCGGGATCGTGATGGCACTCGCGACGCCGATCGGGATGGTGGCGTTCGGGCCGCTGGCCGACGTGATCAGCGTGCAGCTGCTGCTGATCATCGCGGGCACGGCGACCATGATCGTGATCACCGTCGCGATCTTGCTGCCGTCCGGCCGGGCGGCCCTCGCCGCGGCCAGGGAGTCGGAGCCCGACGAGGACTCCGGCGACACCGCCGACCAGGTGCCGTCCGACACCGTTCCGTCCGACACGGTTCCGTCCGGCACCGTGCCGTCCGGCACCGAGCTCCGCGCTCCGTCCGGTTCCGACTACCCGGAGCCGGAGGCTCCCGCGACGCTGCGCTGATCGGGGCGCCGGTCCCGGGCTGCCGGGGCCGGCGCCGCAACCTTCCCGCTCCGTGGACCGGCCGAACAGTTAGTTCAGCAGATTAACTATAATGTGGGCCGGGAGGTGCCCATGGGGAAGCGGCAGAGTCGTCGTGATGCGGTCCGGACACTGCTCCGGGCCGGGCGGATGCTGGACCGGGTGAACACCGGCCTGACCCCGCCGCAGTACCGGCTGCTCTCGCTGCTCGCCGACGGCACCGAACGTTCGACGGCGCTGGCGCAGCGCCTGACGGTGTCCAAACCGGCGATCAGTGCCGCGGTCGAGTCGTTGTCCGCGGCCGGGTTCGTCCGCCGGCGCAGCGACGAGTCGGACCGGCGGATCACCTGGCTGGAGATCACGACGGACGGCGAGACGGCGCTGGCCGTGGCCGACGACGCGCTGGTGCGGCGCTTGGACGAGGTCCTCGACGAGCTGGGCGACGCCTCGGCGGTGTTGACCGCGTTGGCGGCTCTGGACGAGGCGATGGAGAAAAACCGGGAGGAACGACGGCGTGCTCGACAGGCGTGAACAACCAAACTCGGAGCCGGATCCACCGCAAGCCGTGACCACGGGCGAGGCACCGCCGGGTTGGATCAAGCGGCTCGCCCGCTACTGCCTGCGGCACCCGGTGTTGTTCACCGTCGCGTTCGGCGCGGCACTGATCGGCATGGCGGCGAACGCGATCTCGCCGCTGATCGTGCGTGAGGTCGTCGACCACGGGATCCTGACCCAGGCGCAGCCGATGCTGCCGTGGATCATCGCCCTGATCGCGGTCGGCCTGGCCAACTTCGGGGCCGGCTTCCTGCGGCGGTTCCTCGGCGGCCGGCTCTCGATCGATGTCCAACATGATCTTCGCCGCGAGGTGTTCGCATCCCTGCAACGGATGGATGGCCGCAGCCAGGACGAGATGCCGCCGGGCCAGATCGTCAGCCGTTCGATCTCTGATCTCAACCTGGTCCAGGGCCTGCTCGGGATGATGCCGATCATGATCAGCAACGTGCTGCTGTTCATCGGCTCGGTGATCATCATGTTCACCCTGTCGGCGCCGCTGACCCTGGTCGCGCTGCTGGTCGGGCCGGTGCTGTGGTGGATCGCGATCCGTGGCCGGCGCACGCTGTTCCCGGCGAACTGGGACGCCCAGCAGCGGGTCGGCGAGGTCGCCGGTGTGGTCGAGTCGGCCGTGACCGGAGTCCGGGTGGTCAAGGGGTTCGGCCAGGAGGAGCAGGAGCTCGCCCGGCTCGACGCCACCGCCCAGGGCCTGTACGGGTCCCGGACGCGCACCATCAAGCTGAACAGCTTCTACAACCCGCTGATGCAGGCGATCCCGGCGCTGGGTCAGGTCGGCATCCTCGGCGTCGGCGGCTGGATGGCCCTGCACCAGCAGATCACCCTCGGCACGTTCCTCGCCTTCTCCACGTACCTGGCCTCGATGGTGGCGCCGGTCCGGATGCTGTCCGGTCTGCTCACCATCGGCCAGCAGGCCAAGGCGGGCGTGCTGCGGGTCTTCGAGATGATCGACGCGAAGCCGGGCATCGTCGATGCGCCGGACGCGACGACGCTGCCCGACCGGCCGCTCGACGTGACCTTCGACCGGGTCAGCTTCGGCTACGCCGAGGACCAGCCGGTGCTCGACGAGGTCAGCTTCACCGTGCAGCCGGGGGAGACGCTGGCCCTGGTCGGCACCGCCGGCTCCGGCAAGTCCACCGTGTCACTGCTGCTGCCGCGCTTCTACGAGGTCGGCGGCGGGGCGATCCGGGTCGGCGGCCAGGACATCCGCGACGTCGCCCTGGAATCGCTGCGCGGCTCGATCGGGATGGTGTTCGAGGACAGCTTCCTGTTCTCCACGACGGTCCGGGAGAACCTGGCGTACGGGCGCCCGGACGCGACCCAGGACGAGATCGAGGCGGCCGCCCGGGCGGCCGAGGCGCACGACTTCATCATGCGGCTGCCCAAGGGCTACGACACCGTGGTCGGCGAACAGGGCCTCACCCTGTCCGGCGGCCAGCGCCAGCGGGTCGCGCTGGCGCGGGCCCTGCTGACGGATCCGCAGGTGCTGCTCCTGGACGACGCGACGTCGGCGATCGACGCCCGGATCGAGGCCGAGATCCACACCACGCTGCGGCGCGTGATGGCCGGCCGCACCACCGTCCTGATCGCACACCGGCGCAGCACTCTCGAGCTGGCCGACCGGATCGGCGTGCTCGACCGGGGCCGGCTGGTCGACATCGGCACCCATGAGGAACTCGAGCGCCGGTGCCCGCTCTACACGATCCTGCTCACCGGCCCGGAGGACCTGGACCGGCTCGACGAGGACGAGGTGGCGGCCGAGGTCGAGGGGCGGGCCCCGGTCGCGGCCGAGCCGGAGCCGGACCAAGAGCCGTTGGTGGACGGGATCACGCCGTCGGCCTGGCGCGAACCCGACCTGACGCCGGAGGAGCTGGCGCTGGAGCGCGCCTATGGCCTCGTCGAGCGCAGCAGCGGGGCGATGGCCGGCGGCGGTGCTCCCGGCGGTGGCATGGGGATGCGGGCCGGTGGCGGCGGCCGCGGGATGGGGCCGATGGGCTCGATGGTCGCCGCGCTGCCGCCCTCACCGGAGCTGCTGGAGCAGGTGGCGCAGCTACCGCCGGCCACCGACCGGCCCGACGTCGATCCGTTGCACTACCGGCAGCCCGACCCGGCCTTCCGGTTCGTCCGGCTGCTCCGGGTGTTCCGGGCGCCACTGTTGATCGGCCTGATCCTGGTCGCCGCCGACGCGGTCGCCCAGCTGATCCTGCCGGCCGCGGTACGGCTGGGCGTCGACCAGGGCGTGACCGAGAACCGCGGCGACGTGATCATCATCGCCGCGGTGCTCGCGTTCGTCGTCACCGTCGGCGACTGGCTGGTCCAACGCGCCCAGATCCAGGTGACCGGGAAGAACGGCGAGCGGATCCTGTACCTGTTGCGGATGAAGCTGTTCGCGCACCTGCAGCGGCTCGGGCTCGACTTCTACGAGCGTGAGATGGGCGGCCGGATCATGACCCGGATGACCACCGACGTCGACGCCCTCTCCACGTTCGTCCAGACCGGGCTCGCGACGGCCGTGGTCAGCCTGCTGTCCTTCTTCGGCGTGCTGGTGGCGATCGTGGTGATCAACCCCTCACTCGCCCTGGTCGTGCTGGCCGTGCTTCCGTTGGTGATCATCGCGACCCTGATCTTCCGGGCCAGGTCGGCGAAGGCGTACCAGATCTCGCGGGAGCGGATCAGCATCGTCAACGCCGACCTGCAGGAGAACGTGGCCGGCGTCCGGGTGGCGCAGGTCTTCCGGCGGGAGGGGCGCAACGAGGAGACCTTCGGCGAGCTCTCCGAGAGCTACCGGGTCGCCCGGGTGCGCAGTCAGCGCTACATCGCCACCTTCTTCCCGTTCATCGCGTTCGTCTCCGATCTGGCCACGGCCCTGGTCCTGCTGTTCGGCGCCGGCCAGGTGCACAGCGGGGCCCTGACCGCCGGCGGCCTGATCGCCTTCATGCTGTACGTGACGATGTTCTTCTCGCCCGTCCAGCAGCTCTCCCAGGTCTTCGACGGCTACCAGCAGGCGGCCGTCGGCCTGCGCCGGATCTCTGAGCTGCTCCGCACCAAGCCGTCCACTCCGGAGCCGAAGGACCCGGTCCCGGTGCCGAGCCGGATCGCCGGCGAGCTGGAGTTCGACGACGTCGTGTTCAGCTACGGCGGTGCCGACGAGCCGGCGCTGCGCGGGATCTCCTTCCGGGTGCCGTCCGGCCAACGGGTCGCGGTGGTGGGGGAGACCGGCGCCGGCAAGTCGACCGTGATGAAGCTGCTGGCGCGCTTCTACGATCCCGGCGACGGGGCGGTCCGGGTCGACGATGTCGATCTCCGCTCCTATGACCTGGCCGGCTACCGGCACCGCCTCGGCTACGTCCCGCAGGAGGCCTACCTCTTCTCGGGGACCGTCGCGGACGCGATCCGTTACGGCCGGCCGAACGCGACGCCGGCCGAGGTGGAGTCGGCCGCCCGTGCGGTCGGTGCGCACGAGATGATCCGGCAGCTACGGCACGGCTATCACCACCAGGTCGGCGACCGGGGCCGCAACCTCAGCGCGGGGCAGCGGCAGCTGATCGCGCTGGCCCGGGCCGAATGCGTCCAGCCCGACCTGCTGCTCCTCGACGAGGCCACGGCGGCGCTCGACCTGGCCAGTGAGGCCGCGGTGACGCGGGCGGCGGACCGGCTGGCGCAGCGGCGGACCACGGTCGTGATCGCGCACCGGCTGACCACCGCGGCCCGGGCCGACCGGGTGCTGGTGCTGGACCACGGCAAGGTGGTCGAGGACGGGACCCACGCCGAGTTGCTCGAGGCGGACGGCACCTATCGCCGGCTCTGGCAGGCCTTCGCCGGGGATTTGGTCGACACTCCGTCGCGCTGAACCGCCGGCCGGGGCGCGACGCTCACCGCACCGCGGAACGGACTGATCCAACGCTCGGCGGTGCCAGGAACCTCACGCTCGCCACCGGCACCCGCACCGGCAGCAGGCGTCCTCGAGGCCCTCGGCGCGGCCCCGGTCGCCCGTGCCGGCGCGCCTCGGGAAGCTGGCTCCGGGACGATCGCCGCATCGCTCGGCGAAGCCCGGCCGTGTGGCAGCGGGCCGAGCCGCGCCAGGTATCGTGCCGTTGGCACAACACCTGCGAGGACGCGTTCTGCGCTCGCGAAGGGAGATCGGTGAGCAACCAATCTGCGACCCTGCCCGGACCCTGGGCCGGGTTGGTCCGGCGCTGGCGGGCCGTGACGGCGCCCGAGGTGCTGCCGCGGTGGGCGGTCGCCGCCCTGGTGGCCAACATCGGGATCGTGCTGACTGGCGGCCTGGTGCGGCTGACCGACTCCGGACTCGGCTGCCCGACCTGGCCCCGGTGCACCGCCGACTCGTACGTGCCGCACCCGGCCTACGGCATTCACGGCGTGATCGAGTTCGGCAACCGCCTGCTCACCTTCGTGCTGGCCGCGATCATGATCATGACCTTCCTCACGGCCCTCCGGGCTGCCGACCGGCACGCCCGCCCGCGCGCCCGGCTGATCGCCCTGCTGCTCGGCCTGGGTATCCCGGCCCAGGGCGTGGTCGGCGGCTTCACGGTGCTGTCCCAGTTGAACCCGTTCGTCGTCGCGTTCCACTTCCTGGTGTCGATGGCCCTGATCGCGCTGAGCGTGCTGCTCGTACACCGCGCCTTCGGCATCACCGGCACCCCGGTCCGTTCCGTCGCCCAGCGGGCGGTGGTGATCGCGACCTTCGTGGTCGTCTGGGTCGCGCTCTGGTTGGGCACCGTCGTCACGGGCTCCGGGCCGCACTCCGGCGACATCAACGCCCAACGTACCGGCTTCGACCCGACGGTCGTCACGCACATCCATGCCGCGGCCGTCTATCTCCTGGTCGCGCTGACCATCCTGGGTGTCGTCTGGTTCCGCAGCCGCGCGGTGCTGATGCTGCTCGCCGTCGAGCTGTTCCAGGGGCTTGTGGGCGTGATCCAGTTCAACACCGGCCTGCCCATCGTGCTGGTGCTGCTGCACCTCGTCGGGGCAGCGCTCGCCGTCGCCGCCGCGACCCACTACCTGCTCACTCACCAAGGCCCGCTCCGGACAGGCTGAGCTACTCGGACCGGCCGGCCGACTGCGCCGCCTCCGCCTCGGCCTCGACGGCTACGGCACTGATCCAACAACCTTGACCGGGCGGCTGCGAGCAACTTCCACGCCCCCGTCTTCTGCGATGGGGGTGACACAAATCTGCCTCACAACGGGTTCCGGAAGCCGAGAAATCGGTTGCGGGAGGCGTTGTGTTGCAGATTTGTGTCACCTGGCCAGACCCTGGGGAGCCAGGGACCCTGTTTCAGCCGATCACCCGCGTTGCGGTGCAGACTGGGCCACGATCGGTTCGGGGCCAAGTGCACCTCGGGGTCGAATGCCACTGCTGGATCCGTGGTCGCAGCGTCGGTCACGGTGTGCCCAGATACCGCGCCCCGCCATCGAGCCGCCGCGCCGAGCCGAAGGGCAGATCCGGGTCAGGAAATCCGTGCTGTCATGTTCGTCCGCAGGGCCTCGACGCGAAATCCGTGTCCTGCGCGAGGTGGAGCTCGCAAGTTCGTGGGTTGTCACCACGCCGTGTGTGACCGTCCCAGCTTGATCAGCGACATTTTGCGATCCGTGGCCGCAGGATTGAGATTCGAATACGTGTTCGATAGTATCGGGGCATGGCAGGGGATGGAAGTAGGTATGTGCCGCCGGGCTGGCCACCGATGGTCAGGCCGCCGGGAGCCGTCGACTGGGAGATGACCGCGTCAGCGTTTCTGCTCGACTGCTGCCCGCCGGACTTCCGGCTCTACCCGGTGCTGCGCCGGCATCCGGTCGTGCTGGCCCGGTTCGCGGCGAGGTCGCTGGAGGGTCAGGCGAAAGCGGTCGAGACGGGGGTGGCGGAGGTGCGGACCGAGCTGGGGCCTTGGGTCGCACCGGAGGTGGTGGAGCAGGCGATCGACGCTTGGCAGCGGTTCGGTGCACTGCTGCCGAGGACCCAGCGAGCGGTCGACCTGGTCGAGCGGGCGCTCCGCGGAGAGGAGTTCATGCCGACGTTGTGATGATGCCGACAGTCCGGGGGTGGCTGGGCCGGGAGCCGGGTTGGGCGCCGGACGAGGCCGTAAACTCGGGGCCATGCCATCCGCATCTGTCCCGGACCAATCGTCGCTGCTGCCGACGATCCGGCGCCCGAGCGACCTGCGGTCGTTGAGTCAGGATCAGCTCCGGCGGTTGAGCTCGGAGATCAGGTCATTCCTGATCGAAGAGGTGAGCCGGACCGGCGGACACCTGGGGCCGAACCTCGGGGTGGTGGAGCTCACGCTGGCTGCGCACCGGGTGTTCGATTCACCGGCCGAGCCGATCGTGTTCGATACCGGCCACCAGGGGTACGTGCACAAGATCGTCACCGGGCGGGCCGACCGGTTCCACACCCTGAAGCAGCGGGGCGGGCTGTCCGGCTACCCGAGCCGGGCCGAGTCCGAGCACGACTGGGTGGAGAACTCGCACGCGTCGACCTCGCTGTCGTACGCGGCGGGGCTGGCGAAGGCGAAGCTGGTGCGGGGTGAGCGAGGCTCAGTGCTGGCGGTGATCGGGGACGGCGCGCTGACCGGCGGCATGGCATGGGAGGCGTTGAACAACATCGCCGCCGACGACAAGCTGCCGTTGGTGATCTTGGTCAACGACAACGGCCGGTCCTACACGCCGACCGTGGGTGGGCTCGCGGTGCACCTGGCCGGGTTGCGGACCAATCCGCGCTACGAGCAGATCCTCGAGGTCATCCGGCGCAACCTGGTCCGGGTGCCCGGTGTGGGCGGGACGGCGTACGACCTGCTGCACGGGATCAAGATCGGCCTGAAGGACGTGCTGGCTCCGCAGGGCATGTTCTCCGACCTCGGCCTGAAGTACGTCGGCCCGATCGACGGCCACGACGTGGCGGCCGTGGAGACCGCGTTGCAGCAGGCCAAGCAGTTCGGCGGGCCGGTGCTGGTGCACTGCCTGACCCAGAAGGGCCGCGGCTTCCCGGCGGCGGAGAACAACGAGGAAGATCAGTTCCACCAGGTCGGCAGGATCGACTCGACCACCGGCGAGCCGCTCTCGACGGGCGGGCCGGACAGCTGGACCGACGTGTTCTCCCGGGAGATCGTCAAGCTCGCCGCGACCGATCCGCGGATCGTCGGGATCACGGCGGCGATGCTGTATCCGACCGGGCTGCACCGGTTCGCCAAGACGTTCCCGGACCGGGTGTTCGACGTCGGCATCGCCGAGCAGCATGCGGTGACCTCGGCGGCCGGGCTCGCCATGGGCGGGCTGCATCCGGTCTTCGCGGTCTACTCGACGTTCCTCAACCGGGCGTTCGACCAGGTGCTCTTGGACGTGGCGCTGCACCGGTGCGGGGTGACGTTCGTGCTCGACCGGTCGGGCGTGACCGGCACCGACGGGCCGAGCCACAACGGCATGTGGGACATGTCGATCCTGCAGGTCGTGCCGGGGCTGCAACTGGCCGCGCCGCGGGACGCGACCCGGCTGCGTGAGGCGCTCGCGCACGCGGTGACGGTGGACGACGCGCCGACGGTGATCAGGTACTCGAAGGAGAAGGTTCCCGCGGACCTGCCGGCGGTCGATCAGGTGGGCGGCGTCGACATACTGCGGCGCACCGAGTCGCCGCGCGTCCTGATCATCGGGTACGGAGACTTCGCCGGCCTGGCCCTCAAGGCCGCCGACCTGCTGGCGGCCCAGGGCATCGGCGTGACCGTGGCCGACCCGGTCTGGGCCCTGCCGGTCAACCCGGCCCTGATCGACCTGGCCCGTGATCATGAACTGGTGATCACGGTCGAGGACAACGGCGTGGTCGGCGGCTGCGGCTCCCGGCTGGCCCAGGAACTGCGCCAGCGCGACGTGTACACGCCGCTGCGCGAGTTTGGCGTGGAGCAGCGGTTCCTCGACCACGGCAGCCGCGCCGAGGTCCTGGAGGAGGTGGGCCTGACGCCGCAGCGGATCGCCCGCTTCGCCGTCGAGGCGATCGCGCGTGCCGACCAGAACGCCGCGCAGCCCAGCAACATTCACTGACCAGCGGTGCCGCCCGCGCACTGAGCCTGTCGAAGCATGTCCTGAGCCTGTCGAAGGGGGCGAAGCCTGGCCGGGCTGCCCCTTCGACAGGCTCAGGGAACGATCAAGCCGGCAGGCTCGCGACGCCCGGCGGCAGCAGGCGCCGGCCGAGGACCTTCTCGCTGACGCCTTCCCGGTCCAGGTAGGGCACGATGCCGCCGAGGTGGAACGGCCAGCCGGCACCGAGGATCAGGCAGAGATCGATGTCCATCGGCGCCGCGACGACCTGGTCGGACAGCATCAGGCCGATCTCCTCGGCCAGCGCGGCCAGCACCCGCTCCCGAACTTGATCTTCGGTGCTCGGCCGGTCGCCGACGGTGAACAGAGCCCGGGTCTCCTCCGCGACGTACGGCTTGCCGTCGGCGGTCCAGTCGTAGATGCCCGGCCGCTTCGCGGCGACGAGAGCGCGCAGGTTGTCCGAGACCGGGAACCGGTCACCGAAACGATCATGGAGCGACTCGTTCACGTGCAGCACGACGGCCGGCCCGACCAGCTGCGCCAGCACGAAGGGCGACATCGGCAGGCCGAGCGGACGCAGGGCCCGGTCGGCGACCTCGAGCGGCGTTCCCTCGTCCACGGCGGCGTCGATCACCGTCATCAGCCGGAGCAGCAGCCGGTTGACGACGAACGCGGTCTCGTCGGCCACCAGCACGGCGTTCTTCTTCAGCGTCTTCGCCACCGCGAGCGCCGTGGCCAGGGTCGCGTCGTCGGTCTTCTCGGCCCGGGCCACCTCCAGCAGGGGCAGGACGGCGACCGGGTTGAAGAAGTGGAAGCCGACCACCCGCTCGGGATGATCAAGGTCGGCGGCCATCTCCGAGACCGACAGCGAGGACGTGTTGGTCGCGAGCAGGCAGGTCTCGGAGACGTGCTGCTCCAGTTCGCCGAACACCTGCTTCTTGACCTCGAGCTCCTCGAACACCGCCTCGATCACGAAGTCGCAGTCGGCGAAGTCGGCCCGGTCGGTGGTCCCGGTGATCAGGGCCTTGAGCCGGTTCGTCTCGTCCGGCGACAGCCGGCCGCGCCCGGCCAGCTTGTCGATCTCCGCGGTCACGTAGCCGAACCCGCGATCGACCCGCTCCTGATCAAGATCGGTGATCACCACCGGCACCTGGAGCCGGCGCAGGAACAGCAGCGCCAGCTGGCTCGCCATCAGCCCGGCACCGACGATGCCGACCTTGGTGACCGGCCGGGCCAGGTCCTTGTCGGGGGCGCCGGCCGGCTTCTTGGCGCGCTTCTGCACCAGGTCGAAGGCATAGAGGCTGGACCGGAGCTCCTCGCTCATGACGAGATCGGCCAGCGCCTCGTTCTCGGCCGCATAGACCGTCTCGCGGTCGGCGGTCTTGGCGGCCGCGATCAACTCCAGCGCCCGGTACGGAGCCGGCGCCGCGCCCGAGGTCTTCAGGTCGGCGATCGCCTTGCCGCGCGCGACGGCGGCGTCCCAGGCCTCGCCGCGGTCCGGTTCGGGGCGGTCCAGCTTGATCGTGCCGGCGACGATCTGACCGGCCCAGCCGAGCGACTGCTCGATGAAGTCCGCCCCGTCGAACATGGCGTCGGCGATGCCGAGCTCGTACGCCTGCGGGCCCTTGAGCATCCGGTTCTGGTTCAGCGCGTTCTCGATGATCACCGTGACGGCCCGGTCGGCGCCGATCAGGTTCGGCAGCAGGTAGGCACCGCCCCAGCCGGGCACCAGGCCGAGGAAGCACTCGGGCAGTGCGATCGCCGGCGCGGCGGCCGACACGGTCCGGTACTGGCAGTGCAGCGCGAGTTCCAGCCCGCCGCCGAGCGCGAGCCCGTTGATCAAGCCGAACGTCGGCACGTGTGCGGTGTGCAGCTTGTCGTAGATCGCGTGGCCGATCTCGGCGATCGCCAGCACCTGATCACGGTCGGACAGGGCGCCGAGCTGGGTCAGGTCGGCACCGGCGGCCAGGATGAACGGCTTGCCGGTGACGGCGATCGCGGCGACGTCGTCGCGGGCGAGCGCGGCGTCGATGGCGTCGTTGAGTTCGCGGAGGCTGTGCGGGCCGAGCGTGTTGGGGCGGGTGTGGTCGCGGCCGTTGTCGAGCGTGATCAACACGCCCGTCTTGCCCGCGTGCGGGAGGGTGAAGTCACGGCTGCGGGCGTGCGTGACGACCTCGTCCTTGGCCTGGGCCGTCGCGATCTCGAGCAACTCGTTGAGTCGTTCCGGAGTGGTCACTGTGCGGCCTCCTGGGCGCTGTGGTTCGGGTTCTCCCAGATCACGGTGCCGCCCATGCCGAGGCCGACACACATGGTGGTGATCCCGTACCGGATCTCGGGATGATCATGGAACGTACGAGCCAGCTGGGTCATCAGCCGCACCCCGGAACTGGCCAGCGGGTGACCGAAGGCGATCGCCCCGCCGTACGGATTGACCCGCGGGTCGTCGTCGGCGATCCCGAAATGATCAAGGAACGCGAGCACCTGGACGGCGAACGCCTCGTTGATCTCGAACGCCCCGATGTCGGAGATCGCCAGCCCGGAGGAGCGGAGCGCCTTCTCGGTGGCGGGCACCGGGCCGACCCCCATCACCTCGGGGTCGACGCCCGCGAAACCGTACGAAACAAGGCGCATCGCGATCGGCAGACCGAACTCGGTGGCCACCTCCTCGGCGGCGACCAGGCAGGCGGTGGCCCCGTCGTTGAGGCCGGCGGCGTTCCCGGCGGTGACCCGCCCGTGCGGCCGGAACGGCGTCTTCAACGCGGCCAGACCTTCCAGCGTGGTGTCCGGGCGCGGCGGCTCGTCGGCCGTGGCCAGGCCCCAGCCGAGCTCGGCGCTGCGCGCGGCGACCGGAACCAGCATCGGCTGGATCACCCCGTCCGCGTACGCCTTCGCGGCCCGCTGCTGGCTGGCCACGGCGAACGCGTCGGCCCGCTGCTTGGTGATCTCCGGAAAACGATCATGGAGGTTCTCGGCGGTCGAGCCCATGATCAACGCGGACGGGTCGACCAGTTTCTCGGCGACGATCCGCGGGTTGGGGTCGATGCCGGAGCCCATCGGGTGATGGCCCATGTGCTCGACGCCGCCGGCGATCGCGACATCGTAGGCACCGAAGGCGATCCCGGACGACACCGTGGTGACCGCGGTCATCGCGCCGGCGCACATCCGGTCGATCGCGAAGCCGGGCACCGAGCGGGGCAGCCCGGCCAGCAGGGCCGCGGTGCGGCCGATGGTCAGACCTTGATCACCGGTCTGGGTGGTGGCGGCGATCGCCACGTCGTCGATCCGGTCGGCCGGCAGTTCCGGGTGCCGGCGCAGAAGTTCGCGGATGCAGTTGATCACCAGGTCGTCGGCACGCGTCTCGGCGTACATCGACCCGGCCTTGCCGAAGGGGGTACGGACGCCGTCGACGAAGACGACCTCGCGGAGAGAACGGGGCATGCGCCCATATTACTCACGAGTAACCCCATTACCGTCCAGCTCGAGGGCCGCGGCGAAGATCTCACCCGGCTGCCGAAGGAAGATCTGCGGGTTCACCCCGAAGATCGAAGCCAGTTCGGCCAGGTCGTCGATCGACCACCGCCGGCGTCCGCCGAGCTTGCCGCTTAGAGTGCTGGGCGCGATCTCAAGGGCCGCCGCCAGCTGGTTCTGGCTCATCCGTCGGATGGCCAGCAGGGTGAAGACCACGCCGGTGACGCGGTCTTGCAGTGTGTCCGCCCCGTAGGTCGGCCGCAGCTCGGATACCTTCGCTTCACTCATGGCGCAGATCGTACACCGAAATCCGCGCACAAGTAAGCACAATCTGCACCGCGAGCACTTCGGGGCTTGACATTGCGCGAAACGCGAACAATGGTGCTCACTATGACAAATCTGAGCACATCGGTTGCGGGTGAGCTCCGGGCACAGATGGCGAGGCAGCGGGTCACCGCGGTCGACCTGGCGGACCAGACAGGGGAGTCGGTCTTTCGGATCCGGCGCATGCTCGACGGCCGGGTCAACCTGACCGTCGACGACTTCGGCATGTTGTGCGAGGCCCTGGGGCTGTCCCCGGTCGACGTGGTGGTTGCCGCGCTCGGGGTGACATCGTGACGCCGGCGGACCTGGTGCAGGCGCTCGAGCTCGAGCGCGTCCAGCATCGGCCCGGCCGCCACATGGCGCCCGTGGCCTACGACGACCGGCCGCAGACCGCAGCCGAGCGCCTGGCGGCCGTGGTGGCCGCGTCCCGCCTGTACGACTGGGAGCCTGCCCGGAAGAACCGTGCTCGGTACCACCGTCGTCAGCGTCGGCTGCTCGCTGTCGAGCGTGCCCGTCAGGCGGCCGGACGGTGAGGCCGGACGACGTCGGGATCGGCGCGGACATGCCCGCCGATCGCCGCGCCGGCTGCTTCTCGTTCTCGGTGCTGGCCGCGGTGATCATGGGTCTGCTCGGCCGGCTGCGGGGTACCCGATGAACCGGCTGCAGCGCAGGAACTACGGCGGCGGCCACGGATACGAGCTCGACGGCCGGAAGGTGCCCGGCGTGACCACGATCCTGAACGTGCTGGACAAGCCGGCCCTGCAGTCGTGGGCCGCGCGCGAGTCGGCCAGCTACGCCATCGAGCACTGGGCGCGGCTGTCGCAGCTGCCGCTGATGCAGCGGGCGAAGGAGATCGAGGAAGCCCGGTACAACACGAACCGTAAGGCCGTGGTGAAGGGGAACCGGATCCACGACGCCGGCGAGAAGCTGGCCCGGACGGGTGAGTTCGATGCGCCGGACGAGATCCGTAGCCAGGTCGAGGCGTACGCGAAGTTCCTCGACGTGTGGGAGATCGAGACCATCGCGGCCGAGTGCCCGGTGGCGAACACCGAGCGCGAGTACGCCGGGACGCTCGACCTGTTGTGCCGGTCGCCGCGGCTCGGAACGATCTTGCTGGACGTCAAGACCGGCAAGGGTGTGTATGCCGAGACCGCGTTGCAGACCGTGGCCTATCGGAACTGTGACCTGCTGCAGATCGGCCGGCATGTGCCCGGGCCGCGGGGCGGGAAGGGCAAGACCGAGTACGACGAGCAGCCCATGATCGAGATCGACGGGTGCTGGGTCGCGCACGTGCTGAACGACGATGTGGAACTGCTGCCGGCCCGGGCCGAGAAAGACGAGTTCGACGCGTTCCTGTACCTGCGGGAGGCGTACGACTGGCATCGGGCGGCGACTGATCGGAAGTTCGACGGGTACAACCCGCCGATCGGTGCGGCTGTGTTCCCTGAGCAGTTCGAGCGGGCATCGTGAACGCGGCCGAGCTCGCCGCGATCCGGGCGCGGACGACGGACGGCCATTGGCACCCGCGGGCGGACCACAGGGCCGACGCGGCGAAGCTGCTGGCCGAGCTCGATCTGCACTGGCGGGCCGCCGAGCGGGCCAGCGCGAAGATCCACGACGTCCGGACCGTGCTGCTGCAGGTCGAGGACGCCATCAAGGCGCATGACGACACCACCGACTGCCCGGTCTGCTGCGGGATGTGCAGCACTCCGCCGGCCATCGACGACGCGCTGCTGCAGCTGCGGCGGATCGTGGGCCCCCGATGATCGGCGAAGTCCTGTTCGTGCTCGGCTCGCACGTCCGCCACATCGGGGTGTTCGTCCGCCGCCACACGGGCGGGTGGGGTCCGTTGTGCCGGCAGGTGCGGCCAGCGAACGACCTCAACAACCTGCGGTGGCCGATCGCGTCGACCCCGGCGCACAACTCCCGCCCGGTCTGCGCCCGGTGCGTGCGTGAGCTCCGCAAGATCGCGCGGGCCGTCCTGTGACCCGGCTCGATCGCGTGCTCGAAGCCGCCGAACACTTCCTGAACCACCCCGCCGTGATCAACACGCTCATGATCATCTGCTCGGTCGTGCTCGGCCTGGTGTTCGCCATGTGGCTCGCGGGGTTCGGACGATGACAGATCCTCGCCGAGATACACCATACGAACGCGCCATGCGCCGGGTTGAGGTTGACGCTGCCGGGTGCTGGATCTGGACCGGGCCCCTACGGAAGGACGGCCGCGGGCAGGTCTCCGTCCGCGGCAAGTACCAACTTGCCTACCGGGTGATCTTCGAGCACTTGCGCGGACCAATCCCGCCGCGGCTCGTACTTGATCATCTATGCCGGAACCGCGCCTGCGTCAACCCTGACCACCTCGAGTCCGTCGAGCAGGCCGAGAACGTTCGCCGCGGCCGCGCCGCCGAGGCCACCCGGGCGGTGTTCGACGCGCTCTGGTCTGACCGGACGCACTGCGCCAACGGCCACGACCTCGTCCGCGTCGGACTCCTCACTCGTTCCCGCAACGGATACACCACGCGCGAATGCCGCGCCTGTCGCGCCGAGCAGAAGCAGCGCGCCCACCTGCGGGCCATGTCCGACCCCGACCGCGCATCCCGGATTCGGGAGCAGAACCGAGCCGCCGTAGCCCGCTACCGCGCACGAAAGGAAGCGTCATGACCGTTGAGCGGTACGAGGGCCGCGAGCTCTCGCTGTTGAACCCCGTGACCGACAGCTGGACCGCCGTACTCGAGCAGGTCGCCGACCTGGCCGTCAAGATCGCACCGACCGACTTCGTACCCGATGGACTCCGCGGGAAGCCCGGCCAGGTCGCCGCCGCGATCCTGCACGGTCGTGAGTTGGGCTTGGCTCCGATGACAGCGCTGGCGTCGACGCACGTGATCAAGGGCAAACCGGCGATCAGCGCGGAGGCGATGCGGGCGCTGGTGCAGCAGGCCGGACACGAGCTCGGTTTCGTCGAGTCCACATCGGCCCGGTGCACCGCTCGCGGCCGCCGGCGCGGGGACGAGGACTGGACCACGGTCACGTGGACGATCGACGACGCACGGCAGGCCGGGCTGATGTCCAACAACCAGTGGAAGACCTACCCGCGGCAGATGTTGACCGCCCGGGCATCGGTCGAGCTCTGCCGGATGATCTTCGCCGACGTGATCCACGGCATGCGCGCGCTCGAAGAGATGGACGACGTGACGCCGTGGGAGGGCCCGGCCAGGGAGGTCGAGCAGGTCGCCGGCCCGGCCACGACGAAGGTCCGCCGCGCCCGGAAGACGGCCGACGCTCCAACGAACGATGCAGCGTCCCCGGCACCCTCCAACCCCGAGCCTGATCCGGTTGGAGCGTCCACGCCCGAGCAGGGCACCCCTGAACGTCGGCGGCCCGCGCTACCTACCCGCGGCCGCCGACCCGAGTCCGAGACGGCGCCCCCCGTCTCCGTCCCGGACTCAACTGACGCCGGGGCGGATGACTCAGCCCCTACCGCCCCGGCGTCACCCTCCCTCGAGGAACAGCAGGCCGAGTTCCGACAGCTGGCCGAGCAGCACCGCGGCCAGTCAAGCAACCGGCAAACAACGCCCGAGCCGGCCGACGCCGAGCCCGTCGACGCCGAAGTGATCGACACCGCCGACCGCCGCCAACTGTCACCCGGTCAGCGGGCAACGATCATGATGCACTTCGCCCGGTTGAAGGTCGAGGACCGGGCGATGCGGCTCACGTTCACCTTGGTGCTGTCCGGGCGGGACCAGCTGACCAGCACCAACGAGCTCACGTTCTCGCAGGCGTCCGACGTGATCAAGGCGTTGGAGCAGTGCCGTGATCTGGACGCCCTCGAAGCCCTGGTCAACGGCCAAGACACCCTTACCTGAAAGGCATCTGCGGGACACGACCGTGATCATTCAGCACCTGCCGTGCAAGCACGCGCCCGAGCCGGGCGCTCATTCGATCTGCCGCTGCGTGCACTGCGACACCGCGCTGAAACGGATCTGGGTCGTCGACCCGGCCGACGCGCCCGAACCGATGCCGTTCTGACCCCCCAGATCCCCACCACATAAGGAGAATGCATGTCCGCAGCAGTCAAGCTGTCCTCGGCCCTGCCGGGTGACCCGAACATCAACGGACTGGACGTCCAAGCCGCCGACCTGATCGCGAACCCGAAGGACCTCCGCGTCGCGATCACCTGGTACGACGCATCGAAGGTCGTCACCAACACCGACGACGGCACCGAAGTGCCGTACGTCCGGATCCGCCGGTTCGAGCCCATCGGGAAGGTCGCTGACGTCTCGCCGGCGCTGCAGAAGACGCTGCAGAAGGCCATCGAGGATCGGACGGGCGAGCCCGCGCTGCCGTTCGACACGGCCGAGCCGTACGAAGTCGAGGCCGAGTGATGCACCCCTCAACCGGCGCACTGCTGCGCTACTTCGAACATGATCACCTGCCGGCCAAGCTCGAAACGGTGAGCGTCAAGTTCTACCAGCTGGCCAACTCGCTGGCGGTGATGCTCCCCAACGGACCCGAGACGACCGTGGCGCTCCGCAAGCTGCTTGAGGCCAAGGACGCGGCCGTCCGCTCCGCCCTCGACCTCGACGAGAGCGGGGCCAAGTGATGGCGACCGAACACGACACCCCCACGTCGGCCGTGATCAGCATCCCCGGCATCGGCCCCAACCTCGGGACCACGTATGCGCAGCTGTACGACGACCAGGAACGCCGCGCGCAAGCCATCGAGCGCGCCGCCGCCGCCCTCGTCGACGCTGACGCCGCGCCGGTGCTCGCCGTCGCGGACTACGTGATCACCGGCCGCAACCTGTTCGTCGAGGCCGAGTGATGGCGGCCGACGTGATGGAGCCGCTGCCGTTCGACCGTGACGATGACCCGACGACCGAGATCGTGCTCCGCACCGAGTGGGACGGCGACCAGTGGGCCGCGATCGCCACCAACGCCGAAGCCGAGCTAGGCCGAGCCATGGACGCGTTCGAACGCCGCGTGCGCCGGCTGCTCGCCCGGCCGCCCAAGGACCTCGCGTTCTGGCTGCAGAAGGCCATCGGCCAGTGGGAGAACCGGACCGGTGCCGCGCAGGTCGCGTTGGCCACGGCGAACCGGTACAAGCCGGCCGACGGCTGGCGGCCGATCGAGCTCCCCGCGTCGGCGGGGTGACGGTCCGGCGGCGAGCCCCGACCTCGCCGCCGGCGCCGCGACCCCACCGACTACCACCGACCAGACGGGAAACGATCATGAAACGGCCATCGATGCGGGCCCGAGTCACGTTCACCTGGGGCGCCTGGATGTACCGGCTGCAGTCCGGGCCCGAGTTCATCGAGTACATCCACCCGATCGGGTTCCCGACCCCGCACATGGCCGCCGACGCCGCCCGGCGCGAGCTCGCGATCCGCGGCGAGACCGACCCGGTGAAGCGGGCCCTGATGCGTGTCGGCGTGCTGCCGGTCCCGACCCGGCCCGAGTTCGCGCTGGCGAACTGATGCCCGCCGTCCGCGTCTACGGGACCCCGATTCCCAAGGGCAACATGACGTGCCTCGGCCCCCGCGGGAAGGGCGGCCGGCACCTGATCGTCGACGCCAAGCGGCGCGAGCTCGAGGTATGGCAGGGCAAGGTCACCGCGGCCGCCGGCGCGCTGCTCGCCAAGATCGGCCACCAGCTGGCCGGGCCGGTCGCCGTGTCCGTGACCTTCACCGTCGAGCGGCCCAAGACCGTACCCCTGACGAAACGGCCGTGGCCGATCACCCGGTCGGCAGGCGGAGACGCCGACAAGCTGCTGCGCGCCGTCCTGGACGGCCTGACCGATGGCGGCGTGATCGCCGACGACTCGCAGGTTGCCAGCTGCGAAGTCTGGCGCTGCTACCCCGACACCCCTGGCTGCCCGGACCGGATGGACCGGCCCGGCGCCCTGATCCGAATCGAGACGATGTGACCACCAACCACGGCCGCCTGCACCAGCTGGGCCTACACCACGGCACCGACAAAGCCACCTACCACGGCTATCTCGACTTCTACGAGACCCATCTGCCCGCCGCCGTCGGCCGGCTGCTCGAGATCGGGATCATGGACGGCGCCAGCCTCAAGATGTGGCACGACTACTACCCAGACGCCACGATCGTCGGAGTCGACAACGACGAGCAACGCGGCCGGCGGAATATCCCCGGCGTCCGCACGGTCTGGCTCGACGCGACCGACCCCAGCGAGGTCGAGTTGCTGACCGCCCGGCTCGGCCCGTTCGACGTGATCATCGACGACGGCTCACACATGACCGCCGACCAGCAACGCAGCTTCGAACTGCTCTGGCCAGCTATCACCCCGGGCGGCAGCTACGTGATCGAGGACCTGCACACCTCCCACATGTCCAACTACGTCAACAGCCGACAGACCACGATCGAGTGGCTGAACGACATGGCCGCGCAGGTCGACGGCGGCCACAACGTCGCGATCTCGACCATCATCGGGTTCTGGAAGAACCAGGGCGACCCTGCCGGATTCGTTGCCAGGCACGGGTTCCCGACCGGCCGCGACCTTTGGATCGGGCCCGAGCGAGCCGAATCGATCACCGCGATCATCGTCAAGGCGCCCGCGGTTGATCGGAACCTGGCCGACCACTTCGCCGCCGACATGGTCACCGACGACGACGAGGTCGACTGATGCCCGACTCGCTCGCCGTATTCCTGATCTTGTGGGCCGTCGCCGCGGTCCTCGGACTGTGCGTCGGCGGCATGGCCCGGCTGATGCTGAACCGGAACGACCACCGCGACATCCGGACCGCCTACCTGATCATCCTGGCGGGGCTCGGCGCACCCGTCGCGATCCCGTTCTGGATCGGGTACGGATTCCGGGCCGCGGTTCTCGAGTATCGCCGGAACGCCGCCACGGTCCGGGAGCTCGACCGATGAGCGCGTCGAAGCCGATCGCCACGTTCGGCGTCACCCGCGACGCCGCCGACCCCAAGGCCGGACTCACCCTCGACGAGCTCGGCGCATTCGTCCAAGCCTGCCACCGGCTCGGCCACCCCGGCGACACCCCCATCAGGATCACGATCGGCTGGGCCAGCCAGATCAAGTCCATCCGGTCCCACCCGCGGCCGGTCACGACCGTCGAGGCCGACCATGACGGCTGACGAGCTCGAACGGCTCGCCGCCACCCTCGACCCGACTCGCTGGCACATCCGGCGGGTCTTCCTCACGTCCGGCCGGTTCCGCGGCTGGTGGTGGGTCACTATCGCCGCCGGCCACGGCAGACGCACCATCCGCCACTTCGAGACCCAAGCCGAAGCGATAGCCATCACCCCGAAGCGCAGGAGGTCGCCCGATGCCCATCCGGCCAGAGAACCGGCACCGGTACCCGCCGAACTGGCGCGAGATCTCGACCTCGATCAAGGACCGGGCCGGCTGGCGCTGTGAGTGCGCCGGCGAGTGCGGACGTGGCCACGCCGGGCGCTGCCCGAACGAGCACGGCGCCAAGGCGTACGGCACCGGCTCGACCGTCGTACTCACCACCGCGCACCTGAACCACACCCCGGAGGACTGCGACCCCGCCAACCTCCGGGCGATGTGCCAGGGCTGCCACCTGCAGTACGACCGCGACCACCACCGTCAGACCGCTGCAGCGACCCGTGAGGCCGCCCGGGCTGCTGCTGGCCAGGAATCCCTACTCGGCGGGTCCTGATGGGCGCCATGCTCGTCGGTGCCGCCCTGAACCCCCACTGGGCGCAACTCTCCGAGACCGACCGACTCATCCTCATCACGATGGCCCACACGGCCCTGGACAACAGCCGTACCGGCGACCGGCCCGCCCGCGTCTACTGGGCCGGCCACGAGTACCTGATGGCCGTCCTGCTCGGCCACGAACCCGACCCCGGCACCCCGGAGTGGGAAGCCGCCCGGAAGCGCGTCCAGCGGTCGATCGGGCGCCTGATCGCCGCCGGCACGATCGAACGAGTCGACAACGCCACCGGCCAAAAACGAACCCGCTACCGAATCCGACTCGACGAATTCAACCAACCCGAATTGCCCACCGAAACGGAATGATCATGGCCAATATCCCACCTGTGATAACCGACCGTACGGGGCCGGCCGACCAGCACGCCACCCACCCCGCAGCCTGTGGAAAACTCGACCGACCCGCCAACCTAGTGGGACACCTGAATGTCCCACTACTAGGCATCCAGATGTCCCACCACTCGCAAAGTAGTGGGACATCTGAGTACCCAGTAGTGGGACACCTAGATGTCCCACAAAGGAACCAAGGAGGAACCAAGAAAGACGGAACCACAAGAGGACCCAACTCAACCACCTGCCCAAGGTGCGCACGCGCGACCCTGTGGACACACCCCGCCCAGCAGCCCAACAATTCACCAACCCGAATTCACCAGACCTACAATTCGACCATGCCGAGCAGCGCCCTCCGGAAGACCGGATCAACCCGAGAATGGCGCCGACTCCGAATTCCACTACTCGCCGCGCTCGCCCGAAACGGATATCTGAACTGCGCAGCCCAACGATCACCCCGCTGCCTCCGCCAGATCACCCGACCCCAAGACCTCGTCGCCGGCCACGTCACCGCCCGATCAGCAGGCGGCACCGACACCCAGCTACAGCCCGAGTGCCGACCCTGCAGCGACCACCAAGGCGGCCAACTCGCCCACCAGCAACAGCCCACCGCACCCGAACGGAAGTGGTAACCATGCATCCCGCAACCGCCGCCCTGCTCCGGTACTTCGATTACGACCACCTGCCCACCAAGCTCGCCCGGATCAGCGTCCGGTTCTACGAGCTCGCTCACTACGTCGCCAACACCCTGCCCGACGGACCCGAGACCACCGTCACCCTGCGGAAGCTGCTCGAAGCCAAGGACGCCGCAGTCCGCTCCGCCCTCGACCTCCCCGACCAGCCATGACCCGACGACTCGACGAGCGCCGCCGCCGGCAATACGACCGAGCACTCACCGCGCTCTGCTGGCGAAGGGGCAAGCTCCGCCCACTCGACGAAGTCTGGTTCACGCCAACCACCGTCACCGCCGCCGAGCTCGACGGACACGACACGCTCTGCGCCGACCGGATCGCAGGCGCCGACTGTGACTGCGCGTTCCACCAGCAACCAGAAGTTGATCATGGTCCCTCATCCGAGGTCACGAAACGTCAAGACCAAGATCATCACCCCAAGTCAGACCCCAGTTTTTTCGAGGGCGCGTCGCTGGCGGACACCTCCGCTGTCCGGAGTTCTCTCTCTCCGGCCGAGGGGCAGCGGTGACCGGGTGTGTGAACGGGTTCTACGTGCGCCACTGGTTCGCCTATCCGGGCGAGGTGGGGACGTCGTCGCCGGTGTGCGTCCGGTGCGGCGCGCCGAACCCGAACTACCGACCGCACCGCGACCCGAGGGGGACCGTTGACCGAGACGAAGCCGCCGCGGTACTTCCGGACGCCGCGCGCGAAAGCCGGCCCGGCGCGGGAAGCGCTGGACGCGGCGCTGAGCGACCGGGATCTGACGGGGATGGACGGGATCACGGCGGAGATTGCGCGGGGCGCGGCGGACCTGGTGGACGCGGCGCGGAGGCAGCAGGATCCGCGGCTGTGGTTGAGCGCGTCGGGCCGGCTGCTGGCGCTGGTCGGGCAGCTGGACCGGCGGCCGGGGACGGTGCCTGATGACGGCGGCGGAGATCGAGACGACGACGGCGAGCCCGACGAACTGGCCGCCGCGCTGGGGTCCGGCCCCACGCTGGGCGACGTCGAGGAGTCCTGAGCGGCCGACGTTCGGCCCGGCGGTGGCGCGGATCGCGAAGCAGCTGGGTAAGCCGTTGTTTCCGTGGCAGCGGTACGTCGTTGACGTCGCGCTCGAGGTCGACCCGGCGACGGGCGAACTCGCCTACGACGAAGTGATCGTGCTTGTGCCGCGCCGGTCCGGCAAGACGGTGCTGATCGAGCCGGTGACGACGCACCGGTGCGGCCGGCGTGGGGAGACGCGGCAGGCGTGGATCACGGCGCAGAAGCGGGACAACGCGGTGAAGCGCTGGCGGGACACGTCCGAGGTGATCGTGCGGGCGATCGGCGAGCCGACCGTACGGCGGACGATCTCGAACATGGGTGAGGCGTTGCGTTGGCCGGCGACGGGGTCCAAGTTCGTGCCGTTCGCGCCGGACGAGGATTCGATGCACGGCGAGGACCCCGACCTGGTGTGGGTGGACGAGCTCTGGTCGTTCTCGCTGGCGCAGAAGCAGGCGATCCAGAAGGGCTACCGGCCGGCGTGGTCGGTGAAGGCTGGCCAGGAGTGGAAGCTCAGCGCGGCCGGCACGGCGCGGTCGGAGTGGTTGAAGGCGGACCGGATGCGCGGGCGGGCGGCGGTCGAGTCGCAGGGCCATGCCAGGATCGCGTTCTTCGAGTGGTGCGTGCCCGAGGTCGTCGACGGCGGACCGGTCGCCGAACTCGAGGACGACCGGCTGATCTCGGTGATTCTGGACAACCATCCGCGGCGGGATCACGGCGTGCGGCCCGGGTTCCTGTTCGAGGAACTGGCCGACCTGGGGCGGGCGGCGGTGCTGCGGGCGTACGGCGGGCTGGACGAGGACGACACGGCCGACGAGTCGGTGATCCCGGCGGATGTGCTGGCGGCCCGGTTCACGGTCGACCGGATCCCTGAGCGGGTGCGGGTGGCGTTCGGTCTGCAGGTCGACGAGCAGCGGCGTGAGGCGTCGATCTCGGCGGCGTGGCGGGATGCCGGCGGCCGGGCGCTGACGCAGGTGCTCGACTCCCGGCCGGGCTCGAGCTGGGCGGCGGCGCGCGCGGCCGAGCTCGTCGCGTCGAACGACGGCGCCAATTCGGTGGGCGCGGTCACGGTGCTGAACGCCGGCCCGGCGCGGAACGTCGCGGACGAGCTCGACCGGGCCGGGGTGCCGGTGCTGCGGGTGTCGCAGACCGACTACGGCGCCGGCTGCGCGGTCGTCGAGGACCAGCTGACCGACGGCCGGCTGACGCACGACAACGATCCCCGGCTGCTCGACGCGTTCCGGGTGGCGGCCTGGCGTCGGATGGGCGGATCCCGGGTGTGGGCGCCGACGGCCGGTGTCCCGATCACGGTGCTGGACGCGCACACGCTGGCCGTGTGGGGGTTCGACCACATGCCTGACCCGGAGCCGGCCCCGGCTCCGTTCCGGATCTACTGAGAGGACTACGGGATGAGCGCGATGGTGTGGCCGATCGCCACACAACCCTGGAACCGGGTGATCTTCCCGGCGCCGACCGATGGGCTGGTCGGGCTGCCGATGTCAGTCACGCGGGCGAAGTCGATCCCTGCTGTGGCGCGTGCGCTGCAGCTGATCGGCGGGATGGCCCGTCAGATGCCGCTGAACGACATGAAGGACGACGAGTTCCTGCCGCGGCCGCGGCTACTCGAGCAGCCCGACCCGGACCAGTCCCGGGCGTGGTGGGTCGGGGTCCAGCTGGACGACTACCTGGTGAACGGAAACGCGCTCTGCTACGTGACCGCGAGGGATCGGGACGGATGGCCGGCGGCGGTGTCGTGGCTGCCGGCGGACTGGACGACGGTCACGGTCGACCCTGCCGACGGGTCGGTGTCGTACTGGATCGGCGGTACCGAGCTCGACGGCGACCGGGTGATCCATGTCCAGCGGGGCGCGCATCCGTTGATGCCGCAGCGGGGAATCGGGGTCGTCGAGCAACACATGATGTCCCTGGCCCGGGTCGCCGACGAGGAAGCGTACGAGTCGGACGTGCTGAACGGGGCGGCGGTGCCGTCGGTCGCGGTGATCACTCCGAACCCGCACCTGTCTACGACCGAGGCGCAGGAGGCGAAAGACGTCTGGGTTGAGAAGTTCGACGGGCCGGCCCGGCGGCCTGCGATCTTGCCGGCCGGGACGCAGGTCATCCCGCTGTCGTGGTCGCCGACGGATTCGGATCTGGTCGAGGCACGGAAGCTGTCCCTGACCGATGTGGCGAACATGTTCAACCTCGACGGCTATTGGGTCGGCGCGCCGGCCGGGTCGTTCACGTACCGGTCGCCGGGCCCGATGTACCTGAACCTGATCCGGCAGACCGTGGGCCCGATCCTCGAGGACTTCGAGGGCACCTGGTCGGCGGCGTGGCTCCCGCGTGGGCGGCGGGTCCGGTTCGACCGGATCGCGGTGCTGAAGGACGATCTGCCGACGATGGTCACGGCGCTGAACACGGCGACCGGTGGGAAGGCGGTCCTGACGCAGTCCGAAGCGCGGGTGTATCTCGGCTACTCGGCGAACGTGCCGGCCGAGCTCAAGCCGAAGCCGGTCCCGGCCGCGCTGGCTGCCGCGGCCGAGCAGGACCAGGACCAGCAGGACGAGCAGCTGGCCGACGAGGAAGACCAGGAAGGATGATCATGGAATCTGTCACTCTCAGGGCGCCGGAGGTCCGCACGTACCCGGCGTTGGAGCTCCGCGAGATCGAGGCTACGAAGGGCGCCGGCGGGCTGTGGCTCGAGGGCCGGGCGGTGCCGTACGACACGTGGACCGACGTCGGTTGGTTCATGGAACGGATCACCCGGGGCGCGTTCAAGAAGTCGATCCGCGAGGCCGCGGCCGGGCTGCCGCTGCTGCTGTGGCACGACAACCGCACGTTCCCGATCGGGGTGTCGACCGAGTGGCGCGAGTCGGACGACGGGCTGGACGGGGTCTGGCGGCTCGACGATCAGGATCCGCTCGCGGTCGAGGGTGCCCGGAAAGCTGCGGCTGGCATGCTGACCGGGATGTCGGTCGGGTTCTCCCCGATGGTCGAGGAGGACGACATCGAGCTCGACGACAACGGGCTGCCGTGGATCACCCGGTCGCAGGCTCGGCTGCTCGAGGTCTCGCTGACGCCGACCCCGGCGTACGCGGGTGCGCAGGTGTCGCTGGTTCGGTCGCGGGCGGCGCAGCAGCAGCGCGGCGAACGTCGGCGGTCGGCCGAGATCGACAGCTGGCGGGCGTTCGCCGAGCAGGCGCGGCAGCGGTGACACCGGCCGAGTTGCGGCGATGGGTCGTCGCCATGATGAGGGCCGGCGCCGGCCGTCATCCGCTGGTCGAGACGCCCGAGCCGCCTATCACGACACGCGGCGGCCGGCGGCCTGCTGGTCGAAAGTCGGCGGCGCGACGTACCATTCCACCGAACAGACCTCACGCCGGAGACGATGGCGAGCCAGGCCGGAGCAGATAGCACGGGCCACCACCTGGCAGCCGGGACGGGCCACCACGTGAGGCAACTAACCGTTGCCTCATCGATTGGTGGCCCTTTCCATGTCCCGAGAGAATCCCGTTCTGACCCGGCTCCGCGATGATCGCGCCGAGCAGGTCCAGTTCATCGATCAGCTGCTGTCGAAGGTCGACGAGGATGGCCGCGACCTGGTCGACGCCGAGCGGTCGAACCTGACCGCCGCGAAGGAACGCATCGTCAAGCTGGACGAGCAGATCAAGCCGCTCGAGGAGTTCGAGGCGATCGTCGGCGAGCACCGCGCTGCCAAGCCGACCCCGTCCCGGCGTGAGCCTCAGGACGACGGCGGCCGCCGGTCCCGGCTCGGCGATGTGACGCCGCGGCCGGTCGAGTACCCGACCGCCGGCCACTTCATCGTCGACAAGATCCGCGCCGTCGGCTACCCCGGCGAGCAGCTGAAGCCAGACGCGGAGGCGCTGCAGCGGGTCATGGCGGCGGTGCAGACCCGGATCGTGCACCAGACCACGGCCGATACCCCCGGGCTGCTGCCCGAACCGATCATCGGTCAGATCCTGACCGACCTCGACGGCGCCCGGCCATTCCTGTCCTCGATCGGCGTGCAGAACCTCGCCGGGATCCCGGGCAAGGTGTTCCACCGTCCGCACGTCACCCAGCACACCCGGGTCGACGAGCAGACGGCCGAAAAGACCGAGCTCGTGTCCCGGCAGTTCAAGGTCGAGGGTCTGCCGTTCACGAAGCGCACCTTCGGCGGCACGCTGAACGTGTCCCGGCAGGACATCGACTGGACCAGCCCGTCGGCGTGGAACGCGTTGATCACGGACCTGCAGATGGAGTACGGCGCCGACACCGAGGACACCGCGGCGCAGGAGTTCGCCGCGGCCGTCACTCAGACCGAGGCGGTGACGGACGAGAACAGCCTGCAGGCGTGGATCGATGCGCTGTACCAGGCGGCCGTGAAGTCGGCCACCGCGAACGGCACCCGGCGCGCCACGTCGCTCCGGCTGCCGAACCGGATCTGGACGTCGATCGACATGTGGGCGTCGCTCGGCTCGGTGATCTCGGCGGCCCGTGCCACCAACCGTTCGAACGACAACCCGGGGTCGTCGCAACCGACCGGGTTCGCCGGCGACATCCTCGACATCCCGCGGGTCATGGCGCCCGGCCTGCCGGCCGGGACCGTGATCGTGGGCCGTGACGCGCTGTTCGAGGCGTACGAGGAACGGATCGGGCTGCTGCAGGCGATCGAGCCCAAGGTGCTCGGCGTCGAGGTCGCCTATGGCGGGTACGCGGCGTGGGGCATGCTCGACGCGACCGCGTTCACGAAGCTGACCGTCGGCAGCTGATCATGGCCGCCCGGCCCGACATCACCGCGTACGAGCAGGTGAAAGCCTCGGTCGCACCGAGCGCGGACGACGCGATCCTGAAGCCGTTGTGGGAGGCGGCCGAGGACTACGTCTGGCAACGCATCCGCGCCTGGTATGTGCCGGATGCCGAGGGGAATCCGCCTGACCCGGTGCCGCCCGCCCCGGCGTCGCTGGGTCAGGCGGTCCGGCAGCTGACGGCGCGCTACTTCGCGCGGCGGAACAGCCCTGACGGGTTCCTCGGAATGGGCGAGTTCGGGCCGGCCCGGGTCCCGACCGTTGACCGTGACGTCGAATCGCTGATCGGGCCGTACCGGCCGGTGGTGTTCGGATGATCGACCACGCGGCCGGCCGGGCGAAGCTCGCCGAGATCTGCCGTCTGGCCGTCGATGGGGTCACCGTCGACGGCCAGGCGGTCACGGTTTATGAGTCGGCGATCGACGCGCAACCCACCTTCCCGCTGATCGCGATCGGTCTTCCGCGTTGGACGCCGAACGTCGGCCCGTGCATGGACCGGTCGCAGATCCCGATCGCGGTCGTGGTCAAGCAGCCCGGCGGCGATGCCTCCCACCAGCAAGACGAGCTCGAACGGATCTGGCAGCTGGTCGTCGCCGCGCTCACGGCGGCGTTCGGCGCCGATCAGAACCTCGGTGGCCTGTGCCACTGGTCCGAAATTGAGCGGTCTCTGCCCGGCCAATTCCGGCTGCAGGGCCACGAGTACCCGGCGCAAACGATCTTGACCAACCTCGACGGATAGAAGGAAAACGATCATGGCACTCGACCCGAATCTCAAGCTGCTGATCAACATGAAGGACGTCAATCTGATCTTGGGATCAGAGGCGACGGGAACCGACTTCGCGTGCCAACTGAAGTCCGTTCTGCTCAGCCCGGATACGAACATCGTCCGCGAGGAAACGCTCTGCCCGGACGGCCAGTTCGCCGACGTCGGCAACCCTGTGTGGTCGCTGAACCTCGGCTACATCTACGGCAAGCACGCCACCACGGCCGAGAAGGCGCTGGCCGATTACCTGCTGGCCCACCACGGCGAGCAGGTCGATTTCTTCTTCGCGCCGTGGGCCGGCGGCGACGGCTACACGGGCCTGGTGACCTTGATCGCGGGCGCGATCGGCGGCGAGCAGGGGTCGTCCTCGAACCAGACCGTCGAGCTCCCGGTGGACGGCCAGCCCGAGCCGTGGGCCGGGATCGTCGGTTCCTGATTTTCAGCAGTACCCAACTCCCACAACCGAAAGGAAATGATCATGGCGAGTAAGTCCGCATTCGCGATGAAGCACCGCTTCGAGCTCAACGACGGTACCGAGTTCGAGGTTGAGTCGTCGATCGTCGACGTCGTCCGGTTCGAGCGGGCCGAGAACACGGCGTACCTCGACGCCGACACGGCCAACATCAAGATGTCGACGCTGATGTGGGTCGGCTGGGCGGCCGCGTGCCGCGCGAAAAAGATCAACGACAAGGCCGGCCGGGCGAAGTTCGAGATGTTCCTGCCGCTGGTCGCCGACTACGAACCGATCTTCGAGGACCCGGAGGACGACGACGAGCCGGGGTCGGGCGAGTCGGACCCTACCCAGCCGGATCCGCAGCCCGAGAACTGATCGGCCTGGCCATCCTCACCGGCATCCCGATGTCGGTGTGGGTGGCCGAGGGCAGCCGGACCATCGCGACGGCAATCGAGTTGGTCGACGAGCTCAGGCAGCAGCAGCGCAAGGGGAGGTGAGTGCAGGTGACCGACATCCAGGTCGAGGGGATCGACGAAGCGGTGCGGTTCCTGTCTCGCCTCCCTGCTGCTGTTGACCGGGCCAGCGATGACGCGGCCGCCGACGTCGGCCGTGTCGAGGTCCCGCGGATCCGGGCGCGGGCCGGGCAGGTCGGCCGGCGCGAGGCGTTGGCGGTCCGGTCGGTCCGGGCCAGTGCTGACGGGATCGAGGTCGGGGCCGGTGGTGGGGTCCCGGCCGCGATCTTCTTCGGTGCCGAGTTCGGCGGCGGTGCCCGGCCCCGGACGCGGCAGTTCGCGCCGTACCGGGCAGACGGCCATTTCCTGTTCCCGCAGCTGCGCGACGACGAGGAACGGATCGTCGATCTGTTCGCCGACGCGCTCGATCCGAGGCTCGGAGATCTCTGATGGTGTCGCGCGAAGTCACGATCGAGTACAAGGGCCGGGCCGCGGCCAGCGTCAAGCAGGCGTCGGAGCAGGCCGCGCGGGCGGTCGGCCGGGTCGGGTCCGAGTCGGAGGAATCGGCCAGCAAGGCGCGCGGCGGTCTGACGAAGATCGGCGCCGGTATCGCCGGGTTCGCCGGCGGCATCGTCGGCAACGCGGTGTCGGCCGCGGCCGGCAAGGTGAAGGACTTCGTCGGCCAGTCGATCACCGCGGCGTCCGACATGCAGGAGACGCTGAGCAAGTCGCGGGCGATCTTCGGCGACCAGGCCAAGGCGATGGAGCAGTGGGCCAACGGGGCCCCGAAGCAGTTCGGTTTGGCGAAGTCCGAAGCGTTGGGCTACTCGGCCGGGCTGGGCGACATGGCCCGCCAGATCGGGTTCACCGCGAAGGAAGCTGCGACGTTCGGCAAGGACATCGTTCAGGTCTCCGGTGATCTTGGTTCGTTCAACAACCTCGAGACCGGCGACGTGCTCGACCGGATCACGTCGGCGCTCCGCGGCGAGTACGACTCGCTGCAGGCGATCATCCCGAACATCAACGCGGCGCGGGTCGAGCAGGAAGCGCTCGCACTGTCGGGCAAGAAGACCGCGAAAGAACTCACCGAGCAAGACAAGGTGCTGGCCATTCAGGCGATCCTGCACAAGGACGGCGCCCGGGCTATGGGTGACTTCGCCAAGACCAGCGGCGGGTTCGCGAATCAGCAGAAGATCGCGGCCGCGCAGGTGCAGACCCTGCAGGAACGGCTCGGCACGGTGTTGCTGCCGATCCTCACGCAGGTGATGGCGTTCGTGACCAACACCGCGGTGCCGGCGCTGGCCAAGTTCGCCGAGGAAATGGGCCCGAAGATCGGGCCCGCGGTCGAGCAGGCGGGCAAGTTCCTCGAGGGACTGCTGCCGTTCGTCGGCCAGCTGGCTACGTTCATCGCCGAGAACATCGCCGTACTCGGCCCGCTCACGGCCGGGTTGGCGCTGCTGAACGTCGTCCTCTCGGCGAACCCGATCGGGCTGGTGGTGCTGGCGCTCGGCGCCCTGGTCGCCGGGCTGATGTACGCCTACCAGAACAGCGAGACGTTCCGGAACATCGTCAACGGCGCGTTCACCGCGGTGAAGACCGTCGTGTTGGCCGTCGGGAACGCGGTCGTCGGCGCTGTCCGGGCCATCGCCGACTGGCTCGCCCGGACCTGGCAGGCAGCGGTCGATTTCGGGGTGCGGTTCGTGCGGGCGTTCCAGCAGACGAACGAGCGCGTCGGCTCGTGGATCCGGAACATGGTCTCCACCGTGCTCGGCTGGGTGACCGATCTCCGCGACCGGGCCGTACGGTTCGCGCTGCAGCTGCGTGACCGATTCATCCAGGCCAACGTCCGGCTCCGCGATGGCGCCGTATCCGCGATCCTCGGACTGCGGGACAAGGCGGTCGGGTTCGTGCGGTCGCTGCGGGATCAGGGCGTCGCGTTCGTGATCAGCCTGCGCGACCGGGTGATCGGTGGGGCCCGGTCCATGCGGGACCAGGCCGTGGCTGCGGTGACCGGGCTCCGCGATCGGGCCGTGGCGCGGGTGGTGTCGCTGCGTGACCGGGCGGTGGCGTTCGCGCTGAGCCTGCGCGATCGGTTCATCGCCGCCGGCCGGGCCCTGCGTGACCGGGTGATCGAGGCCGTGCAGTCTCTGCGCGAGCGGGCGGTGGCGCGGATCGTCGCGCTGCGCGATACGGCGGTGCGGGTCGCGCTGCAGGTCCGTGACAAGGTGCTGGCGCCGTTCCGGGCCCTGCGCGATAAGGGCGTCGAGGTCTTCCGCGGGCTGCGCGACACCGCCGGCCGGGTCATGTCCGGGCTGCTCGACAAGGTGAAGGGCCCGATCCGGACCGTTTTTGGCTGGCTGAACGACAAGCTGATCAAGCCGCTGAACACCGTGACGTCGAAGTTCGGTCTGACGATTCCGACGCTGCCGAAGTTCCACCGCGGCACGTCGCGGGTCGGGCCGGATGGCCGCGAGTACCCGGCGATCCTGCTTGGCACCGAGTCGGTGCTGAACCCGCAGGCGACGCGCCGGCTCGGCCGGGACAAGATCGACAAGCTGAACCGCGGCGAGGCGATCGGCGGGCCGGGCGACTGGTGGAACAACTTCACTGAGTTCATCAGCCGGCCGGCGAAGCTGGTTGCCGAGATGGCGCAGCGCGGCGCGAAGTGGGCCGTGTCGCAGGTGATGGGCGCGATCCCGAACGCGCCGACGACCGGTGTCCCGATGGCTGACCTGATCCCCGACGTGCTCAACCAGCTGAAGTCCAAGATCACCAGCTGGGCATCGGGGAAGGACGCCGAGCAGAAAGCCGAGCTCGGCTCCGTCGGCGGGTCGATCGGTACGGGCCCGTGGGTGAAGCCGGTCGCGGCCGGGATCGGGAACGGCTATCTCGGCTACCCGGGCCACTACGGCGTGGACATGCCGGTGGGGATCGGCACCCCGGTGCACGCGGTGTCGAACGCGATCGTGACCAAGGCGGCCAGCCTGACGGGCAGCTACGGCCGCCACCTGTTCCTGCGGCACGCTGACGGGCTGGTGACGGTGTACGCGCACCTGTCGCAGCTGCTGACCAGCGTCGGTGACCGGGTGAAGGCCGGCCAGGTGATCGGCCGGTCCGGGAACACGGGCAACAGCACCGGGCCGCACCTGCACTTCGAGACGCGGGTCGGCGGCGGTTACCCGGGCCCGAACCCGCGCACGGTGATGCGGGCCCGTGGCGTCACCCTCGACTCGGGCGGCATGCTGCAGCCCGGGTTCACGCTGGCCTACAACGGCACCGGCGGCCCCGAACCCGTACTCACCGGCAGCCAGTGGTCCGACCTGACCAAGGCCAAGGACGCACCGACGGTCGTGATCAACATCGACGGCGCGCTCGATCCCGACGCGGTGGCCCGACAGGTCATCAGCCTGCTTGACCGGTACGACCGGAACCGTGGCGGCGTCAAGGTGAACCGGAGGGCCCGCTGATGGCCGAGCGAGCATCGGCCACATGCGAGGTGTTGATCGACGGTCAGCCGATCGCCTGCACCCGGGAAGCATTGTTCGCCGGCGCACCCACCATCCTCGATCCGCTGACGATGACCTGGGGCCGGCCCGGTGCGTGGGATCAGCCTGATGCGGGCTCGGCGTCGTTCCGGCTCCGTGACCAGCGGACGAATCCGCAGCCGATCGTCGACACGATCCATGTCGGGTCCAAGGTCGACGTGTTCGCCGAAGCGCCGAACCCGGACCCGCAGCCGCAGGTCGTGATGAACCAGGGGTTCGAGAGCGCAGGGACCTCCGGCGGCGAGCTGCTGGACAGCTGGTGGGCGTTGGAGACGCTGCCGTCCGCGCTGAAACGGACCAACCTGGCCACCGATCCGAGTTTCACCACGACCAGCGGTAAGACGGCTGGCGGTTCGGCCACGCTGGCGATTTCGAATGCTTGGGCGCAGTTCGGCTCGACGTCGCTTTCGATCACACCGAACGGGTCGAGCAACCTGTCGGCCGTCTTCCCGCTGGGTGGCAGTGGAATGACGGCGTTCGAGACCGGGAAGACCTACACCGTGTCGGTGTACATCCGTCTTACCGCGGCCCAGATCGGGACCCTGAATACCGACGCGCGGCGGATCCGGCTGCACCAGGCGACCGGCGGTGCGACCACGATCGTCGCCCGGTCGGCCCCCGCACCGAACGCGGCCGGCGTGTACCGGCTATCCCTGACGTTCACCGTGGCCGTCGACGTCACCCAGTGCATCATCAGCGTCTGCAACGGGTCCTCGTTCGCGGCGGACGTGATGTGGGTCGACGGGCTGCTGATCCAGGAAGGCTCGGCGCTGGACGTCTACTTCGACGGGACGACCGCCCGGCCCGGCTACACCTACGCGTGGACCGGCACGGCGAACGCCTCAACCAGCACCGAGCGCTACAACGCCACCAGCACCAACGCAACCGTGCGCATCTACGACACGGGCAGCGGGTTCCCGGTCGGCCAGGGATCGCGGTCCGCGCTGCTCGACAACGACAACACCCGGGCCCGGTACCTGTTCCCGCCGGCGCAGTGGGGGCGTCCCTGGATGCGAAACCTGCGCCCGCTCCAACCGAACGAGGTCTGGACCTACTCGTTCATGGCCCGGCTGCCGGCTGGCACCACGGCTTCGTTCTCCACACGCGGTTTCTCCGCGTCCACGGTCGACGGCCAAACCATCAACATGACCGTCGACGGCGCGCTCGCACGGACGATCACCGGCACCGGGAACTGGGAGACCTACACCGGCACGGTCCGCAACGCGTCGATCCCGGCGCTGCCGCGGTGGCCGGTGTTCGCGCTGACCGTGTTCCCTGAGAGTCGGGACTTCGCGGGCGGTATGCCCGACGTGGACGCGATCACCTATACGGCGCCACCGCTGGCTACCGAGCGTGTGCAGGTCTGGGCCGGCCGCGTCACCGACCTGACCGTGGTGAAGGCGACCGGCCGCGGCGCAATCGAACTGGACGTGACCGCCACGGGCGAGATCGCCGAGGTGGAGAACGTCGTGGTGGGGGACGAGCCGTGGCCGAGCGAGACGAGCGACGCCCGGATTGACCGGATCATCGACCTCATCCCGCTGCCCGTGACCGACTTCTCGGTATCGCGCGACCTGCTCAACTGGGAGCTCGTCATCCCGCGCGACGTCGATGCACAGCCCGCGCTCGGTCTGCTGCGCGACTACGCCTCCATGGTGCTGGGGGCGGTATGGCCGATCAGCGTCCCCGGGGCCCGCAACCACGCCTGGATCGAGAACACGCTGAACCGGTGGTCCGGCTGGTCGGGCCCGGTCGGCCAGCTGTCGGCCTGCAACATGGACGCTTCCAAGATCGCGATCACGCAGGCCGCCGATCAGGTGATCACGGTGGCCGCGGTCACCTGGCAGCAGATCCAACCTGATTCGTCGTTCATCGAGCGCACCGAGTCGCGGGTCGACCTGGTCGCGTCCGCGATCTACGGGGCGCGGAACCTCAACCTCGCAACGGAATTCTCCTCACTTCCCGCGGCCCAACGGACCGGTGACCATGTGCTGCAGTCTGCTCGGGCGTCGGACTGGGGATTGTCCGGAGTGGAGTTCGACACCAAGCACGTGGACAACACCGACGGCAACGCGCAGCGGCTGTTGATGTTGCTGCTCAACTCGGCGCGCCGGCCAGGGTCCTGGCTGACGATCACCGACCTGCCGGAATGGATGCCCGTCGAGCTCGCATCGGGGTTCGTCGAGGGCGGAACGATCACCTACACCGGCGGCCGCTGGCGGTTTGACCTCAACATGTCCAGCGGCAACCCGAACGGCGGGTCATGATCAGGAGGGCGGCGGGTGGACCTGACATTGCTGACGGGGCTGGTCGTCGGTCTCGGCGGTGCTGCCGCCGGTGTGATCGCGGCGCTGGCTTCGTATCAGAAAGCTACGGCCAGCCGCACCACGGACCGTTCGATGCTGCTGATCATCTTCGACACGCTCGAGTCCAAGGGCGCGCTCGATCTCTTGCCGCCGCGGGTCCGGCGCTACCTCCGGACGATCGCCGGCCAGGACTCCACCCCGGGGAGTGACGACGATGCCGAAAGTTCTGTTGACGCCTAGGGCGTCGGTGATCATGGGCGTGGTGGCGGCCGCCGCGTCGTTGATCTTGCTGGCGCTGCTGGCCACGATGTGGTTCCGGCTCGACGCTCAGGCCCGTGCGATCGAGGCGCAGGGACGAACGATCACCGAGGCGAACGACCGGCTCAGGGCGGCCGGCGAGCAACCTGTTGAGCCGCCGCCGACTCCGCCGGCGCCCCCGATGGTTGGCCCTGCTGGTCCGTCCGGTCCGCCGGGACCGCCAGGGCCGCCCGGGGAGCCCGGCGAGGACGGTTCGCCCGGCCCATCGGGGCCGCCGGGAAAACCCGGGGCGCCGGGGAAGCCTGGTCCAGATGGCGACTCTGGGCCGAGTGGGCCACCTGGCGTACCCGGTGCGGATTCGACTGTGCCAGGGCCCCCCGGTGAGGACGGCCAGGACGGGCAGGACGGCGCCCCTGGCAGCCCGGGGCCGCCCGGCCCGACCGGGGAGCCCGGACCACCCGGGAAAGACGGCCAGGACGGCGAAGACGGCGCGCCCGGCAGCCCGGGCCCACCGGGCCGCGGCATCGCCGAGGACGGCACCAAGTGCCTGGACGGCCGCTGGCGCATCACCTACACCGACGGCACCACCGAAGACGCGGGCCCGTGCCAGCCGGCACCAGGCCCCACCGAAACGGTGACGGTCACCCCGCCACCACCAACCGGAGAGGAAACCCGATGACCGAGCACGATCACGACGACGACGTGATGCCCGACGAAGGCGACGTCACCCCCGAGGACGAAGACCTGGACCACGACCCCGAGTCGGGCGAGGACGACCCGGACGAGGAAGACGAGGCCTGAGCCATGGGCGTCTACGACAAGATGGGCAAGGTCACCAAGGCCACCCGATCGCGGGCCGAAGAGATCGTCGACTACGTGGCCAGCAAGGGCTACAAGCTGACCCGGATCTGGGGCATGGGGTCGTCCGGCTCCGAACACCCGACCGGCCGTGCGCTGGACTTCATGATCACCGGACCCGGGCTCGGGATGGTCGTCGGCAACCTGATTGCCAGCTACCTGTGGAAGAACCGGAAGCGGCTCGGCGTCAAGTGGGTCATCTGGGACGAGCACATTCGGTCGACCAGCCCTGGGAAGTCTGGCCGGTGGGAGGACTACCGCGGGGCGAGCAAGCACGAAGATCACGTGCACGTGTTCTTCGGCACCGGCGCGTACGTGGCGCCGCCGGTCGCCGGCGGTGGCGGCGGATCCGCGGTCAAGGTCGTGGATCTGTCGCAGCTGATCGAGGCTGCGGAACGCGACACCGACCGCAAGCAGGGAGGCACCACGCCGGGCGCCGCCGACGACGTGAAGATCGTCGAGGCCGCGCTGAAGGCCGAGGGTCTGCTGTCGGCCCGGTACGCCCGCGACGGGTCGTTCGGGTCGCTCACGGTCAAGGCGTACTCGAAGTGGCAGGAGTCCAAGGCCGGCGGCAGCTACCGCGGGAAGGACTCCGACGGCATCCCCGGCCGGAAGTCACTCGAGCGGCTCGGCAAACGGAACGGATTCAAGGTGAGGAGTTGATCATGAACAAGGAACCCGCAGTCATCCTCGGAGTCATCGGCGCGGCGGTTGCCGCGGTGCTCGGCGTCCTGGTGGCGTTCAACCTGCCGCTCACGCAGGACCAGCAGGACGCGATCATGGCCGCCATCGGCCCGGTCGGCCTGCTGATTATCGCGCTGATCACCCGGCAGTGGGTGACGCCGGAAGCCAGGGCGCGGTCCCGCGAGCGGGCAGCGCTGCGCCAGGGCCGGCAGGAAGCGACGCCCGGCACCGTCCGCGACGTCGACCTCGACCCACCGGCTGAGGCATGACCAGCACGCCCAGCGACGCCGCCCGCACCCCCGCGGGCGGCGTCGCGCTATCCCTGCTGACCTGCTCGACCAACACCCGCTACCGCACGTTCGGCCGGGCGATCCAAGACCAGATCTGGCCCCAGTACGACGCGCTGCCGGAAGCCGACCGGGCCCGGGTCGAGATCATGATCCTGACCGACAACAAGGCCATGATGCTCGGCGAGAAACGCAACGTCATGGTCGACGCCGCCCGGGGCGAGTACGTCCAGTTCATCGACGACGACGACCGGATCGAACCCGACCTGATCACGTCGGTGCTTGCCGCGATCGACGCCAACCCCGGGGTCGACGTGATCACGTTCCTGGCGTCCGTGACGATCAACGGCGGCCCGCCGAAGATCTGCCGGTACTCGAAGGCGTTCGGGCGGGACCTGAACACCCCGACCGAGTACCGGCGGCTGCCGAACCACATCTGCTGCATCCGGCGCGAGGTCGCGCTGCAGGCGACGTTCCCGAACCTGATCAGGGGCGAGGACTCGGCATACTCCCGGCTGCTGCTGCCACACCTGCGGACCGAGCACGCGATCGACCGGGTGCTGTACCACTACGACTACAGCGACGAGACCACCGAGACGCAGCAGCACCGCCGCGGCGTGATCCGGACCCGGCCCGACCAGCCGCCGATCGTCGACGTCGTGGTGTTGTCGAACGCCACCGGTGCTCGGCTGCGCCGGATGACGCAGCACACGATCGATACCTGTCTCGCCGGCGCCAACACCCTGCCGGTGCGGGTGATCGTGCTCGAGCAGCAGCAGGTCCGGTACCAGCGCGCCGAGACCGTGCACGCGCCCGAACCGTTCGGCTTCAACGAGTTCGCCAACCGCGGCGCCCGGCTCGGCTCGGCCGAGTGGATCATGATCGCGAACAACGACCTGGTCTTCGAGGACGGCTGGCTGCACCAGCTGCTCGCCGCCGGCCACCCGATCGTGTCCCCGCTGAACCCCGGCGATCACCGGCAGCGGGACCTCGACGGGAACGAGACCGGCCGCGTCAACGGCCGCCACCTGTCCGGCTGGTGCTACATGATCACCCGGAAGCTGTGGCAGCAGATCGGCGGGTTCGACGAACGGCTGCGGTTCTGGTGCTGCGACGACGCCGTGCTCGAACAGTGCGTCGCGGCCGGCGTGGACCCGATGATCGTCCCGGCCGCCCGGGTCCGGCACCTGGTATCGGCCACCCTCCGCAGCAGCGCGAGCTCGACCGACCGCGACGCGCTGACATGGGGTCAGGTGGACCTGTTCAACCGGCTGTACGGCCGGGACAAGTTCACCGACGATCCCCGGTACGCAGCGTGGCGGGCCCGCAACGCGGCGGTACCGGCATGATCAGCTGGGCCGTGATGGGGCACCCGTCGCGGTCGAGGGAAGCAACCGCGCTCGCGTGGGCGCTCGGCGGCCGGTTGTGGCTCGACGAAGACCAGGTCGGGGAGAACGCCAACGGTGACCGCTGCTGGGCCGCCTACGACCCCGCCGCGGCCTGGCACGTGGTGATGCAGGACGACGCACTGCCGGTCGCGGACATCGCCCGCCAGGCCCCGGCCGCGCTCGCCGCCGCACCCGCCCCGGTCGTCTCGTTCTACCTCGGCACGAACTACCCGCCGGCCACCGTCCAGCCGGCCCGCCGCGCCATGGCCGCAGCCAACGACACCGGCTCGGCGTGGATCACCGCGCCCCGGCTGTACTGGGGCGTGGCCGTCGCGATCCGGACCGACCTGATCGGCGACATGCTGGCCGCGGTCCGCCGGATCAGCCGGCCGTACGACGAACGGATCTCCCGGTGGGCCGAGACCGCCGGCCACTCGGTCGCCTACACCTGGCCGTCCCTGGTCGATCACGCCGACGGGCCCTCGACGATCCCGCGGCTGATCCAACGGCTGGCGCCCAGACGTGCGTACCGGGTCGGCCGCCCAACCACCTGGACGACCGACCCGGTACCGATGTGACAAAGGTGAAGCCGCCCCACCTGTGAGGATGGGGCGGCTTCGACGTGCAGCCGGGCCCTGCGGAAAGCCCAACCTCACGGTGTCGACACGGGCCGGACTCTACCGGCACACTGGCCAGATGACGACCGATGCGGGACGGTACCGGGGCCACGTCGACAGCGGCCCCCGCGGTGGGGTGTGGATCGCGTACGACGACGACGAGACCATCCCCTGCGCGTCGAGCGACGAGGCCGACCAACTACGGGTCGGGCGCCGAACGATGCGGGTCGCGTTCGTGCCGTTCGGGACCTCGATCGGTGACGCGATCTACGCCGCCGAGTCGGCCTAGTCCGACCGCTTCCACTCGCCGCAGTTGCGCGACTCGAAGAACCCGTCAGACTTCTTGATCGTCACGGACATGCGCGATCCCGGCTCGCCGTTCTCGTTCGCGATGATCGCCTCGAACTCGCCGCTGTCGTCCTTCAGTCGGGCCCAGTAGCAGCCGAACGAGTCGTCCGGGACCACGGTCTTGTACCGGCCCGGCTCGACGTCGACGCCGACTTCGTACGTGCCGTCAGCGAGCCCGGCCGGTTCCTCCGGTTCCTCGGCCGGCTCGGTCGGCTTCTCCTCCTCGGCGGGCTTCTCGGCCGGTGCAGCCTTGGCCGTTACCGTCTTAGTCACGGTGGGCGCCGGCACGCCGGCCGTACCGCTGCCGCCGCGGGCCAACGCGCCCGTGCACGACCCGACAGCCAGCGAGCACGCCACGGCGATGATCAGCGCGAGCCACCCGAACCGCTTCCGCTTCGGCGGCTGGACGAACTGCTGCGGCGGCGGCGGGATCATGGTTGACATCTCTGGTTGGTTCCTCTCAGTTGGTGGTGTTGATCAAGATCAGCGCGAACGTGATCAGGCAGGCGGCCAACTCGATCGCGATGATGAGCAGCAGCAGCAGACCCCAATCGATCTGCCGGGGTCGGGGATCGTCGCCCGGCCGGCGCCGTCGCGGGATCACCGCCGGCCCTTCCTGTCCTGCCAGTACCGGGCGCACCCTTCGTCACAGAACCATCTGTTCCAGCGGGCGACCCGGCTATCGGGCAGGGACCTGCCGCAGTTGGTGCAGAAGGCCCGTACCTCTCTCGGGTCATCGGTAGGGTGATGCATGGCTGATCGACTCCTCGTAAGTCGGTCGGTTGGCCCCGGCCGGGGGAGTCCGGACCGGGGTAGCTCGGCGGGAGGGCTCCACCCCTCCCGCCGAGCGTCGTTCTAGATCAGGCCCTGCCGCCGGTACTCGTCGCACCGCCGAGAGTTCTCGGCGGCCAACACCGCCTCGGCGGTCTTCGCCTCGGCATAGTGGGCCAGGGCGAACGGCAGCAGATCCTCGTTGCCGTCCAGCGCGAAGTCAGCCACGGACGTGGCCCACCCGTCCCGATCGATCCGCGCCAACTGCAGCCGCTGTGACAACTCCAGCGCATCGAGCTTGGTCAGGTCCTCTGCCTCCGTCTCGGCGCTCATGACCCGTACACCCGTCGCAGGGTGTCCAGGTGGTAGTAGCCGAGCAGCGGCGACCCCGCGCTGTTGATCGACTGGTTCATCACGTCCCGCTTCGTCGTGTGGTTGAAGCCGAGCGCGTGCCCGATCTCGTGCCGCACCAACATCACCTTCAACTGGTACGGGTACGACTTCACGATCCTGTCGTTGATCGTGATTACCGCCCGCTTGTACCGGCCGTAACCATCCTTCGACGTCGAGCAGTACCCCAACGTCCCGGTCGGCAGCTGGCCCCACTTCACCGTGATGATCGACGTCCCCCGGATCGGCGCCGGCCCCTCGACCGCGACCAGGTCCAACGCGGACGAGTCGTCCCAAGCCTCGGCCGCGGCCCGGACCGGCCACGCCGACCCGAGCAGGTTCTCAACGTGGACCGTCGTCCGGTTCCACCGCGCTACGCCGGCAGCGTGCGCCTGCTCAACCCCAACCAGCCCGGCGACCACACCGACCCCGATCAGGCCGAGCAGCCCCCGCCGCGACACCGTGCTGTTGATCATGACGCTTTCCCTTCCACAGGATGGATATCCCCAACGATCGGGTTCCAATGCAACGCACGGACCCCGTTCAACAACGTGACGTTGTCGACCTCGGTGTACTTCATCGAGGACGCCAACGACTTGTGCCGCAGGTACGCCTGAGTGACTCGGATGTCCTTCACCTGCCGCTGGAACCGAGTAGCCCCCGTGTCCCGCAGCTGGTGCGCCGTCGCCCGGCAGCCCACCGAGCGCAACGCGTTCCCGACCGTCTGCGACACCGTCACCGCCGACACATGATCATTCGTCCGGATCGGCGACGGGAACCACCACCCGTACTCCGGCATTGACTCGGCCAGCTTCTCGATCTCCGGATGGATCGGGATCGGCTTCACGACCCCGCCCTTCCCGGCCACGGTCTGCCAGCCAGCGGCCAGGTCGAGTTCCTCACCGCGGATCTTCGCGATCTCGTGAACCCGCAACGCCTGGAACAGCGCCAGCCGGACGTACGCCGCAGCCCGCCGCGACAACCTCGCCTTGAGTAGCGCGTTCACCGCCTCATCGGTGATCGGCCGCGCGATCGGATCGGGGATCTTCGGACGCGGGATTCCCTTCGTCAGTTGAAGATCCCCAAGATCAAACTCTGTCAACCACTGATCGAACGCCCGCAAGCTTCGCCAGTAGGTGACCTTCGTCCACGGCTTCCGCGGCCTGGCCAGCCAGGTGAGCACGTGCATCCGTGTCAGGGTCAACGGGTTGGTCACTTCGGCTGTCTTCATCAACGAGTGGATCGATCGGATCCGCGTCGCGACCGTTGCGGGGGATGCCCCGGTGGCGGTCATGTACTCAGCCCATGCGTCTAGAACAGACATTGTTCGGTAGCCCCTTGTGATCTTGAGAACGGTCAGGCCACCTTGCGCAAGGGGGAAAGATCAAGTTTACGGCGCCGAGCGGCTTGCAGCGAAGAAATCTTCGTTACCTGGACAGGGCAACGGAGGTACTCACGAGTAACAACGGCGTGGCAAGCCATCCCGCTCCCCAGCGGGTCGCGCGCCGACGCTGACGTCACGGCGCCTCGGCGGCGTCGAGCAGCCGCTGCCCCATGGCGCGCACGTAGTCGGCGAACGACGGCGGCTCGACGACCCGGAACGGGACGCCGATCAGCCCGATGCTGATCGCCGCCAGTTCGTACGAGTCGGCGGCGGTCCGGAACTGGCTGCTCCGCTCATCGATCGCCGTCACCTCGCCCCACTCGGGCCGCATCCAGCCGATCACCTCGGCGGCCGGCACCTCGAGCGTGACGGTGACCTGGACCCGCCGCGCGTGCTCGCCGAACACCCTGGCCAGATAGGTGGCCGCGTCGCCGTCCGGATCCGGCCGGGGCCGGAACCTTGGCCCGCCGGGCGTCCGCAGCCGGATCCGGTCCAGCCGGAACGTCCGCCAGTCGTCCCGGTCGGTGTCGTACCCGACGAGATACCAGCGGCGATGGTGGACGAGCCGCTGCGGGTCGACACGGCGCAGCGCGGTCACCCCTTCGACCGTTGTGTAGTCGAAGCGCAGGCCCTGGTGGTCCCGGCAGGCGTTGGCGATCGCCGTGATCGTCGCGGGATCGATCCGCGGGTCGGCCCGGCGCACGGTCGTCGTGCTGTCCCGCAGCACGGCGGCCCGGGCCCGCAGCCGGGGCGGCAGGATCCGGTCCAGCTTCGTCAACGCCCGGACCGAACTCTCCTCGATCCCGGTCACCGAGCCGTCGGCGACGCCGACCAGGCCGAGCACGATCGCCACCGCCTCCTCGTCGTCGAGCAGCAGGGGCGGCAGCACGGCCCCGGCCCCGAGCCGATAGCCGCCGCCGACTCCGGAGACCGCCTGCACCGGATAGCCGAGGTCGCGGAGCCGCTCGACGTCGGTACGGACCGTACGGGTGGTCACGCCGAGCCGGTCCGCCAACTCGGGGCCGCTCCAGGCGCGGGAGGACTCGAGCAGGCCGAGCAGGGTCAGCAGCCGGGCCGAGGTCGACGTCATGATCAGATTCTCGTTCCGATCGCGGAAGGAAACGTTCCGCGATCGATTCTAGGCTCCGGACCAGGACAACCGAACGAACAGAAAGGACACCCGATGACGATTCTCGTGGCCGGAGCGACCGGGACCGTCGGTCGCAGCCTGGTCCGTGCCCTGCTCGACCGAGGGCAGCAGGTACGGGCGCTGACCCGCGACCCGGCGACCGCAGACCTGCCGGCGGCCGTGGAGCGGGTCGCCGGCGATCTGGCCGCTCCGAGCACGCTGAGCGACGCGCTCCAGGGGGTGACCGCGGCCCATCTGATCGGCTTCGACGGTCCGCGCGGAGCGGGCGGCGGGGCGGCGCTGGGCACCGGGCCGGAGCTGCTCCGGCTGGCCGAACAGGCCGGCGTGACCAGAGTGACGCTGCTGCAGAATGGGCACTCCGGGCCGATGGAGGACGCGGTCCAGACGGGGCCGCTGCCGTGGACGATCATCGCGCCGGTCGGTTTCATGGCCAACGCCCGCCAGTGGGCCCCGGCGGTCCGGGCCGGCGAGCCGATCCGGGAACCGTTCGGCGACAGCGTCGGCGCGATCATCCACGAGGACGACATCGCCGCAGTGGCCGCGGCCGCGCTGATCGAGGAGGGTCATGCCGCGCAGACGTACCTGCTCAGCGGGCCGGAGGCGCTGACCGTGCGGGAACAGCTCCGGCAGCTGGGCGAGGCGCTCGGCCGGACCATCGAGTACGTCGAGCTGACCGAGGCGGAGGCGGTCGCGGGCTGGCGGGACCAGGGACTGGACCAGGAGTCGATCGACTTCTTCCTGGAGATGGGCCGGACCACACCGTGGGTGGGGCGGACCCCGCTGCCCACGGTCGAGCGGGTCACCGGCCGGCCGCCGCGGACGTTCGCGCAGTGGGCCCGGGAGCACGCCGCTGAGTTCGCCTGAGCCGAGGCTCAGGGCGTGAGCAGGGGAGTGATCAGCGGTACGGCGAGCTCGCGCTGCCAGGCCCGGGCACCGTAGCCGGCCAGCGCGGCGTCGACGGCCTCCTCGTTGACCGGCTCGGGCGGCCGCCAGGCCAGCCGGCGGACGTACTCGGGGGTGAGCAGGTTCTCGGCCGGCAGGTCGAGGGCCGCGGCGCGCTTGGCCAGGGCCTCCCGGACCCGGGCCAGCCGCTTCGCCGCGACGGGATCGCGGCTCGCCCAGAGCCGGGCTTGCGGCGGCCCGTCGGAGGTGATGTGCATCGGCGGCAGGTCGGCCTCGGGCAGCGCCAGCGCGGCGGCGATGGCGTCCGACCAGTCCGCCTCGTACTGGCGGGCGAGCCGGCGCCGGAACCCGCCGATGCCGCGGAACGAACGCGGCGTCAGGGACTGGTCGCCGGCGGCCTCGGCGATCGACAGGTCGGTCAGCACCTTGCCCGGCGCCCGGTCCAGCTCGGCCGCGATCGCGTCCCGGGTCTGCCAGAGCGCCCGGACGACGGCCAGGCCGCGGCGGCTGCGGACCTTGTGGATGCCGGAGGTACGGCGCCAGGGGTCGGGCCGGGCTTCCGGCGGCACCGAGGCGCCGGCGATCAGCGCGTCGAACTCCTGCCGGGCCCACTCGCTCTTGCCCGCTTCGTCCAGCTGCTCGGCCAGCCGGTCCCGCAGCCCGACCAGCAACTCCACGTCCAACGCGGCATAGGTGATCCAGTCCGCGGGCAGCGGTCGGGTCGACCAGTCGGCCGCCGAATGCTCCTTGAGCAGCCGGATCGAGAACAGTTCCTCCAGCATGGTGCCGAGGGCGACCCGCGGGTAGCCGAGCAGCCGACCGGCCAGCTCGGTGTCGAACAACTGCCGCGGCAGCATCCGTACCTCGTTCAGGCAGGGCAGGTCCTGGCTCGCCGCGTGAATCACCCATTCGGCGTCCGTGATCGCGTCCGCGACGGGGGACAGGTCGGCCGGGTCACCGAACGGGATCGGATCGATCAGCCAGGTCCCGGAACCCTCGCGGCGCAGCTGGATCAGATAGGCGCGCTGGCTGTACCGGAAGCCGTTGGCCCGCTCGGCGTCCACCGCCACCGGCCCGGAGCCTGACCGCAGCGACGCGATGGCTTCCTCGAGCCGGTCCGGTGTCGCCACGATCGGCGGCGCACCCTCCGCAGGGCGGGTGAGTACGGTGACGTCGGGCGAGTCCGTCGGATCGCCGTCGGTGTCCGACAAGGGTCGGGCCGGGCCGGCTGCGCCGGGTGTCGTGGTCGTCACCGTCTCCGTAAGGGTCGATTCTGCGGCTTGCGCCGGGACGGGATCGGCACCACACCGGCGGGCAGGGGCGGCAGCCCCGCCGTCGTACAGAGTAGTTCACTCCACGCAGCCAGATGTCTGGACAGTCCGGTACCGTCGTCCAGCTGCGGCGTCCAGGAGGCCCGGATCTCGACCTCGGCGCGGGCCGGTTCGTCCTCCATCCCACCGAACGACTCGCTGTGCACCGAGGTGACCGTGCCGCTCGGCGCGCCGAAGTCCGCCTGGTGCGCCTGCAGGGCGTCGATCAGCCAGGACCAGCCGACCTTGGCCAGCAGCGGATCGGTGACCATCTCCGGATCGACGTCGGCCCGGGCGAAGGTGACACAGCGGAACGTGCCGTCCCAGGCCGGATTGCCGGCCGGGTCGTGCAGCAGCACCAGCCGGCCGCTGCCGACCTCCTCGCCGCCGCTCAGCACATCGGCCGTGATCGCGACCGCGTACGGTGCGATACGCTGCGGGGCACCGATCTCGGTGACGACGAGTTCGGGGCGCCACGAAGCCGCTCTGAGGTCCTGCACCGCGCGGCCGAAAGGGGCCGGCAACGAGGCGGGTTCCGTCTTTGCTCCCACGTGTGTGACCTTATGTCAGCGCACCCCGGTGATCCGTTTTCGACGCGCCGTAAGGTCGGCCCGGACGCGGTCGCACGCGGTCTTCGGCGGCGTGACAAGATGCCAGCGTGTCCCCGACGGAATCGGAATTCCTGGCGGCGTGCCGCCGGCGGCAGACCGGCGTCCCGGTCTGGTTCATGCGGCAGGCCGGTCGATCGTTGCCCGAATACCACCAGGTCCGGGCGGGCATCGGCATGCTGGAGAGCTGCGCCCGGCCCGACCTGGTCACCGAGATCACGCTGCAACCGGTGCGTCGGTACGGGGTCGACGCCGCCATCTACTACTCCGACATCATGGTGCCGCTGAAGGCGATCGGGATCGACCTGGAGATCGTCAGCGGCACCGGCCCGGTGATCGCCGAACCGATCCGCAGCCGGGCCGACCTGGACCGGCTGCGGCCGCTGGAACCCGCCGACGTCTCGTACGTCAGCGAGGCGGTCACCCAGCTGGTCCGCGAACTCGGCCGCACCCCGCTGATCGGCTTCGCCGGCGCCCCGTTCACCCTGGCCAGTTACCTGATCGAGGGCGGGCCGAGCAAGGACTACGCCAAGACCAAGGCGCTGATGGTCTCCGAGCCGGCGCTCTGGGACGTGCTGTGCACCCGGCTGGCCGACCTGTCGGCCATGTTCCTTCGGGTGCAGATCGAGGCGGGTGCCTCGGCGATCCAGCTCTTCGACTCCTGGGCCGGCAGCCTGTCCGCCGCCGACTACGAGCGCTCGGTGCTGCCGCACTCGGCGCGCGTGTTCACCCAGCTGGCCGAGTTCGACGTGCCCCGGATCCACTTCGGGGTCGGCACCGGTGAACTGCTCCGGTTGTTCGGCGAGGCCGGTGCCGACGTGGTCGGCGTGGACTGGCGGGTGCCGCTGGCCGAGGCGAGCCGCCGGATCGGGCCGGACTACGCCGTGCAGGGCAACCTGGACCCGGCGCTGCTGTCGGCGCCCTGGCCGGTGCTGGCCGACCGGGTCCGTGCCGTGATCACCTCCGGTGCCGCGGCGCCCGGGCACATCTTCAACCTCGGCCACGGCGTCCCGCCCACCGCGGACCCGGCCGTGCTGGGCCGGATCGTGGACCTGGTGCATGCCGAGGGCCCCGCGCTGCGGGCCACCGCCCCGGCCTTCGCCGGCACGAATTGATCTTGAACGCATGAACGGCAGGGTCGTGGTCGTCGGCGGCGGTGTCGCCGGCCTGACGGCTGCCCGCGCGCTGGCCGGGGCCGGTCGCTCGGTGCTGGTCCTGGAGGCCGCGCCGCGACTCGGCGGCAAGATCATCTCCGTGGCACCGGACGGGGTTTCCTTGGACGGCGGAGCGGAATCCCTGTTGGCCAGGCGCCCCGAGGCGGTGCGGCTGGTGGCGGAACTGGGCCTGCCGATCGTCCATCCGACCGGCGCATCCTCGAAGTTGTTGATCAAGGGGCGGCTGCAGCCGCTGCCGCGGCAGGCGATGGGGATCCCGGTCGACCTGGACGGTCTGGCCGAGCTGCTGGAGCCCGATGATCTTGCTCGGGCCCGGCGGGAGCCGGAGCTGCCGGCCCCGGCGTTGGCGGGCGACATCGGGATCGGGGCGTACGTCGACGCCCGCTTCGGCCCGGCCGTCACCGACCGGCTGCTGGAGCCGATGCTCGGCGGGGTGTACGCGGGACGGGCCCGGGAGCTGTCCTTCGAAGCGGTGAACCGCGCCCTGTACGAGCGGGCCCGGGCCGGTGGTTCACTGCTGGGGCATGCCGCGGACCTGGTCGCGGCGGGCAGCGGCGTCGCCGGCGGACCGGTGTTCGCCGGGCTGCCCGGCGGCGTCTCCGGGTTGCTGCCGGCGCTCGTCGCTGATCTTGAACGGTCCGGGGTCGAGCTGCGGACCGGTGCCACCGTACGGGACCTGGAGCGGGCCGGGTCCGGCTACCGGCTCACGGTCGGGGCGGCGACGACTTCTCCCCTGGCCCTTCGACGGGCTCAGGGCGCCGAGGTCCTGCAGGCGGACTCCGTCGTCCTGGCGGTGCCCGCCGCGCCGCTGAGCCGGCTGCTCGACGGACTGGCCGGCCCGGTCGTCGAGGAGGTCGCCCGGGTGCCGTACGCGTCGATGGCGGTGGTCACCCTGGTGGTCCGCGGGTTCACCGGCGACGGGTCGGGCGCGCTGGTGCCACCGGGGGAGCTGCCGACGATCAAGGCGTTCACCCACTCCTCGTTCAAGTGGGACTGGGTGGCCGACGCGGCGCGCGCGGCCTGGGGTGCCGGCGCCGCGGTGATCCGGGCCAGCGTCGGCCGGATCGGTGAGGAACGGCTGCTGCAGCTGGACGACGAGCGGCTGGCGGCCCGGACGTACGCCGAGGCGCGGGACCTGGTGCCGGGCTGGGCGGGCACCGAGTTGATCACGCACGCGGTGACCCGGTTCGGCGGCGGGCTGCCGCAGTATCTGGTCGGGCACGTCGACCTGGTCCGGCGGTTGCGCGCGGCGGTCGGCGCGCAGCCGGGCCTCGCCGTCTGCGGCGCGTTGTTGGACGGCGTCGGGATCGCGGCCTGCATCGGCAGCGGGCTGGCCGCCGCGGAAACGATCATGAACGATCGATCATCGACAGGGACGAGGGCATGAAGGCACGCGAGATCAACGAGACGATCCGTTACACGATGTGGTCGGTGTTCCGCCGTCCCCCCGAGCCGGTCGGCCCGGCCCGGGCCAACGACGTCGAGCAACAGGTGGCGGCGGCCGTCGGTGATCGCGATCTCGAGATCCGCGGCTGGTACGACGTCGCCGGGCTGCGGGCCGACGCCGACCTGATGGTGTGGTGGCACGCGCCGGACATCGAGACCGTGCAGGACGCCTACCACGCGCTGCGCCGGTCCGACCTCGGCCTGGTGCCGGTCTGGTCCCAGGTGGCGCTGCATCGGCCGGCCGAGTTCAACAAGGGGCACGTGCCGGCGTTCATGTCCGGCGAGGACCCGAAGGCGTACCTGTGTGTCTATCCGTTCGTCCGCTCCTACGACTGGTACGTGCTGCCGGACGAGGAACGCCGGGCGATGCTGGTCGAGCACGGCCAGCAGGCGCGCGGCTACCCGGACGTCCGGGCCAACACCGTCGCCGCGTTCGCGCTCGGCGACTACGAGTGGATCCTGGCCTTCGAGGCCGACGAGCTGCACCGGATCGTCGACCTGATGCGTGACCTGCGCAAGTCGAAGGCGCGGCTGCACGTGCGGGAGGAGATCCCGTTCTTCACCGGCCGGCGGCGCGAGCTGACCGAGATCGTCTCCGCCTGGTGATCTTGCTCAGCGGATGAACTGATCGACGAAGTCGGCGCCGAGCCCCACCTTCGCGTAATGCGCGCGGCAGAGTTCGATCTTGGTCCAGACGTCCTCGTAGCCGGTCTGCCGGCCCTCGGCGTCGACGTAGATCATCGCGCCGGTGACGTTGAAGAACGTGATCATTTCCGAGCAGTCCTCCGGCACGGCGAGCGTGTGGATCTCGCCCGGCGGCTCGTACACGAAGTGGCCTTCGCGGGCGACCCAGTCGTGCTCGTGGTAGTGCCAGGTGCCCTTGATCACGTACCCGAAGACGGCGGCCGGATGGCGGTGCCGGGACACGATGCCGGACCGGGTCACCTTGAGCAGGTTGCACCACTGGCCGAGCACCGTGTTCAGCATCAGCGGGCGGAAGAAGACGTTGCGTTCCTGCTCGACCCAGAGCCGGTGGTCGTCCGGGATCGCCGGAATCGCGATGTCGTGCAGATACTGGTTGACGTTGCCTTCCATGGATCTACTTGCTCGGCGGTAGAGTCGCCGCCGTCGATGGTGATCAGGCGCGGACCACCACGCCCTGGCTGGCCGGTTCCGCGGCCAGGGGATAGGCGACGAACGCGAACCGCTCGCCGTCCGGCGCCCAGCTGTTGACGTTGATCGTTCCCTGTCCGCCGAACAGGGCGAGGTCCATGATCGGGACGTCCCAGTCGGGCGTCCGGACGACCCGCAGCTCCACCGGCTGGTCGGCGGGATGGCCCAGGGTCCCGGCGGGGAAGCTGAGGTAGCAGGCCAGGTCGCCGCGTGGTGCGAGATGCGGGAACCAGTCCACCCGCTCGGACCGGAGCAGCCGCTCGAATTCCGTGCCGTCGGTACGGATCCGGGCCAGCTGGGCGTGCCCGGGGGCGTCGGTGAACGACTCGGAGTTGATCAAGATCCAGTCGCCGTCCGGGGAATACTCCGGCCCGTCGCAGTGGCCGTCCCCGACGTCGATCAGGCGCCGCTCGCCGCCGGTCACCGGGAGCACGGCTAGCCGGCCCGGCACCCCGAACTGTCCGCGCGGAAGCTCGACGTACGCCAACTCCGAGCCGTCCGGGCTCACCCCGTGCAGATAGTGCGCCGTCTCCGGATCGTCGGTGATCTTGGTCGCGGGGCCACCGGCCAACGGCGCCCGGTAGAGCTGTCCGTCGTTGGCCGAGAGCAGGATCGTCGTCCCGTCCGGATGCGGTACGTGATCATTGTTGATCGGCGGCAGCCCGTCGAACGGGATCGGGCTCAGCGCGCCGGATCCGACGTCGACCGACCAGAGTCTGCCGTCGCCGTTCACCACCAGCCGGTCGGCGGCGAGCCAGTTCGGCGCCTCGATCAGCAGGTCGGTGTACTGGGCGATCCGCTGCACCCGGCCCGCGGCCGGCTCGGCGATCCAGAGCTCGGCGCGCTGGCCGGGGCGAAGGGTCCGGCCGCGGTGAACCTGATCTTGAGTCACGCGCACCAGGATGTCATGCCCGCCGCCGGTCTCAGGCGGCGCCGCCGGGGTCAGTCGGCGCTGTCGGGCTCCAGGGTCAGGCTGATCGAGTTGATGCAGTACCGCTGATCGGTCGGGGTGTCGTAACCCTCGCCCTCGAACACGTGGCCGAGATGGGAATCGCAGGCCGCGCAGCGGACCTCCACCCGCCGCATCCCGAGAGAGACGTCCTCGATGTAGCGGACCCGGTCCTCGGCCAACGGCGCGAAGAACGACGGCCAGCCGCAGTGCGACTCGAACTTGGTGTCGCTGCGGAACAGTTCGGCGTTACAGGCCCGGCAGCGGTAGAGGCCGGAGGTCTTGGTGTCGGTGTACTCGCCGGTGAACGCCCGTTCGGTGCCGGCCTGGCGGAGTACGTGATACTCGGCGGGCGAGAGCTGGGCCTTCCATTCGGCCTCGGACTTGATCACCTTGCCGACCGTGCTCGCCGGTCCGGATTCCGTCATGTCGCCCTCCTCGCACTCGTGGGTGTCGCACCCGGTCAACCGCGGCCCGCTCCAGGGTATTCCGGGCCGGTTAACCGGTGGCGGCCGGCGCCGTCGGTTTGGCACCGTGACCGGTGTGCCACTGCCGTACGACCAGAGGACGCCGGGTGCACGGAGGGCGCGCGACCTGATCCGGCAGGTGCTCGGCACCGCACCGGTCCGGGTCTGGCCGACGGAGAGTCCCGACGCTAAGTTCGCCGAACTCCCCGACGGCCGCCGCGTCGTGGTCAAGTGGCCGGAGTGGCGCAACGACGTGGAGTCGATCCGGGCGGAAGCCTGGGCGCACCGGCGTTGCCGCGAGGCCGGCCTGCGCGTTCCCGAGTTGGTCGCGGCCGCAGACGATCCGACCTGCCTGATCACCGAGGTGCTGCCGGGCGAGACGCTGGCCGACCGAGACCCGAGGGAACCGGCGACCCGGGCCGGCTGGGCCGAAGCGGGCGCGGAACTGCGCCGGTTGCACGAGATCCGGCTGCCCGGCTTCGGGCCGCTGCGGGCCCGGGCCGGGACCGCTCGGGGAGCGGCGGCCGCCTGGTGTCCGTACCTGGACGAGGCACGGGACCGCGGCGTCGCGTGGCTGGTCGACCGAGGCTTCCTGGACCGATCGGCGGGTGACCGGCTGGTCCGGTGCCTCACCAGGGCCGCCCCGGCGCTGGCCGAGCTGACCGACGGTCGGCTGCTGCACAGCGACCTCTCGGGCGGCCACGTACTCGTCGGCCCGGACGGTTTCGGCGGGATCATCGACCTCGGTCAGGCGCAGGTCGGCGACCCTCGCTGGGATTTCGCCCGCGTCCTGTTGTGGGACGGCGACCCGGCGCTGGACGCGCTCCTCGACGGCTACGGGCGGGAGGTCCTCCCGGACGAGGAGCGACACACCGTCCTGCCCCTCTACCTGTTCGCCTACTGCTGTCATCACGCGGTCGGTCATCCGAACGACGAGTACATCGCCCTGCTGCTGGAGCGGTCCCGCTGGCGCGCGTTGCTCTAGGGACGGGGAAGAACCGGCCGCGTGTTCAGGGTGTTGCAGAATTCCATCCGTAGGCGCCATCGCCGAAGATCTTGAGGCCCTGCCCGTGCTCGATGCACACGACCGGAGTGAGTTTCGGCCGGTCAGTCGCGGCGGAAAATCACAGCGGTCGGGTCGTGAGGTGGACGCCATCCAGCAGCAACAGCAAGCTGCGAGGGCGTGCCACTTCCCATTCAATCAGCGGACGCGTTGACCTCCATTTCGGGCCGGATCGCCGGTCAAGGCGTCCGCTCGACGACGTCACCGCAACAGGCTCTAGCCGCGGCGGCGGGTTCCCCGATCAACGCCAGGCGTAGAGCAGGCCGCCGGCGCTGACGACCCCGATGATCGGATACGCGAGCACGCCGACCACGATCCCGGCGATGCCGAAGCCGCGGCCTCTGCCCTGCGCGGTGGCGACGATCGAGAGGACGAAGCCGACCACGCCGATGATCACGCCGCCGACGGCCAGGCCGATCCCGAGCGGCGGGACCGGCTTCGGGTCGCCGTCCAACGGCCCCGTCGTGGTCGCGACCAGCCAGAGGCCGACCGCGGAGGTGAACACCGTGGCGAGGACCACGATGATCAGGCCGAGCACGCCGAGGGTGCGCGTCCGGCGCCGCTTGACCGGGGGAGCGGGAGCAGGGACGGGCGGCGGATACGGCACGGGCGGCTGGACCCGGCTCTGCGGATGCGGCGCGTTCGGGTACGGCGCGTTCGGGTACGGGGGTGGTCCTGGAGCCTGTCCCGGCTGGAGACCCTGCGGGGGATAGGGACCGGCCGGCGGGTCGGCCGGATGCGGCGGTGGCGGTCGGTTCTCCATCCGGCCAGTTCAACGGATTGCCGGGCCTTCGTCCAGTCCGGCGCGGACGAGTCGCACCGTCGCCTGAGGTCCCGTGCCGACCGATCCTGGTCCGGGGCGCTGACGGTCCGGCCTCCTATGCTGTGGCCATGGCCACGCCTGCGACGGAGTTGAGCATCGGTGAGCGGACGGTCCGGGTGTCGAGCCCGGACAAGATCTACTTCCCCGAGGTCGGGCTGACCAAGCTCGATGTCGTCAACTACGTGGTCGCGGTCGGCGATGGGTTCCTGCCCGCGCTGCAGGACCGGCCGGTGACCATGGAGCGCTGGCCGGGCGGATACAGCCCGGACGCGAAGCTGAGCACCCGGGAGAGCCGGTTCGGTGAGGCCTTCTACCAGAAGCGGGCGCCGGCGAAGGGGATGCCCGACTGGGTGGAGACGGCGGTGATCACGTTCCCGTCCGGCCGGACCGCGACCCAGGTCTGTGTCACCGAATTGGCCACGATCGTCTGGATGGCCCAGCTGGGCACGCTGCGCTGGCACCCCTGGGCGGTGAGCCGGGCCGACACCGAGAAGGTGGACCAGCTGCGGATCGACCTGGATCCCCAGCCCGGCACGGATTTCGCCGACGCCGCGGTCGCCGCGGCCGAACTGCGGTCGGTGCTGGCCGACGCCGGACTGACCGGGTTCTGCAAGACCAGCGGCGGGCGGGGCGTGCATGTGTTCGTCCCGATCCGGCCGGACCACGGGTTCATCGAGGCCCGGCACGCGGTGATCGCGATCGGCCGCGAACTGGCCCGTCGGATGCCGAAGCAGGTGACCGTCGACTGGTGGAAGGAGGAACGCGGTGAGCGGGTCTTCATCGACTTCAACCAGATGGCGCGGGACCGGACCATCGCGTCCGCCTACTCGATCCGGCCGATGCCGACCGCGCAGGTCTCCGCGCCGCTGACCTGGGACGAGCTGCCCGACGCGGCGCCCGAGGACTTCACGGTGCCGAAGATGCGGACCCGGTTCGCGGAGCGCGGTGATGTCTGGAAGCCCTTCTACGCAACGGAACCGGCCGGCATCGACACCGCTCTCGAGTGGTACGAACGCGACGAACGTGATCATGGTCTGGGCGAGCTGCCGTACCCGCCGGACTACCCGAAGATGCCGGGCGAACCGCCGCGGGTGCAGCCGAGCAAGAAGGTCTCCGAGCACTGGGACGAGCAGGGCAACCGGATCGAGAAGTAAATCCCCTCGCCGGGCCGGGCGGTGCCCGGCTAGAGTGGACGGCACGTCACCCGGGACGGAAGGAGGTGCGCCAGTCATGATCACCATCACCGTGCGCAGCCCCGCCGTTCCCTTGCCTCGTTGACGATCGGCGGCGGGTCGCGCTCCTGAATCCAGGAGATTCGCATGTCAGTCAGGATCAGAACGATCACGTTCGACGCCGGGCCGGACCACTATGCCGTCGGCAGGTTCTGGGCCGAACTGCTCGGGTACGGAGACGTACCCGGCAACCCGAACCATCCGGACGACCCGGAGACCGTGATCATCGGGCCGGACGGCGGCCCGGCGATCCTGTTCCTTCCCGTACCGGAGCCCAAGACCGTGAAGAACCGGGTCCATCTCGATCTCGAACCGGAGAACGAGACCCGGGACGAGGCGGTCCAGCGGGCCCTCCGACTCGGTGCGACCCAGGTCGCGGACCACCGGAACCCCGATGGCAGCGGCTTCGTGCAGCTGGCCGATCCGGCCGGCAACGAGTTCTGTATTGAAGGGTCGGCCGCCGAGCGGGCCCGGTTCGCTCAGCCGGCGACGTAACTGAGGAACAGCGTCTGGTCGTCGGCGAGCAGGACCTTGTCCGGTCGGTAGCCCGGAGCCGGAGTGATCCAGTCTCCGTGCACCGTCCGCGGGCCCTCGCCGCCGACGACCGTCGGCGCCAGCGTGATCGCCAGCTCGTCGACCAGGCCCGCCGCGATCAGCCCGTGGTGCAGCCGCGGGCCGCCCTCGCAGAGGATCCGGCCCGAACCCTGGCCGGCCAGCCGGTCGACCAGCTCGACGAGCCGCACCGTGCCGCGGCCGAGCTGCCAGACCTCGATGCCCGCCTCCCGGAACGGCGAGATCCTCGCCGCGTCATGATCATCGATCGTCGCGATGATCACCGGGCCGCTCGGCGCACCGTCGGCCCGGCCGATCATGGGATCGAGGTCGAGGGTGGCGGTGACGATCACCAGCGTCGGGAACTCGGCCAGCCCGCGCCGCTGCCGTACCTCACGCTGCCAGGGAGCAAGATCAGCGGCCCGGTAGCCCTCCACCCGCGCGGTCCCGGCGCCGACCAAGATCACATCGGCCAGGGCGCGTTGCAGCGCGAACAGGTGATGATCACTCTCGGTGTTGATGCTGCCCGAGCGGCCGTCCGGTCCGTAGATCGAACCGTCCAGGGTGGTGACGAAGTTGGTCCGCAGCCAGCGACCCTGCGGCCCGACCGGGTGGGCGTAGAGCTGTTCCAGCTCCGGCCCGGTCAGGGCCTTCGGCGGTCGGCCGGACTCGTCGTACAGGAGGCGCACGCGGCCATCCTTTCACCCGGCCCCGCGATGCCTGCGGATCGGGCAGAATGCCCGCATGGCGAAGAGCAAAGGCTCCAAGAAGAAGGCCGCGAAGCCCGCAGGCCCGGTCACGCTGCGGGACGGCGAACGCCTCGCCGACCTGCTCCGGGTGCCCGCCGGCGAGGTCGACCCGGCCGGCTTCGACCCGCGGGCGACACCCGGGTTCGACGGCGACAAGGCCGACGCCCCGGCAGCGATCGCGGCGCTGAGCCCGGAACTGAGCGACCTGCAGGAACGGCTGTACGCGTCCGGCCGGGCGGAGCCGGAGCGGGCCCGGCGGGTCCTGCTGGTGCTGCAGGGGATGGACACGTCGGGCAAGGGCGGCGTGCTGCGGCACGTGATCGGGCAACTCGACCCGCAGGGGACGTCGATCAAGGCGTTCAAGGCGCCCACCGAGGAGGAGCTGGCGCACCACTTCCTGTGGCGGATCGAGCGAGAGCTGCCGACGCCGGGCATGATCGGGATCTTCGACCGTTCGCAGTACGAGGACGTGCTGATCGCCCGGGTCAACCAGCTGGCCGGCGAGGACGTGATCATGACCCGCTACGACGAGATCAACGCCTGGGAGGCCGACCTGGTGCAGACCGGGACGGTGGTGATCAAGTGCTTCCTGCAGATCTCGAAGGACGAGCAGAAGGCCCGCCTCACCGAACGGCTGACCGACCCGGCCAAGTACTGGAAGTACAACCCGGGCGACCTCGACTCCCGCGCCAAGTGGGACGCCTACACCGAGGCGTACGCCGCCGTACTGACCCGCTGCAACCCCGACACCGCGCCCTGGTACGTGATCCCGGCGGACCGGAAGTGGTACCGCAACTGGGCGATCACCCGGCTGCTCACCGAGCACCTGCGCGACCTCGGCCTGGGCTGGCCGGCCGCCGAGTTCGACGTCGCGGAGGAGCAGCGCCGGCTCGCCGAGAGCTGATCACCACAAACGTTCCCTGAGCCTGTCGAAGCGCTGTCCTGAGCCTGTCGAAGGGGGCAGACCGCGCAGCCCGGATCCACCACCGGCCACTGATTCCAGCGCGTGATGTCGCGATTTCTCTGCTGACGGACCGTTGCCGCCCATTACAACGTTGCGCCCTCTGACGCGAAGAGAAATGGCGACACCCGACCCGCCCGCAGCCGCTCCGGCTACCGCGACCTCTCCGGCCACTGCGACTGCCCCTCATCATCGCTGCCTCGACCACACCGAGCCGACTGCTTGACCCGCAGGATCCGCCGAAATCGAGGTCAGATCGTCTCTCAGTGATCACCCCGCCGTTCCCGCCTCATGCTCGGCCCGCGGCAGGATCGCCTTCGCGCCGAGCCGTACTGCGCCCGGCCATGATGGCCACGGCCTCCTCCGGGATCTCCGCCGGCTGGGTCAATTCGGGCGACGGGTTGGCTCGGGGCGAGTGGGGGGCGGGCTTGGCGGTGGAGGGCTTTCAGGGCGCTGCGGACGAGTAGGTACGCAATCCGAGCGACTCGGCCTGGTCGGCCAGTCGGCGGTCGAAGGTGGCGATCGTGCCGGCGATCTGTTCGGCGGCGAGCAGCACGCAACAGTCCGGCATCCGCAGACCGGTGGCGGCCCGGAGCTGGGCCAGGCGCCGCGGCGCATCCCCACGGAGCTCGACGGTGCCGATCGAGATCTGCTCGAGCCGATTCATGATCATGTCCGCCTGCCCGGCCCGGGCCGGACCGACCAGCACCTCGGCCAGCGTGATCGGGCTGGTGACCAGGACCTCCCTGGCCGCTTCGGCCAGCAGGCTCGTGGCGTGCCCGTGATGGGCATCGGCGGGATCGAGATAGGCGATGACGACGCTCGCGTCGACGACGATCACTCCGGCCAGTCCTCGCGCAGCCGCTCCAGGTAATCCGGGCCGAACAGGCCGGCGCCGGATCCGGCGTGATCACGAATCCTCGCCCGGCGATTCTCGACCGCGAGCCGGTCCTCGTCCTCGAGGGTCCTCCGGCCGGCCTGGACGAGCCGCAGCAGCAGTCGGGCCGGACTGTCGGACTCGGCCGGCCAATGATCGCGGGCGACCGCGATCGCGGCCGCGACCTCGTCGGTCTCGGTGACCATGATCCGATGGCGAGCGGTGGGCACGCACCGAGTGTAGCACCGTGGGGTCGGTGCTACACCCGAATCGCAGCCGGCTCCGGAGCCGTCGGCGGCGGGGTCAGGCGCCGACCACGGAGAGGTGGCGCACCGGGGTCTCGACGACGTCCAGGTCGATCAGGTCCATCGCGGAGACGACGTAGCGCCCCAGGATGATCGAGGCGACCTCCGGCGCGGCGCCGATGGGCGGTGCGACGGCGACGGCCCGGGCGGCCTGGGCGAGGGTGGCCTGGCGCCGGAAGCCCTCGTCGGCGGTCAGGAACCAGCTGCCGACGGCGATGTGCCGGCGGCCCTGGGCGCGCAGCGAGCGGATCGCGTCGGCCACCGAGGGGCCGGTGCCGCCGGTGGCGACCAGGCAGGGGAGCCGGTGCCGGCTGGACCACTGCCGGGCCCGGCGGGCCAGCAGCGCATTGCTGCGGACGTCGGTGGTCGCCTCGGTGGACAGCACCAGCCCGTCCAGCTGGTCGGCGCGGCGGGCGCGCAGGGCGTCCCGGAGCCGCTGGTCGACCACGGCGAGCAGCTGGGCCTCCGGACCGACCGGGTCGGCGGCGATCACCCGCAGGCCCGGCTGCGCGGCCCGGATCTGGGCGATCAGGGCGGCGGTCTCCGGTTGCCGCGGATGCGCGTCCGACAGGTGCAGCGGGACCACCACCACCTCGGTCACCCCGCGCTTGGCGAGCTTTCCGGCCACCTGCAGGCAGCGCGGGTAGCCCTCGTCCAGGAACGCCACGGCCACGTCGAGTTCCGGGCGCTGGGCGTGCAGCATCGCGCGCAGTTCGTGGCTGACTCCGGCCACCCGGGGATCCGTACCCCCGGTGCCGAGCAGAATCAGAGATGGTGCGGTCATGGTCGTCCCCTTTCGGGATCGCTACTGCTGGTCGGCGCCGCCGGAGCGGTGCCGGAGTTGGGTCGGTCATCGACCCGGGTGGCTGCGAGGGAGGACGGGCCGGCCATGCCGGCGCCGAGGGTCCAGCCGTCGGCCTCGTCGACGAGGATGAAGGCCCCGGTGGAACGGTGCTCCCGGTAGTTGTCGATCGGCAGCGGCGAGGCGAGCTTGAGCCGGAGCCGGCCGATGTCGTTCAGGCCCAGCCGGTCGGCGGGGATCCAGGCCGGCCGGGTGCCGTCGCCGTGGTCCAGGTCGAGCGCGCCGTCGATGCCGGCCACGATCGCCTTGCTGATCGCCGTACCGTGCTGGACCAGCAGCCGGGCCCCGACGGTCAGCGGCCGCTCGGCCAACCACGCCACGGTCCCGACGAGTTCGCGGACCGGGATCGGCGGCGCGTCGGTCGAGGCCACCAGGTCGCCCCGGGACAGGTCGATGTCGGCGTCCAGCCGGATGATCACCGACTGGCCGGCGGCCGCCTCGTCGAGCGGCCCGTCCGGGGTGTCGATGCCGACCACACTGGCGTGGCTGCCGCGCGGCAGCACCACCACCTCTTCGCCGACGTGGATCCGGCCGGATTCGATCTTGCCCGCATAGCCGCGGTAGTCGCCGTCGACGGCCGGCGTGCTGGCGGCCCACGGCGCCCGCGGCGCGTGCTGAGGCCGGATCACCTGCTGCACCGGGAAGCGGAACTCGGCGCCGACCGCGGTCGGGGTGTCGTCGACCGCTTCGAGGAAGCCGAGCACCGTCGGGCCGTCGTACCACGGGGTCTTGGTGGACCGGGTGACGACGTTGTCGCCCTCCAGTGCCGAGACCGGGATGCAATGCGTCTCGCCGACGCCGAGGGCCCGGGCGAGCACCGCGAAGTCGGTCGCGATCCTGGTGAAGACCGCCTCGTCGTAGTCGACCAGATCGATCTTGTTCACCACCAGCAGCACATGCGGTACGCGGAGCAGGGAGGCCACCGCCAGGTGCCGGCGGGTCTGCTCGACCACCCCGGCCCGGGCGTCCACCAGCACGATGATCACGTCGGCGGTGGAGGAGCCGGTCACCGTGTTCCGGGTGTACTGCACGTGGCCGGGGCAGTCGGCCAGGATGAACTTCCGGGCCGGCGTGGTGAAGTAGCGGTACGCCACGTCGATCGTGATGCCCTGCTCGCGCTCGGCGCGCAGGCCGTCGGTCAGCAGCGCCAGGTCGGCCCGCTCCAGCCCGCGTCGCTTGCTCACCTTCTCGACATGATCAAGTGTGTCGCTGAGCACCGAGTTGGTGTCGTAGAGCAGCCGGCCGACCAGGGTCGACTTGCCGTCGTCCACCGAGCCGGCGGTGGCCAGCCGGAGCAGGGTCCGGCCGCCGGGCGCGACCGGCTTCGTCAAGGGCGCGGTCATCAGAAGTACCCCTCCCGCTTGCGATCTTCCATGGCCGCCTCGCTGAGCCGGTCGTCGGCGCGGGTGGCGCCGCGTTCGGTGATCGTGCTCAGGCCCACCTCGGTGATCACGTCGGCGACGGTGGTCGCGTCGGAGAGCACCGCGGCGGTGCAGGACATGTCGCCGACGGTCCGGTAGCGGACCGACCGCAGCTCGACCGCCTCGCCGTCGCGGGGCGGCGTGACCCGGGTGACGGCGACCCACATGCCGTCCCGGTTGATCACCTCCCGCTCGTGGGCGTAGTAGATCGACGGCAAGTTGATCTTCTCCGCGGCGATGTAGTCCCAGACGTCCAGCTCGGTCCAGTTGGACAGCGGGAACACCCGGACGTGCTCGCCGGGCAGGTGGCGGCCGTTGTAGAGCGACCACAACTCCGGGCGCTGATTGCGCGGATCCCATTGCCCGAAGGAATCCCGCAGGCTGAACACCCGCTCCTTGGCCCGGGCCCGCTCCTCGTCCCGGCGGCCGCCGCCGAAGACCGCGTCGTGCTTGCCCTCGGTGATCGCGTCCAGCAGCGGCACCGTCTGCAGTGGGTTCCTGGTGCCGTCCGGCCGCTCGGTGAGCCGGCCGTCGTCGATGTAGTCCTGCACCGAGGCGACCTTGAGCCGCGCGCCGTAGAAGGCGGCCGACTCGTCGCGGAACGTGATCACCTCGTCGAAGTTGTGCCCGGTGTCGACGTGCAGCACCTCGAACGGGACCGGCGCCGGCCAGAACGCCTTCGCCGCGAGGTGCAGCATCACCACCGAGTCCTTGCCGCCGGAGAACAGCAGCACCGGGTTGGCGAACGTCGCCGCCACCTCGCGGAAGATGTGGATCGACTCCGACTCCAGCGCCTGCAGTTCGGTCAACGGACGGATGGCGCTCATAGCGGTTCCTCCCCGGCGTCGTCGGTGATCGAGGCGATCAGGTCCCGGCCCAGCCGGACCGAGGTGGCAAGATCAACTTCGGCGGTGTCGATCACCAGCGCGGCATCGGTCGGCGGTTCGTACGGGTCGTCCAGCCCGGTCAGGCCGGTCAGTTCGCCGTTGCGGGCCTTCGCGTAGAGCCCTTTGACGTCACGGGATTCCGCGACCTCGAGCGAGGTGGCGACGTAGACCTCGGCGTACCGGACGCCGTGTTGATCATGGTCGGCGCGGACGGCGGCCCGGGTCTCCGCGTACGGCGCGATGACCGGGACCAGGACGACCACGCCGTGCCCGGCCAGCAGTCGCGCGACGTACCCGATCCTGGTCACGTTGCGGTCCCGGTCGGCCTTGCTGAAGCCCAGCTCGGCAGACAGGTACGGCCGGACCTCGTCGCCGTCCAGCACCTGGACCCGCCGGCCCTCGGCGACGAGCTCGGCGGCGAGGGCGTGCGCGATGGTGGACTTGCCGGCCGATGGCAGGCCGGTCAGCCAGAGCGTGGCGCCGGTCCGTACGGCGGTGTCGACGGCGGCTTCGGTGCGCTGATTGAGATTCGTGGTCACAGGTGGATCCCGCATTCCGTCTTGGCCAGCCCGGCCCAGCGGCCGGCCCGGGGGTCGTCGGCGGAGGCTCGCTGGGTGCACGGCGCGCAGCCGATCGACGTGTAGCCGTCGTCCAGCAGCGGATTCACCAGCAGCCCGTTCTCCTCGATGTAGGAGGCGATCTGGTCGTCGGTCCAGCGCGCGATCGGGGCCAGCCGGACCAGCTTGCGCCGGTGGTCCCAGGACACGATCGGTGTGTTGGCCCGGGCGGGGGAGTCGGCCCGGCGGATCCCGCTGGCCCACGCCGCGTACCCCTGCAGGGCCTCGTCCAGCGGAGCCACCTTGCGCAGCGCGCAGCACTGATCAGGGTTCCGGCCGAACAGGTCCTTGCCGTGCTCGGCGTCCTGCTCCGCCACGGTCTGCTTCGGGGTGATCGTGATCAGATTCACGTTGTGTACGGTAGCGACGGCGTCCCGGGTCCCGATCGTCTCGGCGAAGTGGTAGCCGGTGTCGAGGAAGATCACGTCGATGCCCGGAACCACCTGCTCCGCAAGGTGAATCAGCACCGTGTCCGCCATCGAGGACGTGACCACCAGCTTGCCGCCGAAATGATCATGACCCCAGCGCAGCACGTCCAGGGCGTCCGCCTCGGCAAGATCACGATTGGCCGCGGCGACCTGCTCGCGCAGCGCGCGCTCGTCGACGTCGGTGATCATGATGCGCTCGCACCCTGCTCGGCGGGCCGGAGCCCGAGGAACTTGATCGAGAACGCCCGCCAGCAGCTGCGGCACTCCCACGCCCCGCCCTCGATCGGGAAGAGCGTCTCCTCCGCGCAATAGGGGCAGTACATGACCGCCTGCCGGGTCGCCGTCGTCCCTTCGCTCATGACAGCAGGCTCTCGTCGGCCCGGCCGGCCCACTGGGCGAACCGCTCTTCGGGCTGCCGGTCGGCCAGGTAGGCCTTGGCGACCCGCTCGATGTAGTCGGGCAGCTCGGTGGCGGTCACCTTGTGGCCGCGCAGCTTCCGGCCGAAGCCGGCGTCCAGGCCGAGCCCGCCGCCGAGGTGCACCTGGTAGCCCTCCACCTGGCTGCCGTCGGGGCCGGGCACCAGCTGGCCCTTGAGCCCGATGTCGGCGGTCTGGATCCGGGCGCAGGAGTTGGGGCAGCCGTTCAGGTGGACGGTGATCGGGTTGTCCAGCGAGCCGAGCCGGGCCTCCAGCTCGGACACGACCCGGGCGGCCTGCGCCTTGGTCTCGACGATGGCCAGCTTGCAGAACTCGATCCCGGTGCAGGCGATCACTGAGCGGCGCCAGCTGGTCGGGTCGGCGGACAGGTCGATCTCCTTGGCGGCGGTGATCAGCGAGTCGATCTTGTCCTCGGCGACGTCGAGCACCAGCAGCTTCTGCATCGGCGTGGTCCGGATCCGGTACGAGCCGTGGGCCTCGGCGATCTCGGCCAGCCGGACCAGCGCCCGTCCGCCGGTGCGGCCGGCGATCGCGGAGAAGCCGACGAAGTAGTTGCCGTCCTTCTGCAGGTTGATCCCGACATGATCACCGGGCGCGGTCGGGGTCTCCGGCGCCGGCCCGTCGATCAACTTGCGGTGCAGGTACTCGTCCTCCAGCACTTGGCGGAACTTCTCGGCGCCCCAGTCGGCGACCAGGAACTTGATCCGGGCCCGGCTGCGCAGCCGGCGGTAGCCGTAGTCGCGGAACACGGCGACCACGCCGGCCCATGCCTCGGCGACCTCGTCGACCGGGATCCAGGCGCCGAGGCGTTGGGTGAACATCGGGTTGGTGGACAGGCCGCCGCCGACCCAGAGGTCGAAGCCGGGACCGTGCTCGGGGTGCACCACGCCGACGAACGCGACGTCGTTGATCTCCGGCACCACATCCTGGGACGGGTGTCCGGTCAGCGCGGTCTTGAACTTGCGCGGCAGGTTGGCGTACTCGGGGTCGCCGACGTAGCGGTCCGCGATCTCCCGGATCGCCGGGGTCGGGTCGATGATCTCGTCGGCGGCGATGCCGGCCACCGGCGAACCGAGGATCACTCGCGGGCAGTCGCCGCAGGCCTCGGTGCTGCTCAGCCCGACCTCCTCGAGCCGGCGCCAGATCTCCGGCACGTCCTCGATCCGGATCCAGTGCAGCTGGATGTTCTGCCGGTCGGTCACGTCGGCGGTGTCGCGGGCGAACTCGACCGAGATCTGCCCGATCACCCGCAGCTGCTCGGTGGTCAAGGCGCCGCCGTCGACCCGGACCCGCAGCATGAAGTACTCGTCGTCCAGCTCGTGCGGCTCCAGCGTCGCCGTCTTGCCGCCGTCGATGCCGGGCTTGCGCTGGGTGTAGAGCCCGAACCAGCGGAACCGGCCGCGCAGGTCGCCCGGGTCGATGCTGGCGAAGCCGCGGTGCGCGTAGATGTTCTCGATCCGCGCCCGGACGTGGAGCGGGTGGTCGTCCTTCTTGGCCTGCTCGTTGGCGTTCAGCGGCTCGCGGTAGCCGAGCGCCCACTGGCCCTCGCCCTTCTTGCGCTTGGCCGGACGCACGGTCTTGCCCGGGGTACGGGCAGGCCGTCCACTCTCCGAGCGGGCGTCGGGTGCGGGTCGATCGACGGTCGTCATTCGCTGTCCTCGGTCGGGGTCGTCATCCGGACTGGCTGCGGGTTCGGGCCCGCAGGGGTGCATCCTTGGTGGCGCGAGGCTGACTCACTCGCAGCGATGCCGGGCGTGCCCGCAGCAGCGGCCGGTCGCGCGGTCAGCGATGGCAGGAAGCCGGACAGATCATCGACTCGGTTCGTCCGTAATCGACGAACCGGCGCTCCGTGAGGCCGAGCGAGGCAGGCTCGCCGGTCAACCGGCGGTAGCTTCGCTGAGTCGGGCGCATGGCTCAACGATCCGCCAGCCCTCCGGAATCCACCAAACACTTTCTCAATATTCGGTACGAATGCCTGCTATTTGAGACGGCGTCGAATATGAGGCCGTAACGACGGCATCTGTCCATATAGCGCGACAGTTCGGGCTTCACTGATCAAGAATCCTCGCTCGGAGCCGGCTGAATGCGTTCGGTTCGCCCATCGCCGGTACGGCGGCGAGGATCTCGGCGGCGCAGTCGGCGGGGGAGCGGTCAGTGGTGTCGACGGTGAGGTCGTCGTCGCCGTGCGCGTGGACCAGGGCGAGCTGGGCCGCGGCCGTGCCGGGGTGCCGGTCGCCGCGGGCGCGTTCCCGGCGGGTCAGTTCCTCGGGCGCGCAGCGGACGCCGACCAGCAGCACCGGGAACGGCCGGAAGAGCTCCAGACAGTCGGCCAGCCGCCACGGCTCGCTGAGGACGTGGTCCATGATCACGTCGTTGCCGGCGGCAGCCATGCCGGCGACGACGCGGTGGAAACCGGCCCGGGTGCGGCACAGCGTCTCGCCCAGCTCTGGCTCGGGGAGGGCCAGGGTCTGCGCCTTGGCCCGCAGCGCGTTGAGATCGTCCACCGCCAGCCGGAACGCCGGCCTGGGCCAGCGCCGCAGCAGCTCCTCGGCGATGCTGGATTTGCCGGCCGAGGACGTACCGTTCAGCAGCACGATCCGGCCCGGTTCGATCATGGCCAGAGTCTGCCGGACCGACTTCGCGGAGCAACGCCCGGGCCGGCGGGTTCGGCGCCGGGAGTTGCCCGGTCCGGTGGCATGATGGCAGTCGTTTGAGAGCACCTTTCCAGGACGGGGAATCGACCGAGATGCAGTTCAGCGAGGCGCTTGGGGCTTCCTACCGTCTCAGTGACCGCATCGGCACCGGCGCGGCCGGCGAGGTCTGGCGCGCGATCGACACCCGTACCGGCGAGACGGTGGCCGCCAAGCTGCTCCGGCCGGAACACGCGGCCGACCACGCGGTCGTCGAGCGGTTCATCCGGGAACGGTCGCTGCTGACCGGCCTGCGGCACCCCAACATCGTCGCCGTCCGCGACCTCGTCGTCGAGGGCGACCGGCTCGCCATCGTCATGGACTACCTCGAGGGCGGTTCGCTGCGTGACCTGCTGGCCGACCAGCGGACGCTGGCACCCACCGTCGCGGTCCACTTCGCCGCGTCCGTCCTGGACGGCCTGGCCGCAGCGCACCAGCGGCAGATCCTGCACCGCGACGTGAAGCCGGACAACGTGTTGCTGGAGGGGGACTGGCGGACCAGCCGCCAGGACGGGGTCAAGGTCACCGACTTCGGCATCGCCGAGATGATCTCCGAGCAGCCTCGGACCGACAGCGGCGGCCTGCTCGGCACCCCGGAATACATGGCCCCGGAGCTGGTCAGCACCGGCGAGGCCGGCCCGCCGGCCGACGTCTACGGCGCGGGCATCCTGTTCTACGAATTGTTGGCCGGGCGGACGCCGTTCGCCGGCCCGGGCACCGACTTCACGATCGCGCAGCGGCACGTGACCGCCCGGATCCCGGCCCTGAAGCTGCCGGCCGAACTGTGGCGGCTGGTGCGCAGCCTGCTGGACAAGAACCCGCGATCGCGACCCACCGCCGCCGAGGCCGCCGCCGAGCTGCGCCGGCTCAGCGGTTCGGTGTACGTGGTGCCGCCGCTGGCCCTGGTGCCGCTGCCGCAGACGTTCGAGCGGGCCGACCGGCCGGCGACCGCGGTCCGCGGCGTCGCCGAGCCGACGCCGGACGAGGTGGTCCAGGTCCGGGCCACCCGGCCCAGTTCGGGACCGGCACCGGATCTCGGCACGCCCGTCCAGCCGACGATGCACCGGCCACTGCCGCAGCGCCCGGTCACGCCGGCCGAGCCGGAGCGCTCGGGCGAGCCCGATCCGGATCGACCGTGGTGGAAGACGCCGCGGGTGATCATCATGGCCGCCGGCGCGCTGGTCATCCTGATCGGCGCCGGTGTCGCGGCGATCCTGCTCACCCGGCCGCAGACCGCTGCCCCGCCGCCGCCCTCGACGGCGCCGCCGCCGCCGGCGATGCAGGCCAGCCAGCAGGACCAGCCGACCCCGACCGGGCTCGGCATCAGCCGCCGCGCCGAGTACGACCCGGCGACCGCGACGATCCGGTTGACGATCACGTACAGCGCGCAGAACTCGGCGCTGCGCGGGCCGTTCCTGGAGGTGCTCCCCGGGCTGGACCCGAAGGCCGCCTGCCCGACGGTGAGTTGGACCGGGGCGAAGCAGGCGCAGAACCTGCCGAGTGTCACCGGGATCAGCCAGCGCTGCGGCTGGAGCGTCGACGGCGTCAATGTACCGGCGCAGGGCAGCAAGGAGGTGTCGGTCGCGGTACGGCAGCCGATCGCGGACTCCGCCCAGCTGCAGACCTGGCTGAAGACGGCCGCGGAGACCACCACGGCGGCGGTCGAGGACGACGAGGTGACCGGCACCGCCTATCCGGTGCAGCGGCTCCGCGACATCCAGCTGAGCACACCGTCGAGCACGGTCAGCCAGCAGATCCTGCCGATCACGCTGGTGCCGGTCTGGCCGAGCGGCACCGACAAGGTGAACCCGCTCTATCGGAGCCCGTCGGTCGGCGCGCCGTCCGAGATGCTGGTCGCGATCGCCGGCGGCGAGAAGGGGATCCGGTTCAGCGACGGCTGCTCCGGCGCGGTCTCGGTGTCCTCCGACGGCCTGACCGTCACCGCGCTGTCGCAGACCCCGGAGTGCACCATCAACGCCAAGGTCGGCAACTTCTCCGACCTGCAGAGCCCGCCATTCGCGATCGTCACCCGAGGCGGCTGAGCCGCACCGGCCCGTCCGGCTTGGCCGGCCCATCGGCACCGGCCGGCTCGGCCGGCGACGGGCTGGCCGCCTGGATCAGCGCCATACCGCCGGCGACGCAGGCGTAGCCGCGGCCGGCGGTCATCGCCACCGGCGCCCGGCGGGGCAGCGTGACCCCGAGCAGTTCGCCGTCATAGTCGACGTTCGGCTGCAGCAGCACCCCGCAGCGGGACTTCCGGACCGTCTTGGTCCAGTGGCTGTAGAGGCTGCGCAGGTCGTCGGAGCGGCCGGCGGCGAAGATCCGCAGGTCCGGCGCGGCGGAGTCCAGCAGGCCGCTGATCGCCTGGTCGGAGTCGTCGAACCGTTCCGCGTCGTCGATCAGGACGGCGAGCGGGCCGTCGTGCATCCGGGCCGCGGCCAGCAGCGGGGCCAGTTCGTCGGCGCCGGAGGCGGACCGGTCCAGCAGCGGTGACCCGACCAGCGGCGAGCGGCGGTCGCCGACACCCCAGACCTGGATCGGCGGGCCCGCGTGGTCGGCGGTCCGGAGCACCTCGGCGATCGACAGCAGCAGGGTGGACTTGCCGGAGCGGGCCGGGCCGGTGACCAGCAGGTGTTCGCCCTCGTACAGCTCGAGCTGCTGCGGCTCCACGTCGACCTCGCGGATCCCGACCGGGATCAGCCACGGCTCTCCGCCGATCGTGGCCTTGACGCCGAGTTCGGCGACCGCCACCTGGTCCGGCAGCTGGCCGACCACGTCCTGCTTGCGCTGGCTGCCGGTCCACTTGGCCGCGATCCGCGCGACGGCGTCGCCGAGGCCGCAGCCGGGAGTCGCGACGTGGGTCTGCAGCCGGGTCTCGCCCAGCACGCAGCGCCCGGCGACCGCGGCCGGCGCCTCGTGCGCCTTGACCCCGGCAGCCGAGTAGTCGTACTGGTCGGCGAGGCGGAACAGCCACTTCTGGGTGGTCACCTCGTCGATCGCCGGCGGCACCGACTTGGCCCGAGTCGTCGAGGCGGCGAAGAAGAGGCCGAGGTCCGGTCCGTCGGCGTACGCGCGATAGAGGCTGTCCAGCAGCGCGATGCCCTCGAAGTCCTGGAACTCCTCGCGCAGCGCGGCCAGGCCGTCGATCAGCACCACGGTACGGCGACCGTCGGCCCCGTCGGCCTTGCGACGGTCCAGCTCGGTCCGCAGATAGCGCAGGAACCGGACCTGCTGCTCCCGCGCGCCGCTGCCGGAGCCGACGTAGCCGACTGTGTGCGGCAGGTCGATCAGCGGCCGCAGATCGCCCGAACCCATGTCGAGGATCAGCAGGTCGAGGTCCTCCGGGGCGACCGCGTCGGCCAGCGTCAGCGCCAGCGTCGACAGCGTGGTGCTGGTGCCGCTGCCGGGGATGCCCATCAGCAGCAGGTTGCCGCGCGGGATGTCCCAGCCGGCCGGGATCTGCCGCTGCCGGTCCGGGTCGTCGGAGATCGCGAACGTGGCCCGCAGGTGCTCGTCGACGCCGCCGACCACCGGCAGCGGCGGCGCGTCCGGGTCCCGGTCGTCGGCCCCGCCCTCGGCCTGGAACCCGGCCAGTTCGACCCGTTCGCCGAGCGGCTCCGGCCAGACCGGCCGGGGCCGGGCGATGCCGGCCGCGTCCGCGGCCTCGACGATCGCGTCGATCATCAGGTCGAGGTCGGCCGGGGCGTCGTCGGAGGTCTGCGGGCGGGGCGTCACCTCGACCCGGCCGAAATGGACCGGATGGGCGTCGATCTTGGTCGTCGACTGCTGCTCGGACTGGCCGGTGACCAGGGCCGTCTGCACCGGCGTGATGTCGTCCTGGCCGAGCTTCACGTACGCGCGACCCTGCTGGCGGCGGCTGATCGCGGCGGCGTCGGGGACCCCGATCACGTTGGAGGAGTCCTCCCGGCTCTGCACCCGCAGCGCGACCCGGAGGTTGGTGTTGGCCAGGATGTCGTCGTTCACGACGCCGGCCGGCCGCTGGGTGGCCAGGATCATGTGCACGCCGAGGGTACGGCCGACGGCGCCGACGCTGACCAGCGACGACAGCACGTCCGGGAACTCCTTGGCCAGCATGGCGAACTCGTCCACCACCAGCAGCAGCCGCGGCATCGGCTCGCTCGGGTTCGTCGCCAGATACGTGTCCAGGTTGTCCACGCCCTCGCCGGCGGCGGCGAACTTGCGCTGCCGGTACTGCATCTCGGCCTCGAGCGCGCGCAGCGCCCGGTTGGCCAGCTGCTCGTCCAGGTTGCTGATCGTGCCGATCGTGTGCGGCAGCCGCTCGCAGGTCTTGAACGCCGCGCCGCCCTTGAAGTCGATCAGGATGAAGGTCAGCCGGGTCGGGTCGTTGCGGGCCGCCAGCCCGGCCACCAGTGAACGCAGGAACTCGCTCTTGCCGGAGCCGGTGGTGCCGCCGACCAGGCCGTGCGGGCCGTCCCGGACCAGGTCCAGCGAGAAGGCGCCGCCCTCGCCGATGCCGACCGGGGTGGAGACGCCGGTCGGCGCGGACCAGCTCTGCCGGATCGTCTCGGCGGAGATCTCCTCGAAGTCCAGCAGCGGCGGCAGCCGGACCAGCGACGGCAGTGCGGCACCGGGGACGACCAGGTCCGGGTCGTCGAACCGGGCCAGGTCCATCGCGGTACGGCGAGCGGTGTCCAGGCTGATCCCGGCCAGCACCACATCGTCGACCTGCTTCAGGTCGCCCGGCCGGGTGACCGTGCCGGCGGCGTCCGCACCGACCCGGATCACGACCGTGCAGGCGGCCGGAAGTTGATCTTCCGACGACGCGACGACGATGCCGGAGACCTGGGTGTCCGGCCGCTTGTTCGCGGTGGGCTGGACGCCGCGGCCGTGCCCGAGCAGGGTCCGGGCCGGGGCGTTGCGGCCCTCGGTCAGCACGTCGGAGTCCAGCACCAGCAGTACGGCCCGGGTCGGATGATCATGGATGCCGTCGCGCAGCGCCCGGAGCAGCTCGTCGCTGCGGGACCGGTTGTCGGACAGCCAGCGCTCGCCGGCGCCGCCGCCGTGCCGCCGCAGATGGGGCAGCCAGGAGGTCCAGGCCCAGTCCTCGTCCCGGCCCTGGTCACAGAACACGCCGACCGTGACGTCGGCCGGGCCGCTCTGCGTCGAGGCCTGCGCGACCAGGCTGCGGGCCACGGCCAGCGCGCCGGCCCGCTCGCCGACGATGCCGACCACGCCGGCGTCCGACAGGTCCACCTCGACGGCGCCGGCCGGCAGCCGGCTCTCCTTCATCGCGGCGCGGATCTTCTCGTCCAGCCGGCCGCCGGACCGGTTCTCCACCGGCGGGGTCCAGGGGACGTCGCCGACGCCGGCGTGCAGGTGCAGGAAGTCCTCGGCCTGCGGCCGGCGTTCCCACAGCGTCATGGTGGGGATCGCGGCCCGGCGGATGACCGTCGCCGGGTCCGGCGTATCCAGGTACGACCGCCGGCCGCCCTCCGCCGCGGCCTCCCGCAGCTCGCCGCGGAACGTCTCGATCGCCTCGTCGAACCGCTTCTCCTCGGCCTTGAGGTTCTTCGACCGGCGGTGCTTGCCCTCGATCCAGGTGCCGATGCCGAGCACCGGGCTGAGTGCCGACAGCAGCGCGAACCGGGGGTCGCCGATCACCAGCACCATCGCGCCGGCCAGGACCAGCGGGGCCAGGATCATCGCAATGCTGAACCGGCTGGCGTCCGGTACGTCCTTGCGGGCCGGCGGCTGCACCGGCTCGGGGTCGCCGAGCCGGCCGGGTCGCGGCGGGCGGTTGAACGGAGCCGTACCGGCCGGGGTCAGGTTGTGCAGCGAGCCGGGCTTCGGGGCCGGTGTCTCGACCAGTTGCTTGCGGACCAGGATCGTCACGCCGCCGGCGGTGATCACCGCCTGCTCGGTGACCAGGACCCCGTCCGGCCGCGGCGCGGCGGGCTGTTCCCGTCGCGTCTTGCGGCGGATCAGGTCGGCAGCCCGCTGCCGCCGGTTGGGCTTGTCCGCGTCGTCCTCGGGCTCGTCCTCGCCGTCCGGGTCGTCCTCGTCGGCGTCGTCCTCGGCCCGGCCGATCTTCCGGCCGTCGACCAGGGTGCCGTTGGTGGAGCCGGCGTCGCGGATCCGTACCCCGTCGCCCTCGAGGGTCACGGTGGCGTGCTCCCAGGACGTACTCGCCGAATCGACCGAGAGGTCGGCCTGCGGCGACCGGCCGATGATCAGCGGCCGATTGGCTGGTACGGGGACGACGCGGCCGGCGTCCAGGCCGCCGGACAGGGTGGCGGTCCAGCCCGAGATCGGCTCCGGCCGCTGCAGCGGTGCGCGGGAGACCGTACTGCCCTCGAGCAGCATCAGATCGGACAGCAGCGTGTCGGCCGGGTAGGCGGTCTCGTCGACGCAGAGCGTGGTGTCGTCGCCGATCCGCTGCCCGCAGGTCTCCGCGACCAGATCGCCGAGCGTCGCCGAGTGAGTACTGCGGCTCACCTCGATCTCGCGCGGAGAGCCGTCGAGGTCGATCAACAGACGCAACGCCGTTCCCTTCCCGAAGCCGATGTCCCTCTCGTCACTCTAGTGGCGACCGGTGGCGTGGCTAGGGGGCGAAGAACCAGATCAGCCGCGGCGCCGCGCCGTCCGCGGCCGGGCGCAACCCGAGGTCCTGGCCGGACGAACGGAGGGCGACGACCGAGTCCTCGGCCAGCGCGGCGGTGTGCGAGAAGTCCAGGGCCGGGCCGGCCAGTCCGTTGCTGTGGTCGAGCCGGAGCGAGGGGATGGCGCCCATCGGGTTGCCGTCCTCGCGGGCGGCGGTCGCCGCGGCAGCGTAGGTCAGCGCAATGATCGCGTCATGGCTGCGGGCGTCCGCGGCGTCGGCCACCTTGATGAAGGGCTGGTCGCCGAGCAGCGTCGTCTGCTCCGGGTCGGCCGCCCGCAGCCGGACCGCGGCGAGAAACGCCGACATCGCCTTGCCGGTCTCGTCCGAGGCCAGGGCGGCCGGGTCGTCGGAGTCCGTACCGACGGTGCCGAGGCTGGTCGACAGGCTGCCGCCGGCCTTGATCAGCGCCGCGGTGAACGCCGGGCTGGTGGCGTCGGGGGAGAGGAAGATCGGCAGCGTGACGTCGGCCCCCTGCAGGGCCTGGACCACGACGGCCTGCTGGGCGGCCGGGCCGGAGATCAGGACGGAGTCGATCTTGTTCTTGCCCTCGGTCCGCTCGAGCACCTCGGCCAGCAGGTTCTTGACGTCGTCGCCGGGCTTGAAGTGGACCTTGCCGGACACCTTCACCGACTCCGGGGTGCCGCCGCCGACGTCGATCAGCAGGGTCCGCTTGAGGTTGTGAGCGGTGAGCGTCTGCTGCAGCGCCGCACCGATCGCCGAGTCCATCGGGCCAGTGCCCCAGACCAGCGTGCCGAGCAGCTCCGGGTCCGATTCGTACGGCAGCAGCAGCGGCAGCTCGGCCTGCTGCGCCGCCTTCACCGCCCCGCGCAGGTGGGCGCCCTGGGTGGCCGCGACGATGCCGCTGACCCCCTCGTCGGCGAGTTGTTCGACGGCGCGCTGGGCGCCCTCGGTCGAGCCCTTGTCGTCGACCGTTACCAGCTTGACGTTGACGCCGCCCATCGACAGCCGCTGCGCCGCGACCTGGGCGCCTTCGGCCGCGTACTTCTGTTCGGAGCCCTCGCCGGGCTTCGACGACAGCGTTACGACGACGCCGAGCTTCACCTCGGCCGGGGCGCCGGGGACGGAGATCGCCACCGGCTGCGCGACGGCCGGCTCGGTCTTCGGGGCGTCCGCCTGGGCCCGCCACCAGACGAACCCGCCGGTGCCGCCGCCGAGGACCAGGAGGACGACGGCCCCGAGGATGATCCAGCGCTTCTTGCTCACTGAGCCCCGATTCGGAAGGTGTACACGGTCTGGCTCTCCGCGCCCTCCGGCACCTCGAGCTGGAAGGCGGGCAGTTCGGCGCCGGCCCGCAGGGCGGCCTGCAGCTGGGCCTGCTGGAGCAGGATGCCGTTGATGTCCTGGCCGCGGACGTTCGCGTACGCCTCGGTCTGGCCGGACGCCAACGCCAGCTGATAGTCGGCCGTGCCGACCCGGGCCGCGCTGGTGGTCATCGAGCCGAGCAGGCCGGAGCCGTTGACCTTGCGGTCGCCGAGGTCCAGCAGCACCTTCTTCAGGCTGGCCTGGAGCAGGACGAACGAGGCGTCCATGTCCCGGGTCGAGGCGGAGACGCCGCGGGCCAGGTCACTGAGGGAGCGGTCCACCTGTTCGGCGGCCGCGGCCGCAGTCCTACGTTCGGACTCGCGCAACTCGCGGCGCTGGCCCTCGATGATCCGGGCCCCGTTCCGGTTCAGCGCCTCGGAGGCGTTGGACAGGCCGGCGGCCGACTCCTCGAACATCTTGCCGACCGCTTCGCTGTCGATCTCGGCCTGAGCGGCGATCTTGCGGATCGCCGGCTCGAGCGCGGCGGCGAGTTCCTTCTTCGCCTGGTCCGAGGCGCTCTTGAACCCGGCTCGAATCTTGCCCGGCAGCTCCTTGTGGTACTTGTCGAACTTGTTCATCGGATCGGCCATGGCCGCGTAGGAGTCCTGGAAGACCTTGATCGTGCTTTCCAGGTCCTTGACACTCTCATTGAGCTCTTCCAGCTCGGGCAGCTTCGTGTCGATCACGACATCCTCGGGCACACCATCGCGAATCTTCTGGATCGCATCCCGGTTCTTCTGGTTCGCGTTGCGGTTCGCCTTGATCGCCTCATGCAGGTGGCCGATCCGGGTGTCGGCCACCTCGAGTTGGGTTCGTACGGACTTGAGCGCCGAATAGAGGCTGTCGTCGCGTTCCTCGTCGGTCAGGTCGGCGACCTTCTGCCAGGCGGCGGCCTGATCGTGGACTCGCTTCACCAAGGGCTCATCGAAACGACCCGGAGGTTCGACTTCCGGAAGTACTTCGGGTGTCTCGGGATTGTTGTCGTGATCCTCGGGCTCACAACCCAAGCCCACGAGATAACCCCGCATGTCGTCGACCTGACTCTGACGCGCGCCACCGCCGCCGATCCCACCTCGACCCATCCGACAAGCGAGCTCGGCCGCTTCCCAGATCTGGGCCTCGACCGACATCCCCCGGTCGGGGTTCTCCGGGTCATCACTCTTGAGTTCCGCGATGGCCTTCTCGGCATCGTCGTGGATCCCGGCCAGGCCGTCGTCGAGAGCATCGAGGCCCTCGGACGTCTTGTCGAGTTCACCGGTCAGGATCACCAGTTGCTGGTCCAGGTCGGCCAGGCCCTTGTCGTGCTCGACGAGCTTCTGATCGAGGTCGGCGAGCTGCTGGTCGGTGCCGGCCAGGTCCCGCTCCAGCTCCAGCTCGACATCCTTCAGCCGGTCCTCGGCCGCCTTCTGCCATGCAACGGCCGCACGGGAAACGGCGTGGGCCGCAACGCCGACGCCCTTCACATCACCACCGAGTTCCTTGTACTTCTTCATTGCGGTGTCGACGATGCTCGGTTGCATCTCGGCGATCAGCGCGTCGCCGCGCTCGACCAGCCGCTTCATGATCGCGGCGAAGGTCTGCTCGGCGGCCCAGATCGAACACGTGGTGGACTTGTCGTTCTTGCAGAGCTCGGCGTTCGGCTCGGCCGGGCCGACGGAGCGGAGCAGCACCTGCTGCGCCTCGGCCTTGCAGTTCTTGCTCGCGGTCGCGTAGCCCTCCAGCTGGGCGGACACCTGGACCAGGTTCCCGTACACGCTGCCAACGGCCTGCGGGGCGCCGACCACGGTCGAGCAGCCGTTGCCGCTGACCCGCGGCGCCGGCGGATCGCCCGAGGTGTCGCCGAGCAGTTTGTCCATCGCGTCGACCGTCTGGCCCAGCTCCTGCAGCACCGCCGACTGGGCGCCGGCGACGGTGCCCTTGATGTCGGAGTTGAGCTGGGTCAGCTGGTCGTCCAGCGCCTTCATCGAGGTCGCGACGCCCTTCGTACTCTCCTGCAGTTCCTTGACCGAACGGGTACCGAGGGTCTTGGAGGTCGAGTCGAGGTTCTTGCGCACCTTGGAGATGTCGGTGCTGGCCCGAGTCAGCACCTGGTTCACGTCGGTGATCACCTGGATCGTCCGCTGCTCCAGCGCCAGCTGGGAGGTCGGGCTGGTGTTGAACGCCGACTCCAGCACCCGGCTCACCGACGGGTCGGTGACCAGGCCCGCCTGGACCGACATGTCGATCGTCGGCACCTTGAAGTCCTTGGCGTCGGCGACCAGGGTCAGCGTCGCGTTCGCGCCCATCTGCGGTGAGGCGAGCAGCGCGGCCCACTGGATCACGGCATCGCCGTTCTCGGACCGGCTGAGCACGCCGTTGGTGGCGGCCGCCGTCGACGAACCGGTGGCGGTGATCACGTCGGTCGGCGCGACCCCGGCCAGCGCCGTCGAGGCGACCACGGTCAGCGGCGCCCCGACCAGGGCGGGCTGGGTCCGTGACGTACCGGCGACGTCGTAGGTGAGGTTCTCCGGCTGCATGGTCAGGTTCTGCACCGTGATGTCGATCTCGATCCGGCCGTTGTGGCCGGCCAGGTCGTTCAGGTTGGTGCCGGTGCGGTCCGCGGTCCGGTACGCCGTCGTGACCCGGACCGGGAGCTTGTCGGCGACCTCCTTCGGCGAGTACCTCACCGTCTCGGTAGTGGCATCGCCGGCGTTCTCCCGTACCGAGACCGTGGTGGATTCGATGTCGGTCATCGTGCTGTCCGGCGTCATCTTCACGGCGACGGACTGCAGGATCCGCTGCGGCGGCAGGTCGGGACCCTGGTCCTGGTTGGTACAGCCGGCAAGGAGCAGCAGGAGCGCCACGCCGGCGGCGACCGGCCCTCGCGCAGCAGCGAAGGGGAGGCGGCTGTCGGACCTGCCGAGACGGGTCCGGCCGGGCCTGGTGAACGTCATCAGTTCCTTCGTCAGTCGGTGTTCAGGCGGCTGGATGATGCGATCTCGAACGCCCGGGGCGTCGTCATGCTGCGGCAGCGTATCGCAGACGCGCGTCACGCCGGCGGCCACGCCACGCCCCTTCTTTCCTTCGTGAACGGGAGAAGAACAGTCGGTGGCGGGAAGCTCTGGCCGACCCGGGCGGCCTTAAGTTGATCTTGGTTCCAGTCGGGCCGTACCGGGCGGGCGGTGTGCCCGCGCGTCCGTTTCCGGGTCTGCCAGGAGCCATCACCCAACAGGTAACCGGTGATCGGGCCGGTGTCAAAGGAGGAGGGGCCATGAGCCGCGTTCTGTCCACGGAGGAAGCGAAGTCGGCGATCCGGCAGATTCAGGCGATCGTGACCGGTGGTCTGACGGATCAGATCTCGCAGCTGGACACGCAGGGGCAGAAGTTGTCCCAGCCGGACGTCTGGGACGGCCCGTTGGCGGCGACGTTCCGGAGCTCGACGTGGCCGGAGACGAAGGCCGCGTTGGACAAGGCCAAGCAGGAGCTGGACGACCTGCGCGGGCAGCTGGAGAAGATCTCCACCAACATCTTCTCGGCCGGCGGAGGCAGCTGACGCCCCACTCGATTCAGGCAGGGTCGAGTCGCCGCGGCTGCAGGTCGCGGCGATTCGCTGCCTGACGCCAGTCATCAGTCTTCGGTACGGGGAGCGGGGTCAGGTGCCCTGGCCCTGCTCAGCTGCGTCAGCGGAAGGTTGCGGAAGTGGTAGACATCTCGGATCTGGGCGCCATCGATGAGAACGTGCCCTTCGACAACGACGTGGCCGACGCGTTGATCGCCGCGTTCGACGGCGCCGCGTCGACGATCGAGGGACAGGCGGGTACGCGGTCTTCGGCCGTCACGTCCGCCAAGGACGACTTCAAGGGTCATTTCTCCGAACTCTTCTCCGGCAACGCCTCCGTGGCGGCCGCGGACGCCACCGAGCTGTGCTCCCGGCTTCGCGAGGTCGCGACCGGCGCCCGCACGCTCAAGGAGGAGGCGCGCAAGGAACAGCAGCGCCGTCAGACCGCGCGGGAGTGGAAGCAGCGGCAGGACGACCGCAACGTGTTCCAGGAGTTCGGCGACTGGGTGACCGGCGGCGAGGATCCGCCGGTCGGTCCGCCGGCCGACCCGGTCTCGATCACCGCCTCGTCCCCGCAGAACGGGACGCGGCAGACCCCGGAGCCGGGCACCGGCCCCAGCGGCGGCAGCTCGACCACGACCTCGGCCCGGCCGTCGAACCTGCGCGAGTTCGTGACCGGCAGCGCTCCCTTGAACGAGGCGCTGAACGGGAAGCCGGGCGCGCTGCGTACCCACCTGACCAGCTTCGCCGCCTCCTGCCAGTGGGGCCGGCTCGAGGCCGAGGGCGTGGTCACCGGCTTCGAGAAATGGCTGACCGCCAACAACGAGGACGTGCGGTGGGTGACCACCGTCGCCGACGCGTTCGCCCGGGCCGGCGGCGAGGGCAACATCACCTGGCTGCTGAACAGCACCCTGTCGTCGGTGCTCGCGGCCGCTGGCGTGGCCGAGACCCGGCAGGACCTGACCATCGAGGCTCCGCAGGCGTACGGGCACCCGCCGACCACCGGTTACGCCGACGACCCGGTGAACACCGCCACCGGCAACTTCGTCGAGATCGAGGTCGACCTCGGGTTCCCCGGCGCCGCCGCGAAGGTGGAGTTCACCCGGACCTACAACGCCATCGACGACCAGGGCGGTGTCTTCGGGCTCGGCTGGTCCTCGCTGCTGGACCAGCGGCTGGACCTGACCGACGAGGGCGCGACGCTGGTGCAGGCGGACGGGCGGCACATCCTGTTCCCGCGGTTCGGCGACGGCTGGGACCGGGCGCCGGGCGAGCGGCTCTGGCTGCACCGGGCCGCCGGCGGGGAGCTGGTGGTGACGGACAACGACGGGCTGCGGCGCACCTTCACGCCGGGCGGCCAGTGGCTCTCGGACAGCCGCGGTCCCGGTACGACGATCGTCGCGGAGCGGGACGGCGACGGCCGGCTGACCCGGCTGGCCCACGAGCGCGGCCGCTGGATCGCGGTCGGCTGGAACGGCCGCCGGGTCGAGCAGGTCACGGCCTCCGACGGGCGCCGGGTCCAGTACGGCTACGACGACGCCGGCCGGCTGGTCTCGGCGACCGGGCCGCTGGGCACCCGGACGTACCGCTGGAACGGCGCCGGCCTGATCGACGCGGTCGTCGGCGCCGACGGCGTGGTCGAGGTCGAGAACACCTATGACGAGCGGCGCCGGGTCACCGGCCAGCGGTCGCCGTTCGGCCGGCAGACCCGCTACGCCTACCTGTCCGGCCGGATCACGGTGGTCTCCGACCAGGACGGCGAACGATCGAACACCTGGATCGCCGACCAGCGCGGCCGGCTGATCGGGGTGGTCGACGCCGACGGCCACCGGCAGTCGATGAGCTACGACGGCTTCGGCAACGTGGTGTCGGTGACCGAGCGGAACGGGGCGACGACGACCCACGGGTACGACGAGCGCGGCCGCCGGGTCCGGACCCGTACCGCCTCCGGCGCCGACCTGACCTACGGCTACGACGACGCCGACCGGGTGACCACCGTGGTCACCGAGGCGGGCGCCGTCACCGAGTACGCCTACACCGGCAGCGACCGCAACCCTTCGGTGATCATCGACCCGGAGGGCGGCCGCACCGAACTCGGCTGGGACGGCCCGCTGCTGCGCCAGGTCACCGACCCGGTCGGGGTCCGGCTCCGGTTCGAGTACGACGAGCAGGGCGACCTGGCCGCCGTCATCGATGCCGCGGGCCACCGGGCCCGGCTGGAACGCGACGCTACCGGCCGGGTGACCGCGGCGGTCACGCCGTCCGGCGCACGCACGACATTCCACTTCGACGCGGCCGGCCTGCTGGTCTCGCGCCGCGACCCGAACGGCGCGATCCACCGCTTCGAGCACTCGCCGGGCGGCCGGCTGACCGCCATGATCGACCCGCTCGGCGGCCGGACCGAGCTGGAGTACGGCCCGCACGGCGAGGTGACGAAGGCGGTCGACGCGCTCGGCCGGGCGGCGAACCGGACCTTCGACGACCTCGGCAACGTGGCCGCCGTGGAGCTGCCGGACGGCAACAGTTGGCGGTTCGTGCACGACGCGCTGTCGCGGCTGCGGGAGACGGTCGACCCGGCCGGTGGTCGCTGGCGGCGGGAGTACGACGCGAACGGGGACCTGCGGTCGTTCACCGACCCGACCGGACTGCTCCGGGAGGTCCCGGCGGACCGGACCGGCCGCAGCGCCACGCTGATCGAGGCCGACCAGACGGCGGTCGCGCGATTCGACCCGATGGGGCGCCAGGTCGGGACGGAGGACCCGGACGGCGCCACCGAACTGATCACGCACGACCGGTGCGGGCGGCCGGTGGAGCTGCTCGACGGCGAGGGCGGGCTGACCCGGCTCCGTCGCGATGCCGCCGGCCGGCTGGTGGAGCGGATCGCTCCGTCCGGCGCGACCACCCGGTACGAGTACGACGTCTGCGGCCGCCTGGCCGCGGTGATCGATCCGACCGGCGGCCGGGTCAACCTGGAGTACGACGCCGACGGCCGGGTGGTGCGCGAGGTCTCATCGACCGGTGAGGTCGCCTGGTCCGAGTACGACGCAATGGGCTGGGTGGTGGCCCGGTTCGTCCCGGGCGAGGGCCTCAGCCGGTATGCGTACGACCTGATGGGCCGGCTGATCCGCCAGATCGACTCCTGGCACGGCCGGCGCCGGTTCCGTTACGACGCGGCCGGGCAGCTGGTCGAGGCGGTCAACGGCGCCGGCGGGGTGACTCGCTACGACTACGACGGCCGCGGCCGGCTGATCATGATCACCGACCCGCTGGGCGGGGTGACCCGGCGTTCCTACGACGCGATGGACCGGTTGACCGGCGAGACCGACCCGCTGGGCCGCACCACCACCATCGAGTACGACGCCGCCGGCCGGCTGGTGGCCCGGACCGATCCCTCCGGTCGGCGTACCGAATGGTCGTTTCTGGCCGGCCGGATGTCGTCGCTCCAAGTCGACGGCCGGCTGGTCGCCGAGATCACCCGCGACCTGCGGAACCGCCGGGTCCGGGTCGCCGACCACTTCGATCCGGACCGGCCGGTCGAGCACGAGCTGACCTGGAACGGACGGCGGCAGCTGACCTCCCGTCGGCGCGGGGCCGATCGGGTCGAGTGGACGTACGACAGCGACGGCCGGCGCGACTCCAGAACGGGCCCGGACGGACGGCGGACCGGCTTCGAGTACGACGGCAACGGCCGGCTGACGGCGGTGGACCACCCGCTGCTCGGCCGCGCGACGTTCGGCTACGACGGCGCCGGCCGGTTGATCCGGGCCGGCGCCGGCGACCTGATCCAGGCCTGGAGCCATGCGGACGGCTTCGTCGTCGAGCACACCCTGACCGGGCCCGACGGCGCGGCAAGGACCCGGCTGGAGCGGGACGCGTGGGGCCGGATCGGCTCGATCACGGACGGCTCGGGCCGGCGCAGCTTCGGCTACGACGAGGCGAGCCAACTGGTCGAGGAGCGGCGGGACGACGGCACCGTCTCGACCTGGCAGTTCGACCGGGCCGGCCGGCTGGCGGTCGAGGCCGTCGCGGGCCGCCGGTGCGGCTACGCGTACGACGCGGCGGGGCAGCTGATCTCGACGGACACCGGCGAGACGCAGGTGCGGTATCACTACGACGAGGCCGGCCGGCGGGTTCGCGCCGAAGGTTCCGACGGCCGGATCCGGGAGTTCGGCTGGTCCGAGGTCGGCGGGTTGTCCACGATCGTCGACCGCGGCGGGCTCGGCGGGACCCGGACGACCCGGCTCCAGGTCGACGCGCTCGGCGAACTGGCCCGCGTGGACGGCACCGAGACGTGGTGGGACACCGCCATGAGCTACGCCCCCGCCCTGATCCAGGCGGGGGACACCCCGGTGCTGCACACCGGCGGCGGCCTGACCGGCGTCGGAGACGTCTGGCATGCGCCGGGCTGGCGTACCGCGCGGGCGGCCTCGCCCGATCCGTGGGCGATCGCCCCGGCCGCGCAGCTCACCGGCGGGATGGCCGTCGGCGCGGCCGGCGAACTGGTGGTCGCCGGGCTGGAATGGATGGGGGCGCGGGCCTACGACCCGGCCACCCGGGCCTTCCTCTCGGTGGACCAGTTGGAGCCGGTGCCCGGTTCGGGCTGGGCCGGGAATCCGTACGCGTTCGCCGGGAACGACCCGCTGCACGCCCTCGACCCGGCCGGGCTGAGTCCGGTCACCGACGAGGAGCTGAAGGCGTACGCCGCCTCCAACGACGGTGCCTGGAACGCGGTCACCGACTGGGTCGGTGACAACTGGGAGTATCTGGCCGGCGGCGCGATGGTGATCGCCGGCGGGGCACTGATGTTCACCGGCGTCGGCGGTCCCGCCGGCCTGGCCTTGATCAGTGCGGGCGCCGACACGATCATCCAGAAGGCGACCACCGGCTCGGTCAACTGGGGCCAGGTGGCGGTCTCCGGCGTCGTCGGTGGCGTCACGGGTGGCCTCGGCAGCCTGGCCATCAAAGCCAGCACGAGCGGGACTTCCGCCCTGATGACTCGGCTCGGCGTCTATGGCGCCGTCGGCGCCCTGAGCAGCGAGGGGGTCTACCTCACGCAGAACTGGGGCAACCTGAGCTGGCGGGGCGCGCTGGGCGCCGGCGCGGGCGGCTTCGTGGCCGGCATGTTCTCCGGCGGGCGCGGCCCGGGCGGCGGAAGCCTGGCGACCTGGGCCGGGCAAGGGGCCAAGTCGCTCGCGGCCCGGGGCTTCACCGCCGGGCTCGGCTTCGTCGGCGGGACCACCGGATCGATCACCAACAACATCGTCGCCGGGAATCCGATCAACTGGCGGGCGGCGTTGGTGTCCGGGGGCCTTTCGGCGGGGACCTCGCAGATCCCAAAGGTCGTCAACGCGCCCAGCGGAACCTCGAGTACGCTGCCGCAGGTGTCCCAGTACGGCCCCAGGTTCAACAATCTGGCGAGTTTCGGCGACCGGGGCACGGCCGCGCTCTACGCCGGCGCGGTCCAGAGCGGTCTCCAGAGCTATGGTGCGAACATCGCCCTGGGGCCACTCCTGGAAGGCACCCCCTATCACCTCTTCGGTCAGTGAGTGAACACCACCGGCCCGACCCGAAGGCGCCGCCGCCGTCCCCCGAAGTACCGGCGGCTGCGCCCGTTGGACCTGTGGTTGCTCCTGATTCCGGTGGCCATCGGCATCGTCCTGCCCGTGCTGTGGCAGATCCGGCCCGAGCTCGCCGCCCTGGTGATCCTGCTCGCGCCCGCACTGGGGTTCGGGACGGTGCAGTTGCCGACGATCGCGCGAGAGATCCTGATGTGGGTGCTGGGCTTCGGCGTCGCCCTCGCCTGGGGTCTGCAGAGCCCGGTGCTCGCGGTGAGCTGGCTGGTGCTGTTTCCGTGCGGCTTCGCCCTGGGCGGGCACGTTAGGGCGATCCGATCCGGCGTGCCGAAGCCGGGCAGCGTCCCCGTGGTGCCGGCCTCGGACCGGATGGTGTGCAATCCCGGCGAGGACGAGGCCGAAGAGGTGGTGATCGAGCCGTCGCTTGCCGCGGTCCTCGCCGCGATCGATGCCCTGGACGGGATCGATCGGACCGTGATCAGCCTGTTCCGCGGTCCGGCCCGGCTGGACCTGGCCGGCCGGCCCGACGGGCCGATGCTGGTGTACCACTGCGCCGACCAGACGGCCGCGCGACCGGAGTGGAGCCACCTGACGACGCCCGGCGCGCCCGACGTCGAGGTCGCCATCCAGCTCGCCGTCCTGGGCCATTTCCGGCTCTGGCAGACCACCACCCTGGAACCCGCCCGGAAAGCCGTGGCCGAGTTCCTCGCTACCGGCGGCCGGGCTTCCGGACTCTCGTGGCGAACCGACCCCGACGTGACCGACCTGAGACCCCCGGGCCTCGACCCGGACTGAGGGGCCGCTCGTTTCGGTCGAGGAGGCGACCGTCCCGCACGATGCTTCATCGATCCACCCCCGGGTCGCGAAGCACCACCCCTCCCGCGAGAACGCTCCGACCCCGCTGCCGCGACGCCCGGCCCCGGCTTCCACGCATGACATAGCCGGCCCAACGCTCGACGCCACCACCCCGGAGGGAGTTCCGCCCGGGCATGGCGGTTTTCCTCCACGGTTCGCGCGCTTACCGCGGATACCACGTGGAAATGCTCGAGCCATGGAGGAAAAGCGACACCGCACCTCACGCCGTGGCGGGGACCTCGGGCGGCGCGTGCCTCACTGCATGCGGGAGCGGCAGCGTACTGGGACGCCTGAACGCGGCGGAGTGGGTCCGTCGCAGCGCATCTGGTTCCGCTCCGGCGGGCTCGGCCGGGCGCACGATCCCGGCGCATCTGGATCGGCCCCGCGGCCAGTGCGCGGGCGCTGACCGGGTCGATCGGGTTCGGTCCCGGCGGCCAATGTCTGGGGTGCGCGGTCCCGGCGAATGCAGTTCCGCCCCGGGCGGGCAGGGTCCGGTCGCACGGTCCCAGCGCATCCGGTCACCCTGCGGCGCCGTCCGGGCCCGATCCAGCAGACACCGAGCGCTCCGTCCCGCGCGTACGCCGGCCCAGATCGGAACCTGTTGCAGACGATCACGCGGGTTGGGTGTCACAAATCTGCAGTGGAACGCCTTCCGCAACCGATTTCCCGCCTTCGGGAAGCCGTTGCGTTGCAGATCTGGGACACCGGCCCGGCAGGCCCGCGCTCGCAGCGCGCTCGCGCCGGCGACGCGCTCCGGCCGGGCCGCCCGAATGCGTTCGCTCCCACCGGTGAGCCGCGTCCTGTTAAGTTGTCGAACAACTTTCGGGCCTGCTGTGTTGGCGAGAAGTTCATTCGGCCCGAAGGGTTGGTGACCCTGTAGTCGGTTGCCGGCGCGGGTGCCGGCCGTTTCGAGGAGGACGCACATGTCTCGAGTTCTGTCAACGGAGGAAGCGAAGTCGGCGATCCGGCAGATTCAGGCGATCGTGACCGGTGGTCTGACGGATCAGATCTCGCAGCTGGACACGCAGGGGCAGAAGTTGTCCCAGCCGGATGTCTGGGACGGTCCGCTGGCGGCGACGTTCCGGAGCTCGACGTGGCCGGAGACGAAGGCCGCGTTGGACAAGGCGAAGCAGGAGCTGGACGACCTGCGCGGGCAGCTGGAGAAGATCTCGACCAACATCTTCAGCGCCGGCGGCGGGAGCTGAGTCCGGATCTGCCTCCGGGCAGATCGGTGGGTTCCACGGCGTCGTCAGCAAAGGTGCGGTCATGGTTGACATCTCGGATCTGGGCGCGATCGACACGGACGTACCGTTCGACAACGGTACGGCCGACGATCTGATCGCCGCGTTCGACAACGCGGCGACGGCGATCGACGACCAGGCGTCCTCCCGGGCGTCGTACGTGACGACCGGGTCGAAGGACTTCAAGGGCCACTTCTCCGAGCTCTTCACGAGCAACGCGGCGGTGGCGTCGGCGGACGCCACCGAACTGGCCAGCCGGCTCCGCGAGGTCGCGACGGCCGCGCGCAACCTCAAGGAGGAAGCGCGCAAGGAGCAGGAACGCCGCAAGACCGCACGGGAGTGGAAGCAGCGGCAGGACGACCGGAACGTGTTCCAGGAGTTCGGCGACTGGCTTTCCGGCGGCGAGGACCCGCCGGTCGGCCCGCCGGCCGACGAGCCGACGATCACGACCTCGGCGCCGCAGAACGGGACCCGGGAGACCCCACCACCGGGCGGCGGCGGCAGCGGCGGCGGGGGCACCTCGTCGGCCCGGCCGTCGAACCTGCGCCAGTTCGCCTCGGGCTCGGAAACCCTGAACGAGGCCCTGAAGGGCAAGCCCGGCACGCTGCGGACCCACCTGACGAACTTCGCCTCGAAGTGCCGTTGGGGCAGGTTGGACGCGTCCGGCGTGACGACCGGGTTCGACAAGTGGCTGACGGCCAACGGCGAGGACGTCCGCTGGGCGAACACGATCGCCGACGCGTTCAAGGCCGCCGGCGGCGAGGGCAACATCTCGACGCTGGCCAACAGCGCGCTGGCCGCGGCCCTACAGGCGAAGGGGATCGCGGCGACCCGGCAGGACCTCACGATCGAACCGCCGCAGGCGTACGGGCATCCGCCGACCACCGGCTACGCCGACGACCCGGTGAACACCGCCACCGGCAACTTCGTCGAGACCGAGATCGACCTCGGGTTCGCCGGTGCCGCGGCGAACCTGGCGTTCACCAGGACCTACAACGCGATCGACGCCGCGGTCGGCCCGTTCGGGCCGGGCTGGTCGTCGATCCTGGACCAGCGGCTCGAGCTCGCCGACGACGGCGCCCGGCTGGTGCTGCCGGACGGCCGGCAGGTGCTCTTCCCGCGCCAGGGCGACGGGTGGGACCGGGCGCCGGGCGAGGCGCTCTGGCTGGACCGGGTCGAGGGCGAGTCCGGCGCCGTGCTCGTGGTGACGGGCAACAACGGCGCTCGGTGGACGTTCAGCACGGGCGGCCAGTGGTACGCCCGCAGCCGCGGCGCCGGGACCGGGATCGTGGCCGAGCGCGACGACGCCGGGCGGCTGGTCCGGCTGCTGCACGAGCGCGGCCGGTGGATCGAGATCGGCTGGACGGACGGCCGGATCGGCGAGGTCACGGCCTCGGACGGACGCCGGGTGGCCTACGCGTACGACGAGGCGGGCCGGCTGGTCTCGGCCACGGGACCGAACGGGACGCGGACGTACGCCTGGAACGAGGCCGGCCTGCTCACGGCGGTGACCGGCGCCGACGGCGTGGTCGAGGTCGAGAACAGCTACGACGAGCGACGCCGGGTGACCAGCCAGCTGTCGCCGTACGGCCGGCGGACCCGCTACGTCTACCTGCCCGGGCGAACCACGGCGGTCTCGGATCTCGACGGCGGCCGCTCGAACACCTGGATCGCCGACCAGCGCGGCCGGTTGGTCGGAGTCGTCGACACCGACGGCCGGCGGCAGTCGATGAGCTACGACGGCTTCGGCAACCTGGTCTCGGCGACCGAACGGAACGGTGCGACCACCACGCACGGATACGACGAGCGTGGTCGCCGGGTCCGGACCCGTACGGCCTCCGGGGCGGACCTGACCTTCGGCTACGACGACGCCGACCGGGTGACCACCGTCGTCACCGAGTCCGGGGCGGTGACCGAGTTCGACTACCCGGGCGATGGCCGGAACCCGTCGGTGATGACCGACGCCGAGGGCGGCCGGACCGAGTTGGTCTGGGACCGCGGTCTGCTGCGGCAGATCACGGACCCGACCGGAGTGCGGGTCAGCTTCGGGTACGACGACCACGGCGACCTGCTGACGGTGACGAACGCCGTGGGCAACCAGGCCCGGCTGGAGCGCGACGCGGCCGGTCGCGTCACCGCCGCGATCAGCCCGTCCGGCGCCCGGACCAGCTACCACTACGACGCGCGCGGTTTTCTGGTCTCGCGGCGGGAGCCGAACGGCGCGACCTGGCGCTACGAATACACGGCCGGCGGGAAGCCGACCGCGGTCATCGATCCGTACGGCGCCCGGACCGAACTGGAGTACGGGCCACACGGTCAGGTGACGAAGACGATCGACGCGCTGGGCCGCGCGGTGACCCGGACCTTCGACGACCTGGGCCAGGTGTCCGGCGTCGAACTCCCGGACGGCGCCGGCTGGCGGTTCGTCCACGACGCGATGTCCCGGCTCCGCGAGACGATCGACCCTACCGGTGGCAGCTGGCGTCGCGAGTACGACGCCAACGGCGACCTGGTCGCGGTCACCGACCCGACCGGGGTCCGGCGCGAGGCGTCGACCGATCCGACCGGGCAGTCCGCCTCCGTGACCGAGGCGGACGGCACCTTCGGGCTGCGGTCGGACCAGCTGGGCCGCCCGATCGCCGCCGAGCAGGCGGACGGGTCGGCCGAGCTGATCAGTTACGACCGCTGCGGGCGGCCGGTGGAGCTCGTCGACGGCGAGGGCCAGCTGACCCTGCTCCGCCGCGACGCGGCCGGCCGGATCACCGAACGCGTCGCCCCGTCCGGCGCGACGACCCGCTACGCGTACGACCGCTGCGGCCGGCTGGTCGCGGTCACCGATTCGCTCGGTGGCCGCACCAAACTCGAGTACGACGCCGACGGCCGGGTGGTCCGGCGGGTGTCGCCGACCGGCGAGGTCTCCTGGGCCGAGTACAACGCGATGGGCTGGCTGGTCGCCCAGTTCGTGCCCGGCCGCGGGCTGGCCCGGTTCGCCCACGACCTGGTCGGCCGGGTGATCCGGACCACCGATTCCTGGTACGGCCGGCGCCGGTTCCGCTACGACGCGGCCGGGCAGCTGATCGAGACGGTGAACGGCAACGGGGGCGTCACCCGGTACGACTACGACGCCCGCGGCCGCGTCGTCACGATCACCGACCCGCTCGGCGGCGTCACCCGCCGTGAGTACGACGCGATGAACCGGGTGATCGCCGAGACCGACCCGCTCGGTCGCACCACCACCGGCGAGTACGACGCCGCCGGACGCCGGACCGCCCAGACCGACCCGAGCGGGCACCGGATCGAGTGGACCTACGACGCCGCCGGCCGGGACGCGAACCTGTTGGTCGACGGCCGGCTGGTCTCGGCGATCACCCGCGACCTGCGGAACCGGCGGGTGCTGATCGCCGATCATTCCGACCCGGACCGGCCGACCGAGCACGAACTCGGGTGGAACCGGCGTCAGCAGCTGGTCCTCCGGCGCCGCGGCGAGAGCCGGATCGAGTGGACGTACGACAGCGACGGCCGCCGGGCCACGATGACCGGACCGGACGGCCGGCTGACCCGGTACGAGCGCGACGGCGGCGGCCGGGTGATCGCGGTCGACCACCCGCTGCTGGGCCGCGCGACCTTCTCCTACGACGCGTCGGGACGCCTGGTCCGCGCCGGTGCCGGCGACCTGATCCAGACCTGGCGCCGCGCCGACGGCTTCGTCGTCGAGCACACCCTGACCCGTCCGGACGGCGCCGAGCGCACGGCGATCGAGCGGGACGAATGGGGCCGGATCGTCGCCGTCCAGGGCGGCTCCGGCCGGCGGAGGTTCGGCTACGACGAGGCCGCTCAGCTGATCGAGGAACGGGTCGGCGACGGCACGGTGTCGACCTGGCAGTACGACCGGTCCGGGCGGCTGACCGCTGAGGCGATCGGCGGCACCCGGCGCGACTACAGCTACGACACCGCCGGCCAGCTGACCTCGACGGTCACCGGCGGGGTGCGGGTGCGCTACTCGTACGACCGCTCGGGGCGGCGGACTCGGGCCGAGGCGTCCGACGGCCGGGTCCGCGAACTCGGCTGGTCCGACACCGGCTGGCTGTCCACGATCACCGACCGCGACGGCGACGAGACGAAGACGACCCGGCTCGGCGTCGACGCGCTCGGCGAGCTGAGCCGGGTGGACGACGCCGAGACGTGGTGGGACACGGCCACCGGCTGCGCGGCCGGCCTGGTCCAGGCGGGGGAGACGCCGGTCGTGCACACGCCCGGCGGGCTGACCGGCATCGGCCAGGACTGGGCGGCGCCCGGCTGGCGTACCGCCCGGACGGCCGGCGCGGATCCGTGGTCGGCCGGCGCCGCCTCGGCCGGGACCGACGGGTTCGCGATCGGCGCGGCCGGCGAGATGAAGATCGCCGGACTGGAATGGCTGCACGCCCGGGCCTACGACCCGGCGACCCGCGGCTTCCTGTCCGTCGACCCGCAGGACCCGACGCCGGGAGCGGGCTGGGCCGCGAATCCGTACTCCTATGCCGGGAACGATCCGCTGCACGCCCTCGACCCGGCCGGCCGCCAGCCGGTCACCGACGAGGAATTGAAGGCCTACGCCGCCTCCAATGATGGCGCCGCGGCCGCGGTCGGCGACTGGGTGGGCGACAACTGGGAGTACCTGGCCGGCGGGGCGATGGTGATCGCGGGCGGGGTGCTGATGGCGACCGGGGTCGGCGGGCCGGCCGGGATGATGCTGATCAGTGCGGGCGCGGACACGATCATCCAGAAGGCGACCACGGGCTCGGTCAACTGGGGCCAGGTCGCGATCTCCGGTGCGTTCGGGGCCTGGGGCGGTGCCGGCGCGGCGGCGAAACTCGGGGCTCGTACGCTGCTGCAGAAGACCGTCGTCGGCGGGATGATCTCCGGTACGGCGAGCGGCGCCACCGGCGGCGCGTACAGCTATCTCACCGGGCCGGGACCGCACACGGTCAGCGGCTTCATGAAGACGACCGCGCTCAGCGCCGGGGTCGGCGGGGCCACCGGCGGCGCGGCCGGGGCGTTCGGGCACGGGGCGAACACGCTCGGGCAGCGGCTGTTGCCGCGGACCGCGGCGCCGACGCCACCGCCGACGCTGGCCGACGAGGCCCGTGGATTGATGGGCAACCCCGGCGACACGGTGGTGCTCGGCCGGCTGCCCGACACCGCAGTGGCGCGGGACTGGGACGACCACGTCGTGCTGCAGACCGACAACTGGTCGCCGGAGTTGAACGACGAGTTCATCCAGGCCACGATCGACTATCAGCGACCGGTGTATCTGGCCAGCCCGATCGAGGGGAACATGATCCAGACCGAGGGCCCGTACGCGGGGCAGCCGACGATCTTCCAGCGGGAGCTGGAGATGCTCAACGACGCCGGCTACACGATGGACGGCGACTACATGTATCCACCGCGATGACGTCGGTGGTGGGGCTGCTGGACTCCTGGAGCAAGGAGCGAGCCGACGCGTGGCGATCGGAGATTGCGGCGTCGCTCGGAGCGGAACCGGACGCCTGGCTCGCTGTCGTCGGGGCAGGGGAGTTGAACCGAGACCGCTGGTGGCTCGTGCTGTCCTGGGTCGAGCAGACCGCGTCGCTGATCGCCACGACCCGACGGGCCGAGTTGGTCGAACTGTCAGCATTCGCGCTGTCGCTGTTGGAGGACGGTCCGGTCGACGGCCGCGAGGCCTGGCTGATCGGCTCCGTGGTCCGATGTGGAACCAAGCACGCCGGTTTGGACTTCCTGCCGTTGATCGCGGCGGGCTGCGCCCGGGCCGGAGACCGCGGCGAGCAGTGCCTACGGTGGCTGTCGAAGGCGTCGGACCGGTTGCCGTCGACCCATCGTGAGGTCGGCGAAGGTCCGACGTTCAGGTTCGAGCGGAAGCTGACGGAGTTCGACGAACAGGCCTTCATCCGGCGGCTCAAGGGCACGTGATGAGCCACCGTGGCGATCCCGGGCCGACCGACCAGTCGGAGACCAAGCCCTGGCCGAAACCGGTCCGCTACACCCTGCTGATCCTGCTCATCTCCCTGGTCGGCGTCGGCGCCGTCTACCTGCTCTATTCGCGCGGGATCCTGCCGATCGCCGGCCCGTTCGTGGCCATGTTCCTCGGCCCGCTGTTCGTCTGGCTGGGCCTGCTCTGGCGGCGTCGCCGGCTCGTCCGGCGCTCCCGCGACCTGGTGTCCGAGTTGCAGCGGTTCGAGGCGCGGCTCGACCAGGAGCGGCGGCTGCCGGCGGCGGCCCGGTCCAGTGCGGCGTCGGACCTCTCGCTCGAGCAGGCCGCCGAGGTCGTACGGCTCAGCGGTCAGCGGCTGGCCTGGGGCCAGGAACTCTCGGCCGCCGAAGCTCTCGTCGAGCTCGCGGACCGGGCCGGGGCGCAGTGGCAGGCCGGCGCCCCGCTGACCGTCGAACTACGACGGATCGCCGACCGGGCCCGCCCGCTGGTGGCCCTCGGTCGCAAGGATCGTGATCCCGGCCACTGAGCGATCGCCGCTCGCGCATCTGACCCAGCGCCGTGGTTAGGGTGACTGGCGAACGTGTAGGGCGAATGTCAACCAGGCCGGCCTGCGGCCGGCGTCAAGGAGGAGTTGCGGATGAGTCGGGTTCTCTCGACCGAGGACGCGAAGTCGGCGATTCGGCAGATTCAGGCGATTGTGACCGGTGGTCTGACGGATCAGATTTCGCAGTTGGACACGCAGGGGCAGAAGTTGTCCCAGCCGGATGTCTGGGATGGTCCGTTGGCGGCGACGTTCCGGAGCTCGACGTGGCCGGAGACGAAGGCCGCGTTGGACAAGGCGAAGCAGGAGTTGGACGACCTGCGCGGGCAGCTGGAGAAGATCTCCACCAACATCTTCTCCGCCGGCGGCGGCAGCTGACCCGAGCGGTCTCCTGCTGCGGTTCGGGCCGCCGCGATCCCTGGGTCGCGGCGGCCCTTTCGATTCGCATGACCTCGGCAACCGGCCGTCACGTGAACCGACGCCGAACCGGTTGACGATGTGGGGCCCTGGTGATGACCGGCTCACCCGCGCGCGACGTACTGACGGTCTTCCTCGACGGCCCGGTCCGAAGGCGAGTGATCGACCGCCCGTTCCGGCGTACCCCTATCCTGGCGCGGTGCATCGATGGAGCGAGCGGGGCGGGTACGACTGGCAGCTGATCGAGCCGACCGAGCCGTCGCCGGAGGTCGTGCTCGGCGCGACGCTGGCGTACGGGATGCTGGACGAGTCCGTCGCCGATTACGGGACGCTGCAGACGGTCGCCGGCGCGATCCGGGCCGAGCTCGGCCGGCCCATCGAACGGCCCGAGGGCGGGGTCTCCGTTCCGGAGGGGCTGGTGGAGATCGGCCAGGACACCCTGACCTTCGCGGTACGGGGACGGCCGGAGGCCGTGGTCTCGACCTGGCGCCGGGTGGCCGGCTACTTCAACGGCACCGTCCCGGTCGACGGCGCCGACCCGCATCCGGTCGACACGTTCGGCTGGACCAGGGATGCGGCCCTCCGCGCGGGCATGAGTGCGTTCGTGCTGTCCCTGCTGGAGCTGCCGCAGACCGAGGTGTCGCCGGACAAGGTGGAACAGCTGCGCCGGCACCTCGACCCGGCCCAGGGCACCGTACGCTGCGCGTTCTTCACCAACGATGAGTCGCTGATGGCGGTCGACGCGTTCGCCGCGCCGGCCGTCGATCCCCGCCGGCAGTCGACCCCGGCACCCGGCCGGGCCCGCGGGGCGGCGACGCCGGGCAGCCTGGCCGCGCCGCTGGGCCCGGTCCAGTTCACCGCCGTCGTCCCCCGGACCCGGGCCGGACTGGCCGCCGGCCTGGCGCTGCGGACCCACTTCGCGGCCGCACTGTCGGCGGCCGGCGGCGGCGACCCGGGCACCGGCTGCGCGGTGCACGAGTTCGGCGCGGACCGCTGGATCACCATCGTCTGCGACGGCGTGCCGGCGCCGCAGCACCGGGACCGGGCGATCGCTCGCACCCTCTCCACGCCGATCGCCGACGCCCGGCTGGCCGCGGTGATCACCGAGCTGGAGTCGCTGGCGGACAGCCAGTGGGCCCGGAACCGCCGCGTCCTCGGCCTGCCCGCGGACGAGGAGCCGCTGACCGTACCGGCGGTCCGCAACGCGCTCGCCGCCGCGCTGAACACGGTGCACGTGACCAGCCTGCTCGGAGCCGCCGACCGCAGCGTCTCCGTCCTGCCCGGTTACCCGGAACTGATGTCGGCCCTGCCGGCCGAGCGCGGCGAGAAGTTCAACGCCTGGCTGGCCCAGTCGCCGATGGGCGGGGCGACGGCGGGCAGCGCCCGGCTCGGTGCCCGGACGCTGCTGGTCGAGTCGCCGGCCGAGGCGCTGGGGGAGCCGGCCGAGCGCGAGATCGTCGACCTCGACGCCGCCGCGGTGATCATCGAGTACAGCGCGACCAACCTGGTGATCTTCGACGACCGGCTGCGCGGCGTGGACGTCGACACCGGGCGGTTGCGGCGCGGGCCCAAGCTCCGCGAGCAGTTGGACCGGCGGCTGGCTGACGTACCGCGGCTCAAGATCATCGACCAGGCCAAACCCGCCGCGGAGTCGCCGCAGGTCCGCTCGACCAAGCGCCGGTACGTCATCGGAGCGATCATCGCGGCTGTCGCGGTGAGCGCGGTGTTCACCGGCTCGATCGTGCAGAACGCGACGCGGGCCAAGCCCGTCACGTCCCGGGTCGCCGAGGGCCAGACGGTCGAACTCGCCGGCGGCACCACCCTCACGGCCCGGAGCATCGAGGCGCGGGCGGACGGCCGCGATCTGTTGGTCAACGCCACCGTCCGGATCTGTGCCGGCGGCGACATCAGCGCCCGCGGCACCGATCCGGCCGTGCAACGCGCCGTCGGGCCGGCCAACTTCGGCCTCTACTCCCAGGACGGCATGACCGGCGAACGCACCGGCGGCGGCGGCCCGCAGCTCGCCGCCACCACGCTGCCCGAGGGCCAGTGCCTCGACGGCGAGCTGACGTACCGGATCCGGGACACCGGCAGCCCGCTGACCTTCGGGTACCGCAATCCGTTCGGCGACGACGTCGTCTGGTACGACCAGTAGCGGCTCGCGATTCTGCATCGCGAAATCCGGAGGCACGTTTTCTGTAGGGTGAGGGCCACTTCACCGAGGTCGTCACATGGGAGGTCGGGTGCCGGAGGAAACGGTGCGGGCACGCGGCGGCGTGCAGTCCGTCGAGCGCGTCTTCGAACTGCTGGAGCTGATGGCCGAGGCCGGCGGGGAGATCTCGTTGAGCGACCTCGCCGCGCGGGCCGGGCTGCCGATGCCGACCATCCACCGGCTGCTCCGCACCTGTGTCACGCTCGGCTACGCCCGGCAGTTGCCGTCCCGCCGGTACGCCCTCGGCGCGCGGCTGATCCCGCTCGGCGAACTGGCCGGCCAGCAGCTCGGCCGGGTGGCCCAGCCGGAACTGGTCCGGGTGGTGGCCGAGCTGGGGGAGACGGCGAACATGGCCCTGCTGGACGGCGACCAGGTCGTCTACGTCGCGCAGCAGCCGTCGCCGCACTCGATGCGCATGTTCACCGAGATCGGCCGCCGGGTGAGCCTCCACGACACCGGGGTCGGGAAGGCGATCCTGGCCGGGTTCGGCGACGACGTCGTACGCCGGATCGTGCAGCGGGCCGGCCTGCCGACGCCGACGGCCAAGAGCCACGGCACCGTGCAGTCCCTGCTGGCGGATCTCGATCAGATCCGCGAACGCGGCTATGCGATCGACGACGAGGAGCAGGAGGTCGGGGTCCGCTGCTATGCGGTCGCCGTGCCGGGTACCCCGTCGCCGATGGCGATCTCGGTCTCCGGCCCGCTGGCGCGCGTCGACGAGGACTTCGGCCGGCGCGCCGTACCGGTGCTGCGCCGAGCCGCGGCGGCGATCGCCGCCGAACTGGTGCCCTGACCGGCACTGCCCCTGTTCCCGGCCACTGGTGATCCCAAGGCACGGGCTGCCCCGACCCATCGCGTTGTAATTCCGCAAAGCAGAAGTTAACATCCGTAATGTCGAAGTTCGAGGAGGAATCTTGAACAGCCCCAGCCCCGGCTACTCGATCACCCTGCGGGTCGAGGTCGCCGCCACGGCCGGCTCGACCACCGACCTGGCCTCGGCCGTCGCCGAGACCGGCGCCCCGGTGACCGCGCTGGACATCGTCGAGTCCAGCCACGAGAAGATCGTGGTCGACGTCACCTGCAACACCGTCGACGACGGGCACGCCCAGCGGATCGCCGAAGTGCTCGAATCCCGTCCGGACACCCACGTCCGCAAGGTCAGCGACCGGACGTTCCTGCTCCACCTCGGCGGCAAGCTCTCGGTCGAACCGAAGGTGCCGCTGAAGAACCGGGACGACCTGTCCCGCGCCTACACGCCCGGCGTCGCCCGGGTCTGCCTCGCCATCGCCGCCAACCCGGAGGACGCGCGCCGGCTCACCATCAAGCGCAACACGGTGGCCGTGGTCACCGACGGCACCGCGGTGCTCGGCCTGGGCGACATCGGCCCGGCCGCGGCGCTGCCGGTGATGGAGGGCAAGGCGGCGCTGTTCAAGCAGTTCGCCGGCGTCGACGCCTGGCCGGTCTGCCTGGACACCACCGACACCGAGGAGATCATCTCCATCGTCAAGGCGATGGCCCCGGTGTACGGCGGGATCAACCTGGAGGACATCGCCGCGCCGCGCTGCTTCGAGATCGAGCGCCGGCTCCGCGCCGAGTTGGACATCCCGGTCTTCCACGATGATCAACACGGTACGGCGATCGTCGTCCTGGCCGCCTTGATCAACTCGCTCCGGGTGGTCGGCAAGAAGATCACCGACGTCAAGATCGTGATCTCCGGCGTGGGTGCGGCCGGGCACGCGATCATCCAACTGCTGCAGGCCCAGGGCGCGGCGCACATCGTCGGCTGTTCCCGGACCGGCGCGATCCACCGCGGCGGGACCTACACCGACGAACACCGGCAGTGGATCGCCGAGAACACCAACCCGGACGGCGTTTCCGGCAGCCTGCACGACGCGCTCGTCGGCGCCGACGTGTTCATCGGCGTGTCCGGCCCGAACATCCTCGGCGCCGAGCACGTGGCCACCATGGCCGACCGCTCGATCGTGCTGGCGCTGGCCAACCCGGACCCGGAGATCCCGCCGACCGAGGCCGCGAAGCACGCCGCGGTGGTGGCCACCGGGCGGAGCGACTTCCCGAACCAGATCAACAACGTGCTGGCGTTCCCGGGCCTGTTCCGCGGCCTGCTCGACGCCGCCGCGCACAAGATCACCACGCCGATGCTGGTGGCGGCCGCCGAGGCGATCGCCGACTGCGTCTCGCCGGACGAGCTCAACCCCAGCTACATCGTGCCGAGCGTGTTCGACAGCCGGGTCGCCCCGGCCGTCGCGGCCGCGGTGGCGGGTACGGCCGGCAACTGACCCGCATATCCCGACAGGAGGAACGAGAGATGACCATCACGGTGACCGACCGCCACCCGATCGACCGAGCCGAGGAGATCCTGACCGACGACGCGCTGGCGTTCGTCGAACGGTTGCACCAACGCTTCGCCGGGCGGCGGGACGAACTGCTCGGGGCGCGGGCGACGCGCCGGGCGGCGGCCGCCGAGACCGGTCGGCTCGACTTCCTCCCCGAGACGGCCGAGGTACGGGCCGCGGACTGGCAGGTCGCGCCCGCACCACCGGCGCTGCAGGATCGCCGGGTCGAGATGACCGGCCCGGCGACTCCGGCCAAGATGGCGATCAACGCCCTCAACTCGGGCGCCAAGGTCTGGCTGGCCGACCTGGAGGACGCCAGCTGCCCGACCTGGCCGAACGTGATCGACGCGCTGCTCAACCTGTCCGACGCGGCGGCCGGGACGCTGGCGTACACGCAGCCGGACGGCAAGACGTACGCCCTGCGGACCGACGCGCCGCTGGCCGTCGTCGTGATGCGGCCGCGCGGCTGGCACCTGGACGAGGCGCATGTCGAGGTGGACGGGCGGACCGGGATCGGCGCGCTGGTCGACTTCGGTCTGCACGTGTTCCACCTGGCCCGGCCGCTGCTGGCCGGCGGCCGCGGACCGTACTACTACCTGCCGAAGCTGGAGAGCCATCTCGAGGCCCGACTCTGGAACGACGTCTTCACGTTCGCCGAGGCCGAGCTCGGTCTTGATCATGGAACGATCCGGGCCACGGTGCTGATCGAGACGATCCCGGCCGCGTTCGAGATGGACGAGATCCTGTACGAGCTCCGCGAGCACGCCTCCGGGCTGAACGCGGGCCGCTGGGACTACCTGTTCAGCATCATCAAGTACTTCCGCGACGCCGGGCCGGAGTTCGTCCTGGTCGACCGGGGCGACATCACGATGACGGCGCCCTTCATGCGGGCCTACACCGAGCTGCTCGTGCAGACCTGCCACAAGCGGGGCGCGTTCGCGATGGGCGGCATGGCTGCGTTCATCCCGAGCCGCAAGGACCCGTCGATCAATGCCGCCGCGCTGGAGAAGGTGCGGGCCGACAAGACCAGGGAGGCCGGCGACGGGTTCGACGGCTCCTGGGTGGCCCACCCGGACCTGGTCGACGTGTGCCGCGAGGTGTTCGACGGCGTGCTGGGGGAGCGGCCCAACCAGGTCGACCGGCAGCGGCCCGAGGTGTCCGTCACCCCGGAACAGCTGCTCGACGTGGCGTCGGCCGAGGGCTCGAACACCGAGGCCGGGCTGCGGAACAACCTCGAGGTGGCGGTCGCCTACACCGCCGCCTGGCTGGCCGGCAGCGGCGCGGTCGCGATCCACAACCTGATGGAGGACGCGGCGACCGCCGAGATCTCCCGCTCCCAGGTCTGGCAGTTGATCAACAACGCGGTCACACTGGCCGACTCCGGCGAGACGGTGACCCGGGAGCTGGTCGCCCGGATCCTCGACGAGGAGACCGAGCAGCTGCGCGGCCAGGTCGACGCCGACACCTTCGAGCGCTACTACCTGCCGGCGAAGAAGTTGATCAGCGACCTCTGCCTGGCCGACGACTTCGTCGACTTCCTCACGCGCCCCGCCTATGCACTACTGAATTGATCAACCCCTGCCGATGAACGGCATCCCGGCTGCGGTGATCACCAGCGAGTTGATCGTCGCCTCCGGCGGCAGTTCGGCCATCGCCAGCACCACCCGGCCGACCTCGGCGACGTCGAAGGTCGGTTCAGGGCGGAGCTCGCCGTCGGCCTGCAGGGTGCCCTGCGCCATCCGGCCGGTCATCGCGGTCGCCGCGTTGCCGATGTCGATCTGACCGCAACTGATCTGGTACGGACGCCCGTCCAGCTCGATCGACTTGGTCAGCCCGGTGATCGCGTGCTTGGTGGCCGTGTAGGCGGCGGACCGGGGCCGCGGTGTGTGGGCGGAGATCGAGCCGTTGTTGATGATCTTGCCGCCGCCCGGCCGCTGCTCCTTCATGATCGACACCGCGGCCGCAGCACAGAGCATCGCGCCGGTGAGATTGACCGCCACACAGGCGTTCCAGTCGTCCAGCGAGATCTCGTCCACACTGCCGGCCGGCCCGAACCAGCCGGCGTTGTTGAACAGCACGTCGATCCGGCCGAACGCCGACCTGATCCGGTCGAACCCGGCGGTCACGGCGGCGGCATCGGTGACATCCATCGGCACCACCAGGCCGTGTTCATGATCACCGACGGTCTCGGCCAACGGCTCCGGCCGCCGGCCGCACGCGGCGACGCGATAGCCGGCGCCCAGGAACGCCTGCGCCACCGCCCGGCCGATCCCGCTCCCGGCTCCCGTGATCACCGCGACCTTCGATCCCGCCTCACCTGTCACGCGGCACATCTTCCCATCCGGCGACGTCCCGAGACCGACCCCACAGCCATCCGTGGGATCGCCCGACCTGGTAGACAGTGCCGATGAGCACTGAGGTGACGTATCTGGGGCGGGCGATCGAACTCGCCGTGGCCAGCGTCGCCGACGGCGGGGGACCGTTCGGCGCGGTGATCGTGCGGGCCGGCGAAGTGATCGCGACCGGGCAGAACCGGGTCACCCGCGACCACGACCCGAGTGCGCACGCCGAGGTGGTGGCGATCCGAACGGCCTGCCGAGTTCTGGGTACGCACTCGCTCGAGGGCTGTGTCCTGTACGCCTCCTGCGAGCCGTGCCCGATGTGCCTGACCACGTCGCTCTGGGCCAGGCTGGACGAGATCGTGTACGCCGCCGACCGCTACGCCGCCGCGCGCAGCGGGTTCGACGACCAGGCGTTCTACGAGCTGCTCGGCCGGGACCGGCGCACCTGGCCGACCCTGATCCGGCAGCACGACGTCCCGGCAGCCGAGCAGCCCTTCGCGACCTGGAACGAGTTGGATGACAAGATCGGCTACTGACCGCCGCCGATCGTCATACAGGAGCAGCATGGGAGAACCGGCCCGACCGCGCGTCCTCGTCGTCCAGAACGCCCGCCACGGAGGGCTGGGACGGTTCTCCGACTGGTGGCAGGAGGCCGGGCTCGCGCTCGACGTCGTGCACGCCTACGACGGCGAACCGATCCCGGACCTCGACGACCACGACGCCCTGGTGCTGCTCGGCGGCGGCCTGATGCCGGACGACGACGCGAAGGGTCCCTGGCTGGCCCGGGAGCGCGACGTCGCCACGAAGGCCTTGCAGAGCGGGATTCCGCAGCTCGGCATCTGCCTCGGCGGCCAACTGCTGGCGTACGTGGCCGGCGGCAGCGTCCACGCCGAGCACGGCCAACCCGAGGCCGGCAGCACCGTGCTCACCCGGCGTCCGGAGGCGGACCAGGACGCGCTGTTCGGCGAGCTGGCGCCCACCTTCCGGGCCATCGAGCACCACGTCGACCAGATCACCGAGCTGCCGCCCGAGGCGGTCTGGCTGGCCAGCAGCGACCGCTGCCCGTACCAGGGCTTCCGGGTCGGCGAGCACTCCTGGGGCGTCCAGTTCCATCCGGAGGTCGACCTGGACCGGATCCGGGCCTGGAACCCCGACAACCTGATCGCGCAGGGCTTCGAGCCCGAGCAGGTGATCAACGAGGCCGCCGAGTGGGAGCCGACCAGTGTCGCGGTCTGGCGCGGCTTCGCGGACCGGTTCGCCGGCGTCGTCCGAAGTTGATCAAGCACCGATAACCGGTGGCCCGGCCCATCCGCCGGTCGGTACGGTCTCGGCATGCGTGATCGACCGGACGAACTCGAGGACACCGACCTGGCCCGGGTGCTCGACGAGGGCTGGCAGATCGGCGTAGTGATCATGGACTACGCGCCGGTCGGGTTCGGCGACCACCACTGGACGGCAACCGGCGAGGACGGCCGGCGCTGGTTCATCACGGTTGCCGATCTTGATCACAAGACCATGCTCGGGCCGGACCCGGCGGCCGGGCTGGAACGGGCCCTGGCCACCGCGCTCGCCCTGGCCGGGCGGCCCGGCCTGGAGTTCGTGACGGCACCCGTCCCGGCCGTCGACGGCCGGGTCACCCGGCCTGTCGGAGCGCGCTACGCGATCAGCGTCTTTCCTTGGCTGGAAGCCGAAGCGGGCTCGTTCGACCGGTCCCGCGACGAGGCCGAGCGGGCCGCCGTGATCATGCTGCTGGCCCGGTTGCACGGCGTCCGGCCGCCGGCCGAGACGCCGCTGCAACCCATCGCGCTGACCCAGCGGGACGTGCTCGCCGAGGTCCTTGCCCCGCGTCAGGCCCGGTGGCCCGAGGCCGGGCCGTACACCTGGCGTGCGCAGCAGTTGATCATGGAGCACCGGACCGTCCTGGCCGACCGGCTGGCCGAGTTCGACGCCATCGCGGCCACCCTGCCGACCGGTGCGGATGAGCTTGTGCTGACCCACGGCGAACCGCATCCGGGCAACCTGCTCCGCGGCCCGGACGGCCTGCACCTGATCGACTGGGACACCGTCGGCCTCGCCGTCCCGGAACGGGACCTGGCCGGCATCGGCCCCACCGAGGCCGACCTCGACGGCTATGCCGCCGCGACCGGCCACCCGGTCGACCGGCGGGTCATCCACGGCTACCACCTGCGCTGGGACCTGGAGGAGATCGGCCTCTATGCCGCCGAGTTCCGCCGGCCGCATCGCGACGGCCCGGACCAGGAGACCGCCTGGGGCGGGCTGGCCGGATCGGTCAGCCGGCTGGCCGGATCGGACGGCTGATCATGGTCCGGCTGACGCCGCCGTCCGGCGCGAACCCGGCTGCCGAACTCGCCGCACTGCGCGCCCGGCACGCTGCGGACCTCGACCCGTACTCCACCGTGGAGCGGTTGCCGACCGAGTCCGAGCTCGCCGAGGCGCTGGACAGGGGAGGACCGGCCCTGCTGGCCGAGTCCGCCGCCGGGACCACGCTCGGGTACGGGATCGTCCGCGGCTGGACCGAGGACGACGGCACCGAACTCCGGCTGCTCGACGTCTGGGCCCCACCGGGCGCGACCCGGACCGACATCGAGGCCGCCCTGTTCCGGGCCCTCGAGACCGCGATCCGCGAGACCGCGATCCGCGAGGGACCGTCGCCCCGACTCGTCCTCGGCGCCAACGCACGGGCCGACGAACCGGACCGGCTGGACCTGCTGACCGGGCTCGGTTACCGCTCGACGTTCACCATGGTCGAGCTGGAGCTGGCCGGCCGGACGGCTCCGGTCCCCAGGCCCGAGGGCGTGACGCTGCGGACCGCCGACAGCTCCGATGCACCGGCGGTCACCGCCCTGCTGCGCCGGATCTGGGCCGGCCGCGCCTACTTCACCAGCCCCGAACCGGCCGACGTCCGGCGCTGGCTGCAGGAGTCCGGCCCGGACCTCTACCTGATCGCCGAGGACGGGTCCGGCCCGATCGGCCTGGCGGCAGGCCTCGCCGACGGCACCGGGCCGGTCGTCGACGATCTCGGCGTGGTCCCGGCCGCGCGCGGCCGCGGCGTCGGGGCCGCCCTGCTGTCCGAACTGCTGGACCGGCTGGCGCGGCACAGCGAAGGGCCGGTCCGGCTGCACACCGAGGCGCACGACCCGACCGGAGCCCTCCGGCTGTACCGGCGGGCGGGCTTCCGCGAGGTCGCCCGGCACCACCGGCTCCGCAAGCCCTAGCCCGACTGCTCGGGCTCCGCCGCCTCCTCCTTCGCCGCGTTCAGGTTGCGCTTCGACGGCGGGTGCTGGGCGGTCTCCGGGGTCGAACCCGGCGGCATCTCGAACACCCGGCGACCCTCCTCGTCGACCTGCTCCGGGTCGAAGTCGGCGTCGGGAGTGGTCGGTGATTCCGGCAACATGGCGAACTCCTCACCTCGGTTGATCAGGCGGCCAGCGGCTCCGGCCGGTGATCGGGATCGATCTGCTCCCGGATCACCCGGAGGATGCGCCGCAGCGACCGCGAGATCTGCATCTGGCTGACCCCGAGTTCGTCGGCGATCTGCTGCTGGGTCCGCTGCTCGACGAACCTCAGTTCGATGATGCGCAGGTCGTCCGGCGGCAGGCCGGCACACGCCTCGCGCAACGTACGGAGCCATTCGATCCGGTCGTAACCGCCGTCGACGGCACCGATCCGGCTGCCCAGGTCGGACGGCGACTCGTGCCGGGCGGCCGGGGCGTCCAGGGAGACCGGCGCGAAGCACGCCCCGGCCGCGGCCGCCTCGGCGACCTGCTCGACCGGCTCGCCGAGACGAACGGCCAGCTGCTGGATCGTCGGTGCGGCCCCCTGTTCCTGGCTCAAGGTGTTCCAGGTGTCGGTGAGCTCGTGTTGCAGCTCCTGGATCCGGCGGGGCGGCCGGACGACCCAGCCGTGGTCCCGGAAATACCGCTTGAGGCAGCCCCGGATCGTACTGACGGCGAACGGGACGAAGTCGCCTCGTTCCGGGTCGGCGCGGTCGACCGCCTGGACCAGTGCCAGCCGGGCGACCTGATCAAGATCCGCGGGATCGAGCCCGCGACCGTGGTAGCGCCGGGCCAGGGCGTCGGCCAGATCCAGGTGGAGCAGGACGACTTGTTGGCGGAGGCGCTGTTGTTCGGCCCGATCGGCCGATTTCGCCGCCTGGAGCAACTCGGTTGTCTCGTCCGCAGCGGATTCGTGGATGGAGGCCGAAGCGTCGGTCGGCCTGGGGGAAAGAGCGGGACGGGTGGTCATCGGAAGAATTCCTTCACCAGCGTCACGTTGATGGCCGGTGGCTCGACCAGATCTCCAGGCAAGCATCGGTAGCGCCGTTGTGCAACCCCTGTCCAGTGCGCTGGACGAGATCGTCCGCGATCCGGACATGATCAAGAACGTTTGAAGCCGCGCCGGCCGGGTACCTGCCCGAGGCAATCCACGCTCACCACGAGGAGGGGAGTCCGATGCCCCAGGAAGCCTGGAGCGACAAGCGCGAACGGCAGTACGAGCACATCAAGGAGGGTCTGCGCGAACGGGGCCGCAGCGAGGACGTGTCCGAGGAGATCGCGGCCCGTACGGTGAACAAGGAACGGGCCCGGGGCGGCGAGTCGAAGACGTCCAGCCGTACGTCCACCCACGACGTGTCCTCCGGACATCGCGGCGGTAAACGCTCGCACAGCGGCAGCAAGGGCCGGACCAAGGACCAGCTCTACAACGAGGCGCGGCAGCGCGGCATCAAGGGCAGGTCCACCATGACCAAGGACGAGCTCGCCCGAGCCGTCGGCCGCTGACGCCCGCACCATGGCAGGATCTTCACCCATCACCGCGGTACGCGGCGGCGCAGTTCAGAGCGGAGAGGACCCGGCCATGGACGATCCGGGGTCGGAGCCGGGGACCGACGGTCGCGGCGAGACCGAGAACCAGCGGATGGACCGGAACTGGAACGAACTGCTGCAGGAGTTGCGGGTCACCCAGACCGGCACCCAGATCCTGTTCGGCTTCCTGCTCGCGGTCGCCTTCCAGCCGCAGTTCGGCCGGCTCGACCAGTTCCAGCTCACCGTCTATCTGATCTTGGTGATCCTGGCCGCGTTGACCACGGCGCTGGCCCTGGCGCCGGTCAGCCTGCACCGCGCGCTGTTCCGCCGGGGGCTCAAGGCCGAGGTCGTCGGGTTCGGCCACCTGCTCGTCGTGCTGGCCCTGGTCGGCGTCGGGCTGACCCTGTCCGGGACCACGTTGCTGATCTTCGACGTCACGGTGGGCCGGCCGCAGTCCTGGATCGCGGGGGGCGCGATGCTGATCCTGGCGATCACCATCGGCCTGCTGCCGCGGGCGCTCGCCCGGCGCTGACCTGTTTGGGCCTCGCCGGCGCCGGGTACCGATCGCAGGACAGCCCGAGCCGGAAGGAGGCCAGCATGACGGCCGCTACGCGCCGCGGAGACGGATTCGGGCTCGGCTACCGGATCAGGTGGTGGATCGAGTACGGACTGATGCACGTCCTGGGCCCGGCCCAGCTCGACGAGGCACGCGACCCGCGGGCCAGGATGCGCCGCGAGTATGCCCGCCGCAAGTCCCAACACGAACGACAGCAGAGGAATTCGACCGACCGCCCGACCTCGGAATGAGCAGGCCGTGGCGGGCTCGGTGATGATCATGCCCGGGCTCGCCGTCCGCGGGTACGCCATCGACACGGCGGCCACGCTGGCGGGCGCCGGGCATCCCACTCGGCTGCTGGACCCGGTGACCTGGCGCTCCGTGCCGGACCGGCTCACCGACTACGGCGAGCGGGCGGCCGCGGACCTGGAACGCGACGGCGAGGACGTCGACCTGCTGGTCGGCCTCTCGGTCGGCACCCAGGCGGCGGCCGTCACCGCGGCCGAGACCCGCCGGGTGCGCCGGCTGCTCCTGATCAGCCCCACCGTCGACCCTGCGCTGCGCAACCGGCGGCGCCTGCTCGGCAAGTTCCTGGCCGGCGGCGAGCCGCGCGGGCCCGGGCTCGGCCAGCAGATCGCCGACTGGTCCCGCGCCGGTCCGGCCCGGATCGCGCGCGGCTTCGATTCGGCGATCCGGCTCGAGCTCGAAGACGTCCTGCCCCGGATCAAGGTGCCGACCATGATCGTCCACTGCGAGCACGACTCCCTCGGGTCGCACGACTACGCGGCCTCCCTGGCCGTCGGCCACGGAGCCGACCTCCTGTTGGTGCCGGGAGCCGGACACTCCTGGCCCGCGGACGACGCCGCGGCCTTCCTGCGCCTGGTGCGGGAGTTGCTCCGATGAGCGACCTGGCGCCGGACCGCAGCGCGGCCTCCTTCGACTCGGCGACGGCGCTGCAGGCGGCGCTGGCCGCGGCCCTGAACGGCAGCGGCTTCCCGCACCTCGGCCAGCCTGCTTCGGCGGCGCGGGCGATCCGGGCGGCCGCCTGGCTGCCGTGGCCGCTGCTGCGCCGGCTGTACAGCCGGTTGGGTGCCAGCGAAGGAGTCCGGCCCGATGATCTTGGCCGGGTGGACCTGGCCGGGGTCGCGGAGTGGCTGGCCGGCCGGCTGCCGCGGCGCCGGGTGCCGGCCGTCATGATCGGCTCCAGCAACGGTGCGCTGGTCCACCTGGCGGCGGCCCTGCAGGTGCCGTGGCTGCCGGGCACGGTCCTCGTCCCGGTCCGCCGGACCGGCGACCCGGACCGGCCGGACGACGCGCTGCGCTTCGGCGAACGCGTCGCACCCCCTTTGCTGGAACGGAATCCGGACATCGTGCTGCACCAGATGCATGATCAGGTCCAGGACGAGTTGATGGTCGCCGAGATGGCGTACTTCCGGGTGAAGTGGCAGCGCCTGCCGGAGGCGTACGCCCGCCGGCTGGCCGAGACCCTCGCCCCGGGCGCTCCGGTGATCATGATCGAGGACGGCTCCGCATGGCCCGTCGTGCGCGTGGGGGAGCGGCACCTGTTCCAGGCGGGCGCCCAGGGTGGTCTCGACCCGGCCGGCAACCTGGACCGACCGCATACCCCGACGCCGGACGGCGTGGCGGCCGAGGCGGAATGGGGTGCCGCGCCGGCCCTGACCGACGCCGTGGCGGCCTGGTGCGCCGACCATGATCATCCGCTGATCCGACTCCGGTACGAGAGCCCGCAGGCACCGTCGCACGCCGTCGCCACGATCTTCCGGGACTGGTATCGGGAACGCGGCGAGCGGGCCGACCGGCTGGTGGTGCCGAGCTTCGCGGTCGGCGATCCCTGGCGCATGATCAGCAGCGGCTCGGTGCCGTACTGGGCCTTCTTCTCGGTCCGCTCGGCCCTGGTCGCGCTCGATGATCACCTGGCCCGTTCGGACCCGTACCGGGAGATCGCGGTGCTGCCGTTCCAGCACGGCGTCTGGTCGGCCGGGATCGCCACCCCGGAGGACTGGGCCCGGGTCGGCCACGCGCACGGCGCCGAGGTGACGTTCCCCGGCCTGCGGCGCAGCGCCTTCCCGCATGACATCGGCTATCTCGGCCGGTACGGCGACGCCCTGCGCCGCCTCCCGCCGGCGAAGGAGCCGTGGCGCCCGCTGCCGGTCCCGCAGGCTCTGGCCGGCCTCCGCGAGGACCCGGCCATGATCATTCGGCAGGCGCCCCGCCCGGCGGCAGGTCGACCGGGGTCAGCACCCACCGGAAGCCGTACTTGACCGGCGAGGACCAGTCCACGCTGTCCGGCCCGAAGTACTCGGCGACCAGTTCCTGCAGCCGTTCGGCGAACTCCGCCGCCCGCTCGGACCGGAGCCGGGCCGCGTGCTCGGCGCCGGCCCAGCGTGCCGCCGGATCGAACATGCCGAACTCGAGGTCGACCAGGGCCTGCCGATAGTCCTGCACCGACGCGCCGGGCAGCTCGGTGAACGGCTGGTCCGGCGGGCGCGGCTCCTCGTCGAGGGTAGCGGGCGGGCCTGTGGCAGACTGGCCGTCGCGCTCGCTCCGTCCGGACCGGGCGCCCAGTGGTGGGGCTCGCTGGACCGAACCGCGACGGTGTCTCGTTGTCGACAACAGTCCCTATCTCGTGGCCAGACCTCGGCCTGCCCGGAGATAGGAGCACCATGCCCGAGTTCGATCACGAACAGGCGGCCGAGCCGGTCGATCCCGACCTCGCGCCGGCCCACCCGCCGGCGGTGTCGGTCGCCCTTGTCGCCCTCGGCGGCACCCTCGGCACCGCGGCCCGGGCGCTGATCGCCGAGGCCGTGCCGCAGTCCGCCGGGATCCCGCTCGGCATCCTGGCGATCAACCTCGGCGGCGCCTACCTGCTCGGCCTGTTGCTGGCCGTGCTGCACCGGTTGGGGCCCGACGTCGGCCGGCGCCGGGCGGTCCGGCTGCTCTGCGGTACGGGCGTGCTCGGCGGCTTCACCACCTACAGTGCGCTGGCCACCGACTCGGGACTGTTGCTCCTGTCCGGGGATCTGTTGCCGGCGCTCGGCTACGCCCTGGTCACGGTGCTGGCCGGCGCCCTCTGCAGTTGGGCTGGGCTGGCCACCGGCAGTCTGGTCCGGGTGCCGGCTGCCGATCCGGGGGAGCCCCGGTGACGCCCGGCCTGCCGCTCCTGGTGGCGATCGCCGGCGGGGTCGGGTCCGCTCTGCGCTACCTGGTCGACACCGCGGTCCAGGCCAGGATCGACGGTCCGGGTGCGTACCCGGTGGGCACCACGGTGATCAACCTGACCGGGTCCCTGCTGCTCGGCCTGCTCACCGGCTACGCCGCCGCGCACGCCCCGGGCGCGCCCTGGCTGACCATCGCCGGGACCGGCCTGCTCGGCGGCTACACCACCTTCAGCACGGCCAGCGTGGAGACCGTACGACTGCTGCTCCGGCGGCGATACGGAGCCGCCCTGCTGAACGGCCTCGGCCTGCTGGCCGGCTGCCTCCTGGCGGCCTGCGCCGGCCTGGTCATCGGCCAGTCCGTGCCCTGAGCCGTCGGTGGTTCAGGGAGCGTTGTGGCCCGGCATCACAAGGTCTTGACCGGGCGGTCAATCAAGGATCTACACTGAGGGTGACAGTGATCCGCCGGAGGTCGACGGATCTCCTCATCAGAAGGAGAGATCTCCCATGCGCAAGTGGAATCGATGGCAGGACTGGGCGGCCGTGGTGATCGGCGTCTACGCCTTCCTCTCGCCGATCTGGACGCAGACCACGATGATGGCCACCACGTCGATGATCATCCTCGGGGTGCTGCTCGCGGCCAACGCCCTGTGGTCGCTGGCCATGCCGGGTGCCATCGCTTCGGAGTACGTGCACGCCGGACTCGGACTGTTGATGTTCGTGTCGCCGTGGGTGCTCGGCTTCGCCGGAGTGATGCCGATGGCCTTGACTGCCTGGATTGCCGGCCTGCTCGCGCTGGCCACCGGAATCTGGGCGATCCCGTACAGCATGAGGGCCCATCACGATCGGACGGTGCCGCAGGGCTGATCCGGGAACCGCCGAGCGGGAAGGAGCAGGTCGACTTGCGGGCCGGATCCCCGGCCCGCAAGATCATTCCCACCGAAACCCGTCGCGGGAGGAGCCGAGCATGGAGCCGGACCGGAGCGAGGCCCGGAAACGCATCCTCGACGCGGCCGAGGAACTGTTCGCCGGCGGCGGCTTCGACGCGACGCCGACAGCCAAGATCGCCGGCGAGGCGGGCATCCCGAAGGGCCTGCTGTTCTACTACTTCCCGAAGAAGATCGACATCCTGACCACCCTGTTCGCGGAACGGATGCCGGCCCAGCCGCTCTGCGAGGCCGCCGAGGTGGCCCGGCGCGGTGACGTGGCGGGCTCGCTGCGCCGGCTGGCGGCGCGGCTCGACCTCGGCCGGCACGAGTCGGTGCTGCTGCGGACCGTGCTGATGCGGGAGATCGACACCCACCCGGAGGTTCGCGGCCACCTGCGCCAGCTCACCGACTCCCTGATCCGGCTGACCGAGGCCGTGCTGGACGCGGCGGCGCCGGTGGCCCTGGCCGCGCGGCGGCGCCGGGACGCGGCCCGTACCTTCGTCTCGGTGATGCTGTTCGATGCGAACCACCGGCGGTTCGACGGCGGCCAGCCGGACCTGGCGCCGGCCGCGCGCGTGATCGCCGCCAGCCTGGCCGACTGAGTCGGCGCTATCCTGCGGCGATGGGATCCATCGTCGTGATCAACTTCATGTCGCTGGACGGCGTCGTCCAGGCCCCGCTGCGGGCCGACGAGGACACCGACGGAGGATTCCGCCACGGCGGCTGGACCGATCCGTACCAGGACGAGACGGTCGGCGCGTTCATGGGCGGTGCGACGACGCGGGCGGCCGGCCTGCTGCTCGGCCGGCGGACGTACGAGAACTTCGTCACCGACTGGATGCAACCGGACGCGACCGAACCCGCGATCGTCGCGATGAACCGGATGCCGAAGTATCTGGTGTCGCAGACCCTGACCGATCCCGTGTGGCAGAACACGATCCGGCTCGGCGCCGATCTGCCGGCCGAGGTGGCGCGGCTGCGCGCCGAGGTGGACGGGGAGATCGTCGTCTTCGGCAGCACCGAGCTGGTCCGGGCCCTGCACCGGGCCGACCTGGTGGGACGAGTACCGGCTGTTGATCTTCCCGCTGCTGCTCGGCGGCGGCAAGCGGATGTTCGACGACGGCGCCGGCCTGGCCCGGTTCGAGCTCGTCGACAGCGTGATCACCGACTCGGGCGTGACGATCAACAGCTACCGGCGGGACCGAACCGACTCCCGGTGATGCGGGCATTGTCGTTGGCTATGGCCTGGAGCGGGGTCGGTTGTTGCCGCGTCCCGGGCCGTGGCCCATACTCAGACGGATCATTCACCTGGACCGGAGGAGTTCCATGCGCAGCCGTCTGACCGTCATCGCCGCCGCCGCGGCGGCCGCGGCCCTCGTCCTCGCCTCGTGCGGGACGACCGGGCAGACCGGCGGTGGTGGCGGGAACCTCACCGGCGAGGGCACCGGCGACACCTGCACGATCGAGGGTCCGGTCAAGATCGGTGCCGCGCTCAGCCTGACCGGCGGGGCCGCCAGCTACGGCGCCTCCCAGCAGAAGGGTCTCGATCTCGCCGCGGAACACCTGAAGCAGAAGGGCGGCGTCAACTACGAGCTCAAGGTCGAGGACGACGCGACCGATCCGCGGCAGGGGATCACCGTCTTCGAGAAGTTGATCGACGATCAGGTCAGCGTGATCATCGGCCCGACCCTGTCCAACGGGGCGTTCCAGGCGCAGCCGATCGCGCAGGAGGAGAAGGTGCCGGTGCTGGCGATCTCCAACACCGCCGAGGGGATCACCGCGCAGGGCGACTACATCTTCCGCGACTCGCTGACCGAGGGCCAGGTGATCCCGCAGACGATCGCGACCGCCAAGGAGCAGTACGACCTGAAGCGCGTGGTCGTCATGTACAGCAATGACGACGCGTTCACCGAGTCCGGCTACAAGGTGTTCGCCAGTTCGCTGGACCAGGAGGGCGTCGAGGTGGCCGACACCCTCACGTTCTCCAAGGCAGACACGGATTTCCGGGCCCTGCTGACCGAGGCGAAGGGGCTCAATCCCGATGCGATCGTGGTGTCCGGGCTGATCGAGGCGGCCGTGCCGCTGGTCACCCAGGCCCGGGAACTCGGCATCGAGGTGCCGATCATCGGCGGCAACGGCTTCAACAACCCGGCGCTGATGAAGCAGGCCGGCGCGGCAGCGGAGGGTGTCGTCGTCGGCGCGGCCTGGAACTCGGCGTCGGATAACCCGGAGAACACCGCCTTCCTGCAGGCGTTCCAGGGCAAGTACCAGGCGGCGCCGGACCAGTTCGCGGCCCAGGCCTATGCCGGGATGACGATCATCGACGCCGCCGTACGGTCGGCCTGCAACGGCGAGCGGGAGGCGATCAAGACCGGTTTCGGCACGATCGACGACCTGCCCACCGTGCTCGGCGAGGTCACGCTGAACGATCAGCGCGACGCCGAGCACGACGCCGTGGTGCAGGTCGTCAAGGACGGCAAGTTCACCGTGCTCGAGTGACCCGCCGGCCATGCAGCAACTCCTCAACGGCCTGTTCATCGGCTCGATCTACGCGCTGTTCGCGATCGGGTTCACCTTGGTGTTCGGCATCCTGGACCGGCTGAACCTGGCCCATCCGGCGGTCTTCGCGGCATCGGCGTTCGTCGGCATCGAGCTGGTCGAACGCGGCGGCCTGTCGATCTGGCTGGCGTTGCCGCTGGTGTTCGTGATCGGCGGCATCCTCGGCTTGATCATCGAACGGGTGGCGTTCCGGCCGCTGAAGGACAGACCGGACGCGCACTTCGCCGGCCTGATCTCCTCGATCGCCCTGTCCGGGGTGTTCATAGCCCTGCTGCAGGCGAGGTACGGGCCGGACACCCGGCGCTTCCCGGCCGGATCCTTCCCGGACACCCGGTTCGAGATCCTCGGCGCGCAGGTCACCCTGGTCCAGGTCGTGATCACCGCCGTCTCCGTCCTGCTGATGGTCGGGCTGACCTGGCTGGTGTCGAAGTCCCGGCTCGGCCGCGGGATGCGCGCGGTCGCCGAGAATCCCACCGCGGCCCGGGTGCTCGGTCTCAACGTGGACCGGATCACCGCGATCACGTTCGCGATCTCCTCGGCGCTCGGCGCCGTCGCCGGCGTCCTGTTCGCGATGAACGTGAACAGCGCCCAGCTCACCATGGGCACCGCGATCGAGCTGAAGGGGCTGGCGGTGATCATCGTCGGCGGCATGGGCTCGCTGCCCGGCGCCCTGATCGGCGGGCTGATCCTCGGCCTGACCGAGGTGTTCGCGGTGCAGTACATCGGCTCGTCCTGGCGCGACCTGATCGCGTTCGGCCTGCTGTTCGTGATCTTGCTGATCCGGCCGCAGGGGCTGTTCGGCAAGCGCCGCGCCCGCGAGGTCTGAGTCCGTCCATGATCACCGACTCCACGCTGGTCTTCATCGCCCTCGGGGCGATCTTCGCGTTCTCCTTCTACGCGGTGCTGGTGGCCGGTCAGCTGTCCCTCGGCCAGGCCGGGTTCGCTTCGCTGGCGGCGTTCACGGCAGCGGCCCTGACCCCGGACCCGGACCAGATCGGCGACCTGCCGGCGCTGCTGATCGCGATTGTGATCGGGATGGCCGTCGGGTCTGCGGCGGCGTTGCTGCTCGGCCTGCCGACCATGCACCTGCGCAGGGTGTTCCTGGCGATCGCCACCCTCGGGTTCGCCGAGGCGGTCCGGATCGTGATCTTGAACCAGTCCTGGACCGGCGGCGCGAACGGGATGAACGTGCCCAAGATCCTGACTCCGGGCATCGCCTGGGTGATCTTAGTCGTGGTCGCCTACTGGTTCTGGCGGATGGCGCCGTCGCGGTACGGGCGCGCCCTGGTCGCGATCCGCGAGGACGAGCTGGCGGCGCGGGCAATGGGCGTCGACGTCGGCCGGCACCGGCTGTCCGCCTTCGTCACGGCCGGCGCGGTGGCCGGGCTGTACGGCGTGCTGTGGGCCTTCTTCGTCCGGCTGATCGCGCCGGAGGACTTCAACTTCGCCGCCGCGATCGACGGCCTGGTCACCGCGGTGGTGGGTGGCTCGACCCTGTTCGTCGGGCCGTTGCTGGGCAGCGGCTTCCAGACCCTGCTGCCGGAGGTGCAGCGCTGGCTCGGCATCGAAGCCGGCTGGATCCGGCCGTTCCTGTCCGGGCTGTTGCTGCTGGTGGTGATCATCTTCCTGCCCGGCGGCCTGGCCAGCCTGATCCCGCGCCGGCGGTTGGTCCCCGAGCCTGCCGAAGGGCCTTCCACCCTGGGCCGGCGGCGGCATCCCGAGCGCGGGGACGTCGTCGCGACCCTGGCCGGCGTCAGCAAGGAGTACGGCGGCGTGCATGCCGTCGAGGGCGTCGATCTGCAGCTGCACAGTGGCGACGTGCTCGGCCTGATCGGGCCGAACGGCGCCGGCAAGACCACCCTGATCAACCTGATCACCGGCCTGGTGCCGCCGTCGTCCGGGACGATCACCGTGCTCGGCGTGGACGTGGGCCGGACTCCGGTGCACCGGGTGGCGGCCGCCGGCGTGAGCCGTACCTTCCAGCACTCCAAGCTGTTCGGCCGGATGACGGCACTGGAGAACGTGCTCGTCGGCGCCCACCAGGTGACCCGGCCGACGTTCCTGCGCCGGCTGTTCTGGCTGCCCTCGGCGCGCCGGGACGAGCGGCGTGCGCTGCAGCACGCGGCCTCCTGCCTGGCCCGGGTCGGGCTGGCGGAGCGCGGCTCGGCGCGGGCCTCGGCGCTGTCGTACGGTGATCAACGGCGGCTCGAGATCGCCCGCGCGCTGGCCTCGGACCCGACGCTGTTGATCTTGGACGAACCGGCCGCCGGGATGAACCATGTCGAGGCGGACGCGCTGTCGGAGTTGATCACGTCGCTGGCCGCGGACGGTCTGACCATCCTCTTGATCGAGCACAATGTGGGGATGGTCCTGCGGACCTGCGACCGGATCGTCGTCCTCAACTTCGGCGAGGTGCTGGCCACCGGCACACCGGCCGAGGTCTCCGGGAACGCCGCCGTGGTGGAGGCCTACCTGGGTCGGCGGGACGTGGACGGGGCTGATGATCATGGCTGACCCGATCCTCGAGGTCCGCGACCTGACGGTGAGCTACGGCCGCGTCGAGGCGGTCCGGAACGTGTCGTTCAGCGTCGAGGAGGGCTCCCTGGTGACGCTGGTCGGGGCCAACGGCGCCGGCAAGTCGTCGATCATCAACGCCGTCTCGGGCATCCTGCGCCCACGCTCGGGCAAGATCAACTTCGCCGGCCGCGACATCACCAGGACGCCCGCGCACCGGCTGGTCGGCAGCGGCCTGGTCCAGGTGCCGGAGGGCCGGCAGATCCTGGCCACGCTCACCGTGGAGGAGAACCTGCGGCTGGGCGGCTGGCATCGAGGCCGTACCACCGCGGCGTCGATCGGCGAGATGTACGGCCGGTTCCCGGTGCTCGCCGAACGGCGGTCGCTGCCCGCCGGCACCCTGTCCGGCGGCGAGCAGCAGATGCTCACCATCGCCCGCGCGCTGGTGGCCCGGCCGAAGCTGCTGCTGATGGACGAGCCGTCGATGGGCCTGGCGCCCAAGATCGTCGACGAGGTGTTCGACGTGATCCACGAGATCCGCGCCTCCGGCACTACCGTGCTGCTGGTCGAGCAGAACGCCCGCCGGGCCCTGCGCGCGGCCGACCACGGCTACGTGCTGGCCTCGGGCGAGATCGTCGCCGAGGGCCCGGCCGTCGAGCTGCTGGCCGACGACGCGATCGTCCAGGCCTACCTCGGCATCGAGCGCCCGAACCTGGAGTGAGCCTCAGGTGCCGATGACGCAGAAGAGATTGCCCTCGGTGTCGGCGAGGACTACGAAGTCGGCGCCCTCCGGGTAGGTCCACTCGACCCGGGTGGCGCCGAGCGCGACCAGCCGCTCCGCCTCCGCTTCCCGCTGACCCTCGTCGGCCCACAGGTCGAGGTGGGTCCGGTCGGTGCCGTCCAGGTGCAGCCGGACCCCTTCGCCGCTGGCGTCGAAGAGGAAGTCGGGATTCTCGTCCTGTTGGTAGCCGAGCGCGCTGGTCCAGAAGGACGCCGCCCGGGATTGATCCGCCACGTTCCACACGATCGATCCGATTCTGAGCATGTTCCACGGTTGCACACCGTGGAACCCGGCCACCAGGTTTCCGCGAGCCTCAGGTGTGGGCCGGTTCTGCGCTGGCGGTGACGAGGCACCACCGGGCCGGCTCCCGCGGGCCGGGCACGACGCGCTGCACGGCGAGCTCGAGCGCCCGCCGCTGCTGCGGGTACGGCAGCCCCGGGCAGACGTTGTCGGCGAAGATCGGCACCTCGAGCCAGGCCTGGATCAACTCGGGCGGATCGTCGTACTCGACGTCCTCGGCGGCCAGCTGGCGGAACCCGGCCCGTTCGAGTTCGGTCCGGATGCCGTCCGGGGTCAGTGGTTGCCGGCGCCGCGGCAGCGGCTGCGGCTGGTAGCCGAACTCCTCGATCGCCGCCTGCCGCATCAGCGCGACCACGTTGGCGGTCTCGGGCGGGAGCTCGCGGGGCTGCTGGCCCGGGTACCGGAGGAACTGCGACCCGATGTTGAACACGAACCGCCCGCCCGGCCGCAGTACCCGGCGCACCGCCGCGAACGTCACCGGAAGCTCGGTCTGCCAGATCGCCGAGTTGCAGACGACCGCGTCCACCAGCGGAGCGGCTGCTGCCCGGCACCGGTCGACCTCCTCCGCGGCGGAGCGGATCCAGGTCACCCGCGGATCGGCCGTCTCGGCCTTGGCGACGTCGATCATGGCCGGTGACCCGTCGACCGCCCAGACCTGGGCCCGGTCCGGCAGCCGGGGGAGCAGGACCCGCGTCGTGGCGCCCGTACCGCAGCAGAGATCGAGCACGCCGTCGGCCGCCGAGACGTCCGCCCGCTCGACCACATCGCGGCTGGTGTCGGCGTACATGGGAAAGCGGTGGGTGAACGCCGCATAGGCCTCGGCGTTCTCCGTCTCGTTCCAGCGGCTTGCTCTCACAGGATCACTCCTTCAGTGGCGGGCTCGGGGGAGCAGCGCCCGGTTGTCGTCGGTGATGAGCAGGACATCGCCGTCCCGCAGCTCGATCAGCGTCCGGCCCGCGCCGCGGAGCTCGTCCGCGACCGAGGTGAGCACCGCCGATTCGGGGTGCTCGGGGGAGTCGAGATGCGGCACCACCGTCCCGTCGAGGATCCCGAGACCGTCGATCACCGGCTCCGCGCCGGGCGCCACCTGTTCCAGGTCGGCGAGCGGGTCACAGGCCTCGAGACCGGCCAGCGTGGTGCCCAGCACGCAGACACCGGCGCTGTAGCCGCCGACCACGTACCGATCCGCGCCGAGCACCTCGAGCAACAACTGATCGAACCCGGACTCGGCCAGCCGGTGGCGGAGCACGAACACGTTCCCGCCCCGCAGCCACACGATCCCTACACCGTCCAGCGCCTCCCGCAGCGAACCCGGCCGGCCGGAGAACCGCCGCAGGTCCAGCTCGTACGGCTCGAGCCCGACCTCCCGCAGCCTGCCCAGCTCCTCCTCGACCCGCGCTGTCCTGACCTCGGCTGGCAGGTGGTCGATCGCGTTGGCGATCATGGCGGTCCGGCGGTGATCACCGGCCAGCTTGATCAAGATCTCGGGATGATCACCGATCCGGAACGACGACAGATAAAGGCGCACGGGAAGCAGCATCGCAGAGTGCCGGACCTCCCGGGCCGAGTTGATCAGGTCGGGTAGAGCAGCGACAGCGGTTCGGGATGATCACCGAGCCGGAGTTGGGTCGGGGTACGGCCCAGGTAGCGGCGCAACGCCCGGACCAGGTGCGAGTGGTCGTAGAAGTCGAGTTCTGCGACGACCTCGGCGGGAGCAGCACCGGCCTCGAGTCGTACGGCTGCGTTGCGGGCCCGATCGATCTGGCGGGCGACCGACCGGGGAAGCCCGGTGGCACTGAGGAAGCGACGCTGCACGGTCCGCGTGGAGAGGTCGGTGGTGGCTCCGCGGTGGACCTCCGCCACGAGCCGGTCCCGGACCAGGATCTCCTCGCGCACCAGGCCGGCGACGAACGCCTCGGCGTTGTCGAACGTCGGCAGTGACCAGGACGTCCCGGCGAGCCGGACCTTGCGGCGGCTCACGTCGGGCAGCCGGAGGATGCCGTCGACCTGCCGGGTGGCCGGCAGCTGACCGAGCACGGTGCCGAACGCGAAGTTGATGCCGAACGTCTCGCTGGCGTCCGGGATCGGCACCCGGCGCGGTCGGGCGGAGGGACCGACCACGGAGCCACACAGTTCGCCGCGTTCCTCCCAGAACACCAGATCCCACCGGGACTCGGCGATGGCGAGCATCTCCTCGGCCACGCGTGCTCCGGTCGTACGCCAGACGCAGGCGATGTAGGCCGATTCGGACGACCGGTGCTCGACCGGGAGCCGCGCGCCGCGATCCCGAGTGGGTGTCATGGGCCCATCCTGGTGGCGGGCCGGTGCCGATGGCATCCGTCGCGCGACGTCACTCCGCGTACGTCGGCCTGCGTATCGGCTGTCGCGTCCGTCCAAGACAGGGCCCGGGCGGGGTCCCTACGATCCCCGCCATGCGAGTCAAGGTGAGTGAATTCATGAGCATGGATGGCGTCGTGCAGGCGCCTGGCGGGGCCGACGAAGATCCCAGCGGCAACTTCCGGCACGGTGGCTGGTCGATGCCGTACTTCGACCCCGAGGTGATGGCCCCGGCCCTGATGTCGGACCTGCAGCAGACCGAGGCGTCCCTGTCCGGGCGCGTGACGTACCAGATCTCGGCGGCGTCCTGGCCCGAGCGGACCGACGAGGACGACCCGTTCACCAGCACCCTCAGCCGGATCCACAAGTACGTGGTGTCGGGCACCCTGTCCGAGGCCGACCTGACCTGGGGCCCGGCCACCCTGGTCCGTCCGGGCGACCTGATCGAGACCGTATCCGAGCTGAGGAGCCGGCCCGGCGACAAGTACCTCTCCGTGAGCGGCAGTACCGAGGTCACTCGAGCCCTGCTGGCCGCCGGCCTGGTCGACGAACTGTCGCTCTACGTGGAACCGATCGTCCTCGGCGGCGGGAAGTCGATCTTCCCCGCCGACGGCGTCAAGCACCGTTTTGAACTGGTCTCGTCGCAACCGGCCAAGACCGGCGTTGTGATCAATCGGTACCGCCGGGCGGACTGATGTCGTCCCGAGAGGAGGCCGAGGAGGATCTGGCCGTCCCCGAGACTTCGTCATGGGGACGCCGAAGGCGACGAGCATGCAGCGGGTGGGCGATACTGGGTTCGAACCAGTGACCTCTTCGGTGTGAACGAAGCGCGCTACCACTGCGCCAATCGCCCGTCGAACCTGAATCCTCCGGAGGTGGATCCCGGCCAACGCGGTGATCAGGATAGCGCATCGGTACGGCGAACGACGACTCGGTTCCGGAGCGTCGAAGCTCCGTGCCGGCGGTAATCCGGCCCGCAGTGTCGGAGGCCGGTGTTAGCGTCGGGCTCGTGATGCTGCGATGACGCGGCGCGGCTGGATCCTGTTCGCTGCGCTCAGCTTGTTCTGGGGGATTCCGTACCTGTTCATTCGGGTGGCGGTGGTGGAGATCGATCCGCTGCTGCTCGCGTTCGGGCGGACGTTCCTCGGTGCCCTCCTGCTGCTGCCGATCGCCCTGCGCCAAGGGGCGTTCCGGTCGCTGCTCAAGCACTGGCGCTGGATTTTGCTCTTCACGGTGATCGAGATCGTGGTGCCGTGGTTCATGCTCGGCACGGCGGAGACGCGGCTGAACAGCTCGACGACCGGACTCTTCATCGCGGTCGTTCCGCTGATCACGGCGATCCTGCTGGGCGTGCTCGGCCATGATCGTTTCGACGCGCGCCGGATCACCGGCCTGCTGCTCGGCTTCGCCGGTGCCGCGCTGTTGGTCGGCCTGGACGTGCACGTCGACGATCTGCTGGCCGTCGGGGCGCTGGGACTCGTGACCATCGGGTACGCGATCGGCCCGATCATCATCAGCCGGAAGCTCGATGATCTTCCGCCGCTCGGCGTGATCACGGCCTCGCTGTTCCTCGCGGCGGCCGTCTACGCGCCGTTCACCCCGCTGGTCTGGCCGGACCGGATGGTGTCCGCGCAGGCGATCAGCTCGGTCGTCGTGCTGGCCGTGGTCTGCACGGCCGGCGCGTTCCTGGTCATGTTCGCGTTGATCAAGGAGGTCGGGCCGAGCCGGATGACCTTCATCACCTACATCAACCCGGCGATCGCGATCATCCTCGGCGCCGCGATCCTGCACGAACCGCTGACGATCGGGCTGGCGATCGGCTTCCCGCTGGTGATCATCGGCTCGATCCTCGGCACCTGGAAGTCCAAGCCGGCGCCGCCCGAAGCCGTCGCAACCGGACCCGACCTGGCGGAGGAGCGGGGCTCCTAAGGCTCCAGATCGGCTGCCGAGCGCTCGGCGAAGATCTTGGCCAACTCGGCCGACCGGGTCGTCGGGTATTCCTTGTCGTCCCAGCGGTGCACGCCCTGGACGTCGCGCAGCGACGATGTGATGAACACCTCATCGGCAGCCCGGGCCTCGACCTCGGTCAGGTCGGCTTCCCGGACACCACACCATTCGATCACCAGCGCGCGGGTGATTCCGGCCAGCGGACCCGCCTCCAGGGTGGGCGTGACGAGGTCGTCGCCGAACACGAAGAAGATGTTGGAGCCGGTGCCCTCGCAGACGTGACCGGCGTTGTTGATCAAGATCGCCTCGGTCCCGCCACGCTCGGCGGCGTACGCCAGCGCCCGCACGTTCTCGGCATACGAGATCGACTTCACGCCGGCCAGGGCGCCGCGTTCGTTGCGGGTCCAGGGCGCGGTGACGATCGCCGTCGTCGGCTCCAGCGGCTCGATCGAGTCGGCCGCGACGACGAGCGTCGGCGGGCCGAACGGAGCCTGCGAGCCGAGCGGCCCGCGGCCGCCCGTGTACGTGATCCTGATCTTGCCGAGCTCGTACGCACGATCGGCCAGCACCGCGTCGATCGCTTCCCGTGCCTGGTCATGATCGGGATCGGGCAACCCGAGCAGCCGGGCCGACCTGGTCAGCCGGTCCAGGTGGCGGCCCACCGTGAACGGTCCTGCGGGCAACACCTTGAGCGTCTCGAAGACACCGTCGCCGACCACCAGGCCGTGATCGGCAGCGCCGATCGTCGCCGCTGAAGGGTCGTCGTAGAGGGTTCCGTTGACCCAGATCCGCAGGTCGCCGGAGGCCGCTGCCGTCGCTGAGGGGTCGGCGCTCGTGGTCGTCATGCAGCCACGATAGTGCGCCGGAAACGACACCGGTGGAACCCAGTTGGACTCGCGCCTGCGGCTAGGCTAAAGTTCCTGAACGCACCGCCCCTCCGGGAGCGGCGCGCGGACGTGGCTCAGGGGTAGAGCATCACCTTGCCAAGGTGAGGGTCGCGGGTTCGAATCCCGTCGTCCGCTCGGAGCGGGTCCTACTTTCGGGTAGGGTTCGCCACGCTCCTCGGTGGAGTGGCCGAGAGGCGAGGCAACGGACTGCAAATCCGTGTACACGGGTTCGAATCCCGTCTCCACCTCGGGCGATTGGCGCAGCGGTAGCGCGCTTCCCTGACACGGAAGAGGTCACTGGTTCGAACCCAGTATCGCCCACCCCCGAACCTCCGCCGACCCCTGCTCGTTGCCCTGTCGGGCGACTTCGCGAGTCGGTTCGGTTGTGTCTGTTGGGGGACCGAGTCCCCCAAACCCCCTGCGTTCCTGATGGTCGCGTTCCTGCGTGGTGGCGTTGGGGGGACCGAGCCTTCCAAGCCCTGGTCGTTGTGTTCCTGTCCGGAACGCTCAGACGTCTGGACGACCGTTCAGCCCGAACCGAAACGGCTAAGCCGGGTTCCCGACGAACCGCGCCCGTCGTGTGCCAGTTCACTGAGCGGACTACTTGACCTCACTTTCGGCTCGTTCTGCCGGTCAAGCGGTCCGTTCGGCGATGTCGAGGCTGCGATGGTGATGCGACGGGCGTGTCGCGATTTCTCTTCGCACCAAAGGCTGCAACGTTGTACCGGTCTGTTGCGGTCGATGCCAAGAGGTTTCGCGACATCACCCGGGCAGGAACAGCGGCCGGTGGTCCGAGGCCGGCAGCGACTGGTAACGGTGGATTCGGGTTCAGGGTCAGTTGCGTCCCGATCTGGGCAGATCGGCATAACCTTCTGGATCGATTCGTCGCGTAGGTCGTCGTCTCGTCCATGATTGATCATGGGTATCGGTCGGGCCGCGCTTCGAAAGCTACTGGGATCGGATGACGAGCAGGTGCGGCTCAATGCTGCGGTTCGGCTCGCATACTTGGGCTGCGCCATCCCGAGGCTGCGATCAGGCGGGGTGAGGGGAGCTCTTCGCTGCGCGGCGTTTGTTCAGATAGGGGAGGGCGAAGAGGTAGAGGCCGGTGATCAGTTGCAGGGCCAGCGGCAGCAGCGGCGCGTAGACGAGGGCGAACGGCAGGACCGGCTGGGTGACGGTCGCGATGAACGCGATGATCACGGTGACCGTGAAGATGATCGACAGCCAGCGGTGGAACTGTCGGATGCGCTTGCTGGCCTTCATGGTTGAGCCCTTTCTCGGAATGATCTTGGTGAGCATCACGCTAGGGCGGGCACGGCGGGCGGGGCTTCTCGATTCCTGATCTATTCTTCGGCCATGCGTGGATACGCGGGTGTCGTGGTGATCGCCGGCGACGGCGTCCTGATGATCCGGGAACCGGACTTCTTCACCCGCGAGCCGATCTGGTCGGTGCCGAGCGGGAAGATCGAGGCGGGGGAGTCGCCCGATCAGGCGGCGGTACGGGAGCTGGCCGAGGAGGCCGGCTGCCGGCTCGAGTGCACCGACCTGGAACTGATCGCGACGACGACCGTGGCCCACCGGGGCGAACAGCTGTCGACCAGCTGGACCTTCACGGCCGCGGTCGACCCGGGCACGGCCCTGCAGCCCGCGGACCCGGACGAGTTGATCTTGGAGGCTCGGTGGATTCCGCGGGACGAGGCGATGATCAGGTTGACTCGGCGGTCCTACGCTCCGCTGCGCGAGCCCGCGTTGCGTTATCTGCGGACGGGTGAACTCGGGCTGGCCTGGACGTTCGAGCTGATCGATCCGGCGGCCGCCATCCCGTCCTTCCGCTGGGCCGAACCGGAGCTGGCCGGATGACGCTCCATCTGATCTGCGGGCTGCCGGGAGCCGGGAAGACGACGCTGGCCAAGAAGCTGGCCGCGGTGACCGGGGCGGTGCGGCTCTGCCCGGACGAGTGGCTGGCCGACCTCGAGATCGACCTGTACGACGAGCCCGCCCGGGACCGGCTGGAACGACGGCTGGTCCGGCTGGCCACCGAGCTGCTGACCGCCGGGCTCAGCGTGATCTTGGAGTACGGGTTCTGGTCCCGGCTTGAGCGGGACCGGCTGCGCGACCTCGCCCGGGAGCTCGGCGTCCGGGTCGAACTGCACGCGATCGTGCTACCGGTCGACGAGCTGTGGTCGCGGATCGAGCGGCGCAACACCTCCGGCGAGTGGCGGGCGGCGCCGATCACGCGCGCGCACCTGGACGCGTGGGCCAGGTTGTTCGAGGCTCCGACCGCCGACGAGCTGGCCCTCTACGACGCACCGACACCTCACTGACCGCGTGCGGGGGCGGGTGCAATCATGGGCCGCATGACTGTGCCGGCGCACGACGGAACCCCTGACCGCGCCCTCCTCCCGACCGGTGCCAGAGCCCGGGCCCAGGTGGTCGTGGTACGGGCCATGAACCGGCGCGGCATCCGGTTGCTGCACGTGGCCGACCTGGTCCTGGTCTACGCCCTGCTGCTGTTGATCAGCGCCGGCATGGGCGTCCTGCGGCCCAACTTCAAGGCGTTCGCCCACTTCGACGAGTACGTCTGGAAGTACGCCCTGGTCGCCGTGATCAGCCTGGCCGTCTTCTCGATCGGCGGGCTCTACGACCGGGAACGACGGGTGGTGGTCCGGCCGGCGCTGCCGAGGATGGTGACCCTGGTCTGGACCGCGTCACTGATCGTCGGCCTGATCAGCTGGCTGCTCGGCGACTTCCTGATCCCGCGGAGTGTCCTGCTGGGGTACGCGATCATCGGCCCGATCGCCCTGTCCGCGACCCGGCGGATCTCCCGGTCGCTCCGGGAACGGATCGAGGGCCCGCCGCGGGTCCTGCTGGTCGGCTCGGCGGAGGCGACGGCGCTGGCCGAACGGCACCTGACCGAGGCGTCGGCCGTCGCGGTGGCCGGCCGGGTCGGCGGTGTCACCGGCCTGGAACGGCAGGTGATCGAGTACGCGGCGACCGACGTGCTGCTGCTGGACGGGGACGCGCTGCGCGACCTGTACGCGGATTCCCTGTCCCGGTTGGAGAACGACGGCGTCGAAGTCCTGCAGTTGGTCCGGCCGCACGACTCGCTGCTCGGGCTGCGGACGGTGGGGGAGATCGGCGGGATGCCGGTGGTGTCGCTGTCGGCGCACGTACTGACCCGGTCGCAGCAGCGGCTCAAACGCTGGATGGACGTGGTCGTCTTGTTGATCACCGCGCCGATCACGATCCCGCTGACGATCATGACGGCGATCCTGGTCGCAGTCCGGGCCGGCCGGCCGTTGCTGTTCATCCAGGACCGGGTCGGCCGTGGCGAGGCGTCCTTCCCGATGCTCAAGTTCCGCACCATGCGCCCCGACGCCGAAGCCGGCACCGGCCCGGTCCAGGCCGCGACGAACGACCCGCGGGTGATCAAGGGACTCGGCTGGCTGCGCAGCACCCGGCTGGACGAGCTGCCGCAGTTGATCAACGTCCTGTTCGGCCAGATGACGATCGTCGGGCCGCGGCCGGAGCGGCCGGAGGAGATGGAGGAGTACGAGCGGCTGATCCCCGGCTATCGCCGGCGGCACCAGATCGAGCCGGGCATCACCGGCCTGGCCCAGGTGTACGGCCGCTACCACACCCACCCGGAGTTCAAGCTGGGTCACGACCTGCAGTACCTGGCGAACTGGTCACCGATGGTCGACCTGCAGATCATGGTCCGGACCGCCTGGGTGATCTTGACCCGCCGCCTCTAGGCAGCCGAGCCCCAAGGGCGCGTCGTGGGCGAGCAGGGTCCGGAGTTCGCCGCGCGGATCGCCGACCACCTCGAGCCGGTCGCCGATGATCATGGTCTTCCGATCCTCGATCCGATACTGCGGCCAGTCCGGGCCGTCCGGCAGCACGGGTCGGCCGGTCGCCGCGAAGGATGTCCAGGCCGCCGACAGCGCGTCGGCCAGCCACTCGGGCGGCTTCGGCCCCAGCACCTCGGTGACCTGAGGATGATCTTGGTGCCGGAACAGGAACGAGACCTCGCCACCGTGCACGGCGCCGACCCGCGGCCGCGCCTCCCGCGGCTCCCAGCGGAACAGGTAGCCGTACGTGGCCCCGGTCGCCAAGGAACGGGCGGCCAGCAGCCGGTTGGACGGTTGCCGATAAGTCCGGTCGGTCAGATAGCCGCCGACGACCTCGGCCTGGCTGGCGCCCGGCGCCGCAACCTCGAAGGCCTTCCGGTAGTCGGCCGCGAGTCCCGGCCGGTCGGGGAAGTCATCGGCGATCAAGTCCTCCAGCCGCTCGGGCAGCGCCGCGACCTCGGCGTCGGACCACGCCAGCGGTACGCCGAGCCCGGCGAACTCGTGCTCGTTGGTGCCGACCATCACGTCGACACCGGCGTTCGTCCCGCCCGCCCACCGACCGGTACGGCAGCGTGGTCAGCAGCCGGCCGTCGATCGTCGGCTGGAACGCGAACACGGGCGCCAGCCGCCCCTCACTGCGCCGCTCGATCAGTCGGGTCTGCGCCCGCACGATCGTCTCGACCGGCAGCTCCAGCAACCGCTCCGCCTCGGCTTCCGGAAGGCCGAGCAGGTCCAGCAGTTCGGCGGTCCGCTCGAGCCCGAACGACGGCGGCTGGGCCCGTTCGGCCGTACCGCTCTGCACGATCGCCCGCCGGAACAGCCCCTCGGTGGCCGGCATCCCGAGCAGGGTCGAGACCGCCGCACCGCCCGCGGACTGGCCGAACACGGTGACCCGGTCCGGGTCGCCGCCCAGCTCGAGAGCATGATCACGAATCCAGCGCAGCCCGGTGATCAGATCGAGCAGCGCCAGGTTCGGCGAGTCCCGGAACTCCTGCCCCAGCAGGTGTTCCAGGGACAGGAAGCCGAGCGCGCCGAGCCGGTAGCCGACACTGATCACGATCACCCCGTGCCGCGCCGCCAGCCTGTCGCCCGCCGTGATCGGGTCGGTGGCCGATCCGCCGACGTACCCGCCGCCGTGGATCCAGACCATGATCGGCAACCCGGCGGCACCGACCGGCCGCCACACGTTCAGCGCCAGACAGTCCTCGCTGCCGACCACCCCATCGTCGCCGACCTGAGGTGCCGCCGGCGCGCCCGCCCGAGCCTCCCGGATCCCGGTCCAGGGCGGCACGTCTACGCCGAGCCGGAACCGCTCCGCCACCGCGTACGGCACCCCGAGGAACTCCTCGATCTCACCGTCCGCGGTGTCCCGTCGTACCCCGCTCACGATGCCGGCCGACGTCACCACTTCAAGCCCCATGTCCCCATCCTTGCGCGATCCGCGGGGTGACCTGGGACTAGTCTTTACCTTCGGCCGCAGCCCAAGGCCGATCAACACCGAAAGGAACACCGTGTCTACCACGTCGACCACGAGCCCCGGCAGCAGCGAGTCCCGGGTGGTCGACGGCACGACTACCGGTCTCGACCTGTACGGCGACGACCGGACCATCGTCGCGGTCCGGGTGGACGGCGAGACGTGGGACCTGCACCGGGAGCTCCCGGCCGGGGCGTCGGTCGAGCCGGTCATGATCGACTCCGAGGAGGGCCTGGCGATCCTGCGGCACTCGGCGGCCCACGTCGCGGCTCAGGCGGTCCAGGCGCTGCACGCCGACGCCAAGCTCGGCATCGGCCCGCCGATCACGGACGGGTTCTACTACGACTTCGACGTCGCGGAGCCGTTCACGCCGGAGGATCTGAAGGCCATCGAGAAGCAGATGACCAAGATCATCAAGGAGCGGCAGCGGTTCCGTCGCCGCCCGGTCAGCGACGACGAGGCCAGGGCGGAGCTGGCCGCGGAGCCGTACAAGCTGGAGTTGATCAGCGACAAGGGCGGAGCCACCGCCGACGACGGGGCCAGCGTCGAGGTCGGCGCGGGCGAACTGACCATCTACGACAACCTGCGCCGCGACGACTCGGTCGCCTGGAAGGACCTGTGCCGCGGCCCGCACGTGCCGCACACCGGCTACATCCCGGCCTACGCGCTGATGCGGACGTCGGCCGCGTACTGGCGCGGCAACCAGGCAAATCAATCCCTGCAACGGCTGTACGGCACCGCGTGGCCGAGCCGGGACGACCTGAAGGCGTACCAGACCCGGCTGGAGGAGGCCGCCAAGCGCGACCACCGCAAGCTGGGCCGGGAGCTGGACCTGTTCTCGTTCCCGGACGAGATCGGCTCCGGCCTCGCCGTGTTCCACCCCAAGGGCGGCATCCTGCGCACGGTGATGGAGGACTACTCCCGGAAGCGCCACCTCGAGGCCGGGTACGACTTCGTCAACACGCCGCACGTCACCAAGGCGGAACTGTTCGACATCTCCGGCCACCTCGGCTTCTACGCCGACGGCATGTTCCCGCCGATGCACCTGGACGAGGAACTCCATGAGGACGGCACGGTCAAGCGGCAGGGCCAGGACTACTACCTGAAGCCGATGAACTGCCCGATGCACTGCTTGATCTTCCGCTCCCGCGGCCGGTCCTACCGGGAGCTGCCGCTGCGGATGTTCGAGTTCGGCAGCGTCTACCGCTACGAGATGTCCGGGGTGGTGCACGGCCTGACCCGGGTCCGCGGGATGACCCAGGACGACGCGCACATCTACTGCACCGAGGACCAGGCGCAGGACGAGCTGATCTCGCTGTTGAAGTTCGTCCTCGAACTGCTCGCCGACTACGGCCTGGACGACTACTACCTCGAGCTGTCCACCCGGGACCCGGAGAAATCGATCGGCAGCGACGAGGACTGGGACCGGGCCACCGAGATGCTGCGCAAGGCCGCCGAGGCGTCCGGGCTCGACCTGGTGCTCGATCCGGGCGGCGCGGCGTTCTACGCGCCGAAGATCTCGGTCCAGACCCGGGACGCCATCGGCCGTACCTGGCAGATGTCGACGATCCAGGTCGACCTGATGCTGCCGGACCGGTTCGGGCTGGAGATCACCGCGCCGGACGGCACCCGGCAGCGGCCGATGATGATCCACCGGGCCCTGTTCGGTTCGATCGAGCGGTTCATCGGTGTCCTGACCGAGCACTACGCCGGCGCCTTCCCACCCTGGCTGTCGCCGGTCCAGGTGATCGGCATCCCGGTCGCCGACGAGTACAACGACTACCTGGGCCGGATCGCCGGCAAGCTCCGTGCGCAGGGCGTACGGGTCGAGGTGGACACCTCGGACGACCGGATGCAGAAGAAGATCCGCAACGCCAGCAAGGAGAAGGTGCCCTACGTGCTGATCGCGGGCGGGGAGGACGCCGCCGCCGACGCGGTCTCGTTCCGCTACCGGGACGGCACCCAGAAGAACGGGGTACCGATCGACGACGCGGTGGCCGAGATCGTCACCGCGATCGCCGAACGCCGCCAGGTGTAGGAGGGTGGCGTACGACGCGCACTGAGCCTGTCGAAGTGCCAAGTCACATCGGGCCTGCCCTTCGACAGGCTCAGGGAACGAGTCGGGCCGGACGATAGGGAGGGACCGAGTGGAGCAGGCCGAGGAGCTGCCCGGCGTGCCGGACGCGTTCCAGCGGCTCTGGACGCCGCACCGGATGGTCTACATCCGCGGCGAGAACAGGCCTGAGTCGGACACCGCGCCGGCCTGCCCGTTCTGCCGGATCCCGTCGCGGACCGACGCCGACGGGCTGATCGTGCACCGCGGCGAGCACGCCTACGTGGTGCTCAACCTCTATCCGTACTCGCCGGGGCATCTGCTCGTCTGCCCGTACCGGCACATCGCCGACTACACCGACCTGACCGCCGACGAGGGACGTGAGTTGACCGAGCTGACCCAGGACGCGATGCGGGCCCTGCGCTCCGCGAGCAGCCCGGACGGGTTCAACCTGGGCGTCAACCAGGGTTCGATCGCCGGCGCCGGGATCGCCGCCCACCTGCACCAGCACGTGGTGCCGCGCTGGGCCGGCGACGCGAACTTCCTGCCCGTGGTCGGCCAGACCAAGGCCCTGCCGCAACTCCTCGGCGACACCCGGGAACTCGTCAGCCAGGCCTGGCGCGAGCTTCGGACCACCACGAGCCCGGACTGATCACGCCGTGCTGGAACGATTTCGCGGGCTCGCCGCTGCCGCCCTCACCCCGGCGGCACGGTTCCTGCTGCGGATCGGCGCCACCCCGGACCTGATCACCTGCATCGGCACCCTCGGGGTGCTGCTCGGCGCGTTGATCTTCTTCCCCAACGGCTGGTTCCTGCCCGGCGTGATCATCGTCACCTTCTTCGTCCTGTTCGACATGCTGGACGGCCAGATGGCCAAGATCAGCGGCCGGACCACCCGCTGGGGCGCGTTCCTCGACTCGAGCCTGGACCGGATCGGCGACGGCGCCGTCTTCGGCGGCGTGGTGCTCTATTTCGTCGGCCGTGATCAACCGTTGATCTGGCCGGTGATCGCGGTCTGGGCCCTGGTGGCCGGCCAGTTGACCTCCTACGTCAAGGCCAGGGCGGAGAGCCTCGGCTTCAGCGCACCGGGCGGTCTGGCGGCGCGCGCGGACCGGCTGCTGGTGATCTTGATCGCGTTGTTCCTGGCCGGCTTCGGGATTCCGTACGTGCTCGAGGTCGGGCTCACCGTGCTCGCCGTGATCAACACCGTCACCGTGGTGCAGCGGATGCTGCTGGTCCGCAACCAGGCCCGGCAGGACGGCGATCTTGATCAGCGGAATGATCATGATCCATCCTCAGGTGGGGAGCCGGATGCGCCGACGTCCTGACCGGTCGATGGTGGACAGCCTGCTTCGCGGTGTGTACGCCCTCGGCTGGCGGGTCGCGGCCCGGATCCCGGACCGCGTCGCCGAGGTGATCATCGCGGCCGGGGCCAGGCTGGCCACGGCGGCGGGTTCCGCGGCACTGGCCACCTGGCGGCACAATGTCACCGTGCTGACGAGCCGCCCCTGCCCGGACGACCTGGTGCGCCGTGGCGTCGCCTCCTACCTGCGCAACTTCCACCAGGTGCTCGCCCTGGCCCGCTGGAGCCGCGCCGAGATCGATCGCCGAGTGGTGCTGATCAACGACGCCGCGCTGCGGGCCGCGCTGGACGCCGACGGCGCGGTGGTGGTGCTGCCGCACAGCGGCAACTGGGACCTGGCCGGCGCCTGGGCCTGCCTCAACCTGCGGCCGGTCAGCACGGTCGCCGAGGAGCTGGGGGAGGGCGAGTTCGCCGCCTTCGTGAAGTTCCGCGAGGGCCTCGGCATGGAGGTCATCGCGCACACCGACCCGAACGCCCTGTCGACGTTGATCGCCGCGGTGAAGGCGGGCCGGCTGGTCTGCCTGATCGGCGACCGGGACCTGGCCGGGAGCGGCGTCGAGGTCACCTGGCGGCTGCCGTACGGGAAGACGGCGACGACCAGGATGCCCGCCGGGCCAGCGGTGGTGGCCCGCCGGACCGGCGCCGCCCTGATTCCGGCCGTGACCCGGTTCGCCGGCCGCGGCCTGGAGGTCGTGCTCGGCGATCCGGTGGAGCACCGGCCCGGCCGCGACGGGTTGGTGGCGATGACCCAGCAGGTCTGCGACTTCTTCGCCGCCGAACTGCCCCAGCAGCCCGAGGACTGGCACCTGTTCCAGCCCTTCTTCCCGGCCGAGGCGGCTGCGTGAGCCACGGCACTCCGAGGATCGGCCTGGTCTGTCCCTATTCCTTCGACCAGCCCGGCGGTGTGCAGAACCACGTCGTCGGACTGGCCGGCTTCCTGGCCCGCAACGGGTACCGGCCGAGCATCCTCGGGCCCGGCCGGCCGGACGCGCTGATCGCGTCCAGCCTGGCCGAGGCCGGGCTGCCGCCCGAGACGTTCACCTCGGCCGGTCCGGCGGTGCCGGTCCCGTACAACGGCTCGGTGGCCCGGGTGAACTTCGGCCCGTTCAGCGCGGCCCGGGTCCGCGGCTGGCTCCGCGACGGCCGGTTCGACCTGCTGCACCTGCACGAGCCGATCACCCCGAGCGTTTCGATGCTGGCCCTGTGGGCCGGTTCGGTGCCGGTGGTGGCGACCTTCCACACCGCGACCCCGCGGTCCCGCTCGATGCGGATCGCCGGCGGCCTGCTGCGCGGCTCGATCGGCAAGATCAACACCGGCATCGCGGTCTCCGAGTCGGCCCGCGAGGTGGTCGTCCGCTACCTGGGCCGGGACGCCGTCGTCGTACCCAACGGGTTCAGTCACGCCGAGTTCACCGCCGACCTCGGCCGGACCCCGACCCGGACCGGCGCCTGGCGCGGCGGCGACCGGCCGCGGCTCGCGTTCCTGGGCCGGCTGGACGAGCCGCGCAAGGGCCTCGACGTGCTGCTCGCCGCGCTGCCCAAGATCAGATCCGGGGCCCGGGAGCTCGGCATCGGCGAACTGGAAGTGGTGATCGCCGGCCAGGGCGACCGCGGACTGCCCCGGGACTGCCGCGGCGTCGGCATGATCAGCAACGCCGAACGAGCGCGGCTGCTCGGCACCACCGACGTGTTCGTCGCGCCGCACCGGGCCCGGGAGAGCTTCGGCATCGTGCTGCTGGAGGCGATGGCCAGCGGGGCGCCGATCGTGGCCTCCGACCTGCCCGCCTTCGTCGATCTGCTCCGCGACGGCGACAGCGACCAGCTCGGCGCGCTGTTCCCGGCCGGCGACCCGGAGCGGCTGGCGGCCGCCGTGATCGCGACCCTGGCCGACCGCTCGGCGGTACGGCAGCGCGCCGGCCGGGCCCGCGCCGCGAGCCGCGGCTACGACTGGGCCATGGTCGGCCCGCGGCTGGCCGACATCTACCAGAGCACCCTGGCCGGTGAGCGGATCCCCAGCCTGACCGGCTGACGCCGCGGTGCCGTTCCGGGGTCGACCCAACCAACTGGCGACCAACTAGCGGGGCCCACAGCGGCAGGGCGGTTCGGTCCGCCGCGACAGCTCCGGCACGACCTGGTCGGCCTGGGCCACCGGTGCCGGCGGTTGCGGTGCGGGAGGATCAACGGGCATCAGCAGGGCGACCACGGTCGCCGGGTAGGCCAGGACCTTGATCAACGCGCTCATGGCCGTCACCGTGTGAACACCACGTCGTCTTCACCCTCCCGCTCCCGCGACCCTCGCCGGTCTCGGGGATTCTCTCGCTCGAGCGCGCCGGGCGTAAAGCCCGGACCCTCCGAGCCGGTCGTCAGGATCGCCCGTGACCGGGTACTAACCTGGTGCGATGCCGTCGCCCGGAACCGAACCACGGGGCGGTCGGGCGCCCAAGCCACGACCGTCGCAAGCGATCGTGCCGCCGCACGCGCGCCGTTATGTTCAGGATCCCAGGGCGAGCATGGACCTGCTGCTGCAGATCGTCAAGGAACCCGTCGACCCCGGTTACGCCGAAGCGGCGGCCGCCGGCCGCACGGACCGGCCGCGCTGGCGGCTCGGCTTTGCCGTAGTCGCGATCTTGATCGGGATCATGGTCAGCGTCTCGGTGGTGAAGAACTCCCAGGCCGCGCCGGAGATCGCCGACGAGCGCCGCGAGTTGATCACCCGGATCGCCCAGGCCGAGGCCGAGCAAGATCAACTCCGGGCGCGGGCCGACGCTCTGGACGCCGAGATCGAAGGCCTGCGGGCGAGTGTGCTCGGCGGTGACGCCGAGGCCAAGGAACTGGAGCGGCGGATTGCCCTGGCCGACGCGGCCAACGGCGCCGCGCCGGTGACCGGGCCCGGCCTGACCGTCGTGGTCGACGACGCGCCGGGCGACAGCGAGGACTCCCGCGACCGGGTGCTCGACCTGGACCTGCAGATCCTGGTCAACGGACTCTGGCAGGTCGGCGCGGAGGCGGTTGCGGTGAACGGGCACCGGCTGTCGGCGCTGACCTCGATCCGCGGGGCCGGCGAGGCGATCACCGTCGACTACCGGTCGATCACGAGGCCGTACCGGGTGGAGGCGATCACCGATCCCGAGGTCTCCCAGCAACGCTTCGTGCAGACCCACGCCGGCGTCTGGTGGAACGAACTGGCGAAGAGCCGTGGAATGCGGTACGAACTGAGCACCGTGAAGGAGATCACCATGGACGCCGACCCCGGCATCAACCTGCGTCACGCACGGGGGACCGGATGATCCCGGTCATCGGCCTGCTGCTCGGCATCATCGCCGGCCTGCTGCTGGAGCCGACCCTGCCGCAGGTGCTGCAGCCGTACCTGCCGATCGCGATCGTCGCCGCGATGGACGCGATCTTCGGAGCGTTCCGGGCCTATCTGGACGGCACGTTCACCGACCGGGTGTTCGTCGTCTCGTTCATCTCGAACGTCCTGATTGCCGCGTTGATCGTCTTCGTCGGCGACCAGATCGGCGTCGGCTCCCAGCTGTCGACGGCGGTCGTCGTCGTGCTCGGCATCCGCATCTTCACCAACGCTGCGGCGATCCGGCGGGCGCTGCTCCATGCCTGAGTCGAAGAGCCGAGGCCCGGAGGAGCCGGACGAGGCTCCGGTGCCGAAGCGCTCCCGACCCGCCGAACCGGAGGAGGCGCCGCTGCGCCGGCTCGGCAGGGCCATGATCAGACCGGGCAAGGCGCAGTTGATCGCGGCCGTGATGCTGTTCCTGGTCGGGCTCGGCGCGGTGATGCAGATCCGGGCCAACTCGGCCGACGACACGTACCGCAACCTGAACCGCGAGCAGCTGTTCATCCTGCTCGACGGACTGGGCCAGAAGTCCAAGCAGTACGAGGCCGAGATCGCCGACCTGGAACAGAAGAAGAAGGACCTGGCGTCCGGCGCCGACAGCTCCAAGAAGGCGCGGGAACAGCTGGAGCAGAACCTCGAGAAGGCCTCGATCCTGGCCGGCACCATCCCGGCGCAGGGCCCCGGCATCCGGATGACGATCGAGGACCCGCAGAACAAGGTGGACGGCGACGTCCTGCTCAGCGCGATCGAGGAGCTGCGAGACGCCGGCGCCGAGGTGATCGAGATCAACAACTCGATCCGTGTGGTCGCGTCGACCTGGTTCGCCGGCGGCGGCGACCAGCTCGTCGCGGACGGCCGGCCGATCAGCCGGCCGATCACGATCAGCGTCATCGGCGACCCGCACAGCCTCGAGGAGGCGTCCCGGTTCCGCGGCGGGATCGTGAGCGAGATCACCGGCCCCCAGATCGGCGGCACGGTGGAGATCTCGCAGCTGAGCAGGCTGGTGATCAGTTCCTTGCATCGGGCCGAACCGAATCAGTACGCTCGCCCCGCGTCGAGTCCGCCGACCCCACGCTGATCATCCCGCGCACGAGCCCGTACCGGCCCGCGGGCCACCACCCGAGAACCACCAAAGGAGTGCGGAATGCCCACCTTCCCGGAGGACCTGAAGTACAGCACCGAACACGAGTGGGTGCGCACCGGCAACTCGTCGACGGTCCGGGTCGGGATCACCGATTACGCCGCCGAGCAGTTGGGCGACATCGTCTATGTCTCGCTGCCCGAGGTCGGCGCGACGGTCGCCGCCGGTGACGCGTGCGGCGAACTGGACTCGACCAAGAGCGTGTCCGATGTCTTCGCGCCGGTCAGCGGCGTGGTCAGCGCGGTGAACCAGTCCCTGGACGGCGCCCCGGAGCTGCTCAACTCGGACCCGTACGGCGACGGGTGGCTGTTCGAGGTCGAGGTCGAGTCCGACAACGAACTGGACGACCTGCTCGACGCGGACGGTTACGCCGAGTTGACCGAACAAGGCAACCAGTAGCTCATCGCCTGCCGAAACGGTTCGCCGACGGGCCGGGGAACGGAGTTGTTTCCGGGGCGTCGTGCCCTAAACTCTCCATGAATCCTTGAGCACTCTCAGGGGAAGACCGAGCCGATTGAGGTTTCATGCCGTACTGCACCAACTGTGGCCACGACAACCCCGAGGGGAGCAACTTCTGTGGCCAGTGCGGTACCCCGCTCACGTCGGTGACCGCACCCGTCGTCGACCGTACGTCGGCCTCGGACACCACGAAGACGATGCCGGCCGCGATCGACGACCGCGACGGCGAGTCGCTCACCGCTGAGGACGAGGCCGCCGTCAAGGCGCTGCCGCGCGGTTCGGCCCTGCTCGTCGTCCGGCGCGGCTCCAACGCGGGCAGCCGGTACCTGCTGAACACCGACGTGGTGACCGCCGGCCGGCACCAGGATTCCGACATCTTCCTCGACGACATCTCCGTCTCCCGCCGGCACGCCGAGTTCACCCGGTCCGCCGAGGGCATCACGATCAAGGATCTGGGCAGCCTGAACGGGACCTACGTCAACCGCGAACTGGTCGAGCAGCGGCTGCTGGCCCAGGGCGACGAGGTGCAGATCGGCAAGTTCCGTCTGGTCTTCTTCACGGGGCAGGACACGGCCTAGGCCGTACGGGATCGATGGCGGACCAACCGCAGCCCGCGAGAACTCCGGACCACGTCTCCCCGGTGAGGGGTGGCGGGTCGGGAGGCCAGCGACTCCGCAGCATCGGGCAGGCCTTGAACGCGCTTCGCCCGGAATTCCCCGACATCTCGATCTCCAAGATCCGGTTCCTGGAGAGCGAGGGCCTGATCGCGCCGGTCCGGTCGCCGTCGTCGGGTTACCGGCGCTACTCCGAGTCCGACATCGAGCGGCTGCGCTACATCCTGTCCGTGCAGCGGGACCACTACCTGCCGCTGAAGGTGATCCGGGAGCACCTGGAGAAGCTCGACCAGGGCGAGCCGCCGCCGTCCGTACCGACGCTGGCCGAGCCCGCCCCGGGCGACTCGAAGCAGACGCCGAACGCGAACCCGGCCGGCGTGAACAACGCCGCCGCGCAGCAGCAACAACAGCAACGGCAGTCGATCCGGCTGACCCGGTCCCAGCTGCTCGAGGCCAGCGGCCTGTCCGAGCCGGCCCTGACCGAGCTGGAGCGGATGCTCATCGTGCAACCGCGGCGGGGCACCGCGCACTACGGCCGGGACGCACTGACAATCGCGATCGCGGCCCGTCGGATGTCGGAGTTCGGGATCGACACCCGGCACCTGCGGGCGTTCAAGATGTCGGTCGACCGCGAGGTCGGCCTGGTCGAGCAGGCGATCGCGCCGCACGTCCGGCGGGGCGGCGGGAACAACGAGGTGTCGAAGGAGATCACCCAGCTCGTGATCAGCTTCCACGCGGCACTGGTCCGAACCGCGATGGAACAGCGCTGACACGCATCCGTGGACGGCCCCCGAACCTTTGGGCGGACAGCCGAGAGAAGTAGTGTGGAGTTATGCGTGAACTCGAGGTCGTCGGCGTCCGGGTGGAGATGCCGTCGAATCAGCCGATCCTCCTGCTCCGAGAGGTCGGCGGGACCCGTGCGCTGCCGATCTTCATCGGTGCGAGCGAGGCCTCGGCGATCGCCAGCGCCCAGGAAGGGCTGGAGCCGCCGCGGCCGATGACGCACGACCTGATGGTGAACGTGCTGGAGGCGTTGAACCACCGGCTCACCGAGGTCCAGATCACCGAGGTCGACGACGGGACGTACTACGCGGTCCTGCTGATCGACGGCGTCGAGATCAGCGCCCGGCCGTCCGACTCGGTCGCTCTCGCGGTACGGATCGGCTGCGACATCTACTGCGCCGAGGAGGTCCTCGACGAGGCCGGGATCGAATGGCCGGAGGCCGAGGAGGACGAGGTGGAGAAGTTCCGCGAGTTCCTCGACCAGGTCAATCCGGACGACTTCGTCACCGGAGAGGGCCCCAAGCAGCCCTGATCCCGCCGGGCCGGGTTTCCGCGGTCCGGCCGATGAGTTTCCGGTGCGTGCGGGGTCTGCCTTCTGGACGAAGTCCCGTTCACCAGGAGGCACGCCATGTCCGGCAGCAAGCTCGTCGTCGCCCAGAACATCACCGCCAACGGAGTCATCGAGTTCGTCGAGCCCTGGTTCGATCCGGGCGAGCAGGACGACACCGACGACCTGGTCGCGGTCATGCAGGACCACATGCGGCGCGAGGAGGCGCTGCTGCTGGGTCGGCAGACGTTCGAGGACTTCCGCGGCTACTGGCCGCACCAGACCGCCGACAGCACCGGCATCACCGAGCACCTGAACCGCGTGCCGAAGTACGTCGTGTCCTCGACCCTGACCGATCCCGCCTGGGAGCACAGCACGGTCCTGTCCGGGCCGCTGACGGAGCAGGTGGCCGCGCTCAAGGCCGGGGGTTCGGGCGGGGACCTGGGCGTCACCGGCAGCATCAGCGTGGTCCACGAACTCATCCGCGCCGACCTGGTCGACGAGTACCGGCTGTTCGTCTTTCCGGTGATCACCAGCCGGGGCCGGACGCTGGTGCCCGACGGTGTGACCCTCCGCAACCTGACCCTGGCCGAGGCCGTACCGTTCAGATCGGGCGTCGTCCTGCAGGTCTACACCACGCGTTGAGGACAGCCCGCCGAGAACTCTCAGGCTGGTCTTGAGAGCTGGTCCGCATTCGGCCCGCCTATCGGCGTGTCGTTGACCCTCGGCGGAAGCGGCCCGTAAATTCATCTGAGTAATGCCATGCCTGGGATTCGTCCCGGGCCCGCCCGACTTCCCCAAGCTGACTGGCATCCGGAGGCAGACGTGAGCACAACCGAGCAGCATCAGGCACCAGGAAACGATGCCGAGCCGCGTCCCGGCGAGCTGCAGGAACTGCTGTTCGACGGCGACTTCTCGCCGATGCCGGCCGACCTCGGGTTCCGCGGCCCGGTGGCCTGCAACGCCGCCGGCATCACCTACCGGCAGCTCGACTACTGGGCCCGTACCGGCCTGGTTACCCCGGAGATCCGCGGCGCCAAGGGCTCCGGCAGCCAGCGGCTGTACAGCTTCCGGGACATCCTGATCCTCAAGGTGATCAAGAGGCTGCTCGACGCCGGCATCTCGCTGAACCAGATCCGCACCGCGATCGAGCACCTGCGGGCCCGCGGCGTCGAGGACCTGACCGAGGTCACCCTGATGAGCGACGGCGTCAGCGTCTTCGAGTGCACCTCCGACGACGAGGTGATCGACCTGCTGCGCGGCGGCCAGGGCGTCTTCGGCATCGCCCTCGGCGGCGTCTGGCGCGACATCGAAGGCACCCTCTCCGCTCTCCCGGCCGAGCGCGCCGAGGAGGAGGTCGCGGCACCGACCGTCGACGACGAACTCTCCCGCCGTCGCCGCGCCCGCGCCGTCAGCTGACCGACCCGTACCGAACTCCAAGACGCGACCGGGATCTCCGGTCGCGTTTTGCATGCCCTGACCTGGGTCCGGGTTCATGGAGCAGGCCGGAGCGGGCCGCCCTCGATCCTGCTCCGCGCCTCCTCGTACGCCAGCTTCGGCGGAACGTACTCGACGAACCAGTCGGCCCCGGCCGAGCGGAGACCGGCCAGATAGCGCAGGTCGGCCGCCCGGTCGTCGGCCCGCTGCCGCCCGCCGACCGCGATCGTGAAGCCGGGCTTGCCCAGCGCCTCGGCGTCGGAGCGGAGTGCGGCGACGTCGGCCGGGGTCACGTCCTCCCAGCCGGAGCCGGGCGGGACGCGGTAGAGGCACGAGCCGTCCCAGCGCAGCGCGCGGGCCCGCGGCCCGCGCCGGGTGATCGCGCCACCGACCCAGATCGGGATCCGCGGCCGCTGCACCGGCGGCGGCCGGAGCGCCGGGCCGTCGGCGCCGTCCGACCAGAGCCGGTCGATCCGGTCCAGATCGCGGTCCAGCTGCTGCGCCCGTTCCTTCGCCGCCGGCGCCGGCTCCACCAGGGTGGCGTCGAAGTCGTTGTCGGCGCCGATCCCGACGCTCAGCACGGCCCGGCCGCCGGACAGGTGGTCGAGCGTCGTCGCCTGACCCGCCACGGTCGCCGCCCGGCGCCAGGGCAGCGGCGTCACCATCGTGCCCAGGGTCACTCGCTCGGTCGCCTGGGCGACCAGGGCCAGGGTCAGCCAGACGTCATGACAGCCCAGGTCGTCGTAGAAGACCAGATAGTCCTCGCAGAAGACCCCGTCCCAACCGCTCCGCTCGGCCAGCGCCGCCAGCTCGGCGATCCGGCCCGGTTGCCCCCACGGCCCGGCCGGTGAGATCGCGAGCCCGTACCTCATCGTGTCGGTCATGCCAGCATCAGAGCATCCGGCACTGACAGCCGCCCGCGGAACGGCTCAGAGCCTGACCTGGAGCAGGTTCCGGCCGGTGATCGTGTAGAGACTGCTGTTGTCCTCGTCGAAGCCGAGCATCGGGAAGCTGGTCGGATCCGTGGCCAGCCCGTCGACGACGACCTCCGCCTCGAGGGTGGTCCGGGCGACCCGGAGCAGCCGCTGGTGACTGACGGCGTACAACCGGTCCCGCGCGGCCACCAGGTCGACCCGGCCGGTGCCGAGGGTGGCCCGCCGGAGCACCTTCTGGGTGCGCACGTCGAGGGCGAAGATCACGCCGGCGTTCGTGGTGCCGTACAGCACGTCACCGACGACCAGCAGGTGCGGGATCGCCACGGCGCCGGGCACCGGCACCACCGTGCCGACCACCTTCCGGGAAGCCAGGTCGAAGATCGCCACCGTCGCCGAGCCGGCGGCCGTCGGGCGCTCGCTGCCGGCGAAGGCGAGCCCCAGTCCACCGTGCGCGGCGGTGCCGACGATCGGGTGTCCGTCGACGATGTTGCGATGGACATCCAGCCGGCCCGACCTGAGGTCGAAGATCGACAACGCGCCGCCGATCTTGCCGTAGTCGGGGCTCGAGCCGATCAGGATCAGTCCCCGGCGGGGCTCGACGGTGAGGTCGTTGGGCCGGTTCTGTCCGTTGCCGATTGCCGCAAGAGTCCGGAATTCTCGGGTGGCCGGGTCGAGCCGGACCAGGGTCGCGGACGGATACATCGCCAGGTAGAGGTGCCGGCCGTGCGCCTGGATCGACTTGGCCTCGCCGCTGAGCTTGAGCCGCCGGGTGGCGCCGGGTTCGGCCAGGTCGTGCACCTCGATGCCACCGTGGCCGCCGACGTAGACCCAGTCGCCGCCTCGCCCGCAGATCGACTGCGGCAACTCGGGTGCCGGCGGCATCCCGGCCGCCCGGAAGTCGAACTCGGCCAGCTGCTTCGTCGCGAGGTCGTACGTCCACAGGGTGGCCGTGTTGCCGAACATCGCGACCGTGTCGCCGCGGACGTGCAGCGAGGCGGCGAAGCCGCCGACCAGCTGCTGGGTCAGTTGGGCCAGTTCGCCGCTGGCCACGGTCAGTCGCCACAGTCCCGTGCCGGCGGCGAAGAACACCTCGTCGGCGGTCCGGGCGGCGAGCTTGCCGATCGTGATCACGCCCTCGGGATGGACGACCCGGCAGTCGGCCGGGTCATTCTTGGCGATGATCGCGAGTTTGCCGTTGCCGTGGGTGCCGGCGATCACGTGGGTCTCGGTCTGGGTCAGCTGATAGACGAAGGACTCGCCCGCGAACTCGGCGGGGGTCAGGTCGCGGCGCTCGCCGGTGGCCCGGTCGATCGCGATCAGGCCGGCGCGGTTGCCGACGCCGGCGTACACGGTGGTGTCGTCGGCGACGATGCTCCGGACGTACGTCTGGCCGGTCTTGGCGACGCCGAGATCGCGCAGCGCCCCGGTCGCCGGGTCGTACTCCCAGACCTTGCCGTCCGGATAGGTGCCCAGGAAGAGCTTCCCGTCGGAGGTCTTGCTGATGTCCCAGATGTACGTCGCGCCGGGCAGCGAGTGCAGCCGGGTCAGCTCCCCGGACGCGGTGTCCCAGCGGTACAGGTCGGCCACCGTGTGCGTCCCGATGTAGATCAGGTCGCCGTCGGTGACGCTGGCCCAGGCGCCGCCGCCGGTGGGCAGGTCGGCGAGGGCGGCGAGTCGGGTGACGCCAGCGTCGAAGAGGCCGACCCGTGCCGGCTGCAGCAGATGGGACACGATGTAGGGCCGGTCACCGACGAAACCGCCGCTCAGCGTGTTGCAGGCCATCGAGGCCGGGCCCAGGTCCACCGTCGCCTGGGCGGTCTCGGCGCTGGCGGGCAGCGCGCCGCCCAGCAACCCGCCGCCGAGAACGGGTGCGGTGACGGCGGCGGTTCGAAGCAGGGTACGGCGGTCCATGCGGGGCTCCTCTGCGGCACGTACTCTGTGCGAACGTGGGACTTTCGCCTGTCCGGAACCTAGGTACCAGCGTGTCCGTATGTCAACGTCGCTGTCCGGCTGGTGATCGGCCTGTCCGTTCGCCGATCCCGGACCGGGAGCGTTAGGCTGGGCCCTGCCGCAACAGCAGTGCGGGAGAGTCCGTCGGGATCAAGGCCGGCCCGGCGGCGCCGAAGGGGCAACCTCCCCGGAACCTCTCAGGCACCCAGACCGCACTGTGCTGGCAACTCTGGAGCCGGAGGGGCGACAGAGGGGGAGTGCACCGGACGAGTCCGGGCACCACCCGACGGAAGAGAGCCCCATCCATGGCCGTCATGACTGATCACAGCACCGTCGCCGGCACGGGCGACCCGGACCGCCCGTTCCGGGACCGGCACATCGGGCCGGACCAGGCGGAGAGCGCGGTGATGCTCGCCGCGATCGGGCAGCCCAGCCTGGACGCCCTGGTCGCCGCGTCGCTGCCGGAGTCGATCCGGGAGCGCGCGCCGCTGGACCTCCCGCCGGCCCTCAGCGAGGCCGAGGTTGCGGTACGACTGCGTACCCTCGCCGAGCAGAACCAGCCGCTCACGGCCATGATCGGCTTGGGCTACCACGGCACCGTGACCCCGCCGGTGATCCGGCGCAACGTGCTCGAGGATCCGGCCTGGTACACCGCCTACACGCCCTACCAGCCGGAGATCAGCCAGGGCCGGCTGGAGGCCTTGATCAACTTCCAGACCGCGGTGGCCGACCTGACCGGGCTGGCGACCGCCGGGGCCAGCCTGCTGGACGAGGGCACCGCCGTCGCCGAGGCGATCACGCTGGCCCGTCGCACCAATCGGTCCGGCTCCGTGGTGATCTTGGACGCGGACACCCTGCCGCAGACGATCGCCGTGGTCCGGACCCGGGCCGAGGCGGCCGGCCTGGACGTCGTCGTGGCCGAAGCTGATCTTGCTGCGGCGATCGCGGCGCACGACCCGTTCGCTGTGGTGGTGCAGACGCCGGGGGCCTCGGGACGGCTTGCGGACACCGAGGAACTGCGGGCGCTGGCCGACGCCGCGCATGCCGCGGGGGCGCAGGTGATCGCCGCCTGCGACCTGCTCGCGCTGACCTTGATCACGCCGCCCGGCGAGTGGGGTGCCGACATCGCGGTCGGCTCCAGCCAGCGGTTCGGCGTTCCGTTGTTCTACGGCGGCCCGCACGCCGGGTTCATGGCGGTCCGGTCCGGGTTGGAACGGCAGCTGCCCGGGCGGCTGGTCGGACTCTCCAAGGACACCGCCGGTACGTCCGCGTACCGCCTCGCGCTGCAGACCCGGGAGCAGCACATCCGCCGCGAGAAGGCCACCTCCAACATCTGCACCGCGCAGGTGCTGCTGGCCGTCGTGGCCGGGATGTACGCCGTCTACCACGGTCCGGACGGCCTGCGGTCGATCGCCGGCACCGTGCACCGCAACGCCGCCGCGCTGGCCGACGACCTCGGCCGGGCCGGCTTCGAGGTGGTGCACCGGTCGTTCTTCGACACGGTCCTGGTCCGGGTGCCCGGCCATGCCGCCCGCGTGGTCGAGGCGGCCCGCCGGCACGGTGTGCACCTGCGGCTGGTCGACCATGATCAGGTCGGGATCTCGGTCGGCGAGGACGCCGACACCGGCGCCCTGCGGGCCGTCCGGACGGCGTTCGGGCTCGACAACGCGCCGGGTCAGACCGGGCCGGACCGGCTGGCCGGCAGCCACCGGACCAGCGACTTCCTGACCCACCCGGTGTTCCACAGCTCGCACAGCGAGACCGGGATGCTGCGCTACCTGCGGGCGCTGTCGGACCGGGACTTCGCGCTGGACCGGGGCATGATCCCGCTCGGCTCTTGCACGATGAAGCTCAACGCGACGGCCGAGATGGAGCCGATCTCGCTGCCCGGGTTCGCGAACCTGCACCCGTTCGCGCCGGTCGCCGACGCGCAGGGCTACGCGACCATGATCAACGAGCTGGAGACCTGGCTCGCCGAGATCACCGGCTATGCGAAGGTCTCGGTCCAGCCGAACGCCGGCAGCCAGGGCGAGCTGGCCGGGCTGCTCACCATCCGGGCCTACCACGATGCCCGCGGTGATCATGATCGCCGGGTCTGCCTGATCCCGTCCTCGGCACACGGCACCAACGCCGCTTCGGCCGCGATGGCCGGGATGAAGGTGGTCGTCGTCGGCGCCACCACGGACGGCTCGGTGGACCTGAACGACCTGCGGACCAAGATCGACAAGCACCGTGATCAACTCGCGGCGATCATGGTCACCTACCCGTCCACGCACGGCGTCTTCGAGGAGGGCATCGCCGAGCTGTGCGCGCTGGTGCACGACGCCGGCGGCCAGGTGTACGTCGACGGCGCCAACCTCAACGCCCTGCTCGGGCTCGCTCGGCCGGGCCGGTTCGGTGCCGACGTGAGTCATCTCAACCTGCACAAGACGTTCTGCATCCCACACGGCGGCGGCGGTCCGGGCGTCGGGCCGATCGGCGTCGGTGCCCACCTGGTCCCGTACCTGCCGACCCATCCCTTGTCCGAGGTCGGCGGTGATCATGGCATCGGCCCGATATCCGCCGCCCCGTACGGCTCGGCCGGGATCCTGCCGATCAGCTACGCCTACATCGCCATGATGGGCGCCGACGGCCTGACCTCGGCCACCCAGCATGCGCTGCTGGCGGCCAACTACGTGGCGGCCCGGCTCCATGATCATTACCCGGTGCTCTACACCGGCCGCGGCGGGCTGGTCGCGCACGAGTGCATCATCGACCTGCGGCCGCTGACCAAGGCGAGCAAGATCACCGTCGACGACGTGGCGAAGCGCCTGATCGACTACGGCTTCCACGCGCCGACGATGAGCTTCCCGGTCGCCGGCACCCTGATGGTCGAGCCGACCGAGTCGGAGGACCTGGCCGAACTGGACCGGTTCTGCCAGGCCATGATCGACATCCGGGCCGAGATCGCCCGGGTCGAGGCGGGGGAGTGGCCGGCCGACGACAACCCGCTGGTGAACGCCCCGCACACCCAGGGCGCGGTGATCGACGACGAGTGGACGCATCCGTACTCGCGGAAGACCGCGGCGTTCCCGGCCGGGCTGCACGGCGGCCCGATCGGCGGCGGCGGCCGGGACAAGTACTGGCCGCCGGTCGGCCGGATCGACGGCGGCTACGGCGACCGGAACCTGGTCTGCTCCTGCCCGCCGCCGGAGGCGTACGAGGACTGAGTCAGAGGGCGGCGATCTGGTGGGCCAGCTCGACGTCGGCCTGGGTCAGGCCGCCCTCGGAATGGGTGGACAGGGTCAGCGTGACCTTGTTCCACCGGATGTCGATGTCCGGATGGTGGTTGGCGGCCTCGGCCAGGTCGCCCACCTTGTTCACGTACGCCAGCGCGGCCGCGAAATCGGCCAGCTCGGTCGTGGTACGGATCGCCGGCTCGCCCTCAACCCTGGACCAGTCGTCCAGGTCCGCCAGCTGGGTGTCCACTTCGTCGTCGGTGAGCAGTCGGGTCATGCCTGCCAGCCTTGACCGGCCGCCCGGGCCTGTCAAGGATCCTCGGGTCAGGTCGACTCGGCGATGCCGAGCCGGTTGGCCGTCGCCGTCGCGTTGCTCGCCGTCATCGGGGCGCCAGTCGCTACCCTGACCGGGTGAAGGAGTGGATCGAACGCGTCAAGGCACGTCCAGGCATCGCCCACCTGCTGCGGACCGGTGAGCGGTACACGACCCGGCTCGGCGACCAGTTCGGGGCGGCGATCACGTACTTCTCCGTGCTCGCGCTGGTGCCGATCCTCATGTTCGCGTTCTCGATCACCGGGTTCGTGCTGAGCAGCCGCGAGGATCTGATGCAGGCCGTCGTCGAGGCGGCGACCGCCGCTGTCGGTGCCACCGGCGGCGAGAGTGGCCAGAAGATCGCCGACATGATCGAAGAATTCCTGCGCAACTGGCCCGCCGTCGGCGCGGTCGGTCTGCTATCGGCCATGTATTCCGGCTCGGGCTGGATCGGCAACCTCAAGCAGGCCGTCCAGGGCCAGATGCGGGAGAACTTCGACTACGCGGAGAAGAAGGAGAACTTCCTGATCAAGCTCGGGGTCAACCTGTTGATCTTGATCGGCCTGCTGATCCTGATCGCGCTGACCTTCTCGCTGGCCAGCCTGTCCACCTCATTGAGCGGCACCGTAATCGGCTGGCTCGGGCTGGACGACCTGCCGTGGCTCCGCCCGGTGCTGTCACTGGTCCCGGTGATCATCTCGGTGGGTGCCGGTTGGGTGCTGTTCATGTATCTCTACACCGTGCTGCCGGAGTACCGGTTCCCGTGGCGTACGGTCCGCCGCGGCGCCCTGATCGGGTCGATCGGGCTCGGCGTGCTGCAGTATCTGACGAGTTTCCTGGTCGGCATCTTCACCGGGAACGCGGCGGCCGCCCTGTTCGGGCCGGTGATCGCCCTGATGCTCTTCTTCAACCTGTTCGCCCGGCTGATCCTCTTCGTCGCCGCCTGGATCGCGACCGCGCACCAGCCGGCGATCGCCCCGGTCCAGGTGGAGGAACGGGTACGGTTCGCGCTGCACTCCGAGCCCGCCGAGCCGGAACCGGTCCTGGTCCCGCAGGAGGTCGCGGTCCGCTCGGTCCGAGTCGGCATGGGCGCCGGCTACGTCACCGGCGCCGCGACCGGAGTCGGTATCGGCGCCGTGATCGCCGCCCTCGCCGCCCGCCTGGCCCGCCGCCGAGCCGACAAGAGTTCGTAACCGCGGCCGGCCGCAGTAACCCGCGAGCCTCCGCGCCCGGATCGGGACAGTTGGGGCCGCACCACTCGGACGAAGATCCGCCGTGTGGCCGACTCCACCACACGGTCAACTCCCGCACTCACTGAGTGGGAATGGCACGGAAGTCGCCTCCCGCCGTCCAGCTGATGGCGTCCACCTCACGATTCGACCGCAGTGGATCTCCGTCGTGACTGGAGCCCGTTGCAGCTTCGCACGGCGACGGGCTGCGTCGGCGCCCGCACCCGGACGGCGCCGACCTGAACCCTGCGCGTCCCGTGCGGTTCGCACCCGTGCAGGCAGGAGGTGGTGACACAAATCTGCAACGCAACCATCGCTCGTAGGCTGTGAAATCGATTGCGGGGACTGTTCCATTGCAGATTTGTGTCACCTGGCCAATACGAGGCCTGACCATCCACGCTCGACGGCGGGCCGCCCGGCACCGGGCCGCCCTTGCAACTCGGTGCCGCTCCGGCCGCTGTCCGCAGCAGCCAGTGAGCAGAATTGGAGCAGGTGCCGGGGGCTGGCTGCACCCTCTGCCGCGCGGTCAGTGCGCCGCGGCGGGTTGCGGGGCGGCCTGGCCGATGCCGGCAAGGAGATCGGTGAACCAGGGCTGGGCGATGTCGAACGGCTTGCCGCCCTTGATCCGCTCGAACTCGATCGCCCGCAGTTCGTCGCCGCGCTCCTCGTCCTGGCCGATCACGCCCGGCTCGCCGCGCAGGGCGGAGTCGACCGCGAGGTCGGTCATCGACTTGATCAGATCGAGGTCGCGCTGGTTGGCGGCGGCGGAGCGGGAGAAGTAGCCGGACTTCTGCACCATCACCTTCTCGGCGCCGATCTTCTCGGCGAACTTCGCGGCGAACCAGGCGCCCGGGTTGATCGTGTCGATCTTGACGTGGCCGAACGGGTCCCGCTCGACCTCCTCGCCGGAGCGCTCCAACTCGGCGACGATCGTGTCCAGGCCGGCGCCCTCGGACAGGAAGATGGTCACGTTGCCGACCTCGTCCATGATCGACCTCAACCGGACCGATTCCGCGTCGAGATCGATCACGGCCTCGGGAACGTACACGCCGTGCACCTCCCAGGCCGCCCGGCTGAGCCCGATCTCGGGCAGCCACTCGCGGGTGTCCAGCCAGTCCCGGTACGCCTGCGCGGTGGCCGCGGTGAGCCAGCCGCAGTGCCGGCCCATCACCTCGTGCACGATCAGCATCCGGGAGGCGGAGTTGTGCTCGCCGACGATGTTCTCGGCGAACCGGGCGCCCTGCTCGGCCGCGGTCCAGGCACCGAGCGACTGGCGGATCGGCACCACGTCGTTGTCGATCGTCTTCGGCAGCCCGACCACGGTGAGCGGGTAGTCGTGCTCGGCCAGATAGGCGGCCAGGTCGGCCGCGGTGGTGTTGGTGTCGTCGCCGCCGATGGTGTGCAGCACGTCCACGCCGTCGGAGGTCAGCCGCTCGGCCGCCGCCTGCAGCGGATCGACGCCCTCGGCCACCAGCCCGCGCTTCACCAGGTCCTTCGCGTTGGTCAGCTTGACCCGCGAGTTGCCGATGGGGGAGCCGCCGTACTCGTGCAGCAGGCCGGCCTTGGCCCGGACCTCGGGCGTGACGACGAGCGAGTCACCGGACAGCAGCCCCTGGTAGCCGTGCCGGTAGGCGATGATCTCGACCTCGGGGGCGAGTTCGGTGTAGCGCTGAATCAGCCCGCCGATGGCGGAGGAGAGGCACGGGGCGAACCCGCCGGCGGTGAGCAGTGCGACCTTCTTGACCATGGCGGTCATCCTAGGGTCCCCGGTCGTCGGTACGGTGACGACCCCGGACGCCGCGCGTCTCGGCCGGCGGGCTGCCGCAGCGGTCCGCGCGGAGTGATCAGGCGGGCTCGCAGAGCCGGGAGCTGCCCGGCTCGAGGTAGACCGCGCCGGGCCCGTCCGCGGCGACGGTGTCGTTCGGGTTCTGCAGGGAGCAGCGCTTCAGGCTGAGGCAGCCACAGCCGATGCAGTTGTCCAGTTCGTCCCGGAGTTTGATCAACCGGGCGATCTGCGCGTCGATCCGGGGCCGCCAGTCCCGGGACAGCCGCGCCCAGTCGGCCCGGGTCGGCGTCCGGTTGTCCGGCAGGCTGTCCATCGCCTCGGTGATCTCGGTCAGTGACAGGCCGACGCGCTGTGCCGACCGGATGAACGCGATCCGGCGCAGCATCGCCCGTTCGTAACGGCGCTGGTTGCCGGTGGTTCGACTCGCGGTGATCAAACCTTGCGATTCGTAGTAGCGCAGGGCCGACGGTGCCACCCCGGACCGGGCCGCCAGATCGCCGATGGTCAGCTGATCGCTCTTGTGCAGCATGATCACCAGACTAGTTCAAGCTGAAGCAAGCTTTAAGAGTGGTACGGATGACGGACAGAGATGGCGGCCTCGATCACTGCCGGGGCGGTGACGGCCTGGACGGTGGGCGGGTCGTCGCCCAGCCAGCGACGGCCCCGATCGACCCAGCCCGTCCGCAGGCCGACCCGTGCGGCACCTCGTACGTCCGCGTCGGGGTGATCACCGATCATCCAGGCTTCGCCGGGCGTCGGCGACCGGTCGAGGGCGATCCGGAAGATCTCTGGGTCGGGCTTCTTGCAGCCGACCGCCTCGGAGATGATCACGTCGTCCACCAGGTCGGCCAGCCCGGTCACCCGGAGCTTGCGCTGCTGCTGCCACTCGCTGCCGTTGCTGACCACCACCCGCCGGACGCCCTGCTCACCCAGCGAGGCGAGCTGCTCGGGGACCCCGGGAATCGGCGCGATCTCCTCGACGTGCTCGCGGAGCAGCCGTTCGACCAGCCGATCCCGGCTCTCCGCCAGCCCGAACCGCTCCCGGAGCGCCGCCGCGACCCGGTCCCGCGCGGTGTAGCCGTCCGCGTCAAGCTCGATCAACCAGTCCACGTCGCCCGGCCCGCCGCCCCGCTCGGCGACGAACCGACCGGCCCACGCCGAGAAGGCGGCCTCCCGGTCGACCAACGTGTTGTCGAGATCCATCAACAAGAGCACCCCCGAACCCTCCCCAACCCGCCGACCAGTCACAACCGCAGCCGTACTGTCGGCGTGTCGCTGCAGAAATGACCTGTCGGTGGGGCGCCGGAGTCTGAGGTCGGCGGAGTGCTGGCGAGGTCGGTTGGGCGGTGGCCGAGAGGCAGGGGTCGGGTCCGCTGGGAGGTGGCCGGGCCGGAGGTCGCGAGACGGGCTGGCATGGCCGCGCCGGAGATCGGGAGACGCTGGGAAAGGGTCGAGCGCGAGGGGTCGGCTCGATAGCTGGGAGATGGCCGCGGCGGAGGTCGAAGGCGGTTGGAATGGTCGAGAGACCCAGGGTTGACCGAGTGGCTGGGTGATGGCCCGGCGGCCGGGGTCAGGCTCGGTTGGGCGGCGGCCGAGCAGCCGGGCCAGGGGGAGGGCCCGGTGATGGCCGAGCGCCGGAGTTGGGGACGGTCGGGCGAGGGCCGAGTCCAGGGACGAGGGACGCCCGGGGACGGCCTGGCTGGAGGTCGGGGTCAGCTGGGTTGGCTGCGCCAGGGTCGGGGACGGCTGGCATGGCCGGGCGGGGACGGCTGGGTCAGGCCAGGTGCAGGCGGAGGAGGCGCAGGGAGGAACGGGGATTGTCAGTCGGCGGATGCGGAACTGTTGGTGGCCGAGCGACGGGGTCCGCTGGGAGGTGGTCGGACCGGAAGTCGGGGTCGGCGGGGAGGTGTCGGATCGGAGGTCGGAAGTAGGCGGAGAGGTTGAGGTCGGGGGTCGGCTGTGAATGGTCGAGCGCCTGGGGTCGGCTGGATGGTGGGAATGACCGCGTCGGGGGGAGGGTCGGTTGGCTCGTCGAGCGCTCGGTTCGGGGTCGGTTGGTTGGGAGTTGGCCCGGGGTTCGGGCGCGTACGGCCGCACGGCGCGGCCAGTTGCCGAATGCCGGCAATCCCCGGGCACGACCGAAGATTCTTCGGCTTCGACCCAACGGCCCGTTACCCAGGCCGAACGCGGTTTGTCGAGTGGCGACATAACGACCCATCTGGCGCGAATCGCGGTCGTAAACGTCACTCTCGATGAACCCCAAGAACCGCCACGGACACGGTGCGGGTAGCGGACGCGAAATCTTGCGGTTTGGCCCACTGCGATCCGGATTCGGCAGCCACCTCCGGGCTGCGGAGGCGGGGAGCGGTCGCGGATCCAGCGCGGACACCGTAGGAACCCCGGTTGGGGCTGAGCAGGCGGGATGCGCGGGCTGAGGGCGCTGTCCGGGGTCAGTCGGCGAGTTGGGGGAAGGCGGCTTCGGGGGTGCCGACGGTGTGGCCGGTGCCGAGTTGGCGATGGAGGCGATCGGCGCCGTCCGGGACGAACGGGGTCAGTTCGGTGGCCAGGGTCCGACAGACCGTGAGGGCGGTGGCCAGGATGAGGTCCAGGTTCGGGTCGGGCTCCGGAAGTCGCCAGGGTTCGGTCTGCTGGAGATACCGGTTGGCGGTACGGGCGACGTCGATCAGCGCCGTGGTCGCCGCTCGCAGGTCGAAGCGGGCGAGCGCCGCGTCGATCTTGCCGGGCAGGGCTTCGGCTCCGGCCAGCAGGTTGCTTCCGGCGGGACCCGGATCCGGGTCCAAACTGCCCAGCCGGCAGGACCGCCGCCGATTGATCAGAGTGACGGTTCGGTTGACCAGGTTGCCCACGCCGTTGGCGAGGTCGGAGTCGTGCCGCTCGATCAGGGCTCGTTCGGTGAAGTCGGTGTCGCCGATCCGGGCCACCCCGGCGGCCAACCACCAACGCACCGCGTCAGCTCCGTACGAATCAACGACCGCTGCGGGATCGGCCGAACCGCCGGTGGACTTGGAGATCTTGGCGCCGTCCACGGTGAGGTAGTCGTGGACGAAGATCGCGGTCGGCAGCGGCAGTCCCGCGGACAGCAGTTGGCCGAGCCAGGTCAGCGCGTGGAACCGGACGATGCCCTTGCCGATCACGTGGATCCGTTCGGCAGAGCTCTGCCACCAGCGCCGGTAGTCCGGGCCGTCGTCGGCATACCCGAGTGAGGTCAGGTAGTTGGCCAGGGCGTCCCACCAGACGTAGATCACCTGACCCGGATCACCGGGCACGCCGATGCCCCAGCCGTCGGCGCGCGCGGCCGGGCGGGACACGCTGACGTCGGGCAGCCCGGCGTCGATCAGGCCGAGGATCTCGTTGCGCCGCGGCTCGGGCTCGATCCGCACCTCGCCCGAGCTGATCAAGGTCCGGATCGCCGCCGCGTACCGACTCAGGGCGAAGAACCAGTTCTCCTCCTCGACCGGCTCCGGCTCGACGCCGTGTTCGGGGCAGCGGCCGTCGACAAGATCATCGTCGACGTAGAACTGCTCGCAGCCGGCGCAATACAGACCGCGGTACGTGCGCCGGGTGAAATCGCCGGCCTCGGCACAGCGGCGCCAGATCCGTTGCACGCCCGGCGCGTGCCGGGGATCGCTGCCGGTCCGGATGAAATCGTCCAGGCTCAGCCCGAGCGGCTCGGCCAGCCGTTGGAAGGCGTCCGCGTTCTCGGCGACGAAGGTGGCCGGGTCCACGCCGGCCTGGCGGGCGGCGGTGACGTTCTTCAGGGCGTTGTCGTCGGTCCCGCTGAGCAGGCGTACGGAACGGCCGCGGTGGCGGTGGTGCCGGGCGAGCACGTCGGCCTGGACGAACTCCAGGGCGTGGCCGAGATGGGGCCGCGCGTTGACGTACGGAATCGAGGTGGTCAGGTAAACAGTCATCGTGAACTCCCGGAAGGTGGCGACACCTCGGAGTTCGGCCACCCCGCGATGCCGCGGGGTGGATGGGCGCAGGCCGGATTACCCCGTGGGCGGGGTCATCATGATCGGCGTGCGGAACATGTCGACCAGCCTAACCAGGTCGCACCCGCAGCCGCCCACCCTTTTCCGCCGGTACGGTCAGCGCAGCCGCTCCGCCGACGCGAGGAACCGGCGGCCCAGCTCCGGCGCGCCGTAGCGCAGGCAGTACAGACCGGTTGACACGCGCTCCAGGAAGCCCCACTCCCAGATCACCTCGGCGTCGACCCCGGCTCGCCGCGCCAGCAAGCGGCAGTACCCGCGGAGCAGCGCGTCCGGATCGTCCGTCCCGGCCAGCTCGGGGAGCCAGTCCCGCAGCACCACGCCGAGGTCGTAGCCGGGATCGGCGAGGAAGCCGTCCGGGTCGACGAACACGTATCCGTCGCCACGGCGGAGCAGCGCGTTGGCCGGATGCGGATCGCCGTGCACCACGACCGAGCGGTCCGGGTCGTACGCGGCCGCGCGCCGCTCCGCGTACCCCAGAGCCGTCTCGATCACCCGCTCCGGACCCGGCCGCCCGAGCGCCGGCCAGGCCTCGCCGATGAACGCACCCAAGGAGGCGGCCTTCTCCGGCGCGCCCGGCGGAGCGGCCGGCCGGGGCACCAGCCAGGCCTCCCGCAGCAGGGCGCAGAGCACCTCGATGGTGCGCTCCGGCGATGACCCGGCCGTTTCCAGCGACGGCCCGAGACCTTCCACCAGCAAGGCGTTCCGGGCCTCGTCGAAGCGTTGCAGCCGGGCGTAGCCGCGACCGCCGGCCCGGCGCAGCGTGTCGGCCTGCTCGGCCAGCGGGCCGTCCGGCTGCCCGAGCTTCAGCACCACCGGCTCACCGTTTCCGTCCGTCGCCCGCAGCACCAGCGACGCGCTGCCACCGGACAGCGGTTCGCCGATGGTGAGTGCCCAGTCGGCGGCCAGTCCGGCCACCAGGTCTGGCAGCCCGGCCAACCAGGCGGCGCCGCTCGGCCCGAGCGAACACGCCCGGTCGCGGACCCGGTCCGGCAAGGTGAACATGAGCCGAAGACTAAGCGAGTGCGATCATCGTCACAGTGTCTTAACGCGCCGACGCGGCGACAGTCTCGATCAACGCCGCCGGGCGGGTTAGTATGCCGCTCATGACGGAGGCGGACCGCTTGAGGTTCAGGTACGCCGCCCGAACCGATGTCGGTCTGGTCCGCCCGCATAACGAGGATTCCGGCTTTGCCGGCCCGTATCTGCTTCTGGTCGCCGACGGCGTGGGCGGCGCTGCAGCCGGGGAGATCGCATCGGCGAGCACGGCATTTGCTTTGAGTTCGGCTGCGATCGTTCATGATCATCCCGATCTGACCGGTTTCCTGGCCGAGGTGATCGAGGTCGCCCACCGGCAACTGCGCGACGACGCCGAGTTGCATCCGGAGCGTCGCGGGATGTCCACGACGCTGACCGCGATCATGTCCGACGGCGAAACCTGCGCCATGGCACACGTCGGGGACTCGAGGGCTTACCTGCTCCGGGACGGCTTCCTGACCCAGCTCAGTCATGATCACACGCTCGTGCAGCGGTTGATCGACACCGGCGAGCTGACCGAGGAGGAGGCGCTGAGCTACCCGTACCGAAGCGTGGTGCTGCAGGCGGTCGACGACCGGCAGCCGCCGGTGCCCGACCTGTGCGAGCTGGAGCTGATGGTGGGGGACCGGCTGCTGATCTGCAGCGACGGCCTGAGCGACCTGGTCGACGATCAGCAGATCGCCGACCTGCTCTACATCCACGACCTGGACGACGCGGCGAAGGCGTTGATCGCGGCGGCAGTGGACCGCGGCGGGCGGGACAACATCACCTGCGTGATCGGCGAGGTCGAGACCGGTCCACTGATCCGCCGGCACGGTCACTTCGTCGGCGCCTGCGGCCCGGACAACCTGATCGATCCGACGCCGGTCCGGCTGTCCTCAGCGCCGGTTCGGATGGGCGCCTAGCCAGGTCGCGCGGCCGAACCGGTCGCCATTCCCGCGCGCCGGCTTTTCTACTAGGGTCGGACGATGGCGAAGTACTTCGATGTGCACCCGGACAATCCCCAGCCCCGCGCCATCGGACAGGTCGTCGACCTGGTACGCGACGGCGCGCTGATCGCCTATCCGACGGACTCCTGCTACGCGCTCGGCTGCCAGCTCGGCAACCGGGACGGGCTGGAGCGGATCCGGCGGATCCGGCAGTTGGACGACAAACACCATTTCACGCTGGTCTGTCGGGAGTTCGCCCAGCTGGGCCAGTTCGTCCACATCGACAACGCCGTGTTCCGCAGCATCAAGGCGGTCACGCCGGGCAGTTACACGTTCATCCTGCCGGCCACCAAGGAGGTGCCGCGGCAGATGCTGCACCAGAAGAAGAAGACCGTCGGGGTACGGATTCCGGACCACACCACCACCCAGGCGCTGCTCGCCGCCCTGGGCGAGCCGATGCTGTCCAGCACCCTGCTGCTGCCCGGCGAGGAGGACCCGCTGACCCAGGGCTGGGAGATCAAGGACCGGCTGGACCCCGACCTGGACGCGGTCGTGGACTCCGGTGACTGCGGCGCCGAGCCGACGACGGTGATCGACTTCTCCGACGGAGCGCCGGAGGTGGTCCGGGTCGGGGCGGGCAACCCGGCCCCGTTCGAGTGAGGAGGCCGCGATGCGGTCGATCTGGAAGGGCGCGATCTCGTTCGGTCTGGTCAATGTGCCGGTCAAGCTGTACAGCGCGACCGAGGACCACGACCTGTCGCTGCACCAGGTGCACGACGCCGACGGCGGCCGGATCCGCTATCAGCGGCGCTGCGAGGTGTGCGGCAAGATCGTCGAGTACGAGAACATCGACAAGGCCTACGACGACGGCAGCACCACCATCGTCCTGACCGAAGATGATCTTGCCTCGCTGCCGGAGGAGCGGAGCAAATCGATCGACGTGTCGCAGTTCGTGCCGAGTGATCAACTCGATCCGATCACCTTCGACCGGAGCTATTTCCTCGAGCCGGACAAGGCTGCCGTGAAGCCGTACAAGCTGCTCCGGGACGCGCTCGCCGAATCGGACCGGACCGCGATCGTCACCTTCGCGCTACGGCAGAAGACGCGGCTCGCCGCGCTGCGGGTCCGGGACAAGGTGATCATGCTGCAGACCCTGCTCTGGGACGACGAGGTACGCGAAGCCGACTTCGACGTGCTGTCGTCGAGCGCCTCGGTGACCAAGCAGGAGAAGAAGATGGCCTCGTCGTTGATCGACAGCCTGTCCGGCGATTTCCGCCCGGACGCGTTCACCGACGAGTACCAGGAGCAGCTGCGGATCCTGATCGAGGCGAAGAAGGCCGAGGGTGAGGCCCTGGACACGGCGGCCACGTTCGGCGTCGAGGAGGGCGAGGGCGAGCCCGGCGCCGAGGTGATCGACCTGGTCGAGGCGCTCCGGCGCAGCGTCGAGTCGGTCGGCGGTCGCCGTACCGGGAAGAAGGCGGCCAAGAAGACGACCGGCAAGAAGACGACTGCCAAGAAGTCGTCGGCGAAGAAGAGCAGCAAGAAGACGGCTGCCAAGAAGTCCTCAGCCAAGAAGCCGGCGGCGAAGAAGAAGGCCAGCTGACGAACGTTCCCTGAGCCGAATCCAACCGAACCCCGCCGAAGCGGCTGGGCCGAAGTCGCGGCTGTCGCGGCAAGGTGCGGGCGCGCGGCTCGCCGAGCGGACGATGGGACCTCGATTCCGGGCGAGGTTCCCCGGTCAAGCAGTCCGCTCGGTGCTGCAGGGGCTCCGAGCGTGACGCAACGGGCGCGGTGAACGGGAGTGATGCGCGCACGGCCGGGCCGGAGTGTCGCGATTTCTCTTCGCATCGGGGAGTGCAACGTTGCATCGGGCGGCGGATTCAAGCTGCTGTCGCAACAGTGAGTAGTTGATCAAGCTTCTCAGCGGGGGTCTGGTAGTTCAAGACTTTGCGGGGGCGTGTGTTGAGCAGGCGCTCGACTTCGGCGACTTGCTGGTCGGTGATCTTGGTGAAGTCGGTGCCTTTGGGGAAGAATTCTCGGATCAGTCCGTTGCCGTTCTCGTTGGTCGGGCGTTGCCAGGGCGAGTGGGGATCGCAGAAGAACACGGGGCAACCGGTCGCGATGGTGAACCGGGCATGTTCGGCCATCTCCACGCCCTGGTCCCAGGTCAACGATCGCCACAACGCTGCGGGGAGCCGGGCGGCCATCTCGGTGAGCCGGTCGGTCACGGTCGCGGCGTCATGGACGGTGATGCGGCTGATCAGGCAGAACCGGGTGTTGCGTTCGAACAGGGTGATCAGCGCCGAGCGCTGGTCACCGCCGATGATCAGATCGCCTTCCCAGTGGCCGGGCACGGCCCGGTCAGCGGCCTCGGCTGGTCGGGCCGTGATCTTGGCCTCGCCGATCCAGGACCGGTTGGACCGTGGTCCGAGTTTGGACCGGGGACGGCGGCTGGTCCGGCCCGACCGCAACGCCTTCTCCACGGCCAGCTCGTGCCGCAACGCTCCGGCGCCCTGGACATACAGGGCCTGGTAGATCGTTTCGTGGCTCACCTGCATAGCGTCACGCCCGGCGAAGTCTCGGGCCAGCCTGCCGGCGATCTGCTCGGGTGACTGCTTGGCGTTCAACCGGGCGATCACCTCGTCCCACAGCTCGGTCCCGGGCCTGAGCTTGACCCGGTCCGACTTCGGCCGCCGCCGCCGCTCGTCGGCCCGCCGCTGAGCGATCTTGCACCGGTAACGACCGTCCACGCTGCCGGCCTCGACCTCACGCTTCACCGTCGACCGGTGCACCCCCAGCTCTCGGGCGATCGCAGCATGCCGCCGGCGTTCCCGGAGCCGGATCGCGATCACCACCCGCCCGGCCAGCGTCAACCTGAACCGCCCCGGGGTGTCGGGAGGCTTCATTAGTTGGAGGATGAAGTCATGGCACGTCCGTCGAAGTATCCCCGCGAGGTGCGGGAGCGTGCGGTCCGGCTGGTCGCTGAGGCGCTGGAGCGCGGCGCTTACCCGTCCGAGTTCGAAGCGATCCGCACGATCGCGGACCAGCTCGGGATCGGGTCGGCCGAGACCGTCCGGAAGTGGGTCCGCCGGGCCGAAGTTGATCATGGTCAGCGGCCGGGCAAGACCAGCGAGGAAATCGCTGAGATCAAGGCGTTGAAGAAGGAGAACGCCGAGTTGCGCCGAGCGAACGAGATCCTCAAGAGCGCGTCGGCTTTCTTCGCGGCGGAGCTCGACCGCCCACCCAGGTACTGATCGTGTTCATCGACGAACACCGGGACCGGTTCGGGGTCGAGCCGATCTGTCGCGTGCTGACCGAGCACGGGATCAAGATCGCCCCGTCCACCTACTACGAGGCCCGTAACCGGCCGCCATCTCGGCGGGCGTTACGAGACACCGAGATCGTCGAGTTGATCAAGACCGCCCGGCAGCAGCGGTTCGTCGACGGGTTCGGTGCTCGGAAGCTGTGGCTGTATCTGCGCCGACAGGGCCACGACGTGGCCCGGTGCACGGTCGAGCGGTTGATGGCACAAAACGGCTGGCACGGCGCACTCAGGGGCAAGCAGGTGCGAACCACGATCGCCGACCCCAAGCAAGCCCGAGCGGCTGATCTGGTCGACCGGGACTTCACCGCGCCGGCGCCGAACCGGCTCTGGGTCGCCGACTTCACCTACGTGCCGACCTGGGCCGGCACCGTCTACGTCGCGTTCATCATCGACGTCTACTCCCGGATGATCGTCGGCTGGCGAGCCGCCACCACCATGACCACCGAACTCGTCCTGGACACCCTCGAACACGCGCTCTGGACCCGCCATCAAGCCGGGATCACCGACCTCACCGGCCTGGTCCACCACACCGACGCCGGCTCCCAATACACCTCGTTCGCCTTCACCAGCAGGCTGATCGAGGCCGGCGTCGACCCCTCCGTCGGTTCAGTGGGCGACGCCTACGACAACGCCCTCGCCGAGTCCCAGATCGGCCTCTACAAGAGCGAAATGATCCGACGCTGCGGGCCTTGGCGCAATGTTGATCATGTCGAGATCGAGACCCTGCACTGGGTCCACTGGTTCAACCACGAACGCACCCACGAAGCCATCGACGACCTCACACCCATCGAGGTCGAAACCGCGTACTACGCTGCAAGAAACCGTCTCAGCCCGACCGGGTAGAGACACAACCCGAAGCGTCCGGAAAACCCGGGGCGGTTCAACCGGCCGTTCTCATCCAGATAGTCACCCTCGGGCAGCACCCGCGGCTGCCGCGACCGCGGCGACCGCCGAAACGCACTGACCCCAGGGATCCCACCGATCCGACCCGGCTGCAACTCCATGCCCGCCAGATTGGCCCACCGCATCGCGCTCCGCCGGTTAACACCGACCCGGCGCGCCGCCTCCGAGCACGACTCGCCCGCCGCCACCAACTCCAACACCCGCGCCCGCAAACCAGCATCGACCGCCACAACAACCTCCAAGATCGTTGTTGCGACGACCGTCTGAGCCCGCCGGCCGTTGCGGTCGATGCCAAGAGAAATCGCGACATCTCACGAACGGGGTCGGTGGATCCGGGCTGAGCAAGGCGGAAAGGCCAGGCCGGATGTGCCCTGGCCCTTCGACAGGCTCAGGGCAGGGTGGTGGGTTGGCTTCAGGGCGCGGTTGAGCGGCGGACGAGTTCGAAGCAGGCGACGGCTGCCGCGCTGGCGACGTTGAGCGACTCCACGGGGCCGGGCATCGGGATGGTGACCCAGTCGGTGATCAATTCGGCGACGTGCGGGGTGACGCCGTCGGTCTCGCTGCCGAGAACGAGCGCGACGGCCGGACCGAGTTCCACGGTGAAGATCGAATGATCACCGGACGCGGCGAGGCCGACCAGTTGGAAGCCGGCGTCGCGGAGCTGCCGGGCCGCCTCGGCCGCGGTGCCCGACCGCAGCACGGGTGCCCGGAACGCGACGCCGGCGGAGGCCTTGATCACCAGCGGGTCGATGCTGGCGACGCCGCGGTGCGGGACGACGATGCCGTCCAGGCCGGCGGCGGTCGCGGTGCGCAGGATCATGCCGACGTTGCTCGGCGTACGCACTCCGTCCAGCAGCAAGATCCGGCTCGGCCGGTCCGGTCCGTCCAAAGCGGCGGCCAGTGTCCGCATGCCGGGGGCGATGACGTCGGCGAGCACCCCGTTGTCGTGCTTGCCGTTGCCGGACAGCAGCTTGATCCGGTGCGCCGGGGCCCGCTGCACCTCGACGCCGCGGTCGCGGGCGGTCGACTCGATCTGGCGGGCCGCCGGGCCGCGCTCGCCGTCGGCGATCATCACCTTGTCGATGGCCAGGCCGGGGTCGTCCAGGGCCGCCTGCACGGGCCGATGGCCGTACACGGTGATGAAGCGGTCCTTCGGTGAGTCGGCCCTGGGCATGGCGGAGAGCCTACGCCGGGGCTCAGAAGGACGCGGGCGGGATCCTCGCCTCGGCCCGGTAGCCCTCGAACAAGGGGCCGCCGAACTGGTCCAGGATCTGCTCCGCCAGCTTGGCGATCGGGCCGGGGTCGCCGGTCCAGGCGGACCGTGCGGCGCCGAGCAGGTCGTCCTGCCAGCGGCTGCCGGTCTCGGCGTCGAACCGCTCCAACTCGGTCACCAGCGCCTTGCCGCGGCCGACCCAGCGCTTCGAGCCCGCCAGCAGCAGGTCGGCCGAGGATTCCAGCAGACCGGTGCCGATCATCCCGATCCGGTCCTGGTCCGTGGCGCCGCGCAGGTCGTCCAGCAGGTCGGTGATCCGGTACCGGCGGGAGTCCAACTCGGACTGGCTGAGCGGCTCGGGGCCGGTCCGCAACCAGTCCAGGCAGCGCCGCTGCCAGATGGCGCCGGAGCCGTCGCTGTCGGCGAGGACGATCGACTCGCCTATCAACCGGATCGTGGACGGCCGACGGCTCTCCAGACTCTGCTCACAGAAGTACGTCAGCGAGTCCTCGGTCTGGACGAAGAACTCGACCGGATAACCCTCGTACCGCTCGGCGGAGCGATAGGGGGCCGGCGGACCGGGCAGCAACACGGTCAGGTCGAGGTCGGAGGTGGGCGTCGCGGTTTCGGACACGAAGCTCCCGCCCAGCCAGGCGGCCCGGAGGTTGGGGAAGCGATCCCGGACCAGCGCGCGGGCGAGGTCGACGAGCTGGAAGTCGATCACCCGGTACATTCTGCGGCCTTTTCGTGATTTTGGTACCGGAAATCGTGATTCCGTCTCATTGGACACGCCTCTGAGCAGGGCGGATCGTCGGTTTCCGGGTGCGGCGTCATCCGTCCGCCGTCGGGTACCACTAACATCGGCGCAATGACGTCCTGGCCCGGTCTGCCGCTCAGCAAGTTCGCCGCTACGACGGTCCGGGTGGTCGCCTCCGCATGATCGCTCTGCTCTCGGCCGGCGCTGTCGGCCTGCTGTTCAGCCTGCTGGTCACGCCGGTCGCGATGCGGCTGTACGCCCGCTGGGGCTGGGGCCAGCCGATCCGGGTGGACGGCCCGACGACCCACGAGGTGAAGCGCGGCACGCCGACCATGGGCGGGCTCGTCTTCATCACCGGGTCGCTGGTGGGCTACTTCATCGGGCACCTGGTCGGCCCGGGCGTGCCGATCTCGCCGAGCGCCCTGCTGGTGATCCTGATGCTGGTCGGCCACGGCATCGTCGGCTTCCTGGACGACTTCACCAAGACCCGGCTGCAGCGCAGTCTGGGCCTGACCGGCTGGCAGAAGATCGCCGGCCAGGTGACGGTCAGCACCCTGTTCGCGATCCTGGCGTTGCAGTTCGCCGACCCGCTGACCGGGCTGACGCCGGCGTCGACGGCGATCTCGTTCACCCGGGACATCCCGTGGCTCAACCTGGCCGGGCTCGGCCTGGTCGGCGTCGTGCTGGTGCTGATCTGGATCAACCTGCTGGCGGTCGCGACCTCGAACGGGGTCAACGTCACCGACGGTCAGGACGGCCTGGCCACCGGCTCGACGATCCTGGCCCTGTCGGCGTTCATCTTCATCGGCTTCTTCCAGTCCAGCCAGGCCTGCCAGAGCGCGACCAGGTCGCTGGAGCACGCCTGCTTCCAGGTCCGGGACCCGCTCGACCTGGCGATCGTCGCGACGGCCCTGTCCGGCAGCCTGATCGGCTTCCTCTGGTGGAACGCGCCGCCGGCCAAGATCATTATGGGCGACACCGGCGCCCTCGGCCTCGGCGGCGCACTCGCCGCGCTGGCCGTGCTGAGCCGGACCGAGCTGCTGCTGATCATCATCGGCGGACTGTTCTGCGTGATCACCGGCTCGGTGATCGTGCAGCGGGCGTACTTCAAACTGACCAAGGGCAAGCGGATCTTCCTGATGAGTCCGTTGCACCACCACTTCGAGCTCAAGGGCTGGGCCGAGGTGACGATCACGATCCGGTTCTGGATCATCGCCGGCGTCTTCATGATCATCGGCGTCGGCATCTTCTACGTCAGCTGGCTCGGCACCTGAGCCTGGCCGGTCAGGACGCCGGCCGGATCTCGAGCGCGCGGGGCGGCACCGGCTCGGCGAGCGTACGCAGCGGTCGGCGGCCCGGGGTGATCGAGCCGAGGACGGACGGGTGCCGGGCTCCGGTCGTCGACGGCAGGGTGCCGGGCAGCCCGTGCACGGTGAGGAAGCCGAGCAGCGCGAACAGGATCGCCTCCTTGGCCGCCGACGGCAGCCCGAGCTCGTCGGCGGACCGCAGCGGCACCGGGCCCAGCAGCGCCGCCAGCCGGCCGGCCAGCGTCGGGTTGCGCAGCCCGCCGCCGGCCGCGACCACCTCGGTCGGGTCGTGCCGCAGGATCGCCTCGGCCACGGTGCGCGCGGTCAGTTCGGTCAGCGTCGCCAGCGCGTCGTCCAGGGAGTCCTCGTCCAGGCTGAGGATGCCGTCGAGATGGCCGAGGTGGAACAGTTCCTTGCCGGTCGACTTCGGCGGTAGCCGGCGATAGTACGGCGCCGCGAGCAACCGGTGCAGCGCCTCCGGCAGCACCCGGCCGCGGGCCGCCCGGGCCCCGTCGCGGTCATACGGTTCGCCGGTGACGGCCCGGACCGCCGCGTCGAGCAGGGCGTTGGCCGGCCCGGTGTCGTACGCCAGCGGACGGTCGGTGCCGAGGTCGACGGTGATGTTCGCGATCCCGCCGAGGTTGAGCGCGACCGGGTTGCCGGGCCGGGACCGCAGCCACAGCACGTCGAGCAGCCCGACCAGCGGAGCGCCCTGGCCGCCGGCGGCGATGTCGCGGGTCCGGAAGTCGGCCACCACGGGCAGCCCGGTCCGTTCCGCGATCCAGGCCGGCTGGCCGATTTGCAGGGTGCCGCGGGCGGCGCCGTCCTCGACCCAGTGGTAGACGGTCTGCCCGTGCGACGCGACCAGGTCGGCCCGGCCGTCGCACAACTCGTCGACGGCCGCGGCGGCGACGTCGGCGAAGCACCGGCCGATCTCGGTGTCCAGCCGGCAGACCGTCTCCAGGTCGACCGGGTGCGGCGGCAGTGCGGCGGTGATCGCCGCCCGGAGCGGTTCCGGGTACGGACGGGAGATCAGCCCGAGCGGCCGCAGCACGATCACGTCCCCGTCGAACGCAAGCTCGACCGCTGCGGCGTCGACCGCGTCGAACGAGGTCCCCGACATCATCCCGATCACCCGTAGCGGCACTGAGTCACCGTAACCGACAAACCTGCCGGCCCTCCTAGGCGACGTCGGGCCGGGTCAGCAAGGGCGCCCGCAGGTGCAGGATCAGGTCGGGGCTGGTCAGCGGCACGGTGCTCCAGGTCGCGGTCGCCCGACCGTCCCGGATCGGCGGTGCCGACACCATCGGGAACGCCAGCCGGCCCAGCCGATCGTCGTCCGCGGCGTCGTCCGGGTGATCGATGCCGGGCAGCAGGCAGTCGTGGACGGCGGCGGTCGTCGTCCCGTCCGGCCCGTCGCCGGCGGTCGTCACGACGACCAGGTCGTGCTCCGGATAGACCAGGTGGAACCGAACGCGGCGCCGCCGGCCACCCGGTCCCACTCGGCGTGGTCGATGCCCAACGGCCGGAACAGCCGCGCGTTCAGGAACTCCGGCAGGCCGCGGCCGGTCACGCGTTCCACCATCCGGGCCAGCACGTAGGTGGTCGCGTTGAGGCTGTCGTCCGGGTGCCCGGCCGTCATCGACAGCAGATGGTGAACGGTGAGCCGGCGGCCCTGGTCGGCCATCTCCGCCGGAACGTGATCGGGCAGGACGTCCACCACTCGGTCGTCCAACGACAACAGCCCGTCGGCGATCGCGAGCCCCACCGCCGTCGAGGTGAACGACTTCGTCAGCGAATACAACAGGTGCGGACGATCGGCCGAGTACGGTGCCCACCAGCCTTCGGCGACCACGTGGCCGCGGCGGACGATCATGATCGAATGAGCTTCGACAGCTCCGTCGTCGAGCCGGTCGAGCAGCTCGGCGATCGACCGGGAGGACACGCCGCACGCTGCCGGCGTCGACCGTGGCAACAGGGCTGGCAACACGGCGTCACGGTAGCCGACGACGGCAACTGCTTTTAGCCTTGGACGGGTGCGCCCGCCGACGTACAGCCCGTGACAGTGATGTCAGAGAAGGAGCTCCGTCCATGATCAACGACACTCCGCAGAACCATCCGGACGTCTGGTCCCGGCGCCGGGTGCTGGCCCTCGCCGGTACGGGTTTCGCCGGTACCGCCTGGCTGGCGGCCCGCCCGCTGGACCCGCTCACCGCGGCCGCCGCGACCGGCTTCGAGGCACTCCGTGATCGCTTCCGCGCGCTGCATCTCGGCCCGCCGTTCGACGCGACCGCCGAACCGTTCAAGTCCGCACTGGCGACCATGATCACCACGGCGTCGGGCTACGCCGACACGTTCGCGCCACGCCCCGGAGCGCTCTGGCCGGACCTCGACTACGCTGATCCGAAGCCGGACACGGACCCGGAGTCGTTCGGCTACTCGGCCCGGGTCACCAGCTCCTACACGCGGCTGCTCACGCTCGCCGAGGCCTATGTCAGGTCGGGCACGACGATGTCGGGCGACGCGGCCGTGCTGGGCAAGATCATCGCCGGGCTCGATCAGCTGGACGCGGAGGTGTACGGCGCCGACCGGCCCAGGTTCGGCAACTGGTGGGACTTCCAGATCGGTTCGCCGCAACGGCTCGCGAGCACCGCGGCGTTGATCTTCGACCAGCTGACCGCTGATCAACGAGCCCGCTACGCCGCGGCGATCAAACGCTACGTTCCCGATGACGCTGTCGCCCACTACACCGGCACCAGCACCGGGGCGAACCGGGTCGACCTGTGCCGGGCGATCATCGGCGGCGCCCTGCTCACCGATGACGCGGCCCGGATGGCCGTCGCGCGGGACGCGTTCTCGCCCGTGTTCCCGTACGTGATCACGGGGGACGGCTATTACGCCGACGGCTCGTTCATCCAGCACACCACCGTTCCCTACATCGGCGGTTACGGCTCCGTGCTGATCGCCGGGCTGGGCTGGGCGTTCGCGCTGCTGTCCGGGTCGGAGTGGGAGATCGTCGACCCGAACCGGGAGCTGTTCCTGGCCACGATCGACACGGCGACGGCGCCGTTGATCTTCAACGGGCTGATGATGGACAACGTGTCCGGCCGCGGGATCAGCCGCAGCGGGAGCAGCGAGTTCGGCCGCGGCACTCCGGTGCTCGGAGCGATCGCGGTGATCGCGGACGGCGTCGACGCGGAGCGGGCCGCCCGGTGGCGTTCCATGATCAAAGGCTGGCTGGACCGCAACGACGTCGCCCCGCCGCTGACCGATCCGCGCCAGCCGCTGGTCCGGTTGAGCAACCTGAAGTCGATCATGGACGACGCGGCGATCACGCCGGCGCCGGAGCCGGTCGAGCACCGGGTCTTCGGCAGCATGGACCGGGTGACGCACCGCCGGCCGGGGTGGGCGGCGGCGATCTCGATGTCGTCCCGCCGGATCTCGTACTACGAGGTGGGCAACGGGGAGAATCTGCGCGGTTACCACACCGGCTCGGGCTGGCTGCAGTGGTGGACCGACGCGACGATCGGCCAGTTCTCCGACGCCTTCTGGCCGACCGTCGACCCGTACCGGCTGGCCGGGACGACCACGTCGCTGAAGCCGCTGCCGGACGGCGCCGGCGGGAATTGGGGCGCGGCGAAACCGGACACCGCCTGGGCCGGCGGCTGCACCGACGGCGAGTTCGGGGTGGCCGGCCAGGAGGTCCGTGGGCTGGAGTCGACGATGCGGGCCCGGAAGTCCTGGTTCAGCCTGGACGAAGGAATCGTCTGCCTCGGCGCCGGCATCGAGGCCGGCGACGGCCACGAGGTCGACTCCGTGATCGAGAACCGGCAGGTCGACGACGACGCCGGACTGGTCGTCGACGGCGAACGGCTGGCGCTCTCCGACGGGGTGCCGGCCCGGCTGCGCCGGCCCCGCTGGGCCCATCTCGACGGCCACGCCGGCTACGTGTTCCCGGCGCCGGTCCGGGTCACCGCCCTCGACCAGCGGCGGACCGGGCGGTGGCGGGACATCAACAACGGCGGGCCGACCGACGCGATCACCCGGCGGTATCTCGCTCTCTATGTCGATCATGGGGTCGACCCGGCCGGTGCCGACTACGCGTACCTGATCTTGCCCGGTGCCACGGCGAAGCGCACCGCGGAACTGGCCGGTCCGGCGCAGCGTGGCCGGATCAAGATCATGGCGAATTCGGCTGCGGCTCAGGGGATCGAGGTCGCTCACCTCGGCCTGACCGCGGCGAACTTCTGGGCGGCGGCCCGGGTCGGATCGCTCGCCTCGTCCGGGCCGGCCTCGGTCATGGTCCGGGGCGGCGACGATCGGACGGCGCTGATCTGCGTCTCGGATCCGACCCGGTCCGGCACCGGCCTGACGATCACCTGGGACCGGCCGGTGGCCGCGGTGATCGACCAGCCCGAGACGGTGACCAAGATCAGCACCGGTGGTCGGCTGGTGATCGAGTTCGCCTCGCTGGCGGACCGGGCCGGCGGCACCCAACGGATCCGGGTCCGGCTGCCCTGACGGTGCCGGGCCCGCCGCCGGGCGGGCGTGAGAGCATGCGGTCCATGACCGTACGACCTGCGCCGGAGGAGTTGGCCGCCCGGTTGCCGCGCTTGTTCGCGCCGAGCCGGATCGACTACGCCAACTGCGAGATCACGTTCACCGTCGATCCGGTCCCGGACGACGCGATCAACCGGCTGCACCTGTTGGCGATCACCGCGGACGGCGGCGTCGTCGTCTGCGAGAGCGTGGAGGGGTGGCGGTTCCTGCCCGGCGGCCGCCGTGAGCCGGGGGAGTCGGTCGACGAGCTGGCCCACCGGGAGGCGATGGAGGAGGCCGGCCTGCGGCTGGACGGCCCGCCGGTCGTGTTCGGGGCGCACGTCGCGGTCAGCGGTGACCCGGTGCCGCATCGTGATCATTTCGCGCATCCGCTCGGCTACTGGGCGTACGCGCACGCGCCGGCCACCGTCGTCGCGGCTCCGACCAGCCCGCCGGACGCCGAGCAGATCACCGGCGTGCACACGCTGCCGGCCGACCGGGCGATCGACTTCTTGGAGCAGCACGACCCCGACCACGCCGACGTGGTACGGCTTGCCGTGTTGACCGGGATCCTCTGAGGCCTGACAGACTGAGCGGCCGTGAAGCGTCCTTGGGTGATCGGAGCGGTCGCGCTCGGCGTGGTGATCATGGTCGTCGCCGTGATCGCGGTGGTCGGGGTCGTCGGCGACCAGCCGGCGGCGCAGCCGGACCGGCCGGACCTCCCGGTGAACAGCGCACTGATCGAGCAGGCGCATCCCGATCCGGGCTGCGCGAAGGTGCCGCGGCCGAAGCCGTCCGGAGCGGGAGACGTGCGCCTCGGGGTGATCCGGCTGCGCGGTCATTGTCTGGTGTCGGAGACCGTGCTGGTCGCCGCTGCGGACGCGGAGCCGAAGTTGGCCGAGCTGCGCCAGCAGCCCGACGTGGTGGCGGCCGACCGGGTGCAGTCCGCGCTGCCGCCGCCGCGGCGGCCGGAGGACCCGCATCCCGCCGTCGACGGGCAACCGGAGCGGCAGTGGGGCCTGGACAGCCTGGGTGGCGCGGCGGCACTCCGGGACCTCTGGCCCGACGACGCACCGGAGATCCGGGTCGGCGTCGTCGACAGCGGGATCGACGCCGGGCATGCCGAGTTCGGCGACCGGGTGATCAAGGTCAAGGACACCGAACTCGGCACCGACGACTACGCCTCCCACGGAACGACCGTGGCGGGCGTGATCGGGGCCGCCGACGACGGCACCGGTGTCACCGGGGTGGCACCGAACGTGAAGTTCCTCGATGCGCAGTACTGGCGCAACGGTGACGATGTCGGCGAGGTGGGCATCCACGACGAGATCATCTGGGCGGTCGATCAGGGCGCCCGGGTGATCAATGCCTCGGCCGGCGCCCACGACGACTCGCTGCTTCGCTCCGCCTACGCGTACGCGGAGCTGAGCCGGGTGGTGATCATCCCGGCCGCCGGCAACTGCGGCGGCACCGGCCGGCGGATCACACTGCCCTGGGAGCGCGAGTACGACCGCAAGAACTGTGCCCGGCCGAACGCGGTGTCCGGCCAGGCCGACCAGCCGACCGCGCTCGCCGTCGGCGCGCACACCGAGGACGGCGAGCGGGCCGATTTCTCCACCGCGAACCGGACCGTGATGATCAGCGCGCCCGGCCAGGACATCCTGTCCGCCTGCGTCACCACGGAGGCGGGGCCACGCACCCTGTGTACGGATACGGGCACCTCGTTCGCCGCGCCGTTCGTGGCCGGTGCGGCGGCGATCCTGCTGGCCAGGCATCCGGAAGCCCGGCCGGCCGACGTCCGGCAGGCGTTGATCATGACCGCTGACCCGGTCGGCACCGAACGCGGCCAGCGCAACGATGAGTACGGCTACGGCAAGCTCAACGTGATCGCCGCCGCGAAGTACCTCGATGATCATCCGCCGGAGCCGCTGCCCGAGCCGCCGGTGATCACCGCGGCCCAGATCACCGGGATCGAGTCCGCCGCTCACCGTACCGAATTGATCTTGGACTCGGGCAAGAAGATCGCGGTGCAGCAGCTGGATCCGGAAGGCGCGACGCCGGACCTCGCGTTCAGCGCGGACGGCGCCTGGTTCGCCGCCGTCGACGGGAAGAGGTTGACCGTCGTCGACGCGTACACCGGACGGCAGCAGTCGACCGCCTGCGACTGTGGCGGGGTCGCGTTCAACACGAAGAACCAGGTGCTCACCGCCCAGGTCGGCGGCGGCTCGGTCAAGGTCGCCCAGTACGACCCGCTGACCACCGACTGGACCGGTACCACGTACGCGCCCGAGCTCCACCCGAGCGAGAGCGGGGCCGCCAAGATCGTCGGGGCCGCCGGGGACGTCGCCCTGCTGGCCGTCGGACCTGAGCAGGTCAATCTCGACGAGCTCGTGGCGGTCTGGCCGGACAGCACGACCATCAGACTGCTCAGCACGCAGGAGGGCATCGGCAGGGTTGCCGCCTCACCCGACGGCCGGTACGTGGTCGCCGCCGGAATGCCGTACTGCTACAACGATCCGCGCCAGTTCCGGCTGATCGATCTGGAGCGGAGCAGGGCGGCTGGCCGGGCGTACGCGAAGTGGCTGACGCCGTCGGCGATCTTGTCCTGCGCGGCGACTTCACTGCACTTCGAGGGCAACAAGCTCTACGCCGCCTGGATCGCCGCCACGGACGGCGTACGGGACAGCTGCCCGAAGCCGAGCAAGGACAACCTGGGCAGCGAGCCGGTCGCTTCGCACCTCGAGATCGGCGAGTTCGAGGCGTCCGACGCCTACACCAACGATCCGTGGGCGAAGCTCACCTGCGGGTCAGCCGGCGTCTGGCACCTGTCCAACGGCGAGCAGCTCCGGCTGGAGCCGGGCCCGCTGATGCCGTCCACCGACCGGACGCCGTACAACTACCGGCTGGTCCGGGTCCAGCCGGGCGGCAAGCCCGACCGGGAGCTGGCCGAGCGCGCCGAGGTCATCGTCGTCCGACCGCGCTGAGCCTGGCAGACTGACCCGACGTGAAGCGTCTCTGGTTGATCGGAGCGATCGCGCTCGGTGTCGTGATCGTCGTCGTCGCCGTGATCGCGGTGGTGGGAATTGTCGGTGATCAGCCGACGGCACAACCGGACCGGGAGGAGCTTCCGGTCAACATCGAGTTGATCAAGCAGGCCCGGCCCGAGCCCGGCTGTGCGAAGGTTCCGCGGCCGAAGCCCGCCGGTTCGGGCGACGTCGAGCTCGGCGTGATCCGGCTCCGCGGCCACTGCCTGATCTCGGAGACCGTCGTGGTCGCGGAAGCCGATGCCGCGGCCAGGCTGGCCGAGTTGCGGCAGCAGCAGGACGTCGTCGCCGCCGATCGCGCGGACGTGCCGCAGCCGCCGGCCGAGCCCAGAGATATCCGTCCCGCAGTGGACGGGGTCGAGGAGAAGCAGTGGGGGCTGGACGCGCTCGGCGGTGCCGCGGCGCTCCATGACCTGTGGCCGGCAGACGCACCGGAGATCAAGATCGGCGTCGTCGACAGCGGGATCGACCCGAAGCAGGCCGAGTTCGGGGACCGGGTGATCGCGATCAGGGACACCGTGCTCGGCAGTGACAGGTACGAGTCCCACGGGACCGCGGTCGCCGGCATCATCGCGTCCGCCGCAGACGGCACGGGGGTGACGGGCCTGGTGCCGAAGGCGAAGCTGCTCGACGCCCAGTACTGGCGCGACGGGGTGGCGGTGGGTGAGTCCGGGATCCATGACGAGATCATCTGGGCCGTCGACCAGGGTGCAAGGGTGATCAACCTGTCCTCTGGGGCCAACGACAGTTCGCTGCTCCGGGCCGCGTACGAGTACGCCGAGTTGAGCAGCGTCGTTCTGGTCCCGGCCGTCGGCAATTGCGGGCATTGGACGGTGAGCGTGCCGGATCCCCCGGGCACGGCGCCGGATCCGCTGGATCCCTGCAAGCGCGGCCGCAACCAGATTGCCGGTCAGGCCGACCAGCCCACCGTGCTCGGGGTGGGCGCGCTGAACGAGGAGCACCGCAAAGCCGGCTTCTCGTCCAAGAACCGCACCGTGATGATCATGGCCCCCGGCGAGGCGATCCTGTCCACGTGTGTCACCCGAACGGCCGGTCCACGATCGCTGTGCGTGAACGACGGCACGTCGTTCGCGGCACCGTTCGTGACCGGTGCGGTGGCGATCCTGCTGGCCCGGCATCCGGAAGCGAGCCCGGCCGATATCCGCCAGGCCTTGATCACGACCACCGACCCGATCGAGACCGTACGCGGGCAGCGCAATGACGCGTTCGGCTACGGCAAGCTCAATGTGATCGCCGCCGCGAAGTATCTCGATGATCATCCGCCGCAGCCGCAGCCGGAGCAGCCGGTGATCACCGCGGCGGCCCGAACCGGTAGCAAGGTCGAATTGATCATGGACAACGGCAAGAAGCTCGCCGTCCAGCAGCTCGGCCAGGGCGGGACCCCGGCGTTCGCGTTCAGCGCCGACGGAGCCTGGTTCGCTGCCGCCGACGGGAAGACGTTGACCGTCGTCGACGCGTACACGGGACGGCAGCAGTCGACCGAATGCGGCTGCAGCGGCGTCGCGTTCAACACAAAGGGCCAGGTGCTCGCCGCCCAGACGCACGGCGGGCTCAAGATCGCCCAGTACGACCCGATGACCGCCGACTGGACCGGCACCACCTACGCCCCGAAGCTGTCCGGGGGACTGGACTCGGCCAAGCTCGTCGGTGCCGCGGGCGACGTGGCGCTGGTGACGCTGAGCCAGGGCGAGTACGCCAACCGGCTGGTCGGGGTCTGGCCGGACAGCACCGCGACCGAGCTGGACGGCGGCGGGCTGGCGTACACCATGGTGGCGGCCTCGGCCACGGGCCGGTTCGTCGTCGCATCCAGTCCCCAGTCCTGTCCGCGCGTGATCGACGTGGAGAAGACCCGGTCGACCGGCAAACCCTGGACGAAGTGGCTGTGGTACGACGACATCTTCTGTGCCACCTCGATGCTGGCGCACTTCGACGGCGACAAGGCCCTCCACCTCGGTTGGCTCGGCTCCCAAAACATGCAACGAAAGCCCGCCTGCCTGAAGCCCGGCCAGGAGCGCGAGGTGCCGGTCACGGGCCGGTTGCCGATCGGCGAGTTCACGCCGAGCCGGGACCCCGTCGACCTGCCCTGGAAGGATCTCGACTGCACGGCCTCGGGAGTCTGGCCGCTGAAGAACGGCGCGCAGGTCCGGGCCCGGGGCAGCCTGGGCTCGGCCCTGCCGCTGAAGTACACGCTGGTCCTGCTGAAGCCGAACGGCGAGGGCGAGCAGAATCTCGCCGAGCAGGCGGACGAGATCGCCGTCCGGACTCGCTGAATCCCTGTGCTGAGGCGAATCCTGGCCGGTAGCGGACGAATGCGGCAGACTCATCGCCCGTGAACGAGCAGCGAACCGGCCGCCGCGGCCGGTTGATCGCGATCTTGGCGGGCGGGGTGGCGCTGTCGGTGATCGCCGCGGCCGCAGTGGTGATCATGGGTGACGGTGCCGCTCCGCCTCCGCCGCCGCGCCAGGAACGCCCGTTCCGCAAGGAACTCGTCGAACGGGCCCATCCCGACCCTGCGTGTGCCGAGCGTCCGGCGCCGCGGCCCGACGGCTCCGGCGAGGTCGCCATCGGCGTGCTCCGGCTGCAGGAACGGTGCCTGGTCTCGGCGACCGTAGCCACGACGGAGACCGAGGCCGACCGCGTGATCGCCGAGCTGCGGGCCGAGCCTGACGTGGTCGCCGCCGACCGGGTGCGGCAGACCGCGCCGCCGGGTTACGGGAGGTACGAGAGCGGCGAGGGCCGGTCCTTCGAACAGGAGGCACGAGAGTCGCTGGGCGGGGAGCGGCTGCTCGACCTGTGGCCCGAGGGCGCCCCGGAGATCCGGGTCGCCATGATCGACGCGGGAGTCGACGCGTCGCATCCCGAGCTGGCCGGCCGAGTGGTCGCAACCCGGGACACGGTGCTCGGCGCGAAGGACCACCGGGACCACGGCACCTTCAACGCCGGGATCGTCGCCGCGGCCGCGGACGGGCAGGGGATCACCGGGATCACCCCGAACGCCAAGCTGCTGGACGTCCAGTACTACCGCGACGGAGAGGGCTGGCCGCCGAACCAGCCCGGCATCCACGACGAGATCATCTGGTCGGTCGACCACGGCGCCCGGGTGCTCAGCGTCTCCGCCACCGATCATGGTTCCTCGATGCTGGACGCGGCCTACGCCTACGCGGAACTGAACGGGGTGGTGGCGGTCGCCGCGGTCGGCAACTGCGGCAGCTGGCTCCTCCGGGACGACTACTGCGGACGCCGCCACGACGTGCTCGGCCAGGCCGACCAACCGACGGTGCTCGGCGTCGGTGCCACCACCGACGGCGACCGGGCCGGCTATTCGCCGATCAACCGGACGGTGCAGCTGGTGGCGCCGGGCGGGGCCGGCGACGACGGGCCGGTGCCGGGCGACCCGCGACTCGTCTCGACCTGCATCAATGATCAGGAACGGCCGCGGACGCATTGCCGGAGCCACGGCACGTCGTTCGCGGAGCCGTACGTGGCCGCGGCGGCGGCGCTGCTGGCCGCACGGCACCCGGACGCGTCGCCGGCAGAGATCAGGATCGCCTTGATCATGAGCGCGAACCAGGCCGGCCTCGACCTCGAGCCTGGTCAGCGCAACGACGAGTACGGCTACGGACGGCTGGACATCCTGGCCGCAGCCAAGTATCTCGATGATCATCCGCCGGCGCCGCCGCCGGGCGAGAAGCCGGTGATCGCCGCGGCGACGATCACCGAGGAGGGCGGGAGCCATCGGACCGACCTGGTGCTGACCGACGGCTTGTCGATCGAGGTCCAGGCGCTCGGGGCGACCAGGCCGGAGCTGGCGTTCAGTGCCGACGGCGACTGGTTCGCGGCGACCGACGGCAAGGTGCTGACCGTCGCCGACGCGCGCACCGGCAAGCAGCAGTCGACCGGCTGCACCTGCCTCGGGGTCGCCTTCAACAGCAAGGGCGAACTGCTCACGCTGCAGGGTGCCGGCGGCATCGAGATCCTCCGGTACGACGCCCGAAGCCTCAAGATCAACGGCTCCACGTCCGGGACCGGGCTCGACTCGGCCGACATCGGACCGGCCAAGATCGTCGGCGCGGCCGGCGACAGCGCCTTGATCACCATGAACGTCGGCGGCACGGACGCCCAGTGGTGCACGCGGTCCGTCCCGACGGCCGGGTGATCAAACTGCGGCTGGAAGCGGACGGGATCGGCCAGGTCGCCGCCTCCGCCGACGGCCGCTGGGTCGCCCTGTCCGGCTCCGTACAGTGCCGGCAGCACCTCGCCTTCTGGCTGATCGACCTGACCCGGGCGGCGGCCGGCCGCACTCCGTGGTCTCAGGCGCTCGCGCCGGGCGGCGGAATGTCCTGCGCGACCACCTCGCTGCACTTCGAGGGCGCCGACCTCGCGGCGGGCTGGATGATCACCGGCCAGACCAGGCCGCCCGGGTGCCCGCAGCGCGGCGGTCCGGTCGCGCTGTCGACCCGGCTGCCCAAGGCGGAGTTCCGGCCCAGCGACACGGCCGGCCGGACGCCGTGGGTCGACCACACGTGCCTGGCCGGGGTCTGGAGCCCGGCCGACGGGGAGCAGCTCCAGCTGCTGGCAGGTCCGCTCGACAAGGGATCCCGGCCGATGCCGAGCGGCTACTCGCTGGTCCGGAAACGGCCGGCCGGGCACGGCGAGGTGGTGCTCGCCGAGGACGTCGCCGCCGTCGTGGTCCGGCCCCGCTGATCACGCGAGCAGCACCCGCCGGCCTCGCCGCCCGACCGCTTCCATGATCAACTCGGCCAGCCGGGCGATCTTGAGCCGCGCCCGGGAACCGGAGGCAGGGTCGTCCACCATGATCTCGCCGGCTCCGGCCTCACTCGCGCCGATCACGCCGATCAGCGCGTCCCGCCGTGATCGTGACTCCTGGATCCGCCGGCCGAGGCTGCCGTCGGGCTCGACCCGGACCCGGACCCCGGCGGCGCGGAGCAACCGGACGGCGTCGTCGGCGGCGTCGCGCTGAGCTGCGGAGATCGGCAGCAGACAGAGCTGGACCGGCGCCAGCCAGAGCGGCAGTCGCCCGTCGTACGCCTCGAGCAGGAACGCCGCCATCCGCTCCATCGACCCGATGATGCCGCGGTGGATCATCAGCACCCGGTGCGCGGCGCCGTCCTCGCCGATGTAGCTCAGGTCGAACCGCTCCGGCTGGTTGAAGTCCAGCTGTACGGTCGCGATCGACTCCTCCTTGCCGGCTGCGTCGAGCACCTGGACGTCGATCTTGGGCCCGTAGAACGCCGCCTCGCCCGGAGCCTCGCGCCAGTCCAGCCCGCGTCCGGACACGACGGCCCGCAGTTCGTCCTCGGCCTGCCGCCACTGGTCGGCCGAGCCGAGATAGCCGGGACCGTCGTCCCGGCAGGACAACCGGAGGTATTCCACGTCGATGCCGAGCACCGCGAACGCGTCCAGCAGCGCGTCGAGTGCCAGCACCACCTCGTCCCGCAGCTGGTCCGGCCGGCAGAACACGTGGGTGTCGTCGAGGTCGATCTGGCGGACCCGGCTCAGCCCGCTCAGCGAGCCGGACGGTTCGGAGCGGAACATCGGCGCCAACTCGTTGTAGCGCACCGGCAGCTCGCGATAGCTGTGCTGCTCGGCGGCGTAGATCATCGCGTGGTGCGGACAGTTGGCCGGCCGCAGCACGAGTTGATCACCGCCGACCGGCATCGGCGGGAACATGTCGTCGCTGAACTTCTCCCAGTGCCCGGACCGTTCGAACAGGGCCCGCTTGCCGAGCACCGGCGAATAGACCGGCTGGCAGCCCGACGCCAGCGCCACCTCCCGGGCGAACTGCTCCAACTCGTGCCGGATCACTGCGCCGGCCGGCAGCCAGAGCGGCAGCCCGGCACCAACGTCCGGATGACCGGCGAACACGCCCATCGCGCGGCCGATCTCGCGATGGTCGCGGACCGCCGGTCTCGCGTCGTTGTCGATCATGATCATGCTCCTCGGGTTCGGTGGAGCCGCCCGGGCATGAAAAATGCCCCGGAGCAAGCTCCGGGGCTTCGATGCTGAGAGCGGTCAGCGAGCGCGCCGGAGGTCGTCCGGCGTCGTGGTGTTCAGTGACCGCTGATCCATGCTGCTCACCGTACCCGCGCCAGGAGGCCAGCGCAACAGGAAGAACTGAAGGCGCTCGGCGGGCAGATTTCCCTTGTTTTGGTGGTGTTTGGGGGATTCCAGGGGTAGAATAGTACACATGTTCGAGTCGTTGGAGGAGCGGGTTGTCGGGTACGGGACCGACGACATCCTCAAGGGTGCCGCGGAGGCGGTGCGTGCTCGTGTGGAAGCCGAGAACGTGCTGCTGGCGTGGACCGCTGCGTGGGCGGAGGCGAACTCGGCTGCTTCGATCCATCCCGACGAACTGAAGTTGACTGGCGGTCCGCGTGGGGTGCGGCCCGGCGGTGAGGGTACGCCGGAAGTCCATGATCTTGCTCTGGAGGTGTTGGCGGTCAAGATCAAGAAGAGCGACTTCGCGTGCAGCCGGTTCGTGGGTGAAGTCCTCGATCTGCGTCACCGGCTCCCGCTGTTGTGGGAGAAGGTGATGAGGTGTGAGGTCGAGGGCTGGCAGGCCCGTGGGATTGCCCGTCAGACCCACCACCTCTCCCTGGAGCTGGCGCGGCAGGTCGATGAGGACCTGGCCGGGGCTGCCGGGGTGGTCGCGCAGCGGAAACTGCAGAACCTGACCGAAGCCGCGATCGCCCGGGTCGACGGCCCGCGGCTGGAGCGAGAAGCTGCGGAACGGAAGAAGCAACTCGGCGTGTGGCTGTCCCAAACCAACGACGAAGGATTGAAGGGCCTGTTCGCCAGGTTGGAGCCGCCGGACGCGGTCCGCCTGTTCGGCCGGATCCAAGAACTGGCTGACGCGTTGCCGCCAGATGATCGGACGCCGGACGAGCGGCGGGCCGCCGGCTTGGCGTTGCTGGCCAACGAACTGGAAGCGACTCGGGTGTTGGCCGAATATCGCCAGCCGGACCTGTTCGGTGAGGAGTTCGCTGCGGCGTCGAGCCGATCGTGGGTGAGGAAGACGAGCCGGTCGAGGAATCCGAGCTTCATCCGTCCCTGCGGGACAAGCCGGCCAAGATCATCGACACCGACGACCTTAAGGCCGCTGTGTTCAGGGCCGCGGTCGAGCAGATCGTGGCCAAGCTCGATCCGGCCCGGCTGGTGCCGACCTCGACCCTGGTCGTGCACATTGCCGCCGAGACGCTGGAGTCAGGGCAGGGGATCTGCCGGGTGCCGGGGATCGGCCCCACCCTCAAGAGTGTGGTGAAGGATTGGCTCGGTCACGACCGGGTCAAAGTGGTGCCGGTGATCGATCTGAACGACACTCCGGCCCCGGTGGACGGCTACGAGATCCCGGACCGGCACAAACGGTATCTGCGGTTCGCCCGGCCCGGCTCACGGTTCCCCTGGTCCACCGCGACCGGACGACTCGAATTCGATCACACCCAGCCCTACCAGGCCGACGGTCCGCCCGGCCAGACCGCTGTGGCCAAGCTGACCCCGCTGGCGAAGCGGGAGCACCGGGCGGTCACGTTCGGCGGCTGGCAGCGGCGACAACCCGAGCCGGACACGATGATCTTCAAATCACCCCACGGCGACATTCAGATCACGAACTACTCCGGCACTTTCGATCTTGGTCAAGGCCTCTTCGCGCACGCCGTCTGGACCGCCGCCGACCCCAACACCTGAACACCCGGAGCCCTGTCGGGGGAGCGCCCTGCAACGTTCAAGATCGGGACCGAGGGCGGCGTCGTCCGGTGGAGCCGCGGATGATCAACTCCGCCGGGAACACCTCGCGGCGCGGCGGCAGCTCCGGCTCGGCCAGCCGGCCGCCGAGCAATTCGACCGAGCGGGCCGCCATCGCGGCCAGCGGCTGGTCGACGGTGGTCAGGTCGATCGACTTCCAGCCCGACTGCAGCGTGTTGTCGAACCCGACCACCGAGACGTCCTCCGGTACCCGCAGCCCGCGTTCCTTGATCACGTTGAGTGCGGCGAAGGCCAGCAGGTCGTTGTGACAGAAGATCGCCGACGGGGGATAGCGGCGGTCCAGTAGCCGTTCGGTGCCCGTGAATGCTTGTTCGTAACGGAAATCGGTCCGGACCCGGAACTCGTCCTTAAGCTCGATGCCATGATCGGCGAGCCGGCCCAGGAAGCCGGCGGTCCGCTGTGTCGCGGTGCTCGTCCCGGCCGTCCCCTCGATCATGGCGAACCGCCGGTGGCCGAGCCCGTACAGATGATCGACGACCGCCGCCGCGCCGGCAGCGTTGTCGCCCTCGACGGAGTCGCAGGCCAGGTCGACGGTACGGTTCGCCAGCACCAGCGGGAAGCGGCGCCGGACCAGGTCGCGCAGGATGCCGAGACCCGGCGTCGCCGCGGTCAGGATGATCCCGTCCACCCGCTGCTGCAGCAGCAGCTCGACCGCCTCCTGTTGATCACCGGCGTGCCCGTTCTGCAGCAGCATCTGCTGGCCGCGGTCGGCGAGCGTCCGCCCGATCTCCTCCAGGAACTCGGGATAGAACGGATTCGTGATGTCGGAGACGACCACGCCGACCAGCCCGGTCCGGCTGGTGACCAGGCCGCGGGCGACCGCGTTCGGCGAATAGCCGAGCGACTTGCTGATCTGGAGGATCCGGGCCCGGGTCTCGTCGGAGACGACGCCGCCGTTCAGCGCCCGGGACACGGTGGCCTGGGAGATGCCGGCGGCCCGCGCGATGTCCACGCTGGTCGGCGCCTTCCGCCTCTCGCTCATGATCTAGTGTCCCTCCCGTGCGAATCCTCGACATCCGCCACCTCACCGTACCCATCGAATCGGAGATGGCGAACGCGTACATCAGCTTTGCCAGCATGGATGTCAGCGTGCTGGCCATCGTGACCGATCAGGTCCGCGACGGCGAGCCGGTGATCGGGTTCGGGTTCAACTCCAACGGCCGCTACGCCCAGCCCGGGATTCTCGACCACCGGATCATCCCGCGGGTCCTCGGCGCCGAGCCGGACAGTCTGATCGACCCCGACACCGGCCACCTCGCCCCGGACCGGATCTGGCACGCCGCCATGATCAACGAGAAGCCGGGCGGGCACGGCGACCGCGCGGTCGCCGTCGGCATCCTTGACATGGCCGCCTGGGATCTCGCCGCGAAGCTGGCCGGGCGGCCGGTGCAGCACCTGATGGCCGAACGCGCAGCCTCCGGAACCGGCACACCGCTGGAGCGGGTCTGGGTCTACGCGGCCGGCGGCTACTACTACCCGGACCGGGGCACTGCGGCGCTGCTGGACGAGTTGCGCGGCTACCTCGACCTCGGCTACCGGACCGTCAAGCTCAAGATCGGCGGGGCGCCGCTGGCCGAGGACCTGGCCCGGATCGAGGCCGTCCTGGCGATGCTCCCGGACGGCGCCGACCTGGCCGTTGACGCGAACGGCCGGTTCGACACGGCCACGGCGATCACCTACGCGGAGGCACTGCGGGATCTGCCGCTGCGCTGGTACGAGGAGCCGGTCGACCCGCTCGACTACCAGGCGCTCAGCGAGGTCGCCGAGGTCTACCCGGGACCGCTGGCGACGGGGGAGAACCTGCTGTCCCGGCAGGAGGCGGTCAACCTGGTCCGCTACGGCGGCCTGCGGCCGGACCGCGACGTGCTGCAGATGGACTCGGCATTGAGCTACGGCTTCACCGAGTACGACCGGACCCTCGCTGCACTGGCCGAGCACGGCTGGTCGCCCGGCCGGTGTGTGCCGCACGGCGGGCACCAGTTCAACCTGGCGATCGCCGCAGCATGCGGGCTGGCCGGCGCGGAGTCGTACCCGGGGATCTTCGAGCCGTTCGGCGGCTTCGCCGACGCGGACCCGGTGGTGGACGGCTACGTCACGCTGCCGCAGGTCCCCGGCATCGGGCTGGAACAGAAGTCGTCCCTGGTGCCGGTGCTGGATCGGCTGCGCGATCGCTGACCCTGGTGCGTTTCCCAGCAGTTGAGCGATAACGCCCGTACCCTTGCTCGCTATCCTCCGATTATTGTAATAATCTTCGGTATATCGAAGTGATCGCAAGGTCTGCGGAAGGACGGGGCGGATGACCGAGCGGACAGGGCCGGCCGGGCTGGGCGGAGTGATCAGCGTCGTCCAGACGCCGTTCGACGACGCCGACGAGATCGACCCGGCGGCGCACCGGCGGCAGGTGGATTGGCTGTTCGCCGAGGGCACGGACGGCGTGGTGACCGGGATGGTCTCCGAGGTGCTGCGACTGACCGCCGACGAGCGGGACCGGCTGGCGAGCCTGACCTGCGAGGCCGCCGACGGGCGCGGTCCGGTGATCGTCAGCGTCGGCGCGGAGTCGACCCATACGGCGGTCCGGCACGCCAAGCATGCCGCGCGGGCCGGCGCGGCTGCGGTGATGGCCGTGCCGCCGGCGCTCACCGCGGTCGGGGACGACGAGTTGTTCGGCTACTTCGCGACGATCGCGGAGTCGTCCGGGCTGCCGGTCGTGGTCCAGGACGCGTCCGGCTACGTCGGCCGGTCGCTTTCCCTCGAACTGCAGGCCCGGCTGTTCTGGGAGCTGGGCGACCTGGCCCTGTTCAAGCCGGAATCGCCGCCGATCGGGCCGAAGGTGTCCGCGCTGCGCAAGGCCACCGACGGCGGCGCCAGGATCTTCGAGGGCACCGGCGGCCTGCACTTGATCGACAGTTTTCGCCGCGGTGCGATCGGCACCATGCCGGCCGGCGACCTGGTCTGGGCGATGGTGCCGCTGTGGCGGGCGCTGTGCGCGGGCGACTACGAGCGGGCGTACGAGATCGGCGGCCCGCTCGCCCTGGTGATCACCCACCAGTCCAGCCTGGACACGTTCGTGTCGGTGGAGAAGCACAACCTGGTCCGCCAGGGCGTCCTGCCGTCGGTCCGGATGCGCGGCCCGGTCGGCGCGATCGGCGACGAGGACACCCTGGCCGAGGTGGACCGGCTGGTCGACCGGCTCCGGGCCGTCGTCCGGTCGGGTGGGTGAGCCCTACTTCTCCTCGACCGAGCCGACGTCGGCCAACTCGGCGCGAGCCTTGGCCCACGCGTCGTCGGCGGCGTCGAACCCGCTGCGCAGATAGGCCGCCGTCAGCCGGGTGAGGGCGGCGACCATGGCCGGGTTCTCGTCGGTGGTCTCGGTCGCGTCGTAGCCGGAGATGCCGCCGAAGATGTGCTCGGCGCCGAACACGGTGAGCAGCGACTTCGGCCCCGGCGCCAGCCGGTACGGGTCCGCGTGCCAGTCGGGCCCGAGGTCGGTGAAGTGCCGCGAGTCGTCCCGGTCGCCGGCGACGATCAAGGCCGGCGTGATCATGGTCGAGAAGTCGATCGTCCGGAAGTACGGCACCTGGTCGGCCATCGGGCCGTTCAGCACGTCGCCGCGGCCGGGCGTGCCGAACAGCACGCCGTTGCCGATCCGGGGATCGCGCAGGTCCGGCGTCGCGCCGGCCTCGGTGACCTGGGCGCCGAGCAGCAGGCTCGCGGTGAAGCCGCCGAGCGAGTGCCCGGCGACCGCGATCCGGCCGCGGTCCAGTCGGCTGGCCAGCGCGGGAACGGCGTGCTCGACCTGGTCCAGCGCATCGATCAGCCGGCTCATGTCCGCGGCCCGGGAACGCCAGAAGTACGGCGCGTCGGGCTCGTCGGCGAGCCGGTCCCGCAGCGTGGCCGAGCTCAGGTGGGTCGGCTGCAGCACGGCGAACCCGAGGGCCGCCCAGAGATTGGCCAGCGGGGCATAGCCGTTCAGTGAGGAGAGGTTGTTGCTGCGGCCGTGACCGTGGGACAGCAGGATGATCGGCAGGTCGGTCCCGGTGGCCGGGAAGGTGGCCCGGACGTGCAGGTCGACCGGCCGGCCGGGCACCGGAATCACGATCGGGGCGTACGAGAGCACGGGCACGTCGAGCAGGGTGTCGGTGGGCATGACGGATCCTTTCGCAGAAGGTGGGCTATGCTCGACCAAGAAACGGAGCATTGCTCCAGATCATAATCGGAACATTGCTCCGTTTTCAAGACGGGAGGTCGACGGGTGCCGGAAGCGGGCGCGGAACGACGGGTGCGGGCCGATGTGGCGCGGAATCAGCGCAAGCTGCTGGCCGCGGCGGCCGAGGTGTTCGTGGAAGCAGGCGTGGACGCCCCGATCCGGGAGATCGCGGCCCGGGCGGGCGTCGGGATGGGCACCGTCTATCGGCATTTCCCGACCCGGGCCGACCTCGTCGCGGCCGTGTTCCAGCACCAGCTGGAGGAGTGCGCCGAGGCCGGACCGCGGCTACTGGCGGAGTCGGACTCACCGCGCGAGGCGCTGCGCCGTTGGATCGACCTCTTCGTCGATTTCCTGGTCACCAAGCACGGGCTCGCGGACGCGCTGCGGTCCGACAGCGGCCGCTTTGCCACCCTGCACGGGCAGTTTCTGGACCGGCTGCTGCCGGTCTGCGCCGAGTTGCTGGACGCCGCCGTCGCCGCCGGCGAGCTGCGGGCGGAGCTGGAGCCGTACGAGCTGATGCGGGGGATCGGCAACCTCTGCATCGGCGGCGACGCCGACCCCCGCTACGATCCGCGCCGCCTGATCGACCTCCTACTCCGCGGCCTCACTTGTTCTTGATCAAGAAGCGAGGGCGTCGATCCGGGCGACCTCGTCGTCGCTGAGTTCGATCTTGGCGCCCGCCGCGTTGGCGACGATCCGCTCGGGCTGGGTGGACTTCGGGATCACGACGAAGCCGTGCTTGACGTGCCAGGCGACGATCACCTGGGCCGTGGTCGCGTCATGATCAGCAGCGATGGCGAGGAGCGTCGGATCGTCCAGATTCGAAGCCCGGAAGGGGCTGTAGCCCTCCAGCACGACTCCGCGCTCGGCCAGCCCGCCGGCGATCGCGGGATCGTAGAGCGACGGTCCCCACTTGATCTGGTTCACCGCCGGCGCGACGCCGGTGGCGGTGATCAACTCGTCGATCTGGTCCAGCGAGTAGTTGCTGACGCCGATCGAGGTGGCCAACCCATCGGCCTGCGCCGCGATGAACTGCTCCCAGGCGGCCGGGGTGGCCTGCTTGTTCGGCGGCCAGTGGACCAGCCAGAGGTCGACCCGGTCCAGGCCGAGCTTGGTCAGGCTCTCCTCCAGAGTCCGGCGCTCCCGGCCGACGTGATCGGGCGGCATCTTGGTGGTGACGAAGATCGAGTCGCGGGGCAGCCCGGCCTCGGCCAGGGCCTGCCCGATGCCGGCCTCGTTGCCGTACCCGGTGGCGGTGTCGATGTGCCGGTAACCGGCCTCCAGTGCGGCGCTGGTCGCGGCCGGCGCCTCGGCGTCGGGGATCTGCCAGGTGCCGAACCCGAGCAGCGGCATGGTCGGTCCGTTGCTGAGCGTGGCGGTCGGCTGGGAGTAGTCGGCGGTCGTCATGGCCCCAGTTTGTCGCTCCGGTCCGCGATCCGGTGACCCGGAGACCAGTGGGTGGGACGTTCCTGTTTAGGGTTGGTGCACTCGCCGTCCAGTCAACGGAGCTGATCATGACCCGCGCTTGGCAATTCGTCCTGACCGATTCCCTGGAGACCGTGCTTCCGTCCGCCCAGCCGCGGCCGCACGCGGAGACCGGTGGGCCGCGCGGCGGCGGTTCGGTCTTCCTCGGCGAGCCGTACTCGGTGCAGGTCGCGTTCCGGCCGCCGCCCGAGGGCCGGGTCGGCAGCCATGCGGTCGACTTCACGCTGTCCGGTACGGCAGCGGAGCACGCGTCGATCTTCGCCGTCGACCTGGTCCCGGCGCCGATGCCGGCGTTTCCCGATCATGACGACAACTACCTGATCACCGAGCCCGCGCTGGCCCCGGACGTCCTCCGGCCGGTGCCGGACGGCCGGGTGGAGCCGATCGTCGGCTGCTGGCGCAGCGTCTGGATCGACGTCCTGGTGGACCCGGCGAACGCCCCGGCGGGCGTCGCCGAGCTGGAGCTGGAGCTGAGGATCACTGCGCGGCGGGCCGGCACCCAGGAGGAGCTGTTCGCCGAGACCGTACCGGTGACGGTGATCAACCAGGTGCTGCCCGAGCTCGACATCGTCAACACGCAATGGCTGCACGCGGACTGCCTGGTCGACTACTACGGCGGCACGGCGTTCGACGAGGGGCACTGGGCCGCGCTTGATCAGTTCGTGGCCAGCGCCGCCCGGATGGGCATCACCGGTCTGCTCACGCCGCTCTGGACGCCGCCGCTGGACACCGCGATCGGGCTCCGGCGGACCCCGGTGCAACTGCTCGACATCACCCGGGACGGCGGCGGCTACCGGTTCGGGTTCGACAAGCTCGGCCGCTGGCTGGACCTGTTCCGCAAGCACGGGATCGCCTATCTGGAACTGTCCCACCTGTTCACCCAGTGGGGCGCCAAGGCGACGCCGGCGATCGACGCGGTGGTGGACGGCGAACCGACCCAGCTGTTCGGCTGGGACGTGCCCGCGACCGATCCGGAGTACCGCCGTTTCCTGGAGGCCCTGCTGCCGCAGCTGCGCGAGTTCCTCGGCCGGCACTGGGATCCGTCCAAGATCATCTTCCACATCTCCGACGAGCCGCACCATGATCAACTGGAGTCCTACCAGGCGGCCCGGAAGGTGGTGGCCGACCTGCTCGAGGGCTGTCTGGTCGTCGACGCGCTGAGCGACTACGCGTTCTACACCAGCGGTGTGGTGGCGAATCCGGTGGTGGCGACGAACCACGTCGAGCCGTTCCTGGAGGCGAAGGTCGAGCGGCTCTGGGTCTACTACTGCGTCAGCCAGAACAAGATCGTCGCGAACCGCTTCATCGGCATGCCCGCGGCCCGGCACCGGGTGCTCGGCCACCAGCTGTTCGCGGCCGACGCCGGCGGCTTCCTGCACTGGGGCTTCAACTTCTACAACGGCCAGCACTCCCGGACCAGGCTCAACCCGTTCACCGACACCACGTCCGGCGGCGCGTTCCCGGCCGGCGACCCGTTCATCGTCTACCCGGGGCCGGACCGGACCGTGTGGGAGTCCACCCGGCACCGGGTCGCCGCCCAGGCCATGAACGATCACCGGGCGATGCAGCTGCTCCGGGACCGGGCCGGCCGCGAGGCCGTACTGGAGATCATCGACCCCGACGGCACGGTGACGTTCTCGAACTACCCGCGCGACCCGGCCCATTTCCTGCAGACCCGGGAACGGATCAACGCCGCGATCCGCGCGAGCTGATCGGCCGTCAGGCCTGGTTGATCTTGGCGACGAGTTCGATCAGGTTGCCGTCCGGGTCGCGGACCAGGGCGTTGCGGTTGCCGTTGCCGGAGTCGTGCGGCGGCTGCAGCACCGGCACGCCGTGTGCCGCCAGGTCCGCGTAGGCGCCGTCCACGTCGTCGGTCCAGATCACCAGCGCGAAGCCGGGCGTCCCCGGCGACGCGTCGACACCGTGCACGCGGCGCGCGGCGTCGACGTCGCCGAGGCCGAGGGTGACGCCGTCGAGTCGCAGTTCGACGTGTTCCGGCACCCCCTCGGCCGGCGTCCGGAACGTCTCGGTGAACCCGAGCCGATCCCGGTAGAACCGCAGGGCGGTCTCGATCCTGGCGGTGTAGAGATTGATCATCGGGTTCCGGTACACGACCTCACCGTAGCGGTCAGGGCGCGGGTTCGAAGGCCCTCCGGTTCACCGTGACGACCTGCCCGGCGTCGGGCATGCCGAGGAACGAGGCGATCGCCCAGGCCGAGGACCACAGGGAACCGTGGTACATGAGCAGCCCGCTCGGCATCGTCACCTGCGCGTACGTCCGCGGACCCCAGCGTGGCACCCGGACGATCTGGCCCACCGTGCTCGGGTCGAAGCCGGGCGGCGGGGGAGCGTTCGGTGGCGGCGATCCCTCGAGCAGCTCGGACACGTAGACGGTGCCCCAATGGTCGACCGCGACCCCGGTCGGCGAGGTGAAGCCCTTGATCACCTTGATGATCTTGCCCTTCGAGTTGATCACGTAGACCCGGCCCTCGCCCGGCATCTCGGCGGTCAGGGCGGAGACGTACAGCAGACCGTCGGGGCCGTACGCCAGCCCGGTCGGCACCGCGTCGCAGCCGACCCCACTGGTGGTGTTGTTCGGCGCGGTCGTGCAGTCGCCGGTGGTGACCGTCGGCGGCGTGAAGAAGTTCTTGATCTTGCCGTGCCGGTCGACCTTGAGCACCGTGTTGGCGCCGGCGTCGGCGACCAGCAGGAACCCGTGCCGGCTCCGGTCCCGGAGCACGAAGTACGGATTCGACAGCGCGTCGAGCGGTTGCCCGTCGGGGCCGAACTGGATCTGGCCGTCCGGGTTGTTGGCGAGCTCGAACGCGGTCAGGTCGGCGAACATCCGGGCCTCCCCGCCCGGCCGGGCCACCATCAGCCCCGACGGCGGCGCACCGCTCGGATCGGAGCCGGGCGCCTGCTCGCCGGTCGCGATGTAGAGCTTGCCGCCGACCTCGGCGACCCCCTGCGGGAGGAACAGGTCCCGGACCAGGACCTTGGTCCGCCCGGTCCTGGGGTCGACGGCCGTGATCAGGCCGGCATCGGACTCGGCGACGAGCAGCCGGCCGAAGCCGGTGCTGAGCTGCCGCGGCCCGTTGAGTCCGTCGGCGACGACCTTGATCGGCTCGGACGGACGAGGGTGGGCGGCGGCAGGTGCCGTCGTGCCCGCGGCGATGGTGAGAGTAGCGGTGAGTCCGGCGGCCAGGGCGAGCCAGCGTCGCCGGGCGCGGACGAAGGAATGAGCAGGCATGGGTTGTCTTCCCGGATGGGGGCGGGTCCCCGTTGGCCCGCCCGCTGTGATCCGTACTACACCCGGTTCCTTGACACCGCAACGAGATCCGCCGAATTCGGCCCCGATCAGCGCTTCGAGCAGCAGGCGCAGCCGTCCGCGCACCCGGATCCGCCGTCCGGGCCGACCGCCAGGGCGAGCCCGGTCGGCGCGCAGCAGCCGTCGCCCCGCCAGGCCCGGACCCCTTCCCGGACCGCCAATCCCGCAATCACGAGGGCGACGACCGGGTCCGCCCAGCTCCAGCCGAGGGTGGCGTTGAGCAGCAGCCCGACCAGCAGGACGGCGGACAGGTAGGTGCAGATCAGGGTCTGCCGCGAGTCCGCGACGGCCGACGCCGACCCGAGCTCCCGTCCGGCCCGACGCTGGGCGTACGAGAGGAAGGGCATGATCACCACCGACAGCGCGGCGAGCGCGATCCCGGGTATGGAGGTCTCGGCCTCGCCGGTGCCGGTGAGCGCGAGGATCGAGTGCACGGTGACGTACCCGGCGAGGGCGAAGAAGGACAGCGCAATCACCCGCAGGGCGCGCCGTTCCCGGGCCTCCCGGATCGCGTGATCGCGGGCGCTGAACTGCCAGGCCACCGCCGCGGCCGACGACACCTCGATCACCGAGTCGAGGCCGAAGCCGATCAGCGCGCTGGACGACGCGATCGTGCCGGCGGTGATCGCGACGACCGCCTCGATCACGTTGTAGCCGATCGTCGCGGCGACCAGCAGCCGGATCCGGCCGGTGAGCACACTCCGCCGCTGCTCGGTCAGCACCGTCGGGACCGCCATCAGCAGCAGCCCTCGGTTGCGGCGTCGGGGCAGCCGGGCTCGCCGGCGACGGCCAACACGGCGGTCCGGACGTCGTCGATCGCGTGCCCGAGCCGATGGTCGGCGAGTTCGTAGCGCTGCCGGCGGCCGTCCGGGATGGCGACCACCAGACCGCAGTCGCGCAGGCAGGCCAGATGGTTGGACAGCCGGGAACGGCTGATACCGAGCGTGTCGGCCAGGTCCGCGGGATGGGCGGGCCCGTCCCGCAGCAGCAGGAGCAGGCGGCACCGGATCGGGTCGGCCAGCGCCCTCCCGAACCTGGTCATCGCCTCGATGTCGGTCGCGATCGTCAGCACACCGGCGACGATACAGGATGTCCTGAACTCAGAGAATCCTGAACTCAATCCTTGATCACCCGGTACCAGTGCTCCGTCGTGCCGGGCAGCCGCTCCAGGCCCACCTCTTTGGCGCCGTCGTACGCTCGCGTACCGCCGCCGAGCAGGACCGGCACGACGAAGATCAGGATCTCGTCGAGCAGCCCGGCCTCCAGGCAGCTTCGCGCGACGCCGGCTCCGAGGACGTTGACGTACCGGTCGCTGGCCAGGTCCTTCGCCCGGGCCACCGCCTCCGGGAGATCGGTGTGGAACTCGACGCCGGGCACCGGCCGCTCGGGCGGCTGCCTGGTCAGCACCAGGGTCGGCCCCTCGTACTGCCCGGCGAAGGCGCCCTCCTCCTCGGTCCCGCGGTTCGGATCGTCGCCGCGAAACGTGGTGCCGCCGATCAGCACGCTGCCGATCCGGTCGGCCAGCCCGGCGGCGACCTCGCTCGGCTCGATCGGGTGGCGGTTCAGCCAGGACATGTCGCCGCCGGGGCCGGCGATGAAGCCGTCCAGCGACATCGCCGCCGAGTACAGCAGTTTCGACAACGTGGTTCCTCTCAGGGTGACCGGGTCGGTTCCATGATCACGGACACCACCGACCCTTCGGCGAGTTGCTCGGCGCGCCGCACCGCGTCCTTGACCGGCAGTGCATAGCCGTCGTCCCTCGGGAACAGCGACGTGGTCCACTCGGTGTCGCCGATCCGGGCCCGCACCGGGATCACGCCCCAGCCGTAGCTGAGCGCGGCGGACAGGTCGCGGAGCTGGGCACTGGCATCCTCCGGCACGGTGATGAAGTGGTACGGCGCGGGCCCGCGCCAGTGCCAGATGTCGCCGGTGAACTCGAACGTCAAGCCCTCCATCGCAACTCCTTTCCGCCACGACACCCTAGCCGCGGCAGCCGACAGCCGCTTGACAGAATGCGTCCATGATCGACGGGGACCTGATCGACGGCGAGCACCGGCTCTGGTACGACGCGCCGGCACCGGACTGGCTGGCGGCGCTGCCGCTCGGCGACGGCCGGCTCGCGGCGATGATGTTCGGCGGCGTACGGGAGCAGCGGATCCAGCTCAACCACGGCTCGGCCTGGTCCGGCTCCCCGCGCAGCGGGGACCAAGATCATTCCGGTCAGCCGGAGACCCTGGCCGAGCTCCGGGAGGCGCTCGCGGCGGGTGATCATGCGGCGGCCGAGGCTGCCGCGGTCCGGCTGCAGGACGCGGACAGCCAGTCCTACCTTCCGTTCGTCGATCTCTTCCTGGAGCAGGACGGGCTCGCCGAGCCGCTGTCGTACCGGCGCGAACTCGAGCTGCCCACCGCCACCCACACCGAGTTGATCGAGACCCAGGATCGACCCATCCAGCGGGCCGCGTTCATCGCCGCCGATCCGTCCGTCCTGGTGATCTTGGTCGAGTCCGGGCAGCCGACCGACCTGCGGCTCCGCCTCGAGACCCCGCTGCGCCTGCTCGGCACCCGGCGCGAGTCGACCATGATCACCGCGGACCTGCAGTTGCCGAGCGACGTCGACCTGCGGCGGGACACGATCAGCTGGGACGACGATCCGACTGCCGCCCTGCGCGCCGCCGTCGCCGTACGGTGGCAGCACGACGGCACCGACGCCGAGAGCGAGGACGAGCTGCGGGCGACCGGCGTACGCCGCTGCGTGATCATGATCACTGCCGCCACCGGGCACCCCGGGCTGGCCGCACTCGCCGCGGGCCGGACCGAGCTCGGCGACCTCGACAGCTGCCGCCGCGACGCCGTGGAACGGCTCGGCCGGGCCGTCCGGTTGGGCGCGGATTCCTTGCAGGCAAGCCATCGCGAGGACTTCGCGCGGCAGTATGACAGGGTCGAGCTGAGCATCGGCAAGGCACAGCAGCGGGGGAGTGAGCTGCCGACCGATCGCCGCCTGGACCGGGCCAACGCCGACCCCCGCGGCCCGCTGACCGCGGATCCCGGGCTGGCCGAGCTGCTGTTCAACTACGGCCGCTATCTCTTGATCAGCTCGTCCCGGCCCGGCGGCCATCCGGCCAACCTGCAGGGGATCTGGAACGACCGGCTGCCGGCGCCGTGGCGGTCCAACTACACGATCAACATCAATCTGCAGATGAACTACTGGGCGGCCGAAGCGATCGGGCTGACCGAGTGCCTGGAGCCGCTGTACGACCTGATCGACGTGCTCCGGGTCCGCGGCGAGAAGACCGCACGGGAGAAGTACGGCCTGCCCGGCTGGCTGGCCCACCACAACACCGACGGCTGGGGCTACTCGGCGATGCCCGGGGCCGCCGTCGGCCAACCGCGCTGGTCGATGTGGCCGCTGGGCGGCCTGTGGCTGGTCCGGCACTTGGTCGAGCGGCTGAACCATCGCTGGGACGAGTCGTTCGCCCGGGAGCGGGTCTGGCCGGCGCTCCGCGGCGCCGCCGAGTTCGGCCTGGCCTGGCTGGGCGAGGCCGGCGACGGAACCCTCGGCACCGCGCCGTCGACCTCACCCGAGAACGCCTTCCTGATCGACGGAACGGCCTACGGCGTCGGCGTCTCCTCGACCATGGACCTGACCTTGATCAGCGACACCCTGCGGCAGCTGACCCGGCTGGCCGGCCGGCTCGGCGTCGACGACGATCCGGTGGTCGCGGCGTCGGAGGCTGCCCTGCCGCGGATCCCGGCGCCGAGTATCGGCCGGGACGGGTTGATCAAGGAATGGCTGAGCGACCCGGAGCAGGCCGAGCCGCACCACCGGCACGTGTCGCACCTGTATTTCTGCTACCCGGGTGATCATGACAACGAAGACTTGGCCGATGGCGTCCGGGCCAGCCTGGACGCCCGCGGCGACGAGTCGACCGGCTGGTCGCTGGCCTGGAAGCTCGCCCTGCGGGCCCGCCTCGGCCAGGCCGACAAGGTCTCCGACCTGCTGAAGTTGATCTTCCGCGACATGTCCACCGACCGTGGCGGCCAGAGCGGCGGCCTCTACCCGAACCTGTTCGCCGCCCACCCGCCGTACCAGATCGACGGCAACTTCGGTTACCTCGCCGGCCTGCTGGAATCCCTGCTGCACAGCCACGACGGCACCCTCCGCCTGCTACCCGCCCTGCCCGCCGAACTCCCCGACGGGAGCCTGACCGGCATCCGCGCCCGCGGCGGCCTCACCGTGTCCCTGAACTGGGCCGGCGGAGTCCTCACCGAGGCCCAGGTGACCGCCGACGCAGACCGCACCCTCGACGTGACCTGGCCGACCGGCCGAACCACGCTCCGCCTCACCCGAAATACCCCCACCCCCATCCGCTGACCAGTCACCAAAGCAGCTGTTTTGGCGGCGTGTCGCTGCAGAAGTGACCAGTCGGCAAGGGGAAGAGGGCAGGGTCCTACGAGGTCAGCGCCAGGTTCCGCGCCAGTCGTACAGCGGCGCGGTGGTCTGGTATTCGCGAAGCTCGGCGATCAGCCCGTCCTTGACGCGCGCCACCGTCGCCCCATCGAACACGCTCCGCTCGCCCGCCCAGGTGCACTCGAAGGTCCACTGCGCCACCTCGCGATCCTCGGCACTGAAGTGATCACCGGCATCCCACCGATGCACCACTCCACCCGCACCGAACCACGCCTCGGCCCAGTGCCGAACCAACTCCCGCCCGCGATACACCGGTCCGTAGCACTCGATGATCACGCAGTCCTCCGTCACCGCGGCGGCGATCCGCTCGACGTCGGCGGCGATCCAGGCGTCCATGTATTCGGCGAGCACACTCATCCGCACACGGTATCCACGGGGTCCCATCGGCGTGACACAAATCTGCAACGGAACCGCCCTTGCAATCGGTTGCAGGCGGTTCGGCGGTGGTTGCATTGCAGATTTGTGACACGGCCTCCCAACGAAGCAGGTGAACGGGACAGGATTCTCAGAACGTCGAGACATCTCGAAACAGCCCTACGGCGCTGGCGGACAGGACCAGAGTGACGATTGATCAGATTGTCCGAGTTGCTTGCGCACCATGATCACAGGCGTCAAGCTTGTTTCGTGACTCCGAACGATAGTTCGCGATATCGAAATGATCTTCCGGAGATCGAGCGGTTGATCGCCGAGTTGGGCCTGCCGCCGTCCGCCGTCCTCAAGCTGTACGAGCTCGCCCAGCACCCGCCCCAGGACGAGGTACGGCTGCCCGACGAAGCCGAGTCAGCGGAGCTGCTGGATCGGCTCGGCATCTCGGCCGCCGACCGCATCGACTTGGCCGAGGCCAGGCCGGACCTGCGGGCCACGCCCGAACTGTGGTGGCTGCTGGAACGCTGCGTCACGCTGCTCCGCGAGCGCCAGGGGAGTGTCGCCCCGCTGGCCCCGTGGCCGGACCTGCCGGACGAGCTCGGGCCGGTCGGCCGTTATCTCTATGTCTGGGTGATGCTCACGGTCGTCGCGGACGTCAGGCGATTCCACCGGTCCCGCGGGATTTCGGATGATCATTCCTGGGCGGCGCTCGGCGTGCTCGCCGGCCAGTTGAACAACCGGCGCGCCCTACACGGCCAGGGCGGGCTGCACACCCAGAACTGGGTCACCCACCACTACCGGGGCGCGATCTATCCGCTCGGCCGGCTGCATTTCGAGCGGACCATGATCACGTTCGATCCCGGACCGGCTCCCGACGCGCCGCGGTGCGGTGCACCGGCCCTGGGCCTGCACATCCCGGAAGGGAGATTGACCCCGGAATCCTGCGACGACGCGCTGGCCCTGGCCGCCAGGTTCTTCGCCGAACACTTTCCCGACGAGCCCTACCGCTACGCGACCTGCGCGTCCTGGGTGCTGGACCCGCAGCTCAAGGAGTATCTGGCGCCGGACAGCAACATCATCCGATTCCAGGAACGGTTCACGCTGACCCCGGACACCGGACCGGACTCGAACCCGACCGTGGTCGAGTTCATCTTCAAACGCCCCATCGCCGAGCTTGATCAACTGCCCCGGGAGACGTCGCTCCAGCGCGGCATCGTCGATCACATCAGGTCCGGCCGGTCCTGGCACTTCCGGACCGGCTGGCTAGTGTTCCCATCATGAAAGCCGTCTCCAGCTGGTCCCTGCACCGCACGCTCGGCTCGTACCACTCGGGCTCGGCAGCCCCGGCGGACCCTGAGCAGTTCACGCCGCAGGCCTCCGGCTTGTCGCTCCTCGATCTTCCGGCAGCGTTGCGCCGGCACGGCTACGACACGGTCCAGCTCTGCCATTTTCACCTGCCCAGCAGGGATCCTGGCTACTTGGCCGAGCTCCGGTCGGCCCTCGCGGACGCGTCGATCACGCTCGACGCGCTGCTGGTCGACGACGGTGACCTGGTCGATCCGGTCGCGGCCGACGCACACCAGGAGTGGATCTCCGGCTGGATCGGCGATGCCGTCGCCCTCGGCGCGACCAGGGCCCGGGTGATCGCCGGCCGTCAGTCGCCGACTCCGGACCGGTTGGCCGAGAGCGGCCGCCGGCTTGCCGAACTGGCCGATCGTCATCCGGACATCAGAATCGTCACCGAGAACTGGCTGGACCTCACGCCCGGACCGGACGAGGTGGAAACGATCTTGGACGCCGCGGGCGGCAGGGTCGGCTTGTTGATCGATCTCGGGAACTGGGCCGCGCCGGACAAGTACGACTGGCTGGGCCGGATCGCCAGGCGGGCCGAGACCTGCCACGCGAAGTGCCACTTCGACGGCGACCGTCCGGATCGCGACGACTTCGCCGCATCGATCCGGGTGATCAACCAGGCGGGCTATGCCGGGCCGCTCGCCCTGGTCTACGACGGTACGGAACCGGGGGAGTGGGAGGCCCTGGAGACCGTACACGAGATCGCCGGCGCTGGTCGCTGATCACCGGCGGTCCGATCCCGTACGATTCTGATCATGGGACAACGTCTGGTCTTGGTCGGGGATTCGGTGACCGATTGCGGTCGGGATCGGGAGGACGCCGGGTCGCTCGGCAGCGGCTGGGTATCCGTCGTCGGCGCCGAGCTGCCGGACGTGACGGTGATCAACCGCGGGATCTCCGGCAACCGGGTCCGTGATCTGGTCGCCCGCTGGGACGCCGACGTGCTCGCCGCGGGGCCGGACACGGTCGGGATCATGATCGGGATCAACGACACCTGGCGCCGCTACGACCGCGACGATCCGACCAGTACCGAGGCGTTTGCTGCCGGCTACGGTGAACTGCTGGACCGGACCGCCGCGGCCGGTGTGGCGCGGGTGATCCTGCTGGAGCCCGTACTGACTCCGATCGACGATCCGCAGTGGGCCTGGCGGGAGGATCTCGACCCCAAGATCAGTGCGGTACGCCGGCTGGCGCAGCGGTACGGGCACGAACTGGTGCCCACCGACGCCGTGATGAACGCGACCGCCGCCACCCGCCCGCTCGGCGAACTGGCTCCCGACGGGGTGCACCCGTCCGCAGCCGGGCATCGGGTGATCGCCGAGACGTTCCTGCAGACCTATCGCGACGGCTCCGCATAGGCTCGGGCGGCACCCGGCGGCAGTAGGGTGCCACCATGCCGGAGATCAGGAAGGTCCGGTTCCTGGAACCGGGCAACCGGCCCTACCGGCCGGCCCTGCGCAACCACTTCACCTACGACCGCTACCTCCGCAACCCGTCACTTGGCCTGACCCTGCTGGCGACGATCGTCAAGCGGCGGGTGCCGGACACGTTGTTCTACTCGGAGTCGATCGCCAAGATTCGTTGGGATGACGTTCTCGACGCGGACATCGTGTTCATCGGGATGTTCACCTTCGCCGCTCCGCGCGGCTACGAACTTGCCCGTTACGTCAAGGAGCATTCCGACGCGACGGTGGTGCTCGGCGGGCTGCACGCGTCGCTCAACTACGAGGAGGCGGCCCGGCAGGGCGATTACGTCCTGCTCGGCGAGGCGGACGACAGCATCGTCGACTTCCTGGAGGCGTACGAACACGACCGCCCGATCGACTTTTCCGGCGTCGCACGGCAGACGCCGGACGGCACGGTGATCAAGACCGCCGAGCGGGCGGCGCCGACCGAGATCGACACCATCCCGGACCACAGTCTGGTGTACCGGTTCGCCGACATGGTCGGGCACAACACCCTGTGGCCGCAGGTGATCGCCTCCCGCGGCTGTCCGTTCCGTTGCGACTACTGCGCTGTCGTACGGCACTGGGGACAGAAGATGCGCGGCCGGGACCCGCAGAACATCGTCGAGGACATCCGGCAGACGATCGCGTTCTTCGATCAAGGCCGGCTGCCGCGGCTGAACCGGGCGATGTGGATCGTGGACGACAACATCTTCGCGCTGCGGCCGTGGTCGAAGCAGGTGCTGCAGGCGATCATCGACAGCGACATCGACTACCGATTCACTGCGCAGGCGAGATTTGAAGTCGGCTTCGACGACGAGATCTTGGAACTGTTGAAGAAGGCTGGCTTCTTCGAATTGGCGCTCGGCATCGAATTCCTGGAGAACGAGTCCTTCGACGCGTACAACAAGACGTGCACGTCGGAGGAGGTGATCAAGTCCATCCGCAACATCCAGGCCCACGGGATCAACGTGCGTGGCTTGTTCATCCTCGGCGCCGACACCCACACGCCCGGGGTGGGGGAGCGGCTGGCGCGGTTCGTGATCGACAACGGGCTGCGCGGCATGCTCGTCCAGTCGATGTATTTCGTGCCCGGCACGCCGGTCTGGAAGACGCACCAAGATCGACTGATCCACACCGACTGGTCCAAGTACACCGGGCATGTCGTGCACCATCCGACCCTGATGACCCCGAGCGAGCTGAACCGGGAGCTCGTCCACGTGAGTCGCCGGGTGTATTCGTACCGGAGGCTGTTGCAGAGTTTGATCTTCGATCGCGGCTTGAACCGGCTGCTGTTCCTGGGCGAGTTCTTCTGGCAGCGCAGCGTCGCGGCGGACCGGGAACGCGAAGGGCGCAAGCTGGCCGGCCTACCAGCGGCCGGGCCCAAGCCGCGGCACCTGCCGCTGATCACCCTGGACCCGCCTACCGATCCCGGCTGAATCACCTCAGGGGCGTTGCGGCTCGTAACTGCGTTGACCCCCGGCGGCGCATGTGACCCGGTTCCCTGGACTTCAGGGATGGTCACCCGTGATCTTGGTGAACCGCCTCGCGTGCTCGGCGTTCCACTCGTCCATGTTCCAGGCCCGGCCCGGTTCGTCATGAAGCCGAACGAACGACTCGCCGTCAGGATCGTCGCCATAGATTCGGTCGGTCTGAAGCCTGGAGACGAGCTCCTCGAGTGCCGATCGCAGGGCGGCCGCGCGCCTCGAGTAGGCGGCGAAGTCGTGCCCATCGGTCGCGATGAGCGAGGGCACGTTGTTCGTGAATCCCTGGGGAAGCCACTCCAGATTCTGCAGTCCTCGCAGTTCTCGGCTACGCCAGGGTCGCCATTTCCCGTGGTAGGCGAAGATCGCGCGCGTGAGCTCCTGGTAGCCCGCCTGCAACCGATCAAATGCCTCGGGGCCGCCGAGCTTCTGCCAATGGAGTTCGGCATCGCCGTTGGGAATCACCGCTATGGCCTGGCCGATCGTCTGGTCCAAGATCGCGAGCCTATCGACGTCCGGCATCATGGTCCGAGCTTTGATCAGGGCGGCGATCTCACCCGTGGGATCGTAGGCAATCCATCCGTCCGCGAGTTCGGCTCGCCGAGGCTCCGGCCAAATGAAATCAGCCGAGCGCCAGATCGCGAGATCAAACCGGTCCAGATCGAACTGGACACCGACGCGGTCGAGTTCCGGGTCGTCGGAGATGATCGAGTGATACGTGTTGTCGGCTCGGCGCCAGACGAATTCGGCCGGCAGCAGATAGGGGTCGAGCGGCTCCATGAACACGACCGCATCGATATCGGAGCCGGGCACGGTAGCGTCACCTTCGCGCGCCAGCCCCAACGCGACACTGCCGGTCGCCACCACACCTCGCACAGCCTCATGCTGTGCGAGTTGACTCATGGTGAAGTCCAAGAGTTGTTCGCGCTTGCGGTCCGACGGCGACGCGTTTCCCATGCCGTGCACGATTCCAGGGATGCCGTCGGGCGTGCAATTCCGTTTCGCAACCTTGTCCCCGGTTTGCCGGTCAAAAGCTACCCAAGCGGGAGTCGCCGAGGTCTCCGGCGAGCCTGGCGATCGCGTGCTGTGGTGTTTCGATGCCGATCGTCCCGGCCATGGTGATCAACCAGGGTAGGGATTCGAAGGTGCGGATGATACGAAGGGTACGCATTCTGCTCCAGGCCAGGCGCTGATCCGTCGTCTCGTCGGTTCGATGGGCCAGCTTCGCCAGGTACGAACGGAACAGGTCATCTTCGGTTCGTCCGGTCTGGTTCGCCAATGAGGGCAGCATGCCCGCGAGGTCGGTGTACAGCGGTCGCAGCGACATGGTCTCAAGATCAAAGACGACGAGCCGCCTCCGATCGCCAGGTCCCTGATCAAGCCACCCCACCTGTTGGAAACTCAGCTCGTTGTGATTGAGGGCCAGCGGTATCGCGTCGGCGGCGACGATCGCCTCCTGATAGGCGTCGAACCAGCGCCGCGCCTCTTCGGCGGTTGGCAGAAAGTCGATCAACACCTCACGGATCCGTTCGCCGTATCCCGGAGTTCCCTGAGGCGGCCGAAACAGCTCTGCAGCCGGATCCCGGATGCTGTTGATCTCGGCCACGAGGCCGAGGAGGTCGTCGGCCTCCTCGGCGGTTGTGCCGATGGTGGGCAGGAACGGGAAGATCATGATCTCGCCCGCCGCGGTGGTCGCCGTCCCGAGCGGAGGGGACACCGGGGCGCCGCGCTCCAGCAGGTAGCGGTACTTGGCGACCTCCGGCCGAGCCGGATTGCCGAGCTTCAGGAAGATCGTTCGGGCCTGCTGTCGTCCGTCACGATCTTCGTACCGCAGCAGCAGGATCTGCGACCGACCCGACTGGTGCAGCCCTCGGATCTCGTGGGTTCGAAACACGCCGAGGGGCAGACGCAGCTCCGGGATCGCGCCGCGAAGATCGTCCCATTGCAAGCCCCAGGGAAGCTCGACCTGGGCCGGCGCCTCGATCCGGATCGGTGAGTACACCGTCTCTTGATAACAGATCTCGTACGGATGATCATCCGCAATTCCGGCCGTATGACACGATGCCTCCGTGCAGATCTCGGTACGGCAGGTGCTGGCGGACAACGACTATCCCGGGCGTGGTCTCCTGGTGGCCCGGACTCCCGCGGACGGCCTCTGCATCGTGTACTTCATGACCGGCCGCAGCGCCGCGAGTCGTGAGCGGACCCTGGTGCTGGACGGCGCTTCGCTCTATGCGCGGCCGCGGGGCGTGACCGAGCACGATCCGTTGCGCCACTACCGTGCGGCGACGATCGGGCCCGCATGGTGCGTCGTCGGCAACGGCGACCAGGTCGACACCGTGATCACTCGGCTCGCCACGATGGAGCCGGCGACGGCTGTACAAGGGATCGCGTACGAGCCCGATCCGCCGCTCCGGACCCCGCGGATCACCGTGGTGGCGTCGCGTACGGCGGGAGGCCCGATGCTCATCGCGGGTTCGCGGGCGAGCGTGCTGGCGCCGGAGCAGACGTACGTGAGCACGCTGACCGTGGGCGACGTGGCGGTCGGATCAGGGATCCTGACGACGACGTACCTCTCCCAAGATCGACACGTCGTGTCGACCCATCAGCCGCCGTCGGAGGTGACCGTCGCCGCGACCGACGCAGAGACCCTGCTGGAACTCGTCTGGTCCTCGCTCGCTGATGATCTTCGCGTCGCCGCTGCGGTAGTCCTGCCGACCGCAGCCGAACCCCTGGTCGCCGACCTTCTGCGATCGGCCTGAGTCCGAAGATCAGTTGCCCGTGTAGCGGTTGATCAACTCCACGCAGCGGCGGAACTGTGCCGGCGTGGCTGGGTTCTGCCACGCCAGCATCTCGAGCATCCAATCGATGGCGAAGGCGGGCAGCAGGCCGGCCTCGGCCTGGTCGGGATCGGCGACCCGGGCGTACCCGCGGCGGACCAGATCCAAACGGTCGTTGAAGGGCCGGCCGGCCGACACCTCCCACCGGGCCAGGTCGAAAGCCGGCGGGGCAGCGCCGGCGAACTCCCAGTCGATCACCCCGACCACGGCCCCGTCGTGCACCAGGAGGTTCTTCGGCAGGAAGTCGCCCTGCGCCAAGCACAGCGGGGGAGTCGGTCGGGTCGAGATCTCCCGGCGGAGGAACTCCGCGCCGCGCACGACGGTCGCGGCTGCCGCCGGGTCGAGCACCTCGCTCACAGTCCGCGCGATCCTGCTGGCCTGATCATCGTCGGGCCGGCGCAGCTCGTGCCGGATTCCGCGATCTTCGGCCGGTACGACGCTGTGCACCCGCGCCATGATTTCCCCGGCATCGACGACCAGCCGTTCAAGATCAACAGCGGGGAGTTCATCGACCTGGTCCATCAGCGAACGGCCCGGCAGGAACTGCTGAACCGAGAAGGACAGCAGCTCGCCCTCATGATCATGATGAACCAGGCCGAGCACCTCGGCCGTCGGTACGCCGATCGTACGTGCCCGTGTCATCAGGTGGGCCTCGTCGATGAACCACGGCGTCGGCTGGCGGGCGATCCGGACCACAACGGTGCCCGCGTCGCCGAGCTCCACCCGGTATGTCTCGTTCATTCCGCCACCGGCCAGCGGAGCGAGGTGCTCGATGCTACGGCCGCAGACGGACCGCACCACCGAGTCGATGATCGGGAGGGGCGTTGTCACCATGACCCCGCAGTCTGGCTCAACGGGCTGCCGCCGGCCATCGCAATTCCGGAGACAACGATGCCGGCAGACGGTAGCTTCGTGACAATGTCGAACCAGACCATGATCAAGGACCTCGTGGTCGTCGGCGCGGGCATCGTCGGCGCGTCGGTCGCCTATCACACTGCGCGGGCGGGTGCCGCCGTGACCCTGGTCGAGGCAGGCCGGCCGGGTGGCGGGGTGACCCGCGACTCGTTCGCCTGGATCGGGTCCGCCGGTGTCCGTACCGGCGTCGCTGCTGAACTGCGGATGGCGGCGACGGACGAATACCGCCGGCTCGAGGCCGAGTTGCCCGGGCTTCCGGTGACCTGGTCCGGCTCGCTGTCGTGGCGTTCGAGCGGCAGCGCGCCGGAGGCCGGGCCGGGGGAGGAGATCGTCGGCGGGGACGTCGCAGCGAAGCTCGAACCGAACCTGCGGCAACCTCCGGACTGGGCCGTCTGGGCCTCCGCCGACGGTTCCGTCGACGCCGTCGGCGTGATCGAGCGGCTGATCACGGGCGCCCGTGATCACGGGGCGCAGGTCCACCTGGACACGCCGGTCACCGCCCTCCGTCGCGACGCCACGGGTCGGGTCAGCGGGGTGGAGACCGCTGCCGGTTCGCTCACCGGCGACGCCGTCGTCCTGGCTGCCGCCGTGGCCACGGCCGAGCTGGCCGCGCCAGTCGGAATCGAGGTCCCGGTCAGCCCTTCGCCCGCGACGCTCTTCCGATTCCGTGCACCGGCCGGTCTGGTCCACCGGGTTGTCAACACCGAGCATTTCGATCTCCGGCAGGTCGCGCCGGATCGACTCGTCGCCGCGGCGGATGCGGCGGAGCCGACGCTCGCCGCGATCCGGTCGACGTTCCGCGGTGCCGACACGGTCGAACTGCTCAGTGCCCGGGTGGGTGAGCGTCCGATGCCCGCGGACGGCGAGCCGATCATCGGCCCGGTCGCCGAGTCACCGGGCCTGTATCTGGCGGTGATGCACGCCGCCGTCACGCTCGGCCCGGCGGTGGGCCGGCTGGTCGCGCAGGAGCTGGTCGGCGGCACCAACGAGCCATTGCTCGCGGGTTGCCGATTCGACCGTTTCTGACACCCGGGTACGGATCCGGGCCAGCATCAGTCCTCGGCGTCGGGAGGAGCCGCCGGCAGCTGCACGGTGGCGCGCAGACCGCCTTCGGGGCGGCCGGTCAAGGTCAGCGTCCCGTCGTGCGCCTGGGCGATGCTCTTGACGATGGCCAGGCCGAGGCCGACTCCCGAGTGATCGGTACGCACCCGCTGGGTGCCGCGCTGGAACGGCTCAGCCAGCGTGGCCACCAGCGACGGCGCGAGCTTCGCACCGGTGTTCTCCACCGTGATCAACACGGACTCGGGAAGGACCCGCGTCGTGATCCAGATCGAACCCTGGTCGGGCAGATTGTGCACGATCGCGTTGTGGACGAGGTTCGTCGTCAGCTGCAGCAGCAACGGGTGCGAACCCAGCGTCGGCGCGATATCGCCGGAGGTCATGATCGTCACCCCGCTCTGCTCCGCCAGCGGCAGCAGCGTCTCGGTGGCTTCCTCGGCGATCAAGGACAGATCGACCGCTTCCTTGGTGAACGACCGCTGGTCGGCCCGGCTGAGCAGGAGCAGCGCCTCGGTGAGGTCGATGGCTCGCGTGTTGACGTGCCGGAGCCGTTCCACGAGCTCGCGGTTGTCGTGGTCGGGATCCTGGTGCGCGACGTCGAGCAGCGTCTGGGTGATCGCCAGCGGCGTACGCAACTCGTGCGAGGCGTTGGCGGCGAACCGCTGCTGCTCGATCGCATGCGTCTCGAGCCGGGCGAGCATGGTGTCGAACGCGTCGGCGAGTTCGCGGAGCTCGTCGCCGCGGCCCTCCAGGTGGATCCGGTGGGAGAGCGAGCCGTTCGCGGCCAGCCGAGTCGCATGAGTGATGCGGTTCAGCGGCGCGAGCATGCTGCCGGCGAGGATCCAGCCGCCGACCAGTCCGAAGATCAGCAGGAAGATCACGGCACCGATCGCCGGTGGGGTGAACGCACGGATCAGGTCGGACTGGTTCGGTACGGCAGGAGTCCGTCCGCCCGAGCCGGGAACCATCACCACCTCGGGTACGTACCGCAGCAGAAACACCCAGACCACCGTCAGGAGCACGCCGCCGGTGGCCATGATGCAGGCGGCGTAGCTGAGCGTCAGCTTGAGCCGAACACTCAACCCGGGTGGTCTCGACACAGGCATGGGCCCAGTACACAGGATCCGAGCTTTCGCCGGCCTATCGACACCGGCCGAGAGCCGCTCCTGAGTTTGTTGGCGGAGAACTGCCCTAGGCTCGTCCGGTGCGCGAGGACCGATGGGTGGTGGCGGAGCGGCTGCTGGCCGCGGCGTTCGGCGAGAACGTACGCATCGTCGGCGCAGTCGATCTTGGTGACGACTGGGCCCCGGTCCAGCGACTCAGCCTCGACAACGGCACCACCGTCGTGGTCAAGACCAGGCGTGAGGTCGCCGGCCCCTGGGGCGACGACGCGGCGGCCCTGGACAACGAGCGGCGCGGGATTGCGCTGGTGACCGAGCTCGGCGTCGACATCGCCCCGCGGCTGCTGGCCGCCGACGAAAGCCACATCCTGATGACCGACGTGGGTACGGGCCCGTCGGTGCAGGATGTCCTGCTGGGCGGCACCACCGCCGACGCCACCGACGGCCTGGTCGCGTTGGCCCGCTCTGCAGGCATCCTGCATGCGACCTCCGTGGGACTGGAACCGCCGTGGCGGAACCGGACGACCTTTCTCGACCGGGCCTTCGAATACTGGCCGGAGTTGCGGCAGGCGGCCGCCGGGCTCGATTTCCCTGCCCCGCTGGGGGTCTCGGCCGATCTGGAGGCCTTGGACTCGGCACTGGCCGACCCACGCTTCCGCGTCTTCGTGCAGGGCGACCTCGGCCCGAACAACGCCGTACTTTCCGGCGGACGTGCGCGCCTGGTCGATTTCGAGGGTTCCGGGTTCCGGCATTTCGGGCTCGAGGCAGCCAATCTGCGCCTGCCGTTCCCTGCCTACGGGCATTGGGCCGTCCTGCCCGCCGCCGTGATCGCGGCGATGGACGAGGCCTATCGCGCCGAATTGGCGGTCGGGTGGCCGGGCGCGCTGGACGACCGGACGTACGAGACCGGAATCGCTACGGGGTGCGCGGTCTGGGCCATCATCCGCGCGCACCGCCTGCCCGTGATCGCCCTGCCTGGGCAGGATCCCGACCTCGCCCTACGCCGCCGTACCCAGATCGTCCAGACGCTCACCTCCTGCGCGGAGATCGCCTCGCGAGCCGGGTGTTACCGGGCGCTGGCAGGCTGGTTCCTCGCGATCGCCGACGCGATGCGGGAACGCTGGGACAACGCGAGGCAGCCTCCGCGAACCTTCCCGGCGTTCGCGGGCACGCTGGCGGTCGACGCCTGACTATTCGCCGGCCCAGGGGACACCTCGAGTCACCAGGAACGTACGAAGCTGTGCCGTGTGCAGCTGCAGGTGGACCAGGCCGGTGACGAGCATCTCGCCGAGCGGGGTCCCGCGGTGGCGATGCGTGTCGGCGACGGGCTCTTCCGCTCGGGCATCGGTCAGGGTGGCGAAGAGTTCGTCGACCTTGTGCAGGCAGTGATCGGCGTACCCCAGCAGGAATTCGCGGGAATGGGTGGGCGGTACGACGTCCGCGTCCTCGTCGCGCGGTGACATCGGTGGCGGCGGCGCCCAATCCCGCTCCGTCGCCGAGAGTTCGGCGTCGGTATAGAACAGGATGTGCGCCGCGGTCCGCCACACCGCTCCCTGCGCTCGCCGCTTCTGCTCGGCGACCGCCTCGTCCTCGAACGGCTGACCCGTCGGGTCGAGGGGAGTCCAGGTCGCGGGCTCGGCCGGATCGATCGGATAAAGACTCTCCTCCCACTGCTCGTCCGGGCAGGTCCGAAGACCGATCGCCAGGTCTTCGAGGGTTCCCCGGTAGCGGGCTGCGACGGAGGTGAGCCAGATCGTTGCCATGGTCACACCGTACGAGCGAGCACTGACAACCCGGCCGCGTTCGGGAAGTACGCCACGGGCAGAAGAAGCGTCGGTTCGCGGACGTTTGGAGGCATGCTGGCCCGATGGACCTGGGCTTCGGCGGCGAGATCTCCGACCTGTATCACCGTTTCCGGCGGGGCTATCCGCCGGAGTTGTTCCGAGCCATCGCCGTGGCCTTCTCGCTGCGGGACGACGACCTGGTTGTTGATCTTGGGTGCGGCACCGGACAGCTGGCCGCACCGATGGCTCAGCACGTCCGTGCCGTGCTGGCGGTCGACCCTGAACCCGACATGCTGGCTCGCGCGCGCACGGCGGCCACGGAGCAGGGCATCACCAACATCGGCTGGCTGGTCGGCCGGGACAGTGATCTTCCGCTTCTGCGCACCGTGCTCGGTGATCAATCAGTGGCTGCAGTGACGATCGGACAGGCCCTGCACTGGATGGATCATGCGACGCTGTTCACTGCGGTCGGCCCGCTGCTTCGTCCTGGCGGCGGGATCGTCGTCGTCTCCAACGGAATCCCTTTGTGGCTTCAGGATTCGGACTGGTCGCGAGCCTTGCGCGGCTGGCTGCAGAACTGGTTCGGAACACGTCCCGCGAACAGCTGCGGCACCGACGAGCTCACCCGGCAGCGGTACCGCGAGAGCTTGATCGCCAACGGCTTCGACGTCAGTCAGGTCGAGCTCGACTACACCGACGAACTCGATTTCGATCACCTGATCGGCGGGATCTACAGCGCGCTGCCGGTCGACCGGCTGCCACCGCCTCCGGAACGGGCCCGGTTCGCGGCGAGCCTGCGGGAGGCGCTTGATCCCTTCCAGCCGTACCTCGAGTACGTCCCCGTGCGGGCGATCTTTGGAACCAAGATCACCGCGGATCCTGTTTCCGTCACCGTGCAGCCGGCAGCCGATTGAGCTTGCGGACCTGGTGATCGAACGCCGCGGCGGGCACGTACCGGCGCAGCAGAGAGACCTGCCGGGCCGAGGGCCCGGCCGGGTTGCGCAGCCGCGGCCGGTTGGTGGTGGCCGCGGCGACGATGGCGGCGGCGACGACGGTCGGGGCATCGCCGTTCTCGACCCCGCTTGCCGTGATCCGCCGTGCCGCGGCCCGGCGATCTTCGTACAGGGCCAGCGGCCGGTCCGGATTCACTGCGTTGGCCTCGAAGGCTGTCCGGGTATAGAAGGGCTCGACGAGCAGGACGCGGACGCCGTGCTCCCGTACCTCGTGATCAAGCGACTCGCTGTACCCCTCGAGCGCGTGCTTCGTCGCCGCGTACAACGCCATGAACGGGGCCGGCATGAGGCCGAGCACCGACGAGACGTTGATCACCCGCCCGGAGCCCTGCCGGCGCAGCTGCGGCAGCACGGCGTTGATCATCCTGATCGTTCCGAAGACGTTGACGTCGAAGATGTGCTGGGCCTGCTCGATCGAGCTCTCCTCGGCGGCCCCGGCCGACCCAATGCCGGCGTTGTTGACCAACACGTCGATCCGGCCGTGTTCGGCGATCACGCCGGCGACGACCCGGGCCACGGACTCGTCGCTGGCGACGTCGAGGTCGACCATGCTGACTCCCGGGACCGGGGTAGCCCTGGCGGCGTTGCGACTCGTGCCGACCACCACGAAACCCTTCGCCGCAAGAGCGGTAGCCGCGGCGGCACCGATTCCGCCGGCGGCTCCCGTGACGATGGCGACTGGTTGAACACGCATGGTGACTCCTGACTCAGATAGATTATGATCGTAATACAAAACTAACACGGTTGGGCAAGGAGGAAGTAGCGCGATGGCTCGGTATGACAAGGACCACAAGCGGCAGACGCGGGAGCGCATCATCGAGGCGGCCGGTCGGAGGCTGAAGGCGGACGGTATCGACGGCTCCGGTGTCTCGACCCTGATGGCCGATGCCGGGCTGACCAACGGCGCCTTCTACGCCCACTTCGCTTCGAAGGAAGACCTCGTCGGGGCCGCGGTGACCGAAGAGTTGCGGCGCCAGACGGCGAGCTTCCTGAAGAGCGTCACCACGCGTGAGGACCTGGCCCAGTTCGTCAAGGACTACCTGTCGCCTGAGCACCGTGATCATCGCGTCGACGGCTGTCCCTCGGCCGCACTGCTCGATGAGCTGGGCCGCTGCGACACCGCGACCAGACGTGCCTACACGGCTGCCATGGGGGAGTTGCTCGCCAAGATCGCGGACGTGATCGGCGACCCGGGTCCGGCGACCCGGGTCAAGGTGTCGAGTGCGTACGCGCTGATGATCGGGACGATCCAGCTGTCCCGTACGCTGACCGACCCGAAGCTGGCAGACGACATCCTCGAAGAGGGCGTACGCAATGTTCTCCGCATTCTAGGTCTGAATTCCCCATGATTCGCGGGCGTGCCGAAGCCCCTGCTGGTTCTCTTCCGCCGAATTGATGCCGGTACGAATATCGTTGGCACAACGCCACGCGAAATAGCCGGCCTGCACGCATAACCGGACTCGCAAATAGGTGCCGAATCCCAGACGAACCTCATCGATCATGCCCGGCCGCGCGGCAAGATAACCGGCCACGAGGGATTCGCTACCGGACGCGGAGCCCGGGTGCTCGACGGCGCGGACGACGAATTCCGGACCGGCTTCATCGATCGAGCAGCCGAGATACATGGCCGCCGACGCGAGATCGTACAGAGCTGGGCCGAACATGGTCGCACCCCAATCGATCAGCCCGGTATCGTCGCCGCGCACCAGGAACGAGCTCGGCGAGGGATCACCGTGCAGGCCGACCCACGTCATCCTGGATCGCGCATGGAGCTCCCTCGTAGCCTCCAGGGTGTTCTCGACTGCGGGCCTGATCCACGGTTCGTAATCCAGATAATCGTCCCCGAACGGAAGGATCCGCAGCCAGGTCTCCAGGTCGTCTGGTTCGGTGGCTCCGGCCTCGTGCACCCGCGCCAGCATCGAACCCATGCGAGCACCGGATCGCGGGTCGGCAGCCGACAGCGGTTCCCCGTCGACCCAGCGGAGGAGCGCGACCGAACGGTCCGGGGTCCGCTCGAACAGGCTCCCGGCAACCGTTCTGATCGGAGCTCCGGTCGGGACACCCCGACGGTCCAGCGAAGCCGCCAATTCGAGGCCCCGGATGAAGCCGGCGTCGTGCGCCGGGACCGACTTCAGGACGTACCGGCCGGTAGCCGTGGTAACCGTCCAGGTCTCGGAGTTCAGGCCTCCGGTCAGCACCTCGATCCGGCGAACCGCCTGCGCCCAATGGGTTTCGACGAACTGAGGAAGATCCACGAAACCCAGCCTGTCAGTAGGAGCGGCGGCCTGCGACAGGATTTCGCTGCCGCGTGAACCTGGTTGCGGGGGAGCCGGCCGTCTGGGACTGTTGCCGATCATGAGGCTGCTGCTGATCATCGGACCACCGGCTGTCGGCAAGATGACCGTGGGCCGGGAGATTGCCGCACAGAGCGACTTCAGGCTGTTCCACAATCACCACACCATCGAGCCGCTGGTCGAGGTGTTCGGCTATGGCACCGAGCCGTTCAACATCTTGAACGTGGAATTCCGCCGGCGCGTGATCGAGGAAGCCGCACGGGCCAAGCTCGATGTGATCTTCAGCTACGTCTGGAATCTGCAGGAACCAGCTGACACTGCGTACGTCGAACAGCTCGTCACCCCTTTCGATCATGCCGACGGCGAAGTATGGGTGCTGGAACTGACCGCCGATCTCGAGACGCGACTGGTGCGCAATCGAGGCGAAAGCCGGCTGGCTGCGAAGCCGACCAAGCGTGACCTCGAATGGTCCGACGGCAACGTCCGTCGCATGGAGAAGTACCAACTCACCACCGATCCCACCGGGTCGACGCCGACTGCCGCCGACGGCTTCCTGACCCGGCACCCGCACCTTCGCATCGACACCCGAGGCCTGCCTGCCCATGAGGTCGCGCGGCTCGCCCTCGAATGGCTGAACCAGGGGAGAGGGAATGCTACGCAAGCTCGGCCTCGACCGTGAAACCGAGGGAGGGAGGTTCCCCGGTATCCACGCCGCGACCGAGCGTGTGTTCTGGCGACCCGGTCGAGAATCTTGACGCGAGCGGTGAGTGCGATGCCGGTTCATCGTGACCTTGACATGAGGTGGCGTCGCGCTGAGACTGAGGCGTGTTGCGGTAGGGCGCGTCGGGCCACCGAAGGGGCAATGCCCACCTACTCACCCCTTTGAAGATCTGCCCGTAAACGCGCCCTTTGTGTCGCTGACGTCGATTGGAAGCCGCACCATGAGATCGAGCAAGCCGATCAGCCACGAGCCGACAGCCGCCAACCTGACCAGAGACAGTCCGCCGACGCCCGCACTCCGCGAGTTGATCACAGCGGCATTGGATAAGGCCCCGGTTGCGTGGCACAAGCCTCACACGGGTCTCTCGGCGGCGTGCTTTGTCGTCACCTTCCATGACGGTTCGACTGCCTTCGTCAAATCGGCTGTCGATGATCAGAGCGCGAGTCTGATCCGCAACGAACACGAGGTCATCTCTACGGTCGGCAGCGACCTGGTGCCCAGCGAACTAGCTTGGCTGGACGACGGAGAGCGTCCTGTCCTGGTGATCGAGGACCTCAGCTCGGCGCACTGGCCGGCCGACCATGAACCGGTCAACTGGAAGCCCGGGCAATTCGATCTCATGTTCGCCGCCCTGAACCGGGTTGCCGAATTGCCTCCGCCGCCGTCGCTACCCTCGGCACCACCGCCGTCCGCACAGAACTGGCCGCTGATAACCGAGGACGTCGAGGCCTTTATGACGCTGGGATTGTGTAGCCGCAAGTGGTTCAACGCCGCGGTCAACGGGCTCGCCGCGGCCGAACGCGACGCAGACCAACGAGGAGAAGCTCTGGTCCACAACGACGTGCGCAGCGACAACCTGTGCTTCCTGGGACAGCGCGTGGTCTTGGTCGACTGGGCCCAGGCCTTTCGGGGAAACCCGGAATACGACGTTGCCACCGCAGCCTCCACCTTGCCACTGGAAGGCGGGCCAGATCCCCACGATGTGCTACCCGATGGAGGTCGCTGGGCCGCATTACTCGCAGGGCGTTACGTGCATCGCACACTCCGTGAACCAGAATTGCCGGACTGGTTCCGACGAGTCCTGCAGCGAATCGCCGTGATCTGCCTTAGCTGGGCTTCCCGATCCCTTGACCTGCCCCGCTGGGACGGTCCGACCTGGAACCAGATCCGTTGAACGACACAAGTTTGATCATGTTCGTTGGGCGACCGCCTCGACGGCCTTGGCGATTTCCGGTACGAGTTCCTCATAAGCTGCGCGCGTCAGGTGTACGCCGTCAGTGTCGTACGCCTCGGGCCCGAGGCTTCCCGTGATCGCACCGGTATCGAGTGCGATGCCTCCGGACGCGTTGATCATCTCGGCCAGGATCGCACGGTAGACGCGGATCAGGGCGTTGACTTCCTCGGTGGACTGGGCCGGATCAAGAGTCGCGGCGAGGCTGCGCGGTAGCAACGCGATCCAGCGACCACCCTGCGTCAATTCACGGGACAGGTTCTCGCGGAAGATCGTCGGCGAACTGTTCTTGGATGGGTGGCTGTCGCTACTTCCGATAGATACCACGATCGCGTCGTAGCCGGACGGCTTTCGCATACCGATCTGTTGTCGCAGGGAGCCGGACCACGCACCGCCGGCGGCGCGACACTCGGGATCGGCACCAAACGCGAGAGGTACCAGGTCAGGTTGGTTGTCGTACAGCTGAGCAAGATTGCTGTCACCGAGGAGGAGGACCGTCATGGTGAGCATCGTGCCCGAGGACGCTGACAGTTCGGGGGGAGTCGGGCGGGTCCCCCCGAATTGAGATTGACTGAGGGGTGGACAGGCTCGAGGCTCGCTCCCATGACCTACGACGACTGGCGGTTGGCCGCGATCTATGACGCGGACAACCCTGGCGGCCAGGACCACGTCTACTTCCGGGAGCTCGCTGACCGAAGCGAAGCCGACCGGATCATTGATCTTGGTTGTGGAACCGGCAGCCTGACCGTGACCCTGGCGCGGCCCGGCCGGAGCGTGGTCGGGATCGATCCAGCCGCGGCGATGCTGGCCTATGCCGCCGACCGCCCCGGCGGTGACCGAGTGGAGTGGCGTCTCGGCACCGCTGAGCGTATCGACACCGAGTCGGCGGACCTGATGATCATGAGCGCCAATGTTGCGATGCACATCGTCGGCTCTGATTGGGATCGAGCGCTCGACGACATCGCGCGAGGGCTGGTGCCCGGTGGCCGGCTCGTCTTCGAATCGCGCAATCCAGACGCGGAGGCATGGCGTACCTGGAATGGCCCGCTTGCCGTACGGCAGACGCCCATCGGTCGACTTCGGGAGTCGACCACGACGACTCCTCCAGATGCTGCGGGCGTCGTCACGATGTACTGCCACAACGATTTCCTCGACGCTGGCGGTGTCCTCGATGTAGAGCAGCGACTCCAGTTCCGGTCGATGCAGCAGATCGTTGCTGACCTGGAGCGAGCAGGCCTGGAACCGGGTCACGTGTGGAAAGACTGGGACCGCTCGCCGTTCACCGGAGGGACCGAACAGCGACTGATGATCTTTGAGGCCAGTCGCTAACGAGTGGAGGCACCCCGCCGCGACGAGGAGGCTGGCCTGTGAGCCCGGACAACTAGCTCGGCAATCGTCCATCGACGTCGGAGTATCCGTACTCCCGTGCCAAACTGCGAGTGCTGAGGGTCTGGCCAGATCTCGCTAAGAGGTCGTGGTCTGTCGCGAGGGCAGCAACGCCTCGGCCGGCGAGCTCAGTTGATTCTGTGCCTTGAAGTATCGGTTTCGTTTGCCAGCGCTGCGCGTCGGTGCCGACTTCTTCCATGATCGCCTCGGTGCGCATGAAGCCCGGTGAGAGCGCGATCATGGCCACCCGATGCCCGTTCCAGGCGAGGTCTTTGGCCATGTACAGCGTCATTTGATTGATCGCCAACTTCACCGTTCGGTAGAAGAGCGCGCACCCGGCATGGGTCTCGGATGGCGGCTTGTCCAAATCGGCGGGGCCTTCACCGATGAGCGCGCCGATGTCGCGAGCCAGGTCGCTGAACATCAACGTCGTGTTGACCACCAGTCCGCGGTCAGCCTCCAGTAGTAACGGAAGACCCAGACGGGTCGCCACCACGTTGGACCGGACGCCCACCGTCCACATCCGATCGAACCGGAGCATCGGTTGCAGCCAGAACGGCTCGTCCAACGTGCCGTCGTTGACGCTGTACCCGCCCCAAGCGTTGTTGACCAAGATGTCGAGTTTGCCCTGTTCATGCTGGACCTTCGTGAAGAGCACCTCGACCTCGGCGTCGACGGCGTGATCAACTTCGACCGCGATCCCGGTACCGCCGAGAGCGGAGACCATCCGGGCCGTTTCGGACAAACTCACGTCCTCGCCAGCCCTCGTCGAAGTGCGGCCAGCCCTGCTACGGCCGGTGACGTACACCGTCGCGCCACACTTCCCGAGCACTCGCGCGATACCGCGGCCGGCACCACGATTCGCGCCAGTCACAACGGCTACGAAACGCCTGAGATCCGGTGCCGCCCATCGATCCGCCCCGCTCACTGCACCTGGTGAGGTTGAAGCTTCGCCATCCATCTCAACGACCCATCCACATCGACGACAAGGTCTGCCCGCATGATAGGTGGCAGCTCAGACAACGTCGGGGCGTGAACGGAAGTCGCGCTCGCCGTCGGTCAGCGCGTGAGTGACGTGATCATGGTCCGGGTGTCGCTAAGGACCTGCTTTCCACGGCCTGGCTCTCCAGCCGTCAGCCAAGAGTGCGTAGGAGTAGCCGTCGAGCCATCCGAACTCCCGATGTAGCGAGTCCCTTACGGTGTGGGCTTCGCGCCGCATCCCGAGCCGTTCCATGAGGCGCCACGAAGACTCGTTACGGGCGAAGCACTGTGCGACCACGCGGCGCAGATGTAGTTCGGTGAAGCAGATCCGCAGCAGTTCTGAGACGGCCTCGGTGGCATATCCGCGGCCGGAGTACGCCGGGTCCAGGACCCAGCCGAGTTCGGCCTCGGAGTCGCGGCCATGCTCGGAGACTTCGGACTGCCCCCATGCGTTCTGCACTCGAACCATCAAGTCGCCGATCACTTTCTGGTCATGCTTGATGACCAGAGTGCGGGGGAGCCGGCGGCGCATGTGCGCGGTCCACTCGGAGCGATCGCCGGGCATCGACGACAACCAGCGGTGCACGGCCGGGAGGCTGCGGAAGGCCCAGACCGCGTCTGCGTCTTCCATTCGTGCGGGGCGAATGGTCAGCCTCGCGGTCCGTGCGGGCCAGCAGAGCCGGTGCAGCGAGCTGGCCTCCGACGCGTCGCCGGATTCGTTGACGGTCACGGCGCCATCATTCCGGGCCCCGGGCTCGTGTTCGTTCGAACTGGACGTCCGCAGATCGTCGCGGGATGCTGCATCAGCATGCGTCGTGTGCACTGATGACGGCGCGTAGCGTGCGAAGTAGCGGGGCAGCGTAGGACTGGGAGAAGTGTGGGATCTGCAACATGTAGCGGCGCTCGTCCGTCGGTACCAGCTTGCAGAACGACGGGTAGTCCGACTCCGCCATGCCATACAACTCCGCGCCGGCCAAGCCAAACGGGTCGACCAGCTTCAACTGGCCCTCGGAGTCGAGCAAGAAGTGAGCTGGTTTGACGTCCAACGAGCCCCACCACTGCACGTTTGCCTTGCAATCTGCGTAGGTGCGTTCCACGTCGGCCCGCACCGTGGCAAGGTCGGAGTCGTCGCTGGACCAGACCGGATCCGGATGGTCGTCATCGGGGATGTGCCTGGGTGTCAGCAGTTCCATCACCGTCAGATGCCCACCGCCAGCCAGATTTGTCGCGGCATGGATCGTGGGCAGCCATCGGTTGCCTGGGTGACGTCGGCAGAGCTCCACGAAGTACTGGTAAGCCCGTTCGAATGGGCTGATCCGGGCGGCATAGCGACCCGTCGGATCGCCGAGGACGACAGCCCAGTCGCCGGCAGCAACGAATCGCCAGCCGTCCCGCTCCAGTGCGTTCCGGACTCCGCAGTGATCAAGCAAGGACCAGTCATCGACATCGGCCGGCAGAAATACAGAGTCCACAGCGAAGAGTCTGTCGCCAGAAGAATGTTGCGATCAATCCAATTCTGGCCATCAGTCCTGTCCGTGTGACTCGGGCGGCAGCAGAGCGGACGAGCCAAACCGATTGACGTGACACCATCTGAGGATCTGGTTGATCGCGGGCCGACACGGAGGTTCTGGACGTGTGTGATGATCTCGGAGACGAAATGGAACGTGATTCGCTAGCAGGTCGGTCGCCGACCTTTCACGAACGGCTCACCGGAGAGTCGTGGGACCATTCATACCGCGATTCCAGGCCGCCTTGGGATGCCGGGCGCCCGCATTCGGCGGTAGTCCGGCTGGCTGAGGAAGGGCGCCTTTGCCGGACGAGTTCTTGACGCTGGATGCGGTACCGGCGAGAACGCGATCGAGGTGGCAACGCAAGGCTTGGAGGTCCTCGGCGTTGGCGTGGCGGCCACGGCGATCGAGGTGGCCAGGTCCAAGGCAGTCGCACATGGCGTCAACGTAGGTTTCCTCCTTCACGACGCTCTGCAGTTGGGTCGGTTGGGTCAGGTGTTCCAGGCGGTTCTGGATTGCGGGCTGTTCCACACCTTCGATGACCGGGAGCGGCGGAGGTATGTCGAGAGTCTGGCCGCAGTGACGGCGAGGGGCGGGTTGATCCACCTACTGTGCTTCAACGACACGACCCCGGGCAACGGCGGGCCGCGGCACGTGTCTCAGGCGGAGATTCGTTCCTCGTTCAGCAACGGCTGGCGGGTAGTACGAATCGACTCGGACCGCTACGAAACCAAGTTCGATAACCGTGGTTCCCCCGCCTGGCTTGCCAGAATTGAGCGTCTATAAGGGTGACGTTCTGGGCCGGGTGCGACGATCGCGGGGACCGGCCGTCGCAGGCGGCGAAGGCCGGAACCTTGGCCGCATCGAGGAGAGAACGCTCGCGCACTCGTCAGTTGCTGCTACCGGAAATTCTGCGTATCACCATCGTGCGCAATCCGTTGTCCGTACGTCGCACGCTGACCGGGCGGGGAGCCCGGGCGGGGTTCTACGGCCACTTCACCGCTTCACCGCGCCCCCGAGCTGACCCAAAGGTCAGAGTGGCCCGCTGGCGGAGCGGTCACCGGGCAGCTGTATCGCTGAAGAACGCGTGTCGCGCCAATCCACTGGAGGAGCAAGTTCGGGCAGAATCGGCGGGTGGCGAACCCAATCGCAGCTGGCGGTGTTGGCGCAGAGTCGACCCGCTTCATCACCTTTCGTGGGAACAGCGGTTCAGGGAAGTCAACGATCGCAGCAGCTGTCCGCGAGGCAAGGCCGGCCGGCACGTTGGCGATCATCGGACAGGACGTGATTCGACGCGAGATCCTGGGCAGTGGTGAGGACCTGGCTGGCCATCCGATGTCCCTCACGGACATGATCGCAAGACACCTCCTCAATCGTGGTGTCGATGTCATCGTCGAAGGCATCTTGAACGCGGCCTGGTACACCGACACGCTGGTCCAGCTGATGGCCGATCATCGTGGCGTGTCCCGGTCCTACATCTGGAAGTTGCCCTTCGAGGAGACTGTTCGTCGCACCGCGACCAAGCCGGCGGTGAAGGACTCTTGGGAACAGAACTTGCGCAAATGGTGGCGTGGTTTCCAACCCGTGTCCGGCCTGAACGAACAGATCATCGGCCCCGAGGAGAGTTTCGATTCGACTGTCGAGCGGGTTCTGTCGGAATGCTGGTGAGTCAGATTTCACGCCCCACGGGGTAGCGACATGTCCGGTCAGCGGTCCCGGCCAGTAGAGGTCGGATCGGCATCAGTACTACCGGACACTCTGCGTATCAAGGTCATGCGTATTCAGTTGTCCGCAGGTCACGGCATCGGGTAGGGGAGCCGGGTAGGTCAAACGGAGACCCAAGCGTCGCTGCAGGCTCAGCGGGGGTGCGGACCGGCGTCTCGTGCCGGGATCGGCGTCTCCAGGTGCAGATACGCTGCGGCGATGCCCACGATAGAACCGCCGCCTGGTCATTGGAGTCTCAAGCTGCCGCGCAAGCGCGAGGCGTCCGGCGCATTGTTCTTCGACGAGCACGCCCGGGTGTTGATTGTCGACCCCACCTATGTCGAGGGGTGGGACTATCCCGGCGGGATCGTCGAGCCTGGCGAGGCTCCCTATGCCGCGGCCTGCCGGGAGATCCGCGAGGAACTTGGCCTGACCAAGCAACTCGGTCAGTTGATCGCGGTGGACTGGGAGCCGCGCACCACGAACATCCCGATTGAAGGGCTCACCACCGTCTTCGACGGCGGCGTCCTCTCGCCCGAGGAGATCGCGTCGATCCTCCTGCCGCCGAACGAGTTGAAGGCATACAACTGGTGCCGAGTCGACCAGCTCGACGAACGACTTCCTGCTCCGTACGCACGCCGGATTCGTGCCGCCGTCGACGCCCGAGCCGAGGGAAGAGTCGCTTACCTCGAGAACGGATTTCCTGTCCCCGCAGGCGAGTAACGTGCCCCCCGGCAGGAACTCCGATCGATCCGCGGGGGCAGAGTACTACTGGAAGCCATGCGTCTTGAGCTCGCGTATTCGGTCCCAATCTGGAGTCCGTGGGTCGCCGTTGACCGGGTGGGGGAGTCGGGCGGTTAGTGCGGGCAGCTCGCCGCACCGCGTGCTCGATCGGCCAGCGCCCGGCCCGGTGGTGGAACCATCACCGGCCACTCTGACTCGCTCCTGAACCGCCCGGAGGGGAGTCGCTGGATGATCAACTCCTCGCGGATCGACACGCCGCTGCCACGGATCTGCCGGCCTTGTCTTGTTGCGGTCGTGTGGAGATCGCTGAAGACTGCGACCTCATGCCGGAGAGTGCGAATTCAGGGGAATCGATGATGATTGACGCGGTGGACGCGAACTCGTTCGAGTGCGCAGCGCGGGACGTCGCGAACCACTACGGCGTGAAGGTCGAAGACGTGGTCCCGGTGCCCGTTCAAGGACAGGTCAACTTCACCGCTTACCTCGGCAGCGAACTGGTCGTGCGCATCCCACGCACTCCGAAGGCGGCGGCGCAATTGTCGAAGGAAGCGCGCGTCATCGGGCTGGTTCGCGACGCAGGCATCCCGACTCCAGAACTCCTGCTCCATGACGAATCGCTCAGCGTGGCCGGCTTGCCATTTATGGTCCAGCAGCGGGCGCGTGGCGTGACCCTGGCCGTTCAACGCCCTGATCTTGTCGCCGTGCGGCGCACGTATGAGTCCCTCGGGCAGATTCTGACGAGCCTCCATCGGATCCGTCGCAGCAGCATCGGTCCGATCGAGTCGGTCCCGGAGCCGTACACGTTCTCCGTAACGGAGCTGGTCCGCGACCTTTCGGAGGCGGGTGAGATCGGAACGTTGCAACGCGACTGGCTCCTCGAGTCGTTCGAACTCCTCCAGCCGGGCGGCCCGTCGTCAGCCGACCCGGTCCTCCTTCACCGTGATGTGAGCGAGACGAACGTCATGGTCGATCGCGCCGGGACTGTCACGGCGTTGCTGGACTGGGGATGTGCCACGTGGGGCAATCCGGCCCGAGATCTCGTGGGCCTTCGGATCCATTCACTACCCGACGTGGTCTCCGGGTACCGTTCGGCGGCCGGAGATGCGCCTGCGGGAGATCCCGAACGCACGCTCGAGCGCGACGCGCTGTGGTATCACCGCTACCTGGCGCTGGCGCGACTCCTCAAGCGACCTTCCACTTCGGAAGACCGCAACTGGGCGGCGCCACGCAGCGCGTCGCTGGTTGACTTCCTCGAGTTCACGTCCAGTGCGGACGCGGAGCCATGGTCCAGCTTGCTCCGACCTTTCTCGCTGCACGACCAGTCATGATTTGAAAGTCGCCGAACAAGCGTCCCGGAAATGTCCTGCTGACTTCCAGCGAGCCAGAGTCGATTCGGCTGCGTCGAATGCCGATGCTGCACAAGAATCAAACTCGCGAGGAAGCCAGGACCATCTGGACTTACTACGAGTCTGTCGGGCAGTGAACGGCTATCGGGCGGCAAGGAAATACAATTCCACATCGGGGACGGCCTCGGGCAGACTGGCCACCGTGAGCGAAATGAAGCAGCACGGTCAGGCCATCCTGCTCACCGGCCCGCCGCTAGCAGGCAAGACCAGCACCGCCATGAAGTGGGCTGAACAACGTCCCCGCACAACCGCGCCGCTTGACTGGGACGAACTTCGCAGTGTTCTGTTCCGAGGACAAAGAGTCCAATCCTTGACCGACGTCAGCCTTCAGTACCGGTTCGCTGCCAAGATCGCGTCCGCAACCGCTGCTCATATCACCGCCTCCGGAATCGATTGTGTGATCGCGGGCCCACGAGTCCCAGCCAGTCCGACCGATCCGCCAGAGTGGGTGTCGGTGTGGGACGACCTCGACCAACTTGACCCGATCACCATCGTTCTCCTGCCCAGTCTTGAGGCGCGACTTGAACGTCGACGCATGGACACCAACCGACTCCACGGTCGCGACGCCATCACCGAAGAACAGGTACGGGAGAGCCACCGCTGGGCTTGGCAAGCTTGGGCCGAAAACCCTCGCGCGACCGTGCTCGACACCACCGACATGACACGTGAGGACGTCCTTAGCGCGGTCGAGCGCGCCGTCCTAGATATTTCGACAAGATCTCGGGTTAGCCAATCAGGTCAATGACCGCTCGCTGACCGGGCAGGGGAGACGGGCGGGTGAGTTCGGCGCCGGTGCCTTGTTCGACGATCTGGCCGGCATCGACTATGAGTTGCAGCGCTTGACCGAAGGGGGGAGGCGTGAAAACGTGATGGTGGGCGGGAGAGTTCTTACTTCTCGTCGTTCCCCCTTCACACACATTCACTGTTGAAGGGAACCTTCGAAGATGACTCATTCACCAGGTGAAGCCACGCTGGCTTGGGCGTGCGGTGCCCTGGGTGCCGGCAGGAGCCAGCTCTCCGTCGAAAGCCTGGGGCGCGGCAGCCACCGCTCTTCTGGCACGTTCCGCCTGAGAATCGAAGGGCCGGCGGACCGGGCCACGGACGTGATCTTGAAGGTGCCCGTCCGGGGCTGGATCGCCGCCGCGTGGCTGATCACGAACGCCCGAGCCCTTCAGCTGGCCGAGGCCCATGGCCTGTCCGCGCCGCGGCTGATCGCCGCCGATTTCGGCGGGAGGGGGAGCACCCTGGAGACCTTCCTGTCCGGCAGCGCCGATTTCCCGCCGACGGCTTCGGTCGCCCGGCTCCGGGAAGGAGGAGCCGCCCTTGCCAGGGTCCACGCTTTCACCATGGAGGCTCAGTCCGACCTGCCGTACCGTCCTCGGCCGTGCGCCGTTGACGACCGCGCCGGCGAACGCAGGCGAGGCTCGATGCCGACCACCCCTCTTCTGCGGCAGGCCGACGAGCGGGTCAGATCGCACGGTGTGCCCTCGTCCGCGTCGGTGTTCGTGCATGGCGACGTCTGGGCCGGCAACATGCTGTGGGAAGGGGATCGTTGCGTCGCGCTGATCGACTGGAAGACGGCCGGCGTCGGTGATCCGGGGGTCGATCTCGGCAGCCTACGGATGCAGATGGCCCTTCAGTACGGCCAGGAAGCGCCGGGCCATGTGTTGGAGGGCTGGCAGCGACAGGCCGGTCGGGCGGCAACGTCTGTGCCCTACTGGGATGCGGTGGCCGCGCTCAACACGCCTACCGTGATGCACGGCCTCCCGGGGTTCGCTGACGACGGTAGCCCGCTGGACGCAGCGGCCGTCACCGAACGCCGCGATGCGTTCCTCCGCGCCGCACTCGATCAGTTTTCCGTGCGAAGCAGCTGACTCGGGCAAGGCGAAAGGCCGTATGCGTGGTCACCTCGGCAGCGTCGATGCCGCAAGCTGTGACGAGGACTACGCAGATTTGAATGACCGGACCGCTGACTTGCGTCCAGATAGGGGGTTCTCGCTTGAGCATCAGTAAGCGCGATCAGTTGCAGCTTCAGGCTGCGGAGGCGAGCGACGAGCCCTATGAACTCGGCCCCGACTCGCTGCCTCAGCCGGGAACCCCTCGGGGCAGCGTCACCGAGTACCGACTCGACGACAGTGAGAGGTTCCCCGGAACGAAGCGCCGATACTGGGTGTACGTCCCCGCCCAGTACACGCCGGATCACCCGGCGAACCTCATGGTGTTCCAAGACGGCGATTGGTACCTGCGTCCGAATGTCAACGCCCACGTGGTCTTCGACAATCTCATCCATCGAGGCGAGCTGCCGGTCTGCATCGGTGTGTTCGTCGAGCCTGGCGACAACGGCCCCGGCAACCCGCTGTGGGGTGGCGACACGAACCGCAACGTCGAGTACGACACACTCAGTGACGCCTATGGGCAGTTCCTGCTCGATGACCTGATCCCACGCCTTCCGGTTGCCGTGACCGACTCTCCCACGCGTCGCGCAATCTGCGGCCACAGCTCGGGAGGGATCTGCGCGTTTACCGCCGCGTGGGAACGTCCCGATGCCTTTGGCAACGTCGTGAGCCATTGCGGCAGCTTCGTCAACATACGCGGGGGTCACGAGTACCCGAGCCTGATCCGCCGGACCGAACGCAAGCCGCTACGCGTGTTCCTGCAGACCGGTGAGCGAGACCTTGATGTCGTCTTCGGGAATTGGCCGATCGCCAACCGAGACATGGCGTCCGCGCTTGCCTACCGCGGCTACGAGTGTGAGTTGGTCATCGGCGAAGGTGGGCACACGCTCAAGCACGGCGGAGCCATCTTCCCGGACACGATGCGATGGTTGTGGGGGCGTACGTAAGACCCACATCCATGGAGAAGTCGCCAGGTGATCGCTCATGGCCCGTTGACCGGGAGGGGAGCCGATTGGGGGAGAGCGCTATCTCACGTCCTTCGGAGTCGATACTGACCCGTCGGCGCTCAATTCGATGGGGCCTCGACCAACTGCCGGTGGCCCAGGGGAGTGCGGCGCTGAAGCAGCCTGGCGTGGATGCGCAGAGACCGACGTCCTCGCGGTCGACTGCGATCACGATGTCGACCTCACGTTATCGTGAGCACGACCGCGCGATAGTTGCTTTCCTTGGGGAGAGGTCCACCGGTGCCCACGACGTTCGAACCCACGCAAGAGCTTGTGCGTCACATCAATCAGTCACACGGCCTTCGGTTCGTTCTTCGCGAGCGCTGCCCGGAGGGTCTTGCAGGAGCCTGGCTGTTGTCTGATGATGATGGTCGGCGCGCAATTTTGAAGATCAACACCGATATGGCGCACCGCATGGAGCAATTGCCCCGACTGGTCGACAGGGTTCGGGCCGCGGGATATCCGACCCCGCGGTGGCTCGCGGCTGGCGAAACCGCCGACGGCACCACCTATCATGTCGTGGACTTTGTATCAGGCGAGTCGATGTTGCGCTCCCGGTTGACCCTGCGCACGGTCGAGCACCTGATCGAGGTGATTGAACGTCAGGCCGGCCTCGATCCCGATCCGACGGAGAACTGGTCCGAGTACGTCTGGGAATGCGCGTTCGGTGACGGCGAGAACGATCCCCGGCCGATGACGCGTCGGCTCGGTCAGTCGGGTATCGAGCTGATCGCTCGTTTCGAAGCTCTGTTGGCACCGTACGTCGAACTCAAGTTGCCTCGTCATGACATGGTGCACGGTGACCTCAACAACAGCAATGTGATGTGCCAGAACGGCGAGATCACCGGCGTTATCGACGCCGAATCACTCGGCAGCGGCACCCGGGCACTGGACTACGCAACGCTGCTACCGAGGCTCCTACAGCAGGGAGCCAGCCCTGAGATCATCTCTGCCGTTCGGCGGGCAGGACGAGAGGTGGCCGGCCCTGGCGTATTTGCCGCCTGTGGGGCTGCCGTGGCCTTCGATTCAGTGCGCTCGATCTACTACCAGGGCCGAGACCAGGAGCCGGGTGTATTCGCAGGTGTTCTTGCGGACCTGCACCATTTCGCCACTGTACTGACGGATGCCTAGATGGCCGGTGATGCGTTCCCAGCGCCTGCGCCGAAGGTTTGACCGGGTGGCGGAGACGGGCGGGTGCCGTGAACGCTCCGGCGGTTGTCGGCGGGGTGGCGACTGTGATCCAGGTGATTGATTCATCTGATGCAATACGCAGTCGACTACCTGACATAATGTCGCTTATCGGACAGGCCTGGAAGTGCCTGCGGGGACGGGTCAGAGTTGCTTGCTCATCGTGTATTGCGCCACGACGCCGGCGGCCACGTCTTCGATGCGTCGCTTCAGGTCCCAGTCGACCGACCGGTCCTGGACCCACAGTTGCGGGTGTCCCTG